>NZ_CM173544.1:0-4800000 GCF_057787885.1 Glaciimonas sp. OK215
AACCGCTTGCCAGTGGCGGAGCGCCTTGCTATAGTTCGGCCTCTGTTGAAAACGACGCGCAATACCGGAAGCAGCGCAGGCTGATTTGGGGCGAAGTTGGAGATGGAAACGAGGTTGCAGTGTGGGTGTTTGCAGGGTGTGGAAGCGTTAAAAGCATTTAAGTTGTTTGTAAAAATGATTTAAAAAGCAGTTGACGAAAAGCACGCAACGCCACATAATCTCATCTCTCTGCTGCCGGCAAACAAAACGATTTGTCGGTGCTGCGAACACTACGGTGTGACGCAAAGCAGGGGAAGTTCTTTAACAATTAACAGCCGATAAGTGTGGGCGTTTAATGGAAGTGCAGCGTGAATTGCTTAGGCGGTTTGCGTAAAACTTAAAACATTAAATGTTCACAAAAGAAGAAAATAGGATGCTTCGCAAGGTCAAACTTGGGGAGCGCCTGTCAGTATTTTGAGTGAGCGATAGCAGCGATGCTAGGCAGCAATGCCACAAAACAGAGATTAAACTGAAGAGTTTGATCCTGGCTCAGATTGAACGCTGGCGGCATGCCTTACACATGCAAGTCGAACGGTAACAGGGAGCTTGCTCCGCTGACGAGTGGCGAACGGGTGAGTAATATATCGGAACGTGCCTTTGAGTGGGGGATAACTAGTCGAAAGATTAGCTAATACCGCATACGATCTACGGATGAAAGTGGGGGATTCGCAAGAACCTCATGCTCATAGAGCGGCCGATATCTGATTAGCTAGTTGGTGAGGTAAAGGCTCACCAAGGCATCGATCAGTAGCTGGTCTGAGAGGACGACCAGCCACACTGGGACTGAGACACGGCCCAGACTCCTACGGGAGGCAGCAGTGGGGAATTTTGGACAATGGGCGCAAGCCTGATCCAGCAATGCCGCGTGAGTGAAGAAGGCCTTCGGGTTGTAAAGCTCTTTTGTCAGGGAAGAAACGGTTTGGGCTAATACCCTGGGCTAATGACGGTACCTGAAGAATAAGCACCGGCTAACTACGTGCCAGCAGCCGCGGTAATACGTAGGGTGCAAGCGTTAATCGGAATTACTGGGCGTAAAGCGTGCGCAGGCGGTTGTGTAAGACAGGTGTGAAATCCCCGGGCTTAACCTGGGAATGGCATTTGTGACTGCACGGCTAGAGTGTGTCAGAGGGGGGTAGAATTCCACGTGTAGCAGTGAAATGCGTAGAGATGTGGAGGAATACCGATGGCGAAGGCAGCCCCCTGGGATAACACTGACGCTCATGCACGAAAGCGTGGGGAGCAAACAGGATTAGATACCCTGGTAGTCCACGCCCTAAACGATGTCTACTAGTTGTCGGGTCTTAATTGACTTGGTAACGCAGCTAACGCGTGAAGTAGACCGCCTGGGGAGTACGGTCGCAAGATTAAAACTCAAAGGAATTGACGGGGACCCGCACAAGCGGTGGATGATGTGGATTAATTCGATGCAACGCGAAAAACCTTACCTACCCTTGACATGGCTGGAATCCTTCAGAGATGAGGGAGTGCTCGAAAGAGAACCAGTACACAGGTGCTGCATGGCTGTCGTCAGCTCGTGTCGTGAGATGTTGGGTTAAGTCCCGCAACGAGCGCAACCCTTGTCATTAGTTGCTACGAAAGGGCACTCTAATGAGACTGCCGGTGACAAACCGGAGGAAGGTGGGGATGACGTCAAGTCCTCATGGCCCTTATGGGTAGGGCTTCACACGTCATACAATGGTACATACAGAGGGCCGCCAACCCGCGAGGGGGAGCTAATCCCAGAAAGTGTATCGTAGTCCGGATTGTAGTCTGCAACTCGACTACATGAAGTTGGAATCGCTAGTAATCGCGGATCAGCATGTCGCGGTGAATACGTTCCCGGGTCTTGTACACACCGCCCGTCACACCATGGGAGCGGGTTTCACCAGAAGTAGGTAGCCTAACCGCAAGGAGGGCGCTTACCACGGTGGGATTCGTGACTGGGGTGAAGTCGTAACAAGGTAGCCGTATCGGAAGGTGCGGCTGGATCACCTCCTTTCTAGAGTTTGTACGGACATTAAGCGTCCACACTTATCGGTGTGTTAATAAAGAAGAACAGTTATTAGGTGCGCTGTTTGTGAGCGGAAGATGCTGACGGACTGCCTGCTGATTACTGATCCAAACGGGTCTGTAGCTCAGTTGGTTAGAGCACCGTGTTGATAACGCGGGGGTCGTTGGTTCGAGCCCAACCAGACCCACCACAAGTTTCGGGGGCTTAGCTCAGCTGGGAGAGCACCTGCTTTGCAAGCAGGGGGTCATCGGTTCGATCCCGTTAGCCTCCACCAAAAATCAAACCTAAGTCGAACGCGCGAGCGTTTGGATTTAGGTTTGATCTTTTCAAGATCATTGGCTGTTTTGTTCTTTAACAATCTAGAAGAAGTAAAGATTCGTCCATGATGCGACAGCATTGTGGATGGGTATGATTGTATCAAATCAAAAAGTATGTAAAGAGTTCTCAAAAGAGCATGCGTTAAGCATGCGATGCGAAAACACTTTGGATACGGCAAACGCTAAACTCATAGAAATACCTCTATAGCCGCTTTTTGTCTGTGAACGCAGGCAGAAGCTAACGTTATAGGGACAAGTGAATAAGTGCACATGGTGGATGCCTTGGCGATTACAGGCGATGAAGGACGTAGTAGCTTGCGATAAGCTGCGGGGAGCGAGCAAACACGCATTGATCCGCAGATTTCCGAATGGGGAAACCCACCCTTTTAGGGTATTGCATACTGAATACATAGGTATGCAAGGCGAACGTGGCGAACTGAAACATCTAAGTAGCTACAGGAAAAGAAATCAACCGAGATTCCCAAAGTAGTGGCGAGCGAAATGGGAACAGCCTGCAAGATTTAGCATCAGCGATAATGGAACACCCTGGAAATGGTGGCCATAGAGGGTGATAGCCCCTTACATGAAATCGGTGGTGTGGAACTAAGTTTGCGACAAGTAGGGCGGGACACGTGTAATCCTGTCTGAACATGGGGGGACCATCCTCCAAGGCTAAATACTCGTAATCGACCGATAGTGAACCAGTACCGTGAGGGAAAGGCGAAAAGAACCCCGGAAGGGGAGTGAAATAGATCCTGAAACCGTGTGCATACAAACAGTAGGAGCGGACTTGTTCCGTGACTGCGTACCTTTTGTATAATGGGTCAGCGACTTACATTCAGTGGCAAGCTTAACCGTATAGGGAAGGCGTAGAGAAATCGAGTCCGAATAGGGCGTTCAGTCGCTGGGTGTAGACCCGAAACCAAGTGATCTACTCATGGCCAGGATGAAGGTGCGGTAACACGCACTGGAGGTCCGAACCCACTAATGTTGAAAAATTAGGGGATGAGCTGTGGGTAGGGGTGAAAGGCTAAACAAACTTGGAAATAGCTGGTTCTCTCCGAAAACTATTTAGGTAGTGCCTCAAGTATCACCATCGGGGGTAGAGCACTGTTATGGCTAGGGGGTCATTGCGACTTACCAACCCATTGCAAACTCCGAATACCGATGAGTGCGAGCTTGGGAGACAGACGCCGGGTGCTAACGTCCGACGTCAAGAGGGAAACAACCCAGACCGCCAGCTAAGGTCCCAAAGATTGGCTAAGTGGCAAACGAAGTGGGAAGGCTAAAACAGTCAGGAGGTTGGCTTAGAAGCAGCCATCCTTTAAAGAAAGCGTAATAGCTCACTGATCGAGTCGTCCTGCGCGGAAGATGTAACGGGGCTAAGCCAGTCACCGAAGCTGCGGATATCAATTTATTGATATGGTAGGAGAGCGTTCTGTAAGCCTGCGAAGGTGTCTTGTAAAGGATGCTGGAGGTATCAGAAGTGCGAATGCTGACATGAGTAGCGATAATGGGGGTGAAAAGCCTCCACGCCGTAAGCCCAAGGTTTCCTGTTCAACGTTCATCGGAGCAGGGTGAGTCGGCCCCTAAGGCGAGGCAGAGATGCGTAGCTGATGGGAAGCAGGTTAATATTCCTGCACCGTCGTGTGATGCGATGGGGGGACGGATCGCGGAAGGTTGTCCGACTGTTGGAATAGTCGGTTTTTGGCTCAGAGAAGGCTGTTAGGCAAATCCGGCAGCGTAATTCAAGGGGTTGAGACGAGTGAACTTGTTCACGAAGCAATCGGAAGTGGTTCCAAGAAAAGCCTCTAAGCTTCAGTCACACGAGACCGTACCGCAAACCGACACAGGTGGGCGAGATGAGTATTCTAAGGCGCTTGAGAGAACTCGGGAGAAGGAACTCGGCAAATTTGTACCGTAACTTCGGGATAAGGTACGCCCCGGTAGCTTGACTGGCTTGCGCCATGAGGGTGAAAGGGCTGCAATAAAAAGGTGGCTGCGACTGTTTAATAAAAACACAGCACTATGCAAACACGAAAGTGGACGTATATGGTGTGACTCCTGCCCGGTGCTGGAAGATTAAATGATGGGGTGCAAGCTCTTGATTGAAGTCCCAGTAAACGGCGGCCGTAACTATAACGGTCCTAAGGTAGCGAAATTCCTTGTCGGGTAAGTTCCGACCTGCACGAATGGAGTAACGATGGCCACACTGTCTCCTCCCGAGACTCAGCGAAGTTGAAATGTTTGTGATGATGCAATCTACCCGCGGCTAGACGGAAAGACCCCATGAACCTTTACTGTAGCTTTGCATTGAATTTTGAACCAATCTGTGTAGGATAGGTGGGAGGCTTTGAAGCGTGAACGCTAGTTTGCGTGGAGCCAACCTTGAAATACCACCCTGGTTTGTTTGAGATTCTAACCTTGGTCCGTTATCCGGATCGGGGACAGTGCATGGTAGGCAGTTTGACTGGGGCGGTCTCCTCCCAAAGTGTAACGGAGGAGTTCGAAGGTACGCTAGGTACGGTCGGACATCGTGCTAATAGTGCAATGGCATAAGCGTGCTTAACTGCGAGACTGACAAGTCGAGCAGGTACGAAAGTAGGACATAGTGATCCGGTGGTTCTGTATGGAAGGGCCATCGCTCAACGGATAAAAGGTACTCTGGGGATAACAGGCTGATTCCTCCCAAGAGTTCATATCGACGGGGGAGTTTGGCACCTCGATGTCGGCTCATCACATCCTGGGGCTGTAGCCGGTCCCAAGGGTATGGCTGTTCGCCATTTAAAGTGGTACGTGAGCTGGGTTTAAAACGTCGTGAGACAGTTTGGTCCCTATCTGCCGTGGGCGTTGGAAATTTGAAGGGGGCTGCTCCTAGTACGAGAGGACCGGAGTGGACGAACCTCTGGTGTACCGGTTGTCACGCCAGTGGCATTGCCGGGTAGCTAAGTTCGGAAGAGATAACCGCTGAAAGCATCTAAGCGGGAAACTTGCCTTGAGATGATATTTCCCGGGAACTAGATTCCCCTAAAGGGTCGTTCGAGACCAGGACGTTGATAGGCTGGGTGTGGAAGCGTAGTAATACGTTAAGCTAACCAGTACTAATTGCCCGTGAGGCTTGTCCCTATAACCTTAGCAGGTTATATGGTGAGCTTATTTGTTTGCCAGAAATGTGCAATCATACCCAGTACTGCAGGCACCTGATCAAACGGGTCTCTGCAGTACAAAACAACATACTTTACTTCTTCCGGATTGCGTTGCTTGTTGCCCTATTGGGAACAAACAACACTACAGTTTATGCCTGATGACCATAGCGAGTTGGTACCACCCCTTCCCATCCCGAACAGGACCGTGAAACGACTTTGCGCCGATGATAGTGCTGCAACCAGTGTGAAAGTAGGTCATCGTCAGGCTCTTATTAGAAAACCCTCCCCGAGCAATCGGGGAGGGTTTTTGCTTTGGGGCGGCGCTTCCTGCGTAAGCCCCCGGTGATCCCATCTTGACGACAAAGCCATTAAGGCTAGATCGGGGCCGCCGACTTCCAACGGTGCGGCGGCAATTCGCCGATGTCGCTCGCCCGTTGGGTCGGCAGTCGCGTGATGACATCCTTGAGATAGGCATACGGATCGTGACCGTTAAGCTGCGCCATCGGATCAGACTCATGATGGCCGCCGCACGCTGGCCCGCCCGCACTGAGCCCGCGAACAACCAGTTCGAACGCGCGGGCTGCCGCGCCGCCGCAAAGCTGAATAGTCTGGAGCCGCTGCGCTGGCTGACCGAGACACTCGAAAAACTGCCTACTTGCCCCAACAGCCAGATCGATTCCCTGCTGCCCTTCTCGAACTTTACACATAGCCTTAGCCTGGCAGGCTAGGTGGGCGGACTGGCCGTTTACGTCATATCTGCGCGCGAACGCGCAGAATCAACAGATCAGAAGTGAATTGAGTGGAAATTGATCAGTGATTTTCCAGTCACATCGCAGCGCGATGCTACCGAAAAGCTGAATTGGTATGTGATACGCTGGAAAATCGAGAAATTCCACAAAGTCCTGAAGTCAGGTTGCACAGCAGAAGAGTCGCGGCTACGGGCGGCGGAAGGGTTGGTCTCATGCAAGAATTGGTTTGCCCACGAGAAGCCAGCATACTGGTGTTGTTACGGAAGCGGATACTAGGCCGCCGCATTCGAGGGTGTGCGGGATTTTGTGTAAACGGAATTTCGTTTAATTCGGCGTCATCCGTTCTTCAAACTGAATTGTGAAGCGGTTGAGTGCTCCTTTCCAGTCCCGCAAGGGCATCGTCCACTTCTTGCTGATGTTGTTGAGTGCCAGATAAAACAGCTTGCTGACAGCCTCATCAGTTGGGAATGAACTGCGGGTTTTGATGACTTTCCGCAGGCTCATATTAATGGATTCAATGGCGTTGGTGGTGTAAATGACCTTGCGGATTTCCGGCGGGTAGTCGAAGAACGGCGTGATCCGAGCCCAATTTCGCCGCCAGGACAGGCTGATCGACTGGTAGTCCTTGTCCCACTTTGACTCAAATTCGGTGAGCATGAGTTCGGCTTCATCGACGGTCGCCGCACTGTAGATTCGCTTCAGATCGGTAGCCACTTCCTTCTGCACTTTCCAGGGAACGAAGTTCAGGCTGTTTCGCACCATGTGAACGATGCATAGCTGAACAGCGGCTTTCGGATAGACCGCCTCGATGGCGTCAGGGAAGCCTTTCAACCCATCGACGCAGGCAATGAAGATGTCTTGCACGCCACGGTTCTTCAGCTCGGTCACCACTTGCAACCAGAATTTGGCACCCTCGGTCTGAGCGATCCACAGGCCCAGCACTTCCTTGTGGCCCTCCATGTTCACGCCGATGGCCAGGTAGACGGCCTTGTTTCGGACAGCCCCTGTGTCGCGCACTTTGACGTGGATGCAGTCGAGATACAGAATCGGATACAAGGCATCGAGCGGCCGGGCCTGCCAGACCTTCACATCCTCGCTCACAGCGTCTGTGACGGACGATATCAGGCTTGGCGATACTTCGGCACCATAAATCTCTTCAAGGTGGCTCTGGATCTCCCTGACCGTCAGGCCACGGGCATACAGGGAGATGATCTTGTCGTCGAAGCCGGTCCAGCGGGTCTGATGCTTGCTGACGATTTGCGGTTCAAACGCGCCTTGACGATCGCGGGGAATATCGAGCGGGAGTGCGCCGAAATCGCCTTTGAGCGTCTTACTGCTGTGGCCGTTGCGAGTGTTGGCCGTGTCGTTGATCACCGCGTCGCTTTTGCCGTGACCGAGATGGTCCGTCATCTCGACCTCCAGCGCACGCTCGACCAACATCTTGGTCAATTGCTTGAGCAAGCCATTTTCGCCAATCAGGTCTTCAGGTTTTTTGTAGTTGGCAAGCAGGCTGTCCGCCAGCTTGACCAGTTCAGGATCGGGCTTGGCCCGTTTGCTGCGTTTTACGTAGGTCATTTTTTCCTCTATGGTGGCAGTGTCCTGCCAAATGACCGTTTACACAAAACTAAATACACCCTCCCGCATTCCGTGATATTCAAATTTCCTATGCAGTTAAAGCTTACTTGCCGCCGAGCTTCTGATTACAAACGAAGTTGTTCATGATGCCATCAGCCAGGGAACCCTTCACAGGGGCCGCAAATTTGCTGTTTTTAAGTGCATCCGAATGATCGCGCTTGTCCCCAGCGCCGTCATTTTCAACAAACAAAATCTCTCTGGTCAGGCGCGTCGTTTTCTCAGCGCAATTGTATTCAGTCAAATCTTGATAGGACTTAAATGTTGGAAAAGTGGGATCTCCTTCATTTTTACGTGGCTCCTTGAAATTCCACATCGACCATACTTGACGTATACCTTTTGTCTCTTTGATCGAATCCTTATCCAACTTCAAGCTCGACACATCGCTTTGACCGACAACCTGCCAGTCAGCAGCCTGAGCACCAAGACAAACAATACCTAACCCGAGAATGAGTGCAATTTTTTTCATGTGTAGTTTTCCTTGAATAATTGAACCGTAAATACGATTTATCTAGCGTATCTTAATTCCTTCACATCACATCTAATTTTACAAATAAACACATTTATTGCTGTATTCGCGATACGACTACAACTCATCGGCATCACTGACTTTGACTGAATGCAGTAAAGATACAGAATCGGATAAAGCGGATCGGGAGGTGGGTCCTGCCAGTACTCCAGATCCTCGCTCACAGCAGTGGTGATGGCAGAGCTCAGACTCAGCGATACCTCGTGTGCCATACATACCCCCCAAACACCAACAGGCTAATTGGACAAAAAAAAAGCCCGCGGACCTTACGGCGCGGGCTGAATCCAAACCTTAGGAGGTGTTGGAGGAGACAGGTGTAACTATATGGCACTGCAACATTCCAGTCTGCTTTATTTATGAAATAACAGATATTCACAAAACTACTATTAAACTTTCGGGAAATATCTTTGAGAGTATCATTGCTTATTTGGTAACGAATTCCAACCTGGTGACAGGGCAGTACCTATAAAAAAGCCAGTCAACAAAGACTGGCTTTTGAATTTATGCCAGGAATATCAAACTTAGAAGCGATAAGCTGCCCGGACTACGGCAAAATTTGCGCCGCTATTCGGTTCCTTGATGCCGCCATTGGAGAAATGCTGCAATTTCAGACCAAGATCAAGGCCGTTGCTGAATACATAGCCGGCGCCCAAATGATCACCGAACTCAAACGCCGTGGAAAAGCGACGACCATTGTTATTGTATATATGCGACATCAGGTGCAGGCCAATGCCAGCCTCGGCGTACAAGCCTTTTTTATCGTCCTTCTGAAAACGGAATACCGGCGTGAAGCCCATATCGGTCAGATTCTTTTGCTGGTCTGGTACGTTCTGATATTTGTTCTGCCGAAATTCAGCCAAACTCAAATCCCAATAACCACCGATGTGCGTACCATTCGATTGCCACCACTTACTGCCCCAGTCCCACTGTGTCGCGACGCGTACTAGTTGGCTTTTATTTCCAGTGCCAACTTCGAGTGAAGCAGAGTCAGGAGTGTAGTCAATTGCGTGGGCTGCCTGAGCGCCAGCCAACAGGCATCCGATTGCAAGGATTTTCAAACCCATTTGTTTATTTTGCATAAAGACTTTCGACAAAAGAAAAGATAAGAAACAGATGCAAGCAGATGATTGAGCCTGAAGTGTATGTGACTAACTTGCGCATCAGAATAATAGCCGTACAGGGTAGTTCAAAATCAAAATCGCTGCCGAACCAGCAGACGGCTTAAGCGGCCGACTGTAGATAGGCTTCCGCCAGATTAACCCAATAGCTCGCGCCAATCGGTAGCAACTCGTCATTGAAGTCATAGCTGGCATTGTGCAGATTGCAGGGACCGAGGCCGTGGCCGCTATCGCGATGGCCGCCCATGCCATTACCCAGGAATACGTAGCAGCCGGGCTTATGTTGCAACATAAAGGCAAAGTCTTCGGCCCCCATTGTCGGTTCAACTGTTGCATCGACGTTGTCGACACCTGACATCGCCTGCATTACCCCGACCGCAAAGGCGGTCTGCTCGGGGTGATTGATCAGTGGCGGGTAATTCCGATGGAAGCGGAAATCCACTTCGGCACCGAACGCCGCTACAGTGTGTTGCGCAATCTCACGCATGCGCTGCTCGATCAGATCCAGTACTTCAACCGAAAAGGTACGTACCGTGCCGATCAACGTCGCCTCATCCGGAATCACGTTGGTCGCGCTGCCGGAATGAATCTGCGTAATCGATAGCACGGCAGGATCATTCGGATTGATATTGCGGGCGACGATGGTTTGCCAGCTTTGGGCTAGCTGTACTGCGATCATCACCGGGTCGATGCTCTTGTGCGGTTGCGCCGCGTGCGAGCCTTTGCCTTTGACGATCACTTCAAATTCATTACTTGAAGCCATCATCGGGCCAGGCGTGACGCCGAATGTACCTGCGGCCATGCCGGGCCAGTTGTGCATGCCAAATACCGCTTCCATCGGGCATTGCTCAAATAGTCCATCATCGATCATGCTTTGCGCACCTGCGCCTCCTTCTTCCGCCGGTTGGAAAATCAGATAGACGGTGCCGTCAAAATCACCATGCAGCGACAAATGATGGGCAGCACCCAGCAGCATCGCGGTGTGCCCATCATGACCGCAAGCGTGCATCTTGCCCTGATGTTGGGAGGCGTGCTTGAAGGCATTCAACTCTTGCACCGGCAGCGCGTCCATATCGGCGCGCAATCCGATGGCACGATCACTTGTGCCTTTTTTGATGACGCCAACCACGCCAGTCACGCCAAGTCCTCGTATGACCGGAATATTCCATTCGGTTAATCTGGCGGCGACCACGTCAGAGGTGCGCTGCTCCTCGTAGCAAAGCTCGGGATGCGCGTGCAGGTCGCGCCGGATTGCCTGGATTTCCGCGTGGAACTGGATAATCGGGTCGATCAATTTCATAATATGCTCCTGATTGTATGGCATGCCTTTGCGCAGAAAGGCTGGCAGGTGTGTCGGGCCTAGACTGTGTATCTTACCCTTACCCGGCCGCCCAGTGTTCAACCGGGCGAGCACGATAAACGTCTATTCTGGCAGTGCCGTCCAATGGATAGAAATACTGCAATGTGGATGATCGGGATTTGTTAAAGTAACGATCTTCTCCGCTGCAGTTTTATCAGGATCATCATGACCACTTCCATCGTCCGTGCCGCCTGTCCGCACGATTGCCCCGACACCTGCGCGCTGCTGGTTACCGTCAAAGACGGTGTTGCCACCGACGTACGTGGCGATCCTGAGCACCCAGGCACCGCCGGTGTGCTCTGCACCAAAGTCTCACGATACACCGAGCGAACCTATCACAAGGACAGGTTGCTGCATCCGCTGAAACGGGTCGGCGCCAAGGGCGAAGGCAAGTTCGTCCGCATCAGTTGGGAGGAGGCGCTGGATACGATAGCGACCCGGCTGGGCGCGATTGCTGCGCATGATCCGCAGGCAATACTGCCGTACAGCTACGCCGGCACCATGGGACTGGTACAGGGCGAATCGATGTCGGCGCGCTTCTTCAACCGGCTCGGCGCTTCGCTGCTGGACCGCACCATATGCGCGGCGGCTGGCGGCACCGGCTACAAATATACAATCGGCGCGCGGGTGGGGATCGACCTCGAACAATTTCAGAATGCCAAACTGATCCTGATCTGGGGTGGCAATCCGATCGCTTCCAATCTGCATTTATGGATGCGCGTGCAGGAAGCCAAGCGACGCGGGGCGAAACTGATTGCGATTGATCCGTATCGCTCGCTGACTGCCGAAAAATGTCATCAGCATATCGCACTGCTTCCCGGGACCGATGCCGCGCTGGCGCTCGGCATGATGCATGTGCTGATTGCCGAGAATCTGCTGGACCACGACTACATTGCCGAACACACTCTGGGCTTCGATCAACTAAGGGAACGCGCACTGGAATGGCCGCCGGAACGCGTGGCGGAAGTGTGTGGGATTACTGCGCAACAAGTGATCCAGCTGGCGCGTGATTACGGCGTTGCTGCCAGCGCCGGCGACGGTGTCGCCATTCGCATCAATTACGGTCTGCAACGGGTCCGTGGCGGTGGCATGGCGGTGCGCAATATCGCCTGCCTGCCGGCGCTGGTCGGTGCCTGGCGCCATGCCGCCGGCGGCGTGCAATTATCGACATCGGATAGCTTTCCAAAGAACCTGCAGGCGCTGCAACGTCCCGATCTGTTGACGCGCCAGGGTGTGCAACCGCGCACGATCAACATGAGCACTATCGGCGACGATTTGCTGCGTAATACGTCACCCGGGTTCGGTTCGAAAATCGAAGCACTGATTGTGTATAACTCGAATCCAGTCGCGGTCGCGCCGCAATCCGGCACCGTCGCGCAAGGTTTTGCCCGCGAAGATTTATTCACGGTGGTGCTGGAGCATTTTCAGACCGATACCGCTGATTACGCCGATATCCTGTTGCCTGCGACGACGCAACTTGAGCATGTCGACGCCCATTCCGCGTACGGCCATTTGTACATGCTGGCGAACAATCCGGCGATTGCGCCGCTGGGCGAGGCAAAGCCGAATACAGAGATATTTCGCTTGCTGGCAGCTCGCATGGGATTTGATGATGATTGTTTCAAGGACAGCGATGACGCGATTGCGGCGCAAGCTTTCGACCGTCGCAATGAACGCGCGATTCACTTCGATTGGGACGCGTTGAAGCAGAAGGGCTGGCAAAAATTGAATGTTCCCGATGCGCCGTTTGCCAACGGTGGGTTCCCGACAGCGTCGGGGAAATGTGAGTTCTTTAGTGCCAGCATGCAAGCGGATGGACTGGACCCATTGCCGACCTATATCGCACCGTATGAATCGGTCGCCAGCAATCCGTCGCTGGCGGCGAAATATCCATTGGCGATGATCTCGCCGCCGGCGCGTAATTTCCTCAATTCCAGTTTTGTAAATGTACAAAGTCTGCGCGATACCGAGGGTGAACCGCGTCTCGATATGCATCCGGCCGACGCTCTGCAACGCGGTATCGTCGCCGGCGATACTGTGCGTATTTATAATGATCGGGGTAGCCTCAACGCCAAAGTCCGGATCACCGATAAAGCCCGGCCAGGACTGGTGGTCGGGCTGTCTATCTGGTGGAAGAAATTTGCCGCCGACGGCAAGAACGCGAATGAAGTGACCAGTCAGCGCTTGACGGATATGGGCCGGGCACCGACTTTTTATGACGTACTGGTCGAGGTCGAGGCGCTACGCTGAAAGTCTTTTAAGAAGTCGGACGCGTGCGCATTGGTCGCTTCCTGTCGACAGTGACGAAGATCTAACAAGACTTCCAAATGTTTGCGATGAAACCACGCGCCTTACTGATCACATGTTCGACTGCATTGTTCGCCTCGCTGGTCAGCGGCTGTGCGCAAGTCGGGTATTACGCCCAAGCCGCACGCGGACAGTTTTCCCTTCTTGCGGAAGCGCGTCCAATCAATGCCTGGCTGGACGACCCTTTCGCCAGCGACAAGCTGAAATCGCAGCTAAGGACTGTCAACGAAATTCGTCAGTTTGCCATCCGCGAACTGGGCTTGCCCGACAACGGCAGCTATCGAAATTATGCGCAATTGCAGCGCAGGTTCGTGTTGTGGAATGTGGTTGCCGCACCGGCCTTATCGTTGACGCCGAAGCAGTGGTGTTTCCCGGTGGCGGGTTGTGTCACTTACCGTGGCTACTATAACCAGCACAACGCGCAGGAATATGGCGCACAACTACGCAGTGAAGGCTACGACGTGCAGGTGCTGGGTGTGCCGGCCTATTCGACGCTGGGCTGGTTTAACGATCCGGTGATGTCGACTTTCATCAATTATCCGGAAGCCGAGTTGGCACGACTGATTTTCCATGAGCTGGCGCATCAGGTGGTGTATGTCAAAGACGATACCGATTTCAACGAGTCATATGCGACTGCGGTGGAGGAGGCGGGCGTTGAGCGTTGGCTTGCGGTCAATGGCGACGAGCGCAAGCGTCGGGCATACGCCGAGTATGAAGGGCGCAAACATGAATTCCTGGCGTTGCTGTTGAAGTATCGGCAGCAACTGCAAAGCGTCTATGCCAGCGATATCAGCGATGCGGAAAAGAAGCAAAACAAGGCACGCATCTTTGCGGCGCTGAAGGACGAGTATCAAGTCCTGAAAGCACACTGGGGCGGTTATGTCGGGTATGACCGCTGGTTTGCCGAGCCGTTATCGAATGCACATCTGGCGCTGGTAGCGACCTATTACGATCTGGTGCCGGGGTTTCGGGCGCTAATGGCGCAGCAGCAAAGCTATGCCAAATTCTATGTTGCCGTCGCTAAGCTCGCGCGGCTAAGCAAAGACGAGCGGCGCCATCAATTGCTTGGCCTGGCATCGACGTTAGCACAGCACTGAAAAGCCGAGGGCAGCAAGCACCGCTTCCGTATACCTTATTTCAGCTAAATGCCAATCCGGCAATAAAGTTTGGTTACAATCCAAAAATGACATTTGACACCGACCTGCATCGCTATACGCTGAAATTACCGGACCGCTTAAGCCATGGTAAGCCGCTGGAAATGAGCGTGATCGATGCCGGTCCGCAGTACGGGCGAGGCCCACGGCAGGAACAGCCGACCATGGTCTTCCTGCATGGTTTTGGTGGCCGCGCGGGTTATTGGGAACATCAGCTCGAACAATTTCAGGTCGAGTATCGTGTCATTGCGCTCGATCTGCGTGGCCATGGCTACACCGATGTGCCTGGCGAGGCGGATGGCGCCCGCTACGATGTGCCGGAACTGGTCGACGATATCGTCGCGGCGTTAGCGCTGTTGCAGGTACCGCAGCAATTCGTTCTGGTCTGTCATTCTTTCGGCGGGGCGTTGTCCGCCTATTTTCTCAAGAAGTTTCCCGAACGTGTTTCGGCATGCATCCTGATTGCTTCGGCAGTGCGGTTTCGCTTGCGCCTGTTGGGGCGTGCGTTGCTGCGGATGCCGCCACCGATCCTGATGTGGGTGTTTAAATGCCTGCCGTATGTCGGGGTCAAGGCCGCGCACATTTACCCGCCTGCGCATGTGGTCTATTTGCAAAATAAAAATGCGTTGCGCGCATGGGATGGGACTGAATATCTGCGCGCCATCAGGATACCGACGCTGGTGATTCTCGGGCATCGGGATATCCTGTTTGTGGACGCGGCCTACAAGGAAGTCGCGCGGCTGATTCCGAACGCGGAAGAAGTCGTGGTGCCGGTGTCGGCGCATCAGGTGATGGTGGAGCGCCCGGACGCTGTGAACCGGGCCATCGAGCGGTTCTTGATGCTGCAATCGGATCCGGTGGCACAAGCCGAGCGCCGGGCTTTGCAAAAAGTTGAACGGCGCGCGGCACGCGAAAAACTGGAGCTCGAGCGGCCGTGGCTCAAGCGCTACGACGCCCGCACGCCGTACAACATCAACCTGCCAACGGTGCCATTGCCGCGGTTATTGGAAGCTACCGCCAGACGCTACGCCAAGACCGTGGCGTTGTCGTATTTCGGTGGAAAAATTGACTGGCGCGAGCTCGAGCGGCAAGCAAATCGCTTCGCCCATGGCTTGATCCGGATGCGCGTCAAACCGGGTGAGCGAGTGATGCTGGCGTTGCCGAATATGCCGCAAACGGTGATTGCTTATTTCGGCATCCTGAAAGCCGGTGCGGTGGCGGTGATGACGGATGCCGAGACGACGAAAGAAGTGTTGCTAACGCGGATCGTCGAGGCCGAAGCGGTGATATTGCTCACCACGTCCAAGCGCTATGCCGACTTGCGCAACGACCTGCAGTCAGACCGGCGTGCGACCGGATTGCGGCGCGTGGTGTTCGCCTCAATGATCGAATACATGGGTTGGCGCGAGAAACTGAGATTTGGCTTGCTGCACCACGTCCAGGATGGCCATTGGCTGCCCTGGTTTCGCCACGATAGTCAGCATCGGAAACAGGAGCGCCGTTATCTTAAATTCAATCAGGTGCTGGGACGCGGCCGTCATCAGGCGCCGGAAATTGTCCAGCATGTGACCGACACTGCCGTCATCGTCTACACCTTTGGCGCCACCGGCACGCCGTTGCCAGTGCCGCTGTCGCATCGACATCTGGCCGCCAACGCCTTGCAGTTACGCCACTGGCTGCCGGAATCGCGACCGGGCGATGAACGGTTTTTGGCGCAGCAACCGCTGTCCACGGCCTACGGTTTGACGGGGTTGCTGCATCTGGGGATGTATCTCGGCGCGACCCTGATATTGTTGCCGGACGCAGCGCTGGAACCATTGTTGAAGACCGTCAAAAAAATGCGTCCAACCTATTTCCCGACTACCCCGCAACTGGTTCGCCAGCTTACCTACAGTCCGGGCGTGCGGCGCTATGGACTGGCATCGATACGGGTGTGCGCGGTCAGCGGTTCGCCATTGGCACCGGAAACACGTGAAGAATTTGAAAAGATTACGCGTGGCCGGCTGATTGAAGCGTATGGGTTGAGCGAGGCTGCGCCTGCGGTATTGGCGATGCCCTTGGCGGCGCGCCGACAGTCGGGTGTGGTCGGCTTGCCATTGCCGGACACTGAAGTAAAAGTGCTGGATCTGGACAGCGGGGCGACGCTGGCAACCGATGCGCTGGGCGAGTTATGGGTGCGCGGCCCGCAAGTATTTGATGGTTACGATGTTGGCAACAGTCGCGATGGTGAGCACCAGCAACGCATGCGCGCATTGACGGCCGAGCGCCTGCGCGGAGGCTGGCTGGCAACCGGCGACATCGCGAGTATCGACGCAGACGGCTATGTGTCGATTATCGATCGCAAGGAGAATATGCTGGTGCGGGGTGGCCAACGCGTATTCCCGCGGCAGATCGAGGATGTGTTGTTTGAGCATCCGGCGGTGGCGCTAGCGCAGGTAAAATGGGCGCCGGACGAAGAGGGCGTGATTCACCTGCGAGCGCACATTATGTTGCACCAGAGCATGCATGCCACTACCGAGGAGTTACACAAATATGCGTCAAAACGCTTGCAAGCGAGCGCTTTGCCCGATAGCATCGCGATAGAATAATAAAACAACCGTGCTTTTTTTAATGCGCACTGTAATTCCCTTCCAGGAGTCTGCGGGACTTAGGGAGTCGATGCTCCCGAAGTCCCGCAGTCACTTCACAAGATTGCATCAATCACAAGTAGAGACTAAAGGCAGAACATGGATAAATTTTGGCTTAAATCGTATCCCGAAGGCGTCCCCGCCGAGATTGATTACACCCAGTATCGCTCCTTGGTGCATTTGCTGGAGGAGGCGTTTCAGAAATATGCGACCCGCAATGCCTACGTTTGCATGGGGAAATATCTGACCTACGCCGAGGTCGACCAGTTGTCGAAGAAGGTTGCCGCGTGGCTGCAAAGCAAAGGCCTGCAAAAAGGTGCGCGGGTCGCCATCATGATGCCGAACGTGTTGCAATATCCGGTCGCGATTGCGGCCATTTTGCGTGCCGGCTATACCGTGGTCAACGTCAATCCCTTGTACACCCCGCGCGAACTGGAACATCAGTTGAACGACTCCGGTGCCGAAGCGATTTTCATCCTCGAAAATTTTGCCACGACCTTGCAGCAAGTGGTGGCACGCACCAGGATCAGGCACACCATCGTCGCCAGCATGGGTGATTTGATGGGCGCCAAAGGATTGATCGTGAATCTGGTGGTGCGGCATGTCAAAAAAATGGTGCCGGCATTTGCGTTGCCCGGTTCCACACCGTTCAAGCGCGTGCTGGCGGAAGCTTCGTCGCTGTCGCTGAATCCGGTTGACATGACCCAGAACGATGTCGCCTTCCTGCAGTACACCGGCGGTACCACCGGTGTCTCGAAAGGAGCGACGCTGTCGCATCGGAATGTGATCGCCAACGTCTTGCAGGCCGAAGCCTGGTTGTCGCCAGGTCTGGAGAAGGGGGCCAAGATCGAACAACTGGCCTTTGTCTGTGCCTTGCCGCTGTATCACATCTTCGCGCTGACGGTGTGCGGGATGTTGGGCATGCGCGCAGGCGCGCTGAATTTGTTGATCCCTAATCCGCGCGACATCGCAGGTCTGATCAAGGAATTGTCCAAGTATCAGATTAATACGTTCCCGGCGGTGAACACACTCTACAACGCATTGCTGAATCATCCGGATTTTGCCAAGCTGGATTTCTCCGGTTACCGGGTCTGTGTCGGTGGCGGCATGGCGGTGCAAAAGGCGGTTGCCGACAAGTGGATGGCGGTGACCGGATGCCCGATCATCGAAGGCTACGGACTGTCGGAAACATCGCCGATCGCCTGCGCCAATCCTGCCACGATTACCGCATATAGCGGCACCATCGGTCTGCCGCTGCCATCGACCGACATCGCGATTCTGGATGACGCCGGACATCCGGTGGCGTTGGGGCAGGCTGGTGAAATTGCCATTCGCGGGCCGCAGGTGATGGTCGGTTACTGGAATCGTCCGGATGAAACGGCCAACGTCATGACGCCGGACGGGTTTTTCAAGTCCGGTGATATTGGCGTGATGGACGAGCGTGGTTACACCAAGATTGTCGATCGCAAGAAGGACATGATTCTGGTCTCCGGCTTCAATGTCTATCCGAATGAAGTCGAAGGCGTGGTGGCGCAGCATCCGGGCGTGCTGGAATGCGCTTGCATCGGTGTCCCGGACGAACATGCCGGCGAAGTCGTGAAAATTTTCGTGGTGCGTAAAGATCCAGCGTTGACGGCTGAACAGTTGATGGGTTACTGCCGGGAGCAGTTGACCGGCTACAAGCGGCCGAAATATATCGAGTTCCGCAATGAGCTGCCGAAGTCCAACGTCGGCAAGATTCTACGCCGTGAATTGCGCGATCAGAAGGTTGAGCAAAAGAAGGCTGCTTGATGCGCATACGCGCAAGTTAGGCAGCTGAAGCACGTCCTGATTTGCTTCCACCGACGAAAAATCCCTGAATATGCTTAACGCACATCAGGGATTTTTTATTTCACGATAGCTTTTTACCACTCGGCGAAGCTGCCATCCTTGTGCCGCCAGATCGGATTGCGCCAGCGGTGTCCCAGCGCGGCGCGCTCCTTGACGTATTCTTCGTTGATTGTGATCCCCAGTCCCGGCCCTTGCGGGATCGTGACGTAGCCTTCGTTGTAGGCGAAGACGGCGGGATCGGTGACATAGTCGAGCAAGTCATTGCTCTCGTTGTAATGGATGCCGAGGCTTTGTTCCTGAATGAAGGCGTTGTACGAGACCGCATCGACTTGCAGGCAGGCGGCCAGCGCGATCGGGCCAAGCGGGCAGTGGAGTGCGAGCGCGACATCGTAGGCCTCGGCCATGGTGGCGATCTTGCGGGTTTCGGTGATGCCGCCGGCGTGCGAGACATCGGGCTGGATGATGTCGACATAACCCTCGCTCAGGATGCGCTTGTAATCCCAGCGAGAATACAGGCGTTCGCCCAGCGCGATCGGCGTGCTGGTCAGGTGCGCCAGTTCCTTCAGCGCCTCGTAGTTCTCACTCAGGACCGGTTCTTCAATGAACATCAGCTTGTACTGTTCCAGCTCCTTGATCAGGATCTTGGCCATCGGTTTGTGGACGCGGCCGTGGAAGTCGACGCCGATGCCGATATGCGGGCCGACCGCGTCACGTACCGCCGCGACATTGGCCAGCATGGCTTCGACTTTTGCATACGAATCGACGAACTGCAACTCCTCCGTACCGTTCATCTTGACGGCGCTAAAGCCACGCGCGACCGCATCTTCGGCCGCAGCTGCGGTGTCGGCCGGGCGGTCGCCGCCGATCCAGGAATAGACCTTGATGCGGTCGCGCACCGGCCCGCCCAACAGCTGACTGACCGAGACGCCAAGCGCCTTGCCCTTGATGTCCCACAAGGCCTGGTCGATGCCGGCCAGCGCACTCATGTGGATTGCGCCGCCGCGATAAAAGCCGCCGCGATAGAGCACGGTCCAGTGATCTTCGATATTGCGCGGATCTTTGCCGACCAGATAGTCGGATAGTTCTTCGATCGCTGCAGCGACGCTGTGGGCGCGGCCTTCGACTACCGGCTCGCCCCATCCCACTACGCCTTCATCGGTCTCGATCTTCAGGAAGCACCACCGTGGCGGCACAATGTAAGTAGTCAGTTTGGTGATTTTCATGACGTCAGCTCCCTATTTTCTGTCTTGATTTTTTATGCTATCGCACGCCATGCAGCGACGAATTGTTGGGCATTCCGGCTGACCTGATCTATACGCATGCCGGGTTTGAACAGCGCTGATCCAAGGCCGAATCCGGAAGCTCCGGCGGCGACAAACGCGGCCATGCCGGCTGGTGTGATGCCACCGACCGGGATCAGGGCGACGCTAGCCGGAATCACGGCACGCCAGGCTTTCACCACGTCCGGACCGAGCTGTTCCGCCGGAAACATTTTGAGGACGTCGGCGCCCGCAGCCAGTGCCGCAAACGCTTCGGTGACGGTGGCAACGCCGGGCGCACAAGCCAGTCCGGCCTGTTTGGCAGCACCGATGACGGCAGCATCGCTGTGCGGCATGACGATGATTTCGCCGCCAGCGTTTTTAACCTCATCCACCAGCGCCGGCGTTAATACGGTACCTGCGCCCACTACGCAATCGGCGGCCAGGGTCGTACGCAGCAGGCGAATGCTCTCAAATGGCTCCGGCGAGTTGAGCGGCACTTCAATGACACGGAATCCGGCGGCGTATAGCACCGCGCCTATTTCCGCGACTTCGCTGGGGCGCACGCCACGCAAAATTGCGATCATGCCGCACTGTTTCAGCGCATTTTTCAGCATCGGATATTCCTTCATCTGGTCTGGTTTGAAGCGGCTCTGCGCGCCGCTTATCTGGTGTGTGTGGGCGCAGCTGCAATCAGTCCGGCCTGCACTGCCAGCAGCCATAAGCCGCGCACAGTCGCCTCTGTTGTTACTTCGGCGTGGTTGATTTCGTATACTTCGAGCGCTTTCAGATAGCGCGCGCACAAAGTCGCATCACCGATCAGGATGATTTTGCCGGGTTGATGGGCTTGTTCTTCCAGCACAGCGCGCAACACCGCGACTTCATGGCCGATCAACAGTCCTGAAAGATATTCGCGTTGACCGGCGTCATCCAGCACACCGGTCAAGCCCAGCGTGCGCGCGCTGAAAATAGTGGAGAGCACACCGGCCCGCCCGGCGACCGTCTGCGCCACTTCCAGGCCGCGCAGAAATGCCGCATAGTCAGCATCGTCCGCGCCAAATTCAAAGGCGTCGTCTACCCGCATGGTGCGCCCCAGAATCGTGTGCGCACAGAGTGCCGCATAGACTTCACCGGTCATGAACGTATCGAAGTGCAAAATGCCGGGCTCGGTACTGTGTTGATGCACGCGTACCCATTTGGAATGGGTGCCCGGCAGGCCGATCAGTACATCGTCATCTTGTTTTTTATGTTTTTCGGCTGCGAGCGCGAGTGCGCCGATGACCTGGGTTTCTTCGCCGCGCATCACATTTGGCAAGGTCGAATGTTGGATCAGGCCCGGCACGATATGGAGCGTTAGCCCAGCGTGCGTTTGCATGGCTTGCAATTTGTTGCCGATCTGATGGAGCGCGATCGGGATCGGCAAGTAGGGCGCTTCGCACCAGCCTTGCATGCTGCCGACCATGCCGCAGGCGATGATCGGTGTTTGCGGTGCCTCAGCCAGCCAGTCGCCGCAGGCTTGGCGGAAGGCCAGTTCAAAGCTGGCCTTGTCGCCTAGCGCAAACCGGTCGTCGGTCGTAGCTGCCGGCAAATGCATGATGCCCCAGGGCAGTCCACGTTGCTCAAGCACCACACCGTCGGTACCGAGACGGTAAGCGCGCAGCGATGAGGTACCCCAGTCCAGTGCGATTAATTGGGATTGGTTCATGCGTTTGCCTTCATCGTTGTCTTCCGCGATGGGATTGTTGTGTCGATCCATGTCGGGCCAGTTCGTCAATTTCAAGGCACGAACCAGAGCGTCGGATCGATGCGTCAGATTACTCCAATGCCATGCATTGTTGCCGGTTTGCCGAACTCTAGACCTTCATATCCGGGTTGTCAATATATGATATTGAATACCAATATATGGGATTAATGCTGATTTTGTGTGAAAATGCGATTCAGTGCACTCGCTGTTTCAGATTGGAACCGGTATCCTGTGCGCCTGTTTAATACTGATTTTTTAAATCGAAGGTCTGGAAAATGCCTAAGCCGCTGATGGCAGTTGATGTATCGCAAAACGGTAGTGCCCCGACCGGCACGCAGACGTTGACGCGCGGGCTGGCGGTATTGCACGCAGTGGCCGCTGGCGCGCGCGATTTGATGGAAATCGCCGCCGCCGTTGGCACCACCCGCAGCACCACGCATCGACTCGCCAGTTGCCTGGTGCAGGAGCGCTATCTGCGCTTTACGTTGAATACGGGATACGCGCTCGGACCGAAATTGATCGAACTGGGTTTTCAGGCACGTGAAGAAGTCTCGCTCGCCGTTGTCGCCCGGCCTTATCTGGAATGGCTCGCGGAGCAATCCAACGACACCATTCATCTCGCGGTACGTGATGCCGATGACGTTCTTTACCTGGATAAGATTCCCGGCAAGAAAGGCTTGGAGATGCGGTCCCGCGTCGGCCATCGAATGCCGATTGCGACCACCGGAGTGGGGAAAGCGTTGATGCTGGGGCTGACCGAGGAGGAGTGGAAAGATCTGTACCAGAAGCGCACGTTTGCACATAGTGCCGACAGCGCCAAGCTACTGAAAAAGGGGAGCTGGAGCGAATTCCGCGAGCACATGCGGGAATATGCAGAGGGGGATTTTTCCTTCGATCTGGAAGACAACGAGCCGTCGATCCGTTGTGTTGCGGCACCGATACGCGATGCCGGTCATGCCATCGTCGCCGCCATCAGCGTTTCCAGCACGGTGCCGTACATGCCGCTGAAGCGGATGCAGTCGCTGATCCCTGTCGTCAAGCAGGCCGCGGCCGACATCTCAACCGAATTGGGAGCGGTGCTTAAAACACGTTCACGCTGAACGGAGTGCGTCCAGCGCTGGAATCTGCCGGGGTTTGCGGCTGGCGTCGGTCGCAACGTAGGTCAGTGTGGCTTCGGTCACTTTGACGGTCTCCGCCTGCAGGCGATTGCGTTCGGCGTAGACTTCTACATTGACGGTAATCGAAGTATTGCCGACCTTGACGATATCAGCGTAGAAAGACAACAGATCGCCGACGAAAACAGGATTTTTGAAGACAAACGAATTTACCGCAATGGTTGCCACGCGGCCATTGGCGCGCCGGGTGGCCGGTAACGAGCCGGCAATATCCACTTGCGCCATAATCCAGCCGCCAAAGACGTCGCCATACACATTGGCATCCGCCGGCATCGGCATCACTCGCAATTGCGGCATTTTGTCGATCGGTAAAGCATGCGGGCTTACATTGTTATTTTGTTCAGTCATCTTTGATTCTCCCTAACAGCTACAATTGCTGATCCGCCTGTAGCTTAAACCATTCCATAAGATTCTATCCATGCGCCGTTACTCTTCATCCTCCGCAGATGCCCCCAATCCAGCGTCCGGGCCGGCTCCCAAACACAGCGACTGGGTCACGTTAAAGACGTTGATCCCGTATTTGTGGACCTACAAATGGCGGGTATCGCTGGCACTGCTGTTTCTGGTCGGCGCCAAAATGGCCAACGTCGGCGTGCCGCTGGTCCTGAAGCGGCTGGTCGATAGCATGACGATTACGCCGTCGCATCCACAGGCCATGCTGGTATTGCCGCTGGGCATCCTGGTGGCCTACGGCGCATTGCGGCTCAGCACGACCTTGTTCACCGAATTGCGCGAATTTGTGTTCGCCCGCGTCACGCAGCGCGCTGTCCGCACCATTGCCTTGCAAGTGTTTCGCCATCTGCATTCCTTATCGCTGCGGTTTCATCTGAATCGCCAGACCGGCGGCATGACGCGCGATATCGAACGCGGTACGCGCGGCATATCGTCGCTGGTGTCGTACGCGTTGTTCAGCATTTTGCCGACACTGGTTGAGATCACGCTGGTGCTGAGCTATCTGGCGCTGCATTACGACATCTGGTTCACCGTGATTACCGTGGCGGCCCTGGTTACCTACATCACTTTCACCGTCATCGTTACCGAATGGCGCACGCATTTTCGCCGCACCATGAATACACTCGATTCGAAAGCGAATACCAAAGCCATCGATTCGTTGATCAATTACGAAACCGTCAAATATTTCGGCAATGAAGCTTACGAAGCCAGGCGCTACGATGAAGGCTTGATGGACTATGAAACCGCAGCGGTGAAATCGCAAACGTCGTTGTCGTTGCTGAACAGCGGACAGTCGCTGATTATCGCCATCGCGGTGACCTTGATTCTGTGGCGCGCGACGCAAGGGGTGATCGACGGCAAGATGACGCTGGGTGATCTGGTGCTGGTCAACTCGTTCATGATCCAGCTGTATATTCCGCTGAATTTTCTGGGCGTGGTTTATCGCGAAATCAAGCAGAGTCTGGCTGACATGGAGCGGCTGTTTACCCTGCTCGACGAGAACCGCGAAATTGCCGACGCGCCGGATGCCAAACCGCTGTTCACCGGCGGCGCGCAAGTACGTTTTTCCCATGTCGATTTCAGCTATGAAAGCAAGCGTCAGATTCTGTTCGATGTTGACTTCACGATAGCCGCCGGCACCACCACTGCGGTGGTGGGTCATAGCGGTTCAGGCAAGTCGACGCTATCCCGCTTGCTATTCCGCTTTTACGATATCGATCACGGCAAAATTACGATTGACGGCCAGGAGTTGCGCGACGTTACGCAAGCTTCATTGCGCCAGGTCATCGGTATCGTGCCGCAGGATACCGTGCTATTCAATGACAGCATCGAGTACAACATTGGCTATGGCATGCCGAGTGCCAGCAAGGAGCAAATCATTGCGGTGGCGAAGGCCGCGCATATACACGAATTTATCGAGTCGCTGCCGGATGGCTACGCGTCGACGGTCGGCGAGCGCGGTCTGAAACTATCGGGTGGCGAGAAGCAGCGCGTGGCGATCGCGCGCACCTTGCTGAAAAATCCGGCACTCCTGATTTTTGACGAGGCGACGTCCGCGCTGGACTCCAAAGCAGAGCAGGCAATCCAGGCTCAGCTGAAGGAAATTGCCAAAAACCGGACCACGCTGGTGATTGCGCACCGCTTGTCGACGATTGCCGATGCCGAGCAGATTCTGGTGCTGGATCACGGCCGCATCATCGAACGCGGCACCCATGCGCAATTACTGGCAGCCGACGGCGCGTATGCGCAAATGTGGGCACGCCAGCAGGCACATCCGGAAGAAGCGATGTCTGCGTCGCCACCAGCCATGCCGCAGATGCCGCTCGCCGCAGTCTGACGACTCGGGTTACGATAGCGGAATGGAAAGCAAATGGTTAGAAGACTTTATTTCGTTGGCCGAAACGCATAGTTTCAGCCGTTCGGCCGAGTTGCGTCACGTCACGCAGCCGGCTTTTTCGCGCAGGATTCAATCGCTTGAGGCCTGGCTTGGTGCGGATCTGATTGATCGCACTTCGTATCCGACACGATTGACGCCCTCCGGGGAAGTTTTTTACGAGCAGGCCATGGAGATGCTCGGCCAGATCAACAATGCGCGCGCGCTGATGCGCGGCAAGCGGCCGACCGCGGTGAGCACGGTAGATTTCGCCGTGCCGCACACGCTGTCATTGACTTATATGCCGCGCTGGATCCGCTTGCTCGAAACCGACTTCGGGCCACTCAGCACGCGGCTGATTGCGCTCAATGTCCACGATGCGGTGATGACCATGGTCGACGGCGGCTGCGATCTGCTGCTGTGCTATCACCATCCGCGCCAGCCGGTGCAACTCGATTCCGGTCGTTATGACATGCTGACTTTGGGCAGCGAAGTGTTGCGTGCGTATGCGCATTGCAATAAAGCAGGGGTCCCGGATTTTCTGTTTCCAGGTAGCAGCGCTGCACCTTTGCCATTTTTGTCCTACACCAGCAATGCTTATCTCGGGCGGATGGTGGAGTTGATTCTGGCCGATGTGAAGAAGCCGCTGTATCTGGAAAAGCGCTATGAAACCGATATGGCAGAAGGCTTGAAAATGATGGCGCTGGAAGGCCATGGGATCGCCTTTTTGCCGGAGTCGGCAGTCACGCGCGAGGTCAAGCTAAAGCAATTGGCCAGCGTGGACGGCGGCGCGCCGGAGTGGGAGGCGATCATGGAAATTCGCCTGTATCGCGAGCGCCCGACCGCACAGCGCCCGGGCAAGCCGATTGTTGCGCGGCTCTGGGCTTATTTGTTGCAGCAGCAGGCGCTGCAGGAACAGTCGCGGAATCGCGTAAAAAGCAAAAAACAGAAGGCGGCCTCATAAATAACTGCTTTATGCAAAATTTGCATAGTTGCATGCGTACAAAGCATTGGAAATGCTGTGTGCCGGTGTTCTACGATTCGTGGGCTAAATTGGTACGGCTGCTGCACGGGTCTTACCCGCACTGATTTGCTACACACTGCTTACCTACGGAGCGCATTCACAATGTCTATTCAGCATGAAGTCCCTTCCTATTTGTCGAGCCATGGTATTGGTCCATGGGGCGATTACCTTGAACAGATCGATCGTGTCACACCCTATCTCGGCTCCTTAGCACGCTGGGTCGAAACCATGAAGCGGCCAAAGCGCATGCTGATCGTCGATGTGCCGATCGAACGCGACAACGGCACCATCGCCCACTTTGAAGGCTACCGCGTACAGCACAATACTTCGCGCGGCCCAGGCAAAGGCGGCGTGCGTTTCCATCAGGACGTAACGCTGTCGGAAGTAATGGCCTTGTCCGCCTGGATGACCGTCAAAAATGCTGCAGTCAACGTTCCATACGGCGGTGCCAAAGGCGGTATCCGGGTCGATCCAAAGACGCTGTCGCCAGGCGAGTTGCAACGGATGACGCGGCGCTACACCAGCGAGATCAACATCATCATCGGCCCCAACAAAGATATCCCGGCGCCGGACGTCAACACCAACGAGCAAATCATGGCCTGGATGATGGATACCTATTCCATGAACCAGGGCAGCACTGCTTCCGGCGTAGTGACCGGCAAGCCGATTTCGCTGGGCGGCAGCCTGGGACGGCGTGAAGCCACCGGTCGCGGCGTGTTTGTGGTTGGCTGCGAAGCGGCTTCGAAGCGCCATCTGGATATCAAGGGTGCACGGGTTGCGGTGCAGGGTTTCGGTAACGTCGGCAGTATCGCCGCGCGCCTGTTCTCCGAAGCCGGCGCCAAAGTGGTGGCGGTGCAGGATCACAAGAGCACCGTTGTGCGTGAAAGCGGTCTCGATGTTGCGGCGCTGCAGGCGTATGTGCTGGAGACCGGTAGCGTTGCCGGTTTCCGCGGCGGTGAAGAGATTGCCGACCGCGCACTGTTTTGGGCCACTGATTGCGACATCCTGATTCCGGCGGCACTGGAGCAGCAAATCAATGTGGAAAATGCGCAGACCATCCGTGCCAAGATCATTCTGGAGGGTGCGAATGGTCCGACCACACCGGCCGCTGACGATATTTTGCATGACAAGGGTGTGTTAATCGTGCCTGACGTGATCGCCAATGCGGGCGGCGTGACCGTTAGTTATTTCGAATGGGTACAGGATTTCTCCAGCTTCTTCTGGACCGAAGATGAAATCAACTTGCGCCTGACACGCATCATGCGTGAAGCCTTCAGTTCGGTATGGCAACTCGCCGAAGAGAAAAAAGTATCGTTACGGACTGCGGCATTTATTATGGCTTGTACCCGTGTCTTGCAAGCGCGCGAGATGCGCGGTTTGTATCCTTGATTGAGGGTGCGCCACAGGCGAAGAATTTCCTGCACGCAGTGCCGCAGCGGGTTGGTCAGCGCCAGTCGCTTCGGGGCAAGTGCAGGGCAACAATCGGGTACCGCTGTTGATGGACTGCCTATCTCTGGCTTAAATCTTGCATAACAGACATGGCAGCGGTATCGGCGCATCTTTTAGGGGAGAGATGTGGTCGATCGCGGTCAGTTACGGTCATTGAATATCACCGTGGTTGAAGGACCAGATCACAGCGATTCTTTCTCTATGGTTGAAGATAAAACCGCAAATGCTTGCGCGATGGACGATTTCCCGCTGTTTGGTTTACGTGCGACATCCAGCAATCCCCCGTTTCCCATCCGATCAGGTCGGGAATTGATGCAGGCGATTGGTGTCGCGTCGGATTTTTCGTAAAACCGGAATATATCGGTGTACGTACTCGATGTTTTGGCAGTCGCAGCCCTAAAAAGATAGGTCAAGTGCATATTTTTTAGTACTGGTTATTGAATTAGTAATAGGATAGTAAAGTACTGCTGTAGCAACATCGATTTTGTTAAACTAAACAAATATTTTTTTCAGGAGTCGTTATGAAGGTATCAAAGTTAATCGTCGCTCTAATCAGCGTGGGAGTTATTGCTGGCACCGCACAAGCTCAGGAACTGACCGGTACTCTAAAAAAGATCAAGGACACCGGCGGCATCACGCTGGGTGTGCGCGATTCCTCGATTCCATTTTCTTACCTTGATGACAAGCAATCGTACCAAGGCTATTCAATCGATCTGTGCCTGAAGGCGGCAACTGCCATCCAGAAGCAGCTCGGCATGACAGCGTTGAAAGTCACGATGGTGCCAGTCACTTCGGCGACCCGTATTCCACTGATTTCCAACGGCACTATCGATCTGTCCTGCGACTCGGCCACGAATAACCTTGAGCGTCAAAAAGTGGTGTCGTTTGCGCCAACGATGTACGTCACAGCGAATCGCCTGCTGGCAAAAAAATCGTCGAATATCACCAAGCTGGAAGATTTGAAGGGCAAGACCGTCGTATCGACTTCCGGTACCTCGAACCTGAAACAAATCACCGTGTTGAATGGCGAGCGTAACCTGGGCATGAATATCCTGGCCGCCAAAGATCACGCCGAAGCTTTCCTGATGGTCGAAACCGGCCGTGCGGTGGCATTTGCCATGGATGACATCCTGTTGGCGTCGCTGGCAGCCAATTCGAAGAAACCTGACGATTACGCGATCACCAAGGAAGCTTTGTCGGTTGAGCCATACGGCATTATCGAACGTAGCGGCGATTTGCCTTTCAAAAAGGCGGTCGATACCGCACTGACCAATGTCTATAAATCAGGTGAAATCAACAAGATCTATGCAAAATGGTTCCAGTCGACGATTCCGCCAAAGGGTGTCAACCTGAACGTACCCATGAGCCCAGAACTGAAAGCAGCATTTGCCAAGCCAACCGACTCGGGCGATCCGGCTTCTTATGCGGTAGTGCCTGAGGCGCAAAAGCAATCTTCCAAGAAAAAGTAAAACGAACACCATCCTAAGCGAAGCTGGGGGGCGCAAGCCTCCCGTTTTGTTTCTGGGACAGAGTTGTTGCGGCGCACAAAATGGGTTGTTTTGATGCCGGCATCACCATCAGCAATGATGATTTGTGGAATAGAGGGGACTTGATATGCATTACAACTGGAACTGGAACATCTTCTGGCAGGTGTCTCCGGACGGTGTCAGCACTTATATGGACACCCTGCTGGTAGGCCTTAAGTGGACGCTCGCGCTGTCTGCTTTCGCCTGGCTGATGGCACTCGCGATCGGTACCGTTATCGGTACGATTCGCACCATGCCAAATAAATGGGCAGTACGCGTAGCCAATGGTTACGTTGAATTATTCCGTAACATCCCGCTGCTGGTGCAGATGTTCCTGTGGTACTACGTGATGCCCGAACTGGTTCCTGCATCACTCGGCGGCTGGCTCAAGAGTTTGCCGAACGCGTCGTTCATCACTGCTTTTCTGGCGCTGGGTTTCTTTACCTCGTCGCGTGTTGCAGTACAGGTTTCTGCCGGGATCAATGCGTTGCCGCGCGGCCAAAAGCTGGCTGGCACCGCGCTTGGCCTGACACTGCCGCAAACTTACCGGTTTGTACTGTTGCCGATGGCCTTCCGTATCATTGTTCCGGCATTGACCAATGAGTTCGCGGCGATCATCAAGAATAGTTCGGTGGCATTGACGATTGGTCTGGTCGAATTGACCGCAGCGACGTATTCGATGCGTGAATTTACCTTCCAGACTTTCGAATCGTTGACTGGCGCAACGATCATCTACATCATCATCTCCGGTTTAGCCTTGTTGCTGGCGCGTTACCTGGAGAAAAAAACAGCGGTCCCGGGCTTTATTACCGCCGGTAGTGCTGGAGGGGGCCATTAATCATGTTTTCGAATTTTGACTTTGACGTTATTCAACGTTCCTGGTTCTACCTGTTTACGACCGGCCTGAAATTTACGCTGATGCTGACGGTGACGGCAATGATCGGCGGTATTTTCTTCGGCACCATATTGGCAATGATGCGCTTGTCGCACAACAAAGCGATTTCGCTCGTAGCGACCAGCTACGTCAACACGATTCGCTCGGTGCCATTGGTGCTGGTGATTTTCTGGTTCTATTTTCTGGTGCCGTTTATCGGTGCCTGGGTCACTGGCGCCTCGCAACCGATCCAGGTCGGTGCATTTTCGTCGGCGCTGATTACCTTCATCCTGTTTGAAGCGGCGTATTACTGCGAAATCATGCGATCGGGAATACAGTCGATTCCACGTGGTCAGGTTTCGGCCGGTTATGCGCTGGGTATGAACTACTGGCAAATGATGGGGAACGTCGTGTTGCCACAGGCATTCCGGAATATGATTCCGATCCTGCTGACGCAAACCATCGTATTGTTCCAGGACGTCTCGCTGGTGTATGTGCTGGGATCGGTGCCGGAGTTTGTCACCGTGGCGTCGAAGATCGCGCAACGCGACGGCCGTCTGGTGGAAATGTATCTGTTCGTCGCAGTGGTTTATTTCGCGATGAGTTACGGCTTGTCGACGCTGGTCAAGAAACTGCAGGAAAAAGTCGCGATTATTCGATAACGTGAGCCGCTTGGCGCGGCTTCCGGGCGGGGCGCGACAAAGTGGAGCACTTGCAAAACTGAATTCAGGAATTAGGAGAATGACTCATGATTAAACTTAATAACGTCAGCAAATGGTACGGTCAATTTCAGGTGTTGACCGATTGCAGCACCAGCGTTGCCAAGGGCGATGTGGTGGTGGTGTGCGGTCCTTCCGGTTCCGGCAAGTCGACCCTGATCAAAACCGTCAACGGTCTTGAGCCGTTCCAGAAGGGCGATATCACCGTTGACGGTATTTCGGTCGGCGATCCAAAAACCAACCTGTCGAAATTGCGCGCGCGCATCGGCATGGTGTTCCAGAACTTTGAACTGTTCCCCCATCTGTCGATTCGTGAAAATCTGACGATCGGCCAGATCAAGGTACTCGGGCGCAGCGTCGACGAAGCGACTGAAAAGGGTTTGAAGTATCTGGATCGCGTGGGCCTGATTGCGCAAAAAGATAAATTCCCGGGCCAGTTGTCCGGCGGTCAGCAACAGCGCGTCGCGATTGCCCGCGCATTGTCGATGGACCCGATTGCGATGTTGTTCGATGAGCCGACGTCGGCGCTCGATCCTGAAATGATTAACGAAGTGCTGGACGTCATGGTTGGCCTGGCGCAAGAAGGCATGACCATGATGGTCGTGACCCATGAAATGGGTTTCGCCAAGAAAGTCGCCAACCGCGTGATCTTTATGGATCAGGGCCTGATCGTTGAAGATTGCAAAAAAGAGGACTTCTTCGGTGCTCCGCGCTCTGAGCGTGCGCGTGACTTCCTGGCGAAAATCATTCACTAAGCTACCGTTTAGATTCAATTGGCTTAAAGCCGCTTCAGGATAAAACTGCAGCGGCTTTTTTACACATCAAGCAACATGCTGTCATTGCGACTTCAGGAAGAAATCTTCGACGCACAAGAATCCGCGTTGCGTTCGGAGTAATGCCAATTTACGTTAAAGACAGTGATTCAGCTTGTGAACAGTATTAGTGCATTTAGTCCGGCGACTCTGTCATTTTCCATCCTGTTTTCAAGCGCTATTTTCGCGCTCATCGCGTCAGCGATCTCGCTGCAAATAGTCAGACCCAGCCCGCCTCCTGCATTGCTGCTGGCAAATGGCTGAAAAACGCTGTTCTGCAAATCGTCCGCTAAACCCGGGCCGGTATCCCATACACATAACAATATGGATTGATCCAGGTTTTTAATCTTAATGCCAAGCTTCGAATTGTTCGGCGTATGGCGTATGGCATTATGCAGCAGGTTGGAAATCAATTCGCCGAGCATCCACGGATGTCCCATAATTTTTACTTTCTCGACCTCAACCTCCATTTCAAAGTCTAAATTTTTATCGCTGATCAATGGTGATAAATCGACGACAGCTTCTCTGGCGAGCATGGCGAGGTCACACAACTCCTGAGCGCCGCGACCGCGCAGCTGTTCAACTTTTGCAAGCGAAAGCAACTGGTTCGCTAAATTAGTCGCGCGGTCGACTGTACTAGCCATTTCTTTCAATGCGCTGATTGCCGGCGTATCTCCTCGCAAGCCGGATTGCAACTGGATTTTAAGGATGGCAAGCGGTGTGCGTAATTGATGCGACGCATCCGCCACAAAACGCTGTTGATGGTCAAGCAGTCGTTGCAAGCGCGCCATGAGTTGATTTAGCGCACTTACAACGGGTTGAATTTCTCGTGGAGCAGATGGGGCTGCGACGGGAGAAAGATCTTCATCGCGCCGTTGATCGAGTTGTTTTTTCAAGGCGTCGAGCGGGCGCAGCGCATGTGAGACAACAAATATCGTCACCATCGTGACGAGTGCCAACAGCGCCGTCAGACGTAGAAGAGTCTGCCAAAATATTTTTTGAATTAATCGCTTTCTGTTTTCGACGGATTCTGCCACCTGAATTAACGCGCTGCCACTAGCGTCGTTTGATATGACAGGTTGAAAGAGAGCCGCAACTCTGACCGGTTCCCCTTCATACTTATCTTCATAAATATGGACTACAGCAGGATAGGATGCATGACTTTGTACCGGTCCGGTGTATTTTGGAAGTCCTCGGTCTCCGGACAAGAATTCCCCGGTTAAACCATTAATTCGGTAGATCATCTGGCTGGAACCATCGGCTTCATATATTTCCAAAGCTGCGCGCGGAAGAGATACCTCCAAATGGCCGTTTTGGATGCGCAACAAATCGCCTATTGAATGCGCCGACGCGATGAGCATGCGGTCATACGCCGTATTCACAGAATCCAGGGTGTTACGGTAGAGAGTGAAAGTGTCAATCGCAATGAAAATAGCGATAGGTGAAATAATCCATACCAGCAGATAGGCCCGTACCGAGCGCGGTGGCGATAAAAAAGTCATGCCTTACAACGCGCTTGCTGTGCACGTAACAAATAACCCAGTCCTCTCAATGTCATGATCTCCGTTTGCGTGCCTGTCAGCTTTTTTCTAAGCCTGTGAATGATGACCTCGATTGCCTCAATTTGTATCGCTTCTTCAAGTGGAAACACTAAGCGGAACAACCGCTCCTTGGTAATAGCGTGGCCGGGTTTAGCGATCAGGGCTTTTAAAAGCGCGTACTCTCTCGGTGTAAATTCCAAAGGTTTCTCGCCGTGGTAGAAGGCGCCGGAACTACGTTCAAAGCACAATTCACCGAATTTTTGCAAGGACGCCTCACTGCTGTTTTTACGTCGCAATAAGGCGTGAATACGGGCATCCAACTCATCCAGATCGAACGGCTTGGCCAAGTAATCGTCTGCACCCGCGTTAAGTCCTACAATGCGGTCTCCCACTGCGCCCCGTGCAGTAAGTACGATCACAGGGGTGTCGATTTCCTGAGCGCGAACGCGCTTTAACAGATGCAGGCCATCGAGTATCGGAATATTCAGATCCAGAATGATCAAATCGTGTGTGCTCTCTTTGATATTGCGTAATGCAGTGGCGCCGTCGAAACAAGGCGTGACAGAAAACCCACGCTTCTCAAGTGCCCTCATGAGTGCTTTCGACATGTCTATGTCATCTTCAACCAGCAGGATATTCATTGGCTTACGTGTCGATCAGAAGTAGCTTTTAGTATCCCGTTTATACATCCAATTTGATGTCGGCGCTAGTTAGTGTCCTGACTCGCATGATGAGAAAACACAGAAGAATGAAAGCAGACTGAAAGGCATTGGAAAGCACAATGCAAGGAATCTGCCGATTCTGGACTTGTTGATTCGCAAAAGTCAGAAATCTATCCTAGACTGCGTCACAGCTTAAGAACTGCTTTTCAAAGCCAGTCAATGATAAAAGGAGACAACATGCGATTAATTAAATACCTGGCAGCCCTGGTCTTGTGCATGCCCATGCTTGGGTTCGCGCAGGACAGCTGTTCGAATCGTGGCGACCTTGATACGCCATACTGCGACGCCAATAAAGACCTCGTAGCGGATGCTCCCACTGATCCGCAGAAGTTCAAGAATCCGAATACGCTGGTCTTTACTTTCACCCCGGTAGAGGATCCGGCAGTCTATGACAAGATGTTTAAGCCCTTTACCGATTACCTCGCTCAGTGCACGAAGAAAAGAGTGATGTTCTTCCAGGTGCAATCAAATGCTGCCGAAATCGAAGCCATGCGCTCCGGGCGTCTGCAAGTCGGTGGTTTTTCGACCGGTCCCACTGCTTTCGCTGTGAATATCGCGGGCGCAGTGCCGTTCGCCGTTATCGGAAATCAAAACGAATTTCAAGGTTATAACCTGATATTGATCGTCAGAAAAGATAGTCCGATTCAAAAGATCACAGATATCAAGGGGAAAAAAGTTGCCCATACAGCCCCTTCGTCCAATTCAGGGAATTTGGCGCCATTGGCGCTGTTCCCTAAAGAGGGTGTGGTCCCGGGCAAGGATTATAAAATCATTTTTTCAGGCAAGCATGATCAATCGATTTTGGGTGTCAAGTCAGGAGATTACGACGCCGCTGCGGTAGCCTCGGATGTATTTGATCGGATGGTGGAGCGCGGCATCATTAAAGCAGAGAACTTTCGCGTACTCTATCGTAGCGGCAAATTTCCTACGCAATCTTTTGCCTATGCACACGACCTGGAGCCGAAATTTCGTGACCATATGCTGAAGTGCTTTTACGACTATCGCTTTACTGATGAGCTGAAAAAAGCGTTCGCCGGCTCAGATCGATTCTTTCCTATCGATTATAAGAAGGACTTCAGTTTGGTGCGTTCTGTATCCCAGGCTGCAGGCGAATCATTTAACCGCGCGGCTTACGATAAACAGGCCGCAAATCCAAAAAATTAAGTCCTCTTAAACTTTTCCCTCAGTTCGAGCCATCAGTCGCTGTAAGCGCAGCGACTGAGAGGGGGGCTTTACCTAAAATTTTGATAGAAAGCGATTTTCTATGTCTCACGCTCTCGAAATAAAAGATCTGGTCAAGGAATATACGCCAGGAAATTCCATTTTGAAGGGGATTAATCTCAACATAGATGGCGCTGGATTGACTGCAATTATCGGCCCTTCCGGCACTGGTAAATCGACGTTGATTCGCTGCATTAACCGTCTGGTCGATCCAACCAAAGGTGAGATCTGGTTTACTTCCGAAGGACGGCGTACCGATCTTGCACAACTGCACGGCCGCGAGCTGCGTTCGAGTCGGCGCCGTATCGGCATGGTCTTTCAGGAATACAACCTGGTAGAGCGTTTGACGGTAATGGAGAACCTCCTGTGCGGGCGGCTTGGTTATGTCGGCGCTTGGTCAGCCTGGCGGCGCAAGTTTCCCAAAGAGGATGTTGATTGCGCATTTGAGTTGCTGGACACCGTGGGGCTTGGTTCTTTTGGGAACCAGCGGGCTGACGCTTTGTCCGGCGGCCAGCGCCAGCGTGTGGGCATCGCACGTGCATTGATGCAGAGGCCGCAACTACTATTGGCCGACGAGCCGACGTCGTCGCTGGACCCGAAAACCTCATTTGAAATTATCTCTTTGCTGAAAGAGCAAGGACGGGCACAGGGAATTCCTGTGATCGTCAATATCCATGATGTCGAACTTGCCAAACGCTATTCGGATCGGATTATCGGCATGTCGGGAGGGCATGTGGTCTACGATGGCACTCCCGACGGGTTGAGAGATGATTTTCTCAAACAAATCTACGGCGGTGAGGACTGGCTGTGATGAGCACCTCAAACATTTTGCCGCCGCTGCGTGTTTCTCATGCATTTCAGACGGGCATCCTCACACGAATTGTCGCGCTTCTTATTTTCGCCTACACGCTATACGCTTCCACTCAGCTAGGATTTTCGTGGGATCGCTTCGTCTCCGGTTTGGTTAACGGAGGCAAATTTCTCAGCCGAATGTTTCCACCAGACTTGCGTAAAGGGGACATTCTGTGGGGCGGTATCGCGGAAAGTCTGCAAATTGCGGTGTTGGCGTCGCTTGTCGGGATTCTTCTGAGCTTGCCTATTGGCTTGTTGGGCGCAAGAAACCTGATGCCTGCATGGGTCTCCTGGCTTGCGCGCGGACTGGTATCGGTTTGCCGTTCGCTGCATCCGGTGATCGTCGCCATTCTATTTGTCAAAGCCGTAGGATTCGGCGCTTTGGCCGGGATTCTTGCGTTGATCGTGTCAACCATCGGCTTCATTGGTAAATTATTTTCAGAAGCGATTGAAGAAATTTCGGCCAAGCAGGTCGAGGCCGTGCGCGCTACAGGGGCACCGTTCATGAGCGTTATCTTGTTTGGCGTATTGCCGCAAGTGCTCGCTCGTTTCGTCGGCTTCTCAACCTATCAACTTGACTCCAACCTGCGTAACTCGACCATGCTCGGCATCGTCGGCGCCGGTGGTGTAGGAGGGGTACTGTTCTCTGCCTTCCAGCGCTTCGACTACGACTTCGTGTTGACTATCCTGGCGACCATCATTTCTATCATCATAGTGGGTGAGTTGTTGGTTAACTATGTGAAAAAGGTATTCCATGTCTAACACGACAGCAAAACACAGTGCGGGCGACTTCGCTATGCCCGAACCAAACAGCCGTATTTGGCAGCGCCATACGCTAACCGAGAAACTGTTTCGTTTCACTGTATGGCTGGCGATTGCTCTTGCGGTCGCGCAGTCACTGCGCAATATCGAAGTGATACCAGAGTTTCTTTATGATGCTCCCGCGCAGATGAGCGACATGATGGCGCGTATGTGGCCAATTGATTGGGCATATTATCCTTCGGGCGTACATGCGGCTTTAGTGGAAACAATTCATATTGCTAGCCTTGGCACCCTGCTTTCGATCGTGCTGGCAATCCCGTTCGGCCTACTGGTAGCGAGCAACCTTACGCGCAATAAGGCGCTAAATTTGATCGCACGGGTAGTGCTGGTCGCCAGTCGTTCTGTCAATTCGCTTGTTTGGGCATTGCTATTCGTCGCTATTTTTGGACCCGGCGCGGTTGCAGGCACGTTGGCAATCGCATTTCGTTCAATCGGCTTCATCGGCAAACTAGTCGGCGAGACAATTGAGCAAATGCCGCGTGGCCCGATTGAAGCGCTGCAGGCGGCGGGCGCCAGCAAGTCCGCTGAAATCTGGTATGGCTACTGGCCACAGCTCAAGCCGGCTTTCTGGTCGATCGTCTTGTTGCGCTGGGATATCAACGTCCGCGAGTCGGCTGTGTTGGGTCTGGTCGGTGCGGGTGGTGTCGGCATGGTACTTGATACCGCGCTCAACCTGTTCCAGTGGCCGCGCGTCGCCGTGGTATTGACAGCCATGTTCGCCATCGTGATCGTGACGGAAATCGTGGTCACCCAGATACGCAAACGCGTCCTGTAAAACGGCGATTCGATGATTCACTTTTATCTATCTGTACTTTCACTCACGAGGACAACGATGATGAACACTGCAAATACAATATTACACGTCGCAAAAGGACTGGGATGGCGCATCGGTCTGTGCAGCGCAACCCTGTTATTGGCCGCATGCGCCAGCCAGCCGACCATGACGCTGAAAACGCTCGATGGCAATCCGCCCTTGATTATTGGACATCGCGGTTTGCCGGGTCTGTATCCGGAAGAAGTCATCGCCGGCTATCAGGCAGCGATAGCGGCGGGTACCGATGCGCTCGAATTTGATCTGCAATCGTCCAGCGATGGTGTGCTGTTTGCCTGTCATAACGTGTTTTTGAGCGATACCACCGACGTTGCCAGTCATCCTGAATTCGCAGCACGGAAGAAAGCACGCATGGTGGACGGTGTCGCCACCGGACCGGAATGGTACATCAGTGATTTCAGCGCCGCCGAACTGAAGACGTTGCGCGTCAAACAGCCGATTGCCGCGCGCAGCAAACAATACGACGGCTTGTATCCGATGGCGACGTTTCAGGAAATCATCGATCTCGCCAAGCACGCCATGGCCGCAGATCCCAAGCGCAGGATCTATATTTACCCTGAAACCAAGAATCCGATTTATCAGCGTCAGCTAGGTTTGCCGCTGGACGAAAAGCTGGTGGCGATGCTGGGCGCAGAAGGCTGGAATACCCCGGATGCACCGGTTTTCGTACAGTCGTTTGAGCCGGTCAGCCTGAAGCACATGCGCAAGCTGGGCCTGAAAACCAAGGTCGTGCAATTGATCGACGGCGACGGCACCGACTTCAAAACCGGTGTCATGACCTATGGCTCACCCGATACCGCAAAGCCGTTTTCCTGGCTGCAAGCCAACGACCCGCGTACTTTCGCGGCCATGGTAACGCCGGCAGGCCTGGCGGAAATCAAGACCTACGCCGACGGCATCGGCCCATGGAAGCTGTATATATTGCCGCCGCAAGGCGTGGATGCCGCCGGCAATGCAGTGAAATCGCTAGACCAGGCCGCGAATATGGCGCCAACGACGTTGGTCGCCGATGCGCACAAGCTCGGCCTGTTCGTGCATCCGTTTACGTTTCGTGACGAAGCTGCACGTCTGACGAAAACCTATCACGGCGACCCGAAAGCCGAATACAAGGCGTATTTCGATTTGGGTATCGATGGCGTCTTCACCGATTTTTCCACGACTGGCCGGGTCGCGTTGACGGAGTGGCTGAAGACGAACGCGCCTAAATAGTCGACTCTGAGCAAGAATGATGATCGGGTGATTCTGGTGTCGTGATGAGATTGCTGGCGGTTCTTGTCGACATACCGGCAAATTGCCCGGCTGCGGTAAAATGTCGACCTACGCTTATCAATGCAGAAGAGAATGAAGATGACTGATACCCTGACCATCACCCGTCCCGACGACTGGCATTTGCATTTGCGCGATGGTGATGTGCTGGCCAGCGTGTTGCCTGACAGCGCGCGCCAGTTTGGCCGGGCGATTGTGATGCCGAATTTGAAACCTCCGGTGACCACTGTCAAGCAAGCCGCGGCCTATCGTGAGCGCATTCTGGCGGCACTGCCGGCGGCGCTATCGTTCGAGCCCCTGATGACGCTGTACCTGACCAACAACACGCCGCCGGATGAAATCCGGCGCGCCAAAGACAGCGGTTTTGTGCACGCCGTGAAGCTGTATCCGGCTGGCGCCACTACCAACTCCGACGCCGGCGTCACGGATCTGAGCAAGTGCTACAAGACGCTGGAAGCGATGCAGGAACTCGGCATGCCGCTGTTGGTGCATGGTGAAGTGACCGATCCGGCGATCGATATCTTTGATCGTGAAGCGGTCTTCATCGAACGCGTGATGCAGCCGTTGCGTCGCGCTATGCCGGAACTGAAAGTGGTATTCGAACACATCACCACCAAAGATGCGGCGCAGTATGTCGCCACTGCCGAAGGACCGACTGCGGCGACGGTCACGGCCCATCATTTGCTGTACAACCGCAATGAAATTTTCAAGGGCGGGATTCGTCCGCATTACTACTGCTTGCCCATCTTGAAGCGTGAAGAACACCGCCTGGCGCTGGTGCAAGCCGCGACCTCCGGCAGCGATCGCTTCTTCCTGGGTACCGATTCCGCACCGCATCCCAAGGGTTTGAAAGAACACGCCTGCGGTTGTGCCGGTTGTTATACTGCGCTGCACGCGTTGGAACTGTATGCGCAAGCCTTTGACCAGGCCGGCGCGCTGGATCAGTTGGAGGCTTTTGCCAGCTTCAATGGCCCGGCGTTCTATCAACTGCCGCGCAATCAGGGTAGCGTTACGTTAAGGCGTCAGGCCTGGACCATCCCGGCAGAATTGCCTATGGGCGAAACCACAATGGTGCCGTTAAATGGCGGCGAGACGATCAACTGGCAGCTGGCATCAAGATCTGATGGCTCCTGAGTTCTGAGATCATCCGCGTCAACCCATAAAATCGCACCGCCTGGTGCGATTTTTGCATGTGGGAGGAGGATAATCCGATTACGGTAGCGTTGTCCGGCGCGCAGAGTCACCGCGTCTGAAGCCGGCGCGGATCCAAATAACCGATGTTTCTCCGGCCTTGTAGCATGCATAACCTGCGTATTGTTGTAGTCAATCCGGTTGCCATCGATGGCGACAATGATCCTGCGTTCACAGCGCAGGCGGCGCGTAGCAACGCTTTGCGCATAGGATTGCTGCAGGCTGGTTACAACATCATTGCGTCATTGCCTGCGGACCTTTACCTGCCGGAACGGATTGCCCAATTGCAACCGGACATGATCATTATCGACGCGGAGTCCGACGCCCGTGATGTGCTGGAGCACGTGGTGATCGCCACCCGCGATGCGCGCCGGGCTATCGTCCTGTTTACCGAGGATGACAAAAAATCCAGTATGGAAGCGGCGATGGCGGCGGGTGTCTCTGCCTATGTCGTCGCCGGGTTGCAGGCAGCGCGCATCAAGCCGGTGCTGGAAGTCGCGATGGCGCGCTTCAATCAAGAGCAGAAGCTGTTGAACGAGTTGTCTGACACTAAACTCAAACTGGCCGAACGCAAAGTGGTTGAGCGCGCCAAAGGACTGTTGATGGCGCGTCAAAATTTAAGCGAGCAAGATGCCTATAAAAAATTGCGGCGCCTGGCGATGGATAAGAACCTGAAATTGTCCGAAGTAGCCCAGCGGATCATTGATGCCAATGATTTGTTGGGGTAACTCCCAGCAACAGAGCTTGATCTGTCTCCTGCAGCACTGCACCAATAAATGCGAGCAAATCTGGTGCGCCGCACAAAGGCGGTGCGCATTTCGTTGTAAAAACCCGCAAACTAATCCTGAAAACGCTGGCACGTCACTTGCCTTAGTAATGGTATGCGCCAACGCTGGCGCAACTGGATTTGGCCAACGGCGGTCGGTCCAATAAGACAAAGGTGTCTTTCCGTATGACTTGCTCATCGCGGAACGACGCCTTTTTTATTGCTGAAACAAACGTGGAGCGAATGCGATGGAACGAAAAGATGCAGTCCCAGACAACGATTCGGTTGCTGTTGGGAAAGGCCGGATTGTTGTTAAGCGTCGTCAACTCATTCAAACCGCGACCATTGCGGCAGGAGCTAGCATGTTAGGATTATCCACTGGCGGTGTGTGGGCTGCAGGCTCGGATAAGCCGGAAAAGACCGAGGTCAAGATAGGTTTCATTCCGCTGACCGATTGTGCATCGGTAGTGATGGCGTCGGTACTTGGCTTCGACAAAAAATACGGTATCAAAATTGTCCTCAGCAAAGAAGCCTCATGGGCCGGCGTGCGCGACAAGCTGGCGAATGGCGAACTGGATGCCGCGCATGTGTTGTCGGGCCTGATTTACGGTGTGCAGATGGGGATCGGCGGACAGAAAAAAGACATGGCGATTCTGATGGGCCTGAACAATAACGGTCAGGCCATTACATTGTCTAAAAAGCTGGCAGACAAAGGCGCGGTGGATGGCGCCTCGCTGGCAAAATTGATGGCCGCCGATAAGCGCGAATATACCTTTGCCCAGACCTTTCCGACGGGCACTCACGCGATGTGGTTGTACTACTGGATGGCCGCCAATGGCATTAATCCGATGAAGGATGCCAAGGTCATCACGGTGCCGCCGCCGCAAATGGTGGCCAACATGCGCGTCGGCAATATGGACGGCTTCTGCGTCGGTGAGCCGTGGGGCCATCGGGCGATAGTCGATGGTGTCGGCGTCACTGCCATCACTACCCAGGAAATCTGGAAAGATCATCCGGAAAAAGTACTCGGCACCAGCGCCGAGTTCGTCCAGAAAAACCCGAACACCTGTCGCGCCCTGATTGCTGCGGTGCTCGATGCCAGTAAATGGATAGATACCTCGCTGGCGAACAAGAACAAGATGGCGGAAACCATTGCCGACAAGTCGTACGTCAACACCAGCAAGGATGTCATCGATCAACGCATTATGGGCCGCTATCAGAACGGCCTTGGCAAGACCTGGGACGATCCGAATTACATGAAGTTCTACAACGACGGGCTGGTGAATTTTCCCTATCTGTCGGATGGCATGTGGTTCATGACGCAGCACCGTCGCTGGGGTTTGCTAAAGAGTGACCCCGACTATCTGGCAGTCGCAAAATCGGTCAGTCAAATCGATCTCTACAAAGAGGCTGCGACGTTGACAAAAACCAGCGTGCCGAAAGAGCCGATGCGTACCTCAAAGCTGATGGATGGCACAGTCTGGGACGGCAAAAATCCGAAGGCCTATGCTGCCGGATTCAAGATCAGAGCTTGAGTGATGCCATTCGTATAGCCAGCGTGCGCTGTAGTAGCGTAATGCCGGCGAGCCTCGGTCTCGTTCGCGTTTGATCTGGAAATGGCGTGAGGCATGCGGAGTGAGACATACGGAGTGAGACATGGGCCCAGTGCATCGATTAATCGGGGAGTCAGTATGAACGCAATCATCAAGTCCGCCGCAGGTACGGATCGCCACACCTCGACAGCCGGCAGCGTATCTGCAGGAAGCCGCATCGGCGCCGAGGCAGCAGCATCACCAATCGTCACCCGCTCGATAAAAAAGGCGGCATGGCGCCGCAGCACCGTGAGTCCGGGCTTGCTGGCGCTGGCAGCACCATTATTCGGCTTGTTTTTTCTGGTGCTGATCTGGCAGTTGATCGCGACGAGCAATAGCCAGTTTCCGACGCCGCTGGTGACGTTGAAGGAAGCCGTTAAATTGTTTTCGGACCCGTTTTACCGAGCCGGGCCTAACGATCAAGGCATCGGCTGGAACATTCTGGCGTCCTTGCAACGCGTGGCGATTGGCTTTGGCCTGGCGGCTTTGGTCGGGATTCCGTTGGGCTTCATGATTGGACGTTTCGCATTTTTATCCAGCATGTTCGGACCGATTATCAGTTTGTTGAAACCGGTCTCACCGCTAGCCTGGTTGCCGATTGGTTTGCTGGTCTTCAAGTCGGCCAATCCGGCTGCCATCTGGTCGATTTTCATTTGTTCGATCTGGCCGATGGTGATCAACACCGCAGTCGGTGTGCAGCGGGTACCGCAGGACTATATGAACGTCGCGCGCGTGCTGAATTTGTCCGAGTGGAAGATCGTCACCAAGATACTGTTCCCCGCCGTTTTGCCTTACATGCTGACCGGTGTCCGGCTGGCGATAGGCACGGCGTGGCTGGTGATCGTTGCGGCAGAGATGTTGACGGGCGGTGTCGGTATCGGCTTCTGGGTCTGGGATGAATGGAACAACCTGAATGTCCCGCACATCATCATCGCGATTGTGGTGATCGGCGTGGTAGGCCTGCTGCTGGAGCAACTGCTGGTGGCATTGGCTAAGGCGTTCACCTATGAGCAAGTCGGCAATTGATTGGTAAACGGTACGAGCCCTGGCGACGCATGCAATAGATCTGCCAGTGGCGCAGACAAGGAGAGAAAAATGGCACTGCGTGACGCAAAATTCATTGATATACATCAGGCAGAAATGCTGTTTCACACGCGCAAGGGCGATTTCCATGCGCTGCGCGAGATCAATCTCACGGTGCGCAAGGGCGAATTCGTGACATTGATTGGACACTCCGGGTGCGGCAAGTCGACTTTGCTGAATCTGATTGCGGGCCTGCTGCAGCCGAGTGACGGCGTATTGCTGTGCGCCAATCGGGAAATCGCCGGGCCGTCGCCGGAACGCGCAGTCGTGTTCCAGAACCACTCGTTGCTGCCATGGTTGAGTTGTTATGAAAACGTTTATCTTGGCGTCGAACGGGTATTTTCGGCTACCGAAAACAAGGCGCAGTTGAAACAACGCACCCATGCAGCACTGGCGTTGGTCGGCTTGACGGCTTCCGCGCAAAAGCGTCCGAACGAAATTTCCGGCGGCATGAAGCAGCGCGTCGGCATCGCCCGCGCATTGGCGATGGAACCCAAGGTGTTGCTGATGGACGAGCCGTTCGGCGCCCTCGACGCCTTGACCCGCGCCCACTTGCAAGATGAGTTGCTGAAGATCGTTGCGAAGACCGGATCGACGGTGGTGATGGTGACCCACGATGTGGATGAGGCGGTGCTGCTATCCGATCGCATCGTGATGATGACCAACGGCCCGGCTGCCACGATTGGTGAAATTGTTGAGGTGCGCTTGCCGCGACCGCGTGAACGCGTTGCGCTGGCGCAGGACGCGCTGTACGCAGATTACCGCACCTCGGTGCTCGAATTCCTGTATCGCAAGCAGGCCAATCCGGCGGCACAGGCAGCTTGACAGCCACCAAATATATGCAACACCGGGAGGAGACGAGGAGGGCGCTGTAAAATGTGCGCAAAATGTACACTCCGTCCCTTTCCTCAACTGCTCGCTTCCTTGATGCCATTGACTGGCAACAGCCGTGGCTTACGCCATTCCGTGCCGACGGCGTGCAATTCCTGGCGGCGGAGGATTGGCGTCAGGCGCTCAACAGCATCGCCAGCGCGCGTGATATCCGCAACCATCTTGGCTTGCCGATTGGCTTTGTGCCGCAAACCGCATTGCCTGCCGCTACCGCCTATGAAGCCTTCATCAGTGACACCGGTCAGGTGCCGACGCGCGAGAATCTCCATGATTTTTTAAATGCGCTGGTATGGCTCTCATTCCCCGCGAGCAAAGCGCGTCTGAATGCGCTGCAGGCAGCTGAGCTAGCCAAGGCCTGCACCCTGTCCGGCAGCGGCAAGCCGCGTGGCGCGGCGCGCGATGCTGCGACCATCTTCGATGAAAACGCGGCGTTGCTGGTGGTCCGTGATGGCCTGGTCGGGCAGTCATTGATTGCGGCGCTCAGGGAGCATCAATGGCGGCAGGCCTTTATCGAACAGCGTGCTGCATTTGATGCGGATGCCGAGGTCTGGCTATTCGGTCACGCGCTGGTGGAAAAGCTGGTGCGGCCGTACAAGGCGATTACCGCTCACACACTGGTGCTGCTGGCAACTGAAGAATTTTTTGCGCAAGACCTTGATGCCAGAAGGGGCTGGATCGATCGGCGAATTGCCGCGCATTTGACGCAGCAAGGCATGACGATCGGTCAACTAACGCCGTTGCCGGTCCTCGGCGTGCCGGGCTGGTGCGTCAATCAGGATCCCGCGTTCTATGCTGATGCCGCGGTGTTTCGACCGAAACGGGTGGCCGGTTAACATGTTGGACGCTGCGGGTGCCTGATAAAATCCGTCCATCGAAAATTTCCATTGGTCACACGCATGCAATTCTTAGACAAAGCCATTCTTGATTTCGATCGCGCCTTGCGCGTGATTGGTGGTATCGCGTCGGCTTCGCGCCCGAATCCCGCCATGCAAGTAACGGAGGCCGTGCTGGACGCCGAGCAGCAACGCCATAGTGCCGGCTTGATGCGGGTAAATCATGTCGGTGAAGTCTGCGCTCAGGCGTTGTATGACGCCCAAGGGCGTTTTGCGCAAGGTCAGCCAATCAAGCAGCAATTCGCGGAAGCGGGGCGCGAAGAGGAAGACCATCTGGCATGGACCGCAGAACGTTTGCGCGAACTGGGATCGCATATTAGCTTGCTCAATCCGCTGTGGTACGTCGGATCGTACGCATTGGGGACGATTGCGGCGCGTCTGGGCGATGCGCGCAGTCTGGGGTTTGTTGCCGAAACCGAGCGTCAGGTCGAGGAGCATTTGACCAGCCATCTGATCGAATTACCTGAATCGGATGCAAAATCCCGCGCGATCGTGGTGCAAATGCGTGAAGATGAGATTGCCCATGGTGCCGCTGCCAAAGCCTTGGGCGGTGTTGACCTCCCGCTAGCGGCGCAAAAGGCGATGCGGGCGATGTCGAAGGTGATGACCAGCGTTGCTTATTACATCTAGTGCCGGGTTGGTTGCGGCCGGGTGGCTGCTGTGCGCTGCATCACTCTCCGCCATAACGCTATATCTCAGCGTGTTGCGTTGGTTTTAGGTGCGCCTGGCGCACCTTGCCAGGCGGATCAGGTGGTTGGCGGCAGTTCCGCCAGATCATCTACAATTTCATACGTGTGCGTCATTTCAGCGGTCTTTTCCAGCATGATCGAGGCCGAGCAATATTTCTCATGCGACAGCTTGATCGCGCGTTCGACCAGGTTTGGTTTCAGATTGCGGCCGCGCACGGTGAAATGGAAATTGATCTTGGTAAATACCTTCGGTTCTTTTTCTGCCCGCTCGGATGTCAGCCTGACCTCGCAACCGCGTATGTCCTGACCGCTTTTGCGCAGGATCAGCACCACGTCGTACGCGGTGCAGCCGCCAGTGCCGGCCAGCACTAGTTCCATCGGGCGCGGTGCCAGGTTGCGGCCGCCGCCATCCGGCGCACCGTCCATCGTTACTGCGTGGCCAGAGCCGGTTTCGGCCAAAAACGTCATGCCGGACAAGCCGGTCCAGCGTACTGTGCATTCCATATGTTCTCACTGACTGATTAAAAGATCGGAATATTCTAACTGCTCTTATTGTTTGTCGTTTGCTGACGGATGCTTTAGCTTGAGATGGCGGCTAAACAGAATAACTGGCAGGTAATATGCTGCGGCGCGTCAATTAGGTGTCTGTTGAGGGAGTTTTTATACAGAAAAACCACGGTTTTAATGACTTTAAAATTTTTCTTCATAGATAAAGTGCGAGAAAATTTTCTTCTGTTGGCATTCAATGATTTTTTCTTGCACTGCACAATTCAGTCTGCTAAGATAAATTCACTGAGCGCCACAGCTACTGTTGGCGATCTTCAATGTCTCCTCCACTCTCCTCGTAGAAGTGGCTTCAAGCCCGGAACCAGATGTTTCGGGTTTTTTTTTGCTTTCTGATAACGGCGGTGGTGTCGGTTAGCGAAAATGCGGCTGCATTTACAACAGCTGGCCCGGCCTGGCCATAGAAATTCAGCTGTTACATCAATGAATTTGACCTCAAGTCCTTGAAAACGTTATAATTTACGGCTTTTCCGTTTGCTCAGGAAAAGATAACAAGGCCGAGTCTGGCGCTAAAAGCAGGGCGCAAGCACCAGGGTTTTGGGTGTTGCGATAGTGCCGGAACCACCATTTGAGCGAATTAAACTAGTTAGGAAGTCAACATGAAAACTTTTTCCGCTAAAGGACATGAAGTCCAGCGTAATTGGTACGTGGTTGACGCGACGGACAAAGTCCTCGGACGTGTTGCCAGCGAAGTGGCACTCCGATTGCGCGGCAAACACAAACCAGAATTTACTCCCCACGTCGACACTGGCGATTTCATCGTCGTTATCAACGCTGGCAAATTGCGTGTTACTGGCGCAAAGGCAACCGACAAGACGTATTTCCGTCACTCCGGTTACCCAGGCGGTATCTACGAAACCAATTTCCTGAAAATGCAACAGCGTTTTCCAGGTCGTGCGCTAGAAAAAGCGGTCAAGGGCATGTTGCCTAAGGGTCCGCTTGGCTACGCCATGATCAAGAAGCTGAAAGTGTACGCAGATGGCTCCCATCCGCACACTGCACAGCAACCACTAGTACTTGAACTCTAAGGAATCGACATGATCGGTAACTACAATTACGGAACCGGCCGTCGCAAGAGTGCAGTGGCTCGCGTCTTCATCAAGTCCGGCTCAGGTCAAATCATCGTCAACGGCAAGCCAGCGAACGAATATTTTTCGCGCGAAACCGGTTTGATGGTTATTCGTCAACCACTGGTACTGACTAACAATGTCGAAACTTTCGACATCAAAGTCAACGTCAGCGGCGGCGGCGAGTCTGGCCAGGCGGGTGCGGTTCGTCACGGTATCACTCGTGCACTGATCGACTACGATGCAACTTTGAAGCCAGAACTGTCAAAAGCCGGCTTCGTAACACGTGATGCACGTGAAGTTGAGCGTAAAAAAGTCGGTCTGCGCAAAGCACGTCGCGCAAAACAATTCTCGAAGCGTTAATATTTGCTTCAAGATTCAAGAAAAACCGCCAGGTTTGCGCCTGGCGGTTTTTTTTTGGGTGCAAGTTTGTTTCAGGTGGAAGTTCGAGTTTAAGATTTTTACGCGGATTTTTTTATGCGCTGCAAGCAGTTGCCGTGAGGCTGCTAAAATACCCGGCCGTGCTACCGCTAGCTCAGCCTGGCCGGGTCAGGTCTGGGTTGCAAACCAGGTTGGCAATTCAGGGCACCAGTATAGTTTTCATGCAAGGACAAAAAATGATTAAGGTCGGAATCGTTGGCGGCACCGGATATACCGGGGTCGAGTTGCTGCGTTTGCTGGCAACCCATCCACAAGTGCAGCTCATGGCTGTCACCTCGCGTAAAGAGGACGGCATGCCGATCGCAGACATGTATCCGTCATTGCGCGGCCGTGTTGCGCTGGCCTTTTCCAGTCCCGAAAAGGCGCAGCTGACAGAGTGCGACGTCGTGTTCTTTGCAACGCCACATGGCGTCGCCATGGCGCAGGCGCCAGCGTTGCTGGCAGCAGGTGTCAAAGTGATCGATCTGGCGGCGGATTTCCGTTTGCAAGACACAGCCGTTTTTGAGAAATGGTACAAGCTGTCGCACAGCTGCCCGGAACTGCTGAAGGAGGCTGTTTATGGTTTACCGGAGTTGAATCGCACAGCGCTCAAAGATGCGCGCATCGTCGGTAATCCCGGCTGCTATCCGACTACCATCCAGCTGGGCCTGGCACCGTTGTTAAAGGCGGGTGTGATTGACGCCTCGAATCTGATTGCCGATTGCAAATCGGGTGTTTCGGGTGCTGGCCGCAAAGCCGAAGTAGCGATGCTGTTCTCCGAGGCAAGCGACAACTTTAAAGCCTACGGCGTGTCAGGCCATCGTCATTTGCCGGAAACACTGGAGCAGTTGGCCAAGTTGACTGGCGACAAAGTCGGCTTGTTGTTTACCCCGCATCTGGTACCGATGATACGTGGCATGCATTCAACCTTGTACGCACGCCTCAACCGGAAAATCGACAACGTCGCGTTGCAAGCGTTGTTTGAAGATGCCTACAAGAACGAGCCATTCGTCGATGTGATGCCGTTCGGCGCGCACCCTGAAACCCGCTCGACACGCAGTTCGAACATGCTGCGGATCGCATTGCACCGCCCGAATGATGGCGATACCGTGGTGGTGCTGGTGGTCCAGGATAATCTGGTCAAGGGCTCATCCGGGCAGGCCGTCCAATGTATGAATTTGATGTTCGGTCTGGATGAGGCGACCGGTTTGATGCACGTGCCTGTGCTGCCATGATGTCGGCTGGCTGGCTGATTCGGAAGGCGTTGGTCGCGGTCCGATGAAGTACACGTTATGGCGTCGACGGATGTCGATTTCCGCCCCAAGAATGACCATCAAAAGTCATTCTCCATGGCCGCTGAAGGCGGTGTTTTTAGCTGCGCTGATTGGGCTGGGTGGCGCGATGGCGCTGCTGGCCTTTGAGTTGGGGCGGAATTTTACCGGCTTCAATTCGACCACGAGCACACAGCAGGTGTCGGATTTGACGGTAAAAGTCGCGAGTTTGACTGCCGAGCGCGACCGTTTTTCAAGCGTCGTCGACGCGGCCGAGAGTCAGGCAAATATTGCCCAGGCGACACAAGCGCAGCTGAGCAAGCAGATCGCGACGCTGGAAACCGAGAACGCCAAACTCAAAGAGGATCTGGCGTTTTTCGAGGGCTTGCTGCCGACCGCCACCGGGAGCCAGGGTATCGCGATTCAGCGCCTGAGTCTTGAGCTGGTCACGCCGACGCAACTGCGTTATCGCTCACTGATCATGCAAGGCGGTAAGGTTGGCCGCGATTTTGTGGGGGATTTGCAGGTGCTGGTGACAGCAGTGGTGCGCGGTAAAAATGTTGTGTTGACTTACCCTGAGCAAAACACCAATCCGAATGACAAGGCTGGCTTTCGGCTGGACTTCAAATATTATCAGCGCGTCGATGGGATGTTAACGCTGCCTGACGGCGCCACGGTTAAATCGTTGCAGGTGAAAGTGCTGGAAAAAGGTCAGCTGCGAGCGCAGCAATCCACGCACCTGTAGTGCGCTTATAATCCCCCATCCATCGTGTCAACGGTTTGATTGGGGTTAATGGATATCAATTGATCAATATATAAATAGGCATTTAAGGAAACTACATGTTCAACCGCAAAGCGAAAAGCACCATCGATAGTCTGATAGGTTCATCGACAAGTATTCAAGGCGATGTGCATTTCACGGGTGGCCTGCGTATAGACGGCCACATCAAGGGGAATGTGGTGGCGGAGGTGGGATCGATCAGCATGCTGGTAATTTCCGAGAATGCCAAGGTCGAGGGTGAAGTACGGGTTGCGCATCTGGTGGTCAACGGCGAAATCGTCGGTAATGTTTATTCGTCAGAGCTGCTTGAATTACAGCCGAAAGCCCGCATAACGGGTGATGTGAATTACAAAGCGTTGGAAATGCATAGCGGTGCGCTGGTCAGCGGTAAATTGACGCATGAGCAGGCTACGCTGGAGCCGGCATTGAAATTGCTGGCCACGCGACCGATCCCGCAGATTTCACAAGCCGCACCCGTTCCAGAATTGCCGAAAACATCAGAGTCTGCGTGACGCCTGCATGATTGCAGCCAAACGCCTATAATGCAGTATTGTATGTCCCCCCCCGCAGGAGCCAAGAATGAACGCTGTCGCTGAAATCCAAGATGTTGCATCCCCTATCCTTTTTTCCGATAGCGCGGCCCTGAAAGTGGCTCAACTGATCGAGGAAGAAGGCAATCCAGATCTGAAGTTGCGCGTGTTCGTGCAAGGTGGCGGTTGTTCAGGCTTCCAGTACGGTTTCACATTTGATGAAATCGTCAACGAAGACGACACCACAATGAGCAAGAATGGCGTGCAGTTATTGATCGACTCGATGAGTTATCAATATCTGGTCGGTGCCGAAATCGACTACAAGGATGATCTGGAAGGCGCGCAATTCGTCATCAAGAATCCGAATGCAACGACCACATGCGGCTGCGGATCGTCGTTCTCGGCATAATTTCGCCTGAGTAGATTCGGCCATTCCGGTCGGCATAGTTTAAAAAGGGCGCTGAGGTCATGGACCTCGGCGCCCTTTTTGTATTTCGACCATCGCATCATCCGGCCGGATACAGTGCTCCCAAAACCCGTGGCCCGGCGGCGCCCGTAACCAGGGGTAAATTACCCGGCAGGCGCTGGTCAAAGCGTTGTGCCAGCCAGGCGAATGCCAGTGCTTCCACATGATTAGGCGCGATACCCAATGCTTCGGTCGACTCCACCGCAGCCCCCAGGCCGCGCTGCCGGAGTGAGCGGCCCAGTAGTTGCATCAGATAGGGGTTATAAGCACCGCCACCGCAAACATAAACCATCTTGGCATCCGCCGCGTGCCGCGCAATTGCATCGGCAATGGTCGAGGCAGTAAGGGCTGCCAGCGTAGCCTGCACGTCAGCTGCCGCAAATTGTGGAAACTGCGCCAGTTTCGCCGCCAGCCAGGCCTCGTGAAACAGGTCACGGCCAGTGCTTTTAGGCGGTGGTAACGCAAAGTAAGGCTCTTTGAGGCAGGCTTTCAATAGCTGCGGGAGGGCGCTGCCGCTGGCTGCCCAGATGCCATTTTCATCGTAGTCTTTGCCTTGATTCAGCTTGACCCACAGATCCATCAACACATTACCGGGGCCGGTATCAAAGCCGCTATCCAGAATTTCAGCGTTGTCAGGATGCCGCTGGTGCAAGACGCTGATGTTGGCTATTCCGCCAATATTCACCACTACCCTGGTTTCTGCCGGACTGGCAAACACGGCCTGGTGGAAGGCGGGTACCAATGGCGCGCCCTGGCCGCCAGCGGCAATGTCGCGGCTGCGGAAGTCGGCGATGACATCAATCCCGGTGAGTTCTGCCAGCAGCGCCGGGTTATTGGTCTGGCGGGTAAAGCCCAGTTCTGGCCGATGGCGGATGGTTTGCCCGTGCACGCCGATAGCACGTACCTGATCGGCGCGCAGGCCGGCATCGGCCAGCAAACGTTCGACACAGGCCGCATAGTGCGTCGCCAACGTATTGGCGACCAGCGCTTCACGCTCGATTTCATTGGCGCCAACGCGTTGCAGCGCCATCAACTCCCTGCGCAATGACGCGGAAAAGGGCATGTAGGCGGATGCCAGCGTAGTGGCCGGATGTTGCTTGGTGGCGTCATTCGAAAATGCCGCCATGGCGCCATCTACGCCATCCAGACTGGTGCCCGACATCAGGCCGATGAACAAGGTGGTATTCGAGTTTTGCGTAGTCATAAAAAAACCGTTGTTGGATCAGCTAATTCTACAAGGCCTGATCCGCCAACGGTTTTTTTGAAGTGCCGCCAGGCAGCTTAATTTGTCATGCGGGACATTACTTTGACGCGACTTGCATGGTTTTATCGAAGGCGGTGGTCTCATTTGCTTGCAGTAATGCAAAACGATGTGACATATCGCTGGCGACAGTATGAAAACGCTGTAGCTTGGTACCAGACAGTGCCGGCATGGTTGGTACGACCGCTGTCATCGGATCGAGTGGCTTGTCGGCGACCCGGTATTCATAGTGCAAATGGGGCCCAGTCGCCCAGCCGGTCATGCCGACGAAGCCGATGACGTCGCCCTGGCTGATCTTGCTGCCTTGGCGGGAGCTCGGCGCGAAGCGGCTCATATGTGCATACACGGTCGAGATGTTGCCGCCATGTTTGAGGATGACCACATTGCCGTAGCCATTCTGTACGCCGACGAAATCGATCACGCCATCACTGGCGGCATGGATGGGTGTCCCGGTAGGCGCTGCAAAATCAACGCCGCTATGCATTTTCCAGCCGCCCAGAACAGGGTGTTCGCGCATCGAGAACCCGGAAGAAATCCGCGTAAACGCCAATGGCGATTTCAAAAACGCCTGTTTCAGCGACTTGCCGTCAAAGCCATAATAGCCACCGCCCTGGGGATTCTTCGGGTCGTCAAACCAGACTGCCTGAAAGGTTTTTCCGCCATTCACGAATTCGCCCGCAAGTATGCGTCCGGTGCGCACAAACTGCCCATTCTGCCAAAAAGTCTCGTAGGCGACGTTAAAGCGATCGCCGCGTTTCAGGTCGGATGCAAAGTTAATGTTGGTGCCGAACATATCGATAATCTGGGACGACACCGTATCCGGAATGTCGGCGGCATCTGTGGCGGCAAACAGTGATGAGCGGACCACGCCTGAGTGCATTTCGACACGTTTTTCCAAGGCTGAGGTTTCCTCTGCCGCACTAAATTTGTTACCGTTGCGGGTTACCACCAGATTTTTGGAGGCGTCGTTTCCGTCTGACAGCGTTGCGCGCAGCCATTGCAGATCGCCTTCAGTATTGGTTTGTGCCTGCACCGCGCTACCGGCCTTGAGGCGCAACATGCCGCGGGCGGTGCTGTTGGACTTGATGAAATTGGCAGCCTCGGCGTCGCTAACGCCAAGCCGGGTCATCAACGCGGCCAAGGTGTCGCCAGCGCGCATTTTATCTTCGGCGACGTACAGGTGATCCTGCGATTCAAGCTCGGCGATTTGCTGGGGCAGACTCGGCAGCACCAATTCTTCTGCGATGGCCCTGACATGAATGTCAGAGGCGTCCGGCTCGATAGGAGCTACCCCCGCGGCACCAAAGGCGCAGACAATCAGAAACAAGGCGGAAGCGGAAACAATACGGGTTTTACGTGATGAACCAGTCAACAGCTTGACGCTGGGACGAATGCTCAAGAATTTATCTTTAAAGGACATGGTGCTATACGTTAAAATTTGCCGTTTGTACCGATTCTCGTTGCTGTTGTTTTGTTGTTAGACACTCAGGCGGGGTTTCAGGGAATCGAGAATTATAACAGGTCTCAGTATGCCGACTTTCAAAGTGTTAAATCACTCGTTGGTAATTGTGTCTTCCTTCGCATTGGACCTCATTCACCCTGTGCAGTGCGCTGACTTTTAAGAATCTACTCTCGCTATACGCTAGAAATATCCTATGTCTCTTCATCCCCAGAATATTGCACCGAGCGCGACAGACAACGCCGTCGCGGCCGCCGAAAACAAGCCATTGGTCCTGTCCGACAAGGTTCAGGAAGCATTGGCCATCACCAAACGCGGCATTGATGAACTGCTGATCGAAGCGGATTTCGCGCGCAAATTGCAGCGCTCCGAGCAAACCGGCAAGCCATTGCGCATCAAACTCGGACTCGATCCGACTGCACCAGATTTGCACCTCGGTCACACCGTGGTACTCAACAAGATGCGACAGCTGCAAGATCTGGGCCATAACGTGATCTTCCTGATCGGCGATTTTACCTCGATGATCGGCGATCCGTCAGGCCGGAACATCACGCGTCCGCCATTGACGCGCGAGCAGATCGAAGAAAACGCCAAGACCTATTTTGCCCAGGCCAGTTTGGTCCTGGACCCGGCACGCACCGAAATTCGCTATAACTCGGAATGGTCGGACAAGCTGGGTGCCCGCGGCATGATTCAGTTATCAGCCAAATACACGGTGGCGCGGATATTGGAACGGGAAGACTTTACCAAGCGCTACAAGGCTGGCACGCCGATTTCGGTGCATGAGTTGCTGTACCCGTTGATGCAAGGTTACGACTCGGTCGCGCTGGAATCCGACCTGGAACTGGGCGGCACCGACCAGAAATTCAACTTGCTGGTCGGTCGTGAGCTGCAGAAGGACTACGGCCAGGAACCGCAATGCATCCTCACCATGCCGCTGCTGGAAGGTTTGGACGGCGTTGAAAAAATGTCGAAGTCGAAGGGCAACTACATCGGCATTACCGAACCCGGCAACACCATGTTCGCCAAGATCATGAGTATTTCCGACGTCATGATGTGGCGCTATTACGAATTGCTGTCGTTCAAATCATTGGCGGATATCGCAGCGTATAAGGCGCAAGTCGCTGATGGCCAAAATCCGCGCGATATCAAAGTCGCGCTGGCACAGGAGATCGTCGCCCGTTTCCACAGTCAGCAAGCAGCGCAAGAGGCGCTTGCCGATTTCAATAATCGCGCCAAAGGCGGGATTCCCGACGATATCCCGGAAGTCAGCCTGAGCGGCGCACCACTTGGCATTGGCCAGTTGCTGAAACAAGCCAATTTGTGCCCATCGAGTTCAGAAGCGTTGCGCATGGTGGAGCAGGGCGGCGTACGGATTGACGGTACGGTGATCAGCGATAAGGCCTTGAAAGTTGATGCCGGCACGCTGGTGGTGCAAGTTGGCAAGCGCAAGTTTGCCCGTGTGACGCTGTCTTGATGCGGGCGGCGTAAATTGATTGGGCTAATTCAGCGCGTAAGCCATGCCAGCGTTGTGGTCGACGCTGTCACCATCGGCGCCATTCAGGCCGGATTGATGGTGTTGGTGTGTGCCGAGCGTGGCGATACCGAAAAACAGGCAGACGCATTATTGGCGAAATTACTCGGTTACCGGGTGTTTGCCGATGATGCCGGCAAGATGAATCGTAGCGTGACCGATGTGGCGGGCGGATTGCTGTTGGTGCCGCAGTTTACGCTGGCGGCGGATACCTGCTGCGGCACCCGACCATCCTTTACCCCGGCTGCGTCGCCCGAAGATGGACGTCGCCTGTTTGCCTATTTTGCCGCGCAGGCCGCTGCGCAACACCCCCAGGTCGCCACCGGGCGGTTTGGCGCCGACATGAAGGTGTCGTTGACCAATGATGGTCCGGTCACCTTTTGGCTGCAGGTCAAGCCGCCGGCAGCGACGATTGCCTGAATCACGTACTATTATTTACGCTGAAATTCTCACTAACACCTTATAGGAGACAGGCATGAAATTCTGGAGTGAATCCTTTGACGATGGCGCCGCTATTCCGGGCGAATTTGCTTTCGCGGTCATTGATCCCGCCACGCACCTGACCTTGTCGGCCAACCGCAATCCGCATTTTGGCTGGAGTGACTTGCCTGCCGGAACGAAATCGCTGGCGCTGATCTGCCACGATCCTGATGTGCCTTCGCGCGGCGACGATGTCAACCAGGAAGGAAAAACGGTGCCGGCAGATTTGCCGCGTGTCGATTTCTTTCACTGGGTGCTGGTTGACCTGCCGCCGCAAGCCGGCCCCATTGCCGCCGCCGCATTCAGTGCCGGCGTGACAGCACGCGGCAAGTCAGGTCCGGCGATTAGCGCCAGTCCGATCGCGGGCGCCCGCCACGGCGTGAACGATTACACTGGCTGGTTCGCTGCGGATGCCGACATGGCTGGCGACTACTTCGGCTATGACGGTCCGTGCCCGCCATGGAACGACGCGATAGTGCATCGCTACGTGTTTACGTTGTATGCGCTGGATATTCCAAATTTGCCGGTGGTTGGCAAATTTACTGGTCAGCAGGCAATGGCTGCGTTGCAGGGCCATATGCTGGATCAGGCTGCGATCACCGGTACGTATACATTGAATCCGGCGCTGTAGGAATCGGCGGGGCTCAGCGCAGCAAGGTTGAGCCCGACCATAGCGCTGGATGCATTTTTGCCAGCTTCACCTTACCTGGTCAAGCCCATTAGCACCCCCCCCCAATTCATATGTCAACAGGCCTTAATGCAGATCACAGAAATTTTATTGATTCGTCACGGTGAAACCGATTGGAACGCGGAAAAGCGTCTGCAAGGGCATCTCGATATCCGGCTGAATGCTGAAGGTCAGCGCCAAGCGCAGGCCTTGGGGCGGTGTTTGGCTGAGTTGGAACTGGATGCTGTATTTTCCAGTGACTTGCAGCGCGCGCGCCAAACTGCCGAGCCGCTGGCTATTGCGCACGGGTTGGCGGTACAGGTCGATACCGATTTGCGTGAACGATGTTATGGCGCAATGGAAGGACTGCGTCCGCCCGAGATAGCGCAACGTTTTCCGCAAGCGTATGCGGCATTGAAGGCACGTGAACCTGATGTGCGCTATCCGCCGGGCGCCAATGCGGCTGAGACGCTCAATGAGTTTGCAACGCGCGCGCTCGGCGCCTTGCAACGGATACTTGCCAACGCCAGGCATCGCCGGATCGCCATCGTTAGCCACGGCGGTGTTCTCGACTGCATTTATCGACATGCTGAAAATATGCCGCTGACGCAGGCGCGTGATTTCGCTGTTTTGAACGCCGGCATTAATCGCCTGACATGGGATGGCGAGAAATTGCGGCTGATCGCCTGGGGCGATGTGGGGCATTTGCAGGACGTCTCTTTGGATGAGGTGGATCGATAAGCCGGCTGGAAAAGGCTGATCGCATTGCCAATTCAATTCGAGGCGCACTCTGCATAAATTGTATATGACATAAATGCATAACATTAGTTAAAAGGCACTACTATAAATAATCATCGTTTGTGCTAGTCTGCTTCGGAGTGCAATCAATTCGGATTAACCGGAGCCAGCATGAAATTTAGTTTTTTCCCATCTCGCGCGCGACGCGCAACTAATGCATCCCCCGACTCCGAACCAGACTCCGCTGCAGCGGCGCAGGACGTTACGCACGCTTCAGCCGACACCACACTTGATGCCGAGCGGTTAGAACTGGCCGGCGCGCTACACCAGTTATTGAGAGGACTATCGCATGAGAATGGTGGCCGCAATAGCTTGCGACGTGCATGTGAAGCGATTTTGGCGGCGACGCCGAAATTGCGCCTGGTGTGGGTCGGGTTTTGCCATGACGATGTCGGCGCAGCGATCGAGCCGACGGCGGTCATGGGGCCGGCCCTGGCTGAATCCGGAATGTGGCAATTGCCGAAGGACAGTTTCGATTTTGTCGCCCCGTATACGCAGGTAGTTGATTGGCATGCCGCCCAGGAGCATGAATTTCACGCATTGTTTACACCGTGGCAAAACAATCAGCAGCAATGCTCTGCCACGAATGCGCTGGCGATTCCATTGCGGGTGGAAAAATCCCGGATGTGCGGCATGATTGTATTTTATGCAGAGGACCCCGAATACTTCAGCGCTACCGGTTTAGCCTCGTTTCAAGCCTTTGCCTATGTCTGCGAAGTGATCTGGAAGCAGTCGCATGTATCACATTTGCTGAGCCAGCACACGCGCCTGGATCGTTTGACAGGACTATTGAATCGGCAGCGCGTCGCCCGTGTTTTTGAGCGCAGCGTAGCTGAAGCTCTGCAGACCGAACCAGCGCAGGCGCTATCGGTCATATACTGTTGCCTGCACGATTTTGGCAAGCTTAGCGCCTTGTATGGTTGGGTAGCCGCCGATAACATGTTGGCGGCTTTTGCCAAGGCTACCAGTGCCCAGTTGCGGGAAACGGATAAGGGCGGGCGCTGGAGCAGTACCGAGTTCCTGTATGTATTGCCCGGCGCTGATGCGGACTTGGCGGCCAGCATGGTGGCATCGTTCATCGCGTATTTCAAGCAATCTCCCGTGATCGCCGATAACTGGTCGATTCGGATCGGGTTCTCGGTCGGCGCGGCGACCTATGGCGTCGATGGCCACGGACTGGATGAGTTGCTGCATCATGCCAGCCAGAACATGCGCAATTCCGCTGCTCCGACGGTGGCGTATGACAGCCCGGCGTATGACGACGCGGTGCGCTGGCGCACGGCAGCAACGGCACTCAATGGTGCGCCCGACGTCGAACCGCCGAGATGAGACGGATCCGGCACATTTCAGCTAGGCCATCGTCATTCGCGATAAAATACGCGCATTCCCCCGATTAATGCCCTCCTAACACTGCCCAAACTGCCGTGAATATTGGCCCTTATTTACTTCGTAACAATGTCTTTGTGGCACCGATGGCTGGTGTCACGGACCGTCCTTTTCGGCAGCTTTGCAAAGAACTGGGGGCCGGTTACGCAGTCTCCGAAATGGCAGCCTCCAATCCGCGTCTATGGCAGACCGAGAAAACGTCGCGCCGCATCAATCACGATGGCGAAATGGAGCCGCGTGCGGTGCAAATCGCCGGCGCCGATCCGAACATGTTGGCTGAGTGTGCCAAATACAACGTTGATCATGGCGCGCAAATCATCGACATCAACATGGGCTGTCCTGTCAAAAAGGTATGCAATAGCTGGTGTGGTTCCGCCTTGTTGCAGGACGAGCAACTGGTGGCGCGGATTCTGGATGCGGTAGTGGCCGCGGTCGATGTCCCTGTGACATTGAAATTCCGGACTGGCTGGGATCGCCTGAACAAGAACGCACTGAATATCGCGCGCCTGGCAGAAGCCAGCGGGATTGCCATGTTGACGCTGCATGGCCGCACGCGTGCCGACGCTTATCGCGGTGACGCCGAATATGCAACTATCGCTGCAGTCAAGGCGGCTGTGTCGATTCCAGTGGTAGCCAACGGTGACATTACGACCCCGGAAAAAGCCCGCGAGGTGTTGGATCTCACCAAGGCCGACGCCATTATGGTCGGCCGTGCCGCACAAGGGCGGCCATGGGTATTTCGTGAGATCGAACATTTTTTGCGCACTGGCGAGTATTTGCCGTCACCGCTGGTGACAGAGGTGCAGCACCTGATGGACGAGCATTTGCGTGCGCACTACGGGTTTTACGGTGAGTATTTAGGGGTCCGTACTGCGCGCAAGCACATAGGCTGGTACGTGCGCGACCTGCCTGGCGGCGAGGAATTCCGCCAGCGCATGAACTTGCTGGAAGATTGCGGACAACAACTTGCGGCGGTAAATAGCTTTTTTGAAATGCAGTTTGCGCATGGCGAGCGGTTACAATACGGACTCACCGAGCAGTTGGCGGCTTGAACAAAAGCAGGCAGGGATGTAGATCAGATCGTGCCGTAATGCCCGCTTCGGTCGAGTAAATAACATCAGATCAATAAAAAAAGAATAGCAAAGCAAAGAATGAGCAAAGAAAGTATTCAGGATGTCGTCAGGAAAAGCCTTGAAAAGTATTTCAAGGACTTAGGCGAACAACCACCATCAAATGTGTATGACATGGTGATTTCCACGGTTGAAAAGCCAGTGCTGGAAGCGGTCATTGCACGCGCCGAAGGTAATCAGTCGCATGCGGCCGAGATGCTTGGGATCAATCGCAACACACTGCGCAAGAAGCTGCAGCAGCACGGCTTATTGTAATTTTTTAAACCCTCGAAACGAACAATGCAAAACAAGGTGTGTCGGTAGTGGACAGTCTGATGTGCCGGGCGGATAGCTTCCGCTGGAGTAAGCAAGCGCTGCAGGCGCATGTGGTTAAACAGATTTCACGCCGGTTTGATTGTTCGTTGTTTGTCAGTTATTCATCATTTCCCGAGTTCCCCCACCATGATTAAACAAGCTCTCATATCCGTCTCCGACAAGACCGGCATTCTCGAATTTTCCCGCGAGCTGGCCGCGCTGGGTGTGAATATTCTGTCGACCGGCGGTACCGCCAAGCTACTTGCAGACAACGGCATCAAGGTGACCGAAGTCGCGGATTACACTGGTTTCCCGGAAATGCTGGATGGACGCGTCAAGACACTACACCCCAAAGTACATGGCGGCATTCTGGCGCGCCGTGATTTTCCCGAGCACGTTGACGCGTTGGCACAACATCAGATTCCTACCATCGATATGGTGGTGGTCAATCTGTACCCATTCCAGCAGACCATCGCCAAGGAACAGTGCACGCTGGAAGATGCGATCGAAAACATCGACATCGGCGGTCCCGCCATGTTGCGCTCGGCGGCCAAGAATCACAAAGATGTGATTGTGCTATGCGATCCATCCGACTACGCCAAGGTGCTGGCCGAGTTGACGGCGAATCAGGGCGAAGCCACTTACGAAACCAAATTTGCCTTGGCCAAGAAAGTCTTCGCTCACACCGCGCAATACGATGGCGCTATTACCAACTATTTCACTGCGCTCGGTGAAGACAAGCAGCACGCGACGCGCAGCGCCTACCCAGCCACGCTCAACCTGCATTTCGAAAAAGTACAAGAAATGCGTTACGGTGAAAATCCGCATCAGTCGGCTGCCTTTTACCGCGATATCAACCAGATGCAAGGTGCCCTGGCGAATTACCGCCAATTGCAAGGAAAAGAGCTGTCCTACAACAACATCGCCGACGCCGACGCCGCGTGGGAATGTGTCAAGACCTTCGACGAAACTGCCTGTGTCATCGTAAAACATGCCAATCCGTGCGGCGTTGCTGTGGGTGCGAACGTGCTGGAAGCCTACAGCAAGGCATTTCAAACTGACCCGACCTCGGCTTTCGGCGGCATCATCGCGTTCAACCAGGAAGTGGATGGCAGCGCTGCCGAAGCCGTTGCCAAGCAATTTGTCGAAGTCCTGATCGCGCCATCGTTTACCGAGCAGGCCAAGCAAATTTTCGCCGGCAAACAAAACGTGCGTCTGCTGGAAATTTCGCTCGGTAAAGGCCTGAATACGTACGACTTCAAGCGCGTTGGCGGCGGCTTGCTGGTGCAAGCGCCGGATGCCAGGAACGTCGCGCTGGCGGAAATCAAAGTGGTCAGCAAAAAACAGCCAACCCAGCAACAGCTGCAAGACCTGATGTTCGCCTGGCGCGTGGCCAAGTTTGTCAAGTCGAACGCCATCGTTTTTTGCGGCAATGGCATGACGCTGGGCGTCGGTGCCGGTCAGATGAGTCGTGTCGACTCTGCCCGCATCGCTTCGATCAAGGCGCAAAACGCCGGCCTGTCGCTGGTCGGTTCGGCGGTTGCTTCGGATGCATTCTTCCCGTTCCGTGACGGTCTGGATGTCGTTGTCGATGCTGGCGCAACTTGCGTGATTCAACCGGGCGGCTCGATGCGTGATCAGGAAGTGATTGATGCCGCCGACGAGCATGGGGTGGTCATGTTGTTGACCGGCACCCGTCATTTCCGTCATTAAGCCTGCGTCAGGCGACTGTCGTTGCTGTTTGGTTAAACGATCGTCGCCATCAATGTTGCGTCTGGGCTCGCCGGCTGATCGGTGAGCTGCAAGCGCTCTGAGTTAGTCTTCCGTCCGTATATGAGAATTCTCGGTATCGATCCCGGTTTGCGTACCACCGGCTTTGGTGTGATCGACAAGCAGGGCCACAAGCTGACCTATGTCGCGTCGGGCACCATCAAAACCCCGGATGCCACTTTGCCGCAACGTCTGAAGGTCATACTCGCCAGCGTTTCCGAAGTGGTGCGTACGTATTCCCCAGACTGTTCGGCGATCGAAATCGTCTTCGTCAACGTCAATCCGCAATCAACTCTGTTGCTTGGTCAAGCCCGTGGTGCGGCGATCTGCGCGTTGGTAAGCGCCGATTTGCCGGTGGCTGAATATACTGCGTTGCAAATCAAGCAAGCGGTGGCAGGGCATGGCAAGGCGCAAAAGCAGCAAGTCCAGGACATGGTGCAGCGCCTGCTGTCTTTGCCTGGCTTGCCAGGTACCGATGCTGCCGATGCATTGGCGGTCGCGATCTGTCATGCGCACAGCGGCGATGCGCTGGCGACGCTGGGGGCGCTAGCTCCCGCGCTGGCGAAAAAGGGCTTGCGCGTCAAGGGTGGTCGTTTAATCGGCTAGCTGGCTGCCAGATCTTTTAGGTGCACAAGCGTGTTCGTCTCATCCTCAGTCGGACCTCCAGTTGTTGCTTAAATCCGAATGGCGCCGCAAGCCAATTGCGCGGTTTTGCGAATAGTGATGCGCGCAAAACACATGTGTTTATCTCAGATGCGACTTTTATAGTGTTTTGTAAGTCCTTCATTTATTGAGGTATTTGGATTCCGAGTATCTCTGGAGTTGTTGAGAAGATTCGCTAAGTCATTGACTTTACACAAAAATTTGCAAATCACATGGGCTAAATGGCTTGACCGCACATAATGCATCCTCTAAAGTGGGTGCTAGTGTGAAAAAGTGTATTTTTGTGGGGCATTTTGCTGTTGTCGGTGCAAAATTTTTCCACTGTCCAAATAATTCAATAGGAGTCTGCGGTGTTTCAGGGTGCGTCAGCGTTAAATCTCGATGCAAAAGGACGGATGTCTGTGCCGTCCAAGCATCGTGACGCGCTGACCGTTCAGTGTGCAGGTCGCCTGACCGTCACCAAGCACCCGCATGGCTGCCTGCTGCTCTTCCCGCGCCCGACATGGGAAAGTCATCGCGAGCAAATCGCGGCCTGGCCGATGTCGGCGCGTGCCTGGCAACGTATTTTTCTTGGCAATGCCTCTGATGTCGAGCTCGATTCTGCAGGGCGGATTTTGATCGCTCCGGAATTGCGCACGGCAGTTGGCTTGTCGCGTGAAGTGATGTTGTTGGGAATGGGAAGTCATTTCGAGATTTGGGATGCAGCCAAGCTGGCCGAGAGCGAGTCGCAAGCGGTGGCGGCTGGCATGCCCGAAGTGTTAAGTAACTTTTCATTCTGACGGCGCCAAGATGACTGAACAATCGGTGCCCGAATTCCAGCACCGCACGGTGTTGCTGGATGAAGCTGTAGATGCATTGAACATTACCGGCCTGCGTGCGGACGGCATTTATGTCGATGGCACGTTCGGCCGTGGTGGACACAGCCGGAAAATTTTAGAAAGCCTGGGGCCGCGCGGCCGCCTGATTGCGTTCGATAAGGACCCGCAAGCGATTGCGACCGCGAACACCATCGTCGATCCGCGTTTTGAGATCGTGCATGACAGTTTTGCAACGATGGCAGAGGCTTTGCAGGAACGCAATATTGCGCAAGTAGATGGCGTGTTGCTGGATCTTGGGATTTCATCGCCTCAGGTGGACGATGCCAGCCGGGGTTTCAGCTTTCGCGCGGATGGTCCGCTTGATATGCGCATGGATACTACGCGCGGCATGTCCGCAGCGGCGTGGCTGGCGATCGCGGATGAACAAACAATTGGAAAGGTAGTGCGGGAATATGGGGAAGAACGGTTTGCTGTTCAGATTGCAAAGGCGATTGTTGCTGGCCGGGCAGTCCAGCCAATTTCAACCACACGACAGCTTGCCGCGATCGTGGCAAACGCTGTCAAAACCCGCGAGAAAGGTAAAGACCCGGCCACTCGCACCTTTCAAGCTATACGGATTTTCATCAATAAAGAGCTTGAAGAACTCGAAATAGTCCTGGATCAGGCGTTTGGACAGATGTCGCTGCAGGGGAGATTGGTCGTGATCAGTTTTCATTCGCTGGAAGATCGCATCGTCAAACAGTACATGGCCTCCAAAGCCAAGCTACCGCAGCCTGACCGTCGCCTGCCGATTCGCGCAGTCGATTTGCCGCAGCCGCAGTTGAAGCTGGTGTCGCGGGTTAAACCCTCTGACGCCGAAGTCGCCGCCAATCCGCGTGCCCGTTCTGCCATCATGCGCGTCGGTGAGCGTCTCGCCGACAGTCCAAAACCCGGTGCCACGCCTGGAACTCAGGCATGACCGGCCGTCTCAATTTCGTGTTGGCGCTGGCTTTAGTGCTGTGCGCGCTGGCACTCGTCAACGCACAGTACCAGGCGCGCCAGCTATTCATCGAATTGGAGCGGGCACAAAGCCAGGCGCGGCAACTGGATATCGAGTGGGCGCAATTGCAACTCGATCAATCGACGCTGGGCAAGAACGCAAGAATTGAAGCCAGCGCCCGGCGCGACCTCAATATGGTGCCGTTGACACCGGAACGCACCCAGTATTTGATGACGGGGGGCAAATGACGCGTAATCCTCCGCGTACCGCTGCTTCCAAAGGTGTGCCTTTTTCCGCCAGCCCGGTATTGAAAGTCAGATTGCCGACATGGCGTTCGCGCGTCGTGCTGTTCATGCTGTTTGCCGCTTTTCTGGCCTTGGTGGCAAGGGCGTTGTGGTTACAGGGAGTGTCTACCGACTTTTTGCAAAAACAGGGTGCCTCGCGCTACGCCCGCACGCTGGAATTGCCAGCGACACGCGGCAAGATTACAGATCGCAACGGTCAGGTATTGGCGTCATCGGTACCGGTCAAGGCGGTCTGGGCGATTCCCGACGACGTTCAGCAAGCGCCGCCGGAAAAGTTGCAAGCGCTGGCCAGGCTGCTGGATATGACGCAGGCCGAGTTAACAAAAAAACTCGATTCTGACCGTAGTTTTGTTTACCTGAAGCGGCAAGTCGAAAAGGATGCCTCGGACCAGATCGCCAAGCTGGGTATTGCCGGCATCGAAACTCGGCCGGAATACAAGCGCTTCTATCCGGAAGGTGAGGTGGCGGCGCACGTGGTTGGTTTTACCAACGTCGAAGATGCCGGGCAGGACGGCATGGAACTGTCACAGCAAAAATCGTTGGCGGGAACAACCGGCAGCCGGCGCGTCATTAAAGACCGTCTTGGTCGTATCGTTGAAGATATCGAAGCAGTCAAGGAGCCGCATGACGGCCATGATCTGGTGTTGTCGATTGATAGCAAGATTCAGTACATTGCCTTCACGCAGCTGAAAGAAGCGGTTGAAAAGTTCAAAGCCAAAGCCGGCGGCATCGTGGTGGTCGACGCCAAAAGCGGCGAGGTGCTGGCATTGGCCAATCTGCCCAGCTATAACCCCAACGACCGCTCGGTACTCACCGGTGCACAATTGCGCAATCGCGTGATGACCGATACCTTTGAGCCCGGTTCAACGCTGAAACCATTCACCGTGGCATTGGCGCTTGACACCAATCGCGTGCAGGCAGACACCACCTTTCAGGTTCCCGATAAAATGACGATAGGCACTGCCACCATCGGCGATTCGCATCCGCACGGCTTGCTGACGATGAGCGTCGCTCAGATCATCCAGAAATCATCCAATCTCGGCACCGCCAAGATCGCACTGCAAATGCCGGCCGAAGAGATGTGGGAAATGTTCACCACCGTGGGCCTTGGTCAGCAACCAAAGTTTGGTTTCCCCGGGGCTGTCGCCGGTCGTGTACGTCCCTTTAAATCATGGCGCCCGATTGAGCAGGCGACCATGAGCTACGGCCACGGGATCTCGGTATCGCTGATCCAGATGGCGCACGCTTACACGATTTTTGCACGCAACGGCGATCTGATCCCGTTGTCATTCCAAAAAGTAACCGAGCCGCCGGTCGGTCAGCGCGTGGTCTCCGAAAAGACTGCGCTCACCATGCGTGCCATGCTGGAACGGGTGACCGCGCCAGGCGGTACGGCACCGAAAGCACAGGTGCCCGGTTATCGGGTGGGCGGCAAAACGGGTACTGCCTACAAGATCGAAGGTGGTAAATACGTCAAGAAATATATTGCCGATTTTGTGGGTTTCGCGCCGGCCTCCGATCCTCGCCTGATCGTCGCGGTGATGATCGATGAGCCCAGCGTCGGCTCGCACTTTGGCGGAGATGTGGCCGCGCCGGTGTTTGCGACGGTGGTTGCCAATGCATTGCGGACGTTAAATATTCAACCTGACTCGAGCATCACCGACATCATTATCCCAGCCGATGGTCCAAAGGAGAGCTTCTGATGACTGCCACGGTATCTGAGCTGGCTACTATCCAGACATGGTTGCAGGGGCTTGCAACGCCGGCGCGGCCGACCTTCGCGCTGGTGTCCGACTCGCGCAAAATTAATGTCGGCGATGTATTTTTTGCCTATCCGGGCGATGATGCCGATGGCCGCGCATACATTGCCCAGGCACTGCAAAATGGCGCTGGCGGCGTGCTGTATGAGGCCGATCAGTTTAATTGGGATGCGGCCTGGGAGGTGCCGCATCTGGCGGTCGATGGGTTGAAAAAAATCGCCGGTCCGATCGCGAACGGTTTTTATCAACAGCCCGACCGGGACATGAGCATCATTGCGGTGACCGGTACCAATGGCAAGACTTCATGCAGTCAATGGTTAGGACACGCATTGGCGCAACTGGGGCAAGCCACCGGTGTGATCGGCACGCTGGGTGTCGGCATCTTTGCCCCGCAGCAGCAGGCCGAATTCGAGGTCACAGGTTACACCACGCCCGATGCGGTCCTGCTGCAGGGCGAGTTAACCAGACTGCAACAGGCGGGAGTACAGGCGCTGGCGATCGAGGCGTCGTCTATCGGCCTCGACCAGGGCCGGCTGAACGGCATGCATGTCGATATTGCATTGTTCACCAATTTCACCCGCGATCATCTCGATTATCACGGTGATATGGCGAGCTACGAAGCGGCCAAGCGAGCGCTGTTTGACTGGCCAGGCTTGCAGCATGCGGTGATTAATCTGGACGATGAGATGGGCATACGCCTGGTGCGCCATCTGCAACAAAAAGGCGCGCCGATAGCGGTTATCGGCTACGCATTGACGGATTTGGCGATGGAGGCGGCTGCGGCGTTGGGCGAGTTTCCGATATTGCGCGCGAGCGCGGTGCGTACCAGCGCTAGCGGCACGGTATTCCACCTGGACTCGCCGTTCGGTAGCGGCCAGATTAAAACGCAGCTGGTTGGCCAGTTTAATGTCAGTAACGTGCTAGGCATCTTCGGCGTGCTACTCGCCAAAGGGATCGCATGGGACGCGGCGCTCAACGCGATTGAACGGCTGACTGCGGTTCCGGGACGCATGGAGCAATTTGGTGGGCATGATGCGCCGCTAATTGTGATTGATTACGCGCACACCCCGGATGCGCTGGAAAAAACATTGCTGACTTTGCGTCAGGTGGCGCAGCAGCGCGGCGGCGAGTTGTGGTGTGTATTCGGTTGCGGCGGCGATCGCGATCCGGGCAAACGGCCGCAGATGGGGGCAGTCGCAGAGTTGGCGGACCACTTGATCGTCACCAGCGACAATCCGCGCAGCGAAGATCCGGCCGTCATCATTGAGCAGATTCTGCGCGGCATGAAGTCAGCGGCAAGCGCACAGACGCAGGCAGACCGGGCTGCTGCGATTTTGCGTGCGGTGCGTAAGGCCGGTAAAGCCGATGTGGTGCTGCTGGCTGGCAAAGGGCACGAAACCTATCAGGAAATCAAAGGAAAGAAATTGCCGTTTTTGGATGCCGATCATGCTGCGTTGGCGTTAGCGTCGCGCGCGACGACGAAAGGTGGTGCCGCATGATCAAGGCCTCACTAACAGAATTGCAATCCTGGCTGCAGTCACGGCAACAGCAGGTCAGTGTTGTCGGCACTGCGGATGCCGACAATGCTGTCGTCAATGGACTCACCACGGACAGCCGTGCGGTCGTAGCGGGTAATCTGTTTGTCGCTTTACGCGGCGAGCGCTTCGACGCCCACGACTTTCTGGATCAGGTCGTGGCCCAAGGTGTCGGCGCGCTGGTGGTTGAGCGCGCGCCGGCGAATGCATCGGTGCCGGCACTGGTGGTGGCCGATACGCGTAGCGCACTGGGCGCAATTGCGAACGGCTGGCGTCGGCAATTTTCTTTGCCATTGATCGCCGTGACCGGCAGCAACGGCAAAACCACGGTCAAGGAAATGATCGCCGCGATTCTGGCAGCGGCGTTCGGTGCCGACGGCTATCTGGCGACCCGTGGCAATCTGAATAACGAGATAGGCGTGCCGCTGACCCTGCAACGACTGGATGCCGGTCATCAGGCGGCAGTGGTCGAACTCGGCATGAATCATCCCGGCGAAATCGCGCTGCTGGCCGCCATTGCCGAGCCGACTGTCGCGCTGGTGAATAATGCGCAACGCGAACATCAGGAATTCATGGCCAGCGTCGAGGCGGTTGCCAAAGAAAACGGCGCGGTAATCAAGGCCTTGCCGGTGCACGGGATTGCGGTATTCCCGGCGGATGATCCATACACCGGGTTGTGGCGCGGCTATGCTGCGAACAAGGCCGGCTGCATGACTTTTGGCTTGTCCGCGGATGCCGATGTGCGCTGTACTTATCAGCCGACCGTATTTGGCAGCGACTTGCAAGTCAGCACGCCCACGCAGGCATTTGCGGTGCGCCTTGACGCCGCTGGCGAACACAATGTGCGCAATGCGCTGGCGGCAATTGCCTGCACCCTGGCGATAGGGGTCGAGGTCGCGGCCATTCAACGCGGTCTGGAATCCTTTGCTCCGGTCAGCGGTCGCTTGCAGCGCAAACTGGCGCAGCACACCGCTTGTGCCGGTGCTTTGGTGATAGATGACACTTACAACGCCAATCCGGATTCGGTACGCGCAGCGATAGACGTGCTGGCACAAGCTGCGGCGCCGCGTCTGTTGGTGCTGGGCGACATGGGCGAGGTCGGCAATGACGGTCCACGATTTCATCAGGAAATCGGTGCTTATGCGCGCCAACGCGGCATTACCGATCTGCTGACATTCGGTGCGCTGGCAGTCGATGCCAGCCAGGCCTTCGGCGCAGCAGCGCAACACTTCAACGACATCGCGGCACTGATTGCCGCTGTCGATTCCATTATGACGTCTGGCACGACGGTACTAGTAAAAGGCTCTCGCTTCATGCAAATGGAGCGTGTGGTTCAGCATCTGGTGAGCGTAGCTGGTGTCGTTCATTCATCATCACAGGAGACTCACTAATGCTGCTTTGGCTGGCGCAAAACTTTCAGCAGGATTTCAGTTTTCTGCGCGTGTTTAACTTTCTCACCTTCCGTGCGGTATTCGCTACGCTGACGTCGCTGGCGATTGGCCTGGTCGCCGGACCGAGCGTGATCCGCATGCTGGCGCGTCTGAAAGTCGGGCAAGCGGTGCGCACCGACGGTCCGCAAACGCACTTGATCAAATCCGGTACGCCGACCATGGGCGGCGTGCTGATTCTGATCGCGATCGGGATTTCGAGCTTGCTATGGAGCGATCTCAGCAATCGTTTTGTCTGGATCGTGCTGGTGGTGACGCTGGGTTTTGGCGCAATCGGCTGGGTCGATGACTATCGCAAGGTGGTCTACAAAGACCCGAATGGCATGCGTTCGCGTGAAAAGTATTTCTGGCAATCGCTGATCGGTGTGGTGGCGGCGATCTACCTCGCATTTTCAGTAGCGGGCGCGACCAATTTGCAGGTCTGGGATTTGTTTGTGGCCTGGATTAAATCCGGTTTCAGCATGGATTTGCCGCCGAAGGCCGACTTGATCGTGCCGTTTTTCAAGACCGTCAGTTACCCGCTGGGTGTCTGGGGCTTCATGGCGTTGACCTATTTCGTCATCGTCGGCACGAGTAACGCAGTCAATCTGACCGACGGTCTGGATGGCCTGGCCATCATGCCGACCGTATTGGTCGGTTCAGCGCTGGGTTTGTTTGCGTATCTGACGGGTAACTTTACTTTCGCCAAATATTTGCTGATTCCGCACATTCCCGGCGCCGGCGAATTGTTGATCTTCTGCGGCGCGATGGCGGGCGCCGGACTGGCTTTCCTTTGGTACAACGCCTATCCCGCCCAGGTTTTCATGGGCGACGTTGGCGCACTGGCGTTAGGCGGCGCGCTTGGCACTATCGCGGTGATTGTGCGGCAGGAAATATTGCTATTCATCATGGGCGGGATCTTCGTGGTCGAAACTCTGTCGGTGATGTTGCAAGTGATCTATTTCAAATACACCAAGATGCGTTTTGGCGTCGGTCGCCGCGTGTTGTTGATGGCGCCGTTGCACCATCACTATGAACAAAAAGGCTGGAAAGAAACGCAAGTGGTCGTACGTTTCTGGATCATCACGATGATTCTCGTGCTGTTTGGATTGTCAACGTTGAAGTTAAGGTAAAGAGCTGTAATGAATTACACGGGTAAACATGTTCTGGTGCTGGGCCTGGGTGAATCCGGGCTGGCAATCGCCTTGTGGCTGGCGCGCTGCGGTGCGACGCTGCGCGTTGCCGATACGCGCGATGCGCCGGAACGTTTGCAGCAATTGCAACAGGCGGTTCCGGACGTCGAATTTATCGGTGGTAGCGACGATGGTATTTTTCATCCAAGGCTGCTGGAAGGCATCGATTTTGCTGCGGTCAGTCCGGGACTGGCGCCGACTCGCGAACTGAAGGAAATTATTCCCGCAGCAGCGGCCGCCGGGATGCCGGTATGGGGTGAGATCGAGCTGTTTGCGCAAGCGCTGGCCGCTCTGCGCGAAAGTCAGGCGTATGCGCCGAAAGTGATCGCCATCACTGGCACCAACGGCAAAACGACCGTCACCAGTCTGACCGGCCTGCTGTGTCAACGCGCGGGGTTGACGGTACAGGTAGCCGGCAATATCAGCCCCGCGGCGCTGGACGTATTGCGGACTGCGCTGGATCAGGAAACCCTGCCGCACATATGGGTGCTGGAGTTATCCAGCTTCCAGTTGCATACGACTTACAGCCTGCAGGCAGACGCCGCCACGGTATTGAACCTGACGCAGGATCACCTCGACTGGCATGGCGACATGGCCGCCTATGCCGCCGACAAGGCGCGCATTTTTGGGGCAAACACTGTGCGCGTGTTGAATCGCGACGACGCTCTGGTGATGCAGTGGGCGAATGCCGCAAGTATTACCTTTGGCGTCGATGAACCCGATCAGGCGGATTGTTTTGGCCTGACGAATGAGAACGGCATGCAGTGGCTGGCGGTGGCCGTCGAAGTTGCTGAAGAAAGTGAGAAAAAACGCGGCAAGAAGCATCAGGTCGAAGTACTGCCCGTCAGCATCAAGCGTTTGATGCCGGCCGATGCATTACGGATTCGCGGTCAGCACAACGCCGCCAATGCTTTGGCGGCGCTGGCCTTGGGGCGGGCGATCGGTTTGCCGTTTGCGGCGCTGTTGCATGGCCTGCGTGAATATCGCGGTGAGCCGCACCGGGTGGAACTGGTGACGAGCATCGGCGGGGTTGCCTATTATGACGACAGTAAAGGCACCAACGTTGGCGCCACGGTGGCCGCGCTGAATGGTTTAGGGCGCGGCCCGGACGGCAGCGCCAGCGCGAATCGGCTGGTGCTGATTGCCGGCGGCGACGGTAAGGGACAGGATTTTACGCCGCTGGCAGAACCATTGGCGCGCTACGGTCGCGCGCTGGTGCTGATCGGCCGCGATGCCGATGCAATCCGCCATGCCGTGAATAGTGCATTACTGTCAGCGGGAATCGAGATTGTCGATTGCGAGACGCTGGAGCAAGCGGTACAACGTGCGGCTGAATTCGCCCATGCCGGCGATGCGGTGTTGTTGTCGCCGGCATGCGCCAGTTTCGACATGTTCCGCAATTATGCGCATCGTGCCGAGGTATTTGTCGAGGCGGTACGTGAATTGGCGCTGGCACGCGGTGAGGTGGGCCTATGAAATTCGCTTTCCCATTTTTTTCAGGGAATGGCGATAAGCCTGCGGAAAAGCCGCAGGTACCAACACGGACGCGCTCGGTCGATGGCATCAAGCCCGGCGTGCAGCGCTCCAAGATGATGGAGTACGACCAGCCGCTGGTATGGGTGGTGGTGTTGTTAATGCTGTTCGGCCTGGTGATGGTGTATTCGGCGTCCATCGCGCTGCCGGACTCACCTAAATATTCGAACTATAAAAGTTATAACTTTCTGCTGCGCCAGGCGATCTTCATCTGCGTTTCGCTGGTCGCCGGACTGGCGACGTTCCGTATCCGGATCGCCACCTGGCAACGCTGGGCACCGTATTTGTTTGTGATCACGCTGGTATTGCTGGCGCTGGTGCTGGTGCCGGGTTTAGGCAAGGGCGTGAATGGCGCCAAGCGCTGGTTATCGGTCCGCGTCTTTAATTTGCAGCCATCGGAATTAATGAAGCTGTTCATCGTCTTATACGCTGCCAACTACACCGTGCGTAAGCAGCAAGTGATGCACAAGCTGACCAAAGGATTTTTGCCGATGACAGCGGCGGTTGGGTTGGTTGGATTGTTGCTGATGCTGGAGCCGGACCTTGGCGCACTTGGCGTAATAGTCTGCATCGCGATGGGCATTCTGTTTTTGGGTGGCATTAACGGAATTTGGTTTGGCGGAATTACGGCGATGCTGGCGGTGATGTTTTCGATGGTGATCTGGCTGTCGCCCTGGCGTCGCGAGCGGATTTTTGCTTATCTGAATCCATGGGATCAGGACAATGCATTGGGTAAGGCCTACCAGCTCTCGCACTCGTTGATTGCGTTCGGTCGCGGCGAAATATTCGGCGTCGGCCTTGGTGCCAGCGTTGAGAAATTGCACTATTTGCCGGAAGCGCATACCGACTTTTTGCTGGCGGTGATTGGCGAAGAACTGGGTTTCGTCGGCGTGCTGGTAGTGGTCATGATGTTTTACTGGATCATCAAGCGCGCTTTTGAGATCGGTCGTCAGGCGATCGCCATGGAACAGGTTTTTGCCGGCTTGACCGCCAAGGGCATCGGCATCTGGATCGGGGTGCAAACCTTCATCAATATGGGCGTGAATCTGGGCCTGCTGCCCACCAAGGGTTTGACCTTGCCGCTGATGAGTTATGGCGGTTCCGGGGTACTGATTAACTGTGTCGGATTGGCGATTTTGTTGAGAATTGATTACGAGAACAGAGTCATGATGCGCGGGGGACGACAATGAAAAAATTGTTGATTATGGCGGCCGGTACCGGCGGTCATATTTTCCCCGGTCTGGCGATTGCCGAGACCATGCGGCAACGCGGCTGGCAAGTGAGCTGGCTCGGCACTACCCATGGGATGGAAGGCGATCTGGTGCCGCGTCACGCCATCGAGATGGATCGCATCACGTTTTCCGGCTTGCGCGGCAAAGGTCTTGCGCATACCTTGCGCGGCGTCTGGCGTTTGCTGGCCAGTTTTCCCGCTTGCTTTGGCATCATCGGCCGGCGCAAGCCTGACGTGGTGCTCGGCATGGGCGGTTATGTCACGGTGCCTGGCGGTGTCATGGCACGGTTGCGCCGGGTGCCGCTGGTGCTGGTGAATGCGGACGCCGCGTTGCTATTGTCGAATAAAGCGTTGGCACCGCTGGCCCAGCGCGTGTTGTTCGGTTTCCCTGCGGAGTTTGGCGCTGCCGCTGATAAGGCGCAGGTGACCGGTAATCCGGTGCGTCAGGAAATCATGCAATTGCCGTTGCCCGAGCAACGTTACAGCGGCCGGATCGGTCCGCTACGGTTGCTGGTGGTCGGCGGCAGTCTGGGCGCCAAGGCGCTCAACGATTGTTTGCCGGCAGCACTGGCAATGATGCCGGCAGAATTGCGGCCAAGTGTGACGCACCAGTCCGGCAAACAGCATATCGCAGCACTGCAGGCGGCTTACCAGGCCGCGGGTGTCGCAGCTGAAGTGGTGGCCTTTATTGATGACATGCCGCGCCGTTATGCCGATGCCGATCTGGTGGTTTGCCGTGCGGGTGCGATTACGGTTTCCGAATTGACGGCGGCCGGCGTCGCCAGCATTTTGATCCCGCTGGTGGCCTCGACCACCTCGCATCAGCGCGATAACGCGCGCTGGATGGCCACCAGGCAAGCGGCGATTCATTTACCGCAAGCCGAATTAAGTAAAGAGCGTCTGTCTGCATTGCTGACGCGCATGACGCGTCAGGATTGTCAGGCCCTGGCACAGGCAGCATATGAAAACGGCCGGCGCGATGCGAATCAAACCATTGCGCAGGTCCTCGAAGAATTAGCAGGTCCGGTAAGAGAGCAGTCATGAAACATAAAGTTAAAAATATCCATTTTGTCGGCATCGGCGGCTCCGGAATGAGCGGTATCGCCGAGGTGCTGCTCAATCTCGGCTATACCGTGTCGGGTTCAGATCTCGGCAGCAATGCCGCGACACGCCGTCTGGCCAAGCTCGGTGCCAAAGTGACCAAGGGTCACGCAGCGGAAAATATTCAGAACGCCAATGCCATCGTCACCTCGACTGCGGTGCAAGCGGATAACCCGGAAGTCGTCGCGGCGCGCGAAAGACATATTCCGGTCGTGCCGCGTGCGGTGATGCTGGCCGAGTTGATGCGTCTCAAGCGCGGCATCGCGATTGCCGGCACGCACGGTAAAACCACGACCACCAGTCTGGTGGCGAGTGTGCTGGCCGAAGGCGGTCTGGATCCCACCTTCGTGATTGGCGGACGGCTCACCAGCGCCGGTGCAAACGCCAAACTGGGCTCTGGCGACTTCATTGTCGCCGAGGCGGATGAGTCGGATGCCTCGTTCCTGAATTTGTCGCCGGTGATTGAGGTCATCACGAATATCGATGCCGATCATATGGAAACCTATGATCACGATTTCGGCAAGTTGAAACAGGCTTTTGTCGAGTTCACCCAGCGTTTGCCGTTTTATGGTGTCGCGGTGCTGTGCATGGACGATGCGAATGTGCGCGCCATCATGCCGCAGATTTCCAAGCCGATCACCACCTATGGCTTCCATGAAGAAGCGCAGGTGCGGGCGATTGACGCCAAAGCGGTCGCCGGTTATATGCAATTTACCGTAATTCAGCATGGGTTCGCGCCAATGGCGATCAGCCTGAATCAGCCTGGCATGCATAACGTCCAGAACGCTTGCGCTGCGGTGGCGATCGCGCGTGAACTGGGCATTGCCGATGGCGCAATTCAAAAAGCATTGACCGAGTTTCATGGCGTTGGCCGGCGGTTTACCCGTTATGGCGAAATTCCTGTGCTGGCCACAGAGAGCAAGGCGGCTGGTACGTTCGCACTGGTGGATGATTATGGCCATCACCCGGTCGAAACCGCGGCAACGATTTCAGCTGCGCGTGGCGCGTATCCAGGACGTCGGCTGGTGCTGGCGTTTCAGCCGCATCGCTACACGCGAACGCGCGATTTGTTCGAAGATTTCGTCAAGGTGTTGTCCAGCGTCGATGTGCTGGTGCTGGCAGAGGTCTACGCCGCCGGTGAAACGCCCATCGTGGCTGCGGACGGGCGGGCGTTGGCGCATGCATTGCGCGTCGCCGGCATGGCCGAACTGGTGTTTGTTGAAGATATTGCAGATATGCATGCCGCGATTGTCAACATTGTGCGCGATGGCGACGTTGTTATGACGATGGGAGCCGGTTCGATCAGCAGCGTGCCAGCACAGTTGGTGAATCAGGCGGCACCGGATTAAAACGGATGCAGGATAGCTTGGAATTCTGGATGAACACTTTAGACGTAAGTGAGTAAACAAGACATGAGCACGCAAAATATGACCACGCAATTCGGAAAAGTCGGTGTGCTGTTCGGCGGTCGTTCGGCCGAGCGCGAAGTCTCGAAGATGTCGGGTAACGGCGTAGTGCAAGCGCTGCAAAGCCAAGGTGTCGATGCCCATTTGTTCGATCCGGCTGAACGCAGTCTGGCGGAACTGGCAGCAGAAAAATTTGATCGCGTATTCATCGCGCTGCACGGGCGTTACGGCGAGGACGGCAGCATGCAAGGCGCCTTGGAGCAGCTGGGTATTCCCTACACCGGACCGGGTGTCATGGCATCGGCAATTGCCATGGACAAGGTGATGAGCAAGCGTGTCTGGCAAAGCGCAGGCTTGCCGACGCCGCGCTTCCTGGTACTCGATTCAGCTACCTCGTCAAGCGAAGAACTGCGTCAGGTGCCGGATGTGCTGGGGCTTCCGTTGATGCTGAAGGCCCCGCATGAAGGCTCGACCATCGGTATCAGCAAGGTGGTCGGTTATTCGGACATGCATGACGGTTTCGCATTGTGTGCGAAATATGACGAGGTGGTACTGGCCGAGGAATTCATCGCCGGCCGTGAACTGACCGTGCCGGTGCTGGGCGCCGGTCGTAACGCGCGCGCTTTGCCGATCGTCGAGATACGTGCACCGGATGGCAACTACGACTATCAGCACAAATACTTTACCGACGACACCAAGTATTTATGTCCAGCGCCATTGGATGAAGCATTGACGCAGCAGATACAGTCGCTGGCGGTGCAGGCGTTCAATGCGATTGGTTGCGAAGGCTGGGCGCGGGTCGACTTTATGTTGCGCGCAAGCGATAACGCGCCATTCCTGCTTGAGATCAATACCTCGCCTGGAATGACCAGCCATTCGCTGGTGCCGATGTCGGCGAAACAGGCCGGATTGAGTTACGAAGAATTGTGCGTCGAGATATTGAAGTCGGCGGCACTTGATTTGACGCCGTCGAAGGACTGGACGCCGGATTGAGTGTGCGGAAGTGTCGGGTAGTCCCAGCAAGTATCAATCAACAGTAGCAAGCACCGGCGATAAAGACAGCAACCATGTGGCAAGACATCAAAACATTGAATGCAACCTCGAATGCCCTGTTCGGGCTGGTTGCGCTCGTCTTGCTGGTGTCCGGTATCTGGTGGCTGGCGCAACGGCCGATGTTTACGTTGAAGGTGATTCGGGTTGAAGGTATTGCGCCGGGCGAGCTGCGCCGTGTCAATCCATTGACGATACGCGCCAGCGCATTACCGCGGATTAAAGGCAATTTTTTCACCGCGAATCTGGATTCGGTACGCGCGGCATTTGAGTCTGTGCCATGGGTACGCAAGGCGTCGGTGCAGCGCGAATGGCCGAATCAGCTGGTCGTGACTGTCGAGGAGCATCAGCCACTCGCTACCTGGGACGATGACGGGCGTTTGTTGTCGGCCAAAGGCGATTTGTTTATCGCCAATCTGGACGAGGCCGAAGAGGATGGCGACTTGCTGAAGTTTGGCGGTCCAACCGGCAGTGAGAAGGATGTTCTGGCGCGATTTGCGGATTTTCAGAAATGGTTCGCACCCCTCAAGCTGAGGCCTACCGGCGTCGAACTGTCGAGCCGTTATGCCTGGAGCGTCAAACTGGATAACGGTATGACCGTGGCACTGGGACGAGAACAAAGCAAGACGACCTTGCATGAGCGGGTCGAACGGCTGGTAGAGATTTATCCGCAGTTGCGGTCGCGTTTGCAGGATCGAATTGAAAGTGTGGACATGCGTTATCCGAATGGTCTGGCGTTAAAGGCAAGTGGCCTGAGCGCTGGATTGGGAAGCAAAAAAAAATAAGCGAAACATTATGACTAAAGACGCAAAGAATTTGATCGTCGGCCTCGACATCGGCACTTCCAAGGTAGTGGCGGTGGTGGCTGAGGTGCTGCAGGACGGGCGACACGAAGTTATCGGTCTCGGTCAGCACGAATCGAAAGGCCTGAAGAAGGGGGTCGTGGTCAACATCGAGGCCACCGTCGAGTCTATCCAGCGCGCGCTGGAAGAGGCCGAGCTGATGGCCGACTGCAAGATCCGGAATGTGTATACCGGCATCGCCGGCAGCCACATACGCAGCTTCAATTCCAGCGGCATGGTGGCGATCAAGGACAAGGAAGTGACTGCAGCCGATGTCTCGCGCGTGATCGAAACCGCCAAAGCCGTCAACATTCCGACCGATCAGCAATTGCTGCATACCGTGCCGCAGGAATTTATTGTCGATAGTCAGGACGATGTGCGCGAACCAATTGGCATGAGCGGCATCCGACTCGAGGTCAAGGTACATATCGTCACCGGCGCGGTGTCGGCGGTACAGAACATCGTCAAGTGCGTGCGCCGCTGCGGACTGGAAGTCTCGGATCTGATTTTGCAGCCGATGGCGTCGGCCGATGCGGTGCTGACCACCGATGAAAAAGAACTGGGCGTAGTACTGGTCGATATCGGCGGCGGCACTACCGATGTGGCGGTCTTCACTGAAGGTGCGATTCGGCACACGGCAGTGATCCCGATTGCCGGCGATCAGATCACCAATGACATCGCGATGGCATTGCGGACGCCGACTGCGGAAGCGGAAGAAATCAAGCTGCGCTACGGCGTCGCCAAACAGATTCTGGCGGACCCGGGGGAAACCCTGGAGGTGCCGGGCCTGGGTGACCGGAATTCGCGCAATCTGTCACGGCAAGCACTGGCCGCGGTGATCGAGCCACGTGTCGAAGAGTTGTTCGCGCTGGTGCATCAGGTCGTGCGTGAGTCGGGTTATGAAGAGGTGCTGTCGAGCGGCATCGTGCTCACCGGCGGTTCCGCATTGATGCCGGGCATGATCGAACTGGCCGAAGATATTTTCCTGAAACCGGCGCGTTTGGGGACGCCGCACTACAACGGGCAATTGGCGGATGTGGTGCGCAGTCCGCGCTACTCGACGGTGTTGGGATTGTTGCTGGAAGCGAAAAAACAGTATCTGCGCGGTTACATCGTCACGCGCCAGGAAGGTTCGGCGAAAGCGATCTGGCAGCGCATGAAGGAATGGTTTCTGGGTAATTTCTAGCTGTCCGAATTCGACGTCGAAGCAAGTCAACCGATTCAACCGATGCAGTCGCTTTCGCAGTAAGCAGTAGAACAAGCGCAGTAGATGTGGCAATAGATTATTTAAATTGGTCTGGTTAATGTTGTTAGTGTAACGCGCAGTTGTCAGTTGCTAGGCCTCACACCGCGTGATGCCTATTGACTGGATGCTGCAACTTTATGAGGAAACATCATGGAAATCGATATGCTTGACAATGCAACGCTGGGTACCGTGATTAAAGTCGTTGGCGTCGGTGGCGCTGGAGGCAATGCGGTTCAGCACATGATCAACAAAGGTGTCTCGGGGGTCGAGTTTATCGCCGCCAACACCGATGCTCAGGCGCTGAAACAATCCAAGGCGCACAACGTGATTCAGATCGGCGATACCGGTCTGGGTGCGGGGATGAAGCCGGAAGTCGGCCGCAAGCTGGCAGAAGAGTCACGTGCGCGCATCGAAGATGCGCTGCGCGGTGCACACATGGTATTTATCGCCGCCGGTATGGGCGGTGGCACTGGCACAGGTGCAGCGCCAGTGGTAGCGCAGATTGCCAAGGAGTTGGGCGCGCTGACTGTGGCGGTGGTTTCCAAACCGTTCTCGTACGAAGGCCAGAAGTGCATGGACCTCGCAGACGAAGGTCTGGAAGCGCTGTCGCAACACGTTGATTCGCTGATCATCATTCTCAACGAAAAACTCGAAGAGATCTATGAAGACGACAGCATGATGGAGTGGCTGGAACACGCCGACGATGTGCTCAACAACGCTGTGGCCGGGATTGCCGAAATCATCAACGTGCCGGGTCATATCAATGTCGACTTCAATGACGTCAAGACCATCATGGGCGAACAGGGCAAGGCGATGATGGGTACCGCGACGGCGCACGGTGTCGATCGCGCCCGTCTGGCGGCCGAGCAGGCGGTGGCATCGCCACTGCTGGATGGCATCGATCTGTCGGGCGCGCGCGGCGTGCTGGTGAATGTCACTGCCAGCCGCAGCCTGAAGGGTAAGGAAATCAAGGAAGTCATGGCGACCGTGCGTGCGTTTGCGGCACCTGACGCTTCGATTGCACAAGGTATCGCGTACGACGAAACCATGGGTGACGATATCCGTGTCACCGTGGTCGCAACCGGCCTTGGCCGTGCGCGCAAGTCGGTGCAACTGGTGCAGCCGCAAATGCTGCGTACCGGTACCCATAACGAGCCGCTGATGCAACACGGCCATGCCAGCGTGAATTCGGGCGGACACGGACATGGCGGTGCGTCGTTCGAAGGGATGAAAGCGCCGGCAGTGTGGCGTCGTGAATCCGCTTCGGACACTGTGCGTGCGCTGGAAAAAAATGGCATGGAGACCTATGACATTCCGGCTTTCCTGCGCAAGCAAGCGGACTAACTGAGACTGCTATCGGAGCATCGGTTTGTAGCGGCGCAACCGGTACAAATCGATGAGGAAAGCGCTTCAAGGCCTGCAGAGATTTACGGAACAAGGCATACTTCGGTTTCTACGCCGCGTCGATCAGGCGCGGCGTTTTCTTTGGTAAGTATTGAAGGAAAGTTTTCTCAAATTTTCTTGGTGCCAACAAAACTATACAGACATAAGGACAGTCATCATGACAATCAAAATCGGCGACAGCCTGCCAGAAGGCCAATTAGCAGAATTCATCGAAACCGAAACAGCGGGTTGCTCGCTCGGTCCGAATACTTTTAACGTCAGCGATTTAGTCAAAGGCAAGAAGATTGCCTTGTTCGCCGTGCCGGGCGCATTCACACCAACTTGCTCAGCCAAGCATTTGCCAGGCTATATTCAGCACGCTGCTGAATTCAAAGCCAAAGGCGTAGATGAAATCTGGGCGATCTCGGTCAACGATGCGTTTGTCATGGGTGCTTGGGGCCGTGACCAAAAAGCTGCCGGGGCAGTACGCTTGCTGGCTGACGGCAATGCCGCTTTCGTCAAGGCGCTGGGTCTGGACGCGGACTTCAGCAAGTTCGGTATGGGAACACGTTCGCAGCGTTTTTCGGCATTCATCGACAACGGCGTGGTCAAGCAATTGAACGTCGAACAAGGTGGCGCATTTGAAGTGTCGAAGGCAGAAACACTGCTGGCGCAAATCTGATATTTGCCAATGCAACCTCTGGTTGCATTGGCAGTTGGATAAGTAGAAAAAACGGCGCGCTGTGCGCCGTTTTCAATTTGCGCTGACAAGCGGCTAATTAAATGCCAATTCCGTATTATTTATCCAACAACGGCAACACATCGTTACAGAAGATCGTTTCGGTAACATCTATAATGACAACATGTTGAAACAACGCACCATCAAAAAACTTGTCAAAACCGTAGGGATCGGTATGCACTCCGGCACCAAGGTTGAATTGACCTTGCGCCCGGCAGCCATCGATACCGGTATTATCTTCCGCCGTATCGACCTCGATCCGGTCATTGACTTTCCGGCGACTGCGACCTCGGTCGGTGACACGCGCATGGCATCGGTGCTGTCCAAAGATGGAGAGCGGGTGTCGACGGTTGAACACTTGTTGTCGGCCTGCGCGGGACTCGGTATCGACAATCTGTATGTAGACGTGACGGCGGAAGAAATTCCGATCATGGATGGATCGGCTTCATCGTTTGTGTTCCTGATGCAGCAAGCCGGTCTGGAAGAGCAGGGCGCAGCCAAGAAATTCATACGTGTAAAAAAGACCGTTGAAGTCCGCGAAGGTCAGGGCGACAAGGAAAAGTGGGCGCGACTGGAGCCCTGCGACGGTTTTAAGTTAAAGTTTTTTATTGAATTCAATCATCCTGCCGTCGATGGCACCGGTCAGACTGCCGAAGTCGACTTCAGTATCCAGTCCTATGTGAAAGAAATCGCGCGTGCGCGTACTTTCGGCTTCATGCAGGATGTCGAAACCCTGCGCGGTATGGGTTTGGCACGGGGCGGTTCGCTGGAAAATGCGATCGTCATGGATGAATATAGAATTTTGAATAGCGACGGCTTACGCTACGACAATGAGTTCGTCCGTCACAAGATTCTGGACGCGATCGGTGATTTGTATTTGATTGGCCATCCGCTGCTGGCAAGTTACAGTGCGCACAAGTCCGGTCATGCCATGAATAACCAGTTGCTGCGGGCACTCCTCGCTCAGCCGGATGCTTATGAAGTCGTCAGCTTCGACGAGCTGGAGTCGGCGCCCAGCACTTATCAGCGCCAGGTTGGTCAGGAATGGGCGCTGAATTAAGCAGATTGACGTTTTCCGGTGCCAATCAGGGCACCGACCGATGATCGCAATCACCTTCGCAACTCCCCATCTCGCCTGCCCCGGAATCAACTTTTTCTGATGCCGGCGTAACGGCGGGCGGGAAATCGCGTCGACGGTTTATCCGGAGTCGGATTGCTCTTCTTTGTAGCGTCTTACCATCGCCGCAAGTGCGGCCTTCAATGCTTCGTTACGTGGCGATTGCTCCAGCGACCCGGCCAGATTTGCAAATGCCGAAACCGCTTGCGGGGTAAGGCTGAAGCGCTTGACCGGCGTCAATTTTTTCAGGTTTTGGCTGACTTGCACTTTGATTCGGATTGCATTAACCTGCCAGTTTCCCGCGAGCAAATAACTCTGCAGCTTAGGCAGTTGCTGTTTCAGTTTTGTCGCCAGTGCCGCGTTGGGCGCCGACAGTACCAGTTGCCCGGCCTCAAAGTGCAACACTTCGCAAGCTTCAAACATGCTCGGTAATCCGGCTGCACATTGTTTTTGCAATGCCGCCATGCGCGTCAGCGTAGGCAGCAACGCTGCCATTTTGTCGTTGCCGCGCAGAAAATCCGAGGCGTCCCGTGAGGTCAAGCCGGACGACTTGGCCCCTGTCGCCGCTTGCACAAAAGAAGAAGAAAATGAGAGTTTGCGCATGATCATGAAACCATATCACACCTGCACCGCCAAGGGCGATGTAAGCAGCAAGTCCGGGCGCCGGCGATGCAAGTAATTCTGCTGCATCCGCGCTTTACACGCGCCAAATCGATTACCCTGGGAGGTCGCCATATTGCGCTGATGGCTGCCGTTTTTCTGGGGACGGTGTTATTGGCGACTGCGCTGCTATATTTCCTGACCTTTCGCTATGCTGCCAGCATTCCTATTCCGTTTATTTCGCATCAGCTGGTGTCCGGGAACGTCGGTGGTACCCAGGATAAAGATAAATACCTGAAGGAAAACATTGCGGCCATGGCAATCAAACTAGGCCAGATGCAGGCGCAGCTGCTGCGACTCGACGCACTTGGAGAGCGGGTGCAAGGTCTGGCGGGTGTCAAGCCGGAAGAGTTTAATTTCAAGGAACTGCCGGGCCGTGGCGGTGCCGAGTCCAGCAGTCTCGGCGAGCGCAAACCGCACGACCTGAGCATGGCCGCGTTTCAACAGGCATTAGCCTCAATGTCGCGCGACATAGGCTATCGCGCCGACTATATGAATGTGGTCGAAACCACATTGATGAACGACAAAATCAAGTCGAAGCTGCTGCCCACCAATCAACCGGTCGACGTTAATTTCAACTCGTCCAGTTTCGGCTGGCGGGTTGATCCGTTCACAGGTCGCAGCGCCTTTCATGAAGGCCTGGATTTTCCAGCGCTGACCGGTACCCGGATCGTTGCTGCTGCCGGCGGCGTTGTGATCGCCGCCGAATATCATCCAGCCTACGGCAACATGCTCGACATCGATCATGGCAATGACATCATTACCCGTTACGCACATGCCTCCAGATTACTTGCGAAGGTTGGGGATATTGTGCAGCGTGGCCAGCACATTGCAGATATTGGCAGCACCGGCCGTTCAACCGGTCCGCATCTTCATTTCGAGGTCAGGATCAAAGGTGTGGCCCAGGACCCGCGTAAATTCCTTGCTGCCGGCACCGATCAGGCCAAAATGGCGGCACTGATGGCTAAATGATTAACGCTCGATCCAGTGACAAGCATGGTATACGCGGTTAACTGCATACAAATTGGGCGACTTGCTATTGTTTCCCCATGCATAACCCCAACCTGTCGAGGGTCGCATGATAAAATCTCCCGATTAATTAGCCACAGTCCGGTTTCACGTTAATCCATTTCTACATCAACTATGCGTTTTGTCGGCGTCGCTTGCCTTACTTGCTGAGGTCCGCGCCAAAGCCTTCGCGTTCATGGCTGATGTAAAAATGGAATTGTCCATATGGAAACGCGAAATGCCTCCGACACCTTTTTTAGAATCCAAGCATGTCATTACTGACCCAGATTTTCGGTAGCCGCAACCAGCGACTGCTCAAGCAATACCAAAAAACTGTAAGCCAAATTAACGGCCTTGAGCCGGCAATGGAAAAATTGTCGGACGATCAGTTACAAGCTAAAACGCCAGAGTTCAGGCAGCGCATCGCCAACGGCGAAAAACCGGATGACCTGTTGCCGGAAGCGTTTGCCGTTTGTCGGGAGGCCAGCAAGCGGGTCCTGAAGATGCGCCACTTCGATGTCCAGTTAATCGGCGGCATGGTACTGCATTACGGCAAGATTGCCGAAATGGGTACTGGTGAAGGCAAGACGCTGATGGCGACATTGGCGGCGTATCTGAATGCCTTGGCCGGCAAGGGCGTGCATGTGGTGACCGTCAATGACTACCTGGCGCAGCGCGATGCCGACTGGATGGGGCGGTTGTACGGCTGGCTCGGCCTGACTACCGGTGTGAATCTGTCCGCCGTTGAACACGATGCCAAGCAAGTCGCTTACGCAGCCGATATTACTTACGGTACCAATAACGAATTCGGCTTCGATTATCTGCGCGATAACATGGTGTACGAAGCGCGCGACCGGGTCCAGCGCGCACTGAACTTCGCTATCGTCGATGAAGTTGACTCGATCCTGATCGATGAAGCGCGGACACCGCTGATTATCTCCGGTCAGGCTGAAAATCATACGGATCTGTATTACAAGATCAATGCAGTGCCGCCGATGCTCACGTTGCAAATTGGCGAAGAAACACCTGACGGCAAGGGAATAATTGAAGTTCCTGGCGACTATACCAAGGATGAGAAGGCGCATCAGGTATTGCTGACCGAAGCCGGCCACGAAAAAGCCGAACAAATTCTGACCAGCATGGGTCTGCTGGCTGAAGGCGCATCGTTGTATGACGCCGCCAACATCAGCCTGATTCACCATTTGTATGCTGCGCTGCGTGCGCATTCGCTGTATCACAAGGATCAGCATTACGTGGTGCAAAACAACGAAGTCATCATCGTCGATGAATTTACCGGCCGGATGATGCAGGGGCGACGTTGGTCGGATGGCTTGCATCAGGCGGTTGAGGCCAAGGAAGGGGTTCAGATTCAGAACGAGAATCAGACGCTGGCATCGATCACTTTCCAGAACTATTTCCGCATGTACGGCAAGCTGGCCGGCATGACCGGTACTGCCGATACCGAAGCCTACGAATTCCAGGAAATCTACAGTCTGGAAACCGTCGTGATCCCGCAAAACCGTCCGAATCAGCGTAAAGACAGGCAAGATCAGGTCTACAAGACAGCGATGGAAAAGTACAACGCAATGCTGATCGATATTCAGGATTGTTACGAGCGTGGGCAACCGGTGCTGGTGGGTACCACCTCGATCGAAAACTCCGAGTTGCTGTCGGGAATTCTGGACAAAGCGAAGCTGCCGCACAACGTTCTGAACGCCAAGCAACATGCGCGCGAAGCAGAAATTATTGCGCAAGCGGGCCGTCCCAAGGCGATCACGATCGCTACCAACATGGCGGGTCGCGGTACCGACATCGTGCTGGGGGGCAGCGTTGAAAAGCAAGTCCAGTTTATCGAAGCCGACGATCAACTGAGCGAGACCGAAAAGAAATTACAATCGGCCAAGTTGGTCGATGAGTGGCAATCGCTGCATGATCATGTGACGAATGCCGGTGGTTTGCACATCATCGGTACCGAGCGTCATGAATCGCGCCGGGTCGATAATCAGTTGCGCGGCCGTGCTGCGCGTCAGGGCGATCCGGGATCGTCGCGCTTTTATCTGTCGCTGGACGATGCGTTGCTGCGGATTTTTGCCGGCGACCGCGTGCGCGCGATCATGGACCGTCTGAAGATGCCGGAGGGCGAGCCAATTGAAGCGGGTATCGTTTCGCGCTCAATTGAATCGGCGCAACGCAAGGTGGAAGCCCGTAACTTCGATATTCGTAAGCAATTGCTCGAATATGATGACGTCGCCAACGATCAGCGCAAGGTGATTTATCAGCAGCGCAATGAATTGCTGGAATCGAAAGATGATGTCTCGGAAATGATCAGTTCGCTGCGTCACGGCGTGTTGCACGATACCTTCCGTATCTATGTGCCAGCCGAGTCGGTCGAAGAGCAGTGGGATATCCCATCGCTGGAAGCCGCGCTGGTCAGTGAATTGCAACTGGAAGTGCCGCTCACCAAAATATTGGAGGCGGAACCTAATCTGACCGATGACGACTTGCTGGACCGTGTGCTGGCCGCTGCGGACGCCGACTACGCTGCCAAAACCGAAGTGGTAGGCAAGGAATCGTTCGCCGGTTTCGAGCGTAGCGTCATGTTGCAAAGCGTTGACAGCCATTGGCGCGAGCATCTGGCCGCGCTGGATCATCTGCGTCAAGGGATCCATTTGCGCGGTTACGCGCAAAAGAATCCGAAGCAGGAATACAAGCGCGAGGCGTTTGAATTGTTCGGCCAGATGCTCGATCTGATCAAGAATGAAGTGGTGCGTGTGGTGATGACCGTTCGTATCGAAAACCGCGAAGAGATTGAGGCGGCGGAAGAAGGCTTGGCGCAATCGCATCCGGAAAACGTGCATTATCAACATGCCGACTTCAATCCAAATGCGGCAGCGGAAGAGTTATTGGCGCCGACTGCGCATCCCGATGAGGTGAAAGCACAATTGCACATCAATGCGGTGCCGAAGGTTGGTCGCAACGATCCATGCCCATGCGGTAGCGGTAGAAAATACAAGCAGTGTCACGGCCAACTGGTCTGATGCAACTGCTGTGACGTAAATAAGCACTGACGACGAGGGCGGAGCCGGGAAACCTGCTCCGCCATTGTTTTTGGTGCGACCGATGTTAGCGTATGCCCTGATGTCCGCCCATCCGATTTAAAATAGCACCCTTAAGTGGCCGCAATGCGTACCGATTTGTTTTATTCATATTTTTCCTATTTGCCTAATAAAGGATACTCATGGCCGTCAATTCCCCTATCCCTGTTGCCGCTGATCTGCTTCCTGTTGCCGGTATCGAACTTGGTTACGCAGAAGCCGGCGTGCGGAAAGCCAATCGCAAGGATTTGCTGGTCATGAAGCTGGCATCGACGGCGACCGTCGCCGGCGTTTTTACGCTGAATCGTTTTTGCGCGGCACCGGTTCAAGTCAGCAAGGCGCATCTGGAAGCCGCGCTGATTTCGGGCGAGCCGATTCGTGCGCTGGTCATCAATACCGGGAATGCGAATGCCGGTACCGGCGAATCGGGCCTGGCTGCGGCGAATGCCACTTGTGCCTCACTGGCCGAATTGATGGGCTGCGACACGGCACAGATTTTGCCGTTTTCAACCGGTGTGATTCTCGAACCACTGCCGGTTGAGCGGATCCAGGCAGGCTTGCCACAGGCGTTGAAAAACCTGCAGGTCGACAACTGGTTGAACGCGGCGGAAACAATCATGACCACCGATACGCAGCCGAAAGCGGCGTCGCGCACGGTCACGATAGACGGCAAAACGGTGACGATGACCGGCATCAGCAAGGGCGCCGGCATGATCAGGCCGAATATGGCGACCATGCTCGGTTTCCTGGCGCTTGACGCCAAAGTTGCACAGCCTGTGCTGGAGCGGCTGGTCAAGCAGACCGCCGATCAGTCCTTTAATTGCATCACGATTGATGGCGATACGTCGACCAACGACGCATTCATGCTGATCGCGACCGGCGCCGGTGCGCTCGAAGTCAACAGCGTCGATTCGCCGGAATATGTGGCGCTGGCAGCTGCGGTGATGGACCTGTCGCAGCATCTGGCACAGGCTATTGTGCGCGATGGAGAAGGGGCGACCAAATTCATTACCGTCACCGTGGAAGATGGTCTGAATGTCGAGGAATGCCGCAAGATTGCATATTCGATCGGTCATTCACCGCTGGTGAAAACAGCATTTTTTGCTTCCGATCCTAACCTTGGGCGGATTTTGGCGGCGATTGGTTACGCTGGCGTGGATGATCTCGATGTTAGCCAACTCAACCTGTATCTGGACGATGTCTGGGTCGCCAAAAATGGTGGGCGCAATCCTGACTACCAGGAAGCCGACGGCCAACGCGTGATGCAGCAGAGTGAAATCACGGTACGTGTGAAACTGGCGCGTGGTGATGCCGCCGCCACTATCTGGACCTGCGATCTTTCGCATGATTACGTGACGATCAACGCCGACTACCGTTCTTGATCGATGAATAATATTCAAGCTGCGATGGGGCGCCTTCCCTGACAATTGCTGCTAGTTCACATTGCTGTTTGAATAACCGGATTAAATGCCTTTACATGACTCAATTAGACCAATTCCTTATCCGCGCTGAAGCCGTTCTGGCACGCCTGGAGTCGATTTTGCCGAACGCAAATGCCGCGCCTGACTGGCAGACGGCGATCGCTTTCCGCTGGCGCCGCCGCAATGGCAATCACGGCGGCGGATATCTGCAAGCGGTACGGCATATGTCGGATATCGGCTTGTCGGACCTGCATAACATCGAACCGCAAAAGCTGCAGATCGACCAGAACACGCGTCAGTTCGTGGATGGCAAACCAGCCAACAATGTATTGCTGACAGGTGCTCGCGGTACCGGCAAGTCGTCGCTGATCAAGGCCTGCCTGAACCAGTATGCGCGCCAGGGATTACGTCTGATTGAAGTCGATAAGGATGATCTGGCGGATTTGCCGGATATCGTCGACCTGGTTGCCGGCCGTGCCGAGCGCTTCATCATTTTTTGTGACGATTTATCGTTTGAAGAGGGCGAGAGCGGCTACAAGGCGCTCAAGGTGGCGCTGGACGGCAGTATTGCTGCGCAATCCGATAATGTACTGATTTACGCCACGTCGAATCGTCGTCATTTGTTGCCGGAAAAGATGTCCGATAACGCCTCCTACAAAACGACCGAGGATGGCGATCTGCACCCGGGCGAAACCGTCGAAGAAAAGATTTCACTATCCGAGCGTTTTGGTTTGTGGGTGTCGTTCTATCCGTTCAAGCAGGACGATTACCTGGATATCGTCGCGCACTGGCTAGGCCATTTCGGTTGCAATGCCGAACAGGTTGCCGAGGCCCACGGCGACGCATTGCGCTGGGCTTTGCAGCGAGGCTCACGTTCGGGCCGGGTGGCATGGCAGTTTGCCAAGGATCATGCCGGCCGGATGGCGTCATCAACATGACGGCAGCTAACCCTGCCCCAATCAATGTAGCCGTCGGTATTCTGCTGCGGCCGAATGGCGATGTCTTGCTGGGCCAACGACCGGATGGCAAGCCGTATGCCGGCTATTGGGAATTTCCCGGTGGGAAAGTGGAGAGCGGCGAATCGATTTTTGCCGCGCTACAGCGGGAATTCGTGGAGGAGCTGGGTGTCGAGATCATCTCGGCCGAGCCATGGTGCGGTGTGCAGCATCAATACCCGCATGCGAACGTGCGCCTGCATTTCTACATTAGCAGAGAGTGGCGCGGCGAGCCGCAAAGTCTGGAAGGTCAGGCGTTCGCGTGGCAGGGCAGCGTCGCCGTAGAGCCGCTGCTGGAGGCGACGATTCCACTGATTGAATGGCTGGACCAGTTGCGCGAAGAAGAAGGTCGTCTGACGGTATAGCTGCTATTGCGGCAACTTGTTGTCATCGTCAATATCATCCGGCGGATTCACAGCCGGGATCGTGTATTTCTCTTCGGCCCACGCGCCCAGATCAATTTGCTTGCAGCGTTCAGAGCAAAAAGGCCGGAATTTGTTGGCCTCGGTCCATTCAACTTTGGTACCGCAGGTAGGGCAATCGACAATAGCCATATATCTTATTCGGAAATCTTCAATCAGAAATTACAGAGGGTCAGTTCGAACGGTACTTCACCTTCGAAGGTCTTGGGTTTGAGGTCGCCGCCCTGCGTCGTGTAGCGGATCCACAGCATGTATTTGTTGGCCGATATTTCCGGGATCGCACCGAGTTGTTCATCAAGCACTATGCGCAGCATCTGGTACGACTTGCCTTGCAACATTTGCTGATAGCTGCCGTTGTCGGCACCGATCTTGATCGGGTGGCCGGTTTCTCGTAGCAGTCGCAATACGATGCCGATGGCATCGAATAAAGGCGCCAGCGGGGCGAACCAGCCGAGGATGTCGGCAAAGCGTTGCTCTGCAGGACGCTGTTGCCAGGCGTAGTAGGAGGGCAGGTCGAATTCGCAAGCGCCGCCAGGGATGATGGTGCGGCCGCGAATGCTCATCAGCCATTCGTTCTCGCGGATATGCTGGCCGGTTTTGCCTTGCATTCCCATCAACGCGGTGCTGGTCTGATCCAGTTCCTGTAAAACCGAGTCCAGCATTTCCGGCTGGACGTTGGGATTCGATCTGAAGCCCAGCAGGGTTTGTCGCTGGCGCTCCAGTTCTTGCAGCAGATCCAGTTTTAGATCGGCACGTCCGGCAACTTCCAGCATCTCGAAGATGGTGGACAGCGCGACGTGATGTTGCAGCGGGCTTTCCTGATGCACAAAGAAAACGAATTTTTCGTGCAGATCTTCCAGCCGCAGCAATGTACGAATGCGCTCGTTGAAAGGATATTCGTAGACGATCAAAGTGACATCCCTTAATGTATGGGCCGGACAAGTAGTGATTCTGAACGATGCTAACGGAAATTACAAACGCTCAACCATTTTTCTTCAAGAATGGTGTACTAACGACATGTATAAAGTGTGCAGTCGTTCTACCTGCGGCGCTAACATTTCGGCTTCGGCGTTATTAATAATGACATCATTTGCTGCCTGCAGGCGCTGCTGCCGTGTAGCTTGCACGGCCATGATAGCGCGGACCTGAGTTTCGTTCATTGCGTTGCGTTGCATCACGCGCCGGATTTGCGTCTGTTCGTCGCAATCAATCACCAGTACGCGCGTTACGCGCTGTTGCCAGTTGCCGGACTCAACCAATAACGGCACTACCAACATCACGTATAAGCCGCTCGACTGTTGTATCGCCAGCGCGGTTTCGTTGCGTATCAGTGGATGCAGAATTGCCTCCAGGCGCTGCTTGGCAGTCTGATCGGAAAATACGTGTTCGCGCATTTTTTTGCGATCCATCGCACCATTGGCGGCGATGAAGTCATCGCCAAACGCGGCGCGGATTGCGGCTATCGCGCTGCCATCGACGGCTGTCAATTGGTGGGCAATCAGATCGGTATCGATGACCGCAACACCGCGTTCGGCAAACAGGTTGGCAACAGTGGTTTTGCCGCTGCCGATGCCGCCAGTCAGACCTATGGTAAAGCGCTTCGGTGCGGCTGGAGCATGTGGCGAGTGCATGGTGGCGTCAGATTACAAAGCCGAAATAGGTTGCCAGAATAGGCCGGCCATAGAGCAGCGCCAGCAATCCGGCTGCCGCCAAATAGGGACCAAACGGAATCGGGTTGTCGCGTCCACGACGGGTGAAGACAATCAGCGCAATTCCTGCCAGAGCACCCACCAGCGATGAAAACAGGATGATGATAGGCAGCATTTTCCAGCCCAGCCAGGCGCCCAGCGCGGCCAGCAACTTGAAGTCGCCGTAACCCATGCCTTCTTTGCCAGTCGTCAGCTTGAACAGCCAGTATATCGACCATAGCGCAAGATAACCTGCAGCAGCACCTATCACTGCGTCGGTCAACGGTACGAAAGTGCCGCTAACGTTGATCAGCAGGCCACACCACAATAAGCTCAGGGTCAGATCATCCGGCAGCAACTGCGTATCGGCATCGATGAACGTCATTGCAATCAGCAAGTAGGCAAACAGCAAAGTCGCCAGCCCGGTCCAGCCACTGCCAAAATGCCAGATCAGGAAAGCTGACAGCGTACCGGTCAGTAGCTCGACGATAGGATAACGCGCCGAAATGGCGGTCTTGCAGGATGCACATTTACCGCGCAACACCAGGTAGCTGATGACGGGGATATTCTCTAATGCACCGATCTGATGGTGGCATTGCGGACATGCGGAACGCGGCACGGTCAGATTGTAGCGGTCGGTATGCGGGAATGGTTTGCCGCTTTCTTGCGCCACATAATTATCGGATTCGCGCTGCATCATCTGCGGCAGACGATGAATCACGACGTTCAGAAAACTGCCGATCAGCAATCCGAGGACAGCGGCAAATACGGTGGGAACCAGACTTCCCGCCGCCGCGAACAATACGCCACCCAACACCTCATTGAACATCAGACAACCGCCCGTGTACGCGAATTTTTTTGTTCACTACGCGGCTGGCACGCGGCGAAGCCCGAAAGAGTGCGAAGCACTTGAGTGAATAATGTGATCATTTGGTGACCGTCCTTGTCCATTGGTTCGGCTCATTATATCTCCAGTGTTGTCGGAGTTGCCTATATGCACAGCTAGGAATTCCACTTTTCGGCGCTCACTGCGCAGGGCACGGCGAGCGGCGCAGTGGATCATCCTACAACAAACATTTCACACAACCGAACCCAGTTTGAAGATCGGCAAATACATTGCAATTACCAGACCGCCGATCAGCACGCCCAGAATGACCATAATCAAAGGTTCCATCAAACTCGACAGCGACGCCACCGCCTCATCGACTTCAGCCTCGTAGAAATCGGCGACTTTACCCAGCATCTGATCCAGCGAACCTGATTCTTCGCCAATCGACACCATTTGCGTCACCATGTTGGGAAATACGTCGGCATTTTGCATCGCTACCGTCAAACTGGTACCGGTGCTGACTTCACTCTGAATCTTTTTGGTGGCGTCCAGGTAGACCGCGTTGCCGGAGGCGCCGCCGACTGAATCCAGCGACTCTACCAACGGCACACCGGCTGCGAACATGGTCGCCAGTGTGCGGGTCCAGCGCGCAATGGTGGCCTTGCGTATGACAGCGCCGAAGATCGGCGCTTTCAATAACATGGTGTCCATGAAGCGCTGGACTTTCAACGAGCGTCGCCAGGATTGAAAGAATAGATACAAACCGCCGAACAGCCCGCCAAAGATGATGTACCAGTTAGCGACGAAGAAGTCGGACATCGCCATCACCACCAGCGTCGGTCCAGGCAAATCGGCGCCAAAGCTGGAGAAGACGCTCTTGAACGCCGGCACCACCCAGATCATGATGACGGCGGTGACGATAAATGCCACGGCCAGAATCGAGACGGGATAAAACATGGCCGATTTGATCTTGCCTTTGATGGCGAGCGTCTTTTCCTTGTAGGTCGCGAGCCGTGCCAGCAGCTCGTCGAGGATACCGGCTTGTTCGCCGGCACCGACCAGATTGCAGAACAGCGGATCGAAATACAGTGGAAATTTGCGGAAAGCCTGATTCAGGCTGGTGCCGGTTTCGACATCGGAACGGATGTCGTTGATCAGTTTCGAAACAGAAGGATTGGCATGTCCCTTGGCGACGATATCGAATGATTGCAGCAGCGGCACGCCGGCCTTCATCATGGTCGCCAACTGACGGGTAAACAGCGCGACATCTTTCTCGGAAATCTTTTTGCCGCTGCGGAAACTCTTCTTCTTGAGCTTGAGGATCTGAATACCTTGCCGGCGCAGCGTGACGTTGACCAACGCTTCACCGCTGGCGCGCATTTCTCCCCGTACCAGCTGGCCTTTCTTGTCCTTGCCCTCCCAGGCATACACAAATTCTTTGACCTGGCGCGCGTTAGCCGTGTTGCGTGCATTCGGTGCAGCAGTTGCCATGACCCGTGTTCCCCTTTATACCGTCTATATGTTGGTGCAGCCGAGCACTTCTTCGAGGCTGGTCATCCCTAGTTTGACCTTGACCAGCCCCGATTCACGTAAAGTTCGGACACCCTCCCGTTTTGCCTGCGCCTCAATTTCCAGCGCGGTGCCATGCGCCAGAATGATGCGTTCTATTTCTTCTGTAATCGGCATGATTTGATAGATGCCGAGGCGGCCTTTGTAGCCGTTGCCGTTGCAGCGTTCGCAGCCGACCGGTTTGTACGGCATCCAGACACCATCCAGGTCGTCCTCGGTGAAGCCTGCTTCGAGCAGTGCTTCATCTGGAATTGAGATGGGTTGTTTGCAGCTGCACAGACGGCGTGCCAGGCGTTGCGCGGTGATCAGAATCACGGATGACGCGATGTTGAACGCCGGTACGCCCATGTTCATCAGGCGCGTCAGCGTCGAAGGCGCATCGTTGGTGTGCAGCGTCGAAAACACCATGTGTCCGGTTTGCGCAGCCTTGATCGAAATATCCGCTGTCTCCAGATCGCGGATTTCCCCGACCATGATGATGTCCGGATCTTGTCGCAGGAATGCCTTCAGCGCCACCGGAAATGTCAGGCCGGCACGATCGTTGATGTTGACCTGGTTGACGCCGGGTAAGCTGATTTCGGCCGGATCTTCGGCGGTCGAGATGTTGATGCCGGGCTGATTCAGAATGTTCAGGCAGGTGTACAGCGACACCGTTTTACCGGAGCCGGTAGGGCCTGTGACCAGCACCATGCCGTAGGGGCGCTGGATCGCCTCCATCAGAATTTCTTTTTGGTCCGGGTCGTAGCCGAGCGCGTCGATCCCCATCTGGGCCTGACTTGGGTCGAGAATACGCATGACGATTTTTTCACCGAACAAGGTCGGCAAAGTGCTGACGCGGAAATCGATGGTGCGGGTCTTGGAGACCACCAGCCGCATGCGGCCGTCTTGCGGCACGCGTTTTTCCGAGATGTCGAGCTTCGACAGGACCTTGATGCGCGAGGCCAGTTTTTCCTTGATCGACAGCGGTGGCTGTGCCATGTCGCGCAACACGCCGTCGACCCGGAAGCGGATCCGGTAAAATTTTTCGAACGGTTCGAAGTGAAGGTCCGATGCGCCTTGATTGATCGCATCGTTCAATATTTTTTGCAGAAAACGCACCACTGGCGCATCGTCAATATCATTTGTCGCCGCATCGTTTGCGGACGCAGTATCTTCTTCGACGAAGTTGATTTCCTGATCGTCCCCGACCATTTCGTTGAGACTTTGCTCGGCGCTTTTGGCGTTCCTTTGAATCAGATTCAGCAGCGCCGGATGTTCGACGATGATCGGTTCGACCGTCAGCTCGGTTTGAAACTTGATCTGGTCCAGCGCCTGCGTATTGGTTGGGTCGGAGATGGCGACGTAGATCTTGTTGCCGCGCTTGGCCAGCGCAAGGACCGATTGACTTTCCATCAACTTGGCATCGATGGCTTTTTCTGGCAATAAGCTTAAATTGAAAGCGGCCAGATTGACCAGAGGGTAGCCAAAAGTTTCTGCACAAAATTGCGCCAGGCCACCTGCATCCAGATGCTTGCTGGTGAGCAGGGCGTCGATAAAACGGATCCGTTCGCTGCCTGCTTGCTTATTCAAACCATCAACTTGCTCTACCGTCAGGCGTCCGGCCTGCACCAATGCGCGGGCAAGACCCGACATCGGACCACTCGAGTTAATGTTAGGGAGGACTGCAGCCATAGGGGGATAGGTGTAAAGATGCATTGGAGCAATTCCAATTATGCAGATGATGCCCTATGCGTAACTGACTTGTAAAGGATTTGCGCGCAATTCTAAGCTTGATGCCATGCTGTTGCTTAGTTGGCGTGTTGTTACAAAACGGCCCACGGCAATCTACGTAATCTGCTAGCTTGGCGGGTTAAGCAAGGTAGCCAATCAGGTGGCGGGAAAAGGCAATATTGTGGGTTGCTTTAGTGGCCGTTATTTACTCACCGAGCGCTGGTTGGCTGGACGGATCAGCTTGGCGATTTTGATCGCCTGGTTTTGAACCTGGGTGATTTCGATCACACAACCGTATATCTTCAAACTGACGTTGTTCTCAGGAATATCCTGCAGCCATTCCAGCAGCAAGCCGTTCAGCGTTTTCGGGCCGTCGAGCGGAAAATTCAGGCTCAGACGTTTGTTGATGTCGCGCAACGAGGTGACGCCTTCCAGCCGGCATTCGCCCTTTTCGTCCCAGTCAAAACTGTCAGCGCGTGCGGCGCCCGGTTTGGAGGTGGTGAACTCGCCGATCATTTCTTCAATGATATCTTCCAGCGTTACCAGTCCCTGGACCTCGCCATATTCATCGACGACGATGCCGAGGCGTTCGTGGTTTTCCTGGAAGTATTGCAATTGCGTAAATACATCGGTGTCTTCCGGCACGAAATACGGCGCGGTCAGCAGGGCGCGGAAATGGTCGACGGTCAACTCATCTTCCTGATTCAGCAGCGCCATCGCTTTGCGCACGTGCAGGATGCCGACGATCTGGTTGATTTCGCCTTCATACACCGGCAGCTTGTTGTGATAGCAAGTTGTTAACTGGTGCTGGATTGCTTCTACCGAGACCGACAGATTCAGCGCTTCGACCTGAGCCCGGGGTGTCATCACGTCTTCGACCGAAATTTTTTCGAGATCGAACAGGTTCAACAATATGCTTTTGTGTTTTTGCGGCATGAAATTGCCGCCTTCGAGGACGATCGAGCGTAACTCTTCCGGCGATACGCGTTGGTCCTGGGCGCTCTTGCCGGTCTTCAGGTGCAGTATCTTCAACAGTCCCGATACGAATAAATTGACGAACCAGATGATCGGCTTGGTGAGCCCCATCAATGGCTTCAGTACGAAACTGGCGGTGAGGGCGATGCGCTCGGGAAAGGTCGCACCGATGACTTTCGGTGTGATTTCCCCAAATACAATGAGCAGGAAGGCCACGCCCGCGGTAGCAATCGTGATGACTTCCTGGTGATTGCCAAACGCATTGATGGCAATCGCCGTCACCAGCGCGGTTGCCAGCGCGTTCACCAGGGTGTTGACGATCAGAATCAGCGATAGCAGCTTATCGGTACGATCCAGCAGCCACATCGTGGTGGTGGCGGCTTTGCTGCCGCGTTTGGAGAGGTGGCGCAGGCGATGTTTGTTGGCCGCCATTAACGCGGTCTCGGACATCGCGAAGCAGGCCGATAGCAGGATCAGTAATGCAAGTGCAAGAAATTGCACCCATAAGGGAACGGTATCCAAAGGGTCACCGCAAAAGAAAGGTGGGAGTGATGGCGGCTATGGTCATTTTTGCTTGGAGTGGGAAGCTTCGATTCTTCCCCATAATCCGGACGCAGCACGCCAACCGACTGTGCTGCACCCCGATTTGACTCCGGAACTCCTGATCTTCCTGGTTTCTTTGATTAATGATTGCGGTTGACGGCGAATGACGCCAATTGTAGCAAAGAGTTTTTAAATTCACTATTTGGCAGCAGCGCGATCGCGGCAGCTGCACGTTGTGCCGATTTTTCAGCTTCTTTACGCGTGTAGGCTAGCGCTCCCGAATTGGTAATGGCTGCCAGGATCTCATCGAAATGTTGCTCATCGCCGTTTTCGATACAGCTGCGCACCAGCTCACGCTGCGCCGGGCTGCCGTGCTGCATCAGGTAAATTAGCGGCAGCGTCGGTTTGCCTTCGCGCAGGTCGTCACCGACATTTTTGCCGATGTCAGCTGCGTTGCCCGAGTAGTCCAGCACGTCGTCGATCAGCTGGAACGCGGTGCCCAATGAGCGGCCATATTCGCCGGCAGCGTCAATCACCTTGTCGTCCGCGCCGGCAATCAGTACGCCGATTTGTGCTGCTGCTTCAAATAGCTTGGCGGTTTTGGAGCGGATCACTTGCAGATAGCGTTCTTCGCTGACATCCGGATTGTGCATGTTGAGCAACTGCAGCACTTCGCCTTCGGCGATGACGTTGGTGGCATCGGCGACGATTTGCATCACGCGCGGGTTGTTGACATCGACCATCATCTGGAAAGCGCGTGAGTACAGGAAGTCGCCGACCAGTACCGAGGCGGCGTTGCCAAACAAGGCATTCGCCGTTTTGCGGCCACGGCGCAGGGACGACTCATCGACTACGTCGTCATGCAGCAGCGTCGCAGTGTGTATGAATTCGATCACTGCGGCGAGTTCATGGTGCTTGTCGCCCTGATAACCATACGCCTGTGCCATCAGCAGCACCAGTACCGGACGCAGGCGTTTGCCGCCGGCACTGATGATGTACTCGGCAATCTGGTTGACCAGAGGGACTTCTGAATGCAATTTATGACGGATGACCGCATTGACCGCTTCCATATCGGTCACGATCGGGTTCATGATGGACTGCTGAGATGGCGTATTGAGAGCGGCGGACAAGATAAAGACCTGTTGAGAATCGTTAAAATCGTAAGTGCCGTGATTATACGATGCCAGCCTCCGAAGCCAGCCTCGTTTATGCGCCTTTGACTTGTTTTGCCTGAATTTACCAGGAATGCGGTGTGGCTGTCCTGCGCTGGCAGAGTAATTTGACGTGTCTCAATCGCTCTGCTGCGCAGACCCGGGTCTGTTATCAGCCTTTCAACTTGGCAAATGCTGCCGCCATCGCGCTGTTGGCGGGTGCCGCAGCCGGTGCGGTTTGTCGCTGTTGATGTTGTGACAAACGCTTGGCATCGTTACGGTCCCCGCGTTGTTCCGGCTTGCTGCCAGCGACTGGTGCGCTGTCGGCCAGGCGCATGGTCAACGCAATACGTTTGCGCTTCTCGTCGATTTCCAGCACTTTAACCTTCACCACCTGACCGGCTTTCACCACGCTGTGCGGGTCTTTGACGAAGGTATTCGAGAGTGCCGAAATATGCACCAGGCCATCCTGATGCACGCCGATATCGACAAACGCGCCGAACGCTGCAACGTTGGTGACTACGCCTTCCAGTATCATGTCCGGGCGCAGGTCACGGATTTCTTCAACGCCATCCTTGAAGGTCGCGGTGGTGAATTCAGGGCGTGGATCGCGGCCTGGCTTTTCCAGTTCTTTCAGAATGTCGGTAATCGTCGGCACACCGAATTTTTCATCCGCGTATTTGGCCGGATTCAGCGATTTCAACAGCTTGTCGTCGCCGATGACTCCTTTTACATCCTTCTTGATGTCGGCCAGAATTTTTTCGACCAGCGGGTACGATTCCGGGTGGACTGCCGACGCATCGAGTGGGTTGTTGCCGTTCATCACGCGTAAGAAGCCGGCGGCCTGCTCGAAGGTCTTGTCGCCCAGGCGCGGGACTTCACGCAAACCGGCGCGTGAGGTGAACATGCCTTTCATGTCGCGGTAGGTAACGATGCTTTGCGCAACGCTGGAATTGAGCCCGGAGACCCGTGCCAACAGCGGTGCCGAAGCGGTATTCACATCAACGCCGACCGCATTCACGCAATCCTCGACCACTGCATCGAGCGAGCGCGCGAGTTGGGTCTGGCCAACATCGTGCTGATATTGACCGACGCCGATCGACTTCGGATCGATCTTGACCAGCTCGGCCAGCGGATCTTGCAGACGCCGTGCGATCGACACGGCACCGCGTATCGATACATCCATGTCAGGCAATTCGCGGGAGGCGAATTCGGACGCCGAGTACACCGACGCGCCAGCTTCCGACACAACGATTTTAGTCAGTTTCAGTTCCGGCCGCAGCTTGATCAGGTCTTGCGCCAGCTTGTCGGTTTCACGCGAAGCCGTGCCGTTCCCGATCGAAATCAGCGCAACCTTATGCTGCTCAGCCAGTTGCGACAAGGTGTGCAGTGCGCCGTCCCAGTCATTGCGCGGCTGATGCGGGTAGATGGTGCTGGTTGCCACTACTTTGCCGGTGGCATCGACCACCGCCACCTTGACGCCGGTGCGCAGGCCCGGGTCCAGGCCCATGGTGGCGCGCGGTCCGGCCGGCGCAGCTAACAGCAGCGCCTTCAGGTTGAGCGCGAAAACATTGATGGCTTCGACTTCGGCTTTTTCGCGTAGATTGGTCATCAGCTCTGTTTCCAGATGCATGAAGACTTTGACGCGCCAGGCCCAGCGTACGGTGTCGCACAGCCATTTGTCAGCAGGGCGATTTTTGTTGCTGATGCTGAAACGGGCAGCGATACGACCTTCGCAAGGGTTGTGCGGCGCATCCCACTTTGGCTTTTCTTCTTCGGTATCCAGCCGTAAAACGACGCTCAGCATCTCTTCACGGCGACCGCGGAATAGCGCCAGCGCGCGGTGCGACGGAATGGTGCCGATCGTTTCGGAATAGTCGAAATAGTCAGCGAATTTTTCGCCGGCGTCTTGCTTGCCTTCGACCACTTTCGATTCGACCACACCGTGTTCGGTCAGGTATTCGCGCAGGGCTTGCAGCAACGATGCGTCTTCAGCAAAGCGTTCCATCAGGATTTGACGGGCGCCGTCCAGTGCGGCTTTGGCGTCGGCGACGCCCGGATTATCGCCATTGTCGGTGCTGAAAGCGGGCTTGAAATATTTCGCCGCCTCTTCTTCAGGATTTAATTCCGGGTTGGCCAGCAGGGCATCGGCCAACTCGGTCAATCCGGCTTCGGCAGCAATCTGGGCTTTGGTGCGGCGTTTTGGCTTGTACGGCAAATACAGGTCTTCGAGACGGGTTTTGTCTTCCGCCAGGGTGATGGCGCTGCGCAATTCCGTTGTCATTTTTCCCTGTTCCTCAATCGAGGCCAGGATCGCCGCACGGCGCGACTCGAGTTCGCGCAAATAGCGCAGACGTTCTTCCAGCAGGCGTAATTGAATATCGTCGAGGCCGCCGGTGGCTTCTTTACGATAGCGGGCGATAAATGGCACGGTCGCACCTTCATCCAGCAGGGCGACAGCAGCGGCGACTTGGGCTGGTTTGGCAGCGAGTTCAAGGGCGAGACGTTGTTCGATCGAAGGCAGCATGGGAGTCTAGAGAATCGGATTCAGGCGTTGGACAAGTGGACGATCATACGCAATTCAGATAATTGCGCCAGTCTTGACAGCTTAAAAAAACCTGCGTTGGAGAACGGCAAGTTGAGAGTGGGAGGGGAAATAAATGCTTGTTGTACATGGTTTTAGCCGATTTATATTGTCTTTTTTAAACGGCCGCCGCTGACGCGTTCTATTCCGGCCAGGTCCTGCCAACTTTGTATCGACTCAAACGGCAGCGCTTGCAACAAGCCTTGCACCGCTGCAGCCTGGTCGTAGCCATGCTCCATCAGGAGCCAGCCGCCCTCTTTCAAATAACGGACGGCGCCGTTGATGATGACGCGTAACGCGCTCAAGCCATCGGCGTGATCGGTTAGGGCATTCAGCGGCTCAAAGCGCAGATCGCCTTGCGCCAGATGTTGATCGCCCTTCACGATATACGGGGGATTGGCGACGATCAGATCGAAGCGCTGTTCGCTGAGTGCCGAGTACCAGTCGCTTTGCAGCAGACTGAAATTGGCGAGCTTGGAAGCCAGATGGCGCTCGGCATTGCGGCGCGCTACCGCCAGCGCAGCAGCGCTGACATCCAGCGCCGTCACCCTGGCATCAGGGCGCATATGGGCGATCGCGATGGCGATGGCGCCGGAGCCGGTGCCGAGATCCAACGCCGACGCTGTCGGTGGCCCGCTGGGTAAGCGTTCCAGCGCCAGTTCAACCAGCAATTCGGTTTCCGGACGCGGGATCAGCACGTCCGGCGTGACTTCCAGCATCAAGCCAAAGAATTCACGTTGGCCGACAATGTAGGCGATCGGCTCACCTTGCAGACGCCGCTGGAATAAGCGGCATAACTGCTGGGCTTGCTGTGCATCGAGTACGCGCTGATCTTGCGTGATCAGTTGGGTACGGGTCAGCCGCATCACGTGCATGAGCAGGATCCGATTTTCGAGCGCTTCCAGCGGGGCGTTTTTCAGCACCGTTGCGACACTGGCGCCGGCTTCGATCACGCATGCCGGCGGCGGCTGATCCATCGGCGTCATTCAAAATCGCCGCTGTTGCTGCGCTGGAGCAGGACTTTACCCAATATCACGATCAACACTACAAACCAAAGCAACGACCATTGTGGCAGCGATAGCCCGAGTATCGGGTCGTAAGCCGCTGAGCAGAGTGCCCAGGCGTCGACCTTGAAAACAGACGGCAACAACGTGGCTGTCGGCAACGCGTTTAACGGCGCTTCCAGCGCATCGCGGCCACATGAGGTTGACGGGTGGGCGATTACCCACAGATGCCAGCCGGCAGTCGCGGCGCCACCGAGACCGGCGAGGATACCGATGGCGGCACTCGCTTTGCGAATGCTATCCGGCATGCTGGCCGAGATCAGGCAAATCAGCGCGATGGTCGCAAAAGCGTAACGCTGGATCACGCATAACGGGCATGGCTGCATGTCTTTGACATGCTGCAAGTACAGGGCGCCGCCCAATACGGCAAGGGCGATGAAGGCGACAGCTAGCAAGATGGATTTGGATGATTTCATTTTCGGTTGAAGAGGGTGAGTGTCGAGGAATGTGGTTGAACAGCAAGCATACGATGCCGAACGCGGCATTTGGTTGCGCACTAGGAGCCTGTCGGACTTGGGAGTAATCGGCTGCAAAAATATCTGGACGGTCCATATTTCACCGCCTTCTCGGTCAATAGCTCGCTATTGACACTTCGAATCCGGCAAAATCTGTCCTCGCCCAGCTATTTTTTCGCTTCGATTCCCCAAGTCCGACAGGCTCCTAGCTTACCTTTCCTCGCCCAAAGCTGCCAACAATTCGGCCTGATGTTCGGCCGCCAGCGCATTGCTCAACTCTTCCAGGTCGCCATCCATGATCTGGTCGAGTTTGTACAAGGTCAGATTGATGCGGTGATCGGTCATTCTGCCCTGCGGAAAGTTGTAGGTGCGGATCCGCTCGCTGCGGTCGCCGGAGCCGATCAGCGATTTGCGGGTCGCGGCTTCTTTCGATTGCTGTTCGCGCAGCTGACCATCCTTGATCCGTGCCGCCAGCACTTTCAGGGCCGAGGCCTTGTTCTTGTGCTGGCTGCGATCGTCCTGGCATTCGACCACGATGCCGGTCGGGATGTGGGTAATCCGCACCGCCGAGTCGGTCTTGTTGATGTGCTGGCCGCCAGCGCCGGAGGCGCGGTAGGTATCGATCCGAATGTCGGCCGGATTGATGGCAACGTCGCCGACTTCATCCGCTTCCGGCATGATCGCCACGGTACAGGCCGAGGTATGAATCCGGCCCTGTGTTTCGGTGGTCGGTACGCGCTGTACGCGATGGCCGCCGGATTCGAACTTGAGTTTCGAGTAAGCGCCAAAACCGACCAGGCGCACGATGACTTCCTTGTAACCGCCGACTTCCGAGGCCGATTCCGACACCATCTCGATTTGCCAGCGATTGCGCTCGGCGAAACGGGTGTACATCCGCAATAAATCGCCGGCGAATAACGCCGATTCATCGCCGCCTGTACCGGCGCGGATTTCCAGAAAGATATTCCGTTCGTCGTTGGGATCTTTCGGCAGCAGCATTTTTTGTAAATCCGCTTCCAGCTGTTCCATGCGGGCTTTGGCGCTGCCGATTTCCTCTTGCGCAAATTCTTTCAGGTCGGGATCGGACTGCATTTCCATGGCGGTCCGGACATCCGCATCGGCCTGGGTATAGCTTTGGTACAGTTCGACCAAAGGCCCCAGTTCGGCGTGTTCACGCGACAGCTTGCGGTAACTGTCCATGTTGGACGTCGCTTCTTCCTGGTTCAGCAGGTCGTTGACCTCGACCAGTCGATTCGACAAGTGGTCAAGTTTGGCAAGCATTGATGGCTTCATGGCGTAGAGGGTAGCGTTGCGAATGAATGGTGGACCGACAAATGGCGGAGGAATGTGCGCCGCACCGGCGCGGCGCCAGCGGACGATAATGGGATGCTGCGCTAACGCTTGCCGCGGAACAGCTGTGGCAGCAAGGCTGCCAGGCGTGCGCGTTCGTCGCCTTGGGCATGGTGCAGCGCTTGTTGCGGGCCGTGCAGGAATTTTGCGGTGAGGCCTTTGGATAGTGCTTCGAGCACGGCGTCGATATCCTCGCCTTTGGCGAGCATCTTGCGGGCCCGCTCCAGTTCCAGCATGCGCATCAGTTCGCTGCTTTCATGCAGGTCTTGAATCACCGGCACTATCGCGCGATGGTCGATCCAGTGCATGAAGGACTGCACCCGGGTTTCGATAATGGCTTCGGCTTGCGATACCGCCGCCTGGCGATTCTCCATGCCGGCCTGGACCACGGAGCCGAGGTCGTCGACTGTGTACAGAAAGACGTCGTCGAGACGGCCGATTTCAGTTTCAAAATCGCGCGGCACGGCCAGATCCAGCATGAACATCGGCTTGTGGCGACGTGCCTTGACAGCACGTTCGACCATGCCGAGACCGATGATGGGCAGTGAGGATGCGGTAGACGAAACAATGATGTCGTAATTGCCGAGCTGATTGGGCAAATCCGCCAGTCGCAGCGCCTGGCCGCTAAACCGATGTGCCAGCATTTCAGCGCGCTCGAGCGTGCGATTCGCCACTGTCAGGCTTTTCGGGTTTTGTGCGGCAAAGTGCGTGGCGCACAATTCGATCATTTCGCCGGCGCCGATAAACAGCACATTCTGGCCTGAAACGGCATCGAAGATGCGTTCCGACATCCGTACCGCAGCGGCTGCCATCGAGACGCTATGGGCGCCGATCTGGGTAGTAGTCCGGACTTCCTTGGCCACCGCAAAAGTGCGCTGAAATAATTGATGCAAATAAGTGCCAAGTCCGCCAACCGCTTCGGCATGACGCACGGCATCTTTCATCTGGCCGAGAATCTGCGGTTCGCCCAGTACCATCGAATCGAGCCCGGATGCGACTCTGAAAGCGTGGCGTACCGCATTGTCGTGCGGCAGCGTGTACAAATGCGGGCGCAGATCGGCGTAGGAAAGCTTGTGGTAATGCGCCAGGAAATGGGCGCTCGAATCGATTGCCGCCTCGACGCCGCTATGCAGGTCGCTGGCGGCGTACAACTCGGTGCGATTGCAAGTCGACAGGATTGCTGCTTCATCCGTCATGCCGGAGGCATCGTTGCCGCCAAACCATGCACGCGCTGCCGTCACCGCCGGGCCAATCTGGTCAGCGGGGAAGGCCACCTGTTCGCGCAATGAGACGGGCGCGGTGGTGTGGTTGAGTCCGACGGCTAGCAAGTGCATTGTGGTGGCAACTCAGGGGGGAATAAAGGCTAACTTTGATAACTGGCAATTATACCCTGAGCCGCGCTTGATGAATTTTCGGCACGAATTAGCAGGTTCAGGCCGTTAGCATTGGCAGGGTGATCGAGAATGTGGTGCCCGCTCCAACCTTGCTGTTGAAAAAAATGTTGCCAAAATGGCGTTCGACCACCGTTTTGACAAACACCAATCCGAGGCCGACTCCTTCCGATTTCGGCTGGCCCGGAATATTGACGCGTTGGAAACGATGAAACAATTTGGCTTGGTCCGCCGCTGCAATGCCATAGCCCTGGTCGCTGATCTCGCAGACAATTTTTGCTGCACCGTGCGCAGTTTCACTGCGCACGGTGCACGTAATGCGGGTCCCGGCCGGACTATAGTTGATCGCATTCGAAATCAGGTTGCACAAGGCGCGCGCCATCAGGGAGCGGTCGATTTTGGTAAGACATTCGCGCTCGGGAATAACCGTCACCAGTTCAATGTTCTTGTTGTGGGCAAGTGTCCACATTTCATCGGTGGCATCGAACAGGACGTCCTGAAAGTCGATTTCTTCCAGCCGGTATTCCTCGGATTCAGCCCGCGCCAATTGCACAAAGTTGTCGGCCAGACCCAGTGTTTTACGCGAAGCGCGCGCGATGCGGGAGAAGAATTCCTTTTGCGGCAATGCTGAAATTGGATCACCTTGCAACTCCAGCAACGCCAGAATCGACGCCTGAGGGGCGCGCATGTCGTGCGACAAAAAGCGCAAGGTCTCGTCGCGGCTGCGTTCTGCTGCACGAATGCTGGTGATATCGACAATGCTGACGACCCAGCCGCTGAGTACCTGCCGGGCTGAATAGCAAGGCGCGCTCTTGATCAACAGGTCGCGTCCTTGTTGGTCCTGAACGGCAACGCCTCCCGCCAGCAATGGAATATATTGCACGTCGAGCAGATCCTGCCAGCCGAATGCATGCTGTGCCGCCGCTTCAAGCGGCTGCGGCAATGCCATTCTGGAAAACAGGTGCGGGAGCAGAGTACCGCTGATGTCGCGGACATCAAACGCATTAAAGTAGTCTTTGGCAACCTGATTGGCCACCAATATGTGACCGTTGCTGCCGGTGATCAGCGTCGCATCCGGCAGGCTATCGAGATTGTCGGAAATAAACCGGCGTAAATCGCGTACCCGACGTGCCGCGTTACGCATGGCATTGATACGTTGTTCCAGCAGGTCTCCACCTTGTTGGCGGATACTGCCGGCAGGACTTGCTTCCGGCAGCAAATGCGGCTCCTGATCGAGCAGCATGAATTCCTGTCCAAGATAAGCAATGGCGGCCTCCAGTCGACACCAGCTCCATACCGGATAGGCTAGCGCCAGCCCGATCAAGGCGGCGCTGGGCGCGAGCCACAACCCATGGGTCTGAAACAGGTAACTCAGCGCCGCCGTGACCAGCATCAGGCATGCCGTCAGTATCAACGCAAGCCGCGGCGTGAGCAGCAAGTAGCTCAACAGCGCCAACAGTACCGGCACGATGCAAAATAGCGTCGTTGGCAGCGCCGCTGCGATACGAATGGTTTTATGGTCGAGCAGGCCGGCTAAAATATTGGCGTTGATTTCGATGCCGGGCATGACGCCGGAGGTGCCGGAAACCGGGGTCGGAAAAGCATCCGCCATGCCGAGCGCGGTGGCACCGATCAGGACATATTTATCTTTGAAAAAATCCTTGGGGACCTCGCCTCTCAGGACCGAGATATACGGCACCGAGCGGAAATGTCCGGTGCCGCCCGCGTAGGGAATATGGATTTGATAGTCGCGTTGCCAATGTCCGGCCAGTGCCGTCGCTGCGATCGTGCCGGGCAGACGGTTGCCGCCACTGTCGGGCCTAAGATGGGCGCCGGGTAGCAGACCATCGGAATCAGTGACTTGTTGGCCGGCAGTTTCCGCCAGCGCCAGTGCAAAGTGCGGCCACCAGACGCCATTCTGACCTTCTTTCAAAAATACGCTGCGCACCACGCCATCCCGATCAAGCTCCAGGTTGATATGACCGATGGCGCGCGCGCTGCTCAGAAATTCCGGTATCGGCAACAGGCCGGTGATGCCGTTCCCCTCGATTGCCGTGACCATTGGCAGAACGACCAGATTGCCGGCCTTCAAGGTCTTGGCTAGCGTGGCGTCGCTATTGCGCGCGGCATCGGTTGACCCTATTTCGCGCTCGGGCATGATGACATCCAGCCCGACCGCCTGCGGTCGTGCCTGCATGATGGTGTTCAGTAGCTGCGCATGCAGCGTGCGCGACCATGGCCAGCGCCCCAGTTGGGAAATGCTGTAATCGTCGATGCCGACAATGATGATGTCGTCGCGGGCAGGCCGCGAATTGAGGCGCATGAACAGGTCATACAGCGGTTGGTCGAGTTGCACCAGACCGTTTTGATACCCGAGTGCTGCGGTCAGTAACAGCAATAGCAGCGTCAGCGCCAGCCATTGACGTAACGCCACGCGGCTGTTGACGCGCCGGATAAGCGGTTCGACCATGTTGTGCTCCGGAAGCTGAGGCGGACGCAAGGACTTAGTAGCCGGCCGGAGTGAGGCCGCCGCCATTCAGGAGTGGCGAGCCGTCGCCGGTAACCCAGCGACTGCCGACAACGATCTTTTGCACCGCCGAAAATGGGCCGACATAGCCATCCGGATCAATTGCCTTGATGCGGATGAAATAGCTGCCGTCAGGCGGGTTCGGTATGGAAATTTCCGAGGCGCTGGTTGCTTGCGTTAAAAATAGCGACGTGAACCCCGCATCCCGCGCGATTTCAGTCACAAATTTCTGACCGGGTTCGGCTTGCCAGCTGAATGCCAAGGCATTACCCGTTGGGTCAATTTTTGGCAATTGCAGCGGCGACATCAAGGTAAATGCCTGGGTGTCGCCGAATGGGCCGTGATCAGCCTTGCCATCCCGATTCAGCACGGTCGCCACGCGCCAGAAATAACTGCCGAGCGGCAACTTGCCGGTACTGAATTGCGCCGACGTCAGCGTCGCTTCATCAATCACCGGATTGCTGAACTTGTCGTCGGTGGCAACCTGCAAATGGTAGCTTCCTGCGGCAAGCATTTCGGACCAGCTGAAGGTCAGGTTGGCACTACGGGTCTTGCCTTTCGGTTGAATATTCAGAGGCGGTTCAGGTCGGGCTTTCAGTTTGAAGGCGTGGACATGCGGCAAGCCTTGCAGACCTTGCGCGTCGATTGCGGTCATGCGCGCAAAGTAGTTGCCGTCGGCAAGACCATCGATCTTGATTTCGCCGCTGCCGGTGTCGATTTCCGTCAGGATGTTTTGGGCGGCCCGATCGGTTGCAATCTGCGTTCGGTAGCCGCGCGCACCGGGTACCGGCACCACTGTGATGCGCACAGTTGTCCGTTCTTGCAGCGCAGGATGCCCGGACACCTGCGGTTCCGGTAGCAGTTTGACGGCTTTGCCGACGCCGTGCGCATCGGTGATGTTGCCTTGCCCCGCTTGCAATGTCAGCGCCGCAGGGCGGTTATTTTTGGCAACGGCCACGCCGCCACTCAAGACTTCGGTTGTCATCTTGTTATTGCTGACATCGACCCGGAATTTGGTGCCACGGACACCGGCGACTGCCAGCGGCGAGCGCACTTCGAAGCGCCCCTTGTTTGCTTTGAGAGACGATACCCTGGAATCGACACGTCCTTGCAATACGGTGATTTCGGTGACAGGGCTTTTCGTATACCGCGCGTTACGCAGACTGGTGAGCTTTACCTGGCTGTTGGAGGGCAATGCAATCCGCGATTCGTCGGCCAGCGCCAGTGTCAAAAAACTGTTTTGGCCGGTTTCAATGCGCGTACCTTCATACAGCGTCGAACCGATTTCCAGGGAGCTTGTTTTGCCATCAGCAGAGATAGCGCTAACATTACCGGACAGGGCAACTACTTTTGCGCTGCCGGGATCTTGCTGCAGCAGTGCTACCGGAATCACGATTGCAGTACCGATCGGAATGGCGCGGTCGTTGCGGATGGCATTGATTTTTGCCAGTGAGATCCAGTTGCTGCGCTTGGTCGTGAGCTGCTCGGCAATCATGCTTAAGGTGTCGCCCAGGCGAGCGCGATAGATAATCGCAGAGGGTGCTATCTGAACTGCATCGGAGTCAATGGGGGCTGGCGCGGCGGTGGCTTGCGCGCCAGCTAGTAACAGTAGAAAGCCGAGTTGAGTGATGTGACCTGAAACGCCGCGCATTTTTTCTCCTGCGCAGCACTGTGCGCATTATCCTGATAATTGTTCCAGTCGATAGCCGTAGCTATAAACGGGAGCAAGCCGAAATCCGTTTTCCGGCCGCAATTGTAACTTAGTGCGAACCCGTGATACATGCGTGTCCATCGTCCGCGACGGAATGTCGATATCGCGCGACCAAACGGCCTCAAGAATGTAAGCGCGCGACAGTGGACGGCCCAGGTTGCGGAAAAACAATAGAGCCAGGTCGAATTCTTTCTGCGTGATTTCAATCGGCACGCCCGCCAGTGTCAGACGCGCAGAGCGGGTTTCAAAAATGTAGTCGCCGAATATGATTTGCTCGCTGGCATTTTGAATCGGGTAAGCGCGACGTAACAGGGCTTGTACGCGTGCCACCAATTCACCGCGGCGTATCGGCTTGATCATGTAGTCATCGGCACCGGCAGCGAGTCCAGCCACAATGTCATCCTCACCAGAGCGGCTGGTCATGAACAAGACCGGGATTGTCAGCGGCAATTTTTCTCTTACCCAGTGCAGGACTTCAGGGCCGCTCAGATCGGGCACCTGCCAGTCGAGAATCAGCATGTCGTAGCTCTCGCGACGCAGCTGGTTCAGGATTTCCTTGCCGCTTTGAAATGGATGACACACATGACCGTTAGCGGTGAGCACCTGGCAAACCAGATCGGTTTGACTTGGATCGTCGTCAAGGACAGCAATTCTCATAGTTGATTTGGCAGTTCGCAGAAGGTGTTAAGAGATCAGAGAGACTGGGTTGTCTGACGCACTATAGTTTATGACGAAATGTGTAAAATGCCAGATTTCGCGATGTTACGATTCGCGCCGGGCCTGCCTCATACGAGGCAAGCAAACCGGGCGGTTGGCGTACGGGTGGGATGTGGGTTGCCGGGGATTATTTTTTTAGATCAAGTAACTGTTCAAATATCCGGTAGCACAACATTGACGTCCAGGACTTCCAGATCGCCTTGACGATCCAGCGAAATTTTGATGTCGCTGGCATTGACTCTGGTGTATTTCGAAATCACCTCAATCAACTCCTTGTGCAGCGCCGGCAGAAAATCATGGCCTCCACGACCGCTACGTTCACGCGCGATGATGATCTGCAGGCGCTCCTTGGCGGCGGATGCGCTTTTCGGCTGCTTGGCGAACAAGAACGAGAGCAGAGCCATATTACTTCCCTCCAAAGATGCGCGAGAGCAAGCCAGGTTTTTGATAGTTGGTAAAGCGCAGCGGCACCTCTTCACCGAGGAAGCGCGAGACCACGTCCTCGTAAGCCATGGCGACATCGCTGCCCTTGACGTGAATGGCCGGATTCCCCTGGTTGGACGCGTGCAACACATGTTCCGATTCCGGAATGATGCCGACCAGCGGAATCCGCAAGATGTCCTGGACGTCGGTGTATGACAGCATTTCGCCGGCGTCGACCCGCTTTGCCGAGTAACGCGTGATCAGCAGATGTTCCTTGACCGGTTCGCCACCATTCTGGGCGCGCCGCGACTTGGCCTGAATGATGCCGAGGATGCGGTCCGAGTCACGCACTGACGATACTTCCGGATTGGTGACGATCACGGCTTCATCGGCAAAGGTCAGCGCCATCACCGCACCACGCTCGATACCCGCCGGCGAGTCGCAGATGATGAATGCGAAGTCCATTTTGGCCAGATCGTTCAGCACGCGTTCGACGCCCTCTTCGGTCAGCGCGTCTTTATCCCGGGTTTGCGACGCCGGCAAAATAAACAGATTTTCGCAATGCTTGTCCTTGATCAAGGCCTGGTTGAGTGTCGCTTCGTTGTTGACCACGTTGATCAGGTCGTACACCACGCGTCGTTCGCAGCCCATGATCAGATCAAGATTACGCAGGCCAACGTCAAAATCGAGTACCGCTGTCTTATGGCCGCGCATAGCCAAGCCGGATGCAAAGCTGGCGCTGGAAGTGGTCTTGCCGACGCCGCCTTTGCCGGATGTAACAACGATGATTTTTGCCACGAAAACTCCTATTTGGAAATGCTAAAACTATGATCGGGAAGGCGAATTGAGCGATATTACGTCAATCCGGTCGCCGTTCAGGCGAATTTGCGCCGGCTGACCTTTCAGCTCCGCCGGTAAACCATTCTCAAAAGTGCGGTATACGCCAGCGATCGACACCAGTTCGGGCTCCATGCTGGTGGCGAAAATACGTGCTTCGGTATCGCCGCTGGCCCCCGCCAGCGCCCGCCCGCGCAACGGCGCATACACATGGATACTGCCATCGGCGATGATTTCGGCACCGTTGTTCACCATCGCAGTGATGATCAGGTCGGTGCCGCGCGCATAAATGCGTTGACCGGCGCGTACCGGTGTGTCGACGATCATGGCGCTGGCGGAAGGTGTCGCTGGCGCTGCAGTTTCCGCCACGACCGGTGCGACTGTTGCCGAGGTATCAAGTATGGGAGAGGGAGTGGCGGGCTCCGTGCGTGGCGCGACCACCGTGTCGATACTTAGGCCGTTGGCAATGATTGCCGCCTGCATCTCTTCCGGAGCATTGCGTACGGCAACCGCGTTGAGTTGATATGTTTTCAGCAAGCTGATGAGAGCGCCCCAGTCAATCTGGCGCTGCTCGGGTGCCAATGAGGCAATATCAATTACCGCAAATTCATTGTCGAAAAAATCAGCCATGCCGCCCGTCATCTCCTTTAATGCGGTATCCAGTAACACCAGATCCGAATCATGGAGAATGACTGAAACCGCCACGACCGTTGCTATTTTTATCTCAATTGGCTTACGTGTCTTGTTGTTTGGCATAAAGCAGCAGATTGAATAAGCGAACCAGAGTGCAGCCAGAAGCAGCAGACGAATCGCGAATAGGGTTAGGAATCGGTTTGGCTTGCATTAAATGACGCATCAGAATTTTTCGGAATGAACGATCTTACCAAATCCTTGCGGGATAGCAAAAAAACGCCTGTCAGGCTGTTGGATTCGCAACGGACTGGCGATAAAGCTGATCGCGCAGGCGGCTTGCCCGTTCCGCACTTGTTGCGGGTGAGTTTTATTCCAGGCAGCGGTAGTTGCGTCGCCAACCGCCATCATTTCAAATGGCGCTGCGGTCAATTCTGTTACTCAAAATGATCGAGGTCGATGTTTGTCTAACGCCTTCAATCGCACCTATCTGATCCAGCAACCGGTCCAGTATGCTGGTCGACTGGCAGCGTAATGTCAGCATATAGTCGATCATCCCGCTGACGGCACACAAGGTTTCGACCTCGGGCATTTTCTGCAGCATGTTGACCAGTGTGGCGGCACTCCCAGGATTCATCGAGATTCCGACGTAGGCCCGTACCGCGGGTTGATATAGCGTCTGATTGAGTCGCACGCTATAGCCGGCAATCACCCCCTGCTTTTCCAACGCGCCGATACGCGCGATCGCGGTCGTCCGCGCAATCCCGACCCGCTTGGCAATGGTTGCCATCGGCAGGCGTGCGTCATCCATCAGCAAGGCCAGGATTTTATTGTCAATTTCGTCCAGGTTTTGTTTCATGCAGTACGTTCTGTCTGATTCAGTGGTCGTTATGTATCGTAATCATGCAATGTGACGATAACTTGCTATCTATTAGCTGACAAGCATTGAATTTACAATTTCCGTCAGGCGTCGAGCCGAGTTTGACTGCCACAGGTGGTTATTACAGACATTAACAATGCAATCATAAAGATACGAGAGACAACCATGACCACTAAACTAATTCTTTTGGGTGCCGGAAAAATCGGTGACGCCATTCTCAATTTGCTGTCCCACACCGGCGATTACATGGTGACGGTGGCCGACCGCGATCCGCTGCGCCTGCAAGCCGTCAGAGAGGCCGCCTTTCCCAACGTCCAGGTAGTCGAGGCCGACATCTCCGATCCGATGACGGTGACGCATCTGATCGAGGGCCATGCCGTCACTTTGTCTGCTTGCCCTTATTTTTTGACACCGGTGATTGCCGCTGCCGCTAAAACAGCCAAGTCGCATTATTTTGATTTAACCGAAGACGTTGCAAGCACCCGTTTCGTCAAGCAACTGGCTGAAGATTCTGTCACGGCGTTTGTGCCGCAGTGTGGCCTGGCACCGGGTTTCATTTCGATCGTCGCCAATGATGTGGCCAGCCGTTTTGAACAGTTAAGAGACATCCACATGCGCGTCGGCGCACTACCGACTTATCCCAGCAACGCGCTTAAATACAATCTGACGTGGAGCACCGATGGACTGATCAATGAGTACTGCAATCCCTGCGAAGCGATTGTCGATGGCAGTTTGCGTGAAACGTCGCCGCTTGAAGAAATCGAACGTTTTTCTCTGGATGGCATAGATTACGAAGCGTTTAATACCTCCGGCGGGCTAGGAACGTTGTGTGAAAGCCTGGCCGGAAAAGTACAAAATCTGAATTACAAAACAGTCCGTTATCCGGGGCATCGGGATATCGTAAAAGTCCTGGTGCGCGATTTGCAATTAGGTCAGCCGGAGCGCCGCCATATTCTTAAAGAAGTGATGGAAGCATCGATCCCGATCACCAAGCAGGATGTGGTGCTGGTATTCGTCACCGTCTGCGGCATACGTGACGGTCGGCTGGAACAAGAGACCTACGCCAAAAAAATATACAGCCAAAAAGTGAATGGCCAGTTGTTGTCGGCGATTCAGTTGACGACAGCATCCGGCATCTGCACTATGGTGGATCTGGTGGTACAAGGAAAGTTACCCAATCATGGCTTGGTACGCCAGGAGGACACCCGCCTGGATGATTTTCTGTCCAATCGTTTTGGCCGTTATTACGCTGCTTGATATAAGAAAGTGGTGCTGAGCCAGGCTTGGATGCATGGCGGGATGTATCCGCAACGGAGCACCAGCACCATCAGACCTGCCAGGCGCCGTTTCTATACACAACATCATCATCAAGGTAGACGGCATCCGTTACCGCAAAGACGTCAATGTGATATCTGGCGTCAGCGCGCTTGATATGGGTTTTGTTGTAGACCCCGTGTTTGGCGCCGAGCGACAGGTGGATGCCGCACATCCGCTCGTAGGTACCAATATCGCTGACCATCCGTTCCCGTGAAAAAGCACGGTTCATCCCAAAGCCAAGTTCACGTAGCCACACCTCACCCTCATCGGCCCGGATATTCGCGAGCACCTGGTCGAAATCGGGGGTGGAATCGATCACGCCGCTCACCCGGCCTTTGGTGACCACCAGCGTGATGGGTTTCTCTGGTTTGTTGACCCGGAATGAAGTGTCGCCAAAAACAAAAATACGCACGCGTCCGTTCACGGCCTCCAGGTCTTGCGCTTCGGTGAAAACCTCGCCGATGGGGAATTGGCCGCCAACGTTGTTCATGGCGCTGTAGTCGCCTATGTTCAGTTTGGCCGACTCGAACGGAGATGCAAAGACCAGGCGTTCGCCGCCGCTGTCGACCGCTCCGGAACGTGCGCGATCAATGCGCGTCTTCAGCGCGTAGCCAACGTCACGGTAATACGCGGGGTCATACGCCAGTGACTCGATGTAGTAGAGCGCTTGCGGCCACGGCATGCGCGAAAGATGCGGATGTTCTATCACCTTGAGCGACCGCTTGAAGAGTTCGACGCGTATGCGGAAAGCCTCCAGACGAAAATTGGTTGATTGAATCAGTATCACCAAATCGCTGGCCTCAAGCGGCGCAAAAGCGGCGAGGACAGCTTCTGGCGAGACCGCATCAAAGTCGATGAATGTCGCTGTTGGCAGACAGCGCCGGTAGGCCTCCGTCAGGGCAACTGCGAGATCACAGCGCGCATCCGATACCACCACGGCGGCACGCGGGTGCGCATGCTGGATCGCAATTGAAAGAATATCGCGCAGATGTTTTTCCGCAGCATCAACCGCCTCCCTGGCTATGGTGCCGGAGGGGCGCTTCGAGGGTTCTTCGTTCGCAATTGGGATCATCGTCAATTTATCGCATCGGGGTATAGGAAACACCACACACACAGGACTAGGTTTTCAAGGCTATGCCATTTCCTGGTGGAGCAGCATTTTAATCGACAACCAGGGGTTTGCCGCCATACGCGCTAATTTACCGAGTGCGCGACGCTGCGCTGACGATGGTTTGATTTACATCAAATTAAATTTAGCCGCCTTCCTTTAACGTGCAGCAAGCATGAACAACACAGGGATGGAAAATGAAAAAAACAGCTTTATTAGTAGCCTTATCGGCACTCGGTATTTTCGCTGGAAATGCGCTGGCGCAGGAGAGTCCATGGCAAGTACGGGTGCGCGCTGCCTACCTCAAGCCTGCGGACAAGTCGGATCCGGTCGGCGGTGTCGGCGCATCCGATCGTTTGCACGTCAATGCCAAGACCATACCGGATGTCGACATTTCTTACTTCTTTACGCCGAACTGGGCAACCGAACTGGTCCTGACCTACCCGCAAAAGCAGGATGTCTCGCTGGATGGCAAAAAGATCGGCAGCTTCAAGCATTTGCCGCCGACCTTGACGCTGCAATACCACTTCCTGCCGCAAGCGCAGTTCAGCCCCTATCTTGGTGCCGGGCTCAACTACACCCGCATTTCCAGCGTCGATCTGCTGGATGGCACCGGCCGCCTGAATAAGGACAGCTGGGGTCTGGCATTGCAGGCAGGGGTTGACTACAAGCTCGATAAAAACTGGTCATTGAATCTGGACGTAAAAAAGCTGCAGATTCACAGCGATGTCTACGCTGGCGGGCAGAAAATCAGTCTCGTCAAGATCGATCCGTGGCTGATCGGCATGGGGGTCGGCTACCGCTTTTAAACAGGATATCAGTAGGTGTGGGCTCGGCGTTGGCACATGTGTCAATCAGCGTGTGAACATTTCCAGATATCAGCCCCCGTTTTGCCAGCAGGACCTCTCGAAGTACGGTCATGGCAGTGCTATGTTGCAATTGCGCTGGAAATAGTCAACGCTGATAGATGGAAAAAAATGGACGCTGATTAACAATTCCAAGGATTCATCAGTGGTACCGGGAGTAATAGCAGAATTAACGACGTCAAGCAATTGGATGAGTTGGTGGCACGAGCCAATCTGAAGTATCCAGTCTATCTGATGTTGCGGCGCGGACAGAGTTCGCAAGGCGCACAGATTAATCCGAGCGGGCTTCAGCCGCCGCCCATAGCCGTCAACCGTCAGAGCTCCTTGGCTACTGCCATAGCCGCAGCCAAGGCGGCAGCCATTCGCGAGCAGGAATTTCTAAAGCCAGTTGCACAAATGCCGAAAACTGCGCCATTCGGTTACAGTGAAGGTCCAAATGGGAGAACTTTGCTTTACCATCAGAAGTGCCCGGCAGGAGATTCGAGTAAATGGCAATTTGCGGTACTTGTGAATGGTGGCGTGTTGAACGGTGGGCACAGTTATGGATGCTGGCTGAAATATAAAGAGAAAAATCAGATCAAATATCCTGGAGATTCCATAAAAATCTGCCTCATAGGCAGAGGCGAATCCGGGGCAATTTCCATTGGAAATGCCTGCTTGTTCACGGATGCAGTAGATATCCTTAAATGGATACCGACGCCACGAGCATTTGAATAATTTTCATTAGTCCCCCGGTTTGAGCGAAATTTTTCCCTTACAAAGCACCTTGAGGATTCGTTCAGCGTGGCTTTTTATAGCCAAGATACAGATGTATTGGGTTTTGTCTGTTACAGATCGACTATAGCCTATGCTGCGCTCAGCACAACAGCCCATCCCTTTCCGTCACACGGAGTTGTCCATAATGGACTGCGAACAGCCGAGCCAGATCTGCGGTAGAAAAAGGACTGGAGGTCAACGTATGTTCTTCGATTGCTACCTGGGGGGGATTTTGGATGCCGGAAATTCGCACGACAAGAAGAACAGCTGCAAATCTTCCGTTGGGCAAGGGGGAGCTGGAACCGTAGATCTGGTAATCGCCCTCAATCCGAGGGTTCGGGGGTGCTGGTGGCTCGTAGCCGGTATCAATACTTTTCATCGTGATCTCTTTCGTAGATGGTCCTCAACTATACCGGAAAATGTTAATTTTTAATTAATCAAATTTGATCAATAATTTTCGATTGATCAAGCATAGTTCCACGACTTTTTCAGCGTCATCTGTCACGCTACGGGCCGCAGCGGTTCCACATCTAGGCGGCGTGATCCATTTCACTAGTTCGACGTGGCGGATGTCGAATGACGTGGAGCAACAAGGTTATGTAATGGAGGTTCATCTTCAATGGCTGTCTTTCAAACGATTAACGGGAAACTCGTCGCTCTTGAGAGCACAACTTTTGCCAAAGCTGGGTATAAGGAGAGGGACGATCTACAGCAATTGCTCAAGCAGCAGATTGAAATCATCGCACCTGGAACTTTGGTTATTGCAGAAGAATTCGGTGAATGGGAGGGCAGTCATCGGCGTATCGACTTACTTGCCATCGACAAGAGCGCCAATCTCGTGGTTATCGAACTGAAGCGCACCGAAGACGGTGGGCATATGGAGCTACAAGCAATTCGTTATGCGGCTATGGTGTCTACGCTGACCTTCGAAGCCGCAGTGGACGTATATCAGAAGTATTTACGTACGATCGATAGCAACGATGACGCTCGTAGTAGCCTCCTCGAATTTTTGGAGTGGGAAAACGCGAACGAGGAGCAATTTGCGCAAGATGTGCGCATCGTCCTCGCGGGAGCGGAGTTCTCCAAGGAGATCACAACAGCAGTTCTGTGGCTAAATGATCGCGATCTGGACATAAGGTGCGTGCGCCTGAGTCCGTATAAGGACGGCAACCGGCTACTGATTGATGTGCAGCAGGTGGTGCCACTACCAGAGGCCATGGACTACACAATAAAAATTCGCGAAAAAAAGGTTGTCGAGCGAGCGGCCCGAACTCAAGACCGGGACATGACTCGGTACGACATTACTGTTGGGCCTAATATCTTTAATAGCCTTCCAAAGCGAAGGGCGATTTACCAAGTGATTCGAAGTCTGTGTGACGGAAAAGTTGATCCCGAAAAGATACGCAGTACCATTACTTGGAGAGGGAATGCACTCTGGTCTGTCGATGGCGAGCTCGACGCGAAGTCTTTCGAAGACGCATTTGCAAAGCATCTTATTGCGCTCGGCAAGAAGCCTGATACTTACCGCTATTTCATCGCAGATGACGAATTGATACGCGCAAACGGCAAAACGTATGCTGTCTCAAAGATGTGGGGGCTGCGTACGAGCGAAGCGATGGAGGCACTGATTGAAGCATTCCCCGGACACGATATCGCATTCAACGAATCCCAGTGACATGCCGATCACCGTCACGCAGAACCCCGGGCAGAGCAGCATCATGGAAAAACTGAAGCCATTCGCTGAGCTTACTGAGCCAGACACTCGTCAACACTCCTTTGCGTTGCGCGATCCCGTGTCCGACAAAATACGGCCGCTGCGAGTCGAAGACATCTACGAAAGCGTGGAGGGAATCTCCCTACACGCTGGCGTCCCGGAAGAGATACGGAGTCACTTTGCGACTGCCCAGAACTTACTTGCCTATTCGTGGTTCTATTACCCATTCAATGTTACCGCCGAACTGCAAGGCTACATCTCCGTTGAGTTCGCACTAAAGCGGAAGTATCCGGACCACCCCCGCCCTTCGTTCCAGAAGTTGCTCGCCAAGGCGATCTCTGAGGGTCTGGTGAAGTCAGAGGGTTTTACGTATGGCCGAAATCCGGCGAGGGAACGTTACCCTCCTGCGATCAAGATTTCCCCAGAAATCCCATCAAACCGCAACTATGTTGAAGACGTGGCCGAAGCCATGCGGTTACTACGAAACTCACTAGCACACGGAACCGCGACGCTCCACATGAAGGGAGGTACGGTGCTACTTGTTTGCGCTGAGATCATAAACCAGCTGTTTCCACCTCCAAGTGACGGCTAACTGTTGTCGCCAACACTGTCGTGCAAATAAAGACGCAGTGGCAAGGGCCGAAATCGGCCATTCGCCCACCCGGTCTATGTGATGTTGTTATTGTAATTTCCCCCTTGTGTCTGACTTTGCTGAAGCGCATGATATCAGTCAGCTTGGCCGATGAAATTTTCGGAAACTTCAAAGGAGGCGCAATTGATCGCGAAAGAACAGGCATGGGAAAGCATTCAAAACAAGAAATTTTCAATTTGTGGAATTCAGCAAGAAATGCGTTAAAGCACTGCGGAAAGAAGGATGATGACATTGAGATGGTGCATCCATTCGATGATGCATACACGATGATCAGACGAGCGCTTTTCAATGCAAGTGAGCTTGGAGTATTCATTGAGAACGCTCACGAATTTGAAAATTGGCTGGTGGTCAACATCAACATGTAACGCCTTGCTCGACCAGGGAATCAGGAGATATGCAAATGGGACAATATGGAAGTGCAGCCATACTGGCTACAAAACTATTTCACGGGGCCAAGACATCATCACCAAAAAACGCTTGGGAAAGGGCTGTTGTCGAGATATTTCCAGATAGTCCGTCACTACAAGAAAAAAACTGTCCTCGGAGCGCATATCTTGGGTTGTGTGAAAGTGGTTTTGTTTCCGGTGTCCCTGTGGGTAACTACTGCCGTCGAGGGGAAAAGTTGAATAAGGGCTATGCATTGAAGGCATTGCCGCTTCTCATACAAGACCAAACTCTCTTGCTCGACGAAAATAAGCTCTGGAGCCTCGTGATGAAAGGTGGAGATAACGAAAATAAGGCTCACAACGGTCAAATGGAAGTCGTAATTTCCCTTTGGAATGAAGGGCTAATCGTAGCGTAACCAAACGCCTTGAAGTCAAATCAGAAAGACTGTTTATGTCATTCATATTCATTCTAATACTTGGATTCGTAGTTCTTATCACAGGAATTATAGGTAATGGGAACAACAACTTGGCCGCCTTTTGCGCGGTTGTGTTCTTTATAAGCGCAGTAGCACTCTATTTTGCGCCAACCATGGTTGCCATCAAGCGTAATCACTCGAATCAAACATCCATCATAGTGTTGAATATACTGCTTGGCTGGACAGTGCTTGGTTGGGTTGGTGCATTGGTATGGGCGTATTCTTCTGGCCCGAATTCGAGCACAAAAGATTTCGACCCGGCGACTAGTAAAAGGGAAGAGTCCGCATATAACCCATGGAATCCAGCTGAAAACCGACAAGCACAAACGCAACAATCACCGACCGCAACAAAACTTTGCCCGTTCTGTGCAGAGGAAATTAAGTTCGCTGCTATTAAATGCAAACATTGTGGTAGTGAAATAACGCCAGATGAAACGGAAATACTTCGTCTGGACCAGGCAGAAAAATTACACGGAGATGCTCGGCCAATTCACGTGTTTCCACCAAGTGAGGTGGTCCAAATGGCTGAGTACGGCATAACTATTGAGGGTGACCGTTATGCCTACGGCGAATTTAGGTATTCTAACTTGGCCGATGCAGTTAGCTATGCCAAGTTAGAGCGTAAGCAGAATTCCGCAATATGAACGGGAAAGCGATATGAATACTCTGAAGGCGATTGTAAGATTAATCGTTACCAGTATGCTGATATTGTTGAGCAACATGGCAAGTGCTGCTGATATGACTTTGGATCAACTCCAAGCGCAGCTACAAGGAAGCGAAGCTCAAGATGCACTCAACAAGCTGATCGGAAAAACAGTTTACAAAGTAGGGTTCACCGAGCTGCTCAATCCAACATTGAGTATTGACGATTTTGAGAATGACCTCAAGCGCAGGATTGCAAAAGACCGCACGACAAAAAATTTCACCCCGTTGAAAATTGTCGACGGCAAAGTGCTTGACGACCAAAACACTGTGGTGGTCAAAGTTCAACTGCCAGGCGGTGACACTCGATTGCTGTATGGTAATCTGTCCAGCTATGCAATCTTGTCCAATACGCCCCCGCTTGAACGCATGAGCATCAACGCGATAGCCAGAATCCCGTCGGCATTCTCAAAACGCGAGCTTGCCGCGATACGTGATGGCAACGTGTACCGCGGGATGTCCAGGACAGCACTGGTTTGGTCGTGGGGCTTCCCGACAAAGACCAATAACTACGGTAGCGGTGGTGAGCAACTTATTTACGGTGACAGCACTTACGTGTATGTGCGGGGCACCGTAGTGACCGACTGGCAAGCATTTGACCAATAACTCGAGGCTCATCTAGACGGCGTGTCCCGCAGGCCGTCTACGTCAAACAAATCCCTTCCAGCTCACCGGGTAAGGATGTCGGCCGCGCCACGCAATCTCCTCAGCGCCTCGCGATCGTCCGCTTTAGTGCGTGTCAATCGGTCGCTATGGGCGGAGACCTTCAGACTTAGAACCGATCGGGCGATTGTTGTCGGGGCGGATCGAGATGTGCTTGCTACAAAAAGCCAAAGAAGAACAGGTAACGATACCTGAGAAGCGGTAGTGCCGCCGCACTTCCCGACGACCAATAGTTTCTACCGGCACAGGTGGCACACTGACACTGCGAACACGCTTGATCAGTGTCGGTGTGTCAGTTGTGTCAGTGCGGTGCATCGACGATCGAGCACGCGACCGGGGCGAAAGTGGTGGAAGGCAGGGAGAAGTTTGAATTTACCGCAAGACCGGAAATAGACCCGACACGAGGACTGTAAATCCCCGGAAACAAAAACGCCAACCCGAAGGTTGGCGTTCTGTAAGATACATATCTTGGTGGCCCGGGGCGGAATCGAACCACCGACACAAGGATTTTCAATCCTCTGCTCTACCGACTGAGCTACCAGGCCAAGGAGCGGAATTATAGCAAGACATTTTGAATTCGCAAACCCCTAATGTAATTTTTTTGAATTGGTAGTCGTTATAATGCTGTCATGAACGATTTCAGACTACCTTCCAAGAGCGTCGGCGCCGGTTTGGCGGCGCAGAGCACGAATAATATTTCTTCGCGAAATATTTCCCGCAGCGATATTTGTATCGTTGGTAATGGCGCGGTCGGGAAAGCCGCGGCATTGGGACTGGCGCAGGCCGGTCTCGGTGTCACTTTGTTGGGGGCGCCGTTGCGAGGTGCGGATAGCAGACCGGGTGATGCTGCCGGGTGGGATACCCGCGTCTACGCGCTGAATCACGTTGCGCGCAATCTGCTGTCCGGACTCAAGGTCTGGGATGCGCTGGATGATACGCGGGTCGCTGCGGTGGAAAGCATGCTGGTCAGGGGTGGCGCAGAAGCCGGCGCGGGTAGTATCGGCTTTGACGCGTTTAGTGCCAGGACCGATGCGCTGGCGTGGATAGTTGAAGACCGCAATTTGAATCAGGCGCTGGATGCTGCGCTGAAATTTGCCCGGAACGTTCGTGTGGTGCATGGCCGCGCCCAGCAGATGATGGTCGATGCCGACGGCGCCACGCTGCTACTGGAAGACGGCTCGACGCTCAAATCCGCATTGCTGGTCGGTGCCGACGGTGCGCAATCCTGGGTCCGTAATCAGTGCGAAATCGGGATCGATTACCGTTCTTATCATCAGCGCGCGATAGTCGCCAATTTTGAAGTCGAACGCCCGCATCATGGCGTTGCGCATCAATGGTTTACTGTCAGCGAAGGGATCGTCGCATTGTTGCCATTGCCGGGGCAGCGTGTGTCGCTGGTGTGGTCGGCGCCGGACACGCTGGCGCCGACTTTGCTGCGCGAGTCGTTGTCGCAGCTGGCTGTGCGTTTGTCTGCGTTGGCGGGTGAGCAGTTAGGCCAGTTGCGGCCATTGCAACCGGAGGTAGTGCAGAACTTCCCACTATCCTTGATCCGCAGTCATGCGCTGGTGGCGCCGCGTGTAGCATTGATGGGCGATGCGGCGCATGTGGTTCACCCGCTGGCTGGGCACGGGATGAACCTGGGCTTTGGCGATGTTGCCGCATTAATTAAAGTGCTGAGCGAACGTGGTCAACATCGGGATTGCGGCGATGCGGGCGTGCTGGCGCGCTATGCGCGCGCGCGCAAGGAAGAAATTTTGTTGATGCAAGTTGCGACCGACGGCCTGCAGCGTTTATTCGGTCTCGACATTGCGCCGTTGCGGTTGGTGCGTGACGCCGGATTGAACTTGCTGGATAAACTGCCGGTCTTAAAGCGGCGGCTGATGGCCCATGCGTTGGGCCGCACATTTGAAAAAAACTAACGGGAGTTGTGATGCAAGTTCAGATATTGAAATTCATGAAGCCATCGCTGCTGGCAGCGATACTGGGATTGTTGATGACGGCGGCTATCGCCGAAACGTCGCAGGAAGCGGCGGTTAAAAAAATGATAGAGCCGCGCCTGGGGGATGGCGTCAAAGTCGATGAGGTTACCAAGACGCCGTATCTGGGCATGTTTGAAGTCCGGGTTGGCAAGGATATTTTTTACACCGATGTCAGCGGCAAATACATGTTCGTGGGACGCATTCTCGACGCGCAAAGCGCCAGGGATTTCACCAAGGAGCGTATAGACGAACTCAGCAAGGTAAAGTTTTCCGATTTACCGCTTGATCTGGCAATGAAGTCGGTCAGGGGCAACGGCAAGCGCGTCATTGCAGTATTTGAAGATCCGAACTGCGGTTACTGCAAAAAATTCCGCAAGACCTTGCAGGACGTCGACAATGTCACTGTGTACACCTTCATGTACAACATTCTGGCGGCCGATTCATCGGTGAAGTCGAAAAACGTCTGGTGTAGCGCCGACCGCGATAAAGCTTGGGACGAGTGGATGCTGAATGGCAAGTTGCCTGCGACGGCTGCAGCCAGTTGTGTGACGACGCCGAACGACAAGGTATTGGCCCTTGGCCAGAAACTTAACGTGACAGGTACGCCGACCATCATCTTTACCGATGGCTCACGGGTTCCCGGCTGGGTCGACGCGAAGACGCTCGAAGCGAAGTTTTCCTCAGTTAAATAAGCTAAATAATTTGCTTCTTTATCGGTACTGCCTCGATATGGCAGCAAATTAGCAACAAATTATCAAGGAATGGTGGGGGGCGGCATGCTCACGGTCAATCTCAATGGCAAGGATGTCGTGCTGGAAGTCGATCCTGCAACGCCGATTTTATGGGTGTTGCGGGATCATTTGCAATTGACCGGGACCAAATTCGGTTGCGGTGCTGCCTTGTGCGGTGCGTGTGCTGTGCATCTGAACGGCCAGCCGATACGCTCCTGTGTGACGCCGTTGTCCGCCGCTGCCGGACTGCCAATCACTACCATTGAGGCTATCGCATCAGACGCAATAGGCAACTTGGTACAGGATTCCTGGGTGCGGCACGATGTGCCGCAATGCGGTTGTTGCCAGAGCGGCCAGGTCATGAGCGCAACTGCGCTGCTCAAGGGCAACCGTGCGCCATCCAGCGCTGATATCGATAAGGCGATGAGCGGAAATATTTGCTGACGCGGGGGGCGTACCAACGGATCCGCATCGTGATTAAAGACGCAGCGAAATCCGCTGCCACCGCTGTCACGACGTCGGCTTGAAGACCGCGCAATTTAACGTGTGCTGTATCCGCACGAATATGTCCCAATGGGTAAGTTCGAATGAATTCCACATGCACAGACCAAATAGTAGGCATTTTGCTGGCTGCCGGACGCGGACGTCGGTTTGATCCGACCGGTAAGCAGAGCAAATTGCTGCAGTCCTTGCCGCACGGCGATACCGTCCTGGCGAGTGCTGCAAAAAAGCTGTCCGCTGTGTTGCCGGTCTACGTGGTCTGTCGATCCGATAAGCCGGCACTGACCGCGCAATTGGCTAAACAAGTAAACGGCTGCACGCTGCTTGAATGTGATGACGCCGATAACGGCATGGCGGCTACGCTGGTATATGGCCTGCAACAAACAGCGGCAGCAGAAGGTTGGGTGATTGCGTTAGGCGATATGCCTTACGTCCAGGTCAGCACCATCATGGCGTTGAAGGCGGCATTGGAGCAGGGCGCTGACATCGCGGTACCGACCTGTCATGGCCGTCGCGGCAATCCGGTCGCTTTCAGTCGGCACCATTTGTCGCGTTTATTGCGGCTGCGCGGCGATCAGGGCGCACGCAGTCTGCTGCAAAATTTTCCAGTGGTGGAGGTCGCAGTGGAGGACGTCGGCGTATTCCAGGACATCGATACCGTCGCCGATATACCACAGTCGTAAGACGTTAACCGCCGATTGATCCATCGCGCGCATGGCAGGCGACCAAGCCGGCAATAGTTTGCGACTATCCCGTTAGACTATCGTTTTTTTCGTGCCATCGCGCTTCACTGAACTTGCGGCGAAGTAGCTGTGTGTTGTGCTTCACTAACTTGATTATCCTCTGCGATGAATCCACACTTTCTGAATAAACGTCTTATCCTTATCCTCGGCTATGCGGGATTGATCCCCTTTATCCTGTTGACGCTGGGTTGCTGGGTTGCCAGTCCTGACTGGCTAGGGGAGTTTATTCGTGGCCAGATGGCGTACGGTGTTGCTGCGCTATCATTTCTTGGCGGGATTCATTGGGGTGCGATGGTGCTGCGTGCAGATCTTTCTGCTGAACGGACTAAAAAGGCGTTGATCTGGGGCATCATGCCGACCACCATTGCCTGGTTTTCGACTTTGTTCTTTGCTTACGGCTATACCTTGTTGATTCTTGGTTTTATTGCCGCGTATCAGGTCGATAAGCGTTTGTTCGTCTGGTACGGCCTGCCCGCCTGGTTTACCGAATTACGCTACAAGCTGACTTGTGTGGCAGTCGGCGCGATGGTATTAGCGATGCTTGCCGCTGGTGTGAGAGGAAATCTCGGTGCGTAAATCTACCCAAAAATCTGCGGCAAAACCAACTGCGAAGCCGGCCGTCAAGCAAGTTTCCAAGGGTGGATCGAAGGCCGCTTCCAAACCGACCCGCTTGACCACGCCGCTGGCCAGACCGATCCCTCAGGCGGTCAGTGCGGTAAGCCATAGCGCTTTGCATTACAGCATTGTGGCGGCGGATCCTGCGGCCCATTTGTTTGCGGTGATGCTGGTGATCGCTGCACCAGCGGCGGTTGGGCAAATTGTGGCGCTGCCGGCATGGATTCCCGGCAGTTATATGATCCGCGAATTCGCGCGCCATATCGTTCAGATTCGCGGGGAATCGAATGGCCGCACGATCACGCTTAAAAAGCTCGATAAACATTCCTGGCAAGCGGCACCATGTGACGGGCCGCTGACATTGCACTATCAAGTGTATGCATGGGATTTGTCGGTGCGCGCGGCGCATCTGGATCAGACCCATGGGTTCTTTAACGGCAGCAGCGTATTTTTACGCGTTGTCGGCCAGGAAAACGCGTCGCACATCGTTGATATTCAACGCCCGCAAGGTGCCGGGTATGACGACTGGCGCATCGCCACTGCGCTGCCGACATTGAAGGCGCGGCGCGGTGCTTTTGGCAGCTACGTTGCGGCGAATTACGATGAGCTGATTGATCATCCGGTCGAAATGGGGGTATTCCAACTGGCCACTTTCAAGGCGCATGGCGTGCCGCACGAGATCGCAGTCACCGGCAATGTGCCGAATCTGGATCTGGTACGTCTGGGAGCCGATCTGAAAAAGATTTGCGAGACGCAGATTGCATTCTTTGAGCCGGCCGGCAGCAAATTCGCCAGACAGGCACCGATGCAGCGTTATGTATTTTTGACGCTGGCCGTTGGCGAGGGCTACGGCGGCCTTGAGCATCGCGCTTCGACGGCGCTGATGTGCGCGCGGGCCGATTTGCCGGTCAAGGGGCAGCCAGAATGCGGCGACGGCTATCGCACTTTCCTCGGTCTTTGCAGCCACGAGTATTTCCATACATGGAACGTCAAGCGCATCAAGCCAGCGACGTTTGCGCCGTACGATCTGCAAGTCGAGAATTACACGCCGCTACTGTGGTTGTTCGAGGGCTTCACCAGTTATTACGATGACCTGATCTTGTTCCGCAGCGGTTTGATCGATCAGACCGAATACCTGAAGCTGGTGACAAAAACCATGAATGGGGTCTTGCTTGGCAGCGGTCGACGCAAGCAAAGTGTCGCTGAATCGAGTTTTGACGCCTGGGTTAAATATTATCGCCAGGATGAGAATGCGCCGAATGCCATCGTCAGCTATTACACCAAAGGTTCGCTGGTGGCGCTGGCATTGGATTTGACGATACGCAGCGAGACCAAAAACAAGAAGTCGCTGGACGATGTGATGCGCGCGTTGTGGCAAAAATACGGTCGCGATTTTTATGCTGGCAACGAGATGGCTGGGCGGGGCGTTACCGAGGCGGCAGTCGAAGCCTTGTTTGATGCGGTGACCGGACTGAAATTAAAGCGCTTTTTTGATCGTTATGTGCGCGGCACCGATGATCTGCCATTGGCAAGATTGCTGGAGCCCGCCGGCGTCACGATTGCCGATAACCGCAAGGCAGTCAAGCCAGACCTGGGCGCGCGCACCAGTCGTGTGGGCACGGACTGTAAGCTAAGCAACGTGTACGAGGGCGGCGCAGCGCATCGCGCCGGGTTGTCCGCAGGTGACGTGTTGGTGGCGCTGGATGGTATTCGTGTGACGTCCAATCTGGATGTCGTTCTGGCGCGCTACCGCGTTGGCGATACGGTGACGGTTCACGCCTTTCGCCGCGATGAGCTGCTGATTTTCAGCGTCAAATTGCTGGCCGACACGACCCCGCAATTAGGTTTGAATGCCGAGTTGAAACCAGCTGCTGCCGTGGCTGCGCGCAGTGCCTGGCTGGATGGGCGTAGCGGTCGCTGAGATTGACTTGAAGTTGTTGAAGAAAGCGCAGTAGCCGGTCGCGCCGGTCATCCGGCAAGATCAGCTGTCTGCTGCCTTCAGCCCGTTCCAGCGTGGCATCAGGGTATGCGCTACCCCATACAGGTCAAGCACGCGGCCTATCGTGTGATCGATCATTTCGTTGATGCTTTGCGGGCGATGATAAAAGCCGGGAAGAGGCGGAAAAATAATCCCGCCCATTTCGGTAACGCTAGTCATGTTGCGCAGATGCGCCAGATTGAATGGCGTCTCGCGCACCATCAACACCAGTCGGCGACGCTCTTTGAGGACGACATCCGCCGCGCGTGCGATCAGATTGTCTGACAGGCCATTCGCCACCGAAGCCAGCGTTTTCATCGAGCATGGCGCAACTATCATGCCGTCCGACTGAAACGAGCCGCTGGCAATCGAGGCCCCGACATCGCGCACGTTGTGCGTCACATCGGCTAGCGCCTCGACCTCCTTGCGGCGCATGTCGAGCTCCTGATGCAGATTCAGTACGCCGGCATCCGAGATGATCAGATGCGATTCGATCTCGGGCATTTCGCGCAAAAATTGCAACAACCTCACTCCGTAGGCAACGCCGGTGGCGCCGGTGATGGCGACGATTAGCCGGCGTGACGGTGGTGAGAGGGGCGAAGCGTGCTGAGACGCGGCTGGCACCACGTGTGGTCTCAGGCGGCCAGCAGGGTTTTCAGTTCGCCGGACTCGTGCATCTCATTCATGATGTCGGAGCCGCCGATAAATTCACCTTTGACGTAGAGCTGCGGGATTGTCGGCCAGTTGGAGTAGTCCTTGATGCCTTGGCGCACAGTCGGGTCTTCCAGCACATTGATGGTGACGATATTTTCCGCGCCGTTGGCTTTCAGCAACTGGATGGCGCGACCGGAAAAACCGCATTGCGGAAATTGTGCCGTGCCCTTCATGAACAAAACCACCGGGTTTTGCGTCACGGTTTCCTTGATCCACTCTTGTACTTCGCTCATGGCAATACCTTAAAAAGTTCAGAATGCAGACATTATATGAAAAAGCGGGTGCTGCCGCTGACCTGACTGCGATAGCAGGCAAATAGTGTGTGCTTAATGCAATTGTCAAGAGTTTTTGACGGTGATGCCAAGTCTATGTATAATCTCAGGTTCGCCCGACTCCGGATGTCTTTTTGTGCCGTGTCGGGGGTAATAAATTGTTATTAGTTCTTCAATCATTTCGATGAGGTTTCATATGTACGCGGTCATAAAAACCGGTGGCAAACAATATAAAGTTGTTGCCGGCGAAAAACTTAAAATAGAACAGATACCTGCAGACATTGGCACCGAACTCACTATTGATCAAGTGCTTGCAGTTGGCGCTGGCGATACCCTGAAATTCGGGGCGCCATTGGTCGAAGGTGCTACGGTGTCGGTTAAGGTATTGGCGCAAGGTCGCCACGATAAGGTCAAGATCTTCAAAATGCGTCGTCGTAAGCATTATCAGAAGCATCAAGGCCATCGTCAAAATTACACCGAAATTCAAATCGTTTCGATCAACGCATAATTTAGTAGCAATAAGCTGCGTCGATTGACTTAACTAGATACCAGGAGTTTTAAATGGCACATAAAAAAGGCGGCGGCACTACGCGCAACGGCCGTGACTCAGAGTCAAAACGACTCGGCGTCAAGGTCTACGGTGGCCAGGCGATCAACGCTGGCGGCATCATTATTCGTCAACGCGGCACTAAGACGCATCCAGGCGAAAATGTCGGCATGGGCAAGGATCACACCCTGTTCGCACTGATTCAAGGCAAAGTACAATTCGTGATCAAAGGCGCCGAAAAGCGTCAATATGTCACTGTTGTAGCAGCGTAAGAAGCGACTTCCGCTTGACGTAAGTTTGGCGCGAAGCGCAAGCTTTGCCGCGAAAGGCTCTGCCGCAGGTAGGGCCTTTTTAGTTTTTTGAGCGTGAAAATTGTCGGCCGCTTGAGTAAAATCATAGAAACCCCCGTAACAGCCCTGCCATGCACGTAGGCATCGGCATGACGGTGATACCTGGGTTGATGTATCGGTTTTTTGCAAAAGTCGGTTTGGCAGCACCGGCGCAGTTGGGAATTGCCCTGTGAGTTGCGTATGTTTTGCGCAGACTTCAACAATTCGCCTAAGCCGGTAGCGTACCCAAGAAGTATGTAAGTCAGAATTGAAACCTCCAATCTCATTAGGACCTTCGAATGAAGTTTATAGATGAAGCAAAAATCGAAGTCATTGCCGGTGACGGTGGCAATGGGGTTGCGAGTTTTTTGCGTGAAAAATTCCGCCCCTTTGGCGGACCTGACGGTGGCGATGGCGGCAAAGGCGGCAGCATCTGGGCGGTTGCCGACCGTAACGTCAATACGCTGGTCGATTACCGCTTCTCCAAAATGCATCGCGCCGGTCGCGGCGAAAATGGCCGCGGCTCGGATTGTTATGGCAAGGGCGCAGACGATATCAAACTGCGCATGCCGGTCGGCACGCTGATTGTCGATATCGACACCGGTGAGAGCATTGCCGATTTGACTGAACATGGCCAGGAAGTGATGTTGGCGAAAGGCGGCGAAGGCGGCTGGGGTAACATTCACTTTAAAACCTCGACCAATCGTGCGCCACGTCAAAAGAGCGACGGTAAGGAAGGCGAACGTCGTGCACTGCGGCTTGAGCTCAAAGTACTGGCCGATGTTGGTCTGCTGGGCCAGCCAAATGCCGGTAAGTCGACCTTTATTACGGCGGTGTCCAACGCTCGTCCAAAAATCGCGGATTATCCGTTCACGACCTTGCATCCGAATCTGGGGGTCGTCCGCGTCAGTCATGAAAAAAGTTTCGTGATTGCAGATATTCCCGGATTAATTGAAGGTGCAGCGGATGGTGCCGGACTCGGGATTCAATTCCTGAAGCATTTGCAGCGCACCGGACTGCTGCTGCATATCGTTGATCTGGCGCCGTTCGAATCGACTGTCGATCCGGTCAAGGAAGCCAAGGCGATCGTCAAGGAACTGGAAAAGTACGATCAGTCGCTGTTTGACAAGCCGCGCTGGCTGGTGCTGAACAAGCTGGATGTGGTGCCGGAAGACGAGCGCAAGAAGCGCGTCAAGGACTTCGTCAAGCGTTTCGGCTGGAAAGGTCCGGTCTTCGAAATTTCGGCGCTGAATCATTCCGGCTGTCCGGAACTGGTCAACGATATCTACGCTTATCTGGCGGAAAAGCGTCAGCAAGAGTATCGCGCTGAAGAGACGCAAATGACTGAAGAAGCCCAGGGTATTCTGTCGATTGATCCGGACGATCCTCGCTTTAAAATTCTTGACTAAAGATGGTCGCCATAGATTATCGTTGAGAGCAGGCTAACAGGCCGCAAACCATCAACCGATATGGCGAGAGCTTAAATGCTCTGGCTATGTCGGTTTTTTATTATCAGCGCCGGCTATGCAGCGTCGGCAGTTGCAGATGAAAATATGAATTCCGTCATTCAAAAAGCTAAACGTCTCATCATCAAGGTCGGTTCTTCGCTGGTTACAAATGACGGCAAGGGACTGGATAGCGTAGCGATTGCCAATTGGGCGGCTCAGATTTCAGAGTTGCGGGCGATGGGCAAGGAAGTGGTGTTGGTCAGTTCCGGCGCCGTCGCCGAAGGCATGCAACGCCTCGGTTTCGACAAACGCCCGACCAGCATTGATGAATTGCAGGCCTGTGCCGCAGTCGGGCAGATGGGCTTGGCGCAAATTTACGAAACCAGCTTTCGTCTGCACGATGTACATACCGCGCAAGTGTTGTTGACGCATGCCGATCTGGCCGATCGCGAGCGCTATCTGAATGCGCGCTCCACACTGTTTACCTTGCTGCGTTTTGGCGTGGTACCTATCATCAATGAAAATGACACTGTTGTCACCGATGAAATCAAGTTCGGCGACAACGATACGCTGGGCGCACTGGTTGCCAATTTGATCGAGGCCGACGCCTTGATTATTCTGACCGATCAAAAAGGCTTGTTTACGGCCGATCCGCGCAAGGATCCTAATGCCGAATTCGTACATCAGGCCCAGGCAGGCGATCCGGCGCTGGAAGTGATGGCGGGCGACGCCGGTACCGGCATCGGTCGCGGTGGCATGTTCACCAAGATTCTGGCCGCCAAGCGTGCCGCTACTTCCGGCGCGCATACGGTGATTGCCTGGGGCCGCGAGGACGATGTACTGACGCGCCTTGCCGCTGGCGAGGCGATTGGTACCCAGTTGAACGCCCAGACCGGGCAACTCACGGCACGCAAGCAATGGATGGCCGATCACCTGAAAACCGCCGGCAAAGTACTGCTGGATGCCGGTGCGGTGCAAAAATTGACGAATGAGGGCAAGTCGTTATTGCCGATTGGGGTGACGGCTGTGTTGGGTGAATTTGGCCGTGGCGATGTGATTACCTGTGTGAATAGCGAGGGTCGTGCGATTGCACGCGGCATCAGCAATTACACCAGCGCTGAAGCGCGTCGCATCATGCGTCATCCATCGTCGGAAATTGCCTCGATATTGGGTTTTGTCGAGAAGTCAGAATTGATTCATCGCGATAATATGGTTTTGCTGTAGCAGCATCACGCAAAAAAAACCGATACATGTTACGTATCGGTTTTTTTGCGTGGAAACCAACTTGGCCGGTCTCAACCACCGGGTTTCAGCGGTCGATTACTCCGGATGCGGTCTTGCATTTCCGTGACCTTGCCAGCGATTGTCCCGCCCTGGCACAGGAAATCCTTGAACAGGGCTGCATGTTGGCGATTCGCTACCAAATCGGTGATCCGCTGCCAATTGCTCAGGCGCGCGCGCGACCAGCTGCCGTCCTTATGGCCGAACGCATACAATTTCTTTTCGGCGGTTTGGCAACGGATGCCTTCGTAGCTGATATTCTCGGCGCCGCCATCGCTCTTGCTGACCAGCGTGTAGCGCACCACGCCATCGGTGCCGGCGGATAGTGAATTCAGATCAATCGCGAATTTCATGGTCGCCGTAGGGCCGGCATCGAACGACACCAGGTTCTCAGCTTTAGGCTGTGGCGGCAGTTGTACCGAGAGTTCCTGCCAGGTCTTCACTTCGTCGTCAAAATCCTCGTCAAAGCCCGGACCCGGGCCGGAGGCGGCATGGACATGGGCGGTAGCGGAGAACAGTAGCGCAATGACGGCAACCCGCTTGCTTGGCTTGGGGAGTGAAATAGTGTCAAAAAACATGGAAAAACTTACTCCTTATCGATACCCGGTTCGCCCGGAATGCATGTGTCTAACGTATGTGCTTCATGCGCGCCGCGCACATGGCGGGCATGGCGTGCCGGACTTTGCAGTGGGCGGGTCAAAAAACGTGATAATTCCTGCAATGCGCGTTGATAGACGTCGCGCTTGAATTCGATCACGACATCCAGCGGGACCCAGTAATCGTGCCAGCGCCAGGCATCGAATTCGGGGTGCTCGGTCAGACGCAAGTTGACATCGCAATCGCGCCCTACCATGCGCAGCAAAAACCAGATTTGCTTTTGGCCGCGATAATGCCCGCGGATATCGCGCTTAATGAAATGATCAGGCACCTCATAGCGCAGCCAGTCGCGGGTGCGACCGATAATCTTGACGTGCTCCGCCTTGAGGCCGATTTCCTCCTCAAGTTCGCGGAACATGGCTTGCTCCGGGGTTTCGCCGTATTTAATGCCACCTTGTGGAAATTGCCACGAATGTTCGCGCACACGCTTGCCCCACCAGACTTCATTCTGGGTGTTAAGCAAGATAATGCCGACGTTAGGGCGGAAGCCTTCACGGTCCAGCATACTATTACCTCAAAACTTTCTGCGACTAGGCGGTCCTCATGCCAACTTGATTACGTGCAAAATCTGCGCGCAACCGGTTCCAAGCAGTAGTAAAACCGGCCCGAACATCAATCAATTGTGCAAAGAGTGGGCGCATCAGCCAGCTAATCCTTTAAAATTGAGTCGATTATAACCCTCTCTTTTTAAAAAGAATTCACCGTTATGCGCGCCTCCCGTTTTTTTGTCTCGACTCTTAAAGAAGCACCATCCGACGCCGAAATCGTCAGCCACAAACTAATGATGCGCGCCGGCATGATTAAACGCCTCGGTTCGGGCATTTACACCTACATGCCAATGGGCTTGCGGGTTATTCGCAAAGTCGAAAGCATCGTGCGCGAAGAAATGAATCGTTCCGGTGCAGTTGAGTTGTTAATGCCAGTTGTACAACCTGCCGAGCTTTGGCAGGAAACCGGCCGCTGGCAAAAATACGGCGATGAACTGATGCGCGTCAAAGACCGCCACGGTCGCGATTTTATCATTCAGCCAACTTCGGAAGAGGTGATTACCGACATCGCCCGTACCGAATTACGGTCTTATCGCAAGCTTCCAGTCAATTTTTATCACATCCAGACCAAGTTCCGCGATGAGCGTCGTCCGCGTTTTGGCTTGATGCGCGGCCGTGAATTCACGATGAAGGATGCCTACTCGTTCGACCGCGATCTGGACGGCTTGAAACAGTCGTATCAAATCATGTACGACACCTATATTCGGATTTTCAATCGCTTTGGCCTGCAATTCCGTCCAGTCGCGGCCGATAACGGTGCGATTGGCGGTACCGGTTCGCACGAATTTCATGTGATCGCCGCTACCGGTGAAGACGCAATCGTCTACTGTCCAACCTCGGATTACGCGGCGAATATGGAAGCTGCCGAAGCGCTGCCGGTGGATGCAAGCCGTGCCGCACCGACCCAGGCGCTGACGAAAACTGCAACGCCAGGCAAAGCCAAATGCGAAGCCGTAGCGGAATTGCTGAACATTCCACTGAGCGAAACGATCAAGTCGATTGTGCTGACAGTTGAAAAAGCGGCGAGCGAGAAGGAGGCCGCTTCCAAGCAAGTCTGGTTGCTGATGCTGCGCGGCGATCATGTGCTCAATGAAATCAAGGCCGCCAAGATCCCGGGTCTGGCCGGCTATCGTTTCGCCACTGAAGAAGAAATCGTTGAATGGTTCGGTACGCCACCGGGTTATCTGGGACCGGTCAATACCAAAAAGCCAATCAACGTCGTCGCTGATCGTACCGTCGCCAACATGCATGACTTCGTCTGCGGCGCTAACGAAGTGGACTTCCACTTCACCGGTGTGAATTGGGGCCGCGACCTGCCGGAGCCTATGGTGGTCGATATCCGCAACGTGGTCGAAGGCGATCAATCGCCGGATGGCAAAGGCGCGCTGGCGATTCTGCGCGGGATTGAAGTTGGCCACGTGTTTCAGCTCGGTACCGCGTATTCGGAGGCGATGAACGCCACGTTCCTGGATGAAAACGGTAAGCCGCAACCATTGCAAATGGGTTGTTACGGTATTGGCATCACGCGTATTCTGGGTGCGGCCATTGAGCAGAACTTCGATGACAAGGGCATTATCTGGCCAATTTCGATCGCGCCGTTTGAAGTCGTGCTCTGTCCTATGGGCTATGATCGCAGCGCAGCGGTCAAGACCGAAACCGATAAACTTTACGACGAGTTGCTAGCGGCCGGCGTCGACGTGATTCTGGATGATCGCGGCGAGCGTCCGGGCGCAATGTTTGCCGATTGGGAGTTGATCGGCGTGCCGCATCGGGTGGTGGTGGGCGATCGTGGCTTGAAAGACGGTCAACTCGAATATCAGGGGCGTCGCGACACTGAAGCGACCACCGTGCCGCTGGCTGACATGGTGGGTTTTGTCAAAGCACGTCTGGCCGCCTGATCTGGTAGCAAGCTGATTTTGCGGCTTTTCCTCCACGCGACTCACAAGGGTGGAGGAAGGCATGGAAATGCGTGTGAGATTGCACTTGTTCTTTTAGTTTCCTAGGAAACTAAGAATTAAGATATGGAATTTTCCTGGGAGCTTCACTTGCGTTTGATAGGTCGCATTTTTCCGTGGTTGATGTCGGTGCTGCTGCTGGCCAGCGCACTGGCGCATGCCGGGAATCAAAAAGAAGAAGCGATGGCCGATTCGGTACGGTTGGCACTGTCGCGTGCGATTAATGATGCGCGACCGCCGAAACCGCAATTCGTCGATATCGATCAGCGCATTCAGTATTTGTACTGGTTGGGTGAAATGTCGGAGCGGCTCAAAAAGAAATTGCCCGACGCCCAGATCCGCATCGAATTCCTGGAAACCACCTGGTATGAGGCCAAGCGCGCGGGTCTTGACCCGGCGATGGTATTGGGCCTGATCCAGGTCGAATCGGCATTTCGCAAATACGCGATGTCCAGCGTCAGCGCGCAGGGTTACATGCAGGTGATGCCGTTCTGGACGCGTGTCATCGGTGATGCCGATCGCAGCAAACTATTCAATATGCAAACCAACCTGCGTTACGGTTGCTCGATTTTGCGCATGTACCTGGATATGGAAAAGGGTAACCTGTACCTGGCGCTAGGCCGTTATAACGGCAGCCGCGGCCGTCCGGAGTATCCGAATGCAGTGCTGGCCGCATGGAAGCGCTGGGAGTTCAAGGAAGTGCCGACCAGAGCCACTGTGGCGATACAGTAAGGCTTCGAAAGTGACGCTTGACGCGCTATCGGGCATACGCATTCATTGGTCAAATCATGTGATTCAAAAACAAAAAAGCCCGCGCAATGCGGGCGTTTTTGTTTGGCGCTCGAGGTAATCTGGAGCAGCTATACCTTAAGCATTGGTCAAGTGGTCGGAAATGAGCTTGGTCATTTCAAACATGGACACTTGCTTTTTGCCGCCAAAGACAGCTTTCAGCTTTTCATCTGCATCGATGTTGCGCTTGTTTTCCGGGTTTTGCAGATTGTGCTTCTTGATGTATTCCCAAACTTTCTTGGTAACTTCAGTACGTGGCAACGGTGCTGCACCGACGACAGCCGCCAGAACAGCCGATGGCGTCATTGGCTTCATGAATGCTGCGTTAGGCTTGCGTGCTGGTTTTTCTGCTGCAGCCGCTTTTGCTGGAGCAGCTTTTTTCACTGCAGGTTTAGCTGCAGGTTTTTTTTCTGCAACTGCTGGTTTTTTTGCTGTGGCCATCTTTGAGCCTCCTTGACGAAGAGTGTGTGGAAAATGCGTCAATCACGCATCGCTCATAGTGGTGCGGTTTTCCCAGTGATGCAAGTGTTTTTTATGGGTTTCGCAGGGATTTTATGGGGGATTCTCCAGCGCACCCAAATAATCACGTTTTCATAGCTAAGTGGGGAACTAAATGCACTTCTGTGAGGTGATGAAGATATTAAGAAAGCGACGCTGGTTGCAGCATGTTTGATCTTTGCCGCGAGTCGCTTAATGCGCTAAAGAGGAAAATTGGGCTGGCGGTGGAAAGCCTTATTAATCAAGGATTTATGGGTTTTCCACCAGTGTGAAACGCCATGCCAAATCGCACCGGATTCGGCATGGGCTTACTTCAAGCCGGGCATCATGCCTTTCATGCTACGCATCATTTTCATCATGCCGCCGCCCTTGAGTTTTTTCATCATCGATTGCATCTGATCAAATTGCGACAACATCCGGTTGACTTCCTGCACCTGTACGCCGGCGCCGGTAGCGATCCGGCGTTTGCGTGAGGCTTTGATCAGTTCCGGTTTGGCGCGTTCCTGCGCGGTCATGGAATTGATCATGCCTTCCATGCGGCGCACCGATTTTTCGGCCTGGTCCATGTTGGCGCCGCCAGCGGCTTGCTGGAATTGTGCCGGCAGCTTGTCCATCAGGCTGGACATGCCGCCCATTTTCTTCATTTGACCAAGTTGCGCCTTGAAGTCGTTGAGGTCGAACTTGCCGCCGCCCTTGATTTTCTGCGCCAGATCCTGCGCAGCTGCGACGTCGACACCTTTTTTGGCTTCTTCAACCAGCGCCAGAATGTCGCCCATGCCGAGAATACGGTTTGCCATCCGCTGTGGATCAAACGCTTCCAGACCGTCCAGCTTTTCAGCGACACCGGCAAATTTGATCGGTTTGCCGGTGATATGCCGCACCGAGAGGGCTGCACCGCCACGGGCATCACCATCCAGTTTGGTCAGCACGATACCGGTCAGCGGCAGCGCGTCATTGAACGCCTTGGCCGTGTTGATGGCATCTTGACCGAGCATGGCATCGACCACGAACAGGGTTTCAATCGGTTTGACGGCAGCGTGGACGGCGGTGATTTCCTGCATCATCGCTTCGTCGATACCGAGGCGACCGGCGGTATCGATAATCAGCACGTCGTGATAATGACGTTTGGCGAAATCGAGTGCGGCCAGTGCGATATCGACCGGTTTGTCGGTCAACAGGCTAGGGAAGAAGTCGGCGCCGACTTGTTCGGTTACCGTTTTCAACTGGCCAATCGCCGCTGGACGATAGACGTCGGTGGAGACGGTCAGGACCTTTTTCTTTTTCTGCTCACGCAGGTATTTAGCCAGTTTGCCGACGGTGGTGGTTTTACCCGCACCTTGCAAGCCAGCCATCAGGATGATCGCCGGCGGTTGCGTGGCAAAGTTCAACTGCGAGGCTTCCGGTCCCAGATCGGCACCCATCAGGGAAGCCAGCTCGCGTTGTACGACGCCAACCAGCGCCTGGCCGGGTGTCAGCGAAGCGATGACTTCTTCGCCCAGGGCTTTTTGCTTAACGTTGGCGATAAATTCGCGCACGGCCGGCAGCGCGACGTCAGCTTCCAGCAATGCCAAACGTACTTCTCGCAACATTTCGGCGGTATTGGTTTCAGTCAGGCGCGCTTCGCCGCGCATGGTTTTGACGACTTTGGCGAGGCGTTGGGTAAGATTGTCTAACATAATAGGTGACAGCGTTTTCAGAAGAGGGGCAAGAGGGCAATGCGCAGTAGTTTCCGCTGCAGTTCTGGCTGTAACTTTCTACACAGTAGATGACCGACGCGGCGCACTGAAAATAATCTTCCATTTTACCCGATACCGCGGCAAATCCCGGTTGACGGCGCCGCTAATGGGCAGAATCGAAAATTTTCCTGCGGGGGAATACGGTCGGCGCGCAGCGATAGTCGATTGCGTGGCTGGCAGGCGTGCAGCGGGTTGATTGCTTGACGGTATCGCGCCTGTTATCAAGTGTGGGCCGGATCTTGTCGAAAATGTCGGATCGACGTGTGGTGAAAGCTTTCCTTGGGGTATGATTCCTCCACCCTCAATTCAGGAATTGTCATGTCAGGAAACTCCACGTCCGAAGCCCCGCGTCTGGCGGTGTTGATCGATGCCGACAATGCCAGCGCGGCAATTGTCGATGGCTTGCTGGCCGAAGTTGCCAAGTACGGCGTCGCCAGCGTCAAGCGTATTTATGGCGACTGGACCGACAACCGGCTTGGGAGCTGGAAGGAGTGTCTGCTGCGTAACTCGATCCAGCCGATTCAGCAGTTCGGCTATACCAAAGGTAAAAACGCGACGGATAGCGCGATGATCATCGACGCCATGGATTTGTTGTATACCCGCCGTTTCGATGGTTTTTGCATCGTCTCCAGCGATAGCGACTTTACCCGGCTGGCGTCACGGATTCGAGAGGAGGGGCTGACCGTGTATGGTTTTGGCGAGCGCAAGACGCCGCAGCCTTTCGTCACTGCCTGCGATAAATTTATCTATACCGAACTCTTGACTGCGCTGGACGTTGAAGACGTGGCGGAGGCCCCCGGCAAGTTGTCTCAGGCGGCCAACGAGCTGAAACAGGATGCGCGTCTGGTGCGCTTGTTGCGCAGTGGTGTCGAGGCGGTGTCCGACGAGGACGGCTGGGCGCAACTGGGTTCGGTTGGCAATCACATCGCCAAGCAGGCGCCTGACTTTGATGCACGCGAATACGGGTATACCAAACTAAGCGGCCTGGTCAGCGCGACGGAACTGTTTGATGTCACGCAACGGACCTTGGCGAACAACAAGTCCGCGATGTATATCCGTGACAAGCGTAAAAATAAGTAAAAAGTGCGAAAAATTCTCTCCTACCGTTGACTGTCGGACCGCCAGCTTTGGTCACATGCTGTAAACTTACATGATGCAAACTTATCTATTTATTCTGGCGGCACTGTTGTATCTTGGCTGCGCGCTGCTGCCATCCAAACGGCGAAAGACTATCTCGGCCATCGTTGCTGCAGGATGGCTGGTGCACGGCGGTGCGTTGTGGGCCGATGTCGTCGGACCAGAGCAAGTGCGGGTTGGCTTTTCGATGATGCTGTCGGCCACGTTGTGGGTTTCGGTAGCGGCTTACTGGCTGGAAAACCGCAACTACACGCTCGATGGCTTGCGCGTCCTGGTGCTGCCGACCGCGGCGGTGGCGGTTATCTTGCCGGCGCTATTCCCCGGGAACATGGTGCCGTTGAACGGCAAGTCGCCGGTCTTTCTATGGCATATCGTGATTTCCATTCTGGCCTACAGCACGCTGACGATAGCCGCGTTCCATGCGGTGCTGATGGTTTTACAGGAGTCGCGTTTGCATACACGGCCCGGAGGCGTTAAAACGAGCTGGTTCGGCACCGCGCTGGATCGCTTGCCAGCGTTGTTGACGATGGAAAAATTGTTGTTCCGGTTGATTGCCTTCGGTTTCGTGTTGTTGACGCTAACCGTGCTGTCGGGCGTCGTATTCTCGGAGGAGTTGTTTGGCAGGGCCTTCAAGTGGGATCACAAGACCATTTTCACTCTGTTGTCGTGGGCATTGTTTGGCTTGTTGCTGGCGGGACGCAAATGGCAGGGCTGGCGCGGTCGCACTGCGCTCAGTTTTACGTTGATCGGATTTGCTATTTTGCTACTGGCGTATGTCGGTAGCCGTTTTGTGCTTGAAGTAGTACTGCATCGGGTGCTGGTATGAAATATGTTATTTGGTTAGTTATCGCGCTGGCGGTCATCGTCTGGTTCCAGCGCCTGAAGAAGAACATCATTCACAAAAATCGTTCTGCAACAGACGGCTCGGACGCCGGCGCTGCGGGTAATGCACGTCCGTCGGCCGTGTCAGGTGAGTCGCCACAGGTGGAAGAGATGGTGGCATGCGCCCATTGCGGGCTGCATTTTCCTGCCTCCGAAGCGGTGACCGATCACGCCGGCACGGTGTTTTGCGGCGAGGAACATCGGCGTTTGCACGCGCAGTGATGTTACTTCCGGATAAAGCTCTGAACTTACGCGCATGAGCACATCCGCGCCGCCAATCCCCATCGCTAAACCCATGCCTGCCATTCTTGCGGATAGCGCTAGGCCGGCAAGTTTTTGGCGCACCCTGCAGACGTTTAACGCCACCCGGATTGTGGTGGCGCTAGTGTTGCTGGCCTACATCAACGCCAACGGAAAAAAAGGTAGCTGGTTTTCCCATTTCTTTCACTATCCGGAAACCTGCACTGTTTATCTGATGTGCGCGATTGCCTTCACCTTGCTGGCGGCGTATTACCGTCGCCATGACAAGTTGCAGATCATGGTGCAAATTGTGGTTGATATCGGGGCGATCTCGATTCTCTACGTGGGTGCCGGCGGCGCCAAGAGCGGATTGGGTATTCTCTATTTGTTTCCGCTGGCAGGGGGGGCAATCCTGGCGCCGCTGGCGCTGGCATTGTTTTTCGTTTCCCTCGCGACCCTGATTCTGCTGGGAGAGAGCGGTTATCAAATCTTGCAAGGAAAGTCGGATGCGACGACCGTGCAAGCGGGCCTGTCCGGCGCCGCCTTCTTTTTTGCGGTTTTTGTGATCAATCGGCTGGCCAACAGATTGATACGCCAGGAGGAGTTGGCAAATCAGCGCGGCAAGGATTTGCGGGTGCAACTGGCCATCAACCATATGGCTGTTGCAGATATGGGGGATGGTTTGCTGGTGATCGGTCCGGATGGTGCGATTTTGATGGCGAATCCGGCGGCAGAGCGAATGCTGGCCTTGTCGATTCCCGATGAAGCGCCGCGTTATAAACTGGCCGACTTTCCGGCCCTGACACCGATTGCCGAGGCTTTTTTTGCATGGACTGCGATGGTTAGCCTGCGGCCCGGTGCTGAGGCACAGCCCATATCTGATACGGCTTCGAGCGATTCCCCATTCTTTGTCACCATCAAACATACGGATGACCGTGGGCCCGATGGCGTCGTACTGGACTGGAGTGGGCGCAAACTGGCGGAGCATTTCAAGTTGCGCTTTGCTGCAGTCAAAACCCAGGACCTGAGCGAGTATCGTGCCGTCATTTTTTTGCAAGATGTGAGTGAAATCGAAAATCAGGCGCAACAGCTGAAGCTGGCTGCCATGGGGAGGTTGACCGCCAGCATCGCCCACGAGGTGCGCAATCCGTTGTCGTCGATATCGTATGCCGCGACGCTGTTGACCGAGGAAGCGGCTAGTCCGACCCAGGTACGGTTACTCAACATCATTGACGACAATGTGGCGCGCCTGAACCGGATGATCGAAGATATTCTGTCGCTGTCGCGCAAGGCGCAACGACAAACGGCGCCTATCTTGTTAGGCCCGCTGGTAGTCGACATTGTTGAAGAATTTCAGCAAACGCACGTGATTGAGGCGGGCGTGATGCACCTGATGATCTCTACCACCGATCAATACCGGGTCTGGTTTGATCCGCTGCACTTGCGTGAGGTGCTGGTCAATCTATTGTCGAATGCGGTGCGCTACGCGAGTGGTCGCGCTGACTGCATGCGCTTGCAGGTCATGACGAACGCGGCGGGGCGACTGGAATTGCATGTGCAGGATGATGGCGAACCCATCACGCCGGTGGTTCGTTCGCATTTGTTCGAGCCGTTTTATACGACCTCTAACAAAGGGACCGGCCTGGGACTATTTTTGGCGCGCGAGTTGTGTTTGAATAACGGTGCCATGCTGGATTATGAATATCGCCATGAAGCCCAGGAGCAGCCGACCGGGCGTTTTGTGATCGCGTTTGCGGCCCGTGGACCACTTTAAATTTTATCTGACCGGAAAAGACCGTTGCCATGACTTCACCCCGTATTCTGGTCGTCGATGACGAGGCCCACCTGCGCGAATTGCTGGAAATCGCGCTGGTTAAAATGGGATTGGACGTCGATAGTGCTGATTCACTGGCAGCGGCGCGGCGTTTTCTGGCGCAGCGTGATTACGCCGTGGTGCTGACCGACATGCGTTTGCCAGACGGTCTCGGCATCGAATTGGTGCATGAAGTTGTCGCTAACTGCAAAATGACACCGATTGCCGTGATTACCGCTTTTGGTAGTGCCGATAACGCAGTGATGGCGTTGAAGGCGGGCGCTTTCGACTATTTGTCGAAGCCGGTCGCACTCGATCAGTTGCGACTAATGGTGCAATCCGCGCTACGCGTTAGTAAGCCGGAGCGCAGTTCCGCCTACCCAATTGGCATGTCACAGCGGAATGGTATCAGCAATGGCAAGCCTGGCTTGCCATCTTTGCGCCTATTGGGGGCGTCAGCGGCGATGCAGGATTTGCGTACGCAGATTGCAAGGCTGGCGCGCAGTATGGCGCCGGTTGCCATTAGCGGAGAATCCGGCAGCGGCAAAGAATTGGCCGCGCGTGATTTGCATGCGCTCAGCCCGCGCGCCGACAAGCCATTCATCGCGGTCAATTGCGGCGCGATCCCTGAGAATTTGATGGAGGCTGAATTTTTCGGCTATCGCAAAGGCGCATTTACCGGCGCGGTGGATGATCGCGACGGCTTTTTTCAGGCCGCCAACGGCGGTACCTTGTTGCTGGATGAGGTGGCCGATCTGCCGCTGGCAATGCAGGTCAAATTATTACGCGCGATTCAGGAACGTCGGGTGCGCAAAGTTGGTGCAACCACGGAAGAGGTGGTTGATGTACGCCTGGTGAGCGCTACCCACCAAAATTTGGCGGAATGCGTCGAGAAGGGTAAGTTTCGGCAGGATTTGTACTACCGTCTGAACGTGATTGAGTTACGCCTGCCGCCGTTGCGTGAGCGGGTGGATGATATTGGCTTGCTGGCAGATGCCATTTTGACGCGTCTGGCGATTCCGGACCCACAGCCGACACCGGTGTCATTGACCCCGGCGGCATTGCAGGCGCTACGCAGCTATACTTTTCCCGGCAACGTCCGTGAACTGGAAAATATTCTTGAACGGGCATTGGCATTTGCCAACGATGGCGTGATCGAGGTTTTCGATCTGGCATTGAAAGCATCTGGATTGTTGCCGACGGAAGCGGTCGTTGCACTGGATATGAGAGAGGCTGTTGGTCCGGAAGAATCAGCGGCTGCAGTGGCCTCGATCATGGCGATGGCGGAAAATTTCGTCATTGAACCGAACGTAACCAGCTCGGAGTTGCCGCAGTCGCTGCCGATGCATCTGGACGACGTCGAGCGCAATATTATTCGGCAGGCGTTGGCGCGTACGCAATTCAACCGGACCAAGGCGGCTGAACTGTTGGGGATAAGTTTTCGACAATTACGGTATCGGATGCAAAGATTATCGATTCATGAGCAGGAATGACGAGCACTGGCGATGACGGATAAAGTAACAATGACCACGCCGACGACCAATACACAGGCCATCATGCCGGTTTTTCAGATTGGTGCGGATGGCTGGTGCGCAGCCGTGGCTGGAACGGATGGCGCGGCTCAGGTGAGTCATCAGCGCTCTCCGAATTGCGATGCCCGGCCGGGCGGAAGTGCCATTGATCTGCTGGTGATCCATAACATCAGTTTGCCGCCAGGCCAGTTTGGCGGTCCATTTATTGCTGATTTATTTGGCAATCGCCTGGATTACGATGCCGATCCGTACTTTGAGCAGTTGCGCTCGTTACGGGTGTCGGCGCACTTCCTGATTCGTCGTGACGGCAACGTGATGCAGTTCGTTTCGACCAACGACAGGGCATGGCATGCCGGTGTATCTTCGTTTGGCGAGCGTCAGCGTTGCAACGATTTTTCGATCGGTATCGAGCTTGAAGGTACTGATTTCGAGCCCTTCACAGAACCCCAGTACCATACGCTTAGTGCCATGACGCATGCCTTGCAGCTACGCCATGGCCTGGTTGCCGTGCGCGGACATGAGCACATTGCACCCGGCAGAAAGACTGATCCGGGGCCGTTTTTTGATTGGCATCAATACCGGCAGGACTTAGCCGACTATCGGCCGCAAGTACTCACCAACCTGACATTGCGCTTCCCGGGTGATGACTAGAAAAGTCAATGGTATTTTGTTTTTTCTTGGTAAAAAAGATTCTGTGAGTCAGGCCGGTTTAGGCATTGCATCTGCACTGGTCAGGTACTACAATTAGTAAAAACACGGAGACAAAAGACTATATATAGTGTTTTGTGGTGTTAAGTGCAATTCCTCAATTTAGCTGTTTCAGGTGCTTTGTCTGCATAACTAAGAAGGTTTTGGTGTACATGTTGGATGGGCCTGAAGCAGCCCCCTCGTTTGATATTGGTCAAGTTTGACGCAAGCGTCAAGTTGGATCCCGCGTTTGCGTGTGGCCTGTAATTGGCATGTGGTTTGCAGGTGAGTTGCGTAATTCGGCACAGCGTAGGTGTGGTGTGTATTTCAGTGGATCCTGATGAATTCAGCGATTCTCATTAATGGTTAACAACTACAGGCGCGGTGAGCGCGCCTGTCAACTCAGCTCGGGAGGCTCAGTGCAATCTACTCAAGAAAATTCCGTTAAATCTTCAGCCGAAGTCGGTGGTGCATCGTCGCAGGCTGGTTCTAGTCCCGCTCCCGCGAAGGCCTCGGTCAGCTTTGGCGATTACCGCATCATCCGCCGCAATGGCGCAGTGGTCGGTTTTGAACCATCCAAGATTTCGATCGCGGTGACCAAGGCTTTTCTGGCGGTCAATGGTGGTCAGGGCGCCGCTTCCGCGCGGGTTCGCGAATTGGTCGAGCAGCTGACTTCGAACGTGGTGAGCGCGCTGGTGCGTCGCCAGCCGACCGGCGGCACTTTCCACATTGAAGATATCCAGGACCAGGTTGAGCTGTCGTTGATGCGTTCCGGTGAGCACGATGTGGCACGTGCCTACGTGTTGTATCGCGCCAAGCGTATGGAAGAGCGCTCGCAATTGCTGACCAATAGTGCAGTCGCCACGGTAGCTGAGCTGTATGTGACAGAAGATGGTCAGCGTCGCGTCCTCGACATGAATCAGGTCCGCGATTTGATTTCGGCTGCTTGCATCGGACTGGAAAAGCACGTCGATGCCGAAGCGATTCTGTCCGAGGCAGTCAAGAACCTGTATGACGGCGTGCCAGTCGAAGAATTGCACAAGTCAGCCATTCTGGCAGCGCGCGCGTTGATGGAAAAAGATCCTGCGTATAGCACCGTTACAGCACGTTTGCTCATGCACACGATTCGTAAGGAAGTCTTTGGCAAGGAGGTCGCACAAGCTGATGCGCCTGCGCAATACCTTGAATATTTCCCGAAGTATATTAAAAAGGGTATAGAGGCAGACCTGCTGGATAGCAAGCTGGCGCAGTTTGACCTGAAAAAACTGGCTGAAGCGCTGCAGCCGGAACGCGATCTGCAATTTGCTTATATCGGTCTGCAAACACTGTATGACCGCTATTTCCTGCATATCCAGGATATCCGCATCGAAATGCCACAGGCGTTTTACATGCGCGTTTCGATGGGCCTGGCACTGAATGAAGTTAACCGCGAAGAGCGCGCGATAGAATTCTACAATTTGCTGTCCAGCTTCGATTTCATGAGCTCGACCCCAACCCTGTTCAATTCGGGCACACTCCGTTCGCAACTGTCATCGTGCTATCTGACCACGGTGTCGGACGATCTCGAAGGTATTTACGACGCCATCAAAGAAAACGCCTTGCTGGCGAAATACGCTGGTGGCTTGGGTAACGACTGGACGCCGGTGCGTTCGCTGGGAGCCCACATCAAGGGCACTAACGGTAAATCACAAGGTGTGGTGCCGTTCCTGAAGGTGGTCAACGACACGGCTGTCGCGGTTAATCAAGGCGGCAAACGCAAGGGTGCGGTTTGCGCCTATCTGGAAACCTGGCATATGGACATCGAGGAATTCCTCGACTTGCGTAAAAACACTGGCGACGATCGTCGCCGTACGCATGACATGAACACTGCTAACTGGATTCCTGACCTGTTTATGAAGCGCGTGATGGAAAAGGGCGAGTGGACCCTGTTCTCGCCTAGCGATGCGCCGGATCTGCATGACAAGGTCGGCAAGGCATTCGAAGCGGCTTACGCCGGTTACGAAGCTAAAGCCGCACGCGGTGAGCTGCGCACGTTCAAGACGGTGCAAGCGCTGGATCTGTGGCGCAAGATGCTGTCGATGCTGTTTGAAACCGGTCATCCATGGATCACTTTCAAGGATCCTTGCAACATCCGTTCGCCGCAGCAGCACGTTGGCATGGTGCATAGCTCCAATTTATGTACTGAGATTACGCTGAATACCAACGAATCTGAAATCGCCGTCTGTAATCTGGGCTCGGTCAACCTGCCGGCGCACATGAAAGATGGCCAACTGGATCCGGTCAAACTGCAAAAAACCATTACTACAGCGATGCGGATGCTGGATAACGTCATCGATATTAACTACTATGCAGTGAAGAAGGCGCGTGACTCCAATTTGCGCCATCGTCCGGTGGGTCTGGGTATCATGGGTTTCCAGGATTGCCTGCACATGATGCGGATTCCTTACGCCTCTCAAGAAGCCGTAGAATTTGCCGATCGGTCGATGGAAGTGGTTTGCTACAACGCTTATTGGGCATCGACCGAACTGGCCGAAGAACGTGGTCGTTACAGTTCGTACCGTGGTTCGCTGTGGGATCGTGGCATTCTGCCGCAAGATTCGCTGAAGTTGCTGGCGGAAGAGCGCGGCGGCTACCTCGAAACCGATCAGTCGGAATCGCTGGACTGGACTGCTCTGCGCGCCCGTATCAAGGAATTCGGCATGCGTAACTCGAACTGCGTAGCGATCGCACCGACCGCCACCATCTCGAACATCATTGGCGTTTCTGCTTGTATCGAACCGACTTACCAAAACCTGTACGTGAAGTCGAATCTGTCCGGCGAATTTACTGAAATCAACTCCTATCTGGTGCGTGATCTGAAAGCACGCGGTTTGTGGGATGAAGTCATGATCTCGGACCTGAAATATTTCGACGGCAGCCTGGCCAAGATTGACCGCATTCCGCAAGATTTGCGCGCTATCTACGCGACTGCATTCGAGGTTGAACCATCGTGGTTGGTGGAAGCTGCTTCGCGTCGTCAAAAATGGATTGACCAGGCGCAATCGTTGAACATCTATATGGCCGGCGCATCGGGCAAGAAACTTGATGAGACTTACAAGCTGGCCTGGTTGCGTGGCCTGAAAACCACATACTACCTGCGCACGATTGGCGCCACCCACACTGAAAAATCAACCACCAAGACCGGTGCGTTGAATGCGGTGTCAGTCGACGGTGGTGCCAGCGGCGGTGCGATGGCAAATTACGCAGCGCAGCCGGTGGCAGCGGCGGAAGTTGAATTAGACGGTCCAGCTTGCACGATGCGTCCAGGTGATCCAGGTTTCGAAGAATGCGAAGCTTGCCAGTAATTAAGCAAGTATGGCGGCACGCTCATTTGGCTATGATGAACGTGCTGCTGAGAATAGATAAGACGGGCTGGCTGAACTAAAGTCATGCTCGTCAATCAAAAGATAAAGTGAAGGAAGAAATATGCTCTCTTGGGATGAACAAGTAAGTTCAACACCCGCCCCGCGTGCCATGCCGCCGGTGCAGTCGACCGAGGCTGCAGTGGATACGACACATCGCGTCAATGCCGCGGACAAGCGCATCATCAATGGCCACACCGACGTCAATCAGCTGGTGCCGTTCAAGTACAAATGGGCATGGGACAAGTATCTGGCCGGTTGCGCCAATCACTGGATGCCGCAGGAAATCAACATGCAGCGCGATATCGAGCTGTGGAAGAATCCGAACGGCCTGACCGATGACGAGCGTCGTCTGGTGAAGCGCAATCTGGGTTTCTTCGTTACCGCCGACTCGCTGGCTGCCAACAACATCGTGCTGGGCACTTACCGCCACATCACAGCACCTGAGTGCCGTCAGTACCTGCTGCGCCAGGCGTTTGAGGAAGCGATTCACACCCACGCGTATCAGTACATTGTCGAATCGCTCGGTTTGGACGAGGCAGAAATCTTTAACGCCTATCACGAAGTGAAGTCGATCCGTGACAAGGACGAGTTTCTGATTCCGTTTATCAACACGCTGACCGATCCTGAGTTCAAGACCGGTACAACTGAGAACGACCAGAAATTATTGCGTTCTCTGATCGTGTTTGCATGCATCATGGAAGGTCTTTTCTTCTATGTCGGCTTCACCCAAATCCTCGCACTGGGTCGCCAAAACAAGATGATGGGTGCGGCCGAACAGTATCAATATATTTTGCGTGATGAGTCGATGCACTGTAACTTCGGCATCGATCTGATCAACACCATCAAGATGGAAAATCCGCATTTGTGGACAGCGGAATTCCGTGACGAAATTAAAGCGTTGTTTTTAAGCGCGGTAGAGTTGGAATATCGCTACGCAGAGGATACAATGCCGCGTGGAGTACTCGGTTTGAATGCGCCTATGTTCAAAGGCTATTTGCGGTTCATCGCAAATCGTCGCGCGCAGCAAATCGGACTGGACCCCATGTTCCCTCAGGAAGAAAATCCCTTCCCCTGGATGAGCGAGATGATCGATCTGAAAAAAGAGCGCAACTTTTTTGAGACTCGGGTCATCGAGTATCAAACCGGCGGTGCACTGAACTGGGAATAATGGCTCCGGAAACTCGGACAAGAATAATGAGGTGGACGGAAAGATGCAGCGATCAGTACATAAAAAACGCTGCATAACCAGAAGGTAGTAATCCAATTTAATGAACAGTCAAAGACTGAAAAGATCTTATCTGTTGTCGCCGCTCATCCCGACTAAATCGGGCATGGCGGCGTTTTCTTTGGAAAATCCGGAAGCCTTTTGTAGACGAAGTAATCGAATTCCGACGCAGGCGTAACCGCCGGCGTTTTTTTGGCTATGCTCGCCGCCGCAAGGCGTTGCGAACGATGTGTTCTCTTCCCGATCATGGAGTTGTGGAAGAAAACCCTAGCCGATAATGGCTGAAGTGCTGCATCAATGAGGGGATGGAGCAGTTCAGCTGGTGCCGAATTCATTAGCGCAAGCAGAATAAGTGATTGCGCCGATGAATAATCCGCCGTACCCATCGCGATGGGGCCGTCGGGTTTCCAACTTGGAGCTTGATTTTTTCCATCACGTGAAGGAGAAACATAATGGCAACAGCAGCAAAAAAACCCGCAGCGAAGAAACCCGCTGTGAAGAAAGCCGCTCCGGCTAAAAAGCCGGTAGCAGCTAAAAAACCCGTCGCCGCTAAGAAGCCAGTAGCGAAAGCCGCAGCGAAACCTGCAGCGAAACCTGCAGCAAAGCCAGCGGCTAAAAAGCCGGTAGCTAAAAAAGCAGCAGCAAAGCCAGTAGCCAAAGCGGCAGCAAAACCTGCGGCGAAGAAGCCAGTAGCTAAAGCCGCAGCGAAACCTGCAGCAAAGCCAGCGGCTAAAAAGCCGGCAGCTAAAAAAGCAGCAGCAAAGCCGGTAGCCAAAGCAGCAGCAAAGCCAGCGGCGAAGAAGCCAGTAGCCAAAGCAGCAGCGAAGCCAGCGGCTAAAAAGCCAGTAGCTAAAGCAGCAGCAAAACCTGCAGCGAAGAAGCCAGTAGCCAAAGCAGCAGCGAAGCCAGCGGCTAAAAAGCCAGTAGCTAAAGCAGCAGCAAAACCTGCAGCGAAGAAGCCAGTAGCCAAAGCAGCAGCGAAGCCAGCGGCTAAAAAGCCAGTAGCTAAAGCAGCAGCAAAACCTGCAGCGAAGAAGCCAGTAGCTAAAGCAGCAGCGAAACCTGCAGCTAAAGCGGTCGCCAAGCCAGCAGCTAAACCTGCAGTAGCTAAGCCAGTGGCAAAGCCAGCAGCGAAACCTGCCGTCAAAAAGCCAGCGGTGAAAAAGGCTGTAGTTAAGCCTGTAGCAGTGAAGCCTGCTGCTGAGTCAGCAGTCAAAACTGTACTTAACCCTGCAGCGGCCTGGCCGTTCCCAACTGGTACACGTCCGTAATTTTTCGTGTGTCAGAAGAAGGCCTGGTTGATTTCAGGCGCACTACCCGCTGTATGGCCTCGTGCTATCCAGCGGGTTTTTTGTGTCCTTACGTGGCTGTGACGACGCCACGATGAAGAAACGGTAAGGGTTTGTAACCCTGCATGTCAGTTTCATTTTCAAATTAGCCATCTCACTTCATTATGTTGACCAGCGTTAATGTTTGCCATGGTTTACAGTGGCAAGGCTGATTTGGAAATGGAATTTCACGCTACATCTGGAAAGAGAGAAAACATCGTGCTGCAGAATATTTTTTCATTGATCATTGAGACCGCCGCCAGTGTACTGGGCGGTGTGCTGTTGTTGCGCTTCTGGATTCAGGCAGTACGGGTGCGTCCACCACAACAAGTGGCGCAGTTCATCTTTACCGTATCCGACTGGATGGTGCGTCCCATGCGCAAAGTGCTGCCGGGATTTAGCGGCTATGACTGGGCCAGCTTGCTAGGCGCGCTGCTGGTGGCCGTCATCTGCATTGCATTGCAACTCGCGGTCGCTTCGGCGTTGAATGTCACCGCCCTGTTAATGTTGGCTGCGCTGCTGTTTCTTCAGTGGGTTTTTTATGGTCTGATCGCGCTGCTGATTATCGAAGCGATCTTCAGCTGGGTGAATCCGCAGGCGCCGCTGGCACCATTTGTACGTGCGCTGAATGAGCCATTATTGCGTCCATTGCGCCGGGTTATTCCGTTGCTGGGCAATGTCGACCTGTCTCCTTTGGTCGCGCTGATCTTGCTAAGAGTGGTGCATCAGCTGTTGATCGCGTTGATTCAGTCGCTCGGATGAGCCGAGAGAAAAACCACGCATGGCCTTACTCATAAGCCATATTCAACACAGCCAACATCAGTGTTTCCCGAGACACGAAATTCTGGAGTTGGCTGCGCGCTTGCTGACTTCGCCCGGATATTTCACCAGGCCGGTCCTGAAATCCGGGCTAGCTAGCCATCTGGCTTTGCAGATAGTTCTGCAGGCCAACTTTGTCGATCAGGTCGATTTGGGTTTCCAGCCAGTCGATATGCTCTTCGGTGTCATCCAGAATGTCTTTGAACAGCTCGCGTGAGACGTAGTCACCCGCTGCCTCGCAGGCAGCAACGCCTTCCTTGACGGTCTTCTGTGCGGCTTGCTCCAACTTCAGATCGCATGCCAGCATCTCTGGCGTGTTTTCGCCTATCATCAGTTTGTGCAACGCTTGCAGGTTAGGCAAACCATCCAGCATCAGGATGCGGTCGATCAGGCGATCGGCATGCTTCATTTCACCGATCGACTCTTCATATTCTTTCTTGCCGATCTTCTCCAGGCCCCAGTGCTTGTACATGCGGGCGTGTAGAAAGTACTGATTCACTGCGGTGAGTTCGTTGGTCAACTGCGCGTTGAGCAGTTTAATGATGTTCTTGTCGCCTTGCATGAGAGCCTTTCGAAAATAATTGGGGATGGAGGGGCAGGGTGATATAACACTTGGAAATATGACCGGCATCGCCTGAAACGGAGCAATGATAGCGTAGGCACTCCGCTTTTTCATCATTCATTAGCACGAATCATTCGCACTCTTATTTTGCCCCGGGAATGACACGTCCCGCTGACGTTGTCAGCGGGAGGCCCACATCCTTAGCTAGTTGTGATAACTGCGGGCGAATTGTACCGCCTGCTCTATTTCGCCATAAGTCTCGCGCAGAGACAGGATCGCCATATCCAGAACTGCTCAGCACTGGTGCGCTAACTTGGATGATTGGGGTGAATGTGGGAAGCCATTAGCATAAAGCCTTCGCATACAGAGTATGCAAAGGCTTTATTGGTTGCCGCAGCGTAATCAGTTTATTCGATCACCCAAGCTTGCTTACTTGGTGTCAGGCTCTGTAACAAAACCGATTTTTCCAAGCCCGCCAGATTGCGCCGCGGCCATCACCTGGGCTATTTTTTCGTATTCCGTGGTGCGTTCTGCGCGCAAATGCAATTCAGGTTGCGGTTCTTTTTTTGCTGCTGTGGCAATCCGCAATTGCAATGCATTGCGATCAACCACTTCGTCATTCCAGTAAACCTTGCCGGCCGCATCAATCGACAGACTGACGCTCTCCGGCTTGACCTGGTCCGGCTGGTTGGTGGCGCGCGGCAAATCTATTTTGACTGCGTGATTCATGACTGGGATCGTCATGATGAAGATGATCAGTAGTACCAACATCACGTCAACCAGCGGGGTGGTGTTGATCTCGGGATTAAAGTCGTCGTCCGAGTCGGACAGGGAGCCCATCGCCATCATGCACCTTTCACAGCAACCAGCTTGGCACCATTATTTGCACCGTTGCCACCAGTGGCGGCTTCGGTGGTGTCGGCACGTGAGCCGGTGACGAATAGCGCATGCAGGTCAAAGCCGAATTTATTCAACTTGGCGATAATCGTTTTATTGCCACGCACCAGTGCGTTATAACCAAAGGTGGCTGGAATCGCGACCGCCAGCCCCAGCGCTGTCATGATCAATGCTTCACCGACCGGACCGGCAACTTTATCGATACTGGCCTGACCGGAAGTGCCGATGGCTACCAGAGCGTGATAAATCCCCCATACCGTACCAAACAGACCGACGAACGGTGCTGTTGAGCCAACCGATGCCAGCACCGCCATGCCGGATTGCAGCTTGCCGGATGCTTCGTCGATGGCCTGGCGCAACGACAATGTGACCCAGTCACTGGCAGACAGCTGATCGTGCAGATGACCTTTGTGGGCAGTGTGATGGCGCATTGAGACGACACCAGCCTGAGCGACATCGGCAAACGGATTCTCGGTACCCAGAGTGGCAATCCCTTCCGGCAGATTAGTGGTATCCCAGAATTGATGGCCGGCGGCAATGGCCGCGCGCTGGAATCGGAAGATTTGCAGTGCCTTGGTCAGAATCACGTACCACGAAGAGATTGACATGGCGAGCAGCAGCACTGCAACACTTTTAATGACGAAATCACCCTGCGTCCAGAGCGCTTCTAAACCGTACGGACTTGCTTCCATGATACGTTCCTTTGTTTCTGTAAAAACCATAGTTGATTTGGTATGGTGCGCATTGATGTTGAATATGCGTACTGAATTCGTTGCTTAACTTGAAAGCTGAAAATTGATCGGCACGATGGCATACACCGGCATCGCTTTGCCGTCCTCCGTATACGGCTTGAAGAGCGCACGCATCAATGCCTGTTTGGCAGCTTCATCAAGACGTTCCGAGCCGGAGCTTTTTTGAATCTCAACGCGTTCGGCACGGCCCTTTTCATTGACCAGCACCCGCATGACCACTTTACCCTCTTCTCCCATGCGTTTGGCGGCGGACGGATATTCGGGGCTAGGCGCGCGGATATATTCGACGCCAGAACTGATGGTGCGCGGCGCGACTGGCGCTACCGGGGCAGCAACGGGCGCAGGAGCAGCAACCGGCTCTTCTTTTTGTGGCGGTTGCAGTGCAGGCGCCGGAACAGAAATGGCCTTTTCTGATGGCGAGTTGTTCACCGCTGGTGTTGGCCGTGGTGGTGCGATGTTTTTCTTCACTGCCGGAACGGTTTTAGGAACAGCAGGCTGTGGTTTCGGCGGAGTGGGTTCAGGCGCCCGCTCAGGGGTAATGAAGGTCGCGAACACTTCTTTCGGCATCACCTGCGCAGCTTGATGGATCAGGCCGCTTTGCAGGGCCACGAAGAAACCAACGTGCAACAAAATAATGATCGCGCCTAGTGGCCCGATACGTTTAACTTGATGCCACACAACTGTGGGGAAACTGTATGGTGACGACGACATTGTTGCGCTCATTTACTGCTCACTACTCTTAGGCGGCGGTTGTTGCGACTGGCATCGGTTGGAATACCAAAGCATGGAGATGACGGTGTGCTGCCGGGACATTGTTTTCCAGGCATTCGCGCAAGACGTTCTTGGCGCAGGAATGACATTTTCCGCAGTTATCTGCGACCCCCAGATTCTGCCGCAATTCTCGCATGGACGACATGCCTGAATCGACCGCTTGGCGGATTTTTCGTTCGGAGACGTTATTGCAAACACAAACGATCATTTTTTACCTTACTACCAATAAAGAATTGATATTAATAAATAAGCGCGATTCTTACGCTACAAATCACAAAGTTTCAATTGATACGAGTGCTGCTCACCAAACGTGAGAACAAATTGTGTTTCTCCGGTCGTGGGATGCTGCGCTCTACTATTGCGGCCCATTGTTCCGACAACTGCTGGCAGGTGGTGCGCAATACCGGTGCCAGGTTCGGCAGTGCCGCTAATGCCTTCAAATGCCGTTCAATCACTGACGCCAGTTTCGTACAACCCCGAGCTTCCTGCTGATTCGTCTGATGATGTGCGGTGTAATGCGACATCAGATGTAATACTGCCGAGACCAGCAATTCCGGTTGTGCCGGCGCATTGTTGGGTTCAATAAACGCCGCATTCATATCGCCGGTGACCATCAAACGCTCCTTGTCAGTGACTTGCTGGCTACTCGTTCTGGCTGGCTGTATTACTTTTGAAACTTCACTTTGCCTGTACGACTTAATTTGTCCTGCCTGCGTTTCGAATCAAGCCGTCAGGATCAATTTATTCAATTGCGTCAGCCGCAATTTATAGATTCTGCCGCCGTGATCGATTTCCAGTTCACGCATTTGCTGAAACAGGTCCTGACTTTTGATGCGGGTTACTGCTGGTGTGACTGCTTTGGTGACGCCTGAAGCGGATGATTTTTCATGATCCTGATGCTCTATTGCGCGCTGTAACGAGTGGCCCATGATAGTCCTTTATGTAAATGCGAACAATTCTTATTTAGATTATTCTCTATTTAAACAGGGATTGCAAGTGCTTTTGCTATCTTCTCAATAGACCATGCATAAATGATATTTCTGCCTTGCAACTCGCTAACGTCACCAGCCAACACAAACCGGCCGAAGGTGTATTTATACCCTAAAATAAGAATCATTACCATTTACTATTGAATTTCATGTCACCATCTGCCGTTGATGTGCTCCCCCAGAATCAGCGTAGGGCAGTGCCGCAATTCTGTCTGGTGAAGCGCCGCAAGCCGCAGCCGCGCTCGGTGATCGTGATGCGCAGGCGTTATTGGGGCAAGTCCTGCTGGATGGCCGTGGCTGGGCACTACCGTTGATGCCAGTCTTGCCGCAACATGGTATCGGTTGGCAGCTGCCAGTACACTGACCGTCGCTTTGATACATTGCACTCAGAAAAAAGCGCCATCAAATCTGGTTTGATGGCGCTTTTGATCGAACACAAACGAATTAGCGGTTAGCGCTTTACTCTTTAGGTTTAGCCGCTTCACGGCGGTTGAAACCTGCCACCATATCGAAACGGAACAAGCGGCATTCCAGTGCGCCGTTGAAAAACGGTGTCTTGCGCGCTTCTTTCAGGCGCAGCAATTTCGGCAAGGTCAGGTCGGCAGTGAACAGGAACACGGTCCAGCCGGCGAAGCGTTGCTTCAGCGTATTCCCAAACGCGTTGAAGAACTCATTGAACAAATCATCGGTCGCCAATGTGCTATCGCCACGGACGCCGATTCGTTCGCCGTACGGTGGGTTGGTCAGCATGATGCCGCTGCTCGCGCTGAGTTCGTTCGGTGGACGGACTTCCTGGGCTTCAATCTGCTTCAGCGGCACTTCAAACAGGATGCCGGCGTTGCGCAGATTTTCTGCGGTGATCGCCACCATGTCACCGGAAATATCGCTGCCGAAAATGGTCGGTGTGGTCGGCATCGGGTTCGGTTTGATCGCACCTTTGATTGCTTGCCATTGGGCAATTTCGAAGCCGTGAAATTTTTCAAACGCGAAGTCGCGACGGGCGCCGGATGGGATGCCGGCCAGTATTTGTGCAGCTTCGATCAGAATCGTGCCAGAGCCGCACATCGGATCGAACAGCACCGTTCCCGGTTTCCAGCCAGCGGTGCGCAGCAGGCCGGCGGCAAGATTTTCGCGTAGGGGCGCATCGCCGGTTTCGGCACGCCAGCCGCGTTTGAAGAGTGCTTCCCCAGAGGTGTCCAGATACAGCGTGAAATTATGCGCATCCAAAAAGCCCACGATACGCATGTCAGGTGTGTGGGTATCGACCGATGGCCGTTCGTCGCAGATATCGCGGAAACGGTCACAGATCGCATCCTTGATTTTCAGTGTGGTGAACTCCAGGCTGCGCAACGGTGATTTGATGGCGGTGACATCGACTCGAATGGTGTGTCCAACGCTGAACCAGCTTTCCCATTCCTGTTCCAGAACCGTATCGTAAATATCGTTTTCAGTTTTGTAGGAGCCGTGCGCCAGGCGCATCAGCACGCGACTGGCAATGCGCGAGTGCAGATTGATGCGCCATGCATCGCTCAGCAAACCGGAGCAATGCACGCCGCCAGGAACCTGGTTGTGGACCTTCAGCGTGACTGCCGGTGCGGTAAGTTGCGCAATTTCGTTTATTTCCTCGGCGAGTGCAGTCTCAAGTCCACGTGGGCAAGGGCAAAAATACGAGTGTTTTGAGGTTGGTGATTGTGCGGTTAGTGCGTGTGCCATGAGGGGATCCCTTTGTCCGTTAGCAACATCTGCGGAGCGATGTTGCGGTGAAATGGCTATTCACTGGTTGGTAAATAGCCATCGTGCTGCGTAGGAGCCTGTTCGCCAGGCTCCTGGTTCAATAGTGCTGCTTTAAATAAATATTTCCAACCACCTTATTTGGCAAAAGCACGTTCGACAAAATCGAGCCGGTCCTGGCCCCAATAGCCTTCGCCATCGACCACATACCAGGGGGCGCCAAAGACATTGGCCGCAATCGCTTCTTCCGTGAAACGCACAAACTCCGCTTCGACGCTGGCGGTGTCGGCCGATTTCAATAAGGTCTTGCCGTCGCGGCCAAGCGTGGTTGCAATCGCAATCAGCGTATCGGCGTCGGCGATATTCCTCTCCTCCGCCCACACTGCGCGCATGATCGCGCCAGTCAGTTCCAGTGCCGCCTCAGTGCCGTGCGCCAGTTGCGTAGCGATGATCAGCTTGGCAGCTTCATCGCTGTGCACCGGGAAGTAGGTCGGCTGCAGGTTGATGGGCAGCTGCAAATAGTCACTCCAGCGTTGCAGTTCCTGAAGTCGGTAGGCCTGTCGTTGCGGCGCCCGTTTAGCCAGTGGCAACCCACCGGAGATAGCGAATACTTTGGACAGATCGAATGGCTTCAATACCATTTGTACGCCATATTGTTTGGCTAACGCCACCAATTGCGCATGCCCCAGATAGGAGTATGGAGAATGGGGCGCGAAATAATATTCACAGATTTTGCTCATGTCGAATCCTTGGCAGCGCGATTTAGAATGGTTTTACGACGACCAGAGTAACGATAGCCAGCAACAAAGCCACCGGCACTTCATTGAACCAGCGCAGCCATACATGGCTACGCTTATTGGTTCCCAGTTCGAATTTTTTGAGCATGCTGCCACAGGCGTGGTGATAACCGATTAATAAAATAACCATGAATAACTTGGCATGCAGCCAGCCATTGCCAGGGCCTTTGCCGATACCGTATCCTATCCACAGCCAGACACCGAAGACCACGGTGCCGATCGCCAGCGGCGTCATGAAGCGATACAGTTTGCGCGCCATCAACAACAGTCGCTGGGTCGCCACCGCATCGGTTTCCTGTGCCAGATTGACAAGAATGCGCGGCAGGTAAAACAAGCCGGCAAACCAAGAAACGATGAAGACGATGTGCAGCGCTTTAATCCAGAGCATGGGGGTCCTTGGTGGTGAATCCGGGAACAAACGTGTGATTGCTATGTTGGTTTGCTTCTTAAACGCGGACCTCCCCGTGACCAAACACCACATATTTGAGCGATGTCAATCCATCCAGTCCGACTGGTCCACGGGCATGCAACTTGTCGTTCGAGATGCCGATTTCGGCACCCAGTCCAAACTCGAACCCGTCGGCAAAACGGGTCGATGCGTTAACCATGACTGAAGCCGAATCGACTTCACGCAAGAAGCGCATCGAGCGTGAATAATTTTCGGTGACGATACTGTCAGTGTGTTGCGACGAGTATTGATTGATATGCGCGATGGCTTCGTCCATATCGCCGACTATCTTGACGGCAAGAATCGCCGCCAGATATTCAGTCCCCCAGTCTTCCTCAGTAGCTACGGTCAGATGCGGATAGTCACAGGACCGCAATATCTTGCCGGCCTCGGCATCGGCGCGCAGTTCGACACCTTTGGTGCGGTATAAATGCGCCAGTTCCGGCAGCACCTGTGAGGCGATCGCGCGCGCTATCAACAGGGTTTCCATGGTGTTGCAGGTGCCATAACGATGGCACTTGGCATTGAAGGCGATCTTCAGCGCTTTTTCCGGATCGGCCTGGTCATCGATATACACATGACAAATGCCATCCAGATGTTTGATCATCGGCACTTTGGATTCCTTGATCAGACGCTCGATCAAGCCTTTGCCGCCGCGCGGGATGATGACATCGACGTATTCCGGCATGCTGATCAAGGCGCCGACCGCTGCGCGATCGGTGGTCTCGACGATCTGTACCGCATCGGCTGGCAAGCCAGCGCCAGCCAGTCCTTCCTTTACCAGCTTTGCCAAAGCCTGATTGCAGTGGATCGCTTCCGAACCACCACGCAATATCGTTGCGTTGCCACTTTTGATGCATAAACCGGCGGCGTCGACGGTGACGTTCGGACGTGCTTCGTAAATGATGCCAATGACGCCCAGCGGTACCCGCATCTGGCCGACCTGAATCCCGGTCGGACGATATTTCATGTTCGAAATTTCACCAATCGGGTCGGGCAGGGCGACGATTTGCTGCAGGCCCTCAATCATGGTCGCGATGGCTTGGTCGGACAAGGTCAGACGGTCCAGCATCGCTTCTTCCAGACCGTCGGCACGTGCCGCTTCCAGGTCTTTTTGATTGGCGGCGCGCAATTGGTTGGCATCACGCCGGATCGCTTCAGCGATCAGTGTCAAGGCGCGATTCTTGGCGGCCGTATCGGCACGCGCCATCAAACGTGATGCGGCGCGGGCACGTTGACCTACCTCGGTGATGTATTGTTGGATATCCATATTGTGTAGTATGTCTGATCTGTTGGAAGTAGCTCGGGTTTCAGTTCGATTGTGTAATTTCTAACTTTAGACGATCGTCTTGATGTTACGCCGCAATATTAGTTTACGGGCGTGCGACTGTTAATCCCAATTGCAGCAACGCGTCCCAGGCATCGCCAGCGTAGGCCTTGGCACGCAAACCTTTGACCATTTTGTCGATTTGCGCGGCTTGTTGCAACGCCGCTTCCAGCGTCGCCAGCGATAAGCGGCGCAAGGCGGGTTCCATCAGTCGTTCACGCGGCCCCCAGATGCGGTATTCCTTCAGCAAGGCGCCGAGCGGGCGGCCTTGGGTCATGCCTGATTTCAATTTCAACAAGGTGCGGCATTCTTCCGAGATCGCCCACAGTACCAGCGGCAGCGCTTCGCCTTCACCTTTCAAGCCATCGATCATGCGCACCAGACGCGCGATATCGCCGGCCAGCATGGCCTCGTTCAATTTAAAAACATCGTATCGGGCGACGTTCAGCACCGCGTCATGGATCTGTTCGAAACTCAGCTTGCCCGGTGGATGCAGCAAAGCCAGTTTCTGGATTTCCTGATGCGCCGCGAGCAGATTCCCTTCAACCCGATCCGCAATAAAGTCGAGTGACTGTCGATCGGCACTTTGTTGCTGCCCAGCCATGCGCACGCCGATCCAGTTTGGCAACTGTGAACGTTCAACCAGTGGGATATCGATATACGCGCTAGTCTGCTGCAACGCTGCCACCCATGCCGCTTTCTGCGTCGCCCAATCCAGCTTCGGCAAGGTGATGATGGTGACGTTATCCGGGTTCAACGTTGCGGCATAATTCTGCAGCGCCTGACCGCCATCTTTGCCGGGCTTGCCGGTTGGGATGCGTAGCTCTATCAATTTCTTATCGCCGAACAGCGATTGTGATTGGTTCGCAGCCTGCAATTCGCCCCATTTAAAACTCCGATCGACCACCAGTACCTCGCGCTCGGTGCAACCGTTGGCGCGCGCGCTTTTGCGGATTTTATCCGCCGCTTCGAGCGCCAGCAGGTGTTCGTCGCTGGTGATGACGTACAGCGGCGCCAGCGTCTTAGTCAGGTGAGCGTCAAGGGCGTCAATCCGCAGTTGCATTGCCGGGCCTCGTTATTGCGCTGGTTTTGTCGATGGAACCGATGGTGCCGGCGCAGCCGGTTCAGCTACCGCGTCACTGGTTGCGTTGGCAGGTTTGAGTGCCGCCAGACGACGCAGAATTTGCTGCACCAGATCGGATTGCATGTCGCGATACAGCAGTGCCTCTTCGGCAACTTTCGACAGTTCTTGCGACTCGTTATAGCTGATGTCGCGCTTCAGGGTGATCTGGGTCGGCGCCATCAATTCCTTTTGCTGCGCGTCTTTCAGGCGGAACGTAAATTTGTAATACAGCACGTATTCACGCGCACGGCCCTGGCTGTTCAGCGTCAGAATGATTTTTTCCTGGCTTTGCGCGAGAACTTCCATAATCGCCTCGGCGCCTTGTTCCTTGGGTACCGCGACGGTATTGCCGCTGGCCTCGATGTTACGTTTCAACTCGATACCCAGCGGCGTACCGGTGGCGGAGCCAAGATAGATTGACTTGAATGGCAAATTGGCCGCGCCGCGCACGTGGAAGCCGCATGCGCCTAGCATGGCGGTGATGGCGATGAGCAGGGTCCAGCGAAGAAACGGTTGGCGGCTAATGGAAATTCGCGTCATACAGTTATTCCTTGTTTCAAGATGCGGGACGGAGTGCGACGGCCGGGCTGACTAGCTTATAACTAAGTCCGCCCGGCACAAGCTGATCAATCCTAAGCAACGATATTGATCAGTTTTCCTGGCACAACGATCACTTTCTTCGGTGCGCCTTCGAGGTACTTCTGTACATTTTGATTGGCAAGTGCCAGTGCTTCGATGGTGGCTTTGTCGGCATCCTTGGCGACCAAAATGCTGCCGCGCAGTTTGCCGTTGACCTGGATCATCATCTCGATTTCGCTTTGTTCCAGCGCCTTGGCGTCCACCTGCGGCCAGCTGGCATCGAGGATGTCGCCAAGGATTTTGGCAAAGCCAAGTTCTTGCCACAGCGTATGGGTGATATGCGGCGCTACCGGATTGAGCACGCGCAGGAAAATCGACATGCATTCAGTCAGCACCGCGTTGCTGGCCGCTGACGCCTCAAGCCTGGCAGCTTCCAGCGTGTTCAGCATTTTCATGCAGGCGGACACCACGGTATTGTATTGAATGCGTTTCAGATCGTGGTCGGCCTGCTGCAAGATCTTGTGGACTTCACGCCGCAAGGTTTTGTGCGCCGCTGGCAGGTCGGCAAAATCAGCGCTCGCGCCCGGCACAATGTTCGCTGCCTGTGCGTAGCTGAAACTCCAGACCCGGCGCAAGAAACGATTCGCCCCTTCGACGCCGGCGTTTGACCATTCCAGGGTTTGCTCTGGCGGCGATGCGAACATCGTGAACAGACGCGCGGTGTCGGCACCGTATTGGTCAATCTGCGCTTGCGGATCGATGCCGTTATTCTTTGACTTCGACATTTTCTCGGTGCCGCCGATGTCGACCGGCCGGCCATCGGATTTCAGGATGGCCGACTGCGGACGTCCCTTGTCATCGAAGCTCAGCTCGACATCTTCCGGGTTGTGCCAGGTTTTCTTGCCGTTGGCTTCTTCCCGATAGTAGGTCTCGTTGAGGACCATGCCCTGGGTCAGCAGATTGGTGAACGGCTCATCAAACTTGACCAGACCGAAGTCACGCATGACTTTGGTCCAGAAGCGCGCATACAGCAGATGCAGCACCGCGTGCTCGATGCCGCCGATGTATTGATCCATCGGCATCCAGTAGTCGTTACGCCTATCAACCATCGCATCGGTAGTGCCGGGCGAGGTGTACTTCATGTAGTACCACGAGGAGTCGACAAAAGTATCCATGGTGTCGGTTTCGCGGTGTGCGGGCTTGCCGCATTGCGGGCAGTCGACATGCAGGAATTTTTCATGCTTCCTGAGCGGATTGCCGCTGCCGTCCGGCACGCAATCTTCCGGCAACACTACCGGCAAATCTTTCTCGGGCACCGGTACGTCGCCGCAGTCATCGCAATGGATGATGGGAATCGGCGTGCCCCAATAGCGTTGACGAGAGATGCCCCAGTCACGCAAGCGATAAGTGATTTTCTTTTCACCCAGGCCGCGCGCAGCGAGGTCGGCGGCGATCGCGTCGACGGCTTGTTGATAGTGCATGCCGTCGTATTTGCCGGAATCGACACAGCGGCCATTTTCCTTGTCGGCATACCAGTCGTGCCAGCTTACGATGGAGTAGGTTTTGTCTTCCACGGCGATGACCGGGCGAATTGGCAGCACGTATTTGTGGGCGAAGGCGAAGTCGCGTTCATCATGTGCCGGTACCCCCATCACGGCGCCGTCGCCGTAAGTAATCAACACGTAATTGGCGACCCAGACTTCGACCAGTTGACCTGTCAACGGATGAGAAACGTAGAGGCCGGTCGGCATCCCTTTCTTTTCCATGGTCGCCAGATCCGCTTCGGCAACGCCACCTTTTTTGCATTCGGCGATGAAATCAGCCAATTCCGGATTGGTTTTGGCAGCGAACGTGGCGAGTGCGTGTTCTGGCGCCACAGCGCAAAAAGTCACACCCTTGATGGTGTCGGCGCGCGTCGTAAATACCCACAATTTGCCATCTTGAATCAGTTTGCCGTCTTCCTCGATTTTGTGCGGAAACGCAAAGCGCACGCCGGTCGATTTACCGATCCAGTTGGCTTGCATCAGACGCACACGCTCTGGCCAGCCTGGCAATTTGGTCTCGACGTGTTCCAGCAATTCTTCGGCGTAATCGGTAATCTTGGCGTAATACATCGGGATTTCACGCTTTTCAATCAGCGCGCCGGAACGCCAGCCGCGGCCGTCGATGACTTGTTCGTTGGCCAATACGGTCTGGTCTATCGGATCCCAGTTCACGGTGCCGGTTTTTTTGTAGATGATGCCTTTTTCGAGCATCTTCAGGAACATCCATTGGTTCCACTTGTAATACTCTGGCTTGCAGGCCGTCATTTCGCGCGACCAGTCGATGGCGAGCCCCATCGATTGCATCTGCGATTTCATGTGTTCGATATTGCTGTAAGTCCACTGCGCCGGTGGCACGTTGTTGGCCATCGCCGCATTTTCCGCCGGCATGCCAAACGCATCCCAGCCCATCGGCATCAGCACGTTGTAGTTGTTCATCCGCAAGTAGCGATACATGACGTCGTTGATCGTGTAGTTGCGCACATGACCCATATGCAATTTGCCGGATGGATACGGCAGCATCGAACAAGCGTAGAACTTCTTCTTGTCCTGACCATTCTGATCTTTTGCGTGTTCGACGGCTTTATAGGCGTCTATGGCGCGCCAATAGTCTTGCGCCGATTTTTCGACGTCGGCTGGGCTGTATTTTTCTTGCATGGCGGGATGAGGCTAAAAAGGTGAATGTGAGAAAGCGTTGGGCGAATTGACCCTGAACCGGTGATTATACTGGTTCAGGTGCTCTCGTACGACAGCGGGCATAAGTCCGTGGCTGTTGAACGGTTGATACAGGCAGCTGGAACTCGTTTTTACCCCAGGATGGAAGTATTTCCGGAGCAGGAAGGTGGCAGGGCTATTGCGCCGCTTGCGCGTCTTTGGGACTGGTCACGAAACCGATTTTTGTCAGGCCATTTCCCTGCGCCAGTGACATTACCTCAGCCAAAACCTGATAGCGGGTGTCTTTATCTGCGCGCAATTGCAATTCTGGTTGCGGCTGCCGTTGGGCGGCGGCGACCAGTCGGGTGGCCAGTTCGCTTTCCGCGATCGGCGCATCATTCCAGAACATTTTTCCGGCACGGTCGATCGACAACGAAATTGTTTCCGGCTTTTCGGGTGCCGGCGCCGACTGCGCCGTCGGCAAGTCGACTTTCACTGCGTGCGTAAACAGCGGTGCCGTGATGATGAAGATCACCAGCAGCACCAGCATCACATCAACCATGGGAGTGATATTGATATCCGCCATCGGTGCCGAGTGCTGATTGTCGTTGAATCCGCCGAATGCCATGTTTGTTCCCGGATTGATAGTTGCTTATTGAGCGATGTATGGAGTATGGATGATTATTTGCCGACCCGGCTGCCGGTCGTCAGATAGGCATGCAAGTCATGGGCAAACGCATCCAGCTCTGCCAGTGTGATCCGATTGACGCGCGTGAAAGCGTTGTACGCCAATACCGCAGGGATCGCGACCACCAAACCAAGGGCGGTCATGATCAGCGCCTCACCAACCGGTCCGGCGACTTTATCAATTTGTACAGTGCCGGATGCGGACACTGCCATCAGTGCATGATAAATACCCCAGACGGTACCAAACAAGCCGACGAACGGCGCGGTTGAGCCAACCGAAGCCAGCAATGTCAAACCGCTTTCCAGTCGGGATGAAACACGATTGATTTCACGGCGTAAAGTGCGCGTGATCAATTCGCCGAGATCGGTCGCTGCATTTAGCGACGCGGCGGAGTTGCCCGCTACCGGTGTTCTGATCGCAGCGGCATCGGCTGCCTGCTCTGCCAGCGGCGCATAGACGTTTTCAGTATCGGCCGGTTTGATAACGGCAATCGCATCGCTCAGCGTTGGCGCCTGCCAGAAACCATCCAGCGCCGCTGCACTGCGGCGGATGCGCCAAGAACTCAAGGTTTTGGACAGGATGTAAAACCAGCTGACCACCGACATCAGCAGGAGTAAATACGCGACCGAATGCGAAATGACGTCGCCTTGCGACCAGTAGTGGGCGAACCCGAGATTTTGATTCATTTGGTTGATCCGGATTGTGATGGTGCGGCACAACGACAATCAAGTAGCGATGATTTTCTTCAATCAGATTCGCGCTGTATCCAGTTTAACTTGCATGGCGGGAGAATCACTATTTGCACCCTCGCATCGCCATGTATCCAGCAGGTCGGCAAGTCAGCGTAGTCCAAGCACATCCTGCATGTCATACAGCCCGGTCGCCTTGTCGCTCAGGAAGCGCGCGGCGCGCAGGCTGCCATGTGCATAAGTGACCCGGCTGGAGGACTTGTGGGTAATTTCGACGCGTTCGCCGTCACCGGCAAACAGCACCGTATGGTCGCCAACGATATCGCCGCCACGGATGGTGGCAAAGCCGATGGAGGATGGATCGCGTTCACCGGTCACGCCTTCGCGCGCATACACCGCGACATCATCAAGCTTGCGGCCGAGTGCAGCGGCGATTACTTCGCCCATCTTCAGCGCGGTGCCGGATGGCGCATCGACTTTATGACGGTGATGCGCTTCGACGATTTCAATGTCGTAGCCGTGTGAAAAGCTCTTCGCAGCCATTTCCAGCAGTTTCATGGTGACATTCACGCCGACACTCATGTTCGGTGCGAACATGATTGCGGTTTTTTTCGCGGCGGCGGCAATCGCGGCCTTGCCAGCTTCGTCAAAGCCGGTGGTGCCGATGATCATCTTGATGCCGTGCTCAGCGCAATACGCCAGATGCTTGAGAGTGCCTTCCGGGCGGGTGAAATCGATGAGATATGCGGCATTGGCCAGGCCCCTGGCGAGATCGGACTCGATCGCGACACCGGCGGGTTTACCCAGGAAAGCAGCGGCATCGGTTCCAAGCCCGGGGGCCGTGGGCACATCCAGCGCCCCGGCTAACGTTGCATCTTCAGCGTTCTGGATGGCTTCGATCAGCATGTGACCCATGCGTCCGGACGCACCGGCAACGGCAATTTTCATTTGATTCATGTTGACTCAATATTCTGACAGGTTATTTCATTGGCGATGTAGGAGGAGGTAGCGGCACATCCTTGGCAATACCACTATCTGCGGTGGCTTTTTTGGCTTCTTTGTCGCCGCCGGAAATACGCGCCAGGTAATCGGCTTCGGTCGGCAGGTCGCCACCTTCGATACGGGTCACAAGATTGTCCTTGAAGAACACGCTGACACGGCTCGAGGTCACTTCGCCATTGCCTTTTTGCAGGCGAAATACATAATCCCAGCGACCCGCATGGAACATGTCTGTTAGTAGCGGCGTGCCGAGTGCAAACGCCACCTGATCGGTTGTCATGCCCTCTTTGACTTGCGAGATCATTTCTTTCGAAACGAAATTGCCCTGCTGAATATTGACGCGATAAGGCGAGAAGATGCCGAAAAAACGCCGATTCTTGACGGTTTGCACGCCCGAGTCTGCCGTAGCGCTGGTCGGCGTTGCCGAACTTTCCGTGTTTGCACTGGTGTTGGTTGCTGTAGCGGGGCCGTCGATAAGGGGATTTTTTGATGCACAGCCAGCCAACAAAGCCATGGAAACAGCAGCTACTGTCAGAGCGGAGGTGCGGGCAGTACGGGAGAGCAACATTCGCATAAGGATCTCAATTGATTGAGCAATTGTGCTAAAACGCTATATGATAAAGCAGATCGTGCGACACGTGTAGTCGCGTTAGCCGCTTTCGCCGGCAGGTAGTATCCAAAGCTGTATCCCCGCAAACATTCGATAAGACTTTGATTTTAAAGGTTGTTATCGTGGGCTTCCTAGTTTCGTCCAACGAAGATAGGCGGTCTAAAATCAGATGCGATGCCCTTAAAGGTTTGTTCTTGGGTATTGTGAAAAACGGGTTTGTGCCCGTTCTCTCACCAAATCCAATGGTAATCCTGCTCAAAAAGCGGGCTAAGCGTTGCCTCGTAACAACAAAATTTTCCTCTGTTACAAATTATTTTGTGGATAGGTGTCCTCCTACCGGAAGACGCCAAGGCAACCCGTTCGCGGGTCTGAAATACATGGGAACCAGCAAGAGAAAACAGCGCGCAAAGCTCTGAGATACCTTGTCGTACTCATCCATTTTGAAATTGAAATGGAAGATGCTATGACCGGATGTACGACCATTTGAAACCTAATCAAGCATGCGCCACTGGTAACGGTGGGGTGTGAAGCCTTGATGACAATGAACCCCTGAGACGTTTTCAGCATCGAACTCATGCGAGTGATTCGATGGAAACTGCCAGCAGAAAGGTGGTGGAGGGGCTAGGTTAGTGCTGCATGGGTAATGTAATGTGAACTGTCGTGTGAACCCTCGTAATTATCGAAAGGCCCAAGCTGCTATTGGCCTTAACCAAAAGGTGTGTGATTGGATACTTCCGTGATCTGTGGGAGTACGTCGTCATTTAATCACCGGGGGATAGACAGACCCTAAACAGCTAGTCGCGATGTTATTTGTCGCGTCGATATCTCAGGGAACGTGGTAAACCCGATTCTTCGCCGCATCCAAAATATCGGAGGCGGCAGGCAACTCGCAAGGGGAGCTATTGGAGGAGCGGGTAGGGGATTGTGGAAAAAGCGAACGTCGAGCTGTAATGGCCCGAATAGGGATTCAAGATTTGTCCCAACCTGAAAAGGTGCAGACTTCCACATGGTGCAATAGTCGTCAAGCGACTGAATCGACTCAAGTAGTTATCTATCAACGCCCCGAAGGGATGTAGTTTTCCCTTCGGGGAAAGCTGCGTCCTCGGCGGGCATCACTATCCGAGGTACAGCATGAAAGTAACTTATCGCAATCAGGTGAGTTCTGCGTCCTCGCACGTTCCAACGGAATGGACTTCCATTGATTGGAAGCGCGTTCAAAAGAATGTGAGAGTCATGCAGATGCGCCTAACGAAGGCAACGCAGGCTGGCGATTGGCGTAGAGTGAAAGCTCTGCAACGATGGCTGACCCGCTCGTTCAGCGCGAAAGCGCTGGCTGTAAAACGAGTGACTGAGAATCAAGGCAAACGCACCGCAGGTGTAGATCGTGAACTATGGGATACACCGTTGCAAAAATACGCAGCGATTGCGCAGTTGAAGAAGCAGCGGTATCGACCCTTGCCATTACGGAGGATCTATATTCCAAAATCGAATGGAAAGCTACGTCCTCTGGGCATACCGACCATGCGTGACCGGGCCATGCAAGCATTGCATTTACTTGCATTGGATCCGGTATTGGAAACGTTGAGCGATCCGAACTCTTACGGGTTTCGGAAAAATCGCTCAACGGCCGATGCGATGTCGCAGATATTTCTCCAGACGTGCCGGAAGGTCTCGGCGCAATGGGTACTGGACGCAGACATTGAGGGTTTCTTCGACAATATCAATCACGACTGGATGCTCGACAATATCCGTATGGACAAGTCGATACTTCGGAAGTGGTTGAAATCCGGGGTTGTTGACCGGAAGCAATTGCTCGCCACTACAGCAGGAACGCCGCAGGGGGGAATTATCTCCCCAGCGTTAGCAAATTGGACGTTGAATGGTTTGGAGACAGAACTCATAACGCACCTCGGTGCGAAATGGGGAGTCACCAAAGCCAAAAAACTGAAAATCGGTGTCGTACGATACGCGGATGATTTCGTAATTACAGGCGCTTCAAAAGAGATCCTGGAAACCGAAGTCAGGCCGTGGATAGAATCATTCCTTGCAACACGAGGATTGCGACTGTCTGCGGCCAAGACCAAGATTGTACACATTGACGAGGGTTTTGATTTCCTGGGTTGGAATTTCCGGAAGTATTCCGGGACTCTACTGATTAAGCCCAGTAAGAAAAACGTGCAAACGTTCTATGAAAAGCTCAGGAATGTTATCAACGACAATCGGGCTGTGAAGCAAGAGGATTTAATCCGATTGCTGAACCCCATGCTACGGGGCTGGTCGCAGTATCACAGTCCCGTGGTTGCTAAAGAAGCGTTCTCGCGCATGGAGTCGTTGCTGTTTTGGCGACTTATGCGCTGGGGGAAACGTCGTCATCCAATGAAGAATGGAGACTGGATTCGCCGGAAGTATTGGCGGTCAGTCGACAATCGGAATTGGGTGTTCGGAGCGGCGTTTACCAAAACAAATGGTGAAAAGGATGTCATGGAATTGTATTCGTTATCGAGTACACCCATCGTACGTCACAAGAAAATCAAGGGAAGTTACAACCCCTATGACCCTGAGTGGGAAATGTATGGCGAGACCCTCCGTCAGGAGCGAATGGTGAATACCATGCGATACCGAAACGAGTGGGTTAAACTGTATGTTGACCAACGAGGCTTGTGTGCGTTGTGTGAGAACGAGATGGACATGGACACCGGTTGGCATGACCACCACATCGAATATCGTGTGGAAGGAGGCTCCGATGCTCTTGGGAATCGCGTATTACTGCATCCGAATTGCCATACGCAGGTGCATAGCCTTGCTTTGAAAGTTGTTAAACCGGTTCCTGTATAGGAATTTTTGTTAAGCTTGAGCCGTGTGCGATGAAAGTCGCACGCACGGTTCTTAGGGGGGAGGGATTCCGGTAACGGGTCCTTCCTACCCTCCATCCATTTGCGACGTAAACATGCCTAACAATCCATCCGAACTAAAAGCCAGTGGCCTTAAAGCTACTTTGCCGCGACTCAAAATCCTGGAAATTTTCCAAAATAGCGACGTCCGCCATCTGAGCGCTGAAGACGTTTATAAAATTTTGCTATCCGAAAATCTCGATGTCGGTTTGGCAACGGTGTACCGTGTTTTGACCCAATTTGAGCAAGCCGGTTTGTTGCAGCGAAATCATTTCGAGACCGGCAAGGCGGTATTTGAGCTAAACGAAGGCTCACACCATGACCATCTGATTTGTCTCGATTGCGGTCGGGTCGAAGAGTTTTACGACGAAGAAATTGAAAAGCGTCAGAAAGCGGTCGCTAAAGAGCGTGGCTTCGAGATTGCCGATCATGCGTTGGCGCTGTATGGCCATTGCCGGACATGCGCTAAAAAATAACAGCATTCTCTTACGCGTTGAACAAAATATATTAAGCCAGACTAGTGCTGGCTTAATGCATTTGAAAGCAGCTTGGCGGTAATGTCGACAATCGGGATCACCCGTTCGTAAGCCATGCGGGTCGGTCCGATCACGCCCAGCGTGCCGACGATCTTGCCATTGACCTCGTACGGTGCGGTGACCACACTCATTTCTTCCATCGGAACCAGTTGCGACTCGCCACCGATGAAAATTTGCACGCCAGTGGCTTTGCCGGAGAAATCCAGCAACTGCATCAGGTTGGTTTTTTGCTCAAACATATCGAACAACTTACGCAACGAGGCCATGCTTGACGACAGGTCGGTCACGCTGAGCAGATTGCGTTCGCCCGAAATCACGACGTCGTCAGCGTTATCCGTCATCGCGTCGCTACCAACCTCGACTGCCGCCTGCATCAGGCGCGTCATGTCATCGCGTAGCTGGCGCACTTCACTCTGCAAACGCAAGCGAACGTCGTCAATGCTGTGTCCGCCGTAGTGCTGGTTGATGTAATTGGCCGCCTGTATCAGCTGTGAAGGGGTGTAATCGACATCGGTCAGCAATAGCCGATTCTGGACATCGCCGCTAGGGCCGACGATGACCAGCAGTATGCGTTTTTCCGATAATCGCAAAAACTCGATTTGCTGGAATATTGATTCGCGCCGAGGCGTCAGCACCACACCGGCAAATTGCGACAACGACGACAGAACCTGCGCGGCGTTGGCAATGATCTTTTGAGGGGAGTTGGTTTGCAGGCGCGCTTGCATTCTGGATTCGAGCGCGCTTTCGTCTATCGGCTGGACCGTCAGCAAGGTATCGACAAACACCCGGTAGCCGCGCGGCGTCGGCACCCGTCCGGCGGAAGTGTGGGGACTGGTGACAAAACCCATTTCTTCCAGGTCCGCCATGATGTTGCGAATGGTTGCCGGTGATAATTCCAGTCCCGAAATCTTTGACAGTGCGCGTGAGCCGACCGGCTGGCCGTCGGCGATGTACCGTTCGACCAGGGCTTTGAGTAGAGTTTGAGCGCGATTATCCAGATGCATAGCGAGTATTTTAGCGAGCGCGGCCCCAGCTTGCCAGCGCCTTATGCATCCACTTATACACTGTTTTGCGCTGGCTCAGTTGCCGGCATTTCCTTTTTTTTCGTTACGGATGGGGGTTTTATGGCCGTTATGTGTTGATAGCTTGTAAATGCAGCCATGCTTCAAGCTCAAGCAAGCTGGCGCATTCGGCGTCCGCGCTGATGCCGGCTGGCAACGAACGGTCAAAGCGATTGATCCAGACACTGCACAGGCCGGCTTGGCGGGCGCCGACTACGTCCAGGAACGGATCGTCGCCGGCATATACCGCTTCTTCGGGAGTCACCTGGAGCGCCTTGCAGGCCGCCTGGAAAATCGCCGGATCAGGTTTGGCACAGCCGAAACTATGTGATGCTATGGAGATGTTGAAGTGCTGTGCCAGGCCGATTTTCTCCAGATCCGCAAAGCCGTTCGACATCGAACCCAGCAATACGCGTTGACGCAGACGGGTCAATACCGGCTCGACATCGTCGAATGGCGTTACCGCATGACGCGCTTCAGAAAAGACCGCCATGGCGGCATTGACCTTGCTGCTATCAGCGCCGACGCTATTGAAGGCTGCGGTCAACCCGGCGTGGCGTAAGGCCCACAAGTCGATTTTGAATAAGGGATCGGTATCGGTCAAAGCCGCCCGTATTTGCCGCAGGCGCTCGATCGTGAATTGCTGCGGCACCGCCGGCGCATGCTGGCGGAGCCAGTCATGCAGCAATTGCTCGGCGCGCGCAATGACCGGTGAGATCGGCCACAGGGTGTCATCCAGATCGAACAGGACGGCTTTGATGGGCGCACGGCGCTGCGGTTGGCTATCTGTATTATTCATGTTGGATGGTGCGTATCCCCAAGGAATCTTTAATGCAGGCCTAAATTATGGTCTAATCGCCAGCATGTGGCCCATAAAATTATCTCATCAGCAGAATCTGCCTTCTTTGCCAAAAACCATTGCGATTGTTGGCAAGTATTTTGCCGCCGGTATTTCCGAGTCGTTGACCGAGGTCGCCGACTTTCTGCTGGTGCGCGGACATAACGTCGTGTTTGAAGCCGAGACCGCGCAAAACATTGCGCTGACCGGATTCGAGGCAATGACGCCGGTGCAAATCGGCCAGCAAGCCGATGCCGCGATCGTCGTCGGCGGGGACGGCACCATGCTGGGTATCGCCCGCCAACTGGCACCTTACGATGTGCCGCTGATCGGTATCAATCAGGGGAGGCTCGGGTTTATGACCGATATTTCGCTGGAACGGATGCTGCCGGTGCTGGGTGAAATGCTGGACGGCAAGTGCGAATCCGAGCGTCGTACCTTGCTGCAAGGCGTAGTCAAGCGCGACGACAAGGTTATTTTTAGCGCGCTGGCGTTCAACGATATCGTCGTGTCGCGCGGTGCGACCTCCGGCATGGCTGAGCTCAGCGTCGAAGTCGACGGCCGCTTTATGTATAACCAGCGTTCGGACGGTTTGATAGTCTCGACCCCGACCGGCTCCACCGCGTACGCGCTGTCTGCCGGCGGCCCGTTGCTGCATCCGTCGCTGAGCGGCATCGTGCTGGTGCCGATCGCGCCGCATGCGTTGTCGAATCGACCTATCGTGGTGCCGGACAGCAGCGAAATCGTGATTGAAATCGTCAACGGCCGCGATATTAATGTCAATTTTGACATGCAGTCGTTAGCCAGTCTGCAACACGGCGACCGCATTTTGATCCAGCGTTCTGAGCACACCATCACCTTTTTACATCCGCCCGGCTGGAGTTACTACGAAACCTTGCGCCAGAAATTGCACTGGAATGAATATCCTTCGGCAGAGGGGCATTTGAGGTGAGCGTTAACGGCGCCACGCGGGCCGGACCATCAGTTGCAGTACACTGCCGCTTCAGTTGCCTCCGCCGCCGACCTCGTTGTCCGCTTTCTTGAAACCGATTTTTGTCTTACGAACCGATCTAATTCGACTCCATGCTGCGCACACTTTCCATTCGCGATTTTGTCATCGTTGATGCCATCGAGCTTGACCTGGCCTCTGGCTTCACTGTTTTCACCGGCGAAACCGGCGCCGGAAAATCCATTTTGATCGATGCGCTTGCTTTAGCGCTAGGCGGTCGCGGCGATGCCAGTGTCGTGCGTGAAGGCGCGGCCAAGGCCGATATCAGCGCCGAGTTTTCGGTCTCGCGCTACAGCGAGGGCAGCCCGATCGACACCAGTGAAGAAGTCAGAGCGTGGCTGGCTGCGAATGAGTTCGAGAGCGAAGAGGGCGGTGTGCTGCTGCGTCGGGTAATAGACAATGCAGGGCGGTCGAAGGCCTACATCAACGGTATTGCCGCGACGGCCGGACAGCTGCGCGAGCTAGGCGAACTGCTGGTCGATATTCATGGCCAGCATGCCCATCAATCGCTGCTGAAAACGGATGCGCAACGTCTGTTGTTGGATGGACAAGCCGGTTTGCAAGAAGACCTGCAGACCGTTTCGGCAGCGTATAAAAGCTGGCGCGCGTTGGCCAGGCAGCGCCAGGAATTTGAAACCAACGCCAAGAACGTTTTGCTGGAGCGCGAGCGCCTCGAATGGCAAGTCAACGAACTGGAAAAGCTGGCGCTCAAGCCGGGCGAGTGGGATGACATCACCAACGAGCATAGCCGTTTGTCGCATGCCGCCAGCCTGATTGAAGGCGCACAAGAAGCGTTGAGCCTGATTTCCGAATCAGACAATCCGATGCTGTCGCAGCTGGCGGGATTGAATATCAAGATCGGTAAGTTAGGCGACCTCGACAACGACTTGAAGCCGGTGCTGGAAGCGCTGGAGCCAGCGCGAATTCAGTTGCAGGAAGCGGTTTACGCGCTCAATGACTATTTGAGCCGGGTTGAGCTGGATCCGGCGCGCCTGCACGAAGTCGAGAGCAGGCTGGAAGCGATACACTCCACCTCGCGCAAGTTCAGGCTGGAGCCTGACGCCATACCGCAAGCGTTTGCTGCGCTCTCGGCACAACTACGGCAGTTGGCGGATGCCAGTGATCTTGACGCCTTGCGTGCACAAGAGGAAAAGCTCAAGTCAGCCTACCTCGGACTAGCGCAAAAATTATCCAAGGCGCGCGTCAAAGCGGCCAAGGGTTTGACCGATGCCGTGACTGCGGCGATGCAGGAATTGAGCATGAGCGGCGGTCGTTTTGAGGTCGCATTAAATCCTTGCGAACCAGCCGCGTACGGCGTCGAGCAAGTCGAATTTCTGGTCGCGGGTCATGCCGGCGTGGTGCCGCGGCCACTGGCAAAAGTCGCTTCCGGCGGTGAATTGGCGCGGATTGCCTTGGCAATTTCCGTCATTACGTCCAGTGCAACAGCGACCCCGACATTGATTTTTGATGAGGTTGACAGCGGCATAGGCGGCGGTGTCGCCGAGGTTGTTGGCCGTTTGCTGAAGCGACTTGGTCAGGCCCGCCAGGTATTGTGCGTAACCCATCTGCCGCAGGTCGCCAGCCAGGCTAACCAGCACTTTCAGGTCAGCAAGCAAAGCGCCGCAAACAAGACTGTTTCGGCTATTGATGGCCTGGATACCAAGAGCCGGGTCGAAGAAATTGCGCGGATGCTGGGCGGACTGGAAATTACAGCGACGACACGTAAGCACGCACGTGAATTATTGGCTTCATAACGGTATTGTTAAAAACCGCGATGCGCTGAGGCTGTGCCGTTGGAAATACTTAAATTAAACATTAACCCCTTGGGCCACAACCGATAAAGTCAGCGCTATGAAAGCTGACTGCGCCACTTGTGTCGTGGTGAATTTTTTTGGGAATGCGACATGGCTTTTCGTAAAGAACCCCCTTTCACCCATGGCGCTGCTAGCAAAACTGCGGTGCTGCTGGTCAATCTGGGGACGCCGGATGCGCCGACTACCAGCGCGGTGCGGCGCTATCTGAAGCAGTTTCTATCCGATACGCGCGTCGTCGAAATTCCACGGGCGATCTGGTGGTGGATTTTGCACGGGATTATTTTGCCGTTGCGCTCTGGCAAGTCGGCCCAAAAATACGCGTCGATCTGGACCAATGAAGGTTCACCGCTGAAGCTGCATACTGAAAAGCAGGCGGTCCTGTTGCGCGGTTATCTGGGCCAGCGCGGTCATCAGGTCGAGGTCGCCTACGCGATGCGTTACGGCAATCCGTCGTTGTCTTCCGTGCTGGATAAACTGAAGCTGGACGGTTGCGACCGGGTCCTGGTTTTGCCCGCTTACCCACAATATTCGGCGACCACCACCGCATCCATTTTTGATGCCGTATTCAGTCATTATGCTCAGGTGCGGAATGTCCCGGAGTTGCGTCTGGTGAAGCATTACCACGACCACGAAGCGTATATCCAGGCCTTAAAAGAGTCGGTGCTGGCGCATTGGGCGATGAATGGCATGCCGGACAAGTTGCTGATGAGTTTTCATGGCGTACCTAAGCGTACACTGCTGCTAGGCGACCCGTATCATTGCGAGTGTCATAAAACAGCGCGCTTACTGGCGCAGCAGCTGGATTTGTCACAAGAGCAATATATGGTGACGTTTCAGTCGCGCTTCGGTAAGGCCGAGTGGCTGCAACCGTATACCGCGCCGACCTTGGAAAAGCTGGCCAGGCAGGGTGTCGCACGGGTCGATGTGATGTGCCCGGGTTTCACCAGTGATTGTCTGGAAACGCTGGAGGAAATCGGTATGGAAGCGAAGGCCGGTTTTTTAAAGGCAGGCGGTAAGGAGTTCCATCTGATCCCGTGCCTGAATCAGTCGCCGGCATGGATTAATGCGCTGGCGATGTTGGCGGAGGAGCAATTAATTGGCTGGCCAACCCGCTTATCGGTCAGCGAGTCGGCAGAACAGAAGCAGCAGGCGGCACTGCAAAAGAGTGAGGCAGCACGGCTTGGGGCTTCGGCCTAGTTGTTGGCATTTAATATATTGCAATTAAATGTGAGTAGCTGATCCAGCCGGCTGCCAACAAAATATAGATGAGTAAAATGGCGGAAATAAGCGACAGTTTCACGATATTCACCTATGGCAGAGTCATATAGAAATTGTCTTGTATCTGCTCTAGTGGGAGCAATTTAATACAGGATAGTTCTCTTGCCGCATCGCAGCAAACTCAAACCGGTAAATTTTGAAACAAATTGTTGCAGCAAACGGCATCCGGCTGAATGTAAACCCCTTGAAAATGTAGGGGATAGCCCCATTTGGCATCCCATGCATCACATACACCACTAAGTCATTGATTGTTGGAGATTTTTGAATGGAAGACATGGAAAAGCAGAGCGCGCAAGCAGAGAACGAAAAAACCATCGCTGACCAGCAGGCTGCGGTTAGCCCCGAGTCGGCGCTGGAAGTCGAGCTGGCTGAGGCGCAAGCCAAGATCGCCGAAATGCAGGATGCATTCTTGCGCGCCAAGGCAGAAGCGGAGAACATCCGCCGCCGCGCCCAGGAGGATATCGCGCGCGCCAGCAAATTTGCCATCGAAAGTTTTGCAGAGGCAATGGTTCCGGTCAAAGATAGTCTGGAAATCGCCTTGAAGCTCGATGCGCCATCGGTTGAGTCGTTGAAAGAAGGCGTGGAGATGACTTTGAAGCAGTTGTCTGCAGCGTTTGACAAGAATCGCCTGCTGGAAATCGCACCTGCAGCTGGCGATCGGCTGGACCCGATGAAGCACCAGGCAATTTCGATGGTGCCGGCCGAGCAGGAAGCCAACACCGTGGTGAGCGTGCTGCAAAAAGGCTATACCATTTCGGATCGCCTGTTGCGTCCGGCGCTGGTGACCGTGGCACAAAGCAAGTAAGCGCAAATAAGCGTGAAAAATGTAAAAAAAGTGCTTGTTTGACCCTTAAAAGGCTTGAAAGCATCGTTTTTCTCCCAATATTCAGTACATCAAAATTTCACAAATTCAGTAAAGGACAACATCATGGGTAAAATTATCGGCATTGATTTGGGCACCACCAATTCTTGTGTTTCCGTCATGGAAGGCGGCAAGCCTAAGGTGATCGAAAACTCGGAAGGCGTGCGCACCACGCCGTCCGTCATCGCTTATCAGGAAGATGGCGAAATTCTGGTCGGCGCACCGGCAAAACGCCAGGCCGTCACCAATCCAAAAAACACGCTGTACGCAACCAAGCGACTGATCGGCCGTAAATTCGACGAAAAAGAAGTGCAAAAAGACATCGCGCTGATGCCTTACCAGATCATCAAAGCCGAAAATGGCGATGCATGGATCGCTGTCCGCGACAAAAAGCTGGCGCCACCGCAAATCGCTGCGGAAGTATTGCGCAAGATGAAGAAAACCGCTGAAGACTACCTCGGCGAAGAAGTGACCGAAGCGGTCATCACCGTACCTGCGTACTTCAACGATGCACAACGTCAAGCGACCAAAGACGCAGGCCGTATCGCCGGTCTGGACGTCAAGCGCATCATCAACGAGCCAACCGCTGCGGCGCTGGCATTCGGACTGGACAAGACTGAAAAAGGCGATCGCAAGATTGCCGTGTATGACTTGGGCGGCGGTACTTTCGACATCTCGATCATTGAAATCGCGGATGTCGATGGTGAAATGCAATTCGAAGTGTTGTCGACCAACGGCGATACCTTCCTCGGCGGTGAAGACTTCGATCAACGCATGATCGATTACATCCTGGACGAGTTCAAGAAGGTCAACGGTATCGATCTGGGCAAAGATGCGATTGCATTGCAACGTATCAAGGCTTCGGCGGAACGTGCCAAGATCGAACTGTCGTCGTCGCAGCAAACAGAAATCAACGAGCCGTACATTGCGATGGCCAACGGCGCGCCAGTCCATCTGACCATGAAGATGACCCGCGCCAAGCTGGAATCGCTGGTGGAAGAATTGATCGAGAAGACGATCGAGCCTTGCCGCATCGCGATCAAGGATGCCGGTGTCAAAGTGTCTGACATTGACGACATCATTCTGGTCGGCGGTATGACCCGTATGCCTAAGGTGCAGGAAAAGGTCAAAGAATTCTTTGGTAAGGATGCACGCAAGGACGTGAACCCGGACGAAGCGGTTGCAGTTGGTGCAGCGATTCAGGGTTCGGTCCTGTCGGGTGATCGTAAAGACTTGCTGTTGCTGGACGTTACGCCTCTGTCGCTCGGTATCGAGACCATGGGTGGAGTGATGACCAAGATGATCAAGAAGAACACGACCATCCCGACCAAGTTCAGCCAGGTGTTCTCGACTGCGGACGACAATCAGCCGGCAGTGACCATTAAAGTGTTCCAGGGCGAGCGCGAAATGGCGGCCGGTAACAAAGGCCTCGGTGAATTCAATCTGGAAGGCATCCCGCCGGCAGCACGCGGTACGCCCCAGATCGAAGTGACTTTCGACATCGACGCGAACGGCATCTTGCACGTCGGCGCGAAAGACAAGGCAACCGGTAAGGAAAACAAGATCACCATCAAGGCCAACTCCGGTTTGACCGAAGATGAAATCCAAAAGATGGTGCGCGATGCCGAAATCAATGCCGAAGACGACAAGCGTTTGAAAGAATTGGCCGAAACGCACAACCAAGGCGATGCGCTGGTGCATTCGACCCGCAAGGCACTGACCGAATACGGCGACAAGCTCGATGCCGGTGAGAAGGAAAGCATCGAAGCAGCGATCAAGGAACTGGAAGAAGTGTTGAAGGGCAGCGACAAGGCGGCTATCGACAACAAATCCGCAGCCTTGAGCACGGCAGCGCAAAAACTCGGTGAGAAGATGTACGCCGACATGCAAGCGCAGCAAGCTGCCGCTGGCAGTGCTGAAGGTGCTGCTGCCGGTGCAGGCGCAGCGGAAGGCAAGCCGAAGGAAGATGACGTAGTGGATGCTGATTTCAAAGAAGTAAAAGACAAGTAAAATCTTCGTCCGGCGGTGCGGCGGCATGCCTGCCAGCGCACCGCAATGACGCGCCGGACAAAGCTTTAAGCTCTGTTCGGCGTTTTCGCTTAGAACAAATTGAAGGTGCCACAACATGGCGAAACGTGATTTTTACGAAATTCTAGGGGTTGCGAAAAACGCTTCTGATGATGAAATCAAGAAGTCGTACCGCAAGCTCGCGATGAAATATCATCCGGACCGTAATCCGGATAGCAAAGGCGCTGAAGATAAATTCAAGGAGGCGAAAGAAGCCTACGAGATGCTATCGGATGCGCAAAAGCGCGAAGCCTATGACCGCTACGGCCATGCCGGCGTCGATCCGAATATGGGTGGCGGCGGCGGCGGCGCCGGCGGCTTTGCAGATGCCTTCGGCGATATCTTCGGCGACATTTTCGGTGGCGGCGGTGCGCGTGGCGGTCGCGGCAGCGGTCCTCAGGTGTATCGCGGCGCGGATCTGCGCTACAACCTGGAAATCTCGCTGGAACAGGCGGCCCACGGTTTCGACACCACCATCCGGGTGCCGTCGTGGGACGCCTGCGAGCCTTGTCATGGGAGTGGCGCCAAGCCCGGTACCGCGCCTGTGACGTGTCCGACCTGTGGCGGTCACGGTCAGGTGCGGATGCAACAAGGTTTTTTCAGCATTCAGCAAACCTGTCCGAAGTGTCACGGTAGCGGCAAAGTGATTGCCGAGCCATGTGCATCGTGCGCAGGCGCAGGCCGCATCAAGCGTAACAAGACACTTGAAGTGAAGATTCCGGAAGGGATCGACGACGGCATGCGCATTCGTTCATCCGGTAACGGCGAGCCTGGCATGAACGGCGGTCCTCCAGGTGATCTGTACGTCGAAATCCACATCAAGCAGCACGCGGTATTCCAGCGTGATGGCGATGATTTGCACTGCGAAATGCCGATCTCGTTTGCCAAGGCGGCTTTGGGCGGTGAAATCGAGGTGCCGACGCTGAACGGCAAGGTGTCGTTCACGATTCCTGAGGGTACCCAGTCGAGCAAAACTTTCCGTTTGCGCAGCAAGGGTATCAAGGGCGTGCGCTCAGGTTACGCCGGCGATTTGTTCTGCCACGTTGTGGTCGAAACACCGGTCAAGTTGAGTGATCGTCAGAAAGAACTGCTCCGTGATTTCGATCAGCTGACCACCGAAGGCGGTGCCAAACACAGCCCGCAGAGCAAGTCGTGGAAAGACAAGGTTAAAGAGTTCTTCGAGTAATCAATAAGCCAGCTTTAAAGTTGTGCAAAAAGCCGCCGATCGATAACGATCAGCGGCATTTTTATGCCTGCCGACGGCGCGATACCAATCTAATAATTTCCATGTTGCATTATTTTGTAGTCGCCTCTATTCTGTGTAATAAATAAAAATACGACCGTTCACTTTTTGGTCAAAATGACACCGTAACCATTCATCCTCAGGAGAAAATATGACTGTAGCTGCGTTTCTGAAACGTGCAGGAAGCTGTGCTTGCGTGCTGTCGGCGCTGATATTTGCGCAACATGCGGTAGCGCTCGAAGTGGCTGGTGTCAAGATTGATGAGACCGCGCATGTCGGGAATCGCGACTTGCTATTGAATGGCGCCGGTATCCGCTACAAGGCTATTTTCAAGGTGTACACCGCAGCGCTGTATTTATCCGAGAAAAAAACCACGCCGGCCGACGTCATCAATTCCGCCGGGCCGCGTCGGATCACGCTGGTGATGCTGCGTGATTTGAGTAGTGAGGACTTGGGTCAAGCCTTTATGGCGGGAATTCAGAGAAATTTAGATAAGGCAGAAAGAGCGAAAATCATTAATCAATTAATCAAGTTCGGCGAATTGTTTGGATCGATACCGGAAGTTAAAAAAGGCGATGCGATTATCATGGACTGGATTCCCGGCAGCGGTACTTCGATCCAGGTCAATGGGAAAAACGTGGGAGAGGTATTGCCTGGCGTGGATTTCTATAATGCGTTACTGAGAACCTGGCTCGGCGACAAACCATCGGACAGCAAGCTGAAATTGCGTTTATTAGGCGATATGAGCTGAGTTCGGCAAGGTTGCAGCAGGCGGCCCGGGTCAGACTTGCTCTCATCGTGATGTGCATTTTGAGAAAATCAAATGCTATTCTGCAGTTTCGATAAAATGGCGTTCAAATTGATTTTCATAAATTGTTAAAATACCATGTGAGTCATGTGCTTATTCTGAACGGAAAACGATGATAGAAAAACACAAACACGTCCTGACCCGGGACCAGCTTTTCGATAGCAACCGTAAATGGGCCGCTGCGATCACTGCGCGCGAGCCCGATTTTTTCAAGACACTGGCGGCACAGCAGTCGCCGGATTATTTCTGGATCGGTTGCTCCGACAGTCGGGTTCCTGCCAACGAATTGCTGGGCCTGCTGCCGGGCGAGCTATTCGTCCATCGCAACATCGCTAACGTGGTCGCACATAGCGATCTGAACTGTTTGTCGGTACTCCAGTTCGCAGTCGACGTGCTGAAGGTCAAGCACGTGTTCGTGGTCGGTCATTATGGTTGCTCGGGCGTGCATGCCGCGCTGACCAAGCGCCGCGTCGGTCTTGCCGACAACTGGCTGCGTCATGTGCAGGACGTGCATCAGAAGCATGAGCGGTATTTGGGAGAGGCATTGCCGGAACAGCTGCGCCATGATCGTTTATGCGAACTCAACTCGATGGAGCAGGTCGCCAACGTTTGCCAGACGACTATCGTTCAGGATGCCTGGGAACGCGGCCAGGAGTTGATGATCCATAGCTGGGTGTATGGCTTGCAAGACGGCTTGTTGCGCGATTTGGGGGTGACTGTCAGCGGACCCGACGATTTGGCGAAAGGCATGGCCTGTAGCTTGAAACGTTACGAGGACTGAGCCAAGCAGCCTAAGTCAAGTTGCCAAGCAAAAATCGCCAATCCGGCTGACCGGATTGGCGATTTTTTTACGCCTGTGGAGCTTGCCATTCTTCGATAAATGGTTCCTCTATTTTTGATTAAACTGGACCTATCATGGAGCCATGTTGGTTGGCACAATGGCACCGCTGATTCCCTGGCTTTGCCTCGGTCTTTAATCACTATAGAAAACCTCAATCGGAGTTATACAAGATGGCACAACATGAATTCGCCTTTCGTTCCAGCGGCACCTATTTGAATGGGCCGACGCGGAGTGCGGCGCCGTCCATGCCCTTCGCGCTTGCCGGCCTGACGTTTGATGGTGCGGTGACCAATCGGCCTGGTGCGCGTTTCGGCCCGCAGGCAATTCGGCTGGCGTCGCAGATGTTGTGCGATGCGACCCATCCGCATTTCGATACCACGCCGCTAGGTCATTTATGCGATGCCGGCGATCTGCCTATGCCCAACACGGGTGTCGAAGCGATGCGTGCGGCGCTGATGCCGCAAGCCATCGAACTATTCAAGCACCATCACATGGTGTGGCTCGGTGGCGACCATTCGGTGACTTTACCCTTGTTGCGGGCATTGAATCAGGTGCATGGCGGGCCGGTTGCCATGTTGCATTTCGATGCGCATTGCGATACCTGGACGGATCATTTTGGTGAGCCATCCGGTCACGGCACCTGGGTGTACGAAGCGATGCAGGAAGGGTTGTTGCTACCGCAGGCCTCAGTCCAGATCGGGATTCGCTCGTCGGCCGAGCGCGCAGCACGCGAATACGTCAACAGCGTCGGCGGCCGGGTGTTTACTGCGCGTGAGTTGCGTGGGCTGGAAAGTCCGGCGCAACTGGCGCCGATGCTGACGGAAATCCGCGAGCGCATGCGCAAAGCGGGCAATCCACCGGTGTATATGACGCTCGATATCGATTGCCTCGACCCGGCATATGCACCCGGCACCGGCACGCCCGAGCCGGGTGGCATGACTTCGGCGCAGGTGCTGTCGATCATTGAAGAGCTGGCTGATCTGAACTGGTGCGGGATGGATTGCGTCGAAGTGGCGCCCCCTTACGACCACGCCGAGCTGACCACGAATGCGGCATCCACCTTTGTCTGGACCTATCTGTGCGGCCAGATTCAGAAGCGGGCACGCACCTGATATTTTCTTGCTGTTTCTTGTTGCTAACCGAAGGCATCCCATGTTGCTTAAAAAAGAAACCCAACTCACGCAGGACTCCTACTACGAAGCCAGTGTGACCCGACCGCTGCCGGCGCCCGCACTGGCGGCACGTATTACAGCGGATGTGTGTGTGGTCGGTGCCGGCTTCTCGGGGCTTTCCGCAGCGCTGGAACTGGCGGCACGCGGCTATTCGGTGGCGCTGCTGGAGGCGAAGATGGTCGGGTGGGGCGCATCGGGCCGTAACGGTGGGCAAGCGCTGGTCGGTTTCGCCGGGGAGGATGCCATCGAGTCACAGTTCTCGGCGGCAGACGCGCGCCGCGCCTGGAATACCACGGTCGAAGGATTGCAATTGCTGCGTCAGCGCATCGCCACGCATGCGATCGATTGCGATTTCGTTCCCGGCTACATGAGCCTGGCGGTGAGCGCGAGGAAAGCGCAGGCGCTGGATAAGTGGGTGGATCACGTCGCCCGCACCTATGCGTATCCGATGCAGAAGATTGCCGCCGCGGAGGTGAAAAACTGCATTGCCAGTGAGCGCTTTCATGGCGGCGCTTACGATGCGGGTTCAGGACATTTGCATCCGCTCAAATACTGCCTCGGCCTGGCAGCAGCGGCGCGTGCAGCCGGCGTACAGATTTTTGAAAATTCACCGGTCATCCATGTCGAGCGTGGCGACCTTGGCAAAAAGCCGGTCGTCAAAACTGCGCAGGGCGAAGTCGCGTGCCACTTCGTGGTGCTGGCCGGCAACGTCTACCTGAACGAATACGGCAAGACCGTGGCGCCGGAACTGGGGCGGCGCATCATGCCGGTCGGCACCTACATCATCGCCACTGAGCCGATGGCGAAAAAGCGGGCCGACATGTTGATCCGCCGGCGCGCCGCAGTGTGCGACACCAATTTCATCCTGGGCTATTTCCGCCTGACGGCGGATCACCGCTTGCTGTTCGGCGGACGCGTCAGCTACACCACAGCGACGCCTGTGAATCTTGCGGCCAGCATGCGGCGGCGGATGCTGGCCGTGTTCCCGCAGTTGGCCGATCTGGCAGTGCAGCACGCCTGGGGCGGGTTTGTCGATATCACGCTGAACCGGGCTCCTGATTTTGGGCGGCTCGGGAATAATATTTATTACCTGCAAGGCTTTTCCGGACACGGCCTGGCGCTGAGTGGCATGGCGGGCAAGCTGGTGGCAGAAACCATTGCCGGGCAAGCGGAGCGCTTTGATTTGCTGTCGCGCATCCAGCATCATCCGTTCCCGGGCGGCCCCTTGATGCGGACACCGGCACTGGTGCTGGGGACGCTTTATTATCGGTTAAAGGATCTGTTCTGAGCCAGACTGCAGCGCCGCAGGTTAACCGTGCAGCTGGTTTCAGCGCCGGATACCGGCCTGGATCACATGCGCCAGCAGTTTGCCGTAATAGACGATTTTTTCGGCCGGGACATACGCGTAACCGACCAGCAGGCCACGTCGCACCGGTGGTTCCAGATAGTAGTTGGACAGCGCATTGACCGTGATGCCGGCCTCCGCCGCCAGTCGTGCCAGCGCGGCATCGTCGACGTGGTCGGGAAGTTCGACTACCAGATGCAGGCCGGATTCTTCTCCGGAAATGGGGGCGGACTCCCCCAGTTGGGCCGCCAGCGTCTTGCGCAACAATTCACGCTTCACGCCATAGGCCTGCCTTATCTTACGGATATGCGTGGCGAAATGGCCGAGCGCGATGAAGTCGGCCAATGCGGCCTGCAGCATCAATTGCCCCGGCCGCTGCAAGTCATACAGCGCCGCTTTGAAGGATGTCACCAGCGCCGGCGGTGCGACCAGGTAGCCGACCTTGATGCCAGGATAGAGTACCTTGGAAAAAGTGCCCATGTAGACGACCCGGCCATGCACATCCAGGCCTTGCAGCGCGGCTAATGGCCGGCCGGTGTAGCGGAACTCGCTATCGTAATCGTCTTCCAGGATCCAGGCCCCCTTGCGCAGCGCCAGGTCGAGCAGCATGCGCCGCCGCGCCAGGCTCATCACCACCCCGGTTGGATATTGGTGCGATGGCGTGACATAGATCAGGCGCGGGTTGGTCGCCAGATCGGCTTCGCTCGGTGCGATGCCCTCGGCATCGACTGCGACCGGGTGCAGACTCACTTCGCAGGATTCGAATATGCGCCGCGCGCCCCAGTAACACGGGTTTTCGACCCAGGTAGTGTCGTCGACGTCGGCCAGCAGCAGCGCGCACAGATCAAGCGATTGCTGGGTGCCGGCGGTGATCATCACCTGTTCGATCGATACCTTGACCGAGCGCGACACGCGCAGGTATTCGGCAATCGCGCGGCGCAATGGCAAATAGCCGCCGGCCTGGCCGTAATCCAGCAAATCCGGGCGCGCTTCACGCCAGACGCGGTTTTGCAGCCGTTGCCACAGCTTGTAAGGAAAGATTGAAAAATCGGCATCGCCAGGTGCGAAGGGCTGGATTTCATAACGCGTGCCGGCGGCAAACTCGGTTAATTGCGCGCCGCGTTTGGACAGGGTCGCGAAGCCGTTGGGTGGCGTTCCCGGAACCGCTTCAGCGCTGCCGTCCTGCTTGCGCTTTGGCTGCGAAGTGGATGGCAGCGAGGCCGAAACATAGGTGCCGCTGCCGGTTGAGCTGATCACGAAACCCTCGGCGGCCAGCTGTTCGAAAGCGGCAATCACGGTGTTGCGGGCGATGCCCAATTCGCTGGCCAGGTTGCGGGTCGAGGGCAGTTTGCTGCCGGGACTCAGTTGTTGCTGGAGTATGGCGGTACGCGCGGCCTCATACAGTCGTCTTTGTTGCGGCAGGCGCGGGAAGTAGTCTGCCTGGGCCAGTATGGCGCCCAGTAATTCAGCGGCGGCAAGATTGGAAATCACGATAAGTTAAGTGGTTCTATCAAGATGGTTAAAGTGGCACTCCCAATAATACCAAATTAAGCCTAAGATGATTTCACTTACTTAGCTAAGGGAGAAAAGAGTCTACATTGCCTGCCCTGAAGTGGTGCGTTGCAACAAAAGGATTTTGTACTAAATTGGTTCTTAAGACCTGCACGCATTCCTGGCCCGGACTCTCGACCCACATTCTTGACCCATATAAATCATGCACCGTCCAATCATCATCGTTCCCTCCTGCACCAAACATATCGACACCGATAGCTATTACCTTGCCCAGATGAAGTACGTTGATGCGGTCTGGCTGGGCGCCGACTGCATGCCTTTGGTGCTGCCTGCTTTTGGTGCGAAAACGGATTGGGAGGCAGTGCTGGCGGTTGCCGATGGGATTCTGCTGACCGGTTCGCCATCGAATGTGCATCCGGCGCTGTTCGGTCAACAGATATTGAAGCCGGAGTTGCCGCTGGATGCGCCGCGGGACGCGACCACGATGCCGCTGATCCGCCTGGCGCTGGAGCGCGGGATTCCGCTGTTGGCGATTTGCCGCGGCGCGCAGGAAATCAACGTTGCCCTCGGCGGCAGCTTGCATCAGGCGCTACATGAGGTGCCTGGCATGATGGACCATCGTGATGAAGATTCAGACCCGCTGGACGTACAGTACGGGCCGGCGCACCGCGTCACGCTGACGTCCGGCGGACGCATCTCCAGGATACTGAATGGCGCCAGCGAGCTGGTGGTGAACTCGCTGCATGGACAGGGCCTGGACCGTCTTGCCCCCAGTCTCTGCGTGGAGGCGCGCGCGGATGACGGTCTGGTCGAAGCGTTCAGCGTACGGGATGCCGCCGGCTTCACCTTGGCGCTGCAGTGGCATCCGGAGTGGAAGATTACCGAAAATCCTGATTCGATGAAGCTGCTCGCCGCGTTTGGCGAAGCCTGTCGGGGATATCAATTACAAAAACAGAGGGAGGGCGCATGAAAACCTTGGGAACCTTTACGCCAGAAGTGCCGTAGCGTCGCTCATCGCCAGCACCGCAATACAAGCAGGCGCAGGGCGCCCGATAAGCGGGCAGGCTCCGCGCAATAGCAAACGAAACAAGAGAGAACATTATGTCTTTACGCGAAAATTTTTCCTACAACGACATGGAACAGTGGCTCAACGAAAAGCGGATCACTGAAATCGAATGCCTGGTGCCGGATTTGACCGGCGTCGCACGCGGCAAGATCATGCCGCGCACCAAATTCACCGAAGATCGCGGCATGCGCATGCCGGAAGCGGTACTCGGGATGACGGTGACCGGCAACTATCCTACCGATGACGCCGCCTACGAACGCGCCATTTCAGCCACCGATCGCGACATGATCCTGCGGGCGGATCCGAACACCATTACGCTGGTGCCGTGGGCGGTCGATCCGACGGCGCAGGTGATCCACGATTGCTATTTTTCCGACGGTTCGCTGGTCGATTTCGCTCCGCGTTCGGTGCTGAGGCGCGTGCTGAAACTCTACGCCGACAAGGGCTGGACCCCGATCGTGGCGCCGGAACTTGAGTTCTATCTGACCGCCAAGAATACCGATCCGGATATCCCGTTGCGCCCGCCTGTGGGGCGTAGTGGCCGGGCGGAAACCAGTCGTCAGGTATACAGCATCGATGCGGTCAACGAGTTCGATCCGCTGTTCGAGGATATCTACGATTATTGCGACCTGATGCAACTCGACGTCGATACGCTGATCCATGAAATCGGCGCCGGCCAGATGGAAATCAACTTTTTGCATGGCGAGCCTTTGGGTCTGGCCGACAAGGTCTTCTTCTTCAAGCGGACCTTGCGCGAGGCTGCATTGAAGCACGATATGTATGCCACCTTCATGGCCAAGCCGATGACCGACGAGCCCGGTTCGGCGATGCACATCCACCAAAGCGTGGTCGACTCCAAGACCGGCAAGAACATCTTCAGCAACCAGGACGGCACCGCCTCCGAAGCATTTTCGCATTACATCGGCGGTCTGCAGCGTTACATGCCGGCAGCAATGGCGATTGTGGCGCCGTACGTGAACTCGTATCGCCGCATCGTGCGCCATACCGCCGCGCCGATCAACATCCAGTGGGGCAAGGATAACCGCACAGTCGGCTTCCGGGTGCCCGAATCCGGTCCGCAGGACCGACGCGTCGAGAACCGCGTGGTCGGTGCCGATGCGAACCCGTATCTGGCGCTGGCCGTGACGCTGGCTTGCGGCTATCTGGGCATGACCGAACGGCTGGAGCCAACCCCGATCACGGTCGACAGCGCGTACGACCTCGATTATCAGTTGCCGCAAAGCTTGTCCGAAGCGCTGGACGGACTGCGCAAGGAGGCGCACTTGCGCCACGTACTGGGCGACCGTTTTGTCGACGTGTATGCAGCGATCAAGGATCTGGAGCACGCGGAGTTCATGCGGGTGATCAGCCCGTGGGAACGCGAGCATCTGCTGTTGCACGTCTGATATTGATTAGAAAAAGACACGCGCTGCCGTACTGCCTTAAGCCCCCGGCGTGCCGCTCTTCGTGCTTCATGTTTTTATTTACACTTTTATATAGCAACTAGAACTGAAGGTTGATCATGCATTCAAATACACTCGCCCCAATGGCTATCGTCGCACCCGCTGCCCGTCAATCCGTGGCGCAAGCCCCCGTCAATACCCGCGAAATCCAGGCGCTGGACGCGGCCCATTATCTGCACCCTTTCACCGATTCCAAAGCCTTGGCCGGCCAGGGTTCACGCGTCATGGTCAAGGGAGAAGGCATCTATATCTGGGATTCGGAAGGAAAACGCCTGCTCGACGGCATGTCCGGCTTGTGGTGCATGAATGTCGGCTACGGCCGCAAGAGCATCTCGGACGCGGTGTATGCACAGATGCAGCAATTGCCTTTCTACAACAGCTTTTTCCAGACCACCAACGTACCGGCGGTGCAACTGGCCGCCAAGCTGGTCGAGATTTCGCCGCCGCAATTCAACCACGTCTTTTTTACCGGTTCCGGCTCCGAGGGCAATGACACGATCGTCCGCATGGTGCGTCGCTACTGGGACTTGCAAGGTTGCCAGGATCGCCACGTCATCATCAGTCGCGAAAATGCCTACCACGGCAGCACGATGGCAGGCGCCTCGCTGGGTGGCATGTCCGGCATGCACGAGCAGGGCGGCATGATTCCGGGCATCGTCCATATCGGCCAGCCGTATTACCTGGAAGGCGGCAAGGGCAAGACGCCGGAAGAATTCGGGATGGAAGCCGCGTCCTGGCTGGAGCAGAAAATCCTGGAAGTCGGCGCCGACAAGGTCGCCGCTTTCATCGGCGAGCCGGTGCAAGGCGCCGGCGGCGTCATCGTTCCACCGTCCACTTACTGGCCCGAGATTCAGCGTATCTGCGACAAGTACGGCATCTTGCTGGTCGCTGACGAAGTAATTTGCGGTTTCGGCCGCCTCGGTCATTGGTTCGGCTCCGAATATTTCGGCATCAAGCCCGACCTGATGACGTTCGCCAAGGGCGTGACCTCCGGTTATGTGCCGCTGGGCGGCGTGCTGGTCGGCGATCGGGTGGCGGATGTGCTGATCGAAAAGGGCGGCGACTTCAACCACGGCTTCACCTATTCCGGCCATCCGGTCGCCTGTGCCGCTGCCCTGGAAAACATCCGCATCATCCAGGAAGAAAAGCTAGTCGAACGGGTGCGCGATGACACCGGTCCGTACCTGAAGCAGAAATTCGAAGCGCTGGCAGATCACCCCTTAGTCGGTGCTGCGGACACCTGCGGTTTTGTCGCCGGTCTGAATCTGGTGCAGAAAAAAGCGGCGAATGTGCATGATTGCGTGCCATTCGAGTCGAAGCTGGATGTCGGCATGATCTGCCGCAGCCATATGTTTAGCAGCGGCATGATCATGCGCGCCGTCGGCGACCGCATGATTATCGCGCCGCCGCTGGTCATGACGCATGCCGAAATTGACGAGATGGTGGCCTTGATTCGCGTCTGCCTCGATGCGACTTTGGCAGATCTGACGCAACGGGGATGGATGGCGGGAGCGCAAACCGACAGCATTTAAGAAGTGAACTGTCGCATTCTTGCTATGGCTGGCATATAAATTGATAGGATAATCAGTCTTGCCAGGTCATCCGTGAAAGTCGTTCCGGCATGTAGGCCGCGACGCGAACGGTGACGCAGCAAGGGCAGTGTAACTAGCAGTATTTCCATTTTGATTCATTAGGAGACACACATGAAGGCAGTGACTAAGAAGTTGAAGGCGAAGGCGCAGATGGAATGGAACTTGAGAGGCCTGATTGGCGCCGTGGCATTCGGGGTGGCGGCCTTTGCCGCGGTCCCGGCCATGGCCCAATCCGAAGAGAAAATCCTGAATATCTACAACTGGTCGGACTATATCGCCGACGACACGATCAAGAATTTCGAAAAAGAGACCGGCATCAAGGTCCGTTACGACAACTTTGACAGCAATGAAATCCTGCATGCGAAGCTGGTCGCCGGCAAGACCGGTTACGATATCGTGGTGCCGTCCGCGCACTGGGCACGCCTGCAAATCGACGCTGGCCTGCTGCGCAAGCTGGACAAGAGCAAGCTGCCCAACCTCGTCAATCTCGACCCGACTATCCAGGCGCAACTCGCCAAGCTGGATCCCCACAATGAGCATTTGGTCGATTGGCTATGGGGCTACACCACGGTCGGCATCAATGTCGATAAAGTCAAAGCCGCGCTCGGCGACCTGCCCATGCCGGAGAATGTCTGGGATCTGGTGTTCGATCCGAAATATGTGTCGAAACTAAAATCCTGCGGCGTCTCTTTCCTCGATGCACCTTCGGAAATCCTGCCGCCAGCGCTGCGCTATATCGGTAAAAATCCTTACTCCAAAGTCAGCAGCGACTACCAGGATGCGGCCCGTATGTTGCAAAAAATCCGTCCCTCCGTCACGCTGTTCAGTTCCTCCGGTTATATCAACGACATGGCGAATGGCGCGATTTGCGTAGCGCTCGGTTGGTCCGGCGACATGAACATCGCACGTCAACGCGCGATCGATGCCAAGAACGGCAACAAGATCGAAGTGCTGGTGCCGAAGAACGGCGCCACGCTGTTCTTCGATACGATGGCGATTCCAAGCGATGCCCAACATCCGAACAACGCGCTGCTGTTCATGAATTACATCATGCGGCCTGAAGTCCATGCGAGCCTGACCAACAAGGTGTTCTACGCGAATCCGAATGCCGCCAGCCTCAAGTTCGTCAAAAAACAGATTTCTGAGAACAAGTCAGTCTTCCTGTCCGACGCCGACATGAAGAAGATGATTGCACCGGAACCCGTGAACAACGATATCCGCCGTCAAGTCACGCGGATTTTCACCCAGTTCAAGACCGGGCTCTGATCCACTGAGCAGGTCGTCCGGATACGCCGGATGACCTGCAGCGTTTCCGACCAGACCTGAAACTAGTTGAAACTCTTGTTCCAGACACTTTTATTTTTTTCGTATCGAGCCTGTCATGACCTCCGCTCCCCCAGTTACATCGCTATCTTCCATCGCCATCGAACCAGCCGCCGCGAGTGCCGGACAGCCGTTCCTGCACATCCGCAACCTCGTCAAGGAATTCGACGGCGTGCGGGCAGTCGATGACGTCTCCGTCACCATCAACAAAGGCGAGATTTTCGCCTTGCTCGGCAGTTCCGGCTGCGGCAAATCCACGCTGCTGCGGATGCTGGCCGGGTTCGAGTCCCCGACCTCCGGCGAGATTTCGCTGGCCGGGCAGAACATCATCGGCATGCCGCCCTACCAGCGCCAGATCAACATGATGTTCCAGTCCTACGCCTTGTTCCCGCACCTGTCGGTCTGGGACAACGTCGCGTTCGGCCTGCGCCGCGACGGTATGCCGAAGGATGAAATCGCCGCCCGCGTCGACAAGATGCTGGACCTGGTGCAACTCAAGGCGTACGGCAAGCGCAAGCCGCACCAATTGTCCGGCGGCCAGCAGCAACGGGTCGCGCTGGCGCGCAGCCTGTCCAAGCGGCCGCAATTGCTGCTGCTCGATGAGCCGCTCGGCGCGCTCGACAAAAAGCTGCGCGAGCGCACCCAGCTCGAACTGGTCAACATCATCGAACAGGTCGGCGTGACCGTCGTGATGGTCACGCATGATCAGGAAGAGGCGATGAGCATGGCCTCGCGCATCGCGGTGATGAGCGAAGGACGGATTCTGCAGATCGGCAAACCGAGCGATATTTACGAAACGCCGAACTGCCGCTTCGTCGCCGATTTTATCGGTAGCGTCAATCTGTTCTCCGGCAAACTGATCGAGGATGAGCCCGACCATGTCGTCATCGCCTCGCCGGAATGCACCCATCACGTCGGGCATGGCATCACCGGGACCGTCGGCATGGCGGTGTCGGTCGGTATCCGCCCGGAAAAAATCGCGGTCAGCTTTGACATCCCCGGTGCGGCCGGCGCGCCGAATTGCGTGCAAGGCGAAGTGGTTGAGTTGGCTTATCTGGGCAGCTACACCGTATATCACCTGAAACTGGCCAGCGGCATGATCCTGAAGGCGACTTCCGCCAACACCGTACGCCATGCGACGCATCGGCCGAAGTGGGGCGACACAGTCTACGCCAGCTGGAATGACGACGCGATGGTGGTCTTGACCCAATAAGGAAGCAAACATGAAAAAATTACTTACCCGCCGTGCGTTCCAGCAGGCGGCGAAAGGCTTCGTCACGCTCCCGGACAGCCGCGTGAACGGTCTGCTGCGCGCCCCGTTGCGCTGGTTCAGCGGACGCCGCTTCGTCATCGGCGTGCCCTACATCTGGCTGCTGATCTGCTTTCTGGTGCCGTTTTTGATCGTGCTCAAGATCAGCATGGCGGAGATGGAAACCGGCAACCCGTTCGGCACCCTGCTGTCGTATGCCGATGGCGCTATCTCGCTGAAGATCAAGATCACCAACTACCTGTTCATTCTGCAGGACGACCTGTATTCGCTGACCTACCTCAGTTCATTGAAGTATGCGGCGATCACGACGCTGTTCTGTCTGCTGATCGGCTATCCGTTTGCGTATTTCATGGCGCGCGCCAAAGCGACGATCCGGCCGACCCTGATGATGCTGGTGATGCTGCCGTTCTGGACCTCGTTCCTGCTGCGCATTTATGCCTGGAAAGGGATCCTGGCCAACAACGGCCTGTTGAATCACTTCCTGCAGTCGGTGGGACTGACCGATGCGCCGCTGCATATGATGAACACGCCGTTTTCGCTGATCATCGGGATGGTCTACGCCTACCTGCCGTTCATGATTTTGCCGCTGTATGCGAACCTGGTGAAGATGGATGTGCGCTTCCTGGAAGCCGCCGCCGATCTGGGCGCGACGCCATGGCAGACCTTCTGGCGCATCACCGTGCCGCTGTCCAAGTCGGGCATCATCGCCGGCGCGATGCTGGTCTTCATTCCCTGTGTCGGCGAATACGTGATTCCGGAATTATTGGGCGGGCCGGAGACGCTGATGATCGGTCACGTGCTGTGGGATGAATTCTTCACCAACAACGACTGGCCGATGGCGTCTGCGGTCACGGTCATGGTGATTCTGCTGATCCTGGTGCCGATGGGCATTTTCAATAAATATCAGACACAACAACACGCAGGGGGAAGAGCATGAACGGCTATCGCTGGTTCGGACGGAGTTGGCTGTCGCTGGGCTATCTGTTCCTGTATATCCCGATCCTGGTGCTGATCGTGTTTTCGTTCAACAGTTCGCGCCAGGACATGGTGTGGAGCGGCTTTTCCTTGCACTGGTATAGCGAGTTGCTGCAGGACACGGAAATCATCAGCGGTTTCGTGCTGTCGCTGAAGATCGCCGTGATGGCGGCCTGCGGCTCGGTGTTGCTGGGCACCTTTGCCGCCTACGTGCTGGATCGCTATCGCCATTTTTCCGGGCGCACGCTGTTCAACGGCATGGTCAATGCGCCGCTGGTGATGCCGGAAGTCATTATCGGGCTGTCGCTGCTGCTGATGCTGGTCTCGGTCGAGAAGCTGTTCGGCTTTCCGGACCGCGGCATGATGACGATCTGGCTCGGCCACACGCTGCTCGGCATGGCGTATGCCACCGTGGTGGTGCAGTCGCGCTTGCAAGAGATGAGCAAGTCGCTGGAAGAGGCGGCGATGGACCTGGGCTGCAAGCCGCATCAGGTGTTCTTTCTGGTGACCTTGCCGAACATCACGCAGGCGCTGGCATCGGCCTGGCTGCTGACTTTTACTTTGTCGCTGGACGATGTGGTGCTGTCCGAGTTCCTGACCGGCCCGGGCTATTCGACCATGCCGATCGTGATTTTTTCACGGGCGCGGCTGGGGCTCGACCCGCGCGTCAACGTGGTCGCCGCCTTGACGATTCTGGTGGTGAGCATCGGCGTGATTTTATCGAGCCTGTATATCGCCCGCGCCGAGCGCTTGCGCCAAAAACAGATTTCCGCTGCATTCCAGGCTGAAACGCTGCATTGAAATCCACACTATAACTACTCATAAGAGTCACAGGAGACAAGATGTTTAGCTTAAAAAAAACCGTCATCGCCATCGCGCTGGCATTCCCGCTCGCGGCGTCCGCCCAGAGCATGCAGGAGATCAAGGCGGAACTCGATGCGTTGAAGAGCCAGGTCAAGAAACTCGAAGGGTTGGTGGAGCAGGCCAACGCCAAGGCAGATAGCGCCACCACTGCGGCCACTGCAGCCACTGCAGCGACGGCCACTGTTGCCGGCGGCGGATTCGATGACGATACCCGGGCCGATTTCAATCGCGTCAAGATGAAAACCGAAGGCCTGGAAGACCAGATGGAGGCGAGCGGTTTCAAGGGCCTGAAAATCTCCGGCTTCATGGACCCGACCTATATTTATAACCAGCGTCAGCAGACCAGCAGCTTCGTGTTCATGAAGAACTTTAACGATCAGCAGGCCAACGGCGGCACCAATGCGCCTTACTCCTACGACAACGGCTACTTCGGTTCGGCGCTGGTCAGGATCGAGAAGGAAATGGAAGGCGGCACCAAGTGGACGCTCGAATTGATGCCGCACAAGAGTTATGGCGATGGTGGCGGCTTTAACAGCGGCTCGATCGTGAACCAGGCCTTCGTTTCCATTCCGATGGGTTCCCTCAACGATAAAATCCTGGTGGGTCAAATGGGTTCCTGGCCCGGTTATGAATTTGAGCTGCCTGGCGGCGGCATCAGTTCGAAAAAAACCATCACCAACAATTTGCTGTTCGATTTCACCGAACCGACCTTCATGACCGGTGCCGGCTATGAGCATATCGATGGCAAATGGGATGCCAAGGCCATCGTTGGCAACCTGAATAATGGCCGCATCACCGACCGCCGCTCTCCAGCGCTGCACTATCGCGTCGATTACGCCACAAATGAGTTCCAGGGCATAGGTTTTTCCGGCTTGCATGGCAAGACGTCCGGCACGACTTCCGTGAATTATCTTGAGGCCGATACTTTCTATACCCGCGGCAACTGGAATTTGCAGGGCCAGCTGGAAGTGGGACGGGCGAAAGGCAGCGCGTTCAATGGCGGCACGGCGCAATGGGTCGGCTTGTCGACCTTGGCCTCTTACAAGATCACCTCGCGCCTGGAAGGGGTCGCCCGTTTCGATTACATCAAGAACGATAAAAATGGCGGTGGTACGCCAAACCTGGTGTTCCCTGCCGGTTGCCAGAGCGCCGATCCGACCGACCCGACCGGGGCGACGACGATGCCTTCCAACTGCGGCGATTATCGCAACGGTTTCGGCCCGGGCATCGATAACGCCACCGGTCTGGTGGCCGATCCGAACCGCGGCGCCAACCGCTCCGCGCTGACCTTGGGACTGGACTACGCGTTGACGCCCAACGCCATGCTGAAATTTGAGGCGCGCTACGACCGTTCGACCCAAAACACGTTCTTCGATGTCGGCTCCCACAGCTTTAAAAAGGACAATACCTTGCTGGGCGCTTCTACCGTAATCAGTTTTTAAGATGCTGGAGGGGGCCGGCCGCTAAAGACTGGCCCCGATTAAAAAGGAGTTTCAAATGACGAACACACTTTGGCATGAACGCGCTGCGCAATTGCAGTTTGACGGGCGCGCATTCATCAACGGTCAGCGTGTCGCGGCGAAGTCCGGCGCAACCTTTGACTGTATTTCCCCCATCGATGGCCGCAAGCTGGTCGATGTCGCCCGCTGCGATACGATCGATATCGACGCGGCGGTGACTGCCGCGCGGGCCGCCTTCGAAGACCGGCGCTGGGCCGGGCTGGCGCCGGCGGTACGCAAACGCGCGATGATCAAGTTTGCCGATTTAGTGCTGCAACACCGAGATGAACTGGCCTTGCTGGAAACGCTGGACATGGGCAAGCCGATCAAATACAGCCGCAGCGTGGATGTGCCGGCGGCCGCCAACTGCCTCCGCTGGTACGGCGAAGCGGTCGACAAGATTTATGACGAGATCGCCCCGACACCCGACACCACCCTGGCGCTGATCACGCGCGAACCGGTCGGTGTGGTCGCCGCCATCGTGCCGTGGAACTACCCGATGCTGATGGCCTGCTGGAAAATCGCGCCGGCACTGGCGGTCGGCAACAGCGTGGTGCTGAAGCCATCGGAAAAGTCGCCGTTGACAGCGCTACGCCTGGCCGAAATCGCGCTGGAAGCCGGCATTCCGCCTGGCGTCTTCAACGTGGTGCCGGGTTACGGCCATGAGGCCGGCAGCGCGCTGGCCTTGCATATGGACGTCGATTGCATCGGCTTTACCGGCTCCACGCGGATTGGCAAGCAGATCATGCAATATGCGGGACAGTCGAATCTGAAGCGGGTCTGGACCGAGCTGGGAGGCAAGTCGCCCAACATCGTGTGTGCGGATTGCCCGGACCTGGATGCTGCCGTGCAAGCGGCGGTGGGGTCGATCTACTTCAATCAGGGCGAGAGCTGCAACGCGCCGTCACGTTTGTTCGTGGAAGAATCGATCAAGGAACAATTCATTGCCAAAGCGCTGGCGCTGGTACCGAATTTCCAGCCGGGCGATCCACTGGACGAGGCGACCGTGATGGGCGCCATCGTCGACAATATCCAGCTGAACTCGGTAATGGGTTTTATCGAATCGGGCAAGGCGGAAGGCGCACAATTGCTGGCAGGCGGACAGCAGGTCCGCACCGAGACCGGTGGCTACTATATTGAGCCGACACTGTTCAATAACGTCAACAGCACGATGAAGATCGCGCGCGAAGAGATTTTCGGGCCGGTGTTGTCGGTGCTCGGCTTCACCGATTTGAACGACGCGATCCGCGAAGCGAATGCGACTGCGTTCGGCTTGCAGGCGGCAGTCTGGACCTCGGATATCCGCAAGGCGCATCAAACCGCACGGGCGCTGCGGGTCGGCACGGTGCACGTCAACCAGTACGACGAAGACGACATGACGGTTCCGTTCGGTGGCTACAAGCAATCCGGGAATGGACGCGACAAGTCTTTGCACGCGTTCGACAAATACACGGAATTGAAGACCACCTGGATCAAGATTGTCTAGTTTTGTGATGATGTAAGACCGGTCAAGGCGTGAAATTCACGCCTTGGCCGTGAGTAACAACAATCTCATTCGGGAGGGTGGAAGACCCGATCAGATGCCGTTCTTAAACTTCGCGTATACCCGCGTCATGGTGCGGCGGATGTCATTGTTCAACACTTCCGGTGCGGTCATCCGTTTTATATCAGCCTCGGACAGGAATACCGATTTGTTGTCGGCGATCTCTTTCTTGACGAATTTGATACTGGCGGCGTTCGAATTGGCATAGAACACCTTGTTAGTCAGTCCCGCCTGGACTTCCGGGCGCATGATGTAATTCATGAAAAGCAGCGCGTTGGTCGGATGCGGGGCATCGCCTGGGATCGCCAGGGTGTCGAAAAACAGATTGGCGCCGCTCTTCGGTATCAGCGCCTCGATCTTGTAACCGTTCCTGGCATCGATTGCGCGTTGACGCGCGATGTTGATGTCGCCGGACCAGCCGAGCGCTACACACACTGACCCGTTCGCCATGTCATTGATATAGCCCAGTGAGCTGAACAGCGTGACGTAAGGCCGAATTTTCTGTAATAAATTGCCGGCATCCTGATAATCGCCGCTATTTTTGGAGTAGGGATTTTTCCCCAGGTAACTTAAGGCTGCGGGCAGGATATCCGCCGGGGTGTCGACGAAGGAGACCCCGCAGGATTTTAGTTTCGACATGTACTTTGGATCGAACACCAGATCCCAGGCATTCTCCGGCATCGGCAGGTCACCGAGCGCGGCTTTGACTTTATCGACATTGATGCCGACCGTGGTATAGCCCCACAGCCAACTGACTAAATGATCATTGTTGGGATCGAGCCTGGCCAGTTTCGCCTGGACCACGGGATCCATGTTTTTGAGGTTGGGCAACTGGCTCTTGTCGAGTTTGCGCAGCAAGCCGCCCTGGATTTGGATACCTGCCCACAGCGCAGACGGCACCACGACGTCGTAACCCGACCTGCCGGCGACCAGCTTCGCATGCAGGGTTTCATTGCCGTCGAAGTAGTCGGAACGGACCTTGATGCCGGTTTCTTTCTCAAACTTTGCGACCGTATCGTCGCCGATATAGTCGGCCCAATTGTAGAGGTTCAGCACTTTTTCCTCCTGGGCTATGGCCGGGGTGGCGGTAAACGCTGCCACCCCGAATGCAGCTGCGACGATCGACAGTGGCCAATTCAACCCGATGCGATGTCTGGACTGGAATTTGCGCGTCATTGTATGCATGTTTGTCTCCTCTTGGAACGATATGAAGGTGAGCGCGCCTTAACCATTTTTAAGATGCAGGTTCAAAGGCGCTTGCCGGTGTTGCCTGCGCAAATTACATGCTGCGTTTGCCGGCGAGTTTCTGGTTGCGTAGCACGCACAGCAGGTCGGCCGCGATATGCGCGGCGGCCAGCGCTGTGATTTCGCTCTGGTCGAAGGCGGGTGACACCTCGACCACATCCATGCCGACCAGGTTCACCGGCCCCATGCCGCGGATGATGGCCAGCGCCTGCGCCGAACTCAGGCCACCGGGGACCGGGGTGCCGGTGCCCGGTGCAAACGCCGGGTCGAGACAATCGATATCGAAGGTCAGGTAAGTCGGCCGGTCGCCGACAATGGACAGAATTTTTTCCAGCGCCGCTTGCGGACCATTGGCGTGGACCCAGGGCGCATCCAGGATGTGGATGCCCATGAAGTCGTCGTTCCAGGTACGGATGCCGACCTGTACCGAGGTTTTCGGATCGATCAGGCCATCCTTGACCGCTTTGTAGAACATGCTGCCGTGATTCAGCGACTCCGGGCTGTCGTCGGGCCAGGTATCGCAGTGGGCGTCGAAGTGGATCAGCGACAGCGGTTTGCCATACTTCTCGGCATGCGCCTTCAGCAACGGGTAGGTAACGAAGTGGTCGCCGCCGAACGTCAGCATCTTGGCGCCGCTGGCGAGGATGGTGCGGGCGTGCTCGACGATGCTTTGCGAAATCGTCAGCGGGTTGTGCGCATCGAACCAGCAGTCGCCGTAGTCGATCACCGCCAAGTCGTCGAACGGGTTGAAGCCCCACGGATAGGGGGCCAGTTCCGCCAACTGCACGCTGGCTGCGCGCACCGCGGCCGGACCCTGGCGGGCGCCGGAGCGGAAGGTGGTGGCGAGGTCTAGCGGAATACCCGATATGGCGACGTCGACGCCGCTCAGGTCACGGGTGTAATTGCGCCGCATGAAGCTGAGGACGCCGGCATACGTGTTTTCGGCAGAAGAGCCGTACAGGGAGGTGCGACGAATTGCGCCGTCACCCTTGATCGTTGAATCCATTTTATTGCTCCAGGTTGCTCAGTAGTGAGTGATCGATGTGCTTAGCATTGCATTAATATTTCTAATGCTTAAAATTTCTATATGGGATTGACGTCGATACTATCTAGGAAGCATGGCCATGTAAAATGATGGATATTTCTTGATTGATGAATTTTTTTAATACCATGCAGAATAGATTGCCACCGCTTCAAAGCCTGATTGCCTTCGAGGCGGCCGCCAGATTGGGCGGGTTGTCCCGCGCGGCGGTGGAACTGTCGCTGACGCAATCGGCCATCAGCCACCAAATCCAGAACCTGGAGGCCTGGGTTGGGCAGCCCCTGTTTCGCCGGGTCGGGCGCGGCGTCACGCTGACGGCCGCTGGCGAGCTATTTTGCGAGACGGTGCGCAATACGCTGAAAACCCTCAGGGATGGGCGCGAACGGATCGAACCTTACCGGAATATGGACTCGGTCCTGCTGGCCTGTTCCCCGGATTTTGCCGCCGGCTGGCTGATGCCAAGACTGCCGGCCTTGAAAGCGCAACATCCCGCCATCGAAATCTGGTTGATCACGCAACAGGAGCTGCGCGAAATCGACCGCATTGATGTGGACCTGATCGTGTCGACGCAGGCATTGGAGAGTGCCGAACTGAAATCCGTAGCGCTGCTGGAAGACCGTGCCATCGCAGTCTGCGGGTCACGGATGGCAGCGCGGCTGCAGGTGCAGCCATTTCCCGAGGTGCTCATGGCAGCGCCCCTGATCATGGATGAGCACCGTCCGGAATGGGCGCCGTGGCTGGCCGAATATCGGCTGAAGGAAAGCGCGCCGCAGCGCAGCATCACAGTCGATGATGCACGCCTGCTGCTGCATGCGGCAGAGCAGGAGCTCGGCATCGCGATGGTGTCGCAGCTGTTGGCCGGGGTCGCGCTGGAACAGGGACGGCTCATGCCGTTGCCGCAGATTCCCGGTTTTCCGTTGCCCGGCCTGTGGCTGACAAAATCACGCCTGACGCCGCGCACGCCGGCCGTGGAAATCGCTTTCGAGTGGTTATGTGCAAGTGCCGGCGCCATGCAGTGATAGCGCCGGCAAACAGGAAAATCAACGGCTGTTTGGTCAGGCTAAAGCGTTAAAAACAATGTTCCGGCGCCGGAAACGACTTGTCCTTGACCGCTGCGACATAGGCGCTGACCGCCGCCTCGATGCTGGTCTGGCCGTGCATGAAGTCCTTCACGAAGCGGGCTTTACGGCCAGGGAAAACCCCCAGCAAATCATGCAGCACCAGCACCTGGCCGGAGCAATCCGGACCGGCGCCGATGCCGATGGTGGGAATGCTCAGCAAATCGGTGACTTCCTTGCCGAGCGCGGCCGGTATCGCTTCCAGCACCAGCAGGCTGGCGCCGGCAGCCTGCAATGCCAGGGCATCCGCTTTCAATTGTTCGGCAGCTGCGCTGCTCTTGCCTTGTACTTTATAGCCGCCCAACTGGTGCACCGACTGCGGCGTCAGGCCGAGATGGGCGCATACCGGAATCGCGCGTTCAGTGAGGAAGCGCACGGTGGGCGCCAGCCAGGCCCCGCCTTCAATTTTGACCATCTGCGCACCCGCCTGAATCACCGGCACGGCATTGGCGAACGCGCTTTCGGGTGTTGCGTAACTACCGAATGGCAAGTCGGCCAGAACCAGCGCCGTCCTGTTGCCGCGCGCCACGCTGGCGGTGTGATACACGATGTCCTGGACGGATACCGGCAACGTCGACGGATGACCCTGACACACCATGCCGAGCGAATCGCCGATGAGTATGGTGTCGACGCCGCAGCGATCCAGCAATGCCGTGAAGCTGGCATCGTAACTGGTCAGCATGGTGATTTTTTCACCCTGCAAGCGCATGTTCTGCAGTGTTGGAATCGTCACCGGTTTGCTACGTGCTTGCGATGCAATAGGGGCGCCGCCCTGTAAATAACCTGCCATATTATTCTCCGCGATTAAAAAATTCACGCTTGCCGCGCATGCTGTCGATGCGGGCCAGCAGCAGCTCGAAATCGGCGTCGCTGCCGGACAGGTCCAGATGTTCGTTATTCACGATCAAGAGCGGTGCGGCTTCGTAATGGTAAAAGAAGCGGCTGTAGCTTTCGCACAGTCGCGTCATATAGTCCGGCGAGATCGCCGACTCCATCGGAATGCCGCGCTTTTTGATGCGCTCCATCAGTGTCTCGGGTTCGGCTTGCAGATAAATGACCAAATCCGGCGTCGGCGTTTGGGGACGCAAATGCGCATACAGTTGCTGATACAGATTCAGTTCATCATCGGCCAGCGTCAGACTGGCGAAGATGGGATCTTTGTCGAGCAAAAAATCCGCCGCCACCGCCCCCGGGCTATCGAACAGATCGCTCTGCGCCAGGTCGCGCAACTGGTTGATGCGCTGGAACAGAAAGAACATCTGCGTCGACAGCGCATAGCGGGCCGGATCGCGATAGAACTTTTCCAGGAAAGGATTGTTTTCCGGCTGCTCGAGCAGCACTTGCGCGCCCATGTGTACGGCGATCTTTTGGGTCAACGTAGTCTTGCCGACACCGATCGGGCCTTCCACCACAACGTACTTGTAATTATTCAGATTCATAGTCGGAAGATAAGATAAGTCGCGTAATCGAAGTGTCATCACCTGCGCCGCGGGGCGCAGCGCGAATGGCGTAAAGATCCACAGTGTAAACGCTTTCCGGTTTGCGTCTGAAGTTGCCGCCGATCGCTGGCGCCGGCGCGGACTAAATTTTGGCGATAGTCTGATCCGCGACCTGCGCTACAAACTGGTGCGCCGCGCCGTGTCCGGGAATCGTAATGAAAGGATCGATTTGCAGCAAAGGGATCAGGACGAACGCGCGTTGCAACATGCGCGGATGCGGTACCGTCAAGGTCGCGTCGGCAATGCACGTCTGGCCGTATAACAACAGATCCAGATCCAGGGTCCGCGGGGCATTCAGGTAAGGACGTTCGCGCCCGAAATTCTGCTCTATGTTGTGCAGCGCCTGCAGCAATGCATGGGCATCCAGCGGTGTCTCAAGGCGCACTACGGCGTTGATGTAATCCGCGCCGCTGGCGTCGATCGGCGCGCTCCGAAACAGGCTGGATTGGGCGCTCAGGGTGGTCTGCGGCAAGGCGCCCAGTTGCGCAATCGCGCTCAGCACCTGAGACCTGGCATCGCCGAGATTGGCGCCGATGCCGATGTGGGCGGTTTGCCGCGCATGCTCAGCCAGGCTCATGCATCGTCCTGATTGCGGCTGTCGCCTTTGGCGGAGCTGCTGCCTGGGCTGCGGCGGCGCGCGCGTTTTTTCGGCGGCGGGCCTTCGTTGCTCAATTTAGGCTTTTGCATCAGCAGCACTTCGCGACCGCTGCCATCGGCTTCCATGAAGGCAGTCCACCACTCGCCGAGTTCGCTATCCAGTTCGCCGGAAGCGCAACGCAGTAACAGGAAGTCGTAACCCGCACGCAGTCGCAGATGTTCCAGCAACTTGTAGGGCGCCTTGCCGACGCGCCGTTCGAAACGCGGCTGCATGGCCCAGATGTCGCGCATGTCCGAAGCGATCTTGCGTTGCAGCGCCAGCTTGTCGGTTTGCGCATTCAGCACGTCGTCAGCGGCCAGATGCAACGCCGGGATGGGGAATTCGCCTGCGGCTTTGTATGCGGTCCATTTTTCCAGCACCTGATGCCATAGCAGCGCTGCAAATAGAAAGCCGGGCGACACCGGTTTGCCTTGCAGCACGCGCTGATCGGTATTCGCCAGCGCCAGGGTCACGAATTTTTCGCCCATCGGTTGTTCCAGCACCACATCCAGCAACGGCAGCAGGCCGTGATGCAAGCCTTCCTTGCGCAGTTGCTGCAGGCAAGCCAGCGCATGGCCGCTCATCAACAGCTTCAGCATTTCATCGAATACCCGCGCGGTCGGTACGTTATTGATGAGCGTCGCCATGACCGTAATCGGGGCACGGGTGTCGGGTTCAATCGTGAAATTCAGCTTGGCGGCAAAGCGGACGATGCGCAGCATGCGTACCGGATCTTCGCGATAGCGGGCTTCCGGGACGCCGATGATGCGCAAGGTTTTGGCGCGAATATCGGCAATCCCGCCGTGATAATCGAGCACGCTTTGGCTGCTCGGATCGTAATACATGGCATTGATCGTAAAGTCGCGCCGCACCGCGTCTTCGTGCTGCTCGCCAAAGGTGTTGTCGCGCAGCACGCGGCCGTGTTCATCCTTCGGCGCACCGGTCGATGAGGCGCCGCGGAAGGTGGTGACTTCGATCAACTCCTGGCCGAACATCACATGCACGATCTGAAAGCGCTTGCCGATCAGGAACGCGCGCCGGAACAGGCGTTTGACCTGTTCCGGCGTGGCATTGGTGGCGACGTCGAAATCTTTCGGCTTCACCCCCAACAATAGATCGCGCACCGCACCGCCGACGATGAAGGCCTTGAAGCCGGCCTCCTGCAAGGTACTGGTGACCCGTATGGCATTTGGTGACACCAGTTGCGGGTCGATACCGTGTTGCTTGGGGCCGAGCACCACCGGCTTGGTGTGGTCGTCCATCTTTTTCTTGGTTCCGAGGATGGAGCGAATCAGCTTTTTGATCATTGTGTATTGATTGGTTGTTGGCGATGCATCGTCTCGACTGAAGGCGGCGCGCCCTTATTCGTCGAATAAATTCAGGATCGACCAGCCGTGCGCGTCTGCATGCGCTTTCAGCTTGGCGTTCGGATTGGTGGCAACCGGGTCGGTGACCAGCAGCATCAGCGGCAGGTCGTTATGCGAATCGCTATAGAAAAAAGTGCGCGGGAAGCTATCCAGCGTCAGGTCCATGGTCGCCAGCCAGGCGTGCGTGTGAATCACCTTGCCGGGGCCGTAGGTTGGCGTGTCGGCCAGTTTGCCGGTAATTTCGCCTTCGTCCGTGGTTTCCGGATCGGACGCGATCAGGAAGTCGACGCCCAGTGCCCTGGCAATCGGCTCGGTGACAAAACTGTTGGTGGCGGTCACGATGGCGACCAGATCGCCGGCATCATGGTGCTGTTGCAGCAAGTCCAGTGCCTGCGGTGTAATCCGCGGCAAGATCACTTCTTTCATGAATTGCTCATGCCAGGCATCCAGTTGCTTGCGTGGAAATTTGGACAGCGTGCCGAAGGTGAACTCCAGATACTTCACAGGATCCAGCGTGCCGGCCTGATATTGCGCAAACCATTCGGCATTGCTCTTCTTAAAAGCGTCGGGATCGACCGCACCGATGCGTATCAGAAATTGGCCCCACTCGTAATCGGAGTCGATCGGCAGCAGGGTGTGGTCAAGGTCGAATAGGGCTAGATTCATAGTGATTTCTCTTCAGACTCGAGTTGTAACAGGCTGCGTAATAATGGCAGCGTAATAGGACGTTTGGTTTCCAGCGAATAACGGTCGAGCTCATCCAGCTTTGCCATCAACGAGCGCATGTCGCGCCGGAAATGGGTAATCAGGTAGGGTAGCACGCCACTCGACAGGGTGAGGCCGCGGGCTTGCGCCGCCTGTGTCAATGTGGAGATTTTTTCTTCGTCGCTCAGGCCATGCAATTGATAGATCAGGCCCCAGCCGAGCCGCGTCCGCAAGTCTTCCCGCACGGTGGTGGTCAACTCTGCCGGCGGTTGGGCGCCGCTGGTGATGAGCCAGCCGCCATGTTCACGAATCTGGTTGAACAGTGCAAACGCCAGGATTTGATCTTCAGGGCATAAATTGTCGCAATCATCAATCAGGTAGCCGGTGTCTTCCGGCGAGAAGTGAAACAGGCCGGCGCTGTAGGCTTCGTTGTATTCGATCGCGTGATGCGCGTTTAAATCGGCGGCACTGATCAGGTGCGCGTTGGTGGCGCGCGCAAAGGCTTGCAACAGATGGCTTTTGCCGGCACCGGACTCACCCCATAAGTAGACGAAACGGTCTCCCGGTGCGGTGGCCGAGGTGGTGGATGGCGCCGTCAGTTGCTGTAAAAACTGCAACACTTCCTGATTGTTGCCAATCACGAAAGTATCCAGGGTCTGCGCATCATCGGCAGTAATGTCCAGCAGTAACTGCCTCATGCTTGATTCTTCATACTTGGTTACGCGTAATTTACTGATTATAAAAACTGCTGCTGAGATAGTGCACACGTATATGTTTGACCATTACCGAGATAATCGCCGAAGCCGGCAAAGCCAGCAAGATGCCGACAAAGCCGAACAGTTGGCCAAATGCCAGCAACGCAAAAATCACCACCAGCGGGTGCAAGCCGATCCGTTCGCCCACCAGGCGCGGTGTCAGGAAAAAACCTTCGAGCATCTGGCCCAGCCCGTACACGATCGCCACCGCAATCAAGCCCTGAAACCCGCTGAACTGCAGCATTGCAGCAATCAGCGCCAGTACCAGCCCGAGACCGAAGCCAACGTAAGGAATAAACACCAGCAAGCCTGTGATGATACCGACTGGCAGCGCGACGTCAAATCCGGCAATCACCAGCCCGGTCGAATAGTAGATCGCCAGTACCAGCATCACCAGCAATTGACCACGCAGATATTGCGCCAGCAACTCATCGACTTCCTGCGCCATGCCGGTAGTTTTCGCTTGCCAGCGACGCGGCACCATATTGCCCAGCTTGTATAGGAACTGGTGCCAGTCCTGCAGCAAATAAAACAATACGATCGGGACCAGCAACAAGGTCGCCAGCCAGCCGAGTACGGCGGTGCCGCCGACCTTGACCGAAGCCAGTACGGCAGCCCAGATTTCATCGCCGCTGGTCGCCAGCTGCTGGGTCAGCATATTCTTGATGCCGGCGCCATCCAGCCGGAAATTGATGCCGAAGTCTTGCAGATGCGGCCCGATCAAGCCATCCAGCTTGGTCAAAAAGGCCGGGATCTGGTTTTGCAGCAATGGCAATTCCTTGCGCAATACCGGAATCACTATCAGGATCACCGCCAGAATTGCGAGCAACAGCAGCAGCATGACGATCAGCACCGCCAGCGCCCGCGGAAACGGATATTTGCCGATACGACGTTGCGCCAGCCAATCGACGCCGGGATTGAGGGCGTAGGCCAGAATCGCGGAGGCGACAAACGGCGTCATGATCGGTCCCAGCGCGACGAATAGCGCGATGAGTAATGCCGCCATGACCAGCCACAACGCTGTTTGTTTTTGTTCGTCAGTAAAAGAAAATGGCATGTAATCGAGGGATAGTCGGATCGGTTTGATAAAATAGCGTTTTTGCCGCGTTAACAATACTAATTAAACACACTAATAGAATGTTTTCTTATTGTTAATTTGTTATGCGCGGACGAATTATTCTATTTTACCGCCTCTGCTGCCAATCACATCATGACTTCAACATCCAATGTTTCTCTTTCCTATCGTGACGCCGGCGTTGATATGGACGCTGGCGACGCGTTAGTCGAGGCTATCAAGCCATTTGCCAAACGCACCATGCGTGAGGGCGTAATGGGCGGAATCGGCGGCTTTGGCGCGCTGTTCGAAATCAGCAAGAAATTCAAGGAGCCGGTACTGGTTTCCGGTACCGATGGCGTCGGCACCAAGCTGAAGCTGGCTTTCATGCTGAATCGTCACGATACGGTCGGTATCGATCTGGTCGCCATGAGTGTCAACGACATTCTGGTGCAGGGGGCCGAGCCGCTGTTCTTTCTCGACTATTTCGCCTGCGGCAAGCTCGACGTGGCAAGCGCGACGGATGTCATCAAGGGTATCGCCCAGGGTTGCGAGCAGGCCGGTTGCGCGCTGATCGGCGGCGAAACCGCTGAAATGCCAGGCATGTACCCGGATGGGGAATACGATCTGGCCGGTTTTGCGGTCGGCGCGGTCGAGAAGTCGAAGCTGATCGACGGCACCAGGATCACACCGGGCGACGTGGTTCTCGGCCTGGCGTCTTCCGGTGCGCATTCCAACGGCTATTCGCTGGTCCGCAAGATTCTTTCAGTCGCCAAGCCTGACCTGGAAGCAGACTTCCACGGCCGCAAGCTGGCCGATGTCCTGATGGCGCCGACCCGCATTTACGTCAAGCCATTGCTGGCCTTGATGGAAGCCATGGAAGTCAAAGGCATGGTGCACATTACCGGCGGCGGCCTGGTTGAAAATATTCCACGTGTGTTGCAAGACAATCTGACCGCCGTATTGCAGCGCGATGGCTGGACCATGCCGCCACTGTTTACATGGCTGCAAGAGCACGGCGGTGTCGCCGATGACGAAATGCACCGGGTTTTCAACTGCGGTATCGGCATGGCCGTGATCGTTGCGAAAGAAAACGCGGATGCGGCATTTGCACAATTGCAAGCGGCGGGCGAGACCGTATTCAAGATCGGCGAAATCCGCGCACGCGCCGAAGGCGAGGCGCAGACCATCGTTCTGTAAATCTGTCTTTGCAAGGTTGATGTAAAAACGGCTGGCGGAATTTTTCCGCCAGCCGTTTTTTCTGGCCGAAACAACATCCGGCCGCAAAAAAGTCAATCCAGTTAGTCCTGTCGGCTATCTCCGGCCTGGGCCAACGTCTGTAACGCTGCCGGGCCGCTATCCAGATTTATTTCCTTCGGCGCCGTCACTACCGGCGACGGGCGCTGATTCTCCGTAAACGTGCATGCATTCGAGGCCTCGGCTGTGCTCCAGACCGGATCGTCGATTTCATCGAAGACTTCTCTCAAATGGCTGGACCAGCTGCTGGTGATGGACTTGAAATATTGATTTTTTCCATCAATCGTAACAAAGCGCGTGAGCGCCAGTCGATCGCTTTCATATACCAGCAGATCGAGCGGCATGCCGACCGACAGATTCGAACGCAAGGTCGAATCCATCGATAGCAGCGCACATTTTGCGGCCTGATCGAGGGTGATCTCCGAACCGACAAAGACGCGATCGATAATCGGTTTGCCGTACTTCGACTCGCCGATCTGGAAGTAGCGATTTTCGTCCGAGGCTTCAATGAAATTGCCGGCCGAATAAATCTGGAACAGACGGCAGTGCTCACCTTTGATCTGGCCGCCGAAAATGATGCCGACATTGAAGTCGATACCGAATTTTTCGAGCGCGCCGGCATCGCGTTCATGTACCGACCGAATGGCATCGCCCACAATCTGCGCCGCTTCGTACATCGAGCTAACGTTCCAGATACTTTTACCATCGGCGCTGCTGCGTTCCGAAATGATTTGTTTAATCGACTGCGAAATCGACAAATTGCCGGCGGTCATCATGACCAGCATGCGCTCGCCCGGATTTTCAAACACGCTCATTTTACGGAAAGTGCTGACGTGGTCGACGCCCGCATTGGTACGTGAGTCAGACAGGAAAACCAGCCCGGCGTTGAGGCGCATGGCGACGCAATAAGTCATGGTGTCAAAGAAAAATAAAAAAAACGATTTTACAGGATGGTGATTTAATTTTGGTTGTCAGAGTCGCAATAAACCTCGAGCCTGCCTACGGCCCATGTGCCGGGTAGAGTATGCGCATATTATTAATCCGAGGCCTTGGTCGAGACATTCACGCGGACGCTTAAAGTCTCCACTCCGCCACCGCGACGTACGCCCCGCACCGGCGCGGCGGAATCGTAATCGCGGCCGATCGCCAGGCGGCAATAGGCATCGCTGGCAAAACGCGCATGCGTGACATCAATGCTGATCCAGCCGGAAAAATCCGGCTGTTCGACCCAGACGTCGACCCAGGCATGACTTTCTGCGTGATCGCTATTGCCGGGATCGATGTAGCCCGAAACGTAACGCGCAGGAATGCCAGCCGCATGACAACAGGCCAGGAATAAATGCGCGTGATCCTGGCAGACGCCCTGGCCCAATAGCAGTGCGTCGTCGGCGCTGCTGGTGACGTGGGTAGCGCCGCTTTGATAGGCGACTGCACCGCAAATCGCCTGCGCCAGGGTTAACAGGTCGTCGCTGTTGGCGCCGCGTGCCAAATGCCGTTGGGCAAAGTCGATAATCGCTGACGTCGGTTGCGTGAGTTGGGTCGCTACGGTAAACACCAATGGTGAAAAGGCGCCCGCTTGCGGTAACCGGCCCAGATTTAAAGGTGTCACCGCGATGCTGCCCGCCGCAACAATCCGTACCTCATTATGCTGGCCGGTGATCGTGAGCATGTGGCTCAGATTGCCAAACGCATCCGTAAACGGATGGCGCACGCCAGAGCTGGTGATATGCCAGTCCAGCGTGCGCTGCTGCGGCTCGGCACGCGGGGACAGCCGCAACTGCTGAATCGTATAAGTCAGCGCCGTGGAATAGCGATAAATGGTTTCGTGCCTGATGGTCAGTAGCATGCCTGGGTCAGCCGGTGAGTGGAACCAGGAAGTCACGACTGATGCGGTTGCCCAGTTCGAAGATGCGTTCAAAAAACACGGTCAGATAGTCATGCAGACCGGCCTCGAGAATTTCATCGATGTTACTGAACTGTAGCTCCGCATGCAGTTTCCCGGCGAAGCGCTCGGTGTCGGCGGAAACATCATTGCTGACGTGTTTCAGATTGGAGACGACATCTTCCATGCAGGCCAGCAGCGAGCGCGGCATGTCGGCGCGCAGGATCAGCAGGTCCGCCACGCGCGCCGGTGTGATGACGTCGCGATACACCTTGCGATAAATTTCAAATGCCGAGACCGAGCGCAAAATCGCCGCCCAGTAATAAAAGTCGAGCTGCGGTTCGGCTGCGGCTTCGATGCTTTTCTCCTGCTCCTGACCTTGGGTCTGGCTCTGCTTTTGCTGCTTTTCCTTGGCGCCGTGAAACTTGACATCGATGATGCGTGCGGTGTTATCGGCACGCTCCAGAAAAGTCCCGAGACGAATGAAGTGAAAGGCTTCGTCCTTCAACATGGTGCCGATGGTGACGCCGCGGGACAGATGCGAGCGATGTTTCACCCATTCAAAGAATTCGGCAGGATTTTGATCCAGCGCATCGGTTTTCAGATAGCTCTGCATCTTCAGCCACGTGGCGTTCTGAATTTCCCAGGCTTCCGTGGTCAGTGCGCCGCGCACGGCGCGGGCATTTTCACGTGCCTGGGTCAGGCAGGCGGCGATCGACGACGAATTAGCCGGATCGCGCACCATGAAATCAATGACGTCTTTCGGCGTCAGTGTCTGGTGCCGCTTGTCGTAGGCTTCCTGTAATTCGGAAATCCCTAGGATCGCGCGCCAGCCGTGTTCAGCGTCTTCAACTGACTGCGGCAACAAGCCGGTTTGTATATGCACGTCGAGCATGCGTGCAGTGTTTTCAGCCCGCTCGGTGTAACGGGCCATCCAGAATAAGTGATCGGCGGTGCGGCTTAACATGTTATTTCTCCAGTATCCAGGTATCTTTGGTGCCGCCGCCTTGGGATGAATTGACGACCAGCGAACCTTCTTTGAGTGCCACGCGGGTCAGGCCGCCGCGGACCATCGAGACGGTTTTCCCGGATAGCACAAACGGGCGCAGGTCAATGTGACGCGGGGCGATACCGGATTCGACATACGTAGGGCAGGCTGACAGTGCCAGGGTCGGCTGGGCGATGTAGCCTTCCGGATTGGCGATCACGCGGGCGCGGAAATCCTCGATCTCCTGATTGGTTGAGGCCGGGCCCACCAGCATGCCGTAGCCGCCTGCGCCGTGGACTTCCTTGACGACCAGATCCTTGAGGTTGGCCAGGGTGTAGGCCAGATCGTCTTTTTTGCGGCACTGAAAGGTAGGAACATTGTTCAGAATCGGCTTTTCCGCCAGGTAGAAATTGATCATGTCCGGCACGTACGGATAAATCGATTTGTCATCGGCAACGCCGGTGCCGATGGCGTTCGCCAGTGTGACGCCGCCAGCCCGATACACCGACAGCAAGCCGGGCACGCCGAGCGACGAATCGGGGCGGAACGCCAGAGGGTCGAGATAGTCGTCATCGATCCGCCGATAAATCACGTCGACCCGCTTCGGTCCGCGCGTGGTGCGCATGTAGACTGCATTGTCGTTGACAAACAAGTCCTTGCCTTCGACCAGTTCAACGCCCATTTGCTGGGCTAAAAATGCGTGCTCGAAATAGGCCGAGTTATACATCCCGGGCGTCATGACCACCACGGTCGGATTGGTGACGCCGACCGGCGCGACCGAGCGCAAATTGTCCAGCAGCATGTCCGGATAGTGATCGACCGGCGCGATCTTGTGGCGTGTGAATAGCTCGGGGAACAGCCGCATCATCATCTTGCGGTCTTCCAGCATGTAGGACACGCCGGACGGCACCCGCAGATTGTCTTCCAGTACGTAAAACTCGCCCTGGCCGGCCCGCACGATATCGACGCCGGCAATGTGCGCATAGATATCGGAGGCGACTGAAATACCCTGCATTTCAGGACGGTACTGGGCGTTGCGGAAGATTTGTTCAGGCGGAATCACGCCGGCTTTCACGATGTTCTGATCGTGATAGATATCGTGGATGAACATGTTGAGCGCCTTGACGCGCTGGATCAGGCCGGCTTCCAGTTGCTTCCATTCGGCCGCATGGATGATGCGCGGAATAATATCGAACGGGATCAGCCGTTCGGTGCCGGCGTCATTGCCGTAGACCGCGAAGGTAATCCCGACGCGACGGAAAATCAAGTCCGCTTCCACCCGTTTGCGCGCGATGGTTTCGGCCGGCTGCTGTGCCAGCCACGCGGCAAACTCAGCGTAATGCGGACGCGCCGCATTGGCGCCATCGGAGTACATCTCATCGAAAAAATTTGCCATGACTTTGCTTTACTGTTGTTTGATGAATAATTATCGGGAAGCGTGTTATTACCCAGTGCATCACTACGCCGGTGCGGTCATTGCCAAATGACCGTTAATATCTGGAAATTAAGATCCCTCCTTGACTTTGAACAGGCTTGATATACGGCAACAAGACCGGCAACAAGATCGAATGCGGGGCGAGAGCAGTCGCCACGCAGTCGACAAGCGGTTAAATTTTTCTGGGTTGATACTGGTTATTGCGGCGTTATTCGCTATTCAGGTTGGAATCTTCGGTCAGGGCGGAGAACCATGGCGTCGGTTTTGGCACCTCGCAGGGAGCCGGCATCTCAATTGTGGTGAAATTAGCCGGGCTGACGATTTCCAGATATTCCATGTCCGGCGAATAGTCGAATAAAAAATGCACTATTCCGGGGCGTTGATGCACGCAATCACCAGCGTTGACCAGCGTTAGCTGGTCTCCGTACATGAAACGCGCCCAACCTTTGAGCATGTAGACGATATGGAAATTTGCTTCATGGCGGTGCCAGCCGGTGCCAACTTCGGGCGCCATATTCGCCTTCACCAACTGGGCGATTACCTGGCCGCCGGTGGCCGCGCTGATACCAAGGTCGCGATACAGGAAAAAATCGCGCAAACCGCCCGATCTGAATACGGTATCGCCTTCGCGTACATGGGAAAACGCGGTTTTGGGAAGGTCTTGGTCACTTGTGTTTTGCGCATCCATTGCATCGTTCCTTTCATGCAAAATACGTATTCAACACGACCATGACGACGATCAATGTCGGCCGGACCATTGATACACAGGGTCGCATGGACTGTCTTTGGGCGACCTTTAATACAACCATTCAACAACTGACTCTGTGCTAACTCTACTCCTGATTCGACCTGAAGTGGCAACCGAAATGATGCTTCGGCGCACCGAAAGTCTTGTTTGATATTAAGCAAGTCCCGTGCCAAACTATCTGTTGATCGCCCCGGCAATCCGACCGTCAGTCAGCGCTTTATTTACGCTAGACTAAGTCACTCTTTTTAACCTGTTGAAACCCATTGCGAGTCGGGCATTGCGCTGTGTAGCGGGTGGCGACCTTTGTGACTGACTATGTATCAGCGTTTACTGGAAAGTTATCTCACCCCGGCAGATCGTTACGACGAGATGCGCAACCCTGACGGTCGATTGCGGCCGCATTGGCAGAGCCTGATTGCGCAGCTCGTCAACGTCGCGCCGGAAACGCTGCGGCGGCGCGTACGCCAGGCGCGCGACACGATGGCCGCGGATGGCGTCACGTATAACATCTATGCCGCTCCACAAGGTGCGCACCGGTCATCGGAACTCGACGTGCTGCCGCAAATCATCGCCGCCGATGAATGGCCGGCGCTGTCGGCCGCAGTCGCGCAACGCGCCAAATTGCTGAATGCGGTACTGGCCGATGTATACGGTCCGCAAACCTTGTTATCGGAGGGCTTGCTGCCGACCGCGCTGGTCTACGGTCAGCACGGGTATCTGTGGCCTTGCCGAGAGATTCGGCCGGCCCTGGGCATCCATTTGCATTTGTATGCGGTGGATCTGGTGCGTTCCCCGGACGGTCAATGGCGGGTGATGGCGGATTGCACGCAATGCCCCTCCGGTGCCGGTTATGCACTGCAAAATCGCCAGATCATGGCGGACGCGTTAGCGGATCCGCTGCGCGCCATGCACGTGCAGTCATTGCTGAGTTACTTCCATACTCTGCATGACAGCCTGACGCAATTGGCGCCGGCCAATGGCGCCGCGCCGCTGGTGGTGTTGCTGACGCCGGGGCCGTACAACGCAACCTATCCCGAACACGCTTTCCTCGCACACACGCTGGGCTTCCCGCTGGTCGAAGGGAACGACCTGACGGTGCGCGGCGACATCGTTTATCTGCGAACGCTGAACGGTTTGCGCCAGGTCCACGCGATCATGCGGCGGCTGGACGACGACTACTGCGATCCGCTGGAGCTGCGTGCCGATTCGGCGCTCGGGATTCCAGGACTGGTGCAGGCAGCGCGCCTCGGCAATGTGCTGATTGCCAATACGCTTGGGAGCGGTATGCTGGAAGCGGGCGCACTGCATGGCTTCCTTCCCGCCATCAGCCAGCGTTTGCTGGGCCAGCCATTGGCCTTGCCGGCGCTAACGTCGTGGTGGTGCGGCGAACCGTCGGCACTCGACTATACGCTGGCGCATCTGGATCAATTGGTGATCCTGCCGGCGTTTCCCGCGCTGCGGATGGCACCGATTGTCGGTCATGGTTTGCAGCATCAGGCGCGTCAGAACGTGATTCAGATGCTGCAGTCACATCCGCATAACTACGTCGCGCGGGCGCCGGTACGGTTGTCGCAGGCGCCGGTATTGTCACGCAGCGGCGAATACAAATTGATGAGCCGGGCGGTCAGCTTGCGCGTCTTTGCCGTGGCCGGCGCCGACGGCAATTACTGCGTGATGCCCGGCGGTCTGACGCGGATTGCGCCGCGCGAACCCAAGGCACCCCGCAAGGAAGGCGGGTTGATGCAGCCGAGCGCCGGCAGCAAGGACGTCTGGGTGCTGGCAGCGTCGCCTCCAGAAACCGCGGTTGCCGGTACGGACGGCACGGCAACGGCAATTCACGCCACCAGATTCGATGCGCCGTTGCGCACCTGCGATGTCATTCAAGGCGCAGTCGATGTCTCCTCGCATGCTGCCGAAAACCTGTTCTGGATGGGGCGTTACGCCGAGCGTTGCGATAATCTCGCGCATCTGTTGCGGGCCACCTTGCAGCGTAGTCTTGACGTCCAGAATGACAGCCGTGAAGCTTTGTCTACCGCCATTGATATTTGCGGCGCGCTCGGGATTGCGCTGCCGGCGCTGCAGAATGATGCTGCCGGCAGTGCAATACCGCTAATCCAGCAACGCCTGATCAATGCGGTGGTCGATCCCCATGCAGCGGTCACGATTGCCGCCGGCTTGCGGCAACTGCATCGCTGCGGCTATCAGGTGCGTGAATATCTGTCGCTCGACAACTGGCATGCACTGAATCGTTTGCCGAGCCTGATCACGGAAGGTGCCGGGAATCCGGGCGGCGCCATGAACGTGCTCAAAAATGTGATTCAGGCCTGTGCCGAACTAGCCGGTCACGCGCTGGACGATATGACGCGCGATGACGGCTGGCATCTGCTGATGCTGGGTCGGCATATCGAACGCATGACACATCTTGCAACCCTGTTCAGCCAGCTCCTGCAAAGCCCCCCAAGTCGCCAGAATAGCGCGCTGCAATGGTTGCTGGAATCGACCAGCAACAGCGTCACGTATCGGGTCCGCTATCAGCGCGCGCCGGAATGGCTGCCGGTGTTGCAACTGCTTATTTTCGATGCAAGTAATCCACATGCCATCGCTTATCAGTTGCAGATGCTGGAGCGCTATCTGGCCGGCAGCGTGCAGCAATTGGCGACGCCGAACATCCATACGCCGACCCATTTGCTGGAACGTTTGCAGCGCATCGCGCTGGAGGATTTAAGCCACGATTCGCTATTCTTCCCGCAGGCCAATCTGGGTCTGACCCAATGGATGCAGGATGTCATCACAGCCGGATTCAGCTTGTCGGACGATTTGGCGCGCCAATTCTTTGCGCCGTTGAATGCGCCGGTCAGTCAGGGAGTTTGAGTATGCAGAACCCTCTGTATTACATCCGCCACGACACCGGATATACGTACTCGCAACCGGTGCGGCTATCGCATCAGATGCTGCGTTTGACGCCGCGTGGTTTGCCGTGGCAAACCTGCACTTCGCATGCCATCAAGGTCACCCCGGAGCCGCAAAACCTGCGCTTGTCGCTCGATAATTTCGGCAATCCGCTGCAATCGTTTTCACTCGAAAATGATCACACTGAATTTAGAGTGATTTCTGAATCATGGGTGCAATTAAGCCCGCGTCAGCGAACCTGGTCGACCCCGTCGTGGGAACAGGTGCGCGCCGATCTGGCTTATCGGGCCGGCCGTTTTTTACTGCCGGATGCGCTGGAGGCGAATCGCTATCTGTTTGAGTCTGCGCATGTCCGGCGCAAGCGCGAATTCGCGCTGTATGCTTCGGAATGCTTTGCGCCGGGCATGTCGTTGCTGGATGGCGTCGGGTCTTTGATGCGTAGAATTTTTAACGAGTTCATCTTTGATCCGGCGGCGACCACGGTGTCCACGCCGGTGACCGAGGTGTTCGCCGGCAAGCGTGGCGTATGTCAGGATTTCGCGCATTTCATGCTGTCCTGCCTGCGTTCGATCGGGCTGGCTGCACGCTATGTCAGCGGCTATTTGCTGACCGAACCGCCGCCGGGCCAGAAGCGCCTGATCGGTGCCGATGCGTCGCATGCCTGGGTGTCGGTGTATTGTCCCGGCAGCGACGGTCAAACCGGCTCCTGGATCGACGCTGATCCTACCAACGGCATCTTTCCCGAGATCAGTCACATTACCTTGGGGTGGGGGCGTGATTTTCTCGATGTTTCACCGTTGCGCGGCGTACTGATAGGCGGTGGCCGGCAAACCATGCAGGTTGCGGTGACGGTGGCCGCGGCCCATGAGCGGCCGGGCTTGCCGTTTGAAGGTTCTCTGCTTTCAACCTGACTGAATGACGGCTGTTTTACACTGTTACGCCCGATGGTAATCCACGTCAAGGCGCGCGAATATGATCCACGAACGCGATCGTGCGCGGATCAGGCGGCGGTGTCATCAAGCTGACCACAACCATTGCCAGCAATCCCGCGGGTACGCCGAAAACGCCGGCTGAAATCGGGGCGATGTGGAACCACTGGCCAGCCACCGCTCCACCGAGTGCAGGAATGGTGTGCAGCATGTAATACACGCACGTGCCGAAGCCGATAATGATGCCGGCAATTGCACCGTGCTGATTGGCGCGTTTCCAGAATACGCCGAGCATGAGCGCCGGAAAGAGTGCCGCAGCCGCCATCGAAAACGCCGCGCCGACCATGGACAGAATGTCGCCGGGTTTTAATGAGGCGGTGTAGGCTGCCAGCAATGCCACCACCAGCAACAGCAATTTTGAAATGGTGACGCGTTTCTGGGTCGATGCGGCCGGGTCGATCATTTTGTAATACACGTCGTGCGACAGGGCGTTGGAGATCGTCAGTAACAGGCCGTCGGCAGTCGACAGCGCCGCCGCCAGTCCACCGGCGGCGACCAGTCCCGAAATGAAATACGGCAGTCCGGCGATCTCCGGCGTCGCCAGCACGATCATGTCGCCATCCAGCGCAATTTCCGACAACTGTACGATGCCGTCGTGATTCAGGTCGGTGATGCTGACCAGCGGATTGGCCTTGTCGATGTTGGCCCAATACGAGACCCAGTTCGGCAGATGCGCATAATCGGTGCCGACCAGCGAGGTGTAGATATCGTATTTGACCAGCACCGCCAAAGCCGGCACCGTCAGGTAAATCAGCAAAATAAAAAACAGTGTCCAGAATACCGACTTGCGGGTTTCCTGCACCGATGACGTGGTGTAGTAGCGCATCAGAACGTGCGGCAACGCGGCGGTGCCCAGCATCAGGCAAAACACCACCGCCAGAAAGTTGTTGCGCTTGATGTCGGAGGTTTCCTGGTCTTTGCCGGGAAACGGTGTCGCTTGCGGTGTGGGTGGATCGGCGTGCGCCAGATTCATGGCTTTGGCTTCGGTCCATTTTTGTTCGGCTTCTTCCGGTGATTTCGGATAGGCGCTGAGCGCACGATTCGCCGCGCGTATATCGATCAGCGACGTATTGCTGTTGCGTTTCAAGGCTTCCAGCTGGCGCTGGGCTTCGATCCGGCCTTGAGCCCAGGACTGCGGCAGGTGGTTCAGGCGCGTGTCGAACACATCGGCACGCGCCTTGAAGATATTCCGGACTTGCAATTCCTTGGGATCGTCGCTCAAGGTTTTTTCGATGTCCCCGAGTTGCGCCATGACTGAGCCATACGCAATTTGCGGGATCGGATTGTGTGTGTGTTTGGCCGACAACCAGATCACCGGGATCAGATACGCAAACAGGATGATGATGTACTGCGCTACCTGAGTCCAGGTAATCGCCCGCATGCCGCCCAAAAACGAACACACCAGAATACTCGCCAGACCGAGAAAAATCCCAACCGAAAAATCCACGCCGGTGAAGCGCGAAGTGATTAAGCCGACGCCGTAAATCTGCGCGACTACGTAGGTAAACGAGATCAATACCGTGGCGATCACCGCCAGTATGCGTACCGGGTTGCCGCCGTAACGGCCGCCAAAGTGACCGCTGTAGCGCGCCGCCAGAAAATCGGGGATCGTATATTGGCCAAACTTGCGCAGGTAAGGCGCGACCTGCAACGCCACCAGACAGTAACCGCCGGTCCAGCCGATGATGTAGGCGAGTCCATCGAAACCCTGCAAATATAAGCCGCCGGCCAGACTGATGAAAGTCGCCGCCGAGATCCAGTCGGCGGCTGTCGCCATCCCGTTAAATATGCCCGGCACACGCCGGCCGGCAACGTAATATTCCGACACGTCCGAGGTGCGGCTGACGACGCCGATACCGGCGTACAGCGCGATGGTGGCGAACATAAACAGGTAGCCGATCCAGGAGCGCGGAAATCCTTCCTTTTCGAGAATCGCCAGAACGATCAGAAAGCCGATGAAGCCGGCCGTGTACCAGGTGTAATAACGCGTCAGCCGCGCCAGGAATGACTTACTTTGCATTGTTGGGCTCAGTCGGTTGGGATGACTTGATCGGTCGCAGTTGCCGCTCGCCGGCCGTCAGCGCGGCTTCGCGGTCAAATCGTCGCATTTGCCAGGTGTAGACGGCAACGATGATGAGGTAAATCACCACCAGCCCTTGGGCCGCCATGTAGAAGGATAGCGGCCAGCCGAACAGCGTCATGCCGGATAATTCCCGCGCAAAAAAAACCACCAGGAATGTAGCCATTGCCCAGATCAGCAACAAGCTAAACGTCAGCGTTCTTGTCCGGCGCCAGTGCCTGGCGTTGCTTGCAGCGGTATTGTGAGGGGCGGGTTGGGACATGGTCTGGATCAGCAGTCGAAAAAATCAGGAAAAATCAAACGGATTAGGCAACCGGGCTAGCGATATTCATTTATCAAACCATCCTCAGCGGCCAGCTTCAGCGTCACCCGGAACAGGCTACCCGGCAGTGCAGGATCATCGCTGTGCGGATTGTAAAAAATCGCGACTTCAGCATCATGTTGTTGCGCTATCTCGCGGACGATGGCCAGCCCCAGGCCGCTGCCGCTACGATTGCTGTCGAGGATGCGATAGAAACGTTCGAAGACACGTTCACGCTCTGCCGGTGGAATGCCCGGACCGGTATCTTCAACTTCGAGGATGGCGTGCTGCGCGTCCTGATCAGCGCGTATCCGCACCGTGACGTGACCCTGAGCCGGCGTGTAGTGCAAGGCGTTGTCGATCAGGTTGTTGATTAATTCACGCAGCATGATCGGATTGCCGAGCACCATCAGATGTTGATCCGCTTCTTCGAAGCCGAGGTCGATGCGCTGGGTAAACGAGGCCTGCACCCAGTCGCGCACAACGTTGCGCGCCAATTCAGATAACTCAATCGGGATGAACGAGATGTTTTCCCGCGTTTGATTTTCCGCGCGCGCCAACGAGAGCAGCTGATTCACCAGGCGCGTTGCGGAGTCCGAGCTCTTGGCCAATTGTTCCAGCGAACGATGGATATCTTGCTGGTCGGTCTGGCGCAGCGCCAGTTCCGATTGCATGCGCATGCCCGCCAGCGGCGTTTTCATTTGATGCGCGGCGTCGGCAATAAAACGCTTCTGGGTTTGTATCGTTTGCGATAAGCGTGCCAGCATGTCGTTGAGCGAGCGCACCAGCGGTGAAATTTCTTCCGGTACCTGGCCGGAATCGATGGGACTTAAATCATCGGGGCGGCGTGCCCGTATCTTCTGCTGTAGTTCAGACAACGGAGACAAGCCGCGCGATAGCGCAAACCAGACCAGTGCCAGCGCGATCGGCAGGATCAGGAACTGCGGCAGGATCACACCCTTGATGATTTCGTTGGCTAGCTGCGCGCGCTTTTCCAGCGTCTCGCCAACCTGCACCAGCGCCATCGGCGGTGCCGGATCGTTGGCGCCGCTGCCGGCAACATCATTGCGCAGATCGACGTAGGTATAGGCGACGCGGACGTCGGTACCGTGCATAGAACCATTGTGAAACTGCACGGTGCCGGCATGGGGCGGATCTTCTTCAGGTGCGAGTGCCGGCATTTCACGGTCGCCATCGACGTATTCTCCGTTGGGGCCGGTGATCAGGAAATACACATTGTCGATATCGTCAGCCCGCAAGAAATCACGCGCCGCTCCGGATAGCCGCGCCACGACTTTGCCGTTCGCCTGGCTTACCTGTTGCGATAACACCGTCACGCTATCGTCCAGCGCGCGGTCGAATGGCTGGTTGGCAATCGATTTCGCCACCAGATAGGTGATCGCAATGCTCATCGGCCACAGCAACAGCAACGGCACCAGCATCCAGTCGAGAATTTCGCCGAACAGCGAGCGCTGGATGCGTTCTTTGGATTCCGTTTCCGGGATCAGGTTGGGATCGAAATCGGGATCGCTTTGGTTGTCTTGATCGGCGCTCGGATCGGCCGACGCCCGCGCAGGCATGGGTTGAGCGTCACGCATGGCTAGTTTAGGACACCAGAGAATCAGTTGCCGCTGGACGCGTCGACCGGCGGTGTCGGCGGCGCAGGGGGCTCGGCGATTTTTTCGAGGCAATAACCGAGTCCGCGGACAGTCGCAATCCGCACGCCGCCAACTTCGATTTTTTTGCGCAGCCGATGCACATACACTTCAATCGCGTTGTTGCTGACTTCCTCGCCCCATTCGCACAAGTGATCCACCAGCTGTTCTTTCGAGACCAGGCGGCCGGTGCGTTGCAACAACACTTCCAGCAAGCCGATTTCGCGCGCCGACAGGTCCAGCATCTGATCGCTGATGTAGGCAATCCGGCCGACCTGATCGTAGGACAACGGGCCATGTTTGATCACGGTCGGGCCGCCGCCGGCGCCACGCCGCGTCAGCGCCCGCACCCGCGCTTCGAGTTCGGATAGCGCAAACGGTTTGGCCATATAGTCGTCGGCCCCGAGGTCGAGTCCTTTGACGCGTTGTTCGATCGAATCGGCGGCGGTGAGTATCAGTACCGGCAACCGCGAATTGCGCGCCCGCAAGCGCCGCAATACTTCCAGGCCAGCCATTTTCGGCAGGCCCAGATCGAGAATCAACAGGTCGAAATCCTGGGTCGACAACGCCGAATCCGCTTCCATGCCGTTCAGCACGCAGTCGGTGGCGTACCCCGACTGGCGCAACGAACGGGTCAGCCCGTCGGCTAAAACACTATCGTCTTCAGCGAGCAAAATGCGCATGGCTTGGCTAACCTTTAGGAACGTTCTGTGATCGGGGTATGGCGCTGGGTCTGGTTATAGTTTAGGTATATACCCGTGGCCAGTTTTAATAGCCGTCTTGGTATCGGCTGTAGTCTATGGCGTTTCATGGGGAGCAGCAAGCATTGCCGCATAGAGTGAGCGCAATTCCTTGCGGCTTGCCGGATATGCTTGGCATAGTGCTCCGGCGGGGCGGTTTTTTGACGCGGCTTATCAACACGTTTGGTATAATCGCAACTCCTTACGCCGTTGAAATTCGCTGTTGAAATCATTCATGCAACGATTGCTCATCCTCTTTTTGATGTTTTTGCTGCCTTTGCAAGTATTTGCAAGCGGGCTGGACACGCACATTGGGTTTGCACATCAGGCGGACAGCAGTCAGGCATCAGATCGGACACCGGCGCTGCAACAGCAACTTCCCGCTGCCGCCGATCCGGTCGCGCTCGACAATAGCGCAGGCGACGATACGGCCGAGTTCAACTTGCATGCCGATCCTGGTGACGAACCCGTACCAGCGCATGGCTTCAATTTCACGCCGAATCTTGCCAGTCTCTCGCCCGCGCACAGTAATGATAACGCGCTTGAACCACCGTTCCTGCCCCTGATCGCCCCCCCACCCCGAGCATAAGCGCACTGCCGGCTACCTGCATCGTTTGGTCGCCGGCTATGCGCATGCGCCGAATTTGCATTCGGCAATTCGCCTCTCAGTCAATTCCGTCGCTAGTAACACGTTCAGACATTGTGCGCGCCTTAAGTCAGCGCGCACACCTTGCTCTGAGGCGATGATTGTTGTCAGGTGTTTAATTTTCGGCAGGTGTGACCATATTTCACACCGCTATTACATCTCTGGAGCTAGCATGAAAAAAATGTTTGTTGCGCTGATCGTCGTTGCGATGACGTTATCAGCCGGTATTTCAACGGTAGAAGCTAAACGTATGGGCGGTGGCGGTTCGTTCGGTAAAAAATCGCAAAGCATGAGTCGGCAACAGGCTACGCCGGCGCAAAATCAAGCGGCCGCCAAGGCTGCACCGCCAGCGGCCGCCGCGGCTGCACCGGCAGCGGCAAAGTCCAGCGCCTGGAAGGGCATGTTGGGCGGTGCGCTGTTGGGCCTGGGCTTGGGGGCATTGTTGTCGAGCATGGGTCTGGGCGGCGCAATGGCCGGCATGATCAGCAGCATTTTGATGGTCGCCTTGCTGGGCGTGGCGGCGCTGTTCGTGTATCGCATGTTGCGTAAAAAAATGGACAACAACGGCATGAAACCGGCGTTCGCCAGTAGCGGATCGCCGAACTCCGGCTTCACGCCGGAAATCGCTTCTCGTATCGCGCCGGCGCAGCAGACTGCGTTTGATGCGGCCCCGCTGGCCAGCGCCAGCGCTTTTGGCGCCGCTGGTTCGGCCGCATTGACCGGCAACAATGCAGTCGAAGTACCTGCAGATTTCGATACGGCCGGTTTCCTGCGTCATTCGAAAACCAACTTTATTCGTCTGCAAGCTGCCTGGGACAAAGCGGATATCAACGATATCCGTGATTTCACTACGCCGGAAATGTTTGCCGAGTTGAAAATGCAATTGCAGGAACGGGGTGCCTCTGCCAACACCACTGACGTGGTGACGCTGGATGCCGAATTTCTCGGCCTGGAAACCGCCGGGAACGACTACATGGCAGGGGTCAAGTTCTCCGGCATGATCAAGGAAGATGCGAACGCACCGGAGGCGCAATTCAACGAAATCTGGAACCTGACCAAGCCCATCACCGGCCAGGACGGATGGATATTGGCTGGTATTGAGCAGGTGGATTAAGTCAGTTAGCTAAGGAGATTTGGATATGGCCAGAGGGTTCTGTGGGGCTGGGTGCAAGTAACCGCGTTCAGCTACCCGAACCATAGCAGGACCAACTGGCCATGTCGATTTCTTCGTCGAGGTCCATATGCATAACGTAATCATCAGCCGCAATCCGCTCCTGGTATTCGGCCTTAGTGCATTAATCGAAGCAAACTTTCCGACCTGCAAAATAAGCACAGCATCCAGTATTCAGGACGTGCTGAAACAAAGGCGTGGGGGTGACAAGCAACCGGCGACGTCAGTAAAACCGGATCTTTTACTGCTTGAACAAACCGATCTTGAGTCGTTCATTACCTATCAGCGCGGCATGTCTACCAGCGAAATACCCGCAACCATCGTTTTTGGCGTAGATAGCCAGACAGCGATCGACCTTTGCCAAAACTATGTTTTGAAAAACGACCACATCAGTTGCATCACTGAAGCCATACAGGCATTGGTATCCAAGCGTCGACATTTGCCTGGAACGGAAAAAAACACGCCACTGATACCAGTAGAACCCTCTGCAAGCTTCACAGACCGTCAGCGGGATCTGATCGACCTGTTACTACAGGGATACTCCAACAAGGAAATGGCGCATTCCCTCAATCTGAGCTACGGCACAGTCAAGAACTATATGTTCGCCCTCATGCGTCAGATGTCCGTCCGGTCAAGACTGGAACTGGCGATGAAATTGCAGGAAAGCGGATATCAAATCCGTGGTGTTGCACCTGATAAAAACGATGGTAACTAAAGTTAGGTGTCTAATTTCACCTTACTTTTTTGTTTGGTTTCTAATAATCTTATTTGACACCACTTATCGTGAATTTAACACCCAATATGTTCGGGCGGATTGGTGGTGTCGTATTGCAAAGTAATGCAACATTGTTATTTTTTAAAAATCTTTAATTAATGGAGCCATCATGATTGAGCAATTTAAAGAACAATTTAAAGAGCAAATTAAGTCTTCAGAAATAGAAATAAAAGCAAGTGGCTTGAAAGATTTGCCTATTGATACCATCGAAAAGGTAAGCGGTGGGTGGGGAGGGACGGCTTGGATCGCATGGACAAGAGTCATTTAGTTTATTTTGATTAGAAATAAATTTCTAATAACTTCAAAACTCTTCGATGATTTAATCGCTGGAACCTTAAAAATTCTTGTAAAAGGAGAGAAGTTGATACTTCGCTCCTTTCCTGAGATTTCTCGAAAAAAGAGGGGAATATAATGAAAGAAGAAATGGCGATCAAAACAATGCAGGTAAAGTCGCTCGAAATTGTTTTAAAGATTACAGAACGATGCAATATTGATTGCACTTACTGTTATTTCTTCAATGACCCTCAACAGCTTTTTTCAAAACACACTCCAGTAATAAGCATTGCAACAATAGATGCACTATGTACTTTTCTCTTGCAGGCAATTAACAAAAACGGTATTGAGCAATTACGGATTGACTTTCATGGTGGCGAGCCATTATTGATGAAGCCAGACAGATTTGAAAGTATGTGTACGGTAATTCGAGAAAAAATCGGTAAAAAAGTTAATTTGGAATTCGCTCTTCAAACAAATGCAATGCTCGTAACGGAAGAGTGGGTAAGGATTTTTGAGAAACATTCGGTAGGCGTTAGTATCAGTCTTGATGGGCCAAAGGACATAAACGATCTCAATCGAATTGATAAAAAAAGGCATGGTACTTACGACAGGGTTATTAGTGGTTATCGCTTGCTTCAGAAAGCTGCAATAGAAGGGCGCTTACCACAAGCACCCGCAATACTTTGTGTAATCAATCCGCACAATGACGCAAAACGAATTTATAGACATTTCGTTGATGACCTAAGCGCAAAACACATGGCATTTTTATTGCCGGACACTTCACATAACACTTTTAATATTTTAGATCGCGGTAAATACGGAAAGTATTTGCGGGATATTTATGATGAATGGACAAATGATGTAGGGAATGGCGTAGCAGAAAGATTAACCGGGTCCATCATGTTTTCTCTTTTGAAAGAATCTTCTGATAATCATTTTGGGGTCTTTGAATACGGGAGTAAAGAATCAGAAGTTATTACAATTTCCAGTAATGGTGGTATAGGGCCAGATGACATTCTAAGGGGAGTTGATGTTCCTTTGTTCGATTTGTATAACATTGAAAAAGACACCTTAACAGATTTTCTATTAAGTGAAACATCGCTTTATTTAAAGAACCAGCAAGCAAATTTGCCAAGCAAGTGCAAAGAATGTGTTTGGAGTCATCCTTGCAAAGGCGGATATATGTTTAATAGATACAAGAAAGGAGAGGAATTTACACGGCCATCAGTGTACTGTGAAGACATTAAAAATATTTTTTCTCACATATCTGCCCATTTAATTCGAAGTGGCGTACCAAGCGTAAAAATTGAAAACTCTCTTGGCTTTGGATATCTCGAAAATTAAACATTGAATTTTTATAGGGAAAAAATTATTAAGATTAAAAATATTTAAAAGATGAAATTTCTAAAATTGTCATTGGAAATAAAATTCACATTGAAATAATTGCATACTGTTTAAATATGCTTGGCATTTTTTCAATCGCCAACTTCCTTAAACTACATTCAAGCGAGTTCCATCAGTTGACATATGACTACTTTAAAAATTCTTAAATTTCAATTTTTTTTAGCTATCACCGCTGCTTCGTTTTTGCATGAAGCAATGGCTGAGCGTGTTATAGATGAAGCTACGATCTCAATCCAGGGAGAGCAACGTCGGTACTATCGACTACATGACTCAGAACCGCTTGGTGACTCCCCTGTAATTGTGCTTCTCAACGGCTCAGGGTGTGATGATTTTGCTTCACGGCTTCCAAAGTTTTTTAAAAAGTACCCGACCCCCGTTGATCTCTATTTCCTTGATAAGCCGCATATACAAAAAAATGCGGATGGCAGCCGATGCTCAACCGCATACCAAAAAGCCGATAAGCTGGATCGTCGCGTGTCGGACACCATGGATTTTATAGCATTGGAGCCGACGCTTCGGGAGCGTGCGGACCGCTCCATCGCCATTCTTGGTTTCTCTGAAGGCGCAGCCGTTGCCCCGATCGTTGCTTCTAAAAGTCCAAAAATTGGCTGGCTGGCGACAGTAGGTGGTGGCGGCGGTTTGACCCAAGGCGAAGAATTTCTGATCTTTGCCGGCCGCGGCGTCGCACCGTATGCGAAGCCACTCTCAAAAAAGATTTTGTTAAAGCAATTCGCCTTAATTCAAGCTGACCCGGATAATTGGAAAAAGAAGTTTTTCGGACATTCCTACCGTTATTGGAGTTCGCATTTATTTTATGACCCCATTCCAACGTTTGCCAAACTCGATATTCCGATCGTCGTTGCGATGGGTGAAAAAGATGAGAGCGTACCAATTGAGTCAGGCAGAACACTACAAAAATATTTCTCGGCGCACCCGGAGCGGGATTTCCAGTTTATTGAGTATTCGAATGCTAATCATGGGCTCCAAACACCACAAAAAAAATATGCGACAACTTTTGTGGGTGGTTTAGCCCGGTGGTTTAAGGGCGATCCTGATGCATTCAACGAGTACTGAGCAACTGTTCCGTCCGGCAGCCATTAACGCTCGCCGGGTTAAATGGCTGGGCGACATCACTCTCATCCGTCCCGTCTCGTTTAGTTTTCTGACTTTCTTTGCGCTTGCTCTCGCATCTATTGTTTTGACGTTTCTCATCTTCGGCACCTACACCAAGCGCAGTACCGTTAGCGGCCAGTTGCATCCCGATCTCGGGCTGGTAAAAATCTACGTACCGCAGCCCGGTATCGTTCTCCAAAAATATGTTCATGAAGGTAAACATGTTAAACAGGGCGAAGTATTGTACGTACTATCCAGCGAGCGACAAAGTAGTACCCAGGGCGACACGCAAGCGGCCATAAGCCGGCAGGTGGAAATACGCCAGCAATCACTGCGAGATGAAATGAGCCAGACGCAGCGCTTGCAGCAGGACGAACGCGCAGCATTGGTTAAAAAGATTACTGGATTACAGTCCGAGTTATTAAAAATAAACGACCAGCTTGACGGCCAAAAGAGTCGTGTCCAGTTATCCAAAGAGGCTGTCACCCGCTCCCAGGAATTATTCGCGAAACACTATATTTCCAAAGAGCAGATGCAGCAAAAACAGGCCGATTTGCTTGATCAGCACAATCGCTTGCAAGCACTGGAGCGTGACCATATCAGCATTGGACGCGAGCTATCCAGCCAGCAAGCTGATCTTGCCAGTCTGCCGCTGCGGCAGCAGAACCAGTTGGCCCAGATCGACCGCATGCTGACCGGGGTCGGCCAGGAGTTAACCGAGAGCGAGGCCAGGCGCCGTCTGATCATCACTGCACCCGAAGCAGGTATTGTCACAGCCGTGATCGCCGAGCTTGGTCAGGCGGTCGATACCAGTAAACCATTGGTGAGTGTCATCCCGCGCGGGGCGATGTTGCAGGCCCAACTGTATGCGCCGAGCAAAGCGGTCGGCTTCATTAAGTCGGGCGATGCAGTGCTGCTGCGTTATCAAGCATATCCATATCAAAAATTCGGTCATGCTAAAGGTACCGTCGCCTCGGTTTCCAAAACCGCTTTACCCGGCAGCGAATTAACCGGTGTCAGCAACTCGTCCGGCAGCAACACAGAACCGCTCTATCGCATCACGGTCAATCTGGCGCAGCAAGTCGTCAACGCCTACGGCAAACCGCAGTCCCTTCAGGCTGGCATGTTGCTGGATGCCGATGTCCTGCAGGAGACGCGACATCTGTATGAATGGGTGCTGGAGCCGCTCTATAGCCTGACCGGAAAACTCTAATCGAACAAAAAATACTGCATGTCCTTCCTTGATGAAATTTCTTTCGGTTTTGGCAGAAAACTTCCGCTGATTTTGCAAACCGAGGCAACCGAATGCGGTCTTGCATGCCTGGGAATGGTGGCCGGGTTCCACGGTTATCGTACCGACCTGGCGACACTGCGGCGGCAATTCCCTATCTCGCTCAAAGGCGTCACGCTCAGTCACCTGATCCAGATCGCCAGCCGCCTTGAACTAGGCACGCGTCCGGTAAAACTGGAACTGGAAGACCTCGGACAATTAACGCTTCCCTGCATCCTGCACTGGAACTTTAATCACTTCGTGGTGTTGAGTGAGGTCACGGGCAAAACCGTGACTATTCACGATTCGGCTTTTGGAATACGCCAGGTCCCCCTTGACGAGGTATCTACGTCATTCACCGGCATCGCGCTAGAACTCTGGCCAAATCCGTGTTTTAAACCGCAGCAAAAAAAACAGACCGTCAAGCTTTTTGACATAGTAGGTAAGGTGACCGGGCTATTCGGGTCTTTTTGGCAAATCATGTTACTGGCGTTGGCACTGGAAGTATTTTCGCTGGTCAGTCCATTCTTTTTACAGTGGGTCGTCGACAACGTGATTGTCTCGGCCGACCGGGATTTGCTGACGATACTCGCCATCGGTTTCGGTCTGTTGATGTTGATGCAGCAAGTCGTCAGTGCGATTCGTTCGTGGGTCATCATCTATATGGGCACTACCCTGAATATTCATTGGCGCGCCAATGTGTTCACCCATCTGATCCGGCTGCCGATGCAGTATTTCGAAAAGCGGCATTTGGGCGATGTGGTATCGCGCTTCGGTGCCATCGACCATATTCAACGCACTCTCACCACCTCGTTTCTGGAGGCGATTCTTGATGGGTTGATGACAATCGTCACATTGGCGATGATGTTTATCTATAGCCCGATGCTGGGTTGGATTGCGATCGCTGCAATGACACTTTACGCACTGGGTCGTTGGGGATGGTACCGTCCGCTACGATCAGCTACGGAAGATCAAATCGTCCATGCGGCCAGACAGCAAAGTCATTTTTTGGAAACCGTGCGTGGGGTAAAGGCGATCAAACTGTTTCAGCGCGAAGATGAGCGCCGCTCGGCCTGGCTGGCCCTGATGGTTGACCAAATCAATGCCGACTTGCGTACCCAAAAGCTACAATTGTTCTACCGATTGTTGAATGGTGTGCTGTTTGGGATTGAAAATATTCTGATCATCTGGTTCGGTGCGAAACTGGTGCTGGAAGGGAGTTTCAGCGTTGGCACGCTGCTGGCATTTAATGCTTACAAAGGTCAGTTCGACAGTCGCGTCAGTTCCCTGATTGATAAATTTTTTGAACTCAAAATGTTGCAATTGCAAAGCGAGCGGCTGGCCGATATTGTGCTGACCGAGGCGGAAACATTGCACGGGCGGTCCGGCAAAACGGACCACAACGTGCTGGAGCCAAGCATTGAAGTGGTTGGCCTGTGCTATCGCTATGCTGAACATGAGCCATACGTTCTCGATGACGTCAATCTAACGATTGCAGCGGGAGAGTCAGTCGCCATCGTCGGCCCATCAGGCTGCGGTAAAACGACGTTGATGAATGTGTTGTTGGGCATATTGCCACCGACCGAAGGAGAGGTATTGATTGGCGGTGTTAGCGTCAGTCTGGTCGGCGTCGATACCTTGCGCCATATGGTCGGTACAGTATTGCAAGATGATGTGCTATTTGCCGGATCGGTTGCGGATAATATCAGTTTCTTCGATCCGCAAGCAGACCAGAATTGGGTTGAAGAGTGCGCACATATGGCCTCTATTGCCCCCGAAATTGCAGCCATGCCGATGGGTTTCAATACTCTGGTGGGAGATATGGGCACAGTGCTGTCTGGCGGTCAAAAACAGCGCGTGCTGCTGGCGCGAGCACTGTACCGGCGTCCTAAAATCCTGTTCCTGGATGAAGCGACCAGTCATCTGGATATGAAGAAGGAACATCAAGTCAATGCTGCGGTAAAGGTACTCAATATTACCCGGGTGATTGTGGCGCATAGAGCAGAAACGATTGCTACAGCCAGCAGGGTGATTGTAATGGCTAACGGTAAAGTCATCACAGATGCCGCTTTAGAACCTGTTGATGCATGTGCGTGACGTCAGTTGTCAGTTAGCACGCGACAACTCATAAAGCCCGAAAGAAACTTACCAGCTCCGGTACATCCGAATACGCCACATTGAAGCGGAACCAGGGCTGTCCAGGCGGCGTCAGGTGAAAGAAATCGCCCGGCGCCAGCCAGATCCCTTTTTGCCGTGCCAGGTCGGCAATTTCGCGTGCGGATAAATCGGTCCGTTCGAATTTCGCCCATGAAAATATGCCGCCGCGTGGTGTTGCAAACGGCGTCAATCCAGCCTCGATCAGCCGTGCATTGACGCGTGCCTGTGCATTCAATAACGAGGCCGACAGGTTGTCGACGTGACGGCGATGATGACCTTCGGTCAGTGCGCTTTGTACCAGCCGCTCGGTGATTTCCGAGTTGGTCAGCGTCAGCACCATTTTGGTATGCACCAATTGGCGCGCCAAGTCGCGCTGGCAAGCGATATAGCCGAGCCGCAGCGACGGCGCCACCGTTTTCGAAAAACTGCCGACGTAAATCACCCGCTGTAAACCGTCCAGCGCCGCCAGCATCGGATCGTTGGCTTGTCCCAGTTCACGGAAAATGTCATCTTCCACCACCCAGAAGCCGTGCCGTTCCGCCGCTTGCAGTACGCGCATCGCGCAGGCCGGCGTATACGAGGTGCCGGTCGGATTGTGCAACACGCTGGTGGTGAAATACAACTTCGGTTTATGGGTCCTTGCCAATGTTTCCAGCGTCTCGGCATCGATCCCGCTGGGTGTGCGCGGGATGCCGATAACGTTGACATCGGCCATCCGCAGCATGGCGATCAGATTGCAGTAACCGGGATCGTCGACCAGTACCGTATCGCCGCGCTTGACCATGGTTCTGATGATCAGGTCGAGCGCTTGCGTGGCGCCGTGCGTGGTGAGGATCTGGTCGGTCGGCACTTCGAGCGACCAATGCGCAAGAAACTGACTGATGGTTTGCCGTAGCGGAGCGTAGCCGTACGGATGGCCATAACCCACCTGTTGTGCGCCAGGGGCACGGATGATGCGTCGTTCGGCCTGATGCAGGCCGTCGTCATCCAGCCATTTCCCCGGCAACCAGCCGCATCCGGCCTTGATAGGAACGCGTTCATCAGCAAACATTTCCGATAGCAGCCAGGCCGAATCAATGACGGGTTCGGGTGGGTTGAAGACCGGCGCCGCCAGCGTTTGCGACGATGATTGATAGGCAATAAAGAAGCCGGCGCCGCGGCGCGCCGCCAGCAAGCCTCGGGCCACCAGCCGTTCATAGGCTTCGACCACGGTCGAGGTGCCGACGCCCTGGTCCAGGCCGAATTGGCGTACCGATGGCAGCCGCTCACCGGAGCGCAGCATGCCCTGGGCGATCAACTGCTCCAGACCGGCGGCAATCTGATCGACCAAACCGGTAGGAGAAGCCCGTTCCAGGGTGAGCTGGATGGGTTTGGCGCGGGCTTGTTTCATATTTGTTCCTGAGGGTTGAAAGGATCGCTGTGATGCCGCCGAATGGGCTGAGTGGACAATACAGTTTTCCATATAAAGCAAAAGTGTATCTAACAATACTGGACGTGTCTCGTAATAATGAATCCACTTGAAGTAAATCTTTAACCATCTCACCCATCTCACTAAAGGTGCGCGCAATGACTACCAACACCAGCTCTGCTGATCTGTCCGCTTACTGGATGCCATTCACGGCAAACCGTGACTTTAAAGAGGCGCCACGCTTACTGGCCTCGGCTGCCGGCATGTATTATCAGGACGTAAGCGGACGCCAGATTCTGGACGGGACCGCCGGTTTATGGTGTGTGCCGCTCGGCCACGCGCAGCCGAAAATCGTCAAGGCGGTCCAGGAAGTGGTGGCCAAGCTGGATTACGCGCCATCGTTTCAGCTGGGGCATCCGGCTGCTTTCGAGCTGGCCGAACGCCTCAAACAATACACTAATAACCGTTTCAGCAAAGTGTTTTACACCAACTCCGGTTCCGAGTCGGTCGATACCGCGCTGAAGATGGCGATTGCCTATCACCGTGCGCGCGGCGATGGCACCCGTACCCGTTTGATCGGGCGTGAACGGGGTTATCACGGTGTGGGCTTCGGCGGCATCTCGGTCGGTGGTATTTCCGGCAACCGCAAAAGCTTCGGATCGTTGCTGACCGGTGTCGATCATCTGCCGCATACGCATAATCTTGAAAAAAATGCTTACACCAAGGGCCAGCCGGAATGGGGCGGTCATCTGGCCGATGATCTGGAACGCATCGTCGCCTTGCACGATGCGTCCAACATCGCGGCAGTGATTGTCGAACCGATTGCCGGCTCGACCGGCGTGCTGGTGCCGCCGAAAGGCTATCTGCAACGCTTGCGCGAGATTTGCACCAAGCACGGCATTCTGCTGATTTTCGATGAAGTCATCACCGGCTTTGGTCGTCTGACGACACCGTTCGCTTTCGATTATTTTGATGTCGAGCCGGACATGGTGACCACCGCCAAGGGCTTGACCAACGGCGTGGTGCCGATGGGCGCGGTGTTCGTCAAGCAGCATGTGCATGACGCCTTCATGGATGGCCCGCCCGGGATTGAACTGTTCCACGGCTATACCTATTCCGGCCATCCGCTGGCTTGCGCGGCCGGCCTGGCGTCGCTGGATATCTTTGAAAACGATGGCGTGCTGGAGCACGCCAAGAGCGTCGCCGGCTATTGGGAAGACGCGGTGCACTCACTCAAAGGTCTGCCGCATGTGGTCGATATTCGCAGCATCGGTCTGATCGCCGGGATTGAACTCGCATCGATTGCCGGCAAACCCGGCGCACGCGCTTTCGATGCCTTCAAGCGGGCCTTTGACGACGGCATTCTGATTCGCACCACCGGCGACATCATCGCATTATCGCCTCCGCTGGTATTGGAAAAGAAACATATCGACGAATTGATTGGCAAGCTTGCCGGCATTCTTAAAACACTTGATTGAGAGCAGCAACAAGCAGGGCGGATCAACGTAGCTGCTGTTACACATCCGCCGCTATTCTCAACACACCTAAATAAAATTTATTGAACGGAACAACAATGTCGAATCTTCCTATCGTTTCTCATTTCATCAACGGCCGGCAGGTTGATACGCAGAGCGGCCGTTACGCCGATGTCTTCAATCCGGCGCTCGGTGAGCCAGTCGCGCAAGTCGCACTCGGCACCGTACAGGACGTGGATGCTGCGGTTGCCGCTGCCAGCGCCGCGTTTCCATCCTGGTCGAATACGCCGCCGCTGGCACGCGCCCGTGTGCTGTTCAAATATCTGCAACTGATGCAGCAACACGCCGATGAGTTCGCCGCTGTGCTGACCCGTGAACATGGCAAGACCTTTGCCGATGCGCAGGGCGAGGTCGCGCGCGGCATCGAAGTCATTGAGTTCGCGGTCGGCATTCCGCAGTTGCTGAAAGGCGAATTCACCGATCAGATCGCGCGTGGCATCGACGCCTGGTCGATGCGTCAGCCGCTGGGTGTGGTGGCGGGCATCACGCCCTTCAATTTCCCGGTGATGGTGCCGATGTGGATGTTCCCGATTGCGCTGGCTTGCGGCAATACCTTTATTTTGAAGCCGTCCGAGCGTGATCCGTCGACTTCGCTGATGCAAGCCGCGATGCTGCAACAAGCCGGTTTGCCGGATGGCGTATTCAACGTCATCCAGGGCGATAAAACCACCGTCGATGCACTGATCGATCATCCCGATGTGCAGGCCATCAGCTTTGTCGGCTCGACCCCGATTGCGGAAGCGATCTACGCCCGCGGTTGCGCCAAAGGCAAGCGGGTGCAGGCGCTGGGTGGCGCAAAAAATCACATGGTGGTGATGCCCGATGCCGACATGCAGATGGCGATTGATGCGCTGATCGGTGCTGCCTACGGTTCGGCCGGTGAACGCTGCATGGCGATTTCGGTGGCGGTTGCGGTGGGTGATGCCGGCGATAAACTGGTCGCTGCATTAGCCGAGCGCACCCGTGCCTTGAAAGTCAAGGACGGTATGGCTAAGGATGCCGAAATGGGCCCGGTGGTGTCCGCTGCCGCCAAACAGCGCATCGAGCGTTTGATTGGCCAGGGAGTGGAAGAGGGCGCGCAGCTGGTGGTGGACGGCCGTGGTCATAAAGTCGATGGACATGAGAAGGGTTTCTTCGTCGGCGGCACGCTGTTCGATCACGTCACGCCGGAAATGTCGATTTACCGGGAAGAGATTTTTGGCCCGGTATTGAGCGTGTTGCGCGCACCGGATGTGGCGACTGCGGTCAAGCTGATCAACGATCATGAGTATGGCAACGGCGTCGCCGTATTCACCCGCGATGGCGGCGTCGCCCGTGAATTCGTGCGCCAGATTCAGTGCGGCATGGTCGGCGTCAACGTGCCGTTACCGGTGCCGATGGCGTTCAACAGTTTCGGTGGCTGGAAGCGCAGCATGTTTGGCGATCACCACATCTACGGCCCGGAAGGCGTGCGCTTTTACACGCGTCACAAAGCGGTGATGCAGCGCTGGCCGAATACTGCCAGTGCCGGCGCCGAGTTTGCTTTTCCGCAGATGAAGTAAGAAGGAAGGCGGATGCGCGTAGCGTCATCCGCCCGCCATGCCACATCCTCGGCAGGGCGTGCTCAAGCCGCGTGCGGCAACGCATGCGGCGTCACGTTAATATTCGCCAGCATATCCGTCACCAATTGATCGAGTCCAATCGCGGCATGCCAGCCCCAGTCGGCGCGGGCATGGGTATCGTCGAGGCTCTGTGGCCAACTGTCGGCAATCGCCTGCCGCTCGTCCGGCTGATAACGTATATCGAACTCTGGCAAGTGCTGCTGGATGGCTTGCGCCAGTTGCGCCGGGTTAAAGCTTAAGCCGGCGACGTTGTAAGCCGAGCGTATCCGGACTTGGGCAGTTGGCGCTTCCATCAGTTGCATGGTGGCGCGGATTGCGTCCGCCATGTAAATCATCGGCAACGTGGTCTCCGGGCCGAGAAAACAAGTGTATTGCTCAGCCCGCGTGGCCGCATGAAAAATCGCAATCGCATAATCGGTGGTGCCGCCGCCCGGAGGTGATTTGTAGCTGATGATGCCTGGGTAGCGAATGCTGCGGACGTCGATGTCGAACTTGCTGAAATAGTATTCGCACAGCCGTTCGCCGGCTTGTTTGCTGATGCCGTAAATCGTGGTCGGGTCCATCACTGCCAGTTGTGGCGTGTCGATCGCGGGCGTATGCGGGCCGAATGCGGCGATCGAGGAAGGCCAGAACACACGCAGCGGCTTGCCGGCCTGAGCGCGTTCGCGCGCCAGTTCCAGAATGTTCAACAAGCCGTTCATGTTCAGGGTCCAGGCTTTCAGCGGGGCTTGCTCGCCCGTCACCGACAACAGGGCTGCCAGCTGGTAGACCTGCGTCACGGCATAATTATCGACCACTTGCGCCAGCCGCTGGCTATCGAGTACATCCAGACGCTCGTAACAGGCAGCGCCATACAGGCTGGATGGGCTGATATCCGCTGCAATGACATTCTCGGTGCCATGTTTTGCCGTGAGTGCGTCCACCAGTTCGCTGCCAATCTGACCGTTGGCACCGATCACCAGAATTTTTTCCATTTTCTTCTCCCTGTTAATTGCTCAACAGACCGAGCTCACGTCCGGCTTGCGCAAATGCTGCCAGTGCAAAATCGAGCTGTTGCGTGCTGTGCGCGGCCGACATTTGCACCCGCACCCGGGCCTGTCCGATCGGCACTACCGGATAAAAGAATCCGGTTACCAGGACGCCGAGTTCATACAGGCGCTGCGCGAACTGTTGCGCTAGCGGGGCGTCGAACAGCATCACCGGCACAATCGGATGGCTGCCGGGTTTGATGGCAAAGCCCAATTGCGTGATTTCACGCCGGAAATGCGCGGTATTCGCGTGCAAACGGTCGCGTAATTCGGTGGACGAGGTGAGCGTTTTCAATACGGTCAGGGAAGCACCGGCAATCGCAGGCGCCAGCGTATTGGAGAACAAATAAGGGCGCGATTTTTGCCGCAGCGTTTCAATCACTTCGCGCCGCGCAGCGGTGAAGCCGCCCATCGCGCCGCCCAATGCTTTGCCGAGCGTTCCCGTAATGATGTCGATGCGGCCCATCACATGATGATGCTCGTGCGTGCCGCGTCCGGTCTTGCCCATGAAACCCGAGGCATGGCATTCGTCGATCATGACCAGCGCGCCGTATTTGTCGGCCAGATCGCAGATCTTGTCGAGTTGCGCAATGGTGCCATCCATCGAAAATACGCCATCGGTGACGATCACCTTATGGCGCTTGCCGGCGGCAGCTTGCAACTGGACTTCCAGATCCGCCATGTCGTTATGCGCATACCGGAAACGTGCCGCCTTGCACAGGCGGATACCATCAATAATCGACGCGTGATTCAAGGTGTCGGAGATGATCGCGTCTTGCTCGTCAAACAGGGGTTCGAACAGTCCGCCGTTGGCATCGAACGCCGCGGCGTACAAAATCGTGTCTTCCATGCCGAGGAAGGTCGACAATGCCTGTTCCAATTGCTTGTGCACGGTTTGCGTGCCGCAAATGAAGCGCACCGAGGACAGGCCGTAACCGTATTGCTCGGTAGCATCAATTGCCGCCCGTACCATCTTTTCATCGCCGGACAAGCCCAGATAATTGTTGGCGCAAAGATTGATGAGCGTTCTGCCATCGTCACAAACGACTTCGGCGCCCTGGCGTGAGCTGATGACCCGCTCCGGCTTGTACAGTCCTTGTGCGCGCAAGGCATTCAGGTTGGTTTCCAGGTTGGCGTAGAAGCCGGATTTTGCATTCGTCGAGGTCATTGCAGTTCCTTGTAATCATCAATGCACACTAAGTTTCGTTGCGCTTAGGCAACGTTGGACTGCACGGCTCGCATCAATAGCTTGCAGGCCGGCCCTGCTTCGTTCTTGTTTACGCAAGCCCTGCTCTTATAAAATGGTTTAGCAATGAATAAAAATCAAGCTTGCTTTAGTGCGGCTGCAGCATTTCATCTGCTAGGATGTAATTCAATATCAAGACATTAATCCACTATATCGAACCAAAATTCGATATAGTGGATCTTACCTATCGCCATTAAACATAGCAAGTGACTTTTATGAAAACCCCCATCGCCCAAAATACGCCGCCCGAAGTAGGTGCGATGCTACAGAAGCACCGCCTGAAACGTGGTCTGACACTTGACGATTTATCACGTGCTGCGGGCGTATCCAAATCCATGCTATCGCAAATTGAGCGCGAAAAAGCCAACCCGACCATTGCGGTGACCTGGCGGCTGGCGAATGCGTTGGGCATCGGCATTGAGGAATTGCTCGCCACCGAAGCGCCGCAGCAAGAGGCAATTCACATCATGGATCCGCACGAGACGCCGACCTTGCCCGGCCTGCACGCCGGTTATGTGCTGCGCATTCTGGGACCGATGGAACTGGCGGGGAAATATGAGTGGTATGAGCTGACGCTGGCAGCGGAAGGTGCACTGGTCTCAAATCCGCATGATCCTGGAACCATGGAGCATTTGACCTTGCTGCATGGCGCTGTCGAAGTGGTGGTCGACGGCGTCAAGAAAAAGCTGAAGATAGGCGGCACCGCACGCTACCAGGCCGACAAGAACCACGTCATACGGAATATCGGAAAATCCGAAGCCAGGGCATTGATGGTGGTGATACACAGATAAGATGACTGTCGATGCAGGAGCGGTGGCGCGCTGCGCGATCTTCCGCCAGATCGTTGGCGCACATTACAACCGACACTAATCGAGCGGTAAGTCCTGGCTGCTTTTTACCTCGTTCAGTACGAAAAAGGTCCGTAGCTGACGCACGCCGGGAAGCAGCAGCAAAGTGTTGGCATGCAGTCGGTTGAACGACTGAATATCTTTAACGCGAATCTTCAGCCAAAAATCAAATTCCCCGGCAAGCAGCAAGCACTCCTGCACTGCCGGATTTTTTCGAACCACGTCTTCAAATTCGGCAAAGCTTTCCGGGGTGGAGCGATCCAGCACCACGCCTACCGTGACGAGTACAGGCAAGCCAAGAAGCTCAGGGTCAAGTATGGCGCGTGTAGCCCGGATGTAGCCCTCCTCCATCAGGCGCTTGGTATGGTTCCAGCAGGCCGTTTTGCTCATGCCGATCTTGTCAGCCAACTCGGCATTCGGCATGCGCCCGTCAGCCTGCAGGGCCTTGAGGATTTTCTTGTCGATGCGATCGAGCGTCATGAATATTATTCCGAAAATTTTTATTTATGAGGAGTGATAATTTTTTTGTTAAATTTTTTCTTAATAATATCCTTAATGGCAAGTAAAAACAGGAATTACATTTATACGGGGCTCAACTAAACTGAAAGCTCTCAACCACGACTTCAATGGAGCTTCGGAATGTTAAACCTCGGCAAATTATTTCTCCGCAAATCGCTTGGCTTTTTCCCATCGCCGCTGCACAAACTGGAGCGGATGTCTGAAGCGCTAGGCGTCGAAATCTGGGCTAAACGGGATGACGTTTCTTCGGGACTGGCATTTGGCGGCAATAAAGTACGCAAGCTGGAATGGCTGGTTGCCGATGCCATCAGCCAGGGATGCGACACCTTGGTGTCCATCGGTGGCGTGCAATCGAATCACACGCGTCAAGTCACCGCAGTTGCAGCTGCATGCGGCATGAAGAGCTATACAGTCCAGGAAACGTGGGCGGAATGGGACGACCCGGTCTACGATAAAGTCGGCAACATCTTGTTGACCAGAATGATGGGCGGGCATCCGATCATGGCCGGTTATGGCTATTCGACCAGCCAAAAGGACACCTGGGATAACGCCCTTGAGGAAGTCAGAAAGCAAGGCGGAAAACCATACGCCATCCCGGCCGGCGCATCCGATCACCCGCTTGGCGGTCTGGGCTATGCGAATTTTGCGGATGAAGTAGCAAAGCAGGAAACGGAGCTGGGTATTTTCTTCGATACCATCATCGTCGCTACCTGCACAGGCTCGACGCAAGCGGGTATGGTCGTCGGATTCGCGGCCCAGGACAAAAAGCGACGCATCATCGGCATTGATACCGCGGACGACGCGCCAATGACACGCCGTGCAGTAACAAAAATTGCGCAAGAAACCGCCGACCTGATTGCATCGAAAGGCGGGCAACGGATTGCCATATCCGACGACGACATCGAAATAAATCCTGACTATAGCGGGCCGGCTTATGGTCTGCCCAGTGAGCAAACGATTGCCGGTATTCGGATGGCAGCGGGGCTGGAAGCGATGATTACCGACCCGGTTTATGAGGGAAAGTCGGTAACCGGAATGATCGACCTTTGCAAACAGGGTGCCTTCAGGAAAGGCGCGCGTATTCTGTATGTTCACCTGGGCGGCGCGCCGGCTGTCAACGCATACTACAAGGCATTCGAGGACCCATCCAACCTCACAAAACTGGCGCGTGAAGCACGTTATCAGGAGAAGGACGACACCGCCAATAAGGTGGCTGGAGTGGTACGAAACTCGATTGCTTCTATTTAGCGCGGTCGGTCTAGGATTTATACCCGATCGGTTCGCCGCCTCCACGGTACGCCACGCCAGGTACCGACGGGTTTACAATGCGGGTTTGCAACACAATCCAACTGATTTTTTGCAACGCTTGCATATATCACTGTTTTTTTATACAGTACTGCCTATTCCTCAGTCTCTTCACCACTTTTGCCGAAAGAACAACCATGGACGATAAAAAATCCGCCGCTAATCCCGATAAAAGCAAGGCTCTTGCTGCTGCGTTGGCACAAATCGAAAAGCAATTCGGCAAAGGTTCGATCATGCGCATGGAGGATGGCGCAGTGGTCGAAGAAGTGCAGGTCGTCTCCACCGGTTCGCTAGGTCTGGATATCGCGCTTGGCGTCGGTGGTTTGCCGCGTGGCCGCGTGGTTGAAATCTACGGCCCTGAATCATCCGGCAAAACCACGCTGACGCTGCAAACCATTGCTGAAATGCAAAAGCTGGGTGGTACTTGCGCGTTTATCGATGCGGAACATGCGCTTGACGTCGGCTATGCACAGAAACTTGGTATCAATCTGGCGGATCTGCTGATTTCGCAACCGGATACCGGCGAACAGGCCCTTGAAATTACCGATGCGCTGGTGCGTTCCGGTGGCGTCGACCTGATCGTTATTGACTCGGTTGCAGCGCTGACACCACGCGCTGAAATTGAAGGCGACATGGGTGACTCGTTGCCGGGACTGCAAGCACGTCTGATGTCACAGGCATTGCGTAAGCTGACTGGCAGCATCAACCGCACTAATACACTGGTGATTTTCATCAACCAGATCCGTATGAAGATTGGCGTCATGTTCGGTAACCCGGAAACCACGACCGGTGGTAACGCACTGAAGTTCTACGCTTCGGTGCGTCTGGATATCCGTCGTACCGGTTCGATCAAGTCGGGCGATGAAGTGATTGGCAACGAAACCCGCGTCAAGGTCGTCAAGAACAAGATCGCGCCGCCGTTCAAGGAAGCGCATTTCGACATTCTGTACGGCTCGGGTACCTCGCGTGAAGGCGAAATTCTGGACCTCGGTTCCGATGCCAAAATCGTCGAGAAGTCGGGGGCCTGGTACAGCTACAACGGCGAACGCATCGGCCAGGGTAAAGACAATGCCCGTAACTATCTGAAAGAGCGTCCGGAGCTGGCGCGCGAAATCGAAAACAAGGTGCGTGCCTCGTTAGGCGTGCCATTGCTGGAAGGCGCTGCTACTGCAGAAGTCGACAAAGCAGCGGAGAAAGCCGCCAAGTCGGCTGAAAAAGCAGCAGCGAGGGAAGCCGCAGCAGCAAAAGTGGAATAACTCGGATTTACCTGAGTCGGGCGGAAAGGTGGAATGCCTTCCGTCCGATTTTTTATTGTGCGACGAAAGTAAGTTTTCATACATCGTCTGTTTCTGATAGCGCAAGTGTCTGCGCTGCCTATGCAAATTGGTCGCTGTACTATTCCATCATCCGGATTGAATCGGCAACTGCAAATCTGCAACCGGGCCGATTCTCACCACAACCCGAATTCAGCAATGGCAAAACCACCGGTAAGCCTGAAGGCCAGAGCATTACGCTATTTATCGATGCGCGAGCATAGCCGCATGGAATTAGCGCGCAAGTTGTCGCGTTACGTGCAGGAGGGGGACGACGTCGAGGCGATACTCGACTGGCTCGAAGCGGCAAAGTTTTTATCGCAAGAGCGCTTTTCCGAGTCCCTCATTCATCGTCGCGCCAGCCGCTTCGGGAATAGCCGCATCCTCTCGGAATTACAAAGCCACGGCATCGACGCCGATGCCATGAGCACTATCAAGACCAAACTTGCCGAAGGTGAAGTCGCCCGGGCTCGCGAAGTGTGGCGCAAAAAATTCGATCATCAACCGACCGATGCAAACGAACGTGCCAGGCAGATGCGGTTTTTGCTACAACGTGGTTTTTCTCATCGCGCTGTGCAGGCGGCCATCAAAGGAGCTGGCGATGAGGATGACGCCGAGGGTTAGGGCGGGCTAATGGCGACGCCGATCATGCGCTGATCGTCCGTTCGCCTGTGGCTGAAGTGCAGCGTTGTATCGATGCTGCTTGATGAAAAAGCAAGCCCCGTCGTGCCATTGTTGCAACGCACACAAACTCACCTATTCCTTCCAGCTGTGCTACACTTTTGGGGTTTTTTGCAGACCGCAGGAGCGGCAGTTACCATAGAAACTGTGGTAACGACACGCAAATCAGACCATCAAAATGTCCCTATTACCCTCTACTTCCCGTCGGGCGCTGAAGCATACGCGCACCATACAAATCGAAGCGTTCACGCGTGATGATGGCTTATGGGAATTGGACGCGCATATTATCGATATCAAAACCAGTGACCTTCCTCTTGCCCGCGGCATTTTGCCGGCAGGCCAGCCTTTGCACAGCTTATGGTTGCGGCTGACGCTGGATCGTCAGTTCAAGATTGTCGAGGTTGCGGCGAATTCAGAGGCCGTGCCCTATCCGGGACATTGCGATACGATAGCCCCGGCATACAATCAATTGCTTGGCCTGAGCCTGCTGAAAGGTTTTCGTTACGCCCTGAAAGAACGTATCGGTGGCGCGCTGGGCTGCACCCATTTGACCGAGCTGGCGCAAATCTTGCCGACTGCGGCGCTTCAGGCATTTGCCGGTGAGCGCGATAGTACAGATCAGTCGATGTTCGTTTCAGAAGACCAAAAACCATTCCAGATTGACCGTTGCCACGCGTTGCGTGGTGATGGGGCGGTTGTCGCCAAGTATTATCCGAAGTGGGCAGTCAGTTCTCCAGCAGAAACAGAATCCGGTTAGCGCTGTCAATGATTCTTTCGCAATGTATTTCGCAGTTCAATCCAACCAGCAAGTTAATTTAAATCAGTGTCAGAAGGGAAGCTCGCATGAAAATCCATGAGTATCAGGGTAAAGAAATTCTCCGTAAATTCGGAGTGACAACACCACGCGGCATTCCATGCCTGAGCGTCGATGAGGCGGTCAAGGCTGCCGAAACGCTGGGCGGTTCGGTGTGGGTCGTGAAGGCGCAAATCCACGCTGGCGGCCGCGGTAAAGGCGGCGGCGTGAAAGTTGCCAAATCGCTGGAACAAGTGCGCGAATATGCTAACGAGATTCTCGGCATGCAACTGGTGACGCATCAAACCGGCCCGGAAGGTCAAAAAGTACGTCGCCTGTTGATCGAAGAAGGCGCTGACATCAAACAGGAACTGTACGTCAGTATGGTAACTGACCGCGTTAGCCAGCGCGTGGTGCTGATGGCATCGAGCGAAGGCGGCATGGACATCGAAGAAGTCGCGGAAAGCCATCCGGAGAAGATTCACCAGGTCATTATCGATCCGGCGACCGGCCTGACTGACGCCGATGCGGACAGCATCTCGGCAAAAATCGGCGTGCCGGCGGGTTCTATCGCCGATGCGCGGGTACAACTGCAAGGTCTGTACAAAGCCTATTGGGACACTGATTGCTCACTGGCCGAAATCAATCCATTGATCGTGACCGGCTCCGGCAAAATCATCGCTCTGGACGCGAAGTTCAACTTCGATCCGAATGCTTTGTACCGTCAACCGGAAATCGTTGCTTATCGCGATCTGGACGAAGAAGATCCAGCGGAAATCGAAGCATCGAAATTTGATCTGGCCTACATCTCGCTCGATGGCAACATCGGCTGCCTGGTGAACGGCGCTGGTTTGGCGATGGCTACGATGGATACCATCAAACTGTTCGGCGGTGAGCCGGCCAACTTCCTCGACGTGGGCGGCGGTGCTACCACTGAGAAAGTCACGGAAGCGTTCAAGATCATGTTGAAGAACCCAGGTCTGAAAGCGATCCTGGTCAACATTTTCGGCGGCATCATGCGCTGTGACGTGATCGCTGAAGGCGTGATCGCGGCATCGAAAGCGGTTTCATTGAACGTGCCGCTAGTCGTGCGCATGAAGGGTACCAACGAAGAAATCGGCAAGAAATTGCTGGCAGATTCGGGCTTGCCTATCATTGCTGCCGACAGCATGGAAGAAGCCGCGCAGAAGGTTGTTGCTGCAGCTAACGGTCAATAATCGCTGTGAATTTAGCGATCGTATTTAGCGATCATGAATAGCGCTCAAAAATAAGGCAAGGAAGAAACATGTCGATCCTGATTAACAAAGATACAAAAGTTATCACCCAAGGTATCACCGGTAAAACCGGCCAATTCCACACCCGCGGCTGCCGCGATTATGCGAATGGCAAAGAAGCTTTTGTCGCCGGTGTGAATCCGAAAAAAGCCGGTGAAGATTTCGAAGGCATCCCGATTTTCGCCAACGTCGCTGAAGCCAAGGCAGCCACCGGCGCCAACGTTTCGGTGATTTACGTTCCACCGGCGGGTGCGGCAGCAGCGATCTGGGAAGCGGTTGAAGCGGAACTCGATCTCGCGATCTGTATTACCGAAGGTATTCCGGTCCGCGATATGCTGGCACTTAAAGACCGTATGGCAAAAGCTGGTAGCAAGACATTGCTGCTCGGACCAAACTGCCCGGGCCTGATCACGCCAGACGAAATCAAAATCGGCATCATGCCAGGCCACATCCACAGAAAGGGCCGTATCGGCGTGGTGTCGCGTTCCGGCACCTTGACGTACGAAGCAGTCGGTCAGTTGACCGCACTGGGTCTGGGTCAATCGACGGCGGTTGGTATCGGTGGCGATCCAATCAATGGCTTGAAGCACATCGACATCATGAAGATGTTCAACGACGATCCTGATACCGACGCGGTCATCATGATCGGTGAAATCGGCGGTCCGGATGAAGCGAATGCCGCTTACTGGATCAAAGACAACATGAAGAAGCCAGTCGTCAACTTCATCGCCGGTGTCACTGCGCCTCCAGGCAAACGCATGGGCCACGCCGGTGCGTTGATTTCCGGCGGTGCTGATACAGCGCAAGCCAAACTCGAGATCATGGAAGCTTGCGGCATCAAAACCACCAAGAACCCATCCGAGATGGCACGCTTGTTGAAGGCAATGCTGTAATACGGCGATTTGCTGAATCACAAACGCGGTAATGAAAAAGGAGCTTCGGCTCCTTTTTTTATAGTTGGTTGAAATGATAAAAATCTGCGGCCGCAATAGGCGTAAATCGGCAAATAAGCTGGCAATCGACGATCAAGAGGAGGAGTCCGTGTCATCATTGCCCGTAAAAAGTGCCGGTGCGGTTACCTTGTTGCGCTACTTTCGCTTGCCCGTCAATGCGCCTACCACTGTTTATCTTGCCGTCCCCGTCATAACCAACGAAAATACATTCAAACCAGCATTCGCCGGATCTGAACGTCCTTTTGATCGTCACCCATTATGCCCAGCCGTCTACGATTTGAGTTTTGTGCCAAGACAGATGTTGGCATGGTGCGCCCGCAGAATGAAGACGCCATTGCAGTCAACGAGGCGCTGCAGCTTGCGATTCTGGCCGATGGCATGGGCGGCTACAATGCCGGTGAGGTCGCCAGCAGCATCGCCACCGCGACAATTCAGGAAGCCGTTGAGCGTCATCTGCAAGACAACCCTTACAGCCACCCCGAGGACCAGCCAGCCGTGCGTCGTCTGTGTTTAATGCAGGCAGTGCGGCAAGCCAATAGCGCGATTATCGAGGCCGCGCGGCGCGAGCCGGAATATCGCGGCATGGGTACCACCGTGGTGCTGGCATGGTTTCAGCAGGACTGCGTCAGCATCGCCCATGTCGGCGACTCGCGCGCCTATCTGATTCGCGGTGCCGAGATCACGCAACTGACGCGCGATCATTCGCTGGTACAGGAGCAAATCGAGGCCGGGCTGCTGCAGCCGGAGCAAGTGGCGTTCGCCATGAACCGCAATGTCATCACCCGTGCGGTCGGCGTCGATCATCAACTCACGGTAGAAATTCATGAATATCCGCTGCAAGCGGAGAATATTTTTCTACTGTGCTCAGACGGTTTATCGGACCGTTTGTCGCCGGCCAAGATGATGAAGATCATCAACGCTGCGAACGGCGATATAGAAATGGCATGTAATGTGCTTATACAAGCTGCAAATGCTGGTGGTGGCCAGGACAATATTTCGGTGATATTGGTAAAAGCAGTTGAGGCAGACTAATTGGGACCATGACTGAGTGGTGGCGCGCGGGCATTCGGCACGGAATGAAAATAGTGGTTGTCGGCTTGAGCTCCTTACTTTTAGGGGAATCAGGAAACGCGTTGCATCGATCTAGTGACATCGACATTTAAAAAAGCATTTTTGTACAGTAGTCCCCTCAATTACCAAGAGAGATAGGAATGGCGAAGATCATCCTGACCAAAGGCGGCAACGTTGTTCAAGAAATGACGCTCAACAAAGAGCGCACTACCATCGGTCGCCGCCCCCACAATGACCTGGTTATCGACAACCTCGCCATCAGCGGCGAGCACGCGGTCATCATTACCATCTACAACGACTCGTTTCTGGAAGATCTCAACAGCACCAACGGCACACAGGTCAACGGTCACCCTATCACCAAACATTTTTTGCAACACAATGACGTCATCCAGATGGCCAAGTACAAGCTGGTCTACGTGGTCGATTCGGATCAGGACATGAAGGACAGCCGTCCCAAGATGTTCCCGATGCCACGCCCCGACGCCGTCATCACTGTGCTCGACGGCCCCAGCGCCGGCAAGACCATGCTCCTGACCAAAGTCCTGACCACCATAGGCCGCCCCGGCGTCCAGGTCGCCATCGTTACCCGCCGGCCACATGGCTACGAACTGACCCATGTTGAAGGTAGTACTTACACGCGCATCAACGGCGCGCCACTTAACGCCGGCGCACGGCCGTTAAGGGATGAGGATGTGATTGATATCGCGGGGACGACTATGCGGTTTTCCTGGAGTGCCGGCTAAGATTCTTAATTCAGGCTGAGGCTGGCGGGGACTGGGTAAGAACACACTCTGCATTGCTCTTTTTTGCGTAAGTCCTGGAAATTTCAAAACCGCAAAAAGTATTCTGTGTCTAAACGACAAGATTCCTGCGTAAAATCCAAGACCTAAGATTCATTGCAATCTGACAAACTTTGTCAGCCTACTTCTGCCAGACTGACAAAATTTTGCACTTTTAGCGTTCATTTTGATCAAAGCTGCGGTGTTTCATGTTTCCACGGCTTGCTATCTCTGCCGGGGTAGTGACGACCGACTTTGTACAAATAAATCATAGGGCGCAATGGCCCCATTCCCCAGAAAATTCCGGACACCCTCCCAGCAGGACGGCAGCGAATTATTCCGAAACTACCCCATTCCGCGCCCACCATCTTTACCTGTCGCCATCTCAAACAAATCAAATGCATCGTTGTACAGGAACGATTTTTTTACCGGTGTGCCGTAGTCTGAAGCGCAGGCGTAGGCAATGACTTTTTGTTCGCAATCATGCTTTGTCCTTGCAACGATGGAATCGGTCTTGTCGCCTTTTAAATTTTCGGCGACCCAATAAGTCAGCTTCATCATTTCTCCGTGCTTAGATAATTAGATTTTTTGAAACCATTGACCAAGGGTGATGCGCAGCCTACCAAGCCGATTAATATCGGAGTCAACATTACCAGTTTTTCCATGTCTTTTTCCCTTAAGTTCAAATGGCGGCTGCTTGCATTTTTGTCCGTGAAAGAGCTCTCGCTTTGACGGACAACCACCTCCATCAGCCGACGCTCAACACCAGCAAATCAGCCACGGCTAAAATGCGTTGGCCCTTCCGCTCCACCTCGGCATCTTCCGCTGAACGGTCTGCGGCAGTACACGCCAAGCAGAACAGTCGTGGCAGCTCCGCAACGATAACTACCGGCACGCATCGAGCCGCCATTTTATTTCTTTTTGATAATGTTGCCATGTGCTATTGTTGATCACTACACAATGTTAAATAGAAACCAAGTTTGAATGATTGAGAGAGCAACGTTAATTCAAAAAGCCTCCTCGGTTATTTCATATATAGCTACAAAAATTGCTTTTATTGCACCAACTTTGTTAGGGCGAATGATGAAATTTACTTTATCCAGCCTCTTGATTGCTACGCTATTCCTGACAGGTTGTGCCGCATCTCTACAAAAATCAACAACCGATGCACCAATTAAAACTAGTGCAGAGTCTGCAAAGCTCGTCACGCTGAACGTTACTGGCTCTCAGCTTGCTACTAATTCAGATGACTGGGAACAGCTTAAGGGAGAATGGCGAGGTGCGATGAAGTCAGCTGCAACAGCTGTTGGAGCGAATTTTTCTGCGCAGGAAGGTAAGCCCCAGCCAACTGGGGAAGCAGGGATTTTAGTGGTAGTGAATGTGAATGATTACCGTTATATTTCGGCTGGCACTCGATATGGTTTCGGCGTTTTGACGGGAAATGCCTTTGTTGACTCATCCGTTCAGTTTAGAGACTTAAAGACCGGTGACCTTCTTGGTCAGAGATCGTACAGCACGTCGTCGACTGCATGGGAGGGAGTGTTTTCCGCAATGACGGGAAAACAAATCGAGGCAATTTCCACCGAAATAGTCAGCCAAATACAAACCAGGCCGAACAATTGATAATATTGACAGCCATTATGCGGTCGTCCCTGATTGTTCTTAACGAATAGAGGTTATCCGCCGTCTATGCCACAAATGCATCAGCCTCAATTTCGACAAGGATCTCTGGGGAAATTAGACGACTTACTTCGATCATGCTGGTGGCTGGACGAATGTCACCGAAAAATTCGCCGTGAGCTTTCCCTATTTTTCCCCAGTCAGATATGTCAACCACGTACATTCTTGTTCTCACCACGTCACTCATGGATGCACCAGCTTTCACTAGCGCAGCTTCAATGTTGCGCAAGCATTGAACTGTTTGTGTGTAAGGGTCGTTAATACCGGTGATCTCGCCATTGCCATCAGTTGCTGTTGTACCCGAAACATGGATGTACGGACCGACCTTTACAGCACGCGAATATCCAACGATCGCCTCCCAAGGTGCTCCTGACGCGTAATTTTCTCTTTGCATATTAGGCTTTCGATTTAACTGTTTACTTAAGGGGCACGGCAGCCGCTGCGCGTCCGCCGAGTGGTACTGTTAAACACTGAATTGAACATCGGCTGCGTTGACGGCCACAATCTTCGGCCCAAAGCTCGTGAGGTCAGCGAGCGTTGCATTGTGATGGGTTCGGATCTGATCAGCGCTCGCGTGCGCCTTGTCGTGCGTCGTGTGCGCGTCGGCGGCAATGACCACCTCGTACCCAAGCGCGGCTGCTCGGCGAGTAGTTGTATCGACACAGAATTCGGTAGCGTACCCGCAGACGACGAGTTGCCCTATGCCTAGGGCGGCTAGCATTTCCCCAAGCTCTGTATGAAGGAAGGAGTCTGGTGTGGTTTTGCGAATCTTGTGGTCAGCGGCCTCGACGTGAAGCCTCTGCTCAAGCGCCCAACCGGGCGAGTCGAAGGCAAGGAAGCCGCTTTGCCGCTCGTGTTGAACAAAGATGACCGGCACACCTGCATCTCGGGCACGGGCGGTCATGGCATTGATCCGGTCAACAACCTCGTCGGCTTGATCGGGTCTCGGTTTTTCATCAAACAGCCCGTGCTGAACATCGATGACAACAATTGCGGATTTCATGGTATCCCCCGTGGTGCGTAGGCTGGTAACGGAAAGAGATTAAGTAACCAGGCGGCTTTGATATGGGCTGGGTCGCCCACAGATGTCCCGTGGAATTTTGGATATCAGAAGATTGTAAGCTCAACCGGATGTCTGTGCGGCAACATTTAAGAGGCTGCCTAAGGCAGGAGCAGCGGAGTAGGGGAAATTCGATCCTGCACCCACGAAAAACCAGTATTTGGCGGGGTCAATGTAGCTGCAATGCCTGCGTCCATTGGTTGTTTGGCGTGGGAGAGGAAATTTTCTCAAGCGAGAAAATCTCCCACATTTTTGAAATTTTTAAAGAATTTAAGCAGCTTGCTCAGGGTTATCGCCCTCTTTGTTTTCCAAATGTTCAGTTAGCGCTTCTACACCCTTGTAACCAGCAACGGCAGCTATGGCCTCGGTGAATAAGGATGCATCTGGATCTAACTTTTTAACGCCTTCAACCGCTACCACAGCACCAATTATTTCTTCCAATATGCCCATGATTTACTCCTTAAAAAATATCCAACAATAGAATTTTCACCTGTGCGAAAGAGCACAGTCGATCATGGCATGAGCGTTAGTCGTCATGACCGCGGTGTTCTCCACGATCATGGTCGCGGTGTTCATCGCGGCGGTCTTCCCAGTCATGGCGCTCGTGCCACCGCCGCTCCTGCCAGCGACGTTCACGCCATGGGTATTCTCGTTCTCTCTCTACGTAGACAGGCTGCGGTTCAACATAGACGCGCTCCCGCTGCACATAGACAGGTCGCGGCTGCACATATACAGGCTCCGGTTCAACATAAACCGGTGCTGGAAACAGACCAGGAATACCGAAATTGACACCCACATCTACGTGCGCCATCGCGGGGCTTGCTGCCATCATTAATGCAGCGCTGGCGAGCAGTCCTGCCGCACTGATGAGATATTTTTTCATGATTAATTCTCCTGGGGTGATGATCCCATTGAACGCCGATTCGCCTTGCGTCACTATCCTGTATTGGTAACTACCGTAACGAGACATTTCGTTGTTTGACGCGTCCACGCTTTGGTACGCATGGAAATGAAAAAGACAGGACGTGCCTGTCTTTTTCCTTACAAATTGACTTGATTACTTAGGTGCCGGTGCGTCTTCTTTTGCATCCACTTTGGCTTCGGTAGCTTTCGCTTTCGCTTTGGATTTGGCTTTTACAGCTTTATGGTGAGCCTTCGCTTTCATTTCCTTGGCGTCGCTTTTAGCGTCCGTCACTTTTGCATCTGCTTTTGCATCGGTTTTCGATTCCTTTGCATCGGCTTTGACGTCAGCTTTCATTTCTTTCGCATCGGCTTTGGCAGCCTTGGTGATTGGTGTGGCTGGCGCCGCCGGTGCAGCCGGAGCTGTAGCTTGAGCGAAAACAGAAGTAGCGAACAAGCCAGCGATCAGAGTAGCGAGTAATTTGTTCATTTGTGTGCCTTTACGTTATCTTGATTTACTCAGGTGATTCCTGAGGACTTGAGCCAAAAACGGCTCGCGTAAGAGTTACGTTGACCACTATTACAACCCGTTACAATTCGATCTCCATGTGAGCCAGGGGCACGATCAGCCAGTAGCACCGGAAAATTTCTGGTTTGAGTTTCGGCACGTTGTTACGACACAAAACTCAAGAAGATGGTGGGTTTCTATTTGGCTGTAATGTCCGTATTCACCAGGCGTTTGGCATCCAGCGGCGAGGGTGGAGATCAATTACTTATCTACCGCCGCAGTCCAATCCCCCGACTTCCCGCCATGTTTTTCCAGCACCCGCACATCCGTCATCACCATCCCTCTGTCCACCGCCTTGCACATATCGTAAATTAGTTTGTGCGGCGGTTCGTGAAACGGCTCGAAACCGTTGCTATGATTGGGTTTCCGTCGAATTTTGCATGTTGATGTCAGGAGCAATATATCGCTAGACTAATCAATTCTGCCTCACTGAGTGGGACAAAAAATGGACAGGATTTTTGCCCTGTCCTGCGCGCAGCATAGGGGTAATTTTATTTCCGAGCAAGGAATATTAGGTTCATTATCGCCTGTGCTGGTGGTAAGGGCGGAAGCATGAATTAGGTGGAATTTTGATTAGCTTGTACGAGGGTATCTCCTATGGACCGCGGGACTTTCCCCGTGGCTGGGGGCGCGCCTTTGTTGCGCACTTCCGTGTCACCAGAAGTGTTAGATGCTCTTGTCCTTCGACTTAATTCGATAAGCATGCTCAACCTCGCCATACGTAAAAGAAATGGACTTCACCGGATACAAGCTGCAGTGGGCGACATTTGCGGCTTCAAGATCAAACAGGGCAAGATTGAATCCCGGACCAAGCTGGCTCTTATAGACAAGACCGTCGAACCCTTTCTTCTTGAAGAATTCAGAGATGACTTGCGTTGGAACGTATTCAGCGGTCGATAGATCAGAATTTACAGGTGTAGAAAATGTTCTATCAACATGCTCCCATATGTGCTGTTCTCGCTCAATTGGCGAAGGTTCACTGAAGAAGAAATTAGCGTTGCTGTCGTGCCCTTGTGAAAAATCAATCAATGTAAGTTCTCGGATTGTGCGTAGCTGACAGACTGATACTTTGCTTCCGATCCATGGCCGAACCTCGGCCATCGCGGTTTCTTTGTCTGTAGCTACGTAAAGGCAAGGAATTCCCTTGGGATTGGCTCGGCCTTCGTGTGCGGCATGTTGTAGTGGCTTCATTCGCTCCGGCGGATATGCTACCGATTCGTCCCAAACTACGTCATCTTGGATTCGCTCTTCGGCTGCGCATCCAAGCTGAGCGCGCCACACGTACTTACCCTCACTAATGAGACGGTGACGCTGTTTGCTCGTTTCGAGCAGCGTGCTAAGAAATGTGAGGACGTTTTTTTCATGTATAAAGCGCGCTTTCCTTTTGACCGAGTTCGAGAACTTGTCGAAGTCCAACCAAGACTTGAACTCTCTAGGCATAGTCAACTCAATAGCGAAAAAAAAGCTTCATTGCGCCAAGCACGCCAAGCAATAAAATAATTCCAAAAATAGCTAAGAATAACTTTCCCCCAAGACCTAATGGTTCGTACCCTTGAATAATTTCAGGCCGAGACTTGCCACTACCAGTATTGTTAGAAGTTGTATTTGATGGTGGAGTCAAACGACCATCGCGTTCTATAGCGGCGAATATTGAAGCTAACGCAGGCGCTGTTTTTAGAATTTCCTGTCCATCTTCCGCTGATTGTTTGGCTATGTGATCCAACCCTTGAAAGAATGCTTCGCTTCTGTTGGTTATGCAAATATCGTTGCCGTCCATCGCAAATAGACCTACTTCAATGAGAGCATCAATACCTTCCTTGATTTTATTTCTTTCATCGGCCGGATATTGATTGATGATATTGCGTAGGGGGTGTTTTCCCGTCTTTAGGGAAACCATCGGTAGATAGATAATATAAAAAAGGGATTGCGTCCATATTTGGTTTTCTGTGAGCTGATAGTTCATGTCAATTTCTGTCAAATGAAGTGGACGGCAATTTGCAGGGGGGGCTGCTGCGTGATACATACCATTGAGAACCGGCGCGTAGTAATGCTTGCTCCTCAATGGATGCAGCGATTCGAGTTGTTCCTCTCCCTAGTATCTCTCTGAAACCTTGCAAGAACAGTTCTCTCGCTCAGCTTACCACGAAGCAACATAGCGTTTTGCATCAACCTGTCCAGTCGAATTGAATAACATTTGGAGGGAAAAAGCTCGACAGGCTGCTTGTAGCCAAATGGGCAGGTCAAACCTGGCAAGCTTGCCTTCCGACTATGATTGCAATGCAAGCGCTCAGGAGATGCGCGTTGACAGTCTCGTTCCGGTCGATTTGAGCCATTCACTATCCGGCGAGATTCAGACCAATACACCTGAAGATTGGTGTAATGAAATTTTTATTGTCTCAAGCACGGGGGTCTCTAATTAACTGAGAGGTGCTTTTCCCCATAGCCGGGGGGAGGTGGTCGGGTTCTGTACTTGCAAACATAACTGTATGAATTAGTGCCGACTCAGCGATGACCTAGATTGTCAAGACCAAACCGTCCTTGATTGGCTGGATTCGGCCTATTCCGGACCGTGACGCATCGACACCCCACCGGATGCCTCAGCCTAAAAGGTACGGTCGGCATCACTTCATAAGTGGTGGCAACACGTCAGGCACTTTGAAGTTGCAGCTGTGCATCTCACGGGTTATTTTGTACTGCTCATCAAGCGTGAAGCAGCATTCAAGGGAATCACGCAAGTTCTTTTCTTTGCTTAAATTCCAGCCCTTGAGATACCAATGCAGGGCAAAGACGGCCAAGCCCGTAATGAAAATGTATTCCAAATCCATAAAATGTTTCCCTTAGTGCTTGCGTTGTTGATGACTGGATAGTGTACCCGCCAGAAACGCAGCGGCGGCGGCAACAACGGAAGCGCCAGCCCGGTTAAGTTGGGAGTCGGTGATCCAAGGTTCTGAACGCTCATACGAAAACTGGGCAAGCACAAGACTTAGAAGCGCTACTGTAAGTGAGGAAATGCTTCATGTCCAGATTGCAAACATATCTGCCCATCAATCCCCCAATGTACTAGGCTCCAAAGTTGTAACTTGTGACCTAATAGCAACACAGTGCCATAGATTGGCTCAAAAGATACTTTTCCCTATTTACGAGCTAGGTCATAATGGGAGTGTTATCTTTTGACCTAAAGGGAGTCTTGTATGAGCCACATTGCGTACTACCGAGTATCTACCACTGACCAAAGCATTGTTGCTCAGCGTGCTGCACTGTCTCAGGGATGCAGGTTTGATAGGGAGTTCGAAGACGTGGGCATAAGTGGTGCTGTGCTTGCCGCTGACAGACCCGGCTTCCGTGCGCTGCTCGAATACATTCGTGAGGGAGATGTTCTGCACGTCTATGCCGTGGATCGTCTAGGCCGGGATGCACTGGATGTTCAGAGTACCATCCGTGCCTTGATAACCAAGGGTGTCACAGTAGACATTCGCGGCTTGGGAGCAATAGCCAAGGGGGTCGGAGAATTGATTATTGCCGTGCTTGCTCAGGTGGCAGACATGGAGCGTCAGCGCATCGCCGAACGCACAGCCAATGGCCGGGAAGTGGCAAGGGCAGCGCTTGCCGCCACTGGGAAGACGCACCGGGGCAAGGATAGCCTCGGGAGGCCACCCAAGGCCGATGCCGCTGCTGTCCGGACATGGCGTACTGAGCACCGGGCCAGCATCCGTGACACCGCCGAACACTTTAACCTATCCCATTCCACCGTGAAACGATACACAGTGGCTGCGGCTTGAGCACAGGCTCGTGCAGCCGGGTCTCAAAGGGTACGCAGCGCGCGCATGCCCTTGCCCTTCCGAAAGTCTTTGAGGCCCACTAAATCGGTCTGTATTCTCATCTGAACAGCCGTGAAGCCCGCCCCTGTGAAGCGCATGCCCAGCGTCATCCTTCGAAGCGCATCCTCCCGAGAAGTCCCATTCCCCGAAGTTCTGCGTGTTCCGTCCCGGCTGCATCAGCGGCCCTGCATGGGACTATTTAGCGGCAACCTGTGCCAGTTGTACCCATCCGCGCATGAGCCGCCTATGGCTCCGCTGCTTCCTCCTGGCGGCATCGAAAGGTATTAATTATGTGAGCATTTCATTAGAGCCACATACAATGGAGAGACAGTACCTCTGCGTCTCTCAATGGAAAGGCAGAACAGTACAGTAATCTCCCGTGCAAGCCAGTGCACTCGCAGGCCCGCAGTTCCGCAACATCCAGAGTCAACCATCCGCAGCATCTAGCAGTACCGCGCAACTCCCACCCGTAATACCCAGCACCAAGCAGCACCGCCCGATAGCGCTAGCTATGGCAATCCCGCGCGCAATTGCGCATGAACCAATCTAACCAAGGAGAACAGCGATGGATTATCGCTTCCTATCAAACCGTTTCTACGAGATGCGGGAACACCAAATACGCATGCACGGTCGTGAATTGAATAGCACTGACCACAAGGTTTCCAAGATCGTACTCGACGCTGCCTTAAAGGCTATCCAGAACGTACAAGGCGGCAGCGGTAAGACCAAAGTGCAGGCCGTGCCACTCAGCACAGGACTAGGCAAGTCTTCATCGGCTTATGCCTTGATTGCCGCGTTCGCTCTGAATGACATTAATTTCTCCGCAACGTACTGCGTGCCTACGATTAAGATGGCTATAGAAGCACAGGATGGCATCGAGATGCTTACCGGCAAAGACAGCACAGTGCTATGGAGTTCGCTACACAAGCACAAGGGTGTAGATCGTGGTCGCGCGTTCGACGAACTGGGATTCATCCCTACACGCCTCGTGGATAAGGCCACCCTTGGAGCACGACGCATTCTGATTGTGACGCACAAACATTTGGAGTGTGAATTGGAGACAGGGAAGTCTGAGGGCGTTCTGCACTTCTTCGGCCGACCGCGCAGCATCGTATTCATTGACGAGCACCCCGACCTCGTGACGCAATTGAATGTTACGCCGGGGGCTGTGCAGGGCTTCCACGATCAATTATTGAAGCACGATCCGAAGCACGCATGGCTCCCAGTCTTAACCGCTGCTGCGTGCGTGATGTCCCGTATTACCGACAGCCAGGGCCAGCGTTATGTCCCTGCTGCATTGATCCCGGAAGAAGTCGCGCATACCTTCGATGATGATGCCGGGCTATTATTGTGGGACATGACTGACCCGGTGACCTCCAATGCAGCTAGGCACGTTGAACTGAAAAAGTTACAGAATGTTGTCGACTTCCTTCGCGCAGCATCGCAGGGTCGTGTGTTCTACTCTCGCTTTGATTGCCAATTCGTTGCGTACAATTTGCACCTCGGTACGGACTATCCCGGCTTCGTTCTGCTGGATGCCACGAGCGAGTTAGCGGGGCTAGTGACGCTGAATCCGGACGTAATCTCCGTACCAGTTCTGAATGTGAACCATGAACGTCTAAGCGTCTTCAGCATGGACATGCCGAAGAAGTTCAATAGGCCCGGGGACTTTCTTAAGATAGCGACTACAAGCCGGGAGTACGGGCAGTACATCAGAGAGTCCGTGCTTGCCAACACCAAAGCTGGAGACGATGTGCTTGTCGTTGTGCATAAAGATGTGCTAACGCTGGAACTTATCGGTGCGCCGCCAGAAGACCCAGCGGACCCGGTGGACTGGGAAGGCCGCAAGGTGAATACCCAGAACTGGGGTGCTGGCGTAGGCTCCAACAAGTTCAGAGAAAAGACTCATGTATTCATGTTCGGCGAATTCTATCTGCCCCGCACGGCTACGATTGCCCAGACTCACGGATGGTCACAGCGGTCTCTCAGCGTTGAGGGACTAAAGTCCGCTGAAGGGCATAGGCGCTTCAGCGACACGTACGCGCCTGCAGGACTGTACAGGCAGGTGCATGATGGGAACGTTCTACGGTGGGTTAAGCAACTCGCCATGCGTGGCACCGCGAGGAGTGTGGACGGAGAGGGCAAGTGCCATGCCATGAAACTGTTTCTGACGATGGAGCCACGCATGCTTGTGCCGAGCATGGCCCTATTGTTCCCTCAAGCACCGATGCCAGTACCCGCTGTACTGCCAGCTTGCTTAACTGCCGAGCCGGTAGAAGGCAGGAAGGCACTTGTGAATCTAGCGATGATGAGCAAGCGCATGTACATAAGCGCGGAAGATATTCAGGGCATTACGGGAATTCCAACCCGCAAGCTGAGCCACAATTACGCCGCGCTTGAAGACACACTGAAGCCGTTAGGATGGTCGCTGAAGACTGCCGACCAGTTGGGCAAAGCTGGCAGGATGAAGTACCTAGTTCACGACGAACGATTCATGCAGTCGCTTCTGCTCGCCGCTTAAGGAAATGCACTTGCAGCGGTATGTTACCCGTAGGGCAACGTCGGCATCAGTGGCAGATAAATAACACCTGCCGCGAGAGACCCGCGTGTTAGGAGAACCCGTTCTTCTATAACAGAGGTCTTTCGGCGGGCATGGCATAGGCTATCGAAGAAGCATCTACATTGTGTTTTCTATCGGACCTGCCAGCGCCAAAACGCGGACAAGCAGCACCCAGCCGCAACAGCAAGGCCCGCATGCCCGATATGGCCAAGCACCAGTCCAGCAGGACGCGCCAAATCGACGCAGGAGCCACGAGCTTGTCCTCGGGTATTCGATGTGCCTCCAGCATTTGTGAATGCCCCTGTGCCTTCCTATGCAGCCGCAGGCATAGCACGGGCAGTAAAAGCGGCCGCCTACATCAGCGCGCGAACACGACCGCTATCTGTCTCTTTTCAATGCCCTTTACTGAGTGTGCGTTTAGCCCAGCTTCTTTGCTAGAGCTTCCGGGTTTGGGTGGTAATAGCGCTTGAGCATTTGTATCGTTTGATGCCCTGTGACCGCTGCTAACTCAATCACATTCGGCAACTTCTCTGCCAAGCGACTGGTAGCAGTGTGACGTAAATCGTGAAAATGCAGGCCGGTAATATTTGCACGTGCGCAGGCTTTACGGAATGCGTTCTCCATCACCATCTCTGAAAGTGGAATTACTCGCACGTCGGAGGTGCGGGGTAAGCCTACGATGACCGCTACCGCTTTCTTGGAAAGGGGCACTGTTCTACCTGTTCCATTCTTGGTCATCGGTAAAAATGCGGTTTGACTTTGGATGTTAACGTTTTCCCAGCGTAACGTAAGTAGCTCTCCACGCCGCATAGCTGTTTCCAGCGCCAACATCACTAGCGGAGCCATCCACGGGCTGCGCCGTCCAATAGGTCGCAGTTCATCCAAAAGCTTTGCCTCTTCGTCAGCGATCAATAGGCGGCTTCTTCCACGTGGTGCCGGAGGCTTACGAACCAACGCACAAGGATTTGCAATGGCGAGGCTCCATTCCTTCCGAGCATGCGTGATGATGCTAGAAAGAATGCATAACTCTCGAATGATTGTGCCAGCGGATACGGTCTTAAGACGCTCGTCCCGGTAACTTGCGATAACCGAAGGGGTTAGCATTGCCATGCTGTATGCGGCCATCTTCTGACGCTGCATAAAGCGGATGCCTTCAGCTTCTCGCTTGGCCCCGCGCTTTGACGGCGTGACCTCTTGCATGTAGCGCTGAAGCACATCGGTGAGCAAAAAATCCTTCGATTGGCCAAGGCTCTGGTGCGCTCCCTTATCCATTGAGGACTCAATGCTTCTGGCCCACATTTGTGCTTCTGCTTTGGTGGGAAATGAGTTTACTTCCTCAGGAAATCCCTTACGTCTTACTCGGGCTTGCCATACGCCCGACCGTTGTCTAATTGATGCCATACGCTCCCCATTGGGACAAGCGTGGGACAAGAATTGATTTTAGCTAAAAAATGCTCCAGGAAATGGGCAGGGCATTGGACTAATAGAAGCGTTCAAAAGAGATTGATCGAAGAAATATTATCCATGCGAATCAATTACTTATCTATCGCCGCCGTCCAATCCCCCGACTTCCCGCCATGCTTTTCCAGCACCCGCACATCCGTCATCACCATCCCTCTGTCCACCGCCTTGCACATATCGTAAATCGTCAGCAAGCCGACCTGTACGGCGGTCAGTGCTTCCATTTCAACGCCGGTCTTACCGACCGTTTCGGCCTGCGCGGTGCAGCTGATGCTGGAATGCGCGGCGTCAATCGCAAAATCGACCTTGACCCTTGTCAATGCCAGCGGATGACACAGCGGGATCAGGTCGCTGGTGCGTTTGGTGGCCATGATGGCGGCGATGCGCGCAATGCCGAGGACGTCGCCTTTTTTTGCGCTGCCGGACGCAATCAGCGCTAAAGTTTCGGGCTTCATGCGGATGGTGCCGCTGGCGACGGCGATGCGGTGCGTGTCCTGTTTGGCGCCGACGTCGACCATGTGCGCCTGGCCGGTCTGGTCGAAGTGGGTCAGAGGGGATGCTGTGGGGGTTTTGTTGGTCATGGCTGCGCTTATCGAATTAGGGGAGGCTACTTTGAGTTGACGATGACCTTCGATCAAAGAGGGTTTTCGCTGTTCTGTGGCGACCCGCTCGGGCTGCCGGCAAGGGAACAATCGTCGTCTGTTAGTATCATAGCATCGTGTTTTTGCATCCTCTCCCCCCTTTTTTTAACCTTTGCGAAATTTGCATTTTTACGCCATGCATAGCCCATTGCTCCTACTACCGCGCTTACGGCGAGTATTGCTTGCCGCGCTGCTATCCGCTTGCGGCGGCGTGCCGGCGGCATTGGCTCCCGCGCTTGCAGCGGCCCAGAATTTGCCGGTACTGGGCGATGCCGACCGCGGCTCGTTGTCGCCGTTGATGGAGCGCAAGCTGGGTGAGGAAGTCATGCGTGATATTCGTCGCGATCGCGATTACATGAACGATGGACCGCTGCTGGAATATCTGAGTAATTTTGGCGGTACGCTGGTGTCGGCGCGACCGGCTGTGCGCGGTGAAGCAAATTTCGATTTTTTCTTTTTTGCGGTACGTGACCCGGTATTGAATGCCTTTGCATTGCCGGGCGGCTTCATCGGTGTGCATTCCGGTTTGTTGTTGGCGGCGCAGAGCGAGTCCGAATTGGCTTCTGTGCTGGCGCATGAAATCGGGCACGTCACCCAGCGCCATATTGCGCGCATGTTGGGTCAGCAAAAGAACGATTCTATGCTGGCGCTGGCGGCGATGCTGTTGGGCGCGCTGGCAACGCGTGGTAGCGCCGATGCCGGCGCTGCGATCATGATGGGCGGGACTGGTTTTGCGATGCAGCGGCAACTCAGTTTCAGTCGTGACGCCGAGCGTGAAGCGGATCGGGTTGGCCTGGCGATTTTGGGTGAAGGCGGTTTTGACACTTCCGGCATGGTGGCGTTTTTCGGTCGTATGCAATCGGCTGCGCGCAATTATTCCGATGCGGTGCCGCCGTATCTGTTGACCCATCCTTTAACCACTGAACGGATCGCCGATATCGAGGCGCGGATACGCGACCAACGTTACCGGCAACGCGCCGATAGTCTGGATTTTCAGCTGATCCGCGCGCGCGTGCGGGTGTTGCAGGATAGTTCCGAAAAAGGCTTGCGCGATGCACGGTTGCTCTTTGAGAATCAACTCCGACAAAATATCAAGCAGCAAACAGTCGCTGCCAAATACGGCATGGCTTTTATCGCGCTGAAACAGGGGGCATACGATCAGGCCGAACGTCTGTTGGCAGAGGCGAGTGCGGCGGCGGCACCGGCCAGGCCGAATCTGGTGTTGAGCGACCTCGGCATCGAGCTCAAGTTGGCATCGAATCAGTCGGCGGAGGCGCTGAAATTGACAACCGCCGCACTCGATCAGTTCCCGCTGTCACGCAGCATGGCACACCAATACGCCAACGCCTTGATCGCCAACAGGCAACTGGACCAAGCCACCAGTAATCTGCGCGAACAAGCGCAGATGTACCGGCAGGACGCCGACGTACAGGATTTACTCGCCAAGGCTTATGCGGCGCAAGGTAAACAAGCGCTACAGCACATGGCGCTGGCAGAATCGTATGCACTGACCGGCAGCTTGCCTGCCGCCATTATTCAGCTGGATATCGCGCGCAAGGCACCGGATGCACAGTTCTACGATCAGGCCGTGATCGATGCGCGCGAGCGTGAGTTGAAGGAGCGCTGGAAAGATGAGCAGGCGGAAGCGAAACAGCGTTGAAAAGCGCAAGATGATGTCGTTTATTTTTTCCGTTATGCGATCCGGTTATTTTTCCAGCGACTCTTAAGACTGTCGCGGACGTTGCTCAAAGTTGAATCTGGCGGGCAGGCCGGCCAGCGTGGTTCGCTCCACTGCGAGCGTGTTCTCCTGATATTGCCAAGTCAGCGTATCCAGATCTGTCGGTGACGCCAGCCATTCCAGCAGGCGCTCATCGGTGACGGCTTCACCGTTCATGCGCAAGCTGCTCATCCATTCCGCGATGTCGCGGTCATCGAGCGCGGCCAGCTTGTTGCCGGCGACAAATAACGGTTGTCCTTGTTCCGTCAACAGGACGCTATCGATCGCGCTTAATGCTTCGCCGGTCTGTAACACCATGCCCAGCAACGGATCGGTGTGGGCAATATACGGCGTCAGTGCCAGGTCGACATACACGCACTGCGGGCCGTTCTGAAAATAGCCGCGGCCTTGTTCGTCAACGCTGTAGTTACGGTTGATGAAGGCGCGCAAAGCGGTGTGCATGATCTTGTCGCCCGGCAGATCATGCAGTTGGGTCTGTTCATCGCGCATGCGCCACGCGCCACGGGCGTCCAGCGCGAGCCAGCCGAAGCAGGCTGGCACATTGGGCCATTTGCTCATTGCCTTTTTGACGATTTCATCCATGCTGATTCAGTCCTTGATTAGCTCTCTATGTATTGTGGATCGTTGCGTGTCCGGTTTGCTGGTGCGCCGTTCGAAGCCGCCAACAGAAACTGCACCATACGTTGCGGCAGCCAGTCGACGCGGCCTGGCGGCGGGCCGACCGGGAAGCCTACGTGGCCGCCTTGCGCCGGATATTCCAGCGTGACGCTTGCGGCGGCGCTGCGGGGTAAATGGCGGGGTGGCAGAAAGGGGTCGTTCCTGGCATTGAGTACCAGTGTCGGCACCACGATGTCGTTCAAGACGTGTTTCGCGCTGGCCCGATCCCAGTAATCTTCGGTGTTGCGATAACCATGCAGGGGCGCGGTGACGACATTGTCGAAGGCATGCAAATCGCGCGCATTGAGCATCTGCTCGCGATCGAACAGGCGTGGGAATTGCGCCAGTTTATCGAGCGATTTGGTTTTCATGGTACGCAGGAAAACCCGCGTGTAGATCATGTTGATGCCGTGCGACAAGGCCATGCCGCCGCCTGCCAGATCAAGCGGCGCCGAAATGGCGCAGGCAGCATCGACGATGCCGGCTTGTTGTTGCGATTCGCCGAGCCAGCACAATAAGGCATTGGCGCCGAGTGAGACGCCGGTAGCGTACAGTTTGCTGAATTGTTTTTGCACACGGGAGGCCGCCAGCCGCCGCAAAATCCAGTCCACTTCAAGCGTGTCACCAGAGTGATAAAAGCGTGGCGCCAGATTGATTTCACCGGAGCAACCGCGGAAATGCGGGGCTGCCCCGGACCAGCCGAGGGATGCCGCAAGTGCCATCAATGCCCGGCAGTAATGGCTGTCGGATGAACCCTCCAGCCCGTGAAACAGCACCACCATCGGCTTTCCCGGCTGGCCGTCGACGAAGTCGATATCGATGAAATCCCCATCCGGGGTATTCCAGCGCTCGCGTCTATAAGCGACTGTGGGTTTGCTGATGCAAGTCGGTGGATAAATGGTTTGCAGATGACCGCCCGGTAGCCATAGCGGGGCGGTGTAAATGCTGGTAAGGGCGGAGGCCATGCTGATGCTGCCGGTTAAATTGCGTTTATGCTACTGGCGCAGCTACGGCTCTATCGTACTGCTGATCGCCCCCCAATGGCCACTTAAATTGTCGGACTTGCGCAACAATTAAACAGGCGAATGATTTGATGAGTATATTCAGTGCAGCAGGTTTGCCGCCAGGATATCTTCCGGTGCTTGTCCTGGTGCAACTGAGGCGTGATGCAACACGATGCGCCAGCCGCGCGGCGTTTTCATGTACACGTTGCTGGTCAGGATATGCATCTCCTGTCCCTGATCGCCGCTACGATTGACGTCTTCGATCAGGTTGTGAATGCTGGTCGACATATTGTGCGAGACGTGCACCTGCCGTGTCCGGATATGCACGCCACCGCGCTCGAACAGGGTTTCAAATGCGCTCCGGATCGCAGCGTGTCCGACCAGTCGCGGTGTGCCCGGATGGACGCAGACGATCTCTTCGTCATCTCCCCATAACGCCATCATGGCCTCAATGTCGGCGCGGCTAAGCGCATCGTAGAAAGCGGTTTCGGTGTCATCGGCTGAGCCGTGCAGTATTTTTGCGCGTGGCATGCTTACTCCTGTTTGCAACAAAAGCCAGATTCTGAAAAACGAAAAGGGAGCACTGCCCCCTTTATGCAATCAGGTCAGAGTCCGATCAGTGTCCCTTGATGACGGCGCCCGGCTTCATGCGATATTGCGTACCGCAATACGGACATTTGGCGCTGCCGGTCTTGGTCATGTCCAGAAACACCCGTGGATGTGAAGACCATATCGGCATCAGCGGGTTGGGGCAATGCGCTGGCAAGTCTTTGCCATCGAGTTCGACTACTGCTTGCGGGCTTGTTACTGTACTCATTTGATTCTCCGGATTGCTAACTGCTCAATTGTGATGGGCTTGCGCAAAAAAGAGATGGGTTTTCCACTTCCCCGATTTTCTACGCAAGCAGGGTGTTGTTGTATGTTGTGCCGGGTGGATTTAAACCATCGTCAGCCATTCCCGATGTTTGGACGATTTGCCGGCGACCACATCGAAAAACATGGTTTGGATTTGTTCTGTGATCGGGCCGCGTTTGCCTTCGCCGATGGTGCGGTTGTCGAGTTCGCGGATCGGTGTGATTTCGGCAGCGGTGCCGGTAAAGAAGGCTTCGTCGCTGCAATAGACTTCATCGCGGGTAATGCGTTTTTCGATGACTTCGATACCGCTGTCATGTGCCAGGGTCAACACGGCGTCGCGGGTGATGCCGTCCAGACAGGAGGCGAGGTCGGGTGTATAGAGTTTGCCGTTCTTGACGATAAAGACGTTTTCGCCTGAACCTTCCGATACGTAGCCGTCGGTATCCAGCAGCAAGGCCTCGTCGTAGCCGTCGGTCAGCGCTTCCTGATTGGCCAGGATCGAGTTGATGTAATAGCCGCTGGCTTTGGCGCGCACCAGTGAAACATTGACGTGATGCCGGCTGAATGATGAGGTCTTAACGCGGATGCCCTTGGCCAGACCGTCTTCGCCCAGATACGCGCCCCATGGCCAGGCTGCGATGGCGACGTGGATGGTGTTGCCCTTGGCGGCGATGCCGAGTTTTTCCGATCCGATCCAGACCAGCGGTCGCATGTAGCAGGAATCCAACTGGTTCTCGCGGACAACCTGGATTTGCGCATCGATCAGGGTTTGCAGGTCGTACGGGACGTTCATCTGGAAAATCTTGGCCGAGTTCAGCAGGCGCTGGGTATGTTCCTTCAGGCGGAAAATCGCTGTTCCTTGCGCGGTTTTGTAGGCACGTACACCTTCAAAGACTGCCATGCCGTAATGCAGCGAGTGCGTTAGCACATGAATATTGGCTTCACGCCAGTCTATCAGTTGGCCATCTTTCCAAATTTTCCCGTCGCGGTCTGCCATGGACATAGTGAAATCTCCGGTAATTCAGTTATTTAGGGATGCTGAAGTCGCATTCCCCAACGACAATCAACAGCATTAATCCGACATTTTAACGGATTCAGAACGCCTGAACTCTGTAGAATGATAGTTTCAGCAGGGCATTATTGTTAGTGATAAGAGTTGCCGAAATAATATTTTTCCCTTTCATGGGTTGGGGCCGCTCATCTCACTTCGTGTATCCCCTGCGCGCCCTTGATCCCACCCGGAATAGCATGAATCAGCAGCAAGACAGCAAACCGGTCACATCGCAGCGCGACAGTACCGATCGCGCTGAGGCCGACACGGTGCGCGCGAATGTGCGTGCAGATGTCGCGGTAAGCGCGTATCAAGCACAAAAACTCGCCTATCGGAATGCATTACGCCTGGTTTCCCCATCGCTGGCCGGCATTGCCGCCTGGGGCGCGGTAACCGGGATGGCAATGGTGAAGTCCGGGCTCACGCTGTGGCATGCACTCGGCATGACATTGCTGGTATATGCCGGTTCGGCGCAGTTGGTTGTATTGCCGTTGATCGCTGCACAAGTGCCGATGCTGGTGATTTTTTTGACGGCGACCGTCGTGAACTTGCGCTTCCTGATATTTGGTGCGGCGATTGGACCGCATTTTGCGCATTTGCCGTGGCATCGTCGTCTTTGGCATGGCTATCTGAATACCGACCTGGCGATGGCGTACTTTCCGCAGCGCTATCCGCTGCAGAGTAATGCGCCTGTGGAAGAGAAGATGGCCTTCTTTTCCGGTATCAGCCAGGCCAGTTGGCTATCCTGGCAGGTCGGCACCATCGTCGGCATTGTACTGGCAGGCTATATTCCGGCTAGCTGGGGTATCGGTTTTGCGGGTACGCTGGCGCTGCTGACCGTGTTGGTGCCAATGACGATCAACAAGGCTGCACTGGTCGGTGTCGCGGTGTCCGGGTCGGTTGCCGTGCTGGCATTTGGTTTGCCGTATCGACTTGGTCTGTTGTTGGGCGTAGTGCTGGGAATGATTGCGGCGGTGCTGGTCGACAGTTGGATCGAAAAGCGACAGGCGCAAAATAAATCAGGCATTTCAGACATTCAGGACCGGACATGAGCGAACTCGACATCTGGATAGCCATCGCTTGTTTGACGCTGGCCACCATCGTCACGCGCTGTCCGTTCTTCTTGCTTGGGCATGCTGTCAAATTGCCGCCAAAGGTACAACACGCATTACGTTTTGCCCCGGCTGCAGCGCTGGCGGCTATCGTGATACCGGATTTGGTGCTGGCGAACGGCGCCCTGAGCCTGAGTATGGACAATCTAAAACTGCTGGCCGGAATTGGCGCGGTGGTTTTCTTCTTGTGGACACGGCGTATGCTGACGACATTGATACTTGGCATGGGACTATTTACCGTACTGCGGCTGACTATGTAGTTTGCTGCGGCTATGCGCTACTGCATTGTGTTGCCACTTGGCAAGACTAGCCAAAACGGTGTTTTGATAGGGACGAGTGGGGTAAAATAGCGCCTTTTCCTCCCACACATCTGCCTGATCGACATGAAATTCAATCGACTGAGCGACTTGATCGCGCAACACCAACTGCAAGGCAAGCGCGTATTTATCCGCGCCGACTTGAATGTGCCACAAAATAATGACGGCAGTATTTCCGAAGATACCCGCATCCGCGCCTCGATACCGGCGATCCGCCAGGCGCTGGATGGCGGCGCTGCGGTCATGGTCACGTCTCATTTGGGGCGTCCGACCGAAGGCGATTTCCAGCCGGCGGACACGCTGGCACCGATTGCCGCCCGTTTGTCAGAGCTGTTAGGTCAGCCGGTCGAATTGCGGCAGAACTGGCTTGATGGCGTCGAGGTGGCATCCGGTCAGGTGGTATTGCTGGAAAATTGCCGCGTCAACAAAGGTGAGAAAAAGAATGACGACGGTTTGGCGCAAAAGATGGCCAAGCTATGCGACATCTATGTCAACGATGCGTTTGGCACCTCCCACCGGGCTGAAGCCACCACCCACGGCATCGCCAAGTTTGCGCCGGTCGCCTGTGCCGGACCGTTGCTGGCAGCCGAACTGGATGCGTTGGGCAAGGCACTGAATCAGCCGGCCCGCCCCTTGGTGGCGATTGTTGCCGGCTCCAAGGTGTCGAGCAAACTGACGATACTCAAGGCATTGGCCGACAAGGTTGATAATCTGATCGTCGGCGGCGGTATTGCGAATACGTTTTTGCTGGCAGCTGGCTTTAAAATCGGCAAGTCGCTGGCGGAAGTCGATCTGGTAGGCGAAGCCAGGGCCATCATCGATATGATGGCCGAGCGCGGCGCCTCGGTGCCGATTCCGGTTGATGTGGTGTGTTCCAAAGAATTTTCGGCGGCGGCGACGGCGACTGTGAAAGATGTCAAAGACGTTGAAGACGACGACATGATTCTGGATATCGGTCCTAAAACCGCAGCGATACTGGCTGCGCAAATTGCGCAGGCAGGCACCGTGGTGTGGAACGGCCCGGTCGGCGTGTTTGAGTTCGATCAGTTCGGCGAAGGTACCAAGGTGCTGGCGCTGGCAATTGCGCACTCGAAAGCATTCTCGATTGCCGGCGGTGGCGACACGCTGGCGGCGATTGCCAAATACCGGATTGCCGACAAGATTGGTTATATCTCGACCGGCGGCGGCGCTTTCCTGGAATTTTTGGAAGGCAAGGCATTGCCGGCAGTCGAGATCCTGCAGCAACGCGCGGGCTAAGGACAAACGGGGCGGTGACCGTCGCTGCCGCGTTTTCTCAGGCCACTGGACATTAAAATAGTGGTTTTACATACTCAGTCCACATAAGGGTTGTCATGCAAAGAGCTACCAAGATCGTTGCCACTATCGGACCGGCGTCGAGTGATGCTGACACATTGACGCGGATGTTTAACGCCGGCGTCGATGTGGTGCGGTTGAATTTTTCGCATGGCAAGGCGCAAGACCATATTGATCGCGCCCTGCTGGTGCGTGAAGTAGCGGCAAAATGCGGCCGCCAGGTGGCGATCATGGCTGACTTGCAGGGTCCGAAAATCCGTGTCGGCAAATTTGAGCAGGGCAAGATCGAGCTGACGAATGGCGCTAAATTCGTTCTCGATGCCGATTGCGAACTGGGCAATCAGGACCGGGTCGGTCTCGACTACAAGGCACTGCCGCGCGATCTGAAGAGCGCCGATGTGCTGCTGTTGAATGATGGCCTGATCGTGCTGGTGGTTGAGAAGATCATCGGCAATCAGATACACACCGTGGTCAAAGTCGGCGGCGAGCTGTCCAACAACAAGGGCATCAACCGCCAGGGCGGCGGTCTGTCGGCGCCAGCGCTGACTTCCAAGGATATGGACGACATCAAGACCGCAATGAGTTTTCAGGCGGATTATGTCGCGGTGTCGTTCCCTAAAAATGCGACCGATATGGAAATGGCGCGGCAATTGGCCAACGTCGCCGGTGAAGCTTACGATCACAAGCCGATGATGATCGCCAAGATCGAACGCGCTGAAGCGATTCCGGCGCTGCAGCAAATTCTGGATGCCTCCGACGGCATCATGGTGGCGCGCGGCGATCTGGCGGTGGAAGTCGGAAATGCCGCGGTTCCCGCGCTGCAAAAGCGCATGATCAAGATGGCCCGTTTATCGAACAAGCTGACGATTACGGCGACGCAAATGATGGAGTCGATGATCGTCAACGCGGTACCGACCCGGGCCGAAGTGTCCGACGTTGCCAACGCGGTACTGGATGGCACCGATGCGGTCATGACATCGGCCGAAACCGCGTCCGGCCGCTATCCGGTTGAGACCGTGGAAGCAATGTCGGCAATTTGTCTGGAAGCGGAAAAATCGGAAGACTGCAAACTCGACGCCGATTTTCTGAATGTTACCTTTACCCGGATCGACCAGTCGATTGCGTATGGCGCACTGTTCACCGCGCATCATTTGCACGTCAAGGCGATTGCGGCGCTGACTGAATCCGGCTCGACGGCGTTGTGGATGAGCCGCCATAACATCGACATTCCAATTTTCGCGATCACCCCCAGCGTCAAGACGCGCCGCAAGGCGGCGTTGTATCGCAACGTGACGACGCTGGAACTGGCCCAGTCGGATGACCGCGAAGCGGTCCTGAACGACGCGCAGCAACTGTTGCTGGCGCAGGGTGTGGTGCAAGCCGGTGACCTGGTGGTGGTTACATGGGGCGAGCCGATGGGACAAATCGGCGGTACCAATGCACTCAAGATAATGAAGATTGGCGAATCCTGAATTCGCCACGAAAACTAATTTTATTACTATCGGAGTATCAACATGCCTCTCGTATCCATGCGTCAATTGCTGGACCATGCAGCTGAAAACAGTTACGGTCTGCCAGCGTTCAACGTCAACAATCTGGAGCAAGTCACGGCGATCATGCAAGCGGCTGATGAAGTCGGCGCGCCGGTCATCATGCAAGCCTCGGCTGGCGCCCGCAAATATGCCGGCGAAGCGTTTTTGCGTCACCTGATCGAAGCAGCGGTCGAAGCCTATCCGCACATTCCGGTGGTCATGCATCAGGATCACGGCCAGTCGCCGGCAGTGTGTATGGCGGCGATTCGCTCCGGCTTCACATCGGTGATGATGGACGGTTCGCTGACTGAAGACGGCAAGACAGTCGCCAGCTACGAATACAACATCGAAGTCTCGCGCAAAGTGGTTGAGTTCTCCCACGCGATTGGCGTCACGGTCGAAGCGGAACTGGGCGTGCTCGGTTCGCTGGAAACCATGATGGGCGACAAGGAAGACGGTCACGGCGCCGACGGAAAGATGACGCGTGAACAGTTGCTGACCGACGTCGCGCAAGCTGCGGATTTCGTCTTGCAGACACAATGCGACGCGCTGGCGATTGCGATCGGCACTTCGCACGGTGCTTACAAATTCTCGCGCAAGCCAACCGGCGATATTCTGGCGATTGAGCGTATCAAGGAAATCCACACACGTATTCCGAACACCCATCTGGTGATGCATGGTTCGTCGTCGGTGCCGCAAGAGTTGCTGGCAGAGATCCGCGAATTCGGCGGCGACATGAAAGAAACCTACGGTGTGCCGGTCGAAGAAATTCAGGAAGGCATTCGTCACGGCGTGCGCAAGATCAATATCGACACCGATATCCGGCTGGCAATGACTGGTGCGATCCGGCGTTACCTGATTGAAAATCCAAGCAAGTTCGACCCGCGCGATTACCTGAAACCGGCACGGGAAGCCGCCAAGGCGGTGGTCAAGGCGCGTTTCCTGGCATTCGGCTGCGAAGGTCAGGCCGCCAAGATCAAGCCGATGTCGCTGGAAAAAATGGCGGAGAAATACAAGAAAGGCGAACTCGCGCAAATCGTTCAATAAAAACCTGTTTAAGATCTGCAGCCCGAGCGAGGCGAAGAGCAGCACATGCGCCTTGCTGACGAGCGCAGTAAGATATTCAGCAGGTTCTACTAAACGACCAGGCGGTGATCATTCCTCCCCGCCTGGTTTCTACTTTTGGAACAACCATGACTAGCCTGTACAAATCCTCCATTACTTCATTGCCGCTGCTGGGTACCGGCAAGGTTCGCGACAACTATGCCGTCGGCGACGACAAAATTCTGATCCTGACCACCGACCGTCTGTCGGCGTTCGACGTCGTGATGAATGAGCCGATTCCCGGCAAGGGCAAAGTATTGAATCAGATGAGCGATTTCTGGTTTGAGAAGCTGTCTGGCATCGTGCCGAACCATCTGACCGGCATTCCTCCGGAAAGCGTGGTCGCCCCCGATGAAGTGGAGCAAGTGCGTGGTCGCGCAGTGGTTGCCAAACGTCTGGAACCGATCATGGTCGAGGCGGTGGTGCGCGGCTACATCATCGGTTCGGGCTGGAAAGATTACCAGACGACCGGCGCGATTTGCGGCGTGAAGCTGCCCGCCGGATTGCAGCAGGCAGCCAAGCTGGAAGAACCGATTTTCACACCGGCGGCCAAGGCTGAAATGGGTGAGCACGATGAAAACATCAGCTACGACGATATGGAGCGCCGCATCGGTACCGAGCTGTCCGCCACGATCCGCGATATCAGTATTCGCTTGTACAAGACGGCCGCCGAGTATGCGGCGACACGCGGCATCATCATTGCCGATACCAAATTTGAATTCGGCCTCGACCAAAACGGCAAATTGCATTTGATGGACGAAGTGTTGACGGCCGATTCGTCGCGTTTCTGGCCGGCGGCCAGCTACGCGGTCGGCATTTCCCCGCCTTCGTTTGACAAGCAATTCGTGCGTGATTATCTGGAGTCGATCACCAGCTGGAACAAGACCGCGCCGGCACCGGCCTTGCCGCCGGAAGTCATAGAAAAAACCGGCGCCAAGTATCGTGAAGCGCTGGAGAGCCTAACCGGTGAAAAGCTAAAGGATTAAACATGAGCGCAAGCCCACAAAATAAGCCTGTGATCGGTATCGTCATGGGCTCGTCCTCGGACTGGGATGTCATGCAACATGCGGTCGCCATACTCACCGAATTCGGTGTCGCGCATGAAGCGCAGGTGATTTCTGCGCATCGCATGCCGGATCAGATGTTCGACTACGCCGAGACAGCACGCGCGCGTGGCTTGCGGGCGATCATTGCCGGTGCCGGTGGCGCGGCCCATCTGCCGGGCATGCTCGCTGCGAAAACCATCGTGCCGGTGTTGGGCGTGCCGGTGCCGTCCAAGTATTTGCGCGGTGAGGATTCGTTGCTGTCTATCGTCCAGATGCCGAAAGGCATTCCCGTCGCCACCTATGCGATTGGCGAAGCCGGTGCGGCAAATGCGGCTTTGTCGGCGATAGCGATGCTGGCCTGCACCGATGATGGTCTGGCCGAGAAGCTGCTGGCGTTCCGCGCCCGGCAGACCCAGATGGCACTTGATATGAAATTACCTCCCGTATGAGCAGTCAGCAACACGAATTGAAGCAAACCTCGTTAGCTTCCTTGATACCGACCACCACGCCTACCACCTGGCTGGGCGTGATGGGCGGCGGACAGCTGGGCCGCATGTTCGCGCATGCCGCACAGGAGCTGGGCTACAAGGTTGCGGTACTGGAGCCGGCGCAGGATTGCCCCGCGGCGCATGTCGCCGATCGGCATGTCCTGGCGGATTACGATGACGAAGTCGCGTTGGCGGAACTGGCGGCGTTATGCGTTGCCGTCACCACCGAGTTTGAAAATGTCTCGCACCACAGTCTGGCGTTTCTGGCCGAAGGTACTTTCATCGCACCGAAAGCGGCTTGTGTCTCGATAGCGCAAGATCGTGTTGCAGAAAAAGAATTCTTCACGCAATGCAGCACGCAATCCAAAGTGCTGCCGGCACCGCATAAAGTGATTGCGTCGGTTGCCGACATCGACAGCGTTCCCGCCGATCTGCTGCCGGGCATCCTGAAAACCGTACGACTCGGCTACGACGGCAAGGGTCAGGCTCGGGTCCGTACCCTGGATGAATTGCGCAGTGCCTATGCCGACATGAACGGCGTGGACTGTGTCCTGGAAAAAATGCTGCCGCTGGCGTACGAAGTGTCGGTACTGGTCGCGCGCGGTGTCGATGGCGCAGCGGTGGTCTATCCGATCGCCGAGAACGTCCATCGTGACGGCATCCTGTTCACCACCACTGTGCCGGGACCGAATGTTTGTGCCGATTCGGCCAAGCGCGCGCAAGAGGCGGCGCTGGTGATCGTTGACCGGCTCGGCTACGTCGGCGTGCTGTGCATTGAATTTTTTGTGTTGCAGGACGGTTCGCTGGTGATCAATGAAATGGCGCCGCGTCCGCACAATAGCGGCCATTACACCATTGACGCTTGCGTTACCAGCCAGTTCGCGCAGCAGGCGCGGGCGATGGCGCGTATGCCGCTGGGTGACGTACGGCAGCATTCGCCGGCGGTCATGCTGAATATTCTGGGCGATGTCTGGTTTCCCGATGACAGCGATCAAGTGCGCGAACCGGCCTGGGACCGCATCATGGCGTTACCCGGTGCTGTTCTGCATTTGTATGGCAAGGCGGAGGCACGTCGCGCCCGCAAGATGGGACACATCACCTTCATCGCGCCAACCCTGGCGCAAGCACAGGAGCAACTGGCTGCGGCCTGCGCGATTCTCGGTATTGTTTTGGAATGAACGTGCCGCTGAACTCCCCCGCGCTCGATCTGCACGCGATCCAGCTTGCCGCACGCAGGCTGGAAGCGGGTGAGCTGGTCGCATTTCCAAGCGAAACGGTGTATGGCCTGGGTGCCGACGCTGAGAATCCGGCTGCGGTGGCGAGTATTTACGCCGCCAAAGGTCGTCCGTCCAATCATCCGGTCATCGTCCACATCGCGCCCGAGGCCGACATCGGTTATTGGGCACAGGCGATTCCGCCCCAAGCCCAGCAATTGATTGCGGCGTTTTGGCCGGGACCGCTGACGCTGATTTTGCAGCGTGCCGCACACATCTCAAGTGCCGTTTCCGGCGGCCAGACCACAATCGGCATCCGTTGTCCATCGCACCCGGTAGCGCAAGCGTTATTACGTGAATTCAAAGGGGGGAAGGGCGGTGTCGCGGGTCCATCGGCCAACAGGTTTGGCCATGTCAGCCCGACCACCGCGCAACATGTGCGGGATGAGTTTGGCGATGGTCCGGACAGTCCTGTCGGCTATGTGCTGGACGGCGGTCAGAGCGAAGTCGGGATTGAGTCCACCATCATCGACCTGTCGCGGGTGGCGACGCGCGGCCCGGTGCTATTGCGTCCAGGCGACATCAGTGCAGCGGAAATCGCGGCAGTACTGGGTGTCGCGGTGCAGGCACCCGATGCGGCGGCGCCGCGCGCCCCAGGCACGCTGGAATCGCATTATGCGCCACGCACGCCGGTATTGCAGGTAGCGCCTGAGCGCTTGCTGACAACTTTGTCGCAACTGCATCTGGAAGGGCAACGGCTGGCGCTGATTGCCTACACAACGGCCGCGCAGAAGGCCGTGCCGCTGGTCGCATACTATCCGATGCCGGATGCCCCGCACGGCTACGCGCATGACCTCTACGCCGCGCTGCGCGACATGGATCAGGCCGCAGCCGATCTGATCGTGGTCGAGACGCCGCCGCAGGATATCGCATGGCAAGGAATCAATGATCGCCTGTGCCGCGCCGCACACGATTCGACCGACATGTTTGCCAGATTCTTGCATCCTTGAAAAACTCTGAGGTAAAAAAACCACAATTTATAGTCAAACGAGTTCAAAACTGGCATAGTGTCAAAAAAGAATAGCACGCGCGTTCTTTTTAATGGGAGGCAATGTCAGCCGGTAGCACCGGTACGTTCTACATTTACATTGAAAAATAAATAATAATCGAGCGCTGCCAGTCAGTGATGACCAAGCGAAATCAGGCGCCAAAAAATGGTAACAACTGCAGGTGCAGGCAACGATATCGAATGCAATACTCAAACCTGAATCACATCCATACTTGGAGAAGACATATGAAAAAACATTTTGCCGTACTGCCAAAAATCGCTGCTTTGACCTTGCTGGCCGCGGCCGCTGCACCTGCCATGGCACAACAAGCTGGCGATAACGTAGTCGGCATTGGCTGGTTCCATCTGGCGCCGCAGGATTCCAGCGAAAACATAAAAATTTCCGGTCAAACTATCCCGAACACCGGCGCGAACGTTAGCAATGCGGACACTGTGGGTTTGCAAATCAGCCATTTCTTTACCGACAATTGGGTACTGTCTGCTGATGCCGGCATTCCCCCAAAATTCAAACTGGATGGCGAAGGTGTTTTGCAAGGGACGCATATCGGTTCGGCTAAACAATGGAGCCCGGCGGTTCTCGTCAAATACTACTTCGGCGACAAAAACAGTCAGTTCCGTCCATTCGTTGGCGCCGGTGCGACTTATGTCTGGTACTCGGATGTCAAATTGGATAGCGCCTTTCAACAAAAGTTGAGTGGCATTGTTAGTCGGGGCCAAACCGGCGCGTTCACGACCAGTGCCGATCTGAGTAGCTCGCTTGCGCCAGTCGTCACCGGCGGTATGGCCTACAACTTCGACAAAAACTGGTCTGTCGCCCTGTCGGTCTCCTATATTTCGTTGAAGACCAAAGCTGACTTGACTACACACACACCGGTCGGCGACGTACATACCACTAGCAAGCTGACATTGGACCCTATCGTCAGCTTCCTGTCGGTTGGCTACAAGTTCTGATGTAGTGTTTTAAAATCCGGCCCCAAAAAGGCGGGACATGAAAAAGCCTCGATACCATCGAGGTTTTTTTACGCCTGTCAGTGAAATCCCTGGAAAGTCGGCAGACGCAGACGTAGTGCGTTAAAGTCATGGTTAATGATAAACCTAGCGGAGGAATGAATATGGCAAACGAAACTGCGGTGCTCGGCGGCGGTTGCTTCTGGTGCCTGGAAGCTGTCTATCAGGAAATCAAGGGTGTACAGCATGTCGAGTCGGGCTATACCGGCGGCCATATCGTCAATCCGACTTATGAGCAGGTATGTGAAGGCAGCACCGGTCACGCCGAAGTAGTGTCGGTAACTTTTGATAACGAGAAAATCAGCTTTCGAGAATTGCTGGAGATCTTTTTCACGATCCATGATCCGACCACGCTGAACCGGCAGGGCAATGATGTCGGTACCCAATATCGTTCAGCTATCTACTTTCAGTCGCCCGAACAGAAAGAAACCGCCCGGCATGTGATGGCGGAAATGGCATGTGTCTGGGATGCGCCGATTGTGACCGAACTGACGCCGGCGGAAACGTATTACAAGGCCGAGGCTTATCACCAGAATTACTTCAAACAACACCCGCTGCAAGGCTATTGCGCTTTTGTCGTCGCGCCGAAAGTTGCCAAACTGCGCAGCACGTTCGCCGCTAAGGTGAAGGACTGATCGCGCAGGTTGGGTCATGCCGAGGTGCAATAAAAAAGGCCGGGCGTGACGCGCGACCTCTGCGTTATTGCCGCACTGCAAAATTAAGCCTGGTCATAGATATACCGGCGCGACCAGGGCAGTGTCGCTGCACTCCGCCCAGCCTTGCGGCAAATCACCTGATACAGCGACATCCAGTCCATCTCGAATCCGTAAGCGCTACCGGCCAGATACAGACGCCAGATGCGGAAGCGGCGGTCGTCCGATGCTTGCCGGACTTCCTCCGAATGGGTTTCAAGATTATCGGCCCAGATGCTGCAAGTTCTGGCGTAATGGCGGCGCAGATTTTCGACATCCATGACTTCCAGTCCACCTTCCTGCATGGTTTTCAGGACCAGCCCGATGTGCGGCAATTCGCCATGCGGGAACACATATTTATCAATAAACTCACCGCCGCCGTAGGGTGATTCGCCATTGTCGACGTCGGTCGTGGTGATGCCATGGTTCATCGCCACGCCTTCGTCGGTCAACAGTTGCCGGATGTGCGCAAAATACATCGGCAGATGCTTCAGGCCGACGTGCTCGAACATGCCGACGCTGGTGATGCGATCAAATTTTCCGCTGACGTCGCGATAGTCTTGCAAGCGTATTTCGACCTGGTCCGTCAGGCCAGCCTGCGCCACGCGTTCCTTGGCGAGCAGGTACTGATTTTCGGAGAGTGTCACGCCGACGCATTTAGCGCCGAATTTCTGTGCTGCGCGCAATACCAGCGCACCCCAGCCGCAACCGATATCCAATAATGTCTGGCCCGGTTGCAGTTGAATTTTTGTCAGGATGTGGTCGATTTTCTTGAGCTGGGCAGTCGCCAGATCTTCATCGCCGTTCTCGAAATAAGCACACGAATAGACCATGTTCCGGTCCAGCCACAATTGGTAAAAATCGTTGGAAACGTCGTAGTGATAGCGAATCGCAGCGGCGTCTTTTTCCTTGTTGTGGCGGGTGGCGCGCACAATTCGGCCGAATTTTCCTTGCGGCTTCAGGTAGCTGGCGGCGAGGGCGTTGGCAACGGTGATGATTTCCTTCAGCTTGCCCTCGACCTCGATTTTCCCTTCAACATACGCCTCGCCGAGATTCGCCAGCGAGGGGGTCAGCAAATAGGTGAGGGAAGATGCGTGCGGAACGCGCACGGTGACTTCTGGTGAGGCGGCGCTACTAAAATCAAAGCGCTGCCCGTTCCACAACTCCAGCCGCAATGGTAACGCGGCGCGATTGCGGACTTCATTGACCCAGTTTTCAAGCTTCTTTTCCCAGAACACCATTTCTTCCCCCCGCGAATAACTGCATTGATAGGAAATACGCTTTTGCAAGCCTCTCTTCAGTCAGGTATCCGCCGGCATTCCTTGCCTGTTACGGCTGCAAACGTTGTCGTTGCCAGGTGCCGTTGCTGTCGCGGCGATACAGAATGCGGTCGTGTAATCGAGAACGGCGACCTTGCCAAAATTCTACCGTATCTGGAATAAGCTTGTAGCCGCCCCAGTGTGCCGGACGGGGCGGGCGGTCGCCGAACTGTTGTTCAGCTTGCGCGTAGCGGGTCTCGAGCAGCTCCCGGCTGGCAATCGGCTGACTCTGTGCCGAGGCAATCGCACTCAGGCGGCTGCGCAATGGGCGGCTGGCAAAATAGGCGTCGCTGTCGGCCTCGGAGACACGTTCGACCTTGCCTTCGATACGGACCTGGCGCTCCAGTTCGATCCAGTGAAACAGCAGTGCGGCGTAGGGGTTATGCGCCAATTCGTCACCCTTGCGGCTAGCGTAATTGGTGAACCAGCTGATGCCTTCCGCATCGAAATTTTTAATCAGGACGATGCGCGATGACGGCCGGCCGTCGGCATTCACGGTCGCCAGACTCATGGCATTCGGTTCCGGGACCTGTGCCTTGATGGCCTCGTCCAGCCATTTGCCGAACTGTGCCAGCGGATCGATCAGCGTGTCCGCTTCCGACAGACTGGCCTGGCTGTAATCGGTACGCAGATCGGCGATCGAGATTGGGGCGGTTTCCATGCTCATGCCGAAATTCCTCTACGGCGCTGCATGGCTGCACCCAACCGGGCCATTTGCGCATCGCTGAAAATACGTTTCGCCATTGGGGCGATCCAGGTTTCTTCCTTCTCCATATGCGCCGAGTACAGGCTGGAAAAAAGGCCGACATCCGCGCTGGACAGCACGGCGCTGCGACCGGCTTCAAGCTCCGCCAGTTGCACTCTCAATCCCTGCCAGAGCTGATCCATCTGGCGGTGTTCGCTGACAATCTCCGGGCCTAATCTGCGCAAGACTTCCGCATCTTCATCCTTGGCGGTGGCGGTCAGCATCGGAAATAAATCCTGCTCTTCATCTTCGTGGTGATGTGTTGCGGCTTTGCTGAAGTAGCGCAAGACGCCGGCTGCGGCTTGTTGCGCCTCCTGGTCTGCGCCGTGTTGCGGCAAGTGGGCCTGTAACCGGTCCAGCGTCGCCAGTTGTTTGCGTATCCGTTCGTGGCAATGCTTGAGTACGGCAATCGGCTGACCGAAATCCGGTGCTGTATCGATGAGGGGATTTTCCATAATTATCCTGGTTAAAAATTTTGCAAATAAGTCGTGCAAATGATGAAGTAATCATATTAGAACACTTGTACGCGGAAGGCGTAAATGATGTGGATCAAAGGTCGATGCCAGTGCACAAGAGCATTAGTAATTCAGGAAACTCGTTCGACTGAAATACGCTGGCAGGCATGTGCCGGTAAAATAGCGGCTTTATCTTCTTGCGACCGATGCGATCGCTAACATCGCGCGCATGTATGTTGCCGAGTAGCAATTTCTTGTCTTTTACTTTGTTGGAACCCATGTCCTTATCCGTTGCGTCAGCCGAAGCCCTTCCTGTTACCGATGCCGTCAGCGCGGAGGACATCGATTTTGAGCGCCGCTTCGGCGGCATTGCACGACTCTATGGCGCACCCGCGCTGACACGTTTTCGGCTAGCGCACGTCTGCGTGATCGGTGTCGGCGGTGTCGGCTCGTGGGCGATCGAGGCGCTGGCCCGCAGCGCCGTCGGTCATTTGACCATGATCGATCTCGATAACCTGGCCGAGTCCAACGTCAACCGGCAGGTCCACGCGCTGACCGATACGCTGGGGCAGGCCAAAGTCACCGCCCTGGCTGAGCGCATCAAACAGATTAATCCCTACTGCCAGGTCACCGAAGTCGAAGATTTCATCAGCGCGGACAATCTGGAAGAAATGCTGGGCGGCAGCCGCTACGATTATGTGATCGACGCCATCGACAACGTGCGCGCCAAGACCGCGTTGATCGTGTATTGCCGCGAACACGGCATACGTTTGATCACCGTCGGCGGTGCTGGCGGGCAGGTCGATCCGACTCGTATCGAGATTCGCGATCTGGCGCGGACCGAGCAGGAACCTCTGCTGGCCAAGGTGCGCAAACTGCTGCGTTCGCAGCACCGTTTTCCGCGCGGCGAGAAAAGCAAGTTCGGCATCGATGCAGTATTTTCGACCGAACCATTACGCATGCCGATCAGCGCAGAGGCATGTGCGGTGGACAGTCAGGAAATCCCTGGCGTCACCGGCCTGAATTGCGCCGGTTACGGCTCTGCGGTAGTGGTCACGGCGAGTTTCGGCCTGGTGGCTGCCGCGCACGTATTGCGCAAGCTGGCCGCGGATGTCGAACAAAAAACCTAAAATCCGCCGGCGAACTGGTAGCGGCTTCCCGGATGCCACATCGTCGCGATGGATGCGACTTGTGCCATCGACAGGGTTTTTCTCTTGAGTATCAGGCAGGGCTCTTTTTGCGTGATCTGCAGCATTTCGGCGATCTCGCGCGGTGCGTTTTGCGCTTCAATCCGATAATTCATTCCCTGTAGCGGTGCCGCTGCCATCAGGTATTCGTTAGGCGTGGTGCTGGAAAAATCCTGCCGGATATAGTCCGGCACGACATCCGGATTGACCCAGCGATCTTCGACCTGGATCGGGATATCGTTTTCGAAATGGACGATCACCGAATGAAACAGGGCATGCCCTGGCTCCAGCGCGAACTGTTTGGCCAGCAGGTCGGATGCCTTGTGCCGTTCCAATTGATGCAACTCGCTGCGATGGACGTGACCGCGGGCGCGCACTTCTTCGGCAATACTTTTGATTTCGACCAACGTGGACTGATATTTCTGTTGCGCGACGTAGGTGCCCGAGCCTTGTATACGGCTGAGGATTTGCTCACTGGTTAATTCCCGTACCGCGCGGTTGACCGTCATGCGCGATACGTTGAACTGTTTTGCCAGCGCCTGCTCCGATGGAATGGCGTCGCCTTCGCGCCAATGACCGGCCTGAATCTCGCCCAGCAGATAATTTTTGATTGTCTGAAAAATAGGTATATTGCTTTGTTTTTCTTGCTCTTCCAAGCCATTCTCCCGATATTGCTCACGCCGACATTGTATTCTGAACCGCCGCCGGGTTCTGTCTGACTACAGGCAGAGGCGGGAGGTATCGACAGTATTGTATAGACAGCTTGGCGTCGCAAGAAGAAGAATCGGTTTCTGTACCGGTATTTTAAAAAAACATGCCTAGAGGCTGGCGTACCGCTGCAAGGCGGTACGCCAGTCAAATCTTAGAACGAGTGATGCACGCCCACGGTAGTCACGAGCTGGCTTGAACTGCCGGAAACGCCGGTGCCATTCATGATCGCCAGTTTGGCATCGCCGCCGGCGCGTTGATACGCGGCTTGTGCGTAAAGTTCGGTGCGCTTGGACAGAGAATACACATTGCTCAAGCTCACCTGGTTCCAGCGCGCACCCTCCAGTTTGGAATGGGTATACCCGACATTGAGCGTATTCGCTGCGCTATAACGCCAGGCAGCGCCAAGATCCATGTTCTGTTGCTTGGGCTTGTTCCCGGCCAGGTCAAGCTTGGTCTGCGTGTACAAACCGTTCAGTCGCACATCGCCGATCGTGTAGCCGACCCCTGCAGCAGCAGTGGTCAAGCTGTTAAAGGTGCTGGCTGCGGTACCCAGGCCGAGGCTGCCCAGGAAAGTGCCGGCGTAGCCCGCAGGGCGGTCATTCAATTTGGAATAGGCCAGCACGGCTTTCAACGGACCATTGGTATAAGTAGCGCCGGCGCTGATGTTGCGACCTTTCGAGGAGTTGCCTGCCACTTCGCCGAAACCATACATACCGCTCAGTTGCAAACCGGCAAAGTTTGGCGTGGTGTAGCGCACGGCATTATCGAACTGAAAAGTATTGGCCAGGTTGTCCAGATTGCCGGGATGGAACAGATACCAGTTGGTCAGTTGATAACCGTTGCTGAGTCTGCCGGCATAATCGAACACGATATCAGGCATGTGCCCTACGACGACAGCACCAAAGTCACCGGACAAACCCACCGTACTCATGCGATTGAAGAGTTTTCCCGCTACTACCTGCGCACCGGTATCGGTGTAAAAACCGCTTTCCAGCTGGAACGTGGCTTGCATGCCGCCGCCGAGGTCTTCATTGCCACGAAACCCGATGCGGTCCGGCTGCATGGTGCCCTGGTCAAGACGCATCACAGAGCTGCCGCCGATATTGTTGACATACGCCACACCCGCATCCAGGCTGCCGTAAATCGTTACATTGCTTTGTGCGAATGCGCCGGCGGTCAGGCCGGTCGCCGCCATGGCAATAAGAACCTTTTTCATTAACGTCTCCATTTTTTAATATGCACGGCACAAGCCGTATTCATTGCACCCGCGTGCCCAGCGCGCGCGGGCGGTGAAACTGTTGGCGGCATCCGCTGCCGGTAATTTCAATACGTCTATTCCATATATGGAACGACGTTTCCAAAAAAATGCTTGGTACAAAAAAAATGCCGAGGCAGATGCAGGCATTTTTTTTGCGTTGGGAGGTGTCACAAATCAAGCAATATCCGTTGCCCCTTGCAGCCGGAGACACAGACCATCATTGACTTATTGGCGTCACGCTCACTCTTGCTGAGGACGCTGTCCCGATGTTCCGGACTTCCTTCCAGCACCCTGGTTTCGCAAGCGCCGCAAATGCCTTCCTTGCAGCTGTACTCCATCTCGATGCCCGCTTCCAACAGGGCGTCCAGCAACGATTTACCGGCGGGAACAGTGATCGCCTTCTTGCTACGGGCGAGTTCCGCCACGTAGTCGCTGCCCTGCACCGCCTCGACATGTTCGGTAGCGGCAAAGCGTTCGATATGGACATTGGGCAAGCCGAGTTCTTCGCATATCTTTTCAAATGCGTTCAGCATCGGTGTCGGTCCGCAGCAGTAAAAATGCGCGTCGCGCGGCTTGCTCGCCAGATAGCTGCGCAGATCCGGCGGCGCGCCTTGTTCATCGTCGAAATGGGTTTGCACCGGCGCGCCATTGGCCAGCAGCGCATCGGTGAAAGCGGCTTCGGCACGCGAGCGGGCGCAATACAGCAATTCCACCGATTTACCCAGGCTGTTCAAATGATTGAACATGCACGAGATCGGCGTGACACCGATGCCGCCGGCAATCAGCACCGTATGCGATGCCGTCAGTTCCAGCGGGAAATTGTTGCGCGGCTGCGAAATCTGCAGCGTGGCGCCAACCCGTAGTTGCTCGTGGACATAGCGCGAACCGCCGCGACTGTGGCGGTCATTCAATACCCCGACCACATAGCGTTGCCGTTCGCCGGGCGAGTTCAACAATGAATAACTGCGCACCACGCCGTTGACGAGATGCAGATCTATGTGCGCCCCGGCATCGAAGGCAGGCAGATCGCCGCCCGCTGGCGACATCAGTTCGAGACTGACGATGCCTTGCGCCTCAAAACGCATGGCTTGCACGCGCACGGATAGGAGAGAGTGGTTGCTAGTCATGATTGTGAACTCTTGTGATTGTCAGGATCAGGCTTGCCGGGCTGGCTGCTCGCCGGCGGCCAACTGCGCCTTGGCCAGATTCCGTAAATGGCGGCGCAAGCGCACGATGCCCATGTCGTGTTGATACAGGTGTTCGTTTTGATTGGCATCCGGTTCCATCACTTCGAGTATCGCCCGATCTTGCTCGAGCACGGTCCAGTGACGCGCTTCGAGACGGTTGCGGTACAGGAAACGCCAGGTATCGCGCTGCCAGCCGGCGGGCAACTTGCGGCAACGCCAGAAGAACGCCGCGGAGACGTTTTCAACGATCGGCGTGTAGCTGCCGATGATGGTGAAGCCGCCGCCGGGACCGCCGGTTTTCGGATACGGAATTTCAAGCCGCATCCAGTGCAGGCCGGTATCGGCCCACTCGGTCCAGTCAAAGTTGACGCCGCGCTGTCCTTCCTTTTCAAAGACAAAGCCGATATCGGTTTCGCGAATCCGGAAAGCGGCGGTAGCCTCGCCCTCGGCCATCGAATGCGACTGTTTGTGCAGGAAGGTGCCGTGCATCGGGTCCATCACATTGTCGATCACGTAGCGGTAGTCGCCCTTCCATTCGGTGTAGCAAAGGAAGCTGGAATATTCATCGCTGGTCAGCTCTTCCGGCAAACGCAGCGGCGGCGCTTCAGCCACGTCCACGCTGCTGTTGTAGAGAAAGATCGCGCCGGCCGCTTCGCACACGTGAAACGAGCGCGTCGCCTTGCTGCCTTCCAGCTTGCAACCGGGACTGCCCGGCACGCTGGTGACGACGCCATCGGCACGCACCTGCACCCCGTGATAACCGCAGGCAATGCGATCGCCCAGTGCGATCCCCAGCGACAGCGGTGCGCCGCGATGCGGGCAGTGGTCATCCAGCGCATGCAGCACGCCGGAGGTTTCGCGCCAGAGCACGAGCTTACGTCCCAGCCGCCGCAACGATACCGGACGTTCGGCCACGAAGTCGGATGGGCAAATCGGGTACCACAGGTCTTTCAAACCGTCGGCGAGTATCGCGTCGACTGGATCATTGGGTGAGGTTCTCATGAAAATATCCTTTTCAAAATAAGCTGACTGCTTGCGCCGGCCTTAGTCGGCAAGACGCGCGATTTCTTCCTGAAACGTCTGTTCCGTCCACACGCCGCCAAGCGGGCAATTCGGACCGGAGCGGTTCAGGTAAGTCACCAGACCCGGCAAGTCCTGGATGCCGGCCGCGTAAGCGCGCTCGATGGAATCGCCGAGCAGGTCTTCGTATTGGGTAGGCAGGCGACGCCGTGCCTGATGCGGATTAAGATAAAGCTCTGCCATCATTGGCCTCCATTAGTGTTTGGGTTTGTCAGTCAGGAACTTGGCGCCGGGCGCTTCAGCATTGCGTTGACGGCGGGTATAGCCATCCAGGCCGCCGCTGATCGCCCACTCGGCAAACATCGTCGGGCCGGGTTCGAAATCGCGTGCCACCCAGTCGCCATCCAGTTGGTCTTCATCGGCGTAATACTCGATCAGACCGCCTGCCGGATTCTGGAAGTACCAGAAATAGGCGGACGAAATCGGATGGCGTCCCGGGCCAAGTTGCGTTTCCCAATCTTTGCGCGCCATGTGCAGGCCGCCGCCAAAGACTTCGTGAATGTCGCGCACCGTGAATGCCACATGGTTCAGGCCGGCTTTCGGTTCCGGGGTTTGCAGCAGGAACAGGTCGTGGTGTCCGCCCACTGCGGCACAGCGCAGGAAAGCGCCACGGCCGGGATAATGATCGGACGGAACGAAGCCGAAATGGCTGCAGTAAAACTGTTCGCAGGCTTGCACGTCTTTGACAAAGAACACCACATGGCCGACCTCGATCGGGGTCGCGTGTTCATACGCGGGGCTGCGCTGATTGATGCGCGGCCTGTGACACCAGGTATTCATCTCGGCGCATTCGACTTCGATCTCGCGCTTGACGCTGACCTGGAAGCGCACCGCCAAACCATTCGGATCGGTACAGCCGACGCGCGCGTTATTCCAAACGGTGTTGCGTAAAAATCCCGGCTCGGCGGCGATGCGTGCGGCAAAGCGCTCCAGTACCTCCGCAGCGGAGACGCCCCACACAACTTCGCGCAGCGTCGGGCCGGCTTCAATCGCGGGCGGCAAGTCTGCGGCGTCGCTGGGCTTGACCAGCACGCGGCAGCCGTTTTGCGTTTCGAACACCAGCACGGCGTCGCTTTCTTCGACCAGCGCCATGCCCCAGTCCAGGAAGAAGCGCTTGCATAACGGCAAGTCTTCCGCGCCGTAAGTGATTTCATCAATCCCCAATACATCCATTGCCTTGTCTCCTAATGTTATTTCAGCCTGCCCAGGGCAGCGGTTGTTCGTTCAAGCCCCAATACATGCTCTTTTGTTCCATGTACTGCAAAATCCCGAGCCGGCCTTTTTCGCGTCCCAGGCCGCTGTCGCGCCAGCCGCCGAAGGGCGCGGCGATCGAGAATTGCTTGTAGGTGTTGATCCATACATTGCCGGCTTGTACGGCGCGGCCGAAACGCCAGGCTTTTTTATAGTCGCGCGTCCAGATCCCGGCGGCGAGCGCATACACGCTATCGTTGGCTTGCCGGATCAGGTCGTCTTCATCCTCGAACTGCATCGCGACCAGTACCGGGCCGAAAATCTCTTCCTGGCAGATGCGCTGGTCATTGCGTACGTCTTCAATGATGGTCGGCGTGTAAAAATAGCCGCGCTCAAATGCAGCACCTGCGGGCCGCATGCCGCCGGTGCGCAAGCGGCCGCCATCCTGAATGCCGATGGCGACGTAGGATTCAATCGACTCGCGGTGGCGCTGCGTGATCATCGGGCCGAGCTGGGTCCGCTCGTCGGCCGGGTCGCCCACCCGCAGCGCTGCGGCACCGGCTGCCAGGCGCTCCATGAAGGTGTCGTAAATGTTATGCGCCACAAACAGGCGCGAGCCGGCGATGCAGGACTCGCCCGATGAACTGAAGATGCCGTACAGCACGCCGGCCACGGCGTGATCCAGATCGGCATCGGCAAATACGATGGTGGGCGATTTGCCGCCCAGCTCCAGCGATACCGGCATCATCTTGTCGGCGGCGATGTGCGCAATGTGCTTGCCGGTGGCGGTGCCGCCGGTGAACGATACGCGGCGCACCAGCGGATGCTTGGTGATGGCATCGCCGATCACCGAGCCCTTGCCGGGCAACACGCTGATCAGCCCTTTCGGTACGCCCGCTTCTTCGCAAATCCTGGCCAGTTCGAGCGCCATCAAAGGTGTGACCTCGGCCGGCTTGACCACGACCGCATTGCCTGCGGCTAATGCCGGAGCGAGCTTTTGCGCTTCGCTGGCAATCGGCGAGTTCCACGGTGTGATCGCAGCCACCACGCCCATTGGCTCGTAGACACTCATGGTCAGGCAATCGCCGCGCATCGGTGTGATGGTTTCTTCCAGCGTTTCACAGGCAGCCGCGAAAAACTGGAAGGTTGCTGCAGCGCTGGCGACCAGGCCGCGGGTTTCGGTGATCGGCTTGCCGTTATCCAGACGCTGGCGCTGTGCCAGCGGTTCGGCGCGTTCGCGGATGAGTTGCGCCACGCGGTACAGCACTGCCGCACGCTCGTGTGGCTTGCGCTGTGCCCAGCCGCTGTTGCGGAACGCGGCATCGGCGCCCTGAATCGCCTCTTCCACATCCGCCAGACTGGCGGCGTGCAAATGGGCAATAGCTTCGCCGGTGGCCGGATACAGGCTGGCATACAGCTCGCCCTGGCCCTGACGCCAGTGACCGGCTACGCAAATCGGGAGGTTGTTGTTTGGGTTCATGGTAGACGTCAATTTCACTCAGATAGAGAGCGCATGGGCGCGATTGCCGATTGCGCTGACCACGCTAAACACGGTCAGCGCGGAAGTTTTAGGGTTGGCGGCAAGCGGCTTGCCGCGCATCGTCAACTCGAAACCGCCGAAAGCACCACGCGCTTCGACATGGTGTACGTTCTCCGTGACCGACGGATCGGCCAGCAGCCGTACCTGGGTATGATCCAGGCCCAGACCTGCCAGCGACAAGGTGGCAGCGACGTTCGCGTTTTTCGGATACAGCCGGGCGGCTTCGCGTGCCGTCCCTTCAAAAATCACGGTCGCGCTCTCCAGCGTATCCAGTGCGAACAGCGCTTCTGCCGGCGTATCCTTCCAGGCCGAAGGAGGTTTGCGGCCCGTATACACGACAGAATCGAGACCGCCGACCTTGGCCGCCGACAGCGCATCGATGGCGCCGATGGCGCCGGACAGCAGTTGCACCTGGGTTTTTCCGCGCCGCGCCGCTGCCTCCAGGCGCTCAACCAGGCCCGGCTGCGACAGCGCACCGATTGACACCACCATGCAGGGAATGCCACGCTCCAATGCCGGCAGGATATGCTCTTCAATCGCATGATGACCGGCACATTCGATCAGCAGATCGGGGCGCGTTTCGTGGTCTTCCAGCCGCACCGCCACGCGCGCATTGGGCGCGTGTGAAAACACCACCGGACGCGCCGCGGCCAGCCCCGCCTCGGGGACGATCACGACGTCGAATATGACGTCCGGATCGCTCTTCAGCAACTCCATCACTCCCGCGCCTATGGCGCCGCAGCCGATCATCGAAACATGCAACATGTCAATCTCCTCAGGCCACGGCGGCAACGGACTTCTCTTCATTGACCGGTGGTCCGGCAAATGCGGTTTTGAAGCTGCCAATCGACAGCATGTCGATTTCCAGCAAGAAAGGACCGGGCTCCGCCATCGCTGCACGCAAGCCGGCGGTGAGATCGGCCAGCTTGCTGATGCGCGCATGACGTAAGTTCAGTGCTTGCGACAGAACGGCATAGTCAGGCGTATGCAGGTCGACATAATGGCGGCGGCCGCCATACTGCGCATCCTGGATATTCTTGATCACGCCATACCCTTTGTCGTTCATCAGAATCACGACCATGTCGGCACGTTCTTGCACGGCGGTGGCGAGCTCACCGAGGTTCAGGATGAAGCCGCCATCTCCGGCGAGGCAAAAGGTTTTCTTGCCCGACCCTGTTTCAGCCGCGCCCACCGCAGCGCCGATTGCCATCGGCAAGCCTTGCCCGATGCCGCCGCCGAGCGCGTGCACACCTGCCAACGGATCGAAAATCCGCAGGTAGCGGTTGCCCCAGGTGCTGTTTGAAACGGTAACGTCGCGCACCCAGTTGAAGTTGCGGCCGGCGACCTCTTGCAATTGCCGCACCAAGGCGCTGTATGGCCCCAGGCCGTCGACCAGACCGGCGGCGGCGGCATCGCGCGCTTGTTGCAGATCGTCGATAAAGGCCGGATCCACCTGCATGCGGCCTTCCAGACGATCTGCCAGTCCGTCCAGTACCAACGCAGCATCGCCGCAGACGAACGAATCGCTCTGGTAGCAGCGGCCTTCGGCTGCAGGATCGGCATCGACGCGGTGCAAGGGGCGCGGCAATTTCAATTCATATTTCAGCGTTTCGTTACCGCGCAGGCGCGAGCCGACCACGACCATCGCGTCGCAGCTCTGGTAAAACGTTTCCACCGGCTTATGCAAGTTGAAAGCGCCGAGCGAACGTGGGTCATCTTCTGCCACGACACCGCGGCCCTGGGTAGTCGTGACGACACCGAAGCCCAAGTCCATCAGGCGCTTGACTTGTGCACTGGCGTGCCGTGTGCCGCCTCCCAGCCACAGCAATGGACGCTTGGCTTTGGCCAGTTGTTCGGCCAAATCGTCGAGTGCCTGTGCCGATGGCGTGTTCAGCGGAATTGGCAGCGGTCGCAGATCGGACGGCATGCTGATCAGCGCAGCCTGAATGTCAATCGGAATCTCGACGCTGACGGGGCCCATCGGCGGCGTCAAGGCGGTTTGCACTGCGAGCTTGATGGTGCTGATGGCGGTATCGACATTGCGGATGCGGAACGCAGCTTTGGATACGGCCTTGAGCATGGACAACTGATCCGGCGCTTCATGAATGTAGGACAGGCTCTGGTCCAGATACGGGGTTTCGATCTGGCCGGTCAGATGCAGCAGCGGGGTGCCGGCAGTCAGCGCTTCCACCATCGCACCGGAGGCATTCCCGGCAGCGGTGCCGGTGCTGGTCAGGCAGACCCCGAGGCTGCCGCTGGTGCGGGCATAGGCATCGGCCATGTTGGTGCCGCCGGCCTCGCCGCGCGCAGGGACGAAGCGGATCTTGCCGCGTTCGCCGAGGGCATCCAGGATCGGCATGTTGTGAATCGAAATGACGCCGAAGGCTGCTTTTACATTGCATTCTTCGAGAAAGGCGGCGATGGCGCAGCCGACGGTAACTTTATTTTGCTTAGGCATGACGGGAAACTCCTCCTGATACATCGATATGACTGCCTGTGGTGTACGACGACAGCGGCGTGGCAAGAAAGACGATTGCGCGCGCAGCTTCGTGCGGATGGCCAAGGCGGCCGATTTGAATTTGCTTGGTGTGGGCCAGGGCCCGGGACCATTCATCCCACGACAGCGCGCGCTCTTCACGCGCCTCATAACGACGCCGCCACTGGCCTGAGTCGACCAGGCCCAGCAGGATGCCGTTGACGCGAATCCGCCTGGCACTGAATTCGGTGGCCAGCGAGCGCACCAGGTTATGCACGCCGGCACGTGCGGCGGAGGTCGCCAGCATGTGCGGCTCGGGCTGCACTGCGAGCAGCGAATTGACGCAGACGATCGCCGCGTCCGGCATGCGCTCCAGCTGCGGCAGGAAAGCGCGGGTCGGATGGATCACGGAAAAAAACTTGAGTTGCAGTTCTTCCAGCCAGGCGGCGTCGTCGGTGTCGGCAAAGGTCGAGACCCGGCCTTGCCCGGCGTTGTTGACCAGCATGGAAACCGTGCCGAGCTGCTGCTCCACCGCGGCGGCAAAGGCACGCACTTGTTCCGGATCGAGCACGTCGCATGCAGATACGAACAGGCGGCACTCTGGAAACCGTGCGCGCAAGGTGGCCTGCACCTGCATCAGGCGGGCCGCATCGCGACCGCAGAAGGCAACTGCCGCACCGGCCTCCAGCAGCAGTTCGACGGTTGCCAGTCCTATGCCGGAAGAGCCGCCGGTCACCACGGCAACTTTTCCTTCCAGGTTAATCATGGGCAAAGACATGTTGCTTACTCCCTCCAAAGGTTGACGACGCTGGCGCCGGATTTTTCAGGTGCATAATCCAGCAAGCGCGATAATTCATCGGCCGATGCGCTGACGCGGCGCACGACTTCGTCCAGCTGGGTGGGTTTGAGTTCGATATGCGGCGATGGGATGGTGGCGCCCAGTGCCGCCACAATCGCACCCGTGTGATCGCGGACCGGTGCCGCGATGGTCGAAATATGGGCTTCGAAGAAACCTTCTTGCAAGACGTAGCCACGGTCCCGATCTTTCTGCACCATGTCGAACAGTTCGACGACGGTCTTCGGTGTGCTGGCGGAATAGATCTCAAGATGTTCTTCCGGATACAGCTTGCGCAGTTCGGCGAGCGACAGGTTTTGCAACAGCACGCGACCAAGCACGGTGGCGTGCGCCGGCAGCCGCGTGCCGACGTTGACCGAGCCGCCGAAGGCGGTCGATGTGGCGGATTTGGCGACATACACAATATAGCGGCCATCGCGCACCACCAGATTGCAGGGATAGCTGATGTCGTCGCGCAGGCGGTCCAGCAGGGGGCGGCCGAGTTCGGTCAGTTCCAGCGAAGCCAGATATTCGAAGCCGAGGCGCAACACCGACATCCCGAGGCGGAAATCCCTGCCGCCATCGTTCCTTTCGACAAAACCCATGCGTTCAAGGGTTGCCAGCAAACGGAACACCGTGGAGCGTGGTACATCGAGCCGTTTCGCCAGCTCGGGTGCCGACAGACTCTTGTCGTGACGATTGAATTCACACAGCAGGCGCAAGCCGCGTTCGAGTCCCGGCACGAGATACTTCTCTTGTTCTTGCATTTCTTCTGGGAGGGATGGCTTATTGGATGGATTATTCATGGCTATGCTTTGAAAGGGTGGGCAAACAGGCCTCGCGAATAGCGTTGGCCACGATGTCAGGCTGCTCGATGTAGCAGGCATGGCCAGCGTTGTCGATCAGCTTGAAGGGAGAGTTTACATGCCCCGCGAATGTGCGACAGTCCTCGGGCGGCGTGATGGTATCCGCACTGCCGCAGTACACGCTGGCCGGAATATCCCTGGGCGGATAGCGATGAATGTCATCGCTACACAACATCCGTACCGCCTGTGCATAGCCGGCCGGATTGAGCGTCAGCGTATTCCAGCGCACCCAGGCGCGCGCGTCATCATTTGCCTGCGCCGATAACATCCGGCCGCCGGAACGTTCTGCCATGCCCTGCACGCCCAGCGTGTTTAGGGTTGTCAGACGTTCCTGCTCAACCTGTTGCCCGAGCGCCTGTCTTTGCAGACTGCCATAGCCCTGTGCCGGGCTCAACAGACACAGGTGCGACACCAGATCGGTTCCGGTTGAGACATACGCAGAAGCCATGATTGCGCCCAGAGAATGCCCTACCAGGACACAGCGGGTAACGCCGAGTGCGCGCAGAAACCGGTCGAGCCGCAACGCATAGTCGGCCGCACTGGGTGTCGCACTTGGTAGCGGACTCGAACGCCCGTATCCCGGCGCATTCCACGCTATTACCTGCGCATCCATTTCGAGACGCAGCGCACAGTGCAGCCACGATGCGGCGCCCGAGCCGATGCCGTGCAGCAATACCACGGCCGGACCGCGGCCGCAGCTGCGGTAAGAAATGATGCCGTCGCCCACCGCCACAGTGCGTTCCGGGAAACGCCCTTCCAGCAGGGATAGCGCATCCCGCAGACCTTCGGAGCAGACAGCAGGTACGTAGCTGGTCGTCATCTCAGTCACGCTTGATCGCGGCGAGCGGATGCTCGGGTGGATAGGTCGGCTTGATCGGTTTGCTCGCACCGAGCATCACGCACATCAAGGCATCTTCTTCGCCGATATTGATTTCCTCGCGATACACGCCGGGCGGAATGGAAACCACGTCGCGATCCGTCAGGATCGTTTCGTAGCGTTGGCCATCTTTCTCAAGGACGAGTTTGAGCTTTCCCCGCAGCACGAAGAACACTTCTTCGACGTCGACGTGCACATGCGGCGGACCCTCGTGCCCGGCCGGGATGATCATGGTCGAAAAGGTGAAATTCTCAGACGGAATGGTGCTGCTGTCCGATGCCACGCCGGTGCCGCCGGTACCGATATAGCGCATTTGCGCACGGCGGTATTTCGGATCGTAATCGGCTTGAAATTTCAGCGCATTCCAGTCGTACTGGCGCGTCGAAAAACGCGCCACGCGGGTATTCATCCAGTCGCTGAAACTGGCACCTTCCGGCTGGTCCCAGCTGTGCTTGGTTTGTTCAGATAAAACGGTCATCACTAGCTCCTGACGTTAGGTTGATGGATTGGATGGCATTAGTGCATCACGAAGCCGCCGTTGACGGCGAGAATCTGCCCCGTGAAAAAGCGGGACAGATCGGATAAGGCAAACACCACGGCGCCGCACACATCTTCCGGCAGTTGCTCGCGCTGAATCGCGCGCTGATCGTGGTAGGTGCGATGCCGTTCTTCCGGCACATATTCTGTGGCTTCCCCCACGGTCAGGCCGGGTGCGACGGCATTCACCGTAATGTTGTCATTGCCCAGTTCGCGCGCGAGCGAGCGGGTCATGCCGATGATGGCGCTTTTGCTGGCGACATACGCCAGCAGATTCGGCGCACCCCAGAGCGGCGTGTCGGATGAAAGATTGACGATGCTGCCGCGGCCGGAGGCACGCAATGCGGGCAGACAGGCGTTGGTCATCAGCCACGTGCCGCGCACGTTGACCGTCATGACCTGGTCCCACATGGCAATTTCCAGTTGTTCGGAAGTGCGTCCGCCGGAGTTGGTCACGGCAGCGTTGTTGACCAGTCCGTCGAGTCCGCCGAGCCAGCTGATGGCCTGCTCCGCACACTGCTCGATCGACTGCGGATCGGCCAGATCGAGCGCGAAGCCCGCCACCTTCAGGCCGCGTTGTTGCAGGTCGGCGACCGCCTGCTGCAGGCTGTCCGGCAGGATGTCGGCCAGCGCCACGCTGGCGCCGGCTTCTGCGGCAGCGGCAACAAACGCCAGGCCCAGGCCGCGCGCTGCACCGGTAATTAAAATCCGTCGTCCTGCCAGTAGTTGCATGTTCTGCTTCATGTTTTTCTCGTGTAATCAAACTGTTTCGGCGTTTTTTTTTCCGCTTTTTTCTGCATTACGCGTTGAGACCCGACACCGCCGGCAACGCGGAGTGCGTATCCGCACGCTCGCGCAACCAAAGGATCAAGCCGCAGACGAACACCACCAGCTGGGTGCCGATGAGCAAGGCGAATCCCGCAAAAAAACCCGATACCGCACCGCCGGATGCGCCCGGACCGGCGGCCACCGCACTGATTACCCCGCCCATCAGGGCCGGCATAAATCCCGCCACCAGGCTGCCCGTGCCGTTGACCACGCCGAAGGCGCTGGCTGTGTGTTCAGGGCGCGAATAGTATTGCACCGTGCTGGGAATGGCCGGGCTGAGCAAGCCCCAGAAAAAATTCGCGGCAATCAGGCTGTAGGCAGCCCAGTAGGCGTTCTCCACATTGATGGCGAGCAACACCGACAAGGCGACCCCGACACTTGCCGCCATGAAGATAAATGGCACACGCTGGCGTTCGACCTTGTCAATGATGACGCCACCCAGCAGTACGGCCAGCACCAGCGCGTACTGAGGCAAGGAAGCGAGCCACCCCATTTCCTTCAGCGAGAAGCCACGGGCCTCTTTCAGATAAGCCGGCAACCAGTTGCTGCTACCCCAAAGATAGGCCAGCGCGGCGGAAGTCAGCAGCGTGATCAAGAGCAGGTTGCGCGTTTTCAGCGCGCCTTTGATGATGTCGCCCGCCCGCACCACTGCGTCGCCAATCGAGGCAGGCTTGTTCATGTATGCCGCCTTGTGCGGCATCCGCACGAAAGCCAGTACCAGCGGGACGCCCAGTGCGATATTCAGCAGGCCCAGCAGGTAGAACGAAACGTCCCAATGAAAACTGATCAGCATGTAGCCGATGATCGGATAGCCGAGCGCCAGGCCCATCCCGGTCCCCATATTGACGAAGGAATTGGGCTTACCGTTTTCATGGCTCTCAAAATGCGCCTTGATGTACGACGACGCCAGTGAAAACAGCGGCCCCTCCGCCACGCCGAGCAGGATGCGCGAAACCAACAGTATTCCGTAGCCGTGGAACTGCGGCGTCAGGAAGGTTACGAGGCCCCACAGGATCAAGCCAACCATCAGGCTTTTGCGCACACCGAACAGCGCGGCGCAAAACGGCGTAAAGATAAAGGCGGAAATCCCATAACCCAGCATGAACGCCGTGGCCAGGAAGCCTTGACTGGCCCGGTCTCCCCTGGCAATGCCGATGTGACTCAAGAATGCGGGATCGGTGATCAGCACCGAGATGTTGATCCTATCCATATACGAGATGGCGACGATCATGAACAGGGTGATCACACCGTACCAGCGGCCGTTATTCGACTTCATACAATCTCCATTGTTTTTGAATGACTTATTTCAGTAGCGCCTCATCTTTTTTGTTTCATATATGAAACATTGATTTATATTTGAGCGGTACGAGACTGCAATATATCAGATATTTTTGAAAAAGATAGGTTTTTTTGTTTCATATATGGTTTGTTGGTTTTTTTGTGAATCAAATTGGCGATGGAAATCATCGTGCCATGTAAAAAATGGCAATTTTCTGTGGTTTGGGGTGTTTTTTGCGTCGCGAGATAAGCGCGCTTCCGAAGCTGGCTGCTTTTTTAGGATCACCAGGCGCAACTCTCATCGTGGAGCAGGGAGCAATCCCTATAACGACTCCGGATAGATTTAAGCAAGCCACCTACAACATCAAAAATCAGCCTTGCAAAAATCGGGGTGACCATAGATTTTTCTCTGGAAGGTTTTTCCAGGATGCGGCGCCCCGATCCCGCCGATGCAGCTTGACGCCGAAATGGCCGAGGTTGAGTGCGGCATCGGGCCGGCTAGCGCCGCTGATTCATGCGCATATCAATTTGCTCTGGCGTTCTCGTTCGCAGTGCCTGATGCTGTCGCGAGAGGGGAGTTGACGCCGTTGCACGATCCGAAAGAATTCCCTTAAGTGCATTTGTTGTTCCACCGCCACCAGACCCGGAATTGGTCGGCGGGCCACACTCTTTTCAAGAAAGGAATGTGTCCCGCCGCAAAAACTGATTGCCATGCGACTCACTGCGTCGTAATGAACTCCCGCCAACTAACGCGATGCCCTGTTACGCCAGCCGCTCCTCCTGAACCGAAGGGTATTCCGGTCCAAAGTTGGGGTGCTGTGCTACTTCCTGTGCGAATAATTACCGGGTGACCTTTAATCCAGACCAGGTTGATGCCGGTGGTCAGATCGTTGCCTAACGAAACTCCGGCGCTGGTGGCGCCAGGAACATAGCTTCCGTTCGTGTAGTTCAGGTAGTTCAGCCAGCTATAGCCACCCGCTTCGCAGATCCCGTTGGTAGGCACGTTGGTCGTTACCAGCAGAGTTCCTTGCGTTAGGGTTATGTTCACGTTGCTGCGCTCACCGCTGTCCGGGAAATCAAGGAACCACCCCATGCTAGTGGGCGGATTGATCGTCACGGCTTTGGTGGTCACGGTCCGATTCGGCTTGGCATTGGTCAGGGCTTGCTGGACCAGAGCGGTGCGCGGAGACGCCACCGTGGTGCCGTTGTCGGCAATTGCATATAACGACTGTGTCTTGAATTGCTTGGAATCCAGATCGGATGCTTCCAGGTACTTGCCGGTGCCTACATACAGGACCCGGTTCCCGTTCACCTTGGCCAGTTCCGGCCGGGTCGTAATGGGCTGAGGATTGGCGCTGGCGTCAGTGAACGTGGCAAGCTTGACCACTGCATTGGCATTGATATCGGCACGCCACAGGTTTCCTGACAGGTCACCGCCGTAGGCATAAACTGCGGTGGCATCCAGGTCCGGATTGTCGGCCCAGAATGCAAGCTTGCCCAGTCCGCTAGGCGTGGTCTTGCTGCCTACCGTGGTGCCGGTGCCAATTTTGGCGAGAACGCTACCGGTCAAAGGGTTGAGTACGAACAAGAAACCCTGGCCGCTGCCATCCGCATCGTAGGGATCGCCGTTATTCAGGAGGACGTTGTCATAACCCGAACTCACTACTATTACCCAAGTACCATCCGCTTTCTTCACAGCCAACGGGGCGCCGAAGCTGTATCCCAGGTCTGCATCGTTGAGGGAGGTGAATTCCCATAGCATCTTCGGTGTAGTGGGGTCTGTCACATCCAGCGCATAGTAGCCGCGCCCGCCGCCGCCCAGGCCCCCGATCAGGATCGAGCGCCAGTCGGCAGTGGCTGCATCCTGGCAATGATTCACGCACACATCGGAATACACAATCGGGCCATCCACATAATTGTGGTGGTTGGTGGTGTAAGTGAGATCGGCGAGCCAATACATGTTAGGCATTACCGGCGTCGGTACAAAGGCCCAGCGCTCGATGCCGGTGGTGGAGTTGAAAGCATGCAACATGCCGTCGTTCGCGCCGGCAAAGAGGGTCGCGCCCCGGCTCTGTTGTGCCGTGGCGCTTTTCCAGGTGGTATAACCCGGATCGGTAAAGTCAAAGCTCGGCTTGCCCATAAATACCGGCGGAGTATCCACAATATCGCCTAGCGTCGCTTTCCGGTCGCGGTACAGGTTGGCACTGCTGCCGGCTTGGGTCTCATATTGGGTTTGGCCGCGTAGGAAATTCACCAGCGTGGCGCCCGTGGCGGTGGTCTTGTCGGAGGCGGCAAAGGTACCGATCCATTGACTCAGCTTGGAAGGGGCGAAATATGCCTGTTGCGCGCTCGTGAGTCCGCTATAAGCGAAACTGGCAAGTGTTCCGCTATTGTTGAAATAAATCGTACGGGTGTCGCTTGCTGCGGCCACCTGGCCGGCAAGCTGGCCGGTGCAGGCCGGAGTGCCCTTGACTGTGTCGGCTGCTACGTTTTCTACACACCAGGCGGTAGCCGGATTCACTGCGCCGGTGTCTATGTTGATCGACTCGGCTACTAGATTCCCTGTCCATTGCGCGGTCGTGTAGCTGGCCACGTAGAGGGAGTTATCGCCCAGGATAGGCGTCAGGCTGGATGTGGCGGCCGAGGTGCCATAGCCGAGCCGGGTCGCCATGCCGGCTAGTGCTGAATTCAGGCTCGTGACCAGCGAGCTCGGATTCTTGGCGCTGAAATAAGTGCCCTGCCCGTTGACCGCTGCGTGCCACAGGTCGTCAATCCGTTCGACGACCGAACTACTCGTGTTGCCGTACGGAGACGTTGTTGAGGTTTTAGGATCGGGCCAGTTCTTGCTGCCTGTCTTGATGCTATAAAAGTCCCCTGTTTGATCGGTCGCATAGCTGGGCGAGTATTGCAACAGACCGTTGACCCCCAGGCCCAGGGTGAAGGTAGTCATATGCGGTTTGTTGTTTTTGTCGGTACTGGTGGTGGGTACGTTGGGCGAGTAGGCGCCGTTGCTGTCGGTCGGACAGAGATTTGCGCCGGTTGCGCTGCCAGATGTGCAGGTGCCCGGATTGCGCAGATCGGTTTGGTAGTAGTACATGGCGATGTCGGCCAGCGAGTTCGAGTTGCCGCCGCTATTGACCGTCGCGGTCGTGGTAGTGCCCACCGACTGTCCTGTGACCACGCTTGTTGGCGTTCCCGCTGTGGTTTGCGGGTATGCCGGATCTTGGCTCGGGGCGCTTGTTACCGGGCCTGGGTTAGCTTGGGAACTTGAGGTGGACCAATTGCCGAAGCTTGGGCTCGACATTGTGTCTGAAGCATTTCCCGGATTGTTTTTGCACGAGCCGGTGCTGGTCGTGGCAAGCGTCCAAGTGATGGTCGAGATCGACGCGGCTGGATTGAAGCTGCTGGTTGGCCCGGTTGTACCTGACGTTGGCGAGCCAGAGTTAGCCCAGTTAGATATTGTAGGGCCTGAGGTGGTAGTCGTCACTGGGGAGGTGCTGGTTACTGAAGGATTCGAGTAGGTATCGTTGGTCACCACCCCGTTGGTCGTGACCACTTTATGGGTGACGGTAGATGTTGCGGTCGAAAAGTCGTTCGTCCCGGTAGTGGTGAATTGCTCTTGAGTCTGAATCGACGTCGTGCCTGAGGTCTGCGTTTCGGTGCTGGTGCCGGTATAGGTTTTAGTAGTGGCGAATTGTTTACTATTGGAGCAGCCACTGCCGGAAAGAGTAACTGCCGTTCGGGTATAGGTATCTGTGCGATGTCTGGCGCTGGTTGCGGTCGTCGTCGTGACGGTCTGCGTCATCCGATTGACAACCGTTTTCGGCGTGTTTACGGCGGAAGTCGTAACTGTCGGCGTGGATTGCGTGACTTGGCTGCTTGCGCCATCGTTCATGGGCGGGGACACGCCGGCTCCGTCTTGCTCTCCGACCGGGGTACTGTTGTCCAGTCCGAAGGGGCCGTAAGAACTGGTTTCGACACCTGTGTTCCAGTAACCGTCGGTGGATAAAATGGTAAAGTTTTGCTGACAAGAGTATTGCATCGGGTCGGCGCTTGGATATTTACCGGCGTAAATCCTGCCCGCCTTGGACAATGAGCCGCGCAGTGGCGTGTTGCCGCTCCCGCTTGCGGCGTAAAGCGTGGTGTAAAAATTGTCTTTCTGGAGTTTTGCACCACTGACAAAATCGTCGATATGCAGGAAGTCGCTGCCATCGGTGACCCCGTCGTAGCTGATGGTCGAGAAGCCGACGCGGAAATTGCTGGTAATAGTCTTGAACGCCTGGCCAACGGCAGTTTTCATCATCAGGAGACGCGTACGGTAGTAGCTATACCAGTTGGCGTAGTTTTGCCGCTCGTCCGTACCGCTGGATCCGGAGGTAGCATTCACGGTCACCTTGGTGAAAACGTTCTTGCCGGGCGTATTGCCGATCTTGCTGCTACATTCCTGATAAAACGTTGGGGAGGTAATGACGCCGCTGGTATTGTATGTGTACGAGAGTGGTGTCTGGCTACCACTGTATTTGTAATAATAACTGTTCGTTAGATCAACCGAACAACTCCCGCTGAAACCATTGTCGCAGGCCGTGGTAAAGCCGGGGGAAGTCATCGGACTGCCGCTTGAGTCGACTGGTACTGTATAGGTTATTGCCGGGTTATAGGCAACCCCGTTGCATTGGGGGGCCAAAAGCCCGTAAGTCGAACTGCCCGGCACATCGTCGGGCAGAAAGTTACTGCCCATACTGCCGGAATTGTCGAGAATAAACAGCAGATTGGGGTTCACCGGGGATGTCGTCGTCGTGTAAAGCGGCGCTTTGGCGAGATCGACGATCGCTGCCTGTGCCGACAGCAGCAACTGTGCGGCGAACAGGAGACAGAGCAGTCCGGGGGAAATGAATTTCTGGGTAGCGTAGCCGATTTTCATGGTGGTCTTTGTTCAGTAGATGACGACTTGGGTATAAGTGACGGTGTTGCGCGGCCCGGCGACTCTGACCGTGATGCGGTAATAGGGGTTGTTCGAGGCGATGCAGTTGGTGCCGGTGCAGCCGAATTCTCCGCCTTCCTTGATCCGCTGGGAGTTACCCGAGGCCGAGGTTGGCGCGGTGATGCAGTTTTTGGTGGGGTCGCCAGGGTCGCCAGCGCTTTGGCACATGCGGTGCACAACATACGTGACGGTATTGCCTGCCGCGTCAATCGGAAGCGTGGATTTTCCGCTCCAGTCGAAGGTCGATGGATCAAAGATTGCGGGGGTGCTTGTAACACCGCCATTCCAGGTTGAGTAGTAACTGGGGGCGGCGTCATTGAAAAGGCTAGAGGCCGACATCAGCCATTGTCTGGCCTTCTCTACGCCGGAGTCCGTAGCCTGTACGCCGGCTTGGCGGAAGGCGAGATTGCCCGCGATCTGGGTCGTGATATCGACCGAGCGCACCAGGGCGACGCCAGCTATCATCATCGCGACCAGTACGATGAGGGCAAGAATCAGTACCACGCCACGCTCGCGAGTGAGACGCCGGAAAGTTAAAGTCTGCTGGCTTTTCATTTCTGCTGCCCCCAGATCATGTTGCGCAACGGCACGATAGACTGCACCACCTTGTAGCGATAATGTGTCCAGTTCGTACCCGTAGTGGAGGCACTGACGTCGATGGAGAGATCGCTGGTACTGGCCGCATCCTTGTGCCAGAGTGGGGCGGCCGATATGAAGTCAGTCGCTTTCTCGAATTGGTTACTGCGCGCCACCACAGCCATGCGCACGGCGACGACTTGGGCAATGTCCGCACCGGTGAGTTGGGTGGCGTCCCACTTGTCGATCGTGCCGTCGAAATCGGTGTCTTTGCCGTACTGCGCCTTCAATCCGACTATGCCGGCGGCAATGGGGGTCCATACGTTACTGTCCGGCGGATTAGTCACGGCAGCGGTGCAGTCGTTCGCCGTGAGATCACACATCGTCAGATTACCGTTCCGCACCGCATACACCCGGCTGACGAAAGTGCCGACCGGACCCAGGTTGTATAGCTTGCTGCCGGCGGCGTAGCTGACGCCCGCTCCGGTTTGGTTCCACGCGGCGCTGACTGCCGCGCAATTGGCATAGAAGCTTAGGTAGGAAACACTGTTATGGTTGATCGTATTCGAGGCGCCCGTAATACCCGGGGTGCACTGACTGCCGGTAGGCGGGGCTGCGGCGGGCAAGCCCGTGACTTCTCCGATCGTGCAGTCGAGACCGCTACCGGCCGGTGGAATGGCGAGAGTCATGTCTCCCTGATTAAATCCCGCTCTGTTCGTCACGACCACATAGTCCGGCACAGTTCCGCCGGATTGCGTGGTGCTTCCGGCTTGGGTGATGGGAACGCCGTTCCCCATCATTCCGCTCGTTCCGCTGTAATTGACCAGGATGACGTCGGTGTTGGTGTCGCCGGCGGGGTATCCGGGTGGATTGATAACCAGCGGCGCGAAGGTGGACTGGGTATAGCTGAAATTGGGGGTTGTCGCCCGGTTCATGTTGTACGCGCGCACAGTGTTGCACTGGGCCAGGATGCCGTTGGTCAGCACACCGGTCGGAGGCGCGGTGTATATCGGCAAGAAATCCTCGGTGTTAGGGGAAATGCCGTAGCCAGCTTGCCGAATGTCCCGCTCTAACAGGTAGAGTGTCACGGCCGCGTTGGTTTGCGCATCCGCGCCGCCGGTAGTGGTGCGTTTGCGACTTTCCGAGATTGCGAACATCTGCATGATGACGAGCGTGGCCACCAGGCCAATCACCAGTGCCACCATCATCTCGACCAGGCTGAAGCCGGCGCTGGCTGGGTGCGCATTAGAACGTTGGTGCATGTTATTTTGCATGTTTTTGATTTCCAAGGCGGCTATATGGGGCCGGCGCCGTTGATCTGCGTAACCGAGACGAAGCTGTGTTGCGCGTTGCCAGGCAGTTTCCACTGAATTGTGACCGTCGCCCGTAGTAGCGGACTAACGTTGGGGTCGACAGCGACCACGACTGCCCCCGTGCCGCTCGGTAAAGTGGCCGCAACCCGGTCGGTCCAGTCGGATGGCGCCGCGTAAGAAGTTGTTATATTCGCGCGGTCCGCCCACATCTGGCCGATCAACTCGTTGGCGAGAAAGCTGGCGTCGGTTCTATATTTCGCTTCCGACTCATTCTTGATGGAGGCGGCCTGCATGCCGACGATACCCAGGATGCCGAAAGAAAAAATCAAAATGGCGATCAAGGCCTCCAGCAACATCGAACCGTTCTGATTGGAATTGAATGATTTCATGGCGTCTTCAACACTTTCTCGGGTCGTTGCTGGCAGTGACTGCAGGATCGCACATGCGTACCTGGCCCCCTCCTGTGACCTGGAGTTGGAGACAACGCATTTTTCCGCTGGCGGCGGCGCACGTGCCGCCTGTCGGATTTTGGATGTCAATGGTGATCGCACCTGCGGGAGTCGGCGTCACCCGCCCCAGGCCGTTAAAGTTGATGGTGGACTGCGATGCCACATAAGTGGCGTTTTTCGTCCCCTCTGCGCTGGCTTTAAATCGCGTGGTGAACGGGGCAACCGATGCGTCTGTCACGTCACATTTTCCAGTGGCATCATTTACGCTGACGACCCAATTGGCGCCGTTAATGGAGGGCGCGCAGCTTGCGTCCGTTGATGTCATCAATTGGAAGCGGACAGTGGCGTTGCTCTTTAACCCTTCGGCACGGGCGAGTTGAATACCCGACTGCATGGATTCCGATGCGGTGCGAATTTGGGCGTTCTGAATCCACTCCGCATAGGCGGGTACTCCCAGGCTGAGCGCGATGGCCAGAACCGTCAACGTGATCAGGAGTTCGATCAGGGTCACTCCCCGTTGAAATTTGGTCGCACGGTTTAACACGCGTCCCCCTTCTTGAGCACCCATCCGGTGGCGCAATTTCCCCAGGTTGTGGTCGAGGTTTGCGTGGCATCCTGGTTAATCGTGTAGCTAAAGCCAGCCACACCGGCTAGTCCCGTGGCGGTGATTGTGTAGGTCGTAGCAGTTGGTGTTCCGCAGTCATAGGTGAAATATTTGGTCGCGCTCGGGCAGGGGCCACCCACATAGGTAAGATTGTCTTGAAAGAACTGCTCCATCTTGACCCGTCCGGAGGAGAGGGAGTTGGTGCCGTCTGGTATCTCTCCACGAATCACGTAATCCGTGTATGCGGGCAAAGCAATCGCAGCGAGGATGCCAATGATCGCCACGACAATCATGACCTCAATCAAAGTAAAACCTTTTGTTTTCATGGGGAAACTCCAATTATTTAGTTGCATCCCAGGCATTTTGAATTAGTTGCTGGAATGCATGGACAGGCGGTCTGTTTGGTGGGGTAAGTGGCAAGATTGGCTGTGTGAAGTCAAAAATAATGCACCATGGCTTGACCGTCATTTTTGACGTATTGCATGAGGGCCTTATTTCTCCACTGTGATTTCAAGGCTTATTTCGCTCTTGACAGGTTTGTCATCAATTTTTCCGGCGTCGAATTTCTTTTTTTGAAACATATCGATCAGTAGTTGTTGCTCTGTTTCGGAGAAGCTCGATTCGTCGACGATGACCTGATCTATTTCGCCATTTTCGTTAATTTGCAGACGGAGCTTTGCTGAACGACGCACTTTGCCCGCCAATATAGTGGCAAGTTCTGGTGGAATGTCGAGCGAACCACTTGTCTTTTCGTCTAGTTCACTTGCTTGAAAATAGTAGGGCTTTGAAGGCAGCAATTCTTCGCCGATCTGGGACGCGAGTTCCGGACGTGGTCTGGGGGGCAAGGCCTGATCGCTTGTTGGCTTCCATATTTCTCCTTTGCGATCGTTGGAATCGGCAGGTGGTGTATTTGGTGTGGCTTTGGGCACGCCAAAACCGATATTGATGACCTTGCTCAAAAACGGGGCGGCTTGCTTTGGTTCTCGAACCAAGATGGGGGAGGTATTAACGACATAAATCAGAAAAAAATGCACTGCAACGGAGACTAAAAGCGCAATAAACTGCCGCAGTTGGATTGCGTTGGCAATGAAACTTCCTGCAAATCCAGCAAGAGGAGAGGAGTTAATTCTGAACATTGGCGAAAATTAAAAGGCAAATCATGGAAATATCAATCTGTTTCATTCCCAAGAATATTTGCGATTTGACGGATCGCCTTTTCAGAAAAGACATTCAAGGACTTAATAGGGGATAGTGAATCAAGAGGCTAACTCGTTTTATGAGGCACCTTCTGAGGTGGTTCAATTATAAACAATTGCCGTAAAGTAAATTACTCTTTTTGAAACTATTGTTATTGCAAAATGCTGAAGTATTTTACGGAAACGGGTTTATGTAACTGGCTATTTTGCCAAGGCCTCGAAAAGGTAAAAAGAGCCCAAGTGCAGCTTATTTACTATCGATATCAAGTTAAATAATGGTTTTTTTGAGTACGAAAGTAAGCTAAATGGATTTTGGGTGCCCGTCATCATTCGTATCTGGTTTCGGACAGAATGGGCAGCACCGCTATTTTGGTTAACTTTTATGGATTAGGTTGAACTCCCCAAATGGCAGGGAGCATGCCAGGCTATTTTTGCCGGCTGGCAACATCCACTTCCAGTTTTATCCTTTATCGAAACGACAAAATTCGTCTCTTTTTTGGGGGAGGGGCGGCCGGCAGGGCGCACTTACTCGGAGGTGGAAATCCTCTACTCGCCCGACAAGGGGAAGAGTTGGCTGAACGGCAAGGGTGTCGCGGGTGACTGCGAATCTGGAGGAAGCCGAAGGTAAAGCGCTTGCGGTGGTCAAGTAATTTCGGACACAACAATAGGTTCTTTTTCTGCCATTTTCCGCTCGCAGCAGATGTGAAGCAGTCGAATGTCTCCTATATACCCGGGCACATAGTGCGGGAAATCCGCACACTACGTTCTGTGGGAACCGGAGGCGGCTGACTGCCTCCGGTCACCCGGTGGCGACGGGGGTAACTCCGTCCCCACTCGATATGGCTTTGTTAGAAAAAAAGCACCGCATAGATCGGCGGCAGCGTGGCGGAAATTTCTTGCCAGGCGTCGCCGCCATTTTCGGAAACCCACAGCCCGCCGGTGGTCGATCCCATCAGCAGCGTATTCCCGTCATCCGTAACCGCCAAGCCATGGCGATACACCAGGTCGTAACAGTGTTGCTGCGGCAGTCCGCTGCGCAAGACCTCGAACGATTTGCCGCCATCGCGCGTACGTGTCACCGACATTGCGGCACCGACTGGAATCCGCCTCAGATCCGCTTCGGCAGGCACGAACCACGCGGTATCCGGGTCATCGGGGTGGGCGGCAACGGCAAAGCCGAAGGCCGTCGGCTGCACGATGTTCTTGCTCTGCGGTTCTATCCGTTGCCAGAATTTACCGGCATCGGTGGAGTGCCAGATGCCGTTGTGATGCTGGCACCAGAACACGTCGGGTGCCGCGCCGCATGACACGATGCGATGGGGGTCCTGGATGTCCTGGTCTTCAGCGCGCTCGGGCGGCATGTAGTCGGCATGCATGCCGGCGGCGCTGAGAGTCCAGTTCGCACCGCGATCGCGCGTGATCCACACACCGGCGCTTGAGATGCCGACCAGCACGTGGCGGCTGTCGCGCGGATCGACGCAGATCGAATGAATCCCCGGCGCGTCGTAACCGCCGCCAGCCCATTCGCCGCGTCCTGGCACTTCCCACAGCGCGCTCACCAGTTCCCACGAGTCGCCCCGGTCGCCAGAGCGAAATAGGCCGCCCGGCAGGGTGCCGGCCCAGAGTACGCCGGGTTCCTCCGCGCCGCCGGCGGCCATCGACCAGATCAGCGACAGCTTCCAGGGGGTCTCGGCGGCGTGTTCCTCGGGTTGCGGCGGATAGGTGGGCACGGCAATTTCGGTCCAGGTTTCGGCGCCCTGATCCCGGCGATGCAGCTTGACGCCGAAGTGGCCGAGGTTGAGCGCGGCATACAGTGCGCCGTCGCGCCGGTCGGACAGCGCCATGGTCACCGGATCGCCCAGAAAGCTGGACTGCGCTATGGCCCAATTACCGTCACGGCGGACCAGTTCGAACAAGCCCTTGCGGGTCGCAATTGCAGCGCGGTCTTGCATGATCAACCTCCTGACAGAGCTTGCAGGACATGGATGTTGCAGTGCGCAGTGAGTCCGTCGCGCAGACCGATGCGATCGCCGACGCGATGTCCGTCAATGAAAATCGCAACGTTGGGGCGCAGATGGCCCTGTTCATCGAGAATATAGCCGCGCAGCCGCGGGTTGGCCATGAACGCGGCCTCCAGCGCGTCGCGCAGCACCGTGGCCGAAGTGTCGATTTCAGGCACTTCGGTAAAGCGTCGTAGCTGCGGGGTAAAAATCACTTTTGCCATGCTAGAAAGTTAGTCAGTGGCGGGGTGATTTGCAAGACGGAAAAGCGCGTGGTGATGCTGTCGGGAAACTGCTTACATCGCCGCTTTAAAGATAGCGACGATCTGGGCGTGGCTGGCCGGGATCGGGTTAGTGAAACCGCAGGCATCTTTCAGTGCATTGGTGGCCAGCATTGCCAGGTCTTCTTCCTTCACGTTCAGCTCGCGCAGGCCCGACGGAATGTTGACGTCTTTTGACAGCTGACGGATGGCGGCAATACAGGCTTCCGCTCCCTGCTGATCGCTCATGCCTTTCACCTCAACGCCCATGGCAGCGGCGATGTCTTTCAAGCGGCCCGCGCAGGCCGTGGCATTGAAGCTCTGAACGTAAGGCAACAGCACTGCATTACAGACGCCGTGCGGCAGGTCGTAGAAGCCGCCCAACTGGTGCGCCATGGCGTGGACGTAGCCCAGTGAGGCCGTGTTGAACGCCATCCCGGCCAGGAATTGGGCGTAAGCCATGGTTTCACGCGCTGCCATATCGTTGCCGTTTGCGACGGCATGGCGCAGAGACTGGCTGATCATGGTCACCGCTTTCAGGGCACAGGCATCGGTCACCGGGTTATGGGCGCTGGAGACATAGGCTTCTGTGGCGTGCGTCAGGGCATCCATACCGGTTGCCGCCGTCAGGCTTTTCGGCATGCCCGCCATCAGTTCCGGATCGTTGACCGACAAGATCGGGGTAACGTGCTTATCGACGATGGCCATTTTGATATGACGTTCTACATCGGTAATGATGCAGAAGCGGGTCATCTCCGATGCGGTCCCTGCCGTGGTATTAATGGAAATCAAAGGCAGCTGTGGTTTAGGCGAGAGATCGACGCCCTCATAATCCTTGATATCGCCGCCGTTGACCGCTACCAGAGCGATACCTTTGGCGCAGTCGTGTGGAGAACCTCCGCCCAGGGAGATGACGCAATCACACTCGTTCTTTTTCAGGATCGCCAGACCTTCAGCCACATTGATGGTGGTAGGGTTCGGGTTAGTCCCGTCATAGACTGCGCTTTTTATACCCATCTCGGCCAGTAGGGCCTGTACCTGAGCGACAACCCCGATTTTATTCAATACTTTATCGGTCACAATCAGCGCCCGCTGGTAACCATAAGACTTGATGGTAGCGGCGGCATCTTTCAGGCAGCCTGCGCCAAGCATGTTGACGGAAGGCATGAAGAAGGTGGATGTAGTCATGAGTAACTCCTAAGGTTGTGGCATTTGTAAAGCGGATATTTGACTGTTCTGTTGCAACCGGTCATATATCTACAAGGCAAAGTGCATGCCATCAATTCTTGTACGCATAACGCCGGTTTTGGTTCGAATGTCGGCAAACTTGTTTTCTTGACTGCGTCAGAATATGGCAGTTGTCACAGAACGGAACGGAACAGCACGTTATTTCCTGCACCTGTTCAATTCCTTCACTGTGGCGTCATGTCATAAGGATGTAACGTGTCTCGGCCACAATAAAGCCCCGCCAGTATTTGACTAGCACCACCGGTGCTGGCGGTCGGCGCTGCAAGAGGAACCACCGTGCGGCAAGTAGATATCACTATCTAAAACATAGAGAGACAAGAACATGGCAAGAATTGCATTAGTGACCGGCGGCATGGGCGGTTTAGGCGAAGCGGTATGCATCAAGCTGGCTGCGCTGGGCCACCGGGTGATCACGACCTATTCGCCGGGAAATACCAAGGCCAACGAATGGTTGGCGTCGATGGAACAACAGGGTTACAACTTCCGCGCCTATCCGTGCGATGTGGCTGACTACGCGTCGGCCAGGGAATGCATCCGCATCATCGAGAAGGACGTCGGCCCGGTCGATGTGCTGGTCAACAATGCCGGCATCACGCGCGACATGACCTTCAAGAAAATGGACAAGCCCGACTGGGATGCGGTGATGCACACCAATCTCGATTCCGTATTCAACATGACCAAGCCGGTGTGCGATGGCATGGTCGAACGCGGCTGGGGGCGCATCATCAACATCTCGTCGGTGAATGGGCAAAAAGGTGCGTTCGGACAAAGCAACTACGCGGCGGCCAAGGCCGGCATGCATGGCTTCACCAAGGCGCTGGCGCTGGAAGTGGCGCGCAAGGGCGTGACGGTGAACACCATTTCGCCGGGGTATATCGGCACCAGGATGGTGATGGCGATTGCGCCGGAGGTACTCGACAGCAAGATCATTCCGCAGATTCCGATGGGGCGCCTGGGCAAGCCGGAGGAAGTTGCCGGCCTGGTCGCTTATCTGGCGGCGGATGAGGCGGCGTTTGTGACCGGGGCGAATATCGCGATCAACGGCGGACAACATATGTACTAGGACGACTCTCGGTCAATTGCGGGGCACGGCTTAAAGCGCATTGGCTGGCCCATATTTGTTGACGCTTGGTGCAAATGCATCTTATTATCATCGACAGCCTGTGCCGTTATGGGCTTCCATGAAAGCCTTAACAAGGAGTCAATCGATGATCAAGAGACTTAAACACGTCACAGCCCTGGCCGCGCTACTCATATTGCCAATCGCGAATCAAGCCTTCGCTGCGGACGCATCTTTCGCACTGACACTGAAAGACCATAAATTTTCGCCTTCAGCGTTGACCATTCCTGCCAATACCAAGGTCAAGATTTCAGTCAAGAACCTCGACAAGGAGACAGCGGAGTTCATCAGTGACGATTTCAAGGGAGGGAAGGTGATTGAGGGCGGTAAAGAAGCCACGTTCTTCATTGGCCCGTTGAAATCAGGCTCTTATGAGTTCCATGACGAATATCATGAGGCCGCCTCCAAGAGTCGCCTGACTGTTAAGTAACGCATTTGGAAATGCCATGCTGTCGACTGCACTGATTGTTTTTCGTGAGATTCTTGAAGCCGCGTTGGTGGTATCCATCGTCATGGCTGCAACAAAAACCGTTCCCGGGCGCGGCTACTGGGTCGGTTGCGGGTTGGCCTGCGGTATTTTTGGCGCTTGCCTGGTTGCTGTTTTTGCTAGTGTAATCGCCTCATGGGCATCGGGAATGGGGCAAGAGGTGTTTAACGCTGCAGTAATGTTCATCGCCGTTGCCATGCTTGCATGGCATAGCGTTTGGATGGGGCGACACGGCCGCGAAATGGCCCAACATCTGGGGGCTGTCGGCAAGGCTGTCACGGCCGGCTCCAAGTCGCTGACCGGTCTCGCTATTGTTGTTGGTGTGGCGGTTTTGCGGGAGGGATCCGAGGCGGTACTGTTTTTGTACGGGATTGCAGCCGGCGACCCAGGCCAGACCGGGCAAATGGTTCTGGGAGGGGTACTTGGGGTAGTGGGCGGTGTTGGCTTGGGTGCGGCCATGTACTACGGCTTATTGCAAATATCAACGCGCCACTTGTTTTCGATTACGAATAGCTTGATCGTCCTGCTGGCGGCAGGTATGGCAAGCCAAGGCGTCGGTTTTCTGCTCGCAGCCGACTTGCTCCCAGCTTGGGGCGACACAATATGGGATACGTCACGGATCCTGGCGGACACCAGTATTGTCGGCAAAATGCTGCATACGTTGATTGGTTACACCGCGCGACCGGCAGGTATCCAGATTGTGGCTTATCTCGCCACACTATGCCTTATTGTATTAATGGTTCGGAAATTTGGAAAACCGGCAGTGCAAACAGGAAGCCATCCAGCCTAAGCACCGCCTAGGCAACACGGAGCGTCAAGCTGGCGAGACTCTACCGCTACATTAAGAAGTGCGTGTTGCGCCATCACTGCCGCCGCCGTGGTTCAGGATGCGTCAGAACCAATTGGGTTCTGGACGACGGCATGCGGGATGTTCACTTTTCGCTTGCCCAGCCAAATATCCAGCCACAATCCGGCAGTCGCAGGCCGATGGCCCAATGGCTCAAGCTGATCCACGGGCGAGGTCGATCGTCGCCTGCGTAGTAACCCCCATACCCAGTCAGTACCAATCAACCGACAGGTAACTGTTGGCTGAAAAAGACATGCTTAACTAAAAGTTTTGCCTGCACCAAATATCAATTGCAACCTGCAATCATTCTCATTACCATTCGTGTTCTCTCGATACTGAAAATAAATAATGAGACCGGGTGATGGAGATCTGCTTTGCCCTACGCCTTGATCAGACAAGGGGCAAGGCAATTCCAGCTATAAATAATTCATATGTCTGCAATGATTATTTGCCGCGCAATCTATCCGCGGCGGGACCCAGGTCGCCCTGAACTTTGTTGCTCGCAGCTTTTTAAGCACCACTGGCGGCGTGGCGCAGTTTATTGCTACATAAATAATTGTTGCCGGACTCAAAAATACACCTAAAGGAAGACAACTCTCATGAAAAAAAATATCCTGGCGCAAGCCGTCGCTTTGACCTTGATGGCGATGCCGTTGATGGCGATGCCGTTGATGGCATCCGCCAGCGAAGCGGATTTGCTGAAGCGACTCGATAAAATGGCCGCGGAGATAGATCAACTCAAGGCAGAACTCGCTGCGACCAGACAAAAAACCGACACCGTTGAAAAGCGCCAGGACGCGCTGGCAACAGTCGTACCGGCGGCACCAGTGGCATCCGCAACCGCCACCGCGCCGATGCCTGCGGTGGCCGTCGCTTCACCGATGTCGCTGGGCCCCAACACCGTGCTTTCCAGCTATGGCGAAGTCAATTACAGCCGCCCGAGCAAAGATGCCAGCAAGTCACAAGCCGATGTCGCCCGCGCTGTGATCGGCATCACCCATCGTTTTGACGAAAAGACCAAAATGGTGGCCGAATTTGAGTGGGAACACGCAGTGACGTCGGCCAGCGACAAAGGCGAAACTGAAGTCGAGCAGTTGTATGTCGAGCGAGAATTCAACAACGGTCTGCGCGCCAAGGGTGGTTTATTCCTGATTCCGGCCGGATTGTTGAATACCAATCACGAACCAACCGCTTACTACGGGGTTTATCGTAACTTCGTCGAAACGGCGATCATTCCATCCACCTGGCGCGAGGCTGGTCTGGGTCTGTCGTCCACCCTGGATAATGGCTTGAGCTGGGATACCGGATTGACCACCGGTTTTGACCTGACCAAGTGGGACGCATCATCGACTGACGGACGCACATCGCCGTTGGGCAGCATTCACCAGGAAGGGCAACAGGCCAAGGCGCGCGATCTAAGCGTGTTCGGTGCGCTGAACTGGCGCGGCGTACCGGGATTGCTGCTGGGCGGGTCCGTGTTTACCGGTAAGGCTGGTCACAAGACGGAAGATTTCGCTGCGCAGGATGCGCGCGTAACCATGTGGGATTTGCATGCCCGTTACACGCCCGGGAAGTGGGATCTGTCGGCACTCTATGCACGCGGCACGATTAGCAATACCGAAGCCCTGAACCAGACGTTTGCAGGCCAGCCGACACCGGTCCCATCGTCGTTCTACGGTTGGTATGCACAAGCGGCCTATCAGTTATGGAAGTCACCAGACTACGCGTTGACACCGTTTGTGCGCTTTGAGAAATTCAACACGGCGAATGGTTATTCAGGGTTGGATATTGCTGCCGGACCAACTGAAAGCGTATGGACTATCGGTAGCAACTTCAACATCGGCGAAGGCGTGGTGTTGAAAGCTGATTACCAGAAATTCAAGCAAGATACGACGCGTGATCGTCTCGATCTGGGACTCGGTTATGCATTCTGATGACAGGTATTTGTGATGAAGTCGTTAAATTTGGCGGCCTTAGCGGTGGCAACGAGTGCGAGTTCGGGCGCATTCGCCACCCAGTACCTGACCGTCGAGCAGGCGCAGCAGGTCATGTTTCCCGATGCCACGGCGTTCAAGGACGCCACTCTGCAGTTGTCCGGCGAGCAGATGCAGCAGGTCGAAAAGCTCTCCGGACTGCCGGCGCGCTCGGTTGGCTGGCGTGTGTTTGCCGCCTACAAAGGCGATGCCCGGCTGGGCTATGTCGTGCTGGATGACGTGATCGGCAAGTTCGAGCTGATCTCGTATGCGGTGGCGGTCAATCCCGACGCCAGCATCAAGCAGATTGAAATCCTGAACTATCGTGAGAGCCATGGTTTTGAAATCAAAAGCCCGGCGTGGCGCAAGCAATTCGTTGGCAAAACCGCTGCCGCAGGCTTGTCCATCGGCGACGGTATAGCCAGCATCAGCGGCGCCACCTTGTCGTGCACGCATGTAACCGATGGCGTGCGGCGCATCGCCGCCATCGCTCAGGTCGTGTTGAAAAAATGAAGCGACGGGCCCAGCCCTGGTTAGGCACCCTGGTGGAGGTCACGATAGCTGACCCGCTAAGTGACGCTGAGATGGCGCGTGCTTTCGACGCCGCGTTCGCGGGTGTCGCAGAAGTACATCGCCTGATGAGCTATCACGATACGGACAGCGATGTGACGCGTATCAATCGCGCCGCTGTTGGGGCGTCGATTGCTATCCACGCACACACAGCGCAAGTGATTCGTACTGCGTTGATGCTGCATGCGGTAACGATGGGCCTGTTTGACATTTGCTGTGCCGCAAAGCTGGTCGAATGGGGGTATTTGCCTGCCGTCGATGACGAGTTGCCGGAATATATTCCCGGGCCTGCGGCGCTGGTCATGGACGGGCCGCATCAGCTTAGAAAAAACGGCAAAGTCTGGATAGATCTCGGCGGCATCGCCAAAGGTTATGCAGTAGATGTTGCCATCGCTGCCTTGCGAGAGGCGGGCATTCGTTGCGCATGCGTGAATGCCGGTGGGGACTTGCGCGCTTACGGAGACATTGCTTACCCAGTGGTGATACGCGATCCGCGATCACCACTGGCAGCTGGTTTTTGCACAGAATTGAAGAATGCCGCCTTGGCAACTTCAGGCAGCTATTTCACGCAAAAACAAGTGCGTGACCGGACTTGCTCGGCACTAATCGATAGTCGTACCGGCAGTCCGATCATTGACCGCGTTAGTGCATCAGTACATGCGCCCAACTGCATGCTGGCCGATGCATTGACTAAGGTTGTATTGGCGAGCGCCAATCCCGACCATGTGCTTTTGCAACAATTTGACGCTACTGCTTTTATAATCTGACCGATGCGCCATATTAAACACAGCCTGCATCATCCCGCCTCTCGCTCTCAAATAGGTCGATTCCGCCTGGAGCGTTGGCACCGATTCTGGGTGTACGGTATTTCTGGCTTGCTGGTAGTTACCGGTGGCGCCTGGCTGGTCGCGCATTATTTCCTGCGCCAGACGGGCGAGTTTGGTGACGCCATCAATCCGATCGAACCATGGTCGATGAAACTGCATGGTGCTGCCGCCATGGTGGCGTTATTTTTTATTGGTAGCTTGCTCAACAGCCACATCCGCCGCGCGAACAATGCACATCGCAATCGTTATTCCGGTTGGGCGATGGTCGCGCTGCTGGCTTTGCTGACCGTTAGCGGTTATGCCTTGTACTACCTTGCCAGCGAATCCAGCCGGCCTGTCTGGTCAATTGGCCACTGGTTATTGGGGCTAACCTTCCCAGCCATGCTGATACTGCATATTTTCCTGGGCAGGCGTTCCGCCAGGTGAGTTATCGGGCAAGATTTCGCTCGCTGTGCAGGAGGGAATGAAGAGTGCCATGCGATGGCCGCTTGAGTACGCTGAATTCGCCCCTGATTTAGGCAGCTCCTGTATCGGTTTATACCCAGCCCAGTACTCCGCCAATGCCGCCCAAAGCAATGATCCATAACGGATTCAGGCGTGTGCTTAGAACAAGTGCGACGGTCAGGGCGCCGAGGGTAACGGCGCCGGCGCTTTTCAGGGCCACATGAGAAAGGGACCAGCCGGTCGCAATCATCATGCCGACCGAAAGCGGGGCCAGTGCTGTTTTGACGAGGTGGGCGAGGTGGCTTGATTGCCTTCTGGCGCTAAGACGTATTGTGGTCAGCGTAAACAGTGCTGGCGGCAAGACAATCCCAACAGTGGCCGCGATGGCACCCAGCCACCCCGCAGCCTGCATGCCGATCAGAGTGACAAACAGCATATTGGGTCCTGGGGCCACCTGTGCGATGGTGAAATTTGTCAGAAATGCTTCATTACTCATCCAGTGGTGGGTGTCGACCATGAATCGCTGCATGTCCGGCGCTAGCGCGATGACCCCGCCCCCAATGGCCATCATGGAAAGCGTTGAAAAGTGGATAAGGATCGATAAGGCAATATTTTTGTCGGTTCCCGGTATCACGATTTTCCTTTATTTAGATGAGCAAGAATAGCCAACGGAGCGAGTACCAAAAGAACGGCAAGCAGCGGCCAGTGCATCAGAGCAACTCCGGCGAACATCAAACCGGCGAACAATACGTTACGCCAGGTCGCAGGGAGGGTGCGCGCCATTTTTATAGCCATCGCAACTACGAGGCCGGCGGCGACCGCAGCCATGCCGCTGAGGAGATTCCGGACCATTGGACTTCCGCCATAGTGTCGGTAAATCATGCTGAGCATGATGACGATCAGACTGGGGGGAGCAATCATCCCGATCAGGGATGCAATTGCTCCGCGAATCCCGGCATGACGATAACCGATAATGACCGCGAGATTGCAAATGGTGGCACCTGGCAGAATCTGTGCAAAGGCAAATACTTCACGGAATTCAGACGCGCTCAACAGCTTCCTGTTTTCGACCAGAATGCGGTAAGCCCAAGGCAAGACACCGCCGAACCCGATCATTGACATATGGGTGAATAGCCAGAATAGCTCCTGGGCAGACAATGTGCACCTGTTTCCGGGGGACGGATCGTCGCCGTGCTGTGGGTCTTGAGGAATTTTATTTGAGATAGACATGTGCAATATTTTTCCGAGAAGGTCACGCTTCCAGGCGGCGTGAATGCCGAATGGTTTTGAGTGAGTGCGCGTATTTCGTCCGATAGTACGTTGGCTAAAGGCGATAGTAACGCCCGTACGCGCAGCATAATACCGATTTCCGGCGGGGATTGTTGAGGCGTGGTGAGGAACGCACTCCGTCTGGGAGTGTCGCCGGAACGGACAAGCGGCGTATCGGGACTGGGTCCCATGCATCATGCATACTCTGCTTTCGGACAGGGTGGACTACACATCCATTTCGGCTAACTTTACCTTTTCGAGGGGGTGGGGCGGATTAGCCAGTTTTGTGCCGCGACCTAGCAGTGCGGTCAATTGATCCGCAGGCAATGGACGGCTGAAATAGTATCCCTGTATCGCGTCGCACCCGTTCGCATTCAAAAAATCGAGTTGTTCCGCCGTCTCCACGCCTTCGGCAACGGTTTTAAGACCAAGTGCTTTCGCCAAGGCGATGATGGCGAGGGTAATCGATGCCGCCTCGGGTTTTTTGGCAAGGCCGGAAATGAAAGACTGATCGATCTTGATGATATCGATCGAAAATCGCGTCAGGTAACTCAGGCTTGAAAAGCCGGTGCCGAAATCGTCTATCGATAGCCCGACCCCGACCGCTTTCAGGTGAGCGAGGATCTGAATCGTGGCTTCGGAGTCGTTCATCAACATGCTTTCAGTCAGCTCCAGTTCCAGATACGCGGCGTCCAGGCCGCTACCGTCGAGAATCGACTGCACTAGTTGCGGCATGTTTTTCTGCTGGAACTGCTTCCCGGAGACGTTGACTGCCACGGTCAGCCGATACCCCGCCTGATGCCAGGCGCTGGTCTGCGCACACGCCGTTTTCAGCACCCATTCTCCAATCGGGATGATCAGCCCGATTTCCTCTGCTAACTGAATAAAGCGTACGGGCGCTACGGAACCGAGTTCCGGATGATGCCAGCGGATCAGCGCTTCGACACTTTTGACATGTCCGCTTTTCAGGTCGACCTGGGGCTGGTAGTGCAGTTCGAATTCATTGTTTTCCAGTGCGTGATGCAGCGCATGTTCAAGTTTCACCCTTTCCACTGCCTTGGACCCCATCTCCAGCGTATAACACTGGAAACTGTTACGGCCCTGGTCCTTGGCGCGGTACATCGCGACGTCCGCATGCTTGAGTAGCGCATCAGCTTGATCAGCGTCTTCAGGATAGACGCTCACGCCGACGCTGGTGGTCACGTGCAGTTCGCGTCCATCCACTGACACTGGCTGCAAAAAGGCATTCAGTATCTTCAGGGCCACACGGGCAGCGTTTTCGTACTCCCTGATGTCCGCTAAAATGATGACGAATTCGTCGCCACCGAGTCGCGCGACGGTATCTCTTTCGCGCAGGACTGATGTGAGCCTGGCGGCGAACTCCTTGAGCAAGCTGTCTCCGAACGAGTGGCCGAAGCTGTCATTGATATATTTAAAGCGATCTATATCCAGGAACAGCAGTCCCAGCTTGCCTTGCGCGCGGCGTGCCTGGAGCAATGATTGCTCCAGGCGATTCATGAACAGGTTGCGGTTCGGCAGCCCGGTCAGCGCATCGAAATTCGCTAGGTATTCGATGCGCTCGTCGCGTATCCTGCGCTCGGAAATGTCAGTAGCCACCCCATCCAGCCGGAGCGGATTTCCATGCGCATCGCGAACCATCCTTGCGTGGTCTTCGAGCCAGCGCACCTCGCCATCCGGACGGACAATGCGATATTGCAGCGCCAGTGCTTCCGCAGCTAATACTTGCGCCAGCCATTCCATTACCCGTGGGCGGTCGTCCGGATGAACGATGTTGGTCCACAAAGTCCTGTCCGCGGTAAACTCAGCCACCGAGCGGCCATAAATGATATGCGCGGCCGGGTTCATGTAAAGCAGCTCATGCGCGGTGGAGATGGACCATACCACCATCGGGATGGAATCAAGGATGCCCGACAGTTTTTCTTCGACCTGGCGCAACTGGTCTACGCGTTGCTCGAGGTTGAAGTTGGCATCGGTCAGTTCGTGCCGCGCCTGGCGCAGACCTTCGCGGGCGCCATCCAGGCCGGTAGCCGCATTTGCAACTTCACATTGCAGTAAATTGAAACTGGCGGCCATGTCGCCGACTTCGTCTCGCGAACGGGCGCGCACTGGCGTGATCGAAACGCTGGCATGGGCGGCGTCGAGATCACCGCGCCCAAGCGCCCGCATCGCACGTGAAAATTCCGCCAGCGTACCGCTGGCAAGCTGTTTTGCGGCACCGGAAATCTCGACTGCTGAATGGGCGATCATGCCGGGTAGCACGAGTCCGACGCTGATGGTCAACATCGCTACCGCAACGAAAATATCCGACAGTGCCGTCATCAGGGCACTTTGCTGATGCGGAAGGTTGCTGACCGCCAGAAGATAGCCGGCACCGTCCAAGACCATGACCAGTATCATCGCCCCGGTCAGCTTCAGGTGCAGCGTCTGTGCGATGCCCGGCAGCCTGCAAAGGCGCCGGTCCGCATACCTGCGCCACGCGTACAGCAGCGAGCCGGAATAGGCGAACGCCAAACCGATTAGTACGGTAGGCAATCCGAACTGCTCGAATCCCAGCAAGGCCGAGATCGCCCACATGACGGCCGCAGCGAATCCGAGCGCAATAGTGCCACGCGGCGCGCGATACGGGCGCGGCATCTCAGGTGCATTACGCCGCAGCAGCCAGACGGCGACGCTGGGCAGCGCAATACCGATCAGGTAAGTGAAATTGGCGGCTGCAATCAGCCAGACGGGATCGCCGATCAGCAGGAACAGGATCGCCATTCCCGCCGTCAGCAGAGTGGCGACCCAGGGTGTGTCAGTGCGCGAGCGCCGGGCGAGGATGCGCGGCAACAATCCGTCTTCCGACAGTTGCGACAGGGTACGCGAGGCGCCGGCAAGCGGCTGCAAGGTGCCGGAAAACATGCTGAACATCATGAACCAGATCGCGATTGCCTTGCCGGCAGTGCCGAACAGCGGAGCAAAGGTTGGTCCAAGCACCAGTGCCAGATCCTTGCCCATCGCATCCGCACCGAGAGTTCCGAGCCAGACGAACGGCAGCACAATGAAAAAAACACCGGCCAATAGTGCGCTGGCGAGCATAGCGCACGGCAAGGTTTTATTTGGATCGACCATCTCGCCGACATGACAGGCCGCCGCCTCGAATGCGGGGGCGGCGAATCCGATCAGATAAAGTCCTGCCATGAGACTGGTCAATTCGCCGAACCGGCCCGGAAACGGCGTGCTCAGATGAAAGGTGGTGGCCTGTTGCCAGTTGATCTGTCCGGCCAGGATCGGCGCCAGCCCTGAAATGAAGGCCAGCAGTGCGGACAGGCTGGCAATCGGAATCGCAAGCCGGCTCACCCACTTGATGCCGCACAGGCTGACGGAGGCAAAGAATACCACCAGCGACACCGCCAGCGCATTGACCGGGACGTCCGGCAGATACCATTCGTGGATTGCCGATGCCGACAAAATGGCAGTCAGCCCGCAGGTGGGGACCCATCCCCACCAATAGCAGACGCCGGTCAGATTGGCGAGTACCGGGCTGTACGGCCGAAAAGCCTCGGCGCAGCTTGCGGAAATGCCGCCCACCCGGTTCGGATACATCAATACCAGTTCAATCCAGCCTGGCGCAGCCGCCCAGGCGAGCAACAGGCCGGCGATCAGCAGCGGTACCGTCGCGCTGCCTTGTCCGTTGATTGCGCCTTGACCGATGAAGAGCGCGGACAGCAGGAACAGGCTCTGGTTGCTGCCCCCCATCGCGAGTGCGGTGGCACCGAACCAGCCGATTGTTCGAGGGTGCAATTGCGGTCGGGGAGGCGGAGAATCCGGGGTCTGCATGGTAGGTTTTAATCAGGCGTTTGCGCGCCTGTTTCCTGGTTTTATTTTGCCAACGGCGATACGGCACGAATAAATCTCATTCCAAACCAAGTGCGTGGCGTGCGGAATTGAAAATGCAAGGCGTCAGGAAAATTAGCATGTATGTTTCCAATAGGCAATAAAATACGGCGGCGTGTTGTTTTCAAGCCGAGGCTTGCGGACGTAGGCACAACACGCGTGTCAGCCGCCGCCTGCTAGCCGACTGCACGGCGGTGTACTCACTCAACCAGAAATTGGCCGCAGTGAATTCTTCGTCACACTGCGTCGCCAACGCACGAATATCGCGCAGCACTTTGCCGTACTGCTTGCAGAACGCAATTGCGACTGTGCGCGGGTCAGTCATCAGCTTGTCGCCGGCCATTATCACAAACGCATGGAATTTGATTCACCGAAGGCGGCTATCGACACCCGCGCAGCAGACGGCCTGCTCGCCGGCGTTGGCAGTGAGGCCCGGCAAAGTGTCGTCAAGGAGCAGTAACGGTGCTAATCAGCGCGATCCACACATCGGTCCACCGTCATGGACGTACCGCGCTGCTGGTGTGACCGTGGCCGATGAGGCGGCTATGGTCTTGTGCCGAACAAGTGCGCAATCCCCGTTAGCCAGATGTTAATCAGTCGGGTAGCAGCAGCGCATTCCTGCGCCGCCGCCTCAGAACTGTACGTGAGGGTTTCCCCTCATACAGCTCAAGCCTTTCAAAGCCCCCGTGAGGGAGCCGGTTTCACCACTGTCGAACCAAGGTTATGAATCTGGGCATGGCACGTTGGATGAAGCATCATCAGGTTACTGGCCGCATTGCTACCGCCGTCCACTCGCCGAATGATGTGGTGCACATGCCATCCCGTTGCCTTCGTGATCCGTTGACCGCACATGCAACATTGACCTTGTTGCTCGAACCATAAACGAATGAGCTTTTTACGACCAGCAAGCGTATTGAACATCGCCAAACCGTGGCGCTCTTCAAAGTACGGTTCCCATGCAGGATCGAAAGGATTCGCCTTGGCCTTAATTTTGATATGCCTTCGAATCGGTACGTCAGCTGCCAGACGGAGCGTTGTCGCAACTGCTTTTCCGTCCGGCCAGTAGGCGCCAGTCGCTGCGGCAAAGACCCACATGCGACCACCAGTACAATGAAAGTACCGTTGCTTGATCCAGTACCTTCCTTTGTTGGGGTGTCGGCGACAACACCATCGCCATAGCACCCGCCATATCTCAGAATCGACTCTGGCAAACACCTTCTTGGAGACGACGTGCCGATGATAATCCGCCCATCCTTTGATCATTGGATTGAGCAGCCCGATCAGATTTTTCTGTTCAGCTGTCCAATTGTCTTTGACGACTGAGCGGATTTTTGTCAGGAACGCCTGAACATTCTTTTTGGCCGGCGTGATCAACAGCTTGCCGTCATATTTACGAATGTTTTGTCCGAGGAAATCAAATCCTTCTGCTATGTGGGTGATTTTTGTCTTGGTCGGCGAGAGGGATAATCCCCGTTCCCGCATGAAACCCTGAACCACCGGCAACACTTCCACTTCCAGCACCTCTTTTGAAGGCCCCGTAATGATGAAGTCGTCGGCGTAGCGTACGAAATTGATCTTGGGACTGATCAGTTTGCCCGCGACATACCGTGATTGCCCACAGTCAGTCGCTAGTCGTTGTTGCAAACCGTCCAAGGCCCAATTCGAAAGCGCTGGCGAAATAATGCCGCCTTGCGGCGTGCCAGCCTCTGTCGGAAAGAGCTGTCGATCTTCGATGTATCCTGCCTTCAGCCACTTCTGAAGGATCGCCTTGTCTATCGGGACGTGGGCGATCAGCCAGTCATGTGCAATATGATCGAAACATCCCTGAATATCGCCCTCAAGTATCCATTGCGGAGCACGCTTCCTTGCCAGATCAATAAAGCACTGTTCGATGGCGTCTCTGGTGGATCTTTCTGTACGAAATCCATAGGAGTGTGAATCCGCTTTTGTTTCCGCAACGGATTCCAGCGCGAGCAAATGCAATGCCTGCATCGCTCGATCGGCCATGCACGGAATACCGAGTGGCCGTTGCTTGCCGTTGCTTTTCGGAATATAAATTCGCCGCAACGGCTGCGCCGCGTAACCACGTCGACGCATTGTTTCGATGGCCTGATACTTGGTGTTCGGCGTAGACCAAGTGACCTTGTCCACGCCGGGCGTTCTACTCCCTTGATTTTCTGTCACCCGTCTGACGGCGAGTGCTTTGCCACTGAACGAGTGGGTCAGCAGCCATTGCAAGGCATTCACCTTGCCCCAGCGGCCTTCCTGCGTTGCCTTGACGATACGCGCTTGCAGCCTTCTGACTTCTCGATAGCACTCAGCCCAGTTGATGCCATGCCAGTGCCGCGATTCGCCGGAGGGCGCACCAGCGCAAACTGCTTGCGATGTCATCTGCTTCCCCTCCTGTGAAGATTTTTCAAACTTTCTCGTCAAGAAAGACCCGGTCGAAGTCTGCCTGCTTTCGCATGAAGTGATGTCGCCTGACGGCTCAACTTCTGTCTGCCCCGTTACAGGACAGAATTCGCTTTGTCGACCATCCTCTACCCGCACCTCCAACAGCGTCCCTTGCGGTTCGCTTGCCGCGAGGCAGAAATACGGGCTTACCGTGTTCCACACCAATTACACGAACAGCGAAGGCCCTGTCTTTCCCCCGGTGATATCTTGTCCTTGTGCCCGAAGGAAGTAATCGAGCAACCCATCACTTACCGTTTTGGTTCAAGCCTGCCAGCATCTTTGGCTTGTCAAAATTAACGAGGTTTATCAACAGTTCACATATGTTGGCCATGCTATCCAGCCTAGCGCCCCAGCCGCCTGATGCTGGCAGCGGTTGGAATCACCTCACGGCTTTTCCTTTTCTTGCGAAGGGCTTCATTGTCTCGATGGCTTCAGACCACGCCGTTGCCAGCATCGCCTGCATCAATAGGCTACCGTTGAAGGAACAACGGGTCTCACTGCCTCTTACGAGGCGAGACCATAATTGGTGCGACTTCACGTCGCACGCTTCCAATTTTTTCCACCTGTCAGCGTTGACTAATTCCAGTGCAATTGCGACGTTGCACTTTCATGACCGTGCGTTGATATGTCTGCCTGGGAAAAAGGGCGCTGACATCTGAAATCGTCACACGCTGATTAACGCCATAGAGCTGTTGGACGATCTATAGAGGGAGCGTCCATGAAAAACGCCGTCACTTGGACGGCGTTGGATGTTGCTGGAAAATTAATTGGTGGGGCGGCGTCACTCACATTATGCGTGGAAAGCCGCGTATTTATTAGCGATTAACCTTTGTGGTTTTGTGATGTACCCCCAAAAGTACCCCCAATAGATCAACGCTGCCCGTCATGCGGAGGAATTGACTTACCCGCTGGATTGACCAACCCCGTACAGGCCTAACGTACTACAGGCGCTCGGTATGGCGGCACAGGTTGCGAAAGTGGTAATGCTCGACTTGAAAGCATGCTTTAGATCCACCTCAAAAAAAGGGGGGTGTCGTCCTTTTAAGTACCTAGTCGCTAACATTAATCGGAACCTCTCTTGCGGCTGCGCAAATTTTTTTTGTGGATTCCGGGAAATTTGTTTCCTTATGGAAAGTTCTTTTGCGCGACGGACTGCCTACCAGCCCCTGCAGGCCGCTTTAGTGGGAGGTCATAGCAGTACATCGGGGCAACTAACGCAAGCGATTCTGGTGGCACCTGACGCGCCGAAACGAGCATACGCCGGGTATGGCTGGTGGAGTGCGCTTGATTTTTTGCCTGTCGGATTTTTTCCGGGAGCGTTGCCGAGCAGTTCTTGTCCAATAACGTGTTATGCAATTCGTTTTCGACTTCGCTGCGCTTAGCCTTATGGGGCGAACGGCGGGTTCCCTTGCCCGCCTTGGTATAGCGCCTTATTTCAAGGGCAATGCGTTAAGGGGTGCAACATGGCAAAACACCAGAAACAAACTCCTGATTCCGGCAAGCGAACCGGCTCGCCTTTCAATCCCGCGCACTACCCACCTGGCAGGCTTCCGGCGCTGACGATGGCACTGCTGCGGACAATTGCGCAAAATACTGAACAAGGGCAGCTTCCGACAAAACAAGAAGTCAATGCCGCGCTAAGCGAGCGACAGCGTGCATTGGAAAAAATCGAATGGATGATAGGAGGTGCAAGGCCCGACGCAAACGAAAGAGCATTGAGCGCGACAGCGACAGTATCGGTCACCCTCGCGCTTGATACGCTGACGACAGTAGGCCGAGACTATCGCGAGCAACAGCAGAGGAAAGCCAGCGGTCCGAAGACACCGCACCTGGACGCGGCGATTCTGGAGGAATTGGGCAAGGAACCCCAGGCGACGGCACGTGAGATATGGGATGCACTGTCGCATTTCGACGAGAATGATCTGAAGATCAGAGCAAACAAGGTCTCCATGGAATGGGACTACCTTGGAAGTCCAGAGTCCCAAGGGGATCTAAAGTTCGCTAGTTTCACAAGCAAAGTCTCCCGGCTGCGAAAAAAGCCTTCTAGGCGATAGTCCGGAATGCACGTTGCAGCAGCCGGGCTGCCGCAACCTCGCAAATAAGATTGCCTTGTCCGTACTTAAACAAGGTAATCCATGTCACATCATTCTTCGCTTCCAGCAGTCGGTTACGTCCGGCTGTCGCAAATCATTGGCGATTCGAAAGCGTCGCCACCAATTCCTCCGATCATCCCGGTCAGCAAATCGACATGGTGGGCTGGCGTGAAATCCGGGCGCTTCCCAAAACCCGTCAAGACGTTGGGCCTGCGCATAACGGCATGGCGAGTGGAAGACATTCTCGCATTGATCGAACAACCCGCTGCCAATCAAGTCGGCGAATTGCGTCATCCGGCGGGGGCTGCACTATGATTACCGATAACGTCATTGATCAAATCGCGGACGCCTTATCCTTTGTTCCAGCGGACGACCGAGAAACATGGGTGCGCATGGGCATGGCCGTGAAAAACGAACTGGGCAACGAAGGCTTCGATTTATGGGACACGTGGAGCCAAAAGGCCGACTCCTACGACCCCGGGAAGGCACGGACCGTGTGGGAGAGCATTAGTCCGGACGGTGGAATCACCGTGGCAACGCTATTTTATGCGGCCAAAGAGTGGGGCTGGTCCGACGCCGGAAGCAACCATAAGCCGACGCCGGAAGAGCGCGAAACGCACCAGCGTGAAGATGCCGAGCGGGCAGCACACGAGCAGACCAGTAAGGAACGCGAACACACTGAAGCCCGCAACAAGGCAACGGCGATCTGGAACGAAGCATCCCAGGCACCCGAAGATCATCCCTACCTTACCCGCAAGGGTGTGAAACCCCACGGCCTGCGCGTGTATCACGGGTCACTGACAATTGGCGGTATGCCTTGCGACGGCTCTCTGATTGTTCCGGCGTATCGCGCCATAGGCGAAATTCAGACGCTCGCCTTCATCCATCCCGACTGGCTGCACGACAACAAACGATTTTTTCCCGGCGGTGAACACAAGGGCTGCTACTTCGGTACCGGTGCCATCATAGAGGGGACGAAAACCTTGTGCATCACTGAAGGTTTCGCCACTGCGGCGAGCATCTACGAAGCCACCGGCTACCCGACGGTAGCTGCCTTCGATGCCGGAAATCTGTCCACCGTGGCGTGCGTGCTCCACGACCGCTATCCCAACCTGAAGTTGATCTTGTGCGCCGACGATGACAACCGGACTCCTGGTAATCCTGGGCGGACCAAGGCAAACGAAGCGGCTGCTGCGGTGGGCGGCTTGGTGGCGGTTCCGGACTTTGGCGCAAACAGACCAAGTGGTGCAACCGACTTCAACGACCTCCACCTGCACCTTGGTCAAGAGGCCGTTAAACGCGCTATTGTGAATGCAAGCGAGCCGACAACATGGGGCGACCCTATCCCGTTTGATGAGATTGAGACGCCAGACATACCGGCGCGGCTGCTACCTGCAAATTTGGGTAAGTTCGCGGCAGCGTTGGCAAATGCCACCGAAACGCCGGAAGCGATGGCAGTCCTCACCGTGCTGGCTGTCGTTGCCGCAGCAGTGGCAACGCGGTTCTGCGTGAGTCCGCTTGACGGCTGGACCGAATCGCTAAATCTCTACACCCTGATTGCACTTCCCTCCGGCAACAACAAAACGACGGTCCTCAATGCCTGCACAGCGCCGCTTGCGGAATGGGAGCAAGAGCAGGCCGCGATTCAGGGGGCAGAAATCCTACGGCAAAGGTCAGAGCGTAAGAGCAAAGAGCGGATCATCCAAGCAAGGCGCGACGCACTGGCACAGGAAGAGAAATGCGCGCAGCAGGAAGCAGTGATGGAGGAGATTGCCGAAATGGAGGCAAGTTTACCCGAGCCAAAGTCGTTGCCGCAACTGTTCGCCACTGACGTAACAGCAGAGAGTTTAGCGGCAATTATCCATGACCAAGGCGGGCGTTTTGCAATTTTCTCGGATGAAGGCGGTATCTCGGAAACGCTTAGCGGCCTATACACGAACGGACAGGCGAACATCGATATTCTGCTCAAAGGTATCGATGGCGGGCATGTCAGGGTACGGCGGAAGGATCGGAGTATCGACCTGAAACCGTTCCTTACTATCGCCTTGGTGGTGCAGCCAATCATCATTCAGCGCATGGGCGAGAAAAAGGCCTTCTCGGGGAAGGGGGTGTTGGAGCGGTTCTTATGGGTGCTACCGAAATCGAAGCTGGGCTACCGCACGCATGACAAGCCGTCAGTTCCCGAAGCGGTTAAGAAAGCCTACTGGAACGGCATTCGCAAGCTGCTGGACATTCCGCCATTAATCGAGGGCTTTGACCAGGCAAGGGTATTGAAGCTGCACCCAGAGGCGCTGACCGAATGGCGCGCGTTTCAGGCGGAAATCGAAGTGCAATTGAGATCCAACGGAAGGTTATCGAGCTGTCCGGGCTGGGGCGGAAAAATCTCCGGCTTCGCTCTGCGGTTGGCCGGGCTGCTGCATGTCGCCGAGTATGGGCAAGAAAATTCGACCATATCTGCCGATACGATGACCAGGGCGTTGGAGTTGGCGGCGCTTCTGACCGATCATGCCTTGGCCGCGTACGGCCTGATCGGTACGGATCAGGCAACTGACGACGCCAAAGAGTGCTGGCGCTGGATTCGGGAGCGGGGCGAATCATCATTCACCAATGGCGAGCTTACCTTCGCGATGCGGCACCGGATGCCGAAGGAACAGCTTACGCAGGCGTTGAAAATGTTACGTGACCGCGAGCTTATATCCGAGCCGAAGCGCATCCCCGGTAAGAAAACCCTGGTCTACCTAGTACATCCACGATTCGTCGGAGGTGATTTGTGATGGGCTGGCGCGACGTGTTGAAGCGACCCGAAATCCCGGAATATCGGAATGATCGAAAAAATGGGAGACCGGCAGTGGGGAATATTTCCGATGTTTCCGATATTCCCCGTAATAGTGAATATCGGAGCGTACTTGGTCCAGTAACGGCAGCCCCCGCTTCGCACATACCAGAGATTTCGTCGCTGCGCTCACACGAATGGGTTCTGCACTACCGCAACAAACCTGAGGTCCATATCTCTTGCGCGTACGACGTGACCCGCGCCACCGTGCTGGCTGCCTACCCGGATGCGCTGAAGGTTGAACCATTGAATGAGGCACTGGCGCGGCGCGAAATGGAGGTCCTGATGCGACGATTGGCAAGCCGTGGATGATTTCGATGATGGATATCGATCTACAGGAACGTTTTCATGCGCGTCGCTTCTTCCTGCCCAAGTATTTCATTTGCCGGTATGCCCGAGTCAGTCTTCGCAAGCTGGAAATGTTGGTGCAATGCACGTCGTAGAGTATGCGCCGCGCTGAAACAATGGCCGGAATATGGGAATTATCGGCAATATCGAGACCGAAGAGAAGCCGTGATCAACGACAATGAGCATTTTCCCGGCACTAGCACATAGGCACGTACTGCATGAGTCATCGGCAATGTAATTCCCATTCCTATGCCACCTTATTGTAATGATCTGCAACTACGCTCCAGACCGTCGTTTGTGGCTCAAGTGGTGCATTTCTGTCCCCGCTATGCGCTTATTCCGACATATTTCCTACCTTATCAGTCGCTTTATGCCTAAATTTTGCCCATTTCCAAGCCTTTTTTGCACAACATGATTAATCAAATATCTCAATATAATCAAGTACTTACTTTTGCCATAATGTATTGGTAGCGTTACTATTGTAGTTGTCTGTCGCTCCACACTTATGTGGATCATGCTGTTTTCAGGGTAACCTCTCCACTGGGCCGGAAGGCAAACGGAGGTCGCTGGAGGTGATGCGGACTGGATACTAGGGGGCAGGATTGCAAACGCAATCTGTCCGCAAAAAATCGCTAAGCTAGCTCTTTTTGCTGCGAATAACTTATCGGATAGACCCCCGAGATGCAAATTCATAGTCGGTTCGGGGCTTGATCCCCATGTCCCTTGCCGTCGAGACTACCTCAAGTCTCCGCTTGCGCCCCACGGGATCGTCCAAGGTTTCCTCTAGGCCATATCTCATCTTTTGAGGATTCAAAAAAGTAAGATCTATGTCAAAATGCCATCGATGCAATGTTTATAGAAATTACCGCGAAGCCCCGCTTACATACGAAAATAGACAGTGTCCTTCATACTCGGATTTTATAATTTTAACTAAGTCGGCAATAGTAATTAAGGAGACTCTGCGTGCCTGAGACACTTGAGGTAATTCCCGATCCGGTATCGCTCATCGAATCAATGCGCGCGGTTGGATACACAGTGGAAGCAGCAGTCGCAGACTTGGTGGACAACAGCATTTCGGCTGCTTCGGCACGCGTCCAGATTGAGTACGACGCGAGTAGTGATCCTTTCGTGGCTATTCTCGACAATGGCAATGGCATGGCGCCGAATGAGCTGACTAACGCCATGCGCCATGGTAGCCGTAATCCTACTGACGTCCGAGCCAGTCACGACTTGGGAAGATTCGGTTTGGGCCTCAAGACCGCGTCTCTTTCCCAGTGCCGCAAGTTGACTGTTTTAAGCAAGAAAGACGGTCATATCCACGCCCGTTGCTGGGATCTGGACTTTGTCCAAGTAGAAAACAAATGGATCGTCATTGTGCCAGACCAGGCCGAGCAGGAGCGGCTTCCCCTTTATCGCCAACTGTCGAATCAGGCATCCGGGACCTTGGTTGTATGGCAGTCACTCGATAGATTGATGTCGGGATCATCCAAGCCTCAAGATGAGATGAAAGCCCGCATGAGTTATCTGCATGACCATTTGGCGCTGGTATTTCATAGATTTACGCAGAGGGAGGACAATTTCCCGATGATGGAAATCTTGATTAATGGGGTAAAAGTTGCTCCCAAAGATCCTTTTCTCAAAGAAAACAACTTCAGACAGCCCTTGGAAGGACAAAGCATAAGAATTAGAGGCACCATCATCCAGGTCAAGCCGTATATTCTGCCTCCTATAAGTCACCTGACTCAAGATCAGATCGAAATGGCGGGCGGCAAGGATGGCCTTCGAGGGAGTCAGGGGTTTTATATTTATCGAAATCGTCGATTGGTTATTTGGGGAACTTGGTTCCGACTGGTTCCGAAGGACGAGTTTTTCAAGTTGACGCGGGTGCAGGTCGACATCCCGAATTCCTTGGATGATCTCTGGGCATTGGACATTAAGAAATCCGCAGCATACCCACCGGACATTATTCGCGACCGCCTGAAGGACTTAATCCCCCATTTTGCCAATACGAGTCGCAAGACAATTACCTATCCCGGCAGAAAACAGAAGGACACCAACTTCATTCCCTTGTGGCAACGCATTGAACCACGGCACGGGTCCTTTCGATACGAGATCAACACCGAGCACGCAGCCATCAGCGGACTTTCTGAAACGTTGGGCACCAAGGATAAGAAACATTTTCAAGCATTACTGGAATTACTCGCAACGTCTATCCCGTTCGAGTCGATTTACGCCGATATGTGCTCTGATCACAATCAATCTTGCAACGCCGAAACGGCCAATGAATTAGTCGCAATGGCCGCCAACCTTCTGGAAATTACCGGTCTGAATATGACTACTGTTCTGAATATCGACCCCATTGCCCGATTTCCCCAATACCACGCTCGGATTCGTCAGGAATTGGCACAATGAATGACATGAAAATGGACCATCTGGGAGTTGCTATGAGTATCATCAATGGCCGCCCCCTTACCGACGACCTTCTTGAGGAAGTACTGAGGACGCTATTGCTCGTGGACAGCAATCTCGGGCAAGACGGCCTGATCGGAATCAGAAAGCAGCTAGAATCGACCATTGGCATCAATATGGCGGTCGGTGATATTTTGAGACAGAAAGACCATGAGCCATGGGTTGGCGATGCAAAAGGAAGCATCCGATGGCATTACTGGGATAGCTATGGGCGGTTGCTCACTGCCGGAGGCTGGAGCAACAATGTCGTCCGCGTGCTCGATGAGGATACGGACAATATTTTGAGTGAGTGTGGGAACCCTGCGACCGATGGTGCCTGGAACATGCGTGGGCTGGTAATGGGTGACGTACAGTCAGGCAAGACAGCGAGCTACAGCGGATTGATTGCAAAGGCCGCTGACGCAGGGTACAAAGTCATTGTGTTACTTACCGGTATGATCGAGGAGCTTCGCAAACAGACTCAGGAGCGGCTTGACGAGGGTTTCGTTGGTCGTAATAGTCGCGACGTGCTGGGCGTGAACAAGGACATGAAGGCAATCGGTGCAGGAATATATCGCAAGCAATCGGCGAATGTGCTGACATCGGTTGATTCCGACTTCCTGACAAGCAATGCCAAAGCTCTGGGAGGCATACCGTTATCCAACATTAACGAACCCGTGTTGTTCGTGATGAAGAAGAATACGTCGCCCCTTGTGAATCTCAAGGCGTGGCTCAACAAGCAACTCCCTCACGGCGCCACGCGGCACCACTTGCCTGTACTGATAATTGACGATGAAGCCGACAACGCTTCAGTTAATACCCGGAAGGACGAAGACCCGGCGACCATCAACCGACTGATACGGGAAATCATCCAGCAGTTTTCCCGCTCGAGCTATGTCGGCTATACGGCAACACCGTTTGCAAACGTATTTATCAATCCCGATAACGACAAAGATCTTTTCCCTTCTGACTTCATCTATAGCCTGAATACGCCATCGAATTACATCGGGGCGGCCAGCATCTTTCTTGACGAGGGTAAGCATCATGACCAGCTTCAAGATATTGATGATGCTGAGCCGTCGTTTCCATACAAGCACAAGATAGATATTACAGTCAATGAAATTCCCGAAAGCTTGAAAGAAGCCGTTCGCGTGTTCCTCTTGAGTTGCGCGATACGTGACTTGCGTGGAGAAACGTTGCGTCACCGTTCAATGCTGGTAAATGTGAGTCGTTTTACGAATGTTCAGGCTCAGGTAGCAACAAAAATTAAAGACTTCCTTTGGGCTATGCAGGAGGAAATCAGGCAGTACTTGCTAAGCATTTCATGGTTCAACCACATAGAGCTGATTAATCTGCAGAGAACATGGCAGATGGAATATGGTGAAGCAGGCGTTACTTGGGAAGAAGTCCGTGCGTCACTGCATGAATCCACCGCTTCAATCAAGGTAGTTACCATCAACCAAAAGTCGATTGACGAAGAGAAGTTGAACTACTCGCTTTTCAAGAACACCGCAAAAGGCCGACGAGTCATCGCCGTCGGTGGCCTAACACTCTCGCGCGGACTAACGCTCGAAGGACTTTGTGTAAGCTATTTCTATCGCAATTCAAAAGCCTACGACACGTTGCTGCAGATGGGACGCTGGTTCGGGTACCGTCCTGGATATGAAGACCTGTTCCAGATCTGGATGGACAAAGATGCACAAGACTGGTACGCGCACATTGCCGACGTTCTAAACGAACTGCGCACTGATTTCCGTCGGATGAGTGCAAATCGACTACCTCCCTCACAGTTCGGGATACGCGTTAAGTCACATCCCCAGACGCTTATCGTCACTGCTCTGAACAAAATGCGAAATTCCGAAGAAGTCGAGTACGCGGTTTCGTTCAGTGCATACGGCGTTGAGACACCATTTGTGCCGAGAACACGGACATTGAATGACGAAAACATCAGGCGTGTTGCTGCGTTCGTGGATACAATCGGTCCCGCGACTGTCCCAAAGGGCAGCACTCGTTATCTATGGAAAGCCGACAAGAATCAGGTTGCCAACTTTTTGGCAGAATTGAATATCAGTAATATGAATATGGGATTTCTGCCTGATGCATCGAATAACAGGCCGTTGATTAGCTTTATCGCGGAGAACGGAGTGGAAAATCTCGCAGAATGGGATGTTTGTATTCCGCAAGGCAATGGCACTCCGGTCGCAGGCATCGGCGTTTCGGTCACGGGGGGCCAGGTAGGTTCCATTTGTTGCCGTCAAAGGCAATTCGAAAAGGTGCCCAAGAACGCTGACTATCTGAAATTCAATAAGCAGAGGGTCGGGGATGTAAGCGACGAAATGGTTGAAATGGAAACCTCGCAAATTGAGGCTACGAAGAAGGCGTGGGAACATGAGCGCAACAAGGATCCTGAAAAAGGTGAAAGTGTTCCGGGATACATGTACCGGCGCCTCCGCTTCCGTCCATTGCTGACGATCCATTTTATCGAATGTGTGCCACCAGGGGAAAAGGTCAAGCCAGAGAAAAGATTGAAGATGATGCAGCCGAGTGAAATCCCATTTTCAGCAACGGTTGCCATAAGCCTGAGCTTTCCGAACTTCGACCCTGATGGCTCGGACCAGCCGGTGGTATATCGTCTGAATAAAATCGCACTGAGACAGGCTGGATTGGATTTCGATGACGACGAAGACGAAGATTGAATTGCTGTGGCAGGACATTCTGCAGAAAGCGACAATTGCGCCTATTAATAGTGGTGAGTTTCGCCTAGTTCGGCTGGACCCCGCATATCCCTTCGACATCTTTGCAGGCATCGATGGCCCTGGACATGTGCTGCTAGCGATAGGTATTGATACCCGCCCCCCTAATATTGATGTCGGCACTCAGGCTCTGGACTATTTCAGACAACAGCGTGCCGACGGCAGCTGGTTGATGGTACTGCGCCTAACGCGGACCGGACTTGAGCAGGTTTTTGGCCGATTGTGCCAAGATCTTGTAGATTCCGCAGCGGTTGTGCCAAGCCAAGCCGCCTTGATCACGCTATTCAGGGAAAGACTAACCCTCTGGCGGAGGCTGTTCCAGAACGGGGACAGCGGAGTTCTTGAGAAGCACGAGATAAAGGGGCTGATGGCGGAGCTGCTTTCTCTTGAATACTTGCTTAAGGAAAGACCGGATGCGATGGCTGAAATCGTTATGGCTTGGACAGGACCGCTGAAAGCAGATCAGGATTTCACATTCGCAGAACACGCGATCGAGATCAAGGCTGTATCACCTCACGCAGAAAAGGTGGGCATTGCGTCTGTTGGACAGCTTGACGCGGCAGTACCCATTGAGCTTTGGTTGTATATTTTGAAAGAAAGCTCTCTGGGCGAGCAGGGGAGTGTATGCCTTGTCGATTTGGCGGCAAGACTGGAAAGCCAATTGTCGGCATGTCCCGAGGGATTGGCCATCTTCAGAGAAAGACTATTGCAAGCTGGTTATGTTGAGCAGGAATATTACGAGTCCGCCATATTTAAAATTATGGGCGTCAACGAGTACTCTGTGTCCGAAGGCTTCCCGCGACTGCCTGCGTCTGTTTTGCCCATGGGTGTTTTGGACGTTCGCTATAGTCTTTCAATATCTGCCATAGATTCTTTCAAAATTACATCGAGAAGCAGCAATGGAGATTGATGATTTCTTAATGGAATTGGGCCAGATGGTCGCTCGCAGAAGCACTGCTAGTAATTTGGTGGACACGCTCGCCTTCGTCAACGAAGTCGCAGAAAGGCTGGAAGGGGACCCAGTTTTTGGCGAATTCGAACAAGTCGAATATCAAGGAAGTGGGGCCAAAGGTCGTACTCTTAAAATACACGGTTTCACGCGTCTCGACGAATCGGATGGCAGCATAGGGCTGGTAGTAGGAAAGTGGGAAGATATTTCCCAGCAGGAAACACTTCTTTCTACCACAGTTACTCAGCTATCGGGTTGGATGGAAAACTTCGTACGCGAGGCATTGGATAGCGATCTGTACGAGAGAATAGCGGAAGCTAACCCCGCTTACGAGCTAGCGTTACAACTTTGCAATGAAAAGAAAAAGATAAACCGAATTCGTCTGCACATTTTTACCAATCTGTCGTTAAGCCAGCGATTCAAGGAGGAACTGCAGGGTGAAGTAGCAGGTATCCCCTTCGAGCGCCACGTATGGGATTTACAAAGGCTTTCCGCACTTTATCAATCGAGCCGAGAACGCGAGGCTGTCGAAATCGATCTGTCCGATTTTGGCTGCAATGGAATACCATGCATTGAAGCCGTCAGCTCAGATACGTTAACGTCTTACCTTTGCGTAATGAAAGGAGATCTGCTTGCCAACCTCTTCGATCGATTTGGGAGTCGCCTGCTCGAGGGCAACGTTCGCTCATTTCTTGGAATGAAAGGTGGCGTCAACAAAGGGATCAGATCCACGATCCAGGACGAGCCGCATCTCTTCTTCGCATATAACAATGGAATTGCAGCGACCGCTTCGGAAGTGGTCGTTGATCTAAACAATGGCCAAGCGACCATCACGAGGCTTGTTGATCTGCAGATAGTAAACGGAGGGCAGACAACTGCTAGCATCCTGAATGCAAGGAAAAGGGACAAGTTGTCGCTGGAGGGCGTGTCGGTTCAGATGAAACTGACCAGAGTCGAGCAATCAATAGCGCAAGATCTAATTCCGAATATCGCTGAATTCGCGAATACTCAGAACAAGGTCGCAGTGGCTGACTTCTTTGCCAACCACCCTTTCCATCGGAAGATGGAAGAGATTTCCCGTCGATTGCTTACTCCTGCCAAGGCTGGCAATAGATTTCAAGGAAAATGGTTTTATGAACGTGCACGTGGGCAATATCAGAACGCGCGGCTTTACCTCAGCAAATCGCAGAAAAATTCCTTCGACAGTGAATACCCTGGCAAGCAGCTAATCAACAAGACTGAGCTGGCAAAATTTGACAGCACTTGGAATGAAAAGCCTTTCTGGGTGAGTCTCGGTGCACAGAAGAACTTTGCGAAATTTGCCGGACAATTTCAGAGTCGAAACACCGACTTTAGTGAAACGGAATACTGGGAAATAATCAGCCCCTCCTACGGGGAATCATATTTCAAATCCATGATCGCATTCGCCATCCTGTGGAAATTTATGGAGGAAATTGTGGATGGTGCACGGGGCGACTGGTATGAGGGAGGATACCGCGCGAACATTGTTACTTATACTCTTGCCAAGTTAGTTGGTGATGCAAGAGCCCAGAAACAGGAAATCGATCTGGGCGCTATCTGGAACAGGCAGGAAGTTGGATCAGAACTATCGCAGTATCTAGAATATTTGGCACAGAAGGTTCAGACCGTTCTTCTAAACCCTCCACTAGGTGAGAAAAACGTGGGTGAGTGGTGCAAGAAGGAACTCTGCTGGAATCAAGTGGCAGCATTGAAAGTTCCAGAAAAACTTTCTGCGAACGATATTACGATCACTAAAGAGGAGTTTAGGTTTCAGAAAAAAGATGGTCAAAAACAGGGAGCACAGGATGATGGAATTGTTTTGCAGGAGAGGGTTCTAAGCCTTACTCATGAAAAGTACTGGCAAGCACTGATCGTCTGGCCACAATACTCAGCTTTGCTGACTCCGCAGGAAAAGTCGCTCGTACAGAAAGCTAGTACGCTTCAAGGCTTTCTGAAGATTGCCAGCGAAAAGGACTGGAAGAGACTTCTTCAGATCAAAGAACAGGTGGAGGAAGAAGGATTCCGCCACCATGAAACGCCCCAACAGCGTGCTAGAGGGGGGCACTGAAAATAGGCCCTTGTCCCACGCATTGGTCTTGGTCATGCCGCGAGCTTGTTCTTAAATATTATCTCGTCGGTCAGTGACTTTACCACTTCTGCGATTTTTAATGCCAGCAGCGGCGGCACCGCATTGCCTACTTGATGAAACTGTTGCGTCCTATTTCCTTTGAAGAAATAATTGTCAGGAAATGTCTGCAGCCGCGCCGCCTCACGAACCGTCAGACTTCGGCACTGAGCCGGGTCAGGATGGATGAAATAGTGACCGTCCTTGGAAATATGGCTAGTCACAGTTGTTGCCGGAAATTGGGCTAGCTGGACTCTGAAGCGATCAGAAAATTTACCAGATTCCCAATTTTCATGATTTGGTCTGAGACCGGGAAGGCTAAATTCCGTGTGTCCTTTAGGTGAACGTCCTTTTGCCTGCGCAAAGGACGCAGCATAGGCGTATCGGAGAAGGTCACTTGACATGTGACCGCGGGTCTCGTGATTCAGCCATACTTTCAGATTTTTGTCCTCATACCATCTTTCAAGATTCGGGCAACGTGAAATATATGTTGAATTCTTCACGACTCTCTGTCCCCCGAATGACATCTTACGGAAGATGGCTTCGGGGTATTGGGTAAAAATCTCAGCGAGTTCACTCATCTCGGCCCTAGAGGCACTCTTTTCGAGCCCCCTAAAATGTCGATTAACCAGGTGAGCCCATAGCGCCTCGCTGTCCGGCTCCTTACTAACTTTGCTTCGCAGGGCCGGCAGGTCGCCAATCGCATCGTCCACCGTATGACGTACTGAGCGCACGAGTTGCTGTGGCACGATATCAAGATCCTCTCGAACGCCGAGCAAGATGATTCGATGGCGGGCTTGCGGAATACCGTAGTCTTCGGAGCGAACAATGAAATCTCTCAGATCAATTTCCGCTGGGTCCTTGCCCTTCTCAAAGTAGGTTGGGCAGACGAGCGAGTGAATCCGGTATCCGATGTTTCTTGACTGTTTTTTCCCCAAAGCCAAATCGGGATCTGCCAAGTCACGCAAAATGGTATGGAAGATCTGCTGTCCTCCAACGGAAGAGGAAATGATCCCTTTCACATTTTCCATGACGAATATGGCAGGACGATACTGCTGAATGATCCGCAAATATTCGCGGTAAAGGAAGTGACGGTGATCCTCTTCCGGTTTGTAATCCGCCTTGCCTCGATTGCGCGAGCGGCCTACTAGCGAATAAGCCTGGCATGGTGGGCCGCCGATAAGTATCCACGGTGAAGCTGCTCCGAGCGCATGTGTCTGAATGATGCTGTCTAGTATGCCGTTATGCGTGGGGTTACCCAGAGTGAGCTGAAGAGCTTCTTGCCCTGACTCAATCCAAGCCGGTTCAGTGGTCTTATCGAACTCGGAGTCCGACCCATTATTGCAATAATTATAATAAGATTGGAGTGAATCCTGCCCTTTGCGCTTGAGCAGGCGGTAGAAGGCGCGCAAGCGAAGGGTATCGCGAGCAGACTTTTCCATTTCGGCCGATACGATTATTCGGAACGGATCATCTTTTACAGAGGAGAATCCTTCTCCGAGACCCCCGGGACCGGCGAACAAATCGACGACAGGGATCATTTTTGCGACATTCATCTTGCTTAAACTCGAAATAGGTGGATAAATAATGCCAGGATAACAGAACCATGGATATAGTCGATAGTGCCACGCGCTCCCGCATGATGGGGGGAATCCGTTCAAAAAACACCGAACCGGAAATGATTGTCCGCCGGTTTCTACATGCACGGGGTTTCCGCTATCGTCTGCATGAACCCCGCCTTCTCGGGCGACCTGACATCGTCCTTTCGAAATACCAAGTTGCGATATTTGTCCACGGATGCTTCTGGCATCAGCATTCCAGCTGCAGATATGCCACCACGCCCGCTTCAAATCGTGAAAAGTGGAACGCGAAATTTCTGAATAATAAGGAACGCGACGAGAGGAACATACAAGCGCTCGAAAAGATGGGATGGCATGTGGTCGTTATCTGGGAATGCGGCCTTCGTACAAAAGATGACGGTACCCGGCTGACTTGGCTGATTGATGCTATTACTCACCCCAAAGCAATGTTCGTGCAATGGCCCCTCATACGGGAAAAAGCACCGCTCTAAAATTCATAACGCATACCGATTCAACCGGGTCGTAACCCAGCACTGTTTGGCAAAGCTTGGCTCGCAGCCGAGATTTTGACTTTAACTGGTGCCAAAGGCGCATCGAATCCACAAGCATTGGCGTCGTCGTCACGGATTCGCTATGTTTTTTAGGCATCTCACGGTTGACACTCTTGCCAGTCCGTGGAGAAAATCTGCGCATGTCCCGCATCATCTTACATTATTCCTGCAGATGTTCAGCGTATTCAGCTCGGTTATAGACCCTGGTGTCCAACTTCGGTTGCGTATCTTCCACGACTAGCCTGCTCCGAGCCGGATTGGCGTAACCTTCGCGCCGCTTGCCAGTTGGTCAAGATAATCAGCCCAGGCTTGCATCATCCTTCGCCTCTCCGGCAGATGTTCCGCGAAGTTATAAGCAGCACGTACAGCGCTGCGTTCAGCATGGGCAAGCTGACGTTCAATCGCGTCGCGGTGCCAGCCCTGTTCGTTAAGCAGTGTACTTGCCATGCTGCGAAAGCCGTGGCCGGTCATCTGGTCGGTCGTGTATCCAAGTCGGCGTAACGCCGCATTGACGGTGTTTTCGCTCATGGGCCGTCCGTTAGTTCTGGCACCAGGAAAAACATACCGCCCGTTGCCTGTTAACGGATGCAGTTCATGCAGGATAGCAATCGCTTGAGAGGAGAGCGGAACGATATGCTGTTCACGCATCTTCATCCTCTCGGCGGGAATGCGCCACTCTGCGCCTTCTAGGTTGAGTTCCGACCATTCGGCTTTGCGTAGTTCTCCAGGGCGCACGAAAAAGAGTGGAGCGAGGCGTAGAGCGCACTTTGTAACTAAAGAGCCTTGATATCCATCGATAGCGCGAAGCAAATCGCCAATGGCCTTGGGGGCGGTAATAGAGGCATGATGTGTTTCCTTCGCTGGTGCCAAAGCTCCACGCAAATCAGCGGAAGGGTCACGCAAAGCCCGGCCGGTGGCAATTGCATATCGAAAAACCTGTCCGCAGTTCTGATGCACACGGTGTGCTGTTTCAATCGCACCTCGGCTTTCGACCCTTCGTAATGCGGACAGCAAGTCAGGTGCAGTCACTTCGGCAATCGGTTTGCTACCGATCCACGGAAAGATGTCTCTTTCTAGTCGCCGGATGATCTTGTTGGAATGGCTTGGTACCCAAGTCGGGGCGAATTTGGCAAACCATTCACGGGCTACGGCTTCAAAACTGTTCTCGGCGGCGACTAGAGTGGCCCGCTTATTCACTTTCTTTACCTCGCCGGGATCGACCTCATTTGCAAGGAGCTTCCGGGCTTGTTCCCGCCGATTTCGGGCATCAGCTAGGGATATGTCAGGGTAGACCCCAATAGCTAAGACCTTCTCCTTGCCAGCGAATCGGTATTTGAGGCGCCAATACTTACTGCCATTCGGATGGATCAGCAAGTAAAGCCCTTTTGCGTCTCCAAGCTTGTAGGGTTTTTCGGGACGTTTGGCGTTAGGTTTGGCGTTACGTACGGCGGTATCGGTGAGCGACATGGGGGTATCTCCACGCGGGGGTATGCGATGTACCCCTTATTTATACCCCCAGTTACCCCCGGATGCAAGGGGTCTGTATAGGACGTTACAGGACAATGATGCATAAAAAAAGCCCTTAATTTCAAGGGCTTAGGTATATTTCGAGACTTCTTGGTACTTCTTTGGACAATAAAATGGTGGAGGCGGCGGGAATCGAACCCGCGTCCGCAAATCCTCTACAGACAGTTCTACATACTTAGTGCTGTCATTTAATTTGACCCGGCCGACGCGGACGCACACGCTTCGTTCAGGCGAGTCACCTAAATTTAACTTTCAGCCAAGTGACCCGACTAAAAGCGATTCCCTGTATATGACTCTACTGCTGTTTTACCAGCCCACCCCAGGGACGAGATGGTGTAGAGCTAACCGGTTATTAAGCGGCTAGTGCGTACGAGTTATCGTTTGCAGTTAGATATTTTCTGGTTGTATTTACGAGGTAGCCAGCCCTCGGTATGCCCTGCGCTGCTTTGTAACCCACGTCGAAACCAGGTCGCCCCCAAGCAGGTTCCTATTGTAGCGCAATTAGACGGTCCCCTGTAAATGTATGATTCTGGTGAAGTGGTCATTTTGGGCGGTGTCTGGTTGGAGCGACGCAGTTTGTCGTCGGCGTGACCTGGATCTATTCTGTTGGAGATTTTGCCTGACTATCGGTGAGGATAGTTTGTCAATTACCTGCAAGCTGATTTCGTCGCCGAAACCTTTCTGCCTGGCGAAAAACAGATACTGGAATTGGGAGCAACTGGCGTCGGCCGACATTAAAATCGTCCTGGTTGATGGTGAAATGTGATGCTGGTTTGCTCGTCGTATGCCAAAATATTGCGGTGTAGTCCTCATCATTTGATGACGCAGGTAAGTTATTTTTTGCGCCAGCTGGCATGAGACTTGCGGGGTTTTACCGGTTTTATAATCAAGTTGTGACGGCTATACTTCACGCACTTAATAAAATCAATATTAAATAATAATGAAGCGCTATATTTTTTCTGTACTGATTGCCATCGCATTGTCCGGATGCGGCTCATCTTCTTCCGGGCCGTCCGACAAGGTGGCTAAGGTGCAACCTGACCCGGTTAAAGCAAGTGATGTGAATGCACCGAAAAAAGTCGAGAGTGCGCCTGCTGACAAACAGGATGGCGCCGGTTTCGGGACATTAGTGATTTCACGCGACCCTACGCATCCAAATCAGGGGTGCATGATAGGCGTATATCTGAACAAGCAATTGATCCATCAATTTGATGCAGATCAGAAGGCGACATTTATTTTGCCAGCTGGCGATCAGGTTGTCGCAGTGGATAGCTCTGACGGGCGCAGTTCTTGCCCCATAGGCCCAGGCGAACGGCATCAACTGGTGTTGAATATCAAGGCTGGCGATGTTAAAAATTTGCACGCCGAATTGCTTCCCGGTAAAGGTGCCGTCATTGAGGCGACTGCGCGCTAAGTGATGCTTGCGAAAGACTTGATGTCGGATATTCACAGCAAGGGCACGGTTTCTTGTCGCCCTTGCTGTTCCTGGAACCCCGCATCAGTAAGCTTATCTCAGCGCAAAATCAGCACGGCTCGGTTTGCCTTTGTCCTTGATGCCGTCGGCGCTCAGCTTCGGTGCGATCATGAAAATGCGTTCTAGCGGAATCTTGCCTTTTGTTTCCAGATAGTTACGTACTGCCTGCGCGCGTTGGTCTGCCAATGACCGCAAGTCATCCGGCGTTACCTTGGTATTGGTCAGAATCAATTGTTCCATTTCTGCCGTTGGCAATGATTTGGCGAAGCCGATGGCGTTGCGTGGCTTGTCGAACTTTTCACCTTTGTAGACCTTTTCCATGTATTGCGCTTTGTCGGCATCGGTCAGCGTGATTTCCTGCGCCTCTGATGACGATGTTGTTGCGGTATTCGCATCGTCCGCCTGGTCCTCTGGTTTCGCTTTGGTGCCAGCGTTCTTTTGTTTCAACGCGTTTAGCTTACGGTTCAGGACTTCCTGACGCACACCTGCGCTATCGGTAACCGGATCGACCCGGCCGATGATGTCGAGCTTGAGTGCAGGGCGATCCAGCAGCGCTTTGGTGAGCGTATCGAGCTTGGCCTTGGCCTCTGCGGTCAGCATTGCCGAGCCGGGTTGGAATTCGGCATAACCAAGTTCTTCGCCACCACCGAATGCCGAACTGAGTAGTGCAAACGGTGAGGTGACGGCCTTGGCGATCAGGTTAATGAAGACGCGCAAGATTACGCCGCCAACGGAGAACTTCGGGTCCGATAGCGAGCCGGAGATCGGCAGATTGACATCGATCTGGCCATTCCGGTCTTTCAGCAAGGCTACGGCTAAGCGTACCGGAAGCTTGGTGGCGCTGGGGCTGTCGATTTTGTCACCGAATGTAAGTTGGTCGATGCGGAGATGATTTTGCGCAGTCAGCAGCTGTTCTTCGACCTTGTAGTTGACATCCATCGATAACTTGCCTTTGACGATCGCATAGCCGGCGTACTTGGCAGCGTATGGCGTCAGGCCCGGCAGTTCAACACCGTTGGCGCTGCCTTTGATATCCAGAAACATGGGTTTGAACAGAGGATTCAGGGAGCCGGAAACCGTCACCGGCGCGTCATCATCGATTTTGCCGTTGAGGTCGATTGGTGCAGGTGCCGGTTTGTCCGATGCCACCGCGCCGACGCTGCCATTCATGCCGGTCATGTTGACGGTGTAGTTGGGTTTGACGAAGTTGTCGGTGAAATTGATGTTGCCGTTCTTTAACACGACCTGGCTGATCCGGATCACCGGCGCATTGGCCTTGACCGGCGGAGGGGGCAGCGCTGCCACCGTCGTATCGCCTTTGGTGGCTTTAGCGACGCCGGCTTGCGCTACGGCGGCAGGCGCCTGATCCATAGTGGGTTCAGGCGCGTTTTCACTGCTTTCTTTGGGGCCGGATTTGGTTGCGGGTCCCGGTACGACGGATTTCTTGCCTGCTTTGGAGACGACAATATCTTGCAGATTCAGTCTGCCGGTTGGCGACAGGATGGCGCGCGCGTAAAAACCATCGAGGGCGATTTTGCCAAGGTTGATATTTTGACGCGGACCGCCGATGTTGGCGTTAATTCCGCTGACATCGAGCGACGTCCATTTCAAAAAGTCGGCCGCATTTTCTTTATCGATAACCCGGAAGTTGGTCAGGCGCAGCGTGCCGTTGTAGCTTGCAATCAGTGCTTGCTTGCCAACTGGCGGCGTGAGTTGGAGTTTGCCTTTGGCGTTGGCCTGGCCGCTGCTCAGCGTCACATTTAACAGCTCGGCGAAATACGGTTGCAGCGCGGCCACCGGTAGAGCCTGGCCATCGATGGCCAGTTCCAGCGATTTGAATTGGGCAGCAGCGCTGCCGTTTATCGCCAGTTTTCCGTTCTTGTTAAGTTTGGTTAGCAACGCAATCTTGACTGACTTGTCGAGCTTGCTGGAGACATTGTCGAGTTTTAAATTAAACCCGTCTGCACGTAAATTCACTGCTGGTGTAACCGATTTGTCGTTATAGGTGACGACGCTGTCAGTGATGCCGACGCTATTCAGATTGGCGATCCATTCCGGGCCTGCTGCTTTGCTTGTCGGCGCTTTTGCTGTTTTGCGGGATGGCGCAGCGGTGTTGGTGAACTGCTGAAGATTAAGGTTCCCCTTGGCATCGCGGCGTACGTCTGCCTGTATCCCTGCGAGGTTGAACGCTGCGGCATCGAAGGTGCGGGTCTCGGTGCTGAGGCTGGCGTCTTCGAGGCTGATTTTTTTAATCTGCACGCTACCGTTAGCGCTTGACCTGGCAGCGAGCCTGGCGTCGTTGATCTCTGCTCCTAATTGCTTTAACGCCACTTTGCCGCCATTCACGGCGACCGATGTTTTGAGCGACAACTGGCCGGAAAGATCGGCTGCCAGCGCGCCGTTAAGATAGGGCTGATATTGTGCCAGCGAGAGTCCGGCTATGCTGGCCTCGCCGGCGATCGTCGCGGTGGCCGGCGTGACCTGGCCGGCGAATTTGATTTCCTGACTGCCGTTGGTGCCGGCCGACAGTGAGACGATCGCGGGTTTGGCATTGGCTGCGAGCGATAGCTGTTTCACATCCACAGTCAGGTTTTTCAGCTGCATGTTGAATGTCGGGGCAGCGTTGGCGGCGTCAGACCAGTTGACTATCCCATCGTGAATATTCAACTGTGCCAGTGTCAACTGCGGTGCCGGGCGATCTGTTTTCATGGCGGGCTTGTCTGCAGCGGGCGCGGCATTGGAGGTGCTGTCCGGTGTGCTGAGTGCTGCCCAATTCAGACTGCCGTCCGGATTCAGCGCTGCCCAAACTTCAGGTGCCTGAATATTGATTTTGCCGATGGCGGCATCGGCGTTGAGGACGTTGAATTTATCGATGTGGGTATCTACGCTCTGTGCTTTGAATAGTGGCGCAGCGTTCTTGTCGGCGAGCGCGATGTCGCTTAGTTTGACGTCGCCAGACAGGTTGATCTCGGGCTTGTCCTTGTTCCGCACGAAGGTCAGGTCAAGCTTGGTCGACAGCTTGCTGCTCTGGATTGCGAGTGGCAGCGGTACCGGCGAAAAACCGACATAGCTGGCAACGTCGAGTTGGTCGATGTCGATCGCCAGCGCGGTCTCCTGACTGCTGGCAAAAGGTTTGGAGCGGCCTTTGAGTTCAAATGGCGAACCGTTCACTTTCATGGACAGACTTGGCTGTACAAATGTATCAATCGCATTTGCGAAATTGGAGATGTACGGTAAACCTATGTTGAGCGCGTCGATATTGACATGCTTGCCGGTCACTTTGTCGTCGAAGGTGATGCTTCCGTTTTGCAGTTGAATATTGGCAACGGAAAAGCGCGTTCCTCCCTCACTCTTGGGCTTGGCCAGAATGCGGTCAATGATGTCGGAAAAATTATAGCGGCCACGACCTTCGGCGCTGGTGCGAATGATGTGTAGGTTGGGACCGGATAACGTCACTTGCTGCAGTACCGGTGCCAGCCGGAAGATCGACGTGATGGAGGCATCTACCAGCAGACTTTTGGCAGAAAGGGCCGGCGTTGTTTTGTCCGGCTCGTAGAGCGTGAAGTCGGACGCGGTTAGCGCTAGCGTCAGCGGATTAAAGCCGATTTTGCCGATCGTCGCCTTGCGGCCCAGTTGCTGTGCGATCTGTTGTTCTGCCAGATGTTTCGTCAGCGGCGGGACGCCAAGCCAGCTCGCGCCAGCCAATACTGCGAGCCCGGCAGCGGTAAAGCCAGTCCAGCGCAGAGTACGGGTTAGCCAAGGGGGACGAGGGGAGTTTGCCATGGTGGTGTTCCTTGCTGGGCGACGACTTAACAATATACTGCCAGATAGTATTGCTGGCTAGAACCGGCAGACTATCCAGTGACGCCGCGCGTCACCAGACAACGTGCGCGTGCGGCGTACCTGACGCGGATGCACGCTCGTGCTGCCGAATGGATTTTGGTGCGGCGTTATTGCGCCAGTGACTGCTGTATCAGGCCGACCAGTTCGGCTGGTGTATTTACGAGGGCGTCAGCTTCCCACGAGATCGGCTCGGTATGGCCGCAATAACCCCATGCGACGGCCACAGTCGGCATTCCGGCGGCGCGGCCGGCCTGAATGTCGCGCAGGTCGTCACCGACATACCAGCATTCACGCGGCTCCAGATTCAGACGCCGGGCGGCTTCCAATAGCGGTGCCGGATGCGGTTTTGGATGCGCTGTGGTGTCGCCGGAAATCACGCAGCGCGCTTCATGCAGGCCGATTTGCGGGACTAAAGGATCGGTAAAACGCGCCGGCTTGTTGGTGACGATACCCCAGGCAAGATGACGTTGGTGCAGATCTTGGAGTAGCGCTGGAACACCATCGAACAGGCTACTGTTTACCGCTAAGGCAGCGGCATAATTATCCAGGAATGTGACGCGTAACTCTTCATAACCATCATCGCCCGGTTTCAGGCCGAACGCCGCGCCGATCAGGCCGCGTGCACCGGCCGATGTGAATGGCCGTAGTGCAGCATAAGCCGTAGTGATTAGTCCGCGCTCACTTTGAAGGCGGTGCATGGCTGCTGCCAGATCCGGTGCGGTATCGGCAAGAGTGCCATCAAGGTCGAAGAGGATCGCACGCGGTATTGGCAGGGGCATAATATTGAGCAGAAGAAATGTTGGAGAAGTGCGTTTATTGCGGGGCCGGTAATCCAGGCAGGTTAGCAAGCCAGGACGACCATAGCCGTCCTATTTCTTAATGCCAGCCATGAAATACCCGCGTATGGGTTGATATGCAGCGTTATTCGGCCGGTCGGGTGCAGGCAATCAGATAATTGACGCTGACATCCTGATTGAGCGAATAGAAACGCGTAATCGGGTTGTAGCTCATCCCTTTCAGACTATCCACCGTCAGGCCAGCGTTACGGGCAAACTGCGACAACTCCGCAGGCGTAATGAATTTGGCGTAGTCATGGGTTCCTTTGGGCAACATGCGCAGCAGGTATTCAGCGCCAAGCACTGCAAACAGATAAGCTTTTGGATTGCGGTTCAGGGTTGAGAAAAACACTTTGCCACCCGGTTTCACCAGCCTGGCGCAAGCCCGGACGATGGAGGCCGGATCGGGGACGTGTTCCAGCATTTCCATGCAGGTAACGATGTCAAACTCACCAGCTTCTCGGACTGCGAGGTCTTCTGCTGCAATTTTTGCATAACGCACTTGCACGCCAGACTCCAGGCTGTGCAAATCGGCTACTTTTAGCGCCTTGTCAGATAAATCGACGCCGGTGACGGTCGCGCCTTTTTTTGCCATGGATTCAGCCAGGATGCCACCACCGCAGCCAATATCGACAACATTTTTGCCGACAAGGGCCGCGCGCGCATTAATCCACTCAAGACGCAGGGGGTTGATTTCATGCAAGGGACGGAATTCAGCATTCGGATCCCACCAGCGGTGTGCGAGATCACTGAATTTTTGGAGTTCTGATGGGTCAACGTTCATGTGCGTAATGATAGCTGGAAACTACTGCTTTGCGGACATCGCTTGAGTAGCGAAGTCAGTTGCATTTGATGAAACTTGCCCGCATGACAATCGAGGCGCTGCGAAATGAAGACTGAAACGGAAGACGAAAAAAAACCCCGCCGAAGCAGGGTTTTTGATCGAGTCTGAAAATCGATTACTTGGATGTACCAACGACTTCGATTTCAACGCGACGGTTTTTAGCGCGGCCAGCAGCGGACTTGTTATCAGCGACCGGTTGTGACTTGCCTTTACCTTCAGTGTAGACACGGTTCGATTCAATACCTTTGTGAACCAAATATGCCTTGACAGCTTCAGCACGACGGATCGACAGTTTTTGGTTGTAGGCAACCGAACCGATCGAGTCAGTGTGACCGACAGCGATGATGACTTCCAGGTTCAAATCACCCAGTTTCGAAGTCAGGTCATCCAGCTTTGCCTTGCCTTCTGGCTTCAGGACAGCTTTGTCGAAGTCAAAGAATGCATCAGCAGCAAAAGTAACTTTTTGCGAAGTTGGGGCAGGAGCAGGTGGAGCGACTGGTTCTGGAGCTGGAGCAACAGGAGCTGGTGCAGCTTGCGCCAATTCACCATCGCAACCTGGTACTGAATCAGCAGGTGTCCAGTATCCGGTATGCCAGCACAGACCGTACGGGTCACGTGCGATAGTGCCGCGTGCATCTTGCACGTAAGCACTGGTAGGGGTTTTAGCTTGGATATCTTTGATTTCCTGCGCGGAGGCAGTCAGTGCGACGACTGCGGACGCAGCGAAGACGAGTTTTGCTAATTTATTCATGTTTCTCCTCTCGGTTGAGATATCCGCAGATTAACTGCGCAACTAATATACGACATCAAAAATTGGATAATATCACGTGGTTAGAGCCGTTACATGTGAAATTGGCCACATGCAATGAACTAGCCATCATTCTGCCACATGGTTCTATTGCTAGCGAATTTGCCAAATAGCTACACGCACGTTTTTTGTGCTTCGTTGTTTTCATGCAACATAAGGTTGTGAAAACATCTCTACCGGCAGCATCTTATAGTGTTTCTTTGAAGCTATATGAATTATTTGAATTATTTGATCAGATCGTGTGTTTTAGCGTTCGTTGATTGCAACACGTCGATTTGGACTCAGGCAACTCACCAGGTCCTTACGGCTTAATTTATCGCTGCATGTCTTGACGGCTTGTGATTTCCCAGCGCCAACTATGTTCATTGTTGCAACAATTCCTTTGCTTTTCAGGTAACTTGCAACGCTGCTGGCACGCTGTTCCGAGAGTTTTCGGTTGTACTGCTCGGATCCAAGCCGGTCGGTGTGGCCGGTGATGGTAATGACATCGGGTTTGCTGCAATCATTTAGCGGGCTAATGAAGTTGCGATCAATCAGTTGTCGGGCGGCTTCGGTTAACGTGCTCTTGCCAAAGGCGAATGTTTGGTCGCTTGCCAATGTTGCCGAAAAACTGCAGCGGCTGGTTGCAGCAGCGGTGTTTTCAGTATTCACGACCATCGGATTGGCAATAAGAGCTGGTGCCATCGCTTTCATGACGGGCGGCAAGAGTTCGCCGTCACAGCCGGTAACGGCATCCTTTTCGTCCCAATAGCCGGCACGCCAGCACAGTCCGAATTGGCTGCGCGCCACCGGGCCGCGGTTATCTTGCAGATAAGCGCTGGATTGCGGATTTGCCTTGATATCGGTGCCTTGCGCAAAGCCAGTGTTTGCTGCAGAGCCGAAAGCGGAGCCTATAAGCAGGCTCAACGCGAGTGTATGACGCATAAATGTTTTCCTGAGGGTAACGGCAGTTGAGTAAAGCCAATTACGATATTGTTGCTATTTCTGTTTGGTTAAGAGCGCCGGATAGCTATCAAAGGCTAACGAGCGACCCATAAGTCCATAACAAGTATACAAGTAGATATAAAAAGACTCTTGTGACTATTTTTTAGAAATCGCATTTAAACATATTTTATGCGGGCAACATATTTTTCAGTCAACCCGGTAAGCTGCCCGGACTTCTGGAAAAGCCGGAACAGCGGGCGCCGCGTGCTAAAATCACGCGTCTTAATGCGTACCTTTGGCTGCATTCCCGGCTGGCAACGATGTTGCGTCAGCGTCACAGCCGGTTGTAAAAAATGAATGCCAGGCCATGGTCAGCTTTTATCCGTGATCTATCAACCTAAGTAAAGACTCACCGACTCGCTAATGGATCAATTCGCTAAAGAAACAATTCCGATTTCCCTCGAAGAAGAAATGCGCAAGAGTTACCTCGATTACGCCATGAGCGTGATCGTTGGACGTGCGCTGCCCGATGTGCGCGACGGCTTGAAGCCGGTGCATCGTCGGGTCTTGTTCGCCATGCATGAAATGAACAATGTCTGGAATCGTCCTTACGTCAAATGCGCGCGCGTGGTTGGTGAAGTCATGGGTAAATATCACCCGCATGGCGACCAATCGATTTACGACACTTTGGTGCGGATGGCGCAGGACTTTTCGTTGCGCTACATGTTGGTCGACGGTCAGGGTAACTTCGGTTCGATTGACGGCGACGGCGCTGCCGCGATGCGTTACACCGAGTGCCGGCTTGATAAAATTGCCAGCGAAATTCTGGCTGATATCGACAAAGATACCGTTGATTTCGTGCCTAACTATGACGGCAAGGAAAAAGAACCGTCGGTGTTGCCGACGCGGATTCCTAACTTGCTGATCAATGGCTCGTCTGGCATCGCGGTCGGTATGGCGACCAATATTCCGCCGCACAACATCACTGAAGTCATCAACGGCGCGCTGCACGTATTGCGCAATCCCGCGGCGACGATCGATGAGCTGATTGAAATTATTCCAGCACCGGATTTCCCGACCGCCGGCATTATTTACGGCGTTTCCGGCGTACGCGACGGTTATCGCACCGGCCGTGGCCGTGTGGTGATGCGCGCCAAGACGCACTTCGAAGAATTCGGCCGTGAAGGCCGCACTGCGATCATCATCGACGAGTTGCCGTATCAGGTTAACAAGAAGGCGCTGCTGGAACGGATCGCTGAACTGGTGCGCGACAAAAAGCTCGAAGGTATTTCCGATCTGCGCGACGAGTCCGACAAGTCGGGCATGCGCGTCGTGATCGAATTGAAGCGCGGTGAAGTGGCTGAAGTCGTACTCAACAATTTGTACAAGCAAACGCAGTTGCAAGACACCTTCGGCATGAACATGGTGGCATTGGTGGATGGTCAGCCCAAGCTGTTGAACCTGAAGCAAATGCTGGAGTGCTTTCTGTCGCATCGGCGCGAAGTCGTTACCCGCCGCACAGTCTTTGAATTGCGCAAGGCGCGCGAACGCGGTCACGTGCTGGAAGGTTTGGCGGTTGCGTTGGCGAACATTGACGATTTCATCGCCATCATCAAAGCGGCGCCGACGCCACCGGTGGCGAAAGCCGGCTTGATGGAACGTTCGTGGGATTCGTCCGTGGTGCGCGACATGCTGGAACGTACCGGTGCCGAAAACACCGGCGGCATCAACGCTTTCCGCCCGGAAAATCTCCCGGTACATTACGGTATTCAATCTGACGGTTTGTACAAGCTGTCGGACGATCAGGCGCAAGAAATCCTGCAAATGCGTTTGCAACGTTTGACCGGCCTGGAACAAGACAAGATCGTCAACGAGTACAAAGACGTGATGATCACCATCGCTGACTTGCTCGACATTCTGGCCAAGCCAGAGCGTGTGACCGTCATCATTACCGATGAGATGAACGCTGCCAAAAACGAATACGGCATCGGCAACAAAGATGAACGCCGTTCGCAGATCGAATTGAATCCAACCGATCTCGGCACCGAAGATCTGATCACGCCGCAGGACATGGTGGTGACCTTGTCGCACACCGGTTATATGAAATCGCAGCCGGTCTCCGAATATCGCGCGCAAAAACGCGGCGGTCGCGGCAAGCAGGCGATGGCGACCAAAGAAGACGACTGGATCGATCAACTGTTCGTCGGGAATACCCACGATTACATCTTGTGCTTCAGTAATCGCGGTCGTCTGTATTGGCTGAAGATCTGGGAAGTGCCACAAGGTTCACGCAACTCGCGCGGCAAGCCGATTGTGAATATGTTCCCGCTACAAGACGGCGAAAAAATCACCGTTGTGCTGCCGCTGTCCGGCGACAATCGCAGCTTCCCGGAAGATCGCTACATCTTTATGTCGACCAGCCTCGGTACAGTCAAAAAGACACCGTTGTCGGACTTCAGCAATCCACGTAAAGCCGGGATTATTGCGGTTGATCTGGACGAAGGCGATTTCCTGATCGGTGCGGCGCTGACCGATGGCCAGCACGATGTGATGTTGTTCTCCGATTCCGGCAAGGCAGTGCGTTTTGACGAAAACGATGTGCGTCCGATGGGGCGTACCGCACGTGGTGTGCGCGGTATGAATCTGGAAGAAGGTCAACAAGTGATCGCTCTGCTGGTTGCCGAAAACGAACAACAATCCGTCTTGACCGCGACCGAAAATGGTTACGGTAAACGTACGCCTATCACCGAGTACACGCGTCATGGACGCGGTACCAAGGGCATGATCGCGATTCAGACCAGCGAACGTAACGGTAAAGTTGTTGCCGCCACGCTGGTTGAACCAAGCGATGAAATCATCCTGATCACTACCGGCGGGGTATTGATTCGCACCCGTGTTGCGGAGATTCGCGAGATGGGCCGCGCTACCCAAGGTGTGACGCTGATCGCTGTTGAAGATGGCACCAAACTGAGTGGTTTGCAGCGGGTGATGGAAAGTGACGTTGAAGAAGTTGCCGAAGACGGCGCAGAAACAGCGCACGCTGCAGACGGTGGCGCTGCCGAAAGCGGCAATGGCAATGAAGGTGGCGATATCGCCGGTGACGAAACTGGCCCCGCCGACGCCGAGTAAATTGCCGGAAAAAAATAACTGCTTGAGCGGGAGGGCCTTGTCCTCCTGCCCGAGCGGTATGTTTTCAAGTGCTTAGTGCTTGCAAAACGGCGTAAATACGTCATCGGTTTTTCTAGCAGTTTTTGCAAATATTCTCGCTGTTCCCAGTTTTTATTGACGAGTTTCAACATGCCTATCTTTAATTTTTCCGCTGGTCCTGCCGTATTGCCCAAAGAAGTGCTGCAACAGGCAGCTGCCGAAATGCTGGACTGGCATGGCAGCGGTATGTCCGTCATGGAAATGAGTCATCGCGGCAGCGAATTTATGTCGATACTGGAAGCTGCGCAACGCGATTTTCGCGAACTGCTGGCGGTTCCGGCGAACTATAAAGTGCTGTTTCTGCAAGGAGGTGCGATTGCAGAGAACGCCATCATTCCCCTGAATCTGGCGTCACGTCTGAATGCTGACAGATCGCTCCCAGGCACCGCTGATTACATCAATACCGGCTCCTGGTCGACCAAGTCGATTAAGGAAGCCAGGCGTTATTGCAAGGTCAATGTCGCGGCGTCGTCAGAGTCGCAAAAATTTGCGCAGATTCCGGCGCGCGCAAGCTGGCAGTTGTCGAAAGACGCCGCTTACGTGCATATCTGCACTAATGAAACCATCGACGGCGTCGAATATCAATTTACGCCCGACGTGGCTGCCGAGACCAATGGTGCGCCCTTGGTGGCGGATATGTCGTCACACATCTTGTCGCGTCCGGTCGATGTCTCCAAATACGGCGTGATTTATGGCGGCGCGCAAAAAAACATCGGTCCCGCCGGCCTGACCATCGTAGTGGTGCGCGAAGACCTGCTGGGTCATGCGATGCCGGGTTGTCCGTCAGCGTTCGACTGGAAAATCGTCGCCGACAACGGTTCCATGTACAACACGCCGCCGACTTATGCGATTTATATTGCCGGCCTGGTGTTTCAGTGGCTCAAGCGGCAGGGCGGCGTAGCCGGGATGGAACAACGCAATATCGCCAAGGCCGCGTTGTTATATGACTACCTGGATTCCACCGATTTCTATCAAACCAAAATTGCAGCAGATTGCCGTTCACGCATGAACGCGCCATTCTTTTTGCGCGACGAGTCACGTAATGAGGACTTCCTCAGCGGCGCCAAAGAGCGTGGTTTGCTGCAACTCAAGGGACACAAATCGGTCGGCGGCATGCGCGCATCCATTTACAACGCGATGCCGCTCGCCGGCGTACAGGCGCTGGTCGACTACCTGAAAGAATTTGAAAAGCAGTGTGGTTAACAATATGCAGTCGGCCTATGGACGGCGCTGAATAAAGCCGTCTTGCCGACAGTATGGTCATGCAACAGAGCGACGCAACCAAGATCATTATGAGCCAAGACAAACTCCTACCGTTACGCCAGCAAATCGACGACATTGACGCGCAAATTCTGGTGCTGCTGAATCGCCGCGCCGAGTTGGCGCAAAAAGTCGGGCATGTAAAAGCCGCAACCGATGCGCCGGTATTTCGGCCGGAGCGCGAGGCGCAGGTATTGCGCAGCGTCGCCGACCGCAATCCGGGGCCGTTGCAAGCCGGCGACGTGCAAACCATTTTCCGCGAAGTGATGTCGGCTTGCCGGGCATTGGAAAAGCGCGTCACGGTGGCCTATCTCGGCCCCGCCGGGACCTTCAGCGAACAGGCCGTTTATCAGCAATTTGGCCACGCGGTGGACAGCATGGCCTGTGTGTCGATCGACGAAGTGTTCCGTGCGGCGGAAGCCGGCACCGCCGATTTCGGCGTGGTGCCGATTGAAAACTCATCTGAAGGCGTCATCAACCGGACCCTCGATTTACTGTTGCAAACCACGCTGAGGATTAGCGGCGAAGTGGCGATTCCGGTACATCACAGCCTGATGACGAAAGACGGGACGATGGACGATGTCGCCCGTATTTGTGCGCATTCGCAGGCGCTGGCGCAATGCAATGCCTGGCTCAATCAGCACTATCCGAATATTCCGCGGCTGGCGGTTGCCTCCAACGCCGAAGCGGCGCGCATGGCGAGTGAAGACGCGACCGTTGCCGGGATTGCCGGCGAAACTGCCGCTCAGACTTACGGCTTGCAAATCGTCAGTGCCCATATTCAGGACGATCCGCACAATCGTACGCGTTTTGCGGTGATTGGCCGTCTGCACACGACGCCAAGCGGCAAGGATCAGACCTCGCTGGTGCTGTCGGTGCCGAACAAGGCCGGTGCGGTGTACAACCTGTTGTCGCCGCTCGCCAGCCATGGCGTATCGATGAGCCGTTTTGAGTCGCGGCCAGCGCGCATGGGTGCTTGGGAATATTATTTTTACGTCGATGTCGAAGGTCACGAGCAGGACGAAAAGGTCGCCAAGGCGTTGGCTGAACTCAAGCAAAATGCGGCGTTTTTCAAGTTGCTGGGATCGTATCCGCTCAGCCTTTAATGCCGATCAATGCAGACGTTCGCATATCTCGAAGTGTCGAAAATCCAGTTGCAAAAATTTGCTTATTAAAATTCATTTAGAAAGCGCACGATGTCGATTCAATTTGGTCCAGAGTATGTTCGCGCCATTGCCCCTTATCAAGGCGGTAAACCGATAGCCGAAGTGGCGCGCGAGTTTGGTCTTGATGAAGCCAAGATCATCAAGCTTGCCTCGAATGAAAATCCGCTGGGCATGCCGGAATCGGCGCGTTTGGCGATGCAAGCTGCAGTCGCCGATATTGGCCGTTATCCTGACGCCAACGGTTTTGATCTGAAGGCCGCGATCACGGCCAAATATGACGTGCCTGCGGAATGGATCACGCTCGGCAACGGTAGCAATGACATTCTTGAACTTGCCACTCACGCGTTCGTGCAGCCAGGGCAGGCCGCGATATACGCCGAGTACTCTTTCCTGGTATACGCGTTGGCGACGCAGGCTGTTGGCGCACGCGCGATCGTGGTTCCTGCCAAAGATTTTTGCCATGATTTGAAGGCGATGGCTGAGGCGATTACCGCTGACACGCGGTTGATTTTTATCGCGAATCCCAACAATCCAACCGGCACCTTTATTCCAGCAGCTGAAATCGAAGCTTTCTTGCAGCGTGTGCCGTCCCATGTGGTCGTGGTGCTGGACGAAGCCTATAACGAATATCTGCCCCCTGCATTGCAATACGATGCGATTACCTGGGTCCGTAAATACCCGAATTTGCTGGTTTCGCGCACCATGTCGAAAGCGTATGGATTGGCGGGTTTGCGTATCGGCTTCGGGATTGCGCAACCTGCAGTGACTGATTTGCTGAACCGTATTCGTCAGCCGTTCAACGTTAATTCGCTGGCGCAGGCGGCAGCGATTGCAGCGCTCGATGACCAGTCGTTCTTGCAGCGCAGCGCACAAATCAATGCCGACGGCTATGTCCAGTTGACGCAGGCATTTGATGAACTGAAGCTGACCTACGTGCCATCGTTCGGCAATTTCGTGATGCTTAAAGTGGGCGACGATGACGCCGCTGGTGACCGTGTCAATCTGGCTTTGTTGAAGCAGGGAATCATCGTTCGTCCGGTTGGAAATTACGGCTTGCCGCAATGGTTGCGGGTCACCATAGGACTGCCGCATGAAAATGCGGCATTTATCGCCGCGTTGAAGGCCTTGCTGGCCTGACGCAGTTCCTCATCCAATCGTTAACATTTTTACGCATTACTCACCTTCTGAAGCCTTAATCGTGTTTAAGAAAATTGCTATTTTTGGCGTTGGCCTGATCGGCGGCTCGTTTGCTCTGGCGCTCAAGCAGGCTGGCGCGGTTCAGCAAATCGTTGGTGCCGGGCGTAGTCTCGCTTCGTTGCAGCGCGCGCTCGAGTTGGGAATTATTGATGTCATCGCGGGCTCGGCCGCCGATGCGGTCGCGCATGCCGATTTGGTGTTGATTGCAGCGCCGGTGGCGCAAACCGCTGCGATTCTTGCCAGTATCGCGCCACATTTGCAAGCCGGGACTATCGTGACCGATGCCGGCAGTACCAAAGGGGATGTCGAAGCCTCTGCCCGCCTGGCGCTGGGCGGAAAAATCGGCCAGTTTGTGCCGGGTCATCCGATTGCCGGTCGAGAGAGTAATGGCCCTGACGCAGCGATTGTGAATTTGTATGTCGGCAAGAAAGTCGTGCTGACACCATTGCCGGAAAATAGCGAAGCGGATGTTGAGCGCGTTGCCGCCGCATGGCAGCAATGCGGCGCCCTCATACACCGCCTGTCAGCCGCTCAGCACGATCTGGTGTTTGCCTCGGTCAGTCATTTGCCGCATGTGCTGGCGTATGCGCTGGTCGATGACATTGCCAACAAGCCGCACGCCGACGTACTGTTTCAGTATGCCGCCAGCGGTTTTCGCGACTTCACCCGCATCGCCGGGTCGTCGCCTGAAATGTGGCGCGATATCTCGCTGGCAAATCAGGATGCATTATTGCAGGAGCTGGATGCTTATCAGTTGAAACTGACGCAGTTGCGTGGCTTGCTGGCGTCCGGTGACGGTGCTGGCCTCGAAGCTATTTATCGGAATGCGCAGCAGGCGCGCCAGCTATGGATTAGCGCCATTGAAGTGGCGGAAAAACAGAATAAGGAAGGTGGAGAATAATGGGCAATCAACAGAAGCCGCAAGCACACAAGCACTACCCGGAATATATTGACTTGCATCCGGTGGCCAAGGTCCACGGCACGGTCAAATTACCCGGCTCAAAAAGCATTTCCAACCGCACGCTGCTGCTGGCCGCGCTGGCGCATGGCACGACGGAAATTCTGGATTTGCTGGCATCCGACGACACGCTTGTGATGCTGACGGCATTGACGCAATTGGGCGTCAGCTGGGAGCAGGCCGCGGCCAGTCAACACTATACCGTGCACGGATGCACCGGACGTTTTCCGACGCATCAGGCCGACTTGTTCATGGGTAACGCAGGTACCGCGATTCGGCCGCTGACGGCGGCGCTGGCGGCGATGGGTGGCGACTACACATTGCACGGTGTGGCAAGGATGCATGAGCGGCCGATTGGCGACCTGGTCGATGCGTTGAATGCGATCGGTACCCGGATTGCCTACACCGGTGTTCCCGGCTATCCGCCACTGCATATCCAGCGCGGCCAGTTGCATGCACAACGGATGTCGGTGCGCGGCAACGTTTCCAGTCAATTTTTGACCGCATTGTTAATGGCGGCACCGTTGATGGCGAAAGATCAAGCGGTAACCATCGATGTCATTGGCGAGCTGATTTCCAAGCCGTATATCGAAATCACGTTGAATCTGATGCAGCGTTTTGGCGTCACGGTTGAGCGCGAGGGCTGGCAATCATTCACGGTCGCGGCCGGACAGCTGTATCAAAGTCCCGCCACGATTCATGTTGAAGGCGATGCCTCTTCGGCCTCGTACTTCCTGGCCGCCGGCGCGATTGCCGGCGGTCCGATACGGGTTGAAGGTGTTGGTAAGAACAGTATTCAGGGTGATGTGCGTTTTGTCGAAGCGCTGCAACAGATGGGCGCCAGCATCACGATGGGAGATAACTGGATCGAAGTGTCGTCAACCGGCGTATTGAAAGCGATTGATGCCGATTTCAATCACATCCCGGACGCCGCGATGACGATAGCGGTGGCCGCGTTGTATGCCGATGGCCCCAGCACCTTGCGCAACATTGCCAGCTGGCGTGTCAAGGAAACCGACCGGCTGAGCGCCATGGCGATCGAATTACGCAAGTTGGGTGCGCTGGTTGAGGAGGGAGCAGATTATTTGCGCGTTACGCCGCCGCCTGCGCTGCAGCCGGCGACGATAGATACCTATGACGATCATCGCATGGCGATGTGTTTCTCGCTGGCGTCGCTGGACGGCGCTGCGCTGCGCGGCACCACAGTGCGGATTAACGATCCGCAATGTGTGGCGAAGACTTTCCCGGATTACTTTGACGTTTTTGCAAAGGTCGCCGAGCAAACTTTGCTGTAAGGTCACATGCAACTTATTCCTTTTACGCTCGACGATGTCGTTGATTTAGCCTCGGATGTGACCATTGCGCGTGCCCAGGAATACGTTCAGCAGCAGCGGGTAGTGAGCCTCGAGAGACACGGCGGGTTGCTGCTCGGGCGTGTTCGGGGGAGTGGCAAAAATGTATACCATCAGGAAATCGCGCTGATAGACATCGACGGTAGCGTCAAGTTAAACGGCGAGTGCTCTTGTCCCGTTGGCTACAACTGCAAGCATGTCGCGGCAGTCCTCATTCGATATTTACAAGATGTGGGAGTGTCAACCGATGCCGCGCCAGCTCCGGCAGAAAATCAGTTGCGTCCATCCGGCACGCCCTTGCCGCGTGTGATCGGTAACTGGTTGCAGCGGGTTGAGGACGAGTTGCTGGTCAAGCCGATGGCGATGGGGATGCAACCGGCCCCTGTTGCGCCGGCTTATCAGCTTGTTTTTGCGTTGGTGCCGTCGCATAACGGCAAACAGGTTTTGCTGTATTTATGCAAGGCGCGTTGGCGTAAAGACGGACGCTTCAGCTCGGTCAAGCCGCTTGGCGACAGCTATAATTTTTACAATGGCATTCGTGATTTTGCACGGGAAAGCGACCAGGATGCGGTGAGTTTGTTTATCGCTTTGAGCAGTCGTAAAAATCAGAGTGCGCCATATTATCAATCTCAAATCCAGCAGAATAGCTGTGAGTTGAGCGGCAAACTGGGTGCGCAATTGTTGCGCTTGTTGCTGGAACAAAAGAATCTGTTATGGGCGAATTCCTCGGCTGACCTGAGCAAAGGACAGGCCCATTTTCTGGCGTTGTCGGCATCGCGCAATGCAACCTTGCAATGGCGTGAGCAGCGCCAGGAAGAAACATTGGATGAGCCGCGTGCGGCGCCTCACGCGAAATGGGCGCGGTATCAGGGGCAGGTGTCGACGCCATTGGCTGAAGTGCCTGTGTCGAAACTGGTTTGGCAATTCGCACCTGATGCAACGTCAACAACCTCAGTGCCGGGTGAGACGATCGATTATGTTTTGCCGACGGCGCCGCCGTGGTACATCAACAATCTGTCTTGTGGCGAGCTGACGTTGCCGCCAGGCTTGCATCACATTGCGCCAAATGAGCTGATTAATTTGGTGGCGCAAGCGCCATTGCTGGATGCCGGAAACCAGCGGCAGGTCGCGCAGTTGTTGTTGACCCAGGGCGTCAGTGATTTGATTCCGTTGCCGGTCGATGTGCCATTTGCGGTGCTCGATACGATAAAGCCGCAACCATTGCTGGTATTGGATAGCGTGGCTGACGGTAATGGCGTGATGCAGGATTTTGCGCAACTGCTGTTTTTGTACGATGGCGCGCTTGCGCCGCTGGAGTTTGCTGCCGTGTTACAGCGCAATAGCGCTACCGGCGTCGAAAAAATCATCCGCAATCGGGCACTCGAAAATGCCGCGGGTCAAACATTACTGGATCTGAACTTACAAGTAGCGGAAAGTAACGCGCATCTGCCGGCAATGCCGCATGGCGCTTTGGTGATGGCCGGTCAGGCGGCCTGGCTGCACTTTGCCAAACAGGATTTGCCAGTTCTGGCAGCGGCCGGCTGGCGCATCGATAAGTCGCCCGACTATCGCTTTGACGTCACTGAAATAGACGATTGGTACGCCGAGATCAATGAAGCCGGCGCGGACCAGCCTGGTAATCCCTGGTTTGATCTGGAGCTTGGGATAGTCGTTAACCAGGAACGGGTTTCCTTGTTGCCGCTGTTGATCGGTTTGATTCGTCAGGCGCCGGATGACTTTAATCCGCAGGCGTTGGCGCAGCGTCTGGATAGCGACGAATTCCTGATGCAGCTCGAAAGTGGCCTGCGTGTGGCGCTGCCGTGGGGACGGGTCAAGCCAATTCTGAATACGCTGGGCGAGTTATATTTCACCGATAAACCGGGCGACTCGGTGCGGCTTTCAGCGCTTGATGCAGCCCGCCTGGCCGAACTGGAAGGCAGTGCGGAATTACGCTGGATGGGCGGCGAGCGCTTGCGGAAAATAGGGCAGAAGCTGAATACCTTTGGTGGTGTCCAACAAGTTGTTGTACCGGATGGGTTGCAGGCGACCTTGCGCGATTACCAACGCGAAGGGCTGGCGTGGATGCAATTTCTGCGCGAATACGGTTTCGCAGGCATTCTGGCTGACGATATGGGGTTGGGGAAAACCATTCAGACCCTGGCCCATATTCTGATCGAAAAGAATGCCGGACGCTTGACTGCGCCGGCGCTGGTGGTCGCACCAACCAGCCTGATGTCGAACTGGCAGGAAGAGGCTGAGCGCTTTGCGCCAACATTGAAAGTATTGGTGCTGCAGGGCAAACAGCGGCTGGCCTATTTCGACCAGATCAGTGATTACGATGTGGTGTTGACTACCTACGCATTATTGCCGCGCGACGAAGAGCGGCTGCTTCAGCATCAGTATCATTTGCTGATTCTGGACGAGGCGCAATATATAAAAAATGTGCGCTCCAAAGCGGCGCAAAGTGTGACCTTGCTGAAGGCGCGGCACCGTCTGTGCCTGACCGGGACGCCGCTCGAAAATCATTTAGGCGAGTTGTGGTCGCAATTCCACTTTTTGCTGCCGGGTTTATTAGGGTCGGAAAAAGACTTTAATCGCGATTTCCGCACGCCGATAGAAAAGTACGCTGACGATGGCCGGCGGGCGTTGCTGGTGCGACGTATCAAGCCGTTTTTGCTGCGCCGGACCAAAGATGCAGTGGCCCGCGAATTGCCGCCGAAGACGGAAATGGTGCGCCATGTCGAGCTCTCCGGCGCCCAGCGGGATTTGTATGAAACCGTGCGCCTGGCGATGGATAAAAAAGTCCGTGCGGCGATTCAGAGCAAAGGCGTGGCGCGCAGCCACATCATTATCCTCGAGGCCTTGCTTAAACTGCGCCAAGCCTGTTGTGACCCACGCTTGGTGAAAACGACCGCCGCTGATACCGGCCGACCTGCGCATGTCCCTTCAGCCAAGTTGCTGGAATTAATGGAGATGGTGGAGGAACTGCGCGAGGAGGATCGACGGATTTTGATCTTCTCGCAATTCACCAGCATGCTGGCGTTGATCGCCGAGGCATTGACCGCAGCGAATATCCGCTACACGTTACTGACTGGCGACACCAAGGATCGCGGGGCTGCGGTGCGTGCATTCCAGGAGGGCGAAGTACCGGTATTTCTGATTAGTCTCAAGGCCGGTGGCGTCGGCTTGAACCTGACCGCAGCCGACACCGTGATTCATTACGATCCCTGGTGGAACCCCGCAGCTGAATTGCAAGCGACTGATCGTGCCTGGCGAATCGGCCAGGATAAGCCGGTATTTGTTTATAAGCTGATTGCTAAAGGTACGGTGGAAGAGAAGATTCAGACGCTGCAGGGCAAGAAAGCGGCGTTGGCCGACGCCGTGTTAGGTGCGACCGGTGAAGCGCTAAACGTGAAATTGACGGCGGAAGATTTGCAGGCCATTTTTGAGCCGTTGAGTTGAGCCACTAAGCCCTTAAGTTGTTGTTTTTCATAAATTATTTTTCCACGTAACAAGAAAGGCGCAGTGCATGCGCGACAATCTGTTTGTAATCCACGTCTTGAAATCATATGGAAATCAGGTTGATTTTCTAAATAATAAATTGAGTATCCATGTCTAATGTTTCTGTACCTGTCATTACCATTGACGGACCGACCGCTTCCGGTAAGGGCACGGTGGCGCAAAAAGTCGCGCAGCGTCTGGGGTTTCACTACCTTGATTCGGGTGCGTTGTACCGACTTACCGCTTTGTCTGCACTGCGGCGCAATACCGCGCTGGACGATGAGCATGCGCTGGCTAAGGTGGCTGAGCACTTGCACTGCCATTTTGATGGCGCCCACATATTCCTGTCCAACGAAGACGTCACGGATGCGATCCGGGCCGAAAACGTTGGTAATACAGCATCTAAAATAGCGGCATTGATGCCGGTCAGGCAGGCACTTTACGGGCTGCAACTGGGGTTTCATCGGGCGCCAGGCCTGGTGGCCGATGGTCGCGACATGGGCACCGTGATTTTCCCTCATGCTGTGCTCAAGGTGTTTCTCACCGCGAGTGTTGCAGCGAGGGCGCAAAGGCGCCATAAGCAATTGATTGACAAGGGTTTTTCTGCTAATATGCAAGACCTCTCAAAAGATTTGAGTGAGCGCGACGAACGCGATACCAAGCGCAGTTCGGCACCGCTCAGGGCTGCTGAAGGGGCATATCTTCTGGATACTTCGGGAATGACCGTAGAACAAGCGGTTGAACAAGTACTTGGTTGGTATGCAGCCGTAAAGCAGGCTTGAGTTGTATTGTTGATTCGTCTCAACATGTTGATTTAATCCGGTTGCATCACGATATTTGTTGTTTATTTAGTTGTACCTAGCTGTTCGATCTGGCGCAAAGCTGGATCGGGCGTTTAAAAACCTAACCCTTTATTGATCGTATTCTGGTTGTTGTGCTTATTTAAGAAATTATTATTTAGTACGTTTGAATGCGCCGCAATACTGGCAAACTAGTCCAATCAATCCTATGTCCACCACTGTTCTGTCCCCTGCATCCGCCGGCTCTGATATTTTTGCCGCGCTGTTTGAAGAATCGCTGTCACGTCAAGACATGCGTTCTGGTGAAGTGATTTCTGCCGAAGTCGTTCGTCTTGACCATAACTTCGTTATCGTCAACGCCGGCCTGAAGTCAGAAGCCTTCATTCCAATTGAAGAATTTAAAAATGATAATGGCGAACTCGAAGTAAACGTTGGTGACTTCATCTCCGTTGCTATTGAATCGCTGGAAAACGGTTTCGGCGACACTATCCTGTCGCGTGACAAAGCTAAACGTCTGGCATCGTGGCTCTCGCTTGAAAAAGCGATGGAGTCTGGCGAGATCGTCACTGGTACTGTCAATGGTAAGGTTAAGGGCGGTCTGACCGTTCTGACCAACGGCATTCGTGCTTTCCTGCCGGGTTCGCTAGTCGACACTCGTCCGGTGAAAGACACCACGCCGTTCGAAGGCAAGACCATGGAATTCAAGGTCATCAAGCTGGATCGCAAGCGTAACAACGTGGTGTTGTCACGTCGTGCCGTGATCGAAGCGTCGATGGGCGAAGAGCGTCAGAAACTGATGGAAACGCTGAAAGAAGGCACCATCGTGAATGGCGTCGTCAAGAACATCACCGACTATGGCGCATTCGTGGATCTGGGCGGTATCGATGGTCTGTTGCACATCACCGATCTGGCATGGCGTCGTGTGCGTCACCCATCGGAAGTCCTGACAGTCGGTCAAGAGATCACTGCCAAGGTCCTGAAGTACGATCAAGAGAAGAACCGTGTTTCGCTGGGCGTCAAGCAATTGGGCGACGATCCATGGACTGGCCTCTCACGTCGTTATCCACAACACACCCGTCTGTTCGGTAAAGTCACCAACCTGACTGACTACGGCGCATTCGTTGAAGTCGAACAAGGTATCGAAGGCCTGGTTCACGTTTCAGAAATGGACTGGACCAACAAGAACGTGGCGCCAAACAAAGTCGTTCAATTGGGCGATGAAGTTGAAGTCATGGTTCTGGAAATCGACGAAGACCGTCGTCGTATCAGCCTGGGTATGAAGCAATGTAAAGCTAATCCTTGGGACGATTTCGCGATCACCCACAAGAAGGGCGATAAAGTCCGTGGCGCGATCAAGTCGATCACTGACTTCGGCGTGTTCATCGGCCTGGCCGGTAACATCGACGGTTTGGTTCACCTGTCGGATCTGTCATGGACAGAAACTGGCGAAGAAGCAGTCCGTCGCTTCAAGAAGGGTGACGAACTGGAAGCCATCGTGCTGGCTATCGACGTTGAGCGTGAGCGTGTCTCCCTGGGCGTCAAGCAACTCGAAGGCGATCCATTCAACAACTTCGCTGCAATGAACGACAAGGGTTCCCTGGTAACAGGTACTGTCAAGTCGGTCGAGCCTAAGGGCGCAGTGATTCAGTTGTCGGAAGAAGTCGAAGGCTACCTGCGCGCTTCCGAAATCTCCCGCGATCGCGTGGAAGATGCCGGTACTCACCTGAAGGTTGGCGATGTGGTGGAAACAATGGTCATCAACGTGGATCGCAAAGCCCGTGGTATTCAGCTTTCGATCAAGGCAAAAGACAATGTTGAAACACAAGAAGCGATGCAAAAGATGTCTTCGGACTCCAATGCTGCTTCCGGTACAACTAGTCTGGGCGCGCTGTTGAAGGCTAAATTCGACAACAAGAACTAAGCCAGTTAAGTAAGCGAGCACGCTAATGACAAAGTCGGAGCTGATTGCCCGCTTGGCCGAGCGTTATCCGCAGTTGGTTGCCAAGGATGCGGATTACGCGGTCAAAACCATACTTGATGCGATGGCCGACGCTTTGTCGACCGGTCAGCGCATCGAGATTCGTGGTTTTGGCAGTTTTGCACTGAACCGCAGACCACCGCGGATCGGCCGCAACCCGAAATCAGGGGACAAAGTGATGGTGCCGGAAAAACGCGTACCGCACTTCAAGCCTGGTAAAGAGTTGCGTGAACGGGTCGATGCAATGGTCGGGCAACCGATCAAAGAAGACTGAGTTGTGCGTACAAAATAAGAACGGCATCTTCGGATGCCGTTTTTTTTCACGTACAATTTCGTTTGTAATAAGCTAATTTCATTTGCATGCCAGTTGGCCATTTTTCGATAGTCGGACGGCCCCGGCGGCATCCGTATCGTTGTAGAGTTGTGCAGTGAGTGCGTCCGAACACGCGCACACTTGACGGACAGGGTGGAATTGCAAGATCGCCAGGCGCGGCAGCGCTCTCTTTACACTACCAATCAGGAACCCGCGTCATGAAACTTATTTCCCGAGCTATTGCGATTCTGCTATTTCTGGTGTTCTTTGGCTTTGCTTTGAAGAATTCGCAGGAAGTGACACTCAATTTTTTCCTTAACTACGAAATTCGCGGTCCGCTAGTCTTGATCCTGCTTGGTTTCTTTGCTTCGGGTGCGATTCTGGGTGTGCTGGCGATGACGCCTGCGGTATTCCGTCATCGACGCAATGCGTTGAAATCTAAAAAAGCGCTGACTTCGATGCAAAGAGAACAGGAAGCACAACGCCTGGCCAGCGCTGAGGCACCTCAACCGGACGGCATCCGGAATATATAATGCCGTACTGCATCGAACATGTTGAGGGCGCCGGTCTGCAAAATGGACGGGTGGCTATCATCAACCATGCCTGATCTGCAAATGCGTTAGCACCCGGAGCTTCGGAAGTAAGTAATGACAGTGCATTTGCATGTGCCGTTCTCATCCGGTAATCCGGCTCTACCGATCTATTAATCGTCACACTTTACGCTGGTAACACGTCTGTATGGAATTTGAAACCTGGTGGTTGCTAGGCATCCCGATCTTTTTTGGTCTGGGCTGGATAGCCGCACGCGTAGATATCAATCAATTGATATCCGAGTCGCGCAGCTTGCCCCGCGGTTATTTTAAGGGCCTGAATTTTTTGCTCAACGAACAGCCGGATAAGGCTATCGATGCTTTCATTGAAATTGTGAAGCTCGATCCGGAAACCGCAGAACTGCATTTTGCCCTGGGAAATTTATTCCGTCGTCGCGGCGAGACCGAACGCGCGATTCGGGTCCACCAGAATTTGCTGGCGCGTCCTGATCTGGAGCAGGAGCATCGCTTGCATGCACAGTATGAATTAGGGCAGGACTACTTGAAGGCAGGCTTGCTCGATCGTGCCGAAGAGAGTTTCAATTTATTGATAGGCTCTTCGTACGGTGCGCAAGCAGGCCGCGCATTGCTTGAAATTTATCAACGCGAAAAAGAATGGACGCGGGCGATTGATGCGGCGCAGGCCTTGCAGGACGCCGGTGCCGGTGGCCGCCAGAAAGAGATTGCCCAGTTCTATTGCGAATTGGCCCAGGATGCGTTGGTCGATGGTCATCCCGACGCAGCCATGGCGCTGCTGGACAAGGCGTTGGCGAACGACCGCAATAGCGTCCGCGCGACAATGCTGCTGGGCGATGTGTATTTGGCGAAAGACGACGCAGAGGCCGCGTTAGTCGCCTGGCGTCGGGTTGAGCAACAAAGTGTGCCGCACGTGGCATTAGTCGCGCAGCGGCTGATGGACGGTTATCGTACTGTCGGCCGTCCGCACGAGGGCGTCAACTTGTTGCGCTCCTATCTGGCGGAAGCATCCTCTATCGATTTGCTGGAAGTCGTGTTTAAGGCGGTGCTCGAACTTGATGGCGTTGACGCGACCAATCAGCTGGTCAGTGACGAACTGCGCCGTACGCCAACGCTACTCGGTCTGGATAAATTACTGGAGGCACGCTTGATGATTGCTGCGCCTGAAATGCATTCGGAACTTTCAGTCGTAAAAAATCTGGTCCATGGTTATACCCAGAAGCTGGCGCGCTATCAATGCAGTCATTGCGGTTTTAAGGCGCGTCAATTTTATTGGCAATGTCCAGGTTGCAGCCGTTGGGAAACCTACCCGCCGCGTCGGACGGAAGAATTGAATGTAATGAATTGAGATAGCCTTTAATAATCTGCTGCACGAACCAATCTCGAAACGCAATAACGGAAGAACATGAAAATAACAATTATCGGTACCGGTTATGTCGGTTTGGTCACCGGCGCTTGCCTGGCCGAGCTAGGCAATGATGTCTTTTGTCTGGATGTAGACCAAAAGAAAATCGATATTTTGAATAGCGGCGGTATTCCCATACACGAACCCGGGCTGGCCGAGATCGTCAATCGTAATCGTGCGGTTGGCCGCCTGCAGTTTTCGACAGATATCGCGGCCAGCGTCGCGCATGGCCAAATTCAGTTTATCGCGGTCGGAACGCCGCCGGATGAAGACGGTTCAGCCGACATGCAATATGTGCTGGCGGCGGCGCGCAACATCGGCAAACACATGACCGATTTCAAGGTGATCGTCGATAAGTCGACGGTCCCGGTAGGTACTGCAGATCGGGTCAGCGCGGCGATCCGGGCTGAGCTGGCGACCCGGAAGGTGGCCGATGAAGCGACAAGATTTTCGGTCGTGTCGAATCCTGAATTTCTGAAAGAGGGTGCTGCTGTTGAGGATTTCATGCGCCCCGACCGTATCGTGATTGGCTGCGACGACGGCACTGAAGGTCAGCGCGCCCACGGCCTGATGAAGCAGCTGTACACCCCGTTCAATCGGAATCACGAGCGCACCTACTGGATGGATGTGCGTTCTGCCGAATTCACCAAATATGCAGCGAATGCGATGCTGGCGACGCGTATTTCATTCATGAACGAGTTGGCCAACCTGGCCGATAAGGTAGGCGCCGATATCGAAGCGGTGCGCCACGGCATAGGCTCAGACCCACGCATCGGTTACAGCTTTTTGTATGCCGGTTGCGGCTACGGTGGCTCATGTTTTCCCAAGGACGTGCAGGCGCTGGAGCGTACTGCGCGTAAGTACGATCAAGACTTATTGATTCTACGTGCGGTGGAGCAGGTCAACAATAACCAGAAACACGTGCTGGGCAACAAAATTGTTGAACGTTTCGGTAACGATTTGAGCGGCAAGCATTTTGCTTTGTGGGGTTTGGCATTTAAACCGAATACCGATGACATGCGCGAAGCTTCGTCGCGCGTTTTACTGCGCGAATTACTCGACCGTGGCGCATCGGTAGCAGTCCATGACCCGGTAGCGATGGTTGAGGCCAAGCGCGTGCTGGAACTGGATTTTGCTGCGACCCCAGAAGTATTGCAGCGCCTGCGGTTTTGCGACAAGCAAATGGAAGCTTTGCAGGGCGCTGACGCACTGGCCATCGTCACTGAGTGGAAGACCTATCGCAGTCCGGATTTTGAGCAAGTCCGCGCGCATCTGAAGGAGCCGGTAATTTTTGATGGCCGTAACTTGTATGAGCCAACGGTGATGCGTGACCTTGGTTTCGAGTATTACGGCATCGGCCGTTCGGTACTGACGCGTAAGTGAGGTCGATGAGAATGAGAGCTAATAAGACAGCGGCAGTCACCCCAGGGATTCCTTCTTCGTTTGAAAGCGTCCGTATCCTGGTGGTTGGCGACGTGATGCTGGACCGTTACTGGTTTGGCGAGGTTAACCGTATTTCTCCGGAAGCGCCGGTGCCAGTGGTGCGCGTCGAAAAACGTGAAGAGCGCCTGGGCGGTGCCGCCAACGTCGCACGCAACATCGCGACGCTGGGCGGTGGCGCCGGCTTGTTAGGAGTGGTTGGGCAAGATGAAGCCGGCGATGTCGTTGATGCCTTGCTGACGGAGTTGGGGATCAAGAGCTTTTTGACCCGAGACCCGGCCATTTCCACCATCATCAAGCTGCGCGTGATCGGCCGTCAACAGCAGTTGTTGCGGATAGATTTTGAAGAGCCTCCAACTGATACCGTATTGCGCGACAAGCTGACCCGCTACAACACATTGTTGCCGCAATATAACGTGATCGTTTTGTCTGACTATGCCAAAGGTAGTCTGGTCAACGTCAGCGACATGATAAGTGCCGCCAAACAGGCGGGAAAATGTATTCTGGTTGACCCCAAGGGCGATGACTTTTCGCGCTATGCCGGTGCCACCATACTGACGCCGAACAAGTCGGAACTGATGCGGATCGTTGGCAGCTGGAAGAGCGAAGAAGCGTTGACGGCCAAAGCTCAGAACTTGCGGGCATCGCTCGAACTGGAAGCCTTGTTGTTGACGCGCTCGGAAGAAGGAATGACTTTATACACCGAGCAGCAGATTGTGCATTTCCCCACGATGGCGCGTGAAGTGTTTGATGTCTCCGGCGCCGGTGATACGGTGATTGCGACCATGGCAGTAATGTTGGGCGCTGGCTTGCCTATCGCTGAAGCGGTGGCGTTAGCAAATCGTGCCGGCGGCATCGTCGTTGGTAAGCTGGGCACAGCAACAGTCACGTACGAAGAACTGTTTCGATAAGCCAAGTCCTAAAGTGTGCCGGGAATGGCAATTCTGATCGAGTTTCCATCCCTATAATGAGCCGGACGTATTCGCGTCCGGTTCATTCTGATAGCCATCATCACACTAATCGAAAGAGGACAACATGCTTAAAAAACTACTACAAGTAATGGCAACGTTGATTGCCACCATGGGCTTGGTATTTGCGCAAGTTGACGTTAACAAAGCAGATCAGGCGGCGCTCGACAGCGTGAAGGGCGTCGGGCCAGCGACTTCAAAACGGATTATTGACGAACGCACCAAAGGCGGTAATTTTAAGGACTGGGCCGACTTTGAACAGCGCGTAAAGGGCATAGGCGGGAAAAAATCTGTCAAGTTGTCACAAGCCGGTTTGCAGGTGAACGGTCAGGCTAAGTCCAATGCTGCAGTGAAAGCGGAGCCCAAAAAAGAGACTGGTAAAGCCGCAGTTAAAAAGTAGAAAAGATCCTCAAGACCCGCATCCGGTAAAAGTGGCATCGTCATTCTCTGAAAGCTCCTTGTAACAAGGGGGCTTTTTATTTGTGCGCCCGGCAGGGCGTGCTTACTTGGAGGTGGAAGTCCTCTACTCGCCCGACAAGGGGAAGAGTTAGCTGAAGGCAAGGGTGTCGCGGGCGACTGCGAATCTGGAGGAAGCCGAAGGCAAAGCGCTGGCCTGACGAACAGGAAGCGGATATGAGGCGGCGTAGCCGGGTGAGATGTCAAATATCATCAAAGCCCGATACTTGTCCGGAAGGCTATGACGTAGATCCGACAGGCATAAGCGTGAAGGTAGGTGCGCAATACCCGGGGAGATCTGCATGCGTGCCTAGTGCTACCGACATCGAGAGGTGTTGGGATGCGTATGCAGAAGTCAGCAGAGGGCATAGTAGGTCGAGGACGAGGCGGCGAGCCGGAGAGAGCCATGACTGAAGGCCTGAACATTGAACAACGCGATTAGGACATCCGACCTCGATGCAAATCGATGACGCAACAAGGCAGGCAACTGCGCCCGACACGGAGAGAGACGAACGGATTTCGTCGATGGCCGGGTCGGGTGCCGAGGTTGGCACGGCGGCGGATGGGCAAACGAAAGCGGAAGGACTGCGGCAGATGGACGTCGTGGTCGAACGTCACAACCTGTGGCGAGCGTATGAGCGGGTCATGCAGAACAAGGGTGCAGCGGGAGTCGATGGACTCACTGTGTTCGAATTCAAGGCGTGGCTGCAACAGCACTGGCCAAGCGTCAAGACAGCGCTACTGGCAGGCAACTATATACCGGCGGCGATCCGCAAAGTGGAGATACCCAAGCCCAACGGCGGGGTACGCACACTGGGCATCCCGACGGTGTTGGATCGCCTGATCCAGCAAGCGCTGTTGCAAGTCCTGCAACCAGAGTTCGAACCTGAATTCTCCGAACATAGCTATGGGTTCCGACCGGGCCGCAATGCATGGCAAGCGGTGCAACGAGCGCAAGGTTATATCAAGGAAGGCCGCCGCTGGGTGGTCGACCTCGACTTGGAGAAATTCTTCGACCGGGTGAACCACGACATTCTGATGTCGCGGATAGCCAGGAAAGTCAAAGATGAACGGGTATTGAAACTGATCCGTCGTTATCTGGAAGCGGGCATGATGTCGGCAGGGATCGTCAGCGCGAGGACGGAAGGTACGCCGCAGGGCGGCCCGCTGTCACCGTTGTTGTCGAACATCCTGCTGACGGACTTGGACCGCGAACTGGAGCGGCGGGAACACCGGTTCTGCCGTTACGCCGATGACTGCAACATTTACGTCAAAAGCGAAGCGGCAGGACGGCATGCGATGGCTGCGATTACCGGCTATCTGGAGAAGAAATTAAAACTTCAGGTCAACCGGGACAAGAGCGCCGTCGCACGGCCCTGGCAGCGGAAGTTTCTAGGTTACAGCGTCACTTGGCATAAGCAAGTCCGTCTTAAAATCGCCGATAGCAGTCTGAAGCGATTGAAAGACAGGGTGCGTGAAATCGTGGTCGGGAACGCCTCGCGCAATCTCGGCGAAACGATCGCAGCGCTCAACCCGGTGCTGCGTGGCTGGACATCGTACTTCCGCCTGACAGAGGTAAAAGGTGTGTTGGAGGAATTGGACGGATGGATTCGGCGCAAACTGCGCTGCCTGCTATGGCGGCAATGGAAGCGACCGTCCACCCGTAACAAGAAGCTGCAAGCCCAAGGTTTGGATAAGACGCGCGCATGGAAGTCGGCAAGCAACGGACGCGGCCACTGGTGGAACGCCGGAGCGAGTCATATGAACGCGGCGTATCCTAAACGCTTCTTTGATGTATTAGGGTTGGTTTCGCTGCTGGACACCCAGCGGCGCTTCCAGCGTGTTGAATGAACCGCCGTATGCGGAACCGCATGTACGGTGGTGTGAGAAGGCGACGGGGGTAATCCCGTCCCTTACTCGATTTCAGGGCATTGAAAGGTCTTTTACATGGTTTGACGGGCGACTGCGTACGTATTTCATCAGGATTGCCTATTGCTCATACGCACAATAAAGTCTCATATTAGAATAGGTCCTTTGCCTCCTCTGTAAGCTTAAACTATGCCTTATCTGACTATTGAAGACACAATCGGAAATACCCCGCTGGTGCAGCTAAAACGGATTCCGGGAGAAGTTGCTGCGCAACGCAACAACGTTATTCTGGGCAAGATGGAAGGCAATAATCCAGCTGGCTCAGTCAAGGACAGACCTGCGCTTTCGATGATCAAGCGTGCTGAAGCCCGCGGCGATATTAAACCAGGCGATACCCTGATCGAAGCTACCAGTGGCAATACCGGCATTGCGTTAGCGATGGCTGCAGCGATGCGCGGTTACAAAATGGTGTTGCTGATGCCGGAAAACCTGAGCGAAGAACGACGCCAAAGCATGACCGCTTACGGTGCCAAAATTATTTTGACGCCCAAGACCGGCGGTATGGAATATGCGCGTGATCTGGCACAGAAAATGGAAAAGGATGGCGAGGGCTTGATTCTCGATCAGTTTGCCAACCCGGACAATCCGCTGTCGCATTACGAAACTACCGGACCTGAAATCTGGCGTGACACGGAAGGACGGATTACCCACTTCGTCAGTGCTATGGGAACCACCGGCACCATCATGGGCGTGTCCAGATTCCTCAAGGAAAAAAATCAGGCGATACAGATCATCGGTGCACAGCCGGAAGAAGGCTCACAAATTCCTGGCATCAGAAAATGGCCGGAAGCCTATATGCCGAAAATTTACGAACATGCGCGGGTCGATCAGATTGAATCGGTCAGTCAGGCAGCGTCCGAACACATGGCGCGCAGACTGGCAAGTGAAGAGGGGGTTTTCTGCGGGATATCCTCAGCAGGGGCCTGCGAGATAGCACTTCGAATTTCTCAGCAAGTAGAAAACGCAACAATAGTTTTTATCGTCTGCGATCGCGGTGACCGTTATTTATCTACCGGCGTTTTCCCTGCATAATCGCCCTTTCATGCGCTTGCAGCTTTGCAAGCGCATTAAGTAAATCGGCAACAGAGGCAGGGAGGTCGTCAACATACGACGTTTACTTCTGCAATTCTGCCTCGATCTTATCCTTCGGCTTAAATTGCTTGTCGCTGATACGGAATTTTTCACGACGATCACCCATCAATGCTCGCAACTCACTGATCGTCAGGTTACTGACTTCATGCATGCGAATCAACAGTGATGCGCCAACCGGCAAGCGATGGTGGCGAATCTTGCTGATCACGGGTGGCGCTACTTCTAGCGCGCGTGACAGCGCCGCATCGTTTTTCAAATGCAATTTGTCGATCAGCGAATCAAGCAGGTGATTAGGGTCGTAAGACACTTGCTCATCCAGCTTGTTGCTCTTTGGTGCTTCTAGCGAGGTATTCATAATTCGTGGGATTCCATTTATCCTGATGTTGAATAGGGAAGGTTTGCGCTGTTTATTTTTGGAGCATTGCGCGGTGTTTAACCTTCAGCTTATTGGCGAAGTTGCAAGTACTGTTATTTTATACCGATTCCGTGAGCTTTTTTATCATAAGGAAACATCTTGAAACAATTCTCAATGGGAAAACATAGCAAAAAACTAACAAAACTACCTTGTGAGCAATTTAAATTTGGACTCTAGCAACTTCTATCAACTTGGATGTTTAATTCTAGTAAAAAGTTGCAAAAACTCAATTAAAATTTTCTTGCCATCGAGTCCATTACTTTTTAGTCACTTTATTCTTCTTGATGACATTTTACAATAGGAAAAATTGGCCGTTCAGATGCCTCATTCGGATTGATTCTTATCAGTCGGCGTGACTACTAAACCAAGATTTTTCCAGCCGGCATGTCCCAAATCTTCCATGGTCTGCATATTTTTTTCAAAAATATCGGCTGCTTCCGGAAAGGCTTCTACTGCACGGTCTATGCTGTCTTCGCGTAATAGATGCAGGGTCGGATAAGGTGAACGATTGGTGTAATTGGTAATATCGTCGACATCGGTGCCGGCAAATTGATAGTCGGGATGGAAGCTGGCTACCTGAATTTCACCTTCCAGATCGCGTGCCTTAAGTATGGCGTCGGCCTCGTCCAGGAAGTCGTTGTAGTCCAGAAAATCACCCAACACCAGGGGATGAATTAACAAGGTCGTATCGACCAAAGCCGGGTCTGCCTCGTGTAAAAAATCCAGTTCGGCGATCAGATCAGTTTGTAAATCTGCGGTGGTTTGCGCGTTACTCACGACAAAGCGAATCTGGTTCTTGATGTACACCGCTTTGGCGAACGGGCAGAGATTGAGCCCTATCACGGCGCGTTCCAGCCAGTGTTTAGTGTCGGTGATTACTTGCTCGGAAGAGATGGGCATTGTGGGTGGCATGGAAGCTTGGTTAGGAAATTCACGGTTGTTGCGGGCGCTCTTATTCAGGGCTGACTTCGGCTTGGACAGAGAAAGCACTATATATGTTGTCCGCGTAAAAACAAAACGGGTTATTCTTCCGATCCAGTACCGTCCTCGGTGCGTGCGAGGCGCATACCGCGCCGTTATTTTGGCCCACGCCTACCCTACACCAATAAAGTTCAGCATCATGGCCCTTAAAGCAACTATTTACAAAGTCGATCTGCAAATTGCAGATATGGATCGTCAGTATTATCAGGAGCATGCACTTACCATCGCGCGTCATCCATCCGAGACCGATGAGCGGATGATGGTGCGTGTGTTGGCTTTTGCGCGCCATGCGTCCGAAGCGCTGGTTTTTAGCAAGGGCTTGTGGGACGTCGATGAGCCGGACTTGTGGGAGAAAGATCTGACCGGCGCAATCGATCTGTGGATTGAGGTTGGGCAGCCGGATGAAAAACGTATTTTGAAAGCATGCGGTCGGGCCGCCCAAGTTGTGGTGTACACCTACAGCAGCACCAGCCATATCTGGTGGGCGCAGATCGTCAACAAAATCGAGCGTGCCCGTAATTTAACAGTCATCAATCTTCCCTCTGCCACCAGCCTGGCGCTGAGTAAGCAGGCGCAGCGCAACATGCAATTGCAATGCACGATTCAGGACGGTCAAATATGGATGAATGCGAATAATGAGACGGTTCAGGTAGACCTGGACATCCTCAAGGGTCAATGAGCGTGTCATTCCCCATGCGCGGTCATTGCCGGACCTGCATTTCGCCATCGCGTGCCACCCGCACCGCGCGTCCCAGATCAACCACTGACATCGCATAAAAGAAGCTGCGGTTGTATTTGGTGATGGCGAAGAAGTTATCCGTGCCTAGCCAATGTTCGGTCGGCGCCGTACCATTTTGTAAATCGACCAGACCAAAGCGCATGTTGCTTGAGGCCGAACCAGCCAGCGCCGCTGCTGGTATTACGCCTGCAGCGGTTAATTCATCCAGCGAAAACTTCGCCTCCAGACCTTGACCGATAAATGCCTGCCAGCGATTTTCAGTGCTGGTATCGGTGGCTACCGCTGCCGGGAAAACGACAGGCGCGCCGGTTTTCCAGCCATGCACTTGCAGATAGTGGGCAACACTGCCAATCGCATCGACCGGCGATTTGCGCAGATCGATTTTGCCGTCGCCATCAAAATCCACTGCGTATTTGCGAATACTGCTAGGCATGAACTGCGGCCAGCCTATAGCACCGGCGTATGAGCCCAGCAGCGAGAATGGATCGATATTCGACTCACGTGCAAACAGCAGTGTGCTTTCCAGTTCGCTACGGAAGAACGCCATGCGCGCTTCGCGGGTTGGTGTATTGGGATAATCGAATGCCAGCGTGGTAATCGCATCCATCACGCGGAAATTGCCGGTATTGCGACCATACACCGTTTCAACGCCAAGGATGCCGACGATGATTTCAGCGGGCACGCCGTATTCGGCTTCGGCACGCGCCAGTGCATCGGCGTAGGTATTCCAGAATTTGACGCCGGCATTGATACGGACCGGCTCGACAAAACGGGCGCGATAGACAGCCCAGTTCTTGGGTTTTCCCGGAGGTCCCGGTTTCATCAGCTGGATCGCGCTCTCGATATAGCGCGTCTTGTTGAACACCGCTTCCAGTTCGGCGCGGGTGAAGCCGTTTTTGGCGACCATCTGATCGATGAAAGAGGAAACGGTTTTCCATTGAGCGAAATTGGCGAACTCGCTATCGCCGCCGGTAGCAGGGGCAATTCCTGAATCAACCAGTCGGGGAGGCGCTACCACGACAGCAGGACTCACCGGATTGGTCGGCGCCGGTGCGGCAGGCGCGACCGTTGCAGCGGCTACTTTGGTAGATGGCGCATTCACGGCGCAAGCAGCGCTCAGCATGGCGATGGCAAGCGCGGCGCAAAGACGGGCGCGTGGGAAGGAAAGAGTAGGCGTTGCGGGGCAAGAGTTAAGTTTTATCGACATTGGGATAGCAAGTATTTGAGTTTTTTGAATTGGTTCTTTAACGACACTGGCGCAACCGTGTCGGGTCCGCTGTCTGCACCATAGCGCAACGTCTCGTATAGCTTCAGAAAGCGCGCCACCGCATTTTTCGTCTGCGGTGTCAGCGGAGAACTGGCAGCGCACAACCGCCGACGATACGCGTGTGGACCTTCATGTATCTGTCTGCTCATGCTGTGTCTGACCATGCGTTTGGATAAGGTCGAGTATAGCTTATCGAGTGGATCGGCCCGCTGCCGGATCAGCAATAATGGCAGCGTTACGGCCGCCAGCGCGAGCGTGCCGAGCCCGAACATCAGTGCTGTCAACATGCGCCAGTCGAGTTGTTCAACGCCGAAATATTCGAGTAAATTTTTTTGCCGCTCCGGCGTGTAATTCAGTACCCATTGATTCCAGGCATTGCCGATTGCGTCCCAATTTGCGCGCACGATCTGCAGCTTGTTCCACCAGCTGTCCGGCGACGGATTCAAATTGAACAGCCCGCCCAGAAGGCCGTGTGGCAAGACCTGATTCAAATGCATTTGAATGCGCTCAGGGGCAACCGCGGCAGTGGGATCGACACGCACCCAGCCGCGCGCCGCCAGCCAGACTTCTGCCCAGGCGTGGGCATCCGATTGACGTACCGTCATAAAGCCGTCTACCGGATTGATTTCACCGCCTTGATAGCCGGTGACCACGCGTGCCGGAATATGTGCGGCGCGCATCAGCACCACGAAGGCGCTGGCATAATGTTCGCAAAAGCCGGCGCGACTGGAAAACAGAAAATCGTCGACGCTATCTCTGCCGAGTAGCGGCGGCTCCAGCGTATAACTAAATTTTTCATTTCGAAAAAAACGGAGTACCGCGTTGACCACTTCGGCATTGCTGGTCGATTGTGACCGCAATCTGGCTGCAAATGCCGCGGCACGCGGGTTAAAGCCTTCGGGTAACGTCAGCGCCTGCCGCAGGATTGCTGCGGCTTCAGTGCCCGGCCCATGGGCATCGATGGTGGATGTCACGTCGTAACGTATCCGTTCGTTGATCGGTTGGTCTGAACGGATCTCACGCGCGCCGCTGATGTGGCTCTGGCTGGCTGGACCGGTTTCCAGTGTTGGCGACGCTTGCGGCGTTTCCAGTGCAAACAGCCAGCGCTGCCCGCTTGCTTCCATGGTGATTTGTTGACGGATGGCCGCGCTACTTTTCTGCTCGTTTGGCAGCGCGCCGCTATCCGGAGCAAATTGCGCGGACGTATCTCTCTGCGTCCAGGTACGACCATCGAAATTGCTTAGTACCGCACCACGCCAGTAGCGTTTCGCCGGCGCAGGCGCGGGATCAATGAATTTGATGCGGAAGGCAATCTCATCGGAGAGCGCAAGTTGTGAAATATTTCCCGGCGCCATACTGTCTGACATACCCGTGTGTCCACCATGTGCATCGCCGGGCATGCCCCATAGGGGGCCCTGAATGCGCGGGAAAAGCAAGAACAACACCAGCGTGAGTGGTATGGCGAGCGCCAGAATAAAAGCGCCCATGCGCAATCGTTGCTGGAAGCGCGGCACCGCACCGGTAAACTGGAACGATAGTTGCGCGGTCAATAGCACGATCAGCGTGGCGACTACGAATAGCGCGGTAGCAATTGATTGAGAATAGAAGAAAGTGGTGAGTAGCAGAAAAAAGCTGAGAAACAGCACCACGAACAAATCGCGACGGGCCCGCATTTCCAGCAATTTGAAGGTCAGCAGTAACACCAGCATGGTGACCCCGGCTTCGCGCCCCAGCAAGGTGCGAGAGCTGGCATACACGCCAAGCATCGTCAGCAGCGCCAATGGCAGCAATAAGCTGATGGGCGGCAGTCGCCGGCCGCGCAACGTGATGGCGCCACGCCAGGCCAGCAGAAGCGCGCAGGCGAGTGAAGTCCAGCCCGGCAAGTGTTCAACATGCGGCAGCAACACCATGCTGCAGGCCATCAGCAACAGCAAGGTATCGCTTTTGTCGCGCGGCAAATTATTTAACCAGTTGCCTAATCCGGAGCTTGCGGTTGCAGGGGCGGGTGTTGGCGTGCTCACCGTGCGGCGGTGGTCGCTCATACGCTGCCCTCATACAAAGCCAGCGCTTGCAGACACGCTTGTTGATGGGCGGCACCGACCGCCGCGGTGTAGTTGATGTCGCCAAGTCGAAATGCATACGGCAAGCCCAGCATCTCGGCCTCCAGGATCCAGCGCGTCATGCGCGACAACTTGGCTTCGACATTCATCGTATACGGCAATTTTGCGTAATCAATGGACAAATCGCTGGCGGCGCCACCGTCAAAATGTTTGGTAATCAGTGTTACCAGTGTTGCGTCGTCGCCGCTATTGAGTTTGGCAATTTGCCGCCATGCCAGATGCTTGAGGGAGTCACCGGCCTGATAGGCGCGCACGCCGGCGAAATCTTCGTGACCGGCATGGGCGTTGCCGGCGCTGTTTTCAAGCGCGGTCATTGGCAGTGGCGGCGCCGCTGCCGCCGACTCCGGTTGAGGATAGACCAGCACCTTGCCATCCGGCTGCCAGTAACTCCAGGCGCGCAAAAAACCCAGCGGAAAACGTGTTTGCAAGCGGACCCGAGGTGCTGTCAGCCAGCCACGTTCCAGCGTAGCGGCTGTCAATACCACGCGGCAGGAGGCAGTTGCGGCGATGTCAACCGGCTGTTCCAGATCAGGTAAATCAGGACCGATGAAACCCAGCCAGATTGCGTAGCGTGGATGTTTGCGGCGATTTATCAGATGCAGCTCGAACAAAGCCTCCTGACCGGCGAATACCGGAGCGCTGCGACCTGACGATAAGTACAGAAACGCCAGATTGCGGAAGGTCAGATGCATGTCGATCATCGCGCATGCGGCAAGTACAAAGGTCAATGCAAAGCCGAGACTGAGGTTGTAATTGATCGCGCCGATGAACAGCAGAATCAGCATCGCCATCAACCCGCAACCGGCGCCGGTCGGCAAGATATAGACGCGCCGCTGGCCGAGAAATACTTCGCCGCTTTCGGTTTGCCCAGCGCGCGGCCTGAATGGAAATCGCAACGGAAATTTAGCCCGGAATTGCAGCTTTTTTTGCAGAATCGTCAGCATGGATGATGCGTACCCAGTCAGACCGGCACGGATTTCAACAACTGCAATACCAGATCGCGACTGCCGATTGCAGCCCCGCTGGCATCGCGTGATTTCAGCGGCCGCAGCCGATGTGCGGTGACGGGCACCAGCACCGCTTGCACGTCTTCCGGTATCACATGATTGCGTCCTTCGAGCGCGGCCCAGGCCCTGGCTGCCTGTACCAGCGCGATCGCCGCACGTGGGCTCATGCCTTCTGCAAACAACGCGTTCTGGCGTGACGCCTGGGTTAATGCCTGGACATAATCAATCAATGCCGGCGCGGTATGAATTTGTCTTAACGCTTGTCGCGCATCGATCAGCTCGACTGGATCCATCACCTTTTGCAAGGACCTAAGTAGCGTGCGGCGGTCTTCTCCCATCAACAGCGATCGCTCCGCCGCCGCATCCGGATAACCGAGCGACAAGCACATCAGAAAACGATCCAGCTGTGATTCCGGCAGCGCAAAGGTGCCAACCTGATGAGACGGGTTTTGTGTGGCAATCACGAAAAACGGTTCCGGTAAATCGCGGGTCCGACCTTCCGCGGTGACCTGCCGCTCTTCCATCGCCTCCAATAATGCCGATTGGGTTTTGGGTGTCGCCCGATTGATTTCATCGGCGAGTAGCACCTGGGTGAAGATTGGCCCGGGATGAAATAAAAAATTGCTTTTTTCGCGATCAAAAACCGAAATGCCGACGATGTCGGCGGGGAGTAAGTCGCTGGTGAATTGCAGCCGGTTAAAGCGCAGGCCGAGCGAGATTGCCAATGCGTGTGCCAAGGTCGTTTTGCCGACGCCGGGAATGTCTTCAATCAATAAATGACCACCGGCCAACAGGCAAACCAGCGCTTGCCGAATCTGCAAATCCTTACCGACGACAACGTGATTGACTTGTTTTGCGACTGCGTGGATTTTGGCGAACATGTGGTCTTCGGTGAGGCGTTAAAGGGTGGGGAACGCGACGTGGCACATGATCCGCCTTGCGGTAGCTTGTATCAGGACGTCAATAATATTGCAAATAAATTAAGTATCTTATTCATCCATGGTGCAGTTTCTTGGTTACACTAGATAGAGGCAGCAGCCCCCAATTCTAAGCGAGCAATTCGATAGCCAGCGAAATAAAATGACAACCGCCTTTTATACTCATCCCGATTGCAAGCTGCATGAAATGGGCGCCGGGCATCCGGAGTCGCCACAGCGGCTGCAAGCGATTGAAGATCAATTGATTTCAAGCCGTATCGATCAGTGGCTCGATCATCGGCAAGCGCCGGATATGGCAGAGGCCAGCACCGTGGCGGCGATTGCGCGCGTGCATAGCCCGGAAGCGATCGCACTGGTGCGCAGCAATTCATTGGCCTTGCGCAAAAGTGACACTGCATACTATCCGCTGGATTGCGACACCTCACTCAACCAGCATAGCTGGCAAGCGGCATTGCGGGCGGCCGCTGCGGCGATTGCGGCGACCGATGCGGTCATTGCGGGTGAGTTGGAAAACGCCTTTTGTTCGGTGCGGCCGCCCGGCCACCATGCGACTAATGCCGGACCCATGGGGTTTTGCATGTTCAATAATGTCGCGATTGCCGCGCGTCATGCGCTGGAGGCCCATGGTTTACAACGCGTGGCGATTGTCGATTTCGATGTCCATCATGGGAATGGCACAGAGCAGGCCTTCTTGCAAGAGCCGCGGGTGCTGATGGTGAGCTTCTTCCAGCACCCGTTTTATCCGTTTAGCGGCACCGAAGCGGCGCCCGCGCATATCGTCAATGTCCCGGTCCCAGCCTATTCCGGCGGCGATGTGGTGCGCCAGTTGGTGACCGAAAAATGGCTACCGGCATTACGCGCGCATCAACCGCAGATGATTTTTATTTCGGCCGGGTTTGATGCGCATCGCGAAGACGAAATGGGCCAGATGGCGCTGGTCGAGGCCGATTATGCGTGGATCACCAAACAGATCATGCAGGTCGCCAGCCAGTATGCGCAAGGGCGGATAGTCAGTTGCCTGGAAGGCGGCTATCAGCTGTCGGCACTGGGGCGCAGCGTAGTGGCACATTTGAAAGTATTGGCTGACCTCGAATAAACCGCCTGAATCGTTGCTTGCGGGACAAGTTCGTGGGTTGAAGGAGCCCTGTCGGACTGAGGGAGAATCGGCTGCAAAAGCGCCTGAGCGGTCCATATTTCACTGATTTTTTGGTCAATAGTCCCGCTATTGACACAAAAATCAGCAAAATCTGTCCGCGCTCAGCCACTTTTTCGCTTCGATTCCCTCAATCCGACAGGACTCCTACGGAAGTCCGTACAATAGCGGTTTATTTTCGTCAGACAAGAAAACGCATGTCCATACAATGGTTCCCCGGCCACATGAACGCCGCCCGCAAAAAGGCGGCGGAAGCCATGGAAAAGGTCGATATGATCATCGAAGTGCTGGATGCACGCATTCCGCAGGCCGGCTGCAATCCGATGATCGAGCAACTGCGTCTGTTTCGTCAGCGTCCTTGCCTCAAAATCCTGAATAAAAGTGATCTTGCGGATCCGGTCGCTACGCAGGCGTGGATTAGCCATTACAACGGTCAGAAAGATGTGCATGCGGTCGCGCTGAGTTGCAAGAAGCCGTCCGATGTCCTCAAGGTGCCGGGTCTGGCGCTGGCGCTGGCGCCGCACCGCGGTACGCCGCTCAAGCCGTTGCGCATGATGATCATGGGGATTCCGAATGTCGGTAAATCGACCTTGATGAACGCCTTGCTGAAAAAACGCGTGGCCGCCGTTGGCGATGAGCCTGCCGTCACCAAAGTGCAGCAGCGCTTGTACATGAACAAGAACATGGTCCTGATCGACACCCCCGGCATGTTATGGCCGAAGATCGCGTTGCCTAGCGATGGCATGATGCTGGCCGCCAGTCATGCAGTCGGCGTCAATGCCTTGATTGAAGAGGAGGTGGCGACGTTTCTCGCCGACGTGCTATTGCAGCGTTATCCGCAACTGGTGACGGCCCGCTACGGTATGCAAATCACCGACGGTGTTGATGGTGTCGATGTCATTGAAGGTGTCGCCAGCCGTCGTGGCTTCCGCCTCAAAGGCGGTGACTTTGATGTGGAAAAAGCCGCGCACACGCTGCTGCAGGATTTCCGCACCGGCGCACTCGGCCGAATTTCGCTGGAAACGCCACAGAGTCGCGTAGGGTTATTGGCGCAACATCAGCAGGAGTTACTGGAAAAGCAGCAAGCCAGGGATGAGGCTGCCGCTGCCGCCGCAGCGGAAGAGCTGGCATATAATCCGCCGCGGGATGAGGCGGATACCTAACGTTGAGGATATTGCCTTGCAGCAGTGAGTCGCGGCAGCGCGATGGTATTGGCAATATTTAATCCATAAAAAAGCCTCGTTCGGATTTCAACGAGGCTTTTTTACTGTCAAAAATCATAGACGCGCCACGCGCCCCGGAATAGCGGCTTACCAGGCCGGAATCACCGAATTCTTGTATTGATTCACAACATACTGCTTCACTTCAGGGCTGTGGTAAGCCTTGACCAGCTTGGCAACCCATGGCTTGCTCTTGTCTTCGGTCCGCACCGCGATGATATTGGCATAAGGGCCGCGCGCAGCTTCGATGGCGATGCCATCTCTGGTCGGGCTGAGACCGGCTTTTTCTGCGAAGTTGCCGTTGATGGCAGCTGCATCGAGGTCATCCAGCGAGCGCGGCAGTTGCGCTGCGTCGATTTCGACGATTTTCAATTTTTTCGGATTTTCAGCGATATCCAGTGGCGTTGCCTGCAGCCCGGCACCGGCTTTCAACTTCAACAGCCCCTGCGCTTGCAGCAGCAGCAATGCCCGGCCGCCATTGGTCGGATCGTTCGGGACACCGATACGGGCGCCAGCTTTCAGGTCTTTCGGCGACTTTACTTTTTTCGAGTAAAGGCCCATCGGGAAGGTGATGGTGTAACCGACATTGGTCAGCTTGTAACCGCGATCTTTGACTTGCGCTTCCAGGTAAGGCAGATGCTGGTAGCTGTTGGCATCGAGGTCACCGGCAGCCAGGGCGGCGTTAGGCTGAACGTAGTCGCTGAATTCAACGATTTGAATATTCAGGCCATCTTTGGCAGCGATTTTTTTCACCACTTCCAGGATTTCCGCGTGCGGGCCACCGGTCGCGCCGATCTTGATCGGTTTATCCTGCGCCAATACCGGCGCGGATACCAGACTGGCGATGAGGCCCAGACCAGCAAAAAATTCGACTAATTGACGACGATTCATTTCTTTCCTTTCTAAGGGCAGGCGGTTGCCGCCTGCGTTGTCACTGACGCGATCGGCGTCGGGTAACGGGGGTGGGGTGGGTAGGTAAAATTATTTGTGGCTCAAGCGTCGCACCAGAATGTCGCCCAGGGTTTGTACCAGTTGTACAAACACAATCAGAATCAGTACCACTGCCAGCATGACTTCCGGCAAAAAGCGCTGATAGCCGTAGCGGATCCCAAGGTCGCCGAGGCCGCCGCCGCCGATTGCACCGGCCATCGCCGAGTACCCGACCAGACTGACAAAAGTAATGGTCAGCCCGGCAATGATGCCGGCGAACGCTTCGGGGATCAGTACTTTGCAGACGATTTGCCAGGTGGTCGCTCCCATCGCCTGTGCCGCTTCGATCAGGCCACGATCGACTTCGCGTAGCGCGGTTTCCACCAGCCGCGCGATGAACGGTGCCGATGCAATTGTCAGCGGCACAATCGCAGCAGCAGTGCCGATCGAGGTGCCGACAAAAAAGCGCGTGAACGGAATGACCGCCACCAGCAAAATGATGAACGGCGTCGAGCGTACCGCATTGACGATCAGTCCGGCAATGCGGTTAAAGGCGAGGCTCGGCAGCACGCCATCACGGCCGCTCAGGTGGAGTGCAATCCCCAGCGGGATACCGAGCAGCGCACCGAGGATGCCGGAGATGCCGACCATCATCAGGGTTTCGCCGAACGACGACAGGAACAGGTCAAGCATTTCAGATGACATGATTCAATTCCTCCACGGTAACGCCTTGCGCACTTAAATACCTCATGGCGGCGGCGATATCAGCGCTGCCGCCATTGGCTAAAATGGCCAGCGAACCAAACGCCTGACCTTGAATTTCGTCGATCTGACCATGCAGAATGCTGAAGTCCAGATTGAATTTACGCACGACTTCCGACAACAGCGGCTGATCGACGCTGTCGCCGGTAAACGCGAGGCGGAACAAATGGTCGGTGCCTTCGCCGGCATCGCTACGCTGCAGCCGCGCGCGCAAGCGTTGCAGCACGCCGGATGGCAGTTCTTGGGCAATCACGTCGCCAATCATCGCGCGCGTCACCGCATGTTTAGGAGAGCGGAAGATATCGATCACTGCACCATGTTCGATCACGTCGCCTGCTTCCATGACGGCCATGCGGTCGCAGATCATCTTGATCACTTCCATTTGATGCGTGATCAGGACGATAGTCAGGCCGAGCTCTTGATTGATCTTGCGCAACAGTTCCAGAATCGAGCGGGTAGTTTCCGGGTCGAGTGCCGACGTGGCCTCGTCGGACAGCAATACTTTCGGCGCGTTGGCAAGGGCGCGGGCAATGCCGACGCGCTGCTTCTGACCACCGCTGATGTGGGCCGGATAGCGATCTTTCAACGCAGTCAGGCCGACCAGTTCCAGCAATGGCGTGACCCTTTTGCTGATCTCGGCTTGCGGCATGCCAGCCAGTTCCAGCGGCAGCGCGATGTTGTCGTAAACGGTACGTGACGACAGCAAGTTAAAGTGCTGAAAAATCATGCCGATTTCGCGTCGCGCGGCGCGCAACTGATCGGCATTGAGCGCCGTCATATCCTTGCCATCAACGATGATCTTGCCCGAAGTAGGGCGATTGAGGAGATTGAGCGTGCGCACCAAAGTGCTTTTGCCAGCGCCGCTGCGACCGATTATGCCGAAGATCTCGCCCTTGTTAATCGTCAGATCAACATTGCGTACCGCATCCACGGGGCCATTGGCACCCGGGAATTGTTGGGTAACTGCTTGAATTTTTATCATTTCAGAATAAAAAAAGGCAGCTGATTGTCTCGATTTCAACAATCTGCCGCCGATATAATTTTTATGTAAGTGCTTATTTTATAAGGATTTTATAGATGGAGAAAGTATATTTTAGGTATGGCGTTATTACCTTTTGGCATAAGGAGATTTTCTTGTGTTCTGTCGACTTCCGTAAACGAAAAAGCCCGCAACGCTGCGGGCTTCTTCTTGAGTAACTAAAGCGTCTTCAAAAAAATAAAGAAGATGCCCCGACTACTCTGGGTGATCGCTGAGAACCGTAAGCAGGTTCCCTGCGATCAATCCATTACATCATACCGTCCATACCGCCCATGCCGCCCATACCACCCATGCCGCCTGGCATGCCGCCAGCTGACTTGTCTTCCGGCAGTTCAGCGATCATTGCATCGGTTGTCAGGATCAGGCCAGCAACCGAAGCGGCGTTTTGCAGTGCCGAACGGGTTACTTTTGCCGGATCCAGAATGCCCAGGTCAACCAGGTCGCCGTAAGTGCCGTTGGCAGCGTTGTAACCGTAGTTACCCGTTCCTGCCAGGACTGCGTTGATCACAACCGATGGCTCGTCGCCAGCGTTGAATACGATTTGACGCAGTGGCTCTTCAATCGCGCGCAGCACGATCTTGATGCCGGCTTCTTGATCGGCGTTGTCGCCTTTCAGGTTCTTGACGTTAGCACGTGCGCGCAGGTAAGCCACGCCGCCGCCAGGAACTACGCCTTCTTCAACTGCAGCGCGGGTAGCGTGCAATGCATCTTCAACGCGTGCTTTCTTTTCTTTCATTTCGACTTCGGTAGCTGCGCCGACTTTGATCAGTGCAACGCCGCCTGCCAGCTTGGCAACACGTTCTTGCAGCTTTTCACGGTCGTAGTCCGAAGATGCTTCTTCGATCTGGGCGCGGATTTGCTTGACGCGTCCTTCGATAGCGATTGCTTCACCGGCGCCATCGATGATGATGGTGTTTTCTTTGCTGATATCGATACGTTTAGCTTGGCCGAGTTCTGCCAGTGTCACTTTTTCCAATGTCAGGCCGACTTCTTCCGCGATCACTTGACCACCGGTCAGGATAGCGATGTCTTCCAGCATGGCTTTGCGACGATCGCCGAAGCCTGGTGCCTTGACAGCAGCAGTTTTCAGGATGCCGCGGATGTTGTTGACGACCAGTGTTGCCAGTGCTTCGCCTTCGACGTCTTCTGCGATGATCAGCAGTGGACGGCCCGACTTGGCGACTTGTTCCAGGATTGGAAGCAGGTCACGGATGTTGGAGATTTTTTTGTCGAACAGCAGAACGTAAGGCTGTTCCAGAGCAACAACTTGTTTTTCCTGGTTGTTGATGAAGTAAGGCGACAGATAGCCACGGTCGAATTGCATACCTTCGACGATGTCCAGTTCGTTTTCCAGTGACTTGCCATCTTCAACTGTGATGACGCCTTCTTTGCCGACTTTGTCCATTGCCTTGGCAATGATTTCACCGATATCGGTGTCGGAGTTAGCGGAGATCGAACCAACTTGTGCGATTTCCTTGCTGGTAGTTGTCGGCTTCGACAGGGTCTTGATTTCACCAACGATGGCGACCACAGCTTTGTCGATACCGCGCTTCAGATCGGTTGGGTTGAAACCGGCTGCAACGTACTTGAAGCCTTCGCGAACGATCGCTTGTGCCAGCACGGTTGCGGTAGTTGTACCGTCACCGGCGTTGTCGGAAGTTTTGGAAGCAACTTCTTTAACCAGTTGCGCGCCCATGTTTTCCAGCTTGTCTTTCAGTTCGATTTCTTTTGCAACTGAAACACCGTCTTTAGTTACGGTTGGGGCACCGAAGCTGCGCTCCAGAACCACGTTACGGCCTTTAGGGCCCAGAGTCACTTTAACTGCGTTAGCCAGAATGTTGACGCCGTTTACGATCTTTGCACGTGCGTCATCACCGAAAATTACTTGCTTTGCTGCCATGTTTCATTCTCCTGAATACGGTTGAATATGATTGATAGAGCAGGGTGAAGCAGCGTTATAGCGACTTGCTTCGGCCTGTCTGATCAGTGAATTACTTGCCTTCGACTACAGCAAACAGATCTTCTTCGCGCAAAACCAACAGTTCTTGACCGTCGACCTTGACTGCTTGACCAGCATATTTGCCGAACAAAACGCGGTCGCCAACTTTAACTGCCAACGGGCGAACTTTGCCGTCGTCCAGAATCTTGCCGTTACCGACTGCCAGAATTTCACCTTGATCAGGCTTTTCAGCAGCTGCTTCAGGCAGCACGATACCGGATGCGGTTTTAGTTTCCAGGTCGAGACGCTTAACAATGACGCGATCGTGCAAAGGGCGAAGACTCATGTGTAACTCCTTAAAATTCAACAAGTTATGGTTTTTGCAGCAACATCGCAGCAAACGGGACTGCACCGATTAGTTTGGCTCTTACGATGTGCCGCACAGAAAAAGTGACTAGGTCAGGGAGATTGTTAGCACTCTCACCTAACGAGTGCTAAGTATAGGGGCGGTTAGTTGATTTTTCAAGAGTGGATGTTCGTTGGGTGCCGGAATTGCAGATAGTGCCGCAAGATTACTGCCATTCATTGCGACCACTACGCGTAAGTCAAAGCGCGACGATACAAATCCTGCATCTGGTCCGGATCATCGTAATGGAAACGTTTCCCCTCTCGCAAATCTCGTCGCATCAGCAAAATCATGTGCTCAGCGACTTCAGCGGCTACCTTAATGCCGTGTACCTCCAAAAATCGCCCCTGCAATACGGGAACGTTACTGCCCACCGGTGCAATGCGATACTGGTATTTCCCGCCAATGGTATCAGGCGGCAAATCCATTGGAATATCAGACTGTTGTTCAAAGAAGCTGAGCACCAGGCGATACGCATTGGAACCGGTGACGGGCCAGGTGGGCGGAGTCTCTTGCCCGGTGTTGATCTTGTGCATTTCTTGACATATAGGCAACAATCTATCTAACTTGTATTCTGTCGCCATATGCATATTCCCCGCCCGCACCAGATTCGCGATCAATTCACCGAGAGACGCGTGGCCGATGGTCGACGATTCCTTTTCCATTGCGCCCCAATAACCATCAGCACCATTGAGCAATGCTTCAATGGCAGATGCGTTCTCCATACCATTGCCGGCATGTGCGTGAAATAGCACTTTCTGCTTTGGTTTCAGGAGCGCTTTCATTGCACCAACTACGGCTGCGATTTGAAAGGGGAAATAGGTTCCGCGTCCATCTTCAAACGAGACGCCGTCAACATCTAGCGATGCCAGGTGTTCGAGCACCTGACAAGCCCAGTCCTGGTCTATGAAAAAGGTATCGATCAAATCCAGTATGTTCAAATAAATACGGCGCGGCTTTTCAGGATCGCCTTGGCGTTTTTCACGCAGCCAATGAATACTTGCAGACAGGTTTTCAAGTACTTGCTCTGGATTTTCTTTAGGCCGCAACGATATTTCATGCACCGTGTTGGGAATGCAATACTGAAGCAGTTTCTCTGCACTGGGATCGGGATTGAAAGTACGATTTTTGACGGCTCCCACTTGGGTCAGGGCAAAACAGCCGGTCATATCATATTTTCGGGCGAGCAAATCTTTGCAAAAATCGTCTTCCACCTGTAGGTGCTCTGGCAGTTGGTAGTTGAGTGTTGCAATGATTTTGTCCTTGAAGCCAAATTCATCAACCAAGGGCAGCAGTGAGTGCTTGTTCGCCAGCGTATGCCCTATTGCCGCACCAAAACAAGATTCGCGCAAGGATATGTCGATCAACATGGGATTCATATTGCGCAGGATGTTGAGCTTCTCTTCCGACTGTGCGAATAGTGTCTTGACGTCGGCGCGAGCTTGGCTCGATGATGAATTTGGCATGGACTATCCTTCTGGAAGTGGGAGGATTGCAAGGTGCTACCGAACCGGGGGAAACGCTTATAAATTCTCCAGCGCGTGGAAAAGGCGTGGAGTGGTATGGCTAAAACCAAATTCATGGGCTTGATCACGCTGGCTGATTAGATCGCCTCGCTTATGGTCTCTGTCTCCATCGGCGTTTGCCGTTGACCAGCGCGCGACGCGTCGAATCAGGCTTACATGGTGCTCCACCCACAAACATGATTCCAGAGCCGCATATTCGGCCAATTGATCGGCATACCGTCGCGCAGCGTCAAAGTCGCCATTGAGCAAAGCGACCTCTGCGGCAGCGACCAGGAATCGATAGGCGTTGTGGGCGACGCAGTCTTTTGTCAGGGAGGCGGCGCCTTGCAGCAACGCTTTCTTCTGGATTGCCGCGTCGCTCGACAACAGGGCAAGCGTACCAAATACCCATGGCCCGATGAAACGTTGCAGCTGCAGTCTTTCAACGGCCTCGGCGGACCACGTGATCTGACTTTCGGCCAATGCATGATTCCCGCGCAGCCACGAGATGCGCGCCAGGCTTTCCATCAGGAAGGGTTCAAATCGTGTGGCGCCCATGGAACGGCTAAGCTCAAGGCCTGAAGACACCTGGTCGCTCGCACGCTCGAAGTGGCCGCTGGCGAGTAAAGCCCATCCGGCGGTCATGCGCGAGACCATTTCGGCGCGCCGATTTCCCACTCGCCGCGACAATTCGGCTGAACCTAGCGCATCCTGGATCGCCTCTTCCACCTGTCCGAGGTAGATGCGTGTCGAACCCAATGCGCTGCGATTGGAAGCCTCGATATTGAGGAAACCATGATGTTCGCACATGGTGACGCACTGGCCAAAAACCTGATTCGCTTTCTTCATGCGCCCTTGCGCGTAGTAGGAATCGCCAATGCCACTGAGAGCACGCGCTTCGGTTTCCAGGGAGGCGCTTGCCTGCGCATGGCGTACGGCATTTTCGTGTAGCCTCCTGCATTCGGCAAAATCGCCACGCGGGAAGTAGATATTCCCTTTGAGAGAGAACAGTTTACCCAGTGCCAAATTGGCTTTGAGCGCCTCGGCCAGCGGCACGGCTTCATCAAGCAGGCGCTCTTCTTCATCCAGTTCATCGAGGATGTTCAGTGTGGTGGCAAGTCCAACCACGGTCTCAATTTTCTCCTGCGGACTCAGGGCCAGTGTTAACGCCTTCTGGTAGCGATGCTTTGCCTGGAGCATCAGACCCAAGCCTGCGCTCGCGTGGGCGTGCAGCAAGGTGAATGAAAAGCTGAGGTTGGCGCGCACATCGTTGGCATCGCATTGCTCGCATAATTCCAGTGCTACGCCAAACTGGTGTGCGGCAAGCTCTTTCTGTATTGCCTTTTGCATGACCTCAAACGCACTTGGATCTCCGGCACGAAAGAGATGCTGCGCACATGCGGCGATGTCGCGCTCGCTGTACAAGCCGGCGACGGTGCGATGGAGCCTTTGCCGTTGTGTCGATTCGATGGAATCATAGATACAGTGCATGACGAGGTTATGCACGAACATGTAGCTGCCCTGCCCGTCACGGCGCATCAGGCAATTGCGCCCGGCATCTTGCGGATCATAGCCGGGAGCCTGCAAGGCCTGGCGCAAAAATTCCAGCTCAAATTTATCCCCAATCACCGCCGCCATGCGCAGCGCCTCGCGATGATTTGCGGACAGCCCATCCAGCCGTGATTGCACCAGGTGCCTGAGGCTGTCGGGAAGATGCGCCTTCGGATCAGAAAGCAATTGTGTCAGAAACAAGGGGTTGCCTTGCGCGCGTTCAACACAGCGTCGCCGGTAACCGGTATCGACGTCGCTGAATTGATCGGCGAGCATCCCTGCTTGCGCCGCTCCCATGGGTGCCAGGTCGAACACCGTCAATGCAAGATCGGATAAATGCGGACGAAGCCCGCTTTCCAACGGGTCATTTTCAACGCGCGAAGTGATGACCCATATAACCGGGGCTTCGCGGGTGAGCACGAGCAAGGTTCCAAGCGCTTCAAATAATTTGGGGTCTCCCCAATGCAAGTCTTCCACAGTCAGTAACAACGGCCGTTGTATGGACAATCGCAAAATTAATATTTGCAGCGATTTAATCATGCCACGGTGGCGAGCTTCGGTACTCATCTCCGCGTAGAGGGCCGAGTGCGCGGCGCACAGTGGTGCACCAGTCAGGACGCGATAGAATATTGCCCACTCCGCAGGCAAATTCAAGCGGTCAATGGCGGCATCGAGCATCTGTGCTGTATCGGAGCGCACGCTTGCATCAGGCTCGGGAACAAGTGCAAATAAGCTGCACGTCAGTTGTCTGAAGGGAATGTACCATTGCACAGAGCCGCAATCTGGAATTTCGCAGTGATGACATGCAAGGTCGTGCTGTCGCGCGATATCGGAGAATTCCACCGACAGGCGCGTTTTTCCAAGACCAGCCATGCCGCGTAAATAAATCAAGTGCCCGGTTTGGTATTCTGTGGTGACCTCAATGACACCTTTGAATTGCCGGATTTCGGTATGGCGCCCTATTAGTGGCTGAGTCGATGCATTACCGTCTGCGATGGCTGACTCGAAAAGTCGATAACCTGAAAAATTCCTGGGCGCCGGGCCAAATGCGAATCTCCCTGCCAGTTGATTGGCAACTTCGCGTGCTACATAGATGGGGGCGAGCGCATTACCCGATGTCGCCGGCAATTCTACGCCAGACCGGTCAAACAAAACGGTCGGAAGAATTTTCCCACCACCGACTTTTTCGTGCTGCAACCGCACGAGTCGAATTGCCATCAAGTGGCATTGTTCAACCAGCAGGTCGTCGCGCAAAACCAGTGCGCAACGCAAGCAGCGTTCAGCATCGCTTCGGTAGGCTTGCGGATCACCGAAAATGACCGTTGCATGCATATCTGAGTGAGAAATGACCCTGCCACCGAGCAAAGCCGCCGTTTTCTGCATCTCCGCCACGGCGACAATATGTTCATTACAGCGGGGTATGAAAGCGACGTGCATTTCGATCACATAACGGATCGTATCGTCCTGCGTCGATGCGACTGCCGGGATGAAAATTTGATTGTGCCTCGATGGAACAAGCGGGGCGGCGCTCGCTGTCGAAACGGCAGACGGCAAGAGCAAGTCTTCAAGCGCAACGCCGAATATCGTCGCCAGATGACGCGCCGTCCGGTAGAGCACAATCTTGCCTGTTTCCGCTCGCTTGATGGAAGCTACTGAAACACACAATTGCTCCCTGAAACATAGTTCAGCAAGCGCCTCTTGGCTGAGCGCACGCGTCTTGCGCAGTTCTTTGAGGAGCCCCGCGTCGACCAGAATACGTCCATCAGATGGCGTTTGAGGTGTCTTGTTTGTTGTTTCAGGATGACCCATACCCGTTTCACGACCTGACAAAGACGACAGTTGGGCAAGCGTTGCCATGTTGTTGCCTCACCACCCGGACCGCTCAAATTGAACGGCCGCGACTCCGGGTTTTGATGGAGTGCCGATTCTACCTTTAACTACCGTCTGCTGCTTCAGGATTGTTGCATTTCATTAATTTTATTGCTGCTGGCTGATGCGCAAGCTCGCGAATGCTTTGACAGGGATCCATCCAACCCGCGTTGACCCTTTGCGTGCCGGCTGTTGAAACCGCGCTGATACCGAACTGAGACTGAACTGATATCAAGCTGGACTGTCCAGTCCGGCGCCGAACTTGCACACTTCAATCCGCCAAACCGTCAGGCATCTGATTTGGGTACTCCGCGCCATAGATGTCTTTAATCACCAATCACATGAGCGAATTTAAAATGACACAACTTGATCCGATAATTTACACGATTGCAAGGTCGCAAGCCATGAGCAACGGCAAGGTCCCATACCTGCAAATGAACGGCCAGGACGTCCGTTCGCCACAACCTCATGGCAGCGGGCAGCTCGGCGCCGGTCATGGCGCCGGCCCGTTGGAACAATTCAAGCTCAGCCCCCGGCCGGCCGACGGCAGTCCGCACTTTACCCGGCTGGAATCGGCATCCTTTCCGAATGTCTATCTCCGTATGGATGCAAAGGGCGTGGTCACGCCGACCACCTTGGGCGGCGGCATCGTCAACATGCACTACGGTGCTGCGGCGTATGAAGAGTTCATTGTCCATCATCATCCGGATGGCACCGTTTCCTTCGAGTCGAAAGCCTTTCCCGATGCCTACCTGCGGCTCTCAGTGAGCGAAAAACCCGGTGAGAAGGGCATCATCGTCAATTGCCAGCACAGCGTGGCAGGTGCATTCGAGAAATTCCGCCTGGAGACGCCTCCCGCGATTCCTCGCCTGCGCCTGCTCAGTTACAACACGCATTTGATGGAAGACTCATTCATAGCGACAGGAGCGGATGTCGAGCGGGTAGTCTCGGTTACCGATCGCACGGACTATGAAGATGGTGTGCGTCGCGATCAAATCGTTAAGTATGTGATGGAATCCATGGCAGATATTGTTTCCCTGCAAGAGGTTTGGGCTTACAGCTGGGAAGGTTGGTTCCTGGAGCGCTTGGCCAGCGCCTACCCATTCGGCAGACTGGGACCGACAAAGTCGTTCATCGAATTCACCTCCGGCCTGGTGTTGCTCAGCAAATATCCGCTTTCCGATTCTTCGTTTGCAGCATTCCATAGCGCGAGCGGCTTTGAGTCGCTGGCCAATAAAGGAGCGCTCAGCTGCGTCGCCGACATACCCACAGTCGGCCCGCTTCGCATCGGCACCGCCCACACCTTCGGAAACATCGATGACATTAAGGTGCTTACCCAGAATACCGTCTTGACCAGCCCTGCCCATCGCGACATGCCCGCCATCATGTTCGGCGACTTGAACCTGCACGGATCGAACGCCGACGAGTACAAAAACATGCGCCGGATCTTCGCCATTCCAGGTGAAGGCGTGTACCCGGCGACCGACACCTGGCTGGATATTTATGGCACTGCCTCCACCGTGGACTCGGCCACGATCAGCATGCGCAACAATCGACTGGCGCAACTGTTCAGCCCGGAACGCGATACTGAAAACGACGATCGCATTGACTATTTCTGGAACAAAGCCGGCAAGGACTGGACGCTCGCCCCGATTCGCGCGGAAATACCGCGCAACCTGAACTACCCATTGAGCTCATGGTATTTCGCGCATCGCTATTGCTGCGAGAGCATGCCCTCGGCTGCTGTTATCAATGACTTGCTCTGTGTTACCAGCAAAAACTACGGCAATAAAAGCGTACTTACTGCGGTATGCGATCGCCGCACGAACAAATGGAAACATTATGCCCCGGGGTTCGATACCAGCTCCACGCCCGGCATCGTCGCCTACGAAGGCAAGTTTCACGTCTTCTACCGCCACGGTCAATCCATGAAGACCAATGGCATCCTCCATCGCTCGTCTACCGACGGTGAACACTGGAGCGCAGAGACCTATGTCGGCTTCGATACCGGAGCCTGTGTCTGTCCCGTTGTATTCGACGGCAAGCTTCATCTCTTCTATGTCGACGAAGATGCCCAAGACTCGGGCGGACAACTCCGTTATCGCATCAAGGAACGCGCCGGCGATGCTTGGGATCGGTCGAACTGGGGCAACGCCGAGGGCGTGGACATCACGACGCGCAAGAATATTTCGGCTGCGGTACTTGGTAATCGGCTGTGCGTAGTCACCAAGGATAACGGCAGCGAAGATACCAGCTCAGGGCTGATGGTCGCGGTGAAGGAATCAGGCAAAAAGTGGGAATGCGGCCACCTGGGTAATATGCTGACCTCGGGCGCACCCGGCATCATTGCAATTGACGGGCGCTTCCGCGTCTACTACCGTCACGATAATGGCAATGCGATTTTCCACGCCTGGTCCACCGATGGCAAAACCTGGCAAGACAAAGACAAGAGCACCATGCATGACATGATGATAGGCGGCGTCTGCCCGGTATTGTTCGACAATAAACTCCAGCTGTTCTACCCTTACTCCAGCACAAACAAAGGAAAGGGCTACTACCAACGTCGGCTCATGCTCCAAACCCAATTGAACGATGCCCCGGTAGATCTGTCCGATCACTACCCGCTTCTGATCGAGGCCGAGATGAAACGCCGTGTTCCGCAATGCACCTTCATGGTCCACATCCAGGACATTGGCGACGTTACCTATTGCGATGACGTATGGGCCGGTCGACGCGGAGAAGCCTTGCGTATTGAAGGCTTCCGGCTGCAATCGAAGATCTCCGATCTTGGCTTTAGCTACATGGCCCACATCGCCAATCAGGGCGATACGAAATGGGTCACTGACGGTAGCTATATCGGTACGGTAGGCCAGAATAAAGCGGTCGAAGGTTTTGCCATTAAACTCACCGGATCTGCAGCGGAGCAGTACAGCCTCACTTACCGCGCCCACATACAGGAGCAGGGAGACACCGAATTCGTCAACGCTGGGGAGTTCTGCGGCAACCGCGGTAAGAATAAACGGGTGGAGGCAATCTGGATTCAGATTAATAAAAAGTAATTTCTCGCGTTGGGAATTTATTAGACAGGTTCCTGAGTACCCACTCGCAATTGCTTTTGAGTGGGTACTTATTCGAGGTTCACAGGATTGTACGCTGGATAGAATTTTCACCGCCGGAACGCGAGATTATTCCGGTAGAACTATGGGAACATGCCGGGTCGGGGCTTTTTCTTCGAAGTAGTGCGGCCTGGTGGCTGGCGCGACCATTGCTTCACTGTTGGCGAGGATTGTTGTGGTTTCCAGCACCGGATGGCCGTCGACAAAGCGGCAGGCCTGGGCCGCGTTGCGGTTGCCGTGCAGATCGAGCACCAGGCTCCACCTGTCCTTATGGGAGGCATCATGCGCCGGCCCGGGCGGCATGACCTTGGGCGGCAGGACGATGGCGTCTCCCGGCGCGATCCACAGGTCGGCCAGCGTGATTTCGTCGACATAGGGTCGCCAGCGCGCCACGCTGATGACCAGCGGTAAGGTATCGCGCGAAAAAAACACGTGCGGAAAATTGTGATACTCCAGGTCGGTCGGGTTGATCACGAGCAGCTCGCGCCCCCGGCCCCGGCCCAGATACGGGGATTGATAGCCGGCCCATTTGCCGTAGGTATAGTCGGTCATGACCAGATTGTCGTACGGGAAGCGCACGCATTCGCCATTCTTGAGTAGGGTCATGCCGAAAGCCTGCGCGTTCTCGCGCGTGGCCAGCAAGGGCTGGTAGTGCACTTCGGCGGCGAGAAAATCGAACTGCGTGATCGGGTAGGGGGGACCTCGGTCCGGTTCGACGTCACGGGACCAGTGCTTGATGCGCGTGTACTTGCTGCCCAGATCAAGGAGCACATTTTCGGGACGCATCTCGATCGCCCGCCCATGCGGCCTTTCCAGTTGGCGCCCCCAGCCGTTGTCGTTGTACAGGAAGGGGAAGCCTGCGGTGTCCTGTAAGGGATGGGGAGCGCCATCCTGGATAAAATCGATGGGGTTGAAGACGTCGCACTTGCAGGGATGAACAGTCACAGGCTTACTCCATAAAAAAGTGCGCAGCGGCCGCTGCGCGAGTGATAACGGCCAACCCGGCGGGGCTCGCCTTATTTCCGGATGATAGTGTAGGCCGGCGTGGTTTTGTAGCCCGTCTCCGGCACTGGCGACACCGAGTAGGAATACAACTTGCAGTCTTTCCCTTCGCAGCGGATACCGGCGCTGTTGCTCTTCGAGTAGGGTACCTTGAAATCCAGGAAGAACGTCGCGTCGTCGCCGGCGCTGTACCGCACCGCGCGCCACCCCGCCACGATCTATGGCGTAGAGGTGACTGTGTCGGTCACGCGCAAAAGTCGACCGGCGGTTCTCGTTGCATGGCAGACGCTTTGGTTCGCCGCTTTGCCTCGCAGTACTTTCTATCGCCACCAGCGACACTTGCCGTAGCATGTAAACAGACGCCGTTGATGACGTGTTATGTTCCACGTATTTATCGTGAAGCCATATAACATCACTTGCGTTCGAACCGATGCCGGTCGCGCCAAGCACGGACCGCTATCGGGACGTTATGCCACGCAGTCAAATCCATATTTTTAAGGTCTTGAAGCATGCCCATTCGAAAAATCCGCAATCTTGTTTTTCATACTCACCCACGTCTGGTTCTCGCATTGATCTTCGCAGTCGTCATCTGGGCGTTACTGCCGGCCGGCTCGGCGATCACGCGCGGCCTGATTAGCTGGAATGCAGGTGTGTGGGGATATCTGATCGCTATCTGGTGGATGATGGTCAGAGCGCAGCCGGCACAGGTGAGAAGGCGCGCTGCGATCGAGGATGAGAACGACAGAATGATTTTGGTGCTGATTTGCGTCGCTGCGACTTCCAGCATTGGGGCCGTGGTGTTCGGGTTGTCTCAGGCCAAGGATTTTTTGCCGGGACCAAAAGAGATCCGATATTTATTTACCGGTCTGACGGTGCTGGGGTCATGGTTCCTGGTAAGCACCATGTTCACGCTGCATTATGCGCGACTCTTCTATAGCGCAAAGGTTGGCAAGCGGCCTTTGCGTTTCCCCGAAGAGGAACAGAATCCGGATTACTGGGATTTTCTCTATTTCTCGTTCACGATAGCGGTCGCAGCGCAAACCTCGGACGTCAGTGTGATGACCCGTTCCATGCGCAAGACTGTGCTGGTGCAATCGGTGTTGGCGTTTTTGTTTAATTCGGCGATTCTGGGATTGTCGATCAATATTGCCGCCGGCTTGATATCGTGAATCCGCGCTGATAAAGTCCTAGTGTTTTCGGTCGCCAAAAAAAACCAGCTGCAATCGCTGGTTTTTTTTACGTTCGGTAGCGCGCGCATCCTGCGCTGTCCGTCTTTTGATCTACATCTTGCACAGAGGCGCTGGCTGGCTTTACTGCCAGCCAAAGCGCCGCGTGTACCAGCCCTTCATTATCTGCGTCAGCACGGCATACGCGCCCAGAATCAGCAATAGCCATGGGAAATAGCTGAGCGGCAGCGCCTGCAGCTTGAAGTAGTGCGCCAGCGGCGACATCGGTATCAGGATGCCGATCGCCATGATGATGATGGTCATGCTGAGCAGCGGCCATGAGGCACGGCTCTGGAAGAACGGTATCTTGCGGGTCCGTATCATGTGGACGATCAGTGTTTGCGATAGCAGTCCTTCGACGAACCAGCCCGATTGGAACAGGGTTTGATGCGCTTCGGTATTGGCGCCGAAGACGTACCACAGCAAAGCGAAAGTAGCGATGTCGAAGATCGAGCTGATCGGCCCGAAATAGATCATGAAGCGACCGATTTCTTTCGCCTCCCAGCGCTGCGGTTTTTCCAGGAATTCCTTGTCGACGTTGTCGAACGGGATCGTGATTTGCGAAATATCGTAAAGCAGATTTTGCACCAGCAGATGCAACGGCAGCATCGGCAGGAAGGGCAGGAAGGCACTGGCTACCAGCACCGAGAACACGTTGCCGAAGTTGGAGCTGGCGGTCATCTTGATGTATTTCAGCATGTTGGCGAATGTCTTGCGACCTTCCAAAACACCTTCTTCCAGCACCATCAAACTCTTTTCCAGCAGGATGATATCGGCAGCTTCCTTGGCGATATCGACTGCGGTATCGACCGAAATGCCAATGTCGGCGGCACGCAATGCGGGAGCGTCGTTGATGCCGTCACCCATGAAGCCGACCACGTGCCCATTGTTGTGCAGCGTGCGCACGATGCGTTCCTTATGCGTCGGGCTGAGTTTGGCAAACACGGTCGTTGTTTCGACTGCGACGGCCAGCTCGGCATCACTCATCTTTTCGACATCGGCGCCGAGCAACATGCTGTCGACGGTGAGGCCAACCTGGCGACAGATTTTGGCAGTCACCAGCTGGTTGTCGCCGGTCAGGATTTTGACGGTGACGCCGTGTTTTTTCAAGGCGTCCAGCGCCGGTTTGGTCGATTCCTTTGGTGGATCGAGGAAGGCGATGTAACCGATGAGTACCAGATTCGATTCGTCGGCAACGCCGTAGACGTCCTTGGTCGGCGGCAGATCTTTGGCGGCAACTGCAACGACGCGCAGACCCTCGGCGTTGAGGCTGGCAGTCGTATCGTGGATTTCTTTTAGCAACTCGGCGGAAAATGGCACCACCGCGCCATGATGGCGGGCGTGGGTACAGACCGAAACGATTTCTTCGACCGCGCCTTTACAAATCAATTCATGATGGTCTTCACGTTCGCTGACCACCACCGACATGCGGCGGCGCTGGAAGTCGAACGGGATTTCATCGACTTTGCGGTAGGCAGATGCCAACGCCATTTCGCGTTGCAGTTCGGCATGGTCCAGCACCGCAACGTCAAGCAGGTTCTTCAGGCCGGTTTGATAGTGACTGTTCAGGTAAGCATATTCCAGCACCAGGTCATCCGGCTTCCCCAGAATGTCGGTATGCCGTTCCAGAAAAATTTTGTCTTGTGTCAGGGTGCCGGTCTTGTCGGTACACAGTACATCCATCGCGCCGAAATTCTGAATCGCATCGAGTCGTTTGACGATCACTTTCTGGCGCGACAGGACGACCGCACCCTTGGCCAGCGTCGAGGTGACAATCATCGGCAGCATTTCCGGCGTCAGGCCAACCGCCACGGACAGGCCGAACAGAAACGCCTCAAGCCAGTCGCCCTTGGTAAAGCCGTTCAGGAAAAATACGACGGGGGTCATCACCATCATGAAACGAATCAGTAACCAGCTGACCTTGTTGACACCCAGCTGGAACGCAGTCGGGGTACGGTCGGCGGCGGTGACACGTTCGGCCAGTGCGCCGAAATAGGTTTGATTTCCGGTGGTGACGACTATCGCCGTGGCCGATCCGCTGACGACGTTGGTGCCCATGAAGCAAAGATTGTCCAGCTCCAGCGGGTTGCCGGCATCGTAGCCGCGATGGAGTATGAATTTCTCGACCGGCAGCGACTCGCCTGTCATCGCCGCCTGGCTGATAAACAAGTCCTTGGCCGTCAGTAAACGCAGGTCGGCCGGAATCATGTCGCCGGCGGAGAGCTGGACGATATCGCCCGGCACCAGTTTTTTGATCGGCAGCTCAATCCGCCGCGCGCTTTTTGGATGCAGCGTGGCTTCGAAATAGCGCAGCGCTTCGTCGGCAATATCGGTGGCCAGATCGTGACGCAGCACGGTCGCGGTATTGCTGACCATTTCCTTGAGTTTGTCGGCGGCGCTGTTGGAGCGCGTTTCCTGCACGAAGCGCATCAGCGTCGATAGCACCACCATCGAACCGATGACGACGGTGGCTTTCATGTCTTCGGTCGCAAACGAGACTGCGGCTAGCACGGTCAGCAGCAGGTTGAACGGATTCTTATAGCATTGCCATAGATGCGCCCACCATCGCAGCGGCTTTTCGTGCTCGACTTCGTTGGGGCCAACCCGCAGCCGGATCGCTTCGGCTTCGGATTCGGTCAGGCCGTCGGTGCGGCTGTGCAGCTGGTCGAGCAGTACCGCGAGATCGGCGCGCGCGGCGTTGAGCAAATGTTGCGCCAGTGTTGGCGGCACTTCTTTCTGGATCGGTGTACTGCGAAACATGTCGCTACCGAAGCGGCGGAAATGCCGGTCCATGCCATGGGCGTGGACAAACCTAACGAAGGTATCTTTCAAGAGATTCAGGTTCATGATGTTATTCTTTTTTCTATAAAACATTCTCGGTCGTCGTCGACCCGTCAGTACCATCCGGCGCGTTTGAGATCGCCTGAAAGCCCCGCTGCACGAACCAATCCGGGATATGCGATGCTCGCCGCAGGTCTTCGAATGCGCCGATAGCACTTGCTCGCATATCGGAGGCAGTTCGCGCAGCATTGCAATGCTGCGCGATGACAACGTGCGGCATCCAACAACATCTATCGGCGCTTATCATCGAAAAATTCAACGATAAGTGTCGACGCAACTTTGCGTATATATGAGTCAGGTAGTGGAAATCTGTGTGTGCAGAACACACTGGTCGCATGTTCCGTACATCGGGATACCATCATTCGCCAGCGGCGAGATGACGGCAGGGGAAGCCTGCGTTATCTTGCCGAGACGTGGCCAGAGCGGGTCTGGCAACAACTGTCACTCGAACAAGTGCCCATGAATGGGGCTCCATAAAATGAAAACATGCGGATGGTAATCCTGACGCAAACGACGGTCAAGAAAAAATTGTGCGCAACAGCATGAGAAGTCAATCTGGTTGGCGCGTTCGCTACGGTATTTGCGTTGCCCTTAATCTGTGCGCATGGCGCAGATAGAAATTGACGGTCCATATGATTGAACTAATAGCAATTATGGAGAGCGCCTGCTCTGAGCCGTCAGGATTCTTGCCTTGTTTTTTGATTGTCGAAAACTATACTGAAAATATAATCAAAAGACGGGGACGGCCATGCAGGATTTAATCGTCAAGAACCTGATTTTTTTTGTGCCTATGGCACTTTTCGGATTGATACTATTTGCTGAAGTACCGGTCAGATCCAAAGTTGCACATGGCGGCTTATGCACGGTTGGTTTGGTGGCCGGAGCACTGCTGGCAGTGTTGCTGCTTGAAATGATAGAAGTCATGATCTGATACCGGTTTTAAAATTTCCTGATAATTCACTCGCTTGGCATCGGTCGCGCGCATGGGATAATCCTGCACGATTTCCCTTTTCTTCCTGATGCCCATGTTGAACAAATTCCGTACCATCAGCACGCTGTTTCTCTCGTCCGTCCTGTTTTCCCCGTATTCAGTTAGTCATGCACAAGAATTGCAGTTGCCGCCGTCGGTGAATGCGGCGCTGCAAGCTGCCGATATTCCATCGCAAAATGTGGGCCTGTATGTGCAGGAAGCCGCGGCCGGCGGCAAACTGCTGGCGGCGACCAATATCAGTACGCCGTTCAATCCTGCCTCGACCATGAAGCTGGTCACCACTGACGCCGCACTAGAATTGCTGGGGCCGGCGTATAGCTGGAAGACCACGGCATATACGGACGGCCGGCAGCTTGGCACTACTTTGCAAGGCGACCTGATTTTCAAGGGCGGTGGCGATCCGAAACTGGTGCTGGAAAATTTCTGGCTGTTCTTGCGACAGATCCGCGCCAAAGGCATCCGCGATATTCGCGGCAACGTCGTGCTGGATCGCAGCATTTTTGACGAAAGCGCCTACGATCCGTCCAAATTTGACGGCGACCCTTTGAAGCCATACAACGTCGGCCCCGATGCCTTGCTGCTGAATTACAAAGCGCTGACTTTCCAGTTTGTGCCGGATGCGTCTACCGGGCTGGTCCGGGTCGTGCTCGATCCGCCGATGGCAGGCTATCAGGTGCTGCCGCCGCGTCCGGGCAAGGGCGCTTGTGGTGACTGGCAAGGAAAGTTGCTGGCCTCGTTCGATCAGAACGGTGCCAGTTTTAGTGGCACCTTGCCCGAGTCCTGCGGTGAAAAAACCTGGTATGTGAATCCCTACAAAATGCGTTCGTCGGACTATTTTGGCGCAGTGTTCCGGCAAATGTGGACCGATCTTGGCGGTACCTTTAGCGGCACGGTCAAAACCGGCACAGTGCCGGTTGGCGCGCGCTGTATTGCCGAGTGGAATTCTGTCAGCTTGCCTGAGGTGATCCGCGACATCAACAAATATAGCAACAACGTGATGGCGCGCCAGTTGTTGCTGACGATTGCGGCTGACATCCTGACATTGCCGGCGACGCCAGAGCGCGGAGCGCGTGCGGTGCAAAGCTGGCTTGCCAGCAAGGGCATACAGGCGGATGATCTGGTGATCGAAAATGGCTCAGGTTTGTCACGCAACGAACGTATCTCGGCGCGTACCATGGGCCGCATGCTGGCGTCGGCGTATCAGTCGCCGACGATGCCGGAGTTTATTTCCTCGCTGCCGCTGGTTGGTTTTGACGGCACCATGCGCAAGCGTCTGAAGGGACAGGCGGTAGCGGGTCAGGCCCATGTAAAAACCGGCACCCTGAACGATGTGCGGGCGATTGCGGGGTATGTGCTGGCGGCTTCGGGGAAATATTATGTGGTGGTGTTTTTGATCAATCATGGAAATGCGCCGCGCGGGCAGGGGGCGCAGGACGCGTTGTTGCAGTGGGTTTATGAGAATGGTTGATGGCGCTATTTGATGAGCAACTTGCGGCGTTCCGTTCCCGTTTTACCTGTGCCCGGAGTCAGGTAGCGCAGTACCGCATCACAGCATCACCGGTCGATCCGATAATTCATTGCGCTTGCCATCTTTGTCTGGAAAGTGAGTAGTCAACAAGCCATTCAATTGTCCGAGTGCCGCCAGGGTGCTGTCGTGGAAAGTGCCATTGGCGAATTCCCGGGTCATGGTTTGACATACTGCCAGCCATTCCGTAGAACGTATCGCGCGGCCGACTGCGCGGTCGGTGATGATTTCGACTTTGCGGTCGGCGATGTTGATGTAGAGCAGGACTCCGATATTTTCTTCGGTGTCCCACATCCGGTAATGCGAGAAAAGTTCGTGCGCACGCTGACGCGAGGCGACGCCATCCAGCACCGCTTGCAGGTGGAGCGATGCCTCCACGACCATTCTTACCTCGGCCCGATGCGTGAGTTCGCCTTCGGCGATTTTGGCCTGGATCGCTTTCAGTGTCGCTTCGGGAAATGCTTGTCGGGCGGTGCGGCGCGTGGTGATGAGATGCCGGAACAGGCGCTTGATTATTGTCTTCATTTACCAGTCTCCCGAGGCGCCGCCGCCATCAAAACCACCGCCGCCACCGCCGAAGCCGCCACCACTTCCTCCTCCAAGTCCGCCACCGCCGCGACCAGCCTGACTCAACGCGCTTCCGATAATCACACCGGCGGCATTGCCCCAGACGTTGCTGTTAAGTGCGTGTCCTGCGCCGGGGCCGCCGCCGCGTCTGCGCGCGATCAATGTCACGAACACCATGAAGCCGATAAACAGCAAGGGCGCCAGTGAGGCAAAGTTACCGGATGCCGCTTCCTGTTGCGGCGCCTGCTTGCGCTGCGCCGGCGGCAATGACTGTTGATCCAGAATCGATGTCAGCGCCGCGACACCAGCGGTCAGGCCGCCGTAAAAATCATTTTTCTCAAAGTACGGGGCAATCACGTCTTGCAACACGCGTTTCGACTGGGCATCGGTCAATACGCCCTGGACGCCGCGTCCGGCTTCGATCCGTAGCCGGCGCAAGCCTTTCGGATTGTCTTTGGCGACGATCAGAATCACGCCGTCGTCGATGCCTTTGCGGCCGAGCTTCCAGGCATCGGCGACACGGATGCTGTAGTCCTCAATGCCTTCCGGCGCGGTGCTGCTTAACAACAGCACCGCGATCTGGCTGCCGCTGCGCGCTTCATAGTCACTCAGCACCGACTCCAGCGTGTTGCGCTGCGCGGGCTGCAGCATGCCGATTTGATCGGTGACATGCGCTTGCAACGGCGGCACCGCTACCTGGTTTTCTGCTTGCGCGTTGGCCGCAATCATCCACAGTCCGAGCAGCGCCAGCACCAGCGCCAGATGCAAAACCGTCGAGCGCACTGGCGTTGCGGTGGTCGACATTATTTTTTACCGCCGAAATCAACCTCAGGCGAGGTCGAAATGGCTTTTTCGTTATCCACCGAGAACGATGGCTTGACGGCATAGCCCATGGCTTTGGCGGTCAGGTTGGTGGGGAAGCTGCGGGCCAGTACGTTGTAGTCCTGCACCGCGACGATGTAGCGATTACGTGCGACCTTGATGCGATTTTCGATACCTTCGAGTTGCGACTGCGCATCACGGTAAAGGCCGTCAGCTTTTAGCTGGGGGTAGTTTTCGGAGACCGCCATCAAGCGCGACAGGGCCGATGACAATTGCCCTTGCACCTGCTGGAATTTTTCAAAGGCGGCTGGATCGTTGAGAACCTCCGGGGTGATCTGGAAGCTGGTTGCTGCCGCACGCGCCTTGGTGACGGCTTCGAAAGTCGCCTCTTCATGGGTAGCATAGGCTTTCACGATTTGTGCAATTTTAGGCACCAGATCGGCGCGGCCCTGATATTGATTGACGACTTCGCCCCAGGCGGCTTTGACGGCTTCGTCCTTGGTCTGGAATTCATTGTAGCCACACGCGTTGAGCAACGAGACGAAGGCTATGATCACCAGCCATTGAAAGGTTTTTTGCATGATGCGTCCCATAGGAGAGGAAATCGGCAGCGGCCCTTGCCGCACGTTAGCAAACTATCTGTCAGCGCTCAAGCGTTAAATATAGAGCAAGTATGCACTATGCGCGGGTGGCGCGAGGCGCGGCATCAGCGCGCGAGGGGCGCAACAAGTTACAATGTCGGCGTTCGTATTATTAGGGTTACACCGTGACTTTCATCGATAAATTATCCGCCGCCTGGACCGCCAACAATTCGCTGCTGTGCGTTGGGCTGGATCCGGATATTGCCAAGTTTCCAACGCATTTGCAGAAGCAGCCGGATGCGATCTTTGCCTTTTGCAAGGCGATCATTGACGCTACCGCCGATACCGTCTGCGCCTTCAAGCCGCAAATCGCCTATTTCTCGGCGTTGCGGGCGGAAGACCAGCTGGAAGCGATTTGCGACTATATCCGCAGCGCGCATCCGGCCATTCCTATCGTACTCGACGCCAAGCGCGGCGACATCGGCGCTACCGCGCAGCAGTACGCCCGCGAAGCATACGAGCGGTATGGCGCCCACGCGGTGACCATGAGCCCGTATATGGGGTGGGATTCGGTTGCCCCATATCTGGAATGGAAAGATCGCGGTGCCATCGTGCTGTGCCGTACGTCCAATCCGGGCGGCTCCGACCTGCAATTCATGATGGTCGACGGCCAGCCGCTGTATCAGCATGTGGCCCGGCTGGTTGCCGAAAAGTGGAACACCAATGGCCAATGCGGCCTGGTGGTCGGTGCGACCTTCCCGCAGGAACTGGCGCAGGTGCGCAGCATCATTGGTGATATGCCATTGCTGGTGCCGGGTGTCGGTGCGCAGGGTGGCGACATTCAGGCGACCGTGAATGCCGGCAAAACGGCAAATGGCGCCGGCATGATGATCAATTCGTCACGGGCCATTCTGTACGCAAAAGCGGACGAAGCGGCGGGTGAGGATTTCGCCCAGGCAGCGCGGCGCGTCGCATTGGAAACGCGGGATGCGATTAATCGCTTTCGTACCTGAACTGATTAGCCGGTAAAAAAGCGGAGCCGGTTCACCATCCTGGTGGGAACCAGCTCCGCCCTCGTTGACCTGCCTGCCAAATTAAAGACACTTTTCTTCAAGCGTCTTTGTCCGCACTGTTCTATTTTAGAAATCGCAACAAACCTTGTAGCGAATGGATGATCGTTTGTTCGCGTATTGAGCGCCGGTCGCCGTGAAAAACCAGGCGTTCGGTATGCGTCTGGTGGCCAACGGTCCAGCCAAAACATACGGTGCCAACCGGTTTGCCTGGTACCGCGCCGCCCGGCCCGGCGATGCCGGTGGTGGACAGGGCAACATGGGCGTCGCTATTGGCGAGTGCGCTTTCGGCCATTGCCGCCGCGATTTCTTCACTGACGGCGCCGTGTTGGGCGATGAGTGCTTCAGAAATATCCAGCAGTTCTGTCTTCGATGCGTTGGAGTAGGTGACGAAACCACAATCGAACCATTCGGACGATCCGGCGATTTCGGTGATGGCCTGAGAGACGCCGCCGCCGGTACAGGATTCGGCGGTTGTCAGCAGCCAGCCCCTGGTTTGCAACGCCCGACCTACTTGTTCGGCGAGGTCCAGTACTTGATCAATCTCGACGCTGGTGTCCATTGTTGCGCTCCTGTTTTTATCAAATCGTTCGCTACATACTGCCACTTGTAGCGGCCAGATGCAATCCGTGCAGCAGCGAAATTGTTAACAGCGTGGTGTTTCCACGGCGCTTAAAAAATGCGCCAGAGGGCGAATGCCAGCAAGGTGTAAAACGCTGCCAGAATGTCATCCCACATGACGCCGAATCCGCCTTTGAAATGACGATCGAAATAGGCAATCGGCGGTGGTTTCACCATATCAAAGAAGCGAAACACGATGAAGGCCCAGAACTGCGTGCGCCAGTCGGCCGGCGTCACCATCACCAGCACTAGCCAGAATGCAATAATTTCATCCCATACCATGCTGCCATGATCGGACACGCCGAGATCGCGGCCGGTGCGCTGGCAAGTCCAGGTGCCGACCACAAAGCCGGAAGCGATAAGCACCAGCCAGTTCAATGGCGAAAAATACTGCGGCCAGCGCGACGACAGCACTACAAAAGTCAGCCATGCGAACAAGGTGCCGAAGGTACCCGGCATGATCGGCGACAGACCGCTGCCGAAACCTTGTGCAATGAAATGGGCGGGATGCGACAGCATGAAACTGGCAGTGGCTTTTACTTTAACCGGGCGATTCGGCTGCGCCGATGATTCTGTGTTCATGTTGTACGGAAGTGGTCAAAAGAAGTCAGTTGCAAATCAAGCGGTGCGCCGCCGGCATCGGCAAACCGCAAGCCCGACAGGCTATCAATGCGGCCGATGCGGGTGACCTCGGTCCCGGCCGCGTGCGCTGCCGCCAGAACCGCGTCGCGCTGGACGGTGGCCGCAGTAAAACACAATTCATAATCGTCGCCGCCGGCCAGCGTAAAGTGGCGCTGCAGCGTCTGGGTTTGCTGCCTGAGAATCGGCCCGGAGGGCAAACTGTCTACCGTCAGCGTGGCGCCAACGCCGGAGCGTTCCAGAATGTGACCAAGATCGCCGACCAGACCATCGGAAATATCAATCGCCGCATGCGCAATCCCGCGCAACGCCATGCCAAGCGCCACGCGTGGTGTCGGCTGATGCATGCGCGTGGCGGCGCGTGCATGGTCGTCGCCATGCATGACGATCTGGTCGGCAAATTCATGGCGATAAGCCGCCAGCGCCAACCGTGCGTCGCCCAGCGTGCCGGAGACCCAGATGTCGTCGCCAACCTGCGCGGCATCACGCCGCAGCGCCTGCCCCGGCGGGGTTTCGCCAAAGATCGTGATGCAGATATTCAACGGCCCTTTGGTGGTGTCGCCGCCAATCAGCTCACATTCATGCGCATCCGCCAGCGCCAGCAAACCGGCGGCAAAAGGCCCCAGCCATTCTGCGCGCGCTTCCGGCAAGGCCAGTGCCAGCGTAAAACCTAGCGGCCGCGCGCCCATCGCAGCAAGATCGGACAGGTTCACCGCCAGTGATTTATGTCCCAGCGTATAAGGATCGACATCAGCAAAAAAATGCCGCCCAGCGACCAGCATGTCGGATGACACCGCCAGTTGCATGCCAGCGGTCGGCACCAGCAACGCGCAATCGTCACCGACGCCAAGCGCAATCGGGCCATCGGCGCGCGGCGCACGGGTGAAGTAGCGAGAGATAAGGTCGAATTCGGAAAGCATGTCGGGATTGTACCGAATGGAGCACAGGAGCGATCAGGTATTCTGAACGGCGTATCGGACGATACAACTGTTGCGCGCGAGCAAGGAAACTGTCATTTCGACAAATGCGCTAGTTTTTAATGAATACCAGATCCCACACGCCATGACCAAGTTTCAAGCCGCGATTTTCAAACTTGGTCACAGGCCGGTAATCCGGACGCGGCGCGTATGTTTCGGCCGAGTTTTTCAGCATCGGTTCGGCGCTCAATACTTCCAGCATTTGCTGCGCGTATTCTTCCCAGTCAGTCGCGCAATGCAGATAACCGCCCGGCGCAAGCCGCGATGCCAGCAAACTCACCAGCGGACCTTGAATCAGGCGTCGCTTGTTATGCCGCGCCTTGTGCCACGGATCAGGGAAAAACACATGCGCGCCGGCCAGTGAGTTGGGCGCAATCATGTGGGTCAACACTTCCACCGCGTCATGCTGGATCACACGTTGATTGCTAAGCGCCTGTTCACCGATCAACTTCAACAAACTACCCACGCCCGGCGTATGCACTTCGACACCAATGAAGTTCTTGTCAGGCATCCCAGCCGAAATCTTCGCGCTGGTTTCGCCCATGCCAAAACCAATCTCGAAAATCGTCGGCGCAATACGCCCAAAGGTTTTATCCAGATCAAGCAGGGCCTTGTCATAAGGCACACAAAAGAGCGGCCCCAACTCCTCAATCGCCCGCGCCTGCGCAGTCGACAAGCGTCCGGCACGCGTCACAAAGCTACGAATGCGGCGTTCGGTCGGGTCATAGAAAAGAGGTTTTCCGGATTTGTTTTCTGACATGCTGAATAAACGGTGAAAGACGGATGAATAGAAGGGCGGATGAAGCTCGTAATCAGCGCAGGACGGCGCAATGCCGAAACAGCAACGATGTCATCCGCCAATAAAAACGGCACCTCAAGTGCAGGTGCCGGTCATGACCTGGAGCGGGTGAAGGGGATCGAACCCTCGTCTAAAGCTTGGGAAGCTTTCGTTCTACCATTGAACTACACCCGCGATAGGCGCATTTTACGCGGGTTTTGGCGGTGTTTGTAAACTTGAAAGGTGTTCGGTGTGATCGGGAATGTGATGGCTGCTTTGTCCGAGGTGTGATCGCAGTGGCGGACGCCATAAAACGCACCTCGTTATACACAAGTCTGTTGAGCGCCTGATCTGCGTAGGGCGCGCATCGTTTTTACCGCCACGTGAACATCCTTCAAGCCCAGCCAGATCGTCTTAACGCCAGGTTCGCCGTCGCTCTTGCGAGCGAGGAAGCCACCCAGGCACGCGATTTGGCGCAGCACTTCGTTCAGCCTTGGCTTCGCCGGCGGCACCTTGTCTCGCAACAGGTAGGCAGCTTGAATTTCGTCCGGATCGAAGAACAGATCAGCATCCAGGTCGGGGCAGGTTCTGCCCAGCCGCATCAGATGCGCGATGCGCCACGCCACCACCATGAACAGCGCCAAGGCACGTTCCAGCTGCGCAATCGAACCAAGTTGCAGTGCTTCGACCCGGCAGGCATTCTTCAGGACGTTAAACAGGATCTCTATTTCCCAGCGCGCGCGATACCAGTCGATCAGCTCGATTACAGCCTCCGGCGTGCCGGCCTCGCGGTTGGTCAGCAAACGCCATTCGATCGGCTTGACGCCGGGTGGTGCGTCGATCTCGCGCGCGATGATGCAGGTGGCGCTGACGGTCTTGCCTTTGCCTGCCGGCAGCTCCACCTTGCGCGCCCACAATTGCTGGCGCACGGCGCGTGCTTTGACGCCGTGCCGCGCTGCCATCGCGAACGATATTTCGCCAACGGGCTCCCCAGCGCCCGTGTGCTGCCAGAGCTTCTCGCCTTCGGGCAGGCAGCGATTGTGCTGGGCGCGCACCAGCCAGTCGGCCGGCGTGCCCAACTCCTGCGCCCGCAGCATCAAGGGCACCAAGTCCGCTTCGCGGTCGGCCACATACACCAGGCGCGTGTCCGGCAAGTGCGCCGCCATCTCGGCGATGCGCTCGTAACCCTCGATCCAGCGCAGGCTTTCCTTCGGCCCGCCACAAATGCCGAACTTGTCCTTCTTTTCGCGCGCCCACATCCACGCGTCGACGATGCCCAGCGGTTCGCGCCCGGGCGTGACCGCATAGGTCGGGTGCAGGTACATGCCGCGCTGGGCCTCGTAGCTCAATGGCCCGAGACCGAATGCGCCTTGGCCGTTGAAGTCCAGTTCAGTGGTGTCCTGCAAGCACAGCACCACCGGTTGCACGGCCATGCGCTGCTGCGTTTGCTGCCAGTGCGGCGCCATGATCGCGCGCCAGTCGATGCTGTCGTTGTCGAAGAAGCGGTACGCTGCCATCGTTTCGCCCCAGCCTCGGCACGCCTTCGGTACGCTGGCCGTCGGGTCGGCCGTAAATCGATCCATCAAGATCCTCGCTCGCTTGTTCAGGCGCGCATCGCCCAGGTCGAGTTGCTCAAATTCTGTCTCTGTCCAAGGTGCCGGTGCGGTAGCCAATTCGTTCACGCAAAAGACGAGAGTAAACCTGAAACGCCCCTAGTTTACAAGGGCTGCGGCAAGCCATTGAATGTAAACGAGTTTTTAGAGGGGTGGCGACGACCGGTCAGACTTGTGTATAACGAGGTGGGCTTAAGTGGGTCAGTTTTCGATGCAAATTAACACTATGAGTACTACTACTCGATGTCCACGTCAGGACAGGTGCTGCGTGGATTAGTACGAGTATTTGCACGGGACGGCGCGGTCTACCATGAAAGATTGGAGCGGTTTCCGCCGCTGAGCGACGACCGGAATCAAACCTATAAATGTAAGTACATAGGTGCCGCTTTCTATTTGAATGACCGGATTTTTTTGATCGACTTCGAATCACTTACCGCTAATGAAATTTGCCAAACCATTTTGTTCCCGACTTACAGGAACAAGGTCACTCTACTTGCGGGTTTAGTGCTTGGTACGGCCTCGAACAATCAACGCTCGATTGCCTGCGCTCGTGTCGCCTACGAATTTCTTGGGACTGACATTGATATCAAGTGTGCCCTCCGTTCGTGTGGCCTGTTCGATCCGAAGGAGGGTGAAATCGATCCCACAATCCTGAAGGTGATCGACAATTCAATGCATACTGACAAACGTCACTTTTACCCGATTCCGCTTTGATTTTTGAGTTGTGCCGAAAGGCAACCCTATCCAGGGGCCGCATTCGATGCAACGCATGAGATTTCGCTCCGCAAAAATCTAATGCCGCTCCGCAAAAGCTTCTTTGTGGGCTCTGCAATCGCCGAAGCATGAGGCCAAGCCTTCTGCGCGACCGCCAGCGACCGTACGGGCGACGACGTAAGCAATGCCCGGTCCAGGGGTGATGGCAAGGACCACGGCGGCGATTACGAAGGCAAGGAATGATATGGTGCTGGTGTCTTTCAGGCGAGGGCCGGCGTCGGCTGACCTGTGAGGTCTAATTACAAATAGGTAGAAAATTTATGCCGACTTGGCGTCAGCACAAGCCAGCATGGCATCGCCAATCAGGCGATCACCTTGGGCCTTGAGCGTCTCGCCGGCGCTGCGTATGTCACGAACTTCCTTGTTCTGGCTCAGTTTTGACTTGCCGACAAGGCGCGTGATTTCAATCTCCAGACCCACGATGGCCTTGAGCATCGTGTCAATGTCCTCCTTGGAGCTGTCCGTCATCTTCCATGGTGTCGGCTGCGACGCTTCATGGGTTCGGGTCAGGCGGGCAACCACGCCGCGCACGAAGCGCTCGTCGTCGCGGATGGTGATGCGTCCGTAGGCATGGGCCACCATGTAATTCCAGGTGGGTACCTGCTTGTGGAACTCATGCTTGGACGGATACCAATTGGGCGAAACATACGCATCGGCGGCCCGAAAGACCACCAGTACCTCATCGCCATCGGATACGTCCTTCCACACCGGGTTGGCGCGCGCCACATGGGCATTCAACACACCCATCTCGCCCTCCTGGGGATTGAGTTCAAAAGGAATATGGTTGGCATCCAGTCCACTTGCGCCATGCGTGACCAGTATTCCAAAAGGATGTTGCTTGATGAGGTCATGCAGCACTTCTGTACGAGACTCATCGAAATGGGTGGGTACATACATGTCAGTTCTCCCGGTTTTAACCCTGATTGAAACGCTTATGCCTTTGCAGGCAGTACTGGCTCGTTATCCGACGTGGATTATCGCTATTTTCTGGATTACTATGTAGGTCCACAATTGATCAATTTCAGTAGGCCAGAATCGTATGCCACGACGTCCCCAGGCTGTGGATTTGCCGCCCATTAGCGGCTTGGACCGTACAAGCGGGCATCTTGGCCGCCAATTGACCCACGCTCTGCGCAAGGCAATACGTACTGGCAACTTGAAGCCTGGCGATCTTCTGCCTTCGACCCGTCAGCTAGCCGGCGCGCTCGATATCGCGCGCGGCACCGTTCTGGAGGCGTACGAACAACTGATCGCCGAGGGATTTCTCGATGCACAACCAAGGGCGGGCACGCGAGTCGCTGCCGCGTTGGCCCAATCGCGGTCCGCTGCTGGCGGTTCGCAAAAGCCGGCGGCAAATGCGACGCCCACTTCACTTCCGGCACCTGCAGCCGCCTTCGCCAAAGTCGCGGAGCAATTTAAGCCGCTCCCACAGGTACCCTTTGCCGTTTCCGTTCCCACAGGCCCGGCAGCGCCCGATGACACGTGGAGACGGCTCGGCAACCGCATCCGCGCCCGAGGACCAGGCGCGCCCTCGGGCTATGACGATCCTCAAGGTGTCAAGGCCCTCCGGGAAGCCGTGGCTGAGTATGTGCGGAGGTCGCGCTCGGTGCAGTGCAGTGCTGAACAAGTCATCATCACGACGGGAACCCAGCAAGGGTTGTACGTCGCCTGCCAAGTGCTGCTGGGCGCCACCGACATCGCGTGGGTGGAAGACCCGGCTTATCGGGGCATTACGGGAATTCTCGAAAGCACGGGGCGGGAGGATCGCATGGTGCGCGTTCCAGTTGACGATGCCGGCATCGACGTCGACGCAGGCGTGGCAGTGGCAAAGGATGCGCGTGCTGCATTCGTCACGCCTTCGCATCAATATCCGTTGGGAATGCCGATGAGCATGGGGCGCAGGAATGCACTGCTGGCTTGGGCACGGAAGAATGGCGCCTGGATCGTAGAGGACGACTACGACAGCGAACTGCGCTATGCCGGCCATCCGTTTCCTTCCCTGCAGGGGCTTGCACCGGATCGCGTCGTCTACCTTGGCACTTTCAGCAAGATACTGTTTCCGTCGCTGCGCCTTGGCTATGCCATCGTTCCTGACGCTTTGGTGCCCGCCTTCTGCGGTGCGCGTGTACTGATGGACAGACATACGCCAAGCGCCGACCAACACGTCCTCGCCGCTTTCATCACCGAAGGTCATCTGGATCGGCATATCCGACGCATTCGCGGTGTGTACGCTGACCGGCGAAGCCAGCTGATAGGCATGCTCGAGCGATGGATTCCCAAGGATCTTGGATGGCTGCAGCCAAGCGATCAGGGCATGCACCTGGTGTTCTGGCTAGCGCGCGGTATCGATGACGTCCTGCTGGCGTCACGCGCCGTAGAGGCTGGCGTCGCTGTGCGTGCAGTGTCTCCAATGTATTCGGAGGGCAATGGTCGCTCAGGACTCGTCCTCGGTTTAGGTGGATTCAGCAACGAGCAGATGGAGGCAGCAGTTCGGATCCTTGCTGCAATCATCATGTCGATGGGAAAGACCAAGCCGCGCATACAGACTATTTCGTGAAGGCTTATTCCACGCAGCTGCAGTGCCGGGACAGTGCTCTCGTAGGCTTGCGTACGTCTGGCCGTTATAGAAAGCTTTCCATAATAGGCATGAGCTGTCATTCACGATTGCGCCGAAGCCGTACCGATGCACCAATGAAAAACTTTCTTCACAGCGCCGCTGGTTGATGTCGGCGATCTCGCAACTGCCGACACACGATCCACGAAAAGAGCCCTCCACAGTCGTAGGCTCTTTCTACCTGGGCGTGAAGCTTATCTGGAAGGCTGTTTGGCACACCCGACGTCATACTGGGAGACGCTTGCAGTATTGATTGAATTCTGTGGTTGTTGCCCAGCGTAAACCGTTCCAGCCTGCCCGTTCGGATTGAAAGCCGACCCTGGCGCCGCAGCCGCACTGCCAGGTGTATTAGGGGCCGTTGCACTGCCGCAAGTCTGATTAGGTTGTCCCGTATGCGCCGGTCCAGTGCTAGCAGGCTGTCCCGTGGTGGGGGTAGTGGTGGTCGGTCGAAGTGTCGTGACTGCATGTTGGGTTGCTCCGCCGGAGCCGAATTTGCTCGCGGCCAGCGCGCCAGTTGCCGCGATGAGCGATAGGGCGCTGATCGCGGCGCAAGTGATGACATGTCTCATGGCTATACTCCTTTTTCAGTTTTCGTCCCCGCACGCAGTGCGCCGCACGGCAAGGAAGGACATGTTCAATTTGACACGGCCTTAGGACTAAGGTTCTCCGCGAGCCCTCTGCGCATGGCCTCCTGGCACGCATCGCGCCACGCCGCAATCTGCTCGACGTACAGGCCCTTGCGCCGGCAATATTCAGCCAACTCTGCTTCGTTCAAGCGGACCGTTTCCAGCACGACCCCAAACTTGTCTCTCGAGGACCATTCCTCGGCACCGGCACTCCCTGCGTTTTTAAGTTTCGTCGCCAAGTGTAAAGTGTCTGTTCCGAGATGTAGCTGGCTTCGCTTGGGGATCGTCGTCCAACGCACCCGAGGCCCTTAACCAGCCCATGATCAACGGCACAAAAAAGAAGCAGTCCCGCTCAAGTTAAAATGCCACGCGCAAAAATAAATGGCCACGATTATAATAAATGCAACTTACAAAAAATATTAAAATACTATGCGGTTTACTCCTCCCTTTTTTCTGGTCGTCCTGGCAATGTTGGCGGGATGCGCCACAAGTTATGGACCGCGCGGTTATACCGGCGGGTACACAGATACAAAAATAGACGACGTTACTTATCGGGTCACCTTTTTCGGAAATGGGAGAACTACGCGGGATATGGTCTGGAATTACTGGATTTATCGATGCGCAGAATTGACCACTCAGAAAGGGTACGAATTTTTCTTGTTGAGCGTCACACCGAATAAAATCACGAACGCGCCCCAATCGACTGACGAAACGGTGCAACTTTCCGATAGCCGGCGTTACGGCGATTCGTCGGTGAGCCAAATGGCAACACATGCTGCGCCTACATTTATCTATGTGCCAGGCAACACGATTACAAGTTATTCGGGGAGCGGCATCATCAAGATGCTGCGTCAGCCTGGGGGATACAACGGATTAGTTGTTTTGCGGGCATCGACCATCATGCAAACGCTATCGGTCTATATCAAATCCGAAGGCCACGTCGCTGTGCCGTCCAGCCAGGAAATTCTCAAGGCGGCATTTGCCGGCACTGTCAACACAACGCCGGATATTTCCAAAGGCGATCAACTGGTTCAACCGATCACCATGGATGATTTAAAGAATTTGCTGCCAATACGCTGATAATGCTTTCTTTGTGGCAGACAAAGCAAACATAAAACTAACACTCGTTGAGCACATTAAATGTACATGAAGCCATCGTTGACAAAAAAAATTTGCGCGATAATTTGGGCACTTTCCGGATTGTCAACGGCCAAGGCAATGGAAGCCGATGTATTGTTCGACCAAGTATCCCCTAGCGTATGGGTTGTGCATTCCTTCGATGCGCAGGGCAAGCCTCTAGCATTGGGAACAGCTGTGGTGGTCGGTGCAGGCCGCCTTATTACTAACTGCCACGTTTTGGTAAAAGCCAGTAGTTTTACTGTCCAGCATGCCAATGTCAGCTACCTTGGCACGCTGGAATTTCCCGATGTGGAGCGGGATCTGTGTCAGCTCAAAGTCAACAATTTCGTCGCGCCGGCAGTTCGGATCGGCCAGATAGATCACTTGCGCGTCGGCCAGAAAGTGTTCGCCATCGGCGCACCGCGCGGGTTGGAAGAAACACTGAGCGACGGCTTGCTGTCGGCGCTTCGTCTGGGGAGTGACGGAAAACTACGCTACATCCAGACCTCCGCCCCGATTTCACACGGCTCTAGCGGGGGCGGGCTTTTTAACAATAAGGGTGAACTCATCGGGATCACTACGCTGGCGGCCGAAGCAGCGTACGCTCAGAACATTTCGTTCGCAGTGCCTGCCCAATGGATACTTGAGGTACCTGAAAGAGGTAAAGCTGCACTGGAAAAGCCAAGAGCGTTAAGCAGTCAGGCTGTGTCGCTTTCCCGGGCTCAGCCTTCTACCGTGCAGCCTCCTGCGAGGCAGTCGCCGACCACGCCCTCGCCCACTGCACCTTCTTATGTTGAACAACCGCCTGCAGAACAACTGCCGGTTGCGTCGCCATCAGCAGAGCTTCCAGTACAGATTGCACAGCTTAACCCGGGCTGCCAACGTAGCTACCAACGGTTTTTGACGATGCCCCTTCCCCGCAGTTTTGTGATTTCGACAAATGGTCATTGCGGATATTCATGGTCTTCAAAGGAAGTAATCGCGGCAAAAATCGCGCCGCAGATACGCGCAATCGCCAGTTGCCAGCGAGTCGGCGGAGAAAATTGCCACGTGTATATGAACGATATTGTTGTTTTGGACGGGCCGACATGAGGCAAATCAATACAGCGAATTGCTTGAGAAAAATCTTACCTGGCAGGCGACAGTTGCCAGGATGGTGCTGCTATGTCACATGCAACTGTTCAACCAATGCTTCGACCAAATACCTATGGTGCGGTGGCAATCCCTGAATTTTTAGCGCGAGATTGATTACTTCTTGCAGCGGTTTGCCTGGAAATCTTGCCAGTCCCTCCGTTGCCGCAAGCGTTTCCTTCGCTGGCGCCGGTCCGTAATGCAACCAGTGTTCTTCCACATTCAGCCACTTCGCGATGGTCGCCAGCTTGTCGTGAGTAGGAAGCGCGCGTCCGGTTAGCCACTTGTGGGCCGTCTGCGGTGACACGGCATTCCCTTGATGACGAAGACTGAATTGCACGGAGAGTTCGGTCGCTCCCTCAACGGGTTTTGCACTGCGTCGCAGTGCGAATTCCAGGCGTTTCGAAAACGCCATTTTTTCATTGTTGGTAGGCATGGAAACCCTTATATTCCACTGAAATTGGAAAGCAGCAAGAAATAAATATTTTTAAAAAATGGATAACGGTGCTGCGATGGGCCTTAGTATTGCAAGCTCTCTTAGAGCTTGTAGCAGATATTGGTTTAGATTTAGTTGACCAATTTTTTTGATGGGCTTACCAAAGGTTGGACGCCATCAATATTTATTGATGATCTTCGTAATCAATGAAAAATATGATCAGAAGTATTTGAAATTTTCTTTTTTTGTTGGCGTTGTTTCTGCTCGTATTTTCATCCCACGTTTGAATAGACCGAGTAGTTGCTGGACATTCGTAAAAGCAGCTCCATCATAATAAAATGGTCCCACCATGTTAATAACCAAACGACTAATTTGAGAATCATCGTCTAGAATTGCAATTAATTTCTTGTAAGTCTCCTTGTTTGCAAGAGTGGCGACATCCTTGCCTAAGAGGCATGCCCCTGCATGGTGAGGATCATAATCCACCGTCTTGAGAATGCTAATTTCCTCTTCATACAATCGGTCCATATTTCCCGCCGCTCCATAACTCTGCATGATTTGGTACAAATCTTGAGCGTCCTTGGAATTGACCGAACCTCGATCTAGCCAGGAAAATAATTTTAATATTGAAAGTCCTGCTAAGGATGCTACACGAACAGTCTGATTGGAAGCTACCTCGACTTCTTCGGTTGCTTCTAACACTTCGCCATACCCCGTAACATTCATCATTACTGCCATGTCTGGAGGCCAAGCAATGATGTTATCCGGTTGTTCGACGCCGCCGAATGGGACAAGATCAAATGGATATCCATCCTCGATTGCGGTATTCCGATTTCTAAAAAACAATCGATGCTTCGTTCTTTGTGATGCGTAAAAGCCGTCTACTTGTATGAGTCTGTTTTTTATATTTTCGAATTGCTCCCAATCCTTGACGGCAATCGCAAAATCGACGTCGGACGTTGCACGGCGAACGTCCATTCCAAATACGTGTGTAAGGAGAATGTCTCGAGCAGTGGCGCCAACAATGAAGCAAGCAATATTACATTCTTTCGCTACGCGCACGACTTCCTGCAAAATCGTCAAGGCAACTGTGTCTAGCGGACGATCAGATTTTATGCATAACATTTTCAATATTCCTTTCTCTGATCATTTTCGCTACTTCTATATTTCTAGGGTCCAGTGATGCCATGAGATCTGCGTAGATCAAAATAGGGGGAGCTACATCTTGGTATTTATTTCCTCTCGAAAATCCCCAAAATTTTTCAAGAATTTCGATCGGTCCTTCTGGATCTGGTATTAACCTGAACGTTCTTATCAATTCGTGCAACTGAGCTGACATTGCATTTTTATTTATATAAAGCGTCTGTGTGGCAGGTTTAAGATATTTTGTAATACGTTGCGCAGCAACTTCTCCTCCCCAAGATACGTCCAGGCCATCAAAGTGAGTATCTTTCCACCAATTAGGGTCAGGCGATCGAAATCTACGTGTATTGAGTTTAGGACGCAATGTAATGGGGTAGTTGATAATCCACTCATCAAGTAAACGTAATGGATCGAGAAGTTTCCGTTCATTTTTTTTACCAGAGTCTATCAATAACCCACGTTTTGCCAGATCAGAAAATACAGAGCCAACAGTTCCGAGTGCGATGTCTGCCTCCTTCACGATTTCTCTATATGAGGCCTGTACCAGGTCTGGATGGCATAGCAACGCAAAAATCATTCTCATTGTTGTTGGATTATTGGTTGCCCGTTCAGTCTCTAATATTGTTTGACCGTTCGAGCCTTTTAGGCCCTTTACGAAGACGTATAATCCCGGTGCATTTAGATAAGCATTTCCAGCGGTATCTATGAACTCTAGATTTATCGCACGACAGTAGTCTGCCATTTCCGTGCTCAGGTATGGTGCAATTAGAAGCCCTTTGGATGGTAGATTTTCAAGTTGTGCTTTTACTTTAGCAGCCGTTATCTTTCGATCCAGCGCAGACTTACATTCAACAATGTATTCATATTGTTGACCACCAGCCTGAAGTTCAATAACAGCATCGGCATGGTAATTAGGGCTTATCACTTTTTGAGTTGCAAGAATCCGTCCTGTGAGGCCAGCTTTGCTTTCTAGTGCAGAAAGCGCTGCTTTAGTGAGTTCTGCTTCCTTGTAAGAGAAATCGTCGTAAATTGGGAGCATATCGCGCCTTCTGTTCAAAAAATTTATATGTTCGCGGAACGTGAACGTTATCATATTACGAACAGGTCAATTTTTGTTCAACATGAAAATTTGTTCGCGTTACATGAACAAGTAAAAAATATGAACGATAAGAAACATAGACGTTAAAGCTGGCAATGTAGGCCTCACGCCTAGTCGATCTTGGGCGCGCGACTGCCACGTGGCATGGCGATTCAGACCTGGTGTGGCAGTTGGTGGTCAATTCGCGGAACTGCAGGCAGTCAGCAGGCAAAACACCGCCTGCGGCACCTTGGTTGCGATGGTTGCCAGGCCTCATGCTCGGAGCATTGGCTGTCGGGCAAGCGATAGAGGCCGCGACCGGCTTTCGCCAGTTGCCCTCTGGCCGTCATGCGCGTCAGAACCACCCGGGGAGCGCCGATATCATCAAGATCGCTGGAGCGCAGCATCCCCTTCTGGCGAAGCAGATCAAGGATACGTTGGGAGTGGGTTTCATGGCGCATGGTCCATTTTGTATGTTTCATTTATTCGTCGAGGGAAAATAAGTGACGAATAAATGGAACGATGAAGGTCCCCGGTGGCAGATCCTCAATCTAAAAAACCAAGTGATGCGAAATGACGCACTTGACGCGGTATTGCGGATGTTCGAATCCGCTTATCGAACCCGGTCGACATCTTCCTGATGCCGCGTAATTCCTCATCCTGTCACAACCTCTAAGTAATACAATCCCCACGGGCAAATGGCAAAGCGCTGATTCAGCGGCTTTTGGGAAAAATCGGCGATGCGGTCGGCGTCATAGATGGCAAATATCGGTCCGAGCCCGCCGATTGACAGCGACTTGCCATCGATCTTTGTGGCCAGAATAAAGTCGTATTTCCGCACCTGATCGAGACTGGCCACAGGCGCATAGCCATCAATCGAATGGAACAGAATTTTGGTGTCTTTGGTTTTTTTTGCGCCGACAAAATCGAGCATATCGATAAGGCGCGGGCCGCTTAGTTTATGCGGTTGTCCGTCGTATTCCAGTGTTGGAGTGATGGTCACGGACGGTAGTTTCTCGAGTGCTGCCAGGTCGAAAGTGAAGGCGCGGCTGAAATGAACGCCTTGCTTATACATCATTTGATCGGTCACATTATCGGTTTTTCCACGATTCGAGCGGTCGATGGCGCCGGCTATGGTCAGAATGACCTGTGAGGAAATTTGGAGGCCGGTCGTTGCGTGTGCAGGTGCTGCGGATACACCCAAGGCACTGATTATCGATCCGGCTGCCGTTGATAAGAACTGTCGTTTTTCCATTCGCTATCTCCAATTGAAATAATAAGGATTCTGGGAAAACTCCCAATCAACAGATGCTCTCAATTTGGCAACATATGTGAGGATAATTTTTCCACAATTTCCAGAATAAACGCTCGATCTTTTTTTGATAATTTATTAATAATATTTACAATCAATTTTCCTTGATCTTCTGTTCGATTGCTAGACTCGATTAGCAACTCACCTACTGGACAATTGAAAATTTCAGCCAATTCTACCAACCTGGCAACAGTTGGCATGACTGTTCCCCTCTCCATACGCGATACAGCCTCATTTCCCACATTCAAACGCTCTGCAACGTCTTCCTGGGTAAGGTTGCAGGCTCGTCTCCTCTTTGAGATAGCTTTGCCTACTACCTTTGCCAGTGCTTGTTCATCAATTTTCATAGTCAACCTCCATTCATCTTGAATGGTCGTATCTCAACCTGTTGACATGAAGTGCTTATTGGGTAGTATATCAACCTTATAAGTTGTTTAAATGCTTATGGAGTCGCAAATATGCTTCTACAAAAATTGCTATTTTTGCACCATTCTCAACTTTGATTTTGATATCAGGTTGTACAGAACGATGCGAATGCCAAGAGCGAAGCTGGCAAATGCCCAAATTGTGCAGCGCAAGGCGTGACTTGGGACACGTGGCACCTACGCGCAAAAAAACCAATCTGAGGAATGCCCGACATGCTTCATCTACCTAATCAACGAGATTTCACCGATTTCCCATTTATTCGCATGATCGCGATGGCCTATGCGTTCCTGTCAATTCTGATCATTCCGGCCGGGTTTTTGATGACGATGCTGCTGATTCCCGCACAACGACGCGCTTTCAAAGCTGCGACCAATCCCTACGAGAAAACATACTGGCGATTGAATATAGTGGGGTTCGTCTTGCTGATCTACGGTGCGGTCGTGTTCGGCTTGTGTCTCATCGATGGCGTTAGAGATAACCTTTGGAAGTTGCCAGCTTGGTGGCCGTCAATGTCGCGGGTATGGTACGGAAACGCAGCTTACGCGAATGTGGTTCTGGATATGACGACCTTTTTTGTGCTTGGTTTCGGCGCCATTTTCGTTTCCCATTACTTTGGCCGTGCAGATGAAAACGGCGTATGGCACAAGCCAGAGTGGCTCGCGCTGAAGCATTACATCAACCAAGTCATCATCGATAACGACATGATTCTGGATCGTGATCCGTCATTACAAGTCAATTTCCCGACACTCACCGAATCGGTACAGCGGGAAAAAATGCATGAGTGGGAACAAGAATTGGCGGCCAATGAACAACGATTGAATGATGCCTTGCATTCGTACCGTGCGTCTTTGTAGCATCAATAATTCTGGCGAGGCTCCTGATTTTTCTCAAGCACGGCCTTGATATTTCGAAGCGCCCGGGCCGACTGGCGCACCAGTACCCAACGCATCAGGGTCGAGTCCAGCAGTCGCCACGGCCAGCGCTTTGAGCGGAATTCCAGGGTGCGGTGGAAGCGGCAGCCGCCATCCGTGGCCATGATCGTGTAGGTGATGTGCGCCGTGCCATTCTCGGTGTCGGTGGCAATTTCCCAGGACTGGGGCGACAAGCAAGCAATTACTGTCCAGAGCGCCTGATCGCGACGGCCTGCAACCGCGATCAGTTCAAGCATGGTCTCGCCGGTAATCAATGGACGATTCGGGACATCGCGCACTTCCACCGTGGCCGGATGCCAGGTGTGCCAGAGCGCCGGTGTGGTCACGTAGTCGAAGACTTCCTGATGCGGCCGATTGATGTCGATCTCTGTGTCAACTCTGATGCAATGCCGAGAGAATATTTTCCCCTCGTTTTCGGCGTTATTCAAATACATGGCTGATATTCCCCGGTATTTTCTCAGGCGATTTGTATGTAGCGATGGATGATGGGTGGCTGCGCCAGCAACGGAGTAGCTTTGGCGATTGCCGCAGCAACATGGGGCGTAGCCATATGTGCGTCGGCCGCTGCCTGCTCTGCCCAGTGCTCGATGGTCACAAATTCGAGCGGATTTTCTTCATCCTGAAACAGCTCGTAACTCTGGCAACCTGCCTCGTTGCGGCTAGGAGCAACCAGATCCCGCAGAATGTCTTTCATTGACGATTCCGCGCCTGCTTGCGATGAAATCCGGGCCATGACCTTGATCATTTTGCTTTCCTTCCATTGCTATAGATGAGTGTGGGGTTTGCATTTTGTTCATGTATTTCAGGGCGTAAAGCGGATGCTACGAGCGCCTATTCGGTTTGGACGGGCACCCGCCAGCGAGCAGGGACTCAAACTGTTCCAGCGGCAGCGGGCGGCTGTACAAATAGCCCTGATAGGCATTGCAGCCATTGCCGGCAAGAAAGTCTCTTTGTTGTTCGGTTTCCACTCCCTCCGCGATCACCGACAAGCCGAGACTTTGTGCGAGGGCCACAATGGTGCGAACAATCGCGGCATCGTTGGGATCGGTGAGTACGTCCCTGACGAAGGACTTGTCGATCTTGAGCTGGTCCAGGGGAAGGCGCTTGAGGTAGGACAGCGACGAATAGCCGGTACCAAAATCATCCAGCGAAAAGCCCACGCCCAAGGCTTTCAGCGCGCTCATTTTGGCGATGATCTGCTCCACGTTGTCCAGCAGCATACTCTCGGTCAACTCCAGTTTGAGCTTGCGTGAATCGGCCCCGGTCCGATCCAGCAGTTCCATCACCTGCATCACGAAATCCGGCTGCCGGAACTGGCGGGCGCTGACATTCACCGCCACGGTGAGATGGGCGGTTGCCGGCCGCGATGACCAGGCCGTCAGCTGTGCGCAGGCGCTTTCCAGTACCCAGTGGCCTAACGGCAGGATCAGTCCGGCCACCTCGGCTGCGGGAATGAACTCGGCAGGAGATACGAGGCCACGTACCGGATGCTGCCAGCGCACCAACGCTTCGGCACCGGTCACGCAGCCTGCGTCATCTACCTGGGCTTGGTAATACAGGAGAAACTGGCCGTCCTGCAGGCCTTGGCGCAGGGCCGTTTCCAGTTCGGCGCGCAGCGTGACGGCTGCCTGCATGTCTGCTTCGAAGAAGCGCAGGACATTGCGGCCTGCCGCCTTCGCCTGGTACATAGCGAGGTCTGCGCGTTTCAGCAGCTCGCTGGTGGATTCGAGGTGACCATCGAACAACGTGGCGCCGATACTCGTGGTGTTGTGGTAGACATGGTCGGGAAACTGGTAGGGCTGGCTCAGGATTTCGCGGATCTTCTCGCCAATGGCTTCTGTTTGCAGGGCCGCTTCCTCTGTGACATCGCTCAGGTCCATCAGCATGACGATGAACTCGTCGCCGCCCTGCCGGGCCACCGTATCTCCCACGCGCACGCAGCTTGACAGTCGCTTGGCGACCAGTTGCAGCAGAAGGTCGCCTTTATCGTGCCCGAGCGTGTCGTTAATGGTTTTGAAGTTGTCGAGATCGATGAACAGTAAAGCGCCGTGCCGCTTGTTGCGGGTGCTGGCAGCCAACGCGTGGTACAGCCGATCGGTTAGCAAGCGTCGGTTCGGCAGGCTGGTGAGCGGATCGTAGAAAGCCAGCTGCCGGATTTCGTTTTCCGCGGCCTTGCGCGCAGTGATGTCCATGACGGTGCCGTGCAAGTGCGTCGTATGCCCATCGTGGTTGACGACCGGCTGTCCCAGCGCGTGCATCCAGCGCATCTCGCCGGCGGGGCGCAGGATGCGAAACTGCCCGTCGAAATCGCGGCCTTCGCGCAGCGCCGTCTGTATGAGTTCGTTGTAATGCCGGCGGTCGTCCGGATGCAGGAGTTGCAGGAATTGCTCGCCGTTGGGGGCGGGCAGCGCGGGGTCGATGCCAAACAGGCGGTAGGTCTCCAACGACCAGGTGGCGGAACGCCGCACGATGTCGAGCGTCCAGCCACCGAGTCCGGCGATGCGCTGGGTCTGGGCCAGGCTTGCCTCGCTCGCCTGAACCCTTTGCAACACCGCTTGCAGTTCCTTGTTGCTCTGGCGCAGCTGCTGGCGCAACCCACTGATAAAGCCGCCCATCAGCGCGAACCAGGGCAGGGTGAGCGCAAGCGCCAGCCATTGCAGCAGCTCCAGACGCAGGTCCAGCGACTGCGGCTTGAAGCGCCATAGCAGGCCGATCACTCCGCCATAGGCGCCCAACATACCCGCAGCGCTAACCAGCAATGCCCGGATCGTGAGCCGCAGCACGCTGAACAGAAAGGCCATCAGCAGGAGTATCAGGAACACAGCGCGCGCCCCATCGGCCGCGTACATGGCGTACAGGATAACGAGGGTGGAGGCCAATAATTGCGGAACGGCCAGACTCGGATCGCTGAACCGCAGATTGAGCCCGGAGCGGAACATGACATAGAAAACGAGGACCGCCAACAGGACGAGGGTGGCGCTTTGATAGAATGCGGCGCCGGACAGAGCGCCTTGCAGATGACAGGCAAACAGCAGGCCGATCGCCAGGAAAGACGTCCCGGCCGCCATCGAGTAGCGACGCATGCGCAGCGCCTGCTTGGGGTCGATCGGCTTCGGTAAGCTGCTGAACGCCGTTACCTTGGTTCTATGCACTGGTCATCCAAATTTTATATTTACGCAATATGGGGTAGCAAAAAATGAAGTGCCTGGCCTACGTTGCCTTGCCGCAGCATCAGCTGGGCGCCATGTTATCGGTCAAGCGCAGATGCATGTTTTACCTGGTGCCAAGAGACCTTTTGTCTTGCTGATCGCGTCGAAAAACACTGTTGGTTAAACAGTAACTGCGAGCAATGGTCGCGAATGAAATATATTACCTTGCCCGGAAGTAAAGATTTAATTTTTTGTAACAAAAAATTTGGATTGGTGGCAGCCCCGGCCGGTCTTGTTTTTGGTATGGCAAAACGGGTAAAAAAATAGGCCGCGCATGTCGGCACGGCCTATTGGTAAGTGCAGCTAATCGATCGTTAGCCTCTTTGCATGGCCCGCTTCTTTTTTGGGCAAGGTAAGCATCAATATGCCATTCTCGAGTTTGGCTTGCGCGCCCGCATCATCGACGTCGGCCGGCAGCGTGAAGCTGCGGGCAAATTTCCTCGTGACACGTTCTGCATAGACAATATGTTCGCCTTCTTTTTGCGCCGATTCTTGTTTTGCATCAGCTTCTATCGTTATGCGCCGATTGTCGACCGCGACCTTGATGTCGTCCTTTGCTATACCGGGCAATTCGACTTCGACTTCAAATGCTTTATCGGTTTCAGCTATATTCAGGCGAGGATTGATCACCATGTCCCCGTCGTGCTTCGAGAAGGCTGCATACGGCATGAGCGGTGTAAAAAAATCATCAAACATATTTTCGACGATCCGTCCAAACTGCTCGTCAATCGATGATGGACGATATGTCGAAAGCGGTGAATGATCACGTCTCACAATATTCATAATGTCCTCCATATGCTTGTACAGGAGCATCGCTCCCATCTAAAAATATAAGATAGCAATCCGATGATTTCAAGAGTCCGAGCGTGCAAAAACCGCCGGTATGCGCTGCTCGTTAACTGACGCGGCCGCGGTTGTTTTGGCGGGTGTTAGCGATTAAGCATCAGGCTTGCAGCCGCCCGGGAGCTTACTTCAGGCGCATCGGGATCGCCAAAGTCAGCCCCTTGGTGTTCATGATGCTCCCTATCTCATGCACGACCCGTGCCTGGACCCTGTCGGGCAGACGGATGTAGTCCAGGCTATTCGCGATCGAATCGCCCTCCATGAAAGCCCATGTAAAGAAGGCGGTCACAGCGGTCGTGCGTTCCGGGTGCGCGGTTATATTTGGGACAATGACATAGGTTCCGCCAGTGATTGGCCAACTCCCCGGGCCAGCTTTATCGGTCAGCATTTCTTCGAAATTTCCGGTCTTTTCCCAGCCGCTATTGGCCAAAGCCGACTGAAAGGAGGACGCATTCGGCTGCACATATTTGCCATCGCGATTCTTCAGCCAGGCATAGTTCAAATTGTTCTCAATCACGTAGGCGTATTCGGCGTAACCAATGGCGCCCGCTGTCTTCTTGAGGGTCGCGACCAGATCTTCGCTGCCTTTCACCGTGATGACGCCGGCCGGCCAGTTGATGGTGAAACTGGTCCCGAACTTTTGCTTCCATTCCGCATTCACCCGGCTGAAATAGTCGGTCAGCGTGAATGTGGTGCCTGAACCATCGGCGCGGGCGATAGGAACGATACTCTGGTTCGGCAGCGCCAATTTCGGGTTCTCTTGAACAATCGCCGGATCATTCCATTTGACGATTTTTCCCGAATAAATCCCAACCAGCAAATCTGCCGTCAGATGCAACGCGCCGGTTTTAATGCCAGGCAAGTTAACAAAGGGCACCACTCCGGAGATCGCCGTTGGAAAATCCAGCAGGTTATGCTTCTTCAGATCTGCGGCCGACAGCGGCGTATCGCTTGCACCGAAATCGACTGAATTCTCCTTGATCTTCTTGATCCCGGCCGACGAACCTACAGTTTGATAAGCGATCTTGATATTAGTTTTTTTGGCATAGGCTTCCTGCCATTTCAGGTAAAGCGGTGCTGCTGCGGAAGAACCTGCTCCGTTTATTTCTTGAGCATGGGCTGCACCCATGCCGAGCAGACAGACAAATAGAATGACATTTTTCATTGCGTTGACTCAATTCCTGTTTTGTGGAGGCTGTTGCGGATGCGTCTGGCGAGGAGGCACGACAATGCGTAACGTGGTGCTTAAAAATTACGCGCCGGAGAGTATATCGTCAGATGGCCTGGGAGCCGGTCGGATTTGGAGGGTTGACGCGGAAAATGGCCGGGTACGGACAGATTTCTGATTTTTTTGTGTAGCGGGCGCAACGCATACCCGGTATTCCGTGGGTGTTGGAGCTGCATACACCGCGTGAATCAAAACGACCAGTAAGCAGAAAGTGAGCGAGAGAAAAAGAAACTGCATACTAGAAAAGTAAAATATCCGTTCACGCGTGTTCCTAGCTTTGTAATAGAAGTGTGTAGTAATTCAGGACAGCCCTCAGCGTGCATTCGCGGTCTGTTGCTATGGAATGGGATCGTCCCGATTGGATGCGATCACTGTTCGGGCTGCGTTCAAAGAGGCGAAATCCTGGCCAGCGGCATAGACCGGGAATAAAGAGATCTTTGATGCGTCAAAGACCTTCTTTAGCGTCAAGCCGTCACCATTCTCTTTTCGCGGTCCGGAAAGAGGAGGCTGTTCCTGATCAGATCACCGTCTTTTTCGCACCCTTCAAGATGAAATTTCGTTGGACCTGCATAACCGAAGTACTTTCTTGGTATTTCAAGATTGCGGGCGCGTTTGTAGTCGTATTGCGATGCTTCGCAAACGAAACGCATGACGAATGCGGCGCGTACGTCAAGTGGCCCTTCTTCCAGCATGACGCTCCGATGAATGACGTACTTGTCGAAGATGAGTGCATCGCCTAACTCGAAATTGTCTTCCACGCTGAAATAGTCGAGTAAAGTCTTCATGGCCTGCGCATTCAGTGGACCGTCACGCAATTCCATATACTCCGCCATCTCTACTTTCTCGCTTGCCTGTACTCTGTTCGTTTTAGAGAGATATTCTTATAGGAAGGTCAGCGCGCAGAATGCATCTGCATCTGCATCTGCATCTGCATCTGCAACGCAAGCGCTTGAGGTTGACGGCGGAAGGGGAATTTCTTCTGAAGCGGCCCGGAGAGATCTTCCTCGCTTGCAATGCATTGATTGGGAGTTGTTCAGCTGCGTGAGTTACCGCGCCGCGGCGTGCTTGAATACACGCTTATCCAACATCCTGTTGCAACTGTTCGACCAGTTCTTCGACCAGATATCGACGATGTGGCGGCAATTCCAGAATTTTTAACGCGAGATTGATCGCCTCTTGCGGTGGTTTACCGACACCTTTCGCTGCGCCTTCTTTTGCCACCCGCGCCGGCTTTGCCGGCAGCGGTCCGTAGTGCGGCTGGTGTTCACCTACATGCGGCGGTTTCCCTGCAGCTTGGATTGTCTCTTCTGTTGCCGCAGGCGTTGGCTTTGCCGGGGGCGGGCCGTAATGCAGCCAGTGTTCGCCCACATTCAGCCATTTTGCGATTGTCGCCAGCTTGTCGTTGGTCGGAATCGCGCGTCCGCTCAGCCACTTGTGGGTCGTCTGCGGCGACACGGCATTGCCTTGATGTCGAAGATTGAATCGCAGGGCAAGTTCAGTCGCTCCCTGAACGGGTTCGGGGCTGCGTCGCAATGCAAATTCCAGGCGTTTCGAGAACGCTGCTTTTTCATCGTTGGTAGGCATGAGCGCATTCTGCGATACCTCATAGCTCAACATATCAACTGGTTCAGATAAAAATAGCTCGGATAGTTTAAAAATGCCTTGAATTCGGATAAAATTACGTGGCTGAAATATTTTTTATGGATTTGATCAACCGGGGGGAGGGCGTGACTGAGCAGTCACATGCAACTCCTCAACCGAAATAGAAAGTGTGCATGTGGGTCGTCAACCCGGCCCGATAACAGGAGTGATGAATATGGAAAGCACGTTCAAAAAAGCCTACGAAAAAGAAATCCTGCCTGATGATTCCATCAAGCTGACTTTCAGGGAGGGGCCCGTCGAGGCCCACCAGATATCCCTGTTTACTGCCCTTTTCATGGGGTATCTGTTTATCCTGCTCTGGGTATGGCTGTTGATCGCCGCAGGACTGGTGTGGGTTCTCGGTGAGGCAAGTATGCGCACGGCAGGCGTGATCAGTCTCGTTGCTGTGGCTGGCGGCGTATTGTTGCTGCGGAAAAAAATGGCCGGCAAGAGCAGCTACATCATCCTTAAAAAAGAAGGCATCGTGTTTGGCGGCAAGCAATTGGCCTTTAAAGAGGTCTCAAAGTTTGGCATCACGACCGAAGCGGTAGCCGGGCAACTGTATACCGAAACCGCGTATATTTATGCGCACGCGGGTGGGCGGGAGATCCGCATTACCAGGCACATGAAGCCGGTGCTGGCGCAGGCCCTGCTTGACGAGATCAATTGCGATGCTGCCTTAAGTCCGGCAGTCTCCCATACTCAGGAGAGTACGCAGGCCTGTCAACCCGGACGGTCTGCCGACGTTACTCCGTAGCTACGTACGTGACCGGGTGCCCAATTGACGCCCTGTATCGGGAGTGTCAGAAGCAGGAAGTCCTAGTCGTGTCTATGTTAGCTGCCGGATCGGCAATAGTGGATGAGACATGCAATAGTTTGTAACCTATTGTTGTCACGATAATGTTACATGCTAGCTTGTCGCCATCAAAAGCACTTATAGCCGATTACTTGTGAGTCCAAAATGGTAACCAATAAGACACTATCCTGCATGCTCAGTGCGACGCTTTGCGTAGCATTGCTGCCGCTTGCCGGCTGCGACAAAAACAAAGCACCCGATCAAGCGGCAACGCCGGGCGCAGCATCGGCGTCCGTCAAGTCCGCGTATGTACCGCCCACGGCGGAGCAGTTATATCAGATGGTGGGGCCGATCGCGTTATTTCCTGACAAGTTGGTGGCACAGGTATTGGCAGGGGCGACCTATCCGGATCAAATTACGGCGGCGGATAACTGGCTGGTACAGAACAGGGGTCTGAAGGGGGTGCCGTTGCAAAACGCGGCCAATCAGCAGCTGTGGGACGTCAGCGTAAAAGGTTTGACGATGTTCCCGGATGTGCTGGATCAGATGGCGAAGAACATTCAGTGGACATCGGCTTTAGGCGAGGTCTACGTTAACGATCCGACTGACGTGATGAATGCAATTCAGGTCATGCGGCAGCGCGCCTCCAGTAGCGGAAATCTTAAAACCAACAGACATTTGAGGATAGCGGTAAGGCCGCGTGTCAACCGGGCACCGCCGCCAGAAGATTATGTATTGGAACCGGGTGAACCGCCGGTGTATTCAGGTCCGCAGGTGATCCCTGAACCACCGCAAATGATCGTCATCGAACCGTACGAACCCGACGTTGTCTATGTGCCGACCTATGATCCGGGCGTAGTGTATGGCGATTCAATGCCGGTTTATCCCGGTTATAGCTATGCACCGCCGCGACCGGAGTACGGCACCGGCGAGATGGTCACTAACGGGGCAATTACATTCGGTCTCGGAATCGCGGTAGGTGCCGCGATCAGCAATCACGATTGGGGCTGGAATTCCTGGGGCGTGCATTGGGGCGGCGACCGAGGACGTGACGAAAGAGGGCGTGGTCGTGATGATGGCGGCTGGCACCGGCCTGCGGTCGTGTACAACAATTCGACTTATGTTTCGCGTTCCACCACGATCGTCAATCGGGTGACCAACAACTACAACAATAACAACAGTATCAATACGCGCAATACCACTAATAACAATTTTGCTGCCGGTCGGAATAATGGCGCTCCGACCAATGCTGGTCCGGTTGTGCCTCCCGGTGGCGTGGCGAACGGGAATACTGCAGCGCGGCCAAATTTTGCGCCACAAAACGCACAGACTGCCGGTGTGACGCCGGGTGCAAGACCGGGGGGAGCGCCTGCTGCCGGCCAACCGAACTTCAATAACATGCATCGACCGCACGTCGGCCAGAACGGGGGCGGAGGTACCGCCGGTACCCCGCCGGTCGCTACGCCGCCGAATTTCAACAATATGACCAAGCCCAACTTCAGTCATGTTGCTCCCAGTGCCGGCACTAACCAGCAGCATCCGGGCATTCACCAGACGAATCCGGCCGAGATTGCAAGACTGCATCCGAATCAAGGACAACACCCGGAGAATAATCTTCAAAACAGGCCCTTGGGCGGGGCGCAGCCGCGGCCAGAAACGACCCGGCCGCCGCTGCGTTCCGGTGAACCCGGTTCCGCTCATCCGGAACAGCGTCCACCGATGCAACCGCAAGAACATCGGCAACCGCAGCAGCGCCCACCGATGCAACCGCAAGAGCGCCCGCAACCGCAGCCGCGCCCACCGATGCAACCGCAAGAGCGCCCGCAGCCGCAGCAGCGCCCACCGATGCAACAGCAAGAGCGTCCGCAACTGCAACAGCGCCCACCGGTGCAACCGCAAGAGCGCCCGCAGCCGCAGCAGCGCCCACCGGTGCAACCGCAAGAGCGTCCGCAACCGCAGCCGCACCCACCAGCACAGGCGCCACAAAATCATCCTCAACCACATGATGATGGCGGCGGCCATCCACATCCAGACAAGAAGGACCAAGCCAAGCACGAGTGAGCGGCGTTTGATTGATGAGATTTCCTTGAAGCAGAGGATATACTTGGCGCATGGCTGTGCATAAGCGTATCGCCTATAGGGAACGTGAGGCTAGTGTTCTGAGTTGTTAATTCGTTGAGAAATTAAATATGTCGAAATCGACCCGAGACAAGGCACAAAGCACAGCAAGGCCGAGGCCTTGCGCGCATTTGTGACGCCTGATCCTTATTGGGGGGCGATTCTCGCCATATTTATTCAACGAATTAGTAACTCAGGACACTAGATGCATGTTCAGTAGCCGTCTTTGCATGTGTGCTGGCGTCGGTTGCGGCGCTCGGAGCAAAGGCGCTCACCGCCATGACTGCGGGGCATGCGCGGGCTGACGAGCGGGCAGGTTCCTGGCCGGGACGACATTTTGAAAACAACTTTTTAGCTTACGCGCATCTGCTGCAAAATTATGGATTTCTGGATCAGTTTTACCCATTTCGGTGGCAGCACGGTGATGCTTTCTGCTGCGGCAGTGATTACGGCGTGGCTGATTGCAGGACGCGCTTGGCGTATGGCATTCTGGTGGTGCGGATTGTTAGGCGTTGGCCTGCTGTTGGTGCTGGCGACAAAAATTGCATTTGTTGGTTGGGGTGTCGGCATACGCTCAATCGACTTTACCGGCATTAGCGGTCATTCGATGCGTGCAACGGCGGTCATGCCCGTGTTGCTGTATTTGATCCTGCAAAAAAGGCCGCGCATGGTGTGCGTGGCGGGTGTCTTGCTAGGCCTCATGTTCGGTGTATTGATCGGTATATCACGCTTGATCCTGAACGCACACTCGATGTCGGAAGCCGTGGCCGGATGCATCCTGGGAGGGATGATCAGCCTCGGTTTTATTTTGATTTCCACGAACTCCCCGAAACCGGTGCTGAACCGCTGGTTCATTGCGCTGAGCTTGATGATCGTGCTTGGCGCAGGGTACGCGGAATCGGTGCCGACGCAACGCTTGATCAGAGACGTGGCACTTTACCTTGCGGGGCATGAACGGCCCTATATCCGGGCTACCTGGAAAATGGCGCCAGCATTGCCCAGCACGCCAGTCGACGAGAATTCGTCGAAACAATTTATGTCATTTTAACGAGGCGTCATTATGAATATTCACATCACCGTTGTACCGTTGGTTTCACTGCTTGCCGGCATTCTTATTTTGGTCATGCCCAGGTTATTGAACTTCATTATTGCGATTTACTTGATCGCGATAGGCGTCATAGGACTATTCGGCATGGGCCATTTTCATTTGCACTAAAAGGCGATCCAGTCGCAAACAACGACAGTCTTCGCGGGTTTCGCACCATGCTGCGATTAACCCGCCATCCCCCCCCAATAAATACAGTGCCGGCGGCCAGGTGACGTGCCGGGTCGTGCTGCCTTTCATATTGACTGGTCGAGCAGATGACGCTGGCCGATAGCCTGACCGCGGGCTAGCCGAATCAGCGCTATCCAAACCGTTCTCCGACGCATATGTACTGGTATGTGTCGTTATCTGCAGCTCACGGCGAATTTAATTGCAACAAAATAAAAGGGGGCACAGATATTCTTAAGGGGGAATGTTATGGATGGAACAGCATCAATGCATGTCAGGCACGGTCCGCAGGCGGCGGCGCGGCTGGAGCGCTTGCCGGTAAGCGGTTATCACAAGATGATTTTTTTCATCATCGCACTGGCGTTTTTCTTTGATTCGATCGACCTTGGCATGATGACCTTCGTGCTGGGCTCGATTAAAGCCGAGTTTGGTTTATCCACCCAGGCAGCGGGCGCACTGGCGAGCATGAGTTTTGTCGGCATGGTGTTGGGGGCGGCGGTGTCGGGCATGTTGGCCGACCGTTTTGGCCGCAAACCGGTATTCCAGGTCAGCATGATTATTTGGGGGCTATCCAGCTATTTATGCTCGACGGCGCCGGATGCGACCACGCTTGGACTGTATCGTTTTCTGTTGGGCGTGGGGATGGGGATGGAGTTTCCGGTGGCACAAACCTTGATGTCGGAATTTATCCCGGCCAAGGCACGCGGCAAGTATGTGGCGTTGATGGATGGCTTTTGGCCTTTGGGCTTTATCAGCGCCGGACTGGTTTCCTATTTTGTACTGTCTTCCTACAATTGGCGCAGCGTGTTTGTGGTATTGGCCATACCTGCTTTATTCTTGCTGGTGGTACGTCGCTTCATTCCAGAGTCGCCGCGTTGGCTGGAGCATGCCGGGCGCAATGAAGAAGCCGAAGCCGCCTTGCAAAAATTCGAGAGCAAGGTAAAGAGCAGCCTCAAACTGAAGACCTTACCCGAGCCGGTGTGGTCCTTATCCTTGCCGCAGGCAGCGATTTCAGGTCGCGCCAACTCCTTCATGGCCTTGTGGTCGCCCCAGCACCGGACGCGCACCATCATGATCTGGGGTTTGTGGTTCTTTGCGCTGCTGGGATTTTATGGTTTGACCACATGGTTGGGCGCCTTGTTGCAACAAGGTGGCTTTGCAGTGACCAAATCGGTGATGTACACCGTCTTGATTTCTTTGGGCGGGATTCCCGGCTTCCTGACTGCCGCATGGCTGGTCGAAAAGTGGGGCCGCAAACCGACTTGCATCGTGGCCCTGTTAGGCGGGGCGCTGATGGCCTACCTGTATGGAAAAAGCGCGCTGAACGGGCATGAAAATGCCTTGATAGCGACCGGCTTGTGCATGCAGTTTTTCCTGTTCGGCATGTGGGCCGTGCTATATACCTACACGCCCGAGCTGTATGCCACCGGCGTCCGCGCGACGGGTTCCGGCTTTGCTTCTGCCATTGGCCGCGTCGGCTCGTTGCTGGGCCCGTATATTGTCGGTGTCGTGTTGCCGAGCTGGGGCCAGGGAGGGGTGTTTACGGTCGGCGCGTTGTGCTTTGTTGTTGCCGCCGCATTGGTATTTTTCCTGGGCATTGAAACACGCGGCATGGCGTTGGAGGAGTTGTCTGCCGACTAGAAGAGGGGATACGTTCTTCTTGTGATTGACAGAAAGCGGGAAATTAAAAATTTCCTCTTCGGAATAACCTGGAGGCATTAAAATCGGCCTGAGCGATTGCCGCTTCGCTCAGGCCGCAGAGTCGACCTTTCACTCACAGGGAAACGACATGTCACGCGCTCTTCCACAACTTGTCAGCGTCAAGCTGGAAAAACTCCATTCGACTCAGATTACCGCAGGTAAGGAAGAGGTGGCGATGAAGCTGGCCGCTAGCCAGGACGCACGTTATCTGCCGGGCTGGTCTGGCGTGATCGCAGCTTGACGCATGGCCGCCGCCAATTCCGGGCCGGAAAATCCGCTCAGTGCCGAGCGCGCCGACATCGGCGACCAGCGCGGCCGGAATCGTTGGCAAGACCTGATCGCAGGCCTCTCGATTGCCGGATTGTTGTTGCCGGAGGCGGTTGCCTATTCGAGTATCGGCAACCTGCCGCCGCAAGCCGGTGTGATTGCCTTGTTCGCCGGCTTGCTTTGTTACGGTTTGTTTGGTACCAGTCGCTTTGCCATCGTTTCAGCCACTTCGTCCTCGGCGGCGGTACTGGCCGCAGCTACCGCCTCCATCGCGAATGGCGATAATGGCTTGCGGCTGACACTGGCGATCGGCCTGGTGTTGATCAGCGGCGTGTTCTTTATGCTGGCGGCATTGGCGCGGATGGGCAACGTCACCGATTTCATCGCCAAGCCGGTCCTGCGCGGTTTCTCATTCGGTCTGGCGATTGTGATTATTCTCAAGCAATGCGCCAGTGTCGTCGGCGTCCAACCCGTGCACAGCGATTTAATCCGCTTTGTACCAGAATTATTCGCCCGGATCGCCGTCTGGAACTGGGTCGGGACAGGCGTAGCCGCAGTCGCGCTGGTCTTGTTGTTTGTGTTGGCACGATTCAGGCATGTGCCAGGCGGCCTGATTGTCATCGCATGCGGGGTTGCCGCCGGCAAATGGCTGGACCTGCCGCACTACGGCGTCGGCTTGGTCGGCACGATACATCTGCAATTGGCGGCGCCCACCTTACCTTTGATATCGCATGTCGAATGGTTGCGCCTTGGCGAACTGGGTTTTGCGATGGTGATGATTCTGTATGCCGAGTCGTACGGTTCGATTCGCAGTTTTGCGATGAAGCATGGTGACAGCGTTGCGCCGAATCGCGACCTGCTGGCGCTGGGCGCAGCGAATCTGGTCTCCGGACTGTTTCATGGGATGCCGGTCGGTGCCGGTTATTCTGCCACTTCGGCCAATGAGGCGTGTGGCGCCACCTCGCGCATGGCGGGCTGGGTCGCAGCATTGGTGGTGCTGGCGATCGTGTTGACCTTGCTGCCAAGTATCGCCCTGACGCCGGTGCCGGTGCTGGCGGCGATTGTGATTCACGCGGTTAGCCACACCTTGAATCCGACGCTGTTTCGACCTTACTTTGCCTGGCGTCGTGACCGGCTGGTGGTGATCTGCGCGGTGATCGGCGTATTGCTGTTCGGCGTATTGGACGGCTTGCTGGCGGCGATAGGGATCAGTCTGTTCTTGATGCTGCGGCAGCTTTCGGCATCCTCGATTCTGGTGTTGGGACGCCTCGGACAAGGCCATGACTTTGTGAATCTGGCGGCATATCCTCAAGCGCAAGCAGTGCCGGGCATACTTATCCTGCGCCCGAACGAGCCGATTTTCTTTGCCAACGCGGAGCGCATCCTGAGTCAGGCGCGTCGCGCCATCACGGCAGCCGATGGATCGATTCATAGCGTGATCATCAGCCTGGAAGAGTCGCCGGATCTGGATAGTTCGAGCCTCGAGGCGCTGCATGATTTTTATCGGTTTGTCAGGGCTGACGGCAAGCGGCTTTTATTGGCGCGCCTCAAGAGCCCGGTGTATGGCCTGCTGAAAGGACTTGATCCGGTGATTGTTCCAGCTTCAGCGCTGAACAGTCTCAGCGTCGACGATACGGTGCGTATGGCGCAAGCGGGCGGCGATTTGGTTTAGACGACTTTTCCCCCTAGCCAGAAAGCCGGAGAAACGCAGCTTCGCACCTGTTCAACCGAGGTTTCAAAAAATGCGACGACGATCTGCATTTTCATGCAGGCCGTTGTCGCATTTTTTTACGCCAGGAAAAGACAGCGGCGATTATTTGGTCAGCTGCACACGGATTTCGCCACCGGGATGCGCCGCGCTATGCACGTTCACGTACAGATTGCCGGCCAGGTAGCTGGCATATTGGGCATCGGTCAGGACTGCACCGGTCGGCACCGACCAGGTGTCGTCGGCGCTTTTGCTTAGCGGCACAATCACCGGACCATTCGTGCCGGGCGCACCCTCATGGATGTGCGCTGCCTTACCGTCGACGCCGGTAGTCGTGATTTTGCCGCTGACGGACTTATCGGCTCCCACCACTATCGTTACTATGCCACTAGCCTGTGAATTATTCGGCGGTACTTCATGTGCCCCATCCAGTTTGGCTTGCATGCTGTGGCCCATCATTCCCATTGCGTCGGTTCCCGTCGACGACGCGCAACCGGTTGCCACCAGCGTCGTCAGCAGGACAGAAGCAAACAAATACGGCCGTACGGATTTATGCAGGGTAAACATCGTGATTTTCCTTTTCTCTTATTGATCGATGCGGAAAGCCAGTGTATTCCGTTTTTGATAACACCGCAGCCATTGATAGGGGACGTTGGATAGCCTCAGGAAGGTTAAAAATCGATCTGTTGGCACCAAAATAAACATTTGTACACATGCTTTTTGCTGCAAATGAATGTTGTTTATTGATTGAAAATGAGATATGTTCATGCTCTCCTAATTGACAATAAGAATCATTCCTATTAAATTCCTACTTTCTATTTGAATTGCTTCTTGTGGTTTAGTCAGCCAACCGGGTTTGTAACTTGATCCAGCCAGCCAGCCAATTGCCAACCGTTTTACCTATATTGCCCGATCGCATCGGGCACCCGCTGACTGAACAAGGATGAAGTAATGACCCGACGCCTCACGCCATTGGCAGCCGCTTTGCTGGCAGCCTTTGCTGCGCCAGTTGCCATGCAACAAACCGCTTTTGCGCAAACCTCCCAGATCGAGGCGGCACTGCCCGAAGTCACTGTCAAGAGTGTCGTCGATCATGCCGATTACAACCCGGGAATCAGTACCGTGGGTGGCAAGGTCGCCACCCAGATCCGCGATATACCGCAGTCCGTTAATGTGATTAATCGTGCGGTGCTGGAGGCCCAGGGAGTGGCGTCGCTGCAAGAAGCATTGCGCAACGTGCCCGGTATCACAATAGGTGGCGCGGAAGGCGGGCAGATCGGGAACAACTTCAATTTGCGTGGTTTCAGCGCGCGTACCGACATGTACCTGGACGGCTCGCGTGATCGTGGCCAGTACTATCGCGACACCTACTATCTGGAATCGGTCGAGGTGCTGAAAGGCCCTTCGTCGATGCTGTTTGGACGCGGATCGACTGGCGGGGTGATCAATCAGGTCAGCAAAACGCCATTCCTGGCAGATGCCAACCAGATTACTGCCAGTGCGGATACGAATGGCGGGCTGCGCTCGACTGGCGACTTCAACCGCAAGTTGTCCGACACTTCGGCGTTCCGGGTCGAGCTGATGGGGCAGGACGCAAAGACCACCCGTGACCAGATGAGCAATCAGGATTTCGGTGTGGCGCCGTCACTGCGCTTCGGGATCGGTACGCCGACCGAAGTCACGTTGTCAGCGCTGATCTCGCATAACCATGACATGCCGGATTACGGCCTGCCTCCGGTGAACGGCCATGCTGCACAAGTCTCGCGGAATACCTTTTACGGCCTCAATGATGACCGCACCGTACAGGACGTCGCTATCCTCAGTGCCCGGGTCGAGCACAAGATCAATGCCAACCTGACCTTGCGTAATCAGACCCAATTCAGCGATTACAACACCGATGCGCGTGAGACTGCGCCGAATAACGTCGGCACGCTGAGCGGCGGCAGTTTTACCGCATTGCCGACGGTAGCGGCGGGGAATACGACCGCGTTGCCGCTGAGCCAGTTGTACGTCAAGCTGGCCAGCCACGACCGCAGCATTCACGACCGGACGCTGGACAACCAGACCGATCTGATTGCCAAATTCGAGACCGGCACGCTGAAGCACACGATGATTGCCGGCACTGAAATCAGTCACGATGAATACGACAATACGGGCACCACCCGCAACGGCCTGCCTGTCGTATCGCTGGTTGATCCGGTCTACCAATCGCAGCCTTCGAATGTCACCACCACGCTCGGCAATCGTGCCCGGTCCAGCGCGACTTCGCTGGCCGCGTATCTGAACGACACCATCGAACTGAATAAACAATGGAAACTGGTCGGCGGGCTGCGCCGGGATCGTTTTCAGGCTGAGCTGAACAACAGCATTCCCACCGGTACGCCGCCACTGACGCGCGCCGATCAAACCGTGAGTTTCACCAGCGTCCGCGCCGGTGTGATTTATCAGCCGACCGATGCCCAGTCTTACTATGCGTCGTACGGTACTTCGTTCAACCCGTCGCTGGAACAATTGACGGTGACCGCCGGCTTGCAAAATGTCGTGCCGGAAACCAATAAATCGTATGAAGTCGGTGCCAAATGGGATCTGTTCAATGGCGATCTGTCGCTCACCTCGGCAGTATTCGATATCGAGAAAACCAATGCCCGTTCGCTGGTGACGACCGGCGTTTATCAACTCGATGGCGACGTTCGCGTCACCGGCTTTGAACTCGGCGCCAGCGGCCGCATTACCCCGCAATGGCAAGTCATCGGCGGCTATACCCATCTGAATCCGACCGTGGTGCACGCCTCGGCACTGGACGGCACGCAAGGCAAGACCCTGGCGAATACCCCGCGCGACAATGCGACCTTGTGGAGCACCTACAACCTGAGCAAGACCTGGGAAGTCGGCGGCGGCGCGACCTATATGTCGAACCGTTTTGCCAGCAACACGAATGTGGTCTCGGCCGGCGGTTACACGCGCTGGGATGCCACCGTGGCCTATCATCAAGCCAAGTATGATGTGCGTTTGAATTTGCTCAATCTGACCGACAAGCATTATATCGACGCGCTGATTCCCTCCGACGGCGGGCGCTCGGTACCCGGTCTCGGCCGCACCTTGCTGGCGACCGTAGCTTATCGCTTCTAATGTGAAGGTTGTCCGTCCATGTTATTAGAAATCCCCAAGGTATTGAGCGCCGAACAGCTGCGTCTGGTGCGCGAAAAACTGCATGCCGCGGGCGATGCATGGGTTGACGGCCGTGCTACCGCCGGTCATCAGGGCGCACAGGTCAAGCGCAATCTGCAAATCAACGAGCATGCGCCGATAGCGCTTGAACTGGGTGACTTGATCCTGGCCGAGCTGGAACGTCACCCGCTTTTTATCAGTGCCACGCTGCCTAACCACGTGTACCCGCCGATGTTCAATCTGTATCAGGGCGGCATGGCATTCGGCAGCCATGTGGATGGTGCGATACGACTGGTTCCGGGTACCCGGGCCAAGATGCGTACCGACATCTCGGCCACATTGTTTTTAAGTGAGCCGGACGAGTACGATGGCGGCGAATTGCTGGTGGAGGACACCTACGGCGTGCACACCGTCAAGCTACCCGCCGGCCACATGATCATCTATCCCGCAACCAGTTTGCATCAGGTCAAACCGGTAACACGCGGGACCCGCCTTGCCGCATTCTTCTGGGTCCAGAGCCTGATCCGCGACGATGCGCAACGGACCTTGTTATTTGACCTGGACAGCGCTATTCAACGCCTCAATCAAAGCGCGGCCGATTCTCATGCGCTGGTGCAACTGACTGGCAGTTATCACAATCTGTTGCGGATGTGGACCGATATTTAGTGTCCTGTCGGACTTGGTGCTATTGCGCCGGCATGGTAGTTCCCAGCTTGGCGGCTAACGCCAGCACCCCCAGCAGCAGCACCGCCTCAACCAGCAACACCCGCCTGAACCCTTCCGCAGCAGCCATCTGATCACGATCCAGCCGCGCCAACCAATACCAGCGATTGCGCAGCCCCAGTCCGGCTGCAATCGCCACCGCAGCAAGTTTCGCCAGCAATATCCAGGCATAGTCAGAACCCCAGGGATTGCCGGCATGTCCAAGCGTCCGTGCCACATTAAACAGCCCGCTACCGACCACCACCAGCAGCGCCAGCGTAGCCACTTCCGACAGGCGATGCGCCAAGGCACTGCGTTGCTGCAGCTGCCAGCCGGACCAGTCAGGCGTCAGCAGCACACAGATCCCGACTGATCCGGCCCAGGCCGTTGCTGCCAGCACATGTGCCGTGTGGATCAATATGGAAAAGCTGATGAAGCCCCGATCTGCCGCGTGCCCGGTCGCCGCCCGTGCCAACGCGAATCCGACCAGGCCAACCACGAACCAGCTGTTTCGCGCCGGCAATGCAACGCTGGCAGTCGCCGCCGTCAGCACGATCCAGGCCGCCAGCGCAAGCCAGATCATGGCGCCAAAATGCGACTGCGTGAGTACCAGCCAGAGTGCGGCGGGCAGGTCGGCGATACTGGTTGCGGTCATCGCAACGGTGCCGGCGCACAGATAGGCCGCAAGTCCGATGCCGAGCAGTACGCAAGCCCGGCGGGCAATGCCGGCGAGTCGCCCCGAGGCTGCCGGCGCCGATACCGCCGCGCGCAACACGGCGACGCCGACGGCCGCCGCCAGCGCCAAATTCAGCAACGCCGCACATAACGGTTGCAACCAGTCGGCCACCGGTTCCATCACTTCACCGTGAATTTATAGCTGCCTTGGGTACGGTGACCATCATCTGCTACCGCGACCCATTTCACCTGATATATGCCGGCCGGCAAGGCCGGTAGCGCTACGCGCATGGTTTTGTGGGTGCCGGCGTCGACTTCCGCTTTGGCGCGGTTGACCTGCTTGCCCTGCGCATCGCTGACGGTCAGACTGCAAAACGCCGGTTCAAGTGCCGCATCGTAAGTGATGCGGACTTCCTGCGGCGCATTGACGACCGCACCGGCACCGGGAGTCTGCGTTTCAGGCTGGGCGTGGCCCCAGGCCTGACCGATACTGCCTAAGCAGAGCGCGCCGACGACTGCGTACCGGCGAAAACCGGCACGCATAGCCGAATAACTAAAAGAAGAGTTATGCATGGTAAGGGGCCTTTAAAAAATCGGTTTGCCGATGGATTGCGGGAACATATCATCGAAAAACAGGTGCGTTTGCAGCAGCACGCCGATGCCATGGCCGCTGGCGCCATTCGCCGGGATCTGCGCTTCCAGTCCGATCTGGCCGGTGCGCGACTCCCAAATGACGCCGGGGTTGATGGTGCCGGTGGTACGGCCTGAGCAACTGCCGCTGGTGCAGGTACTCATCGCCAGTTCCACTACCGGGATCAGGTTTGAGAATGGTTTTGGCAAACCGATGTCTTTGACGAAGGATTGCAAGTACGGCAGGCTGTATTGCAGCGTCATCCCCCAGTTCAGGGCATGCGAAACACTGCTGTCGCTGGCGTATTGCTGGCCCATGGTAGCGGTGATGGCGAATGGCTTGAGCCAGCGCAATGCATCCGGGAGGTCGCCAAAGCCTTTGCCTGCGTACACCGTCGGTGTGTAGGTCGAATAACTGTTGCCGATGGCCTTGCTGCCGCTGCCGCCGATGTCGCCATCGACGCCGACCGACAGCATGAATTCGTGTACAGGATTTACGTACACCAGATACTTGATGCCAAGTCCGAGATTGTCGAAGCCCTTGACAGTGGGATTGCCGCCGACGCGCTGGGTGGTGTAGTTGCCGCCGACGCTGAACGCCAGGTTCGGCGTGATGGTTTTGGCATAGTTGGCCGACCAGGTATTCACGCCGGCAATGTCGCCGTCGTCGTTGGACGTCCGGATGTGGCCGAACTGAAAATCGAGTTCGTCGCCGACGCCAGGGTCGTCGACTGCCATGGTGGCCGGGAAGATACGGTCGCCTGCTATGGCATGGGCATGGCTAAAGGGCGTCAGGCTTGCCATGGCAAGTCCGAACGCCGCACGTGTGAGTGCGTTTCGCATGATGTCTGATTCCATCGAGAAAGAGTGATGCAGCATTTGCTGCGAGTGCCGCGGAGCGCGGCAACATGTCAGGATCCGGAGTGGTTTCAGGTCAGCGGCGGCGGCTGTGGGCGACTGGCGGCGGCGACGGTATACGGACGGAAAGCGGCACCGATGGCGGCCAGGTAAGCATGGTGGGTGATCGTTGCGGCGTCGATTTGCAGCAGCGTGTTCAGCAGAAAAGGGCTATGCGCAAACAGCTTGCAGTAGCCACAGGCCTCCTGGCTATCGTGCTGCGGCATGTGCTGAGCCGCATGATCCGGATCGATAGCCGTCGATGCATCGGCGCTGTCCGCAACGTTTTCTGCGGCTATGGCGTCATGGACGGCGCAGTGTGGCGTCGCCTCGATAAGCGCGGCCAGGTTGACTTGATGGCCGCTGTGAAACTGGTTGGCCAGCAGAGTTTGCGAGACCATAGGCGCGAACGCAGTCATCAGGATAGCCAGTATCCCGACCCATGCGCCGTATCGAATTCGCCGTAAGCCCTGCATGCTGATTTATCTGCCTAGTTATGATGAGACGGCGCCATTATCCTCCATATAGCGCCCCGCCCGCCAGCAATAATCGTAGGCAAACGATCGCCTACAGCGCCGACACCGGTTCCAGATAGTTTGCGCGAATCAACGCCACATCAATCTCCAGCACGCGCTCCAGATAATGCCGCATGCCGCCATAATTTTCATCGATGACTTGTTGCGCCGCGTCGAGATAAGCCGGTTCTACCAGCAGCAGCGGTGCCATCACTGCGCCTGACAAGCCAAACTTTTCAACCTGGGCCAGTACCTGTGTATTGCCGACGGCGTTATTGCGATTGGATTCCAGGTAATCGGCGATGATGGCGTTGCGCTCGATACCCAGTGCCGACAGTAACAGGAGACTGGCGAAACCGGTTCGGTCCTTGCCTGCGGTGCAGTGGTACAGGATGTTGCAGTTTTGTTCGGCGAGTTGCAGAAAGCGCTTGTACTGGGCCTGATACCGTAGCGGGAAGTCGTGGTAGAACGCGATCATAAATTCGCGGCTGTCTTCCGCTGTGCCATTTTGCAGCATGCGCATCACGGTCGACTGCGACAGATTGCCGACCGTTACCGGATCTGCGATCCAGTTGAACACCTCTGCGAACGGGTATTCGGCATCCTGTTTTTCGCCATCGGTGCGGAAGTCGATCACCACATCGAAATTAAAACGCTGCAGCTGTGCAATATCGGTCGGCGTGGCGAGCCCCGGATTGGCGCTGCGCAGCAGGCGCCCGGTCTGAATCCGTCGGCCATCCGGCGTGGTCTTGCCACCGAGATCACGGATATTTTGAACCTGTTGGAACAGGGATTGCAGGTCGTGCGACGGGATCGTCATTCTTGCCGGCGATAAGTGTTCTCTCTGGTCGGTGCAGCGCTGAAATCACTGCCTATTGCGTACAGAGAAATCACAATCCGGCCGGACTCAGTAGTTCTGGTCAGAATAAGCTTGCTGACGGCAACATCATCCAGCACACATTTGTTGCGCCGGTCGACGCGTAACTCCACAACCGAGTCGCTGGCCGCCACCACCGTATGATTGACGCGCTTGCAGGTGATCGCGTTGATTATCTTGCTGGCGATGGATAGCGTTGCAGCTGTTGCGGACTCTGTGATTGGCGCGTCTGCGGTCGGACTTTCCACCCATTTCCCCTGAGTCCATTCCGGCATCGAGAAGCCTGACAGGGAGATCGATGACACCGGCGTGGCTAGCAGGCTCGGGAACACATCGCGCGCCATTTCGCGCGACAGGCTGAGCTTCAGGTGCGGGCTTTTCATCACTTTGTGTACGGTGGTGGTGCTGACGGCGTTGCCGTCCAGACTGATCGTTAATTCTTGGTGCAAGGCATTGCGTGTCACATCTGCCATACGCCGCTGTGCGGCTGGCGTGAGTTTTACGCTGAGTACCACAAACTCGGAATCGGCTTGCGCCTGGTCCTTGATGTTGAGGTTGATTTCTGCAAAGTCGCGTTCCGACGAAAAATTGATTTCGGCGGCCTGGGCGGTCATCGCGAAGAAAGCCCCAAGCGATAGCGCCAATAGCTTCAATCGTGCAGACATCATGTTCTCCAAATAGCGCCTCTATTACACCCATCTTTACAATTTTTCGATCATTACACAAGGCCTGAGGACATATTGTCTGAATGGCTCCCCGGCTGACATGGTTGCGTTGTGCGGGTAAAGATGCCGTACTGGCAAGAAAACTTCACGCCAGCAACATTTCGGTTCCGCCCGATGTTTGCTTGCCGGGCCTGAGGTAGCAATTTTGAATGGCACCATGGCAGTTATTTGTCCTACAATGCGATGAGACGTTATCTATATATAAAGATAGGATGGCTCATATGGCGCTACAGGAAATTTCAACATCTGCAGATCAAAAGAATGCAACTGCAGCAGATACCCGCAAGCGCGTTTTTGCGATTGTCGGCGCCTCGTCGGGCAATCTGGTCGAGTGGTTCGATTTTTATGTCTATTCTTTTTGCGCCATTTATTTCGCGCCGGCATTTTTCCCCAGCGGCAATCCCACCACGCAATTGTTGAATACTGCAGGCGTGTTTGCGGCGGGTTTTCTGATGCGTCCTATCGGCGGCTGGGTGTTCGGCCGCCTCGCTGACAAGCGTGGCCGCAAGACCGCGTTGATGACGTCGGTGCTGATGATGTGCACCGGTTCATTGCTGATCGCCTTCCTGCCAACCTATGCCGCCATCGGCGCAGCGGCACCGGCATTACTGCTGTTCGCGCGCTTGTTGCAAGGTCTGTCGGTTGGCGGTGAATACGGTACCAGCGCGACCTATATGAGTGAAGTTGCGCTCAAGGGACGACGCGGTTTCTTTGCTTCGTTCCAGTATGTGACGCTGATTGGCGGTCAGTTGCTGGCGGTGCTGGTGCTGGTGATTCTGCAGCAGTTGCTGAGCACTGAACAGCTGAAAGACTGGGGCTGGCGTGTGCCATTCGTACTGGGGGCATGTGCCGCCGTGGTGGCGCTGTACTTGCGTCGATCGCTGAATGAAACGTCGACCACAGATTCGCGCAAGAACAAGGATGCGGGCACCATCGCTGGCTTGATGAAGCACAAGCGCGCGTTCATGACGGTAATTGGTTTCACCGCCGGCGGCTCGTTGATTTTCTATACCTTCACCACGTATATGCAAAAGTATCTGGTCAACACCGCGGGCATGAACGCCAAAACGGCGAGTGCGGTAATGACGGTCGCGCTGCTTGTTTATATGCTGATACAACCGTTGTTCGGTGCGTTGTCAGACCGGATCGGCCGGCGCACGTCGATGATCTGGTTTGGCGCGCTGGCGACACTTTGCACGGTACCGATTCTGCATGCGCTCGCTGATGTCACCAACCCCTATGCGGCATTCGGACTGGTGCTGCTGGCGTTGGCGGTAATCAGTCTGTACACCTCGATCAGCGGCTTGATCAAGGCCGAGATGTTTCCCCCGGAAGTGCGGGCACTGGGTGTCGGTTTGTCGTACGCACTGGGGAACGCGATCTTCGGCGGTTCGGCTGAATTCGTTGCACTGAAACTGAAATCGATAGGCATGGAATCGACTTTTTACTGGTACGTCACAGCACTGTGCGCGATTGCGTTGCTGGTCGCGATTCGCATGCGCGATCCAAGTAAAGAAGGGTATTTGCGCCACGAGCCGTGAGTGGCTGGTGTGACTTGCAGCGAGTAGCACTGCGTACCAACCATAGGGGTGTTTTCTTCAATACGCTTGGCAATATCGTCATATACCATCGGGTTTTTGATATTTCCGGACGGTATTTTATGAGCGTTTTGCTTTCCATGGCAGCCTTTGCGCTGGCATCCTCGATCTCTCCCGGGCCTGTCAACATAGTCGCGCTGAGCGCCGGTGCGCAGTACGGGTTCAGTGCCAGCATGCGCCACGTTACGGGCGCAACTGTTGGCTTCACGTTGTTGCTATTGTTGACCGGTTTTGGATTACACGAACTGTTGCGTCACTGGCCGCATTTGACTAAAACAATCCGCTGGGCCGGGGTGGCGTTCCTGTTTTTCATGGCCTACAAACTGGGCACCGACGACGGGCGGCTAAAAATGGGCAATACAACAAACGGGCCCTCATTCATCTACGGCGCAGCGATGCAATGGCTCAATCCGAAAGCATGGCTGGCATCGCTGGCGGGCATGGGAGCCTATGCGGCCAGTGGCGATGGTACGGGGGTCTGGCAATTCACAGCCGTCTACTTTGTGATCTGCTATGGATCGATCGCCTGCTGGGCTTATGCTGGAACGTTTCTGCGTCAATACTTTCAGGACGCCAGGCATGTCCGGCTGTTTAATCGTCTGATGGCCGGGTTGCTCATAGCCAGCGCCGTGTATCTGCTTGTAACTTAATCCGTCAGTACAGCTCAGCTTCCACCTAACCGCGACCCCGATATTGGCCAGGAGTAGCCGCCAGGAACTGTTTAAATGCACGCTGAAAGTGCGCCTGGTCTGCGAATCCGGCATCGAGGGCTACGTCGGCGATCGTGCGACCCCGCCTGAGCTGTTCCCGGCTGTATTGGATGCGGCGATTGATCAGGTAGGTGTGCGGCGTCATACCGTAGTGTTTGTTGAACGAGCGGATCAGATATGACGCTGAAAGGTCGGCCGCGGCGCAGATTTCATCCAGCTTCAGCGAGCGCGTGAAGTTCTCGCTGATGAACTCGGCTGCGCGTATCAGCTTGTGGTTTGCGTCTCTTGTCAGGGAAGGCACAGGGTCGAGCAGCTGTTGCGCCGCCGCAAAGAAGGTGATGGCCGCACTGTGCTTTTGCAGATGCTCGGCATGCTCGTCAGTCAATATGCCGTATAGACGATTCAGCCCCGCAAAAAGCACAGGTTCGGCGGTCGCGGTCGTTGAGAACGCTCTGAGTTCCAGGTTGGGGTTAAAGCCAAGCTCATGCTGAAGATTCGTCAGCCAAGGCACGTCGACATACAGCATGCGATACGACCACGGCTGATCGCCGACAGGATTGCAGGCGTGGACATCCTCCGGGTTCATGACGACCACCGAACCCGCACCGATGCGTTCCTGAACCTTCCCGTTGAGGTAGGTACTGCGTCCGCCCATGACTGCACCGATTGAGAAGGTTTCGTGCGAGTGTCTGGCATAGCAGACGCGACGACCGTCCCGGGTTGAGCGCGCCTCGACAAACGGAAGCGTTTCGTCACGCCAGAATGTCGGCACGGGAATATCTTTTAATGGAGAGAACGCCATTTTTCTCCGTCATATGCAGATTCGAAATTTGTCGCGCGCGTTTCAGCTTGCCCGGCTAGCTCTTCTTGCTTCCAAACAGCAGGAGCGCGCCGCCAATCGCTATCGCCCCCACGCCAGCCCAGACTGGAATGTTGACCGTCTGCTCTTCCTTTATCGACAGCTTGATCGGTCCCAGCGAGGCCTCATGGGTCTCCTTGGTATAGCTGAAGCTGCCATATGCCAGGCCCAAGGTGCCGGCTACGATCAGTACGATTCCCACAATCCTGACTGCGTTCATTTGGTCTGATCCTATTCAAGAGACTCGTACTTAGATACTCACAGCGGACAGCTTGCCAAGAAACGGCTATCAAAGCAAGAACAACCAATGGAAGAACGCATGGCCTTTGCCCGCCCAACCCGCGCTTTCAGGATCGACTAAATATGCGTTTTTCTTTGCCCGTGCGTAATGTTTCGACATGAAAATATGCTAGTGTGCTCGGCTGCTCGTCTGGACGGATCAAAGCGGCCAGCCGAGCGGAAATAAAAAATATATTTCGACTGGCACAGGGAGGCCGCAGCAATGAAAAGCGCAAGAAAACTGGAAGACAAAAATATTCTGCAAAAACGGCGCATGCTATTAACCGGCGGGATAGCGGCGGGGCTTGCCGCTGCAGCCATGCCTTCACGGACGCTGGCCAAAGAAGCCACAGCCGCCGGCTTGACACTGGACCGCGCCAAATGGGGAGCGCGCAACCATCAGCAATTGCAGGCGCTGCTGGCGCGCAATGGCAACGCCAGCATCGGCTACAACCCCAAGCGCCGTCCTTACGCCGTCTTCGACTGGGACAACACCAGCATCATGAACGATACCGAAGAGGCATTGTTCATGTACCAGATCAATACCCTGTCGTTCAAGCTGACTCCCAAGGAGCTCGCCGCCATCATTCGCCAGAATGTCCCGGCCGGACCGTTTGCCGCCGACTACAAAAACGCTGCCGGCAAGATCGTCGACCTGGAAGCCATTTGCAGCGATATCGATGACGACTATCAATATTTGTATGAGAACTGCGAGAAACTGAAGGGCGGCAAGAAGCTGGAAGAGATTCACGAGACTACGCAGTTTCTGGATTTCCGCGCCAAGCTGTATTACCTCTACGAAGCCGTCAACGAAACCTATGGCGTGAATGTCGGCTATCCATGGGTCATTTATTTCTTCACCAACATGTCGGTCGAGGAAGTGCAAAAATTGGCCGAGGCGTCGAACGACCGGAATCTGGGTCTGGGACTGAGCAAAACCAAGTACACCAGCCCATCGACGCTGCCCGGCAAGGCGGGCGTCGTCAGCGTGACGCATTTTCACGGCATTCGCCTGTGCACCGAGATTGCGACATTGATGGACGCATTCCAGCAAAGCGGGATCGATGTGTATATCAGTTCGGCGTCATTGGAAGAGGTGGTGGCGGTGTTTGCGACGACGCCCAAATACGGCTACAACGTCAAGCGCGAGCATGTCATCGGCCTGCGCCTGGAAAACGCCAACGGCGTGTTCGTCAACCAATACAAAGCCGGCTGGCCGCTCAACTGGGGACCGGGAAAATCACAGGTCATCAAAAGCGAACTGGTGGCGCGCAAGGGTTACGGGCCGATCTTCGTGGCCGGTGACAGCGATGGCGACTACGACATGCTGCGCGATTTTCCGGATACCCAGTTGGGCATGATCGTGAATCGTCTGAAAAAGGGCAAGATTGGCGATCTGTCCAAGCTGGCGGCGGATCAAATCCCGACCAGGACGCCACGTTTCCTGCTGCAAGGCCGGAATGAGCTGACCGGTAACTGGATGCCGTCCGAGGCCAGCATCAAGTTCGGCAAATCGAGTGAAACGCTACTCGGTTGAAGCCGGCCTGAGCAACTTCGTCTGCTAATTTGCAAACTGGCCGATGTTGGCCGGAGGCAAAGCGGGTTTTTCACACACGATTCATTGTTTCAAATTGACTCGGCCGTTGCCACGGCGCGGCCGAAGCAAGCTATTTCATCACCATTCCAATAAGAGTCAGATAGGCAATTTATGAAAAAAATACTCAAAGTCATTCTTGTGTTGTGTTCCATGGTCGTGACATGTGCGTTCGCCAAGGACGATGACAATGCAAAAAAAATCACCGTCGGCCTGATATCAACCACCACGGTTGAAGATACGCAAAAACGCTGGCAGCCGGTCATCGATGATTTTGCAAAATACACAAAGGCCGAAGTCCGTACGGTAGTGTCCACCAATTACAGCGATATCGTGGCCGGCCTGAAATCCAACACCATCCAGGTCGCCTGGTTAGGCGGCAAGAGCGCTCTGGAAGCGGTGGAAGACAAGCAAACGACGATTTTTGCCCAGATGGTGAAAAAAGACGGTTCGTATGGCTACAAGTCGGTGCTGATCACTGCGGCCAAGAGTCCGGTCAAATCGTTTGAAGACCTTTTGGCGAACAAGGGCGTCTACAGTTTCTACGACGGCGACAAGAATTCGACCTCCGGCTATCTGGTGCCTGCCTACTATGCATTCTCCAAAAACAAGGTAGAGCCTGAAAAACTGTTCAAGAAAGTCACGGTCGGCAATCACAAAAAGAATCTGCAGGCAGTGATCGACGGCCAGGCCGACGTGGCGACCTACAATACCGAAGAACTGGATCGACTGAAAAAGGAAGCGCCTGAGCAATTCAGCAAAGTGCGGGTCATCTGGACCTCGCCCCTGATCGGCAACGATCCGCTGCTGTACCGCAAGGATTTACCGGGTGCGACCAAGGCCCGGATCGAAGAATTCTTTGTCACCTATGGCAAACCGAAAAATCCAGCCAGTCAACCCGACGTGCTGGAAAAGATCCTCGACCTGTCCGGTTTTCGGCATTCCACTGACGCCCAGTTGAAACCGATCGCCGACCTCACCATGTTCAGTCAGTTGCGCAGCAATATGTACGACGCCAATTTGACCGCCAAGCAAAAGCAAAAGGCTTTCGACGATATTACCGCCCGTTTCGGGAAGCTCAGCGCGACCCTGGAAATGGCACGCGTGCGCTAACAGGAAGTTGGAAAACCATTGCGCGAGCCGAAGGTGCAGGCTCGTGCAAGCGTCCGGAAAACACAGACAATGCTGCCGAGGCGTGTTAGCAAGACATCGCGTACATTTCCTTCAGCACGCAGAATTCACGCATAAATCACATGGCTGGTTGCAGCGCAAAATACCTGTTGGCACGCGGTCAACTGGGAGATTTTGCTATCCACGTCTGAAAATAATTTTCGCGAAGGCTTGATTTTTATCGAAAGTCATATGATGATATGTTCACTTTGCGACAAAAATATTAGATAAAAGAGACATCATGTTCAAAAAGCTGGCCGCCAATCGTGCATCGCTGAGCGACACCGTTGCGCAGGAACTACTCAGAAAGATCGAAAGCGGGGAATACGGTCCCGGTGCAAAGCTGCCGACCGAGCCGGTGTTGTCCGAGGAATATGGCGTCAGCCGCACCGTGGTACGGGAAGCGATTTCGCGCCTGAAGAATGAAGGCGCGGTCGAGCCGCGCCAGGGCAGCGGCGTGTACGTCAGCGAGCAGGGCCATCTGCGGCCGCTGCGCATTCAGTTTGACGCAGCATCGGCGGCCGATGCCGTGCTGCAGATCGTCGAGTTGCGGCGCGCGATTGAAGCCGAGGTGGCGGCACTGGCAGCGATGCGCCGTACGCCGCGCCAGTTAAAAGCGATCGAAACCGCATTGCGCGGGATCGAAGCCGACGTGGTCGCCGGCGGCGATGGCGTCAAGGCGGACGTCCTGTTCCACCGCAGCATCGCCGCAGCCACAGGCAACCCGTTCCTGTTGCAAACGCTGGCGTTCCTGAATCAATACCTGGAAGCCGCCACCGCAGTTACCCGCACCAACGAAGCGCGGCGCGACGATTTTATGCGCCAGGTGTATGAGGAACATGCGGCGATCGCTGCGGCAATCTCGGCCGGCGATGCGCTCAGCGCGCGGAATGCGGCGCAGACGCACATGTTCAATGCGGCACGCCGCCTGTCGCAGGGCACGGCCGCAGCTGTATCCGTCAAGAAAAGCGGCGCCAGGAGCGCGCCCAAACAACCCAAATAAATTATCAAAACAGGATTAGTCATGACCACAAACGTAGGTGTCATCGGCCTTGGTGCCATGGGTTTGGGCGTTGCCCGTTCATTGTTACGCGCAGGCTTACGCACGCATGCATGTGACGTGCGGCCAGCCGTGCTGGAGCAGTTCGCCAGCGAAGGCGGGATTGCTTGCAGCACCCCGGCCGAGCTTGGCGCGCTATGCGATGTGGTGATCACGGTGGTGGTCAATGCAGCGCAAACCGAACAAGTGCTGTTTGGCGCAAACGGCGCCGCAGCAAGCATGCAGCCAGGCGGGCTGGTGATTGCCAGTGCGACCGTGGCGCCGGAGTTTGCCGTCCAATTGGGCGAACGGCTGGCCGCGCAACAACTGCTGTTGCTGGACGCCCCGTTGTCCGGCGGCGCGGCGCGCGCCAATGCCGGTGAAATGACGATGATGACGTCCGGGCCGGCCGCGGCGTATGCCAAAGCGGAACCGGTACTCGCGGCGATTGCCGGCAAGGTGTATCGGCTTGGCGACACCCACGGTGTCGGCTCCAAGGTCAAAGTGATTAATCAATTGCTGGCCGGCGTGCATATCGCTGCCGCGGCCGAAGCGATGGCGCTGGGCATGCGCGAAGGGGTCGATCCGGATGCGCTGTATGAGGTCATCACGCATAGTGCAGGGAATTCCTGGATGTTTGAAAACCGTGTGCCACATATCCTGAAGGCGGACTATACGCCGCTGTCGGCAGTCGATATTTTCGTCAAGGATCTGGGACTGGTACTGGATACCGCGCGCACCAGCAAATTCCCGTTGCCGTTATCGGCGGCAGCGCATCAGATGTTCATGATGGCATCGACCGCCGGCCATGGGGGCGAGGACGATTCCGCCGTGATTAAAATTTTCCCCGGTATCACTTTACCGGTGGCGACGGAGTAAGCCGATGTCGAACGCAATCAAGCAAGCAACCCAGCCTTTGCTCGGCTGTATCGCCGACGATTTTACCGGCGCAACAGACCTCGCCAACATGCTGGTACGCGAAGGTATGCGTACCGTGCAAACCATCGGCGTGCCGGACGTTGCACCGACCGCTGTCGATGCCATCGTCGTGGCGCTGAAGTCGCGCACGATGCCGGTCAGTCAAGCCGTCGCGGAGTCGCTGGCGGCACTGGCGTGGCTGCAGCAACAGGGCTGCCGGCAATTCTTCTTTAAATACTGTTCCACCTTCGATTCCACTGCGCAAGGCAATATCGGCCAGGTGACCGATGCCTTGCTCGATGCGTTGGGCGCGGATTTCACGATTGCCTGCCCGGTGTTCCCGGAAACCGGCCGCACCTTGTATCGCGGCCACCTGTTTATCCATAACCAGTTACTCAACGAATCAGGGATGCAAAACCATCCTCTGACGCCGATGACCGATGCCAATCTGGTGCGTGTGCTGCAACAGCAAACCGCCGCCACAGTCGGTCTGGTTGGCTACCCGGTAGTGGCGCAGGGCACTGCCGCCATTCGCGCCGAATTCAGCGCGCTACGCCAGCAGGGCACGCGCATGGCGATCGTCGATGCGCTGGAAAACCGGGATCTGTATGCAATCGGCGCGGCCTGCGCGGATTTGCCGCTGGTGACTGGCGGTTCCGGCATCGCACTTGGTCTGCCCGGGAATTTCGTCCGTGCCGGTTTGTTGAACCCGACACACAGTGCCCAGGCCGGCGCGTTGCCGCCGATTGACGGCTGGTCGGTGGTGCTGGCCGGCAGCGCCTCGCTGGCGACCAATGCGCAAGTCGCCGCCTGGAAAGAAAAATACCCATCCTTCCGCGTCGATGCGCTGGCCGTCGCCCGCGGCGAACCGGTAGTTGCGGCCGCGCTGGCATTTGCCCAGCAGCATCTGGCCACACAGGCACCGCTGATTTACGCCACCACAACGCCGGATCAGGTCAAGCAGGTACAGGCTGAACTCGGCGTGGGGCGTGCCGGAGCCTTGATTGAATATACCCTGGCCAAGATTGCCTGGGGTCTGTTTGCCATGGGTGTACGGCGCTTCGTGATTGCCGGCGGCGAAACCTCCGGCGCGGTGGTCAAGGCGCTTAACGTCACTGCCCTGCGCATCGGCAAGCAGATTGATCCAGGGGTGCCGGCCACCCAATCGATCGGCGACGTGCCGCTGGGACTGGCACTCAAGTCGGGCAATTTCGGCGCCGTTGACTTCTTTGAAAAAGCCTTGCGTGAACTGGGCGATGCAAGGATAGCTGCAACACAATCTGTGGAGTCCGGGCAATGACTAGCTTGTGCCTTAAAGAGCAGTCTTTGCGCGAGGAAATCTGCCGCATCGGTGCTAGCCTGTATCAACGCGGTTACACCGTGGGGTCGGCCGGGAATATCAGCGTCAGGCTTGACGACGGCTGGCTGATTACGCCGACCGATGCCTGTCTGGGCACGCTGGACCCGGCGCAGATTGCCAAGGTCGATGCGAGCGGGCGGTGGATCAGTGGCGACAAGCCATCGAAGACCCTGACGCTGCATCGCGCGGTCTACGACAACAACCCGCAAGTGCGGTCGGTGCTGCATACCCATTCGACCAATCTGGTCGCCCTGACGTTGGCCGGGGTCTGGCGTGTGGATGACGTGTTGCCGCCGATCACGCCGTATCAGGTGATGAAGGTCGGCCACATTCCGCTCATTCCGTATTGCCGTCCCGGTGATCCGAAAGTGGCGCAACAAGTCAGTGCGCTGGCAAATTCGGTGCGCGGGGTGTTGCTGGAGCGACTGGGGCCGGTGGTCTGGCACGAAAGTGTTTCGCAAGCGGCATGCGTGCTGGAAGAGCTGGAAGAAACAGCGCGCTTGTGGATGATGTTGAGGGACAAACCGGCAGCGCTGGGATCTGCCGAGATCGAAGAGTTATGCCGGACATTCGGCGTGCGCTGGTAAATTTTAACGAATAAAAATAGCCGCGCCGCTAATCATTTTTATCAATCCAAAGATGGAGACAAGATGTCAGAAACAATTAATCTGGTGGATAAGCCGGCCGGTTCCAGTAAACCGGGTGCGTCAAACAAGGTATGCATCGATGCCGACGGCCTGTACAAAAAGGTCTTCTGGCGCTTCGTGCCATTCATCATGCTGTGCTATGTGATCGCCTATCTGGATCGCGTGAATATCGGTTTTGCCAAGCTGCAAATGTCGGCCGACCTGGGATTTAGCGAAACCGTCTTCGGCCTCGGCGCCGGGATTTTTTTCCTCGGATATTTTCTGTTCGAGTTACCCAGCAACCTGATCATGCACCGGGTCGGCGCCAAGATGTGGATCGCCCGCATCATGATTACCTGGGGACTGTTGTCGGCGTGTTTTGTCTGGGTCCAGACCCCGACGCAGTTCTATGTTTTACGCTTTCTGCTGGGTCTGGCCGAAGCGGGATTTTATCCCGGCATCATTCTGTATCTGACCTACTGGTTCCCGTCGCATCGGCGCGCGAAAGTGGTCGCGACGTTCATGGCGGCAATCCCGCTGTCCGGCATTTTCGGCAACCCGTTATCGGGCTGGATCATGCAGGCTTTCCACGGTTCCAGCGGCTGGCACGGCTGGCAATGGATGTTCATGATCGAAGCGATTCCAGCCCTCCTGATCGGCATCGCCGTGCTGTTCGTGATGGACAACAGCATTCAGAAGGCCAAGTGGCTCAACGATGCGGAAAAAGATTTCCTGGCAGCCGCCATCCTGGCCGACCAGAAAGACAAGGTCAGCCCAAAATCGACCGCCGGCGTGTTCAAGGACATCCGCATCTGGCATATGTGCCTGATCTATTTTTGTATCGTCATGGGCCAGTACGGCTTGACGTTCTGGTTGCCGACGCTGGTCAAGGCTTCCGGCGTCGCAGGCGCGCTGAATATCGGCCTGATCAGTGCGATTCCATTTCTGTGTGCGGTAGTGGCGATGATCTTGATCGGACGCCGCTCGGATCGCTTGCGTGAGCGGCGCTGGCATCTGATGATACCGGCGTTGCTGGGTGCGGTCGGGTTCGTCGTGTCGGCGCTGGCGGCGGATAACACCGTGATCGCCATCACCTTCCTGTCGCTGGCGGCCATGGGTGTGCTGACCTGCTCGCCATTGTTCTGGTCGTTGCCAACCGCATTTTTGTCAGGTACCGGGGCAGCCGCCGGCATTGCGGTAATCAATTCGGTCGGTAACCTGGCCGGTTTCGTCAGTCCGTTCCTGGTCGGCTGGCTGAAAGATACGACCCATAGCAATCAGAGCGGCATGTTCATGCTGGCCGGGATGCTGGTGCTCGGTGCTTTCGCCATTTCGCGGACATCGGCCAGGATGGTGAATAAGTAGATCATGATTGTGCGGCAGCGTGTGGACGCTGCCGATGGATAATTTGAGGAGGCTGGCGATGCCACGTTTTGCTGCAAATCTGACGATGATGTACAACGAGCACGGGTTTCTTGACCGTTTTGAGGCTGCGGCCAAAGATGGTTTCAAGGCCGCTGAATTTCTTTTTCCGTACGAATACGCCGCCACCGAACTCAAGGCGCGCCTGCAAGGCAATGGCTTGACCCAGGCCCTGTTCAATGCGCCTCCGGGAGATTGGGCAGGCGGCGAACGCGGCCTGGCTTCGCTGCCGGGACGTGAAGACGAATTCAAACGCAGCATCGACAGCGCGCTGGAATATGCGCAGGTACTGGGCAACGACAAGCTGCACGCGATGGCCGGGTTGATCCGGCCGGAACAGGACCGCGCACGTCATCGCGCCGTGTATCTGGAAAATCTGGCGTACGCTGCGCGCCAGCTCGCCGCACACGGCATCACGCTAGTCATCGAACCGATCAACACCCGCGACATTCCCGGTTTCTTCCTGAACCGCCAGGATGATGCGCAGGCGATTTGCGCCGAAGTCGGTGCCGATAATTTGCGCGTGCAGTTCGATCTGTATCACTGCCAGATAGTCGAAGGCGATCTGGCAGTCAAGCTAAAGCGCGACATGCAGCGCCCGCAGGCCGGCATCGGCCATATTCAGATTGCCGGTGTGCCGGAGCGGCACGAGCCGGATGTCGGTGAAATCAACTATCCGTATCTCTTCGAATTGATCGATCAGCTCGGTTACGATGGCTGGATCGGCTGCGAATATCGCCCTCGGGCGGGCACCTCGGAAGGTTTGGGCTGGCTCAAGCCATGGCTGTAGCCTGGCAGACCTGCGTCACCATCATTTTTATAGAAAGCATCCCATGCAAGTCGTTATTACCGGCGGAGCCGGATTTTTAGGGCAGCGCCTGGCGCGCCAGTTATTGCAGCAAGGTGTCTTGCCGGACAGTCGCGGCCAACTGCAAACCATCCACAAAATCGTGCTGGTCGACATCGTTGCCGCTACCGGCTTCGACGACGCACGTATCGAACAAATCACCGGCGATATCGCCGACAGGGCGTTGCTGGAACGCGCAATCACCACCGAGACCGCGGCGATTTTTCATTTGGCAGCGATCGTCAGCGGGCAGGCCGAGGCCGATTTCGAGCTCGGCATGCGCATCAATCTGGAAGCCTCGCGTCTGTTGCTTGAGCGTTGCCGGGTATGCGGCCATCGCCCGCGCGTGATATTCACCAGCTCGGTGGCCGTGTTTGGCGGTGAGTTGCCGCCCGTGGTGCAAGACAACACCGCGCTCAATCCGCAATCGTCGTACGGCACGCAAAAAGCGATTGCCGAGTTGCTGCTGGGCGACTACAGCCGTAAAGGGTATGTCGACGGCCGCGTGCTGCGCCTGCCCACCATCAGCGTGCGTCCAGGCAAGCCGAATAAGGCCGCGTCGTCGTTTGCCAGCGGCATCATCCGCGAGCCGCTCAGCGGCGAATCCGCAGTATGTCCGGTCGGCCCGCAAGTGCGACTCTGGTTGCTGTCGCCGCGCAAGGTCATCGCCTGCCTGATTCACGGCTATACGCTGAGCGCCGAAGCGCTGGGCAAGAGCCGCACCGTTAATCTGCCGGGGGTGTCGGTGAGCGTGGGCGACATGGTGGCGGCGCTGGAACGTGTCGCCGGCGCCGCAGTCGCCGGGCGCGTTGAATGGCGGCATGATCCCGCGATTGACCGGATAATTTCGAGTTGGCCCGGCGCTTGGGATGCGACCCGCGCAACGGCACTCGGCTTTCGTAGCGACGCCAGTTTTGACGAGATTATCCGTGCCTATATGGAGGACGATCTGCCATCGGCGTGACGTTTTGCGGCCTGTCTGTCCGTGAACCAAAAATGCCGCTCAGATGTCGAGCGGCATTTTTACATTTTATGGATTTCCACTAATTAGCGCTGCGTGAAATCCCTCTTTTGTCCTGTTGCGCCGCCGTCTCACCTGGTTTGACAACCACGGTGCAAGTCATCCCTGCCGCCAGCGTGATGCCATCCGGCACCTTATCGATATGAATCCGGACCGGCACGCGTTGTGCCAGACGGACCCAGTTGAAGCTTGGATTGACGTTTGCCAGGCCATTGCCGCTGGGGCCGTTGTCGCGATCGGTGATGCCGCGGGCGATACTCTCGATGTGGCCTGTGAGCAACCGGTCGCTGCCGAGCAGGCGCATTTCCGCTGCATCGCCAACCTGCATCAGCGGTATTTTGTTTTCTTCGAAATAGCCGTAAACCCAAAACGAACCGGCATCGACGACCGCCAGTTTGGGGACGCCAACCTGGGCGAAATCGCCGGCATGGACGTTCAGATTGGCGACCCAGCCATCGGCTGGCGCCAGTACGCTGGTACGCTCCAGATTCAGTCTGGCCATGTCGCGTGTCGCCAGCGCCGCCTGATACATCGCTTGCGCCGACGAAGCGTCGTAGCCTGCGTTTTCGCGGCTTTCATTTGAAATGACATCGCCGTCGAGCATGGCGCGCCGTGCTGAATCGCGCTGTTTCATGGTGAGCGCAACGCGGCGCTGCGCCACCGTTGCCTCGGCTTCCGCCAACGCCAGCGTGTAATGGGCCGGATCGATTTTCATCAATACGTCGCCTTTGTGGACGTAGGCGTTGTCGTGTACCGGTACCGCGATCACGCGACCGGCGACATCGGCAGCGACGCTGATGACGTCGGCGCGCACCCTGCCATCCCGGGTCCATGGCGCATTCATGTAGCGCTCCCACAGGGCGCGTACCAACAGGAAGGCGATGCTCACGACGATCAGTGTGATCGCAACTTTGAGGATGGTTTTAACAATAGTCGATGATTTCATAGTGGTCTCAAGCGGCATGCAGTAACAATCCAGCAGCGCCAAAAATACAAAAGAACAAGGCAATCCGAAACAGGCTCGGATGCCACACATAGCGATACAGGCGCAAGCGCGAAAATAGCCAGTCAACGCCGAATTGCAAGATGACACAGCCGACGAAGACTAATAGCAAGGTCGGTATGAGTGCATCGAATAATGCGATTTCACGCGGCATTCTCGACTCCCGATGATGAAGTGTTGACGGCGGCGACAGCCGTGGTGTGTTCAAGTAAAGAGGTGCGAATCAGATGCAGATTTGCCAGCACTGCGGCGTAATTTGACATGCCCGGTGCGGCCCGACAGGTGGCAATCGCAGTCAGAACAGCTTCCAGCGCCATTTGCAGATTGCGCTGATTGGGACGGGAGAACAGGCTGGCGACGCTCTGCACGCTGCGCTCGACCGTCAGGCCTGCCGACTGTATGCCGACTGCTTGCACGCTGCTGCCGTGCGCTGGCGCGGCAGTGTCTTCGCGCAGATGGATCACCGCACGACCGACTTCCAGGACCGAGAGCAACCACGCCATGACTTCACGATCGTCTTCGTTGACCACCGAGTGGCTCAGGGCAAAACGGCCTACCAGATCGCGGGTGCCGCTTTCGAAGCGTGCCAGCAAACCGCTTAGCGACTGGCTGCAGCCGTCGACCACCTGGCGTCGCAACGCGCGCACCAGGCGCATTTTGGCCCAGCGACTGTCGGCCGGATCGATAATCATATACATGACGGCGGCGACAGCACAACCGATCAGGCCACCGCTCATGCCGTTCAGAAATGCCAGATAATCGAATGCATAGACATTCCCGACCGCCGCATAAGACAGGAAGAATATCAGCATGCCGGCCCCCCTACCGGCATGCTTTGGCTGGGTAGTGAGCCATGCGCCAAACAGGATAAACGGTGTCAGCGACAGGCATAACATGGTGAAATCTTGCGCTCCGGGCTGGACGTAGTAAGCGCAGACAAAGCCCAATACGCCGCCGAGCGTTGCGCCCTGCATGAAACCGATGACTGTTTTGGTCGGCGCAGGAGATGCCGCAAATAAGGCGCTAACCACGGTCGCAAACGCCACCGCATCGGCACCGGACGGCCATCCGCTGTACAGCCAGAACAGCGCAGAGACACCGAAGCCGATGGCAGCGCGCAGCGCCGACATGGCAACTTGCACCGGATCGGTGCGATTGGCATACCGTGCCGTTTGCGCAATCTCGTCCGGTAACGCGCTATCGCTGCGCAGCACCGCATTGTGAATCCGTGAGTAGGTCCGCAGCTCATCGGCAAACCGTTGCAGCAACGCGGCAGCGGCATCGAAGTCGAGCAACGCGTCGCCATTGTGGTTGGGGCCCAGCCGCAACATCTCGGTGAGGCTCAACCTCAACCCGCGCCGCAATGCAGCTAGCCGTTCCGGCAGTTGCCGGCGACATTGCTGCAGTTGCAAAGGAATATCGGCTGCGTCGCTTTGCATGATGCCGACAATGGCCTTGTATTCCATCATCACTGCATTGAAGGTGTTGACCTTGCCCGAACTCTGCAGGCGCAGAAGCAGTTGATCGAGCGAGTGGAAGGTGGTCGACACCGTCATGAAGGCGGTATTCAACTGGCGTAAATATGCCGTTTGCAGATGGCCGGTTGCGCTTTCGAATGCTGATGAAATGTGGAGGTTTTCGAGAGCGATGACGTCACCGATGAGGTGCAGCATGATGCTGTCGCGCTGCGCTTGCGAATGTTGCACATGCGGCGTGGTGTCGTCGCGCTGCACAAACCGGGCAAAATGCGCGAAGCGCTTGCGGACTGCCGCCAGCACGGTATCGGACAGGTGTTGTGGAAATACCACCTCACTGACGACGCCTGCACATAGCAGGCCCAGCATCACTTCGCTGAGTCGTGTGGTGGCAATGTCGAACGCTTGCGCGGGTTCCAGCGCAGCGGGCAGGCCGACGATGACCAGCGTATAGCCGGCCAGCACGAAGGCATACGATTGAAAATTCCGGAAGATGATCGAGCCGGCGGTGCAAAGTGCCACCCAGCAGGCGCCGGCCACCAGAAACAGGACCGGCTGTTGGGTAAAACATGCGGCCAGTAGCAGCGACACTGCGACCCCGACCACGGTTCCGACGAAGCGATAAAAGCCTTTCGCCTTCACCAGGCCACTGCGTGGCTGGGCGACGATCGTCACCGTAATCATCGCGGTGCCCGGCTTGGATAAATCGAGCAGCATCGACAAGCCCATCGCCAGCAAAATTGCCAGCAACATCTTGAACATGTGCAACAGGTTGGGGGCTTGGGTCAGCAGCCAGCCGCCGGTCGCGTTTTTCAGGCGCGGCAGCCAGTCGCTGCCGGGTGTTTGTATTGTATGGGTGCGTTCACTCATGGCGTTTGATGTGCGCGCTTATTTGGCCGGCGCGGCGGCTGTCGCCACACCTGCCGTTGCTTGCGGTCGCGGCAAATCGTCACCCAGGCCGCCACCCAGCGCCTGCATCAGCTGTGCCCATGCGTCCAGATACGCGGCGCGCGCCTGCGCCACCCGTTGCTGCTCTTGCAGCATGGCCATCTGGGTTTGAATGACGTTCAGAAAAGACGTCAGGCCCGCCTTGAAACCGCGCTGTGCGAATGCATACGATTTTTCTGCCAGCGCCATGGCTTGTTCGGATTGATCGCGCTGCAATTCTATCGACTTCAGCTTGACGATCTGGTCGGCCACGCTTTGCAGTGACTGCAACAGCGTGCTGTTATAGGTCTCGATTGCGGCATCCAGCGTCGCGGTTTGTGCGCCGAGATTGGCGCGCAAGCGGCCGCCATCGAAGATGGGCAAAGAAATTGCCGGTGCAAAACCGCGCACGGCCGAATCGCCGGTCAGGAAATGGCTTAAGCCAATCGACTCAAAACCGATGAAAGCGGAAATATTGATGTTGGGATAAAACGCCGCCTTGGCGACGGCGATATTTTTGCTCAGCGCTTCGACGCGCCAGCGTTGGGCGATCACGTCCGGACGTCGTCCTATCAGGTTGGCGGGAACGTTGTCCGGCAGCTTGATGGCCAATTCTGCATTCCCGGCCAGCCGGCTGTCGGTCATGTTTTTAGCCAATAGCGGACGTTGAATGGCATCGCCGGCAGACGGGCCTTGTCCAGTCAGTGTGGCAATCTGGTTGCGCGATAGCGCGATGGCCTGGTTGATCTGTTCGATATTTGCCCGTGCCGTCGGCAAGCCGGTCTCAGCCTGGCTGACTTCGAGCCGGGTGCCGATGCCGGCTTTGAGGCGGCGCTGCGCAATGTTGGCGACCGCCTGCTGCTGCGCCAGCGCGGCTTGCGCAATATCTTTCAATACGAATTGGGTTGCCAGTTGCAGATAGCTGCGGACCACGCTGCCTTCCAGGCTCAATTGGGCAGCACGCGCTTCCGCCGCACTGACATGCACTTCGTCGAGCGCGGCTTCCAGCGTGTTCCGATCTTTGTCCCACAGATCGAGATCGTAACTGGCCTTGATACGGGCATCGTTGCTCCAGTCCCACGCGCCGGCCAGAGGCGGCGGATATAAGCCATCGCTGGTGAATAGTTCGCGCGTGACGGACGCTTCGGCGCCGACTTTCGGCAAGGTCGCGGCTTTAGCGGCACCGGCCAACGAACTGGCTTGTCGAATCCGGGCTTGTGCAATCTTGATATTCGGGCTGTCGGCTATCGCTTGTTTTACCAGCCGGTCGAGTTGCGGGTCGCGATAGGCTTGCCACCAGGTCACGGTCGGCCATTGCGCATCGATTGGGGTAGCGTTCATGGCCGCGCTGCCGTTCAGCGCCCGGCCATCCATGTTGCGGCCATCACTGAGTCTGGCCTGCGGATCGATACCGGAAAAGTCGGCACACCCACTCAGCAGCACGGCTAGTGCGCAGGCAGCCAGCAAACCAGTGCATGAAGTTACCAGTGAGGTTGTCATCGACGATGCGGCAATGCGCGCCGGCGATGACGACGCTGGATGTAAGTTTGATGGCAAGGTCAAGGCTGGCAAGCGCATGGTAAAACCCCGATTTGTTGTGCTTGTTGCTGCGCTGATGCCTTTTGGCTAGGGACAGCAAGCGCTTTTCATCATAGCAAAACGCCACCGGCGGTGGCGTTTTACTGAGTCAGACTACGACAGCGTTGTCGCATATTTAATATTGATTAGTTGCCGTTATACACAGCGTTCCCTACGGTGTTCGAAGCTTGCTGTTCCACTTGTGCGCGGGTCAGCGTGCTTTTTTCTGAAACGAGGATTGGATACACAGCGTTGCCTTGATTCATCAAGCCTTGGGCGCGTGCCTCCGCCAATTCGGCTTGCACTTCGGCACGGGTCTTGGTTGAGACGAAGTGGTCGTTGGCCGGGTAGGGCATTTCAGCGAAAGCGCTACCGGCAGCGGCGAATACAACCAGACCAGCGATCAATTGTTTGGTGTTCATGTTATTGCTCCAAAAAGTTAGGGGGATAGCACCGGGCTCGGCGGAACAGGCGAAATGCAGGCCGTCGGGTCCTCCTCGGTGAACGGGCACTTGCGTCACATTGGCCGTACTTAGTGCCGAAATGTGGTGTTGCTTGTGTGTTGCGTCCATCGATGGAGCTTAGTTTAGAGATTCTGTCTTTAACAATAAACAGTGAAATTTATAATTCACTATTTCGCTATTGGAAATAATAATGGTGGTTTTGTATGCTGTGAGATGGCGGGCATGGGAAGAGCGCCGATGATAGTGGTTTGTTTGGGGGCGGGGGCGGGCGAGCCACCGGAAAATTGCCTATATGTAACTTCGCGTTTAGATTGGAAAGCACTCGGCAGCGGTTGCCGGCCGATGTCGGATTCCTACGTGCGCAGACTGTGACTCTGGAGGAGGACCAAGGCGGGCCTCCTCCTGTTCCTGCGATCGCAGCCGGCACATTTTGCGCCGCCGCAGGTGGCCCTGTTGAACCAAGCCGGTCGCTTTACTCCGCGTTGCCGGACGCCTCAATAATCCCGCCGCCCAGACAGACGTCGCCGTCATACAGCACTGCCGATTGGCCAGGTGTGACCGCCCATTGGGCGGCGTCGAAATTCAGCGCAAAATTTTCGGCAGCAGCAGCGTGTATGTTGCTGAAATTGCTGCTGAAATGACAGGCCATGTCGGCTTGCCGGTAGCGGGTTTTGGCTGACAACTGCGCTAGCTTCGGTGCCGCGCCGGCGACCCAGCTGACTTGTCCGGCCTGCAAGGTCGATGACAGCAACCACGGATGATCGTGGCCCTGGACCACGTACAGCGTGTTATTTTCAACATCTTTTCTGGCGACGTACCAAGGGTCGCTATCGCCGACTGCATTTTTATGCGACTTCATGCCGCCGATGCCGATTCCTTTGCGCTGGCCCAGCGTGTAAAAACTCAGGCCGACGTGTTCGCCGACCGTATCGCCGGCGTCGGTTTTCATCGGGCCCGGTTGATACGACAGATAGCGATTCAGGAATTCGCGGAAAGGCCGTTCGCCGATAAAGCAAATGCCGGTCGAATCTTTCTTTTTTGCGTTCGGCAGCTGAATCTGCTCGGCGATTTTGCGGACTTCGGTCTTTTGAATTTCGCCCAGCGGGAACAAGGTCTTCGACAGCTGCGCCTGATTCAAGCGATGCAAAAAGTAGCTCTGATCCTTGCTGGCATCGCGCGCTTTCAATAATTCAAAGTTGCCGGCCGGGGCTTGTCGGACACGGGCGTAATGGCCGGTCGCGATCAGGTCGGCACCGAGTTTCATGGCGTGATCGAGGAAGGCCTTGAATTTGATTTCTGCATTGCACAGCACGTCCGGATTCGGGGTGCGGCCGGCCTGGTATTCGCGCAGGAATTCAGCGAACACGCGGTCTTTGTATTCGGCAGCGAAATTGACTGCTTCGATATCGACGCCTATCACGTCGGCGACGCTGACCGCATCTATCCAGTCCTGGCGGGTCGAGCAATATTCGGAATCGTCGTCATCTTCCCAGTTTTTCATGAACAGGCCGATGACCTCATAACCCTGTTGCTTGAGCAGCCAGGCCGATACCGACGAATCGACCCCGCCCGACATGCCGATCACGACGCGTTTTTTTGCATTAGACATGTTGGCCTCCGATCGCGCTGGAATCAGTGTGCAGCATCGACAGCGGTATCCGGTCGCCGCGCAAATAATCGTCGACGCATTGCAGAACCTGCTGGCTGCGGTGGCGCTCCCGGCAAGCAGCCAATTCGTCGCGCGACATCCATAGCACACGCAAAATGCCGTGGTCGAGCGGCTGGTCGCGTACTGCTCCGAGCTCACCGCAAAAGGCAAAGCGCAAATAAGTGACGCTTTCGCCTGTGCGCGCCGAGACATAGCGCGCCATATAGGTGCCGACCAACGCGGTCGGGCTGAAATCGTGGGCGGTTTCTTCCAGCGTTTCGCGCACCACCGCCTGAATCAGTGATTCATGCGGATCCAGATGACCGGCCGGCTGATTGATGCGTATGCCGTCGCTGGTGTGTTCTTCGATCAGTAAAAAGCGGCCGTCACGTTCGATGATGGCCGCAGCCGTGACAGAGGGTTTCCAAACTTCAATCATAAATTCCTCGGGTAATCCGGCATTTTAACGTGGCTGTCAAATTTTCGACGAACCCCACTAAATACCGTGTATGACTCGCAACACAACGCAACAGTTAGTTAATCGACGACGCTTTGATCATTGTCATTGTTGTTTAGTGGCAAATTTTCCGTGTAAGATCGCTGTCAGAATTGGTTTGGGTACTGCTGCAAGCCGTTTTCAGTCAGGTCAGGAAGCCTGCGCAGAAGCGACGCCGAAGTGTACTTGAGTCCATCAGAATGCCCCGCAGCGTGTAATATCGTTCGCTGGCTGCCAAGAAGATGTTGTACTGATTGCAAGAATTTCTACAATTTAGGGAGAATTACATGAAAATCGGCATCCCCGCCGAGACGCGGCCGGGTGAAACCCGTGTTGCGGCGACTCCGGAGACGGTCAAAAAACTGGTGGCGGCAAAGCATCAGGTCGTGGTGCAGGCTGGCGCCGGCATCTTATCGAGTATCCCCGACGACGCCTACGCTGCGGCGGGTGCGACGATCGGTTCCGCCGCCGACGCGTTCGCCGCGGCGACGGTCCTGAAGGTGCGCGCACCCGGGGCGGAAGAATACGCGCTGCTCAGCAGCGGCACGGTCGTGGTTGGCATGCTGAACCCTTTCGATGCCGAGAATATTGCGCTGATGGCAAGTCACGGGCTGACCGCCTTCGCCCTCGAAGCCGCGCCCCGCACCTCGCGCGCGCAATCGATGGACGTGCTGTCGTCGCAAGCGAATATCGCCGGTTACAAGGCGGTGCTGATGGCGGCGAATACCTATCAGCGCTTCATGCCGATGCTGATGACCGCCGCCGGGACCGTCAAGGCGGCACGGATGCTGATCATGGGCGCGGGGGTGGCCGGTCTGCAGGCGATCGCCACGGCCAAGCGGCTGGGAGCGGTGATCGAAGCCTCGGATGTGCGGCCGGCGGTCAAGGAACAGATCGAATCGCTGGGCGCCAAATTCCTCGACGTGCCGTTCATTACCGATGAAGAACGTGAAATCGCGCAAGGCGTCGGCGGCTACGCGCGCCAGATGCCGGCCGACTGGATGCGGCGTCAGGCCGAACTGGTGCATGAGCGCGCCAAACAAGCCGACATCATCATCACCACTGCGCTGATTCCGGGCCGCAGGGCGCCGGTGCTGATCAGTGAAGAGACCGTCAAGGCCATGAAGCCGGGCTCGGTGATTCTCGACATGGCGGTCGACCAGGGCGGCAATTGCCCGTTGTCCGAAGCCGGCAAGACCGTCATCAAGCATGGCGTACACATTATCGGCGAAGGCAATCTGGCCGCATTGGTGGCGGCCGATGCATCGGCGCTGTACGCCCGCAACGTGCTCGATTTCCTGAAGCTGATCGTCAATCCCGAAGGCGGACTGGTGATTAATCTTGAGGACGATATCGTTGCCGCCACCTTGTTATGCAGAAGCGGTGAAGTGCTTCGTAAATAGGACTTACGCAAAACCGCCCCAGCAGCGTTACGCCTCCTAGCCGTACCTTCGCACTGTCTGCGTCGGCAGGTTTTGACAAGTTCGTTGCTGGGACAATTTTGAGTAAGTCCCAGTAAGTAATTCGTTTTTAATGCAGACCGCGTCGATCCTGCTCTCGCTCGCGTGACAGCAGGTTTCAAAGCACATAGGAGAAAGAAGTAATGCAACGCATCATGCTGCGCGCGAAAATCCATCGCGCAACCGTTACCCAGGCCGACCTTCACTACGAAGGATCGTGCGGAATCGATGAAGACTTGCTGGAAGCGGCCGATATCCGTGAATTTGAGAAAATTGAGCTCTACAACGTGAATAACGGTCAGCGTTTTTCGACCTATGCGATCCGTGCGGAACGTGGCAGCGGCGCAATTGCACTCAATGGCGCAGCCGCGCGTTGCGCCCATCTGGGCGACTTGCTGATCATTTGCACCTATGCGCCGTTCGCGGATGCCGAGGCGGCAACCCATGTGCCGAAAGTGGTGTTTGTCGATGACAATAACCGCATCACCGGCATGAAAAAAGTTTAACGGAGTAATAAGGGGAAACGCATGGAAGTTACGCACACCATCACCAATCTGATCATCTTCGTACTGGCGATCTACGTCGGTTACCACGTGGTCTGGACTGTCACTCCAGCCTTGCATACACCGCTGATGGCGGTCACCAACGCGATTTCCGCGATCATCATCGTCGGCGCGATGCTGGCCGCCGGACTGACCGAAGGCATCGTCGGCCAGGTTGCCGGGACACTCGCTGTGGCGCTGGCTGCGGTCAACGTCTTCGGCGGTTTCCTGGTCACCCAGCGGATGCTGGAAATGTTCAAGAAAAAAGAACCGAAAGCAGGGCCGAAGGCGCTCCCTAAAGCCGATACTGCGGGAGCCAAATAATGAGCATGGAATTCGTAAGCATGAACCTGGTGACGATGTTCTATCTGATCGCCTCGGTGTGTTTCATCCAGGCCTTGAAAGGGTTGTCGCATCCGTCCTCGGCCCGGCGCGGGAATGTTTTTGGCATGAGCGGCATGGCGATCGCCGCGATCACCACCATCGCCCTCATCATCAAACTCAAGACGCAAGCCGGCAGTACCGGCCTGGGTTTCGGGCTGGTGCTGATCGGTCTGGTAGTCGGCGGCGGCATCGGCGCCTTCCTGGCTAAAAGAGTGGAAATGACCAAGATGCCGGAACTGGTCGCGGCGATGCACTCGCTGATCGGTCTGGCCGCTGTCTGTATCGCGGTCGCAGCCGTGTCCGAGCCCTGGGCCTTCGGCATCGCGGCGCATGGCGACGCCTTGCCGGTCGGCAACCGGATCGAGTTGTTCATCGGCACCTTCGTCGGCGCGATCACCTTCTCCGGTTCGGTGATTGCGTTCGGCAAGCTGTCGGGCAAGTATAAATTCCGCCTGTTCCAGGGCGCGCCGGTCAGCTTCCGGGGCCAGCATTTCATCAACCTGCTGCTGGCGGTGGCGATGCTCGGTCTGGGCATTATCTTTGTGCTGACCCAATCCTGGCTGCCGTTCATCCTGATGACCATCATCGCCTTCGTCTTGGGCGTGCTGATCATCATCCCGATCGGCGGCGCCGACATGCCGGTGGTGGTGTCGATGCTCAACAGCTATTCGGGCTGGGCCGCGGCCGGGATCGGCTTTTCGCTGAACAATGCGATGCTGATCATCGCCGGTTCGCTGGTCGGATCCTCCGGTGCGATCCTGTCCTACATCATGTGCCGTGCGATGAACCGCTCATTCTTCAACGTGTTGCTGGGCGGCTTCGGCGGCGCTCCCGCTGGCGCGACGCCGGGCGGCGCACAAGGACAACGTCCGGTGAAAGCCGGCTCCGCCGACGACGCCGCGTTCCTGATGGGGAATGCTGAAACCGTCATCATCGTGCCCGGCTACGGTCTGGCCGTGGCGCGGGCGCAGCACGCGCTGATGGAACTGGCCGAAAAGCTGTCCCACAAGGGCGTCACCGTCAAGTTCGCGATCCACCCGGTGGCAGGACGCATGCCGGGCCACATGAACGTCCTGCTGGCCGAGGCCGAAGTGCCATACGACCAGGTGTTCGAGATGGAAGACATCAACAGCGAATTCGGCCAGGCCGATGTGGTGCTGGTGCTGGGCGCGAACGACGTCGTCAATCCGGCGGCGAAAGATCCGAAGTCGTCGATTGCCGGCATGCCGATCCTGGAAGCCTACAAAGCCAAGACCGTCATCGTCAACAAGCGGTCGATGGCCTCCGGCTATGCCGGGCTGGACAACGAGTTGTTCTACATGGACAAGACCATGATGGTGTTTGGGGATGCGAAGAAGGTGATTGAGGATATGGTGAAGGCGGTCGACTAAGCTGCTAAATAAGCCGTTTGCCATACTCGTCAAAAACCGCGCCGCTTGATGCTGGCGCGGTTTTTTTTGACTGCGGATTTAACGCCAACTTAACGTCGCCCAAACATCATCTGCTCGACCAGCAATTTTTTCGCCGGCTTGATCGCATCGACCAGGCCTAGCGATATTCCCAGCAGGGTTTGCGAGAATGCGCCATCCGGCGCACTGGCAAAAACCCGGGCCATCAAGTCGGTCATGCGTATCGTCATGCTGCGATCGGTTTTTCTGCTGGCGGCAAATTTCTTTAGTGTGGCGGGTGATACTTCCTGCGCCAGCAATCTGGCTAATACAGCGGCATCGCGCAAGCCAAGATTAAGGCCCTGACCGGCAACCGGATGCAGGGTCTGGGCGGCGTTTCCGATGGCAACGGTGCGCGTCAAAGTGGCTGGATGCGCGTTCAGGCCGAGCGGAAAACTGTTGCGTTGCGAGGTGCGCGTGAAGCGTCCTACACGGCCGCCGAAGGCGTCTGCCAGTGCTTGCAGAAATGCGCTGTCGTCCAGTGCCAGCAAGCTGGCGGCGGTCGCCGGGCGTACGCACCAGACCAGGGCGTAGCCGTCATCCTGCGGCAAGAGCGCCAGCGGTCCCTGATCGGTGAAGCGTTCAAATGCGCGATGCGCAACCGCTGCGCTGGTGTGCACGTGGGCGACGATGGCGATCTGATCGTAATCGCGTTGCAGTTCCTTGCCGGTTTGCGCGCCGAACAGACCGCCTTCGGCTTGTACCATCACTTTGCTGCGCAGCGTGCGGCCATCCGATAGCTGTAGTTCGACGCCATCGTTTCGTTCATTGCTGGCGCTGACCTGGATTGGGCGCAATAGCCTGATGCCGCTCAATCCCGGCAACGCTGCCAGCGCCGTAATCAAGCTGCCATAACGACTAACGTAACCTAATGCCGGTAGCTGATATTCGTCACGCTCGATTAGTGTGCGGCCGAAATGTCCACGCCGCGAAACGTGGATTTGATGAATGGCGGTGGCGGCCAGCGGCCACGCGCCGACTTCTTCCAAAATCTGCCGGCTGCCATATGACAGTGCGATCGAGCGCGGATCGCCGCGCGCCTGTTCAATGGTTTTGCCATCGATCAGCGCAATCCGGACTGGCGCAACGCCGCGCCTGACCAATAATGCGGCCAGCGTCATGCCGACCGGCCCGGCGCCGCAAATGGCAATGTCGGGAGTGAGAGCGGGATCGGTCATTGCCGCATTAGCGCTTCGATATCGGCCACTGTACGCGGTACGCCGGTGGTCATGATTTCGCAGCCGTTTTCGGTGACGAGTGCATCGTCTTCTATACGGATCCCGATGTTCCAGTATTTTTCCGGCACCCCGTCTGCCGGCCGCACATAGATCCCGGGTTCGATGGTGGTCACCATGCCCGGCTGCAGCGCGCGCCATGGCTTTTGTTTCCCTTCGGCAACCGGCGCATCCAGGTCGCGATATTCGCCGACATCGTGTACATCCATGCCGAGCCAATGGCCGGTGCGATGCATATAAAACTGTTTGTAATCGCCATTGGCAAGCACATCTTCCAGTGTGCCGACCTTGTTCTTGTTCAGCAGGCCGGTATCCAGCATGCCTTGTACCAGCACGCACACTGCGGCGTCGTGACCATCCATGAAATGCCGGCCTGGACGGGTTACCTGAATCGCGGCGTCTTGCGCGGCCAGCGTGATTTCATAGAGTTCTTTTTGCGGTCCGGAGAATACGCCGTTGGCGGGAAAGGTACGGGTGATGTCGGCGGCGTAACTGTCGAATTCGCAGCCGGCGTCGATCAACACCAGATCGCCATCTTTCAGGACCGCGTCGCTGGCGCGGTAATGCAGTACGCAAGCATTGGCGCCGGTGGCGACAATCGATCCATAGGCTGGATATTGCGAGCCTTGGCGGCGGAATTCGTGCAACAGTTCCGCTTCCAGTTCGTATTCGCGCACGCCGGGACGCGCGAAGCGCATGGCGCGGCAATGGGCTTCGGACGAGATCATGCCGGCACGTCGCATCAGCGCAATTTCGTCAGCATCTTTAAACAAGCGCATTTCATCGACCAGCACCTGCACATCGTGTATGGAGGATGGCGCGACGACGCCGGCGCGGCCCATCGCGCGCACGGCGCCTAGCCAGCCTTGCAGTTTTTCGTCGTATTCGCTGCGATGGCCGAGTGTGTAAAAAACAGCGGGTGTATCGGCCAATAATTTCGGCATTTCAAGCGCCAGCGCTTCAATCGGAAATGCCGCGTCAAAGCCGAATTTTTCGCGCGCGGCGTCGGGGCCGTAACGGTAGCCATCCCAGATTTCGCGTTCCAGATTTTTTTCGCGGCAAAACAGAATCGACTGCGGTTTTTCCCCCGCAATGAGTACCACGACGGCGTCCGGCTCCATAAAGCCGGACAGGTAATAGAAATGGCTATCGTGGCGGTACGGGTAATCGGCATCGCGGTTGCGCATGATTTCCGGCGCTGTCGGGACGATCGCCACGCCGCCGCCTTTAGCCTGCATCAGGTTGATTAGCTGGGCGCGACGCGTGGTGTAGGGTTTCATGTGCATCCTTGAGTGTCTGTTGATTACGATGATGTGCGCAATGCCGGTGAATTGCTACAGCGGCGCGTTTAATTGTTCCAGACGTTGGATGGTGCCGACATCCGTCCAGTCACCACGATACACCTCGCCGCCGATCTGGCCGCGGCTTGTGTATTCGCGCAGTATCGGCACCAGCTTGCAGAATTCGCCTGGTGCAACGGCATCGAACATGGCCGGACGGAAGACGCCGATGCCGGCATAGGTAAAGCGCGGTTCACCTTCGTTGGCGAGGGTAAAGCTGTGCACGGCAAAGTCGCCTGCCGGGTGGTGGGGCGGATTCTTGACCAGATACAGCCAGGCCACATCGCGCTTATCGAGCGGATGCGGGACGCCCCAGATATCGTTATCTTCGAGCGTGGTTTTGACCTGTTCGAAATCGAAGTGTGGGCAGTAAATATCGGCTGACACCGCGACGAAGGGTGCATCGCCGAGCAAGTGCCGCACCTTGGCGACGCCACCTGCGGTTTCCAGTGCCGTGCCTTCGGCGGAGTAGGTGATTTTGGCGCCGAATTTGCTGCCGTCGCCGAGCGTGTCTTCGATCAATTGGCCCAGATGGGCGTGATTGATGATGATGTCGGTGATGCCGGCGCGTACCAGATTCAAAATATGCCAGACGATCAGTGGACGGCCGCGGACTTTCAGCAGTGGCTTGGGAGTGGTGTCGGTCAGCGGACGCATGCGCTCGCCGCGACCGGCGGCAAAAATCATTGCTTTCATGGGGACTCGGTTATGTGTAAATGGAGAGTAGCGTGAACGTGGTTAAAACGTATAGCCAACCTGCTGCGGGGTTTCTTCCAGCTTGTCGATGAGACGCACCAGCGGGATCAGTTCGCGGTAGCGCAGCGCAGTTTTGCGCACATATTCCATCACCTGCGGCAAATCCTTCATGTATCCGTCTTTGCCATCGCGATAATTCAGGCGCGCAAACAGGCCCAGGATTTTCAGGTGCCGTTGCAGGCCCATGTATTCAAAATCGCGATAGAAGGTGTCGATGTCCGGCGCGACCGGCAAGCCGGCACGCTTGGCGCGTTCCCAGTAGCGGATCGCCCAATCCAGCACTTGCGCTTCGTCCCAGCTGATGTAGACATCGCGCAGCAGCGAGACCAGGTCGTAGGTGATCGGGCCGTACAGCGCGCCCTGAAAATCCAGTACGCCGGGGTTGCCCTGCGGCAGCACCATCAGGTTGCGGGAATGATAATCACGGTGTACATAGACTTGCGGCTGCGCCATATTGTTGGCGAGTATCGCGTCGAAAACCTGATTCAGGCTGGTGCTTTGTTCGGCGCTCAAGGTCACATTCAAATGCTTGCCGATGTACCACTCCGAGAAAATTTGCAATTCTCGCAATAAAAATGCGCGATCGTATTCCGGCAGCACATCTGGTTTGCTGTGCGTTTGCATTGTTACCAGAGCATCAATGGCATCCAGATACAGCGTGTTGACATTGTCATCATTGAGTTGCTGCAAATACGTCGTCGGCCCAAGGTCGGAGAGTAGCAAAAAGCCACGTTCGACGTCCTGCGCCAGAATCTGCGGCACCGACATCCCGGCGTCGGCAAAGACGCCGGCGATAAAGATGAAAGGCCGGACATCCTCTTGCGGCTGCGGGGCGTCCATGACGATCAGGGTTCTGCCATCGGCCGCGTCAATCCTGAAATAACGCCTGAAACTGGCATCGGCCGAAGCGGGACGGATCGACGCCGGCAAAGTCTGCTGGCCTTCCAGCGTCGACAGCCACTCGAGTATTTGGGTCAGGCGCAGATCGGGTGTGGCGGCGGACGAAGAGGGGGCGCACTGAGGTGATAACTGAGGTGATGTCATTAAGCGGTCCAGGAATACGGTTGTAGGTAGTGAGTTCCCATATAATAAGGGATTAATTTTAAAAAATCGCCTGCGATGGTGTTTGCTCAATGCATTTCATGACACGGTTTTCATCAGTGCTCCTCCCGCAATCGTTGCTGTCGCTTTCCTCATGCTCGCAGTCGCGCGGACGTTTAGCCGCGCGCCAGTTGCCGCGTATGCGGCGCATGGCCTGGCTGATTGCGTCAGTGCTGGCCGCCGCAGTACCTGTGTTCGTGGCGCCGTCTGCGCTGGCGCAGACAACCGGCGCCAAGCAACCGCGCGTCGACGAAAGCGATTTGCCGACGACCGTTGAGGCTGGCCAAATGACCGGGCGTCCGGATCGGGTCATTAATCTCGACAAGGATGTCGATTTGAAGCGCGGCCAGACCGAAGTCAAGGCGGACAAGGCAACTTACCGGATTATTGAAAATGAAGTCGAGGCGCACGGTTGCGTGCGCATGAATCGTTACGGTGACGCATATACCGGCGACGATCTCAAGCTGAATATGGACTCGGGCCAGGGTTTTTTGACGAATCCGACCTATAAGTTGGGAATAAATGGCGGTCATGGTAGCGCCCAACGCTTCGATTTTGAAGACGAAGATCGCGCCAGAGCGGTGAGGGGAACGTATACCACCTGTCCCGGCACCGATCCCGACTGGTATATCAAGTCCAGCACGCTGGATATCGACACCGGTCGTGACGAGGGTATCGCCCATGCTGGCGTGTTGTATTTCAAGCATGTGCCGATCCTGGGTATGCCTATGTTGTCGTTCCCGCTGTCGGGCGAGCGCCAGTCCGGCTTCTTGCCGCCGACGATCGGTACCACCAGCAAGGGCGGTTTCGAGGTAAGTGTGCCTTATTATTTTAATATTGCGCCGAATCGCGACCTGACCTTCACCCCGAATTTGATCACCCGACGCGGTGTGCAGCTGGGTGCCGAAGGGCGCTATCTGGGTGAGACCTACAGCGGTGTGACCCGGCTCGAATATCTGCCTGACGACTTGCTGACCAAGACCAATCGTTATGCGTTGCAGTCGACGCACACGCAGGTCCTGGGCGCTGGTTTCGGCATGTCCTGGAACGTCAACTACGCGTCCGATAATCAATACCCGGATGATTTTTCGCGTTCGATAACACAGAGCGCGCAACGCCTGTTGAACCGCGAGCTCGACCTGACCTACAACGGCGCCCTTGGCAGCGTCACCGCGCTGGCGTCGCGTTATCAGGTATTGCAGGATTTCGATGCCAGCGGCAACCCATTGATTGCCCGCCCGTATGATCGCTTGCCGCAGTTGACCTACACTGTGGGACGCCAGGATGTCGGTGGGTTCGACTGGACAGTGAACGCGCAATATACCCGCTTCAAGAATAGCGCTTACGATGTGCCGACCAGTGTGCTGCTGCCTGGCGAGGGCGAGCGCGCTTACATCAATCCGCAGCTTTCCTATCCGATTATTCGCCCCGGTTATTTTCTGACGCCGAAATTGCAACTGGATGCGACCACGTATAAGCTGACAAACACGGTGGCCGGCGCCGACCAGAGCTTTAGTCGCGTGTTGCCGACGTTCTCGCTGGATAGCGGCCTGATCTTTGAACGCGACGCCAGGCTGTTTGGCAATGCAGTCACGCAAACGCTGGAGCCGCGGCTGTTTTACGTTCGAACGCCGTTCAAGGATCAGAGCAAATTCCCGCTCTTCGACACTGCGCTGGCGGATTTCAACTTTGCCCAGATTTTTACCGAAAACACTTTTTCCGGTCATGACCGCATCAGCGATGCAAATCAGCTGACCATGGCAGTCACCTCGCGCTTTATCGAGGGGAGCGGGCTTGAGCGTTTGCGCCTGGCGGTCGGTCAGCGTTTTTATTTCACCCCGCCGCTAGTGTCGCTGGACAACAGCGTTGTGAACAGCCGCTCCGATTTGTTGCTGGCTGCCGGCGGCCAGCTATCGTCGACGGTTGGCGTTGATAGCAACATTCAGTACAGTCAAAGCAACAACCTGCTGGAGCGCGCGAACTACAGTATTCGCTGGCAACCGGGACCCAAGAAGGTGCTGAATCTGGCGTACCGGCTGGATCGTACTCCTGCGGATGTCGCATTGAACAATAATGAGGTACTGAAGCAGATCGATCTGTCCGCGCAATGGCCGATTGCCAAGCGCTGGTATGGTGTCGGCCGGATCAACTACTCGTTGCAGGACCGGAAAGTTGCCGAAGGCTTGCTCGGCGTAGAGTATAAAGCCGATTGCTGGGTATTCCGCGTAGTAGCACAGCGGACGCCGACATCAACGCAACAGGCCAACTCGGCGCTGTTTTTCCAGCTCGAATTGAATGGTTTGTCGAAACTCGGCTCCAACCCGATGCAGGCGTTGCGTAGCAGCATTCCAGGTTACCAGAATGTAAATCAGCCCGACAATATCATCAGTAATTGAACCCGTCATACTTATCTTTGAATGCTCCCCTAACTATGCGTAAAGTCAATAAGTCCGCCAATAAGCCCCAACTCGCTGCGATGATTGTTGCGATGTTGTTCAGTGCTACCCCCAACGTCTGGGCGCAAAACCCGGCTGCGGGCAAAGCGGCTCCACCGGCCATGCCGGCGCCGGCAGCGGCGGCACCAGCTGCAGCATCGAGGGCTGCAACGCCGCAAACCATCGATGCGATTGTTGCGGTAGTCAATAACGAGGTTATCACGCGTCAGGAGTTAGCCGCACGCATGCGCGACGTTGTGCAGCGTATGCGTGGCCAGGGGATTGAAGCGCCGCCTCCTGCCGAATTCCAAAAGCAGCTGCTGGAACGAATGATTCTCGAGCGCGCGCAAGTGCAGGCGGCTAAAGAACTTGGCCTGTCGGTCGACGATAAAATGCTGGATGCCGCGATTGGCCGGATCGCAGAGCAAAACAAGCTGTCGATGACCGACTTCCGCAAGCAGCTCGATCATGACAAGATTGCGTACCCGACTTTCCGCGAGGAAATCCGTCAGGAAATTTTGCTGCAGCGTCTGCGTGAGCGTGAGGTCGACAACAAGATTCAGATTACCGAATCGGAAGTTGACAACTACCTGACAGCCGAAGCCGGCAACAAACAAACACAACAGGCGCAGCAAGAAGTGAGTTTGGCGCAGATTTTGATCCGGGTGCCGGAAAACGCCTCGGCTGCACAAATTGTCGAGCGCCGCAAACGCGCTGAAGAAGTGCTGCAGCAACTGAAGACAGGCGGTAATTTCGGCAAGATCGCAGCGACTTATTCCGACGCTCCCGACGCACTCACCGGCGGTGAACTGGGATGGCGCCAACAGGAGCGTTTGCCGCAACTGTTTCTTGAGGCGGTGACCGCGCTGAGCCCAGGCCAGGTTTCGCCGATTCTGAAGAGCGCCAACGGTTTTCATATCATCAAGCTCAACGCCAGACGTGCCGCCAGTGCCGACAAGGCGGATGCCGCACCGGTAGAGCAAACCCACGCACGTCATATCCTGATCAAGGTGACGCCGACGGTCTCGGCAGCCGATGCCAAGCGTCGTTTGCTCGAATTGAAAGCGCGCCTGGACAACAACGCGGCCAAGTTTGAAGACCTGGCGAAACTGTATTCAAACGATCTGTCAGCCTCCAAAGGCGGCGATCTCGGCTGGATTTATCCCGGCGATACCGTGCCGGAATTCCAGCGCGCCATGGATGCGCTGAAGCCGGGACAAATCAGCGAGCCGATCGAATCGCCTTTCGGTTATCACCTGATCCAGGTGCTGGAACGTAAAACCGACAGTGCCTCGTCCGATCGCAAACGACTGGCAGCGCGTCAGGCAATTCGTGAGCGCAAGCTGGAAGAGGCCACCAATGACTGGATGCGCCAACTGCGCGACCGCGCTTATGTTGAATACCGTACCGACGAAAACTGATGGTTTAGCCTCGTGTCAGCGCGGGGTGTGTGGTAAGGCCTGCACGACTACTTATTGACCCTGCAATGACGACTCAGATATCTATTAACACCGAACCTGCTGCGTTGACCGGACGCCGTCCGGTTCTCGCTGTCACTTGTGGCGAGCCGGCTGGCATCGGCCCGGAGATTTCGATCAAGGCGGCCTGGCAGTTGCGGTCTGAAATCAATAGCGTGTTGATAGGCGACGCTGCTTTCCTGGCAATGCTTGCGGCCGAGATGGACCCGGCGATTCAATTGGTCGCGTTGTCCGAGCAGGCGTTTCGCAACAGCGGCTTGCCGAATTTCGGGCCGGACCGGATTGCCGTTATCGATTGTCCTTTTAGCGTGCACGTACAACCGGGCAAACTGGACCCGCGCAACGGCCGTGCTATTTTGCGCACCCTGGATATCGCGATTACCGGCGCACTGCAGAAAGACTTTGACGGTATCGTCACCGCACCGCTACAAAAAAGCACCATTAACGATGCCGGCGTTCATTTCACCGGCCATACCGAATACCTGGCGCAAAAAACCGGCACCGCGCAAGTCGTGATGATGCTGGCGACCGACCGCACTACGCCGCCTTTGCGGGTTGCCCTGGCGACCACGCATCTGGCGCTGAAAGATGTGGCGACGGCGATCACTGCCGCCGGTCTGACCCGGACGCTGGAAATTCTGCAGCAAGATTTACAACAGAAATTCGGTTTGGCGCAGCCGCGCATCCTGGTGACAGGCTTGAATCCGCATGCGGGCGAGGGCGGTTATCTGGGACGTGAAGAAATTGACGTCATCACGCCGGTACTGGAGGCCGCCAAGGCCAAAGGCATGCTGGTCAGCGGGCCCTATCCAGCCGATACGCTGTTCCAGCAAAAATACCTGGATCAGGCTGATTGCGTGCTGGCGATGTATCACGATCAAGGCTTGCCGGTGCTGAAATACGCCAGCTTCGGTCATGGCATCAATATCACGCTTGGCTTGCCGATTATCCGCACGTCGGTCGATCACGGCACCGCACTCGACCTGGCGGCGGCCGGCCTGGGCCGTGCCGATCATGGCAGCATGCTGGCTGCGCTCAATGCTGCGGCACAGATGGTGCGCTCGAGCGTCATTCCGGCCAAAAAATAGCTCCACAAAATAGCGCAAGAAATAGGGCAAGAAATAGCTCAAACCAGCAGCTTGCTAAAACAGTAGGTCACCTCATTGCATCAAATACATGAAACATATTCCACGTAAACGCTTCGGCCAGAATTTTCTCACCGATCAGTCAGTGCTGACTGACATCATCAGCGCCATAGCACCACAAGCCGATGACAACATGGTCGAAATCGGTCCCGGCCTGGCGGCGATGACCCGCTTGTTGCTGGAGTCGGTAAAGCAGTTGCATGTAGTCGAACTCGATCGCGATCTGGTCGCACGCTTGCAAAAAACTTTCGATTCGGCGCGTCTTCACGTGCACTCCGCCGACGCGCTGAAATTTGATTTCAGCAGCATTCCACTGGTTGGCGAAGGCAAGTTGCGGGTGGTCGGCAACCTGCCATACAACATTTCCAGCCCGCTGCTATTCCATCTGGCCGAGATCGCGCCGCTGGTGCAAGATCAACATTTCATGTTGCAAAAAGAAGTGGTCGAACGGATGGTGGCGGAACCCGGCAGTAAAACCTTTGGCCGGCTGTCAGTGATGCTGCAGTGGCGTTACAAGATGCAATTAATGTTCATCGTGCCGCCCACCGCGTTTGATCCCCCGCCGCGGGTGGAGTCGGCAATTGTGCGGATGATCCCGCTGGCCGAACCGCTGGCGTGCGATCGGAACAAACTTGAAGATGTGGTGCTGAAAGCCTTCACGCAACGACGCAAGGTGGTTCGTAACAGCCTGTCGGGGTTGTTCACCGAAAACGCATTGATCGATGCCGGTGTCGATCCGCAGGCACGGCCTGAAACGATATCGATGGAACTGTTTGTCGGTCTGGCGAATCGTCTGGCGTAATCTATCGCATCGCGCATTTCAGAATGTGCGCTCTCACTTAAATACATTTAGGCCTTACGAAAAATATCTCAAATCCGTTCGGACTGAGTAGCTGCGCAGCAGCATATCGAAGGCGCGCTTACGTCAGCGCTGACTTCGATACGCCCTTGCGGGCTACTCAGCCCGAACGGGTAGGAGATTTTTCTTGTTTGCGTAAGTCCTAAGAATGACTTGTTGCAGGTCATCGCTTACAGGGTTTGGCTGGTCCAATGTCCGGCCTTGCGCTCGATCAGTTCAATCTTGTAGCCATCCGGATCCTGCACGAAGGCGATAACGGTGCTGCCGCCTTTGACCGGACCGGCTTCGCGGGTGACGTTGCCGCCCTGGGCTTTGACATCGGCACAGGCTTGGTGGACGTCTTCCACTGCGATTGCCAGGTGACCGAAGGCGCTGCCCTGATCGTAACTGTCGACGCCGTAGTTGTAGGTCAATTCCAGTTCGGCATGGTCAGGGTTGCTGCCGTAGCCGACGAATGCCAGCGTGTATTTGTATTCCGGGTTGTCGTTGGTGCGCAGCAGTTTCATGCCGAGTACCTTGGTGTAGAAATCGATCGAGCGTTGCAGGTCGCCGACGCGCAGCATGGAGTGAAGGATACGCATAATTTTTTCTCGCTGGTTGGGGAGGGGAAACAGGCCCTAAGTCCGACAGGCTCCTAGTATCCTAAAAAATCGGAAGCGTCTCTTGCGCACTATCGCGCAACGTTCTTCTGGCGCTTTCAAACTCGGGGAAAATCGATTGTACCGTGGCCCAGAAGCGCGGGCTGTGGTTCATTTCGCGCAGGTGGGACAGTTCATGTGCAATCACGTAGTCGATCAGCGGCAAGGCAAAATGCATCAGCCGCCAGTTCAGGCGGATCTTGCCGTCGGCGGTACAGGAACCCCATTGGGTGGTGGCTGACGAGAGTGCATACGACTTGTAGGCAACCCCCAGTTTTTCTGCGTACAGCGGCAGCCGTTCACCGAAGACCCGTTTGGCTTCAAGCTGCAACCAGCCCAGTACGCGGTCTTTCAATTGCTGTGCGCTGGCATCGGCTGGCAGGCAGACCGTCAGGGTTGCCGCTGCGGCATCGAATTGAATGCCGGCGACCTGCGTGGCGCGGACGCGTAGCGTAATTTTTTCGCCGAGGTAAGGCAATGTTTCGCCATCACGCCATGCCATCTGCGGTTGTAGACGACGTGCCGAGCGATCCCGGTATTCGTGGAGTTTGGTGAAAATCCAGCGCTTCTTTTCGCGAATCGCAGTTTCAATTTCAGCCACCGAGACCCATTTCGGCGCGGTGACGCGCAGTCCATCGTCACTGATCAGAAAGCCGATGGAGCGTCGTTTGGAGCGCAGCAGCGCATAGTCGAGCACGTGCGCATCGATGTGCAGGCGGCGCTTGCCGGCTGTTGGCGCCGGGTTAACCAGTGGCGGCGGCGGGTCTGCCTGCTGTGAAGCCGGATTGGCTGGGCTGGCGTGCGGCACGCTCTGGCGGTCCCTATCGGACGCTTCGACACTGAACAAGTCCAGTTGTCGCGCCAGCGGTGGTGATGGCGGTGAAACCTGCGGCCGCAGATGCGGCTGCAGGTGGGGAGTGGGTTGCTGCGGCTTTTGATGCAAGCGTTTCAAGGTCGTCGGCCGTTAATTAGTGTCACTGCGATTGCATCTGCAGGATGGGCTATTTTGAATAGACGTGCGGTGAAATCACGCGCATTTCAGATTCTATCCAATTTTCAACTTTCTCCATCATTTGAGCGCTGTTCAGTCCTTCAGGTGAAATCGGCTTGCCGATGGATACGGTGATCATCCCCGGCTTCTTGATGAAGGAATTTTTCGGCCAGCACTCGCCTGCATTGACCGCGATGGGAACCACTACCGATTTGGTTTGAATCGCCAGCAGGGTGCCGCCTTGTTTGTATTTGCCTTTTTGGCCGACCGCAATGCGGGTGCCTTCCGGGAACATGATGATCCATTGGCCATCCGCCAGGCGCTTGCGTCCCAGAGCGACCACCTGGGCGAACGCATCGCGACTTTTGCGATCGATCGGGATCATGCGCAACAGGGCAATGCCCCAGCCGAAAAACGGAATGTAGGTCAGCGATTTCTTGAAGACAAACACCAGTGGGCGCGGTGTCATTGGCAGCAGAAAAATGGTTTCCCACGCCGATTGATGCTTGGACAGCACAATTGCCGGTGCATCCGGAAAGTTTTCAGCGCCCTTGACCTGATACTGAATGCCGCAGATGACCTTGGCCAGCCAGATGATAAAGACGTTCCAGCGCGAGGTCAGGTAATAACGTTTGGCGTACGGAAAGGGAGCAAACAAAAAGCAGGCCATGGCCCAGATGACGGTGGTGATCGTCATGATCACAAAAAACAGCAGCGAGCGCAGAAGCAGGGAAAAACGCAGCATACAAACTCCAAAAATTTTAATCGTGCCAAATCCGGCAAGGACTTTGACGCGCGTCACTAAGCCAGCGCAGCCCGGCATCACGCAAGACGTCAGCCGCCGAATATCAAACCGACATTTCCACCGGCTTCTTCAACAGAAAATCGACCACCGCCGCCAAGTCCGGAAAGACCATCGTGCCGGGTGGCAGGCCACCTTGTTCACGGGTCTTTTCGCCTTTGCCGGTCAATACCAGAAACGGCGCACAGCCAGACACGAAGCCGGCTTGCAAATCACGCAGTGAGTCGCCGACGACCGGAACGCCGCTGCGCAGGCTGGTGTCGAAACGTCTGGCGATATCGATCAGCATGCCTGGTTTTGGCTTGCGGCAATCGCAATTGTCATCCGCTGAATGCGGGCAAAAGAAGATCGCATCAATTTTTGCACTGACCAATTGCGCGGCCGTGTGCATCTTTTGATGGATTTCGTTGAGCGCCTCCATGTTGAACAGGCCACGGGCAATCCCTGACTGATTGGTCGCCACCACCACCCGATAACCGGCCTGGTTCAGGCGTGCGATGGCTTCCAGCGAACCCTTGATCGGGATCCATTCATCGGGTGACTTGATGAAGGCGTCGGAGTCCCAGTTAATCACGCCGTCACGATCGAGAATGATCAGTTTCATGGTTTGGCCCATGGCGCTCTCAGGCTGCCAGCTTGGAAATATCGGCGACCTGATTCAGCATCAGGTGCAGATTCGATAGCAGCGCCAGTCGGTTGTTACGCAACTGTTCATCTTCCGCCATCACCATGACATCGTTGAAAAAGGCATCGACTTCGGTGCGCAATTGCGCCAGCGATTGCAACGCGCCGGCAAAGTCGCCTTGCGCGAAGGCGGCGTCGACCAGCGGTTTCAGCCGGGTCATGGCGGCAAACAGATGTTGTTCGGCAACATCGCTCAGCAGGCTCGCTTGTACCGTGCCGGTATCCGCAACATTGTTCTTTTTCAGAATGTTGGTGATGCGCTTGTTGGCAGCTGCCAGCGCTTCGGCTTCGGGCAGTGCGGCAAATGCCTGCACCGCGTCGAGTCGTTCGATGATGTTGTTGAGTGTGTCCGGCTGTTGCGCGACCACTGCTTCGATTTCGTTCGGTGCGTAGCCGCGTTCGCGTAGTAGGCCACGCAAGCGGTCGTACATGAAGCTCAGCACGTCGGCAGCCGGATCCGTGAAGTTGCTGTTGCCGGCAAACGGTTGGGCTGCCACGCGCAACAATTGCTGCAGCGATAACGGCAGACGCTTTTCCAGCAACATACGCAACACGCCCAACGCATGACGACGCAGCGCGAACGGATCCTTGTCGCCGGTCGGCTGCAAGCCGATACCCCAGATGCCGACCAGTGTTTCCAGTTTGTCGGCGAGGGCGACAGCGGTGCCGGTGTCGGTAGTTGGCAGCGCATCGCCGGCAAAGCGCGGTTGATAATGTTCCGAGATCGCCAGCGCCACCTGATCCGCTTCGCCGTCATGACGCGCGTAGTAAGTCCCCATGATGCCTTGCAGTTCCGGGAACTCGCCCACCATGTCGGTCAGCAAATCGGCTTTGGCCAATTCCGCACCGCGCGCGGCCATTGTCGCCAGCGCCGGATCGACGCTGAGCAGCCTGGCAATCGCCACTGCCAATGCCTGTACGCGCTCGGTACGCTGCAACTGGTTGCCGAGCTTGTTGTGATAGACCACGTTGGCCAGCAGCGGGATCCGCTCCGCCAGTTTCTTTTTCTTATCCTGCTCAAAGAAGAATTTGGCGTCCGCCAGACGCGGACGGACCACGCGCTCGTTGCCTTGAATGATGTGCTGCGGATCTTTGGTTGCCAGATTCGAGACGATCAGAAAGCGCGAACGCAATTTTCCGGCAGCATCGGTCAGTGCGAAATATTTCTGGTTGGTTTGCATGGTCAGAATCAGGCATTCCTGCGGTACCGCCAGGAATTCGTCTTCAAAATGGCATGCATACACTACCGGCCATTCGACCAGTGCGGTCACTTCGTCCAGCAATGCTTCCGGCATCAGCACCAGATCGTCTCCGGCGCTTGCCAGCAAGGCGCTGCGAATTTGTTCCTTGCGTTGATCGAAACCGGCGATGACTTTACCTTCGCTTGCCAGTGTTTCGACATAGCTCTCTGCATCGGCAATCGTGAGCGCTCCGTTTGACAGGAAGCGATGGCCGCCGGTAATCCGGTCGGCATTCAGACCCAGCAAGCGCACTGGCACAACGTCGTCGCCATGCAAGGCGATCAGACGATGCGCAGGGCGCACGAAGTGCACCGTTTCGCCGGCGGCCGGGCCATACTGGCGCTGGTAACTCATTTGCTTCGGGATCGGCAGCTTGGCGACCGTATCTTCCAGGACCACTTGCAAACCGGTTTCCAGCGCTGCGCCTTTGGCGGTGTAGTTGTAGAAAAAACTGTCGTTCTTGCCGTCGGCGCAGCGTTCCAGTTGATCCGGGGTGATCAGCACAGCGTTGGTGGCTGCAGCCAGCGCTGCCAGTTTCTTGATCAGCGGCGCGCTCGGTTTGCCTTCGGAATCGAGCGCCACCGATACCGGCAGCACTTTTTCACGCATGATCTTATCCAGTGAGACCGCACGCACGTGGCTGATGGCAACTGCCAGGCGACGCGGTGTAGCGTAGGCGGTGGCGACGGCATCGTGGGTCAGGAAATCACGTGCCTTCAAGCCATTGAAAATACCGGCGGCGAAAGCGTTGCCGAGTTTTTCCAGCGCCTTCGGCGGCAATTCTTCAGTGAAAATTTCGATTAAAAGGGTGGAACTCATGCTGCCTCACTCCCTGCGCGGCGTGCCACTGTCGTGGTGTACTCGTCGCCAAATTCTTTCAACAATAACGCGGCATTTTTCTCGTTCAGTTCCCACATCGGGAAGCCGAGTTTTTCGCGCGAGTCGTAATACGCCTTCGCGACTTCGCGCGACAGGTTACGGATGCGGCCCATGTAGGCAGCCCGCTCGGTGACCGAAATCGCACCGCGTGCATCCAGCAGATTGAAGGTGTGGGCGGCTTTCAAGACCATTTCATAGGCTGGCAGCGCCAACGGGATCGCCAGCAATTTCTTGGCCTGCGCTTCGTAATTGCCGAACAGCGGGAACAGGAATTCGGTATCCGCGTATTCAAAGTTGTAAGTCGATTGCTCGACTTCATTTTGATGGAATACGTCGCCGTAGCTGAGATGCTTCTTGACGCCATGTTCGACCCATTCGGTCCACACCAGGTCGTAGACGTTTTCGACACCTTGCAAATACATTGCCAGACGCTCGATGCCGTAGGTGATCTCGCCCAATACCGGTTTGCAGTCGAGGCCGCCGACCTGCTGAAAATAAGTGAATTGCGTGACTTCCATGCCGTTCAGCCAGACTTCCCAGCCCAGACCCCAGGCACCCAGGGTCGGGTTTTCCCAGTCGTCTTCGACGAAGCGCACATCGTTCTTTTGCAGATCGAGGCCCAGCGCTTCGAGTGAGCCGAGGTACAGATCGAGAATGTTTTCCGGTGCCGGCTTCAAGACCACCTGATATTGGTAGTAGTGCTGCATGCGGTTCGGGTTGTTGCCGTAGCGGCCGTCTTTAGGACGGCGCGATGGTTGCACATAGGCGGCACGCCAGGGTTCCGGCCCGATTGCGCGCAGGAAAGTAGCTGTATGCGAGGTACCGGCGCCGACTTCCATGTCGTAAGGTTGCAGCAATGCGCAACCCTGAGCGTCCCAATAGTCTTGCAGTTTGAGAATAATTTGTTGAAATGTGAGCATTATTTTTGTGCTATTCCATGCGGCAGGGGCCGTTGCTGAAAAGCAAAGTTGAGTTTCGCTGAAAGCAGCGATTTTAGCGGGTTTTGCTGGGCTTATGTGGCTAGTAGTCAGTTGTTGTGTTGTTACCGCACGCACCTGACACCTTTTCCTTATGTCGCAGTCAGCGTTGCCGGCGCCCGGCCAGCCACGCGCCGATCAGCATCAGTGCCGCCAGCACCAGCAGCAAGCGGTTGCCGAGCAAAATGTAGGGCGTATTGCCGCCATACCCCTGGACTGAGGCAGCCAGCGTGCCACGGCTGAGTGGCGGCAAGTGTGCGCTGACGTTGCCGTGCGCATCGATCACGGCGGTGGTGCCGGTATTGGTCGCACGCAGCATCGGGCGGCCGGTTTCGATGGCGCGCATTTGTGAAATTTGCAAGTGTTGCGGCAAGGCGATCGAATCGCCGAACCAGGCAATATTCGACATATTCAGCAGGAGCGTCGCCGCCGGATGACCGCTAGCCACGGAAGCGGCCAGTTGTGCAGCGATTTCTTCGCCAAACAAATCCTCGTAGCAAATATTCGGCATGACCCATTGATCCTTGACCGCGAACGGGGCCTGAACCGGCGCGCCGCGGTTGAAGTCGCCGAGCGGGATCTGCATCAGATTGACAAACCAGTGGAAGCCGAACGGAATGAATTCGCCAAATGGCACCAGATGGTGTTTGTCGTAACGGTAAATTGTTGGCCGGCCGGCGCTGCTATCCGCAGTCCCGGGCGAAAATCCCAGCACACTGTTGGCATATAGCTCGGGACCGTCGGTGAGCGGAATGCCGAGGGCGATATGGCTGCCGGATTGCTGCGCAAATTGCGCTATCGCCGGCAGGTATTCCGGTGGCAACTGGGTTTGCAATAGCGGCACCGCAGTTTCCGGCGTCACGATCAGGTCGGCTGGCGCGGCGCTGATCATGTCTTTGTAAAGACCCAGGGTGTTATCGAGCTGCGCCGTATTGAACTTCATCTCCTGCGGGATATTTCCTTGCAGCAGGCGTACCGAAATCGGTTGGCCACTGGGCTTGGTCCAGTCGATGGTGTGCAGGCCGAAGCCGGCTGACAGAATGAGTATTGCCGCCACGCAGGGGAGTTTCTGCTGCGGCAATACAGCCAGACAGCCCGCGACCAGCGCAGCGATCGCACCGACACCATACACACCGATCAGCGGTGCGTAGCCGGCCAGCGGACTGGCGGTGTGCGCATAGCCGGACACCAGCCATGGAAAGCCGGTAAATATCCAGCCGCGCAACCATTCGCTCAAGCCCCACAGCGCTGGAAAAATCGCCAGCGCAGTCAGCAGCGGCGAGGCTGACCAGCGTTGTCGCAACCAGATACTCAGTCCCGCCGTGGCCCCCGCATACAGGCCGACAAATAGCGCCAGCAACGCCACCGCCAATGCGGCAATCCAGCCCGGCATGCCGCCATACACGTGCATGCTGATATACAGCCAGTAAACGCCGCAGACGCTCCAGCCAAAGCCGTACGCCCAGCCGAGCAGCAAGCCGTGCCTGACCGTGTCGGTTCTGAGCAGGCACCACATCAGCAGCGCCAGCGTCAGCAGCTGGACCGGCCAGGCGCCGAACGGCGCAAAGGCGAATACATTGAGTGCGCCGAGCAGAGCGGCGAGCGGGAGCTGGGTGCGGTTGAAGCGGAAGGTCGTACCCTTCGATACGCTACTCAGGGCTATCGGAGGGGCGGACACTAGAATTCCTGGCCCGGCTGCCCGCCCTGTATTTTTTCTACCAGCAACACATGCACCTGGCGGGCGTCGGCGCGCAGCACTTCAAAGCGCACGCTATCGATGGTGAATTCATCGCCCTTGCGCGGCACCCGACCCAGGTGGTTGGCAACCAGGCCGCCGATCGTGTCGACGTCTTCGTCGGAAAAATGCGTTTCCAGCGCTTCGTTGAATTGCGCGATTTCGGTCAGGGCCTTGATGCGCCAGCGCGCGCCGTGGTCGCCGTCGCGGATTACCAGGATATTGTCGTCTTCTTCGTCGAAATCGTATTCGTCTTCGATATCGCCGACGATTTGTTCCAGTACGTCTTCGATGGTGATCAGGCCGGCGACGCCGCCGTATTCATCGACCACGATGGCCATGTGATTGCGATTGGCGCGGAAGTCGCGCAACAGCACGTTGAGGCGTTTCGACTCCGGAATGAAGACGGCCGGGCGCAGCATGTCGCGCACGTCGAACGAATCTTCGGCGTAGTAGCGCAGCAAATCCTTCGCCAGCAGCACGCCGATGACTTTGTCGCGTTCGCCATCGACGGCAGGAAAGCGTGAGTGCGCGGTCGATAAGACTTCCGGCATCCATTCTTCAATCGGCTTGGTGATGTCGATCATATCCATTTGCGAGCGCGGCACCATGATGTCGCGGGCGGAAAGATCGGATACCTGAAAAACCCCTTCGATCATCGACAAGGCGTCGGCGTCGATCAGGTTGCGCTCATGCGCATCTTGCAATACGTCGAGTAGCTCGGCGCGGTTTTCAGGCTCGGGGGAAATCAGGGCGGTCAGGCGTTCAAACAATGACCTGTGGGGTTTAGCGTCAATAGATTTGACGCTACTAGAGTGCTCGGGCATATGGCGTTAGCCTTGGATTCGCGTTGTTTCGGATGCAATAGGATACAACAAATATGTGACGGGACGACGAAATGTGCGTTCCGGCAACGCCATATTAACGCGTGCGATGGGATTTGACTTCCAGGAAAAGATACGGGCAATGCGATCAACGCATTGCCCGTAATGTTATGAATGTATTAATTATTTCTTCATTTCATCTTTTGCCATGCCACCTTTACCCATGTCATCCTTGCCCATCGCATCCTTGCCCATGGCGTCTTTTTCCATGCCCGATTTTTTCTTCATCATCTTGTGGGGTTTCTTCGGCATCTTGTCCTTGCCCATTTCGTCTTTGGCCATTGTGTGATCCTTGGCCATGGTGTCTTTCCCCATCGCATCCGGCTTCATGGCATCTTGCGCATACACGCTGCCGCCAGCCAACATCAGACATGCAAGCAATAGAGTCGATAAGTTCTTTTTCATTTAAGTCTCCATAGAAAGAAAAGCGGCAAAAATGCCATGAAAATCAGCGATTACCTCAGGATTTAGGAACCGCCGAACCAGTTGTACCCCTGGTCTTCCCAGTAACCGCCGGGGTAGGTATTCGTAACCTCAATCGACACAATATGTTTCGGATTTTTGTAGCCGAGTTTGGTCGGCATCCGCAGCTTCATCGGGAAGCCATATTTCGGCGGCAAAGTTTCGCCGTCGTAGGTCAGCGTGAGTTGGGTTTGCGGGTGCAGCGCGGTCGGCATGTCGATGCTGGTGTGGTAATCGTCGCCGCACTGAAAATCGACATATTTGGCGCTCAAGTCCGCGCCAATCTGTTTCAGGAAGGTTGAGAACGGTACACCGCCCCAGCGCCCGATGGCGCTCCAGCCTTCCACGCAGATGTGGCGCGTAATCTGCTCGGTTTGCGGCAGGCGGTGCAATGCATCGAGCGTCCAGGGACGCTTGTTGCTGACCAGTCCGCCGACTTCCAGCTGGTAGTCGGCGGCCGCGATTTCGGGCACTTCGTCTTCGCTGTAGTACGCATTAAACGGGAATGGGCGCGTCATCATGGCGGCCGGATAAGTCGGCGCCAAGCGGTTGGGATCGAACAGCCAGGCTTGCACCCCGTCATTCATTCTGGAGATACGTTCCAGCATGTGATTTATCGAGGCTTCATCGGTGATATTGCAGCCGGTGAGCAGCGCCAGCCCGCCTAGCGTCAGCGCACGTTTGGCAAACAGGCGGCGCGACGGCATGGACAGTTCGCGGCGCGCATCCTTTAATATCGATTCGGTGTCGAATTGCGTGCCTGTAAGTATAAGCCGGGATTTTTTGACCATGATCGAATCTCCTTATCGCCCGCGCAGCATGGCCAGCAGCGTGCGCGGCACCAGTGCGACCATGACGACGTGGACCAGAATAAACAGTACCAGAAAGCTCATGGCACAAAAGTGCACTATGCGGGCGCTGTCATAGCCGCCCATCAGTTCGCGCAGAATCGGGAACTGTACCGACTTCCAGATCGCCAGGCCTGAAATCACCAGCAGCACCAGATCGAGAATCACCGAGACATAGGCCAGCTTTTGTACCGCGTTATATTTGTCGAGAGCGTCGTGCTGGAGTTTGCCGGTGAGGGCTTTTTTCATGTCTTGCAGTACCTCGGCCGGACGCAGCGGAAAAAACTTCTTCCACAAGCGCCCCGTTCCGGCGTTGATCAGCAGATACAGCAGGCCGTTGAAGACCAGCAGCCACATCGCGGCAAAATGCCACTGCAATGCACCGCCCAGCCAACCTCCCAGCGTCCACTCGCTGGGAAAGCGAAACGGGAATATCGGCGAAGCGTTATAAATGCGCCAGCCGCTGAAAATCATCACGATCACCGCAAGGGCATTCAGCCAGTGTGTGATACGCAGCCAGACCGGATGAATGATGGTCTTGTTGGTCGCTGGAGTGTTCATTTTTTGTCCGCCTGCGTAAGTGAAGGTGAGGTCAATATGATGTCTCTGTTCAGGATGGGCTTCAATTGACGTGTCCAAAATGCTTGCATGACGCATAGTCGTGGAGACAAACAATTCCTTACACGGATACAACACATGCTAGTACTTTTTTTGAGAAAAAGTAGAGTTATCCAGGTGTTAACTACCTGGAATGTTGTTTTATGGAAAGTGCATTGTTTGCAGCAGGTACGCAGTCAGTCCGTGCCTGATCCGCGAACGGGAGTCTCGGCATGGCTAGCGCGTAGTGCGGAAGTGTGAGGTGCCGGTTGAAGGCACGGTGGCGCGGGGCAGGGGAATGCTGCGGTGGACGCTACCGCGTATGAGGTCTCAAGCCGTGTTCAGGCGTTAGTGCGGTCCGCATAGGGATTAGGCCAGCCCAAGGCGGTCAGGATGTCAATTTCCAGGCCTTCCATCTCGGTCGCTTCGTCATCGTCCTCATGGTCGTAGCCCTGCGCGTGCAAAACGCCATGCACTACCAGATGTGCGGCGTGTTCTTCGACGGACTTGCTTTGCTCGGCGGCTTCGCGTTGCAGTACATCGGTGCACAGAATGATGTCGGCCTCGGTGGTTTCGGCGTCTTCATCTTCGGTGTAGGCGAACGTCAGTACGTTGGTGGCGTAATCCTTGCCGCGGTAATCGCGGTTCAATGCCCGACCTTCTTCGGCATCGACAAAGCGGATGGTCAGTTGCGCCGGCGCCAGCAGCGCCGCTTTCACCCAGCGCCGCAACTGCGGGCGCAAGATGACTTCTTTCAGGCGCGGGTCCGGGTATTGGACTGACAAGGAGAGTTTATTTTTTTGCGACATTGCGGCTACGGGCTCGTTTGGTGATGCCGGTTTCGACCGGTTTCAGGAGTTTGGCGGGTGTGGCGGGCGGTATGGCGGTTTCAATCACGCCATGGGTCGAGGCCACCGGCGTGGCCAGCAGCGCCGCTTCATAGGCGTCGACGATGCGCGCCACCAGCGGATGACGCACCACGTCGGTACTGTTGAAGCGGGTGAAGGCGATGCCGCGCACGTCTTTCATAATGTTCATGGCATCGATCAGGCCGCTCTTCTGGCCGCGTTGCAAGTCGATTTGCGTGACGTCGCCGGTGACCACGGCTTTGCTGCCGAAGCCGATCCGTGTCAAAAACATCTTCATTTGTTCCGGCGTGGTGTTTTGCGCTTCATCCAGAATAATGAAAGCATGGTTCAAGGTGCGGCCGCGCATGTACGCGAGCGGGGCGATTTCAATTGCCTGCTTCTCAAACATTTTCTGCGTGCGATCGAAACCCAGCAAATCGTACAACGCGTCATACAGGGGACGCAGATACGGATCGACTTTTTGCGCGAGATCGCCCGGCAGGAAGCCTAGCCGTTCGCCGGCCTCGACCGCCGGCCGGGTCAGCACGATGCGTTTCACCGCGTCGCGTTCCAGCGCATCGACTGCGCAAGCTACCGCCAGATAGGTTTTTCCGGTGCCGGCCGGGCCGATGCCTAGCGTGACATCGTGTTCCAGGATTGCCCGGATGTACGCACTTTGATGCGGTGTACGGCCACGTAAATCAGCCCGACGGGTTTTGAGTACCGGACTTTCGATTTCAGTACGGGTTACTTCGGCTTCTGCGAGATCGTCGTCAACCGTGCTGCCGGGTGCACCATTGTCGGCATGCTTTTTGTTATGCGGTTGATTGGCACGCTGTTCGACCAGCGCCAACTGGATTTCATCAACCGAAATCACGCGATGGGCCAGCGCATAAAACTGTTCGAGCATCTCGACTGCGCGCGCGGCATTCGCGCCTGCCGCAATGAATTTTTCGCCGCGACGGAACAGGGTAACGTCCAGCGCGGCGGAAATCTGCCGCAGGTTTTCATCCAGCGGCCCGCACAAATGCGCCAGCTTGGTATTGTCAAGCGGTTGTGGAATGAAGTACTGCGGCTGAGTTGGCGTTTTAGTTTTCAAGCTATTCTTAGATAGTCGGTTATTGCATCAAAAAGTAGGAAGCGTACCGCCTTCCACCATGAGGGTGTGCAAATATCGGTGCTGAACGGTAACGCTTAATTCGCCCGCCATGACAACTTACCCGGCAACTAGGACCAGCATCTCGCCGCGCAATGAATACTTATAAGTCTCGGTGATCGTGACGTCGATCAGTTGTCCGACCAGGCCTGCGCCATTCGGACCGCCGTCAAAGTTCACCACCCGATTGTTTTCAGAACGGCCTTGCAACTCGTTGGGATCTTTCTTGGACGGCCCCTCGACCAATATCCGTTGCACCGTACCGACCATCTGTGCGCTGATGCGAATGGTGTTGTCTTGAATCACCGCCTGCAGATGTTGCAGACGTCTGAGTTTGACGTCATTTGGCGTCACGTCTTCAAGATTGGCTGCCGGTGTGCCGGGACGCGGACTGAAAATAAAGCTGAAACTGTTGTCGTAGCCAATGTCGTGTATCAGCTTCATCAGGGCGTCGAAATCTTCCTCAGTCTCGCCCGGGAAGCCGACGATGAAGTCACTCGAGATGCAGATATTCGGCCGCACCTGACGCAGGCGACGGATCACCGATTTGTATTCGAGCACGGTGTAGCCGCGCTTCATCGCCGCCAGAATCCGATCCGAGCCGTGCTGCGCCGGTAAATATAAATGATCGACCAGCTTCGGCACTTTGGCGTAGGTATCGATCAGGCGCTGCGTAAACTCCTTGGGATGGCTGGTGACGAAACGAATCCGTTCGATCCCGGGAATCTCGGCGATGAATTCGATCAGCAGCGCGAAGTCGGCAATCTCGCCGTCCGCCATGGCGCCGCGGAAGGCATTCACGTTCTGGCCCAGCAATGTGATCTCTTTGACGCCTTGGTCGGCCAGTCCGGCGACCTCAGTCAGCACATCGTCAAAGCGGCGCGATACTTCTTCGCCACGGGTGTAGGGCACGACGCAGTAGCTGCAATACTTGCTGCAGCCTTCCATGATAGACACGAAGGCCGTCGCGCCATCGACTTTGGCGGGCGGCATGTGATCGAATTTTTCGATTTCGGGAAAGCTGATATCGACTTGCGAATTGCCGGTCATGCGGCGCTGCTTGATCATCTCCGGCAAACGATGCAGGGTTTGCGGACCAAACACCATGTCTACGTACGGTGCGCGCTTGACGATGGCCGCGCCTTCTTGCGAAGCCACACAGCCGCCAACGCCGATCAACAGATTGGGATTCTTGAGTTTCAGTTCACGCAGACGGCCCAGATCGGAAAACACTTTCTCCTGCGCCTTTTCGCGCACCGAGCAAGTGTTCAGCAGGATCACGTCAGCATCTTCCGGACGATCGGTTTTGATCAAGCCATCGGACGCGTTCAGGACATCGGCCATCTTGTCCGAGTCGTACTCGTTCATCTGGCAGCCGAAGGTTTTGATAAAGACTTTCTTTTGTATCGTTTTTTCCATGACTACCATTTCAGATTGCTGAGTTGATTCGCGACCGGTTGGCTGGCTTCATCCGTGGTCAGGATCCAGACCCGGTCGACGTCACCTTGCGCATTTTGCGTGTAATTCACCAGATAGCTGCTGTTGCCCAGCGACACCGGAATCTGCGTCAGGTGATTCTGGTTCCAGATCCGCGAACCGGGCGCCAGCCGCAAAGTCTTGCTATCCATGGAGATCACCGGATAGGCGATGATCGTCATGTTGCCGCGCAATGTGGTGGCCGGAAAAGTGCGTTCAAACGCTGCTGCGGAAAGTGTCAGGGTTGCCAGCGCTATCGCAATCAGCCAGCGTATTGACCACATCGTTGCCTGCATAGGAACTCCGTTGATTTAATTCGTAGTGAACGCCATGCCATATGCCAACACAGCACGCAGAAAACGGTGCTTGCACGGCCGCCGGCGTGACGAACTCGCCGGCCCTCGCGAGCGCGGATTATAACATTTGCGCCTGCCGGAGTTCTGGTTCGGAACGCAGCCGCGACCGGAGGGCAGCGGCCGGGCTTATTACTGTCTGAAAATTAGTTAATTAACAATGTTTTTGGCTGGCGGCGTTTACGCGGCGATGACAGGCGCTTATCGCTCCACGGATACTGCCTTCAGCTAAGACCGACCACCGGAATGGACGCCCCATGAATGCTGCGCGCTGCATTCGATGCCAGGAACAGGATGACCTCCGCCAGCGATTCCGGCGCCACCCAGTTGGCGGGATTGGCGTCGGGCATTGCGGATCGGTTCGGCGGGGTGTTCAGTATGCTCGGCAGCACGCAATTCACATTGATGCCGTGTTCCCGCAACTCGGCCGCCATGCTTTCGGTTAATCGTGCAACGGCGCTCTTCGATGCGCAATAGGCGCTCATCCCGCCCTTGCCGGTCAGCGCCGAATTGGCGCCGATATTGATGATTTTTCCGCTGCCGGCGGCGATCATTTGCGGCACTACCGCACGTGCGGTGTTGATCACCGACCCGGCGTTCAGATCCATCATGGTGTGCCAGGTCTCGCCCAGCAATTCATGTACGGGCGCTCCCACCTGGAAACCGCCGGCGATATTGCACAAGATGTCGATGCGACCGAATTTTGCCATTGAGGCGTTGGCCGCCGCGCTTACCGAATCCGGATCAAGCAAATTGACTGCCGAAAACAGCCACGCCGGCGCTGGTTGCGGATACGCGGCAAGCAGATGTTCTTCGTCAATATCCCATAGTGCCAAATTGGCACCCGCCGCGGCGAATGCTGCGGCAACGGCTTTGCCGAGCGAGCCGGCAGCGCCGGTAATGACAACGTTCTTGCCGGTAAATGTCATGACAAACTCCTTTTCTGGAAATGCGTTGGTGTGTTACCAGGTCGTGCTTGCAATCCTGGATAAAGGAAGCAATCTGACGCACGCTGCATCCAGCATCTCGTCAAAGGCGGGCGAACGCAAAAAATTGTATTCGACCAGTCGTTGTTTTGCAATCGCATCACCGGCGTGCACATTGGCGCCGGGGTGGCACATGATCAGCATGCCCGGTTTGGCGGCGCGCAGCCATTCGGCAAAACAAATGTCGTAATCGGCGCGGTCAAAGCCGTAGACGCCAGCGAAGCCGTTGTTGCTGCGGATCGACGCGGCTTGCAAGGCGCGTGCGACGGCAGCGCCGCCCAGATGTTTCAGGATTGCGGCCTTGCCGCGCCATTGCAGGTTGGCCGGCACGGCGTTGCGCACCCAGATATCCATGCCGGGGTAACGCGACTGCAGTATCTGCAGCAGCACTTGCCGCACGCCAGGTAATTGATGGACATGCTGATGGCCGTCGATGAAGGCGGGCGCTCGCGCAAATCCGGCTTCAAAGGCATCGAGCTGCTGGTGCAGCAATCGTTCAAGCGGTTGTGGCGCCAGTCGCGTCAACAGGCTGCGCAGAATCAGGCGGTTCAGCTGGTGCAACGGCGGCGCTGCGAAACCTTCGGTCAGATTGAAGTGCAGCCCCATGTCAGCCTGCGCGCCATGTTCGCGCAAGGCGGGCGCAGCCTGCTGCCGCCAGCGTGGCGCGGTGCTGAAGCAGCTGACGGCAGTCAGGCGCTTTGCTGCCAGTAACGCGAGGATGGCGTGGTCTATGCCTTCATTCTGGGCATAGTCGTCGGCGCACAGGGTAATCGGTGTGAATGCCGGATTCATGCTTGCGGGGCGCGGGGTAGTCGAAAAGCCCATAAGCGGGTCAATACATAGGTCAGCGCGGCAACGAGCACCACGACAATCGCGAGCGAAATGAAATACGGCAGGTTCACATGCGTCAATAACAGATAGAAAAGCAGTTGATTGAGCAGGAATCCCAGTATCGCGGTCGCCAGAAAGCGGAAAAAAGAACGCGTCGCATTGGACGTGCATTGATCGGCAAACGTCCAGTGACGATGACCAAAATAGCTGCACCAGAATGCGATGGCAAAGCCGCCGACATTGGCCGGCAATGGCGCCATGCCGCTGAGTTCGACCAAGGCCACTACTACCCAGTAATGTATCGCTGCCGCCATCAAGCCGATGATGCCGAAGCGGAACAGGCGCAGCAGTTCGCTCAGTCGCATGAAGGCTGGGATGCGGCCGCGCAGCTGACGGTGCCGTTATCCACGTCGTGGGCGACCAGATACAAAGGGCGTCTTTTGACTTCGTCGTAAATCCGGCCCAGATATTCACCCAGTATGCCGATCGAAATCAACTGGATGCCTGAGAAGAACATCAGCCCGGCGGCCAGTGTCGACCATCCCGGTAGCGGGTTGCCGATCAGTAACGTCTTGGCGGCGATCTCCAGCGCGTACAGGATCGCGATAATGGAAATCGTTGCGCCGACCGCGCTCCAGATGCGCAGCGGCAGCGTGGTGAATGCGGTGACGCCGGCCAGCGCCAGGCGCCCCAGGCTGCGCAAGCAGAAACTCGAGGTGCCGGTAGCGCGCGCTTGGGGGATGAAGGGCAGGGCCACGCTTTTGAAACCGACCCACGCATACAGCCCTTTCATGAAGCGATTGCGCTCGGGCAGTTGGCGCAGGGCGTTGACCACGCTTCTGTCGAGCAGGCGGAAGTCTCCGGCATTGCGCGGGATTTTGATCGGTGCCCCGCTTTCCATCAGGCGATAGAACAGCCCGGCGCCCCAGCGTTTAAACACTGACTCATCGCTGCGGTCGGCAATCACGCCGTAGATCATGTCGTAACCACCCAGCCACAGGCGCACCATTTCCGGCAGCAGTTCGTGCGGATGCTGATAATCGCTGTCAATCAAAATCACGGCATCGCCGCGTGCGTATTCGATGCCGGCGGTGAGCGCGGCTTCCTTGCCGAAATTGCGCGACAGACTGATGTAACGTATGCCCGGTTCCGACAGGTGCGGCAACATCACCTGTTCCGTGTTGTCGGTGCTGCCGTCATTGACAACGATGATTTCGTAGGAGGAGGACAGGGCGGCCAGCGTTTGTTGCAGGTCACGCAAGAAATCGGACAGGTGGGCCGACTCGTTGTATGCCGGTACAACGCAGCTGATGCACGGCTGGGCAGGACGATTCGTCGGGATAGCTGTCAACGCTACCATAGTGAGACCTTTCTTGATGCGTGTTATCGATTTGATAGTGACGCTGGCTGGGTTCCAGTTGATCGCGAGCAATACTGATTCAGCGCTCGGGCAAATCCGAATTCTACCTAAACTGCGCTAAGCCAGACACGCAATGGCCGGAAAGTTAGGTTCCGAGACTACGCGTGTTTCAGTGTGTGCCGCTGCAAGACGGGAGCGGCGGAATGATGCCCCACTCAACGACGACTTGCGGACCATCCGTTTTCCTGGTCCAGGACAAGCGCATGATTCCCTTGAAGACAGCCTTCGACATCAGTTCGAGCACTTTGGGCGGAATGCCATCAGCGGCATCGGGACTGCGATTGAGTGCGACCAGCATGCCGCAGGATGCGGCCTGTTGCTTTGTTACCCATTGCGATTTGTCGATATCACCATCAATCAACACATTCACATTGCGTCCCGCATGGATCGCGATATTGCCGCCCAGCCAGGTATCTGCCGCGACCAGTGTGAGCGGTGTCTGGACATGGGCGTTCCACTGTGCCTGCAGTTGCGCCGATACTGCTGCGCCCGGAAACATGGCGCGTGTCGAGCGTCCTGTCATATCCGACAGCGGCCCGCGTGCCAGCGCGTAGCCCAGGGCCGTGACGATTTGCATGAGAATGATGACTTTCAGGCAGGTGCGCAAGAGCCGTGTACTGGTGTCGCGCCGAAACAGCCAGAAAGTCAGGAAGCCGAACAGCAAATAAAACGTGGTGGCCCAATCGGCAATCATCCGTGTTTTCAGCACGAGCACGATAGCGAAAGTCAGTACAAACGGGCCAAGGCCGACAAACAAAATGAAAAACCGGTCAGCCGGACGCAGTTCGTGCGCCAGTTTTTCGTCAGGCTGTGTTGCCGGCGCCATCCTTCTGTTCTGCTTGACGACGAGTAGCGTGATGATAAGCAATCCGATCGCCATCGGCGCCAGACGCGCCAGCGTCGTGCCGAGGACATCGCCTAACATTTGCAGCTGCTCCATGCGTGTCATTTCACGCGCGATAGAGTCCGCGGCATAGCCGATCGGGGTTTTTACTTGCCGACTGAGCCAGAATACATGCGGGGCCAGCATCAGCAGGAACACGCCGCCGGCGACGGCAATGCCTTTCCAGACGCGTGCCTGACGCAAGCTGCCGGTGCATAGCAGGAACAGGAAAAACACCGCAAACTGCACCAGCGCGCTATATTTGGTCAGCATCGCCAGGCCGCAGCAGAATCCCAGTGCCAGCCAGTCGCGCATTCGTTCATGACGCCAGGCCCGGTAAAACATCCAGAGACAGGCCGCGACCGACCACAACTGGATCGTATTGTGGTTGGAGATCACGCCGCGCACGGTGAAGTAGGTAATCGGCGTGATGACCAGCGTGGCGATCAGGGCATTTTTCTGCGACGTCATTTCGCAGCCGAGTCGCCAAATGAACCAGAGCGACAACACAACGCTCAACTGACCCGCAAAAAAGGTCAGCCAGACCGGCCGGCCAAACAAGGAGGTCAAGCCGAATAGCAGCCACGAGGGCAGTGGCGGGTGCTTGTAATAACCCCACTCAAAGACGTTGCCCCAGACCAGTTCTTCCATATTGTCCAGATCGGGGGCGCGGTGGCTGATCCCGGTCAGTCCACTCCACAGCAGCAGGTAGCACAGCAATAGCAGCAACACCAGTGGCGTGATGGAAGGCGCGTCAGGTGAGAATCTGGCGCAGAATACACGCCATGGCGTGTTGTGCGCATTGTGCGCATTGTGATTCGGTGGCGATGGGGCGGGCTGGTCGGACATCGATTTTTAGCTGAGAGTCGGCGCCCGACGCCAGACAAACCTGCGCGCCCGCTCGCCAGAAAAATCCACAAGAAGTCCACAAACGAAAAAGCCGACTGGTTAAAGTCGGCCTCTTTTATCGCAAGTGATCGATTATTATCACTAAATCCTGGTGGTGATAGGTGGACTTGAACCACCGACCCCAGCATTATGAGTGCTGTGCTCTAACCAACTGAGCTATATCACCAAAGAAGCCGACGATTATGAGGTATTCCGCCGATCCTTGTCAAGCGAAATGGCTCGTCTTGTTGGCCGGCACCGCATTTTTTTTGTTACCTGTCATTCCGGGCTGCGCTGACAGTCTCCAGTACCGTACTGGCAACAGTATTGCCGATGCAGTCAATGACGATGCGTTCGGGCATGGAGCGCAGCCAGGTGAGTTGACGTTTGGCTAGCTGACGGGTGGCGACGATGCCTTTTTCCCGCATTTCTGCGAAATCATAGTGGCCGTCGAGATACTCCCAGGCCTGGCGATAGCCGACGCAACGCATTGAGGGCAATCCTGGATGTAGATCGCCACGGGCGCGTAGCGACTCCACTTCGGCGATCAGGCCGCCGTCCCGGTTATTGAGCATCAGATCGAAGCGTTGAGCGATACGGCTGTGCAACACGCTACGGTCGGACGGTTCCAGCGCAAGCGGCAATACCTCGAACGGCAGTTGCGGTGGCGGCTTGTTGGTCAGTAGTGACGACATGGTCTGACCGCTCAGTTCAATGATTTCCAGGGCGCGTTGAATGCGCTGACTGTCGTTCGGTTTCAGGCGTGCTGCAGTGACCGGGTCGAGTAGCGCCAGCTTGGCATGCATGCCGGGAACCCCGATCAGGGCGGCTTCAGCATCCAGTCTGGCGCGCAGGTCGGGGTCGGCTTGCGGGAGCGTATCCAGCCCATCCTTGAGCGCTTTGAAATACAGCATGGTGCCGCCGACCATCAGCGCCAGTTTGCCGCGGGCATGGATTTCTTCGATCAGTTTCAGTGCGTCATCACGAAATTGCATCGCCGAATAAGATTGCGTCGGTTCGATGATGTCGATCAGGTGGTGCGGTGCTGCGGCGCGCTCGGCGGCGCTCGGTTTCGCGGTGCCGATATCCATGCCGCGATACACCAGGGCCGAATCGACCGAGATGATTTCGGCGGGGATATGGCGTGCGATCTCCAGCGCGGCGGCGGTTTTGCCGGATGCGGTGGGACCCATGATGGCGACCACGAGCGGCAGTTTTGTTGCGGATGAGTTCATGCTGATCAGTATCGTTTAGGGCTTGCGCAATGGGGCGGATGCAGGTTGGGGATCGCAAGCGCTACCAAGCTGCACCGCTGCTATTGTCCGCGCAGAAAGAGTTTATCCAGATCGGACAGCGCCAGCTGGCTCCAGGTCGGGCGCCCGTGATTGCACTGGTCGGCGCGTTCGGTGGCTTCCATCTGGCGCAATAGCGCATTCATTTCCGGCGCCGTCAGGTTACGGTTGGCACGCACTGCGGTGTGGCAGGCGAGGGTGCCGAGCAGCTCGTTGCGACGTTCCACCAACACCCGTGACCCGCCAAATTCACGCACATCGCGTAGCACGTCACGCGCCAGTGTCTGGGCATCGGCATTCTTTAACAATGCGGGCACCGCGCGCACCGCCAGCGTGGTCGGCGACATCGCCGCGATATCGAAGCCTAGCGAATGCAGGATTTCCTGATTTTCTTCGGCGGTGCCGACTTCGACCGCATCCGCAAAAAACGTCACCGGGATGAGCAGCGGCTGCACCTGCATGGCGTTTTCGTCCAGCGCACCTTTTAGCTGTTCGTACAAAATCCGCTCATGTGCGGCATGCATGTCGACCAGAACCAGGCCTTTGATATTTTGCGCGAGGATGTATACCCCGTGCAATTGCGCCAGTGCGAAACCGAGCGGGAATTCATCGCCCGGCGCCGTCTGGTTTGCAGCTGGCAGGGGGGGGGCTGGCGGCACGGCAGGCGATGCCGAAGTGGGAGCGGCAAACAGCGCGCCATAATTGGCCGTGGTTTGCGCCACGCCGTGGCCGGTGTTGGCACCGAATTGCGCCCCGAACGAAGTTTGCTGTTGCGGCTGCAAAAGCGGCTGCGGCTGCAAAATGGCCTGCAGGTGTTCCTGAGAGCCGCGCATCCACGGCATGGCGCCGCTGGGCGCGGGCAAAGGCGCGGGTGTGGCGCCGAATGCGGTCGCGGAAGTTTGGGCCAGAGCCCGGTTCACCGCGTGATAAATGAATTGATGGACCGAGCGGCTGTCGCGGAAACGCACCTCGATTTTGGACGGGTGGACGTTGACATCGACTTGCGCCGGGTCCAGATCGAGTGCCAGCACATACGACGGATAGCGATCCCCGTGCAACACGTCCTGATAAGCTGCACGGACCGCGTGCATCAACAGCTTGTCGCGCACGAAACGGCCGTTGACGTAGAAATATTGCGCATCGCCGCGTGCCTTGGAGGCGGTAGGCAAGCCGACGAACCCATGCAGGCGCAAGCTGCCGGCGCTTTCGTCCAGGGCTAACCTGGCTTCGGCAAACTCGCTGCCGAGTATGCTGGCGCTGCGCTTGGCGCTTTCAGTGACGTTCCAGTGATCGACGGTTTTGCCGTTGTGTGTCAGCGAGAACGCGACATCCGGCCGCGCCAGCGCAATGCGGCGCACCACCTCGGCGCAATGGCCGTATTCGGTTTGATCCGACTTCAGGAACTTGCGCCGGGCCGGCGTATTGAAATACAAATCCTGGACATTGACCGTGCTGCCCTGTGCGCCGGAGGACGGCGTCACCACGAGTGTGCTGCCGTCGATTTCGGATGCGTGTGCGGCCTCGGCGGTGCGCGAAGTCAATGTTAACTGTGAGACCGAAGCAATCGAGGCCAGCGCTTCCCCCCGAAACCCGAGCGTTGCAACGTTCTCAAGATCGTGCAGCGAGGTGATTTTCGAGGTGGCGTGGCGCGCCAGCGCCAGCGCTAGCTGCTCCGGCGCGATGCCGCGGCCGTTATCGGTAATCGCGATGCGTTTCACGCCGCCTTGTTCGAGGCGCACGGTGATCTGGGTGGCGCCGGCATCCAGCGCGTTTTCCAGCAATTCCTTGACTACTGCAGATGGTCGTTCCACCACCTCGCCTGCGGCGATTTGCGAAATCAGGTTGTCTGGCAGGGGCTGGATGGGGCGGGGGGGGGGCAGCGGTGCGTTCATTTGGCGATTATACCGAACCGTCGTCGCCGGTTCGTGTCTAGAGATCAGATATGACCGGGTAGTGTATTATTTCGCGCAACGATTAGGAGAGTTATGGACTTTATGCAATTCCTCGACGTGATTCTGCACGTCGACAAATCCCTTGGATTTCTGATTCAGGAATACGGTACCTTGATCTATGTGGTGTTGTTCCTGATTATATTTTGTGAAACAGGGTTGGTTGTAGTGCCATTTTTGCCTGGGGATACATTGTTGTTCATCGGCGGTGCATTCTGCGCTACCGGTGAAATGAATATCTGGGCCCTGCTGGGTTTGCTGATCATTGCGGCGACGACTGGCAATACGCTGAACTATTGGATCGGCAGGAAGATTGGCGAAAAGGTATTTACCCACGATTATCGCTGGCTGGACCAGAAGGCCTTGCAAAAGACGCATGCTTTTTATGAACGTCATGGCGGCAAAACCATCATCCTGTCGCGCTTCGTGCCTGTCGTACGGACGTTTGCTCCGTTTGTCGCCGGGGTGTCGCAGATGACGTTCTCGAAGTTTCAGTCTTTTAACATCAGCGGTGGACTGCTTTGGGTGATTGGCCTGGTGTCAGCCGGTTATTTCTTTGGAAATATTCCTGTTATCCGCGACCACTTGAATACCATTGTGTTGGTTGGTGTCGGTGCTGCGGTGATTCCGGTGGCCATGGGCGGGTTCTGGAAGCTGTATCAGAAACTGAGGGGGCAGCAGGCCTAAGGCTGGGATTGCATCCCAGCGAAGTAATCGGCGGGCTGCGGCAAATCGCGCTGAAGAAACATCAGTTGTTTGAGGAGAGCGGTTCGGTCGTTGCGTATCTAATACGGTTGCTACTCCGTGGAAGCTAGTCGGGGGTGGCCCGACAGCCAGTCACTTTTCTTGCTTCGCCAAGAAAAGTAACCAAAAGAAGGCGACCGCAAAGCCGTTGCCTTCCCTTCGGTCAGGTTCCCAAATGGGTCGTCTGCCAGTCGGGTGGGAAAACAAACTCGCTGCGCTCAGACAAGTTTCCCCACAATTCCCGACTGACAGCCGCCCCATTTGGCAACGTCTCAATGCGGAATTCAAAAGCAACGTCAACACCCACAGCCTCTGCAGTGAATCGGAGACTGTGTTTGCAAGCAGCGCAGCGTGCCGGATTACTGCACCCCGCTTATTTCACCACGAAGCGCCGAGGTGTTGTTGTTGACGTTGCTGTTGACGTTGCTGTTGTTTTTGATCTTCCGCATTGAGACGCTGCCAAATGAGACGACTGGCATTCGGATTAAGAGGGAAAACTTGTTTGAGCGCAGCGAGTTTGTTTTCCCTCCCGAATGCCAGGCGGCTCATTTGGGGACCCGACCAACGGGAGGGCAGTGGCTTTGCGGTCGCCTTTCTTTGCTTACTTTCTTTGGCGAAGCAAAGAAAGTGAGCGGCTGCCGGGCCGCCCCCGGCTAGTATCCACGGAGTAGCAACCGTATTAGATACGCGACGACCGAACTGCACCTAAGCCACATATGACAAGCTACTGATCTTTAACGACTTTTTTAGGCAATATCACATACAGGCAAATTATGTTTCTTCGGCGCGATTTGCGGAAGCCAGCCGATTACTTCGCTGGAATGCAATCCCACCCTACGTCATCCGGTTCTTCGCCAATGGCGGATTGTGCGAGAAATATTTCTTGATGCCGGCCAGTACCGCATCGGCCATTTTGTCCTGATAGGCGTTATCGGTCAGTTTGGCTTCTTCTTCCGGATTCGAGATGAAGGCTGTTTCAATCAGAATACTGGGAATGTCCGGCGCTTTTAATACTGCGAAACCGGCTTGTTCGACGGCCCCTTTGTGAAGCTTGTTGATGCCGCCGATTTCATTCAGGACGGCGCTTGCCAGTTTCATGCTGTCGTTGATCTGGGCAGTGGTCGACAGATCGAGCAGGACGCTGGCCAGCTGACGATCATGGCTCTTGATGTTGACGCCGCCGATCAAATCGGCGGAATTTTCCTTGTTGGCCATCCAGCGGGCGGCAGTCGAGCTGGCGCCCTTTTCGGATAATGCAAAAACCGAAGAGCCGCGCGCGGTCGGCGTGACGAAGGCATCCGCATGAATCGAGACGAACAGGTCGGCCTGTACCTTGCGCGCCTTCTGCACGCGCATTCCCAGCGGCACAAAGTAATCGGCGTCACGCGTCAGCATCACGCGCATATTCGGCTGTTGCTCAATTCTGGCCTTGAGCCGCTTGGCGATCGACAGCACGACATCTTTTTCCCGATTGCCGCCGCGACCGATGGCGCCCGGATCTTCACCGCCATGACCGGGATCGAGGGCGATCGTGATCATGCGCAACATGGTGGGCGACTTATCTAGCTTATTGTCCGGCTTAGGCTCGGCCCTGGCCAGCGGTGATTCCGATGGTTGTTGCGTTGGCTTGGTTTCGGCCACCGGCGGTACGATTTCGCCCGGCTCGGCGCTCGGCCACTCGCCCTTTTGTATCATCGCCGCAATCGGGTCTGGCGGATTGAGCGGGTACAGGTCGAATACCAGGCGGTGTTTATAGTCGCCGACCGGGTCGAGCGTAAACACTTGCGGTTTGACCTGTTCTTTCAGGTCAAATACCAGTCGCACCACGTTAGGCCGATTCTGGCCGACGCGAACCTGCTTGATGTAGGGATCGTTCGACTGGATTTTGGCGACCAGTTCTTTCAGCGCCGGATTCAGTTCGATGCCTTCGATGTCGACCACCATGCGGTCCGGGTTTTGCACCAGGAAGTGGGTGGCTTTGAGCTCGCTATCGTTTTCCAGCGTGACGCGGGTATAGTCTTCTGCCGGCCAGACCCGCACCGCAAGAATTTGTGCGGCGCTGGCGGACAGCGATGTCAGCGGCGCCACAATTGAAATGAGCAGCGTCGCACCGGCTTTGAGCACGGTGCGGCGGCTTTTGGATGTCAGAGGTTTGGTGCAAATTTCAGTCGAGCGAGACATTGACTACCCTTATCAGAGATAGCTTGCAATTTTACATCACGGCCATCTCCTGACACACTTAGAATTACGTTAATGTCAGGTGCCGGCAAGACCTTTTCTGCTTTTTCAGGCCATTCGACGATGCAGATATTGGTTTCATTAAAATGTTCGCGAAAACCGGCTTCCAGAAACTCTTCGGGACTGGTCATCCGATACAGGTCAAAATGAATCACTTCAACTGCTTGTTGATTGAGTTGCACGGCATATGGTTCCGCCAACGTATAAGTCGGACTTTTGACGTGGCCGGTATGGCCGGCAGCATGCAGCAAGGCACGGGTCAGCGCGGTTTTTCCGGCACCTAGGTCGCCCTGCAAGTAAATCGCCAGGCCCGGCACCAGTGCCCGCGCGAATGCCGCGCCGAGGGCCGCGGTACCGGCTTCGTCATGTAGATGGAGCGTGAAGTCTTGCATCTCGTAAAATAGTCCTCTGTCATTTATTTGAATCGATGTCCCGATGTCGCAATCGCATTTCCCTGAAGCAGACAATAATCTTGCCGAATTAGCCGCCACCATCAAGGCGTGGGGGCGGGAGCTGGGCTTTGCCGACGTGCGGATTACGGATGTCGACCTGTCGCAACAGGAAGCCGGGTTGCTGGCCTGGCTGGCGCTCGGTTATCACGGTGAGATGGATTATATGGCAGCGCACGGCCTGAAGCGCGCGCGACCTGCCGAATTGGTGCCGGGGACGATCCGCTCGATTAGCGTGCGCATGGACTATTTGCCACAGGATACGGATGCGGCCTGGCGTTTGCGGGAGAAAAATCGCCTTCACCCGGATGCTGCCGCCACGGCAACGGTGTCGTTATACGCGCGTGGCAGGGATTATCACAAGGTCTTGCGCGCGCGCTTGCAACAACTGGCCGATCGCATCACGGCTGAAATCGGCACCTTTGGTTATCGCGTATTTACCGATTCAGCGCCGGTGATGGAGGTTGCCCTGGCGCAAAAAGCCGGGCTGGGCTGGCGTGGCAAGCACACGCTGTTGTTGAATCGGGAGGCCGGTTCGCTGTTTTTTCTCGGTGAAATACTGACCGATATTCCGTTGCCGACCGACGCGCCGGTCAGTTCGCATTGCGGTCAGTGCAGTGCCTGCATCGACGTTTGTCCGACCAAGGCGATAGTCGCGCCCTATACGCTGGATGCGCGCCGTTGCATTTCTTATCTGACGATAGAACTGAAGGGGAGTATTCCGCTGGAACTGCGGCCGCTGATCGGCAATCGGGTGTATGGCTGCGACGATTGCCAGTTATTTTGTCCATGGAACAAGTTCGCCCAGGCATCGACCCTGAACGATTTCGATGTGCGCAACGGGCTGGACAATGCGACGTTAGTAGAATTGTTTGGCTGGACCGAAGCGCAATTCAATAGTCGTTTGCAAGGTAGCCCGATTCGCCGCATAGGGCACGAACGGTGGTTGCGGAATATCGCGGTGGGGCTGGGGAACGCGGCTGCCGCCGGTGTCGGCTCGGCGGAGATCATCGCGGCGCTGCAAGCCCGCGCCGACGATCCATCCGCGTTAATTCGGGAGCATGTGGCGTGGGCATTGGAACAGCATGGCGTTTAGTTCAATGCAATAACCACAACCACAACGGCAAAGTAAGCGCCGACAACACCGTTCCCGCAGAGATCAAAAACGCGACCAGCGGCCCGTTGCCACCCAGTCTTGCCGCCAGAATGTAGGCGCTGGATGCGGTCGGCAGGGCGCAAAACAGCACCACAATCTGTAACTGCCGCTCTCCCAGCCCGACCCAGCGGCCCAGCAGCAGCGCCACGGCGGGCAGTGCGAGCAATTTAACGGCGATAAAGAATCCCGACATCAGCTTGGCCTGATGCATGCCAGTCAGGCGCAAGCCGGCGCCGACCAGCAACAAGCCGAGCGCCAGTGCAGCGTTGCCGAGGCGCGACAATACCGCGCCCGCGACATCGGGCAGCGGGAGCCCGGACAAGCTGTACAGCAAGCCGCAGGCGGTAGCGATCAACAATGGATTCTTGGCCAGTTCTTTTAACAAGCCGCCGTTTTTATGCACCAGCGCATGCACTGCCGCCAGATTGCATAAGGGGACGCCAAAGCCGATCAGCAACGCCATCAGTCCGGTGCCCTCATCCCCGGCCATACGCGAGGCTAGCGCCAGCGCCATATAGGAATTGAAGCGGTAGCCGGTTTGCATGCCGGATTCATAATCCATCGGCGTTGCTTTCAGAAACGGCTTGCCGAGCCAGGTCATGACGATGGCGGCGCATAAGCCGGCCAGGCCGACCATCAGCATTTTTCCGCTGGTGTCGAAATGCAGAGGAGTACGCGCGGTCGAGTAGAACAGCAGTGCCGGGAACAGCAGGAAATACACCATCTTTTCGGCACCGGTCCAGAACGCGTCGCTCCAGTCGGTGACCCGGTGCAGAATGCCGCCCAGGATGATCAGGGTGAAATCGGGGAGTAGCAGGTTGACGATATACATGAAGAAAACGGGTTTTTATTGGTGTCGGTTTGTGACTGATGGCGTGGCAAGCGGCGCCAGCTTCGGTCAATTCAGCAGCCTTGCCAGTTCGACAGCAGTCTTGACATGCATCTTGTCGAAAATATGGGCGCGGTGAACTTCGACGGTGCGCATGCTGATGCCGAGCTGATCGGCGATCACCTTGTTCATTTTCCCGGCCAGAATCAAATCCAGCACTTCGCGTTCACGCGTGGACAAGCCCGCCAGACGCATATCGATCGCGCTACGCGCCATCGCGGCACGCGAGGACAGCAGCGCTTCCTGCACCCGGTCCATCAATTTATTGTCGTTGAAAGGTTTTTCAAAGAAATCGAAAGCACCGCGCTTGAGCGTATCGACCGCCATCGGCACATCGCCATGACCGGTCAAAAAAATGACCGGAAAACGTTGCGTTAATTTGCGTGCCGCTAACACGTCAAACAGTGCGACGCCGCTCATGCCGGGCATCCGGACGTCGAGCAACAGGCAATCGCCTTCGGGATGCGGCGTAGCGCTTTCATTGGCGGCCTCGATTGCCGCCAGAAAATGTTGCGCGCTGGGATAACACTGCATCGGAATGGCGCGTGACTGTGCCAGCCAGCCTAGGGCGTCGCGGATTACTTCTTCGTCATCGATGATGTGCAACATGGCGGGCAGACTGGTTGGATTGTGCGCTCAGCGCTGGCTGTGAGAAAAATTTGCCGGCAGGGAGAACTGGAAGATTGTACCGCCACCGTCGTTGCCGGTGTAGCTTAGTGTGCCGCCGTGGAATTCGATGGCGGTGCGGCAGATATTCAGTCCCATTCCCATGCCATGCGCTTTGGTTGAGTAAAACGGCGAAAACAGGCGTGCGGCGACGTCGGCCGGAATCCCGTGGCCCCGGTCAATAACGGATACGGTGACTTGCGGCGATTCGGTGTCGAGATTGGCCGCCGCGGCCGTTATGCGCAGGATGCGCCGGGTCGGGTCGGTGTGCGCCATGGCCTCGATGGCGTTGCGGGTCAGGTTGAGCAGTACTTGTTCCAGCATCATGCGGTCTGCGGATACCGATGGCAATGACGGCGGTATGTCGACCTGGACATTGACGTAAAAAGTCTGCGCCTGCAATTCGACCAGCGGCATGATGTTGTCGACCAAGGTGCGGATCGCCAGCGGCTCGCGCGCCGGGTCGCGTTTTTTGACGAACTCGTGGACGCTGCGAATAATCTGGCCGGCACGCTGGGCCTGGGCATTGGCTTTTTCCAGCGCCAGTTTCAATTGTTGCGGATTGACGGTTCCGGCTTGCAGCATATTGATGGCCCCGGTGGTGTAGCTGGAAATGGCAGCAAGTGGCTGGTTCAACTCATGTGCCAGCGTAGAGGCAATCTCCCCCATGCTGGCGAGGCGGGCGCTGGACTGTAATTTTTCCTGTTGCTTGCGACTCAATTCTTCGGCACGCCGGCGTTCGGAAATGTCCAGTATCGATCCCATCCAGCCAGTTTGACGGCCCAGTGCGTCGACCAGTGCAGATTCGAACACCAGCACCGGAAAACGCTCACCGTCGGCGCGCCGAAAGATGGTTTCGTACTGCGGTGTGGCTTCTCCTTCCAATACTTTGGCGAAACGTTCCTGGAATTTTTCAAGCGCCTCCGGCGCCCAATACGGCATCGGCGGAACCTTGCCAACCAGCTGGTCGGCGCTCAGCCCGACCATTTCGCAGAAAGCCGGATTGACATAGGTCACGCGACCTTCCAGATCCCGGGCGCGCAAGCCGGTAACCAGCGAGTTTTCCATGGCGGCACGGAAGGCAACCTGTTGACGCAGCGCATCTTCGGCCGCCAGACGGCGGTTAATGTCGCGCCACAAGGCCAACAGGCTCCACAGCAGGCCGAGCGATAAAACGATGACCGACCCGACCAGCAAATTGGGCAGGAATTTCGGCGCGCTCTTGGTGCTGTTGGTGCGCAATATCAACGACAGTCCCGGCAGATCGAGCGGACGACGATGGGTATAAACGTTCCGGCCCCTGCCGCCGGATGTGCGTTTGGCGATGGTCACTTCATCGCTATCGGTCAGGATGATTTCGTTATCCTGCGCGAACCACCACGGCACCAGTTCATCCAGAATGCTGCTGACGGCGTAACTGCTGACCAGGCTGCCGAGATATTGGTGCTCGGCGAACAGCGGCACACCGTAATCGATATAGATGGCATCGGCGGTACCGGCCAGCTTGTAAGGCTGGGTGAATTGCGGAATTTTGACGTCGTGTACCTGTTGCGCCGACTGCCTTGCGCGCGCCGCATAGTCTGGATGCGAAAGCGGCAAGGTATCGGTTGCGGCAATCACCTGGTTATCGGCATCCAGCCAGGTGACGCGCCGCAGTTCGGGACTGTTTTTCAACAATGGCTTGAGTCGGTCGCGAAATTGCGCGGTACTCAAGTGATTGTTGGTAATCTCGCCGGCAATCAGGCGTACGCTTTCTTCGTCGCGACTAAGTTGAAAACTGATGGCCTGTTCGACCCAAAGGGTATCGGCGATCAGTTGATCCTGCCGATCATTGGCTTCCATTTGCCGCGATTGCCACGGCAGCCAAAACAGAATGGCTAAAAACAGCAGCACCAGAAAAATCGGTATCAGCCCACGCCAGGTTCTCTGCGAACCTGCTGCATTCAGAGTGGCAAAACGCTTAAATGTTGAGCGTGGCATAAGTGCTAATAGTTACAGCTGCGTTTTGGGTACATCTACCAGGAGATCGGCAGGTCTGAGCGGTTGAGACAGTAGTGTAGCCGAGGGCTTAGCAGCCTGAAGCATGTATTGTGGTTATCCACAGTTGTGAGCGCGGCGTGGCATGGGCACACTGCCGCCAGATCCGGCGAAATATTCAAAATATTCAAAATATTCAAAATATTCAAAATTGCAATCATCTGGGGACGCAAGCATGGAATGGCAAACGCGGCAAACGTTTTTATCAGGAATGATGGCGCTGTCGGTGTTTTCAGTGATGGCGCCGGCCGCCGGCAATGCATTGGCGCAAGCGCCTATCGTCATCAAATTCAGCCACGTCGTTGCCAACGACACCCCGAAGGGCAAAGCGGCAGAGCGTTTCAAGGAACTGGCGGAAAAAGCCACCAAAGGTCGCGTCAAAGTCGAGGTGTATCCGAACAGCACCTTATATAAGGATAAAGAAGAACTGGAAGCGTTGCAGCTGGGTGCGGTGCAAATGCTGGCGCCTTCGCTGGCGAAATTCGGTCCGTTGGGCGTGAGGGAATTTGAAGTTTTCGATTTACCCTATATTTTTCCGAACAAGGCAGTCTTGTATCGCGTCACGGAAGGTCCGATCGGGAAAAACCTGTTCAGCAAGCTGGAATCGAAAGGCATCACCGGTCTGGCGTATTGGGATAACGGCTTTAAGGTGATGTCAGCCAATAAGCCCTTGCATACTCCGGCTGACTTCAAGGGGCTGAGAATGCGTATCCAGTCATCCAAGATACTGGATGCCCAGATGCGCGCGCTAGGCGCCAATCCACAAGTGCTCGCGTTCTCCGAGGTCTACCAGGCCTTGCAGACCGGTGTCGTGGATGGTACTGAAAATCCGCCGTCAAACCTGTATACGCAGAGGATGAACGAGGTGCAAAAACATGTCACGGTCTCCGATCACGGTTATCTTGGTTACGCGGTGATCGTCAACAAGAAGTTCTGGGACGGCTTGCCATCGGATATCCGCAGCGAGCTGACGCAAGCGATGAAAGAAGCGACAAAGTACGCCGATGCCATTGCCCAGCAGGAAAACGACGCGGCGCTGGCAGCTGTACAAAAGACCGGCAAGACCACGGTTTATCGCCTGAACGACAAGGAAAAAGCGGAGTGGCGCAAAGCCTTGCTGCCGGTCCAGAAGCAAATGGAAGGACGGATCGGCAAGGATTTGATCGACGCCGTCAACCAGGAGTCGGCAGCGCTTGGCTTCAGGTAAACGCGGCGAGGAATGTTGTGTAGTGGGTTTTTATTTCCACATGGAAATAAAGTGCATAAAACCATGAAATTGGCAAGGTTTAGCTTAAAACTATCCTGAATTGATACATTGATTCATTAAAATTATTTGTAAAATTTAGTTAACTCCTGTTAGAGTTCGTCACCTATTGAATATTGCGCTTCAGCCCCCAAGAGGGCGAGTAATTCAATAAAACGAATTTTGCCTTTTCAGTAGAACTTTGCAGCACGGAATTGAGACTTTTTACAGCGTGATGGCGATACGGTTTGCCAAGGGTAGCGAAGATTAAGATTTATAGGTGGTGGTGCATAAGAACGGTATTGATACCGGGGATACTGAGGAGACAGTGTGTTTCAAATGAAGCTGTTTTAACGGCCGGGAACGCATAGAGAAGTATTTGGGGCGCATCGTCAGATGCGCCTTTTTTATTTGTGCGCCCGGCAGGGCGTGCTTACTTGGAGGTGGAAGTCCTCTACTCGCCCGACAAGGGGAAGAGTTAGCTGAAGGCAAGGGTGTCGCGGGCGACTGCGAATCTGGAGGAAGCCGAAGGCAAAGCGCTGGCCTGACGAACAGGAAGCGGATATGAGGCGGCGTAGCCGGGTGAGATGTCAAATATCATCAAAGCCCGATACTTGTCCGGAAGGCTATGACGTAGATCCGACAGGCATAAGCGTGAAGGTAGGTGCGCAATACCCAATGGAATGGACGCTCCCACCCGTAACGGCATCAAATGTGCCAAAGTGGAAATGTCGAATAACCACTTGAACCGAGGGGAGCGTCATCATGCAGATTACGACAATTGGCATCGATCTGGCAAAGAATGTGTTTCAGGTCCACGGCGTCGATGCGCAAGGTAAGGTTGTGCTCAAGAAGCAGCTTAAACGTGATCAGATGGCAAGCTTTTTTGTGAAGCTGCCGCCGTGCCTGATTGGTGTGGAAGCTTGCGGCAGCGCGCATTACTGGGCACGCAAGCTGCAGGCACTTGGCCATACGATTAAGCTCATGGCGCCGCAATTCGTCAAGCCCTACGTCAAGACGAACAAGCATGATGCGGCTGATGCCGAGGCGATATGCGAGGCGGTGTGCCGGCCGAACATGCGGTTTGTGCCGATCAAGAATGTTGAACAACAGGCTGTGCTGGCATTGCATCGTGTACGGCAGGGGCTGGTGAAAGCGAGGACTGCGCAAGCCAATCAGATCCGCGGCCTGTTGAGTGAATTCGGCTTGATCGTGCCGCAAGGGATAGCGTTCATCCATCAGCGCGTGCCGATGATGCTCGATGACGCGAAAGACGAGTTGCCGGGCGTATTCCGGGAATTGGTACTGCGCTTGCTGGATCATCTCAAGGATCTGGACCGACAGGTGAAAGAGATGGAAGTGCAGATCCAAACTTGGCACCGTTCCAATGCACTGTCTCGTAAGCTGGAGAAGATCCCAGGCATTGGCCCAATCACGGCCAGTGCGCTAGTGGCGTCGATTGGAGATGCGAAGAACTTTGCGAACGGCCGACAACTGGGAGCGTGGCTTGGGCTTGTGCCCAAACAGCACTCAACAGGTGGGAAGACGAATTTGCAGGGAATTAGCAAGCGAGGCGACACGTATTTGCGCACATTGCTTATACACGGCGCCAGAGCAGTAATTCGGTATGCCGAGGGGAAGCCTAACGAGCAGGGATGGCTTCATAGACTGCTGGCCCGGCGTAATAAGAATGTCGCGGCGGTCGCGCTAGCCAACAAGAATGCCAGAACTGTGTGGGCGTTGCTTGCGCACGATAGGGAGTTCCGCCCCGGTTACGCGGCCGCGTAATCGGAGCGGCTCAAGGAAATAAGGCAGGCAGTAACGGCAGCACCAGGCAGTTGATTCTACCGATTGCACAGGCAATCAAGAATGATGGCAAACAGGTTAGACCGTGGTTGGTAAAGTCCTAGTCTCCCCAGGCACCATGAGTGCGATTACCCGATTGAGACACCAACCAGCACATTCCATCAGGGACAGTGGCAGAAGCCACAGCTAAAGTCCGAATGTACGGGTGCAATCTTTACTTCGCGTCATCATGAATTGAGGGCTTGGCAAACCGGGAGCGTCCATGTACGGGGAGATCTGCATGCGTGCCTAGTGCTACCGACATCGAGAGGTGTTGGGATGCGTATGCAGAAGTCAGCAGAGGGCATAGTAGGTCGAGGACGAGGCGGCGAGCCGGAGAGAGCCATGACTGAAGGCCTGAACATTGAACAACGCGATTAGGACATCCGACCTCGATGCAAATCGATGACGCAACAAGGCAGGCAACTGCGCCCGACACGGAGAGAGACGAACGGATTTCGTCGATGGCCGGGTCGGGTGCCGAGGTTGGCACGGCGGCGGATGGGCAAACGAAAGCGGAAGGACTGCGGCAGATGGACGTCGTGGTCGAACGTCACAACCTGTGGCGAGCGTATGAGCGGGTCATGCAGAACAAGGGTGCAGCGGGAGTCGATGGACTCACTGTGTTCGAATTCAAGGCGTGGCTGCAACAGCACTGGCCAAGCGTCAAGACAGCGCTACTGGCAGGCAACTATATACCGGCGGCGATCCGCAAAGTGGAGATACCCAAGCCCAACGGCGGGGTACGCACACTGGGCATCCCGACGGTGTTGGATCGCCTGATCCAGCAAGCGCTGTTGCAAGTCCTGCAACCAGAGTTCGAACCTGAATTCTCCGAACATAGCTATGGGTTCCGACCGGGCCGCAATGCATGGCAAGCGGTGCAACGAGCGCAAGGTTATATCAAGGAAGGCCGCCGCTGGGTGGTCGACCTCGACTTGGAGAAATTCTTCGACCGGGTGAACCACGACATTCTGATGTCGCGGATAGCCAGGAAAGTCAAAGATGAACGGGTATTGAAACTGATCCGTCGTTATCTGGAAGCGGGCATGATGTCGGCAGGGATCGTCAGCGCGAGGACGGAAGGTACGCCGCAGGGCGGCCCGCTGTCACCGTTGTTGTCGAACATCCTGCTGACGGACTTGGACCGCGAACTGGAGCGGCGGGAACACCGGTTCTGCCGTTACGCCGATGACTGCAACATTTACGTCAAAAGCGAAGCGGCAGGACGGCATGCGATGGCTGCGATTACCGGCTATCTGGAGAAGAAATTAAAACTTCAGGTCAACCGGGACAAGAGCGCCGTCGCACGGCCCTGGCAGCGGAAGTTTCTAGGTTACAGCGTCACTTGGCATAAGCAAGTCCGTCTTAAAATCGCCGATAGCAGTCTGAAGCGATTGAAAGACAGGGTGCGTGAAATCGTGGTCGGGAACGCCTCGCGCAATCTCGGCGAAACGATCGCAGCGCTCAACCCGGTGCTGCGTGGCTGGACATCGTACTTCCGCCTGACAGAGGTAAAAGGTGTGTTGGAGGAATTGGACGGATGGATTCGGCGCAAACTGCGCTGCCTGCTATGGCGGCAATGGAAGCGACCGTCCACCCGTAACAAGAAGCTGCAAGCCCAAGGTTTGGATAAGACGCGCGCATGGAAGTCGGCAAGCAACGGACGCGGCCACTGGTGGAACGCCGGAGCGAGTCATATGAACGCGGCGTATCCTAAACGCTTCTTTGATGTATTAGGGTTGGTTTCGCTGCTGGACACCCAGCGGCGCTTCCAGCGTGTTGAATGAACCGCCGTATGCGGAACCGCATGTACGGTGGTGTGAGAAGGCGACGGGGGTAATCCCGTCCCTTACTCGATTTATGTTCAAATCAATTCGCTAAATATCATCAACCGGTTCTAAGTCCGAGTTAGGCTAGTTCATGAAAAAACCTTCCGATCCTCAGTTTGCCAGCGCGTCTGCGCACGCAATTTTTTCTGCCATCGTGGCCGCACCGTTTGGCGCGATCGGCATTCGTACCGAAGCTGGCGTCATACGCGAGCTGGTGTACCTGCCAAAGTCATTTGCCGAAAAAGAACCGGCTGATGCGTTGACAGAACGTGCCGCACAACAGCTAGCCGAATATTTTCAACACCCGGATTTTCGTTTCGATTTGCCGCTGGCCGCCGTTGGCACCGCTTTCCAGCGTAAGGTCTGGGCGCAGATTGCAGCGATCCCGTGCGGTGACGTGCTGACCTACGGCGAGGTCGCACGGCTGGTGCAATCGGCGCCACGTGCGGTAGGCCAGGCCTGCGGCGCGAACTGGTTTCCGCTGGTGATCCCGTGTCATCGTGTGACCGCAGCCGGCGGGCTTGGGGGTTTTTCGCATCATGACCAAGTCGATGGCTTTCATTTGGGTGTAAAGCGCTGGTTGCTGGCACATGAAGGCGTAACAGACCTGTGAACTGCAAACTTGGCCCCGCTGACGTAAAACCGCGCTTAACCTCTGACAGTCAAATCGCTATCGACGAATTTTGCGATACCTTATGGCTGGAAGACGGGCTGGCGAAAAATTCGCTGGATGCTTATCGACGTGACATGCGCTTGTTTGCGCTATGGCTGCAAGCCGATCGACAAAAACCGCTGCTGGCAGCCGAGGCCGATGATCTGAACGCATATTTCGTCGCTAAAGTCGAAAGCAAAGCCACCTCGTCAAATCGGCGCCTGGCGGTGCTCAAGCGCTTCTATTTGCTGGCGCTGCGACAGAATCGCATCGCTATCGATCCTTGCCTGCATTTGCGTTCGGCCAAGCCGCCAGCGCGCTCTGTCAAGACTTTGTCGGAATCGCAAGTGGAAGCCTTGCTGGCGGCACCGGATGTCGGCACCGCGCTGGGTTTGCGCGACCGTACCATGCTGGAATTGATGTATGCCAGCGGCTTGCGGGTGTCGGAACTGGTGTTGTTGAAGTCGATCGAAGTTGGCATGAACGAAGGCGTGCTGCGCATTACCGGCAAGGGTGACAAGACCCGCCTGGTACCGTTTGGCGAGGAGGCGCGCAGCTGGATTGTGCGTTACCTGGAGCAGGCCCGTGCCGAAATCATGTCGGGTCAGGTCGATGATGCCTTGTTCGTCACCGCACGTGGCGGCCCGATGACGCGGCAAATGTTCTGGATTCTGATTAAAAAATATGCGGCACAGGCGGCGATCAATGCGCCATTGTCACCGCATACTTTGCGCCACGCGTTTGCCACACATCTGCTGAATCACGGCGCCGACTTGCGCGTAGTGCAACTATTGCTGGGACACGCCGATATTTCCACTACGCAAATTTATACCCATGTTGCCCGCGAACGCCTGAAAAAATTGCATGCGGAACATCATCCAAGAGGACGTTAGGGCGCTGCGTGAAGGTGTAATTCTGCCTCACGGCATTTGTTTCTCCTGTATCCTGTAATCCATCATTCCAAGTCTGTTAAAAGTAGTGTTTACCTAAGGGGGCCAAATTGGCAAAAACGAATTTTCAATACGAAAAGCGTCAGAAAGAGCTTGAAAAGAAAAAGAAAAAAGAAGAAAAGCTGAAGCGCAAAGCTGAAAAAGGTTCTGTAACAGACGATGACGCAAGCGCTATGCCGGACGATGCCAGCGAAGCGGAAACACCGGCTGAGCCAGTACCGGAACCAACTAAAACCACGCAGTCTTAATCGCCAACGCGACGACGCAATGGCAGGCCTGCCTCCAGGACAACTACTACCTTTGTTGCGCGATTCTGTTGAACCATCCTTTCAGGCCAGATTTTTATTGCGGAAAACATGGTCGACATGCTCCCCTTAATAGCGTTTTCAAATCGATGGTCCGAAGTGTGTTGGTTCGGGCCATTTTTGCGTTTCTAGTTCCAGCATGGCTAGAAAAGAGCATATTTCGGAAACTCCGGCGACGCAGTTCTTGCGGCGGCACGGAGTGGCCTATTCCAACCATCTTTACGCTTATGAGGAACACGGGGGCACCAATGTGTCTTCGCGCGAGCTCAATGTCGACGAGCATCATGTCGTAAAAACGCTGATTATGGAGGATGAGTCGACCAAGCCATTGATCGTGCTTATGCACGGAGATTGCAAAGTATCGACAAAGGATCTGGCGCGCCAGATTGGCTGCAAGAAAATCGCGCCGTGCAAGCCAGATGTGGCCAACCGGCATACAGGCTTTCTTGTAGGCGGCACAAGCCCGTTCGGCACCAAAAAGAAAATGCCGGTTTATATTGAAAAAACCATTTTCGATTTGCCACTGATTTACATAAACGGCGGCCGCCGTGGCTACCTTGTCGGTATCCCTCCGCACGAACTGATGCGCTTACTCGATCTGCATCTCGTCGAGGTGGCAATAAAATAGCGTCCTACTGATTGACGATTGAGAATTAGTACTCGTTGTGCTCAATCAAGATGTGGAACCGGCGCCGCATCTTCCGACTCCTCGTGATCATCCGATTCGGTAATTCTGCATCAACTATCCGACACCGTGATCAGTCTGCGCCTGTGTCCCGACGACAGACTGGAAAAGTTAAGGGTTGTACGATGGCTGCCCGCAGCCATCGTACAACCCTTAACTAACTCGGTCCTTCGCGAATGGTTCAAACCGACCTACTGCTGACATTCACACTTTCCAGAAGCGGGCACTAGTTACGCAATGAAGCAAAGCGCTTGCCCGAATTTATTTCAATAGCTATTTCTCCTGTGCTCCGTGCTTTAGGAAATATGCGGTTTTTCCTCCATCAGATGAAGAAAACTTCGTACCGTGAATTTCGTCTGATAAACCATTGACTTCAATTCCCTTTCCATCTTTCAGGAACACGAATGACATCGAGCATTCACTATCTTCATCCGATTCCGTGGCGACAGACCTAAGCGTCCTCGCTTGTTCAGGTGGTAGCTTACTCAAAAGAAACTGTCGAGCTGCGGAAGTTTGTCGACATTTGCCACTTTCCCAAGAGAAGTAGATCGATAGGCAGGAGACAAAGAGAAATACAGCCAAAAGGGACCAACCTACAAACTTCACGATTTCTATTGCTTTGTTTGCTATAACAGACCATTGCATTTTGTTTTCCAATCAACCGTCAATGGCGACTTTTGGCCGAGGGACGTCATTTAGTCATGTCTTTTGATTGCGATAATCGTCGACATCATATTTCGATTTACTCTGGACAGCCGTTCTGCGTACATCCAACGTAACTCTTCAAAGTTTCGATGCGCTGAAGCGCAGCTGCATAGAAATGTTACTCGTGGTGGAATAGCTAATGAATACTGCCATGGAAAAATTGCTAAGGCAATATCGAATAGGTCGGGTGCACGAAGGTCCGGAGTTGGCCGATAGCTCTGTATCTAAGTTTGGCTTTGGTACATCTGCTGTAGTTCATGCCAAATGGTCTCAAGAAGCATTGTCCGATACGCTGCCATGACGCACGCTTCAGTGCAGTTCGGCGAGTAGCGCCCCGGCCTCCTGCAGGTCCACGGTATCGAAACCTTCGGTGAACCAGCCGTAGATCTCGGCCAACATCTGGCGGGCGTCTCCCGGCTTGCCCTGTTGTCGCCACAGCCGGCTCAGGCCCATCACCGCGCGCAGCTCCAGCGATCGGGCGCCTTGCCGGCGGGCGATCGCGATCGCCTTCAGGAAGCAGGCTTCGGCTTCGTCCCGGCCGCCGGCCTCTGCCCCCTCGCGGCTCGGCTGCAGCAGCGTCAGCTCCCCCTTGAGCCGATACAGTTCCGCCTCGTACACGCGCTCTTCCGCTCGGTCCACCACGGCCAGCGCCTCGGCCAGCGTCTTCAGCCCTGCCTCGGCTTGTCCCGCTTTTCCGTAGGCTTCGGCCAGTAGCGCCAGGAAATGCGGCCGCCAAAGTTCCGCCCCGGTGGCACGGTAGGCGACCAAGCCCTGCTGCATCTTTTCGATGCCTTCTGCTGCGTGTCCCTGCTCGGCCAGCACCCAGCCGGAGAGGATGGTTCCGTAAGCCAACCAGAACGGGAAGCCGTGCTCGGTCGCGAGGGCGAGGAGTGCCTCCACCAGCTCGCGCGTCGGCTGCGCTTCGCGGCGGTGCAGATGAAGTTCGGCGGCAAAGATCAAGGCATCGGCCGAGGCAGGAGGCTGGGATAGGGTCTGCGCCAGAGCGAGCGCCGCCTGGCTGCGCGCGAGGGCTTGATCCGGATAGCCGAGCAGCCACAGGTCCCAGGCTACGAAGGCCAGCCCCAGCACGCCCGGCTCCAGTCCATAGGGTAAGGCAGGCGTGTGCTGCCGAGGGTCATACAGGGCCAGGGCTTGCTCCAGTTGTGTGCGGGCAGGCTCCAGCTCGCCGAGACTGAACAAGATGGCCCCCAACGCCCGATGGGCTTGCACGAGCAGCGCAGGGTCTCGCGCCTCTTGAGCGACGGCAAGGAGTTGCTCCCCCATCTTGCGTGCGGTCGGCAGCTCTCCACGGACTTGATAAAACGTGCGCAGCCCCAGCAGGGCGGGGAAGAGCTCGATCGTTTCCCCGAGCTGCCGGCTCAGCGCCAACGCGCGGGTATAGGTCTCTCCCACTTCCGGGGCCGCGTGCCCCTTGGTGGCCCTCCAGACCGGACCGAGCGTGATCTGGAGCGCGAGTTCCTGTCGTGCGCGCTCGGGAGCATCGGGCAGTGTCTTGAGCAAGGCCAGGGCCGTAGTAAGATGATTGACCGCTTCGGCATCGGCGGAGCGCTGCACTGCCTGGCGCCCGGCGCAGTGGAGGTATTCCACCGCCTTCGGCGCGTTGCCGCTGCGGCTGAAATGATGTGCCAATTCGCTGCAGTGCTCATCGAGCTGGGCGCTGAACAGGGCCTCGATCGCCTGCGCCGTGCGTTCATGCAGCGCACAGCGCCGCTCGCTCAGCAGCGCGCCGTAGGTCACCTCCTGGGTCAGCCCATGCTTGAAGCTGTACTCCACCTCGGGAAATCCCGGCTGCTCGTAGATGAACTCCCGGGCCTGCAGCCGCGTCAGCAGGCTCTTCAGCGTGTCTTCGGGCTGCAGGGCGACGCGCGCGAGCAGGCTCCAGGGAAATGTCTTGCCGATCACCGCCAGGGTCTGCAGCAGTGCCTTCTCGGCCGTCCCCAGGCGGTCGATGCGGGCAGCTAGCACCCCCTGCACGGTGGTCGGGATGTGCAGGGCGGTCGGGATCTGCTCAATACGGTAATGCCCGCACTCGCCGCGCAGCACCTGCTCCTCGACCAGCGTCTGCACCACTTCTTCGATGAAGAAGGGGTTGCCTTCGGTCTGCGCCAGGATCAAGTGCTCGAGCGGGGCGAGTCCGGCAGCGCCGCCCAGCACGGCTCGCAGCAGTTCCCGGGCTTCGGCTTCGCCCAGCGGATCCAGCCGCAGCTGAGTGTAGTAGCCCTTGTTGCTCCAGTCGTGCCGGTATTCGGGCCTGTAATTGACCAGCAGCAGGATGCGGGTGTTGGCCACGCTCTCGCCGAGAAAGCCGAGGAAGGCCTCGGTCTCGCTGTCGAGCCACTGCAGATCCTCGACGATTACCTCAAGCGGCTGGGCCAGGCTCTCGCGCACCAGGAGCCGCTTGATCGCCTCGAAGGTGTGCTGCCGGCGGATCTGGGGGGTCATCTGCGCCAGCGGCGAACTCGGATCGGTGACCCCTAGGAGGTGGAACAGATAAGGCAGGGTGTCTTCCAGCGCACGGTCAAGGGTCAGCACCTTGCCGGTGAGCTTCTCGCGTCGACGGCGCTCGTCGTCCTGTGCGGTGATCTGGCAGTAGTTCTTCAGCAGCTCGATCAGCGGCAGATACGGATAGGCCTTGCCGTGCGAGACCGAGAAGGTCTCCAGCACCAGGCAAGCGCGTGGCGCGTGCGGCTTGAACTCGTGGAACAGGCGCGACTTGCCGACCCCCGGCTCGCCGACCACGCCGACGATCTGCCCGTGCCCGGCCTGCGCCTGCGCCTGCGCTTCGCGCAGCCGCTCGAGTTCGCGGGCACGGCCGACGAAGCGCGCCAGCCCGCGGCTGGCCGCCACCTGCAGCCGCGTGCGCAGCGGACCGAGACCGAGCACTTCGAAGACAGCAAGCGGCTCGGGTAGTCCCTTGATCGGCGTCGCGCCGAGCACCTTGAAAGCGAAATAGCCCTCGGTCAGCTTGTGGGTGTGTTCGCTCGCGATGATCGAGCCGGGCACCGCGATGCCCTCCATGCGTGAAGCGATGTGGATCGAGTGCCCCACTGGGTCATAGTCGGTATGCAAGTCGTCGGTGTGGATCGCGCGTACCACCACTTCGCCGGAGTTGATGCCGACGCGGATCTGCAGCGCGATCCCCTGCGCGAGGCGCACGCGGTCGGCGTAGCGGCGCATGCCGTCTTGCATGCGCAGCGCCGCATAGAGCGCGCGCTGCGCATGATCTTCGTGCGCGATCGGCGCGCCGAACAGTGCCAGGATGCCATCGCCCATCGACTTGGCCACATAGCCTTCGTAGTGATGCACGGCCTCCATCATCAGCGCCAGCACCGGGTCGATCAGGCGGCGGGCGTCTTCGGGATCGAGGTCGTGAATCAGCGCGGTCGAGGCGGCCATGTCGGCGAACAGCGCGGTGACCGTCTTGCGCTCGCCATCCGCCGCGCCGCTGGCTTCCATGGCCGCCTGCGCCGCCCGGATGCGTTCGGCCAGATAGGGGGGCGTGTATTCTATGGGGGCGCTGGCCGCAAGCGCCGCGCTCGGGGGCGGCCCGCTCAACGGCGCACCGCATTCGCTGCAGAACTTGGCGCTTGCGCTCGCCTCGTGCCCGCAGGCTGGGCAGGCGCGCACCAGCATGCCGCCGCATTCTTCGCAGAACTTGGCAAGTGTCCGATTCTCGAACCCGCAGCTTGCGCAGCGCATAGGGATTACTCCCGCCTCCGGGGTTTTTCAAGGTTTAACAGTTCGTAAATCTTAGCACTTAGGCGGAATGGATGTTTTTGACTACATCCGCGAAATGGGCGCAGCTTCCACTCAAATCGTCGTGTCAACTTGCGGGCTGCCAACCCGGCATTAAAACCGCCTGCAGATGATGCAGAGGCCACATCAGGCGCGTCAGACCATCAGGTTGCTTAGGCACTAGAGGATCTTGCGATCCTCTGCCACAACATCATTGCGCAGGACACCAATGCCGTTGATCTCGACTTCGATCGTATCGCCTACGCTGATCGGGCCGACGCCGGCAGGCGTGCCGGTCATGATCATGTCGCCAGGGAGCAGCGTCATGTGGCGGCTAAGGTAGGAGATGATGGTGGACACTGAAAACAGAAGATCAGCCGTATTTCCGTCCTGCCGCACCACGCCGTTGACCCGGGTGACGATCTTCAGGTTCGTTGGGTCAAGCTCAGTGGCAATCACCGGCCCCATCGGGGCGAAAGTGTCGTACCCCTTGCCGGCAAGCAGGCAGCCGAACGCGCTTTCGCGGCGCTGCAGAACGCGGTCACTGATGTCGTTCCCACATGTATAACCAAGCACATGGTCAAGTGCCTGCGCCTCCGGCACATGCCGCGCCAGTTTCCCAATGACAACGACAAGCTCTCCCTCGAAGTGAATGTTTTCTCCGTCGGCCGGGTACACAATCGACTCGTCCGTACCAATGACAGTTGTACTCGGTTTCATAAAAAGAACCGGTAGATCGGGTAGCGCTTTGTTCGCTTCCTGGGAGTGCGCCTTGTAGTTGTAGGCCACTCCGAACACGCGCGGTTGATGTACCGGCGCCAGGATCCGAACCGAACCAAGCGCGTCCTTGACTCCGCTGGTGCGCAACTCATTGAACGGCGAATCCTCCAGGCGGGCGATCGTCGCATCGTCCTCGAGGATCCCGTAGTGGACGCGTCCGTCCAAAGCGTATCTGGCAATGTGTATGGATGACATAAAAAACCCTTTCAATGAAATAGTGTGCTAACGTTAGCAAATGATTCGCTTTCCGTCAACCGTTCACGAAATACCAAGATACAGAATAAGCTATCCAATTAATTTTTTATTCCCTATTGACAAAGAAGAGGTCGCTTTGTCAGAATATGTGCAAACGTTAGCAAAGGAGACATCCATGATAAGGACTCAACGTACCGGGCGCAACTTTCCGCACAAGCCCGGGTGCATAGCCTCAATTCCCATCCACACTATCAGCACCTGCGAGGGCATTCAATGAGCATGACATTGCTTGCGCAGTCGGCCCTCGGCGGCTTGCTGCACGGTGGCATCTACGCGTTGCTGGCTCTCGGCCTCAGCCTGAGCTGGGGTCTGCTGCGCCTGGTCAACCTGAGCCATTTCGCGTTGGCTTTCCTGGGCGCGTATCTCACCTATCATCTCGGGACCAATTTCGGCTTTCCGCCCTGGCTTTCGGTCGCGATCATTGCACCGGCATTCTTTCTGGCCGGTATCGCGCTGCACGCCGTGTTTGTGCGCTTCAAGGTCAGTGAGTTCGCCTCGATGCTGGTGACATTTGGCGTCACTATCCTGATCGAGTCGCTGATTCAATGGATCTGGTCGGCGGACTTTCGGTCGTATGAAACAAGCTACGCCCAGGAATCTCTTCATCTGGGCCCGCTGTTCGTGCCCCTGCTCGAATTGATCGCGTTCACCTGCGCTTGCGTGCTCGCTGCGGGTGCATGGTTGGGGCTGCACAGGACCTCGCTGGGCCGTGCGTTACGTGCCGCTGCGCATGACGGCCCCATCGCGGCGGCTTTCGGCATCAACGCGCGGCGCTTGTCCTATTTGCTCGCCGGTCTGTGCGCTGCGTCTGCCGGCGTCGCCGGCGTGTTCATCGCGCTTACCTCGACGCTGGCGCCATCGCAAATCGAAGCCTGGATAGGCGTCGTCTTCGCAGTCGTCATCATCGGCGGGCTGGGGAACCCGCTCGGCGCCCTCGCCGCTGGCGTGCTGATCGGCGTTTCCGAGGCAGTCACGATGGCCGCGGTCAATCCTGCCTGGGCGCCGCTGGTAGCGTTCTCGATTCTGATCATCCTTCTGCTGTGGAAACCAAAATGGCTCTGACCCGAAAACATATTACTGCTATGACGCTGGCGGCTATCGCGGCGCTGGTCGCGCTTCCCTACTCGGGGATCGCAGACTTCTACCTCTCGTATCTGTATGTCGTCTTCTTCTGGATCGCATTGGCCACCAGTTGGGGCATCCTGAGCGGATACGCAGGGTACTGGAGCTTCGGCCACGCAGCCTTCTTCGGTGCCGGGATCTATACAACGGCGACGCTGGCCGGCAAATGGGGGGTGCCGTTTCTCCTGACCATTCCGGCAGCGGCCGCCATTGCCGCGCTGCTTGCCACGGGAATCGGCCTGGTGGTGTTCCGCATCAAGAGCCTGCGCGCCGAGTTCTTCGCACTGCTGACGCTATCCGTGACCTTCGTCCTGGCGGCGATCATCTCCAATACATCGATTGATGGCGGTGCGGGAGTCTATCTCAGCAACGTATCCTTCCCGCAGTTCGGCGCGTCGGTGCCTGGCGCGATTTACCTGCTCGGACTGCTGCTTGCGCTCGCCGCTCTCGCTGTTTCGCGCTACGTACTCCGCTCCCGCCTGGGCGCCGGTCTGCTGGCGATCCATGACGACGAGGAAGTAGCGGAGGTGAAGGGCGTGCCGACGTTTCGCTACAAGCTGGCCGCCTTTGCCATCTCGTCGGCGATTGCCGGCGCAGCAGGGGCGATTCAGGCCGCATACGTCGGCTATGTCACTGTCGGCGAAACTTTTTCTATCACAGTGCCGCTGTACGTGGTCCTCATGAGCATTTTGGGCGGGGCGCGTCACTGGGCCGGGCCGGCCATCGGGGCCACACTCATTACCGTCGCACTGAGCAGCTTCGTTGGCGGAGGACATGCGGAACTCGGGCGCGCCGGCGTCGCGTTTGCGCTCATCGTGGTAATCCTGATGCTGCCGCAGGGGATCGTGCCCAGCCTGCTGCGCCGCATGCGGCATCCGGGCAAGACATCCGGCCTGGCTGCGGGCAAGCTGCTCAATCTCGTGCAAACAAGCTCGGCTGCAAGCGATGCCGGGCACGAGCGGGTGCTTTTGGAGTGCCGTGACGTTACAAAGTCGTTCGGCGGCATCCGGGCGCTGCGTGGCGTGAATCTGCAGGTCAAGGAGGGGGAAATCCTGGCGCTGGTCGGCCCGAACGGCTCCGGCAAGTCGACCCTGATCAACATGATCAGCGGACACTTCTCGCTGACCTCCGGCGCGATAGACTTTGAGGGCACGATGATAGCGGGCCTGCCGCCCCATGAGATCGCCCGTCGGGGCATCGCGCGAACCTACCAGATTCCGCGCCTCTTCGAACACCTGACCGTGCTGGAAAACGTTCGGCTCTGCGCTGCGTTTGGCCGCCAGGACTCGACAGCGGACGAGAGTCCCGAGGCGCTGGCCCGTCAATGGCTCGCGTTCACCGGGCTGGCGCACAAGGCGGACCTCCTGCCGCCGGCACTCAACCTGCATGAACGCAAGTTCGTCGAGTTCGCCCGTGCGCTCGCGGCCCGGCCCCGGCTGTTGCTCCTGGACGAAGTGCTTTGCGGGCTGACGCCGACGGAAGTCGACCAGGCTGTGGCAATGATCAAGAAGATCAGGGCGGGCGGCACCACCATCGTCTTCGTCGAGCACTTGATGCGTGCCGTCGTCGCGCTCGCCGATCGTGTCGCCGTGCTGGATCAGGGCACCTTGCTCGCTCTCGGTCCGCCGCGCGAGACCATGCAGGATCCAAGCGTTATCAGTGTCTACCTGGGAGCCGCCCATGCTGCTTGAAGTACGTAACCTCCATGTCGCCTATGGCGACGCCCCCGCCGCCTGGGATGTGAACCTGGATATCGATGCAGGCCAGATCGTCTCGGTGGTCGGGCCCAACGGCGCAGGCAAGAGCACCCTGATCAATGCCATTGCCGGCATCCTGCGGCCGACCCAGGGGCAGATTCGCATCGCGGGCGATGACATTGCGCGCATTCCCGGCCATCAGGTATGCGACCACGGTATTGCGATCGTCCCGGAAGGGCGCCGCCTGTTCACCCATATGAGCGTCCTCGAAAATCTCGAGCTCGGCAGCTATCGCCCTGCGGCGCGCGCATCCAGGGAGGAGACGCTCGAAGAGGTGTTCTCGCTGTTTCCGATCCTCAAGGAGCGACGCCACCAGATTTCCGGCACCATGTCCGGGGGGCAGCAGCAGATGGTAGCGATCGGCCGCGCGCTGATGGCCCGTCCCCGGCTGCTGTTGATGGATGAGCCCTCGCTGGGCCTGTCGCCGGCAATCGTCGACGATATGTTCCGGATCATCCGCATGATCAACGAGCGCCATGTCGCCGTCCTGCTGGTTGAACAGAACATCAACAAGGCGCTCGAAATCGCGCATCACGCCTATGTCATCGAGCAAGGGCGCATCGTCACGTCGGGCCAACCCGACGCATTGCTGAACAATCCACGCATACGGGAGGCCTATCTTGGCATCTGATCCATCCACCACTGAGGGCGTGCCGCTGGTGATTCGCCGCGTTGTCACCGGGCACGACCGGGCCGGCGCATCGATGGTTGCGCTCGATACCGCTCCGCCTCGCTCGGACGCGTTTTTGCACATCCCCGGGATGATGTCCCGTCTGCTCTGGGCAACCGAAGCGACGCCTGCGTTGCCGTTTGGCGGTGTCGATCCGACGCCGGCGGCAACGAGCATTGTTCCTCCGCTCGGCGGGACGCGTTTCCTGGTCGTCACGTTCCCGCCCGACAGCGTGTTTGCCATGCCAGGCTTCGACCCTGGCGCCGCCGCCGCAGAAAACATGGCCATCAGCCCTGGGCTGGCGGAACTGTTCGAACCCGATGGCATGCATGCCACGCCGACCGTCGACTACGGCATTGTTCTCGATGGCGAAATCTGGCTCGAACTGGATGAAGGCCGCGCGGAGCTTCTGCACCGGCACGATGTCGTCGTGCAGAACGGCACCCGTCATGCCTGGCGGAACAAAAGCGATCGTGCCGCAACGCTCGCGTTTGTTTTGATTGGAGCGAGTCGGCATGAGTGATCCGGCCCGTGTCTTCTTTTTAAGCCGTATTTCGATTTGCAGGCTGCGTTCTTTAGCGCGTAGCTGCTACACACAGCACTAACATCAAGACAGGAGTTTTTATGACTGATACAAGAATCGTTCGCTTGCATGGACGGCGCGTATGGGATTCACGCGGACGGCCAACGCTGGAAGCGGAAGTCACGCTGGGAAGCGGCATCAGTGGCCGCGCCATCGCTCCCGCCGGCGCATCCACCGGCAGCGGCGAGGCGCTCGACCTGCGCGATGGAGGCAGTCCTTTCGGCGGACTCGATGTGACCAAGGCGCTTGCCTCGGTCAATGACGAAATCGCCCGCGCTCTTGCAGGAATGGATGTGCGCGACCAGGCCGGGATCGATCAACGCCTGGTGGCGCTCGACGGCACACCGAACCGCAGCCGCCTGGGCGGCAACGCAATCGTCGCCACGTCGATGGCGGTGCTGCACGCCGCTGCCGCGGCAGCCGGGCAGCCCGTGTGGCGCTACCTCGCCGGCGAGCGCCCGGTGCGCATGCCGCTGCCTGAAATACAAATCTTCGGCGGCGGCGCCCACGCGGCCCGCCGCGTCGATGTGCAGGATTTCATGGTGATGTGCCCCGCCGCGAACAGCTTCAGCGAGGCGCTTGAGTGGACTGCGGAGGTCTACCGCGCCGCCGGTGTCCTGATGAAAAAGGCGGGCAAGTTGCAGGGAGTGGCAGACGAGGGCGGCTATTGGCCGGCCTTTGACAGCAATGAAGAAGCGCTCGACACCCTGGTGCAGGCCATCACCGATGCCGGGTTGCGTCCTGGCAAGGACGCCGGCATCTCGCTCGATATCGCAGCATCCGAATTCGGCCGCAATGGACGCTATGTGCTCGCGCTGGACGGCCGCAGCCTCGGGACGGACGACATGATCGACATGCTGGGCGGCTGGCTCGACACCTATCCGATCCTGTCGATCGAGGATCCGCTCGCCGAGGATGATCCGTCGGGCTTCCGCCGCTTCACTGAGAAATATGGCGCGCGATGCCAGATTATCGGTGACGATTTCTTGGTGACGAACGCGGCCCGGGTAGAGGCTGCGGCCGCCGAACACACCACAAACGCAGTGCTGATCAAGCCGAACCAGGCCGGCACCGTGACTGAGGCGCACGCTGCGCTGCTGGCCGGCAAGGCGGCCGGATTCGGGACCATCGTCTCGGCGCGTTCGGGCGAGAGCGAGGATGTGACCATCGCCCACCTCTCCATCGGCTGGGACGCCGGTCAACTCAAGGTGGGCTCGTTCTCCCGCTCCGAGCGCATGGCGAAGTGGAACGAGGTGCTGCGCATCGAGGAATCGCTGGGCCGCGACGCGGCGTTCAGCGGATGGTCCGCGCTGCCGTTCCGGCATCACTCGCAGTGAACGGCGGCTCAATTTCATCAACACGGCGCAAGCCAAACCAAGAGGTTATTTGCCATGACTACAATTCAATTAATCGGCATTTCGGGAAGCTTGCGGCAGGCTTCGAGCAATACTGCCGTCCTGCGCACGCTGCAGGAGTCGCTGCCGGCCGGCGTCGAAATGACGCTTCTGCCGCTCGACAGCATTCCCTTTTACAACCAGGATCTGGACGGCGCCAATCCTCCAGAAGCCGTACGGGACTTCAAGCAGTCCATCGCAGCATGTGACGGGATCGTGATCTGCTCTCCCGAATACAATTTCGGTATGTCCGGCGTCCTGAAGAACGCGCTCGATTGGGCATCGCGGCCCGCCTTCGCGTCACCGCTGAAGTCCAAGCCGGTTCTTCTGATGACATGTTCGCCCGCGTTCACCGGCGGCGTTCGCGCGCAGGCGCAGTTGCGCGAGACACTGAGCGGCACCCTGTCGCGCGTGATTGCGCGGCCGCCGGTCGTGATCGCCGGGATTCACACCAAGATCGAAAACGGGCGACTCACCGACGAGGCCAACCTGAAATTTGCGCTCGATGCCGTCAATGACCTGGTTGCAGAGGTCGTCATGGTACGCGCTGCGCAGGCCTTGAATTAACGCAAATGTGATATTCCCTCTTTCCGCCACCAACAATCGCGAGGACTTTATGTTACCTGCCGTCAATCTCCGGCCACCGTTCAATATCACACGTGCCAGCCACGTCGTGCTGCACGTCGCCGACCTGGCCAAGAGCCGGGATTTCTATGTCAACATCGTCGGGCTGGTCGTCTCGGAAGAGACCGACGACACCTGCTACCTGCGCGGGCTGGCCGAAGCTTGCCATCACAGCATGGTGCTGGTGCAGACCCGGGGCGAAGCAACCTGCAAGCGCATCGGCTTTCGGGTGTTCTTCGAGGAAGACCTGGACCTCGCCTACCAGTTCTTCAAGGCCGAAGGGCTGCCCGCCGAGTGGGTTGAGATCGCGCATCAGGGGCGTACGCTGCACGTCTCCGATCCCTTCGGCACGAAGATCGAGTTGTGCGCGCAAATGGAGACCCGCCCGCGACTCTTCCTCGAGATCGAGAAATTCAAAGGCGCGCACGCCCAGCGCCTTGACCACTACCAGATTTTCTCGCCGGACACCTACGCATCGTGCGCGTTCTACAGCAGGCTGGGCTTCCGCAACTCCGAGTATCTGGCGCACGGCGACAAACTGCTGGGCGCCTTCATGTACCGCAAGGGCACCTGCCTGGACCTGGCTATCGTCCAGAACGACGGTCCGTGCCTGCATCACTTCGCCTACACCGTGTCCGAGTCGCACAACATCTTCACCGCCTGCGACCTGGCCGGCATCTACGGCTATGCGCATGAGGTGGAGCGCGGCCCCGGCCGCCACGGTCCCGGCGGCATGCTGTTCGTGTATCTGCGCGACCCGGATGGCCACCGTGTGGAACTGTTCAACAGCCATTATCAGACCATCGATATCGAGATCGAGCCGGTGCGCTGGGATGCCGCCACGCTCAGCACCAACGTGCGCTGGGGGCTGCCGGCGCCCCATCGCTGGTACTTCGAGGCCACCAGATTCGAAGGCGCCCCGATGATCGAAACTGCCTCCAAACCCACGCCCGAAACGCTCGAGACTTACGTGCAGAAGCTTTCGGCAAAAAACTGACCAGCAAAGGATAAAGATCAAATGGCACGCGTCAAATACCTCCAGCGCTCGGACCTCGAAGGCGCCAACGATGCCCTCTTCGACAGGCTCGAACGCGAACGCAAGGTCCCTACCGCAAACATCTTCCGGGCGCTCGCGAACGCGCCGGCACTGCTGGACCAGTTTCTGTCCTATGCGAATGCGATAAGAAGCTCTGAAATCAGCCCCAAGCTGCGTGAAATGGCGATCCTCACCGTCGGACACTGCACCACATCCGAGTACGAGATCGCACACCATCAGTCGCATGGCCTGAAGGCGGGCATCAGCCCGGAACAGCTCAAGGCCATTCCCGACTTTGAAACCTCGCCGCTCTTCAACGCCGAAGAACGCGCAGTGATGGCGCTGGCCAAGGAGTCCACCTTGCACGTGAATGTCAGCGCGCAGACCTGGGACCGGTTGGCCGCATTCATGAACGAGCGTCAACAGGTCGAACTGGTGCTCAACATTGCCTGGTACAACTCCGGCGTGCGCATCATGGGGGCGCTCGCCATCGAACTGGAAGACGGGTATCGCTGATGGTGGCGGCTTGCCTGGCGTTCTTATCCTGAGTTTGCATATTCGAGGAGACTTTGATGGACAAAACAAAATTGCAACAGCAGCGGCGCACGTTCCTTGCAGGGGCCGGCGCGCTGGCCCTGTCGTTCGGCCTGCCGGCGTTCGCGCAGGATAGCAAGGCGCCGATCCGGGTTGGCGGCACGCTTCCTCTTACCGGACCGCTCGCCAGTGTGGGCGGCATTCACAAGATCGCCGGCGAGGTGTTCGTCGACCTGATCAACAAGCGCGGCGGACTGTTGGGCCGCAAGCTCGAATGGGTGCTGCTCGATGACCAGTCCCAGCCTGCCAACGCCCGTACCCTGTACGAGCGCCTGATCACCGCGGAGAAAGTCGATCTGTTGATGGGGCCCTATGGCACCAGCGCGATCATCGCCGCGATGGGTGTCGCGCAGCGCTTCGGCAAGCTATTCATACAGAGCAGCCTCGGGGACCCGAGCCTGGCGCAATACGACATGCAGTTCCCGGCTCTGCCGCTCGGCCCCGATCCGCGCACAGCCGATACCGAGGTGCTGCTCGATGCATACGCCAGTACCTCCGCGCCGCCCAAAACCATCGCCTTCATCACGAGCAAGTTCCCATCTGCGCTCGATCTTGCCAAAGGGGGGCAGGAGGTGGCAGCCAGGCATGGTTTGAAAAACGTGCTCTCTTTGGAGTACGAATTCGGCACGCGTGACTTCGGCGGGATTGCCGCCCGCATCAAGGATGCCAATCCAGACCTGCTGTGGTCGGGCGCCATCGGCCTGGAGGCTACCCAATTGCTCGATGCCATGAAACGCATCGACTACCTGCCGCGCCGTCACTTCTACCTGTTCCCGGCGCCGGGTCCGACCGTTGGGCATTCTCAATCCAACGGCCTGACCAGCCTTACCTGGTTCGAGGATCATGCGCCATTCACCCAAAATGCAGGGGCCGCTGAATTCATTGCGCTCTATATCGAGCGCGCGAAGGCCGCTGGATTGCCGTGGCCGCATGTCGACTACCAGGCCGCATCCGAGTTCGCTGCCTGGCAGATCCTGGAAGCTGCAGCGCGAGCGGTCGGCCGCCTCGACGACAAGGCAATGGCGGCATGGCTCAAGTCCCACCAGGTCAATACCGTACTCGGCGCCCGCCGTTTCGACGGGAAGTTCAACAGCGGTACGGCCGACACCAAAATAAAGCAGGTACAGAATGGAAAGTGGGTCACGGTATGGCCCGCCAAATTCCGGCCTCAGGGGGTTGCCTTCGCATCCCCCTGAGATACACATCTACATATGAAAGAGGTTAACTATGGACAGAACAATGGTTGCAGCGCGGCTGCACGCTCTCGGCACCCCGATGACGCTCGACACGATCCCGGTTCCCAAGCCACGTCCGACGGACGTATTGGTCAGGGTCAAGGCATGCGGCATCGTCCCCAACATGGCCAATGTGATCAACAATTGGCCGACCTGGTTTCCGCACCAGCCGCTGGCGAAGTTTCCGGCCATCTTCGGCCTGGACCCCGCAGGGGTGATCGAAGAGGTGGGTGAGGCGGTCATCAATGCCAAGCCCGGAGATCGGGTGTATGTGAGTCCGCTACGCTCTTGCGGTTCCTGCAAGGCATGCCGGGCAGGGCAGCGCAGCCAGTGCCGGTATTACACCCTCAACGGCTACTTCAGCACCAGCCGCGACGGGCAGCGCATTTTCGATCTGTATCCGTATGGCGGTTTCAGCGAATACATGACCGCGCCGGAGTATGCCATCGTCAATATTCCTGACAATCTCAGCTTCGAGCAGGCCGGCAGATTCGGCTACCTGGGCACCTCGTATGGCGCCTTGAAGAATGCCGGCGCCGGTCCCGGCCAGGTAGCGCTGATCGACGGTATTACCGGCACGCTCGGGGTGGCCGCGACCGTGCTCGGCCTGGCGATGGGTCTGTCGCGCATTCTCGGCACCGGGCGTGACGAACGCTTGCTCCAGCGCGTAAAGGCGCTCGCGCCGGATCGCATCGAAGTCATGCGGCTGGGCGAGGGCTCCACCGGCGACTGGGCAAAATCGCTCACCGGCGGCGAGGGCGCCGATTTCGCCATCAGCGCGTTGGGCGCTAAGGCGCCTGCGGCAACCATGCTCGATTCGATGAAAGGCGTACGCCGCGGCGGCAAGATAGTCAATGTGGGCGGCGTGGCGGAGGACCTGCCGATCGACGTGAAGTGGCTGATGGACGAGCAGATTCATTTGATCGGCTCGAACTGGTTCACGACAGCGCAAGGTCAGGAGATGGCTGACATGGTCAGCACCGGCACGATCGACCTGTCATATCTTGAACATCGCATCTTCCCGCTGTCGGATGTCAACGAGGCAATCTCCGGCCTGAAGGATCGCGACGGCGGCTTCAGTAACTACGTCGTGATTCCCTGAGGTTTGCGACTCTGCCCCGCCTGACCAGCCTATAGCGGTGATCGAGAAATGGCAGGCGGATTGATGGACTGCGCAAAAGCCCTGGCCACCGGCAAGGGCTTTTGTTTTTTATGCTGTACGGGACTTCAAGGAGGAGACTGTTTAATGAACAAAACAAAATTGCAACAGCAGCGGCGTGCGTTGCTGGCAGGAGCCGGCGCTCTGGCCCTGTCGTTCGGCCTGCCGGCGTTCGCGCAGGATAACAAGGCGCCGATCCGGGTTGGCGGCACGCTTCCCCTTACCGGACCGCTCGCCAATTTGGGCGGCATTCACAAGATCGCCGGCGAGGTGTTCGTCGACCTGATCAACAAGCGCGGCGGACTGTTGGGCCGCAAGCTCGAATGGGTGCTGCTCGACGACCAGTCCCAGCCCGCCAATACCCGCACCCTGTACGAGCGCCTGATCAGCGCGGAGAAAGTCGATCTGTTGATGGGGCCCTATGGCACCAGCGCGATCACCGCCGCGATGGGTGTCGCGCAACGCTTCGGCAAGTTATTCATACAGAGCAGCCTCGGGGATCCGAGACTGGCGGCATACTATATGCAGTTCCCTAGCTTGCCGATCGGCCCCGATCCGCGCACGGCCGATACCGAGGTGCTGCTCGATGCGTACGCCAGTACCCCCACGCCGCCCAAAACCATCGCCTTCATCACGAGCAAGTTCCCATCTGCGCTCGATCTTGCCAAAGGGGGGCAGGAGGTGGCTGCCAGGCGCGGATTGAAGACTGTGCTCTCGTTGGAGTACGAATTCGGCACGCGCGATTTCGGCGGGATTGCCGCCCGCATCAAGGATGCCAATCCAGACCTGCTGTGGTCGGGCGCCATCGGCCTGGAGGCCACCCAATTGCTCGATGCCATGCAACGCATCGACTACCTGCCGCGCCGTCACTTCTACCTGTTCCCGGCACCGGGTCCGACCGTTGCGCATTCCCAGGCCAATGGCCTGACCAGTCTCACCTGGTTCGAGGAGCACGCGCCGTTCACTGAATATACCGGCGCCGCCGAATTCATTGCGCTCTATACCGAGCGCGCGAAGGCCGCCGGACTGCCGTGGCCGCATGTCGACTACCAGGCCGCATCCGAGTTCGCGGCCTGGCAGATACTGGAAGCTGCCGCCACCGCCGTCCGCCGTCTCGACGACAATGCCATGGCAGGATGGCTCTGGATCAACCAGGTAAACACCGTACTTGGACCGCGCCGATTCGACGGCAGGTGCAACAGCGGTGCAACCGATACCAAAATAAAGCAGGTACAGAATGGAACGTGGGTCACTGTATGGCCCGCCAAATTTCGCCCTCAGGGAACTGCCTTCGTCGCTTCCTGAGGTACCCGGCTCAGGATACCTGCTGAAGGGGTTTTCTTTATTGAGAAGCGGTGCTTACTGATGGATAGTCGTGAAATCCTTTTCCGGTCTTTCTACCCAGGAGTCCCGCGTCGACCATTTCCTTCAGCAGCGGCGCCGGGCGGTACTTGGGATCATTGAAATCCCGGCAGAACACTTCCATCACCGCCAGGCAAGTATCGAGGCCGATCAGGTCGGCCAGTGCAAGCGGTCCTATCGGATGATTGGCGCCAAGCATCATGCCTGCATCGATTTCCGCGGCAGTCGCCAGGTCTTCCTGCAACGCGAATACCGCTTCATTGATCATCGGTATCAAGATCCGGTTCACCACGAAGCCGGGCGCGTTTCGCACTGCGATCGGCGTCTTGCCGAGTTTCGAAGCAAGTTGCCTGGTCGTTGCATATGTCGCGTCACTGGTGTGCATGCCGCGAATGATTTCGACTGCCGACATGACTGGAACCGGATTGAAGAAGTGCATTCCCACGAAGCGTTCGGGTTGCGTCAACGTTGCCGCGAGCTTGGTCACCGAAACGGACGAGGTGTTGGTGGCAATGATGCTCCCGGGCTTCGCCAAGCCTTCCAGGTCTTTCAATATCTTCTGTTTCAGCGCAAGGTTCTCGGTTGCGGCTTCGATCAGGAAGTCCGCATCGGCAAGTCTGGACAGATCGGTGGTCGCTTCAATTTGCGCCAGGATTTCTCGTTTCTTTCCCTCTGTACATCGGCCGCTCTTGATTGCCCGGTCAAGACCGGCCGCAACCGTCGCCAGCCCTTTTTGCAGTGCGGCATCGCTGACGTCGCGTATAAGGACCCTGAGTCCGGCTGCCGCGCAGACTTGCGCAATCCCGGATCCCATCTGTCCGGCGCCGATAATTCCTACTGTTTGAATTTGCATGGTTAGTCTTGGGTTGTTGATTCACTGATGTGCAGCGGAGCTTCGCCCGGCACTCTTTCGTCACATGTTCGAATAATTGGGTCCGTCTCCGCCTTCCGGTGTGACCCAGGTGATGTTCTGCATAGGGTCCTTGATGTCGCAAGTCTTGCAATGCACGCAGTTTTGCGCGTTTATCTGCAGGCGCTCGTCCCCGGCATCGTTCTTCACGAATTCATATACGCCTGCCGGGCAGTAGCGCTGTTCCGGCCCGGCATAGCTGGCCAGATTGATCTGTACAGGAATATCCCCGGATTGCAGCTTGAGGTGTACCGGCTGATCTTCCGCATGATTGGTATTCGAGATGAACACCGAGGACAGGCGGTCGAACGTCAGCTTGCCATCGGGCTTCGGGTACCGGATCGGCTGGAATTCCGATGCAGGCCGCAGGCATGCATGATCCGCACGCTTGTGCCGCAGCGTCCAGGGCGCCTTGCCACCGAACACCACCTGGTCGATCCCGACCATCAGCGTGCCGGTGTACAAGCCACGGGCCATGCAAGGCTTGAAGTTGCGCGCCTTGTGCAATTCTTCATGCAGCCACGACGACTTGAAACTTTCTTCATGCGCAGTCAACTCGTCATGCCGGCGGTTCTCATCCAATGCCGCAAACGCCGCTTCGGCAGCCAGCATGCCGGTTTTCATCGCCGCATGGCTGCCCTTGATGCGCGCGGCATTCAGGAAGCCGGCATCGCAACCGACCAGCGCACCGCCCGGGAAAGTCAGCTTGGGCAAGGATTGCAGGCCGCCTGCCGCCAGTGCACGGGCGCCATAGGAAATGCGCTTGCCGCCTTCGAAGAATTTGCGGATTTCCGGGTGGGTCTTGTAGCGCTGGAATTCCTCGTACGGTGACAAATAAGGATTCTTGTAAGCCAGTCCCACCACATAGCCGACTGCAACCTGGTTGTTTTCCAGGTGGTACAGGAAAGACCCGCCATAGGTATCCGCAGCTAGCGGCCAGCCGGCAGTGTGAATCACCAGCCCCGGCTGATGCATCTTCGGATCGATTTCCCACAATTCCTTGATGCCGATCGCATAGGTTTGCGGATCGCTGTTCTTGTTCAGATCGTATTTCGCCATCAACTGCCGGCCGAGATGGCCGCGCGCACCTTCGGCAAGGAGCGTGTATTTCGCATGCAGTTCCATGCCGGGCTGAAAGGAGGCGGTCGGGTTGCCGTGGCGGTCGACACCCATGTCGCCGGTGGCCACGCCGCGTACCGAGCCATCGTCATTGAACAGTACTTCGGCGGCCGGAAAACCGGGGAAGATTTCCACGCCCAGCGCTTCAGCTTGCCGGCCCAGCCAGCGCACCACATTGGCCAGAGAAATCACATAGTTGCCGTGGTTCCGGAAGCAGGCAGGCAGCATCCAGCCGGGTGTCCTGATCGCTTTCTTTGCGGTCAGGAACAGAAAGCGGTCCTCTGTGACTTCGGTATTGAGCGGCGCGCCCAATTCCTTCCAGTCGGGGAAAAGCTCACTCATCGCAATCGGGTCCATCACCGCGCCGGACAGGATATGGGCGCCGACTTCGCTGCCTTTTTCCAGCACGCAGACCGAGACCTCGCACCCTTTTTTCGCTGCCAGCTGCTTCAGGCGAATGGCCGCCGACAAGCCGGCCGGGCCGCCGCCGACGATGACGACATCGTATTCCATTGACTCACGTTGCATGACAGTCATTCTTTAGAATTGGAAAAACGGCACTCCGCCGCATCAAAGTTCATCGCTGAACAGGCCATCGGGCAACTGCTTATCGCTGACCGGTGCGGGCCAGTGTTGTTCCTGCAAGCAGAACATGAAGTAATTAAAAATGGACATGCGTAAATGTTCTCCGAAATATTCTTGTTCATGCATATCGCAATGCATGTTGTCTGCAGACTAGCCAAGTACTGCCACTATTTGCGGCACGACCTCGAACAGGTCGCCCACGATGCCGTAATCAGCCACCGAGAAGATCGGCGCTTCCGGATCCTTGTTGATCGCCACGATCGTCTTCGAATCCTTCATGCCGGCCAGGTGCTGGATCGCGCCGGAAATACCGACGGCAATGTATAGTTGCGGCGCAACGATCTTTCCGGTCTGGCCGACCTGCCAGTCGTTCGGCACGAAGCCGGCATCGACGGCGGCGCGCGACGCGCCCATCGCGGCCCCCAGGCGGTCCGCCAGCGGTTCGAGGAGCTTGAAGTTGTCGCCCGAGCCCATGCCGCGGCCGCCGGATACGATGACTTTCGCCGCAGTCAATTCAGGACGGTCGGACTTGGCCACGTCACGCGACACGAACGCTGACTTGCCGGAATCGGCAACAGCGGCAATCGTTTCCACTACGGCATTGCCGCCGGCGGCAGGGGCATCGAAGCCGGTGGTGCGGACGGTGAGCACTTTTACCGGGTCGCTTGATTGCACTGTCGCAATCGCATTACCGGCATAAATCGGACGCTCGAAGGTGTCCGGCGAGATTAGCCTGGTGATGTCGGAAATCTGGCCGACATCGAGCCTGGCAGCCACGCGCGGCAGGATGTTCTTGCCATAGGCGGTGGCGGGAGCCAGGATGTGCGAGTACGCAGAAGCAATGGCGAGTACCTGTTCGGCAAGGTTTTCCGCCAGGCCGTCGGCGAAATGCGCGGCGTCGGCAACCAATACCTTGACCACACCGGTAAGCCTGGAGGCGGCTTCGGCAGCAGCGCCGCAGTTGGCGCCGGCCACCAGGACGTGGACTTCGCCGCCGCATTGGATGGCGGCGGTGATGGTGTTGAGGGTGCTGCCCTTGAGGGTGGCATTATCGTGTTCAGCAATGACGAGTGCGGTCATGGTATCTCCTGATGTGGGGTATTTCGTAGGGCGCAATAACATTGCGCCGCATGCCGGCGATGGTGGATCACATTCGGCGCAATGTTATTGCGCCCTACGTGTTAAATGACTTTGGCTTCGTTACGCAGTTTGGCGACCAGCGTGGCGACGTCCGGCACCTTGATCCCGGCGCTGCGTTTGGCAGGCTCAACCACTTTCAGCGTTTTCAGGCGCGGGCTGACATCGACGCCCAGATCGGCCGGCTTGAACACATCCAGGGTTTTCTTCTTGGCTTTCATGATGTTCGGCAGCGTCACGTAGCGCGGTTCGTTCAGGCGCAGGTCGGTGGTGATGATGGCCGGCAGCGTCAACGCCAGGGTTTCCAGGCCGCCATCGACCTCGCGCGTGACCAGCACTTTGTCGTCTTCCAGCACGACTTTCGAGGCGAACGTCGCTTGCGGCCAGCCCAGCAAGGCCGCCAGCATTTGACCGGTCTGGTTGCAATCGTCATCGATCGCCTGCTTGCCGAGGATGATCAGCTGCGGTTGTTCCGTCTCCGCAATCGCCTTCAACAGCTTGGCCACCGCCAGCGGTTGCAGCTCGACATCGGACTCGACCAGGATGGCACGGTCGGCGCCGATCGCCATCGCGGTGCGCAGCGTTTCCTGGCATTGGGTGACGCCGCAGGAAATCGCGATCACCTCGCTGACCTTGCCGCCTTCTTTCAGGCGCGTGGCTTCTTCCACCGCAATCTCGTCAAACGGATTCATCGACATTTTGACGTTGGCAATATCCACACCTGTGCCATCGGATTTAACGCGTACCTTGACGTTGAAGTCCACGACCCTTTTAACAGCAACCAGTACCTTCATGATCATCTCCTCAGCTAGAAGGCTGCGATGCCGGTGATGGCGCGCCCCAGAATCAAGGCATGCACATCGTGCGTGCCCTCGTAGGTGTTGACCACTTCAAGGTTGACCAGATGCCGCGCGACGCCGAACTCGTCGCTGATGCCATTGCCGCCAAGCATGTCGCGGGCCATGCGCGCGATGTCAAGGGATTTTCCGCAGGAATTGCGCTTCATGATCGACGTGATCTCCACCGTCGCCGACCCTTCATCCTTCATGCGGCCGAGGCGCAGGCACCCTTGCAGACCCAACGTGATTTCGGTCTGCATGTCGGCCAGCTTCTTCTGGATCAACTGGTTGGCCGCCAGCGGCCTGCCGAACTGTTTGCGGTCCAGCACATACTGGCGGGCGCGATGCCAGCAGTCTTCCGCCGCGCCTAGCGCGCCCCACGCGATGCCGTAGCGTGCGCTGTTAAGGCAGGTGAACGGGCCCTTCAGTCCGCGGACCTCGGGGAACGCGTTTTCTTCGGGGCAGAACACCTCGTCCATGACGATTTCGCCGGTGATCGACGCACGCAAACCGACCTTGCCGTGGATGACCGGCGCGGATAGTCCTTTCCAGCCCTTTTCCAGCACGAAGCCGCGGATCGCGCCTTCATCGTCCTTGGCCCAGACCACGAACACATCCGCAATCGGGCTGTTGGTGATCCACATCTTGCTGCCGCTGAGCTGGTAGCCGCCGTCGACCTTCCTCGCGCGGGTCACCATGCTGCCAGGGTCCGAGCCGTGATTGGGTTCGGTGAGGCCGAAGCAGCCGATCAGTTCGCCTTTGGCGAGCTTGGGCAAATACTTCTGTTTGCTGGCTTCGTTGCCGAACTCGTAGATCGGCACCATGACCAGCGAGGACTGCACGCTCATCATGGAGCGGTAACCCGAGTCCACGCGTTCGACTTCGCGCGCCACCAGGCCATAGCAGACGGAGTTGAAGCCGACACCGCCGTAAGACTCTGGAATCGTCACCCCGAGCAGGCCGAGATCACCCATCTCACGGAAGATCGCCGCGTCGGTCTGTTCGCGCCGGAACGCGTCGAGCACCCGCGGCGCGAGGCGCTCCTGGCAATACGAACGGGCCGAGTCGCGCACCATGCGTTCGTCGTCGCTCAACTGCTGGTTCAACAACAGAGGGTCATCCCACTGGAACGCGGCATATTTATGCTTGGAGCTCATTCCGTACTCACTCAAAAGTTTATCGTGCGGCTAATGTACGATTCAACGACTAACGCCACAAACGAATTGTTCGCACGCATTTGTGCGAAAAACGCACTTGCAGGCTGATGATACTTATGGCGCCTCTGCCGGCGCAGCCGTCAGCCCGTCTACCCCGCTACGCTTCACGGCATCCGCCAGGAAACCACTCTCGCGCATGGCGTTAATTGCCGCGTCAACCTTCGCCAGACGATCCGGGCGGTCCGACGAAACGGCAATGGTTTGCGGCACGCCATAGAAATTATCGGATAGCAAGCGCAGCTCCGGCACGTTCCGTGCACCTGAAGCCAGACGCTGTCGGCCGCCGGCGAAAGCTGTCACGGTCCCTTCCTGCAACCACTGAAAAGGTTCTTGCCAGGTATAGTCGGGCGTGGCGCGCACGCGCGCGGCGGTCAAGCGCTGTTGCAACCATACCCCTACGCTGTCGTCGGTGTTTACCCCAATCACCTGGCCCGGTATGTCCAGTTCGTGCACCGAGTACAGCGGCGAATCTGCACGGACCAAGGCGCTTTGCTGCACCAGCATGTAGGTTTGCGAAAAAAGCACTACGCCGGTACGCTCGGGGTTCGGCGCCACAAAGCCGATGTCCGCGCTGCCGCTGCGCACTGCCTCCAGCACAGCGGCAGCCGTTGGAAGCGGGGTGATTGTCACAGGGACGCCAGCCCGGCGCCCCAACTCACGCGCTATATCAGCGACTGCACCGGTAATGGCCCCTGTGCGGGGATCGCGCCGGGCCTGAGCTACGTTAGCCACAATGTAGGCGGCGCGCAAGGTTCCGCTCGGCGCGAGCACGAGGTCGATAGACATGGCATTTCCAAAAGGCATCAAAGCCAGGAGCAAAAGGGCGCACGAACACCGACTTGCCTTGCGTTCGGCAGGAGGATACTGATGGCGTCGGTCGATATCGGAGTTCATTGCAGCTCGCTTTCAGAAGGAGTGCATGATGCCTATTTCGAAGCCTCTGGACACGCGGCCCGCGGCGGCAACCGGCGGGGTGCCAACCGCGAAGCTCGCGGCACCGCTGTTCGTCAAATGCGAATAGGTTCCGTAAAGAGACGTACGCTTGGACAATTGATACACATAGCCGAGCGCAACCTGCTTTGCGTCGTTGGCATCGGTACCGGCGCCAGATGCGTCTGCACGCTGATAGCTGGCCCGCACCAGGCCTGCGGCCCCTACCGGCACTGTGACGCCCAGTTCCCAGTTGGCCTGCTTCTTGGCACCGTACTTTGCCTGATTGAACAATACCATTACCTTGGCAAACCCGGCATCGTAGGAGACGCCCGCGTTAGCAACTTTGAAGCTGTCCGCCGTCGCCGTGCCGGTGGTCGAGAATGCGACGGCGGTGTTCCAGGGGCCCCTTTGGTAACCGACGCGTCCGCCGGTGTAGCGATTCCCGGCCACCCCCTCTCCAGGCGCCGCCTGGAACTGTCCGTAGACACCTCCCAGATCCGGCGGAAGGAAGTAGCTCACCGCATTGTCGGTGCGAAGCAAGGTTGTTGCGCCGCTGCCAAGATTCGTGGCGAGGTTGAACCCCGAACCGACACCGCACGTGGTGAATGGATCAAATATGGACAGATTGTAGAACGTCGGATCAAGGTCGCGACCCAATCGCAACTCGCCGAATGCGCCTGACAGGCTGACGGTGGAACGACGATGCCAGAACTTGCCGGATGCATTGATCGTGCCGGTGTCGGGATTGAATGCCGTCTCCAGCCATGCGCCGGCCTTCATGCCGCCGCCGAGATCCTCCTCGGCGCGAAATCCCAGCCGGGAATTAAGCATCCCGTCGGTTCCCATCTGGTTAACCGTGTTGCCCCCATTCGTCACCGAGCGCAGGTTCGTGTCCACGATGCCGAAGACCGTCACCGATGATTGCGCGTGCGCTACGTTCCCGAGTGCGGCAACCGCGGTAATCGTGTAAATGTACTTTTTCATGCTGTCTCCTATTTGTGTTGTGTTGTGATCAAAAAAGGTAAACCGGCTGGCTGATCAAGCCGGCCTGGTGTTCTGCGATTTCTCTTCCAGGTGGTGCTGATGAATGCTAACGTTAGCAATTAGTTGAAGTTTAAAACCATTTTTCCAAGTCTGTCAATGAAATAAGTAGGAATTATGGCGCGCGTATAAATGCGTGTTACATAGGTGAAATGAGGCAGGTTTCTTATGTGATCGCCTCTTGGCAACTTCAGCATCTTATGCTAACGTTAGTCTAAAGTTGCGAAGATGTAGTCCAAAATGGGTTGCGCCGCCGACTGCGCGGCGCACAGGACGTGCAACCTGTCGGGCAACCTGCTACTTCGTAGCCCTAAAATACGTAACAGCTTCTACTTCAACAGTGCGAGGACCACACCATGAATGACACCGTTTTGCTTACTGACTACGCCTGGCCCGACGACAGCGTGGAGCGCGGCATTGTCGAATCCGCCGGCATGCGACTTGTCAGCGGGCCGGCAACGCCGTCTTCGGCAACCGAAATTGAGGCTTTGGTGCGCGAGCACCGGCCTTCCGCCATCCTTACTTGCTGGGCGACGGTGTCGGCAGCGGCCATCGCGGCCGCCCCTGATCTGAAGATCGTGGCAAGGCTCGGTGTGGGACTCGACAATATCGCGGTCGCTGCCGCGGCCGCGCGCAACATCCCGGTCACCAACGTGCCGGATTATTGCGTCGAGGAAGTCTCCGACCATGCGCTGGGTTTCGCGCTTGCATGGACGCGGGGCATCGCCTTCTTCGATCGCGAAGTACGCGCCGGCCGCTGGATTCCCGCCGATGCGAAGCTGCGCCGTCTGGCCTCGCTCACCTGCGGGCTGATTGGCTTCGGGCGAATCGGCCGCGCCACGGCGCGCAAGCTCGGCATCTTCGGCTGCCGCGTGCTGGCGCATGACCCGCACTTGTCAACGGACAGCGCCGGCGTACAGTGTGCCAGCCTGCCCGAGCTGCTCGCTCAAAGTGATATCGTGATCGTGCACGCGCCGCTGAATGACGCAACGCGCCATCTCATCAACCGCGAGCGACTGGCACTGATGCGTCCCGGCGGCCTCTTGATCAACGTGAGCCGTGGCGCCGTTGTCGACACCGATGCGGTGATCGAAGCATTGCACAGCGGTCAGCTATCGGCGGCCGCACTCGACGTGCTTGAGTCCGAGCCAAACGTCCCGTCCGAACTGCTCACTCACCCGGGCGCAATGCTTACCCCGCACGTCGCATTTTCGTCAGATGCTTCACTGTTGGAGCTGCGCAGGCGTGCCGCCGAAGAGGTTGTGCGGGTGCTGCGCGGCGAAGCGCCGCAGCATTCATGCAACCTGCGCTAGTCGCGCTTCCCTCAACCCATTCCATTCATTCAATTCATTCCAATTCCATGATGAACCAACAGACCTGTCCAGAGCCGCTGCTTGATGCCTTTCTCGTCGAGCACAATCTCGCGCGCCCGGACGAAACCGCGCACTGGCATGCACTGACCGGCGGCGTGTCGTCCGACATCTGGCGTGTCGACCTCCCGCAACGCTCGCTGTGCGTCAAGCGGGCACTCTCCAAACTCAAGGTCGCGGCCGACTGGCAAGCGCCGGTGTCGCGCAATGCCTACGAATGGGCCTGGATACAGTTTGCTTCACAGCACTGTCCGGACAACGTGCCGCGACCTCTTGCGCATGACCCGCAGGCCGGCGTGTTCGCCATGTCGTATCTGCAGCCGGATGAACATCCGGTCTGGAAGCAGCAACTGATGGCCGGGGAGATAGCGGTCGAGACCGCAAGCGCGGTTGGACACCTTCTTGGCCGCCTGCACGCGGCAAGCGCCGGCAGCAGCGAACTTGCCGCAGCGTTCGACACCGGCGACAATTTTCATGCGTTGCGCCTGGCCCCCTATCTGCTTGCCACGTCGGTCCGGCATCCGGCATTGCTTTCCAGGTTGCGGCAACTGGCGCAGCGCACCGCCGGTATACGCGCGGTGTTGGTGCACGGCGATGTCAGTCCGAAGAACATTCTTGTCGGCCCCAAGGGGCCCGTACTGCTGGACGCCGAGTGCGCCTGGTTCGGCGACCCTGCCTTTGACCTCGCATTCTGCTTGAATCACTTGCTCTTGAAATGCCTCGTGCATCCGGAAAAGCGGGATGTGCTGATTGCTTCTTTCAAAGCACTGACCGAAGCCTATTTCGACGAGGCGGATTGGGAACTTCGTTCAGCTCTGGAGGCACGCGCGGCCGAGTTGCTGCCGGCATTGTTATTGGCGCGGGTCGACGGCAAATCGCCAGTGGAATACCTGACCGAAGAACACCAGCGCGATCAGGTGCGCGCGGTCGCCATTCCCCTGTTGCACCGTCCGGTCGAATGCCTTTGTCTCGTTGCCGCAGCGTGGCTGGACGCATTCGCAGGCCAGGGCCATGCACTTTGATAATCAGTGAATGACGACAGGCTCCTGGGTTAATCGCCTTCCTCTGATTGTCTCGTCCGGACTATCGCTATTGCATTTCACCCACTATTGCGCAAACCAGCCGCGATGCCGTTGATCGACAGATGAATGCCAAGCCGTATGCGCTCGTCCTGATGACCGTCGCGGAACTGGCGCAATAGTTCCAGCTGCACGTGATTCAAGGGATCGAGATAGGGAAAGCGGTTCCGAATCGAGCGCTTGAGCAGAGGATTGCCATCGTGCAATTCTGTTTGTCCGGTAATCGCTTTCAAGGCGTCGATCGTTGCTGCATGTTCCGTACGGATGCGCGAGAAAATGCGCTCGCGTAATGCAGCATCCTCCACCAGAGCCGAGTAGCGGCTGGCAATGGCGATATCGCTTTTTGCCAGCACCATGTCCATATTCGACAACAAAGTACTGAAGAACGGCCATTGCCTGTGCATGCTTTGCAGCAAGTCGAGCCGCGCTGCCCGCGCTACCTTGTTGCCTTCGAGGAATGTCCGCACCGCCGTACCGAAGCCGAACCAGCCGGGCAGCATGAGGCGGCACTGAGCCCAACTGAACACCCAGGGTATCGCGCGCAGGTCCTCGATTGAACGACTATTCTTGCGCGAGGCCGGGCGACTGCCGATATTGAGTCCCGCGATTTCCGAAATGACGGTCGATTCCCAGAAATAGGTTTCAAATCCCTCCGTTTCATAGATCAGACCACGATAGGCGGAGAATGCCCCGCGCGACAGTTCTTCCATCGTCGACAGGAAAGCCGACTCCGGCTCTTTTCCTGAATGAGAAAGCAGGCTTGCTTCCAGTGTGGCGGCCGCCAATACTTCAAGATTGCGTCGTCCAACTTCAGGATTGGCGTATTTGGCTGTAATGACCTCACCCTGCTCGGTCAGCCTGAGCTGTCCTTGCACCGTACCGGCCGGTTGCGCGAGTATTGCCTCGTAGCTCGGGCCGCCGCCTCGTCCGACCGAACCGCCCCGCCCGTGGAAAAGCCTCAACTTCACTGCATGCGTCCGGAACACTTTAACCAGTTCGGTTTCCGCCTTGTACAATTCCCAGCCGGATGTCAGGAAGCCGCCATCCTTGTTGCTGTCGGAGTAGCCAAGCATTACCTCCTGAGTGTCGTCGCGAGACGCGAGCAGTTTCCTGTACCCGGCAAGGCTGAACAGCCGTCCCATCACCGCCGCGCTGCGCCGCAAATCTTCAATGGTTTCGAACAAAGGAACAATATTGACGTCAAGCATGGCTTCCGCAGGACGCAGCAAGCCGACTTCCTTCAGCAAGACGGCGACCTCAAGAACGTCCGACACACCATCGGCTTTCGAGATAATGAAGTTGCGGATCACATCCCGACCGTATTGCAAATGCACACGGCGTGCCGCAGAAAAAATTGCCAGTTCCGACAAGGTTTCGCCGGAGTAAGCAATGTGCGGCGATGCCAGCGGACGGCAGGATTCGAGCTCCTGCAGCAGCAGGGCAATTCGAGCGTCTTCATCAAGGCTGAGATACGCGGTGCCCGGGCGCGCAACTTCAAGCAATTCGCCAACGACACGCTGATGTATATCGGCATTTTGCCGAAGATCGATCGGTGCAAGACCGAATCCGAACACGTCCACCGCCCTGCGCAGATGCCGGAGCCTGCCGCGCGTCAGTGCGGCCGATCCGTTGCTGGCAAGGGAGCGGTGAATGACGTTCAAGTCGTTCAGTAATTCTTCCGCGTTGTGATAACAGTCTTCGCTATGTGCAGTGGCGCCCGTAGCCAGCGCCTGACGTGTATTCAAGACCCGTCCAAGAATGCCGTCGATCGCACGCCGGTATGGCTCATCCGCACGATGTGGAGATTGATCGGAGGAGCGCGCGGCAAGCGCATCGAGATGCGCAGAACAGTTCACCAGGCCTTGCGCGAGCGACAGCTGCGAAGACAGAATCCGCAATTCCCCGGCATAGAAGTTGAAGGCGCGCTCGGACTGCATGCGCAGTGCCTGTTCCAGTACCTCCGCGGTCACGAATGGATTGCCGTCACGGTCCCCGCCGATCCAGCTCCCGACTTTCATGAAGCTTGGCAAGGCAATCGGGTCGCTGCTCGCGGAAAGAGGGGAGAGGACGTCTTCCAGTCCGGCGTAGAGATGCGGCAGTTCCCGCAGCATTGTGTGGTCAAAGTAGGACAGGCCGTTCTCGACCTCGTCCAGTACCGACAGCTTGGTCCTGCGCAACATGCGCGTCTGCCAGAGTGTCAGGATGGCGCGGCGCAGCGCGTCGTCATTCTCCGCGGCCTCGTCGGATGTCAACTGCATGCGATCGCGCTCGTCAAGCAGGCGCGCGATCACCATCTGGCAGTTCAAGACACTTTTGCGCTGGACTTCGGTTGGATGCGCGGTCAGCACTGGACTTACCATCACACGCTGAAAGAATTCGACGAGGTCCTGTCCTGAGATACCGGCGTCGAGCACGTTTTGGACAGCATGCGCCATGCTTCCTTTGCGCGGCGGCGACCCGGCCACCGCATGCGCGCGCGTGCGTCGGATGTGATGTTGGTCCTCGGCGATATTGGCAAGCAGTGAAAAGTAACTGAACGCGCGGATTACCTGCATTGTCTGTTCCGGTGAAAGAGAAAGCAGTGTCTCTTCCAGTTCGGCGCGCGCCCCGGTGTCGAGGTCCCGCCGAAAGCGTATTGAGCGCTGGCGGATGTTTTCGATCAGGTCAAAGACCTCCGTACCATGTTGTGCGCGAATCGTGTCGCCGAGTATTCGGCCAAGTTGCCGAATGTCTTCCTGCAGCAAGGAGTCCTTGTCTTGATCGAGAATGTACATGTCTGTAAGAATGAAAGGCTAAATGAAAGGTTAAACGGCAAGAGCCGAATAGCAGCCTCGCCCCTGTTGTCAGTGGGGTGCGGATTTCAGCTCATGCGAAACCTTGGAATGAATGCTAACGTTAGCATTCATTTAAATTCTAAAACTACCTGGCTGGATGTGTCAATCTCCTTGTTCGTGCCGAGATACTGCGGCAGAACACGCGACTTGCAGCGAAGCTGTATCCTCTTGATGGCGCCATGAATTTGTGCTATCGTTTGTCCCATTCTTGGAAGAACCGCCCCATATGGTCACGATTAAAGACATCGCCGCTCGCCTGCAGGTCTCCCCCTCCACCGTGGGCCGGGCGTTAGCCGATGATTCGCGCATCAGCAGCGCAATGAAGCAAAAGGTGCTGGAAGTTGCAAACGAATTGGGTTACGTCGCCAACCACGCAGCACGCATGATGCGCGGCGTGTCGAGCAACCTGGTGGGCTTGATAGTTCCGGACATCCGGAATAGTTTTTACTCCACCATCGCGCATGCGTTGTCGAAATGCCTCGCACAGGAAGGCTTGCAACTTACACTGTCTGAAACCGATGACGACCGGCTGGTCGAGCTGCGCCACATCCGCGAGCTTACGAGCGTCAATGTTGCAGGCATCATCATCGTGCCCAGTGCCCGGCCACACCCGGATTCAGTGCGCTTGCTCGGAATGACGTCGCACATTCAGCTGCTGCGCAAGCACCCCTCTCTGGGTGATCAGTGGTTCGGAATCGACGATGTACAGGCGCTATATCAAGCAACGAAGCACCTCGTTGAACTCGGCCACCGCCGCATCGCCTATATCGGCAGTTCGGCCGAACTGCCTACTGGCGCAGCACGCGTGAAGGGCTTTCGTGACGCTCTCGCCGGTAGCGAGACAGCCTGTCATGGGTTTGAAGAGCTCGGCGTCCCGGGATCGACGAATTTCGCGCGCGATGCGCTGCGTCGCCTTCTTGCGCTCCCCGCCCCGCCCACTGCGGTTGTCACGGGCTCGGTGCAGCATACATTTGGCGTTCTCGAAGAACTTTTGGCCAGTGGCGTTCGCGTCCCCGAGCAGCTATCGGTTGTCGGTTTTGGTGACGAGCCGGCGTTTCGTTGGTGGGGACCGGGTCTGACGACGGTGCGGCTCCCGGTCTCCGAGTTGGCTACCGCGTGCGGGCTCTGGTTTGTCCACCAGATAAAGCAGAAGTCTGCCAACGCCGCTCCGTACAGCTCGGTCTCGCCACCGACGCTCGTCGTTTGCGGCAGCACGCGGCGCGTCGAACCGACTGATGCCGGCCTTGACGTGCGTCTTGGCGAGGTGGCTGGCTAAGCGCCAGCCTATACCACTCCACTTTCCGAACGCCCCCGATGCCCCCCGTACCCGTCAATGTCTCCAGGGTACTGTCAACTTGGCAATTCATCCGAAAATTTCATAAAATGGCGGAATGCCGAATTCCACTATTTACAGCGGTTTTCGCCATCCAGCCGGAGTCATAAGCCATGCGGTGTGGCGCTATTTCCGTTTTGCCCTGACCATTGCTTGGAGAGGTTTCGAATTAACTCTGGACGTGTCGGTCGCCAAGTGTTCGTCGAGTACAATTTGCAGGCGCAAGCAGTGACTTGCGCGTTGGAAGATTGAGCGCAGGCGAATGCCCGCAGCTTCCCTGGAAAACGAAAAGAAAGAAAAGAATGAATACACTTTTATTTACGATTGCCGCGTATTTGATCGGCTCGATCTCGTTTGCGGTAGTGGTCAGCAAATTGTTCGGACTTGGGGATCCGCGCACCTACGGTTCCAAAAATCCCGGCGCCACCAATGTATTACGTAGCGGGAACAAGGCCGCGGCGGCGCTGACTTTGCTTGGCGATGGCTTCAAGGGCTGGCTGGCAGTGTGGCTGACGCAAAAATTCGGACCGCAATATGGCCTTGAAGACGGCGGTATTGCGCTGGTGGCAGTCGCCGTCTTTTTGGGCCATCTGTGGCCGGTATTTTTCCGCTTCGTTGGCGGCAAGGGCGTGGCCACCATGTTTGGCGTACTGATTGGCATCAATCCGTTGCTGGGGCTCGGATCACTGGCGACCTGGGCGATTATTGCCTACGCGTTTCGCTACTCATCGCTGGCAGCGTTGGTGACAAGTCTGTTCGCACCATTCTTTTATGCGCTGATGGAAGGTCCTGACGTCATTTTGCTGGCCATCGTGATCATGAGCGCCTTGCTGATGTATCGGCATGCCAGGAATATCGGCAATTTGCTGGCGGGTAAGGAATCCCGCATCGGGGCCAAGAAAAATGGCAATAGCGCTTAAGCGCATCAGGTTTTTTACCTGATATTCATTTCCTGTTGTTTTTTTACATACGCGTTTCTGTTCTGAAATGCCACATCAGTGGCGCATTGTTGCGATGCGTCACGGTCCTGTTTGTCTTCTTTTGATCCAAAGTTAATTCGAGAAGAATCATCGATGGTTAAGTAATGTCCATTTTTTAAGCATGAATATGTTGCTTCGCAGCATAATATCGCATTATGAAAACGCATATCACCATTTGAAAGTACAAAAACTCTCTGTTAGAATTTGCCGCATCGCCTCTATTGCCCGTTCATAGGTGCGTTTTTTTTGCCACATTGATGCAAGCCCGCTTTTCCATCCGGTGCCAAAATAGATCGGTGCAAAGCGTTTAAACAACTCAGGAGACTCAGCATGTCAGCCCAGCTCGACCAGGTTTTGGCGCAAGCCACCAACGATCCAGATGTCATCGAAACCAAAGAATGGCTAGATGCACTTGAAGCCGTCATCGAAACCGAAGGGCCGGAACGGGCTCACTATCTGATGGAGCGCATGCTTGATCTGGCACGTCGTCGCGGCGCGCAGATCCCGTTCTCCAGCAATACCGCTTACGTCAACACCATCCCGGCGCACCTCGGCGAACATTGCCCGGGCAACCTGGAATACGAAGAGCGCCTGCGCTCATGGATGCGCTGGAATGCGATGGCGATGGTGGTCAAGGCCAACCGTCTGGATGGCGATCTGGGCGGCCATTTGTCGAGCTTTGCGTCGCTGGCGAATATGCTGGGCATAGGCTTTAACCATTTCTGGCACGCTCCTTCCGAGAACCATGGCGGCGATCTGCTGTACATCCAGGGCCATTCATCGCCAGGCGTGTATGCGCGTGCGTACCTCGAAGGCCGTCTGAGCGAAGAGCAAATGCTGCATTTCCGCCGTGAAGTCGATGGCAAAGGCTTGTCGTCGTATCCGCATCCGAAGCTGATGCCGAATTTCTGGCAATTCCCGACGGTATCGATGGGTCTGGGACCGTTGATGGCGATCTATCAGGCGCGTTTCCTCAAATACCTGCACGCACGCAGCATCGCCGACACAGCCAATCGCAAAGTATGGGCATTCTGCGGCGATGGTGAAATGGACGAACCGGAATCGATGGGCGCGATCGGTATGGCCGGCCGCGAGAAACTCGACAATCTGGTGATCGTCGTCAACTGTAATCTGCAACGCCTGGACGGCCCGGTACGCGGCAACGGCAAGATCATCCAGGAACTGGAATCGGATTTCCGCGGCGCCGGCTGGAACGTGGTCAAAGTGATCTGGGGCGCCGGTTGGGACGATCTGCTGGCACGTGATAAAGAAGGCATCCTGCAACAAGTCATGATGGATACCGTCGATGGCGAATACCAGAACTACAAAGCCAAGGATGGTGCGTTCGTCCGTAAGCATTTCTTCGGCAAGCATCCAAAATTGCTGGAACTGGTTAGCAAGATGTCGGACGACGATATCTGGCACCTGACCCGTGGCGGTCATGACCCGCACAAGATTTACGCTGCATTCAAAGTGGCACAGGAACACAAAGGGCAGCCGACCGTATTGCTGGTCAAGAGTATCAAGGGCTACGGTTTCGGCAAGTCGGGCGAAGCGCGTAACACGGCGCACAACACCAAGAAGCTGGACGACGAAGCGATCCGCGCCATGCGCGACCGTTTCCAGTTGCCGATTTCGGACGACAAGCTCGCGGAAGTCCCGTTCTTCAAGCCAGCCGACGACACCCCGGAAATGATTTACCTGCACGAGCGCCGCAAAGCCCTTGGCGGTTATCTGCCGCAGCGTCGCATGAAAGCCGACGAAGAATTGATCGTGCCGCCGCTGGAATCGTTTAAAGCCGTATTGGAACCGACCGCCGAAGGCCGTGAAATCTCGACGACGCAAGCGTATGTGCGGATTTTGACCACCTTGCTGCGCGATCCGAGCCTGGGTCAGCGCGTCGTGCCGATCATGGTCGACGAATCGCGTACTTTCGGCATGGAAGGCCTGTTCCGTCAAATCGGTATTTTCAGTCAGGTCGGGCAGCTCTACGAGCCAGTCGATAAAGACCAGGTGATGTACTACCGCGAAGACAAAGCCGGCCAGATTCTGCAAGAAGGGATTAACGAAGCCGGCGGCATGAGCTCATGGATCGCCGCGGCGACTTCGTACTCGACCAACAACCGCGTGATGATTCCGTTCTATACCTATTACTCGATGTTCGGTTTCCAGCGTATCGGCGATCTGGCCTGGGCGGCGGGCGACATGCGCGCACGCGGCTTCCTGATTGGCGGTACTGCCGGCCGCACCACTTTGAACGGCGAAGGTTTGCAGCACGAAGACGGCCACAGCCATTTGATCGCCTCGACGATTCCGAATTGCGTCCCTTACGATCCGACCTTCTCGCACGAAGTTGCCGTCATCATGCATGACGGTCTGCGGCGCATGGTCACCAACCAGGAAGATGTGTTCTATTACCTGACATTGATGAATGAGAACTATAGTCATCCGGGTCTGAAGCCAGGCAGCGAAGAAGGCATCATCAAGGGCTTGTACCTGCTGCAGGAAGGCGGCAAGAAAAACAAGCAGCGCGTCCAACTGATGGGTTCCGGCACGATTCTGCGCGAAGTCATCGAAGGCGCCGCATTGCTGGAAAAAGACTGGGGCATCGATGCCGACGTCTGGTCGGCACCGTCGTTCACACTGCTGGCCCGCGATGGGCAGGACGTCGAACGCTGGAACATGCTGCATCCTACCGAGACGCCACGGGTAGCGCACATTACTGCATGCCTGAACGACACCAGCGGCCCGATCATCGTCTCGACCGACTATATGCGTACCTACGCCGAGCAAGTTCGTGCGTTCGTGCCGAATGGCCGGACTTACAAGGTACTGGGCACCGACGGCTTCGGACGTTCCGATACGCGTGCCAAGTTGCGTGAATTCTTTGAAGTGAATCGCTACTTTGTGGTGATTTCCGCACTGAAGGCACTGGCTGATGAAGGCAAGCTCAAGAGCTCGGTTGTCGCGGAAGCCATTACCAAGTATGGTATCAATCCTGAAAAGCTGAATCCGGTCACACAATAAGCACTTCCGATGCGCCGAATGGCGATAACCAGGCGGCAAGGTCTGATTGTACTAACGTACTTTCCACGACCTTGCGACTGGTTGTCTTTTTCAGGCACATTGGAAAATACCAGGCAAGACTAAAAATTACCTTGCATGCATGGATCGCGTCACCGGTCTTCCCGGCCGGTTGCGCGATTGGCAGCGAGTAGAACGAATGGAGCTAAGCGATGAGTATGGTAGAAGTGAAAGTCCCGGATATTGGCGACGTCAAAGACGTTGAAGTGATTGAAGTGATGGTCAGGGTCGGCGATACGATCAAGATCGACCAGTCGCTCGCGACACTGGAAACCGACAAGGCCAGCATGGAGATCCCGTCAACCCAGGCCGGTGTCGTCAAAGAATTGAAAATCAAGGTCGGCGACAAAGTCAGTGAAGGTTCGCTGATTCTGGTACTGGAAGCTGCCGGCGCAGCCGCTGCGCCGGCAGCACCGGTTTCCGCACCAGCCGCGGCAACTGCGCCAGCCCCGGCAGCAGCAGTTGCGGTTGCACCATCCGCACCGGCAGGACTGGTCGAGGTGAAGGTCCCGGATATCGGCGACGTCAAAGACGTCGAAGTGATTGAAGTGATGGTCAAGGTCGGCGATACGATCAAGATCGACCAGTCGCTCGCGACACTGGAAACCGACAAGGCCAGCATGGAAATTCCTTCGACCCAGGCCGGTGTCGTAAAGGAAGTGAAAATCAAGGTAGGCGACAAGGTGAGCGAAGGTGCGCTGATACTGGTGGTGGAAGCCACTGGCGGCGCAGCTCCGGCAGCAAGCGCGGCACCAGCCCCGGCAGCCGTTGCCGCCCCGGTTGCGGCGGCGGCTCCCGCCGCAGCGCCTGCTCCAGCGCCGGCCGTAGCGGCACCCGTCGCCACTGCCAGCGGCGTCGTGCCACACGCCTCGCCATCGGTGCGCAAGTTTGCGCGCGAACTCGGTGTCGATTTGAGCCGTGTCGCCGGCACCGGTCCCAAAGGCCGTATCCTGCAAGAAGATGTACAGGCTTACGTCAAGGGCGTGGTCTCGGGCGCCATCGCGCAGCCGAGCGCTGCTGCCGGCGCAGCAGGCAAGGGCAGCGGCGTCGGACTCGATTTGCTGCCATGGCCATCGCTCGACTTCGCCAAATTCGGCAGCACCGAATTATTGCCGCTGTCGCGCATCAAGAAAATCAGCGGCCCGAATCTGCATCGCAACTGGGTCATGATTCCGCATGTCACCCAATTCGACGAAGCGGATGTCACTGATCTGGAAGAATTCCGCAAGGACGCCAACGCTGCTTACGCCAAATCCAAATCGACAGTCAAGCTGACGATGCTGGCGTTCGTGATCAAGGCCAGTGTCGCCGCACTCAAGAAATTCCCGGCGTTCAATGCGTCGCTTGATGGCGCTGGCGAAAACCTGATCCTGAAGCAGTACTACAACATCGGTTTCGCCGCAGATACACCTAACGGCCTGGTAGTGCCGGTCATCAAAAATGCCGACCAGAAAGGCATTGCGCAGATCGCCCAGGAAATGGGCGACCTGTCGGCGCAAGCGCGCGACGGCAAGCTGAAGGGGCCGGACATGCAGGGCGCCAGCTTCACCATTTCCTCGTTGGGCGGGATTGGCGGCACCGCATTTACGCCTATCATCAACGCGCCTGAAGTGGCGATTCTGGGCTTGTCCAAGGCCTCGATGAAACCGGTCTGGGACGGCAAGCAGTTCGTGCCGCGCCTGATGATGCCTATGTCGCTGTCTTACGACCACCGTGTGGTCGACGGTGCGATGGGCGCGCGTTTCAGCGTCTATCTGGGCGAAGTCCTGGCCGATATGCGCAAAACCTTGTTGTAAAAGCGTGCTTTAAGAGCGTGTGCTAAAAAGGTCGTTCAAAGCGGAAGGTGAGAAACGTCTTCTCATCTTTCGACCGGTCCCATCCTGATGGAGAACAGCCATGACTACCTGCGTCGTCGTCAAGAAAGATAACCAGATCGCGATTGCCTCGGATTCGCTGGTGACATTCGGCGATACCCGCTTGTCGCACGCTTATGAAGCCAACAACAAGATTTTTCAGGTCGGCAATTCCTACATTACCCTGGCAGGAACCGCCGCGCATTTCCCCGTGATGCGCAAGTTGATGCTGAGCATGGCGGATGAGTGCAAATTGGACAGCCGTGAAGAAGTTTTTGAAACCTTTTCCCGGGTCCACATGATACTTAAAGAACAATATTTTCTGAACACCAAGGAAGACGACGACGATCCGTATGAGTCATCGCAAATCACCGCGCTGATCGCCAATCCATACGGTATTTTCGGCATCTATTCGTATCGCGAAGTGTTCAGCTTTGATCGTTTCTGGGGTATCGGCAGCGGTCGTAATTTTGCGCTGGGGGCAATGTACGCGGTCTACGATCAGGCCATCAGTGCTCATCAGATTGCCGAGATCGGGGTACAGGCCGGCGTCGAGTTCGACAAGAGTTCTGCGGCGCCATTGCGGATTCACAGTTTCGCGATGCAGTGACAAGACTTGCGGGACAACAAGAAAGAAGCAGGGCGGATGCGCGTAGCGTGATCCTCCCTGCCTGCGGTAACAAGCTAACAGGCTCGGCTAGGTAAAGCGGAGCGACTACTACCACTCCCTGTGCGGGAAGATAAGAATGGAGCAAACCCTATGAGTATGGTCGAAGTCAAGGTCCCGGATATCGGCGACTTCAAGGAAGTTGAAATCATTGAGCTGCTGGTCAAAGCTGGCGATACCGTCAAGGTCGACCAGTCGCTGATCACGGTTGAATCGGACAAGGCCAGCATGGAAATTCCATCGAGCCACGCCGGTGTGGTCAAGGAAATCAAGGTCAAGGTCGGCGAAAAAGTCGCTGAAGGTTCGATTATTCTGATGCTGGAAGCGGCTGCCGCCGGTACAGCTCAGGCGGCACCTGCCGCACCGGCTGCAGCGGCACCTGCTCCGGTTGCCGCCCCGCAGGCGGCACCTGCTGCCGCCAGCTTCTCGGGTAGCGCCGATGTCGAATGCGACACCGTGGTGTTGGGCGCCGGGCCGGGCGGCTATACCGCCGCTTTCCGCGCTGCCGATCTGGGCCAGAAAGTGGTGCTGATCGAACGCTATCCTGACCTCGGCGGTGTCTGTCTGAATGTCGGCTGTATTCCATCGAAGGCATTGCTGCACGCCGCCAAGGTGATTACCGAAGCGGAAGAAATGGCGCATTTCGGCGTCAAGATGTCGGCGCCTGAAATCGACATCGATGCGTTGCGCGGCTGGAAGGAAAGCGTCATCAAAAAGCTGACCGGCGGCCTCACCGGCCTGTCCAAGGCACGGAAAGTGCAGGTACTCACCGGCAAGGGCGAGTTCAGCTCGGCCAACACGATCACCGTGCAAACGGCGGAAGGCGCGAAAGTTGTTGCGTTCAAGAACGCGATCATCGCCGCCGGCTCTTCGGTCGCCCAGATTCCCGGCTTCCCGTATGGCGATCCGCGCCTGATCGACTCGACCGGCGCGCTCGAACTGCGTCAGATTCCAAAGAAATTGCTGGTGATCGGCGGCGGTATTATCGGTCTGGAAATGGCCTGCGTATACGATGCGCTCGGTTCCAAAGTCACCGTCGTCGAATTCCTTGACGGCCTGATTCCCGCTGCGGACCGCGACATCGTCAAGCCGCTGCAAAAGCGTATCGAAAAGCGTTACGAAGCGATTTACCTGAAAACCAAAGTCACCAAACTGGAAGCATTGCCGGAAGGTTTGCGCGCGACATTCGAAGGCGCGGAAGGCAACACCAGCGCCCCGACCGAACCGCAACTGTTCGACATGGTCCTGGTGGCGGTTGGCCGTCGTCCAAACGGTAAGGAAATCGCTGCCGAAAAAGCCGGCGTGATCGTCACCGAACGCGGCTTCATCCCGGCCGACAAACAGCAACGCACCAACGTCCCCCATATCTATGCGATCGGTGACGTCTGCGGCGATCCGATGCTGGCGCACAAGGCGACCAACGAAGCCAAAGTGGCGGCCGAAGTCATCGCCGGCCATAAGGTCGCATTCGACGCCATGACGATTCCGTCAGTGGCCTACACCGATCCGGAAATCGCGTGGATGGGCCTGACCGAAACGGAAGCCAAAGCCAAAGGCATCCCGTTCGAAAAAGCCAATTTCCCATGGGCCGCCAGCGGCCGCGCATTGGCAATGGGCCGTGACGATGGCATCACCAAATTGCTGTGGGACCCAAGCACCAAGCGCATCATCGGTGCCGGTATCGTCGGCGTGAATGCCGGTGAGTTGCTGGCAGAGACCGTGTTGGCGATGGAAATGGGCGCCGATCTGGAAGACCTGGCGTTGACTATCCATGCGCATCCAACCTTGTCCGAGACGCCGATGTTTGCGGCTGAAATGGGCCTGGGAGTGATTACCGACTTGTTTATCCCACCGAAGAAGAAGTAATGACCCGACCTTGAATTCGGCCATGTCCGGGTTTGCGGTGCAGGTGAAGTAAAAAAAACGTTGTGCCGGGTTCCCCGGCACAACGTTTTTTTTCATGGCTGCGCTTGTGGGAGCAGCCCTTAATCGAAATACCGCCGCACCGATTCAAAACGCTGTGCGTAGTATTTCGCGTCAAGACTATCAATTCTGACCTTGCCATTGGTGGATGGCGCATTGATGAAACGGCCATCGCCGATGTAAATCCCGACATGCGATAACGGCCGGTTCAACGTATTGAAGAACACCAGGTCGCCCGGGCGCAATTCACTTTTGGGAACTTCCCGGCCCTGGCGGGCGATGGTGGCGGCATTCCCCGTGATAGTCAGTCCGGCAGCCTGTTTGTAGACATAACTCACCATGCCGCTGCAATCCAGCCCCGCCTCAGGATTCTTGCCGCCGAAACGGTAATTCGTATCGATCAGTCCGAGCGAGTAAATGACAATGTCATTCCCTGTTTCGCTCGGTGGGACATGCGAGTTCATGTAGATGCTGCCGCCAGCCGGCGTTTTACGGATGTTATCGCCGCCGCTGCCGCAAGCGGCCAGCAGCAGTGCGCAGCAACAGATGAAAAATGTCCTGACCGTCATACGCAACCCCAGGAAATTCCGCGGTATTTCTGCATCATTGAGCTTGGCGGTTTTGTTTTTCAATCTGATCCAGTACGTCCGACAGCATAGCGATCATCTGATCGATTTCTTCGATCGTGACATTCAGCGCAGGCATGAAGCGCAGTAAATTAGGACGCGGCGAGTTCAGCAATAAACCGACCGGGTTCATGTCGCGCGCGATATCGACGATTTGCGGACCGATATCTTTCCCCAGTTTGAGTGCGCGCAACAAGCCTTCGCCGCGTTCACCTTTCAGGCCATGCTTCTCGCACAGCTTGAGCAATGCGGTGCTGAGGTAGGCGCCTTTATCCTTGACCGACTGCATAAAGCCTGGCGCCAGCAAAGTCTTCAGGACCGCGCTGCCGACGGCAGTCATCAGTGGATTCCCGTTATAGGTGCCGCCCTGATCGCCGGCTTCAAAACAGGCGACTTCCTCGCGTGCCAGCAAAGCCGCTAATGGCACACCGCCGCCGATACCTTTGCCGAGGGTCATGATGTCCGGTGCAATATTCGACAACTGGTAGGCGAACAATTCGCCGGTGCGCCCCATGCCGGTCTGGACTTCGTCAACGATCAGCAGCAAGCCGTGTTGCTCGGTTAATGCGCGCAGGCCTTGCATGAATTCAGCGGTAGCCGGGACGACGCCACCTTCGCCTTGCACCGGCTCCAGCATGACGGCTACGGTACTGTTATTAATCAAACGCACGACGCTGGCCAGATCGTTCAGTTCCGCTTTCGGGAAACCCGGCACTTGCGGGGCGAAGAGGGTGTCCCAGCCCGGTTTGCCGCTGGCCGACATGGTCGCCAGGGTGCGGCCGTGGAAGCTATGGTTGAACGTAATGATTTCAAAGCGGCTGTGGCCGTCTTTGTCAGGATTCTTTTTGCCCCATTTACGCGCCAGCTTGATCGCGCCTTCGTTGGCTTCCGCGCCGCTGTTGGCAAAAAATACGCGATCGAAACAGGAGTTGGCTGTCAGCAGCGACGCCAGTTCGATCGACGGCGCGTTGTAAAAGGCCGGTGACGGATTGAGGATTTTTTTCGATTGCTCGACCAGCGCATCTTGTATGCATTGCGGCGAGTGGCCAAGCGCATTGACCGCCCAGCCTTGCAGGTAGTCCAGATAGCGCTTGCCATTGTGATCGGTCATCCACATGCCGCTGCCTTCGGTGAATACCAGCGGCGGGCGGTTGGTGATGGTCATTAAATCGTTGACGGCAAACTGGTTGAATTCCATGGTCGGGCTCCGGTAAGGCGCTAAGGCGGCGCTGAAAGTTGTCATTGTCTTCAATATTAGTGGGGCAGATCCGCTTCTGACGTAAACGAATCCGCATAAAACTCTTCCGCCGGCAATTTGCACGATGCGACAAAGTCGCGTTGCGCCGACTCGACGACGATCGGCGCACCGCAGGCATACACCTGATGGCCGGACAGATCCGCGAAATCGGCCATCACGGCCTGATGTACAAAACCGCTGCGGCCGCTCCAGCGATCTTCCTCTTGCGCGTCCGAGATCACCGGAACATAAGTAAAGTTCGGTACGCTGCCTGCCCATTCTTCGCATAAAGCGTGCATGTAAAGATCCTGCGGACGGCGACCGCCCCAATACAGTGTCATCGGGCGTGCGGATTCGTTGTGAATCATTTGCTCGATGATGGCCTTGATCGGCGCGAAGCCGGTCCCGGATGCCAGCAAGATCATCGGCTTTTCCGAATCTTCGCGCAGGAAGAAGGTGCCAAGCGGACCCTCAAAGCGCAAAATATCGCGCTCCTTGAGTGTGCCAAACACCTGGTCGGTGAACAGGCCGCCGGGCATGTGACGAATGTGCAGCGTGATCTGCTGGTCTGTGTGCGGCGCGTTGGCCATGCTATAACTGCGGCGTTTGCCGTCGCGCAGCATGAATTCGAGGTACTGGCCGGCCAGATACTGCAGCCGCTCATTGGCGGGTAATTGCAGCGACAGCACGACCACGTCGTCGGCGACTTTTTCAATTTTGGCGACGCGGCTTGGCATTTTGCGGATCGGGAATTCGCCGACGCCAGCCACTTCGCGTGCTTCGATGGTAATGTCGGAATGCGGTGTGGCGCAGCAGAACAGCGAAAAGCCCAGTTCTTCTTCCTTTACCGGCAAGGCTTTTTCCTGATGGGTGCCGTGGGTGACGCTGCCGGCAATCAGCTTGCCTTTGCACGAGCTGCATGCGCCGTTTTTGCAACCGTAAGGCAAACCGACGCCGGCACGAATCGCCGCGTTCAGAATGGTTTCGCCTTCGTCACAAGTGAATTGCCGACCACTCGGCTGAACAGTTACCTGGAAACTCATACAATCCTGACTATGAAAAAATTAATACAAAATACGGTGGCGAAAACGACGCCTAAATTTGGCAAGCCGCGCTTGCTGATACTCGGGTGCGGCGACGTTGGCATGCGCTTGTTGCCGCTATTGCAACAGCGTTATCGGGTATTTGCCGTCACCAGCCAGGCCGCCCGTTGCGCCGAATTGCGTGCCGCCGGCGCGCATCCGGTGCTGGCCGACCTCGACCAACCCCACACTTTGGCGCGTTTGAGCCGGTTGGCAGCAATTGTCGTGCATCTGGCACCGCCGCAATCGGCTGGCAGCAAAGATCAGCGCACCCGCAATCTGGCCGCCATTTTACCCGAGCGGGCGACGCTTGTTTATATCAGTACCAGTGGCGTGTATGGCGATTGCGACGGACGCTCTATCGACGAGACGCAAACGGTCAAACCAAATAATCCGCGCGCCCGGCGTCGGGTCGACGCCGAGCAAGTCTTGCGCGCATGGGCCAAGCGGCGCTCGGGTCGCCTGGCGATCCTGCGCGTGCCCGGGATTTACGCCGCCGATCGCTTGCCAATCGAACGCCTGAAAAAAGGCACTCCGGCCTTGCTTGCCGAAGACGACGTCTACACCAACCATATTCATGCCGATGATCTGGCGCAGATTATTTTCTCGGCGATTTTCAGGGCGGCGCCATCGCGGGTGTATCACGCGGTCGACGATTCTGAGATGAAGATGGCGGCCTATTTCGATGCGGTAGCCGCTGCGTATGGTCTGTCGGCAGCACCGCGTCTGCCGCGCGCGCAATTGGCGCAGCAGGTGTCGCCGATGCTGCTGTCATTCATGTCGGAATCGCGGCGCTTGCAAAACCGGCGCATCAAGGCCGAGTTGGGCGTGCGTCTGCGTTATCCGGATGTGCGCATGGCGCTGGTGCAGATGGCCGCCGATGCAGGTCGCGGCCTGCATGATTAGGTGCGCCGAAGGAGGGCGGATGCGCGCTGTGCTCCGTCCTGTTGACGGCCAAAATGCGGCAGACTCGCATCGATAAGCGCCTTCGACATGCCGAAAATGAAATAAAATAGCTCCCGTTTCCTGCCGCGCAAACCATCGTTGATCCCCAATGAAGTTATCTTTTGATCGTATTCACAAACAATTCTCCGGCCTGGCCGTCGTCGACGATTTCAGTTGCGATATCGACGATGGCGAACTGGTCGCACTGGTCGGTCCATCCGGCTGCGGTAAATCGACCTTGTTGCACCTCGTAGCCGGCCTGGCCGAGGCCAGCAGCGGCAGCGTCCTGGCCGACGGTAAAAAAATCAGCGGTCCGCATCCTGAACGGATGTTGATGTTTCAGGAAAACGCGTTATATCCGTGGCTGACGCTGGAGGCCAATGTCGCCCTGGCCCTGGAACTGCAAAAAATCGGCAAGGCGCAAGCCTGCACGCAAGCGCGGGACTGGCTGGCCAAGGTTAATTTGCAAGGTTTCGAAGCGTATTACCCGCATCAGGTATCCGGCGGCATGCGGCAACGCGCGGCGCTGGCACGCGCATTTATTACCAAACCGCAGGCGTTGTTGCTGGACGAACCTTTTGGCGCGCTCGATGCCTTGACCCGGATGACTTTGCAGGATGCGCTACGCCAGTTGATCCGGGCCGACCGTCCGACCGTGTTGCTGGTGACGCATGACGTTGACGAGGCCCTGTTTCTGGCAGACCGGATTCTGGTGTTCAGTCCGCGCCCGGCCAAGGTGCTGCGTGAATTCAATCTGACCCATCACGAAAAGAGCCACGATCTGTCTGAATTTTCGGCAGTGCGGCGCGAAATATTACGTTTGCTTGGCATTCATGCCGATCAGGACGCATTGGCAAAAACCCTTGAAGGAGTTGGCGTATGAGTATCCATGCACATTTTAAAAAACGGTTGTTGATCCCGGCGCTATTGGTGCTATCGGCGCTGACGATGGCGAGTCAGGCAACTGCCGCCGACAAGTTCAGGATCGGTTATTTGCGCGTGATGGACGACGCCCAGGCGATTGCGGCATTCGAAGGCGGATTTTACAAAAAACACGGTTTGGATGTGGAGTTGGTTGAATTCAAATCCGGCACCGATCTGATCAAGGCGATCCTCGGCGGCCAAATGGATAGCGGCGTGCTGGGCTTCACCAATGCGGTCGCATGGGCGTCAAAAGGCGCGGACCTGAAGGTCGTCGCCGGCGCCCAGCACGGTTACCACGCGCTGGTCGTGCGTGACGACAGCGGCATCAAGGACGTGGCCGGCCTGAAAGGCAAGACCCTGGCGTCGCAGGCTGAAGGCAGCACCGCGGACACCGTCCTGAAAGGCGTCACGCTGAAAGGCGCCGGTCTGAAAGCGGACGACATCAACATCATCGGCGTCAGCCCGCAAGTGGCGGTGCAGTCGCTGGTTGGCAAACGCGTCGACGCGGCATTCCTGTTCGAGCCGCAAGCCAGCATTGCCAAACTGGTAGCGCCGGTCAGGCAGATCTATGAAGTCGGCGCAGTCTGGCCCTTCCCTTGCATGGTCGTGATTACCTCCGGTGCAACGCTGGCCAAGCGCCGCGACGACATCTGGAAATCGCTGGATGCGCAACGCGATGCGATCAATTTGCTGAGCCAGGATCCGGCTGCGGCATCGAAGCTGATCTCCGCTTACTTTATTGCAGAGCCCACCCTGAAAACCCTGAAACACGGCGACTTGCCGCGCGACAAAGTCATTACCGACGCGATTAAAACCCAGACCTTTAACGCGGCCTTGACGCCCAAGGAATTGTCGCGCATGCAGGAACTGGCGAATATTCTGCAAGACCAGGGGTCGCTGAAAACCAGAGACGGCAAACCGTTCAACGTGAAGGGGATTGTCGATCTGGATTGGCAGAAAGCACGCAAGCTGTAATGAGTGCTCCGATGCGTGTTGCCGGTTATCGTAAAAAGCTGGCGATGGTGCTGGCGATTGTGTTGATTTTGTTTGGCTGGCAAATCGCGGCGTGGTCGTTGCCGGACTTTTTGATGCCGGGCGTCGTGCCGGTGTCGCAGCGCCTGTGGCAAGAAATCCAGGCGCCTGAATTCCGTAGCGCGCTATGGGGCAGCCTGACCCGGCTGGGCGCCGGTTATGCCGCTGCGTTGCTGTTCGGGATTGGCTTCGGTCTGATCGGCGCGGTAATGTTTTTCTTTCGCGCAGTGTTGAAGTCGGCGATCATCATTTTGCAGTCGATCCCGTCGATTGCCTGGGTGCCGTTGTTCCTGATCCTGATGGGTTTCGGCAATTTGCCGATTATCGTGGTGGTGGCGATGGCCGCCTTTTTCCCGGCCGCCTTGAGTGTGATGAACGCCACCGAAAGCGTGCAGCAAGTTCACGTCTCAGCCGCGCGGGTGATGGGAGCCGGCCGTTGGGATATGCTCAAGCGGGTGTATCTGCCAGCAGTTATGCCCGAGCTGATCACCGGCGCGCAACTGGCTTTCGGGAATGCCTGGCGGGCGCTGATTTCGGCTGAAATGCTGATCGGTTTCGGCAAAGGCCTGGGGCGCACACTGGCGTATTCAGGTGAAACCGCCGACATGGTGGGCGTGATGACGAATATCCTGGTGATCGCGATTCTGGCTGCGCTGATCGATCAGTTCATTCTGGAAAACCTGAAGCATCGCTTGCTGCGCTATCAGTACGTATAACTTTCAAGATGAAAATCCGCTCGCCGATATTGCGCATGTTGCGCCTGCCTGCCTTGTTGGTACGGCGGCTCGCATGGCTATCGATGGCGGCCATTGTCATGGCGCAGTCGGCGCACGCCGCCGATACCCTGGAGCACATCAGGCAGCGCGGAAAACTGGTGGTCGGCGTCGACTACGTGGTGCCGGCCTATAGCGCCGGCGGGAAGTACCGCACTCCGGAGAATTTCGATGCCGGCGCCGCTGAAGCGCTGGCCCGGCGTCTTGATGTGCGCGTCTCGATGCTGCGCGTCACGCCGCAAAATCGGGCCCGGCTACTGACAGGCGGCAAAGTCGATGTGTTGTTGCTGAGGATCTCGGATGCCGGGGCTGCCGGCCTGCGCAGCACTGCAACATTGGTGACGACAGGCTATCAGGCCCAGCCCAGGTTAATCATGCGCAGCGACACCGATATCAAACAGTGGTCGCAACTCAGGGGGCGCAGTGTCTGCGTATCGGAAGGCAGCCCTTATGTCGGCAGCATGCATGCGCTCTACGGCGCGTTCGAGAAAGTGGTGAAAGCACCCGCCGACGCACTGCTGGCGCTCAGAGTCGGCAGCTGCGACGCCACCGTACATGATGACGCAGTACTCGACGCGATGCTGAAACTGCCCGAGTGGAAAAAGTATTCAGCCAGCTTGCCGTTGACGGGCGCCACGACCAGGCTGGTATTTGCGCTACGTCCGGCTGACGGCGCCTTGCATCTTGCTGTTTCCGGCCTGATGCGCGAATGGTTCGCGAATGGCTACTGGCCGGCAGCGCGCAAGAAATGGGTCAGCGCAGTCGCTTTTGAAGTGTACCTGGACCAGAACGTACCGGACTGCCATTGATTTTCCTCCAAAAGCGGCGCGCCGGGCCGGCGGCGTACCGCTGTTTTTGTCGCTCGCAGCGCGCTATTTCCCCCGATAATTCACTATAAACTTGCTTAATTCACCATCGAATCTATGGAAAAGTTGCCATACAAAAAAATTTAATGCGGCGGCTACCCTGCTAGGATTGCGCTCTGTAAGAGGACGTACGCGCTATGCATCTTCCCCGGTTGCATGCGGAAATCATAAAAATCAACTATACAAAGACAGACGAAAGGAAACGCCATGTACGCACGGACCAAACTTATGATGGTGATGTTGGCAGCGCTCCCGGCGCTTGCCATGGCGCAGGAGACACAAGTGGTACAGATCGGTTTCAGCAGCCCGCTGACAGGCCCGCAGGCAAACGCGGGCGTGGACAATCAAGGCGGTTTGCAGATGGCAATCGACAAGTTGAACAGCCAGGGCATGGTGATCGGCGGCAAAAAGATCAAATTTGAAGCCGTGATGGAAGACGACCAGGCAGATCCGCGTTCGGGTGTCGGCGTCGCCCAGAAACTGGTCGATATGCACGTCAAGGCCATCATCGGACCGTATAACTCCGGCGTCACTATCCCGGCATCGCGCGTCTACAACGAAGGCGGCATCGTGATGGCAACGGTCGCGTCGAATCCAAAAGTCACCCTGCAAGGTTTCACCAACGTGTTCCGCGTCGCCGCCAGCGATAGCCAGCTCGGCGGCAAGATGGCGCTGTACGCAGCCAAGGAACTGAAACTCAAGAAAGTCTCGATTATCGATGATCGCACTGCCTACGGCCAGGGTGTGGCGGAAGAGTTTTCGAAAGTCGCCAAAGCCAACGGCATCACCGTTGTCGGCAACGATTTCACGAACGACAAAGCGACTGATTTCACCGCTATCCTGACCTCGATCAAAGCGAAAAAGCCGGACGCGATTTTCTACGGCGGCTACTCGCCACAAGGCGGTCCAATGACACGTCAGATGAAGCAATTGGGTGTGAACGCCTTGTTGCTCGGCGGTGACGGTATTTGCTCGCCGGAAATGGGGAAACTCGGCGGCGATGCCATTGGCGAACAAGTGTATTGCACCCAAGGTGGCGCGATGCTCGACAAGCTGGCCAGCGGCAAGGCATTCGCAGCTGAATATCAGAAGCGCTTCAATCGTCCGGCTGAAACCTACGCAGCGTCGTTTTACGACGGCATGATGGTGGTGGCACAGGCGATGAAGGCGGCCAATTCCGTTGAGCCGAAGCAATATGTTGCGGCACTGGCCAAGATTAAATACAAAGGCGTTACAGGCGATTATGAGTTTGACGCCAATCATGATCTGAAACAATCGCCGGTGACAGTATTCCGCTTCAAGGGTGGCGTGCCGGTTGCGCTGACCAGCTACTGATCCATGGTGATGTGGCGACACCGGGATTGGTGTTGGCCGGGTAATTAAAAATGTCGTCGCCGTTGTTACGGGGACGACATTTTCATTTGATATATTCCATTTCGCAGAAAATTTGACGCGTTTTTTTCAAGAGAACATCACTATGTTGAGCTACACACGGACCATCCAAACGGTCGATGCGCACACCGGCGGCGAGCCATTGCGCATCGTGATTTCCGGACTGCCGCCGGTGCCGGGAAAGACCATACTTGAACGCCGTTCATGGCTGCAACAGCAGCGTGACGATGTGCGTCAATTTCTGATGAATGAGCCACGCGGCCACGCCGATATGTATGGCGCGTATTTGCTGCCTGCGGTCACGCCGGAGGCCGACTTCGGCGTGATCTTCATCCACAACGAAGGTTACAGCGACATGTGCGGGCACGGCATTATCGCGCTGGGTAAAGTACTGGTCGAACTGAACCATGTCGAGCGCAGCATACCGCTGACCCGGATCGGTTTCGATACGCCGGCCGGCTTTATCGAAGCACAGGTCGAATGGGATGGCACGCGTGTTGGCAACGTGACTTTCCGCAACGTTCCCGCATTCATCTATCAACGCGATGTCGAAGTCGAGACGCCGAGTTTTGGCAAAATCACCGGCGACATCGTGTTCGGTGGCGCTTTCTATTACTACATCAACGCCGACCAGGCCGGGGTCCAGGTCAAACCGGAACAAGTGCGCACGCTGATTCAGCTCGGTGCGGAAACCAAGGCGGCCGTAAAAGCCAAGGTCAGCATCCAGCATCCGCTTGAAGCGGGACTGAATACGCTGTATGGCACGATCGTCGACGGCGCCCCGAACCATCCCGGTGCAGATCAGGCCAACGTATGTATTTTTGCCGATCGTGAAGTAGACCGCTCACCAACCGGTACCGGCACTTCCGGTCGCGCTGCGCAATTGTTTTTCAGAGACAGACTGGCCCTGAATCAGCCGCTGGTCAACGAAAGTATCGTCGGCAGTCGCTTTAGCGTGCGGGTAGTAGGCACCACCAAGGTCGGCGATTTCGATGCCGCGATTACCGAAGTCACCGGGACTGCGCACATCATGGGTTTCAATCAATGGGTGTTGGAGGATGCCGACCCGTTTCCAGAGGGATTCTTCTTGCGTTGATCCAGATAAAGCAGGGCGGATGAACGCAGCGTTGTCCGCCCACTTTGCATGCATCCCCATCAAACCAGCTTCAGAGCCAGAGTTACACTATGCATATCCTAAGCCCGCAACAAACCGCAGCAGCGCTGCCCTATTCGGCACTGGTCCCGGCGATTGCGCTGGCCGCAAGGCAATTGCGCGAGGGCCGGATCAATGCGCCGGAACGGATGGTGGTGGAGATCGACAAGGCCAGCGTGCTGTTATGCATGCCGGCGATCAGCGCCGATGTGAGTGTCACCAAGCTGATCACCGTTCACGCGAACAATGCCGCGCACCAGCTGCCGGCAATTCAGGGCGAAGTGGTGGTGTTTGAAACCGGCACCGGCCGGCGTCTGGCGCTGCTCGACGGTCCGATGGTGTCGGCGCGCCGCACGGCGGCAGTGACTTTGCTGGGTATACAGACGTTGTTGCCGCGCAAGCCTGTATCGGTATTGTTGATCGGCACCGGCGTGCAAGCGGCGGCGCATGCGGAGGCCCTGGTGGATTATTTTGGCGTCAGCAAGTTCTGGGTTGCGGCGCGCGATCCGGATAAAACGCAGGCATTTTGTGATGCGTTACGGCAACGTTATCCGCAGCTCACAGTACAGCCGATTGCCGCCCAAACACTGGACGGCGCTTTGCCAACGACGGATGTCGTGATCGCCTTGACGACATCGCGCAGAGCGGTGATACCGGTGCACGTTGCCGCAGATACCTTGGCCATCGGCGTCGGCGCATTCAAACCGGATATGGCGGAGTTTCCACCGCAACTGCTGCATGCCCGTACAGTGATAGTGGATTATCTGGCCGGCGCCAAACACGAAGCGGGCGATTTGTTGCAGGCGCAAGTCGATTGGTCTGCGGTGCGCGAGTTGCCTGAAGTATTGGCGCAACCGTGGATCCAGACCGACCCGTTGCCTGTATTTAAAACGGTCGGTCATGCGGCCTGGGATCTGGCTGCGGCACGGGTGGCGATAGCGTCGCTGGCATCGGAAAAGCCTGCGCCATAGCCTCCGCAGATCACTTCGCCAAGGCGGGAGCCATGCCTCGCATGGCCCTTGTGTTGCGTGTTGTGTTTCAACTCAGCATTGAACTTTCCTTTTTAAGACGCGGTCTATCGAGAGCCTGTTTTGCATACGCATGGCGTATTTGCCTGCCACCGCGGATTCTTGATTCTCCGTGCCCGGTGCCGCCAGTTTTGAGTGGGCGGTGCTTAAATTTTTTAAGGAGTTCTTATGCTGAAATTACGCAATATATTGATGGCTTCCGCCATTGCCGCCTGTGCCAGCGCCGCTGTTGCGCAAACTGCTGCACCTGCCGCAGATCCAAGCATGGCGCCAGACGCAGCTATGCCAGCTCCAGCTCCAGCCGCAGCTCCAGCTCCAGCCGCGTCTATGCCAGCCCCAGCTCCAGCGACCAACATGGTGCCGATTCCTGGCACTGACCAATCAATGATGAATCGTTTCGATGATCCGTTGGTGAAAGCGCGGGTCGCTAGAAGCGGAGGTAAATAGAAGCAGAAGCTAGAAGCAGAAGCGGAGGTAAGTCCGGCGATATGTCCAAGACCGCAAAGTAATGGACGCGCGTTGATTTGCATGCCGGCATCATCGGCGACGGATTAACGCAATAATCAACAACGCCTGCTGTGTGCACAGCAGGCGTTGTTGCAATTAGTCATTGCGCTTGCAGTGCATGTTGCTGCAGATCAAGCGCCTATCCAAGGCAGGCCTGCCTTGCACCAGCCACTGACAGACTTGCGATGCCCCGCGGCATCTTTGTCGCCTTCGAATCCCTCCAGAATATTAAAGCTGTTGGTATACCCATGTTCGGTTGCCAGCTTCGCAGCGTGTTGGGAGCGGACACCGGAGCGGCACAGGAATACCAACGTCGTACCTTTTTCTGCGATCTGGGCTAACTGGCCAAGAAAATCCGGATTTGGCGTGCCGCCCGGATATTGTGTCCATTGCACCGCGGCGTGCTGCCTGTCATTAATCGCGACCCTGCCAACCCAGTCGCGTTCGGCATTGGTTCGCACATCCACCAATATTGCGCCTGGATCGGCTTCCAGTAACGCGTACGTCTCGGCCGGTGTCAGCGCCCCGGCGTAGGGAAATTTTCCAGCTTGACCGCGTTCGCGGCCGATTTCCAGCAAGTCGGCTGCAGTACTCATGTTGTGTCTCCTATGCAATAGTCGGGATGATGAATGAATTATACAAAGGCCTTAGAAAATGTCGACTTGCCACGTGCGCACCAATAAAGAGCAAAACATGTCTTTTCGCATGAATGCGCACAATATTGGTGCTTTAATTTTCGTATGCCCCGAAATGGGGCGGGCAATAGTTGCCGATCGCTACCTATGACGATCTATTGTGCTTGATTACGCCGACAAACTGACAAATTGCGACAACGAATAAGTAGCTGCGCGGAAACGGATGGTGGCATGGATTCTGCTATCATTCCCGGTTGAATTCTAGCTGTATCGTATTCTTGCCGTATTGGTGTGCTTATGTCTGGCTCAGGCGTCGCTTGAGTGGTTGAATCGGCGGCTCACCGCATTTATAAACAAATTTGCAATTTTATTTACAACATTCGCAGTACTTTCTGATATTAGGAGATTCACATGGCAATGACGGCCGCAGAAGTCTTGAAGATGGTGAAAGACAACGAAGTGAAGTTCGTTGATTTTCGCTTTGCTGATACCAAAGGCAAGGAGCAGCACGTAACTGTCCCTGTTTCCCATTTTGACATGGACAAGTTTGAGTCCGGTCATGCTTTTGATGGTTCTTCAATTGCCGGCTGGAAGGGTATCGAAGCGTCAGACATGTTGCTGATGCCGGATCCAAACACCGCGAACATCGACCCGTTCATGGAAGAAACCACATTGTTCATGCAATGTGACGTGATCGAGCCATCCGATGGCAAAGGTTACGACCGTGACCCGCGTTCGATCGCCAAGCGCGCTGAAGCGTATCTGAAATCGTCTGGCCTGGGCGACACCGCTTACTTCGGTCCAGAGCCGGAATTCTTTATTTTCGATGATGTCCGTTGGGGCGCCGACATGTCGGGTAGCTTCGTCAAGATCGGTTCGGAAGAAGCATCGTGGAGCACAGGCGCCAAGCTTCCAAACGGCAACACCGGTCACCGTCCAACTGTCAAAGGCGGTTACTTCCCGGTGCCACCGGTCGACAGCTTCCAGGACATGCGTTCGGAAATGTGTCTGATCCTGGAATCGCTCGGTATCCCGGTTGAAGTGCATCACCACGAAGTGGCCGGCGCTGGTCAAAATGAAATCGGCACCAAATTTTCGACGCTGACAGAGCGCGCCGACTGGACCCAAAACCTGAAGTATGTGGTCTGGAACGTAGCGCATACCTACGGTAAGACAGCGACTTTCATGCCTAAGCCTATCGTTGGCGATAACGGTTCCGGCATGCACGTGCACCAATCCGTATGGAAAGATGGCAAGAACCTGTTCGCAGGCGACGGTTATGCCGGTCTGTCGGAATTCGCGCTGTTCTACATCGGCGGCATCATCAAGCATGCAAAAGCACTGAACGCGATCACCAACCCGGGCACCAACTCGTACAAGCGTCTGGTTCCTGGCTACGAAGCACCAGTCAAGCTGGCGTACTCGGCACGTAACCGTTCCGCTTCGATCCGTATTCCACACGTTTCGAATCCGAAAGGCCGTCGCGTTGAAGCGCGTTTCCCGGATCCACTGGCGAACCCGTACCTGTGTTTCTCGGCATTGCTGATGGCTGGTCTGGACGGCGTCCAGAACAAGATCCATCCAGGCGAAGCAGCATCGAAAGATCTGTATCATCTGCCACCAGAAGAAGACAAGCTGATCCCAACCGTTTGCGCATCGTTGGAAGAAGCGCTGGAAGCGTTGGACAAGGATCGCGAATTCCTGACGCGCGGCGGTGTGTTCAGCGACAGCATGATCGACGCTTACCTGGAATTGAAGATGCAGGAAGTACAGCGTTTCCGCATGGCGACGCACCCGATTGAATTCGACATGTACTACTCGCTATAAGCTAAACAGGCTAAGTTGTAAAAAAGGACAGGAAAAGTTTACTTTTCCTGTCCTTTTGCTTTGTAGCGGAAATACCCATTGATGCTGCCGATTTCGACAGAATACCCTGCCGGTTTGTCATGACCGACGGGTTTGGCATAAACTAGCGTTTTGATTGAATTGCGAAGAGAATCTATGAAGCGCCTCATTCCGGGAATTCTGATAGTTGCCGCCATCAGTGCAGGCAGCGGATCTGCCCACGCGGAAAGCACTGTCTATCTTTGCATAGACGAGCACGGCACCAAGGAATATAAAAATACTGGAGATACCAAGGGCTGCAAGAAGGTCAACTTGCCTGCGTTGACAGTGACCGCGCCGGCGCGTCCGGCAGAGTCTGCGAATAAGCCGCAACCGGCGACACCATCGGATTTTCCTAAAGTGGATGGCGGCACACAGAAGGCGCGTGACAACGACCGCCGTCAGATTTTGCAGGACGAACTGAAGTCGGAGCAACAGAAGCTCGTCGGCTTGGAAAAGGAGTACAACAATGGTGCGCCGGAACGTCTGGGCAATGAACGCAACTATGCCAAATATCAGGACCGCGTCGCATCGATGAAAGATGACCTGGCGCGTGCACAAAAAAATATTGATGCACTAAATCGGGAACTGTTGAATCTGAAATAATGATTTTGATCAAAAATAGCGCTTGGTATTAACTTTGCTTATCTAAAAGGCCGCGTATGCGGCCTTTATTTTTTATGGCTACTATTGTAGAAGCCTGTAAGCGTGCAGCGGATTGCACCAAATAGCAGCGCAACGTCGCAAGTAGTGCTGGCTGCCAACTTCATGTAAAGAGATTTTCGGATGCCAATCAAAGTGGCTGTACTGACAGCAACGGACGGACTCGATCTGCTGGCCTCGGCGGTCCTGTTGCTGGACCGGCAAGGGCGCGTTGTATACGCCAATCCGGCGGCAGAAAACCTGCTCGAGAGTTCGATCAAAGCGCTGACACAGCAAAAGCTGACAGATTTGTTTTTAAACGGGGAGCAGCTGGCTGCCGTGTTTCAGCAGGCGCTGGCGCATCAGTTTGATGACCTGCGTCAGGATCTGATTCTGGAGCGCATCGGCCGTGAACCGCTATGGGTCGACACGATTGCCACCGCGCTCGACAATCCGGCGACACCGGTCCTGATTGAACTGCGTGAAAACGTCCAGCAGCTCAAGCTGGAGAGGGAAGAGCGATTGCTCGATCAGAGCCAGGTCAACAAGGAGTTGATACGCAATCTGGCCCATGAAATCAAAAATCCGCTCGGCGGCATTCGCGGCGCCGCGCAGTTGCTGGAACTTGAACTACCGGAGCGGCAGCTGAAAGAACTGCGCGAATACACCCAGGTCATTATCAAGGAAGCCGATCGCCTGCAGACACTGGTGGACCGTCTGCTGGCACCGCACCGCCTGGCGCACATCGTCGGCGATGTGGATATCCATGAAGTATGCGAACGCGTGCGCAGTCTGATCGTGGCCGAATTCCCGCACGGCCTGACGATCAAGCGCGATTACGACCTGTCGATTCCGCAGTTTCGCGGCGACAAGGAACAACTGATACAGGCGATACTCAACATTGCCCACAATGCCGCGCAGGCGTTGGCCGACAGGATACAAAGCGGCGATGCCGATCTCACATTTCAGACCCGGGTGGTACGCCAGGTGACGCTGGCCAAAGTCCGTTACCGCCTGGCACTAGACTTGCATATCATCGACAATGGACCGGGTATTCCGACCGACATTCAGGAACGCATTTTTTATCCGCTGGTGTCAGGGCGTGATGGCGGCAGCGGTTTAGGACTGACGCTGGCACAGACCTTTGTACAACAGCACATGGGGGTAATCGAATGCGAAAGTCGGCCGGGATGTACCGATTTCAGGGTGTTGATACCGCTACCCTAATGGCGCCGCGCAGGATCGGTGGCGCGTAGCGGTAATCAGCACTCCACAGGATGCCAACTGCAAGACTATTAGAAGCCGGGAACACATATGAAACCAATCTGGATTGTTGACGACGACGAATCGATACGATGGGTGCTTGAAAAAGCCCTGGCGCGCGAAAATCTGGTGACCAAGAGTTTTTCGAACGCACGTGATGCGATGGACGCGCTGCAATCCGCTACGCCGCAGGTGCTGGTCTCGGATATCCGCATGCCGGGTGCATCCGGACTGGAACTGCTGCAAACCATCAAAGCCAAACATCCGGGTGTGCCGGTCATCATCATCACCGCATTTTCGGATCTCGATTCAGCTGTTGCGGCGTTCCAGGGCGGTGCCTTTGAATATCTGGCGAAACCGTTTGATCTGGATAAAGCGGTCGAGCTGATTCGTCGTGCGCTGGATGAAAGTTTGCGCGAAGTGAATGTGGAGCAGGCCTCTGCCGACACGCCGGAAATCCTCGGTCAGGCACCGGCGATGCAGGACGTATTTCGTGCCATCGGCCGTTTGTCGCAATCGAATGTGACGGTGCTGATCACCGGCGAATCGGGCACCGGTAAAGAGCTGGTCGCACGCGCGTTGCACAAGCACAGCCCACGCGCAGCGCAGCCTTTTATCGCGTTGAATACGGCGGCTATTCCGAAGGATTTGCTGGAGTCGGAATTGTTCGGCCATGAGCGTGGCGCGTTTACCGGCGCACAGGCGTCGCGGCGCGGCCGCTTCGAGCAAGCCGAAGGCGGCACCCTGTTTCTGGATGAAATCGGCGACATGCCGTTTGATCTGCAAACGCGCCTGTTACGGGTTTTGTCGGATGGCCATTTCTATCGTGTCGGCGGTCATCAGTCAATGAAAGCCAACGTGCGGGTGATTGCCGCCACCCATCAGAATCTGGAAACGCGGGTACGCGAAGGTTTGTTCCGTGAAGATTTGTATCACCGCCTGAACGTGATTCGGCTGCGTTTGCCAAGCCTGCGCGAAAGGCGTGAAGATATCCCGATCCTGACCCGTCATTTCCTCGGACAAAGTGCCAAACAACTCGGTGTGGAAAGCAAGCGTGTCTCCGATAGCGCGATGCGCTTCATGAGCAATCTTGATTTGCCCGGCAACGTACGGCAACTGGAAAACCTGTGCAACTGGATCACCGTGATGGCTCCCGGTCAAACGGTGGAAATCAAGGATTTGCCGCAGGAACTGCTGGCCGAAAACGAACCGCTGAGCGCTGAAGCGCCCCTCAGCGTGCATCCTTCAGCGTCGCTGCCTGCTTTCGATCAGAATTCCCCGGCACCTGCGACCGCAGCCGGTCACGACGAACACTCCCGTAGCGCCGAGTTGTCGGAGGTGGCTTCCGCCGAGCGTCAAAGCTGGATTAGCTTGCTTGAAGCCGAAGCCGCCGCGATGCTGACCGGCGGCGCTACCGATGTGATGGATGTGCTGGGTCGACAGTTTGAATCCGCCCTCATCAAGATCGCGCTGAAACATACGCACGGTCGTAAAAACGACGCTGCTGTCCGTCTGGGCATAGGCCGCAACACCATCACGCGCAAGATTCAGGAACTCGGGATCGCCGGCGCCAAAGACGATTAATCGGGAGAAATGCGGGGGAATACGCCGAACCGGGCGGGCGCCAGTAAAATAGGACGGTGATCATTTATGTAAAGTAAACAATGCGCCTCGCTATCTTGTCTGATTTGCACCTTACCGTGGCCGACATGGCAGTCCCGCACAGCGCTTGCGATGTCGTGATTCTGGCAGGTGACATCGCGCGTCCACAGCAGGCGATCGCCTGGGCAAGCCAGTTCAGCGTACCGGTCATCTATGTGCCGGGCAATCACGAGTATTACGGCGGCAGCCTGAGCGGTACGCTGGCGACCTTGCGCGCACTTGCGGCCAGCAGCAACATACATATTCTGGAACGGGATGAGTTGCGTCTGAACGGTGTGCGCTTCCTTGGGTGCACATTGTGGACAGATTTCCGTTTGCTGCCTGACGCCGAAGAACGTGAAGCCTCAATGACGATGGCCAGCCAGACCGTGCGGGATTTCAGCAGGATCAGGTTGAATGACAGCAGCGATGCGCTGTTTACGCCGCTCATCTCGCGGCAGATTTTTGATCAGTCCGTCGCATGGCTGGAACAAAAATTTGCGCAGGCTTTCAGTGGCACAACCGTGGTTGTCTCGCACCATGCCCCGGCGACCGCGAGCATCAATCCGAAATATGCAGGATCGCCCTTCAATCCGTGTTTTGTCTCGGATATGGAAGAAAGGCTGGCGGCCTGGGCGCCGGCGTTATGGGTGCATGGCCATATGCATGACAGGTCCGATTATCGGGTGCAAAACACACGTGTCGTCTGCAATCCACGCGGATATGCCCGGGAAGGCGTACCGGAAAATCGATTGTTCGACCCCAATCTGGTGATCCAGATATGATCAGGCCGGCGCGCCCTGTCGAGATCATGGGATCGTGCATCTCAGCTATGGACCGAACCGATTAATTCCGAAGCGACGTTAACGTCCCCATTCAAGAAGCGCATTACTGTGTACCCGACTCTCTATACCTTCCGCCGTTGTCCCTACGCGATCCGCGCACGCCTGGCCGTCAAGGCCAGCGCTGTCCAGGTGGATATGCACGAGGTCAGCTTGCGCAATAAGCCGCAGGCGCTGCTGGACTGTTCTCCGAAAGGCACTGTGCCCGTCCTGCGGTTGCCTGACGGCACGGTGATCGAGCAAAGCCTGGATATCATGAAGTGGGCGCTGGCGGTCAATGATCCGCAGCAATGGATGGACGGTCGCAGCGAATTGTCGGCAGAGGCTGCAGCATTGATCGAACAAAACGATGGCAGGTTCAAGCAGGATCTCGATCGTTACAAATACGCTGAGCGTTTTCCCGCGTTTCCTGCGGGGCACTATCGAGAGCAGGGCGGTTTGTTCCTGTCGGCGTTAAATGACCGCCTGGCTCAACATGCCTGTTTGATGAGCGATCGGCTTAGTTTTGCCGATATGGCGATATTCCCGTTTGTCCGGCAGTTTGCGCATGTTGATAAAGAATGGTTTTACGCCAATGCCGACACGCATTTAATTCGCTGGCTGGATGGGTTGCTGGAATCCGCCTTGTTCATCTCGGTGATGGAGAAGACGCGATGACCGAAAACATGCAGAAAATCAGGTTTTTCCGGTCGCGTATTCCCGCATTCGAATGCGTTCCCGGCTGCCATGATTGCTGTGGACCGGTGAAGGCTTCGTCAGAAGAGATGGCAAGACTGCCTGTCAAAAGTGATGCAGAGCATGATGCTGCGCTCGCCGCTTTAAGTTGTCCGCATCTCGGCGACCATGGCTGCCAGGTCTATGACGACCGGCCCATCATCTGTCGTTTGTTTGGCACCACGCCACGACTCGCGTGCCCGAACGGGATGCGCCCGGATGCCATGATCGATACGCGGATCGAGGCAAAGATCGACCGGTTTTTTCGCGAGGTACGGCACGTACTGGTTTGAGACGTGCAGTGCGTCGAGAATAAAATTATTCGTCCGTCGGCGAATTATGTGGGCTCGGAAGACTTAAAATTTGTGCCAATTGGCAAGCGGAAATAAGCGCCCTGAATGGGGCGTCGTTAAGGTCCCTTTAAGCCAACTATCTAACACCCCCTCATCTCAGGAGAAAAAATGACTGTTCGCCGCATTGCTGTAAATACCACTACTCGTCTCGTCACGACGCTGACTTCGGCGCTGGCCATGACGGCCCTGCTGGCGTCCTGCGGCTCGTCGGTGCCGCTGAAGGAGAGTCGGACGGCAGCCGAACGTCCGGCAGCCGGAGCGCGGCTGACATCCGCGACGCTGGTTACCGGGAAGTTTAATTGCGAATTAGGTAACAAGGTTGAAGTCGAGTCGCATGCCGGAAACGCTGCGCAATTAACCTGGAAAGGGAAAACGTACGCGATGACACCGGTCTCGACTTCCACCGGTGCGGTGCGTTTCGAAAATCAGGCCAGCGGTCTGGTATGGATCCAGATTCCAGCCAAGTCGATGTTGTTGAATACCCGGCAGGGCGCGCAACTGGCGAACGAATGCAGGCTGCGTTAAGAGCCGGTAAGCAACGGCATCAATTAACAATCTTCGATAACAGCATCAGCCATCCATCACCAAGGAAAAAAATGTCTGCCCATATTTCCAACGTGCGTCCAAAATACGACAAGGTGCTGATCGATATCGTCGATTATGTGACCAAGTACAAGATAGTCTCGAAAGTAGCCTACGACACTGCGCGTAACTGCCTGATCGATACACTGGGATGTGGTTTGGAAGCGTTGGAATATCCGGCGTGCAAAAAATTGATGGGGCCGATCGTGCCGGGTACGGTGGTGCCAAACGGTGCCAAAGTACCGGGTACGCAATTTCAGCTGGACCCGGTTCAGGCCGCGTTCAACATTGGCATGATGATTCGCTGGCTCGATTTCAACGATACCTGGCTGGCCGCCGAGTGGGGTCATCCATCGGACAACCTGGGGGGCATCCTGGCAACTGCCGACTGGCTGTCACGCAACGCGGTCGCCGCCGGCAAGAAGCCGCTGACAATGAAAGACGTGTTGACCGGCATGATCAAGGCACATGAAATTCAAGGCTGTATCGCGCTCGAAAATTCATTCAATAAAGTAGGTCTGGATCACGTGCTGCTGGTCAAAGTCGCATCCAGCGCGGTAGTCGCTGACATGCTCGGTCTGACCCGTGAAGAAACGCTGAATGCGGTGTCGCTGGCATGGGTCGATGGCCAGTCGCTGCGTACCTATCGCCACGCGCCAAATACCGGCTCGCGCAAATCCTGGGCCGCAGGCGATGCGACCTCGCGCGCAGTACGTCTGGCGCTGATGGCGAAGACCGGCGAGATGGGCTATCCATCGGTACTGACCGCCAAGACCTGGGGTTTTTACGACGTCCTGTTCAAAGGCCAGCCGTTCAAATTCCAGCGCAAGTATGCATCGTATGTGATGGAAAACGTGCTGTTCAAGATTTCCTTCCCGGCCGAGTTCCACGCGCAAACGGCGGTCGAAGCAGCGATGACATTGCATCAGCAGCTGGCGCAAGCGGGTAAAGCGGTCGAGGACATCAAACAGATCACGATCCGTACCCACGAAGCCTGCATCCGCATCATTGACAAAAAAGGTCCGCTCAACAATCCGGCCGACCGCGATCACTGCATCCAGTACATGGTTGCGCTGCCATTGATCTTCGGCCGTCTGACTGCGGGCGATTATGAAAACCGGATCGCCGCCGACCAACGCATCGACGTCCTGCGCGACAAGATCGTCTGTGTCGAAGATCCGGCTTTCACCAAGGATTATCACGATCCGAAGAAGCGTTCGATCGCGAATGCGCTGACGGTTGAATTCAAGGACGGCAAGAAACTGAAAGAAATCGTGGTTGAATATCCGGTCGGCCATGCGCGTCGCCGCAAGGAAGGGATTCCACTGCTGGAAGATAAATTCAAGATCAATCTGGCGCGCCAGTTCCCGATCAGGCAGCAGCAAAAAATTCTGGAGGTGTCACTCGATCAGAAAAAACTGGAAGCGATGGCGGTTAACGAGTATATGGATTTATACGTCATTTAATTCTCGGTTCCCACCTTGGCCGGTCAGTTTTGGCTGAGATGACGGTTTTTAGAGACGTCCATTCGCGAGGAGATAGCATGAGTTACGCCAGCCTGTACCAACGATCGGTCGATGATCCACAAACATTCTGGGCCGAGCAAGCCAGAAGAATCGACTGGCATCAGCCCTTTACTCAAGTTCTCGACTATACCAAGCCCCCGTTCACCAAATGGTTCGTCGGCGGCACCACCAATTTGTGCCATAACGCAGTCGACCGCTGGGTCGCCACACGCGGCGAGCAGGCGGCACTGATCGCGATTTCGACTGAAACCAACAGTGAGCGCGTGTATACCTATCGAGAACTGCAGGCGGAGGTGGTGCGCGCCGCAGCCATCCTGCAATCGTTCGGCGTAGGGCGGGGCGACCGCGTGCTGATTTACATGCCGATGATCGCCGAAGCCGCATTTGTGATGCTGGCCTGCGCCCGCATCGGTGCGGTACATTCGGTGGTGTTCGGCGGCTTTGCCGCACATAGCCTGGCGACGCGCATTGACGATGCCAGGCCCAAGTTGATCGTCTCCGCGGATGCCGGCTCGCGCGGCGGCAAAGTCGTGCCGTACAAGGGTTTGCTGGACGATGCGATCAATCTCGCACAGCACAAGCCGGGGCACGTGCTGCTGGTCAATCGCGGCCTGGCGGAGATGCCGTTGACTGCCGGTCGGGATGTCGATTTCGCGCAACAACGCGCGCTGCATATGGATGCTCGCGTGCCGGTAGTCTGGCTGGAATCGAATGCGCTTTCTTATGTTCTGTACACCTCGGGCACCACCGGCAAACCCAAGGGCGTGCAGCGCGATGTCGGCGGCCAGGCGGTGGCGCTGGCGACCTCGATGGACTATATTTTCCGCGGCAAGGCTGGCGGTACTTTTTTCAGCACTTCAGACATTGGCTGGGTCGTCGGCCATTCTTACATCGTCTACGGGCCGTTGATGGCTGGCATGGCGACCATCATGTACGAGGGATTGCCAACTTCTCCCGATGGCGGCGTCTGGTGGAGCATCGTCGAGAAATATAAGGTGACGCAGATGTTTTCGGCGCCGACTGCGATCCGGGTATTGAAAAAGCAGCCCGCGGAATTGCTGAAGAAATATGACGTGTCATCGCTGCAAGCATTGTTTCTGGCCGGCGAACCGCTGGATGAAACGACCTCCAACTGGATTGCCGGCGCGCTCGGCGTGCCGATTATCGACAATTACTGGCAAACCGAATCCGGCTGGCCGATGCTGACCATCGCCAAAAACATCGAAGACAAACCGACCCGGCTCGGTAGTCCCGGCGTCCCGATGTACGGCTACAAGATGGCGCTGCTGAATGAATCCACCGGTGAACTTTGCGGCGCCAACGAAAAAGGGGTGTTGGTGGTGGAGGGGCCGCTGCCACCCGGTTGTCTGCAAACCATTTATGGTGACGACGATCGTTTTGTCAGCACCTACTGGTCGAATTTCGCGCGTCATGTCTACTCCACCTTTGACTGGGGCATCCGCGATGACGATGGCTATTATTTCATCCTGGGGCGTACCGACGATGTCATCAATGTCGCCGGACATCGGCTGGGTACGCGAGAAATTGAAGAGAGTATTTCCAGTCATCCGAACGTTTCGGAAGTGGCGGTGGTCGGTGTCGAAGATAAGTTGAAAGGGCAGGTTGCGGTGGCGTTTGTGATCCTCAAGGATGGCGGCGGGCTGACCGATGCGGCGGCCCGACTGACTATGGAAAAAGAGATCATGGGCGTGGTCGACCAGCAGATCGGTGCGGTGGGGCGGCCTGCGCGGGTGTACTTCGTCAGCCTGTTGCCGAAGACGCGTTCCGGCAAGTTGTTGCGGCGCTCGATTCAGGCGATTTGCGAAGGGCGTGATCCGGGCGATTTGACGACGATTGAGGATCCCGCTTCGTTGCAGCAGATTCGGGAGGCGCTGACGAGTTAGGAGGGGAGCGCAGCTATACGGAGTGCCTTGCGCCGGGTGACGCGGAGGCAATCCAGCGTCCACAGAGTGTCTGATTCAGGCATTGCCCAGAGTATATTGTAGAAATTGCATCTGATTTTCTTCGTTATGTTCGCCAACGCGTTGCCAGCCACCGCATGTTTGCCAATAGCGCGTTATCATTGCACTGATTTGCTGTGCCGATTTCGGGCTATCCGGCTCGTGTCGTGCAGTCAGACAGACGGTTTGGCGCCAGCAGGTTTTTTCCCCCATCATCTTTCACTATGACTTACATCCTTCGTCCCGCGACGGTCAGCGACGCAGAAGCCATCTGCGGCGTCTATAACCCCTATGTGTTGAACACCACCATCAGCTTTGAGAGCGTTGCCGTGACGCCGCCGGAAATGGCGCAGCGGATCAGCGACATCACGGCGACGTTTCCGTGGCTGGTGTGCGTTGACGGAGAGCAGATCCTCGGTTACGCCTACGCTGCCAGATGGCGTCCGCGCACGGCTTATCAGCATGCTGTCGAGAGCTCGGTGTATCTATCCGGCGCAGCGGCTGGCAAAGGTCTAGGCACCATGCTGTATCGCGCGCTGCTGGCGGAACTGGCCAAGTTGCCGGTGCACACGGTGATTAGCGGCATTGCCCTGCCGAATCCGGGCAGCATCGCGCTGCACGAAAAAATGGGGTTTGAAAAGGTCGGCGATTTTCGTCAGGTCGGCAGAAAATTCGATACCTGGATTGATGTCGGTTACTGGCAACTGGTGCTGTGATGAGATCTTCTTCATTGGCGCTCGCAACCGTTGTGGCCGCGCCGTTACCTGTCGTCGACGGCGTCGCTCCCAGTTATTTGTGGCTGCCGGCCGGCGACTGGCCGGACTTGCTGACATTTCTTGGGCAACGTTTCCCGGCTGTTGCCAGCGCTACCTGGATTGCCCGGATGGGAAAAGGCGAAGTGGTGGATGCCAGCGGCGAACTGCTGACACCGGCGACGCCATATCGGCGCGGCAGCTGTATTTACTATTACCGCGAACTGGACACGGAAACCCCGATCCCGTTTGAAGAAGCCATCCTGTACCAGGACGACCGCCTGCTGGTGGTCGACAAGCCGCATTTCCTGCCAGTGATTCCGACCGGGCGGTTCTTGCATGAGACGCTGCTGGTGCGGCTGAAAAAGAAGACCGGGCTGGCGCACCTGACGCCGATACATCGACTCGATCGCGAAACCGCAGGGGTGGTGATTTTTTCCTGTGACATCGCGACCCGCGGTGCGTATCAATCGCTGTTTCAGCAGCGCCTGGTGGACAAGGTCTATGAGGCGCTGGCCCCGGCCATGCCACAGCTGGATTTGCCGCTGGTGTATCGCAGCCGGATGGTTGACGGCAGCCCGTTTTTCCGTATGCAGGAAGTCTGCGGTGAGCCGAATTCGGAAACCCATATTGCACTGATCGAACGGCGCCAGGAAAACAGTCTGTATCGATTGCGCCCGCTGACCGGCAAGAAACATCAGCTGCGGGTCCACATGGCCGCACTCGGCATGCCTATCGTCAACGACACTTTTTATCCCGATGTCCATCCGTGCAAAGGGGATGACTGGTCGTCGCCGCTGAAGTTGTTGGCGCGCGCCATTTCCTTTCAGGACCCGGTGAGCGGGGAGCGCTTGCGTTTTGAAAGTAAGCGCATCATCTGAAGGTGCAGTCGTAAGCTGTGCTGATCCGCCTCAGATTCTTTGCAATGTTTACACGAATATCAGGAGCAACAGATGAGATCAACCCGTGCCACCTCCGCCGTCGAGCGTCTCAACGCACGCAGTAGCGGCCTGCGCTATTCAATGGTACGTACGGCAGGCGAGTTATTTATCCTGGCGCAAAATGCCGGTGAAGCACCGGCCATCCGCGTTAGCGAACCCTTGGAACTGGATGAATTTGTAAAATTCGTCAATGCCTACGGGCCGCAAAAGCCCAGGCGCATCAGCAAGCTCGACGTTGCGTTCGAGAAGCAATTGCAGAAAAGAGACAAATAGCCGCTACCATGAACCCCGATCCTGTCACGCCAAACGACACAGCTGTGCGCGTCATCCTGGTCCATGGCATGGGGCGCACGCCACTGTCGATGCTGATTCTGGCTGCGCGTTTGCGCGCCGCAGGCCTGCACCCGCTGCTGTTTGGCTATTTGGCCGCCTTCGAGCGCTGGCACACATGTCTGGCGCGCCTGCACCAATTCATCACGCGCAAAACCAGGGGCCAGCGCTACATTGTGGTCGGCCATTCGCTCGGTTGCGTGCTGACCCGGGCAGTCCTGCCACGGCTGGCGCAACAACCCGAAGCATGTTTCTTTCTGGCACCACCGATGCAAGCCAGTCGCATGGCAAGAACCTTTTCGAGTTGGCGTCTGTTCCGCTTGATGACAGGAGAGATGGGTCAGTTGCTGGCGCAGCAGGACTGGATCGAACAATTGCCGATGCCGACGATACCCACCACCATTTACGCCGGAACCGCCGGCCCGCGTGGACGCTGGTCACCGTTTGGCGATGAACCGAATGACGGGATCCTGACCGTTGCCGAAACACGGCTGGCGAGCATTACCTTGATTACCGTACCGTCGATACATACCACTATCATGAACTCGCGTCGTATCTGTGACGACATTGTCGCCGCTGTGAACAGACTGAATTAGATGCAGGTTGTGGAAGGCATTCCGCTTTTTCGCCCTGCCTGATCTTATCTGTGCCGCTATCGAACTCAGGAAAATTACGAAATGACAATAGGAATACTAGCGGCCATGCACGATGAAGTCGCCGACCTGATCGACGCCATGACCAGACAGAGCGGCAATCACGTGCGCCGCATCGGCATGCGCGACTATCACGTCGGCGAGCTGGACGGGCAGCCGTGCGTGGTGGTGCTCGCCAGAATCGGTAAGGTCGCGGCAGCGGCGACGGCGGTGACATTGATTCGTGAGTTTGGCGTGACGGAGCTTGTGTTTACCGGCCTTGCCGGCGGCGTCGGACCGCATGTCAAGGTCGGCGATATCGTGGTCGGAGACCGTTTAATCCAGCACGATCTGGATGCGCGTCCGCTGTTCCCCCAGCACGAGGTGCCGTTGCTGGGGCAGTCCGAATTCGTGGCGGATAGCGCGCTCGGTGCTGAATTGCAAGCGGCAGCCAGCTTCTTTCTGAGAGAAGATCTGCAACAGGCGGTGCTACCTGAGATCCGGAAGGCTTTCGGCATTGGGCAGCCGGTATTGCATGTCGGGATGATTGCCAGCGGCGATCAATTCGTGGCGGATATCGGGCAGGTCGAGCGCATCTTGTCGGTATTGCCGGATGCACTGGCGGTTGAGATGGAGGGCGCCGCTGTGGCGCAAATATGTTTTGAGTACGCCGTGCCTTGTGCCGTATTACGTACCATATCCGATCGCGCCGATGCCAGCGCACACATCGATTTCGGCAAGTTTCTGAGCGGTGTCGCCAGTCACTACTCGACGGGTATTCTGCGGCGCTTTTTTGCGGCACGCGGTTCGGATCGCGCCGCTGGCGGGACCTGAACGAACGCTCTTCGACTAAAGATCAAAACGTTTCATCAGACCGATTGTCATCAGATCGGCGTCGTTCTTGTTTCTGAAGGTGACTGCCCGCCCGAAATTCGCGAAGGCTTTCAAGCTGCTGCCGAGGTTCCGGTCAACCTGGATGGAGATCAGGCCGTTGAGCGTCAAGTCGCCGGATTCCCGTCTGTTGGCCGCAAGATAAGGGCCCGCACCGCCACTGATGGACCAATCTTCAGCTATCGGTTGCACGTACCACCCTTGCACAGCGATCCCGCGGCGATTCACGCGCACGCCGTCATCGCCTTCTTCGATGCCGGCAACCGACGTTGCCCATTGGCCGTCGTATTTTTTTGCTTCAACCGCATAGCTAAGTCGCTTTCCCGGTCCCGACTGATTTGTCTGGGCGAAACCGCCCGCCACTGCGAGCCATATCGGGTGGCGGCCGGGTTGGTCAGGCGCACTCGCATACCCGGAGCCGAGTTCTTTGCCGATGCCGACCAGCAAGGTGCCAGAGGAAGGGGCGCCGGGCATCACAACGTGGTTATAGGCAAGCCGGACATTCAGACCGCGGGAATACTGGTCGAGGCGGGCCAGAAAGGCCACGGAAAACAACGCGCCAAGGCGTGCATCATCGATTTCTGTTCCGTTGACGGTCGTTCTGTTCATGCTGAAATACGGCCCGGCAGCGAGCTCGACGTCGAGACTTGGCTGCAATTTTTTTCTGTAGACCATCTGCAGCGCGTATCCATCCCGATGGTTGTTGTCCGGATGCCCTTCGTTGTAATAAACAATGTCAAGCCGAGGTGCTTCGCCAACTGGGATGCGGCCGCTCGCAACCTGTCCGAAAAGATCGATAGTCGGTCCGAATCTGATTTCCGCAGCGCGCCATCTCATTGGTTTTTGGCCGCTCAAGCCGGGGCCGTACATGATGCCGTTTCCGAGTGCTGCCGATGCGTAGCCTTGATATCCGTCTGTCGGCGACTCCGTCGCTTGCGCCGCGTCGGCGGCCTGAGCCAACGGTAACCAGCAAATCAGTGCACAGGCCAAAGAAAAATCGCGAACCGTTTTATTTTTTATGAGCATGACGCCCTTCCTGTGTCAGTGAAAACCGGCTTGACGGCTTGATCATGCGCTGTTGCGTTTCAAATCAACGTCTTCGGGGCCCGGGCGTTGACTCTCGCTTGTAAAACAGCGAGCTATCGACAAGCGCGTGTCAGAGGTAACTATCTCACGGTTCCGACGTTTTCGGCAGCTCTTGTGCGGACATAGCCCATTCGGCAGCGCTCCTGGCATGAATGCCGGTTGTGTCGAATACGGGGACCGGCGCATCATTCGGCCCCACCAGCATGGCGATTTCCGTGCAGCCGAGAATGATCGCCTGCGCCCCTTGCACAACCAGGCTGGCAATGATGCGTTGATATTCGGCGCGGGAAGTGTCGCGCACCTGGCCCATGCAAAGCTCGTCATAAATGATGCGATGCACGATCTCTCGATCAGGCTCGGAGGGAATCAGCACATCAATGCCGTGGAGGCGAACGAGCCTGTCACGATAAAACGCTTGTTCCATGGTGAAACGGGTGCCGAGCAAGCCGACTTTGACTAGCCCCGAGCCTTTGATCTCAGCGGCAGTTGGATCCGCAATGTGGAACAGCGGAATCGAGACTGCCGACTCGATGGCTGGCGCCACCTTGTGCATCGTGTTGGTACAAAGAACCAGGAAATCGGCGCCTGCCGCTTCGAGTGCACGGGCTGCGCCGGCTAGCCGCCGCCCGGCTTCCGGCCAGTCTTCTGCATGCTGCAGACGTTCAATTTCGTGGAAGTCGACGCTGTAGAGAATCACCTTTGCAGAATGCAGACCGCCAAGCTGCGCTCTGACCGTTTCGTTTATGAGGCGATAGTAAGGAACCGTAGACTCCCAACTCATACCGCCAATCAAGCCAATTGTTTTCACTGCGATCCCTGTATGCCGGTAATTGGAGACGCTTAACTATCTGGCGGCTTGTGGCCGCCACACGCGGTTTTTATGCAGACCGCCCGCCGCTCAGCCGAACGGCCTTACGCCAATCAACCACCCGTGCAGCAGGAATGCGAACAGCGCCCAACTCACGAGCCCGACGCTGACAACGACAACATCCCGCGCGCGCGTTCCGGCAGGACCGTGCGTTCCCGCCAGCCGATCGCGGCGGCGCGCCGCTGCGAAATCCGCCACGGCCCAGACCAGGAAGGCGCCGAACAATACAACGGCAGCCAGGCCGCCGTTCGCGAGCAGGTGCGCCAGGGCCCAGACCTGTACGCCCAGCACCATCGGGTGCCCGACCGCGGCCTTGATGCGGTTGCCCGGCACGTACGCGGCCGCGAGCAGAACGAAGGCCAGTGCGGTCAGCGGCGCGGCGAGATGGCGCGTCGCCGTTGGCGGCGTCCAGAGGAGCAACGGGTGCGCGCGCGCCAGTCCGTAGCCCCAGACGATCAGCACCAGCCCGACAGCCGAAGCCAGTGCGTACGATCCTTTCCAGCCGTTTTGACCCATACGGGCAATCTGCGCTGCGCGCCAAGGCGCGGCCACGATGCGGACCGAGTGCACGCCTAGAAAAATCAACAAGCCTAGTATCAGTACCGTCATGTCGTAGCCCTCGCGTTTTTGTGCTTCGTGATTGTCGCACAACAGCCCGCGGGTTCCAAACTCACGTTGGCGCAGCGCAGATCGCGCTCGCGAAGCTGCTGCTCATAGAGGGCAAGTGCCGATTGGTGTAAAGTGCGGTGGTAAAAGATCGGCGGCGCTGTATCAAACAGGCCACACGCAAATATAATTTGTAGCCCGGCCAGTTTTCAAGCTGGCGAATACGCTGCTTACTCAATTAAATATTAAAGAATTTGAACTCGATGAAAATAGCAACGTGGAATGTCAACTCGCTCAAGGTCCGTCTGCCGCAGGTCTTGCAATGGCTGACGGATAATCCGGTGGATGTATTGGCAGTGCAGGAGACCAAACTGACCGATGATAAATTCCCGCAGGCGGAAATCGAGGCCGCCGGTTATCAGGTGGTGTTCAGCGGTCAGAAAACCTATAACGGTGTGGCGATTCTTGCACGTCATCCGATCACGGATGTGGTCAGGAACAATCCGTTGTTTGAAGACGAGCAACAGCGTTTGCTGACCGCGACGATTGCCGGCATGCGGATAGTCTGCGCGTACATTCCGAACGGACAGTCGCTGGAATCGGATAAGTATCAATACAAGCTGAAGTGGCTGGATGCTTTGCATGACTATCTGGATGGCGAGCGCCAGCAGCATCCGAATCTGGCGTTGCTGGGCGATTACAATATTGCGCCGGAAGATCGCGATGTCTATGATCCGGCGGCGTGGGTCGGCGAGAATCTGGTCTCGCCGCCAGAGCGCGCGGCGTTCGTCCGCTTGCAGGGCCTGGAACTGACCGATGCGTTTCGCATGTTTGCGCAAGCGGAGAAACTATATAGCTGGTGGGATTATCGCCGCATGGGATTTCGCCTGAACCGCGGCATGCGCATCGACCACATCTTGTTGTCGCCGCCATTGGCTGCAAAATGTACGGCGTGCGTCATCGACAAGGTGCCGCGCAAATGGGAACAACCTTCCGATCATGCGCCGGTGATTGCGACCTTGGAGGAGTGATCGGTTTGCAGGCGGAAATAGAAAAACGCGACCTTCGGGCCGCGTTTTTTTATTTCCGCTGATTGCCTTTCTCTCCTGGCGCGCTGCTTCGGCGGAGTCGGCGCTCACTGGATTCCCCCATTGAGCGGCATTGTTAAATTGCCATGCAGCATGTTTCGCCGAGATGTTTACCTTGCTTTAAGGTTGCCTAAAAGATCAGGGTGGTAAGCGTCAATTTTTATTGATTGAACGTCCAATCAATTTAAACTATACTCATTTGCTTAAATAGCGGGCAGACGGTGCGCCCTGCGCACGCTGATGGAGAAGAAGTGAGGAAAAGAAACGAAATGCAGTCGTTGCGGCGGCAGCAGCTGATTCAGGCGACGCTTGCCGTGATCGACCGGGTCGGTCTGGCCGATGCCACCATCGTGCTGATTGCCAGGCAAGCGGGATTGTCGACCGGCATCATCAGCCATTATTTCGGCGATAAAAGTGGTTTGCTGGAAGCCACCATGCGCCAGATCTTGCGTGACTTGAGCGACGATGCATTGCGGCGCAGGCGTGCACTGGCAGGTGAAGAAGACACCGCGCAGGCGCAACTGCGGGCGTTGGTGGATACCAACTTTAGCGACAATCAAATCAGCGGTCCGGTCATGAAAACCTGGTTTGCTTTCTGGTCGTCGAGCATGCATCAGCCATCGTTACGGCGCTTGCAGCGGGTCAACGACCAGCGTTTGTATTCCAACCTGTGCGCCCAGTTCCGACGCGAATTGGCGCTGCCGCAGGCGCGTCAGGCCGCGCGCGGCCTGGCCGCGATGATTGATGGATTATGGTTGCGCGGTTCCCTGTCCGGCGAAGCGTTTGATGTGAGCACGGCCCGGAAAATTGCTTATGAATATCTGGATCAACAGTTGGCCAAAGGCAGTGCGGGTTCGTAATGCGTCGTAGCCGGGCTCGCGTCAGGCCGCCTTAAGCAGGCGCTAACCGGAATGAAACGGTTCGGCAGCACATTGTGATTTTTCATTTAACCGAATATTTATTCGAACAGAGGGGCTTCAAATGCCAGTATTCCCACTGCAGCAACTTTACATCGGCGGTCGTCGGGTCGATGCCACCAGCGGTACGACATTCGAGAGCATCAACCCCGCCAACGGTGAGGTGCTGGCAGTGGTCCAGCGCGCCGCCAAGGCTGACGTTGATCTGGCTGTTGACAGCGCCAAAAAGGGCCAGCGCGTATGGGCGGCGATGACCGCGATGCAGCGTTCACGCATCTTGCGCCGTGCGGTGGAAATTTTGCGCGCACGGAATGACGAACTGGCTGCAATCGAAACGCTGGATACCGGCAAAGCACTGTCGGAAACGCGTTATGTCGATATCGTCACCGGCACCGATGTGCTGGAGTATTACGCGGGTCTGGTGCCATCGATCGAAGGCCAGCAAATCCCTTTGCGTGAGAGTTCGTTTGTCTACACCCGACGCGAGCCGCTGGGTGTGGTCGCTGGCATTGGCGCGTGGAATTACCCGATTCAGATCGCCCTGTGGAAAGCGGCCCCGGCACTGGCTGCCGGTAACGCGATGATTTTCAAGCCGAGCGAAGTGACTTCGCTGACGACGTTGAAACTGGCAGAAATTTTCACTGAAGCAGGTTTGCCGGATGGCGTCTTCAATGTGTTGACCGGCAGCGGCCGGGAAGTCGGTACGTGGTTGACGGAACATCCCGGCATCGAAAAAATATCCTTCACCGGCGGCACCGCGACCGGTAAAAAAGTCATGGCCAGCGCCTCCAGTTCGACACTCAAAGATGTGACGATGGAACTGGGAGGAAAATCGCCGTTGATCGTGTTCGCCGATGCGGATCTGGATCGTGCCGCCGACGTCGCCGTGATGGCAAACTTTTACAGCTCGGGCCAGGTCTGCACCAACGGCACGCGCGTGTTTGTGCATCGCTCATTGAAAGAAGCGTTCGAAGCCAAGGTGCTGGAACGCGTTGCCCGCATCCGTCTCGGCAACCCGCAAGACGCCGACACCAACTTCGGCCCGCTGGTGAGCTTTACGCACATGGACAGCGTGCTGGGTTACATCGCGACCGGCATTGCCGAAGGTGCGCGTCTCCTGATCGGCGGCAAGCGTGAAGTCAGCGGTGCATACGCCAAGGGAGCGTATGTGCAGCCCACAGTCTTCACCGATTGCACCGACGAGATGACAATCGTCAAGGAAGAAATCTTCGGTCCGGTGATGAGCATCCTGGTGTTCGATGAAGAAGACGAAGTGATTCGTCGCGCCAACGATACCGAATATGGTCTGGCGGCTGGCCTGATGACAGAAAACCTGAGCCGCGCCCATCGCGTGATTCATCGGCTGGAGGCAGGGATTTGCTGGATCAATACCTGGGGCGAGTCGGCGGCGGAAATGCCGGTCGGAGGTTACAAACAATCCGGCGTCGGCCGTGAAAACGGCTTGACCACGCTGGAACATTACACGCGCATCAAGTCGATCCAGGTGGAGTTAGGTGCTTACACGTCAGTGTTTTAACGCGCTTCATTGAGCGAGCAATCAGGAGCAACACATGCGTCAATCTCAAGAATACGATTACATCATCATCGGCGCCGGTTCTGCCGGGAATGTGCTGGCCGCGCGCCTGACTGAAGATGCGGGCGTCACGGTGCTGCTGCTGGAAGCCGGCGGCCCCGATTACCGTCTGGATTTTCGTACCCAGATGCCGGCTGCGCTGGCGTTCCCGTTGCAGGGACGGCGCTACAACTGGGCCTACGAAACCGATCCGGAACCGTATATGAACAACCGCCGCATGGAATGCGGACGCGGTAAAGGTCTGGGCGGGTCATCGCTGATCAACGGCATGTGCTACATCCGCGGCAATGCGATGGATTACGACGGTTGGGCCAGGCATGACGGCCTGGAAAACTGGTCGTACCTGGATTGCCTGCCGTACTTCAAAAAAGCCGAAACCCGCGATGTCGGCGCTAACGATTACCACGGTGGCGAAGGCCCGGTCAGCGTCACCACGCCGAAGGCTGGCAACAACGTCTTGTTCCATGCAATGGTCGAAGCCGGTGTGCAAGCCGGTTATCCGCGCACCGATGATCTTAACGGTTATCAGCAGGAAGGCTTCGGTCCTATGGATCGCACCACCACGCCAAACGGCCGTCGCGCCAGCACCGCCCGCGGTTATCTGGATCAGGCCCGCGCCCGTCCAAATCTGAACATCGTCACCCATGCGCTGACCGACCGCATCCTGTTTTCCGGCAAGCGCGCCAGCGGCGTCGCTTACCTGCACCACGACACCCCGCTCACCGCACACGCCAGACGCGAAGTGTTGCTGTGCTCGGGAGCGATTGCCTCGCCACAGATTTTGCAGCGCTCAGGCGTCGGCCCGGCGCCATTGCTACGCCGGCACGATATTCCGGTGGTACTGGATTTACCCGGCGTTGGGGCTAACTTGCAGGACCATCTGGAAGTCTATCAACAGTACGAATGCAAGCAGCCGGTGTCGCTGGCACCCGCATTGAAACTCCACAATCAACCGGCGATCGGTGCCGAATGGCTGTTCATGGGGAGCGGGACCGGTGCCAGCAATCAGTTCGAAGCGGGCGGTTTTATCCGTTCTGACGAGAGCTTCGCCTGGCCGAACATCCAGTATCACTTCTTGCCGGTGGCGATCAATTACAACGGCAGCAATCCGATCAAGGTGCACAGCTTCCAGGCGCACATGGGATCGATGCGCTCGTTGAGCCGCGGTCGCGTCCATCTGAAATCGAAAGATCCACGGCAGCATCCAAGCATCCTGTTCAACTACATGGCGGACGAGCAAGACTGGCATGAATTCCGTGCCGGTATTCGCATCACCCGCGAGATCATCGGCCAGCCGGCGTTGGCAGCCTATGCCGGCAACGAAATTTCGCCAGGCAAGCAGGTGCAGAGCGATGCCGAACTGGATGATTTTGTCCGCAACCATGCCGAAACCGCATTCCATCCATCTTGTTCGAACAAGATGGGCTATGACGAGATGGCGGTGGTCGATGCGCAAGGGCGCGTGCATGGTCTGGACGGTTTGCGCGTGATCGATGCATCGATCATGCCGATTATCACCACCGGCAATCTGAACGCCCCGACGATCATGATCGCCGAGAAAATCGCCGATATGATTCGTGGGCGTGCACCGTTGCCGAGGGTCAATGTGCCGTATTACATGGCCGGTGATGCGCCGGCGCGGCGTCAGCGTTAGCTTTGTATCGTTGCCGGACTTGCATAAAAAAGCGACCGTCTGGTCGCGTTTTTTATGGCTTGGCTGATGCGCGAGTTGCTATCATTGCTGACGCTTCTTCTCTTCCTTCTTCACTTTCTTGTCAGCCTTCTTTTCTTTCATGGTTTTGGCGGGTTCTTTCTTTACCGCTTTTTTCGTATCCTGGCTCTTGCTCATGATTTTTGCTCCAATTGTTTAATAAGCACCCATAAAGTCACGTTTACCGATTTCAACGCCATTGTGGCGCAGGATTGCGTAGGCAGTGGTGACGTGGAAGAAAAATTGTGGCATACCGTATTGCAACAGATACGCCTGACCCGTCAGCTTCTTCTCTTTTGGGGTACCGGGACGCAGCAAGACTTCCAGGGATTCGCTGCCGTCGATTTGCGTTGCTGTCAGGCCATCGATGAAGGCCAGCGTTTTCTTGATACGCGCTTGCAGTTCAGCAAAGGTCTGCTCGCTATCTTCATACGCCGGTACTTCGATACCGGCCAGACGCGATGAGACGCTTTTAGCGAAATCAGCAGCGATCTGAACCTGGCGCGTCAGCGGGAACATGTCCGGGAACAGGCGCGCTTGCAGGAAGGCGCTGGCATCGATTTTCTTTTCGGCAGCGTGAGCTTCGGCTTTGGCCAGGACATCGCTCAGGCCGTTGAGCATTTGTTTGAAGACGGGAATGGATGAGGTGTACATGGAAATTGTCATGGGTGAGCCTTGGTTGGATGAAGTCGACGTGCAAAGTGATGAAAGTATATCCGGTTAGCGGCGTTCATGAACAGATCGTCGGCGGCAGACGAACATGCGTACCGATCATACTCATCGTCGCTTATGTGACGGGGCAAAACCTGGCGCGCATGGTGCGCCTTGCAACATACGTTACGCTTGCTGCCAGCCCCTGCGCTTACTCAGGCATATCTGGCGTGACCCGCAGCCATCCGGTTGGACAACGTTGGATATCTGGGTAATAACCGGCTGGGTTCCTGCAGTAATAACTATAATCTGCGCCCGCTGGGACATAAATCAATTGGCTGTCGTCGGGGTAGACAGGCGCGCCATAGAAGTAGGGATCCCAGAAGAACGGGCCGCCGACGATGAACAGGCCGCGACCGTGAAAATCGTGGAATCTGCCATCGTGGAACCTACCTGACATACGCGCGCCGCCGCGATGGTTATCAAAGTGCTGGTGGCCCTGAAAGCTACCGCCATTATGTTGAAATCCACTGCTATCTCGCGCCTCTGCCAAGTTGCACCCTAGCGCCAGCATCAGCGCTGCCAGCCATACAAAAACCGCTTTCGTGTTCATGCCAACACCTCTTCCATAATTGCTTCTAATGCAATACATCGACTTGTGCCTCCCTGTCTTTAGTCTAGGTATTGATAGCTAAACGACTAATACAAACTGGTAATGCTTGAAACAATCTGTATCAAGAATGGAAGTAGAAGATGGCGAAATGCATGGCGAGTACGCAGTTCGGACAGGCGGAGAATTTTGTCTCGGGGAACGGCGGTAAGGTTTAGAAGCCCGCCAACCGGCCGCCAAAAGTATCGTATGGTTGAATATGACGAGCTTGGGCTTCTCAGTCCAAGCTACAGATTGTCAATTTGAATTCCTGACAGCGCTCTGAAAATGCTAATAACGCAATAACTTTACTTGCCCCAGCTATCCTTCAAAGTCACCGTCCGGTTAAACACCGGTTTTCCCGCCACACTATCCACCCGATCCGCGACAAAATACCCGTGCCGTTCAAACTGATAACGGTCATCCGGCATCGCAGCGGACATACCTGGTTCCAGATAGGCAGTGACCACTTCCTTCGAGTGCGGATTCAATGCCAGTTTGAAGTCCTTGCCGCCCGCATCCGGATGCGGGTCGTTGAACAGACGGTCATACAGGCGGACCTCGGCTTCCAGCGCATGGGCGACGCTGACCCAGTGGATGTTGCCCTTGACCTTGTAGTTGGCGCTGCCGTCAGTGCCGCTTTTACTGTCTTCGAAGTAGTTGCAGTGCACGGCTGTGACGTTGCCGTCGGCGTCTTTGTCGAAGCCGGTGCATTCAACGACATAACCGTGACGCAGGCGGACGCGGCTGCCGGGTTTGTCCGCGCTCGGCGGGGTCAGGCGGAAATAGCCTTTGACCGGCGTTTCCATGAAGTCTTCCCGTTCGATCCACAAGGTTTTGCTGATCGGGAAGTGGCGCAGCGCGGTGGCGTGTTCCGGGTGTGCCGGTGGGTAGACCGGTGCGTGGCACTCGACGGTTTCGCCTTCCGGAAAGTTGTCGATGATCAGTTTTAGCGGGCGCAGCACGGCGTTGGCACGCGGGGCTTTCGGATCCAGGTCTTCGCGCAGCGCGCCTTCGAGCGAGCTCATGTCGATCCAGCCGTCGGACTTGGTCACGCCGGTGCGTTCGCAGAACAGTTGCAGCGCTTCCGGCGTATAGCCGCGGCGACGGATGCCGACCAGGGTCGACATGCGTGGATCGTCCCAGCCGTCAACGATGCCTTCGTCCACCAGTTGACGCAGCTTGCGCTTGCTGGTGATGACGTAGGTGACGTTGAGGCGCGAGAATTCGTATTGATGCGGTACCGGCTTTTGCAGGAAGCCGCCGTCGCTGAGTTTTTCCAGGATCCAGTCGTAGAACGGCCGGTGATCCTGGAATTCCAGTGTGCAGATCGAATGCGAGATGTTTTCCAGCGCATCCGAGATCGGGTGGGTGTAGTCGTACATCGGGTAGATGCACCACGTGTCGCCAGTGCGGTGATGATGGGCGTGACGGATGCGGTAGATCGCCGGATCGCGCAGATTCATGTTCGGCGACGCCATGTCGATCTTGGCGCGGACGATGTGCGCGCCATCCTTGAATTCGCCGGCTTTCATGCGCCGGAACAGGTCCAGCGATTCTTCCGGCGAACGGTTGCGGAATGGCGAATCCTTGCCGACTTCGCCAAAGTTACCGCGATTGGCGGCCATGTCTTCGGCGCTTTGGCTGTCAACGTAGGCGAAGCCGGCGGCGATCAGGTGTTCGGCCATTTCATACAATTGGTCGAAATAGTCGCTGGCGAAGTACAAATGCTCGCCGGTTGCGTCTTTCCAGTCGAAACCCAGCCATCTGACGCTGTCGATAATGGTATCGACGTATTCCTGCTCTTCTTTTTCGGGATTGGTATCGTCGAAACGCAAATTGCAACGGCCCGCGTAATCGCGCGCCAGGCCAAAGTTGACGCAAATCGACTTGGCGTGCCCGATATGCAGATAACCGTTAGGCTCAGGCGGGAAGCGCGTTACGACCGGTGGCAACGGCTGACCCTGGCCATCCTTGCGTTCGGCATAGACGCCGGCGGTCATATCGGCTTCGATGATGGTGCGCAGGAAGTTGGACGGTGCCGGTGCTGGCGCACTGTCGCCGTTAGGAGTGCCGGTCTTGTGATCGTTGCTCATGAATGATTTTCTCGCAAAGCTTTACAGAATATGGATGAGGGGCATTTTACCGTAGCAGAGTGGTTTGTCGGTCCTGCAATGGGGTTTTTTGTTAACCTGCCGGCTGAGTAAGCCAGCGTGATTTCCGTAAATATCGGACAATTTGCGTTACTCACAGCAAGGATCCAGCAATGCCCGCAAAAGCAACACAACAAGCCGCCATGCGTACCATGGCAGTGCGCCACCCGGACCACCCGACGATCCCGGTCGCGCTGTTCTACCCCAGCAAGTCGCCGACAAGAAAAATGCGCCTAGGCCCCTACGCCCCGGTGCTGGCCTTCAACGGCGTCCCGGAATTCCCGTTAAAAGGATTGATCCTGCTATCCCACGGTACCGGCGGCAGCCAGCTTGCCCACTACAACCTGGCCCTGCGGCTGGCACAAAGCGGCTATCTGGTGGCCGCACCACAACATCCTGGCGATAACTGGGAGGATCGCTTGCTAGTCCGCTCCGACAGCTATTTTGCCGAACGTCCACGGCAGTTGTCGCGCTTGCTGGATGCCGTGCTGGCCGATTCCCACTGGCGCGACCGGATTCCAGCCGATCGGATCGGTGCACTCGGCCACTCGGCGGGCGGTTTCAGTGTGCTGGCGCTGGCAGGCGGCATGGCTAATCGGCAACAAGTGCTGCGGCATTGTGCTACCACCGATGACGATCAATTGTTTTGCCGCTTGGGTGGCGATCCGGATGGCCTGGTCGAGGCGACCGCAGCGATAGATTTCGATGTACGGGATAGGCGCGTGCGCGCGGTATTTGCGATGGCACCGATAGGCGTGGTGTTCGCGCCGGAATCGCTGGCGCGGATAGACGTGCCGCTACAGGTCGTGACCGCCGAGAAGGACGCCGTGCTAACGCCGAAATATCACGGCGACTGGCTGCGTGCGCGCTTGCCGCAGGCTGAATTTGAGCAGGTGCCGAATGCCGGGCACTTTGCCTTCATGGCACAGTCACTGACGCCGCTGGTATCGGACGCCGGCGATCCGGGCGCGAATCCGCCGGGGTTTGACCGGGCGACTTATCTGTTGCGGCTGGAACAGCAGGTGCTGACTTTCTTTGATAAAACCCTGGGCTGACACGTCATTGAGGATTGTTGTAAATTGTCAAATAATACTTTTAACTGTCGTCGCCATGCGCTGCAGCGGTTTCCTGTAAATTTGTTAACATTTGTCCTGATGGCTGTTTCAACCGAGAGAGATGATGTATGTGGCCCTATCCTAAAATCGTTGCCCATCGCGGTGGCGGCACGTTAGCCCCGGAAAATACCCTGGCAGCCATACGTTGCGGCCTGGCGCATGGTTATCGTGCGGTTGAGTTCGATGTCATGTTGTCCGCCGACAGCGTGCCGGTGTTGATGCACGACCCGCTGTTCGGGCGCACCGTCCGTGGGGTCGGCAAGGTCAGCGATTTCACTGCGGCGCAATTGACGGCGATGGATGTGGGCGGCTGGTTTGGTCCGGAATTTATTGGCGAGCCGGTCTGCACTTATCAGCAGGCCATGGCGTTTTGTCGGCAGCACGGAATCTGGATGAATGTTGAAATCAAGCCGGTTGAAGGGTTGGAAGTCGAGACCGGGCATGTGGTGGCGCAGGTGACGCAAGCGTATTTTGAGACTGAAGTCGCGGCGCATGTGGCGCAGCCCGACGCCGCCACGGCGGCCCGTTTGCCGTTGCTGTCGTCATTTTCGCAGGAGGCGTTGCGCGCGGCGCAGGTTGCTGCGGGAGCGATTCCGCGGGCGTATCTGACGGACGTGATTGAAGATGACTGGCATCAGCGCCTGCAGGAATTGGGGGCGGTCGCCTTGCATACCAATCATAAGCATTTGGCGCCGATGCAGGCGGTGGCCATCAAGCAGGCGGGTTATGGCTTGTTTTGTTATACCGTGAATACGGTCAGGCGGGCGGGAGAGATGCTGGCCTGGGGCGTGGACGGGATTTGTACCGATCGGATTGATTTGATCGCCGCCGATTTTGGTCGTTGAAACAGTCATTACTCCCTGCGAGAGGCACCGCTGATCCGCTCGGCATGACGCGTCAAAACCTGGTCGCATCCACAAAAAGCCCGTCGGGGAAGATCCTGACGGGTTTTGTACGGCATAGCCTCTGAGGTGAGTGGCTTGTATCACGTATAATCAAGGGTTTGCAAAATAATACTTCCCTTGCTCGCCTTTCTTTTTTGCCCAAGAACATGAACTCAGCCGATATCCGCGATAAGTTTCTCAAATTCTTTGAATCCAAAGATCACACCGTTGTGCGCTCGTCCAGCCTGGTGCCGGGTAATGACCCGACACTGCTGTTTACCAACTCCGGCATGGTCCAGTTCAAGGACGTTTTCCTGGGCACGGAAAAGCGCAATTACGTGCGCGCAACGTCGGTACAGCGCTGCTTGCGCGCCGGCGGCAAGCACAACGATCTGGAAAATGTTGGGTACACCGCACGCCATCACACCTTTTTTGAAATGCTGGGTAACTGGTCTTTCGGAGACTATTTCAAGCGCGATTCGCTGATTTGGGCATTTGAGCTGCTGACCAAGGTGTACGGCTTGCCAGCTGACAAACTGTGGGCCACTGTATATGAAACCGATGACGAAGCGTACGACATCTGGGTCAACGAAATTGGCTTGCCGGCAGAGCGCGTGGTCCGTATCGGCGACAACAAAGGCGCGCCGTTTGCGTCGGATAATTTCTGGCAAATGGCAGACACCGGTCCTTGCGGACCATGTTCAGAAATTTTCTACGATCACGGCCCGGATGTCTGGGGCGGCCCGCCGGGCAGCCCGGAGCAGGACGGTGACCGTTACATCGAAATCTGGAACAACGTGTTCATGCAGTTCGACCGTCAAATCGATGCCAAGACCGGTGAGGCGACATTGACGCCGTTGCCGCGTCAATGCGTCGATACCGGCATGGGTCTGGAACGTCTGGCGGCAGTCTTGCAGCACGTGCATAGCAACTACGAAATCGACTTGTTCCAAAGTCTGATCAAGGCCGCCGCGCGCGAAACCAATGTCACCGATCTGACCAACAATTCGCTGAAAGTGATCGCCGATCATATCCGCGCTTGCTCGTTCCTGATTGTCGATGGCGTCATTCCTGGCAATGAAGGCCGCGGTTATGTACTGCGTCGCATCATCCGCCGCGCTTTGCGCCACGGTCACAAACTGGGTCAAACCAAGCCGTTCTTCTACCGGCTGGTCAAGGATCTGGTACTGGAGATGGGCGCGGCCTATCCCGAGTTGCCGGAAGCCGCCGAGCGCGTGGAGCAAGTCTTGCAGCAGGAGGAAGAGCGTTTCGGCGAGACCCTGGAACACGGCATGAAAATTCTGGAAGCCGCGCTGGCCGGGAATCCCAAGAAGCTGGACGGCGATACTGCGTTCACTCTGTATGACACCTTCGGTTTTCCGCTCGATTTGACGGCGGATATTTGCCGCGAACGCGAAGTCGAACTTGACGAAACGGGCTTTGACGTAGCGATGAAACGCCAGCAGGACGCCAGCCGCGCCGGCGGTAAATTCAAGATGGCGGCAGGGGTTGAATACAGCGGCGACAAAACCAGTTTCGTCGGCTATCACGAGTTGGCACATGACGCCAAAGTACTGGCCTTGTACGTTGACGGCAGCGCGGTACAAAAAATCGGCGCCGGTCAAGACGCGATTGTGGTGCTCGATACGACGCCGTTCTATGCGGAGTCCGGTGGGCAGGCAGGCGATGTCGGCGTGCTGGAAACTGCGACGGCATTGTTTGCGGTATCCGATACGCAAAAAGTCCAGCCGGAAGTATTCGGTCATCATGGCCGTCTGGAAAAAGGTTCGCTCAGCGTTGGCGAGCAACTCGGGGCCAAAGTCGATACCGCTCAGCGCGCGCGCACCGTGCGCAATCACTCGGCAACGCACTTGATGCACAAGGCGCTGCGCGAAGTGTTGGGCGCGCATGTGGCCCAAAAAGGTTCGCTGGTCGATGCTGATAAAACCCGTTTCGACTTTAGTCATAACGCCCCCGTAAGTGCCGATCAAATTCGCCGTATCGAAGAGATCGTCAACCGGGAAGTATTGGAGAACGTTGCCACCAGCGCCAAATTGATGTCGTTCGACGACGCAGTTGGCAGCGGTGCGATGGCCCTGTTCGGCGAAAAATACGGCGACGAAGTACGCGTCTTGTCGATTGGTTCTTCGACCGAATTGTGCGGCGGCACGCATGTCAGTCGCACTGGCGATATCGGCTTGTTCAAGATTGTTGCCGAAGGCGGCGTGGCGGCGGGTATTCGTCGCATCGAAGCGGTCACGGGGATCGGCGCACTGGCACTGGTACAAAACCTGAGCCAGCGTGTGACGGAAGCGGCGGCGGCCTTGAAAGCACAGCCGGAAGAACTGACACAACGGATTGGTCAGGTGCAAGATCACGTCAAGGCGCTGGAAAAGGAACTGGCCGCATTGAAGTCGAAACTAGCGGCGAATCAGGGCGATGGCCTGGTCGATCAGGCGGTGGATGTCAACGGCATCAAAGTGCTGGCAGCCACACTCGAAGGTGCCGACAGTGCGACCTTGCGTGAAACCATGGACAAGCTGAAAGACAAGTTGAAAACGGCGGCTATCGTGTTGGCGGCGGTCAAAGACGGCAAGGTCAGTCTGATCGCCGGTGTCACTGCCGATGCGACCGCTAAAGTCAAAGCCGGTGAACTGGTCAACTTCGTTGCTCAGCAAGTTGGCGGCAAAGGCGGCGGCCGTCCTGACATGGCGCAAGCCGGCGGCACCGATCCGAGTGGTTTGGCGGCGGCGTTGCAAGGTGTTGTGGCGTGGGTTGGCGAGCGCGCTTGATGCGCTAAATATGGAAATTTGATGAGGTCGACAGAAGTGGGTCGACCAAGTAAAAACGGGGTCTGCGGTTTCACCGACGCGTGTGAAATTTTGCTGACCCCGTTTTGCGTTTAATGACTGATTTTGCGGAGCATAAGCTGATGAGCGATTTTAAATTCTGCCCGATTTGTGCAGCCTCTTTGATCCTGCGCGCCGATGATGGCGAGGCAGGAAAGCTCCGGCTGGCCTGTCCTGATGGCCACTGGACGCATTGGGATAATCCGTTGCCGGTGTTGGCGGCGCTGGTCGAGATCGATGGCCGGATCTTGCTGGCGCGGAATGCTGCGTGGCAGGAAAATATGTTCGCGCTGATCACCGGATTCATGGAGCGCGATGAGACGCCGGAGCAGGGCATTGCCCGTGAACTGAAGGAAGAAACCAATCTCGACGCTGACCAGATTACCTTGATCGGCGTGTATGAGTTCATGCGCAAGAACGAGCTCATCATTGCATATCACGTAAAAGCATCCGGCACGATACGATTGTCGGAGGAGTTGCTGGAGTACCGCCTGTTGGCGCCAGAAAAGTTGAAGCCCTGGCGTGCCGGTACCGGTTATGCGGTGGCTGAATGGATGCGCGAACGAGGTTTGGCAGTGGAATTTGTGGATAGGCCGATTTTGGCGGACTGATGTCGGCGCACTCAAACTCCCGTTAATACGACCGCAACCGGTCGGCTAGCGCCATTGGCCGTATTCGGGACCGTCCAACATAAGTGCTTTGAATACGCGCATAATCTAGGAACTTTATATTGCTGCTGTTGCGCATTTATTGTTTTTATGGCATCTGTTAATGTTTATATTTTGTCACGACGATTAATTGTTGATTTGTAGCAATGCTGTTGTAAAAAATGGCGGATTTTTGTTGCGATGCATCAAAGCTGATATGTTTGGAGTAAAATCGCCAGACCGCAGTGAATGTTAAATAATTTTTGATCTACAAATTGGTTATGGAATTTAATAAAGAACTTGATGCACGCGGTTTGCACTGCCCGTTACCGATTTTGAAAACCAAAAAAGCGTTGGCGGACATGTTGAGCGGTGAAGTGCTGCGTGTGTTAGCGACCGACTCTGGTTCGGTGCGTGACTTTCAGGCTTTCGCCAAGCAAACCGGTAACGACTTGCTGTCCCAAAGCGAAGAGAATAAAGAATTCATTTTCTTTATGAAACGCAAGTAAGCTCGCAAGCTTTTCTGCCATGTTGGGTCTGCTCGCGCCGCGCTACAAGCCATTTTCAAAAGCTTGGTTGCAGGCGGCAAACGTGGATGGGCGCCAAAACCTCTATCGCGTGTATATGCTCGTGGTCAGCGTTCTGCTGATTGCCAATTCTTCAAGTTTCCCTGTTTTACGGTTCTATTATTGATAGTGGCATTGTGAACGGGACGAGTGATTTTTCCCTCAATTTTCATTGTCTTTATATTAAATAAATCTCTTTCCTTTTAATGCGACCTTACTTTCGTTATAACAATTAGTTGATTTCTTCTAAAAATTAATAGAACGATCGTGCTAAATTTTGGTTGTGTGTTGAATTCTCTCTTATAATCTCCTATTCAATTAACGTTAACGTCAACTCGATTCTCATTTTTATTAAAAGGCAGACCGATGAAAGTATTAGTTCCAGTCAAGCGTGTAGTCGACTACAACGTCAAAGTGCGCGTTAAATCCGATGGCACAGGTGTGGATATTGCCAACGTCAAAATGTCGATGAATCCGTTTGATGAAATTGCGGTGGAAGAAGCCACGCGTCTGAAAGAAGGCGGCAAAGTCACCGAGGTGATCGCGATTTCCTGCGGCGTCACCCAATGCCAGGAAACGCTGCGCACCGCGATGGCGATCGGCGCCGACCGCGCCATCCTGGTCGAGTCCGATGCCGAGCTGCAACCGCTGGCGGTGGCCAAACTGTTGAAGGCGATTGCGGATAAAGAACAACCGCAACTGATCATCCTCGGCAAGCAGGCGATCGACGACGATTGCAACCAGACCGGCCAGATGCTGGCCGCCTTGCTGGGCTGGCCGCAGGCGACCTTCGCCTCCAAGGTCGTGCTGGAAGACGACAAAGTGCTGGTCACGCGCGAAGTCGATGGCGGCCTCGAAACCCTGGCGCTGACGCTGCCGGCCATCATCACCACCGACTTGCGCCTGAACGAGCCGCGTTACGTGACGCTGCCGAACATCATGAAAGCCAAGAAGAAAACCCTGGATGTGTTCAAGCCGGCCGATCTGGGTGTCGACGTGACCCCTCGGCTGAAGACGCTGAAAGTGGTCGAGCCTGCCAAACGCAGCGCCGGGATCAAGGTGCCGGACGTCGCCACGCTGGTGGCCAAGCTGCGCAACGAAGCCAAAGTCATTTAATCCGCGACCACTTTCACAACCGAACAGATACAGCGGGCCGCCGCCCTCATTTGCAGGCGACCGCAACACCTCATCATCAGGAGATACCATGACCGCTCTCGTCATCGCTGAACACGATAACGCCACCCTCAAAGGCAGCACTCTCAACACCATTACCGCCGCGACCCAATGCGGCGGCGAGGTGCACGTACTGGTCGCCGGCAAAGACTGCAGCGCAGCGGCACAGGCGGCTGCGCAGGCCGCCGGCGTGACCAAGGTACTGGTTGCGGACGCTGCTTATTTTGCCGACGGACTGGCTGAAAACATCGCCGAACAAGTGCTGGCGCTGGCCGCCGGCTATAGCCACATCCTGGCCCCGGCCACCGCTTACGGCAAGAATATCCTGCCGCGCGTGGCCGCCAGACTCGATGTCGGCCAGATTTCCGAAATCGTCAAAGTCGACAGCCCGGATACCTTCGAGCGCCCGATCTATGCGGGCAACGCGATTGCCACCGTGCAGTCGGTCGACGCCATCAAAGTTATCACCGTCCGTACCACCGGCTTCGATGCGGCGGCCGGCGGCGGTGCGGCTGCGGTCGAGAACATCAGCGCTGCGGCGGATTTCGCCAAGTCGGCGTTCGTCTCGCGTGAACTGGCCAAGTCGGACCGGCCTGAACTGACTGCCGCCAAAGTCATCGTCTCCGGCGGCCGTGGCATGGGTTCGGCCGACAACTTCAAGATCCTGGAGCCGTTGGCCGACAAGCTCGGCGCAGCGATGGGGGCTTCGCGTGCGGCAGTCGATGCCGGATTTGTGCCGAACGACTGGCAGGTCGGCCAGACCGGCAAAATCGTTGCGCCGCAGCTGTATATCGCGGTCGGTATTTCCGGCGCGATCCAGCATTTGGCCGGGATGAAGGATTCCAAAACCATCGTCGCCATCAACAAGGATGAAGAGGCGCCGATCTTCTCGGTCGCGGATTACGGCATCGTCGGCGACTTGTTCGAGATCGTGCCGCAACTGGTGGCCGAACTGGGTTAAATCCGCCTTGCGGTAAGAGCAGGTTGACACACAATAATTAGATCGTTTGCAAAAACGCCAGGGCAGTATTACGGAAGTGGTACTGCCTATTTTTTTTTGGAGTACTTGATGAGTTACGTTGCGCCGCTAAAAGATATGTTATTCGTCCTGAATGAACTCGCCGGCCTGGAACAGGTTAGCCAGCTTCCTGGATGCGCAGATGCTACGCCGGAGACAGTCGAAGCCGTATTGCAGGAACATGCCAGGTTTTGCAGCGAGGTGGTAGCGCCGCTGAATCGCTCTGGCGATCAGGAGCCGAGCTATTGGCACGATGGCAATGTTACCACCAGCAAGGGCTTTAAAGAGGCGTTCAAGGCGTTTGCAGAGGCGGGATGGCAGGGCGTGCAGCATCCGGTGGAATTTGGCGGTCAGGGTTTGCCGAAGTTGGTGGCGACACCATGCATGGAGATGCTGAATGCGGCTAACCTGTCGTTCGCGCTGTGCCCGTTGCTGAGCGACGGTGCGATTGAGGCATTGATGACTGCCGGCACCGATGAGCAGAAGCAAACTTATCTGGAAAACCTGGTTTCCGGCAAGTGGACCGGCACCATGAACCTGACCGAGCCGCAGGCCGGTTCCGATCTGGCACTGGTGCGCACTCGTGCCGTACCGCAAGGCGACGGCACATTCAAGATTTCAGGTACCAAGATTTTCATCACCTACGGTGAGCACGACATGGCCGAGAACATCGTCCATCTGGTGCTGGCACGCACGCCCGACGCCCCGGAAGGCGTGAAGGGGATCTCGCTGTTCGTTGTGCCGAAATTCCTGGTCAATGCCGATGGTTCGCTCGGCGCTCGCAATGACGTGCATTGTGTCTCGATCGAGCACAAGCTGGGCATCAAAGCCAGTCCGACGGCAGTACTCCAGTTTGGCGATCACGGCGGTGCCATAGGTACGTTGGTGGGACAGGAGAATCGTGGCCTGGAATACATGTTCATCATGATGAATGCGGCGCGCTTTGGGGTCGGCATGCAAGGTGTCGGCGTGGCAGAACGGGCCTACCAAAAGGCCGTAGTCTTTGCCAAAGACCGCATGCAATCACGTGATCTGAGTGGTTCCGCCGGACCCGTGGCGATTATTCAGCACCCGGACGTGCGGCGTATGTTGATGGCCATGCGTTCACAGATCGAAGCAGCGCGTGCGTTGGCGTACGTAACGGCGGCGGCATCCGACGCGGCGCACCACCATGCTGACGAGGCAACCCGCAAAGCCAATCAGGCATTCTACGAATATCTGGTGCCTGTGGTGAAAGGCTGGTCAACCGAGATGTCAATTGAGGTTGCCTCGCATGGCGTGCAGATTCATGGCGGCATGGGCTTTATCGAAGAAACCGGTGCTGCGCAGTTTTACCGCGATGCGCGCATTCTGACGATTTATGAAGGTACGACGGCGATTCAGGCGAATGATCTGATTGGCCGTAAAACCGTGCGTGACGGCGGCGCTATTGCCAAAGGCATCGTCGCGCAAGTCATGCGCACGCAAGCTCAGCTGGCAGCCAGTGGCGACGCTGATTTGGTAGCGATCGGCAAGCAACTGGCAATCGGTGCAGATGCGCTGGAAAAAGTGGTTGACTATGTGGTGGCGAATCTGAAGAGCGATATCAAGGGTGTATTTGCCGGTAGCGTGCCTTATCTGAAATTGGCCGGCATTGTGCTGGGCGGCTGGCAGTTGGGTCGGGCAGCTTTGATTGCGACACAAAAGCTGGCCTCAGGCCAGGGCGATGCCGGCTTTTATCGGGCCAAGATCGGCACCGCGCGCTTTTTTGCCGATCATGTGCTGGCGCAGGCCGATGGGCTTCGGACTTCGGTTGTTAGCGGGAGTGTCGGCGTGATGGCATTGAGCGAAGATCAGTTCTGACAATTTATGTTGGCAATATTGAAAAAAGCAACCATCAGGTTGCTTTTTTTTGTTGCAGGTTGGGTCAAACATGTACGTCGCCCTGTTTGCTTATTCGGCAATCAGCCGTAAGCGCCACCAGTGAATAGCAGATCAAAGGTGCGCGCAATGCTGCCGATCAAGCCGATCGCACCGACCCCGACCGTCAATACCAGAATGACTGCTATCAGCCAGCTGGATTCCGACTTTTTGTCGGAGCCGGCGTTGTGTTGGGCGTCCCATTTTTCATCTGGGGTCAGTCCGGTTATCAGCGCCTCAAGAATGGCAATCAATGCCGAGATCAGTAGCGGCGCAAACAAATACATCTTTTGCTGATCAGGCCACAGCATCAGTGCGAGTAAGGATAGTGGCAAAGTGGCAAAATGCAGCCAGCCCCCAATGTCTTTACCGCCGTTTAAATAAAAACGGTGCAGGCCGATACTGCCGAATACTGTAGTGATAAAAGTGGCGAGGGTTTTGTTTTTGTGTGCGGTGGTCATGGGGCGTCGAGGAATATTGAGTCGCGTTGTCAGTGAATGAGGCGTAAAAACGGGCAGTGGCCACCTGATTCTGACGTTCAGCGTGGTCTCCAGACTGCCTAGTTGAGGGCGTAGTGTAGCGTAACCCTTGCGAAGTTGTTGATCGTAATCGTGATACTGGCCTGAACGCCCTGAGAGGGCTGAAAGCATCTCGAAATGCCCCCTGTTTGGTGGATTTCATGCAAGCCCCATGCACGTCGACAGGCAGTTGCAGGGCGCCTGATGCAGCGGCGCGACACCCTAGGGTAGTCCGAGGTTGCGGGATTGGTCTGACTTGCGTTATAATTTGCGGCTTTTTCCGTGTTCGACAACACTTTTTGGAATCATTATGGTCGTTATTCGTTTATCTCGTGGTGGCGCTAAGAAGCGCCCGTTTTACAACATCGTAGTTACTGATTCGCGCAATCGTCGTGACGGTCGCTTCATTGAGCGCCTGGGTTTCTACAATCCGGTTGCGTCTGGTGCATCGGAGAGCTTCCGTATTGCCCAAGATCGTCTGACCCATTGGGAAGGCGTTGGCGCGCAAATGTCGCCAACCGTTGCTCGTCTGGTTAGCCAGGCTGGTAAAAAAGCTGCCGTTTAATTCTGTAGCTGGCAACTGATTTGTCTACAGTTACTACAGTTACTACAGTTAGCGCAGTTACGCGGGCAGCTGAATCGGCACAATCAGGGGTCACGACTAGCGTTGTGATTCCGACAGATTTAATCATGGTCGGTTACATAACCGGTGCCTATGGTATTCAGGGCTGGGTGCGGATTAAGCCGTATTCGCCAGACGCCGATGCGTTATTGAACGCCAAAAAATGGTGGCTGGGTAAACCTGATGTGACAGATCTGCAAGATGTTGAGATGATGCAGGCCAAAAACCACAGTGGCGACATTGTGGCGCGGTTGGTCGGAGTGACTGGACGTGATGCCGCCGAGGCGCTGAAAGGCACCGCTGTGCATATTCGTCGCAGCCATTTTCCAGCATTGGACGACGGGGAATTCTACTGGGTCGATTTGATTGGCCTGGCAGTTGAAAACCTGCAAGGCGAACAACTGGGTGTGGTAGCTGACCTGATGGACAATGGCGCGCATCCGATCTTACGGATCGCTGTGCCGGTTGTTGCCGGTCAGGACAAGACAGCCGCAGAATTGTTGGTCCCTTTTGTGGATCAATTCGTCAAGACCGTTGATCAGGACGCAAAAAGGATTACGGTGGATTGGGGCCTGGATTATTAGGCGCCGGGTCATTAGCCGAATTCGCGTGCTTGAGTGGCAAACTGAGCGGCAAACAATTTCAGTAGGGAAGCAATCAGGTGGGCGCTATGCAATTTGATGTCGTCACGCTGTTTCCGGAAATGTTTGCGGCGTTAACGCAGTCGGGTGTTACACGGCGTGCATTCGAGCAAAAAAGATGTGAGTTGGTGCTGTGGAATCCGCGTGATTTCACTACCGACAATCATCGCACGGTAGATGATCGGCCTTACGGTGGCGGTCCCGGCATGGTTATGCTGGCCAAGCCGCTGGAAGCAGCGATCGAAGCCGCCAAACAGCGCCAGCAGCAACAGGGTTCGGCCGTACCTCGGGTTGTGTATCTGTCGCCGCAAGGCCAGCCGCTCACGCACCAGCGTGTCATGCAACTGAGTACCGAGCCAGGTCTGGTATTGTTGTGCGGGCGTTACGAGGCTATCGATCAGCGTTTGCTGGATCGTTGTGTTGATGAAGAAATCAGCCTCGGCGATTTTGTTTTATCCGGCGGTGAATTACCAGCGATGGCACTGATGGATGCGGTCGTCAGGCAATTGCCGGGTGTGCTGAATGACGGTGCTTCAGCGGTCGAAGACAGTTTTGTCAATGGCTTGCTGGATTGTCCGCATTACACCAGGCCTGAAGAATATGATGGTGTGGCTGTGCCGCCGGTATTGATGGGTGGGCACCATGCCGAGATCGAGAAATGGCGACGCCAGCAGGCGCTACTGGCGACTGTTAACAAGCGGCCGGATCTGATCTTGAAGGCACGTCAGGCAGGATTATTGACGGCCAGCGACGAGAAATTTTTACGCACTATCATCGGCTAGCACGGCAGTACGTTTGCAGGCACCGATGTTGATGTGTGATCAGTTTGTAGTAAGCAGTCAGTATCATGTAGTACGAAGAGCGGCCAGTCGGTCGTTCATGTTTAACCCCATCCTCTACTGAGCAGTGCATCGCACCTGGTGTCAGCAAGATGGTATCTGGAGCTAAAAATGGACTTGATCCAACAACTTGAGCAAGAAGAAATTGCCCGTCTAGGCAAAAATATCCCTGAATTCGCACCTGGCGACACCGTTGTCGTCAGCGTCAACGTAGTTGAAGGTACGCGCAAGCGTGCTCAGGCTTACGAAGGCGTTGTGATTTCGCGTCGTAACCGTGGTTTGAACTCGAACTTCATCGTCCGTAAGATTTCTTCCGGCGAAGGCGTTGAGCGTACATTCCAGTTGTACTCCCCACTGATCGCTTCGATCGAAGTCAAGCGTCGCGGTGATGTCCGTCGCGCCAAACTGTACTATCTGCGTGAGCGTTCGGGTAAATCGGCGCGTATCAAAGAAAAATTGCCGCAACGTCGTACTGCCGCTAAAACAGCAGCGTAAGCTTTACTGGTCGGGCATGTGTATTGCTTAGGAAAAGGGGCGCCGGCAGGTGCCCTTTTTTTATATTTGGCCTAAGCGCAAGGCTGATTGTCCAATAAACGGGGAGTGCGTCGGAGGGGATTCACTTTGAGTTGAACGGATCTCTAAATTTGTATGACAATAGAACTTCATGCGATGTGCTACAGGAATTGTTTTGGTTAAATTAACTTTCGATCCTCTGATGCTCCCGATTGATGCCGTCGCTGGCGAGTCAGCGCTGGCACCGGACAGGATGAATGCCGATTGGTTACGCCAGCGTTTCGCGCAGCCGCCGCCATGGCTTCCTGAAAATACCGATGAGCAGTTGCGTAATCGGAACAGAACGACTGCGCCGACCGCTGCTGCGGTCCTGATCCCGATTATCATGCACGCGGAAGGGCCGACATTATTGTTCACCCAGCGTACGGCGCACCTGACCGATCATGCGGGCCAGGTCAGTTTTCCCGGCGGCCGAACCGAACCAAGCGATGCGTCGGCGATCGAGACAGCATTGCGTGAAGCGGAAGAAGAGATCGGCCTGCCGCGTAGCGAGGTTGAGGTGATTGGCAGCTTGCCCGAATATTTCACCGGCACCGGATATCGGGTGACGCCGGTGGCCGGGTTGATTCAGCCGCCGGCAACGTTGCGTGCCGATCCCGACGAGGTCGCGGAAATTTTTGAAGTCCCGCTGGCTTTTTTGATGAATGGTCTGAACCATCAGTTGCGCACCTTCGACTTGCCGGATGGTTATCGCCGTACGTTCTATGCGATGCCTTACGAGCGCTTTTTTATTTGGGGGGCGACGGCCGCCATGCTGCGTAATTTATTTCACTTGCTGCGCGCATGATTCCGACATGTGCCGGTGGCAAGGCAGCTATTTCCGGCATCGAGCTTGCTGCGCCCGCAGTGGCTACGTATCGCCGTATTCCTTAAGCTGATTCACGCGAACTTTATACACTCTCGGTCATAATGGCTCTGGCCTGTCCGTGCAGACGCGAAACTCGACCTTTTCCATCGTCGATGCGCGAATAAATGCGCGCTAAGTGCCGGACAAGTTTGATTCTGTCGGTAGCCTGCGTTATCGTATGCTCCATCGGGTTGTTTAAATATAAAACAGGATTTGCTGACTTCTAAGGCTGATTGATGACTTTTCTCTCTATTCTGTTTGCACTGCTATTCGAACAACTCAAACCGCTTCGTGCGGACAATCCCGTATACGCGTGGATCAAGTATTTCGCGATCAGAATGGAGGCCTGGTTTAACGCCGGCCAGGCGCGCCACGGACGTGTCGGCTGGTTCTGTATGATGTCGGCACTGATGCTGCCAACGGCGCTGATTTACTGGCTATGTGTTCGCATCGGGCCACTGGCGGCATTTGGCTGGAATGTAGTGATTGTTTATTTGACGCTGGGATTTCGTCACTACAGCCATTATTTCACCTCGATCCAGTTGGCGTTGAATACAGGCGACGTTGCCACCGCACGCAGCCTGTTGGCCGAGTGGGCCAAAGAGGACACGACCGATATGGAGGTTAGTGAAATTTCCCGGATTGCGGTGGAAAAGGCCTTGATTACGACGCACCGTAATGTGTTTGGCGTGTTCTTCTGGTTTTTGATGCCGCTCGGCCCTGCCTGTGCGGTGATGTATCGGGTTGCTGAATATCTGGCGCGCGCCTGGAATGAGCCGGATCATATGAAAAATGAGAAGTTTGGCCGTTTTGCGGCGCAAGCTTTTTACTGGATAGACTGGATTCCGGCACGGCTGACTGCAGCTGCTTTTGCCGTAGTCGGCAATTTTGAGGATGCCATCTTCGCCTGGCGTAATTTTGCCGATCGCTGGGAGAGTGAAACCGACGGCATCATCCTGTCCTCCGGTGGCGGTGCGATGGGTGTATTGCTGGGAACGCCGGACGAGAATGCCAGCGCTTTCCTGCCGGTCGACGCCGCCACGGTAGACTCCACCGGACTTGAAACAGACAGTCCGCCGGGCGACGCGCCTACGCCGCGCGCACTTCAGAGTACGGTAGGCCTGGTCTGGCGTGCGTTGTTGCTTTGGATGTTTTTGTTATTGCTCATATCGGTGGCAGTCTGGTTGGGGTGACATTGTTTCTCTGCCATTTTTTTGATGGTCTTCTATAAGATATAATACGTAAGAATTGATTGCGTAATTGCAGAGTGGATTAACCGCCGCCTGACCGATGACCGGTCGGGCGACGTGGTAAATAAGCAAGTCTGATCTAATCACCCTCAATTGCATAAAACCGTAGCTCTCATCTCACAAGGATGGCGAGAATATGTTTGTTGTAAGTATCAAAAAAGAAATGAGCTGTCTGCATGGCCGATATTACTGAACCCACTAATGCGTCTGCCCGCGAATTTTTCATCCAGGGAATAACCAGTGATGGAAGACAGTTCCGCCCCAGTGATTGGGCGGAGCGACTGTGCGGCGCGATGTCCTGTTTTCGACCTGAAGGCAGCGGCGGGCGGAATGCCCATTTGCAATATTCTCCCTATGTTCGGCCGGCGCTGCTGAACGGTGTGCGTTCCGTTGTCGTGAATGAAGCTATACGCGAGATTGAGCCGCTGGCGTATCATTTCGTCGTCAATTTTGCCAAAGACAATGATTTGCAAATCGTGCATGCCTGCCTGCTGCCCGATGTAGATCAATCAAACAAAGAATCGCCGCACTCGTCCTGAGATACGGTCACGCCGCGATCCGGCTGGGATTAGATCCGGCCGGCAACAGATTTGTATTCGGCATCCAACAAAATCATACGGAATTTCTACTATTCGGCAGTACTGCGAAAAAGAAATAGCCATACGACGCTTCCAGACAAAAAGTCCGTGTAATATTTCGCACAACTGTTTGCAATGGAGTGGAAATGTTTCGAAGTGGCAGGACATTCTTTTTACCCATTGCTGCTTTATCCGGGCTGATGCTGGGCCTTGCTGTCACGATCGTTGGATTTGTCTGCGTGCTCCATCTTGAGCACCAGAAAATGCAGGCCGATTTTCGGCAGAGCGCGAATATACATCTGCGCACCGTGGTCCACGGTTTCGAAGATGTGGTGTACAAACTACGCACCGTGACGCAGCTATTTGCCGTTGTGGATAGTGTTACCCGCGAGCAATTTCATGACTTTGTCGAGCCACTATTAAGTCGCTCGCCTTATATTCAGGCGCTCGGTTTTCAGCGTTTGATTACGCCAGCGCAGCGCCCGGCATTTGAAGCCGACATGCGCAAGCGCTATCCCGACTTCCTGATTCGCGAAATGGTCGATGCCAGGACGGACGCCGGTTCACTCAAGGCGCCAAGCCGTATTGTTGACTACATCGAGCCGATTTCCGGTAACGAAGCCGCATTCGGCTTGAACATCTCGAATAACCCGGCGCAGGAAGATGCGATTGAGCGCGCGCGCGATACCGGCCTGCCATCGTCTACTCGTGTGTATGGCTTGACCCAACCCAGTGCCTACAAGTGGGGCTTCGTGATCCTGATGCCGGTTTATCAGCGCGGTGCGGTGCTGGCGACTGTGGAGGACAGGCGACGGGCGGTAACCGGGTACACCAGTGCTGTCATGCGTGCCGATGATGTGGTGGGAAAAATACTGCTGCGGGAGGATAAGGAACCACTGGCTAAAGTGTTGCTGAGCGTGTATGCCAATGCGACGCCAACTGCGTCCAGTCTGGTCTATCGTAGCGGCAGCCATGATGCGGCCTCCTCTCTCAACATGTTTTCGACCTGGCTGTTCCAGGACATGCCGGAAACCATTTCACGCAACTTCGACGTCGCCGGAAAACCGTGGTACATCGTGGCAACCACGCCGCAATCCGCTTTTGCCGAAAGTCATCTGGGGTCATTGCTGGTGCTGATCGTCGGTGGCTTGTTAAGCTTGATCGGCGCTTCGTATATGTACGTTTTGGCGACCCGTTCCAGGCGCATTGAGCGTCTGGTCGATGTCCGCACCCGGCAGGTGCGTCTGGCGACCGAATTGATGAAGGAAGACAGCGTTGCCCGCAAGCGGGCGGAGCAGGCGCTGCAATTGTGTGAGCGGGCAATCGAGGCGAGTGCCCACGCGATTATTATCACCAGTGCGAGCTTGCCCGACCATCCGGTGGAGTATGTTAATCCGGCATTCCAGCTCATCACCGGCTACACCGCAGAGGAGATGATCGGACGCAATATCGATGTGCTGTACGGCGATGATAACGAGCAGGCCGGACTGGAAGAAATTCGTTCCGCGCTCAGGGAGCAACGTAGCGCCAATGCGATATTTCGCAGCTACCACAAGGATGGCACGCTGTTTTGGAACGACATGTACGTGGCGCCGGTCAAAGATGGCGCCGATAAGGTCACGCATTTTGTCACCGCCTTATATGACATCACGGAAATGAAACGCTATGAGGCCGAGTTGGAGCATCAGGCGCGTCACGATACGCTGACCGGACTGGTAAATCGGAATGTGCTGCGTGACCGCCTGAGTCAGGCAATTGTTTATGGCGCACGTTACAGCCATCAGGTATGGGTGCTGTTCGTCGATCTGGACCGCTTCAAATTCGTCAATGACACCTTGGGCCATAACGCCGGAGACCAGTTATTGAAGAAAGTCGCGGCGCTGCTCAAATCGTTCACGCGCGAGGCCGATACGATTGCCCGGCTCGGCAGCGATGAGTTCGTACTGATTCTGCCTGAGCGCCGCGAAGAGGAGCTGGGCGTCAAATTGATACAGCAGATCATGGAAACGATTGCGCGACCCTTGCAAATCGAAGGACACGATTTTTTCCTGACCTGCAGCGTCGGCGTCGCGGTATATCCAAATGACGGTCAGGATCCGGAAAGCCTGTTGAAGCATGCCGATATCGCCATGTATCGGGCCAAGGAGATGGGCAATAACAATTACCAGTTCTATACCGCCGAGATGAATGAACGGGCGCTGGAAAGATTGCGCATTGAAGGGGATTTGCGCAGTGCGCTGGAGCGCAATGAATTTGTGCTGCATTATCAGCCGCAGGTAGATTTCCGCACCGGCCGTATCGTTGGCATGGAGGCGCTGATCCGCTGGATACATCCGAAGCTTGGCGTGATCTCGCCGACGCGATTTATCGATCTGGCCGAAGAGACCGGCTTGATCGTGCAGATCGGTGCCTGGGTGCTGCGCACTGCCTGTGTGCAAGCCAAAGCGTTCCAACGCAAGGGTTTGGGATATTTACGGGTCTCGGTGAATTTGTCGGTACGTCAGTTCTATCAGAAGAATCTGGTGGAGTCGGTGATCAAGGTATTGGATGAAACCGGCCTGGCACCGCATTATCTGGAGATCGAGTTAACTGAAAGTCTGGTGATGACCGACGTACAGTTGGCGGTGGGCATCCTCGAACATTTAAAAACGGTCGGTGTGCAATTGTCGATTGACGATTTCGGCACTGGCTATTCCAGTCTCGCTTATCTGAAGCGTTTCCCGATCGACGCGCTCAAGATCGACCAGTCATTTGTGCGCGACATCACGCGCGATCAGGATGATGCGGCGATTGTTGCTTCGATCATCTCACTGGCCCATAACCTGCGCTTGCAGGTGATTGCCGAAGGGGTCGAAACGCGCGAACAGTTGTCCTACCTGCAGCGCCATCGCTGCGATGAAATGCAGGGTTTTTATTTCAGTCCGGCAGTTCCTGCCGAACAGATTGAAACAATGTTGCGCGAAGGCAAGACACTGCCGTAACGTTTGTCAGACTGCTGGTTGCGCGGCGTGTAGCCATCTTCAGGAACACAGGCAGCAGTTTGCGGTCGTATTGTCTGCCGAGCAGGCAGGCCCTTGTCACGCTAAACTGAATGCGCAAGAGAGTCGCATTTTTCTTATGGAGCATACGATGACAACCACCAGAACCGAGCGCGATACCTTTGGCAACATTGAAGTTCCGGCAGAACGCCTTTGGGGGGCGCAAACGCAACGCTCGCTAGAGCACTTTCATATTTCCACCGAGCGCATGCCGACCGAGCTGATCACGGCACTGGCCTTTGTCAAACACGCTTGCGCCCGGGTCAATCTGGACCTCGGAAAACTGGAGTCGCGTAAAGCTGGCGCCATCATGCGTGCAGCAGAAGAGGTGATCGGCGGCAAACATCCGGATGAATTTCCATTGGCAGTCTGGCAAACCGGTTCCGGTACGCAGAGCAACATGAACATGAATGAAGTGCTGGCCAATCGTGCTTCCGAGCTGCTCGGCGGTGAGCGCGGCGAAGCACGTTTGATCCATCCGAATGATGCAGTTAATTTAAGTCAGTCATCGAATGATATTTTCCCGACAGCGATGCATGTCGCTGCAGTGGCGGGTATCAGCGAATCATTGTTGCCGGCATTGAAGGCATTGCGTGCCACCTTGCAGGAAAAGTCGCTGGCGTTCGCCGACATCGTCAAGATTGGCCGCACCCATTTGCAAGATGCGACGCCGCTGACGCTGGGTCAGGAGTTTTCCGGCTATGTCGCGCAACTCGATCATGCCGAACGCATCATCGCCGCGTCGTTAGATGCCTTGTACGAACTCGCTGCCGGAGGTACGGCGGTTGGCACCGGTCTGAATGCGCATCCTGAATTCGGCGCCCGCGTCGCTGCGGAGCTGAGTAAAGCGCTGGACCTGCCGTTCCGTACTGCAGAAAACAAGTTTGCCGCGCTGGCGGCCCACGATGCGCTGGTCGCAGCGCATGGTGCATTAAAGACTTTGGCTGCGGCACTGATGAAGATCGCGAATGATGTGCGCTGGATGGCTTCCGGGCCGCGGTCCGGGCTGGGTGAAATCAGTATTCCGGAAAACGAACCAGGTAGTTCGATCATGCCGGGCAAGGTAAATCCGACCCAGTGCGAAGCGCTGACCATGTTGTGTTGTCAGGTGTTCGGCAACGATGTCGCGATTAACTTCGGCGGCGCTTCCGGCAATTTCGAGCTGAATGTGTTCAAACCGCTGATCGCGCATAACTTTCTGCAAAGCGTGCGCCTGTTGGCAGACGGTATGAACAGTTTCGATCATCATTGCGCGCGCGGTATTGGCGCGAACGAGGATCGCATTGCCGAGCTGATGGAGCGCTCGCTGATGCTGGTGACCGCGCTGGCACCGCATATCGGTTATGACAAAGCCGCTCAAATTGCCAAGCATGCGCATCACAATGGCAGCACCTTGAAGCAGGCGGCACTGGATCTCGGCTATGTCACCGAGCAGGAATTCGCGGCCTGGGTGCAGCCTTCGCAAATGATCCGGCCTGAATAGCGAGAGCTGACTTTTGCCCGGGAAAGGCGTCAGACGGATGTTGCCTGAGTAGCCCTATGTTAAATAAGGTTAATTTAAATGCCTTCCGTGGCGCGTTGAATCATGCTTTACTATAATGCTGGCTACTGATCGTAGCGTTTTGGCAAGTGGTCGCCCCGGGCTGAGAGCGAACCCGCGTTGCGGCCACTACCTGCGATCTGCATTCTTTTTAGCGTCATCCCGAAAGCCTATGTTTCTACCCGTTTTTCTACGTCCAACCTGCTGTGTCGATGCTGCGCCGAAGCTAAGGTTTTTCAGGGTTTTTTGCGCATGACGACATGCCGCCGCAGGCCTGCATCATGGTTGATGTATCCCATCTACGCCATTGTCTTCGGCCTGCTGTCCGTGAATGCAACCGAGGCTTGCGCCGCCTATAAAGTCGAGATTGACGCTCCCAAGGAAATCAGCGCTTTGCTGAAAGAGCATCTTGATCTGGTGCGCTACAAGGATCGCGACGATCTGAGCGAAGACCAGCTGAAATTCATGCTCGAGACGGTGAACGATCAGGTCGTGCAACTTGCTTCGACCGAGGGTTATTTTTTACCGACCACCACGGTCAAAGTTGATCCGGGCGAGGTCAAGGTGATTCATCTGAAGGTGGATGCGCATCAGCGCACCATGGTTTCCAGCGTCAACATTGATGTGACCGGCAAGGTTGCGGCTGAAGTGCCGGAACGGATCCCCCGAATTCAGCGCAACTGGCGCTTGCCAGTCGGTCGGCCATTCCGTCAGGGCGATTGGGATGCGGCCAAGGAGCACAGTTTGCAGCTGCTGCAATACAAGCGGTTTCCTTCAGCCAGGATTGTGCGCTCTGAGGCAAGAATTGAACCTGATAACAACGCTGCAAAATTATCGGTGCAATACGATAGCGGACCGACGTTTACACTGGGCGCGCTGGAGATCAGCGGTACTAAGCGGTATCCGCCAAGCATCATCGAAAACGTTAATCCGCTGAATGTCGGTGAGGATTATGACCTTGATCGCTTGCTGTATTTACAGCGGCAGATTCAGAGTACCGGTTATTTCGGGAATGTCATCGTCGGTATCGATGACGATCCGGCGCACCCGGAGCTGGCGCCGGTGAAGGTCCAGGTCACCGAATTTCCAACGCAACGCATCCGTGCCGGTGTCGGCTATGCCACGGATACCGGCGCCGATGTGCAGGGACGCTATACGAATTACAACATATTCGGCAATGCCTGGGTGTTTGACAGCCAGGCCAAGATTGAACAGAAGCGTCAGCAGGGTTCGCTCGAATTGGATATGCCGCCAGACCAACGCAGCTTCATCAACGGTATCAATACTTCGGTTGATCGCACGACGCTGCAAGGGGTTGACCTGCGTAGCCTGCGGGCCGGATTGAAGCGCGCGCGTACCCTGGAAAATTACGACACGGCGCTGACGCTCGATTATTATCGCGATGCGCTACAGCAAATCGATGGCGCAGTGTTGCCACCCAACACCGTGATCCTGCCGGGCCAGCATCAGGCGGTGGTGCCGGGATTCAGCTGGACCCGGCGTGACGTCGATGATCAGATTTTCCCGACCGAAGGCCATATATTTTCGGCCCAAACCGGGATTGCTTTCAAGGGCCTGCTGACCGACCAGAATTTTTTTCGTGCTTATCTGCGGTACAAGCAATACGTGCCGGTCGCCAAACGCGACATCATGATTTTCCGCGTGGAAGGCGGCGCGGTGATTACCCAGGGCGCCAGTTCGGAAGTGCCGGCATCGCTGTTGTTCCGCGCCGGCGGTAATGAATCTGTGCGTGGTTATAGTTATCTGGGTATCGGCAACACGCAAAACGGCATCGTTTATCCAACCAAATATCTGGCGACTGCCAGCGCCGAGTATCAGCACTGGTTCAATCATGCGTGGGGCGGTGCGGTGTTCTACGATATCGGTGCCGCGACCAATAGCTGGGCCGCTAAGGAAATCAAGGTCGGCACCGGCGTAGGCGTCCGCTGGCGCAGCCCGGTGGGTCCGGTCAATGCCGACCTGGCATATGGCGTACAAGACAAACGCATCCGGCCGCATATTTCGCTAGGCATCGCTTTTTGAGAAATTGGTTCCTAGTTCATTTACCACTACAAGACAGTTTGCATGACCAGAGCATTCCCACCAACTCCCGACCAATCAGCAGCGCCCGAACCGATACCTCCTTCAGCCGGTAAGCGCGGCGGCGGTCGGTCGCGTTTTGTGCGCAGAATTCTGGCGTTGATATTGACGTTGATGTTGGTATTGGTGCTGGCCGTTGTCGGGCTCTGGGTTGGCGCTCACTCCGAATCCGGTACCAGGGTAATATGGCAAGCGAGTACTTGGCTATCGCAACGGCATCTGAGCGGAGAACTGGTTGGCGGCACCCTGGCCGATGGTGTCCGTCTGAAGAATGTCGTCTATCGCGATGCCACGCAACAATTTTCCATCGACAAGATCGATGGCAACTGGGCGCTGAGCCTGTCGCCGCTGAAGCTAAGCGTCAGCCACTTGCATGTCGGCACGGTAGATGCACGGATGCCAGCAAAGCCGTCCGAGCCAATGACGTTACCGACCCGACTGGCCTTGCCGCTGGCATTGTCGCTGAATGGCATTACGCTGGACAAGCTCTCCCTGCAGCAAGGATTGAGCACAACTGAATTGCGCAATTTGTCATTGCATGCGGAATCTGACCGGATCCACCATGCGCTGGTATTGGAACGACTGGACACCGCGTTCGGCCGCGCCAGTGCCATTCTTCATCTGAGCGGCGACGCACCATTTCCGATCAGCGGCGGCGCTGAATTGAGCGGCGCCTACGAGCAGGAAAAATATCAAGTCGATGCCAATCTGTCCGGTACGCTGTCGGCCTTGAACATAGAAGTGCATGGCCGTGGCGACAAATTGAGCGGCACCGCAAACATTGCCGCGACGCCGTTCGCACCGATACCGTTGCAGCGCGTGCAAATAAGCGCCAAACACATCAATCCCAAATTATTCAGCACCGCAGCGCCTCTGGCTGACCTGAATGTGCAAGCGGATCTGGTGCCGGTTTCAACATCCGCGTCCGCCGGCAGCTCAGGTAAAGCCAGCGCCAATGCCGACCTGACGATCCTGGCCGTGAGCGGCCCTGTACACCTCACCAATGCGATGCCGGGCGCGCTCGATAAAGATCGCCTGCCGTTGATTTCCGCAGATGCCGAGTTGCGACTCGATGCGCAGACCCAACAACTCTCCAGCTTTCAGATAAAACTCGTGGATAAGGCCGCCATCAGCGGTGCCGGTGTATATCATAGCGACGGCAAAGAAAAACACACCGGCGCGTTTAACTTCAACGTTGCGGGCCTTGATTTGCATGCGCTGCACGGGCAGTTGCATGCGTCGCAGTTAGGTGGACCGGTCAGCGTCAGGCTGACCCCGGACACGCAGGAAATTCGCTTGCATCTTGCCGATAAAAATCTCTCGGCAAAAGTCGACGCGTTGATCGACCCCAGGAAAATCACCTTGCGCGCCGCACAATTGGCTGCCGGGCCCGCACGTCTCGATGCTAGCGGCAGTGTAGCCCGCGGCGGCGAAATGGCCTATGCGGCCAAGGGCAAGCTGCGTGATTTCGATCCCGGTTTGTGGATAAAAACCAGCGCGCCCAAGCGTGCCGGCGCCGGCAAAAAGGCCGGTGGTGGAAAAGCTGCCAAACCGGTCTCTGCCCGCATCAACATGGATCTCGATGCTGCTGGCAAGTTGATGCCAGAGCTGCAACTGAAGCTGAAGTTCAGCATCCTCGACAGTGTGTATGACGACCTGCCGATGACTGGGAACGGCACCATCAATCTGGCCGGCAAGCGTTTATTGCCAAGCGCTGCGCGACTGTCGGTCGCCGGGAATAACGCGCAGCTGAATGGCAGTTTCGGTGCGAGCGGCGACCATCTCAATGTGAAAGTTGACGCACCGCAATTGCAGCGACTGGGATTCGGCTTGGGTGGCGCTCTGCATCTGGACGGACAGATTACCGGCAGCATGCAGCGACCCGCAGTGCGGGCCAGCTACAGTGCCGAAAAATTGCTATTTGGTGCACATCAGCTTGCCAGCCTGGCGGGACAAGCCGACATCCAGGCCGACCTCAGTGCCAAGCTGACGGCTGCCGCCAACCGCCTGCAACTCAGCATCGAAGCACATGGTTATCGCGGTCCGGATATCGTCCTCAATAAGTTGAGCGCGAATCTGTCCGGTACTTTTGGGAACCACAGCCTGAAGCTCGAAAGCGACGGCACCGTGCGTGAAAAGCCATTGGCCCTGCGGCTGGCGGCACAAGGAAAACTGTTTGAAAGTGCTACTGGCTACGGTTGGCAGGGCGGCTTGAGCGAATTCAAGAATCAGGGAATCCCGCGGATTTCGCTGGATGCACCATTATCGATTCGCGCTACGGCCGATACGGTCGTGTTGGGCGCCACGCGCTTGAATATTGCGAATGCTGTCATCGATCTGAAAAACTTTAGTGTCGACCATGGCCGGATTCGCTCCGCTGGTGCGATCAATGCACTGAATGTGAATACCATGCTGGATCTGGTGCATGAATTTAGCGGCAACGCGCTACCGTTAAAAACCGACCTGGTACTCGACAGCAGCTGGGATTTTGGATTGACCGAAAGCGCTACCGGTTTTTTCATGGTCAAGCGCCGCAGCGGCGACGTCCGTGTGAATTCAGGGCGTGGAGAAACGGCGCTGGGCTTGTCCGAACTGCGGGTGCGGGCGGATTTTCAGGGTACGCAGGTCAATCTGAATGCGGCAGTGGCAGCCGCCCGGATCGGATCCGCCAATGCCCAAGTGCAACTGGGGTTGGTGCGACTGGGAAATAGCCTGACAATTACCGATCGCTCGGCGTTGGCGGGGGCCGCCAACGCCAGTGTTCCCGCATTGAAAACGGTGGGCGCTCTGATCGGACCGCAGGTCGGTCTGGATGGCAGCCTGGCGCTGAACGTCAAGCTGGCTGGCATGCTGGGACAGCCGAAATTGTCCGGGGCATTAACCGGCGATAAGCTCGCGCTGACCCTGTACGATCAGGGCATCAAATTGCGCGATGGTATCGCCCGTATCACTTTGGCAGAAAATGTCATCGATTTGCAGCAGCTGGAATTCCACGGCGGTGATGGCACTTTGCGCGCCAGCGGGCGGGTTCAGCTAGGAAAAGCCAATCCGGATCTGACGGCAACTGTGGTGGCGGATCGCTTACAGCTGTTCGCCAGTCCCGACCGGCAATTGATGTTGTCAGGTCAGGCCAAGATTGCCAACGTCAATGAGCAGTTGCACGTTGACGGCAAGGTCACGGTCGACCGTGCACTGTTCGATTTGCCCAAGAGTAGTGCGCCGACGCTCGGTGACGATGTCGTGATTGTCCGGAATGATGCCAAGACCCGTGCTACCGCGCTGACGGAAAAAGAAAAAATCGCGAAGACGGCAGAAAAGCCGGCTGGCAGCATGACGCCGATCATGAATATCGAAGTGGGTTTCGGCAGCGATTTCCGCTTCCGTGGCAGTGGTGCCGATCTGCGTCTGGGCGGCAGCATGATGGTGCATAGTGAACCCTTTTTGCCGTTGCGCGCCACCGGGACTATCCGTGTCATCGACGGTACCTACGAGGTGTTCGGGCGTAAGCTGGCGATTGAACGCGGCCTGATTAACTTCCGGGGGGCGATCAATAATCCGAACATCAATATCCTCGCGATGCGGCGCAATCAGGATGTCGAGGCGGGCGCTGAGATCAGCGGCTACGCAGCGGCACCGAGGGTCAAGCTGGTGTCTGAGCCGAATGTCCCGGATGAAGAAAAGCTGTCCTGGCTGATGTTCGGCCATGGCAGCGATAGTAGCGCGCTCGGTCAGCGTCAGGCTGCAAGTCAGGCATTGGCGCTGCTGGGCAATTACGGCGGCAAGAAAATCGCGCAAGGCATCGGCCTGGATGAGTTTTCCATCGGTTCCAGTGAATCCGGCCTGGTCGACCAGCAGGTCGTGAACCTTGGCAAAGCGATTACCGAAAAAATCAACCTCGGCTATGAACAAAGTCTGACCGGCGCAGCCAGCGTATTGAAATTCACCTGGCAACTTTCAAGGCGCTGGTCGATGGTGGTGCGCGGGGGAACCATCAACGGCATGGATGTGTTGTATACCCGGCGCTTTGACAATCTTGGGACGGACAAGAAGAAAATAGATCCTGTCGAAAAAAATGACAACAAGCCGCAATAAGGAACGGGGGCATGCTGCGACCCACGTAGCGCTATCTTTCGATACACTGACGTCTTTTCCCTGGAAGTTGCCGTTTTATGATTCTTAGATACCTTCAGGCCTATCCGTCCGTGTTGCAAGATCAGATACGCCAGCTCATCGAGCAGGATCGTTTGGGCGAATATCTGCAGAAGCGTTATCCGGGAAAGCATGCGGTGCAAAATGATAAAACCTTGTACGCCTATACGTTGGCGCTGAAGCAGGAGCATCTGAAGAATGCCCCGAACATCGACAAGGTGCTGTTCGACAGCCGGCTCGACCTGACGCATAAGGCCCTGGGTTTGCACACCGCCATCTCGCGCGTTCAGGGCGGCAAGCTGAAGGCCAAGAAGGAAATCCGCGTAGCCTCCTTATTCAAGGACGCCGCACCGGAGTTTCTGCAGATGATCGTGGTGCATGAACTGGCTCACCTCAAGGAACAGGATCACAACAAAGCCTTTTACAAACTCTGCGAATATATGTTGCCTGGGTATCACCAGCTTGAGTTCGATCTGCGGGTGTTCTTAACCCATCGGGACCTGAACAAAGCGGTTGCCAAAGAAACTGTTTAAGGTTTGGCGAAATTCAGCTGAGAATCAGCTGCTTCCGACACCCTAACTTGCGAGGCCTGCCATGCGCCGCTACAAACGGCTGTTGATCGTTATTCTGTTTCTGGCGTCGCTGCTCGCGCTATTTCAATTTTCGGGTCTCAGAGAACATTTCAATTTAGTGTTTCTGCGTCAACAGATCGTCGACAACAAAGTCAGCGGTTTGCTGATCTTTGTTCTGCTGTTTTGCCTGGGCAACCTGATTCAGGTACCCGGCTGGATATTTCTGGCCGCGGCCGTACTGGCGCTGGGCAAGACCTGGGGCGGTCTGGCGACCTATATCGCGGCCACCGTCTCCTGTGTGTTTACTTTCCTGACAATACGTTTCATCGGCGGTGACGCCATCCGCGAATTGAAGAATCGTCATGCGCGCAAGATACTCCGTGGCCTGGATGCGCACCCGATTAAAAGCATCGCGTTGTTAAGGGTATTGTTTCAGACCGTTCCTGCCCTGAATTACGCGCTGGCTTTGTCCGGCGTGAAGTTTTATAAATACCTGATTGGCAGCATGCTAGGTTTGCCATTGCCGATCATGTTGTATTGCCTATTTTTTGACTATGTCGGCAAGGTGCTGCATGTGGTTTGAGGCGATTGTGGCTCAGCGGCCTTCGATAGTCCCGTATCCGATATCATGACCGTTCGATTGAAGCGGAAGGTAAACAATGAACAAACAATTTTCTGTCGCTTGTGAGCGCAATCGTGTGCCGATTGCCGCAGTGCTGGGGAGTGTATTGACGACGTCGCAACGGGTGCTGGAGATCGGTAGCGGTACTGGCCAGCATGCGGTGTATTTCGCGGCGCAATTTCCGCATCTGACCTGGCAAACCAGCGACTTGCCGGCAAATCACGCGAGTATCCTGGCCTGGCAGCAGGAGGCTGGATTGCCGAATGTGTTGCCGCCGTTGGCGCTGGATATGGCAGATCCCGATTGGCCGCAGACGCTGGCGGCAGCGTACGATGCGATTTTCACGGCGAATACCTGCCACATCATGGCGTGGCCGCAGGTGCGGAACATGTTTGCCGGCGCGGGACGGGTGTTGGCGTCCGGCGGACGCTTTTGGACGTATGGGCCGTTTAATGTCGACAGGCAATTTACCAGCCCCAGCAATGCGGCGTTTGATGCCAGTTTGAAGGAATATGCGGCGCATATGGGAATACGGGATATGGCCGAGCTGCTGGTGTTGGCGGCTGAGCATCATCTTGTGTTGCTGGCTGACCATGCCATGCCGGCGAATAATCGGTTGCTGGAGTGGGAGCGGGTTTAACCTAAAAACGGCAGTTGACCGCTTCAAGTGACCTATACGATTTTGATTAAATTGAATAGTTCTTCAATCAATACGGTCACCTGTCTGGTGACCACGCTACCGGCACGATTGCACATTTTTCCGGCTCCCTGGCGTCGTTGCTCCTCCTTGCAGAATGCAGTCTGCCGCGTCGTCGCGCCTAGCCAGAAAGCCGGAAAAACGCACACTCATGCCGGTCCAACTACCGTTTCTAGGTTTAAGCGTTGTTGCTGCTACCGCCCCCGGTTTCTTAACTGCGACGCCCTGTCATTTCTTCACCGGCATCCGGCCGCAGTTTCAGTGCGAACGGCAGCGAACTCATGGCGATGATGCCGATGGTCAGAAATGCCGGCCAGAAGTCGGCGCTGACGATGCTGGTATTGCCCTGAAGCTGGTTTGAGATTTGTAGTGCGAAGCCGCCTACCGTGACGCCCATGCCGATGGCCAGTTGCTGGGCGACGCTGGTCAGGCTGGTAGCCTGGCTCATTTGTCGGGGGTCGATATCGGCATAGGCGATGGCGTTCAGGCTGGTGAACTGCATCGAGCGGACGCAGCCGCCTAGCAGCAGTAACGCCGCCACTATGGCATGCGGGCTATCCGCAGTGAGCGCACCGAATGCGGCCATCGATGCAGCACCGAACATGGTGTTATAGATCAGCACCGAGCGGAATCCAAAGCGTTTTAGAACGACACTGGTGATGGTCTTGACAAATATGGCGCCGATCGACGATGCGCAGGTGAGCAAACCGGATTGAAACGGCGACATCCCGAAGCCAAGCTGGAACAACAGCGGCAGCAAGAACGGTAAGGCGCCGACGCCAATCCGGAACAGCGAACCGCCAAAGATATTCATGCGCAGCGTGGGAATCGATAACAGGCGCAGATTCAGCAGCGGATGTTCGCAGTGGAACGCATGCCAGACGTAGGCCAGCAACGCGCTTGCGCCGATAGCCAGGCAGATCAGCGAGACGTCGCTATTGACCAGGTGGCGTCCGGCGCTGGCCAGGCCAAACATCAGGCAGGAGCAACCGACCGCTGACAGCACAAAGCCGATCCAGTCGAGTGGTACGGCGCGGTCTTCGCGCAGGTTTTGAATATACCGGTTGGCAAGGTAGATGCCGAGTATGCTGATGGGGATATTGATGAAAAATATCCAGCGCCAGTGAAAATAAGTGGTGATGAAGCCGCCCAGCGGCGGTCCGATCACCGGCCCCAGCAATGCTGGAATCGTCAGGTAGCTGAGGGCTTTTACCAGGTCGGCCTTGGTGACCGTGCGCAAGATCACCAGACGTCCGACCGGGACCATCATGGCGCCACCCAGGCCCTGGAAAAAACGGGCGGCGACAAATTCGGCCAGCGTGTGCGACATGCCGCACAGGATAGAGCCGAACATGAACACGCCTATGGCGCTGCGAAAAACGGTGCGCGCGCCGAAACGGTCTGCCATCCAGCCGCTGATCGGGATGAACACCGCCAGACTGACCAGATACGAGGTCATCGCCAGTTTCAGCGCAATCGGACTTTCGCCCATGTCGCGCGCCATGGCCGGCAATGAAGTGGCAATGACGGTCGCATCCATGTTCTCCATGAAGAGAGCACAGGCGACAATCAGAGGGGTAAGAAAAACGCGTGAGATTGCCATGAGGGAAGGTGCGCAGACGACAGTCTCTGCTGCAATCGAAGCTGCCGCAGAGACTGTCGCAAAAGCTGGCTAGTATACCGTTTGGGCGCATCCTTCGCTGATCAGGTAGCATACTCGCTTGTTAGTATTTTCTCGTTTCACACCACGCCGTGTGAGCGCCGCTTTGGTAAAAATATGGCCACAACGCCTCAATCAGCATCAGATATGTCTTCAGGCCACAATTCCGACGCAATTCCAAATGTACCCGGCGGCAACGCGCAGCCATACGCAGAGTGTTATGCCTTGCTCGACGATCGGAGCGCGGATCAGACTGTCGCCGCCTCCCGTTTGTACACTGGCTACCAGAGTGCGCTCTGCTGCCACACTGCCGCGCAGTTACCGCAGTTGCTGGCGCAGATGCAACAGGCATTGCGGGACGGCTTGCAGGTGGTGACGCTTTTCAGTTACGAACTGGGCAGCGCGCTGCACGGCATGGCGTCGCTTTCTACCGAATTGGCGCCGGCAGATGCGCCGCTGGCAGAAGTGCTGCTATTTGCAGACTGCCGCAAATTGACCGCCGCAGAGGTCGACGACTGGTTGCAACAGCGTGCGGATGGCGAGATCGATACCGGTTCCGACAGCGCGCAGGTGTCCGGCATCGCCAATGTGCGCGCCAACATCGATCGCGCTGAATTTGACGCCGCCATTGCCCGCATCCACGCGTATATCGAAGCGGGCGACACCTATCAGGTGAATTACACTTACCGCTTGCATTTCGATGCTTACGGTAGTCCGCTGGCACTGTATCGACAATTGCGCGAGCGCCAGCCGGTGCCTTACGGGGCACTGATAGCGTTGCCTGACGGTCGTGCCGTCTTGTCGTTGTCGCCGGAATTATTTGTGCGGCATGAGCAGGGCGTACTGACGGCACGACCGATGAAAGGTACTGCGGCCGCCAGCGCCGATGCGGCACAGAATCAGCAGACGGCGCTGGCCTTGGCAGCCGATCCCAAAAATCGCGCGGAAAATCTGATGATAGTTGATCTGTTGCGCAATGATTTGGGGCGGGTGGCGCAATCCGGGTCGGTGCGGGTGCCAAGGCTGTTTGAAGTCAGCCGTTACAACACGGTGTTGCAAATGACCTCAACGGTGCAGGCGCAACTGCGCAGCAATGTCGGCCTGACCGAGTTGATGCTGGCACTGTATCCATGCGGTTCGATTACGGGAGCGCCGAAACTGCGGACCATGCAAATCATCGCTGAGCTGGAGGCGGCGCCGCGGCGCTTGTATACCGGTGCGATTGGATGGTTCGACGCGCCTGCGGGAGAGCGTCAGATCGGGGATTTCTGTTTGTCGGTACCGATTCGCACTTTATTGCTGGAAGCCGAAAATAATGATGGTGTGCGGCACGGCGAGATGGGCGTCGGCGCCGGTATTGTGCACGATAGCGTGGCGTCGGATGAGTACGCTGAATGCGCATTGAAAGCGCAATTCCTGACCGGTCTGCGCGGCGATTTTTCCCTGTTTGAAACCATGCATGCGAGCAGGGCAGACGGCTGCCGTCATCTGGATTTGCATCTGCAGCGCTTGCGCGCATCTGCTGCGTATTTCGGATTTGCGCTGGATGAAGCCGGATTGCGAGCCGGATTGCGTGAACATTGTTCCCGCTTCCCCGATAGCGCGGCGTACCGGCTGCGCCTGAGGTTGTCGGCGGATGGCACTTATGCCGTGGCGAGTGCGCAGCTGCTTCCTCTTGATCTGCCCGTGAAGGTGTTGATTGCCAGTACGCCGATGCAACAGCACGATCTGTTTTTGCGTCACAAAACCACCCTGCGCAGCCGCTACGATCAGGCCTGGAAATGCGCCGAGCAGCAGGGTGCCTTCGACATGCTGTTTTTTAATCAGGCCGGCGAGTTGACCGAAGGTGGCCGCAGCAATGTGTTTGTCAAACTTGGCGGGCGCTGGTACACGCCGCCGCTGGCTTGCGGTTTGCTGCCTGGCGTGATGCGTAGCGTGGTCCTCGCTGATCCGGAGTGGAATGCATCGGAACGAAGACTGACGCGTGACGATCTGCAGGCCGCCGAACAGATCATGCTGTGCAACGCGCTGCGCGGCACCTTGGCTGCGGAGATCGCATGGTGAATTCGATACGGTCCGTCAGGCCTCTCAATAGAACTGCGCCAGTAGCGGAAACTCCTTGATCAGCAGCGGTATCACGCGTGCCGATGCCAGCGCGCCGGCAATCCCGGCCACCGAGATCGACAGCATCGCCAGTGACAGCCGCACTGTCAAGCCACGATTCCGGGCGCGCAGTACCAGCGGAAGATTGATCAGCACGCTAGCCAACGACGCGATGACAGCACCGGTGGCGACCACGTGTGCCGACACCGCATTGTTGCTCAGCAAGCTGGCAGCTGCCGCCACCGCACTGGCACTTGAGACGACCCCGCCAATCAGGCTGACGGCATAAATGCCAAGTTCGCCAAAGGTATCCTGGGTCAGCACGCCGGCGATGTGCAGGATCAGAAACAGCAACCCGTATTTCAGCGCTGCGGTCATTGAAAACGGTAGCGGCAAATCGCCCGGTTCGGCCTGGCTGTCATCGCTGGTGCGCATCGCATTGCGGTCCATGAAAAACCAGCCGGCGTTGACCAGCAACATCAAAACGAACGGCACCGCGGCCGTTAATGCCGCTTCAGGAGCAAGAATGAATAACAGGCTGGCGTTGCGTATCGTCATCGCTGCGGTAGCCAGCAGAATGCCGCGATAGGCAGCGCTCACGGTGTCCGGCCGATTGTCTTTGGCACGCGACGCCATCTCATTGACGGTGACGCTGCTGTTGACCAGCCCACCCAAAAATCCGGCCAGCGCGATACCACGCGTGCCGTAGATTTTCCAGAGGACGTAGTTGACGAAGCCGATGCCGGCAATCAGAATCACCGTGACCCACGCAGCGCGCGGCTCAATCAGATGCCATGGACCGATGGCGCCGGGCGGCAAGGCGGGATAAATCACAATAGCCAGAATCGCCAGCATCAGCGCCGAGCGCATTTCGGCCTCGGTCAGGCCAACGCTGAAGCCCGCCAGGCGATCTTTCCAGGCCAGCAGTGCGGTGACGATTACCATCACTGAGGCCGGGGTCGCAGTGTGGCCTTTGCCGCACAGGATGCCGATGACGCAGGTGATCAGCATTGCTGCCGAAGTGGTCAGTTCGGTGCTGACATGTGTGCGCAGCCGTTGCAGGTTTAAAAATACCGTCAGGCCGCCGGTCATGAACAAAATCAGATAGGCATAAGTGTCGCCCAGGATGCCGCCCATGCCGCCCAGCAATGCGATCAGTCCGAAGGTTCGCAGGCCAGCTTCCTTGCCGCGTCGTTCGCGCTCCAGTCCAATCAGCAGCCCTAGCGCCAGCGCCAGGCCCAGGCGGGTCAGGCTGACCACGTATGGCCATTTCACTTCCGGCAGGGACATGCCGATCTGGATGAGTGGTTGCGCGGCGATGTTGAGGGTATTCGGATCGATGGCGGTCATGGTGCGTGATGTTGTTGCTGTTGGGGAAACTATAAACCGAACGCGGTAAATGCGCTCAAATGAATGGCCCTTCAAAAGCAACTGCAACGATCAACCGTCTGGTTTTGCGTCTTCACATTGATGCACTGAACCGGGCCTAGAACGCAATGATCACGACCGATCCCGCCACAATCAGCGACCCGCCAATGGCTACCGGCCAAGTCAGCGGCTCACCGGCGAACAATAATCCCAACACAATCGCGAAGGCGACGCTCAGTTTGTCGATCGGAGCGACTTTCGAAACGGGGCCGATTTGCAGGGCGTGGTAATAGCAAAGCCAGGACAGGCCGGTGGCGATTGCCGAGAGTATCAGGAACAGCCAGTTGGAGGCGCCGATCAGCGCCGGCTTTTGCCATTCGTGGCGCAAGGTGACGATACCGGCAATCACGCCCAGGATGATGACGGTACGAATAAACGTAGCAAAATTCGAATTGATGCCGACCACGCCGAACTTGCCAAAGATCGCCGTCAGACCTGCAAAAAATGCAGAGCCAAGGGCAAACAGTTCCCAGCCGGGGCGTAGATTCATGTTTGATTCTCCTGTGGAAAATGACGATGGACGCCACTTTCTCACATCTACACGGCTCGGGCAAACTGATGGCGAAACCACCTGCTATTCCCGCTTGGACATGGCCGGCGCCACGAACGTCCAGGAAATAGGTAAGGGAGGAGGCATTTATGCACACCAGAACGAGCGGATGCCCGCAACGCCATAAGCACCATTTTTTTGCGCACATGTCAGCAATTGACGGGTCATCCCACCTAATGCATAAACAGGAAGAGTTGTGCGTGCAGCCATGTCTGCAAAAACCTCCCATCCCAAAGGCTGTGCTTCCGGATGGCTCGCGGTGGCGAGTACTGGCGATAAAGTTGCGAAATCTGCGCCAAGCGTTTCGGCTTTCTTTAACTGTTGCAGCGTATGACAAGCCGCGGAGACCAGCTTGTCGGGATCAAGTGGCCGATGTTGAAAAGCAGCCAGGCGGGTACCGTCCAGATGAACCCCATGCGCGTCGATCTCATTGACGAGTTCCGGATCCGCATTGAGCAACAGGATTGCACCATGTTGCCGGCAGCAAGCCAAAACTTCGACGGACAGTTTTTTGTAGACCGCCGGTTCGAGTGTTTTCGCACGGAGTTGGACCAGGCGAATCCCCGTGATGAGCGATTTTTCCAGTTGATGGATAAACTCTTCAAGTCGATTTTTATCTTCAGGCTCGGGCGTCACCAAATACAGAGGGGAAAGTGATTGTTGTCGTGTATTCATGTCCGGGCTTCTTTCGAGTTCACGGTGAAACGGTGATCAGCGTCAACGTGCCAGGCTTCAAACGCAAGCGTGGCGCCGGTTTCTGTTGCGTGGCGGCTTCGGCAGGTTCGGCTTCGGCGGCGGCCAGGTACACCTTGTGTGAAACCGGATCGATCGCCAGGGTCCTCGCGCCAGGCACGGTGTTGACGGTTTGCTTGAGTTGGTAATGGGTGGCGTCGAGTGCGCTAATCACGTTGAGCGTGCCGTCGCCGTTCGAACTGAAGGCCAACCTGGCCGCCGCATCATAAGCCGTTGCATCGCTGCCGCGACCGATAGGCGGCGCATCCAGTATTTTCCCGGTATTGGCATCGACGATTGCCATTTTTTGATTGTGGCAGCCAACGAATAGCCGCTGTGTGGCTGGATCGATGGAAAGACCCGCCGGCTCATCGCAACTGGCAGACAAGTCGTAGCGATGCGTGATCACCAGCTTTTTGGTATCCACGACAACCAGTTGGTTCTTGTCTTCCAGATTGACAAACAAGCGCCCTTTTCCGTCAACCGCGACAAACTCCGGCTTGCCGCCGAGCGGTATCGCGGCCAGCGCCTTGCCGCCCGCCGCATCGATTGGCGTCAGGCTGCCGGACCCGCCGTTGGCCGCGAACACGCGCTTGCTCGCTGGGTCATACACGATGCCATCGGGTTTCTTTTCAGCAGGCACGTTGCCGATAACCTTGAGCGTTGACAGCGCAAATATGGTCACGGAATTGTCTTTGCCGTTACTGGTGAATCCACGATCGAGATCGGCGGCCAGCGCGACGCCATGCACGCCAGGCGTATTCGGGATTGCTCCTACAATCTGCTTCTTGTCGACATCGAATACATCGACCCGGTCACCGTGCGTAATGAACAAATGCCGGTGCTCGGCATCCACGATCAGATAATCCCATTTGACGTCGCCATCCAGGTGCTGCTTGTCAATGATGTGGTAAGCGGTATCCTCTGCGTGGGAGGTAACCGGGCAGCACAGAATAAATGCAGTAATGGCGGCGACGGCGAACGAAGACGCAATTCGCATGTTACGCGGCGAACGAAGAAGCATGCTGACATTCCTTTTCAATGCATGGGTAAAAAATTCCTGGATTATCGATTGGCACTACGCCATGCGCCTCTCGACCTCACTTATTGCTGCTGGCCGGTTCCGCGCCCAGCCCCAGCTCCTTGCGCAGTTCAGTCCGCGCGGACTCAAAGTCGACTTTGAAGTCAGCGCGTGTCATCAGGCTCGCTGCGATCACTGTTCCGACAATACGCCCGGCCTCAATGTCTGAACGATAATGCACGCCACCGACGATGCGATTATTCGCATACTCGTGAGCGCGCGCCATAATCTCGATCCGCTTTTCGGGGACCATGTTCGACAGGACGATACCCATTAATGTACCAGCTGTCGCATGCCCGGAGGGATAGGCGCCCGATGCAGTCATTTTGACCACCGGCTTTACCAGGTCGCTATATTGATACGGACGTGGACGTTGCCAGAAATCTTTGGACGGATCGACCACGGCGCCTTCTGAACTCACGACCCGTGCAAAAAATGCGGAAAATTTTGGCAATCTGCCGGCGACGAATTTCGGTCCCAGGACATCGCTGAAGCGCCAGATATTTTCTACTGCATCTGCTTGAGCACGTGCCACCATTTCCGGTGTACGCGTGACTTGCAGCGTCAACACCTCGCCAAGCTCCGCCCTGGTCTGCGCCGACTCGTTCGCCGGGGGCGGCGGCAAAAGCTTGATCAAATCGATGTCCCTTGCAGAGATGAACGGCTGTGCTTCCGTTGCGCATGCGGGGAGGCTGGCGATGCTGGCGGCAGTGACGAAAAAGAAAAACAAAGATGCAGATAATTTGCGCATGACAACCACCTTGGAATGAATTGAATAAAAGAAAAACGCGTAAGAAAAACCTGCTGCCGTTTCTAGGGTTGCTTCACCTGTGCCAGCTCGCAAACCGATTTGCTGCCGTCGATGCGACAGCTATTCACCTGTTGACCGGATGTGTTCCACACCTTGACGTCCCAATGGTTGGGGCCGTCACGCTCCATCGTCATAAAGCCAAAGCCGTTGACCCATGAACTCAAGTGTTCCACCACCGCACCCGGCGCCGGTGTGGCACCAGGCGGCAATACTTCCGGCAGTGGCACCACATCTTCCTGGGTGCCCGAAAAGCCGGCCACGAACTGGGTCGGATGGGGGCTGGAAAAGCTCACCTCCTGCCAAACGTGCACGTGGCCTGACATCAGGGCATTCACACGTGGCGGCAGGATAAGTGGATTGACTTTAGCGAAGACTGACTGAAGCCCGCGATTGCCTGGCAACAGGGACACTTCGCCTTCGGCATTCCGTTTCGCCGCAAAACCGAGAATCGGATGGTGGTTGACCGCAATGTTGTAGTCGGCCTGCTGCGACAGGATCTCCAGCTTGCGGTACATGTCGAGGTACTTTTCCTGCCGGATATCGCCTTGCGGAATCGGACCGCCGCTAGTATTCGAGGTGTCCAGGACGATGAACTGCGCAGCGCCGCCCACCGGCACTGCGTAGGGATCGCTGTAGTCGCCCATGTCGTCATTGGCCGCATCATTGCAATCGCGGCCAGGCGTCAACGGACGCGGATCGATAAAACGCCACCAGCCCTGACCGCCGCGTGCGCAGGACTCGTGGTTACCGCGCACCAATATCCACGGCGCGGCTTTCAGCAATGCTGTCGCGGGTTCGAAAAAATCCGCTTTCCATGCCTCCCATCCATAGCCCCAGGCACTGCCGGCACAACCGGCGTTGTGTTCCGGACAGGCGTTTTCCCGGTACAGATAATCACCGACGTGCACCACCAGATCGGGCTTCCAGCTGGCCGCCAGGCCGGCAATTTTGGCAAACGGATACTGGCGCGCATCATTGCATGGCTGGAAAGCGCCATCGCTCTTTTTCAAACGGCAACCGGTATCGCCAATGACCACGATCCGTTTCGCTTCAGCTTGAGGCAGCGGTAACGACCGGCCTTCGACCGTTGCCGTTACGGTATGCAGCGGGATCATCTTTTCGCAAGTAAGCAACGGGAAGGAAGATGGCTTGGACTCGTCAGGCGCGGAGCGGGTCGGCCGCTGCGGAATGATTTGGGCTTGTGCCCGCACATCCATTGGTAGCCGATGCCCGTCGAGCTGGATAGGCGGGCACTGGGCGGCAACCGTCAGCACGCGAGCAACCGGCACGCCGTTCTCGCCCAGTACCACGAACGAGACGAAGTCCGCCGCGCTGCCCGATCCGCCTGCAACCGAGGCGCATCCGAATAAGGCAGCAGCCGGCGCCAGTAAAACAAGCAAACGCCAATACGAGGCGAGAGATGAACAAATCATGCCGTACTCCTTCAAATCAGCGTGTGAATTCGACCCAGACCTGATACAAGCGGTCGCTGCCGCGCATGTCCGGCGGCGGCTCCGGATATTGCGCACTCTGTACCGACTGCAGCGCGGCCCGGTCGATCATCCCGATGCCGCTGCTGACTACCACCCGTGCCTGAGAGGGGAGCGTGTCGCGCAAGTGGAACTCCAAACGTACCCGGCCGGCAAAGTGCAGTGCGGCCGCGGCCGCTGGGTAAGCGACGGCAGCCTGCACCGCAGCGCGTACCTTGGCCGCGTATTCGGCACTTGGATCGGCACGGCCGCTAGCCGCCGGCGTTGGCGGCGGGGGCGGTGGAGGCGACACAGGTTCGGTAAACGTGGTCGGCGCCTGCGCAACCGGCAACGGGGTGACCGGGGTCGGCGCTTGCTTGGGCGGCGGCAGGACTTGCGGCTGAGGCCTGGTCGGAATGACCTTGGCTTTAGGCTGCGGTGTCGATTTCGGTTTCGGCGGCTTGGGAGCGGGGGGCGGTTCAGGTGGCCGCTCGTCCTGATTCAACAGAGTGATCGGCACAGGTTCTGACAAGGCGGGTTTGAATGGCGTGCCGACCAGGATGGCGCAGACGATAGCCAATAGCGTGGCTTCGACCACGATTGCCAGGCCCAACGCCTGCATCGGAAAACGGCGGATACTTGCAGACATGATGTTCCTACCTGGCTGCGGCATTGCGCGTGGCAAGGCCGATTTCGGTCGCCCCGCCGTTACGGATTGCATCGATCACTTCCATCACCTGTTGCAGCGAGGCGGTCTGGTTGCCGGCAATGGTCACTGCCGTCTTGCTGCTGTCGCGCTGACGCAGCAAAGCCGTCAGTTGCGCCGGCGTCAGAGGGCGGTTTTCGACCAGCAGCGCACCGTCCGCCGCAATTTCGACCAGCAGCTTGGGCGGCGGCATCGTGACGGCGGTCGAACTGGTCGGCAATTTGGTCACATGACCCGAGGTGGGAATCATACGCAACGTCAACATCGCGAAAAAGACCAGCAAGAACAGCATGATATCGATCATCGGAATGATTTCGATCCTGGCCTTCCGGGTTTCGAGGTAACGCATCTCAGGCCCTCGCCGGAATGGAAATCGATTTAATATGGGGCACGCCGAATGACAGCGGCGACTCCAGACGATCGTGACGATTGACCAGCATGATCTTGATTGTCTCAAGCTGATGCAGAACAACCCGCACGCGCGTGTGCAAGGCATTGAAGAACACCAGTCCGATCATGGCGATAAACAGGCCGGAAGCCGTAGCAATCAGCGCTTCGGCAATCCCGCCGGTAACTTGCGCCGCGCCATTCTGGGCATCGCCCAGTACATGAAACGCATTGAACATGCCGATGATCGTGCCAAACAATCCTAGCAGCGGCGCCAGCGTGATCACGGTATCGAGCACCCATAGAGAGCGGTCGAGGATCGGCACCTCGTGCATGATTGCTTCTTCCAGATGGCCGCCGAACGTGTCGCGGTCGGCGCTGGCCGGTTCTTTCCGCAGGACGTCGAACAGGCGGACATGCGGCAGGTGTGAAAATTTTTCCGGCACGGACCAAACGTTATTCGCACCTTCCTTTTTCAGCATTGCGATCAACTGCTCGCCGCCTTGCTGCATGTTGGACAGGTGGCGGGTGCGTTCGATGATGACGGTCAGGGCAACCAGCAACAGCAGCAGCATCAGGTACAACGTGCCGCCGGAGTCATTGGCGAGTTCAAGTAAATGGGAAATGTTCATGATTTGAAGTGGAAAATGGAGCAGCCAGGCTGCCCCGATGAATCGGACGACAGGATCAGAAGTCGATCGTCAAGGTCAAGGCAGTGCTGCGGGCCGGCAGCAGCGTCAATTGATCGCCCGGCGCCGGCACCGACGTCGTGGTCGTAGCCGGCGTCACACCAACGATGCTGTGCTTGTCGAACAGATTGTTGATGCCGAACTGGATCTTGGCCTGCTTCGCCCAACTGACCGGATTCTTAACCGTATAGTTGACGAACAGGTTAGACAAGGTGAACGGATCGATGGCGACGGCCTGGTGGGTGGCGCCGTTGTCGTTGTACGTTTTGCCCACGCGCTTGGTGAACCACCCCATGTTCCAGGCACCCCGTTCATAGCTCAGGCCCAGCGTTTCTGTGTCGCTCGGGGCACTGGCAACCCATTGGCCGCTGGAATATTTCGCGCTGCCGTAGGTGCCGTTGATGTACAGGTTAAATCCACCGCCCAAAATAATATTGCTTTCGGCTTCGACGCCTTGACTGACTGAAGTGCCGTTGGCGAAGAACGTGGTGTTGCCGCTGATATCGGTGGATGACGAGTAGGCATTATCGAACTTGATGTGGTAAGCGTCGACATCCAGGGTGAATTTGTCGGATTTCCACACTGTACCGATCTGGAAAGTCTTGGTCTTGATCGAAGCAGGCAGGACGGTGACCTTCGCATTTTTGACGTCGAAGACGTTGGTTGGCGGAATTTCGTCGCCGACGGCGTATTGTGCGTAAGCCGACCAGTTCGGCTGCAACTTGTAATGCAGATCCAGCGAAGGCAGTGTCGAGCTGTAAGTGGCTGCGTGCGAGATACTTGGTGCGCCGCCGAGGTTGCCGACCGTCTTGCCGTTGTCCGCGAACTGCGTGAAATCCTGCCGGTACGCCGCATACTTGATGCCCGGTGTGATTTTCAGGTCATTGGTGACATTGAATTCATATTCGGCAAACGGCTGCAAGGTCGTTGTTTTGAATTTTTCATGGAAATTGGGCAGCACTGCATCGATCCAGGTGCGCGGATCGGATGGTATCTGGTAGCGGTTGGTGTCCGCATATTCCGACCACAATCCGGTACGGAAAGTCCCCATGCCGGATTCCTGGCTCAGGCGCAACAGGTTGCCGTAGGTGCGATAAGCGTTGAGCTTGTCGGTGGCACTCGTAGTAGTGATGGTTGTGCCGTTATAGTTCTGCTGGTTGTGGTACGCATAGGTATACAGCTTGTCGTCCAGCTTCCAGCCATTGCCCAGATTCGACGTCAGGCCAAGGTATTCGAAATCTGAGGTGACGTGGTAAAAATTGTAGCCGTAATAGTTAGCCTGCTTCGGATCGTTGCTCATCAGGTAGTTGTCGCCAAACTGAGCCACTTGGACGCGCGTCGGCCCTTTGGTGTTCGGCGTGTTGGAGTGCAGATCGATGTAAGAACCGAACAGGGTCAGTGCAGTATTGTCGGTAATCGCGAACTGGTATTTAAGCGAGACAGCGTCGCGCTTCTGCTTGTTGAAAGTTTGGTAGCCGTCGGACTTCATTTCATGGACGTTGAACAGCAGGTTGGACGACCCATCCGTGCCGATCTGTCCGGTTTCATGTTCAACGCCGATCAGCGAGGTGTTCCAGGTCCCATACGAACCGGTCACGCTAGTGCGCTGTCCTGGTTCGAGGTTGCGCGACAACAGGTTGATGGAGCCGCCGAAATTGGCCGGGCCGATCGTCGCTGCCGAACCCGGGCTACGATCAACCACCGCGCCGCCGATGAACTGGCTAGGAAAAAATGCCCAGGAATGGTGAGTTGGACTGTTGGTATCCTGAAACGGGATGCCATCAAAAGTGATGGAATAGTCGCCATCCTGGAAACCGCGGAAATAGGTCTTTGTATCGCCCAAGGCCGGACCGTTCGGGCTGAAACTGTACACGCCCGGCGTCATTTGGATCACCTGACTGAAATCGGCGATTGGGGAAGTATAGTTGCGGATGAAAGCGTCGCTGACCTCGGATTGCGCCGAGCGCGCCGTCAACGAACCCTGCGAAGGCGCGTTCCTGGCGGCAGCAGGAACGCTCGCTGCATGGTTGGTGGCGCCCGATCCATCGGCGGCGCTGACGGCACCAAGATCGGTGGCTTGCTGAGCCTTGGCGACGTATGGCGTCACCATACACATCACGGCTAGCGCACGCAAAACATTGACAGCACACGGCTTGAGACTAGGGACTTTCATGAGGGCTCCTGTTAGAAAGGATGCATGCTATTGAGTAAATATTTCCTCTTCATGACGTTGGTTTCCAGCCACAATCGCTAGTCGTGCCGTGTCAAAAATTTTAGCGAGTCACGTTACAGCATGGGCATCGCGGAAGGCGATTGGCGATCGCGCGCGCAACTAGAAAACGCAGCGTCGGAATGGGGGCAGGGAGGCTATGTTGCACAAATCTTCGGTAAGTTAGCGAAAAGACAGTAAATGCTCGTAAACTGAAGTCATGACAAAACCCTCTCCCGCCAAATACCGCACGACGAACTGGAAACAATACAACGCTGCGTTAAAAAGTCGGGGTTCGTTACACGTCTGGTTAGACAAGAACATGCAATGGGATGGGCAAGCCCAAGGCCGCCGTGGCCGCGTGCAGAAGTTCAGTGATGCGGCGATCCAATTTTGCCTGACGATCAAAGGCTTATTTGGATTGGCGTTGCGGCAAGCGATTGGTTTTGTGCAAAGCTTGTTACAGTTAGCGAAATTAGATTGGCAAGTGCCCGATTACAGCACGCTATGTCGACGACAGAAGCATTTGACGGTGGTCATCCCATGCCGCAGAAGTGATGGTGGATTGCATTTATTAGTCGATAGCACCGGCATAAAAATGCTAGGCGAAGGCGAATGGAAGACCCAAAAGCATGGTGCAGAATATAGACGACAATGGCGTAAAGTCCACCTAGGGATTGATGCTCAAACGATGGAAATCCGTGCGATAGAAATTACGGATAACAGCATCGGTGACGCACCCATGTTGCCTGCGCTACTCGATCAAATTCCCGCAGCAGAACCCATCATCGCCGTCAGCGGTGACGGTGCGTACGACACCAAAGGCTGTCATGACGCAATTGCGGCACGCGGTGCAGCTGCAGTGATACCCACGCGTAAAAATGCACAGTATTGGAAAGAGACTACGGCGGGCGATACAGCACGCAATGAAACCTTGCGTACAACCCGTTATTTAGGCAGGACGCTGTGGAAGAAATGGAGCGGCTATCACCGCCGTAGTCTGGTTGAAACCAAGATGCGATGCTTCAAACTGTTAGGCGAACGCGTCATGGCGAGAGACTTTGATCGTCAGGTGGCAGAGTTGCAAGTACGCGTCGCAATCCTTAATCGCTTCACCCAATTAGGGACACCTGACACCGTTCTTGTGTCCTGATTTTCTGGGGTATGGGGCTATTGCGCTCAGCAATCTATTTGCGCAACAAAGCCCTACGGAGTCGTCGATAGTAGGTCCGCCAACCGCAAACCACAGAATTGATTTGCCGAGCGACTTGTGACAGATTGATGGTTTGCAAACAGTGTAGCCGCTAACGCCTTACGACTTGGCGAGTCACGCTCGGGCGAGTTTAGGGCTTACGTTTAATCAATGCAGGCACCACTGTTTCGAAAGTGTTGCCCGCCAATTTCGTCGCACTAATCCGGATGATCTTACTTGACGGTCGTTTGCGACTTAACCGCTTGAGCATTATTCAGCGCCGCATTGCCAGGCAACTCAGCCTGATTCCAGCCGCCGCCGAGCGCTGCCACCAGTTTCACACTCGCAGCCATGCGACGGTTAAGGATGCTTAGAGCTGAATCTTCTGCGCTGAGCGAGGTGGCCTGCACGGTCGCGACACTGGTGTAGTTGACCAGACCGGCTTTGTACTGATTCAGGATCAGCGTCACTGCCAGACGTGCCGATTGCACGGTTTCATCTTGTACCTGCGCTTCTTCTTCCAGTATCCGTAGCGCCGCCAGATTGTCTTCGACTTCCTGGAAGCTGGTCAGCACCGTTTGCTTATAGGCCGCGACACTGCTGTCGTAGGCGGCGATGGCCTGGTCGGTTTGCGCCTTGCGGGCGCCGCCATCGAAAATGGTTTGCGCCAGCGCCGGACCGAGCGACCAGACCCGGCTTGGGAGAGTCAGCCAGTTGACGAAACTATTGCTCTGGAAGCCGCCGGATGCCGACAGGGTCAGCGCCGGAAAGTAGGCCGCTTTGGCGACCCCTATCTGGGCGTTGGCAGCCGCGGCGAGACGTTCTGCCGCGCTGATGTCCGGACGCCGTTCCAGCAGTGCGGACGGAATCCCGGTGGGGATTGCCGGCACCACGGCAGCCAGTGGCGCCGGTGCGATCGAAAAAGTCGACGCCGCTTGTCCAACCAACAATGCAATGGCATGTTCGGTCTGCGCCCGTAGCACGCCGAGATCAATTAGTTGCGCCTGCGCCGATTTCAACTGGGTTTGCGCCTGGATCACATCGGCTTTGGCGACGACGCCGGCAGCATACTGGTTTTGGGTTAGCTGAAAGGATCTTTGATAAGCGGCGACGGTATCCTCCAGCAGAATTTTCTGTGCGTCGAGTATCCGTAATTGCCAGTAATCCTGGGCCAATGCGGATTGAGCACTGAGTCTTGCGGCCTGCAAGTCGGCAGCGCTGGCTTGTGCGCTGGCCTGATTCGATTCGACCGTGCGGCGCACCTTGCCCCACAGATCGGGTTCCCAACCGGCGGTCAGAGACAGCGAATTTGTGGTGGCGACCCTACTGCTACTGCTGCTGCTGCTGCTGCTGCTGCTGCTGCTATTGGAACCTCTACCGGAGCGGGTCGACGAGACATTCGCATCCACGGTCGGAAAATACGCCGCGCGCGCCGCTTGCACCAGTGCGCTGGCCTGGCGATATTTTGCTTCGGCCTGGGCCAGATTCTGATTGGAGATGTCGATCTGGGTAATCAGCGAATTCAGCAGTGGATCGTTATAGGTTTCCCACCAATGGTCGCCCAGTTCGTGATCGCGCGGCTCGGCGACTTTCCAGTCTTTGGATTCCTTGAAGGCGGCAGGCGTTTCCAGCGCCGGACGAACATAATCGGGTCCGACCGCGCAGGCACTCAATAACGTCGCCAATGCCAATACACTTATATGTTTCATTTCAATTCCGTCCATTTACAGGGCTGAAAAACGCTGCGCTTTGCGCCGCGCTTGTTCGGCTATCGGTTCAGCTATCTGCCCACCATTATCGGCAACATTAAACAGTCGCGCTATCCGCATCGGCGATATCTTCGCCACGTTTGAATTTCTCTTTGCACCACAGACTGAAGCGATCCAGATACAGATACACCACCGGCGTTGTGTAGAGTGTCAGGAGTTGACTCATGATCAGGCCGCCGACGATCGAAATGCCGAGCGGCGTGCGCAATTCGGCGCCGTCGCCGCGGCCGAGCGCCAGCGGAATCGCCCCCAGCATGGCCGCCATGGTGGTCATCATGATCGGCCGGAAGCGCAGCAAGCAGGCTTCAAAGATGGCATCGCGTGGCGACATGCCCTGGTTGCGTTCGGCATCGAGCGCGAAGTCAATCATCATGATGGCGTTTTTCTTGACGATACCAATCAGCAAAATGACGCCGATCAAGGCGATCAGGCTGAAGTCGGTTTTAGTCAGGAGCAGCGCCAGCAAAGCGCCGACGCCGGCAGACGGCAAGGTCGAGAGAATCGTAATCGGATGAATATAGCTCTCGTACAATATCCCCAGCACGATATACACCGCCAGCAGCGCCGTCAAAATCAGCAACGGCTGACTATCCAGAGACGATTGAAAGACGTTTGCCGTGCCGGCAAAAGTGCCATGCAACGAGGTCGGCACACCCAGGCGGCTCATGGCATTGTTGATGGCCAGCGTCGCCTCCGATAGCGATACGCCCGGCGGCAGATTGAACGAAATGGTGGAGGCAATAAACTGGTTCTGATGATTCACCGATAGCGCGGTATTGGTCGCTTCAAAGTGCGTGAATGAGGACAGCGGGACTTGTGCTTCGACTGCTGTCGAGAGCGTTTGCGCCAGCGATGAGTTCGATGCCAGCTTGCCGTTCGCGGTCAACGCCGGCGGCGTCCCGAGCGCCGAGGTGGTTGGCGAAAGATTCGCGTTTTGCGGTGTGATGCTGACGTAAGTTTTGCTTAAAATTTCCCGGCTTTGCCAGTATTCCGGTGACGCTTCCATCACCACATGATATTGATTCATGCCGCTATAAATGGTTGATATTTGACGTTGGCCAAACAGATCGTTGAGCGAAGAGTCGATCAGCTGAGGCGTTACGCCGCTCCTGATCGCGGTCTCCCGGTCGATCGCCAAGGAGGTTTGCAAGCCCTTGTCGTTCTGGTCGGTATTCACATCCGCCAGCTCTGGCAAGTTGCTCAACGCCGCACGTATTTTGGGTTCCCAGGTGCGCAACTCGTTGAGGTCGTCCGATTGCAAGGTGTATTGATATTGGGCATCGCTGGCGCGGCCGCCGACGCGGATATCCTGTACCGCTTGCAGAAACAGGTTGGCTCCCGCGACATGAGTGAGTTTGCCGCGCAGTCGCGCAATCACCAGGTCGGCAGATAGTTTGCGTTCGGATAGCGGCTTGAGTGTGATGAACATCGAACCGCTGTTGCGCCGGCTTCCTCCGGTGAAGGCAATCACATTTGCAACGGCGGGATCTTTCTTGACGATTTCCACAAACGTATTGAGTTTGCTATGCATGGCTTGAAATGAAATCGCCTGATCGCCCTGAATTCCGCCCACCAGGCGTCCGGTATCCTGTTGCGGGAAAAAGCCTTTTGGAATGATTTTGTACAGGTGAATATTCAGGGCGATGGTGCCCGCCAGGATGAGGATCATCAGCGGGGCGAAGCGTAACGCCCAGGTTAGCGAACGCTTATAGCCATTCAGCATGGCATCGAAAACGCGTTCGGTGGCGCGGAAAAAACGACCTTGCTTGTGGTGCGGGTCATGCTTCAACAGGCGCGCGCACATCATCGGCGTAGTCGTCAGCGAGACCACCAGCGAGACCAGGATCGCCGCTGACAGCGTTACCGCGAATTCACGGAACAGGCGGCCGACAATTCCCCCCATCAACAGAATCGGAATGAATACCGCGATCAGCGAAATACTCATCGACAGCACGGTAAAGCCGACTTCGCGCGCACCTTTGATCGCGGCATCGTATGGCTTCATGCCTTTTTCGACATGCCGCGAGACGTTTTCCAGCACCACAATCGCATCGTCGACGACGAAGCCGGTGGCAATCGTCAGCGCCATCAAGGACAGGTTGTCGAGACTGTAACCGAGCGCGTACATGATGCCGAAGGTGCCGATCAGAGAGATCGGTACCGCGACTGTCGGAATCAGCGCAGCCCGTGCATTGCGCAGAAACATGAATACCACCATGATGACCAGCGCAATCGACGTCAGCAGCGTCTCTTCGGTATTGACCAGTGAGGCGCGAATGGTCGGCGTGCGATCGAGTGCGACGTTGAGATTGATGGCGGATGGGATGGATGCCTGTAATTGCGGTAGCAGGGCGCGCACACTATCGACCGTTTGAATGATATTCGCCCCCGGTTGCCGGCTTAAAATCACCAGCACCGACGGTTTGCCGTTGGCCGAACCGGCATTGCGCAAGTCAGCGACGGAATCGACCACGGTAGCCACATCTTGCACACGAATTGGCGCGCCCTTGCGATAGGACACCACCAACGGCATGTATTCGGCGGCGGTTTTGGCCTGGTCATTGGCATAAATCTGCCAATTTTTATCACCGTCTTCGAGTATCCCTTTGGGGCGATTGGCGTTGGTTGCTGCCACGGCTGTGCGGACGTCGGCACTTCCTATGCCGTATTTATTGAGCGCGGTTGGGTTTAACTCGATCCGCACCGCCGGCTGCGAGCTGCCGCCGACGCTGACGCTGCCGATACCCTGAACCTGGGACAGTTTCTGGGCCAGGACCGTATCGGCGGCATCGTACATCTGACCTTGCGTCATGCTGTCGGATGTCAGCGACAAAATCATGATCGGTGCATCGGCCGGGTTGACTTTGCGGTAGGTCGGATTACTCGGCATGCCGGTGGGCAGCAGGTTGCGGGCAGCATTCAGCGCCGCCTGGACATCGCGCGCGGCACCGTCGATATCGCGGCTCAGATCGAATTGCAAGGTGATGCGCGTCGAGTTGAGTGAGCTCGACGAGGTCATTTCAGTGATCCCTGCAATCGAACCGAGTGCGCGCTCAAGCGGTGTCGCAACGGTGGCAGCCATGGTTTCCGGACTGGCGCCTGGCAACGATGCGGAGATCGAAATGGTGGGGAAGTCGACTTGCGGCAATGGCGATACCGGCAACAGCCGGAATGCCACCAGGCCAGCCAGCGCCACCCCGATCGTCAGCAGGGTGGTGGCGATCGGACGCCGAATAAAAGGAAGCGAGATATTCATAAGCTCAGCGTCATCAAGGCCGCGCCGGTTCGGTGATCGTGCCCTGATCGTCGTCATCATCCCGATGCGCGGCGTCGGCTATCCCAAAGCGCGCTTTGACGCGCCGCGACAGGCTATCGAACCCAAGATAAATGACGGGTGTCGTGAACAGTGTCAGCACCTGTGATACCAGCAGGCCGCCGACCATGGTGATACCGAGCGGCTGGCGTAATTCCGAGCCGACCCCGGTGCCCAGCATCAACGGCAAAGCGCCCAGCAGCGCCGCCATGGTCGTCATCAAGATCGGCCGGAAGCGTAACAGACAGGCCTGATAAATGGCGTCACGCGGCGACAACCCCTCATTGCGTTCTGCATCCAGCGCGAAGTCGATCATCATAATCGCGTTCTTCTTGACAATACCGATCAGCAAGATGATGCCGATGATGCCGATAATCCCCAGATCGTTGCCGGAGATCATCAGCGACAATAACGCACCAACCCCGGCCGACGGCAGGGTCGACAGAATCGTAATCGGGTGGATATAGCTCTCGTACAACACGCCGAGCACGATATACATGGTGATGATCGCCGCCAGAATCAGCCACAGCGTATTGCTGAGTGAGGCCTGAAAGGCCAGTGCCGCCCCCTGGAAGCTGGTTTGTATGCTGATCGGCAAGCCGATTTCCTGCTCGGTGGCGCGGATGGCGTCGACGGCGGCACCTAGCGATGCGCCGGGAGCCAGGTTGAACGAGATCGTGGTGGCCGGGAACTGGCCGATATGGTTCACCACCAGCGGTGCGGTGCGTTCGCTGACGGTGGCGATACTGGAGAGCGGCACCTGGGTGCCATTCGAGGCCACCAGGAAGATGCTATCCAGCGCCAGAGGGCCTTTTTTGAATTCCGGCTGGACCTCCATCACCACCCGATATTGATTGGATTGGGTATAGATGGTCGAAATCAGGCGTTGGCCAAAGGCGTTGTACAGGGCATTGTCAATTGCCGCGGTGGTGAGGCCAAGGCGCGACGCAGCATTCCGGTCGATCTCGATATAAGCCTGCAAGCCCTGGTCCTGCTGATTGCTGGCGACATCGGCCAGTTGCGGCAATTGCTGCAGTTTTTCAATCAGTTTTGGCACCCATTTTGTCAGCTCGGTCCCATCGGCATCTTCGACGCTGAATTGATATTGGGTGCGGCTGACGCTGTCTTCGATGGTCAGGTCCTGCACCGGCTGCATATACAAGGTGATGCCGGGAACATCCCGATTCAGCTTGGGTTGCAAGCGTCGAATGACGTCGGCGGCGCTCAGATCCCGGGTATCGTGCGGCTTCAGATTGATGAGTATGCGGCCGCTATTCAGTGTGGTGTTGGTGCCATCGACGCCGATGAAGGATGACAGGCTTTCGACCGCAGGATCTTGCAATACGACTTTGGCCAGTGCCTGCTGGCGCTCTGCCATGGCCCCGAACGATACTGATTGCGGGGCTTCCGAAATGCCCTGGATCACGCCGGTATCCTGTACCGGAAAGAAGCCTTTAGGGATAAATATATACAGCAGTACGGTCAGCGCCAGCGTCCCGATCGCGACCACCATGGTTGAGCTTTGATGGTCCAGCACCCATTCCAGGGCTTTGCCGTAACGGGCGATGATATTCTCAAGCACAGCACCGCTCTTGCGAGAGAACCAGCTTTCCTCTTCCGGGGGAGTATGGCGCAGCAGCTTGGCACACATCATCGGCGTGAGCGTCAGCGAGATGAAAGCGGAAATCAGAATCGCCACCGCCAGCGTAATCGCAAATTCACGGAACAGGCGGCCGACGACGTCGCCCATGAACAACAGCGGGATCAGCACGGCGATCAGCGAAAAGGTCAGCGAAATAATGGTGAAGCCGATTTGTTCCGCACCTTTCAACGCGGCTTGCAGCGGCTTCATGCCTTCTTCGATATAGCGCGAGATGTTCTCGATCATCACAATCGCATCATCGACCACAAAACCGGTCGCGATGGTGAGCGCCATCAGCGTCAGGTTGTTGATCGAAAATCCGGTCAGGTACATGATGCCGAACGTGCCGACCAGCGATAACGGCACGGCGACGCTGGGAATGATCGTGGCAGGCACGTTGCGCAGGAAGACGAAAATCACCATCACCACCAATATCACCGCCAGGATCAATTCGAATTCGACATCTTTGACCGACGCGCGAATGGTGGTGGTGCGGTCGGTGAGGATCTTGACATCGATGGCGGCAGGCAAGGTGTCTTGCAGGCTCGGCAGGATTTTCTTGATGCTGTCGACGACACCGATCACGTTGGCGCCGGGTTGGCGCTGGATATTCAGAATCACTGCCGGTGAATTGTTGGCCCAGGCCGCCAGGCGGATATTTTCGGCATCATCCACCACATCGCCGATATCGGAGACGCGAATTGCCGCGCCGTTTTTATAGGCGATGATCAGGTCGCGGTATTCGTCGGCTGATTTCAGCTGGTCGTTGGCATCAATGGTCGAAGCCCGCAGCGGGCCGTCGAAGCTGCCTTTGGCCTGATTCACGTTGGCGTTGCCGATGGCGGTACGAATGTCATCCAGATTCAGGCCGAGCGCGGCGACTGCGCGCGGGTTCAGCTGCAGTCGCACCGCAGGCCGTTGACCGCCTGACAGGCTGACCAGGCCGACGCCAGGCACTTGCGAGAGTTTTTGCGCCAGGCGGGTGTCGATCATATCCTGTACCTTGGGCAACGGTAGCGTTTTCGAGGTGATCGCCAGCGACAGTATCGGGGTGTCGGCCGGATTGACTTTGTTATAAATCGGCGGCGTCGGCAAATCGGAAGGCAGCAGGTTGCCGGCGGCGTTGATCGCTGCCTGCACTTCCTGTTCGGCGATATCCAGGCTGAGATCGAGAGTGAATTGCAGCGTGATGACCGAGGCCCCGCCGGAACTGGTGGACGACATCTGATTCAGTCCCGGCATCTGACCGAACTGGCGCTCCAGCGGTGCGGTGACCGACGAGGTCATGACGTCCGGACTGGCGCCCGGATACAGTGTGACGACTTGAATGGTCGGATAGTCGACTTCCGGCAACGCCGAAAGCGGTAGTTGCCGGTAGGCGACGACACCGGCCAGAAAGATCGCCACCATCAGCAAGGTGGTGGCGATCGGCCGGAGAATAAACTGACGTGATGGGTTCATGCGGTTCGTCGTGATTAAGGTTGCGCGCCGGGCTGGGTCGAATTCTTGCGCTTGTCGCTGCCGGCGCCAGCATCGGCGCTGGCACTAGCGCTGGCACTGGCACTGGCCGAAGCACCTGGCCCGCCTTGGCGGCGATGACCGTGTTTCGCGGTGTTGGCCGGAGTCGCTGCCTCGGCCACCGCGCCACCAGGGCCACGCTTGACCGGTTCTACCTTGGCGTCTTCACGTAATTTATCGACGCCGTCGACGACCACGGTTTCGCCCGGCTGAATCCCGCTATCGATAGCGGTCAGCTCACCTTCTACCGGACCGGCGGTGACTTGACGTATGGTGACGGTTTTGTCGGCTTTGACTACATACACAAAATTGCCGCTGTTGCCGCGCTGGATGGCTGCGCTTGGAATCACGGTGGCGCCCTGGCGGGTGTCCAGCAGCATGCGCACGTTGACGAACTGGCTCGGAAACAGCGCATAGTCGTTGTTCGGGAACACTGCCTTCAATTTGACCGTGCCGGTGGTGCTATCGACCTGATTGTCGATGGTGACCAGCTGGCCGGCAGCGAGCTTGGTTTTCTGGGCACGATCCCAGGCTTCGGCCGGCAATGTTTTGCCGGCCTGAAGTTGTTTCATGACGCCAGGAATATTGTCTTCGGGGATGCTGAAAATCGCGGTAATCGGTTGTAATTGCGTGATGATGACAACCCCGTTGGCATCGGAAGCATGGACAATATTGCCCAAATCGACCTGGCGCAGGCCGAGACGGCCGCTAATCGGTGCGGTGACGTGCGAGTAGGTGAGTTGCAAGCGGGCATTGTCGAGGTTGCCCTGATCCGACTTGACGGTGCCGCTATATTGTTTGACCAGGGCGGCCTGGGTATCCACCAGTTGGCTGGCGATCGAATCTTGCGCCAACAGGGTCTGATAGCGTTGTAAATCAATTTGCGCTGCTCTGAGCAGCGCACTGTCGCGCGCCAGCTGGCCCTCAGCCTGGGTGACCATGACCTGATACGGACGTGCATCGAGCTCGGCCAGCAACGCCCCGGCCTTAACCAGTTGGCCTTCCTGGAAATGGATTTTCATTAATTGACCGTCGACCCGGCTCTTGACCGTGGTGGTGGCTTCGGGAGTGACGCTGCCAAGGCCGGACAGGTAAATATGCACATCGGCAGTTTGGGCGTTGGCGACCCCCACCGGCAGCGCGCTATTCGGACCACCGCCACCGGCGCCACGGCGACCGCCTTTACCGCTCCCCTGGCCGCTGGTGGCGGTTTGACCGCTGGCGGGCTGGCTGCTGCGTCCCCAGATCAGGTAGGCCGCTGCGCCGAGTACGACGACCAACAATAGCCACAGCCAGCGCCGGGATGACCCGGTGCGCTTGTCTTGCATTGTGTCGAGTTGCTTCTGTGGCTCGGGATTCTGATCGTTTGGAGTTGAGGTTTTGTTCATCGCGGGCAGGAAGTCAGTCAATTGATGGTGAATTGGTGCAGTGTAACGAGAAAATTTTACCAGCGTAATAATTCGTCCTAAGTATTACATAGTGACGAAAAATCAATGAGATCGTTCATCGCGGAGCGAATTGCCTCTGAGCTATTAATAATCAGGCAATTCCAATACGCCACAAGCCTTGCGCAATATTGCGCAAGGCTTGTGGCGTCCTTTCGATGGCTTCCGTCTGCCAGGGTCAAATCCAACGCATCTTGTAGTGGAATCAAGGCAATGCTTTTGGAGTGATCTTTTGCTTAACCCTTTTGGTCAGGCATCGCGTCGTCCTTCATGCCACGTGAGCCGCCCCAATGGCCGAAGTGACCGCGATGTCCATGATGACTGAAGTGTTGGTCGAGGATTTTTCGCTGCTCAGGTGTCAGCACTGCATAGAATGTCTTCAATGCGGCAGCGTGCGCAGTCATGCGCGCTTCCATCTTCTTCATGAATTCAATGCGGTGCTCCAGGCGTTCAGGTGCCGTTTGCCTGGCCCATTCTTCCTTGCTGGGACGATGCATGGGGGTTTCCGGACGCAGCGGCTTCATTTGGTTGATATACGTTTTCCAGGCGCCTTCCTGCGCTGCCGTGATTTTCAGCTTGTCATGCAGCCTGGCTTGACGTTTTGCCATGTGTTCGGCGAATTTGGCGCGTTGTTCTGCGCTTGGTCCTTCGTGCGTCTGACCAGCTGCCGGAGCCGTTACCGCAGGTGCGGCGGCGAGATTGCCGGTGTTTTGGGCGTAAGCACTCATCCCCATGGCACTAATGCCGATAGCGGTGATGCCGATCAAAAGTTGTTTGCGGAGCTTGAACATGATGAATCCTTTCAGGGATGGTCGGTCTTGAACAGGTAACCCTGCACAGGTCAAATTAAACCGCAACCGTGTATCAGCGATCTTTCGCCTTGCCGCCGGTTTGTATCCCTGTGTGTTACGCCACAGCTGCTTTGTATCGTTATGTATCTGGACGACATCTGGAGACGCGAATATACAAAATTAGCGTCGCCATTGCCCGCATCAGTTGCCATAATCGTGCTCATGGACACTACTGCTCAAATACTGGTGGTCGATGACGACCGCGAAATCCGCACCTTGCTGGCGGAATATCTGAATGCCAACGGTTTGCGCACATTGACTGCCAACAATGGCGCCGAGATGCGCCGGGTGCTGGAGGAGGCGCGCGTTGACCTGATCGTGCTGGATCTCACCTTGCCTGGTGAAGATGGCCTGACGCTGTGCCGGAATCTGCGCGCGCATCCTACCCATTTCGGCATTCCGGTGATCATGCTGACCGCACGCGGCGAACCGCTGGACCGGATTCTTGGCTTGGAGATGGGGGCCGACGATTATTTGTCGAAGCCGTTTGAGCCACGCGAGTTGTTTGCCCGCATTCGCAGCGTATTGCGCCGTACCCAGGCATTGCCACCGAATATGGCAACGCAGGAAGCGCAGCAAATTCAGTTTGCCGGTTTGACGCTGGACCTGATTGCCCGCCATCTGGTGAATCGCGCCGGCGTGGTAGTCGCGCTGTCGGGGGCCGAATACCGGATTCTGAAGGTATTTCTTGATCATCCGAACCGGATTCTGAATCGCGATCAGTTGCTGGAACTGACGCAGGGCCGCGAAGCCGATCCGTTTGACCGTTCGGTGGATATTCAAATTAGCCGCTTGCGACAAAAATTGGGCGACGATGCACGCACGCCTAGCATTATCAAAACCGTGCGTAACGAGGGCTATGTGCTGGCGACCACGGTCACGGTGGATTCGTGAAGAATTTGTTCGGCTCGATTGCCAATCGGGTCTTCCTGATTTTGCTGGCGGGTGTGCTGGTCGCTGCGGGTGCCACTAGTTGGCTGGCCGACAACGAACGCCGCAATGCCTTGCTTGAACTCTACGATTTTCGGGTGGCCGAGCGCGTCGAGCAAATCGTCCTGTCGCTGGATGGGGCCAGTTCCGAGATGCGCCAGGTGGTGCTGCAAACCAGTGAGAACTTCGGTCTGGAAGCCAGTCTGGCGCATGATACCGAAAATGCAGTGGCAGAAAACGCGTCGCTCGCCGCACTGCTAAGAACCCGACTCGGTGCTGCGCGTCGAATTGTCGTGTCCAAAGAGACGGGCTGTAATTTACGGTTTGGCAAATTACCTGGTCCGGGAGGTCCTGCCGAGCGTGAGCGACGGCGGATTGATGAATGTCAGGTGGTGTATGTCAGTCTGCAGGATGGCGCGCTGCTCAAGCTGAGGTTGCGCATGATGCGCGATCCCGGCGGTCTGCACGGGCGCCCGCCCGGCATGCCTTACCCGTCACCGTATTTCGCGTTATTTTTGGCATTGATCGGGATACTCGCCTATGTGGTCGCGAAAATGACGACACGTCCTATCAAGCGTCTGGCAGACGCGGCGACCGCGCTTGGCCGTGACATTGACCGGCCGCAACTGAAAGAAACCGGTCCGACTGAAATCCGTCAGGCCGCCACCGCATTCAATGCGATGCAGGCACGTATCAAGCGGCAAATTCAGCATCGCACCCATATGCTGGCCGCGATCACCCATGATTTGCAAACACCATTGACACGGCTGCGGCTGCGCATGGAAAAAGTCGGCGACCCCGATTTGCGTCACAAGTTGATCGAAGATTTAGCGGTGATGCAAGGCATGGTGCGTGAAGGTCTGGATCTGGCGCGCAGCATGGATTCAGCCGAAGCAATGCAATTGCTGGATATCGATTCGCTCCTCGATAGCGTCTGCGCCGATGCGGCCGACGCCGGCCAGGACGTGACCCTGGAAGGACAGACCCGCGCGTCGATTATGGCGCAGCCGAATGCATTGCGCCGCTGCCTGACCAATCTGGTCGACAATGCCGTCAAGTACGGACGATTTGCGCGCCTGCAGATCATGCGCGAAGGGAGCGGCGATCAAAGTCAGATCGTGATCCGGATACGCGATGGCGGCAGCGGCATTCCGGAGGATCAACTGGCAGCGGTATTCGAACCGTTTTTCAGACTGGAAACATCGCGCTCACGGGATACCGGCGGCACCGGATTAGGGCTGACCATCGCGCGCAATATCGCCGAAAACCATCGGGCTACGCTGGCATTGCGGAATCATCCGGACGGTGGTTTGGAAGTGACTTTGCGCTTGCCGGCAAAGGGTTAGGCTTCGCTTCGAAGCCGGTCGCGGGTGTCGATACGTCGCGGCAAGTCGAAAAAAACCTGCTTCCGCGATGCCGGAAGCAGGTTTTTTCGATACGCATGCAACTCAGTATGGCACGTAGTCTGGCGGGGCAGCATAGCCACGAGGTTGCGGAGGATAATAATCCGGTGGCGGCGCAGGCGCGTAGTAGCGTTGACGACGATTGTCGTCATAGCCGGCCGGCACCGGTACCCGGTTGCCCTTCGCATACATACACTGCGTGTAGACATTGTTGTACTGCCGTTGTATGCCGGCGCCGCTGCGATTGGCGTTGTTGCTGGCAGCCGAACTGCCTACCAGCAAGCCGCCACCGGCACCGATGGCGGCACCTTCACCGGCACGACCGCCCGCTGCGCCAACCAGGGCGCCGACCGTGGCGCCAATCAACGTACCGGCGACCGCAGTCCCGGTCGCATTGTCTGCGGTTGCCTGCGCCGCGTTCGGGCCTACGCGATCTTGTGCGTACTGGTGGCAGACGTTGTCGTCGTTACGGAATTGCTCGTAACTTTTACCCGCCCCCGGCATCGCCATCACGTTCGGGCCGCTTGGTACGCTGACGCAACCGCCCAGCATCACCGCTGCCGCGGCTGCGACAATTTTCAATGGTCTGTTCAAAAATGGTTTATTCACAATGACACCACCTTCTATTTATCTTGGTTGAGAGTCGTCTGGTACTACTTTCAGCCAGCCTTTGGGGCAGCGCGGAATTTGTGGGTAGTAGCCCGCAGGATTGGCGCAGTAGAACTTGTAATCCGGTGCGTCGGCGCTGGCATCGCGCTCAATGTATGTCTGGCGTTCCGGCGCAATATACACCGGCTGCGGAGCGTAATACACCGGAGGCGGGCCGTAATATACCGGCGGTGGTCCGTAATAGAACGGATCGCCTATGCTGATGCCGACACTTGGTCCGTAGAAACCGCCATGACGGCCCCAGGCGTAGCTGGCGCTACTGGCAGCGAGCAAGCTCATCGCAGTCAATGCCAAAAGAATAATTTTTTTCATAATGTCCCTCATACATTTACCAGATAGTTAATAATAATTCGGCCTTTCGGCAGCCACCAAGCTTAGTTACTTTCGGTTGCAAATGCTGTGGTTGAACGAGCAAACTGAAACAATTGCGGACCGGACTGTACATTGCGTTCTGGTGGAAATATGGATTGTAGTTCGTAATTAAGTGAATAACTTATAATTTACCACTCGCACTGGCTTCGGCGAACACGCCGAGCGTCATCTTCACTTTCACCGTCTTTCAGCGAAACTCTCGACCATGTCTACTTCAACCTCTGATCAACAGCAACCTTCGCAAGCGTCGCTAAAAGGCGTCAAAGTTATCGAGCTCGGCACCCTGATTGCCGGGCCTTATGCGGCCAGCTTGCTAGGCCAGTTCGGTGCCGAGGTGATCAAGATCGAATCTCCGGGAGACGGCGACCCGTTGCGTAAATGGCGCAAGCTGCATGACGGTACCTCGTTGTGGTGGTACTCGCAGAGTCGCAACAAGAAATCCATCACGCTGAATCTGAAATCGGAACAAGGCCAGCAGATCGTTCGCGATCTGGTAAGGGATGCCGATATCGTGATTGAAAATTTCCGTCCGGGCACCCTGGAAAGCTGGGGCATGGGCTGGGACGATTTGTCGAAGATTAATCCGAATCTGATCATGGTACGGGTTTCCGGGTACGGCCAGGACGGCCCCTACCATGCGCGTCCCGGGTTTGCCGCGATCGCCGAATCGATGGGCGGTTTGCGCAATCTGGCCGGTTATCCCGACCGCCCGCCGGTGCGTGTCGGCGTCAGCATCGGCGATACGCTGGCCTCGTTGTACGGTGTGATCGGTGCTTTGCTGGCGATGCACCATTTGAAAGTGAACGGCGGCAAAGGACAATTTATCGACATCGCACTGTACGAAGCGGTGTTCGGCGTGATGGAAAGCCTGATTCCCGAGTATGCCGAATTCGGTTTCGTGCGTGAGCGCACCGGCGCCAGTTTTCCCGGCATCGTACCGTCCAGTACCTATCCTTGCCGGGGTGACGGCTATGTGATTATTGCCGGTAACGGCGACAGTATTTTCAAGCGTTTAATGATCGCCATTGAGCGTAGCGACCTGGCCAATGATCCACGCCTGGCACGAAATGACGGACGCGTAGCGCATACCGAGATGCTGGACCAGGCGATTGCCGACTGGACCTCGCAACATGATCTGGAGCATGTGTTGCAAGTGCTGGAAAAAGCCGAAGTGCCGAGCAGCAGAGTATTCACCGCAGCGGACATCCATCAGGATCCGCACTATCGCGCGCGCGACATGATTCAGCGCTTTACGCTGCCGGACGGCCAGCCGATAGACATGCCCGGCATCGTGCCGAAACTGTCGGCCACGCCGGGACAGACCAACTGGGTCGGGCCGGAGTTGGGGCAGCATACCGACGAAGTGCTGGCGTCGATCGGGCGCAGTCCGGAACAGATTGCAGCATTGCGGCAGCAGGGCGTGATTTAATATTTGCGAACTAAAAAAGGCCTGCAAAGATGCAGGCCTTTTTAGTTGGGAAATCCAAACGGCGATCTTCCCCGCCTGAAAAACATTCAGGTCATTACATGAATGCCGCCGCCGGTTGAAATTGCGGGCCCATCGGCTGATTCAGCATCGGGATCGGCAGCGCCGGCTGTTTGCGGCGCTCGGAGCTTGGCGCGACATTGAACACTTCACGATACGTTTTGCTGAAATGACAAGCTGACTGGAAGCCGCAGGCCATCGTGATGCTGAGGATCGACATGTCGGTCTGGCGCAGCAATTCACGTGCACGGCGCAAGCGCAGCGTCAAATAATAATGGGTTGGCGACATGCCCATGTGTTCCTTGAACATGCGCTGCAACTGCCGTGGCGAAGAGTTCGACAGGTGCGCCAGTTCTTCCAGCGACAACGGTTCTTCTATATTCGATTCCATCAGCGACACCACTTCAACCATCGCCGGCCGTGCCGAGTTCATGCGCACTGTCAGCGGTACGCGCTGCTGGTCTTTCTCGTCGCGGATGTGTTCCAGAATAAATTGATCGGCGATGGCCGCGATGGTGGTCTTGCCGACCTGCTTGGAAATCAGGTTGAGCATCATGTCCAGCGGCGCAATGCCGCCGGTGCAAGTCAGGCGGTCGCGATCAATCACAAACAGGTCGCGTGAGAACGCGACCGATGGAAAGGCGCGGCGCAGTGCCGACATGTTTTCCCAGTGGGTGGCGCAGGTATAGCCATCCAGCAATCCTGCCTTGGCCAGCGCAAAGGTGCCGGTACACAGGCTGCCCATGGCAACATCCTGCGCGGCAAAACTGTGTATCAGCGCAAGGGATGCGGTATCAATTGCCGTTTCGATTTCAGTGCCGCCGCATACAAAGACGACATCAGGCACGTCGTTCGGATCGGGGCGGGAAGCGTTGACGGACAGGCCGTTGCTGGCACACACCAGGCCGCCTTCGGGACTGATGACAGACCAGCGATATAGCGGTTTGCCTTCGAGATAGTTGGCCATTCTTAATACTTCGATCGCATTGGAGAATGCAATCATTGTAAAGTTATTAAGCGGAAGAAAAGCAAAATGCGAGAAGGACGAAATTTCACTTTTAGACATGACCGGACTCCTTGGCGAACATCAGCGAGGCACAATGTACCGTCGATTGACGGGAATTAACAAATGCTTTCGGTTGTGCATCGCAATAACCGTGCCATTGTTGTCGAGCTAGATTATTCTCTCTGGGCCCGGCGCAGCGCGGGCTCACAACCCCCCACCATGAGCGCCGCTGTCATAGCGCATCCAGGCCATTTTGACGGCCCCAAATAGCCTGACTTGTGATGCCGTTTTTGCCATTTTTCGGCTGCCGGATGTCTTAATCGGCTGTTGTTATTTTGCCCGAATGGTGTCGGCCGTGCCCAAATTTTGGGCAGACGATCCATTTTGGCGCATTTTCAACCGAGTTTTTGGGATGCTGTGATGCAGCACGAATACATGAAATTATTTATTCGGAATGTCGCTTTTGCTATAGCGCTTGTTTATTGTATTGAGGCAATGTTATTACTCCGCCACTGGCAGCGATGGCGCGATTTTCAGGCGCTTGCCAAAAAGTGACGGCGTTGTCGTAATTTGAAAGGTTCCCGTCCGCTTTAGGAAATAGCACAGCAGGGCTTAGGACAAGAATGTTGTCAACAGAGAGTGTCGGAATATTCTGACATCTGAGTTGTTGAATCTTCGTTGTTGCCCACTACGGACCTGCCCAAAATGACCTCTACCAATTCGTTTTTTTCCCAGTCACTTGCCGAGCGCGATGCGCCGGTCATGCAAGCCATTGCGCTTGAACTCGGACGTCAGCAAGACCAGATCGAAATGATCGCATCGGAAAACATCGTCTCGCGTGCCGTGCTGGAAGCGCAAGGCTCGGTATTGACCAACAAGTATGCCGAAGGCTATCCGGGCAAGCGCTATTACGGCGGTTGCGAGTTCGTCGATCAGGTCGAGGTGCTGGCGCTGGAGCGGGTCAAGAAATTGTTCGGTGCCAGCTATGCCAATGTGCAGCCGCATTCCGGCGCGCAAGCGAACGGTGCGGTGATGCTGGCGCTGGTCAAGCCGGGCGATACCGTATTGGGGATGTCGCTGGATGCCGGCGGTCACCTGACCCACGGCGCACGTCCGGCGATGTCGGGCAAGTGGTTCAACGCAGTCCAGTATGGCGTCCGTCCCGACACACTGTTGATCGATTACGATCAAGTCGAGGCGCTGGCCAAAGAACACCAGCCACGCTTGATCATCGCCGGCTACTCGGCCTATCCGCGGCAACTCGACTTCGCCCGTTTCCGCGCCATCGCCGACAGCGTCGGCGCGCTGCTGATGGTCGACATGGCGCATATAGCAGGGCTGGTCGCAACCGGCCATCATCCGAATCCGATTGACTATGCGCACGTCGTCACCTCGACCACGCACAAAACGCTGCGCGGTCCGCGCGGTGGCTTCATCCTCACCAATCACGAAGAGATCGCCAAGAAAATCAATTCTGCGGTTTTCCCGGGCCTGCAAGGCGGTCCGCTGATGCACGTCATCGCCGGCAAGGCGGTGGCTTTCGGGGAAGCGCTGCAACCGGAATTCAAGCAGTACATCGGCAATGTCGTGGCGAATGCCAGTGCCTTGGGCGAAGTCCTGAAAAAAGGCGGCGTCGATCTGGTGTCCGGCGGCACCGAAAATCATTTGCTGCTGGTCGATCTGCGGCCCAAGGGATTGAAGGGTACGGACGTCGAACATGCGCTGGAACGCGCCGGCATTACCTGCAACAAGAACGGCATCCCGTTCGATACCGAGAAGCCAACCATCACATCCGGCATCCGTCTCGGCACACCGGCGGGCACCGCACGCGGCTTCGGGATCGAAGAGTTCCGCACCATCGGCGGCCTGATTGTGGAAGTACTGGATGGTCTGGCACGCAAGCCGGAAGGCTGCTCCGAGACCGAACAAAGCGTGCGCGCACGCGTTCTGGCGCTGTGCAAGCGCTTCCCTATCTATTAAGAAACGGTGCGGGGATCGGCGCCATGTCATGCGCCATCCAGAGCCTGATTCACCACATTATTTTTCCGGTAACCAACGGAGTACACAATGAACGCATTGCATCAACAAAGCCTGGTCATCGACGGCCTGAATATTTCCAAGTGGGAGCGGCCGGTTTTTGAAGACATGAAAAAAGGCGGTCTCAGCGCCGTCAACTGCACCATCTCGGTCTGGGAAAATTTTCAGGGAACGGTCGGCAATATCGTCGACATGAAAAACCTGATCCGCGACAACGCCGATTTGCTGACGCTGGTGCGTGGTGTCGATGACATCGCCCGCGCCAAGAAAGAAGGCCGCACCGGCGTCATTCTCGGTTTCCAGAATGCCCATGCATTTGAAGACAATCTGGGTTACATCGAAGTCTTCGCCGAACTGGGTGTGCGGGTGGTGCAGCTTTGCTACAACACGCAAAATCTGGTCGGCACCGGTTGTTATGAGCGGGATGGCGGTTTGTCCGGTTTCGGGCGCGAAGTGATTGCCGAAATGAATCGGGTCGGCATCATGGTCGACCTCTCGCATGTCGGCGGGAACACCTCGACCGAAGCGATTCTGGCATCGAAAAAGCCGGTGTGCTATTCGCACTGCCTGCCATCCGGCCTCAAGGAACATCCACGCAACAAGAGCGACGAGCAACTCAAGTTCATCGCCGATCGCGGCGGCTTTATCGGCGTCACCATGTTCCCGCCATTCCTGAAACGCGGCAGCAACGCCAACGTGGACGACTACGTCGAAGCGTTCGACTATGTGATCAATCTGGTCGGCGACGATTGCGTCGGTATCGGCACCGATTTCACGCAAGGTTACGGCAAGCCGTTCTTCGAATGGCTGACGCACGACAAGGGCCGTCATCGCCGCTTGACCGATTTCGGCACAGTCACCAATCCGGAAGGTTTCCGCACTATTGGCGACTTCCCCAACCTGACGGTCGCGATGGAACGCGCAGGCTGGAAAGAAGAGCGGATTCGCAAGGTGCTGGGCGAAAACTGGCTGCGTGTTTTTGGCGAAGTCTGGGTTGCCTGAGAACCGCTGCCTGCGCCAGACCTTTGCCCCAAGCCTACTAATTACTGAGGAGTACCTTGTATGAAACCCCAACTGCCTATCGAAGTGGATGCGGAAACCGGCGTCTGGACGACCGATAGCCTGCCGATGCTGTACGTGCCGCGCCATTTTTTTACGAATAATCACACTGCCGTAGAAGCCGCGCTCGGTCGCGAAAAGTATGCGCAAATCCTGTACGACGCCGGCTACAAATCGGCCTACTACTGGTGCGAAAAGGAAGCGAAGCAACACGGCATGAGCGGCCTGGAAGTGTACGAGCATTACCTGAATCGCCTGTCGCAACGCGGCTGGGGTTTGTTCAGTTTCGCTGAAGTGGATGCGCCGGCTGCGACGGCAAAAATCAAGTTGGTGAATTCGTCATTCGTGCTGCAACAGCCGGATGCGCACGGCAAGCTTTGCTACATGTTTGCAGGCTGGTTCTCGGGCGCGATGGATTGGGTGTCGGACACCACCGGCCAGAACATCAAATCGACCTGTGTCGAGACCCAATGCGCAGGCGAAGGTCATGCGCACTGCGAGTTCACGGTTACGCCGCTGGCGGCCTGAGCCGGCTGATTGACACTTAAGGATACCGAGAACTCATCATGCGTTACCCACATCTGTTTTCACCGCTGACATTAAATAAAGTGACGCTGCGTAATCGCGTTGTCAGCACCGCACATGCCGAAGTGTATGCGGACGCCGGAGGTTTGCCGGGTGAGCGCTATATCCGCTATTACGAAGAAAAAGCCAAAGGCGGTCTGGGTCTGGCGATCTGCGGCGGCTCCAGCGTGGTTTCCATCGACAGTCCGCAAGGCTGGTGGAAGTCGGTCAACCTGACGACCGACAAGGTGATAGAACCGTTGTCGCGGCTGGCTGAAGCGATGCACCGGCATGGCGCCAAGATCATGATCCAGGCTACCCACATGGGGCGTCGCAGTTCCTGGCATGGCGAGAACTGGCCGCATCTGCTGACGCCTTCCGGGATCCGCGAACCGGTGCATCGCGGTAACGCCAAGATTATCGAGATCGAAGAAATCCGCCGCGTCATTGCCGATTTCGCCGCAGCCGCCAAACGCGTCAAGGCGGCCGGCATGGATGGCATCGAAATTTCCGCGGCCCATCAGCAGCTGATCGACCAGTTCTGGAGCCCGCGCGTCAACATCCGCACCGACGAATACGGCGGCAGCCTGGAAAACCGGATGCGTTTCGGCGTGGAAGTCCTGACTGCGGTCCGTGCAGCGGTGGGCCCGGATTTTTGCGTCGGCATGCGCATGTGCGGCGACGAATTTCATGAAGACGGCATCGATCACGAGACTGCCAAACAGATTGCCAAGGCGATGTCGGAAACCGGCTTGATCGACTTCCTCAGCGTAGTGGGTTCGGGCGCCGATACGCACAATACGCTGGTCAACTGCATGCCGCCGATGGCCTTGCCGCCGGAGCCGTTCGTGCATTTGGCGGCAGGCATCAAAACGGTATCGAAAGTCCCCGTGATGCATGCCCAAAGCATTCGCGATGCGGGTCAGGCCGAACGCATTCTGGCGGCGGGCATGGTCGACCTGGTCGGCATGACACGCGGTCAGATTGCCGATCCGCACCTGGTCATCAAGATTCGCGATGGCCGCGAAGACGAGATCAAACAATGCGTCGGCGCGAATTACTGCATCGATCGCCAATACAATGGCCTCGACGTCTTGTGCATACAGAACGCCGCGACCTCGCGGGAAGAAACCATGCCGCATGTGATCGCCAAAAGCCGCGGTCCCAAGCGCCGTGTTGTGGTGGTCGGCGCCGGTCCGGCCGGACTGGAAGCCGCACGGGTGGCGCGTGAGCGCGGTCACGACGTGGTGCTGTTCGAGCGCGGCGACGCGGTCGGCGGCCAGATCAATCTGGCGGCCAAAGCGCCGCAACGCGAACAGATGGCCGGCATCGTGCGCTGGTTCGATATGGAAACCAAACGACTGGGCGTCGATCGCCGTCTCGGTGTGGATGCCGACGAAGCCATGATCCTGGCGGAACAGCCGGACATCGTGGTGCTGGCGACCGGCGGCAGCAATTTCACCGGACAGGTGCCAGCCTGGGGCGTAGCCGAGGGACTGGCCGTCAGCTCGTGGGATATTCTGAGCGGACGCGTGGCGCCCGGCAAGAATGTGTTGGTGTATGACGGGATCAGTACCCATGCGGGATTCGGCGTCGCCGATTTTCTGGCCAGCCGCGGCAGCCAGGTCGAAATCGTCACGCCCGACGTCAAGATTGCGGACGACACCGGCGGCACCACGTTTCCGATTTTCTACCGCCGCCTGTACGCGCAGGGCGTGATTCCGACGCCGAACTACTGGCTCGACCGGGTGTATGCCGAAGGCGACAAAAAAGTCGCGGTGCTGCGCAATGAGTACACCGAAATACAGGAAGAGCGCGTAGTCGACCAGGTCGTCGTCGAAAACGGCATCATGCCGAACGACAGCCTGTACTGGTCGCTCAAGCCGCAATCGGCGAATCACGGCCAGACCGATATCCAGAAATTGTATGCGGCGCAGCCCCAGCCTGCATTGGCGGAGCCGCTCGGCAACGGCCGCTTCCTGCTGTTCCGGGTTGGCGACTGTATCTCGATGCATAACATCCATGCTGCGATCTATGATTCGCTGCGTTTGTGTAAAGACTTTTAAACATGAACTCCGTGGCAACTTCAGCGTTTTTCAGCCTCAATCCAGTCATCACCGTCCTGTTCTGGCTAGCGGTGGCAGGACTGCTTTCCGGTCTGATGCGGCGCGCTACCTTGTGGCGCGCCGGTCGGACCGGTACGGCGGCACCGGTGCAGTGGATGGGACTGCTGGCGATTCCCAAGCGTTACTTCGTCGACCTGCATCACGTGGTGGCGCGCGATCCCTACATTGCACGTACGCACATCGCCACTGCGGGCGGCGCGATTGCGGCAATGGCACTGGTCGCCGTGAATTACGGCTTCATGTTGTATTGGCCGGTGTTGAATGCGGCGATTGCCTTGTTTGCGGTCGTCATGCTGATCGGCGTCGTGTTTGTCTGGCATCGTCGCCGTACGCCACCGGCACGCTTGTCGCTAGGGGCGTGGAACCGCTTGCCATGGGTGCTCGGCGCGCTGGCGCTGGGACTGTTGCTGATGGGCATCCTGCCGGTCGGCGTGTTATCCGGATTGACGGCTGCCGTGACGGTGCTGTTGCTCGGCTTCGGTGCCTGGAACCTGACCGTCGGCATCGGCCGCGGCGGGCCGATGAAACATGCGCTGGCGGGGTTGCTGCATCTGGCATTTCATCCGCGTCCGGAACGCTTCAACAAGAAGCACTTTAATTCCGGATTGGCAAAAACCGGGACGCCAACCACTGCGCTCAAGCCGCTGGCACTGGATCAGGGCGAACTCGGCGTCAGCAAGCCGGTGGAGTTCCGCTGGAACCAATTGCTGAGTTTTGATGCCTGCGTCCAGTGCGGAAAGTGCGAAGCGGCTTGCCCTGCATTTGCCGCCGGTCAGCCGCTGAATCCGAAAAAACTGATTCAGGACATGGTGGTCGGGATGGCTGGCGGCAGCGACGCCAACTTTGCCGGCAGCCCGTATCCCGGGATTCCGCTGGGCCAGCATCAAGGCGCTCCGCACAAGGCAATTTTTCCAGGCCTGATCGAAACAGATACGATCTGGTCCTGCACCACTTGCCGCGCTTGTGTCGAAGAATGTCCGATGCTGATCGAGCACGTCGATGCGATTGTCGACATGCGCCGCAATCAGACGCTGGAACATGGCGCGGTGCCGGGCAAAGGCCCTGAGGTGCTGGCCAATTTGCGTGAAACGGGCAGCGCCGGAGGTTTCGATCTGGGTGTGCGCTACAACTGGTCCATCGACCTGAATGTCGCGCAGATCGCCCCGGGCAAAGCGGTCGATGTGCTGCTGGTGGTGGGTGAGGGCGGTTTTGACATGCGTTACCAGCGCACGCTGAGAGCGCTGGTCAAGGTGCTGCAAGCCGGCGGCGTTGATTTCGCGGTACTCGGCGCACTCGAAACGGATACCGGCGACGTTGCCCGCCGTCTCGGCGACGAGGCCACTTTTCAGGCTATGGCCGGGCGGCTGATCGGCACCTTGTCGACACTCTCGTTCAAGCGGATTGTCACGGCCGATCCGCACGTGATGCATTGTTTGCGCAATGAGTACCCGGCATTCGGCGGTCGCTATGAAGTGTTGCATCACACCACTTTCATGGCAGCACTGGCGCAGCAGGGAAAGATCAGCACCAGCGTCGCGGCTGCCAGCGATCAACGGTTTACTTATCACGACCCCTGCTATCTGGGACGCTACAACGGCGAGATCGAAGCCCCGCGTGAATTGCTCAAGCTGCTTGGCTTGCCGCTGCATGAGATGGAACGCAATGGCATGCGCGGACGTTGTTGCGGCGGCGGCGGCGGCGCACCGTTGACCGATATCCCGGGCAAGCAGCGGATTCCCGACATTCGCATTCATGACGCCCGTGCCGTGCGTGCCGATACGGTGGTGGTCGGTTGTCCTAATTGCACCGCCATGCTGGAAGGCGTGGTCGGACCGCGTCCTGATGTACGCGATATTGCAGAGCTGGTTGCTGCAGCGTTGGAGGCTTAAATGGACATGGCTGTTAATTCAGGTATTAAGCGCATCAACCCGCGGCGTCCTTTCACGGTGACTGCCGATGGCTTGAAACGTATCGTGCTGGGTGAAATCGGTGCCGGCGGCACAGCTGACGTGCTGTCACTGGCAGAAGGACATGCGCATCAGCAAGCGAAGCCGTTGCGCTCCACGCAGGTTCCCACCAGGTCAATGCTGGCGGTGACGCACAGTGACCGTGGCGCGTTGGATGAACATGCGCGTCAGGTCATAGCGGCGGCCGCCTTGCTGGCCGATGCGGCAACCGAAGTGGTGTTGCTGGTGTTTGGCGAACTGAGCGACGACAGCGCAGTGCTTGGCGCCGACCGCGTGGTCGTATTGCCGCAGTACGGGAGCCAGGTGTTCGCCCCCGAACGCGAACTGGCGGCGCTGCGCCAGCTGATCGCGACGCTGCAGCCGCAACATATCTTGATTCCCGATTGCGCACCGTCCGGTGGCGATCTGGGACGACGACTGGGAGCCGCCATGGCACAGGCAGGCGGCACGGAGGACGTCAGTATTGCGACCCATGTGGTCGAAATCAACGCGGCCGGGATTGCCGCCTATCGTCAGCAACGCTCGGTGATGGCACGTCGCAGTCTGTCGCGCATCATGTTGCTGGCAGCCGATATCGTCGATACCCGTTTGCCGTTTCTGGGGCGCGGCGAGCCGGATGCAAAGCTGGTCGATGCAGTCAGCGCCGCCGCTGCCGTCTCAATGAATCATGCAGCGGCATACCGCGATCTCGGCATCAAGGTGCTGGCGGCGTCGCAAATGGCGCTGGACGAAGCGGACTTTATTGTTTCCGCTGGGAATGGCGTCAACGACGTCGGCACCTTCAACGCGCTGGCAAGCGAGCTCGATGCTGCCATCGGCGCCAGCCGGGTGGCCGTTGACGATGGCAAGTTCAGCCGCGACCAGCAAATCGGCGCCACCGGTAAAACCGTCAGTGCCAGCACCTATCTGGCGTTCGGGATTTCCGGGGCGGTGCAGCATTTGCAAGGCATCAAGGATTGCCGTCACGTGATTGCGGTCAACCTGGACGCCAGCGCACCGATGATCAAACGCGCAGATCTCAGCATCATCGACGATGCGCATGCGGTGATGCAGGCTTTGCTGACGCAGGTCAAGCAGGCGCGCAGTGTGGATGGCAGCAATGCCGGCATAAGGAGTGCAGCATGAACGCCAATCAACGCACGTTGCAACGTGTCGCCGTGCTGGTATCGGTCGGCCGGCATCCGGTCAGCGGCGTCGCACGCTATAGCCGCAATGACGCCGCGGCACTCGGCATGGCGCTCGCGCTGGCAGAGTCAAACGCGGGCCTCAGCATCGACGTCATCCACGCCGGCAATCCCGATAATCCGGCGCTGTCCGAATATCTGGCATTGGGTGCCGCCACGGTGAAAGTGATCGCAACGGCAGCGGATCAGGACGTTCTTCCCGCGTTGAAACAACAGCTGGAAAACTACGACCTGGTGCTAGCCGGCAGTCGCGCCGAAGGCGGTGAGGAAAGCGGCTTGCTGCCTTACCTGCTGGCCGGCGAATTGGGTCTGCCGCTGGTGGCCGGTGTGATTGCTGTCAAGCCGGATGCCGAGGGCGTGCTCACACAGCAGTTTTTGCCGAAAGGACGCCGCCGGGAAATCGCGGTGACGCTGCCGGCCATGCTGATGGTGCATCCGCTGGCCCCGTCCAGCGTGCGCTACGCCTACGCCAGATTGCGCGCCGGATCGATTCAGAAACAAATACCGCCGCGCGCCATCGCTTCCAGGGCGCAGCAAGGCTGGACGCTTGCGCCCGCCAAGGCCAGGCCGCTGAAACTGGCAGCCCAGGAAAAGCGTTCCGGCCATGCCCGCATGTTATCGGCGGTGGTAACCGAAAGTCGCGGCGGCAAGGTGATCCAGCAAGGCAGCGCCAGCGACAAGGCGCAGGCGGTGCTGGCCTATCTGCGTGAGCACCGGCTGATCGACTATTAAGAGTAAATGTTGCAACGCAAGTCATTTTGTAGACCCAATTTAGTCAGGTAGTTGTTCCATAAATGCAATACATGGAGAAGAAATTGAAAGTATCCAAACAGATTCAAGACCTGATCGCCAATCGTTTGAAGGGGCACAGCCTGGATGCGCCTTTTTATCTGAGTCCGGAAATTTTTGACCTGGATATGAAGGAGATTTTCGGCAAGCACTGGATTCAGGTAGCGATCGATCCGGATATTCCCGAGCCGGGTGATTACGTGACGGTCGAAGTCGGCAAGAATTCGATTGTGATCGTGCGCGACGACGATATGTCGGTGCGTGCGCATCACAATGTCTGCCGCCATCGCGGCTCGCGCCTGTGCTCGGAGCATAAGGGCACGGTTGGCAATCTGGTCTGTCCTTACCACCAATGGACGTATAACCTGAGCGGTGAACTGCTCTACGCGGAACACATGGGCGATCAGTTCGACCGCAGCCAGCACAATCTGAAATCGGTGCATGTAGAGAATCTGGCCGGCCTGATTTTCATTTGTCTGGCCGAGGTGCCGCCGCAAGACTTCGCCGTGATGCGGGAAGCGATGACACCTTATCTGGCCCCGCATTTCTTGCAGGATTGCAAGATCGCCAAGCAGGTTGACCTGATCGAAGAGGGCAACTGGAAGTTGACGATGGAAAACAATCGCGAATGCTATCACTGCGCGACCAATCATCCGGAACTGACGGCGTCGCTGTTCGAATACGGTTTCGGCTATCAACCGTCGCCGAACAACATCGAGCAGGTCGAAGAATTCACCCGTTTGGCGGCCGAGCGCAGCGCTCAGTGGGAAAGTGCCAATTTGCCGTCCCGGGAAATCGATCGTCTGGACGATCTGGTCACGGGCTTCCGTACCCAGCGTCTGCCGCTGGACCGCGCCGGTGAATCGCAAACGCTGGATGGCAGTGTGGCGTCCGCCAAGTTGCTGGGAAAATTCGAACGTGCGGATCTGGGCGGCCTGTCGTTCTGGACCCAGCCGAATTCCTGGCATCACTTCATGAGCGATCACATCGTCAGCTTCTCGGTATTGCCTTTATCGGCCGAGAAAACGCTGGTGCGGACCAAGTGGCTGGTTCATAAAGATGCGCGTGAAGGGCTGGATTATCAACTGGATAATCTGACTGCGGTGTGGAACGCGACCAATGAGCAGGACAAGACGCTGGTCGAGTTTTCACAGCAGGGCGCGCGTAGCGACGCCTACCAGCCGGGCCCGTACTCGCCGTACACGGAAGGGCTGGTTGAGAAGTTTTGCAAGTGGTATATCGATCGCCTGAGCGAATCGATTGCAGATTGAAATTTTGATTGCCGGAGCAGGTTATGGAAATGCGTGTGGATAAGCTGATGTTGGCAAAACAGGATGTGCCAGAGTCCGGTGTGCGGAGAATCAATCAGCAGAGAATCAATCAAGAGCGATTCTGGGATGCGCTGCCGCCGCAATGGAACAGCGATACGCAAGAGACGCTGGTGTGCATACAGGTACGCGCTGAGACGCATGACGTCAAAAGCTTTATTTTTGCGACGCCGGACAACAGCGGCTTCACCTTTCAACCGGGCCAGTTCATCACGCTGGAACTGGACATCAACGGTGAGACGATTAATCGCTGCTATACCATTTCGTCGTCGCCGGCCCGGCCGCACACGATCTCGATTACGGTCAAGCGGGTGCCCAACGGGCCGGTCTCGAACTGGCTGCACGACAATCTGAAAGCCGGCGACAACGTGCGCGTATTGGGGGCGGCCGGAGAGTTCACTTGCGCCACCTTTCCGGCCGACAAATACCTGTTCCTTTCCGCCGGTTCCGGCGTCACGCCATTGATGTCGATGACGCGCGCCCATCACGATCTGGCGGATGACCGCGACATTACGTTCATCCACAGCGCCCGGACCCCGGACGACATCATCTTTGAACGAGAGCTGGCCTTGATCGCCAGCAATCAGCAGAATTTCCGTACCCGCTTTATCTGTGAACGGCTCGGCGCGCGGCGCGACTGGCATGGTCCGACCGGCATGTTGTCGCTGGCGGCACTGAAACTGATGGCGCCGGATTTTATGCAGCGCGAAATTTTCGTGTGCGGCCCGGCGCCGTACATGAAGGCGGTGCGCGGCATGCTGGACGAGGCCGGGTTTGATCGCCAGCATTATCACGAGGAAAGCTTTTCTTTCGAGAGCCTGCCGGAAGAAGTGCAGGAAGCGGCCACCCATGCGGAAGATGCGGCAACGGCAACCGCCACGGCAATCCTCGAAGCCAGCAGTTTCAAGGTTACCTTTCAAAAAAGTTCGCGCGAAATCGTTTGTGGCGCGCAGCAGCATGTGCTGGAAGCGGCACGTGCCACCGGCGTCCGGCTGGCATCATCCTGCGCCCAGGGCATGTGCGGCACCTGCAAGGTAAAGTTGATTTCAGGCAAGGTCGATATGCAGCACAAAGGCGGCATTCGTCAGCGTGAGATTGATCAGGGCATGGTATTGCTGTGCTGCAGCAAGCCATTGACTGACCTGGTGGTGGATAAATAAATAGCAAGGGATAGCCGGGCCTCGATGCCGTATTCCTCAACATCGGTCCCAGCGTCGCAATTGATCGAAATTTCGTCGCAAATAGCGTACTTTGGTGGTTACCGATAGACGATGATAAAAGCGGCGAAAGGTAAAAGCATCTTGAATTACCTGTTCCACCGTAAAAATTCCATCACCTTGCCATTTCACTTTTAAGAGGTTCTCAATGAAAAAGCACCCTAACTCTTTGGTAACTAAGTTGTGTTGTCTGAGCGTCGGTTTAGGAATCACTGCGATGGCGGGTCTGGCCGGCGCGGAGACCAAGCCCAGCATCAGCATCGGCTATGTCGAAGGTTGGTCCGACAGCGTCGCCACCACCTACGTCGCGGCACAGGTGATGCGAAAAAATCTTGGTTATGAAGTCAAGCTGGTCCCGGTTGCTGCCGGTCTGATGTGGCAAGGCGTGGCCCGCGGCGATCTGGACGCCACCATGTCGGCTTGGCTGCCAGCCACCCACGGCGCCTATTACGACAAGCTGAAAGACAAGGTGGTCGATCTGGCCGTGAATTTTCACGGTGCCAAGATCGGCCTGATTGTGCCGGATTACGTGACCGCAAAAACGGTCGGTGACCTGGAAGCGCAAAAAGCCGGTTTTGAAGGTCGTATCGTTGGCATCGATGCCGGTGCCGGCGTCATGACCAAGACCGAACAGGCGATCAAGGACTATGGACTGGATTACAAGCTGATGCCAAGCTCCGGCAGCGCCATGACGGCAGAACTGGACCGTTCAATCCGGGCCCACAAATCCATCGTCGTGACAGGCTGGATTCCACACTGGATGTTTGCCAAGTGGAAGCTGAAATTCCTCGAAGATCCGAAGAATGTCTACGGTGCTGCCGAGCACGTCGATAGCGTCGCCAATCCCGGCCTGGCAGCCAAGGCCAAGCCTATCAATGATTTGTTGAAGAATTTTTCCTGGAAACCGGGTGAGATCGATAGTGTGATGCTGGCGGTGCAGAATGGCGAAAAGCCGGAAGTCGCGGCCGAGAAATGGGTAACTGCGCATCCTGAACGGGTCAAGGAGTGGTTGCAAGTGACGAAGTAATGGTATTTAGTTTCAATAATCTTCGGTACTTCCGCTGCCGGTAAATCGACGAAGGCGCGCGCCGATTGCTTCGTCTTCGTCGGGAGCTGGTGCAAACACGACGTTCAGTCGTTGTGTTTGCACCAGCTCCGTTGCCATATGCGCTATACACATTGACCAGACCGACGCCGCTGAGCGTGGTCTGGATGAATGCTTCCCCGTTGTCTACCATCAGACGGCCATTCGGTACGAAGGTGGTTTTGGTTTTGGTTTTGTTGCCATCGGTATCCTGAATTTCCACGCATGAGGAAAAAAATACGGAGATGACACTATTTGACAAAACCGCACGTGGCCGCGAAGAAATCGCCATCCGCGGGAACGCTCTGGCACCACGCTTGCGCACATTGCTGTTGCTGGTTGACGGCAAAACCGACAGCGTTATCCTGCTTAGCAAAGTCGCCGGACTGGGGCTCTCGCAGGAACACCTGCAGACGTTACTGGACGGTGGCATGATACAACTCCACGAGCAGCCCCACGACACCCGAGCCGCTGACGCCGGCGCGATTGCCGCCCCAGGCCAGGCAGCCTATGCCGGCCCTGCTATGACGCATGGAATGAAGGTTGAGCGCACCAGCTCTGCCGAGGATGTCAACGAACTGCGCCAGGTTTATCTGGAAGCAATACTGAAATCCAAAGGCGAGGAAATCACCCGTAGTCTGGGTGGTGATCATTACCCACATCTGTTTGGCAAAGACGGTAAAAATCGGTTGTAAACAATTCCAAAAATGGTGGAATTACGCCATCGAAACAGCGTCATTTTTATGATGGATCATCACTTGTCTTCAGGCGACAATCCGACGTCGTTTTTGTTAAGCCGATTACGACCGTAAAAAGTGGAATTGCGACAACATGCGCCTCTGGGTGGAGCGGCCGCTGCGGGTAAAGCGGCATTAGTCATGGCACGACAGTTGCTCCGTCGTTTTTGATTAAGTGGTTGTCGTAAATTTTCATCCGGCGCATAACCTTTCTCGCGACTATGCTATTAGCTTAGGACGAAAATAATGATTTTCAGATGGGGTGAAAGCTGGGCTGCAAAAGTATTCCGGCAAAGCGGCACAACATGGCGCAACATGGAACAAAGTGGTGCGCTGCACATCTACCGGCGGTCAGCGATATCAGCCCGGTAGCAGCGAATGATTAATCAGGAGGCAGTTGATGAAATCTGGAAAAGTGGTTGTAGACCACCTGTACAAGGTCTTTGGGAATAATCCGGGGGCGGCCTTGAGCATGCTTAAAAAAGGCTACTCAAAGGATAAGATTTTTGCTGAAACGGGGCAAATTGTCGGCGTCCAGGATGTTTCATTCGAAGTGCAGGAAGGCGAAATTTTTGTGCTGATGGGGCTATCCGGTTCGGGTAAATCCACCCTGATCCGTCTGATCAACCGCCTGGTTGATCCGAGCGCGGGCAGCATCTGGGTCGATGGCCAGGACGTCGCCGCGATGAGCAAGGCGGAGCTCATCAAACTGCGCCGGCGCGACATGAGCATGGTATTTCAGTCGTTTGCATTGATGCCGCATCGGACCGTGTTGTCCAACGCTGCGTTTGGCCTGGAAGTGGCCGGCACCGGCAAAAAAGAGCGCGAACGTCAGGCCATGACGGTGCTGGAACAAGTCGGCCTGGCGCCCTTTGCCAACAAGCTGCCATGCGAATTGTCCGGCGGCATGCAGCAGCGGGTCGGGCTGGCGCGGGCGTTGTCGGTCAATCCTTCGCTGATGATCATGGATGAGGCCTTTTCGGCGCTCGATCCGCTCAAGCGTAAGGAAATGCAGGACGTCCTGCTCGAACTGCAAAAAGAGCAACGCCGCACGATCATTTTTGTTTCGCATGATCTGGAAGAAGCGCTGCGCATCGGCAGCCGGATTGCCATCATGGAAGGCGGGCGCCTGGTCCAGGTCGGTACTGCGCAGGAAATTATCGATAACCCGGCAGAAGATTATGTCCGTGCCTTCTTTGACGGCGTCGATACCAATCGCTACCTGACTGCCAGCGATCTGATGCAAACCAACGCGGTGCCGCTGCTGAAATCGGCCGATGAACTCAAAGCGAATCCTCACCTGTACGCTAATAGCCGCTCCGACTTTGCGTTCGTGGTGGATGGCGCACGCAAGGTGCAGGGGATCATTCCGACCCGCAGTTTTGCGGATGCCAGCGGTGTGATGCAACCCGTGACGCTGCAGGGCGTCGAGTTGATTCATCACCGTACGACGCTGGACGTGGTGATGGGCAAGCTGATTGCCAGCCCGATTCCGTTACCGGTGGTGGATGCTGACGGCTGCTACTGCGGCGCGATCAGTCAATCCATGGTTCTTCAAGCATTGTCAAAAACTAGAGGCTCACATGTCTGACACTATTCCTCTCGGACGCTGGGTTGACCACGGCGTTCATTACATCCTCGATAAACACGGTAACAGTTTTGACGCCTTCGGCAACGCCATCAGCTGGTTTGCCGAAGTGATTGAACATGGCCTGCAGGTGCTGCCGATCTGGGTGTTGGTAGGTTTCTTTGTCGCCATGGGAGTCTGGCGGGTCGGCTTCAAGTTTGCGCTATTTACACTGATGGCTTTCTTGCTGATTATCGGCACCGGCTTCTGGGATCAGACCGTGGTGACCCTGGGGCTGACTATTTCAGCCACCATCATTAGTCTGGCGCTAGGCGTTCCGGTGGGGATCTGGGCCGCCAAGAGCAAACGGGTGGCGATGATTGTGCGTCCGATCCTGGATTTGATGCAAACCATGCCTGCGTTCGTGTATCTGATTCCGGCCGCAATGATGTTTGGCCTGGGGCGGGTGCCGGGGATCATCTCGACCGTGATTTTTGCGATGCCGCCGGCGGTGCGCTTGACCGCACTTGGGATTCGCCATGTCAACAATGAGATCGTCGAAGCGGGTCAGGCCTTCGGTTGCACGCCGTGGCAACTGCTCTACAAAGTCCAGTTCCCGAACGCGCTGCCATCCATCATGGCCGGGATCAACCAGACCATCATGATGGCCTTGTCGATGGTGATTATTGCGTCGATGGTGGGGGCGGGCGGTTTGGGTAACGACGTCCTGGCAAGTATTCAGCGACTCGATATCGGCCTTGGTTTTGAAAGCGGCTTGAGCGTGGTGTTGCTGGCGATTATCCTGGATCGGATTACCGAGAGTTTCGGCACGACGCCTGAGGCCGGCAAGGTGCCGCGCTTCTCCAAGCTGCGCAGGGCGTTACGCAAGCGTAGCCAGACGTTGGCGACAACCTGAGCTGCCGGAAATAAATAACTGTTCCTGATAGCCGCTGGCGTAGCGCCAGCGGCTATTGTGCGATGGACAGTTATTGCACATGTCGCATGGATGGAGACAGCATGTCTGCGCTGGGATCCAGCCGCAAAGAGTTGATCGAAGTCGCGCGCCTGATGGAAATCCATATCGAAGAAGCGCTCTCTTTCGACGACATCGCCAACCTCGTCGTCCTCTTCCCTCTTCCTGCCATTTCAGCAAAGCCTATCGCAATCGGTTCGGTTGCTCACCAAGCGGCGAACGACATTTTCAGCAGCACCATCTTGGGGCAACGGACGATGCCGCGGCGGCGCCGCTATTGTCGCGATTATCGCCATTGCCGGCTGCGGCCGACAATGGCGCTGGCGGACAATAGTATGTCGCAATCCAGCTAAGCAGAGCACAACTAAGCGTGTAATTTCTAGCTTGTGCAGCGGTGCATCGTAACTTCTCAATCCGGCACAAAACATGGCAGGCTTTTTTGCGCCGGCTTGATCTGTACCAGGCTGTTTCAGTCCGGAATATCGTCCTAAAAAACGCAGCAGTAACGCAAGGTCCTGTATCGGATCGAGGGCTATTTTTTTTTAAAAATCATCTAAAAGTTTGGCGAGGAGCTTTGATCATGAAAGCAAGACATGTTGTGAAGACGTTGGCGGCGCTGGGCCTCATTGCCGGCAATGCGTGGGCGGTGGCACCGGCGGATGTGGCGCGGCTGGGGCAGGATCTGACGCCGGTTGGTGCGGAAAAGGCCGGTAGCAAGGACGGCGCAATTCCGGCATTTTCCGGCACCGAGAGTCCGCTGCCGGGCTGGTCGTATGGCAAGCTGCGCGAGGATTACTGGAAGCACAAGGCGGAAAAACAGCTGTTTGTCATCGATGCCGGCAACGTCGATAAATATGCCGACAAGCTGACGCCGGGCCAGATTCAGATGCTCAAGCAGGTCAAGGGCTACACCATGCCGGTCTATACCAGCCATCGCGATTGCGGTTTGCCCGAGGCGGTCGAGAAGAACACCAAGGACGGCGCGCTGAAAGCCGCGATCGCCAAGGACGGCTGGTCGCTGGAGAGCGCCACGATGCCGGGCGTGCCTTTTCCGGTGCCGCAGAAAGGCATCGAGGTGATGTGGAACTGGCTCATGCGCTATCAGGGCGTGGCGGCCGAGTGGCCGGACGGGTATACCGTCGTATCGCCGCGTCCGGGCACCACCAACCCGATCATCGCGCGCTGGAATCAGTTGTCGTATTTCCCATGGGCCAAGAAAGGCCAGCACACGCCGCAGGATGCCAAAGGTTTGCAAAACGGTTTCTATTATCTGTACTCTGAACCTGCCGCTCTCGCCGGACAGGGCACGGTCCAGCGCTATTACTTCAACAAGGATACGGATACCTACTATTACTTCACCGGACAGCGCCGTGTGCGCCGCCTGCCGAGCTATGCCTACGATGCACCGCTGATCGGTTATGAGAACCAGTATCCGGCAGACATTTCCTTTGGTTTCTACGGCAACCCGGACCGTTTCGAATGGAAGATCGTCGGCAAGAAGGAAGTCTACGTACCGTACAACAACTTTGCGATGCAGCGCTTCAATACCAAGCTGGACGACGCGCTGGGACCGAATTTCGTCAATCCTGCCCTGCGCCGCTATGAGCTGCACCGCGTGTGGGAGATCGAGGGCACGGTGAAGGCTGGCGTGCGTCACTCGACACCGAAGAAGACTCTGTATATCGATGAAGATAGCTGGCTGGTCACCGTCGGCGACGATTACGATGCCCAGGGCAAGATCTGGAAGGCGAAGGAAAACTACATCACGCCGCAATCCGAAATCGGCGCCTGCGTGCCGTCCGCATCGATCTACAACGATTTGATCAGTCGCCGCTATGTGTTTGACGAAACCATTGTCGGCACCGGCAAAGACTTGAAGTTCTATCCTCCGGAAGCGAGCGATTCGCGGTTGACCGATAGCTTTTTCACCGGTGAGAACCTGGGCGCGATCAGCGACCGTTAAATTATCATCCGAAAGCGGCTGTAAGGGCTGCCGCTTTCATTCATCTATGTCGGCTGGCGTTGCGGGTAGGGCGCAATCCAGCCGTGGCGGACCAATTCCAGGGATGCGGTGCGCCTGATTTTTCACAAATTTGGGGATAGTTGAAAATGAACAAATCATTGATTCGTTTGTTCGGCGTGACCATGTGCGGTGCACTGGCCTACGGACCTGCGCATGCCGTCACGTTCGATACCGGGCTCGGCGACATGAAGGCTGAATGGAATTCGAACATTACGGGAGGGCTCGGCGTCCGTACCAAGAATCCAAGTTGCAGTCTGACCGGAGACCCGAATGCCTACGGCTGCGGCAGCGCAGCCAACACCGGGGTGTGGGCCAACGGCGACGACGGCAATCTGAACTACAAAAAAGGGCAGGCTTACACCGCCTACACCAGTTTCACCACCGAACTGCTGCTGTCGATGCCGTCGACGGGCACCAAGTTCCTGATGCGCGGCACCGGGATGTACGACTTCGCCGCCGACCACACACAGCGCACACCACTCGCGTCGGACGTCAGGAGCCAGGCCGTCGACAGCATTCAATTGCTCGACTTCTGGGGGCAGAAAGACTTCAATATCGGCGACGAGCGCGCCCATTTCCGTCTGGGTAACCAGGTGATCAACTGGGGCGAAAGCTATTTTGCTTCGGGCGGCATCAACGCCACCAATGCGGTTGATATCCAGAAACTGCTGATTCCCGGCACCCAACTCAAGCAGGCCTTGCTGCCGGCGCCGATGCTCAGTTTCGCCAGCAGTTTGCCGGCAGGCTTTTCGACCGAGGCCTACTACCAGTTCCAATGGAACGGCAACAAGTATCCGCCGGTCGGCACTTACTGGTCGGCGTCCGACGTGTTCGGGCGCGGCGCGGTTCCGGCCTCGTTCAACTCGCAGAACTTCAACGTCGCCGGCCTCGATGCCGGCACCATCGCGGGGCCGAATAGCAAGAACAGTCAGTTTTACAACGGCGTCAACCAGAATCTGCTCAGCGGGGTATACGCCGGTGCGCCCTTCAATGCCACCGGTGCCCAGTACAACACGGTACTGCCGGGCAATAAACCGCAGTTCGGGATGAAGTTCGGCTACAAGCCGGATGGCGCCGATATCAACTTCGGCTTCTACTATGAGAACTATACCGACAAGGCGCCGGTCCTGTCCTACCTGGCCAACGGTTCGTCGCAATGGTCCTACCTGCAAAATCGCAGTCTGCTCGGCGTCAGCACCAATTTCGCGCTGGGCAGCTGGGCCATCGGTTCCGAGCTGTCGTACCGGCCGCACGATGCGGTGGCGATGTCGGCCTGCTACCTGGCCGGTGGACCGTCTGACGCCAATACCAATCTGGTCAGCGGGGCCAACTGCCAAGCATGGAAGGACATGAAGAAGATCCAGTTCGACATCAATGCGCAGTTGAACATGACGCAGACCACGCATCCGTTCCTGAAGCTGATCGGCGCCGACCTGGGGGTGTTTACCACCGAACTGACGGTGATCAAATACCCCGGCGTGAATGCGAATACCCAGTACACCAGCACCGTCAACGGACAACAGGTCTATCAACTGGCCGATGCGGCGTACGGGACCTGGCTGAACAACAACTCGGGACTCGGTTATCCGATTGCCGCGGCACAGGGCACATCGACCGCGCTCGGGCTCACGGTCGACTTCAACTGGACCTACGACGGCACCTTGATCCCGGGCTGGCAGGTAACGCCGGGCATCACCTTCTATGACGCGGTCAAGGGATACACCCCGACCTTCTCCGCCAACTACGAGGCGGGCGCCAAATCGGCCAACTTCTACATGTTGTTCAACCAGAATCCGCAAAAGTGGCAGGCCGGGCTCAACTTTACGGCGTATTGGGGCGGCAATGCGGTATCTCAGCCGTATTCCGACCGCAATTTCGTCGGCGCATTTGTGACACGCAATTTTTAATGTTGTTGGACGCTGACCGGGCAGGCCCGGCCAGCGTGTTCGGTAATAGGTTGAAGAACGAGGAAGACACGTGTTAAACAAATTAATCCAAAGCCTGGAACATTGGCTCTTCACCCGGCGCCTGCTGGTGCTTGGCACGCTTGCCGCGCTCACCGCCGTGATGGCCTTCTTTGCCTTGCAGCTGCGGATGGATGCCGGCTTCGAGAAGCAGATTCCCATCGGGCACGAATATGTCAAGACCTTCCAGCAATATCGCGCGGACCTGTTCGGCGCGAACCGGCTGACCGTCGTCGTCAAGGCCAGACACGGCACGATCTGGACCAAGGAAGGCATTACCCGGCTGTATAAGGTGACGCAGGCGACCGCCTATCTGCCCAACGTCGACCGGCTCGGTGTGCAGTCCTTATGGACCCCGAACAGCTTCGTCAACGAAATCACCGAGGAAGGTTTTCGCTCGCAGCCGATCATCCCCGGCACGGTCACGCCTGACGGCTTGAACGCCGAGGAAATCGCGCGCATCAAGCAGTCGACTTCGGAAGGCGGTTTCGTCGGATCGCTGGTGTCGCACGACCAGACCGGCGCCATGATCACGGCGGAAATCGGCGAGACCGGGGTGGACGGCAAGAAGATCGATTACGTCCAATACAACCGTCTGCTCGAAGAAAAACTGCGCAAGCCCTTTGAAGATGCCGACTTCGAGATCCAGATCACCGGCTTCGCCAAGCAGATCGGCGACATCGCCGACGGCGCCAAGGCAGTGCTGGTGTTCTGTGCGATCGCACTGCTGCTGACCGCGCTGTCGGTGTACTGGTATTGCCATTCGCTGCGCTTCACGATCCTGCCTATCGTCTGCTCGCTGACCTCGCTGGTATGGCAATTCGGCACGCTGCGCCTGCTGGGTTTCGGTCTTGATCCGCTCGGGGTGCTGGTGCCGTTCCTGGTGTTCGCCATCGGGGTCTCGCACGGCGTGCAGCAGATCAACTTCATCACGCGCGAACTGGCGCATGGCAAGTCGTCGATGGATGCCGCGCGGCATAGCTTTACCGGCCTGCTGATTCCCGGCACGCTGGCGCTGGTGACTGCGTTCGTGTCGTTCATCACGCTGCTGCTGATTCCGATCCCGATGATTCGCGAACTGGCGATCACCGCTTCGCTGGGGGTCGGCTACAAGATCATCACCAACCTCGTCATGTTGCCGGTCGCCGCGTCCTGCTTCAACTTCACCAAGGCCTATGCCGACAAGGCCATGCAGAAGCGCGAACAACGCGCGCGTTGGCTGCGCACCCTGGCGCGGGTGGCCGAACCGCGCAACGCGGTCATCACGCTGGTGCTGGTGAGCGGCGTGTTCGCCACCGCCGTCTGGCAAAGCCGCGACCGCGTGGTCGGCACCCTGCAACCCGGCGCGCCGGAATTGCGGCCGGAGGCGCGCTTCAATCGCGACGCGGTGTCGATTGCGAATAACTACGACGTCGGTCTCGACTGGCTCTCGGTCGTCATCCAGGCCCCGTCCGACTCCTGCGAAAGCCCGGCGGTCGGCACCTTCGACGACAACCTGGCCTACTCCCTGAAAAACGTGCCCGGCATCGTCTCGATCAGCTCGTATGCAGACAATCTGCGCACCTACAACCAGGGTTACAACGAAGGCAATCCGAAGATGAACGTGGTGCCGATCGATACCGGCAACTACGCCGGCCTGTCGACCGAGATCGGGCGCGTGCGCGGCTATCTCAACAAGGATTGCAGCATGACCGCGGTCCACCTGTACCTGGCCGACCACAAGGCGACCACCATCAACCGTGTCATCGATGCGGTCAAACACTTCCGCGATACGCACCCGACGCCGGGCATCACGATCCGGCTGGCTGCAGGCAACGCCGGACTGCTGGCCGCGATCAACGACGAGGTGGCGCAAAGCGAATTGCCGATGATGCTGTATGTGTATGCGGCGATCATGCTGCTGGTGTTGCTGGTATACCGAGATCTGCGCGCGGTGGTCGCCTGCTGTCTGCCGTTGACGGTCGGCACCTTCATCGGCTACTGGTTCATGAAGGAGTTCGAGATCGGCCTGACGGTGGCGACCTTGCCGGTGATGGTGCTGGCGGTCGGGATCGGCGTCGATTACGCGTTCTACATCTACAACCGCCTGCAGGGCCATCTGGCTGCCGGTCAGCCGATCGTCAAGGCAATCGAGCATTCGATTCTGGAAGTCGGCATGGCCACCATCTTCACCGCCATCACGCTGGCCGTCGGGGTTGCCACCTGGAGTTTTTCGGCACTCAAGTTTCAGGCCGACATGGGCAAGTTGCTGGCCTTCATGTTCATTGTGAATCTGATCATGGCGATGACCGCGTTGCCGGCGCTGGCAGTCGTGCTGGAACGCATGTTTCCACGCCGTGGTCCGGTCCGTGCACCGGGCATGTTCAGTCATTAGGAGTGTAAAAATGAAAACAATCAACAGAACCATAAGACGTAGCGCGATGTTCGGCCTGCTGGCCCTGTGCGGCATCGCGCAGGCGGCGGAGCCGACGCCTGTACCGACTATTAAGCCGCAGCTGCAGATCCTGCCCGCCGAGCACTTCAGCGCCGCCGCCAGCGCGCAGATCCTGGCAGCGACGCGGGCGGGCAAGCGCATCGTCGCGGTCGGCGACCACGGCGTCGTGCTGCTGTCGGACGACGATGGCAAGACCTACCGGCAAGCCAAAACGGTGCCGGTCAGGTCGACCCTGACGGCGGTGTCGTTTGCCGATGCCAACACCGGCTGGGCGGTCGGCCATTGGGGCGCGATCCTGAAAACCACCGACGCCGGCGAATCCTGGCTGCTGCAACGCAGCGACAGCAAAGTCGATCAGCCGCTGTTCTCGCTGTATTTCAAGAACCCGCAAGAAGGCTGGGCCGTGGGTCTCTGGTCGATGATGCTGCACACTGCCGACGGCGGTGTGAGCTGGTCCAAGGTGACGCTGCCGCCGCCGCCGGGCACGAAAAAGGCCGACCGTAATCTGTATGCGATCTTCGCCGACGCCAAGGGCAGCTTGTTCGTCGCCTGCGAACAAGGCCGCGTGATCCGCTCGACCGATGGCGGCAACACCTGGACCTATGCCGAAACCGGCTATGCCGGTTCGTTCTGGACCGGGGTCGCATTGCAGGATGGCGCACTGTTGGTCGGCGGCTTGCGCGGGACGATTTACCGCAGTGCGGACGGCGGCGACAGCTGGCAGGCGTCCAAGACACCGTTCAAGAGTTCGGTTACGGATATCGTGCAGAAGCCGGATAAGTCGGTCTTCGCGGTCGGTCTCGACGGCGTGACGCTGGAGAGTCTCGACGCTGGCGTCAGCTTCACCGGCAAGCAACGCAGCGATCGCAGCGCACTGACGGCAGTGGTCGATACCCAGGCGGGCGTGCCGATGATTTTTTCGACAAATGGGCCGCTTGGCCAATAGACATCATCGGGTCTTCAAGCGGATGCGCGAGATCCGCGCGTCATAAGGAGAAAGTGGATGCAGGGCAACATTTAGCCGATTGTCACGCCGGGGTTGACCATTCGATCCAGTTTGATTAGTCTGGGACTCAGTATTCCGGCCGGCATCTGACGCGGTTTTGCAAGCGGTCTCAACATTGTCTTGCTGGTAATGCTACCAGCTGAATCAGTTGTTCTAGTCATAGCGTGAACGAGTGGCGGATCTCCGTCACTCATGGGTCGGATGGAGATAACATGTCGTCGCAACCAATATCCAAAATAGCTATGTCGCAGGCGGTCGGCGCTGAAGCCGCGGCTTCCGACGTTACGCATTTTGGCTTTCTGACGCTGCCGAATTTCTCGATGATCGCGTTTTCCAGTGCGATCGAAGTGTTGCGCATGGCCAATTACATCAGTCGCCAGACGCTCTATCGCTGGTCCGTTATCAGCCTGGATGGTCAGCCGGTGGCGGCGAGTAACGGTTTGCCGATTTCACCGACCCTGACCTTGGAGCAGGCCGGTCTTCCCGAAGTCCTGTTCGTCTGCGGCGGTGTGAAGATTCACGAAGCAGTCAACGACAAGTTGTCTTCTTTTCTACTCAAGCTGGCACGCAGTAATGTCAAGCTGGGCGGGATCTGTACCGGCAGCTACGCCTTGGTAAAAGCCGGGTTGATGAATGGCTATCACTGTGCGATTCACTGGGAAAATCTTTCGGCATTGCGTGAAGAGTTTCCCAAGGTACAGTTTTCCGAAGGTCTGTTTGCGATCGATCGGGATCGTTTGAGTTGTTCAGGCGGCACCGCGCCGATCGACCTGATGTTGAATCTGACCGCCAGCCGCTACGGAAAAACGCTCTCCGCCGAGATTTCGGAGCAGTTCATCCTGGAGCGGATACGCGATGGCAGCTATCAGCAGCACATTCCGATTGCCGCGCGGCTAGGATTCAGCCGCAAGGAATTGATCGAAGTGGCGCGCCTGATGGAAACCCATATCGAAGAAACCTTGCCCTTCGATGAGATCGCACGGCAAGTCGGCCTGTCGCAGCGCCAGCTGCAGCGGATGTTCAAATATTATCTGGATGTGACGCCCACGCATTACTACCTGCAACTGCGGTTGCGGCGCGCCCGCGAATTGCTGCTGCAAACCACCATGTCGATCATGAGCGTGACAGTGGCCTGCGGGTTTCAGTCGTCATGCCACTTCAGCAAAGCCTATCGCAATCAGTTCGGGCGCTCCCCGAGTAGTGAACGGCATATGCATCATCCGTTTCTTGCCGCCGCCGATCTCCCGGCGAGCGCCGATGCCGCGGTGTTGGCATTATCGCTCGAGGCCGATATTATCGCCGCCGCCGAGTTTGACGCAGACAGACAATAGCATGTCGCAATCCATCCACGTTGCACTGTGCACGCAGTGTAATTTGTGGGTGTGCCAAAGCTGAATTACCAGCAAACATTCCAGAACGATCCATAATCACCTTTTAGGTGCCGGTCTTGTACTGTGCACACCAGTCTTTCCGTTTGGAGAAAATAAATGAAATTGTTTCATCGTCCTGCCGTTGTCAGTATCGCACTGGGCATGTTGAGCGCGTTGACACTGTCAGGCGCAGCACAGGCAAGCGAACCCAAGGCTTGTCAAAATGTACGATTCGCCGATGTCGGCTGGACCGACATTGCCGCCACCACCGGCCTGGCGTCGGTTGTGTATGACGCTCTGGGGTATCACACAACAAAAACGATTGCTTCGGTGCCGATCACTTTTGCCGGTATCAAGAATAAACAAATCGACTTGTTCCTCGGCTACTGGTCGCCGACGATGGACCCGATGATCGCGCCATTCGTCAAGGACGGTACGGTAAAAGTATTGGGCACGCCGAATCTGACCGGAGCCAAATATACCCTTGCAGTCCCGACTTATGAGTACGACGCCGGCTTGAAAACCTTTGCCGATATTGCCAAGTATTCGAAAGAACTGGATGGCAAGATTTACGGTATCGAACCGGGCAACGACGGTAATACCCTGATTCAGGGCATGGTCAGCAAGAATCAATTCAATCTGAAGAATTTCAAGCTGGTCGAGTCGAGCGAGGCCGGCATGATGGTTGAACTGGGGCGCGCGGTGCGGCAAAAGAAATGGATAGTGATTCTGGGCTGGGAACCGCATCCGATGAACGTGCAGCAAAAGATCACCTATCTGACCGGCGGCGATGCGGTTTTCGGACCTAATTACGGTGAAGCCAAAGTCTATACCGTGACGCCCGCCGATTACGAAACACGTTGCCCTAACGCCGACAAGCTGGCCAAGAATTTGCACTTTACCACCGACATCGAGAACAAGGTGATGGTCCCGATCATGGATAAAAACGATCCTAAAGTCGCTGCCAAAGCGTGGCTGAAACAGAATCCGCAAGTCCTCGACAAGTGGCTGGCCGGCGTCAAGACGTTTGATGGCAAGGATGGTTTGCCGGCGGTCAAGACAGCGCTGGGACTTTGAAAAGGTAATGCTTTCCGTGACTGTCACGGAAAATCCGAACGAGCCGCCAGGCCGATTCACCGCGATGCATGATTTAGGTGAAATGTATCTGGCGGTAAATACCAACTCTGATGCGAATCAGGAGGAGATCATATGTCAGAAAATCGTGGTGTGGTGTATGTCGGTGACGGTAAAGTCGAAGTCCATTCGATTCCCTTTCCAAAACTGGACAATCCGCAAGGAAAGAAGATTGAACATGGCGTCATTCTGAAGGTTGTTTCAACCAATATTTGCGGCTCCGATCAGCATATGGTGCGCGGCCGCACGACGGCGCCAACCGGTCTGGTGCTGGGGCATGAAATTACCGGTGAAGTGATTGAATGCGGTTCCGATGTCGAGACCCTGAAGAAAGGCGATCTGGTTTCGGTCCCCTTCAACGTCGCCTGCGGCCGCTGCCGCACTTGCAAGGAACAGCATACCGGCGTCTGCGAAACGGTGAACCCGGCGCGTGCCGGCGGCGCCTACGGCTATGTCGACATGGGCGGCTGGATCGGCGGACAGTCGGAATACGTGATGGTGCCGTATGCCGACTTCAACTTGTTGCGCTTCCCGGACAAGGACCAGGCGATGTCCAAGATCCGCGACCTGACCTGCCTGTCCGACATTCTGCCGACCGGTTATCACGGCGCGGTGACTGCCGGCGTCGGTCCCGGCACCACGGTGTACGTCGCGGGCGCCGGTCCGGTCGGACTGGCTGCGGCAGCGTCTGCGCGCTTGCTGGGTGCGGCGGTAGTAATCATCGGCGATGTCAATCCCTTGCGTCTGGTACACGCGCGCAATGTCGGTTTTGAGACCGTCGATCTATCGCTCGACGCCACGCTGAGCGATCAGATTGAAAAAATCCTGGGAACCCCGGAAGTCGATTGTGCAATCGATTGCGTCGGCTTCGAGGCGCGCGGTCATGGCCACGCCGGTGCGCAGGCGGAAGCGCCAGCCACGGTGCTCAATTCATTGATGGAAATCACCCGCGTCGCCGGCAAGATCGGGATTCCCGGCCTGTACGTTACCGAAGATCCGGGCGCCATCGACAACGCTGCCAGAAAAGGCAGCCTGAGCATCCGCCTCGGTTTGGGCTGGGCCAAGTCGCATAGCTTCCACACCGGCCAAACGCCGGTGATGAAGTACAACCGCCAACTGATGCAGGCGATCTTGTGGGATCGGATCAAGATTTCCGACATCGTCGGCGTCGAAGTGATCACGCTGGACAATGCCCCGCAAGGTTACGAACAATTCGATGCCGGTGCGCCGAAGAAGTTTGTGATCGATCCGCATAACCTGGTGAAACGCGCGGCTTGATGCCGGAGCTGCCTAACGGCAGCGATAGCCGTTTGCCAGCGGAGCTGTAGAAGTTTTTAGCGTGACATCGAAGAGCTTGATCGACATGACGCGATCAAGCTCTTTTTTTTCACCAACGGGGCGCGCTTGATGTGCCTGCCTTTTTTCGCTGTTTTTGTGATGCCATATAAGAGGTTTCCACCATGCACACCACACCGACCTACGGCCTTACCTTGTCCTGTCCAAGTGAGGTCGGGCAGGTTGCCGCTGTCGTCAAGTTTCTCGCTGAGCGTCAGTGCTATATTTCCGAACTCTCCGTATTTGACGACGATGACTTCCACGCTTTTTTTCTCCGGTGCATCTTCCGTACACCAGAGGCGGAGCATTTCAAGCCCGAGGATTTGCGCGCGGATTTTGTCACCGTAGCAAAACAGTTCGGCATGCAATGGCAGATCCACGACATGCATCATCGCCCCAAAGTGGTCGTGATGGTATCCAAACTGGATCATTGTCTGGCGGATCTGTTGTTCCGCTGGAAAATGGGCGAATTGCCGATGGATTTTACCGCGATCATTTCGAACCACGCCGACCTGGCGCCGATGGCGGCGGCGCATAACATCCCGTTCCATCACCTCCCGGTAACGCAGGACAACAAGGCCGCACAAGAAGGCGCGGTACTGGAATTGATTGAAAGCTACGGCGCCGAACTGGTCGTGCTGGCGCGTTACATGCAGATCTTTTCCGAGGAAACCAGCGCCAGGCTGCGTGGCAAGGCGATCAATATCCATCACTCGTTCCTACCCAGTTTCAAAGGCGCCAAGCCGTATCACCAGGCCTATCAAAAAGGCGTCAAGCTGATCGGTGCGACGGCGCATTTCATTACCGACGATCTGGATGAAGGGCCGATCATCGAACAGGCGGTGGAGCGCGTCGACCACACCTACAACCCGGAAAAATTACTGGCGGTGGGGCGTGATGTGGAATGTCTGGCGTTGTCGCGTGCGGTGCAATATTTTATTCAACGGCGCTTGTTTGTGAACCGGAATCGAACGGTGATATTGCAGTAAGGCAAGATTCAGCCTTCTAAAAGCTGTTCAATAATTTTTTATAAAATTTTTTCGTGTCAAGGCTGTTGAAGTTGCCGTTGTCGTTGCTTTTGAAGTTGTTGTTGCTTTTGATCTTCCGCATTGAGACGCTGCCAAATGAGCCAACTGGCATTCGGATAAAGAGGGAAAACTTGTCTGAGCGCAGCGAGTTTGTTTTCCCTCCCGAATGCCAGTTGGCTCATTTGGGGACCCGACCAACGGGAGGGCAGTGGCTTTGCGGTCGCCTTCTTTTGGTTACTTTTCTTGGCGAAGCAAGAAAAGTGACTGGCTGTCGGGCCACCCCCGACCAGCATCCACGGAGTACCGAACGTTTTAATTAGCGACGACCGAATATTACGTTTTTCCACCCACCATTTTTCTGTTGTGCTTATTGCCAGCCATACAGCGCACCCATCGTAAAAATTCACCCCAACACACCCCAAAAACGACACCCTTGTCGGAAAAATACAAGCGCCCGTCATCTATGGGAAACAGTTGCCGCTCTCTTGGATCAAGAATGGCATCAAGGAACAGCAATCAGGTAAATAGCGGCTGGCTCCCAAAGATGTTGATTAACGGTGACGAGCAAAGCTAGTCAAGTCACCGTTCCATCAAGAATTTATCCACCCCGAGGGAGTCATGATGCACGGTCTGGCGTATTTATTCTTTTTTAAAAGCATGCAATGAGCATCAGCACATTCGACCTGTTCAAAGTAGGTATCGGCCCATCCAGCTCCCATACGGTCGGGCCGATGATTGCAGCCAGCCGGTTTGCCGGCTATCTGCAGGAAGCCGGCTTGCTGGACTCAGTGCATTCAGTGCGCGCCGAGTTGTACGGCTCGCTTGGTGCGACCGGCAAGGGCCACGGGACTGACAAGGCGGTTTTGCTTGGCCTGGAAGGGCATTTGCCAGACCGGATAGATCCGGATTTTGTCGAGCCCAGGCTGGCGGAAATTCGCAGTACCAGACAACTATTGCTGAATGGCACGCACACCGTTGCGCTGAACGAAAAAGAACACATGATGTTCTTCCGCCGGGAATCGCTGCCGCAACACCCGAATGGCATGCGCTTTCTGGCGCTGGACGCCAGCGCCAAGTTGCTGCTGCAGAAGGAATATTACTCAGTCGGCGGCGGCTTCGTTGTCAGTCAGGAAGGGCTGCGCGTGAACGGCGTGCAGGCCGATGGTCCGGATGTTCCTTATCCGTTTCACTCGGGCGACGATCTGCTGCGGGTATGTGCTGAAAACGGTTTGACCATCGCCCAACTGATGCTGGAAAACGAAAAGCACTGGCGTAGCGCCGAAGAGGTGCGGAGCAAGTTGCTCGGGATCTGGGATGTGATGGCGGCGGCGATCAAGCGCGGCTGCGCGAGCGACGGTGAGTTGCCGGGACCCATGCGGGTCAAGCGCCGCGCCCATGAGCTGTCGCAGCAATTGCGCAATCGCTCGGAAGAATCGCTGAACGATCCGCTGTCGATGCTCGACTGGGTCAATCTGTATGCGATGGCCGTGAATGAAGAGAACGCTGCCGGCGGCCGCATCGTCACCGCGCCGACCAATGGTGCTGCGGGGGTGATTCCGGCAGTGCTGCAGTACTACATCAAGTTTGTGCCTGGCGCCAATACGGACGGCGTGATGACCTTCTTGCTGACAGCTGCCGCGATCGGCCTGATCTACAAAGAGAATGCTTCTATCTCGGGCGCTGAAGTCGGCTGTCAGGGCGAGGTTGGCGTGGCGTGTTCGATGGCGGCCGGTGCGCTGGCCGCGGTACAGGGCGGCAGCACCGAGCAGATCGAGAACGCCGCCGAGATCGGCATGGAACATAACCTCGGCATGACCTGCGATCCGGTCGGCGGCCTGGTGCAGATTCCATGTATCGAGCGCAACGCGATGGGAGCGGTCAAGGCCATCAATGCCGCGCGGATGGCGCTGCGCGGTAACGGAAAGCACTATGTGTCGCTGGATAAGGTCATCAAAACCATGATGCAAACCGGTGCCGATATGAAGACCAAGTACAAGGAAACGTCGCGTGGCGGTTTGGCCGTCAACGTGATCGAATGCTGAACAGCATTGCAAATAGTGTCCGCAAATTTTTAGGAAAATCATGAGCAATTATTCGATATTCAGTCTGATCCGTAACGGTCTTTCGTACCATGAAAACTGGCAGCGGGCCTGGAAAAGCCCGGAGCCGAAAAAAGAGTACGACATCGTCATCATCGGCGGCGGCGGGCATGGTCTGGCGACGGCGTATTACCTGGCGAAAGTACATGGCCTGCGGAATATCGCGGTGATCGAAAAAGGCTGGATCGGCGGCGGCAATACTGCCCGTAACACCACCATCGTACGTTCCAATTATTTGTGGGATGAGTCTGCCGGCCTGTACGAAAAGGCGATGCAGCTGTGGGAAGGCTTGTCGGAAGACCTGAACTACAACGTCATGTTCAGCCAGCGCGGCGTGATGAATCTGGCGCATACGCTGCAAGACGTGCGCGATACCGATCGCCGCATTAATGCCAACCGCCTCAACGGCGTCGATGCCGAATGGCTGACCCCGGCACAGGTCAAGGAGATCGTGCCGATCATCAACCTGAACAGCCACTATCCGGTGCTCGGCGCCTCGTTTCAACGGCGCGGCGGCGTGGCGCGTCACGATGCGGTGGCGTGGGGCTATGCGCGCGGTGCCGATGCGCGCGGCGTCGACATTCTGCAGAATTGCGGCGTCACCGGCATCCGTCGCGACAACGGCGCGGTGACCGGCGTCGAAACAGTCAAGGGCTTCATCAAGGCCAAAAAAGTGGCAGTGGTGACCGCCGGCAGTTCCAGCCTGCTTGCCAGCATGGCCGGGATCAGACTGCCGCTGGAAAGTCATCCGTTGCAAGCGCTGGTGTCGGAGCCGATCAAGCCGGTGATCGATACCGTCGTGATGTCGAATGCCGTCCACGCATATCTGAGTCAGTCGGATAAAGGAGATCTGGTGATCGGGGCCGGTGTCGATCAATATACAGGCTACGGCCAGCGCGGCAGCTATCAGACTATCGAAAGCACGTTGCAGGCGATTGTCGAAATGTTCCCGGTCCTGAGCCGGGTCCGCATGAACCGGCAGTGGGGCGGGATTGTGGATGTCTCGCCGGATGCCTGCCCAATCATCTCGAAGACCGATATCAAGGGTTTGTACTTCAACTGCGGCTGGGGCACGGGCGGGTTCAAGGCGACGCCGGGCTCGGGCTGGGTGTTTGCGCACATGATCGCCAACGATAGTCCGCATCCATTGAACGCGCCGTTCTCGCTCGACCGTTTCTATACCGGCCATCTGATTGACGAGCACGGCGCCGCAGCGGTTGCGCACTAATGCACCAACGCACATACCCCATCACACAAGACTGATTCTGGAGAAACACCATGTTATTGATTACCTGCCCCTGGTGCGGGCCACGTGCGGAAAGCGAATTCCATTGCGGTGGCGAAGCGGATATTGCGCGCCCGCTGGAGACCGAAAAGTTAAGCGATGAAGAGTGGGGCGACTACCTGTTCATGCGTAAGAATCCACGCGGTGTGCATCGCGAGCAATGGGTGCACAACCAGGGGTGCCGCCGCTGGTTCATGGCCGAGCGCGATACCGTGACATATGAATTTCTTGGTTACAGCAAGTTTGGCAAAAATGCCGCGATGGCAAAGCCGGCAACAGAAAAAGGGAGCGCAGCATGAAATCCAGCACAAAGCCCAGCACAAAGCAAAGCCATCGCTTGACAGCAGGTGGCCGGATCAATCGCAACAAAGCGCTGACGTTTTCCTTTAACGGCAAAACCTATGAGGGCTTTCAGGGCGACACGCTGGCATCGGCGTTGCTGGCCAATGGCGTGCATTTTGTCGCGCGCAGCTGGAAATACCATCGGCCGCGCGGCATCGTTACCGCAGGTGTGGAAGAGCCGAATGCGCTGGTGCAACTGGAAACCGGTGCTTACACGGTGCCGAATGCGCGCGCAACCGAACTCGAGTTGTATCAGGACCTGACGGCGACCAGCGTCAACGCCAAGCCGAACATCGAGAACGACCGGATGGCGGTGAATCAACTGATCGCGCGTTTCATTCCGGCCGGTTTTTATTACAAGACCTTCAAGTGGCCGCGCAGCTGGTGGGGCAAGTATGAAGAGGTGATCCGCGCTGCCGCCGGTTTGGGCAAGGCGCCGACCGAACTCGACCCTGACCGTTACGAAAAAACCTACGCGCATTGCGACGTGTTGATCGCCGGCGGCGGTCCGGCCGGACTGGCCGCAGCATGGGTGGCGGGCAAATCCGGCGCGCGCGTGATCCTGGTCGACGATCAGGCTGAACTGGGCGGCAGTCTGTTGTCCGGCCCTGCGGTGATCGATGGCAAACCCGCCTCGGGGTGGGCCGCGCATATCGCCGCAGAATTGCGGAATATGCCAGAGGTGACTATCCTCACGCGCAGCACCGTGTTCGGCTATCAGGATCACAATCTGCTGACCGTGGCTGAGCGCCTGACCGAGCATTTGCCGTTGGCTGCACGCGGAAAATTGCGCGAACGGCTCTGGAAAGTACGTGCCAAGCATGTGATTCTGGCGACCGGCGCACATGAACGGCCTATCGTGTTCGGCAACAACGACTTGCCCGGCATCATGCTGGCCTCCGCAGTGTCCACTTACATCCATCGGTTTGGCGTGCTGCCGGGCCGCAATGCGGTGATCTTTACGAATAACGACGACGGTTACCAGGCCGCGCTCGATCTGAAAGCCGCTGGCGCGCAGGTCGTGGTGGTCGATCCGCGGGCTGCCGGCAACAGTAGCCTGCCGGCATTGGCCAAACGCCAGGGCATCACCGTCGTCAACAACGCGGTGGTGGTCTCGGCCGCGGGTGGACGCCATGTTAAATCGGTTGAAGTGGCTACTCACACCGATGGCGTGCCGGGGCAACTGGTTAACACCTTTTCTTGTGATCTGGTCGGCATGTCGGGCGGCTGGAATCCGGTTTTGCACCTGTTCGCGCAATCCGGCGGCAAGGCCCAGTGGGATAAGGACAAAGCCTGTTTCGTGCCGGGTTCGGCGATGCAAAAAGAAACCAGCGTCGGCGCTGCGAATGGCGATTTCAGGCTGGGCGGGGCGCTGCGCGATGGGGCGCTGGCGGCACAACGTGCGGTCAACGCCTTGGGGTTCAAATTGGCGGCGGTACCGATCTGGAAAGTGGCCGATATTGCCGAAGCAGCTATTCTGCCGTTATGGCTGGTGGGCGATCGCAAGCGGGTCGGTCGCGGTCCGAAACAATTCGTCGATTATCAGAATGACGTTTCGGCGTCCGACATCTATCTGGCGGCACGCGAGGGCTACCACTCGGTCGAGCACGTCAAGCGCTACACCGCGCTGGGCTTCGGTACCGATCAGGGCAAGCTGGGGAATATCAACGGCATGGCGATTCTGGCCGAAGTGCTGGGCAAGACCATCCCCGAGACCGGCACCACGACTTTCCGGCCGAACTACACGCCGGTGACATTCGGGACTGTGGCGGGACGTGAGCTGGGCGATTTCCTGACACCGATACGCAAGACCTGTATTCACGAATGGCATGAAGAACAGGGCGCATTGTTTGAAGATGTCGGCAACTGGAAACGTCCCTGGTATTACCCGCGCGGCAGCGAGGATCTGCATGCTGCGGTCGCGCGCGAATGTCTGGCGGCGCGTAACAGCGTCGGCATACTCGATGCGTCGACGCTGGGGAAAATCGATATACAAGGCCCGGACGCAGTGACCTTGCTGAACTGGATGTACACCAATCCGTGGAACAAGCTGGAGGTCGGCAAATGCCGCTACGGCCTGATGCTCGATGAGAACGGCATGGTGTTCGACGATGGCGTCACGGTCCGTCTGGGCGAGCAGCATTTCCTGATGAGCACCACCACCGGCGGCGCGGCGCGCGTGCTGGACTGGATGGAACGCTGGCTGCAAACCGAATGGCCGGACCTGAAAGTCAATCTGACTTCGGTCACCGACCATTTCTCCACCTTTGCCGTGGTGGGACCGAATGCGCGCAAGGTATTGCAAAAAGTCTGCAAGGACATCGACTTTTCGAATGCGGCATTTCCATTCATGTCGTTCCGCGAAGGCACTATCCAGGATGTGTTTACCCGCATCATGCGCATCAGTTTTTCGGGCGAGTTGTCGTACGAGGTGAATGTGCCGGCAAATATGGGGCGGGCGATCTGGGATGCGATTATCGCGGCCGGCAAGGAATTCGAGATCACGCCGTACGGCACCGAAACCATGCACGTATTGCGCGCCGAAAAGGGTTACATCATCGTCGGTCAGGATACCGACGGTTCGGTGACGCCGTTCGACCTGGGGATGGGCGGTTTATGCGCAAAGTCCAAGGATTTCCTCGGCAAGCGTTCCTTGACGCGTTCCGATACCGTCAAGGAAGGACGCAAGCAACTGGTGGGCTTGCTGACCGACGATCCGGCCGTTGTACTGGCGGAAGGCGGCCAGATCCTGGCGGCGCCAAGCAACGAGCCGATTGCGAAGATGATAGGCCACGTCACCTCCAGCTATTTCAGCCCGATTTTGCAGCGCTCGATTGCGTTTGCGCTGATCAAAGGGGGCTTGAGCAAGATGGGCGAAAGCGTGGCTCTTCCGACCGCATCCGGCGGCTTTGTGAGCGCAAAGATTAACAGTCTGGTTTTTTATGATGTCGAAGGAGTCCGTCAACATGTTGAATGATGCGAAAGTTCTTGCTAAAGATTTTACGTCGGAGTCTGCGCCGGCCAACTTGTTGCGCGGCCTGAAACTGGAGTCGCCGCTAGCCAGCGTCGCCGCCTTGCTGGCCCCGCTGACATCCGGCGCCAACCGGGTATTCAGCGTGCTCGAAAAGCCCTTTCTGGAATTGATCAACGTCAAAGGCGAAGCTGATTCCGAGGTATTTTTAGCGGCGATCAAAAATACGACGGGAGCGGCATTGCCGCTGCTGCCGAATACGGTCTCGGAAAGCGATGACTACGTGATCTACTGGCTCGCGCCCAACGAATGGCTGATTCAATCGACGCAGCCACGGGTGCCGGTGCTGGACGCCGCACTGAGCAAGTTGCTGACAGGGCAGTTCGCATCGGTGGTGGATGTCAGCAGCGGCAATACGACGCTCATCATGGCTGGCGAAAAAGTCCGCGCCGTGTTGCAGAAAGGCTGTCCGCTGGATTTTCATCCCAAGGTTTTCACGGCAGGGCAATGTGCGCAGAGTCACTTTTTCAAAGCCGGCGTCGTGTTGCGCCCACTTGCCAACGGCAATTTTGAAGTCATCATCCGGCGCAGTTTCGCCGATTATTTCGGTCGCATCCTGGTCGATGCGGTCGAGGAGTATCGCTGATGAAAAATGAAAATATTGCCAGTGGCATACGCTGGCAAATCTTCGTCGATGGCTTGAAATTGATGACCCATGTCGGCTTGCATGCGCACGAATATCAACAGCCTCAGGCGGTCGAGCTGGATATTGAGATGTCTTACCGGACCAACAGAAAAAGCGGCGATGACGCCGAGTCGATTATCGACTACGACAAATATTGCACGCTACTGTCAACTTTCATGACGCATAAGCCGCATACGCGCTTGCTGGAAACCCTGGCATCCGAGGTCGCAAGCTTGTCGTTTCGCGACTATCCGATGCTGGAAGAGATCAAGGTCTCCATCCACAAACCCAAGATTCGTGAGAATGCCGCACGGCTTGGTGTGTCGGCTTGCTGGACGCGCTGGAGCTATGAGACTTTGCTGGTTCAGCAGCCGCAGGAGTTGGCGCTGAGTACATAAGGAATCAGGTCAGCGACGGAGTTTTCGACTACCGATATCGTCAAATTTTGTTAAGATGAAGTGTGTCCGCAAGGCATGCTTTTAAATAAGGCCTGCAAATTTGCAGGCCTTTTTGTTTGTGGCTTACTTTTTACATAACAATTTAGAAAATTATTTAGCTATACCGGAGACTCATAATGACCAAAGATAAAACTTTGTCAGCCGCAGAACAGGCGTTGCGCGAAGCCGCACTCGAATATCACCGCAGTCCTACGCGCGGCAAGATTAAAGTGCTGCCGACCAAGCCGCTGTCGAATCAGCGCGATTTGTCGCTGGCCTATTCCCCTGGTGTTGCCTACGCCTGTCTGGCGATTGAAGAAAATCCTGAGCTGGCGGTCGATTTCACCTCGCGTGCCAATCTGGTTGGCGTGATTACCAACGGTACGGCGGTGCTCGGACTGGGCGACATTGGCCCGCTGGCGAGCAAGCCGGTGATGGAGGGCAAGGGCTGCCTGTTCCAGACTTTTGCCGGTATCGATGTTTTTGATATTGAACTGGCGGAACGCGATCCCGACAAACTGGTGGAGATGATCGCGGCGCTGGAGCCGACGCTGGGCGGCATCAATCTGGAAGATATCAAGGCGCCGGAATGCTTTTATATCGAAAAGAAACTGCGTGAACGGATGAACATTCCGGTTTTCCACGACGATCAGCATGGCACCGCGATTATTTCCGCTGCGGCACTGCTGAACGGGCTGGAGCTGGTCAACAAGCCCATTGGTGCAATCAAGCTGGTGGCATCCGGTGCCGGTGCGGCCGCGATCGCCTGTCTGGACTTGATGGTTGAGCTCGGCGTCAAACGCGAAAACATGTTCGTTTGCGATTCGCGCGGCGTGATCCATGATGCACGTGAAGACAAGCTGGACGAGTCCAAGCAACGTTATGTGAAAAAAACCGACGCCCGCACTTTGGCGGATGCGATCAAAGGCGCGGATGTGTTCCTGGGTTGTTCCGCTGCCGGCGTGTTGACGCCGGAGATGGTCAAAACGATGGGGACCCAGCCTATCATCCTGGCGCTGGCCAATCCGGAACCGGAAATTCGCCCGGAACTGGCGCTGGAAGCCCGCCCCGATTGCATCATCGCAACCGGCCGCTCGGATTATCCGAATCAGGTCAACAACGTCTTGTGCTTTCCGTATATTTTCCGTGGCGCGCTGGATTGCGGCGCAACCCGGATTACGGAGGCGATGAAAGTCGCTTGCGTGCGCGAGATTGCCGATCTGGCGAAAGCCGAGATCAGCGAAGAAGTCGCGTCTGCGTACGCCGGCCAGGAACTGCGCTTCGGCCCTGAATACATTATTCCGAAGCCATTCGATTCGCGTCTGATTCTGCGTATCGCGCCGGCGGTAGCCCGCGCTGCCGAAGAGTCCGGCGTCGCCACCCGGCCGATCAAGGATATGCTGGCGTATCGCCAATCGTTGACGCGCTTCGTCACCCATACCGGCATGTTCATGCGACCGGTGTTTGAGGCAGCGCGGGTGGAGCCGCAACGTATCGTCTATGCTGAAGGCGAAGATGAGCGCGTATTGCGTGCGGTGCAGATCGCGCTGGAAGAAAAGCTGGTGCGTCCAATTCTGATCGGCCGCCCGGCCGTGATCGAAGCGCGGATTGAACGCGCTGGTCTGCGCCTGAAGGCCGGACAGGATTTCGAGCTGGTCAATCCGGAAGACGATGCGCGTTTTCGTCAGTATTGGGAGGCCTATCACGAGATCAAGGCACGCGACGGCGTCACGCCGGAAATGGCGAAGTCTATGCTGCGCCGTTCGAACACGATCATCGCGGCGATGCTGGTCAAACTGGGCGATGCCGACGGCATGCTGTGCGGTCTGGTTGGCCGCTTCGACAATCATCTGGAACACATCAGCGACATCATCGGCCTGCGCGCGGGGGCGCAAGGCTTCGCGACATTGAATGGGCTGGTGCTCGATCAACATACGCTGTTCATCGCCGACACCTCCGTCAACGATGATCCAAGCGCAGAGCAGTTGGCCGATATTGCCGCCATGGCCGTCGAAGAAGTACGACGTTTTGGCGTGCCGCCAAAAGTGGCGTTCCTGTCGCACTCGATGTTTGGTTCCAGCAGCCGTCCATCGGCCAGAAAGATGCGTGCCGCACGCGACCTGTTCGCCCTGCGCATGCCGGACGTGGAGTCGGATGGCGAGATGCACGGCGATGCCGCGCTGAGCGCAGACATCCGTAAGCAATACTTGCCGAAATCGACGCTGACCGGCAATGCGAACGTGCTGATCATGCCGAATCTGGATTCCGCCAATATTCTATTCAATGTATTGAAGATGACCGGTGGTCAGGGCGTCACGGTTGGCCCGGTATTACTGGGCGCGGCAGCAGCGGTGCATGTCCTGACGCCATCTGCAACGGTGCGCCGGGTGGTGAATATGACCGCTTTGGTGGTGGCGAATGCGATCTCTAAAAAGCAGGGTGGTTGATCGTAGTACGTTAAGGTATTGCAGGGAAGTAAGGTAAATACCCTCCATGACGCCGATTCGCGTGATGGAGGGTATTTTTGTTTGGGAGCGATGACGGACTTGCAGAATTATTTATGGATGCTGCGTAGCGCGTTACTTGTTCGACAGTGTCCGACGATGTTCTCCCGGACTATTCCCAGTCCACTTTTTAAAGGCGCGATGGAACGCGCTGGGATCTGCGAAGCCCAGTTGCCCCGCAATTTCTTCAATGCTCTGGTTTGATCCGCTCAAATGATTGATCGCCAGATCGCGACGCAGATTATCCTTGATCGATTGATAGGATTGGCCTTCCTGATGCAGTTTGCGGCGCAAGGTTGATGCGGTTGAGTGCAACTGCCTGGCAAGCGTGTCGAAGTCGGGCCAGTCGGCCAAGGCGGTGCGCCGTAAATGTCGGCGAATTTTAGCGTTCAGGCTATCGTGATTACTGTATTTGACCAGCAAGTTGGCCGGTGCTTCGCCTAAAAAAGCCGTCAGGCTGTGCTGGCTTTGAACGATGGGTAGCGCCAGATAGGCCAGGTCGAAGGTGATGCAGGTTTGCGCTTGCCCGAAACGGGCCTGCTCGCAAAATCGCACTTTATAGTCGGCGCTGTAAAGCGGTTCGTCACACCGGAAATCCGCTGTTAATAACGGGATCCGCCGACCAATCAGCCAGCTGCCCAGGCCGTGCATAATGATCAGAAAAGTGGTGTAGGCGAACAGGCGGCGCGGCGCTTGCGCCGGGCCGGATTCGTGCAGGGTCAACTGCGCAATGTGCTCTGTGGTCGTGAGCGTGCCGTGGATGTCATCCAGCAGCAGTCGCATAAACGCCAGTCCACGCTTTAACGCCACCCCCAGGCTATCGCTGTGCAGCACGCTGCGGCACAGCAACGCGAAACCGCCGACTTTCATCCGGTGGCTATCCATCCCGAAGAATTCATCGTCAAGCCGCTGGGCAATCAGGTACCAGAGCTGTCCATAGTTAGCCGCTGCGACCCGCGCTTGAGGTGCGCTTAGCAAAGTTGGTGAGATACCCGCCTGCAGCAGCAGTGTTTCGGTTTCGATGCCCTGTTCAAGCATGGCTGCCAGTGCTTCATGGACGAAGTCTATGCCGATGGTGCCTTTTTCCCAATCTTTCATGCGTTTTTTCTTGGGTTGGTTACAAATGTGTTCTGTATCGGTCGCGGGTTGCAAATCCAGCCGTTCAGCTTGGAAGGATATAACATGGTTAGTCAGCAATGAATATCCTAGACTGACGCAGCGTATTTTGATTGATTGCGTAAAAAAGACTATTTCGCCACAACATCGAAGAGCAGCTTGAAGGTGCCATTTTAGGTTAGAGGAGAACAAATATGTCAGCTGATGTGCCTGCAGGCGGGATCGCGATTCCTGGTGTTGAACGAGGGCATGCTCAAGGGCCCGATTATGCAAAATTTTATGCAGACTTTGACGTGGAGAATATCGCCGCCATGCTCTCCGGCGATCTGAAAGCAGGTATTAACGCCTGCGTCGAATGTTGCGACCGTCATGCACTGCCGGGCCGGATTGCATTGTTTCATGAGAGCAAGGATGGATGCAGCACCAGCTATACCTTTGCGCAGCTCAAGGAGCTTTCGGCAAAATTTGCCAATTTTCTGACGCAGCAGGGCATCCAGCCCGGCGATCGCGTCGCCGGATTGTTGCCACGGACCCCCGAACTGCTGATCACGATTTTGGGAACCTGGCGTGCCGGCGCGGTATATCAGCCGCTCTTCACCGCATTCGGATCAAAGTCGATCGAACACCGCGTCAGCACCAGTGAAGCCAAGCTGATTGTGACCGATGCCGACAACCGCCATAAATTGCACGACGTCGCCAATTGCCCGCCGCTGATAACGATAGGTGGTGAAAAAGGCCGCGGCATTGAACCTGGCGACGTTAGTTTCTGGGCCGAACTGGAGCGGCAATCGACAGAGTTTGCGCCAGTCATGCGGCGTGGCGATGACCCTTTCATGATGATGTTCACGTCCGGTACGACCGGACCGGCAAAAGGCGTCGTGGTGCCGCTCAGGGCGATGCTGTCGTTCTATGTCTACACCCGCTACGCGATGGATCTGCGACCGGAAGATGCGTTCTGGAATATTGCCGATGCCGGTTGGGCCTATGGCTTGTACTACTGCGTTACCGGGCCGTTGCTGATGGGCCATCCGATTACGCTTTACGACGGTCCGTTCACGGTCGAGAACTGCTATCGGATCATCGAGAAATATCGGATCACCAATCTGGCTGGCGCGCCGACCGCCTATCGCATGCTGATTGCGGCCGGCGAGGCTGCGGCCGCCTCAACCAAAGGACAACTGCGGGTTGTCAGCAGTGCCGGCGAGCCGTTGAATCCAGAAGTGATCCGCTGGTTCCGCGCGCATCTGGATTGTCCGATTTACGACCACTATGGCCAAACGGAAACCGGCATGGTGCTGTGCAATCACCATGGTTTGGCGCACCCGATTCATCCGGGCTCGGCCGGTCTGGCGATGCCAGGGTATCGCTTGGCCGTGATTGATGACGATGGTGCGGAATTGGCGGTCGGTCAACCGGGGGTACTGGCGATTGAGCGCGGACGGTCACCGTTATTCTGGTTTCAGGGTTATTGGCAGCAGCCGGCTGCGCCGTCGCCGCATGACTATTACGTCACCGGCGACACGGTCGAAAACAATGCCGACGGCAGCATCAGTTTCGTCGGTCGCGGTGACGATATCATTACCTCTGCCGGTTATCGTATCGGCCCGTTCGATGTTGAAAGCGCGCTGCTGGAACATGCCGCAGTGGCAGAGGCGGCGGTGGTCGGCAAGCCCGATCCGGAACGGACTGAACTGGTGAAAGCCTTTGTCGTACTGCGACCCGGGTTTGCGGCTTCCGATACGCTGGCGACCGAGTTGCAGCAATATGTCAAAAAACGTTTGGCAGCACATTCCTATCCGCGTGAAATAGAATTTTTGCCAGCGTTGCCGAAAACGCCGAGTGGAAAACTGCAGCGCTTTATCCTGCGCAATCAGGAAATCGCTAAAGCCCGGTCAGGTACGCCGTAAACATCACGTATAGGACGCGTGCCCCAACCGTTCGCCCTGTGCAGTCCGTAGGGCATGGCTCGCGTCGCAAATTTCCTGGGGCCGGCAGGCTCCCGGCATTGGTGGGACTAACAAAAATTTACTCTAGAGGTTGACATGCAAATTAAAGACAAGTGTTTTCTGATCAGCGGTGGCGGTTCCGGCCTTGGCGCAGCGACCGCACGCCTGATCATTCAAGAGGGCGGTCAGGTCGTCATCGCCGATGTGAACCAGGAAGCTGGTACCGCACTCGCGAAGGAACTTGGCGCGCGGGCGCATTTCATCGCCACTGACGTGAGCAACGAAGCTAGCGCCAAGGCTGCGGTGGATGCTGCGGTGACGGCTTTTGGCGGTCTGCACGGACTGGTGAATTGCGCCGGCGTCGCTCCGGCCAAAAAAGTACTCGGCAAGGAAGGGCCGCACAGCTTCGATGATTTCGCCCGTGTGATCCAGATTAACCTTATCGGCACCTTCAACATGCTGCGTCTGGCGGCCGAGGTCATCAGCAAGACCGAGCCGAATGCAGACGGTGAACGCGGCGTCATCATCAACACCGCTTCGGTGGCCGCGTTCGATGGCCAGATTGGGCAAGCGGCATATGCTTCTTCCAAAGGAGGCGTGGTGGCGTTGACCTTGCCGGTGGCACGGGAACTGGCGCGCTTCGGTATCCGCGTGATGACGATTGCACCTGGCATCATGGAAACGCCGATGTTGCTGGGTATGCCGCCTGAAGTACAGGATGCGCTGGGAAAGACCGTACCGTTTCCATCGCGTATGGGCAAGCCGGCAGAGTTTGCGGCGCTGGTGAAAACGATAGTCGAGAACGCTTACTTGAATGGCGAAGTGATCCGGCTTGACGGCGGGATCCGGATGACGGCAAAGTGATACCGCCAGTCTGACGCTTCGATCATCTCCGCCTGCATCGTCAGCCCGGGTTGGCCGGGTACCGATGGCTTCATGCGCGAATGGCAATGCGACGGCTGTCGCAATTTCAGAATTCTCTTGTCACAAAAAAAATGGATCGCATTCTACGAACGTGATCCATTTTTTGCTTCTGAAACCCGCATCAATCTGCTGAAAAGATCGGCATGCGTTTCTTACAAAGAACGAGTCTTAAGATTTCTTTTTCTCACCTAAGACCTCAAGAACTTTTTTATAGTCAGGCTCTTCCGCAATTTCACCAGAGCGTTGACTGAAAATAACTTGGTTATTCTCATCAAGTACAACCAATGCCCGCGCTGTAAGCCCTTTCAAGGCACCATCAGGGATGGCTACGCCATAATCTTGAGCAAATTTGGGCGAACGAAATGCTGACAACATGGTGACATTTTTAATATTTTCCGCCCCACAAAAGCGTTTCTGGGCAAAAGGCAGGTCATTGGATATGCCGATCATTTCCGTATTTGGGAGCGAGGCCACCATTTCGTCGAACTTGCGTACTGAACTATCACATGCCGGCGTGTCAATACTGACGAAGATGTTTAAGACCTTACGTTTCTTGCCAAAATGAGAAATAGAAATATCCTTAAGATCATTGTCGACCAGCGTAAAAGCGGGGGCTGTCAGTCCGACCTGGGGTAATTTTCCTGACACAGAAACCGGATAACCTTCAAAAGTCACTGCATGAGTGCTTTCTGCAATTGTACTAGTAGCAACTAGTGCAAATATGGAGAATGGCAGAAGATATTTTTTCATCAATTTCATTAGCGCATTTTCCTTTTAGTCGGCGGTTGCAATTTTTTTACTACGCTTAAACCAACGTCAGCGTCACTTCTTTTCTCTGCTCAGGAGGTCATCACCAGGATTTTTCATACCATCAGTGCCAGGTAGGGAGCATTCATCCACAATTTCAGTTGCCGGATCGAGATATTGCTCACTTCATGAGCCCGAATCAGCAAGTCTGGACTGACGGGTGTTCTGCCGTGACGAATATTGCGGATGACCGCAGGGCCTACCTCAAGAGCGCGGGCTAATGCAGCGTCATTTTCCAGTTCCAGTTTCTGGATCAGTTCATTGAGGAGGCGATCTGGATCATATTTCGTCTCTAGTGCGTACCGCGCCTTGCCTAAATCGATGAACATTCGCAGCCTCCTTTTCAGTTACCCAAAAAAGCGCTACAGCTGACAAAATACGATACGGTCAAACGATTCGCTGCCATATCGTCCGCTTTTCTGAGAGGTCGCCTTCGCTCTCGGCCATGTGTGCTTCGATGTGGCTTATATTTTTACTGCATTTGTATAGATAAGCTTTGCGCCCGTTTTTATCTTTCCCTTCCACGATTTCAACGATCGAACGGATCGTGTATTCATCGTTTTCGTATCGTCTTGATTGCAGACTTATTCGAACGACACTTACATCATTGCGTGCGATGAAACGCAGTACATAAGCGAGTTCATCGAAGATAAACCGGGACCAAGGTTGATCGTTCAGTTTTTTTTCAAGCATTACGACATCAAGATGAAAAAGGCGGACGTTTACTGGAATTTCAACACATGGGTAATAACGAAGGCCGGACTCGTTATACAAGGTGCTCAGTAGCTTTCCACGAGACTCGGATTCCCATGATTTATTCGTTTGCAACATAGTTGATCCAAATTGAAAAAGTTCGCTAACCTTGTCTTGCCCCGGAAAAAGAAGCAATTTATGTACTTGCGTGAAACTTAAGCTTGTTCTTCACGAATCAATAAACATTACCGGCCTCCTGTTCAGCTGCCAAAAAAATAGGCACAGTCCCACCCATATTTTCGCCGGTCGGCAGCAATACAACATGAGAGCCTGTGTCAGCATTGTGCCGGTGAGGCAGGCATCACATAATTGCCTGTACTCTGTTTTTTATGGGGGGAATATTCTTATAACAAGGTCGGCACGCGCATGACTAGCTCATTGACTGGGCCTGATAGCGGTCGACGATTTCTTGCATCGTTGTCCAAAAGCGCGGCAACAGGTCAGCAATGGCGGCGCTGCCATTTGTCTTCACACGTTGCTGCAGAAGCGCGCATTGGGACGTGGCATCATGCTCCTGCATGACCAGCAATGCCCCTTTCAAGCGATGCAGGCGACGCTGAAACAAGTTATCGTCTCCGCTGAGCACAGCCTCTTTCATTGCATTCACGTCGACCTTCCAGCTGGCAAGAAAGGCTGTCTGCAGTTGCTGCATGACAGTCGCATCGCGAATCGGCCGTGTGGTCACGACAAGCGCCTTGGCTTGCTTCCCTAACACGCGCGCCAAGGCATCATCTAGCTGCTCAATGGAGACTGGTTTATGCAACACATGCGCAAAGTCATGCTGGCTCGTATCGAGATCCTGTGCGGTGCCGGCGGTATTGACAATAACCGGCGTCGCAATCCCCTTGGCGCGCAGTGCAGACAACAGTATTTTTCCGTCCATTACCGGCATATTCAGATCGCTGACAATGACGTCGTATGTCTCGCCTCGACAGCGCTCTAGCGCTTGTCGACCGTTGAATACCGCATCGACATGATCGTAGCCGAGTGCCGCCAGTTGCGGCGCAATCAGGGCCCGGCTAACCGGGTCGTCTTCCACCACAAGAATACGCTCGGTATGCCTCACCGACGCTTGCGGACCCGTACGAATAGAGGTCTGTATCGGCGTATCGCGCTGCCCACAAAGACCGAGTGCCGCGTACAGCGCATTGGCGGCATAGGCGGATACGCCAATGCCGCCTGGCTGGCGTTGTGGATGCAAAGGGCCATCGGGTGTGATGATGACGCTATCGCAGAAAGACAATGTCGTGAGTTCCAGCCATGCCTCTGGCAGCGCCGGCTCGCAGCACGCTAATAACAGAATGGAGGTCGGCGACGCCGCCAATCTGGCTTCCACAGGATCCGTCAGTGCGATGAGCTTGACTAATGGTAGTCTGCGGTGGATGCCTGCCGCCAGTGTCTTTTGCCATACAACAGAATTGGACAACAGCACTATCGTATCGGCTGCCACGGCCAGCGTGAGCGTATCGGTCACCTGATTCTCGGCAACGATCTGCAGAGGCAGTGTGACGGTAAAAATGCTGCCGACATCCGGTTCACTGTCGACTTCAAGACGGCCGCCCATCAAGTCGGTCAAACGCTTGCACAACGATAGTCCCAACCCGGTTCCGCCAAAACGGCGCGATATCGAACCGTCTGCTTGAGAAAATGGCTCGAAAATATGACGCTGGTACTCGGCGGAGATACCGGAGCCTGAATCCGACACCGAAAAGCGCAGCCACGCATGCTGCCCACTGACCTCTCCTGGCTCAACGCGCAAGGCAATCGCGCCGGACTCGGTAAATTTCGACGCATTGCTCAAAAGGTTCATTAAAATCTGAGCAATGCGATGGCTATCCCCGAGTACCCGATCCGGCACTGACGGCGAAATCAGACATAGGAAGCGCACGTTCTTGCCATGGATGACCGGCGCGAAGGTTTGTGCGCATTGCTCGGCCAAGGTATGCGGACTGAATGGTTCTTGCTGCAGTGTCAGTTCGTTCGCTTCGACCTTAGAGATGTCCAGGATATCGTTGATCAGCGAGAGCAGCGCGTCAAATGACCGGCGAATCGTGTTCACGCGTTCTTTCTGCTGCAGGGACAAGTCCTCCATGGCGAGCAATTCAAGATTTCCTAGCGCACCATGCAGAGGAGTGCGGATTTCGTGGCTCATAGTAGCCAGAAACATGGACTTGGCCTGACTCGCTTGATCGGCAGCGATTTTTGCCTCGTGCATCAGGCGCTCTGTTTCTTTGCGCTCACTGATATCGGTAAGACCGAACAGCACCACGTCGCGTTCGCGATAGCGTGTGCGCGAGAATGCAGCGACCATATCGCGCTGACCTCCTGCGCCGTCGTTGACCGTCATTTCCGAAAACTCTATGCCGCGTTGAGTGTGGGAGCCGGAACTGGTCAGGATGCGTTGATAGAAATCGCCACTGCCGACAGGATCGTGATACAGCAGATTTGCGGCAATGTCATTTTGCAGAACTACCTCGCCTGAAATCGGATCCACTACCCCCAGCCCAACCGGGGCGGTCTCGATCACAGTGCGGTTAAAGGCCTCGCTCTCATGGACACGCTGCTCGTGCAGCTGCAGCGGCGTAAACACGAAGCGGTCGAGAATCACGACAAAGGCCCACAGGATCAGCAGCACAGTCAGCATCAGTGCGCTCAGTAGCGACAGTTCGGGCCACAAGCCGGCGAGGATGGTCATCCAGTCAAAGGCGTAAACGGCAATCCAGTTTGGTCCGGGAATCGTCTGGTAGATGAAAAACACACCCTTGTCGCGGACGATTTGCGGATGTTCCGCCATCGTAGCCCCGAGAATGTCCGGATGTGCCAACAGCGCCTTGCTCCAGCGTCGCTCATTGGCATCGTCGTCATTGGCCCCGAACAAATGTTTCTGAAGGCGAGATACCGCAAAAAAGCCTGCTACCGGCGCGCCATTTTGAAAAAGATGGGCAAACTGGTTAAACGGCACAGTTACAACAATGACGGCAACGCGCTTGCCGTCGCGAAACACAGGGCTGGCGAAATGGTTGACGGTTTGTCCGCTGAACGGATCGTCATGGAGTGGAAGCCAGAAGATCCGCTGACGTGCCAAAGTGCGGTCTGAGTATTTGCTTAACTCTTCCTCGACCTTGCCGATACGCTGGCGGATGATCTCGGGCATGCGGCCTTGCTGCGCTGCCTGTAAAGCCGATTCTGGCAGCGGCGGCACCGTCGCCAAAAAACGTTCGTCCGTGGAATAGGTGAAGCCACCGAGAAAATAACCGGTTTCGCGCCCCTGCAAGTGTCCCTCCGGTGATATTTCGCGAATCAGGCGCAGCATTTTGGCCAGACGCTGCTGCTGGTCCGGCGCGGTCAACGTGGTCAGCACACCAAACGATGTCGCTGTCAGATCGCTCTCGGTCAAGGTCACGCCCTGATGCGTCAGCAAACGTTGTCGATAGCGCTGTAACGGAATCCAGTCGCGGTCATGCAGCCTCCAGAGCGCTTCATAATTTTCGACGTAATTACGCAAGCCCACTTGGTAGCGCTCGACCCGGCTCTTGACCAGTTCGCGATGCTGTAAAAATAGTTGTTGTTGATCGTTGATAAAACGATCGATAAGAGAATTCACGCCGACCGCCATTGCCACAACAATGACGACCGTCAGCAGCGTTGCACCGCCATACAGCAGTCGCTTGACATAGCGTCCGGACACTTCCGGCAGAATCGCGGCAATGCCCAGCGGCACTAAACGTCGCCGCAGCCAGCCGGCCAGGAACTGCCGACGACTCATGTAATATCGGTCTGACGATGTGTTCCACCCAAGCGGTTAAACGCATTGATCAGTTCCACGTCATTGTGCGCTCCCAGCTTGATCATGGCTTTCTTCTTTTGGGTACTGATGGTTTTGAGGCTGCGATCGGTGAGCTCGGCGATCTCCGTGACCGTCTTCCCGGACACAAACAGACGTATCACTTCCAGTTCCCGCTTTGTCAAATTGGCTTCCATCAGCGTTTGAGATCCCGGATTGTTCACCAGCATATATTCCAGCATTACCTTGGAGGTGGTGGGATCGAGATATTTTTCGCCAGCGATGATGCTGCGCACCACCATGGGCAATTCAGAAAAGGCGCCGCTGCTCTTACTGATAAAGCCCAGCACACCTAATCGCATGGCTTGTCGTACCACCACGATATCGTCATGTGCGGTCAACAGCACGATCTTCAGCATGGGATACATGCGCCGCACCCGTTCAAGCAAATGCATGCCGTCCGGTGCGCTGTCACCCTCGAATGAATAATCGGTAATCAAGACATCGTAGGATACCTGTTGCAGCGCATCAAACAAATCCGCAATCGTCAGCACGGTGGAGAGCAGTTGAATATCCGGCTCTCCTTTAAGCACGTCGCTAATGCCTATGACAACAACCGGATGGTCGTCGGCGACGATCACCTTGATCGCGGGCAAGGACGCTGAAAACGATGCATTGAAGGCGTCCGCTGGCGATGATGAAATGGGTTTTGTCATAATAAGGGGGAGGAAAAGGTGCTGCATATTGCGGGAAGCAGCGAGATTGCCGCTTAGTTCTCTTGCATGATCGGCTGGCGCTTCAGATCCGGCAGAATGCACGGTGCGCGATCACTGACCAAGCAGGCCCAATGCAATGTGGAGTTATCCGTGCTCGACGCAAGCTCTGTGGATTTTGCCGTTTCCGCAGCCGCCAACGTTGCTTCATCGAGTCGGGCGCGATACATGGTCTCGTCAGCCTGCCTGCGCAATCTTTGCTGGACGCGCGCCGTGCACGAATGACCCTGGGCCGCAATCCGTTGCATCGTGCCGAACAAATCCTGATCGTCACTGACCGCCTCTGCCAGTTGATCCCACCGGCCGGATTCGGTCCAACGTCTGAATCGCATGTAAGTTGCACCCCGGCTGCCAAGCTCTGGCGGCAGGCAGGTCCACCTGATCTTTTTCGATGCTATCAGGATCATCGCGTCGATAAACTGACGATTGTTCCTGCCATTGGCTCCAGGGTGACCGGGCCTGCCTATCAACAGCGGCTCCAGCTTTTGCCATTGATCATCTCGTAGTCGCATATCGCGCCCTTTCTATTTCAGCAGTCTCATCGCGCTCTATCTGGCTCGCCCAGATAGCGTCATGCAAGTGCGTCACAGTATGTTGTTTGGATACCGATATCGCCATTGCCAAAGGGCCGATAATTCAATCGGATAAATCCTATTTTGAGCGGCATCAGGTGCGCGATGGTGATGGCGATTGTGCCGGAGATACTCGACAGCAAGATTATTCCGCAGATTCCGATAGCGCTGCAATTGATATCGGACAGGAGTTGCTTAAGCTTGAATCTTGCACAAATGAAAGTCACTCGTACTTTTGTGCAAGATGTAGCTGCGCTGACGGTTCTTGATCGGATTTTTGTCCTATACTTGCTGTCTTGCTTCAACCATCAACCGCTTCCTGCCCACGTTTGTTTTGATTTCACCTGATTCTGTTGACTCCCCCCAATATTGTTCTGGGTGGCATGTTTAATAACAATGAAGGAGACGAAATGCTAACAACTACTTACGCTCTTATCAGTCTTTCAGTGGAACAAAAGAGGGCGCATAACCTCTTATCGACGGTCCAGCAATTATTCCAGAACAGCTCGGCGGACAGGCAGCGCACCGACCCGGTGATTCTTGAATCGGTCATCAGTCAGCTTGCCAAACTCGATGCGTCTTGTCATCGACGCAAAGTGGAAGTTTACGTGATTCCCGCAATCCAGAAAGCAACAAAAGAAGGGGATTCTCTGCTGGCCGAGCTGGAATCGTTAAGCGCCGTCGGGCTGCGTATTCTCGAATCGGTCAGGGAATGGGTGCGGCAAGCCTTTGCGCAAGGGGTGACGGAAGTAAAAGAATTGTATTCGTCAGTCGAACTGTATTGCAATAACCTGCTGCAACGATTGGCTAAAGAAGAAGACGAATTGTTGCCGTTAGCGCAGCGAGTCATATCGAGCGACGAGTGGTTTACCATTGGGGCGCAATTCCTGTCACTTTACGCAGAAAGTAAAGCGCGCCGGCAATCCGTGGGTGTGGCGCTGCGACTACCCTTGGTGCCGATGCCAGTCTTCTCTTTCAATCCTTTCTTTTGTCAGCCGGAACAGTCAGCCGGAAAACTTGACGTCAGTTTTTCGTAAAGCAATAACCTCATCAGGCATCATCAATCCCCCGGCTGCAACCGCCGAATTGCGAATATTGGGTGGGGGATGTCAAAGCCTTGTTCAGCGATCAATGTTGTCCGAAATCGCTCCTGCCCGGATCTCTGCAACGAGCGAACTTTTAGCCTGAATAGCTGACTAACTTAGTATGTTATTGGCAGTTATTTCAAGCGTTAAGAAGGCGACAGCCCTAACCCAATATCAGCTACTACTTATGGAATCTTATCCATGAGACTCACCACCAAAGGACGCTATGCCGTGACGGCGATGCTGGACCTTGCTTCGCACAGCGGCGAAGGCCCGGTGACCATGACCGACATCAGTCAACGACAGAGGATTTCCAGGTCGTATCTGGAACACCTGTTCGCCAAATTGCATCGGGAGCATTTGGTTGAAAGCTTGCACGGACCCGGCGGCGGCTATTTTCTGGCCAGGGAATTGCATGAAATTTCCGTTGCCGACATCCTCCTGGCGGTGGGCGAGTCGATTGAAGCGACCCAGTGCCTCGGAAAGCTCAATTGCCACGGCGGGAAGCGCTGCATGACGCATGAATTGTGGGCCAATTTGAATGTGGAGATCACACGCTATTTGGCATCGGTCAGATTGTCCCAGTTGCTGGAAAAACATCTGGAACAGGGCAGCGCACAGCCGATAATAATGCGTCAACGCAACCCGCACGCGCTGCCTTTGGCGAGCCGATCCGAACTTGCCGATGATGAAAAATTTCAGGAGAAATAAGCGAGGTAACGCAATGGCGATCATGTTGACAGAAAGTGCGGCACAACACGTTCATGACTCTCTGGCCCAGAACAGCAAGGCCATCGGTCTGCGTTTGGGCGTGCGCAAAATAGGTTGTTCCGGGCTTGGCTACACCATGGAATTTGCCGATGTCATGGGAAGCACGGATCGGGTGTTCGTTAGCCACGGCATCAAGGTGCTGGTGGACGCCTCCACTCTGGCGTTGATTGACGGCACAGAGGTGGACTTCGCCAGAGAGGGCTTTAACGAAACGTTCAAGTTCCGTAATCCCAATGTTAAGAGCGAGTGCGGCTGCGGCGAGAGTTTTAGCGTGTGATTGCGCGATGAAAGACGCGGGAGTTGACTATGGCAGAAATGCTGGAAACCCTGGTAAATAAACCCTACAGGCACGGCTTTGTCACAGACATCGAATCCGATACGGTACCAAAAGGGTTGAGCGAAGATGTGATCCGCATGATCTCGGCGAAGAAGAATGAGCCGGAATTCATGCTGGCGTGGCGGCTGAAGGCTTATCGCCACTGGCTTGGCATGACCGAGCCGCATTGGGCTACGGTCAAGCACCCGTCGATCGACTATCAGGATATCGTCTATTACTCGGCGCCGAAGTCGAACCGGGATGGCCTGAAGAGTCTCGACCAGGTGGACCCGGAATTGCTCAGGACCTATGAGAAACTGGGTGTGCCGCTGCAAGAGCGCGAGTTGCTGGCAGGCGTCGCGGTGGACGCCGTTTTCGATAGCGTGTCGGTGGCAACGACGTTCAAGGGGAAGCTGGCCGAACTTGGCATTATCTTCTGCCCGTTTTCCGAAGCGGTGCAGGTACACCCTGAACTGGTCCGGCAATACCTGGGTTCGGTCGTTCCTCATACCGACAACTTCTTTGCGTCACTGAATTCCGCCGTGTTCAGCGATGGTTCGTTCTGCTACATCCCGCCAGGCGTGCGTTGCCCAATGGAGTTGTCGACCTACTTCCGCATCAACGCCAAGGACACCGGCCAATTCGAGCGCACGCTGATCATCGCCGACAAGGGCGCTTACGTGAGTTATCTGGAGGGTTGTACCGCACCGATGCGCGACGAAAATCAATTGCATGCCGCAGTGGTGGAACTGATCGCGCTGGAAGGCGCGCAAATCAAATACTCAACGGTGCAGAACTGGTATCCGGGCGACAAGGATGGCAAGGGTGGCATTTACAACTTCGTCACCAAACGGGGCGACTGCCGTGAAGCCGACTCGAAAATCTCCTGGACCCAGGTCGAGACCGGTTCGGCAATCACCTGGAAGTACCCGAGCGTGGTACTGCAAGGTGACAACTCGGTGGGTGAATTTTATTCGGTGGCACTTACCAATCACTATCAGCAGGCCGACACCGGCACCAAAATGTTGCATCTCGGAAAAAATACGCGCAGTACGATTTTGTCCAAAGGCATCTCGGCAGGACACGGTCAAAACGCCTACCGCGGGTTGGTCAAAGTGGCGAAGAGCGCGGTTGGCGCCCGCAACTACACTCAGTGCGACTCATTGCTGTTGGGCGACATGTGCAAGGCCCACACTTTTCCGTACATTGAGGTGAAAAACGCCACCGCCAAGGTCGAACATGAAGCATCCACCTCGCGTATCGGCGAAGACCAACTGTTTTATTGCCAGAGCCGCGGCATCTCGGCGGAAGACGCCGTATCAATGATTGTCAACGGTTTTTGCAAAGAGGTGTTCAAGGAACTGCCGATGGAGTTCGCGGTGGAGGCGCAGAAGCTGTTGGGGGTAAGCCTGGAGGGCAGCATCGGCTAACCAGGACTTACGCAAAACCGCCCCAGCGGCGTTACGCCTCCTAGCCGTACTTCGCACTGTCTGCGTCGGCAGGTTTTGCCAAACTCGTTGCTGGGACAATTTTGCATAAGCCCTAATAAGGAGAGGATGACATAGTGACCATGCTCGAGATCAAAAATCTGCACGTCGAAGTCGACCGCAAGCCTATCCTGCGCGGAGTTGAGCTCAGCGTCGGGGTCGGGGAAGTGCATGCCATCATGGGACCGAATGGTTCTGGCAAGAGTACGCTCGCCCAACTGTTGGCCGGGCGGGAAAATTTGACGGTCAGCGCTGGTCAGGTTACTTACGAGGGCCACGATCTGCTCGACATGACGCCCGAAGAACGCGCCAGAAATGGCGTGTTCCTGGCGTTCCAGTATCCGGTGGAAGTCCCCGGTGTCAGCAACATTTATCTGCTCAAGGCCGGGCTCAATGCGATTCGCAAGCATCGCGCCCAGGCGGAATTGGATGCGATGGATTTCCTGGTGCTGGTGAAGGACAAGCTGGCACTCATGGAGATGGACCCCAGCCTGCTTTATCGTTCCGTCAACGAAGGTTTTTCCGGTGGCGAAAAGAAGCGCAACGAGATCTTGCAGATGGCGGTACTGGAACCCCGGCTGGCGATTCTGGACGAAACCGATTCCGGCCTCGATATCGATGCGCTGAAGATCGTTGCCAAGGGCATTAGCGCCATGCGCAGCCCGGATCGGGCCATCATCCTGGTGACCCATTACCAGCGCCTGCTCAACTACATCGAACCGGATTACGTGCATGTGCTGGCGCAGGGGCGCATCGTCAAATCTGGCGGACCGGAGTTGGCGCGGGAGTTGGAACGCCACGGATACGGCTGGATCGAGACGCTGCAAACCAACCCGACGGCGGCGCAAGGCGGTGCGTCAGAGGGAGCGGCATCGGTATGAGCAAAGCGGCTTTTTACCACTTGCAACCCAAGGTGCCGAAGACACGGGTATACCGCTCCAGACGGCGTGAGAGCGGCTTGACGGAAGCGCTGAGGCCTGTTCGCGCACCTGCGAGAAACAGGCCTCGCTCCTTGCAGGTGCGGAACATCATCCTTGCCAAGAGGCGGGAATTCAAATGAACGCGGAATCCATAAACCGCTACCGAGAAGAATTTTTCCGGCTGGAAACACAGTTCGCTGGCGCGGACCTGTTGTGGTCGCACCAATCGCGGCGTGCTGCAATCGAGCGTTTCAGCGCGTTGGGGTTTCCGAGCACGACACAGGAAGATTGGAAGTACACCAACGTGAGCAGGATCGAGAACCGCGCTTTCAAGTCCTCACCGGCATCACAAAACGGGGTGAGCAGGTTTCAGGCGGGCGAACTTACCAAACTTTCGCTCAGCGACGCTTATCTTCTGGTGTACATCAACGGTCGTTACGCGCCAGCCTTTTCGCGGGTTGATGCTGTCCCGAATGGCAGCACGGTGGTCAGCCTCGCAGTCGGGCTGACTGACCCTTCCACACATCTTGCGCTGGCTCCCGGCATCGGCGCAGTAACAACCAATGGCTTCGTCGCGCTGAATGCGGCATTCTGGACCGACGGGGCTTACATCGACCTTGCTCCCGCAGTGACAATCGAAGCGCCGATACATTTACTGTTCATTACCACGGCAGCGGATCTGGCGATACACCCACGTCATATCATTCACGCCGGCGCCGGCGCACGCGCGACAATCGTCGAACACTATATCGGTTCGGATGACATCGCCTATTTCACCAATGCCGTCACGCAAGTGGTGGCCGACACGGGGGCCGTGATCGAGCACTATAAGTTGCAGCAGGAAAGCGGCCATGCTTTTCATATTGCCAGCATCGATGTCCAGCAAGCGCCGCGCAGTCGCATTACGTCTCACTCCTTCGCCCTGGGTGGGCTGCTCTCGCGCAACGACATCGGCACCCGGTTCAATGGTGAAGGCTGCGAGGCAACGCTGAACGGCCTGTATATGGCAAGCGGCAGACAACATATGGATCACCACACCAGCATCGACCACGCCAAGCCGGGCGGGGTGAGCCGTGAATTTTACAAGGGCGTGCTGGGCGGCGCGGCGCGTGCGGTGTTCAACGGCAAGGTCATCGTTCGTCCGGACGCACAAAAGAGCGATGCCTATCTATCCAACCGCAATCTCCTGCTGTCGGAAAACGCCGAGGTCGATACCAAGCCGCAATTGGAAATCTATGCCGACGACGTCAAGTGTACGCACGGGGCGACGGTGGGCCAGCTGGATGAGAAGCAGATTTTTTACCTGCGCTCGCGCGGGATCGACGCCGGGCAAGCCAGTACGCTGCTGACCTATGCCTTCGCCTCGGAAATCATTGATCGTGTCGGCATCGTTGCGCTGAAAGAACGATTGGAGGAACTGCTGATCAACCGCCTGCCGGGCGGCCAGCAGATCAGAGAACTGTTATGAATAGTGCAAAAGACATGGCGGCTGTTGAACAAGCAGTTGCACGATCAGTCGTCCAGCCTGTGACCGGTTGCGACGTGCAGCGTTGGCGCGCTGACTTTCCACTGCTGAAACAAACGGTACATGGCCAGCCGCTGGTCTATCTCGACAATGCCGCCACCAGCCAGAAGCCGGACAGCGTCATCGACTGCGAGAGCCGTTACTACACGGCGCTCAACGCCAATATTCACCGCAGCGTGCACGAATTAAGCGAGCGCGCCACCGAGGCGTTCGAGGCAGCACGGGAAAAGGTGCGACGCTTCATCAACGCGGGTGACAGCAAAGAGATTGTGTTCGTGCGCGGTACCACCGAAGCCATCAACCTGGTGGCACAGAGCTATGGCCGCAACCGCTTCAAGGTTGGCGACGAAATCCTGTTAACCGAAATGGAGCATCATTCCAACATCGTGCCGTGGCAACTCTTGTGCGAACAGACTGGCGCAGTGTTGCGGGTGGCACCGATCAACGACGCCGGCGAATTGATGCTGGAGGCATTTGAAAAATGCCTCAATCCTCGTACAAAACTGGTTGCTGTAGCACATGTTTCGAATGCGCTCGGCAGCATCAATCCGATCCGTAGAATTATTGAACTGGCGCACGCGATGGGCGTTGTGGTCCTGGTAGATGGCGCGCAAGCCGCACCGCATCTCGCCGTCGACGTGCAGGACCTCGATTGCGATTTTTATGCTTTTTCCGGACACAAACTATACGGCCCGACCGGGATCGGCGTGCTATACGGCAAGGCCGCGTTGCTGGATGCCATGCCGCCATACCAGGGCGGCGGCGACATGATCAGTCAAGTCACGTTCAAGAAAACCCTGTACCACGTCCTGCCCTATAAATTCGAGGCGGGAACGCCGAACATTGCCGGCGTCATCGGGCTCGGTGCGGCGCTTGATTACGTGCAGGCGCTCGGACTTGACGCCATCTCCGCCCACGAACACGACTTGCTTGCCTACGCCACGCAGTTGGTCGGCGGTGTGCCCGGCATGCGCCTGATCGGTACTGCGCAGGACAAGGCAAGTATCCTGTCGTTCACGCTGGAAGGCGTGCACCCGCATGATATCGGCACCATTCTCGACCGCGATGGCATTGCCATTCGCGCCGGCCACCATTGTGCGATGCCGCTGATGGAGCACTTTCAGATTGTCGCAACGGCACGTGCCTCGTTTGCGCTATACAACACACACGATGAAATCGACGCCTTGTTCGCCGGAATTCGCAAGGTATGCAAGATGTTTGGCATTCGCGACGGGGGCTTGCATGGAAGATCTGCGTGAACTCTATCAGGAGGTCATCATTGACCACTACCGGAAACCGCGAAATTTTCATGCGCTAAGCGCTGCCAACAGAAAGGCGGAAGGCTTCAATCCGCTATGCGGCGACCGGCTGACGCTCTACCTGAAACTGGAACATGGCGTGATCCGGGACATTAGCTTCGAAGGGGAAGGCTGTGCCATTTCGACCGCGTCCGCATCCTTGATGACGGAGCATCTGAAGGGCAAGACCGAGCAGGAGGCTGAAGCGTTGTTTCAGGGTTTCCACGATCTGCTCACGCAGGATGCCGGCGCGCCTGGCCCAGACCTTGGCAAGCTGACAGTACTGGCCGGGGTACGCGCATTCCCGGCCCGTGTGAAGTGCGCGACGCTGGCGTGGCATACCTTGCATGCCGCTTTGCTGAAGCAAACGAAGCCGGTGAGTACGGAATGAGCCGGTGGAACCGGGCAACCCAGACCACGAGACGCAGGAGGGCAAGCGGAATGTCTATTTTCGATTGGCTGAAAAAAGCTGAAGAGCTAGAAGCGCAGGAGGCCGGCCCGGCAGGCCAAGCTGCAACTGACACCGGCGTGTTGAAGCAGCAGGTCATTCAAGTGTTACGCACAATTTATGACCCGGAAATCCCTGTGAATATTTACGATCTGGGGCTGATCTATGAACTGAACGTGCAGGCGTCCGGTGCGGTCAGCCTGCGCATGACGCTGACCTCGGCCGCTTGCCCGGTGGCGCAAACCTTTCCGGAAACAGTGGAGTGCGCGGTGAATGCCGTCCCCGGCGTGACCGAAGCCAGGGTGGACCTGGTATGGGACCCGCCATGGACACGCGAAATGATGTCCGAGGCTGCGCGCCTGGAGTTGGGGATGCTGTAAGCGGCACCAAATGCAAGCCGCGTTTGGCGAACATCCTTCCATCACACAACAGGAGCCGGCTAATGGATAAATGGATTGACGTGGCACCGGATAAAGAGCTGCAACCCGGCCAGTTCCGCACGGTGGAGGTGGATGGCGTACAGATCGCGGTGTTCAATGTCGATGGCGAATACCATGCGATCGAGGACGTCTGCACCCACGATGGCGGAACGCTCACGGGGGGCGTTGTGGATGGTGACGAAGTGACGTGTCCGCGTCATGGCGCCCATTTCTCGATCAAGACCGGTGAGGCCTTGAGCCCGCCCGCGTACGAACCGGTGGCGACTTTTCCGGTAAGGGTGGAGAACGGGATGGTGCAGGTGAGGGATGATCGATGGGATTGAAGAGGTAGGACTCACGCAAAACCGCCCCAGCAGCGTTACGCCTCCTAGCCGTCCTTCGCACTGTCTTCGTCGGCCGGTTTTGACAAGCTCGTTGCTGGGACAATTTTGCGCAAGTCCTCGGGGGATCCGATGACACAGGTAAGCTCACGCGGCGCAACGGCCGCAAGGCGAATACCCGCTATTCAGCCGCCGTGAGTTGCGGCCGAACACATTCGGACGGCTGCTGCCCGGCCTCGCTCTGGTTGAGCCGGCGCATCAGCGTGGGGGCGAGCACTTTGAGGATCTGTACCGTCAGGGCACTGGTGAATTTGTATTCCGCCGCCTTGGGCCCCGCCACATACGCGACCACCGTACCGAAATAGCGATCGCCGAGGTAGAACACGAAAGCGCCCGAGCGGCTGACCACCCTTTCAGAAACCAGGCCGCCTCCCTTGGCGAAGGTCTTGTAACGGTTATCGCCGGTGCCGGTCTTGCCGCCCACCGGAATCTGCGTACCGTCCGGCAGGGTGAAGACGCCGGCGAGCCGCTTTGCGGTACCCATCTGTACCACTTCGGCCAGGATCGGCCGCACCAGCGGCGGGATTTCCGGCGGCAGCACGCGCTCGCCGCTGGTCGCCGCACGGGTGAGCACGGTTTCGTAGGGCGTGTCGGCGGCGAAATGCAGGCGGTCGATACGGGCTGTCGGTAAACGCACACCGTCGTTCACGATAATCCCCATCAGTTTTGCCAACGCATCCGGGCGGTCGGCCGAGGCGCCGATGGCGGTGCCGTAGGATGGCACCAGCGAATCGAATGGGTAGCCCAGCCGTTTCCACGCCTTGTGGATTTCCTGGAACCCTTCGACTTCGAGCAACTGCTTGATGCGTTTGTCCTGAGCGTTCTTGTGCCGGGTTTTGAACAACCATTTATAGACTTCCTGCCGCTCGGCCGTGCTGGCCTCGAAGGTTTGCGCGAGCGTTGCAGCGGGATGCTGGCGCAGGTAGCCGATCACCCATAACTCAAGCGGATGCACGCCCGCCAGATAGCCGCGATCGGGCAGATCGAAGCGCTCCGGCGAATACGCGTTGTAGAGCTTGGTCAGGGCCTCCTCGCCCAGACCGACCGAGGGCAGAAACGTGTTGACGAATTTGGCGAACTGGGCCGGGCTGGCCTCGGGAGCGATGCTCCGGAAAATCACCGCGAGACGCTTGGGGGTCGGACGGATCCCCTGGATCAGCGCCTCCTCCGCGTCCTGGGCGCTCTTGCCGTGATACTTGCGGTAGAAGTGCCCGATGAAGACGCGCCCTTCGCGGTCGGCGAAGCGCTGCAGGTATTCCTTGCGATGGGGGTCTTCGCCGTCTTCCATCAGTTGCGCGCTCGAACCAGGCACCTGGTACATGTAGTAATGCACGATATCGCGCATCAGGCGCACGAATACCAGATTGACCGAATACCGCAATCCTTCGTGCACCGTGAAGTTGCGGTAATTCTCGGATTTCTCGAAGTTTTCGAAGTGCTGCATGCCGCCGCCGGTGAAGAACCACTCTCCCGGATTGCCGGAATACTCGCGTTCGAGCGCCGCTGCAAGCATCGCCGACAGGCTGCGGTCCGATGCCCGTGCCAGATAATCGAGGGCCCAGCGCCTGATCGGGTCTTGTGCCGCCACTTTGACCGTCTTGAGCGCCTGCGGGTCGAGGCCGACGTACTGGCCGTGCAGATCGGCGACGACCTCCAGATAGGTAATCAGCGTGCGCAGTTTTGATGTCGAACCCAGATCGAGCTTGAGGCCTTCATTGATATCGAGCGGCTGGTCGAAGTTGTCGGCCTGCACACGCACGCGATTGGCGCCCGGAGTACGCTCGAACAGCGTAAAGCCGTACGTCACGCCGCGCGGATCGCCGTGCTGGAGTAGCTGGAATTCGATCAGCCCGGCAGCCTTGGCATAGGCCGGATCGCGCAGCTTGCGTAACTCGTCCGTCACTTCTTGCTGCAGCCGCGAGTCCAGCGCACTGTCGACCGTCAGGTCCAGGCGGTCCAGGTCATACATGCGCGGCACGCCCAGCAGCGACGCCAGGTTGACGCGCACGGCGTTGACCCCCTTGCGCTCGACCGGTGGGGGCGGCGGTCGAACGCTCTCCTTTTGCTGCTTGAGCGACTGCGTCAGCGCCGCATCGCGCAGCGCCGGCGAGATCACCCCGGTGCTGACCATCAGGCGCAGGTAGGAGTCGGTCAGCGCTTCCAGCTCCTCGATGTGGGCCAGGTAGTAGGACGGGCTGCGCTGCGAAATAAACAGGCTCAGGACCTCCTTGTAAGCCAGCGCGCGGGCTGCAAGCGGTGCTTGCGAATTATCGGCCAGCAGCAGGTTGACTTGCTCGAAATCCCGGCCATACCAAGCCCACAGGCCGTCGCCCACGCCGTTGATTTCGCCAAAGCCGGCGCGCGCGCCAAGCGGCACGGTATTCACGTAGTCAACCACCAGTTGCCGGCGCGTCGTCGTCGTGTCTTCGCCATTCAGATAGGCGCGCACCGAGGCTGAGGCCATCTGACGCAATTTTTCCAAGGGCGAGGCGGTGCGTCCTTCCGGCGAGTGCCGGTACTTTTCGATCTGGGTCGCCAGCGTGCTGCCGCCGGGCGATTCATAGCCGGGGCTGACCAAATGCAGGACCCGATCCCACCCCGCGTGGGCAAAACGCCCCCACTCGATCGCCGGATTGCGGCGCGGCTGGCTTGGATCAAGCAGGGTGTGGTTCTCAATGTACAGGAGCGAGTCGGTCAGCAAGGAAGGCACCGTCTCGAAGTCGGGGTAGACGCGCTCCGGATAGCGGGTGGCATAGATCGGCACGCCGTTGCAGTCGAGCACGCTGAGGCCGGTCTGATCTTTTTCCGGGTAGGGTACATACAGGCCGCGGTCGACCACTTCGCTCATGCGCCGCGACAGGCGGGCCTGCTCGGCCACGGTGTACTCGCGCGCGCGCAGCCGCTCCAGGTAGGCCGGCAATTGGGCATAGCCCAGACGCTGGTCGTAGGGGCCGGTTTTGGGATAGCGGATCGACGGGCTCGGTCCCGGCGCGATGCGAAAGGTCAGTTCTTGCCCGAGGCGAGCGAGATAACGGGCCTGTAGCCGCGAGGTGCGCAGTTCGTGTGCGACGAAATAGACAGCCGCCGCAATCAGTAGCAGGATCGCGACGAGAATGGCGAACTTAACAAAGCGCAAGCGTGTTCTCACCATGGGTTCGTCTGGTCGGTCCGGATCGATAAGGGTGGTTAAAATTCAGGATATTCTAGGGTGCATATATATTAGCGCATTCCTTGAATATCGGGATCATCGTTCGCCGGTGTTGACGACGGTTAGGCCGTTCAGGTAGGCGCGGAAAAAAATAGCGCTTGCGGTTAAGCAAGCGCTATTTTCAATATCATTGCCAACAACCTACTTGGTCAAAACTTTATTCCGGCAGAACAAAACGCTTGATTAAGCGAAATTCTTGGCTGCAAAGTCCCAGTTCGCCAACGCCCAGAATGCTTCCAGGTATTTAGGACGGGCATTGCGGTAGTCGATGTAGTACGCGTGTTCCCAAACGTCAACGGTCAGCAGTGCTTTTGCATCGGTTGTCAGTGGTGTGGCAGCGTTGGAAGTCGATACCAGATCCAGTGTGCCGTCGGCTTTTTTCACCAGCCAGGCCCAACCTGAACCGAATGTACCAACGGCACATTTGGTCATTTCAACTTTGAAGTTGTCGAACGAGCCCCACTTGGCGTTGATCGCATCAGCCAGAGCACCGGTAGGTGCGCCGCCGCCGTTTGGAGACAGGCTGTTCCAGTAGAACGTGTGGTTCCAGATTTGTGCTGCGTTATTGAAGACGCCGCCCGAAGACTTCTTGATAATATCTTCCAGTGAAGCATTTTCGAATTCTGTGCCAGGAACCAGGTTGTTCAGGTTGGTCACATAGGTTTGGTGATGCTTGCCGTAGTGATATTCCAGTGTTTCCTGGGACAGGTGTGGAGCCAACGCATCGAGTGCGTACGGGAGTGGTGGGAGTGTGTATGCCATGGTGTGTCCTTTCTAAGTTTTATTGGGCTACTAAGAGCCTGTTAGGGATGGATCGTGTTTAAGAGCACCTCTGAAACCTGCTGCATGAACCAATCCCGGCACTCTGATGTTGACCGTACTTGCGTACGGCTCCAAGGTTTCCAACATCGTGGTTCCGGCCGTGACTGCTTCACACTGGTTTTTAGAACTGCCCTTAACCACAGGTATTCAACAGGTTCAAGCGCGTTATTGTAAAGCGCTTATCTATTCCATGCAGCAATCGGACGAATTCAACAGTGTGCCTTGTTACGCCGGCGCTAATCGAACGTTGGCTGCACGCTGTCAATACCGACTTTCGCGCTGCCTTCAGCCAGTTGCAGTGTGATGATCTGGCGCGGGTGGAGTTCCTTTGGTGTACGCAGAACGTTCCCTTTAGGGTCGGTAACAATCGCGTAGCCGCGTTCCAGTGTGCGTTGTGGATTGAGCAATTCCAGCTGGGCATTGAGCGCGCTCAGTGCCAGGCGGCCTTGCCTGTTTTGTATGGTGAGCGCACTGCCGAGGCGGCGTGCTTGCTCCAACAGGTGGGCCCGCGCCCGACGCGTATCTGGCAACTGTGCCGACAAGCGAGTACGCAAATTCAGCAGCGCATAGTGCGATTGTCTTAACGGAATTTTGGTCGCATGCATCAAACGGGTTTGCAGACTTTGCAACTTCAGGCGTTCATGACTGATAGTGGTCGCCGGACTGACCATGCGGCGGGTTAACCAGTCGAGCGTCTGACCGGCTTCGCCCAGTTGTCGCCGCAAGGCGCGGGTCATGTCGTTGGCATGGCCTTCCAGCGTGGCAAGCCAGTCGTCGCGTGGAATCGTGGCCAGTTCGGCGGCCGCTGTCGGTGTCGCTGCGCGCAAATCGGCAGTGAAATCGGCAATCGTGACATCCGTTTCGTGGCCGACACCGGAAATCACCGGCATCGCTGCAGCAGCAATGGCGCGGGCGACGCCTTCGTCATTGAATGACCAGAGATCTTCGATGCTGCCACCTCCGCGGCAGACCAGCAAGACGTCGCACTCGGCGCGTGCCGATGCCGTGTTGATGGCGCGCGCGATCTTCTCTGCGGCACCTTCGCCTTGTACCGGCGTCGGATACAGCACTACGCGCACATGCGGCGCGCGGCGCGCCAAGGCGATCAGGATGTCGCGCAGTGCGGCAGCCTGCAGACTGGTGACGACGCCGATGCAGGTGACGAATTGTGGAAGAGGGCGCTTGTGTGCAGGGTCGAACAGGCCTTCTGCGTTGAGTTTTTCTTTCAGTCGCAAAAATGCTTCATACAAATTCCCTGCGCCAGCGCGGCGGATCGCCTCGACATTCAACTGATAGTCGCCGCGCGGCGCGTACAGCGTCACCAGCGCGCGGACTTCGACCCTGTCGCCCTCACGCGGAATAAACCCAGCATGTTGCGCACGCCCCTTGAACATCACCGCGCGCACTTGAGCGGCGTCGTCTTTCAGCGTGAAATACCAGTGACCGGAGGCCGCGCGCGTGAAGTTGGAGACCTCGCCGGAGACCCAGGTCAGCGGAAAAGTGCGCTCCAGCATGCGCGCCACGGCCTGGTTCAGTGCGGAGACGGATAGCACCGGCGCCGTGCCCGTGCGACTTTCTGTGGAAGAAGCGAAATTCATCAGGACTTTCAATGGATAACTAATTGGCAAAAGCCGGCTGAGGGTTGAGAGGAAGCGGCATCAACAATTCAGCGCCGTATTGTAAATCTTAATCCGGGGGAAAGCGTTGGCTGCGCTTGCCCACCTGATTGGTTGATGCTTTTGGCATGAAATTGCTCCACCGCTGCACAGTATGGAAAATTCTTTTCGAATCAGGCGCTTAGTCGCTTTCCCGTATATTTACGCACAAAGTTATCCACATAAACTGTGGAGAAGTGCCGACGCCATTTTTGCGCTGATGCTGTGTTCCATGAATCAATAGCATGCGGTGCGAGCACGTTGTTCATGCCGATTCGTTGATATTTGGGCGTTAACGGCCGTTGCTTTGCGGTGCTGCCGCACACTACCTAAAAAGTCTTTTTAATCAAGTGCTTAACCGGATACCAGTGTCCTTGTGCACAAAGTTACCCACATTTTCTGTGGATAAGTACAAGTGACCGGTACCGGTGATTTAGCGGTCTTTTCTTTTGAGCGGGGATCATTCGGCTATAACGATATCGCTTGGAATCTGTAGCATCGCTGCACACAGAGTAAAAACACCGTTGAATCAATGACTTAGTGCAATTCCAGTAGCGATGTACACAAAGTTATCCACAAAATCTGTGGATAACAAATGTTCATTTTTTGATCATTCGAGTTCGCCTGTGGTGTAGGTGATTTATCTTGGCGCATCTTTTGACTGACGAATATGTCCTGGGGTTTGTAGCATCGCTGCACACAGAGTAAAAACACCGTTGAATCAAGGGCTTAGTGCAATTCCAGTGGCGATGTACACAAAGTTATCCACAAAATCTGTGGATAACAAATGTTCATTTTTTTCATTCGACCTGGCGTGACGTATTGAACCATTCCAGGCCATGATTCGAACGAACTACGCGTATCTCGCCCTTGCTCGCAGGTGGTTTTGCGTACAAATCAATGAATTGAGCGCGATCTGAACAGGCGTAAAAATCTGAGAAAAATCAAGGTGTTAAGCTTTTGCGCAGTGTGTTGTTCACAAAGTTATCCACAAAATCTGTGGAGAACTTTGGATCCGACCTGACGCTGGCGTTGTTTCGCGTAGCCTGTCGGCCCTGCATGTTTTTGATGCAGGGATAAAAATCCCTTTGAAATCAATGGCTTCACATTCAGGTTAAGTACTTATCCACAATCTTGTTCACATAAATTGTGAGGAAGTCCCCAAGCCCCGGTGTCATGCCAACCTGTAAATGCCTTTTCAGCTACGGATGGACTTGCTCACATGGCCTCAACAGTTTACATTCTGCATCCATTAGATAAACCCGAATTAGATAAACCTGTCCGTTTTCCCTCAAGGAGTTTCTTTTGTTTGCCATTATTCAAGCTGCAGGCTGGCCGATCTGGTTGTTATTGACGGCCTCCGTGATTGCGACCGCATTGATCATCGAACGCTTGGTTTATTTGCGCCGCTCGCGTATTTTGCCGCCGCAGTTATTGCAGGAAGTCATCCGGGTTTATCACAACGGCAAGGCGAACATCGAAGTCATCACTAGCCTGGAAAACAACTCGCCGCTTGGACGTGTATTGGCTGCCGGCTTGCGCAACGTCGATGCGCCGCGCGAAATCATGAAGGAATCGATCGAAGAAGCCGGACTCGCCACCGCACACGAACTGGAGCGTTTTCTGACTACACTCGGTACGATCGCTTCGTTGGCGCCGCTCATGGGCTTGTTTGGTACGGTGGTCGGGATGATCGAGATTTTCGGCGCGACCAATGGCGCGGGCGCCGATCCGGCGCAATTGGGCCACGGGATTTCAGTGGCGCTGTACAACACCGGTTTTGGTCTTGCGATTGCGATGCCTGCGCTGGTTTTTTATCGGCATTTCCGCGCCATGATTGACAGCTTTATCGTCGACATGGAGCAGCAGGCAGTCAAGTTTGTGGACATCGTTCATGGTGCACGCAAGTAAGTACAAAAGTAAGCGCAAAGAGGACAAGTATGAAATTCCGCAAAGGTAAGGCGCGCGACGAGCCTGAAATTAATTTGATTCCGTTCATCGACGTGTTGCTGGTGATCGTGATCTTTCTGATGGTCACCACCACCTATAGCAAGTTCACCGCACTACAGATTACGCTGCCGACCGCCGATGCGGAGAAGGTAGTGGCGCATCCGTTTCAGATCAATGTCGGGGTAACGGCGCAAGGCCAGTACGCGGTAAATAAACTGCAGGTATCGTCCAGGGATGCGGCAGCCCTGGCGCAGGATTTGAAGAGCGCCGCGCAAAGTGACGCGAATAAATCGAAGGAAACCCCGGTGGTGGTGATCAATGCGGATGCGATGTCACCCCATCAAACAGTAATTAATGTGCTGGAGGCGGCGCGTTTGGCAGGTTTCGAGAAGGTGACTTTTGCCGCACAGGCGAGCGGCAAAAAATAGTCAGGAAGCGCGGCAAATAATTTATTGTTAAAGTCAGGCAATCCGTTGGCGCTGCCGGATTCATCGGCACCGACGGATTGTTTCACCTATTCACCTAACAGGCAGGCGCTGCCTGAAGCATTTCCCTTTGCTTTTTGATTGATAGGTTGTTTCGTTTGGCTCTCAAACCTTCCCCCACTGAAGCAACACTCATTGCAGCCTGGCAGCGTCGCGGTTTGCTGGCGTGCGTGCTGTGGCCGCTGTCGCTGTTGTTCCGGCTGGTGGTTGGGCTGCGCCGCCGCCTGTATCTGGCCGGTTGGCGCGCAAGCACGCGCTTGCCGGTACCGGTAATCGTGGTCGGAAATATTTATATTGGCGGCACCGGCAAGACGCCGCTCACCATCTGGCTGGTGCAGGCCCTGCGACGGGCGGGGTATGTGCCGGGTGTGATTTCGCGCGGCTATGGGGGACATGCGAGCGCTGCAATGCCGGCAATACGTACAGTGTCCGCAGATTCGGTGGCCGCTGAAGTAGGGGATGAACCATTGTTGATTGCACGTCGTGCGCAATGTCCGGTGGTGGTTGGCCGCAATCGCGTGGCGGCGGCGCAAGTATTGTTGCAGGCGCATCCGGAGGTGAATCTGATTTTGTCCGACGACGGCTTGCAGCATTATCCGCTGCAACGTGATATTGAAATTGTCTTGTTCGACGCCCGTGGCAATGGGAATGGCTGGCTGCTGCCGGCCGGGCCTCTGCGTGAGCCGGCTACGCGGCGGCGCGATTTTACCGTGGTGAATCTGCCAGCGAGGGCGGCATTTCCGACGTTGTTGCCGAAATCGGCGATCCGTATGCAGTTGGTCGGGGAGTACGCTGAGCGTCTTGGCGACAGCCAGCAGACGCAGCCCTTAGCGGCGTTCTCCGCCACGACACCAGCGCCACGTATCCTGGCTGCTGCCGGGATTGGCAATCCGCAGCGCTTTTTCAACATGCTTTCCGGCATCGGGTTGGTCTTTGAGTCGCTGGCGCTGCCTGACCATTACGATTTTTCTACGAATCCTTTTGCTGCGCTGGATGCCGAGATCATTCTGATCACCGAAAAGGATGCAGTAAAATGTAGCCAAATCGAAACCATCAAAAACGACCCGCGTCTGTGGGTCGTACCCGTGACAGCGCAGATTGACAACGCGCTGGCACATCAAATTGTGGAGAAACTCCGTGGACACCCGACTGCTTGATATTCTAGTTTGCCCGCTATGCAAGGGGCCGTTGCAGCATGATAAAAAAGTGCAGGAACTGATTTGCAACGCCGACAGGCTGGCTTTTCCGATTCGTGACGGTATTCCAATTATGTGGGCCGACCAGGCAAGGGACCTGAATACTTCGGCACCGGCAACTGCAACGGAGAACAGCCCGCCAGCAGCGCCTGACTCATTGTCTACTGAATAGCCTTATAAAGAGCGTCAATGTCCTTTACCGTCATTATTCCCGCCCGGTTGGCGTCTACCCGTCTGCCCAACAAGCCGCTGGCTGATCTCGGCGGCAAGCCGATGATCGTGCGCGTCGCCGAACGTGCGGCGCAATCGGGCGCGGCGCAGGTTATCGTCGCGACTGATCACGCAGACATTTTGCTGGCCTGCGAACAACATGGGATCGCCGCACGTTTGACGCGCGCCGATCATCCGTCCGGCACCGATCGGATTGCTGAAGTCGCTGCCGCACTGGGCTTGGCGGCGGATGCGGTCGTGGTGAATGTACAGGGAGATGAGCCGCTGATCGATCCAGCCTTGATCGCCGCGACCGCGGCGCAAATCGTTGACGGCGTTCCAATGGCAACTGCCGCGCATGCAATCGATAGCGCCGTTGATGCTTTTAATCCTAACGTGGTCAAGGTGGTGCTGAACAAGGCCGGACGCGCACTCTATTTTTCGCGGGCGACGATTCCATGGCATCGCGATGGCTTTATGCAATCGCAACAACAGTTGCCGGGCGACTATCTGCCGTTGCGACATATCGGACTGTATGCGTACAGCTATGAGTTCTTGCAAACCTATCCGACCCTGGCGGTATCGCCGCTAGAGCAGATTGAAGCGCTGGAGCAACTGCGCGTGTTGTGGCATGGCTATCCGATTGCCGTCCATATCGCGCCGTCGGCTCCTGCCGCGGGTGTCGACACGCCCGAGGATCTGGAACGCGTCAGACGCTTTTTTACGGCGTAATTTGTCCGGTTGTTAACACACAAATTAACTTTGAATCAACGCAGCGGTCCCGCTGGGACGCTGTTTGGTAAAATTGTGTGGTAAGTTTCATGCAAAGTTAGCGTGTTATAAGAAAGCATGCAGGATGACGCCCCTGTAATTTTCTAAAGAAGCTAGGAAATTAGCGTAAGGAAAATGCAGAAATAAGCGTCACCACAAACAATTTTTCAAACTCACCTTAGGACTTAACAATATGCGCCTTATCCTTTTAGGAGCGCCCGGTGCCGGAAAAGGCACGCAAGCCACCTTCATCAAAGAGAAATTCAACATCCCGCAAATTTCCACCGGCGACATGTTGCGCGCAGCAGTCAAAGCAGGCACTCCGCTTGGTATTGAAGCGAAAAAAGTCATGGACGCCGGTGGTCTGGTATCTGACGACATCATCATCGGTCTGGTCAAGGATCGTCTGCAGCAGGCAGATTGTGCAAACGGCTATTTGTTCGATGGTTTTCCACGGACAGTGCCACAAGCCGATGCGATGAAAGAAGCCGGTGTCGCTATCGATTACGTGCTGGAAATTGATGTGCCGGACGAAGCGATTGTTGAACGCATGAGCGGTCGTCGGGTCCATCCGGCTTCTGGCCGTACCTATCATGTGAAATTCAATCCACCGAAAGTAGCCGGCGTGGATGACGTCACTGGCGAAGAACTGATTCTGCGTGATGACGACAAGGAAGAAACCGTCAAGAAACGCCTGTCCGTGTATCACGAGCAGACCAAGGTTCTGGTTGACTATTATGGCGACTGGGCAAAGTCAGGTAATCCTGGCGCACCTAAATATCGCAAAATTGTCGGCGTTGGCCCGGTAGAGCAAATTCGCGACAGCGCCTTCAAGGCACTGGAAGCGTAAAAGAAAAGCGGACCATGTGTCCGCTTTTTTATTTGTAAAGAACTTCACAGCCGGTTAGCATGGCAAGCAATATGCGCTAGTTTGGATGCGCCAGCCCAGGCCGACTTCTGAAAATAAAAGGGCAACGGAAAGTCTTTCAGTACACATTATCTGCACGCTGGAGTGTCTGCCAGGCTGGCAGAACTTGGTTGCGATGTGTGGTTGTTTACTTTGTCGTGATTGTCGTTAGAAAAAACAGGAGGAGTCAACATGGCATCTGGTCTATGGTTTGCGATCGCTTGCGGCATCATCGCCGTCGTCTATGGGCTGGCCTCGCGCAGCTGGATTTTGAAACAGGATCCGGGAAATCTGCGCATGCAGGAAATCGCCGCTGCCATCCAGCAGGGTGCCGCAGCCTATCTGGCACGCCAGTACCGCACCATTGCCATCGTCGGTGTGGTTTTGTTCATTATTATCGGTATCATTCCCGGCCTCGGCCTGATCACTGCGCTCGGTTTTCTGGTCGGTGCGCTGTTGTCGGGGGCATGCGGCTTTATCGGTATGAATGTTTCGGTGCGTGCCAATGTGCGGACTGCGCAAGCCGCCACCAAAGGTTTGAACCAGGCGCTCGACGTGGCATTTCGTGGCGGTGCGATTACCGGGATGCTGGTGGTCGGACTTGGTTTGCTCGGGGTGTCCATTTTTTATTTTTTGCTTACCTCGTTTTTCAGTCGCCCCGAGATGTTGTTGCATGACATTCTGAAGCCGCTCATCGGACTGGCATTTGGCGCTTCGCTGATTTCCATTTTTGCCCGGCTTGGCGGCGGCATTTTCACCAAGGGTGCCGATGTCGGTGCTGATCTGGTGGGTAAGGTAGAGGCGGGAATTCCGGAAGATGATCCGCGTAATCCTGCCGTGATTGCGGATAACGTCGGCGATAACGTCGGCGATTGCGCCGGCATGGCAGCGGATTTGTTTGAGACCTACGTGGTCACGCTGATCGCAACGATGTTGCTCGGATCATTGTTGATCAAAGGGTTCGAATTACAGGCCGTGTTGTATCCGCTGCTGCTTGGTAGCGTGTCGATTCTGGCATCGATTGTTGGCTGCACGATGGTCAAGGCCAAGCCCGGCAAGAAAATCATGTCGGCGTTGTACACCGGCCTGTGGTGGGCGGCCATCCTCAGCTTGATCGGCTTTGCGATAGTCACCTGGCTCGTATTGCCTGCCGCCATGCATATCCCGATGATGGGCTCGGCGCTGATTGGTATCGTGCTGACTGGCCTGATGGTCTACATCACCGAGTACTACACCGGCACCGATTTCAAACCGGTTCGTCACATTGCCGAAGCGTCGACCACTGGCCATGGCACCAATATCATCGCCGGTCTTGGCGTCTCGATGAAGTCGACCGCGTATCCGGTGCTGGCGGTGTGCGTCGCGATTCTGGCGTCTTATTGGTTAGGCGGCTTGTACGGAATTGCGATTGCGGCGACGGCGATGCTGTCGATGGCCGGTATCATTGTCGCGCTCGACGCCTACGGACCGATTACCGACAATGCCGGCGGTATTGCAGAAATGTCGGGTTTGCCGGATGCGGTACGCGCGATTACCGATCCGCTGGATGCGGTCGGGAATACCACCAAGGCCGTAACCAAAGGCTATGCGATTGGCTCGGCGGGATTGGCGGCACTAGTGCTGTTTGCCGATTACACCCATGCACTTGATTCGGTCGGCAACAATACCGTTTTTGAATTGTCGAATCCGCTGGTGATCGTGGGCCTTTTCATTGGCGGCCTGATTCCGTATTTGTTTGGTGCGATGGCGATGGAGGCAGTCGGTCGCGCCGCCGGTGCGGTAGTGGTCGAAGTGCGGCGCCAGTTCCGCGACATTAAGGGCATCATGGACGGCACCGGCAAGCCAGAGTACGACAAAGCGGTCGATATGCTGACCTCATCGGCGATCAAGGAAATGATCGTGCCTTCGCTCCTGCCGGTAGTGGTCCCGATTGTGGTCGGTTTAATTTTAGGGCCGGCTGCGCTCGGTGGTTTGTTGATGGGGACCATCGTTACCGGATTGTTTGTCGCGATTTCGATGACGACAGGCGGGGGCGCCTGGGATAACGCTAAAAAATACATTGAGGACGGCAATCACGGCGGCAAAGGTTCCGAGGCACACAAGGCCGCGGTGACCGGTGATACCGTCGGCGATCCCTACAAGGATACGGCGGGACCGGCGATCAATCCGCTGATCAAGATCATCAATATCGTGGCTTTGCTGTTGGTGCCGATATTGCCGACGGGCGGCGCCAATCTGATGAACAGCGCCAGCCATGAGGCGACCGTGGCAGTGGTAGCACCGGTGTCGGTAGCACCAATGGCGAGTGGGCGTGCCGATGTCGCTGCCAGTAGTAAAAACGGTGACAACGCACCCGGTGTGCCGGTCGCAGCATCCGCTACCGCAGTGGTCTACTTCGAGTCGGGCAAGAGCGATGCGCCGGCCGGTACTGCTGACAAGTTGGTCGCCATCATCGCCGCGGTCAAAGCCCGGCCTGATGCCAAGGTAGTGCTGAGTGGTTTTCATGATGCCGGCGGTAATCCGGCGAAGAACATCGATATCGCCAAGGAGCGTGCCATCAGCATCAAGGCATTGCTGTTAATGGAAGGAGTCACGGAAGACCGGATTACATTGCAAAAACCGCAGGTGACAAGCGGCAGTGGCGACGACGCAGAGACGCGGCGCGTAGAGGTGAGCATTCAGTAACGTCAGAATTCATCCTGGGATGGTGTGTTTATCGGTTTCAGAAGCTCGTGCTGTCCTGTTAATCTTTGAATCATGACGATCCGAAAAAATGTAGGCCTGATTTTGACTGGAGGCGGCGCACGTGCTGCCTATCAGGTTGGCGTTCTGGACGCTGTGTCCGCCATTTTGCGCGAGCAAGGTTGGGCGCCGGAACGCAATCCCTTCGACATTATTTGCGGCACTTCTGCTGGCGCGATCAATGCCACGGCGCTGGCCTGTCGCGCCGATGATTTCACTGAAGGTGTAAAAAAACTGATGCAGGTGTGGCAGCATTTCAGTGTCGAACACGTGTATCGCGCCGATTCACTCGGGGTGTTGCGTTCGGGCGCACGCTGGCTGTCGTTGTTGTCGTTTGGCTGGTTATTGCGTCAATGGCATGCCCATCCGCCGAGTTCCTTGCTCGACAATACACCGCTGGTGACAATGTTGCATCGTTTGCTGGACCTGACGCGATTGGACGCGGCTTTGTCCAATGGTAGTTTGCAGGCGTTGGCGGTGACAGCATCCTCGTACAGCGCGGGCCAGCACATCACGTTTTACCAAAGTGCCAATGAAATTAAATCCTGGACCCGCAGCCAGCGGCGTGCGGTCAAGGATCAGATCGGGGTGGAGCATTTGCTGGCATCCGCTGCGATTCCTTTCATTTTTCCGGCGATTCCGATTTATTGCGAAGGTCGTCGTGAATATTTCGGTGACGGTACGATGCGGCAGCTGGCGCCGATTTCTCCGGCAATTCATCTTGGTGCAAGCAAAGTACTGGTGGTTGGCGCTGGACCCATGATGCAACCGCCAACCGATCTGCCGCCTTTTGATCATTATCCCAGTCTGGCGCAAATTGCCGGTCACGCGTTGTCGAGCATCTTTCTCGATGGACTGGCGGTGGATATCGAGCGTCTTGAGCGCATCAATCATACTTTGTCGTTCCTGACTGAAGAGCAACGTCAGCTAACCCCGCTGAAACCGATCGAGATGCTGATGATTTCTCCGTCGGAACAAATTGATAATGTCGCCAGTCGTCATATCGGTAGTCTTCCGAGATCAATCAGGGCGTTGCTCGGCGGCATAGGCGCGACCGAAGTGCGCGGCGCGGCGCTGGCTTCTTATTTGTTGTTTGAATCAGTTTTCACCTGTGAACTGATACAAATGGGGCAAAAGGACACCTATGCGCGGCGTCAGGATGTAGTGAATTTTTTTGCCGATCAAGGTATTGATGTGGCATTGAGCTAATGTTAAGTCAGTACTCTCATGCAGGGCCAATGTGTTTTGCATTGAACCGGAAAGCAAGCAACAATGATCTTTGTAGATGCTTCAGGCGACATCACGGATTAAGTATGCTTTTTGTCAAATTTTGTGAAAATAAGCAATACACGCGCAGCCGTCGTTGATTCGTGTTGATTCGTTTTCTGCAACACGTTACCCTACGGTATCGGATTCTTTCAAATTTGTTAAATACATGACAAATAATGCAATTCAACTTGATGTAAACGGTCCATCCGCCGTTGCCGGCCGACGTGCTAGCCCGGCATTTCTGCGTCAATGGGGGCTATTGCTGGTTGGCTTGTTGCTTTCATTTCATGTATTTGCACGTGCTTCTTCTCCGCTGGACGGAATTGCTGTGTCGCAACTTCCGCCGGAGGCGCAGCAAACGCTGGTACTGATCAAACAAGGCGGCCCGTTTCCGTACGCCAAGGATGGCGTAGTGTTTGGGAACTATGAAGGGCTTTTGCCAAAACAAAAGCGCGGGTATTATCACGAATTCACTGTCAAAACACCGCGTACCCGGAACCGTGGTGCTCGTCGCATCATTGCAGGCGGGGCGGCTAGGTCGTCCGGCGAGTATTATTACACCGACAATCATTACGCTTCTTTCAGGCGCATTCAAGAGTGACTGAATAATGATTCCAATGCAAAAACAACAGCAATCCATCATTGCGCTAGCTGAGGGAAAAATGAGTTTGTTTAAAACCGTGCCGCCAAATGTAGTGCAGTCCATCCGCGCGTTTCGCGTGACCGACTTGCAGGCGGAGGCTGCCCGTCTCGGACAGCATTTCCTGTACGCGTATTGCGCGGAGGCAACGACTAAACAACAAGTGCTGGCGAATATTGCGCAAGCGTTTCATTTTCCTAAACATTTCGGCAAGAACTTCGATGCTCTGGCTGACTGTCTGACGGACCTGGCACTCAAGGCTGGTCCGCAACCTGGCTTTATCGTGGTGCTGGAGCAATTGCCGAATACCCCGAAATTTGACAAGGAAGCGCGTGAAATCCTGCTTGACGTATTCCGCGACAGTGCGGATTTCTGGGCTGAGAAGAAAGTTGCTTTCCGCGTGTTTTACTCCTTTCAGTAACTGACTGCATCTTAAAAGCAGCGGTTGGTGCAGATCGATGTTGCGTTAATACGTCGTTGTGATTATATCTATGCTTGGCGGATTGCACCGTTTGGCGCGAGCCAGGCAAGCAACTTGGAAGAGCGCCGTGGAGTGTTTCAGGCTCCAATTTATATGTCAACAGGCCCTAAGCTGCAGTGCAGCAGGTACAATGCGCGCCATGAGAAGCATCGTTATCCTTATTTCTGGACGTGGCAGCAACATGGAAGCCATCGTCCGGGCTGCGCAAACCGAACAATGGCATGCCAAAATTGCCGCCGTCATCAGCAATAAAGCTGACGCCGGCGGCTTGTCCTTTGCCGCCGCTCATGGCATTCCGACGGCGGTTGTGCCCAACAAAGGCTATCCTGATCGCGCACAGTTTGATGCTGCGTTGCAAGTCGAAATAGATCGTTTCGCACCTGATTTGGTGGTGCTGGCCGGGTTCATGCGAATTTTGACTGCGCCGTTTGTCCAGCATTACGCGGGTCGGATGTTAAATATTCATCCGTCATTGCTGCCAAGTTTTACCGGGTTGGCGACGCATCGCCAGGCACTGACGATGGGTGTCAAAGTCCATGGCGCTACTGTACATTTTGTGACTGCCGATCTTGATCATGGGCCGATAGTGTCGCAGGAAGTGGTGCCGGTCATGGATGGCGATACTGAACAATCGTTAGGGGCTCGGGTGCTGGCAATGGAACATCAAATGTATCCGCGCGCGGTACGCCAGTTTGTCGAGGGGCGACTGGTTGTTCAAGACGGTCGTGTCCATACAGACAGCATTGCCCAACATGATGTCGATGACTCGGTGCAGTAGCACGCAGCAATCGTCCAAAACACGTGACATAAGTAGTTAGCGCAAACAAACCGGGCACACGCCTGTAGCAATGCGCTACAAGCAAAACAAACAGATTTTTATGAAAGATTTAACATGAGATTGCCTCCAGCGATCATCGGTTTAACCGAAGAAGTACTACGCGAAGTTCTACGATTTACCGGCCCGGCCGATGTTACTTTATCGCGTTACTTTCGCGATCATCCGAAGCTCGGTTCACGCGAACGCGGCGTGATTGCCGAAGCTGTGTATGGCTTGTTGCGTAACAAGTCGGTGTATACCAGTTTTGCTGAATCCGGCAATGGCCCGACCATGCGTCGTATGACTTTGCTCGGCCTGGCCGATGCGGTTGGCGCGGATTCATTGGGCGGTCTGTCCGAAGACGAAGCTGAATGGCTGGCCCGCGTCGCTGAGATTGACCGCAAACTGTTGCCGGCCGCCATGCGCGCCAACTTGCCGCAATGGTTGTTCGAAAAACTGGTCGCCCGCGATGGCGAAGAAAATACTTTGCAGCTGGCTGAAGCACTGAACACACCGGCGCCGCTGGATTTGCGGGTCAATTCACTCAAAGCCGCGCGCGATGAAGTGGTCGCCAAATTGGCTGAAGCACCGATTTTATGCGAGCCGACACCCTACGCGCCACTAGGTTTGCGTGTCATTAAAAAACCATCGCTGCAAAATCTGCCGCTGTTCAAGAGCGGTGCGATTGAGGTTCAGGACGAAGGCAGCCAGCTGCTGGCCCAAATAGTCGGCGCCAAGCGCGGCGAAATGGTGGTCGATTTCTGTGCCGGAGCTGGTGGCAAGACCCTGGCTTTGGGGGCAACCATGCGCAACACCGGTCGTTTGTATGCGTTCGATGTTTCCGAAAAACGTCTGGCGAAACTCAAGCCGCGGATGGCGCGCAGCGGTTTGTCGAATATTCATCCGGTACTGATTGCCCATGAAAATGATGGCAAGGTAAAGCGACTGGCGGGAAAAATTGACCGCGTACTGGTTGATGCGCCATGTAGTGGTCTAGGCACTTTGCGCCGGAATCCCGACGTTAAATGGCGCCAGACGCCAGAAGCGATCGTCGAAATGAATGCCAAGCAAATTGCGATTTTGTCGAGCGCGGCACGTTTGGTTAAATCGGGTGGTCGACTGGTGTATGGCACTTGCAGTTTGCTGGACGAGGAAAACGAAGCGATTGCCGTTCAGTTCCTCGCCAGCCATGAAGATTTTTCGCTGGTGCCTATGAAAGACGTGCTGGCCGAACAAAAAATAGATCTGGTGATGCAGGATTATCTGAAACTGCTGCCACACCTGCATCATACCGATGGCTTTTTTGCGGCGGTATTTGTGCGTAAATGAACCAGGGGTCTTCCGTGATCGAACGCATGCGCCGACGCCTGTTCACCGTAAGTGTTGCTGCGGTGACGGCACTGGCGGCGGCGCAGGTCAATGCGTTCGATCCAGGTTCGCCGCCGCAAGTGGCGACCGGTACCCTGCAAGCGGCGTTTTCACCGTGGGACGATATCGAAGGTTTGATCACGCAGGCCATAACTGCTGCCCAAAAGCAGGTATTGGTGCAAGCCTATTTGTTGAGCAACGGCAAAATCGCTTCTGCGTTGATTGCCGCCAAACAACGCGGGATCGACGTGCAGGTACTGGTCGATGGGCGTCAGCTTGAAAAAGAGAATGGTGCTTCCAAGGTTGCTGATCTGGCGGATGCCGGAATTCCGGTCTGGATCGAGACCAAATACCGGAGCGCCCATAACAAGGTCATCGTGATTGATCCGCAGGCAGCGGACGCCGCGGTGATTACGGGCAGCTTCAATTTCACCTGGAGCGCGCAGCATAAAAATGCTGAAAACGTTCTGATTGTTCGTAACAACCCGAAACTGGCAGCGCGCTATGCCTTCAATTGGCAGCGTCACCGCCACGACGCTACTCCTTATAAACAATAATGTTCGACTTGCTTTCTGATATAGCAGATAGCCTGGGGCGTAATTTCGCCGCACCCGGTTTGCCGGCGCAGGTCGGCGTGGTGCTGGCATGTATCGGACTAGGCTGGTTGTTGGCGCGCTTGTTGCGTCGCATTTTTACCGTGGACGATCTCACGCAACCGGCAGTGCAGATTGGCCTGCGCAGTTTTTCGCAAGTATTGACACCGCTGCTAACGGTGTTGCTGCTGGTGCTGGCAAAGTTGGTGATGGCAAAATGGCAGCAGCCGATCAGCTTTTTACGGCTGGTGATTCCGCTGATGGGCTCTCTGGGCCTGATGCGTTTTGTGTTCTACGTGCTGCGCAGGATATTTGTGCGCGACCATGGTGTCAGCACTTTTCTATTGTTGTTTGAGAAGATGTTCGGTGCGTTGGTATGGGGCGGCGTGTTGCTGTACATCACCGGATTATGGCCTGATCTGCTGGAGTATCTGGATAGCACGGTGTTGCCGATTGGTCGCCATCAGGTCTCGCTTTTATCGATTTTTCAGGCATTGATCTCGGTTCTCGTAACGCTAATCATTGCTTTATGGGCAGGTTCCACGTTGGAACAGCGCCTGATGCGTTTGAATACCATGCATTCGTCATTACGCACGGTGGTCGCGCGCATGGGGCGTGCTTTCCTGGTGCTGGTGGCCGTGTTATTGAGCCTGTCACTGGTCGGTATCGATCTGACCGTGCTGTCCGTATTCGGTGGTGCGCTGGGCGTTGCGCTTGGTCTGGGACTGCAAAAAATAGCCAGTAGTTATGTCTCCGGTTTTGTGATTCTGCTGGAGCGCAGTCTCTCCATTGGTGACATGGTTGGGGTCGGGACTTATTACGGCAAGGTTACCCAGATCAATAGCCGTTTCACGCTGCTGGAAGGGCTGGATGGCGTCGAGTCGATTGTGCCGAATGAAGTCTTCATGACCAATGCGGTACAGAATTACACGTTGAATCACCGCGTTCTGCGTTTGGCTACCCAGGTGACGATTGTGTATCAGGAAGATATCGAGCAGGTGCTAACCTTGCTGGAAGAGGCGACTAGTATTGTCGATCGTGTAACGCATGAAATTTTGCCGCAGGCGATCCTGTTAAAGATCGGTCATGATGGGTTGGAGCTGGAGGTCGGTTTCTGGATCCTCGATCCGGAGAACGGAAGGCTGAACGTGTTGTCTGATGTGAACAGGGCTATTTGGCGTGTGCTGCAAGCGCACAACATCAAAGTCGCGCAGCCGCGGCGTGATGTGCGGATGGTGGGTGAAGATAGTCCTGGGGCGGATTCACAACAAGTCGCGCAAATAGATAGCCAGCGGATCTTGCCGAATTCCGAAAGCGCCCCATAAAGGTAGTACAATAGCGCGTTAATTTCGCTTAAGTAACTGGTAACTACCCGCGAACTTACCCTGAACTTACAAGAAACGAGCGCCAAATTCTGCTGCTGCGCTGTCATCACTTCTGGAGGACACTTAGTGTTCAATGCAATTATTGATTTTCTGTCGAATGGTTTGACTGGAGCAACTGCATGGCAAATAGTCATCTTTACGCTCGCAGTTACCCATATCACCATCGCTGGAGTCACCATTTATCTGCATCGATGCCAAGCCCACCGCGCGCTTGATCTGCATGCAATCCCTAGTCATTTCTTTCGTTTCTGGTTGTGGCTGAGCACTGGTATGGTCACCAAGGAATGGGCTGCGATTCATCGCAAGCATCACGCTAAATGCGAGACTGAAGAAGATCCGCATAGCCCGGTAACGCGCGGCATCAAAAAAGTCCTGTTGGAAGGTGCCGAGTTGTATCGTGCCGAATCCAAAGTCGCTGAAACGATGGAAAAATATGGGCATGGCACACCAGATGACTGGATGGAGCGCAATGTCTATACAAAGCACAGCGCGCTGGGTATCGTCCTGATGTTGGTTATCGATATTGCCTTGTTCGGGGTGATTGGTTTGACGGTATGGGCAGTGCAAATGTTGTGGATCCCGATTACTGCTGCCGGCATCATCAACGGCATTGGTCACTATTGGGGTTACCGTAACTACGACTGCAATGATGCAGCTACCAACATCATCCCGTTCGGCATCCTTATCGGTGGCGAAGAACTGCATAACAACCACCATACTTTTGGCACCTCGGCCAAGCTGTCGTCGAAGTGGTATGAGTTCGATATCGGCTGGATGTATATCCGCATGCTCGAAATGGTTGGGCTGGCCAAGGTCAAGAAAATTGCACCGGCACCGAAGTTCAATAGCGCCAAGCTGGTACCGGATCTGGATACGCTCCAATCGGTGATCGCCAACCGCTACGATGTGATGGCGAAATATGCCAAGTCATTGAAGAGCGCCTGGCAGGAAGAGCGCGAGCATCTGGCTGGCAAAGCCGCACTGGAATCCGGTTTTCTGAAATCGTCGAAGAAATTGTTACAACGTGAGCCAACCAAATTGGAAGCACCACAAAAGCAACAGTTGACCGAGTTGTTCCTGCACAGCAAAGCGCTGCAAACCATGCACGAGATGCGGGTCGAATTAGGCGTGATTTGGGAGCGTTCGCACTTCACGCGCGACCAGTTGCTGCACCAGTTGCAAGATTGGTGTGCACGCGCCGAGGCTTCTAAAATCAAGGCTTTGCAAGAGTTTTCTCTGCGCCTGCGTAGTTATTCCTGACGCAGGGGTATGCAAAATAGAACGGTCTTTTTAAGGCCGTTTTTTTTCGTCGATTGCCGGCTGACTTTATTCTGCCTATTTAACTTCCTGTGGCTTTCAGGCTGCCAGGTAAGTTTGCCGTGCCATGGCGTGAACCCGGGGCGTAAAAATAGTAAGCATGCGTGAATTATGGTGGAGCCTGGGCGGGGTATTTCTCTTTGAGGGCATTACCCAGCGGCGAGTTATGATATGAAAACAAGGCGCATATTTGCTGAAAATGTGCTGAACCAGGATGCCAGGCAACGTGCCAAATTGGCTGGTTTGTGTTGTTTTGTCGAGCACACCTGGTTTTCGGGAATAAAATAATTAAGTGCATACTATTCTTCGCATCACTTCATATCTTGAGAGGAAAATATGACTCAATCCCTGTCATTCAAACAATTCGGAGTAGCCAGTGTGTTGGTTATTGGCGCAATGTTGGGCAGTGGCTACGCCTACGCTCAAACAGTATCGCTAGACGCAGCAGTGACTGCGGCGGCTCAGTGGGCGACGCTTGCGGACGCGAACCAGGCCGAGCGGATGTGGACTGCAAGTGGTGCAGTGATGCAGAAAAGCATCAGCAAGGAAGACTGGGCCAAGTACGTGGCAAATCTGCGCAATGATTTGGGGTCTCTCGATGGTCGTGAGTGGGCGCAAGTGGTGCGGCTTGGACAGCCGGCTAATTTGCCTAAGGGCGTGTATGTGAATGTGGTATTTTCTTCCCGCTTCGCCAATGCACCAACTGCAGAGGCGGTGTCGTTGGTGCAGACTGGTGGTCGTTGGGTGCCGGTTGGGTACGTTGTACATAAGATTCAGCCTGCGTCGGCAGCAGCGCCCGCACCAGCAGCCAAATAATTCAATCCGGCGAGAATAAAAAAAGCCCCGCAAGACTATGTCTTGCGGGGCTTTTTTGAGACTGGATCAATTACTTGATCTTGGTCTCTTTGTATTCAACGTGCTTACGAACCTTTGGATCAAATTTCATGATCGACATTTTTTCCGGTGTTGTACGCTTGTTTTTTGTAGTTGTGTAGAAATGACCTGTACCAGCGGTCGATTCCAACTTGATTTTGTCGCGGCCTGATTTCGCCATGATGCTTCCTTTATTCTGCTAGTTAGACTTTTTCGCCACGAGCACGCATATCGACCAGTACGGCATCGATGCCGAGTTTGTCAATAACGCGCAGACCGGCGTTGGAAAGCCGCAGGGAGACCCAGCGGTTTTCTGACTCAACAAAAATGCGGCGATTTTGCAGGTTAGGCAAAAAGCGACGTTTTGTCTTGTTGTTTGCATGGGAAACATTGTTGCCGACCATCGGCTTCTTCCCGGTGACTTGGCAGACACGTGCCATGTTTTACTCCTCAATGATTTCCGAAATTGGAAAAAGTGTGAGTATATATAAAAAGCTGATGTTTTTCAATAACTTGGCGAAAACAAGTGTGTCTTTTTGTATTTGTTGTATTTAACAATTTGAGCTGTGATGGTTACAAATCGCCATGTTCAGCGAACGAATACACTCTCGTTCCGGCTATGACGAAGTGATCCAGAATGCGGATGTCAACCAATGCCAGCGCCTGTTTTAGCGTCATGGTCAGATTGCGGTCGGCTGCGCTTGGCTCTGGGGTACCGGAAGGGTGATTGTGCGCCAGGATCACGCTGGCGGCGTTGTGTGCAAGTGCAGCTTTGACCACTTCGCGCGGATAAACGCTGGTGTGCGTCAAGGTACCTCGGAATAACTCTTCGGGCGCAATCAGACGATTTTTGACATCCAGGAAAAGCACTACAAACGATTCGTAAGCTTTGTTTGCCATTGATAACTGCAAGTATTGTTTTACCGCCTGGGGCGAACTGAGATTGTTTCCGCTGCGCAATTCTTCCGTCAAGGCGCGGCGCGCCAACTCCAGCACAGCCTGCAATTGGGCGAACTTGGCAGGGCCGAGTCCATTAATAACAGAAAAGTCGTTGAGCGAGGCGGAAAACAGGCGATTGAGCGAACCGAAGTGGGTTGTCATGTCGCGACCCAGATCGACAGCACTTTTTCCAGCAACGCCAACTCTGAGAAATACCGCCAGCAGTTCGGCGTCGGAAAGAGCTATCGGACCGAGTCGAATTAAGCGCTCGCGTGGTCGCTGGTCAAGCGGCCAGTCGGTAATTGCCATGGTTTATTTTCCCGTTATTCACTCTATTGTCCAAAATTTCTTGCTAACTGATGGTGGCAGAATCTCGCCAGGCGGAACCTTATGCCTGAAGGTGGCTTACAATATGTGGTTCCGACGCTTAGTTGCCATTTCGCACTTCCATTCATGTCTAATTCATTCGTACCGCTAGTTACCGAAGCATCCTATCTGACCCTCCACTATCGTTTGGCCTCGCAGGCCGGTGACGATATTGTCAGCACTTTTAATGCGTCGCCAGCGACGCTGCAGTTTGGCATGGGGCAACTGGCGCCGTTTCTGGAAAGCTGCCTGCTGGGTTTGCCCGAAGGCACACACAAAACCTTTGAATTGCCGCCCGAGCAGGCGTTCGGTCCACGTAATCCTGAGCTGATTCAACGTGTTTCGCGCGCTACCCTCAGACAAAATTCGCAGCTCGGAGAAGATTATCGGATCGGCGATCTGGTCGAATTCGCGGCCCCGGGCGGGGGGCAGTTTGCCGGTGTATTGCGTGAAATTGATGAGCAGAGCGCCTTGTTCGACTTCAATCATCCCCTGGCTGGCCAGCAGGTACAGTTTGAAGTAAAAATCATCGGTATTTTGTAAGGCTGCCGCAGATTTAAGTTTACAGCCCAGTTTTATGGCAGTTGCGTGCTTTCACGGATCAGATCATGGATAAAGAAATTTTGTTGGCTCAACCACGCGGCTTTTGCGCTGGAGTTGATCGTGCGATTGAAATTGTCGAGCGCGCACTTATACAGTTCGGCGCGCCGATTTATGTGCGCCACGAAATTGTACATAATGCTTATGTGGTCGCTGATCTGCGCGAAAAAGGTGCGGTGTTCATCGAAGAGCTGGCCGATGTGCCGCCCGGGAATACCGTTATTTTCTCCGCGCATGGCGTTTCCAAGGCGGTGCAGGCTGAGGCCGAGCAACGCGGGCTGAAGGTGTTTGATGCGACCTGTCCGCTGGTGACCAAGGTGCATATCGAAGTCGCCAAGATGCGCCGGGAAGGTCGGGAGATCATCATGATCGGTCACGATGGCCATCCGGAAGTGGAAGGCACCATGGGGCAGACCGAGCAGGGGATGCATCTGGTCGAAACCGTCGCCGACGTCGAAAAGCTGCAAGTGACAGATCCGGAGATGTTATCCTACGTTTCGCAGACTACCTTGTCGGTGGATGACACTGCGGATGTGATTGCCGCATTGAAACAGAAATTCCCGAGTATTACCGAACCCAAAAAAGGCGACATCTGTTACGCCACTACCAATCGCCAGCAAGCAGTCAAGTTCATGGCGCCACAGGTGGATGTCGTGATCGTGGTCGGTAGCCCGAACAGTTCCAATTCCAACCGTCTGCGCGAAGTCGCCGAAAAAATGGGTACGGTTGCCTATATGGTCGACAATGCATCGCAAATCGATTCGGCATGGTTGCAGGACAAGCCACGCGTCGGCGTCACGGCGGGCGCTTCTGCACCAGAAGTACTGGTGCAGGCGGTGATCGACCGTCTCAAGGAGTACGGCGCTAAAAGCGTGCGGCCGCTTGAAGGGGTTGAAGAGAATGTGACGTTTCCGATGCCTAAGGGGTTGACGCGGGTTTAATGCATAGTCAACACATTCGGCGCAGCTTGGGGACCGACGCGTCAGTTACCTGGCCGGTCTGACCTGAATTTTCGCATCGATGCTTTTGCTCGGCAGGTGTTAATCGCCTCGTGATCTGTTCACGGGGCTTTTTTTCGTCCTCGCATTCCTCCGCAGTGCTGTGACGAAATAAAATTCAGGGTAGGGCGTGGTTTTCCGTCGATAGTTTTTGCTTTTCCTCGTTATTATGACGGCGCCGCTAATAAATAAAACGTTGAGCCCGCAGCTAACGATTGCTACGCTGACTGTGGAACCTACTAAGGTTACCGACTCGCAGAATGTGGCTATAACGCGCCCGATTTTCGTGGGCAGTTTGATGACGGGCATCAATATAAATATAAATTTACAAAAACGTTCTTCAGTCAGAGAACAAAGGAGACAAAAAACTATGGATCCAGCCCATACTGTGCATGCAGAAGCTGTCGGATTGCTTATTGACCAAACCTGTTAACGCACCCATAGTTATAATTCGCCCTGTTTTGGTGCTGATCTCTCGCAGAGGGTGCCAATCAAATAAAGCGAGTAAAAAAAGTCCTTTTAAAAAAACGAAATAGGAGACAACTATCATGCGCATTTCATCAATTGCTGGCATTCCGATCATGCAAATTTTCCCTTTCACTTGCCTTTCTAGTTAATCAGCGAAGCTTCCCAATGGCACGCCAGGACTTCTCCCGGGTGCCGTTTTTATATCGGGAACGATTTTTGCTGTGCAGCACCATATCGGCCGTCATACCGTGTCTGCTTGGTATAGGCCGATTTGAACCGAATCACATTAGAACAAGGAAATCATGGATACCTTTATCCAACAAATTATCAATGGCTTAGTGCTGGGAAGCATGTATGCATTGATCGCGCTGGGTTACACGATGGTGTACGGCGTCTTGAATCTGATCAATTTCGCCCATGGCGATATTTTGATGATCGGTGCGATGGTCGGTCTGTCGATCCTCAAATTAGTGCAAGCCTATGTGCCGGATCTGCCCGGCATCGTCAAACTGATGATCGCGATCGGCGGTGCAATCCCGGTGTGCGTGATCGTCAACCTGATAATCGAACGGGTCGCCTACCGGCCGTTGCGCAATGCGCCGCGTCTGGCGCCGCTGATCACTGCGATCGGCGTCTCCATCCTGTTGCAGACGTTTGCGATGATGATCTGGGGCCGTAGTCCCTTGCCGGTGCCGCAGGTGATGTCATCGGATCCGGTGCATGTGCTGGGCGCACTGATTTCTCCCACCCAGATCATGTTGCTGATATTGGCGACAGCGGCGATGGTCGGCCTGGTGTTGCTGGTTGAAAAAACCAAGATGGGTCGTGCCATGCGCGCTACCGCGGAGAATCCGCGGGTCGCCGGCCTGATGGGGGTCGACTCGAATCGGGTGATCGTCATGACGTTTGCGATTGGTGCGGCCCTGGCGGCTGTCGCCGGCGTGATGTGGGGCGCCAACTATTCGTCCGCGCAATTCGCGATGGGCTTCGTGCCGGGTCTGAAAGCGTTTTCCGCGGCGGTATTGGGCGGTATCGGGAATATTTATGGTGCCATGTTGGGCGGTGTCTTGCTCGGCCTGATCGAAAGTCTGGGGGCCGGGTATATCGGTGACCTGACCGGTAATTTCCTCGGGAGTAATTACCAGGATATTTTCGCGTTCATCGTACTGATCATCGTACTGACACTGCGTCCGTCCGGCATCATGGGCGAACGTGTGGCGGATCGTGCTTAACCGTCACAGGAGAGACTCATGGCAAATTATTTCGATACTAAAAAAAATCCGGCGCAAGCCTACGGCAGTCTGGCCGTCCTGGCGATCTTCCTGATAGCCTTCCCCTTTGTTGCCGCCAACTACGGTAACTCCTGGGTCCGCATCATGGACTTCGCCTTGTTGTACGTCATGCTGGCGCTGGGGCTGAACATCGTGGTCGGCTTTGCCGGTCTGCTCGATCTGGGCTATATCGCGTTTTATGCGATTGGCGCTTACATGACCGGCTTGCTGGCATCGCCGCAGTTTGCGGCAGTGCTGGAGTCGTTCGTTAACAATTATCCTGCTGTCGGCAATTTCCTGGTCTCGGTGTATGGACCGGAAATCGTCCAGAACGGCATCCACTTGTCGGTCTGGGTGATTGTGCCAATGGGGGCGGCGCTGACGGCCTTGTTTGGCGTCATTCTGGGGACTCCGACGCTGAAGTTGCGCGGCGACTATCTGGCCATCGTGACGCTCGGTTTCGGTGAAATCATCCGGATTTTCATGAACAATCTGAATGCACCGGTGAATATCACGAATGGTCCGCAAGGGATCAACCTGATTGACCCGATTCACATTTTCGGGGTGTCGCTGGCAGGCGAGCGCGGTTCGAATGCGACCGTCCATTTTGGCGGCTTCGGTATACCTTCGGTGAATGCGTACTACTTTTTGTTCCTGGCGCTGTGCATCGCGATCATTTTTGTGACGGTGCGCTTGCAGCATTCACGTCTGGGCCGTGCCTGGGTGGCGATTCGCGAAGACGAAATCGCGGCCAAGGCAATGGGGATCAACACCCGTAACGTCAAGTTGCTGGCGTTTGCCATGGGCGCCTCGTTTGCCGGCGTGGCCGGTGCCATGTTTGCCTCGTTCCAGGGCTTCGTGTCGCCGGAGTCGTTCTCGTTGACAGAATCGATTGCAGTGTTGGCGATGGTGGTGTTGGGCGGCATGGGGCATATTCCAGGCGTCGTGCTGGGTGCGGTCTTGCTGTCCGCCTTGCCGGAAGTGTTGCGCCATACGGTGGAGCCGGTACAGATGGCGATCTTCGGCAAGGTCCTGGTGGATGCCGAGGTGTTGCGCCAGTTGCTGTACGGTCTGGCCATGGTAGTGATCATGTTGACCCGTCCATCCGGTTTGTGGCCAGCGCCAAAACACGAGGACAGGCCTGACCCCGATATCGATAAACCACAATATGACTTGACGTCGTCGCAGCTTAAGGAGATCTCATGAGCGAACAAATTATTCTGAATATCTCTGGCGTCAACAAACGATTTGGCGGCCTGCAGGCCTTGTCGGAAGTCAGCGTCAAGATTTTGAAAGGCCAGATTTATGGCCTGATCGGTCCTAACGGCGCCGGCAAGACGACCTTTTTCAACGTCATTACCGGTTTGTATCAGCCCGACACGGGTTCGTTCGAGTTGGCCGGCAAGCCTTACTCGCCGTCGGCACCGCATGAAGTGGCGAAGGCGGGGATTGCCCGGACGTTCCAGAACATTCGCCTGTTCGGTGAAATGACCGCACTCGAAAACGTCATGGTCGGTTGCCATGTACGCAGTCATCAGGGCGTGTTCGGTGCCGTCTTCCGGCATCCGGCCGCACGCCGCGAGGAGGCTGCAATCCGTGCGCGTTCGATGGCCTTGCTCGACTTCGTGGGCATCGCCCGCTTTGCCGAGCGGACGTCGCGCAATTTATCGTATGGCGATCAGCGCCGGCTGGAAATCGCCCGGGCGCTGGCGACCGAGCCGCAGTTGCTGGCTCTGGACGAACCAGCTGCCGGGATGAATGCCACTGAAAAACTCGGTCTGCGTGAACTGCTGGTGAAAATCAAGAGCGAAGGAAAAACAATTTTGCTGATTGAACATGACGTCAAACTGGTCATGGGGCTGTGCGACCGCATGACGGTACTGGATTATGGCAAGCCGATTGCCGAAGGATTGCCGGCGGAGATCCTGAAGAATCAGGCCGTGATTGAAGCTTACTTGGGAGGTGGTCACTAATGGCTGAGAATATTCTGCGCGTTCAGGGCCTCAAAGTCGCGTACGGCGGTATCCAGGCCGTCAAGGGCATCGACCTTGAAGTCAATAAGGGAGAGTTGGTCACGTTGATTGGCGCCAATGGCGCCGGTAAAACGACGACGCTCAAGGCCATCACCGGGACCCTGCCGAATTGCAAGGTCGAGGGTGCGCTGCATTACATGGGAACGGCGATCAAGGGGACCCACTCGTTCAACCTGGTCAAGCAAAATCTGGCGATGGTGCCGGAAGGCCGGGGGGTGTTTACCCGCATGAGCATCCTTGAGAATTTGTTGATGGGTGCTTATATTCGCGACGACAAGGCCGGAGTCGATGCGGATGTCGAGAAATGGTTTGGCGTCTTCCCACGCTTGAAAGAACGTGCGGCACAAATGGCCGGTACGCTGTCTGGCGGTGAGCAACAGATGCTGGCCATGGCGCGCGCGCTGATGAGCCATCCGAAGCTGCTGTTGCTGGATGAGCCGTCGATGGGTCTGTCGCCAATCATGGTCGAGAAGATCTTCGAAGTCATCCGTACCGTGTCGGCCCAGGGCATCACGATTCTGCTGGTGGAACAGAATGCGAAACTGGCTCTGGAAGCGGCGCACCGCGGCTATGTGATGGATTCCGGTCTGGTGACGATGAACGGCAACGCCAAAGACATGCTCAACGATCCTAAGGTCAAGGCAGCCTATCTGGGCGAAGGCTAGCGCTTTGCCGCCTTGTTGCGTTGATGATGTTGATCGATTGCAGCGCAACAGGGGGGCTTTGTCAGGCGCGAAGAAGTTGATGCAAGATTCACAGTAATAAAAAAGGAGCCTCAGGCTCCTTTTTTATTTTTTTACTACTTTTACCAATCTACAGCTTCTTAAATTGCAGCCATTTGGCCGATTGGCCGCATTGACTGTTGCAGATGGTGTTCTTTGACGTCTGCTGCCGCGTCAGCTGGCATTTCCGCCGCTTCGATGGCTGATGCTCGCGTTGTTGCTACTACCGGTGTCTGACGTGGCTTCAGTGCCGGGGTCGGCGCCATGCCGCCAGTAGAGGGCACGTTCTTGCCAGTAGCAACCTCTTGCAGGCGACGATATTCGGCGAGTACGCGATTGCCATAGCCGCCATCGTTGGCAAAGGCGGCGGCGCCAACATAGCGTTTCAGGCCTGCCTCAATCGAACCGCCCTGGGTAACGTAATCCTTCAGGATCAGTGATCCGACCTTGATATTGGCAGCCGGATTAAGCGCTGCTTTAACACCACCAAAATTCTCAAACTTCTCTTGATGAACCTTGGACATCACTTGCATCAACCCTTGGGCGCCGACAGGGCTCTCGGCAAACGGGTTAAAACCGGATTCAATCGCCATCACAGCCAGAATCAGCAGTGGGTCCAGTTTGGTTTCCTTGGCGGTTTTGTAAGCGGTGCTGACAAACATGTTGGTAGCATCACCAGCCACGCGATAGCGCTTCGATAACCAGTTGGTAACCCACTGTTGTTGATGCGCATCTACAGGTCGCGCGACCTTGCTGATCACGTTGCCTGGATGGATCTGGTTAGGCGTATTGTTCGCCGCAATCATTGCCGACAAATTGCCGGCTTTACGCGACTCCATGTCAACATCCGGAGCGCTTGCTACGGAAGCCGGCATTTTTGGTGCAGCGTCGACCTCGTTGTTTTGATGGCCGGCAAACAGCGGCAGTGCTTTGAGTTGCGCGGCCAGCTCTGGCTTGACTGCCAGTGTACTGACCCCAGTGATGGTAAGCAGGCTCGCCATCAGGATGGACATACCTGCGATACCGGTGTTGCCGATAACGTCACTTACGGTGCTGCGGACAGTCGATGCTGAAATTAATGCCCAGTTGGCAGATTGGCTGCCGAATTGCTTTAATACGTCTAGCGGTGTCTGGCTGGGGCCGACTCTGACCCTGGTAGATCCTACCTTTATTGATCGAACTAACAAATTGAACCTCCTGTATCGTTGCGCTGCATGCGGTGGCCCCAGAGGGGCACGAAAGCCAAAACTGCGGCTAAATCCCGCATGCAACGTAATCAATATCGCTTGGCGCTTCCTGCATGTATAACGCGCAAAACGTCGTGATGTTTGCAGTTGACTGGTGGCTGGGAATATTCAACATTAGGTTAAAAATGCCGACCAGTTGCAAACAAATTCTTTGGGGGAGAAGGCTGACGCCTTTTGAAAACAGTCCTTAAAATGTCATTTGGGACCCCAATCCCGTGGGTGTTGAGAGCCTCGAAAAGTGCTTTTGACTCTTCCAGGCATCATCAAGATTGACGCGCATTGTAGGTGGCGGTTTATATCAAGTCAACACTATAAAACGTAATTGCTATAACTTTTATATCTTATGATTGTAGTGATCGCAAAGTAAAAGTCAATAAAATCAATAGCTTGGATGAAATGCTTAAATTTCAGACTTCACAAACAGAAACATTCAAAACCCATGAAATATACAGATTTACGTGATTTTATTGTCAAATTGGAACAGTTGGGCGAATTGAAACATGTGTCGGTGCCGGTGTCGCCGGTCCTCGAAATGACGGAAATATGCGATCGGACCCTACGCGCTGCCGGTCCGGCGTTGCTATTCGAAAATCCGACCGGCCATACGATGCCGGTATTGGGAAATTTATTTGGCACGCCACGCCGGGTAGCTTTAGGCATGGGGGTGGAGGATGTCAGCGAGTTGCGCCGTATCGGTCACGTACTGGCACGCTTGAAAGAGCCGGAACCGCCTAAGGATTTTAAAGATTTGCTGGGGTTGGGTTCACTGGTCAAATCGCTCTGGGATATGGCCCCGAAAGAGCGTCGCTCGGCAGCTTGTCAGGAAATCGTCTGGGAGGGCAACGACGTTGATCTGGCCAGGCTGCCGATCCAGCATTGCTGGCCAGGCGACGTCGCACCGTTAATTACCTGGGGTTTGGTCATTACCAAAGGGCCGCACAAGAAGCGCCAGAATCTGGGTATTTATCGACAGCAGGTGCTGTCACGCAACAAGGTGATCATGCGCTGGCTGGCGCATCGTGGCGGTGCGCTGGACTTTCGCGAACATGCGATTGCGACCGGCGGCAAGCCTTATCCGGTGGCGGTGGCGCTGGGCGCCGATCCCGCTACTATATTAGGTGCGGTGACGCCGGTGCCGGACAGCTTGTCGGAATATCAGTTCGCCGGCTTGTTACGCGGCAGTCGCACCGAACTCGTCAAGGCGATCGGTAGTGAGCTACGGGTACCGGCTTCGGCCGAAATTGTGCTGGAAGGTCATATCAATCCCGACCCCAGTCATCCTTCCGGCTACGAGATGGCGCTGGAAGGGCCTTTCGGCGATCACACCGGGTATTACAACGAGCAAGATTACTTCCCGGTGTTCACGATTGATCGCATTACGATGCGCCGCTCGCCGATTTATCATTCCACGTATACCGGCAAGCCGCCAGATGAGCCGGCGGTGTTGGGTGTGGCGCTCAATGAAGTTTTCATACCGCTATTGCAAAAGCAGTTTTCTGAAATCATTGATTTCTATTTGCCGCCGGAAGGATGCAGCTATCGAATGGCCGTGGTGCAAATCAGGAAAGCGTACGCCGGCCATGCCAAGCGCGTGATGTTCGGAGTCTGGAGCTTCTTGCGGCAATTCATGTATACCAAGTTCATCGTGGTGGTCGATGAGGATGTGAATATTCGTGACTGGAACGAAGTCATCTGGGCGATCACGACGCGGGTCGATCCTATTCGCGACACAACATTGGTTGACAATACGCCGATCGACTATCTGGACTTTGCGTCGCCAGTCAGTGGCTTGGGCAGCAAAATGGGGATTGATGCGACGAATAAATGGCCGGGCGAAACTACGCGTGAGTGGGGGACTACCATCAAGATGACGGATGAGGTCAAGGCGCGGGTGGATCAAATTTGGCAAGAGTTGGGCCTGTAACAGGCTTGTTATAGCGGTTTGGCGGCGCAAGCGCAAAAAAGCGCTGCCAGTCGGGCGCTGATGCGGTACAATTCTGGCTGGCGGGCCCCTGCGCATTGCGGCATGGTGAATCTGGTCAGGTCGGGAACGAAGCAGCCACAGCTATTTCCCGCAAGTGCCGCAGACAAGGCTCGCCTCTTTAATTTCCCATTGTTTCTCCATTTTCGGCCTATACAGACGTCGAAAATGATGGCAGAAACAGTCTCTGATGTTGTCAAAGTCGGCCTGCGCGCCACGCCTCAAATAAATAACTATTACGCATGCGACTGGTCCACGACACGAATGTCGCCGGCCTGATACTTCGCTTCATATTTTATTTCGCTGCCAACGGCACGCTAAATCCTATCGTGGTCATGCCATCCGCACAGGAGGCAAACACGCCGCCGCCATGCATGTTGGCGACCGCCCTGACAATCGCCAGACCGAGTCCGTAGCCATGTAGTTCTCCCCGATCGTGACGCGCCGCATCGACCCGATAGAAACGATCGAACAGTCGTTGCAGATGCGCTTCGGGAATTGGCGTGCCGGGATTGGAGACGGCGATCTGGATCGCATTTGCCTGCCGCGTAATGGCGACCATAATTTGCGCACCAGCGCGTGAATGCTGAATCGCATTTTGCAGCAGATTGCTCATTGCCCGTCGAAATAAGGCGGTTTCGATCGGCGCTTCGACGCTCACGTCGCCAGTGATACCGACCGTCATGCCGCTGTCATCCAGGATGAATTCAAAAAACTCGACGGTTTTTCTGACCTGCAGTGCGATCGAGGCGTAAATCAGGCCGGTTGCGGGTTCCCCCTGATCCGCTCGCGCCAGGAACAGCATGTCGTTGATGATCGAGCGGACCCGCTCCAGTTCTTCCAGATTCGATTGCAGCACTTCCTCAAACTCTGACGCATTACGCTCGCGCGATAGCGCAACCTGGGTGGCACCTATCAAATTGGCCAATGGTGTGCGCAGCTCGTGCGCGACATCGGCATTGAACCATTCGAGTTGTTTGTAGGCGTTTTCGATACGATCCAGCGCGCCGTTGAAGGTGGTTGCCAGGTCTGATAATTCATCCGGCAAGCGGACGACTTGCAGGCGTTGCGACAGGGCTTTTGGACTGAGTATCCGGGCCTCGTTGGAAAGCTGTTTCAAAGGCCGCAGACCGACTTGCGCGATCCAGTAGCCGAGCAGCATCACCAGAATCACGCCGGCCAGTGACAGGCCGATCAGCGCCATCACGAACGCGTGCAAGGTATGAAAATACGGTTCAGAGTCGATTCCTACGATCAGTCGGACCGCGGGTCGCTCGTCAAGCGCAGCGATGGTTTTCGTCATCGTTCGCAGCGGATATGCGCGTTTGCGCAACTGCATGCTGCCTAAGCCATCGCGATCGCGCTGCAGATTGTCAATCTCGGCCAGGCCATGGCCGAACTGAAAGCGCGGATCGTCGCTCAGGATCCAGAAGCGCTTACTGCCGTCGGTTGGTGTCAGGGTGTCCAATTTTGCCTGCACGCGGGGCCAGCGCTCGACGCTGCCGACGTGTTCAACCATGTATTGCATATCCTGGAACAGGGTGTGCAGTTCTTCCTGCTGATGCCGCTCCAGCTCACTGTGGACCACGCTATACAGCGACGCACCGATCAGCGAAAAAATAAGTAATGCTGCGGCGGCAAACATCGCCACCAGGCGCACTGTGATGGAGCGCTTCATTCGGACTTCTCATCCTTGCGCAGTTCCAGCACATAGCCCATGCCACGGATGGTGTGCAGTAATTTAGGGCTGAATGGCATGTCAATTTTGGCCCGCAGGCGTTTGATGGCGACTTCGACGACGTTGGTATTGCTGTCGAAATTCATGTCCCAGACCAGTTCGGCAATCGCCGTTTTCGACAGAATTTCACCCTGGCGCCGCGCCAGCACCACCAGCAACGAAAATTCCTTGGCGGTGAGGTCGATACGGGTATTGCCGCCATCCCCACGATAAGCCTTGCGGCTGAGCAGGTCGATTTGCAGATCGCCTATATGCAGCTGGTTCGGTTCCAGGGATCTGCCGCGCCGCGCCAATGCCTGCAGTCGCGCCAGTAATTCGAGGAAGGAAAACGGTTTGATCAGATAGTCGTCAGCGCCGTCATGCAAGCCCTTGATCCGGTCTTCGACATGATCGCGCGCGGTCAGCATGATGACCGGTGTGTGCTTGATGGTGCGCAGCGCACGCAACACAGAAAATCCGTCGATTCCGGGCAGCATCACGTCCAGCACAATGACATCGTAATCGTGCTGCAATGCCAGATGCTGGCCGTCGATGCCATTGTGTGCAAGATCGACTGTACAACCCTGCTCGGTCAAACCCTTATACAGGTAATCGGCGGTTTTCAGTTCATCTTCGACGATCAGGATTTTCATTGTTGGCGCATTCCCCGGTACATCATCTATTGGTAAAACGTGGCAGCAACCTTCGCGCTCAAGTGCGGATTGAAGACGGCGAATCTACCAATAGTGAATCGCGATTTCATTATTCTGACTCTAGCACGGTCACAGTTTGCGTGGCTGCCGCCTTGCGTGCCTTGCGCTCTTTCTTGCGGCGCTCGTACCACAGGTGGGCACGATCCAGATACAGATAGACCACCGGTGTGGTGAACAGTGTCAGCATCTGGGACAGAATCAAACCGCCGACCATTGCATAGCCCAGTGGACGGCGCAATTCCGATCCCGCACCATGACTCAGCATCAGTGGCAGTCCGCTGAGTAGCGCACACATCGTGGTCATCATGATCGGGCGGAAGCGCAGCAGGCATGCCTGAAAAATCGCGTCTTCCGGCGTCATGCCTTTTTCTCGTTCGGCAGTGAGTGCAAAGTCGACCATCATGATGCCATTTTTCTTGACGATGCCGATCAACAATATGATGCCGATTAATGCGATGACGCTCAGATCATAGCCTCCCGCCATCAGGATCAGCAAGGCGCCGACCCCCGCCGATGGCAGCGTCGACAGAATCGTCAGCGGGTGGATGTAGCTCTCGTACAGCAAGCCAAGCACAATATACACAGCGACCAGCGCCGCAGCGATCAGATACGGCTGTGACGATAGCGAATCGCCAAACGCTTTAGCGGCGCCCTGGAACGCACCGCTTAAGGTCTGCGGTACGCGCATTTCCTGCTGCGCTTTCTGAATCGCGTCGACGGCATCGCCGAGTGCGACGCCTGGCGCCAGATTGAATGAGATCGTTACCGCCGGAAACTGACTTTGATGGCTGATCGACAGGAAACCGGTCTTGGTGGTATCTACCTTGACGAAGGTGGAGAGCGGCACCTGCTGCCCGGTCAATGGCGAGGTGAGATACAGTTTGTCAAACAACGCCGGATCGGTCTGTAATGCCGGCGTCACTTCGAGTACCACGTGATAACTGTTCACCTGCGTAAAGTATTGCGCCACCTGACGCTGACCGATCGCGTCATAAATCGTCGAGTCGATCAACGCCGGTGAAATGCCGAAACTGGAAGCACGCGCGCGGTCGATGGTCAGGTTCGCCGTCGCTGCCGCATTTTGCTGGTCGGAGGCGACATCGGTCAGTTGCGGCAATTTGCTGAAGCGGGCCAGCAGTTTCGGCGCCCACTGATTCAGCTCGCTCAGCGACGAGTCGATGATCGTATATTGATATTGGGTACGTGCCAGACGGCCGCCGACATTGATGTCTTGCCCGGCTTGCAGGAACAGGTTGACGCCCTGGATCTTGGCGACCTGGGGACGCAATCGGGTAATCACTTCGTCGGCCGTAGCGGTGCGTCCCTCGTCTTTCGGTTTCAGGCTGATAAAGAAATTGCCGGTGTTGTAGGTTGTTTGACCGCCGCTCATCCCGAACCCGGTAACGTCCGGATCCTGGCGAATCACATCGGCCAGTTTCAACATCCTGGCATTCATCGAGGCGAATGATGCATCCTGCGCCGATTCGGCAAAACCGAAAACGAAGCCGGTATCTTGCTGCGGGAAAAAGCCTTTGGGAATCACAATGAACAGCAACACGGTGGCGATCATGGTGCAAATAAACACGCACAGGGTGAAGAATTGATGACGCAACACCACCTGCAGGCCACGTTTGTAGCCATTCAGCATGGCATCGAACCCGTGCTCGAACCAGAGCGCCAGACGACCGTGTTTTTCGTCGTGATGATTGCGCAAAAAGCGCGAACATAGCATCGGCGTCAAGGTCAGGGAAACGATCACCGATAGCACGATCGTCAGCGTTACGGTAATCGCAAACTCGTGGAACAGGCGACCGACAATGCCGCCCATCAGCAACAGCGGAATGAACACCGCCACCAGCGACACCGAAATCGAAATAATCGTGAAGCCGATTTCGCCCGCACCCTTGTAGGCCGCCTCCATCGGTGTCATGCCTTGTTCGACATAGCGGTAAATATTCTCCAGCATCACAATCGCGTCATCGACCACAAAACCGACCGAGATGGTGAGTGCCATCAGCGACAGATTGTCGAGACTGAAGCCGACCAGGTACATGACGGCAGCCGTCCCCATCAGCGCCAGCGGCACGGTGACGCTTGGAATCAAGGTCGCCGGTACGTTCCGCAAGAACATGAAAATAACCAGCACCACCAAGGCAATCGTCAGCATCAGGGTGAACTCGACGTCGAGTACCGAGGCGCGGATGGTCTGGGTGCGGTCGATCAGGGTATTCACCCGTACCGTCGGCGGAATCGCCGCGCGCAGGCGTGGCAATGCGGCCTTGATCCGGTCTACCGTCTCAATCACGTTGGCGCCCGGCTGTTTGGTAATCGCCAGCACGATCGAGCGGCCGTTGGTCACGGTGTTGTCGGCCGGGGCAGCTTTTCCTGCAAAAGCCCAGCCGGCAACCTTCATGTTTTCCGGTGCATCGATGGCGACACCGAGATCGCGCACGCGGATAGGCGCGCCGTTCTTGTAAGCCAGAATCATGTCGTTCCACGGCTTAGCGGTGAGCAACTGATCGTTGGTGTAGACGGTGAAGCTTTGCCTGGCGCCATCGACCGTACCGGTCGGCTGATTGACCGTGGTGGTGGCAATGACGCCGCGAATATCTTCCAGATTCATGCTCAACGCAGACAGTTTGGCTGGGTCGACCTGAATCCGTATCGCCGGCTTTTGGGCGCCGCCGATATTCACCAGGCCGACCCCGGAAATCTGCGAAATCTGCTGCGCCAGAATATTGTCTGCGTAATCGTTGACCTGAATCAATGGCAGCGTCGTCGATTGCACCGACATCACCAGAATCGGCGAGTCCGCCGGGTTGATTTTGCGGAACGTCGGCGGGTTCGGCAAGTTGGCCGGCAGTTGACCGGCGGCGGCATTGATCGCGGCCTGTACGTCGAGCGCTGCGGCATCGATATTCCGGTTTAAATCGAATTGCAGTGTGACCTGGGATGAGCCGAGGGCGCTGGCCGAGGTCATTTGCGACAGGCCGGAAATTAACGAAAACTGTCGTTCCAATGGTTGCGCTACATTCGAGGCCATGGTTACCGGACTGGCCCCGGGCAGATTCGCAGACACCTGTATCGTCGGAAAATCGACCTGCGGCAACGGTGCGACCGGCAGCAAGGGCCAGACCGCGATACCGACCAGCAGAATGGCGGTCGCGAGTAGCGTGGTGCCTATCGGTCGCTTGATAAAAGTAGCGGAGATGCTCACTTAGCCGCTCCTTTTACTGCGCCGGCGTTGCTCTCAACAATCTGAGCGCCGGGCTTGAGCTTGTATTGGCCATCGAGGACCACCTTTTGACCCGCAGTCAGACCCTGGTCGATAACGGCGACGTCATCCTGGATTTGCAAGACATGAATGGCTTGCGTTTTAACGCTGCTATCGGCATTCACGACATACGCGTAAGTGCCGTCCTGACTGCGCTGGACCGCGGCGGCCGGGACGGTCAATGCCTGTACCAGGTCGGGCAGATAGAGGCGGACGTTGACATATTGTCCGGGCCACAGCACGTGCGTCGGATTGTCAAACGTTGCCTTCAATTGCACCGTGCCAGAGGTGGCGTCGATCTGGTTGTTGAGTAGGGTCAGGCGACCGTTGGCCAGTGCCTGATTGCTATTCCGGTCGAACGCCGCCACTTTTAATGGCTGATGACTGCCTTGCAGCGCCTGATTGATGACTTGAAAGTTGTCCTCAGGCAGAGTGAATACGGTGGCAATCGGATCAATCTGGTTAATCACCACCAGGCCATTCGCATCGGCGGCGTGCACCACATTCCCGGCGTCCACCAGGCGCGCGCCGACGCGGCCGCTGATCGGCGCATTGATCGTGGTGTAGCTCAGCTGTACTTTGGCGTAACTGATCTGGGCATCATCGGTTTTCAATGCGGCATCGAGTTGACCGACCAGGGCTTTTTGCGTGTCCAGAGTCTGTTGTGTGGCAGCGTCTTCCTGACGCAGCAGGGTGTAGCGTTGCAGGTCCAGCCTGGCGTTCGTCAGTTGCGCCTGATCCTTGGCTTTTTGTGCTTGTGCCTGTTCCAGTTGCGCCTGCAATGCACGCGGATCGATTTGTGCCAATAGCTGTCCGGCTTTGACATCCTGGCCTTCGCTAAAGCCGATTTTGTCGAGCTGGCCGTCAATCCGCGTTCTGACGATGACGCTGGCGTTGGCGGTAACGGTGCCAACCCCGGTCAGATACATCGGTACATCTTGTTGTTTGACCGGTGCGGTAGTCACCTGCACGGGTAGATTCTGGTTCGCGACGGGCGCCACTGCGCTTGCCTTGTGCTTCACGCTCCAGACACTGGCAGCAATCAGAAGCAGGATTGCAACGCCGCTGACATGCGTCGACCGGCGTTGGAGAAATGGTGTGGACATGTGCTTACTCGCGAAATGAATTGACGTTATTAATTGGCTTTGTTCAGCGCGGCCTGGCTCAGCGCCGCAGCATCCCAGCCGCCACCGATAGCTTTGATCAGGCCGACGCTGGCGATCAGTTGGCGGCCGCGTATTTGCACCGCTGTGCGCGCGTTACTCAGGGCGATCGCCTGGGCGCTGACCACGCTCAAATAAGTGGTGGTGCCGGCGCGGTATTGACTAAGTGCCAGCCGTGCCGAGAGCTCCGCTGCGGCGACTGCCTGATCCTGTACGGCGCCTTCCTGGTCCAGCACGTGCAAGGTTGTCAGATTGTCTTCAACATCCTGAAAACCGCTCAACACAGTTTGTTTGTATTGCGCTACCGCGCTGTCATAAGCGGCGATCGCCTGGGCGGTGTGAGCGCGCCGCAAACCGCCATCGAATATGGTTGCTGCCAACGCCGCGCCGAGCGACCACACCCGACTAGGCGTATCAAACCATTGCGCCAAACTGCTGGCATTGAAGCCGCCACTGGCGCTTAACATCAGGGCTGGGAAATAGGCGGCCTTGGCGACCCCGATATTGGCGTTGGCCAGTGCTGCACGGCGTTCGGCGGCGGCAATGTCCGGACGTCGTTCCAACAGGTCGGAGGGCAGGCCGGGCGGCACTACCGGCAAATGTGCTACCAAAGATAAGGTCGAAGCTGACGCTACCGGCGTGAGTGAAAAGGAGGCCGGTGCCTTGCCCAGCAAAATGGCGATCGCGTGTTCCAGCTGGCCGCGTTGGGCATCCAGATCAATCGCTTGTGCTTCGGCGGTTTTCAATTGCGTTTCCGCTTGCGCTACATCAGAGCGTAACGCTACCCCGGCTGCGTATTGACTTTGGGTCAGTTGCAGCGAACGTACATAGGCGGCAGTGGTGCGCGCATAGAGGTCTTTCAGCTGATCGATCACACGCAGTTGCAGATAGTCCTGCGCCAACGTGGTCTGGATACTGAGCCGCGCTGCAGCCAGATCGGCGGCACTGGCCTGACTACCGGCGTCGCCTGATTCGACCGAGCGCCGCACGCTACCCCAGATATCCGGTTCCCAGCTGGCATCGACGGCGGCACTGTAATTGTTGCCGACGTTAATCCCATTGGTGTTGGTGCGAGCACGACCAACGCCGGCGCCGACACCCAACGTCGGCCAAAAACCTGCACGGGCGGCATCGGCAGTGGCGCGTGCCTGTCTGTATTGTGCTTCGGCCTGATGGATATTTTGATTGGCCCGATTGGCTTCGAGTATCAGCGCATTGAGGGTGCCGTCGCCGTAAATTTCCCACCAGTTGTGGTTGGCGTCAATCTGCTGCGGCGTGGCCGTTTTCCACGGCCCGTTTTCCTTGTAGGCGCTCGGCGTGTCGATTTGCGGACGCACGTAATCGGGGCCGACGGCGCAGCCGGCCAGCAATGTGACGAGTGCTGCAGACGCGGCCAGGTGCGTGCTGAAATAGGTCTGAAATTTTGTAGGGGTCATGGCCTGCGGTTGGCGGTGTGGCTATCGGGCGATATGCGTGTCCGCCAACGGAAGTAGCTGCCGGACAGGCATGCTTGCCGATGTACTTTAAGCGCAGCCAGGGGACGGCAGGCTGTCGTGAATATGACAAATTTGTCAGTTTCAAACGCTTGCTTTCCGGAGGGAAAGCAATGTACCGGCAGTCAGTTCAGCTGCCGTTTGCCTGCCGCTGAATGTGATGCAGACGTGATTCAGCCATGCGCCGGTTTTCCGTGCCGAATACGCAGTGCGCTGATAATGGTGGCAAGCAGCGTGGCACAAGCCGCAGCCCACAGCGACAGGTGGACTGCACTGGCATCAATTGATGCCGTATCGACGGTGGCAAGATGACTGCCGGCCGCCGCCAGTGCAATGGCCACCAGCGCCGCGCCCAGCGACTGGCCAAACGTGCGGGCGATTGCCAGCACGCCGGAGGCCGTACCGCTGCGCGCGCGCGGGGCGTTGCTCATCATTTCACGGTTATTCGGGCTTTGGAAAAAGCCGAAGCCCAGTCCGCAAACAAAAGCACGCCACAAAATGTCGGCTATCGAGGCGTGTTCTCCAAGGCAGGTCAGCAGAACCAGGCCGATGGTGTAGACAGCCAGGCCGCAAGTCGAGAGTAGCGCTGCCGGATAACGATCGGCGAGTCGGCCGGCGATTGGCGCGGTGATGACTATCGCCACCGGCCATGGTGTAAACAAGGCGGCCGACATGAGTGGACTGTAGCCGTAAGCCCCTTGAAACAGAAACGGCAGTGCAATAAAGGCAATCCCCTGGCCGATAAATGAGCATAGGGACGTGGCGACCGCCATTGAAAAACGTATCGAAGAAAAAATATCCAATGGGAGTAGAGGTGCGGCAACGCGCTGCTGCCGAAGAATAAATAGCGCTATCGCTACCAAAGCAACGGCAGCGAAGACCAGTTCATCGACTACGCTGTCATGACGGGATAAGCCATCGACCGCCAGCACGACGGCGGCCAGCGCCAGTGCCGATAAAGCGGCACCGGCGATGTCGAATTTGCCACCCCGGCCGCGATCGGACGGCAGCACGCGGCGCGCCAATAGTAGTGTGAAGATGCCGATCGGAACGTTGACGGCGAATAACCACGGCCAGCTTAATACCGATAGCATTCCGCCGCCGATGGCCGGGCCGGCGGCCAGCGACGAGGCGACCACCATTGCATTGATGCCGAGGGCCGACCCAAGCAAGCGGGTGGGGAAAATATTTCGATACAGCGCCGGGCCGATACTCATGGCTGCCGCGGCGCCTATTCCCTGCAGAAAGCGCATTATATTCAGCGACATCAATGACTGCGACAAGGCGCAGCCTAGCGAGGTGGCGGTAAATAACAGAATGCCGCCCATATACAGTCGCCGAAAGCCAATCACGTCCCCGAGCGAGGCGAACCCCACCATGGTCATCGCACCGGCCAGCATGTAGGCGTTGGCGATCCAGACGGCGGCCGACGGATCGACCTGCAAGTTGCGCGCAATCATCGGCAGCGCAACGTTGACGATGGAACCGTCGAGTACCGTCATGCCTGTACCTAATATCATGACAACAATTGCCACACGTCGCTGCGCGCCCGGGATGCCATCGTCGCCCTCGAGGTCGCCAAAAAGTCGGCTCATGTTGTCGGATAGTGTCGATTGAATGGTCTGGCACTGGCCTGATGGCGCCGCTGCATTATAAGAAGCACGAGAAAGTCCAAGGTTGGAGGGCAGTTGAGTAGTATTGCAATACTGCGGAACGGCGAAATTATTACATGGCGCACAATTTCTTGCCGGCGTCCCCACTCTGGCCTGATTGAAAACAGCCTTTTCAGGTGGCCTGTACAGACAAATTCAGACGAACCTCAAGTCGACCGGCAGGCGCTTTTTTCAAGAAGGTTTGCGCCCGATTGAGGTATAATTCGAATTTCCCGCATGTGCCGTTTGGCACCATCCGCAATGACCAAGTTTGTATTTGTTACCGGCGGCGTCGTGTCTTCCCTGGGTAAAGGGATTGCCGCCGCTTCCCTCGCCGCGATCCTTGAATCGCGCGGCCTAAAAGTCACCCTCCTCAAGCTCGATCCGTACATCAACGTCGATCCAGGCACCATGAGTCCGCTCCAGCACGGTGAAGTGTTTGTGACCGACGATGGCGCCGAGACTGACCTCGACCTCGGCCACTATGAGCGTTTTATCACGACGCGCATGAAGAAAGTGAATAACTTCACTACCGGCCAGGTCTACGAATCGGTCATCCGCAAGGAACGTCGTGGCGAATACCTCGGCAAAACCGTGCAAGTGATTCCCCATATCACCAACGAAATCCAGGATTACATCTATCGCGGCGCCGAAGGGTTTGACGTCGCACTGGTGGAAATCGGCGGTACCGTCGGCGATATCGAGTCGTTGCCGTTCCTGGAGGCAGCACGTCAATTGAGTCTGCGCGCCGGTCGCAAGGCTGCGGCATTTGTGCATTTGACACTGGTGCCTTACCTGCCCTCGGCGGGCGAACTGAAAACCAAGCCAACTCAGCATAGCGTGCAAAAATTGCGCGAAATCGGTATTTTGCCGGATGCGCTGTTGTGCCGTGCCGATCGGCCGATTCCCGATGAGGAACGCGCCAAGATTTCGCTGTTCTCAAATGTCCAGGGCGATGCAGTGATTTCGGTGTGGGATGTCGACACCATCTACAAAATCCCGCAAATGCTGCACGATCAGGGACTGGACGCGATCATCTGCGAAAAGCTCGGTTTGTCGCCGCAGCCAGCCGATTTGACGATGTGGACCAACCTGGTGAATGCGCTGGAAAATCCCAAACATGAACTGACGATAGGGATGGTCGGCAAATACGTCGATTTGACCGAATCCTACAAGTCATTGACCGAAGCATTGCGGCACGCCGGCATTCATACCGGCGCTCGCGTGAATATCGAATACCTGGATTCCGAAGAAATTGAAGCCAATGGCGCCAATTCGCTGCTGAAATACGATGCCATTCTGGTGCCGGGCGGCTTCGGCAAGCGTGGTGTGGAAGGCAAGATCAATGCAGCGCGCTTTGCCCGCGAAAACAAGATACCTTACCTTGGCATCTGTCTCGGCATGCAAGTGGCGTTGCTCGAATATGCGCGTAACGTTGCCGGTCTGACATTGGCAAATTCGACCGAATTTGACGAGCATACCGAGCAGCCGGTGGTTGCGCTGATTAACGAATGGCAGAATCACGACGGTAAGGTCGAGACGCGTAACGCCAATTCCGATTTGGGCGGCACCATGCGTCTGGGTGCGCAAACTTGTGAAATCAAACCAGGTACCCTGGCTTCCGAAATCTACGGCCCGACGGTAACCGAGCGTCACCGCCACCGCTACGAAGCCAACAATCACTATCTGGAGCGGATCGAAGCGGCCGGTCTGGTGGTGTCGGCACGTACGCCGACCGAAGATTTGTGCGAAGTGATGGAATTGCCACGCACCGGCGAGCATGCTCACCCCTGGTACGTAGGCGTGCAATACCATCCTGAATTCAAGTCGACTCCGCGCGATGGTCATCCGCTGTTTATTTCGTTCATCTCGGCGGCGTTGGCACATCAGCAAGCACTTGCCAACAATCCCAAGGTATAAGGAAAGAACATGAAACTCTGCGGCTTCGATATCGGTCTGGATCAGCCATTTTTCCTGATTGCCGGTCCTTGTGTGATTGAGTCGCGCCAGATGGCGCTCGACACCGCCGGCCAATTGAAAGAGATGACCAGCGCGCTCGGCATCAACTTCATTTACAAGTCTTCATTCGACAAGGCTAACCGTTCATCGGGCAGCTCTTTCCGCGGCCTCGGCATGGAAAAGGGACTGGAAATTCTGGCTGACGTGAAGAAGCAAATTGGCGTGCCGGTGTTGACCGACATTCATGAAATCGACGAGATCAAACCAGTCGCCGCAGTGGTGGATGTATTGCAAACGCCAGCGTTTCTGTGTCGTCAAACCGACTTCATCAAAGCGTGCGCGCAATCCGGCAAGCCGGTGAATATCAAGAAAGGCCAATTTTTGGCGCCCCACGATATGATCAACGTCATCGACAAAGCCCGTGCGGCGGCACGCGAAGCCGGTCTGCCGGAAGATAATTTCATGGCATGCGAACGGGGTGCGTCGTTCGGTTACAACAATCTGGTATCCGATATGCGCTCGCTGGCGATCATGCGCGAAACCGGCTGTCCGGTGGTGTTTGACGCTACGCACTCGGTCCAATTGCCGGGCGGCCAGGGCAGCACTTCCGGCGGCCAGCGCGAGTTCGTGCCGGTGTTGGCGCGTGCCGCGATTGCGGTGGGGATTTCCGGCGTGTTCATGGAAACCCATCCTAATCCGGCGCAAGCGATGTCCGACGGTCCGAATGCCGTGCCATTGTCACGGATGAAAGAATTGCTGGCGACCATGATAGAGCTCGATCGGGTCGTCAAAAAGAATGGATTTCTGGAAATTAATTTCGCTTGAAATTAATATGCACATCATCACCGCGAAATGATGGCGTGCATTTTTTGTTGGTTTACATTGTAGGTTTCGATGCAGCATCCAGGCATTAATTGAGACGTAATCATTACGGAGATAGAGGAAATACATGAGTGCAATTGTTGACATCATTGGCCGCGAAATCATTGATTCGCGTGGTAATCCGACGGTCGAATGCGACGTCCTGCTGGAATCCGGCGTGATGGGCCGCGCATCGGTACCATCCGGTGCCTCGACTGGCTCGCGTGAGGCAATCGAATTGCGCGACGGCGACAAAAGCCGTTACGGCGGCAAGGGCGTGTTGACCGCCTGCGAGCATATCAATACCGAAATTTCCGAAGCGATCATGGGCCTGGATGCCAACGAACAAGCGTTCCTGGACCGCACCCTGATCGATCTCGACGGCACTGAAAACAAGGGTCGTCTGGGCGCGAATGCGATGCTGGCAGTCTCGATGGCGGTTGCTAAAGCTGCTGCTGAAGAAGCCGGCTTGCCACTCTACCGTTATTTCGGCGGCAGCGGCGCGATGCAGATGCCGGTGCCGATGATGAACGTCATCAACGGTGGTGCGCACGCCGACAACAACCTCGATATTCAAGAGTTCATGATTATCCCGGTCGGCGCGCCCAGCTTCCGCGAAGCGATTCGCTACGGTGCTGAAGTATTCCACGCACTGAAGAAAATCCTGCACGATAAAGGCTTGGCCACATCGGTTGGCGATGAAGGCGGTTTCGCACCATCGGTTTCCAGCCACGAAGAAGCAATCAAGCTGATCATCCAGGCAATTGAAGCCGCAGGTTACGAGCCAGGTACACAAATCGCGTTGGGCCTTGATTGCGCTGCGAGCGAATTCTACAAAGACGGTAACTACGTCCTGGCCGGCGAGAACATGACGTTGACCGGTGCCCAGTTCACTGGCTTGCTGGCATCGTGGTGCGACAAATACCCTATCATCAGCATCGAAGACGGCATGGCCGAAAACGATTGGGATGGCTGGAAGCTGCTGACCGAAACACTCGGCAAGAAGATTCAGCTGGTCGGTGATGACCTGTTCGTCACCAATACCAAGATCCTGCGTGAAGGCATCGAAAAGGATATCGCCAACTCGATCCTGATCAAGATCAACCAGATCGGTACGCTGACGGAAACTTTTGCTGCGATTGAAATGGCAAAACGCGCCGGCTACACTGCCGTGATTTCGCATCGTTCGGGCGAAACCGAAGATTCGACCATTGCCGACATCGCGGTTGGTACCAATGCGCTGCAGATCAAGACCGGCTCGATGTCGCGTTCGGATCGCATGGCGAAGTACAATCAATTGCTGCGTATTGAAGAAGATTTGGGCGATATCGCCAGTTATCCAGGCCGTGCAGCTTTTTATAACCTGAAGTAAAGCGTTATAAATACTTAATGCACGCATGAATCCGGCCAGCGAGTTAACCTAATCGCTGGCCGGATTTGCATAATTAATATGGATTGTTGATGCGTCTTATCGCCATTTGCCTCACCGTTCTGCTGATAGTCATCCAGTATCCTTTATGGCTGGGTAAAGGCGGCTGGTTGCGGGTCTGGGATATGGATCAGCAGGTGGTTGCCGCGCATGAAAAAAACGACGAGCTGAAAGCCCGCAATGCCAAACTCGATTCGGAAGTGCATGATTTGAAAAAAGGTACCGGCGCGGTCGAAGAGCGTGCGCGTACAGAACTGGGCATGATCAAGCAGGACGAAATTTTTGTGCAGATATTGGACCCGAACAACACCGAGGTTCTGTCCACCCTGAAGGAGGCACAGCAGTTGTCGGCGAATGTCGGTGCTGCCGTCGCCGTCAAGCCGGCGCTCAAACCAGGCGAGAAAGCGGTAGCGACGACGTCGGCTGCGAAGCCTGCCAAATCGGGACCGAAGCCGATATCCAGCCAGGCCCATAAGCCAACCGGCAAGTCAGCTGTTGAGCAGGTCAGTGTACAAGATTAATGCTTGACGTTGCCCGTTGTCAGTAGTGTTTCGACTGGTGCACTGGTTGCGAACAGGTGAGCGCAATCGACTTTGTCGAACTCGTAATGCTGACCGCAAAAATCGCAGTCGACAGACAATTTCCCCAAATCCGTAACGGCGTCATTGACCTCTTTCTGCCCCAGCATTTGGAGCATGTTGCCTACTTTTTCGCGTGAGCAGTTGCACACGAAGCTGGGATGCTGCGGTTCGAAAACACGCACGGTTTCTTCCCAGAACAGGCGCCGCAACAGCGTCTGTATATCGGTCGACAGCATTTCCGGAGAGCGCAATGTCGCCCCCAGCATGGCGATACGATTCCAGCTTTCAAGCTCATCTTCTACCGGGGTGGCGGTGCCGCCATGGTTTGGCAATTTTTGCAACAACAAGCCGCGCGAGACGTTGGCATCCGCCGCCAGCCACAATTTGGTATCGAGTTGCTCCGAGCGCAGCATGTAGTTTTCGATGACCGTCGCAACATTGTCGCCATCGAGCGGCACGATACCTTGATACGGCTGTTGTCCCGGCATTTTGTCTTGCGGATCGAGCGTGATGGCGAAGCGCCCATGGCCATTGACATTGACCAGTTGGGTCAGCGTGGCGCCGTCTTCGACAACTGCATCCGGCACCAGTTTCGCGGTGGCGCGCATTTGCAACTTGGAATCGCATTCGACCACCAGCAGGCGCACCGGACCGTCGCCATGGATTTGCATCACGATCACGCCGCTGAATTTCAAATTCGCGGTGAGCAAAGCTGATGCGGCCAGCATTTCACCTAGCAGGTTCGTCACCGCTATCGGGTAGTTGCGGCGCGCCAGCACCTGCCGCCAAGTGTTGGAAAGTTCGACCAGTTCGCCCCGTACCGCAGCGTTTTCGATCATGAATTTTTGCAGATTGTCGCTACTTATATCCATCACGTTGTTTGTGCCTTCCTGATTCATTATTTTTTTTAACCGATTTTCTTGAGTTGGGTTTTATATTCCTGGCCGCGCAGCGCATAATGCTGCGCGTTGCCTGCGAGCTTGGCGGTTTCTTCTTCGCTCAGGATACGTGCAACTTTGGCCGGTGAGCCGATAATCAAGGCGTTATCCGGGAATTCCTTGCCTTCGGTGACCAGTGCACCCGCGCCCACCAGACTGTTCTTGCCGATCTTGGCGCCGTTGAGTATCACCGCCTGGATGCCGATCAGGGCGCCGTCGCCAATGGTGCAGCCGTGCAACATGGCTTGATGACCAACTGTGACATTGTCGCCAATTGTCAGCGGAAAACCGGGGTCGGTATGCAACACCGCGTTTTCCTGAACGTTGCTGGCATGACCGATTGTGATCAATTCGTTATCGCCGCGAATGGTAACGCCAAACCAGATGCTGGCGTTGGCTTCGACTTTAACCTTGCCGATCAGCGTCGCGCTATCTGCGATGTAGGCTGATGGGTCAATGTCGGGGGTATGTTCGCCAAGTTGGTAGATAGTCATAAATTTCCGTAGAATGTGCGCTTGTTTGTGATTGAGCCTGTTGCAGGACTGATAGCCGGATTACCTATGCAATCGTTGCGTCCGTTTCTGGCTGAATTCTGACGCAATTTACTAATTAAGGTCGTCATTTTACCGCTGCCAGCATGAAGAGTTTGCCTGATCCCGTTTTTGTTGTTCCAGCGACCGGGTTGCGCGCCGCTGCCTTGCATCATCTGCTGACGTGCGATGCTGCAGCCAAGGTTGCAGGAGTGGCGAATTTGGCCGCTGATTTCAAGCGCGGAGCACTTGCGCTTGATACCGCTGCGACACCGATCGGTGCTGCACATGCGAATGCCATTCCTGGTCGCCCGCTGCGGCCCGAACTGGTGTCGCCAAAGAGCCTGAAGCACCGGTCGATGCGTACCGGGGAAGGGCGCGCGGCGCTGGTGCACGCTCTCGCGCATATCGAATTCAACGCCATCAATCTGGCGTTGGATGCGATTTGCCGCTTTGCCGATATGCCTGGCGACTATTACACCGATTGGTTGAGCGTGGCGACGGAGGAGGCGCAGCATTTTGACATGCTGTCGCGGCATTTACAGACATTAGGCTTTGCGTACGGGGATTTCCCCGCGCATAACAGCATGTGGGAAATGGCCGGAAAAACGCAGCATGACATCCTGGCGCGCATGGCGCTGGTACCGCGCACGCTGGAAGCGCGTGGACTGGATGCAACACCGGCGGTGCGGGCGAAAATTGCGCAAGCCGGAGACTTGGCTGCAGCGCAGATTCTCGACATCATTTTGCGCGAGGAGGTCGGTCATGTGGCGATAGGAAATCGCTGGTACAACTGGTTATGCAACGCACGCCGGCTGGAGCCAATTGCCACTTTTGCCAGCCTGGTGGTGGAATTCAAGGCACCCGTGTTACGCGGGCCTTTTAATCTTGCAGCACGTCGCGCAGCAGGGTTTTCCGAGGAGGAGTTGACGGCGTTGCAACTGGTTGAGCAGTTGTGAAAGATTTTGCAGCCGTTCCGATCGCGGCAAGGAATCCTGTCCGCTAACCATTGCTTCCATCAATCGACATGACCGGGTGGGTGCTCGGCCCGGCTTGTTAGTATCAGTGATACCAGCGTCGTTTCCCTGCGGGCTTCACAATCTCTGCCATATCCATCAACTTGGTGCCAGCCAGCCGGTCATGCAAAAACTGACGTTGCGGATCAAGGTAGATGGTCAGCGACCACAAGACAACATTTACCGTCGGAATTAACACCAGCATCCACGTGTGTGCGCCTAAAGCCCAGGCCAGCGCCAAGCCAGGCAGAAACCATAGCCAGGCCAGCAGATAACGCAGGAATGCTTTTTTTGCTTTAAGCGCGCTGCCATCCTTATTGACTAACTGAAGATGCCAGGTCTTCATCGCCAGTGTCTGGCCGCCATGGCTCCAGAGCCAGACAAAATACGCTGTCATGACGATGAATAGCCATGCTTGTTGCCCATGTCGCAGGTATAACGCGTTGCGTTGCTGCAGTAACGTGGAGAAGATCCAGCCAGAGATGAACAGGATGCCAAACAGCAGCATGGCCTCGTACATCATGCTGCCGAAACGACGTTTCAGGGACGGCGCAGCAGTGGTGGCGGAGGCGATTGTGCCGTTAGACGGTACTGGAGAATTCAAGGGTGCGATTGTTTCGTGATGTGTGGCGTAATGGATGCAGTCAGGTATCAGCGTCGGCCGACTGCCAGATTTAAGCGCAGATTTATTGACTGGCTTAATGGCTAGTCGGTCAATGCGGCGGTACAGGTTGCGGAGTCAACTGAATCGGCTTCGCAGGTTTGTTTTTGGCTGGCGTGGCCGGTACTTGCGTGGTGACGTGCTTGCGGTTGCCGGCCGCGGCGGCTGCCTCGGCTGCCAGTTTCTTTTTTTCCTCTTCCGGCAATTGTTGGTATTGTAACCAGCGTTTTGCTCTTTGCTCGGTATCGAGTTTTCTGTTGCGGGCGTAGTTTTCACGCACCAGACGGCGTTGTTCCGGCGTCAGGTTGACCCAGTCATGCATTCGCTCTTGGACCCGCGCTTGTTCAGTCGGGGTCATGCTGGCGTAGCGCTTGCTGATCTCAATCCACTTTTTCCTGGCCGATGGTTTTAATTTGTCCCAGCCCGACGCCAGCGGGGCCAGCGTTTGCCGTTGCGCCACAGTCAAGTCGTCCCAGTCGATTTTGCTATCGTCAACTTTACTGGTTTTGGCCGGACTGGCTGACTTTGGCTTGACCGCCAATTCGCCGGTTGCGCTGCTGGCGCTGTCGACGCCGGCCGCATGCGAGTTGCCTACGAGTATTGAAGCTGGGACGATTAACAATGCCAATATGAATAACAGGCCCCACCCAAGATTGCGCGATTTATACCAGCGACGCGTTGAGGTGTCGCGATGTGAGCGCGCGGTGTCCGTCATTCGTCCAGCATTTTTTTTTGAAGTTGGTGTCAGCGCCATTCTTATTCGTCGCGCTTGGAAAGATAGGCGTCAAAACCACTATCCAGATAGGCCGACGGCGGGACTTCATCCGCTAGTACGGCGGCGTCAAGCGCCGCGATTTCGGTGATGCGATGTTGCTGTTCGTACTGATACAAGCCGAAAAACAGCACTACTCCAGCCAGAATAGGTGCGGCAACGCCAAGCCGTGTCAGCCAGGAAAACGGTTGCTGGAAGAAACTGCCGGCTGGTCCGGCCGGTACGCTTTGAGGTACCACCACAGGCAACGGCGCATCTTTTTTCTTGCGGGATAAGGCCATTTGACGCGCAGCGGCCAGCCGATCAACGGTGGCTGGCGGCAGGTCGTCAATGCGTTCGTTAAGCGCGTGGCGTACTTTGTACGCGAAATTAATTTCTTTGCTATTCATAAACTTATTCCTTTGGCCCGGAGGGCCTGCGCCAGAGCGTGTGTTGCGCGAGAGCAGTGTGTTTTTACACTGCCTTCGGAGCAGCCCATTGCGGCGGCAGTCTCGGCAACATCCATGTCCTCCCAATAACGCATCAGGAACGCTTCTCGTTGACGAGCGGGCAGCTTTTGTACCTCCTGGTCGATTAAATCGAGGACTTGTTCCCGTTCCAGCTTGGATGAGCTGGACTCGGCTGCCTGTGAACCTTCCTCCGACTCGTAGGTTTCAAGGACATCATAATCTTCGTCGCTGGTCTTGTCGTGACCAATGCTGGAAAACAGGCTGACCCAGGTATTGCGTACTTTTTCTCTGCGGAAATAGTCGAGGATGGTGTTTTGCAATATGCGCTGAAACAGCATCGGTAGTTCGGCGGCTGGTTTGTCACCATATTTTTCCGCCAGTTTGATCATCGCGTCCTGGACGATGTCCAGCGCTGACTCGTCCTTGCGGACGGCGTAAACCGCTTGCTTGAAGGCGCGCCGCTCTACGTTCTCAAGAAAATCTGAAAGTTCTTTATCGGTTGCCATGCGTTGTGGCGCGTTGTGTCATTCGCTACCAGCTAGTGAGGAAAGTTGTTCAGAGTCCTGTTGCGCCGCTGCCCGAAGTGAACGGCGACAGCAACCAACTTATAACGGGACGGAAGCATTCAGGGTACGTTAGTTGACTTAGCTTTAACTTAGCTAACAAAACTATCTTGTAATGTGACGTTGGATCGTTATAAGGAAGGCTTTTCAGGCTGCCCGAATGCTAGCAAAAAAGACAGTGCTTGTGGGTTGTTTATACGAAATTTTGTTCAAATGAGGTCGATTTCAAACGAATTTGCATGAATTTGGCTTGACCTAAATGAAAGTACGCATTATGGTATCACTCCACTTCAGCATCCTGAAGTGTACCCATGGTCTTCTCGCTGGCAGTGCAAGACGCTGAGCAGCGGCAAGACGCGCTTCATATTTGAAAGCTGTTTGCTCTAACCCGTGCCACAAGCGCGAGAAAACGCGTGGTGCTTCGAGGTGATTGGCTGAACGAGTCGCGCACAGCGGCATTTTGAACCGTATCTACGGGTACGCAACGAAATGACGTGAACGCACAATAAAGGAATGCCAAAAATCCGCGTTGCAAGCCACCGTTGTCGTCAGGAGAGAGCATCCGATCAATTTCCAATGGACCTTGAAAGGACATAGTAACAATGAGTCAAGATACAAATTTACCCGTCTCCGGCGCAGAAATTCTGGTGCGCTGTCTGGCGGAAGAGGGAGTCGAACACGTTTTCGGTTATCCCGGTGGTTCGGTGTTGTATATCTATGACGCCATCTTCCAGCAAGAAAAATTCCAGCACATCCTGGTTCGTCACGAGCAAGCTGCGATACACGCGGCCGATGCCTATTCGCGCAGTTCAAACAAAGTTGGCGTAGCGATTGTTACTTCCGGCCCGGGCGTAACCAATGCGGTCACAGGTTTGGCCACGGCCTACATGGACTCGATCCCGATGGTGGTGATTTCAGGCCAGGTGCCGTCTTACGCGATTGGTGAAGACGCATTCCAGGAGTGCGATACCGTTGGTATCACGCGTCCGTGCGTGAAGCACAATTTCCTTGTCAAGGATGTCAAGGATCTGGCCGAAACGGTCAAAAAGGCATTCTATATCGCCACCACCGGCCGTCCCGGTCCGGTGCTGATCGATATTCCTAAAGACATCACCATGCACCGCCACGTCTACTCGTACCCGAAAGAGGTCGAGATGCGGTCGTACAAGCCGGTCGATAAAGGTCATTCCGGACAGATCCGCAAGGCATTGCAGCTGTTGCTGAGCGCCGAACGTCCGATGATTTATACCGGCGGCGGCGTGATTCTGGCGAATGCATCGCCTGAGCTGAACCGGCTGGTGGATCGTCTTGCCTACCCTTGCACCAATACCCTGATGGGGCTGGGCGGCTATAAGTCGTCGAGCGACAAGTTCGTCGGCATGCCAGGCATGCACGGCACCTACGAAGCCAACATGGCGATGCAGAATTGCGATGTGCTGATTGCGATTGGCGCGCGTTTCGACGACCGCGTGATTGGCAATCCCAAGCATTTTGCCAGCAATTTGCGCAAGATTATTCATATCGATATCGATCCGTCGTCGATCTCCAAACGCGTTAAGGTCGATATTCCTATCGTCGGCAACGTCAAGGACGTGCTGCAGGAATTGCTGGCACAACTGGACGCTGCCGAAACCAGGCCAAACGCGCTTGCGTTGGCCGCCTGGTGGAAGCAGATCGACCAATGGCGTGCGCGCGAGTGCCTGAAATTTACCGATTCGTCGGAAGTCATCAAGCCGCAAGCAGTGGTGGAAAAAGTCTGGCAGATTACCGGCGGCGACGCGTTCATTACGTCCGACGTTGGCCAGCATCAAATGTGGGCAGCCCAATATTACGGTTTCGATAAGCCGCGGCGCTGGATCAATTCCGGTGGCCTGGGCACCATGGGCGTCGGCTTGCCGTACGCGATGGGCGTGCAGATGGCCAATCCCGGTGCGACCGTGGCTTGTATCACCGGCGAAGCATCGATTCAGATGTGTATCCAGGAACTGGCGACCTGCAAACAATATCATCTGACCCCGAAGATCATTCTGCTGAACAATCGCTTCCTCGGCATGGTTCGTCAATGGCAGCAGATCGATTACGGTTCGCGTTATTCCGAGTCATACATGGATTCGCTCCCGGACTTCACCAAACTGGTTGAGTCGTACGGTCACGTCGGCATGAAGATCGAAAATCCGGCGGATATCGACGGCGCGCTGAAAGAAGCATTCGGCATGAAAGATCGTCTGGTATTCATGAATTTCATTACTGATCAAACCGAGAATGTCTGGCCGATGGTGAAGTCGGGTAAAGGCTTGACTGAAATGCTGTTGGGTTCGGAGGATCTGTAATGCAACATATAATTTCTGTACTACTGGAAAACGAAGCAGGCGCGCTGTCGCGGGTAGTGGGTTTGTTCTCTGCGCGCGGCTATAACATCGAAACATTGACGGTCGCACCGACCGAAGATGCGACCTTGTCACGGATGACCATCGTGACGAGAGGTTCGGATGACGTGATCGAACAGATCACCAAGCATCTGAATCGTCTGATTGAAGTCGTCAAAGTGGTCGACCTGACCGAAGGCGCGCATATCGAACGTGAACTGATGCTGATCAAGGTGCGTGCGGTCGGTAAGGAGCGTGAAGAAATGAAACGCACTGCGGATATTTTCCGCGGTCGCATCATCGATGTCACCGACAAGACTTACACCATCGAATTGACGGGCAACAAGAGTAAGCTGGATGCCTTTATTGATTCAATAGACCGCGTTTCAATTCTGGAAACTGTCCGTACCGGCGGTTCCGGTATTGGCCGCGGCGAACGTATCCTGAAGGCATAAGACAAGGCTGGCAAGCTGTGTTTCCGGCTGAATTTTTAGCCGACTGAATTTATCGAGCCGCTTTAGGTCATCTGAACGGTTCTCTATCAATTATTTTATATATAGGATTAAAAATGAAAGTTTTCTACGACAAAGACAGCGACCTGTCCCTGATCAAAGGCAAAAACGTCACTATCATCGGTTACGGTTCACAAGGCCACGCGCACGCGCAAAACCTGAATGACTCCGGCGTCAAAGTGACCGTCGGTCTGCGCAAGGGCGGCGCTTCGTGGGACAAAGCGGTCAACGCCGGCCTGAACGTTGCTGAAGTCAACGACGCAGTCAAGGCAGCTGACGTCATCATGATTTTGCTGCCGGACGAAAACATCGCCCAGGTTTATGCAGAAAACGTTGCGCCACACGCCAAGCAGGGCGCGACACTGGCGTTTGCGCACGGTTTCAACGTTCACTACGGTCAGGTAACGCCTCGTGCCGACCTGGACGTCATCATGATCGCGCCAAAAGCGCCAGGCCACACTGTCCGTGCAACTTACACTCAAGGTGGCGGCGTGCCTCACCTGATCGCTGTGTACCAGGACAAGTCCGGCACTGCCCGTGACATCGCTCTGTCGTACGCAACCGCGAATGGCGGCGGCCGTGCCGGTATCATCGAAACCAACTTCCGCGAAGAAACTGAAACTGACCTGTTCGGCGAACAAGCCGTTCTGTGCGGTGGTGCAGTTGAACTGATCAAGGCCGGTTTCGAAACATTGGTCGAAGCTGGTTATGCGCCGGAAATGGCCTACTTCGAGTGCTTGCACGAACTGAAACTGATCGTTGATCTGATTTATGAAGGCGGTATCGCCAACATGAATTACTCGATCTCGAACAACGCAGAATACGGCGAGTATGTTACAGGCCCACGTATCGTGACTGAAGACACCAAGAATGCGATGCGCGCCGTACTGAAAGACATCCAGACTGGTGAGTACGCGAAGAGCTTCATCCTGGAAAACAAAGCCGGCGCACCAACGTTGATCTCCCGTCGTCGTTTGAATGCAGAACACCAGATCGAGCAAGTTGGTGAGCAACTGCGTGGGATGATGCCATGGATCAAGAAGAACAAGATGGTTGACCAAACGAAGAACTAATTAGAGCTTAGTTATTTCGACGTCCGGGCATCATGCTGGAATCGCTGGCAAGCGATCCCAGCGCTCAACCGAAAGCTGTGCGCAGGCACAGCTTTTTTATCGGTTTCGCGTGCCATGGATCAAGAAGAACAAGATGGTTGACCAAACGAAGAACTGATTCGAACGCTTGTTATGTTAAAAAAGGGACGCATTAGCGTCCCTTTTTTGCTCTATAAAGCCGCGCTGAGTGAGGTTTGATATTTGCCTTTGTCGAATGGCGTTGTGAATTGGTACGCCGCAGGAGTGCAATCGCTAAAATCGATGCATGTTCTAGTTACAATTGAGAACTAAACAACCGTAACATCATCGAAGCTTGGATCTGTAATCCTTCTTGTTGCAAACCCGGTTGGGGGCGTGCGTAACGCCTCTCTTTTTTGGAGATTTCCTATGTCACGATCCCGTAATCTGATGGTCTCATCGATCCTGGCGCTAGCCAGTTTCGGTGTCCATGCGCAAACCAGGGTTCCGACCGCCGGCACTTTGGTGGTCGTACCCGCTTACGGCGAAGTCAAGCATGTCAACGATCAGGTACGCATTACCTTCGCCATAGAAGAGCAGGATAAAGACAAGGCCGCAGCGGCCTCACGCGTGAATCTGAAGATGAAGCAGGGAACCGAACTTCTGAAACGACAGGATCCGCAGGCGATCTTGCAGACCCGTGGTTATTACACTTACCCGGTCTACCCGGAGGATCAGCCGCAATCGCGTGCGAATGCCAACAAGTTGCGTCAGCCGACTGGCTGGCGGGTTGGCCAGTACCTGGATGCCACCACGACCAATCTGAACAGCCTGCCCAAGACCGTGGCGTCGGTTCAAAGCGTATTGGGCCTGAATGGCCTGTATTTCAGCCTGAGCGACGCCACCAGCAAAAAACTGGATGAGCGGCGCATCGCTGCTACCTATCAGAACCTGACTGAACGCATCGCTTCGATTGCGCGTGCCATGGGACGTAGCGAAGCGGATGCGGTACTGGATACGGTCGATTTTGAAGGTTCCGGTAACTATGCTGCGGAAGCTGCAATGCCGAAAGGCGCAATGCTGCGTGCGGCGGCGATGAATGATGCCGCACAGGTTGAAGAGCCAAGCTTCGAGCCAGGTGAAACAACGTTGAGCATGCGCGTGGTCGGCAAGGTGCGGTTCAAATGAAAAGGTTGGCGCTGATGTTGTCAGCCGGACTGGTGCTGGCTGCTTGCAAACCGGCGCAAGCGCCGCCGCCGGATATTTTAAAATCGCAGCACCAGGCGCTGGATCAGGCGAAGGCGCTGGACGGGCAGTTGCAGCAGCAATTGCAGGATCGGATGAAAGCCGCTGACGATCAGCAAAAGTAACGGCTGCGGAATTGCCGGCGGCCGGTTATTGCAGGCTGCGCTCTAATTACGTACCGATTGCTACGCAAAAGGTTACATTTACTGCTTGCTCGACTAGAATAGCCACGCTATCAAGTTTCCATCATTCTTTAAGACAATCCGGAGTGCAGTTGAATAATTATCCACATCCTATTATCGCCCGTGAAGGTTGGCCGTTTCTGGCAATTGCGTTTGCCGTGGCGTTGCTGGTCACCTTTGTGTCGGTTGGCTGGTCGCTTCCCTTCTGGATCATTGCCTTGTTCGTATTGCAATTTTTCCGTGATCCGCCGCGGGTTATTCCGCAAAGCCCCGGCGCGGTGATTTCGCCCGCCGACGGCCGCATTGTCGTCGTTGAAAAAGCCCATGACCCTTACGCTAACCGCGAAGCACTGAAAATCAGCGTCTTCATGAACGTCTTCAACGTGCACTCGAATCGTGCCCCGGTTGATGGCAAGATCGAAACGGTGCAATACTTTCCAGGCAAGTTCGTGAACGCCGATCTGGACAAGGCATCGATTGAAAACGAGCGCAACGCACTGGTGATTACCGCGGCAAACGGCCAAACCGTGACGTGTGTGCAGGTTGCGGGCCTGATTGCCCGTCGTATTCTTTGCTACGTCAAGGTCGCTGATATACTGGCGCGCGGGCAACGGTATGGCTTTATTCGTTTCGGCTCGCGGGTTGATGTGTATCTGCCATTGACAGCAACACCGAAGGTTTCTGTCGGCGACAAGGTGTCGGCGACGGAAACGATTTTGGCCGAATTTTAAGTTTTGTTTTTTGTAGATTGAAACGGAACCCACATGGCTACTTTCCCCCGCCGCAAAGCGAAGAGTAACGTCACACCGTTCCCGAAGACCTTGCGCGAAAAAAATTCCTTGCGCACTCCCTATCAGGATGACGAAGACGATGGCCCGATACGGCCGACGTTAAGGCGCCGCGGCGTCTATCTGTTGCCGAATGCATTTACGACTGCAGCGCTGTTTTGCGGTTTTTATGCGATCGTGATGGCGATGAATCTGAAGTTCGATCAAGCCTCGATTGCGATTTTCGCGGCGATGGTACTCGACAGTCTGGATGGCCGCGTGGCGCGCATGACCAATACGCAGAGCGAGTTTGGTGCGCAGTACGACAGTTTGTCGGACATGGTCTCATTCGGTGCGGCACCGGCGCTGGTGGTGTACGAATGGTCATTGCGCGGCATGGGAAAACTTGGCTGGCTGGCAGCGTTTGTGTATTGCGCGGGCGCGGCGTTGCGACTGGCGCGTTTCAACACCAATATCACGGTCGTCGACAAGCGCTATTTTCAAGGCTTGCCAAGTCCGGCCGCAGCAGCGCTGGTGGCGGGCTTCGTCTGGATCATGGACGATCTCGGCTTTGTCGGTGCCGACCTGAGCTGGGCGGCATGGGGAATTACCTTGTACGCCGGCCTGACGATGGTCACCAACGTGCCGTTTTACAGCTTTAAAGATGTCAACCTGCGTAAGCCGGTACCCTTTATCGCTACCTTCGTGGTGGTGCTGGTGCTGGTGGTTATTTCCAGCGCGCCGTCGAAAGTCTTGTTCGGCTTGTTCGTGCTGTACGGGTTATCCGGTCTGGGCGTGTATTTCTGGCGTTTATTCAAGGGCAGGCCGGTCAGCATCGTGCAGACTGAACATGAGCATGACGAAAAGTAAGCATTGGGAAGCATCGCGTTGACGAAATGCGCCGATGTCAAGGCGTAAACGCGCATCAAAGCCGCCGAGGTTCGCCAAGGCGGCTTTTTTCATGGCCGCGAGCGCTGGACCAAGCTGTTATTTTTGTCCGGCAGTCGTCTAAAAGCCTTTAAAATCGATTATTCACCAGAACATTCAGGAGCACAGCATGGCAGCCAACTCACCCGAAAAACTCATCATATTCGACACCACGTTGCGCGACGGCGAGCAGTCGCCTGGCGCATCGATGACCAAGGATGAAAAAATCCGCATTGCCAAGCAACTGGAACGGATGAAGGTCGATGTGATTGAGGCTGGATTTGCAGCGGCTTCGCCTGGTGATTTTGATGCGATCAAGGCGATCGCCGGCATCGTCAAGGACTCCACCGTGTGCTCGCTGTCACGCGCCAATGACAAGGACATCGCACGGGCAGCCGAAGCCTTGCAGCCGGCACAACGTAAGCGGATACACACTTTTCTCGCGACTTCGCCATTGCATATGGAAAAGAAGTTGCGCATGACGCCGGATCAGGTCTTCGAGCAGGCCAAGATGGCGGTGCGCTATGCGCGCAAGTTTACCGATGATGTCGAATTCAGCCCGGAAGACGGCAGCCGCTCCGACATGGATTTTCTGTGCCGGGTACTGGAAGCCGTGATCGCCGAAGGTGCGACCACCATCAACTTCGCCGATACGGTCGGATATGGCGTACCGGAACTGTACGGCCAGATGCTCAGAACGCTGCGCGAACGGATTCCGAATTCGGACAAGGCCATCTGGTCGGTGCATTGCCATAACGATCTGGGCATGGCGGTCGCCAATTCGCTGGCCGGTGTCATGATCGGCGGCGCGCGTCAGGTCGAATGTACGATCAATGGTCTGGGTGAGCGTGCCGGGAATACCGCACTGGAAGAAATCGTGATGGCGGTCAGAACGCGTCGCGATTACTTCAATCTCGAGGTCGGCATCGATACGACTCAGATCTTGCCTGCCTCCAAGCTGGTATCGCAAATCACCGGTTTCATCGTGCAGCCGAATAAGGCGATCGTTGGCGCCAACGCGTTTGCGCATGCTTCCGGCATCCATCAGGATGGCGTTTTGAAAGCACGCGACACCTACGAAATCATGCGCGCCGAAGACGTTGGCTGGAGTGCCAACAAGATCGTTCTGGGCAAGTTGTCAGGCCGCAATGCGTTTAAACAGCGCTTGCAGGAACTCGGCATCGATCTGGATTCCGAAACCGAAATCAACGCGGCGTTTTCCCGTTTCAAGGAATTGGCAGATCAGAAGTCGGAGATTTTTGACGAAGACATCATTGCCCTGGTGTCGAGCGAGCAGCAATCGCATGAGAACGAATACTATCGTTTCGTATCGTTGTCGCAGCACTCGGAAACCGGCGAAAAACCAAGCGCCAAGGTGGTGTTCTCGATTGACGGCCATGAGGTGGCATGCGAAGGGCAGGGGAACGGTCCCGTCGACGCGATTGTGAATGCAATCGAGACCAAGGTGGCGAGTGCTGCCGAACTGCAGCTGTTCTCGGTGAATGCGATTACCACCGGCACGCAGTCGCAGGGTGAAGTTACGATGCGCCTGTCCAAGGCGGGCCGTATCGTGAACGGCGTCGGCGCCGACCTGGATATCGTGGTGGCTTCCGCCAAGGCCTACCTGAGCGCACTCAACAAGCTGCATTCACGCGTGGAGAAGTTGAGTCCGCATTTGTAATCGCTTTGTCATGTATTTGATGTGTCGCGCTGCAACTGCGCCCACAAGCGCGCCAGATACGGGTCGTTGAGCCCCTCGCGGAGCAAGCCGTCAAGCGTGTGTTGCAGGTAGTCGCGTGCCGGTCCGTACAGGCCGGTCGCATCGCGCAGATGTGAAACCACGATGGCGTCGGGCAGGCGGCCGGCGTACGCGGCATGCTGCCGATTCATCACGAATGCCAGGGCCTTGATGTGGCGCTGCTGGCTCCCGCCTGTCGCCGGCATCCGTATCGATAGCCAGCGCGGCAAGTAGGCACCCGTCAGCATTTCACGCCGCCACAGCATGCGCAACTCAGCTTCGATATCGGCTGCCGGAATCCGGAACGCGACGCCATGACAGCAACCGCCGCGATCCAGGCCCAGCACCAGCCCCGGATTATCCAGCGTGCCGCGATTGATGCGCGAGTATAAATAAAAACCGCGATGATAGCCGTGCAATGTCGCCAGTCGGCGCTCGGTATGCAGCACCATCGGGTTCCAGATCAGCGAGCCATAACCGAACAGCCAGACATCGCTCCCGGTCTCGGGCAACGACGCCAGCGCGCCCCGCCAGGAAGCCTCCAGCGCCTCTTCCGAGAGTAGCGAAGCGGCAATAGGTGTGCTGACCAGCGTTGCGCGCAGGTGGTCTTGTTCAAGGTCTTCGCGGGTGATGCTCATGCTTTTGGTAGCATAATTTCTGCCTTGTTTTCCACGTTCTCTGTGCGCATTTTACGCAGCGGATCAGAAGAAGGTGTGGACGACATCGATGACGTCGAATTCCGGGCTGACTACTGCAATCTGACGCCATTTGTCGAAAGTCAGGCAAGGATGTGAAATGTCGAAGGCGATCATGTCGCCGACTTTGATATCGTCGCCATCGGCAATCTGCATGTAAGCATGCTGATCCATCATGCCGGTCAGTTCCCAATGCGCAGGCGTGGCGACCGGCGCAGCGTTGCCGGGACGGTAATGCGTCGCAGGCAGTGGTAGTCCGGCGTCGAAGGCGGCATCGCGTTTGCCGAGGGCGATGATGGCTTTGCCCGGTTCCGGCAGCGATTGCACGTAGGCCCATAGTTGCAATGCCGGCAGCAGGCTGGTGCGCATTTTTCGCGCGACCGGATTGCGGGTCTGGATCTGCGCCTGTGCGGCACGGTAGACCCCGACGTCATGCGTCAGATAGCAACCGGGACGCAGGATCACGTCCAGCGGCAGGCCGATCTCGGCCTTGGAAAACTCCTCCGCCACGACGTCATACCAGGCAGAGCCGGCGCCGCTCAGAATGACCGGCCGTAGCGCTGCGCGTTCGGTAAATTTACCGGCTTGCGCCAAGTCCCTGGCACAGCTGACCGCGCGTTGCAGAAAGCGGCGGATATCCGCCTCTTCCTTGAGTACGCCCTCATACAGTTCGACGCCGGCCAGGACGATGTGGTCTTGCCAGCGCTCGATTGCTTCCAGCACTGCGGCTTGTTGCGCGGCATCGCGGACGCCGGTGCGGCCGCCGTCGGGACCCAGTTCCAGCAATACATGCAATTTTTGCTGGCGTGCCTTGAAGAACGCGCCAAGCAGATCGACGCCCTCGGCCGAATCCACCAGACAGCAGAATTCGAAAGACGGATCGGTCAGCAAATCGGAAATGATCGCCATGTTTGGTTTGCCAACCAGTTGATTGGCCATGATCACGCGCCGCACGCCGTGCTGGTAAGCGACCCGGGTTTGATGCGCTGTCGCCAGCGTGATGCCCCAGGCACCGCCGGCCAGCTGACGTGCGAACAATTTCGGCGCCATGGTGGTTTTGCCGTGCGGCGCCAGTTTGACGCCGTATTCGGTGACAAATTGTTGCATCCATTCGAGGTTGTGCTGCAGCCGCTCTTCGTACAGTACCGCGGTCGGCAGGCTGACTTCCTCGCGCAACAAATTCCAGTGCAAATCCTTGATGGCAGAAGTAGCCAGCGGTTGTTGAAATGCTCCCAGGCCTTTGTTCAGAGGAGTAATAACCGGGTTGTCGATGCTGCTGTGATAGTTTGTATCATTCATTGGAAATTCCTTCGCTGAAAACTATATTTGGTGATAAGTTGGCAATAAAAATTATTTTATTGTATTCGTGAACTGGAAATTTGCAGGTTATGTTATAAAGTAACACAAAAAATTTCAAGTGCGTGTTAAAGTTGCCCCCAGCAGCACCCGACGGCTATCAGAATAGGCCATATTTTCAGATTTGGAATGGAACGCATGCCGCATACCTTGCCACACCCAGTTGCGCATACTTTCGATATCGTATCGCGTATTTCCGAGCGCAGCGGCCAGCTCAGGCTGGCCGAGCAAAAGGTCGCCCAGGCCATTTTGGGCGATCTGCCGCTTGCCGCCGGTGCGAGCATCAACACCCTGGCGCAGCTGGCCGGCGTCAGCGAAGCCAGTGTGACCCGTTTTGCCAAGGCCATGGGATGCCGCGATGTACGCGATCTGAAGATGAAACTGGCGCAGGCTGCAGCCATAGGACAGCGGTTTTTACATGCGGAAACGCCCTCGGCTGAAGGTCGGGTGCCGCAGATTGCGGACATGATCTATGCCGATATCGGGAAGGTGCTGGAACTCAATCGCGCCATGCTGAATCAGGACGCATTGCAGCGTGCCGCACAATTGTTGCTCGAGGCCCGCATGATTTACGCCTTCGGCATGGGCGGTGGTTCGACCATGTTATCTGACGAGGCGGGCTATCGGTTGGTGCGATTGGGGCGGCCGGCAGCGAGTTATCACGACGCCATGTTGCAGCGCATGGTCGCCGCGACGCTCGACAAAAATGATGTGGTGCTGGCGTTTTCGACCACCGGGAATGTACCTGAGCTGATTGCCAGCTGTGAGGTGGCCAAGGAGTACGGCGTGCGTCTGGTGGCGATCACCGCATTGGGATCGCAACTGGCGGCGCTGGCCGATGTGTTGCTGCCGCTGAAGTCGCTGGAAACCGATTTCATTTTTAAACCGTCATCGTCGCGCTACGCCATGATGATGGTGCTGGATGTGTTGATGGCCGAACTGGCGCTGCTGCAAAAGGACCATAGTCAGGAATTGCTGCGGCGCTTGAAGTTTACGCTGGATGCGCACCGTGGCAGCGGCAATCGTGAACCGTTAGGAGATTGAGATGAATACTGCAGCGAGCAAGCAGGCCGGAAATAGTTGCGACACCCTGATCCGCAATGTTTCGTTGATTGACGGTAGCGGTGCGCCACCATTCAATGCCGATGTCGCACTGGCTGACGGTCGCATCGTGCGGATCGCCGCAGCCGGTGCCTTGAACGGCTGGCAAGCCACGCATCAAATCGACGGCAGCGGCAAAGTGCTGAGTCCCGGTTTTATCGATGTGCACACGCATGACGATACCAACGTCATCCGCCAGCCGGAGATGCTGCCCAAACTGTCGCAAGGCGTGACCACGGTAGTGGTCGGCAACTGCGGCATTAGTGCGGCGCCGGTCAGTCTGAAGGGCGTGCCGCCGGATCCGATGAATTTGTTAGGCGACGCAGAGGCGTTCAGCTATCCGACATTTGCCAGCTATGTCGCAGCGGTAAATCAGGCGCAACCGTCCGTCAATGTGGCGGCACTGGTTGGTCATACGGCATTGCGGAATAACCAGATGGATCGTCTTGACCGGGCTGCAACGGACCAGGAAATCAGCGCGATGTGCGCGCAATTGAGCGAAGCACTGGCGCATGGTGCGCTGGGTTTGAGTACCGGTCTTGCTTACGGTAACGCGATCAGTGCGCCGACCGCCGAGGTCATGGCTTTGGCCGCGCCGCTGGCTGCTGCAGGCGGTATCTACGCGACCCATTTGCGGAGTGAGTTCGCCGAGATCCTGGAAGCGATGGACGAAGCGTTCCGGATCGGCAAGCATGCGCGCGTACCGGTGGTGATTTCGCATTTGAAATGTGCAGGTGTCGACAACTGGGGCCGTAGCGCTGAGGTGCTGGCCGCGCTGGAGCAAGCGCAACGCTACCAGCCGGTCGGCTGCGATTGCTATCCGTACACAGCCAGTTCATCGACCCTCGATTTGAAACAGGTCACCGATACCATCGATATCCAGGTGACCTGGTCCGAGCCGCATCCGGACATGGGCGGCAAAATGCTGGCCGCGATAGCGGCGGAGTGGAACGTTGATTTACTCGAGGCCGCGCGGCGTTTGCAGCCGGCCGGCGCGGTCTATCACGGCATGCACGACGACGATGTCAACCGTATCCTGAGTCATCCGGCGACCGTGGTGGGCTCCGATGGCTTGCCGAACGACCCGTTGCCGCATCCACGTTTGTGGGGCGCGTTCCCACGGGTACTTGGTTATTACAGCCGCGAAAAAAAGCTGTTTCCATTAACGGTGGCGATCAACAAGATGACCGGCCTGTCTGCGCATCGTTTTGGTCTGGCCGAACGGGGCCTGGTGCGTGAAGGGTATTGGGCCGATCTGGTGCTATTCGATGCTGAAACGGTGCGCGATGCCGCGACCTTCACCGATCCGATGCAACCGGCCCACGGGATTGAAGCGGTCTGGGTGAATGGCGTGCTGTCGTATCGCGGCGGTATTGAAAAAGCCGCTACCGGCGAACGTGCGGGACGTTTTTTGGCACGCCATCCACTCCCATAGCACAGATGGTTTTACAAACAATATTGGGCAGCACTTTTATGCATTTCGACAGGAGAAAGATATGACAATCAAAAGATACGGTGTAGAAGGCGGTTCCGGCACTGGCGGTCAGCATTTGCCATTCGCGCGTGCGGTGGAGGCGGATGGCTGGCTGTATGTGTCCGGTCAGGTACCGATGGTGAATGGTGAAGTGATCGATGGCGGCATCGTTGCCCAGTCGCACCAGGCTATCAAGAACGTGCTGGCGATTCTGGCTGAGGCTGGCTATGGTCCTGAGCACGTCGTGCGTTGCGGTGTCTGGCTGGACGACACCCGTGATTTCCAATCGTTCAACCGGGTCTTCAAAGAATACTTTGGCGCCAATCCTCCGGCCCGTGCCTGCGTGCAGTCGGCGATGGTGGTCGACTGCAAGGTCGAAGTGGATTGCATTGCCTTCAAGCGATAAAGCCGCGCCAGTCAGGCGCTGACGATAAAACCCGCATCGGGTCGACTGCTGGTGAAAAACAAAGGAGAGGGTAATGGAGATGGTTCAGGGAAACATGCTGCTGGCGTACGCACTGATTGCGGTGATTACGCTGGTGGTGTTGATTGCAAGATTCAAGATGAATCCGTTCATCGTATTGATCGTGGTGTCGGTAGTATTAGGCGCTGCGGTGGGCATGCCGATGGCGACCATCGTCAAGTCGTATGAAACAGGCGTCGGTGGCGCGCTTGGGCATATTGCGCTGGTGGTCGGACTGGGTACCATGTTCGGCAAGATGATGGCGGAGTCCGGTGCCGCCGAACGGATTGCCAACACGCTGATTGCTGCCTTTGGCCAAAAGAACGTACATTGGGCGATGATGGTGGTGGCGCTGATCGTCGGCTTGCCGGTATTTTTTGAAGTCGGTTTCGTGTTGCTGATTCCAATCGCCTTCAACGTTGCCAAGCGCACCGGAACCTCAATGATAGTGGTCGGGATTCCGATGGTTGCCGGTTTGTCGGTGGTGCATGGTTTGATTCCGCCGCATCCTGCCGCACTGTATGCGGTGACGGCTTACAACGCCGACATTGGCCATACTATTCTGTACGCGTTGATTGTCGGTATTCCTACCGCGATTATTGCCGGCCCATTGTTTGCCAAGCTGATCTCGAAGTTTGTTTTCCCCGATCCGGACAATCCACTGGCGGCGCAGTTTATCGAGAGCGACAGCACGCGCGACTTGCCAGGTCTGGGCATCACCCTGGCCACCATCCTGTTGCCAGTCGTTCTGATGTTGCTGGGTAGCTGGGCCGACATTTTCTTTGCGCCGAAAACTTTCCCCAACGACTTCCTGCGCCTGATCGGTAATTCGGTCATTGCGTTGTTAATTGCAGCGTTGGTGAGCTTTTACACCTTTGGCAAAGCCCGCGGTTTCGATCGTGCTGCCATCCTTAAGTTTACAAACGAGTGCCTGGCGCCTATCGCCGGGATTACCCTGATCGTTGGTGCGGGCGCCGGCTTCGGGCAAATTCTGAAAGACAGCGGGATCTCGACCTCGATTGTCGGTCTTGCCACGCACGCCAACTTGTCGCCATTGGTCCTGGGTTGGTTCGTGGCTGCGCTGATCCGGGTCGCAACCGGCTCGGCCACGGTGGCCATGATCACTGCCTGCGGGATTGTTGCACCGATCGTGTCCAGTGTTGCCGGTACGCGTCCGGAATTAATGGTGTTGGCGACCGGTGCCGGTTCGCTGATCCTGTCGCATGTCAACGATGGCGGCTTCTGGCTGGTCAAGGAGTATTTCCACATGACCGTCACTGAAACCTTCAAGACCTGGACGGTGTGCGAAACGCTGATTTCGGTGCTTGCCCTGCTGTTTACGCTGGCATTGTCGACCGTGGTGTAAGGCGCGTCGGTTGGGGTGTTAGCTTGAATGGATGGCTTGCAGAGCTTTGGTTCTGCAGGCCATTTTTTTATGGCGAATAATGGATGCGGTAGCTAGCCGGTCACGCTTGCTTTAACAGCTGGCAACTGCGTCGTGAATTCAATCCTGGCGTCGCGTTTAAGCGACTGGTAGCGTAAGCAGGTGACGCGCAAAAAAGAGGAAAAATTACTGGTTTCACCAAGATGGGCGGTGACTTCGCTGTGTAATTTTGCGATCAGTTGATTCGTCGTTAAATCATTGTCGGCAGCCAGCTCGGACAGCGTTTGCCAAAACAGATTTTCCAATTTGATGGTGGTGATGACGCCCATGATGCGCACTGATCGGGTGCGTGATTCGTACAGGATCGGATCAGCTTGCGAATAGATTTGGCACATGGCATACCTGCGTCTTCTGGAACAATCCTATTGTATGACCGTCCCCGGGCGGCGGTATCGGACGACCATCCGACGCCACCGCCAGGAACATCTTCCGATTACAGCTCGATACGCGTTCCCAGTACCTTCAGGAACTGCGCCAGCCAGGCAGGATGCGCCGGCCACGCCGGAGCCGTCACCAGATTGCCGTCGGTATGCGCAGCGGCGATATCGATATCCGCATATTTGCCGCCGGCCAATTCCACTTCCGGCGCGCAGGCCGGATAAGCCGAACAGGTTTTGCCTTTCAATATGCCGGCAGCTGCCAGCAACTGCGGACCATGACACACCGCAGCAATCGGTTTGTTTGCTGCGTGGAATTGCTGGACGATTTCGATGACGCGTTTGTTCAGGCGCAGATATTCCGGTGCCCGGCCGCCAGGGATCAGCAGCGCATCGTAATGGTTGACGTCGACATCGCTGAACGCCGCGTTCAGCGTGAAATTATGACCGGGCTTTTCGCTGTAGGTCTGGTCGCCCTCAAAGTCGTGAATTGCGGTACGGATGCGGGCGCCGGCGGCTTTGTCCGGGCACACGACATCCACCTGATGACCGACCATCTGGAGTGCCTGAAATGGCACCATCAGTTCGTAGTCTTCGACGTAGTCACCGGCGAGAAACAGGATTTTCTTTGCGCTCATGATAGCTCTTTCAGTAGAAATTTCTGGAGGGAAATGTGTGATGGAGGCAACACTAATGCATGGGTTTGGATGCCAATCCGGTGCGCATAAGAGCAAGTATGAGGCCGAAAAAGGCGGGCGGGTAATAACCGGCTATTACGCATTGATGTTGCAGCGCGCCAATGCGAAAGTGTTCATCAGCGCGCCGAGCCTTGCCTGACGCCGTGACCTGTGACCCGCGCCGCCATCGCACGCTGCACAACACCGCGCGACAAGCGCCAATACAAGCATGCAACCGCCGCTGACAGCAAAGCAAATCCCAGCATGCCGGTGTACAGATAGAGCAGCTTGTAAATCTCAATCCCCACGCTATACATCAGCATGCCGACGATGCCCATGGCCGCTGCGACGGTGCCTTTTGAGACATCGCTCTCGGTCAGAGTAAAGCGCACCAGCACCGCTACAGAAAGCCCTTCGCCGAAGGAAATCAGGCTGATCCCGAGAATCAGGAAGTAGGGGGTACGGAAAACGGCTGCGCCGACCAGCATGACGACGATTCCCGAGGCGATCGGATATAAGGCGTACTTGACCGAGCTGCCGAGCCGCCAGCGGTCGGCCTGACTGGCGAGGATCAGATTGCCGGCAATCAGACTGCCAAAAACAGGGATTTGCCACCAGCCGTATTCAATTACGCTCAGGTGTCCGTCGGCCACCAGAATCAGCGGCGACATGGCGATCCAGCCTATCAACGGGATCGCCAGCAATGGAATCGATAGCGCGCCCATCAAAAAATTATGATTGCAAAACACCTTGCGATAGTCATGCCAGATCTGCATCAGCGGTAATCTTTCCTTACGCGGCTTGACGGTTTCCGGCATGTGCAGGGCGAGGCCGATCAACGCGACACAGGAAACGGCTGCGATGAAGACAAACACCATCCGCCAGGGCCACAGCTCAATCATGAAAGCACCTGCCACCGGGCCGATCAACGGTGCGATCAAGGCCACATTCGCCATCAGTGCCGTGACTTTGACTGCGGCTTTTTCTTCAAACGCTTCTTGCACCACGGCATACCCGACCGAGGAGATAAAACACAGTCCGATCCCCTGCGCTACGCGCAAGACGATGAAACTTTCGATGCTGTCGGAGAACAGGGTCGCCAGGCAGGCAATGATGAAAAAGATGGTGCCGCCCAACATCACCGGCCGCCGTCCCACCCGGTCCGATAGCGGTCCGAACAGCCATTGGAATGAGGCGCCGCCCAACAGAAAGGCGGTCATGGCCGATGCCATCCAGGCAGCGCTGGCACCGAATTCACGGGTGACGGTGAGCATCCCGGGCTGGATCATGTCATTGGCGATGTAGACGGAGAACTCAAATAGCACCAGCGCCAACGGGAACATCAGGGTCGTACGATTCAGGGCGGAAATTTTTTGCATCGTTTTATTGGGAACGCCATGCGTAAAGCTAAAGATGGAAGCATTGCACAGAAGGCAGCCGAACGGGAATGATCTTTAAAAGCGGGCGCGGGTCAAGCCAAAATGGCAAAAATCTGGCAGTGTTGCTGGACCGCATCACCTTGTTTTTGTCACGTTGTGTGCGCCGGAAATCGCGCGTATCTTTGCCCGAATATTTTGGTGTGGTAATGATGTAGAGGCTCCTAGGCAGCCCGGATTGACCACAGGTTGAAGTCGCGGTCGACAACATGCATTACTCGAGAAAAATTGTCGTTCACATAAATACTCGAGGTTTTAATGAATAACCAACGCCCAACCTGTTTTTCATTGTCGGTCGTGTCGCTAGCGGTGTCAGCCATGCTGTCCGGTTGCGGTGGCGGCGGTGGCGGTAGCCAGAATCCAGGCAACGCGGCGCCCACCCTGAGCGGGCAGACCACGCCCAATCCGGCGCCGGTTAACAGCAGTGCCGGCCCGGTGCATGCGCAGGGGATTACCGGTGCCGGCGTGACGGTCGGTGTGGTGGACACAGATTTCAACTTATCCGATCCTGAGCTTGCGGGACGCATTACTAAACTGGTGTATACGGCTCCGACCGGCACCAGCAGCGGTGGCTTCCTGGGTGCCGGCGGCAACGGCAACTCTCACGGGACCGAGGTGGCTGAAGCGTTGGGTGGCACCGATACCGGCGTCGCGCCAGGCGTACAGATTCAGGGTATCGCGGCCGGGGTTGGCACTGATGGCGTGGCGCTGAGTACCGACATTTACAACCGTCTGTATAACAATGGCATCAGGATCTTCAATCAATCCAACGGCGTCGGTTCGATTGCGTCTCCTGCGAATGCCGTCAGCTACTACAACATCTATCAACCGTTCGTGGCAAAAGGCGGCTTGTTTGTCTGGGCCACCGGTAACGGCGCCAGTGCGCAGCCGACCATGACGGCCGGCTTGCCGGCGCTGTATCCCGACCTGCAAAAGGGCTGGATCGCGGTGACGGCCGTGAATGCGGTGGGTGGCGCACAGGGGTTTTCCAGTGCGGATACGCAGCCTGGGGTGATTTCCAGCTATGCCAATCGCTGTGGCGTCGCAGCCAACTGGTGTCTGGCTGCGCCCGGCGATTTTGTGTCGCCCAGCGCGGGCGGGCGTGTGTATGGCACTTCGTTTGCGACACCGGCGGTGACCGGTGCGATTGCTTTGGTCCAGCAAGTGTATCCATGGATGAATGCCGATTTGCTGCGGCAAACCATTTTGTCGACGGCGACCAGCATGAACGATCCGGCGACCTATGGCTGGGGGTTGCTGAACGCCAGCAAGGCGGTCAATGGCCCGGCCTTGTTTGCACAAAGCCTGGCGCTCGGCCCGAATGTCAACGTCAAGTTTGATGCGGTTTCCTCGATCTTCAGCAATGCGATCGCCGGCGATGCCGGACTGATCAAGGATGGGAGCGGGACGTTGACCTTATCCGGGGCGAATACCTATACCGGCAACAATGAGGTGGTCAAGGGCACACTGAATATCACCGGATCGATTGCTTCCGCTGTGCAAATCGACGCCGCTGGGAATCTGGGCGGTGACGGTGGCCGTATCGGCGCTAGCGTCAGCAACAACGGGCGACTCAGCAATACCGGCAAAGGCTTGACCATTGCCGGCAATTACACCGCAGCGGCGAACGCCGTGTTGGCCAACGATATCAACACGACCCTGACGGTTGGCGGCACCGCAACGTTGGGTGGCTCGCATCTGGTGGCAACGGTTCCGACTGGCACCGCCGATGCCAATGCGTATGTCACCGCACAGGCGAATAATCAGTCCCAAAAAGTGTTAACCGCGGGTACCGCTGTCGTGAATACCTTCGGCGACGTCGGGTTTCAAAGCGTTGGTACGGCGTTCCCACCCTTACTCACTGCACAAGTGACTTACGGCGCCAGGGAAGTTGACTTGACGATCGGACGCGTCGCTACGACGCTGGCAGCGCAAGCCTTTGCCGCAGATCCGACCAGAACCAATAGCGCCGCCAACGTTGAGCAGGCGATGACGACGGCTGACGCGATGGCGGCAAGCGGGCAAACCGGTGGCACCAACGCCGCTTTGCTGAGCAGCGCAGCAGCGCTGGAACGGGTCGCCAGTATCGCCGCGCTGGGCGCTGCGCTGGATAGTTTGTCGGGGCAAATTCATGCTTCTGCACAAGCGTTGACCTTTCAGCAATCGCAGGCGGTGAATCGCGATCTGTCGAATCGCCTGTCGCAATTAGGGAACCGGGATAGGCAAGTCAACACCGGTCTGTGGGTCAGCGCAATCGGTGCTTCCGGCAAACTGGCCGAATCCGGCTATGCCGGCGCCGCTACTTCAATGTCGGGTGCGCAATTCGGTATCGATACGCAACTCGGTGACAAGGCTATCCTCGGAGCCGCGATTGCGTATGCGGACAGCAGCGCCGGTTTCGATCGCTTTGGCGGTAGTTCCAGGGGGCAGAACACCGGTGTTTCGCTATACGGACGTTATGCGTTGTCGAATCAGGGGGGCAGCAACGGCGCCTATGTCTCCGGTCGTGCCGGTGTGGCAACGGTCTCCAGCACGGTCAAGCGTACTGCGATGGCTGGCGCTGAAATCGAGGGCCTGCAGGCGGATCATACGGACAGCGTGCTGTCGGCCTATGCCGAAACCGGTTATGCGCTCAAGTGGTCGAGCGGCACCATCATCACGCCGTTCGTCGGCGTTGCTTATGATCGCCTGAAACGTGGTGGCTTTGCCGAAACGGGCGGCAGTTTTGGCCTGATCGCCAATAGTCAGTCCTATCGGCAAACTGCCGGTTTACTCGGGTTGCGTGGAGATGCGAGTTTCGACTGGTTGGCTGGCAAGAGCAATCTGCAGGCATATGCGGCCTGGCAGCATGCGTTCACCGATGGCAATCTGGATTTTGCGGCGGCTTTTTCCGGCGCGCCTGGCAGCAATTTCACGGTGCAGGGTATTGGGCTGTCGCGTAATTCAGGCTGGAGTGGGGTTGGTATTTCGACAGCGATTGATCGCAAGTGGAGCTGGTATGCCAATTATGATGCGCAGTTTGGCAAAGGTGGGCTGGTGAATAATGTGGTGTCGGCGGGGGTGCGGATCGCGTTGGATTAAGGGGCAGTGTTGATGGGCGTGACTTGGCGGGTGTTATATGGTTTGCTTATATACGTTATCTGAACAATAAAGCAGACCTGGATGGTGCGGTGCGATATAGTTCGTCTGTCTCCTCCAACACCTCCTAAGGTTTGGATTTACCCGCTCCCGTAAGGTGAGCGGGTTTTTTTTGCCTGTGCATTTGTGATGTGTGGTGGCCGTCGGTAATTGAAACGGTCGCTACTCCGTGGATGCTAGTCGGGAGTGGCCCGACAGCCAGTCACTTTTCTTGCTTCGCCAAGAAAAGTAACCAAAAGAAGGCGACCGCAAAGCCGTTGCCTTCCCTTCGGTCAGGTTCCCAAATGGGTCGTCTGCCAGTCGGGTGGGGAAACAAACTCGCTGCGCTCAGACAAGTTTCCCCACAATTCCCGACTGACAGCCGCCCCATTTGGCAACGTCTCAATGCGGAATTCACGTCAACAGCAACTTCAAAAGCAACGGCAACGGCAACTTCAACAGCCTACGTACAGCGAACCGGTTGCGTGGGGTTTATTTACAGGACGAAGTTAACATCCTTAATCAGCGCACCGGGCAGGCGCACGCTGCCGACCCGGCGTTCGCCGTAGGATTCGCTATCGATCAGCAGCTCCCTTTCTTGTGTCAAACCTAGCAGCTTGTTGCCTAGTAGCCGGAACAGCGAATCGTCGAAGCGCATCACATTTAACGGCGCTTTGATTTCGCCGTGCTCGACCCAGAACGTGGCGAAGCGGGTCATGCCGGTGATGCGGCAGTTGGCGCGGTCTGAAAAATTCAGGTACCACAGGTTGCTGATGAAAATGCCGGTATCCAGTTCTGCCAATACGTTGGCCAGCGCTAATTCGCCGGCGCCGAGGTCGAGTGACGAGGTCGCTTCTGCGCCGTCGGCGCCATTGGTGGCGATGCCGTATTCCAGCGCTGTGCGTGGTGAAATCATGCTGCCGGTCAGCTTGCCGTGTTCCAGCAGCGTCAGTTGGTCGGGCTTGATAAAGCCGTCTTGCTGAAAGCCGGGTGCAATGCCGTTGACGGTGTCTTCGATCAGCGTCACGGAAGGATGCAGTGCCAGCCCTTCGGCGCGCATCCGGTGTAATGCACTTTGCTTGGTGCGCAAGGCTTTCTCTGACAGGCCGGACCAGTTCAGCATGCTGACCAGTTCGTTCAGCGCAGTGGGGGTCAGATAGACCCGATAGGCACCGGGTTTGACGGTCACTGATGGTCGCTGCAGGAGCGCCAGTTGTTCTTTGGCGCTGTCAAACTTGGTCTGGAACGCCTGTGCGTCCCATTCCAAACCGGCATACGAGGTCTTTACCGCCTTGTCGCGATTTTGATACAGGCTCCAGTCGAGATTGAAGTTGGCGGTCTGGTGCCAGTTGCGCTGGCCGAGGGAGTTGGCAAAGCCGCGATACACCGGTCCCGCTGCCAGAATCCCGACCAGGTCGCTGCCGTGTGCCGCTCTCAGCACCTGATCGACGATGGCGGCGCTGTCGGGCAATGCGGACGGGACAATGTGTTCGGTGCTGCGGACTTCTTGCGAAAACAGCAGATACGGGTCTTCCGGCAGATCCTCCAGTTGCGCGCGCAACTGACCGAGCATGCGGATGCACTGGGCGTTGTCCGTCGCCGGATCGCCGCCTAGCGTGGCACTGCTTTCGGCATGCCGCTTAGCGGCGATCAGGCGTAGCGATAAGGTCATTTGATGGACGTGGCCAGGTTGCCGGATGAGGCTGCGATTGAAGCGCACGAAGTCCGAGGCTTCTGCTGAAAACCAGCAGGTGTATTGTTCCGGACCTTGCACGCGGCTGCCGAGCAGTGCCGCCAGGTCATAAAAGTATTGCTGCATCTGACTGGTGATCGATTTTTCTGTCGATTGATCTGGTAAGGCGGTCATCACGCATCTCCTCCAAATACCGCGATATCGCTGAACAGGCAGGCCGGTGACGCGTGGCCGACGCGTATCACTTGCGACGGCTCGCCTTTGCCGCAGAAGGGCGTACCCATCACATTGAATGTCGACTGGTCGCCAACCCCTTTCAGGGAGCGCCAGAAGCTCTCGGAAATGCCGCGGTAGTTGGGGTTTTTGACGACGCCTTTGAGTTCGCCATTTTCAATCAGGCGGCCCGACTCACAACCGAATTGAAACTTGTTGCGCGAATCGTCAATCGACCATGAGACGTTGGTATCCATCAATACGCCGCGCTCCACCGATCCGATCAGGTCTTGCAACGAACTGCTGCCGGGTTCGATATTCAGGTTTGCCATGCGATCGATCGGTGGCCGGTTCCAGCTGCAGGCGCGCGAGTTGGCGACGCCGTCGATACCGGCGCGCGCCTGGGAAATGGTGCCGCCCAGCGGCTTTTTAAGGATCCCGTCTTGAATCACGAAGCAGCGTTCGGCAGGACTGCCATCGTCGTCCCATTGATAGCTGGCGAATTGTTCGAGGTGGGTCGGATCGTAGGTCACGTTGAGCAACTCCGAGCCGTACTGGAAATGGCCAAACATATCCAGGGTCACAAAACTGGTGCCGGCAAAGTTGCGCTCATCGCCGAGAATCCGGTCCAGCTCAAGCGGATGGCCGATCGATTCGTGAATTTGCAACATCATTTGCTCGGGCATCAGCAGCAGGTCCATGCTGCCGCTCGGGCAGTTGGGCGCGGCGAGCAACTCCAGCGCCTGCTCGGCGATGCGGTGGCCTGAGCCGTCAAAACCCGCCGCCGCCAGCACTTCCATGCCGCCCTGACGGCAATAGCCATTGTATTGGCCGCCTAAACTGCGGGTTTGCGTATCGGCGCCTTGATGCGCAGTGGCTGCCAGGTTCGGCATCACGTAGCGAAATTGCTGCAGGACGTCGGCGCCGTCGGCGCTCAGATACAGCTGGTCCGAGGCGACCGTGCCGAACGCCGCATACCAGTCGACAATCCGGCTATCGATACGGCAGGCGGCCGACTCGCGCATCAGCAGCGCAATCACTTCCTTGCGTGACCAGGCGCTGTCGGCGCGATGTGCCGCCCCCGCGCCGGCATACCTGCCGCTGGGACGCGGCATGTCGATGCGCGAATAATCCACCACGGAACGTCCTGCACTGGCTTCGGCCCAGCCCTGCGCCCGCTTGAATGCCTCTTTCAGTCCGCTGGCAGTGAGGTCGCCGGTGGCGGCATAACCATAGCCGCCGCGATGCATCACAGCTACCATCACGCCGCGATCGGAGCGGTTGCCGAGTGGTTGCAAAACATCCTGGCGGACGACGATTTGTTCGCTGGTTTCGTCCACCAGGCGTAACGAACAAAAATCTACAGCTGGCGCCAGGCGCTTGAACAGGGAGCGAATATTGTCGTACAAAGGTCACCTCATGAGTGAGTATAAAAAGGGCGAAATGTCGGGGTTCAGGCCTGCAAGCCGCGTGGAATGGCACTCAGCAATGAGCGGGTATAGGCATTGGCCGGATTGCGATACAACTCATCCGAGTTGGCCAGCTCGACGACTTCGCCCTGATGCATCACCATCACCTGATCGGCCATGTATTTGACCACTGCCAGATCGTGTGAAATGAAGATGTAGCTCATGCCGAATTCTTCCTGCAAATCCTGCAACAGATTCAATACCTGCGCCTGCACCGAGACGTCGAGCGCGGAGACCGATTCGTCGCAGACCAATACTTCCGGCTTCAGCGTCAGGCAGCGGGCGATCGCAATCCGTTGCCGCTGGCCGCCGGAAAATTCGTGCGGATAGCGGAGGAAGACGGCGGCCGGCATGCCCACTTTTTGCAGCAATTGCAGCGCCATGTCGACACGTTCCTTGTCATTCCGGCCGATGCCGTGGATGCGCATCGGTTCCAGCAAAATCTGGCCGACCGTAAAGCGCGGATTGAGCGACGCATACGGGTTTTGAAAAATAATCTGGATCCGTCGTTTGTAGGACATGAAGTCCTTGTTCGACATGGCCAGAATATCTTTACCTTCGAACAGCGCCTGTCCGCTGGTGGCTTGATGCAGCCGCAACAAGGTCAGGCCCACCGTGGTCTTGCCGGAACCGGATTCACCCACCACACCGAGGGTTTTGCCGCGCGCCAGCGTGAATGACACGTCGTTGACAGCCTTGAATTCCTTGCGGCCGAACAGGCCGTCGCGGGAGTAAAAACTCTTGCCCAGGTTGCGCACATCGAGCAGGATTTCTTCCTTGCCCGTGAGGCCACGGCTGCGTTGTTTGGCGCTCAGCCCGGGATGATCGATGGCCGGCAAGCCGTTCATGTAGTCGCTGATGACGGGCAAGCGCCACGGGCGGCTGTCGAGTGAAGGGCGACACAGCAACAGTGCCTTGGTGTAGGGATCTTGCGGCGCTTCGAAAATTTGCCGGACATGGCCTTTTTCACGCACTTCGCCGTTGCGCATGACGACTACCTGATCGGCGATTTCCCCCACCAGCGCGAGGTCGTGGGTGATGAACAGGACCGACATTTTATGCCGTTGGCGCAGCGCTTCGATCAAATCGATAATCTGCTTTTGAATGGTCACATCCAGCGCAGTGGTCGGCTCATCCGCGATCAGCAGTTTCGGCTCGCAGGCGATGGCCATGGCGATCATGACGCGCTGCTGCTGGCCGCCGGACAATTGATTCGGATACGCGTCTATTCTGGTCTCCGGGGCCGGGATGCCGACTTCCTTTAACAGGGCGATAGCACGGGCACGGGCTGCTTTGGCATGCATGCCCATGTGCTGCTGCAGGACCTCGCCAATTTGAAAGCCGACGGTAAACACAGGATTGAGCGATGTCATCGGCTCCTGGAAAATCATCGAGATATCCTTGCCGCACAATTGACGTCGCTGCGCCAGCGACAGCGCCAATAAGTTGCGGCCTTCAAACAGGATGCTGCCAGTCGGCGCGACGCTGGCACTGTCGGGTGACAACAAGCCCATCACCGCCAGCGCACTGACCGACTTGCCGCTACCGGATTCGCCGACCAGGGCGACCGTCGTGTTGTACGGAATGTCGAAAGAAATGCCTTTGACTGCCTCGACGCTATGTTTTTTATCGGTGCGAAAGCTGACGCGCAAATCACGTATTTGCAGCAACGGGGCGTGCTGTTCAGGCGCGAACTTAACACCATTCGAATTAAGCATATTCATGGTGCATCCTATTTCAATTTCGGATCAAGTGCATCACGCAGCGCATCGGTGAACAGCGAAAATGCGGTGACCAGAATCGCCATCGCGATACTCGCGGCGGCCAGCTGCCACCACTTGCCGAGAATTAATTCGTTCTGGGCTTCGTTGAGCATGCTGCCCCAGGACACCACGCCGACTGGCACGCCAAAACCGAGAAAGCTCAGGATTACCTCCGACTTGATAAAGCCGACCACCAGAATCGACAGCTGCACCAGCGCCACGTGGCTGACGTTGGGGAAAATGTGCGAAAACATCTTGCGCCAGTGCGACGCGCCGATGGCATCGGCCGCCATCACATATTCACGCGTCTTGTGCTTCATATATTCAGCGCGTATCAGGCGGAAGGTGCCGGTCCAGCCGGTCAGTCCCAGGACCAGCACGATCGTCAGCACGCCTTTTTTCTGCAGCACGGCAGCGACTGCCAGGATCAGCAGCAAATAAGGCAGCGAAGTGAAGATGCTATAGAACCAGTTGAAGACATCATCGACCCAGCCGCCGAAATAGCCTGACACCGCCGCGAAGACGGTGCCGAGCACGGTCGCCAGCAAGGCCGCGACCAGGCCGACCACGATCGAGGTTTCCGCGCCCTTGATGGTTTTCTTGATGATGTCGCGCCCCCATTTGTCGGCACCGAATGGCAAGGTCAATTTACGCGCCGGGATCGCCTTCGACCCGTCTGGGTCATGCGCGACCACCGGGGTGGTCGGGGCAACAGTCTTGCTTGCGCGCAGGGTGCGAATAATCTCGGCTAACGGGTCCAGCGGGTTCTCAGGCGGAGGCGCTTCGACTGTGCCGACGACGCCGTTGCCGTCGCTCCCCGGCTGGGCGCCGACAAAGGTCGGCGGGGCATAATTCACGGCCACTTCATCACGCCAGTCGGCGGCGATCAATCCGCTGCCGGAGAGCAGCAGCACCAGAAAATACAAGGCCACGACTGTGAGTGCCGCCATGGCCACCCAATCGACGCGCAAACGGCGCCAGGCCAGGGCCCAAAGGCCCGGCGACGGTTCCGAGCTCAGCAGTATGGTGGCTGGCGCCGCCCCATTTCTTCTCTTTTTGAAATCCGTGATGATAGACATGGCGATTGCGCTTTCTTACTTCAGCTGAACGCGTGGATCAACCGCCTGATACATCAGATCGGTCAACAGATTGAACAGCATGGTGGCAGCGGCGACATACACGGTGATCGCCTTGATCACCGGAAAATCGCTGCGCTCCACCGCTAAAATGACTTCGCGTCCGATGCCCGGAATCGAGAAGAAGCGCTCGATAAGGAAGGCGCCGATCAGCAGTGCGGGTAAATTCGACATCACATTGGTGATGATGGGAATGGCCGCATTGCGCAGGACGTGCACCCACAGTATGCGTTTCTCGCTGAGGCCCTTGGCGCGTGCGGTGCGCACGTAATCCTGATTGATTTCATCGAGTACGAAGGTGCGGTACAGGCGCAGGCTGGGAGCGATGCTGACCGCCAGTCCGATCAGGATCGGCAAGGCCGAATAGCGAAACAGATTCTCGTTAAAGCTGTTGCCCCAGCCTTGTACCGGAAAGATGCCGAGCTTGTACGCGAACCAGTACTGGAACAGGATGATATACACCAGGATACTGATCGACATGCCCACGGTACAGGCAATCATCACCATGCGATCGGTAATCGAACCGCGCACAAAGGCGATCGCCAGCGCCAGCGCCACCGTGATCAGGGTTTCCAGTATCGTCAGCGGAATCAGGACGGTCAGGGATGGACCAAGCCGCGTCAGGATCACATTCGAAACAGATTCGCCGGTACTCCAGCTGGCGCCGAAGTTGAAGGTGGCGATCTGCTTGATGAAAATCCAGAGTTGCACGTAGTAAGGCTGGTCGATACCGAGCTGGGCGCGGATATTCGCGATTTGCGCCGGGTTCGACATCTTGCCGGCCAAAATATAGGCCGGGTCGCCGCCGACCCAGCTGAACAGGAGAAATACCAGCACGATGACACCGAGCATGGTCGGTGCCATTTGCCATAAACGGCGCAGGATATAAGCGGTCATTGGTGGCGCTCCTCAGGAACAGCTGGCAGACAAGCAGGCCGCAAACAGCCCGCCTAACCATGACGAATGCATTGTCTTGATATCTCCGTGTTAAACAGATGCCGGTTTAATGTTTTTCGATATCCAGATATTGCCAGTCGGCATTCAGAATAGGGTGTTTTTTAAAGCCCTTCACCCACGGCCGCGTGAGCCAGTTGCGGACGCGCGACAGGTGCAACACTTCCGCCGTATCGGCTTCGAGTTGCCGCTCCATACGGGTGTAGAGCAGCTGCCGCTCAGGCCCGTCCGGCAACAGTCGCGCTTTGCGGTAGGCGTCGTCGTATGCCGCGGAGGCGTAGCAGCCGAGATTGCCTTGCCCCGCATTCGGTCCATAGAAGCTCTGCAGAAAATCATCGCCATCCGGGATGCCGGCCGTGCCGCCCAGGCCCCACATCATCAATTTGCACTCGGATGCGGCTTTCAGGTTGTCAGCGAAATTGCTGACGGGGAATTCTGCGCGCACGCCGATCCGATCGAGCGAACGTTTCCATATTTCCATCCGGGCCTGGTCGCGCGAGGAGGCCGAAGAAGAAATCCTGATGGTAAGGGGTTTGCCATCCGGCAGATTGCGATACCCGTCCGGGCCTTTGCGGTACTGAAAATAATCGAGCAGCTTATTCGCCAGGTTGGGGTCATAAGCAATGCTGCTGCGGTACTTCGGGTCAAAACCGGCGACACCGGGCGGCACCTCGGACTGTGCCTTGGTGGCCTGACCGAACCGGACCAGCGTAATTTCATCATCGAGGTTGTATGCCAGCGCAATCGCGCGACGCAGCGCGATTTTCTCTTTCGAGTAACCGCCGACGACGGGATCCTTGAAGTTGAAAAACGTGTGCGTAATTTCTGCACCGACGAAGCGATACAGCGAGACGCCCTGTGCCGTGTATTGCGGTTTCAGCTTGTCTTTATCCAGTACTTTACTCACCGAGCCGCCTTGCAGTTCGCCGATATCCAGCTGGCCGCTGTCAAAGGCCAGCCAGCGCGGCTGGTCTTCCTCGATGATGCTGATTTCAACCCGTCCGATCTGCGGCATGTGCTTGCCCTGCATATCCTTGACGAGTTGTTTGTCCCAGGCGTCGCCGGAGGGTGTGAAGTTCCAGATGAAACCGCGATAGCCGGGATTCGCTTCCAGCACGATTTTGCTGCGCGGAACGTATTCTTTCAGAAAATAAGCGCCGGTTCCGACCGGATGCCGGCCCGCGTCCTGGCCGTAACTTTCGATCACTTCTCGCGCTACGGCACCGGTTGTCGAATTCGCCAGAAGGTAAAGAAAGGTCTGGTCGAGCGCGTTCAACCGGATCCGCAGCGTATACCGATCAGGTGTTTCAAGGCCGGCGACAGGCGCGTCGTAACTGAAGCGGCCGGTTTTTTTGGCGTCCCCGACCAGCGCATCCAGCCCGACGATTTTTCCTTCGAATGCGCTGGCTTGAGCCGAGTGATTTTTCGGATCGAGTATGCGCTTGATGGTGTAGGCATAGTCCTGCGCCGTCAACTCGCGCCGCATGCCTTTGAAGGCCGGGTCCGGCGTAAACAAGATGCCTCTCTTTATATGGAAGACATAGGTCCGGCCGTCCTTGCTGGCGTCGGGCATAGCCTCAGCCGTTGCCGGCACCAGTTTGGCCGGCCGCGCCAAATAATCGTAAGTCAGCAGATTCTCGAATATCGCCTCGCCCACCCACGTCGAATACAGGCTGTTGTTGGTGCGCACCATATCGAAACCATCGTCGGCTGCTTCAAAAGCGATGTGCAGGACCTTGGACGGATCTGCTGGATTTGCAGCAGTTGCCGGATTTGCAATTATCAACGTGCAGCATGCCGCGCAGACCGGTGCAATCAGGAAATGTTTGAGTCGCTTGGAAAGCATCTTTCGTCACCTTTTCGTAGTCATTCATGACAGCCGTATTACCTAAGCTTGTCAAGAACCAGATCAGCATCCGGCGCGCACGCGATGACGTGGTAATTCGGTGACACATGCAACAAAAAGCCGCACCGGCTGGACGTCCTGATATATATTGCTGCGAGGGTAATATTTGTCTTAATCAAGTTTTCGGTCGCCTTGTCTGCCAGCGCCGGTGGCGACCGTCAGCGACTTATTGGAGCTTCTGTTATGCGTGGTGTAATCAAGCATGGTTTGACCTTGATGTGTATTCTGGCGCCGCTGGCCGCAACGGCAGGCGACACCCTGGCAAAGATTCGCGACAGTCAGAGCATCACGTTCGCGTATCGGCAGACCGCCCCGTTTTCCTACACCAATGAAAACAAACAGATCGTCGGCTATTCAATCGACATGTGCCTGAAAATCGCCGAAGCGGTGAAGCGCGAACTGAAGTTGCCGAACCTGAAAGTGCTGTATCTGCCGGTCGATTCGACCACCCGCTTCTCCAGCATCATCGAAGGCCGGGCCGATATGGAATGCGGGTCGACCACCAACAACGCAGACCGCCGCACCCGCGTCGGCTTTACCGTGCCGCACTTCTTTTCCAGCGTACGGATGGTAGTGCAGAACAACAAGGGCATCAAAAACTGGTCGGACCTGAAGGACAAGACCATCGTCATTACCAAGAGCACGACCACCATCGGCCTGGTCAATGACCGCAGCAATGTGCGGGCGCTGAACATCAAGGTGCTGGAAGGCCGCGACGACGCCGAATCGTTCGCCTTCGTCGAGCAGGGCAAGGCCGATGCCTACGCGATGGACGACGTGCTGCTGTACAGCCTGCGCTCAACCGCCAAGAACCCCGCCGGCTTTACCATCATCGGCGATCCGCTGTCGGTCGAGCCGTATTCGCTGATGTTCCGCAAGGATGATCCGACCTTCAAGAAACTGGTGGATCACGAGATGGTGCGGCTGATCAACGACGGCGAATTCCAGAAGATATACAGCTACTGGTTCACCCAGCCGAGCGGTCCCAAAGGGATCAATATGAACATGCCGATGAGTTATCTGCTGCGTGATTCATTGGCTTATCCGTCGGATAAGACTGCTGACTGAGGGGGGATCCTGGCGGGCAGTGCATGGCTGGGTTCTGAGAATCATATAAGCCACTGTTCTGATTGCATAAAAGCGCCCAGGATTCGATGCACCGTATCGTGCCGTCCACGACGCGCTGCCTTCACGACGCATATTTTTCGAACATACTCGCGCCTTGACCCAGTACATCCCTTTCGATGACTGGAATCATATGATGCGATTCATGTTCGATGCTCTCAAATCCAAGCCGCCCAATACTGGATAGCCTGTCTTGGCGCCGCAGACCTCATGAACACCTTTAAATTGAGAACTGCTGCTACGATTGCATCCCGGCATGCAGGCTTTTTTTTGTGCTTTTCGTGGACAAATGTTTTTGAAGTTTTTTGTGATTGCCGTGGAAAAAATAAATCAGATCGGCGCATTGCATCCTATCCGTCGCTCAAGCGGTATGATCTGGCACTGCGCAACCTCAGCAATTATGGATGATGTGGACGATACCGACTTTTTCTGCGTTAACGGTCAAGATTAGATCAGTTCAGCCGCGGTATCTGTTGGCGCTGGCACTATCGTTGACAGCGCATCTTTTTCTGGTCTATTTGCTTGGTATCCATGCCGGGGGTACGCGGCCAGGTGCAGATAAGCAGGCAGGTACCTTAAGTGTCAGGCTGATTGTTGGCGCGAATAATCCTGCCAGCAAGCTTGCCGGTGTCGGCAAAGAGCAGGGGGCAGAGAAAGACACGGTACAGACCCTACCGCCAGCCCCGGTGCGCACCGCTGTGATGGCGGCGAACGAGGATTCCTCCATTTTCTCCACCGTGGCACAGCCTGAACCGTATTATTTTCGCGCCGGCGAACTGACCGAAGAGCCGCGTGTCTTGCTCGACATTTCGCCCGACCTGCGCCTTTCCTTGCCGAATGGATTGTCGCAACTGGCAGTATTGCGCTTGCTGATCAACGAACAGGGCGATATCGATCAGGTCGTCATGGAAGACTCCCCCCTGCCGGAGGAAGTCCAAAAAATAGTGATCGACGCGTTCCTGAAAACAAAATTCCATCCCGGAAAAATCGATGACATGCCGGTCAAGAGCCAACTGCGGATTGAAGTCATGCCGGAGGATATGATCCTATCCCATTAGTTCCCCCCAATTCCTGCCACTCATCCGAGAAAACTGACCGCCTGTCGGAATGTTGCTGCAAGGCTACACTTGCCATATATGCTAGTAGCATGGCGTTGCGTCAATTACCATTCGACATCCTGATATAAGTGAAAATCACAACCATGAACAGAGGCGACTCTCCGGCGTCAGTGAAGCGTGGAACGCCAGGCTTCACCTTGATCGAATTGATGATCACGGTGGCCATTGCCGGCATACTTGCCGCGGTTGCTTATCCGTCTTACGTGAAGTCGGTGCAAAAGGGGCGTCGGGGCTCCGCTCAAGCCTACCTTCTGGACTTGGTGCTGCGGCAGCAGCAATATTTTACCGACAACCGGGCTTACGCCACGGCCGTAGCGACATTAAACGATCCGTTACCGAGCGAAGTATCTCCCTACTACACTGTGGCAATCGCATCGGGCACGATCGCTGCGCCTGCCCAAACGACGCCCCCGGCCTTCGCCATTACCGCTACCGCGATCGGAACGCAAGTCTCGGACGGGAATCTCCAGATCGATAGTACGGGCGCCAAGACGCCGTCCAGCGCGTGGTGACGCCATGACGCCGCGCGGTTTTACGTTGCTGGAATTGATGGTGACAATCACCATCGTGGCCATTCTGGCTGCCATCGGTGTGCCATCTTTTGTCTCGTTGATTGCAAGCCAGAAACTCAAGACAGCGGCCTCTACTCTGCAGGCGTCGCTGAATCTGACGCGTGCCGAAGCCCTGAAACGCAACGCCAACGTCACGCTCTCGCCCAGGCAGGCGGGGCAGTGGAACGCCGGATGGCAAATCCTCGATCCTTCGACCAGCGCTGTCCTGTTTACCACTGAGGCGCTGAGCTCGCTCACCATTACCGGCCCGGCTTCGGTGGTGTACCAAGGCTCCGGACGAGTCAGCGCGGCAGCGAATACCACTTTCAAGTTTTCCTCCGCGGCGAGCACCGACATCCGTTGCGTCGAGGTAGACCTGTCCGGCATCGGCATCGTTACCACCTCAGGCTGCTGACCATGCTACCCTCGCGCTCATGTCGTTTCCAGCCGGGCTTCAGCCTGCTGGAAGCCTTGGTCACCATCGTCATCCTGGCCTTTGGCCTGCTCGGACTGGCCGGAATGCAGGTCAAGACCCAGGCCTCGGAAACCGAATCTTTCCAGCGCGCGCAGGCGATCCTGCTGGTCGAAGACATGGCAAACCGTATCAGCGCCAACCGCGCCAATGCGGCGAGTTATCTTACCGGCACCACGCCCCTGGGCACAGGAGATAGCAGTCAACCAACCGACTGCACTACGCTCACCGGGGCCGCCAGGGATAGTTGCGACTGGAGCTACGAATTGAAGGGCGCGGCCGAGAAGCAGTCCGGAAGTGCGATCGGCGCCATGACCGGAGCCCGGGGCTGCATCGTGCAGATTGGAACCAATCCATCCGTTTATATGATTACGGTGGCATGGCAGGGCATGACGCAACTCAGCGCCCCCTCTCTTGCTTGCGGCCAGAACCTGTATGGCACCGACGGTTACCGCCGGGCGCTCGCCAACCAGGTAACCATCGCCAACCTGAGCGCTCCCTGAGAGACGACGAATGTCCCCTATGCACCATATCTCAGCCAGCCCGCGCCAACGCGGCATTTCCATCATCGAGTTGATGATAGGCATCACAGTGGGACTGCTGGTAGTCGCGGCCGTCACCGGATTGTTCGTCAATAGCAGCCGTAGCCGTGCGGAGACGGAAAAGACCAGCCAGCAGATTGAAAACGGGCGCTACGCGACCCAACTGCTGATGGACGACTTGCAGCTCGCAGGCTATTACGGCGAACTGAATCCTGCCGCTGCCGGGGTCGTCTCGACCCCAACCACCAAGCCGGATCCGTGCGCCACCGATGCGGCCAGCCTTAAAGCTGCGCTCGCGCTGCCGATTCAAGGTGTCGACAACGGTGCGACGGTCCCAGGCTGTGTGTCCGACGCGCGTACAGGCAGCGACATCGTGGTGATCCGCCGCGCCAGCACCTGTACGGCGGGCAGTACCGGTTGCGATGCCGTGGACACCAGCAAATTAACCTATTTCCAGACCGCCCTATGTTCGCACAGTGCGGGCACATATGTGATCGATACCAATGCAGCGAGTTTCTTTCTGACCAAGACCGATTGCAGCACTGTCGCCGGCCTGCGTGCCTACTACACCCGCATCTATTTCGTCGCCAACAATAACAAGGCGGGCGACGGCATTCCCACCCTGAAGGTGGCGGAGCTTGGCAGCGGCGCATTCACAATCTCATCCCTGGTGGCAGGGATCGAGCAACTGCAGGTGGAATACGGCATCGACACCAACGCCGACGGTAGTCCCGATGCCTATACCGCCAACCCCGACACCTACGGTACTTGCACCGGCGTCGCCTGCCAAACCAACTGGCGCGAGGTGACAGCAGTGAAGCTGCATATCCTGGCCCGCAACACCCAGTCCAGCACCGGCTTCAGCGACACCCGGACCTATGTCCTGGGCCAGAAGGCAGACGGAAGCGATAACGTGTTCGGCCCCTACAACGATGCCTACAAGCGCCACGCTTATAGCACGGTGGTCCGTCTCAACAACGTCGCAGGGAGATTCGAATGAGCATTCGACGTCCGCTAATGCATGCCCGGCAAGGTGGCATCGCCCTGGTAGTCGGACTCATCATGCTGTTGCTGATGACCATGCTGGCCATCTCCGCCTTCCGCATGGGCTCGGTCCAGACCGTGGTGGTCTCGAACGCCCAGCACCGGAATCAAGGGCTGGCGGCAGCGCAGGCGGCAATCGATACCGTGGTCAATTCCAGCAATTTCACCGTCAATCCGGGCGCGGCAATTACCAATACCAATTGCGCCGGCGGCGGCGGGGCCAACGTCCTGTGCGTGGCCAGCAACGGCGACAGCGTCAACGATTTCACGGTCACGCTTACCCCGCAACCGTTCTGCGTCATGGCCGCCGTCATTCCGGCAGTCCAGCTTGATTTGAGCAGCGGCGCCAACGCCCCGGATCTGGGCTGCCTGAGCGGGCCGCAGCAGGGGGAATTTGCCGTGTCCGGCGCCGTCGGCGGCAATTCTCTTTGCGCCACCTCGACCTGGGAGGTAGGCGCCCAGGCGGCGGACAGCAGCACCAACACCATAGTCAAACTGACGCAGGGAATAGGGCAACGTATCCTGACCGCCCAAATGACATCCTACTGCCCATCATAGCGAGTGAATCCATCATGCAGATCAAAATGAAAACTACCGCCCGGCTGCTGGCAGTCTGCCTGACTCTTTCCGCCCTCGCGTCGTTGTCGGCCTGGGCCGTAGATACGGACATTTTCACAGCGAGCAGCACCGCCACCGCGCCGAATGTCCTGATCATCCTCGACAATACGTCGAACTGGTCGCGTAACGATGAGAAATTTCCCGATGGCAACGGCGGGACGATTACCCAGGGTCAGGCTGAAGTCGACGCGATCAAGTCCGTGATCCAGAACCTGGGCGGATTCGTCAACGTCGGGCTGATGGAATTCGTCACCGGCGGGCCGGCTACCGACAATGGCGGTTACATCCGGTATGCCGTTTCCCCGATGGGGGCGGGCCAGACCACTGGCGCCACCAACAAGTCCAATTTCAGCGCCATCCTGACGACGATCTACAACAGCATTACTTCACCCAATGAGAAAACCAATTCCGGGATGTCTTACGGCAACCTGATGTACGACGCCTACAACTACTGGTCCGGGAACAAACCTTACGCAACTAGCGGCGACGTGGTTGGCAGCCTGGCCGACTCAAACGGCTATACGACCAACTATACCCAATTCAAGGCGCCCTTATCGGCCGCGAATACCTGCGACCACAATTACATCATTTTCATCGGCAATCCTCCATCCAAAGGGCCATCGTCCGACGATTCCACCAACACCGCAGCCTTGGCGGCCGTGGGGGGCAGCACCAGCCAATTGCCATTGCAACAATACAGCACCACGACCCAAAACGTGGCGACCAACCTGGGTTACTCGTCCGCATGCTTTACCAGCCAGCCCAGCGGGACGCCGACAGACTACGCTGCCCAATGCCCGAGCACCGGTACCACATGGGATAGTTGCAGCTACAGCACCAGCGACACTACCACCGCGCTGCCGACCTGTGCCACCGGTACTTCGCGCTATTCCGTGGTGGCGACTGTTCCGACCAGCACTACCTCAAGCAGCGTAGTGACAACGAGTACCAACACCGGCACGTCGACATCCTGTTATTCCAGTTCCGGTAGCTGGACCAGTAGCGACACAGGCACACTGACCTGCCCTGCGAACACCAGCGTAACCTCGGGCGGCACGACTACAGCTACTAGCTACAGCTGCAGCTACGCGTTGACCTCAAGTACGCCGGCCAGCTCGTGCGCATCTACCGTTACAGGCCCTACCTCCGGCACTGCCACCACAAGCACGGCTGCGTCAACATCGTGCTATACAGGCGTTTCCACAGGGAACACTAAATGGAGCAATTCAACTGATCACGGCACACTGACATGCCCAGCGTCCACATCCAGCACGGTAGGAGCTACGACCACAGCCACAACCTATAGCTGTACCTATAGCGGTGTGCTAGGCAGCACCGCAGGATGCTCTTCAAACCAACATATCAACGTGACGCAAACAGCAACACCTTCCGTCACGACTACGACCACGAACTCCAAATATAGCGTCACCCAGACCGTTACGAAAACCGTCGCAACGTCAACCGTTACCGGCTCCACCCAATCCACCCTGGGCAACACCTTTGCCTGCTACAGCAGCCTCCCCAGCGGTACGCCGACAGACTATACCTGCCCATCCGGCTCATCGTGTTCTTACAGCAGCACCGGCGCCACCACCGGCGGCATCTGTCCAGCGGGAGCCCGCTACCAGGCCCTGGGCTACACCAGCACCATCGTTTCAACCCCTACCTCGCCCGCCGTCTACGCTACCGATACCGCCCCCTATAATGCGGACGAATGGGCGCGTTTCCTGTACCAGACCGGCGTGCCGGTGGCGGGCACTACGACAAAAGCTACCGCATCCACGTACACCATCGACGTATACGGCATCAAACCGAGCGGGACCCAGTCGAGCCTGCTCAGCAGCATGGCGAAGGCAGGCGGCGGACGCTATTTTTCCGCTACCAACGAGGCGGCAATCATCACTGCCCTGAAAAATATTTTCAGCGAAATTCAGGCGACCAATGCGACCTTTGCCTCGGCCGCGCTGCCGATTTCCTCGACGCAACGGGCGCAGAATGACAACCAGGTGTATATAGGCGTGTTCCGCCCGGATCCGCAAGCTTTCCCGCGCTGGTTCGGCAATATGAAGCGCTACCAGCTGGGCGTCGTGAATGGCGGCATCGATCTGGTGGATATGAACAATGTCCAGGCGATCAGCACCGTCACCGGCTTCCTCGCACCCTGCGCGCAAAGCTACTGGACCGTGGACTCGGCCAATTATTGGGCTACTGTCAGCGGCAGCACGGTCAGCCCGCGTATTTTTACCACCACGGCCTCCACAGCCGGAACGGCATGGACCACGCAAGGGGATGACACCGCCCTTGCCAAGGGCGGATGCACAACCCTGGGCAGCGCCTATTCGGATCTGCCGGACGGCCCGACAGTGGAAAAGGGCGGGGCTGCGGAAATCATGCGGGGCAGCACCACCAGTCGCACCGTGAAAACCCTGTCCGGAACGTCTCTGGTGGATTTCAACACCGTCACCAGCCTGTCGAGCAATTCGGTAATCAATGCGAATATCGTCAATTTCATCTTGGGTCAGGACGTCACCGGCGAGATCGGCGGCACCGCCTCCACCAATAATCGCCCTTCCATCCACGGCGCGGTGGTGCATTCGCGGCCATTGCCGGTCGATTTCGGCGGCAGCGTCGGGGTCAAGGTGTTCTACGGCAGCAACGACGGCACCTACCGCAGCGTGAATGCCGCCACCGGCGCCGAGGATTGGGCCTTTGTGCCGCCCGAGTCGAATTCCTATTTGCAACGCCTGATGGACAACACGCCGCTGGTCCAGACCCCGTCGCCGACGCCGCCCGGCCAGACCGCCGCTGCAGGCACGCCCAAGGATTTTTTCTTCGACGGTTCCACCGGCCTGTACCAGAACAGCGACAACAGCAAGGTCTGGATCTACCCGTCCATGCGCCGCGGCGGACGCATGCTGTACGCCTTTGACGTGTCCACCCCGGCAACCCCCAGCACCTACCCGACCTTCAAATGGAAGGCGGGCTGTCCCAACTTGGGCAACGATACCGGCTGCACCACCGACAAGAACAACGTCTCCATGTCCGCCATCGGCCAGACCTGGTCCACCCCTAACCTGGTGTTCCTGAACGGTTATTCGACCACCACCCCGGTGCTGGTGGTGGGAGGCGGCTACGATACCTGCGAAGATGCCGACACCGCTTCCCCTTCCTGTACCAGCCCGAAGGGCGCTGGCGTGTATGTGCTGGACGCCAACGACGGCAGCGTGGTCGCTTTCTTTGCCACCGATCGCAGCGTCGCAGGCGACGTCGCGCTGGTCGATATCAACCAGGATGGTACAGTGGACGCGGCCTACGTCGCGGATACCGGGGGCAGTCTGTACCGGATCAATTTTTCCGACCCCAGCAGCTTCGCACCGTTCCTCAAGGGGCAGTGGGCCATTACCAAAGTCGCCTACACCAGCGGCGCCTCGCGCAAGTTCCTGTTCGCGCCGGCGGTAACGCCTTACAAGAACCAGGTGTATGTCGCCATCGGGTCGGGCGACCGCGAGCATCCGACAGGCCTGAGCTACCCGTATACCACGCCGGTGGTGAATCGCGCCTATGTCTATCTGGACGATCCGACCAAGTCCACGCTGACCAACCTGGACACCATGCTCAACCGCAGCAATGCGGCGACCGATACCTGCACCTCGTCGTCAGTCCTGCCGGGCGGCGTGGATAAGGGCTGGTATATGGACCTCACGGCCTACGGAACAGGGGAGCAGACGGTAACCACCGCTATCATCACCGCCGGCATGGTGGCCTTCAGCACCAACCGGCCGATAGTCAACGCCGCCTCCTGCTCCAGTGCCTTGGGCGAGGCCCGCGGGTATTGGCTGAATCTCCTCAATGGTTCCGGCGCGATCGGCGTGACCGGTACTTGCGGCGGCACTCGCTCCTCCACCTTTGTCGGCGGCGGATTGCCCCCGTCCCCGGTGACCGGAATAGTCACCGTCAACGGCGCAGCGCAAAACGTGGTGATCGGCGCCGCCAAGCGTGACGGCACGGCCAGTACGGCGATCGGCGGGCAGGAGCTGAATCCATCCATTTCAACCAAGCGTTCCCGCATCTACTGGCGGACCGCCGGCGACACGTATTGACGGGTGACCGCAACGCCCTGTCCACGAAAGACCTGAAAAAAACGTCAAGCACATCTGTCTACGAAATACACGAAAGGAAAAACAACATCTTGGGTAGGCTGAGATTGCATTCAACGAAGTAATCGGCGGGCTGCAGCAAATCACGCCGAAGAAACGGTTGCCGAATTTGCCGTGGCATAGCGGAATGAGGTGCCTGAGAATACCAATTCCCCATCCGCAGATTCACGCAGATTATTTGAAACAGAATCTGCGAAAATCTGCATAATCTGTGGATTAAAAGTGTTTCTTGAGAGCCTACTCGCCGCGTAAGGCGCGTGTCGGGAGACAGGGTGTAGTTTTTCCTTTCGTGCTTTTCGTGGACCAACGCTTTTGACGTTTCTTCAGGAATGTGGTCAGGCCGAATACCAGGAAAAGCCCGACGTTATCGACATCATGCTCTCGACGAGGCGCACTCCACCTTATCTGGACTGCGCTAGCATGCGGGATATCCCACAGACGAGGCGCCGACCGGCGTGCAGATGCCCACCTTGCCGACAAGACTGAGATTTACCTGTGCCTGCTCTCCGAGAGCGGACTGGATACGGCATTGCCTGCCGGCGTAGCAAAGCCCCGCACTGGATCGAAGCTTGGATCCGATGCAAATGTGGCAGTGGTGAGTGTGGCGCCGGTGAAATTTCTGGAGCCGACCTGTTTCAGATCGCAACTGCCAGCCGTCGCGCAAGTGCAGGCGCTGCCGAGCTTCATCCCGTAGCACCATGATGCGCCGGTGGAGGAGTTGATAAATACAGTCTGCTTGCTTTTGATTGCTTGCAGGCGGGCAAATTGGAGATCGCCGCGCAGCGCGTCGGCCGCGCCTTTGAGCCAATATTTGTCGATTGCGTCCTGAAAGCTGGGCAATGCCCGAGCCGCCAAAATACCGATGATCGCAACCACAAGCAACCTTGTGACGATCGTGATGCCTTGCTGTCGCGTCCAGCGCAGCGCAGATTTCATCATTGACTCCGGAAAGTAGTGTTCGGATCATACTTTGTCGCTTCCCCCGGTCGGAAAAGGCGGTGCGGCCCAGCAAATCAGGCTCGCCAACCTGACCGACAACTATGCGACGAATCCGTCGAGTCCGCGCAATGTCTACACCTGCCTTGGATCAAGCTGCGCAGCCAACAGCCTGCTCTCATCGATGCCATTCGCAACCACCAATGCGAATATCACGGCGGCAATCCTCGGCACCAACGTTCCGGCGCTGGGCATCACATCGATCGCGCGCAGCAGCAGCACCGCGACCGTCACACTCTCTTCAGCGCCCAGTCCGGCACTGGTTGCAGGACAGTCCGTGACGATTGCAGGATCGCAATATCGAGAGTTCAACGGGACCTTCTCCATCACCCCGCTGACCACGACGACTTGCAGTTATCCCATCGCGATAGACCCGCCGACACCGTCGACCGGCACTTATACTGCCACTGTGCCGTCCAATCCGATCGCCGTATCGCTGACACGATCGGGTACGACCGTTACCGGCACGTCCACAGTTGCCCATGTCTATGCGACAGGACAGACGGTCACGATCGCGGGGGCGACCGGTTCGCGCTACAACGGCAGCTGGACGATCACCAACACGGGGACGAGTTGCACCGGGGGCACCAAGTCAGGCAACAAACCGCTTAGCTTCTGCTTCAATATCACCAGCACCCCCGCATCGCCAGACCCGAGCGCTGCAATTACTGCAGATGGTGGAACCAGTCCACTCGCCATCACGAGTATTTCTTACACCGTCGGCACCTGTTCCGCTACGGCCTATTCCACGGTTCTGGTCACGGCGGCCACATCTTCAGCGCCAACTTTTGTGGCCGGTGCCCTCGTCAGTGTGGGAGGTACGGTCGCGGCCAGCGAAAGTGCTTACGTTGGCAGCTTCAAGGTTGTCAGCGTTAAAACCAGTACGCCGTACAACTTCACCTATAACATTCCGACGAGCCCCGGAACTGCCGCGACCTGCACCGATTCCACCTCGGGCATGACCGCGTCGACGCAAGGTGTCAGCAGGGATTCGCTGATCAACTGGCTGCGCGGCGACGACAACATCGGCGACGAGGCCAGCCCCGGCAATGGCATCACGATCCGCCCCTCGGTGCACGGCGATATACTGCACTCGCGCCCTGCGGTCATCAATTACGGGCGCACGACCGGCATCGTCGTCTTCTATGGCGCCAACGACGGCACCTTCCGTGCCGTCAATGGCAATCAGCCGCCGGCCGCCAACGCTGCGCCGGCCCCGATGGGGTCGTGCACGCTATCCACGAAATGCAACATCGGGGGGATTCCTCCGGGCGGGGAGCTGTGGAGCTTCGTGCCGTCCGAGTTCTATCCGAAGCTGCAGCGGCTCTACAGCAACAGCCCCATCGTGCAGCTCGCCACCACGCCCACGGGCATCATGCCGACACCGCAGCCCAAGGACTACTACTTCGACGGCACGCCGGGCCTGTATCAGAACGCTGCGGCCGGCAAGGCCTACATCTTCCTGTCCGCGCGCCGCGGCGGGCGCCTGCTGTATGCGCTGGATGTGAGCGATCCCACTGCACCGAAGTTCATGTGGGAGCACACCAACGCGGATGCGGGCTTTTCCGAACTCGGACAGACCTGGTCGCAACCCAAGGTGGCCTTCATCAAAGGTAATACAAACCCCGTGCTGATCTTCGGCGCCGGGTACGACCCCAATGAGGATGCCGAGCCGCCCACCACCGATACCATGGGCCGCGGCATCTTCATCCTCGATGCCGTGACCGGCGCGTTGCTGTGGCAGGCCTCGCCCAACACTAGCTGTGCGACTGGCGCCACCTGCGTGCAGGTGACTGGCATGACCTATGCCATGCCGGCGGACATCACGCTGGTCGACCGCAACTTCGACGGCTACATCGACCGGCTCTACGCGGCCGATCTCGGCGGCAACATCTGGCGTGTGGACCTCGAACCCGTGTCGGGGAGCACTTCACTCAGCAAAGCACAAGTCACGCTGCTTGCGGCGCTGGGCGGAACAGGCACCACCAAGCGCAAGATGTTCTTCCCGCCGGACGTCGTACCGACGACAAAATACGACGTAGTCGTCGCGAGCACCGGCGATCGCGAACACCCGCTGTCCACCCAGCAGGCCGACAATATCGTGAACCGCTTCTATATGGTCAAGGACACCAATGTCGGCATGAGCGCCGCAGGCTGGACAGCCGTGTCCGATGCCACCAGCAGTACGGCCGACAACCAGCCCGCCATGCTGTTCAATGCAACGTCGACTACCTACGACAAGTCCCTCAGCGGCTTCTACATCACCTTGTCGGGAACGGGGGAGAAGGGCGTGAACGCGCCAACGACGGTCGGTGGTACTGTCTACTTCGGCACGAACAAGCCGGGCGCCGTCAGCACCACCAGCTGCCAAGGCAATCTCGGCACGGCGCAAGGCTACGCGGTGAACTTCATGACGGGGCAATGGACTTCCACGGTGTTCGCCGGCGGAGGGCTGCCGCCGTCCCCGGTGTACGGCATCGTCACGGTCAGCGTCAACGGTAAGCCGCGGCAGCTGCCTTTCCTGATCGGCAGTGGGACTGGCTCGGGCGTCGACTCGACGTCGGGCCTGGGCGTAGCGAAGGCGAATATTCCCGTTAAGTCGACGAGGAAGAGAACCTACTGGTATCGGAACGTCGATCAATGAGACGAAGAGGGCAAAGGCGCAGGGCTCTGCGCCAGCGCTTTGAAGGACAAGACCACCGTCATTACCAGGAGCACCACCACCATCGGTCTGGTCAATGTCCGCAGCAATGCGTGCGCTGAATATGAAGGTGCTGGAAGGCCGCGACGACGCCGAATCGTTCGCCTTCGTCGAGCAGGGCAACGCAGATGCCTGCGCGATGGACGACGTGCTGCTGTACAGCCTGCGCTTAACGACGGCGAATTCCAGAAGATATACAGCTACTGGTTCACCCAGCCGACCGGTCCCAAAGGGATCAATATGAGCATGCCGATGAGTTATCTGCTGCGTGATTCATTGGCCTGTCCGTCGGCCAAGACTGCCTACTGAGGGGGATATCCTGGCTGGCCAAAACCCCTCATCTTCGGGTATGAACATAGTAACGGGGGGCAAATTAAATACTTTAATTACCACGTGATTAAGGAGAGAACAATTTTTGCCATAATATACATAAAACAAGTGACGGTTTTGGTCACGTCAGTTCTCAAAAACGCCCAATTTTGTCAGATTTATACTGGATAAAACGAGATTTTATGTTGCTCAAGGGTAAGAATAACCTGGCACGTTCCCTGCGTTGTCGGGGGAGTAGTTCAAACTTAATCCACAGGGGGTTCCAAATGAATAAATCTATCCGTCGCATGTCGACACAGGCACAAAAGGGCTTCACACTTATCGAGTTGATGATCGTGGTGGCTATTATTGGTATTTTGGCTGCTGTGGCGTTGCCAGCTTACCAGGATTACACCACCAAAGCCAAAGTGCAGGAAGGGGTAAGCTTGGCCAGTCCAGCAATGACAGCAATGGGCGTGTCCTGCAGCGATGGCACTCTTGATGCGTCGACCAGCAATTCTAGTCTAGGATTGCCCGTGTCCACGACCATCACAGGTAAATATGTTACGTCCGTAACGGCTACAGGCATTTCCGCAGCTGCTGGCAAAATAGACATTTTGTATAATACTGTGATTGCAGATGCGCTCGTTAGTGGACAGACGCTCACATACACTGCCGCATGCAGTACATCTGGCTTGGTGTGGACACCTACAGGCCTCGGCAAATTTACGCCTAAAACCTAATAATCAATTCCGTATGATCGGCATATTTTGTGCTGACACGAACGGATCGAACTTTCAAAACACTCCATTCGTGGGGTGTTTTTATTTGTACGTGCAACTTTACCGTTATCTGAATCGTGGTCGTAGCCCCTTCACTTGAGGTTACTTTAGTCACCGTCGCGGCTACCTCTGATCAGTTTAAACACCGGGCTGGACAATTTTTTCGGAAGTAGCGCTACTAGGTCGCACCCGGGATAATGCACTTTATCGAAGTAATGCTATTTCGGTGATTTTTCCAAAGATAGGAATGGAATGTTTCGCAAAACAGAAAATAATCACGCTCTCACGTTATTGGCAGCGTGTCTGTCTCTTTCGTATTTGTTGCCATTTCATGTAACACCGTTCCGGGCCTTTTTCAATGATTGGCTTGCGATCTTGGGCATTGTGATTGTTCTTGCTTATTTTTTGGAAGATAAATCGGTATCGATACAGCTGCCATGGATCGCGATTATTCCTTTCGGGTTGGCGATGGTCATCGCGCTACAGACAACAATGGGCATGTTAAGTGAAAACTGGGATGCCCTTTTGCCCGTCGCCTATTTTTTAGTCGCCACAGTTGCGATCCTATTGGGAGCGAGCATTTCCGCTCGCCCGGGTGGCGCCGCCAAATTATGCATGGCGTTGGCAATTGCCCATTTATTTGCCGGGTTGGTATCTGTTGTCATTGCATCATTGCAATTCATAGGCGCTGAAATCCCGTTTGCACCCTTCATGATGCTGATGCTACATACAGCAGGGAGCCAGATGCGACCCTTTGCAAACATTGCCCAACCCAATACCTTGGCGCTGCTGTTCTGCATATCGATCGCCTCTGCCTGGTGGTTATTCCAGGCAGGACGAATAAAGTCGGGGGTGGCGATTGGAGCGGTAGTATGTTTGTTGTTTGGGCTGGTGCTGACACAATCGAGGATTGGATGGATCATCATCCCTTTATTTGCGTTCACGCTTCGATTCTGGCGTGGCAAAGTGGGCCCCAGACCGATATCAGGATGGGTAATCGTTGGGCTGCTGTTGAGCTACTTCGCGTTGGTGGGTGTTTTGCCATTGATAGCATCGGCATTCAATGTCTCGGTCTATTCACCTGTCTCGCATGCTGTAGGGACGCGCTCCGAGCGGATGGCGTTATTCGAGGAGGCCTTGAAAATCAGTTTGGCGCACCCCTGGTTTGGTGCCGGCTGGTTTCAATTTGGTCCGCAGCAAATAATGGCTGGGCTGGACTTCCCTACCAGCATGTATTCGCATTATGCCCATAATATTGTGTTGAATTTTGCCGCCGAACTGGGATGGCCCATCACTATTCTAGTTTTCGGGGTACTGGCATTCTGGTTTGTTCGGAGTTGCATTTCCCGTCCTGTCAGTATCGAGGTGGGGTTTTCCATGCTTTTTTTCCTGGCGGTGCTGGTGCATAGCTTGGTGGAATATCCTTTATGGTATGCATTCGTTCTATTGCCCGTATCCCTCCTTATCGGATTGGTTCACCGGGAACAGTTTGGGGCAACGACAAAGGTATTGTCGCGTCATTATTTGCTTGTACTGGTATTTCTCATGGCGTCGGGTTTAGTGGCCATCGGGATGGACTATCGGCGTGTCGTCGCCGGATTCCAGGAAATTGAATTTGAAGCGATGGGAATTACTTGGAATAAAGCCGCTACACGGCAACCTGGCATTACTGTTTTCCCGTACATGTTCGATTATTTTCGATTCCTTGGTATGACGGTGCATACACAGATGTCACAAGAAGAGATTGCTTTCATGGAGCGCGTTACAAAACGGTTTGGTGGAGCACTGATGTTGACCAGAATGTCTCAAGTGTATGCGATGAACGGAAGAGAAGACGACGCAGTCAACTCGGCATTAACGGTTCGGCGACTCCACGGGGGGCGCTACAAGCAGTTGTATGAAGATTGGCGTCATGCCCCAGAACAATATCAGACCATCTTCAAACGATTGCCTGCGCCAGTCTAAATACCAGGAAACGGAATTACCAAAGCTTTGGCTTGTTCAGATAATGCCAAAGAACAATCACTGAAATCAGACTCCTGTTGGGTATCCATCAGCATGGGCGCGTGCTCGTTGGACGCGAGAGTGCCATAACTTTTGTGTGCAGGGAATATCATGTCAGCAATTAAAAGGGCCATGAATGCCATGCGAGAAAATGGACTGCTAAATTTCAGCGCATCATTTGACGCCACCGGTAAATTTGAAGTCCGGCAGACGGGCGGATTTCCAGTCGAGTGTGTTTTGAACGGGGATCGACCTACGTCAGGATGAAAGGATACCGAGTGCCGACGACCTGCGGGTTGCTGCGCGATCTGCACGCAGCAACCCGCAGGAATTCCATGGTGAAGGTTTACTCAGTGAGGCCGCTGCAACGAATGGCAAGGTGCATCGCGCACCATGTTAAAACCGACGATGCATCTGGAAAGTGCGCCGAATTGCACCGTCATGAAGCACGAGTTCCACATTGTCACGATGCCCCAAATCAGAATTCGGCATCCAGTTCATCGATTTCTTCCGGCTCCAGTTTCGCAGCCGCCACCCATTCCTTCACCTGCGGCAACGCCATAACGGACTCGCAGTAGGCGCTACAGACCTCATCCAGCTTCACGTCGTAGGTCAGGAAACGCGTGACCACAGGTGCATACATGGCGTCGGCCATGCACGGTTTTGCACCAAAAAGATACGGCCCGCCATAAGTGTTGAGGCATTCGCGCCAGATGACTGCGATGCGTTCGATATCGGCCTGGGCGCGCGCCCAGACTTTGAAATTCTTGAAATGCCCCTTGAGGTTCATCGGAAGCGCCGAACGCAGGGCGGAAAAGCCGGAGTGCATTTCGCCGCAGATAGCGCGGCAGTGCGCGCGTGCGCCGCGATCGGCGGGCAGCAGGCCCGCCTTGGGCTTGACTTCGTTGAGATACTCGCCGATCGCGAGCGTGTCCCACACCTTGACGCCATTATGGGTGAGGCAGGGCACCAGTATCGACGGCGCCAGGAGTAGAATTTCTGCACGCATTGCCGGATCATCGGACGATATGATCTGTTCGTCGAAAGGAAGCGTGGCGAATTTCGCCAGCAACCAGCCGCGCATCGACCACGATGAATAATTCTTGCTGCTGATGGAGAGGATAGCTTGGGCCATTTTGCGTATTCCCTTCTGATTGCCTTGTTTGGGCGTAACCTACGGTAGACAACTCAACGAAAGTCCGAGCAAGCCGCGTGCCAGAACGGTGGTGGCCTGCAACTTGCTAAGAAGCTGTCTATGATCTGTAACCTCAGCTGCGCTGACCTGAGCGTCAGTTGGGTCACACGGCGCGGAGAAACCGGAATGGTCTTAAGACCATGAGAATTTTGAGCAGCGTTTAGCACCAATCACGTCTGCGCAGTAAGATCATAAACAGGTTCCAAGGCCTTGTATATCGTTCCCTCAAGGGAGACGGGAGGATCCATGAAGTATGAAGTCTATCAAGCGCAGTCTGACATGATGGCGAGGATGCGCTTGTTCACGGACGCTGCCGTCACAGCGATGTCTCATCCCTGGTTGAGTGCGCACCCCGGCATTCGCAAGCTCACGGCAGCCTATCAGGTGTTTTCGAGCGCGGAGGTCACGCACACGCGGCCGGATTTTTGCATCGGCAACATACGCGTCGGTATAGGTGAAAGTGCCTGCGAGGTAGCCGTGCACGAAGAGACGGCACATGTCGCGCCGTTCGGCACGCTGTTGCATTTCAAGAAAGAAGGCGTAAACGGTCAGCCGCGCGTGCTGATCGTCGCGCCCATGTCCGGCCATTTCGCGACACTGTTGCGCGAGACCGTGCGTACGATGCTGATCGACCACGATGTGTACATCACAGACTGGCACAATGCACGCGATGTGCCGTTGACGGCCGGCCGCTTCGGACTGGACGAATATGTACGTTACCTCATCACATTCCTGGAAGTCATGGGTCCGGGCGCGCACATGGTGGCAATCTGCCAGCCCTGCGTGTCCGCCCTGGTTGCGACTGCCATCATGGCCGAAGATGGCCACCCGGCGCAACCGCGCAGCCTGACGCTGATGGCGGGGCCAATCGACACGCGCGTCAATCCGAGCAAAGTCAACGAACTCGCCACCAGCAAGTCCATCGAATGGTTCGAGCAGAATCTCATTAGCACCGTACCGTTGCGCCACCCCGGCGCGATGCGCCGAGTGTACCCCGGCTTCCTGCAGCTCGCGGCTTTCATGAGCATGAACCTTGAACGGCATGTGGATTCCTTCAAGGGACTGTATAACCAACTGGTTGAAGGCGATCTGGTAAAGGCCAACACGACACGGGCCTTCTATGAAGAGTATTTCGCGGTGCAGGATATGGCCGCCGAGTTCTATCTGGAAACGATACGCCACATCTTCCAGGAGTACGCTTTGCCACTGGGCAAGCTGGAGTGGTGTGGACGCATCGTCAATCCTGCAGCCATCCGGCACACTGCGCTTCTGACTATCGAAGGCGAGCATGACGATATCTGCGCAATCGGGCAGACAATGGCCGCGCAGGACCTTTGCAGCCGCATCCCGGGTTATATGAAGTCGCACTACATGCAAACCGGTGTCGGGCATTACGGCGTGTTCAGCGGGCGGCGCTGGAACCAGGAGGTCTATCCCATCGTACGGGAAGTGATCCACGTCAGCCAGTGAAGCCGGGGGCCGCGCTGCTGCTACATCAGCAGCGTCCAAGATTCAAAAACGTGCACAACACTGGTGAATTTCAGATGCCCCATTCCTGGTAGCAACAATAAAGCGGCAAGCAAATTCAACCGTTACAATTCGTGACGAATGATTGGTCACAGCATATGCAAGAGCTCAGTACAATTGCATATGCTTATGAAACGCATCAAATACAAAAAAATGACTGGCATGGGCGGCCTCGTCGCCCTCGCATGGCTGGCTTTTACCACCGCAGTTGCCGTAGGCCAACGCAAGCTGATTTTCAATCCGGTGCGCGCCAAAGAAGTCGAGCGTCCCCGTAGCATCGGGCATCGGACCCGACCTGTCGTGTTGCGCAGCGCCGATGGCACCCGACTTTCAGGATGGTTGTTGACGCCGCGCGCGCCCGGCCCCCATCCAGCCGTCGTGTATTTCGGCGGTCGCTCGGAGGAAGTCTCCTGGGTGGCGCGCGATGCGTGGCGCATGTTCCCCCATATGACTGTTCTTGCCATTAACTATCGAGGCTATGGGGACTCGGAGGGGATTCCGGGGGAGCGTCATATGATAGAAGACGCTCACATGCTTTTCGACTGGTTGGTCGAGCACCGCCATATCATTGCCGGACAAATCGCCGTGGTCGGGCGCAGTCTTGGGTCGGGCGTCGCAGTGCAGGTAGCGGTTAGCCGGCCGGTCGCGGCCGTGGTATTGATTACGCCTTATGACTCGCTGCTGGCATTGGCAAAGCGCCGTTTTCCGTCCGTACCGGGTTTCGTTCTCAAGCATCGCTTCGATTCAGTGAAGCATGCGTCTTTGTTTTCCGCGCCGACCTTCATCATTCGCGCAGCCTCCGACGACGTGGTACCCGGCTCGCACACCGACTTGCTGGTGGCCAAATTGACGGCGACGCCACAGGACGAAACCATCGTTGGCTCCGACCATAGCAACATCCCGTATCTCGAAGCAACCCAGGAGCGTATCGCCGCCTTCCTGACGGATAAATTCAACGAAGTGACCAAAAATGACGTCGCCGGTACGCTTTAGGCTGTGGTTGGAAGTACAGTCTTGCGGTGTCGATTGCTGATATTGACGCGACTCTTAAATTTCGCTTGCGATCAAATCCGCAATTTCCGGGTAGGTACGCATTTGCGACTCGTCACAGTTAAGCGCATGTGAAAATGCGTGAAAATGCCGTTCGTTGAGCCAGTAGTATTCGTGGTCCCGTAGCGCTTCAACGAATTCTGCAGCATCTTCTGTCGTCGCAAATGCCTTGGCGATGAATGTGTCGCTGTCCTTGAAAACGCCGGCTTCCATTGCCAGTGTGATGGAGTCCAGCGCGTAATTGACTTGCATGCCGGAACCCTCAAGCTCGTCGGATATTTCTCCAAACCGCAAAGGTGTGTAGGCCTTCTTGGCTTCATCATATCCTCCAAACGACCGGTATTTGTCATAGGAAGTCGCGTTGAGTTCGACGGGTGTGAGTTGAATCGTGTAGGGCTTGATTGGCGACATGATGGCTTCTTTCGGTATAGCTGAATGAACGCAGATGTTACGCCGGATTGTAACGGGGTCGCGCAACTAATCGAACGAAACGCACGGTAAGGCCCGCACCGGCTTACGCTGCGGGCTTTTTTCTGCGCGAACGTCAACAACACATTAACCGACCAGCTCAAGCAACTTTTGGCGCAGCGCTGGGGGTTAAGATCGGGCGTTAAGGCGCTTTGATGTTCGAAGCCTGCTTGCCCTTAGGGCCTTGCGTAACGTCGAACTGAACTTTTTGCCCCTCTTTCAAGGTCTTGAAGCCGTCCATTGTGATGGCGGAGAAGTGGGCGAACAAATCCTCGCCGCCGTCGTCTGGTGTGATAAATCCGAAACCCTTGGAGTCGTTAAACCACTTTACTGTACCGGTTGCCATAATGAGTCTTTCAAAAATTGAATGATACGAACGTAGTCGGTAAGCAAGGCATTGCCCGCCCACTGCCGCACGCTCGAGTTCCGCCGAGACTTAATCTCGAAACGTGTTGGGTTAAGTATAGCGCGCAGTATTGCAATAAAGGTTACTTTTTTTACGGTGGCGGAGTAATGGGAAACCTGGCTCGACCTCAATTCCTATGGAGCGCTGTTCGCCTGCCAGATCACCTCGGATAATTCCGGCCAACGCGATTTGGCGACCCATGGCCCGCCTCAACTATCCGGTCCGTCGCGGCGGCGGCTGTAGCGAATGCGTGGGAAGATGGTATGGTGTGGTATCACGTGTTCCAAGCGGGTGCCGGCGTTGCACCCGGGATAGATGCTGTAGCCTTTTTTATCTGGCGGCATTTTAGATATCATTTATATGAAACTGAGAATTCTGGGGTGTAGCGGCGGCATCGGCGCTAACCTGCGCACAACCGCCATGCTGCTCGACGACGACGTGCTCATCGATGCCGGTACTGGCGTCGGTGATCTTACCCTCGACGAAATGGTGCGGGTCGACCATGTCTTCGTCACCCACTCGCATCTGGACCATATTTGCAGCATTCCTTTGCTGGTCGATACCGTCGGCTACAGGCGTAAAACACCGTTGACGGTGTACGCTACCAGAGAGACGCTCGATGCCTTGCGTGCCCACGTTTTCAATGATTGCATCTGGCCTGACTTCACCATGCTGCCTCTGCCTGAGGCACCCTATCTGCAGTATCGCGAGATAAACCGGGGCGAGACCGTGACGCTGGCCGGACGAAAAATTACCGCGCTCTGCGCCAATCACCTGGTGCCGGCCGTGGGGTACTGCCTGGATAGTGGCGTCGCGAGCTTAGTATTCACGGGCGATACCGGCCCCAACGATGCCTTGTGGAAAGTCGTCAACGGCATCGGCAATCTGCGTTATCTGATCATCGAGACCGCATTTTGCAACCGCGACTACGCGATCGCAATGGCCTCCAAGCACCTGTGTCCCAGCTTGCTTGCCAAGGAAATCAGGAAGTTGCGCCTTCCTGCGGAAATCTTCATCACCCATCTGAAGCCAGGCGATATGGCGCTCACCATGTCGGAAGTTGCCGCAGCCGTCAGTGCCTATCAGCCGAGACTGCTCGAACATGGGCAGGTATTTGAATTTTAAAAAGCGCTTCATCCGGCTGCGCGACTGGAAAACTGCACATTCGGCCTCATCCAATCACCATTTCTTAAAGAAATTCCTTGGCGATATCAATGCTCGAGCGCTGGCCGATGTGGCGGTAGTTTTCCTCGAGCCAGGCCTCGGCTTCGATCCGTCCCTTGTCACGCAACGAGCACAGGAAATCCCAGTCGGCGTTGTACTTGCTCGACACCCCGAGCGCAGCCATGGTCTGGTCGGACCGAATCGAGTGGATCAACATCTCCTTCATCTCGCCGCGCTCGATCTTGCCTTGCTGGATCAGCGTGGTGACGAAGGCGATGGCGCGCATCTCGCGCATCAGTGACGAATTGAAGCTCACTTCGTTGATGCGGTTGAGGATCTCGGCCGCCGTGGTCGGTACGCCGCGGCGCACGATCGGATTGATGTGGATAATCACCACATCGTGTGTGCTGCAGTTGTAGATCAGCGGGAAAATGGCCGGGTTGCCGACATAGCCGCCGTCCCAGTAATGTTCGCCGTTGATCTCTACCGCCTGGAACAGGGTCGGCAGGCAGGCCGAAGCAAGCACCGCCTCGATACACATGTCCTGACCCGAAAAGATGCGTATCTTGCTGGTCTCGACATTGGTGGCACAGAGATAAAGTTGGATCGGGCAATGCAGGCGCAACGCGGCGAAATCGACATGTTGCTCGAGTATCTTGCGCAGCGGATTCATGTTGTGGGGATTGAATTGGTACGGGGACAGGATGCGCAGCATGATATCCGCCATCAGGTACAGGGGCGAGTGGTCCAGTCCGAAGGTATGGGTTCCTTTCAACCATGGTATCTGGCGGAACGGGTTGTAGCTCTCCGCCGATTGTGCAACAGCACGCCAGAACTCGTGCAGCGCCTGGCGCGCGTTGTCGGCATCCCCCTTTAGCAGCCCGTAGGCCAGCACTGCGGCGTTCATCGCACCTGCGCTGGTCGCGCTGATGCCTTCAATTTCAAGCCGGCCGTCCTCCAGCAGCCGGTCGAGCACGCCCCAGGCGAACGCGCCGTGCATGCCGCCGCCTTGCAGTGCGAGCGCGATCCGCCGTTTTTTGTGCTTCGTAGCCATCAAACCTCCTCAGTGTTGGGTCCAGTCACGCCCGATTGCACCCGCCCGTTGCATTGCGGCAATGCCCGGCGATCATTCGGGTAATGCACTGCGCCTGCCGGCCAGGAACCAGGTATGCAGTTCACCCATCCCCTTGGCCTTGATGATGCCGCGCTCCTCGAACAGGAACGGCTCACCCAGCCGCCGCCGGGTCGCCTCCGTCACCTGCACGCGGCCGGCAACGCCGTGGGATTCCATCCGGCTGGCGGTGTTCACCGCATCACCCCACAGGTCGTAGATGAACTTGCGCTTGCCGATGACGCCGGCCACCACCGCGCCGCTGTTGATGCCGATGCGCAGCTGCAGGCGATAGCCGTTGCGCTGATTGAAGCGGTCCAGCGCGTCCAGCATGTCCAGCGCCATGTGCGCCGCCCGTGCCGCGTGATCTGCTGCCGGGACGGGCAGTCCTGCGGCCGCCATGTAGGCATCGCCAATGGTCTTGATCTTCTCCAGGCCACGGTGGTCGGCAATGCTGTCAAAGTCGGTGAAGATTTCGTTCAGCATGGCCACCAGTCGTTCGGCGCTCATGCCCGCCGACACCCTGGTGAATTCGACGATGTCCGCGAACAGCACCGTCACCTCCGGGAAGCGGTCGGCGATGGCTTCCGGGATGCCATCGGCGCTGAGGTCGGGGCGCGCCTTCAGGCGCTCGGCAATTGGCGAGGGCAGCAGGTTGAGCAGCAGCCGCTCCGACACCTTTTGCTCTGTCACGATTTTGTCGTACAGGCGCTTGATTTCGTCACTCTGGCGACGGATCAGGTCACGGCTTGCCACCGCTTCCTGCAGCGCCTGCGCCAGCATTTTGCTGTTATTCAGCGACTCCTTGTGCAACAGGCGCACTTCCAGCATGTTGTAGACGCGCGTCAGCACCTCGGCCAGATCAAACGGCTTGCTGACGAAATCCTTCGCGCCGGCTTGCAACGCGCGCAGCTTGTGACCCGGCTGGGCGGTGATCACGAGGACCGGAAGATAGCCATCCGTTTCGATTTCCTTCAAGCCTTCCATCACCTCGAATCCATCCATGCCGGGCATCTGCAGATCGAGCAGGATCAGGTCGTAGCGGTTTTTGCGGTGAAGCTCGCAGACCGCGTACGGATCCATCGTGGATGTGACGGCGGCATAACCGGCGCCCTGCAGCATCCGCTCAAGCAGCAGGACATTGGCTTCCATATCGTCAACGACCAGGACGCTGGCGTCAAGTATGTCGGATGAGCTGATCATGGTGTGCGTCCCGCCTCATTGGCGCTGGTTAACCTGCGCGAATTCCAGGGCCACGTTCAGCGCATCCATGAACGCATCGAGCTTGATTGGCTTGGTGACATAGCGGAAGAAGCCTGCCTGCATGCCTTTCTCGATGTCGCGCGGCATGGCATTTGCACTCAGGGCAATAACGGGGATGTGCGCCGTGGCCGGGTCGTGGCGCAGGATTTTCAGGGCGTCGGTGCCGTTGATATCCGGCAGATTGATGTCCATCACGATCACCTCCGGCTGCGCGCTGCGCGCCAGCGCGATGCCGAGCTGCCCGTTCACCGCGGTCAGCAGGCGCATCTCGGTGTGGCGCGCGATGAGTTGCTCGACCAGTGCCAGGTTGGCCGGATTGTCCTCGACATACAGCAGGGTGTGCTGCGCTGCGCCGTTCTGGACTTGCGCTTTGGCAACTGCGGCGGGTGCGGCGCCGCCAGCGGCGACTTGTGGTGCGGCCACAGCGAGCAGTTCGAACCAGAACACGCTACCCGCTCCGACGCTGCTTTCTGCGCCGATGGCGCCCCCCATGAGCTCGACCAGTCGCTTGGCCACCACGAGGCCGATGCCGGTGCCTTCCTCGGTGCCGGCTTCTTGTCCGAGACGATTGAACGGCTGGAACAGCTGCGCCAGCTTGTCCGGCGGCAATCCCGCGCCGGCGTCCCTGACGTTGACGCGCATGCGGTCTGGGGTGCTCGCAGTGCATGTGACGTCGACCGTTCCCTGCTCGCGGTTGTATTTGATCGCGTTGGACAGCAGGTTGATGAGAATCTGCTTGATCCGGGTCCGATCGCCATGGACGAAGCAAGGGACGTAGAACTGGGGAAAGGTTATGCGAAGGCCCCGCTGTTGCGCCTGCGGTTCGATCATGCCCTGGCATTCGAGCATGACTTCGGCCAGCGACACCGGTTCCTGCGACAGCGACACCTGTCCGGACTCGATCTTCGCGAGATCTAGGATTTCATTGATGAGCGTCAGCAAATGCCATCCGGCCCGGAGAATCTGGTCGATGCTGGCCTGCTGGGCGGGCGTCGGCGGCGGGGAGTCGGACGCCATCAGTTGGGCGAAACCGAGGATCGCATTCAACGGGCTGCGCAGCTCATGGCTCATGCCGGAAAGGAAATCCGATTTCGCGCGGTTGGCTCTTTCGGCTGCGGCCTGCAACTGCTTCTGGTCCTCGATGTCGGTGCTGGTTCCAACCCATCTGACGATATGTCCATTAGCGTCTTTCACCGGTAATGCGCGGCCAAGATGCCATCGATAGACGCCATCGGCGGCTCTTTTCATGCGGTATTCAATTTCATAAGCGTCGCCGTTCTCTAATGCGCACGTCCAGCGATCGATCACAGATTGCAAATCATCCGGGTGGAATACTCGACGCCACCAATCGTCCGCACGGCTTTGCTCCACCGTGAGTCCGGTATAGGTAAGCCACCGTTGGTTGCGGTACTCCTGGCGACCATCCGGCTCGACTGTCCACACCATTTGGGGAATCGCATCGGCAAGCGATCTGAAGCGTCGTTCGCCGTCATCTATTTCACCCTCGGCAGAAGGCGATTTTCCCGGGGGTTTGGTATGTTGTTTTCGCATGTTCGGCTACCTGAATAAGCGTAAATACACCTTTTTAGGCACCGCGCCCACGCTTTGGGAGGTGCACCCGACGTCCGGTTCCACCAACCCCCGTAAACGGTACCGCTTATCCCGCTCATCCATCACCGGATCTTGCACAGCATAGTGTGTGCCGTGATACAGGACACGTCAAGCTGCGGCCAGCGTGTAATCCGTAGGGCTAACGTTCCGTTCGACGAAAAGGAGCGCTGCTGGTTTATCGGTGACTTTGTGCATGCCAGCTGCTAGAACCAGCGAGGAACACGGCTTGCATACTGCGCCCAGCGCGCGCCGTGCGTGCGAGCCAACCAAGGCTCCTCGACCAACACGACCCGAAGGTGAAACGCCACCGCCACAACGATTGCGTAGACGACGAGGCCCCGAAATGCGAAGGAAACCGCCCAACCCAGAAGCATGAGGATAACGGCGATGTAGATGGGGTTTCGCGTGTAGCGATACAGGCCAACGACTACCAAACGAGCTGGCGGCGCCCACGGAGCAAGGGTGCCATTGCCCCAGACGCAGAAGTCGCGGACACACCAGAGCAGCGCGAACAAGCCAACACCCAAAGGCACCAACCCGAATGGGTGCACGAGATTCGTGTGGGAACTGACCGAAAGCCACGTGACCGGGACGGCAATGGCGACCACGCCCGGCAACGCCAGAAACGACAGAAACGCAAGCAGCGCGCGTGTAAACATGACCCACCAACAGTGTTTATGCGGGCGTTGGCGTCCGTATATTAATTGGTATTTTAATGCCAATTATGCCCTTGTATTTCATTGACTGACAACCAGGTGCCATGCCGTCTGGTATCTGCACTGCGAGCGCCCAACACAAAATTCGCAACTGGCTGTGGCACCGCGTTGATTTTTATCATTTTATGTTGCCGTCGCGATTAGCCAAAGCATTGTACTGGCAGCGTCTACAACATACTGAATACGCTGGCGACGGGAGATATTTGTAATGATTTTCCCGGAGAAACATTTAAATTTCTAAGTAAAACCGTCGTTCAGGCCAACGTATTTGGCAAACACATGGCTCTGGACGGGATAGAAAAGGAACACTTTGTCCGGTGGCTAGGCCTCTTTAGGCTCACAGTAAACGAAATCTAAGAAGGTGATGATGCGCAAGAGGTCGTGGAAGTCGCTGAGCGCATCGCCGGCAGCCTTCAATTCGGTTACTTCGGCGAACGCGTAGTCTGAGTGTATTAGTGGCGCAATTAATACCGTGCAGCCCCCATCTACCTCGCGGTTCTCATCGGCGCTCTGGGATTGTCGCTAGCTACGGAGAATTGGCTGCGAATGGCTTTGACTGGAGTTCTTCTCGTGTTTTTTGATATGAAGGCGCGCCGGGAAGAGCGTTGGGCCATCAAACATGCATTCCAGCACTCGAGTGACACTCTGCCACAACCAGCGGACCCAGGTCCCGATTTGAAATTAACCATTCAAACAAGACTGTCACGAGTCATCATGTTTACTATTTCGCGCGCCCATTTTCGTAGAAAGCCAAGCCGTCGTTTATGCGCCACTTCCAGATTCGGAGATAGCTTCCTCGCGTTCACTTGTCGTGGTGAACACCGCGATAGCGGCAGCCAAAAGGCATGCGGCGATGAAGGGGGTACGATAAGAGCCAGAAGTACTCAACGCAAAAGAAAGTGCCAAGGGAACGGTGACGACGCCCAAAAAACTCGACAGTAAACAGACACCCGTCGCTACAGCCACATCATGCGACTCGACTGATTTGGCAACTTCGGCGAGCGCGACTCCGTTCCAGGCAATAACTGCAGCGCCAAGCATGCAGACTGCAAGCGCAACCAGCAAAGGTGCAGTTTCTTGGTTTGACAGTGCTAAAACGAGAAAACCGGTCGCGCCCAATACTCCTAACGAACCGAGCAACTTCATCGCCGGCATACCTTGGTCTACTACATATCCCCAGACTAACCGGAAGGCTAGCCCGACACCACTCGATAGCGCTAGCATCGACGCTGCTTTGGGTACGCTCATGTTGCATTGTTCATCAAGGAAGGGAACCAACATCGCTATCAGACTAACTTGCAGGCCTCCAAAAATAAAAGCTGCGGCGGCAAGTGCCCTTAGGCGAGGGACGGACGCGAGCAATCTGAAGGAAGAGCGAGGGTTCTTCTCTAAACCACTCGAATTGTGCGAGCTGGTATCGATGTCGCTACTGAAGCGGAAAGTAACAAGTGCTATGGCAACGCAGGCTACAGACCCAAGTATGAAGGTCGCCGGTAAACCCAAGTAAATCGCACCAAATGGAAAAGTGACCGCCGCAAGAGCGGCGCCAGCCGGTACGCCGCTCTGTTTAATGGAAAACATCAAACTTCTGTATTTCGGTGGCGTAACTTTACTAAGAATATAAGAACTGGCAGGAGTTATCGGGCCATAACCCAGTCCCAGAAGCACTGCTCCGACAGCTACAAGAGGAATTCGACATGTCGCGATAAGGGCTAGTCCAACGGCACATAGAACTAGAGCTACCCGACTGACTCGGATTCCACCAAGCCGATGGACGTTGGCCCCGGAATAAACAGCCGAAATGGCTGCTCCGCCGTATAGCAACGACGTGTAGAGGCCAATCCATGAAGTTGGCACGGCGAGCTGACTAGCCATCAGCGGCGAGATTGCAGGAACTGCTGTCGCTGCGACCGAAGTCGCTATCTGGATAGTTGTCGTCAAAATCAAAATCGTTCGCGAATTCATAAATTTCCTAGGTTTCTACGCGCTCTTACCTTACACACAGCCCATCCCTTAATCAATCAATCGCCGTTTCCGATGTTGCGCCATTCCTCTTTAAAAACAGTCGCTTGCATTCATTGCGTTGCCCAAAATGGAACAAGGGTCATGCCCCATTGCGCTGGATGCACCGCATGCGAAACGTTAAATTCAGAGGTAGTCGAATAATCTATTGGAGACCCAGCATGACTGATGACCAGCTTGTCGATTTAATGCGCACCTGTCGCCGAGCAATACATGAAACGTCTGAGATGGCGTTCGAAGAGCACATGACCGCCGGCCTATTGGCAACGACGCTGCGCGACAATGGCATACAAGTATTCGAGGGAATTGGCAGGACGGGCGTGGTAGCTGTATTGCGAAATGGTGAAGGCCCTAGCATTGGTCTTCGAGCAGACATGAATATGTTGCCCGTCCATGAAGAAAATACGTTCGCTAACTGGACCAGGAACGGAGGTGAGAAGGACGCATACCGTCATGATGGACACGCCTCCATACTGCTCGGCGCAGCGCTCTACCTCAACGCAAACCGTGGTTGGACGGGTACTGTCCATTTCATCTTCAAGCCAGCGGAAGAACTGCTCGGCGGCGACAGGGGCACGCAGGCAGAAGGACTCTTCCAGCGCTTTCCCTGCGACGCGGTGTACGGCCTGCACAACTGGCCAGAACTACCAGCTAGTCCACTCGCGTTTGAGACCTTTGAAATCCATGTTGAAGGAAAGGGGGCATATGCCGCAATGCCTGAGAAGTGCATTGGCCCCGTCGTCATAGTCAGCAGGCTATTGGCAAGCACCGACGCCCGCCGCGAGAGCCGGCGCGATACTGGTCATAGTTACAGTTACGCAAATCCATGGGGGCGATGCTCGAAACGTCACACGGGAACGGGCAATCGGGCTGTTGCTTACCTGAAGTATTTCAAAAGTATTTGTAGCCCCTTTTAACCGGCATCGCGAATCAACCGCAACAGTAAGTGGTGAGTGCTTAAGCATAAAATCGATATCGCAATTCAGGCCGAAAAACGCACACTCACTTACCTTCACTGCGTTGCCAAAAACGGAACAAGAGTCGCGCCCCAATGTGCTGGTTGTGCTGCATGCGACACGGTAAATTCACAGGTCATTGAGTAATCTATTGGAGACCCAGCATGACTGATGAACAGCTTGTCGATTTAATGCGCACTTGTCGCAGAGCGATGCATGAAAAGCCTGAGACGGCGTTCGAAGAGCACTTGACCGCCAGCCTATTAGCAACAGCCCTGCGCGACAATGGCATAGAAGTATTCGAGGGTATTGGCAGGACGGGCTTGGTAGCTGTCCTACGAAATGGCGACGGCCCTTCCATCGGTCTTCGAGCAGACATGGACGCGCTGCCGGTCCATGAGGAAAATACGTTCGGGCACAGGTCCAGGCACGAAGGGAAGATGCACGCATGCGGTCATGACGGGCATGCTTCCATGCTGCTTGGCGCAGCGCTCTACCTCAACGCAAACCGCAGTTGGACGGGCACCGTGCACTTCATCTTCCAGCCAGCGGAGGAAGCGCTCGGCGGCGGCAAAGTCATGGTGGAGGAAGGACTCTTCCAACGCTTCCCCTGCGACGCTGTGTATGGCCTGCACAACTGGCCAGGACTGCCTGCTGGCTCCTTCGCTATCAATCATGGCCCGATGATGGCGGCGTTTGATACCTTTGAAATCCTTGTTGAAGGAAAGGGTGCGCACGCAGCGATGCCCGAGAAGGGCATTGACCCCCTGGTCATTGCAAGTCAGATAGTCATTTCTCTGCAGACCATTGTCAGTCGGAGGCTCTCTCCGCAGGAGCCGGCAGTAGTAACAGTGACGCAAATCCATGGGGGTGATGCCTGGAACGTCATTCCGGAACAGGCTATCCTGCGTGGCACAGCCCGCTGCTTCTCAGAGGCAGTTCAGAAGCAGATACATGCATTTATCAGCGACATCGCGACCTCAACGGCTTCAATGAACGGCGGACGTGCCTCCGTGACATACAACTATGCCTACCCGCCCACTATCAACACGAACAATGAAACCGATATCGCAATACAGGCCGCAAAGCGGACAGTCGGTTCAGAAAATGTACGGTACGATTGCACGCCATCAATGGCATCTGAAGATTTTGCGTTCATGCTGCTGGCCAAGCCTGGTGCTTACATTTGGATGGGGGTAGACGGTGACGTCCCTAGTGCATCCCTCCATAATCCGCATTACGATTTTAACGACGATACACTCATAGTGGGAATGCGCTATTGGTCAAATCTTGTGGAAACCGTCTGCGCACCGATAAAACTCTAAGTAGAACAGAGGGGGCTTGCCCCCTCGTCTATTGACTAGCACTCGACGATGTTAACCGCGAGACCTCCGCGTGATGTTTCCTTGTATTTGGTCTTCATATCCGCACCGGTTTCTTTCATGGTTTTAATCACCGAATCCAGCGAAACATAGTGCGTCCCATCACCGCGAAGTGCCATCCTGGCGGCGTTTACGGCCTTGCCCGCCCCCATTGCATTGCGCTCGATGCACGGAATCTGAACCAATCCACCCACTGGGTCGCATGTGAGACCTAGATTGTGTTCCATGCCAATTTCTGCCGCGTTCTCAACCTGGGCAACACTGCCTCCCATTACCGCGCAAAGCCCTGCGGCCGCCATCGAGCAAGCAACACCGACCTCGCCTTGGCAGCCAACCTCGGCACCGGAAATTGACGCATTCAGCTTGTATAGAATCCCGACGGCGCCTGCGGTGAGAAGAAAATCAACGATTCCGTCGTCGTTTGCGCCTGGTACGAAGCGGTCGTAATAGTGGAGAACCGCAGGAATGATGCCCGCTGCCCCGTTCGTCGGCGCTGTGACCACCCGGCCGCCGCAGGCATTCTCCTCGTTTACCGCCATCGCATACAGGTTAAGCCAGTCGAGGACCGAAAGCGGGTCTGAAAGCCCTCGCTCCCCCTTTCTGGTTAGCTGAGCATGGAGTTCTGGAGCGCGCCGTCGCACCTTCAATGGGCCGGGTAGTTCGCCCGATGCGTTACACCCTCGTTCAACGCAGCCTTGCATGACGCCCCAAATGCGCAACAGTTCCTCGCGGACAGCGGCTTCGCTCCGCCATACCTTCTCGTTTTCCAACATGACCTGTGCAATCGTCATTCCGGATTCACGACACATCTGCAATAGTTCATCCCCCGTGTGAAATGGAAATGGAAGCCTATCGATGGAATGCAGTATCTGCGAATTGGGGGCGCCAGAAGATACGACGAAGCCGCCGCCCACAGACAAGTAGGCTTTTTCAACAATACTTACGTTTTTCTTATCGACCGCATAAAATTTCATTCCATTCGGATGCTCCGGCATGACCTCGCGTCTCAGAAAAGCAATATGCTCCTTCTCTACAAACCGGACTGGATGCGTGTGGAGCAAGCGAAGCGAACCCGACGCGCGCAGTTCTGCAAGAAGTGTTTCGATGTGGTCGGGTTCGATGGAATCCGGAGCGTAGCCCATCAGTCCAAAGATGACGCCCTTGTCAGTGCCGTGCCCCTTCCCTGTCGCACCCAGGGACCCGTATAGCGCCACCCGCACTTCCGAGACGCCATCGAGTAAGCCGTGCTCATCCAGATATTGCGCAAACATTAGGGCGGCACGCATTGGCCCTACGGTGTGTGAACTGGAAGGACCAATCCCAATCTTGAAAAGGTCGAAAACACTGACTGCCATGGGAATCCCTTTTTAACAACGAGGCGCATCGCGCCTCGCGAAGTGGTCTTGTCACGCTGCTTACGCGTAGCCGAACGGTGTTGCGGGTGAAGCTGAGGTCTCTACCCAAATGCTCTTCGTCTGCGTGTACTCATACAGCGCTTCCACGCCGCTGGACCGCCCGTAGCCACTTCGGTTATATCCACCAAAGGGGGATGCGACGTTGATGGTCTTGTAAGAGTTAATCCAGAAGGTGCCAGCGTTGACCTGTGCGGCAACGCGGTGGGCACGCGCCACGTCATTCGTCCACACAGCGCCGGCCAAACCGAACTCACTGTCGTTTGCAATGGCAATAGCTTCCTCTTCTGTGTCGAACGGAATAGCCACCACGACAGGACCAAAGATTTCAGTGCGTGCGACGTCCATGTCATTCGACACGCCGGCGAGTACGGTCGGGGACACGAAATAGCCACCTTCGCTAAACGATTCCGGGGCAGTCGCGAGACGTGCACCGGATTCGACGCCCTTGGCTATCATGCGTTTGATGTGTTCGTACTGGTTCTTGTTGTTGATTGGTCCGACTTCTGTGGCGTCGTCCTGCGGATTGCCGACGCGGATTTTGCGAGCGCCTGCCGCAACAATCTCAACGATTTGGTCATAGACACCGCGTTGGATGAGCAGGCGAGAACCAGCGACGCAGCTTTGGCCCGCATTGCCGAAAATTGCCGCTTGAGCACCGATAGCGGCGTGACGAAGATTGGCATCGTCGAAAACGATGTTTGCGGACTTACCGCCAAGCTCCAACACGCAAGGCATGACGCGCTTGGCAGCAGCTTCCGCAATCCGACTGCCCGTTTCGGGCGAGCCGACAAAAACCACCTTCTTGACATTCCAGTCTGCAATCGCTGCCTGCGCGATGGTATGACCATAGCCAGCAAGGACGTTAATGAGACCAACCGGTACTCCTGCCTGTTCTGCAAGGGACGCAACGACCAACGACGAGAACGGGGTGAGTTCGGAAGGCTTCAGGAGAACGGCGTTACCCATCGCGATTGCCGGCGCAACTTGCCAACCGCAGGTGAAGATTGGCGCGTTCCATGGCGTAATCTGCAATACGGTACCAATCGGCTCACGACGCGTGTAGTTCAGGTGCGACGTCGGGACAGGAATGACTTCGCCATGGAACTTGTCGGCCCAGCCGCCGTAGTATTCGAATACCTCGGCAACTTTGGCCACCTCGCCCCGGCAGTCCCGAATCGGCTTGCCTGAGGAAAGAGATTCCAGCTGTGCAAGCTTTTCGACATGCTCGCGGATTTTCACAGCGACTGCGAACATGACGCGCCCGCGCGCAGCATGCGTCAACGCCCACCATTTTTTCTGCGCCTGATTTGCCGCGTTCGTCGCCTGGGCGACGATGGCCGCGCCACCATCGCGATACGACAGACTGGCAGCCCCGGTCGCGGGATTGAAGAGGTGAATTTCATCACCTGTGCCAGAAATTAACTTGCCCCCGACGTAAGAGCCGACTTCCTTCGCCCCTGGGAAAAATTGCGAAAATGCAAGAATGAGTTGTTCTGCTTCTGAATGTTTCATGGTTGTGCTCCGATTTCTGGTTATTGTTGGTTGACGTACTGAACGATGCGATTGAAGTCTTCGCCATCCGCAACCGAGTCAGCGCTCGCCGCCCACAGGCGGCCCGTTTCTTTAGCCAGTGGCACTGACGCGTTGAGTTCGTCAATGAGGCCCATCGCCAGACGGAAGTCTTTTCTCATCAGTTTCATGGTGAAGCCTGAATCGAATGCGTCATTGAAAATCCAGTTTGGGAAGTTATTCGACGTGACATTGCTACGTGCCGAACCTGCATTCAGGCCGTCAAAAATCAACTGTGGGTCCAGACCTGCCGCGGTGGCGATTCGTGCAGCTTCGCCAGCGATAATCAAATGTGCGCCGGTCACAAGATTATTGAGAAGTTTGGCGGTATGCCCCGCTCCGACTGGCCCGACATGCACCCGTTTTGCGCTCATTACCGACAGCACTGGCTCAATGGCATCGACGATTTCTTTTTCACCGCCGAGTACCATTCCCATCGTTGCGGTAATTGCTCCCTTTGGGCCGCCGCTGACAGGCGCATCCACAAATGAAATTTTTACGTCGGCGAGCGCTTTAGCTACCTTGCGTGTGCTGTTCGGGTCGGCAGTCGTGGTGTCAACCACGATTAATCCGGCACGGCCGGATTTCAAAATGCCATCGTCACCAAACACAACTTTCTCGACAATGTCAGAAGTCGGCAGGGAAAGAATAAGCACGTCAACTGAGCTTGCGATGGCAGCCAGGGACTCTGCAACGGTAATGCCATCGCCTCCTAATTTGCCTGCGATTTCCGGCGATGCGTCATAGCCCACGACGTCGAATCCGCTGCGCTTCAGCGACAAGGCCATACCGCGTCCCATGTTGCCTAAACCTACTACGCCTACTGTTTTCATGCTGCATCCTCACAATTAGTTGAATAGCCTCGCCGCGATAGGGCGACACTTGCAAAACTAGCGCATTCCTCGCGCCAAAATCATGCGCCGCACAACATCGCACCAATACCGAAATAATTAGCGTGCAATGCGTATCGGTTAGACGATTTTCGCTTTGCATGAAACTATTTTGGGCGTCTTGTATGCCATAATCAATTACAACGGATAGCTCCTTTTGTTCTAATCGAGAGAACACGGCAATGGCAGAAACAATCAATGAAAGCCGCATCGCGTACTTATATGAAGCGGTGCGATGTGGGACTGTCAGGGCTGCGGCCGATTGGCTGGACGTCGCTCCGTCGGCCGTTAGCCGGCAAATTTCGCTTCTCGAAGAAGAACTTGCTGTCGCCCTGATGGAACGACATAAACGGGGAGTCACGCCCACTCAGGCGGGTGAATTACTCATTGAGTATTTTCGCGAACAGCGCTCCCACCAGTCAGACCTTCTGTCCAAACTGCAGGAAATTCGTGGTCTAAGACGCGGCTCTATCGCCGTGGCCATGGGCGAGGGATTTGTCTCGGACATGATAGGTGGGCCCATCAAGCGGTTCTGCAAAAAGTATCCGGAAATTTCGATTGTGCTCGACCTGGGCGGAACGAATGAAGTCGTCCGGGCGGTGGCTGAGGACGACGCTGAAATTGGACTGGTGTTCAATCCGCCGCCTGATGCGAAAATAGTTAGCAGAGCCTTTTCCAAGCAGCCAATGCAGGCCATCGTAGGGTCGGACTTCCCACTTCTGGGTAAAGTGTCTTCGGTTAAAGTGAAAGATTTGTTGCCGTATCCGGTGGCCTTGACGCACCTGACTTATGGGACACGGCAACTGGTCGAGGCCGCAATGCTGATGGAAAAAGTACGTTTCACGCCTACAATAACGACCAACTCCATCGCAATCCTCAAACACTTCGTCAAGTCGGAGTTGGGCTTTACGCTATTACCGCCATTCGCAGTCTCAACCGAGTTGGCTAACGGTGAACTCCACGCGATTCCGGTAGACAATCCGCTGTTAAATGGCTCGGAGGCGCATTTGATTACGCGTGTCGGGCGAAAGCTCTCCACCGCAGCGAACAGGCTTCTGCAACATCTCGGCAGAGAGATGCCAGCATTCCAACAGCATTGACGTTCTCGTTTTTAGAACAAGGTAGCTGACGCTATGTAATTGCAGAAACGGGCAGTAGTGTCCAAACTCAATTTAACGAGTTTGGAGATCACGACATGAACGCAGAAGCCCTTTGGAGCACGATTCAACATGAAGCTCGTGCAGAACGCGAGCTGACTCCGCAACTTGCAGGATACCTCGATAGTACCGTGCTGCAGCACTCTTCGTTGGGCGCAGCACTTGCATATCAGTTGTCAGTTCAACTCACAAAATACGATTCAGCCCTGACTTCCTTTCGGCCGCAGTTCGAGGCCATGATTGACAAGTATCAAATCGAAGAAGCCGCAAGCGCCGACTTATTCAAGGTCGCATCTTCGAACCCCGCCTGCCCCAATGCACTCTCTGCATTCCTGTCATTTCGCGGTTTTCAATCGTTTCAACTTCATCGGATAGCGCACCGCTACTGGCACGAAGGCAACACTACGCTGGCGGTGCTCCTGCAAAACTGGGGCGCTCAAATTTACAACGTCGATATCCACCCGGCTGCAAAAGTCGGGAAAGGTCTTTTCGTGGACCATGCGATGGGCATCGTGGTCGGCGAAACGGCAGTCATTGAAGACGACGTATCAATCTGGCACGGCGTAACGCTCGGAAGTACGTTCTCAGAGTCGGGAGACCGTCATCCGAAGATTCGACGCGGCGCAACGCTTGCGGTCGGCGCCATCATCCTTGGCAACATCGAAATTGGCGAGGGTGCCGTCATCGCGGCAGGCAGCGTTGTATTGCAGTCAATTCCGCCCGGTATGGTTGCTGCGGGAGTGCCTGCCAAAGTCATCAAGTCCGCTGCAGCGGCATATGCAGCTATTACCACACAGAAACGATAACGCAAGGAGCAAACATGATTCCCCCGAAAAATCGCGCTTTTGGCATCGACCATCCACTCGTGTCCGTACGAGACTTTAAGCACGCATTCGATAACTACGAAAAGCTTGGATTCTCGCCGTCACCGGTTTCTTACCATCCATGGGGAACGGCTACGTCGCTGATGATGTTCGAGAATAATTTCATCGAACTTATTGGCGTGGACGACGCTTCGAAATTTGGCGCCAATTCAGTAAACGGATTTTGCTTCGGCCGCTTTCTCGGAAACTTTTTAGAGCGCTCGGAAGGCATTTCACTGGTTGCCCTTCACAGTAAAGGACTTGACGACGACTTAACAGGCGCCGTGGGACGTGGAATCAAGACGCAAGGCAAGATTAACTTTCGTCGAAAGATGACCAATCCCGACGGGACTCCAGGTGAAGCTGTTGTTGCACTTGGCATGCTGCTAGATGAACAGTTAGGCGACGTATCAAACTTCCTCTGTCAACAGCATCGGCCTGAACTCATTTGGATAAAGGAATGGCAACAACATCCGAATGGCGCCACGGGTATCAATGCCATCACCTACCTCGCTGACGAAACGGCGGCTCTTGAGAAACGGTGGACTGGCTTGTACGGCGAAAAGTCTGTGTTCGAAATTCTGGGTGGCATCGCAGTCGATTCGGGCTGCGGTGAGTTTCGCGCGATAGGCCTTAAGGAAGCGGCTAGCCGCTTTGGCGATGTGGGCTTGCCAGAGTCATATACCAAAGCGCCTCACGGCATCGCCATCACTGTATCTGTTCGCAATCTGGCCGAACTCAAGGCAATTCTTGACGCCAATTCCGTCCCCTACGGTAGTACCGAGACGGGTCTCGGTGTTTTACCACAATATTGCGGCAACGTTGTTCTCGAGTTCGTCGAGTAAGGCCTGCCGCCACTTCACCATACCTGATGATTCACACTAGTAGTTTAAAAAAACCGGAGGAACGCCATGAGCATCAAGAAGCTAAGTACTGTTGTTGTAGTGGGAGCATTGGTTGTCACAGCAGGGGCTGCGTTAGCCGAGGACCTGGCCGTTAAAATCGGCTTCGCGTCAGCACTCACTGGTGCGCAGGGACACTTGGGAAAGGATATAGAGAATGGCGCACGCCTGGCCGTTGCTGATATCAATGCCAATCCTCCGACTATTGGCGGCAAGAAGGCAAAGGTCGAGCTACTAGTCGAGGATGACCAAGCGGACCCCAGGCAGGCGAGTGCCGCCGCTCAACGACTCATCGACATGAACGTGGTGGGTATTGTCGGGCACTTCAACTCTGGAACGACAATTCCAGTTTCGAAGCTGTATTTTGCCGCTGGCATTCCTCAAGTCTCACCGTCATCGACGAACCCTGCGTATACCCATCAAGGCTTCGCGACTGCATTTCGCCTCGTGGCCAACGATGCACAACTTGGCTCCACGATGGGCAAGTATGCAGTTCAGTCGCTCAATGGCAAGAAAATCGCCGTCATCGACGACCGGACAGCCTATGGACAAGGGGTTGCGGCAGAGTTCGAAAAATCGGCAATCAAAGCTGGCGCACAGATAGTGTCCCGCCAATACACGAACGACAAAGCAACCGACTTCATGGCGATTCTGACCACGTTGAAATCAGCCAAACCAGATGTGGTGTTTTTTGGAGGGATGGATGCGCAAGGTGGCCCAATGCTGCGGCAGATGGCACAACTGGGCATGGATGCAAAGTTCATGGGCGGCGACGGTATTTGCTCTTCGGAACTGCCAAAACTGGCCGGAGATGCGCTAAATTCGATTCCAGTTTACTGTGCTGAAGCTGGCGGCATCACAGCCGAATATGCCCCCGGCATGGAAAAATTCCGGACCCGCTACAAGAAACAATATGGCCAGGATGTGGTGATTTACGCGCCATACGGCTATGACGCTGTGATGGTCCTCGTCGAGGCCATGAAAAAAGCGAACTCCATTGACCCAAAAGTCTATTTGCCGGTACTCAAAAAAACAGACTATAAGGGACTTATTGGTCATACTCGCTTTGACCCCAACGGTGACATCCTTGACGGCGTTCTGACTCTTTATACCTATAAACAAGGCCAACGAGTCAGTTTGGGCGTACAGCACTGAACTCGCTAGGTTAGGTGGTCTGGCGGCGACATAAGCGGCGCCAGATTTTCATCTTCTTGGACAGTTGTTGGCGTGTCGGTGATCACTGCCGGAGAAGCACCGGCGAATTGATCAGCTGTGACCAGCGCAGGGGGGGCAGGTTAAGCCGACAGGCGGCAACAAGACACACTACCCCCCCATTCAATTGGATACGTGCCCCCTATGTAGCGCCAGGGGGCGTGCCCAAATAGCACCCGGCCTATCTCGCCGCAGCAAAAATCAGGTGAAGGTCCATTATTTCGATTCCCATCCGCATGGATTTTCCCCTCCCCACCCCTTTGATCAATCAATTAAATGGGACGCCAGTGTGCGATCTCATGACTGCCATGGTCATATAGGTCCGCCCGGCCAAGTCAGCGAGGGATGCATGGCACCTGGTGAACGACTTGAACTCTGAGCAGAAACTCATGTTCCATCTGTTCCCACGCCAAGTCAGGGGAAAGTGCGGTCGAGTGTCAGTCACGAACTGGTGATCTCATTTGCTGGAATAGGGGGCAATGCTGTGGAAGATAATGCAGGAATACCGGAGGCTGCTCAAGGCGATCAGATAGTGATAGCTGCCAAACAGGGGATGGGGTATAGGGTGCTCAACAAGCCGCTGAGTTGGATGACGGGTCTACTATAGGTCTACAATGCAGAAATGAAAAAGCCCCGCATTGCTGCGAGGCTCTTGTATTCTGGCTCCCCGACCTGGACTCGAACCAGGGACCTGCGGATTAACAGTACGGCAAACCGGATCGATTACAAACGCTGCTTCCCGGCACACTTTCGGGTTACTTGAGCTATGTTCCTTGCCCAGCAAATTCATCCAGCGAACGTGACGCCCGACATTCACGCTCTTTTTATGCGAAAACTAGACCAGATAGAGACCAGACACTCGCAAAACGTACCGGACGGTGACCAGAAAAAAGGTGAGGACTATCAGTTCATTCGCCGGTACCGGTCATTCGCATTCAAAGATATTTAGCACACTTAGTTAGCGAGCGATTTGTGTTTGGCTGTCTTTCACAAGCACGTTAGAAACGCCACCACTTCGTCAAACTTTCGCGGTAAATTACGACAACTACCTTTTTTGCAGACCTTGTCAGAACAAACGAAAAGCAACATGACTACGGTCAGCCGACGGCGTAGTGTGCTGGATTGGGGAGTCCAGTTGCACCGCCCTCCCATTCCCTCACTGTTTTTATTTCCGACCTCCAACACTCAAAAAGAAAGGGCAAGAAATGAAGCATCTCATCATTGCCACACTTATCGCAGCCGCAAGCTTTCCAGCGATAGCATCTAACGACCGCCCGCTACATACCACCGTTGAATGGTCCGGTGCATGCGACAACACCCGTGTACTGACACAAACCTCAGGGTTCGTGCCACTTGGTATTGCTGCAGTTGCCATAGTAGGACCGAAGTTGATTAGCGGCGCCATCGATGCAGCTGCCACAGCACTCAAGAAAGCTGGGGAAGACACCGAGTTGGCGAAAACCAGCGTAAGCGACGAAATTTCCCCCTACGCGTTAGACGAGGCCGGCGATCTCTTCATACCTGGCGACATGAAGTGCGGTGGTCAAGTAATTTCGGACACAACAATAGGTTCTCTTGCTGCCATTTTCCGCTCGTAGGCGGCGGGCGGCAGATTGCCCAATACTGAATTCAATCGCTCGGTGTTGTAGAAGCCGACGATGTACGCAGTGATGTCTTTCCTTGCTTCGGCGTGGTTGGCATACTGACGCTGCCAGACGCGCTCCATCTTGAGATTTAAGAAGAAGCGTTCCGCGACGGCGTTATCCCAACAATTTCCTTTGCGACTCATGCTACAAACAAAGCCATGTTCGTCGAGAAGGTCCTGGTACAACTCGCTTGCATATTGACTGCCACGGTCAGAATGGACGATCAGCCCGCGGGCTGGCCGCCGCTGCTGAATCGCCATGTTCAGAGCAGCACAGACTAGTTCAGCAGGCATGCTCGGGGCCATGGCCCAGCCGACCACTTTGCGTGCGAACAAGTCCAGCACGATGGCCAGATAAAGCCATCCAGAACCGGTACGGATGTAGGTAATGTCGGTCACGTACGCCATGTCCGGCGCGACAGGATTGAACTGCCGATTGAGGATGTTGGCAGCGACCGGCAAGTTGTGCTTGCTATCGGTGGTGTAGACGAATTTACGCTTCCACACGGGCTTTAGGGCAGCTTTGCGCATCAGACTGCGCACCTTGTGGCGTCCAACCTGGATACCTTGGTTCGCCATCGCGGTGACCATCCGACGGCTCCCATAGCTTTGATGGCTGGCCATGAAAGCAGCCTTTAGGTGGACGCTCGCTTTGCATAAAACCGGTTTAGCAGAACGACGCTGCGCCTCGTAATAGCCAGAACGGCTGACCGACAGAACGCGGCAACAGTGCTGCACAGGGAAGGCCTTCTCTTGCAGTTGACGAATGAGTTGATAGCTCATTTCAGTTCGCGGGCAAAGAAGGCCGATGCTTTTTTTAAAATATCTACATCCTGGCGAAGTTGGCGATTCTCGAGTTCCAATTGTCGTATGCGTTGTTGCTCTGACGTGAGCGGCAAACCAATCCCTGCCTGGCCGTTCTGCTCGGCGCTGTACTGCGTAACCCAACGACGGATCGCCGTCGGACCAATGTTCATACTTTCGCTGACATGCTGGACGCTCAGGCCCTGTTCTTTGATCATGCGCACGACTTCCAGCTTCAGACTCGTGTCGAACTTCTTGCGTTGCTTTGCCATGTACTTTTCCTCAGTTGATGGATTATCCACCTATTGAGGTGTCCGGCAAAATTAGACCACAGCAAAGTGTGTCAGCGTCTACTGGGGCACCTTCGACAAGTACGGCGAGCCCACCAAGAACTCGGTGCTGACTTTCCGGGCGAAGATTGAACAGGTGAAGGGAACGACCTACTTCCGTCTGCTGCCAACCTACCTTAGCGTTGGCGAATTCGCTGAGTCCTCTGTCTTTTCCAGAAACAAGCGCGATTACACCATCGCATTGACTCTGTCTATTCCCGGCGCGGAAAAGCCGTTTGCATCCACGACGTTCACATTCAAGAACATTGCTCCAGGTGAGATTCGCGGAGACGATCTGCGCCTCACGTCACAGCGATCTACATTGCTTGCGCTCCCGCCCGAACCGGAAAGCGGCAAGAAGGCTCAGACTGCACGAGTAGCCGAAATTGCTCCATATGTGCTGGCAGCAGACATACTAAACAGAAGGAAAGCTGAAGATCAAAAGAAAAGCAAATTAGACAAAATACCGTCCATCTACACGGACGAAGTCAAAACCCCAATCAAAACGTATTGTGACGAGCAAGGGATATTCAACAAAGGACATCCGATCCAGTTCGCACTGAACGATGACCTGTGTGCGTATCACGTCACCATCCTAAAGGCAGCAGCGACTGCCGAGATAGCAAAAGCTGGCATAAGCGGCGATACGCTGAAGTGGGCGAAGAGCGTATGCACCCAAGCTGCCAACGAAAATCGGGGGGGAGTCGCGACGATGAGCGATAGGCTGCAATCTCAGTCACAGACAGCTCCGTCTGATGATAGCCAAACACCTGAACAGCCGGAGTGCCCCTACCCGAAATTCGGGGACGCCAAATCAGAGCGCTACGGCGTAATGACTACCACCGTAGCCATAGTGGGTAAGCCCCCGGCGATCCCATCTTGACGACAAAGCCGTTAAGGCTAGATCGGGACCGCCGGCTTCCAACGGTGCGGCAGCAATTCGCCGATGTCGCTCGCTCGTTGCGTCGGCAGCCGCGTGATGACATCCTTGAGATAGGCATACGGATCGTGACCGTTGAGCTGCGCTGACCGGATCAGACTCATGATGGCCGCCGCGCGCTGGCCCGCCCGCAATGAGCCCGCGAACAACCAGTTCGAACGACCAATGGCCCACGGCCGGATTTGATTCTCGACCCAATTATTGTCAATGGGAACAGATCCGTCATCCAGGTAACGCGTGAGCGCCGCCCATCGCTTAAGGCTGTAATCGAGTGCCTTCATGATGGCAGAACCTTCCGGCACCCGTTCGCGCTGGCCAATCATCCATCTGTGCAACGCGTCGGCCACCGGTTTGGCGCGTTCCTGGCGAACCGCGCGCCGGTCGTACGGGTTGATGTCGGCAATGTCACGCTCGATGTCGTACAGCGTGCCGAAGAACTTCAAGGCTTGCTCGGCAATCTGGCTCTTGTTGGTGGCGTGCAGGTCGAAGAACTTCCGGCGCGCGTGGGCGGCGCAACCGATTTCGGTAATACCCTGCTGGAATCCGGCTTTATAGCCACCGTAATCGTCGCAAACCAGCTTGCCCTGCCACTCACCGAGGAAGTTGCGGGCATGCTCGCCGGCGCGACTTTCTGCAAAGTCATACACAACGGCACGTAAATCGGTGAATTGCGTTGCGGTATAGGCCCACAGGTAGGCACGATGGGTCTTGCCCTTGCCCGGACTGAGTATTTGCACCGGCGTCTCGTCGGCATGCAAGACCGCTTGCTGCAAGAGTTCTTCACGCAGCGTTTCGACGATGGGCTGCAAGCGCACGCCGCATACGCCAACCCATGCGCCAAGTGTCGATTGGGGAATGGCGAATCCGGCCCTGGCAAAGATCCGCTCGAGCCGGTACAGAGGCAAGTGGTCGGCGTACTTTGACACCAGAATCCATGCAAGCAGCGCTGCGGTGGGAATGCCCTTGTCGATCACATGCGCGGGAACGGGTGCCTGAATCAGTGTTTCACAGGGCTTGCAGACCCACTTGCCACGAATATGGCGTTCGACCGTGAACACGCCTGGCGTGTAGTCGAGCTTCTCGCTGATGTCTTCGCCGATGCGAACCCGTTGGCAGCCGCACGCGCAGGTGAGGTCATCGGGTTCATGGTGAATGTCGGTGCGGGGCAGGTGCGCCGGCAAGGGTGCGCGTTTCGGCTGCTCGCGTGGCTTGCGCTCGGATGCCGGCGATTGCAGCGCGTCGAGTTCGATTTCCAGCGCGGTCAGATCCGCGTCGACGCTTTCCTCGAGCAGGCTGGCCTGTCCGACACTGAGTTGCTCACTACGCTTGCCATAGCGAAAGCGCTTGAGCATGGCAAGTTCCTGCGTGAGCAAGTCGATGCGCGTTTGACGGTAAAGCAATTCAGAATCGCGCCGGCCGACCGTGACGATCAGCTCGGCAGCCAGTAGGCGAAGCTGTTCCGGGCTGAGGGTGTCGAGGTCTGCGATGGAGGTCATGCACCCAAGTTTGCCAGAACCGGGCGCACCAGGGAATCGAAACAGTTTACGTCTTTGTGCAGAAAGTGCTACACCACCGCAATTTCATGGTCGTCAGCCAGCGTCTTCCACGGCAGCCCGATGACGAGCGCATGAAGCTGCTCGGCGTTGAGCGGCACGGCGATGGCCGTCTGCCCATTGGTCCAGACGAACCGCCCCTTGTTCAATCGACGCGCGGCGAGCCAGATGCCGAAGCCGTCATAGACGAGTACCTTCATGCGCGTCGAACTGCGGTTGGCAAACAAATAGGCATGGTGCGGCCGGGCCGCACCGAACACCTTGACCACCCGCGCCAGCACCGTATCGGTGCCGGCCCGCATGTCCAGCGGCTCGGTTGCCAGCCAGATGGTGTCGATGCGGATCACCGCAACCAGCCTTGTAGCCAGGTTGCGCAGTCGGCAGCCGCCGAAGTCGGCCAGCGGACCGTGACCGTCGCAGCGCCACGCCGGACTTCGATCACGATCTCCTGCATGGCTGCGGCGGACGGCGCCGGGGGCAGTTGCAGTGGTACGAATTCGGGAACCGCAGCCGTCATCGCTTGTCGCGCCTGGGCGATACCATCTCGTTGCGCCTGCGCAGCGACCCAACGTCGCAAGAGATTGGCATTCAATCGATAGCGCAGTGCGACTGCTGCGACTGAAATACCTGGTTGACTGCAGGCTTTGACGACCTCCGCCTTGAACTCTGGGCTATGTTGCCGGCGCCTGGCCGGTGAAACATCGATATGCTCTTCCATGGCGTACACGTGTCCACTTAAATTGTTGGTGGACACGATCCTCGCAGAAGCTAGCACGTCACTTCAAGATGGGATCGCCGGGGGCTTACCATAGTGGAGATCAGGCCAGGTAACAAATTCGCAGAATTTCTCGGGAACGCCTTGGCATCGTCCAAGGACGATCTATCGAAGGAAATCGCCACCCGGGTAATTCCAAGTCTGAGAGACGCAGCTGATGCCGCCGACACCGCGGCCGACCGTACCGCTAGACGGGGTGTTCTGGTGGCGGACCTACAAGTCACCAAGGCCAGCAATCTTTTGGCAGAAGCACTGGCCGCCAGCCCGCTAGTTCAGTCAAACATCACGGCAGCTCGCGCAATGCTTCTTCAGGCAGAAATGGCGGCAAATGATGCATATCGTCTTGCAGGTCAGGCGACACCCTATCCTGCGGTAGATTAGCTGCGCAAAAAAAAAAGCCACTGACTGTAGCTATGAAATTCAGGGGCTTTGGGATTCCCGGCACATTTTCAGGTTGTTGAGCTATGTTTCTTACCCAGCAAATTCATCAAGCGAACGTGAAGCCCGCCATTTACATTCTTTTTATGCGAAAACTAGACCAGATATATGACCAGACACTCGTAAAACATACCGGACTGTGACCAGAAACGGAGCGAGGAATTCGCCCCCCGCACGTCTACTCTGGCATCATTGCCTGAGGCAATTCATTGGTTGCTGTAAGCAATTGCCTCTGCGCTTCCGCCTTAGCTTTTTCGTGCGCGCTATGTATCTCGCCTAAATGGCCAAGAAGTTTGTAGCCTAGTGTGCGTGGTCGGTCACCCAATTTCGAGATCATCCGTTCAAGACGATCGCGCGTCGGCTCATGTAGCAGGGCCAAGATGGCGATTCCAACCAAAATAAGCCAAACATAGCTAGGGATCTTCTTCACGCCTTTAAATATTGTCTTCGCAAACCGCCCTACGAGTCGCATCGTTTGAAACGTCACCACAAGTGTACCAATGCCGCCTACCTTGACTGTGTATTCCACAGCGACATGACGCGCATAAAATCGCAGAGTTGTCATCACCGCTGGCTTAATAACCGCGCCTCCCATGCGTGTGATATGTGGGTCGTGGGAGTAGATTAAGTGCCCAGTTTGACGCTGCAACTTGATGTAGGGCGCGTCCTTTGGGTCGATGAATGCGGGATCTGGGCCGCCAGTATCGATGAATTTGATAAATGCACGAAAACTTTCCCAGTGTTTTTCCAGCTCGACTGCTGAAATCTTATGCATTGCCGCGATCTCAGGAATCTTCTTTTGGATTTCCTCAAGTAAGAACGTTGGCGCCACTGCGATGACCGTTTGGGAGTGAAGTAATTCGACGAACTCAGACCTTGCTTCAGCTCTCACTCGTTTGCGTACGGCCCACAGAATATCTTTCAACACAATATTGGCATCGACAACGATTGTGAGCTGGAAGATAGGCGCGAAAATCTTTAGAATCTCGACGCGCTCGATCAAAGGACGTAGCGTCGCTAGAGAGTCCGAGCGAATGGCAGAAAAAATTGCATTGTCCATTTCTGTTTAACCAGCACCATCAGTTTGTTGTTTGGCCAGGACTCTACACGCCGCGTATTAAGGATTACTCTGCAAGTATGAAATTTTCTACGCCATCTGAAAATCACACTTTCTCAATCGTGGTTACCGGACTGCGACCAGAGACTGACTTGTTCGATCGACAGCGACCCTAATGTTGACCTTCACTTATCCTGTTTAATTTCCGGAACTTCTAGCTATGTGCTGGCGGCAGTAAAGCTCACCTTCGAAAATTTTAGTTGGCATCTCATCGCAGCCGTCATAACAACATGATGACCCCAAAGAAATAGTGGCCTTATAAGATGGAATATCACGTTCGTCCACGTCTGGTTTAACATGGAATTCACAAACTGGAACGCCATCAAGACTAAAAGCCGGTTTCCGTTCGCACTTTTTGCAATATGGATCCGTACCCATATATGGGCCAGGGAGACGCATGTAAGAATGGTCAACTGACGTCGAATTTTCTGCTTTAAAACCTACCTGACAGTACCATTCGCTATTGGCTAATGCTTGGGTCAACGCGGTTTGCCAGGAATTTTTGTGAATTTCACAATAACTTTTCGCCGTATCTCTTAGGTGCTGTTGGCGAGACACCTCGTCCGAAAAATTTGAAAGGTAATTACGAATTGCCGCAAGTTCGGTAGCAACTTGAATCGAAAATCGATCGGCTAGCTTAAAATCTTTAAAGTGCGAAGCAACGCGCTCCTTAGACACGTTATCCCAACCGATAGGTGCCTCGACGTAAAAATCTACCGTGGCAGGTGAAGTACTCAGTACTTTTGCAAAGAGCCATTGCTCGGAAAAAAAGTGCTCAGCATCATAGTACGGATGAATAGACTGCGCTCCTGCCGTGTTCGCCATCGAAGCCAATTTCTCAGTGTTGCAGTCTCTGCACGCAGGTATCAAGTTATGCGGCAAGACGGAATACAGCGGGAATTTAGATTTCGGGAGATAGTGGTCGAGTGTCTTTACATGTCCAAAGCCACACAACGGGCATAGTTTGTTAGCTGAAAGACTGCGTAAGGTTTCATAGATCATACGGGCAGGCTTTGACTTTCCGACCATCTGGGAGGTATAGAGTGCTCTAAGTTCACCCTTCGATACCTTGCCCAAAACAATGGTTTCGTCTTCTCCCTTATACGGAGGGATAATAAACAGCTCGGACTTCTTTGCCTTTGCGTCGTACTCCTCTGCCGCCGCATATATATCTAACGAAATTGCTTTTAGCCTATTTTTTAAATCTATACTCCCGATGCTCTCGACGCACATGCTAAAAACAATATTAGCTTCATAAGTTGGCTTGTTAATTCTTCGCATTAGACACGGTCCTGCGATCTGCTTCTGTTTGAAATGAGAGCCCGCAATATTGCCTTTCCCTCAAATCCGACTTGACCGCTATATTCGGCCAAAACCTCCTCATAGCTTTTTCCCTCGCTCACAGATTTCGACAGGAGATCATGAAAGCCAGATGCGTTGACCTCAAGGCTAAAAACCTCGCGGGTGAGAATGCCCACGTTTTCCGCAAACGTTTCCATTTCAGGTCGTTCTCGCGAAGCATCCAATCTAGTGCGATACAACTTCCATACACAGCTTTTCGGAACTTCTTGCAGCACCACTGGAGAATGCGTAGCAATGATGGCGATCCCATTTGTCTTGTTCAGAAGATCTGCAAGCGCGCGCGTGAACGCCGACAGTAATGGGGGATGGAGGTGACTTTCAGGCTCGTCTATGATAATTAAGGTTTTTTCGTCGGCTCTTTCGACAAGCTTGGTTATAGTAAGTAGGACAATTGCGTGTCCAGAACTCATCTTTAAAAACGTATTTTTTGCGCGCTGCTTAAGATCCTCTTGGTTCTCGACCTGCAGAAGTCTGCCAAGATCCATCTCAGAGAAGTTCAGATCAGATTCCAAAAATTGGATCGCATTTTTCCATCTCTCTCTTTTGGCGGACAGTCCAAAACAGCTAACTAAGCTTGGTACAAAATCATCGCTTAATGCTTCTAAATCCTTATGCTCGCTATCGCGTTTCTCATCTTTGACACAAACCTTTTTAAGCCCGATATACGAATAGTGCTGTGGTCTAATTTTGCCGGACACCTCAATAGGTGGATAATCCATCAACTGAGGAAAAGTACATGGCAAAGCAACGCAAGAAGTTCGACACGAGTCTGAAGCTGGAAGTCGTGCGCATGATCAAAGAACAGGGCCTGAGCGTCCAGCATGTCAGCGAAAGTATGAACATTGGTCCGACGGCGATCCGTCGTTGGGTTACGCAGTACAGCGCCGAGCAGAACGGCCAGGCAGGGATTGGTTTGCCGCTCACGTCAGAGCAACAACGCATACGACAATTGGAACTCGAGAATCGCCAACTTCGCCAGGATGTAGATATTTTAAAAAAAGCATCGGCCTTCTTTGCCCGCGAACTGAAATGAGCTATCAACTCATTCGTCAACTGCAAGAGAAGGCCTTCCCTCCCCCCGTGCCAATATAACTTGAGACACCTACCCAATTAATTTAGAGTACAACGGTAGGTTCCCAATATGCAAAACCGAAAGCAGCAGATTATCAACATAGCAGACGCCATTGCGCCGGAAGAAGCCACGCAAGGAGCCCGCAGGGCGACTGAAGAGGCTTCTTCCGGCGCGGCGCGGCCCAATCCCGAAGTCGTGGCAACGGCGAAACGGCGCTCCTTTTCCAAGGCCGAGAAGCAGCGCATTCTCATCGCCGCTGACGCTTGCGTCGCAGTTGGCGACATTGGCGCGCTGTTGCGCCGGGAAGGCATCTACTCGTCGCATCTGGCGACCTGGCGCAAGCAGCGCGACGCCGCGGAACAGGCACTTCTCGTCGAGCGCAAGCGCGGCCCAAAAATCAAACCGGGCGCGGCAGAGGCCCGTCTGGTGCTTGAACTGACGCGTGAGAATGAACGCTTGCGCAACAAGCTGGCCAAGGCAGACCTCATCATCGACGTCCAAAAAAAACTTTCCATTCTGTTAGGCCTGACCACGGCCGACGCGCCCAGCGAGCCCAAGTGATGAATGCAGCCATCAGCTTGTCCGCCGACGTTGGTTTGGCCCACGCCTGCCGCGCCTTGCATCTGCCACGCAGTGCGGTCTATCGCGAACGCCTGGCGCGGCGTGCCAGGATGATGCCGCCATCGTCCGCACTGACCATCCCGGCGCCAGCACGGCGCCCGCCGTTGGCTCTGTCTGGCGATGAGCGGCAGGCCGTACTCAACGCGCTCAATAGCCCGCGCTTCGTCAATTGTGCGCCAGCTGCCGTGTATGCCCAGTTGCTCGACGAAGGGTGCTACCTGGCATCGGTAAGGACCATGTACCGCCTATTGCAAGGCTGTACCGCCGTGCGCGAACGACGCAATCAGCTCAGGCATCCGGAATACACCAAGCCGGAGTTGTTGGCTGTGACGCCGAACCAGGTGTGGAGCTGGGACATTACAAAATTGAAGGGGCCAGTCAGGGGCACCTGCTTCCACCTGTATGTCATCCTCGACATCTTCAGCCGGTATGTCGTCGGCTGGATGGTGGCCGAGCAGGAAACCGCCGAACTGGCCGAACAACTGATTGCCGACAGTGCCGCGAAAGAATGTATCGTGCCTGGCATGCTGACCTTGCATGCCGACCGTGGCAGCAGCATGCGTTCCAAGCCTGTGGCCACATTGTTAGCCGATCTGGGAATCGTCAAATCGCACAGCCGGCCATATGTCTCCGACGACAACCCCTATTCGGAAGCGCAATTCAAGACCTTGAAATATCAGCCCGGTTTCCCGTCACGCTTTGGTTCGATCGCCGATGCAAGAGCGCACTGCGTACCGTTCTTCGCCTGGTATAACACCCAGCACCGGCACTCCGGGATCGGCATGATGACGCCGGAGAACGTCCATACGGGCCGCGCTGCAGAAGTGCGCCAACAACGGCAGATCACGCTAAGCGTGGCGTTTCAGCGCAACCCAAATCGTTTCAAGAGCCGGCTGCCGCAACCACACAAACTGCCCACTGCCGCTTGGATTAACCCACCAACCAGGGAGAAAAACGCTGCTTGATACTGAGATTTAGACTCTCATCGCATTCAAACTGGTGTTTCAAATCAATTGACACATTCCGCCTGTGCAGCACTGTTGCCGCGTTCTGTCGGTCAGCCGTTCTGGCTATTACGAGGCGCAGCGTCGTTCTGCTAAACCGGTTTTATGCAAAGCGAGCGTCCACCTAAAGGCTGCTTTCATGGCCAGCCATCAAAGCTATGGGAGCCGTCGGATGGTCACCGCGATGGCGAACCAAGGTATCCAGGTTGGACGCCACAAGGTGCGCAGTCTGATGCGCAAAGCTGCCCTAAAGCCCGTGTGGAAGCGTAAATTCGTCTACACCACCGATAGCAAGCACAACTTGCCGGTCGCTGCCAACATCCTCAATCGGCAGTTCAATCCTGTCGCGCCGGACATGGCGTACGTGACCGACATTACCTACATCCGTACCGGTTCTGGATGGCTTTATCTGGCCATCGTGCTGGACTTGTTCGCACGCAAAGTGGTCGGCTGCGTTTTCCGCGGCAAACTGGACACCCATTCCACGGCAAACCGATCACCGATTCCACGGCAAACCGGCCACCCGGTCCAGCGCAAACTGGACAGCAATTCCGCTTCAAACTGGACAGTTTGAAACGGCCTGAAAGAGCGTAGCGACGCGGGATAACTGTGGCACTCTGGCAAGTTTTTGCCGGAGAAAGGCTTATGGCCAACAACAGGTTATCCATGCGTAAAATCACTGAAGTTCTTCGGCTGTACTTTGAGCACAGCCGCTCCAAACGGGAAATAGCCCGCATCATCGGCGCCTCGCCGAGTACCGTCACCGACTACCTCTCCCGCGCCAAACTGGCGGGCCTTTCCTATCCTTTGCCGCCCGGCTTGGACGATGCGGCGCTGGAACGCCAGCTGTTTCCGCCCAGCGAACCGTCGGCTGTGCAGCGCCCCGCACCAGACTGGGCGGCGGTCCATGCCGGCCTGCGCCGCAAGGGCGTCACCCTTGACCTGCTGTGGCAGGAATACAAGGCAGAACAGACCGATGGCTTCCAGTACAGCGCCTTCTGCGAGCACTACCGGCGCTGGCGCCAACATCTGTCGCTATCGATGCGGCAGACCCACACGCCGGGCGAGCGGCTATTCATCGACTATGCCGGCCCGACCGTAGAAATCACCGAGATGCACAGTGGCGAAATCCGGCAAGCGCAGATCTTCGTGGCCGTGCTGGGCGCGTCGAACTACACCTACATCGAGGCGACCTGGTCGCAACAACTGCCGGACTGGATCGGCAGCCACGTGCGGGCGCTCGATTTCTTCGGCGGCGCCACCGAACTGTGGGTACCCGACAACCTGCGCAGCGGCGTCAGCAAGGCTTCGCGCTACGAGCCGGACATCAACCCGACCTACCAGGACCTGGCCACCCACTACGACGTGGCGGTGCTGCCTGCGCGCGCCCGCAAGCCCAAGGACAAGGCCAAGGTCGAGAACGGCGTGCTCGTGGTCGAGCGCTGGGTGCTGGCGCGCCTGCGCCATCAACGCTTCTTCAGTCTCAATGAGCTCAACCGCATGCTGCGCACGTTGCTGGCCGACCTGAACCAGCGCCCGTTCAAGAAGCTGCCCGGCAGCCGCGCAAGCGCCTTCGCCGATATGGACCAGCCAGCCCTGCGCGCCTTGCCGCTCAAGGCCTACGAGTACGCTGAATGGAAGCTGGCCCGCGTTGGCGTCGACTACCACGTCGAGGCCGACGGCCACTTCTACTCGGTGCCTTGCCAGCATGCACGTCAAGAGGTCGACGTCCGCATCACGGCCGCTACAGTCGAGATCTTCCGGCGCGGCGCGCGCCTGAGCAGCCACCTGCGCAGCACGGTCAAAGGCCGTCACACAACGATCGATGAACACATGCCGCCGGCACACCGCGCGATGGCCGGCGTGAGCGCAGAGAGCCTGCGCAACCAGGCCGTCGCCATCGGGCCGCGTACCGAAACCCTGATCGAACGCTTGCTGCACCAGCGGCGCCATCCGCAGCAAGCCTTCCGCAGTTGCCTGGGTGTGCTGCAGTTGGGCCGGCAGTTCGGCAGCACGCGCCTGGAGGCGGCCTGCGCGCGTGCCCTCAAGCACAACGCGGTCAGCTGGAAGAGCCTGCAATCGATCCTCAAGCACGGCCTGGACCAGCAGGCGCCGGACGACTACCAGCGCGCGCTCGACCTGCCCGAGCACGAGAATGTGCGCGGCCCCGCCTACTACCAATCCAATCTCAGTTTGCACTAAACCACCCACCCGAGGACGACAATGCTGAACCACCCCACCCACGAGAAACTGAACCAGCTCAAGCTCTTTGGCATGGCCCGTGCCCTGGCCGAACAGAGCGCGTTGGACCTTGACCACCTCGGTTTCGAGGAACGCCTTGGCCTGCTGGTCGACCGCGAAACGACCGACCGCGATGGCCGCCTGCTGGCCCAGCGCCTGCTGCGCGCCAAGCTCAAGCCGAACACGGCTGCCGAGGACACCGACTTCCGCCATGCACGCGGCTTGGACAAGATGCTCTACCAGCGGCTGCTGGCTGGGCAGTGGCTGCGCGAGAAGCAGAATGTGCTGTTCACCGGGAAGACCGGCGTCGGCAAGACCTGGCTAGCCTGCGCCTTGGCCCACCAGGCTTGCCGGCAGGGCTACAGCGCCTACTACGTTCGCCTGCCGCGTCTGCTCGACGAGTTAAGCATCGGGCGCGCCGACGGCCGCTACGGCAAGCTGCTCAAGCAATTGGCAAGGATCGATGTGATCGTGATCGATGACTGGGGACTCGCTGTCCTCAACGACACGCACCGCCGCGATCTGCTGGAGGTGCTAGACGACCGGCACGGCGCACGTTCGACCGTGGTGACCAGCCAACTTCCGATCGATCACTGGCATGCCGCCATCGGTGACGCCACGCTGGCCGACGCCATCCTCGACCGGCTCGTCCACAACGCCCACCAGATCAATTTGAATGGGGATTCGCTGCGTAAAAAGCGTGCTCGTTTGACAAGCTCACCTGATCAGGAGTAAAACCTCAAGCTCGACCCCGCGTCGTTACGCCCGAAGTGTCCAGTTTGGCGTGGAATGCCTGTCCAGTTTGCGGCGGTTTGGGTGTCCAGTTTCCGTGGAATACGCAGTCGGCTGGGCCATGGCCCCGAGCATGCCTGCTGAACTAGTCTGTGCTGCTCTGAACATGGCGATTCAGCAGCGGCGGCCAGCCCGCGGGCTGATCGTCCATTCTGACCGTGGCAGTCAATATGCAAGCGAGTTGTACCAGGACCTTCTCGACGAACATGGCTTTGTTTGTAGCATGAGTCGCAAAGGAAATTGTTGGGATAACGCCGTCGCGGAACGCTTCTTCTTAAATCTCAAGATGGAGCGCGTCTGGCAGCGTCAGTATGCCAACCACGCCGAAGCAAGGAAAGACATCACTGCGTACATCGTCGGCTTCTACAACACCGAGCGATTGAATTCAGTATTGGGCAATCTGCCGCCCGCCGCCTACGAGCGGAAAATGGCAGCAAGAGAACCTATTGTTGTGTCCGAAATTACTTGACCACCGCATAGCGAAGCGCGGTAGCGTCGCCATCCTGATCAAGTGGTGGGGTAAAGGGGTCAAAAGCGCTAAAAGAAACAGATACGACGCCGCTGAAATACCCCTTTTCTATTGTCCGGGGACGCTTCAGTGCAGTATCCAAAAATTGCCCAGTTCCCTCCCTTAACGGATGTTCACCGACAAGCGACTCGATCATCCCATTTAATAAAGTGGTTTTCCCAATGCCGTTCCTCCCAATTAATACGTGGATGTTTGTGGAAGGTTTAACATTCGGAATGACATCGAATGTGAGATCAAATCCGGCTCGATCTATAGTAGCTTCTGTTTTAAATCCAAAATGAAACTCAGTCAAAACAGCTCTGCCTTCGAGAACTTGTTTGAACTGTTCTGAAATTGTCGAGTAATTGACTCCTCTCAACATCGACTCTTTAAAGACTTGCTCCTGTTCCGCAATATCTAAATTACGTTTGTCAAATACAACATCGGACAATGCTTCGAGGAACTCCCTCCGAAGTTCGGGGGAAAGGGTTTGTAAATTACGGTAATACTCTACGTCCTGACCAAGCGAAAAGTAGCCTGGGCCTAAACTTGGAAATACGTCTGGCAGCGCGTTTCCAGTCCAGCCATGTGATTGTCCAACATAGCCAATTTTGATTTGGCCGATTTTATGTTCTTTGCCAGACGTGTCATACACAGTCGCATTGAACGTTGTTTTGAAGCTAAAATCGTCCCAATTATCAATAATTAGATAGACGGTATTCTTTTCGATGCCGCCAAATTTTGACGAACTAGCTTTTTTGAATACTAGAGGCATTATTTCCTTTTATTGACACCTTCGGTCTTGCTGATGCTGGTCTGCTACTCAATTTATTCCGAAGTCAACTGTGAGTCTACGGTACAAAGTCCCCTGCAAGTTGATTTGGTGTTTGGTAGCCCCTTGAACTGGCAAACCTTCGATCTGCCTCAGCGTCAGAGATATGGCATTTAACGCAATAATCTAATTCATTTCTTTCCGGTGGGCGAGAAGATTCCAAAAGCAGCTCCGCCGTCAATGGATTTAATTCTATCCTTGATTGTGGCAAGGTTTGCGACAAGCAGCGCAATAGCAAATCGCAGGATTAATGCGCGGCCTTTCTTGCTATAAATCTGACCAGCTTCCTGTAAGTTTGTGGACCAGAACTCCGTATCGGAGAATGATTTTGCTAACTCGTCCACTCGTTGTGACATGGGACCGTTATCGAGATCGACTCTCTCAATATTATGAGCGCATTCATTGCGAATACCACGCATCAAATGGATCTTGTTTGCAAATGACTTATCAATTACGCCCACCGCGTGGGCCATATGAATTTTTGCGCTAAAGGTTCCTAGTGGGCCATTAAATTTGAAAAGGTCAGCACTTGGCTCAATGAGCCGAGCCTTAAAAATATCCGTTAGCAATTCATCAATCTGAGCAGCGCCAAGGATGACCGATGCGCGGTCGGATTCATTCATGAATTCGTTTAAAAAGTTACTATATTCATCAGTATCCAAAGTGTCTCTTCCTATCAAAATTTCACAAAAAAATAACGGCTCTTGTCTCAAGGGGTTTACTTAATTGGTTGAGGAATTCGCCAGCGGCCGCATCCTATAAGGGTTTGTGGCCGTTTTTTCCTTATGGCTTGCGAATTTAGATGAAGAAGACCCGCAAAGCCAGTGGCCATGCGGGGCTTGAAGCAAATCAACAGCGTTTATCCACCGGTTAAGTGAACCGCTTGCTCTTGTCTCTGTCTCTCTATTTTAACAAATGGACACCTCGAAAAAATCGTGGCATGCGGTTCAATGTCGGAACGTACGGATGCAAATACCGAGCTTGGCGCACGTGCAATGAAGGCGGGAGTCACCCGCCTCAATTTAAAATGAAAGCCCCACACGGTCGTTACCCCTCCAAGATCTATCATGCCCTACTACGGATACGCTCTTGTTCTTGAATCCGCTCACGAATCTGTGTATACAATTGGGCTCGTTGGTTGTCACGATCGACTACAGTGACAACTAACGCATAAGGCTCCTGCTCAAGGGCCACGACTTTGCCCCAATCTCGATCTTGACGGGTGACTACAACAAACCACTTTTCACTCGGTTTGCGGCTGCGAAATCGCCAAATGGATGACTGGACTGTGCCTTTGTCTCGCAGTTGAGCGGTAATGCAACGATTATCGGCCGCATCATCGTTGCGCGTCTTTGTATCGGCCTGTGTGTCGTGGTTAAAATGTTTTTGTACTTCTTGAATCGATGACCCTTTTACCAGCCGGTAGCTGATGCGCGTAGCGAGGTAATCCAAACGTGTCGTGCGGACTTCGGGGGAGGAGGCTAAACTGACTCTAAGCTCACGCGTCGCAACCTGTGAACGTAAGTATTCTGGTGGCAGCGGCAACTCAAAAAATTGATGTGAATCGTTCTCAATTAGATCTTCTACCATAAGCACCACGACATTTTCGCTAGAGCGATACAGAGCATCTTCATCAATCCTGCCGTAACCGGCAACATCTCGTGCAATCTCCCGATTTAGGGTTGCTGTTGCCTTTTTGTAAGTATTTTGCATTTCTTCTGGAAACGCTGCTGCGGTCTCATGAGGTAAGTTTGCGTGGTTTACCAACATGGCGCGTAAAAGGTTTGCTGATGCGTTTGGATATTCGTTTAATAACCGTCCCGCCAAGTGGGTGATGTAGGGCGCCGCAAAACTAGTTCCAGATAATTCAGAAAATAGGGTATTACCGACAAATCCGTGATTGCATGTCAATACTCCTAAATGGGTATCGGTAGGTTGCCATTGTTTACCTTCAAATCGCATTGGTGAAGCCAAATTACCTCCGTGGGCAACCAAATCAGGCTTTAATGCACCTTTTACCGATGGGCCATGCCGCGTAAAAGGTGATGGTTGGTTCTCTGTGGCTGGCGAAAGTTGCGATATGTCATCGGGTCGATATTGCGCTTCTTTCGTTGCGTTATGACGCGCCAGACTGCCAATAGTGAGTACATTCAGCGCAGGCGCGGGATCGATAATCACGCTTTCACTACTTAGTAGATATTCGGGGTATTCGTCGCGCCAACTTTCTTTAGGAACAAGCTTCTCCTGGCTGCCGTTGAAGTTTCCGGCTGAAACGATCAATAGAATGTCGAATTGGCGTGCTAGCTTGTCTAGCAAATAGGCGATTCCACGGACGTGTCTACCGTCATAAGGCGCATTCTCATTACCAAGTGATAAATTAAAAATTCGACAGCCTAGGTCTGCGAAATATTGAACCGCTTCGATGAGTGTTTTTTCTATAGTGCATTCATCAAAATTACCGTTGGCATCAAGTACCTTTCCGTTATAAAGCCAAAGCTCCGGCTGCCAGAAGTTACTTGCATTACATGCTTCTAAGTCGCCATACAATGCAATACCTGCAACCGCAGTGCCATGACCGTGTTGATCGGATTCATCTTGTCCTGCAATAAAAGAAGCACTCTCGGCAATCGACGACTTTAGCAACGGATGATTGGTATTTATACCACTATCCAGAATGCATATTTTGGCCGCATCGACTTTAGGTGAAGGAATATTAAGGGGTATTGTGTTGATATCGCGGTTAAGCTGATGGTAGCTTAGGCCGGTGGAGGGAGGCAGGTCAACCAAGCGCACATCTCTATGGTTAAGCAAGAGATCTGCCTGTTTACGTGATACATGAACGCGATACATGAGCAAACTATCCAGGTTCACTTTGTCAAGTCGCGTGATCTTTTGTTCTGTAAGCCAGCGCTCAAACGAATCGCAGAGTTGATTGCGCTCAGGGTGACGCGCGTTCTTTACAGGCCAAAGCTCTACATCTAATTTAAAAATATCTGTGTCAGGGTAGCCTTTATGTTCAACCGCCCAGCTAGTCCGGTCTGCCGGCGTCCAATTGTCTATCCCTTCTAAGGCCTCTAGTATTTGCTTGTAGGTGATGTCTGAGTCATTTAAACCAAGTCGGGCGAGATGATCTGCAAATATCGCCAAGCCTTTTTCATCGGCGAAAACGACGCAAACCTGCTTATCTTCTTGGCTTATGAATTCAACGCCATGTACTTGAAGATTTTCGAATGTCAATGCACCGTCATAACGCAGTTTAAAAACATAATTGCCCTCACTTGACGCTATTTGCGTTCTGGCAATTTGTGTTGCCCGCTCAAAATAAGCATTGAGTTTTTGCCCGTGGGCGCGAAGATCATCTCGCTTGGTAAATCTTGGCGGTTGTTTCGTTCTTCTTGGGTTTTCTAAAACGTCTCTTTTGATAGTCAGGTGTTTGAAGGTGCTCGGCATTGATCAATCCAGCGAAGTTGGATGTAAATTAGTTGCACGTTGATTTTCTCTTGCGAGCGCATTTTTCAAATCTTTGATGGTGAGAAATTCCTGACTACGCAGAATCATGCGCTTAATAGCTCTGCGTGCGACGCGTTCAATGTCAGAGCCGCTTTTCTTAGCAAAACAGGATATCAGCGCGTTATCGTCCAGCTCGAACTGGCGGCGAATACCCCGTAGTTTGAGTTGGAGCAGTTGACCAACCTGCTCGGTGTCAGGGAGAGGAAACTCAATGGTTTCGTCGAACCGCCGCCAGATGGCAGTGTCCAAGATCTGTTCGTGATTAGTCGCAGCCAAGATCAGACTTTTCCCCTGATATGCGTCCATCATCTGTAAAACGGCATTAACGACGCGGCGCAGCTCACCGTGTTCGCCGCTATCTCCGCGTTCTTTGCCGATTGCGTCAAATTCGTCAAACAACACCACCATTGGATGCTCGGCGATAAAATCGAAGACTTTGCGCAAGTTTGCTGCCGTTTCGCCTAGAAAAGAAGAAACCAGTGCATCTAGTCGCACAATAGCTAACGGTCGATCAAGCTCAAACGCGATCACCTCGGCGGCCAACGTTTTACCGCATCCTGGAGGGCCATAAAATATCACTTTGCCGGATGCCTTCATGCCGTAGCTGCGCAGCACATCAGCACGTCGATGTTCTTCCAGCAATTCTTCAAGGGCCACTACGCTTAATGTCGGCAGGATAATTTCTTCCAGCGCGCGTTGCGGCTGCTTGATATCAAGTAGCGGCAAGCCGCGCTCTTTGTCAACTGGTGCATTGGGTATCAAGCGATTGGAATTTTTAGGAGCTTGTTGAAGATGCTCTCCATACAGAATTTGCTCAAGATCATTGGCAAGCAAATGGTGCTGCTTCTGGCGTTCGCTTTCGATAATTGCTTCTGAGGCACGACGAAATACCGCAGAGTCGCCAGTTGCGCCTGCTTTGATCAATTGTCTTAAAATTTTACCGTTCATCGTGTTTCGCTTCTCAGCGGTGGCTTCAACATTAAGGATACATGTACGCCTGCTGTTATAACCGCAATATTATGTGCGAATTTTCAACTTTATGCTAGCATTTAACCCTGACTCATCTTTGATGAAATGCAGTGTAAGTTGTTGATTTTAAACTATAAAAATTATGATGCTAGCTTGTTATATTTCCCCTGCAAAAATAAACTTTGCCACCTCCAAAGCGGGAAAGCGATCTTTCATCAACTGCAAGAAAATTGTGACAGCTTCACAACTAGGCACTACATTTTCGTTCAACACGCTGCGACCAGCATTTTTGACGTCATTCACCGTCGTTTTGTAACCCAACCCGGTGAGCCACGACGCGAGTTTTGGGCCAGTCATCTCACGAGTTAGACCCCAAGATTGGCGAACGTAGGCTGCTAAGAACGTCCTGCGGGCAACGCCAACGTAACCATCCTTGGTGCGATTGACACGACCGCCTCCACCGCGAACACCATCATCACTTCCCGACGGTTGAGCCAAATTTTTATTCTTTTCACCACGCTTCTTATTGCCGATGCTCAATTGATAACGAGCTTGCCAGCTATCCCAATCCGCCATCGTCTTGAGGCAACCGGTTCTGCGCCAGTCATCGAAAATCGTTCTTGCCAATACCCCATCATCGGCGTGTTTCCAAGGTTTTGTGTCAAACGCCAGATGTGATACCCCTCGAATTATCTGCATACGTGGATTGATGGGGCAGCGCTTGAAGTCGAATTCAAGGTTAAGCGTCACCTCACTTTCCTGCATTTGTATGTCGTATCCTTTAAGGATTTGATCACGCATGGAAATCATCGAGGATTGGCTTGTTTTTTGCCCAGGCAGCCTATTCAAGAACAGGTCGATCATATAGGTATTAGGATCACGTGTGCCGCGAGGCGGCTTGACACTTGTCTTTGCCAACACTATCGGATGATCACCATCACGCTCCCCCGTCAACTGACCACGAATCCGCATGGCAACGATTTGTTGCACTTGATGTTTGCATTCCAGCATCGCTGATCCAGGAGTGACCATCTCGCAGATTTCTATAAATCTCTGGCAAATATCACCACTCAAATCCAAATCTTTCAAGGGCAAATCCACCAAAAAGCCATCTGTAGTCACAGAAACAACGGTCGCAGTTTCAGGCATTTTCCATAATAGTTCACCCAATACCGCACGGACGAATCCACATACCAATGAAGCACAGGCGGGGTCAGTTATCCGCGACGGCCCTATCAGAACACTATCGAGTTCACGTACACCAAACGCTTTTTTCTGCTTGAGCCCTTGACCCGTCTTGCCATAGAGCGAATTGCCAATGAGTTTTACAAACTCATTGAGCAGTGTTTTTTTTGGAAACTTCTTACGTAAGCGTCGGATGGCGCGTGTAAAACTTAAAAATGGCCTGTAACCCTCTTCATCATCTTGACCATCCGGCAATGCGAAGAGATCGGAACGCTTCTTCCAGGGGATCACCAAACCGTACAAAATCTTGACAGTACAGCCCATCTTCACCGCAAGTTCAATTTCCGGCGCGGTACAGAGGCTGACACCGTTTAACGGAAAATAAATGCCGCGATTTTCAGCAGACACAGGCATACAAGGAAACCTTGTCTCTTCCGGAAAAGAGAACTCGGCTTGCGCAAAGCCAGCAACGTGACCAATGTAGTCATTTAAATCGGTGGTTAGTTTTACCCGACTATAGTCGAGCGCCTTCATATACGCCAAACCCGTCACATAAGCGCCAGCCAGATCATGATCGTAAAAGCGGCTGACGGCCGTGCCACCAAAGATAAAGCACTCGTTTCGCCCACCTAAATATGTATCGGCAAGAAAATCGCCACACCACCTCCTGGCATCGGTCGGACAGCGTATCGCTTTTTGCGTGTAACGCTTCCCCTCTTTACTATATTTAGTAATGCCACTGACGTTTTTAAAATTCAACGCCTGATCGACATCGGCACCATCCTTGCGCATGCAAAGCTCTGCCATTTTTACGGCCAGCCCTCCGGCGGTGGCAGACAGGCCATCCAAGCCAAGTTGAGTCTTGGACATCCACAAAACAAATAGGACGTATTCGACGGCAATCTTGGCATCGATCAAGCCGTATTCTTCAAACCCCTTAACATCCTTACGCTGGAATTCCGACATCCTTTCAATGGAATAGGGAAAGGGAATTTCAACCTTTTCCAGACCAAGAAGCGTACCGATATCTTTTAGTGAATATCCGACCGGTGCAAGGCGGCTAGCATCGATTAATCTGAGGGAAAGATGCTTGGGATCGTACGTGTCACCAACTACGTACGAATAATTCCATTTCAGTTGATCCACGCGCTCCGGCTTCATGGGCAATTCAAGATCCAGATCGCCTTTGACACTCGCCATAGTTCCGCCGACACCATCCAATTGCGGACGCATTTTCCTAAAATCGGAAAAGACAGTGATATCACCACGTGTAAAAAAACCGACCAAAAAAACGTCGCCCGGCCAGTCTTCGATCACACCCAGATCCAACGCCTCTTCCAATAATTCATAGAGAGCGTCAGCCAGTCGAGGGCGCTCTTGAGCATTTTGGCCACGGAAGTGAATCACCTTCGGCAGCCATTCATACCCCGGACCCACCAATTGAAATTGCACGCTTAATAGTCGATTTTTCCCAGGAGAGAGGTATTCCCACTCGGCGTCAAAGCCGATATACACGGTCGGACCAAGTCCCCGTTGCGGTTGGGCATCGCCTCCAATACCTGCGATAGACAGCGAAGCTATATTTGTATTAAATCTGGCAAGAGTTTTTGCCATATCAGTCTTATACGAGGCCAGCATTAAGTTGTTATCCGCTTTGATTGCATCAAGTGGTGATAAATGAGAGCCAGCGCCGTCACCATCATTTTCATCATGATCGGAAGTAGGAATCAGATTTTTAAAGCGGTCATGCAGACAACGAAGAAACTGCTCATGACCTTGCTGCTTGATCGTTTTGGGTTTTTTGCCATCACTTGTTTTACTACTAACAATCGAGGTGGGGAGCGTAGTGTCAATTTGCATGTTTACACTCCCCTACGCACATAATGACACTGGACAGATAGGTACTGTCCAGAGCGGGTAGCGACAAAGCAAAGAGGGCCGATGGCCGTAAATACAGACGTCTAACAGACACATTTAGATCAATAATCATGTTTTATTGGTAATTAATATGAAATTTAGGCGAAAAAAATGACCGAGCCAGACACTCGGTCATTTTTCTCGAAGAAAGGCCTGACCCTCTATCGGGTCATAGCCACATCAGCACGAGGCCTGCGACGGTGCGCAAGCCTTTGCGGCTATTTGGCTTTGATAAGCTTGGTAGCCTCGATTGATTCACTGACGCCGACAAGCTTTGGGGCTTCACTCCCGATGAAGCTCCAGTCGGGTTGATTCGCACGGCGGCGGTCATTGATGATCTTGTCGAATATATCCATCACCGTATCGCTCTGGGTTTTATCAATTACGTCTAACCACCCGATCATCTTGTTACGAAAGTCCAAGAGGCCAATACCATTCTCAAAGCGTTTCACGCCTGCAATGGCCTCAACTGAAACCAGATCTTTATTCGGGAGTTTCACTGCACGAACATACATAGCCATATCAAATCCAATACAAAAATATTAATAAAAAAGAAACGAAACTAAAATATTTAAAGATGTGCCCACAAGTTGGCGGGGGAGCGCGTATTGACGTCATCAAGGTCACGCCACCAACCCAGGTGCCGTGAATGACATCAAGATTTGGCTCACCTTTTCACATTGTTGGTGCATGTGCAGGTCGGACTGAACGACATAGCGTGCCGTCATGCCGGTACTTTGGTGACGCAACATGGCCTTTAAATCACCTCGTTATACACAAGTCTGACACTTCTCTGACCAGACACAAAAATCTCGTTAACTTTCAATGACTTGCCGCAGCCCTTGTAAACTGGCGCCGTTTCAGGTTTACTCTCGTCTTTTGAGTGAACGAATTGGCTATCGCACCGACACCCTGGACAGAGACAGAATTTGAACAACTCGACCTGGGCGATGCGCGCCTGAACAAGCGAGCGAGGATATTGATGGAGCGACTGGCAGCCGAGCCGACGGCGAGCGTGCCCAAAGCCTGCAATGGCTGGGGCGAGACGATGGGGGCATATCGCTTTTTTGACAATGCAGCCGTTGACTGGCGCGAGATTCTGGAGCCGCACTGGCAGCAGACGCAGGAGCGGATGAGAGCGCAGCCGGTGGTGTTGTGCCTTCAGGATAGTACCGAACTTGACTTCAATGGCCAGTCGGCCCGTGGCCTTGGCCCGCTGAGCTATGAGGCGCAGCGCGGCATGTACCTGCACCCGACCTATGCCGTCACGACCGAGCGCGAGCCGCTGGGCATTCTCGACGCCTGGATGTGGGCGCGTGAAAAAAAAGATGCTTCTGGAAAGCGCGGCGGACCGAAGGAAAGCCTGCGCTGGGTCGAGGGTTACGAACGGCTGGCCGAACTGGCGCCGCAATTGCCCGCCACCCGCTTGGTGTACGTGGCCGACCGCGAAGCGGACATGATGCCTTTGATGGCACGTGCGCTGCAATTGGGGACGCCGGCCGATTGGCTGGTACGCGCCAAGCACAACCGCTGCCTGCCGGACGGGGACACCTTGTGGGCACACACCTGCATCGGGGAAGCGCTGGGACAAATCGAGTTTGCGATGTCGGCGCGGCACGGCGTGAAGGCACGTACGGTCCGTCAGCAACTGTGGGCACGTCGCGTCGAACTGCCGGCCGGAAAAGGCAAGACGGTCAGCGCTACCTGCATCATTGCGCGCGAGATCGACGCGCCGGCCGACGTCAAACCGATCGAATGGCGTTTGCTCACTAACCGCGATGCAGAAACGGTCGAAGCTGTTGTTGAACTCATCAATTGGTATCGCTGCAGATGGGAAATTGAAATCCTGTTCGATGTGCTGAAGAATGCGTGCCGTGTCGAGGCACTCCAGCTTGGCGCGATCGAACGCATCGAGCGCGCGCTCGCGCTGTATCTGGTGGTGGCATGGCGAATCGCCCATCTGATGCGGCTGGGGCGAACGTGCCCTGACCTGGATGCGAAATTGTTCTTCGATCCGGACGAGATCCAGGCGGCTTACCTGCTGCGCAACAAGGTACCGCCGGAGAAGCCGCGGCTGAATGACGTCGTGCGCCAGATCGCATGCCTGGGTGGCTTCCTTGCCCGCAAAGGTGACGGCGAGCCCGGCGTCAAGACAATCTGGCTGGGTTTGAAGGATGTTCACGTGGCGGTCAAGACAATGCGTGCGCTACGCAGAAATGTCGCTCAGCAGACTTGTGTATAACGAGGTGCCTTTAAATCCAGTAAACCAACGCCTGCTTCACTTGCCCGCGTAGCGTATGTACGTCTGAGCGTATGGAAAGAAACGCCTTGCAATCCCGCCGCTGCTACCACCTTCATCATCGCTTTTCCGGGGCGCGCTAAATGCCCTCCAAAGCGACCGGCAAACAAATATTCACTAGTACGGATTTCGGAAAGCCGAGCAATCACTGTCATAGCCATGGCGGTAAGATTGACTGTTTGGGGGCGCCCACTTTTTGTTTGCGGAAGGTGCAGTATCTTTCGTGCAAGTTCCAAATCGACATACCGTGCTGATAGTAATTCACCAACACGACAGCCTGTGGCCAGCAGTAAAAGCACCAGCAGTTTTAGCCACTCAGGCCCGGCTTCAAGCGCTATTTTCAGTGCTGACAACTCATCATCACTCAAGACCCTTTTGCATTCATTTACCGGTTTAATTAGCTTAATATTCCGAGCTGGGCTGCGATCTATATATTCCAGCCGCTCGGCACATGTAAAAATGCTTTTCTTCAGCGCTTCGATTTGGTAAACGCTTCCAGCAGCAAAACGAGTAGGGAGTTGGTCGGTTATACGCTGCAACAACTGCCGCGTAACGCTGCCGAGTTCGACTCCGCCGATCACATTCTCGAAGTATTTTTTAAACCGATATTCATCGTCCTTCCATGACTTCTTATCTTTTTCGGCTTTCTTAAGATAAATGTTATAAAAGAAACTATTGGCTGTCATCATAGAGCCGCGCGGATCAATGCCGTTTGCCAGTTTTTGTGTGATCGCATACGCTTTCGCGGCAACTTCATGGAATGGCATGGCCCGAGCGTCACCAAGAGTTATTACATTCTTAGTTTTTGTAATTGCGTTCGTGTATCTCTGAGCCCAGACGGCAGAACCTGTCTCAGCCAAGCTTGATTCGGGCGACTTTGCATAAACCAAAAGCACCAAACCGGGCAAAGGCTTATACCGCGCCTCTGTCTGCTTGCGTCCTGGTCTTAATTTGAGCTTGCATTTTTGAAAGAGACTTGCAGTAGGCTCCATCAAAAGCAGATCATTGTTTTCATAAATAGCCATTCGAATCCTATTATTTTTCTATCAGTTTTCTTCAAAAATCGAGCCATGACACGTCTGGCATGAACGGATCATACGCATGGAAAACGGGAAATAGAAGACTGTTTTATGACCACAAAACACTTTGTAAGTGCTTGTTTTTAAATGATTAGATAAAATTACAGCAGTTCTGCCAATGGGCAATAAGTTGCGTCAAGGATATGCCCAAGGCGTTTGGATTTATAATGAAAAATCTATCTAATTAATATGCAATTAAAAATGACAATTTCTGTCCATTAAATGAAAATAGAAGCTGAGGAAAATACCCCTAAAGGGGGGCGTAAGCCAGGAGAACGGCGTGGCAGAGCGGAAGGGGAGAAGCGTTTGCTTTCGCCAGAACAGGAAAAATTAGTCTTAAAAAAGATTAATGAAATACCATCTAAAGCTCTCCCCGCCAAGCTCCAGCGACAAAGCACCTCTGGTATCAAAGCACTTATCGAGAGCTTAACGGGAGTGGTGATGAGTGAGCGCTCGGTGGGCAACTACCTCAAGCGATGGTCGTTATCAGCAGGAAAGCTGAAAAGAGGGAGGCCACAGGTTCAGCCCGACAAAAGATATCTGAATGCAATAGCTCAACTATTGCAATTAACCAATCTTTCAACGAGTCGGCTATTCGATTTGCTTACGATGGATACTTTCTTCGGACCGCGTATCGGGAAGAGAGCCAGCTTTTTCAAGTGGCTACAAAAAGAGGGCGTGCATGGCAAGGGGAGGTCGCGTACTACCAAGCGCAGCCTGATCGATCGTTGCCAATTAAATCTTCATCTGACTTGCTTCAACCGACAACCAGATGACGATAAACCAACAAATATTCTAGCGATACTCTGGGCCTACGAAGTCGCCACCGGCTTTTTTAATTGCCAATTGTTTACGATTGATGACGTCACAAATGTCAATGCCGCTGCTGGTGAAGCGGGTGACTTGCCCCAAAAATTCATTACCAACCGGCGCTGTACGTTACCTCTTTGGGCGATTAGCTGTGTTTGGGCGGACACAAGTGATCGGTTAGGTTTGCCAATTCGGTATGTGAAATTGACGCAGGACTTCATTGCCTACCCAGACTCGCAGCGGTCACTCGAAGAAGAATTAACCGAGTTGATCAAAATTGCTAAAGTAACGGTCACGGTTGAGCCGTCCGATGCTCAGCTCATTGATACAATCCCTTGGCCTTCTCGCGTTGCTTTGAACACGCTAAGAGTGGCAATCAAGACGCAGGTGAATGCGCACAACTTACGCGTGGCCCTTAAGCTTCGGGAGTTGAAGAATGAGATGAGGGATTTGCTGAAGAAGCCAAGTAGAAAATGGTCGAATAGTGTTAAGCGAGACATCCCGCCACTCGAGACGATACAGCTCAGAAAATACAACGATGATCATCCGATAGGTCATACTTCACTGGGATTGGTGTTCTGCCGTCCGGCGAAGTTATCGCAACCTGAATTTCTTCATGAGTAATCTCCAACTGCATTGTATGACCTGTCGGAACAAGCTATCACATTGGTCAAAGATATTCACATTTAGGTCCAGTAGCTAGCTGTTTAGTCCCGTGCGATCATATTCCTCGTCGTAGCTGGCCTCTGTTTCGAGCGAAGGCGGTTCTCGGCGAGTTGATTGCGGGCCGTCCACGGCAGCAGTTGAAACAATCATTTAAGCAGTCGAGAGCATGAGTACACGAATTCATCCACAGGCCCGCACCACCCCAAAGATCCGCCAGGAGATCAAGAACTCCGGCCTCTCGGATCGCGAGGCTGCCAAGGTCTTCAACATTACCCGGGCGACAGCGGCCAAATGGCTCAAGCGCGATGATGTGCAAGATCGTTCGCACCGCGCTCACACCTTGCATACAACTCTGACTGCCACGCAGGAGGCTGTCGTTTTATCTCTGCGCCAGACACTCTACCTGCCACTCGACGACCTGCTTTACATTACCCGGCAATACATCAATCCGGCAGTATCCCGTTCCGGTCTGGCACGTCTTCTGAAACGAGAAGGCATGGCACGGCTGGAAGACGTAATACCGAAGGCCGAAGGGGAAACCATCGCTCCCAAGAAGACCTTCAAAGACTATGAGCCGGGCTTTGTTCACATCGATATCAAATACCTGCCGCAGATGTCGGACGAGACGTCACGGCGTTATCTGTTCGTCGCCATCGACCGCGCCACGCGCTGGGTATTCCTGCACATTTATGGCGATATGACCAACGCCAGCAGCGTCGATTTTCTGCGCCGTCTAAAGCTGGCTTCGCCAATCAAGATCGTCAAGATTCTGACCGATAACGGCTCGCAATTTACCGACCGCTTCGCAACCAAAGACAAGAAGCCGAGCGGCAAGCATGCCTTTGATGTGGCATGCGCCGCCATCTCGATCGAGCATCGTCTGGCACCCCCGCGGCACCCGCAAACGAATGGCATGGTCGAGCGTTTCAATGGCCGAATCAGCGAAATACTGCAACAGACCCGCTTCGATAATGCAACGGACCTGGAAACGACTTTGCTGAACTATTTGAAGCTGTACAACCACCATATTCCGCAACGCGCGATCAACGGTCGAACACCAATTCAGGCGCTCAAGGAGTGGCAACGGAAGAAGCCAGAATTATTTGTTAAACGCGTCTATGATCAAACGGGACTGGACAGCTAGCTAGTCATATCCGCTCACGGCAACCTAACCAAACCATTCCCCCGCAACAGTTGCATCAACAAGAGCGTAATCTCCAGCACCTTTGGCAACAGCCCCCCTAATTGAGGGGACATTAGCTCAAAAGACGGCACTAGATCGTATCAATAATCGGATATTAGCCCCTTGTCGAATCCCGGTTCCGACTTACTAAAACGTTTGCTTATGAAAAATTTTGGATTATCTATTACAAATGGTGGTATATCGTTGTCAACGACAATAATTTGGCATTTGACGTTTTTTTGTTCTGCAATATCCGCTATATCAAGCAGTCGCTTATAAATATTTTCGTATATGGCTGGATCTGCGACCTCCGAGTCTTCACTTTTGTCTCGATTGCGTCCGATATTCTGGCCTGGTGTATCAAGCATCATAAACGTCGGAAAATTACATGGGTACAATATTGAATAAAGTAATTTTGAGAGAAAAATTCCTATCGATGCAATGGTTCGTAGACCGCCAGACGTTAGGCCTGTGTAAGGTCGATTTCTAACAAAATAATCAAATTGTTCATTTATATTAATACCAGTCATATTCTGTAGACCACTATTCTGCATAAACTGCGCAAATAGTTTACGGAGTCGATCCACGACCTCTTTGGAGTCAATTTGGTTATCCCGAGCACTAGTTAGACGAAGTTTAATTCGCTCAATTGCCTGTTTTAGAAGGTCTATTTTTTCGCCAAGATCATCAAAATTATGGATCACTCGGATATTGCGCTCCATAACCTTCCGCATCTCGACTATTTCCGATTTCTCTTTCTCAAGATGTTGAATAACGGCGATGCTAGCCGAAACCTCGGTAGCATATGTGGAGTCATAGCTTTCCACGGCATTTTGTAAATGCCGTGTAAGGTCGGTCTCCTCTTGGGAAAGTTGATCGGCAACAAGCTCCGTCTGAGAAATGAAGTTCTTCAGGCCCTGCAACCGATGTTTGAGGACAACGAGCTCGTGCGACAGTGAATGTAGCGGATCGGCACTCGAGTCGACATCAAGGAGTGAGTCACACACTACACACTTTACTATTTCACCCCGACCATAAACGCCATTAAAAGTGTCTTTTAACTGCAATGATGTTTCTATTGATGAAATTTCTTTTCCGTATGTATTTTTTAACTTCAAATAAGAGGTAAGCTCGTCGTATTTTTTGCGCTTATTTAACTTAACGAGCTCAAGTCTTTTTGATGCATTTTCAATTCCTAATTTTATAGCTTCATCTAACGAAAGAGCTTTTCGATGTTTGTCTTTTATTGCAATAATCTCAGAGTCAATTTCTAAAGCATTTGCTAATTTTTCGGCTAGCTCGACTTCATAATCGACGGTCAGATCGATTTCAACTTTTTTCAAGAATGCCATGATACTGTCGCGCTCTAAAATTTGATCCTTCAGATCTTTGACGTGCGAAGCAATTTCGGCTTCTATTTCAGAAACTTTTTCATTGTATACGTCGAGTAAATATCTCAGAACTTGTTTATTTTTAATATATCGAACTGGGTCGCTTATGTTGAGAAGCGTATCCGCTGCAATATCTTTTTGCTTTAAATATAAAAACTTCAACACATCCTTAAAGCCGACGCGGTCTAAAGTCGAATCCGTTTTACTCGGAGATTTCTTTACTTGAGTTCGAGGTAGCCCCAATAGATCCAAAACGTAAAAAGCAACGTATCCGTCGGGAGCATCATCTCCGATGCTAGCCCCGAGTACCTTTGGCATAATTAAATCGTTAATCGAACCCTGGTGGCAAAAAATGAATTGCGTAACGCTTAGAAGACTGCGTTGGAAAAAATATAGCTTTTCGTTGAGCTCGACACTAAGCTGTACTTCTCTACCTTTCTCAAGAATTTCATCATACGAGTCAAAACTTGATGCCCCCAAAGCGTATGCGATAAGTCCTAAAATGCTAGACTTTCCGGAGTCCATATCGCCCCAAATTACGTTTACTCCTTCATTGAATTCGATGTCATAGTTTCTAGTAACACCTTTTATCCGAAGTTGGCGCACAATTACGGATGGCGAAATATCAATCATTTTCTGCCTCTAATAAACTTTTGTATAATTGGGTTATTGATTTTGCACATGCAAACTTCAGGTGAGTTAGGGAGTCACGCCACAGGTCAATTAAGTCGTTGTTTTCGATGCTTATGTTTTTCACGGCTCGAAGGAATGGGGTGGAGTCTTCGAACACCACATTTATTATTCCCTTTGCCGCAAGTAAGGCTAGATTATTTTTTGCCTTGTGACGGAAAAATACTTCACTTGGAGATACGTTTTGGTCATAAACATCCTTAACGTAATACCGCTCATCTAGAACAATCGCAGGTTTTAGGTTTTTTAACACACGGCGTACAAATTGGTGCCGTGTAAGAACAAAATCAAAAAATAATGCTTTTTCAACATCTAATGCAAGATTGCCCTTTGCGTTTGTCTGCAATTCGCTTATCACCATATACGTTCTATAAATGGAGAGAAGATTTTCGTTTTCGGCATTAGAATACCGATATGTAAGCGCTTCACCCATGATTGACTTGGCGTTCTAAATCATCCAGGTTAAAGTCGCGATTCCATACCACGTCCCCGTCAAAACTATTGGCGAGTTGATGTAAAAGTCCCTTTTTGTGCACAAAATTCACATTTTTAATTGTCGCCTTCAAATTGCTGTCACTATTATTGAAAATCAATTGGTGTATTTTTATAACAAAGTCGTTATTTGATTGACTGCTTGTCATGTGTTCCGCAAACTGAGTTCGATACATGCTTAAAACCATTGTGTACAACGTACGTAGGTTGTCTTTGTCCTCATCGCTTACGACTCGCATCAAAGTTTCAGCGGAAAAGAAGGACTGTTTTGCATCATCAATTAGTATGTTCTGAATATCCGCAACCATGAGTTTTAAAACAAATATTTCTTTTTCATATTGTGGCGGCTCACCCATATCTGCGGCGATAAGTGCATTATTTTTATTTTTTATATTAACAAATGCCATGATTGAATCTCTAACCGCGAGATACGTCTCAGCCGTATTGTCAGCAGGTTTGCAAATCGACTTATGGTCTTCATTGAAGTGAAATATGTCAGTTGCCGGAATGTTCGCCGGAACAGCGCTTTGTGGCAGAACAACCTCGTCATTTTGAGCAATCAAGTAGACAGAGGGAGGTAGTTTGTCCTTGTGTTTCATCCATTTTCCGTCAAGATCCATCGTAAAGCGATCAAGAGGTACCAATTGTTGGGCCTGAGTGTTCCCTGCCCAGCTTACCAATAGAGCTTTTAATGATCCGCGATGAGGAACTGCAATAGATACGAAGCCGATGAATCCATATTGAGTTCCGTCATCAATGTTCTTGATAATTAATTCTTTTGAAATTAAGCCACCTAGACTGTGGCCAACAAAGATTACGGATTTATATGCACTGACCTTAGTTCGGAGGAATGTTGATAGACCTTGGGCTAGGTTTTCAATCGGCTGGTTTCTATGTACTTTTCGGAATTTATTTCCTAGCTTTCCAAGTATTGGGAGTTTTGAAATAAAGCTAAAAATTTCACGGACGATCACACCGTCAAAGGCTTCAGTGAGCTTTGAATAGTATTCAAAATTAAAGATATCGCAGTTTTTTCCAACGAAAATATCTTCTTCTAGCATTCCCATAAAGGAACGGCCTATAGCGTTCGTCCATGTGCCATCCCCTCCAGTAAAACCATGGACAAATATGACTGCGACTTCTTTCATGGCGTGAACTTTCTTATTTGAATAGACATGCATTTGAAGGGATGTTGAGGCTTGTGGATGTTCAGTTTTTTTTTTGCTCGAGACATATTAACGCTAACTGTAGCCAAAAAATGCACTTCGAGCGTTAGTTGTTTTTTCAGTCACGTAATTATCGGTGATAATTATGCAAACTTCACATATTTCAAGCTTCTTCGGTCCTCTGCAACGTCCGCTAAAAACCCGGATCAGAAGCCGAAATGCCTCGTGAAACTTATGTTTAGCCTATTGTAGACATCCGGAAGCACACGTCTGACCGGCTAGTTTTGGGAGTGGCCATTCGGAGGTGAACGTTGAAATTGTGGTGGTGGGATCGCCGTGCGAATGGGTGGGAAGGCTGATGCGAATACGCAACACCTCCGAATTCGGCGAAATTACCACCTCTTACAGACAGCATCAGGGTGTCAATATGCACGTATACCATCCCCTACCAATAAAATGACGCCAGTTACGCTGGGAAGTGCGTTGCCGATTTGAGCAGCAGCGCATCCCGAAATCAACGGGAGTTATTGGCATATATGATTTCATGGGTTAAATCCAGCCGTAGACCAAACCACTTTTGCTTTTCTTCACTTTTTTAAGGTAACAAGGGATATCAGGATGGAGAGAACGTCTCGCCGCCACGGCAGACCACTGATCACAACCGTCGGTGGCGCGTTGATGACCGATCAATCAACGCGCCGTCTTGTCCTGTTCGGCAAGCACGCAGCGAACGATATTTCCCACCAATCGCACATTTGCCGAGGAAAGCTGCGTCAACAGTTCGATCACAGGCATTAGCGCTGCCTGCTCCTGGCTGATGACTATCACTCCCGCTTGCAAAGTAGCCTCATCGGACGTCTTTTCATTTGCCTTCGACGGCTTGCGCGGCCCCTTTCCGAACCGTAGCCATTGAGGCGATACCCCAATCCAGTCAGCAAGCGCCAACAGCCTGGCCTGCGTCGGAATAGCATCCGCCAACAGCCACTTGCGTACCGTTTGTGCGGTCACCTTGTTTAACGGGTACTGACGATTGAACTCGTTCGCAATCTGCGTCGGGCTGGAGACGGGCAGTCTTTCGCGGATAAATTCCTTCTTCAATCGCTCGCTAAACTGTCGTCGGATTTCTTCGTTGGTTGCATCCATGTGGCGGAACGCTACCAACTTCGATAGTAACTATGTAGTACTAATAAGTTTCTGTGGTAACACATAGTTACTGTAAGATTTCGCAACTGCAACACCAACCACAACATGCATCATTTTTAAAAATGGAAACCACAATGAAAAATATTAAATTATTTGCAATAGCGGTACTGGCGCTGCACGGCACCTTGCCACCAAGTGCCTGAAATAGCGTCACTGTCAGCCTGATACAACTACTCAACATTTAATCAACACGAAGAGACATATAACGGTGCGTCTTTATTAAAGGGAAAGCATTATGACCAGCTTGGTATTAGATAAGAACGAAATCGTTGTACAGCCGGAGCGAGAAAAATACAATGCAATTCGTTGCAAGTATCAGGCTCTTGCAGAGAAGGCATCCAAAGATTTCTCCGATGCGTACTATGGTAATTTTAGCAACATCGACGACGTGCATGAGAAATGCAATGACGTTGCCATGAGACTCCTATTCCCAGTCGCTGAAGAAGCTATTCGTGACTTGATCGCGCAGGAAATATATGACATCGACATCAATGAATTTGATGCCTACTTTGCTCCCTACGTATCCTGGGATGAAGACTTTGCCGAGATCGATGACAAATACATGTCGATTGTCTTGAAGGCTGAGGAATCGGACGCCTATCGCACTCAACGCCGGGAAGGGCGTGGAAAATGGATAGGAGGCGGATTCGGTGTCGGTGGTGCGCTAAAGGGCGCGATGCAAGCCGGTGTTATGAATGCTGTGACCGGCTTAGGGCATATGGTCATCAATTCGGCAGCAAAAGGGATGAGCGCGGTTGGCGACGCAATGAAGAAAAACGCTCTATTTGCGGACCCAGCGACCAAATCAAATCTGACTGAGGCCATCTATCGATTGGTATTCAACGCCCATGAAGCACTTATTGCGGCGCTGACCGAGAAGAAGCCAAACTACATTAGCGGGAATGTGTCCGAAGAAGATGCAGGCAAAGCTAAGCGTTTGCTCGAAAATGTTGCGAAGGGCCGGCTGCCAGCCGACTCGATCAAGCCGGTGCTCATCGAGGCGCTTGCGCTAAATCCATACGACGACAATTTCTATCGCTATTGGCTCCAAGCATATGGCGATAAAGACGGTGAACTGGAAACCGTCGAAAACTTCTTTGGCATTTACGTTTCAAGCAAATCTAAAAAAGACTTGCTCTTTGCGCGCAAGTCTTCACTTGACCTATCAACGCCTGACGCTTGCGAAAAGAACCTGGCCGAATTGGAAGCGTATGCAATATCCATCGGATACCGTGGATTTCCCGGCGAAAGGGACAAGATTATTGCCCAAGCAAAAATGTTGGATCAGGAACGTCGAACGGTCGCTGGCGTCACGTATGAAACAACGGTCGAAGCGAACGCCGCACAGCAGCGGGCACAAGACGAACTTGCGAGGACTGTCAAAGGTGCTGTTTATGCGACGCATGCCGAAGCCGAGTATGCAAGAACGAGGAAAACCGTAGGGGTCGGCTTCATCGTGGGGATGGTGTTCCTGCCATTTATTGCTTTAATCACGCTAAGGAAAGGTTACAGCAAGCAGGTGAGACTTATCTCATTAGGGTGGCTTGGCCTTTTGTTCGTCTATGGGATGTTTATCGCTCCACGTGCCGGAAGTAACAACGTACCGAAGACGATCGACACACCCAGCGCGGCCGTTACCGCTCAGCCGATAACCGCCGCTTCCACTGCTTCGACGCTACCGATCAAATTGACGCCACCCGGCGCGATGGTAGCATTTGCGGACCTTTATGGAATCGTAGCGCCAACAAGCGACAAAGTGACTTTGCCTTCGGGTGAAGAAGTAACGATCTGGTATACCGGGCTTCTTGCGACCGACTCGGGGCCGCGCTTTTTGGTCATGTTAGCAAGAACCAATCATGATAAAACGTCCGAAGCAGATAGCGGCAAAATTGATGTCGTCAGCTATCGTGAAGAAGCTGGTCAATGGACGGTAGATGCGAAGGCAAAAGAACTGGTTGGAGTCGGTACTTTCGGGATCGCATCGCCACTCGTGAAAGAAGATCTGGCTAGAATTGACAACCATCCGCTGAAACAAGGGCTCACAGGCATTTTTCTGCCTGGCAGTAGCTCGACTCAGGGCTACAGTACAGACTACTTCGATGTGCTCGCTGTTGGCAGCGGGACTATCGAATATCTTGGGAAGGTTGAGACTGGCGGTGAAAATTCCGGTGGCTGCGATCCCAAGGTAAAAGACGGTTCCAGCATTTGTTACAGTTGGAAGGGTCAGGTGCAAGTTGAACCTTCACGAAATGGACAGCCAGGTGATATTTTGGTAAAGAAAACGGGGACCGTTAACATCGACTCCAAAATTGTCCCGGCACCGCAAGTCCGCTACGTATGGGTACGCGGCAAGGGCTACACCACATAGATGGAATAACACGATTGCCTGACTGACGGGGTGATGTCTGCCAGTAACACTACCACCCCTACCAATAAAATGACGCTAGCGACTGGATAGTGACTAAGCGCGTTGTCGAATTAAAAAACGCTGGTATCCATGTTGGAGGATCGAAAACGTATTAAAATAATTATCAAAGATATATTATTTTCAAGTACTACCAATCAAAAGGTCAACGTTGATTTCAAGCGTTGACCTTTTTTCATTGATGATTAAAAAACAAGGGAGTTTTAGCATGATTCATGCAAGCGTAAAGCCAACATGGGAATGGTCGAGTGGCAGCGGCAGTCGAGGTCGTTCTCGTAATAATAATGGCGTGAGTTTGCGATCCTCAGCAGGCTTGGGTTTGGCAAAGCAAGTTTTTCTGCCGCGCAGTCTCGATTTAAATGCCTCCTTTGGCCTGAAATATCGCCGCTGAGTCAGCTTGCGAGTTGACAGTTCTGATGCCAGTCCGTAAAGCATCCTGAATAACAATAGGGCAGTTTCGGTGGCCTTGTAGCTCAAAAAATGTCATCGCCACAAATCTAGAAATCCCCGCTACAGCGATGTTCGGGGATTTCATTTTTTACATTTACATTTACATTTCCCAGGAGTAATCCATGACTTCATCGCAAGCGCCCAAGAAAAGCAAAAAAATCAAACAAACATCTCCATCACCGTTGTCACCTGTGACACCGCCGGAAACACAATCCTTCGTTTTCCTACGTTCCGACTCTGCCAACAAGCTGGGCAAAAAAACGCAAGGGTCCTTGTCGTACCAATGGCTATGTGATGCCAGTCATCAACATTTGTCACTGCAAATCACCGGGAATGACGGCGCAGGATATTTCTCAAAAGAAATAATTTCATTTAACCAAATCGAACAAAGCCTGCGATCACGGGTAGAGGATAAACCCTTTCCTTCAAAGTTATTTAAAACATCATTTAGTGGCCAAAGTAGCAATAATAGCGGGTTCTTGGCGGCAATTCTCAGGGCGGAAAAATTGCTCGTAGCTGCCGCCGACACGGAAACTCAACATCTCGTTTCGGGTGACTGGAACAGCTGGGAGCAAGCCTTGCTGTCACTACCAGGCACAGCTATTGAGATCGCCTTAGCGACGGCAATCAAAAAGCCACCAGAGACCGCCGTTCCTGAAGTAACCACCGTGCGTGGCAATAGCAGTGTCGATGGAGGTAGTGCAAACGATGAGAACACCGCCAGTGATACTGGCGCCGCCGCTGATCTTTCCCGGCAGTCCGAATCGGATCACACGGATCAAAGTAAAACTTTGAAGCTTTCCAAGAAAAACCGGATTGATCTTATCTAGGCTCATTAACAATATGCGGGAGGACATATGAAACACCTAAAAATGCGTGAAACAACACGAGCTGCGAATTTCACGGTGGTAGTAAATTGGATGGAGCAGGCTTTCGGATGCTCAAAATCCTGTTCATATTGCAGTTGGCGGACTAGCCCCTACTTACCGCACGGCGCGCAAAGCAAAGAGGCGATTGTTGATTTTGTATCCAAGTGCAAGAAAAATTTCGTGACTGTAAGCGGTGGGGCAGACCCGCTGTTTCGATTTGATACCTACGGTGAGAAACTACTGGCTATGCTAGTCACCATACGCGAGCAGGGTTTCAAGACCCGTGTCATAACCCGCGAAATTGCACGGGTCGCCAAACTCAAAGGATGGGTAGATTGCGTGTCAATTTCACTTGATCCAGAAGTGATGGCGGAGTTGCCTCAGCACATCGCAGCGTGGGAAAGCATGGAGGTGGAGTGTTCGCTGGTCTTGCCTCCATTGCCTACCGCAGAAATTGTTCGCTTAAAGCCGCAATATTTTGCTTTGCTGCGCCAGCTATCCACCATGGGGGGTATTGGCAATTGGTGCAAGCGTTTGGTTTTACGGGAGAACCTGAATAGCATCTTTCCGCTCGACATGGAGCAACTGTCATTCGGTCATGCGGGGATAGTATTTGTACCGAGAACCTTGTGTTTAGGGGGGCGCTATTTGTCTACCGTCGATAGCAATGGCTACTCGCTTTTACACGACAATGCCGTGCTTGCGTATTCCACGGAAACTGGACACCCAAACCGCCGCAAACTGGACAGGCATTCCACGCCAAACTGGACACTTCGGGCGTAACGACGCGGGGTCGAGCTTGAGGTTTTACTCCTGATCAGGTGAGCTTGTCAAACGAGCACGCTTTTTACGCAGCGAATCCCCATTCAAATTGATCTGGTGGGCGTTGTGGACGAGCCGGTCGAGGATGGCGTCGGCCAGCGTGGCGTCACCGATGGCGGCATGCCAGTGATCGATCGGAAGTTGGCTGGTCACCACGGTCGAACGTGCGCCGTGCCGGTCGTCTAGCACCTCCAGCAGATCGCGGCGGTGCGTGTCGTTGAGGACAGCGAGTCCCCAGTCATCGATCACGATCACATCGATCCTTGCCAATTGCTTGAGCAGCTTGCCGTAGCGGCCGTCGGCGCGCCCGATGCTTAACTCGTCGAGCAGACGCGGCAGGCGAACGTAGTAGGCGCTGTAGCCCTGCCGGCAAGCCTGGTGGGCCAAGGCGCAGGCTAGCCAGGTCTTGCCGACGCCGGTCTTCCCGGTGAACAGCACATTCTGCTTCTCGCGCAGCCACTGCCCAGCCAGCAGCCGCTGGTAGAGCATCTTGTCCAAGCCGCGTGCATGGCGGAAGTCGGTGTCCTCGGCAGCCGTGTTCGGCTTGAGCTTGGCGCGCAGCAGGCGCTGGGCCAGCAGGCGGCCATCGCGGTCGGTCGTTTCGCGGTCGACCAGCAGGCCAAGGCGTTCCTCGAAACCGAGGTGGTCAAGGTCCAACGCGCTCTGTTCGGCCAGGGCACGGGCCATGCCAAAGAGCTTGAGCTGGTTCAGTTTCTCGTGGGTGGGGTGGTTCAGCATTGTCGTCCTCGGGTGGGTGGTTTAGTGCAAACTGAGATTGGATTGGTAGTAGGCGGGGCCGCGCACATTCTCGTGCTCGGGCAGGTCGAGCGCGCGCTGGTAGTCGTCCGGCGCCTGCTGGTCCAGGCCGTGCTTGAGGATCGATTGCAGGCTCTTCCAGCTGACCGCGTTGTGCTTGAGGGCACGCGCGCAGGCCGCCTCCAGGCGCGTGCTGCCGAACTGCCGGCCCAACTGCAGCACACCCAGGCAACTGCGGAAGGCTTGCTGCGGATGGCGCCGCTGGTGCAGCAAGCGTTCGATCAGGGTTTCGGTACGCGGCCCGATGGCGACGGCCTGGTTGCGCAGGCTCTCTGCGCTCACGCCGGCCATCGCGCGGTGTGCCGGCGGCATGTGTTCATCGATCGTTGTGTGACGGCCTTTGACCGTGCTGCGCAGGTGGCTGCTCAGGCGCGCGCCGCGCCGGAAGATCTCGACTGTAGCGGCCGTGATGCGGACGTCGACCTCTTGACGTGCATGCTGGCAAGGCACCGAGTAGAAGTGGCCGTCGGCCTCGACGTGGTAGTCGACGCCAACGCGGGCCAGCTTCCATTCAGCGTACTCGTAGGCCTTGAGCGGCAAGGCGCGCAGGGCTGGCTGGTCCATATCGGCGAAGGCGCTTGCGCGGCTGCCGGGCAGCTTCTTGAACGGGCGCTGGTTCAGGTCGGCCAGCAACGTGCGCAGCATGCGGTTGAGCTCATTGAGACTGAAGAAGCGTTGATGGCGCAGGCGCGCCAGCACCCAGCGCTCGACCACGAGCACGCCGTTCTCGACCTTGGCCTTGTCCTTGGGCTTGCGGGCGCGCGCAGGCAGCACCGCCACGTCGTAGTGGGTGGCCAGGTCCTGGTAGGTCGGGTTGATGTCCGGCTCGTAGCGCGAAGCCTTGCTGACGCCGCTGCGCAGGTTGTCGGGTACCCACAGTTCGGTGGCGCCGCCGAAGAAATCGAGCGCCCGCACGTGGCTGCCGATCCAGTCCGGCAGTTGTTGCGACCAGGTCGCCTCGATGTAGGTGTAGTTCGACGCGCCCAGCACGGCCACGAAGATCTGCGCTTGCCGGATTTCGCCACTGTGCATCTCGGTGATTTCTACGGTCGGGCCGGCATAGTCGATGAATAGCCGCTCGCCCGGCGTGTGGGTCTGCCGCATCGATAGCGACAGATGTTGGCGCCAGCGCCGGTAGTGCTCGCAGAAGGCGCTGTACTGGAAGCCATCGGTCTGTTCTGCCTTGTATTCCTGCCACAGCAGGTCAAGGGTGACGCCCTTGCGGCGCAGGCCGGCATGGACCGCCGCCCAGTCTGGTGCGGGGCGCTGCACAGCCGACGGTTCGCTGGGCGGAAACAGCTGGCGTTCCAGCGCCGCATCGTCCAAGCCGGGCGGCAAAGGATAGGAAAGGCCCGCCAGTTTGGCGCGGGAGAGGTAGTCGGTGACGGTACTCGGCGAGGCGCCGATGATGCGGGCTATTTCCCGTTTGGAGCGGCTGTGCTCAAAGTACAGCCGAAGAACTTCAGTGATTTTACGCATGGATAACCTGTTGTTGGCCATAAGCCTTTCTCCGGCAAAAACTTGCCAGAGTGCCACAGTTATCCCGCGTCGCTACGCTCTTTCAGGCCGTTTCAAACTGTCCAGTTTGAAGCGGAATTGCTGTCCAGTTTGCGCTGGACCGGGTGGCCGGTTTGCCGTGGAATCGGTGATCGGTTTGCCGTGGAATGGGTGTCCAGTTTGCCGCGGAAAACGCAGTGCTAGCAAACTTCCTGATGTCGCAGCCCGATCTTGTCTTATTCGGCGGTTTTGTCAAACATCTATTGCAACCAATAGTTCACCATCACTATGCAGATATTGATGTGATTGCACTTAATCAAGGTGTGATGCAAAAGTTGGAAACTTTGTTCGACTACCATTTTCAGGAGGTTTCGGCACCCACTAGCTACCCTCGCTACTTCATCGGAAAACCCTCGAAAGCTGGTAAGACCTTGCAGGTTATTTTGTTGCACTCCATGCCCGATGCTTTGGCGTTCGTTCACCAGGCACAATTTAATGGCGATAGAGTGGCCCTGTGCAATAACTGCTATTACTTTGATAAAGAAGTTGGCGAACACGATATCAGGCAAGCAATTTCTACGAAGGTAATGCAACGGGTTCCGTCAGAAAAACGCTTCTGGCTATTTCATGCAGACAGAGAGCGAATAGAAAATAAACATCGCGTCAAGCTGCTTAAGAAAGGGTTCCGGATTATCGAATGATCCGGCTTTGAATTTTATGGTTGTACATTTTTTCATATCGATACAGGCCAGCTTCCCAGCTGGCCTTTTTAATTAAAGGAACAAATATGTCAGCGACAATTTATGTTACGCCAGAAGCTATGGTGACCTTGGATGCGATCCGTAGCCTAGACCATTTCGACCGCTGCGGTTTAGCCGACAATGCTCAAACAGACGTAAGCCAGAAAGCAGGTTACTTTCTGAAGAGTGATACAAAAATGCGAGTAGCAATTTTGCCTGCAGCAGCAGACATAGCCGTGCGACTAACACCATTCGATCAAGTTTTATATGCACGACATGTCAGCCTGCCCGCTTCATTGCGTGGCTGTCTATTTGAACAGGCGCCCCATTTGCCGGACGCCTATGGCGAAATCGTAAAATACTGGTCTGGCAGTACGGTCAATAAAAAGTCATCAGGTAGTGCATATTATCAGTCAAGTTTAAACGAATATATGATTGACTTGTCGGTGTTGGAAAACTCTGATCTTGATCCAGAAACGCCATCGGCTTTGGGGGGAATGGACGATCTGCTTTCCGAAGGTGTGGTGCTCTATTTGAGTTGCATGCGGGCTTTGACATCGGCACTGCAACCGGACCAATTTTTGGAAATTCAGATACCGGTGTATTTGCCGATGCTGGGATTGGAGCAGGAAAGTTTTCGGACAACTGCGGAGTATCCACTCGACCCATCTTTACGTTGCGAGACGATATTCATAAAAATTGACGATATACGCCGAAGCCCAAACCCTGATGCAATCTACATCGACTTATTGCGATGGGAGAGCTTGGACTATGGCTTCTTTTACTGATTTGGGACTTGCCACAGCCGCATGGCGTTCCATAGAGGAATTTTCAGCGCAAGGCTGGAAGCGATCCTAGTCCAAGTTGATAAGTCTGCCTCGCTACGAGGTATGAAGTGGTTTTTTCGGGGTTCCGCTACATCGGCCGTCTGATGGCTTTCGTCCGTTTCAGGACAAATTTTTAAATGAAATTATTGACGCGATTTTGCTTGGACGGAAAACCCGTTTGGCCATGTCACGTCTATATCTATGAAAAAGGAGTAGCTATGGAAAGTGCATTAAAGCCGATCTTATTTTCGGCCGGACAATTGGTCGCAACACCTGAAGCACTGGCCTTGCTTGAAGCATCCGGCGTAACCCCGATGTCTCTAGCAATGCGGCATGTGCGTGGCGACTGGGGGAAATTGCCTGCTGAGGATGAATTAGCAAATCGATCGGCCTTGGACCATGGTCTTCGACTGTTATCCACCTATGTGGTCGGCGGGAAAACGGTGTGGCTGATCACTGAGGCTGACAGATCGGTGTCCACAATTTTGTTGCCAAGTGATTATTGATGCGCTGTTGATTCTATGTTCCGGTTTGACGTTGCCGGTCTGAGTTGAGTTCGGTTGGCGCAAACCACCGGAAATGGACCGGAGCTTGTATTCCCATTGGATATTGAGTGGGGAGAGTTACGTGCGCCTGTTGTAGATGTTAGCCGTATGCGGCGTCAGAAGCGTTGGTAGGCAGAAGTGTGACGGATTCATACTTCTTGCCTCTTTTTACAACTTTGTGTAGGAGTGATGGGTCATGAATCGTCAATTCCGGTTTAGTAAGAAATTGATTGATGCGCTTCCCGCGCATTCTGCGGAATCGCGATCAAGGGAAAGCGAATATTCTGATACGGAGGTAGCAGGTCTGCGTTTGTTGGTAAACCGATTGGGCCGGAAATTTTTCTATTTCCGATACAGCTTTGAAGGTGGCAAGCGCAGCATGAAGTTGGGTGATTATCCTGCCCTGGAAATTACTGAAGCGCGATCGAAGGCGTTGGAATGTCGCAGTCAATTGGCAAAGGGTATCGACCCCCAGCAAGAAAAGGTGATTGTCGAGAAGCTCAAGCCTCTGACGTTTGGTGAGTTTGCGATGAAGGAGTACTTACCCCACTCGAAAGCCAGCAAACGTAGCTGGCGAGACGATGAAAGTCGTTTGCGTATTCACTTGATTCCAGCCTTCGGCGAACTTCCCTTGGAAGAGGTAAAAAGTTATGGAATTCAGCAGCTACACGATACCTTGAAAGTCAGGAACTGTCCGGCAACGGCAAATAGGATGCTATCTCTCATAAAACGCATTCTTAACGTGGCGATACTATGGGGGAAGTTGGAGAAAAATGCAGCGAAAGGTATTCGAATGCACGGTGAGGATAACCAACGTCAGCGATATTTGTCGTCAGTGGAATTACGTACCTTCTGGATGGTGCTAGCCAAATTTGAAAATCAGGACGTGGCAGATGTGTTTCGCTTCTTGTTGAGCTCTGGCGTCAGGCGTGAGGAATGTTTAAGTTTGACCTGGGAGTGTGTGGATCTTGAAGCACAGCATATCTATCTACCAACATCTAAAACAGGTAGCAGGTTTGTCGTGTTGAATGAAACGGCGCTGGCAGTATTAAAACGTCGTCACCGGGTGCACGACATTCCTTATGTTTTTTGCAGAAGATGGATCACTCAAAAAGTAGATGAATGGCGACCCATACGGAGTGTCGATAAAGCATTTCGAAGAATCCTTAACAGTTGTCAAATAAACAATTTTAGAATACACGACCTTCGTCACACTTTTGCATCAATGGCAATTAATAATGGGGCGTCGTTGTACGACGTAAAGAACTTGCTGGGCCATTCTGATGTCAAGACAACAACTCGCTACAGTCACATTTCACCTACTCGTTTGCGCGATGCCAGTGCGCAGGTGTCAGCGGCAATTGCGTTTTCGCAGCGGGAGGAAATTCTGCCTTAGTGACTGAATTGATCCGATGGAAGCTCAATACGGAGCTTCCATTGGATTTCTTTAACACTGGGGTACAACTGCGAGCAATGAAGCGAGGGAGCATTTTGCGGCACTCCCCACACCAAGCGAGTTGCTGAAACTCTACGCCAAAGCTGCCGCGATTTCCCTGAAACTATTCAATCCGGCCTCAAGATTTTCGATGATTTCCCCCGCCAACTCATCTGGTTCGGGCAAATTATCCAAATCAGCAAGACTTTTATCCTTTAACCAAAAAATATCCAAACTCGTTTTGTCACGCCCGATGATGTGCTCATAGCTAAATTTGCGCCAGCGGCCATCCGGGTTATTTTTTTCGCCCCAGTTTTCCTTGCGTACATGGCGGTTTTGCGGGTTATAAAACGTGATGAATTCCTCTAGGTCATCAAAGCGCAGTGGCTTCTTTTTCAGCGTGTGATGAATGTTAGTCCGGTAATCGTAGAACCAGACTTCTTTCGTCCATGGCGCCTTACTCGCAGCATGATTGTCAAAGAACAGCACATTTGCCTTTACGCCGTTAGCGTAAAAGATCCCGGTGGGCAGGCGCAAAACGGTGTGCAATTCAGTCGATTCCAGTAGCTTCTTACGTACAGTTTCACCTGCGCCACCTTCAAACAGGACATTGTCTGGCACCACCACTGCCGCGCGCCCCGTTGTTTTGAGCATGGTACGGATGTGCTGTACAAAGTTAAGTTGTTTGTTGGAAGTCGTCGCCCAGAAATCCTGTCGGTTGTAAGTGAGGTCGTCCTTCTCTTGTTCGCCTTCGTCATTGGTGAAGCTCATTGAGCTTTTCTTGCCGAACGGTGGATTCGCCAGGATGTAATCGTAAGTTTTTGCGGAAGGAGCAACTAACGCATCATTGGGAGAAATCATGCTCTCGCCATCAATCTCGCCGATGTTATGTAAGAACATATTCATCAAAGCGAGGCGGCGTGTACCGGCCACAATTTCATTTCCAAAAAACGTGTCGTGTTTCAGAAATGCTTTTTGGTTCTTGTCCATCTGGTGTGTCGCGACCAGAAAATCGTAGGCGGCCAGAAAAAATCCACCCGTGCCGGAGGCTGGGTCAGCGATGGTCTTGCCTGGCTCTGGTCGCATACATTCGACCATCGCACGTATCAAGGCGCGTGGCGTAAAGTATTGCCCTGCACCGGATTTGGTATCTTCTGCATTGCGCTCTAAAAGTCCTTCATAGATGTCGCCCTTTACATCGGCGCCCATCGTGACCCACTGTGTTTCGTTCACCATGTCGATCAGGCGAAATAACTTGGCCGGGTCTTGTATCTTGTTTTGCGCTTTAGTAAAAATTGTCCCTAGCATTCCCGATTTGTTGCCTAGCTCACGCAGCAGCGTCACGTAATGCACCTCTAACTCTGCCCCGCGCTTTGCCTTCAGACTTTGCCAATTGTATTCAGTGGGAATACCTACGTTGCGCTTGTAAGGCGGTTGGCTGTATTCATCTGCCATCTTCAGAAAGATCAGATAGGTCAGTTGTTCCAGATAGTCGCCATAACCCACACCGTCGTCGCGCAAGGTGGTACAAAAACTCCAAACTTTGGAAATTATGGATGAGGTAGATGCGGTCGTGCTCATGTGTCAACCTTCGTTATTGAATTTTATTAATGAGATTACGCCTTAGCACGTAGCTTCATTTCTGCTTAGTTCTTTCATTGCTTTTTCAAGTTGGACTTGGGCATCAGTCCTATGTTTCTCGGCTAGAACTGCTGCTTCAGCAATGAGGTCAATGATGACAGGCGTCGCCTCTCCGACGCCAGCAAATACCGTTTTCAATCCGCGAGTAATACCCGCTCGTGCGCCTGGATGTAGCGCAGCAAATAATCCTCCAGCAAGCAAACCAATTTTCACCCAATCAGGTGCCTTATTTATCCCATCGTTCAATGCTTTGATTCCTATATACAACCCCCGAAGCGCAGCAACACTGACCATGGAAAATCTAACTCCGTTGACTTTTATGTTTAACTCAATTGCCGTAGCACGCGAATAGTTGCGAAGATGGGTTACGCACTGAATTGAGATTTGGTTTCCGCCCATAAGACGGATGTGCTTGTCCTTACTGACAATGCCAGCAGCGACGATAGTCTGTGCCAGCGCGATAAATTCTGCATCATCAGGGTCAACACCATTTTTTAAGACTGCGACCATTCCGCTATCTGGCTCAATTATTTTTATTTTTGCTTTGTAAATGAGCCATTCGGCAACCATCTGATCGATGTCTAAACCCTTTTCAACCGCGATCAAAGGAATTTTTTCTTCGACTTCTGTAACGAGGACAGGCGGGGCGTATAACTCGATGGTTTCTGCCTCAAGTGTCTCCATTAGTTGCGTCTTGGCGGTCTTATCTTTGCGTTTGGACACTAACCAAATTAAGTCACCAAGAACAATATTGCTATCCACCACCAAACGAAACTGAACTACACCGCCCAACGTCACATTGGAATCCTTCAAAGTGTGGATGACAGCCCTTAGCTCTTTCAGCTTATCTGAATGTACCGTAAAGACATCTGATAAATTGAACGGGGTACCGGCGAGTGTCCCGGTCACGCGTTTATTCTCCGGCGCTTTACCGGTGTTTCCCCCTCTTTTTCAGCCTTGATCCGTTCAAGCAAAACCGAAGCAGGTTCGTCTTGCGGGTCTTGTGGCACCAGTTCGCCTGAGAATGCTTTTTTCAGGATTGATTGGCGCAGGACTTCGGCCTGTTGTAACGATGTGGCGATGGTTTGCTCGAGTTGGTCTATTTCAGAGAGATGAGCGCCAAGAATCTCTGAAATTGCAATTTGCTCGGCCAAATGCGGTAAAGGTAGAGGGGTCAGAGAAACATCGGTTTGGTTAATGCTTGCTTGATTGACTGCGTGTTTGGCATTTGCACACAATCTTCTCCGTCCAAAATGGCTCGACAAATATGATGTCACAAAAAAGTTGCAAACTAAATTCGATGCAAGTGCCATCTTCATAATATTACTCTCAAAAACGACAGGTTCCGCCACCCCCTTTATTTCACAGCATTTTCCTAGGTACTCAATGCTGTTAACACGATTGATAAGAATATCTCCAACGTGGGCGGTAAAAGTCGTAACTTCATCCAAGGAAAGTTTAACTTTTTTAAAGCCCGAGGTTCTACGTAGAAGGCCATCATAAAAATCATCGATACGAATTATCGAAAATCCCGACCCATAATAATCCGCTGATTTATATATTCCATTCTTCGGACTATTGGAAAAGACTTCGCCAAAGCGAACCCAACCCCAACCAACCGGTAATCCGGGCAATTCTGCCAGTTCTTTGGCGGTCAACGGCGGTAAGGCTTTTGGGGCTTTGGGTTTGCTGTCTTGTTTGCCTGAGGCTTCCCAGTCTGCGAGTTGTTGCTGGTAGCGCTGGGTCCGTTGTTGCTGGATGCGTTTTTGTAAGTCGGCGGTAGTTTCCAGTTTGTTCGGGTTGTCGACACGCCACTGCGCCGTGAGCTTGCCTTCGAAGGCGTGCTTGAGCAGGGCTTGACGATACACCCTGAGCTGCGCCCGGGCGGTCTTTAGATTGTCTATACCCTTGTCCAACTCGGAAAACAGCTCTTCGATTTTGGCGACGATACGGTGTTGTTCGCTGGTTGGTGGGAGGGGTACCGGCAGCTTTTTAAACGCTGTGCCAGAGATTTCCTTAAACGTTGTACCGGTTGCTTGTGATTCGGCTAATTGCTTCGCACTTTTGAAATAGTAGTAAATGTATTCGTTAAAAACCCCTTCTATGGGGACAAGACTCTTAAAGCCTTGATTAGTAGTCATGTTGACGGAGCTGATGACTGTATATCCTATTGGTGCTCTCGAAGAAAAATGAATGCTGCCCGCAGGCATGACGGTGGCAGAGCTATTTCTTAAGCCCTCTTGAGTGATCGATTTCGCACCTTTACCGATATACTTATTGCTAAATCCCGTGAGATCCGAAGGTGAAATCCAACTGATATTTCCACCCCAATAGATATTTTCTTTTGTGGATGGTGTGCCTCCAGACACAACGTTACCGAGTTCAGCGATAGTCACCTGTTCCCAACTTTTTGGGAGATTCAACACTTTGTCCATTACGCCGCCAGCACTTCATTCAATTCATCCAACAACATATCCATTTTCGTTCCAAATAATTGATACATCTTACCTAACCCACCTTGCCCATCAAAAGGCGACATTTCCAGATCGTCGCGCTCTATGTGAAAGGAATTTACTACATGGTCGCGGATCATGCGCAGCCATGTCATTTGTTCTTCATTAAATTTTTCGCTTCCACCAGAGTGGTGCTTCATAACCCAATTCTGAAAGTTTCGGCGCACAGTGTCGTCGAAGGTGGCGAGCTTGCTATCCATGCCGCACACGCGGCGAATCAGGGCGACCAGGGCGGTCAGTTCGCCAATCGGTTGCTCACCCTTGTAATCGTCTAAGTGGCGGTAGGCTTGCCACACGCGTAGCGGGGCGAGCTTCGGTTGGTCTGCCTTGAGTTTATCCAGCACCTGGCGGATTAGATCAAAGCTGAGTTCGCGTCTTCTATACGGTTGGCTAAAGAAGATGGTTAGGGCAGCTATATTGTCTTGATTGGCTGTCAGATAGGAAGCAAATTCGTCGGTGATGGCTTGTGCATTGTTGGCCGCATCTTTGTCCCACTCGGCGCGTAATACGATGTCGATGCCATCGTGATCGATGGTTTGCTCTTTGTCGCGGCGGATGCTGTCGAAGAGTTCGACCAATTCGCCATTTAAAAAATTGGCGGCGGCGCTGACCAACTGCTGCTGCGCCAGTTCACGGTTGGAGTCGCCGGGGTCTGTTCCGATTGGCTGCCCTGCAATCTCTAACGCCTTGGCTTCGATGTTGTCGGCATCAATCGCGCTGAATAGTTTACCAATGATCTGGGTCAGTTCCACACCGCCAGCAGCTTCGCGAATGCGACGCTGGTCATTGGCATCGAGTTGTTTGTTGAGCCGCGCCAAGCGCCCTGCCAGTGATGACACGGTATCTTCGTCAGTCGCGCCCATCATCACACTCATTGCCAAGTCTTTCATCGGCACGGTGGGCTTGGTGATGAGCGGCTGGCTGGCGGTTTTCAACGACTTGGTCACGCCGATGGCATCAACTATGACATAGTGCGTTTTGGCGCTCAGGGCGGAGGGCGTGACTTTTTTCAGATCATCCATGTCCAGAGTGCGCGTGCCACGGCCTTTCATTTGCTCGAAGTAGTTGCGGCTTTTTACATCGCGCATGAAAAGCAAGCATTCCAAAGGCTTGACATCGGTGCCAGTGGCGATCATGTCCACTGTGACTGCGATGCGCGGGTAGTAGGCATTGCGAAAATCCGCCAACACCGATTTCGGGTCTTCTTCAATTTTGTAGGTGAGTTTTTTGCAGAAGGCATTGCCCTCGCCAAACTCTTCGCGCACGGTCTGGATGATGTCGTCTGCATGGCTATCGGTCTTGGCAAAGATCAGGGTTTTTGGCACTTCTTTGCGACCAGGGAAAATCTCCGGCAGATTGTCGCGGAAGGTGCGGATGACGGTACGAATTTGGTCCGGCGTAACGATATCGCGGTCTAGCTGCTTTGCGGAATAAACTTCATCTTCGTCTTGTTGTTCCCAGCGCTTTTTGCGCGTGAGCTTTTCGCGTTTCTGGACTTGCTGATCCTTTTCCAGAGCGCCGCCTTGCTGAGTAATTTGGGTTGCTATCACATAGATTTCATTGCCGACGTTGACGCCATCGGCAACCGCTTTTTCGTGGCTGTAATCGCTGACTACATTTTTTTTGAAGAAACCGAAGGTGCGGTTGTCTGGTGTGGCGGTGAGACCGATCAGGCTGGCATCGAAATAATCGATCACCTGTTGCCATACGTTGTAGATGGAACGGTGACATTCATCAATGAAGATGAAGTCGAAAAAATCTGGGGGAATTTTTTCGTTGTACACGACCGGCATCGGTTTTTTGGGTTGCGCTAATTCCGCTGGATTTATCTCTTCGGTGGCATCATCGAGTGGCGTGCCTTTGAGAATGGAGTAAAGCCGCTGAATGGTGCTGATGCATACCTGACTGTCCTTGGCGACAAATGAAGACTTGAGCCGCTGGACGTTATATAGCTCAGTAAACTTGCGATTATCATCAAGGGGCACGTACGCCATCATTTCCTGTTCGGCTTGTTCGCCAAGATTCTTGGTGTCAACCAGAAACAATATGCGTTTTCCACCCGCGTGCTTGAGCAGGCGATAAATCGAGGTGATGGCGGTATAAGTCTTGCCCGCACCCGTCGCCATTTGGATTAGCGCACGGGGGCGATCCGCTTTGAAGGATGCTTCTAGATTGGTTATGGCGATTTCTTGGCAATCACGTAGGCGCAAGTCGCTGGCTGGTAAATGATTAGGATTGAGCAACGGAATTTGCTGCAGGCGTTTACGCAGGCTGCTGCCAAGATCCAACCATTCTTTAATCGTTTCCGGACGGTGGAAACTGAATACATCACGTGAACGCGGCTTAGGATCGCGCGCATCGGTGAAGCGAGTAATGATGCCGGTGCTTTCATAAAGAAAGGGCAGGGGCGCTTTGTTGTTGATCCACTTCAGTTTGGCGGACGCATACCCTTCTGTTTGCTGCTCCACTTCAGTGATTTTATGGCCTAACTCTTCTTTCTTGGCCTCGATCACGCCTACCGCATTTTTGTCCACGAACAGCACATAGTCCGCCGGGCCAACATCTGTCTGGTATTCGCGCACTGCTACGCCGATACCAACGTTCAGATCTATTTTCTTGGCAGATTGAACGACCCATCCTGCCTGCTTGAGCAGCGCATCAATGTTATCTCTGGCTTTTTGTTCGGGGTTTTGGTTTTCGGTCATCGCTAAGTCAGTTTGCGCCTATAGGGCAGCCTGCGAATGAAAAAAGTATCTTAACCGTTATCTAAACGGTTAAGGTGCTTTTTGCCAACTCAGCAGTTGAAGCAGCAATAAAAACCAGATCGCATCAATGGAGCGGAGAGACGGGCAAAGAAAAACCAAGCTGAGACGTAAAGCACGCAGGGACCAGACGGAGACCAGACGAAAAAAAAGAGTTACATGCCGAAGCGTGTAACTCTTTGATCTTGTTGCGAATTCTGGCTCCCCGACCTGGACTCGAACCAGGGACCTGCGGATTAACAGTTGAACGTCTAGGCTTCTCGACCGGAATTGCGTTATCCCAACTTCAGTAAAATCAAGCACTTACGCGAATGCGACCGCATTCAACCGCAGCTGCCCGACCCCGTCCGCCGACCTCAACGCTATCATTTCTGCTATCACATCGGGACCTGCGGACATGCCCCATTATAAAAGTGGGGACCGTGCGTGACAAGCGATTCCGTCGGAGCGACGCGCGGGTCCCGGGCGCAGGACCACGCCTTTTTTCACCGACAGCGGGGCTGCACGTGTTACCCCGATGTCGCGGCTCCGGCAACTTGAATGCGTCGCGTTAAATTTCAACACACTAATCGTCTATCCAGTATGCAAGGTGGGCAGGTGGATGCGCCGCACGCGGTATCCAATGGCATTTGTCGCATTTGCTGGCGATTGGAAGAAAAAACTGTCCATATCGAAAAAGTTTCAAGTCATATACATTGTCAATACAACTTGTTTCTGTCACTTATTATGGCTAAATCAAAAACCGAACAGCTCAGCTTTCGAGTTTCTCCTCGTGCAAAGGCATTGATGCGCACTGCGGCAAGCAAACAACACCGTAACGCCTCGAAACTGGTGGAACACCTGGTTCTGGACACCTACGAGAAAAACCATATTCAAACCGAGTCCGATGCACTAATAGCGCCGAAGCCGGATAACGAATGAATAGCCCACATCCTCCTGCTTTGCACGACAGCGCGACAACCCTGGATAGTTCAGCCGAGCAAGTCAACCGTCTTGACTTGTCCCGACAGCTCAAAAATTTGCTGCTTGTCCGTCCGCTATTTGAGTTGGCCTTACGCACCAGGAGGACCGACGAGGGCGACCGCCTGTTTTCCGGTCTCGATACGAATTTCCTGGCCGTGTCCCTTCTGGACTTTGTCATGGAGGGGAGCGTCTTCGGATTTGGGCGGTCGCGCGAGGAGGTATTGAGCTACCTCGGTGAGAAAGCCCGCTTGCTCAAGTCATCGCTTTCTGAGTCCGACTCCCGAAAGGTGGCTGCTGCAGTGGTAGATGCTATCCACAACGCGGACAACCGCTCTGAGCGCTTCGAATACGAGTATTTCGATTCGTTTAGCGGAGAGATGAAGCGATATGCCTTTCACCTATTGCGATGGACCCGCTGCGAAGACGACCGAAGCTATTACCGCGTCACCGATGAAGGGCACCTCGTGTATTTAGGCATGCTCGACTTGGGCACGGAAAACATGCAGGTGCTGTTGGACAAAATGTTGGCTGAGCTTATCCGCCGCGGCCGCGTGGAGCAGGCGTTGGATGTGTCGGAGCGCGGTCGGCGTGAAGCAATGCGCTATCAAGAAAGCATTCGCTCACACTTGGAGCGCGCGCAGCGCTCACCGGATTCAGTTGCCTGGAAAGGAGACCTAGAGCCATTCCTTGACCGTTCCCGAGAACATATCGACGGGCGCCGCGACGAAGAACGAAAGCTCCAAGTGTTGGTCAACGAACAGCTTCGTGAGGCGACTGACGTCGGCACTCGACGAAAATTCGTGCGATTGCACGAGACGCTGGAGCAGGAGCTAGGTGTCCATCTGCGGTTGCTGCTTATGGTCGGCGAAGCAGGGGACCGATATCGGCAGGCACAAAAGACCTTGTTCCGCGCGCGACGTCGGCAAAAGCTGCCGGACATCGAGGAACACTTGCTGCCCCCGCTGTTGGCAGATACCGTCCAGCACAATGCCGAGCTAGGAGACACGTGTGGTCATGTTCTCCTGTCTGCGGAAGCACCGAAGCAGTTCAGTCTTGGGCAGGCGTTCGGGATGTTAACTGAGTTGCGGGGGACTGCCGAACCGCAAGAGTGGACCGAAGAAAACATGGTGCCACTCGACCAGTTGCCCCCGCATTTTCATGCGGACGTTATCGCGGCGGCCAAGGCGCATGTCGAGCAGGCGTTCAAGGAAGCGTTCGCGCGGGGTACGTCAATCGACAACGAACAAATTCTTCTCGCCGGCGAGGCCAAGCTCCTGCCGACCGCTGTGCAAGAGTACGCCATGCATCGGCTATATGAAATGTTCTCGGACCGGGACTCTAACCTCAACATTGAAAAGTCCGGCAGATTCAGGACGCAGCATGTAGCGGGCGAGCGGCTTGTGTATCAGGAAGTGGCAACACCACCGTCGGAGAATAATAATGACTGAATACCGAAACCTGGCATGCGATGCGGGACGGCTGTTGTCCAAGGCACTGCAGCCGGGCCTGACGCCGACCAACGATAAAGAGTATCGACTTCTTCTCAACAGATACGAAGCAGACAGTAGCTTTCGCGAGATTTTTGACTCGGTTGCGGAAGGCATGGAGCTGGCCCCGGTATCCGTCGATTTCCGAGGCGCTATTTTAGTCCCAAGCAGCGGCGAGAGCCTTTTTGCGATGCGCTTGTCCGATTTGCGCGCCAGTGGCCTCAAAATGGAACAGAAGGCGCTCATGGTGCTTATCCATCTCACCGTCGCGGCGCTGTTCTTCCCGACCGCCGAGAAGCTGTTCGATGACGGTTATGATTCACCGCCCGTGAGCGAACGACTAACTGCCACCCACTTACGCGACCTTGCAGCGACGGTAGCCGCCCGAAAAACCGAATTGCTGCCCGATTTGCCGCGCGAACTGGAGCCGGCCTGGCAACTGGTGTCGTCCATGCCGGAGGCGCTACCTGATAAAAAGAATCACAGCTTGTCCACGTTAGAAGGCACCGTCAGTGCTGTTTTTAAGCAATTACGAGAAGCCGGACTCGTTCGCTTGGACGCCGAGGAAGAGTCCCCGCGGTACAACGCCACTTGGCGTTACATCGCCCAATTGCGGGAAAACACCGTTGAAAACCTCTTCAAGGCAGTTCGCCACCTTCTGAACACAGCCGCCGCGAGTGCGGAGAAAGCGTAAGCCATGTATCGCATCTCACGGGTCTACATCGCCAACGCTGGCTATCGTCTTGCCTGGTACCCCGGTCTTCTGTTGCCATTCACCGATGCCGAAACAGGCTTGCCCACGCAGGCGATTTACAACTTGGCTAACCAGGGCGGGAAGACCACGTTTTTAGCGCTATTTTTTTCTGTCTTCGACACGAAGCAGGACCGATTTCTTCAAACCCTGTCGAACCCGGGTCAGCATTTCGTCGACTATTTTGACAAAGACGGATTGCCCGGAATCATTGTCGTAGAGTGGGACATGCCCGGCGGGGACCTCTTGTCTCCGCGGAAGCGGTTTGTAACAGGACAGTTCGTTTGTCTGCGTAAATCCGGCGATGGGCTGACGCCGGACCGGCATTTCTTTTCGTTCGAGGCGAACGACAGGCTGTCGCTCGATAATATTCCCGGACCCAACCTACCGGGGGCCTCGACCGGTGTTTTGCGCACCCGTGAAGATTGCGTTCGCTGGTTGCACGAAACGGCGCAAGCCAATCGGGGAAACTTCCAGTATTTCACCAACCAGACCGAGTGGAAGGCTACGCTGACCAGCCATGGTTTTGATGTTGAATTGCTTCACAAGCAGGTCGATTTCAATCGTAAAGAAGGGGCGATGGACGAGGCCTTTCTCGACTTCAAGTCCGAGCTTGACTTTGTCCGTCGCTTTTTGCTTCTCACCCTGAACCCGGATATGGCATGCGACACGCAACAGCTTGTTGCGTCCCTCTGTCGAAAGATGGGCAACCGCAAGGGTCTCCAGGACGCACTTGCGCAAATGGAACGGCTGGGGGATATCTTCCGGCCCTTTGCGAAAGCAGCGCAGGAGTACCAGACAGCGATTACTGCCCGTGAATCTGCGGAACAGGAGCTCGGCATTGCAGCCACGACGCTTGATGTTCATGTCCTGCAAAAGACCGACCAAGCCGAGGCGCAGAACACCTTGCAGCGGGAAAAGGACGCAGAACACACAGAACAATCGACACTCGCGACGGTGGCCGATGCCGATGCTGAAGCCTTGGAGGCAGAGCGGTTAAGTCGTGTGAGCCGCGACGCAGAAACTGGCGCCAAGCTCGCGGATACGCATCAAAAAGAAGAACATCGTCAGGTGCAGATAGTCGATGCCGCAAAGCTGAATGGCGAAATTCTTGGCTTGCAGGCAGACATAGCCGGACTGACCAAAGCACTTACCGATGCAAATCAGGGAACAGCACCGCTGCGTCAGAGTTTGGCGGAGACGGCTGCTATCTACCGCAGAATACTGATTGACCTCGCGAAAGCCGCCCGCACCCAAGCAACCACATTTCGCGAAACAGAGAAATCAGCGAAACAATCAGCGCAGCATCAGGAAACCTTGAAGGTGGCAGCCCAGCGCGATAGGCAGACCGCGGAACGCCAGCACACGGAGGCGAACACGCGCCTGGTTGACGCCGAAGGTCGGCGCAATACCTTGATAAAGGATAGTCTCCTAGGCGACGACGAGCAGGCGTTAGCCGCTATCGAACGGGTGACCGCAGAAAAAACGGCTCTCGCTGCAAACATTACCCGGCTCGAGCAAGAGGCCACTGACTTTGAGGCCAAACGAAAAGCCCTCGCCGCCGATGCGCTCACACTAGCAAATGAAATCAAGCCGGCTCAGGAGGAGTTGTCTCGGTGCGCGAAGGAAGTCGAAGACGGCGACAGCGCACGTGAAGCACTCTCGCACAACAGGGCGTTAGCGAAAGCGGCGGGCGCCGAGATTTGCAACCCTGACTCGGAGGTTCTGCCCGGCCGTGCGGCAGAGCTGCTGAGCCATGAGCAGGAGCGTTGGCGCACTGCCGAGCAGCACCTCTCGCGGCTTCAAGAAGGCCAGGACAGCGTTGACTTGACCGAATTGTTCGGACGGGACCCGGACGTGGCGCGAGTCGTGCGGTTACTGAGTGACCAAGGGATTCAGGGTGTCAAAGCCTATGCCGAATATATTGCGTACACGGTGCCAAGGGCAGAAATGGCGCGCGAGCTTGCGTTGTCGAATCCAGCCCGATACCTCGGCGTTGCGGTACCTAGCCTGAAGGATGTCGAGGCCAGCAAGGACTTGTTGGTAAAAGCGGCCTTGGACTTGGGTCGGCCGGTCGTCATCTCAGCTTACAGTACCTCCGCGGAGTCGAGCGATGCCCCTCTATTCGTCATCGGCCCGAACGACGACAGCTTGTGGAATAAGGTGTCGGCAGCTAAACGGGCTACCCAACTGGCGGGATTGATTGCAACCGCCAGTTCCGCCCGGGATGATGCACAAAAAATTGCGAGTGACACCCTGTTGGCCAAAAAGGACCTCGACAAGTATGTTGACCGGTTCGGCGAGGGCAAGCTCGAGCATCAGCGTACTAAGGTTAAGGACCTCCGGGATGAACTGGGCGTGGCAGAGCAGCGCATTACCGAAATGCGCAGCAATGCGGAGGATGCCACCGAACGTGCGCGTACTAGTCGTGCGGACGCCTCTCGCTTGCAAAAAAATGAAATGCCAAAGGTATCTTCCCATCTGCAGCGATTGACCGACTACTTCGACGACTGGGAGTCAAAATGCCCTGAATGGAACCTGCAACAGGCGGACGCGCTGCTAAGGAAAGACAAGTCGAAAGCCGCAGAAGACGCGGCTCTTGTGGCCCTCGGCCAAGAACGAGAAGCGGCGGATGAGGCTGCGCGTCAAGCGAAAAGCCGGGAGGAAGCCGCGTCAACTCACGACGAGAAGCGTAACGATTTAGTCCTCGCTGACGAGAAGTACGATGCGGATGCCGAGTTGAAGGCTAACCCCCGCACACTTCCTGAGATAGATTCCGACTACAAAACGTTGGTCACAGCACTGCGGGCGGCTGAGTCGGAAAAAACAGAACCTTTGGTGGTCGAGCAAAGGCTTAAAACAGGCCAGCTTAGGGAGAAACGGGATGAGTACAGCAGTAAGTATCCGGCCGACCGCTTCCCTCTATCCGAAGTACGACGTCTCATCGGTGGCGACTACCGCGAGCTGGAACTGGTAGCGCAAGGACGCTTCGAACATGCGCAGCAAAGCCATTACAACGCTTTGAGTTTATTCACCCGTGCAAGTACGACTTACGGCATTTATGAGCAGCAGCGAAAACATCCCAGCCATTTCGTGGCCGAGGCTGCGACTCTCACAATGGAGGCTCTGGTGAGCGAGATTAGCGTGCGTCGAAGCGAGAGTGTCCGTGCTACTCGCGCTGCGCAGGCCGCAAAAGACGTGGCAGTGGCCGCCCGTAGCAAAGCCAAGGAGTTGAGAGACAGCGTTAAGTTGTTTGCCGGGCAGCGGTCTTCTCTTGACGGGCTGTCCCTCGACTTTTCAACGGCACTGCCCGATGTTTCGCGTTTTACAGATGCGGGTGCCATCGCGGGCGAGGTAGGGCAACTCATGAGGGCCTATTCCGAATCAAAAAAAACAGCGGAAGCCGCCGAAAAACGCGCAAGACAGGCGTACGAGGCGGTCACCAGCATTGCCGGCGATGAAGCGTTTGCCAAGGCCGATTTCGAGATTGCCATGATGTTGCGTGACAATTCTCTCGATAACACGGCGGCGAGTGCCACTCGCATTCAGGACGCCATCGGCAACCGGATTGACGCACTGACACACGACCTTACCAAGATGGCGGAGGACTTTGCCAGGGCGACCGATGCGCTCATGGGGTTGGTCGGAGATACAACCAGGATTTTGCGACGCGCGGTTGAGCACTTGAAGCTGCCGGATAATGTGCCCATCGTCGGCGGCAAGAGTGTATTCAAGATGCGCACCGCTGTGCTGGCAATGAGCCAAGAGCAAAAGAAGCAGGTTCTGTCGACGTATATGGAGGAATTGACCGCAGACCGCAACATTCCGGAAACCGGCGCGCAGTTGGCCGCTCAGGCCTTGATGCGTCTTGCGGATAATAAGCTGGGATTAAAACTGCTCAAGATGGTCGAAATTGAGGATGAGCAGTATGTTGCGGTGGACAGATTGTCGCACTCCGGAGCAGAAAAGATATCCATGGCGCTATTCCTCTACTTCATCACCATGCGCCTGCGCTCCGAGCAGCGGGCTTCCGTTCATCGCGCGGAAAGCGGCGTTCTGCTCCTGGATAATCCGTTTGCAAAGGCAACTTTGCGGCCGATTTGGGTGGCTATTCACAGCTTGGCAGAAGCGATGGGCTTGCAACTCATCATTGCCACGGGCATGAATGAGGTCGAGACGCTGTCGGTTTTCAAACGACACCTGCGTTTGGGCAAGACACAGATGGATAAGACGACCGGACGAATCCACGTCAAGGTCACTGATTACCAGTTCTTCCCACTCCCGGACAAAGCCGCCGCATGAATACCTCACAACGACTTCTGAAGTGGCTGCAAGAGGAATCCGGAAAGCGGATTGCGCAAGAGCGGTTCCGCGTTGGGTTTGCCGAGGCCTGCCCTGAACTTGAGCACAGTGGCGCCTTCCGCACCGAGCTTCTCTCCGCGCTACAAACCTTAGAAATGGAGGGGCGCCTGGTCCTTCCGAAAGGTGCCGGCGGATGGGACACTGTCGGCAACCCGAAGCTTCCCTCAAGCATAACGATGGTCCGGACCAGTGTCTCTGCGCCGATGCCAAGTTCCGCCACGGTATGGGCGCCAGAACTGGCTTTTGCTACTGGTGTGCGACGCACCGACACGCTGGAACGGCTTCGCCGGATTAACGAGTATTTGATACATCATCGGGACAGGACTTGCACGGAGGTTCCGTTTCGAGAACGCGCGCTCGAGATATTCGATGACGAGAAGGCGTTTGAGGGCCAAATCAAGAAGGGCATGCTGTACGGCGTGCTGCCCATCAGTGTTCTCGGGATGTGCGACCCGGAGCCGCCTCTTCCACGGGAAGACTTCGAAGTGCCGGGCGCGCCCCTCTTATTGCTTGAAAATCATCACACGTATTGGTCATTTCTTCGATGGAATCGCGTCGCTCGTGTATACACATCAATTGCTTACGGTAACGGCAACACGATAATGAAGTCGGGCCGTGCTCTGGTTGATGCGCTAGAGCGAAGCCAGGCGGCTCACGCCGAGTATTTCGGGGACCTCGACCCGACCGGCCTGGTCATTCCGGCGACAATTAACGAGGAGCTACGCGGTCTTGGCCAACCGGAAATCAGGCCTGCGACTTTCCTATACCAACGACTGCTTGCTGAGGGCAAGCGTCGACCGTTGGGCGCCAATAAACGGCAAGACCCTGGCACCGCAATCGACTGGCTGCCCGCTGACTTAGCGATTCAGGCTAAGCAGTTGTTTGGCGACAGGACGTGGATGCCACAAGAGGGCTTGCGATTGCAGGTCGCTGAGCCACATTCGAGGATTATGGCGCCTGGCGGTACGGCACATCTTTAAGGTCAGCGTACAAGGCGAAGGACAGCCACACTTCCTGTGACGCCATGATTTTTCTAGAGGGAAGGCCTTATCGACACGCTGTAATGCGACTAGCTTATCTGGACCAACTTGAAGAGCGATTCACGGCGCGAGCCGAAAGCAACGACGCTGGATTCCGGCAAACAATAGCGAATGCGCGGCAGCTCACGGCGGGCCTTGATTTCACCGAGAGGCGAATCGAGGAATTGGCAAAAACTGCAGGAGTGCCAAATTATTAGTTTCACTGCTCGTCTTACTTGAAAAAGTAAAGAGACCGTATTTTAGTTCGACGCTTGGATTGGTGGGGGAAGGACCGCCGACAATCTAGCGGCGGTCTGTCACTAATACAAATCTGAGAACATGGGCGAAGACCCATGGTCATCTGACCCTACAACCTATCTTCCTTTGCCGATGGCTCAGCCCTGATTTTCGTCCGTATTGCGCATCCATTTTGGTTGTCCGCATCACTTACCCCGGCACCGACATAAGCTAAAGTCGATTTTGCGCGTGAATCTCATTCCATAGCTACTTGTCACGTTTCGAGGAGGCTTCAATGCTACAAAGTTCATAAGGCTCTTTTCAACATGATAGTTATGTCAAGTTCTCGCCTAGCGGTTCCTCGGGCTCGGTGCCGGTCAAACGGAAATGATTCTTAACCTCCCCGGCAAGCCTTCTGTCAATTTATTTATTTGAATCATCCGCAGCGTTGCTTGCCAATAGCGGGTGATTTCTGGTGTGTCCAGGCTTAGTAACCAGTCGGCCGCCTCGTCCTCAGCCTCAATCTCGGCAAGCTTTGCGTGAGTTTGGTGGGAAAAATCCTTTATGTACTTTATACGTTCGAACAGTACACCCTTACGGGTCTGTTGGTCCGAGCTCAGCGTATCGTCCGAAAAGAGCGATGCAAGCTCTTTTTCGTGCGTTTCAATACCCGTTTTGCAGAGCGCAATGTGCTTGTTTAATAGAGCCTTCTTTACTGAGAGTTCGGCCTTAACTGATTTTAGGTTTTCAATGAAATCGTCCAGAGTTTTGTACATATTTATGTGCCAGGTCAAAAGTGGTGGGTAACAATGCATGTAGCACTTGTCATTTAGCCTTTTAGCATCCCAGACGAGCACATACTCACCATTGCGGCGGGCGGAAGCCTCAGATAGTTTCACCATCCTGTCGTCTTCGCAATTTATCCATTGGTCGGCATCCGCGCGCGAAGCCCGGGCCAATTTTCAGGGTAATGAAAGCGTTCTCGGCTGTTTGAATTTGCAAGGCATTGCCATAGCAGCGTCACATGCGCGCATAACTTGACGCTAGAATCGCAAACTGTCGTTCAGCACCATCGTTGCTGCGCAGATGCGCATAATGTTTTTGCACAGTTTCTGGCCGGTCGTGTAACACTAATGCAGCAGTTTGCCAGTCATTTAGCGACACTTTGAGAATTGCGGTGGCTACGATATGTCGGAATCCATGCGGTCCGAACCCTGGGCAACGCCAGAAGTAGAGGCGAGTAAGCTGCTCGATTCTACGATTCAAGCCATACATCATGCCCGTGGACGTGACGCCCCTGCTCGAGGTAAAGAGATACGGATTGTCGGCTGAGGCGATGAGAGGGCGGTAATGCGCCAAAAAAATTTCAATATCCCGCCATATGGAATCATGGACGGGCATATCGTAGTTGCGGTCCCTCGCGGCACCAGCAAAATTTTTAAAGAATTTCTTGGGAACCGCGATGCGCCAGCCGCCATCTCGTCCGCGATACAGTCTTCCCGTGTCATCACCTGATATAACATCCATTGTTTTGTCGTCAACAATTTTCAACATTTTAATATTTTTCGCCCGCAAGGGATTTGAAGCGAATATTTTTATCAACAATCTGTCGCGTGCCCAGATTGCCTCTTTCACTCCTCCGGTGCTGGGTTGTGCCGCATTCATTCGTTGAATTGCGTCTGCCACACCATCCAAAGGATTATCTAGTTCCAGTATGGCTTTGAGAGGTTCAAATGAATTGCGGGATAATTCGCTTTGACCGGACAGCACATTCAGTGTCTCTTTGGCAAACGCGAACGCCTTGTCGCAGCGCTCGTGCCACGTCGCTTCGTTGAGTGACAATGATTTGGACAACAGGGGCGTATTGCAAAAATACCCCGTTTTCGGATGGCATAAGCTCTTGACCAACTTCAAGAAGCTAAAGATGGCTCCGTTTACCGTTTGCTCGGCCCGTTCGATGCGCCAGTCGATGTACTGCCCCAGAAATTCGCAGTTTGTGAGATGGGCGAGCGTTTGAGCATCGGTTGAGGGAAGGCCGCCCCCGCCGCGTGCGGGACAAAGCTGCAGCCAGCCGATATAACCGGAGACATAGCCCCACTGGATGCCTGCCGTGGCGACGTAGTTTGTGCCGACGAAGGAATGCCAGTTGCTTACGGTGCGGGGTACGACTTTTTCTGCCGTGACGCTCCATCTGCCATTCTTCTGTCGCGCTTTGCTGTACGTTGTCCGGGCTGTTTTGTATTGCACGAATTCAGTCCATTCTTCTCGTAGCCGCGGGTCGGCGTTTTTCACGACATAGGTATCGCCTACATTTTCGCGCAGCCGCTCGCGATAGCGAATCTGGGGCGCCTCGCCGGTTTCGGCGTTGTTGTCAAATTTTGCGCCTAACCCTGCCAGACCAATGAGTTCGCCTGGCGTGATACCAAAAAAGCGTTCAAGGCGCATTAGGGAAGGCCGCGCCTTTTCGCTCGGCTTCGCGCCCGCCAGCCAACGCTTGAATGATGCCAAGCTAATGCCGGCTTGTGTCGCAAGCCGCCTCTGGGAGATGCCATTGTTAAGCAGCTCCTGCAACGCGACAGTGAAGGGTGAGGCTTGTCCGGAGGCGGACGCGTACTCGCGGTCCAGCTCCGCAACTAGCTTATGCCAGCGCGCGAGGTAGGTCTTGCGATTCGCAATGTACGCTGCGTTTTTTCCGAGCTGGGATAGAATCGCAACATGCGCAGCACGATTTTTGTAAAAGCTGGCTCGCAAAAAGGACGATACTGAATTGTTATCGCTGACAGCGCATTCCGACATCATCGCATTCAAAGCCGAGACTAGATTTGCATAGATTTGTTTTGATTCACCTCGTTTGATGATGGTATCGGCCATTTTTTCTTTGAGTTGGCCGAAGGTTAGATTGAATGAGTTCATAGGACGCCTTCGCGCCCGATTCCGCTTTTGGCTTATCGACTTTCGCGAGTCATTAAGTGATGCAGGAATAATGTAATGAAGCATCTCCTTAACCCTTTGATTTGATTGAGGTTAACGTGAATGTTACATGACATTTCCCTGTCCAGGATGGCGCTCCCGACGTCATTATTGGAGCGCTTCCTACCGCCATTTTCGGAACAGAGCAAGAGTTCTCGCCTACGGTATAGCGATAGTTATTATTCGTGCGGTGCAGCAGAAAACGAACCGGTATCGCTCTTCGTGCCTCCTCTTGCTGCATGCGATGAAATGCTAGCACCCGACCGAGCTCTTTGTGGCGGGTACCAACCGTTGAGTATTCAAGATGCCTAGAGAAGTTGTTCCCGCCTGATGAGGGAACAGACTACCTGCGGACCTCCCTACAGTATTGGCGCAAGCCCCCAAAAGCATCTTCTACAAGCCACCAGCTTGTCTTGTCGCGATAATAACGCCTAGGCCGCATGCCGCGCAGTTCCCCGATAGGGCTGGACACTTGCACACGTTCTCGGCCGCAGTCGCCCTGAGCCTTGGCCAACCGAAGCGTAATGGCATCCTGTTGCGTGATAGGCCGCCGCGCCGGCCGGCTTCCTCCTGACAGGCATCTGGCGGGCATTAACGTCGATATGCCCATATCAGTCCGCTATAGACAGAATCTTCGAAGAATTAATGGGGGGAGAAGGCCATTGTATTGTGGCGTCGACGCAGCCCATCTTGGTTTAACCGCGCGGCGAATAAGGCATCTTGCCACGCCGAGGATAGGGTCGGTAAGCGCCCTCGTGCTATCGTTTTTTGCCAGCGATAAATTTACGGGCGCGCATCGCTATACGTTCCATCTCAACCAGCAAACGGTAAGGAAAGGAACGGCTCATGGCTTCTGTTTTAATAAATATTTCCCGCAATCGACACGGCACTATTATCCGAGGGGTCCGCGTCCTGCAATCCCAGTATGACAAGCAAGCAAAGCGCGATAAATTGGTCTATCTTGGCACGATTGCGCAGGGTGGGGTGGGCGTCCCGGCCACTATAGCCCAGCGCCTGACCACCGACGAATGCGAACATCTCAAGGCGCAATTGCTTATCGCGGCGAAGGTATATTGGTGCCAGCGCGCCAGCATTCTCGCGACGCAGTTGAAAGCAGTGCACAAAGCCCAGGAGAGCCTCGGCGTGCAGTACGGCGTGGTGCCGACAGAAGTAGCCCAGGGGCCAACAGATGGCGACTCCTAAAAAGCTGCCAGCGATAAAACGGCGGTTTTTCGTCGTGCCTAATGTGCCCGATGGCTGGGGTTCGTTTCCGAAAGAGTGGGGCGCGGCATCGTTATTTACAATGGTGCCGCGCGGTCGCCACGAGCAACGCGGATGTCTTCGCAATCAGCCATTGGCGCTGGGATTTACCAAAAACCGGTCGATTGAGCACGCAGGCACCGCATTGGATGCCGAACATCAGGATATCTTGCTTTTCCTGTTCAAGCTTGCGGAGGGTAAACTCCCAACTGCCACCTTCATTGAGGTTGATTTTTCGTTTTCTGAGGCACTGGTGTTTCTTGGCAAGGCCTACACCACCAACAACCGTCACTGGCTACGGGATAAGCTGGATGATTTATCTCGTCATCACTTGCACTCCAGGAACATCGAGACTGGTAAAACCATCTTTTCTGGGTCGCTCATTGCATGGGGGGATGACAAGCACCATGAGCCTGGAATTTCCGTGCGGAGTCGTCTGCGGGTGTCGCTCAGCCAGGCCATTCTCGCTGTCTACGAAAATGGCTACGGCAAAGTTGACCTGGACAACCGTAAGCTACTCGGTTCGAGTCACCTTGCGCGGCTATTACAAGTTGAGCTCGCGTGCCAGCCGGAATTGCACCATTCATATCTTTTAAGCACATTCCGACGCCTGTTCGGGTCAACTGCTCAGTTAGACGGCTTCAAGGAGCAGCTCAAAGCCGCGCTAAATCGGCTGAAGGACGCTGGTATTATCGCGGGGTGGTCCTATCAGAGCAGTGCCAAAAGCTCTGCTGACCCCTTGGTTGTTATTGAGAATTTAGCACGACCAAAGCGGAAGAAAATGCTCCAAGGCACAGCATAAACCCAGTTTTCCCTTTCTCCAGGACGAGGTTTGTCAGTGCGTCACCATTGCTGCCGAAACGCTGGAACAACTGCAGCGGGTGTTATGGAGGTTGTAAGCTGGAGTCCGGATGTTTTGGCATGCCGATGGTACTCATTTACCCACGAATCCTTACGCTGACCTGATACGACGCGGCAAAAATACTGTGGTGGGCAACACACCCTTCGCGCAGTTTTTTCCACCCATGCGCCAACGCGTCGCGCTGCTACTGATACCCCCCAAATAAAAATAAAAATATTTTCGCTAATCGTCTCAAAACCCCGCTTTTTTCAGGGGTCGGTGCCTATACGGCTCAGAACACAAATCTTTGCGTTCTTATAACCGACCCCAGCAACCGGAGATTTAGATGAAAACAATCAACACCACCAGCAACACACACTTCTGCACAGCCTGCAACGGCGTCGTCGACCGTGAGTACGACCGTTTTCTGGCAGCCGATTTCCCTTGGTTTTGCTGCGAGTGCTGCGAGAACAAGCTCAATTCTGAAGTGACGACAACCACGCCACAGTCTCGGGGCATAGGGGCACACGCCTTGTTAACTAAAAGCCGGCACCCGGCCGGAAGGAATCTTCCAGGTATCCCTGGAGACCTGCAATGAATAAAATCACCGTGGGTCCGCAGCATGCGGCACGTGTCGCCAAAAACTTCGAGCCCGTGGCGGATGCCCCTTTGGTCACCGTTTCGCTTATGCATATAGCGGAAATGATGACCTGCGAGCAAACTCCGACCGCCGTTACGTTGTTGTAAGCAAATGGGTAGGACCAGGCTACAGCACGACGCTCTACGATGGCAACGCGCATCAATTTTATCGAGCTACCCACAGCCACGGCGTTCGCGTATTCCTGAAAGCAATCGCTGAAAACCGAAAAAATATCAGGCTGCTTGCTCCGCATGAGCCGATGTTTGCGGGGGAGGGCGCTGCCCAATACTCGGCGAATCACTAATGACTGCTTACTTTAATCATCACGCACGAAACTCAACGGAGCTGGTAGTGCCACCCATGAAAATCAAAACAGGCTAGGCGTATCGCCCGAAGAAACATCATTTGCACTCGGCTTTTTAATAGCTTTGGGTTTTGGCGCTGGCACAGCAACCATCAATTCTGGCGGACAAAGACTCAGGTATGTTCGAGCACGCTCAGTATCTCTGCACTCCAGCCAGTCGTCGTATTCCGACCGCGGTATGATGACAAGTGAGCGCTTCTCATCACCAGGCTTATGAAACCGCCTCATCAAGGGATGTTCATCGGCGTTTATCGTCAATTGAGTAAACGAAAAAGATTCGCTTCCATCGGATTCAAGCCACGACCTGTAGAGGCTTGCTACGGCAAAGGGTGATTCGTCTGCCATGCCGATTTTCCACCGAACTGCCCCGCCAGTTTCCCAGCTGGGTTCATAAAATGCGTGCATGGGTACTAGACAGAGTTGGCCTGCCTTCCAAGACGTCGCGTAGCTGCGAAGTTGTCCTACACTTTCTGCGCGGGCGTTCATCGTGCTGAACCGTTTCACTCCCGGTGGGAGGTGCCGCTTCGGCACCATGCTGTACTCTGCGACGAGTGCCTCTCGTCGGCCCGGATTCTTGCTCCGGATGATGGGAGCAAGATAGTCTTGATATGCTTCTTCAGGCCAATTGACATCGGACTGCATTGGCGTATCAAACAGGTCGTAAAGGATTTGTCTGGATACAGTAACGTAATTGACGCACATAAAATTCACTCCGACTTTTGTAGTCCTGACCTTGGTGGCTCTCGCCACAAAGTAGCAGTTAGCGGCAGACAAACCAGTTCGCGCTTTGGGTGGTCAGGAAGTTGTATTTTTCGAGCACTCGTAGCCCGATTCTGGTTCCAGCCGATTGACCATTCGCATTAATTTTGCCACCAATTCGCACGCAAAGTTCCGCCAATCGCGCTTGAAACACTCATACATTTTGCACTCGGCTGACGGGCTGCCATCGCCTCTGAGCAGCCACTAATGTTGGCCATCTAGGCTTGTATCGAATCCAGATATTTTCACAACGCCAATATTTCTGCGTAAAATCACTCACAAATCGCGGTGGGCGGCGGAAGTCCCACACCGCCAAAAAAAGGGACTCCAAATGAAAAGTTTTCTTGAAAAACATCTGAAGAGTACCGGTAGTAGCCTTCTCACAGCAGACGGCCACGAAATCCAGGTGTTCGAATTGGTGCAACCGATAGAACCAGCAGGTTTAAGTCTCTGGGCCGCTAAGTTTCGTCAAAACTATTGCCTCGATGAGGAAATTGACATCCTACGGGACGGAACCGGCTTCACTCGAGCACAATTTTTACACAATCTCATATTCCCCGATGCCACCGAAAAGCCTGGACCATCCATACGTGCGGGTGACTTTGCCGAAATCCTTCTTGCAGACTATGTCGAATATACGCTTGGATTCTGGGTGCCTCGCGATAAATATGCGATGAAGGCGAGCCGTAACGAGTCCGCCAAGGGCGTCGACATACTCGGACTAAAGCTTGCGACACCAGGGTCGTATTCGACAGAGGATGAGCTCATTACCTATGAGGTGAAAGCCCAGCTTTCAGCGACCAAATATACCGGCCGGCTTCAACATGCAATCGACGACTCATCGAAAGATTATTTACGTTCCGCGATGAACTTACATGCTTTGAAACACCGATTAATACGGGCAAAGCAAATTAATGAGGCATTGACCGTAAAACGATTTCAGAACAAGGCGGATAACCCTTATCGGTACCGTTCGGGCGCAGCGGCTGTTTTGTGCGGGCGCTCTTATGATGAAAGCGGGATACTCAAATCGAGCGTTGGCAACCACAACAACGTGGATGACCTTGAGCTTATTGTTATTCGAGGGAGCGACCTAATGATGCTGGCTCACGCACTTTACGCAAGGGCAGCAGATGAAGCCGGAATTTGAGAGTCGACGACTGTTTGGTATAACGCGTTCGAAAGGGAAAATGTATGAATTCGGCTTACCGGAAAATTCTCATCTAAAGCTGCCCGCTGGTGTTGAACCTGATGCATTACTGCTTCTTACCGTTGGCACTCTGGGGGACTTCGTCGTTACGTTGCACCAAGCTATAGAGGCACGCAAAACGACTGATGATACGGATATACAAGACCTTAGCTTTGCTGCGAGTTACTTCGACGCACTTCTGGCTGCGGGTTACGTAAAACATATATCTGCAGACTTAATGCTGCTGGCGTCTGCTGCATATTACCTCGCACGACGTCCGGGCAGTAGCTTTGTAATTGCTAGGCGTTTGGAGTCTTTGGCAAGCGAAAGTCCAGTCGATGCATTTTTACGATGGATACTCCAAGCAAAATGGGACACCTATCTCGATAATACAGACACGTCGTTTGGCACGCTAGTCTCCGATTATACGAGGCTTCTCGCGTTTCATTTTTATGATGGTTCCAATTCAGAGGAATTACGAATCGCGACAGCAGCGCTAAGACGTCGTGCCTATGAAGTAGGAAACGCTCGTGAAGTCTTATTCGTGGATGTCGGAACGGCGATAGCGATGTTGAGGCTTGCATCTTCTTCATGGAATCTGCTTCCTAAATTTTCCAAACTGGGCATTTCTGAATGGACACCAATCATTCGTAAAGCTGGATTCCCGAAGGAGTTCTGGCCCTCACAAGTGCTACTTGGGGAGTCTGGATTTTTCTATGGTAGGTCTGGCGTAATACAAATGCCAACTAGCGCGGGGAAGACGCGTTCAGTGGAGATTATCATTCGGTCCGCGTTCATGTCCGGGCGAGCTACGCTAGCCGTTGTTATCGCTCCTTTCCGTGCATTGTGTCATGAAATTGGTGACGCTTTGCAAGCCGCTTATACCGGCGAGGACGTAAAAGTGAACGAATTGACCGACGCTTTGCAACTCGATTTTTTGGCAGAGATTGCAGAGTTATTTGGTCAAAAAAAGCCAGATACAAAATATATCTTGGTGGTCACACCCGAAAAGCTATTGTATATATTGCGCCAGCAACCACAGCTTGCCTCCGACATTGGGCTTGTTGTCTATGACGAGGGCCACCAATTTGATTCGGGTAGCCGAGGGGTGACGTATGAGTTGCTGCTTACCGAAATCAAATCCCTACTCTTGCCTGGGGCGCAAACAGTGCTAGTTTCTGCCGTGATGCAGAACTCGCGCGCAGTGGGAAGTTGGCTCATTGGGCAAGACGCAATTGTTGCCGACGGCAAGGGATTGTTGCCGACTTCGCGCTCAGTAGCGTTCGCGACGTGGGCTGAGTCGGCAGGACAGTTATTGTTTTACGAATCAACTTCATATAAAACGAGCGATTATTTTGTCCCAAGGGTCATCAAGAAATTCACGCTGTCTCGACTCAAGGGCGACAGGAAGGAGCACTATTTTCCTGACAATACGGGCACGGAAACCGCCAAAGACATCGCCCTACAGCTGGGAATATCGTTGGCGCCGAGCGGGACCGTCGCTATATTCTGCGGTAAAAAGGACACCGTAACGTCCTTGGCCGAACGAGTGGCGGAAATATACCATCGAGAATACCCTGTTCCGTCGCCAGCCACGTCCGCGGACCAAGATGAGCTTGTTAAGCTGAAGATGCTAATTGCGAGGCATTTTGGTACGGAGTCAATTCTATATAAATGCGCTGAGTCAGGAATTTTCTGTCACCACGGTAACACACCCCACGGACTTAGGCTTGCGATTGAATTTGCATTGCAAACGGCGAAGATTAAATTTGTTATTTGTACCTCTACGTTAGCTCAAGGCGTAAATTTACCAATTCGATACCTTATTTTGACTGGCGTCTACCAGGCCGGAGTGCGACTCAAAACGCGTGATTTTCAAAATCTTATTGGGCGCGCGGGTAGGGCTGGAATTCATACCGAAGGATTGGTGATTTTCTCTGACCCAAAAATTGTTGATTTGAGAGAGGATGAGCCATGGCATTTTGAGACATCGGTAGATTTATTGAATGCCGAAAAATCTGAGGATACAACAAGTTCGTTGTTAGCTATTCTCGGGCCGTTCAAAAGTCCGAAGAACAAAATGCATTTACCCATAGCTGCCGGGGAAATTGTCAATCTAGTATTCGCTGATATCGGACTTTGGTCCCAATGGGCGCAACAGCAGGTTAACCGCTTTTCTCGCTATGGGTATACCGTTAAGCAGCTAATTGGTGAGCTTAATCAGAGAGTGAAATTGTTGTTCGCTGTCGAAAGCTACTTGATGTCACAACGGGGTGATGTTTCATTCGACGAATTCAAAATCAAAGTTGCCAGGTTAGTTGAGACTACGTTGGCTTTTTCGCTCGCACCCGATGCTATGAAGGACCCGCTGCGAGAGCTGTTCGCACGCACCGCTGATTTTATTCATAGCCGTGCCCCTATAGTAGCTAAGCAAATCATATATGCGAAAACGCTTCTTGGGGTTCGCAGTGCTATACAGGTTGAGGCCTGGGTAGCCGAAAACAAACAGCGGCTAAGCGAAATCGAAGATAGCGGCGATTGGCTCGCGGCATCTTGGCCAATTCTCACCGACCAGATTAATAATAAATTTTTCCATTCTGTTACGCCGTCCAATCTCGGCTTCGAAATCACCCAAATGTGGATTGTTGGCGCAAGTTATAAGGATATTATTGCGCATTCTCAACGACAAAAGGCGAAGAAACCTTGGGGTGAGAATGGCTACAGGGCACTCACCGAGATGGATATTTTGACGTTCATTGAAAACACTTTGGGTTATGATGCGCCACTTGTGCTGGCCGCTGTTGCACAATTTCTTTACAAATCGCTGAATATTAGCGATGTGGAGAACACTCCACTATCGCTATTTCATAAGCGCCTCAAGTATGGCCTGCCGGATTGGCTATCAATATCCTGTTTTGAGCACGGATTCGCCGACCGAATGCTCGCTTCTGATATAACTCGGGAATTGGCTTCTGATGGCTATCAACAAGAATTTTTTTCCAATGCGCTAAAGGAAAACCGGCAAGCAGTTCAACGAGTAGTTGACGTCTATCCATCCTATTTCGAAGGCGCTATGGGCTTGTCGTAGCGAGGCGAAAGTCCTTCGCTCCGCGTGCTGTCTAGGCATGCGGTCTTCGTCAAGCCGGCCCTGACCGGCTGGTATTGTTGGCCGATAGCGGCTGTTCACGTTTAGATGTGAATCACTCGTAAGTTTGATGCGAATACTTCCAGCGCATCATCACTATGAAAAATCACGACTCCGCGTTTCCAAGTCGCCCAAAAAATGAGATAGGTCTACCAGTCGCATTGCAACCAGATGACGGACGTTATTGTGACACTGCCATTTGCCATATACCCCCAGCAAAGAAGCGCCGAGCAATTCAGCGCGTTGCTTCTCGACTAAGCTAGGCCAGACAATAACGTTGACTGGTCCGGTCTCGTCTTCCAGCGTTACGAATATCACGCCATTGGCAGTCTCCGGTCTTTGACGAACAGTCACAATCCCGCAGCCTCGAGCGAATTGCCCGTCTGAAAAAGTATTCAGTACTTCTACCGGTAGAAAGCGCATCTTCGTCAGCCTTTCTCGCAGCAAGGCCAGCGGATGTCTCCCTAACGTGAGCCCCAGGTGCCGATAATCCGCGACAATGCTTTCCGCCTCCGACGGTGCCTCAAGCTGGACCGGGGTCTCAATGACTGTCGCTGCACGAAGCAGCCCTTTGTCGGGCACGCTGGCAACTGCTTGCCATAATGCCTGTCGACGATTACCGCTCAACGATTCCAGAGCATTTGCAGACGCGAGCGCATGAAGGTGTCCTGCGTTTAATTGCGCACGACTAGCCAAATCCGTTGTGTCAGAAAATGGACTAATCGCCCGAGCTTCTTCAATTCGCCACGCGGCGTCCTGCTCCATGCCGCGTACGTTATTCAACCCGAGACGTACCGCCAGAGCGCCACCGTCCGTAAGCTCAAGCGTTGCCTCCCAATTGCTGATGCAAACATCGACTGCTCGGACATCGACACCGTGACGGCGCGCATCCTGCACCAGCGACGATGGAGAGTAAAACCCCATGGGCTGGCTATTGAGTAATGCCGCCAAAAACGCAGCCGGCTCGTGGCACTTGAGCCAGCTAGATGCGTATGCAAGTAACGCGAAACTTGCAGCGTGCGACTCCGGGAAACCATACTCCGAGAATCCTCTAATTTGGCCAACAATGGATGTGGCAAATTCTGTCGTATAACCACGTTCTGCCATCCCGGTCATGAGCTTGTCCTCAAATTGTTCTAAGCCGCCTTTCCTCTTCCAAGCCGCCATCGCGCGCCGCAGCTGGTCAGCCTCTCCAGCAGAAAATCCGGCAGCGACCATCGCGATTTGCATCACTTGTTCTTGGAAAATCGGGATGCCCAGCGTACGCGAGAGCACAGCCTCCATTTCGACGCTCGGATACGTGACCGGGTCAATCCCTTGACGGCGCCTCAAGTACGGATGAATCATGCCACCTTGAATTGGCCCGGGGCGGATGATGGCAACTTCAATCACGAGGTCATAGAAAATTCGCGGCTGCAAACGCGGGAGCATCGACATCTGCGCGCGGCTTTCAATCTGGAATACTCCGACGGTGTCAGCCTGGCATATCATTTCGTAGGTGGCGGCATCCTCGGCTGGGATGTCGCGCAGCTCAAAGCGTTCTCCGCGCTGCTCGGACACCAGCTCCAAAGCGCGCCGGATGCAGCTCAACATACCAAGTGCAAGAATGTCGATTTTCAGCAATCCAACCGCGTCCAAGTCGTCTTTGTCCCATTGAACGATTGAACGTTCTGCCATTGCCGCATTCTCAATGGGCACCAGGCGCGAGAGTTTCGAATGCGAGATGACAAATCCGCCCGGGTGCTGCGACATATGTCGGGGGAACCGCATCATTTGCTCAGCAAGGCTGCCCCATTTTTCAGCGATAGCCGAATCGGGGTCAAATCCACAGCTTTGCAACCTCTCGCGTAAATCTGCCTTACCGCCCCAGCGGTGGCCTGCCTTCGCTACTCGGTCGACGACGGAAAGGTCAACTCCAAGCGCAGTCCCTACATCACGCAACACACTGCGCGGGCGATAACTGATGACGACGGCAGTCAGTGCAGCCCGCATGCGGCCGTACTTTTTGTAGATGTATTGGATGACCTCTTCGCGGCGCTGATGCTCAAAATCGACATCAATGTCTGGCGGTTCATTCCGCTCTCTTGATATGAAACGTTCGAACAACAGCGTACCGCGAACCGGGTCTACTTCGGTAATGCCGAGGCAGTAACAGACCGCGCTATTGGCAGCAGACCCCCGACCTTGGCAGAGGATATGGTTGGACCGAGCATATCGGACGATGTCGTACACGGTTAGAAAATAGCTCTCGTACTGCATTTCTGCAATGAGCCCTAACTCTCGCTCTAACTGCGCTTGTACATTGTCGGGGATGCCATCGGGATAGCGCCAGTGCGCACCCAGGTAGCTCTCGGAACGGAGGTAGCTGCTGGCCGTCTCGCCTGTCGGAACAAGCTCGTCAGGATATTCGTACCGAAGCTCGTCCAGTGAAAATCGGCACAGGTCAGCAACGCGCACTGACTCATCCAATGCCTGTCTCGTATAGAGGTTCCCAAGCCTTACCCGCGACCGAAGGTGCTGCTCGGCGTTCGGGGCAAGTCGGTACCCGCATTTTTCGACAGGGATGCCATGGCGGATAGCAGTCATTGTGTCCTGCAGTGGCTTGAATGAGCGGACATGCATGCAGACATCGCCGGTAGCTACCATCGGTAAACTGAATTTTTGAGAGATTGCTGTCACCAAGGACTTATGTTTGTCATCGTTCGCCCGATAGTGCAGCGTCATCGCAATCCGCGCACGCCCCGGTGCACAATGCAGCAACCAAGCCGCTTGCTTTTCCAGCTCCTCGTATGTCGCGCCGTATTTTGGAGCCAGTATCAACTGACAATCCGGCATTCCGCGCAGATGCGCAAACTCGTTAGCGGGGTTGGCAATATCGCGTGGTCTAACGAGATAGCAACCTTTTTCAGCACGGGTGCGCGCAATCGTAATCAGCTCACTCAAATTCCCGTATCCGTTCTTGTTCATTGCGAGGACAAGAAGTGTGAACGCCTGGCTTCCGTCCTCTGGCGTGACGGTCATCTGGCTACCGATTATCAAGGAAATCCCAAGGTTCTTCGCAGCTAAGTGGGCTTTGACCACACCAGCGAGAGTACATTCGTCTGTGACGGCCACAGCGTGATAGCCGAGCGTGGCTGCTCGTTGGACAATCTGCTCAGGCGATGAGGCGCCGCGCAAAAATGTGTAGTGCGTCAGGCACTGAAGCTCGGCATATGCCGGCAAGATGGATGATATCGGTGGCATAATTTTTACGCATACAGTCCGTGTAAAAACCAGCGCGCCTCGCGTGTTCGTTCGAGGTAAATCCAGTAACAACTTGCATTTTCTGCCTGGGCGACGAAATAGTCTCTGGCCGCAGTTTGGTCATTCCACCACCCGGCTTCTAACCGTTCTGGTCCACGAATCAGTTTCAGCGGTGACCCGTAAAAGGGGCGGTCGTTTCGCATCAGCAGCGCTATCGGTTTTGGGAGTAACCAAAATGGCCGCTCGAGCGCTTCTCCCTCGTCATTTCCCTTCGGCGGCTTTTCGGTCGCGGGTACCCACAAATTGCACACTTCAGGCCGATAATCAGGCGACGAGACTGGCGTCAGCACATTTTCGGCTCCAAGCCTGGCCGTCAGCAGTTCTAGCAGTCGATAAAAATCGGCTGGCGAGCCACCTGGCTCCGGAAACAGCGATTGAGTGGGGGGAAGCATGGGCACCAACTGTCGAGCGTCTAGCCGCATGCCTATGACGGGCGCGACCAGTTCTACTTTGCTCAGCCGCTCCCTCAGCAGCCGAATCAGGTGGGCGTCTTTCCAAGCCGGCTCAGCTAACGCAATCTCCAGTGCGGTTGGAGGTATCGCGGACCGTCCCCGCTCGTGCTCGAGCGACAGGGTAAATATCGTCACGGCGAGTTGCTGCGATACCAGCCATCCGGTCATTTGAAGGATGAGCCGGGTTGCTCCGAACATCAAGGCGTCAGCATGCTCAATCCGGTCGAAGGTCTCGACGCTTGCAGAGAACGTCGAGGGCACTTTTATCCATTCAAACAGCTCGGGCATGTCACCGAAAGCGCGGTCCAGGTCTTCCAATAAATGCTTGCTGGTGCGCCGAATTAATCCGGAACGCGGCAGCCGACGTAGCGCGCCAAAATTCTTAGCGCCTATGCCGTTCAGCCAATCATAGTGTGGAAGCGCCGTGGGCAATAGATGACATGGTAAACCGTCAAGCCGACGCGTTAATGTGCGCATTTTGAGCACGCGGCGCCGCAGTGAATTGCCTTTAGTTCGTGCGCTTCGCGCCAATAACCACGCCCCCTTTGCAGTGGGTGCCGCCCCAACGTTGGCAGTGAATCCAAGCCCTGCAAGACTGCAACTGACACGCCTACAAATCGCTAACGGGCCACCGAACAATCGCAAGCTTGCACTGACATCCAATAGAATACTGAAGTCATCGGCATAGGCCACTTCAGGTGTGTACTGCAGCAGTGCCATTGCGATGGCATCGAGCGCCAACTGCTCTTTTTCCAAGCTACGCTGCAGCATTTCAGTGTCCGGGGAGATAGCAGACACGCCGCCCGCGCGCATGCCGACCTTGACGCCACTAAGTGACGCTTCTCGTGACGCAACGATTACCTGCTCGTGATGCATCACCGTATAAGAGCCCGGTTTAGACCAGGACGGGCGCAACGTTTCGAGCGGTAACAGTGGCAGGTATATGCTCAACAAAAGTCGCATTTTCTTTGTCCGAGAGATGGCGCCCAGTGGGCATGTCGGCGAGCGGGACAAATAAAGGGGTATCAGAATGCGGGCCCCGGCGTTTAACAATTTCGAGTAAAACTCCGCCAAGTGCCGGACGAAGTGCCAGCCGCAGCGGCGCCGGCGATGCATCGGCGCTACAGGCCATCGGTCGCATAAACCAAAACCAGGTATCTGTGGTCTGAGCCGCCAGGTTCAGCCGACGCAATGACTCCGCCCGTACATTCGACTGCCATAGAATGACGGCGCCGCAGCTACCGTTCTTCAGAATCTGCTCGGTGGTCCACAACGCGTCACCAGTACTCGTCGCCCGTATCCAAAGCAGTTGATTGGTTTCAATGCCCCATGTTTTGCAGGCAGTCGCATGCGGGATGTATGGCGGCTGAACCAGCGCAATTCTCTGATTTTTCGACAAGCGGGCAAGCGCCGGCTTCAATAACTGCATCTCGCCGATTCCGGCCTGCTGCAAAAGGAGTTCAATCAGAGATGACCTTGGCCAGCCGCCGTTTGGCAGTTCCTCATCCAGCAGAGCGTGACCGGTGGAACACGTAGTCGCCCGGGACACTGCCAACTCGCTCGCCCGCCAGACGTCCTGCGGCAACTGTACGAGTGAGCGAGCCGAATTGCTCGATGGGATGGATGAGGCCAACATGGGTTTTCTTCACGTCAAGGACGCCGCTCGTATAATTTTGATATGCAAAATACTGGATATGCATACAGTATTATATAAACGCTGAAGATTAGCAAATACAAGGTGCACTTGGCAGTGTTGACAATTAAATAGGCACGCTTGGCTTTCCTTGCTGGCAATGGGCTTGGAGGCTGCTTTCATGAGTTATCCACACAGCTATCCACACAAACTGTGGGTAATTTCAGATGCCGCCTGCGAGGTAGAAAATATTATTGAGACGGCAACCAAATTCAACGAAACCGTTCTAATGCGGTGAGACGGATTGTGTGCAGCATAGTTGGCGGTCTCTGCAGCTCTACGAACGTCTCAACTGGGCAGAATCGTGAGAGAAGATGAAGCGCAGGACAACCGCAAGACGAACTTGTGCGGCCGAGGCCGCTAGGTCGGCAATATTGCAGAATGATAGGGATAGTCCACATACGCTATACAAGGTATGTGATTGATTTTTAATAGTTTTCAACAAAAACTCGTATCTGTTCACGAATCTTTTGAAACAACTTTAAAATCAATGACTTACTTGCCAATATAGGCTCATGAAAACTGACTATGGATTTACGCCGCTTGACGGCGAATCACGCCGTCAATACGTGAATGCTCGGGAGGCGTTCGCGGCCACTTGTGCGGCTGAACGAGAGGCCCGTGACCTGGAGGGCAACATGTTCTGGCGCGTCCAAAAGGGTCGGGAGTACCTCATCCGAGTTTCCAGGCGCGGTGCGCAGACCAGCCTTGGCCCCCGGTCACCCGAAACCGAGGCCATCCACGCGAACTTTCAGGGCAGTAAGGCCACCGTCACGGAGCGGCTCGAAGGACTCCACAAGAAAATGGCGGTCCACGCTAAGCTTAACCGCGCGCGATACCTCCACCGGGTCGATTCAACGGTCATCGACATCCTTAACAGTCTTCACAACGCAGGACTGGACGAAAATATGCTCGTCATCGATACGAATGCGCTGTTCTGCTATGAGGCCACCGCCGGTATTCGAATTGAACAAGAGCATCTCGCGACGGAGGACCGAGACATCCTGTGGGACAACCGCAAACGTATTACTTTGGCCACCCGTGAAAAGCTGCAGCCGTCCGGCCTGCTCGGCATTTTGAAGACGGTCGATAAGTCGTTTGAGCTGAAGAGCCCGACGGAGCTCTACACCGCAGTGAACAAAGATGGCTACCAGGTTGACCTGCTGCGGCGAGAAGGGTCCGGTAGCGACCGGGAGCCCGACCGACTGAGCACGCATGACAAAGACTTCTGGGCCGTTAAGGCCAGAAATGTCGACTGGCTGCTCAGTGCGCCTAAGTTTCAATCGGTCATTGTCGGGGTAAATGGGAGGATGGCTCAAATGACCACTGTGGACCCCCGTGCTTTCGCACTCTTCAAGATGTGGATGTCGGTACAAAAAGACCGAGACCCTGTGAAGAAGTGCCGCGATGCGAACCAGGCTCGAGTAGTTATCAAGCTCATTCACCAGTACCTGCCACATTTGACCTTTGATGAGCTTCTCCCCTTTTCAGCCGACTTGCGCGCAGCGGTATCGTCATTCGCGCCGTAAGCACGAGTGCCAGACGTTGGTAAAGGAGTGGACTGAGAGCCCCGTCGTACTTCCGCGTACGTTACGTCTTTCAGGCTGCAATTCCTATCGCAATAAAATCGGCATGTTGAGCCTGCGACAATTCATCGCTAATCGCCAGCGGGTTGTTCAAGCTTGTGAGCCCAACATTGGGATAGCCGTTTCCACACGATAATCCGGATACCCGAAAGAGGTAGTTATTCCCGGTCGAAAAAGCCGCTCAATGCTGTGGTCGCGCCAGTTTGCAATGCAGGTCGTTACACATTACCAATGTCAGCGACGTTCCATCGTTTAGAGCAAAAATACGATAGCGCCTGCAGCAACCTCGAAGTGTCGGAAGAACTTACGCGAAAACCTAAAATAAATGTTGCCGCACGACAACTGTTTGAGTACATTACATGTGCTGGACGCTTATTGTTTATTGGCAAGTAATTTCCTTTTCGGAGGGGAAATACGAGAGTTGATTCGCTACAGTCGGAGCCACTTTTCAGATAGAACTGGGTTTCGGGAGTCAGCTCTCATATTGGCAAGTATTAGCCTCGCACTTTCACTGGTGCGGGGCTTCTTTTTTTATCGCATGCCACGGTACGTTACTGTGATGCACTGCACAAACTTCGTAGTAAAATTGATTCGTTTCATCCAATATCCTCCCAAGGGTTGGTTTCAGCCCGCAACCGAAAGGTCTCGCGGGTTTTTTTATTGTGTCAGGCTTGTGTATGCCAAATACATGAGGTGTCCTTGCGCCCGTCGCTCCGAGCAACCGAGTAAGCGAGCTTCGTCTAGGCACTTTCGTGTTCGTCAATTTTTGGCAAAAGGTAAGCGCCATCCCGTAACGGCCCACAGCTTAGTGTTTCTATCGGTCGCCAAGCCGCATGCGAGGGGTCGCCCCTGGACTCGGCAGTCTGCACGGCAAATCCTAAACATCATCAACTAACAGGAAATGATTCATCAACTAAAGCAGTGTTGATTGCTTAATTGTTTGTGGTTATAGTCGTTTTAGTCTGAAAGGGATATCCACTATGACTATTACCAATGCACTACCCACACTCTTCATTCCTCATGGAGGCGGTCCATGTTTTTTCATGGACTGGCCGAGTCAGCCCGACATGTGGAACAAAATGGGCGATTTCCTGAAGAACCTTCCCCCCGTTATCGGCCGGCGCCCGAAAGCGATTGTCGTGGTCTCGGCTCACTGGGTTGAGGACGCATTCACTGTGATGGCTGGCGCGCATCCGCCGCTCCTCTTTGATTATTATGGTTTCCCCGAGCATACCTATCGCCTGACCTATCCGGCTGCCGGCGCGCCGGAACTGGCCAAGCGCATTCAAGCGCTGCTTGGCGAGGCAGGCTTTGCCACCAAATCGGATTCTGAGCGTGGCTTCGACCACGGGACCTTCATCCCCTTCAAACTGATATACCCGGATGCAGACATCCCCATTGTGCAGCTGTCGTTGAAAACCGGGCTCGACCCTGCCGAGCATCTGCGCGCAGGCGAAGCGCTACGAGCGCTGCGCGACGAAGGCGTACTGATTGTTGGCAGCGGCATGAGTTTTCATAACATGCGCGGCTTCACTCCTGCTTTTACGGAGGCTTCCCGACGATTCGACGACTGGCTGACAGCGACCACTTCCGAGCCTGATGCCGATGCCCGCAACCGATTGCTTCAGAGTTGGGAGCAAGCGCCGGACGCCCGATTGACGCAACCCAATCCGGACCACTTGCTGCCACTCATGGTCGCCGCAGGCGCCGCGGGCGGCGATGCCGGGCGCAAGATATTCGAAGACAAGGTCATGAATGTCGTCGTTTCCGGGTTCGCCTTTGGCTGACAAACCAATTTTTCTCAAACCACCGCATAAGGAGCAAATTTCCATGCAAGACAACATTTCTTTTCAGGCAGTCTGGACACCGCGCATTCTCGGGCTTCTGCGCATCATTATCGGATTTCTTTATCTCCAACACGGAATGGCCAAACTGTTCGGCATGCCCCATATCGCGATGTTTGATGGAGTACAGGTGTTTTCCCTGATGGGTGCGGCGGGCGTGCTGGAACTGGTTGGCGGGGTATTCCTGCTGGTTGGCCTATTCACCCGGCCAGTCGCTTTCATTCTGTGCGGCCAGATGGCGGTCGCGTATTTCATGGCGCATGCGCCAAATGGATTTTTACCTATCCTTAACCAGGGCGAGTTGGCTGCGCTGTACTGCTTTGCCTTCCTCTATCTTTCGGTCGCCGGCGCAGGGGCATTCAGCATTGATGCTGCGCGCAAGAACGCCTAAGCACTGATGGACACGCTCGTCAGCATGCGAGTCTTTCGACAGGTCGTCGAGCGAGGAAGCTTCATTGGCGCGGCCGAGCAGATGGCAGTCTCGGCCGCCATGGCCAGCAAGCACGTCGCCCATCTGGAGCGCCATCTCGGAGTTCGGCTATTCAATCGCACCAGCCGTCACGTCAGCCTGACGGAGGCCGGCGCAGTTTATTACGAGCAGTGTAAGGATGCCCTCGACACCCTGGAGATGGCAGAAGCCTCCTTGAGCGGCAGCGTGGCTGAGCCTAGAGGAGTTCTCAAGGTAACGGCACCGGGATGGTTCGCCAACGCAACCATAGCCAGCCTACTGGCTCGCTACAGAGAACGGTTCCCCAAGGTGACACTGGATTTGCGGCTGAGTAACTGGCGGGTGGACCTGGCGGAAGAAGGATTTGATTTGGCGCTTCGCGCTACGTTTTCGGAAGTGCCAACACTGATTGTGCGACCGATTTGTCCGGTTCGCTTCATGTTCGTTGCGACGCCAACCTATCTTAAAAAGCACGGACCGCTGGACAGGTTGAGCCAGCTGGGCCGCCATGCTGCCGTACTGCCGTCTTATATCAAGTCTGCACAAGACAAACTGGTTGAAGGGCTTGCCGGGAAAGGCGCAGTCAGCTTGCCGGTAGCCATGAAGACGGACGATTCAACGCTTGCCTACCAAAGTGTGTTGGCAGAGGTCGGATTCGGCTATTTGCCGATATGGCTGATTGAATCGGATTTGGCTGCGGGACGCATTGGAATGCGTACTGGGCGACCTCGAAAAGCCGATAGTAACGCTTTACGCAGCTTACACGAGCCGAAAATACCTTACCCCTAAAGTACGAACATTCATCGATTTTTTGATTGAATCTCTCTAGCCTGAATATTTCAGTGCGACACGACGAGCTATATTGTGCTGCAGCTCGGTTTGCAAGTTGAACAATAAAGTCGATACTTGCAACGGGCGAGCGTTCAACAGTTGTTGGCGCCGGTCGCGAATTGACCCAGATGCCGAAACTGAACTGCTCCATCCCAAAGCCGACCAATCCCAGTTCTGGCAACGGTTTGTAAGCCATGCGGCTGGGTCGAAATCCCGCCACACCGGTCAAAAAAAATGCGTCGGCACCAACACACAAGCACGCTTTAGGTGGCAGTTAGGGGCAAAGTCTTGCTGTGTCGATTGGTCGATTCGCTGCTGCTACAAGCGCGTTGGAAGAATTGTCGACTTGCGCAAACGCAGGTGTCAATTTTCCGAGTACCAGAATCGCTCCTTCACCGGCAGTACAGTCTCCCTGCGGGATATTTGGCGAATTGTGGATGTGGCGTGCTGGGTGCCTAGCATTCCTTACGTAACAGGATTTGGAATGTTCGAGTACCGGTCACAATTAACTAACCTGCACCGTGACCTGTCTCGCGGAAAGTGCCCGTTCTTGACGAGACGATTCAATTATTAGGAAAAATCGGTGTTCTGCAATTTAGTAAAAAAATGGGCCGCAAGCGCAGCCCATTCAATTTCTGGCAATTTACTTTTTATTTCGCCGCTGCTTTTTTTACGGCCTGCGTATACTGGTCTGAGGCTTTGGCGACATGTGCCTCGGTCGCTTCGACGGCTTGTTTCGCGGCGCTGTTTATTTTCTCGTAGGCGGCCTGTGTGTTTTCGACGGACGATTTCAGCATTGCAATTGCGTTTTCAGAACCGGCTGGCGCGTTCTTAGCAATGGTATTCACCAAGTCGCTTACCTTGCCTTGGACTTCGGCGGCTTGCGCGTCGGCTACCTTGGTAAACTCCGCTTTCGTTGCAGACACGATATCGGTCAAATGATGGCTGTAGGCAGCGACTTTTTCGGCGTTGGGCTTGGCGTATGCAGTTGCCAGGGCGAAGAAGGTTTGCGGGTCTTTGGCCGTCAACAAATCCTTCGCTGCGGCTGCCGAGTCGGCGGCGGATGCTTTGACAGTTGCCATGTTCAATGCAACAAGCTTTTCTGTTCCCTCGACCGCTATGCTCGTAAGCGCACTGAATACAGCGAGTTGGGATTCGAAAAAGGCTTTGCTCGCAGACGTATATTGTTCTGTATTCGAAAACATGATTTCTCCTAGGGTAGGGATTTGATTACGCTGACATCGGATGTGCCTTGTGCGCCGCAGCAAAGTATATGGGGTCCATGCGATTGTGTCTAACAGTTTTCTCTCGTGGGCTACTCGTGTTTATTGGACAATCGATGCGTTGTGCGATAAGGGGAAATGTTGGGTCTCTTTACGTCGCACATCGACTGGAGTCGCGGTGAAGACGAGCGCTCGGGGGATATTGCCTGACGTTAAAGCACACCGATTTCCATCGAGTACCACTCCATTTTTTGCGCGCCGCTTTACGTTTAACTGGATGCATGCTTGGGCTATCCACTTAGCTCCGCAGGTGGTCTTCTGGCGACAAAAGCTCGAACGGGGCGGCGACAACGTAACAAGGTGTGAGTTTGCAGAACTGCCGGAAATGCCGTTTGTCTAATTTTTAGATACGGAATTTCCCCGTATATTTACGCTCGACATCATGAACCAGCACTTGAAAGGCGTAGCGAAACGCCTTACATTTTCGCTACTGCTCGCATCCGGTCTTGGGGGCTGCGCCGCATATGAGCCCACCTATTTTGGGGGTTATTCGTCCTATGACACGTACCCCTATGACACGTACCCATATGGTCAGTCCGTATATTCAATCGCTCCAGACTATATAGTAGGGGCGCCTGCGTTCTTCGACTTTGGGTTCTTTTCAGAAGGTGGTCATCGTCATGATGGGTTCCACGATGGTCGTCATCGGTTCCATGGCGGAGAAGGTTTCGGCCACCACGAAGGCATGGTCGGGGTGGGTCACCACGAAGGCGCAGGCGGAATGCGCGCTATGGGCGCGGGTGGAGTGGGCGCTAGGGGTGCCGGTGGAGCGGGCGCTAGGGGCGCAGGCGGAGTGGGCGCTAGGGGAGGAGAAAATCATCCTACCAACGACCGTCATTAGACCATCGCCGCGACCGTAACGTACAAGGACGTAAAAATGCCCGCGCAGCGCGGGTTGGTCGCCTCTCTCATTTCAAAGACCAATGTTTCGCATTTGTTGCCAATAGAAGACTGCATCGGACTTTTGGCGATGTAATTGGCCAGTTTGGCCACGTTTTGGTCGGCGCAATCCCGACACACACCGGCAATGAGGACCACTGCAGATTTTTTTGAAACACATTGCTACCACGCCAAAAATGCCGGAAATGCATCTTGTGGGGCTAAGTGGATAGACCATATGCACGCACAGTGTACGACGTATTCCAGTACTGCGAAAATCGGAATGTGGCGTTAAATGAAGCGCATCCGTTACTACGTTCATGGAAGGGACTGCCTCGCTTTTGAATAAAGCGGACGCTAGCTCCATCCATGGGATTACTGGTTTCCGGCGGGGTTCAAGGCACTCTTGGGCTGCGCACCACAGTAGCCCACTGGTTATCAAACAACATGCAAAACTTGCCAGATTAGAGGTGGGGCTTCGGCTAGACACGGCACATTACCTTCCTATGCTGGGCATTGTGACCTATGCTTAAACTCCGATTGGAAACATTCATAGGGAACTTCATGATTGCCGAATTGGAAACATTTTCTCCCCTGTGCGTTGCGCCCCCCACTAAAACAGAGACTAAAGCCGCCCAGGCTGAGTTGCTCGCCGCTGAAGACATGCTGACAGCACTATGTGACACTGAAGGCGGAATTGAAGCATGGGCAACGCTGCTGGGTTACGGGAAAAGTCGCGCCAAGTACTAAGTCGCATTGCTGAAACCTTTCGAGTCACAAGGGACATCCAGATTTATCTGGTCCTTTGCCTTGGCGACAACTCCACCCCTCGATTCATAGCTCAAAACTTCGCTCTGTCAATCCTGAAGAGCCAAGGGCATCTGAATGCGTTCGAAACTGAGCCCATCCAATTCAAGATTGGCTGAGAAGTCAGCAGTCCATCCTCGGTTAGAAAACGACCATTTCTTTGGGCTACTCGACCACTCAACCACCTATACCGAGTCTTTCAACAGGGAGATGGCGATGACGCAAGACGATGTCCTGGAGTTATTCAGGAAACAAGCGGCAACGCTTGGCGAAGTGCAAGCGACGCGGGCCGATAATGTTTTGAGGCTTGCACAGTTGATGGCTGACTCTAAAGGGCGCCTATCGAAAGAAAATTTGGCTATCCGGATTAACGTGTGGAAAGCTATTCGGTTTGCTCAACAAACCGTCGGTTCGATAGCTCGTCAAAAATACCTACCTGTCGTTAAGCCCTTGCCGTCCGCTCAGGATGACAAGGTTGTGAGACAACCGTTCGTGCAGTACGTTTTTCCAGTCCTGGTCGAGCCAATGTGCGACCTCGGCAAAACCAGCCGTGATACGTGCTAGCAGGTCATCGAGGTAAGTTGTTGCCTCCGTTGCACTCGTAAATCCGAAACGATGTGCGTCAGCCAATACAGAGTCCCGAGAAATGTCGAAGCGCCCCTGAGATAGCTGCATGTGAAGACGAACTGGCGTTTCAACCGGGTTAGGCACGACGTCAAAAGCCGGCGCGAGCCGCCAGCGGCGTTCCTCTGCTTTATAGACAATGGCATGATTGCGCACATGGTCGTCATCGTTGCCGCATACCGCATTAAACACCATGCGGCCAAACAGTTCGATACGGTCTTCAACTGGTACACCTGCCAACCGCAGTTCTTCGGCTAAACGCGGATAGCTCCAGCGGTCCGTCTGGAGGAGTCCCGGATATTCGGCCTGCAACAAAGACGCGGCGCTCACGCACATGTGGCGCTGCCGGCCGGTTCGGTCAAACCTTAGAACCCGTACCGCATTCCTGCCACGTGTGGCGGGGTGAAAGACGGTTTGGGCAAAATTTAATCCACTTGCCGCGCCCCACCGCTGACCCACGTGCTCGAGCAGAGGAATATTGGCAACGTCTGTTGCAATCTCCGGCTTAACCAGCCAAAACTGACCGTTGTCACCTTGCACCGTGGCTTTCGGCCGCGCACCACCCACGCTGGCCGTCTGGACCAACCTTGCACGAATTTTTGCGCGTATCGTAGGACGGCGCTCCGCGAGTGCCGCCAATTCTTCAATAACCTCACTGAGTTGAGGCAGACCAGGGGTGTTCACTTTCGCGTCCGGCGGCTTGGCGCCTGGACCTACGGCAAGCGCACCCCAGCGGTCAAGGTTGCTGGCTTTGAGCAAGTATTGCAGCGGCGGAGCATCTTCCGGCAGATTATGTTCTTGGCGCAGTAAGGCCTGTCCCCATGCATCCGGACATGCATCTCGTAAGACGTCATGCAGGCCTTGATACCGTGGCGCCGTGACATCAGTTCCCGGCAAAAACGGTAAGTTTCGCGGGTCAATGGCCCAGGCAAGCCCTGCATCAATGTAAGAGGGGGCGTACTTGAAAAAACCTTCTCCGGGTTTACCTGCCTTGTACCGGCCAACTGTGACCCACTCGCCGCTATCTGGCCGCTGCAGATAGACGTATATCGGTTTAGAAATACTCAGCATCGTCAGCTCCCTTTTCCTGCAGACTCAACTTGACGCGCTGACCGTAGTCACCTTGCCACAGCTCGGCAGGCAGTGCTGGTGCCGCCTGGTCGACGATGCCTAGCGCAAGAAGCGCTGTCAAATATGCTCCTGCACCTGCACCTGGGTCCCCTTTTTCCAGCCGGAGCAGTGTCGTCCGGGAGATACCCAGTCGGGCAGACAAATCAGCGACAGTGATACGCTGACGTAGGCGCTGCGTGTTGATACACTTACCCCATGCAGTGAGGCGGTCCTGCACCAGTGTTGGCCAAGTTTCAGCCTTGGAGAGTTTCTTTGGCATGACTTACTCCGTTCATAGATAGGTCATTATAGCGCACAACGCTTTATCTATGAACACTACCGGATACGCAATAGTGCCATAGTTGCGACTTTATGTCGTATAACGACGCATCTATGATGCGTGTCAGCAGAGTTGTCGGCCTTGGGGAAGCTTGCGCACGAATCCACACGAAAATCCGGATACCCGAAAATTTCGATGAATTGGTGCATATCGGCGCTGTAATGTACCAGGAAGGCCTGGGACAATTCACGGCGCGGTCGGAAGTCGCGGCTTTGATGAAAAAGTCGGTACAGGACCGGAAGGATGACCAATAACGATTTAAAAATCACCGCGGAGCACGCTAATCGTGCGACGCCTATGTGAGCCGGTACCGGAAGCAACTACCAAGAATCTCGTTGGCTCTCTGTCTTCAACTCCCGCGCGGCCTCGACCATCCTTCGCTGTTCTCTACGTTTGTGAATCACCGCCCAGTATTGTTCCGCAGTCATCGGTGGCGTGCTCATTAGGTCTTTGAGCGACGCAACATTGGCGCAATCTTTTTTGTTAGGTCGATTAAAACAGTTCAAATTCGCTCCTTTGATATCAGGCCTTAAAAATTTGGAGTCTGGTACCCGAGTCGTCACAGATAGAAAAATCTCCAATGCTTCGCGAGATTGATTTGGCGCAGTATCGAATCAATATTGCCTACGAATTCTGCATGAGGTTGTCTTTTTGATGACTTTGAGAATTCCCGGCTATTTCCTGTTGCCCATTCGGATACTTTTGCAGGCGGACGGCGTCGTCAATCGTTTCCGATGCACACCAGCCCAAAAGCGGGTAGCAGAAAAGAAAACGGGCCGCAAGCGCGGCCCATTAAAATACTGCACCGGCCATCGCTTATTTCTTGCTCGCTTTAGGAACAGCCTTTTCAACAGCTTGCGAAAACTGCCCGGTAGCGTTCACAACCTGCGCTTCAACCGTTTCTACGGCTTGCTTGGTGACGGTGGTCAGTTGTTCGTAGCCGGCACTGGCATTGTCGATGGCCGATTTCAGTAGCGCAACCGCATGTTCGGAGCCGGCCGGTGCACTTTTGGTCACGTTATCCACCAGTGCAGTTATCTTACTTTTTGTTTCTGCAAATTGGGCTTCAGCGGTTTTCGAGAACTCAGCCCGGACGCCAGAGGCGATATCCGTCAAGTCACGGCTATATGAAGCAACTATTTCCGCAGTCGGCTTTGCCTGTACGGCGGGCAAGGAGAAAAATTCCTGCGGGGTTTTGGCGGAAGACAATTGCTTTGCGACCGCAATCGATTGTTCTACCGACGCTTTCGTAGCAGCGATATTTAGCGCAATCGCCTTTTCTGCGCCTTCGATTATTTTACTGGTCAGTGCCTGGAACGAGGCGGCTTGGGATTCAAACAGGGCTTTCGTCGCGGAGGTAAATTGCTCTTGATTAAAAGACACGTGCTTCTCCTTATTCAATGAATGGTTTATGCCAAACGAAGTGAAAATGGTGCGATGCAACGTGGTCGATTTTACTTGATGGGTCAATGATGTCGAGGGTTATTTGCAAATAAGTTTATTCGTAAATAAACCCAGGAGCTTGTTGGCCACCTCCAACGACACTCAAAACTTGTGCCACCGTAGTCTCGTAGGTCCCGCATTGCAGCAATTGTCTCCCTTGCTCCTTTACGGCGGAAATCCTGTGGCTCCATTGCGCCGACAATCTGCTGACGCCTCAACGCCGAGAACCAAATGGCTCCTTATCGCCGAAAATTCACACCCATGCACATCGCGTGGACATTGCGGGAGCCAAGCGGTAATGCCTCATCTGGATACTGCGGCTTTGTGAGTTGCGTAGGAATCGCGAAGAGTCGCTCAGACGGCGTGGAAAACTCGTTTTTTCAGGTGTTTCCGTGATGCAAGGATGTTAATTTGGTTTAACCTGGTGGAATTCAGGGAACAAGTCATGAGCATCCATAATTTAAAAGACCCCCAAGCTGTCGTTGCCGCCATCCGAGAATTTGACCTGCTAGGCCGAACAGCCTTTCTGGAGAAATACGGATTCGGAAAGTCTCGCGAATATATGCTGCGAGATGCCAGCTCCGGAAAAATTTACGACTCCAAAGCTATAGTTGGTGCAGCGTACGGTTACGCCTTTCCCGATATCGGCCCGCTTCGACCGGAGGACTTTTCTGGAGGCGAAGCTACCGTTGAGCGCGTTCTGTCCAGTCTCGATTTTGAGGTTGTGCGCATTGGACAGGACTGGAACCAGGAGGAAGTTGACCTCATCGTCACGGACTACTTCGAGATGCTTGCTACGGAGTCCGTCGGGCAGCCATACAGCAAGAGCGAGCACAACGAGCTGTTGAGGGCAAAACTAAAAGTTCGGAGCAAATCGTCCATCGAACTGAAGCACCAAAATATTTCTGCAGTGCTGGACCAACTAGGTCTGCCCTACATCAAAGGGTACAAACCCCGCTACAACCTTCAGGAGCTATTGCGCCGGAAAGTGCAAGATTACGTCGAGAAGCATCGGCAATACCTGGCTAAGGTGCTGGACAACCTTGAATCTCGGACCGCTCCGGGGAATCAGCAATACCGCGGAGTGCTTGTGACGCCGCCCAACGTGGAGGCATTTCAGCCTGCTGTCAAACGGACACGAATGCCGCGGAAGCTTGACTATGCCGCCAGAGACGAGCGCAACAGGCTGTTAGGTGCCAACGGGGAGTCTTGGGTCGTCGGGTACGAACAGACCCGCCTTGGCGATGAGGGACGACCTGACCTCATTGAGAAAATTGACTGGGTCTCTGACCGGCTGGGTGATGGAACAGGATATGACATTCTTTCCTTCGAGGTTTCGGATATGACCCGATTTATAGAGGTGAAAACAACAAACGGTGGTCCTGTGACACCGTTTGTTGTGAGTCGAAATGAGGTCAGTTTTTCTGAGGAGATAGAGGATTGTTTCTGCCTCTATCGTTTGTTCGACTTTAGTGCTGCGCCGAAGCTCTTTATCCTGCGAGGTCCGTTATCGAGCAACCTGGCACTTGACCCGATTGACTATCGAGCTCGGTTGAAGGCGCTGACCTAGTGATTTGGTCATTGGTAACCTGTTGGACAACCAGGCGCTCAGATGGCAATTCCTGCAGTGCCCAGCACAACGCATAATCTGGATTTCCGACAACCGTGTTTGCCGACAAAAATGGCATCAAACATATTCATCCAAAGAGCAACCACCGACGATTCGGACGAAATCGCGTCGATGGCCGGCGAGTTGCTGGACGAAATCATGAGTACTATCGGCCAGCAAGCATTCAATTTCGACCTGCACGACACCGTAGTCCGGCTCAAGGATTTTATCGCCACCGAAAAATATTTCGTATTTGTCGCGTTGGGCAAGGAGGCAAAAGCGGTCGGGTTTATTACGCTTTTTGAAAGCCACGCTCTCTATGCCGAAGGTTCGTTTGGAACCATACCTGAACTTTATGTCCGTCCCGAATATCGCTCAGAGAACGTGGGATTGCGCCTTCTGGAACAGGCAAGAAGTTTCGGCACGTCGAGAGGCTGGAAGCGCCTGGAGGTTACTACTCCACCACTCCCGCAGTTCGACAAAACACTGGCGTTCTATGAACGTGAAGGTTTCACAATTACTGGCGGCCGCAAACTGAAGGTGACCCTATGATTCAGCGATTAAGGTTCTTCTTTCGTGTGCGGTTAAGGCTTTCAGAAGTTCAATACAAGTAGCGAAATACAACAAATGCCCCGCCTTTTCATATTCATCACCAAGTATCCACTTCTGTGGAGCATTCTCGCGAGCTTTATGTTGTCCTGCTTCGCCGGGCTTCTGCCTTACACGGCTGCGCTTCTGTTGCCTGCCAACATTCACCCACGAATAGTACCGGTGACGGCCGGTCTCTTCACTGTTATAGCAATGCTGTTTGCCGTAGTCGCTGGCGCCCGAACAACCATTGTGGCATCAGCCCTTGTCTCCGCCGTATTCCCAATCCTTTTACCTTTCGGCATGCTTCTCGCCACACAAGATGAGTTGGAAGTTGCCGTCCAGATTTCGAAATGCATGCTACTCATTATTGGCTTTAACGGCGCTGTTACTTGGTTAATCTACCGCGCTATCCAGAGGCAAGAGCGCAAAATGCAGCATAAATAACAAGTCGACCAAATTGGCCTCCTTCGGCTAGCCGGTTGCGACTGGTTGGACTCTACTCACTCTGGCCAGTCGAGTTGCCTAAAAACCGACGTTCAACGCGGAGTTGTCCTGCGCAAAACGTCGTCCCACGGTGACGAATTACGATTCATTTATTACCTCCTCATCGCCCACATTGCACGCCGCAACAGTAACGCTCATTTTTTTCGCGCGAAGGTTCAAAAGATGGCGACCAAGATATGCTCCTGCAACCGTAATTAAATATGCTATTGGCAAAAACTCCAGAGCGCCTGTCGCGTACCCTTCAATAAATGCTCCCTTATCACTCAAGGATTTACTCGCCCATTTGCTACTCTCAGTCAGCGAAATCTGGATTGGGCCACCTAGTACCCAAATCAAAAAAATGGGAATAGACAAAAAGCCGACCTTAAACGGATTATTTCTTCGTCGCGCCAGAGAAAAGCCGAGTGAGAAAACTAACAGTAAGTTCGCCGTAAGAAAAAGCCAGAAAGGCACTCCAAAATCGTTCCAATACGCAAACCGAGAAAACCCCTCTAGGGCTATCGCAGCCAAAATGTAGAGAATGAGCAATTTGTGGCCTCTCAGCGCGACAACGACGTTCGAGACATTTTTATGCTTTGCAAAATTGGCTGCGGAATGTGTTGCGTTTAGAACGAACAAAATAAGGCACGCCATCTGAAAGAACAGAACGACCTTGACAGATACGGACATATCAACGGAAAGTCCCCAAAGTGTAATTGCAAGAACAGGGGCAATGCATATTAGCGCAACGATTGGCGCGTAACGTTTATACAGGATAGCAAGCGGAATAGAAAAAAGAGCCGCCTCAAGGACAGCTTGGACAAAACCGTGAAACTCAGCAACGACAATACGAACGGTCATCGACGAGTGCCCGCCAACAGGAATCACACTATCAAGAAATGACTTGGAATAGACGTACAGTGCAACAAATAAAATAGCTAATACGGGGACGAGTAATAATCTGAGAATCGTAGACATTCGTTGCATTGCATTTGTCCCTCTAGGATTGGATTGGATGACTCGGGCATACATTTTTAGCTGTTATTTAAAGTGAAAATTTTTCCGGTACAGCTCGGCTGGACAATCGTCTATCCGGACAAGACAGTCGGCGGCCGGAAACGTGCGCCACAGCTTGCTTTTCCAATTGCCGGCTAGGTTAGGCATCAAAAAAAACGCGAAACGCAGGCAACTGTCCCCCGTGCTTTGTTGCCGGCAGTGTCGGGAAGAATTTGCCGACTCACAAGAAATTGCTCTGAATTTGTCGCATCATCGCAAATGGCCGGTTTGGAGCGGAAGCGTGACTACCTGCTCCTGGCCGCAATGTGACTGCCGCAATTCGGCCCTATGCCAACAACCCAGGCAGCGCATCATGGCAACACACGCAAATTTTATTCCATCGACATCGCGGAAATAGGCGCCGTAATAATCTGGATGATATTGTGGCCGCAAACCGGGTGGTCCTTCGCAAATGCCACCATTTTTTAGGGCAACGGCATGAGCGCGCTCGACAGCTTGGCGTGTAGGTGCTAGTAGCGCAATCATCTGGCCGTTTCCGGGAGTGGTAATTCCGCCGCGTTGTAGAGTAATTGCATCAAGGCGTCAGGTGGGTGATAGCGGTTCATCTTCGTGTCGGGGCTCAGGTTACGACTCCAGAAAGTTCAATTCTATATAAAATTACACGTGTTTTCCGTACTGGCCACTCTTATACTAAGCACTCCGGCAGCCGACCACTTCTAACGTTTAACACACCAACATGCGATGCAACATAACGAATGCTGAGGCGGTTTTTAAATATTCTTTTTCGTCGGTACAGCACGCCGGAATCTTCGGCGGGGTACTTCTTGTCGTTGGCTTGATATTTATTAAGAATAAAATTTCGTCCACCTCGTTGTCTGGCAAACTTATGGGCTTAGGCATCCTGTTGTCAGGATTTGGCGTACTCGCCTTATGCGTAGTTATGCCCTCAATGTATTTCAGTGAGAGAATCGTCTTTGGACGACAAGAAATGTGTTCGTCTGGGTTTTGGTTTTGGCCTGTGAACGAAGGGTTCTCATACTCGAACGTGGACTACATATTGAAGAAGGTCGAGCCCAATAGGGAAAACAAAGGGCATGCCGGATTGCAGGTGATTTTCAAGAATGGAACCAAAACCTACATGAGCAGAAGCGACCTGTGGGCGGACAACGAAATAGAAATATCACAGGTGCTTCTAAACCACGGCATTGACCTCCGCGAGTGATGCGCCATGTTTTTTGGTCCAAACGGATTAGGTGCGCTGTCATGGCTCGGGATTCGAGCTCCTATACGTGTTGCATGCGCCTCACGTAAAGTTCTCAGAGGTGGTACTTACGCACGCATTTTCACCTCCGACTAGAGTCGCGCCCTATGCTCACAATAACCCCTGAAGACCCCGCCACCCTGGATTCGCAAGCTCTCACTAAGGAACTGTCCAATGCACTGCGCTCAATTACCGGTGACAGCGGAGCCACGTCGTTTGACGCCGAAGATGTTCGGGTACCCAATGCGCGATTTGTAGTCGCCAGGAACGCAAACGGAGAGGCCATCAGTTGCGGTGCATTTCGACCTCTTGAGGGACGTATTGCAGAAATAAAACGGATATATTCGCGTCCGGGCAATCCGGGAACAGGCAGTGCAATCCTTAAGTTCCTTGAAAGTGAAGCCGCCGGACTGGGCTACGATACTCTTTTGTTAGAAACCCGAATCGTGAATCGCAGAGCCGCGGAGTTCTATCAGTCCAAGGAGTACAACCGAATCACCAATTTCGGCAAATATGTTGGAAACCCTTCGGCAGTTCATTCCGCACGCCTGCAGCCCGATTCATACAGCGTAAGAAATAGGGAGGAATTTTTTTGCTAAACGTCATACCTGAGCCCGACGGTGATGTCGTCTACACTCGTTTCCTCTATTTCGCCTATGGCTCTAACATGAGCCAAAAACGCCTTACTGCGCCTGACCGTGCACTTTCGGCAACACGGGTCGCCACCGGTTACGTTTCCGGTCGGCGGCTTACCTTCGACAAAGTCAGCAAGGACGGCTCAGGCAAGTGCGACTGCCAGCAAACGGACGACCCAGAAGACAAAGTCTATGGTGTCGTGTTTTCGATTTTGGAGACGGAGAAGCCTGCCTTGGACAGAGCTGAAGGTAACGGCAACGGCTACGGTGAAACGAAAGTCGAAGTCATTACTGAAAGTGACGTGTTGACCGCGGTTACCTATTTTGCAACCAACAAAAATCCTGCACTAAAACTGTTCCACTGGTACAAGCAGCATGTGCTTCAAGGAGCAATTGAAGGAAACCTGCCTCCAGAGTACATCAGGGCATTGGAACGGATTGAGTCGGTTGCTGACGGTGACGAACGCAGAGTTGCACGCGAATCACGACGATGATGGCAGACCAAGACCCCGAAGGCGAGAACGCAACGAACCGACCGCCCCGCGCAATTGTGGCAAGCACGGGAACGGTGGATAGATGAATGCTTGTTTTCTCGTTTACCTGGAGCCAATGCAATACCTGGGCAGGTCTGACGCCATACCATGTGGTCTGCGGTCAGCGCACACGAAGTTTTTGAACTACAAGAGAAACCAGAAGGACTCTTATTTAAAACTTTTTAAGAAGGCACGTACCCAAGCCACCCCAGCGGCCAACAGTGGCCTGGCAGGCTGAACTTCTTTTACGGTATTAACGGTTTTGGCGCGTTGACGTTTGATAACTGCCGACTCTTTTGTGCTCACGATTGCTCCTCCTTGGAATAGAAAATCAGAGCGTATTGTACGCGTCGGGCGCTGGAACGATATATTGCTAAAGTGTTGATTTGTGCCAACATTTGAGCAGCCGTTTCGAACCCAGTTAGCTAGTGCCCATATGGAAACAGTCACCTATACACGTCTACAATTGTACGAATTGGTTTGGAAGCAGCCAATCCAGACGCTAGCGAGGACCTTGGGAATTTCGGATGTCGGATTGGCGAAGGCGTGTCGCCGGTTAAGTATTCCGTTGCCGGGAAGAGGTTACTGGGCCAAAGTCGCTGCAGGCAAAAAGCTGAGTCGGGTGCCGCTTCTTAACGACCCGCGCGCGGAATCTCAGATACGCTTTAAACAAATCGAGAAGCCGCCGAAGAAGCTGCTTGCCCCTCTTTCGGAAAAGCACCAGCCATTGGCCAGCTCAGAGCCCGTGACGCTGTCCACTCTCGAAGCGCCACATCCGCTCGTGCGGAAATGTCAAACGCGGTTTAAGCGCCAAGAGCCGGACCAGTACGGATTGCGGAACGTGTTACCAGTTGCTGGCCTTGCAATCCGAGTATCCGCCGCAGAGGAAACTCGTGCGCTTGCGATTCTCGATACGGTTTTGAAGGTTTTGAAGCAATCGCGCATCAAAGTTGAAGCGAAGAAGAAAGACGGCCAACGCGACAACGTAAGCAAGCAGTATTTGACTGTCGCTGGAGAAGAGCTGCAACTGAGCATTCGGGAATCCTACGCAAAGAAGCGGAAAATTGACGCGGAGCTCGAGACCGAGGAGGCTACGGGAAAACTCTTTGTCCGAAAGATGAAGTTTTTCCCAAACGGGCGTTTAACCCTGAGCATCGACAATTATCCGCACGAATATGTTTCGAGGTGGGCAGACCGTGCAACTCGAGTCGAGGAACAGATAGCCGATATTGTCCACGCGCTACTTGCGTTTCCAGATGCGATGGCTCGAAAGCGCGAGCACGCGATGGAAGCGCAGCGGGTATGGCAACAACAGCAGTTAAGGCGTTGGGCGCACGAGCAGGAAGAAACACGGAAGAAAGCCTATCGACAGGAGCTGCTCAACGAGGCCATCGCTTACAGGGAAAGCATTTTACTGTTGGAGTACCTGAATCAAATTGAGAAGCGGGCCAAGGAGCAGGCAGCGGTCCTCACCCCAAAGTTCTATGAATCTCTTGCCGAAGCCAAGGCTTTAGCTGCCACGTTAGACCTGACAGATGTGCGAACTGAACAGTTAAACACACGCGCTAACCGATAGCCTGTCGTCGCCGAACCAGTCTCCGCGCCAAGTGTCTATGCATATAGGTCGGCATTTCGCCGGCTTTTGTACCTCTGGAGAGCAAAATGACTAGCAAAATCGCACCGAAGGACAACAGCTCCAACATGCCAAATGCCAACAAGGGCACTTCTGGCACAAACAAGCAGTACGACCAGAACCAGGGCAATCGGGGCAGGCAGATGGCGGGTCGGAAGGCCCCTGCACCGGCCGGTAAGCCGCCTGGCAAGAAATAGCAGAGTATTGGCCCCAATGAAACCTAACGGCGTGCAGTCAATGCACCGTTGATGACCTTGACGTGTGCGCCAGCATGCCAGCGGTTGTTTCCGGCTTCGGTGAACGTTCGAACCGAACCATTGCTCATCCGAACGCGCACTTGTGTCACCGTGGTCGCCCGTACGCGCTTCTCTATCACATTGCCGGCATAGCCGCCGCCAACGGCTCCGGCCACCGTCGCCAGGGTGCGGCCATTCCCCCCGCCCACCTGGTTACCCAGCAGGCCTCCTGCAACAGCGCCCGTTGCGATACCCAAACCGCTACCGTGTGCCGCAGGTCGTTGAAAGGTGTGCGCCGAGATAACCGTCCCACAATAGTGACAAGCCGAAGCGCGCGCATGATGATGCGATGGCGCTGCCTGTGCAGCGAGGGGCGCAACGCTCATTAAGGCGGCGAGCATGGCAGATGATGCGATGCGCATCATCAAGGGGGTAAAGCGTTTAAACGGTTGTTTCATGACTATTCCAGAATTCGCTGAGTTAACGTACGCATGGCATGTCCATAGAGTAGTTTACGCCGTCTTGCCTTGTGAAGTCATACAAGTGTTTCTTCAGCAAGCATTTGTAACAGAGCCTGTCTCCAGATAGAGACTCTGGATGATGTATTCAACAGCGACTGGCCAGGCCCCGCTATTTATTTAATGCCGGCAGTCTGACCTCGGTCAGCTTCCAGTCCGCGAACCCGCTGCGCTGAAGTACTATGCGGAACTTCTCCTGGTTCTTCTCATCCGGCTTTCTGGGGTCAGTAGCATAGGCAATGAGCTTATCTACGCCCTTGCGTTCATACGTCCACTTGAGCTTTTCGTCCTTTGGTTCGGCGCCGACCTGGTTGTCTGGCTTGCCGACGGACGCCGCCGGGACGTCGCTTGGCTGTGTGGCTTTTGGGGACAACTGGCCGTCTTGCATGGCTCGCATGATGGTTTCGGGCCGCACCATTGCATCAACAAGTGGATTCGCCACGGCCATGCCTATCATGGTTCCGAGGGCAGCGCCTGCCTTGGCGAAGTCGTTGTCGGAGCCAGCGGGGCTGCCAAGCTTGTTTGCCAACATGGCTGAGAACTGGCCTTTTAGGTTCTCGCGCAGCTTTGGGTAATTGACATGCTCGTTGAAGGCGTCTGCGTCCTTTTCCTGAGCGGCCGACTGCAGCTGCCGCACGACCAGGATTGGTGACCAATACCAGTAGCCAGCGACGGCTACGACCACGGCGACTGCGGCCGCTTTGATTACTTTTGCTGTCATGTTGATTCCTCTTTGGAAATTGTGTTGTCCTGGTGCAGAAGCAGCTTCAGGGGAAGCAGGTGTGCTGGGCACACTCGCTGCTTATCTTCATCACCGAATGTGGACAAAGCCGCGCATAGGCCTGTTGGAAGATTTCGGGGCAATTCCAAGCTGCACATCTGGCTTGTTTGGGCGTGACAAACAGTCTCGAACGTCGAAAAACACGCGCAAGATTTGCGCGTGTTTTTCAATAATATTTGAATTTTAGTAACCGTATTTCTTGCCAACTACGTCGCCCAGATACCCGCCGCCAACTGCAGCTGCGATGGTCGCAAGCGTACGTCCGTTTCCGCCTCCAACTTGGTGACCAAGTAGGCCACCAATCACGGCACCGGTCGCAATACCGACAGTACTGTGTTCCGCGGCTGGTTGCTGAATTGGTTGTTGCACCGGCTGCGAATACGGTTGACTGTAATTCGAATCTGCTTGGGCGTAATGCATCGGTTGTGGTGCTTGGTAGTAGCTGGGAGTTGCATGATGTACCACACGGCGATGATGCACAACCGGCGCTTCATCAAGTTGGGCCGGTGCGGCGTACTGAACTGGTGTAGCGGTAGCTGCAACAACGCTTCCGGCAACCGGCAAGGCAGTTGGCGCCGCAGTACTTGCCATCGGTGCGACGGTGCTGTGCGAAGTAGGTAACAAGCCCGTAATAGCGGCTGCAGCAATCAAGCTGACAAGCATGACTGATACTGCAGCACCTGCCATCAACGGGTGGATGCGATTCGCCGGTAGATTCATTTCCATTTTGTGCTCCCATATGCCGCCGTGAATGTGGCGTATGGGTAGATTAACGTCCAATGCGTCGACCGGTTAGCAGGAAAGGTGTATCAAGCGTAAGTAGCTGTAACTGAATACCCGGATATTAAAAGCCTTCGGCATCCCGTCAATTCAAACGTTATTGTTTCTGGTCTTCGTGGGAATAGCTAGCACATAGACTGAAGGCTCGGTGCCTATGAATTGGCGGCGACGTATTCGCAGGTACGACTCGGCGCTTGCCCGCTTTCTTCGCTTGATACATTGCCGTATCGGCGAGGCGAAGGAAATCCTGACCGCTACGACCACAATCCGGATACCCTGCATGCCCGATGCTGGCGGACACTGCGTTCACGCTAATTTTGCGAGTAGCCTCGCAACGGCGTGAATGCCTGTTGAATGAAACCAAGTGTGGTCCGCCATGACCAAAGCGGCAGCCCAAGCGGTTCCCATGATTATCCAGTCAGCGCGCCCGCTCTTCCACCACTTCAGCGAATGCCTTCTTGATATCCAGAGCCACGGCACACCCAATGGGTTAGGCCAGTCGGCGAGCAGATGCATGATGCCGCCTGCCGCAAATCCAAACGGCAATGCCATCACGGGGGAGCGGCGCAATCCGTAGTACGAAATGACTAAGAGGGCTATCCACGCAACGCCCCAATGTGTGAGGGTTCGATGGGCAATCCAGGAATGCCGTCCACTGCCACTTGACCACCACGACAATTCTAACCAATCAGGTGCGCCACCTCCGGCGTATCCCATCAGAAAAGCGAGGATACTCCAGACATGGAGAGGCCCGGGGGCGGAGACTTGTGAGACGACTGCCGCCGCGATGAGTCCAGCGGCCCAACCGGTAGACTGGTGTGCTTCTTTAGATGCCACAAAATTCCTTACAAAGTTGATTCTCAAGGTAACAGCGCTCGGCATTATCAGCGAATTTCGATGCGAATATCGAAGTGCTCGTACGTCATAGCGGGCATCGCGCTCAACTAGCTTTGATTCACCGAGAGTGGTAACGCATTGCAACGCGTAACCGCTTTGTTCGAGAATAACCAGTAGGCCGCGAACAGACCGATAACGAAGAGACTCTGGCGAGGAAGCGCGCCAGGATGCGGTGCTTTGAGGTCAACAGCAAGAGGACAACCCAAATTGGTCTATCACGCTCTCGCCGTTAATCTTGGCAGGTTCCCCCTTCGTTTTCTGGTACTCATTTTGCGGACCGTCTGCGTCAGCGCCGGCGCGTTTCTACATGCTATTATTTAATTTTTTGGGGAGTCGCCAAGTTGGTTAAGGCACCGGATTCTGAATCCGGCACGCGAAGGTTCGAGTCCTTCTTCCCCAGCCATTTCCCAGCGCTGAATCTAATTGGCTTGTCATGCCGCCGACATCCATCTGGACAGTCCCTTGACGGGGCTGCCCTTGAACTCGCCTGGTATGAGGAAAATGGACGGATAGCTTATGACCGTCGACTTTTCCGGATGCTTGCCTTGATGGCGCATCGCTTGGTGGGCAACATTGCGGTTCTCTAGCGTGACCACAGGGCATAGCAGCCTACAGTTGCTTCAAATCGTTTCAGATACGTGACGGACTCGCACAATGCATGATGACGTAAAGCGGAAAACCGAGTACGACTTGGGCTGGGACTACGCAATGTACGGCCTCAACTTGCCGGATTTGATACATACCGTTTCTCGCGCTGGCTATGAGCTTGCCAAGAGCAGTTTCGACGAAAAAATGAAGAAGGCAGACCGGTTCGTTCGAAAATGGCTTCAACTTCGCTTGAACGCCTATAAGCGCGGTCGCCTGGTCAACGATGACGTCAACCCCAGTTTCATCGAAGAAATCGACACGGAACAATGTCCTGTAACCCTTGTGAAGCTCACTCACGGAGAGCAGCTCGAGTCTGACTGGTCAGTCGACCGGTTGAATAACAATGGTGCCTACGCAGTAGATAATCTTGCTGTCATCAGCACGAAGGCAAACACCGCCAAGGGAAACAAAAGCTTCGAAGAAGTACTGGAATTGTCGAATGCCAGTGAGCCAACACAAGGTTTAACGCCTCGAGAATGGCTACGTATGGCGTCCATCATGAACGGCCCGAGTGTAGTCGAGGACCAGACTCGGGATATGCTCCTGCCCCTTGCAACCAAAATCCCGAATAGAACAGTTCATCCGGAGTGGTTCAAGCTGCAGTACTGCATCGTGTTAGCCCTCAAGAAAAAGACTGCAGCCCGCAACGAGCAGCATAAAACGCTGCGTGCCCTCTGCCAGGACCCAGTAATGCAGGATGCGTTGGACAAGGTATTTTCTCGATTGGAGGTGGTTCGTCGGGAATGTCCTTATCCCTATGATGCCATGCTGGATGTCCGTGTTCAGGAGAACCTTCAAAGATGGTTTCTTGGCATCGGTAGACATGCACGAGTGCTGCTGAAGTTGTACATGAAGTCGGCCGGCGACGGCAAGCCGTTCACGTTAAATGACCTGACAAGCTTTTCACTGCGCACAAAGGGGTACGCCAACTAAATGTCATTTCATCGCATCCCTGATAGAACCAAGGTAGCCAGTGCTTTCATGCCGTAGTCCTGAAGGAATTGGTACCAATCCCAGACCTAAAAATAATGCAGAAAAAGTGACCGTTATCCCGCCGACCGCGGGCATATCGATGCATATTGCGCCGCCTATGCAGGGAAATAGCTACTACCAAGAATATCTTCCGGTCTCTGACTCCGTTTTCAACTCCCGTGATGTTTCGACCAGCCTTCAGCTCGGCTCCTTCGGCCAACGCATAGTCTGAGTGACATACCGCCGCAAAGAATAGTGCGCAGTCACCTCCATCTCTTTAAGCGTAATCTGCCGAGCGACATTTCGCGTCTGACCGCCGATGTGATTTAATCATGTACATATGAAAATTCACCTTGATACCGTCATCCCATTGCTGCACAAGACGACCTATGGCGTCCTGGCGACACAATCTACACAGCTGCCGGGATACCCATTCGCATCCATTCTGCCATTCGTACTCGATGAATGGCATTGCCCCGTGTTTCTCATCAGCGCTCTGGCTGAACATACGAAAAATCTCATGGCGGACCATCGCGCCAGTTTTCTTGTTTCCAGCCCGGACACCCAAAACGTCCTGACGGGCGCGCGTCTGACCTTAGTGGGAGATGTGCTGCCTTGTGAAGCATCACCGGAATTGGTCGCGCGTTATCTTCGCTATCAGCCAGACGCGAAGCAGTACCTCGACCTTGGGGGTTTTGCTTTCTTCCAGCTCACGCCAAGGCGTACCAGGTATGTCGCTGGTTTTGGTGAGATGGGCTGGATGGAAGACGTCGAATGGGCAAATGCGTCAGTCCTGCCGCTGGCCGACGAGGCAAAATTCTACCGGGAACTCATTGGGGTTTTACCGATGGGCGTTCGATTGCTCGGCCTCGACCATTATGGGGTCGACATTGAGCGTCAGGGCAAGCGTGAACGGCAGCAGTTTCCGAATGCGCCGGTTGCGGCAGAGAATGCCGGCGAAGTCATAAAGCGGTTTCTTGCGGCATTGTGAAACGTAAAGGACTTTACCTGACCTTGGTGAATACTAATAAATCGTGGCTTTTTTATGTCTCACAATTTGACGCAAGAGAGGTGCTTCGGCAAAGTTTAAATTTCCCCCTGAAATGCGAGGACTACACCGAGAAGATAACAGTGGGGATTACGCAGCCTGGCAGTGCCTGAAGGGGGCGTCTGAGAAAAAGGGCAAAATCGAACGCCAACGGCATCACTTGTAAGTTTGAAGCCATAGATGCGGTGAAAGGCGCGTCAAAAATGCCAGAAACCGGCCCGACTCTGACGTAGCCAGCCTCATTCCTGCCAACGAGTTGAGATATACCTAAAAAAATAAATTAACTATGCCAAAACACCCATATAAACGGTTCTTTACAGTGGTTCTAGCTTTGGTGGCCAGCACTCTTTTTGCTGGCTGCGCCATTAATGAAGTCACCTCAGCGCCAGATGTATCTCAGTCTGTCGTGCCACCAACTTCGATAGAGCACCTGACCGTGCGCTTTGAAGGAAGCAACATTAACTACACCTTGCAGGCTAGAGGCCGCGCTGATGTCGAGTTCAAGAAAAAAATTGCGAGGACGTTTTTAGACGGCGTTATATCCGCAGTGCGAACCAAGGCTCCTGGCATGATTGGCGAAACGTTACAAAGCCATGGTATTGCGCCGGGCAGGGACTACACGCTTACCATCAAAGCAACTGAAGGCTATTTTTTACTCTTAAGTCGCCTGAACGACGTCAATAGCGCCGGTCGAGTAGTCTTTCAGGCATCGCTCACCGACGCAACGAATAAGCGCGTGTGGGAAATGACAACCAACGTTATCGGCGAAAATCTTGATAACAGTACTGCGTATGCGAAGTCTCTATCTCAACATGTGGTGTATCGCCTCATGCGTGATGGCTGGGTAAATGTATCAAAGTCGGAACTGGCGTCGTACGCCCCTATTGGTGATGTTTCGGCATTGCCGTTTAGCAATGAGAGTGTGAGGGCTGCCTATCGTGACTGGCTTACCAAGAAAAAACCCCGCGCATTTGTCATTGCGTCTGATGGTCATTACAACTCTGCTTGGGGCGGAACCAACCCAAGCGAGAAGGCAATGTTCGCTTGCAACAGCAGAGGGGAAGCTGCTTTGTGCAAGTTGTACGCTGTCGACGACGATGTGGTTTGGGTCAGGTAAGGCGTATCGACAATCCAACGTACTATTTTTTCTGAGACGCCCGGTGAATATTCTCAACAGCGTGGTGTCGCAGTAGCCTCAACTAAGTCTTTGACGGCGCTCGCAGCGGAGAATTCACATGAGCGACAACGCTATTTCGATTCGTGCATGAAAGAATTCTCGGCTGGATATTGTAATCAGCTTATCGCACGTGCGATTCAAATCGAATGGCGTAAGCCTGTAAGCGATGACTCCGTTGATACCCGAGTTGATGAACGCGGGCGGGAAGAATAGAAAAACCAGCTCTTCTTCCTAGGATTTCGACCATGCGATTGACGCCAAGCTGAAGGTGCTGACTCGGGAGGATTGGCCAGGCAGCTAAAAGGGCATGGGACGAGCGAGACCATCGGGCTGGTCGTCCTCCTTAGGCCCCTAGTATCGGTTACTTCTAAGCAGACTATTCAATCTGTCCAAAGGAATTAAAGTGAAACGCCTTAACATCAACCAAAACTATGGCGAAGCAAGAAAAATCTTAAGAGAGCGGCTCGTACGATTCTTACCGGCGTATTCCATGTCAAAGCCGTTTCCGAATGCGCAAAGCCGACCGCCAATCTCGGACCGTGAGCTTGTTGACCTCTATCTACATCTTAAAATATCGCCTCACAGTGACATCGCATGGGCTCGTGAAGTGTACGAGCAGGCGCGCCAAGCCCAACTGATGGCGGAGGCCGACCAGCCCAACGAGCCTACCCCACTTTCAGTTGTTGAAGTAAGTCACTCAGCCGAACCACCTGAAGCCGGCGCTGCCGGCACCGTATCAATCTCTATGCAGGTCGGCACGCTGGTTCATAGTCTGGCCGGACTTTCGCCCCCACCAACGTTCGACGAATTGGTGTCGCGTGGATGGATTCTTACTTCATGGGGAAGATTCGCTGTGCCTCGTAACATTGTCATGGCAGTCCTTCGGAGCCAAGATGCCCGGGGCAATGCGTTCAGAAGCATTGTCAACGGTCGCGGAGACAATATATATACGGTGATTGAGGAGGCAAACCTGAATGGCCCACTCTCGGAATTGGCGGCCGGCATTGTCAGGGGAGAATATCGGCCCGGTGAGATAGTTTGTGTATCACGTCCGTGGGTCGCTGCGAGGTTGTGGGATACAAGCCTGAACGCCGGGGGTGAACAAATCACCGAAGATGCGGAACAGCGTCTGAGCCGTTGGGTTGACCGCTGGATAAGCCTTGGGGCGCCGCCTTTTGCTGCGAGCGCATACCTTGACTCTGAGTCGTTTGAGACCTTCATTGAAACTGCAATGAGCGTGCTCCAGCCCCCTTCCACGACCCCGAATTGGCAGGAATTTGAGCAGGGTGTTACAAAGCCTGAAATGCTTCTTCAGCCCGATAGAGAGGAACCTATTTCTATTGATGCAGCACCCTTTACGACCATTGGCCGCGAAAAGTGGCTGGGACGTGGGATGCCGCAGCACACGGTCCACGATTACCTCGCTACACGGGGAGTCGCAGCCATGTCTTTGGTCTTAAATGAACTGGAAGAGGCGCATTATGACTCACGCAGGATTGGTCCGCGCTTGATGGAATTGGCGGTAGAGCGCCCCGTTCTGCTCATGCTAATGGCACAGCGTGTACAGCGGTACCCGGTGCTTCTGGCCGACATGCTGCTGTCTCCGGCAACATGTACTTTGGCTTGTAGCTTGATTGCAAGCTGGAGCTTCAATGACGGAGGATGGTTCCGCGAGTTCCAAGCTCCTGCGAATCGAGTAACAGAGCTACTTGCCTTTGAAGACGCGCTGGCCGTGTTAGGCGGTCATCTTGATGCCAGGTGTGTCTCTGCAAGAGATATGGCCTCTTTGTATCGGCATATCTATGAGCAGGCGGCGAACCCGGAGCAGATGACGCGGGCTGGTGAGCTTCTCTCCCTACTGAGAGAGGAACTGACATCCGCAACGGCGACATACTACGACGAGGTGGTGGGCGAACTCATCACCGCCGTAGTCCACTCTTCAAATCCAATCAACTCATTCTGTGCCGCATTGGATATGTTGACGGACAGCGGTTGTGTAGAGCGCATTGAGCCCCACCAAATTGTCACTTCATATCTGGAAGTGATATTTCCACGGGGGGAGCGCATCACCGGCAGGGAACTGGACATACAGAGTGCGCAGGCATTGTGCTCTCTCGCGTTGAGATGCGATGAGGCATTGCGAAATCGTTTTCTTAACGCAATCGACGTTCGGGCTTGGATGGAGGTCGGACCTGAAATCGAACAAGAGAGTTTTATCTTCCAAGACAGGATGGAGTGCCGCATCAGGTTGCACATCCGCGTTCTCTCTCGCGCAATCGCAGGATGGCCTACCGAAGCGCCAAGGGATATCGTCGATGTATTAGCACGAGCAATTTGGGCCGGCGCCACCAAAAACATTGACCGCGGTCGCATAGATGTATTTGTGCCGGGCCTCAGTTTCGGGCATTCCTGGGCACAGGAGCAGCCAATTGCTCAAGACATGTCGGCAGCATTGATGCGTCTCACAGGAGACGCTCTTCAGGCGGTAGTGATTCAGCTTTGCCAGATAGATGAACCAATTGTTCTGGCCGGTATAGTGGCAGGCACACCGGATGTCATTCATCGGCAAATCAAGCAGCACCTGTTGTCGCTGACACCCGCGACGGCTCCAGACGTGTCTAACTTGCCGGCGGCGCAGGCACGGGTGGAGGCACTCCTGAACGCGGGCCTGGTTGAGATGGCCGCGCCGTTTGTGGACGTCCAGCGTGAGGCACAGACATTCGGCCCAGTACCGGGGCGTGAAACGAGCATGCTGAGGACGAATCTTCGGCTACATCTGCTCCGTAAAGACTGGGCTGCCATAGAAGCATTCGAAGTACCAAGAAATCTCTCCGATGCTGCGACTAGAGAGCAATACGATGTGCTCCAATTCTACAAGGCGGTGGCCGAGCTCTCGAAAGAGCGCGGAAATCCGGCCGCCGCGGAGGCAATCTTCATCGACCTGATGCAGCGGAACCCCGGCGTTACGGCATATCCGCTGAATCTGTTCGCCAGCCGGGTTCATCGGCTTCTCAACGATAATTCGCTCAGGGTTCTCACGAGAGAAGAGCTTACAGAATCTAGGCGCTATCTCACCGACGCAGTCCGCGAAATTCGACCACGCATTCAGCATGCTCCAGGCGAACTGAAGATGCTGGACATCAACAGGGCGATGCTCCACTTGGCCGCCGGTCAACCTCGGCAAAGCTTGGACATCTTGCTATCGCTCAGGGATGGTTATCCGATGGAGCACATCGAAGGGTTCCGAGCGTTGGCGATAGCAAGACTCGGCGCATTAGAAGAGGCTAAGATTGCACTGTCAGAAGCTGAGCGTGATTTTGGACGGACTGAATTTCTTACCGCGATAAGAGAAAACATCGACACCCATCGTCCCTACATGACGGCTCCGAACTTCGCAATCGATGATAACCCTCTGCCGGCTATTCGCCACGCCATAGCGGCGTTTCATCGCTTAGGACATGTAGAGCAGGCTCAAGCGCTACATTCGCACGCTCTGTTTGAGCGCTTTCTAATCGAAGAGGTTCGAGGCGCATGCGCCAGTCTGGTCGCCCTGGTGCCGATGATGCGTAACCTTGAGCTGATGGGCCTGGAGGATGACATTTCTGGCGTGCTGAAGCAGATTCTGCGTTCACGGCTAATATTCCCACAGTGGGCTGTAGAAGACCAGCCACGCGGCGGATATTCGGAGACAGGAGGAGTCGGGGAGCGCGATTTTGCAATTAGCAAAGGGGCGGCCGAGCTTACAGTGATAGAGGCCCTTGTTGTCCGCTCAGTGGATACTGGTACCCTAACATCGCACTTCAAAAAACTGCTTGGCTACGGCCTTTGTCGCGTTTTCTTCCACATTACCTACGTGCGCAATTCGAATTGCGCAGGGGTTCTTCAATTTCTGAAAACAGCATGCGCCAGCCCTCCCCATGCTGAAATCGAATTTATTCGGGCCATCGACCTCCCTGATTATGATTCTAGGCCCATGGGATTTGAGGCCCACTACAAAGTTCAGGGGCGAGATATCCTAGTCGTTTTCTTGGCGCTAGATATGGGACAGCAGATTCAAAGAGAAGCGGCTCAGAAACAGCGACAATAGATTAGGCCCATGATTCGCCGTTCGGCAGGCCTGGTGGGTCAAGCGAAGGGGGCCAAACATGGCTGAAATTGTCTTTGGTGGACCGCCCAGAGACCCTTCGGTATGAGAAGTATCAAAAGTGATGATACTGATGATATTCGAAACGTAAGGGCCTGAGGTCTGCCAAGACTCTTGCGGGTACTCGTACAATGTCCCGGAAGGCATCAATCGCTCCCGTACGCATTCTGGTCGAAAATGCAGTTATTAGGAATTTCCGAATAACTGCCGCCAACAGCAAATCGTACGATACAGCTGACTAAAGTCTTGGCGTTGCAATCTCGGTCGATGCCGAGTCAAGTCTCCGCGCGGTATTCAGTTTCGCATTTGGGCCACTAGGACGCTGAAAGAACACTTGGTCAAGGGGGTAGCTCTTACTTCAAGTTCGGAAGGCCCACCTCAGAGTTTAAGCTTTTCAATGAGCAACTACGCCAAGAACTGATGGCAACTACCCGGTAATCCCGGATAGTTGCCAAAAGGATGGCGCCGAACGCATAAGCGGGACACAATCGGAACAACTGGAGCGAGTGGCGGAACGGCTTCTATTTCTCAAACCGTCCGAGAAATGTCGCGGTAATCGTTCCAGAGCCTTCCAGCGCGCTCATGCGCGCGGCGCGAAGCACGGCAGTTAGGTACCATGAAACGCACTGCTACGACGATAGGTAAAGTGCGACCAAAGGCACCAGGTTGACCAGGATGATTCCAAGTTTGTAGATAGTGATGCCTGCAAGGTTCATTGCGTCAAAGGTTTCAACCGAGACCTTGAACCAACGCGTATGTATTCGATACATCCAGTCGTGAGCATAGACGAAGATGCCGGCCCAGATGAGAAGCAACACGTAGTTGATACCGACACACCAAAGAAGAGCTTCCTTAATCTCATTCATATTCATGGCGCGCCCTTTTAGCATCCAATTTTGGTATGAGGCCGACACTTTTGCGGAATAACTCCGGCACCTGCAGCCTAACTTGGCGCGGTTGCGTCCCTCTTGAAGCGGCATGCCTCTTTAATCTTAGCCGATATCGACGCGTGATTGTGTCCTCCTAAACGGCCTTGAAAAGCAGCACCCTCGTTCGCTGGAATTGGCCGGAGCAGGCGCCTGAAGGTCGGATGTTGGTTGACTTTAACCGTCGGTAGACATGGTCAATTCCAGCGATGCGTCGCCGAACCAGTCGACGGCTACTGGTCGGGTGGTCAACATCACCGGAATACGCAGTTATTCGGTCATCAAGACCGATAGCAACGGCGGCAATATTCCCACAAGAACAAGCTTCGTTATATGGATGCTGTCTAACAGAGCAAAAGCAAACGCGAGCAATCCAAATAAAATGACCAAAAAAAATGCCATCCAATGTTTACGTGTTCGTTCTCGCGCTTTTATCTGTAAGGTCAGGATTTTAATATCTGAGGAGGATACTGGCTTTGAGCGTGGCCGATGAGGTACATCCTTCTTTCGAGAATCCGTCGAGGCTTTCAATCGCGGGGAAGTCGGGTTCTTGTTTCGCTGTGACGCGGTGACAGAGGGGTGCTGCGGGGAAGGTGCAACGTGGGAATTGAGGGGGTCTTGCGATTGTCTGTCACTGTCGGGGTCACCATCCCCGTCGCCATCGCCATCGTCCGCGATTACATCAGCGCCCTGATTGTCCTGACCTTGCTCCGCGCAAGCAGAAACACATGCTTGACTGGTCAATTTCGCCTTTGTGTGAGTTAATTTAGATACCCTGTCGCCACTAGGTAGTTGCCGGCCAACAAGTACCTGAAGTGCGTAGTCCATATATGATGAATTTTTGCAAGGAACAAGCATTAATATCTCCAAAAAAGGTCATTCGAAAAATTGTCGGGCTATTAAACCGACGCATGAAGTTTAGCCCATCCCTCTAACTCCGCGTGCTGGTCGATGCGCAACTTGGCAAAGTTGGATGCAGACCAAAGCGTGAGAAGTCGAACTTGGTCCCGTTTGACCCTCCTTTCGTTGTTCCAAAGGACTAGGTCCAAGAATCCAGTAGCCTATAGAGCGCGATTCTCTATGTGCTGTCGCATATTTATTGGAACATTGCACGCTGCACAAACAAGATGCCGGCGCAGCCGAACGCAAGTCGAGCATAGTTTCGAACAGCACGTGGATATGAATTGACCTTGGGGAACGAGAAAACTAACATTCTGTATGCCGAACGAAGGATGTAGGGTGCTTACGGATGACACAATGACCTATAAAGTCGCCCCCCTTGGAAGCCTATTTAAATAAAAGGACGCCATGCTGAACAAAGACATCAATTCTCGTTTCGAAGACTGGCTACTCAGCCCGACCGAGGCACTAGATTTCGAGGTGAAGCAGTGGCTTGACCTCGATGATGCGGAGGGTCGCGGTGCCGTGGCGAAAGCTCTAATCGCACTAGAAAATCATGGCGGCGGATTTCTTCTCATTGGTTACAAGGAGGAGGAAAACAGTCGATTGGTTCCAGATGAAAACCGCCCAGCAGGTTTGCAGGCTTACAGTACCGATGCTATTAACGCTATTCTCAAGAAATGCGCGGAGCCGGTCTTCCATGCTGAAGTCACCTTCCAGAAGCACCCTGAAACGGGTGACGAATTCCCATTGATTCGCGTCACAGGGAATTCACGTGTTCCTGTCCGCTCTTGTAGCGCCACGGCAGGCAAGACCCTGCATCAAAATATCTATTATATCCGCCGACCTGGCCCAGAAAGTGATAGCCCGAAGACCGCTGCGGAATGGGACCGGCTTCTCCATCGTTGCATACTTGCGCAACGAGACGAAATCATTACTGTCTTGAGAGCGTTTTTGCCCACAGGACCCGGTGCAGCAATATCCGCACCCGTCAGCGAGCTGGAGAAGCTTCACAAATTCAACGAGGCCGCGATGGCTCGCTGGACGGCGCTGAATGAGTCCCTGCCGGAGAGCCACCCGGCGCGAATTCACCAAGGCCACTTCGTTTTTTCTGCGAGAATTGTTGGAAGTCCTCGTGGCGTAGCCGCAAAGGACATACTTTCATCAATAGAGACGGCTAAACGGTACACCGGCTGGCCCGCGTTCGTGGCCCTGCACCAAGAAGCGACGCGACCCCGGCTCGTTGACAGTTGCTTGGAAGCTTGGCTTGCCGACTTGAAGCGCCCTGATATCGGACAAGCAGATTTTTGGCGAATCGCTCCCGAAGGTAACTTTTACCTGCTTCAAGGGATGCAGGAAGACTCTCTGGGGCCGGGCAGCAGGGGTTACGGTGCTCCTGGTACGCTCTTTGACATAACGCTGCCCGTATGGAGGCTCGGGGAATTCCTACTTCGAGTGACTGAGCTTGGTGCCGTCATGTTTGAGGAGGGTTTCGAAGTAGTTGTCGATTGCGAGTGGGCCGGCCTTAAAGGCCGAACGCTTACGATACTCAGCAGGCGGCGCTCTCTTCTGGGTGGTCGATATCGCGCAGAACAGGACAACGTTCGGTCCAGCGGTAAGTTCTCCCAGGCTGTCCTGCGCGACCTTTTGCCAGATGTCGTCAAGTCGCTAACGGCACAGGTCTACGAAGTGTTTGATTTCTTCCAGCCGCCTGACAATTTCTATGCCGAAGAACTAGCCGAAATGACCAAAGGCAAATTCTAGGATTATTTGGTTCAGCATTGGCTTCAGCTCCGATGCGGTTCTCAAAGCAACGTACAACATTGGCCCCACAGATGTAATTTTTTCAGAATATGGGGGTTTTGCCCGATTGCTGAAATGTCCAGGCCCAGGCGGGCGGAATATTACGTAGGATGAGCTTCGGACGCTTCCAAGCGAGAGTCCGGTGTGGCGAGGACATTGACTTTCAGTAACGCTGCCCCATGTGGTAATTTCTCAAATTCGATAGTCAGGTTCATAACATGAAGATTTTGCACATCGGCGGCGTGGCGGACAATGAATCTATGGACTTATCTGACAACACAATGACGGGGCACCACTCATTCAAATTGTCGGCCGACTTTGCGACGGATGGTTTACGAACCCATGACTACGAACGACGTACCTTCAAATTGATGGATAAAAACGGAAACTCCCAACATACGTCATTTATGATTTACGACAGACTGGACGCAGAGGCAGCAAAACTACAGATTGAAGCAATCACAGGACACCGTATCCAGGAGTAGTGAGATTGTCCGATTATCGACGACCTAGCGAAGAGTCCGCACGCACTCAACCACTGAGCGCAGCCGTTCACGATTTTCTACCGGCGGTGAGGCGACGCTGCATCTGCACTGGACGGATAAAGTCATGGCACTGTAACACGAGCACAAGGACATTCGTATAACTTCCCAAGGCTATAGCTTACAGGAATCAGACGGCACAGAGACGTCACACATTTCACGTCAGTCCTCGGATGCCGCGCGTGTATAGGTTCCCAACCATGGCCAGCAGTGGAGCGGCGCTGAACAAACACTCTCGTTGCGATTATTGAACTATAATCCCTCATAAATAGCTCGAAATTGATACATCAGTGGCAGCCCCGCGCAATGCCAAAGTGGTTGACAAGAGATGAGCCCGTGCCAAAAACTGCGATAAGACCAGACCATTTGCCTGACTTCACCGCCCCACCGCTGAACGAGGTCGTGCTGGGCGTCCAATTCTCACCGCCGAGTGGCTATCAACAGATTCATGCGGGGGAAGTTTGGAAATTATTCCGTGATACGTATCCGCAGGTTCAGGAATACTCACCGATTCCTCCGAGCTTTGAGACCTTCGGGCAGCATTCACCCAACTCCATGTCAGGGCAGATTAAGTTCCTCGATGGCCCGCTACACGACCGGTTCTGGTTTATCCGCTCGCAAGGAGATGAGCTCATTCAGTTCCAACAGGACCGCTTACTTCACAATTGGAGAAAAGTCGGCGACCAATCAAACGAATATCCTCGGTTTGAAAACATGGTCGTTCAATTTCGGACTGAACTTTATCAACTCCAAGAATACTTGGGTACCTTATTTCCGCAATCGCTAGTGGTAAATCAATGCGAAATTTCGTACATTAACCACATCCCAATAGATAAGTCAGGCAAGGTGTCAGATTGGCTGCGCTTTATTGGATTTGGCGATAATGAGCCAGAACACTTTTCCTTTGGCTTCCGTGATGTGATTCGTGGTCCTGATGGCGCGCCGCAAGGTCGGTTAGTCTGCGAGGCGACCGAAGGTGTTAAGCCGGGAGGCCAACGCATTATTGTGCTGACACTCTCAGTCAAGGGTCCTCCCAATGGTTCGGACATCGAGTCCGCGCTTGATTTCATAACGAAAGGTCGAGATTTAATCGTTCATCGATTCGTTGAATTGACAACCGATATGGCTCAAAAAATGTGGGGGCGAATAAAATGACGAATTACGGCGTTCTTTCTGCTTTTTCCTCGGTTGGCGTGATGCAACAACCAACTAGCATTCCCCAAACTCAATTTGTTCCTGCAAGGAAAATGATATCCGAGCGCGCAGCGGTATGGCGTGATTCGGTTGCTAGCCGCCTATCTGAACTCGTTGCGCTTGAGCGCGGTTGGGACGGTTATGACGGTGTTCCCGTGCGACGTGAGAACGCCGTATTTGCTCTGCGAATGATTGAAGCAATCTGCGACACTGACACCCCTGCACCTCAAATTGTCCCAGGTTCAGCAGGCGACCTGCAAATCGAGTGGCATACGTTGAGTGGTGATATTGAACTGCATGTAGTAGCTCCGAATAAGGTGCGCGCTTGGTATTCCATTGCTCTTGAAAATAACGAGGGTACCGAACTTCAGTTGAAAAGCGACTTCGACACCGTTGCCACGTGGGTGAAAGAAGTTACGGAGTCAGAGATTGCCGCTGAGCTTGCCGCCGCGTGACGAACATGGGGAGGTAATTCCCCATGACCATCCGGACATCCTTCCAGAAGACGGAGTTATCCGTCGCATATCTAATCAGTTTGTAGTCGAAGATGCAAAAATTGGTGGGCGTCGCATCTCGTCAATGGCATTTAACCCATCGTCAGGTATTAACGGCGGCCTTTCCGTTGACCTTGAGCGAGAGATTGTGGAGGCGGGCGGAGATGCACTTGCCCACGTGTCAACGCCTCCTTGGATTGGCTCGGTCCGGTTTGAAGCACGGAACTTACGAGCAGCCGGCTTTCAGGTCGGCTTCGCTCCGCTTGATAAGAACCCCTATCATGGCGAGGTTTGGGGCATCAAAACAAAGGCGAATCAAAAAGCCCTTCTCCGGCAATGCGTCTGGTTTGCCCCTATTACGAACTGTTTGCTAAATACTGATTAATGTCTGATGTCGCGCGAGCCAAGGCGAAAGCGGCGCATTTATCACGCCTCACCCCACTTGAAAGTGGGGTGTTACTAACCCTATTTTCCTTTTGGCGGTTTACTCGGCGGATTATTGCCTCTGCGCTTACCTGATTTTTCCCCGGTTTTGCTGGGCCCATTGGGCGGTGTAGTGCTTACGTAATTGCTTTTCATTTGGCTCTCCATTTTCACCCAAGAAAGAAAAAAGTTAGCACGCTGGGCGTGGACGCCTAACTAATTTTGGCCGGATTCATTTGACCTATTTCGTTTTTAAAGACGTACTTAAAACCTCTCGAAGCTTAGCTCGTGCTACGTGCGCTGCTAAGGAGAATTATATGAACGCCGATAAAAAAAACAGTGCTGTTTAATGGAAAAGTTATTGCCCTTTCGGATTGCTGCTGACCTGAATAGATTTTCGTGCAAAAATACTTGCTTTCGAATAAACAATGATTGATTCAGACGGGACAATGAGCGGTATTACTACTCAAGAAAACTGTAATACCTCTTCTCTAGAAACCACGGGATGGCCAGCGGAGCGGCTAACGCTGCAGCGGCCAATGCGTCTGTTCAAGAGTACGCTCAGGCTTGAGCCACACATCCCGGGCGTTCCAAGCATGGATGGCATTTTTGAGGTCGTTTTTGGTGAAACCATTGAAAGCCATTTGCGAAACCTCCTGGGAGATTCACAATTCAAGACTTTTGAGAATGCACGCCGCGGAAGACACCGTCCTAGTAAAACCTCGTTAGAAAGCATTCGCAAAACCTTAGGCAATCTAGCTGTTCTGGTGTTCCCTGCTGAACGGCACGAGCTAGGAGAAGAGAACTGGCTAGACCTTGCTCACTGTGATTCGTTATCCGCATCTCTTGCGGAAGAAACCTCGTTGATGCCAGAGTTACTTTCTGTAACCGCAAAGGCGGAAACGGTCCTCAGCAAGTTGCGTTCGGGGTGGCGAAAGAACCACGACCCTAGATGCCCTCATTGCAATCACCCGTTGATTGAGAAACCTGTTCAGTGGTGGCAAAACAATGGGTTAGGGATGGAAAATTCATCCCTCCGATTTGCCGATAGATTGATTGAACTGATGGTATTTGTCGAGGATTTGGCAACTATGCTTGCCGCGTTCGGAAAGAAAGATGACGCCGCCCAGTTTTCGTATTCCCAACTGCTCGACAAGGAGCGCACGCCAATTGGGCACTGGCTGGAGGCTTATCAGGGCGAAGCATCCTGCACGAGCCTCAACGAACTCAGCCTTTGGCTATTAAACAAGGACGTGAGGTATCTGGAAGACAGACGGATTAGCTATAGCCTATTGAAAAAGTGGTCTGGTCGTAGAGACTTGATGCCGCCTCGGGCCGCAAAATGCTTGCTTGCGGCGATTGCTCCTACCGGGAAGCTGACCTGGCAATACAATGCAGCGCGCTGGCTCACCTTCGTCTGCGATTTCGTTCACGCAGCGGTAATGGGGCACTCCCCGCCTCCGTGGGCGACGGTTCAATCAGCAGTCCAACTCCGCTTCAAGTATCTTTCAGAGATGGAACGTGCTCGACGAGCGCCATCGTTGCACCCCCATACCTGACCCGGACACCTGCGTTGAGTACCACCGGTGAGGAAATTATGCGTTTTATCGCTCATCATGCACTTTTCAGAATCGGAATTGGCTATATCGCCGCCCATTTACTGGCTGCTGAGGATGCAAGACTGCGTGCCGTGGTGTGATAGCCCTCTTTTTTTGCCATTTTTCACAGTGAACCGTGGTCGAACAACTTCGGGATGAGCGACCACGCCAGTTTGATTTTTCAGGACCGACAGACTGCCAGCAACGAAACATCAATAAACGATTGTTATAGCTTTGCCTTAGGTCTGAGGTTGTACAATCGTGGCTTAAAAATTCATCCTGCCACCATAATGTCTGAAGCACTCTCGCTCGAAACCCTCGAATCTTGGCTATGGGAGTCCGCGAACATACTTCGCGGCTCCATTGATTCTTCCGACTTCAAGAACTACATCTTCGGTCTGCTGTTTCTCAAACGCTTCAACGACGTCTTTGACGAACGCGTTGTCCAGCTCAGGCAGGACGACGGGCTGAAACACGATGAAGCCGAGGATGAGGTCCAGGATAAGTGGGGAAAATTCGCCTCTGCTGCTCGCTGGCCGCAACTGGTTGCCCGCACCGAGAACATCGGCGAAGCGCTGGACAAAGCGTTCGCCAGCATAGAAGAGCACAACACTGAACTGCAATACGTGCTGACTGCCACTCAATATGGCGACAAGCAAAAACTTAGTGATGCGGTATTGCAGCGCCTGTTGCGCCATTTCAACCAGTACAAATTGGGCAATGCCGACCTATATAAGTCCGACATGCTGGGCGATGCTTACGAATACCTGATTAAACAATTCGCCGATGACGCTGGCAAAAAGGGCGGAGAGTTCTACACGCCCAAGGCAGTGGTACAACTGGTAGTCGAACTCATCGACCCGCACCCTGGGCACAGCGTGTACGACCCGACCTGCGGCAGCGGCGGTATGTTGGTTGAGAGCGCGCACCACATTGCGAAGCTGCCCAACGGTACCCTATTGGGTAAGCCCAATGTGCTGTTGTACGGCCAGGAAAAGAATCTCGGGACTTGGGCCATCGCCAAGCTCAACCTCTACCTGCACAACATGCGTGCCGAGATTGCGCGCGGCGACACCCTGGTGGAACCGAAGCATCGCGAAGGCGATTACCTGAAGACCTTCGACCGCGTAATTGCCAATCCACCGTTCTCCGCCAAATCATGGTGGACACCGCTGGAACTGGCCAATGAAGCCGAAAACCAGAACGACGCCAAGAAGGCCAAATCCCCAAACTACAAACAGGTCAACGACCCGTTTGGCCGCTTCGTGTACGGCATACCGCCGCGTGGCTATGCCGACCTCGCCTTCGCCCAGCACATGCTGGCCAGCCTGAAAGCTGATGGACGCATGGGCATCATCCTCCCGCACGGTGTGCTGTTCCGCAGTGGTGAAGAAGGCAAGATTCGGGAGGGCCTGCTATTCGGCACCGACGCCGCCAATGGTAACCAGCCCGGCGACCTGATTGAGGCCATCGTTGGCTTGCCCTCCGCGCTGTTCTACAACACCGGCATCCCGGCCTGTGTGCTCATCCTCAACAAGCAGAAACCGGCCAGCCTCAAGGGCAAGGTCATCATCATCGGCGCCAGCCACGACTATGCCGAAGGCAAGGCGCAGAACAGCCTGCGGCCGGAAGACCTGGTGCGCATCGTTAGTACACATAAAGCTGCATTCGACAATCAAACTGAAGTGGACCACTACTGCCGCGTGGTGAGTCTGGATGAAATCCGCAGCAATGATGGCAATCTCAACATTTCCCGCTACATTGAAAATGGCGAGACCGAAGATGTAGTGGATGTGGTTGCCACCTTGGTGCAACTGGCGACATTGGTCGAGGAAGAAGCGGCGATTGATGAGCGGCTGAACGGTTATCTGGCGGACTTGGGCTTACTGGAGGTTGGGCAATGAGCGTGGTTGGCAAGCCGGGATATCAAGAAACGGCTATTGGTTGGATGTCAGTAGACTGGGAGATTGCATCCCTTGAAGAATTGTCGAACATTGACAGCGAGTCGTTGTCAAATAAGACATCACCCGATTTTGAATTCCGATACATCAGCCTCGGCGATGTGGATAGCGGGGCTTTGGTTGCTGGGTATCAGTGCATCAAGTTTTTGCATGCCCCTTCGCGAGCCCGGCGGATAGTAAAGTCAGGCGACATCCTTTTTTCCACGGTACGTCCCAATCTCAAGGGCCACTATTTTGCGCGGAAAGTTGATGGTGATGTAATTGCATCGACTGGATTTGCTGTTATTCGTGCCAAACATAAATTTGCATCGGCACAGTATCTCTATCAGTTTCTGTTGTCCACTAAGGTGGACGAACAAATTGAGAAACTAATTGTCGGGTCAAATTATCCAGCAGTTAATTCTTCTGATGTGAAGGCTCTCAAGGTCGGGCACCCCCCGCTCCCCGAACAACAAAAAATAGCCGCCATCCTCACGTCGGTGGATGATAAGCTGGATATGATTGCCCGCCAGATTGCCACAACCAAAAAACTCAAGCAGGGCCTGATGCAAACTTTGTTCAGCCAAGGCGTGGGCACTCAGGACGCCAGCGGTCGCTGGGTGCCACATACTGCGTTCAAGGACAGTGACCTAGGGAAGATTCCGGCCACATGGGAAGCCAAACTGCTCGGGGACTTGGCGCAAGAGAGTCGCCGGCGTAACTCTGGCTCTCTCAACGACAATCTATTGTGCGGTGTCCTCAAGAGCCAAGGATTGGTGCCAATGCGTGAACGCGTTAAAGGCGCTTCAACGGAACGATGCCGAGTAGTTGAACCAGATGCGTTCGCCTATAACCCTATGCGTATCAATATTGGTTCGATTGCGCGTAACCTTAGCACGCATGCGGTTATGGTTAGCCCAGATTACGTGGTGTTTGCTGCTACTGCTTCGCTTCTACATGCTGACTATCTCGACCATTTCCGTAAATCAGATGAATGGACTCGCTTCGTCGGCCAGTCTGGTGATGGGGGAGTACGGATACGCATCTATTTTGACCATCTTTCGCATGTGCTGATTCCGACTCCTCCCATGTTGGAACAGCTGCGAATTGCTCAAATACTTAATGACGTAGATGCCAAGCTCAATACCCTGGGTGAGAAACAAACTCACTACCAAACCCTCAAACGCGGCCTGATGCAAAAGCTGCTGACCGGCGAGTGGCGGGTCAAACTTGATGGGGAAGCGAACCATGGTGATTGACCGACCGACCGCCGACCGCTTTATCGAGGCCTATATGGCCTTTCTCGGGACCTTGGTCAGCGATGATGAAAAGCGCGGCAAATCCCCCTCGCAATCGCTGGTTATCGGCCGTGACCGGTATGGTGCCGACCGCAGCCAACTTGATGCTTATCGCAGCGCCCACCCCGAGGCCGACACCGAGGTACTGGACGCAATCGCGGCCATCCGCCTTGGTCGCTGGGTGTATCTGAAAGATACGCGCAGCTACTCGGTGCTGTTGGCCGAAGACGGCAGTGCCGCTTATGGCGTGTTGGGGCTGACCGACCGCTTGCGCGACGTAGCGCAGGGTACCAGCGGCATGGTGGTGGAGGCGGGGTTGATGCCGTTGCATGGGCGCTGGGTCTGCGATGGATTACTGAAAGACATGGCATGGGTGGGGCCAAACATGCGCCGCGACCTGACGGCTGGCTATCAAACCCTGCGCGAAAAAGACCGCTTTAGCCTTGGCCCCGTCTAAGCGAATTGGATGTCTTGAGAGCTCAGCACGACACGCTGTTCACCCGTAGTACATCGTAAAGGAGAGCAAGTGGGCGCAGAAAAAATTGGAGTCGAACTCCCCGCCATCGCCTGGTTGGTCAAGCTGGGCTATACCCATCTGCGCGGCAGCATGGTCAAGGTAGAGCTCCGCCACCGTGCTCCGGTGCTGGAGGACGTGCTAAAAGCCCGCCTGCTGGCCCTGAACCCATGGCTGGCATCAGCACCGGGTGGCGTGGAAGCTCCGCTGCTGGAACTGCGCAAACGGGTGAATGACGAACTGATGCCCGCCAACAAGGCGTTCTGGGAACAGGTGCTTCACCGCTCGGACATCCAAGTGAAAGATGCCGAAGGCCGCATGCGCAGTGTGCTCTTTTTCGATGCCAGCAACGCAGCCAACAATGATTTTCATGTGGTGGACCAGTTTGTTGGTGCCAATGCCGACGGCGAACTATTCCGACCCGACCTACTGCTGTTTGTGAACGGCCTGCCGATGGCCATCATCGAGTGCAAGGCCAGCCACCACCGGCTGGACGAAGCACTGGCGCAACTCGATGGTTATCAATCCCGCTTTGCACTGCAGTTCGTTTTCAATCAAGTCTGCGTCGGATTAAACCGGCGCGAAGGCTTATACGGTGCGATTCTCACCAAGCCAGCGGCTTATACGCGCTACCGGCTGCAAGAGTCGGAACTCGCTACGGTGACCGAACTGCGCGAAGAAGAGCCGTCCGAGCAAGACCAACTGCTATGGGCGTTGTTTGAACCGAGCCGCTTCCTGCAGCTGATTAGCCATTTCATTTTGTTTGAGACCCGCGACGGCAAGACGGTGAAGAAGTTGCCGCGTTACCAGCAATGGCGGGCCGTGCGCAAAGCCGTGGACAAACTGACCGGCCCCAAGCCGATTGGCGGCGTGGTCTGGCATACCCAGGGCAGCGGCAAGTCGCTGACCATGGCGCTGCTGGCGCGCATGCTGCGTGCCGACAGCACCGGACTCGGCAATCCGACGGTGTTGGTGCTGACTGACCGCAAAGACCTCGACAAGCAAATATTCGACACCTTTCACGCTGTGGGTATCAAGGCGATACAGGCGGTGTCGGTCGATGGTCTGGTCAAGATGCTGTCCAATGACTACGGCAGTGTATTCACCAGCACGGTGCAGAAGTTTCAGGAAAGCGACGAAGCGCTTGGTCTCCCAGATACTCCCCCGGATGCTGTTGATGAGGAATCCAGCGACAGCCGCCACAGGCGTGTGCGCGATGGCAAGGATTTTTACATGGTCGAGGAGCGTAATGTGCACTTCGGCGAGCTTGACAGTGATGGCCTGCCGCTGACAGCCAATTGGGAAGAGGACCGCCGCGAGAAGGTCAACTTCCGTGTGCTAAGCAGCAAGCCCAATTTCTACGTTCTGGTGGATGAAGCACACCGCAGCCAGTATGACTTTCTAGCTGCTTTCATGCGCGCCAGCCTGCCCAATGCCAAGTTCATCGCATTCACCGGCACGCCGCTACTTCAAGATGACAAGCACACGCTGGGCGAGTTTGGCGGTGGCGAGTATATCGACGAATACCGGCTACACGAAGCGGTGGCCGATGGCGCTACCCTGCCCATCAAATACCAGGATGCCTGGGTGGCACTGGCAACCTCCGCCAAACTGGATGAGGCGTTCAAAGACCAGTTCGGGAAAGAATCGGAAGTTCGGCAGCTTGCGCTGAAGCGCGGCCTGCTTGCAATGTGGCGGCAGGCCGGCGACCGCATGGAAAAGGTTGCTGCGCATCTGGTGGAACATTTCATCAGTAGCGTGCAGGCTAAAGGCCTGAAGGCCATGTTGGTGTGTAACGGGCGCGACATGGCAGTGCGTTACAAGGATTTGCTTGACGCCATAATGACCGACAGGGCCAAGGCGGGGCTGCCTACTTTCCAGAGCCAGGTTGTGGTGTCATTGAACAGCATGACCGCTGCACGCACAGGTCTCTCGGTGCAACAAGAAGCCGCCGAGTACGGTATGGCCCTCGACAAGATTGAAACCATTGAGGAACGGGTAAGGGCTGAAATCAAGGCGGGTAAGCAGCCAGTGGCCATGCCGTCGGAGCAAGTCGGCAACTTTGTCGGCAAGCTGTTCCCGCTGCCATATGGCGAAGAAGCCAGAGGCAGAGATGGGCAGCCGCATGCCAACAATGTCGGTCTCATCATCGTGTCGGACATGCTGCTGACGGGTTGGGATGCGCCGATAGTGGGCACCATGTATCTGGATAAGCCGCTGAAGGAACACACCCTGCTGCAAGCAATTGCGCGGGTGAACCGTACTTTGCCGGGCAAAAACGCGGGTTACATTGTGGATTATCACGGGGTGGTAGAACATCTCGACCATGCCCTGAAAATCTACGGTGGCGATGTCTTGCCTTCGCAGGTGTGGGAAGGCGTCGAAAGTGAACTGCCCAAGCTACAAGCCACGCTGGACCGCATCCTGAAATTGCTGCCCAAGAAGCACGACCCGGTAACGCAGCGCGAGGGCTACAAGGACGACGCAGAACGATTCCTTGACCCGGCCAACCGGCTCGATGCGGTGGAAGATTTTCTGGAACTGGTCAAACAGTTCAATCGTTCCGTCGACATCATTCTGCCCGACGTGCGGGGCGTGCCGTTCAAACCCTATTTCACCCTGTTTGCGGAAATCCGCCTCATGCTGCGCGACAAGCTGCCTGGCGCAACCTACCGCGAACGTATCACCACACTTGAATCGGCCTTATTGCAGCAAATGTTGGACGAGCACATCGCCGCCAGCCCGGCCAAGAGTTTGTTGGGACACGAGGTGTCGATTTTGGACGCCAGCGACATGGCAAGGTTGAAGAAGTTGGCTAGTGGCAGCAGCCAGGCCCTGGTGATGAAGAATCAGCTCAAGCACACCATCGTCACCGGCCGCGATAAAGACCCAGCCTTCTTTGACAAGCTGGCGGAGGAACTGGAAAAGCTGCTGGAAGAGGAAAAGGCCGGTCGTATTAGTCAGGCCCAGTTCCTTGAGCAGTTGGAACTGCTCGGCCAGCGTGTCCGGGACAAAGACAAAACAGGCTTTGGCCATCCGGCACATTCGGCGGTGTATCACTATCTGGCTGCACTACTTACCGAAGAAACTGCAAGGGTCGCTACCACCAAGCTGTTTGAGAACGAATCCCTCAGCAAGACCATGGCGGCCGACAACTGGAAGCAGATGCCCGACCTGTATCCTGACCTGAAGGACCTGCTGCGTAAGTTGCTGATGCCTTTGGCTGGCTGGGAGCGTTCCGTGGCGCGCGACCACGGTGCGCGGATTCTGGACATTCTGTTGAAGAACTAAGGCGCATCCTATGCCTCAGTTCCACTACGGCCAGACCACGTTCGAATGGCAGTACCAGGTCGATTCGAAGCTTAGGCGTCACTATGTGACGGTGGAGCGTGGTCGTCCAGTTTTGTTGCGTGGGCCAGTGGTAGATGCCTCGGAGCAGGAAGCACTTATTCAACGCCGTGCCCGCTGGATACGGGAAAAGCTGGCGGAAGTGAATCGGACACAGGAGGCCCTCCATTTTGTGACTGGGAGTCGGCTGCGCTACCGCGGCAAAAGCTATTACTGCGAAGTCCATACGACAAGAGGCCTCGAAGTGCCGGAGCTACAGTTTAAGTACAGCCGGTTCATCATTAACTCAGCCGAGGGAAATTTTATCCAACCGAGTTCGTTGGCCCCTATGCTGGAGCGGTTTTTTGTGGACAAGGCTGTAGAAAAGCTGTTACCCAGAGTGCGGCATTGGGAGCGCCAGACAGGTTTGACGGCGAAGAAAGTGAGCCTGCACAGTTTCAAGACCCGCTGGGCGAGCTGCAGCAAGGAAAATGCAATAGCGTTTCATCCTCGCTGCATGGAATTGTCCGTATCCGTACTCGACTACGTCATTGTTCATGAACTTTGCCACACCATCGAAAAAAATCACACTAAGTCGTTTTGGGGACTGGTTAGCAAGCATTTTCCCGGTTGGCGTCCATGCCATGCTTCGTTAGAACTCGCTGCTGGTGAATTATCGATATAGGATTTGCGTTACTTGGTACTGTCGAATAAATACATAACATCAACTCTTTGGTTGCTCGATTCGCAAGCTTCCATTAAGCTCCACCGAGGTTAGTAGGACTCTTTTTCATTACGTTCCCAGCGGCTTCCAGGAGCATTCGTTGAAGTTCATTCACACGGCTGACATTCACCTCGATAGCCCTCTTTCAGGGTTGGCATCGTACGAAGGTGCCCCCATTGAAATGCTTCGTACTGCTACGCGAGACGCGTTTACCAACCTGGTCAACGAAGCGATTGAGGAAGATGTCGATTTTTTGGTTATTGCTGGTGACCTCTATGACGGCAATTGGAAAGACTTCAACACGGGTTTTTACTTCTCACGTGAAATGGGGAGGCTCAACAAATCAGGCATACCGGTTTATCTGCTCTTCGGGAACCACGATGCGGAAAGCGAGATGACTAAGAAGCTTTCACTGCCGCCAAACGTCCACCAGTTTGAAACACGAAAACCGACAACTTTCCGTATAGAACACCTTAAAGTCGCTCTGCACGGTCGTAGCTTTAAAGAAGCTGCAACAACTGAAAATCTCGCGGTGAATTATCCGGAACCAGTCCCGGGATGGCTTAATATTGGCGTTCTCCATACAGCGCTAGAGGGTTACGCAGCGCACGCCACATATGCTCCATGTTCGTTGGCCGAGCTTTCAGCGAAGGGTTACGATTATTGGGCGCTGGGTCATGTCCACGAATATGCGATTTTGCAAGAAAGCCCATGTTTTGTAGTGTTTCCTGGAAATCTCCAAGGTCGCCATATTCGAGAAACAGGACCTCGCGGTGCCGTCCTTGTGAACGCCGATGAGACCGGAATATTATCTGTTGAAAGATTATTTGTTGACGTACTAAGATGGCATCGAGTTAATATCGATGCTAGTGACACAAAAACGCTAGCAGACGTGGTGCGGATTGCTGGGCGTGAATTTGAACGGCTCGTGGCAGAAAATATTGATGGGAAACCCATGTCCGTACGCGTTACGGTCTTGGGTAGGACTGCTGCCCATGGGGAGCTTTTCGGAATGGAAGCGCAACTACGCGCTGAAATCATCGGACAAGCTGCAGCCGTTGGCATAGATAGACTTTGGGTAGAAAAGGTACGAGTGGAGACCACTCCTGCGACGAACGCAGGCGATATTCAGGCGCGTTCTGACGCCATTGCTGACCTGCAGACACTTCTGGAAGCGGCACCGAACGACGAAGCACTTCTTCGCGAGCTCACAGAGGAATTGCAGCAACTGGTCGGAAAGGTGCCGTTAGAACTCATGGATGCGGTTTTAGATTTCAAATATATCCGCAATGGTGATGTGGCGCAAATTGTGAATTCCGTAGCTCCAGGGCTTATCGCTTATTTAGCGAAGGCGAACTGAATAAAATATGCGCATCTCTCGCCTCGACCTACTGCGCTATGGGAAGTTTACCGACCGCGCCATCGCTTTGCCCCATGCAAAAATCGACTTTCATTTGATTGTTGGACCAAACGAAGCCGGGAAGTCGACTCTGCGTAGTGCAATCCTAGACCTGTTTTTTGGAATCGAAACCCGCTCAAATTACAACTTCCTCCACCCCCATACCGAGATGCGGTTGGGTGCTTTGATTGAGCAAGATGGGAAGTCGCTCGACTTTCAGCGAATTAAAGCGCGCAAGCAGACACTTTTCAGCCCAACTGGCGCGCCCCTTACCGACGATGTATTGATTCCATTCCTCGGCACTACGGACCGCACGTTCTTCGACCACATGTTTGGACTGGACCACGAAAAGCTTGTGGCTGGCGGCAACGAGATTCTTAATGCCTCTAACGATATCGGACAGATTCTTTTCCAGTCTGCAGCAGGCATCGGAAGTCTCGGAACGGTTCGCGATGCCCTGGAGGGGGAAGCGAACAAACTCTGGGCACCGAGGAAATCAATTGAGCGGGAGTACTATGCGGCTAGCGATGAGCTAGCAAGCGCAGAAGCTGCCCTAAAACAAGCGACTGTCCGGACAAAGGACTGGGTCGAGGCTCGGTCCAGCGTTGAGCGCCTGGACGATGAGTTCGGCAAAGCCCAAGAGAAATACGGGCATTTAGAGGAGGAGCGGATTCGTCTTGAGAGAATCCGCCGTGTCGCTTTCGCCTTGAACACGCTCCGGGAAAAAGAGTTGGAATTAAGCCAACTCGGTGAAGTCACCGTTTTACCCCCCGAAGCCGAAAAACATTTTGTAGATGCAGAACTTGAATTAGCGAAGGCCGGTCAAGAACATTCTCTTCTCGCAAGTCAAACCAACGACATACTCGGGCAGTTGGAAATCATCCATCCGGATGAACGCCTGCTTGGGCGCGCGACGGATATTCTGGCACTGTCCGAGCGGCGCCAACAGGTCCGTAATCACGAAAGCGATATTGCCAAACGGCAGGAAGAAGTCGATGTTCATTGGAAGAATATTGTGTCGCAGATGCGCCAATTGGGTTGGCCATCGAAGAACGAAGATGAACTTGAGCGCAGATTGCCTGTACTCCCGGTTCGAACGGCTATAGCGAATCTGCTCAAGCGCCACGGCGTTGTTGAGCAGGCGCTTTCCAGTGCAAAGCAAGCGGTTCGCGACAAAGCCGCAGAACTTTCGTCCCTAGATGCACAAATCCAAGCGCTTCCAAGCACCAACGTGTCCGCCTCTTTGAGGTCCTCGCTAACCGTTGCGAGAAGTCTCGGCGATGTAGCGTCTCTCGAAAAGCGTCTGCAATCCCAAGTGGCTAAGGCCAACCGCGAACTGAAGGCGGCATCAGTTGGGTTGGGAAAGTGGAATCTCGATATTGAAACCCTCTGCGGAATCGCCATTCCACCTGCAGAAGAGATTAGCAGCCTGCAAAATCGGCAGGCGCAGTATGAATCTTCTACGAATACTCTTTCTGAGAGGCTCGCGGAGTTGCACAACAGTGTCCGTGACCACGAACTGGAAATTTCACAATATCGCAAAGCCCATCATCCCGTAACTGTTGATGAGCTAACTGAGGCACGGGTGGAGCGCGACATGCTTTGGTCGTCCATCAAATCTGGAGCTGTCGCTGCAACAGCTGCGGCTACGGACTATGAAACAAGGGTCCAAGTCGCTGACGGTGTTGCCGATAGGCGGCACGACAAAGCACAAGAGGTCAGCGAGTTACAGGCAAAGCTGGACAGTCTTAAACGTATGCAGGAGCAAGTCGCCGAGCTCGGCAGACGTATCGCAACTATTGGTGCTGAGAAAATAGCATTTCAGACGGAATGGTCAGCCCGCGCGGATGAAATTGGCCTTTCTGAGATTCCATTGCTCGTAATTGGAGATTGGGTGCAGACGCGAGAGAAGGTTCTTCGCACTGCTGAAACGGTCAGTGACGCTAGGTTGGCATTAGATGAGCTGATGCGCACTGCAAGCGACGCAAGAGATGCGCTGGTCCAAGCACTTGTTGCGGAAGGTTTGGTAATGGATGCGACCACTTCATTGGCTACACTCATTATTGCGGCATCGGACGTGGTCGAAAGTGCTGCTCAGGCGCGGGTGCGGCTGGATGAAATGAAGAGCCAGCAGCATAAAGCTAACGCGTTGATGACGGAGTTAGAGGAAAAAGATGTTGCAGCTCGCGAGGATTGGGGGTCGTGGGAAGGTTCCTGGCGCAAAAATATTGCCTTGGCCGGACTGAAAGAGGAAACAGACGTCGGCACAGCGGAGGGCGCTTTGAATCTCTTTGCTGAGATTGACGAAAAGCTTCGGGCAATCCAAGAACTGCGGAAAGCGCGCATTGAAACAATGCAGAGGGACCTTAGAGACTTTGAGGAAGCGGCGGTAACTTTAGTGGGTGCTGTGGCACCCGATATGGAGGGGCAATCTCCAGCCGCGGTAGCGATTGAGCTTGCTACCAGACTTGCAAAGGCGACGGTTGACCGGAGTGAATTCCTTCGTCTGTCACAAGAGCTAGCTACTAAAAAAGGAATGCTTGCTAGCGCGTTTGCGCGCATTGAAAGTGCAAACGCTGGAATTCTGCCGCTTTTACGACTCGCGAAAGCGGCGACCAGCGACGCGCTCCGGGAAGCTATCGCGCGCTCTGACCGGTGGCGGGCGTTGTCCGATGATATCGTGACCGCGAAAGATACAGCACAAGCCGGCGGTGATGGCTTGTCGCTAGGGGTTCTTGAAGCAGAGTTGCGGTCTACAGACGTTTCACAAATACCCGCTGTGCTCGGCGATATCGACCGTCGGCGCGAGGAGGTGCTGACGCAGCAGAACGCGCTTTCGGCGCTCCGTGCTGACGCTATGACTTCACTATCAAAGATTGCGGGCCAAGACGAGGCCGCGCGCGCTGAGTCGCGGCGGCAAGGCGCGCTAGCCAGAATGGCCAACGCGGCCGAACGCTATATTAAGGTTTTTACCGCAGCCAAGCTTCTCCGTTGGGCTATCGACCGATATCGAGAAACCAAACAAGGGCCGATGTTGGCTCGGGCAGGAGAAATATTTTCCGCGTTAACGCTGGGTTCATTTCAAAAGCTCGTGGTGGACTTCGATAGCGAGCCGCTTGCGCTTGAAGGCCAACGGGCCGATGGACGAATGGTTGAAATTTCCGGCATGAGTGATGGAAGTCGAGACCAGCTTTATTTGGCGCTGCGGCTGGCTGCTTTAGAGCTTCATCTCGGGCAGACGCAGTCACTTCCATTCATTGCCGATGACCTTTTCATTAACTACGATGATGGTCGAGCAAAAGCAGGTCTTGAGGCGCTGGCAGAGCTGGCGGGGAAAACACAGGTTATCTTCCTTAGCCATCATGACCACTTAGTACCTACCGTTCAATCGGTATTCGGACGGGATATCAACATTGTCAGTTTATGAACGCTTATTGATGACTTAGCGAAGAGGCCGCACGTGCTCAGCCATTGAGCGCGAAAGGTCACGCTTTTCTACCGACGGTGAAGCGGCGCTGCATCGACACTGGACTGGCTCTATAGCACGAGCACAAGGACCTCCGTATAACCTTCCGGCGCTATACCGTTCGTGGCGCACAACTTCAACCCCTATAGTAACTTCAATAATAAGTGGTTTACCCGCACGATGCCTGCCGCCGTGCAGTAGGCCTTGAAAAGTCGCCTTTTACGCTATTCCCATCACTTTCAGATTAGCTCATTTCGTCACGTTGAAGTAGAGCTAGCTTCGCCTTCCGTGTACACGAGTTGCGCCGCGTCACCTCGTTCCCGTGTAGCTTCAACTCACGGTACTAGAACGAGGCCGCCCAATTCCAAGTGAGACTTACATGGTTATCAACGGTTAGCGCATAGGAGCCTCGGAACGCTACATCCGCAGCACTACCCTCGACGGAGAGTGTGGATACCTCATCCAAAGGCACGACGTAACAATCGCGCCCGGGCGTCGAGAATTTCACCACTTGCGCCTCATTGATGTACCCGTCTGCAAACTCTGACTCGATACCTTTGCGATACCCAAGGACGACTCCAGTTGGTAATGATGCATTTTTCTGCTCGCTCCACCGATACGGCCGGAACACATTGAGAAGTTCTCCTTCCGGAACAAGCACCAAAGGATGACGTCCTGCGGCTTCCAGTGCACTGCTTCTTCTCGCGACTTCCTGAAGAAATACCACCTCATTTGCGGGAACTATGGGGGTGTACGAACGCGCGATGACTAACTCAGCGAAGGCGCCTTCGACTGCTTCCCTTCGAATGTAGCGCGCTATACTTGCAAGAAATGACTGGGAAATTTCTGCATCCATCCCTTCGGACAGCTGCTCTTGCGTGAAGTTACTGACGACGAAGCTTCGCTCCGCAGTCACTGAAGAACGCCCAATGGTGAACCGGCAGAACGGATACGAGTCCCGCGCTACTTCTGGGTCACCAATGACCAGACTCGAAACGATTTTAGTGGCCTTGGCCACTATTTCAGTGGATACAACCAGGCAGGACAGCATTAGCCGTCGTTCAATGGCGGCACGTCGACAAACAAACTGCGCGGCACGCGCAACGTGAATCCGTATGAACCAATTCCGTTTTGGCAGCTCCAGTTGCTGTCGCAGATTGTCGGACGCTGCCAGATAGGGGCGGAACGACTTGCCTGCAATGGCACCGTGCAGCACATTCCCAAATCGGGAGACCCTCTCTAGCTTGCGCACGTCGCGCCACCACACTTCAATCGCCTTTTTAGAATTTGGCCACACGGGCCTGCGCGCCTGAGGCAAAGCCAGAAGCAATTGCGCGTAAGGCAATAGCATCGATTCGACACCGGTTCTTGCCTGCGAACCGCCGTAAGTCCAGCCCGAAACAACGGGAGTATCTTCTTCCCAGCTAAGGTTTTCGCAGAATCCGTCGAGTCGACTTGTTGTCTTGGCGTCGCTGAAGCACAGGTCAAGAATGGCCGAGAGCATCACGTCGGCATCCAACCGTGGTTCCGCCATCACGTTTCCGCCTGCATAGAACGCACTCCCTTGGACCAGGCTGGCCACTATTCTGATTCGCAGTGACCCTGTCGCTGTCGCGCCATTGTCCTCGGGCAGCAATAAGCCCATCAGCACGAGCCGCATGCTTTCCCAATAGCGGCCCACCGCCAGCGAAACGACCCTGCCCGCTATGTCGATTGAAACCTCGCAGGCAGCCATTTGAGACAGCTCTTCCTTCGCCGCGCTCCAATCTTGGTAAACCAATGAGAGTCGTACTTTGGCGAAGTCTGGGTCGTAGTCCAGGTTGGCAGCGTTTAGCTCATACCGCCTGTTCCCCCACCACTTGAGGAATTGGTCGCTGAGCCAAGTGGCCGCAACTTCGTCGCCTCGGGCTACTGCCGAGAGCAGAAGCTTTGCCGTCGCATCAATGTGGTTGGCATACGCAAGCGCCCGATTGCACAGGGACCACCACTGCTGGTTGTCCCTGTGAGTCGAATCAAGGACATTAACATCTAAGCTGCTCCATCCACCGATAAAGCTAACCACTGCTTTCTCATAAATGGCTGCATAAGGCTCCGGAAGCTTACCTGCATGTGCAGACTCTCCGGCTGACGCGCTAGCTTGCATTTGCCGGCGCCACCACAGGCCAAGTTGATAGGCCAAATGAGTTGGTACTAACAAGCTCTCGGCAATCAGGCTAGCCGGTTGCGTCGGCGCCGCACGTGCAAGAGTTGTCGCGGCATAAGCGACTCTGTTGAACAAACCTAAGTCTTCCGGCAGCAAGCGCACCGCCAACGCTGCAACAGGCCGATATGGCGACAGCCACTCTCTGTGGAAAGAGCTCGTACCCCATCCATAGGGCGATGCTGCAAGCGATGCTGCACTGCTGGGGTCTCCGTCCGTCTTCTCCTCGCATGACCGCAAAAGTGTTCCGTGCAATTGCAGTACCGCGCGAAATGTTTCCGAGCTAGCAGAAAAACGGTGTTGCTCCGCAAGCGACTGTACTTCTGTAACGAGCTCCGTCAACATTTCAGCTGTACTGAGGGAAAGGACTCGCCGGCGCTGAGGACGGTACACGAAGGCTGCATTGACTGCGACCTTCTCCAATGCAGTCAGCGGTGGGCCGTTGTCGACAAGGCAAAGATTAGCCACACCCGATGTAGACTCGCCGACCATCGCAGGAAATACAAGCAGCGCTCGAATGTGCTGGTTTGGTGGTGGATGCGTGAGGGCACGCTTCCACCACCGTTTTGACACCCAAGCAATGAGCCCTAGGTGAACATCGTCGAGCACTGCGATACCAGAAAGATGACGAACGACTGCAGCCCGTCCGCAACCCAGTGATTGCATGACCACCTGTGGAAGTATCGGGTCCATTCCGTTGTCGACTACGGTCCAGCTTTCGCGCTCCGGCGTGTTGACGACCAGGTGCTGCTTCAAGCTGTTAACAAGCTCCAACCGAAACACTTTGTTGATTGCGAGGCGAACGAATGCCTCGTGGCCTTCCTCCTCCTGCAAGAAACGGATGGTACGCGACAAGAAGTACCCCGTAAGCGCTATGTTGATGATGAGCCAGACACCGTTGAACATCAGCGCCCGAACCACCCAGTCGTTGCCGACGTAGAGTGATACAAAGTACTCAGCGGTCATCACGGCTACGAGCGTAATGGAGCTTGTGCCAGCGGGCAAAATGGCCGAGTCCAGCACGTAGACGCGCAGGGCTACCTTGGCCGTCGCTCGGCGCTGCAGCAGGATGGTGATGAACGTCACCACGATGGGGTAGACGAGTACGACCAACGTGGCCTGGACCGCCCAAGCAGTGCCGAAGTATCCTGCGTGTCCGTATTCTTTCGAGAGATTGGGGGCCGATATGCCTGGCCAGGAGATGCTGGGCTGGGCGCCGGCAAGGCACGCTAAGAGTGCACAGATGGCGCCGACTCCCAAGGAAAAAGCCAGCGGTCGTTCGCCGCCCCAAAGAAGCAGCCGAAAGAGCCATCCGTATTCCAGCTCTTGGCGCGTTGAGTTGTTTGCCAAAGAACGATAGACGATGCTTCGCGCCTTTGGGGCGACCCTGTTCGTTACCCACGCTGGCGTTGCCGCGAGCACCTTTGCAATAACACCAAACACGTCTGTTCTCCCTGACCGCCGCGGAATGGCACGGTGATGTTCTAAATTTACTCACTTCCATGGCGCCCGGTTCTGCACGTAGCTGACGACCTAGATAAGCCTCTACTGCGGTCAATTGCAAAACCAGAACAACGCCCTGCAACCTACCGATGTGCATCCACAAGTATCAACTTGACGGGCTGCAGTCTAAACTGTCAAATTCTCCTATGTAGCGAGCCAAATAGCCGCGACCGATTCTGCCAGGTTTTCGAAGGACAGCCTAAATGACCAGCGCACGCATAACGTGGCCTGGTCAGCGCGCGGCGTAGGCCCAGAGATGCGAGGACGGAATTCACAGGACTGCCCGAGTCGTGAGCTGCACGCTGCTCAGGGGAAGCAAAGCATGTTGGCGAAGTGCCCCCTTCGAGGGGCGGGTTAAGCACGAATAAGCCCTGCATTCCAGATGGAAATGACAACATCCATTTGATGGTTTGGTGTCTTATCTTCGCCCTCCATCACGCGCTGCCAGAGTATTTTTTCATCGTGTAAAAGAGCTGGGTCTTGTTTGAGCAGCGACAATGCCTTCAATGCATAGCCTTTATTTAATTTTTTTCTTGGGTCGCAGTAGTTACCCTCTGGGATTCCCGAAACTACACCACTTTCACATAAGCCAAGGTAGGCGCTGCGAGGGCAGCTTTTTTCCTGTGATGATTGACTAGCTGGAAATATCTCGGCTACAGCCTTTTCCCAAGCAGTATTGGGTGTTGAGGCCAAGCCTTCGCGGAATAACTTTGTAGCCCTTACGGCAGCATTTCCAAATTTGCCCATCTGTATACCTCCGGATTGCCTACTTCAATTTATAGTGACAAAATTGTCGCCTCTATCGATACAGTTGTGACGTTGAAATATGGGGCACGGTATGAATTGGGCCGCCGTACAGGCCTGCGACGACATTACGCTGGGGCGACGACGCATGGTCGCGCCACAACGACCACTAGTCCATGTACAACAACCCGACTTCATCCGCATTCACCACGAGTTGCGGCGCAAGGGGGGGGGCCTTACGTGGAACTACACCACTTCTGAATCTGCAAAACACATCGTTCAACGCCGGGCTGCCCATGCGCGAACTGGGTCACAGTCCCAACGTCGTGCATGTCCCAAAATTCCTCCTCATTTAAGGATAGTACTTCCGGCTCGCCAGGAAGTAACAATAGGCATCGGTCCGGCCTTATTCCACTGGCAGCGCCCGGCTGTATCCCTCGCAAGCGCAAGGAGTCGTGATAAATATGTGCCGACTCCATCGCCTCAAGTACATTGCCCCGTCCACTACGGTATTTGGCATCAAGTACAAGAAACCGTTGCTTTTCTGCTTCAGTTATCACGAAGACAATATCCGGGATGCGCTCTCTGGATAAGCTCCACGCAATTCTTTTAGCGATTGGATTTTCCGAGTGGAACTTTGCCTGGAAAAGCGCCTCGAGTCGTGCCCCGTTAGGTAGGGTCGTTGCGAACGAAAGGTCAGCACTAGCCGCTGCGTCTTCAGTTAGTTGCCATCCACTAACGCACAGTTGAATCTTTAGCGCGCTCAATAAACGTACGAAGCACCAAGTCTCAAATACGGCCCACGTAGGACTGACGTTGAGCTGGTCCTTAAGTTGTCCCCCACCCACCCCCGAGCGGAGGGCTTCAGTACCCCAGCGATAAGCCCGGCTATATAACGGCTGGGCCGAAATGTGGGTCAGACCGGCGGCCGAAGTTCCGGGCTTGTTCACGTCTATGAATGGATGCACCGTCAACAAGTGCTCAGCGCCTGTCAGTAGGCCTCCGAGCAGCTCCAATCTGCGAGGCATCCTCAAATCTTGCTCTCCTGGCTCTTGCTTTAGTGTTTTCGACTGAACCACTTGGAGAAGCGCTAGTATCGAGGCTCGAAAGCGCATCAGTAACGCCTTCATTGCGCGATTGGCCGGGGTATCGAAGGTCGGCAAAGCCGTTTGGTTCAAAAGCTGGATGGATACCATTGATTCGGCCGCAGATACGTATCCGCCGGCGAGAGCCACAAGGCGGCGGTCCATTAAAGCACTCGGATGGAGCCTGCGAATCACGGACAGAGGGGACCGTTTATGTATGGGGCGCATGAGCTTGTGGGGCTTCCGCCCAATGGCTGTCACAGCCTCCAGAAATGCTTCGCCGTGCAACTTTAGCCGGGCCAAAGCCACTAATGCGTTGAAAGCGATATCCTGCGTCTCGACGCCAAAGGCGGATGTTACCGCCATGCTTCCAAGTAGTAGCTGCGCATCAAACGCTCGAATTTCCTCAAACATTGCGGTGAACTGGTCTGAGCCGAGTTTGCCGGGGGTAGGGCAAACATCGGCAATGAATTGATGCGTGTTACCAAATACGTCGACGGCCACCAACTCAACGCTGCCTGCAAAGAAGTCAGTGGACCAAGAGAATGGTTCATTTACCGAAGCACGTTGCACTTCAACGTCATCGATAAAGAATTTGGAGACCGGCGTACCCCTGAAGCTAAAGAGATATTGCCGATTCTCAATGAGGTCCGTCGCGACCTCTCCTGGCTTGATAAGACAAGACCAGCACTCTTGTTGTAGGGAGGCGAGTTGTATCAGCAACTCGCAGGTGGAGGTATTGTCCGTCATCGCCAAAAGCGCGCTGTGCCAGTTTCAATAAGGTCGGCCTTTAACTCCGCTATTTTTTTTGCACTGCGGTCCAGACCCTCATGGTTCAATAGTTGATAGGTTGATTCAAGCGCTGCTTGGAATCTGACCGTGTTCTCACCGCGAAGCTTTGGCAGTACCTTGGCAAAAATTGCAGCGTCCAATGGGTCTGCATTGGTGTCGCCTAGGTTTGAGAAGAACTCGACATAGCGCAAAACATCATCAATTGTGCGCCACCCGAAATGCAAGCGAACGGGCGCAAGACACGCACCCAAACCTTCCAGAACCCGTTTCGCCCGACTCTTCATGTCTTCAGATAGCTGGCTCGTTGCCCACAATGGAAAATTCGCGACCTTAATATTCCAGAACTCAAGCGTGTATGCGCGGTCCAGTACCTTGTCGGACAGGCCGTGAGTAGTCTCATCCATGTTCAGCGTACCGATAATGGCCAAGTTTGCCGGATACTGCACCTTCGGTGGGACGTCACTGGCTCCCTCGCTGAGTTGGTGTAGGTCTATCCATCCTCGCGTCTCCATAGCAGATAAGACGGGCGAAAGGTATTGTTCCGGATGCGAGAGGTTCATCTCGTCCAGAATAGCAACGTACGGGTGCGTGGGGTCGTCCGCCGCTCGCAGTAGTAGCTCTAGGAACGGAGCGTTGCGATAGGTCTGAGTAATGGGATTGACGTATCCAAGCAGAGGGCTCGGGTCGAACCACCCCGGCTGCACCGGAATTACGCGTACGTTCTCGTGGTCGTTATTCTGCACACCACAAAGTGCCATCGAATAATTCAACGCGAGTTGCGTCTTGCCGGAGCCGGAGATGCCAGTTAGAACAACGAAATGTCGTACTGGATGGAACCATAATCCGGCATGTAACTGCCGTACAAGTTCGGGTTCATAAACCAGCTTACCGTGAACCAATTGCTCAAGCCTTCCTACCAGTTCTTGGAACCCCGAAATTTCGACGTCGTGCTTGATGGATTCGAGTTTTGTGTCAGAGCTATCGGCGGGTGCCGGAAGGCACTCTGGCTCCCATGTCAGCATATCTGCCCAACGTCGGCCACGCTGGGTGAGTTGATAGCGTTTCGGTTCAACGGGCTCAATGACATCCAGACTAACGAGCCAGCCTAACAGCGATGAAGGTGCAAAGTTCGAAGTCCATCCTGGGTTGACCCTCTGGAGCAGGCCTGTCAGGTCAAGCTTCGGCTGAGCCCCACCTTTTAAGTAGTTAATGACGTTGTCGACGCCTAAAATGCGAGTAAGTAAGTGGTCGGCTAGTTCGTCCGGGTCCCTCGAATTTAGAAGGTCCAGTCCTCTGGCACTTAAACGGTAAACAGTGCCGTCCCTACTGCAAAGGTCAAACTCTCGGGCAACTGAATTGATGACGGTACCAATGCTGCCGGCCGCAAGGTCTGGATTTGCCTGACGAATCGTATCGGCGAATTCTTCGCGCGTCAGCCCTTCTTGTAACACTTGAACGAGATTCAACAAGGCTGGGAAACTACCCTTCATGGCAGTAAGTCCCTTCCTGCGTAACATGACTGGTAGTGGTTTCAGATTGCCATCAATTGGTGTCTGAGGCGCAGCGGCGCTGTCACCCGACTCTGCCTCAATATGCCGGTACAAAAACCACGGCAGGCACAGCCGTTGAATCATGGCGTTTTCGTCGCCATTTGGCACTGGCCCCAACACAGCATCCAATCGCTGCCGAATGAAACCATGAATGTGAACCGGGTGGTCCTGTTGTGAGCCACCCATGGCGCGGTATAAGACCTTTAACTTGCCTACACCTGCGAGCGTTGTAAAGTGGTCAGGGAAGATTGCACATAGAACCCGATTCAGCTTTAGCCGAGGCACGCGACCGCACAACCCCGTGAGCCGCGTTTCGAGTTCGTTATACAAATTCGTAAGGTAAGTTTCAAGTTCGGCGCGTGTATTAGGAGCAGTTGCTAGAATTTTTTCTTCAAACCAACTACGAAACTCTCCGTTATCCAGAGCAGGCGCAATTTTTACACTTCCCATGCCTGTCGCGCTGACCGATTCATTTTCCCAAAGATACTCAAGAAAATCCCTATCCTGAAGCTGATGTCCCAATCCAGCACGTACTTTACTTAGAAAATATGCGAGCTTGTCGTACCAGGGTTGAGCATTACTTGCGATACTAATTGCTAATGCAGCATCAACTGCGGCGCGGATACTTGCATCTGTTGATAGGTCATTATTCATTTTTTTTGCACTTTCATTGACCCTATAGACTAGGCACCCCTGAGCTTTTCAGCTTTGCCGAATCGAGCTTCCGATGGATGAGCGATAACGTCGTCAGAATATCCAGAGCGTCCTGCTCGGACATCGTCCATTCCACCTTAGCATTGTGTGCCAAGGGGTTGCGAACCATTCCAAAAAGACCCTTCAAAAGATTCATAAAACCCTTTTTCTCGCCCTCATCCGTCTGGTTTCGCAATTCGTTAATTGATATCAAGGGCGGGCCATTTGCCATGCCGAATGCGGTGTCCACCAAGGAAGCACCGTCTCCGTCAATGTTGGCCATTTCATTGATACGGGTTTTTATCGATTTCATTGCTTCGAATACGGCATGAAAATAGTTGGATTGAACCAGTTCAGCGCGACAAAACTCGAGGACCCTTGCATGAACATCTCGCGAACGGAGTTGCTCTTCCATACGATTGGCTTTCGCAAATGCTTCGTCAAGCGTTGTCGCTCTATTTGTTTTCCCCACTTTCCCGTCATCACGAACGTAATATCCGGCGAACGCTAGTACCGCGTTTAATTGACTCTGGCGTATGTTGAATAACTCGCGGTGTGACACGTAGGCCTCTGGCTGCATCACTGAATTTAATAGCATCACGGTATGGTTCCCAACTTGATGTTTGTTCTGCAGTTGTGCGAGGGAGTTGAATATGCGCTTCCATTTCGTGACCGTTGGACCGTCGTCAGGGAAGTCGAGTCTGAGGAGGAGCCTGCCAATATCTTGTCCGGACAATCCTGCCTCGGTCTCACCAATAATCCGAGCAATGCGCTCAATTTGTTGTTCAGTAAAAGGAGAGAGATGCGTCGCCATGAGGTGCCCGTCATTGATAAAAAAAGACTTCAGTACGTACTACACGCTGCTCTTTAAGGTAGCACTAGGTTTAGGCGTCCGGCATGAAAACCTGCAAGGTTTTGACCACAATTAGGCCACGGAACACAAATTCTTTCATTCTTGCAGCCGTGCGCTACACTGTAGCGCATTCGCACTACAAATTGGAGAGACCGCGATGGCGGCCCAACATCGAAATCCTACGTCTTTCCGACTTGATAGCGAAATCAAAGCACTGCTGGAAAGGGCCGCCCATAAGGAGCGAAGAACACTTACCAGCATGATGGAGGTGATGGTGCTCGACTGGTGCAGCCAGAATGGACTGACAATACGTCGACCCAGAGAGAAAGACTCCTCGATTAAATAAATCAGCTCGTTATCCCTGCCAGAAGAGAAAACAATGTCTCAAGTCCTGAACATCATTCTCGATTTACCGTTTCCTGCCAAGATTGTAGCGGGACTTTTGGTATTCCTCTTTCTTTGTTTCGTCGTCAGATACATGATTTGGGGTTACTTGCAAGGGCGAAAGCTCAACGGTGCAGTGAAGCAGTTGCAGAAACTTGAGGATAAGAGTCCAGCGTCGTTTGCGGCGATATTTGCGCGAGATAAGAGACTGGCGCACCTCTGGCGCGAATACTACAAGACCCTTCACGGACAAAAGGAACGCAATTCCCAAACGGGCGCCTACGAAATTACCCGGTATCGGTCCTCCGTGCCGGCTGAAGTGTTCTTCAGCCGCGAAGTCCTTGTCGACACCGTTCTCGTCACGGAATTTTTTCGTCATCTGCCAGGCATCTTCACGGGGCTCGGCATCATTGGAACCTTTATCGGCCTGATAGGCGGTATTAAGTCATTTACTGTCTCCGATAACTCCCAAATTGTTCGCGACGGCCTGAACTCTCTTCTTCATGACGTTAGCGAGGCATTCAGTGTTTCGTTCGGTGCCATCGCGTTAGCGATGCTTGTCACGTTCATTGAGAAATTTCAGGTCTCAGGCCTCTACAAAAGGGTTGAGGAAATTTGTCACCTTATTGATGAAGCGTTTGAGGCTGGCGCCGGTGATGAGTACTTAGAGCGCTTGGCCCGCTCATCGGAGTCGGCAGAAAAAGAGGCCAAGATTCTCAAGGACGCGCTGGTCACCGAGCTCAAACAGGTGCTGGAAGGACTGACGGACCGCCAAATCCAGCAGTCTGCTCTTCACGCCAACACAATGGCAGAGCGCATCGTCGCCGGGATGAACGAGGGCTTACGAGAACCGTTAACCCGCATCGGCGACGCTGTTCAGTCTGTCGGCGGAAATCAGAATGACGCCGTGAACAAAATCATTATCGACACAATGTCGGCAATGACTGCCCAAATTAAAGACCTATTCGGTGACCAGATAAGCGGCATCAATCGAATGCAACAGGAAACGATTGCTGCGCTGCAGAGCTCTTTGGGACGCCTAGACGAATTCACCACTAAGATGGGGCAAACCGGCGTTTCGGCCACAGAACAGATGGCAGCGAAACTAGGCGAAGCAGTCGCCGGAATGGAGGCTCGCCAACGAGCAATGAGTGATGAACTCATGAAAGCTGTGACCAGCATACGTAACGATGTCTCAGAATCCCAGTCGGAGACAAACCGAAAGACCCAGGAGGCGGTTTCGGCAATGGGCGCAAATGTTGCGGAAATGGTCCGCGGATTACAGGGGCTTGTCGAAACGACGTCCTCAAAAGACCAAGCCAGAACGGAAGCGCTTTCGCAGCATGCCCGCACAACACAGGAAGCCCTGTCGGAAAATCTCGGCAAGACTTTGACCCAAGTCGCGGATGTTGGCGAATCTATCAAGCAAGCGGTGCTGCGGATGGAACAGGTCACCGGCGATTCGATTTCCCGCATGAGCGAGGCTGCCAATACCCTCTATATTGCAGCATCTGACTTTGCCAAAGCTGGTTCTAAGACTTCGGAGACCCTGGAAAAGGCGAACTCTCTATCCGGTCAGCTTGGTGCCGCAAGCACAGCCTTGACGGGGTCCAATAACACCCTTACCGTGGCGATTTCTGAATACAAATTGGTGCGTGACGAGGTTTCTCGAATGGTGTCAGAGCTTCGCTCCACGGTTGACTCCGCCAAAACCGAGGCAAGCCTCACGGCAGACGTCCTTGCCAAAATTGAAGCGGCAACCAGGAGCCTGGTCGTCGCTCAGCAAGAAGCCGACCAGTATCTTGAGCAGGTCACAAAAGTATTGGGAACTGCCCATGGCGAATTTGCTAAAAACATTACCTCAACGCTGCGCAGCGCAAATTCCGATTTCCATCAACATCTGACCACCGCAACCAAGATGCTCGGTGACACTGTTGATGGTTTGTCCGACATTCTCGAACGTGTTCCGGCGAGGTAACTGAATGGTTGCCCCTCGAATCTACATAAAGCGCGGAGCGAAGGACGACGGGGAGCGCCCGTTTTGGATTTCCTTCTCAGACTTGATGACTGCCTTGATGGTGGTCTTCTTGCTGGTCATGAGCGTAGCGCTTCTATCTGTGACCAAGGAGTCATCCGCTCAGCAGAAGGCAGAGGCTGAACGTCGAAAGGACATCCAGGAGCTCTTAACTGAGATGAAGAAGGCTGCTGGAAATTTCGAGGGGGTCACCGTTCACGACGAAGACTACCAAAATCCGTATGTCGATTTCGGCTCCCTTGCGACGTTCGACCTCGATAAGAGTCGCTTAACAAGCGGCCAAGCTAAATTCCTCCGCTCTTATATCCCGGACATTCTTGCGGCCGCCGACACGGAGAAAGGCCGCAAGTGGTTCAAGCAGGTCGTTGTAGAAGGCTACACCGACAACGCAGGTCGCTACTTGCATAACTTGGATTTGAGCCTCCGACGAAGCGAGCGTGTTGTCTGCGTCCTCTTGGATAATCCAAAACCGGAGGACGCGCCTCTCTCTGATAAGCAGAAAAACCAAGTACGAAATCTCTTCCTGGTTGGGGGGTATTCGTCGAATTCGGCGAAGGCGGACCCTGCATTGAGCCGCCGTATTGAACTTAAGTTGAAGTTCTGGGAGATTAACGACCCTGATAAACAGGGGACCTTATCCGCTTCCGAAATGGAGTCCGACCACGGCGTTTGCGCGCTGGGTGGGTAACAATGAACTCAGTTCTCAACCTGCAGAATGTACTTAAAGCCTTTTGTCTGTCAGGGTTAAATTGTGACTTCATCGAACCGGTTGAACTCCAGCAATATACAAAAGAGCTCGAAAAACGTTTTGGTTCTCCGGACCTTGATAAGCCGCGAATCGATAGGATGATACCTGCGCTCCGTCGAATTCTTGACAAGGGTGATGTTGAGTCCGCGCGTGACCTTCGGTACATCTGCTATGGCTTGGCTCATGAGTTAGGTCCCTCCAAACAACGTGTCATTAGTTCAGAAAAGGCGTTTTCCGCACTGTTTTCTCGGTTGAAGACGCTTGTCGGGGACACCAAACGTCTGCGTCGATGCTATCAAGGCTTGCTTGCCGTCTATTTTGAGTTTGATGGCCGAGATGCTGATGAGCCGACGCGGTCCAATTGGCTTGAAGTTTGCGACTTCCTTTCTCGCCATTTGCGAGAAATCGTCTCTCAAGCGCCAGTGCCGCAGTGGGCCACTATCCTCGACGAACACAAGAATCTATTTGAAGAAAATCCCTGCAAGCGCTACGCGAAGGACCTTCTCTGTGGGAATGCCGATGAATTTGAAAGCGTACGCGATGGCCTAGCGATATCGGACACTTCGTGGGTATTCCATGAGGCAGCATTTTCTGCGATTCGCGATGCGTGTGCTCTAGTTGCTCATGACGCCTTTGCCAAGCATGTGCCGGTGCTGACTGACTTATTAGAAGCCCACCCGCTAATTCAAAGCCGTGGACTCGCAGAAGTTCTGTCTCGCTATTCAAAGATAACTGGGCAACCGGAACACAAGGGACTTCTCGATTTATCGGTCAGGCTTTGGCACAACCCACTTTTCAGCCGAAATCTTGTTAATTGGGACTGTGCCGGCCCGGCCGCCACCCAAATGGTCGCGGCGTGGCTCAAGTCGAGTCTCATCGAAGATTTCTTTGAACTTCTCAGTGATGACGGCAAGATGGACAAGCGTCGCGTTCACTTCTGGCAGCGTTATGTCGACTCGATTGACAACATGTACTTTGCTCTTGGTAGACGAGCCATGGTAAACCGCGACCCCGACATTGCGAAGCTGCGTAGAACAATGGGTGACAACCTGCTCCAGCTTGAGGGGGGCTCGACCACAAACAACGGATTTTTCATGTTGATGGGAGACCGTGTCATCGCAGAATTCGGAGAGGCAGGAAACGCGGTGTACTTTTTCCGTCGGGACTCGATGCCGTTTGAGTTGACGGGGCGCATCAATGGAACGGGAAGGACAGAGTGGCGTGACCTTCCTGGTGCTCATTACCTTTCACATAAGGATAATGTGCACGGACACTATAGGTGGGAGCAACGATTTGAGGAAGTTCTGCGTCTCCACCTAAAAATTGGGCCCACGCCATCGCCGACCAGGCCTGTTGCGCTGGCTCCAAGGCGTTCGTTTCCCGAGAACGTGGCAACTACAGCGCCACCGACTCTGTCAGTTGACCTCAATGAAATCCGACGGTTCTGTGCGCGCTATGGGATTCGATGCTCCTCCGACCAAGTTCATCGAACCATGTCGGTCTTTGCCGGAACCAGAATTCCTCTCATTTCGAACTACCTAAAGGCAAATGGTTTTACTCTTCATACAAGTAAGCTCTTTTGGGAAAGGAAATTCTAGTGGCATTCAAGTGGGCAACGGGTCTTTTTGGCGATAAACCTCAAACGCTCGGTCGGGTCTTCGGCGAAGACGGTATCCTTTTGCTCATTGAGGGGGTTCATCCCAAAGAGCAATCCATCAATGCAGATGTCGCTTTAGGCTACATCCAGCAGTTGGTCGGCGAAGAACGGTTAGTTGATACCGAAGGTGGGCTTCTTTTGACCTGGGACGAAATGTACAGCATCTTGGACACTCCGGACGGAGAATCTGAGCTGCGGATGCTTTCACTGCCGCCCGTTAGTAACTTGGTTCCGCGGCTCAGAAGCGAGGGTTCGCTCACCTCTCCCGATTTTGCAGTGGGAGTTGATGGTTGGCGTGTCGGAAAGGAGTCTGACCGGGACGACGTCAGTTGTGTCGGGGCCGTTGCCTATCTGGGGGTTGAGAAAGTATTGTTGCCAAAGCGTAGCTACGGCGTATTGAAGAAACTTCAGGCCTTCTACGACACCGATTCCCGCACTCCGGATTTTAACCGGATGTTCTGGGGTGAGCTACGCCAATCTGCCGTCGAGGCTGGAGCAGTCCTCGACCAGTTTCTCTACTCGAACGTTGTTTTAACCCCGGAAAAGTTGGCAATTGAATTGCAACGAACTTCACCGGGAGGTGTTGGCGTCGTCGAAGTGGAGCCGTGGTTCGCAGGTGCCCCCAAGAATTGGATACAACATTTTGATAGCTTTTCACGCGTTCGTGACCTGTACGAAATCCCGACGGAAGACGGAATTATCCAGGTTGTCGTCACCCCGAAGGTCAAGACGGTTTTAGAAGCCATCAAGAAATTGCCGGGTCGCCGGGTCGCCGGCACGCTTGGAGAGCGATTCGTCACGAATCCATTCGCGGCGCTAGGTGGTGCAGCAGAGGGAGTAATCGACCCGGACCAGTTTGAGCAAGCGCGAGAAGAAGCCGGCATTATCTTCAAACGATTCGTCGCGCGCGTGAATCTAGACGCGTCGGGAATTCCGACCAACGTTGGCATCCAGGTGCAGGCAATTGTCACTCGTGAAGCCTGGAGCGCGCACGAATCGTTTAAAGACCCCCTCGAACTGCGTCACTTCATTACGGCTGTCGCAGCGCGCCTGCATACTGGAAATGAACTTTACCACTGGCGCGGACATGACCTTCAGCTTCTCGGCGATACTCAAAAGGAGATAGACACTCTGCAGCTTGCGTATCAAGAGTGGACCCGTCCGCGCGTCACGATTCACTATGCGGATGTGGCGGACCTGGCACGATATTCGAAGCGCGTAGCTGGCATTGGAATCCAAAAGCCGCTCATTTCTCCGTACATTCCACGAGGCAAGGACGAGGATGGCTGGTTCCCCGCCGAAGACGCTGCAGCAGGAAAGCCAGTACAGACGGTTGTCGTCAACGTCACATCGGTTGATGGCGAGGAATTGCCTACGACAGTAACTCCAGAAGACCTCAAGTTAGTGCGCGAACGCGTCGCAGCTGCCAAAACTGCAGGCGCCACGTCAATTAAATGGCCCGACACCGACAAACACGTGGAGCTTTCCACAGCAGAAGAGGTAATAACTCAAGTTGAAGAAATATGGGTTCCGGGAAAACTGAACGAAGATGAATGGCAACCGTCCTCGGTGGTGCCCAAAAAGAAGACGCCCCGTCAAGAGTTACTTCTGCGCGCCAACATTGAAACTACCGAGTACCGTGAAAGCCGGGCGGAACAACTCAAATTTGACCAATCGAAGAGCCCCACTCTACCAACGACATTACTGCCCCATGTATCGCTCAAGGACCATCAGTCAATCGGCATTGCGTGGCTACAGAACCTGCTTACGCAAGCCCCTGACTACTGTCGTGGTGCCATTCTTGCAGATGACATGGGATTGGGGAAAACGCTCCAGTTGCTCACTGTCATTGCTTATCTGCTTGAACAGGGCGACAAGTTCAGCCCGGTCTTGGTGGTCGCTCCGGTCTCCCTACTCGAAAACTGGAAGGAAGAGGCCGAGCGATTCTTCAAACTCGGCACTTTTAGCCTCCTTACGCTATACGGCGATACTCTGTCGGGACTTCGCGAAAGTCGCGCAAACTTAGACGAACAGCTTCAGCGGGACGAACTGTTTCGATTTTTAAAGCCGAATTGGCTGGGTTCCTCAAAGGTCGTGCTGACCACCTACGAGACCTTGCGTGACCTTGAGTTCTCATTTGCAGCCACTCATTGGTCGATAATGGTATGTGACGAAGCTCAGAAAATTAAGAACCCGGCCGCGATGGTCACCCGGTCGGCGATGAAGCAAAACGTCGACTTCAAGATTGCCTGTACCGGTACGCCAGTTGAAAATACGCTTGCCGACCTCTGGTGCCTGTTTGATTTTATTCAGCCCGGCCTGCTCGGGGGCTTGAACGAATTCGGCGACCGTTACCGACGGCCAATCGAGTGCACAGGCGACCCCGAGGCTGAAGCACGAATCAATGAACTGCGGGCCATTATCGAGCCGCAGATTCTGCGCCGGAACAAGAAAAACGTCGCAAAAGACTTGCCTCCAAAAATTATCGTAGCGGAGGCGCAGAACCTCGTGATGTCTGCGTTCCAGCGGAAGCTGTATGCCGAAGCGCTCGAGTCGTACAAGAATAGGCGCAGTGGAGTGGGCGGCGGTCGGTTTGTAAACTCACTTGGACTCATTCAATATTTGAGGCGCCTTTGTACCGACCCGCGGGAAATCGGTCGCGAAGTATTTGTGCCCGGACCTCTCGCAAATTACCGCAAGAGGTCGCCGAAACTCGACTGGCTGCTCAATACGTTGCAGGAAATAAAGACCAAGGGCGACAAAGCGATTGTGTTCTGCGAGTTTCGCGAAATGCAGCGAATGCTGGTGCACTACATCGAGCAGGTTTTCAAGTATCGGCCAGATGTTATCAATGGTGACACCACAGCGTCGGCAAAGCACGAGCATAGCCGGCAGAAACGACTAAAGACGTTTCAGCAGCAGCCGGGATTTGGGGTCATCATTCTGTCGCCAGTTGCCGTTGGATTTGGCGTAAACATCCAGGCAGCCAACCACGTAATTCATTACAGCAGGACGTGGAACCCTGCAAAGGAAGACCAAGCAACTGACCGCGCCTACCGCATCGGGCAGAAAAAGACGGTTTATGTCTACTACCCGGTAGTCCGAGCCGCAGAGTTCAAATCCTTCGACGTGAAGCTGCACGAACTCCTTGAATACAAACGCAGCCTTTCTTACGACATGCTTAATGGAACGGGAAATATCCTTCCTGGCGAGTTCACTGATGTCGTCGATGTGGGCGGCGAAGCTTTTGAGGACCGAATTGACTTGGACTACGCGCTTGGGCTGCAGCCTGAATATTTTGAAGCATTAACAGCCTCGTTATGGCTCAAGCGCGGCTTTAAGACCGTAATTCGAACTCCAGCATCGAATGATGACGGTGTCGATGTTGTCGCCAAGACCCAGCGTTCTGGGGAGTTGGTTCAATGTAAAAGTTCTTCAAATATCGGAAATCAGCTTGACTGGGACGCGGTTAAAGATGTGGTCACCGGACACGCGGCGTATCGGGTGCGGTATCCCGGGACGCAATTTCAGTTGGTTTGCATTACCAACCAGTTATTCAACGAGAAGGCTCATAGGATGGCTAATCTAAACGGGGTCGAACTGATTGACCAGCATGGCTTGAAGTCTATGCTTGAAGATTACCGAGTAACGATGAGTGACGTCGAGAAGTTTTTGTCGGCCAACGAGCTGATGTGATGATGGCAGCGCTCGTAAATTCAGGTACCAGTTGCCGGAATCCGCGTAGGGAGGACCGTGGTTCATTAGCAGTCCGCGGAGAATAAGGGTAGACGGCATCAGGGCTTCGGCCTTGGTGCCGTTTTTTGTTGGGTGCGAGGAGAAAATTTATCCGTCGACCGTTGGACATTCGGGCATGGAGTCGCACATGCCCCGAGTTGCAGAAAGGCGTTATGAAAACATTTTCAATCTTTAATCATCCCGACCATCGGTTGGAAGCAGTGAAACAAGGGTTTTCCTTTCCTGGTGTACTCGGGGGCGGGTTCTGGCTGTTATGGCACAAAATGTGGTTTCTCGGCGCGCTCGCGACCGTGTTCGGCGTCGGCGTCTACCTCTTGTTTCCCAGCCCGGAAGGTTATGTGTACGGCATTCCATATGGACACCGTTTTGGGCTGGCTGATATCATCAACATTGGTATTGGTGGCGTAGTCGGGTTCTGGGGAAACGAGTGGCGTGCTACGTCACTTATTGATAGGGGATTCGAGAACGTCGCGGCAGAGCAGGCGGCGACGCCTGACGGTGCCAAGGCTGCATACCTGCGACGTGCTACGGCTACCCATCAGGAACCCGCATTCGTTCGGCGCGAGCCTTCCTAAGCTGACGCGGTCTAGACATCGCGGCAATTTAGTCGCCAGTGGTCAGCTGTAACGGACGCGGGTATATAAGTCGTCTTCGGGTAGTATGGGAGGTGGAAGCCCTTGCGAGCTGCCGGCAGCGAGCTCCCGCCCATGCTGAACTAGCCGCAGACGGGACAGGAGCCTGTTCCGTTCAGTGACGAGGTCAGAAAATGACTCGAACCATAGTTGTTCAATTTCTTCCACGGCTTGCGTGAGCCTATATTCCTCCTCATTGAGTGTACTAGCCTGTTGCTGGGAGTAGTACATCGCCACGGGAAAATCTAGCGCGCATGCCGTCGGTGCAAACAGATGTGCCTGCTCCTCGCCCTCTGCATAGTTCCAAACGCTCCATTTTTTAAAGGCGATTGACCACATTGCTTTGGCCTTTGACGGAATGACCTCGTTCGAAAAATGTAACATAATGCTGGCTACAGGCGCTGCCATCAACTGGGAGTGGCTCAAGGACAGCACCCCCAAGAACTCATTCCAGTGCTTTTCATCGAGGTCCACAAGTGCCTTCGATAAAGCTTCAGCCGCTAGCGAATCATTATTCAGGTACTTAAACAATGCATTCATCCACCCAGCCCAGTCCGAGGTTTGGGCCACTTGTAAGAGTAGTCGTCTATAAACGTCGCTCCAATCGTGGGTCATACGACTTGCGTTATGCGCTTGCTGAAGGAAACGGATACTAATAAACTTGAACGCAATAAGTGGAACTTTGAGTGCGAATAGAGCACTCGAATCCTCAAGTACTAGGCAAACTAGTAAAGAGAAGAGGATATTATCTTTTTCGGTTACGGCATCCGCGAGTTTATCCGGTTCTAGCACCCAAAGAAGCACGATGGCTGCCGATAGGTCCGTTTGCGGCTCAGGCATTAGGTTTCGGAGCAGATGAGTCAAATTCTCGTAGTTGACTTGATGGCCCGCTAATTTCAGCGTGTTCTGTATCTCAGCAGGGTTGCCTCTGTGGCTATTGTGGATGCCGACATTTGCATTTTCAACGAGCCGCAGTAAACCAGTCTTCAGACCATCTCCAACTAGCGACGCGGCAACGCTCTCGAGTCCGGCCGAACGAACGTCAAGCACTTGTGTGGCTATCAATAGCGCTTGTAGCTCGAAAAGCGCGTTAGCGTTTTCCATGTTCCAACTACGCAAGGAGTCCAAAACACCGCGCACCGCGATTTCCCATCGCACGCTTGAGGCACCGTCAGGCACACTATCTGCCCAGACCAGCGGCCGAAGGAACGGAAACTCGGCATCAAGCGAATTCTCAAGGGATTCTTTGTTCGAAAGGGAAGGCTGTCCATTTACTCTAACCGCTTGGGCAAAGAATAGCTTGAGGGACTTCGGTTGCTCAGATGGTCCGGCGCCAAGGGCTGCTTGGAACGTTTGTTGGGCGAGTTTTTTCGTATTTTCTGTCATGGAGTCTTCCACACGGTATATTCTGGGCCATCAAGTTCGCCCCATAGCTCCAAGAAAGCTTGCCGAATCAGCTCTCCGTCGGCGACCTTCTGAAGGATGTGGTGCTGACGACCTAGGCTATTGACTGAGGTACCGAGAGACCAAGCGATTGCACCGCCCAGAGCACTAGGGAATATCAAAAATCGGTCGTGGAAAGGCCATCCCGCCGAACCTTCGCGAATGCGAAACTCAAGCTTCAAACCTTCACAGTTACCCATTGCGCCTTGAATGGCCGCCAATTGTTGAGTCTTCCAGGATGGCTTTGACACTACCGACTTGCGAAGTAAACCAAGTTTGTTTAGGCAATGTCGACCCCATATCTGAATGGCTTGGGAAATACGTTCGCAAGGCGTACTCGCTACAGGAGATTTGGCCTTAGCTTGCCCCGAATCTGGCACCTCAGCTCCAGCAGTCAGTGCACGCAAGTCCACCCCAGGATGCGGGCAGAAGAAGAGGGTACTCAACACGTCTCTGGCGTTGAGATAAGGGTCCCAAAGCCATGCCCCACTTTTGCCGTGTTCTGCTAGTAGCCAACGAATATCTGCCAAGGCTTCCTCGCGCCCGGCCTCAGACGGTCCTCCGTACTGGAGAAACTCTTTTCGTATTTGTAATTTATGAAGACTATCCCTGAAAACTCTCTTGGAGCGCCACGGTTCTCGAGGGTTCGGCCACACTTTCCCAATTCGGTTGGGTTGAGCCTCGCGATTAAGCGGAACTATGACGACTTGGTGTTGGCCGCCCGGAGCTGGTATCTTGAACTCACGGTCAGTCGACCGTTCTCCGACCACGTTGATATTTAGGCCGATACCCGTGATGAAAGTGGTCTGCGCGGAGGCACCGAGAACCACCTCATTGCTGTCGTCCCACATGATATGCCGAGCCCCCCCGCGATGCGAGTGAAGGGGAAACTTTGCAAGTTCACTATCGACAATTCTTGAACCAAAGCCCTCTAACGTTTCGTCCTCGTATATTTCACACGATACCCGTAGCGGCCGCCCTTTGACCTTGGGATGCCATGCGGGCTCAACAAGAAATGCCCCGTCTTCCGAGCCTCGCACACTTGTGGCAGCGACGGTTACCGGAAGCTGGATTAACACGTTCCCCAAGCGGTCCGAGAGCCCATCAATTCCCATAGGTACGTGCGCCTGGAGGAGCGTTGCGAGCCCCGTAAGCAATTTCGGGTCATCTAGGAGAAAACGGACGTCATTTTTTTCGGTATCAAAAAACTCGATGAGATGCGAGCCATTCCAGAAATTGTTCTTTAACACGCCGTTCCAAGGATGAGGCTGGAATGAGTCCGATGGAACGAACTGCGGTGGCACCGCGATGAGCGTTCCAACCCGCAGCGCGAAATTACTCAGCTTCCACTCATGTGTTTGTCCGAACCTGCGCAGAGCATCAAGCACCTGCTTGGGAGAGATGCGGTATCTGGATACGCCGAACTTCCATTCCGTGCCTCCCAGCACCAATGGTTTTGAATTGATGAACGGATTTCCGGATGGTAAGTTCGCAGGAGGTTCGCCTGCCTCCGCGACCAACAAGCTCAGGAAATTCGTGGGCGGAACGTCACGCTGGTAGCCGACAATCTCAGTTACTTCAATGCTGCGATACATTCCAATCACGCCAGGCACTAATAGCTTTTCTAGTTGTTTAATGTGCTCTGTAATGTCCCAGGTCATCGCTTTCCCATATCGTTAAGCCGGAGTGTCGGCTGCATTCTGAAGCGGAGGAGTGTCTACGTTACCGCCGTTTTCATTTCGGGCCGCAAGCTTCGAATCAATTCAAAGAGAAACTTAATCTCATTGGGGCAGGTTTCCCTATTCAGACATTCCTCTAGCTTACTAAGCAAATCTCTTAACGCCACATCATCAGCATTAGCTATTATTTTCGAGTCTCGATTAATTGCGTTGGCTATCCATGCAAGCCCAGGAAGATTTTCAGTCTCAACAAGTGGCAGCACCAATCGCCGAATAACCTTATTGGAAGTATTGCTCAATACACCTTTGATGATTAATATTTCCCCGACCAAAAGGAAAAAACCTTCGGCAATTTCGCGCCCAGCGTTATTCGCTGCCATTTCGTATATCTGGTCAACCAACCCATCAACCAGCTCAGCCGACAGTGATTGGAAAAGATTGATAGAAGCAGGAGGACGAATCGCTCCTTCAGGCGGTACTAGACCACCAAGTGTTTTACTTGAAAAATCTGCCAGCGCGCCACGAAACTCAGCGCCAAGCTGCGGAGGCGTTGAATTGGCGGCCAAGGCAATGATTAGCTTTGTCCATGGGCCACTTGAAACAAGGTCGTTGGCTAAAACCTCGCGCGATACCGATTGAAGCGCTTTCTGACACCACTCAGGAAATAGACGATTTGACCGTATAGACGTGTTATCCATTAAAAATGCATAAAACGGAAGCAATTTGAGGTCAAACGTCGATTCGGTTAGCTCTTTGACGAAGTTGCCCGTTTCAATCCGCTCATTTAGGAATGCGATAAGGGGAGCCGTATTTTTTTGCGCCGCGTGCATTGACTGAGTAATAAAAACGACGCGCTGCACAACGTCCGCTTCACCGACCAGTGCGTTGATATCATTTTTTTCCGTTGCCTGAGAAACAAAATAAGCAGCGAGCGGTCTTGAAGGCCCATTCAACGATGCCATTCTAAAAACTAAGGAATCTGAATCAAACTGCTTTGCTAAGGCGAATAGTGCTGTAACAAGTGCTGGACTGCTAGATGGGGAATTGAAGAATGCTACGGCCAATGCATGTCCTTCTGTGGAATTTGCGACTGCGGCCCCTAAAGTTCCGGCTGGTTGTTCCCTAAGCCATATATAAAGTGACCAAGCGGTTAAAGATTCTGCAGAGATTGAAAAGCCCTCTGTAGTGGTTGTAAAACCCAACCAAACAGTATGAAGCACCGTGCCTGATTCCACGTTTTTTTTCAGTGCCGAAGCTGCAGCTGGAAGTACTTTCGATGCATACTGCAAGAAGCGGTAGATGTTCAGAGTACTCTGAGGAGACGTGGCAGATAAAGTAGAGAGTTGCTGCAAAGATGCTTCAACGATTGGTCCAAAGTGTTCTAACTCGTCGGCGTTAACGTAGGAAAGCAGTGAATTGTAGATTGACGCCGAAACCGTTCCAGTTTCAATCGCTGACTTCAAGAATTTAACGATGTCTGCCATAGGAATTCCAGGTTTAATCGCCTTGAAATCTAATGATGGGTTAGATGTTTGCACGAAATCGCATATTTCTACCCAGCGCTGCGGCTCACCTGGAATTGTGACAGGGTGCATAGGCCAATTGTCTTTGAAGTACTCCCGTAATTGTTGGTTGCGCCAGACATTTGAAATTAATTGTAGTATCGGCTTGTAACCATCAATTTCTTTCGGCACAAAGCCAACATTTTTACTCATAAAAAACCAGGTCTCGGTTTTTTTGAGGGAGTTTCCCAGCGCTTCGCGCATGAATCCTTCGGAATCTATTTGTGCAACTGCCACCAGAGCCTCAAGCACTCGACCATCTTGTAGCGGCCAAAAGGAAGTATTTTGTATGGCGCGCCCAATTTCTTGTCTAATTTCAAGTTGGCTGTCTAGTTTCGCGTTTTCGAGTATTCCGCTTGCTTGGACGGATAAGATGCATGTCACAAGCGACTCTTGGTCACCTGCAACGAATTCAGGTAAAAGAACCCCGAAGTCAACGTCAAATAATTCAGAAAATCCAGGTCGACTATGATACTCATCCTTAAGCTTCTTTCCAGATGAATCAAGTAAAGCGTCTTTAATTAGTGGTTGCAACAGAATCTGCTTTGCCTTGTCCGCATCGACATTAAATGTGAGGGAAGCCAGCGAGTCACTTAGCTCGACCCCTAGTAAGGCAATCTGTTTGGCTGAAGGAATTTTTCGAGAAATTAGATTCTCCCGAATTTTAATTCCGTTTCGCTTCAAAATTGCGAAAAGGGCTTGGTGTTCCAACGGAATTTTCCCCTGCCACTGCAATTCTGTCCCCACTATGTCGTTGACCAAGGTAACAAGTTCCCGTGGTCCCGGGGGGGTAGTCTTGGCGAGTTCGTTGGCACACAACAGATATATTTTGTGAAAAGTATTATTCCCCTGTTCGTAAGAAAATGCTTTCCGAAGTAATTCAGTTAAATACTGCTTCCAATTCGACAGTACCGGACCTGGCACGTAGAACTTAATCTGGATAACTTTCTCCAAAAAATGCTCACGTGGTGGCAAGGAATTTTTGACCAAGTCGTCTGTATCACGACCAGACACAACATTGTCTTGGGCACCGGACGCGTCTCCTGTTGAATCAGCAACTAGTCCATCAGGTGCGTAGGGGATGAGAACCCAAATTTGTTTGAACCACGCTTCTTTTCTAATAATTGGATTATCAATGAATGAGCGCAGCATTGACCAAACACCTGCGGACTCCTCAGTGGAAATTCTGTCGAGATTGTCGAGCACAATAACGAATCTGCGTTCTGGATTTGTTAGTGCAACGGATAGCAGCTTCTTGAATACATTTTGAAACTCGAGTGTTGTTGGCTCGCTAGTTTCAATCGTCGTTGTACTTTCCGCAGTTGATATTTTTTGATAAAAAATTGCTAGCAATTGCTCTTTTTTAGCGCTATCTTTTCTCGTTGCGAACAAGTAAAAATATAGGAATATAAGAATTGGCGCTGCGGTTAGCAGCAATCCTAAAATTAGCAGCCACCCTGGTGAGCCTTCTTTGAAGGCTCCTGTGAGCAATCCCCACCCTATTGGTAATAGGAGTAAAGATGGCAAGAGAATTTTACCCATTGGCGTTAGCACAGGAATCGTCAATTTTTTAGATTCCTTCATCCGACGTGCTAGCCGGGCTTTCTCATCCTCCCAATCTTGGTTCGAATCTAATTTCGGTACTGCTAAGTCGCCGACCCACTTTTTTTCCAAGCATTGGTCAATCAGCCCTTCCAAAAAAGCACGCCGTAGCGGGTCTCCCTGATGTGCCCATGCGTCAAAATTATAGATAAGAACTGGCCGGTCGTATGGAGGATTGCTTAGTGCTTTAGAGAACAGTCTAATGATTGTTGACTTACCAGCCCCCCAACTGCCTTCCAGTCCAATCGTCTTACCCCCAGCCTGCTTATCAATCAGCTCTGACAGAGCATCGGCTATTTTCTGATGCGATTGAAACTTGTCCTCGTCAGACGGAACATCCTCGATTAATAGCGGCTGTTTCATTTGTTTGGCAGGAGTAGTCATTTGAGCATCATGCCTTAGCAGTTGCATGAGTGCAAGTAGCAATGGCGAGAGGTCCGTTCCAGCAAAGTTGATGCCAATTCACCACAAATTGGGCGTGAATGACAGCTTTAATGATTTCTGCACCAGACCCATGAAAGGTGACTGTAGGATGGTAGGCGTTCTTCAAGCTGTTGCTTGCGTGAGCTGAATTCTTCGTAAATTTTTTCGGATTCGGGTGTGCGCCGGCCGAGCCGAGTTTGGCGATTGTCCGGGTACGTTTTGACTAGATACTCGTATTCCCCTTCGGATTTCCAATACATACCGCCCTTATATTGTTGAGCCTGTTCAGCAACGCGAGCGTGTTCAGAAAACAGGGTCGTAGAATCTATAACCTGGCGAGCAGCGTTGTCGGAGAGAGGAAGGTAGTCCATGGAAGGCAGTCAGTTCACCGTATAGTTTTCATAATCTGCTTTTATACGGTGAATGTGCAGAAAAAGCGTTGAAGGTTTGAAAATTGAGAGCATAAAATCCTTCAATTCGACATCTTGAATAGCTATATTCATCGGGACTTAGGCGCCTTCGGAATGCCCTCCAACTCATCGTCATAGAGACCAAGGTCTCGGGAGACTCTGGCCACATTCGCGCTGGCTTTGGCCTGGTTTACCTTCCTCTGCGCCTTGTACTCAAGGGCAGCGGCCCTTGGTATGCGTCGATGCCCACTGTCGGTCTTCTGTATGCCGGGAATATATCCATGGTCGAGCAGCTTAATTACGTATGGCAGCGAAACATGCAGTAGTTGAGCAACCTGCCGTGTCGAGAGCATCTCTCCGTCGTCAGGAGGTACGCCCAAGGGATTCAACTGCCCTGCGACATCGGTCGATGCAGCAGGCGATTTTGCATCAACGCGCACACCCTTCGTGGCAATGCTGCTATCACTCACGGCGCTGGCGGCGTCATCAAGGTCAACCGGCGCTGGAATACCGGGCAACAGGATAGCTGCCTGTAACGCACGCATCCTACGTAGCGTGGCGGCCTCACCTTCGGGCAAGCCCTCGACACTCCGCACACTGATGTCGTGACGGCGCGGAATTTTGTTTTGATTCAACGCACGTTCAAGCTGAGCGCCAGCGCGCGCAATGTCCACGTCCTTCTCAACATATATCGCTATCCCGCTTCCGCGCGTGTCGACCCGTCGCAACCCCAGACGCCCCAGTGGCAACGCCATTGCGACTAATCCGATAGCTCCTAACGCAGCAAGAGCCTGATTGACTATGAGCTGCCACTGCAGGAGCCTGGTCTTTGCTGCGAATGGTAGGACTTTTGTCCACCTAATCCATACCTCCATCCATTGAAGCTGCGCAAGGTAGTCTCGATTGATGTCAGGAATCCAGCCCGGAAATACCCAGGGTACGCAGGGTATCGGTGCCGGATGAGGCAATCCCCCAAAGAGGTTGGAATCCTCCGCTGCGTACGCATCTAACTGTGTTGCATGCTTTACCAGCATTGCCTTGACCACGTTCGCGAAGCCCCCGCATGTGTGCCCAAATACTGTACGCACACATTCTGCGAGTACCGTGTCATCCGGTGTCAAAAACGCAGCAATGCGCGCCGCCTCGTTATGTAGACGGTGCATTTCCGCTACCGGCGCCCGGATGTACTTTGACAGCGGTTGAGCCGGCCCGTCGGTCAAGTCCACCACCAAGCGCGGATTGAACTCCGGCGCATCGCCGCGAAATGGTTCCTTTTCAAAACTCGCCTGGCTTCTGGCAATAGTGGGGGCGGAAATACCGAAGCCACTCCAGAGTGAAAATGCTTTCGCGGCTTCCTCAGTCAGGGGCTTCTGGTGATAGCCGCGCGGGTTGCACATAATGCGCACACCAGAATCGAGGACATCGATGCCCTTGTGGAGATGCCCGTGACACCAAAGTTCGATGTTCGCGTAATGTGATTTCAAAAAAGGGGTTAAATTGCTCGCGTAATTCCCGACGCGCATGAGGTCCTCGTCATGGTAGTCCCAGTTCTCCCGGTCCAATAGCACATCGCGAATCCCGAACGCACGCAACGATTCAAAAGTGGGCGCGTGATGTGTCACGACAACCGTTGGACCGTCGAAAGGCTTGACTAGCTGCTCCTGCAGCCATTGCATCGACGCTTTGTGCTCAATGTATGCAATGACCGGGTGAAAGTCCCCGGGCTCGGGAACGTCGCGCTGTATCCGCCGGCACAGCCGCTCCACGCGGTTGCGCACGGGGCCGTGAGCATAGCGTGCCGCTTTGATGCGGCGAAAATCGCTACTTCCCCCCAGTGACCAAGCGACGAGCTGGCGGGTAAGTTCGCCGAAATTCGTCCAGAGCGTCGTACCCAAAAACCGCATCCCGTCAATCACTACAGCATCGCGTTCCAACACATGCACTTGCGTCCCTTGCGCGAGCCGTTTCGCTTGCACGACCACTTCATCAAGGTCAGCGTGGTAGCGCTCGTAATTGCCGAGCACGTAGACAATCGGCTTGCCGAGTGCAGCTAGCCAGGGCACTGCGGTTTCCACAGGACCAATATCGCCAGCGGCGACGAGGATGTCAAAATCGACACCGGCCGGTAGTTCGTACGGTCCGGTGTCGAGGTGCAGGTCGCTCAGGAGATGTAGTCGCGGCCACGGCTTCTCTAGAACGAGATGCCCAACTTTTTTCTTGGAAATAGGTTTCATCCTCGGAAATCTTCGCCTGGTATCGCCCACCTTTCCGGCAAAGTAGATGCGGTCAGTTCCAGGTCGTCATCTGAGGGATAGTGACGTAGAAGCCGGTGCGCTTCCCGCCGAACAGATTCAGGCACCTCAGCGCTCTGCACGAGCTCCTGGAGAAATTCGCGGGCTTGTACAACGGAGCGTGTGCGCTCGAAGGGCATTGTCATAAAGTGTCTTTCGAAGTAGCTGCATCTTGTGAATTGACATCAATTACACACGCCACTGAAAAGTGGGCGTCTCAAATCTTAGGTCGCGGGCCTTTGCGACTTTATTTCTGTTGCCCGCATTGTCAGCGCTCTGCAAAGCCTATTGCTGCAACGAGCGTTTCCGCTAGGCGTCCTGCCGCCAACGCGTCCAAGGGCGTATTGCCTCCCAAGCGGTGTGACCTACTCGTAAAAAATTGGTATTTCACGGATGCAGGCAGGCTGCCAAGTGCTTTTGACACCTTCTCCAAGGAACGTCGGTCGTACCTCCCGTCTACGAAGAAAGCAGGATAGAAGTTTTCACCGGAGGGGCCGATAAGAGCAAACAGCCGGCCAGCTTTGACGGCCTCGCTGATGAATTGACGAGTAACGTCCCACCGAGCGTGAATCTGGCTAGACGAAATGAGTTCTTTGCGCTCGATAAGCTTCGATAGCGCTACCGCCTCGTCCTCACGCATTTTCGACATAAATGCTTCGCCGTCCTGCCGAGATTTTTCTGTGGACATGGGGCGCTGGGCGAGCTCTTGTGCTGCATGGAGCATGCTGTCGAGTTCGGCGTCAGTTTTCGTGTCCTCAATGGGAAGGCCTTTGATTATTTTCATAGCGTCTCCAATTTCCCCGTTTCAGTTTATTCAATTGACGTCAATCACACACGCCCACTGAAAACCCGGGTTCTCAAATTTCAGGTCGCGTGTCTTGGCGACTTGATTTCGGTTCATTGCGTAGCCAAGCGGATTTGCCACGACGCGGCACCCGCCAACCAGGTAATCGAAGCTGTCGTGTACATGTCCATGCACCCAAAGTTTTGCTTTGAGCAGTAGTGCGTCAAGGTTGCCGCTCACGAACGCGGCATTTGTTGGGTCGCCGGCGTAGCGTGGATGAACTGATAGAGCATGCGGCCCATGGTGTGTTATGACGACGGTTTTGCCGTCGTAGGGCTTATCGAGTTCGCGCTCTAGCCAGCGACGCGATTGCTCGTGCTCTACCAACGCTTTGCTGGCCGTGAAAAAACCTTCCTGGGTGCGAATCGAGTGGTGGTCATTCAGTCGGCGTTCGGCGTTGTCCATGAGCTGTCGTTGCGTACGATTGCTGGACAGGAGGTAGTCTGTCCACAGAGTGGCCCCAAGAAAGCGCACTCCGCCAAAATCCGCTATGTCGTTGTCGAGGAAGCGTATGTGTGTGCCCTCGGCCGCTTTACGAAGGTCAATACGCGCCTGTTCAAACGATTCCCCGTAAAACTCGTGATTGCCAGCCAAATACAGTACAGGGACCGGCCAATCTTTGAAGAGCTCGATGGCTTGTGTGCCGTTGGCGATGTCGCCGGCAAGAACCAGCACATCCGCTCCGTACGCAGGAGCAATCAATCGCTCCCCCGGAAAATCTCGCTGAAGGAATTCAAGGTGCAAGTCGGAGGCTAGCTGGATTTTCATTTAAAAACGCCCAAGAATTTTTCGGCTGGTCCGTCCGGAAACCGGAGATATTTTGACGGGACGTTCGGAATAAGCCAGACGCCATTTTCGGCGCACCGGAACTGAAAGCCGTCTCGCAACAATGGATACGTTTCAATAATCAGCACAACAGGTGTGCCGCGTCGCGCACCAACCGCCACCGCCGTTTCTTTGGTTGCAGATAAATGCACATCGCGCCGGGAACCGGGCAACAAACCTTGTTTCCGAATCGCTGCGAGAAATTTTCCAACGGTGCCGTGATACAAGACTGGTGGCGGCGTTTTGAACGGCAGATTTAAGTCCACTGCGACTGAGTGCCCTTGCGCCGCTCGGATGCGCAGTCCATCCTCACTCAACGAGAACCTCTGTTTGTCGTTCTCGCTTACCACCTGCAAAAGTTCTTCATGTGTCAGCGGTGTGCCGGCAGCCCCCGCTTTCGCTAATAACTCGGCGATATTGGCCCAACCGTTTTTATCCAGCGCAAGGCCGATAGCGTCCGGGCGGTGGCGCAGCCAGCGAGCTAACGCTTTGCTCTTTCCTTTAACTGTCATCATTTCTTGAAAATCCAGAGTTCGGGCCGGTCGTCAACGTCCAAAGCGGCTGGTCCCATTTCTACCTATACGTGCCGGTCATGGCCGCAGCAGGCGCCGGCCAGCCAAGCAGCTCGGCGGTGCGGCGGATGACCCAGCGCATCTCATCATCCGAACCCCACCTTGTTTTCAATAGACGTACACAGTACTGGTCGAGAATTTCCGTCTCGGAGAGGTGCGAATATTTTCCGGTTTGATTCCTCCGGCATTTCTCGACGAACTGTACGGCGAGGTCCTCGCAAATGTCCCATCGGTCGAAAATCTCGGGTGGGGTTGCCCCAGGCACGTAGAACTTGCCGTCATATTCAACCAACGCGAGTTTCGATTGGTAGCCCGCGACGGCGCTGGCTACTTCCGGCCGCGGAAAATCGTCCGGCACTTGTGAATGACGCACCGCTTGGTCGTTGGAAGAAGTGATATCGGTCATAGCGTTTTACCTTGGCGTTGTACTCAGGAGATATAGTGTGCCGGCCTTTTTTTGCTATTGATAGTAGGTCATGCTATACACGGAAACAGCATGACCTACTAGCTAGGGGGAAGCCCAAGCGGCTTCTTGCTGCAATAATTCTTTAGCCTTTTTGATGGCGCAATATTAGTACCTAAAAAATCCTCCCAATCTTGTAAATAAGCACAATCCTTTCCGGGGATATCCGGGGTCATCGCTCCCTGCAAATGAATCGCAAATGCAGCTCGAGAAGTTGGCAACAGTTCGCTCAAGCGCACATAAGCAATTTCTTCGTATTGGTGCACGTGCAATTGAATAGGCTCCGGTAACGAGAGAAGTGTCGAGGTCTCCCAAAGTGTTTTTGCGATGGCATGGGCGGCCAGGTAAAACGGGTCGCTGTCTCCTGGACAGAGAGTGAAATATCGTGGCGGCGCTGACGTAGTCACATCGCGATACTGGCAAGTCGGATTGTCCCCGACTGCGTAAATACGCACTGCCTCGAGCTCACTGAGTGGCTCAACTCCATCTTTGCTAATGCCTACGGATACGTCCATTAGACAAATTCCGGACGACGGGAGGCGCGATTTCGGGACTGCCTGCGTACCCCATCTAACCTGACACATCGCCCGCAGCGCAAACGCAAGTACGGACTCGGACCAGTGTGGGTACGAGAAAAGTACTCTCCCCTCGGAAGGCACTTCATCGCCGTGAAGGTGTAATTGATAGTCCGCGCACAGGCCGCCTCTTTGAATGATGATATCGAGAAAAATTCTTCGAAAATGTACGTAATCATTCGTCCACGTGATAGTCGTTCTAAGCATGGCATTTTCTGGTGATTCAAATATTCACGACCAAGAGTGGTGGCAGAACTTTGCTGAAATGGTCTTGGAGACGTGGGCCGCCTTTATGCCTCCTAACCGCCGCTGCGACAACGCAATACGACGAAACAAATTGGGTAGAAAACATATATTGGCTTCAAAAAATTCAGGCTATTTGCTGCTTAAAGGTTGGTGTATTCAATTGTTATAAAAAAATCGATAGCTTTGTCGGAAGACGCTGCTTTAAAAGCCATCGCCCTTTAGATACGGAGGCTCGACCGACTGAAATTGCGTTTAAATAGCGTAGCAAACTGCAAATGCCGCATTACGAAACATTGTAACGTATACTTTATAGACTGGGCTAAAAGTTAAGGCCAAGCTACGGCTGCTATGAGCAGCCCCCATAAATTCCAAACAGCTAGGGAAAGAATTGCGCGCAATCTACGGGATTGGCGTGAAAAACGCGGCATGACCCAAGACTTATTGGCGGAACAGGCCGGCTTGTCGCGAGTTTATATTTCTCGGGTTGAGAATTGCGTCGACACCGTGTCTTTAGACAATATCGAGAAATTGGCCGAAGTTCTTAAAATAGATATAGTAGATTTGCTGCTGCCCTAGCCCCTGCCCACAAGGGCCGCCGTCGCGGCCCGCACACGCAGATTCAAAACTAAAGATAGTTGCTATACGCGTCAGACGGTGGCAGCGGACCTTTTATGTCCACTTGCCTCCGCAACTCCCTTCTTTGACGAGTGCGCGTGATGACAAAATATTTAGATATCTTTGAGCTCGGGGAACTGCTTCGCAAGAGTCCTGAAACAATACGGAAACACCTACGGAGTAACCCTAGAAGGATTCCTCCAAGGATGCATATTCCGGGTGCGCAGATGCTGCGCTGGCGCGTTTTGTCGACGTGGAGGTGTGGCGAAATGAGCAGAGCGTCCCGGCCCCTGAGCTACTCCTCCTGCAAACCTTGTCATCCGTTGCCATCATTAAACTCTTTTGACATTGACGGTGGGGGCGCCCAACATCGCAATGTCTATCCATTTCAGGCTGGCCGCCACACGGCGGACGATGTATTCCCACCAAAAACCCTCCGACCAGGCCGGGCCCAATTGCCAGGGGAGTAGCCACGCGATGCGTCACTGCAGCCATTCGCCGATGGCGCATGGCGCCACCTGTTCATAGGGAGATTGCCCTCATGCAGCTGACGCCTCGGACACGCCAGGTTGGAAGTTTTTTTAAAAAATGACGACATTCCAGCATGTATGCCGCCAGTCAGCCGAAAAGGCTAAATTCATTCGCTATGCGTTCAGACCAACACTACAAAAGGTTTGAACATGTCTACTTCCTCCACTTTGCTTGGCAAGAGCGACGTTTGCAAGCGGCTCGATATCTGTGAGCGGACGCTCGAAAAACTCGTGTGCGCACGGAAGTTTCCGCCAGGACTGAAACTCGGCAAGCACGTCCTGTGGGCGGAGTCCGTTGTCGAGAAGTGGCTGGAGAACGCCTTGGCGCCGCAGTTGACGTGGGAGCCGCCACAGCGCGGCCGCAAAGGTGCGCGGCCAGCCTAGCATCACATTCTGCTGTGACCGCTGCGGCGCTACCCGGGGTGGCGCCGCAGCCGTGTGCGCGCGGTCGGGAAAAGCACCCGCGCGGACCGGCAGCGCCGCCGACCCTTTACCTACACTGCCTGAGGCGATGTCGCCGCCGCCACGCCGCTGTGGGTTGGATGCGGCGGCCATCCAGCCGTGGCCAAGCCTCACCGGTCACCTGACGGGTGGCCGGCGTTGTTAACACCTTGTTCAACCCCGCGGTGCGCTGAGCGCCCGCGGGGTTTCTTTTCAAATAATTTTACGTCGATAAAAAAGGCCGCGACCCGGGGCGCGACCTTGCGTTACAACGCCTTGAGGTGCCTGCCGCTGGGCAGGCACGACGGTCAGGGTGGGGGAGGCTCGCTTTCTGATACTGCGTCACTGGTGCCGCTGTCCTTCTTTTGCAAACGCGCCATGACCGCTTGCGTGAGCCGCTCGGAACGGTTGCGATTGAGCATGTCCGTGTCCGAGCCTGACGCCGCCGGCGGTATCTGCAGCACCGGCGCCATCGGTTCGGTGCGGTCCATGATATCGAGCACATCCTGGTTGACGAGATTGACATACACCTGCGCCATGAAGGTGGTCTTGTGGCCGAGCACGGTTTTCAACTGATGGCAATTGAAGCCGCGCCGCGCAAAGTCGGTGGCGCCGAGGTGGCGCAGGTCCCGGAATTGCAACAGCGGCAGGCCGGCTTTCTGCCGCACGCCGTCCCATGCCATGTCGACTGCGTTGGCGGACATCGGAAACACGCAACCGGAGGCATGGCGCGGCATCTCGCGCAGCACTTGGACCGCATGCAGCGTCAGCGGGATGGACACTTGCCCCGTTTTGGAGGGGAGCACCGCCACGCGGCCGTCCACATCCACCCGGTCCCAGCGCATCGCCAACAGACTCGAGCGGCGCGCGGTCGTTTGCATGCAGATTTCCACCAGCGGCCAGAAATACGGATTGTCGCATTCTGACAGCGCCTGCCAGAGCCGCTCACGCTGGACGGTGGTCACGAACACGAAGCGCGCAGCCGACTTGCCCAGTTTGATGCCGTTGCACGGGTTGTCGAAACCCTTCCAGCTCCATTCGGCAGCCGCCATATTGAACAGGTGCTTCAGCAGCGCGATTTCCTTTTGTATCGTGCTGGGGCTCAAGCCCTCGGCTTGCATGTCCGCCACCAGACGCCGCAGGTCGGCTGTCGAAATGGCGCTGCAACGCTTGTTGGCCAACTCGGCAATCCGGTCATAGGTTTGGGTACGCGCGGCGCGGCGGGCCTCGTTGTGTTCTTGCCATCCGGAGGGCAGGGCGCGCCGCGTGTAGGCCTTCAGTGTCTGGCCGCCGGTGGCGTTTGGCACCGATTTCAACGGCGCCCTCCCTGCGCCCTCGAGATAATGATTGATGCGATTGAGTTCACTGACGACACCGCCCTTGGCAGCACTGTACAGGTGGGCGTACAGGTGCAGGGCTTGGGCCAGCGTCGCCACCGTCGGGCCGCCGAGTTCGGGGGTATGTTCCGCATTCGCATTGGCCAACTGCTCGGCCATCCAGTGGACCGCCTGCTGGTATTCGCCGCTGTCAAAGTCGCGCGTGGGCCGCGTGCCGTTGGCAAGGGTCACTTGCGCGCGCCATTTGCCGCGGTATTTGAATGGTTTAGCCATGGCACACCTCCGCGACCGTCTGCACGGCAGGGCGGGGATGCCTAACAGGGTGCGCGGCGCAGTGGCGGCGCCGTGTGGGGTATTGCTGAGTGGGGAGAAGAGTTTCCGTTTTCATGCCGTTGCCTTTTATCGTTAAGGGACAACGGAGTACAGAAACCGACATTTATATGCCGTGCAACGGCATCAGGCGGCTCGACTCGGTAGCGCGAGCGTGAGGGCGCGCATTCGCGCGCACGCTGGCGCAACATTGCGCCGCGGGCCGCCGGAAAGCTGCGCTATCACTTGCGCTATCAAACCCGGCCGATACGCCAGAAACGACAAAGGCCTTCCGAGGAAGGCCTTTGTTTTCAACAGAATTCTTATGGCTCCCCGACCTGGACTCGAACCAGGGACCTGCGGATTAACAGTCCGTCGCTCTACCAACTGAGCTATCAGGGAAAAGAAAGAAGCAGGATTATAGTCGCGAAATATTCAAACTGTCAAATCTTCCGTAACTTTTTTTTGCATTCTTTTTTGGAGGAAAACCTATTGCAACTAACTTCGTCTTCGTCCAAAAGAGCCGCTATTCTAAAGGACTTTTGCGATCGCTGCTACAACATAATCAATATTTTTTGTATTTAATGCAGCGACGCAAATACGGCCAGTATCGACGGTGTGAATCGAGAACTCATCGCGTAGTCGTTCGACTTGTGCTTTGGTCAGGCCGGTGTAGGAGAACATGCCGCGTTGCTTGATGACGAAGTCGAAATCGTGGGCAGGTGCTTGTTCTTTCAGTTTCTTCGCCAGCAGTTGACGCATCTCGCGAATGCGTACGCGCATGCCGGCCAGCTCTTCTTCCCACAATTTGCGCAGCTCCGGCGAGGCCAGTGCCGTCGCTACAACTTGACCGCCATGAATCGGCGGGTTGGAGTAATTGGTACGGATGACGCGCTTGAGTTGTGACAGGACGCGATTTGCTTCTTCCGTGCTGGTGGCGACAATGCTCAGTGCGCCAACGCGTTCGCCGTACAGCGAGAAAGATTTGGAGAACGAGTTCGAAACGAACAGCGGTCCGCCGGCTTTAGCGAAGCGACGTACTACTTCGCCGTCAGCATCGATGCCGTCGCCAAAGCCCTGATAGGCCATGTCGAGGAACGGTACCAAACCGCGTTGTACAACCACCTGGATGACTTCGGTCCATTGGTCGCTGGTCAGGTCGGCGCCGGTTGGGTTGTGGCAGCAAGCGTGCAGCACGACGATGGAACCGCTCGCCATGGACTTCAGTGCGTCCAGCATGCCTGCGAAATTCACGCCGCGCGTTGCTGAATCGTAGTACGGATAATTGTTAACGGTGAAGCCCGCCGACTCAAACAGTGCGCGGTGGTTTTCCCAGCTTGGATCGCTGATCCACACTTGCGCGTTGTCGGCGGCGAAACGCTTGAGGAAATCAGCGCCCAGTTTCAACGCGCCGGTACCGCCGATGGCTTGCGCAGTGATTGCACGCTTCTCTTTAATTACTTCGCTATCGGCACCAAATACCAGTTCTTGCACGGCTTTGTCGTATGCGGCCAGGCCATCGATAGGCAGGTAAGTGCGTGGCGTCAGCTTTTCAATCAACTGCGCTTCAGCTGTATGTACGCATTTCAGCAGCGGCACTTTGCCATTGTCGTCGTAGTAGACGCCGACGCCAAGGTTGGTTTTGTTTGGGTTCTGGTCGGAATTGAAGCCTTCGGTAACGCCCAGAATCGGATCGCGTGGCGCCATTTCGACGGCGGTGAAGAGGGAGGCAGAAAGAGGAGCGGTCATCGTGATAACATAAAAAGTTGGCTGCTAACAGGGGGTTGCAGCCGGGTTGAATGCTGTGCCGGATCACAAATTTATCGCAAGTCGGCGCTGATTTACTGCCGCTTATTCTACCAAAGGTCGAAGCCCATGGCTGACATATCACAGGTTACTAGCAAGATTGACGAATCCAAAACACTGGTTACTAGCAAGATCGACGAATCCAAAATTGTCACTTTCCCGAATTCGCCATACAAGCTTTTCCAGCCGTTTTTGCCCGCAGGCGACCAGCCGGCGGCGATAAGCAAGCTGTCCGAGGGCGTGGAGGATGGTCTGTTTTATCAGACTTTGCTCGGGGTTACCGGTTCAGGCAAGACCTACACGATGGCGAACGTCATCGCCCGCATGGGACGGCCGGCAATCGTGTTTGCGCCCAACAAGACGCTGGCGGCGCAGCTATATAGCGAGTTCCGCGAGTTCTTTCCTCAGAATGCGGTGGAATATTTCGTCAGCTATTACGATTATTACCAGCCGGAAGCATACGTGCCGCAGCGGGACTTGTTCATTGAGAAAGATTCGTCGATTAACGAGCACATCGAGCAAATGCGCTTGTCCTGCACCAAATCGTTGATGGAGCGACGCGACGTGGTGATTGTGGCAACGGTGTCGGCGATTTACGGTATCGGTAATCCGAACGAGTACCACCAGATGATTTTGACCTTGCGGGTCAAGGACAAGGTTAGTCAGCGTGATCTGATTGCGCGCCTGATTCAGATGCAATACACCCGCAACGAAATCGATTTCGGGCGCGGCACTTTCCGCGTGCGCGGCGATACCGTGGACGTATTTCCGGCCGAGCACGCCGAACTGGCGTTGCGGATTGAAACTTTCGATGACGAAATTGAAAGTCTGCAATTGTTCGATCCGCTGACCGGGCGTGTAAAGCAAAAAATTCCGCGCTTCACGGTTTATCCTGGCTCGCATTATGTGACGCCGCGCGCCACCGTGTTGCGTGCGATTGAGACCATCAAGGATGAGTTGCGTGAGCGCCTGGAATTTTTCCGCAGGGAAAGCAAGCTGATTGAAGAGCAGCGGATCGAGCAGCGCACCCGTTTCGATCTGGAGATGATGCAGGAAATTGGTTTCACCAAAGGTATTGAAAATTACTCGCGCCATTTGAGCGGTGCGAAAGCGGGCGAGCCGCCGCCGACGCTGGTTGACTACTTGCCGCAAGATGCGCTGATGTTTCTGGATGAGTCGCATGTGCTGATCGGCCAGCTGAACGGCATGTACAACGGCGACCGTGCACGGAAAACCAATCTGGTCGATTATGGCTTCCGCTTGCCGTCGGCGCTGGATAACCGGCCGCTGCGTTTCGACGAATTCGAAGGCAAGATGCGGCAGACGATTTTTGTTTCGGCGACACCGGCCGATTATGAAAAGCAGCATGCCGATCAGGTGGTGGAGCAGGTGGTGCGTCCAACCGGCCTGGTCGATCCGCTGATTGAAGTGCGCCCGGCGCTGAGTCAGGTCGATGATCTGATGTCCGAGGCGAACGCCCGCATCAAGAAAAACGAGCGCGTCCTGGTGACTACGCTGACCAAGCGCATGGCGGAGCAACTGACCGACTTCCTCAGCGATAACGGCATCAAGGTGCGTTACCTGCATAGTGATATCGAAACCGTCGAGCGGGTCGAGATTATCCGCGACCTGCGTCTCGGTACTTTCGATGTGCTGGTCGGCATTAACTTGCTGCGAGAGGGGCTGGACATTCCTGAGGTGTCGCTGGTGGCGATTCTGGATGCCGACAAGGAAGGATTTTTGCGTTCCGAGCGAAGCCTTATTCAGACAATTGGTCGCGCGGCCCGTAATCTCAACGGTACCGCGATTTTGTATGCGGACCGGATGACGGATTCGATGCGCAGGGCGATTGATGAAACCGAGCGTCGTCGCACCAAGCAGATTGCCTTCAATCTCGCGAATGGCATTACGCCTATGGGCATACGCAAGGAAATTCGGGAGTTGATCGATGGCGTCTACAGCCCGCAGGCAGCGCGCGAGGAATTGCATGCGGCACAAGATCGGGTCAAGTATGAGGCTATGAGCGAGAAGCAGGTTAGTAAGGAAATCAAGCGCCTGGAGAAACTCATGGTTGATCATGCGAAGAATCTGGAGTTCGAACAAGCGGCGCAGGTGCGCGATCAATTGCATCAGTTGAAGCAGCAGTTGTTTGGTGCGCCCGGCGTGGACAATGTAGTGCCGTTTACGGGGTAAATTCATTTGAATATTCGCTCAAGCATCAGCGCTGAAAAGTGCTGATGCTTGCGCTTTTTTTTTGTAACCTGAGATTTTATATTTATGACTGATTCTCTTGCTGTAGCTATTCCCGCCGAAATCCATCAGGCGCTTGAGGTGGCGCATCCATCCTGGCGTCCAATATTGGTGCAGGGCTTGCGGGCGGTGGTGCAGGCGCATCCTGCCTATTTGTCGGAGTTGGCGCTTTCGGAGTACTTGCCGACCGAAGGGCGTTTATTTGCGGCTTTTGCGTTGCCGCTGGATGCGGTCAGGTATGTATTGGTCGGTGAGGGGCCTTATCCGCGTGCGGCGAGTGCTACGGGCGTTTGTTTTATGGATGGCGCGGTTGGCTCGTTGTGGTCCGAGAGCGGTTTGTCGAAGCAGGTGAACCGGGCAACGTCGTTACGCAATTTTATGAAAATGTTATTGGTTGCCGATGGTCAGTTGGCTATCGAGAAAACCACGGGTGATGCGATGGGCGGGGTAGCGCTTCGGGCGCAAGAAATGGGCTCGGCAACGATTCAAACCTTGGCGGATTTGCAGCAAAATCTCACTGCGCAGGGTTTTTTGCTGCTCAATGCGACGCTGGTTTTTCGGTCTGCTGTGGCGCCGGTCAAAGAGGCGAAGCCGTGGTTGCCATTTTTGCAGGCTGTTCTGCGGGGTTTGATTGATCATGGCGAGCGCCGTGCGGTCGCGTTGCCGACGTTGGTGCTGTGGGGGAAGATTGCCGAGCAGTTAAATGCGCTGGCTCTGACTGCGCAATTCCCGAAGGTGGTCGCAGAGCATCCTTATAACCTGAGCTTCATTGGCAATGCCGGAATGCAAGCCTTGTTCGGGCCTATGCGTTTGCTGCGCAAGGGCGCTGATATCACTCAAATTTGAATGGTCGGTCAAATCAGGCTCATTTGACGCAAATCGGTTTCGGCGGCACTGTCGTCGGCTTCAGTGGTGGCGACTTCAATTTCGATGGGTTTGCTCACTGCCGGCTTTATTGTTTTTGCGGGTTTTTTCTTTTTCTCGGGCTTGAACAGATTTGATTGGCGCAGGTCGGCCTCGGCCTTTCTTACCTCTTTTTCAGTTGCGGGTTTGGTGGCGGGGGGCTTGTTTTTTGGGGGCTGCTTCGCCTTGACCGGCTTGTCCTGCTTAGTGTCGCGTGCCAGCCAGTTTTTTAGCATGTCGTCGAATAGTGCCAGCAGCGCTTGCGGTTGATCCTGCGTGTAAGCCTGCCGAATCACCAGGCCGTCCCACATGGCGGTCAGTAGCAGTGCTACCTGCTGCGCATCCAGTGCCGGGTCGATCTGGCTGCGGCGTTGTGCCGTGCGCAACATGTCGGCCAGGCCATCGACCCATTCCGCTTCCGCCTTCTTGATGACGGCGCCGACCTTTTTGTTGCGCAATCCTTCCGCATAGATTTCCGTCATCAACCCGGCGTCGCTGGTTGCTGCGTAGCGCAGCGCAAAAGCCTGGGTAATCGCGAACAGCGCTTGCGGCAAATCATCGGTGTCGTGAAACTCGCTCAGCATGGTGCGCGCCTGGCGTCGTTCATCCTCAGCCATGGCCGCAATAATCGCATCCTTGCCGGTGAAATACCGATACACAGCACCAGGTCCAAGGCCGACTTCGTTGCAGATTTCCTGCATTGAGGTTTGGTGGAAACCGGTTTTGCGAAAGCACTTTCCGGCCGATTTCAGTATGTCGGCACGCTTCTTCTCCGCTCTGTGGGTCGGAGATTGCGGGGTTTTGGATTTGCGGATGGCCATGCGTATATGGTTCTGAAATAATTTATACCGGAAGGGGCGATATTATAGTTTGATCGACCTCATCCTTGAGGGCTTGTTTTAAGAAATGCCGATCTTTTTCATTCTTTTATATGGCGCTGTGCGGGATTGGGTCGCTGCATGTCGCGCCAGTTAAGCCGGGGGGTGAAAAAATGGCGAATAATCGATGTGTTTGCAATAGTCGTCTTGCTCGTAAATTTACTTAAGTGTTTGATTTAAAGTGTGTTTTTCAATTGATTGGCAATACCTGACGGATTCACTCAAGTTTGTTATACTGTACCGAATTATTCAGGTATTCAGAGTAAAGAAACAACAGATAGTTTTACGACCGGAGATCCCATGCGTCTGACTACGAAAGGCCGATTTGCGGTAACTGCGATGATTGATCTGGCTTTGCGCCAGGGTAGGGGTCCTGTGACTTTGTCCGCGATCAGCGAGCGGCAAGAAATTTCGTTATCCTATCTGGAGCAATTATTTGGCAAATTGCGTCGCCACCAAATAGTGGAGTCGGTGCGTGGACCTGGCGGTGGCTATAATTTGGCGCGCCGCGCCGAAGATGTCACTGTCGCCGACATTATTATCGCCGTCGATGAGCCGCTGGATGCGACCCAATGCGGCGGCAAGGAAAATTGCCACAGTCCGGATCATGAAGGTGGCAGTCGTTGCATGACACACGATCTGTGGTCGACGCTGAATGCGAAGATGGTCGAATATCTGGATTCGGTATCGCTGAAAGATTTGGTTGATCAGCAAAATGAGCATCAAAAACAGAAGAACCCTGAACAAAATGTGGTGGTGATGCATCGTTCCCACCTGGTTGCTTGATGATGGAGCTTGGAAAAAGTATGAACGCACCTCTGGAAAAAAGCCTGATAGATACCCTGAAGGCACCGCACTTCCCAATTTATATGGATTACTCGGCGACCACGCCAATTGATCCGCGTGTTGCCGACAAAATGATTCCGTACTTGCGCGAGCAATTCGGTAATCCGGCTTCGCGTAGCCATATGTATGGCTGGACTGCCGAGAAAGCGGTCGAAGATGCGCGTGAGCAAGTCGCTGCACTGGTACATGCCGACCCCCGTGAAATCATCTGGACCTCCGGCGCGACCGAAGGCAACAATCTGGCGCTGAAGGGTGCTGCTAACTTCTACAAGACCAAGGGCAAGCACATCATCACGGTCAAGACCGAGCACAAAGCTGTGCTGGACGTCGTGCGCGAACTCGAACGTCAGGGTTTCGATGCGACTTATTTGCAGCCGCAAGACAATGGCCTGATTACCGTTGAACAACTGGAAGCGGCGATTCGCCCGGATACGATTCTGATATCGGTGATGCTGGTCAATAATGAAATCGGCGTGATTCAGCCGATTCCTGAAATCGGCGAAATGTGCCGTCAAAGAGGCATTATTTTCCATTGCGACGCAGCCCAGGCAACAGGCAAGGTTGAAATCGATTTGGAAAAATGGAAAGTCGATTTGATGACTTTCACTGCACATAAAACCTACGGCCCTAAAGGCATTGGGGCTTTGTATGTACGTCGCAAGCCACGTGTCCGTATCGAAGCGCAAATGCACGGTGGTGGTCATGAGCGTGGTCTGCGTTCCGGTACCTTGCCGACACATCAGATCGTAGGAATGGGTGAAGCGTTTCATATCGCTCAGGAAGAAATGGCCACCGAAATTGTGCGTATCAGAGCGCTGCGTGATCGTTTGGCGACCGGCTTGCAAAGCATGGAAGAGGTATACGTCAACGGCGACATGGACCATCGGGTCCCGCATAACCTGAACGTCAGCTTCAATTATGTTGAAGGCGAATCGCTGGTTATGGCAATCAAGGATATCGCGGTGTCGTCCGGTTCGGCTTGTACCTCGGCCAGCCTGGAGCCATCGTACGTATTGCGCGCACTGGGCCGCAACGATGAATTGGCGCACAGTTCGATCCGTTTCACTATCGGTCGCTTTACGACGGAAGAGGAGATCGATTTCACGATTGATCTGATCAAGGGAAAAGTAGCGAAGCTGCGTGAGTTGTCGCCGTTGTGGGATATGTATAAAGACGGGATCGATATTAGTACGATCCAGTGGGCAGCACATTAATAGCCGATTCTAGGTATTCTTTTGCGGCGAAGCCGCAGGGCCTCAAACAAGGAGTAGCAAAATGTCTTATTCAGAAAAAGTTCTCGACCATTATGAAAACCCGCGCAATGTCGGTACCTTTGAAAAGGGTGATGACACCGTAGGTACCGGGATGGTCGGCGCGCCAGCATGTGGCGATGTGATGAAGTTGCAAATCAAGGTCGGCGCAGACGGCGTGATCCTGGACGCAAAGTTCAAGACTTATGGTTGCGGTTCGGCAATTGCTTCGTCGTCGCTGGTTACTGAATGGGTCAAGGGCAAGACGCTGGATCAAGCCATGTCGATCAAGAACACGCAAATTGCTGAAGAGCTGGCACTGCCGCCTGTCAAAATTCACTGCTCGATTTTGGCGGAAGATGCGATCAAGGCCGCAGTTGAAGACTACAAAGCCAAGCACGGCACGGTCGGGCAAAAACAAGCTGCGTAATTTGTAATTAGTTAGATGATGTTGTTCCGGCGATGTGCGATGGGTAGTGCGATCTGCATTGCACTTGCCGGGGTAACAGGGAAGAGATAACGGGTTATGGCAATCACACTTACTGAAAAAGCTGCGAAGCATATCAATCGCTACATCGAAAGACGTGGCAAGGGTATCGGCTTGCGTTTTGGCGTGCGCACCACCGGTTGCTCGGGTCTGGCCTACAAGTTGGAATATGTCGATGAAAAAACCGCCGAGGATGCGGTTTTCGAATCGCATGGCATCCAGGTTTTTGTTGACCCTAAGAGCTTGCCTTACATTGATGGCACCGAGCTTGATTTCGCCCGTGAAGGCTTGAACGAAGGCTTTAAGTTCTACAATCCGAACGTCAAGGACGAGTGCGGCTGCGGCGAGAGTTTCACGATTTGACAGGGCGCTGGCTGGGCGATGCCTGACCAGAGGTCGTTTGCTTGTTGTGTACCATTCATGAATAGCCTGTTGCAGTAGAACAGGCTTTTGTTTTAAGTAAATATGCAAAACCACTTCGATCTGTTTCACCTTCCGCAGCATTTTTCGCTTGATCTGTCGGCATTGGAGCGGGCCTATCACGAGGTGCAGAATCAAATTCATCCCGATCGTTTCGCCAATGCCACCGGTGCTGAAAAGCGGGTCGCGATGCAATGGGCGACACGTGCCAACGAAGCCTACCAAACACTCAAAAGTCCGTTCAAGCGCGCTGCCTATTTATGCCAGCTGAATGGCGTCGACTTGCAGGCTGAGTCGAATACCGCGATGCCGGGAAGTTTTCTGATGCAGCAGATGGAGTGGCGCGAGGCACTGGACGACGCGCGTGATGCCAAAGATCTGGAGGCGCTGGAGCGACTGGATAGCGCCTTGCGTTTGGCACGCAAGAAGGATTTGATACAGATTGCCGCAACGTTGGATATGCAGGATTTTGAACAGGCCGCGCAATATGTGCGGCAACTGATGTTTCTGGAGAAATTCGGCGAAGAAATCGGCAATGCCTTCGCTATTCTCGAATCTTAATTTTAGGCGACCTTTAGAAACCGACTGCACGAACCCATCTCGGATCTGCGCTGCGCACCATACTTATGTACAGGAGCAGAGTGTCCACGCCGGTCCGTCTTGATCAGTTCGCCAGCGTTTTTAGACACACCTATAACCGTAACAGAGAGCTCTAGCATGCCTGAAGTCTGGTTGTTTTTACTTGCTGCGATAACGCTGACACTGGCGCCCGGTCCCGACAATATTTATGTGCTGACACGCGGTATTGCGCAGGGCAGAAAAGCCGGTCTGGTCGCCGCGCTGGGTTTTAGCTCAGGCCTGTTCTTTCATACGATGCTCGCAGTATTCGGTTTTGCCGCACTGATCAAGGCCTCACCGACCGCCTACTCGCTGTTGCGGTATGCCGGTGCCGGCTATCTGATTTATCTTGGCGTACGCACCTTGCTGTCGACTGCGGCGATCCAGATGCAAGGCCCGGCCAAGACCATCAAGCTGTCACGCATTTATTGGCAGAGCGTGATCGCGAATATTCTGAATCCTAAAGTTACCCTGTTTTTCATCGCATTTTTACCGCAGTTCGTGAATGCCGGTGCCGGTCACATTCCTGCGCAGATGCTGTTGCTTGCGGCGGTGTTCATTTTGCAGGCGCTTGCTATTTTTAGCGTAATTGCCTGTTTCTCTGGAATGGTCGGAGCGTTTTTCCAACGCAAAGCTTCGGCCGCCACTTACCTGAATCGATTGGCAGGCTCGGCGTTTATCGCTCTAGGTGTCCGCATCGCTCTCCCGGAATAAATTATGGCTCTTCTTCAAATCTCTGAACCAGGCATGTCCACCGCACCGCATCAACATCGGTTGGCGGTCGGGATTGATCTTGGTACCACCAATTCGCTGGTGGCGACGGTACGTAACAGCATTCCAGAAGTATTGAACGACGAAGAAGGGCGGCCGTTAATGCCGTCTATCGTACGTTATCTGCCGAACGGTCATGCGCATATCGGCTACAAGGCACAGGCCGCGCAAACCAGCGATCCGAAGAATACGATTCTGTCGGTCAAGCGTTTCATGGGGCGTGGCCTGAAAGATATCGCTTACGTGGAAAATCTCCCTTACGATTTTCAGGATACGCCGGGCATGGTGCAACTGAAAACGGTCGCCGGCGTTAAAAGTCCGGTCGAAATTTCTGCCCAGATTCTGGCAACGTTACGGCAGCTGGCCGAAGATGCGCTCGGCGACGATCTGGTAGGTGCTGTCATCACCGTGCCCGCTTACTTCGACGATGCGCAACGTCAGGCAACCAAAGATGCCGCGCAATTGGCCGGCCTGAATGTCTTGCGCCTGTTGAACGAGCCCACGGCAGCGGCGATTGCTTACGGTCTGGATAATGCGTCAGAAGGTGTGTACGTGGTCTACGACCTGGGTGGCGGCACCTTCGACATTTCGATTTTGAAACTGACCAAGGGCGTGTTTGAGGTGCTGGCAACCGGCGGCGACTCTGCGCTCGGCGGCGATGATTTCGATCATAGGGTTTTCTGCTGGATCGGTCAGGAATCGCAACTGGCACCGCTATCCGACGAAGACACGCGTGTATTGATGGTCAAGGCGCGCGAAGCAAAAGAATTGCTCTCATCCAAAACCGAAGTCACCATCGACGCCGCATTGAGCTCCGGCGAGCAAGTTCACCTGACGCTGACCGCCGGCGTCTTCGGCGAGTTGACCGAGCACCTTGTCGCCAAGACACTGGCGCCGACCAGAAAGGCGTTACGTGATGCCGATCTCAGTGCTGATGATGTCGACGGCGTCGTATTGGTGGGCGGTGCGACGCGGATGCCGCCGATACGCAAGGCGGTCGGTGAGTTTTTCCACACTACGCCGTTGGCGAACATTGATCCGGATAAAGTGGTGGCGTTGGGTGCCGCTATTCAGGCGAATCTGCTGGCGGGTAATCGTGCTCCCGGCGATGACTGGTTGTTGCTGGACGTGATTCCTTTGTCACTCGGGATCGAGACCATGGGCGGTCTGGCTGAAAAAGTCATTCCCCGCAATTCGACGATTCCATGTGCGCGAGCGCAGGAATTCACCACTTTTAAAGATGGCCAAACGGCGATGGCGGTGCACGTTGTACAGGGCGAGCGCGAACTGGTTAGCGACTGTCGTTCCCTGGCGCGTTTTGAATTGCGTGGTATTCCTCCGATGGCGGCTGGCGCGGCGCGGATTCGCGTGACCTATCAGGTCGATGCCGATGGTTTGCTGTCTGTTTCTGCGCGTGAGTTGCGCTCCGGCGTGGAGGCGTCGATTAGCGTCAAGCCGTCGTATGGTCTGGACGATGATGAAGTCGCGAAAATGTTGCAGGATTCGTTTACCTCCGCCGATGTTGACATGAAATTGCGTGCATTGAGAGAAGAGCAAGTTGAAGCCGAGCGTATCGTGCTGGCGACCGAGTCCGCACTGGCGAGCGATGCCGCTTTATTGTCGGAGCAGGAGCGCGCCGCAATTGCGTTGTTGATTGTCGACGTTCGTGCCAAGGTACAAGGCGAGGATCATCTGGCGATCAAGGCGTCGGTGGATGCGTTGGCGCGTGGCACAGAGGACTTTGCTGCGCGTCGCATGGATCGCAGCGTTCACGATGCGCTAACCGGCAAGACAATCGACCAGGTTGCATAATTTTCGCCGCAATCGGTGCTTTGATGTAGTACATAACACCATATATTTTAGAGGTAATTCAAGTGACTCAAATTGTCGTACTGCCCCATCCTACTTACTGTCCTGACGGTGCTGTGCTGCAGACCGCAGCCGGCAAATCGGTATGCGATGTCCTTCTGGAAAATGACATCGATATCGAACACGCTTGCGAGAAATCCTGCGCTTGTACTACTTGCCACGTCGTCGTGCGTGAAGGCTTTGCTTCGCTCAATGAGTTGGATGACAAAGAAGAAGATTTGCTGGATATGGCCTGGGGGCTGGAAGCAACCTCGCGCTTATCCTGCCAGGCAATTGTAGGCGAGGAGGATCTGGTGGTTGAGATACCCAAGTACACGATCAATCATGCCAGCGAAAACCATTGAAACGGTTCATTGAAATATTTTTTTGACGGCTATGGGTGGCACGTTTTTAGAGGATTAGCGACATGAAATGGATTGATACACTGCACATTGCAGAAGCGCTATACGACAAGTTTCCGGATGTGGATCCGGCAACGATTCGTTTTACCGACTTGCATAATTGGGTATGTGAACTGGACGGGTTTGATGATGATCCAAAGCGCTCCGGCGAGAAAATTTTGGAAGCAATTCAACTGGCATGGATAGGCGAAGCCAGGTAATCGCATTTAAGCCGATAAAAAAAGCTGCCACTACAAGACAAGAAGCGGCAGCTTTTTTTACACACAATGGCGCAGAAAACACAAAAGGGTTCTAGATAGAAAATCTAGAACCCTTCTTTATCCTGGTAGGCCGTGCGGGATTCGAACCTGCGACCAACGGATTAAAAGTCCGCTGCTCTACCAGCTGAGCTAACGACCCAAAATAGTGCTGCTACTAAAAAACAAACCGCGAATTTTCTTGAAAAACTAGAAAAGATAAAGGGTTTTAGATTTTATCTAAAACCCTTTTTTATTCGTGGTAGGCCGTGCGGGATTCGAACCTGCGACCAACGGATTAAAAGTCCGCTGCTCTACCAGCTGAGCTAACGACCCGAAAGAACGCTATTATAAGAAGGTGTAGCTACTATGTCAAACGTCTCTTGGCTTTTTATTTCATAAGTCTGAAATTTCGGCTTTGGTGTTTACTTTGCGCCACCCAGGCGTTCTTTAGCAGTGACTGCAGCCGGCGTATTTGGATATTGCGCCACCAGTTGTTCCAGCGTTTTCCTGGCAGCGGCTTTATCCTTCAGTTCGGTGTAGCTACTGGCCATATTCAAGAGAGCGTCAGCAGCTTTCGGATTGTCGGGATATTTTCTGACGACGACTTGCTGAGCTGCAATCGCGTTCTTGTAGTCACGTTGCGCAAAGTACGAATTGCCCAACCAGTATTGCGCTGAAGGCGCAAAGCCTGATGACGGATAGCGCTTCAGATAGTCAGAGAACGCTGCACTGGCACCTTTGTAATCGCCGCCCTTGAAGCTGGCCAGCGCTGCGTCATACGTTTTCTGTTCGTTCGGATCGATGCTGACTTCCTGACCGTCAACGTTGACCTTTTGCGGCTCCAGTTTGCGCAGACGATTATCCAGATCGACGTAAAAATCTTTCTGGCGTTGTTGCGTATTGGCGACCTCGTTGGTCAACACCTCGAGCTGCCCGCGCAGTTTGGCAATCTCCTGATTCAATTGATCGTTCTGATCCGCCAGACTGAGCGAACTGCTCTTGTCCGCCTTGCCATCGACGCGGGCATTGACCGCATCAATTTTGCTGCGAATATCGAGGATCGCCCGTCGTGCTTCAGCATCGTCGAACAGACCGGCGTGCGCCATCGGTGCAAAGGAACATGCGGCCAGCAAGGCCGCAGTCAGCGTTGATTTGGAAAAAATCCGCATGATCATCGATAGGTTTATTGATAGACGATATCTGCACGACGGTTTTCAGCGTAAGACGCTTCGTCGCTGCCCGTTGCCTTAGGCTTTTCTTTACCCAGCGAGACTGCTTCTACCTGTCCCTCGGATACGCCCAGCAGTGCCAACGCCTTGCGTACTGCTTCAGCACGCTTCTGGCCTAGCGCCAGGTTGTATTCACGACCGCCGCGCTCATCGGTATTGCCTTGAATGAGGATCTTGCGAGTCTTGTTGCCGGTCAGATATTTAGCGTGCGCTTCCACCACCGAACGGAATTCTTCCTTGATCGAATAGCTGTCGAAGTCGAAATAAATGCTGCGTTTGGACAGTATTCCTTGTGGATTATTCAGTTCGTCGCTGGAACCGGCAGTGACGGGGTTCACCGAGCGCGCGTCGGCGGCGCCACTCGTGCCGCTGCGATCTTCGATCTTGGCCTTGTCGTCGAGCTTGACAGGGGATGAGCATGCAGCCAGCAAAATGGCGCTTGAAACGATAAGGGCAAGGCTACTGAGATTGCGCATTGTTATTCTCCAGATAGGTGAGTTGGCGTGACTTTAAATACGATGGCTAGGTAATTACTACTCGGTGACTACTTCATGAACGGGCCCCAGGTAGGCTCCCGAATGTCGCCTGCCTGTACCGTCAAACGTTGCCTGACACGGCCGTCGACCGAGACCACTGCGAGCGAGCCGCGGCGACCGCCGGACTCTGTCGCATACATAATGTATTGGCCGTTCGGCGAGAAGCTTGGCGATTCATCTTTAACGGTATCCGACAAGCGCTGCTCCTGGTTGTTGCTTAAATCCATTGCGTACAGCTGGAAGCCGCCACTGCGACGAGCAATATACGCCAATGTTTTGCCATCCGGCGAAATACGGGGACTGATATTGTAATTGCCGCTGAAAGTCACGCGCTGTGCATCGCCGCCATTGGCACTCATCTTGTAGATTTGCGGGCCGCCGCTGCGGTCGCTGGTGAAGTAAATGCTTTGGCCATTTGCCGAGAATTGCGGTTCGGTGTCGATGCCATTGGTATTCGTCAAGCGGCGCAAGTCGGAGCCATCGGCGTTGACTACGTACACTTGCGTCAAGCTATTGCGCGCCAGGGCAAGCGCGATCTTGCTGCCATCCGGCGACCATGATGGGGCCGAGTTGCTGCCTTTGTAATTGGCAATCACAGTACGTTGTCTGGTGACCAGATTCTGCACGTACACCACAGGTTTTTTTGCTTCAAAGGAGACATACGCGACCTTGGTGCCATCCGGCGACCAGGCTGGCGAAATGATGGGTTCGTTAGAACGCAATGCGACTTGCGTACCTTCGCCGTCGGCGTCGGCAATTTCCAGGCGATACTCTTTGCCCGATTTGGTGACATAGGCAATACGGGTTGCAAACGCACCGCGTACACCGATCAGTTTTTGATAAATATCATCGGCAATCTTGTGTGCCGAAACGCGGGTGTACTGCGCGGAGGAGGCGAGTGCCAGCGCCGATAGCTGAGCCGACTTGACGGTGTCGAGCAATTTGTAGCGGACGTCGTAGCGACCATCTGCCAGCTTCTCTACGCTGCCGACCACCAGCGCATCGGCGCCGCGTGATTTCCAGTCGCCGTAATTGATTTGGGATGCCTCGGAGAGCACATCGCCGGTGTCGATGATTTTGAACATGCCACTACGTGACAGATCGGCTTTGATAATGGCGGTAATTTGTTGCGGCGCCAGGTTTTCATTGCTGAAGCCGGCGATGGCGATGGGGATCTGGTTGGCACCGACACCGGCGGTTTCAATGCGTAACTGCGCGTGTACCAGTGGCGCCGATACGAGTGTGGTGAGCGTAATGCCGATCACGGCGATGGTGCGTACTAGCGTACTTAGAAAGTTCTTTTTCATAGATTACTGATCTTTCGGTTTGTGGATTCCGATGAAACTGGAAGGAACAGAACCCAACGATTTATCTTTTGGATAAGGCGCAGATCTTTCAATCGCACGCTTCACCGCTTCGTCAAAACCGGAAACTCCGGACGGTTTTCTCAAATGTATGCTGGCCACCGAGCCATCCGGCAGCAGTTGGACTTCATATTCTACCGATGGATTTCCAGCCATGCCATCGGGCACGTTGAAGTTGATATTGCCTTTGATTTTGTTGCCGACCTTTTGCGCGTAACCGGGATCGCCGCCACGCGGTCCTTGCGATTGGGCCGCAGTGCTGGTGCTGTTGCTTGCACCGTTATCGCTAGCTTGTCCCTGTAAACGTTTCATAACATCACTATGCCGTTTTTCGGCAGCGGCCTCGTCGGCTTGGCGTAGTTTGTCAGCGACTTTCTTATCTGCATCCTGTTTTTGCTTTTGTTTGGCCTCTGCCTGGGCCTTTTGTTTCGCCTCGGCCTCGGTTTTTTTCTTGGCGTCGGTTGCTTTTTGCTTCTCAGCCAATTTCTCGGCGTCTTTTTTCTGTTGCTCCTTGCGTTCCTGTTCGTCGGCTTTGCGCTGACGTTCTTTGTCTTCGCGCGCCTGCTCTTGGTCGCGCTCTTTCTGTTCCAGCGCTTTACGCTTGCGCTCTTTTTCCAGCGCAATTTCCGGGTTCGGCAAGGCCGGCTCCACGACCTTGGGTGGCGGTGGTGCTTCTTTGACGACGGGCTTGGGTTCCGGCTGCGGTTCCGGTTTTGCTGCCGGTTTGGGTATCGGTTCAGGCGGTGGCGGCGGTGGCGCCGCCTCACGCACCTCCGGACTCCAGACTTCAGCCTCGACCGCGATCGGTACCTGGCTTTGCCAATGTATGCCGATCCATAGAAATGCCACTAGCGCTGCATGCACCGTTGCCGCCAGTGCGATGGCGCGCCAGCGACCGGGTTCGATTGGTATTGAGTAAGGGGCGTTATCTGTCATGAGCAGACTGTCACTTTGCGGCAGATCGTCACTTGGTTGCCAATCCGACGCGGTTGATACCTAGCAGCTTGGCTTCAGAAATGACCTTGATCACTTCGTCATACTTGATGTCCTTATCCGCCGAAATCATCACCGGCATATCAGGATTTTCATCGTGCAGCGCTTGTAATTTGTTTTTCAGATTGTCTTTTTGCACCGGTTCAGCTTTGCCCGCGCCACTCTTTTGGCCATTGAGGCGCAGGCTGGAATCGCCATTTGCTTTCAGCGCGATCTCAATGTATTCGGTCGGTGGTACGACAGATTTGGCTGCATTCGGCAAGTTGATGACGCTCGGATTCACCATCGGTGCCGAGATCATGAAAATCACCAGCAGCACCATCATCACGTCGATGTACGGGACGACGTTGATTTCCGCCTTGAACTTGCGCGGACGGCCACCGCGCATGGATGAGAAGCCCGTCATTAGCGCGCCTGCCGTTGCAAGATGTTGGAGAATTCTTCGATGAAGCTTTCGAAACGAATCGCCAGACGATCGACGTCATGCGAAAAGCGGTTGTAAGCAACCACTGCCGGAATTGCCGCGAACAAACCGATCGCTGTCGCAATCAGCGCCTCGGCGATACCCGGCGCAACCGCTGCCAGGGTTGCTTGCTGGACGTTGGCCAGGCCACGGAACGCATTCATGATGCCCCATACGGTGCCTAACAGACCAACGTAGGGTGACACCGAGCCGACCGAGGCCAGGAATGCGAGGTGTGATTCAAGCGCATCCATTTCACGCTGGTAGGCGGCACGCATTGCCCGGCGCGAACCGTCGAGTAACGCGGTGGAATCAGTGCTGGATTTATGACCGACGGAGGCTTTGATTTTGCTGAATTCGTCCATGCCTGCGGCAAAGATACGTTCCATCGCACCAATTTGACCTGCACCGCGGCGGCGGTTCGAGGCGGTGCCTTGATACAACTCGGTCAGATTGCCGCCGGACCAGAAAGCGCGTTCGAATTCTTCCGTTTGGCCTCGGGCGTTTTTGATCGCAAACATCTTGCGGAAAATATAAGTCCAGCTCATCACGGAAACTGCTAACAGTAGCAGCATGACAAGTTGCACAAGCACGGAGGCGTTGGTGATGAGGGTGAGAAATGAAAGGTCTTGAGTGACGGTCATGTAGGCAGTCTTGATAAATGGTCTTGGGCAGCGGTCTTAAGATGTCTTAACCAACGGTAGTAAATGAATCTGTAAAACGCATCCGTCATTGTTTATTAGCTCGGTCAAGCGAAAAAAATACGATTGTAATCGTAAAATAGCGGCTTCCAGCTTCGCATCTATAGGCAGTTGGAGCGATTTTGCTGCATTTAGTTGCTCAGGTTGCAATCAAAAGTTGAATTCACGGGTATTGGCATTGATTGGTTTGTGATCGGCTGAATTCGGCCCAGCACGTGCCGCGGAATTGCTTGCGGTCGAAACGTCTGTGCATTCACGCAGACCACTTTAATCCGGCCGGTTGCCAGCAATTTCGGCGTCTCGCCATCGAGACGCCAGGCTTGCTGAATAAAGTCAACTGCGACGCGGCCAACGCTTTCGACAGTAACCGTCAGTTGGAGTTCATCATCCAGTCGAGATGGTGCGTGGTAATCGAGGGCGGTGCTTTTGACCACGAACATTACGCCGTCTGTTTCAAGCAGTCGACTCTGTTCAATTCCGGCAGCACGCAACCATTCGGTGCGCGCGCGCTCAAAAAACTTCAGGTAATTTGCATAAAACACAACCCCGCCGGCGTCAGTGTCTTCGTAGTACACGCGGATGGTCCAGCTGAAATCTTTTTTGGTGGCGGGTGATGCTGAGTTCATGTTGTGCGGATGTTGGCCTGAAATAAGGGAATGAGCGGAGTCGGCGCCTATGTTGCAATGCGAGATAAGCGGAAATTGTAGCCCAAACTCAGATGTATACCCGTGGAATTAAGAACTAGATATTATCAACCGGGCCAGAATCGTGCTTCGATAGCGTCGGTGCCTTTTCGCAATCTTGCTCTATCCAGGCCCTTCACTTACAATACGTGCACCATTTCGTCTCACGTAACTGGCGAAAAAACCGGACCGAAGCAAACTGCCTTGATTTCCGGTAAAGGTGGGCATCCACCGGGAAGCGTGAGATTTATCCGCCGTGCGCCTGGGCAGCCCGAATGGAACGTACGACTGAGGCTGCCGCATTCCCCCATCACTTTGGCCCTCATTCGATGCAGAACCTGCAAAGGTTAACCTCTATCGATTGGAATATCTCATGTTCGAAAAAAACCAAACCATCGCCAGCGTCGATCCAGAATTGTGGAGCGCGATCCAGAAAGAAAACCATCGTCAGCAAGAACACATCGAGCTGATCGCATCGGAAAATTATTGCTCGCCTGCCGTTATGGAGGCGCAAGGCACCCAACTGACTAACAAGTACGCTGAAGGTTATCCAGGCAAACGTTATTACGGCGGCTGTGAATTCGTCGATATCGCTGAGCAACTGGCAATTGATCGCGTAAAACAGTTGTTCGGTGCAGAAGCCGCTAACGTGCAGCCAAATTCCGGTTCGCAAGCGAATCAGGGCGTGTTCTTCGCAGTGTTGAAACCAGGCGATACCATCATGGGTATGTCGCTGGCAGAAGGCGGTCACCTGACCCATGGCATGGCATTGAATATGTCCGGCAAGTGGTTCAACGTGGTTTCCTACGGTCTTAACGAAAAAGAAGAAATCGATTACGAAGCGCTGGAGCGGCTGGCGCATGAAAAGAAACCCAAGTTGATCATCGCTGGTGCTTCTGCGTATGCGTTGCGCATCGATTTTGAGCGTATTTCCAAAGTGGCTAAAGCGGTTGGTGCTTATTTCATGGTTGACATGGCGCACTATGCCGGTTTGATCGCTGCGGGAGAGTATCCGAATCCAGTGCCTTACGCCGACTTCGTTACCTCGACTACGCACAAATCGTTGCGTGGTCCTCGCGGCGGTATCATCCTGATGAAAGCCGAACACGAAAAAGCCATCAATTCGGCGATTTTCCCCGGCATTCAAGGTGGCCCGTTAATGCACGTGATTGCCGCTAAAGCAGTTGCGTTCAAGGAAGCGCTGACACCGGAATTCAAGGCTTATCAACAACAAGTCGTGAAGAATGCCGATGCATTGGCTAAAGCACTGATTGCGCGTGGCCTGCGTATCGTTTCCGGTCGTACCGAGTCGCACGTCATGCTGGTTGATCTGCGCGCCAAGAAGATCACCGGTAAAGAAGCTGAAGCCATCCTCGGTGCAGCACACATGACTTGCAACAAGAATGCGATCCCTAACGATCCGGAAAAGCCATTCGTGACTTCCGGTATTCGTGTGGGTAGTCCTGCGTTGACTACGCGCGGTTTCAAGGAGGCGGAAGCGACGAAGATCGGTAATTTGATCGCCGACGTGCTGGACAATCCGCATGATGCGGCGACCATCGAACGCGTCAAAGTTGAAGTCAAGAAATTGACCGATGCATTCCCTGTGTATGGTTGATAATTGCTGCTGATGCTGTGAATACCATGCCTTGGTGGCATGTGTATGCCGCGGTATTCCAGAAGCGTCACAGCATGGGTCCGTTCTGGTTTTCAACTGGAACGGGCCCATGTAATATGGCGATAGCAAAAAGAAAAGTAAGTAGTCAGCCAATAGAACGTCGCTCCACTGTCATATAGATCGCTGCCATCATGAAATGCCCGTTCTGCCATCATGAAGAAACCCAGGTTCTGGACACCCGCGTGTCGGAAGAAGGGGATGCCATTCGTCGCCGTCGCCGCTGCACAAAGTGCGACAAACGATTTACGACGCACGAACGGATCGAGTTGGCGATGCCTGTCATCGTCAAGAAAAATGGCAGCCGCACTGAATTTGATGCGGGCAAGCTGCGCGCCAGTTTGATGCTGGCACTGCGCAAGCGTCCTGTTTCAGCCGAGTCGCTGGATGAAGCATTGCAAAAAATCAAAGAGAAGCTGCTGGCTAGCGGCGAGCGAGAGGTGCTCTCCGGCCATGTCGGAGAATTGGTCATGCATGAGCTGAAGCGGCTCGACAAGATTGCCTATATCCGATTTGCTTCCGTTTACAAAAGCTTTGAAGATGTGGCCGAATTTCAAAATATGATTGAAGAGTTTTCCGACCCTGCTCGCAAAAAGTAAACTTCATAAACCACGCCTTAACTTGCGACCATTTTTCTCCCGGGAAGTGGTTCGCCTGCAATTAAAACTATAGTATTTATTCCTCCTTCATTCGATGTGAGGTTGGTTGTCATGGCGCACTCCGTCGCTATTCCCACGTTGTCGACGTCTTGTTACGGGGCGCTGTTGCGTTCGGGTTTTACTTTGATCGAAATAATGATAACAATGCTCATCATGAGTATCCTGCTCGCGGTTGGCGTGCCGGCTATGCGTGATTTCATCATCGAAACGCGGTTGAGCGTGGCCGTTAATCAATTTGTCGCGGCCGCCACTCTGGCGCGAACCGAGGCGATCAAGCGCGGCCGTTCAGTCGCTATTTGCCGCAGTGTCAATGCAGAGTCCGACGACGGCCGCTGCGTCGCCAGCGCTGGCGATGGGCGCGAAGGTAACGACTGGGGCAGCGGGTGGATTGTGACGGTGCCGGATGAAAATCAAGTCCTGCTCCGACAAGCGGCATTGGGTAAGAAGACCAGCGTGGTCGGTGCGAATACAAAGATTACGTATAACGGCCTCGGCAGGCCTGGGGCCAGTTTTACCAGCCTGGTGTTCAGACATGGCGGTGGTGTGCGCATTGTTTGCTTAAGTCGCAGTGGCCGTATCAGGGTATTGGTGGGCGTCGCCGAATGCAATTAAAACATCGCCATCGATCAGGTAAATCCATCATGTGTCGTTGTGCCCATCAGCGTGGCGTCACGCTTGTTGAGTTGATGGTGACTATGTTGATTGGCATCGTGTTGGTGGCGGCAGTGGCTAATCTGTATTTCGGCAGCAAGGCGAGTTATCGGTTAAATGAGGACCTTCTTCGTTTGCAGCAGGATGGGCGTTATGCGATGCAGCTGATGGAGAGGAATTTACGGCAGGCGGGGTTTGGGCATTTAACGTCGGCAAGCGTGAATGCCACGGAAGTTGATCGCACGGATTTTGTCAGCGCAGACGGTAAGCCGGGACAGGGTTTGCGCGGTTGTGATTACGGATTTGTGAAGCCGATGTCGTCGTCGTTGGATTTCACGTGTAGAAGTGGGGCGGGCATAGCTGGGTTTGAGGTCGCGTATCGCGTGGCCGATACGTTTGATTATGCCAGCGGCACCGGTGCCGATTGCAATGATGCCCAGGCTGGTTCCCTTGTCTTGCCTGAAAGTCATCCGGCCTATAACGCCGGTCGGCAAGTGCGCATTGCCACTAACCGTTTCTTTGTGGCCACCCCATCCGGCGCCAAAACGGCATCGCTGTATTGCCATGGCAATGGTGGTGGCATTGCGCAGCCGATACTCAATAACGTTGAGAACATGCGGCTTACTTTTGGCGTGGCTGGGATTGACGGATTTTCGGTGCAACAGTTTCTGACGGCCGCACAAGTTGATGGATTGTCGTCAGATCAGCAGAAAAACTGGAAGAGAGTGATACGCGTCAAATTGTGTTTGCAACTGTACGCCAGTCAACATGCATCCATCGAGCCGCAACGATATGTCGATTGCGATGGTGTCGGCCAGGTTGCAAGGGATGGCAAGTTGCGCGCGGTAATGACCAGCATCGTCACCCTGCGCAATCACGCTGCCGCCAGTTTGACGGCTACTCGGGCTGGCGGCGTACCATGACGGGTATTGCGGCTCGTGTTGCCCGTATATTTTGTACAATGAGCAAATGTGATTTGTTGACTTACCCATTTGCGGTTACCGTTCGCCACTTTCCCCAGGTTTTACACTATGACTCACGCTGACGTATTTATGTCGCACGCATTGCGACTCGCTGAACACGGACTGCTCAGCAGTGCACCCAATCCCACCATCGGCTGTGTCATCGTCAAAGACGGGTTGATTATTGGTGAAGGTTTTACTCAGCCGCCGGGCGGCAACCACGCCGAGATTCAGGCGCTCAATGATGCGCGTGAGAAAGGCCATGATGTGCGTGGTGCGACCGCCTACGTCACACTTGAGCCGTGTAGTCATTTCGGTCGCACACCGCCGTGCGCGGACGCTTTGGTACGTGCCGGTCTCGCCAAAGTAGTAGCGGCGATGGAAGATCCGAATCCACAAGTGGCTGGTCAGGGTTTTGATCGGCTGCGGGCAGCAGGAATTGTGGTGGAGTCCGGTGTTCTGGCAGAACAGGCGCGAGAACTGAACATCGGCTTTTTCTCACGCATGCAGCGCGGCAAACCTTGGGTCCGACTCAAGGTGGCCGCGAGCCTCGATGGCAAAACAGCGCTGTATAACGGACAAAGTCAGTGGATCACTTCTCCGGCGGCGCGTGATGACGGTCATCTCTGGCGCGCACGTGCCGGTGTGATTTTGACTGGCATCGGTACCGTCAAGGAAGATGATCCGCAACTGACAGTGCGTGCGATTCCGGTTGCGCGACAACCCCTGCGGGTCATCATCGACAGCAAGCTCGGTATCAATCCGGAAGCGCGCATATTAAGTGGGGAGGCGACCCTGATCTTTGCTGCCGTAGAGGATGCCGAAAAGCAGGCTATGCTGCAGGAGCGCGGAGCAGAAGTCATGGTGTTGCCGAACGCGCAGGGCAAGGTCGACTTGCCGCAAGTGATATTGGAACTTGGCAGACGCCAGATCAATGAGGTGCATGTCGAAGCGGGCGCCAAGCTGAATGCATCGTTGATCAGGGAAGGATGTGTTGATGAATTGCTGGCATATCTGGCGCCGATCATTTTGGGTGATGCGCGCGGCATGTTTGATCTCCCTGCGTTGGAAAATTTACAGGGCAAGTTTTCACTCAAATTTCACCAGGTCAAGCAAATTGGCGAGGATTTGCGTATCCTTGCACGATTCAATTAACTTCCTATTTCTACTCCTATGTTTACAGGCATCGTCGCCGCAGTCGGCAAAATTACTTCAGTACAAACACAAGGCGCCGCCGCTGATGATGGCGTTCGGCTGCAGATAGATGCCGGGGGCTTGCCTATGGGCGATGTGGCGCTCGGCGATTCGATTTCACTGAACGGTGCTTGCATGACGGTGACAGAAAAAACTGACGATGGTTTCGCCGTTGACGTATCGCGTGAAAGTCTAAATTGCACCGTTGGCCTGGATGCCATCGGCGAGGTTAATCTGGAAAAGGCGCTGACACTGGCAGACCGGCTAGGCGGTCACCTGGTGTCGGGTCACGTTGATGGCTTGGGTATGGTGAAGAAGTTTGAGCCAGTTGGCGAATCATGGGAGCTGGTGATTCAGGCGTCGCGCGAATTGGCTAAATATTTTGCCTACAAGGGCTCAATTGTGGTTAATGGCGTATCGCTCACAGTGAACCGGGTTGAAGATACAAGGGATGCCTGTTTGTTTTCGATTAACCTGATTCCGCACACGATACAAGTAACGACGCTGAGGTATCTGGCGGTCGGCAAACAGGTAAATCTGGAGGTGGACCTGATTGCGCGCTATGTTGAGCGGATGTTGTCGGTGTCTGATACCGACAAATAGAAATCGTAATTCCCTCCGGCACCGGAGGGTGTGCGGGATTTTGTGTAAACGGAATTTCGTTTAATTCGGCGTCATCCGTTCTTCAAACTGAATTGTGAAGCGGTTGAGTGCTCCTTTCCAGTCCCGCAAGGGCATCGTCCACTTCTTGCTGATGTTGTTGAGTGCCAGATAAAACAGCTTGCTGACAGCCTCATCAGTTGGGAATGAACTGCGGGTTTTGATGACTTTCCGCAGGCTCATATTAATGGATTCAATGGCGTTGGTGGTGTAAATGACCTTGCGGATTTCCGGCGGGTAGTCGAAGAACGGCGTGATCCGAGCCCAATTTCGCCGCCAGGACAGGCTGATCGACTGGTAGTCCTTGTCCCACTTTGACTCAAATTCGGTGAGCATGAGTTCGGCTTCATCGACGGTCGCCGCACTGTAGATTCGCTTCAGATCGGTAGCCACTTCCTTCTGCACTTTCCAGGGAACGAAGTTCAGGCTGTTACGCACCATGTGAACGATGCATAGCTGAACAGCTGCTTTCGGATAGACCGCCTCGATGGCGTCAGGGAAGCCTTTCAACCCATCGACGCAGGCAATGAAGATGTCTTGCACGCCACGGTTCTTCAACTCGGTCACCACTTGCAACCAGAATTTGGCACCCTCGGTCTGAGCGATCCACAGGCCCAGCACTTCCTTGTGGCCCTCCATGTTCACGCCGATGGCCAGGTAGACGGCCTTGTTTCGGACAGCCCCTGTGTCGCGCACTTTGACGTGGATGCAGTCGAGATACAGAATCGGATACAAGGCATCGAGCGGCCGGGCCTGCCAGACCTTCACATCCTCGCTCACAGCGTCTGTGACGGACGATATTAGGCTTGGCGATACTTCGGCACCATAAATCTCTTCAAGGTGGCTCTGGATCTCCCTGACCGTCAGGCCACGGGCATACAGGGAGATGATCTTGTCGTCGAAGCCGGTCCAGCGGGTCTGATGCTTGCTGACGATTTGCGGTTCAAACGCGCCTTGACGATCGCGGGGAATATCGAGCGGGAGTGCGCCGAAATCGCCTTTGAGCGTCTTACTGCTGTGGCCGTTGCGAGTGTTGGCCGTGTCGTTGATCACCGCGTCGCTTTTGCCGTGACCGAGATGGTCCGTCATCTCGACCTCCAGCGCACGCTCGACCAACATCTTGGTCAATTGCTTGAGCAAGCCATTTTCGCCAATCAGGTCTTCAGGTTTTTTGTAGTTGGCAAGCAGGCTGTCCGCCAGCTTGACCAGTTCAGGATCGGGCTTGGCCCGTTTGCTGCGTTTTACGTAGGTCATTTTTTCCTCTATGGTGGCAGTGTCCTGCCAAATGACCGTTTACACAAAACTAAATACACCCTCCGGCACCGTGCCTCCGGAATGTGCTGTAGTTTCCCGCAGACTGCTCAAAGGCTTCTGACGCTTATTACATAGGGCCGTAGTGCGGGTAGGATGTTCGACAAGTTGGCGACGGTAGTTGGATAGCCACCCTGTTCGGGGTCATAGACCATCCCCAGTTGGGCAAGCATGCCGAGCGCAGATTCGTTGCCAGATTCTGGAACGATCAAGACTTGACCGCCCAGCTCGTGCCATATCATCAAACCGCCATCCTGCATACGGTAGTGGAGGGTCTGCCGGTGAGCTTCCAATGACTTTTGACGAGCCGGTCTCGTCAAGCTGTCGGCACGTTCCTGCTGTTGTCGCATCAGTCGGTCTTGTTCCGCTTGCAGGCGGAATCGCTCGTTCAATGCAACCTGTACTTCTCGCTTGCGCTCCAATCTAGCCGCCGCCAGAGTAGCTTGTTCCTGGCGCTGCTGTTCAAGTTGTTGAGCATATTGCGCGTGTTGTCTTGCCAGTTGTTCTTCCACGATGCCGTCAAGCTTGGCCTGAATTTCGCTCGCTTTGGGGTTGAAAATCCAGTGTTTGTGGCGAGTATCGTCGATTAACACGTGCTCAAATTGTTCAACCGTCCTAAACTCGCAATCGACCAGATGCATTTCGATAGCAGGCAATCCAAGCTTTTCGATGGCGCAACGTTTCTGGGCATCCAGACGGTGGGCATGCGTCATTTCCAATAGCAGTTCGCGACCCTTTACCAGCATCACGACGCTGGGGCGTTGTCGATGTACGCGCCGGTCGATGGTGGCGGATTCCACCTGCAGATTGCGGCTCGGTATGGTTTCCTCGCACTTGAGCGTACCAAGGGGGCCAGTGCGCGATGCCCTTACCGTCAACGCTGGCGTGCTAAAGCAAGCACGTGCGGCAATTAACTCCTTCGCCAGACGATTTAGCATTGCATCAATTGCATATTGGCATTCGGTGCCCGACTCGTGCGCAAATGAATGCGCCTTCATTTCGCCGTGACGCGCAATCAGCGCTTCACCACACGCCAGACAGCGGCAGTTGCATGCCTTACCGCGTCGTGCACCGTTGATGTGGATCAAATGCCCTTGCTCGTCTTGCGCAAAGACGACCATCCGAGCATGCACTGCTGCCAGTGAAATGTTAGGGTTTATGGCATCGAATCGTGCAGTTTCTTCCATCCGAATTTCCTTAAGGGGTTGTGATGCACCTTTCGAGGGCTTCATGCGTCAACACCCCAAATTTCTCCGACGAATTGTTCACCGGGTCCATTGCGCAGTAGATTGCAAACCGAATTACCCTACATCGCAGTCATCGTCCTGTGCGTATCCATATTGCTCAGCTTTCACGCCTCTTTCCTCCGCGATCGAAATCGGGCATGCCGAGAATGAACGAAGCCTGTTCATCGAGTGTCGAGCCCACGCGTACCTCTAATACGCAACGATACTCTTCCGTGAGATTTCTGCCGCCGACACACGCAATTGGTAGAGTAAATATTCCACTCATTATTCTGATTTAACGGCCGAGCAAGCTGTCGTAAGTACATAGTTGGTGGTTGCGTATGCCGCCGCGCACTTAAAAGCTGCATAACGCGGGGGAATATGGCTGGTACGAGTGGTGATTAATGCAATAATGCGGCACTTATTTATATATGCCGCATATTTGTGTAATATGTCGTCATGAACTCACGCCAAGCAAACCTCATCCTATCACTCGCGAAATCGCGCGGTCTGCTTCGTGCGCGTGAGGTGGAGAGGGCAGGGGCATCGCGCACAACACTTGCGCAACTCGTTCAGGATGGGCAACTCCAAAAGGTAAGTCGCGGGCTGTATTCCGTGCCTGACCGCGCACCATCGGAGTATGACACCCTGGCGGAAGTAGCTACCAAGAGTTCGCAAGGCGTCATCTGCCTGATCTCGGCGCTGCGATTTCATGAACTGACTACCCAGCAATCTTCCGAAATTTGGCTGGCGATCCCGCACAAGGCACACCCTCCAAAAATGGATTACCCGCCGCTGCATATCGTGCATATGTCAGGCGAGGCGATGATGCAAGGGATTGAGGTTGTCAACGTTTCGGGATCGCCGGTAAGAGTGTTCGGTGTCGCAAAGACGGTTGCCGACTGCTTTAAGTTCCGAAACAAGATCGGGTTGGATGTTGCACTCGAAGCGCTACGCGAATCGTGGCTAGCCAAACGGACGACAATGGATGAACTGTGGCGCTATGCGCAAATTTGTCGCGTCGCGAATGTCATGCGTCCTTATATGGAATCGCTGGGGGCGGCATGAGCGAGAAGAAAAACATTGCCGCATCCATCCGTGCACGCTTGTTGAATCGGGCGCGTGCCGAGAATATAGATTTCAATCTGATGCTAACGCGCTATGCGCTGGAGCGCTTGCTCTACCGGCTCAGCATTTCAGCGTGGTCCGATCAGTTTCTGTTGAAAGGTGCGTTGCTGTTCGATCTCTGGTTTGATCAGCCGCACCGACCGACGCGGGATATTGACTTGCTCGGATTTGGCTCTACGGAATTGGATCATCTGGGCTTGGTTTTTCGGGATATCTGCGGCCAGCCATGTGAAGACGGCATGGCATTTGATCAGAACAGCGTGCGCGCCGCAGAAATTCGCAAGGAAGCAAATTACGACGGAGTCCGTATCACGCTGCTTGGTGTTCTGGACGGTGCACGTTGCGCGGTGCAGGTTGATGTAGGCTATGGCGATGCAGTGACGCCGGCACCTGAAAGTGTGCGATTTCCGGTATTGCTGAATGACCTGCCTCAACCGACATTACGCGCTTACCCGGTGTACACCGTGGTGGCGGAAAAATATCAGGCGATGGTGAGCTTGGGCATCGCGAATACCCGAATGAAGGATTATTTTGACCTCTGGATACTCGCGAAGTATGCGGAGTTTGATCGCAATGTACTGACCCAAGCCATTGCCGCCACATTTGAACGACGTGGGACAGTGTTGCCGGTTGAAGCACCGCTTGGGTTGTCCGACGTGTTTTCTGGAGATATTATCAAGCAGCGCCAGTGGAAAGCATTTTTATCGAAAAATAAGTTGGAAGCGCCGGATCTTTCCGAGATCATTGCGACCTTGCAAAAATTACTCACGGTTTAATGCGCTACCACATAAATACGACGGTATTGGTGACGGTATTTATTGAAAATTCTTAATGTGAGCAAGCAGGCATGCGGGTTGCGACGCTACTCAACATAATTGCGCGCTATGTCGAGCGGATGCTGGGGGCATCGAAAGAAGGGCAAGCGTAACAATATCTGTATCGGGTTACTGCAGCGTCGTCTTGCCACGGAGTGAAATAGCAGTTAGGCAATAATGATGCGAAAGAGCTACATTGTGATACATATTGTTACAAGCCTTACGACTTGGGCATGGCAGGATAGTAAAAATTTGGGTTAAATGTTGGTATGCATCATCAATTTAATCCATCAGGAACTGTCATGAAAAAAACTATGCGCATTGCGGTAGTTGGTTTGCTGGCGACTGCCAGCCTGCTCTGGTCGGCAACGCCAGCGGTCGCTCGCACCCAAGTTGATTGGTCGGTCAATGTCGGTGTTCCGGGGCCGGTCTATTACCCGCCGCCGGTTTATTACGCACCACCTCCGGTGGTCTATGCTCCACGCCCAGTATATGTGCAACCGCCACCAGTCTATGTAGAGGCCTATCCTCAGCCTTACTATGGTTATCCTGGTTATTATCGCCATCGAGGCTACGGTTGGCGCGAACATGGGGGGCGTAGGCATCACGATCATTAAGTACGGCAGGAAATGTTGGCGTACCTGGTTACTTGATACTCATCCAACATTTGTAGACGAATACATACAGAATGGTATTTTACTGTATGTATATACAGTAGTCATGCTACAGTATTAGCTCCTTCAACGAGATGGAGCTAATATCATGACAAACCTGCATATCACCTCGGACTCCCGCTTTGGCATGGAGTCCACCCCTTCTTCCCTCTTGATGCGGTTTGGCAAGCGCGAACTGTTCATCTGCCGTGATTACTACAAGCGACTGTATAGAAGCAATCCGTTGATTGAATGCAGTGCGGGCGTTCAGCCGGGGCATCTTCAAATATTGCTGTTTCGCCGTTGGTTGATTGTTATGTCAAAATCACATTGAAATCATGCGTACATGGCATGAGCGTGTAGCCAAAGCGGGGCGACCTCAAGGACTACATTTCACGTGCTCGGGCACTGCCAAGCCGCGTTATGATTCGTGCTAAATCATTAAACGACTGGAACTGGCATGGCGAGAATTGACGATATTGTAAAAAGACAAAAAGACGGTGCGAAATTTGTTATTTCCGCACCCATGCTTGGTCTCGAGCCGGAGGAGTTCGATACGGTGGCAAAATTATGGGCTAAAGACTGCAGTCACGGGTTCGTCGTTACCGGCGTGCCACATAGAAAATGTATCGACGGCGAGTTTTTTATCGACAGAATCACCGTGATAAAAGTGGATACGATACAAAAATAGCAAAGTACCGAAAACCCAGGGACGTCTGTTCGATGGTGACTTCCGGTGATTCTGAAGTTGACATGGCGTGACGATATCGACCACGGGCCTGCCGATCCGCAGGAATGGCAGGAGTTGATCAGGCCTCGATTGGCTCGATCATAGTTGGATCATTTCGACCGGACTCGTTGACGTCTGTCGATACCCGGTACCATTCGAACATCCCGGGTCCTAACGCCATTTGCCGCGCGATCTGCTCGGCTTGATCGACTGATAAATCCGGACGCATCCATGACAGAGAATCCTCAGGTGACAACACAACCGGCCTGCGCTTGTGTATGTCGGCCATTCCGCCCTTGGCGGCGGCGGTGAGAATCACAAATCCCAATTCCGGCAGTGCCTCCTGCGCAGGCTCAGTGTAGGTTAGCGCCGCCAGGAACAGGGGATCGCCTGTCTTCCGCCTGAAATACCACGGCTGCTTGTGGCCTCGCTCTCCGCTCCATGCATACCAGCCGTCGGCGGGAACGATAATCCGGCCAGATTTGAGCATGTCTCGAAACACCAAACTGTGTGCCACTGTTTCAACCGGGGCGCTCAGTTGCACTCGGCACTTGTTTTCTGCAATCCAAGGGGGCTTATATCCCCAATACAAAGGATCGAACCGATGCAAATCATCGAAGAAACTCATCACCGTCGGTGACATGCCGGGTGCGATATTCCAGCATGGCTGCCAGACATGTTCGATGTAGTCGTCAGCAGCCCAGCCCATCTCTTTTGCATAGGCTTCGGCCGATCTGGTTTGGGTGATTCGTCCGCACATGGATTTATTCTAGATGAAAGACGGCTTTTTGCAGCAGGGCGAAGGCGGCCTCCAGCTGTGCGTCATCCAGCCCTGCTGACGCGACAGGGATTTGTAAGCGCCAGCGATGTGTGCCATCAGTTTGGCTGCCGGCGCTATTTCCTCCATCAAATGCCCCCAGTGTTTTTGCAATTATAATAGAAATATTTTTCTAAATTTAAAAAATATGGAATATTTATTGCTTTTTGATTTTCCATACGCTAGGATGGTTATCAGCCCAGCCAGGTATGTAAAGGCTGTGTGAGCCAGATGATCAAATCAGGCTTGTGTTCAATGTAATCGGAGTGGCTTGACGCGTGAGTATCGTAAAGCACGGCTGATCATAATTACAATTAATAAATGGAGACAACATGAATTTGAAACGACGTATTGTATTGGCCGTTGCAGCCGCGGTTTTGCTACCTATGAGCGCATATGCCCAGAGCGCATCAATTGGTGTTTCATTGTCCAGCTTTGACACATTTCTGGCGTTCGTTCGTACAGGAATGACTAAAGAAGCTGAAGCTGAGAAAGTAAAAATCCAGTTTGAAGATGCTAATCACGACGTTGGCCGTCAAGTCAGCCAGGTGGAAAATTTCATTGCGCAAAAAGTCTCGGCGATTATCGTGAACCCCGTCGATACCTCCGCAACGAAGCGCATTTCCGAAGCGGCTCGTAAAGCTGGCATCCCATTGGTTTATGTCAATCGCAAGCCGGATGAAAAAATGGGGAATGGCACCGTGTTTGTCGGTTCCGACTCCCTGATTGCCGGTCGTCTGCAAATGGAAGAGCTGGCCAAACTCATGGGTGGCAAAGGTAATCTTGCAATCATGGTGGGTGAGCTGTCCAGCGATGCCGCCCAGGATCGTACCAAAGGTGTGAAAGAAGTCGCCAAGAAATTTCCCGGCATCAAGATTGTTGAAGAGCAAGTGGCTGACTTCGATCGCAAAAAGGGGATCGATCTAATGGGGAAATGGTTGAGCGCAGGCGTCAAGATCGATGCCGTTGCTGCCAACAACGATGAAATGGCGCTGGGTGCATTGATTGCAATGAAACAGGCGAAAGTCTCTCCGAAAACCATTCTGGTCGCCGGCGTCGATGCAACACCTGATGCATTGGCATCGATGAAATCAAATGAACTTGCCATTACCGTATTCCAGGATGCTAAAGGTCAAGGTAGCGGGTCCGTCATTGCTGCAGTCAAGATGATCAAAAAACAGAAATTGCCGGACATGAACATGATTCCTTACGAACTCGTGATACCGCAAAATATCTCGAAATACGCTACCAACTAAGTTGTCGGGCACTCTCACCGAGGGTGCCCAAGAAAGTATTTCCGTATTTAGGTAAGGCAATGCGGCAGCATTGCTTTTGCCAGAGAGGATTGAAATGACATTCCAGAATGCCATGGCTGGCGGCAATGCCATGCCTAGCGACAGCGTAACCCCTATCTTGCTGGGTGCGAAAGATATCTGTAAGCGTTTTCCGGGCGTGGTGGCGTTGAATAAAGTGAGTTTGTATATCAGGGCCGGCGAAGTGCATGCCTTGATGGGGGAAAACGGCGCCGGTAAATCGACCATGATGAAGATTCTGGCCGGCAGTTATATTCCCGATGAAGGCACGTTGACGCTCAAGGGCGCGCTGCTGAAGCTTAAATCCCCGCGTGAAGCGCTCGACCATGGCATCGCCATGATCCACCAGGAATTGAATTTGCTGCCGGACATGACGGTGGCGGAAAATATATGGATCGGGCGCGAGCCAACCAATGCGATTGGCTTGGTCAATCATGCCAAATTGCATGACCAGACCCGTGACTTGCTGAGCCGCCTGAAAATCTTTATTGATCCGGAGTGCCTGCTGGGCGAATTGAGCATTGCAAATCGGCAAATGATCGAAATTGCCAAGGCGGTGTCGTATGAATCAGACGTTCTGATCATGGACGAGCCAACCTCCGCCATCACGGAAAATGAAGTCGAGCATTTGTTCGAGATCATCGACGATCTCAAAAAAGCTGGCAAGGCCATCATTTACATCACGCACAAGATGAATGAGGTATTCCGCATTGCCGACAACATTACTATTCTCCGCGATGGGCAGCATATTTTGACGCGGCCTGCTGCGGAAATGAATCCCAATTCATTGATAGCTGCGATGGTCGGCCGCGAGATGGATCAGATTTTCCCTAAGGAACAGGCCGACATCGGCGCGATCGCGTTGTCGGTGCGCGGCCTGACACGCAAAGGCGAGTTCAAGGATGTCAGCTTTGATGTGCGTTATGGTGAAATCGTCGGTTTCCCCGGTTTGATGGGCGCAGGGCGCACCGAAGTGATGGAATCGGTGTTTGGCATCAATCCCCCCGATGCAGGGCAGGTTTTAATTGAAGGCCAGCCAGTCAATTTCCGTACGCCAAAAGCAGCAATTCAGGCCGGTTTGGCCTTGCTGACTGAAGACCGCAAGAAATCAGGGCTTTTTCTGTCCCTGGACGTGATCAGTAATATGGATATCACCGTATTGCCCAGCTATTCATTCCTTGGTTTTGTACAGCAGAAAAAGCTCGATGCCGAATGCCATGCGATGAGCCGGCGCCTGAAGATCAAGACACCGAACTTGCAGGAAATCATTGGCAATCTGAGTGGGGGCAATCAGCAAAAAGCCCTGATTGCACGCTGGCTATTGAACAAGCCGCGGATCCTGATTCTGGATGAGCCGACCCGCGGTGTCGACGTTGGCGCCAAGGCGGAGATTCATAGGCTGGTGACGCAGCTGGCGCAGTCCGGCGCTGCGATCATTCTGATTTCTTCTGAGCTGCCTGAGGTAATGGGCATGAGCGATCGCGTGGTCATCATGCATGAAGGTCACGTGACCGGTGAATTGATGCGTGACGATTTTTCTCAAGAAAAAATTCTGACACTCGCCTCCGGACTGCCGCTGTCCGAGGCAATACATTAATTTTTAAAATAGAAATTTAGTTAGGAGACATCATAATGCAGTCAAATCAAACCGTTGCCCAGCAAGTTGCTCAGCCAGCTGCGCACAAACGTTCATTTAAATGGCCTCCCGAGGTCGGGATACTGTTTGTTTTGTTCGGCATTGCCCTGATTTTTGAACTTCTCGGATGGTATTTCAGAGGCCAGAGCTTTCTCGGTAATCCGACCGGTTTGTTGATCATGATCTTGCAGGTCTCCGAAATCGGGCTGATTTCGATCGGCGTCACCATGGTCATCATCACAGGCGGGATCGATCTTTCCTCCGGCTCGGTGGTTGCGCTGGCCGCGATGGTGGCCGCCAGCCTGGCACAGTCGAGTGAGACCACGCGTGCCGTTTATCCGACGCTGGTTAACCTGCCTGTCATTCTTCCCGTGCTGGCAGGATTGTCGGTGGGTGCCTTCATCGGCTTCATCAACGGCAAGCTGATCGTCAAAACCGGCGTGCCGGCGTTCATTGTGACCCTGGGCATGATGGTATCCGCCCGGGGCCTGGCAAAACTGTATACGCACGGCCAACCGGTGAGTACCTTGACCGATAGCTATTCCTGGATCGGATCGGGCGCCAATCCGGTGATCGTATTTCTGGTGCTGGCCTTGTTCTTTCACATCGTGCTGCGCTACACCCGCTTTGGCAAGTGCACCTACGCGATTGGCGGCAATCCTGTGGCCGCCCGCGTTTCGGGTATTAACATCAATCGTCATCTGGTCATCATCTATTCGATCGCCGGCTTGCTGGCAGGGATCGCAGCGGTCATTGGCTCGGCGCGTGCGCAGACCGGCCAGTCCGGCATGGGCGTGTCGTATGAACTGGATGCGATTGCTGCCGCAGTCATCGGCGGCACCAGTCTGTCCGGAGGTGTCGGACGCATTACCGGCACGGTCATCGGTGCGCTGATTCTGGGTGTGATTTCCAGCGGCTTTACTTTCCTGGGGGTCGATTCCTACTTCCAGGAGGTGATCAAGGGCGCCATCATCATCATTGCCGTGGTTGCCGATCAAATCCGGAAACAGAAGAAGCGCTAATCATGTCCCTACAGAAAGCCTTATCGGAAAGCAGCAATCAGGATGGCGGCATGGTCATTATCGGTGCCGGGCATTGCGGCGGCAGAGTAGCACTTGCTCTGCGCGGCATGGGATGGAATGGGGCAATTACGTTGATCGGTGAAGAGACGATCCTGCCTTACGAGCGGCCACCGCTGTCTAAATCCGTACTTGCCGGTCAGATGGAAATGACGGGTATTCAGCTGGCAGATGAAGCGGCTTATCGGGCCGCTGACATCCGCCTGTGTCTGGATGCCAAAGTCCATGCGATTGATCGCGTAGCGAAAACGGTATCACTTGAAAGCGGTGAGTCGATTCAGTATGCATGCCTGCTATTGGCAACCGGTGGCAGCGCAAGACAATTAAGCATACCTGGTGCGATCCATCCGCAGGTCTTATCGCTGCGTACCCATGCGGATGCAATGCAGATCAAGTCGCATTTAAAAGCAGGCAGCAGAGTCATCCTGATCGGCGGCGGTTTCATCGGCCTTGAAGTGGCCTCTACCGCCCGCGCTGCCGGCTGCAAAGTCGATGTGATTGAAGGCGCGCCAAGATTGCTGAGCAGGGCAGTGCCGGAGTCGATTGCAGCGAGAGTGCTGGCCTTGCACGGCAAGCGCGGCACGCAAATCTCCTTGGGCTCCCAGCCAGTTGAGATACGGCATCAGGCAGACGGCAGCCTCGAGCTGGTCTTTGCCGACGGCTCCAGCAAAGCTGCGGATCTGATCGTGGTGGGTGTTGGCATGTTGCCGCGCACCGAGTTGGCTAAGCAGTCCGGTTTAACGGTGGAACAAGGCATCGTGGTCGATGGTCGGCTGCGAACCAGCGATGCGGCCATCTTTGCGGCTGGCGATGTCTGCCAGTTCCCATCCGCATTATCTGGCGCCCTCATTCGGCAGGAAACCTGGCATAACGCCGAAACCCAAGCCAGTGTGGTTGCCGCCAATATGTTGGGTGCTGAAACATCTTACGTAGAGTTGCCGTGGTTTTGGTCGGATCAGTACGATCACACGCTGCAGGTCTGCGGCGAACCTGGTCATGGGGTAAGCAGTGTTACCCGCTTACTTGATGGCGATGGGATATTGATTTTCTTTCTGGATACAGATGGACGTCTGGTCGGTGGTAGCGGTTTTGGGCAAGCCAGTGCGGTTACTAAAGATCTGAAAATCATGCGCAAGCTGGTAGAAAAACGCGTGCTGATTGCGGCTGACCTGCTACAAAATCCGGAACAATCGCTTAAAAAACTGCTTTCTTCATGAGGGACAACGTGATTTCGAACCAACCTTTTTCGATTGGCATCAATATTGACGGCGTGCTGGAGCACGATGGCTTGCCCGCACTGACTGTCGATCAACGTTTCGACTGGATTGCCGATGCGAAAGCATTTGATTACGTTGAGATAAATCCTCCCGCAGGCGAAGATTTTAAGCAATACATCCGCGCCAGCGAGAGAGTGGGCGTGCCGATTGGCGTAATGGGTGGCATCTTTTGTCTCGGCGTCGACACACTTAAGGTCTTCGCTGGCCTGAATAAGCAAGCCGGGGTGTTGGGCTGCAAAGTATTCAACTGCCAGGTTTTTTCCAGGAATAGCGCTGGCGCCGATGTGACGCTGGATGAGATGGGACAGTTTTATTTACAGGCACTGGAAATCGGGGAGAAAAACGGTTGCCGTCCCTCGCTGGAAGTGCATGTCGATATGTGGATGGAGCATTTCTCCCGCGTGCAAGAGTTAGGTGAATGGCTGGCGCAAAGAGGCGCTCCCCTTTATCTGACACTGGATCACTCACACCTGATTTTTAAAATCGATAACCCTGAAGAACTGGCTAATTCCGGTCTAGGCGCAGAGCCGGATTCGGGACGTGCATTGTTACACCCTGATAGTCCGGATAATTTTTACGCACAGTGGCTTGCACGCGGCTGGATTGCCCATGCGCACACGCGCAGTGTACAAATCAATGGGGTGCCTAATTCGCTGACGTCACGTGGTGACAAGCCCGGACGTGGCATTCAATACCCCTTCGTGCAACCGCCGGAAGCTTCCTACCATCAGGCGTGGGCCGAGAGCGAACTGGGGCCGTGGAAGAGTGCCGTAGAAAAATTGCTGCAGTGGAAAAAAGCCAATCCTGGTAGCGCGTTTAACCAGATTAGCTGTGAATTTATTCCGTTCCCGGATTACGGCGGCGGCGTGCGCTATTCGATCTTTGAACAAAACGTTGCCTGTGCAAAATGGCTGCGGCAGTTAATTCGGAATTTGTAGTGCCACAAAAAGAGGAGATCAGTATGTCGGAAAATCGTGGTGTTGTTTATATAGGGCAAGGCAAAGTTGAAGTGCAGTCGATTCCGTTTCCCAAGCTGGTGAATCCACAAGGGAAAAAGATCGAACATGGCGTCATTCTTAAAGTAGTCTCCACCAACATCTGTGGCTCCGATCAGCACATGGTACGTGGCCGCACAACCGCTGCAGCCGGACTCGTACTCGGTCATGAAATCACCGGCGAAGTCATCGAAGTCGGCAAATACGTTGAAACCCTCAAGGTCGGCGATTTGGTTTCGGTCCCCTTCAATGTCGCTTGCGGCCACTGCCGCACCTGCAAAGAACAACACACCGGCGTCTGCCTCAGCGTCAACCCCTCCCGTGCCGGTGGTGCCTACGGCTACGTCGACATGGGCGGCTGGATCGGTGGTCAGGCCGAATATGTGATGGTGCCGTATGCCGACTTTAACTTGTTGCGCTTCCCGGACAAAGAGCAGGCCTTAAGCAAGATCCAGGATCTCACTTGCCTGTCCGACATTCTGCCAACCGGCTACCACGGCGCAGTGACTGCCGGTGTCGGCCCTGGCACCACGGTCTATATTGCCGGCGCCGGCCCGGTTGGTTTGGCCGCAGCCGCATCTGCCCGTCTGCTCGGCGCGGCGGTTGTGATTGTTGGCGATCTCAATCCAGCCCGCCTGGAACATGCGCGCAAAGTGGGCTTTCATACGGTTGATCTATCGCTAGATGCCACATTAGGCGAACAGATCGAACAAATTCTGGGTGAGCCGGAAGTTGACTGTACCGTTGACTGCGTCGGTTTTGAAGCACGTGGACATGGCCATGAAGGCTCCCAGGCGGAAGCACCTGCCACAGTATTGAACTCCTTGATGGAAATCACCCGCGTTGCCGGCCGTATCGGCATCCCAGGCCTATATGTGACGGATGATCTAGGTGCGGTCGATCCTGCGGCTAAACGCGGTAGTCTGAGTATCCGTCTCGGACAGGGCTGGGCCAAGTCGCACAGCTTCTTTACCGGACAAACGCCTGTGATGAAGTACAACCGTCAATTGATGCAGGCGATTTTGTGGGACAAAATCAAGATTGCGGAGATTGTCGGCGTGCAAGTGATCTCGCTGGATCAGGCACCGAACGGCTATGAGCAGTTTGATGCCGGAGCGCCGAAGAAATTCGTCATTGACCCGCATAGTGTGTTGCGGAAAGCAGCTTAATTTGGTTCGGTAGTGGTAGTAGCGTCGTAACCCAGATAGTAACGGCAGTAAACGAATCAAGTCTTCGGATCCAGACCCCGTAGATTTGATTCGTCGAGCGTTTGTGTGCTCTGTTTTTTGTCTATTTGAAGTTCTCCCGGGTGCGACGGTTAAACGCGCTTTTTCTTTTTTTTTTCCACCGCTAGTATCCATGTGGACTTGCGGGGACGCGCTGAAAAATTCGTGTAATGGCACATTTTTCAAAAGCATTCTAGTATTTGCATTCTATAAATCAGTTTTAAAGTAACGGCATGTTTATCAAAGTCACTGCAGCCGGACCACGCCGTTATAACCAATTAGTCGGAGCGTATCGCGGTGCCGATGGCCGGCCCAAACAGCGTACCGTTGCCAGGCTCGGTCGGCTCAAACCAAGGACCCGTTGAACTCGGCAGCGCTCGACCAACCCCTCGCCGTTGGTCGAGCGCCGCTTCAAACCTCGATGTAAATGACCGCGCCCTCGACTTTCGTCGGAAAGGTCTTGAGGTTCACGCACACCGGTGCACCAAGCGCCTTGCCGTCGCGGATGTCGAAGCGGCCATTGTGCTTGGGGCATTCGATCACATTCTTCATCACCAGCCCGTCGGCCAGGTGCACATGCTCGTGGGTGCACAGGCCTGCGCTCGTGTAGACCTGGTCGTTGTAGCGGTAGATCGCGTAGGTCTGACCGGCATAATCGAAGCGCATAACATCTTCGTCGTCGAGGTCATCCAGCGCACAAACTTCAATCCATTGGTTCATACAAACTCCTGTAGGTTTTGGATACGGTGAATTTCAGGCCTGCGATGCAGGAATCGGGCGGTTCACCTGATAGCGCGCGTCGCGAGACTGTCGCCACAGTGCAGGAAGTATCTCCTTCCAGGCCGCCCATACGCTGGGATATGGCGCAGGACACTGGCTGAGGATGGCTTCGTGCAGCTTGGGCAACTGGTGGTAAGGCACCATCGGAAACATATGGTGCTCAGTGTGGTAGTTCATGTTGGCATATAGCCAGCGGAACACCGGGTTGGTATGGAAGGTGCGCGTATTGAGCCGGTGGTCGTGAACGTCTTCGGCCAGCCCGGCGTGCTGCGTGATATTGAATAATTGCGCCATGAAGCCGCCGTAGAAGCGCGGCAACACGATGAACATGGCCGGCAGGATGCTGTGCGCATAGAGGCAGGCGGCGATAACGGCGGCGAAGACCGACACGTAGATGCGCGAAGCCGCTACGACCTTGCTGCGCTCGGAGACGGGAATGAAGTGCTCGCCCACCTCGACGATGTTTCCTGTGGCGTTCCGGCAGATACTGGCGATCATGATCAGACCCGAACGCAGGAAGAAGAAGTCGAGCAGCACGTGGGCCAGCCGCGCAGGCCGGGGAACCGCGATCTCAGGGTCGCGGCCGACGATGACGGTGTGCGTGTGGTGCCGTGTGTGGCTCCAGCGCCAGTAGTGGCCTTCATGCAGGCCCATGAACCCATTCAGGTGGTAAAGCGGTTCGTTAAGCCAACGCGTCTTGAACGGTGTGCCGTGCGACAGCTCATGGGCACGATGGTCGCTCGTCGAGTAGAGAACGCCATACACCAGGAAGGCCGGGATGGCCCACAGCGTGCCCCAGGTCAGATAGCCTGCCGCGCCGCTGGCGGCCAGCAGCAGCAGCCAGAGGCTGTAGTTCCGGATTGCGCACGCATCGGTGCGCTTCATCAACTGTTTCAGCAACTTCCGATCGACGGCAGGGGTAAACCATTGGCTGCTCACCTGTGTGTCGAAGTTGTCCTGTGTGAGATCACCGGTGGTGGTGTTGTTGCCCCGCAGTGCGTAGCGGGCATACGGATCGTTTTCTGGCATTGTCGTCTCCTGTTTCTTTTTACATGGACGCCACCAAGGGCTGGCGGGCGTTGATTGCGTAGTAGATGGTAGACGAAAGGCCAAATGACTTGCAACGCAATCGTCTCAAATTGTGTCAAAATGTGCCAAACGTTAACCGGTAATTTGAGACAAATATGTCAGATATCAAACAAGATCAACGGCCCTCCATGTCGGACGTCGCCCGCGCATCGGGTTACAGCCGGTCCACGGTCGATCGCGTACTGAATGGCCGGGCATCGGTGCGCGACGACACAGCGCAACGGATCCGGGAGGCCGCCGAATCGCTGGGCTTCCATGCCGCAGGGGTGATCCGCGAGCGAATGCGAGACGTGCGTCCGCGCAGAACCCTGGGGTTCTTGTTACAGCTCCCTGACGCGGTTTTCTATCAGGGGTTAGCCGATGCGCTGGTTCGTGCAACAGAGGCCTGTGCAGCGATTCGTGGCCGGCCCGTGGTGGAATTCCTGAAGAGTCAGTCACCGGATGACGTAGCCGAACATCTCGAAGACCTGGGGAAACGTGTGGATGCCCTGGCGGTGGTCACGACAGATCACCCGGCCGTCAGTGAAGCCATCGAGAACCTGAGGAGCCGGGGGGTACCGGTTTTTGCGCTGATCTCCGACCTCAGCTCGCCGGCGCGGGCCGGTTACGCCGGGCTCGACAATCGGCGCGTGGGCCGCACAGCCGCATGGGTGATCACCGAGATGGCGCGCGAGCCGGGGCCCCTTGCGATCTATGTCGGCAGTCACCGCTTTCAGTGCCAGGAACTGACCGAAATCAGCTTCCGCTCCTACATCCGCGAACACGCGCCGGAATTCGAACTGCTCGAGACCATCTCCACTTTGGAGAGCGATCAATACGGCGAGGAGCGCACCCACGAACTGCTGCAACGGCACCCAGACCTCGTCGGCGCCTACATAGGCGGCAGCGGCATCGAGGGTGTGCTGAAGGCCCTGCGCAGCCGGCGCTCGACCAAGCGTCTGATCGGCGTCGGCAATGACCTGACCTCAGTCACCCGCAGTGGCCTGCTCAGCGGGCACTTCCACGCCGTGCTGTCGCATCCCTTGTCGCTGCTGTGTCCGGAACTCGTGACACAAATGGCCGATGCGCTGGCAAACCCGACGGGCGGGCTGCGGCAGGTGGTGGTTCCTCTGGAGATATGGACGCGCGAGAACGTGTAAGGTCGACGCAAGGAGCTGCGCGGTCGGAATATGCTGCTAGTGTCCTGAGTTGTTAATTCGTTGAATAAATATGCCGAGAATCACCCCGATACGGCGTCACAAATGCGCGCAAGGCCTGGGCCTTGCTGTGCTTTGTTCCTTGTCTCGGGTCGATTTCGACATATTTAATTTCTCAACGAATTAACAACTCAGGACACGAGAGGAGGGCGCAAGTCTATTGCAAAATCATATTCAGTCATGCAATATCCTTTCATTTGCTATCATTTCTATCAGGACTAAGGTTATTTCATGAGTAGTCGTCCCACGATGTCTGCGGTCGCCAAAGTGGCGGGGGTATCCATCGCCACTGTCGACCGGGTATTGAACAGCCGTTTGCCGGTACGGGACGGCACCGCCGAGCGAGTCATCATTGCCGCACAAAAAATCGGCTACCACGCTACCGAACTGATGCGCCAGCGCGTGCGTGAGCAGGCCCCATTCCGTAGGCTGGGGTTTTGCCTTCAAAAAGCCAATGACCCGTTTTATCAGGGATTAGGTACGGCACTGCAAAGCGCGGCCGCCGGCAACAAGGAAGTGCGTTGCGATACGCAGATTGCGTTCATGGATGAACTGGCGCCGGTGGCGATTGCCGCGAAAATCCGCGCGCTTGGACAACAGGTCGATGCGATCGCCGTCGTGGCGCTAGATCATCCCCACGTCAATGAAGCAATCCAAGAACTGAGCGAGATGGGCAAGCCGGTCTTCACGCTTTTGTCGGATGTCAGCTCGCCTGTATGCAGCGGCTACATCGGCACCGACAACCGCAAGGTCGGGCGCACCGCCGGATTGCTGTTTGCGCGGATGACGCGGGAGTTGGGGGAAGTCGGCATTTTTGTCGGCAGTCATCGCTACCTGGGGCAGGAAACCCGGGAAATCAGTTTTCGCTCTTATTTGCGGGAACACGCGCCTGCTTTCAGATTGCTGGATGCTTATTCCAACCTGGACGATCAGAACCTGGCTTATGAGACGGTACTGGAACTTCTGTCGTCGCATCCGGGCCTGGTCGGCATTTACGTTGCCGGCGGCGGTGCTGCGGGCGTGATCCGTGCGCTCAGGGAAGAGCGGACCGGAAAGCGCCTGACCGTGATTGTCAATGAACTGACCGCCGATTCAAGAGCGGCATTGATCGATGGCGTGGTCGATATCGTCATTGCAAGCCCTTTGGCCCAAATCGCTCAGACGGCGGTGAAAGCCATGATCGATGCGATTGATGGTGTCAGCAGCCCGCCTCCATTGCCTGGCTTGGCCGCTGCTTCTTTTGAGCTATATACCGCTGAAAACGTCTAGTGTCCTGAGTTGTTAATTCGTTGACGAATTAAATATGTCGAAATCGACTCGAGACAAGGAACAAAGCACAGCAAGGCTGGAGCCTTGCGCGCATTTGTGACGCCGTATCGGGGCGATTCTCGGCATATTTATTCAACGAATTAGTAACTCAGGACACTAGGATGATGAGGGAAGATAGGCCCGCTGCGAAATATTCTCACGGCAAAACAGCCTGAATTCGTTCGGTAAGGCACTATGCAGCGTTAGCGATACCCCAAAAAAAACCCACTCCGACAAGAATGGGCAAAAGCTGGGGGATACCCAGGGACGATTTGCTACTGCCGCTGTTCATCGGCAAATGTGCTGTAAGAAAATTGGCGCACCGAACGCCGGCAGCGCGCCAATCAATGCTAGAACGTGTGGCTGATACCCGAGTAGAACGCATTCTGGTTGACACCAGGCGCACTGGTACCCGTCTCGACGGCAAAACTAGTGAGCGCGCTATTCCGTACGGTACCGATGCTCGCGTATAGCCGGGTCCGTTTAGACAGGTAGTAATCTGTGCCCACCATGAACAGGTTGGCGGTACCGCTATCGTGATTCAGCTTGACATGAAATGCGCCGCCAAACATTGCCAGAGCCGGGGTAACTTGATAGTGGGCGCCGATCCAGAACTGGTTAGACTTGTCGGGATTGCCCTGACTGGCGATCACGGCCGGTGCCGATAGGTTTTGGAAAGCGGCATACAGCTTCAGCTTGTCGAGAGTAACGGTGCCGCCGACAGTCAATTCTTTTGAATATTGAAACAAGGACGAATATTGTCCATTGGCATCATTCGCAACGTCGTATATCACCCGCAATTCGTAGCTCGGCTGTACGAAAGCCAGTTGGAGTCCGCCGGTACTTCCTTTTTTAGTCGAGCCCGCGACTTCACCCATGCCATACACGCCTTCTGCCGAGAAACCGCCGAAGTCTGGTGTGGTGTAGTCAATCTGGTTATTGTATATCGGCACATTACGCGCCTTCGCCAGGGTGACCGAGCTCATTGCTTGCTGGCCGACTGGATCCAGATTGCACACCGCGTCGCTAGGAAGAGTTAAATCCTTACCCACTTTCAATGTTCCGAAGCCACCGCTCAGGCCAACGACAGAACGGCGGGTCCACAGGCCGGAGCCGCCATTGACGTTGCCGGTGCTGCCGTCAAAGCCGTTTTCCAGAAGGAACGATGCGCTGAGCCCGCCGCCCAGATCTTCGCTGCCTTTCAAGCCGAACAAGCTGGTATCCCGTATGTTGCCGTCAATACTCCACTTGCCGCCAACGATGGGTTTTCCATTGCTGTCGACACGACCGGTCGTCTGATTGCTTTGGTAATTGATGCCGTCCACGACGCGGCCATAGATGGTCACGTTGGTTTGGGCCTGGGCTTGACCGATACAGGCGCAAGCGAGTATTGCCGCAGTGGCAAGGGGTTTTGCCAGCGGCAAGGTTTTATAAACAGTTTTTTTCATTTTGTCTCCGAAGTAAAAAATGTGGCATTAACCACTGCTTTTCGAGTCTTGCACCGCTCGAATTTTTGAACCGAACCATCGCGTTTAACCGCAATCCCTACTTTTTTAAGGCGCAAAAATCCCCCTGGCGCAGTCAAGGCCATTTCCAGAATGTGGATTGAGATCAAGGGGGAAGTGCTGTTTATTTCATCGTCGGCATGGCAAACGGCGCCGGCCAGCGTTGCGTGATCGCCTTTTTCCGGGTGCAAAAGCGCACCGATTCCAATCCTCTGCTCAGGTCGTTAAAACGATCTCTTTGCTATTGCACATCAATGAATAAGCCGAAAATCCCTCTCCTTGCATCCAAGCGAAAGGAGAGAAATAAAGACTTAGTTAGCGCTGTACTTGGACAGGTTTTCCGGCGTCACGAGTTCGTAAGGAATCATGTTCATGTCCGGCACTTTTTGCTTCTTGATCATCTTGACGGCAGTATTGACTGCACCGGAACCTTGTCCCTTGGCATCCTGGAACACGGTGACGGCAAGTTCATTTGATTTCATCGATGTCAATGCATCAGGCGTTGCATCGACACCGGCGACCAGAATGGTTTTCGGCGAGGTTTTTACCTGTTTCATCGCAATCAAGGCACCCAGTGCCATTTCGTCATTGTTCGCAGCAACGGCATCGATTTTGACGCCCGTGCTCAACCATTTGCTCATCAGATCGATGCCTTTTTTGCGATCCCAGTCAGCCACCTGTTCTTCAACAATCTTGATGCCAGGGTATTTCTTGGCGACTTCTTTCACACCGATAGTGCGATCCTGCGCCGCATCGGTGGAGAGTTCGCCCACCATGATCGCAAGATTGCCCTTGCCACCCATGCGCTTGGCCAGCCCTTCCATTTGCAGACGGCCTGCTACTAGAGAGTCGGAGCCAACATACGCGGCGCCATTGCCCATTTTTTCGTCAGGCTTGAGGTTGACATAAACCACTGGGATGCCAGCCTTGCGCGCCGCTTGGGTCATGCTCTTGGTTGCGGATTTATCGACGGGGTTAATGATGATGGCGGATACTTTTTGCGCAATGAAGTTTTCCACCTGGCTGATTTGCCGACCGACGTCGTGGTTAGCATCTTCAAACTGGATTTTTACTTTCTGGGCCTCAGCCTCCGTTAACATTCCCCCCCGAACAATGGACAGAAAAGTATCAAAACTCATCAATGAAACACCAATTGACGCGCTCTGGGCATATGCGCTCATAGGCAGCAAAACGGCCACAGCAACGGCCAATACAATACGTCGTTTCAAGTTCATGTCGTCTCCATTAATTAACTGTAATTATGATAAAAATGTGCTTTACGATACTGACGCCTCATAAGGCGGGCCCACCCGTCAAGACAAGAATGCATGCAGTTTTGCTGTACTTTCTCCCTCACATGCAGCGGTGCGGCGCTGCCCCGGTTTTGGTGTTGCTGCACAAGCGCGCCGCCTTTGGGGAACCTCTCCCAACGTCACTGAATTCAAACTAAGCGAACCGGGCGCTTTTCCTGCACTGATTGTATGCAGGCAAGGGCGATCGCAAGTGCGGCACGGGCATCCTCGCCGCCGGGCCCGGCATTCTTGCCCGAACGCACCGAGGCCACGAACGCGGCAAGTTGGGCTGTGTAGGCGCCAACGAAATGATCGGTGTCCAGACGCCAGGTGTCGCTTGAGACGCCGTGGGCGCTGGACAAGGTCATGCTTGAGCGCCGTACATCGCCCATCGTCACCATCCCGGTCGAGCCAAACACCTCGCCGCGAATGTCGTAACCGTAGAGCGCGCTGAAATTCGCTTCGGCGACGGCAATCGCGCCATTGTCGAAACGGATGGTCACAACGGCGGTGTCGAGATGGCCACGGTCCTTGAAGTCAGGGCGGATCAGCGCATCGGCGGCCGCGTAGACTTCGACCGCCCTGGCGCCCGAGTTGAGCCACAACATAGTGTCGAAATCATGAATCAGCGTTTCGTAGAAAATCGTCCACTGCGGGATTTTCGCCGGGTCGCCCGAGAACGGACCCGGGTCGCGGGTGACCGAACGCAGCAACTGGGGGGTGCCGATCTTGCCCTTAGCGATGGCCTCGTGTCCTTCGGCAAATGCCTGGTCCCAGCGGCGGTTGAAGCCGACTTGCAGAGGCACGCCGGCCTTCTTTGCGGCGGCGATGGCGCGATCTGCCTCTTCGAGGGTAAGCGCCATCGGCTTTTCGCAGAACACCGCCTTGCCGGCCTTGGCGGCTTGCTCCACAAGATTCGTGTGGAAGCGGGCGGGCGTGGCGATGATCACGGCCTCGACGTCCGGGTTGTCGATCAGTGCGGCGGCATCGGTCGTCGCGATCGGGCAGCCCAGTTTGTCCGCAAGCTTTGCGGCCGCGCCTGGCGCCGGGTCGGCAATCGCCACCAGGTTGGCGTCAACTATACGCCGGGCGATGCTCTCAGCGTGAGATGAACCGATGCGTCCGGCACCGATCAGGCCGACTCTGACAGGGTTGTTTGTAGTCATACTATTCTCCAGTTATACGGTTATATGTTGTCGTGATGCTCAGGCTGCGGCCTGCAGCGTGAATGCGGAGCGGAAGCGGCTCAGCGCGAGTTCGTCGTCGCCTGAGGCCCACGCCTCAAGGCCGACGGTGCCGCGGTAGCCTACGTCGTAAAGCGCCTTGGCAATGGCCGGATAGTTGATCTCGCCAGTGCCGGGCTCGCAGCGGCCGGGGACGTCGGCGACCTGGACTTCACCGATGTATGGCGCGCAGCGACGAATCAGTTCGATCAGGTTGCCCTCGCCGATCTGCGCATGGTAGACGTCCAGCATCAGCCGCACTTCAGGCCGGTTGACGCCTGCGACCAGCGCGAGGGTGTCCTCTAAGCGCGCGAATGGAACGCCCGGATGATCGACCGCGGTATTGAGGTTCTCCAGGCAAAAGATGACGCCCGCCTTCTGGCCGAGGTCGGCGATGCGGTTCAGCGTGTCCTGCGCCTTGAGCCACATCGCACCGGTCATCCCGTCAGCTGGCTTGACCGGCAGACCGCGGCTGTCGAGGCCGGTGCCGTGCAGGTTAAGCCGGGGAATGCCGAGTTCCTTGGCGATCGGGATTGACTGTTCGGCGGTGCGCAGGAGTTCATCCGCGCCGGCATCGTCGGCGAGCGTGCCGGTGACGTAGCCTGTCATCGAAGAGAAGATGGCATCGGTCTTTTTCAGCGCGTCGATATCGTGCTTCGTCCAGTCCCAGATTTCCACCTGGAAGCCGAGGTCCGCTATCCGCTTTACCCGTTCGACGATCGGAAGGTGGCGGAACACCATTTCAGCACAGACGGCGAGCGTGAACGGGGTCGGTACAGCGCGATTGGTCATGATTATCCTTCTTGATAAAGTTTGTGAATGTGTTCTGGAACAAGGGGCTCAATCGTATGCCAGGGATTCTGGCGTTGAATCAGCAAAGCCGGAATAATCTCGCGATAAGCTGCCCACAAAGAAGGACAGGCGGGTGCCGATTGGCTTTTTATAGCGGCGTGCAACTGGGGTAATGCGTGGAACGGCACCATCGGGAACATATGGTGCTCAACGTGATAATTCATGTTCATATAAAGGAATTTGAATACCGGATTAAAGTAAACGGTGCGCGTGTTCACACGATGATCCAATACATCCTCAGCGAGACCGGCATGTTGCGTGATATCGAATAACTGGGAGAGAAAGGCGCCATAAAAACGTGGCAGAACGATAAACATCGCCGGCAAAATACTGCCAATAGCAAAACACCATGCAATCGTCGCCAGGAAAATCAGAACGAAAACACGGCTGCAAAAAATGACTTTTCCAATTTCCGATTCAGGAACGAAACTACGGCTTTCTGCACTCACGCTGCCTAAGGCATGACGCAACGTACGCAGGATTTCAGTGATGCCGCTAGGCAGAAAAAAGAAGTCCAGGAAAATCAGGAACACTCTGGTTGGCCTGGGAAAGGCGATCTCGCGATCACGGCCAACAATAACGGTATCGGTATGATGCCGTGCATGACTCCAGCGCCAGTAGACGGGTTCGTGCAGCGTCATGAAGGACGTTAGCTGATAAAAAATAGTGTTCAGCCACTTTGTTTTAAATGGTGTGCCGTGAGAAAGTTCGTGCGCGCTATGATCGCTAGTAGAGTAAAGCACGCCATAGGCAAGGAATGCGGGTACGCACCAGAGCGTACCCCAGGTAAGGAAGGCGATGACACCGGCCGCCGCCAACAACATCAACCAAAGGCCCAAATGCATCAACGCTTCTTTGTCGCTGCGCTTCATCATCTGTTTCATTTCCTGACGGCCTACCTTGCATGCAAACCACTGCGCGGACACCAGCCCTTTCTGCTCGGCTTGATTGCTATTCGCTTCGCTAAGCCGGTAATCCTTCCACTTGCCTGTTTGTCCCATTTTATCTTTACCTGATCAATATTTGATATAATCCCATCATGCTCAATCATTCGATGCAATGTGAGAGATTGCCTACGGAGTGATGGTAATTATTTTAAGAAAAATAGACAATACGAATAGATGACTAACCTCAAAACTATCAAAGCGTTATTGATTAAAAATGATAACTCTATCAAAAATACGATGAAAATTAAGAACTGCACGGTTGCCGATGTGGCGAGGGAAGCGGGTGTGGGAGTCGCAACAGTTGACCGCGTGATCAACCAGCGTGCCTCTGTGAAACCGGGAACTGCGCAACGCGTGCTTAAAGCTGCAGAGGCGTTGGGGTTTCGTGGTACAGGATTGATTCGGAATCGCATCAACGAAAGCGGCAAGAAGCATCGGCTTGGCTTCCTCATGCAAAAGCGGGACAGCATTTTTTATCAACTGCTGGGGCAGGCATTAACGGATGCCGCCAGAGCCTCTCCTTCGATTCAGGGGGCGTTGATAGAATTCATGGACGACTTGACGCCCCGCCGTGTCGTCGAACAAATACGCGATATGGCGACCAAAGTCGACGCGTTGGCGTTAGTAGCAACGGAACACCCGCATATTTGCAATGCGATTGACGAGCTTGGCGAAAGAGGATTACCTATTTTTTCGCTCATTTCCGATGTGACCGCTGTCAAGCGGGCCGGCTATGTCGGTATCGATAATTGGAAAGTCGGCAGAACGGCCGCGTGGGCGATTGCCAACCTGAGCCCCAAGCCAGGGAAGATCGCGATTATGATAGGAACCCACCGATATGTGTGTCAGGAGCAATGTGAAATCAGCTTTCGCTCCTATTTCCGGGAAAAGGCGCCGGACTTTCAAATCCTGGAGACGCTGATCAGTCTGGAAGATCGGGGTCTTGCCGAAGAGGCAACGCTGGAGCTACTGCAACAACATCCTGATTTGGTAGGGCTGTATGTTGCCGGTGGGGGTATAGAAGGCGTTATGGATGGTTTACGTGCGCATAGTCCCACGCAGAAGATGATCACCGTTTGCGTTGACTTGACACCAGTGACCAGGGCAGCGTTAATCGATGGCTATGTTGCAATGGTGATTTCCCATCCGCGCGAATTGTTGGCCACACATTTGGTGGATGCGATGATCAATGCATTGGAAGGCAAAGGCAGTGATGGCCCCCAACAGCTTATATTGCCGTTACAAGTCTTTACGCCGGAGAATATCTGAGGGCAAGCTATTGCTGCCGATTTACTCTGGTTCGGATGAAGGTAGATAGGCCCGCTGCGAAATATTCTCACGGCAAAACAGCCTGAATTCATTCGGTTCAGGCGACGGTGCATCTTCGATCATGCCGCATGCATACAGCAGATGCTGCAAGCCGGAGAGGGTTTGGCCGTCCGGGTCTTGATCGATCACCAGATCCATGATGCCTTGTTCAATATATTGCCGGTGCTCATCCGATATTTCATGCCCGGTCAGCATGATTTTTCCTGCCATGTCGGATTTGCGCAAGGCGGCCACGATCCCGGCCGATCCCGCGCCGCTATTGTAGATACCGACCAGATCATCGTGCTGCCTAAGCGCTTGCGTGACCGCCGTATAGCATCGATCAGATTCGTCGTGGCATTCGTTGACGCTGGTGCACTGCAAAGCGGGGAAGGATTCGGCAATGACATCGCACAATCCTCTGATCCGGTCCGCATGCGCCTGGTAACCCAAAGAATTGCTGAGCAACAGGATGCGCCCGGAACGTTGCGCAAAACGGCCCAGAAAGTAGCCGGCGGTACGTCCGGCCCGATAATTGTCGATGCCGGCATAGTGCACCCGGGGCACATCGACGATGTCGCTCATGAGGGTCACCACAGGAACGCCGCTCTTGATGACCTGGCGCAATGCCTGGCGCACTTTTTCGGTGTCGTGTACCGCGACGATCAATCCCTGGCGTTTTTGGCGCGGACTTAACAACGCATGGGCGATGCCGTCGTCGTCGTCTTCCGGGATGAAAGTGCGGTGAATAACGACTTTCCTGTCCAGCATTTGCATCGCACGCTGGAATGCAAGATTGAGGCGGTGGAAATAGGGCGTGCTACTGGCTGCAAGGATGACATCGAAGCGGGTCAGGCCGCGCCGCGTTTCCGGCAACAGGCGCGATATGCCGAGCCGTTTGGCGGCCGCCACCACGCGCGCACGGGTGTCGGCCGAGACGCTGCCGCGCTCATTGAGTACCCGATTGACCGTGGTGTGGCTGACTCCCGCTGCTTCAGCGATATCGATGAAGCGGGGGCTGCGTTTGCGTCGTGCTGCCGGTTTTGCGTCATTCATGATGGATTGAAGGATGAGAAGATTCATCGAAAAAACCATCATGCATCAAGGCTTCACCTAGAGACAAGTCAAAATTCGACGATGCGCTTTTCGCGCCATGAGATTTCCGCTGCTTCTGACAATTCCAGCGCTTTCAGGCCATCGGCGATGGTTGTGCGAACCGGCTTGCCGTCGCGAATCGCCTCGACGAAGTGCGCCATTTCGCTTGCATACGCAGCGCGATAGCGTTCCAGGAAAAAGTTTTCCGGCAAACCGGAAGCGATGCCCTGGGCAGTCCAGGATTCCACTTCGGTCGGACGATGGTTGTGGGCTTGCAACATGCCCTTGCTGCCCAGCACTTCAAAGCGCTGGTCGTAACCATATGCGGCACGGCGGCTGGTGTTGATCTGGCACAGGCGCCCCTTGCGGGTCCGGATCGTGACCGCTGTGGTGTCGGCATCGCCGGCATCGGCAATCGCCGGGTCGGTCAATACGGATGCCGTGGCATACAGGCTCACCGCTTCGTCATCCAGTATCCAGCGGAAAACGTCGAAGTCATGAATCAACATGTCCTTGAAGATGCCACCCGAGCTTTTGATGTAAGCCAGCGGCGGCGCGCCCGGGTCGCGGCTGGTGATGTTGAGGACTTCCTGCACCCCGATTTCACCTGCATCGATGCGCGCCTTGAGTGAAGCAAAGGTCGGATCATAGCGGCGCTGAAAACCGATCAGCGCAGTGATCCCGGCTTTGGCTACGGCATCGGCGCAGACGCGCGCGCGTTGCACCGTGAGATCAACCGGTTTTTCACAGAAAATATGTTTGCCGGCAGTGGCCGCACGCAGGATCAGGTCGGCATGCGTATCGGTGCTGGAGGCGATGACGACCGCCTGGATGTCCGGATCGGCAAACACTTGATCGACGTTGGCGACAGTGGCGCCGTATTGCGTTGCCAGGGCTTCTGCACTCGGGGCGTGGACGTCGACCACATACTTCAGTTTGACGCCGTCCTGCTGCACCAGGTTGCCGGTGTGGATTTTGCTGATGCGTCCGGCGCCAAAGATTGCTACTTGCAACATGTTCATCTCCTTTGATTAATTAAGTGTTTAAGCTGCAATGCCGTCGCGAATGAACGCCATGCTGGCGCGCAGCTGGTTTTCGATATCAGCCGATGCGGCGACTTCTTCCGCGAATGGCTCGTAAGAGATGCAGCCGGCATAGCCGCGTGCCAACAGTGTCTTGATCTGGCGGATATTCCCGAGGCGGTCGGCGCCGCCGACCAGTACGCGGTGAGCGTCGCGCATTTGATTGACCGGCAAGGCGCTGTCTTCCACGCCGGAGACATGGATCAGCCCGGTCAGGTTCGGGTAAAAAATATCTTCGCCGGCCAGATGATGATGGAAAGTGTCATGCACCAGCTTGAAGTCGTTTTCCCCGCCAGCGTCATACATGGCCAGCACAGCCTGTGATTTGCGGCGCACCGAACACTCCTCAAAGCCCAGCGGTTCGATCAGGCCGAGGATACCGTGGTCGGCCAGCATCGGCTTCAATGCTTTTAATGCCGCCACCAGAGCTGTATGCCGTTCGCTCGCTGTGCGGCTGTCTTTCAGGCTGTTGGTCGGGCACAGTACCAGCGCTTGTGCACCGCATTCTGCGGCGTAGCGGATCAGCTCTTGCGCTTCGGCTGCGCGGGCGGCATCGAATTGCTCAAAGCGTTGCAGCGCATTGATCGAGCGGATGGTAATGCCGGCGGCCGCAGTCAATTCCCTGATCTGTTTTGCCGGTGTGCCGTCATTCAGTTCAACCCCGTCCAGGTCGTTGCGGATTTCGATGGTGTTGACGTCCAGGCGCTGGCACAGCGCGAGATAGTCGCTAAAGCCGAGGCGCGGCGCGCTGATCCGGTTCAATGAAAACGTGGTGGTTTTTTTCATGGGGAATACTTTCAATATTGTTGCTGGTTCTGGTCTCAATGGCGCCGCTGTCGGCGCTCTCTTGTCAGCAGTGTCAAACGATTCCGACGGGATAACACTGTGCTCAACCAATGTAAGAAATTTGGCGCTCTCATGCATTAACAAAATTGACCATAAATGGTCAATTTTCTGCGCTTCGGAGCGCTTGAAATGAAAGAAATGATGTTTTCAAATGGGAGTATTTGATATGTTTTGATATGTATTTCAATGAGTTGTTGAGAAAAGCAATCCATTCCAACTAATATTCCAGTCACGAACCAGCTGGGTTCCAATTCACCCCCAACCAGAGGACGTGACGAATATGCATTTCGAGACAAGAAGCAAGAAAAATCTGAAGCAGGCTTACCGGATGATAGGCGGCGATGGCGAGAAGGCGATTGCGCAGGGACTGGCGAATGCCGTCTGGTACAAATGTGCGCTGACACGTCCGCAGATGAAAAGCCTGATGCAGCGTCAGGACGCCGCAGCGATTCGGGATACCCTGATCTGGTTCAGCCTGATAGCAGCGTTCGGCGTGCTGGCGTACCTGAGCTGGGGCACCTTCTGGGCGATTCCTGCCTTTCTGCTCTACGGCACTTTGTATGCCGGCCCGGCCGATTCGCGCTGGCATGAAACAGGGCATGGCACGGCATTCAAGTCGCCCCGACTCAACAATATCGTGTATCAAATCGCTTCCTTTCTGGTGCTGCGCCGGCCCACGCAAAAACGCTGGAGCCATGCCAGGCATCACACCGATACCTTGATTGTCGGCCGCGATCCGGAGATCGTTGCGCCGCGTCCGCCGGATTTGTTGGGCCTATTGCTGAATTGCCTGAATCTCAAGAATGGCGTGAGCGAATTGCTTGGCGTATTGCTGAATGCGGCAGGAAAAATCCCGGACGAAGACAAATCGTATATTCCGGCAAGCGAGTATGGAAAAGTCGTACTGGAAGCCCGGGTCTGGTGCGCCATTTATGCCGCGGTTATCGCCGCCTGCTTCGCCATGGATAGTATTAAACCGCTGCTGTTCATCGGCCTGCCTTCATTTTACGGCGCCTGGCTGAGCCTGTTTTTTGGCGTGACGCAACACTCCGGCTTGCCGGAAAACGTCCTCGACCATCGGCTCAATTGCCGTACGATTTACATGAATCCGGTATTCCGGTTTTTATACTGGAACATGAACTATCACACCGAACACCACATGTTTCCGATGGTGCCTTTTCACGCACTGCCGAAGCTGCACGCGTTGATCAAGGATCAATGCCCTGCGCCCTATCCGAGCACGATCGCCGCGTACCGGGAAATCATCCCGGCCCTGCTGAAGCAGGTGAAGGACCCGAATTACGCCGTCCGGCGCGAGCTCTCGGCTGGTGGTGGCCTTGAGCAACCGATCGGGACCTACGCGAAATAATTACATTCAAGGAGATTTTTATGAGCAACTGGATTGAAGTATGCGATTTTGAGAGCATTGACGATGAAGACGTGATCCGTTTCGATCACCAGGAAAAAACCTATGCCGTCTACCGCTTGAACGATGCAGCCTTCGCCTCGGACGGGCTGTGCACGCATGAACAGGTGCATTTGGCGGACGGTCTGGTCATGGGCAATGTGATTGAATGCCCGAAGCACAACGGACGCTTCAACCTGATCACAGGCAAGGCGCTCGGCGCGCCCGTTTGCGTGAATCTGAAAACCTATCCGGTCAAAGTCGAAGAAGGAAAAGTCTTCCTGGATATCGCCTGACAGGATACGGCCGCGGTTCGCGGGCTGCCGTCTGGGCAGCCTGGAAAATAGTTTTTGCATATTAGCTAATGCGATCTCCTTTTCGACATGTCGCACGCTAGCGGCCGTCAATTAAATAGAAATTAAGTTCTAAATTAATGAAAAATGAAAAAGATATTGCATTTTGATTTACCATGATCTACGATGATTGCCAGCTAAGGCGGAACCCGTCTTGCGCGGCAAGCAAGAAGCAGGGCTGAAAAATGCGCAGGTTTGCCGGTGCTAACGAGAAAAATGATGATTCAACCTGATGGCATGACCATCTAGAAAGACAGCCAAATGAAAAATCCAACTCAATTCGCGCCTGGCAGAGTGCACGACGTCATCTGTCTGGGGCGACTTGCCGTCGATCTGTATGCGCAGCAAATCGGTGCGCGTCTGGAAGACGTGAGCAGCTTTGCCAAATATTTGGGCGGTTCCTCTGCCAATATCGCTTTCGGCACAGCCCGCCTGGGGCTGCGCTCGGCCATGCTGTCGCGCGTCGGCGCCGATCACATGGGCCGCTTCCTGACCGAAGCGCTGGTCAATGAAGGCTGCGACGTCAGCCACGTGGCGGTCGATCCGGACCGTTTGACCGCGATGGTGATGCTGGGCCTGAAGGACAAGGACACCTTTCCGCTGATCTTCTACCGCGAGAATTGCGCCGACATGGCGATCCGCGCAGAAGATGTCGATGAAGCTTTCATCGCCGGCAGCCGAGCCCTGCTGATCACCGGCACGCATTTTTCGACCAGGGAAATGCACCACGTCAGCATGCTGGCACTCGACTATGCGCGCCGCAATAACGTCCGCACCGTGCTCGACATCGACTACCGTCCGGTACTCTGGGGTTTGTCGCAAAAAGGCGACGGCGAAACCCGCTTCGTCTCGAACGACGGTGTGACGGCGCACATGCAGACGATCTTGCCGCAGTTCGACCTGATCGTTGGTACCGAAGAAGAATTCATGATCGCCGGCGGCGGCGCGGACATCATCGCGTCGCTGAAGGCGGTGCGCAATGTGTCGCATGCCACGCTGGTGGTCAAGCGCGGCCCGCTCGGCTGCGCGGTGATCGAAGGGGCGATCCCGGCAACACTGGACGATGCGTTCAATTTCCGTGGCGTGCAGGTCGAAGTGATGAATGTGCTCGGTGCCGGGGATGCCTTCTTGTCCGGCTTCCTGAAAGGGTGGCTGAACAATGCCGATTATGCGCGCTGCTGCGAACTCGCGAATGCCTGCGGCGCGCTGGTGGTTGCCCGTCATGCCTGCGCACCGGCGATGCCGACCCCGGCCGAGCTCGACTATTTCCTGGCCAATGCAGAGCAGCTGCAACGCCCGGGGCAAGACGCCACGCTGACCCGCTTGCATCGGGTCACGGTCAAGCGCAAGCAATGGAATGCGTTGTGCGTATTCGCCTTCGATCACCGCAACCAGTTCTTCGATATGGCGCAGCAAGCCGGCGCCAGCGAGCAGCGTATCCCCGCACTGAAACGTCTGCTGGTGCAGGCGGTCGCGCAAACCGAAGCAGCCTGCGATCTGGCCGGCAAGATCGGCGTACTGATCGATGACCGTTACGGCGAAGATGCTCTGAATGCCGCTACCGGACGCGGATGGTGGATCGGGCGTCCGGTCGAGTTGCCCGGCTCGAACCCGTTGCAGTTCGACTGGGGCCGTTCGATCGGTTCGCACCTGATCAGCTGGCCGCAAGAACACGTGATCAAATGCCTGGTGCAACTGCATCCGGACGAAAGCGTCGAGAGCCGCCTGGAGCAGGAAGCGCAGATCAAGGCCCTGTACGATGCGGCGCAAGTCAGCGGCCACGAACTGCTGCTGGAAATCATTCCATCCAAATCGCTGCCGGCGGCGCCGGATACCGTATTGCGCGCGCTCAAGCGCCTGTACAACATCGGCGTCTATCCGGAATGGTGGAAACTCGAAAGCATGAGCGCAGAACAATGGCGCGCCATCGATGCGCTGGTGCAGGAGCGCGATCCGTATTGCCGCGGCGTGGTGCTGCTTGGCTTGCATGCGCCGGTCGACGATTTGGCCGACAGTTTCAAGGCCTCGCGCGACAGCACAACCTGCCGCGGCTTCATGGTCGGCCGCACCATTTTCCATGAACCTAGCCGCCGCTGGCTGGCAGGGGAAATCGATGATGCGCAACTGATCGACGAAGCACGTGCAAACTTTGAAGAACTGATCGGCATCTGGAAAAAAACGCGTGCTGATTTGAACGCGTTTCCTTTGGAGCAAGCAGCATGAGCAGCACTATTCGTCTGACCATGGCGCAAGCCCTGGTGCGCTACCTGGCGGCCTTGCGGGTCGAGACCGAGAGCGGCCCCGAAGCGCTGTTCGGCGGCGCTTTTGCGATCTTCGGCCATGGCAACGTAGCGGGCTTGGGCGAGGCGCTGTACCAGTACCGCGCATCCTTTCCGACCTACCGCGCGCATAACGAGCAAGGCATGGCCCACGCCGCGATTGCCTATGCCAAGGCGCATATGCGGCGCCGCATGATGGCGGTGACGACCTCGATCGGTCCGGGCGCCACCAACTTATTGACTTCCGCTGCGCTGGCGCATGTGAACCGCCTGCCGGTACTGCTGTTGCCGGGCGATGTATTCGTGTCGCGTGCGCCGGACCCGGTATTGCAGCAGCTGGAAGATTTTCAGGATGGCAGCGTCTCGGTCAACGACGCCTTCAAGCCGCTGTCGCGTTATTTCGACCGGATTATTTATCCGGAACAGTTGCTGAGCGCCTTGCCGCGCGCGATCCAGGTGTTGACCGATGCCGCGCTGTGCGGCCCGGTCACGCTGGCCCTGCCGCAAGACGTGCAGACCATGGCATATGACTATCCGGTCGAATTCTTTGCGCCGCGCAGCGTGACTTTTCGCGCCGCCGCGCCGATCGCTGCCGAACTGGAAGAGGCCGTCGCCGCGTTGCGCATGGCAAGGAAACCGCTGATCGTCGCCGGCGGCGGCGTGCTGTACGGCCAGGCCAGCGCAGCCTTGCGCGCATTTGCCGAGCAACACGGCATTCCGGTCGCTGAAACGCAGGCCGGCAAAAGTGCGCTGGCATGGGACCATCCGCTGCAACTGGGCGCGGTCGGCGTCACCGGTTCACCCGCGGCCAACCGGATGGCAGGCGAAGCCGATCTGGTGCTGGCGGTCGGCACGCGCCTGCAGGATTTCACGACCGGTTCGAACACCTTGTTTGCCAAGGCCAGGCTGATCAGCCTGAACGTCAACCGCTTCGACGCGGCCAAGCGTCAAGGCGTCAGCGTATTGAGCGATGCCCGGCTGGGGCTGGAGCAACTGTCCGCCGCCTTAGACGGATGGCACAGCGATGCAGAGTGGCACGCAAAAGCCCAGCAGGAAGCGGAACAATGGCGCGCCACGATTGCGGCCATTACCGCACGGCGCGAAGTGACACTGCCGTATGACGGCGAAGTGATCGGCGCGGTCCAGCGTTCCGCGGCCGATTCCGCCGAGCGCGACATTGTCGTTTGCGCCGCAGGCACCTTGCCGGCAGAACTGCACAAGCTGTGGCGCAGCAGCACACCGGGCGGCTATCACATGGAATACGGCTATTCCTGCATGGGCTACGAGATCGCCGGTGCGCTTGGCGTGAAGATGGCCAAGCCGGATGCCGAGGTGATCGTGATGGTCGGCGACGGCAGTTACCTGATGATGAATTCCGAGATCGCCACCTCGATCATGCTGGACAAGAAACTGATCATCGTGGTGCTCGACAATCGCGGCTACGGCTGTATCAACCGCCTGCAGCAGGCGGTCGGCAGCGCGCCGTTCAACAATATGTTCGACGACTGCCTGCAGGGCGAACACGGTGCGCCGCAGATCGACTTTGCGATGCACGCACGGTCGCTTGGCGCGCATGCAGAAAACGTCAAGACCATCCCCGAGCTGGAGCAGGCGCTGCAACGCGCGCGCGCCGCCGATCGCACTTACCTGGTCTGCATTGACACGGACCCGACGCGCACCACCAGCGAAGGCGGCTGCTGGTGGGAAGTGGCGGTGCCGGAAGTCTCCGAGCGTGAACAGGTACGGGAAGCGCGCGCACTCTATGAGCAAGCAAAAAAAATGCAAAGGGCAGAACAATGAACAAGAAATTCAACGTCAAGATCGGCATCAATCCAATCTCCTGGATGAACGACGACCTGCCGTCGCTGGGCGGCGAGACACCGCTGGAAGTTGCGCTGGCGGAAGGTGCCGAGATCGGTTACCAGGGTTTCGAGCTGGGCAACAAGTTTCCGAAGGAGCCGGCGGCATTGCGTGCGGTACTGGGCAAATACAAGCTGGAATGCGTCTCCGGCTGGTATTCCGGACAGCTGGCGCATGCCGACCGTAGCGTCGAGCAGGAAATTGAAGCGGTTGGCCCGCACTTGCGCCTGCTGGCGGAAAACGGCGCCAAAGTGATGGTGTATGGCGAAGTCGCCGACGCGATCCAGGGCCGCCCGCAGCCGCTGTACAAGCGCCCGCGTTTCCGCAGCGCCGCAGAATGGCAAGCCTATGCCGACAAGATGACCGCCTTTGCGCGCCACACCTTGGCGCATGGCGTGCGCCTGTCCTACCACCATCACATGGGCGCGTATGTCGAATCGCCGGCCGATGTCGATCAGTTGATGGCGCTGACCGGCCCCGAGCTGGGCTTGCTGTTCGACAGCGGCCACATCACGTTCGGCGGCGGCGATGCGGTGACCGTATTGAAGAAACACATCAAGCGTGTTTCGCACGTGCATTGCAAGGATGTCCGTCCTGCCGTGACAACACTGGCGCGCAATGGCAACTGGAGTTTCCTGCAAGCGGTGATGAATGGCGCATTCAGCGTCCCCGGCGACGGCTGCATCGATTTCGCCAGCCTGCTGCAACTGCTGTATGACAATGATTATGAAGGCTGGCTGGTGGTCGAGGCGGAACAGGACCCTGCGGTTGCGCCCAGTTATCAGTACGCCGAAATGGGTTACCGGCATCTGGCCGGACTGGTGCGCGTGCTGGAACAGGGCGCGCCTGGTCAGACCCGCAACCACCTTCCCAGGGAGGCCGCATGAACCTGCTGGTCAAAGGGCAGAGCGGGCGCGACATCGTCAGCGTCACGCCGCAATCGGCCGGCTGGACGTATGTCGGTTTCGCAGCACATCGGCTGGCACGCGCTGAAACCTTGTCGTTCGGTAGCGCCGGGCGCGAAACCTGCATCGTCGTTTTGCGTGGCGTCGTGAGTGTCAGCGTTGACGGCGCGCTTGGGCAAAATGCGTGGCGCGAAATCGGCGAACGCAACAGCGTATTCGAAGATCGCTCGCCGTATGCAGTCTATGTGCCGGGCGGGCAGGCGGTCCGCATCACTGCCCACAATGATGCGGAAGTGGCTCTGTGTACTGCGCCGGCCAAGGGCGATTTACCGTCGCGCCTGATAACCCCGGCTTCGATGAAGCGCTCGGTGCGCGGCAGCGGCAGCAATACCCGCTATGTGTGCGACATCCTGCCCCATACCGAACCGGCCGATCACTTGCTGGTGGTGGAAGTCCGCACACCGGCCGGTCATTCATCGAGCTATCCGCCGCACAAGCACGACGTCGACAACCTGCCGCTTGAAAGTTCGCTGGAAGAAACCTACTACCACCGGATCAATCCGGACCAGGGCTTCGCATTCCAGCGCGTCTACACCGACGACCGCAGCATCGACCAGTCGATGGCCGTCGAAAACAACGATGTCGTGATGGTGCCGAGAGGCTACCACCCGGTTGTCATGCCGCACGGCTATGAAGGCTATTACCTCAACGTCATGGCAGGCGCCACGCGCGAATGGTATTTCAAGAACGACCCTGCACATGAATGGATGCTGAAAACGTAAGGCTCCAGCCTGTAGGTACAACGAGTAGCCCGGAGAAGCGTAGCGCATCCGGGCTATGCAACCATCCCCGACGCTGCGTTCCGCCGGGCTACGGATAGCCGTTTTAGGATTCGTGCCCCAAATTTCCTCATTTGAAAGTTTGCACACCATGTCAACACCCTCCATCATCGGCCATTTTATTGCCGGCCAACACGTCACGCCAGCAGAAGGCCGCACCAGCGACGTCTTCAATCCAGCCACCGGCGCCGTCAGCGCCAGGGTCGCGCTGGCGACGCATGACGATCTGAACCGCGCGGTTGCTGCTGCCAAGGCGGCTTTCCCGGCATGGGCGGCGACCTCGCCGCTGCGCCGCGCGCGGGTCATGTTCAAGTTCAAGGAATTGCTGGATCGTAACGTCGACCGCCTGGCGGAAATCATTTCGCAGGAACACGGCAAGGTATTTACCGATGCCAAAGGCGAAGTGACGCGCGGCATTGAAGTAGCCGAATTCGCCTGCGGTATTCCGCAACTGCTGAAAGGTGAATTTTCGGAGCAGGTCGGCACCGGCGTCGACGCCTGGTCGATCCGTCAACCGCTCGGCGTCTGCGCCGGCATCACGCCGTTCAACTTCCCGGTAATGGTGCCGATGTGGATGTTCCCGATGGCGATTGCCTGCGGCAATACCTTCATATTGAAACCGTCCGAGCGCGATCCATCCGCAAGTCTGTTGCTGGCTGAATTGCTGAAAGAGGCCGGACTGCCCGATGGTGTCTTTAATGTGGTGCAGGGCGATAAAGCGGCGGTCGATGCGATCCTTGATCACCCCGACGTCAAGGCCGTCAGCTTCGTCGGTTCGACGCCGATTGCCGAATACATTTATGCCACCGGCTGCGCCAAAGGCAAGCGCGTGCAGGCGCTGGGCGGTGCCAAAAATCACATGGTCGTGATGCCGGATGCGGACCTGAACCAGACCGTCGATGCGTTGATGGGCGCGGCCTACGGCTCGGCAGGCGAGCGCTGCATGGCGATCTCGGTGGTGGTCGCGGTCGGCAACATCGGCGATCAGCTGGTCGAAGCGCTGATACCGCGCATCCGTTCCCTGAAGATCGCCCAGGGCATGGATCTGTCGGCCGAGATGGGCCCGGTGGTGACACAAGTGCATAAAGCCAAGATCATCGACTACATCGGCCAGGGCGTCGCAGCAGGTGCGGCATTGCTGGTGGACGGGCGCGATTTCGTCTTGCCGGGGCATGAAGCCGGTTTCTTCCTCGGTGGCTCGCTGTTTGACAAGGTCACGCCGGACATGAGCATCTACCAGGAAGAGATCTTCGGGCCGGTGCTGTGCATCGTGCGCGTACCGGACTTCAGCGCCGCGATCGATCTGGTCAATGCGCACGAATACGGAAACGGTACCGCCATTTTCACCCGTGACGGCAACGCCGCGCGTGAATACAGCCTGCGCGTGCAAGTGGGCATGGTCGGCGTGAACGTGCCGATTCCGGTGCCGATGGCATTCCACAGTTTCGGCGGCTGGAAGCGCAGCCTGTTTGGCGATCATCATGCCCACGGTCCGGAATCGGTGCGCTTTTACACCAAGCAAAAAGCGATCACGCAACGCTGGCCGGCATCGATTGCCGCCGGTGCCGAGTTTGCCATGCCGACGATGAAATAAACGCCTAGGAGCCTGTCGGACTTGGGGAATCGAAGCGAAAAAATAGCTGGGCGAGGACAGATTTTGCCGGATTCGAAGTGTCAATAGCGAGCTATTGACCGAGAAGGCGGTGAAATATGGACCGTCCAGATATTTTTGCAGCCGATTACTCCCAAGTCCGACAGGCTCCTAGACACTTCCCCCTTCATCTCAATCCGCATCTTGGAAATGGCCTTGACTGGGCCAGGGGGATTTTTGCGCCTTAAATTCTGTCCTGCAAGAGGGTCCTGAGGAATGGCCCTATTTCGACAATAGAAATTTCCACACTTGGTGGGATAAACGGCGCCGTTTGTTTTGAACGGGGTCAATACAGTAAAAGCATCCAGAGGTGCTTGGTTTACACAGGAGACGAATTCAAATGAACACAACTAAAATTAAAATTTTGAAACAAGCAGCGCTTACCGCAGGACTCATTGCGCTGAGTCAGTCGACTTTCGCGGTCGATTATGACGGTTACTTCCGCGGTCTCGCCGGTTCAAATTCATCGAAGGGAGGCGCCACCTGTTTTCAGTTGCAAGGTGCGATGACCAAGTACCGCCTCGGCAACGAGTGCCAGGTATACGGCGAATTCGGGCTCGGCCAGGAGGTGATCAAGACCGACGACGGCGCGGTGTTCAAGGCGTATATGATGTTCAACTTTGATAGCCCCAACATTATGACGAACCCCACTGTGGGTTTACCGCAGGTTTATGCGCAGGGCGACAAGATTCCCGAGTTGAATGGCGCCAGCGTCTGGGTGGGACGCAAATACTACAAACGTGAAGCGCTCGGCCCGAATGACTTTTTCTACTGGAGCGGGCAGGGCTTCGGCGGCGGCATCGAGGATTTGGCCATCGCAGGAAACCTGAAGTTCAGCTATGCCTGGCTGCGCAAGGATGCTTTGGTCGCGACAACGACCGGGCAGGAGCCGGCCGTGGGCGCGCTGGCAATCAATGGCAGCAACTCCGCCAGTCGGCACGACTTTCAACTGCGTGGGATTAACACCAACCCGAACGGCTCACTCGAGTTGGGTGCGAGCTTCATTGTCAAGGATGCCAAAGGCTCCACCGATAATCCCGGCCAGACCCTCCATTCGGGCTATGGGGTCACGATTCAACACCGTCAGGTCGGTATCAATGGCGACGGCTGGAACAAGTTTGCAGTTCAGTACGGCACTGGTCCCGGCACCGGTGGCAGCGATACGGCGATCGGCGCGATCGGTGACCTGACCGACAGCAAAGATGTTCATCGCTTCCGGATCGTAGAAGGGGCGTACACCCAGTTTACGCCCAGACTGGGTGGTGAATTGGTCGCGATTTACCAGAAGGACAGTGGCTATACGGCAGCCCAAACGGTACTGGGCGTCACCGAAAACAAGGTTTGGACCAGCCTGGGCGGGCACCTTGTGTATGGCATTACGCCGCATATCAAGCTGGGAGCGGATCTTGGGTTCGATACCGTCAAACCGGAAAATGGCCCTACCCGCCACATGACAAAATTTACCATTGCACCGACCATTTCCGGCGGTCCCGGGGTGAATGCACGGCCTGATCTGCGCTTCTTCTACACCTATGCCAAGTGGAACGATGCGGCAAGGTTGGCGGCAGACAATGCAAGCCCAGGCAGCGCGCTGTCGTCCACCGGCGCCTTTGGGTCGACTACCGCTGGCTCCATGGTCGGTGTTCAGGTGGAAGTCTGGTTCTAAGCTGGCACTTCCAGCCTGCTTTTCCGGAGTGGCCGTGCTTTGGCCGCTCCGGTTACAGCTCCTCAGAGACAGGTTCGCACCGATTGCTTAAATGTGGCCGGTATGAACATCGCTGCGAATCTGGCCTTGAGCATATTGCAAACTTGAGGGAGTCAATAATGAAAGCATGTAAGGGCAGGGAGCTTGCAGAAGACATGGCCGTCGGTACTTACCCCGCCGTCAGGACGACGATGCGCTCAGGCGTGGTTGCATTGACTTTCTGCACGGTGTTGTCTGGCTGCTCCACGTTCGGCATCGGCGGGATCGGCGGTGACAGTAAATCCACGGAAGTGCGCCCGGCTTCGAAACAAGGGGCTGAGCTATATCGAGGTAAGTACAGTTTTGTTCGTCTGGAGCCGAGCGAAGCGGGTTCGGCAGCGAATCAGTCACAAGCCATCAATGCCACCCAGCTCGCGGCGGCCCTGTCGGCGCTGAAGGTGAGTAACGGTGAGCCAGTGTTCCTACCTGAGGAACTGAACGAGATCGTGCCTCATCTGGCGCACGGGCTGGAACGTGCAAAAGTGAACGAGGACGTGGTGTTTGCCGTCTCCGGAATGCATAAGCTGCTGGGGCTTATGCCTTCCCGTTCGGTGACCACCGGTCGGGTATTCGTCGCTAATGGGAAGCTGAACCTGATTTTCGGTTTGGTCCAGGCCAATTTTGATGTTGAAAGGCTGAGCAAACAGCCGACTAAAGTTTTTACGCCTGGCAGTCGGCTGCGGGCTTTGGCGGAATCGGGCAATGTCAAAGGGGGCGACTGGTTCCAATTTTCGTCTGGTCGAAACGATTGGCTGATATTGCCGCTTGACCGTCTGGCGGCAACGGTCACCGCGCCAGCCGCACTCCACGCTGGAACTGCCCCAGCGGCGAAGTCCGCTGTGCAGAGTCCTGTGGTAACAGACCAAGCGATTAGCGATGTCGAGCGACGTCTTGCGATCAACGCACGATTGAAGCAACAAGGCTTGGTGACCGAAGAGGAATACCAGGAAAAGCGCCGCGTCATCCTGAAGGATTTTTAAAACGGGGCGAATGCGATGCTCGACCCGATCCCTACGAGCGGTTACGCTGGTAGGGATTTTTTACACCGGCCGTGATTCACCAGATACCCGCAAACCGGTGACGAAACACGGCCGCTTCAACTATGATGACCCCGGCCACGGAGCGATGCTGACCCGGTCTTTCCCCTCCCGCTTGGCCCGGTACAGCGCCTGATCTGCAGCCTCGATCAGCTTTGCCTGAGAAATGCCGCGTTGCGGCACTACGCTGGCAGCACCGACGCTGACGGTGACGCGGACGTCGTGGGTGGATGTGTCATCGGAGAATCGCAGCGCATGCACCGCGACTAGCAGTTTTTCCGCCTGTTTCTTCGTATGTTCGGGCGAGATGGCCGGCAGGACAAGGATGAACTCTTCGCCGCCGATCCGGGCCGCCAGGTCGGTCGGGCGTTGCGCAAAACTGCCTATGCACTGCGCCACTCGCTTGAGTGCGATGTCGCCGGCCAGGTGTCCATAGGTATCGTTATATTGCTTGAAATCATCGATGTCGATCATCAATACCGATAGCTGGGCTTGCTCGCGTTCGCAACGCTTCCATTCGGCGCCGAAATATGCATCGAAAGAGCGTCGATTGGCCAGCCCGGTCAAACCGTCCGAATTGGTCAGGCGCTGCAGTTCCAGATTGGTTTCCAGCAGTTGCTGCTGGCTCTGCCGCAGCGCGCGATACGCCTCGTCGCGTTGCAGCAGATTCACATACGAACGCGAGTGATAGCGAATCCGTGCCACCAGTTCGATCGTGTCCGGCAGTTTGACCAGATAGTCGTTGGCGCCGGCAGTGAAGGCGGCACTCTTGACCGCCGCATCTTCACGGGTCGACAGCACGATGATCGGGACGTTGCGGGTGGCCGGGTTGGCGCGGTATTGACGCACCAGCGTCAGGCCGTCGATGCCGGGCATCACCAGATCTTGCAGGATCACCGTCGGTCTGGTCCTCTCTGCCGCCTCGATGGCCTCGTCGGAATGCGCGCAGTAGTGAAAATCGATGTTGCTCTGATTCGACAATGCGCGTCGGACGGCTTCGCCCACCATGGCCTGGTCGTCGACCAGCAAGACCATCACCGGATAGTCGTCTGGCGCTTGGTCGATGTCGAGATTTAATTCCTTATGCATATGTTTGCTCCGTATCTGAACTGATTGCTTCTATTGTTTGCATACGATGCTGACCAGCTTTTCTGCTATGCGGTTGACCGGCAGTATATCGTCGGCGGCATCCAGCAAGGCCGCCGCTTTCGGCATGCCGTAGACGGCGCTGGACTGGCGGTCCTGGGCGATGGTGTGATAACCCTTGTCGCGCATGGCTTTCAATCCCAGTGCACCGTCGCTTCCCATGCCGGTCAATAGAATGCCGATGGCTTTGCCGGGCCACATGCACACGACACTTTGGAAAAACACATCAACCGACGGCCGGTACGGGTAACCGCTGGGCGCTTCGGTATAGCCCAGCTGAAACGGGTGGATCAAGCGCAGATGGTCGTTGGTCCCGGCCAGCAGCGCGCTGCCCGGCGCCGGACAGTCGCCATCTTGCGCCAGCCGCACCGGCAAACGCGATTGGCCGGCAAGCCAGTCAGCCATGCCGGCGGCAAATTGGGCATCGACGTGTTGCACCACGACCAGTGCCGCCGGAAAATCCGCAGGGAGTTGCGATAGCAGCGTTGCCAGCGCCGCCGGCCCGCCGGCAGATGCGCCAATGGCGATCAGGTGGGCGGAATCGGCGGTTTGCAGTGGCAAGCTGCGCTTGGTCGCAGCCGCAGTCCCGGCGTTGCTCTCGGGAGCATATTGGCGCTGACTGATCAGTTGCTCGATCGCATCAATCTTGGCCAGCAAGGAATTGACGCCGTTGCGCGGATGACTGAGCAAAGCGTTGGGAGTATCAATCGCATCCAGCGCGCCGTATGCCATCGCATCATAGACGGCCGAGACATTCGCGCCGACGTCGCCGGTGACGATCAGAATGGCGCATGGGGTGTGGGCCATGATATGGCGGGTCGCACCGACCCCATCCAGCACCGGCATCATCAAATCCATCAAGATCAGATCGGGAACCTGCCAGGCGCACAGTTCGATGGCGCGCCTGCCATCTTCGGCGATCCAGATGATATCAAGCTCGCGCCGCAGCGCCAGGGTGCGGCGCAGCGCCTCGACCGCAATCGGGGCATCGTTGACGATACCGATTTTCATGATCCTAGATTCCTCGGTTGGACAGGCGCGAGTGTGCGTTTTTCCGGTCGTCTGGCAAGGCGCGACGCCCGTAACCCTGCAGGGTAGGAGTTTGCCCTTGCAAGGGCAAACCGTTGCGTAGGCAGACGACATGTCGTCTGAATTCCCTACTCCACCGCGGCAGGGCTTTCCCTGCAAGGAGGAGCAACGCGGCCAGAGGGCCGGAAAAATGTGCAATCGCACCTGTAGCGCTCTCACTCAGTCGGTGCAGCTTATCAAACGAAAGATAGTGTGTGCTCATACGGATTTCCAGACAAAAGTAAGCGGTCAACTGAGGAATCTAGGATCCTTGCGCCTCGCCGATCAAGTCCACGACAGCTTGCAACAGCGTTTCGTCGTGGAAGCTGGCCTTGGCAAGATAGTAGTCGGCGCCGGCTTCGAGTCCGCGCTGGCGATCTTCCTCGCGATCCTTGTACGACACGATCATTACCGGGATAGCTTTCAACTGCGGGGTTTTCTTGATCAGCGTGACCAGTTCGATGCCATCCATGCGCGGCATGTCGATATCGGTCACGACCAGATCGAAGGGTTCGCTGCGCAAGACGTTCCAGCCGTCCATGCCATCGACTGCGACGCGCACCGCATAACCGCGGTGGCTGAGCAGTTTGCGCTCCAGTTCGCGCACTGTCAGCGAATCGTCGACCACCAGCACCCGCTTGCTGGTCTGCACCGCTTGCCGGTCGACGCCGTTGTGGACTTTGTCGAGCTGCCCGTGCGCAATCAATTTTTCGACCGAGCGCAACATATCGGCCACATCCAGTATCAGTACCGGCGCACCGTTTTCCATCAGCGCCGCTGCCGCTATGTCCTTGATCTTGCCAAGCCGTGCGTCCAGCGGTTGCACCACCAGCATGTGTTCGCCCAGCAGCCGGTCGACTTGCAAACCGTATGTCTGCGCCTGGCTGCCAATCACCACCAGCGCGATGCCGTCGTCGGTTGCCGCTACCTCGCCGCTCTGCAGAATCTGGCTGGCCGCCACCAGGCCGATCTGGCGCTCTTCGAAAGAAAAATGCTGGCGGCCTTCCAGCAATTCAATCTGATGCTTATCCAATAGCATGGTGCGGTTGACGTAAGCCAGAGGAAAAGCGTAAGGCTCGCCGCCAATACTGACCAGCAAACAGCGCACCAACGACAGCGTCAGCGGCAGTTGCAGCTCGAAGCGCATGCCGCGGCCGAATTCGCTGTCAATCTGGATCGTGCCGTGCATCTGCTTGAGCATGTTGTGGACCACGTCAAGGCCGACCCCGCGTCCTGAAATTTCAGTGACCGTGTCGCGCATGCTGAAGCCGGGCAATAACAGAAAATGCAGCAACTCGGCATCGCTGAGCCGGGTTGAGGTGGCCCGATCGACCAGGCCGCGCCGCACCACGGTATCGCGGAGTTGCTCCAGATCGATGCCGTTGCCATCGTCGCTGACGGTGATTTGCAACATGCCCGCATGGTGCCGGGCAGCCAGCGTGATCAGGCCTTCTTCGGCCTTGCCGACGGCGCGCCGCTGGTGCGGCAGTTCGATGCCGTGATCAAGTGCATTGCGCAACAAATGTACCAGTGGCGCGTCCAGCTGTTCCAGGATGTCGCGGTCGACCTGGGTGGTCGCGCCGCTGATGGCCAGTCTTACCGGCTTGCCCAGCATGCGTCCGAGATCGCGCACCGTGCGGCCATAGCCGGCCACCCGATCGGCAAATGGCCGCATGCGGCAGGCCAGCGCCTGATCGTACAGACGCTGCGCCAGACTGCTGTTGCGGCGTTCGAATAAGTCCAGTTCGGCCAACCGTTCCGCCAGCATTTCCTGGCAGGCGTCGACCTGCTGCCGGCAGTCTCGCAAACCCTTCAGTTGCGCATCTGCCAGCCCGCTGTCGCGCAGGGTGTCATGCAACAGCTGGAGCGATTGCGCGGCACTTTGCTGCAGGCGTTTCAGGCGCAACAGTGAAGTGTTGAAAGGCGGGAGCCAGCGCGACTCCACCATTGATGCGCCGGACAGGCTGATCAATTGGTTCAAATGGGCGGCGGTGACGCGCAGCATGCGATCGGCGCTATCCTGCTGAGCATCGCTTGCGCTGTGTGGGGCATCGATGTCCGCCGCTGCGCTCACTGGTGGCGGCTCGCGCTCGTCTGGCTGATTCAGGCTGTTTTGCAAGCCTTGCAGGAACGCGTCGATTTCCTTGCGGCCGCTACCGGCTTGCCAGAATTGCTGATCCTCTGCGCTGGCGGCGATCCGCAGCAACAAATCGACGCCCAGCAACAGCCGATCGATGCGGCGCGGGCCGAGTTGCAGATTTCCTTGTTGGGCGCAGACAAAGCAGTCTTCCATGACATGGGTCACATCCACGCCTGCCTGCAAGCCGACAATCCGTGCCGCCCCCTTGATTGAATGGGCCGCGCGCATGCAGGCTTCCAGTTGTTCCGGCGATGCGGAGCGTTCGATGGCGAGCAGGGCGCTGCTCATGACCTGCGCCTGGTTGTCGACCTCAAGCCGAAACAGGTCAAGCATTGAGGCATTGCGCATATCGTCCGGGTTCATGCCAGGCCCCGGTCAAGCGTGTGAAACACTAATTCTTCATCCAGCAAGCCGACGCTGCGATCATTCCAGCTAATGACAGCGTGCGTGAAATGACCGGCGGCGCGGGCCAGCGTGGTTGGCACCGGCCGCTGTGCCGCACTGGCGACGCGCAGCGTGCCGTGTACTTCGTCGGCAGTGAAGGCGGTGGCCTGACCGTGGCGCTTGACCACCAGCATGCGCCGCTGCTGCTGCCGGGCCGCGTGTTTGCCGCTGTCGTCGCGCGCAATGCCGAGTACGGCAGCCAGCGAGATGCAGGTCACCAGCGCGCCGCGCAGGTTGATAATGCCCAGCACGATGGCGTTGCCGCGATGCGGCAGTGAATGCACGGTGCGACATTCTGTGATTTCTTCAAACAGCGCGGTGGGCAGCGCCAGCCATTCTTCACCGATACGAAACAGCAGCAAGGAGACCAGATCGTCGGCGCTTTGCTGCGGACTCTCCAGTCCGTCGTCCCAACTGCTGGAAATAGCGTCTGCCGGTAACCGATCCAGCAGTTCGGCGGCAGCACGCGCGTGGACCGGGCAGTTGCGGCAGTCGATATGCTGCGCCAGCTTTTCGCATGAGGCATCGCCGCGCACGCCGATCCGGTTCCAGCAATCGTCGATCGGCGTGAATTTGTCTGTTGGGTCTGGGAAAGCGTTCATGCTTGCTCGCCATCGGTCGAACGGTGCGCGCGTTGCTGCAATAGTTTGGCGCCGGCGCTATCGCCCTGAGTCTGCAGCAGGGCGGCCAGGTGAGCCATCGCATCCGCATGGGTCGGCTCCAGATACAAGGCTTTGCGATAGCAATCCGAAGCTGCCTGCTGGCGGTCGGTGGCGTCGTGAATCACGCCCATCAGATAGTAGGCAGCGGCCGCTGCGCCATGCCGATTGATCCATTGCTGGCACAGATTGGCGGCTTCGCCCAGTTTCCCCTGATCGGCAAGCAATTGCGCGGCTGCCAGGCTTTCCTGCGGCAGCGGCGCCAGGGCCGCTGCGGAGGCCGGCCTGGCCATCGATTGGCGTGACGGCAATGCGGCAGGCACCGGCGACGACGGTATGAAGATGTCCTGGCGCTTGCGTGCGCCCTGGCGGAACGCGAAGGTCATTGGCGTCCCGAGCGGCGTCAGCGGACGCTGCATCATCAACGCACCTTCTGCCGGGCCGACAAACAACAGGCCCTCCGGCGCCAGCCGCCGGGTCAGGATGGCGATCGCCTGATGCTGTGTCGGGCGATCAAAATAGATCAGTAAATTTCGGCAAAAAATAATGTCGTAGGGAGGTTCTCCGGGCAGCAAGTCGTCGGCAAACAGATTGCTCCGGATGAAGCGCACCTGACGGCGAACTGTCTCCGCCAGCGTATAGCCTTGCGCATTCAGCGCGAAGTGGCGATCTCGAAATGCCAGAAAATTTCCGCGAAACGAATTCTTGCCGTAGACCGCCTGACGGGCGATGCTGATCGATTGCGCGCTGATGTCGATCGCGTCGATCCGGAAATATTGCGGCGGCATGCCAGTGTCCAGCAGTGCCATCGCAATGGAATAGGGCTCTTCGCCGGTTGAACAGGGCAGGCTGAGGATACGCAAAGGCCGGCTGGCGCTGAGCGGGCGTTGTGGTTGCAGTTGCGCCATCTCGATGAAGGTTTCGCGATTGCGGAAGAACCATGTCTCCGGCACGATCATGGCCTCGATCAATTGCAGCTGTTCCGGCTCCGATTTCTGTAAAAAAAGCCAGTAGGCATCAAGGTCGGCCAAGCCACAGTTGCCGCATCTTTCCTGCAATGCGCGCTCGAGCATCGGCCGGCCGATAGACTGGATATCCAGCCCCATCGTGCGTTTTAACAAGGTTTCGAATTTTGCGAGTGGCATTATTTTTCCACAGTTGGAAACAGCTGCGCCTGCACTTCGGGCGGCAGCAGGTCCTGTACCCGGACGGATTGAATCATGCCGCGCGGATCGTCGGTGACCGGGCCCAGATAAGGGGCGTTGCCGTGCGCGATGCCACTGTCGCGAAACGCGGACGGATCGCGTCGCATGATTTCGCTGGCTTTTTCCAGCACCAGTCCCAGCAGGCGGCTATCCGGTCCCGCGACCGGATAGTGCACCAGCACGATACGCGTGCTGACACGGCGCTGCGCCGGACGACCCAGCGCCAGCTGGCTGAGGTCGATCACCGGAACCGATTGGCCGCGATACGTGAAAATGCCGGCCACCCAGGGCGCGGTCGCCGGCATTTGTTTCAGGTCGACCAGCGACAGCACGACAGCCACCTGGCGCGTGTCCAGCGCATAATGATCATGACCGATCTGGAACAATAAAAAAAGCATGTGATGTCGATCTTTATCTGCTGAGGCTTTCTTCAAATTTCCGTCGTGGCCTTAGCGGTGGTTTGTAAACATCCGGCTAGCCTGCTTTCAATTTGAAGCGCGTGACGCCGTTGCGCAGGCCGTTCGCGGTCAGTGTCAGCTCGTCGATCGCCTGGCCTGACTGGCGCAGCGATTCGACGCTTTGCTGAGCGGCTTCGCCCAATTGCCCCAGCGCCTGGCTGATCTGTTCGGCGCCGACGGCCTGGGTCTGCACACCTTCATTGACCGACTGGAAGCGCAGTGCCAGCGCTTGTACCTGCTGGATGATCTGCGATAACTGGTTGCCGACATTTTGCACATCGGCGATGCCGCGTCGTACTTCTTCGGAAAATTTGTCCATGCCCATCACGCCGGCCGACACCGCGGACTGGATTTCCTTGACCATTTGTTCGATGTCGTAGGTGGCAATCGCGGTCTGGTCGGCCAGACGGCGGATTTCGGTTGCGACGACCGAAAATCCGCGACCGTATTCACCGGCTTTTTCAGCTTCGATGGCGGCGTTCAGCGACAGTAGATTGGTTTGTCCGGCGACTTTGGCAATGGTCGTGACTACCTGATTGATCTTGCCGGCTTTTTCGTTGAGAATCGCGAGTTTGGCATTGACCGAGCCGGCTGCATCCATCACATGGCGCATCGTGTCTTCCATCTGGGTCAGGCCGGCTTGACCGCTGCCAACCAGTCGGGCAGCCTGTTCGGCGCCGGACGAGACTTCATTCATGGTGCCCACCAGTTCTCGCGAGGTGGCAAAGATTTCACGGGAAGTGGCGCCGATTTCGGTGGTGGTGGCGGCAGTTTCGTTGGCTGTGGCTTGCTGCTGTTTGGCGGTCGCGGCGATTTGGACAACCGACGTGGTGACCTGGACCGCCGATTTCTGGGCTTGTCCGACCAGGCCGGTCAGTTCGTCGGACATGCGGTTGAGACCGACTTCGAGCGCATGAAACTCGTCGCGGCGATTGAGGTTGAGGCGCTGCGATAAATCCCCCGAACGGATCACCTCCAGTGCGGCAATCAGTTGCGCCATCGGGCGGGTGACCGCCTGCAGCAGGAAGTAGCTGCAGATGATTGCCGCTGCCAGCGCAATCGCCAGCGCTACCAGCAAGCTGTTCTTGGCGACTGCCACTGTGGCCGCAATTTGCTCTACAGAGCGCACTTCGGACTGCTGGTTGAAGTCGCGCAGCCGGGTAGTGGCGCTCCGCCCCTGTTGCCAGGCGGGCTCGAGCTGCTCGGTAAACATGTTGCGGGCCTGGGCATTCTTTTGCATGTCATCGAGCTTCAACACCTCGGACATGATGCGGTCATAGCGCAAGCGCACGGCTTTGAAAGCATCGAAATTGTTTTTGTCCTGCACCTGGAAGATGGTCTTCTCATAATCCGCGATCAGCTTGTCCATTTTTTCGGCGTCGGCGCGTAAGGCCGCCAGATCCTGCTTGCGCTTTTCAGGCTGGGTATCCAGTGCAATCATCTGCATCGTGACCAGGTGGCTTTGAGACCAGGCCGAGCGAATACCGGTGCTCAATTCCAGGCCCGGCAGGGAGTCGGTCAGGAAGCTGGTGGTTTCGTGTTCGATCGCGGCCAGATTGAAGTAGGTGACACCCGCCATGAGGCCCATTAATGCCAGAATGACAGCAAAACTGACCTGCATTCGTTGCCGAATAGTCCATTGCTTCAAGTGTTACCCCTGTTGTTGGTTGATGATCGTTGCATTTTCGCGATTGACATCGGCGGGTATGCTTTTTGAGTTATTTATTTGGCAACAGTTCGGTATTGGTGAGTTGCTCTGTGGATACAATAAACCAGGAAGATCGAAAACGGGTAAATTTTTAACAATCGCAACGCTGGATTGGCAGTTCAGTTGCGGCAGTGGGTCAACGCGAAGTTCTCGACCCCTTCGTATGAATTCATCATGCGCGCCAGTTCGGAGACCGAGGTTCCCTTCTTGCTGTCGATGGCGACGGCGATGAAATGCCATGTGATGTGCTTGTCCCTGGCGCTGATCGACAACGAGCCCCCCGCAATTTCATAGCCGTGCTCCAACGCCACCTTGCGCAATATTTCCTCGCGTGGGGTAACGCCTTTTTCAAATTCCACTGTAATGGCGACGCCCGCCCGCGACGGCAACCAGCGCTCAAGCCTGGCTACCCATACCATGCACAAGGTGGACAACAGCGTGAGCGATATCGCCGCGACGTAGAACCCGACGCCGACCAGGACCCCAATCGCCGAGGCAGTCCAAATCGACGCTGCGGTGGTGAGCCCCCGGATATTCAAGCCTTCTTTCATGATGACCCCGGCACCAAGAAAGCCGATGCCGGTGACGATCCCCTGCACGACCCGGGTCGGATCCGGATTGACGGGCAGCGAGACCAGTCCTCCATACCAGAGACCGGGGTAACCCACGAACACGGTGAGCCCTGCCGAAGCCATGCATACCAGGCCGTAAGTGCGCATCCCGGCAGCCCGCCCGTGGAATGCACGCTCGTAGCCGACCACCATCCCCAACATCAAGGCGCCCAACAAGTTAAAGAAGATAAGGATATTAGTGGCAACTTCGGGAGCCGACCAATAGGCGGCCAGTGAATCAAGTGAAAGCATGTTCATATATTTTCTTTTAAGTTATTCTTTTCAGTACCCCAAAAATGGGGCGCGAAAAATGTCAGACTGACCATCTCAATGATACCGCTCACCGCCATCGTGCAGACCGTTGAGGTACAAATTCCGGGCGCGTCCGGGTGCTTGTTTCCTCCAATCCACTTGTGCGTTGGCCCGGCTAGCCGGCGCGGGACCGTAGTTGTCCAGTCCCGTTTGATCATAGACGCGTTTAACAAATAATTCTGGCTTCTTCCGTTGCCACTCCTTGAGCGCCTGAATTGGTGTTCGACCGTTGATCGCGCGTTGCGGAATATGGTGGTTGTACAGCTTCAAATAGTTCAGCAAAGTCGTTTCCAGGTCCGTTGCATTATCGAAGCGGGTCTGTTGCAGTATTTCGCTGATTCGGCCATTGAAACGCTCGACCATGCCATTCGTTTGCGGGTGCCGCGGGGGTGCCAGACGATGCTCGATCGAGATGGCGGCGCATGCCACATCAAAGGCATGCTTGCCGCTCGGCTTCTTGTCTTTGGTTGCGAAGCGGTCGGTAAATTGCGAGCCGTTATCGGTCAGAATCTTGACGATCTTGATTGGCGAAGCCAGCTTTAGACGGCGCAGAAAATCGACGCTGCTGGCGTTGGTCATATCGCCATAAATGTGCAGGAATACCCAGCGCGTGGCGCGGTCGATGGCGACGAACAGATAACGCCGTGACGTCTCGTCCGACATCTGCGGCAGGTATTTGATATCGATGTGAACAAAGCCCGGCTCATAGTCTTTGAAGGTCTTCTTGGGAGCGATGGTTTCCCCTTCGGCCTTCGGTATTACGTCTTCCAGCCGTGCCATGCCTTCTCGTTTCAGAAGACGTGCCAGACCGGAACGGGATACTGCCGGATTGATGTATTGCCGGGTAATGTAAAGCAGGTCGTCGAGTGGCAGGTAGAGTGTCTGGCGCAGAGATAAAACGACAGCCTCCTGCGTGGCAGTCAGAGTTGTATGCAAGGTGTGAGCGCGGTGCGAACGATCTTGCACATCATCGCGCTTGAGCCATTTGGCCGCTGTCGCCCGGGTAATGTTGAAGACCTTGGCAGCCTCGCGATCCGAGAGGCCGGAGTTCTTGATCTCCTGGCGGATCTTTGGGGTGGTGCGGGCCTGTGGATGAATTCGTGTACTCATGCTCTCGACTGCTTAAATGATTGTTTCAACTGCTGCCGTGGACGGCCCGCAATCAACTCGCCGAGAACCGCCTTCGCTCGAAACAGAGGCCAGCTACGACGAGGAATATGATCGCACGGGACTAAACACGTAGTGATGCAGATCACGTGCATAATATTGGTCTGACTAATTCTTCTTCGCTGCTATAGGAGCAACAAACATGAGTCCACAAGAAACCCAATCGCTACAGGATTTTCTGAATCAATTAACGCAGGTGCGAGGTATTCCGAAAGATCCGCAAGCCGATGCACTGATTGCCAATGCCGTTGCGCAACAACCGGACGCGGCGTACCTCCTGGTACAGCGCGCACTATTGATGGAGCAAGCGCTGAATACCGCAAAAACACAAATCGCTGCGCTGCAGAGCCAATTACAGGCAACGCAAGCTGCGCCAGCGCGCGGCTTCCTCGACCCCAATGCCTGGGGCAACACGCCGGCTGCAGTATCCCGGCCAGCAGCAGCCCCGATGATGGCGAGTGCCCCGGCGCCAATGCAAGCCCCCGTGATGCAAAGCCCGGCTCCGGCGGCATCACCTGGCTTCTTCGGCGGCGGCATCGGGAGCGCGCTCGGCACCGTCGCGGCCACCGCTGCCGGCGTGGCGGGTGGTGCATTCCTGTTCCAGGGGATCGAACACCTGATGCATCCCAACAGCGGCGCCGGATTGATGAATCAAGCCGGGATGGCGCCGCTGGCGACACCTGTGGAGAACACCACGATCAACAATTATTACGGAAACGATGCGGCAACGGATGACAGCAGTAGCGTGGACGACGTCGCTAGCGACGACTGGAGTGGGGATGATGGATCGTCTGTGATTTGAGGCGCGGCGAATCGGTTTTGCCGTGCCTGCAATTGTGCGGGCCCTGCAGGACTCAGCAACCCGACAGACGCCAACCTGAGGAGGCCGATGATGAGTGATGCACAGGCAACGATCCGTGTTATTCGAAACACTCTTTTCAGAGCCTTCCTCATCGGCCTTGTCTTCGGCTTGCTGTATTTCGGAGCTTACTACGGCTGGCAGGGTTATTGGGACGGGCTCATTGTCGATCGATGGGCACTCATTGACCGACATTCCCTGCACGTCCTCGTGCTGAATTTTTTCGGGCTAATTCGGTTTTATCTTGTCTTTATTCTTCTGACACCGGCGTTAGCCTTGCACTGGACACTTAAGCGTCTCGCGCACTGAGTGGCATGTGTTCGAATTGCCATTCGCTCATGAACAACTCTCCTCTCCCTTGATTGTAGCGCCGCCAATTCCGGGGAGACGATGCACCCCGCCCGCGATTTTCCGCAGTTCTGATTCCCTTTGCTGAATGCCTTCTCATCCGACGCCGCCGGCGCTGCAGAAGACTGTTTCTGCACGTAATTATTTTACTTGGCGATTTATTCACAGACGATTACAATAAATTTGCAACGCAGCAATAATCGGCCTCTCAATCGGCATGTTTATATGGATGCCGGATGCTCGCCGACGGATCACAGCAATCTTCCCGCCATAAAGAGAGAGATTCCGACATGAGTGCCGATAATGTGCAGTTGTATGACGATATGCCAAGGAAAAATACAGAGCTGATTCCTGAGCAGCCTATGGGAATCGCCGATCTGCTGGTGGCCTATCTGGAGCAGATGGAAATCGACTACGTCTTTGGCGTTCCCGGCGGTGCCATTGAACCCCTTTTTAATGCCCTTGCCAGAAGCGCTCGCAGGGGCGGGGTGCGCCACATGCTGGCGCGGCACGAGGCGGGAGCAGCCTTCATGGCCGATGGCTATGCCCGGGAAACCGGCAAGATCGGTGTCTGTTGCGCCACGTCCGGCCCAGGCGCTACCAATTTGATTACCGGTGTCGCTTGCGCCTACGACAACAATATTCCGATGCTGGTCATCACGGCGCAGCCGGCTTTGCCTCTTTTTGGCAAACATCCGTTCCAGGAATCCGCTTGTACCGGTATCAATACCCTGGGTATGCTTCAGCACTGCACCCGCTACAATTCGCTGGTGTCGCACCCGCAGCAGTTTGAGAACAAACTCATGACAGCATTGCAGCGCGCCACCCGGGGCCCCATGGGACCAGTGCATCTGAGTATCCCGGTGGATGTGTTCCGCAGTCCGAGCGCACACCCAACCCCCACCTATGACTTGCGAGCCCTCTTGCAGCCGGCGTCCCTGGTTGACGACGAAGCGCTTGCAAAACTGCTTCCCATGCTGGCCAAAGCCGGAAATATGGTGTTGCTGATTGGCGCGGGTTGCGGCGAGGCCATCGGTTCCATTCTCGAGTTCGCCGATCTGAGCGGTGCTTCAGTGATCACAACGCCAGACGGCAAGGGCCTGGTGAGCCCGCATCACCCGCTGTTTCGCGGCGTATTCGGCTTCGCCGGCCATGCCTCTGCGGAAACGGCCTTGCGCGACGAGTCGGTGGATTTGATCATGGCCATCGGTACCGGCATGGGGGAATGGAGCAGTGCCGGATGGAGCGATAGTTTGATGAATGCACGGCTGGTGCATATCGACGATTCGGAGGAGCACCTGACGCACACCCCGATGGCGGGCTTTCACATGCGGGGGCGCATCCTGTCGATCTTCAACCGCCTTGTCGTGCATATCCATGACGTGCGGCGAGCGGGGAATTTCGCGTATGAACAGCGGCGCCTGGTTCGCAAGCAGCATGGCCTCAGCTGGGAACCGGGTTCCATGCTGGCTACTCCGAACAAGTACGAGAGCAGCGTCATACCGATCCTGCCGCAACGACTGATGCGCGAATTGGGCCGGCTGTTTCCCCCCACCACCCGTTTTCTCGCTGATACCGGGAATAGCACTGCCTGGGCTATTCATTACCTGCAGCCAAGGGACAGGCGCAGATCCGAAAGGCGCCAAGGCGCAGGGGGGACCGCACGCGCGCCGGGGCGACGCAAGACCGATGGCGGGTGGCTGCGGGTTACCATGAACTTTGCCCCGATGGGCTGGGCCATCGGGGCTGCTGTCGGTACTGCGGCCGCGAATCCGAAAGTGCCGGTGGTGTGCATTACCGGCGACGGCAGTTTTCTGATGAATGGCCAGGAAATCTCGGTGGCGGTCGCCGAAAAGCAATCCGTCATCTTCGTCATCCTCAACGACCAGGCCCTGGGAATGGTCAAGCACGGCCAGCGGCTGGCGGGAGCCGAACAGATCGGCTGTGATTTGCCTCCCACCGATTTCGCCGCCATGGCACGCGCCATGGGCGCAGAAGCGCATACGATTCGTGCTCCGGAAGATCTGGCCAAGCTGGATATCGCCGCCATGTGCGCGCGCCAGGGGCCGACGCTGCTGGACGTATTCATCGATCGCGACGAAGTGCCACCCATGAATGTTCGTATGCGCGTTTTGGCCGGCGGCCAATAAGGCATGATTCGCGACAGGGGATAAGATGAGCGACGCAGAAAATCCAAACACCATTCGCAGCAGTATCTGGCAAGAAGAGCCGGAACCGGACAACCCTTTCGCTGCCGCAGCGTGCTATTGCCGGGGTTACGACGTCTACGGCGACTTGCTCGGCAAGGCCCGCTACATCGAATACCTGTATCTCCTTTTCAAAGGTGAGCGTCCAACGCCGGACGCGATTGCCGCGTTGGAGATTCTGGCTGTGGCGCTGGCCAATCCCGGTCCGCGCGATTCCTCGGTGCACGCTGCGATGGCGGCCGGGGTCGGCGGTTCGACTGCCGCCTCGGTTCTGGTGGCGGCGCTTGCCGTCGGCGCCGGTTCCTACGGTGGCGCACGGGAAGTCTTCCTGGCGTTAGAGGCATGGAAGAATAACGGGACTGAACTTGAAACCTGGCGCTCCCGCCTGGCCGCTCCGGCCCCGCCCACGCGTCAGCAAGTGTGGCCTGAGGCTGAACACCCTCCTGGCTTCGATCCCTACGGCAAACACTGTGCCAAGCCCGTGCGCCAGACCCTGTCGCTGCTCGCTGAGACGCTGCCGGCCGGGCATCTGACGTGGCTGGCACAAGAGCGGGAAGCGCTGGAAACGGCCGCCGGCCATCCGTTGGCAATGACCGGCGTAGCCGCAGCAGCGCTTGCCGATCTGGACTTCTCTCCGAGCGAGGGCGAGATGCTTACCCTTTTGCTGCGGCTACCCGGTGCCGCCGCCCACGCCCTGGAACAAGGAAAGCAAGGTTTTCGCCACTTTCCTTTCTTCGCACTGGATCTGGAAAACGATCCCGGCCCTGCTGTCCGGAAGGAGCAAGCATGAGCAACACTTTGCTGGATTACGAAGGTCCCTTACGCACCCGCATGGGCGCATGTTTTCCGGGCGAGCGGGCGGTGTTCCGCGGCCATGATCTGCATGCGGACCTGAAAGACATGGATTGGATCGAGCTGTATACCTTCGGCATCACCGGCCGCCGTTATTCAGCGCAACAAATAACCGTTCTGCACGCTCTCTGGACCTACACCAGCTACCCGGATCCGCGCTTGTGGAACAACCGTGTCGCGGCTTTGGCAGGCAGCGCTCGCAGTACCGGCGCCCTTGGCGTCGCCGCCGCCATTGCTGTTTCGGAGGCCAGTATTTATGGCTGGCAGCCAGAATTCGCCGCGGCGGATTTTCTGGTCCGCGCCCATGACCGCATGCTTGCGGGCGAGTCCCTGCAAACAATTCTGGAGCAGGAGTTGCAGCAGCATCGGCGCATCCTGGGATATGGCCGGCCGGTGGCCACCCTCCAGGTGGACGAACGCATTCCGGCGATTCTCGCCCGTATGGAACACGAACAAATAGCGCAAGGCCCCTATCTGCAATTGGCCTTCGAAATAGAGCGCGGCTTGCTCCGGATGGGGCGGAAGTTACCGATTAACTACGGTGGTGCAGTCGTGGCGATTCCCCTTGATATGGGATTCTCTCCGCGCGAGTGTTACCTGTTCCTGCTGCCTTCATTTATGGCGGGTATGCCTCCTTGTTATCTGGAGGCTAGCCAGCGTCCTGAAGGTGCGACATTTCCGTTGCGCTGTTCCCAGCTGCGTTATGAGGGGCCAGCGCGACGCCTCTGGTAGCAGGAATAAGGTAATAGGCAGTGAGTAGTGTTTTTTTTTGGTGGGGGGATCGAGATACCGGTTGTACATCTCTTGGTGGCATCTGAGTTCCATAAAATAATGGATCGAAAATGAAAAAACACTGGCAATCGCAAGTTCCGTGTGCCGTCGTGCTGTTTCTGAGTAGCGCTGTTGCTGCGGCTCAGCAAAATGCCGAAGAAGACGACTTAGCCCTTTCGTATGGGAATAAAGCGTCCGTCAGCATCGCCACCGGCAGCGAACAGTCCATCTCCCGCGCGCCGGCAGTCGCCTCGGTGATTACCGTTCAGGACATCCAGGCGATGGGCGCGACGAACATGGATCAAGTGCTGGAAAGCGTACCCGGCCTGCATGTCTCGCACTCAGGCCTGTACAACGACCCGATATATTCGTTTCGCGGTATCACCTCCCTATACAACCCCCAGACATTGATGCTCGTCAACGGCATTCCCATCAACGACGCCTTTCTTGGCAACCGCGACCTGGCCTGGGGCGGCGTGCCGATCGAAAACATAGCCCGTATCGAGATCATCCGCGGCCCTGGATCTGCGCTCTACGGCGCCAATGCTTTCGCCGGGGTAATCAACGTCATTACCAAGACTGCAGCCGACATTAATGGTACCCAGTATGGTGTCCGCGCCGGCTCATTCGATACGCACGACGCCTGGCTCCTGCATGGCGGCAAAATGGGTCCGGTGGATGTGGCTTTCTATCTGGGGGGCGGTCATACCAACGGCCCAAATAAGACCATTGACGCTGATGCGCAAACCAGCCTGGATAAAATCTTCGGAACGCACGCCTCCCTGGCCCCGGGGCCGGAGCAGCTTATGCGCGATAATCTGGATATGCAGCTGGATCTGGCCTACGACTTATGGCGTTTCCGTGCCGGTTACCAGGACATGAAAACCGGCACAGGGGTAGGGTTGGCAGAGACTCTGGATCCTCAGGCGCGGGTGAGGGCACACCGCTGGAACACCGATCTGACCTACTCCAATCCGAATTTTTTTCGCAATTGGGATATCACAGCGCAGGCCTCCGTGAAGGATGTTCAGGAACTGCCGGCAGACCCGCCAACGGTGCTGTTCCCGCCAGGAGCGTTCGGCGGGACATTCCCGAGCGGTGTCATCGGCAATCCCGGACACGATGAACGCGACAGTCAAATCAGCCTGTCGGGATTCTATACCGGTTTCGAGAAGCATCGGATCCGGGTCGGTACCGGTTTCCGGATTGAAGACATATACCAGACCAGCGAGAGCAAGAACTTCAGGCTCGTTGCGATCCCCGGTGTGGGGATCGCGTTCGTTCCGTTGGGGAGTCTCGTTGATGTCAGCGGCACCAGCGAGGTATTCCTCACACCCCACAAACGCACTATCAGTTATGCGTTTGCGCAGGATGAGTGGACCCTGGCGAAGGACTGGATCCTGACTGCGGGAGTACGGGATGACCATTATTCCGATTTCGGTAACACCGTCAATCCGCGCCTGGCACTGGTGTGGGATGCTGCTTATAATTTTACGGTCAAGGCCCTGTATGGCAGCGCTTTCCGCGCGCCGTCATTCGCCGAGCAGTACAACATCAATAATCCGGTCACGATCGGCAATCCCAACCTGAAACCGGAAACCATCGTCACGCGTGAACTGGCGTTCGCATGGCAACCCACGCAAGCGCTGCAAACCAACCTCAGCTTCTTCTACTACCGCATGCACAACATCATTCAGTTTGTGCCGAATGCCGACCCGTCGACCGGTTCCACTGCGCAAAATACCGGCGACCAGACGGGGCGAGGCCTGGAACTGGAAGCCATTTGGGATGCCACGCGCACTCTGCGGCTGTCAGGCAGCTATTCGCTGCAACACTCTATCGACCAGGCCAGCGGCCAGGATGCCGGCCTCGCGCCCCGCCAACGGCTGTTCGGTCGCGCCGATTGGCGCTTCGCGCCCTTGTGGCAGCTTGGTACCACGATCAACCATGTGGCCGACCGCAAGCGCCAGCCGGGAGACACCCGCCCTCAGATTGCCGACTACACCACAGTGGATCTGAATTTGCGGAAAGAGAAGTTGTTTGGCAATTGGAGTGTCGATGCACTTGTGCTGAACCTGTTCGACCGGGATGCCAGGGATCCGAGCTTCGCTCCGGGCAACATACCGTTCGATTTACCGCTTCCGGGCCGCACTTTCTATGTGCAGTTTCAACACAAGCTCTGAACCGTCCGTGACTATTCGGCCTCTCAGGATGTCATATGCTGCCGCATTGCGGATCGAGCTCGGCTTGTTCCTGCTGCTGGTATGTACGTTCGGCCGCGCCGGCCCGGACCTCGGCAAGAGCGACAGAACCGTAGAAAGCCAGTTGCCGGATTGGAGTGATAGCGGTACCGAAACACCTGTCATGCGCCATGACCTCTACCCGATCCTCCTGGCCGCCCTGGACGCTCCGCCAAAACGACAGGAGAACTCAGATAACAAAGGCGCGATCGCTGTCATTTACCCGGATATCGCTGAGCCTTATCGCAGCATCTTTGCCAAGATCATCGAAGGCATCGAAGCGCAGACCAGAGTGCAGGTAAACGTTTACCCGATCGGACCGAACAGCAATACGGCCGACCTGAACATGCAGTTGAAGCGCGGCGGCACCAGGGTGGTGATCGCTCTCGGGCGTCAAGGACTGAAGACCGCGGCCGGGTTGGATCGGGACTTCGCGGTGGTGGTCGGCGGCGTGCTGTCGGCTCCCGATAGCGAAGGCCGCAACCTGACGGGCATCAGTCTGACGCCGGACCCGGCCCTGCTGTTCGCGCTCCTGAAAAAACTGCTGCCCGGCACAAAAAGGGTGACTGTCATCTACGACCCGCAACGCAACGAATGGCTAATCAAGCTGGCACGGGAAGCAGCCAAGGCCCAAGGCTTGGAATTGGTAACCCGTGAAGCGCACGACCTGGCCTCGGCGGGACACCTTTACGAAGCCGCTTTCGCCGCAGCCGACAGTCGGCTTGATGCAGTCTGGCTACCCCAGGATGCCACCACAGTGGACGAAGACACGATTTTGCCGCTGGTTCTCAGGGAATCCTGGAGCCGTGGCGTGCCAGTCTTTTCCAGCAGCTTCCTGCACGTCAAGAAGGGCGCCTTGTTCGCCTTGTATCCGAATAACCTGGGACTGGGGCACGACTTGGCCAGTTCCGCCCTCGGCATGCTCGCAGGAGAGTCCCGTAAGCGTGGCCTGTCACCGTTACGCGAGGTGCTTACGGCGGTCAATCTGCGCACCGCCAGTCACATCGGCTTGAACATCGACTATCAGCAGCAACGCAATTTCGATTTCGTTTTCCCGGAACCTTGAACCTGAAAACAGCAGTTGAGCATGTACTAGTTTCGATAAAGGTATGAATGTATGCAGCCCGGCATGGGGTGCAGATGCAATACGCATGGCCGGTCAGTATCTGACGGCTTCTTTCCCCTCATCTTGAGGAACCGATCATGTTGCAAGCCTACTTTCGCCGTACCGGATTTCGCCGCCAGCTGATGATGATTGTCACTGTCTCCATCCTGGGCCTGGCATTGTTCTCCTCCCTGATGAACTCGTGGGAAACCAGCCGACGCATGCGCGGCTATCTGATCGAGCAAGGCCGGCATATCGCTGAAAATCTGGCACGCCAGAGCACACTGGCCCTGCTTTACCATGCCGCCGACAATGTCCGCGAGGAGGTCGCCACCTCGCTGGCGTTCCCGGATGTACTCCAGGTCGAGATCACCGATGCGACCCACAAAATCCTGCTGTCCGAAACCAAGGCCGGCACGATCGTCGATCCGAATCATGGGCTGCGGCCGGAAGTCGCGCTGACCCGGGCCATGCTGGAGCAGGAAACCGATGACGAATGGCGCTTCGGCGCACCCGTCTACCAAGGCCGTGACGTGCTATCGCCGTTCGAACTGCAGGAGCGCAAACCTCAACTCCTTGGATATGTACATATCGTGCTCGGCAAGGGGACCATGAATCGTCTGGTGCTAACTTTGCTGGCTGTCAACCTGGTCGTTACGCTATCCTTCGCTCTCATCCTGCTGGGCGTCATGCACCTTCTGGCGCGCCACCTGATCCGGCCATTGAACGCCTTGTCCGGGCTGATGGGACGCGCCGAGGCTGGCGAGTCGGGCATGCGCGCGGCGCCAGATGGGCCGCGCGACATCATCGACATGGCGCATGCCTTCAACCAAATGATGGCCGTGCTGGAAGAGCGGGAAGCGGAATTGAAACAGTCTCGGGACCAGGCGCTGCACGCCGCGCTGATGAAGGCGCAATTCGCCGCCACCGTCAGCCACGAAGTGCGCACTCCCTTGAGCGGTGTGGTGGGGATGCTGGACATGCTCAAAGAGATGCGCCTCACCAAACCCCAACTGGAATGTGTCGAGGTGGCCTGGAACTCGGCCCACATACTCATTGATTTGATCAACGACATCCTCGATTTCTCCAAGATAGAAGCCAACAAGCTGGTATTGGAGGAGATCGACTTCGACTTGCGCAAGCTGGTGGAGGAGATTCTTGACCTGCTCGCCAAGCAAGCTCACCAAAAGGGGCTGGAGCTGGGCTACCTGCTGGCCCCCGACGTCCCCGATCTGATCAAAGGCGATTCGATGCGCTTGCGGCAGGTGCTGATCAACCTGGTCGGTAACGCGTTGAAATTCACCGAGCATGGCGAAGTGGCGGTGCGCATCTCTTGCACGGCGGACAGCGGCGAGCGCTTCAGCCTGCGGGTCGAGGTGAGCGATACCGGTATCGGCATGGACCAGGATGCGGCCAGCCATGTGTTTGAATCGTTCGCACAGGCGGACAGTGCCACCGCCCGTAAATACGGCGGTACCGGCCTCGGCCTGGCAATTTGCAAGCAGCTGGTGGAACTCATGCATGGCGAGATCGGCATCGTCAGCCAGCCCGGGCAAGGCGCCACATTCTGGTTCACGATCCTTTGCCAACCGGGCGAGGTACAGCCGGTCGCCCCCGCACAGCAAGCCCTGCTCGGGGTGCGGGTGCTGGTGGCGGAAGAAAGCGAGGTCGTACGCAGCTTCCTGCAACAAAACCTGATACGTCACGGGCTGTCTTGCCACGCGGTTGACAGCGGTGCCGAGGCGCTGGCAGAACTGGGCCGGGCTGAACAAGCGCCGTATGCACTGGTCATCATGGACCGCGGCACGACCGACGGCAACGGAGCGGACCTGGCGCGCCATATCCGCTCCGACCCCGCACTATCGAAGACACTTCTGCTGCTATTGGACCGCTACGGCTCGCCGAAGAGCGACAGGCCGCAGGAAGCCGACGGCCATCTGGGTAAACCGTTACGTTTGAATCGCCTGTTGGACGCGATCCGCGATCTGCTGTCTGGCGACGAAGTACGCGCCATCGCAGCGCCTTCGACTGCTCTGCCCCGTGCGGTGGCGACTGCCGCCAGGGAGTACCGGGTACTGGTGGTGGATGATAACCGCACCAATCAAGTAGTGGCCGCCGGCATGCTTGCCATGAGCGGCTGTCATTGCGAATTTGCTTCCAACGGCTGGGAGGCGATCGAAGCCGCTCAGCGCACCCAGTTCGACCTGATCCTCATGGACTGCAATATGCCGGAGATGGACGGTTATGAGGTCACTGCGCGCATTCGCAATTTCGAAGAGCCCGAGGGGCGACGTACAACGATCGTCGCGATGACTGCCAATACCCAGGAGGGAGATGTGGAAAAATGCCTGGCAGCGGGCATGGACGATTACCTGGCAAAACCCATCACCTTGATTGAGCTGCGCAATAAGCTGGAGCGCTGGCTCATCTATGGCACCACGGGCAGCACGACGGAGCAGGCAACGGCATCGATGTCAAGTCTGAGCCTGATCGAGAGTGAATTCAGTCCTCTGGACCGGACGGTATTCGACAAACTGCGGGAAATCCTGGGTCCCGCCCTGCAGCAGGCGGTGACACCCTACCTGGAAGATACGCCGGCCTATCTGGAACAATTGGAAAAGGCAGTCGACCAGGGGGACGCAGAGTCCGTTCGATCCACGGCCCATACCATCAAGGGTAGCAGCAGCAATCTGGGCGCGACCAGCCTGGCCCAGTTCGCCAAGGAAGTGGAGGAGCTGGCGCTGAACCAGCAAATCGATCAAATCCGTCCCCTGCTGCCGCAGTTGCGTTCAGCCTTCGACGACGTCGCCGCGTTGCTGGCTGGCGAGGTGTCGATCGAGACCTATCGCAGTACCAAGCCGGCGGTAGGGAGTGCCCTGGTACTGGTGGTGGACGATGATCGCAGCACCCGCAGCGCATTGCGGTACACCTTGCTAAGGGATGGTTTCCGGGTGGTCGAGGCGGAAAATGGCGTCCAGGCCCTGCGGCTGCTCAAGCGCGTACAGCCAGACGTCATCCTGATGGATGCGGTGATGCCGGTGATGGACGGTTTTACCGCCTGCGCCCGTCTACAGGAGCTGCCCAACAGTCAAAACATTCCGGTCTTGATGATTACCGGTCTGGAGGACAATCTATCGGTAGAGCGGGCGTTCAAAGCCGGCGCCAGCGACTACATTCCCAAGCCGATCCACTTCGCCGTCCTGTCTCAGCGGGTCAAGCGCATCGTCGAGGCCAACCGGGCGGAGAAGCGCGTGCGCGACCTGGCCTTCAACGACTCGTTGACCGGACTGCCGAACCGGGCCATGTTTTTCGACCAGCTAAAGCGCTGCCTCGAGCAAGCGCGGCAGACCGGGGACGGGGTGGCCGTGCTGTTCCTGGATCTGGATCGTTTCAAATACGTGAACGACACCCTCGGCCACGATATCGGAGACCAGCTGCTGATAGCGGTGGCGCAGCGCATTCGGCGCAGTGTACGTATCGTGGACTGTGTGGCGCGCCTCGGCGGTGACGAATTCACCGTGGTGCTGGCCGACATGACAAGTCCGAATGCCGCCACCACCGTCGCCCAGAACATCTGCCGCGCCGTGGCCGCGCCGTTTCTGATCGACGGTCACGACATTTTCGTCAGCGCCAGCATCGGCATCTCGGTCTATCCCCACGATGGCACCGATGTGGGTACCTTGCTGCAGCACGCCGATACCGCCATGTACCGAGCCAAGAAGACCAGCTCCGGCTTCAAGTTTTTCGAACCGTCCATGGAGCATTTGATCTCTGAACAAATGCGTTTGGAAAGCGACCTGCGCGAGGCCTTGAATCGGCAGGAGCTGGAGGTGTTCTATCAACCGCAAATGCGATCCGACACCGGTCAGATCGTCGGTATGGAAGCACTGGTGCGTTGGCACCATCCGACCCGGGGCATGGTCGCTCCCAAAGAGTTCATTCCACTGGCAGAGGAAACCGATCTCATTAACGTTCTCGGCGGCTGGGTTATGCGTACTGCCTGTGCCCAGCTCCAGAGCTGGATCAAGTCCGGTATGCCGGCCATGCGGGTGGCGGTGAATTTTTCCGTCCGACAGCTCCAAACCGACTTCGCCACCACAGTCGAACGCGTCCTGGCGGAAACCGGGCTGCCGCCGCACCTGCTGGAGCTGGAGATCACTGAGGGCACTCTGATGGAAAATGCCGAGGACAATTTACAGGCGCTGCACCGGCTGCGCAACCTCGGGGTGCGGCTGACCATCGACGACTTCGGCACGGGCTACTCCTCCCTGGCTTACCTGAAACGCTTCCCCGTCGATATCATCAAGGTCGACCAATCTTTCGTTAAGGACGTACCCCAAGATCTGGATGACTCCGCCATCGTCAAAAGTATTATCGCGTTGGCGCACAGCTTGCGCCTGGAGGTGGTGGCCGAAGGGGTGGAAAGCGAGGCCCAGTTCCAATTCCTGCGCGATCTTTCCTGCGACATGATGCAGGGTTACTACTTCAGCAAGCCCGTACCGGCAGCGCAATTCGCCCATTTCGTCATGGAGCAAGCCCGCCTCCGGCTGATAGAGCTCCCGGGCCCGAGTACATGATCTTGGAATCGGTCACGCGAAATTAACTGAACCAGCGGAATCACTTTGCATGTGCCGTCGTGGGTGTTGAGGTATTCGAGGGACGCCATCTCCAGGGGCACGCCCAAGTGCTCGAACCACACTCTTACGGCCCTTTCCTTGTCCGAAAGAGCGGGTGCCAGCGCTTCGCAAAAGCGCTGCGCCAAGTTGCTGAGGCCGAAGCGCTCCAGCACTGCCAGTGCGTACGGTAGCACGGCGCTGTCAGGAAGCGCGTGCCGAATGAAGCACCAGTTGGCAAGCGCCACGTGTCGCCGCTCCGCCTCGCTGAGTCCGTCCGCCGCAAGTTCTTTCCAGACCCGCTGCATGGCGCGCTCCCAGTGTGCTCTCCGTTCAGGGCGACGCAGCAGCTCTTCCGGAACGATGACGAGATGTTCAAGGCAGTTGTCCTGGAGTGCCAGGCTCCTGCGGATGTGCGAACTCCAAGGCGCGTAGGTCGCGCAGTCTGTGAGACGCGGCACGCCTTCATTCAGAAACCTGCGAACGTGAAGCAGCTCATGCAGCACGGAGCCGTCGGGGAAACAATCCGGGGCGGGAATCAGCAACTCGGCACCGGTCGGAAATACCTCGCACGCCAAGGGGGGCGGTTGGTCGGGGAAGCCGCGCGCGATGTCTGGAGTGACCCTGACGATGACCTCGACACCGCTTTCCCGTTCGACCTCCTCGGCCAGGCTGCGGATATCAGGGGCGAGGCGGGCGAGGTATTTTGTTTGCATAATTGGCCGAATTCACAGCGTCGTTATGTCTACAACGCCATATGAGTTATTTGCTTGCGCAACAACGCCTTGCCCTGCCGATGCTAGTGCAGTGTGGAGGCGGGCATCTCATTCAATTCTACTTTCATATACCTTCATTTTGTGGGTAGACAGAATGTATTGACCTGCCGCACCAGAATGAAGCCTTGCTACCCATTCCGGTGCGGAACTACCTCACTGAATGTTTGTTGCCCCTCCATTAGCTTCTTCCATAGGTATATGTGAATATGGCACAGTGTTTGCTAGTGGTATATACGATTTAATGCGTAACGTATCACTCTCTCCAAAAAAGGACTTATTAGATGAAAGCACTAACCATATCCGCAAGAACCCTGGCACTCACTGTTGCCATGGCCATCTCGACGCTGGCGGGTCACGCCCAAGCGAAGGACTGGCAGAACGTCACCATTGTATTGGAAGGGGCGTACGAACCCTGGAACCTGACCAAGCCGGACGGCACGCTCGGCGGTTTCGAACCGGAGCTGGCCCAGAACCTGTGTGTCCGCATGGCGGTGAAATGCAAGCTCATCGCTCAGGACTTTGACGGCATGATTGCCGGCCTCAAACTCGGCAAGTTCGATGTGATCATGGACGCGCTGTCCGTCACCGACGAGCGCAAGAAAGAAATTGCCTTCTCCATGCCCTACGCCAGGACGCCGGCCGGGTTCGCTGCACTCAAGACCGGCCCGCTGGCCAATCTGGCAGGCACCGGCACGTTGGTCAGCATGACCGGCAAGGCAGCTTCGGACAAGGCGACGGTGGCCGCCCTGCGCAAAGTCTTGAAGGGCAAGACTATCGGCATCCAGTCCGCCACGGTCTACTCGACCTTCATCTACGATAACTTCAAGGACATCGCCACGATCCGCGAGTACAAGACGGCCGCCGAGCATGATCTGGACTTGAGCAGCGGGCGCATCGATGTGGCGTTTGACGACGTGACTTACTTCCTCTCCGCCTTCGCCGATCCCGCCAATAAAAACCTCGCCTTAACCGGTCCCCAACTCGGCGGCACGATCTGGGGCGAGGGCGAAGCACTCGGCCTGCGCAAGAGCGATCCCGAGCTGAAGGCTAAATTCGACACGGCCATCAAGGCTGCGCTGGCCGACGGTACCGTCAAAAAGCTCAGCGAGAAGTGGTTCAAGATGAACGTGGCGCCGTAACGGCGACGTCCGGACGGAACAACCATTAGTCCGGCGATGCAACAGAGCCCGTCACTTTCAGCGGCGACGGGCTTTGTTTCGCAAGTGCGCTGACCCCACCTTCGGATCACCTTGCTCTTCGATGTGCCCTATTTGCGGGTTGGCCGAAAAACCTCTTCGACGGCGCCAACCACTTCGCCCGACCGCACCAGTTCGGTGATGGCCACAATGTCAGGATAAAAATACCGGTCCTCTTCCACGGTCGGCGCCACCGCGCGGATCTGCCGATAAACGGCACGCGTGGCGCTGGATGCCTTGGCCGGGTCGTAAAAGTCCAGCGCCTGGCAAGCCGCCATTAGCTCGATGGCAAGTACCGAATCCAGCTTGCGTGAGATCCGGTAAGCCTTGATGGACGCATTGTAGGCAAAACTGACCGGGTCTTCCTGATTGCCGCAAGTCGATATCGAATCCACCGTCGCTGGATGAGAGAGGATTTTCATCTCGCCCACCAGGCCGGCAGCCGTGTACTGAGGAATCATATAGCCGTTGTTCAACCCTGGGTTCTTGACCAGAAAGCTCGGCAGCCCGCTGAAATGGGAGTTAACCATGCGGTCGGTGCGGCGTTCGGAGATCTTGGCCAGGTTGGCCATGGCGATACACAGCGTGTCGGCCGCAATGCCGATGTAGGAGCCGTCGAAGTTGGCGCCTGAGATGGCGACGCCATCATCCTCGATCGGAAAAATAACCGGATTATCACCGGATGAACGCAGCTCGTTTTCTACGCTGGTGCGCGCGTCGGCGATGGTTTTTTTACTGGCGCCGTGGACTTGGGGAATGGCACGCAGGCTATACACATCTTGCAGGCGAAAATCAATGTTCTCTGCGACCAGCACGCTGTCGCTCAGGATACGATTGAGATTGGCCGCCGTACTGGCCTGCTCCTTGTGCGCCTTGACCGAATGATAGCGGGCATCGAATGCCCGGATCGTGCCTCTCAGCCCTTCCAGCGACATGGCGGCGGCAATATCGGCCACCTTGGCGGATTCCATGGCATTGAACAACGCCAGCGTGGCAATCGCCGTCACCGAGGTGGTGCCATTCGTGAGCGCCAAGCCCTCCTTGCATCCTAGCGTAATCGGGCTTAAGCCGGCTTGTTCCAGCGCCTGGCGGCCTGGCATCAGCAGCCCCTTGACCCAGGCTTGTCCTTCTCCAATCAGTACCAGCGCCATATGCGCTTCGGGGGCGAGATAACCGACCGACCCTTCACCGGGGGCAAACGGTACGATGTCATGGTTCAGCAGGGCGGCGATCAACTCCAGCAACGCCATGCTGACGCCGGAATAACCCTGGCCGAGGCTGACCAGCACCATTAACTGAATCCCGCGCACCAGCTCGCGCTCCAGCGGCTCGCCCACCGACACTGCATGCGATCTGACAATATTGCGCTGGAGGGTTTCGGCATCGGCCGGCGCAATCACCTTGGTGACGTTATCGCCAAAACCGGTGGTGACGCCATAAATCAGGCGATTTTCAGACAGGAAGCGTTCGATCAATGCGCGCGAGCTATGGACGCGGCGGCGATAGGCTTCTGAAAACGTCAGCGTCGCACCATAACGCGCCACAGCGACAAACTCTTCGATAGAGATGTCTGAATCGCCCAGGATGACTTCTTTAATGTGTTTCGGATGCATACCATTCCTTACTTGTACGTTGAGATGTTGGATTCCAGTTCCATGCAGGTAAACCGCCGAACAAAATATAATCTCGTCTTTTAATATTTGAAAATTAAATCTTTAGCTATAATTAAGTGTGTTTTCGACTTATAGGTGATGCATGCTCGATCTTGATCTGCTAAGAAGCTTTGTCTCGGTGGTGGATGCAGGCGGCTTTACCCGTGCGGGCGAGCGGATACACCGGACGCAATCGACCGTAAGTCAGCAAATACGCAAGCTGGAAATCTCGATAGGGCGGCCGGTACTGCTGCGCCAACGCGCCGGTAAAAATGTCACGCTGACGGAGGATGGCGAGCTATTGCTCGGTTATGCGCGCCGTCTGCTGGCGATCGAGGAGGAGGCGCGCGACATGTTGTCGCGCCCGGCGGCCGTCAGCGTTGTCCGGCTTGGCATCCCGGAAGATTTCGCTGTCCGTCGTTTGACCAAACTGTTGTCGGGTTTTACCCGCGCGTATCCGAACGTACGGCTGGACACGAATAGCGGTTTGAGTGCCGAGCTCAGTTTGCAGCTGGATGCGGGCGAGCTGGATCTTGCGCTCATCAAGCGCGAACCTGGCGATGGGCCATGCCTTGCCTGCTGGCCGGAATCCCTGGTGTGGGTAGCCGGGCCGGATTTTCTGGCGGACGCAGAGCAGGTGCAACTGGCCGTGTTTCCGCATGGCTGCATGTATCGCGCGCGCGCCATTCATGCGCTTGAAACCGAGGGGCGCCGCTGGCGCGTTGCCTACACCAGTCAAAGCCTGAGCGGCGTGCAAGCCGCCGTATCTTCCGGACTCGGCATCTCCATCCTGCCGCAGGATGCGGTCCTGGCGGATCATCGGGTCCTGGATAGCACTGATGGTTGCGTCGCTCCGCCGCCCACCGAACTGGCGCTGATCGCAGCGACGAGCCAATTGAAGTCGCCTGTTCGGCAGCTTGCCGAATACATCAAGGCGGAGTTTTAGCCTGTGCTTTTGGGGCGCAGGACACGCAGCGGAGTCCTTGCGCGTTAATTATCTTCGAACGAATCCTTACCCTTGCACTGGTCGATCTTCGTGAGCCGGCGATTCCCGAGATATTCGTCAATTTTCTCTTTGGCGAGCTCTAGCATCGCATTCGCGGAGCCGAGAGCGCCGTCCTGTTTTGGGAACGCGCGCTGCAGCGGCGCGACCTTGGGTATGAAATCGTTGCCCGTAAATATCCCGGCTCTGGCTTCCACAGTCCACATGGTGTGTGTCTCCTGCATGGAAACCAGGATTGAGAATCCACGATAAATCCCAACTTCACGTTCAGTCATTTTCGTACTTTCTATGTGCTGGTGCAGCCGATTTTCCCTCTAGACCACCGGCGGCGCTTCGCCGAGCAATCTGCAGGCGGCTGCAATGTCGTTGGCAAGCGGCCGGTCGTCGCAGTATTGCGGCAGCACCTGGCGCACGCGCTGCCAGACCGAGTCGGTCAGTGGCGCCCGGGCCGCTTTGCTCGCCTGCAGGTCGAATGCCTGGGTCGCGGCCAGCAATTCGATCGCAAAGATCTGCGCGGCGTTTTCGATGATGTTCAGCGTCTTCAGCGCGGCGGGCGTCGCGTGGCACAGATGATCTTCCTGCAAGCCTGAGGTGATGCCGCCATCGAGACTCGCCGGCATCGCCAGACGCCGGTTCTGCGAGACCAGCGAGACTGCCGTGTACTGCGCAATCATGAAACCGGAGCAGGTCCCGCTGCTATCGGCGAGAAACGCGGGCAGGCCGCTCACAAGCGGATTGACCAGGCGGTCGATGCGGCGCTCCGCCATCGCCGCGACGCCGGCCACGGCGGTGGCGAGACTGTCCATCGCCAGGGCAATCGACGCGCCGACGGCATGTGCCTGCGAGTAAGCGCGCGGCGCATCCGGCGTACCGGCGACGATCGGATTGTCGGTCACCGAAGCCAGTTCGCGATTCACCACTTCGGCGGTCGTCGCGAATACATCCCGCGCTGCGCCATGCACATGCGGGATCGTGCGCAGGCTCAGTGGATCTTGCGTACGCGCGCCGCGCGACTCCGCGAGAATGCCACTGCCCGCGAGCAGTGCGCGCAAGCGCGCCCCCACCATCGACAAGCCCGGCGAGATGCGCAACGCCAGCGCATCGGCATCGAAAGCGGAGGCTTGTCCGCGCAGATTTTCGAAGCTCATCGCGGCAATCGCATCGGACCAGTCGAACAGGCGATCCGATTGCGCCAGCGCGAGCGCGGCCAGTCCTGTCACGCATGGCGTGCCATTGACCAGGCTCAAACCTTCCTTCGCCTCGAGCACCAGCGGCACGAAACCAAGACGTTGCAGCGCTTCTGCGCCGCTGATCCGTTCGCCGCTTTCGCGGCCGCCCGTTGTGTTGGAGAAGTCGCGGACGAAGCCTTCGCCGATGCACACCAGCGCGATGTGCGCCATATGGCTGAGATAGCCGACCGAGCCGAACGCGGGGACTTCGGGCAGGTAATTTGCGTTCAGCATAGCGACCAGGCGTTCGACCACTTCCAGTCGAATACCCGAATGTCCATGCGCGAAATTGTTGACGGCCGCGGCGATGATCGCGCGCGTTTCCTTCATGCCAAGCGGTGTGCCGACACCTACCGAGTGACTCATCAGGATATTGCGCGACAACTGCCGCTGGTTGGCCGGCGACACGATGACGTCACTTAGCCCGCCGACGCCGGTGTTCACGCCGTATGCGCGAATGCCGCGTTCGACGATTTGCTCGACCAGTGTGCGCGCCGCCGTGATGCGCGCCCGCGCCGCTTCCGATAGTGTGAGTTCGGCCCCCGCCGCGATGGCCGCTACTGCGCGCCAGTCGAGCGGTTTGTCGAGCAGGATGGCGTCGTAACGAGGATCATTGTCCGGTTTTGGATTTTTCGATGCGGTGTGCATAACGGCCTTCTTAGTTCAAGATAAATGCGGGGGGAGCAAACGATGCAAAAGGCATCGGCTGACGCGTTTTTTTAAACATTAAGTTGTATAGTCAAATTCGTCAATATTTATTTTTATTGATGGCTTAAATATAGGCGGTTCTGTCGATGTTGTTGGTAAGGCATGGCGGCGCCGGTCGCGGATGCTTTGCAGCAGGATAGTTTTTCATCGGCAACATTTGGATTATCAACTAAAATAATTATTGACTTGATTGGTATATACAACTTAAGATTTGAAAACTGTCCAACCGATGCCTGTTGCATCGCTTGTACTCCCCTCTGCATTTATCTTGAAGGAAGAAGCCCGTTATGCACACCTCATCGGAAAATTCAACATTCGACAATGATCCTCGTTACGACGCCAGCCGCACCATTCGTGCGCCGCGCGGTGCCGAAAAAGTCTGCAAAAGCTGGCAGGCGGAAGCCGCATATCGGATGCTGCAAAACAATCTCGACCCGGAAGTGGCGGAAAATCCCAAGCATTTGGTAGTGTACGGCGGCATCGGCCGCGCCGCCCGCGACTGGGCGTGCTACGACAAAATTCTCGAAGTGTTGAAGGACCTGAACGACGATGAAACCTTGCTGGTGCAATCCGGCAAGCCGGTTGGTGTTTTCAAGACCCATGCCGATGCACCGCGCGTGCTGATCGCCAACTCGAACCTGGTGCCGAAATGGGCCAACTGGGAACACTTTAATGAACTCGACCGCAAGGGCCTGTTCATGTACGGCCAGATGACGGCAGGCAGCTGGATTTATATCGGCAGCCAGGGGATTGTGCAGGGCACCTATGAAACCTTCGTCGAAGCCGGCAAACAGCACTTCAACGACGACTGGCGTGGCCGCTGGGTGCTGACCGCAGGCTTAGGCGGCATGGGCGGCGCGCAGCCATTGGCCGCTACCCTGGCCGGCGCGGTGTCGCTGAACATCGAATGCCAGCAAAGCAGCATCGATTTCCGTCTGCGTACCCGTTACGTCGATAAGCAGGCCAAGGATATCGATGATGCCCTCGCACTGATTGCCTACCATTGCGAGCGCAAGGAAGCGGTCTCGATCGGCTTGCTGGGCAATGCCGCAGACATCTTGCCGGAACTGGTGAAACGCGCCAAGGCCGGTGGCATCAAGCCCGATCTGGTGACTGACCAAACCTCGGCGCATGATCTGATCAATGGCTACCTGCCATCCGGCTGGAGCGTCGATGAATGGAAAGCGGCGCAACAAGACGCCAGCCAGCATGCCCGTCTGACGCAGGACGCGGCAGCTTCTTGCGCGCAACATGTGCAGGCGATGCTGGATTTCCATGCAATGGGTATTCCCACCGTCGATTACGGCAACAACATCCGTCAGGTCGCCTTCGACCATGGCGTGCAGGATGCGTTTGCCTTCCCCGGTTTTGTGCCGGCCTATATCCGCCCGATGTTCTGCGAAGGCAAGGGGCCGTTCCGTTGGGTGGCGCTGTCGGGCGATCCGGAAGATATTTACAAGACCGATGCCAAGATCAAGGAGCTGTTTCCGAATAATAAGCACGTCCACAACTGGCTGGACATGGCGCGTGAGCGCATCGCTTTTCAGGGTTTGCCGGCAAGAATTTGCTGGCTCGGTCTGGGCGAGCGTCACCTTGCCGGGCTGGCATTCAACGAGATGGTGCGCACTGGCGAACTGAAAGCGCCGATCGTCATCGGCCGCGATCATCTGGATACCGGTTCGGTTGCCAGCCCCAACCGCGAAACCGAAAGCATGAAGGACGGCACCGATGCAGTGTCCGACTGGCCGCTCCTGAATGCGCTGTTGAATACCGCAGGCGGCGCCAGCTGGGTATCGCTGCACCACGGCGGCGGGGTTGGCATGGGCTACTCGCAACATTCCGGTATGGTGATCGTCGCCGATGGCACCGATGCTGCCGCCAAACGCCTGGAGCGCGTGTTGATCAACGATTGCGGCTCCGGCGTGATGCGCCATGCCGATGCCGGTTACGAGACTGCAGTCGACTGTGCGAAACGACACAATTTGAATCTGCCGATGATTGATTGAACGTCGCCGGATCCGAATCAATAAAGCTTAACGAAAGAATTTCATGACACAACACACATTGAAACTGGAACCCGGTCAATTTTCACTGACCGACTTGCGCAATATCTGGGCGCAGCCTTTGCAAGTCACGCTGGCGGCTTCGGCCTATCCTGCCATCCAGGCGTCGGCAGAAGCGGTGCAGCGCATCGTGGCACGCGGCGATGCGGCGTATGGCATCAATACCGGCTTTGGCATTCTGGCGAAAACCCGCATCCCGGATGAGCAACTGGAACAACTGCAGCGCAACCTGATCCTGTCGCATTCGGTAGGCACCGGCGAGCTGCTCAGCGATGCGGTGGTGCGCCTGATCATGCTGATGAAGATCGGCAGCCTGGCGCGTGGTTTTTCCGGCATCCGGGCGCTGGTCATCGATAGCTTGATTGCTTTGGTGAACGCCGGCATCATGCCGGCCATTCCCGCCAAAGGATCGGTTGGCGCCTCGGGCGACCTGGCACCGTTGTCGCACATGACGCTGGCCTTGCTGGGCGAAGGCAATGTGCGGGTCAACGGCGAAATCGTCGCTGCCAAAGTGGCTTTGCAGCAGGCAGGCATCACGCCGGTGGTGCTGGCCGCGAAAGAAGGCCTGGCGCTGATCAACGGTACCCAGGTATCGACCGCGCTGGCCCTGCACGGTCTGTTCATGGCGGAACGCATGCTGGAAGCCGGCACCGTGGCTGGCGCATTGTCGATCGATGCGGCCAAAGGCAGCGATGCACCGTTTGACCCACGCGTACATGCAGTCCGCGGGCAACCCGGCCAAATCGCATCGGCCAAGGTCTATCGTGATTTGCTGAGCGGCAGCGCCATCCGCAAATCGCATCTGCTGCAGGACGAACGGGTACAGGACCCCTACAGCCTGCGCTGCCAGCCGCAAGTCATGGGCGCGTGCCTGGACATCATCAAGAATGCCGCGCGCACCTTGCTGATCGAAGCCAATGCCGTCACCGACAATCCGTTGATCTTTGCCGATGGAGAACAAAGCACAGTCATTTCCGGCGGCAATTTCCACGCGGAACCGGTCGCGTTTGCCGCCGATACGCTGGCGCTGGCGATCGCCGAGATCGGTGCCTTGTCGGAGCGCCGGATCGCCTTGCTGATCGACGCCACGCTGTCCGGCTTGCCACCGTTCCTGGTCAAGGACCCGGGCGTCAATTCCGGTTTCATGATTGCCCATGTGACCGCTGCCGCTCTGGCTTCGGAAAACAAATCAATGGCGCATCCGGCCAGCGTCGACAGCCTGCCGACTTCGGCCAATCAGGAAGATCACGTCAGCATGGCAACCTTCGCCGCACGACGCTTGCATGAGATGGCCCACAACACCGCGGTGATTGTCGGCATCGAATTACTGGCTGCCGCACAAGGGATTGACTTCCACCGGCCGCTGACCAGCTCCCCGGCACTGGAACAGGTGCACAAGATGCTGCGCGCACAAGTACCGTACTACGCCTCCGACCGCTTCTTCGCTCCGGATATCGAAGCGGCTAAACAACTGGTGCTGGATGGCATGCTGAGTGCCTCCTGCAAGGAATTGTTCACGCCTTTGTTTGCTTAAAAAGTAAGAAGCAGGGTGTGCCATGCGCAGCAATACGGCCTCGGCCGGCAATGCTACGCTACGCATGGCGCATCCTGCGATGATGAATTTTCCCCAGATCATTCATCAGAATCGGCATTGATGACATCCTGGCATTTCGTGGACCGACTTCCGCCATTTCCGGAAGACTATGGAATTGGCCTTGACGACCGGAAATTTATATTTGCAATCCCATTTTATTTGTATATACTTTTTTAGGCTAATTTAGATTCATGATGTATACATGTACATGCGGCGGCGCGAATGACTCATCAATGGTTTATGTTAATTAAATTGAAATTTGATTAACAGCCCAGCAACAAACCCGGCTTAGCCGGACGTAATTGAATCTAAAAATGAACACTGCTGAACAATCTGGAGATCGGATTTCAAAAGACAGTGCATTGGAATGCTCATCATTCGCCGGATACGGGGAGTGATGACAGATGGATCAGCATGTAATTGCATCATGCAGACCGTCCGGCCTTGGGTGAGGCCGGGCATTAAGCGTATTTCCACAATCGAAGGAGACACAAGATGAAAGCACTAACCGTATCCGCAAGAACCCTGGCACTCACTGTTGCAATGGCCGTCTCGACGCTGGCGGGTCACGCCGAAGCGAAGGACTGGCAGAACGTCACCATTGCACTGGAAGGGGGATATGAGCCCTGGAACCTGACCAAACCGGACGGCACGCTGGATGGTTTTGAACCTGAACTCGCCCAGAACCTCTGTGCCCGCATGAAAGTGAAATGCAAGCTCATCGCCCAGAACTTTGACGGCATGATGGCCGGCCTCAAGGTCGGCAAGTTCGATGTGATCATGGACGCGCTGTCGATCACCGACGAGCGCAAGAAAGAAATTGCCTTCTCCGCGCCCTACGCCAGCACGCCGGCCGGGTTCGCCGCGCTGAAGACCGGCCCGATGGCCAATCTGGCAGGCACAGGCACGCTGGTCAGCATGACCGGCAAGGCCGCTTCGGACAAGCCGACGGTGGCCACCCTCCGCAAAGCCTTGAAAGGCAAGACTATCGGCATCCAGGCCGCCACAGTCTACTCGACCTTTATCTACAATAACTTCAAGGACATCGCCACGATCCGCGAGTACACATCGGCCGCCGAGCACGATCTGGACTTGAGCAGCGGGCGTATCGATGTGGCGTTTGACGACGTGACCTACTTCCTCTCCGCCTTTGCCAATCCCGCCAATAAAAACCTCGCCTTAACCGGTCCCCAACTCGGCGGCACGATCTGGGGCGAGGGCGAAGCGCTCGGCATGCGCAAGAGCGATCCTGAGCTGAAGGCTAAATTCGACACGGCCATCAAGGCTGCGCTGGCCGACGGCACCGTCAAGAAGATCAGCGAGAAGTGGTTCAAGATGAACGTGGCGCCGTAACGGCGACGTCCGGCTGGAACAACCGAACCTGACGCGGGTGGTTTGCCTGTCGTCGGGCGGTCGTATGAATCGTGGACGGGGCTGGCCAGGATGGCGGCCCGCTCCATAGCCGAGCGAGTTTGCCGACGGCGAACCCTTCTGCTGGAAAGAGGTGATTGCATGAACGTATTTGAATTACTCGGCTTCGGCTCGGGCGGTTGGGGAGGGCTACTCCTCATGGCCGCACTGATGACCCTGGCCGTCACGGTTTGTTCGCTGGCGGTGGGGGCGATGCTGGGTGGCTTCGTCGCCTGGGCCAAGTTGTCGAAGAACCTGCTTGCCCGCGTGCTGGGCGATGCCTATACCACCGTGTTTCGCGGTGTTCCCGAGTTGCTTGTGATCTACCTGATCTATTTTGGCGGTTCAAGCCTTGCCACGGCGGTTGGCTCCTATATGGGCGGAGAGGGCTTTGTCGACCTGCCACCCTTTATCTCCAGCATCTTTGCGGTCGGGGTCATTTCCGGTTCCTATCAGGCCGAGGTGTATCGTGGCGCGTTCCTGGCCATCGTTCGCGGGGAAATCGAAGCTGCGCGCTCGCTCGGCATGCCCAAGCTGATGCTGTTTCGCCGCATCATCGTGCCGCAGGTCATGCGCTTCGCGCTGCCCGGTCTCGGGAATGTCTGGCAGATGACACTGAAGGACTCGGCGCTGATCTCGGTCACCGGTCTGGCGGAACTGATGCGTTCCAGCCAGGTTGCGGCCGGCTCCACGCACCGCTACTTCCTGTTCTATGTGATCGGTGGCGCCCTCTATCTCGTCTTGACGAGTATCTCAAACAGAATTTTCGACACGGCGGAAGCACGGGTAGGCAAGAGCTTCCGGCGCGCCATAGGATAAGGACGCGAATGATGGATATCACCTTTCTCACCGATACGCTCAGCCAGTTGCTTGAAGCCTTGCCGACCACGCTCAAACTGTTTGCGCTTGCCACTGCCTGTGGCGCGCTGATGGCGTTCGGGTTGACCTGGATGCGGTTTAGCCGGGTTGCGGCGCTGGTGCAGTTTGCACGTGCCTATGTGTTTGTTTTTCGCGGCTCGCCGTTGATGATCCAGATGTTCCTGGTGTTTTACGGTGTCGGGCAGTTCGAGGTCGTACGCGAAAGCCTGTTCTGGCCCGTGATGCGCGACCCGTTCTTCTGTGCGGTGATTTCGCTGATGCTCTGCACCGCGGGCTACACCGCCGAGATCTTCCGCGGCGGCGTGCTGGCAGTGCCGGTCCAGCAAATCGAAGCCGGGCGCGCCTGCGGCATGTCGGGCCTGCTGCTGTTGCGTCGCGTGATCTGGCCGATCGCGCTGCGTCAGGTGCTGCCTTCGTATTCGACCGAACTCGTGCTGATGATGAAGTCGACTGCATTGGCGAGTCTGGTCACCGTCTGGGAAATGACCGGCGTCGCCCAGCGCATCATCTCGCACACCTACCGCACGATGGAGGTGTTCATGTGTGCCGCGGCGATTTATCTGATACTCAATTTCATTATCGTGCGTCTGATGGGTTTGCTTGAATATCGCTTGTCACCGCATTTGCGCGCCATGCCCAGCACGCCCTTGTACCCCCCGAATCTTGTGAGCTGACATCATGACAATTATTAATCTCCCGGTCGCCACGCCGACCACTGCGGCTCTCGAGGTGAAGAACCTCCACAAAGCCTTCGGCAACAACGCTGTGCTCAAGGGCATTTCGCTTCAGGCGCAGGAGGGCGATGTGATCTCCATCCTCGGCTCCAGCGGCTCCGGCAAGAGTACCTTGCTGCGCTGTATCAACTTGCTGGAGACGCCGGACGAGGGCGAAATCATCGTTGCAGGTGAAGCGCTGGCGATGCGCAAGAATCGTCATGGCCAGCTGGCGCCAACCGACCGCCGCCAGGTCGACCGCATCCGCTCCGAACTCGCGATGGTGTTCCAGAGCTTCAACCTGTTCTCGCACATGACCATCCTGGAAAACCTGATTGAAGGACCGGTGCACGTGCAAAAGCGGCCGCGCGCCGAGTGTATTGAAGAGGCGGAGGCACTGTTGGAAAAGGTAGGCATTGCCGACAAGCGCAATCACTATCCCGCCCACCTGTCCGGCGGTCAGCAGCAGCGTGCGGCCATCGCCCGCGCCCTGGCGATGCGGCCGAAGGTCATGCTGTTCGACGAGCCGACCTCCGCGCTCGACCCGGAACGGGTCGGCGAGGTGCTGAAGGTTATGCGGGCGTTGGCCGAAGAGGGTCGCACCATGCTGGTGGTGACGCATGAGATGGGCTTTGCGCGCAATGTATCGAACCGGGTGGTGTTCATGCATCAGGGGCTCATTGAGGCCGACGGCACGCCGTCCGAACTGTTCCAGCAGAGCAAGTCCGAGCGATTCCGGCAGTTCATCTCCAGCCAGGATCACACGCATGGGCACAAGCATGCCTAGAGCAAGCGGTAGTAATGCGCGTGCAGCTGTGCGGTTACTGTAGGCATTCGTAAAAAAAAATAGTTTTTTTCCAACCCTTGGGAGTAATGCATGAAGAAAGTTGTTCTGGTTGCAGGTTTGTTGAGCGGTATCGCTGGCATGGCGCAAGCGCAAACCAACGTCACCATTTATGGCGTGATCGATTTGGGTCTGGACTATACCAACAATGTGCACACCAGCACCGGTGGTAAAAGTCTGGTCTCAATGGAAAGCGGCTACGCACAAGGCAGCCGCCTGGGTTTCAAAGGCAACGAAGACCTGGGTGGCGGCCTGAGTGCGGTGTTCCAGCTTGAAAACGGTTTTGCCGCAGATACCGGCAAGCTGGGTCAAGGCGGTTTGATGTTCGGACGCCAGGCATTGGTCGGTTTGTCGAGCGCAACTGCCGGTGCCGTCACACTGGGTCGTCAATATGACTCAGTCGTCGATTTCCTCGCGCCAATGACAGCGAACGGCAACTGGGCCGGTTACCTGTTCTCGCATCCACTGGATAACGACAACACCGATAACTCGTTCCGCATCAATAACTCGGTCAAGTACACCAGCCCGACTATTGCCGGCTTCCAGTTCGGCGGCTTGTACGGCTTCGGCGAAACAGCCGGCGACAATACGAAAAACCGTACCTACAGTCTGGGTGCGAGCTACGCGAACGGCCCCTTGTCGGCTGGCCTGGGGTACATGAATCTGAGCCGTGTCGGTACGACTGCGAGCGGCTCCATCACGCCAACCGATGCCAACTTCCTGGCTGCCAAGCAAAAGATCTTCGGCGCCGGCATCAACTACGCGATCGGTGATGCGACGCTTGGGTTTGTGTATACCGGCACTAATCTGACCAGTCCGACTGGCGCGAACGCTTACGTTGGCGCGTTTGCACCAGCCGTCGGCACATTGAATTCGCTGAAGTTCCAGAACTACGAAATCAATGCCAAGTATCAATTCACACCTGCGTTTTACGCCGGGGCGATGTACACCTACACAAAAGCCAAATACGACACAACGGTTGGCACTGCCAAACCGAAATGGTCGACCTTTGGTCTGATGGCGGATTACAACTTCTCCAAGCGGACTGATGTTTATGCGCAAGCCGTTTATCAAAAAGTTGGTGGGGATGAGACTGGATCGACACTTGATCAAGCCTACATTCCTGGTGCCGCCGACATTTCCAACAATGAAAAGCAGGTTGCTCTCCGCGTAGCAATCCGTCACCAGTTCTAAGCAGCATCCGGGTAGCGCAGGTTGTTGCGCCGGGAGGCGACAACCTGCAATATCTTGTCATTTTGCCGATCGTAGTTGCTTCAACATTGCAAGGAAATCGACATGAACATAAATAATCTATCTGGACGATGGTGCCTTGTATGGACGATTTTTATCGTCAACCTGGTCCACTTTTCTCCACGCGCGCATGCCGAGGAGCCGAAGCAAGCCAGCGCCGCACAGCAAACCAGTATCGCTAGTCGACTTGTATTTGGTTCTGGCGAGGAGTGCCCGCATGAGCCGTATTGCCTTCCCGCGTTAGAGGAGAGATACGGATTGCACTTTGCGCAATTCAAAGTGACAGATCCTGGCGGAGCACGTACCAGGCAGGCACTGGAACAGGGTGAAATTCAGATTGGCGTGCTGTTCACCACGAATGGGTATCTCGCTACTGATCGTTTTGTTCTGCTTGAGGATGATCGCCACGCCCAGCCTGCAGAGAACATTATTCCGATTGCACACTATTCGTTAGCCGCCACTTATCCACAGATTGGTACGGTACTCGATGCAATCAGTGCCGCACTGACAACCAAGGGTCTCGCTGAGATGAATCGCCGCGTCGATCTGGACAAAGTGGCGGCGGACAAGGTTGCACTTGAATGGTTGCGTGATCATGCATTTTTGTCCCATTCAAACGCTGTTCCTCGAATAGGTCCGACCATTGTTGTCGGTTCGGCAAACTTCGCTGAGAGTGCCATTCTGGCAGAGATTTATACTCAGGCGCTTGTCCACGCAGGCTATCCGGCTCAGCACCGGAAGTCAGTGGGTAACCGTGCTACCTATTTACCCTTGCTTGAAAAGGGGGAAATTAGCCTGGTTCCTGAATACATAGGGAGTTTGCAGGGGTGGCTGAATAGGCTTGCCAAGACATCCCAGCAGCCTCTGCCATCTCTGCTGAAAAGCCGCGGTTTGGTTTCATTTAATCCTGCCCCTGCGGAGGATAAGAATGGCATCGTTGTAACCACTGATACCGCCCGGCGTTACAAGCTTGTAAATATCAGTGATTTGGCGAATCCGGCACCGTATTAGTCCGGCAATTCAACAGAGCCTGTAACTTTCCTGCAATATCCTGTCATTTTGCCGATTAGCGGCAGTAGCGAGACGTCCCTGGGAGATCCCCAGATTTTGCCCATTCGTAGTTGAGTGGGCTTTTTTTTGCACGCCTTCCGGCACATCAGCAAACTGTCGATGGAGACATTAAAGCCACCTCTCTCGCGCTGCGTAAATAAAACGCCGATTCTTGATCGTGAAGTTGACAAAGCCAATCATAGAGTAGACTGTGACGGTTAATCACAATACTTTGGAGTTGTAATGGGTAATGATAATAAAGGGCAGTTGTTACAAGACCCCTTTCTTGAGGCTTTACGAAAAGCGCAGATTCCCGTGTCGATGTTTCTTGTCAACGGAATCAAATTGCAAGGCCAGATCGAACACTTTGATCAATATGTTGTCTTGCTCAAAAGTAACGTTACTCAGATGGTTTATAAACACGCGATTTCAACTGTTGTCCCTACGCGGGCGGTCGATCTCAACACGGAGAAATAGCGGAATACCCGAAAGACAAGTCAGTCTCCTGTGCCGGCCTGGGAGACCGGCTATCACAACCGTCGCGCAGACTCACTCTGCGAACAACTGCGCCAGCGTTTGTCGTAACCATCGGTTGGCCGGATCGGCATGGTAGCGTTCGTGCCAATGCTGCTTTACCGAAAAATTGGGCAGCAAGACCGGCGGCGTCAACAGCTGCAGACTTTCCCTGTCTTTCATGGCCACGCCAAATTTCTCCGGCACTGTAGCAATAAAATCTGTCTCGGCGACAATGCGCGCCACGGACAGAAAACTCGGCAGCTGCAAAATGGCTTTACGTTGAATGCCTTCCTGCGCGAGGATTTTATCGACGATAAAATGGCCGGTGCCCGAGCTCTTTACGGCGAGGTGGCTTTCGCTTGTAAACGCCTCTCTGGTCAGGACGGAATGGATGCGCGGGTGGTTTAGCGCGGCCAGGCAAACGAAGTTCTGATCAAACAGTTTCTGCTGATAAAAGCCGGCTTCCAGATGCGGCATGAAGCCAACTGCGAGGTCGATTTCCCCATCCTCCAAATGGCGTGGCGTCTCCGGCGAGATTTTCGAGATGTCCAGACAAATGCCGGGCGCCGCTGCGCTTAGATAGTTCAACAGTCTCGGCAACAGCACCACTTCGCTGATATCCGTCATACAGATTTTGAACTCGCGCGTCTCGTTCTTCGGATCAAAGATGACGCGGTGCGAAAGCGCATGTTCCAACGCTTCGAGCGCCGCCCTGACATTGAAGATGACGTTCTGAGCATGCGGCGTCGGCTCCATCCCTTTGGTGGTGCGGCTAAACAGGCGATCGCCGAAATGCTTCCTCAATTTTCCCAGTGCAATGCTGACAGTCGACTGCGGCAATCCCAGATTGTCGGCGGCGCGCGTCACATTGCGCGTTTTGTAAATTTCATCAAATACATACAGCAGTTCAATGTCGAATCGAGACATGGCTTCCTCACAATTATTGCGTTTTCATATCGAAGGTATTGTATTCCATCCATTTACCAGATAGAGCGTCGCGCGCATCATCCTCTTCGTCTGTCGCGGATTTATCAGGGCATAAGCCGCGCGGCGATAAACAGGAGATCACATGCAATCGAATACCTCTAAAGAGCGCCAGCGCTTATACGGAGACCTGCGCGGCGATCTGCGCAAGCTGGATCTGTCACCGCTGTGGGAGGTGCTGCACGCGCTGGTGCCGAAGCAGCCGGCCACACCCTGCGTTCCCGCGTTCTGGCGTTACGACGAGATCCGTCCATTTCTGATGGAAGCCGGCCAGATGATCACGGCGGAAGAAGCCGTCCGGCGCGTGCTGGTGCTGGAAAATCCGGCGCTGGCCGGTCAGTCGGCGATCACCCAATCCTTATACGCGGGCCTGCAATTGATCTTGCCGGGCGAGGTGGCGCCGTCGCATCGGCATACCCAGTCCGCGCTGCGCTTTGTGCTGGAAGGGAAGGGCGCTTACACCACGGTCGATGGCGAGCGCACCACCATGCATCCGGGCGATTTCATCATCACCCCTTCCTGCACCTGGCACGATCACGGCAACGAAGGCATCGATGGCACCGCCGAACCGGTGGTCTGGCTCGACGGCCTCGACATTCCGATGGTGCGCTTCTTCGACGCCGGATTCGCCGAGAACGACAGCAACGCATCTCAGGTCGTCACGCGCGCCGAGGGCAGCAGCTATGCCCGCTTCGGCGCCAACATGGCGCCCGTGCGCCACTACAGCAAGGGGCTGACATCGCCCATCTTCAGTTATCCGTATAGCCGCACCCGCGAAGCCTTGCACATCTTGCAGCGCGATGCCCAAATCGATGCCTGGCATGGCATCAAACTGAAATACATCCATCCAGGCACCGGCGGCTGGCCGATGCCGACCATCGGCACTTACATGCAATTGCTGCCGAAGGGTTTTTCGGGCAAGCCTCATCGCAGTACCGACGGCACTGTGTATTGCGTGATGGAAGGGCGGGGCAGCGCCCGCATCGGCGAACAGAACTTTGCGTTCGGCCCGCGCGACCTGTTTGTCGTTCCTTCCTGGATGCCGGTCTCGTTGGCCGCGCTGGAGGATGCGGTGCTGTTCAGTTTTTCCGACCGCCCCGTGCACGACGCCCTGGGCATCTTGCGTGAAGAGTTTCTTGACGCTTAGAAGCGCCAGTTTTCACCCCATCAATCGAACTCATACGGACTTATCATGACACTCTCATTTGTTTTCCCGCCAGCGGCGCCGGTTGGCTTGCCAGTGGCCGATTCGCAGGACCTGTTTCCGGTGCGCCGCGTGTATTGCGTCGGCCGCAATTACGCAGCGCACGCGCGCGAAATGGGCTTCGACCCTGAGCGCGAAGCGCCATTCTTTTTTTGCAAACCAAACGACGACGCTTCTATTGTTCCGGTCGCCGCAGGCCAGACGGCCGAAATTGCTTACCCCGCGCGCACGGAAAACTATCACTACGAGATCGAACTGGTGGTCGCGATCGGCAAGGGCGGCCGCGACATTGCGGTCGAGCATGCCGCCGAGCACATCTTCGGCTATGCCGTCGGCCTCGACATGACGCGCCGCGACCTGCAAATGCGCATGCGGGAACAGGGCCGCCCTTGGGAAATCGGCAAGGCGTTCGACTATTCGGCACCGGTAGGCGTGATTCGCCGCGCGGCTCCAGGCGATGTGCTGAACCGGGGCGCCATTTCGCTCGACGTGGACGGTAGCGTGAAGCAGGCCAGCGATTTGACGCACCTGATCTGGTCGGTCAGCGAAACCATTGCCAACTTGTCGACCCTGTTCGCGTTACAGCCGGGCGACCTGATTTTTACCGGGACCCCGGAAGGCGTGGGCGCCGTGACGCGCGGCCAGACCCTGGTGGGGAAAATCGACGGGCTGACCGACCTGTCCGTGCGCATCGTTTAAGTCTGCGCAATCAAGTCAATCAAGTGACACAGATCACGTTGGCTTATGCCGCATATCAATCATTTACAGGAGACCGGGATGAGCAGTCCTGCCGCAATAGATGTTCAGGAATTCATCAATTTCAGCGTGTTCTCGAGATTCCAGAGAAGCATATTGATCCTTTGTTTTCTGGTGGTCACCATCGACGGCTTCGACACCGCGTCGATCGGCTTTATTGCCCCGGCCATCAAGGCTGAGTGGCAGCTGAGCGCCGCCGCGCTGGCGCCGTTGTTCGGTGCCGGACTGTTTGGATTGATGTCGGGCGCGCTCATCTTTGGCCCCATCGCGGACCGCATCGGCCGCAAGCCAGTCCTGATCTTTTCGGTGGCTTTCTTTGGTCTGGCCAGTTTGCTGTCCGTGTTTTCCACCGGCTTGCCGATGCTGCTGGTGCTGCGTTTTCTGACCGGCCTTGGCTTGGGCGGCGCCATGCCCAGCGCCGTGACGCTGACGTCGGAATATTGCCCGCAAGCGCGCCGTTCGAGTTTGGTCACCCTGATGTTCTGCGGCTTCACCGTCGGTTCCGCGCTGGGTGGGCTGGTGGCCGCGCAAATGCTGTCTTCCATCGGCTGGCGCGGTGTGTTTTGCCTGGGTGGCTTGCTGCCCCTGCTATTGGTGCCGCTGCTGGTTTTCAAGCTGCCGGAGTCGCTGCGCTTTCTGGTGGAAAAAGGCAAGAGCGGCGTCAAGGTGGCGCGCATCGTAGCGCATATTGCGCCGCAGGCCAGCGTACCGGCATTGATGATCCGCGATAAGAAGATCAGCGGCTCGCCCGTCGCCTCCCTGTTCCGCCAGGGCATGCTGAAAGGGACCTTACTGTTATGGACCACCTTCTTCATGAGCCTGCTGATCATCTATCTGATATCGAGCTGGTTGCCGACCTTGCTCAGCAAGAGCGGGATTTCCCTGTCGAAGGCGTCCTTCGTCGCGGCCACGTTCCAGGTTGGCGGTACCGCCGGTGCGATCTTGATCGGGCGCTGGATGGATCGTTTCAATCCGCACCTGGTGTTGGCCATGTCCTACCTGATCGCCGCCGGATTCATCGCCATGATCGGCATGTCGGGCGGTGCGTTGTGGGTGCTGGTGGCGGCCGTTTTTGGCGCCGGCTTTTGTGTCAGCGGTTCACAGGTTGGCGCGAATGCCCTGGCCGCCGCGTTTTATCCGACCGGCAATCGCACCACCGGTGTCAGCTGGGCCACGGCCATCGGGCGCAGCGGGTCAATTGCCGGCTCGATGATTGGCGGCCTCATGTTGTCGCTCCAGCTGGACAATCAATCGATTTTTTTGATGGCGGCCACTCCGGCGATGTTCGGCTCCTTCGCCATTTTCATGATGGGCCGCCAGGAGCGTCGCCTCGTAATCACTCCGGCGCCGTTCGAACGCGCTTAAGGAAAAACAATGAAGCTTCATACATTTTTTCGCAGCTCCGCATCGTACCGCGTACGCATCGCCTTGAACCTGAAGCAGTTGCCTTACGAGGCCGCTGCCGTGCATCTCAGCAGGAATGGCGGGGAGCAGCACAGCAGCGAATTTCAGGCGCTCAATCCGCAACGGCTGCTGCCCGTCTTGCAGGACGAAGGCGAGGTATTCACCCAGTCGCTGGCGATCCTGGAATACCTGGAAGAGCGCTATCCCGACCCGGCACTATTGCCGGACAGTGCGGCAGGCCGCGCAAGGGTCAGGGCGCTAGCGTTAATGATTGCCTGTGAAATCCATCCGCTCAACAACCTCAGGGTGCTGCAATACCTGAGCGAGCAGTTGCACGTGGATGCCGAACAAAAGAACAGGTGGTATCGGCACTGGGTGGGCCTTGGGTTGGCGGCGCTGGAAAAACGGCTGGCGCAAGACGCATGCACCGGGCGCTTTTGCCACGGCGACACCCCCGGGATGGCCGATTGTTGCCTGGTGCCGCAAATTTACAATGCGCAACGGTTTGAGTGCGATCTTTCCGGATTCCCGACGGTGATGCGCATTTTCGACGAATGCATGGGGCTTGAAGCCTTTGCAGCAGCTAGTCCGGCTAACCAGTTCGACGCAGCCTAGCAGCCTGTCGGACTCAGGAAGAATCGGCTGCAAAAGCGCCTGAGCGGTCCATATTTCACTGATTTTTTGGTCAATAGTCCCGCTATTGACACAAAAAATCAGCAAAATCTGTCCGCGCTCAGCCACTTTTTCGCTTCGATTCCTTAAGCCCGACAGACTGCTAGTAATCGGTAAAATTTTTTAGCAAGGAATGCATATGACTACCCAATCGAAAGAAAACCTGTCCGTCGTGATCGTGGGCGGCGGCATCGGCGGCATGGCAGCCGCGCTGGCGCTGGCCCGGCTGGGGATCCGCATCAAGGTGCTGGAACAAAGCGACGTGATCGGAGAAATCGGGGCCGGCATCCAGCTGGCGCCGAATGCATTTGCCGCGCTCGACGCACTGGGCGTGGGCGAATATGCGCGCAAGCGCGCCGTATTCACCGACAAACTGGTGATGATGGATGCGGTCGACGGCAGCGAAGTGGGCACATTCCCGGTCGATGAGCGCTTCCGCGCGCGCTTTGGCAACCCGTACGCGGTGATTCATCGCGCCGACATCCACAGCGCGATCCTCGAAGCCGTGCAGCAGTCGCCGTTGATTGAATTCTTTACGTCCTCGCGCGTCATCGACATGGTGCAGGACGGGAACCAGGTCGCCGTGATGGATAGTCAGGGCCGCCGGCATAGCGCCAATGCGGTGATCGGTTGCGACGGCGTCAAATCGGTGGTGCGTGAAAAGCTCATCGGCGACGAGGCGCGGGTCTCCGGGCACGTCGTCTATCGCGCGGTGGTGCCGCTGGCGGACATGCCGGAAGACCTGCGCATCAACGCCCCCGTGGTGTGGGCCGGACCGAATTGCCACCTGGTGCATTACCCGATGCGGGGCGCAACCCAATACAACCTGGTCGTCACCTTCCACAGTCGGGACCGGGAAACCTGGGGCGTGCGCGACGGCAGCAAGGCCGAAGTGCTGTCCTATTTCAACGGCATCGGCGCGCGGCCGCGCCAGTTGCTGGAGGCGCCGACCTCCTGGCGGCGCTGGAGCACCGCCGACCGCGATCCCGTCGATGCATGGAGCCGTGGCCGCGTCACGCTGCTGGGCGACGCCGCGCACCCGATGTTGCAATACCTCGCTCAGGGCGCCTGCATGGCAATCGAGGACGCCGTCACGCTGGGCGCAGCGATCGAGCATGCCGGTTTCGATCTGGTTGCCGCATTCAAGTTGTACGAAAAAGTCCGTATTCCGCGCACCGCCCGGGTCGTCCTGTCGGCGCGCGAAATGGGCCGGATTTATCATGCGAAGGGCGTCGAACGGCTGGTGCGCAACGCACTCTGGAAGGGCCGCAGCGCGGACGGATTTTACGACGCCCTGGATTGGCTGTACGGCTGGAGAGCTGAAACCTGTCTGACGCAGTAATGATCGGTAATGGTATGTCGCGACACGATCGATGACGCCAGACGCAGGCGTCGTTGCCTGGCGTTACGGTATCGGTTGATTTCATGATCTGCGCCCTCTATGCTGTTAGAAGCAACGTGGCGCACGAACAGCAGCTTTATTCCTGATGACCATGAATTATTCTCGGCAGTCCAGTGACCGTCCCGCAGGATGCTGTGCGGCTGCCAAAGCAGCGGCACAGGCTTTGGTCATCGGCACATTGTTAAATGGGCTGTTAGCCGCCGCCCCGGCGCATGCGGAACAAGCGGAACAAGCGGAACAAGCGGAACAAGCGGCACAAGCAGGCACTGCTGGCGCGCAGCACCCCGCTGTGCCTGACACGATAGCCCAAAGGCTGGCTGCGTGTACCTCTTGCCACGGCAAAGAAGGCAGGGCCGCCAGCGACGGCTATTATCCGCGCATTGCAGGCAAACCCGAGGGCTACCTGTTCAATCAGTTGCAGAATTTTCGCGACGGCAAGCGCACGTACCCCTTGATGACTTACATGGTTGGTCAAATGCCGGATGCCTATTTTAGGGAAATGGCAGCTTTTTTTGCCAGCCAGCATCCGCCTTATCCTGCCCCACAGGTTACGGGCGCGGCGCAGAGCGTGCTGGAGCGCGGCCGCCAATTGGTGCAAGTCGGCGATCGCAGCAAAAAACTTCCTGCCTGCGTTGCTTGCCACGGTGGCAAACTGACCGGCATGGCCCCGTTTATTCCCGGACTGCTAGGCTTGCCGCGCGACTATATCGTCGGACAATTAGGCAAATGGCAGAATGGCGTCCGGCATGCGCATCCACCTGACTGCATGGCACAAATCGCCAAGACCTTGTCCCCGCAAGACGTAGGCGCAGTATCGTCCTGGCTGGCCTCCCGTCCCTTGCCGGAAGATGTTATCGCTCCACTTGCCGACGCCGATTCCTATGCCAAGAGGCCGTTGGCCTGCGGCAGTGCCCCTCAATAGGCGCAATTTTCCATGAAACGTTTCCTGCTCACGATGATTGCTGTGCTGATATTCGCCATCACGGCGATGATAGCGATGGGGCTCTATGGCTATATGTTGGGTGACGAGCAGCGGGGTTCTGCCAGTGTAGAGCCCACCCGCGGCACCCCTTTGCACGCCGAGCTTGTCGCACACGGAGCCTATCTGGCACGCGCCGGCAACTGCATGGGCTGCCACACGCGGCGCGGTGCTCCCGCCTTTGCGGGCGGACGCGAAATCCAGACCCCGTTCGGCAGTTTTTATGCACCCAACATTACGCCGGATAAAACGACCGGCATAGGTAATTGGACGCAGGAAGATTTCTGGCACGCCATCCATGCCGGCAAATCCCGGGATGGCGATATGCTGTATCCGTCTTTCCCTTATCCCAACTATGCCAAGGTCACGCGGTCCGACTCGGATGCGCTGTTCGCCTATCTCCAGTCGCTACCGGCAGTCAAGCGCCAGAACCAGCCGCATGATGTGCGTTTTCCGTACAACCAGCGGGCTTTGCTGGGACTATGGCGCGCCTTGTACTTCAGGCCAGAGGTATTCCAGCCGGATACGAAGCAGACTGCCGACTGGAATCGCGGCGCCTACCTGGTGCAAGGCCTGGGACATTGCAGTGCCTGTCATGCCAGCCGGAATGTGCTGGGCGCCAGCATCAATGCGACGCTCTTGGGCGGCGGCCTGTTGAGCGGTCAGGAATGGTACGCGCCGTCGCTCACTTCAGAGAACGAAGTTGGGTTGGGACGCTGGCAGACTGCCGACATCAATGCCTTGCTAAAGACCGGAGCCACGACAACCGGCACGGTGACCGGCCCAATGGCCGAAGTGGTGGCGCAAAGCCTGCAACACCTGACGGATGCCGATATCAATGCCATGTCGGTGTACCTGAAAGCCTTGCCGCAAACCAGGACGGATAATGACAGCACTGCGATACCCCGTTTCTTGAGAGACGCCTATCAGTTCGTCGTCGGCTTGCACACCGACGAAAACGCGCAACGCAACAAGGAAGCGCTATTGAAGGAGGGTGCGAGCGTGTACAAGACGCACTGCATGGATTGCCACCAGGCCGGTGGCGAGGGCGTGGCGCAGGCCTATCCGCCATTGAAGGGCAACCACAAATTGATGATGATCTCGCCGGCGAACCCGATACGCATGGTGCTGGCAGGTGGCTTCGCACCGGTCACGGCCGGCAATCCGCGCCCCTACGGCATGCCGCCTTTCGGCCCCAAGCTCAGCGACGAAGAGGTTGCTGCAGTCGTATCGTATATCCGCAACAACTGGGGCAATCAGGCGCCGATGGTGTCACCCTTCGACGTGAACCGTTACCGCAACATAGCGCTGGATTGATCGCCGGCAACTATCCACAGTGCAATGAGGAAAGGCGAAAAAAGAGCTACAAGCCGAAGCGTGTAACTACGCGCCGCAGCAAGGACGTCAGAAAACCGATTTCCTCCGCAGTGAAATCAGCAAAGTCCTGGTTCAATACATCGCTGAATACCGCAGGCACCTGCTGCGCCAGCCCGGTACCCTCGTCGGTCAGGCGCAGTTTCACCAAGCGTCGATCATCAGAGCAAGGCTGGCGCCGAATCAGTCCCCGTGCCCACAGTCGATCAATCATGCGCTTCATGGAGGCTGCATCGGTGCAGGTTTGGCGGACCAGATCGGCGGAAGTTGCATACTTGCCGGTGGAAAGCATCAACAGAATCGCCGCTTGTGCGCTGGTGATTCCAAACTCGGCCAGCGATTCGTTTGAATTTCTCACCAGCATGGTACGTGTGCGTGCCACTAAATAGCCAATGCTATCCTCGATTTGAAAGCTCTCAAGAGGAAAAAGGGGGACAGAATTGCTCTCGGGATTGCTCACTTGCAGTTATCGCGTTCTTTTGTGCGCCCAGCATGGGCGCACTCTTGGAGGTGCAAGTCCTCCCGTGAGTTGATCACAGCGAACGAAGTGAAGCGCAACTGCATGAGGGCGACCGAATGTGGGGAGGAAGCGTGGAGCGAAGCTGCGAGCCGATGAACAAGAACCGGATAGAAGGCGGTGCCGACCAGGGCGAGCGGGCAAAAAGCCGCGAAGCTCTCGTGATCAAGGGTTGCTGTGGTCTAATTTTGCCGGACACCTCAATGGGTGGATTGCTGTGGTCTAATTTTGCCGGACACCTCAATGGGTGGATAATCCATCAACTGAGGAAAAGTACATGGCAAAGCAACGCAAGAAGTTCGACCCCCCCGTGCCAATATAACTTGAGACACCTACCCAGTTAATTCAGAGTACAACGGTAGGATTCAATATGCAGAACCGAAAGCAGGACATTATCGACCCAGCAATCATCATGGCGCCAGAAGATGCAATGCAAGGAGCCCGAAGGGCGACTGGAGATGCCTCTTCTGGCGCGGCGCGTCCGAATCCGGAGGTCGTGGCCCAGGCGCAACGACGCAAGTTCTCTGCGGCTGACAAGCGTCGCATTCTCAACCTGGCCGACAATTGCACCGGCCTCGGGGAAATCGGTGCGCTGCTGCGGCGCGAAGGAATTTACTCTTCGCATTTGGCTACCTGGCGCAAGCACCGCAAGACATCCGAACTGGCGATGCTGGTCGAACAAAAGCGCGGTCCTAAAACTAACCCTGCCACTGCAGAGGCTCGCCTGGTGCTTGAACTGACGCGTGAGAATGCACGTTTGCGCGGGAAGCTCGCCCAAGCTGACATCATCATCGACGTTCAAAAAAAACTTTCCATTCTGCTGGGTTTGACCTCTGCCGACGGACTCGACGAGCCGAAATCATGAAGGCGGCAATCGCCTTGGCGGCGGACGTTGACATCGTGCCCGCCTGCCTCGCTTTGGGGCTGCCTCGCAGTGCCTTCTATCGCCATCGGCAAACACGTCGCGCCGTGCCACTTGCACTGACCGCTAAAGCGGCACACGCGCCCGCGTGGCGTCCGCCGCTGGCGTTGTCTCCAGCTGAACGTCAAGCCTTGCTGGACGTGCTCAATAGCCCGCGCTTCGTCAACCGTGCGCCACCTGCCATACACGCGCAGTTGCTCGATGAAGGCTGTTACCTGGCTTCCGTGCGGACGATGTATCGCGTGCTGCAAAGCTGCGATGCGGTGCGCGAACGACGCAATCAATGCCGGCATCCGGTGTACACCAAACCGGAGTTGTTGGCGGTGACGCCGAATCAGGTGTGGAGCTGGGACATCACAAAGCTCAAAGGCCCGGTCAAGGGAACCTGTTTCCATCTGTACGTCATTCTCGACATCTTCAGTCGCTACGTGGTGGGATGGATGGTCGCGCCACAGGAAACGGCCGAACTGGCCGAGCAACTCATCGCCGATAGCACGGCGAAAGAGGCCATTGAGCCAGGAACCCTGATGCTGCATGCCGACCGTGGCAGCAGCATGCGTTCGAAAGCGGTAGCTGACTTGCTGGTGGACCTGGGTATCGTCAAGTCGCATAGCCGACCGTATGTGTCGGACGATAACCCATACTCGGAGGCGCAATTTAAGACCTTGAAATACCAACCGGATTTCCCGTCACGCTTTGGTTCAGTCGAGGATGCGAGAGCCCATTGCGCGCCTTTTTTTACCTGGTACAACACCCAGCATCATCATTCCGGCATCGGCATGATGACGCCAGAAAGCGTCCACGTCGGAGGCGCTGCGGAAATACGCCAACAGCGTCAAGTGACTTTGAATGCCGCATTTCTGGCCAATCCCAGCCGCTTCAAAAACAAACGGCCCCATCCACCGAAACTGCCGACCGAAGCTTGGATTAACCCACCTGATAGGAGAAAAACAGCGCTTGATACCGAGATTTAGACTCTCATCGCATTGCAGCTGGTGTTTCAAATCAATTGACACATTCCGCTTGCGCGAAATCGAATTTATTGCTGTGGCTCTTCAATCGTAGGAAGCGGCAAATCTATTTTTTCTGAATCCAATAAATTGTTCAGTTCCTCTGCCGTTTTTGTGCCCTGAAAAAATAATACTAGTTCAGCCATAGCAGCCTGCAGTCTCCCTTCAGGGAGACTTGAGATCATTGAATTGATATCGTCGTAATCCCAAGTCGATAAATATTTTCTTGGCTCATTTGGTTTGTCCTTAGTGAATTTGCCAAGTATTTGTTTTGCTTCAACAAAATTCATCGAAACCAGCGCCAATATGATCGACAAATAGGGAGAAAGATTTCCATCTTTCATGGCATCGATTCCATTTTTGTGCTGCGCATAGAGTTTTTCGAATTCGTCACTTTGCTTAGTGAGCGCAAGCATTTCCAAAACGTCGGAGACGTGGCCAATGTTATTAGGCTCTAGCGTCATTAGCTCCATTCGGGTTGCGAGTGCGTCATCGAATTTTCCTATCCTTGCCAAACACATAGCTTTTTGTATAAGCAAAATAGTATTCTTAGAATCCATCTCCAAGGCGAGGTCAATATAGTGCATTGCCCATTCCCACTGCCTTGTTTGTATGAATCCATTAATCTTCTCAATTAGTTCTAACACCTTCAGTCGACGATCTTGCTCCTGATTTGTTTGAGTAAGATCACCTACTTGCGTTTCAAATTCCTGTTGCTTCTTACTTAAAGCGATCAGTTCATTTTCAAAGCTATTTTTTAATTTCCTTAAATTCTCTAGCTCAGTCGCATAGTCAATTTTTATATCTTTAATGCTCCTCATTCCAACATAACCAAACGCAGCAAATACGCCAAAAACAATAGTAAGGACAATATTTATGCTTTGAAGATTGGATGAGTACGCCTCTTTAAGAAGGTCTTTTTCTACTCGATAATTTATTTGATCTCTACGAAGAATTTCTATATCGCTGGCCGCTGACTTTGCATCTTGCTTTAGCAGCCTGAGGCTGCTTTGATTTTCTTCGAGAATCTTATTCTGATCGTCTTTTGGCGCTGCCAACAAAGTCAGCGACGATATTACCAAGACAAAGGCGAGTACAAGAGTTTGTATAGTTTTTGATTGCACAACTGCTCCCTATTGGCCTATTTGATGCCAAATATTCCATTAAAATAACTTGATAAGTTTGCCACAAATCAACCCCGTAAACCCACCTCGTTATACACAAGTCTGTTGAGCGCCTGATCTGCGTAGGGCGCGCATCGTTTTTACCGCCACGTGAACATCCTTCAAGCCCAGCCAGATCGTCTTAACGCCAGGTTCGCCGTCGCTCTTGCGAGCGAGGAAGCCACCCAGGCACGCGATTTGGCGCAGCACTTCGTTCAGCCTTGGCTTCGCCGGCGGCACCTTGTCTCGCAACAGGTAGGCAGCTTGAATTTCGTCCGGATCGAAGAACAGATCAGCATCCAGGTCGGGGCAGGTTCTGCCCAGCCGCATCAGATGCGCGATGCGCCACGCCACCACCATGAACAGCGCCAAGGCACGTTCCAGCTGCGCAATCGAACCAAGTTGCAGTGCTTCGACCCGGCAGGCATTCTTCAGGACGTTAAACAGGATCTCTATTTCCCAGCGCGCGCGATACCAGTCGATCAGCTCGATTACAGCCTCCGGCGTGCCGGCCTCGCGGTTGGTCAGCAAACGCCATTCGATCGGCTTGACGCCGGGTGGTGCGTCGATCTCGCGCGCGATGATGCAGGTGGCGCTGACGGTCTTGCCTTTGCCTGCCGGCAGCTCCACCTTGCGCGCCCACAATTGCTGGCGCACGGCGCGTGCTTTGACGCCGTGCCGCGCTGCCATCGCGAACGATATTTCGCCAACGGGCTCCCCAGCGCCCGTGTGCTGCCAGAGCTTCTCGCCTTCGGGCAGGCAGCGATTGTGCTGGGCGCGCACCAGCCAGTCGGCCGGCGTGCCCAACTCCTGCGCCCGCAGCATCAAGGGCACCAAGTCCGCTTCGCGGTCGGCCACATACACCAGGCGCGTGTCCGGCAAGTGCGCCGCCATCTCGGCGATGCGCTCGTAACCCTCGATCCAGCGCAGGCTTTCCTTCGGCCCGCCACGAATGCCGAACTTGTCCTTCTTTTCGCGCGCCCACATCCACGCGTCGACGATGCCCAGCGGTTCGCGCCCGGGCGTGACCGCATAGGTCGGGTGCAGGTACATGCCGCGCTGGGCCTCGTAGCTCAATGGCCCGAGACCGAATGCGCCTTGGCCGTTGAAGTCCAGTTCAGTGGTGTCCTGCAAGCACAGCACCACCGGTTGCACGGCCATGCGCTGCTGCGTTTGCTGCCAGTGCGGCGCCATGATCGCGCGCCAGTCGATGCTGTCGTTGTCGAAGAAGCGGTACGCTGCCATCGTTTCGCCCCAGCCTCGGCACGCCTTCGGTACGCTGGCCGTCGGGTCGGCCGTAAATCGATCCATCAAGATCCTCGCTCGCTTGTTCAGGCGCGCATCGCCCAGGTCGAGTTGCTCAAATTCTGTCTCTGTCCAAGGTGCCGGTGCGGTAGCCAATTCGTTCACGCAAAAGACGAGAGTAAACCTCAAACGCCCCTAGTTTACAAGGGCTGCGGCAAGCCATTGAATGTAAACGAGTTTTTAGAGGGGCGGCGACGACCGGTCAGACTTGTGTATAACGAGGTGCCGTAAACCTAGCAGCAATTATTTTTTATTTTGCCATTGCCATATTTTGCAAACCTCGCAATACTGTACATTCATACAGTTATACCGAGGTGTCAAAATGTTAGTGCGGGTGGCATGTCTCTACGACGAAGGACGTTATGGAACACAAAGACTTGAGAGGTGCGGCCACCCTAATTTGTGAGACACCTCTGAACACTGAAGAACGGCATAACCTCATCATGGCGTTGATGCGTGAGGAACTTGTTCTAGTCGATGGCACGTTGCTAATAGCGTATGCCGATGCAAATCACGATCATTTGATATATGGCGAGAATCAGCTCGGATATGGATTTGTTGCTGGGGAAACCTTCGATCTACTTGGATGCGCTGATGCTGTAGCGTGGGCAGAAAAGCAGAAGGAAAAACCGGAGCGGTAAAACTCATTGCACACGAGTTGCACACGAGTTGCACACGATAGCCTGAAACCCCGCATGAATCCTTGTACATCCGTCTCATCATAGGTGCAATAGATACCTCCACCGATAGGTAGCGGCTCAACCCGCTAAGTTACCTATGACTCACTTTGGCGGCCTGGTTCGGTGCTAATTGATAGTTCACGGTCGTAGGCAAGCTTCCCAAAGTTTAAAAAATTGCCGGGAATTTTTGGGCAGACGGGTGAGCAAAATATAAAAATTGCCTACCAATAAGTGTACCCGTCACTTTGAAATGTCATAAGACTTTCGTGCGACTCTGGTCGGTATATAACTAGCGTTCGCAACTTGATAATTGGAAAATTCTTGAGTGAGGTTTTGGACGGCATTTCTTCTAGGTCGGCTAATAAATTTAGCGTCATCATCATACTTTTAATTCTGACCCGCCAATTTGAAAGTTACTTATGCCGGAGATGCATATTCCGGTAAAGTTGACCGTCCGCGCCGGTAGTCGTTGATCGGTTCAGCTACGTTACGCTTCGCTGGCGTTGGCCAACTGCTCGTCTGGCCGCACAATATTCTTGGCCACCGCCGAAGGGGATATGTTGACGACAGCCTTTGGAGAATTGACCCAAGCGCCTAAAGCAGCCCCCGCATCCAGCGTGGTTATCGTTGCCGAAGTGTTGAGCGACTCGTAATTTACTTCCGCGTCCCGGCTAACTTTCGTGCTTTGAATGACGCTATTGTTCGTGTTCTGAGTGACGCTAGTGTTCGGGTTCTGAGGACGGGCACTACGGATAGTTTCTATTTAAATCAAAGACTTACGATTGGTTGTTGCCTATAATCTCTTCTAATCTGCCTTTGATTTTTCTTAAACTAAGACTGTAAAAGTACCGTCACTCAGAACACGAAGACATCAGGTTGCTTGTCTACCGGATGGCAAATAGATCGGAAATTGAGCGCAACGTGTCGGCGACAAAATAGAAGCGCCCTCAGGACTGGGATGGATGAGTAACTTGTGGCCTTGCATGTATCCATGAACTAATAGATGCAAACGTTTCGGAACAAAATTGCAGGCCTGAGAAACGTAAAGCTGATCAGGCGCACTGATGCTCATTCAAGAAACTGGTGCGCCCGCGTAGGTTTAGCCTACGGAAGTCCACCATTGAGCAAATCGGGTTACACAGCGGTTACATGAGGTGGTTAAGACCGGCCAATGCAAAAAAGAGCTACAAGCCGAAGCATGTAACTCTTTGATTTAATGCGTATTCTTTGGGGTGGCTGATGGGGCTCGAACCCACGACAACAGGAATCACAATCCTGGACTCTACCAACTGAGCTACAGCCACCACTGTACTTCTATTTCTGTTCCGTCTTGTGGACCAGAACAGCTCGCTATTATACAAACTAAAATTCGCACTGGCAAATCAAAAATACGTAAATCACGATATTAATTGTGTCATTTTTTCATGTGCCTGCGTGGCGGGGGCATGCAAGACCGTTGGTTGTAACTGCAGCAGGCTGAAAAATGTGGTTTCCAGGGCCGGTGGATTACCTGTGGTGAATGCGGTCAAAGTGCCTGATTGCTGACTTGTCTGGCGCAGGTCGTGTTCTGTGAGTATCCGGATCAATTGCTTGGTCACTGCGTCGCCCGTATCGATGATGGTTACCGGTTTAGTGGTAAGGCGCTTGACGATTTCTTCGATCAATGGCCGAACGAACGGGTAATGTGTGCAGCCAAGCACCAAGGTGTCCACATCCTGCTCTATCAACGGTGTGACATAGCGCGCTATCAAGGCTTCCGTCGCCGCAGTGTGCAGCTCTCCCTTTTCAATCTGATCTGCCAGACCGATGCAAGCTTGCAAAGCGAAACGGACGCCTGTCGTATCGCTGATTTGCTGCGCCAGCTGGGTGAAGCGGGCACTGGACAGGGTGCCCTTCGTGGCTAACACGCCGACAGTTTTTGTCTGGGTTTGCTGCGCAGCCGGTTTAAGTCCGGGCTCAATGCCGACCACCGCCAAAGCGGGATACGCGCTGCGAACTGCCTTGATCGCTGCGGCGGTTGCTGTATTGCAGGCGACCACCAGGGCTTTGGCATTGCGTTGAAGCAGGAATTCGGCGATCGTTAGCGTACGTTCCGAGATCGCCTGCTCTGTTTTGTCGCCGTAGGGCGCGTGGGCCGAGTCAGCGAAATACAGTAGGTGCTCGGTCGGCATGGCATCACGGACATGCCTGAGTACCGACAGGCCGCCGACGCCGGAATCAAAAATGCCGATGGGCGCATCTTTTTCCATCGGCATTGTTGGTGTCGTCATATTGTTATGGATAACTTGGAAGAAGGTAAGCGGTCGACCAAGTCAAGGCCAACCGCAGCAACGATCCGGTCAGATGGCGGTAACCGGAATGTTCGACAGCGACGCCGACCGGATCCGTTCCTGCCACTCTTTCGGTCCGGTATTGTGGACCGAAATGCCGTTCGAATCGACCGCCACGGTAACCGGCATGTCCTTGACGTCGAATTCGTAAATCGCTTCCATTCCCAGATCTTCAAAACCCAGCACACGTGCCGATTTAATCGCTTTCGACACCAGATAAGCGGCGCCGCCGACGGCCATCAGATAGGCCGATTGGTGTTTTTTGATCGACTCGATTGCCGCCGGGCCACGTTCCGCCTTGCCAATCATCGAGATCAGACCGGTTTGTTCCAGCATCATGTCGGTGAATTTATCCATCCGTGTTGCCGTAGTCGGACCTGCCGGGCCAACCGCTTCATCGCGCACCGGATCGACCGGGCCAACATAATAGATGACGCGATTGGTGAAATCGACCGGCAATTTCTCGCCCCTGGCCAGCATTTCCTGAATCCGCTTATGTGCGGCATCGCGACCGGTCAGCATTTTGCCGTTCAGCAGCAAGGTCTGACCAGGCTTCCAGGAAGCGACTTCCTCTTTGGTCAGCGTGTCGAGATTGACCTGTCTGGATTTTTCGGTGTCCGGCATCCAGTGTACTTCTGGCCATTCAGACAACGATGGCGGCTCCATGTATGCCGGACCGGAACCGTCCAGTACAAAATGACCATGGCGGGTGGCCGCACAATTCGGAATCATTGCCACCGGTTTTGATGCAGCATGGGTTGGGTGCATCATGATCTTCACGTCGAGCACAGTGGTCAGGCCGCCCAGGCCTTGTGCGCCGATACCGAGCGCATTGACCTTCTGGAACAGTTCGATACGCAATTCTTCGGTTTTGTTTTGCGGGCCGCGCTTGAGCAGATCGTACATGTCGATGTCTTCCATCAACACCTGTTTCGCCATCAGCATGGCGCGCTCGGCGGTACCGCCGATACCGATACCCAGCATGCCAGGCGGGCACCAGCCGGCGCCCATGGTCGGCACGGTTTTCATGACCCAGTCGACCAGTGAATCGGACGGGTTCAGCATCACGAACTTGGTCTTGTTTTCAGAGCCGCCGCCTTTGGCGGCGATCTGGACGTCGATGGTATTCCCCGGCACCAGTTCCATATGCACCACTGCCGGGGTGTTGTCTTTGGTGTTCTTGCGTTCAAAATGGGGGTCGGCCACGATCGATGCGCGCAGCACGTTGTCCGGATGCAGATAACCGCGGCGTACGCCTTCATTGACGGCGTCGGTGATCGAGCCCTTGAAGCCTTCAAAACGCACATCCATGCCAATTTTCAGAAACACATTGACGATGCCGGTGTCCTGACAGATCGGGCGCTTGCCTTCGGCACACATGCGCGAGTTGGTCAGAATCTGAGCGATCGCATCCTTGGCGGCAGGACTTTGCTCGGCATCGTAAGCCCGCGCCAGATGCTGGATGTAATCGACCGGATGGTAGTAGCTGATGTATTGCAGCGCGGCGGCTACCGACTCAATGAGATCTTCTTGCTTGACGGTGATAAGTGTAGTCATGGCGTTTCTTTGTAAGATTTTCGGTAAGGAAGTAACAATAAAAATACGTGAAGGTTGCGGACAACTGCTCTACATCAAAATAATGCCGGATATGAATTAATGCGGTCCATCCTGCCGGCGCTGGCTATGTCGGGTGGCCGTCATGATGCGGTCGCACCATGCAATGCCAGCGCTGAAAGCAGGAAGGTAATGTGGTTTCCGATCCGTGCCGGCAGCGCGTTGATCATAAAGATCAAAATCGGGAGGGCGCCAACGGACTTTCTTGCTGAAGGATTTTGGATGTTGCTCATGTGCTTATGAAGTGGTGAAAATTACTGCCTCGCTATTTTACACTTCCTGCGGACCCTTAATAGCACTAGGAATATTGGTGATAGCAGTTTTGCCAAACCAATGCTGGTGCCGGCAGTATGGCGAGCGCGGATGAGAGTACGATTTAACGATGGTATGCGGCATTGTGGAAAGTTAATCAATTGATAGGCTGCCTTGACTGGGGAGATCAATCATTTGATGTGCAGTTGACGATCCGATATTGCTGAAACTATCGTGCAAATTCACCGAAAATGCTGCATGTAAGGCTTGAGTAAGTGTAAAAGACTATTTTTTGGCATCGATTTTTTTAATAGCTGGAGACAATAAAATGGCCAACATCGAGACTTTTTCCCAGGAAACCCGTGTTTTTCCTCCCCCTGCAGAGTTTGCCAAGACCGCTGCGATTTCCGGCATGGACGCATATAACGCCTTGTGCGCAGAGGCGGCGAGTGACTACGAAGGGTTTTGGGGCAGGCTTGCTCGCGAAAATCTGACCTGGCATAAGCCTTTTACCAAAGTTCTGGACGAATCGAACGCGCCGTTTTACAAATGGTTCGAGGATGGCCAACTCAATGTTTCTTACAATTGCCTTGATGTGCATTTGCAAAACGGTAATGCCGATAAGGTCGCGGTTATTTTCGAATCGGATGGCGGTGACGTCGCCAAGGTCACCTATCAGGAGCTGTACGAAAAAGTCTGCAAGTTCGCCAACGGTCTGAAATCGCTTGGTATCAAGCAGGGCGACCGGGTGGTGATTTACATGCCGATGTCGGTCGAAGGCGTGGTCGCGATGCAGGCTTGCGCGCGTATCGGCGCCACTCACTCGGTGGTGTTCGGTGGTTTTTCTGCCAAATCGCTGCAAGAACGGATTATCGATGCCGGTGCGGTTGCGGTGCTGACCGCCGATGAGCAAGTGCGCGGCGGTAAGCGTCTGGCGTTGAAGGCTATCGTGGACGAAGCGCTGGCACTCGGCGGTTGCGACAGCATTAAAAATGTCATTGTGTACAAACGTACCGGCGGCGACGTCAAATTCAGCGCCGGTCTTGATCTCTGGATGCATGAATTGGTAGCCGATCAGGCTGCGCAATGCGAGCCTGAGTGGGTTGATGCCGAACATCCGCTATTTATCTTGTATACGTCGGGTTCCACCGGGACCCCGAAAGGGGTGCAGCACTCTTCTGGCGGCTACCTGCTGTGGGCCGCCCTGACGATGAAGTGGACCTTTGATATCAAGCCTGATGATGTCTTTTGGTGCACCGCCGACATCGGCTGGATCACCGGCCACACCTATATTGCTTACGGCCCGACCGCGGTCGGTGCTACTCAAGTCATTTTCGAGGGCATTCCGACCTTCCCGAATGCCGGTCGCTTCTGGGACATGATCGGGCGCCACAAAGCCACTATTTTTTACACCGCGCCAACAGCGATTCGTTCATTGATCAAAGCCGCAGACGCCGATGCGAAAATCCATCCATCCGCATATGATTTGTCGTCTTTACGCCTGCTAGGCACCGTTGGTGAGCCGATCAATCCGGAAGCTTGGATGTGGTATCACAAGAATATTGGCGGAGAACGTTGTCCGATCGTTGATACGTTCTGGCAAACCGAAACCGGCGGTCACATGATCTCGCCACTGCCGGGCGCTACGCCGCTGGTGCCGGGTTCGTGCACCTTGCCGTTGCCAGGCATACAAGCCGCAATCGTCGACGAGGCCGGTCATGATCTGCCGGATGGCCAGGGCGGCATTCTGGTTGTCAAGCGTCCGTGGCCTGCGATGATACGCACTATCTGGAATAACCCGGAACGCTACAAAAGCTCGTATTTTCCCGCAGAGTTCGGCGGCGATTTGTACCTGGCTGGCGACGGTGCCATCCGCAACAAGGACACCGGCTACTTCACCATCACCGGTCGTATCGATGATGTTCTGAACGTCTCCGGTCATCGCATGGGCACCATGGAAATCGAATCAGCACTGGTCGCCAACCCGATAGTTGCAGAGGCGGCAGTGGTCGGCCGGCCGGACGAAACCACCGGCGAAGCAATTTGCGCCTTCGTGGTACTCAAGCGCAGCCGTCCAACAGGCGACGAAGCCAAGCAAATCGCCAAGGAATTGCGTGACTGGGTCGCCAAAGAAATCGGCCCGATCGCCAAGCCCAAGGAAATTCGTTTCGGCGACAACTTGCCCAAGACCCGTTCCGGCAAGATCATGCGCCGTCTGTTGAGATTGTTGGCCAAGGGTGAAGAGATTACTCAGGACGTCTCAACACTGGAAAATCCCGCAATTCTGGAGCAATTGAAGGACACAGTGTAACAAAACAAGAAGGGTGCACAGGCCGGAAAGTGCTGCGCTTTCCGCCCTGCGTGTGCTTTTTTTGTGGGCATTTTCGTTAGGAAATGGCCCGGCATTTTTACTATAATTTGGATTATGGCGAGTAAACTGAAATACTAAAGATTCCTCTCTATGGTCGAAATAACAGCTTGCTGAGAAATAAACCACGAGAAAACAATCGCCAACGATGGAAACTAGCCATTTCCCTCAAATTATTGTTATAATCTGCGGCTTCGCGAAAACTAGATCTCGGTAAGATGAAGTTACAGTAAAGCGAGGGGTAGTAAATAGGAGAGATGGATGAGTGGTTTAAGTCGCACGCCTGGAAAGCGTGTGTAGGTTCATAGCCTACCGGGGGTTCGAATCCCCCTTTCTCCGCCAAGGATAAGTAGTTGATTTTAAAGGAAAAAATCCTCGGAATTCTGAGGATTTTTTTCGCCTGTACTATAGATCGGCTTTGTACTATTCAATCTGGTTTTATCGCAGTGGTTTCACTCGTTCAGGCTTGCGCCTGTAGACACGTTCTGTGACCTTGCTGTCGGCATGCGACAGCAGCGCCCGGGCGTGTTCCAGGGTCTTTGCGTCGCTCGCGCACTTGGCCCGCAGGTCATGTTCTGTAAATTTTTCGGTGACTTTCGTTTCAGCCATGATGCGTGCAAAAAATCCGCGCCACATCGATTCCCAACCGCCGGCGCGCCCAGTTTCCTCGTTAAAATAACCCTCTCCCAGGCGATTACAAAATAGAAACGGCGATACTTTTACCGGCCTTGCCGCCTTTGCCAGCGCTATCGCTGCGCGTAGATCAGCCGACCAACTGATAATCATCCGCTTCCCAGTGGTTCCCTCAGTTTTGGCCGGCGAGAAGTGAATGCCATCCTCTTTTAAATCCGACATCGTGATTCTCAGCATATCTCCCATGCGCATGCCGGTTAACAGTTTTAATCGGATGTAGGCCTGCACTGCCAACACGCTGCCGTATTTGCGTTTCGACTTGATCGACAGGCATTCGACGATTTCCCAATCCTCGACGTAGCGAGTGCGCGGCTTATCGCCCGTCAGCCGTATCTCGCCCTTGAACGGGTGGCGATCGATGTAACCCCATTCAATTGCTTTTGTGTAGGCATGGGAGAGAATTTCAATCTCTCGTTTGGCACCGGTACCGCCACCGCGCTTTTCGATGTATTGATACACGTGCCGGGGCTTGAGGTCGAGCAGGGGCATATCGCAAAATACGGCGCGAATCGGCTTGATCGCGATCTTGTTCTGCCGCTGCGTGGTTATTTTCTTGCACGGGATCACCTGCAGCAGATACCGGTCCAGCAACGCGCCAATCGTGCGTGCATTTTCAACTACACCTATGCGCTCCGCCCAAACGCGATACGCTTCCGGCAGCGTCTTTCCTAATCGGAACGTTTTCTTGCCATCCCATGCCGATTCTTGTCCCGGCGGCACTTGATAGTAATAGCCGCCGTGCGTGTGGCGCCAACGTTTTGGTAAGCCCTGGTTCTCTTTTTTACGCGCGCGTGGCATTTAAGGCTCCCCAGTTTGGTTCTGCTATTTTGCGATGTTTTTTGTCCGACGCAGTACCCATTAGTTGTTCGATATGCTGTCTCAAAACTACTGGACTGCCGTCCGGCCGAGTTCTGTGCTCAATTCCCATTGAACACAGAGCTTTGATCTGCGCTGAATGATGGATGCGATTTGTTAAAGCTCTGACCTCGTCGGGATTCAGGAACATTTCCTTAGCTTCCGTCATCATTTCACCTCCCTCGTTGTTCCTTTAATGATCTGTACAAACTGTAGACAAATATAAATTATCGATTTGGACGCGCAACCTCAAATGCAGCAATTAATCGAAGAGGACTCGCAAATTTTTATGTCAAAAAAACGTTGGTAAAGACACCTATGCGTTATCAAGTGGCATAGCTTCAATAATTTCGTCTGTTCTATGCCTACATTGAATAAATTTCAAAGCGTCGTACAGCGCGACACGCATGTTTATGCGCTGTTACTGGCGACGCAAAAGTGTGTAATATGGCGGCAAAAATGCAGGGTGACACACACGGAAGCTACCCGAGCCCCTGCACTGCCGTAGGGCTGCCACTGGGAAAACATCAGCCCCAGCTGCCCTCATATCTACCAAATGTAGAAATTTAGAAAAATTCACCCCTAAAACGCTTGCCGCCAGATTTACGCGGATTTGCGCAGCTATCCACATGCGCAGCGCTCTACATTCCCGCGTGAGCATCTGCTTTGTGACCACCTTTCCAGCCCACGTACTTGCGATGCCGATGCCTATAGTTTCCAGTTGCTGGTTACATGCGCAGCAACCAGGACATTCGTCGGTCCGTCAACGATTTTTACATCGTTGCCCTTGATCGCGACCAAAGGAATGACTTCGCAGGGCAGGCCGGCTTCGCGCTGCAATACGCGCACTGCATTCTTGGCCTGCTTCAGTGCGTTACGCATTTCTCCGTCACCATGGGGAGATGAAACCTTCCACTTGGGAGCTTCGGCTCCCGCTGATAGGGTGCCGGATTTGCATTTCGTCTCAATCACAAAAACGTTGCGTTCGGTGATCAAAATGTGATCAGCTTCAACGGAAAATTCGCTTGGCGTGTGTGCGTTAAAGACAAACAACTTGCCGTGCAGAGCGCGGGATCCGGGACAATCCTGCCGATACTCTTCAACCAGCCGTTGCACATAACGTTCGGCAGCGATCCCCGCCATTTTTTTCTGAATGGCCGGGTCGCGCGCGTACTGCTCCATCCAGTGCAGGACATTGAAGAGTAGTCCGCACGCTAGGCCGACGCACAGTGCAAGGAGACCGGCGATGATCTGATCCGGCTGCGCGGGGGGCGCAGCGAGTTGATGGGAGGCGTTTGCGAGCGCGATCAGACACAACAGGCCGGCCAGCCACTTCAGCGGGCGGTAGCACCATTGCAGGGAAGACCAGCGTGCCGAGTGCCATTCCAGATGCAGTACACGGGAGACAGGGCGTTTCAGAAGAAAGAACAGCACCAGCATGAGCGTCGTCAGCGTCCGCACACAAGCCGCGATGACCAACCCCATTAGACTGCGGACCACCGTAGCGAGGACGCTATCATTCTCGTTATGCTGATGCATTATTTTTCTCCCGTTGGTCGTTGTACTTGGCGGATGGCGCAACGCAGGCCGGCAAGGGGGCCATGCCGTTTGACGGCCCAGAAGGTGCACCAGAAATCATCGATCAACTCCAGGCTGGTGAACGTGATGGCGTGATGACGCGCATGAAATGCGTACATCACGTTTTCCAGTGAGGCGTGCGGCGTGAGCCAGCGATGGAGCAGGCAGTTCAATTGCCACCAGGCCACCCTGCAGTCGCCGTGGCCGGCCAATTGCGCTTTGACCGAGCGGTGGTCCATCGCCGATACGTCTGTCATCCATACGCCGTGCGCGGGAATGCCTGGTGCAAGGAAGACTGGCTTAGTTCGTTTGCTAAGGGTCTCAGATTGTAAAAATCTCGCTTTGTCTGTTTTTGCGAAATCGGTCGACATCAGGTTTCCGTTGGTGATGTGGTCGGTATCCATTTTTTCGTGCTTTCATGTTTCGGTTTTTGATCGGCAGTGTCCTGTGGGGGAAACCGTGCTGAATGACCGAGTAGCGCGAATGAACTGAGCACCGGACAGTCAATTGATCGTAACAATGGAAAATGGATACGCAAGTCAGATTTGCTGGGAGCAAAGAACAACAGACAGGATTCAATTGGGATTAAATGGCCAGTGGTGAAAATGTGGGGTGACGCAGAACGGATATAAATTTCCGTGGGGGTGCTCTGAGCGGAACTGGCGACAAACAACAGACCAGTAATCAAGAAACGAAATGGGCTACTTCCAGGTGCTTGGATTATGACTTTTTCTGGAAAATTCGACTTCCGGCCGTGTGGGCGCAAGCGTCATTTCCTTTTTTGAAATCCGCCCCAGATAACTGTAGGGGCGGAATGATGTCAAAGCACAACCGCTTATTTCTTGGCGCAAGTAGGCGGGTTGGTCATGCCAAGCGCAAGGATGCCGCCGCCATTGATGGTGCAAGCATATTTTCTACCGGACCTGGTTGTCGCCGTGTAGTACGTGTTCGGCGTCTGCTCGCGACGGTCGGTAATGGTAAGTTCTTTTTGTTGGACTCCCAGTACACCGGCTGTGTTCGAGATCAGACGATCATCCGACAACATGGTGGACGCACAACCGGAAATAAAACAACTGCCAACGAGGACGCTAAGTAGTAATTTAGGCATATTTCTTCCATATTTAAAGCTCGCCAGGGGGATGAGTCATGACCGGCCCCACTGGAAAGCGTACCAGGGCCGACATTTTTTGCGCCATGAGATGCCTAAAGCGGATAGTCAGAATGTGTTGAACATCTGATCGCGCCGAGCCACATGCTTCAGTTCGTCCATTGCGACCCTTGGTAGCAAAATTGTCGATCTGCTTTAACCTGATGAAGATGAGTACTTGGGCATGCAACAAGGCTATTGTTACAGGTGAAAATCGAAGTGCAAGTGCCAAAAATAAGGAGATTAAAAAGGGCTTCCACCACTTAAAACGAAAACACCTTATTAGTGCCGGAGCAACGCATGTTTTGCAAGTTCGGCTGGTGCGATTGTGGGATCGCCACGCGACTGACGGGAGGTGTAGTGCGAGTTGCTGCTATCGAAAACATTGTGACGCAACGATATATGTCGCTAGCGCTATTGGTTTGTTCCGCGCAGCCTACGAAGGATATTTGTGGGAACTCCGCATTAAAGAAATGTACCGAGTGAGAGCAGAAAAAGTCGCTATTGAACACCGCAATGTGGTTGCAAGTAACGTCGTGAAACGTGAAGCGGCTCTGGAAACTTGACCTGGAATAAGGCTAGGCTGACTGACATGGTCAACTCATGTGAATCGTCGATAAACGTTATTACGCCAAATGAGCCAAACAAGCTGACAGGGTCAAGCCAAAAAGGCACGCGCGGGTCAAATTACTCGAAAATTAAATTGCACGGACACCCAACGCGCATGGGGGGTAGATGGGACCTAAATCACTCGTGTTGCAGCAGCGAAGCGATGTAAGCCCGATTGCTCGCCTGTCCCAAGACAGTCGGGCCGACCGTAAGGACCGCTGATGGGTGAGCGGAGCCCAGTGAAAAAAGGCTTGGCGATGCAGGATTTACACAAGCTTGCACTCGAACCCGTCGCAGAGACGATGGCAGACCACAACAGCTAAACCAGGTCTGCCATCTGGAATGGGGTGCTCTGCATCTATGGTTTTTCCGCACGATGAGTGGCCGGTCAAGTGCAGCTATTTCCACCAGCGCCAAGGCGATTTGGTTGCGTGCAAGAATCGTCGGTTACGACGATTGGGTATATCTGCTCAGCATTTATCATTGCTATCAGATACCAGCGACTCAATTCAAACCAAATCGCGGTTCAAGAGAAGAGAACCGTGGTGAAATCGACGATGATGAGGGCTCTCACAGCCCGACGGCATTGATGTGCCAAAGAGGAGATGTCGAAACAAACCAAATAAGGGAAGGAGAACCCGAAATAAAGTATACCGTACATGGCGCCGCCGTAGCGAAGAGAGCCTTCCAGTTGCACTTGGTCGAACCGGAGACCGGCGAGGTCTTCAACAAGCAGAACAAGCGCGCCAAATTTCTGGACCATCTCTCGAACCGCACAGCTGCAGCCTAGCCTGTCTAGAAGCTCACAAAAATTCTCTGGCAACCGGAGGCGTTCATATAATTTTTATGCGCTGGCAGGATAAATCCGCCCAGTGTTAAGGAGCGGCATACACGCCCGCTCACACTCTATATTTTCACAATTAACGCGACAGAAGCAGATATTGTGCTGATTACAAAAATTTCTGGAATTTAGGGAGAATTACATGAAAATCGGCATCCCCGCCGAGACCCGGCCGGGTGAAACCCGGGTTGCGGCGACTCCGGAAACGGTCAAAAAGCTGGTGGCGGCAAAGCATCAGGTCGTGGTGCAGGCTGGCGCCGGCATCTTATCGAGTATTCCCGACGACGCCTACGCTGCGGCGGGTGCGACGATCGGTTCCGCCGCCGACGCGTTCGCCGCGGCGACGGTCCTGAAGGTGCGCGCACCCGGGGCGGAAGAATATGCGCTGCTCAACAGCGGCGCGGTCGTGATCGGCATGCTGAACCCTTTCGATGCCGAGAATATTGCGCTGATGGCAAGTCACGGGCTGACCGCGTTTGCCCTCGAAGCCGCACCGCGCACCTCGCGTGCGCAATCGATGGACGTGCTGTCGTCGCAAGCGAATATCGCCGGTTACAAGGCGGTGCTGATGGCGGCCAACACCTACCAGCGCTTCATGCCGATGCTGATGACCGCCGCCGGGACCGTCAAGGCGGCACGGATGCTGATCATGGGCGCGGGGGTGGCCGGTCTGCAGGCGATCGCCACGGCCAAGCGGCTGGGAGCGGTGATTGAAGCCTCGGATGTGCGGCCGGCGGTCAAGGAGCAGATCGAATCGCTGGGCGCCAAATTCCTCGACGTGCCCTTCATTACCGACGAAGAGCGTGAAATCGCGCAAGGCGTCGGCGGCTACGCGCGCCAGATGCCGGCCGACTGGATGCGGCGTCAGGCCGAACTGGTGCATGAGCGTGCCAGGCAGGCCGACATCATCATCACCACCGCGCTGATTCCGGGCCGCAGGGCGCCGGTGCTAATCAGCGAAGCGACCGTCAAGGCCATGAAGCCGGGGTCGGTGATCCTCGACATGGCCGCTGATCAGGGCGGCAATTGCCCGTTGTCCGAAGCGGGCAAGACTGTCATCAAGCATGGCGTGCACATTATCGGCGAAGGCAACCTGGCTGCACTGCTGGCGGCCGATGCGTCGGCGCTGTATGCCCGCAACGTGCTCGATTTTTTGAAGCTGATCGTCAATCCCGAAGGCGGATTGGTGATCAATCTTGAGGACGATATCGTTGCCGCCACCTTGCTGTGCAGCGGCGGTGAAGTATTACGCAAATAAGATAAGAGGAAAGAAACATGGAAGTCACCCACACCATCACCAACCTGATCATCTTCGTACTGGCGATCTACGTCGGTTACCACGTGGTCTGGACCGTCACACCGGCCTTGCATACGCCGTTGATGGCGGTCACCAACGCGATTTCCGCGATCATCATCATCGGCGCGATGCTGGCCGCCGGACTGACCGAAGGCATCGTCGGCCAGGTTGCCGGGACACTTGCGGTGGCGCTGGCTGCCGTGAATGTCTTCGGCGGCTTTCTGGTCACGCAGCGGATGCTGGAGATGTTCAAGAAGAAAGAACCGAAAGCAGTGGCGCTCCCTAAAACAGACTTCGCGGGAGCCAAATCATGAGCATGGCATTCGTTAGCATGAACCTGGTGACGATGTTCTATCTGATCGCCTCGGTGTGTTTCATCCAGGCCTTGAAAGGGCTGTCGCATCCGTCCTCGGCCCGGCGCGGGAATGTCTTCGGCATGAGCGGCATGGCGATTGCCGCGATCACCACCATCGCGCTCATCATCAAGCTCAAGACCCAAGCCGGCAGTACCGGCCTGGGTTTCGGGCTGGTGCTGATCGGTCTGGTAGTCGGTGGCAGCATCGGCGCCTTCCTGGCGAAGCGAGTCGAGATGACCAAGATGCCGGAACTGGTGGCGGCGATGCACTCGCTGATCGGTCTGGCCGCCGTCTGTATCGCGGTGGCGGCAGTGTCCGAGCCTTGGGCCTTCGGCATCGCGGCGCATGGCGACGCGTTGCCGGTCGGCAACCGCATCGAGTTGTTCATCGGCACCTTCGTCGGCGCGATCACCTTCTCCGGATCGGTGATTGCGTTCGGCAAGCTGTCGGGCAAATACAAGTTCCGCCTGTTCCAGGGCGCGCCGGTCAGCTTCCGGGGCCAGCATTTCATCAACCTGCTGCTGGCGGTGGCGATGCTCGGTCTGGGCATTATCTTTGTGCTGACCCAATCCTGGCTGCCGTTCATCCTGATGACCATCATCGCCTTCGTCTTGGGCGTGCTGATCATCATCCCGATCGGCGGCGCCGACATGCCGGTGGTGGTGTCGATGCTCAACAGCTATTCGGGCTGGGCCGCGGCCGGGATCGGGTTTTCACTGAACAATGCGATGCTGATCATCGCCGGTTCGCTGGTCGGATCCTCCGGTGCGATCCTGTCCTACATCATGTGCCGTGCGATGAACCGCTCATTCTTCAACGTGTTGCTGGGCGGCTTCGGCGGCGCTCCCGCTGGCGCGACGCCGGGCGGCGCACAAGGACAACGTCCGGTGAAAGCCGGCTCCGCCGACGACGCCGCGTTCCTGATGGGGAATGCTGAAACCGTCATCATCGTGCCCGGCTACGGTCTGGCCGTGGCGCGGGCGCAGCACGCGCTGATGGAACTGGCCGAAAAGCTGTCCCACAAGGGCGTCACCGTCAAGTTCGCGATCCACCCGGTGGCAGGACGCATGCCGGGCCACATGAACGTCCTGCTGGCCGAGGCCGAAGTGCCATACGACCAGGTGTTCGAGATGGAAGACATCAACAGCGAATTCGGCCAGGCCGATGTGGTGCTGGTGCTGGGCGCGAACGACGTCGTCAATCCGGCGGCGAAAGATCCGAAGTCGTCGATTGCCGGCATGCCGATCCTGGAAGCCTACAAAGCCAAGACCGTCATCGTCAACAAGCGGTCGATGGCCTCCGGCTATGCCGGGCTGGACAACGAGTTGTTCTACATGGACAAGACCATGATGGTGTTTGGGGATGCCAAGAAGGTGATTGAGGATATGGTGAAAGCTGTCGATTAAGGGTTCTGATAATCATATAGGCGACCTCCCTCCTAGTTCAGAAAGCAGTCGGAGTAGAGTCAAGGTTCGCAAAGACTTTGATATAGAGGAGGCCAACTCATGGTCGAGGGTGGTAACTAAATGTCTCTTGTCAATCAATTTTATGCATTGACAGGATAGATCCGCCGAGTTTTAAAGAGTCGCCTCCACGCTCGTGCATACTCCTTAATTACACAATTAACGCGACAAAGCCGCGCAAGATCCGATGATGGGTGAACAGGATGAGCAATACCGTTTGCGCGGGTTGGTGGGCCTCGACCCGGAAAGCGTGTGCGCGGTGCAAAAAGAGTAGTATTTACGCTTATTCAGGTAAATGAGCATGCGAAAACAAGATACCAAACCACCGCGAAAATTGCCTTCTTTCGAGCGCGAAATAGATGAGGGCGAACGACGCTTTAGATCGCTTGCAGATGCGCTACCCCAAATGGTGTGGACAGCCAATCCGGATGGCAGGATCGAGTATTGCAATCGACGGTGGGTCACCTATTCAGGACTTACTTTGGAGCAAACCCAAGCTGGGGACTGGCATCCGCTATTACACCCGAATGATGTGCAACCTTTCATCGATCGCTGGATGAGCGCATTTAAGAGCAGTGAAACTTTTGAAATCGAGTACCGCTTGAAAAGAGCCTCCGATGGCGTCTATCGATGGCATCTTGGCCGCGCATTACCGATTAAAGACTCCAATGGACAGATCGTCAAATGGGTTGGGACCAGCACCGACATCGAGGACCAAAAGCAGCTGCAGGCCGCAGCGGAAAGAGCTAACCGCGCGAAATCGAATTTCCTTTCCGGCATGAGCCATGAGCTGCGCAGTCCACTGAATGCCATCCTCGGTTTCGCCCAGCTGATGGCGTCCGATTCTCCGCCGCCTACGCCTTTCCAGCAAGCCAGCATTGACCAGATCCTGCAGGCGGGATGGCATCTGCTGAAGCTGATCAACGACATCCTCGATCTCGCGAAGATCGAGTCTGGGAAGGTGTCGCTGTCGCAGGAACCGGTCTCGCTGACCGACATCATGCAGGAATGCCAGGCCATGATCGAACCGCAGGCGCAACAGCGCGGCATTCGCATGCGCTTTCCCCGGTTTGACGTTCCCTGCTTTGTCCACGGCGATCAGACCCGGGTCAAGCAGATTTTGATCAACCTGCTGTCCAACGCGATCAAATACAACCGCGAGCAGGGAACGGTCGAGGTCACGTGCAGCGCCAACACCCCGGAACGCATGCGCGTCAGCGTCAGGGACGCCGGCGCGGGATTGCCGCCGGACAAGCTGGCGCAGCTGTTCCAGCCGTTCAATCGTCTCGGACAAGAAGCCGGCACCGAGGAAGGCACCGGCATCGGCCTGGTGGTGGCCAAACGACTGGCCGAACTGATGGGGGGCGCCATCGGCGCAGAAAGTAGTGTCGGAGCGGGTAGCGTGTTCTGGTTCGATCTGGCCGCGGCGGCGGCCCCCCAAGTCGCCGCTGGCGGTGCCGCACCCGCAGCAGTTGCCAAGGCGCAAGTTCAGGAGGGCGGGTCGCCGCACACTCTGCTGTATGTCGAGGACAATCCGGCGAACCTGGCACTGGTCGAGCAACTCATCGCGCGCCACACCGAGATGCGCCTGCTGACCGCGGTGAGCGGGCAACTCGGCATAGCGCTTGCTCGCAGCGCGCAGCCAGAGGTGATCGTGATGGACATCAATCTGCCTGACATCAGCGGCTCCGACGCGCTGAAAATCCTGCGCGCCGACCCGGCAACGGCGCACATTCCGGTCATTGCCCTGAGTGCCAATGCCATGCCGCGCGACATCGAGAAAGGCATGCAGGCAGGCTTCTTCCGCTATGTGACCAAGCCAATCAAGCTCGACGCGTTCATGGATGCGCTGAACGTGGCGCTGGAATTCACGCAGGTGAATCAGCGCCATTGAGGCAGGACGCATGCAACGCAATGGGGGGCGAAGGCTGCACGCAACCCGGAGATATCGACTTGGACAAGGTCTTACTGGATCAAACACCGGTACTTTCATTGCACTGGTAGTTGCGCATGGGTCTTTGCGATCCTGATGCGATGGCAAATTCACTTGTGGTTGAGCACGAGCCAGTGGGGTCGTTTGCGCAACTTTTTTAATTGAGGACAGGGATGCAACAGCAAAACATACTTGAAACATACGGCCCGCGCGAAGCGATGGAATATGACGTAGTAGTGGTCGGAGGCGGCCCGGCCGGATTGGCCGCTGCGATTCGCCTGAAGCAGCTGGCGTCTGAAAAGGGTAAGGAGGTTTCGGTCTGCGTACTCGAAAAAGGCAGCGAAATCGGTGCCCACATCCTGTCCGGCGCAGTCATGGACCCGCAAGCGCTGACCGAATTATTCCCCAACTGGAAAGAACTGGGCGCCCCGCTCAACACGGAAGTCAGTGAAGACCGCTTCCTCTTTTTGACGGCAACCAAAGCCTACAAGACGCCCAACTGGATGTTGCCCGCCTGCTTCCAGAATCACGGCAATTACGTCATTTCGCTGGCCAACGTAGTACGCTGGCTGGGCCAGCAAGCCGAGATATTGGGCGTGGATATCTTCCCCGGCTTCCCGGCCGCCGAAGTGCTCTACAACGACGATGGTTCGGTCAAGGGTGTCGCGACCGGGAATATGGGCGTCGGCCGCGACGGCAAACCGACCGAGGCGTTCCAGCTGGGTATGGAACTGCACGCCAAATACACGCTGTTTGCCGAAGGTGCGCGCGGCCATCTGGGCAAGCAAATTATTGCCAAGTACGACCTGAACAAGGGCAAGGATCCGCAAACCTACGGTCTCGGCATCAAGGAACTCTGGGAAATCGATCCGAAATTGCATCAGCCGGGCCTGGTGGTCCATACCGCGGGCTGGCCGCTCGACAGCAAAACCTATGGCGGCTCCTTCCTGTATCACCTGGAAAACAATCAGGTTGCGGTCGGCTATGTGGTTGGCCTGTCCTATGAGAATCCGTATCTGTCCCCCTACGAAGAATTCCAGCGTTACAAAACCCATCCCGAAATCAGCAAATTTTTCGTCGGCGGCAAACGCATTTCGTACGGCGCGCGCGCAATCACCGCGGGCGGCCTGCAATCGCTGCCGAAGTTGACTTTCAATGGCGGCGCGCTGATAGGCTGCGATGCCGGCTTCCTGAACGCCAGCCGCATCAAGGGCAGCCACGCAGCGATCAAGACCGGCATGCTGGCCGCCGACGCTGCCTTCGACGCACTGGCCAGCGCGCGCCAGCACGATGAACTGAGCGCTTACGCCAGCGCGTTCGAAAAGTCATGGCTACATGAAGAATTGCACAAGGCACGCAATTTCAAACCGTGGATGAGCAAAGGCTTGTATCTCGGCACGCTGATGGTCGGTATCGACCAGGTGGTATTCGGCGGCAAAGCGCCGTGGACCTTGCATCACACCCACGCCGACCATGAATGCCTGAAACCGGCGGCGAATTACACGCCGATCAAATACCCCAAGCCGGATGGCAAGCTGACCTTCGACCGCCTGTCATCGGTATTCATTTCGAATACCAATCACGCAGAAGAACAACCGGTTCATCTGACCCTGAAAGACCCGACCATACCGGTGACTATCAATCTGGCACAGTATGCAGGGCCGGAAGCGCGCTACTGCCCCGCCGGGGTCTATGAGTTCGTCACCAATCCGGACAACACCGAACGGCTGCAAATCAATGCACAGAATTGCGTGCATTGCAAAACCTGCGACATCAAGGACCCGACACAGAATATCGTCTGGGTGACACCGGAAGGTGGCGGCGGACCGAATTATCCTGGTATGTGAGGCGGTAACGGTTCATCACTTAGCCAAACACTGCTTTGCTGGAGTATCGATTTATGGAACAACATTCATTTGGTTAGGAAGATGCAATGGTCACAGCTATTTATCCAGGGACATTTGATCCGCTCACGCGCGGTCACGAAGATTTGGTGCGTCGGGCGTCGGGATTGTTCGACCGGGTGATTGTCGCCGTGGCCGATAGCAAGAACAAAAAGCCATTCTTTACGCTTGAAGAGCGCTTGGCGATCGCGAGTGAAGAGCTTGGACATTATGCCAATGTGCAGATCGAAAGTTTTTCTGGATTGCTTGGCGACTTCGTCCGCGCTCATGATGCGCAGGTCATCGTGAGGGGATTGCGCGCTGTCTCCGATTTTGAATTCGAATTCCAGATGGCCGGGATGAACCGCCATCTGATACCCAATGTAGAGACATTGTTCCTGACGCCGTCCGACCAATACCAGTTCATCTCCGGTACCATCGTGCGTGAAATTGCCGTCCTTGGGGGCGATGTGTCGAAATTTGTATTTCCTTCGGTGGTCGCAAGGTTTAACGCGAAGAGGCGTTATTGAATAAATCAAGACTTTCATCGAAATTTATTAATTAATTTGGCTTGGCACTTACTTCCATCGAAAAATATTAACCAATTCGATCGACCAGGCCCGGGTGGGTAGTGGTCGGCCGGCGCAGATCGTTGCGCAGCTTTGGATGGCTGGCCAGAATCACCGACGGCCGCTCCGTCTTCAACGACTTCCAAGCAGACCATGCGTTATCCTGATTAATCGGGACGCAAGCATCGCGCTGTGGCGAGCAATGGGCAAAATTCCCGTTTTCATAGCAACGCCAACAAATGATGCCTGATATTTGATCCCCCCTCTTTTAGGGGGGGGAGTGATCTCATTTATATCCTATTCTCACATCAAGGCCACAAACCACAATTGAAAGAGTCGAATGGATTTCGTCGAAATTTGCGCCATGCAACAAGTGCAACCGGGCATGCAACGCGCCGTGCGCATCGGCATGATCGATATCGCGATTTTCAATGTCGCTGGTGCGCTACATGCGGTGGAGAACAGTTGCATGCATGCCGGCGCCGCGCTGAGCGGAGGGCGTTTATGCGGCAAGGTTGTCGCCTGCCCGGCGCATGGCTGGCGTTACGACGTCACAACCGGGGCGCTTCTTGCCGCGCCAGAGAAACGGCTTCGTAGGTTTCCCGTTGAGGTCATCGACGGACGAATAATGATTCGATTGGTTAAATGATCATTGTCGTCAGAATTATCCTGCACTAGGAGTCATCATGTATTGCCATTTGCTAGTTCCTATCGACGACAGCGATCTGTCGACTGTCACCATTGGCCGCGCCGTGGAATTCGCACGCAGGCTTGGCGCTAGGATTACATTTTTTCATGCGGACGCCGATCATACCTCGTCACTGCGCGGCGAAGCCGAGATTATTCGCCTGACGTCACCGGACGTTTTTACCTACCTTTACGAAGGTCGTGCCCGCGAGCTGTTGACCAAGGCTGAATCTGCAGCGCGTGCCCAGGGCGTGCCCTGCTCGTCGACCACCGCCGTGAGCGATTCGCCTTACACAGCGATTATCACTGCCGCTCGATCGGAGGGGTGTGATCTGATATTTATGGCGTCGCATAGTCGTCCCAGCACAATAGGGATGATGCTGGGATCCCAAACCCTCAATGTGCTGATCAATTCCGAAATTCCGGTACTGGTATCCGCGATGGTCGACCCGCCTGCACCAGCTCAGGCGATTGCCACCATTCGGGACGAACATCGCTCTCTTGCGGCAGTGCTACGCGCCTGGCTGCAAGTCCTCAAGCCGGTGGCCGAAGGCGTCGCCGCGGCGCAACCGGCGTTAATGCAGGGAATAATGTATTACATCAAGAATTTTCCAGTCGCGCAGCACCACGCGAAAGAACAGGAGTATTTGTTTTGCAAGCTTCGCGAGCGGACCTCAGTCGTCAACGCCGAGCTAGATGAACTAGAACGGCAACATGTGCGTGACGAGCAAATGGTGGCTGAACTTGGGGTTCTTGTCGACGCTTATGCAAGCGATTTGAATTCCGTCGAGGCGCTGCAGGAAGCGGTTTCCGCCTATGCAACATTCATCTGGGAGCATATGGGGCGGGAGGAAGGCGTCATTCTACCGGCGGCCCAACGCTATCTGACGGATGCCGACTGGATTGAGATCAACGCCGCATTTTCCGGTAACAGCGATCCACGCTTCGGCTCCGATGCCGATACCGAATTCCGGCATCTTTTTTCACGGATCGTCAATCTAGCATCGGTACCCGTCACACAGTCAGATAACAAGCTGAACTAAAGAGCTTCAATAGCACAAAGGAAAACAAGTGGAAAAAGCGATTCGATTTTATGAAACAGGTGGACCAGAAGTGTTGCGGCTGGAAGACGTTGCGGTCGGCGAGCCCGGCCCGGGCGAGGTTCGCCTGCGTCATAGTGCTGTCGGGCTGAATTTTGCCGACACCTATTTCCGTAACGGCACGTATCCAATTCCGTTGCCGGCCGGCATGGGCGTCGAAGCGGCCGGTGTTGTCGAAGCGGTCGGCAGCGGTGTAAGCAACGTTGCCGTCGGCGATAAGGTGACCTATACCGGCTTCCTGAATACCTTGGGCGCCTATAGCACGGCGCGCCTGATACAGGCCGCGCTGCTGATCAAGCTACCTGAAGGCATCAGCTGTGAAACCGCCGCAGCGATGACGATGCGCGGCCTGACCGCAGCATACTTGATGCGCAGCATCTACCCGTTCAAGGCCGGCGACACTATTTTGCTGCATGCAGCAGCCGGTGGAGTCGGTCTGATTGTTGCGCAATGGGCCAAGCTACTGGGATTGCGCGTGATAGGCACAGTCTCGACCGACGCGAAAGCCGTCCTTGCGCGTGAATATGGCTGTGACGAAACCATCAATTACAGCCATGAAGACGTTGCCGCCCGGACGCGCGAATTGACCGATGGCATCGGCGTCTCGGTCGTATTTGACAGCGTTGGCAAAGATACCTTCATGGCGTCGCTGGACTCGCTCAAGCGCCGCGGCCTGATGGTCTGTTTCGGCACCGCTTCGGGCAAGATTCCGCCGTTCGATCCGCAACTGCTGGCAATGAAAGGCTCGCTTTATCTGACGCGTCCGGCGCTTGCCGACTACATTGCTGACCCGGCGGAAAAAAACAGGCTGGCGAACGAAGTCTTTGGCCATGTGGCAGCCGGCAGGATCAAGATTGAAATCAATCAGCGTTATTCATTGCTGGAAGCCGCGCAGGCGCACCAGGACCTGGAAGCGCGCAAGACGACCGGGTCATCCATCTTTGTGATTTGAGGGGCAATTGCAAATGAAAATAGAACAATTGACCTGCAACATTGGTGCCGAGTTGAGCGGCGTCAATCTGGCAGATGCGGTCGATGACGCTGGGCTGTTTGCAGAAATCAAAGCCGCATTACTTAAACACAAGGTGTTGTTCCTGCGCGACCAGGATATCGAACGCGCCGACCATGTGGCATTCGCTCAACGCTTCGGCAAGCTCGAAGACCATCCGGTCGCGGGCAGCCATCCGGAATATCCGGGCTTGGTCCAGATTTACAAATCACCGGACCAGCCGGTGGACCGCTATGAAAACGCGTGGCACACCGACGGTACATGGCGCGAAGCGCCGTCGATGGGCTGCGTTTTGCGGTGCGTAGAGTGCCCGGACGTCGGTGGCGATACGATGTGGTCCAACATGGCGACTGCGTACGACATGCTGCCGGCCCATATCAAGACCCAGATCGCCGACTTGCGTGCCCGGCACAGCATTGAGGCTTCTTTCGGCGCCGCCATGCCGCTCGAAAAAAGACTGGCGTTGAAAGCGCAATTTCCGGATGCCGAGCATCCAGTCGTACGGACCCACCCGGAAACCGGTGAAAAAATCTTGTTCGTGAATGCGTTCACGACCCACTTCACCAATTTCCACACAAAGGAAAACGTCCGATTTGGTCAGGATGCCAATCCGGGCGCTGCTTTGCTGCTGAATTACCTGGTCAGCCAGGCTTACATTCCAGAGTATCAGGTCCGGTGGCGCTGGAAGAAAAACAGCATGGCGATCTGGGATAACCGGGCTACCCAGCACTATGCGGTCATGGACTATCCGCCATGCCATCGCAAGATGGAGCGCGCCGGCATCGTCGGCGACAAACCGTTTTGACCCGGGCTCCGAATCGGTCAGCCGCGACCGTTTCGGATTGCCGGACAACTATCAACAGTCTCATTACTGGAGTAACACATGAATTTCCTCGATGGTTCGCTGTTTCCTGAAAATCAGCAAAAACTTGTCATCACCGTTGCCCCCTATGGCCCAGAATGGATGCCGTCCGATTTTCCGGAAGATATTCCTGTAACAATGGAAGAGCATATCCAGAAGGCGGTAGATTGTTACAACGCAGGCGCCACTGTACTGCACTTGCATGTGCGTGAATTGGACGGCAAAGGGTCCAAGCGTCTGTCGAAATTCAATGAGTTGCTGGCTGGCATCCGCGCTCGCGTACCGGACATGATCCTGCAAGTCGGCGGCTCGATTTCGTTCGCACCGGAGGGCGAGGGCGACGTGGCGACCTGGCTGTCCGACGACACCCGACACATGTTGGCTGAGCTGACGCCGGCCCCCGACCAGGTCACGATCGCCATCAACACCAACCAGATGAACGTCGTTGAGCAAATGTGCGCGGCTGATCTGGCCGGCACTTCGCTCGCGGAGCCGGCGATGTACCGCGCGTATCGCGAAATGACGATCCCGGCCGGGCCGGAGTGGGTGGAAGAACATATTCGCCGCTTGTCAGCCAAAGGAATCCAGACGCAATTCCAGCTCGCCAACATAACCCAACTGGAAACGGTGGAGCGGATGATGCGTCGCGGCACCTGCAATGTGCCGCTGATCCTGACCTGGGTAGCGATCGGCGGCGGCTTTGACGCTCCGAATATCTACAATCTGGCGAACTTCGTGCGCGCCTGCCCGGACGGCTCAGTGTTGACTCTGGAAACGTCCATGCTCAACGTACTGCCGCTGAACATGATGGCGATCGCGATGGGCCTGCACGTCCGTTGCGGCAACGAGGACAACATCTGGACGCAGGGCCGCGACCGCAAGATGGGATCGGTCGAGCAGATCGAGCAGCTGGTGCGGATCGCGCGCGAATGCGGCCGGGAAGTGGCGAATGCGAAGGAAGCGCGCGCCATCTACAAGATAGGCACCTTTTACGACAACGCTGACGAAACGCTGGCGAACAACGGCTTTGCTCCGAGCAGGAAGCCGGGTCAGCTCGGCTTTACGCAACACGCAGCGAAACAGGCGGCACCTCTGTAATACTGGATAGAGGGCCGTAAGAGCCCCATCCGCCCCCTGAAATGGCTCCCCGGCGCTTTCACCAGGTTCGCCGAGGAGCCAAAGAACCTGGAGACAATAGTGAAACTTTACGCTACCGACGCCACGACGGTGCTTAATGCCCCGGCTGTGACCACACCGCGCACCTATGCCTGGATCGTCTTTGCCCTGACGTTCGGTCTGCTGCTTTCCGACTACATGTCGCGCCAGGTTATGAATGCGGTTTTCCCGATACTCAAAGCCGAGTGGAATCTGTCGGATACCCAGTTGGGGTCACTCAGCGGCGTGGTAGCGCTGCTGGTCGGCCTGCTGACCTTTCCGCTATCGATCGTTGCCGACCGTTGGGGACGCGTCAAGAGTATCGTCCTGATGGCCGGCCTTTGGAGCGTAGCTACGCTGGCATGCGCGTTGGCGGGTAGTTACCATCAAATGCTTGCCGCCCGCTTCTTCGTGGGAGTCGGCGAAGCGGCCTACGGCAGCGTGGGCATTGCCTTGATCCTGAGCATCTTCCCTGCACACATGCGATCGACCCTGACAGGTGCATTCATGGCGGGCGGCGCGGCTGGCTCGGTGCTAGGCATGGCCGCAGGCGGTATCCTTGCCGCGCATTTCGGCTGGCGCTGGTCTTTCGGGGGGATGGCAATTGTCGGTCTCCTTTTAGTTTTTCTGTATCGACTCATTGTGGTCGAACACCGATTGCATGCCACTGGCAGCGGCCATGCACGGCAAGAGTCCGTGCCGGGCAACCTTCGCTCGCTGTTCACAGGCCTGTTTTCATCGACGTCTGTCGTCATGGCCTACGTTGGTAGCGGCTTCCAACTTTTTATCATGGCATCGATGATTGCCTGGATGCCGAGTTTCCTGAACCGCTATTACGGTCTGCCGTCCGACAAGGCCGGCGTCGGCGCCGCGGCGTTCATTCTCATCGGTGCAGTCGGCATGGTGCTATGCGGCATCGTTACCGATCGCGTCAGCCGCAATGCCCCGCATAGAAAATGGACCGTTGCAATCTGTTACTCGACGATTTCATCAATACTATTGCTGATAGCCTTCCAATTGCCTCCGGGCACGGCACAACTGGCGATGATCGGGGCCGGCATGCTGCTGGTCGCGGGAACCACCGGACCTGCCGGCGCAATGGTTGCCAACTTGACGCATCCATCGATTCACGCAACTGCGTTCGCCACGTTAACGCTTTGCAACAACCTGCTTGGTCTGGCACCGGGTCCTTACCTGACCGGCATGTTCGCAGACCGTATCGGCCTCGTTGGTGCCATGAAAATCGTACCCTTGGTCGCGCTCTGCGCAGTCATCGCGTTTTCCATTGGTCGGCGCAACTATGCCAAAGACTTGCTGCGCATCCGCACATCTGAGTCCGAGAAGGGATCAGTTGATCAAAATTCAATAGAGCCACATTCATAGATGACTACCTTAACCACCATCCTGCTCGTTCCCGGCCTGCGCGATCATGTCGAAGCGCACTGGCAGACTATTCTTGAGAAAAAGCTACCGAACGTCTGTTCCGTCGCGCCGCTCGATCACAACAAGTTGAGCTGCGCCGCTCGTATAGAGGCGCTCGAAAATGCGCTCGACAGGATCGATGGACCCGTCGTGTTGGTCGCCCACAGTGCCGGCGTGATGATTACCGTGCATTGGGCGAACAAATACCGGCACCCGATTCACGGTGCGTTGCTGGCCACACCTGCCGATCTGGAGTCGCCGCTGCCGCCTGGCTACCCAACGCTCGAGGAAATCCGTGACAATGGCTGGCTGCCCTTGCCGCGCAAGACACTGCCATTCCCAAGCATCGTAGCGGCCAGCACCAACGATCCACTCGGCAACTTCGACCGTATCAGCCAGCTGTCCCAGGACTGGGGCAGCCACCTTGTGAACCTCGGCGATGTAGGGCATCTGAACCCGGCAGTCGGCTTTGGTGAATGGCCGCAGGCAGAAGCGTTAATTCGCAAGCTTTATTAAATCCCTCGATTCGGTGGGATGTCGGAAATCGTATCAGGCAACCCGAATTTTCAAGTCGTGTTTTCGTTCATTAGGCCGGTCATATGGCCGCGCCGTCGGAAGCCGCTGTAGCCGCTATTTTATGAGATCATGAGTCGATTAACCAAGTTGACAGTACCCTATTGATGCCTGATGTTTCAGTAATGCGTGTCTGGAGAATCTGCTAGATGGCCTTGGTAGCCGGCGTAAACGCAACGATGTACTCAGAGCTCGTACTTAAGACGATGCCGCCGCGCGCGTCCAGGCATCAGCTCGCCAGACCACGCCTGAGCCTCGCTGACAAGCAGTTTCACGATCGCTCCGTCATTGCCGTGCAGGCGCAATCCGGATTCGGGAAAACTTCACTGCTCGTGCAGTGGCGTCGCGAGTATTTGGCCAAGGGAGCGGCCGTGGCCTGGGTCACCGCGGATCCGGGATATGACCTGCAGCGCTTCCTGCATTCTCTCGTGCTGGCAGTCCGGATCGGATGCGGTCGGCCTGGTTTTGGGCGACTGCTGCTGGAATCGGCCGGCACCGGAATTGGCGAGCTCGAAGGCGTGACGGCCTGGCTGGCCGAAGTGGCACAAACGTCACTCAAGGTCGTATTGATGATCGACGATGCGGAGAGCCTGTCGGTTACCAACTTTTCCGCTTTGACTTACCTCATGCGAAACGTGACGCCAAATCTGAACGTGGTCGTCGCCGCACGCACTCGGATCGACGCGGCGATCGCGGATCTGCTGGACTATGGGCAAGCCTTGTTGCTAGGGGCGGAAGATTTGCGGTTCAAACTGGATGAAACCATTTCACTCGCACGTAACCGTTTCGGTGCAAAACTTGAAGCCGATACCGCGGCACGACTGCACGAACTGACCGAGGGATGGCCGCTCGGCTTGCAAATCGTGATGGCCGGAATGGAAAAAAGCGACGACTTACGGGCTTCGATGGCGAAGATGATGGGAGGCGGCGTAGGTCGCAGTGATCGTTTGGTTGGCGGCTTGCTGGCGAACCTGACGGCCGCTGATGTCGATTTCCTGGTGCGAATCTCATGTGTTGATTTGATTCATCCTGAAATGTGTTATGCACTGACCGGCTTGGCGGGGGCGCAAGATCGCCTGGCGAATCTGGTCCGAGAAACGCCTTTCTTTGTTACATCCGATGAAAACGATTGGGTGCGCCTTCACAATCTGGTGCGCGATGCATTGCGTAGCAGGCTAGCCAATTTGCCGGCGGACGAACAAATTGAAATCCACATGCGCGCCATGCGCTGGTTTGTTGAACATGGCATGCTCCAGCAAGCAGCGCACCACGCCCTTGCGGCAGGACAGTGCGAAGTCGCTTACGATCTGGCGGAACAATGTTTATACGATGCGGTGACGCAAGGTCATCAGGAGATGGTTCTGCAATGGCTTGAGCGACTCCCCGCTGCTGAGTTAAAGAAACGTCCAAAACTGCGTCTGGCGGCAGCCTGGGCGCTGGCGCTGAGTGAACGGCATGGCGAAGCCGAGGTGCTGGTGCGGGATATTCTGGATGATCCGGCGCTCGACGCATCGCTACGCTATGAGTGTGCGTTGATCGCGAGCGGTGCTGCCTATTACGCCGACGACCCGGATCGCTACGTCGAATTGTTCCAGCCGTGGGTGGCGGTAGCGCCTCCCTCTCGTGATCAGCGCCTGGTGCAAATGCATGTCAATCGGCAGGCTGTTTTGGCTATTCTGGCGGGCGATCCGGCGCGGGCGCGCCGGCATCTTCAGATGGTTTTTACGGGGGAATTCGGCCAGGGGTACCGGTATGGGGTTCGATGGGGCGATTTCATCATTGGCCTTAGCTATATGTGGGAGGGCCAGGTCGTTCTGGCTGAGGAAGTATTGCGCCCTGCGCTCGCCAGCGCCGATACGGATCTGGGGCGGCGCCATCCGCTCGCCTGCATGATCGCGTCATTGCTTGCGGCCGCAGTATTTGAGCGTGACTGCCTGGATGAGGCGTCAGAATTACTGGCGAACCGCTTGGATGTCCTCGAACGTGCAGGCACCCCTGAAACTGCAATGCTCGGCTATCGGACGGCCGCCCGGATTGCCGCCGCCCGGGGCAGCGAGCATCGGGCGTTGGATTTGCTTGAAGCGATGTACGCGATGGGAGTAGCGCGGCATCTTCCCCGGCTATGTGTGGTGAGCCTGGGCGAACAGGTGCGGATGCATGCCGGACGTTTTCGTTCGGAGACGTGCCGTGCGCTGGTACAGAGGATCGACGAAATCTGTGCCGAATATGCATTGACAAAAGGCCCGCTTTGGCGCGCTGCGGTGGAACTATTGCAGCGGCTGGCACATGCTAATGCGGCGATTGCCGCTCAGGACTGGCGCACAGCATCAGCGAATCTTGCGCAAGTCTTGCCGATGGTCGAGGCAGTTCGGCTGAACCGCTATCGCATTGAAATCTTGGCGCTGCACGCCTTTGCCATGGATCGTATGGGGGAAAACAGTCGACCGCAGTTACTCGAAGCGGTCAATCTGGCGCAAACCTTCAGCCTGTCCCGCACTTTCGTCGATGCCCACCCCGCGCTTGCGGATTGGGTACGCCGCACCACGAGCGAAGAGGGGGCAGAGCGCATCACAAAAATGGCGCACTCGGCAGTCCCCGCACGTGATCGGCCAAGCGCCGCCCCGCGAGCCTTGCCGAGCATGGTGCTGACGCCTAAAGAACGCGAGGTACTCGAGCATCTCGCGCGTAATCTTTCGAATAAAGAAATAGCTAATGCCATGGAAGTCGGCGACGAAACCGTGAAATGGCACCTGAAAAACCTGTTTGGCAAGCTCGATGCCGGAACGCGCAAGCACGCCGTGCGGCGGGCACAGCTGCTGGGCTTGCTGGAAGGCATGGAATAGCGCCAGCGCCAGGCAATACTTCCCTGCGGGGGGATATCGTTTCCCACCTGTGGCCCCGCCCCATTCCCTCGATCCTGATCATTGCCGGAAAGTCATTTGTTGCTACGCATAATGCGGAACATGTCGGTGATGAGGGACCGGCTTTCATAGCAACTCCGACAAATGATGCCTGACATTTGCCCCCCTTTCGCAGGGGGGGGACTGATCTCATTTGTATCCTACGATCCTATCAAGGCCACAAACCATAATTGAAACGGTCGGATGGATTTCGTCGAAAGATGCGCCATGCGTCCACGGGGACAACCGGATCAGTTAATCCAGGAGACAAAATGAAAATAAGATTTGCAGCTATGGCCACATTGACAGCACTTGCCGGTACTGTTCAAGCACAATCGTCGGTGACGGTGTATGGACAGGTGGATACCGGCGTGATGTATCAGAACACGTCCGCCGCATCCTACAATCCGGCTGCGAAGAATACCGGGAACATCATTCGCCTGAAGGACGGCGGTGTGTATTCCAGTTTCCTGGGTTTCAAGGGGATGGAAGATTTGGGAGGCGGCTGGAACGCCAATTTCAAATTGCAAGGTACGTTTGACAGCACGAACGGCAAATTTGGATTGAGCGGCACACCTGGCGTAGCGGCAATGTTCAATCAGTTCGCGGCTGTTGGCATATCCGGCCCGTTTGGTTCACTTAATTTCGGCCGTCAGCTTATCCCGATGATGTACGCGATGGCGTACACCGATGTGCGCCAAGGTAACTACTTTGGCAGCATCTTCACCAGCTATGTGAGTATGAACGCCGCTGCAGGTTGGCCGGGAACCAGCACGAATGCGCAATTCGGGGCAGTGTTCGACGACAATGCGATCATTTATACGTCGCCGAACTTCGGCGGTGTGACCGCCAGCCTCGAATATGCGCCGGGTGGCGTGGCCGGCAACGTGAAGGCCGGCACGCGTGAGTCCGCCGTGTTGCAATATGATAACAACGGCCTAAAGCTCGCGGCTGCGTATTACAAGGGACATGACACGAATCCCAGCCCGGCGAGCGTGCCTACCGGTGTGGACAACAATCAATTCATCTATGCCGGCGCGCTGTATTTGATCAATGATTTTTCGGTAAGCGCGTCCTACAGCAATGGCCGGAGTCCCGCGCACCCCAATACCACCAATTTCGACATGATTTCGGGTGGCTTGGGCTATCGTTTCTCCCCGGCGTTCGCGGTGACGAGTGGCGTTTATTACCAGCGCGACAAGAACCATTCGGCGAACAAGTCGACCGAATTTATCGTCGGCGCGAATTACAGTCTTTCGAAGAGCACGTCGCTCTATGCGGAAGCCGGCTACGTCGCCAACAAGGGCGCCATGAATCAGTCGATTGCATATGGGCAACCTGTTGCGCCAGGTCTCAATACGACAGCGGTGATGATTGGCATTCGCAAGCAGTTCTGACGTTCCCGAAAAAAAAAGCAGCGGTCGGCTGCGTCACCACTATCAGGCATATCGCGCCTGATGGTGGTGCCTCCAATTGTTTTGAAACACGAATACCTGAAGCGACAATGTAACTGCCTGGAAAATTTGCACCAGAACCATGCCTATTTCACTGCGCGCATAAACTGCAGCAGCTTGTCCCGTAGCCAAGCGTTAGCCGGGTCCCGGTCCGCACTACGGTGCCAGTACAGATGCCATTCCATAGCCGGCAGCTCAAAAGGCAGCTCCAACTGTATTGCGTCATAGCCCTGCACCAGTCCTAAGGGGGCTGTCAGCGCCAGGTCAGTGCGCATGGCGACTAATGGCGCCACCATATAGTGTTGCACCCGCATCTGAATTTTGCGCGGCTTGCCAAGCTTGTTGAGCGCTGTATCCACATACCCCAGTCCCTCGCGACGACTCGAAATATGGATATGCCCCAATGCCAGATAGTTCTCCAGACTGAGTGTTTGATCAGCCATTGGGTGACCCTTGCGCAGCATACATACGTAGCGCTCGCTCATCAATGGGCCGTGACGCAGTTGGGGATCATTGATCAGCGGGGCGTCAATCGCCAGATCCAGCGCCCCCGTCGCCAGTTCGCGGGGGACATCGTGGCGGTTGCTAAAGTAGCTTTCGATGCGGATACCCGGGGCCTGCCGCTGTAACACGTCTCCCAGTGCGGGCAGTAGCAGGGTTTCCGTCAGGTCGTTCATGCTGACCCGGAATACCCTTTGGGCGCTGATCGGCATAAATAGATCGGCCTCCTGGACACTGGCATTGAGCAACTGCAGGGCCTCGCCAACGCGGCCGACAATGTTCTCTGCCACTGGTGTGGGCACCATGCCTTGGGGGGTGCTGACAAACAGTTGGTCGTTAAAGGTCTTGCGCATTCGCTGCAGGGCGTTGCTCACCGCAGGCTGGGAAATACACAATACTTCCGCCGCCCGGGTGAGATTGCGCTTGGCATAGATGGTCTCGAAAACCACAAACAGGTTGAGATCGACTTGGTTTAATCGCATTGATACTCCCGCATTAATTTGAGTCCATAACTACTAGTGATGGTAAGGCATAAATATAATAAATTTTAAAAATATCGATTCGCTCGCTATTATTTGCTTCTGCAAAGACGGAGGTGCGGCATGGCGGAGTTCTATCTGGTTCGGCACGGCCAGGCATCATTTGGGACGGATGATTATGATCGGCTGTCGACGCTAGGGGAGCAGCAATCCCTTTGGCTGGGACAGTATTTTGCCGAGCGCGACATTCAATTTGATCGGGTCATCATCGGTACCCAGTTGCGTCACCGCCAAACTGCTGAGGGAATTTGTCGCGGCATGGGCCGTTGCCCGATTTTTACTGAGCACCCGGAGCTTAACGAATATGATTTCTATGCGCTGTACAACGCGCTGGGTGAAACCCATGCGGAGTTAAAGCGGCTGGCATCGGGCGATCAACGTGACTTCTATAAAGGACTAAAGCAGGTACTCCAGCTTTGGGCTGTTGACCAACTGACCGGGACCTTGCCGGAAAGCTGGGAAGCCTTCGCTCAGCGGGTCAGTGATGCCCGTCACTTTATCCAGCAATGTGGCGCGCAGCGCGTGCTGGTTGTCAGCTCCGGCGGCCCGATCGGCATGATGGGCCGGCAGGTGTTGGAGGCTCCCGCGAACACCGCCATCGAACTTAATTTGCAGGTTAAAAACAGCAGCTTTTCGCATTATTACTTCAATGAGCGCTCGGTCAAACTGGCGAGTTTTAACAATATCCCGCACCTTGATCGACCGGGTCGCCTGCACACGATCAGCTACGGATAACGAAAAAAGACGGAGATTTGGTAAATGACAACTGATGTGAATAGCCTTGATACGGTCAAACTCGCGGCCTATCTGGAGACCCGAATCGACGGTTTTCAGGGGCCGTTGACGGCTGAGAAATTTGCGGGTGGACAGTCCAATCCCACTTTCCTCCTCAAAGCCCGGAGTGGTGACTACGTATTGCGTCGTCAACCGCCCGGGGTTTTGCTAAAAGGTGCTCATGCGGTGGATCGGGAATACCGTGTACTGGACGCCCTGAGAAATACCGCGGTGCCGGTCGCGCACGCCTATCTCCTGTGCGAAGACCGTGAGGTGATCGGCAGTATGTTCTATGTCATGAGTTTTGAGCAGGGAAGAATTTTCTGGGATCCGGCCCTGCCGGAGCTGCCGCGCGAACAACGCACACCGCTTTACAGCGAGTTGATACGCGTGTTGGCGACGCTACATGATGTCGATGTGAATGCGGTCGGACTGGGCGATTACGGTCGCTCAGGTAATTATTTCGAACGTCAAGTCGGCATGTGGACCAAGCAATACCGCGCCGCCGAAACCGAGACCATCGAGACCATGGAGACGCTGATCGCGTGGTTGCCAGCCAACATGCCGCCAGAGGACGGCGAGCTCAGCATGGTCCATGGCGACTACCGTCTCGACAATCTGGTATTTCATCCCACTGAAGCGCGGGTGCTGGCAGTGCTGGACTGGGAGCTCTCCACCCTCGGACACCCGCTAGCCGACCTGGCCTATTTCTGCATGTGTTTGCGCTTGCCCTCCACCGGTCACATTTCCGGGCTGGCCGACAAAAATCGCGCGCAATTGGGGATCCCGACTGAGGCCGCGCTTGTCGCCCAATATTGCGCGCTGCGCGGTATCGGCGCGATCGACAATTGGCCGTTCTATCTGGCGTTTAGCTTTTTTCGACTGGCAGCGATTGTGCAGGGAGTGCTGAAACGCGCCTTGGATGGCAATGCTTCCAGCGACAAGGCCCTGCAAGTGGGCAAGATGGCCGGACAGCTGGCGCAGCTGGCGGTTGCACTGCTTGAGAAATAGGCCACGCTGGCATTGATTTGCAAAAAATAGAAGCAACTACCGGAGGAAAAAATGCGCACAAAACTATTTGATTTGACCGGCAAGATCGCCCTCGTGACTGGTGCCAGCCGGGGTATCGGCGAAGAAATCGCCAAGCTACTGGCTGAGCAAGGCGCCCATGTGATTGTCTCCAGCCGTAAACTGGAAGGTTGTCAGCTGGTCGCGGATGCCATCATTGCGCAAGGCGGCAGCGCCGAAGCCTTTGCCTGTCATGTCGGTTCGATGGAGGATATCGCTGCGGTGTTTTCCCATATCAGGAAGGTTCACGGCAGGCTCGATATCCTGGTCAATAATGCGGCCACCAATCCTTACTTCGGTCATATTCTGGACACAGATCTGGCTGCCTACAACAAGACTGCCGACGTGAATATTCGCGGTTATTTCTTCATGTCGGTCGAAGCAGGCAAGTTGATGAAAGAAAACGGTGGCGGCGCGATTGTGAATACCGCCTCGATCAACGCCCTGCAGCCCGGTGACATGCAGGGCATTTACTCCATCACCAAGGCTGCGGTGGTCAACATGACCAAGGCGTTTGCCAAAGAATGCGCGCCATTGGGGATTCGTGTCAATGCGCTACTGCCCGGTTTCACCAAGACCAAATTTGCGGGCGCCCTGTTCGAGAATGAAAAAATCTACAACACAGTTATCGCGCAGGTGCCAATGGGACGCCATGCCGAACCCCGGGAAATGGCCGGTACTGTGCTGTATCTGGTCTCCGACGCAGCCAGCTACACCACCGGCGAATGTATCGTCGTCGATGGCGGCGTCACCCTGTAATCAACGATAGCGAACAACGAACCCGATAGAGAGGTCCATCATGGATTTTGGATATACAGCGAAGGTAGAAGACCTGCGCACCCGCGTGCGAAATTTTATGGATCAGCACATCCTGCCGCGCGTACGCCAGTACAACGAGGAAGTCCATGCCGGTATTTTTCCGGTCTCGTTTATGGAGGATCTGAAGGCACTGGCGAAAGCGGAAGGGCTGTGGAATCTGTTTCTGCCCCATCTGAAAGAAGGTGAGCCCGGCACCGGCCTGAGTAATCTCGAATACGCGCCGCTGGCAGAAATCATGGGACGCATCAGTTGGGCATCGGAAGTGTTTAACTGCAATGCGCCGGATACCGGCAATATGGAATTGCTGCATATGTTTGCCACCCCGGCGCAACGCGAGCAGTGGCTGCTGCCGTTGCTCAACGGCGAGATTCGTTCGGCCTTCGCCATGACCGAACCGGACGTGGCATCCTCCGATGCGACCAATATCACCACCCTGATCGAGCGCGATGGCGATGACTATGTGATCAATGGCCGCAAATGGTTTATTACCAACGCCGCCCACCCGCATTGCAAGATTTTTATCCTGATGGGCAAGACCGACCCTGCTGCCGAATCCCATCAGCAGCAGAGCATGATTCTGGTGCCGCGGGATACCGTTGGCGTAGAGATTGTCCGTAACATCGATATCATGAATCATCACTCCCCCGAGGGACATTGCGAGATCGTGTTCCGCAATGTGCGCGTTCCCGCCAGCAATTTGCTGGGCGAGGAGGGCAGTGGTTTTGCACTGGCGCAGGCACGGCTGGGACCGGGCCGCATTCATCATTGCATGCGCTCCATTGGTGCGGCAGAGCTGGCGCTGGAGTTGATGATCGCGCGTGCCCAGGAACGCCGGACTTTTGGTAAATACCTGCATCAACAGGGCACCGTTTCTGAGTGGATCGCCCGCTCGCGTATCGAGATCGATCAGGCACGTTTGCTGGTATTGAAAACTGCCTGGATGATCGACAACGTGGGGGCCAAGGAAGCCCGCAAGGAGATATCCATGATCAAGGCGCTGGTGCCCACCGTTCACACTACCGTCTGCGATCGCGCCATGCAAACCTTCGGCGCCATGGGGATCAGTCCTGACACGCCGCTCGCCGACCACTGGACCTGGGGCCGGGCACTTCGTTACGCCGATGGCCCGGATGAAGTGCATCTGCAGTCCATTGCCCGCATGGAAATCAAGAATAGTCAGAAAACGCCAGGGGTCACGGCGGCTTATCTGACGCCGCCAGAGCGGTTGTAACCTGCGTTTTGACGGCTAACTATTTCCCGGGAAACACTGCAAAGCTGAGCCCCCGGTACTGGCATGCATGGTTCCGTTCTGCGGATATTTCTGCGCTGCTGAGGCTACGCCGGCTGCGCCCTGCACCGGGTATGCGCATGCCGGATGGAATCCACATGCATGGGGATGGGGCCTGTTCCGGCCACCCGACGGGCTACCGTGATCTGTTTTTTGGAGAATAGGAAATGCGTTACAAAGCCCCCCTGAAAGATATGCTGTTCGTCATGAACGAACTGGCCGGCCTGCATGTCGTGAATGCCTTGCCAGGTTGCGAAGAAGCGACCTCGGATATGGTGGAAGCCGTGCTGGAAGAGAATGCGAAATTTTGCAGCGGCGTCGTGGCGCCGCTGAACGGCCCGGGCGACCGCGAACCCAGCATCTGGCGCGATGGAGAAGTGACGACCGCCAAAGGATTCAAGGAAGCGTTCAAGGCATTTGGCGAGGCGGGCTGGCAAGGCGTGCAGCACCCAGCCGATTTCGGCGGTCAGGGTTTGCCGAAACTGGTGGCCACGCCGTGCATCGAAATGCTCAATTCCGCCGACCTGTCGTTTGCGCTTTGCCCTTTGCTGACCGATGGCGCAATCGAGGCGCTGCTGACCGCCGGCAGCGAGGCGCAAAAGGCCACCTACCTCGAGCCGCTCATTTCCGGCAAGTGGACCGGCACGATGAATCTGACCGAGCCGCAGGCAGGCTCCGATCTGGCGGCCGTGCGCACGCGCGCGGTGCTCCAGGGCGACGGCACATTCAAGTTGTTCGGCACCAAGATTTTCATCACCTACGGCGAGCATGACATGGCTGAGAACATCATCCATCTGGTGCTGGCGCGTACGCCTGACGCGCCAGCGGGCGTGAAGGGCATTTCCCTGTTCATCGCGCCGAAGTTCCTGGTCAACGCGGACGGTTCGCTGGGCGCGCGCAACGACGCGCATTGCGTCTCCATCGAACACAAGCTTGGCATCAAGGCGAGTCCGACCGCGGTGCTGCAATTCGGCGACCATGGCGGCGCAATCGGCACCTTGGTGGGCGAGGAAAATCGCGGCCTCGAATACATGTTCATCATGATGAACGCAGCCCGTTTCGGCATCGGCATACAGGGAATCGGTCTGGCCGAGCGTTCCTACCAACATGCAGTTGCGTTTGCGAAGGATCGCGTGCAGTCACGCGATGTGGCCGGTTCGGCTGCTTCCGTGCCGATTATTCATCACCCTGACGTGCGCCGCATGTTGATGTCGATGCGCGCGCAGACTGAAGCGGCACGCGCGTTGGCCTACGTTGGCGCAGGCATCAGCGACATCGCATACCATCACCCGGATGCCGCTACCCGCGCCGCGAATCTGGCGGTGTATGAGTATCTGGTGCCTGTCATCAAGGGCTGGTCAACCGAGATGTCGCAAGATGTGACGCGCGATGGCGTGCAAGTGCACGGCGGCATGGGTTTCATTGAAGAAACCGGCGTAGCCCAGCATTACCGCGATGCCAAGATCCTGACCATTTACGAAGGCACGACAGCTATTCAAGCGAACGACCTGATTGGCCGCAAGACGGTGCGTGACGGTGGCGCGACAGTCAAGGGCATCATCGCCCAGATACGCGCGACCGAAGCGCAACTGGCGGCATTGACGCAAGGCCTGCATGGCGCCGACATTAAGGCAATCTTGCGTCAGCTATCCGAAGGGAGCGTTGCGCTGGAAGACGTGGTGGAGTATGTCGTCAACAATATAAAGTCGGATGTCAAAGCCGTCTTCTCGGGCAGCGTGTTGTATCTGAAACTGGCTGGTATTGTCCTTGGCGGCTGGCAGATGGCACGTGCGGCAGTGATTGCGCGGCAAAAACTGGGCGCCGGTGCTGGCGATGCGCAGTTCTACCAGGCGAAAATTGGGACTGCGCGTTTCTTTGCAGATCACATTCTGTCGCAGTCTTCCGGACTTCGCGCCGCGATCATCAATGGCAGCGCTGGCGTGTTGGCGCTGAGCGAAGACCAGTTCTAAAATTGTTTCTGTCAGCTACCCGACAGAACCCTTGTAACTGTGCGTTGGCCTCACAGTAATAATAGCCAAAGGGCCGTCCTTAGGTTGCCAATTGACATGTCGCGGTTTTAATCAAAAACATCCATTCTGTCTAAGTGCTAAGATTTAAAGGAACTGTCAAACCCTGAAAACCCCGGAGGCCGGAGTAATCCCTATGCGTTGCGCAAGCTGCGGGTTCGAGAATCCGACTCGCGCCAAATTCTGCGAGGAATGCGGCGGCATGCTGGCGCGCGCCTGCCCGGCCTGTGGGCACGAGGCGAGCGCAAGCGCCAAGTTCTGCAGCGAATGCGGCGCGCCCTTGAATGGGCAGCCCCCGAGCGCGGCGCTTGCGGCCAGCGCCCCCATCGAATACACGCCCCCCTATCTGGTCGAGCGCATCCGGGCGGCACAGGCTGCAATGGAAGCCCGCGGCGCGTCGGATGGCGAGCGTAAGACGGTCACCGCGCTGTTCGCCGACATGGCCGGCTCGACCGCGCTGATCCACGACCTCGATCCCGAAGACGCCCGCCGCCTGATCGACCCGGTACTGGCGCTGATGATGGAGGCCGTGCATCACTACGAAGGCTATGTGACCAAGTCGATGGGCGATGGCATCCTGGCGCTGTTCGGCGCACCGATCGCGCACGAAGACCATGCGCAGCGGGCTCTGTATGCCGCGCTGCGCATGCAAGACGCCATGCGCCGCTACGTCGACCGCGTGCGCCTCGCGCAGGGGGTCGCGCTGCAGATCCGCGTCGGCATCAACTCCGGCGAAGTGGTGGTGCGCGCGATCAGCACCGACGACTTGCACACCGACTACGACCCGGTGGGGCACTCGATCCACATCGCTTCACGCATGGAGGGCATCGCGGTGCCCGGCTCGATCGTCGCGAGCGAACACACTCACAAGCTAACCGAGGGTTATTTCGCCTTCAAGGCGCTCGGCGCGATGCCGATCAAGGGACTGCCCGCGCCGCTTGCCGTCTTCGAAGTGCTTGGTGTTGGCCCGCTGCGCACCCGGCTGCAGGTGGCGGCCAGCCGCGGGCTGGCGCGCTTTGTCGGCCGTACCCGCGAACTTGAGCAGCTTCGCGCAGCGCGCGCGCAGGCACAGGCCGGGCACGGGCAGATCGTCGGCGTGGTCGGCGAGCCGGGGGTCGGCAAGTCGCGGCTGTACCACGAATTCAAGCTAAGCGCGCCGCGCGATTGCCTGGTGCTGGAGACCTACTCGGTCTCGCATGGCAAGGCCTATCCGTATCTGCCGCTGATCGAACTGCTGAAGAACTACTGCCAGATCACCGCGCAGGACGACGAACGCCGGCGGCGGGAGAAGCTCACCGGCAAGGTGCTGACCCTCGACCGCGCGCTGGAAGACAGCCTGCCCTATCTGTTCCACCTGCTGGGGGTCACCGAGCCGGGTTCGGCGCTGGCGCAGATGAACCCGCAGATCCGCCGGCAGCGCACCTTCGAGGCGATCAAGCGGCTCCTGGTGCGCGAGAGCATGGCCCAGCCGCTCGAACTGATCGTCGAGGATCTGCAGTGGCTCGACAGCGAGACCGAGGCCTTCCTCGGCTTTCTCGGCGAGAGCGTGGCCAACACCCGCATCCTGCTGCTGGTCAATTACCGGCCCGAGTACCGGCACGACTGGCGCCACAATGGCTACTACACCCAACTGCGGCTGGATCCGCTGGGCGCAGCCGAAGCGCGGGAACTGCTGCGAGACCTGCTGGGCGACGCCGCCGGGCTTGCCCCATTCGAGCAACTGATCCTGGCGCAGACCGAAGGCAATCCGTTCTTCATCGAAGAAGTGATGCAGACGCTGATCGAGGAACAGGTGCTGCGCGGCGAGCACGGGCATTACCGGCTCGAGAAGATCCCGACCACACTGCACATTCCGACCACCGTGCAGGGGGTGATCGCCGCCCGCATCGACCGGCTGGGGGCGGCCGAGAAGGCGCTGCTGCAGACCCTGGCGGTGATCGGCAAGGCATTTCCCTGGAGCCTGCTCGCGCGCGTCGCCCTGCAGCCCGAAGAGGCACTGAGGAGCCTGCTGGCGCGGCTGCAGGCCGCGGAGTTTATCTACGAGCAGCCGGCGTTTCCGGAGGTGGAGTACAGCTTCAAGCATGGGTTGACCCAGGAGGTGACCTACGGCTCGCTGCTGAGCGAGCGGCGCTGTGCGCTGCACGAGCGCACGGCCCAGGCGATCGAGGCCCTGTTCGGCGCCCAGCTCGAAGAACACTGCAACGAGCTGGCGCATCATTTCAGCCGCAGCGGCAACGCGCCGAAGGCGGTGGAATACCTCCACTCCGCCGGGCGCCAGGCGGTGCAGCGTTCCGCCGATGCCGAAGCGGTCGTTCACCTCACCACGGCCCTGGCCCTGCTCGAGACCCTGCCCGATGCTCCCGAGCGCGCACGACAGGAACTCGCGCTCCAGATCACCCTCGGTCCGGCCTGGATGGCCACCAAGGGGCTCGCTGCCCCGGAAGTGGAGGTGACCTATACCCGGGCGTTGACGCTGTGTCGACAGCTCGGGGAAACGGTCCAGCTCTTCCCCGCCCTGCTGGGGCTGCGCACGTTTTATCAAGTCCATGGGGAGCTGCCGACCGCACGCAAGCTGGGGGAGCAACTCCTTGCCTTGGCGCAAGAGGCGCAGGATCCGGCGCTGCTCGTACAAGCCCATCGGGCGTTGGGGGCCAGCTTGCTCAGTCTCGGCGAGCTGGAACCTGCCCGCGCACAGCTGGAGCAGGCCCTGGCCCTTTATGACACTCGGCAGCAGCACTCGCCTGCCTTCTACTATGGAGCGGATCCCGGCGTGCTGGGGCTGGCCTTCGTAGCCTTGGACCTGTGGCTTCTCGGCTATCCGAATCAAGCCCTCGCACGCAGCCAGGCGGCGCTCGCTCTGGCGCAGACCCTATCCCATCCTCCTGCCTCGGCCACTGCCTTGATCTTCGCCGCCGAAATTCATCTGCATCGCCGCGAGGCGCAGCCGATGCGCGAGCTGGCGGAGGGACTCCTTGCTCTCGCGACCGAGCATGGCTTCCCTTTCTGGTTGGCTTACGGAACCATTCTCTCGGGCTGGGCGCTGGCCGAGCAGGGATGCGCGGCAGAAGGCATCGAAAAGATGCAACAGGGGTTGGCCGCCTACCGGGCCACCGGGGCGGAGTATTGGCGGACGCATTTCCTGGCGCTGCTGGCCGACGCCTACGGAAGAGCGGGACAACCTGAGGCAGGGCTGACGACGCTGGCCGAGGCGCTGGCCGAGGTGGACCGAACGGAAGAGCGCCTGTACGAGGCGGAACTGTATCGGCTCAAGGGGGAGCTGACGCTGCTGCAGCCGCGCCGCGAGGGGGACGAGGCCGGCGGCCGGGACGAAGCCGAAGTCTGCTTCCTGAAGGCGATCGCGATCGCTCGCCGGCAGCGCGCCCGATCGCTGGAGCTGCGCACGGTGATGGGCCTGAGCCGGCTGTGGCGACAGCAGGGCAAGCCAGGCGACGCCCGCCAGATGTTGGCCGAGACCTACGGCTGGTTCACCGAAGGATTCGACACTGCGGACCTGCAGGAGGCCCGGGCGCTGCTCGCCGAACTCCACTGAAGCGTGTGTCATGGCAGCGGTCGCACTGCACTATCTATTGAACGCCAAGCCACCAAAAATCGCTGTCGCCTGATTGTATGCGAAGGAAAAACCGGCGGTGCGCACCTCGACCGGCATCACCTCGGTGAGGCGTTATACGATTACCCCGGAAAACGCTTATTTATAGGAGTAATCGACCGGCACTTCGATATGTTCCTGGAAAACTCCGCTGTTAGCCGGGTTCAGCAGCCAGCTGCGGCACGACTTCGAACAAGTCGGCGACGATACCGTAATCGGTCGCCGCGAAGATCGGCGCTTCCGGGTCCTTGTTGATCGCCACGATCGTCTTCGAATCCTTCATGCCAGCCAGATACCGGATCGCGCCGGAAATGCCGACTGCAATTTGTGCTTCGTGTTTCATGGGCTATTTGATTTTTCACCTACTGCAGCAACTGCGCTGATCCGGCCATCCGGCCCATGCGGCGCCGTGATCCGAACCAGCGTAAGGCAGTTGCTGCTCAGGGGGAGCAACGTGCTGACTGGCAGGCTGTCCTCAAGACAGTTTTTTGCCCAGCGTCTCCGGCACCATCAGCAGGCCGACCAGCGACAGCAATCCGCAACCGATCAGATAGAGGGCTGGCGCATTGACGTTGCCGGTCGCGTGGATCAGGATGGTCGAAAAGAACTGGGCGAAGCTGCCGAATATCACCACCGCGCCGTAGTAGGTCACCGACAGGCCGGTGGCGCGCAGGTGGCGTGGCAAGATTTCGCTGACCAGAGCCAGCGTCGACGCCGCAGTCATCGTCATCGGCACCGCCAGGCAGGCGCTCACCAGCAGCAAGCGTTCGAGCGTGGGCTCGGCGTTGAGCAGGGCAAAGGCGGGATAGGCCGCCGCCAGCAGCGCCAGGCGCGAGCAGAACACCACTTTGCGGCGGCCGATCTGATCGCTCAGCCAGCCGGAGAGCGGCGACAGGGCCGCCAGTATCAGCGAACTCACGAAACCGGCCCAGATGGTTTTCGACAGCGGAATGTGCAGTCGCAGGGCGGCGTAGTTGGGCAGATAGAAGACCACGATATGGATTGCCGAGGACAGGCCGATCATCAACAGCATGCCGGCCAGCAGCAACCGCCAGTTATCGCGCATCACCGACATGCCGCTCGCCTGTTTCACGGCGCCGGTTTTGGGTTTGGTCAGGGTTTCTTCCAGACGGGAGCGTATCACGACACTGACGGGGATCACCATGATGGCGATCACGAAGGCGAGTCGCCAGCCGAAGGAGCTCAGCGATTCCGGCGACAGGAAGGAAGACAAGGCCAGCGCCACCAGTGCCGCCAGCACCGCAGACAAGCCCTGGCTGAACGGTTGCCAGCTGATGTAGAAGCCGCGGTTGCGCTCGTTGGCATACTCCATCAGCATGGCGGCAGCCGGTCCCATCTCGCCGCCGATGGCAAAGCCTTGCAGCAGCCTGGCCAGGACCACCAGCACCGGCGCCAGCATGCCGATGTGCGCATAGGTGGGTGTCAGCACCAGGATAATGGAGCTCAGTCCCATCAGCCACAGGGTCAGGATGACTGCCGGCTTGCGCCCGACACGGTCGGCGTAGCGGCCGATCACGAAGCCGCCGAGTGGCCGCATGATGTAGCCGATGCTGAAGGTGGCGAACGACAACAGGGTCTGGGTGAAAGCATCCCCTGAAGGGAAGAACAGCGGTCCGATCAGCGTCGCGAAGAAGTTGTAAACCACTGAGTCATACAGCTCGAGGCCGCTGCCAATGGTGATCGCGGTAATGGCGGCCGGCTTGGAAATGGATTTCTCCTGCGCTGCTCCCTGCATGCGGGAGGGCGAAGGCGGTATCTGATTGATAGGTTCGACGAGCATAGTATCTCCATTGCGTCTTGCGCATTGTTATAGTTCGGCTGTTTGCCAGCCGTTTTCGATTTGCTGCTTACATCCATGTGCCACGTACTGCTTGAGGGCCGCCGGGTGCCAAGCCGGCGCCTGCCTCATTCCGGAAAGTTGATACGGAATTCTTCACCTAAGGCCTGGAGCTCGCGCGCAATGGCGGTGGGCAGCTTGATGCCGTGCCGGCGGCCCTCGCGCTCCATAGTGTCACCACGATTGCCCGGTAATCTCGCCTGGTCGCCGCCGGCGGCCAGATAGGTCTGCGTCCATTGCGCCATATACTGGCCGAATATGTCTCCCTCGGCGAAGGCATCGGGCTTGACCATCCAGATAAAGCCGCCCTGCCGTCCGGCGGCACCCGCCTTCTGGATGCTGTTTTTGTCGGAACCCTGCGAGGCGGCGCTGGCTGTCAGTGCGCCCGCCAGGCATTCGACCATCATGGCGATGCCGATCCCCTTATGCCCACCCATGGGAATTAAGGAGCCGGCCAGCGCGGCATCGGCATCGGTCGTGGGCTCGCCAGCGGCGCTCAGCGCCCAGCCCTCCGGTATCGGTCGTCCTTCGCGTGCGGCCAGCAGGATATGTCCGCGCGCTGCCACGCTGCAGGCGATATCGAACACCAGCGGCGGCTGCCCAGGCAGCGGACAACCGAATGCGATCGGGTTGTGGCCTATGGCCGGCGCATCGAAGCCTTCCATTGCGAGGATGGGCGGGGTGCGTTGCCCAATCATGCAGAATGCGCCTGCCTCGGCCGCGAGCAGCGCGTAGATGCCGAGCGCGCCGAGGTGGCCGCAGGATTGCACGGCGATGAGCACGGACGCGCTGGTTTTCAGTGCCTCCAGACCCAGGCGCACCGCGTGCGGGCCGGCGAGCTGTCCCATGGCCCCGTCCGCATCGAGCACGATGCCGCCGGGGAAACTGCGCGCCTGCATCTTAGGCAGCGGGTTAAAGTCGCCTGCGCTCAGCCGCGCGGCATAGGCCGCGACGCGTGTCAGGCCATGCGTCTTGTAACCGCGCAGTTCGCTGCGCACCAGGATCGCGGCGGCTTCGGCTGCCTGTTCCGGTGGCATGGCACAGGCCGCGAAGATTTGCGTGATCCACGCCTCAAGGGCGTTCGCTTGCCAAATGGAATTCGTCATCTATCCTCCTAACGCACGACTACCAGCCGCTCTGAGAACGGTCCGGAATAAACGCATTGGTAATAAAGCGGCCGGTCACGCAAGGTGTAGCCGCGCAGTTCCATGATCAGCCCGTTCGACTCGGCTTCCAGCCCGAGTTCGCGCGCCGGCACGGCCGGGATGGATCCGAACCGGATCCACTGATCCACACGCAGCGTTGGCAGCGAGAGCCGCTGGCCGATAAGCTCGCGGAGATTCTTTTCCAGCGAGGCGCGGTCGAGATCGCCGAGCTGGGCGAAGTCCTCTTCGCGCAGCCAGAATTCGCTGTAGAGGTCGAACCGTCCGCCAACATTGATGACGCGTTCGACCCGCACGAAGCCGTCGCCGCCGAGGAACTCGGACCAGGCGCCTTTGCGCCGCATCCGTTTCACGGAGCGCGCATGTACGTAGGACGGCAGTTCCTGGCCGTCGGCATTGATAAAGCGCAGATGACGGACATCGGCGGGCGCCACTTTGGAGCCGGAGACAAAGGTGCCTCGGCCATGCTCGCGGATGATGAGTCCGGAGTGGGCGAGGCGGGCAAGCGCCTTTTGTATGGTGCCGACGCTGACCTCATGCATGACAGCCAGCTCGCCCTCGGATGGCAGCTTGTCCCCCTCGCGCAGCGATCCGGATTCGATGTCGCTCGTGATGGCTTCCGAAACACTATTCAGCTTGGTCATGGATGTCCCTTTCCGGGCTTGGGCAGGGTGTCCAGTGCCGCTGGAAGGCGCGGCGGGCAGTGGGGATGGGGGCGTAATTTTCACTCGAAACCTATATAGAAGTTTAATTCAATGCAACAACCGAACCATGCACGGCGAAGAGGTAATTCTTCATGATTTTCATTCGAAAAACCACCAATTTTCCACCAATTATATATAGAACTTTTCAACAACGACGATGGCTTCCGGGCGGTTTGCAGTTCCCGGCACAGTGCATTCATTAGCATAGGCATAGGCATCTGCGCTCACTCAAAGGGTATTGATGGAATGACCGCCATCGACTGGCAGGACCGCGCCGTTGATGTAGCTCGAGGCGCTGGAAGCGAACAGCAGCAGGGGCGCATCCAGTTCGGAGGGCGCGCCCAGGCGCCGTTGCGGAATGCGCTTGATCATCGCCTGTCCGTTGTCGGTGTGGAAGAACGTGTCATTGATATTGGTGGCGAGGTAGCCAGGCGCCAGCGCATTGACCCGAATGCCGTACCGTGCCCATTCGAGCGCCAGTGCGCGCGTCAGGTGGATCAGGCCGGCCTTCGCCGCCGCGTAGGCCGGGACCTGCTGGGCTACCCGCAAGCCGAGGATCGAGGCGATGTTGACGATGCTGCCGCCGCCGCTATCGCGCATGTTGCGCGCTGCGCATTGCGCGACGCGCCAGGCGCCGTTCAGGTTGGTGTCGATCACGCTTTGCCACTCGTCTTCCGTGACGTCAATGGCGGCACGGGTGACGGCTATCCCTGCGCTGTTGATGACGATCTGCACCGGACCCAGGGCTTGCGCAGCCGATGCAAAGGCGGATGCCACCGAGTTGCCGTCTCGCACGTCCAGCTGGACTACGCAGGCCTCGCGCCCCATCTCCCGCAGTTCGGCGAGCAGGGCCTCGCCTTCGGCGACGCGCCTTCCGGCCAGCGCCACTCGGCAACCGGCGCCCGCCAGGGTGAGGGCAAAATGGCGGCCAAGGCCGCTGAATGCTCCGGTCACGAAAGCGACCTTGCCGTCGAGATCGGCAAACGGTTGTAGGGATGGGGCCTGATGCATTGCTGTGTCTCCTTCTATGTGTGATTCATCCGGCCTGGCGGCCTATACCAGACGCGTGGTCTGAGCGGGCATCAGCTTGCGCCATGCCTGTTCAGCCCACCGCCTTGAGCATGTCTTCGATAACCTTCTTGGCATCCCCGAACACCATCATGGTCTTGTCCATGTAGAACAACTCGTTGTCCAGCCCGGCATAGCCGGAGGCCATCGACCGCTTGTTGACGATGACGGTCTTGGCTTTGTAGGCTTCCAGGATCGGCATGCCGGCAATCGACGACTTCGGATCCTTGGCGGCCGGATTGACGACGTCGTTGGCACCCAGCACCAGCACCACATCGGCCTGGCCGAATTCGCTGTTGATGTCTTCCATCTCGAACACCTGGTCGTACGGCACTTCAGCCTCGGCCAGCAAGACGTTCATGTGGCCCGGCATGCGCCCTGCCACCGGGTGAATCGCGAACTTGACGGTGACGCCCTTGTGCGACAGTTTCTCGGCCAGTTCCATCAACGCATGCTGGGCACGCGCCACCGCCAGGCCGTAGCCGGGCACGATGATGACGGTTTCGGCATTCCCCATCAGGAACGCGGCATCGTCGGCGGAGCCGGCTTTCACCGGGCGTTGGCCTTGCGCCGCACCCGGCGTCGCGTCAGCGGGAGCGCCGCCGAAACCGCCCAGGATCACGTTGAAGAATGAGCGGTTCATCGCACGGCACATGATGTAGGACAGGATCGCACCGGAGGATCCGACCAGCGAACCGGCGATGATCAGCATCGCATTGTTCAGCGAGAAGCCGATCCCGGCGGCAGCCCAGCCCGAATAGCTGTTGAGCATCGAGACCACCACCGGCATGTCCGCGCCGCCGATCGGGATGATGATCAGCACGCCCAAGACGAAGGCGATGATGGTCATCAGGATGAACGGCAGCCAGGATTGGGTCAGCACAAAGATAATGCCCAGACCGAGCATCGCCACGGCCAGCAGCAGGTTGATGAAATGCTGGCCCCGGAAGCTGACCGGCGCGCCCTGGAACAGGCGGAATTTATACTTGCCCGACAGCTTGCCGAACGCAATCACCGAACCGGAGAAGGTGATCGCACCGACGAAGGTGCCGATGAACAACTCGATGCGGTTGCCGACCGGCAACGCGTCGCCATGCGCCGCGATGCCGAAGGCCCACGGCTCGGACACGGCTGCGACCGCGATACAGACGGCGGCCAAGCCGATCAGCGAGTGCATCGCCGCGACCAGTTCCGGCATCTTGGTCATTTCGACCCGCTTGGCCAGAGTCGCGCCGATACCGCCGCCCACCACCAAACCGATCAGCACCAGCCCGAAACCCAGGCCGGTACTGCCGGCCTGGGTCTTGAGTTTGATGATCAGCGCGATGGTGGTGATCGCGGCGAGCGCCATGCCGCCCATGCCGAAGACGTTCCCGCGCCGGGCCGAGGACGGGTGCGACAGCCCTTTCAGGGCCTGGATGAAACACACCGAGGCGATCAGGTAGAACATCGTCACCAGGTTCATGCTAACGAATGCCATGCTCATGATTGGGCTCCCGCTAAATCAGTTTTCTTAGGAAGCGCCACTGCTTTCGGTTCTTTCTTTCTGAACATTTCCAGCATCCGCTGCGTGACCAGAAAGCCGCCGAAGACGTTGACCGCAGCCAGCGCCACCGCCAGTGTTCCGGCAACCTGCCCGACGATGCCTTCGGTCAGTCCGGCGGCCAGCATCGCGCCGATGATGATGATCGCGGAAATCGCGTTGGTGACCGCCATCAGCGGCGTATGCAAGGCCGGTGTGACGGTCCAGACCACGTGGTAACCGACGTAGATCGCCAGTACGAAGATGATCAGATTGGTGATGGTATGCGTGACTTCCATGATTTCCCTATCCTATTTGCGTAGTACTTCACCGCCGCTGCATAGCAGCGTGGCGGCCACGATATCGTCCTCGAGATTGATCACCAGTCCGCCTTCCGGATTGACGATCAATTTGAGGAAATCGAGCATATTGCGCGCATACAGCGCCGAGGCGTCGGCCGCCAGCAGCGCCGCCAGATTGCCTTCGCCGATGATGTGCACGCCATGCCTGATGACGGTCTTGCCCGCTTCGGACAAAGAGCAATTGCCGCCCTGATCAGCGGCCATGTCGAGGATCACCGAGCCCGGCTTCATGGCCTTGACGGTCGCTTGGCTGATCAGCACCGGCGCCCTGCGACCCGGAATCAGCGCCGTGGTGATGATGATGTCGGCCTGCCTGGCGCGCTCATGCACCAGTTCGGCCTGACGCCGCATCCAGTCGGCGGGCATCTGGCGCGCATAGCCGCCGACGCCTTGGGCGATTTCACGTTCTTCATCGGTAATGAACGGCACATCGAGAAATTTCGCGCCCAGCGATTCGATCTGCTCCTTGACCGCCGGCCGCACATCCGAGGCTTCGATCACCGCACCCAGCCGCTTGGCCGTGGCGATCGCCTGCAGACCGGCCACCCCCGCGCCCATGATCAGCATGCGCGCCGCCTTGACGGTGCCGGCGGCGGTCATCAGCATCGGCATGAAGCGCTGATAGGTGTTGGCCGCCATCAGCACCGCCTTGTAACCGGCGATATTCGCTTGCGACGACAGCACGTCCATCGATTGCGCACGCGAGGTCCGCGGCGCGGCTTCGAGGGCGAAGGCGGTCAGCCCGTGACTTGCCATCAGCGCAATATTCTCGGCATCGAAGGGGTTCAGCATGCCGATCACGACCGTACCGCTGCTGAGCAGCGCATATTCTTCCGCACTCGGCGCGCGGACTTTCAGGACCGTCTCGGCGCCGAACGCCTCGGCAGTGCTGCCAATGAACGCGCCGGCGGCGGTGTAGGCCTCGTCCGGAATGCTTGCGGCCATGCCTGCCCCGGACTGGACGACGACGTCGTGCTTGCCCGCTACCAGTTTCTTTACTGTCTCGGGGGTGGCGGCCACACGCGTCTCACCCGTTCGAGTTTCGGTTGGAATACCTATTTTCATCTGTTCTTCCCTGTTGTCCCACGTAGCTCTCAGACTTTTCCGCATCGCGCAGCAGCGGCCTCCAACATGCCAGGCCGTTTGCTGCACGCAGTGACCCGCCGCTCAGGCGGGTACTTCGCCCTGCAGCGTGATGCGGTTCAGGACGCGCTCCGCATCGCCATAGTCGTGCACGGCGTAGTGCATGGTGCAGCGGTTGTCCCAGATCACCACATCGCCCACCTGCCACATGTGGCGGTATACATTGTCGGGCGCGGTGGAATGCTCATACAGGAAGTCGAGCAACGGCCGGCTCTCGGCCGCGGTCATGCCTTCGATCTGCTGGGCGGTATCGGGGTGGCCGATATACAGGGCCTTGCGCTTGGTATCTGGATGCGTGCGAACGATAGGGTGGACGGCCTCTGGCACCTCTTCGATGCCGCGCATCCTGGCCAGCCGTAGTCCGGTGAAGCGCGCGCGCAAGCCTTCGAGCATGGCTTGCATGGTGGGCGACAGACGCTCGTAGGACTGGTATTGATTGCACCACATCGTGTCGCCGCCATGCGGCACCACCACCGCCGAGAGGATGGAAATCTTGGGCGGCACCTTGGTATAGATCGAGTCCGAGTGCCACGCCTCGGTCGAGGCAGTCGCCTTCGGGATCTTGGTCACCTGGATCAGGCCCGGGTAGCCGGGCACGGAAGGGTCGAGCGGATTGTTCTGCGCCGGGGTGCCCCACAGCTTGGCAAAGGCGATGTGTGCATCGGGCTGCAAGTGCTGGCCACGCCAGACCAGAACGCCCCTGGTGGTGAGGGCCTGATGCAGCACCGCGAATTCTTCGGCACCGATGGGCTGATTCAGGTCGGCGCCTTCGACCAGTGCACCGACCGAGCCGGTGAGGGGGGTAATCGTGATACTCATGCATGTCTCCTGGTTATAGTGGTGATTCAGTCGGCCACGAGGACAATTTTTCCGATGTGCTCATCGCGCTTCATGTAGGCATGCGCCTCCAGGACCGAGGTCAGCGGGAAGGTACGGTCGATCGGCAGCTTGAGCTTGCCGGCCGCGAGCAGGGGCAGCAGGTCGCGCGCGCAGGCCTGGATGCATTCCAGGCGTTCGGCCTCGGAGCGGGTGCGGAAGGTTACGCCGATCAGCTTGAGGCGCTTTAACCACAGCGTGGACAGGTCGATCTGCGCCGTGGCCGAGCCGAGCCGCGCGATATTGATCAGGCGCCCCTGCACCGCCAGGCACTGCATATTGGCCTCGAACACGGGGCCGCCGACGGTGTCGATGATCACGTCGACGCCGCGCTGATCGGTGGCCGCCATCACGGCATCGACATGCGAACCCGCGGAAGCGTCGATGCCGACATCGACACCGAATTGCGCCAGCTTGCGCAGTTTGTCCGCCGAGCGCGACATCGCCATCACGGGCCTGGCGCCCAGTGCCTTGGCGATCTGAATCGCCGCCAGGGCCACGCCGCCTGACGCGCCATTGATCAGGATCGACTCGCCCGCCTTCAACTCGCCGTTGCTGACCACGGCGTCATGCGCCGTGATGAACACGTTCGGAAACGCGGCGGCATCGACCCACGACAGGTCGGCCGGCACCCGCATCAGGGTCAGAGGATGGGCAAGCACATACTCAGCCTGGCAACCTTTACCATGCCCCATCACCCGGTCACCTTCCTGCCACGCGCTGACGCCCTCGCCCACTGCAGCGACTTCGCCGGCAAATTCCACGCCGGCCGTGATCGTACTGCCCGAGCGCATTTCGCTGGCCTGATTAATCTCACCGCGGTTAAGGCCGGTTGCCCGGACCCGGACCAGGACTTGTCCGGCACCGACGACCGGGGTAGGGATGTCCTGCACCTCGACTATGCCGCCTTCGGCGGATGGAATGACACGCACTGCTTTCACTGTTCTCTCCTTAGGGTTCAATACCGTACTGCGTTGTTGTTCAGGTTCTAGACCGCCGGGCGGATCTGCGCCAGCAATGCAAGCGCGCGTTCTCCTGCGTGCTCACCGCCATGCCAGTTGCCGCGGACAAAGGGTGGTCGCAGGTCTTCAATCTCCGCCAACGCGCGCAGCCGCGCGCCATCGGCGATGCACAGCCGGCGGAATTCGTTCACCGTCAGTAAATAACTGTGGAATATGTCGGTGGCCGGCGTCGTCGCACCGGCGCCATGCAGCGCCGCGTTCAGCCAATGGGTGCCGGCCAGCATCGCCGCTTCGATGCGCATTTCATGATCGGCCGGTCCGCATTTTTCCAGCGAACGCTCGATGCGCCGCGCCATCTCGATATGTTGTTCGATGTTCATGCCTGCCCCTCCGCCAGGCAGGTCGCCAGCAACTGCAGGCAGCGCCGCAGGGCGGCGTCGCATTCCGCGGCGATCGCCGGCGTCGGCTGCAATCCCTCGCGCAGACACGGGTCGCGGTAATGCTCGATGATTTCCATTTGATGCATCATCGCGCTGACCGCATCGGATACCGGGGCCTCCACTTTCGGGCGGCCCACATGCAGCACATCGCCCAGCGGCCGGAACGTCGGCGTCAGCGTGCCGTCGGCTTGCGGCACCAGATAGACCCCGGGCTGGAGTGCGAACGCTTCCTCGGCGATGGTGGCGCCGGTCTGGTGCAGTGCCGCATTGACCGCATGGGTCCCGGCCGTCATGCCGGCCCAAAACCACAGTTCGAAATCCTGGAGCGGGTCGAGCCGGGCGCGCAGCGCCTCCAGTCGTTCAATCTTGTCCATGTGTTGGGCCACCTTCATGTTCGCCTCTCGCTGGTTTGGCGGCGCAGTCGCACCGCAATGAAACCAAGATAGACCGGGGCGCATCCTTTGTCAAGAACTTCTATGTAGGACTTTCTTTGACGAAATATAGAAAACACGCTTCAACAAGGGCGTACTCCACATTTTTCTTGACATGCCACGAGAATTATCTATACAGTAGTAATTATACCTATATAGGAGTTATAAAAATGCCACGTGCCATCGTACTAAATGAAAGCGACAATCTCGCCACCCTGATCGATCCTGGCGTGGCCGGCGACGTCTGCCGCCTGCAGGGCGAAGCCAGCGGCGAGGTGCGGCTGTTGCAGGACATTCCCTTCGGCCACAAGCTGTGCATCGCCGACACACCCAAGGATGCCAATATCCTGAAATACGGGCAGGTCATCGGGCGCGCCAGCCAAGCGGTAAAAATGGGCGAGCACATGCATGTGCACAACATCGAGTCCGCCCGCGCCCGCGGCGACTTATCAAAGGAGACAAGCAAATGACGACATTTCTGGGCTACCGCCGTGAGAACGGCACAATCGGCGTGCGCAACTGGGTTGCGGTGGTGTCAGTGATGGATAACTGCAATCCAGCCACCCGCGCCATCGTGCAAGCCGTCGATGGCTGCATACCGGTCACCACGCTGTTCGTGCGCGGCCAGTTCGGCGCCGATCTCGATTTCACCTTCGAGTCGATCGCCGGCCTGGGACGCAATCCGAATATCGCTGCGGTGCTGCTGGTCGGCCTCGAGGCGCAGTCGACCGAAGCGGTGGCGCGTCGCATCCGCAGCACCGGCAAGCCGGTCGAGACAGTGCATCTGCAGCCCGATGGCAGCATCAACTGCATCGCGGAGGGCACCCGCAAAGCAGCAAAGCTGGTTTTGCAGGCGTCGCGTGCCAGGCGCGAGGCATGTCCGGTATCGGAACTGATCATCGGCGTCGAATGCGGCGGATCGGACACCACGTCCGGCCTGAGCTGCAATCCCGTCATCGGCCGCCTGGCCGACCTGGTGATCGCTGAGGGTGGCACGGTCATCATTTCCGAGACCTCTGAATTCATCGGCGCCGAACATCTGTTTGCTGCACGCGCGGCCGACGAGACAGTCAAGAGCGCCTTTGTCAAGGCGGTGCGCGACATGGAAAATACCGCCATCCTGCGTGGCGTCGACATGCGCGAGGACCAGCCTTCACCCGACAACAAGCGTGGCGGACTGACCACCGTTGAGGAAAAAGCGCTCGGTGCGCTGGCCAAGTCCGGCACCACCCCGCTGGTTGGCGTGCTGTCCTACGGCGAAGCGCCGCGCCGCAAAGGCTTGCACTTCATGGATGCGCCGGCGGCAGCGGTGGAGAATCTCACCGCGATGGCCATCAGCGGCTGTCAGCTGGCCTTCTTCGGCACTGGCGTCGGGAATCCGATTGGCAGCATGGTGACGCCGACGGTCAAGATTTGCGGCAACAAGAATACCTTGCTGTCGATGGCCGACAACATCGATTTCGACGTCAGCGGCATCTTCGAGCAGGGGCTGCGCATTGCCGACCTTGGCGACCAGTTGTACGCGTACGCGATCGAGGTCGCGTCCGGCACCGTGATCACCAGCGAAGTGCTGGATGTGCGGGAAACCGCGATTAGCCGCTTTGAACGCAGCCTCTGATCAGGCCGCGCCGATACCGTCCGCGTGACGACCGTTCTCATTCACACCAGGAAGCGAAACCGTCCCATGAATGCTCCACTTACCAATGCCAGCCGCCAGGCCATCGATGGCGTTACCCTCGATGACAAATATGCCCTCCAGTCGGGTCGCGCCTTCATGAGCGGGGTGCAGGCGCTGGTGCGCCTGCCGTTGCTGCAGCGCAGCCGCGATGCCCTTGCCGGCCACGATACGGCCGGTTTCATCTCCGGTTACCGTGGCTCGCCGCTAGGCAATTACGACCAGGCCCTGTGGGCGGCCAAGAAACACCTGGAAGCCAAGCAGGTGGTGTTCCAGCCCGGTGTCAACGAAGAACTCGGCGTCACCGCGGTGTGGGGCTCGCAGCAGCTCGACTTCTACCCCGAGCACAGGAAGCACGATGGCGTGTTCGGCATCTGGTACGGCAAGGGACCGGGCGTCGACCGCAGCGGCGACGCGCTCAAGCATGCCAATCTGGCCGGCACCGCCGCACTGGGCGGGGTGCTCGCCCTGGCCGGCGACGATCACCTCTCCAAGAGCAGCACCCTGGCGCATCAGAGCGACCACACTTTCATCGCCTGCGGACTGCCGGTGTTCATCCCGGCCAGCGTCCAGGATATCCTCGACCTCGGTCAGCATGCCTTTGCCATGAGCCGGTTCAGCGGCTTGTGGGCCGGCATGAAGACGGTGCAGGAAGTGGTCGAGTCGGGTTCCGTGGTGGAGATCGATGCTGATCGAACGCGTATCGTGCTGCCCGAGGACTTCGAGCAGCCCGAAGGCGGCCTGCACGCCCGCTGGCCGGACGATCCGCTGGCCCAGGAAGCGCGCATGATGGAGTACAAATGGCCGGCCGCGCTGGCCTATGTGCGGGCCAACGGGCTCAACTACAATGTGTTTGCCGGCACCGCCGACCGGTTGGGCCTGATCGCCAGTGGCAAGGCATACAGCGACACGCGTCAGGCGCTGACGGATCTGGGCCTGGACGAGGCCGGCTGCCGTGCGATCGGCCTGCGCCTGCATAAGGTGAGCGTGGTCTGGCCCCTGGAGCCGACGGCCGTGCGCGCGTTTGCGCACGGCTTGCGCGAGATCCTGGTGATCGAGGAAAAACGCCCCGTCATCGAACAGCAGCTCAAGGATGAGCTTTACCATTACCGGGCCGACGCCCGCCCTGTGGTGCTGGGCAAGTACGGCGCTCCCGACGGCATGCCGACGGGCGGGGAATGGAGTCACCGCCGGCCCGGCCAGGACTGGCTGCTGCGCGCCAAGGCCGATCTGACACCGGCCTTGATCGCCAAGGCCATCGCCGGCCGCCTGAAGGCGCTGGGGGTGCCGCCCGACGTGGCAGCGCGCATGGATGTGCGGCTGGCCGAGATCGACGCCAAGGAGCGCGCGTCCGAGCAGGGCGACAAGCGCCACAGCGACCGCCTGCCGTGGTTCTGCCCCGGCTGCCCGCACAATACCAGCACCGTCGTACCGGAAGGGTCGCTGGCGATGGCCGGCATCGGCTGCCACGGCATGGTGACCTGGATGGACCGCGCCACTACCACCTGGAGCCAGATGGGCGGCGAAGGCGTGCACTGGATGGGGCAGGCGCCGTTCAGCAAGCGTCAGCACATGTTCGCCAACCTGGGCGATGGCACCTACAATCACTCCGGATCCCTGGCGGTCCGGCAGTCGATCCATGCCGGCGTCAACATCACTTACAAGATCCTCTACAACAGCGCGGTGGCGATGACCGGCGGCCAGGCGGTGGACGGCCAGCTCGACGTGCCCGGATTGATCAGCGAGCTCACCGCGGAAGGCGCCAAACGCATCGTTGTGGTCAGCGACGATATCGACAAGTACGCCGGCGTCGCGCTGGGGACCGGCGTGACGCTGCGCCATCGCGACGACCTCGATGCGGTGCAGCGCGAATTGCGCGAAGTGAAGGGCGCTACGGTAATCATCTACGACCAGGCCTGCGCCACCAAGAAGCGCCGCGAACGCAAGCGCGGCACCATGGTCGATCCGGAAAAGCGCGTCGTCATCAACGAACTGGTGTGCGAAGGCTGCGGCGACTGCTCGGTCGAAAGTAACTGCCTGGCGGTGCAGCCGGTGGAAACCGAGTTCGGCCGCAAGCGCAAGATCAACCAGGACACCTGCAACAAGGACTTCTCCTGCGTCAAGGGCTTTTGCCCGAGCTTTGTCACGGTCGAAGGCGGTCAGCTGAAGAAGATAACAGCGGCCGTCAAGCAGGCGCACCCGACGCCGACCAATATCCCCGAACCGATGCTGCCGTCAGCCACGCCGGCGCGCCGCATCGTGGTCGCCGGGGTGGGCGGCACCGGCGTCGTCACCATCGGCCAGGTGCTCGGCATGGCCGCGCACCTGGAAGGCAAGACGGTGATCACGCAAGATGCCACCGGCATGGCGCAAATGGGCGGCGCAACCTGGAGCCATATCCAGATCGCCGACCAGTCCGAAGCCTTGCACGCGAGCCGGGTGGATCTCGGCATGGCCGATCTGGTGATCGCCTGCGACGGCGTGGTCGGTGCCGGCAAGACTACCCTGGCCATGATGTTCCCGCAGCGCACCTACGTTGTGCTGAACAGCCACGTGACGCCGACGGCGGCGATCGTGCGCAACCCCGACTGGAACACCAGCTCGGAGAGCCATGCGGACGCCATCGCCCACATCATCGGCCGAGGCCGGCTCGGCATCGTCGACGCGGCACAGGTCGCCACTCAGCTGATGGGGCAGTCGATCTTCGCCAACTTGCTGATGCTCGGTTATGCCTGGCAAAAGGGGCAGGTGCCGCTCTCGCACGCCAGCTTGATGCGCGCCATCGAACTCAATGGCGTGCAGGTCGGCGCCAACCAGGAGGCGTTCGAGTGGGGGCGGCAATGCGCCCACGATCCGGCCAGCGTCATGCTCGCTGCCACGCCGGCACAAGCGATCACGCTGCTGCGCCCGCCAACACTGGTGCAGATGGTCAGCAAGCGGGCTGAATTCCTTGCCGACTATCAGAATGCGGCGTATGCCGAGCAATACCTGCGCTTCGTGGGCCGGGTGCAGGCGGCCGAAGTCCCTCTGGGCGGCAGCCGGCTGGGCAAGGAAGTGGCACGCTATCTGTTCAAGCTGATGGCCTACAAGGATGAATATGAGGTCGCGCGCCTGCATACCGATGGCACTTTCCAGGCCAAGGTGGAGGAGATGTTCGAGGGAAACTATCGGCTTGTGCATCACATGGCGCCGCCGCTGCTGGCCAAGAAGAATGAGAAAGGCGAACTGGTCAAGCGGGCGTACGGTCGCTGGATGCGCACGGCGATGCACCTGATGGCGAAGTGCAAAGGGCTGCGTGGCACGCCGTTCGACCCGCTTGGCTACAGTTCCGAACGCAAGGAAGAGCGCGCATTGATAGGCGAGTACCAGCGCTGTATCGAGGAAATCCTGGCCACCCTGTCGGCGCAGAACCTGGAGCTGGCGCTGGAAATCGCGCGGCTGCCTGAAGAAATCCGCGGCTACGGCCACGTCAAGGCGCGCCATCTGGCTGCGGTGCGGGAAAAATGGGCCCGGCTGATGGCGCAGTGGCGTGCCACCACCGGCAAGGAGCAGGCAATGAGGCCTCAAGCGACTGCTTAACACCAGCCCGTATCAAATTTGAGGAAATCAACGCAATAACCACCTCCGTCCTCTAGGAGATGCAACATCATGAAGCAGCGCGGCATTGCCGACCGATGCAGATGATCACAAGAAGTGCATCCTCCTCTCCATGCGAGAGGAAACGAAGGTGGCAATTAACAATGTAATATTGCCAAAAACAAAATTATTACGGTTTACATAGGAGATAAAATGAAAACACTTAACGCAACTATTCTATTGGGCTCCGTGATTGCATCCACCGCCCTGCACGCGCAAACCAACGTTCAGGTATACGGGATCGTCGACGTAGGGGTCGAATATGTAAATAAGGTGCGAGTAAACAGTGCGGGCGCCGCGACCGGAAGCCTGACTCGTGTGGACTCAGGAAACGCATCTGCTTCGCGCATCGGATTTCGCGGCCGAGAAGACTTAGGGGATGGATTGGCAGCAGTCTTCGTACTTGAGAATGGCTTTGCGGCCGACACCGGTGCTTTGAACAATGGTGGACGCCTTTTTGGGCGCCAAGCTTATGTTGGTCTGGCAGGAAATTTTGGTGAGGTGCAAGCGGGACGAGAGGCGACACCGATATATGATTTTGCCCTAATTTACGACCCTGTGGCTCCCGCACGCTATTCGACTCCTGTTCTGGATGTCTCCTACGTTAGCCGCGCCGATAATGCGCTCAAATACGTCGGGAAATTTGGCGGTTTGAATGCTAGTGCCCAATATAGCCTTGGCGTTGACAGCACTATCGCAAACGGAGGCGAAGTCCCGGGTGCATTCCAGGTCGGAAAGGAAATGTCTACAAACGTCAACTATCAGTTTGGGAGTTTGTTGGCTGGTGTGCTGTATGACCGCCAAAATGGCACTTCAGTAGCCACCGAGAAGAATACGACTGAGCGAATGGCACTGGGGATAGTCGCTGATTTTAAGCCAGTTAAGATATACGCTGCCTTTCAGAGACGAAACATGCATACGCCGCCAATCGCCACAAGGACGAATCTCTACTGGGTTGGCATGTCATATAACCCCAGCGCCGCAGTGACATTGCTCACTTCAGCATATTTCTCCGATCCTGCGGGCGGGTCAAACAGATCTGCAATGTACACGGTCCTTGGCAGCTATGCACTTTCCAAACGAACCGATTTTTATTCACAGGTGGCGTTGATAAGAAATCAGGCAAAGGCTGCAGTGGCGCTAGACGGGACCGTCAATCCCGGTGGCAATCAGGCAGGTCTAACGTTCGGGATACGCCATCGGTTCTAATCACGTCAAAAAGCGGAGACGCCAGTGAATCAGGTCAGCGTTAGCTGAGGCTACGCTTACTCAGAACTTCCTCTACGTAATCAGAGATTCCTAAAAGCACCCCCATTACACCGATTCTTTTCCGTCAGGAGATTAAAAATGAGCGAAGCACAAGCAACCGGTTTCAAACCGAAAAAATCCGTCGCGCTGTCCGGCGTGACCGCAGGCAACACTGCACTGTGTTCCGTCGGCAAGACCGGCAACGACCTGCATTACCGCGGCTATGACATCCTGGATATCGCCGACACCTGCGAATTCGAGGAAATCGCCTATCTGCTGGTATACGGCAAGTTACCGACTGCCTCCGAACTCAAGGGCTACAAGGCAAAACTGAAATCCCTCCGCGGCTTGCCGATCAGCGTCAAGGCCGCGCTGGAAGCACTGCCTGCCGCATCGCACCCGATGGACGTGATGCGCACTGGCATCTCGGCGCTGGGCTGCACACTGCCTGAGAAAGATGACCACAATGCGCCGGGCGCACGTGACATCGCTGACCGCCTGATGGCGTCATTCGGCTCCATGCTGCTGTACTGGTATCACTTCAGCACCAACGGCCGCCGCATTGAAGTCGAAACCGACGCCGATTCCATCGGCGGCCATTTCCTGCACCTGCTGCATGGCGTGAAGCCATCCGCCGCATGGGAAAAAGCGATGCACGTCTCGCTGATCCTGTACGCGGAACACGAATTCAATGCCTCCACCTTTACCAGCCGGGTGATTGCCGGCACCGGCTCTGATTTCTACTCTGCAATCACCGGCGCAATCGGTGCCTTGCGCGGCCCGAAACATGGCGGCGCGAATGAAGTCGCATTAGAAATCCAGAAGCGTTACGACAATCCGGATGAAGCGGAAGTCGACATCAGGAGCCGGGTAGAGAACAAGGAAGTGGTGACCGGGTTCGGTCATCCGGTGTACACCGTATCCGATCCGCGCAGCAACATCATCAAGGAAGTGGCACGCAAGTTGTCGGACGAAGCGGGCGCGACTGCGACGTTCGACATCGCTGAGCGCCTGGAAAGCGTGATGTGGAAAGTCAAGAGGATGTTCCCGAATCTGGACTGGTTCTCGGCCGTCTCGTACCACATGATGGGCGTGCCGACCGCGATGTTTACACCGTTGTTCGTGATTTCCCGTACTTCCGGCTGGGCCGCGCACGTGATCGAGCAGCGTATCGATAACAAGATCATTCGCCCATCGGCCAATTATGTCGGCCTGGACGATCTGGCGTTCGTACCCATCGCTCAACGTTAGTCATCTGACCAGCGCCGATCCGCAAGCAAAAAGGAGAACGCGTTTCAGCTGACGAGATCGGGATAAAAATCGTTGCATACCCTCGCGCGCGGCCAGACGTGTTTGCAACACGGCAACTCTACTAAGGAGATCTATATGCGTGCTGCCTGGTATTCAAAAAATGGCGCAGCTAGTGAAGTGCTCGTCGTCGGCGAACTGCCAACGCCGACGCCACAGCGGGGAGAGGTTCGCGTCAGGCTTGCGACGTCGGGCGTCAATCCGTCGGATGTTAAAAAGCGCGGTCGTCCGCTTGACACTGAGCGCATCGTGCCGCATAGCGACGGTGCCGGCGTTATTGATATTGTAGGCGATGGCGTGTCACCCAGCCGGATTGGCGAACGGGTCTGGATCTGGAATGGGCAACATCAGCGACCAATGGGCACCGCCGCCGAATATATCGTGCTGCCCGAGGCGCAGGCTGCAAGGTTGCCGGCCACGACCGATTTTGCGGCAGCCGCCTGCCTCGGCATTCCGGCACTTACCGCGTTTCAAGCAGTTCACTTACTGGGAGATATCTCTGGCAAGACCGTGTTGGTGGTCGGTGCATCATCCGCCGTCGGCCACTATGCCACGCAGATTGCGGTTCTCGGTGGCGCCAATGTGATTGGCACGGTTGGCTCGGCAGAAAAGGCGGTGCACGCCCAGGCTGCGGGCGCTTTCGCAACGATCAACTACAAGCAGGAGCCTGTCGAAAAGAGGGTCAAAGAATTGAACATCGGCCGGGGCGTTGATGCCATTATCGATATGGACTTTTCGACTACGGCAAGTTTGATCGGCGACTCGGTGGTAGCACCGCATGCTACCGTCGTTTCTTACGGCTCGAACAATATGGACAACATCGCGGTGCCGTTCCGTACTTTGCTGTCTAGCTCGATTAGCCTACATTTTTTTCTAGTCTACGACCTTAATCCGACAGATCGACGTATCGCGCTTGATGGTGTTACCGAGTTACTGACAAGCGGCCGGCTATCCCACTCGATCGGCGCCCGCTTTACGTTAAATGACATTGCTGCGGCACACGAAGCGGTCGAGGGTGGCAAGATGATGGGCAATGTCATCGTGGATGTGCTTTGGGGTGCGTCGAAGACTGAATAAACGTCATTCTGAGAGCGGACGAAATCGAGGGCTGAATTCTTGATCTATGCAGCCATCGAAAAGTCTTCCCAAAGTTTTTTCGTGTGAACTTTGAGCGCTTTACGTATAGCGGTTTCTTGAAAATATCTGCAAGCAATTTCACGCACGATGGTACCGGAGATGAACTGGCATTGGGCCGACGGCGTCAGGAACAATGCCTCTGCATTGGGTATCAGATGGCGGTTAATCCCCGCCATCTGGAATTCGAATTCTAAATCGGAGACGGCGCGTAATCCTCTCACAATGACCTGCGCATCATGAGCGCGGACGAAGCCGCCGCTTACGTTCAGTTCATGGTGAGGCCACCGTCGACGATCAGGTTCTGACCGGCGAACATGCCTGCATCGGGCCCAGCCAGGAACAGCACTGCGCCAGCGATGTCGTCAGGTGCAATGTCGCGCTGCACGACGCGCTGGCGCTTTATGTCTTCGCTCTGCTGGCCACGCGCCGCGCCGCCAGCCAGGATGCCGTCGCTTTGCGTAAAGCCCGGCGACACCGTGTTTACGCGTACGCCGTACGGTCCGAGCTCGCGCGCCAGTGTGCGCGTCATCGCGACCACCGCGGCCTTGCTGGCCACGTAGTGCAGGAGGCCCGCAGTGCCCTTGGACGCGGCCGCGGACGCGATATTGATGATGTTGCCGTCGCCGGCTGGCTTCATGTAGCGCGCCGCTGCGCGGCAGCAATACCATACGCCTTCGACGTTGACGTTGAACACGCGCTTCCATTCGTCGGGGTCGATTTCGTCGAACGATGTTTTGGCGAGCGAGGTGTAGATGCCGGCGTTGTTGACCAGCACCGACACTCCGCCGGTGCGTTCGGCCGCGAACGCCATCAATGCATCGACCTGCTCGGCGTTGCTCACGTCCGCGTCGAAGCCCAGCGCATCGTGGCCGAGCTTCTTCGCCGCGGCCTCGGAACCACGCAAGTCGGCAATCACCACGCGCCGGCCCAGAGCCGCAAAACGCTCGGCAATTGCGTAGCCTATTCCTTGCGCCGCGCCAGTCACCACCACCGCGCCGCTCTTAATTGTCTGCTCCATGTTCTACCTTTCGTGTACTCCTCCTGGCACCAACTGCTCAGGCTGGAGCGGCCAGTCTAGCATGGGGAAATGTGCTGACGGCGTCTCGAAGTGCAACAAAAGAGACAGTGTGCCGCCGATTTTTTTAACTACGGTTCTTGCGACGGATATTATTAATTTGCTGGCGGAAATCGTTTGACGGCATGTGTCCTTGCCAGATAATTCGGTGGCAAAAAACGATCGTGAACGAGTCGCACTGAGTGGGATTTTTGGACACCATTGCGTCACAGTTGGCCGCGATTCAAATTATCGAGCCATAAGAAATGACCGATATGTTCCCGGCATCGCTCATGGAACAGCTCAACAAAATAATTACAACTTACACAGGAGACAAAATGAAGGCGCTTAACGCAACAATACTGTTGGGCTCAGTGATGGCATCCACCGCCCTGCACGCGCAAACAAACGTTCAAATATACGGGATCGTCGACGTCGGGGTCGAATATGTAAATAAGGCGCGAGTAAGCAGTACGGGCACCGCGACCGGAAGCCTGGCTAAAGTGGACTCGGGAAACGCAGCTGCTTCGCGCATCGGATTTCGCGGTCGAGAAGACCTAGGAGATGGATTGGCAGCGGTCTTCGGACTTGAGAATGGCTTTTCGGCCGACACCGGTGTTCTTGCCAATGGCGGACGCCTTTTCGGGCGCCAAGCTTACGTTGGTCTGGCAGGAAAATTTGGCGAGGTGCAACTGGGGCGAGAGACGACACCGATATTTGATTTTGGCGCGATCTACGACCCCATGATTCCCGCACGTTATTCGGCGCTTGCGCTGGATGCCGCCTTCGCTAGTCGCGCCGATAATGCGATCAGATACGGGGGGAAATTTGGAGGCTTGAATCTCAGTGCCCAATATAGCTTTGGCTTTGACAGCACTATCGTAAACGGAGGCGAAGTCCCGGGCGCATTCCAGGTCGGAAAGGAAGTGTCTACAAACGTCAACTATCAGTTTGGAAATGTGTTGACTGGCGTGCTGTATGATCGCCAAAATGGCACTTCAGTAGCCACCCAGCAGAATACGGTTGAGCGAATGGCACTGGGGATAACCGCTGACTTTAAGCCAGTAAAGTTATACGCCGCCTTTCAGAGACGAAACATGCATACGTCACCAACCTCCACGAGGACGAATCTCTACTGGGTTGCAATGTCATACAACCCCACTGCCGCAGTGACGTTGCTCGCTGCAGCATATTCCTACGATCCTGCCGGCGCTTCAAACAGAACTGGAATGTACACGCTCCTTGGAAGCTATGCACTCTCCAAGCGAACCGATATCTATTCAGAGCTGGGGTTGATGCGAAATCAGGCAAAGGCTGCTATGGCGTTAGATGGGACCGTCAATCCTGGTGACAATCAGGCAGGTCTGACGCTTGGGATACGCCATCGGTTCTGATCACGTTGGCGCTGCAAGACAATTGCAGCGCCATTCTGTACTTTGAGAGCAGATGAAAATGCGGGCTGGGTACGGTTGCTGATTGGCAAAACTGATCGCACGATTTTACTTCCAAGGACGACTTTGCGAGAATGTATTTGACGCACATTGATTCAAGTGTGGACTAATCTACACTGTAGTTACATACTCTCATCGAGCACTTCTTAAGTGCATCTGCTATAGCAGTTCTGTCATGGTTCGAAATGGCAGCCTGCCGGTCGCTACGTGATGCTCGCACCGCTCGGTGGGGTGTCCGATTCACCGGGGCAATCGTAACTAAGGGCCCTAACTGGTTCCGCTGATATGGAAAACACACTGGTCCGGCTGACGATTTCGCAATCCGAGCTCTTTGCCAATTGGCCAGACGCAGCTATCTTGCGGCTCGTCCAGGCGGCCGACGCAATTACGGTTGAAGCAAACACCGTTATTCATCGGACGGGTGAAGTGCCTACCTACCTATATTTGCTTGCGACAGGCTCGATGCATTTGATAAGGAAAATGCCATCCGGGCGCAACTTTACAGCTGGAATCCATCTCGCGGGGGAGTTTCACGGCATTGGACCAGTGATTACCCGGTCACTCCATTTCTATACCGCGGAATGCAGGGAGAAAACCGTACTCGTCCGAATCTCTGGCGAGCTGCTGCGTGAAATGATTAGTCATGACGGAAGTCTTGCGTACTCTTTAATGTGTGCAATGGTTAATCGACATCGTGGTGCGCTGGATAGGTATGAAGGAGCTGCGGTCCTGTCGACCCGTGCAAGAGTGGCAGCCCTTCTCAACTCTATCTATACGAGAAGCGCTCGTGGCGGTCGCGTGTCTTCGATCAACCTGTCCCAAGAGGAAATTGCAACGATGCTTGGCACGCGTCGCCAGGTTGTCAATAGAGTTTTACGGGAGATGGAATCAGAGGGCGCAGTTCAAGTTCTATATGGACGAATTGTAATCAGTGACATCGGTAAGCTTGAAAAGATGGCAGAGCATTTCGAATAATGTTTGTACGCCACAAACGCTAAATGTCGCTCGTGCCGCATCCTCGATATCACGCCAGGCAAGGTTAAACCAATAGTACCAACGCACCGCGCAGCCGATGATTCCTGCCGGAAAGCGGTAGGCATGATAGAGAGATTTCGTCTCCCTCGTCTCGTTTCATCTCGTGCTCTCACCCGACTACCCTCCAACGTGACAGACCCCTTCAGGCGCTTGCGCTTACGATTCGAACGTCTCATTTTCATTTACGAAGCGTTCGTGAAAATCGACTGCCGCATCATTTTCTGACGGCAACTTCCACCTTCGTTGTGTCTTGATTCTACTTGCCATTGAGGAGCAGGGAAGGCCGGTAGCCGCAAACCGCTACTTGCGTTCTCCGTTCCCTTTGTCGAATGCAACAAACCGTACAAAGTATCGGATCAGGTGCTCGCCTTGTAGATTTGGAACATTCACAATGAAAGCATCAAAACCAAAGTAAAAAGGCTCGAAATGCAAGAAGAGAGTTTTAGGCTTGGTCGATACCAAGTAGGCGATCAAATTCTGATCGGCCAAATTGAGGGCGATTTTATCAAGGTGGTTTGCGAGCGAGACGAGCTGAATCAGGCCTTGGAAGCGGCCGTACCTGCGAGTCAAAATGCAAGAAAAATCGCGTGCTCAGATGCAGTCATGCTGCCGCCCGTTGATCCGCATGCCAGAATTTTTGCGGTCGCTGTTAACTACCACGCTCATGGAGCTGAAGCGAGCGCAAAGCCGCCGGAGAGGCCCTTGGCGTTTTACAAGGCGCCGACAAATTTTGTTGGCCACGAGGGCGTGTTGAATCCGGATCGGACGTTGACATCTCGCTTCGATTACGAGGGCGAAATTGGGGTGGTGATCGGTAAGCGTTGCAAATCGGTATCGGTGGCGGATGCACTGGATTATGTCGTTGGCATTTGCGCGCTCAATGACGGTTCCGCTCGAGATCTCACGAGGGTTCCTGCCGGGCAGTCGTGGTGGCCGGACTGGACTGCCGCAAAGGGATTGGACGAAGCCTCGGCGCTGGGGCCGGCAATCACGTGCGGGGCGCAAGTCGTAGACGCGGTGCGTAAGCGAAGCCTGAACATCACGACGCGGCTGAACGGCGAGGTGGTGCAGGACTGCAGCATGAAGGAAATGATTTTTTCGACAGAGGAAATCATCGCGACTCTGTCCTCATACATGGTATTGCTGCCGGGCGACATTATTGCCACCGGTACACCAGCCGGTGTCGGCATCGCCCGCAATCGTTTCTTGATCAGTGGTGACGACTTGTCGGTCGAAGTGAGTGGGCTTGATATTTTACGTGTAAAGGTGGCTTAACCATGAGTACAGTACCAATCAAAATGCACGGTCAATTGGCCGAAAAAATGATGCAGCTGTCGGGAACGTCCGCAGATACGCCGATGGGGCAACTCTTGCGACGGTTTTGGCATCCCATCGCGATTTCTGCAGATGTGGCGCCAGGAAAAGCGAAAAAAGTGCGTCTGCTGAGCGAAGATCTGACGCTCTACCGCAGCGAGAATGGGAATGCCCATCTTGTTGCCGGGCGATGCGCTCACCGCCTGACCATGCTGCATACGGGTTGGATCGAGGGTGAAGAAATCCGTTGCATGTATCACGGTTGGAAATTCGACGGTGAAGGAAAATGTGTTGAGCGTCCGGCGGAACGGAATTGCCGCGAAACGAACATCCGAATTGCCGCTTATCCTGTTCATGAGTACAGCGGGCTCATATTCGCGTACATGGGCGAAGGCGAGCCGCCCGAATTTGATCTCCCGCGTAATGCAGCGTTCGAGCGCCCGGATGTCATGCTGTTTCAACGCAAGCAGATATGGCCTTGCAACTGGCTGCAAAATGTTGAGAATTCTCTAGATGCTGCGCATGTGAGCTTCGCCCATGTGATGGGTCGGGTCGGTGAGTTCGGTAATGCCATTACCACCGAGGTTCCGGAACTGGCTTATCAGGAAACCGAGGCTGGCATATGCCAAACGGCGACCCGCCGTGCAAGCGCGCAAGTACGCGTGAGCGACTGGACGTTCCCTTCCGAGAACCATGTAACGATGCCGGGGATTAGCCCTGAAGATCCTTGGATCGAGGTCTCCAACTGGATGGTGCCGATCGACGATACACATGTGATGCGAACGTCGCTTTACGCGGTGCCTCTGTCGACGCCTGAGTCGAACGAGCGCATCACGGCCTACTTCAAGGATGTCGGTGACTACAATGCCGCCGACTACCACGACGAATTGTTCGCTGGCGAGTATCCGGTTGATCCGCTGATTCGCTTGACCGCGGCACAGGACTATGTCGTTTTGGTCGGTCAGGGTGCTATCGCAGATCGCGTGAATGAGAAGCTAGGCTCATCGGATTTGGGCATCGCAACGTTGCGCAGGATCCTCTGGCGCGAGCTTGAAGCGATGCGTGCGGGCACGCCGACGAAAGCATGGCGGCGGCTGGAGCGTTCGTCCTTGCTGTTCGTCAAAGGTGACATGGCTAGGTAAAAAACTGCTTCCCGCAGTAGGAGGATTAGGCCTCGGCTTGTCGTCGAGGCCTGGTCTATACGCTCGCCCTGAGCGGGTGGCCATGCCGGGACTGTGGCGCACGATTGCTGACCTCTGTTCATTTTGTATAGCCGATCTGCAATTTCTCCCACGCCGTTGATGGGCGTTGCTCAATGCGTCATGCGCAATCTTGCCCGCCTCGCTCCGTCCTATAGATAGCGAACCTCGATAGCGGGAGCGCGAGCAATCTCGTCCGTTCAGACCGGCGTGGGCGGCAACGTCCAACTGGTGACGCTCATTCATGAAGCCACGATACAACTGCTTCGGGAACGAATCAACGCCCCCTCCGGCTCCCAATACGATATGCGCTAGTGAGACGTTGCGCGGAAATGCTGCTGGGTGTGAATTGACATCATCGCGACAAAGGATGCATGCCGGCGCTCGCCGTGCATCGGCCATAGCGAGACAATTGTACGTACGAGGTGAGGAGCGATTGGTATCGCTCTGCGTTATCAAACTAAACCTCCTGAATCAGATTAATCCACGTAGTCAGTATCGATTCCTGATGATTTGAGTGAAGTGTGAAACCCATGTCAGGCCGATACCCAACGTGATCGGATAAAAAATAAAATTTGGAGATGACGATGCGAACAATTAAAGCAAAGATACATGCGATTGAGTTTCTGGCAGAGGATATTCTCGGCATTGACCTGAGACCGATCGATGGTGAAGAGTGGCCGGTGGCGATTGCCGGATCTCACATTGATCTGCATCTTCCTGGTGGCAGGATACGCAGCTACTCGTTAGTCAATGCGCAAGGCGAGAAGCATCGCTACGTCATTTCAGTGAGCCGCGATGCCAATAGCAGGGGCGGATCGAGATATCTGCATGAGGTACTTCGGGTCGGTGATGTCCTCACCATTTCAGAACCGCGCAACAGCTTCGCCCTGATGGAATCTGCATCGCATTCTATCTTCATTGCCGGTGGCATTGGCATCACGCCGTTATGGAGCATGGTGCAACGCCTGTCGCAGATCGGCGCCCCCTGGACGATTTACTATTCTGCGCAGGCTCCAGAGCGGGCGGCGTACGTAGAGCAGCTTTCGTCACTCGCCTCTGACGCCGGTGGCACGATCCATCTCAATTTCGACGGTGGACAGAGAGACAGAATGCTCAACCTTCAGCAAATTGTCGATTCCAGTCCGCATGATGCAGACCTGTATTGCTGCGGACCGATCCCGATGTTGCGTGCTTTCGAAGCAGCCTGCGAAGGGCGTAATCCCGATACGGTGCATCGGGAATATTTTGCCGCGCCGGCATCAGCGCAGGCGGAGAAGGGCAGCGAAGAGGAATTCATTGTCGTTCTATCAAAATCCAACAAGACGGTGACGGTTGGGCCGACAACCACGATTCTGGATGCGGTACTTAATGCAGGCGTAGAGGTGTCTTATTCATGCATGGCCGGTATCTGCCGAGCATGCGAAACAAACGTGCTTGGCGGACTCCCTGATCACCATGATCTTGTACTTAGCGATAGTGAGCGCGAGTCCGGAGCGACGATGATGATTTGTTGTTCGCGGGCAAAAACTACGGAATTGATTCTCGATTTGTGAGCGCGCGATGCCAGTCGAGTCACTAAACCGTAACAATCCGGACAATCAATCGCACTAGATCCTCGCAATACTTGCGGGTGGTAGCGATACTAGTACCTACCGACATAGGATAACGCCGAGCAGCGCGGTCGTTTGACAGACGCGAGAGCTAGCGTACACGGCGACTACACCCGAAGTCGGCGATTCGAACATAACTACGAAAGAAACCACGATGGACTCAACCTATCCGCGTATCGGGCTGTATATCGACGGCGAATGGCTCTATGACCGCCCCGCCTATACCGAGGTCGTCAATCCGAGCAACGAGGCTCGCCTCGGCAGCGTACCGGGCGCGACGTCAGAGGATCTCTCGCGCGCGCTTTCCGCCGCGGAGCGTGGCTTCCGCGTCTGGCGCGACACACCGCCGCTGCAACGGGCGCAGTTGCTGCTGCGCACTTGCGCGCTGGTGCGCGAGCGTGCAGAGTCGATCGCACAGATCCTCACGCTAGAACAAGGCAAGCCGATCGCCGACGCGCGCAACGAAGTGGCGCGCGCCACCGCCTTTCTCGAATGGGATGCGGCGGAGGCGCAGCGCCTCTACGGCAGTATCGTTCCGGCCGGGCCACAGATGCAGCAGATGATCCTTCGGTTGCCGGTCGGCCCGGTGGCCGCCTTCACTCCGTGGAACGTTCCGATCGGTTCCCCTGCACGCAAGATCAGCGGCGCGATCGCCGCGGGCTGTTCGGTGATCATCAAAGCCGCCGAGGAAACCCCGGGCACCGCGTGCGCCTTCGTACAATGCTTCATCGATGCCGGCCTGCCGCCTGGCGTGCTCAATCTCGTTTTCGGCAATCCGTCCCTGATTTCCTCGACGCTGATCGCCTCGCCGGTCATCCGCATGGTGACCTTCACCGGATCGGTAGGGGTCGGCAAGCACCTGACCCAGCTCGCTGCTGCGGCCATGAAGCCGGTGCTGATGGAACTGGGCGGCCATGCGCCGGTGCTGATCGGCGCGGACGTCGACGCCACGGCACTGGGCAGGCTCGCAGGCAGCGCCAAGATGCGCTTGGCGGGCCAGTTCTGCGCCTCGCCGACGCGCTTCATCGTTCACCAGAAGTCCTACGCCGCCTTCGTCGATGCATTCGCCCAGGTCGCCAGCGAAGTACGCGTGGGCGATGGCTTCGAGCCGGGTGTGCAGATGGGGCCGCTCCTCAACGGCAAGCGTCTCGCGGCGATCGACGAGTTGGTGCAGGACGCCAAGGCCTGCGGCGCGCGCGTCGCGGCCGGTGGCCGGCGCATCGGCGAACGCGGTTTCTTCTATGCGCTGACCGTACTCGCCGACGTGCCGGCGCACGCCAAGGCGATGTCCACCGAACCATTCGGCCCGATGGCGCTGTGCGTGCAGGTCGCCGACCTGGACGAAGGCATAGCGCTCGCCAACAGCCTGTCCGTAGGACTTGCCGGCTATGCCTTCACCAATTCGCTTGAAGAGGCGGAGCGCTTCACGCGCGAACTGGAGTGCGGTGTGCTGTCGATCAATCACTTCGGCATGTGCGGCGCCGACACACCCTTCGGCGGCGTCAAGGAAAGCGGCATCGGGCGCGAGGGCGGCGCGCAGAGTCTGGAGCCCTACACCATTACGAAGACAGTGCTGCAACGGACCGCGCGAGTTTGACCGCAAGGGGTGGATGGCAGGAAAACAGCTTGCGCCGCCCATGCTGATCCTGTCAGCAATTTTGTGTGTGATAAATAACATGACGCTTAGAGAACATGTCTGCCAATGAAGAAGAAAGCAGCATCGACGGCGTTAAAAGGAGATAAAAATGCTATTGCAAGAGACCGCACTTCAAACGACTTTAAGCCTCCCCGAGATCAATCTCGCGGATCCCGATTTCTGGCTGAGAGATGACTTCCATGGTGCGCTCGCGATTTTACGTAAGGAACAGCCGATTTCGTGGCACGAGCATCCCGAGTGTGGCAAGGGCTTTTGGGCACTCCTTGACTACGAAGACATCGCCGAAGTTGACAAGGACTGGGAAACCTTCTGCAGCAAATATGGTGTGCGTGTCTATCATGATGCCGGCACCAAGATCCGGCCCGGCACGGGCGCGTTGATCGAACTCGATCCGCCCGACCACACAGTGAACCGCAAACGCGTGAGCAAGGCGTTTATGCCGCGCCAGGTGGGCAGGCTGGAGGATTACGTTCGAGAGCAAGCGCGCCGGTTGGTATCTCAATTTTCCGATGGCCAGGAGATCGATTTTGTAGACGATTTGGCGGCCATTCTTCCTTTCGAGATCATCAGTGACCTGGTTGGCATCGACCCCGCAGACCGGCCGCGTCTGCTGGAGTTGTCGAAGATCGGCCGCTCCGAGCAGGAACCTGAATATGCCGGCAAACCTGAGATCCCGCAGCAAGCGGTCATGGAACTTCGCGAATATGGCATCAATCTCGCAGCAAAGCGTTTGCTCGACCCTAAGGAAGATCTGATTTCAGAACTTGCTCAGGTTCGGGTCGATGGTCAGCTGCTCGACAAGGAAGAGTTGGGCGGATATTTTGGTCTGATGATTGCTGCCGGCAGTGGCACGACGCGTGCAGCGCTTTCGCACGGGATGCTGGCGTTCACGCAGTTCCCGGACCAGCGCCGCCTGTTCATCAGCGATCCTGTGCTGCACGAGAGGACGATGGCAGATGAGGTCATTCGCTGGGCGACGCCGATCAAGCATCAGGGGCGCGTTCTGACCCGAGACATCGAATTCAAAGGCGTCCAGATGAAGAAGGGACAGAAGATCGGCATGTGGTTTATCGCGGCGAACCGTGATCCACGCCTGTTCTCGGATCCGTTCAATTTCGACATCACACGAGATCCAAATCTGCACCAGAGCTTCGGTGCAGGTGGACCACACTTTTGCATGGGTGCGAACATTGCTCGCCGTGAAATCTGGATGCTGTTCCAAGAGTTGTTTGCTCGCTTTCCCAACGCGCAGGCCATTGCAGACCCTATTCGCGAACGATCCCTGCAATCGAATGGCTTCAAACACTTGCAAGTGCGTCTTTCGCGTTGAATCTGGTTGGGAGGAATATTTGCAATGACCGATAAAAGATGGATCGTTGCCGTCGAACCCGGAAATACTCGAGCGTGTAAAGCTGGCCGTTCGCCGATGCCCAAACCAGGCGCTGAAACTAATGCCGCGCGATGACGCGGAGTAATTATCTTCATGGAAGAGGAATATTATGCCTAACGTGATTTTTATAGATGCCAACGGCAAGTCGAGAACCATCGATTGCACGGTTGGGACCAGCCTGATGAAGTCCGCGCAGCGCCACGGGATCTCGGGTATCTACGCCGAATGTGGTGGCCAGAAGATGTGCGCGACATGCCACGTCTACGTTGCCGAAGAGTTTCTCAATACATTGCCAGAAATCTCCGTCGATGAAGACGAAATGCTCGAAGCGACGGCATCCGATCGCCTGCCCAACAGCCGACTGTCGTGTGCGATCATCATCAAGCCGGAGCATGAGAACCTGGTCGTTCATCTTCCTAAGTTGCAGCGATGAGCGGCGTCATTATCGTCGGTGGCGGGCATGGTGGCGTCGACGTCGCATTCGGCCTGCGCGAGCGTGATTACACAGGGCGCATCACTGTGCTGGACAAAAGTGGCTTTGTCCCATACGAGCGTCCGCCCATGTCCAAATCATGGATCAACGGGTCCGGCGGTCCTGAAGAGCTGACGTTACGTGGCCACGACGCTTTCTCAGGCGCCAATATCGAGCTGATGCTTAACTGCGAGGTGTTGAGCATCAACAGGGATCGAAAGGTCGTGGAGACCAGCAATGGGAGCCTCGACTATTCGACGCTCGTGCTGGCTCTTGGATCGAGTCCACGACAACTCCGGCTTTCGGGCGCCACACTAGCTGGCATGCATCACCTGCACACGCTAGAGCAAGCCACCGCGCTCAGAGACGACCTTGCGTCCGCCACCAGCGTGGGCGTCATCGGTGCCGGTTTCATCGGGCTGGAATTTGCATCATCGGCCGCAAAACGTGGGCTGCCCGTGACGGTCATGGAGACTGCCGGACGCGCGATGCCCCGAACCGCGAGCGAGTTCACGTCAGGCTACATGCGCGCCCGGCACGAAGAGGGGGGCACGAATTTCCGTTTCAACGCTACCGTTCAGGAAATAACTGGTCAGTCAGGTCGCGTTGGGCGGGTCAACCTGTCGGATGGAACATACGTGGAGGCAGACCTTGTGGTGCAGGGGGTTGGCGCCATCGCAAATGGTGGATGGGTTACAGATTTCGGCCTCGATTTTGACAACGGAATCGTCGTGGACGGAACCTTGCGCACTAAGGATCCGGATATTTTCGCGATCGGCGACTGCGCGCGCTTCCTGGATGATGAAGGGGGGGGCACACGGCTGGAATCCATCGGTAATGCCGCCGATCATGCGCGGCGAGCAGCGGCAACGATTGCAGGCATTCCCGTGCCCGTACCTGATGTGCCATGGTTCTGGACCCAGCAAGCCGGCGTTCGGCTTCAGATGGCCGGCCGCATCGACCGTGTGGAGGAATGGTTGCTTACTGGTGCTGTTGAGTCGAACGCGTTCAGCGTGCTTGGTTGGCGCAACAACAAGCTGGTGTATGGCGAATCTATCAACAGTCCAAGCGATCACGTAGCCATCCGTAAGCTCCTTGCTGAGAATACGGCCCCAACGCTGTCGGAACTGCGGCCGATCGCTGAAATGGGCTTGAAGGCTGCTATCAAGTTCTTGGCGTAATTTCGATCGGCTCTGAAAAGATAGGATAAGTCCTCCTTACATGGCTTCCAACTTTACTGGCGGCAACTTTAACCGTCATAGTGTTAGTGCTTCTTAACGGGGCAAGGTATTGACGGCGACTCGAAATGCAACAAAAGAGACAGTGTCCCGCCGATTTCTTATAACCACGGTTCTTGCGGCGGATATCATTAAATTGACAGCCGAAGCAACCTTGACGCCATAAGTCTTTGCAAGATAATTCGGTGGCAAAAAACGCTAGTAAACGAGCCGCACTGATTGAGGTTTTCTCATCAACACTATGGACACCATAGTGTCAGAGTTGGTCGCGATTCAAACTATAAGAAATTATAAGAAACTATAAGATATGGAGATAGACGTTAATGCAAAAAGGACTTTTCAAGGTGATTTGGGCCGTGCTGCTGACCACCTGCGCCAAATGGAATGTACTCGCCCAGGCTGAGCAATATCCGGATACCGGAAAACGTACGAATAGACAAGCACGCACGTGTTGGCGCATTCAAGGCCAATCCACGTCTGTCATCTGGAGTGCAGTGCCCGCAGCTTAAAGCGTTGGAGCATGACAGAGCCCAAGCGGCGTCCATGGTACGTGAATTGCGCTCGTTTTCCATCCTGGAAACGCCACGCTTTCCGTAAACATCGGAAGTCGTCTGTATCGGCTATCGCTCCTTTGAATTGAATCTTTACTTAACAGTCAATAAGGATTACATGCACACCTCTCAACCATATCCTTCAGTCGCGGCCGGCCATCTGCCTGACGAAATCGATCGGACTTACCGCAAGGTGGCCATTCGGATCATGCCGTTTCTCGTCCTTTGCTATTTCGTCTCCTACATCGACCGCGCTAATATCAGTTTCGCCAAGCTCCAGTTCATGAGCGACCTGAGTTTTTCCGAGGCCGCCTACGGATTTGGAGCGGGGCTTTTCTTCATCGGCTATTCGTTGTTTGAAGTTCCAAGCAATATCATGATGCAGCGTGTCGGCGCGCGCCGCACGCTGCTGCGCATCATGGTTCTCTGGGGATTGACCTCAAGCGCACTGATGTTCGTGAGTTCGCCGCTTCAATTCTACGTAATGCGCTTTCTCCTCGGAGCTGCAGAGGCTGGGTTTTTCCCGGGCGTTATGTTTTATTTAACCTATTGGTTTCCGGCTGCGCGTCGGGGACGAGCGACAGGTTTCTTCATGATGGGTGCCGCCGCGGCTGGCGTCATTGGCGGACCTGTCTCCACCTGGATCATGGTCCACCTGGCTGGGGTGCATGGCCTGCATGGCTGGCAATGGTTGTTCCTGCTTGAAGGAATACCTGCAGTTATCCTGGGCGTCGCCGCATTCTTTTTCCTCAGCGATCAACCCCGGGATGCGACATGGCTAACTGCGCAAGAGAAAGCCATCGTCCTCGGTGACCTCGCGGCAGAGGAAAAAGGAACATCCCGCAGTGGACACGGACTGCTTGAGGCATTAAAGAACGCCAAAGTCTACGTCGGAATCATAGTGTATTTTTGCATAGTGGTATCGTTTAACTCTATAGTGCTTTGGGCACCAACCATCATCCGCGATGTTGGCGTGAAGGATTTATTCAATGTCGGATTGTTGTCCAGCATCGTTTTCTTGGCTGGAGGGGCCGGCACCTATCTCGTAGGCTATAGCTCTGATCGCAAAATGGAGCGACGCTGGCACTTCGCCGCGAGTTGCGCTGTCGTCGCCCTGTGTTTTGCACTTTTACCACTAGCATCCCACAACACACCGATTGCCATTACGCTGCTTTCAATCGCGGCTGCCGCGTCTTACGGTACCTATACGGTGTTTTGGACAATTCCGGCAACTTTCCTGCCTGGAAACTCTAAAGCTAGCGGTATTGCCCTGATTACCAGTGTGGGAGGATTAGCGGCATTTGTGAGTCCAACTTTAGTTGGCTGGATGAAAGCCAGCACGGGAAGTATTTATCTCGGACTAACGCTAATGGGTGGAATCACTTTGTTTGGCGCTCTTATTTTGTTGATTGCAATTCCGGCAAACAAATCATCCAAAGGGGCTAGGAGATAATTTTGTCGCGCGAGCTTTGGTGACCTTGTATCTGGTTGATTGCTCGCAAGGGTTTTGTCACGATAAGAAGATGGGGGCGGCTAGTAGGGTTTCAAATGTTCGGTCTATCAAAAAAGAAAAAATAATTAAGACGCCCCCGGAAGAGGCTACTGTCATCGTTGAAGGCGCGAACGTATTCATCGGGACGCAGCGCATTCTCGGCAATCAAAACGAGCATGATCTGCTTGCGGCCAAATTCACACTTTGCTAAGTGCAGCCGCAATCCCTGAGATGCACCGTTACACATCGGCACAACTTCGCACATTGAGTTGTTAGAGGCTGAAAGATGAAAACGTCTTCGTGATCTTGCCGAAGAACGTCGGCCAGGCCGACATACCGCGGAAGGTTGACGAGGCTAAATTTTACCTCGTAAGGATAGATTGGCTTAAAAGTGCAATGACAAAACTACAAGGTCACAGGGATTCGCTCGCACATCTATCCGGCTATTTGGTGGAGAAATAGCTTTCTCTTGCGAGGGGCGCATGTAAAGCGACGACCTGGTGGTCCCGCCGTTCACGATCCGAATGTGATCAACAGGAAACGAAAGCCCAAGACAACAGAGGGGTACTCACTTCATGCGCCCCGGCCAACGAGCCCACGATGAGGCAGGGAAACAATATTATTGTTTCACGCATATCCATCCTTTACCAGCGAACGCGTTGGACCAACTCCGAAGAGCAGTTTGACGCCTGCATGCGTGTACTGTTCAAGGACCCATACTTCTTGACACGAGCTCTGCTTCGGGTCCTTGCAGACGGCGGCGCGATCGTCAACGTGGCGACCAATTCAGTCTTCCAGCACGGCCTGGCGACAGGATATTCCGCCTACGCCGCAATGAAGGGAGGCATGACGGTGTTAACCAGCTACATGGCCAAGGAATGCAGCCCCCGATTTCGTCCGCTCTCTTTGTACTTTTACTTCGGTTGACGTGATTGCCACCGACAGATCCATAGTCGTGGTTTAACAGTAATGAAACCGGCTTCCAAACGGGGGCTTTGAAAGGCTTGAGCCGTGTGCATTAAAAGGTGCATGCACGGTTCTGAGGGGGCCGCTGCGCAGTAATGCACGGCGGCTACCCGACAGAGCGTTATGACTTGTTGCCTGTCGTGGAACATTGGCCTGTTCCACGACTTCGAGCAGCGTGAACGGCAAATCGACATGGTTTGGAAGATGGTCGATGATGATAACCGCGAGGCACCACCACCCGGTTTGGAACAGGGATTCAAACGGGATCTGCTTTTCACCATACACAATTCAAAAAGTTACGTTAACACAACTCTTGAAAAGTTAACAGCCCTGCGGTTGATTGCCAAAATGGTGGTTCGATGCTAAATTTCTTGCATGGACCCTCGGGGCTTTCCGATGACGCGGCCCGCGTCGCATGCTTCGGCACCCACTTACGAGGCGCTCTACAGCGGTGCGTGGACTCACCCAATAGCATGATTGGCAATCAACCGGATAGGCATGGTTCAAACGATTTTATCGAGCAGCCTGCAGTCAATCTGACCCAGCTCTTAGCCGGCCAGCCATAGCAAGTTGCATCATGATCGACAAACCATAAGGAGACGATGATGTCAAACGTCGCTACCACAGCCGCTGACGGCCACCTGCCGCCCGGTCAATTCGATTCGGACCATGTGATACCGGGCGCCGATCCACGCCTTTACAACGAAGACCTCGCGCCGGTGCCGAAGGAGAAACGCACCTGGACCGGCTACAGCATCTTCGCGATGTGGATGTCGGATGTGCATAGCGTGGGGGGCTATACCTTCGCCGCCAGCCTGTTCCTACTTGGCCTGTCGGGCTGGCAGGTGCTAATCGCGCTCACGGTCGGCATCGTGCTGGTCTTCATCCTCATGAACTGGATCGGCAAGCCGAGCCTGGTCCACGGCATTCCATTCCCGGTCATGGCACGGGTCAGCATGGGCGTCATGGGCGCCAACCTCGCGGCCACCATCCGCGGCGTCGTGGGCATCGTCTGGTACGGGGTGCAGACCTATTTCGCCTCGAAGGCGGTTGCGATCCTGATCCTGCTTTTCGCGCCGGGAGCGGTGGCGCTGCGCGATTCGAGTTTCCTGCGGCTAGACATGCTGGGCTGGATCAGCTTTCTGTTCATGTGGTTCTTCCAGCTCATGATCTTCCAGCGCGGCATGGAGACGATCCGCAAGTTCATCGACTTCTGCGGCCCCGCGGTGTACGTGGTGATGTTCGTGCTGATGGGGTGGACCCTGTCGCAAGCTGGCATGGGCTCGCTGAACCTCACCTTGGGCGACAAGGTGCTGACTGGCGCCGAATCGTTCACTGCGATGGGCAGCGCTATCCTGCTGGTGGTCAGCTATTTCGCCGCATTGCTGTTGAACTTCGGCGACTTCTCGCGCTTCGGCAAGAGCGAGCGGCAGATGAAGATCGGCAACTTTCTCGGCCTGCCCGTGAACTTCATTCTGTTTGCGATCATCGTCGTAATCGTGACTGCCGGAAGCGTGAAGGTGTTCGGGCACATGATCATGGATCCGATGGAGATCGTCTCCAAGATAGACAACAAGATCGCCGTCTTCATCGGCAGCGTGACCTTCATCATCGCCACCATGGGCATCAACATCGTGGCCAACTTCGTCTCGCCGGCCTACGACATCGCCAACCTGTTCCCGAAGCACGTCGACTTCAAGAAGGGCGGCTTGATCGCCTCGGTCCTCGCCGCGATGGTGTGCCCCTGGATCTTCGTCGACAGCCCGAAGGCGATCACCATCTTCGTCAGCATCTTCGGCGCGGTACTCGCCCCCCTTTACGGCGTCATGGTGGCCGACTACTACCTGCTGAAGAAGGAGATCGTCAATACCGCCGAACTCTACACAATGTCGCCAAAGGGCCGCTTCTACTACGACGGCGGCTGGAACAAGGTCGGTCTCGCTTCGCTAGTGATCTCTGGGTTCCTCTCGATCGGCTGGGAACTGTGTACCCAACTGTTCAATGTTCTGCCCGAGAACAATTTCGGCTGGGTCATCGGCGCCGTGGCGGGCGCGGCAATCTACTACGGGATGATGAAGAACGCGCACCGCAGCTGAGGAAAGCCTCCGACCCTTCGGTATGTCTTGGGTAACGACAGGTCGGGGCGGCAAACAGCAATACGCAGGAGACAACCGAATGAAGTTCTTCAAGGGTTCTGTTGCATTAACGCGAAAGAGGTGATATCTGGGGGAACCATGTCAGCGCTCCTCAAACTGGACGGATTTGTCCTGCCAAAGCATAAAACTGGGCGGCAAAAGACATCTCATCGATGCCTTCCATCATGAACTGGCCTTTGCGAATCATGTGCATCAGTTCGATGCCAGTCAAGACGTTTTTTGCCGCCTGAAAAGATTGAAAGCCGAACGTCGGTCGCGTGACGCGTTTGACGGCGCGATGGTCCTGTTCAACAATGTTGCCCGGTGGGCCGTCTGGCGGAGTCAGCGGTTAACTTTGTGATCGGAGATCGCTTTAAGAAAAATGGACAGATGCGATGGCCCCCTGCAGGCGCCAATGCTCAGTTACACATCCGCGTAGCAGATATCAATGGCGAGCTTGCAGATATTTTCAAGAAACCGCTGTACGTAAAGCGCTCAAAGTTCACACAAAAAAATCTTTGGGAAGACTTTCGGATGGCTGCATAAATCAAGAATTCAGCCCCCGATTTTGTCCGCTCTCCAAGGATGTATCAACTTTACTTTGCGCATTGCCGAAGCAAAAGTACAAACAAATAAAGATTGACCGCTGTAAATTCAATGAATTACGGATTTTAGTTGTTTGCAGAATTACTTCGGGTGATGGTGTCGAACTGCATGATGGCGTACTGTTTTAGTAAGATGCGGCTGACATTGATCGTGGCGCTTCAATAGTCAACTCCAATTAGGGCTTTCGGCACCGCCATCGATACCAAGAATTTTCCCAGTGACCCAGCGCGAAGCGTTTGAGGCGAAAAACAGCATGGCTGCTGCGATGTCTTCTGGTTCCCCCAGGGTGCGCATCGGCGTCATTCTCAACATTCCTTCCTTGCGTTCAGGGGTCAGATACGGTGCCAGCGCGTCGGTCATGATGGTGCCGGGTTCAATGGCGTTGATGCGCACATGGGGCGCAAAATCCTGTGCGAGGTTACGTGTCATCTGGTTCAGTGCGGCCTTGGCGGCGCCATAAGCGCTGAAATGCTTTTGTGCATAGCGTGCCGCCACTGAGGAGATATTGATAATCGAGCCACCACCGGCGTCTCGCATCGGCCCGGCAACTTTCTGGATCAGGAGGAAGGCCGGTGTCACGTTCCACGTCAATGCATGGCTAAAATCATTGCCACTGGTCTTGCTCGGATCGTTCGGTCCCGAGCCGCCTGCGTTATTCACCAGTACGGTGATTTTTCCCAATTCCGCCAGCGTTCGCGTCACCAGATTGTCCAGTGCGCTTTCGGCGCTCACATCACAGACTACGGTGATTGCACGCCTTCCTAATACGCGGATTTCTTCAGCCACAGCATCGAGGTCGGTTTGGGTGCGTGCTGCCAATGCAACGTCGGCTCCAGCCTGAGCCAACGCCAGCGCGCAGGCGCGGCCAATACCCTTGCCAGCACCAGTCACAATAGCGACTTGACCTTGCATGGAAAACAGATTGGGTATGCGATTCATGAATGCTCTCCAGAAGTAAGTAACGTGCAATATCTTCTGTCCTGTGCGTCGCTGTTGAATCCTGCAAACGGACGATGCGACTGAGCCGGTGCTAACGAGCGGTATTTGCCTTTCAATTAAATCTGTAACCGTCAATTCTTCCTTGTTCAGGACACCCATTAGCCGCCCCACGTCAAGAGTAAAAAATCCTCCTCGCAAGAAAATTGCGAATACACGGAGAATATGGATCACCGCCTCCTTCCTTCTGCAGTGAACGCACTATGTTGATCCTCCGGCGACCAGCGAATTGAGGGCAAATTATGCTGGTTTCCTGGGGCAGGCATATCTTTCTCCTAGATCAATTCTTTGCCTTTGATAAATGTTAGTCATCGTATCGTCGTCCAAAAGGACGATGCTGCTACCGACTTGGACCCCGACTATACCAAAGGGTATTTGTCCGGGACATCAACATCAATCTCATTATGCAACCCTCGATTAGTCCGACCGTATCATGGCGTGCCCACCTCAGCCTGGTACTGCTGGCGCTTGTTTATATTTTTTCCTATATTGACCGCCAGGTCCTTGCTATATTGATCGAGCCGATCAAGCACGAATTCGGCGTTTCCGATACGGTGATGGGTTTGTTGACCGGCCTCGCTTTTGCATTTCTGTACGCCGGACTCGGTGTGCCGGTGGGTAAGCTGGCAGATCGCAGCAACCGACGCAATATCGTCGCGGTGTGCTGTGCACTTTGGAGCTTGGCCACCATGGCCTGCGGCCTTGTGCCGCAATTCTGGATGCTGTTTTTGGCACGCATGGGAGTAGCTGTCGGTGAAGCGGGCGGCATGGCTCCATCCATCTCCCTGGTGTCCGATCTGTATCCCAGGAAGCACCGCTCATTGGTAATCAGTTTGTTCATGATGGGGCCGAACCTGGGGGTGCTCATCGGCCTGGCGTTGGGTGGCTGGATTGCACAGAACTATGGTTGGCGTGCCACGTTTCTGTGGTTCGGTGCACCTGGCATCGTGCTCGCCACGCTGGTCTGGTTACTTGTATGCGAGCCACGACGTGGCGCATTCGACAAATCTGCAACGGCGCCGCAGCGACAAACGCCATCGAATTCACAGGGGGCGCATTTACGTAGTTTGCTGGCGATCCCGGCTTTTCGCTATTTATGTCTGGCCTGCGGCATTGCAGGTATCTCCGGCTACGGCTACGGGGTCTGGACACCCAGCTTTTTGGTCCGGACCCACGGCATGTCGATTGCGCACGCCGGTCTGATCTTCGGCGTCACTAGCGGGGTAGGCGCAATCGGCGGAGCACTGTTCAGTGGCAGATTGTGCGACAAACTGGTTGCACGAGACCAGCGCTGGCAACTTGGCTTACCGCTAGTGGGTGTGCTGCTGAGTATTCCGATTGCGCTCGCTTTTTTTCTCTGGCCAGCCGGCGGTCACTGGACGCTGGGATCGATTCATGTGCCATATCCTATGGCTTGTGCATTTGCGTTCGCGTTCTTTGCAAGCTGGTGGCCAGCGTTGTCATACAGCGCCACCAGCCACATGGTGCTATCGCATCAGCGTGGCATGGCAGCCGCAACCCTGAATCTATTCGTCACGCTGTTTGGCGTCGGCATCGGCCCGCTGGCGACCGGTCTTGTCAGTGACCTGTTTACTCCGCTGTATGGTCAGGAGGGATTGCGATACGCACTGGCAAGCGTAATGTGCCTGATGATTTTCTCGGTAGTCCTGTATGGGATGGCACTGAAACCCTATCGCGCGCGCATGGAATCGTTCATCTATCCTGCGCAAAATCCACTTTGAACTATTGGAGCTCCATTGAACACTTTATCTCCCGTTGTACTTATTACCGGCGCCAGTCGCGGCATTGGTGCAGCCACCGCGCTGGCGTTCGGCCGTGCAGGCTGGCGTGTTGCCATTACGGCCCGCACGCAAACTGAGGGTCAGGCACTGGAGCACCAATTGCGCCGATCAGACGGTGCGGTCCTCGCGGGTAGCCTCGAAACCACAGTCTCGGCGTTGAAAGATGCTGGTGCGGAAGTGTTTGCCTATCCGATGGATTTGATGGATGGCGCTTCACTGGACGCTGCCGCTGACGCGGTGCTGAGTCATTATGGTCGCGTTGACCTGCTGATCAACAACGCAGTTTATCAAGACCGTGAGATGAACGCGATGCTGCTCGAACTGGACGATACGGCGCTGGAACGCACCTTGTGGGGCAATGTGATTGCGCCGTTCCATCTGACGCGTCGTTTGCTGCCGTCGATGATCGCGCACGGCGCCGGGCAGATCATCAATGTCTGTTCCGGTGCCGGCAAGAATGATCCTCCAGTGGCTGCCAATATGGGCGGTTGGGGTTTTGCCTATGGCGCCTCGAAGGCGGCGATGGCGCGCATGTCAGGTTGCCTCAACCGTGAGCATGGAGAGCAGGGTATACGCGCTTTTAGCGTCAATCCAGGCCTGGTCAGCACCGAGGCGGTGACTGCCACGCTAGGCGATGGCGGCTGGTTGGAACAACGCTATGGCGCGATGAAGCCGCAGGCGATCGCAGCGGCCTTGCTGTGGTTAGCCACCAACCCGCATGCAACCGAGCTTGCCAAATCCATAGTGATGCTTGATTTGCAAGACTTGGTGCGTGAGCAGAGCCTGGATATCGCGCGCTGACGAGATTTTTTCCGGGCGCGAAAGGCGGCGCAATTATTGCGTGAAATAGCGCGTTCCCATTGGGTAAAGCGGGTGTGGCGGGAGTGGAAAAATACCCGACAACTAGCGTTAGTCTCAATGGACGATGACCCGTGAGTCCTTTGTGGAAGACAATTCTCTTCATCGTTAATGGTTTATTTAAAGGGTGTCTGCACAATGATTGATATTCGTGGACTGGCATACATTGTGGCGGAGACCACCGATCTGGCGGGCTGGAAAAACTATGCCGAAAACGTACTCGGCATGATGACTTCAGCATCCATTAATGGTGGTCTATACGTCAAGATGGATGAACGGCAGTTTCGTATTGCTGTACAGCCGGGCAAGCTGGATGCCTACGTCGCTTCGGGTTGGGAAGTTCAGAACGAGGCGGCGTTTGCAGCAGCGTTGGCGCATCTGAAGCAAGCTGAGGTGGTGCTGGTCCATGCCGATGAGGCTTTGCGCAAATTGCGTTGCGTGCAGCAGATGGTCAGTTTCTCCGATCCTTCCGGGAATCGCCATGAACTGGTCTGGGGCTTTAAATCGGATTTCACGCATTTTGCATCACCGGTTGGCGTAGCCCGCTTTATTACCGGTGAGATCGGGATGGGGCATACGGTGTTGCCTGCGCCTGCGTTTGATGACACGGTGCGTTTCTTCCGCGAGGTGCTCGGTTTTGGTTTGTCGGACATATTCAATTTTCAGCCTGCAGGCGCCGACGGGCCAAGTTTGCCGATACATTTTTTCCATTGCAACAATGGCCGCCATCATAGTCTGGCGCTGGCTGGTTTTCCGATGGAAAGCGGTTGCGTGCACGTCATGGTCGAGGTTGAGTCGATGCCGGAAGTAGGGCGCGCGATGGACCGCATGGCGGCACACGGGGTGAAACAGGCATCCACGCTCGGTCAGCATACCAATGACCGGGTTACCTCGTTCTACATGAAATCACCCTCCAATTTTGATATCGAATTTGGCTATGGCGGTGCGGTAGTCGATTGGAATCAGCATATCGCTCACGAGTTCACCAAGGTGAGCTTGTGGGGCCATGATTTTTCGGTTGGACAAAAGGCTTAAGGCTATGAAAAACAAACAAATGAGCGCCGCTGAAGCTGTGGCACAAATAAAAGATGGCATGACCATCGGTATCGGTGGCTGGGGCCCGCGTCGCAAGCCAATGGCGTTGATTCGCGCGCTATTGCGCTCATCGGCGAAAGACCTGACGGTGGTGGCTTACGGTGGTGCCGATGTCGGTATGCTCTGCGCTGCCGGCAAGGTCAGGAAACTGGTCTTTGCTTTTGTCTCGCTGGATTTTATTCCACTCGAACCGTACTTTCGCGCTGCCCGCCAAAGCGGCAGTATCGAGATCATGGAGATAGACGAGGGCATGCTGTTGCTGGGCTTGAGAGCAGCCGCCATGCGCGCACCGTTTATCCCGACCCGGATAGGCCTGGGCACCGACGTCGTGCGGTATAACCCTGATATCAAGGTGATCGATTCTCCTTACGATGACAAGGCTTGGGTCGCCATGCCGGCGCTGCCGCTGGATGTGGCGTTGCTGCATGTCGATCGTGCCGATGCGCGTGGCGTGTGCCAGGTCAAGGGACCGGATATTTATATGGACGAACAGTTCGCCCGCGCCGCGACAAAGACTTTCGTTTCTTGCGATGAACTTGTCAACAGTGATTTTTTTGCGCAAAACGACGAGGCGCGCTATGTATTCTGGGAACGTTCACAGACTACCGGCGTGGTGCATCTGCCTTGCGGCGCACACCCGAGTTCTTGCGCACCGCTATACGGTTTCGATACGAAGCATTTCAAGGAATACGCCGCCAGCGCCAAAGAGGGCGCCGGAGGCTGGCAGCAGTACTTTGAACGCTATGTAGCCTGTGACGAGCAAGAGTACCTGACACGCGTCGGTGGTGAAGAAACAATTCGCAAGTTGACCTTGCCAGTATTTTGAGAGGGCAGCGCCATGACTGAATTTTTATTGATTGATCGTATTATCTGCGCCGCTGCGCAAGCCTGGAAAGATGATGGTGAAGTACTCGCAACCGGGATTGGCGTCATGCCGCGCTTGGCCGCGTCGCTGTGCATGTCTTCCATCAATACGGACCTGATGATGACGGATTCGGAAGCCTGGCTGGTCAGCGAGCCGGTGCCGATCGGGCCACGCGGGGAATACCAGCCGCGACGTGAAACCTGGATGGGTTTTTCGCGCATTTTCGATAATGTTTGGGGCGGCAAGCGTCACGCGATGGTCGCGCCGACTCAGATCGATCGTTTCGGCCAGGCGAACATTTCCATGGTCGGTTCTGATTATCGCCGTCCAAAGGTGCAGATGCTGGGCGTCCGCGGTTTTCCCGGTAATTCAATCAACCACGCCAACTCGTTCTTCGTACCTAACCATCACCCAAAAGTGTTTGTCGCCGGCGAGGTGGATATGGTGGCATCGATAGGTTACAACCCGGAGCGCTTGCCACGCGGCTATAGCTTCGACGATATCGATATCCGTCAGGTCTTGACCAATCTGTGCGTGATGGATTTTTGCGGGCCGAATCGTCAACTGCGGATTGTTTCATTGCATCCTGGCGTAAGTGCGCAACAGGTACAGGAAGCGACCGGTTTTTCACTGTGCATACCGGAGAATATTCCTGAAACAGCAGCGCCGACAGCAGAGCAGCTTGCACTCATCCGTAAGCTCGATCCGCACAACTTGCGCGCGGCCGCTCTCGGCGCATAGTTTTAACACGCAAGCTCACTTCCAGGCTTTTATGACAAGCGACAACGCCCCTGAGAATTTCGTTAATCGCGACGACAATTCCTTCTATGAAACGGATGATCCGGTGCTGTATGACGTCAAGGACGGCATTGCAACGGTGACGATGAACCGGCCGCTATTCAACAACGCGCAAAACTCGCAAATGACGTATGCGCTCGATGCTGCATTCCGTCGTGCCGTTGACGATGATGCAGTACGCGTCATCGTGCTGCGCGGCGCGGGCAAGCATTTCAGCGCCGGCCATGACATCGGCACCCCGGCGCGCGACGTCAACAAACCGTTTGATCGTGTGCATCTGTGGTGGGATCACACCAATAAGCCAGGCGCTGAGTTTAACTACGCACGGGAACAGGAAGTCTATCTTGGCATGTGCCGCCGCTGGCACGACATGCCGAAGCCGACCATCGCCATGGTGCAGGGTGCATGTGTCGCGGGCGGTTTAATGCTGGCCTGGGTCTGCGATCTGATTGTCGCTTCCGATGATGCCTTCTTTCAGGACCCTGTGGTACGCATGGGCATTCCGGGAGTTGAGTATTTCGCGCATGCGCATGAACTCAATCCCCGTATCGCCAAGGAATTTTTGTTCCTTGGCGAACGAATGGGTGCAGAGCGCGCTTACACGATGGGTATGGTCAATCGCGTGAAGGCGCGTGATCAGCTGGAAGCCGAGACATATGAGATCGCAGCACGCATCGCCCGGCAGCCGCGCATGGGTCTGGCATTGACCAAGCAAGTGATCAATCGTGCCGAGGATCTGCAAGGTCTGCGCGCGACGATGGACATGGCCTACGGCTATCATCAGTTTGCGCATGCGCATGGCGAAGTGCTTGGTAACGGCCACCTTGGTGGTCACGATGCGCGTTCGATGGCGGCAGCCAATAAAAATGGAAGCGGCGAGCGTGTAGAAAAATGATGCATTTGAACAGCGCCCCAATTTCGCCACTACGCACGCCATTGTGTGATTTGCTCGGCTGTCGCTATCCCATCGTGCAAACCGCGATGGGCTGGGTGGCAGGCGCCGAACTGGTGGCCGCTACCTGCAACGCCGGGGCATTCGGTTTTTTGGCCGGGGCAACCATTCCCGCTGAGCGCATAGAGAACGAGATATTGCGCGTCAAGGCGTTGACCGAGGATAAGCCTTTCGGCCTGAATTTTCATATGTTTCAGCCTAACGCCCGGCAATTGCTCGATTTGGCGATCAAGCACAAATTGCGTGCGGTGAGCTACGGGCGCGGCCCTGACAAGAAAACCATTGCCCGCTTACGTGACGCCGACATCGTCTGCATGCCCACGGTCGGTGCGCTGAAGCATGCACAAAAGGCGATCGAGATGGGCGCCAATGTGATCACCATCCAGGGCGGGGAGGGCGGTGGGCACACCGGTTCGGTGCCGACTACCGTACTGCTACCGCAGGTGGTGGACGCGGTCAAGGTGCCGGTCGTGGCGGCTGGCGGGTTTTATGACGGCCGCGGGCTGCTGGCGGCACTCGCTTTTGGTGCACAGGGCATTGCAATGGGTACGCGCTTCTTGATGACGACCGACAGCGGCGTGCCGGAGGAGACGCTGAAACGCTATCTGGAAGTGAAGGATGCCGATCGCATCCGGGTGTCGCACCTGATTGACGGCATGCCGCAGCGGATGATCACCAACGAATACCTGGCAATGCTGGAAAAAGCATCACCGTTACGCCGCATCATGATCGCGCTGAAAAGCGCGCTGCAATGGAAGGCGCAGACCGGCATGACGACGCGCCACGCACTTGGCCTGCTGCTACAGGCCTTGCGTGAAGATCCGGGGACCGTGGCGCAGACCGTGATGGCAGCTAATGCGCCGGTGCTGTTGCAGCGCTCGATGGTCGACGGGATGCCGGCCGAAGGCGTGATGTCTTCCGGCCAGGTGGCCGTACTGATCGGTCAATTACAGTCATGTCACGATGTCATCGAAGCAATCGTGACCCAGGCGTGCCAGCGCCGCGACGCATTGGTCGCCTACGATAGTGCTCACACTTGAGGAAACCTTGATGAATACACAGTTCAATTCCATTCTGCACGCAAACGGCGTGGCCGAAGTCGTCCTCAACCGCCCACCGGTGAATGCGCTCAATGCTGCTGGTTGGCATGGCTTGGCCGCGGAGATCGCGGCCCTTGGTGATCGACCAGAGGTGCGTGTAATTGTGGTGCGTGCCGAGGGGCGTGGCTTTTGCGCCGGGGTCGATATCAAGGAACTGAATGCCGATCAAAGCCTGATTGTCTCGGTCAATGCCGGCAATTATGCGACCTTCAAGGCGGTACATCGAAACAAGGTGCCTGTCATCGCTGCAGTACAGGGGTTTGTGCTCGGCGGCGGGATTGGCATTTGCGGCGCCGCCGATATCGTGATTGCCGCCGATGATGCCTCGTTCGGACTGCCCGAGGTCGACCGTGGCGCCATGGGCGGAGCAGCGCATCTGCAGCGCATGTTCGGTGTGCAAAAGACGCGCTATTTGTTTTTTACCGGAGAGATGATTGGCGCTCCGGAAGCGCTCCGGCTGGGCGCGATCGAACGTGTGGTCCCGCGCGAGGAATTGCGTGACACCGCGCTTGAGATTGCTGCAAAGATTGCAGCAAAGAGTTCAGCCATGATCCGTATTGCCAAGGAAGCGCTCAACGGCATCGAGGATGGCAATCTGGAAGACAAGTATCGATGGGAGCAGGGTTTTACCTTGCAGGCTTATATGAGTCCCGATTCAGCTGAGACCCGGCAGGCATTTGTCGAGAAGCGTGACGCGCAATTCTAAGAACAGGGAGTGAATATGAACTTAAATTATACGTCGGCGCAAAACAGTTTCCGGCAAGAAGTACGGCAATGGCTGCGCCAGAATATGCCGCAAGATAAATTTGAAAATTACGACACGCGTGAAGGCTTCGAGCAGCATCGCCGCTGGGAAGCCACCTTGGCCGATGGCGGCTGGAGCAGCGTGACCTGGCCGACCAAGCTGGGCGGGCGCGGTTCTGATCTGATCGAATGGCTCATTTTCGAGGAAGAGTATTGGGCTGCCGATGCGCCGATGCGGATCAATCAGAATGGCATTCTGTTGCTCGGCCCGACGCTGATGGAGTTCGGTACGGCGGAACAGAAAGCGCGATTCTTGCCCCGCATGGCACGGTGTGACGATATGTGGGCACAGGGTTGGTCGGAACCCAACGCCGGTTCCGATATGGCGGCAATAACCAGCCGGGCGATTCGCGACGGTGACCACTATGTGTTGAATGGCCAAAAAACCTGGTCGACCCGCGCGCTCTTTGCGAATTGGCTGTTTGGACTGTTCCGCAGCGATTCGCAGTCGCAACGTCATCATGGCCTCAGTTACCTGCTGGTGCCGCTGGATAGCCCGGGCATCACGATTCGCCCTATCAAGGCGCTCAACGGCAAGCTATCGTTTGCTGAAGTGTTCTTCGACGACGTTCGTGTTCCGGTGGAGAACCGTTTGGGCGATGAGGGGCTGGGCTGGAATGTGGCGATGGCAACCGCCGGTTTTGAGCGCGGGCTGTTGCTGCGTTCACCGGCCCGTTTCCAGCGCACGGCACAAAAACTGATGCAGTTGTATAAGACGCATCAGGCAAGCGCCGACCGGGATCCTTCCATCCGTGAAGCGGTGATGCGAGGATGGATGGGGGCAGAAGCCTATTGCCTGTCGTCCTACCATACGGTGAGCCGGATGCAGCACGGTGCCAGAATCGGCGCCGAATCGAGTGCCAACAAAATATTCTGGTCGGAACTCGATCTGGAAATGCATGAAACCGCGATGCGTATCCTTGGCGCCAGTGCGGAGTTGTTGCCGGAGGCTCAGGACCCTGAAGTAGCTGAATGGCTGGAGGGCTTTCTGTTTGCGCAAGCGGGCCCGATCTATGCCGGCACCAACGAGATCCAGCGCAACATTATCGCCGAGCGTCTGCTTGGCCTGCCAAAAAGCTAAGCGGAGATTGACGATGGACTTTACCTTTAGCGACGATCAGATCGCCTTCCGCGATGCAATGAGCCGTTTCCTGATGACCGAGGCAGCGCCGGAAATGCTGCGCGAGATATGGGAAACCGACAACGGCCGTTCGCCCAATTTGCGCGCCAGGATTGCAGAGCAGGGCTTGCTCGGCCTGTCCGTGCCTGAGGCCGAAGGCGGCATGGGACTGCACGACGTGGACTGGGTGCTGATGACCCAGGAACTGGGCTACTATGCGATTCCCGATTCATTGGCCGATACGGCGTATCTGGCCAGCGCTATGCTGGCTGGCTTGCCATCCGATCATCCGGCACGTGCGCAATGGTTGCCGCGCATCGCTGCCGGCACTTGCCGCATTGCGGTAGGTCACCCGGTCAATCCATGGGTCGCGGACGCTGATCTGGCAGATCTGATATTGCTGCCGCACAAGACCGCCGAGGGAATGGCATTGCACGCGGTGCCGCGTGCAGAGATCACGGTAACTGCATGTCCTAGCATCGATGCATCACGCCGCTTGGCTAAGGTGCAATGGACGCCGACATCGGAGACCCTTATCGCTGACGCGGGCGCCGGCCGGATTTTGTGGGATGCGGTGCTTGAGAGAGGCGCACTCAATGTGAGCGGACAACTGATCGGCCTGGCGCAAAGAATGCTGGATCTGGCGGTGGATTACGCTGCCCAGCGCAAGCAGTTCGGCAAACCAATCGGTTCATTTCAGGCAGTCAAGCATCATCTGGCCGACGTTGTGACAAAAATCGAGTTTGCCAAACCGGTGTTGTATCGCGCGGTGTATGCGCTGGCGCATGGCGAGGCGCATCGCAGTCTGCTGGTGTCGCACGCAAAACTGGTGTGCGCCGATGCCGCCTGGACTGCTGCGCGCAAGGGCATCCAGGTGCATGGCGCGATGGGTTACACCTGGGAAGTCGATTTGCAAATGTTCATGAAACGGGCCTGGGTACTGGATGCTGCCTGGGGCGATCGGGCATTCCACAAAGCACGCTTGAGCGCTGCATTGTTATCTTCAGACGCGCCACTTGGCCCGGCATCCACCTTTACTCTCAACAATTGATTCGGAATATTCACCATGGCCCAAGCCTATATTGTCGATGCATTGCGTTCGCCCACCGGCAAGCGCAATGGTGCTCTTGCCACCGTTCATGGCGCCGACCTTGGCGCCCATGTGATCCGCGCCATTGTCGAGCGCAACGCAATTCCCCCCGAGGACTATGACGATGTCATTTTCGGTTGTGTCGACACGATAGGCGCGCTAGCCGGCGATATCGCTCGCACGTCCTGGCTGGCTGCCGGCATGCCTTTGTGTGTGCCGGGTACGACGGTGGATCGTCAGTGCGGTTCATCGCAGCAGGCGGTGCACTTTGCCGCGCAGGCAGTGATGAGCGGCACCCAGGACGTGGTGCTGGCAGGCGGAGTGCAGACTATGTCCAGCATTCCCATCGCATCGGCCATGCTGGCCGGTCAGCCGCTCGGCTTCACCACGCCATTCGCTGAAAGCCGAGGCTGGCGCGAACGTTTTGGCGATGCGCCAGTGAACCAGTTTTATGCTGCACAGCGCATTGCGGATCATTGGAATATCTCCCGTGAGGAGATGGAAATTTTCGCGCAGGAAAGCCATGATCGTGCTTTGCGCGCCATCGCTGAAGGCCGCTTCGATCGTGAGGTGGTGGCGGTTCCCGGCATGCTGGCGATGGACGAGACGGCGCGCCTAAGTACGCTGGAAAAGATGGCGACACTGAAGCCGGTCGATCCGGCCTATCCCAAAATTACCGCCGCTATATCCAGTTCCACCTGCGATGCTTCGGCCGCTGTGCTGGTGGTGTCGGAAGCGGCGCTGAAGCGCTATGGCTTAACGCCTCGGGCGCGCATTCATCATTTAAGCGTGCGCGCCGACGACCCGATCTGGCATCTGACTGCACCGATTCCGGCCACTGCCCATGCGCTCAAGCGCAGTGGCATGAAGCTGGAAGATATCGACCTGGTTGAAATCAATGAAGCATTTGCTTCGGTAGTCATGGCATGGCTGAAGGAAACCGCTTACCCGCATGAACGCACCAACGTCAACGGCGGTGGGATTGCGCTAGGACATCCGCTGGGTGCCTCCGGTGCCAAGTTGATGACGACATTGCTGCATGAGCTGGAGCGCACTGGTGGGCGTTATGGCTTACAGACCATGTGCGAAGGCGGTGGTCAAGCAAATGTGACGATCATTGAGCGCCTGTAATGCGCGTTCACGTCTGCCAGGAACATCAATACTAACTTTTACACAGATATGGGTACATCATGGGTATTTGCGATAACCGAACGATCATCATTACCGGTGCAGGCGCTGGCCTCGGCCGCGCTTATGCGCACAGTTTCGCTGCCGAGGGCGCGTGCGTTGTCGTCAACGACATTCGCCATGAGGCAGCGCAGGCAGTGGTTGACGAGATCCTGACCGACGGCGGCCGTGCCATCGCCAACGCCGGCGACATCACCAGCATGGCCGGTGCGCAGGAAATTATCGATGCCGCCGTGCAGGCTTTCGGCGAAGTGCATGTGTTGGTGAATAACGCCGGTATCCTGCGCGACCGTATGTTCATTTCGTTGTCCGAGGATGATTGGGACCAGGTCATGCGCGTACATCTGAAGGGGCATTTTTGCCTCGCCAACCTGCTTGGCCGTCGTTGGCGCGATGCGGCCAAGGCCGGTCATTCGGTGCAAGGGAGCATCATCAACACCAGCTCCGGCGCCGGCCTGCAGGGATCGATTGGCCAGTCCAACTACGTAGCAGCCAAGGGCGGCATTGCCGCACTGACACTGGTGCAGGCCGCCGAGATGGCACGCTACGATATCACCGTCAATTGTCTGGCACCGGCGGCGCGCACCGCAATGACTGAAAGCGCGATGCCCGACATGGTGAAGAAACCCGAATCCGGCTTCGACATCTGGGATCCGTCGAATGTTGCGGCGATCGTAGTCTGGCTCGGTAGTTCGCTGTCGCGCCATGTTACCGGCCATTGTTTCGAGGCCAAAGGCGGCGAATTATCGGTGGCAGACGGTTGGCGCACCGGTCAGATACTGGACAACGGCAAACGCTGGAACCCCGCCGAATTGACTGACGCAGTCAATCGACTCGTCGAGCAGGCTGTGCCGGCACAAAAGGTGTATGGCACATAAGCAGCCTGAGCATGCTGGATGAATTCGGCAAAATAGTGAATTATTCGTTCGCTCCGAGCAGACGCGCAGCACGGATCCTTTTTTAATCGACGCGGTATTTTGCGCAGTACTTCCTCATACCGCCTATGACGGGCGGTATCGACGCCTGTTCCGCCGGCGACGACTCGGTTGCAGCCGCGTTTCCCCCTTCCTCCACCATTGTCGGCCACTGCAGGTCACACTCGGCCGGATTATTACTCCTCCATTCGTCGCCATCGTCCATCAGGACGATGCGGGCTGATGCACATTGATCAACCATGCATTTCATTGCCCTTCTTTTTAAATTCTTATGAAACCAGCTCCTGATTACGTCCCTCCCCATGGCTTGTTAAAAGGCAAGTCCGTCCTTGTTACGGCTGCCGCCGGCGCGGGCATCGGTTTTTCGGCAGCCAAGCGCTGCGCGGAAGAGGGTTGTCGCGCATTGTTTATCTCCGATGTACACGAACGTCGCCTGGCCGAAGCGGTGCAGGCGATCAAGCATGAAACCGGACTGCAAGCTGTGTATGGACAAGTCTGCGATGTCAGCAAGGAGGAACAGGTCCAGGCACTGGTTGCTGCCGCCGGGAGCCAGATGGACGGCATCGACATATTGATCAATAACGCCGGACTCGGTACCAGCAAGAAGGTTGTCGATATGGGCGACGAAGAGTGGCACAAGGTAATAGACGTGACGCTCACCGGCACCTTCAGAATGACGCGTGCGCTGCTAAAAGTCATGCAGCCACGCGGTCGCGGTGTGATCGTCAACAATGCGTCGGTACTGGGTTGGCGCGCGCAGGTCGATCAGGCCCATTATGCTGCGGCTAAGGCCGGTGTGATGGCGTTTACGCGCTGCAGCGCGATGGAGGCCGCCGAATTTGGCGTACGTATTAATGCGGTGGCGCCGTCGATCGCGATCCATGCCTTCCTGAAAAAATCCGCCTCTGAGGAATTACTCAATCAACTGGCGGACAAAGAGGCTTTTGGTCGCGGCGCGGAGCCGTGGGAGATTGCTAATGTGATGGTGTTCCTGGCCAGCGATTATTCCTCTTACATGACCGGCGAGGTGATCTCGGTCAGCTCGCAACACGCCTGAAGGCTGCCATGACCAACCAACTCGATTCAAACGCCTCAGTGTTGGCGGCCGTAGGCCGCGATCTCGGTGTGACCGACTGGCTCACCGTAACGCAGGAACGCATCAACCAGTTTGCCGCAGCCACCGGCGACCAGCAGTGGATTCATGTCGACCCGGTGCGCGCCAGGGATGGGCCGTTCGGTGTCTGCGTGGCGCATGGCTACCTGACGTTATCTCTCACGAATCTTTTTTTACCCCAGCTGATTTCCTATGACCGCTTGAAAATGGGCGTCAATTATGGTTGTGACAAGGTGCGTTTCCCGGCCGCTGTCAAGGTTGATTCCCGCCTGCGTGGTCGCGGCGAAGTGGTGTGCGCCGAAGAGATTGGCGGCGGCGTACAGGTGACGGTGCGCATAACGGTCGAAATCGAGGGTTCTGAGCGCCCGGGCTGTGTGGTCGATACCATCAGCCGCCTGTTTTTCAATTAATTAAAATTATCAAAGAAGGAACATCGTCATGAATGAAGCTGTCATTGTTTCCACCGCCCGCACACCGATAGGCAGGGCTTATCGCGGCGCTTTCAACGACACCGAAGCGCCCGTACTCGGTGGTCATGTGATCCGCTCCGCGTTGGCCAAGGCTGGAGTGGATGGCAACGAGGTTGACGACGTCATTCTCGGCATTGCCGCACAGCAGGGCAGCCAAGGTTATAACCTTGGGCGGCTTAGCTGCTACACCGCGGGCTTGCCCGACAGCGTGGGAGGCATGGCAATCGACCGCATGTGCGCGTCCGGCCTGGTTAGCATCGCGACAGCGGCGAAGGGCATTATGACAGGCGAATACACGGTCGCCGTGGCGGGAGGGCTGGAGTCGATTTCGCTGGTGCAGAACAAATACAAAAACAGCCACCGCGCGCAGTCGAAGGCGGTGCTGGAGGCCGCGCCCACCGCATACATTCAGATGATAGAAACCGCCGAGATCGTCTCCGAACGTTACGGTATTGCGCGCGCGGCGCAGGATGAATACGCACTGCGCAGTCAGCAGCGCACCGCGGCAGCGCAGAAAGCCGGGCTGTTCGCCGACGAGATCGTGCCGCTTACCAGCACGCGTCAGCTATTCGATAAAGAAGGTAATGTCAGTGGCAGCGAGACGCTGACATTGCAGCAAGACGAGGGCAATCGTCCAGAGACCACGCTGGAGAGTCTGGCGAGCCTCAAGCCGGTGTGGAAAAATGGGCAGTGGGTGGCGGAGGGCCGTTGTATCACTGCCGGCAATGCCTCGCAATTGTCCGATGGCGCATCCGTGTCGGTACTGATGAGCGGGGCCGAAGCACGGCGTCGCGGCCTGCAGCCGCTGGGTGCCTATCGCGGACTTGCGGTCGCTGGTTGCAAAGCGGATGAAATGGGTATCGGCCCGGTATTTGCGATCCCGAAGCTGCTGAAACGTCACGGGCTGACGGTGTCTGATATAGGTCTGTGGGAAATCAATGAAGCCTTTGCCTGCCAGGTCGTATACAGCCGCGATCAGCTCGGTATCACCGATGATCGCCTCAACGTTAATGGCGGTGCCATTTCCATCGGGCATCCATTCGGGATGTCCGGAGCGCGACTGGTTGGGCATGCCCTGCTCGAAGGGCGCCGCCGCGGCGTAAAATATGTCGTCGTTAGCATGTGCATAGGTGGTGGCATGGGTGCGGCCGGCTTGTTCGAAGTGCTTTATTAAGAAGCGCTGGAGCGTTCGACAAAATTTGCCCGGATACCCATTCAAAACGAACGATAGGATAAAATCGGAAATGACTAACCTTTGCCTGATTCAATAGTATTTTCAGCGATGAGAGTTGATGTATCGCCGTGTAAGAGTATTAGTTGGATTTTCTGTAAAAAGTACCATTATTGCGTAAGTACTAATGAACATTAAAAGTGATCCAGGCTCTAGCCCAAATATGAGTGTGAGCGATTCCAACCAACGGCCTATATCGATCTCTATTGACCGTTTCAGTCATTTGGTCGGATTCATCTATGAAGCAGCACAGGAACCTGCGGCCTGGTCCAGTTTCCTGGAGGAAGTCCGTAACGAGTTTTCTGCCAATTTTGTTTCCCTTATCGTGCGTCAGGGGACTACGCATGATTTGGGTTTTATTGTTTCGGCTGCGGGCGAAAAGCGCGTGTTCGAACCAGATAGCAGTCATCTTGCTACAAGCCCGTTTTCAGGTCTGAGGCCAGGCAAGGTGGTGACCAATAGCGACATCATTTCACCGGACGACTGGCATGCCTCCGAGTATTATCGCGTTTGGTGTAAGCCGCATGATGTCTATCATGTCATGGCGGTTGACATCACTGTGAAGGATGGTGGAGTTTACGGTTTTCGGGTCACCCGGACGGAAGCGGATCCGGCGTTCTCGCCGTCCGATCTCGGGCTATGTGAGCGTTTGCTGCCCCATTTGCAGCGCGCGCTGAACTTTCATGCTTCGATCAATCAAAACCGACAAGTGCACTCCCTTTACAGAAATGCGATGGGACAACTGATGGTCGGGGTGATCTTGCTGGACGAGAACGGCCGGGTTATCGAATCCAATACGATGGCCAATGCCATTCTGAAACTCGGCGACGGCATCACGGTTTCCGCCAACCGGCTCGGAGCGGTCTACTCAGCCGATAACCGGAAGCTGCAGCAACTGATACAGAAGGTGTTAAGCCAGAAGACATCATCGCAAGTGACATTGGTTGAGGCTATGTCGGTCAACCGAACCTCAGGCCAGGCTGCCTGGGGGCTGGTGATGCAGTCGATCTCACCCGATCAGTGGACAGAGGGGAAGCATCGGCCATGCGTGGCCGTATTCCTGCGCGACCCTGAGATCAAGTCGCAACCACCGATGCGGCTGACGCAGCAATTGTTCCAGTTGACACCGGCCGAAACGGCCCTGGCAATCCAGCTTGCGAACGGATTGTCGCTGGATGAGGCGTCCGAGTTTTTGAACATCCGTCGCAATACGGCGCGCGCCCATCTGCGTTCAATTTTCTCCAAGACAGGGGTGCGGCGACAAACGGAGTTGGTCCGCATCTTTTTGAACAGTGTGGTGCAGCTCGGTTCAAGCGAATGAAGCTGTTGCCTGGGATTGCGCGCTGAGCCAGCGTCGGGGCCAAATCCTGGGCGCACCATGACGCTGGGGCGAAAGTGATGGCCGCATCAGGTAGCTATTCCGCGGCGGTGTATGGAACCGCGCCACGAGGCACATATACGCCGTCGCACTGTTCCCAAAACGCATTTTTTTGCGCGCGCGGGTTGTAGAACTGCTTGTACCAGATGCGCGCCTTCATGAACGGGCCATCGCTGGGCAGGAACAATCCGTTCAGGCATGCTCCCTTGTTCATCCAGACCTCAAAATCCTGCATGAAGGCCAGTCGACTGGACTCCTGGAACTGGCGGGCAGCCACCGTGTCGGCCACTGTTACCTGCGCATTGTTGCCCGGTGACTTGACCAGCAATGCGTGCCAGACCTTGATTGTGCCGTCGTCTACCGGGGTGTGGGTGATCAATAAAATAGACTCAAGGAAACCGGTCAGATAGGAAATCAGCACACCCGGTCCGTGATAGGTGGTGTCGGTATGCAAGATGGGGCTGGCACCTTCGCTACCGACCAATGTCCGGTGCGGTCCGCACTGCCGTTGCGTGGCGGTGTGGGCGAGGAATTCATTTTCGTATTTTTCGACCGTGGAGCCGTGGATAGGGCTAAGGTGGCCATAGTCGCAAATGTTGTCGATCACTTCCTGCGGATGTTGCTGCAACATACCAAGGTGGTCGAACTTCCAGTGAACCCAGGATGGATCCTCCCACTGCGGCAACGATGGATGTTGCCACTCAGGTTCGCCGCCTTCGGGATCGTGCCAGACCCAGATCGCGCCCATGTTCTCGACTACAGTCCATGACTTGACGCAGGCGGTTGCCGGGATCGGCCCTTGGTGGTACGGAATGTCGTCGCACTTACCGTCAGGGCCGAAGCGCCAGCCATGATAGGGACAACGGATGCTATCGCCATCGACATTGCTGCCGCCGCCGTCAATGACGACGTAGGACGTGTTGTTGGGTGCCGCCAGGTGCGTTTTCATGTGAGGGCAATACGCATCCAGCAACACGATCTTGCCGGTAGCGCGGCCTCGATACAAGGCGAAATCCTTGCCGAAAAAGCGCACCGCCAGCGGCTTGTGAGTATTGAGTTCTTCTGCGTCGGCGATCATGAACCAGCCGCGCGGGAAAGTAAATTCTCCAAGTCGATACTCTTTAGACGTTGCCATGAATTCTCCGGTTATTTCTGTAGGTTTATTAGTCCGATCTATTGGACCTGAGGTGTAGCCGATGCGCATACTCTGTTTGAACGATATTTTCGTGCTGTCTGCAGTAGATATCCCTATCCGAACGGACGATGCCGCTCGCGTTGTGGGGATTTACCATTTTCCTCAATGCATACATTTGGGACTTGTCGCGCAGGCAAGTTTCGATTATTTCAATTTTTGATGGAATCGGAGTCACTCAACATGAAAATTTTGGTCCCAGTTAAGCGGGTGGTCGACTACAACGTGAAGGTTCGGGTCAAGTCCGACGGCAGCGGCATGGATCTCGCCAACGTCAAGATGAGCATGAACCCGTTTGACGAGATAGCGGTGGAAGAAGCAGTGCGTCTGAAAGAGCGGGGCGTGGCGACGGAAGTGATCGTTGTTTCCTGCGGCGTTGCACAGTGCCAGGAAACGCTTCGTTCCGCGCTGGCGCTCGGCGCAGACCGCGCCATTCTGGTGGAAAGCGACGCCGAATTGCAGCCGCTGGCAGTGGCCAAACTGCTCAAGGCGCTGCTCGACAAGGAACAACCCGACCTCGTCATCCTTGGCAAGCAAGCGATAGACGACGATTGCAACCAGACCGGCCAGATGCTGGCGGCATTAGCCGATCTGCCGCAAGCGACGTTTGCCAGTAAGTTGGAAGTGATAGAGGATGACGGGAAAAAAACGGCCCGCGTCACCCGTGAAGTCGACGGCGGCCTTGAAACCATTAAACTGACATTGCCGGCCGTGATTACCACGGACCTACGCCTCAATGAACCGCGTTATGTCACGTTGCCGAACATCATGAAAGCCAAGAAGAAACCGCTGGACGTCGTCACGCCCGCGGCTCTCGGCGTGGATGTCGCAGCGCGCATCAAAACGCTGAAGCTGTCCGAGCCGGCAAAGCGCAGCGCCGGCATCAAGGTCCCGGACGTGGCGACGCTGATTTCCAAACTCAAGAACGATGCAAAGGTAATTTGAGATGACGACACTTGTCAAGGCGCTGGTCGTAGCCGAACACGACCATCATTCGATCAAGGCGGTGACGCTGAATACGGTCACCGCGGCCACCCGGTGCGGTGGCGAAGTGCATGTTCTGGTAGTTGGCGCGAACGCTGCCGCTGCTGCAGCGGCAGCAGCCAGGATTGCCGGTGTTGCCAAGGTACTGCACGCCGATGCAGAAGCCTTCGCCCACGGCCTGGCCGAGAATGTCGCGGCGCAGGTGTTGGCTGTGGCCGCAGAATACAGTCACATCCTGTTTCCAGCGACCGCCTCGGGCAAGAATGTTGCGCCACGCGTAGCGGCCAAACTCGATGTCGGACAGATTTCGGACATCATCAGGATTGACAGCCCGGACACATTCGCCCGCCCTATCTATGCCGGTAATGCGATCGCCACGGTGCACAGCATGGATCCGATAAAGGTGATTACCGTGCGTACGACGGCATTCGATGCAGCGCCAGCTGGCGCTGCCGACGCTGCCGTGGAAACCGTTACGGCAGTTGGAGACAGCGGCAAGTCGCGTTTTGAGTCGAGCGAAATCGCCAGCAGCGACCGCCCCGAACTGACTGCGGCCAAGATCATCGTCTCCGGCGGCCGTGCCTTGGGCAGCAGCGAGCATTTCAACCAGGTGCTCACGCCGCTAGCCGACAAGCTCGGCGCCGCCCTCGGCGCCAGCCGGGCGGCGGTGGATGCCGGCTATGCGCCGAATGATTGGCAGGTTGGCCAGACCGGCAAGATCGTGGCGCCGCAACTGTATATTGCCTGCGGCATCAGCGGTGCTATCCAGCATCTGGCCGGGATGAAAGATGCCAAAGTGATTGTGGCGATCAATAAGGATCCTGAAGCGCCGATTTTCAGCGTGGCCGATTATGGCCTGGAGGGCGATCTGTTCGAAATGGTACCGGAGTTGGTCAACGGCCTCTCATAAAGGGGCATTTTTTTCCGAGTCCCCGAAAGGGGACATTCAATCACTGCGAGCGATGATGGTTAAAGCCGTTTATCCCGGGACATTTGATCCATTTACACGTGGTCATGAGGATTTGTAGGGCCTCGGACCTATTTGACGAACTCATCGTTGGCGTTGCGGACAGTAAAAACAAAAACCCCTTTTTCCCGTCGAAGAGCGCGAACTAACGCCCCTCGTACTTCGGCTTGCGTTTCTCAATAAAGGCTTGCATGCCTTCCTTTTGGTCGCGGGTCGCGAATAGCAATTGATTGGCTTTCCGTTCGAGCATCAATGCCGCTTCCAGTGAAGCGTCCATGCCGGCCAGTACGACCTCCTTGATCTGCATTGCTGCCAACGGCGGCATCGCAGCGATCGTGCGCGCCATTTTCAATGCTTCCGGCAGTACCTCCTCATCGAGCACGACGAGACTGGCCAGACCCATCGTCAACGCCTCTTGCGCGCTGATAGGCCGGCCGGTGAGCAAGATGCGCATCGCATTGAATTTTCCGACTGCCCGTACCAGGCGCTGGGTGCCTCCGATGCCAGGCATGATGCCGATCCGGATCTCGGGTTGGGCGAAGCTGGCATTTGCGCCCGCAATAATAATGTCGCAATGCATCGCCAATTCGCTGCCGCCGCCATAGGCATAGCCGCACACGGCAGCAATCACCGGTTTGGGGCAGCGCTCGATCGGCGCCCAGACCCGCTCAGTGTGGCGCTGCATGATGTCGATCGGGCCAGCGTCCGACATGCTCTTGATGTCGCCGCCAGCGGCAAATACCTTGTCACCCCCGGTCAGCACGATAGCCCTGACAGCAGGATCGTTCGAGACTGTTGTGAAGGCGTCTGCAAGTTGCGCCTGCAAAGTCAGGCTCAGCGCATTCGTGGCATCGGGCCGATTCAGCAAAATAAGCGCCACGCCTTCTTCTGGATATTGGATAAGGATTTCCGGTATCAAAGCTTCAGCCACGTGCTTGGTCCTCTAAGTAACTTAAAGAAATGACAGGTATTGCGCATACGGTTGGCCGCAGTTTCATACACATCGGTCAACGCAATATGGCCATGATCGCCGTCGGCCCATATAGCAGCATCGTCCTAATGGACGTATTAACGCTGCAGCCGTTCTTATAAATTATGAATCTGGGCAAGAAAGAACACGACAAGAGAATACGACAGCATGAACCATACAAGTGATTACAAGAATCGTCTGGTGCTAGTGACCGGCGGTACCAAGGGTATCGGTCGCGGCATTGCCGAAGGCTTCCTCGCTGCAGGCGCAACGGTGATTGTGTGTGCACGCAATGCGCCCGATGCGCTGCCTGCGGTCGCAGGGCGGCAGGCAGAATTCATGCCATGCGATGTCCGGGATGTTGCAGCGGTGACGCAGCTGATGACGGAGATTTCCGAACGTCATGGCCGGCTCGATGTGCTGATCAACAATGCGGGCGGTAGCCCTGCGGTCGATGCGGCAACGGTGTCGCCACGCTTTCATGAAGGCGTGATCCGCCTCAATTTGCTGGCACCGCTGAACCTTGCGCAGGCTGCGAATGCGGTGATGCAGCAGCAAGCCGAAGGCGGGGTGATTGTGTTTATCGGCAGCATCAGTGCGCTACGGCCTTCGCCTGGCACAGCTGCTTACGGTGCTGCAAAAGCTGCGGTACTCAGCCTGGTGTCATCACTAGCCGTCGAATGGGCACCGAAGGTGCGGGTAGTGGCAGTCAGTCCCGGCCTGGTCCGCACCGAACAGTCGCAGTTGCATTACGGCGATGCAGCCGGCATTGCCGCAGTTGGCGCAACCATCCCGGCAGGCCGGATGGCTGAGCCGGCCGATATCGCAAACGCCTGTCTGTTTGCGGCGTCGTCGCAGGCTGCCTATATGAGTGGAAGCAATTTACTGTTGCACGGCGGGGGCGAAAAGCCGGCTTTTCTCGGCGCGGCAAATTCGGAAAAACCCTGATCCTGAACAGGGTCAGATTCACGCGATGCGATTTTAAGGAGGAATGTCTTGGTTGAACATGATTGGATGAAAGACATCCGTGCTCTGGTAGGAAAGGAATACGGGCGCGTCTATAGCTGGGACCCGGTCAATGGGCCTATGGCCAGGCAGTGGTGCGAGGTGATGGGGGTGACGAATCCGGTGTACACCGATGCGACGAGCGCCGCGGCTTCGGTGCACGGCGCGTTGGTGGTGCCACCGACCATGCTGCAGGTCTGGTGCATGGAAGGGCTGAACATGAACAATTACCCGCCCGGTTCGACCACCGAGAATCCCTATGAAGCATTGACGCTGATCGAGGCGCACGGCTATCCGGCCGTGGTGGCGGTGAATTCCGATCTGGAGTTTGATCGCTATCTGAATGCCGGTGAAAAACTGTACTACACCACGCGTCTCGATGCGATAGGCGAAGAAAAGACCACTGGACTAGGGACAGGTTTTTTTGTCACGCTGGTGATGACGTATTTTTCGCAGCGTCCCGAGGGCGACGAAAAAGTCGGACAGTTGCTGTTCCGCGTTTTCAAGTTCCGTCCCGCCAACGCCGGCAAACCGGCCGAAGTCAAGGAGGCTGCAGCGGAGAAGCCGAAAGCCAGGCGCCCGGTACCGGGGGTCAGCGACGACACGCGATTCTTCTGGGAAGGGGCGCGTCAGGGCAAGTTGCTGATCCAGCGCTGCAAGTGCTGCAGCACGCTGCGTCATCCGCCGGGCCCGGTATGTCCGACGTGCCATGCATTCGAATGGGACACGCTAGAAGCTTCAGGGCGAGGCACCGTGTATTCGTTCGTGGTCATGCACTATCCGGAAGTGCCGCCATTCGATCATCCGAATCCGATCGGACTCATCGAACTGGAGGAAGGCACGCGTCTGGTCTCCCAACTGGTAGGCGTCAAGCCCGACGAAGTCAAAATCGGGCAAAAGGTGCAGGTCGAATTCCATACCTTTGACGATGACTTGGTACTGCCGCTGTTCCGGCCACTGACTGCGTGAAGGAGCGACGATGAATTTTCAATTGAGCGAAGACCAGCGGGCATTTTCCGATACCGCGCAAGCACTGTTTGCCGATTACTGCAGTGATGAACAACTGCGCGCATTCGATGCTTCCGGACTGCCCTTCATGCAAGAGCTCTGGAAGCACTGCGTGGCGAGCGGTTTGCACAGCATCGTGCTGCCCGAGGCGGATGGCGGTCTTGAGCTAGGCATGACTGAGTTGCTCACCGTGCTAGAGCAGCAGGGACGTGCGTTGGCGCTGGTGCCGCTTTGGGAACACCAGCTGGGACTGGCAACTGTGCTACGGCACGGTGTGCCGGCCTGCCGTGCGGCAGTGGCTGCCGAGGGACTTGCGGGAGAACGCCTGCTGACAGTGTCATTGAGCGGTCTGGTTGCTGCGCACGGGCCTGCGTTGCGGGCAGTGCGCGAGGGCGATGGATTCCGAATCAGCGGTTGTGCCGCAGCAGTGCCTTTGGCTGCGCAGGCAGCATGGGCTTTGCTCGGCGTCGATCTGGAAGGCGGATCGCGCTTGATGCTGGTGGACTTGCAAAACGTTGCGATCAAGCGGGTAGAAGGCACGACTCAACACCATTTGGCAGTAGCCGACCTGGTCTTCGACGCGGTGCGGATTGGTGGCGAAGTCCTGTTAGCTGAACCTGCCCTCGACTGGCTGGAGCCGCGTGCGATTGCCTGTCTGGCGGCGCTGCAACTTGGCGTGACGGTGCAGCAGATGACCCGCACAGTCGAATACGTCAGCGAACGCAAGCAGTTCGGTCGGGTGATCGGGTCATTCCAACTGGTCGCCGGTCAAATGGCGGATAGCCACATCGCCGTGGAAGCCTTGCGCAGTTCGCTGTGGCAGCTGGTCTACCGGCTTGATGCCGGGCAGGGCGCATTGCCGCAGGCCTGGGCCACGCGCTATCTGGCCTGCGAGACCGGACACCGTGTCGGTCATGCGACGCAGCATGTGCATGGCGGCATCGGGGTTGATACCAGCTTCCATATTCATCGCTTTCTGTATTGGAGTCGTGCGCTTGCTGTCGCGCTCGGCGGAGCCGAACAAAATCTTGCAAAGCTGGGCGACTGGCTTGCTGACCATAACACTTTAGGCTGGAAATATGACCTCCCAGAAGACGAAACAGTTTGACGATGTGCAGTCCGGCGACGAATTAACGACACTGGCCATCCCGATCACCGTGGCGTTGGTTGCCGGCGGCGCGATCGCCACGCGGGACTACTTTCCCGGTCATCACGACCGCGATGCAGCGCGCGCGCTGGGCTCGCCCCACATCTTCATGAATATTCTCACCACAAACGGCCTGGTGCAGCGTTTTGTCGAGAGCTGGTCCGGTCCGGAAAGCATCTTGAAGTCCGTCAGGATCAAGCTGGGGGCCCCCAATTATCCCGGCGACACCATCACCTTCAGCGCTCGGGTGAGCGAGAAAAGGCTCGAAGATCGCAGCGTCGAGTTGACTCTGCAGGGCAAGAATTCGATGGGTAACCACGTCACCGGCACGGTGCGCGTGCAACTGCCCTGAAGCGGCGCATCAAGGAGTCTATATCATGTCAAATAATTCCCTTTCCGGACGCGCGGCCATTGTCGGCCTTGGCGCTACCGAGTTTTCCAAAAATTCCGGCCGTACCGAGCTGCGACTAGCAATGGAGGCCACGCTGCAGGCGCTGGCGGATGCCGGTATCGATCCGCGCGAGGTTGACGGCTTTTGTTCTTATTCCGTCGACAAGGTCCCTGAGTATGAAATAGCCCGTCTGTTGGGTGCGCCGGATATCAAGTTCTTTTCGCAGATTCCGCATGGCGGCGGCGCCGCTTGCGCCCCGGTGATGCACGCGGCAATGGCGGTTGCCACCGGTGTGGCGAAGACGGTGGTTGTCTATCGGGCGATGAACGAGCGTTCCTGGTATCGCTTCGGCAGCGGCAGTTACGGCTTTGCATCGACGCCGATTTTTGAAAACGTCAACTACGGCTGGTACATGCCCCACGGCCTGCATACGCCGGCGGCCTGGGTCGGCATGTTTGCGCGGCGCTATATGCATACCTACGGCGCCACCAGCGAGGATTTCGGTCGCATCTCGGTGGCAGTACGCGACTTTGCCGCCACCAATCCGAATGCCTTCTTCTACGGCAAGCCAATCACACTCGAGGAGCATCAGGCTTCGCGCTGGATCTGCGAACCGTTGCGCCTGCTGGACTGCTGTCAAGAGTCTGACGGCGCGGTGGCAATGGTGATCACCTCGGTCGAGCGTGGTCGTGACCTGAAGCAAAAGCCGGTGATTATCAAGGGTGCGGCACAGGGCACCAGCGGCGGTCAGCAGATCATGACTTCGTTCTATCGTGACGACATCACCGGTCTGCCGGAAATGGGCCTGGTGGCGCGCCAGTTGTGGGAGCAAAGCGGCCTCACCCCGTCCGACATTCAGACCGCCGTGATCTATGACCATTTCACGCCGTTCGTCATGTCGCAGCTCGAAGAGTTCGGTTTCGTCAAGCGCGGCGAGGCGAAGGATTTCATTCGTTCCGGCCAGCACGCACGCGGCGGCTCTCTGCCGATCAATACGCACGGCGGACAACTGGGCGAAGCCTACATTCATGGCATGAACGGTATCGCCGAAGGCGTTCGGCAAGTTCGCGGCAGCGCCGTCAACCAGGTAGCTGACGTGCACAACGTGCTGGTCACCGCCGGTACCGGGGTGCCTACCAGCGGCCTGGTCCTGGGCGATGCCTGATCAATCAAGGAGCAACGATGTTTGTAGATCTGACCCCTGATCAACACCGGTTGCGCCTACGGGTGCGCGACTACTTCAATGAATTGATGACGCCCGAACTGCGGCTGCGCTTGCGTGGCGCCGAGGGCGGCGACGATTTTCGCCGGGTAATTCGCCAGATGGGGCGCGATGGCTGGCTGGCTGTCGGCTGGCCAAAGGAACATGGCGGCGAAGGCTATGCCGCGACCGAACAGCTGATCTTCTTCGAAGAAGCGAATATCGCCGGTGCGCCACTGCCATTCGTGACTATCAGCACCGTCGGGCCGGCATTGATGGCGCATGGCACTGCCGCGCAGAAGCAGAAATTCTTGCCGGGCATGGCAGCAGGAGAGACTATTTTTTCGATTGGCTATTCTGAGCCGAATGCCGGATCGGACCTGGCGTCCCTGACCACCCAGGCGCGGCTGGAGGATGGACGTTTCATTGTCAATGGCAACAAGTTATGGACGTCGGGCGTCGAGGCTGCCGATTTTGTTTGGCTGGCAGCCCGCACCAGTGTGGATTTGCCGCGCCACAAGGGCGTTTCGCTGTTGATTGTCGATACTAAATCAGCTGGCTTTTCGCATACGTTGATACCGACAGTCGGCAATACAACTGCGGCCACTTACTACGACGAGGTTGAAGTGCCGGCCGACATGCTGGTGGGGGAACTGCATGGCGGCTGGAAGCTGATCACCGCACAACTCAACCATGAGCGACTCGGTCTCGGCTCCTGGTCGGACAAAGTGTTCGGCCCATATTGCCGCGTGCTGAATTGGGCTAAGGCACGTGACGAAAACGGTTGCCGTGCGGTCGATCAGCCTTGGGTGCGTCGCGCATTGGCGGAATGTTATGCCCGCCTGGAAGCGATGCGCTTGATTAACTTCCGTATCGCTGCCGACCTCGAAGCCGGCAGCATGGACGTGGCGCTGGCATCTACCACCAAGGTCTACGGGTCCGAGAGCGTGATCGAAATTTTGCGCAAATTGACTGAAATCGTCGGCGCCGGCGGACTGGTGCGGGCGGATTCTGCAGCGGCAATGTTGCTTGGCGAGCTGGAATATGAAACGCGGGCGGCAACGCTGCTCACCTTCGGCGGCGGCACCAACGAGTTACAACGGGAATTGATCGCGCAATTCGGATTAAACATGCCGCGTCCGGTTCGCTGACATGGTGACGACATTTCTTGATTCGCACACGCAAGATGCGGGCGGAAAGATGAGGATATGAACATGACATATATTGCGTCTAGTATTGCACCAGTAACGCGCGAACAGACCCAGGCCAAGCTGGATCGACGCTCAGCGCAAGCCGCGCGCCATCGGGCCTCTCAAACCTACTGCACTGCCGAACGCATAGAGGATAGTGCGCGGCAGTATGCAGAACGGCCTTGCCTGCTGTATGGTGACGAGCGCTATAGCTATGCCGAGGTCAACCGGAAAGTGAATCAGGTCGCCCATGCAGCGTATGCCCAAGGGGTGCGCTGCGGTGATGTGGTGGCGATTTGCCTGGAGAATCGCCCTGGATTTTTCTTCGTCTGGCTGGGCCTTGCGAAACTGGGCGTAACGGTCGCCTTCCTGAATACGAACGTCAGCGGCAAGACGCTGGCGCATGCGATGCAGGCTACCGGCGCACGGCTCGCGATCCTCGGTGAGGAATGCTTGAGCAACTTTACTGTTCCTGAAGTTGCCGACCTGGCGACTTATTGGTTATGGCCGGACGCGGATTTTCCTGCCAATGCGGCCAGGCGAGAAATCTGCACGCTGGATCTGGAAGCACTGACACACCAGTTTCCGGACACCAACCCACCTGTGCAATGGCGTGCCAACCAAGTGGCAGAGGCGTCGGCGGTGTACATCTTTACCTCGGGCACCACCGGTTTGCCGAAGGCCGCCATCGTCAGCCATGCACGCTGGCTGATCACCGGCGACGTGATGCGGGAGACCATGGACGTGACGCCGCAGGATTGTTTCTATTGTTTCCTGCCGCTCTATCACGGCGCCGCTTCGTTGTCTGCCGGAGCGACAGCATTTGCGACCGGCGCGAGTCTTGCGTTGCGGCGCAAATTCAGCAAGCGCGAGTTCTGGTCCGATGTGCGTCGCCACAATGTCACCATTTGTCAATACGTCGGTGAAATTTGCCGCTTCCTGTTGTCCGAGCCTGAAAAGGCGGACGACCGTTCACACACCCTGCGCAAGATGGTCGGGGCCGGTTTGTCATCGGAAGTCTGGGTGCAATTCATCCAGCGCTACGGCGCTATCGATATCTTTGAAGGCTGGGGTGCTACCGAGGCGAATACGAATACCATCAATGTCGATAACCGCGTAGGCTCGTGCGGGCGGGTGCCTTTCTGGGAAAAAACCAATTTGCGCATTGTGCGCTATGACATCGAAAACGATACCTACCCGCGCGACGCGCACGGTTACATGCTTCCGTGCGGGCCGGGCGAAGTCGGAGAGGCGATCGGTATGATCATCGATATTCCCGATGTCGTGGCCGGCCGTTTCGAGGGCTATGCCTCGTCCGAGGCGACCAATAAAAAAATATTGCGGAATGTGTTCCGGCAAGACGATGCCTGGTGGTCGTCCGGCGACTTACTGCGCTACGACGACGACGGCTACTGCTATTTTGTCGATCGCATCGGTGATACCTATCGCTGGAAGAGCGAAAACGTCTCGACCATGGAAGTGGCCGATAATCTGGGCGATTTTCCCGGTATGGAAACAGTTACCATTTATGGCGTGCTGGTAAGCGGTCATGAAGGACGGGCTGGCATGGCTGCGATCGTGATGCAGCCCGGCCAGATATTCGATCCCCACGCATTCTATGCGTTGACCAATGCACGTTTGCCGCGTTACGCCGCGCCACTGTTCGTGCGTGTCGCGCCGGCAGCCGACCTGACGACTACTTATAAATTACGCAAGGTGGACTTGCAGCGCGAGGGCTTCGACCCGGACATCGTGCGCGACCCGCTCTTTGTGCGCGACGAAAAGGCACAGAGTTACGTCGCCCTGACGTCCGAAGCCGTGGCCCGTGCACTAGGAGTCGACGTACCGCAACCGGTGAGCATCCCGAACCAGAGAGAAAACACATGTCGCTAGTAAAAAAGCGTGCGCAGTCTTCACTCGATTACCCGCTGATAGCACCGTTGCCGGATGGTTCGGTGGTCGAAGTGGCAGCGGGTGTTCTGTGGGCTCGCATGCCAATGCCGATGGCGCTGGACCATATCAACGTGTATCTGCTGCGAGACGATGACGGCTGGATACTGGTCGACACCGGCCTCAATACCGATGCAGTGCGTCAGCTGTGGGAATCCATAGTGAGCACCCATCTGCAGGGACTTCCGGTAAAGGCGGTGCTGTGCACGCATTTTCATTACGACCATGCCGGCCTGGCGCAATGGCTCACTGAACGCTTCGATGTGCCGCTGTATATGACGCATGGAGAATTTTTCATGATGCGCATGGCGTCGGTACCGCCGGACTGTCCGATGCCGACCGCACATCAGGATTTTTTCCTGCGTGCCGGGATGCCGGACGAGATAACGCAGCGCATGATGACAGCGATGCGTAGCGATCCATTTCTGGCGCCGGCAGCGGTGGCGTTCCGCCGCTTGCGTGGCGGCGATGAGATGCGTATCGGTGCACGGCGTTGGCGGGTCGTGATCGGCGAGGGGCATTCGCCTGAGCATGCTTGCCTGTATTGTGACGATGATCGTATCCTGATCGCTGGCGACCAGCTGCTTCCGCGCATTAGCTCCAACGTAGCGGTATCGTATATAGAACCCGAGGCCAATCCCTTGCAACTTTGGCTAGAATCGCTGGACCGTCTGGATCAACTGGCGCCGGAAACGCTGGTGCTGCCGTCACATCAGCGTGTCTACCGCGGTCTGCGCGCCAGGGTGCAAGAATTACGCGAGCACCATGCGCAGGAATTCGATCTTTTGCGCAGTTTCATTGGCGGCAACAAAAATTGCACCGCATTTGCGGCGATGCAAAGCATGTTTCCTCATCTGCGTAGCTCGGTAGACTACATGCTGGGACTGGGGGAAGCGATAGCGCATCTATCCTGGCTGCGCAATCAGGGGGCGATTCGACGGGTGCTGGACGATGATGGCGTCTACAAGTTCAGCATGGCGGATTGCGTTGTGATCAGTAATAACAAGGGGAAACAGCGTGATTGAGATTGAAGCATTCCGCACCGAGGTGCGGCAATGGTTGGAGGCAAATTGCCCGTTGTCGATGCGTACGCCGATTGTGCCTGACGAGATGGTCTGGGGGGGATCGACCGTCGAGTTCAAGACTGAGGATCAGCGCTTGTGGTTTGAGCGTATGCGCGAACGCGGCTGGTTTGCACCTGGCTGGCCGAAGGAATATGGCGGCGGTGGACTAAGTGCCAGGCAGGCCCGGGTGCTGGAGCAAGAAATGGCCGCGCTTGGTTGCCGCCAACCCCAATATAACCTGGGGGTCTGGATGCTCGGACCTGTGCTGCTCGAAGTTGGCACAGATGAGCAGAAACGACAGCATCTGTTGCCAATGATGCAGGGGCGGTCGCGCTGGTGTCAGGGCTTCAGCGAACCGAATGCAGGCTCCGATCTGGCTAGCCTGAAAGCCTCGGCACGGCGCGAAGGAGATGCGTTCATTGTCAATGGTTCAAAAATATGGACCTCGTACGGTGACAAATCCGACTGGATGTACGCGCTGGTACGCACCGATACGAAAGTGCGCAAGCAGGATGGCATCAGTTTTCTGCTGATCGACATGCGTACCCCGGGCGTGACAGTCAAGCCGATCGAATTGATCAGCGGAAAATCGAGTTTTTGCGAAGTGTTTTTCGACGATGTCAGGGTGCCTGCAGAGAACCTGGTGGGTGCATTGAACGGTGGCTGGACGGTCGCCAAGAAGTTGTTGCAGCATGAGCGGGCAGCGATGTCGAAATTCACTGAAGGTGGCGCGCCATCGCATGATGCGCTTGAAGTCGCACGCCCTTATCTGTTCGACGATCAGGGTCGGTTGCGTGAGCCTGTCTGGCGTGACCGTCTGGCCGCTTTGTTGATGGATGCACATGCTTTTACCCTGACCCACGAACGCGTCAAGGAAGAAGCGATGGCGCGCATGGACGTGAGCGGACCATCAGCGATCATGAAGTTGGTGATGACCGAGCACGAAGTGGCCAAGTATGAGTTGTTGATGCAGGTCATGGGGCATCGCGGCTTGAGCTGGGAGGGCAGCGAGTTCAGTCAGGATGAGCACGACAGCTGCCGCTTCTGGATGCTAGCCAAAACCTACACCATTTCCGGCGGGACGTCGGAGATTCAGTTGAACATTATTGCCAAGCGCGTCCTCGGACTGCCGACGTGAGGAAAACCTGATGAGCATGTTATTGAATGAAGAGCAGCGCCTGTTGCGGGAGAGTGCGCAGGAATTCCTCTCCGCACAGGCACCAGTCAGCGCTTTGCGCCAACTGCGCGATACGCGCGACCCGCTAGGTTACGCCCCGGATCTGTGGCAGAAGGTGGTCGGGATGGGCTGGACCGCGGCGGTATTTCCTGAAGCTTACGATGGCCTGGATTTTGGTTACAAAGGCCTGGGCGCGGTGTTTGAGCAAGCCGGGCGCACGCTGGCGGTGATGCCGCTGCTGTCGTCTGTGGTGTTGGGCGGCGGCCTGTTGCTCAATGCCGGCAGTCCTGATCAACGGGCAGCGTTGATTCCCGCCATCATCAGCGGCCAGACCTTGCTGGCGCTGGCGCTGGAAGAGGGTGGGCGTCACGATCCTGCAGCGGTGCGCACCACAGCACGACGCGAGGCCGGCGGCTGGGTACTGGACGGCGAGAAGTGGTTTGTGCTGGACGGCCATGTCGCGAATTTGCTAGTGGTCGTGGCGCGCACAGCGGGTGTGCCGGGCGATGTCAACGGTCTCAGCCTGGTCCTGGTCGATCCGGCCGCAGAAGGTGTTGAGGTCCATCGTACGTTGATGGTGGACAGCCGCAACGCGGCACGCGTACGCCTGTCCGGCGTGAAAGTGGATGATGCTGCGCTGCTAGGCGTCGCTGGCGAAGGTTTTGCAGCCCTCGACATGGTGCTGGACCGCGCCCGGATTTGTCTGGCTGCCGAGGCGCTCGGGGTGATCTGCGAAGCGTTCGATCGCACCGTGTCTTACCTGAAAGAGCGTGTCCAGTTCGATGTGGCGATCGGTTCGTTCCAGGCGCTGCAGCATCGCGTCGCACGTCTATATGTCGACATTGAAATGCTGCGCAGCTGTGTTGCTGCGGCATTGGATGCCATCGACGCGGGAAGTGCCGATATATCACTGCTGGCTAGTCTGGCGAAGAGTCGCGCCGCTGACTTGAGCGAACGGGCACTGAATGAAGCAGTTCATATGCATGGCGGTATCGGCGTTACCGACGAGTTGGATATCGGCTTGTTCCTGAAGCGCGGGCGTGTCATTCAGCAAAGTTTCGGTGATGGCGTATTCCATCGCAACCGATATGCAAGCCTGAAAGGCTTTTAGAATAATTTGGCGCTGACCTGTGAATTGGTGTCGGCGCTGGTTTGGAGCTAGTAATGACAGATATTTATCAGATATTCAAGCAGAGTCAAGCGCAGCTGACGGCGCCAGGGGCTCCCTTTGAATTGGTGGAGGCCGAAGTCGCAGGTGCCCGCGTTGTCGCTTACCGCAATGCATACCGCACCTTGCCGGAACTGATTGCTGCAGGTCGCGTGCATGGCGACAAGGAATTCATGGTGTACGAGGGCGACCGCTGGAGTTTCAATCGCTTCTACCAGGCTGTCGATGCATTGGCATGGCAGTTGCGCGAACGCTTCGGCATCGTGCCGGGGGACCGTGTCGCGATCATGATGCGCAATCGGCCCGAATGGGTGGTCGCGTTTGCCGCGGCTGCCAGCATCGGCGCGGTGCCGGTGCCGATGAACAGTTTCGGCCTGCGCAACGAGCTGCTTGCCGGCCTGCATGATTTGACGCCGCGCGTATTGTTCTGCGATGCTGATCGCCTCAAGCGTATTGTCGGCGATCTCGCCGAACTCGCATGTGTGACGGTCGTCGTCGATGCCGAACCGGCAGCAACGACGACCGTGCTGTCGTTCCAGAGCCTCATTGCCCATGCTGATATGGGGCCTCAGCAAGTGATACTCAATCCGGAAGATCCGGCATTGATTTTGTTTACCTCGGGAGCCACCAGCAAAGCCAAGGGAGTGTTGTCCAGCCAGCGCGCAGTCTGTCAGGCCTTATTCAACATCGATTATATCGGTGCGATAGCGGCGCTGACTTCGCCGGGACGCGTCGCCGCGATGATGCAACGCGGCTTTGCACCGACGACGCTGATGGCGGTTCCGCTGTTCCACGTCAGCGGTTTGCATGCGCAACTGTTGTCGGCATTGCGCAACGGCCGGCGCATCGTGTTCATGCACCGCTGGAGCCCTGCGCGCGCCATTGAGCTGATTCGGGAAGAGGGTATTACACAGTTCAACGGTGCGCCTTCCATGATGATGGAGCTGTTGGCCGATGCGGGCTTCAATGATGAAACGGCCGTCAGGAGCCTGGGCGGACTTGGTTTCGGCGGTGCTGGCTTGCCGCAGCGGGTCATTGACGATTTGCTCAGCCGCAAGCCGGATGCGATGGCCGGCATCGGCTTCGGACTGACGGAATCGAATGGCGTGACTGCGGCGTCGTCGGGCGACTTGTTTGTCTACAAGCCGCACAGTGCCGGCATGCTGTCGCCGATTATCGAACTGCGCGTTGCCGGTCCCGACGGGGAGTTTTTGCCGCCCGGACAGCCAGGAGAATTATGGCTGCGCGGGGTGACAGTGATGGAGGGATATTGGGGCGATCCTAAAACAACCGAAGAGGCGATGTCCGACGGCTGGTTCCGCAGCGGAGATATCGGCTATCTCGATGACGAAGGATTCTTGTTCATCGTCGACAGGATCAAGGACGTGATTAACCGCAAAGGGGAGAAGATCTCTGCCAGCGAGATCGAGTCTTGCATTCTCCAGCATCCGAAGGTGCTTGAGGTGGCGGTGCTGGCAATGCCGGACGATCTGGACGGCGAGGCTATCGTCGCGGTGGTGGTCCCCAAGCCTGCCGCGATATTGGCCGAGGCGGAGATTCGGGATCATGTGGCTGCTGTTCTCGCGGCTTACAAGGTGCCCACGCGCGTGTATGTGCGCACGGATCTCCTGCCGCGTAATCCTGTTGGAAAATTGCTGAAGGTAACGCTGAAAGGCGAATACGCGTTCGTTGATAGGAAGAAAGTATTATGATTTTGTAGTTGTTTTGGTGGAGGCATGTGACGTGTTTGCGTAAGAAAGGCGCGCCGGAATATCCTCGCGCGCCTTGAATCAAGTAGCAGACCTCAGGCTAGCCGTCGTGCCCGCGCCATCGTGATTGCTGTGTCTTCGATCATGTCTTCCTGACCACCGACCATGCCGCGGCGACCCAGTTCAAGCAGGATGTCGCGTGCCGACACGCCGTATTTTTTTTCAGCGCGCTTGGCGAACAGCAGGAAGCTCGAATACACGCCGGCGTAGCCCAAGGTAAGGGAATCGCGGTCGATACGGATCGGGTGATCCATCATCGGCACCACGATATCCTCGGCCACATCCGATATCTTGTAGACATCCACGCCGGTTTCGATTCCCATGCGGTCGCACACAGCGATAAATACTTCCATTGGCGTGTTGCCGGCACCGGCGCCCAGTCCGGCAGCGGCGGCGTCAATGCGGGTTGCGCCGCACTCAACGGCGGCAATCGAATTGGCGACCCCCATCGCCAGGTTGTGGTGGCCGTGGAAGCCCAGTTCGGTCGCTGGTTTGAGCGCCTGGCGCACCGCCGACAGACGGACCCTGACATCGTCGGGCAGCATGTAGCCGGCCGAGTCGGTGATGTAGATGCAATTGGCACCGTAGCTTTCCATCAGCCTGGCCTGGGTGACCAAGCCTTCCGGACTATTCATGTGGGCCATCATCAGAAAGCCAACCGTATCCATTTCAAGTTTGCGCGCCAGGCCGATGTGCTGTTCGGAGACGTCGGCCTCGGTGCAGTGGGTGGCGACCCGTATCGTGTTGACCCCCAAATCCTTGGCCATGCGTAGATGATCGACCGTGGCGATACCCGGCAGCAGCAGCGCCGACACCTTGGCGTTTTTCATCAACGGGATGACAGTCGACAGGTATTCTTCATCGCTGTGCGCCGGGAAGCCGTAGTTGACGGAAGAGCCGCCCAAACCGTCGCCATGCGTGACTTCGATCAGCGGCACGCCCGCGGCATCGAGACCGCAGGCGACCGCCTTCATTTGCTCTAGCGTCATTTGGTGCCGCTTCGGATGCATGCCGTCGCGTAACGTCATGTCATGGACGGTGATCCTGGTTCCTTTGAGATTCATAGTAGTCCTTGTGCTGTTAAATCGTCACGGGCTCGAGGCTGAGTTTGCCGCTGAGGATTTCTTCGGCGAACATTTCCGCAGTGCGGGCAGCTGAGGCGGTCATGATGTCGAGGTTGCCTGCGTAGGTGGGCAGATAGTCGCCCAGCCCGGTGACTTCGAGGTAAATCGAGACCCGGTTGCCGTCGATCACCGGTCCGTTCATCAGCTTGTAGCCAGGGACATATTTTTGTACTTCGGCGATCATTGCATGCACTGACGCCTCGATTTCAGCGACTTTCGGGGTTTCTTCCGTCAGGCAGTGGATCGTGTCGCGCATGATCAGCGGCGGCTCGGCCGGGTTGATGACGATGATGGCCTTGCCTTTTTTCGCGCCGCCGACGCGTTCGACAGCGCCGGCAGTGGTGCGGGTGAATTCATCGATATTCTTGCGCGTGCCGGGTCCGACCGATTTGGAAGAGACAGTGGCTACGATTTCTCCGTAGGCGACCGCCTGCACGCGCGAGACCGCTGCCACCATGGGGATGGTGGCCTGGCCGCCGCAGGTGACCATGTTGACGTTCATTTTCCCCTGCCCCAGCAACGCCTGCAAATTGACCGGTGGCACGCAAAACGGCCCGATCGCTGCAGGCGTGAGGTCAATCATCATGACGCCCAGCGCATTGAGCTTGCGCGAATTTTCCGCATGCACATAGGCGCTGGTGGCATCAAAGGCGATTTGTATGCCATCGGCGAGAACGTGCGGCAACAAGCCGTCCACGCCTTCGGCCGTGGTCTTCAAGCCCATCTCGGCTGCGCGTTTCAAACCGTCCGACTCGGGATCGATGCCGACCATCCACACCGGTTCCAGCACATGGCTGCGCTTGAGCTTATACAGGAGATCGGTCCCGATGTTGCCGGGGCCGATCAGTGCGCACTTAATTTTTTTCATAGAGAATTCCCGATTAATCAACAAATGCCACGGAGCAGCCACCCAGGCCCTCAATGTTCATCGTAAACATGTCGCCGGCGACTGCCGGCACCAGCGGTGCGAGCGATCCCGACAAGATCAGTTCGCCCTTGCGAAACGGAATGCCGAAGCGTCCCAGTGTATTGGCCAGCCAGGCGACGGCTTCGGCCGGGTGTCCTTGCACCGCAGACCCAAGCCCGCTGCCGGCGGGGTCGCCGTTGCGGAACAAGTCCATGCGCGCGGCAGCCAGGTCGAGGGCGTGCGGATCGGTATGTTTTGTGCCTACCACGAATACGCCGCACGATGCATTGTCAGCCACCGTATCCTGGATTTTGATTTTCCAGTCACGGATGCGTGAATCAACGATTTCGAAACAGGGTGCCACCCATTCGGTGGCAGCCAGTACATCGTCGCGGGTGACACCCGGACCCTGAAGATCGGCTTTCAGCATGAAGGCGATTTCACCTTCGGCGCGAGGCTGCATCAGGCCCGCCGATTTCAGACCGATACGCGCGCCGTCTTCAAACTGCATGGCATCGGTGAGAAAACCAAAATCAGGCTGATGCACATTGAGCATGTCCTGAACCGGCTTCGAGGTCACGCCGATTTTCTTTCCGATCAGCTTTTCTCCGCCGGCTTCGCGACGGCGCAGCATGTGCAGCGAAATGCGATAAGCATCGTCTATCGTGAGGTCCGGATAACTGTCCGTCAACGGCGTCAGCGTGTGGCGCTCGCGCAGCGCAGTAAACAGGGCGTCGCCCAAGGATGCGATCTGATGACTGTCCATCGCGTCATCCATTCTTCAGGAAATCCAGGCACATGCGATTGAACATCTCTTGATGTTCTACCTGAACCCAGTGGCCGCAACGGTTGACCAGGATGAGGCGCGCCTGCGGACAGTTTTCCATTATTTTCATCGCTCCGCTGGCCGGATTGAACTGGTCATTGATACCCCAGAAGCCAAATACCGGACATTTCAGCTCACCCAGGCGCTCGGTCATGTTGGCGACTTTCATGATCGAGCGGGCTGCCTGGGTCTGAGTCGCTGCAATCGGTGCACGTTCTCTGATGATGTCATCAGTCAGCAGGGCGGGATCAAACAATTGCATGTGCATGACGGCACGCATTGCATCGACGCCGGTCAGTCCCGATTTGTAAATATTGAACATATTCGCGATGCCCGGCATGGCGAGGTAAGTGTCCAGATCTTCGACACCGCCGGGTGCCATCAGGACAAGGCGACTCACTTCATCCGGGTAGGCCAGCGCATAGCCGAGCGCGACCGCGCCGCCTAGCGAGTTGCCGAGCAAAGTCACTTTGCGCAGGCCCAGCGCATCGACTAAACCCTTTATCCCGGCGACAAAAAAGTCGAGGTCGTACTGCGGGATATCAGGTTTCGTCGACAATCCGAAACCCAGCATGTCTGGCACGATGGCACGGTATCCGGCGCGGGCGAATTCAGGATAGTTGCCCTTGAAGTTACTGTAGCCGCTGGCGCCGCCGCCGGCACCGTGCAGAAAGATGATCGGATCGCCATTACCCATATCGTGGTAATGGATGGTTTGGCCATTGCCGATATCAGCGTAATGGCCTACGGGGATTGAGGGTTTATTTTCCATTAAGTCTTTTGTGTCGAATGCACGCGGCTGATGCTGGTTCATGACGGCTCCTTATTTGCTCTGGAAGCACAGATTGCCGTACCTGAGGCCGCTGCAAATCCCTCACTCGGACTATTGGGATGCATGCAGTACGTGTTAGTCCAGATAGACGATGAGTGCAGAGGGGGCAAATGGGACGATTCCATTACATCAGACACAGCGCTTTAGTTTTACACCGGACAAGGAGACACCATGAGCACACTGAACGACGATTACATGACCCCCGAGGCGATCAAATTACTCGAAAGCGCCCGGGCACTGGCCCCCATTCTGGCAAGCCGCTCGCTCGATGCAGAGCGTGCTGGCATGGTGCCTGTGGAAACCATCAAGGATATGCAGGCGGCCGGCCTGTTCCGTGTATTGCAGCCGCGCCGCTGGGGCGGTTATGAGCTTGATCCGCGGGTTTTTTACCGGATACAGATGGCGCTCGCCGAAGGTTGCATGTCCACTGCGTGGATCTATGGCGTGATCGGGGTGCATAACTGGCAATTGCCTCTTTTCCCTGAACAGGCCCAGCAGGATGTGTGGTCGGCGAGTTCGGCAACGTTGATTGCCTCGACTTATATGCCTACCGGCAAGGCCGAGAAGGTTGATGGCGGTTATCGGTTCTCGGGACGTTGGGGTTTTTCCAGCGGTGTAGAGCATTGCGAATGGATTTTTCTTGGTTGCTTGTTGCCTAAGAAAGACGGTTCAGGTGCGATGGAGCACACGACGTTCTTGCTGCCAAAATCGGATTTCCAGGTTGTACATAACTGGGACGTGCTGGGTTTGCGCGCCACAGGTAGCCACGACATCGTGGTCGAGAACGTATTTGTCCCGGAGCACCGCACACAACGTACCAATGATCACGGCGATGCCGGCTGTCCTGGTCGCGTTCTGAACACGAGTGCCCTGTACCGGATTCCATTCACCCAGGTGTTTCAGCGTGCGGTATCCAGTGCTTGCATCGGCGCACTGCAAGGTGCTGTCAACCACTTCCGCGAGCGTGCCGCAGCGCATGTAGGCAAGCACGGCGCGAAGACGGCGGAAGATGCGAATGCGCAGCAAGCGGTTTCAGAAGCGATGATCACGATTGATCAGCTGCAATTGGTGCTGTTGCGCAATTATGGTCGCATCATGGAATGCGCGAAGACGGGTGAGCGTATGCCGGTCGAGGAGCGTTTGCTGCAGCGTGCGCAGTCGGCGCTGGTGCCGAAAGTCTGCGCCGAGCACGTCAATGAATTGATGCGCGCAAGCGCTGCTTCCGGAATGTATAAAAGCAATCCGGTCGAGCGCGTTTTCCGCGACATACACCAGGCGCGCGGACATATCGCCAACAATACGGATGCCTACGCACGTTCGCATGGCGGCGTGATGCTCGGCTTGCCGAACACCGATCCATTCGTCTGATCCCGGGCGAGATTTTGAAACGTGCCGGCTACATGCCGGCATTCGGCATCTGGTAACAGGGAGAGCGGTAGTGGAAGACGATTTCGATGTAGTGGTGGTGGGTTCGGGAGCCGGGGCCTTGCTGGCCGCTATCCGTGCTGCAGACGAGGGGCTCCGTGCCCTGGTGATTGAAAAGGCCGATGTGGTGGGTGGTACATCGGCCACCTCGGGCGGTGGTATCTGGATCCCGGATAACCACGACATGCCGCGTGTCGGTTTGCGCGACGGCATCGACGCTGCGTTTACTTATGTCAAGGCCTGCGCCAGGGGCTTGTCCAGCGACGAGCGGATTCTGGCGTATGTGGAAACGGCGCGCCGGATGGCACGCTACCTCGATCAGATTGGCGTGCATTACCGCAGCATGAGCAAATATGCCGATTACTACCCGACGATGGAAGGGGCGCTGCCGGGAGGTCGCACGATGGATCCGGTCGATTTCAATGCGGCCAGACTGGGCCTCGAAGCGTTGGCGCAGTTGCGTCCGACCAATCCGGGGCAACTGATCTTCGGCCGGATGACGATGAATGCCTTTGAAGCGCATTCCATCCTGTCGCGCGAACGCCTGGCCAAACTGAAGATCATGTGGATCATGCTGCGCTACGCGATCGACTATCCATGGCGTCGCAAGACCACACGCGACCGCCGCCTGACAGGAGGGCAGGCGCTGCTAGGCGGCCTGTTCACCGCCTTGCGCAAACGGAAGGTGCCGGTCTGGCTGAATACTTCATTGCAGTCGCTGCAGATGGAAGGCGGTCGCGTAACCGGTGTGGTCGTGGAACGCGACGGACAAACTACCGTGGTGCAGGCACGCAAAGGCGTCATGCTGGCCGCCGGTGGATTCGAGCGCAACCAGGCGATGCGCGAGCAGTACCTGCCGCAGCCTACCGATCAGGCCTGGACCGCCACGCCACCCGGCTGCAATACTGGCGATGCGATCCGCGCCGGTGCCAACGCCGGCGCTGCACTGCACCTGATGTCTCATACCTGGGGCGCGCCGACATTGTCGGTGCCCAAGGAGGACAAATTCCGGGCGCTCTTCGTCGAACGCTCTTTACCTGGTTGCATGGTGGTCAACGCCAAGGGGCAACGCTTCCTTAACGAGTCGGGCCCTTACCCTGAGTTCCAGCAGGCGATGTACGCCGACCATGCAAGGGGCGGCGCTGCGATTCCGGCATGGATCGTGTTCGATGGCGATTTTCGCCGCAAGTATCCGATGGGGCCATTGGCCCCGGGCGAGGCGATGCCGGACCACCGCTTGAGAAAAAGCTGGCGCAGTGTCGTGTACTGGAAGGACGATACGCTGGAAGGGCTGGCGCGCCAGATCAATGTTGACCCGGCAGGGCTGGTCGCCAGCGCGTCGCGCATGAACGATTTCGCAAAGACCGGTCGCGATCTCGACTTCGATCGTGGCGGCAATGTGTTCGATCGCTATTATGGCGACATCAATGTGAAGCCGAATCCGAATCTGGCGCCGATAAGCAAGGCGCCATTCTATGCGATAAAACTGTATCCGGGCGACATCGGCACCAAGGGCGGCTTGCTGACTGACCTGGATGCGCGCGTGCTGGATACATCTGGTCACGCTATCGAGGGTTTGTATTGCACCGGCAACAGTTCGGCCTCGGTCATGGGACCTGCGTATCCCGGAGCTGGTTCCACGCTGGGGCCGGCAATGACTTTCGCTTACCGTGCGGTAGCGCATATGGCGGGCAAGTCGATCGCGCTGGAACGCACGGATTTACTCGGGAGCCAGGGTTGAACGCCAAAAAAGCGTTTGCACCTGCTCGCAACCCCAGCGCGACGACACCGATATCGGGTTACGTTAGCGGCGCAGAAATTCGCGTCGACAATGCCATTCCAGGGATGGGGCTATGGCTATGACTACGCCGGACTCCCGTTATCACCGCTTGCGGGTACGCGCCGTGGTCGATGAAACCCATGATGCCAGGTCACTGGTGTTGGACGTGCCGGACGATCTGGCCGAAGTGTTTCACTACCGCCCCGGCCAGTTTCTGACGCTACGGCTGCCGGTGGAGGGGCGGCACGTGCCGCGGTGCTATTCGATGTCGAGCGCGCCATCAGTCGATGACGCGCTACGCGTGACGATCAAGCGGGTGAATGGCGGGCGCGGTTCGAACTGGGTATGCGACCGGGTCAAGGCCGGCGACACGCTGGAAGTGCTGCCACCGTCTGGTGTCTTCACGCCGCGCACGCTCGATGGCGATTTCCTGCTGTTTGCCGGTGGCAGCGGCGTGACGCCGGTATTGTCCATTCTGCGCTCCGCGCTGACTAATGGCTGCGGGCGCATCGGCCTGATTTACGCCAATCGTGACGAGCGCTCGGTGATTTTCCGAGACGAATTGAACGCATTGTCCGATGCGCATCCGACACGTCTGCAGGTGATTCATTGGCTTGATTCGGTGCAAGGCGTGCCGTCGGTAGCGCAACTGGCAGAGCTTGCCAAATCCTGGCTTCACGCTCAAGCCTTCATTTGCGGACCGGCACTGTTTATGGATGCGGCCGTCGCCGCGCTGCAGGGCGTGGAAATGGCTGCCGGGCAGATCCATGTCGAACGTTTCGTTTCGTTGCCGGATGAGGAAGAGACAGCGGCAGCCAGTGCTTTAGCGGCGGCGGCAGTGCAGCTTGACGGCGTTGAGCACGCCGAGCTTGAGATTTTACTCGACGGCGTGGTCCACACCATTCCGTGCGGCGGCAACGAGACATTGCTGGACGCCGCCTTGCGTGCTGGATTGCATGCGCCACATGCGTGCCAGGCCGGGATGTGCGCCTCCTGTAGGTGTCAGGTGGTGGAGGGCAAAGTGCATCTGCGGCACAACGACGTACTTGACAAGAAAGATCTTGCCAAGGCCTGGACATTGGGCTGCCAGGCGATTCCGATGAGTAACCGTGTGCGCATCAAGTTTCCGGAGTGATAATGACAAGCAAGTATGAAGTGCAAGGCAATCCGCAGGCGAGTTCGCCGCAAACATTGCCGCAAATGATCCGACGCGCCGCCGAGCGGTTTCCGCAACGGCCGGCAATCGTCGATGGTGTAGTGTCGATTGACTATGCTGACTTGGTTCGCAGGGCCGAGCGGGCGGGATCCGCTCTGATCGCACTGGGAGTGGAGGCGGGGGATCGGGTAGCGATTTGGGCGCCGAATCTGCATGAATGGATTATCGCCGCCTGCGGCATTCATGCCGCAGGTGCGGTGATGGTGCCGATCAACACCCGTATGAAAGGGGCCGAGGCGGCCGACATTCTTGAACGTAGTCATACCAGGGTGTTGTTCTGCATTGGTGACTTCCTGGGCCAATATTATCCTGCTCTGCTAGACGGTTTGCGTCCTCCCGGGCTGGCGCATGTGGTCGTCCTGCGCGATGGCTTTGTGAGCACAGCTGGAACGACCGGCGTGTTGCACTGGGATGCTTTTCTGGAACAGGCCGATACGGTTCCACTGTCGCGCCTGCATGAGCGCGAACGCTCGCTCAACGCAGGGAGTACCGCTGACTTGATGTTTACCTCGGGTACCACCGGGCGTCCCAAGGGTGTGATGGCGGCACATGGGCCGACAATCCGCGCTTTTGGCGAATGGTCGAATGTGGTGGGGCTGGATGAAGGTGATCGCTATCTGATCATCAATCCGTTTTTTCATGCCTTTGGTTACAAGGCAGGATGGGTGGCTGCGTTTATCCGTGGCGCTACAGTCTATCCATGCCAGGTGTTCGACGCCGGGGAGGTATTGCAACGCATTGCACAAGACCGCATCAGTTTTCTGCCGGGGCCGCCAACACTGTTCCTGAGCATGCTTGCGCATCCACAACTGAGATCGTTCGATATCAGTTCGCTCAAGGCATCATGCACTGGTGCGGCCACGGTGCCACCGATCCTGATCACGCGCATGCGCAAAGAACTGGGTATTCGTACGGTCACCACCGCCTACGGCCTGACTGAATGCGGCGGTTGCGCCACGTTGTGCGATCCGTCGGATAGTGCCGAAACGATCGCCACTACTTGCGGCAAGGCGCTGCCCGGCACGGAGGTGCGTTGCGCCGATGAGCACGGGCAAACTGTCGCAACAGGCCAGCCCGGAGAGGTACTACTGCGTGGCTATCACGTGATGCTCGGTTATTTCGAGGATGAGGCGGCCACCCGCGAAGCAATCGATAGCGACGGCTGGCTGCACACAGGCGACATCGGCGTGATGGACGAGCGCGGCTACCTGCGCATTACCGATCGTTTGAAGGACATGTTTATTGTCGGCGGCTTCAACTGCTATCCGGCCGAGATTGAACGGATGCTGGCGGAGCATCCAGCCATAGCACAGGTAGCCGTGGTCGGGATGCCTGATGAACGCATGGGAGAGGCCGGTTGTGCTTGCGTGATATTGCGGCCGGACATGTCGCTTACCGCCGAGGAGCTGGTGACATGGTCGCGTCAGCGTATGGCGAACTACAAGGTGCCGCGCTACATGCTCGAGTGTGCGTCTTTTCCGCTGAATGCGTCCAATAAGGTACTCAAGCGCGAGCTGTCCCAAATTGCCCAAAATCGATTGACGCAGAGCTTGACTGTGAAATGACCCGGTGCGGCGTACCGGCTCGGTAGTCTCATCGGACGATGGTGCCTGCGTCCGTCGTCGGTACGCTACGTTAGCAAAGATGTAGATCAAAGCATCAGCCATTTAAATTAAATAGGAGTGCCGCATATGAAACTATCTGGAAAAGTAGCCTTGGTAACCGGCGCAGGACAAGGCATGGGACGCGCCATTGCGCGCTTGTTCGCGCAACACGGCGCCTCGGTCGTCGCCGTTGATCTGAATCTGGCTGCGGCCGAAGAAACTATCTCCCAAGACAACAAGGAAGGCGCATGCATTGCCCGCAACGTCAATGTGACAGACAGTGCGGCCGTGAAGACGGTGTTCGACGAAGCGACCGCAAAATACGGCCATATCGACATCGTTGTCAATAGCGCAGGTATAGGCGCGATGGACACACTGGTGGAAACGCCTGATGAAAATTGGGCGCGCGTAATCGGCGTCAACCTGACCGGCACGTTCTATTGTGTGCGCGAAGCGGTACGCAGCATGAAAGCCACCGGCACGCGGGGATCGGTGATTAATCTTTCCAGCACAGCAGCCATGACCGGCGAGGGTCCGCCGCACTATTGCGCCGCCAAGGCCGGTGTGATGGGTTTGACACGTAGTGCCGCAAAAGAGGTCGCTTCGATCGGTATTCGCATCAATACGATCGTACCGGGACCGACCAATACGCCGATGATGCAAGACCTGCCCGATGAGTGGGCCGATGCCATCATCAAGGCGGTGCCGATGGGGCGCATGGGTGAGCCGGAAGAAATTGCCTGTGTGGCGCTGTTTCTGGCCAGCGAGGAAAGCAGCTTCATGACCGGTCAGAACGTCGCGGTCAATGGCGGCATGGCATTTATTTAAGGAGCCGGTCATGACAGGAAGATTACAGGGCAAGGTCGCATTTATTTCGGGTGGTGGCAGCGGCATCGGCGCCGCTACCGCAGCGCGTTTCGCACAAGAAGGCGCGACCGTCGTCATTTGCGGCCGCCGCAAGGAATTGCTGGATCAGGTGGTGGCGCAGATTGTCAAGGACGGCGGCAAAGCCGAGGCAGTACAGGCCGACGTCGGCAACGAGGCCCAATACACTGCAGCCATCGAAGGCGCCGCCCAGCGCCATGGCCGATTCGACATATTGGTCAACAATGCGATGGCCTACACCTGGGGTGCGATCGAGGCGATGTCAACCGCGGATTGGCGCGCTAACTTCACGACTTCGGTCGATGGCACGTTCTGGGGAACCCGCAGCGCGATGAAACTGATGAAGGTTGGTGGTGGTTCGATCATCAATCTATCATCGATCTGTGGTGTGCTCGGCACGCCGTGGATGGCCGGGTATTCTGCGGCCAAAGCAGCGATCATCAACTTTTCGCGTGCCGCTGCAGCAGAGGGGGCGGCAAACAACATTCGCGTCAACGTCATCGTTCCTGCGGTGGTCGAGACCCCGGCCACTGCCGGCATGCTGTCTGAAGAAAAATCGCGACGCAATACAGAAAAATTGATCCCGATGGGACGTGTGGGGCAGCCGCTTGAATTGGCTAACGCGATCCTGTTCCTGGCCAGCGATGAAGCGTCCTACGTTACCGGCGTGGCGTTGCCGGTCGATGGCGGACGCTCTGCGGTGTTGGTCACGGCGCTTGAGTGAGGTAATGACGATGAGTGTAGAAACAATCGAAGCACGTCTCGATCGGCTGGAGTCGATCGATGCAATTCGCCAGTTGGCGGCCAAGTATTCGCTGTCGCTGGATATGCGCGACATGGATGCGCATGTCAACCTGTTCGCGCCCGATATCCGGGTCGGCAAAGAGAAGGTCGGTCGCGCGCATTTCAAGGCATGGCAAGCGGACACGCTGCGCGACCAGTTCACCGGCACCTCGCATCACCTCGGTCAACACATCATCGAATTCAAGGATAGCGATCATGCCACTGGCGTAGTCTATTCCAAGAACGAACATGAGTGCGGCCCCGAGTGGGTGATCATGCAGATGTTGTACTGGGACGATTACGAGCGCATTGACGGCAGCTGGTACTTCCGGCGCCGCCTGCCTTGTTACTGGTACGCGACCGACCTGAACAAGCCGCCGATTGGCGACATGAAGATGCGCTGGCCTGGCCGCGAGCCGTATTCGGGGACGTTCCATGATCTGTTTCCTTCATGGACGGAGTTCTGGGCCAACCGGCCTGATAAAGACAACTTGCCTGAGGTGGCCGCTCCGGCGCCGCTGGAAAAATTCCTGGAGACCATGCGACGCGGTACGCCAGCGCCGCGGATCCGGGTCAGATGAAGGTATGACGATGATGAATCAATTGTTTGAGCCCGTTATGTTGGGTGAATTGCGTTTGGCCAACCGTATCGTGATGGCCCCGATGACGCGCAATCGCGCCACTGCCGATGGCGTACCGACCGATATCATGACGCAGTACTATGGTGACCGTGGCGATGCAGGCTTGATTGTGGCCGAAGGCACTTGGCCCAGCGCTACGGGCCAGGCCTACTGCCGCCAACCGGGCATCGCCACAGCGGCGCAGATTGACGCTTGGCGCCGGGTCACCGATGCAGTGCATGCTCGCGGCGGTCTGATCGTATTGCAAGTGATGCACGGCGGCCGTATTGGCAGCCGCCACATCAAACCGACCGGCGTTGAGACAGTAGCACCGTCAGCCCTGCGGGCCGCAGGCGAGGTGTTCACAGACAGCGCTGGCATGCAGCCGTACGACGATCCCGGAGCACTCAGCATTGACGCAGTGAGGGCGGTGGTGCAGGAACACAGGCAGGCCGCGCTGAACGCGCGCGCAGCGGGCTTCGACGGGGTCGAACTGCATGGCACCAGCGGCTACCTGCCGATGCAGTTTCTCAGTTCCGGCACGAATCTGCGTACCGATGAATACGGCGGAAACGCTGCCGCTCGTGCACGGTTTGCCTACGAATGCCTGTCGACCATGGCAGCAGCTATCGGCCCCGGTCGCGTCGGCTTGCGCCTGAATCCCGGCAACACCTTTAACGACACTTCCGACGAAGATTCCGCCGCTACGCATGCCGAGTTGATGCGCCAGGCTGCGCAACTGAATCTGGCTTACTTGCATGTGATGCGTTCGCCGCTGCCAACCATCGATGCATTTGCGCTGGCCCGCGAGCACTTTGGCAATCGACTGATTTTCAATGACGGCTTTGGCGTGGAAAGTGCCGAACAGGTGTTGGCTGGCGGCGCAGCCGAGGCGATCTCCTTCGCGCGCCACTTCATCGGTAACCCGGACCTCGTCCAACGCCTGCGCCGGGGGCAGGCATTGTCGAAGTTCGATCGCAAGTTGCTGTATACAGCCGGTCCTGACGGCTACAGCGATTATCCCTGCGCCTGAGGAGGGCCTATGACGACAAGTATCAGATACTGGGAAGACATCGCACTTGGCAAGACCGAACAATCGACCGAAAATTTCACGTTGACGGCGCAGGCAATCAAGGAATTTGCCGGTCAGTGGGATCCTTTCCCGCCGCATATCGATGAAGCCGTTGCGGCACGCACCCCGATCGGGCAGCTGTTCGCTGCTGGCGTCCACCTGCTGTCGATCATCATCCGGCTTAGCCACACCATCCCGCATGAGGAAACGTCGTCGATTGCCGCTCGTGGCTGGGATCAGGTCCGTTTTCATCGCCCTGCTGTGGTCGGCGATGTGTTGCGTGCACATGTCACGCATCTGGAGCGCAAGGAAGACCGTCGCCCCGAACGCGGTGTATTGGTCACCCGCTTTGCGTTGCTTAACCAGCGCGACGAGGTGGTGTTGAGTTTTTTTAACAACGTGGTGATGCTGCGTCGACCCATTGCCTCAGAGTAGGAATTGACATTTCCGGAGCCAGTCTGACCGGGAACAAGCTGTTCGTTGACGGGCGCAGCCATGTCAATGGCGTGACATGGGATACTGAGGTTTACAAGATCAGAGGAGATTGAAAGAATGGTCGACACAAAAGATATGCCTGCCACAACAACAAAAAGCGGTATGACAACGATCCGTGTGTTGCTGGATGCGCAACGAAGTGCCTTCAATGCCGAGGGGATGGTAAACGCCACTACGCGCAAGGCGCGGCTGCAGCGCGCGATCGACATGCTGGTGCAATACAACGACGCGTTGTGCACGGCGATGGAAGAAGACTTCGGCGGACGGTCGCCGGTGTTTTCAATGATGAACGATATCTTGGGGTCATTGGGCTCGCTCAAGCATGCGCGTGACCATCTCGAGCAATGGATGCCGGTGCAACAGCGTCCGAGCGTCGCGCCGTTCGACAGCTTTGGCGCGACCGCCTGGGTGCAGTACCAGCCCAAGGGCGTGGTCGGCATTATCGGCACCTGGAATGCGCCGTTGTTTACGCTGATGTCACCGCTGGCGAGCGTGTTTGCCGCCGGCAACCGCGCGGTGCTGAAGCCGTCCGAGGTCGCGCCGCGCACCGCTGAGGTGCTGGTGCGCGCGGTCGCCGAATTTTTTGCCCCCGACGAACTGGCGGTGGTCACCGGCGATAGCGAAGTGGCAGCCACATTCAGTGCGCAACCGTGGGACCACCTGGTGTTCACCGGTTCGACTGCGGTGGGCAAGGCAGTCATGCACGCGGCGTCAGCCAACCTGGTCCCGGTGACGCTGGAACTGGGCGGAAAATCGCCGGTGCTGATCGGCCGCAGCGCCGATATCCGCAATGCGGCAGAGCGCATCGCGGTCGGCAAGGGCGCCAACTCCGGGCAATTGTGTGTCGCGCCCGATGTCGTCTGGGTGCAGGAGGAGCAACTTGACGCACTCGTCGTCGCACTGAGCGAATTTTATATTGGCTTGTTCCCGACCATCGCCGACAATCCCGATGTTGTCCCAGTCGTCAACCAGCGCCATTTCGAGCGGGTCGCGGGGTATGTCGCCGATGCCCGCGCACGCGGCGCGCGCGTCGACATTGTCGGCGCACAACACGCCAGTCCGGCCGACGGCAACCGCCGCATGCCGCTGCACCTGGTGATCGATCCGCCGGCTGACAGTGTGATTGCAAGAAATGAGATTTTCGGCCCGGCGCTGATGATCAGCAGTTACAAGAAAATCGATGATGCGATCTGCGCGATCAATGCCGGTGAAAGGCCGCTTGCGCTGTATTACTTCGGCAGTGACGAAGCCGAGCTGCAGTGGGTGCTAGACCATACGCTGTCTGGCGGCGTGTCGATCAATGACGTGATCATGCATCCGGCGCTGCACGATGCGCCGTTCGGCGGCGTCGGCGCCTCCGGTATCGGCCACTATCATGGGCTTGAAGGCTTTCTGGAGTTCAGCCATGCGCGCAGCGTGTACAAGGCAGGCCAGCAAGACCCGCGTCGTGAATGGGGCATGCTGCCGCCGTACAGCGAGCAGTTCAAGCAGATGATCCGCGATGCAGTGACGCGCTGAGAAAGCGGCGAGTTCTCGGGTTTTGTTCCAGCCGTCGCTAGTGTCCTGAATTGTTTGAAAAACCGGCCAACATGGTAGTGGCCGATTCTACACATCTGCAAGGTGTGGCAGGTCAATACTAGACCAAGCGACCGATCCTGTGCCCTTCGTGCATAGCGCCTTCGATATAGCCGACGCTGTTGCAATCACCCACTGCGTCAACTGGCACGCCAGAGTTCGATAGCAACTGCATGACGCTATCATCGGCTTCAGCGCCAATGGCCAGCACGACGGAATCGGCAGCAGTACGCTGATCAACGCCTTCCGCGTCGCGCCATAAAACTTCGCGTGAGTTGATCTCGAGCACAGTTGCATTGCGGTATAGCGTGCCGTGCTGCTCCACGGCTTCGAGCACGCGCCAGCGACGCACGATCGATAGCTCCCGGCCGGGTTTGTCGGTCGGCTCGAGCACGATCACTTTTCGGCCCCGCGCTAGCAGAAATTCTGCCAGTTCCAACCCAACCAGACCACCGCCGACGATGACTACTTGCTTGCCCAGCGGCATCCACAGTTTCGATAGGCTTTGCAGTGCCTGCCGACTGTCGGTCACCCGCAGTATGCCGCCAGCCTTGAACATGGCGCGTTGCGCAAGATTGAGCTTGGCGCGTGCAATCTCATCGGCGGCATCGTTGGTCATGAGCCGGCGTAGTTCGTCGCCGCTCCAGACATGCGATTGGCCGGCGCCGGGAATCGCGGGCGCGGCGCGGCGTGCGCCCGTGGCGACAACGATGGCATCGGGTTTGAGTTGCGCTACCAGCTCCTGCGTAATCGGTGTGGACAGCCGTATTTCGATTGGCAGTTGATGTACCTGTTCAATTAGATAATCGAGCAAGCGGCCGTTCTCCGGATAGGCCAGCGCTGCAAAAAATAGCGTGCCGCCCAAGCGATCGCTGCGTTCGACCAATGTCACGCGATGGCCGCGAGACGCTGCCACCCGGGCAGCTTCCATGCCGCCAGGGCCGCCGCCGACCACTAGAATATGGCGCGGCGTTGGTGCAGGTTCAATGGCAGCTTCGAACTCATGACCGGTCATCGCGTTGACCGAGCACTTGACCCGCTGATTGATGAATATCTGACTCACACAGGCATAGCAGTAGATGCAAGGCCGTATATCTTGCGGGCGATTCTGCATCAGCTTGATTGGAATGTCGGGGTCTGCCAGTAATTTGCGCGCCATTGCCACAAAGTCGAACCGCCCGTTTGCGATGCCCCGCGCCGCTACTTCCGGGTCAATGCGTCCTGCCGCGATGACCGGCACCGACACCGCTTTGCGGACTGCTGCGGCGTAATCGATGAACCCGCCCGGTTGATGCACCAGCGGCGCTTCGGTGAAGGCCGTGCCCGTCGTGATGGTGGCGTAGGCCGATACACTGATCGCATCGGCGCCGGCTTGTTCGGCCAGCTGCGCCGTCGCCACGGCATCAGGCAGCGTGATGCCGCCGGTGGTGCGCAACTCTTCTCCATCTAATCTCACCCACACCGGGAAATCGCCGCCGGTGCGCGCCTTGACGGCGCGTATGGTTTCCAGCAGCAGACGCGCGCGGTTCTCCAGCGGTCCGCCATATTCATCATCACGTTGGTTGTAGTAAGGCGACAGGAAGCCGGCAAGTATGTAGGTGTGTGCTGCGTGCAGTTCCACTCCGTCAAAGCCAGCCTTTTGCGCCCGCTCCGCGGCAGCAGCGAAATACGCGATCATCTGTTCAATGTCGGCATTATCCATCACACGGATACGCGGCTTCTGACGCCCCATGCCACCGACAAAAGTGGACATTTCTTCCTGGGTCAGCGCCCCCAGGAAGTTGGTTTTTGATGTTGGTGGCAAGGAGGGGACCCACATCTCCCGACCGGCTGCCAGATCACGGGTAGCCGTTTTGCCAGCATGTTGCAACTGCATCGCGATTTTTGCACCGTGACGGTGAGCACGCGCGGCAATCCCAGCCAGGCCAGGAATGAACTCATCATGTGACACGCCGACCTGATACGGTTCAGCAGTGCCATGGGGAAATGCGACTGCGCAGACACCCATGATCAGCAAGCCGGCGCCACCCTTGGCGCGCGCCTCATAGTAGGCTTGAATGCGTTCTCCGCAATGACCGTCGGCCTCGGCGAAATTAGAGCCCATAGGCGCCATGATGATGCGGTTGCGCAGTTCAAGCGACCCGATGCGGCCGGGTTCCAGAAGGGGAGAAAACGGATTATCCATGGGTGTGTCTCAGGCTATCTGAAAAGTGAATGTCCGATTATGGTGTTACGAGCTTGTGCGGGTAATCGTCCATATGGACGACGATACGAAGCAGGGCTGACGATACGGCGCTTAAGAGGTGGTAGCCGGCCTTCCAATTCAGGAGGCGACTAGTCTTTTTTGCAATAGTCGGAATCGTTCTCCGGCTTGGCCGACTTTTAGGTTTCAACGGCTATTTTTAAGTTCATCAATCAGCTTTTTTCTTGGCCACTTTCTTTGTACCAATGTGGCCCATGGTCTTGAGCGGCATCAGCGTATCGCCGAGCAAGTGGGTGATTCCCTCAAGGCGTACAGTCGGAGTAGTTCAATCAGACGATGAGGCGAGATTAACGTCATTTAACAATAGGTCAGGCGGAATTGACAACCGCTTTCATCAATAGTAAGCGGACGCAGTTTTAGCCAACCCATTTTCTAGGTTTAGACGGAGACTTTCATGAAAAAGATAATATCCTGGGCACCCGCAGCAGTTGCTGCGATGGCCATGCTACTGGCTGGTGAAGCCATGGCGAAGGTGACGGCCGCCGAGGCGGACAAGCTTGGTAACGAACTCACCTGCGTGGGCGCCGAGAAGGCCGGCAATAAGGAGGGGACGATTCCGGAATACTCGGGCAAGTGGCTGGGCACGCCGCCAGGTATCGACTATAAGCCGAATGTCGGCCAGCACCCGGTCGACCCGTATCCGAATGACAAGCCGTTATTTACCATCACGGCTGAAAACATGTCGCAATACGCATCCAAACTAAGCGAGGGTGAAAAGGCGATGTTCGCCAAGTATCCCAAGACTTACCGCATGCCGATCTACCAGGGACGGCGCGACTTCCGTTACCCCGATAAGGTTTGCGCCACGGCCAAGAAGAACGCTCTCGAGGCGGAATTGATCGACGGCGGCATGGGCGTCAAGGGCGCCAAGGGTGCGACGCTTTTCCCGATTCCGAAGAATGCGATGGAGGTCTTATGGAATCACACCTTGCCGTTCCGCTCCTGGAACGAAGATACGGTGCGCGACTTTGCCAATGTTGATCCAAAGGGTGGCATTTCATGGGGGCGAGGCTGGAATCGCGGTCTGTCCATGGTCAACGACCCTGCGACCATCGGTCAACCGCTGGGACCCGTGCAAGCCTATACGCTCGCCATAACGCAGCTGCCCGAGCGGGAAAAGGGCCAAGTGTCGTTATCGTCCGAACCGAACGATTTTGCCACCGCAAAGCGCCTGGCGTGGAGCTATGATCCAGGCACGCGCCGTGTACGTCAGTTACCGGAGTTTGGCTTCGATCAGCCTTTGAACGGAACTGGCGGCAAGATGACGATCGATTCCGATCGCCTTTTCAACGGCTCGCCTGAGCGCTACAACTGGAAGTTGCTTGGCAAGCGCGAGATGTACATTCCCGCCAACGCGTACAAGATCCATGGCAATCATGTGAAATATGCGGATCTGGTTAAGCCGGGTCATGCCAACCCCGATTACATGCGCTATGAGTTGCGTCGCGTATGGGTTCTGGAGGCGGCGCTGAAAGCGGATTATCGTCACCTATATGCCAAGCGCGTGTTGTTCCTTGACGAGGATACATGGCACGCAGTGATGTCTGACTATTATGACGCCCGCGGTCAGCTTTGGCAGTTTGGCTTGATTAACTACTATTACGCATTCGACATGCAGGCCTGGCAGGCGGGAACCAGTTTTTATTACGACTTGAATTCGGGTGGGTATGTCGCTTACAACCTGTTCCAGGAAGAAAAAAAGGGACCGATCCTGAACCGAGGTGACTTGAAACCCGCCATGTTTACGATAGAAGCCTTGCGCTCCATTGGTAACTGAGTCAAGTACCAGAAACCGATAAATCAGGAGAAAAAATAATGATAATTGGGAAAAAAATCACCCCTGTTGCAGCAGCCATTCTTACGTTGTGCGGGGGGGCACCTGCGTTCGCAGGAGAGCCAATTGATTTTGACAACGGGATGAAGCTTGACTGGCACGCCGATACGACCTACACGTTGTCGACTCGCGTCAAAAACGCGGATCCGGTGTTGGTAAAGAATAACGGCACCAATGACGGCGACAACAACTTCAAGAAAGGTGCTTTGACGTCCAACAACTTGGGGCTATTGCTGAACGCCACGTTGTCGAAGGGAGATAGTGGTTTGGTCATGTCAGGGAGTACCTTCTACAATGACGTGTACCACCACAGCAATGACAACACGCGTCCATTTGTCGACCAACCGGGACCCGTCAACGAATTCACGCCAGAGGCGCGGCGTTATCATGGCGGCTACAGTCGTATCCTCGATGCCTATGGTTACACCTCATTCAATTTGGGTGACACCAGCAGCGCTACGGTACGTGCCGGCCGCCACGTGGTTTCCTGGGGCGAAGCCATGTTTTTCCCGGGGATTGCTTTTGCTCAAGGACCTGCGGATGGCACCAAGGTAGGTATTCCAGGTGCCGAGACCAAGGATCAGCTGTTGCCGGAAGACCAGGTATCCACGATCATCAAGATCAACAATCGTTGGTCCTTGCTTGGGCAGCTCCAGTATAACTGGCACGAAACCCTTGCTCCCGCACCGGGATCTTTTCTGAATACTTCTGACGGCGTCGGTCCTGGGGGTACCTGCCTTAGCATTTATATAAATAATAAATGTTCATTCGGCTTACGCGGCCCTGATGAGAAGCCGAAAACTTTCGGACAATGGGGCGTGGGAACGCGTTACCGCATCACTGACGAAACCGAGTTGGGACTGTATTATCTCAACTACAAGGATCGCACGCCACTGCCGGAAATTAATGCATTTAACAGTACTTACAATGTCCGATATTTTGACAACATCAAGCTGACTGGTGCATCGCTCAGCACGACCTTCGGCATAATGACGCTTGCGGGGGAGTTGTCTTATAAGCAGGGAGCGCCGGTGTTAGTCAACACTGTCGTCAGCCCTGCGACAAGAGCAACGGTTCCCAACCCGACCCGGGCTGATGTCACGCAGCTTAATATCAATGCATTCGCCAACTTTGGCCGCACAGCGATCGCTGATTCGATGCTGCTGCTGGGGGAAATTGCTGCAGTCAATGTGTCGAACGTTCAGGCAGCCAAGGCACCCGGGGTGTCGGCGTTTGGAGCGGCAGCTGCATTCTTTCCGGCTACCAACAGCCTGAGCTTCGGTCAGAATTCGGTGGCGGTAACCGGTCAACTGGTGCTCGGTTACCCCGGTATCACCAACGATTGGGATCTTACGGTGCCGATTAGCTACTCGCAGCAGTTGAAGGGCCGCAGTCTGGTGGGCGGCGTCGGTGGGCAGGGCGACAAACGCGCCAGTATAGGTGCAACGTTCACCTACAAGAGCAACTTGCAGGTTGGCCTGACGTATCTGGCATATATGGGTTCGCCGGATGTGAGGCTAGCGACTAATCGTCTTCTGACTGATAGGGATACGCTCTCGCTGGTGATGAAATACTCGTTTTAAGCGATTACCGCACTCTCGCTTTCAGGCCCGCTCGACGACAGCAGGCCTGTTTTTTTGGGTGGTTTGTTCCACGGCACTTTTTTGTTGATACGAGCATGCTTATGCTTGCGGACGCACGCGGCGGCACGGCTGAGAAACGGCTGAGAAACGGCTGAGAAACGGGGTAGCGCTGTGCAACGAAGGTTTCTCGTTAACCTGAAACCGGAGTTTGGGTAGTCCGAATGGGGTATGTTGCTAGTGTTGAGTTCAGCGATGCTCATGTCAATCTTATTGCAGCATAGATGCGCTGCCGGTCGTGGGTATCCATGCCATGAGCGCCGAGAAACGTCGTACGAAAATTTTATTGGCACGACGCAGGGTTGCGCTTTGCTACAACACAAGAGATTCTGGAGAGAAAATGATCGCCCCCAACAACCCCAATCGCCGCAGTCACTACACACTGCTGATCTTATTGTTCGTTTATGCGATGAGTATGGTTGATCGGCAGATCATGGCGGTATTGATCGAGCCGGTAAAAAGGGAATTCGGCGTCTCAGATACCGCAATGGGCTTTCTGACCGGCCTCACATTCGCACTGTTTTATAGCGTAGTAGCTGTGCCGTTCGCTCGTTATGCCGATCGCTCGAATCGACGCAATTTTATTGCTTTGTGCTGTTGCGCGTGGAGCGTAATGACGGCATTGTGTGGCCTGGGAACCAGCTATATGCACTTGGCATTGGCGCGCGCGGGGGTGGCGGTAGGCGAGGCCGGTGTCTCAGCTCCTTCGATGTCAATGATCGCCGATCACTATCCACCGCAGCAACGCACGCGAGCTATGAGCGTGTTCATGTTGGCGCCGCATTTGGGCGCATTGGTTGGCCTTGGTCTAGGGGGCTGGATTGCCTACAGGTACGGCTGGCGCAGCGCATTTCTATGGATGTCCGTGCCAGGCGTCATTGCGGCTTTGTTGCTGCGCTTTACCGCAGTGGAACCGATACGCGGGACCTGGGATGTGGCCGCCAGGCAGCAGACAGGCAGAACCGAATCGTTCGGGGAAGTGATGCGCGACTTATTGCAGTCCAATGAGTTCAAGCGCATTTCGCTGGCAGGTTTGCTGCTGGGTTTTGCCGGTTACGGCATTGGCATATGGAATACTACGTTCCTGGTTCGTTCACACGGATTGAACCTGAAAGATGCGGGTATGATCGTCGGTGTCGTTGGGGGACTCACTGCTATCGTTGGCGGGCTGTTCAGCGGCTGGCTTTGCGATCGGCTCTCCCTGCGCGATCCACGCTGGCAGCTCGGGGTACCAATTCTGGGCACGATAATCGCGTTGCCAATGGGTATTATTTATTTCCTGTACCCGGCTGGAGATCCCTGGATGATCGGTTCCATCATGGTACCCAGGGCCATGATTTTTAGTACGATATTCTCTTTCTTTTCGGTGTGGTGGGCCGCACCGAGCTATGCTGCCCTGACTGCTATCACTCGTCCGGACCGTCGATCCACCGTGCTGGCCATCTACGGCCTTGGCATTGCTATGGTAGGGGGCGGATTGGGTCCGCTGGCGGTGGGGATGCTCAGCGATGCCTTGACGGGCATTGCGGGTACTGATGCGTTGCGCTGGTCGCTGGTAGTGATGGTTTCTATCTACTTTTTCGCCGTACTTGCGTTTATCTGGGCAATGCTCCCTTACAAGCGGGCGCTGGCAGCGCAGCATGCGGCATCCCAGATACTTGCAGCGACCGCGTAATGCCTAACCTGAATATTGCATAAAAAGGGCAAGAATTGCCGTAAGGGTATTGTCAAACTGCGAAGAGAGAAACGCGAAATTGGCGATACCTGTAAAAGTAGTGAAAGTAATACAGGCAGCGAAAGCGGCAAAACCGATACCATCGAACAAAGGAGAAAGAAGTAATGCAACGCATCATGCTGCGCGCGAAAATTCATCGCGCAACCGTCACCCAGGCCGACCTTCACTACGAGGGATCATGCGGAATCGACGAAGACCTGCTGGAAGCGGCTGACATCCGTGAATTTGAAAAAATCGAACTCTACAACGTCAATAATGGACAGCGCTTTTCGACCTACGCGATACGTGCGCAACGTGGCAGCGGCGCAATTGCACTGAATGGTGCCGCGGCCCGTTGCGCCCATCTGGGCGACTTGCTGATCATTTGCACCTACGCGCCGTGCGCGGATGCCGAGGCAGCAACCTATGTGCCGAAGGTGGTGTTTGTCGATGACAACAACCGCATCACGGGTATGAAATAAGTAAAACGGAGTAAGCAGGCCGCATTGCAGCCAGTCTGTATCTTCCGCGGCCTTGCCATCATGGTACGAGCATGCTTATGCTTGCGGACGCAGGACGTCCCGGTGTACCGGTACCCCCATGTGCCAATGCGTGACGGACGGTCGTGTGCCAGGTATCGTCCGTTTGTGGGTCATTGCGCTAGCTTTGCAACGCCACAATACTTACCAGATTATTCAAAGCATACAGGAGTACACATGGGTACTATCGCAATCACAGGTTCGGGTTCCGGCATCGGTGCCGCCACTGCTGCGGCGCTGCAGGCGGCAGGTCATACAATCATCGGTATCGACGTACGCAACGCGGATCTGAGCGCCGATCTTTCGACTCGGGACGGGCGTACACAAGCGGTGGCGGCCGTTCTGGAGCGCTGCGGCGGCGTGCTCGACGGACTGGTTTTGTGTGCCGGCCTGGGACCGCAGGTGGAACCTGCTGCGCGGATCGTGTCGGTCAATTACTTCGGTGCGGTCGAGGTGCTTGACGGATTGTTGCCTGCGCTTTCGAAGGGCACCAATCCGGCAGCGGTGGTCATATCATCAGTGTCGTCGGCGCATCTGAACTGGGACAAGAACCCGCTTGCCGCAGTGCTGGAAGCTGGAGACGAGGCAGCGGTTGCCGCCATCGTCGACGGGACTGGAGAGAAACGCGGCCAAGTCGCCTATGCCGCCTCGAAAAATGCGGTCACGGTGGCGGTACGCAAGCGTGCAGTCGATTGGGGCCGGGCCGGTGTGCGCCTCAATTCCGTGGCGCCGGGCGTGGTGGAAACACCTTTGCTGCAGGCTGGTCTGGATGACCCGCGTTATGGGAAGGCTATCCGCGATTTCGTCGCTCCGATCGGGCGCTGCGCCAAGCCGCAGGAAATCGCATCAATGATCGCCTACCTGCTGAGTTCGCAGGCCAGCTTTGTTCATGGCGCGCAATTCTTTATCGATGGTGGGGTTGATGCCATGATGCGGCCGACGCAGTTCTGAGTCAGGCGACCGTCAATGGGCTGGAAGCCGTTATACAGTGATGGGTTCCAGTCTATTTGATCCACCGCAAGCATCGTGCACGAAGGCGTACCATTGTCAATTTCTCAGGCGGAGGGACCGGCGCTTTCGCGGTTCAGATCGGGTTGCATGGAAACCAGAGGCGGCTGCCGATTTCCAAAGGTGTTGACGATGACCGGCACCAGTGACGAGGCGAGTGCCAGACCGAGCAATGCGCCAAAGCTGCCGTCACTCAGCAAATATCCCGCCAGGCCAGGACCCACCATCGAACTGAGGGCAAATACTCCGGGCACCAGTACGATGGCCCGGCCGCTCGGATCGGTGCGGGCAATTGCGGCGGTCTGGAATACGCAGCCGCAGGTGAATGAAAATTCCCATATCCAGGCGCCCAGCGCGAACGGCATAAAGCTCTTGCCGGTGGCCAGCAGGAACAGTCCGAGACTAATACCGGCCATCACCAGCAGGAACGACTGGCGTTGACTGAGGCGATCACCGGCAATGGCGACCGAGAATGCGGCAATGCCGCCGAGCAGTTTGAGCACTGCAAATACCAGCCCCATTTCGGTTTGCGCGATTCGCAGGCTGGAGCCTATGCGTTCGAGGAAAGCCCATAAGCCGATGTTTCCGAGCAGGAACAGGAAAAACACAAACAGCGTAAACCACGATGCCGCCGGGAGTGCGGATTTGGATGGCGGCTCAGCGCTTGGGGCCGTTAGCGGCCGAGTCGGTACCCATAATGCAGAGAGGCCAAGCAGCGTCACCACGGCAGCCAGTCCGAGCGCTGCGCCGTGATATTTCCAGGTCGCAATCAGCAGTGGCGGCAAGATAAATAATACGGCGGAAGTGACCGAGAGTTCTACGCCCTGACGAACGCCAAAGGCGCGCACTTTATTGGGCAGGTCGGACAGGATGCGCATGCCCAGGCATGTCATGGTCGAGGCAAAGAATCCGATCAATGCCCATATCAAATACAGCGCGTCCAGGCGCTCAACGGTGGCGCTGAAGGCGAACGATGCGGCAGTGCCCGCGGCGCTGATAATGGTCAGCAGACGCCAGTTCAGTCGATTCATCCAGAATGGCGCGCCCAGAGTACCGACAAGATAGCCGGCGAAACAGGTCGAGCCCAGCAGGCCAACCGTTTTCGAATCCAGCGCAAAAGAATCGGCCATGCTGCCCAGCATGACCGGCAGTGAGTTAAATGGTAATCCGCCGATGGTTGAAGCGAGGCTGGCCGACAGCATAATGGCGAACAGCGTCTGATCCCGCAGGGGAGTGCTCATGTTTTGTCTCCACTTTTTTATAGTTGTATTTGATGCCTGCTACGTTTACATGTAGAGGATGACCAGGTCGTTGATGACCGATGGGCGGTCCTGACCGACCACGTGGATGTTGATCTCGGTGGACATTTGCACGCCGCTTTTGACCTGCTCGACCGACTTGATGCGGTAGCGAGCGTGGATGCGGCAACCGGAAGGTACCGGCGTAGCGAAACGCAGACGGTCCGATCCATAATTCACCATGTTGTTGAAACCGGTAACTTCGTAATCCAGCGGCAGCTTGAGGCGGCTCATCAGCACCTGTACCAATGCGCCGTGCGCGATGGTGGTGCCGAACGGGCTTTCGGCGCGGGCTTTTTCAGGGTCGGTGTGTATCCAGTAATCGTCGCCTGACAGCGCCGCGAACTGATTGATCAACTCTTGGGTAACCAGAAATTCAGTGGACCAGCCCGAGAAATCCTGAGACACCAGCGAACGCATCGCCTCAATATCGTTGAATGGAATCCGACGGCGCGGCGCGGACACCGTGCCGGTGGATACCCCGTTAGTCAGCGACGCGGCATCGGCATCAGCGGTCTGCTCTGCGGAAATCAGGTCCGGGTGCGTAGACTCAACAGCGGTATAACGCAGCAGGGTGACTGCGCCGGGACGCTCGTCGAAAACCGGGCGCACACGCATGCCCACACGCAGCGCGCTCTCATCGATGCCGACCAGCGTGGTATTCAAATGCGGCCCTTCATCCAGTTGCACCACCGCTAGCTTTTGCGGCATCTCGTCAGAGAATTCGGGGAGAGTAGGGACGCGCGCCACGGTGTAGGTATAGACGGTGCCGGTGCCGGAGATGTCGCGCCAGCGCAAGTTGCTTGATGCGCAGGCAGAACAATGCGCGCGCGGAAAAAATATCCAGTGGCTGCAATCATTGCATTGCTGTATGCGCACCTGATGTGCTTTCAGGCCTTCCCAGAATGGTGCGGAAATTGGCGTGGGTTGAGGTAATGGTTTGTTCCAGCTCATGCTTATGCTCCTCGCAGGATCAGCGCACCCTGCTCACTCATGACACCACCGGTGCCGGATACGTACGCCAGATCGTGGCGCGCCAGTTGACGTTCGCCTGCACGTCCCTGAATCTGATGGATAGCTTCAATGACTTGCGTCATACCGCCGGCGGTGCCGGTCTGACCGAAACTCAATTGTCCACCGTGTGTGTTCATTGGAAAATTGCCTTTGAAAGTGAAGTTGTTTTCACGCAGGAACTGCATGCCTTGTCCTTTTTCGCAAAACCCCGCATCTTCAAGCGAGAGCATCACGGTAATGGTGTAACAGTCGTAGATTTGCGCCATATGCACATCGGCGGGCTTGATGCCAGCCATGGAAAAGGCTCTGCGCGATGCCGGGCCAATCGGTGTATTGAGCATGTCCTTCGCATAAGTCGGCGATTTGGATTGCACATGCTCGCCGCAACCGATGATTTGTACGCCGCGATGTTTGCAGCGACGTGCAATGTCGTCGCGGGTAACGATGACGGCCGCGCCGCCGGCTACCGGCATCACGATTTCGAGCATGCGCAGCGGTTCGGCGACCATGCGCGAACCCAGCACGTCGTCGATCGTGATCGGCTGTCCATAAAACATCGCTTGCGGATTGTGGCAGGCGTTGAAGCGCTGATCCACTGCGATGCGTGCCAGCGCAGCGGCGTCGTAGCCGTGAACCGCTGCGTAGCGTTGCGCAATCATTGCATAGCCGGTGTTCTGCGCCATGTGACCGTAAGGCAGGTCCATCTCGGCTTCCGGTGCACCGTAGTGGGTGCTATGACCGCCGAAGCGGGATGCTTTCATCACTTGCGCAGCGTGGTCGTCCTGGATACCGAGTGGGGCCATGCGTGAAGGAATCACGCACAACACGGTATTGCATAAACCAAGCTCGATCGCCGCCGCCGCACGCCAGATCATGCCGACCGAGCTGGCTCCGCCCAGATCAATCACCTCAGCGAAATTAAGTGGCACGCCCAGATACTCACCCACCATGGCCGGCACGAACATGCTGGCTTCGTGAAACTGCGGCCCCGGTACTACCAGACCATCCACGTCCCGCAACTCCAGACCTGCATCGGCCAGTGCCTGTCCTGCCAGATCGGCCACCTGTTCCAGGTGGAACATGCGTGGCGCGGTCGAATATTTTTCCGGTTTATATTGCGCGGCACCGACGAGCGCGGCCTGTCCTTTAAGTCCCATGATTTTCCCAGTTATCTGCGCCGGCTCAGGCTGTTGGGCCGGCAATCCAACATACATGCATATATAGTGCGCCAACCGACATGATCCGGCCATCGTCTGAGGAGACTAGATCCTATGATCTAAAGAAAGGCGAGCCGATTGCAAATCAATCCTTAGGAATCTCTGATTAAGTAGAGGAGGTTCTGAGTAAGCGTAGCCTCAGCTAAAGCTGCCACCAATGCTGAATTCCCATTCGGCTACCTACCGAAGCCGAATGGGGATTCGCTGCGCGTGGCGAGAGTTCCCCGGCAGCAAGATATCGACTATAAGTAGTCACAAAAAGACGCTTTGCCCAAGCGCGCATTTTGCGCCGGATTTTACACAGGCATGTCTACAGCTTATTTCAGATCAACGACGACCTTGTCGATCTTGCCGTTGAATACATAGTTACGCGGATAGTTGCCGACGGGCGACTTGGTGTCGGTGCCCACATCGAAGCTCTCATTCATGGAAAAGAGATTGGGGACGGTCTTGTCGATGCGGGTTTCACCAACCGTCTTGCCGTCGACCAGCAGTTTTCCGGTACCACCCTTGCCGCGTCCACCACCATCGTAAGTAAACTCGAAACGCATCACTGTCTTGCCCGCCGGCAAACGTTGAGACCCGGTAATGGTCGTGCGCTTGCCGGCGAATACATAGGTGTATACCGGCGCGCCATCCTTGTTCAGGTATAACGACCAACCGGATGTTGTGCCGCCTTCGGCCACCAGCACACCTTCTGTGCCCACTTCAGCGATTTGCGCATGCACGGTAATGGCATATGAGCGATTCTTTATGTTTGGCGCGTTGGTTTCGTTGACGGCCACCGCGCCCTGATAATAGACGAAGCTGCTGCGGCCGGCGGTTAAACTAGGCCGGTCAGACTGACCGGCAGTATTTGTCAGCGACAGCCGCTCGACGAAACGATCGTCCAACGGCAAAACATGATTTTTCTCGGCCTCTGTCCAAAACAGCTCCTGCAGTTCTCGCAATTTCTCTGGGTATTGCGTCGCCAAGTTGTGGGCCTGGGTGAAATCTTTGTCAATGTGATACAGCTCCCAGTTCTCCGTGCCCAATGCGCTTGGTCCCCATTTCAGCACGTTCCATGGCATCCGGGTCGGCGTGGTCGATGCCATCCATCCGTCGCGATACATGGCCCGGTTGCCGAGCATCTCGAAATATTGGACACGGTCTCGACCTGTGGCCTGCGGGGCATTGAAACTGTACAGCAGGCTCTGTCCGTCGATCGGCTGTTGCGCGGCGCCGTTCACCAACGTGGGCGCTGGAATATGGGCGGCTTCAAGAATAGTCGGCATCAGGTCGCTGACATTCGAGAATTGCGACCGGAGTCCACCAGGTTCACGTATGTACTTCGGCCAGGTGATGACCATCGGGTTGCGAGTGCCGCCGAAATGCGAAGCCACCTGCTTCATCCATTGGAACGGTGTGTCCATGGCCCATGCCCAGCTGGCGGGATAGTGGGAATACGAGGTGGGGCCGCCGATTTCGTCGAGTCGCTTGACCAGCGTAGCCGGGTCTTCGGGCACGCCATTGAAACCATCGATCTCATGGAAGTGTCCATGCAGCCCGCCCTCGCCACTTGCGCCGTTGTCGCCCACTACATAAATGAACAACGTGTTGTCGAACTGTCCCATCTGTTGCAATGTCTCGACCAGCCGGCCCACTTGTGCGTCGGTTTGTGCAAGAAATCCGGCGTAGGTTTCCATCAGGCGGGCCGAAATTTTCTTCTGATCCGAAGATTGGCTGTCCCATGACGGCAACTCCTTGGGCCGCTGCGTGAGGACTGCATCGGTGGGAACTACGCCAAGCTGTTTCTGTTGTGCAAAGATTTCCTCGTGGACTTTATCCCAACCTTGATCGAATTTCCCTTTGAAGCGATCGATCCAGGGCTTAGGCACTTGTAACGGCGAGTGGGTGCCGCCAGGTGCAAAGTACACAAAGAATGGCTTGTCTGGCGACACCGACTTTTGCAGCTGCATCCAGGCAATAGCATGGTCTGCCAGGTCTTCGGTGAGGGTATAGCCGGGCTTCCGGGGGTGCTGGACCGGCGTGGTATTGTCAAAAAGCTCTGGTTCGTATTGGTCCATGGCCCCGCCGAGAAAACCATAGAATTTCTCGAATCCTTCTCCGGTTGGCCAATGATCAAAAGGCCCCGTCGCCGATGTTTCCCATATGGCGGTGTTATGCCATTTGCCCCATGCAGAGGTGCTATATCCGTGCAAGCGCAGAATCTCGGGGATGGTGGCCGCGCTTTTCGGGATCATGCCGACGTAGCCGTCATAGCTGGTACTGAGTTCGCTGACGACGCCCCAACCGACCGCATGAGGGTTGCGCCCAGTGAGGAGCGATGCTCGCGTGGGGGAGCACATCGCCGTGGTATGGAAGCGGTTGTAGCGAAGGCCCTGGTGCGCCAGCATATCGAGTGTCGGTGTAGGAATTAGTCCGCCAAAGGTACCGGCGGCACCGAAACCGACGTCATCTAGCAGCACTACCACCACATTGGGTGCGCCTGCTGGAGGTCGCATGATTTGCAGCTTAGGCGGTACCGAGTCCTTGAAGGTACGTCCGACGATAGCGGTCGACTTTGACATTGGCATGGGCAGCACAAGACCGGGTGTGGGCGATGGGGTATTCTCCTGCGCCAAGGCTTGAATGGGTGTTGCGAGTACGAGCATTTTCAGGATGCTTGCTGCCAGAGTTGTCAGCATCACGCGATGTTTCAAATTGCGTCTCCTTGATTGGCGAAAATCTACGTGGTTTTGCGCTTGTTTTGTTGAGCGTCCAATCGCCTTTATCTCACCATCGGCCGTGCCACACAGGACTGGGCGATATGTTCTAAAGCACCTGAATTCTCTGGAGCATTACAGTTAATCTTTGTTGGTATTTTCTCAATGGCATCTGCAGCCTTTTTGCGAGGTGTCTTGAATAGCGCTATGCAGCCGCTATGCATCGACATATTTTGCCAGCCGTCGGTATCCAGCCATCGTCTGATGAGACTACCTAATCCCTTATCGCAGATTGGTTGGAAAACAGGCCGGTTTTATTGTATTAACTTGTATCGCTTGTTCGTAATAACCCTTTCGGACGATGCTATCTGTAGCGGCTGGTTAAGAATGCTCACAAGATAGCAATGATTCTGAATAGCGGCAGTTTAAGGAGATAGTTCATGCGAACACCAGTCGGAGTAGCGATAGCAGGCATCGTGCTGCTTGCTTCAATCTATTCATTTTCACCCCGAGAAACGCCTTCAATCCGAACCACACCTAATGTGGTCGAGAATATGCAATTGAACAGCGTCGTTCGGTCCGGCGTGGGCCTGATTGCCGCTGGCGAGCTCGGGCATATCCTGTTTTCGCAAGATCAGGGCAAAAGCTGGCAGCCAGCCGCCCTGTCTGTCGAACGTCAGGCATTGATCACGCAGGTAGTCTTCGCTAACGACCTGATGGGTATAGCGGTTGGTCACGAAGGCTGGATTCTGCGCACTGAAGACGGGGGACGGACTTGGCGCGAGCAGGCCTTCGACAAGGAGAACGGGGAACCGCTGATGAGTACTGCGCGGCTCCCGTCGGGCCGCTGGATTGCAGTCGGGGCCTTTGGCCGCACAGTGCGTTCAGACGACGATGGCAAGACCTGGCAACGTTTTCAGATTTCCGGTGTCGAGGACAAGCATCTGAACCGGATCGTAAGTTCTCCTGACCACCGTCATTGGCTGATTGTCGGCGAACGTGGCCTGGTGTTGCAGTCCGATGATGGCGGCGAGAATTGGACTGCCGTGCCGTCGTTCTACAACGGCTCTTTTTATGGTGCGGTGCACCTGGGTGAGTCCGAATGGGTCGTCTACGGCATGCGGGGGAATGTGTTCCGCGGCACGGATGACGGTCACGACTGGATCAAGTCGTTCGTGCCTGTCCCGGTTTCGCTGCTATCTGGCGCCATTACTGCCGACGGTCGTTTGTTACTGGTCGGGCAAGGCGGGACTGTAATGGCCAGCACTGACGGCGGCAGCCATTTCAATATCGTTTCGGCGGGAGGGCGCGCTACCTTGACCGACATCGTTTCGATGCCTGACGGCAGCTGGCTCCTTGCCAGTGACAGGGGCCTGAAAAAGCGGTTACCGGCAGACATGGACAGCGCCCTCGCGGTGAGCGCTGCGACATCAAATTCAGGAATTTCAAAATGACTAAGTTGCCCTCTTTACCCCCTGTTTCCCGAAGCGATGCATTGGTTGCACGAATCGCACGTGCCCTGATCGGATGGCGCAAGCCATTAAGCATCCTCTTTCTTCTCATCACGGTTGGCTTGGGTGCGTCGGCTTTGCGCACGCATATGGACCCGGGGTTCAATAAACTGATCCCGCTCAAGCATGAATACATGAAAGTATTTCAAAAGTACGCATCCACGTTCTCGGGGGGTAACCGGATACTTGTCAGCGTGCATTGGAAAGGGAAGGGCGATATCTATAACGCGGCCTTTCTCAAGACCATGAGAAGTGTGACGGATGAAGTATTCTTCACTCCCGGCGTGAACCGCGGCCAGGTCTTCTCGATCTTCACGCCGAACGTCAAGTACATCGAGGTCACGGAGGACGGTTTCGTCGGCGAGGTAGTCGTGCCATCGCACTTTGTGGACGATGCGCAAGGCTTGGCCAAGGTGCGCTCCAACGTGGCAAAATCCGGCGTAGTGGGCCGTCTGGTGGCCAACGATCTGAAGTCGGCAATGATCCAGGCTGATCTGCTCGAGGTAGATCCGCAGACCGGGAAAAAGCTCGACTATAGCCAGGTTGCACGCAAGCTGGAAGATATCCGGACCCGTTTTTCAAGCGACCAGGTGGATATACAAATAATCGGTTTCTCCAAGGTGGTCGGTGATGTGATGGATGGCCTGTTTACCGTCATCAGTTTCTTCGGCATTTCGTTCGTGATCACGGCGCTGTTACTGTTGCTTTACTCGCGGTCGAAGAATTTGACAGTGCTGGCCTTGCTAGTGGCGTTGCTGCCCGTGGTATGGCTGCTGGGTTTGCTGCCGATCATCGGCCTTGGCATCGACCCGATGTCGATCCTGGTGCCGTTCCTGATTTTTTCCATCGGTGTGTCGCACGCCGTACAGATGACCAATGCATGGAAGCAGGAAGTGGTGGCTGGTCTGCCGTCGGAAGAGGCCGCCAAGAGCGCGTTCCGCAAGCTGGCTATCCCCGGTTCCGTGGCATTGTTGACCAATGCGCTGGGATTCATGGTGATTATGTTGATCGATATTCCGATTGTGCATGAGCTGGGCGTTACCGCCTGTCTGGGCGTGCTGCTGATGATTGCCACCAACAAGATGCTGCTGCCGATCATCTTGTCACACCTGCGTCTGGAGCCTGCAGCATTGGGCGTGCGCGCCAGCAATAATGCACGTCATGGCTACTGGTGGTCTGTATCGGCGTTTGCCGAACCGCGCAATGCGCTGATAACGTTGGCGGTGTCGATGTTGCTACTGATGGGGGGCGCCATGTACTCGCGTCACTTGCAGACTGGCGATATTGGGGCCGGCGTGCCAGAGTTGCGTGCCGATTCGCGCTACAACCGCGATAACGAAAAAATCGTGCACAATTATGCGATCGGCATGGATACTTTATCGGTCTATGTGGAAACCGAAAACACGACCGAGGCTTGCTTGCAGTGGCCAGTGATGAATGCGGTCGAACGTTTTGACTTCGCCATGCGCAACGTCGATGGCGTACGTTCGGTGACAACCGTGGCAGGCCTGGCCAAACTCGCTGCTGCTGCCAACAATGAGGGTAATCCACGCTGGGCCGCTCTGCAGCGCGCTGAAACATCCTTGCGTACCGGTGCGCGCGCTGCCAGTCCCGAACTCGGACTTAATACAGAGGGCTGCGGTACCGTTAATCTAATTGTCTATCTGAAAGATCATCAGGGCACGACGCTTAAGCATGTGGTCGGTGAAGTACGCAAATTCATCGCCGCAGACAAGACGCCCAACGTGCATTTCCTCCTGGCTGGCGGCAATGCCGGCGTGGCCATCGCCACGAACGAGGCGGTTGAGCGGGCTGAAGTGCAAATGCTGGCCGCCATCTTCGGTGCAATTACCCTGTTGTGCTGGCTAACCTTCCGCTCCTGGAAGGCCGTACTTTGCATCATTATCCCGCTGATGCTGGTGTCGATTCTGTGTAATGCGCTGATGGCCATCCTGGGCATCGGCCTAAAGGTCTCGACCCTGCCGGTGATTGCTTTGGGCGTCGGCGTAGGCGTCGATTACGGCATTTACCTGTATGAACGTTTGCAGCATGAGATGGGACACAACGGCGCTACATTGCGCGAGGCTTTCTACGAGGCTATGCGCCAGCGCGGAACCGCCGCCGTATTTACGGGGATCACGATGTCGATCGGGGTCGGTACCTGGGCTTTCTCGGCTTTGAAATTCCAGGCTGACATGGGTGTACTGCTGGCCTTTATGTTCCTGGTCAACCTGTTGGGCGCAATTTTTCTGTTGCCTGCACTGGCTTGCTGGCTGGACGTCGGAACGCGAACCAAGGGCAAGGGTAGCAAAGCTAGCTGATAGTGCAGATAATTCCCGCGCAGGCCAATCGAAGGAGCCACTCGCGGGGACAGGTACCGGATATTAAAAACATGTTAGGAGAAACGATAATGAGCACTGAGAGCACGCCGGCAGGACAACGTCAAATAGATGTGAAAAATGCAACAGAATATGCTGGCATGGATGCCACTGCCATGGCGGATGCAGTGCGCCGGGGACAGATGAGCGCAAGCGAATTGCTCGAAGCCGCGTTGGCGCGTTGCGATGCCGTCAACCCTAAGGTCAATGCCGTTATCGTGCGTAGTGACGAGCGTGCGCAAGCCTTGCTTGCCTCCCGCAAGCTCAAGGGCAACGATCGCAGCGGCCCTTTGGCGGGTGTTCCTTTCCTGATCAAGGATCTTAATGCCTATCTTGCAGGGACAGTCACAACCAACGGTAGCTGTTTCTTTGCGAAGGCAACCCCTGCTGAGAACAACAGTACCTTGGTTGAGCGATATGAAAATGCAGGTGCGGTCGTGTTCGGAAAAACTACGTCTCCGGAGTTCGGACTTTCCACCTCCACCGAGTCGAAACAGTGGGGCAAGACTTGCAATCCATGGAATTTATCAGTGAGCGCAGGTGGTTCTTCGGGCGGGGCCGCCGCCGCTGTGGCCGCAGGCATCGTGCCAGCTGCGCACGCCACCGATGGCGGCGGCTCGATCCGCATTCCGGCATCGTACTGCGGCGTATTTGGGATGAAGCCGAGCCGTTACCGGACACCGAGCGGTCCGGGACATTTCGAGGCATGGTTTGGCGCCAGCGTCGCCCATGTGGTCTCGCGCAGCGTGCGCGATTCCGCCTTGCTGCTCGATGTCGGCCAGGGACATGAAAAAGGCAGTCCTTACTGGCTTGCGCCGCGCGAGCGTCCCTTTGTCGATGACGTGCAGCACCCATCCGCCAGGCTGCGCGTGGCGCTAGTCACCGAATCGCTCACCGGCGTGGCTCTGGATCCTGCGATCCGCAAAACCCTGGATGACACTGTCCATCTGATGCTTTCGCTCGGGCACGAAATCGAAAGTGCGCGCCTGCCGGTTGATGCTCAGCAACTTTTCGGCGCACACGGTGCGGTTATCGGCATCGCTTTGTTGACCGCTATCCGCGACCGGGAAAAAGTGTTGGGGCGGCCATTCGAGGTTGACGAGCTGGAGCCGGTCACTCGCCATATTTTGCGCACAGCGCAGGGTGCCAGTGGCGAAACACTGTATCGCGCGCGCCAGTCGTTTGAGACTATTTCCATGGACATGGAAAACATGTTTGATCGATATGATGTGATTCTCTCGCCGGTCACTGCCACCCTGACGCCACCGCTTGGCAAGCTCACTCTGAACCAGCCGTTCGACGATTACGGCCGGGCCATGATGGGCAGCGCCTCGTTTACCGTGGTGGCGAATGTCGGAGGACAACCGGCAATGTCGGTTCCATTAGGCTGGAGCGACACCGGTCTGCCGATCGGCATGATGTTTACTGCCCGGGTCGGGGGCGAAGGTTTGTTGTTCCAGCTTGCAGGGCAATTGGAGCGCGAGCGTCCGTGGGCTAGCCGTTACCCATCGCTGGTTTAGTCTTACGGTGCTGATGCCGTCGCATCGTATACCTGCGCCATTGACCTGCCTGAACTTAACGTCAGGCAAGTCTTTTTTCCTCAAACATCTTGTTCAAAAGAGGTATTGCCACGCCATGTGAGCTCAGACATTGCAGTCACTACGCGATGGGCACGGCCGAGTCGCGTATGACGATATGGGCTTTAGCCCAGTCAGTTTTTTATGTATCCGTAGCCACCCGTTTTACATAAATGTGCAAAATCCATGAATTAAGGAGCAACAGCGTGAGCGAGCGGATACTCGAAGAATTTGATACAAAGAAAGATCTGTACGACCTATTCACAACAAAGGTCGCAGGGCTAATTAGAGAAATACTGGCGGGTCATGGGATCAATGTCCACACCGTTACACATAGAACAAAAGATAGAACGAGCCTCGCCAATAAAATTACTAAAGAGGGAAGTAGTTACACGCAGTTAAGCGACATTACTGACATTTCCGGAGTACGTATAACGACCTTTTTTGAAGACGATGTTGATCGAATAGTGGATTTGATTGAACAAGAATTCGCTATTGATCGTGAAAATTCCGTTGATAAGCGTACGTTACTGGATCCTGATCACTTTGGATATTTGTCAATACATCACGTTATCAGTTTGGGTCCTGGCCGATGCGAGCTACTTGAATACAGGCGTTTCAGCCATTTAAAGCTGGAAATACAAACGCGCTCTATTCTTCAGCATGCGTGGGCAGAGATTGAGCACAGCATAGGATATAAGTCGAAGCATGAGCTACCGAAGGAAGCTCGTCGAAAATTTTCGCGTCTTGCGGGCTTACTTGAGTTAGCCGACTCTGAATTTACTGCGATACGAAAAGATCTTGCTGCTTATAATGCAACTCTTGTAGGACAAATTAAGGAACAGCCACAATCCATTGAAATTGATAAGGATTCACTAATAGCGTTTGCAAGGAACAACAACTCTTTTCAATATATAGAGAATAACCTGGCCTCTATCGCAAATTGGAGAATTATCGAAAACGATGACACGCTTGGTAGCTATGTGGAAAGGCTGAATTATGTGGGGATCCACACAATTGGCGAGTTAGAAGACATATTTCAAGCTTATAAGGACTTGATTTTAAAATTTGCAGAAAATTGGGTTGAGGGAAGGCAAGGAAAGGAAAGGCCAATACAGCGGGGCATTTCCTTGTTTTATTTATGCTACGTGCTGCAAGCACAGGCTCAAGACGAAAATAAGATCGTTAAATATCTGAAAAAATATCGTATTAAGCGTATGGGCACTTCGGTCGAAGAGATCGCTCACGAAATCATTGAAATTTATGAAAAAATTGAAGGGCAGAGGGGATAGGTAAGCATTATTTCTTGCCAATCAGCTTTGCGGCTTACTCCTAATGGACGATGCGTTACCACGACGCATCATCAATCATCTCTCCATGCAAACAGGTAAGCCACTACTGAAAATCCGCGACAATCGGGATTCCCGCTGGACTCACCCTGATATCGCCGCCATTGATGCAAAGGTCGAAGAGGCAATGGCACTTAAACCTCGCTTCACGCTGACTACTAAAGTCGGCCCTATGAGCGAGGAAGACCGGCGGGTGATGTTGACCACTTCGATCCGGGAAATTGCGAAGGCGACGTCGATGGATAACGTGGTGCGCGCGCCTCCCGCAATGCTGGAACGGTTTTCTATACTTGCAGCCCAAGCGAATCACAGCGTGAAAGGTGAGTTGGCGCAGGTGATTGACATGTACATGATGACCTACGCAGATCCGGAAACCAACGAACTGACGTCGGATTGGCTTGCCTCTATACAGCAACTCGTCCAACTTTCTATCGCGAAGCGCCCTGACCGAAATCCATTTCGTTGGAGGGCCTTGCCGGGTTCGGAGACGCCATTGGATTTATCCGTTTCGATAGAGGTCGTTGATTCTGCTCCCCCGTTAGCCGACAAACAATCCTTGGCATTGGCTTCACTGATCCAAAAGGAAATATCTGCACACCTCCCGGCTGACAATGATGAAGTTGGGTCAGACAGACATATTGATTTGGCCGGTGCACAACGCGGCAGAAGGCGAAAAAGCCGCCTGGATGTCGACGCCCGCAGCGCAACATACGAACTTTTCCTCGACGGACTTGAGCACGGGAGTGTATCCCGTTCGCGCATCACGGAAGTTGCAACCGACAACGGCAGTGAGCCTGATGAGGAATTGCTTGCTCACCTATTTCTCACCGTGGGCGAACTCGGCTTAATAATTGATGATGACTCTTTTGGATGGCGGGCGCCAAACGACATCACCTATGTAGAAGAGAAATCGGAGCAATTGGCCGAAAACGCGGTTGCTTTTCTTTCTGACCTGACGCTACAAGAGAATGATCCATTAAGAATCTATATTAAAGCCTTTGGGAGCGAGGCTCTGTTGTCACGAGAAGCAGAAGTTGATCTCGGGCGAGCCATGGAGGCGGCGCTGGATGAGGCCATTGCCGCCGTTGCGTGTTGCTCTTCGGCGCTTGTTGAAATACTTCGGGTGGCTGCTGAAATAGAGCAAGGGAAAATTCCTCACAGTATGATGGTAAATAAAGATGTCGCTGTGAATCTTGAGGATGGCGCCACACTCATCAATGAAGAAATTGAAGTTCCTGAATCCACGAATGAAGATGAGGAAAACAATGAAGGCTTTGATGCTGGAAACAACCTATTGCCTGACTTTCGATCCCGTATTGCCGATATTCATCGGTTGCTCCCAGCCTTATCTCCAGGCGGTTCAAATGAAATTTTAGCAGTCTTGCGCGGGCTGCGTCTCTCCTGGCGATTTCTTGAACATTTAGAACAGGTAGTCACTGCGGCCGGGGCCGAACTTGAATTTGGAAAAAAAATATCTTTGGCCATCAACGACGCTAGTAGAGCTAGGCGTCGCATGATTGAATCCAATCTTAGGCTTGTATATTCAATCGCCAAAAAATATGCATGGAGCGGAATGGAACTTTCCGATCTTATTCAAGAGGGAAATTTGGGGCTAATAAAGGGCGTCGAGAAATTTGACTATCGTCGAGGATTCAAATTTTCTACCTATGCCACCTGGTGGATCCGCCAATCGATATCCAAAGCAATTACGGATCAGGCGCGTCTCGTTCGTTTGCCTGTCCACATGATGCACCTCGTCAATCAGGTTGAACGTGTCCGAGATGGCATCGAATCTAAAACTGGAAAATCGGCTCGCGCATCTGATATTGCCTCACAATTGTCCATGCCTGTTCAAAAGGTTAAACAGGCGCTAAGAGCATCCAGAGAAACCGTATCATTAGATTCAAGTGCCGGGAATATGGACGTGACAGAAACGATTTCCGGGTCGCTAGCGGATACGTCCCCGGGACCGGAAGACCGGGTAATGAACCGGTGCTTGCGGGACACAATGAATGAATTGCTATCGACACTTGCCCCGAAAGAGGCGAATATCCTGCGGTTACGGTACGGTTTCACTGATGATCAAGAAGAACATACATTAGAAGAAGTTAGTCAGGCAATTGGAATTACTCGCGAGCGAATTCGGCAAATCGAAGCGAGAACCTTACGTCAGTTACGCCACTCCAGCCAAACTCAAAAATTAACTGCCTTCATAGTGCCTACCGGAGGATAGGGATAGTTCCGAATGCTTCGCCTTGTCATCTCCCCATATTTTGCACGCTCTCACCGGCAATCGCTTTCACTATATTCCCTGCTGCGTGCCATCGATGACAGTCGGGCAGTGGGTGGCGGCCGTTGCACTGCTCTTTTCAAATGCCAGTTTTCCAAGATACAGCACAATCAGCACACCGACGCTGCCCAGGCCGAACCAGAACGACAAGCGCTGTTCCGGGTCCGGCGAGATACTCATCGCGCCAAAGATCAGGAGCATCACACCGATCGTTAAATAGGTGAGATATGGAAACAGCCACATGCGTACCTTGATGCGCTCGGGACACTCGCGCTCCATTCGCGCACGAATGCGCAACTGCGAAATCGCGATCAGCAGGTACACGAACAGGATCAGCGTGCCGTACGAGTTGACGATGAATGGAAACACCAGGTCCGCCGACAAATAAGATACGCCGATCGCGGCGTATGCGAACAAGGTGCTGAAGAAAATGGCGCGCACCGGAACGCCGTTCTTGCTTAACTTGACCAACGCGGTCGGCGCATCGCCACGACGCGTCAGTGCGAAAATCATGCGCGAGGACGCGTACAGGCTGGAGTTCAGCGCAGACAACACCGCCGTGAGGATAATTGCATTCATGATATGCGTCGCGTAGGGAATGTTCATCACTTTCAATGCGCTGACAAACGGCGTCATGATGTCGGGCGAATTCCATGGCACGATGCAGACAACGACAAACAGCGACACGACATAGAACACCAGCACGCGGTAAATCACCGAGTTGGTGGCACGTGCCACCGCTTTGGCCGGGTCTGCTGTTTCAGCAGCAGCGATCGTCACGATTTCGGCGCCGGAATAGAATGCTGTGGCGGCGACCGCGCCGCTGAGAACCGGGGCCCACCCATGTGGCATGAATCCTCCTGCGCTGAAAAAATGTCCAAGGCTCGGTACGGTATGAGGCAACATGCCTGTCAAAAACAGTCCGCCCAGCAACAGGAATACAGAAATCGCGACCACTTTGATTGAGGCGAACCAGAACTCGCATTCGCCGAACGACTTCACGGAAAACAAGTTCAGCACAGTCATAAAAACCAGCAAAGTCAGGCTGATCGCCCAAGGTGCAACGTCTGGCAACCAGAAGTTGATCAGCTTCGCACCGGCGATTGATTCCAGCGCGACCACCACGACCCAGAAGTACCAGTACATCCACCCACTCATGAAGCCGAGGAACTTGGACACCTTGGGCCGGTCCTCGAAAGCCAATCGTGCATATTCGTAAAAGGACCCGACGACCGGCACGGATGAAGCCAGCTCACCCAGCATGCGCATGATGAGAACTACCAAGCTACCGGTCAGCAAAAAGGACAGGATTACCGCAGGACCTGCAGCTTTTGCGACGACGCCGCTACCAACAAACAAACCGGCGCCGATAACGCCGCCGAGTGCAATCATTGTCATATGGCGTTGCTTTAGGGAGTGCTGCAAGCCAGTTGAATTATCTTGTTCCTTAATCATGTCACCGTGTCTCCTAATTGGGGGTGGTTATTAATGAGCGCGCGTCACCTGCTGTATTTTTTTTGTGTGAGCGTCAATCATGGAAAAGATGCGCTGAATTTTTTGTAAAAGGTCCTGGTGCTGGAAAGCGGCAAAAAAAAACGATCACCGCACACCAGCTCAGTACGTATTTAAAAATTCACCTGCCCCGTCCCGGGCTGACGGACACCAGCGGGTCGTACGCCGGATCATACGGTTCGGACGGGCTGGTGCTGCTACCGTAATCCGCTGCGTGGCTGTCGACAGTTGTATCCATATTGCGTCCTCGATCAGTCTGGATGACATACTGACTTAAGCGCCGACTTTGACAACCGGCGGGCGGTCCTTGCGGAAGGCATTCTTCACGGCGATCTTGCCGTCTCGAAAAGTGAAGACGTCGACCATCCGCGCTTCGATCCGGGTGTCATCGGCTTTGGTGCCGCAGAATGTCGATTCGGATACGCCTTGGTCGCCGCAGACGAAATGGGCTGCATCGAGCCAGGCCGCATCCGGGAACGTCTGCCAGGCGAGCTGGAATCCGGTCCGAACCGCTTCGCGCCCTTCGAAAGTCTTGCCGTACAGTTCGCTACCGGCCGCAGCGTGAAATACGCAGTCGTCGGCCATGAAGCTCATCAGGGCATCGATGTCGTGACGGTTCCAGGCATCGCTGAAAGCCTGCAGGAAGTCCTTGGTAACTTCATTCTTGATTTGCAACTGATCGCTCATGTTCTCTGCTTTGAGTGTGAAATTAGTCTTTATGCGGTACGTTTTGTACCGATTTTTAATTTTCGCTTTAATTTATGGTCCTGATCGCCAAGTGTCAACTAAATATTTAAAAATCGGTACGTTGTGTATCTATTTTTAAATATTTCGTGTTTTTACAATCCGATCCGTGTCGCGAATAAGGACCCCTATCTCACCGACCATCCGAAGGAAGTGGCTGCGCGCCGCGAGTGCGCAGCAACGTGGACTGCCATACATTCCCCCTATCGGTAAGGGGGCAAGCGATGAATGGCCTATTCAGGCGATACCCAGCAGCTTGATCAAGCCAAAGCTGATCACGGACAATACCAGCAAGGACAGAATGACCACCGCAGTGACCCGTCCGCCAGCCTTCAACACCGAGCGGGCGTCGACGCCGAGCCCGAGTGCAGCCATCGACATGATGGTCAGGAGGTTGGCCGACATCTGGGCTGGCTTGATCGCAAACTGAGGGACAAGCTCGAAGGACCGCAGCACCATCAACAGCAGGAAGCCGACGATAAACCACGGCACCATCTGCGACAGCGACGGACGCTGGCCGCTTTCCTTGCGGCCAAACAAGGACAACAGCAGCACGACCGGGCCCAGCATCAGGACACGGACCAGCTTCACCAACGTGCCGATGTGCGCACTGGTCAGAGAGACCGCTCCGGTCGCCGCCAGCACCTGCGGCACGGCGTAGACGGTCAGTCCGGCGAAAATACCGTACTGGACCGTCGAAAGCGATAGCAACGGAACCAGGAATGGCAGCGTCAGTACCACCACGATACCGAGCACGGCGGTAAAAGCGATGGAGGCAGCGACGTCCTTGCCGTCGGCGTCAATCACTGGTGCCACCGCAGCGATGGCCGAGTTGCCGCAGATGGAATTGCCGCAGGCAATCAGGATCGCCATTTTTTTCGGCAAGCCAGCCGCCCGGCCGATGCAATAACTCCCGAGGATGGCGATCACCACCACGATCGCGATACCGCCGATCAGGGCCGGTCCTTTTTCCAGAATGGCGCCGGCGCTGACCGATACGCCCAGTAACACCACTGCGATCTCCAGCACCATCTTGGCGCCGAAATTAATGCCGGCGTCGAAGCGCGCATTCACGCTGTAAAAAGTCCGCACGATACTGCCGAGCAGGATCGCCAGCACCAGGCTTTCCAGCCAGGCGCGGCCGAACAGATGCGTTTCCAGGCCTTCTAGCGCAAAGGCGGCTGCGGTGACAAGCCCACACAGCGCCAATCCGGGAAGTAGTTTTTTAGTGGTTGTTATTATATTTGTGTTCATTTGACACGCCCCTTACCCATTCGGTGAGGCGATTATCGACTCGACAAATCGTTGAGTCCATCTTACAATTTTACATATTCTGTTAAATAAAATCGAACGATCAAATGACGCTGGAACAATTACGCATCTTTGTCGAGGTCGCTGAACGCGAACACCTGACGCAAGCGGCGACCGCCCTCGCGCTGACGCCGTCTGCAGTGAGCGCCTCCATTCGCGTGCTGGAAAACCGGTATGGCACGCCGCTGTTCAACCGGGTGGGACGGCGCATCGAGACCAGCGCGGCGGGCCGGATTTTTCTGACGGAAGCGCGGGCCACGCTGGCTAGCGCGCGCGCGGCGGAACTGACGTTGGCGGAATTGGGTGGGCTCAAGCGTGGGACGCTGAGCATTCAAGCCAGCCAGACGATTGCCAGCTATTGGCTTCCGGCGCTGCTTGTGCGCTTTCGCCAGACGTATCCGCAGATTGAACTCTACCTGACCGTCGGCAATACGCAGCAAGTGGCGCAAGCCGTGGTGGAAGGTGCGGCCGACCTGGGATTCATCGAAGGGCACATAGACGAAGCGGCGTTGGCGATAGAAACGGTCGACGAAGACCGCATCGTCGCCGTCGTCGCGCCCGGCCATCCATGGGCAAGCGGTGAGAGGCTGAAGCCGGCGGAATTGCTTACTGGCCAATGGATCATGCGTGAACGAGGCTCGGGCACCCGCTCCGCCTTTGAAGCAATCCTCGATGTGATCGGCGTCGACGTGGGCGGACTGCAGATCGCCTTGACGCTACCGTCGAACGAAGCAGTGCGCTCGGCTGTGATGTCGGGGCCTTTTGCGACGGTGGTATCGGAACTGGTGGTAGCCTCGCACCTTCAAGCCGGCTTGCTTTGCAAGGTCAACATCGACCTGCCGCCGCGCTCGTTTTACCTGTTACGTCACAAGGCGCGCTACAAAACCAAGGCGTCGCTGGCACTGCAAGAAGTGATTCAGCAGCGGCATGCGGTGATGTGAGCCTGACGCAGTTGCAGCCGCGACTTGTCTGCGAATTCATCTATGATTGTAGATACAAATGGCAGCGCGACATGGTTACCGCAACATTTCATTTCTACGCAGAACTAAATACGTTCCTGCCACCCGAACGGCGCAAACGTACCCTATATCGGCAAGACGAAATTCGGCAATCTTTTTTTGAACACCGGGCACGGCATTCTCGGCTTGACCACGGGCTGTGGCGCTGGACGCGCGATTGTGGACATAGTTTGCGGCTGCCAGCCCGAGGTTGATTTTGCATTTACCGGGATGCCGCGTCGGGCGTCCGCGCAACTGGGTTCGCCGGGTCTTGCAAGAGCAAGACAGCCATGGCGTGCGCCACGGTAGGTGTTATTAATCAGCAGGTTCGACGTCAACGGCGGCAGGCGAACCCCCGCTACTGTAGCGACGACCATCCCCTCATCAGGAGCACCCCGCACCTTCAGGCTGTTCTGATGGTGCGCCTCGGCCATGCTGACGGCTCGGTCGCAGGGGCCGTTCACACCACCGCCGATGTGGTGCGCAATGCGATCCAGATCATCGGGGTGCATCCGTCGTTCAAGTTGGTCTCCAGCTTCTTTCTGATGATGTTGTGCGAGCCGTTTCACTCGCTCAAGGGCAGCCTGATTTTTTCCGATTGCGGATTGGTGGTCGATCCGACTGCCGAGGAGCTTTCCGAAATCGCGATGGCTGCGGCGGACAGCGCACGCGCTCTGCTGATGGAAGAGCCACGCGTCGCAATGCTTTTTTTTCGACCAGCGGTAGCGCACATCATGCGTCGGTCGACAAGGTGGTCGCCGCCTCCGAACGGGTGAAACGACTCCGTCCGCAATTGGCGATAGACGGCGACGTGCAACTCGACGCTGCCATCGTGGCCGAGATCGCCCAGCGCAAAGTCAAGGACTCTGTGGTGAACGGCAGGGCCAACGTGTTGATTTTCCCGAATCTCGATGCGGGAAATATCGGTTACAAGTTGGCCGAGCGTGTCGGCGGCGCTGTTGCGATCGGTCCGTTGTTGCAAGGACTGAGGAAGCCGGCCAACGACCTGTCGCGCGGCTGTAGTGCTGAAGATATCTTTAATGCGATTGCCGTTACCGTGGTACAGGCCGCAGGCGGCAACGTACCAATCTGCACGCACCGCCAGAACGTAGCGCGTAAGTCTTTGATTTAAAAGGCTTACGCGCTTTATGGGCGCTTGATGGGGTTGGATGGATTGATGCTGGCTTTGTCCAGTGTCGGCACCTGAAGCAATATCGCATTGGAGCCAAAGTCGGGTTTTACGTTACGGATCCCGGTATTAGTCAGGGGTATGGGTGCAGCTACATGGTTCACACGTTATTTTCGGATTTACTGACAGGCAGTGCAGTCTTGTAAATCGCACGACGCAATGAAAACGATGACTGGATGTCGCGCACACCGTCAATTCTGGTGAGTTTTGTCTGAATAAAGCGCTCGTACCCGGCGATATTCGTTGCCACCACGCGCAGCAGGTAATCATGCGTTCCGGTCATTAAGTGGCATTCCATGACTTCTTCACACTTGGCGATTTCTTCTTCAAAACTGAGCACGGCAGCTTCCGTTTTGCGTTCCAGTTGAACGAACGTAAATACATTCACCGGATAGCCGATCTTGTCCTGATCCAGCAGCGTCACATACTGACGAATGATCCCGTTCTCTTCCAAAATCTTTAGGCGTCGATAGCATGGCGAAGGAGATAAACATACCCGTTCCGCAAGGTCAACGGTTTTGATCCGCGCATCCCTTTGAAGCTCGTTCAAAATCTGTGCATCGATGTGATCGATCTGCATTGGCGAAAAACCCTAAAAAAATCTGAATTTGTAGTGAATACGGTTAAAAAACTGGAAATTCAGGGTGAAGTTAGCAGAGAAACGGTACCCCTTGTAATGATATTCTTTTCTGCGTTATCTGACTATCTGGCGCCGTTTGAATAAGCTCGGTGCGTGCAGTTTAGTGACGCGAAGGCGAATGGGTATAGCGTTACCTGCGGTTTTTTGAACATACAAAAAGGAGTTAATAGTGGCATTCAACGTATTCGAACATCCCGAATTTTCCAGGCACGAAAATGTCGTCTTTTGCCACGAGCCCGACGTGGGCCTGTCCGCGATCATTGCGATTCATTCGACCGTTCTGGGTCCCGCCCTGGGTGGGTGCCGGATGAAGGCGTATGCAAGTCATACCGACGCATTGTCGGATGTGTTGCGGCTATCGAAAGGAATGACCTACAAGAATGCATTGGCAGGTCTATCTTTCGGCGGCGCCAAAGCGGTGATTATCGGCGACCCGTTTGTCGATAAAACACCTGAAATGATGATGGCGTTCGGCCGTTTCATCGAACGGCTCAGCGGATCATATATTAGCGGCGAGGATGTCGGCATCTCGGTAGCGGACATGGAAGCGTCGCGCCGTGTCACGCGCCATGTTCGCGGCGTTGCGGAAGGGGGCGCCGGCGATCCGTCGCCGGCGACCGCCCATGGCGTCTTTTCGGGTATCAAAGCGGCGCTGTTGCATCGGACAGGGTCATCCGAGCTTCATGGCAGAACGGTCGTTGTGCAAGGTCTCGGAAACGTCGGCATGCATCTGGTCGCTGAACTGACAGCAGCGGGCGCAACTGTGCATGTGGCGGACATACGTTCCGAGCGCGTGTTACTGGCGGTCGAGAAATTCGGCGGCAAGCCGGTGGATGTCGCCGCTTCCCACAGAATCAAAGCAGATGTCTTCGCACCTTGTGCACTGGGTGCGGTGTTGAATGTTGAATCCATTCCGCAACTTGGCGCCTTCATCGTGGCCGGCGCTGCGAATAATCAACTCGCCACGCCAGCGGACGGCAGTATATTGATGGAGCGCGGAATCCTGTATTGCCCTGACTACGTCATCAATGCAGGTGGCGTGATCAGCATCAGCCATGAAGGCGCAAGCTTCGATCGGGCGCGCATGATGCGCGATGTGGAGCGGATCGGCGACACGCTGCTTGATATTTTTCAGAGGGCAGAGGATGATCGTCTCCCGGTCGATGTGGTCGCCGACATGAAGGCCGAAAGGATCATTCAGGAGTCTTTGAGAAAATAAAAAACCAGGCTGGGATGCAATCCCAGCCTACCGGGTTATCTCACTGGCGAAGAACAGTCCAGGCGTTGCCGCTTCAATGATGTTTGATACACTTCCGCCGTGTGGACATAATGGTTCGACGCCCACGCCAGTTTCTCGATTTCGTCGGGAGCCAGCATGCGCACCACCCGGGCCGGCGATCCGATGACCAATGCGCCATCTGGAATTTGACGGCCTTCCGGGATGAGTGCATTTGCACCGATGACACAATGCCGGCCAATGACCACGTTGTTGAGAACGACGCTATTGATGCCGATCAGCGAAAAATCACCGATCGTGCAGCCATGAAGTTTTGCGCCATGCCCGATCGTCACTCCGCGACCCACGCTTAGCGGGCTGCCGGGGTCAGTGTGGAGGATCGCTCCATCCTGAACGTTGCTGTCTTCGCCAATGGTAATTGGCTCGACGTCGCCTCGCAACACCGCATTGAACCAGACGCTTGCGCGATGGCCGAGAATGACGGATCCGATCACGGTCGCATTGTCCGCAACGAAAACGTCGGACGCAATGTCTGGCGAGCGATCACCTAGGGTATAGATCATAAGAATTTTGGCGTGGATTGAATCGTGAATATTCGGAAGGACAAGCGTGCCAGACCGGCTTTAAGGGTTCCACCATAATGGTTCGCCGCTACCCTCTATATAGTCGCCGGACTTCGTGATAAACGTCTGACGCGCGTAGTCTGATGCAAACCCGGACGACATCGCCTGGTCGAGCCAGTCCAGCGACGCATTGATCCATTCGTTCGACTGCGGGCCGATCGGGTGGAATTCGTGTTGGTAGATCCACAGCTCCTTGGGGCCGGTGACCCGCTGATAAAAGTCGATCGTGGATTCCAGTGTCGTCAGTTCGTCATTCTCGCCGGCGACCACCAGGAAAGGCGTGCTGATTTTTTTTGCCACTTCTGTCAGCGCCATTGATTTCGAAAATTCCTGCAAAATTTCGACGTCCGTAATGCCGGTCATGAACATCAAGCCGGCCATGAAGCTCGGCTGCGCCTGGTTTAATAAGACAAATTTATCCCCCAGATTCGACATGTTGGCAGCGACTGCCCGGATACGGGTTTCAACAGCGGCGGCGCGTGCGCCCCACCAGGAACCCATGCTTGATCCCATGATGACAATCCGCGTCGGATCGACCTGCGGTTGCTGGCTTAGCCAGTCGATGACGGCGCTCAATGCGCGATCATAATTGTCGAGCGTCATTTTCAAGCCGCCAGTGAGCGTCTCGCCCTGTCCAGGCCCATCAAATGCAAACCCCGTCCAACCGCGCGGAAGTACCCGATGACGAATCACGCCATGCCAGTCTTCCTTGAACATGTCCATGCCAGGCAGGAAAATGACACAGGGTTGTTTCACCGCGCCGGCGTTGTTTTCAAAGATTCCATGCAAATGCCGGTCTTCGAATGGCAGAACTACCCGTTGAATTTCATGCGGCGTCAGCTCCATCACGCGCTCGAAGGATTGCAGGGTTTTCTGCAGATACCGTGTGCGGCGCGGATCGTCGGCGAGGATGGAATAATGTGTCCGGGCGTATAGCAGCGTCGCTCTCTCAAACAAGCCGAGCGCCGCCGCGCGAAAGCCGCGCGCATACCAGTAATCGGCGCGCTTGGTGATTTCGGCGGCAACACTGCTCCACGCCGCGGGCACCATCGAGGTCGCCTTGACGCGTTCAAACACGCGTTTCATGTCGGAAGAGTTATAACCCAGCTCTTCAAGCACGGCACCCGCTTCCGGGTGCAGCACATCGATCCCGCCAGACGCTATGAATGCATCGAGTATCCATCGTTGGCCTTTGCGCATCGGATCCATATTTGTTCCTTTATGATAGTTGTCGTTTGTCGGAGTGGTATTGCCGCATTACTGCGCGCGTGTTGCAGTCGAAGCGTTTTCCATCGCATCCCGCAGCGCTGTGGTGCTTCGCACATCAAGTTGGCCTTCTGCATCAAGCACGACGCCGTACACGTCCTGCGCGCGCGCTGCGGTGATGTAAGCTTCGTGAAGATCGTGCAGCACGCGTTCGGCATCGCGCTTGTGAGGTAGCCCGTATCCGCCGCCGCCGCATGAATAGGACAGAATGCGTTCGCCGGCATGCAGCGTGACTTGCGCGCAGGGCGGCAGGTCTTCGATGGCGCCTTCCACGGTGCGCCTGTATTGCTGTGCCTGCGCGCCGCTCATACCGCCGCGCACACCCTTGGGGCCATTGACCGCACCATCGCTGACATAGCCGATTTCGATGTCGCAGTTGACGGGCCCGAATTCGACATACATGCTGCGTGCGCCGCAATGGCGCCCGGCGCCCTCGCTGTCTGCGATGAATTCCCTTTTGTGTACATAAATCGGATGCCGCATTTCATCGAGTTCGACGCTATCCTGAAAACACAGACCGGCATTGCCGACATGTCCGATGGTTTGCCAGGCGTCCGCATGCGGCGCACCGGCACCGCCAGTGAATCCCAGGAAAAGCTGATTGACGAACGGATGATTCGTGACCGGGTCGCGTCCGGATATGACGCCCACCGAAGGTGGAATCACGGCGCCGCATTCGGCCAGGCCCATACCATCCGCAAGCTGCGCGATCGCGGTCTGCACGGAGTTGGCGACACGGTCGGCCATATTCGTGGTCGCGACCGAACAGGAAGTAGGGTGTTCCGGAATGCCGACAATGCAGCCATGGCGCAACTTGACCTTGATACGGCGGAAGGCGCCGGCATTCTTTGGCACGGTATGGTCAAGGCTGTTGAAAATGCCTACCATGCTCGCGGTGCGCGCGCAGGCTTCACTGAGATTGAGCCCGCAGGGCAGGCAATCCGGATTGTCCTGCAGATCCACCTCTATCATTCCATCGTCCGGATTGACCAGGACCGATGCGCCAATCGTGACGCCGGCTTCCGGCATGCTGTCAAAAAACCGGTCATGGGTGCTTTCGCTGCGCGCATGGCCACCGGTCAGACGCTTGATGGCGGCAATCATGCGCTGTTCGCTGTAGTCGAAATAATCATCGGAATGCGCGCGCAGCGCTTCCCATCCCACCTCCTTCGCCAGCGCCACCAGTTCGCGTTCGCCTATCCTGGCGGCGCCGATCATCGCGAGATAATCGCCCCACCATTGATCCGGGACGCGAATCCGCATGCGGCACATGCGGATGATGTCTTCGATATTGTTGTAATTTTCTTGTATCTTCACGGCCGGGAAGATCAGTGCGCCTTCTTCGTAGACGTCCTTGGCCGATCCCATGTAAGTCGTGGGCTGGGAATTGCCGCAATCGGCCTGGTGCGCTTTCGCCACGACCGTGAATTGATGCACGCCGTCGTCATCGAGCACCGGCACCAGGATGGTGTGGTCGGCCGGATGGGAGCAGCCGTGATAGGGCGAATTGTGGAGAAATGCGTCGCCCCGGCGCAGTTCGGGGTGGAAGGCTTTCATGGACGCTGCCATCAGGTCGGGTCCGCACAGCACGTGAATAGGAAGGCTCTCGGCGGAGGCCAGCAACTCGTGGCCGCTGGTCACGATGCAGCATGAGAAATCGCGTGCAATACTCAGCACGCCGGAGCGGCCGGTTCTCAGCAGCGTGTTTGCCATCTTGCGCGCGATCCCCTCCAGACGATTATTCAGAAGAGCAAGACGGACGCCGTCGGTTGCGGATTGTTTGTTGGTGTTGGTCATGTTGATTTCCTTGTGCCGCCTAGTGTTGGCCCGGAATGATGGAAAGACTGCCCGATGCGCGGCGTTGTGCCTGTGCGCCGGGATTGAGCACAACGGTTGTGAACGAGGACTCGATGATCGCAGGCCCATGGATCTTCTCGCCGGGATCGATTCCCTCAAAGCGATGCACGGCGGCGTTGACGAAGCCGTGTCCCGTGAAATACACCTTGCGCGCATTGACTATGCGTTTCAGGTTTTTCGGCGCAACGAGCGATCCGCCATCCTTGCGGCGAATCCGGCAGGACACGGTGGCGGTCCAGCCGACGATCTCAATATTGGACTCCTTATCCTGGATCGCAAAAATTTCCTCATGCGTTCTGTGGAATGCGGCAACCAGCTTTTGAAGATCGGCTTCCGACGCGATGCGCTTGGTAGGGAGGGGAACTTCAATTTCCCAGACCTGCTCGGGATAGCGTGCTTCTGCCCAAAGCTGGATCTGGTGATCGAACGAACCCGCACCCGGTCCTTCATTGAATTCCCGGCAGCTTTGTTCCAGTTTTTCGAGTACCGCGTTGACCTTTGCGTAATCGAACTTGGCGCTCGAGGCAAAGAAAGTCTGCCGGAACTGCGCCGTCAGATTCGACATCATCGCGCCGGCCGCGCTGAGCGCAGCGCCGACTTCCGGGATCAGCAGGATGGGCGAATCGAGTCTGCGAGCGATCAGGACGGAATTGAGTCCTGCGGCGCCGCCGCCGCCGACCAGCACGGCGGTGGTCGGGTCGATACCCTGGTTGACTGTGATGTCGAGAATGGCCTGAACCATGTTCTCGGTGGCGACGCGGATGATGGCCGATGCGGCCTCTTCCAGCGAAAGCCCGAGCGGCTGTGCAACATGTTTCCTGATGGCCAGTTGCGCCGCCGCGGCGTCCAGTTTCATCGAGCCGCCGAGGAAGAACTCGGGATCGATGTAGCCCAGCACCATTGACGCATCCGTGACTGTCGGCAAGCTGCCGCCTGCGCCATAACAGGCCGGACCGGGCTTGGCGCCTGCGCTTTGCGGCCCCACGTGCAGCATGCCGCCGTCGTCGACCCATGCGATCGATCCGCCGCCGGCACCGACACTTTTCACGTCGACCGACGGAAAACCAGTCATGGTCCCGCGATAGGGCTGGCCGATCCAGGTATCCCGCGTCCATGGAATATGTCCGCGTCGTACCAGGCTGACATCATACGTGGTGCCGCCGGTATCGGCGATGATCGCCGAGTCATACTGCTCGTCGGCAGCAGCGAAATACCTGCCTGACACCGGGGCCATCGACGGTCCGGAGTTAATCAGGTGGATCGGCATTTCCGCGACATCCTGCGCGTCCATGACGCCGCCTTGCGAGGTGACCACCACCACCCGACCCTTGAAGCCTTCGGTGCTCAGCTGGTCAGTCAGTGAGCGCATGTAATGCCGCATCATCGGTTTGAGCGAGGCGTCGATGGTGACGGACGATGCGCGTCGGAATTCTCTCGGAGCCGGATTGACCTGATGCGAAAGAGAAAACGGCACGCCGGGCAGATGCTCGGTCAGCAATTCGGCAATCCGCAACTCATGGGCAGGATTGATGATGGACCACAACAGGCAGACCGCAACGGCTTCGACTTTCTGCTCCTTCAATTGCGCGATGATCGCCAGAACCGCGGCTTCATCGAGCGCTGCGCGCTCGGAACCATCCGCCATCAGGCGCCCCGGCACCTCCCATGTCAGTGCACGCGGGACAAAAGGATCGGGGTAGGGAACCGTGAAGTTGAATGGCTCGATGCGTCCGCCTTCGCGCAGCGTGAGAATGTCGCGGTGACCGAGCGTGGTGAGCAATGCGGTCCTGGCCGTATTACCGGTAATGATTGCATTGATCGCATGGGTCGTTCCGTAAATGAACATTTCTCCCTTGCCGAGCAATGTCGCTCGTGGCATCCCCAATCCATCCGCCGCCACCTGCAGCGCATTGAGAACACCCCGGATCGGATTGTCCGGCGTGGTGGATGACTTGAACATTCGTAAATTGCCTTCACCGTCCTCGACAATCAGGTCGGTGAAGGTACCTCCAGTATCTACCGCGAAACGCATATTGCACCCTCCTAATTATGGCTATGTATTTGTCACGTATTGATATGGCGAACTACAGAAGCGGGTGATCGCATCACGGCCGTGCCCCCCGATCTTGCCACTTGATTTTCCAAAGAAGCATAAGCTCCACGTTCACTTTATAGCATTAATGATCTGTGATCACAAGATGTGGAAATGATTTAAATTCGCTGGTTATTTAAGGTAAACATTCATTATACTTTGTAAGTAATTGATTTTTAATGAATTTATTTTATATCGTTGAATCGCACCGAATTATTTTTCTGACCGGCGAAAATAAATTTCGCTAAAAATATGAAAAATAAATTGATCTGTGATCACAAGAAATGTATATTGCAATTCAACAGGGATCGCTGCTTGATGTCCATAACGCGTGTAGTTCGAATAGAGTAGCGATTTTTCAGGAGAAATATATGTCCCAGGAGTCAAGTGTCGAGCAGCAAAGCGACGTCGACAGCGATGTTGCGGAAAATCCCCGGGTTGCCCGGATAAGCAATGTCGCGTTGCGGGAGCGCGTGTATTCGGAGCTCGGCAATGCCATTCGCGGCGGGCGCTTCGCGTCGGGTGAGGTCGTGACCATCCGCGGATTGGCGGACATGCTCGGGACCAGCACCATGCCGGTTCGGGAAGCGGTCAGCAGACTGGTGACGGAACGCGCCCTCGAGTTATTGCCGAGCCGTTCGCTGCGCGTGGCGCCTATTTCGTTGCAACGCCTCGATGAGCTCACCGATCTGCGGATGACGGTGGAAGGGCGTGCGGCGGCATTGGCGGCCCAGCGCATGACACCGGCAGAATTCGCCGCTGTGCGGCGAGCGAACGAGCGATACATGCAGGCCATTGAAGCGGGCGATCTGAAGCTTGCCCTTGCAGTCAATGAGGAAATGCATTTTTGCATTTACCGTGCAGCGGGTTCGTCGCTTCTGCTGTCCGTGATCGAAGGCCTGTGGCTTCAAAGCGGCCCCTTTCTCGCCGCCGTGATGAAGGCCATGGCAGACAACCCGGGGACGCTTCCCAGCAGAGGATCGGTACATCACTTCGAGATCATCGCTGCGATATCGGACCGCGACATGGAAGGCGCACGCAAGGCGCTGAGCGACGATATCGAGGATGCCGCCACATGGTACAAGCAGACGATCTTTCCGAGCGCAGGCAGCCAGGATGAGGGCGGCGAAGATGCCTCTTTGCAGCATGTAACGAAATAGCCGCATGCGGCGCCGGCAGCGCCGTCAATAACGAGATTGAACGAAATGCTTGTGATCTGAGCACGAGCGGGGGAAGGTACGTCCGCGATTTTTGAAGCGGTGACAGCGGTGTGTGAACAAATACTAAAAATGACCAAAGGAGAAGCAGGATGAAGGCGAACGGATTCTTTAAATTGTGTTTGGGTATGTTGCTTGCGACGCTCTTTTTCACCATGCTGGGCAACGTGCAGGCGCAGGCGCCCATCAAGATCGGCCTGATGACTGTCAAGAGCGGTGCCGCCGCCGGTATCGGCGGACAAATGGAAAATGGCTTCGTCCTGTTTCTAAAGGAACGCAACTACATGCTTGGCGGGCGCAAGGTTGAGTTGATCGTCGCCGATACGACCGCCAATCCGGCAGTGGCAAAAACAAAAATGCAGGAGCTCGTGGAACGCAACGGCGTGAATGTGCTGGTTGGGCCGCTTGCCACTTTCGAGGCGCTGGCGATCGACGACAACGTGCGCCAGGCTGGTGTGCCGCTGATTCTCAGTTCGGCGACGGCAGAAGACCTCACCCAGCGCAAGACCAATCCGCTCGTCATCCGCAGCTCCAGTTCGTCGGCACAGGCCAGCCACGTGCTCGGCGAATATGCCGCCAGGACGCTTGGATATAAACGTGTTGCCGTCGTCGCCGAGGACCTGGCGTTTTCGCATGAACTGATTGCCGGCTTTCAGCGCACCTTCGAGGAGGCGGGCGGCAAGGTGGTGCAAAAGCTCTGGTCGCCTTTCAATGCCTCCGACTACGCGTCGTATATCGCGCAAATCGACCCGGACGTCGATGCCGTGTTCGTCAACTATTCCGGCGCGAACGCTATCCGCTTCCTCAAGCAGTACCAGGAGTTCGAACAGAAAAAAAGAAAGCCGCTGCTGTCGGGAATGAACACGGTCGACGAATCGATTCTGCCTGCCATCGGCGATGCGTCGGTCGGCATCATTTCCGCTGGCTGGTATAGCGCTGCGATCGACACGCCGGAAAATCACAGATTTGTAGAAGCGTATCAACGCGAATTCAAGTCCGATCCGGGATTCTATTCGACCGGTGGATACAGTGCCGGTCTGTTGCTGGAATCGGCCATCAAGGCGATCGACGGCAAGGTCGAAGATCGCGCTGCATTCGCACGAGCCCTGCGTTCGGCCAGCGTACAGAGCAGTCCGCGCGGACCGATCAAACTGGATAGTTACGGCAACCCGGTCACCGCGATCTTTGTGCGCAAGACCATTCGCGAAAATGGAAAACTGATCAACTCCGTCATCGCGACGTTCAAGAACGTCAGCCAGTTCTGGACATACGACCCCAGGAAATTTCTGGCAGCGCCGGTGTATTCGCGTGATTATCCGCCGGCCAGGAACCTGAAATAGCCGGATACCAGCCAATCATAGAGCGGAAAAATCATGAGCTACTGGATACTTCAAACCATGAACGCGCTGGCCTTCGGCAGCTTGCTGTTTCTGCTGTCATCGGGGTTTTCGCTGATCTTCGGATTAATGAAAGTGCCGAACATGGCCCACGGCGCTTTGTTCATGGCTGGCGCATTTGTCTCCATATCGGTGAACGCCGCCGGCTATCCCTTTCTGGTTGGTGTCGGCGCCAGCATGCTGGCGGTGGGCGCGCTGGGCATGCTGATAGAGCGAGGCGTTCTGCGCCGCGTGGCCGGCAACGAATTGGCACAGGTATTGGCATCGCTGGGCATTGCATTCATGGTGGCGGACGGATGCAAGTTGCTGTGGGGTGCAACCCCGCTGCAGATCGATGCGCCGGCCTGGCTGCAGGGGGTAGCCGAACTTGCGGGCGTATCGTTTCCGGTTTACCGGTTGTTCATCTGCATGGTGGCCGTGGTGTCCGCCCTGGTATTGATTGCTGTCGAACGCAACACGCGGATTGGCGCCAGGATTCGCGCCGCCGTGGACGATCCCGATATGGCGCGTGCGATGGGCGTACGCGTGGACATGCTGTTTACGCTTGTGTTCGCAGCTGGCGCCGGGTTGGTGGGCATGGCCGGTGCCCTGGGCGTGCCGATTCTTTCCGCCTATCTTGGCCTGGACATGGAAATGCTCCCGTTCGCGCTGATCGTCGTCATTCTCGGCGGTGTGGGCAGTATCACCGGTGCTTTTGTAGCGAGTGTATTGACAGGATTCTTCTATGTGTTCGGTCAGGCGATAATTCCCGGCCTCGCTTATGTCATCCTGTTTTTGCCAATGGTATTCGTGTTGGCGTTGCGGCCGCAAGGTCTTTTTGGCAAGGGGGCCGCATGAAAACGCGCTGGATCATCGCTCTGGTGGTATTGCTCGCGCTGCTGCCGCAGATGGTGCGATCCGACTACGTCGTCAATCTGCTGACGCAAATGCTCATCGCGGCACTGTTCGCGGCAAGCCTTAATCTGGTACTCGGTTATGGCGGGCTCCTTTCTTTCGGCCACACCGCCTTCTTCGGCGGGGCCGCCTACGTCACGGCACTGACTTTTGCGAAATTCGGCTTTTCCCATCTGGCGGCGGCGATATGGGGAATCGCCGCCGCAGTCCTGATTGCCGGCATCGTCGGGGCGATCGCACTGCGCGCGGCAGGCATTGGTCTTGCGATGATTACGCTGGCCCTGGGGCAGGTGTGCTGGGGTGTCGCATTTCGCTGGGTCGCCATGACCGAAGGTGAAAACGGCATCTCGGGAATGACTCGCCCCATGCCGTGGGGCATCGATCTGAATAAACCGGCGCTGTTCTATGCGTTCGTGCTGAGTGTGACAGTCGTTCTGCTGGTGCTGCTGTCGCGTCTGATCGCGTCACCCTATGGCGCAAGCCTGCGCGGCACGAGAGACCAGCCGCGCCGCATGAGTGCGCTCGGCTATGACGTCTGGATGATCCGCTGGCTGGCATTTGTTTACTCGGGCCTGATGGCAGGTATTGCGGGTCTGCTGTTTCTCTACTATCACCAATTTATCAGCCCGCATGTGCTTTCGCTGACCGAATCTGCGGAGGTGTTGCTGATGGTCGTAACAGGCGGTGCGGGAACATTTTGGGGACCGCTGGTAGGTGCATTTATCGTGATGCTATTCAAGAATGTTGCCAGCTCGTATGTCGAGTCATGGTTGATGCTCCTCGGCGCGTTATTCGTATGCATCGTGGTGTTCGTTCCAGACGGAATCGTACCCGGGCTGGTCCGGATTCTGCGGCGTCCATCGGCGCCAATTGTTGCAGCAGTCGCTGAGGAGCAGCATCTATGACAACCGCTCTGGAAATACGGTCTCTGGGCAAGCGCTTTGGCGGCTTTCAGGCGGTCTCGCATGTCGACCTGACGGTGCGCACAGGAGAGCGGCGGCTGTTGCTGGGGCAAAACGGTGCCGGCAAAACGACCTTGTTCAATTTGCTCACCGGCGATCTGCGCGCAAGCGCGGGATCGATTCGCTTGCTGGGCAACGATATTACGCGCATGGGAACAGCGGGGAGGGTGCATCTGGGTTTGTCGCGTACTTACCAGATCATCACCTTGTTTGCCAAAGATACGGTGCGCCACAACGTCGCGCTCGCGCTGCTGGGATTGTCCGGACGGCGCTGGCATCCATTCTCTGCATTCAGTGCGCACGGAAGCGCGCAGCGCCGTGTGGACCTGGTGTTGGACAGTGTCGGCCTGACTGCACATGCCGACAAGCTGGTGTCGACTTGCTCATATGGCGAAAAGCGCCGACTCGAAATTGCACTGGCCCTGGCGCAAAGCCCACGCATTTTGCTGCTGGACGAACCGCTTGCCGGCCTGTCGCAGGAGGAGCGTTCTCAGGTTCAGATACTTCTTTCAGGCATATCGCGCGACATCACCATCGTGATGATCGAACACGATATGGATATCGCCGTCGCCTTTGCCGATGAGATTACCTTGCTTCATCAGGGCCGCATCGTGGTCGAAGGCACACGTGAAGAAGTCATCGCCAATCCAAAAACAAGGGAGATCTATCTTGGCCACTAAAGCGATCGAACTGTCATCGGTGCAGGCGTATTACGGGGACAGTCATATTTTGCACGACGTCAGCTTCGCCGTTGAGCCGGGCCAGTTGCTGGCGCTGCTCGGCAGAAATGGCGCAGGCAAAACCACCGGCATCAATGCGATCGCAGGCATACAGGCCAGGCGCACCGGTTCAATACGATTATTCGGACGAGAAATCGCGGGATGCGGGCCTGAGCAGATTGCGCTGGAAGGTCTCGGCCTGGTTCCGCAGGGACGCCGCATATTTTCGTCGCTGACTGTGCGTGAAAATCTTCAAATCGGCATGCGTTGCCAAAGCAGAAGCGGGACGGCAATGTGGGATCTCGCGCGCGTGTTTGCCGAATTCCCGAAGCTGCATGAACGTCAGGCGCAATTTGCCGGATCGCTTTCGGGAGGTGAGCAACAGTTGCTGGCGATTTCACGGGCATTGATGACCAATCCCAGAGTGCTATTGCTCGATGAGCCGTCGGAGGGTCTGTCGCCGCACATCGCCGCCGAGGTGCAACGCGTCATCGCCGGGCTGAAGCGGGAAGGTTTGTCGATCATCCTGGTCGAGCAGAATATTCACTTCGCGCTTGGCGTTGCCGACACGGTCGCCATTCTTAACACCGGGAAAATTGCGTATGTCGGCACAACGGAGCAGTTAAAGAACAACCAGGCGGTTCTCGAAGCCAATATCGGCATTCAGTAGAGGGCGTTGCGCGTGAAGCCATGTTAATCGGCAACTCCATCAATTGGCATATCCGTCGCAACGCAAATCAGTCGGATCGAAAAAATTTGAGTGTGGACACAATGGAGAATGGAATCATGAAACTAAAAGGAAAAGTTGCTCTTGTCACCGGCGGATCGCAAGGGATTGGCGAAGCAGTAGTCAAGGCTCTATTTGCGAACGGTGCAAGTGTCGCTGTCGTCGCCAGCAGCGCGATCGAGAAAGCGGAGAAAGTCTGCCGTGCGTTAGGAACTGACACGGCAGCGGCGCAACAAGTAGCGAAACCCTATACGGCCGATGTGAGGAAGCAGGCGGAGGTCGAGAACCTAGTCAGATCGGTGGTCGCCGACTTCGGTCAGATCGATATCCTGGTCAACTGTGCCGGGGTGTTTTATCCGTCGCCTGCAGGTGAAACCCCGCTCGCGACCTCCGATCAGATGATCGATATCAATCTGAAGGGAACCTGGAACCTGATCAACGCCGTGGCGCCGCACATGAAATCGCGCAAGGCAGGCCGCATCGTCAGCATCGCGTCGGTTGCGGGCTTCATGGGCTTTGGCAACTATGCGGTGTATTGCGCGACGAAAGCCGGGATAGTCATGATGACCCGTGCGCTGGCTTGCGAACTCGCGCCATCGGGAATCAACGTGAACTGTGTCGCTCCCGGCAATACGGCAACCCCGATGAATGAAGACATCCGCACCAAATCCGAGCTCAAAGGATTGTTGGATCACATGGCGGCAAAAACACCGAGCGGACGAACTTATTCCGAACCGGAAGACATCGCCGGCGCGGTCCTGTTTCTGGTCAGCGATGCCAGCCGCGCAATGCACGGTTCATGCATGTTGATGGACGAAGGTTTCTCCGCCGGCATTTAATCAAGTGAAAAAAATGACTGAACATATCCTAGTAACGGGCGGTGCCGACAGCGTGGGACGGGTCATAGCCGAGCGCTTCCATCAATCCGGCGCCAAAGTGCACATCTGTGACATCCGCGGCGATGCGCTCGACGCCACGCTGCGGGCGAATCCCGGCATGCGCGGGACCGTGGCCAACGTCGGAAATCCGGCAGACGTCGAGCGCGTCTTTACCGAAGCGCTGGAGTGGATGGGGCATGTTTCCGTGCTGATCAACAATGTCGGCATCGGTGGGCCGCGCGCCGCGCTTGAAGACATCAGCGATGCCGATTGGCAGGAAACCGTGTCGGTGAATCTGAACGGCATCTTCTATTGCATGAAACAGGCGATACCGGAAATGAAACGCCGCCGGCATGGCGTGATCATCAATTTTTCTACCGGCTCTACCAGGACGCGCTTGCCTTTGCGCGCCCCTTATGTGGCCTCGAAAGCGGCGGTCGAAGGATTGACATTGAATGCGGCGCGCGAGCTTGGCGCATTCAATATCCGTTGCAATGCCGTCCTCCCCGGCATGATCAATAACGAACGTATGCAGCGGATTGTGCAGAGCAATGCAAGTGCCACGGCGCGCACGGTCGAGGATGTCGAAAACGACTATTTGAAATACATCTCGATGCGAACCAAAGTAGAGCCTTCCGAAATCGCCGACATGGTGCAGTTCCTTGCATCTGAAGGCGCACGCAAGGTCACCGGTGAACTCATCGCTGTCAGCGGTAATGTGGAATGGGAAATCTGACATGAACAAAAAAATTATTCTCACTTGTGCCGTCACCGGGAATGCGCCGTTCAATCCGAAGCATCCGGCGATGCCGATCACGCCGGCGCAGATAGCGGATGCGTGCGTCGAAGCGGCCAAGGCGGGTGCATCGGTTGCGCATATTCATGTGCGTGACCCGGAAACGGGCGCCGGAAGCCGCGATCCGGCGCTATTCAAGGAAGTGGTCGATCGTGTGCGCTCGTCCGGCACCGATATCGTCATCAATCTGACTTGCGGCCTGGGGGCATTTTTCCTGCCCGATCCTGACGACGAATCCCGCGCTTTGCCCGAAAGTGACGTGATTCCGGTTGCGGAGCGCGTGAAACATCTTGAACAATGCCTGCCCGAGATTGCATCGCTCGACATCACCACCGGCAATCAGGTCGAGGGTGCGCTGGAATTCGTCTACCTGAATACGACAAGGACTTTGCGCGCGATGGCAAGGAGATTTCAGGAGCTTGGGGTGAAACCGGAATTGGAGGTATTCGGCCCGGGCGATATTTTGTTTGGAAATTCCATGGTGGAAGATGGACTCATTGGTGACGCGCCAATGTACCAGATGGTGCTCGGCGTGAAATGGGGCGCGCCTGCGACCGCGGAAACGATGCTGTATCTGAAAAATCTCTTGCCACAGAACGCCATCTGGGCCGGCTTTGGCATTGCAAGAGACCAGATGCCGATGCTGGCGCAGGCGGCCCTGTTGGGTGGAAACGTTCGGGTAGGACTGGAAGATAACCTGTATCTGAAACGCGGCGTATTCGCTACCAACGGACAGCTGGTTGAACGCGCATGCACAATCATCGACCATCTCGGCATGAGCGTCGCTACACCGGCGGAAACCCGGGAAATTCTGCATCTTAAAGCGCATTGAATCAAGCGCATCTTACCGACGTTAATGGAGATGGAACGCGACCAGAGAGACCAATACTGAGCGACTGAGCTGCGATCCGATTTGGCATCGTACAGCGATGTGACTGATTGCGTTGAGATCGGCATTCGTTCCCCGGATTTATCCAGGGAAGGGGACGCGTTTGCTCAACGGATCGGGGACGGCGTGCTGAACGCATTCAGACGGCAACAGCCTGTGGACATTGATCACAGGTTGGGGGCCTGCTCGTTCGTCTCTGGTAGCAACGACGGTGTTGATGACGTGTGGGGCAAATCATATCAACGACAAGGAGGCAGGAAAACAATCGCAAAACTATAACACGGCTTTTTACTGCAGCGATACACCGCAACCCAATACATATTGGAGACAATCCCATGAAAAAAATATTACTCGCGCTGGCTGTCATTGGCACCATGGCCGACACCGCTTACGGCCAAACATCCGTCACAATTTACGGTCTCGTCGACCTGGCCGTCACCTACAACAGCAAGGTTGCCACATCGGCGGCCGGTACCACCGGCAGCAAGCTCAGCATGGATTCAGGCAATTTGCTGGGCTCGCGGCTCGGGTTCATCGGTTCGGAAGATCTTGGAAACGGGATGAAGGCATTTTTCCAGCTCGAAAGCGGATTTAACGCCGACACCGGCGCATTGGCGTTTTCGAGTCAGACCGGCAAAAACGACTTGTTTTTCGGCCGGCGCTCGCTGGTCGGTCTGTCCGGTGGATTCGGGAGCGTGTCCGTCGGACGGCAATACGACATCCTGACCGAGATCGGCGGCGCGACCACTTCGATTGCAGACTTTGGCACGATGATGCAAAACATTCATGGGGGTCTGGGCCTGGACCGTATCGGTCTCACGCTGACCAACAATTCGATTAAATATGAAACACCCAACATGAACGGGTTTGCGGCGAGCGCCATTTATGGCTTCGGCGAACAGGCAGGCAATAGTTCCGCGGGCCAAGCATTCGGTATCGGCGGAAAATACGCCAACGGGCCACTGTTCCTGGGGCTCGGATACTATCAGTCAAAGCTCGGCGCGACCCCCAGCGACGCCAGTTTTTCCAGCATTGGCGCGACCAGCGGCAGCCCTGGCGACACGGCACTGAAGACCTTTACCTTGGGTGCAAGTTATAAGATAGGCGCGGCCAGATTCTATGGTGCGTTTTCGCAAATCAAGTTGCCGCTGGCCCTCGCCAGCACCACACAAGCGCTCGCCACGTTCCTGCCCACCGGAACCCAGTTTGTGATGGGGGGCTCAAACAACAACAGGACGAACGTGGTGGACGTTGGCATTCACTATGTGGTCTCAGGGCCGGTCAGCGTCAGCGCAAGTATCGAAAATGCGAAAGCCAGTTTTGTCGGCGCGGGAAAAGGACGGATGACGCAAATTAACCTGGGCACGAACTATGCGTTTTCCAAACGTACCGACGTGTATGCGCTTTACGCCAACTCGCGTGCCTCCGGCATGTACAGCACCGGAGCGCTATTCAGTGCAACCGGCCGCGACAATACCGAGAACGCAGTACGCCTTGGCATCCGTCATACGTTCTAAGCAACGCGCTGCGGTTGGCTTGATGTGATCGCCGGATGCGAGCCACGATTGGATTGATTCGTCACATGCCAGCTTATGCGTGTGGCGAATACTTCAGTCAACTCGAGACCGGTATGCAATATTTTCGTAGTGAGCATGCAGCGTCTGTATCGATTGACCATGATAAATTGTCCGAGCCAATGAGCCTTAACGCATACGATCACTATCTCGATTTTTCTCTTCAAATAGCGAAAAGAGCGGGGAAAACGATTCTTCCCTATTTTCGTGCCGACATTGATGTGGCGAACAAGGCGCAAGGGGGCGATTACGACCCGGTGACCCTGGCGGATCAGGCCGCCGAGACAATGATCCGACATGCAATAGAACAGGCATTCCCGACCCACGGCATCCGCGGGGAGGAACACGGCATCCGCCAAGGAACATCGCCCTATACCTGGGTGATAGACCCGATCGACGGGACGCGCAGCTTTATTCTCGGCCAACTTCATTGGGCCACCCTGATAGCGTTGAATGACGGTGTCCGCCCCGTGCTCGGGGTGGTGCATCAGCCGTTTGTCGGCGAGAGTTTTGTCGGCGCGCCCGGCGTGGCCGAATGGCGCCGGGGTGCGCGGCGTAAAGTCTTGCGCACCCGGGGATGCGGGCATTTAAAGGATGCCGTTGTATGTACTACGCATCCACAGATATTCCAGAAACAAAGCGAACTCGCCGCATTTCAGCTGGTCGCCGCCAATGCACGTCTTGTTCGATATGGCGGAGATTGCTATGCGTATTGTTTGCTTGCCGCCGGTCTGGTCGACCTCGTTATTGAGTCCAGCCTGCAACCGTACGACATTCAGGCGCTGATTCCGATTGTCGAAGCTGCCGGCGGCGTCATTTCCGACTGGTCCGGTGCGCCGTGCCATGAGGGCGGCCAGATCATTGCGGCAGGCGATCCTGCGATCCACGAGCAGGCATTGTCGATTTTGAAGTGGGCCGTGTAGCGCGCATATCGGCCATGCAGGAATGGCGTTACGAGGCAGCGATGGCGCGGCCGATCACCATCCGCTGGATATCGCTTGCGCCTTCATATATTTGCGCAACGCGAACGTCACGGTAAATCCGTTCGACCGGAAAGTCGCTCACATACCCGTAGCCGCCATGGATCTGGATAGCGTCCGAGCAAACGCGCTCCGCCATTTCCGACGCAAACAGCTTGGCCATGGATGCCTCCTTTAAACACGCTCTGCCGACATCCTTCATGGCTGCGGCATGCCAGACCAGCTGCCGCGCCGCCTCGATCTGCGTGGCCATGTCGGCCAGGCGGAAATTCACCGCCTGGTGCTCGATGATCGGCTTTCCAAATGCTTCACGCTCCTTCGCGTATTTGACTGCCGCCTCAAACGCTGCACGCGCCATACCCACTGATTGCGCGGCGATACCGATGCGTCCGGCCTCCAGATTGGACAGGGCGATCTTGTAGCCTTGTCCTTCTTCGCCCAATAGTTGGTCGGCCGGCACACGGCAGTTTTCAAAAATAATTTGCGCCGTGTCGGAAGCGTGCTGCCCCATCTTTTCTTCGATACGCGCGACGATATAGCCGGGCGTTGCGGTCGGCACCAGAAAGCAGGAGATGCCCTTTTTGCCGGCGCTCTTATCGGTCACGGCAAATACAATCGCGATATCGGCTTCCTTACCGGTTGTTATGAATTGTTTCACTCCATTCAACATCCAGTGGTCGCCATCGCGCACCGCCGTGGTCCGGATTGCAGAAGCATCCGAACCCACATGCGGTTCAGTGAGACAGAAGCAGCCAAGCATTTCCCCCTTTGCCAGCGGCTTCAAATACTTTTCCTTCTGTTCAGGCGAACCGAATTTGTCGGGAATGCCGCACGCCAGTGAGTTCTGTACCGAAACAATGGTTGAAGTGGCGCCGTCGCCGGCGGCAATTTCTTCAAGCGCCAGCACCAGCGACAGGTAGTCAAGTCCGGCGCCGCCCCATTCGTCGGCTACCGTCATGCCCATTACGCCCAGTGCGCCCAGGTCTTTCAATACCTGACGAGGAAAGGTGTGGTGGCGCGCCCACTGCGCCGCGTTTGGCGCGATACGCTCGTTAGTGTATTGGCGTACGGCGTCACGAATCATTTCCTGTTCTTGCGTCAGTATCATTTGTTATCCCAAGATGTCGTCATGTGATGAATTTCAGCTAGCTTATCATGCCGCCTGCAGCACAATTTTCCTGGATGCGCCGGCGAGCAGTTCGGCTCTGCGCCGCTCGTAATTCTTGATTGCTTCGGCCTTGACCGGACCGTAGCCCCGAATCTCCTGGGGCAATGCAGCCAGTTCGACCGCGTGGGCAAGGCTATTTGTGGTGAGCGTAGTGCATAGCCCCTCGACTTGGCTGAAGTAGTCACCGATGAGGCCTCGCTCATGCCGGCGCTCGGCGCTGTAGCCGAATACGTCCATCGCTGTGCCGCGCAAGCCTCGCAGCCGCGCCAGCACATTGAAAAGCGGCAATATCCAGGGACCGAATTTTCGCTTCTTCGGCCGTCCCGTCGCCGGGTCCATGCGAGAAATGAGCGGCGGAGACAACCAGAGTGATATTTTCCTTGAGTCGGCGAACTGAGCGGACAGGGAAGCCTTGAATTCCGGGCTGGCGAAAAGACGCGCCACCTCGTACTCGTCCTTGTAGGCCATTAATCGATAAGCGCTGACGGCAACGGCGCGAGTCAACTCTTCGCCGGTCGGCGATAGTGCGTTCTCAGCGCTGCGCACGCGGGTGATGAGCGCGCGGTAGCGTTCGGCGTATGCGATGTTTTGGTACGCGATCAAGTCTTGGAAGCGGTGCGCGATCAACGCGTCCAGGGTCTCGGATAATGCGGCGGCGGGCCGTTCATTGCCATCGAGTTTCTGCAATGTCTGCGGGCTGGCTGCCGCGATCCGCCCCCATGTGAAGGCGCGCTTGTTCAGGGCGACGGCGGCCCCGTTGAGCTCAATGGTGCGGTCGATAGCCTCGAACGACAATGGCACCAGTCCTTTTTGCCAGGCATAGCCCAACAACAAAGTATGCACAGTGACGGTGTCGCCAAAGATCTGTTGTGCCAGTGTGCCGGCGTTTAGAGAATGGAAATTTGCGTCTGCACAACGTTGACTTACCCGGTCAAGCATGCGCTTGGTTGGCAGGACTGCATCACGCTGCGCAATGACTTCTGCAGTTGGCGTCTCATCCAGATTTAATATTGCCGCTGAGCGTTTCGAAGAAAGTCTCATAAGCGAATCGGCAGCCGACGCCACGACAAGATCAGCGCCCAGCAGCAGGTCGACCGATCCAGGCCCGATGCGCACCGCATAGATATCGTCAGGCGCTGATGCAATCCGAACCTGGCTCACAACGGCGCCGTTCTTTTGTGCCAGGCCGGTGAAGTCGAGAACGGTCGCGCCTTTGCCCTCCAAGTGCGCGGCCCCGCCTATCAGCGCTCCCATGGTCAGTACACCTGTTCCGCCGATACCCGTGACGAGGACGTTAAAGGTACCTGCGATTTTCGGTATCGCCGGTACCGGCAGGGTCGCTGCCGCTTCCGTTTCGAGCGTTTTAAGACGTGCGTCATCCGGCTTCCTGAGCCGGGCTCCCTCTACCTCGATGAAGCTGGGGCAGAAACCCTTGACGCAAGAGAAATCCTTGTTGCAAGAACTCTGGTTAATTTTGCGTTTGCGGCCGAAGGCGGTCTCCAGCGGTTCGATGGCGATGCAGTTCGACTGCACAGAACAATCCCCGCAACCTTCGCAAACGCGTTCGTTGATGAACAGGCGTTTGTCCGGATCCGGAAACTCTTTACGCTTGCGCTTGCGGCGCTTCTCCGCTGCACACGTTTGCTCATAGACAATCGCTGTGACACCGGACACTTCGCGCAACGCGCGTTGTACCTGGTCCAACTCGTCGCGATGGTGTACGGCAGTCCCCGCTGCAAGTTCCTTCTTTCCGCGCCAGCGGCCCGGATCCTCCGAGACGAGCGCGATATGACCTACGCCCTCCGCGTGCAGTTGCCGGGTGATGCGGGCTGGATCGATAAGACCTTCCGCTGCCTGGCCGCCAGTCATGGCGACCGCATCGTTATACAGAATCTTGTAGGTCACGTTCGTCTTGGCCGCGACCGCGGCGCGAATCGCGAGCAGACCGGAATGCTGATACGTGCCGTCGCCAAGGTTCTGGAAAATATGCTGGACGGCGGAGAATGGTGCGGCACCGATCCATTGCGCGCCTTCGCCACCCATCTGGCTAAATGTCCTGGTTTTCAGTTCCGGCTGGGCCAACGCCATGACATGGCAGCCGATGCCGCCACCGGCGACCGAGCCGTCCGGTGTTTTGGTCGAGGTATTGTGCGGACAGCCCGAACAAAAATAGGGCGTGCGAATCGGAATTACCGCGGCGCGAACAGGCTTCTGACGCGCCTCAAGCGCGGCCAGTCTATCGCGCAGCATCGGCAGCGCATCACTCAGGCGTGAAACCAGTTTGCGCGCGACCAGCAGCGGCGTAAATTCGGACACCTCCGGCAACAGCGGCGCGCCCATTGGATCTGTCTTTCCGCTTACCCGCGGCCGCTGTCCGGCCGAGCGGTGGTAGAGCGCTTCCTTGATCTGCGTCTCGACGGTTGCGCGCTTCTCTTCGACGACGAAGAGTTCTTCGTGACCCTCTGCAAACGCAAGCATGCCGCTCGTCTCAAGCGGCCAGCTCATCGCCACTTTGTATACTGAGATACCCATGTCCTGCAATGCGGCCTTGTTAAGTTCCAGATCGTCGATGGCTTGCATCAAATCCTGGTGCGCCTTGCCTACGGTGACGATTCCCAGCCGGCGCCGCGGCGCCGCAACGATGATCCGATCCAGGCTATTGGCGCGCGCCCAGGCGCGCGCAGCCGGGAGACGCTCATCGATCAGCCGACGCTCCAGTTCCGCTCGCTGGCCCGGCCAGGAAATACCTGGATCCCAATTCAGCCCGTGCGCCGGTACCGGAAAATCTGAAGGAGTAACGAAGGAAGGTAGCTGGCCTACGTCGAACGAGGCTGCGGTCTCGATTACCTCGGCAATCGTCTTCAGGCCAACCCAGAGGCCGGAATAACGCGACATCGCGAAGCCAGCCAGGCCGAGTTGAATGACTTCTTGCACGCTCGCGGGTTGTAGAACCGGGATGGAGGCAGACTGGAAAATGCCGTCCGTCTGGTGCGGGTACATGGAAGACTGCGCAGCGTGGTCATCGCCCGACACGGCCAGCACCCCGCCAAGCGGGGAGGTGCCAAGCATATTCGCACTTCGGAATACATCTCCGGTTCGATCGACGCCCGGACCCTTGCCGTACCAGATGCCGAATACGCCATCTGCCGTGGTACTGCCATACGCGCTATGCATCTGCGCGCCCCATAATGCGGTAGCGGCCAGGTCTTCGTTCAAGCCAGGCTGAAACACAATGTCGTGCGCTGCCAGTTCTTTCGATGCCTTCCATAGTTGCTGGTCGTATGCACCAAGCGGCGAGCCCCGATATCCCGATACGAGGCCTGCGGTATTGATGCCACGTGCGCGATCGAGCTGGCGCTGCAGCATCGGCAACAGCACCAGCGCCTGGATTCCCGTGAGGAAAGTTCTCCCCGCCGCATGGGCATAGATATTCCCGGAGCTAAAGGTTTTGTTGATAGTAGGCATGCTGCAGCTCCTGGTTCTGACTCTGGAAAAGGTAAGAAATCTTACGCTTCCATCGTTGGCATTTGGAACTGAACTTAGCCACGTATGCCGGACTTTTTAGTACAATCGATCTACATTTTATTTAAATCGTAGGCATATATGACTACTGTTGATGAGCTTGACAGAATTGATCTCAAAATTCTGAAAGAACTTGCCCAGGATGGCCGCCTGGCTTGGAATAAGCTGGGCGACCGTGTGGGGCTGTCGCTGACGCCGACGCTTCGACGTGTGCGGCGCCTGGAAGAGAGCGGCTTTATCCAGGGCTACGTGGCAAAGCTGGACGAAGCGCGCCTGTCGGGGCGTATGACTGTTTTTGTGGCCGTCACGTTAGCCACGCAGTCGGAAGAAACCATCGCTAATTTCGAGAAACAGATCGCACTGGTGCCCGAGGTAATGAACTGCTTCCTCATGACCGGAGATGCGGACTATAACCTCCGTGTGGTCGTAAAAGACCTCGATTCGTATAATCAATTTCTCACTCGAACGCTAACGCGCATTCCGGGTGTCGCGCACATCAAGTCGAGTTTTGCACTAAAAACGGTCTTGCTTCGTTCTGCTCCTTTGCTTTAGCTTAACAGTGTCGCGCGCATCGACGGCAGCGTTGATCCAGTCTGCGTACATCTTGAATGTCAGTCAGCGAGTACCTTTTTCCAGAGAGCAGCGCCTCGTTTGCCAGAAGTACTTCTCGAAGTACAGTCTTGGAATGCCATGTCGCACTGGTATAGTCAAGGTGGAAAAAATTGAAAGCTGATTAACACATCAACCAGCCTGTCTCATAATTTTGGCCATTTCTTCCTCAAGCGTTGCGACAAAAGGTTCTATTTTGTCGAGAGGGTATTTTTTATTCCAAAGGCAATGTGTTTCCGAGAAAATAGTACTTTTGCTTAGTGGAATATAAACAACATCTTTTGCGCCCGTTCTGCTCATGGTTTGCGGTACGAGCGCTATACCCAGTTTTTTCTCTACGAACCCGACAACCGTTTGCCACAGTCGAACTTCATGTTTGATTACGGGGCTGAACCCGGCATCTATGCAAATTGCGATGATTCTGTCGTGGTGATGGGGTGAAACATGGCGCGGGAAAAGGACAAAGCTTTCTTGCGCCAGGGATCGAAGGTCAATTGCCGGCTGATTTGCCAGTGGATGATCCTTTGGCAAGCAACATAAAAATGGCTCGACCAGCATCACTTTACCGCTCACGCTTGGCGGATAAATGCCGAAGTGCCCGAAGCCAACATCAATCTGCGTTCGATGCAGTGCGTCCAACTGCTCCGCTGTATTCATTTCGTGCAGCACAATATCCGTCGATTGATGCATTGTCTGAAAACGGCTGATCGCCTCGGGCAGACCGCGATAAAGCATGGAATTCACGAAGCCGATCTTCAGGCGCCCGACCAGTCCGTGACCTGTCATCACTGTCAGTCTTTCTACTTCGCTTGCCTGTTCCAGCAGTCGCTTCGACTCTCTCAACAACACAGTCCCTGCATCTGTCAACGCAACACCCTTGCTGTTACGGATGAGCAGGCCCACCCCCAATTGCGTTTCAAGACGCCTGATGTCGAAACTGAGTGCCGGCTGGGAAATAAAGAGCCGTTTCGCGGCTTTACCGAAGTGCAACTCTTCGGCTGTAGCCACGAAATACTTCAACTGGCGCAGATCCATTATTGCCTCCCGAGTCTAAAAATCAATGATAAGTTTTGATTATCGACGAGTCAAATCATTGTATTAGACACTTATCGACGCAGCTTTTATATTGGGTGCATAGGAGATGATCAATGAAAAACAATTCGGCGTTAGGCACTACTTTCACCACTATTCCTGACAGTCGGGGCATCAATCTATTTGAAGAGGACCCGTCATTTGAAAGTCTCCTGCGCGTGTATATGCAGAAACCATTGCATGATCATTTGCGGCCTGTACTGACAGACCTCGGTGCGCGTGTATCTGACGAACTGGATCGATTCGCCAGCGCCGCCGACAGGCAGGGTCCGGTGCTCAACCACCGGAATCGCCAGGGCGTCGATGTACAGTCGATTGACAAGAACCCGGCTTATATTGCGCTCGAACAGACCGCTTTTGCGGAGCTGGGGCTGGCCGCGATGAGCCACCGCAAAGGTGTGCTTGGGTGGCCGGAAGTTATGCCACCGCTGGCAAAGTATTGCCTGACTTACCTTTTCGTACAGGCCGAATTTGGTCTTTGCTGCCCGGTCAGCATGACCGATTCGCTGACCCGTACCCTCCAGAAATTTGGCGATGCGGAACTGGTCGAAAGGTTTCTTCCGGCGTTGACCTCCACTGACTTCGATGCGTTGTTTCAAGGTGCCATGTTCATGACCGAACAAGGCGCGGGATCGGACGTGGCAGGTGTGGCGACCAGGGCGCATCTCGAAGGTCAGCAATGGCTTTTGACCGGGGATAAGTGGTTTTGCTCCAACGCCGATGCCGATCTGGCGATGGTTCTGGCGCGGCCTGATGGCGCTCCTGATGGGATTAAAGGATTGGGCCTGTTTTTGCTGCCCAAGCATCTGCCGGACGGCTCACGCAATCATTACCGCATTATCCGCCTGAAGGAAAAGCTGGGCACCCGTTCGATGCCCAGCGGCGAAATACGCCTTGACGGCGCTGTAGCCTATCCGGTGGGAGACATCACGCGTGGCTTCAACCAGATGGCCGACATGATCAATATGTCGCGTTTGTCGAATGGCGTTCGCTCTGCGGGGCTGATGCGCAGGGCCTTCCGTGAAGCGCTATTCATCGCACAACATCGGGTCGCATTCGGAAAACACCTGATTGATATGCCACTGATGCAGCGGCAGCTGCTCAAAATGATGCTGCCAACCGAAGCGGCGCGCTCGATGTTCATGCACATCGCCAGCTGTCTTGAGAAGGCCGATGCGGGCGACGTCGAGGCTAAAAAGCTGATTCGGATTCTTACGCCGCTGATCAAATTCCGTGCATGTCGCGACGCGCGAAAAGTAACCTCGGACGCGATGGAAGTGCGCGGCGGCTGCGGGTACATCGAGGAGTGGTCCGACCCGCGGCTGGTGCGTGACGCCCAACTGGGGTCGATCTGGGAAGGAACAAGCAATATTATTGCGCTCGACGTTCTGCGGGCGATCCGCCGTGAAGAAGTGCTTGCACCAACGCAGGGTTATCTTGCGAGGTTGCTGAGCGACGCTGCCATTCCCGAGCAGTCGAAAACGCTGCTTTCAAGAATGCTGGACAAGGCTGTCGCTGCCGTTGTGACAGCGTGCGAATCCGGCAGCGAGCACACTACGCGGCAGGCTGGAACCGCGCTGTATTACATCATCGCAGCCATATTTATGGCTTGGGAGGCGGGCCAGCAAAATGGCGACTTCCGGCGTCTCGCATTGGCCCACATGATTATTCAACACAAGCTGCTGCCGGCAGACCCGTTGGCCCCGGCAGCATGCTCCGACAAGCGCATACAGGATGTTTTGCTGTCGGAAAGAGCGATGGGGTTGGATGACGCGATGGCGCTGTATCCGATCTAACTCTCGCGGTCTTCAAGTTCAAAATGACAAAATAAAACGGAGTCAGACACACTATGGAAAACGTTACGGGATCGCTGCTGGGTATCAAGGTAGTGGACTTGAGCCGTGTGCTGGGAGGGCCGTATTGCTCCCAGATTCTTGCCGATCATGGGGCAGACGTGATCAAGATCGAACCGCCTGTGGGCGATGAAACGCGTACCTGGGGGCCGCCCTTCGTCGACGACACGGCAGCATACTTTTCAGGCGTCAACCGGAATAAACGCGGCATGGTGCTGGATCTTGCTCAGGAAGAAGGCAGGCAACTGTTGTTGCAGCTACTGGAAAGCGCAGACGTGTTGCTTGAAAATTTCAAGACCGGCACACTTGAACGCTGGAATATCGGGTATGAGCAAGTATTGCGGAAACGCTTTCCGCGCCTGATTCACTGCAGTATTTCGGGGTTTGGGACGGACGGGCCACTTGGCGGGCTGCCAGGATACGATGCGGTGATACAGGCCATGGCCGGGCTGATGAGCGTCAACGGCGAAGCCGACGGTCAGCCCTTGCGCGTAGGTTTGCCGATTGTCGACATGGTGACCGGGCTGAATGCCGCCAACGGCGTACTGATGGCGTTGCATGAACGTCAGAGCAGCGGGCAGGGACAGTCGGTCGAGGTGACCCTGTATGACGCTGGCCTGTCGTTGATGCATCCCCATTTACCGAATTATTTTGTCTCTGGAAAAATACCCCAGCGCAGCGGTAATGCCCATCCGAATATCGCGCCGTATGACACCTATAAAACCAGCACCACGGATATTTTCCTGGCGGTCGGGAATGATCGCCAGTTCGCCAAACTGTGCGCCTATCTGGGTGCCGACGTTCTGCTGACAGATTCCCGTTTCAGCAATAACGGCACACGATGCACACATCGAAAAGAGCTGAAACTCTTGCTCGAAGAATTTACCCGGAATCATGATTGCGAAAGTTTGGCAAACCAGTTGGTGCGTCTGGGTGTGCCGAGTGGGCCGGTCCAGAAAATCGATGCGGTAGTGGCCCATCCCCACACCAGTCATCGAGAAATGATCGTCAGGATAGGCGATTATCAGGGCGTTGCGTCCCCTGTCAAATTATCCCGCACACCGGCGAGTTACAGAATGCAGCCGCCGACGTTCGGACAGGATTCGCGCGGTGTCCTTCAAGCAATCGGCTTGGGTGAAGAAGAAATCGAACACTTTGAAAAACGTGGTGTAACTATAAGTAGTTCACGGGCCTAGTTTTAAGGAAGCTCTGATTAAGCTACTGCGCGATCCAATCTCAGGACTGCGATGCTCATCGTACTAGCGTACGACTGCGCTTCTCCTCCTGACATTGAACCAAGTCAGCGTTAGCTGAGGCTACGCTTACTCAGAACTTCCTTAATTCAGTCGAATTTGAAAATTACCCAATTATAAAAAAGTAGGAGACAGCAATGAAATCGATATCGATGGGTCAATGGATTAAAGTCATCTTGTTTCCGGCAGCAATTCTCACTTCACAAGCCGCCTTGGCTGCCGAGTACGGCGTGGGAGAAGTCATTTCGCTGACCGGGACGAATGCAAGAGGCGGTACCGGCATGCACGAAGGAATCAAGACTGCCGAAGAAATTTTCAATCGGCGCGGTGGCAAGACAAAAATCAAGCTGATGACGATTGATGATGAGTCGTCGCCTGCCAAGGCAATCGCAGCGGTAGAAAAGCTGGCGGGACAGAAAGCGGTGGCGCTAACCGGCGGAGCAACATCCGACATCGTCGGCCCGGCTTCCAACGCTGCCGAAAAATCAAACCTGGTGTTCATGACATCTGGCGGCACCAGCGCGCAGTTTGTGGCGCAAGGCTACAAGACCTTCTTCCGGATAAACAATACGGAAGGTTACACAAAGGCGATGGTTGGCGTATTGAATACCATGAACGTGAAGACGCTCTCCATTGTGTATTCGACCAAGAAGTCGACCAACGAATTGGCGCAGGAGATGCAGAAATCAATGTCCGCACAGGGCGTTAAAGTGCTTATGCATCCGTTTGACGCGTCAGTTGTCGACTTCAAGCCGATCATTAACAAGATCAAGCTCCAGGACAAACCGGATGCGATCAATATGCTCGGTTATGAAAACGACTATGTCGGCATTCTGAGGGCGGCGAAAGTGCTGAAGCCCGACGTCAAGGCGCTGGTTGGCGTCTGGCAGCTTACTACAGCAAAGATGTATGCCGATTTCCCGGAACTGGTGAACAAGACGTATGGAACCGAAATGCTTGCGTATCCTGCGGTTTTTACTTCGGAAGAAGGCAAGGATTTTGAGGCGACGTTTAAAAAGCTATACAAAAAATCGCCCGATTACCTTAGCGAGTATGGATTCGTCCAGGGCATTTTGCTGTTCGAGGCAATCGAACGGGCTGAAAAAAATGCTGCCATTCAGGGCAATGCCGTGATGGAAGCGCTCCGTAAAACAGACCGCGAAACCCTGATCGGAAAGGTCGCATTTGACGCACATGGCGACAATCGACACTTCAGACAGAATATTGGCCAACACCAGCACGGCAAGATAGTCATCGTCTGGCCAAAAGAAAACGACACCGGGAAAATGGATTTTCCTGCAGTCCCTTGGCAATAACCGGTTCGGGCAGGTCATCCATCAGACGGTGATTTGATCATCGTCCCGGTACCGAATTTTCTTTCCAAGGAGTGTTACATGTCGGAGTTATTCGTCCAGTCCCTTTTTTCCGGGATATTGGCAGGCGGGGCCTATGCACTTGTGGCCCTGGGACTCGCGCTGGTTTTCGGGACCATGAAAATTATTAACCTGGCACATGGCGAACTGGTGCTTCTGGGCGGCTATATCGCCTACATGGTCGAGTCGAAACTGGGCCTCAACCCGTTCATGGCAATTCCGCTGGCAATTGTTCTGGTATGCGTTGTTTCGGCCTGCATTTATGCGCTGCTCAGCAGAATACGGGTTGATCGGGACATCAACTCGCTGATTCTGACGTATGGCGTCGGCCTCATGTTGACCAATCTCATCCTGCTGGTATGGAGTGCCGATATTCATTCATCATCGTCTGAGTGGCTGCAGGACGCGATGTCGTTTGGTCACGTCTATGGAATGCGCAGCGAAATACTATCCTTCGGTCTCAGCATCGTCCTGCTTGCCGGCGTATGGCTGTGGTTGTCGAGAAGCTGGTATGGCAAAGCAGTCAGGGCAGTCTCAAGCAATCGTGACGCGGCAAAAATTATGGGGATCAATCCATACACGATCGAACTTGTGGCGTTTCTGATATCCGGAATTCTTGCGGCCGTGGCTGGCGTTGCGATCTATAGCTTCAGAGTTATTCAACCGATTCTTGGAGAGTCACTGACGATCAAAGCATTCGTCATCACCGTACTCGCAGGAATTGGCTCCATCCCGGGCGTATTGATTGGCGCGCTGTTGCTGGGCATTACAGACACCATGACGGCGACTTTTTTCAATTCCGGACTGCAAGAGCTGTCTACCATGATTATTTTTCTGCTCGTTCTGTTATTGCGTCCGAACGGGCTGTTTGGTGCTGCAGGAAGACGCGGATGAAAAAAACTATCGTCTGGGCAATCGTTCTTGCCTTTCTTTATCTAGTCGTTCCCTTTGGATTGCGCAGCGAGCAGTACGCAATCAGTATCCTGATTGAGGCGTTGACGATCGGAGGAGTGGCACTGGCTTGGGCCATGCTTGGTAATTTGGGTGGCATGGTCAGTTTTGGACATTCGGCTTTCATTGGTGCAGGCGCTTATGCATCAGCGATCATTTCGCTAAGGCTTGGTTTGCCGGTCCTGCCGTCAATGCTTGCTGGCGGCCTGGTGTCGGCCTGCGCCGGTGTGGTAATGCTGCCCGTCCTGCGGCTAAAGGGCCCTTACTTCGCACTCGCCATTCTGGCCTATTCGCAGATATTTCGCGTGCTGGCGATTCAGTTCGACGGCTTGACCGGCGGTGCCGGAGGAATGCCGTCGGTGGCACGCTTGCCCGTCGTTCTGGGGCTCGATCTGAGTACAAAAGCGGGCAGCTACATCTGCATACTCACCATCGTGTTGCTGTTCATGCTGGTCTATCAATTGATTTTTGGCAGCATTTATGGTCTGGCACTGAGAGCGATGCATGGATCGGAAGATGCAACCAGGGTGGTTGGCGTGAATAGCGTTTTATTCAAGGCGCTGGTTCTGCTGCTATCCGCTTTCATGACCGGTGTGATCGGTAGTTTCAATGCCCATTACCTGAATTTCATTGAACCGGATTACACCTTTGGCGGCCAGTGGGTGATCGTGCCGATCATCGCCGCAATTTTCGGCGGATACCGAACGGTGTCTGGCCCTGTCGTTGGAGCGATTGTTGTCTATTTCGCAGATCAGATGATATTCAAGGCGATGTTTCCAACCGGCCACCAATTCATTCTGGGCGCACTGCTGGTGCTGGTAATCATGTTGACGCCGCGTGGACTTTTGCCGCTGCTGAAACAACGTTGGGAGGAACGTAAACATGTTAACGGTTGAACGTGTTTCAGTCAGTTTTGGCGCATTCACCGCTGTGGATAACGTCACCCTGAGAGTGTCGAAAGGAGAGATTCTCGGTCTCGTGGGTCCCAATGGCGCTGGTAAAACCACCTTGTTCAACGCGATCTCCGGACTGGTAAAGCTAAACGGAACACTCAACTTTTCCGGTGTCGATATTTCCACCATGAGTCTGCATAAGCGCGCACGTATTGGCATTGGCCGGACCTTTCAGATTCCGCAACCGATGCACGAACTGACCGTGATGGAGAATCTGAGAGTTGCGCAAAGATTTGCTACCGGTAAAGTTGATTTGCCATATCTGCACGACATTCTTGACTTGCTGAATCTGCAGAAAAAAGCGAACAGGAATGCAGCGACCGAGCTGGCGTTAAGTGAACTGAAGGCGCTCGAGGTCGCAAAGGCACTGGCGACCGGACCGCAACTACTATTGCTTGATGAAGTGCTGGCCGGTCTGGAGACAGAGGGCAAACGGCATTTCATGTTGCTGCTCAAAAAAATCCGTGAAAAATACAATCTGGGCATTTTGATTGTTGAACATGATATCGAGACAATCGTCAACCTCTGCGACCGCGTATGCGTACTGAACTTCGGGAAAATCATTGCTAACGGAAAACCTGACGAGGTGTTTCGTGATCCGGTCATACAAAAAATATATACGGGAGGCAGCCATGTTGAAGGTTAACAATGTGCGAGCCGGGTACGGCGCGATTAACATTTTGTGGGACGTCTCGTTATCGATCAATAAAGGCAGCATAACGGCAATTGTCGGGCCCAACGGGGCCGGTAAAACCACGCTCTTGCGTGCCATGATGGGATTGATCAAGGTGACGCAGGGCAGCATCAAATTCGCTGACAAGGAAATGGCCGGTTCAAGCGCCTGGAACATCAGTGAGTCGGGTCTGACATTGATCCCGGAAGGGCGAATGATCTTTCGCGACATGAGCGTGGAAGACAATCTGGTTGTCGGGGCATTCGGCAAACAAAGCCGGCCGCATGTCAGTCAACGACTGGAAGCCGTCTACGATATGTTTCCACGCCTGAAAGAACGTGCCAGTCAGATGGCGGGCGTATTGTCGGGAGGCGAAGCGCAGATGCTGGCGCTCAGTCGAGGACTGATGTCGGATCCGAAGATGCTGCTGATCGACGAACCTTCATTGGGATTGGCGCCCGCAGTGGTGGATACTTTGTTTGAGATCTTCGGACGCCTGCGAGATAGCGGAAAAACGATTGTCCTGGTCGAGCAAAATACGCATCGGGCGATTGCCCTCGCTGATCAAATTCATCTGATGCAGAGTGGAAAAATCACTTATTCAACATCTGCGGCTGAGGTGCAATTGGACGAACTTCACGCGGCGTATTTCCAGCAGGCCTGACGCATCGACAATGAAATTTACAGTAAATCGCCGAGTCATCCTGGACCGACATTTCCCGAAGATGTCATCGCCCCAAATCGCCGGCTTGATTGAAGATCGGATCGACGTCGAAAACGCAGTCACTGCAGTCTTCTGGAATAGGTGTCACTAATGCATACACAGGGAATGTCCAGCGCTACCGTCCTGGGCGTGGTCGGCGCTGGCGCAATGGGCCGCGGGATTGTGCAAACAGCCGTACAGGCTGGGGTACGCGTCAGGTTATTCGACATGCAGCCTGGCGCGGCTGAAAACGCACGCGCTGCGATCATTGCGCAACTCAAAAAATTGCAGGAGAAAGGCAAGCTGAGCGAAGCGGCGGTACGCGTTGCAATCGAACAGATTGCACCGGAAAATACCCTCGACGCGTTCGCGGATTGCGACATCGTGATCGAAGCGATCGTCGAAAATCTCGATGCCAAACGCGCATTGTTGCGCACGCTGGAACAGATTGTCGGCAGCGCTTGTATCCTGGCGACCAACACATCGTCACTATCGGTGACGGCCATTGCTGCCGCTGCCACCCATCCCGAGCGCGTCGCCGGTTTTCATTTCTTCAATCCGGTGCCGTTGATGAAGGTGGTCGAGGTCGTTTCCGGGGTGCTTACCGCGGAACCTGTCGCGCAAGCGCTGGCCGACTTTGCCGTCCGGATCGGGCATCAGCCGGTGCGCGCCAAGGATACCCCCGGCTTCATAGTCAACCATGCGGGACGGGGCTATCTGACCGAAGCGCTGCGGATTGTCCAGGAGAGCGCAGCGGATTTTTCGCAAGTCGATGCAGTCATGCGCGAGGCCGCCGGATTCCGCCTGGGGCCGTTCGAGTTATTGGATCTGACCGGCCTCGATGTCTCGCATCCGGTGATGGAGTCGATTTACCGGCAGTATTATCAGGAGCCGCGTTATCGCCCCAGCGTCATCACCGCGCAACGGCTGAGTGCCGGTTTGCTGGGACGCAAGAGTGGTCGCGGCTTCTACCGGTATGAGAATGGCAGGCTGATCGTTGAGCCGGTCAGTCCAGCCGACAGCCAGGTGCCGTCCTGGTCCGGGACGGTCTGGGTTGCCGGTGCGGAGGCCCACACCACGGCGCAGCTGGCGGCGTTGCTGGCGCGCTGCGGCGCAGTTGTCGAAACCGCTGAAAATCCTTCTGCGACGGCGCTCTGTCTGGTTGCCCCGCTGGGCGAAGACGTCAGCACCTGGGTGGCGCGCGCAGGGCTGGATGCAGCACGCACGCTTGGCATCGACACGCTGACGGATTGCCGCGGGCGGTTGACGCTGATGCGCAATCCGGCGACCGACAAGGCGCTGGCGCAACAGGCGCAGGCATTGCTGGCGCAGAGCGGGCAAGCCGTCACACTCATCCAGGATAGCTACGGTTTTATCGTGCAGCGGGTATTGGCCGCCATCGTCAACATCGGTTGCGACATCGTGCAGCAAGGGATTTGCACGCCGCAGGACCTCGATTGCGCGGTCGAGTCAGGTTTGGCTTATCCGCGCGGGCCGCTGGCGTGGGGCGATCATATCGGTGCGCCGCGTGTGCTGACCATCTTGAAAAACCTGTATCAATCTACCGGTGACCCACGTTATCGGGCCAGTCCCTGGCTGATCCGGCGTGCCCAATTGGGTTTGTCGTTACTGCATTCAAGCAATTGATTTTTTTTCGTTTCAACTATTCAGGAGATTCACATGGCACACGCTAAAGCCTCTTTCCATTGGGACGACCCATTATTATTGACCGAACAATTGACGGACGACGAGCGCATGGTGCACGCCCAGACCGGGATTGCCGGGTTTGCCAATTGATTGGCTTTGTTGCACGGAATTTTTTGAAGGAACTGCAATGACTGCTTTCATTTGTGATGCCATCCGCACGCCATTCGGCCGCTACGGCGGCGCCTTATCGTCCATGCGTACGGATGACCTCGGTGCGCTCCCGATCAAGGCATTGATGGCCCGCAATCCGGGCGTGAACTGGGCCGAAGTCGACGATGTGTTGTATGGCTGCGCCAACCAGGCCGGCGAAGACAATCGCAACGTCGGCCGCATGGCGTCGCTGCTCGCGGGCCTGCCGATTGACGTGCCGGGGAATACGATCAACCGTCTGTGCGGTTCCAGCCTGGACGCGGTCGGTCTCGCCGCACGCAGCATCAAGGCCGGCGAGGCCGGCCTGATCATTGCCGGCGGCGTGGAAAGCATGAGCCGGGCGCCGTTCGTGCTCGCCAAGGCCGACAGCGCATTTTCACGCTCGGCAATAATCGAGGACACCACCATCGGCTGGCGCTTCGTCAATCCGCTGATGAAGGCGAAGTATGGCATCGATTCGATGCCGGAAACGGCGGAGAACGTCGCCGATGAATTCAAGATCAACCGCGCCGATCAGGATGCACTGGCCGTGCGCAGCCAGCAACGCTGGGCCAGCGCGCATGCCGCCGGTTTTTTCGCTACCGAAATCGTACCGGTCACGATTCCGCAAAAGAAGGGCGATGCGAAGGTCTTTGCGACCGACGAACACCCGCGTCCGGAGACCTCGCTGGAAATGCTGGCGAAGCTCAAGGGTGTGGTGCGCCCGGACGGCAGCGTCACGGCAGGCAATGCGTCCGGCGTCAACGACGGTGCATGTGCGATCCTGCTGGCATCCGCCGCCGCAGCGCAGCGCCATGGCCTGACGCCGCGCGCACGCGTGCTGGGCATGGCTAGCGCCGGTCTGGCACCGCGCATTATGGGTTTCGGTCCGTCGCCTGCAGCGAAGAAGGTACTGGCGCAGACCGGCCTGACGTTATCGCAAATGGACGTGATCGAGCTCAATGAGGCGTTCGCGGCACAGGCGCTGGCAGTGACCCGCGACCTCGGCTTGCCGGACGATGCGGCGCATGTGAATGCGAACGGCGGCGCGATTGCCATCGGTCATCCGCTCGGCGCGTCCGGCGCGCGCCTGGTGATGACGGCATTGAACCAACTGGAACGTACCAAGGGACGCTATGCACTGTGTACGATGTGCATTGGCGTTGGCCAGGGTATCGCACTGATCATCGAGCGCGTGTAAGGTGAGCACTTCGCATCTATGGAAAGTTATCAGGACATACTTCTGGACCGCAGCCGGGCCGGGATTCGTTTGATGACGCTGAACCGTCCCGACGCACCCAATGCGCTACGCAACGGCATGCTGCGCGGAACGCTCATTGGCACCCTGTCTGGTGCCATGCCCGACACAGGCCGCACCATCACCACGTTTATTGCTTATGCCTTCGAGCGGAAAATCTCCAAAACACCGGAGCGATTTGGCCATGGCGCGATAGAAGGTGTCGCCAGCCCAGCCAGGACAGGTTGTCGGCACGGTGCATCGCCTGCATCAAGGCCGGATTTTGGGACAGGAACGCAGGGTATATGATGGCGGAAAAGTAGTTGGGTGCTTGTGCCGGACAGCCCGGTCAGCGTCCGGCGAATTTTTCGTGACAATCTCAACACTCTCCGACTTTGACGATAGGTACCGCGCCCGATGACTAGTTCTACCACCAAAAACTACCTTCCATGGGTCGTCGCGATCGCACTGTTCATGGAGCAGCTCGACTCCACCATTCTCAATACTGCCGTCCCCAGCATGGCCGCCAGCCTGCACGTGACGCCACTCAGTCTGAGAGCGGTGGTCACCAGTTACATTCTCAGTCTGGCGGTCTGTATCCCGGTGAGCGGTTGGGTGGCCGACCGCTTCGGCACCCGGCGCGTGTTTGCCGGTGCGGTGGCGATCTTCACGCTCTCCTCGATGATGTGCGGCTTGTCCCTCAATTCGCCGATGCTGGTGGCGGCGCGCATTTTGCAAGGCATCGGCGGCGCGCTGATGATTCCGGTTGGCCGCCTCGCCATTCTCCGCACCTTCCCCAAAAATGAATTGCTGGGCGCAATGAATTTCGTCATCATCCCAGCCCTGATCGGGCCGCTGCTGGGGCCGGCCGTGGGCGGTTTGATCGTGCACTGGTTGTCCTGGCGCGAGATTTTCTTTATCAACGTGCCGGTCGGACTGGCCGCTCTGTTTCTGGCCCACCGTTACATGCCAGACTATTACGGCGACCAACCCCGGCCGCTGGATCTGATCGGACTGGTCTTGTTTGGCAGCGGAATCGCGCTGCTCTCATGGCTGCTCGAAATATTCGGCGAGCATACCCTTGACCCGACATCGGCCGCGGTGCTGCTCCTGCTCGCCATCAGCCTGCTGGCCGCCTATGTGTGGCACGCCGGCCAGGAGCGCCATCCGTTGCTGCGCCTGACCCTGTTTCAGATACGCACATTCCGCGTCTCCGTTGCGGGCGGCTTCGTCACCCGCCTCGGGGTGGGCGGCATGCCGTTTCTGCTGCCGCTGCTGTATCAGCTCGGATTGGGACTGCCCGCCTGGCAATCGGGCCTGTTAATGATGCCGTCGGCCGCGGCCGCGATGGGGATGAAAGTCATTTCCGCACGCGTGCTGGCACATTTCGGCTACCGCCAGGTGCTCATCGTCAACACCGTTCTGATTGGCGTGACAATTGCCCTGTTTTCGCTGGTTGGATTGGGAGCGCCGCTGGTTGCTATCGTCATGCTCAACCTGTCGCTGGGATTTTTCAATTCGCTGCAGTTTTCCAGCATGAACAGCATCGCCTACGCTGACGTCGACAGCGCCGATTCCAGCATGGCCAGCACGATTGCCAGCTCGCTGCAGCAGTTATCGATGAGTTTCGGCCTGGCTTGCGGCTCGCTGATCACAGGCTGGTATCTGGCCGGCCGGCCTCAAACCGATCATCTCGTCGTGAGCGCTGCCTTGCACCATACGTTTCTGACGCTGGCCGGCCTGACGATCCTGTCGTCGCTGACGTTCTGGACCTTGCGCAAGGACGATGGGGAAAGTATCAGCAAGGGTGTGGCGGCAAGAACAGAGGTTGAAAAAATCTAAGCTTGCCTGCAGGTATCTCGGGTGGGCTGGAATATTTGTTTTGCCCTGCAGCAATTCCCCGCTTCTGCCGCTGTCGGTCGAACCGCGCAAACAACGCGGGCACCGAGGTGGACCAGTGGCGGAAAGGTTGGCGGTTGCGCTGCTGAAAGTACAAATCGAGACGCTCTCGTAGCGTTGCTACGATCACTGCGCTGTGGACGCACTTTGCTGACGGAACTGCCTGGGCGTCATCCCGGTGTGGCGCTCAAGCGCGTCTGGCGCGCCGAGCATTTTTCGTGGTGGATGACCGGCATGTTCCACAAGTTCGACGGTGCGTCTCCTTTTCAGCAGGAGCTACAGCGCGCAGAGCTCGAGTATGTCGTCAGTTCGCGCGCGGCGGCTACAGCATTGGCTGAAAACTACGTCGGCTTGCCGTTCGCTTGAACATGCGATGGTTTTGACACCGCCACCATTGGTTTCATCGCCCCTTCGCTGATCAAGGAATGGGGCATGACGAGGCCGGCGCTGGCACCGGTGTTGAGCGCGGCGTTATTCGGCCTGGTCGCTACAGCCGCCCTGGTGGTCAAGCAGTTCGCGCATCCCGAGAACAAGTCTGCGGCGTCGGCGCTCCAGGAGCCTGTCGGACACTGACGGATTCAGACGACGCCGACGACGCGATAAATTTCCCAGCGCGCGGTGCCGGAGACGACGAAAGGCTCGAGCTCCTTGCTCCACTGCGCGTGCGCGGGGATCGATGGGAGCAGCTCCCACGCCCGATCGAGCTCGCTCAGATCGGCCACTTCCCATTCGTGGACCACGATCGCCTCCAGCGCACCGATCGAGCCGGTGAGAAGCCGGCCCCGCACGAGACCGGCTTGCGGCGCGATGTCGCGCGCCCACGCTTGCAGCCGGTCGATGACTTGTTGCTTGTGCCCGAAGCGGGCACTGATTTGCCATCTGGCAATTAACATGATGTTTCTCCTGGTTAGTGCTCACCGAGAGCACGTGGTAGTATTTTAGGCCACCCAGCCGGCACTGATATTGCCTACTCTGTCCATATTTGCGGAATAAAGAAATAGACTCCTGATCGCGGCATTCCTTGATGATTTCAACGTAGCGCCAACCACTTGCCATGCGAGCAAACAATATGCCCTATGTGTCATTCGCCACCGATGGCGCCGTCTGCACCATCACGCTGAACAGGCCGGACAAGCGGAATGCTGTTGACGGCCCGATGGCTGCGGAGCTACGCGCAGCATTTATCCGTTTTGAAGAGGATTCCACACTGCGCGTGGCCATCATCGCCGGCGCCGGCGGCCATTTCTGTGCCGGCGCCGACCTGGATGCTGTCAGTGATCCGGCATTGCGCAACGAGCTTGATCCTGACGGCGCCGGCAGCGGCCCGATGGGGCCGACCCGCATGGCGTTATCCAAGCCGCTAATCGCCGCCGTGAGCGGCTATGCAGTTGCGGGCGGCCTGGAACTGGCGTTGCTGGCCGACTTGCGGGTCGCTGACGAAGACGCTGTATTTGGCGTGTTTTGCAGACGTTGGGGCGTGCCGCTGATCGATGGCGGGACCGTGCGACTGCCCCGGATTGTGGGGCAGGGCCGGGCGCTTGACATGATTCTGACCGGGCGTCCCGTGCTGGCCCCCGAAGCGCTGGCCATGGGCCTGGTCAATCGCGTCACGCCGGTGGGGGAGGCACTGATCTCGGCACAGCAGCTGGCGCGCCTGATAGCAAGTTTTCCACAAAAGTGCATGCTGACCGATCGCGCGTCGGTCTACGACCAGTGGAACCTGTCGCTGGAACAGGCATTGCGCAGTGAAGGCGCTCATGGTGTGCCGATTGTCTTTGATGAAGGCGAGGCGGGTGCCGCTCGGTTTGCCCGGGGGGCGGGAAGACATGGAAATTTCAGCACTTGATCAATAGCGCCACCCGAATATCCACCTCAAGCGGATTTCGAAGTAAATCGTCGCTGTAGAACGCGTCCTTTGGGTAGAATGATGCAAACTCCGGGAGCGTTTGTGCGAAACAATATCTTTGCTGTGTCCAGACCATACGGCGAATCCACGCATGGTTAGGCTGTTCTTGTCTTTCCTGTTGATGGCTTGCGGCAGCAACGCATTTGCCGCACACGCTTTTTCTCTCTACGACACGCCTAAATATCCGGCCGGGTTCACGCATTTTGCATATGTGAATCCGGATGCACCGAAAGGCGGCGAGCTGTTTCTCGCCAATCCCGACCGCCGTACCAGTTTCGATAAATTCAATCCGTTCTCGATGAAGGGCGTGGATGCAGCGGGCGTGTCGATATTGATGTTCGAGACGCTGGCGGTGTCGTCCTCGGATGAGGTCGCCACCATGTACGGCTTGCTGGCGCAGGATATGGCGTTGGCACCCGACCGTATGTCGATGACGTTCACACTGAATCCGAAGGCGCGCTTCAATAACGGCGACCCGGTGCTGGCGGCCGACGTCAAATATTCCTTCGACATGCTGGTGCAGAAAGGCGCGCCGCAGTTCAAATCGATTTTCAAAGAGGTCAGGCAATGCGTGATTCTGGATGCGCGCACGGTACGCTTCGATTTCAAGACGCTGAACCGTGAATTGCCGCTGATCGTCGGCGCTGTGCCGGTGTTCTCGCGCAAGTGGGGCGCCAGGACCTCCTTCGAGAATATCCAGCTGGAAGCGCCGATTGCCAGCGGGCCGTATCTGATCGATAGCTTCGATGTCGGCCGCTCCATCAGTTACCGGCGCGACCCGAAATATTGGGGCGGCGAGGTTCCGTCGCGCAAGGGCATGTATAACTTCGGTCGCATCACCTATCGCTTTTACAGCGACGATGTGGCGCGGCTGGAAGCGTTCAAGGCGGGCGAGTTCGATGTGGTGGTCGAGTACAGTGCCAAAAACTGGGCGCGCAGCTATAACGGGCCTAAATTCACCAGCGGCGAAATCGTCAAGCGGGAACTGGCGCATTCCAACGGCGCCGGCATGCAGGGCTTCGTGCTGAATTTGCGGCGGCCGCAGTTCCGGGATATCCGGGTGCGTCAGGCGCTGGGCCTGGCGCTGGATTTCGAATGGATGAACCGGCAGTTGTTTTTCGGCCAGTACAAGCGCATCTATTCCTTCTTCAATAACAGCGAACTGGCGGCCACCGGCCTGCCGTCAAGCGACGAGCTGAAACTGCTGGAACCGATGCGCAACAAGCTTGACCCGGCGGTATTCGGCCCGGCGCCGCTGCCGCCGCGCACCGATCCGCCGAGGTCGCTGCGCGCCAACCTGATTCAAGCCCAGGCTTTGCTCAAAGACGCTGGTTGGACCTACCGCGACGGTGCGCTGCGCAACGCCAAAGGTGAAGCGTTTGCGTTTGAGATTCTGGACGACCAATCGTCGCTGTCGCGCGTCATCAGCGTGTATGTCCGCAACCTGCAAAAACTGGGGATGCAAGTCAATCAGCGCACCGCCGACTATGCGCTGGTGCAAAAGCGCATGGAAGAGTTCGATTTCGACATGACTACTATCCGCTTCCCGGATGTCAGCAGCCCCGGAAATGAAATGTTCGACATGTTCGGCTCCAAAGCGGCGGATGAAAAAGGTTCGAATAACGCCTGGGGCTTGAAAGATCCAGCGGTCGACAAGCTGGTGGCGGCGCTGGTGGCAGCCAATACCCGCAAAGAGCTGGTGGCGGCGGCGCGCGCGCTGGACCGGGTGCTGCTGCACAAATATATCGTGGTCACCCATTGGTTTTCATCGACCCATCGCATTGCGTATCGCGACCGCTTCGGCATCCCGGCCAAGCTGCCGCTGTATTACCAGGCCGATCCCTACGTGATTTCGACTTGGTGGCAAAACAGGGCCAGATGAGTTGTGTGGAATGCGCTTGAGACGACGAGGATGAGATGAATATTTGGGCATACATTGCGAAGCGCGTGCTGCTGATGCTGCCGACCTTGCTGGGTGTGATCGCGATCACGTTTGCCGTGATCCAGTTCGTGCCGGGCGGGCCGGTCGAGCAAGCGCTGATGGAATTGAAAAGCCAGCAAACCGGCGCGGGCGAAGCGTCCGGCAGCGGTGCGTCCAACTATCGCGGGCGCCAGGGTATCGATGCCGATCGCGTGAAGGAAATCAGGGCGCTGTATGGTTTCGACAAGCCGGCGCCGCAGCGCTTTTGGCAAATGCTGAAGGGCTTCGCGACCTTCGATCTGGGGCAGAGTTTTTACCACCACAACGATGTCTGGGCATTGGTGAAGTCGAAGATGCCGGTCTCGATCACGATCGGTCTGTGGACTTTCTTTTTGACCTATTTCATCTCGGTGCCGCTCGGTATTGCGAAGGCGACGCGCGAAGGTACGCGTTTCGATGCGGTGAGCAGCATCGTGGTGCTGGTCGGCTATTCGATTCCGGGTTTTGTACTGGGCGTGTTCTTGCTGGTGATGTTCGGCGGCGGCAGCTTCGTGCAGTGGTTCCCGCTGCGCGGCCTGACCTCGGACAACTGGGCCACGCTGTCGACCTTCGGCAAGGTGACCGACTATCTGTGGCACATCACCTTGCCGGTGCTGGCGTCGGTCGCCGGCGCGTTTGCGGTGATGACGATGCTGACCAAGAACACCTTTCTGGAAGAAATCCGCAAGCAATATGTGTTGACCGCGCGCGCCAAGGGTTTGAGCCAGAACGCGGTGCTCTACAAGCATGTGTTCCGGAATGCGCTGATCCCGCTGGTGACCGGTTTTCCAGCCGCATTCATCGGCGCATTTTTCGCCGGCAGCCTGCTGATTGAAACCCTGTTTTCCCTAGATGGCCTGGGTTTGCTGTCGTACGAATCGGTGGTGCGGCGCGATTACCCGGTGGTGATGGGCACGCTCTACCTGTTCACCTTGATCGGTCTGGTGGTCAAATTGCTGGGCGACTTGTGCTATGTCTGGGTCGACCCGCGCGTTCAGTTCGAAAGTTTAAGCCGATGACTGCCAAATCCCTGTCGCCAGGCCGCCGCGTCTGGCTGCGCTTCAAGCAAAGCCGGCGCGGTTATTGGAGCCTGGTGTTGTTCGTCGCGCTGTTCGCCGTCAGCCTGGTGGCCGAACTGGTGTCGAACGACAAGCCGCTGATTGCGCGCTACCACGGCGCGATTGTGTTTCCGATCGTCACAACCTATTCCGATAAAGTATTCGGCGGCGACTTCGCTTCGCCGGCGGATTATCTCGATCCCTTCATTCGCGACCAGTTCCGGAAAAATGGCAACTGGGCGATTTATCCGCTCAACCATTACCGCTACGACACGCTGAACTATTTCGCGCAAGCGCCGAATCCATCGCCGCCGTCCGCGGAAAACTGGCTGGGCACCGACGATCGCGGCCGCGACGTGTTCGCGCGCCTGTTGTACGGCTTTCGGGTGTCGATCCTGTTCGGCCTGGCGCTGACGGTGACCGGCGTGGCACTGGGGCTGGTGACCGGCGCGGTGCAGGGTTATTTTGCCGGCAGGACCGATTTGCTGTTCCAGCGCTTCATCGAAATCTGGGGTTCGATGCCGGAGCTGTATCTGCTGATTATCTTCGCATCGATTTTCGAGCCGAGCATCGGCTTGCTGCTGGTCTTGCTGTCGCTGTTCGGCTGGATGGGGCTGTCCGATTACGTGCGCGCCGATTTCCTGCGCAACCGCAATCTCGAATATGTGCTGGCGGCAAGGGCGCTGGGCCTGTCGAACGGGCAAATCATCTGGCGCCATGTGCTGCCCAACAGCCTGACGCCGGTCGTGACCTTCCTGCCGTTCCGCATGAGCGGGGCGATCCTGGCCTTGACCAGCCTCGATTTTCTGGGACTGGGCGTGCCGCCGTCGACGCCGAGCCTGGGCGAACTGCTGGCGCAGGGCAAGAATAACCTCGATGCATGGTGGATCGCGCTCTCGACTTTTGCCGTGCTGACCATCACCTTGCTGTTGTTGACGAATATCGGCGACGCGCTGCGCAATGCGCTGGATGTCAGGAGGAAGGCATGAGTTTGCTGCAGGTCGACAATTTGCAGATCCGGTTTGACGCATCGACGGTGGTCGATGGCATCAGTTTCTCGATCGCGCCCGGTGAAAAATTCGCGCTGGTCGGCGAATCCGGTTCGGGCAAGACCGTGACCGCACTGTCGGTGTTGCGGCTGAATCAGGATGCGCAGTACGCCGGGCGTATCTTGTTTGACGGCCAGGACATCCTGCAAAAGCCGGAGCCGGCGCTGCGTGCGCTGCGCGGCAAGGATGTCGCGATGATTTTCCAGGAGCCGATGACGGCCTTGAATCCTTTGTTCACGATCGGCAACCAGATCGCGGAAGTGTTGATGCTGCATGAAGGCATCAGCGCCAGGGCGGCTGCGCGGCGCACCGTTGAATTGCTGGACAAGACCGGCGTCCCGGAACCGGCGCGCCGGGCGCTGTCCTATCCGCATGAGTTGTCCGGCGGCCAGCGTCAGCGCGCGATGATTGCGATGGCGCTGGCTTGCAGGCCGAAATTGCTGATTGCCGACGAGCCGACCACCGCGCTGGATGTGACGATCCAGGTACAGATTCTGGAGTTGCTGAACCAGCTGCAGCGCGAAGAAAATATGGCCGTGCTGATCATCACTCACGATTTGAATCTGGTGCGGCGCTTCGCCGACCGCGTCGGTGTGATGGAGCAGGGGCGTCTGGTGGAAGTCGCGAGCACCGCCGAGCTGTTCGCCAACCCACGCGAACCCTACACCCGCAAACTGCTCGCCAGCCGTCCGCAACGCATCGTGCATACGGTCGCGGCCGAGGCCGAGCTGTTGCTGACTGGACAGCAGGTGCGCTGTACCTTTGCGATCAAGCGCGGCTGGTTCAGGAAAATGCCGTTTGTTGCGGTCGACGATGTCGATCTGGAGTTGAAGGCCGGCGAAACGCTCGGCATCGTCGGCGAGTCCGGCTCGGGCAAATCGACGCTGGGGATGGCTTTACTGCGCTTGTCGACGGCCAGGGTCGATGGCCGGATCAGCTTCGCCGGCCAGCCGCTCAGCGCGATGAGCAGCGCGGCCATACGGCCGCTGCGCGCCAGGATGCAGGTGGTGTTCCAGGACCCGTTTGCCTCTTTGTCGCCACGCCGCACGATCGAGCAGATTGTCGGCGAGGGCCTGGCCTTGCATCAGCCACAACTGAATCCGGCCGGGCTGCAACAGGCGGTCGCCGCATCCCTGGTTGAGGTCGGTTTGTCGGCGGACATGATGTCGCGCTATCCGCATGAATTTTCCGGTGGGCAGCGTCAACGGATTGCCATTGCGCGCGCGCTGGTGCTGAAACCCGCGCTGATCTTGCTGGATGAGCCGACGTCGTCGCTCGATGTGTCGGTGCAGCAGCAGGTCTTGACCTTGCTGGCCGGGTTGCAGCGCAAGTACGGTCTGGCGTATCTCTTTATCAGTCACGACCTGGCGGTGATCCGTGCGATGGCGCATCGGGTGATGGTGATGAAGGATGGCGAAGTAGTGGAGCGCGGAACGACCGAGTCGGTGCTATCGCAGCCGCAGCAGCCTTACACCAGACGCCTGCTGGCCGCGGCAGCCTATTCTACTGTCGCGGCGGCGAACGGGCGGTAATTTCGAGTCGGATTGCTGTCCGTCACCGTGTGAAGCGAGGGTAGACATTTCTGACCAGCCGGTATGCGCCGATGCTTACAAGAGGAACCACTATCGTCCTCCTTGCGTTCGTTACCGCACATACAGCAGGTGTTGATTTTCGATAGATTAAGGTCCCACACCGGAGAATCATCATGTCAATCAACCAGATTCGTTTTGCTTCAGCATCCACTAATTTCAATCGTAAAACAGCTCGGCTGTCGGCGCTGGCGTTTATCGTATTGAGCACCTCGTTTGCAGCACTATCGGCAATGGCGGCAGGCAGTTCGCAAGACGCGAACGGTCGCTACCAGGCAGAACGAAAAATTTGCAATAGTGGCCAGTCGAACCAGACGCGCGCAACTTGCCTGAAAGAGGCTGGGGCAGCATTGGAAGCGTCAAGGAGCGGGCGCCTCAATGACGGACCGGGCGGGTATAGTCAAAATGCCCTGCTACGGTGCAATGCACTGCCGCCGGACGATCGGGATGCGTGTCGTCGTCGCATAGACGGCGAGGGCACGACCAGCGGCAGCGCACCTGAAGGTGGCATGGTGCGAGAACTTGTTGTACCGGATAACAAATAGGGCTCGTGCCAGGACTGACGCATGGGTGTTAGCGCGGGAAACCAGGGGTCTTCTCATCGGGGAACGCGCGTATCAGAGCACGCTTGATTCGTTTCTGAAAATCGCTCAAACCGGCCATAAGCAGGCATTTTCCCGCATCCCATACGAAGTTTGATTCCCCATTTCGCAAACGCAGCTAAGTAGTCCAGCGTCGGGCCGGTTAAACTGAAGCCATGAAACGTGACAGTTCTGAAAAAAAATACCGGAGTCGCATGGCGCGCGTGGTTGCGGCGATTGTGGCCGATCCCATGGCGCGGCACAGTCTTGAAGACCTCGCTGCCATCGCGCATTTCTCGCCTTTCCATTTTCATAGAATCTATCGCAGCCTCATCGGCGAGACCGTCGTGGAAACCGTGCGCCGCATGCGGTTGGCGCATGCGGCGGCATTGCTGGGCGAGAACCGGCGCAGCGTGACAGAGATTGCGCTGGAGGCTGGCTATGACAGTCCGCAGGCGTTCACTCGCGCTTTTCGCCAGTATGCCGGCACGTCGCCGCGTGAATTTCAGAAGAAGATTCACCAGATCGCCGACAAGATTCCGCATGCCGGAGATTGTGAAAAATTGCTTTGCCCCGAAGTGCAACTGATCGAACAAAAGTCTTTCCAGGTACAAGCACTGCAGCATCGCGGCCCACACGGGACGATTCTGCATACGCATCGGCACCTGCGGCAGTTGGTCGCGCATCGCCCGGTCGGGCAATGGCTCGGCATCAGCTATGGCGATCCTGAGGTTGTCGGCGATTTTGCGTATTTCGCCGCCGCGACGCTCTCCGATGGGGGTTCGATCAGCGATGATGTCGTGCTTGTCGAGATTCCGGCCGGATGCTATGTCTCGCATACTCTGCTGGGGCCCTATACGCAGATCAATGCCACCATCGCTGCGCTGTATTCGCTGTGGCTGCCGGATAGCGGCTACGAGCCGGATGACCGTCCTCTGCTGCAGTTCTACCGCAACAGTCCGCATACGGTATCGCCGGATGCGCTGCACACCGATTTACTGATCCCCGTTCGTCCCATCCACGCATAACATTCGAGTATAAAAATGAAAACGACAAATTTGCTGCGCGCGCTGTTGGTATCGCTGGTCGCCGTCCTTTGCAGTTACGGCGCGCAGGTCCATGCCGTCGGCTTCCAACACGTCATTGCTCCGGATCCGGACGGCGCGCCGCTGGAAGTCGGCATCTGGTATCCGAGCACGGCGACGCCTTCGTCCGTTGCCATGCGCGCTGTCACGCAGACAGTGGCAGTCGATGGTCCCGTAGAGGGAAAGGCGCTACCTCTCGTCGTCATCTCCCATGGCACAGGCGGCTCTTATCTGGGCCACTACGACACGGCCATTGCCTTGGCCGAAGCAGGTTTTGTCGTTGCGGCCGTGACGCATACGGGCGACACCTATGCCGACCAAAGCCGCAATCTTTTCATCATGGAACGTCCCAGACATATCAGCCGCATGCTGGATTACGTGCTATCGACCTGGAGCGGACATGCTCAAATCGATCCGGCAAGGATAGGGATGTTCGGCTTTTCTGCGGGAGGGTTCACTACCCTGGTGAACATCGGCGGCCATCCGGACATGACTAAAATTACACCCTTTTGCCAGGCCCACGCCGGCGACTTCGCCTGCCAGTTGATCGCTCGCCACACCGGCGCGGCTGTCCCGGCCTCTTCAAGCCGGGATGGCGTAAAGGATGCTCGCATCAAAGCTGCAGTGGTTGCGGCGCCAGCCCTTGGTTTCACATTTTCTCCTGATGGCCTCAAAGACGTGGTCGTTCCGGTTCAGTTGTGGCGTGCCGAGGCGGACACTATCTTGCCGCACCCTTGGTACGCAGAAGCCGTACGCGGGGCATTACCACAGGCTCCTGAATATTCCGTCGTGCCGACGGCTGGTCATTTTGACTTTCTCGCCCCCTGCAATGCTTTTCTGGCGGCAAGGGCTCCGGAAATCTGCACAAGCGCTCCTGGATTTGACCGACGGGAATTCCATAGGGTATTCAATCAGTCGATAGTCGAATTTTTCGGGAAAACGCTCCCGATCCGGTAGGACTTCAATGATTGGAGGCGGCTCCTGCACTTGCAACCTGCGTTGCAGATCGCCGCTGTATACTCCTACCTTCGACTAAACCTCGCTCAAAGGAAATCAATATGCTTGCATCGTCGTCACTGCTTGGCTTTTCGTTGGTAGCGTTCGGCATGGTGCTGACGCCTGGCCCGAACATGATGTATCTTGTCTCGCGCTCGATTTGCCAGGGCCGCAAGGCGGGATTAATCTCACTGGGCGGCGTAGCGCTCGCCTTTGTGATTTATATGTTAGCCGCAGCGTTCGGCATCACCGGCTTGCTGTTTGCTGTGCCGTTTGCCTATGACGCGCTGCGTCTCGCAGGTGCTGCCTATCTTCTGTATCTGGCCTGGCAGGCGCTGAAACCAGGTGGCCGGTCGCCCTTTCAAGTTCGCGAGCTGCCGCGCGACAGCTCGCGCCGGCTGTTCGCAATGGGCTTCATGACCAATCTGTTGAATCCAAAGGCGGCGATTCTCTACTTGTCTTTGTTGCCGCAGTTCATCGATCCGAACCATGGCAGTGTTCTCGCGCAGGCCGTAGCGCTCGGAAGCGTTCAGATCGCCATAAGTGTAACCACGAACGCCTTGATCGCCGTTGCAGCAGGATCGATTGCGGCGTTCCTTGGAACGCGACCTACCTGGTTGACAATACAACGCTGGTTGATGGGGACTATGCTGGCGGGCTTGGCAGTACGCATGGCCATGGATTCGCGCAGGTAGGGTAGTCGGATTGATGCCAGAAGGGCGCCAGAGATATTTTGGTCACGTAGGCGTGCGTCGCCATTACCCATCTCGACGGGTTGGTCCTGGCGCGCTCGGCCTTCATCCGGTTCGATGAAACGCTCCTCGGCGTTTGATGAAGAGAATCTTGAAACGAAAACTGACACGTAATGAACGACAACGCCCCTGAATTTATCCAACCCACCCTGGTCGGCAAGACAATTGAACTCCAGCCCCTTCAGCAGGAACATGCGGCGGGGCTGCTGGACGCCGCGGCAGACGGTCAATTGTGGAACATGAAGGTGACTGTCGTGCCAAGACCCGAGACCGTCGGCAAGTACATCGCTGCCGCATTGGAGGGACGACGGGCCGGGACTGTGATGCCTTTTGTGATCGTCAGGCGCGATACCGGGTTGCTCGTCGGCAGCACGCGTTTCTGGAAAATCGACCGTGCGAACAGAAAGCTGGAAATCGGGCACACCTGGTTGAGTGAGTCGGCCCAGCGGTCGGGTGTCAACACTGAAGCGAAGTACCTTCTTCTGGTCCATGCATTCGAGGTCATGAAGGCTGTCCGCGTGCAGTTCACCACGGATGAACTTAACGAAAAATCGAGAGCGGCGATTCTGCGCATTGGCGCGCAACAAGAAGGAATTGTCCGGCACGAGCGTATCATGCCGGACGGCCGGAAACGCAACTCGGTACGCTTTTCCATCATCGATTCCGAGTGGCCGGACGTGAAGGCGATGCTGCAGCAGAAAATCGCACGCTAAACCGTGCGCCGGCAAGCCGTGGCCTGCCGGCACGGATCTGCAGCATTACGCAGATCCGCATTACGTTGCCGTCAGACGCGCGCGGCGTTCAATGCCGTATTGAAGGTTGCGCTTGGACGCATGACTGTCTTGAGCTTCTCCTGGTCGACGAGGAAGTAGCCGCCGATGTCCACCGGATGGCCCTGTACCGCCTTGAACTCTGCCGTGATGGCCTGCTCGTTGTCGGTCAGGCTTTTGGCCAGTGGCGCAAATTGCGCCTGCAGTTCTGCGTCGTCGGTCTGTTGCGCCAGCGCCTGTGCCCAGTACATGGCCAGATAGAAATGGCTGCCGCGGTTATCCAGCTCGCCGGTGCGTGGTGAAGGCGACTTGTTATTCTCGAGCAGCTTGCCGGTGGCGTCATCGAGGGTCTGCGCCAGGATCTTGGCCTTGTTGTTGCCGGTCTTGATGCCGACATCTTCCAGCGACACGGCCAGTGCCAGAAATTCGCCCAGAGAATCCCAGCGCAGGTGGTTTTCTTCCACCAGCTGCTTGACGTGTTTCGGGGCCGAGCCGCCCGCACCGGTTTCAAACATGCCGCCGCCGGCCATCAGCGGCACGATCGACAGCATCTTGGCGCTGGTGCCCAGTTCCATGATCGGGAACAGGTCGGTCAGATAGTCGCGCAGGATGTTGCCGGTCACCGAGATGGTGTCCTTGCCGCGGATCACGCGCTCCAGTGTGTAGCGCATGGCACGCACCTGCGACATGATCTGGATGTCGAGACCGGCCAGATCGTAGTCCTTCAGGTAGGTCTTCACCTTCTTGATCAGCTCGGCTTCGTGCGGGCGGTACTCGTCCAGCCAGAAAATCGCCGGCATGCCCGACAGACGGGCGCGGTTCACCGCCAGCTTGACCCAGTCGCGAATCGGCGCATCCTTGACCTGGCACATGCGCCAGATGTCGCCCTGTTCCACATTCTGCTCCAGCAGCACGGTGCCGTCAAAGTCGACAATGCGCGCCACGCCATCGACAGGAACCTCGAAAGTCTTGTCATGGGAGCCGTACTCCTCGGCCTTTTGCGCCATCAGGCCGACGTTCGGCACGGTGCCCATAGTGGTCGGATCGAACGCGCCGTTGGTCTTGCAGAAGTTAATCATCTCCTGATAGATCCGGGCGAACGTGCTTTCCGGGATCACCGCCTTGGTGTCTTTCGGACGGCCATCCGGGCCCCACATCTTGCCGCCGAGACGGATCATGGCCGGCATCGAGGCATCGACGATCACGTCGTTAGGCGCATGCAGATTGGAGATACCCTTGGCCGAGTCCACCATCGCCAGTTCCGGACGGTGTTCATGACAGGCGTGCAGGTCGTGGATCACTTCGTCACGCTTGGATTCCGGCAGGGTGGCGATCTTCTCATAGACACTGCTCAAACCGTTATTGGGATTGACGCCCAGTTCCTCGAACAGCTTGCCGTGCTTGGCGAAGGCGTCCTTATAGAAAATCTTCACCGCATGCCCGAAAACGATGGGGTGCGAGACTTTCATCATCGTCGCCTTGACGTGCAGCGACAACATCACGCCGGTTTCGCGCGCGTCCTCCATCTGTTCTTCGTAGAACTGGCACAGCGCCTTCTTGCTCATGAACATGCTGTCGATGATCTCGCCTTCCTGCAGCGACACCTTGTTCTTCAACACGATGGTTGCGCCATCCTTGGCGACCAGCTCCATCTTGACGTCGCAGGCCCTGGACAGCGTCATGCATTTTTCGCTGGCGTAGAAATCGCCGCCGTGCATGTGGGAAACGTGGGTGCGGGACGCCGGACTCCACTTGGACATGGAGTGCGGGTTCTTGCGTGCATAGCGTTTCACCGCCGCCGGCGCACGACGGTCGGAGTTGCCTTCACGCAGCACCGGATTGACCGCGCTGCCCAGCGCCTTTGAATACCGCTTCAAAATGGATTTTTCGGCGTCGGTCTTCGGGTCTTCGGGGAAGTCGGGGATCTTGTAGCCGCGTGTCTGCAGCTCGCGAATAGCCGCGATCAGCTGCGGCACCGAGGCGCTGATGTTCGGCAGCTTGATGATATTGGTATCGGGTTCCTGGGTCAGGCGGCCCAACTCGGCCAGATTGTCCGGCACTTTCTGTTCCTCAGGGAGGCAGTCGGAGAATTCGGCAAGAATCCGCGCCGCGACCGAGATGTCGCTCTCGACGACGTCGATGCCGGCCGCTGCGGTGAAGGTCCTGACGATAGGCAGCAAAGAAGCGGTCGCCAGAAGCGGCGCCTCGTCGGTAAGCGTGTAGATGATGGTTGATTTACCTGCAGTCACTGTAATCTCCTTGCGGTTGGTGTGTTGGTTGGTGCTGCCGCATCGGATTGGTGCATCCTGCCACCAACCTTAAGGGCGCGCTGAATTAGCCTGGAGACTGACATTCCATGGAAGCAATGTTTCTATGGATGAAAGCCGCATCTCCCGAGAGCTGAAGTTTATTCGACCTTCCGTTTAAGCGCTCAACAAAAATTCAGCCGGTAGTTTACCTTGAAGCCGTTGAGGATAGGTTCCGCATCGGATTCGGGAGTGTCCGCGTCACGCGCCCTGGTGCTGAATGACGGTTCCGCAGCGCCTGCCGCGATGAGATCAGACGTTGAACTTAGGTCCAAGGCCTATGCAGTTTTCCTGGGTGCAAGCGTATAAGTTCTATTATCTCCGACGATAGAGTGCGCTCGGAACCCACCACTCCTCAAGTACCTGACACGCGAGTTCTTGATATGCCGAACCATCCGCGAACGCAAATGTATCCAAAAATTCTGTAACGATAGCCTCTTGTTCATCGCTCAGTGACGCAAGTCGTGGCGGCTCACGGTCGGGCGGACGCAATGCGTTCAATAATGCGGCTACGACGATACTATTCAATTGGATATGACGAAATGCGTACTCCATCAAACCGGGCAAATAGTGGCGCCAGGAAGCGGCATCCAGATAGTTGAGGCCCCAGTGGTAGCGCTCCATATATTCGTCCGACAATGCATCTAGCGCTGGATCGAACGGCAATGGCTCTTTGTAATCGTCGAGCAAATCGCCGGCACGCAGCGAAATCTGAGGCAGGACCTCAAGATCGGCACCAAAGGCCATGAAGACTTTGTCTAGCAAAATTTGGCTCATGTCATGCAAAGTGCCGTGGATACGTGAAGCGACCGCGCAATGGAATTGACATATGTTGCCACAAACAAGTTATCAAAGGTGTATCAATTTTCTCAGGTCGGTGAAAGACCGTTCTTGACCGTCGGACGGTCCGCCGTTGATCGGAGGAAGGATTGAAACCCACATGTTGTCAGGATCCCGCCTCCCGATCAGCGCGTTCAGTGGCCGTGTTGCGCGCCAGCGGCCGCAGGTGCTTGTCTTGCTTGCCGGCTCAGCAACAAGGTTACCACTGCCGACAGAGCTAACGTCGCGCCAACTACATACAATCCGGCGGAGTAGCCTCCGGTAACATTTTTGAGCCAGCCTATCGCGAACGGACCAACGAAGCCGCCAAGGTTGCCCACCGAATTGATCATGGCGATACCGGCCGCCGCTCCGGCCCCTGAGAGAAACATGCTCGGCATGGCCCAAAGCGGCGCTTTTGCAGCGCTGATGCCGACGTTGACAATCGCCAGCGCAAGCATGATTAGCAATGCAGTGTTAGCGTGGCCGACAAACAGAAAACCTAAGCTCGCCACGACGCACGGTATGACCACATGCCAGGTGCGTTCTTCTGTGCGGTCCGAGTGCCGAGCCCACAGAATCATCGCGACGACTGCCAGGACGCTGGGAATGCCGGTGAGGAGGCCGGTTTCCCACATGCTGAATCCATATTGGCGAATGATCAACGGCGCCCACAGGCCGAGAGTATAAAGACCCGCCGAAGTACCGAAGTAAATAAGGGCTAGCGCAAGGACCCGTGGATCGCGCAATGCACTCATGGCGCCAGCGGTATGGCCGACGTGGGATTGCTTGGCATCGGCTTCCGCCTTCAACTTCGCTATCAGCCACTTTTGTTCCTCGGGTTGCAACCAGTGGGCTTTCGATGGCGTGTCCGTCATGTACCTGAACACGACAAAACCGAGCAAAATCGCGGGGACCGCTTCGATGATGTAGAGCATTTGCCAGTCGGACAGTCCCCAGATCGGAGGGAGTTGCATAATCGCCCCCGAGAGCGGCGATCCAATAGCCGTAGAGATTGGAGCGGCCGCCATGAACCACGCCGCTGCCACCGCTCGCTGCCTGGACGGGAACCACAAGCTCAGATAAAGGATGATGCCAGGGAAGAAGCCAGCTTCCGCGACGCCAAGCAGGAAACGCAGTGCGTAGAAGCTGTTTGGCCCCACCACGAACGCCGAGACCGCCGAGACGATACCCCAAGTCACCATCACTCGCGCGATCCACAATCTGGCCCCAACGCGATGAAGAATCAGATTTGAAGGCACCTCGAATAAAAAGTAGCCGATGAAAAACAATCCGCCACCCAGACCGAACTGTGTCGGCGAAAGGCCGATAGCTTTATTCATTGTCATCGCGGCGAATCCCACGTTGACGCGGTCAAGGAAACTTATAAAGTACAGCAGCATGACGAACGGAATGATGCGCAACATGAGCTTACGGGAAACGCGGGCTTCGAGATCGGAATGCATTGTCTCCTCCTTGTTAGTTTTTCCTTGAAAGATCGCCGTGCTGAGCAGCAATGAAAATGGCACGAAAATCATTTACGTTAGTCAGAGTCGGCCCGGTGACGACCGAGTCGCCGAGTGCCTGGAAGAATCCGTGGGCGTCATTGTTTTCGAGGCGCTCGGATGGCCGGATACCGCGATCCCGCGCACGTGCCAATGTGTCCGGCCTGAGCAACGCGCCCGCGATTTCGTCCTGACCGTCCACGCCGTCCGTGTCGCCTGCGATGGCGAAAACGCCTTGCTCGCCGTTCAGCGCGACGCCGAGAGACAGCAAGAATTCAACGTTTCTCCCACCCCGACCGTTCCCACGAATAGTGACGGTCGTTTCACCGCCGGACAGTAAAATGCAGGGCGCCTGGAAAGGCTGGCCGCGGCGGCGCACTTGGGTGGCGATAGCCGCCATGACCTTTCCCACATCGCGGGCCTCACCTTCGATTGCATCACTGAGGATGTGGGCGTCGATCCCCGCCGCCAGCGCCTGCCTTGCGGCGGCTTCCAGCGCCAATTGCGGTGTGGCGATCAAATGGGTCTCGATATGCGGCAACCGGGGATCATCGGGCTTCAAGGTTTCTGACCGGTTGCTCTCCAGAAGAACCGTCACCGCAGCCGGCACCTTGATCGCGTAGCGCTGCAAGACCGCCAGCGCATCCGCACAGGTCGTTGCATCCGGGACGGTCGGGCCCGATGCGATATCGCTCAGGCCGTCGGCAGGCACATCGGAAATGATTAAGTTGACTACGCGGGCCGGATAGCAAGCCGCCGCCAGGCGGCCGCCCTTGATGGCGGAAAGGTGTCTGCGTACGCAATTCATTTCGGAAATGGTGGCGCCGCTGGCGAGCAAAGCCTGATTGATATCCTGTTTGTCTTGCAAGGTCAGGCCTTCGCCAGGCAATGGCAGCAGCGCTGATCCGCCTCCCGATATGAGACAAAGGACCAGATCGTCGGCGCTCAGTCCCGCGACAAGTTGCAAGATTCTCTCTGCCGCCATGCGCCCGCTTGCGTCGGGTACCGGATGTGCCGCTTCAACGATGTCGATTCGCTCGCAAGGCACAGCATATCCGTAGCGGGTAACGACAATACCTTCGAGCGGGCCCGGCCAATGATCTTCGACCGCTTTTGCCATGGCCGCCGAAGCCTTGCCAGCGCCGATGACGATCATTCGTCCCCTCGGCGGAACCGGAAGGAAGTCAGGTACGCGCAGTGCCGGCTGGGCGATCGCGATCGCGGCCGCAAACATGTCTTTTAACAGACGATCTATATCCTGCTGGTCTATCGCGCCGTCGTCCGCTGATAGTGTGGGATTGGCTGAACTATTCATTGCTGAACCCGCCTACCTGGCGCGCTGACCGGAGCAGGCACGAATGACGCGAGATTGAACGGGATAAGCATGTTGTCTCCTGTTTTATTTTTACTGTGGAAACACGAACTCAGTCGAGCGCGCGACGCTGCGGCTTCGTTCCTGCGTTGCGAGAATCAGGGCGACCGAGGAAATGTGGAGGTCGCCTCTCTACACCGCGTCGGCCGCGAAGATGTTGTTGTGCTTACGCCGCCACTCTGCCCAGCGTTGCTTCGGACTTCATGAGCAATGCGCAAACAGCGGCAGTTACCTGCGCCGTCGTTGCCGTACCACCCAGGTCACGCGTGTGAAGGGAGGTGTCGGCGGTAACCGATTCGACTGCCTGCATGACACGTTTTGCGGCGTCAGATTCGCCAAGATGATCGAGCAGCATCACGACTGACCAGAAAGTGCCGACCGGATTGGCCAGGCCCTTGCCCATAATGTCGAATGCTGAACCGTGGATTGGCTCGAACATGGACGGGTAACGACGCTCGGGATCAATGTTGGCCGTTGGCGCGATTCCCAGGCTGCCGGCCAGCGCGGCCGCCAGATCGCTGAGAATATCCGCGTGCAGGTTGGTCGCGACGATCGTGTCGAGCGATGCCGGGCGATTTACCATACGCGCTGTCGCCGCATCGACCAACTCCTTGTCCCATGTGACGTCGGGAAATTCCTTTGCAATCTGCACCGCGATCTCGTCCCACATCACCATGGCGTGCCGTTGCGCATTGCTCTTCGTGATCACCGTCAGCAGCTTTCTCGGACGCGATTGTGCCAGGCGGAACGCAAAGCGTATGATCCGCTCGACGCCAGCGCGCGTCATCATGGACACGTCCGTCGCTGCTTCGATCGGATGCCCCTGATGGACGCGACCACCTACGCCTGAATACTCGCCTTCGGAGTTTTCACGCACGATTACCCAGTTCAGGTCCTCCTGTTTGCAGCGCTTCAGCGGACCATCAATTCCGGGCAGGATGCGGGTCGGTCGGACGTTGGCATACTGATCGAACCCCTGGCAGATCTTCAGGCGCAGGCCCCACAGCGTGATGTGATCCGGAATATCGGGGTCGCCTGCCGACCCGAACAGGATCGCGTCCTTGTCCCGCAAAGCGTCAAGGCCATCCTCGGGCATCATTACGCCGGTCTTGCGGTAATAGTCGCCGCCCCAGTCAAAGTCCTCGAATTCGAACGCAAAAGTTTTGCTTGCCTTGGCAAGCGCTTCCAGGACTTGCCGGCCGGCCGGAACGACTTCCTTGCCGATGCCGTCACCGGGAATTGTCGCGATGCGATAAGTTTTCATGTCAGCCGTACCTTCAAGATGGTGTTGGGGTGAGCGAACTATAGCCAGTTTTTTTCGTTAAAACCGGTGCTAAACTCAAGGCATCCTTAACTTTTATTCACAAGTGCGCGCCATGAATGAAACTGTCCAACCGTCCGATTTAAGCTTTTTCTCAACGCTTGCTGCGTCCGGCAGCTTGAGCGCCGCAGCACGTGAGTTGGGCCTGACGGCGGCTGCCATCAGCAAGCATTTAACGCAAATGGAAAGTCGTGCGGGCGTGGCGCTCATCAATCGGACCACGCGTCGGATGATGCTCACGCCGGAGGGAGAGGTCTATTTGGAGTATGCACGTCGCATTCTCGACGACATAGACGAACTGGCCGAACTGCTCGGCAGCGCGAAAAAACGTCCAAGAGGGCTGCTGCGCGTCAACGCGACGCTTGGATTTGGCCGCAGCCATGTTGCGGATGCTATTTCCCGTTTCGTCGCGCAATATCCGCAGGTGTCTGTGCAGCTACAATTGTCCGTCAGCCCACCGCCGTTGACCGATGACACTTTCGACGTTTGTATTCGATTCGGCGAGCCTCCGGACACGCGCGTGATCGCGCGTCGTCTGGCACCGAATCGACGGCTGATGTGTGCGGCGCCATCTTATCTTGCACTCCGTGGAATGCCGAATACGGCGCACGATCTCGCCAGGCACAACTGTATCGGTATACGGCAAGGCGACGAAGCGTATGGGGTGTGGCGGTTGACAACGGGCAGCGGTGCGTCTCGCAAGACGGAGACCGTGAAGATTCGCGGCAATCTGACTACGAACGACGGCGAAATCGCCGTGAAGTGGGCGCTTCACGGTCATGGGATTTTGATGCGGGCCGAGTGGGATATCAAACAATACCTGGATGACGGGACACTGGTCCGGGTATTGCCTGACTACGATACGCCAAACGCTGATATTTTTGCTGTCTATTCTCAGCGACATCAGATGTCAAATCGCATCCGCACCTTCGTTGAGTTCATCGCGCTAGACCTTGGAGACGCATCTGGCAGTACCTTCCGCACTGGCAATCAAACCACGCAGAAATAGCATGATCATCCGGCCGGCCGGATCGGGATGGATGGCCGCACGTTGTAGCCCGAGTCCGTGAGCCAGTGCCATGAACCCGGTCGCCAGTTCCTCTGGTTCTGCTGGCGGCACCAGGGCCAGATGCTCAAACAAGCGGCCGATAACGCGGCCGAGTGCGACGCGGTGCGCTGTCCAGACTGCCCCATATTCTGCAGCGAAAGCGGGGCTGCGATTGGCGTGCAACTGCAGCTCGATAGAGAGCATGGCCCAGTCGGCGTCCGCATGCAGCGTGGCTGCCCATTCATCCAGTGCATCAAGCACTTCATCGCCGGTAAGCCCGTCCGTTGCAAATACGGAGGCTAGTTGCGCGGCCTCGGCCTCCATGTGTCCGCGCAGCAGTTCAAGCAGGATGGCGTCCTTATCAGCAAAATTTGAGTAGAAGGCGCCCTGCGAGTAGCCGGCTTCCTCGGCAATGTCGCGAATCGATGCTCCCCCAAACCCGTGTTGCACGAACAGTTTTCGTGCTGCCTGAATCAGACGTTCACGTGTCTGCGCTTGGCTTTGCTCGCGGTTTAAGCGTTTTTTTGTGGTTTGCTGGCTCATCTCAATGTAAATAAATATAAATTCAAATATCAATTGAGTTTTGGATTTCAATTGATATAATTTCAGATATCAACTGCTATCTTAAGTCCAATCGTCGTTTGGGAACAAGCATGAAAATACAAACCGCCTTCGTAACAGGGGCCACCGGGCTCCTTGGCAACAATCTTGTGCGTGAACTGCTAAGTCGCGGAGTCGCCGTTAAGGCTCTCGTGCGCTCGCAGGAAAAGGCCGCTCTCCAATTCAGTGGTTTGTCGGGTATTGAACTTGTGATTGGCGACATGGCGAATGTCGACGCTTTCTCTGCGGCCTTGCAAGGCTGCGATGTCGTCTTCCATACCGCCGCCTTTTTCCGGGACAATTACAAGGGCGGCGGCCATTGGAAAACGCTGAAACGCATCAACGTGAACGGGACCGCAACGCTCATTGAGCTGGCCCATCGCGCTGGTGTCAGGCGCTTTGTGCAGACATCTTCCATCGCTGTGTTAAACGGTCTGCCGGGCGCGCTGATCGATGAAACCAACGATCGCGATCCCGCAGATGCGGATGACTACTACCGCAGCAAGATTCTTGCCGATCACGCGGTCCTGGCCTTCCTTGAAAAATCTCCCGAAATGCACGCAAGCTTTGTTCTGCCCGGATGGATGTGGGGGCCAGGAGACATCGGTCCGACATCCTCGGGACAGGTGGCGCTTGACACCGTTCTTGGAAAGTTGCCAGGCCTTGTGCCCGGAAGTTTTTCTGTGGTTGACGCCCGCGATGTCGCGCTGGCGCACATTGCCGCCGCAGAGCGCGGGCGCAGCGGCGAGCGTTATCTCGCAGCGGGCCGCCACATGACAATGCGTGAACTGATTCCACTGATCGGCCGGATTGCCAGGGTCGCCACACCGAAGCGGATGCTGCCCTTGCCACTTTTGTTTGCGTTCGCAGGCTTGCAGGAAATCTATGCGCGGATCACCGGCAAGCCGATCCTGCTCAGTATTGCCACCGTGCGACTGATGGTCAAAGAGGCAGGCCGCACCCGCTTCAATCACACCAAGAGCGAACGCGAATTAGGCTTGAAACTCAGACCGATCGACGACACGCTGCGTGAAGTCGTTTCCTGGTATCGGGATCACGCATGGTTGCCGGTTCCAGACGACACATCGAATCGTTGCCAGTAGTTTGAATGATGGATCGGAGCCTGGAATCCAAAGCATGGAAAGCCCTTGCTGCGCCTTTGCATAGACCCAAATGAGGCCACGCCAACTCCAAAAAACACATTTATGCGTTTTTACACGGCCTCGGTCGACAGCGCTCATTCGACCTTGACAGCGACAGACGCTACTTGGCTATTCGCGTACAGGTCTATTCCGCTAAACTTGCTCAAGCCAGCCTCCTGGGCGTCAAATCGTAGCGCATTGGCCCTATGACTATCGTGCGACACGAAGTTGCTGGTTGATTTGTTTCCTTCCCGAACCTGTTCGTGCGCTGCCCGGAAATGCGGAGGTGCAGTCAAAAGCAAAATGATGACACATTAATTTTCACGAAATGGTATTATTAAAAATAATGAAGACAAAACTACAAAACAATCTCGCGGTTTTCGAGACCCCGGTGATGCGCAAGATTGCACAAGTCATGCCAGAGCTTCCGCCAGCCTTGCGCACGGTTGCTGACTACGTTTTGCGCCATCCGTTCAGAGCGGCCACCATGACGATCGAAGATCTTGCACAGGCCACCGGCACCTCGCCCGCAGCCGTCAACAGGCTTGCGCGCGCGATTGAGTGCGGCGGTTTCACCGGCATGCGGGCTGCGCTGGTTGCTACGCTGCAGGACGCGGTCTCACCGGTCGACAAGTTGAAAGCAGAACTGGCACAACGGCCTTCAGGCGAATATTCGCTGTCGGAAATGCTGGATGCCGGCATCGAGAATTTGCGGCTGGTCACCAGCGCAAACACGGAAGTGTCTTTTGAAAAGGCGGTCGAAGCGATTTCCAACGGCAAGCGTGTCTATGTGCTTGGCTTTGGCGTCAGCTCTTATCTGGCAGGCGCTCTGGCTAGCGGGTTGATGCCGTATTGCGGTCTGGCTACCGCTATCAGCATGGAAGGCGGCAATGAGCAGGCTGCCTATCGCTTGACGGCCATAGGGCCGGACGATGTACTGATCGCGATCTCGCTGCCGCGCTATTCCCTGGACACCGTGCGGCTGGCGCGATTTGCGGTGGAGCGCGGCGCGGTCGTCGTGGCCATCACCGACTCACCCGCCTCGCCTCTGCGCGGGGTGGCCCAACACCTGATTTACACACCGGCCGAGCATGCTCTGCTGAGCAGTTCCAGTATCGCCGCCATGGCCATCATCGAATGCGTCATCAGCCTGGTGATGACCCGCAGCAAAGAAGCAGTCCGGATTTCGTCGGATCTGAATGAAAGCGTGCTTTCTTATTTGTACATGAAATGACCTTCCTTTGTAACCATCCGTTGTAACCATACGTTTCTCGCGTCATATCGACAGGCCGCGAGGGAAAGCAAACGACACAGAAATGAACAAGTCCTACGTTCTTGCAATTCACGGCGGCGCCGGCACTATCTCCCCCACAAGGAGCGGCGCAATGGAGCACACCTATCACCAAGCCCTGCGCGCAGCGATCGCCGCAGGCGAAGCCATACTGGCGCACAACGGTAGCGCCATTGACGCCGTGACAGCGGCAGTCGTCGCGCTGGAAAACTGCCCGCTATTCAACGCAGGACATGGCTCGGTGTATACCGCCGATGGCTTGCATGAAATGGACGCGAGCGTGATGGACGGGAGCACGCTTTCTGCGGGTGCAGTGGCGGGAGTCAGCACGGTTGGCAACCCGATATTACTGGCGCGCGCCGTGATGGAAAAGACGGATTGCGTTCTTATGAGTGGTGCCGGCGCCGAGCGATTTGCGCGTGAATGCGGCATTGAGGCACTTCCTCCGGAATATTTCGCCACGCCACATCGGCTGGAGCAACTGCTGAGTGCGCGTCAGTCTTCTGTCACAGCGCAATTGGATCACGATGGTGCATCGGCAAGCGGTCAGCCGAGTGCCGATCCGATTGATCCCAACCAAAAATTCGGTACCGTCGGCGCTGTTGCACGCGATCGGTTCGGTAATCTCGCCGCAGCAACTTCTACCGGCGGGATGACCAACAAGCGGCCGGGAAGAGTCGGTGACTCGCCGCTCATCGGTGCCGGCTGTTATGCCGACAACGGCAGCGTCGCCGTCTCGGCCACCGGGACCGGCGAGCATTTCATTCGAACAGTGCTGGCGTATGACATTGCCGCGTGCATCAAGTATGGAAAGCAAGCGTTGAACCTGGCGGCCAGTCAAGCCGTGATGGAGCGGCTTGGCGCGATCGGCGGGCGCGGCGGCGTCATCGCCATCGATCAACATGGCAATCTGGCGATGCCGTTCAATACGTCCGGCATGTACCGGGCATGGGTTCACCAAAATCAAGAAACTGTCACGGCCATCTTTGCGGACCCAGCCGAAGGAATGCTCCCAGGCAAGTAAAAATGCTGCCGAGCGTCTGAAATTCCATTGCAGTCTTTGCAGGCTCCGCCGCTGAAAAATCGATGGAGCGGGGGTAGTTTGTCCTAATGGATAGTTGCCTGCCTGCTTGCCTTGCCGCCAGCCTTAATAGCAATTTTCGCAATAAAAACTTTCGCATAAAGTGATACCGGCACGTGCCAGCCTTGCGTCTTGCGCAATGCGAATCAGTTTGCATAAATTTGACACAAAAATTTTCAAGTAATATAAAATGTAAAATGTAATGTGCCATAAAGGTTTGCGGGAGCAGGCATGCAAGCCCGATAGATTTGCCGTACTGAAAACAGAGAAACACGAAGTCAACGTGTCAAATGAAATTCCATCATTAGATCTACAACAGGAGATAAGCATGCAGAAGAAAATGAGTGCCGCAGTATTCGCGGCAAGCGCAATGATGATGTCCTTGGGTGTCGGGGCCAAGGATATTACCGAGATTCGCTGGGGTACCGATCCAAGCAATGCGCCGTTTGAATTCAAGAACACGGATGGTAAGTTGGTTGGTTTCGACATCGACCTGGGCGAAGCAATCTGCGCGGATCTGAAAGCCAGGTGCACTTGGGTGGAGAACGATTTTGACGGCATGATCCCGGCGCTGAAAGCGAAGAAATTTGACGCCGTCGACTCGTCAATGTCCGCTACCGAAAAACGCTTGAAAGAAATTGACTTTTCCAATCGCATTACGCGCGTTCCGGGACGTTTGGTCGCCAAGGCCAGCAGCAGCTTGAAGCCGACACCGGAATCCCTCAAAGGCAAGCGCATTGGCGTTCAGCAAGGATCGACTCATGAAACCTATGCGAAGGAAAAATGGGCCGTTGCCGGGGTTGAAGTGGTTTCGTATGCCAAGAATGACATGGTCTACGCCGATTTGCAGGCGGGACGGATTGACGCCGGCTTCATGGATTCGATCGAGGCCAGCGGAGCCTTCCTGAAAAAGCCGATCGGCCAAGGCTTCTCCTTTGCCGGCCCTGCAGTTCAGGATGAGAAAATTTTCGGCAAAGGCACGGGATTCGGCCTGCGCAAGGAAGACGTGGATTTAAAAAATGCGCTGAACAAAGCCCTGGCCGACCTGAAGGCAAATGGCACGTTCAAGAAAATCATGGCCAAGCATTTCGAGTTCGATGTTTCGGGTGACTGATTTTTTCTAAAGCATCACAGGAAAGGAGAGTCCGCAGATGCCGGCTCTCCGATAAAGAAACCATAAGATTGGCCGTCGGCGAACCACGCCGGCTGCCTGGGGACAAAGATGTTTTTATATGGCTACGGCCCACAGATGCTGAGGGGCTTGAGCGTGACGCTCGAATTATCGGTTTCGGCCTTGCTGGTGTCGTTCGTCATCGGCTTGCTGGGGGCCGGCGCCAAGCTCTCTGCGAATGCGATGCTGCGCAAACTGGCGATGATCTATACGACCTTGATTCGGGGAGTGCCGGATCTGGTCACGATGCTGCTGGTGTTTTACGGCATGCAAATGGTCTTCAACAACCTGACCGAAGCGCTGGGCCTGACCCAGATAACGATCAATCCTTTTTCGGCCGGCATATTGACGCTGGGCTTCATATACGGCGCCTATTTTTCCGAAACCTTTCGCGGTGCGTATCTGGCGGTGCCAAAAGGGCCGGTCGAAGCCGGGTTTGCGTTCGGCATGACGCATTTTCAGGTGTTTCATCGCATCTTGTTTCCACAGATGATGCGCTTTGCCTTGCCCGGCATTGCCAACAACTGGCAGGTGCTGCTGAAGAGCACTGCGCTGGTCTCGATCATCGGCCTGAACGATCTTGTACGCTTGTCCGATCAGGCCGGGCGCGCCACTTCCCAATTCTTTTTTTTCATCGCCTTGACCGGGGTCCTGTATCTGGCGGTAACCAGCGCCACAAACATGATTCTCGCGCGGCTTGAGCGCCGCTATGCGATCGGACAGCGTGAGGCAGAACTATGATCCAATTAATCAGCGATTACTGGCGGGCCTACCTGTATACGGATGGCTTCCACATGACCGGCCTTGCGGTCACGCTCTGGATGCTGGTGCTCTGCATGAGCATTGGTTTCTGTCTCGCGGTCCCGTTGGCGGTGGCACGGGTGTCGAAAAGAAAATTCCTGTCCACTCCGGTGCGGCTGTACACCTTTGTTTTTCGCGGCACCCCGCTCTACGTGCAACTGCTGTTCTTTTATTCCGGGGTATACAGCCTTCGCATCGTGCACGACACGGAATTTCTGAACCTGTTTTTCCGCCAGGGTTTCAACTGCACGATTCTGGCCTTCGTTCTCAATACCTGTGCCTATACAACGGAAGTTATTGCGGGTGCGATTCGGGCGACGCCCAATGGCGAAATCGAAGCCGGACGTGCGTATGGCATGTCACAGTTCACGCTGTACTGCCGCATTATTTTGCCGGGCGCATTGCGGCGCGCATTGCCGTCACTGTCGAATGAAGTGATTATTATGCTGCACAGCACCTCCGTCGCTTTTGCCGCCACCGTGCCCGATTTGCTCAAAATAGCGCGTGACGCCAATGCTGACACCTTCAAGTCATTCTATTCGTTCGGGCTGGCCGGCTTGCTGTATCTGTTCGTCACCTTCGCGCTGGTCGGCCTGTTTCGTCAAGCTGAACAGCGCTGGTTGTCACATCTTAAACCGCAAGGTTGCCGGTAGCGTCCCGTTTCGTACCGGCAAGTTGCTTGCCCTGTAACCATATCTCATTCAAATCATCATGGACAAACTCGCCGTAAGTAATCTGCATAAACGCTATGGCAGCAACGAAGTCTTGCGTGGTGTTTCCATTGCTGCAAAATCGGGCGATGTCATCAGCATCATCGGTTCCAGCGGTTCCGGGAAAAGTACCTTTCTGCGTTGTATCAATTTGCTGGAGTTGCCGTATGCCGGGAGCATTTCGCTGAATGGCGAACAGCTCAGGCTGAAGACTGGAAAAGACCACAGCCTGGTCGCTGCCGACCTGCGTCAATTGCAGAATTTTCGCGCGCGTATCGCGATGGTGTTCCAGCACTTCAATCTATGGGCACATATGACCGTGCTGGAAAACGTGATCGAGGCGCCGATACATGTGCTCAAGCAAAGCCGCGACGAGGCCATCGCAAAAGCCGAACTGTATCTGGAAAAAGTCGGCGTCTATCATCGCAAGGATTTTCATCCGTCACGCCTGTCGGGTGGCGAGCAGCAACGTGTCGCGATCGCCCGCGCGCTGGCGATGGAACCTGAAGTGATGCTGTTTGATGAACCGACTTCCGCGCTTGATCCGGAACTGGTTGGTGAAGTCCTCAAGGTCATGCAGAAACTGGCCGAAGAAGGTCGCACCATGGTTGTCGTGACCCACGAAATGGGATTCGCACGCGAAGTGTCCAATCATCTCGTTTTCCTGCATAAAGGACAGATTGAGGAGCAGGGCGATCCGCGTCGGATTCTCGCTAATCCATCGAGCGAAAGGCTTCAGCAATTTCTATCGGGGACGCTGAAGTAGTCGGGCGATTGCCACGCAGCTCCCTTACTCCCGTGAATTTTCTTCGCCCGGGTTATTGCTTCATCTTGTGTCTTACAAGTTACGAGTGGGTGCTCGAATGGGCTTGCTCTCAGATGAAAGTCAACAAGCCTTAGTCTAGATACCATATTTCGGGGCTCTGGCCGCAAATGGTAAATTCAAAACTTACCGTCGTTCAAAATAAGCCAAGAACATATCCACCGCAGTCTGCACAATCATCGCCTGCTCCGCGTCCGACAACGGCGCCTGCCCCAACGCCAGTTGGGGCCAGAAGGCGAAGAGCTTCAGTTGTCCCTGCAGCAAATGGGCTGCGAATTCCGGGTCGGCCGGTTTGAGCTTGCCGTCCTGTTGTGCGGCGCGTATCCAGGCGGTGACGCCTTCTTCGCGCATGCCCATGCGCGCGATCATGTCTTGCGCGCGTTGTGGGGAATGGATGCCTTCTGCGATCACCACCCTGGCCAGGTTCATGAAGCTGGCATCGCTCAGCATGCGCATTTTTTGCTGCGTCAGTTCCAGCAGTTGGCTGCGCAGAGGGAGGTCCTTGCGGTAGGCGGATTCTGTCACTGCCACGGTGCATTCCCATAACTGCTGCAGGATGGCCGCGAACAGGTCGTCCTTGCTGGGAAAGTGGTTGTACACGGTGCGCTTGGATACCTCCGCGCTGGCGGCAATCTTGTCCATGCTGGTGGCTTCAAAGCCGCTGCTGCGGAATTCGGCGATGGCTGCTTGCAAGATAGCTTCGCGCTTGCGGTCGGTCAGTTTTGGGAGTGTTGTCATGGTATTCATATCCTGGTTACAAATTATTTTACACTAAGCAGTTTACTTTTTCTCGACATAAAACTACACTGTGTAGTGTAATTAGTCCTTGCCTTTCAGTAGCAGGGAACCAACAAATAACCGGCATCGTAAACAGGACGACGAACATGGCAAGTGAAACACTCGCAGCAGTCGATACGCATATCCACACCCACACCCCATCTTCGCAGCACCGCGATGGCAAGTTCAGGAATCATCATCCCGTGCAAAGAGTCGGCTTGTGGAAGACCTTGCAGGTCCTGTGGCGCTTCGCCTTCGATAAACCGGCCGGCACGGTGCCGGCCCAGCCCATCCCGGTACTGGCGATCAGCAGCGAGCAATTGCTGGCCGCGCCGGATCGTTCGCTGTTCCGTCTGGGGCATTCCACCATGCTACTGAAGCTGCGCGGCGAATTCTGGCTGACCGATCCTGTGTTTTCCGAACGCGCCTCACCTTTGCAGTGGATGGGACCTAAGCGTTTCCACGAGCCGCCGATCAGCGTTGCCGAACTACCTCCCATCAAGGGCGTGATCTTGTCGCATGACCATTATGATCATTTGGATTATGACGCCATCCTTCAACTGGCTGGCAAGGTAAAGCATTTCATCACGCCGCTGGGCGTGGGTGATACCCTGGTCAAATGGGGCGTGCCAGCAGAGAAGGTGCAGCAACTAGACTGGTGGCAAAGTACCCGGGTGGCGGGCTTGCACCTTGTGGCGACACCGGCGCGGCATTTTTCAGGACGCGGCCTCACCGACGGCAACCGGACCCTGTGGGCTTCTTGGGTGATATTGGATGACGATCTGCGCCTGTTCTTCAGTGGCGACAGCGGCTATTTCGACGGCTTCAAGGAGATCGGCAAGCGCTTCGGCCCCTTCGACCTGACCATGATAGAAACCGGCGCCTACGACCATGACTGGCCGGATGTGCACATGCAGCCGGAGCAGACCCTGCAAGCCCACCTGGATCTGCGCGGCAAGCAGCTGCTGCCGGTGCATAACGGCACCTTCGACCTGGCCATGCATGCCTGGCAAGACCCGTTCGAGCGCATCGTTGCGCTGGCCGGCCAGCAGGGTGTACCGGTCAGCACGCCGCAGATGGGCGAGCCGCTCAGCCTGAACGCGCCGCAGGCAGGGCGGCGCTGGTGGCGAGAGCAGACTGTGCTTGATCTGGACTGAGCTCCGCCGGAGGGCTAGTCGACGGGGAATCAGCGCGATCTTGAATGGCCTGATCAACTACGCTGAGAACGTGAGCGCTCCCACGGCAAGCTTTCCATACACTGTTTACAAGCGACCTATGTCCCGAGACCTGATTTTTGGCGGTGTGAAGATTGCCGGTGCTGTGGTCTCATTTTGCCGGACACCTCAAGCGTTCCCCAGCGGCGCGATTTCTTCATCTTGTCGTTGTGCATATCTTAGGCTTCAAGTTCATACACGGTGACGCTGCTCATTTTGTTACTCCTGAAAATGTCTTCTTACGGACTTATAGAATTTCAATCAAGAATTTTTCGATGGCCTTGTGATCTTTTTGATTTAATTTTCCCATAGCAGTCGCAACTTTCCCGAATAGCTGCACCAGCATGGCGCGTTGGCTATCGCTCAGGTTTTCCATTCGATTTACTAACGACAGGGCTTGATTGGTTAATTCTGGCATGTGCTGCTCTATTGCACCCTACCACCGGACCTGGTGCAATGCACCGTGGGCCGAATTGGTTCGAACGGCGTACCCCGCGTCGCCTCCATTCACGCGGGCCATGATCCGTTCTGTATTCGTCAGGGGGGCGATGCTCCTGTGCGCTGTCAGAGAGGCTTGAAGCCAATGACAGAATGCGCGCGCAGGTGCGGATATGGCGCCTGATCTCAGGATTAACTGGTAGCCGATATTCGAATCGCAGTCACCGACCAATCTGATAAGACGACCACAGCTAAGTTCGTCATGCACCAGCAGTTCATTCGCCAGGGCTACGCCTTGCCCTGCAAGTGCAACTTCAATGGCCTGGTTCGCTGTTGCATAACAAATAAAGTCCTGGCAGCTGAAATGAATGCCTTGGGAATTGAACCAGTTCGTCCACGTAGCCCCCTGATCTTCGTGGATAAGATTGGTGGCAAGCAGGTCCTGGATGTCGACGGGATGAGGTTTGCCACGCAAATAACCGGGGCTGCAAACCGGAAATACGGTTGGACAGTAAAGCGTTTGTATTTCACCGACAAAATCAACCATGCTGCCATAGCCGATCCCAATGTCAGCGTCACCACGCGTGACGCAATCAAACTGCTTGGTCGGCTCTAACCCGATAGATATTTGCGGTGCGACTTCCTTAAATTGGTTGAGCCGTGGGGTCAGCCATCTGGTTGCCAATCCCGGCACGACCGCCAAGCGCAACCAGGTCGAATGCGGGCGGGATGAAGCCTCATGCGTCGCTTCCAGTATCTCGCGAAATGCCAACGTAATTCTTTTAAAGTAACGCTGCCCGTTCATTGTGAGCAATACGCCGCGCGCAGATTTTTCGAATAGCTTGACGCGCAGACGATCTTCCAGGCCGCGTATATGGCGGCTGATTACCGGGTGCGTCACATACAACTCATCGGCGGCCGCGCGAAAGCTTCCGAGCCTGGCTGCCGCTTCAAAGGCCCGTAGTGCATTAAGAGGGGGTAAGGACATATCTTCCGGTACCTTTATGTAACCACGCTGGTGCAAAAAAAGCATTTGTCATTCAATTCAAACAACATCATCATCAATGCACCAGGACATTGTCAATGTTTGTAATGGCAATAGCCAGTCATTTGGTGCGATAGATTGGCGGCGCTACAAATACGGAATGGACTACGGGCGTTGCTTTAAATTACTGGGCGAAGGCGTCATGACGAGAGAACAGCGTGGAAATTTAAACGAGAGGAAGCAGCATGCATTTGCGTAATTTATCCATAGGCGCACGACTGGCGATGGGTTTCGGCATCGTCTTGTTGATGCTGATCGCGGTACTCGTCACCAGCAATGTTATCGGCAGCAATGACAGAGACAAACTGATCAATGGACTGGAGCTTGCCAACACCAAAGAACAGCTGGCAAGCACGATGAAGAGTGTGCTGCTCGAAGGCGGCATAGCGATGAGGAATATTTCACTTCAATCGGATGTCCGTGCCATGCATCTCGGCGGCGACAACGTCAGGAACCTGCACAAACGCTTTGCGGAAGCACGGGGAACATTGGAAGCGATCGGACTCACTGATGTCGAAAAAAACATCATGTCCGGCATTGCGCAGCTGGACAAAAAAATCGAAGTCCCTCTCGGCGACGCGATGGGCGAGGCGTTTTCCTTTAATAACGACGGTGCGGCAAAGATCCTGTCCACCGTCATCGACCCCATGCTTCAACAGCAATTAATTGCGCTCAACAAGTTTGTCGAGATTCAGCATGCCGCGTCCCGCCAGGCGCTAGAGGCCAACGTTGCTGCGGGCAGGCAATTAATGATGCTGCTGTTGATGGCCGGATCAGCGGCGTTGTGCATCGCTGCTGTGTTTGCGTGGCTGATCGCGCGTAGCATTACGCAACCGCTGCAAGGCGCCTTGTCGATTGCCAAAACGGTTTCTGCAGGAGAGCTTGGATCCCACCTTGAAGTGATCGGCAAGGATGAGATCAGCGAGCTTCTGCACGCGCTGCAGGACATGCGCAACAACCTGGCCAGGACGAGTGGGCGAGGTATGCCGCAGCACTGAAACCATGGCCATCGCTTCCCGCGAAATTTGCTAAACTCTTTCATGGCCTGCCCTCAAATCCGGCTCTGAGCCTTGAGTTGAAAACCTCAAGCTTCATTCGCGTCGCTTCAGGTGTGGCAGGTCAATCTAGGAGATGAGACATGTCAAAGCTGCGCTTAAAAATCTCGATGTCACTCGACGGCTTTGTTGCCGGTCCCAGCCAGAGCCTGGAGAACCCGCTCGGCATCGGCGGCGGGCGCCTTCACGAGTGGGCATTCCGGCTCGCGGAGTTCCGTGCGCTCCTTGGCCTGGAAGGTGGGGAGGTCAACGCAAGCAGCCCGGTCGTCAAGGAGTCGCTCGCCAACATCGGCGCCACGGTGATGGGGCGCAACATGTTTGGCGGGCACCCGGGGCCCTGGGATGCCAAGAATCCATGGAATGGCTGGTGGGGCGTCAATCCGCCGTTCCATCATCCGGTGTTCGTGCTCACGCACCATGCACGTGAACCACTCGAACTTGACGGAGGGACGACCTTCACATTCGTCACGGGCGGCATACAGGCGGCGCTCGAACAGGCCCGGCAAGCCGCCGGCGGTAAGGATGTGTCGCTCGCCGGCGGTGCGCAAGCTGCCCAGCAGTATCTCGCGGCTGGACTCGTGGACGAGATGGAAATCAATCTCGTGCCGACGCTCCTCGGCAGCGGTGAGCGCTTGTTCGATGGTGTCGGCGACAACCTGTCCGGCCTCGATCTCGTGCGGACGGTCGCCGCGCCAAAGGTGACGCACCTCAAGTTCGCAAAGAATACGAATGCGTAGTTTCATTACCGGACAGCAATCAGATTAACGCGAAATGATGGGTATCTAAATTAGCGAAAAATCCTACAATGGAAATTGGCTTTACAAGGGTTAATCAACACCTTTGACAGGGGATTTATCAAAATTTCTGAGGAGGCAATCATGCGCATGCTATTGAATGTCAAGTTTCCTAACACCGAGTTCAACACCGCCGTCAGGGACGGTTCCGCCGGCCAGAAAATAGGCCAGATTCTGGAGGAGTTAAAACCGGAGGCGGTTTACTTCACTGAACAGCAAGGGCAACGTTCTGCGCTCTTGATCGTCGATCTGGATGATCCTTCGAAAATCCCGATGTTTGCCGAACCATTTTTTCTCACCTTTAATGCCAGTGTCGAGTTAAGGGTGGTGATGGCGCCGGAGGATTTAAAAAAAGCCGGACTTGAGGAACTGGGCAGGAAATGGTCATCTTAGGGCAGCGCTGAGTCTCGGTGGTAAATTGCTTTGCTTCCGCCATGCGATGAACTTGCGTATGGAATTTCCGATTTGCTGCGGGTCGCCGCGATGCGCGAAGGTGGCGTTCTTGACGTTGATGCGAGAATGCCGATGGTGCCCGGATAAGTTCTACCTGGGCACCACCTGACTTCCCATTCTTAGCAGGTCGGGTCCGGCCATCAACGCCGTTCCGGTTGCTGAAAATTATTTCTTGGTGTTACGTGCGGCTGACTTGGCCGTAGCTTGCGACAATTGATCGACGGCGCTGTTGACATTGCTTTCGATTGCTTCCACCGCCTGCTTGGTGCTCTTGGTAAATTGTTCGTAGCCGGCGCTGGCATTGCCGATGGCGGCATTGACGAAGGCAATCGCGCCTTCGCTGCCAGGTGGCGCGCTTTTCGACACTTGCTCGATCAATTCAACCGCTTTGCGTTTGGTTTCGGCAACTTGCGCTTCTGCAGCCTTGGTCAGTTCAGCCTGGGTCGCCGATGCGATACTGGCGAAATGACGGCCGTAGGCGATCACTTTTTCGGTGTTGGGTTGGGCTTGCGCTACGCTCAGCGAGAAAAATTCCTGGGGATCTTTTGCGGTCAAGAGTTTTTGAGTCGACGCGCTGGAGTCTTCGAAAGAAGCTTTTGCTGCAGTCAAATTCAGCTCTACCAGTTTTTCCACGCCTTCAAAAGCTTTAGCAGTGAAATTGGTGAATAGCGCCAGATTGGCTTCAAGATTGGCTTTAGCTGCGGATGAAAATTGTTCGGCGATGGTAGACATGGCTTCTCCAGTGATTCTGCAGGGGTAAGTGAGGAACTAGCGGATATTGCAAACACTATTGATTGCTCAGTAACAACGCAGTAACAGCGCTACAAAGCAATATGAATTGTGCGACGCAACAATTTTATTTTAAACGGTTCCGTCGGGCTGTCAAGTAATTGTTGCTGCATTGCAATAAATGGTTTGGAGTTGCAAATAATGAGGCATGCCCGGCAACAAGCCATCCGCGCTGAAATTTTGTCATCCCATGCCTTGTGACCAGAACAGACCGGGCTTAAATGCTAGACTGAATGCCTTTCCGGCTACCGGCATCGAGCAATCTTGAAAGCTTTCTACAGCGACCATTTCGTCTTGCCTCTGCCTGCGGGCCATCGCTTTCCGATGCAAAAATACCGATTGATACATGAAGGTGTGCAGGCTGGCATCTCCGGTATTGAATTGCATGAAGCGCCGTTCACCAGCGATGGCGTGCTCGCGCTGGCGCATCATCCTCATTACATTGACGCCGTGTCCAACGGTAGCCTGTCGAGTGCCGCGCAAAAGGAAATCGGCTTTCCGTGGTCGCCGCAAATGGTCGAACGTTCCCGCCGTTCGGCTGGTGCCACGATCGCCGCATGTCGTGCGGCATTAAATTCGAGCGATCAGATAGCGGTTAACCTGGCGGGCGGGACGCATCATGCGTTTGCCGATCATGGCGGCGGTTTTTGCGTATTTAATGATGCCGCGATAGCTGCGCGCCTGATGCAAGCCGAGCGCCAGGTCCAGCGCGTCGCCATCGTCGACCTGGATGTGCATCAGGGCAACGGTACCGCATCGATTCTGGCGCGGGATGAGTCGATTTTCACGCTGTCGCTGCATGGCGCAGATAACTATCCGTTCAGCAAAGAACTCAGCGACCTGGATGTGGCGCTGCCGGACGGGACCGGTGACGTGGCATATCTGGCTGCACTGCAGGATGCGCTGGATCAGCTGTTTGCTTGTTTCGCGCCGCAACTGATTATCTACCTGGCGGGTGCGGACCCGCATGAAGGCGACCGCTTAGGACGCTTGAAACTCAGTTTTGATGGCTTGACACAACGCGACGGAATGGTGTTCGCGGCCGCTGGCCGGCGCGCGATTCCGGTGGCGCTAACGATGGCCGGCGGCTATGGCAAGAATGTACAAGACACGGTAGCGATCCATCTGCAAACTATTGCTTTGGCTGCCCGGCATGCCAGTCGTCAGGTAACCTATCTGGCGACGACTTCCAGCGCCGCACTGCCTTTCACCTTCGGCTAGGTTTCCATCCTTTATGCGTCCTGTCAGTCATGCGCCAACCGTTCCTTCTCCGCTAGCGGACGCAACAATCGTGACGCCCACAGGCTGGTTGTCACGCTTGTTGCCGGCCATGCCGCTGGTATTTGTGCTGATCTGGAGCACCGGCTTCGTGGTCGCCAAATTTGGCTTGCCATACGCGCCGCCGTTGACTTTCCTGTTAATGCGATTTGTTGGCGTCCTGATCGTGCTGCTGCCGCTGGTACTGATCCTGAAGGCGCCGTGGCCGGTCGGACAAATGCGTCACATTGCGGTCGCGGGGGTCCTGTTGCAGGCCGGTTATCTGGCCGGTGTCTGGTGCGCTATCAAGCTGGGCATGCCGGCCGGGTTATCTGCCCTGATCGTCGGCATGCAGCCTATCCTGACGGCCTTTGCCGCTCGCTGGATCGGCGAGTCGGTCAGGCCGCGTCAATGGATCGGGCTGTTGCTTGGCCTTGGTGGAGTCGGATTGGTCGTTGCCGCGAAAATCAGCCTGATGGGCCTGTCCTGGCAAAGCATCGCATTCTCTGTACTGGCACTCATCTCGATCACGCTAGGCACCCTTTACCAAAAACATCATTGCCCGCATTTCGATTTGCGCACCGGCACCATCATTCAATTCGCCGCTTCCGCCGTCGTGATCTTGCCGTTCGCCGTCGTCTACGAACACCTCGATCCGACACTGCGGACGGTGCAATGGACGCCAGGTTTCATCGGTGCGTTGCTATGGTCGATGCTGGCGTTATCGATCGGCGCAATCTTCCTGCTATTCGCGCTGATTCGCAAAAGTGCGGCGACCCGGGTGGCCAGCCTGTTGTATCTGACACCGCCGACCACCGCAGTCATGGCATGGCTGATCTTCGGTGAAGCATTTAACCTGCTGGGTATTGCCGGGATGCTGGTGGCGATTCTTGGGGTGGCGTTTGTGGTGAAAAAATAGGCTAAACGCAATCTATGCCGGCAATAATACAACCAACTTCAACTCCGCCCGATTAGCCACCCGCAAATTCACCTGCTGATAACAGAGCGCCCCCAACACCGGATGATTAAAACGTCGCTCGCCGCCTTCCTTCTCAGTCACGTCCTGCAAACTCCAGGCGAGCTTGAAAGCACTGCTGTCGGCACATAGCCGCTCGACAATCGTCACAATTTGCGGCTCATCCAGATACATCCCGCAATCCGCCCGGAACTCCGCCACCAAACGGCGTGCGCGCTGCTCCCAATCACTGATGAAGGTCGCTGCGTTCGGGTCGCAGAAGGTGTAGTACAGCAAATTTTTCACACTGGATTTTTGATCCAGCCACCCGGTAAACAACATTTGTGCCGGCCGATTCCAGGCGATGACATTCCAGTAGCGATCCAGCAGGTAAGCCGGCGTCTTGACATTGCGTAGCACGGCTATGACGTCGGCGGGAATCTGGTCGTCCACGATGTCCGGCAAGCGCGGATCTTTCTTTCCTGACAGCTTAAACAGATAAGCACGTTTAGCCTGCGGTAATTGCAATGCGTCGGCAATCCGCGCCAGCGCCTGAGGCGACACCGAAACGGTTCTTCCTTGTTCGATCCAGGTGTACCAGGTGACGCTAATGCCGCACAACTGGGCAATTTCTTCGCGGCGCAGGCCGGGCGTACGGCGTCGCGTGTTGGCGCCGATCCCGAGGGTTAGCGGCGAGAGTTGGGTACGCTGGCTCTTGATGAATTCGCCCAGCGCTTTGCGTTTGCTTATGTCGTCCATGTGTTGGTTCGGTCTCGATCTGGAGAGGGGCATCCTATTGCCAAAAATAATAGTATAAACACTCATCTTGTAACAGGATAAATAATAGCTAAACTGCTCAATATGTGATGGTGTTATTTTTAGAGAAAGAAGCGAATGAGCAATGTAAGCACAAGAATGCGCAACCACGATCAAGTGGTAACCGAACAATTTGGCAGTACCGCCGCGGCCTATTTAACGAGCACCGTACATGCCCAGGGAGCCGATTTGCAGGATCTTGCCGGGTATGCCGGACAGTTCCCGCAGGCAGTCGTACTGGATGTCGGATGCGGTGGCGGCCACGCCAGCTTCGCGATGGCAGCGCATGCAGGCAAAGTGATCGCTTACGATCTGGCGCAAGAAATGCTGAGTGTCGTTGCCGATGCTGCCCGTGAGCGTGGTTTGCATAATCTGGAGGTGCAGCAGGGCAGCGCCGACCGGCTGCCGTTTGCCGATGCGAGCTTCGACTTGGTGTGTACTCGCTACAGTGCGCATCACTGGAAAAATTTGCCGCAGGCATTGGCGGAGATGGCGCGTGTTTTGAAACCCGGCGGCAAGGGTGTCGTTATCGATACCGCTGCTCCGGATGATGTGCTGGCCGACACTTATTTACAGTCGATCGAGTTGTTGCGCGACACTTCACACGTACGTAATCGCAGTCTTCCGGCCTGGCGCGAGTTGCTGACGCAGGCTGGCTTCAAAGTCGTTGGCGATAAAAGCTGGAAGCTGTCTTTGCAATTCGATAGCTGGGTTGCCAGAATGCGCACGCCCACTGAACGTGTCGTAGCAATCAAATCATTGTGGGACAGCGCACCGGCCGAAGTAGGCGAATACTTTGCGCTGCAAGCCGATTATTCGTTTTCGATTGATACTGTGATGATTGAACTTGAAAAATAGAGAATGTTGTGCGAGATTTGATTAAGGAGTGGCGGCGTTGGCAACTTTTCACCGAAGTTTTGGCGTTCGTCATTATCCGAATGTAGAAAGGTGTTTAGATTAGTACGCTAACTCCTTAATTATCTTGCGATTTTTGTTTGATTTGCCTACACTTCGACAGGTTATATGTTTGTCGAATCAGGAGCCGCACATGGCCAAATCCGCGTTAGTTATTATTTTATCATTATGTTTTGCGGTTGCAACAGCGTCTGCGGCGCCTCCGAAGGATGCTGAAAAAGCGCAAGACGAGAACGCGGCGACCAGTAAAGCCGGCAAAGCCGCCAAGCCGGGCACAGCAAAAAGCCTGAAGGCGAAGGCACACGCCAAGCATTCCACCGATAAAAAATCCGTTGCCGGCAAATCAGGCCGAGAAAAAAATGTCAATGGCGCCATAGCCAGCGCGCCGGACGCGCGCGAACTGGTGGCTGCCAGCCGGAAATCAGGTCGTCAACACAGGCTCGCATCGCTTGAACAGCGCGAAGGCGTGGTAAAAAAAGTGGTGTACGTCAGGGGCCGTCGCAAGGTGGCATTCGAGCGCGCAGCCTTTGCGCTGCCGGCAGTTGTCGCGCCGCCGATGCTGTCCGCCGGTGAGATGGCGGGTTTGAATTTGACCCATGATCCACTCGAGCTGAAATCGAATGTCGCGCTGGTGCTTGACCAATCTACCGGCCAGGTCCTGTTCGACAAGAATTCTCAGGTAGCACTGCCGATTGCATCGCTGACCAAACTGATGACCAGCATGGTGGTGGTCGAAGCCAAGCAAGACATGAATGAAGTGCTGACGGTGACCGACGAAGATATCGATCGCGAAAAGCATAGCAGTTCACGGCTGCGGATCGGTTCGCAATTGAGCCGTACCGACATGCTGCATATCGCGTTGATGAGTTCCGAGAATCGTGCTGCATCAGCACTCGGTCGTAACTATCCCGGCGGCTTGCCGGCATTTGTCGAGGCAATGAATGCCAAGGCCAAATCACTCGGTATGACCGGCGCGCATTATGTCGATTCGACCGGCTTGTCACCCCTGAATGTTGCCAGCGCGCGCGATCTGGCCAAGTTGGTGGTTGCCGCTTATCAGCAACCGATCATTCGTCAGTATTCGACCGATCAAAAGTACCAGGTGGAGCCGGGCGGTCGTCCGCTGGAATACCACAGTTCGAATCATCTGGTGGAAAATCCCGGATGGCAAATCGGCCTGCAAAAGACCGGTTATATCACCGAAGCGGGACGTTGTCTGGTGATGCAGACCATTGTTGAAGGTCGTCCGGTGGTGATGGTATTCCTCGACTCGCGCGGCAAGTATTCGCGTCAGGGAGATGCCGACCGGATGAAGAAATGGCTGGTCGAAAATGCCGGGTCAACGCCAACCTTGACCGGCACCCGTATTGCAGCTGGTCAAAGCTAAGCGGTAACAGATTGTTGGGAAGGCGTTCGAGTGATCGAGCGCCTTTTTACTTTGTGTTGACCTGATGCCGCAAAAGATTCCCGGTGCGCAATTCGATCAGCGTCACGCATGAAGCATGCGATGGTCGGTATTTCGCAGTTTGCATGGTCTTCCGTCAATACTCCGCAATCGGAGTAAACTACCTGCAGTTCAAACGCAACTCGTTGCGTTTTTTTGTTTCTTTCATCGTTGCCGGCAGTGCCCCGTACCTTTCTTATCCCACTTATCGTTGCTTGTGCGCTGTTCATGGAAAACATGGACGCGACAGTGATCGCGACTTCATTGCCGGTGCTGGCACATGATCTCGGGCAACAGCCTATTACCCTGAAACTTGCGCTAACCTCGTATGTGGTCGGCCTCGGGGTGTTTATTCCAATTTGCGGCTGGGTTGCGGATCGCTTTGGTGCGCGCACCGTTTTTCGCTCCGCCATCGGCGTCTTTATGGCGGGATCGCTGTTGTGCGCCGTGTCGAGTTCTTTGGCGGCTTTTGTTGCTGCGCGTTTTTTGCAAGGTATAGGTGGGGCGATGATGGTGCCGGTTGGCCGGATTGTGATTTTTCGCTCGGTGCCGCGCAACAACCTGGTGAAGGCCATCAGCTACCTGACGATACCTGCGCAGCTGGGGCCGGTCATCGGGCCGCCGCTGGGCGGTTTCATTACGACCTACTTCCACTGGCGCTGGATTTTTCTGATTAACGTGCCGATCAGCCTGCTCGGGATTTATCTGGCGGGCCGCTTTATTGAAAACTTTCGGGCCGAAGAACGGCAGCCGCTGGATGTCAAGGGTTTCGTCCTGTCTGCAATCGGCAGCACCTTGTTGATGCTGGGCTTGTCGCTGATTGACGGTGAGTTGCTGTCATCGAAACTGGCTTTTGGCATGTGCGCGGCCGGTGTGATTTGCTTGCTGCTGTATTTACGTCATGCGCGTAGCGTACCGTTCCCGCTGCTCGATTTGCGCTTGCTGCGTATTCCGACTTTTCGTGTCAGCGTGATGGCCGGATCGTTGTTCCGTATCGGCCTCGGTGCCGTGCCATTTCTATTGCCGTTATCGTTGCAGATTGGTTTGGGCATGAGTGCCTTTCATGCCGGTACCATCACGTGCGCCTCGGCTTTCGGCGCGATTTTCATGAAAGCGATAGGGACCTCCGTACTGCGGCGCTACGGCTTCCGTTCGGTGTTGATCTGGAATGCCTTACTGGCTGCGCTGGCGCTGGCATCGTATGGTTTGTTCACGCCGACGACGCCGTATCTGGTGATGATCGCGGTGGTGTTGCTGGGCGGTTTCTTCCCCTCGATGCAATTTACCTGTTTCAATTCAATGGCATACGCCGACCTGGATGGCGCTGACGTCAGCCGGGCCACCAGTCTGGCCAGCGTGGTGCAGCAGATTTCGCTTGGGCTGGGTGTCACGATCGGTGGCCTGGCGATTATTTTCTCCAGCCGCATCCAGGGTCACGCGACGGTTGTCGCGGCCGATTTCTGGCCGGCGTTTATCGTCATCGCGCTGTTCTCTCTGGCCTCGATTCCTGTCGCTCGCCGCCTTCCACTGGACGCCGGTGCTGCATTAACGGGGCATATCCCGGTATAGTCCGTTGAGTGCTGACGGTGGCGTCGCGGCCGCGCCTGGCGGGCAAAACGCACTCCAAATTTTAGTCCTTCATTCATATTTGTTGGCAGGCATCGCTGGCTGCCTTCCCTTACCGCTAGAATATCTTGATGTCATCCACGTAATTTCTTCCCAGGAGGTGTCGCCATCGATCAATCTATCCTCTGGTACCTGATCGTCGGCGCCTTGCTATTGTCGATGGGCTTGATGGCGTCGCTATTGGAGCGCTTGCCTGTCAGCCCGGCGATGTTCTATCTGCCTATCGGCTATATTCTGGGACCGGCAGTAAGCGGGCTGATCAACCTCGCACCCGCCCAGCATGCCGAATTGCTGACGACGATCGCCAAGATGGCATTGCTGCTATCGCTATTCACCGTTGGACTCAAGTTACGCATGCCATTTCGCGACAGTATCTGGCGCTTGCCGCTGCGCCTGGGCGTGCTGGCGATGCTGGTCACGATTCCGCTGGTGGCGTTGGCCGGCATGTTTTTATTCGACTTGCCATTGGGCGCAGCGATTTTGCTGGGGGCGATTCTGGCACCGACCGATCCGGTACTGGCATCCGATGTACAGATCAAGGATGTCGGCGATCGTGATCGGATTCGCTGCAGCCTGACTGGGGAGGGCGGCCTCAATGACGGCACCGCCTTTCCATTCGTCATGCTGGGTTTGGCCTTGCTCGGCGTGCCGTCAGCCGCCGCTTACGCCAACGTTTACACAGTGCTGCACGTGATCTGGAGCATACTCGCCGGACTCGGCGGCGGCTGGCTGATGGGGTGGCTGCTAGGGAGTCTGGTGGTTGGCTTGCGACGCCGTTTCGGCCTGGCGCTGGGGATGGAAGAATTCTTCGACATCGGCTTGATCGCACTGGCCTATGGTGCCACCGAGCTGATCCATGGGATCGGATTTCTGGCAGTGTTCGCCGCCGGACTGGCAATGCGCCGTATCGAGTTGACACATAGCGGTCGGCAGAGTGTGGATCCGGATCAATACAAGACCATCGTGGTGATAGCGCCCGCGGGTGGTATAGAAGAGCTTGCCACCCATCCGGTCAAGGCATCGGCGTACATGACCGAAACGGTGCTCGGCTTTAATCTGCAACTGGAAAATTTTGCTGAGTTTCTGATGGTGATTCTCACCGGCGTCCTGTTATCGCATATCGGTTTTTCAGCGCCGGGAGCATTGCTGGCGTTACTGCTGTTTTTTGTGATTCGACCGTTCTCGGTTGCCGTCGCACTGGCAGGCGCCAACGTCACATCGCTGCAGAGGCGGCTGATGGCATGGTTTGGAATTAAAGGTATCGGCTCGCTGTATTACCTGGCGTTTGCGCTGCAATATCAGTGGGTCGCGCCGGCCGGTTATCAAGCAGCCGCGCTGGCGCCGCGCATCACTTCCATGGTGCTGACGGTGGTGGCGATGTCAATTGTGATGCATGGGATTTCTTCGACACCGTTGATGGATATGTATCAGCGCCGCCGCCGCCGTCGCTAGGAGCGGTCGGCCTAAACCGTATTGTTTCTCGGGTTTTCGGTTGAGGCGATTGCGCTCTATGCGTTATCATGCGATTACGTATAGTTGCTTTTGAGAAAGTATTCCTGCGCGCCATTCTTCTGTTGAATGGGCGTCAGGTAATCAAGCTACGCGTGTTTTTCCGCAGTTTTCACATCGCCTGAGGTCGTTTTTCGCCGTTTCTCGTGCCATCGCAGTCCACCTTCCATCCCACTTTTGTAAGGAAAATATCGCCATGCCTGCAGTCGAGTTGTTCATCCAGGACCTAGCCGTGATCATGTTGATTGCTGGGGTTGTGACGGTGGTATTTAACCGTTTCAAGCAGCCGGTGGTGCTTGGCTATATCGTCGCAGGCATCATTATCGGGCCGTATACGCCACCGTTCCAATTGATCGAGGATGAACACTCAATTCATATCCTGGCGGAGCTTGGGGTGATTTTTTTACTATTCTCTCTGGGTCTTGAGTTCAGTCTGAAGAAGTTGGGCAAGGTCGGCGCCACCGCATTTTTGGTGGCCCTGACAGAAATCGGTTTGATGTTATGGATTGGCTACCGGATTGGGGTGTACTTTGGCTGGAAGACCATGGATGCGGTGTTTCTCGGTGCCATGCTGGCAGTCTCCTCGACCACCATCATCGTCAAGGCCTTGACTGAACTTGGGATGAAGCGCGAGAAATTTGCGCAGTTGATTTTTGGCATTCTGATCATCGAAGATATTCTGGCGATCGGCATGATCGCGTTGCTGTCCGGGATTGCCACCAGCGGCTCGGTGAATGCGGTCGATGTCGCCACGACGGTCGGCCGCCTGCTGCTGTTCATGATCGTCGCGCTGGTTCTGGGCATTTTGATTGTGCCGCGCCTGCTGGAGTATGTCGGCCGGTTCAAAAACAAAGAAGTATTTCTGGTCACCGTACTTGGTCTGTGTTTCGGCTTTTGTCTGCTGGTGATGAAGCTCAATTACAGCGTTGCCCTGGGTGCCTTTATTATCGGCGCAGTGATGGCGGAATCGCGCCACTTGCACCAGATCGAGCGCCTGATCGAGCCGATACGCGACATGTTCAGTGCGATCTTTTTCGTTGCCATCGGACTGCTGGTGAATCCGACGGTGCTGGTGAAGTATTGGTTGCCAATCCTGGTCATCACGGTTGTAGTGGTGCTGGGCAAGCTGGTCAGCTGCGGCATTGCCACCTTTTTGTCCGGTCACAACGGCCGAACCGCCATGCGCGTCGGCATGGGGCTGGCGCAGATCGGTGAATTTTCGTTCATCATCGCGGCGCTCGGCGTGAGCCTCAAAGTGACCAGTGATTTCCTGTATCCGACCGTCGTTGCGGTGTCGGTATTGACGACCTTGTTGACGCCCTATCTGATCAAGCTGGCCGATCCGCTATCCACGCGTCTGGCCAAGGTGATGCCGGTCAAATTGGCGGCGGTGTTCGGCCTGTACTCGACTTGGCTGGAAAGCCTGCAACCTCAGGGCGATCGTGCCGAACTGTCAAACATCATCCGTCGTATCCTGTTGCAGGTGACCGTCAATCTGGCGATGGTGGCCGCGGTCTTTATTACCGGCGGCTACTTTGCCGATAGCCTGGGCATCAGTATGGCGGGATGGATTACCGATCCGCAGGTTCAGAAAGCTGTGGTCTGGGGCGCTGCACTGTTGCTCTCGCTACCGTTTCTGATTGCGACTTATCGCAAATTGCAGGCGCTCAGTATGCTGCTGGCAGAAATCGCGGTCCGGCCGGCGCGCGCCGGCTTGCATACGAAGGGAGTACGGCGCGTGATTGCAGAGGTCATTCCGGCACTGTCGATTATCGGCATCATGTTGCTGATCGTGATCCTGAGCAGCCATATTTTGCCGCCGACCAATTTGCTGATTCTGGTGCTGATTGCTGCTGCCGGATTGACTTTGCTGCTGTGGCAACGGTTTGTGAAGCTGCACGCGAAATTGCAGATTGCGTTGATTCAGACGCTGGACGAACAGCCGGATGAGAAAAGTTAATTATCTCGATTAGCCGGCATTCTGAAGCTCTGCGGTATAGCCCAAGACCGCCGAAATCTGTTGCGCGGTAGTCACCAAATCCTCTACCCATTCATCCTGCAGGCGATCCGCCGGCGCCGAAATCGAGAGACCCGCAATCAGTTTGCCGGAGTCGTCGCGTATGCCGGCCGCCATGCAGCGCACGCCCAGCTCCAGTTCTTCATTGTCACGCGCATAACCGAGCGCGCGTACCAGGCTCAATTCGCGTTCCAGTTTGCCCAGATCGGTGATGGAGTTCTTGTTATGGCCTGCCAGCCCGGTGCGGGTCGCGTAGGCGCGCACCATTTTCGGATCGTCTATCGACAGAAAAAGCTTGCCGGTCGAGGTGAGATGCAACGGCGCACGACCACCGATAGCGCGTACCACCTGCATCCCGGAACGCTCGGAAAATGCGCGATCGATATATACAATCTCGTCGCTTTGGCGCACCGACAGGTTGACGGTCTGATTGGTTTTGCGATGCAGGCTGCGCATGAAGTCGAGCGCTGCTTCGCGCACGTTAAGGCGGCTTTTGACGACGTTACCGAGTTCCAGCAGGCGCATGCCAAGTCGATAGGTGCCGGGTTCAGAGCGATCGACAAAGCGCTTCAGCACCAGGTCATTCAGGATGCGATGCGCAGTCGATGGGTGTAGGCTGGTGGCGGCCGAGAGTTCCTTCAGGCTGACTGGGTCGGGATAGCGCGCGAGGGTATCCAGCAACGAGATCATGCGCTCGATGACTTGAATCGAGGTCTTGCCGGGGTCGTCGGAGGGTGTGGTTTTCATCGGAATTTCTAATTTCTCTCAAGTTTGATAATGCATTTTGATGATATGTTATATCACAATGTGAAAAATTGAGAAATGCTATTTTTGTAATTTGCAGGCTAAATGGCATTTCGACGCGTCGCCGGGACAGACTGTTAAAATCCGTCAGCGTTATCCTCCCTTTACCGCAGCCCAGATTCGAAGAGTAGTTCAGCATGAGCAAAAAACCGCAGGCCCCACAGTCATCATCGTCAGAACCGGCACAGGCGCAACCGGAACAGCCTGTCAGCCAATTCAAGAGCACCAGCGGCTTCAAGCGCATCTTTTCGGCACTGTTGTATTCATTCGATGGCTTGCGCTCGGCGTGGAACAACGAGCACGCGTTTCGTCAGGAACTGATGATCGTCATCCCCGGCATCGTCATCGCGTTGTTTTTGCCGGTCTCGCCGCTGCAGAAATTGCTGCTCATTGCAGTGCTGGTCTGGATCATTATCATAGAACTCATCAACTCAGCCATCGAAGCCGTGGTGGATCGTGTTTCGCTGGAACGCAATCCCTTGTCAAAAAATGCCAAGGACTTTGGCAGTGCAGCGGTGCTGCTGACGAGTATCCTGGCGGTTGCGACCTGGGGCGTGATTGTTTATCCCTTATTCCACTTTGGATAGGTAAACGCGAGCCTATATTCATTAGGCCGGTCCATGCTTATCTGTTTTCCGCATAACGAGAGAAGAAAGAATTCGTTCTTTTTTCCTTGCGCTCTGATTAACCTGACTTCTCCAAAACAAAAAATGTTCAAGAGGGAAGCAGATCATGTTGAAGAAAATCGTCCGCTCAGCAGTCGCCATTGCCTTGCTGGCACAGCTTGGCGTCGTTGCCCCAATCGTGCATGCCGCAGATTTCTCGCTGCTGAACGTCTCTTACGATCCAACCCGCGAGCTGTATCAGGAATACAACAAAGCCTTCGCCAAGTACTGGAAAGAAAAGACCGGCGATAACGTCACGATCAAGGCTTCCCATGGCGGCTCCGGCAAACAGGGCCGTTCGGTGATCGACGGCCTGGATGCGGACGTTGTGACGCTGGCGCTGGCCTACGACATCGACGAAATTTCGGCTAAAGCCGCATTGCTTGCGCCGGACTGGCAAAAGCGTCTGGCGCATAACAGTACCCCTTACACCTCGACCATCGTGCTGCTGGTGCGCAAGGGCAATCCGAAAGGCATCAAGGATTGGGACGATATCGCCAAGCCTGGCGTATCGGTGATCACGGCCAATCCGAAAACTTCGGGCGGCGCGCGTTGGGCCTATCTGGCTGCTTACGGCTACGCCCTCAAAAAGAACAACAACGATGATGCCAAGGCGCGCGACTTCATTCGCAGCGTGTATAAAAACGTCCCGGTGCTGGATTCCGGTGCGCGCGGATCGACAGTCACCTTTGCCGAGCGCGGAGTAGGCGACGTATTGCTGTCGTGGGAAAACGAGGCTTATCTGGTGCAGGCCGAATTCGGCAAGGATAAATTCGATGTCGTGTTTCCATCGAGCAGTATTTTGGCAGAGCCACCAGTCGCCGTCGTTGACAAAGTGGTCGACAAACGCGGTACACGCAAGATTGCGGAAGGTTATCTGGAATATTTGTATTCACCGGAAGGGCAGGAAATCGCTGCACACAATTTTTATCGCCCAAGCGATCCCAAAGTCGCCGCCAAATACGCTTCCAGGTTTCCGAAACTGAGCCTGTTCAGTATCGATACGGTTTTCGGCGGCTGGCAGAAAGCGCAGAAAACCCACTTTAGCGATGGTGGTGTGTTCGACCGGATTTATCAGCCGGGCGCTAAATAGGGGTGTTTTTTCTGGCCCTGATCGCTGCAGCGTGATTTCATTCCAATGGAGCCGTCTGACATGCTAAACCGTTCACTATCGCAGTTTCGGGTGCTGCTGGTGCCCGGCTTGAACAATAGCGGGCCGCAGCATTGGCAATCGCGCTGGCAACGGCTGTATCCCGGATTTGAGCGGGTTGAGCAGGAGCATTGGGATGTCCCGGCGCTGGCGCTATGGTCGCAGCGATTGCTGGACGTGCTGCTGCTGCCGTCGAACAGGCCGGTATTGCTGGTGGCGCACAGCTTCGGCTGTCTGACGACGGTGCATACGGCGTTGGCAAAGGAGCCGCTGCTGGAAGCGTCGGTGGCGGGGGCCTTGCTGGTAGCGCCTGCCGATCCGGAGAAATTTGGCGTCAGCGCCGAACTGCGGGCCAGCCTGCCGTTTCCGGCGATCCTGGTCGGCAGTCTTAACGATCCCTGGATGGAGGCTGGGCGGGCATCGATGTGGGCTAAGGTCTGGGGCGCGGAATTTGTCGATGCGGGGGCGCTTGGGCATATCAACGCGGAGTCGAATCTCGGCGATTGGCGGTATGGACAGTTTTTGTTGCAGCACCTGGCCCAGAAGGTGGGTTCGCTGCATGCAAAAAGAATTTTCGACATGCCCTGAACGGTCCATCGCGCAGCGTTGCTTATGCGAAATACTTCTATCGACATGCTAAAAAGTTCGTTCTCTTTATAACAGACTGGTGCGATTATCGCTGCTCGTTAGCTGTTTTTGTAATAAGGGGACGCTGTATGGCTGCTACTGCCGTTTTATCGGGTGTGAATTCTGTTCGATCCGCCAGCCCGTTTCGCGTGAATGGGGTGATGCCGGGTTTCCGCCTGTCGCTTGGCTTTACCCTATTTTATTTGGCGCTGATCGTGCTGATCCCGCTGTCGGCGGTGTTTCTCAAGACCTTTACGATGACCGGGGCCGATTTTGTCAACGCGGTGACCTCGGCGCGGGTGATGGCTTCGTATCGCCTGACGTTTGGCGTGTCATTGCTGGCCGCACTGTTGAACGTGGTGTTCGGCGGGATTGTGGCCTGGGTGCTGGTGCGCTATAAATTCCCCGGCAAGAAACTGATCGACGCGCTGGTGGATTTGCCGTTTGCGTTGCCGACCGCGGTCGCTGGTATCGCTCTGACGGCGCTGTATTCCGCCAACGGCTGGTTTGGCCGCTACCTGGAACCGCTGGGGATCAAGGTTGCCTTCACGCCGTTGGGGATACTGGTGGCGTTGACGTTTATCGGTTTGCCGTTTGTGGTGCGTACCGTGCAACCGGTGCTGGAAGACGCCGAGCGTGAACTGGAAGAGGCGGCCGCCAGTCTCGGCGCGAGCCACTGGCAAACCTTCGCCAGGGTGATTTTTCCGACCGTGCTACCGGCGTTGATGACCGGTTTTGCGCTGGCTTTCGCCCGCGCCACCGGTGAATACGGCTCAGTTATTTTCATCGCCGGCAACATGCCGATGATCTCCGAAATCACGCCCTTGTTCATCATCACCAAGCTCGAGCAATACGACTATACCGGTGCCACGGCGATTGCCGTGGTGATGCTGAGCGCGTCGTTCCTGCTGTTGTTGAGCATCAATGTTTTACAAGCCTGGACCCGCAAGCGTGGCCAGCCGGAAAGAGTTTAGGACATGAGCACCATTGCACCGAATGTGAGTCCTTCCGTGTACATATCTTCAACCACACTGCATGCGAGAGCTGAGCCGATCCACGTACCGCACGCGACGCTGGAGCCGCTGTGGGTAAGGGCCTTGCTGATGACAGTGGCGCTATTGTTCCTGGCGTTGTTCCTGGTCGTGCCGCTGGTGTCGGTCTTTGTCGAGGCCTTCAAAAAAGGCTGGGAAGCGTATATCGCCGCCATCATCGAACCGGACGCCGTCAGTGCCATCAAGCTGACCTTGCTGACGGCGGCAATCGCCGTACCTTTGAATCTGGTGTTTGGCGTTGCCGCCTCGTGGCTGATTGCCAAGTTCGATTTTCGGGGCAAGAGCGTGTTGCTGACGCTGATCGATTTGCCGTTCTCGGTATCGCCGGTGATTTCCGGTTTGATCTACGTGCTGCTGTTTGGTGCGCAAGGCTGGTTTGGGCCGTGGTTGCGCGCGCATGACATCAAGATTCTGTTCGCGGTGCCGGGCATTGTGCTGGCGACGGTATTCGTCACTTTCCCGTTTGTCGCACGCGAGCTGATTCCATTGATGCAGGCCCAGGGCAGCGAAGAGGAAGAGGCGGCGCTGGTACTCGGTGCGTCGGGCTGGAAAACCTTCCGGCATGTGACCTTGCCGAATATCAAATGGGGTTTGTTGTACGGCGTGATTCTGTGTAACGCCCGTGCCATGGGCGAGTTCGGCGCGGTGTCGGTGGTATCCGGCCATATCCGCGGCGAGACCAACACGATTCCGCTGCAAGTCGAAATTTTGTACAACGAATACAACTTCCAGGCGGCGTTCGCGGTGGCATCATTGCTGGCATTTCTGGCACTGGTGACGCTGGCTCTCAAGTCGTTGATTGAATGGCGTCTACATGACGAGACTAATTCGTCGGGCGCGCTGATTCAAAAGTGACGCTGAAGAATAAATCAGGAGAATGCCATGAGCATTGAAGTGAAAAATATCAACAAGCAGTTCGGCCGGTTCACCGCGCTGAATAATGTTTCCCTGGATTTTCCCAGCGGAGAATTGACCGCGTTATTGGGGCCATCCGGTTGCGGCAAGACCACGCTGCTGCGGATTATCGCGGGCCTGGAAGGACAGGACTCCGGCCAGGTGCTGCTGGATGGCGAGGATGCCTCGGCGCGCCATGTGCGCGAACGCCAGGTCGGTTTTGTGTTCCAGCATTACGCGTTGTTCAAGCACATGACGGTGTTTGAAAACATCGCCTTTGGCCTGCGCGTCAAGCCGCGCGCACAGCGCCCGGCCGAAAGCGCGATCCGTGAAAAAGTGAAACAGCTACTGGAATTGGTGCAACTGGACTGGCTGGCCGATCGCTATCCGCCGCAACTGTCCGGCGGTCAGCGTCAGCGCATTGCATTGGCGCGCGCACTGGCAGTGGAGCCGCGCGTGCTGCTGCTGGACGAGCCGTTCGGCGCGCTGGATGCCAAGGTGCGCAAAGAGCTGCGGCGCTGGTTGCGCCGCCTGCATGACGAGCTGCATGTGACGAGTATTTTTGTGACGCACGATCAGGAAGAAGCGCTGGAAGTGGCGGACCAGATCGTCCTGATGAACAAGGGCAGGGTCGAGCAGATCGGTGCGCCGCAAGAGGTCTACGAGCATCCGGCGTCGCCATTCGTGTATGGCTTTCTGGGTAACGTCAATCTGTTCCATGGCCGCGTGCATCGGGGCGTACTCGATACCGGGGGCACTCGTTTCGATGCGCCCAACCATGCCGAGGCGGAAGATGCCGCCGGAATTGGCTATGTCCGTCCCCACGATCTGGATATCGAACGGTATACGACGGGGGCTGAAGGGATTGTGGTCCAACTCAAGCGGGCCCACGCGATCGGACCGTTGGCGCAACTCGAACTGGAGCGCGACGATAACGCTGAATTGATCGAAGCCGTGATCTCGGCCGAGCGTTTCAGGCGGCTCGATTTGAAAGACGGTGAAACACTGGTGGTGCGTCCGCGCCGCCTGCATGTGTTCGTCGATCAACAACCTCATAGTAATCAGGATGCAAGATGAACTTCCAGCAATTAAGATCTATCCGTGAAGCGGCGCGTTGCGGCTTCAATCTGACCGAAGTGGCCAACGTCCTGTTCACCTCGCAACCCGGTGTCAGCCGGCAGATTCGCGAACTGGAAGAGGAGTTGGGCGTCGATATTTTTGTGCGCAACGGCAAGCGCCTGATCGGCTTGACCGATCCCGGCAAAGGGATTTTGCAGATCGTCGAAAAACTGCTGCAGGAAGCAGAAAATTTGCGTCAGGCCAGCCGGGAATATTCCGGCGAGACCACCGGCACCCTGAGCGTCGCGGCAACCCACACCCAGGCGCGTTACGCCTTGCCGCGCGTCGTGCAGGGCTTTCGCTCCCGCTTTCCCGAAGTCCGTATCGCATTGCAACAGAGTTCGCCGGAACACATCGCCGAGTGGGTGATTTCGGGCAAGGCCGATATCGGCATCGCCACCGAAGGCCTGTCGCAGTTCAAAGAGTTGATCTCTTTCCCCTGCTACGAGTGGAGTCATGTGGTGGTGGTGCCGCAGCATCACCCGTTATTGCTGGTGCAGAGGCCCATCAGCCTCAGCGATCTGGCCGCTTATCCATTGATTACCTACGATGTCGGGTTTACCGGCCGCGGTCATATCGACGCTGCGTTCAGAACTGCCGGAATCGATCCGGACATCGTCCTGACAGCGATGGATTCCGACGTGATCCAGCAATACGTTTCGCTCGAATTAGGCGTTGGCATCGTGGCCGCGATGGCATCCGAACATACGCGTCAGAACGGTCTGCAAAGCATAGAGGTGGCACATTTGTTTGCGCCGAATGTGACGCGGCTCGCAGTGCGGCGCGGGGCGTATTTGCGTTCTTATACGCTTGACTTTATTTTGCAATTTGCGCCACAACTGAAGCGCGCGGATATCGTCGACGCATTGAACCTAGATTCCTCAGTTGACCGCTTACGTATGTCTGGAACTCCGCATGAACACACAGTTTCTATCGTTCGATAAGCTGCACCGATTGGGTGAGAGCGCTACAGGCGCGATTGCACATTTTTCCGGCCCTCTGGCCGCGTTGCTCCTCCTTGCAGAATGCAGTCTGCCGCGGTGGAGTAGGGAATTCAGACGACATGTCGTCTGCCTACGCAACGGTTTGCCCTTGCAAGGGCAAACTCCTACCCTGCAGGGTTACGGGCGTCGCGCCTTGCCAGATGACCGGAAAAACGCACACTCGCACCTGTCCAACTGAGGAATCTAGGTTGAATGCGGAGACGCATTGAGGTGATGGCTATCTGAAGTCTTTGGCGTAAGTCATCGGTGCCTGTTGCGCATGCCAGATGTATCGCCTGGTACAGCTATGTATCGCTCTGGCGCAAACTGTTACGAAATGATTCTGTCGCGCCTGTCGGCCGGGAACTCCGGTTAAATACTCGGCATTCGTTATAAGCATTATTTGTCGAGCAGGGCCTTTAGAAAGCATCCCATGAAGCGCAATCAATTAATCGCCGGAGTGATCCTCGCTCTGTCCAGTCTGGGTCCGACATCATCAGCGTTCGCGCTGCCGGTGATGGAGCTGCGCAGTGAAGATATCCTGCAGTGGGCGACGGGCCTGAAAGAATCATTGCAGCTCACCCCAAATCAGCAAATTCTCTGGCAGCAGCTCGAATCCAAGAGCCGTGCGATCCTAAGGGATCAGAAAAGTCGGCGCGAGCGCTTGCAGGCGAATCTGTTGCGCGATCTCGATAATCCCGCCATCGAGTTGCGCGATCTGGCCGGGACGGTAGATGCCGAATCGGGTGCGGGCCAGCAGGAAGGCAAGCAGTTGCGTGAAATATGGTTGACGCTGAACGATGCGTTGAACGACAACCAGCGTCAGATTGTCCGCTCCTTTTTGGCAGATCGGCTGCAACGGGTTGCTGATGCTGGACATGACAGTAGCAGCAAGCCGAAGCAGGGCGGCGGTTCCGGCCGGGGCAAAGGGATGGGCGGGATGCGCGGTGGAAGTAACGATTTTTAGTACGCCCGTTGATGCCGTCGTTTTGCGCGACACATACCCAGCATCATTTTTCCGCTCATATCCTGGCTATGTATCCGCAGTCGATGCGCCGCAGTGCTACGATCATGTTTGCTTGGGTCGCAGCGTCAAGCCTCGACGTTCATTCGACCTGGGCACGTGCTAAAGTGTGCTGTATCTTTCTATTCTGGTAACTTTGCTGCGTTAACTGGCGAGTCGCAAGCATGCAAGGATGCCCGTCCGGATAGTTGCCCCACGGGGAACAGAACCTATATGAGTATCAAATGAGCATTCAATGGATATGAACCCGGTGGCCGGCATGCCCGATCCATCCTTGCCGTATTACGAGGGCATAACGCTTGCGGACGTGCGCCTGATTCAATCGCCGCAGCATGCGGCTGGAGCGCTTGCGGCGCTGATGGCCGCCGATGTGGTCGGTTTCGATACCGAATCCAAGCCCACCTTCAACAAGGGTGAGCTATCGGACGGCCCGCATTTGATCCAGCTGGCAACCGATGGCACCGTTTATTTGTTCCCGATTGGCCGTTTTTCGTATCGCGAGGTGTTGAAGGCTATCCTGGAGTCGACCGAGATTTTGAAGGTGGGATTCGGTCTCGGTGACGACGTCAAGCGCTTGCAAAACAAATTGGGAATAGGTTCGGCGCATGTTCTGGATCTGTCGCGCGCATTGCGGCAGGATGGTCACAACGATGTCGGTGCGAAAACCGCGGTAGCGCGCTTTTTTGGCATGCGCTTGCGAAAATCCAAGAAGACTTCCACCAGCAACTGGGCAAATCCGCAACTTACCGAGCGTCAGATTCTTTACGCTGCCGACGATGCCCAGGTTGCCCTTCGGGTATATCGTACCTGGCGGAATGGCGCCTGAAATCGGAGCAGACGGCTTCCGTGATATGCTTCCCGGCTTGAAAATACAAATGTCTTTTTGCTGTCAATGAATATGCCCAGCCCTACTCCTAGCAACGCCCCCGATACACCGCCTAACCCTGGCCAAAATGCCCGCATCTTGCTCAAGGAACTACAGGAAAAATTCGCCGCTTTCCGCGAATACATGCCGTTGGCGATCGGTATCGATAAACAACTCATCGCGCGTTGCCCTGAATTGCATCGCAAGACTTTGCGCATGGCGTTGGGGATGCACGTGAATTCCTTGCGTTATCTGAAGGGCATGGAAAAAGCGACGGTCCGCTTCGATCTGGACGGGAATAGTACCGACGAGGTGACGGACATCCATCGCACCCACGCTTCAGAGATCTTGCGCGAGCGTTTCAAGAAAAACGCCGAGCATCGCAAGGCACAGCGCGCAGCGGAAGAAGCGGCGCGCGTCGCCGAAGAGGAAGCGCGTCAGCGCGCCGAGAAGCTGAGCCAGCTTACTGCAAAGTTTTCGCGCAAGGGCTGATCGCCTCCCCGGGGCGCACGGTGGGTGGAGCGATGCCCATTGATGCATCACTTCCGGCAACCCGCGATCAGGATTCCTTGACCTGTACCACGATGCGGTCGGACTGCATGGTGATCGTACCCGGCTCAAAGGTTTTTCCGCCCAGGCGCAATTCCTCCGGCTTGAACGTGTAAATCGGATAATCGTTTAACACCTGTTGCGCGACGACCGCGCCGATCGCGTTGAGTTGCTGCGCGTATTCGGTGCCGACACCGTCGACGTTGATCCGATCGACGCTGGGTGCATCCAGCCGGATGGCGCGCGCGAGCGGGTCGTATTTCAGGCGGCTGCTGAGTGCGAGGGTGCCGGTTAATGGCATCGGCAGCAATAGATTGCTGACGACCTTCAGATTCACCAGCGTAATGATGCGGTTCTCGGCCACATTCAGCGTCAGGCGCGGATTGCTCAAATAAACTTCAAATACCTCGGCGTAGCGCAGGCGAGTCGGAAATTGTCGTTCGATCGCGCTTTGCAGATCGGCTAGCGGCAACGTGTAGTCATTGGTCCAGACGTTGTAACCGGCGCTGGCCGCGGGCGTCACTGTCATCCCGGTGACAGCAGCGGTAGCGGTGATGGCCGTCGTCAGCATGGCTTTTATCAGTTTGCGTCGGTTTGCTTGCATGCTGTGGTCGCTTTCGGGGTGGTTTTAGCGGGAATGTGCCTTTGGCACACCTTGGATGGACAGTTCCCGGTATTGCGGCGTTCCCTATTTGCTGCCGGTCTGTATACTGCATGCTCAGGCCGGTGAGCATGTACGCGGCTGGATGTTGCAATATACTAAATAGCCATGCCGATGCGCTTTACTTTTTCTCCAGATGCGATCCCCAAAATGCCAGACAATGCCCACTCCAGTTTCACATTCCGCGAAAAAGCAGTGACATGAAGTATCCAGCCCTTCTGCCTTTTACAGAGATCCTGCCGCAACTCAGCGACTTTGACGCCATCATCGACGCGCGTAGTCCGTCTGAGTTTGCGGAAGACCATATTCCAGGCGCCATCAATTGCCCGGTGCTGGATGACGCACAACGGATCCGGGTCGGCACCATGTACAAGCAGGTCAACGCCTTCGAGGCCAAGAAGCTGGGTGCGGTGCTGATTGCCCGCAACATCGCTCTCCACATCGAGACGCTGTTTATTGACAAGCCGAAGGATTGGAAACCGTTGATTTATTGCTGGCGCGGCGGCAACCGAAGCGCTGCGATGGCGCATATATTCGCGAAAATCGGCTGGCCGGTGATACAGCTGGATGGCGGATACAAGGAATACCGTCGGCACGTGAACACGACGATGGCCGAGCTGGCCGGGCGCTTTGCCTTTAAAGTGGTGTGCGGCCCCACCGGCAGCGGTAAAAGCCGTTTGCTGCAAGTATTGGCAGCACAAGGCGCGCAGGTTCTTGACCTGGAACAGCTGGCAGCGCATCGCGGCTCCGTGCTTGGCAACCTGCCGACTGCGTTGCAGCCCTCGCAAAAGGCTTTCGAGAGTCGGATCTGGGAATTATTGCGCCATTGCGATCCGGCGCTACCGATATTTGTAGAGTCGGAAAGCAAAAAAGTCGGCAATCTGCGGGTGCCGGATGCGCTGATGGAAAAAATACGGACATCGGACTGTATTTCACTGACGCTGGCAGGTCAGGAGCGGGTCAAATTGCTGATGGAGGACTATCGGCATTTTGTCACTGATCCGGCCTTGTTGAATGGGCAACTCAGTTGCCTGACGGCCTTGCATGGCCGCGAAACCATCAGCCGCTGGAAACAAATGGCGCTGGCCGGCCAGATGGAAGAACTGGTTGAGGAGTTATTGGCGAAGCATTATGATCCGGCTTACTTGCAGTCGATCAAGCGCAACTTCAGCCAGTTCACAGGGGCGCAAGTGCTGGAGTTACCGGATATTTCGGAGGCAGCGTTTCTGCACGCAGCCCGCCTTTTGCATCCAGCCAATGCAGCGCAAAGCGTGTTTTGAAGCACGTTTGCATCGCTTTTCATCGTAGAACATAAAACTTATTGCCAGGACGCACATGCCCAAGCTCTCGACCCCAGCCATCAAACTCACTTCCTTCTCGCACGGCGGCGGTTGCGGCTGCAAGATTGCACCGGGCGTCCTCGCCGAAATTCTGAAAAACGCGAGCGGTTTCGCAATGCCGAAAGAATTGATGGTCGGGATTGAAACTGCTGACGATGCCGCAGTCTACCAACTGAATGACGAGCAGGCGTTAATCGCGACCACCGATTTTTTCATGCCGATCGTTGATGACCCTTACGATTTCGGCCGCATCGCTGCCACCAACGCGATTTCGGATGTGTACGCGATGGGCGGGACGCCTATCATGGCGCTGGCTCTGGTCGGCATGCCGATAGATAAATTGCCGATCGAAGTGATCGGCAAGATTCTCAAAGGGGGCGAGTCGATTTGTGCCGAAGCCGGTATCCCGATTGCCGGCGGCCATACGATTGATTCGGTGGAGCCGATTTATGGCCTGGTGGTGCTCGGTCTGGTACACCCGTCGAAAGTCAAGCGCAACGCCGGGGCCAAGGCTGGCGACAAGATCATTCTAGGCAAACCGATCGGGGTCGGCATCCTGTCCGCCGCGCTAAAAAAGGACGCGCTGGATGCAGCGGGCTACGCCGCGCTGATAGCCAATACCACCAAGCTGAACAAGCCGGGCAAGATGCTGTCCGAATTGGCCGGTGTCCATGCGCTGACCGATGTCACCGGGTTTGGTTTGTTGGGACATTTGCTGGAAATGGCACGCGCTGCCAAGCTATCCGCCAAGCTCGACATGCACCTGATTCCGTTGCTGCCTGGCGTGCAGCAATTGGCGGAGCAGGGCTATGTCACCGGCGCATCCGGCCGTAACTGGCAGGGCTATGGCCACGACGTGGTGCTGGGCGATGCCATCAGTACGGTACAGAAAGCGTTGCTGACAGACCCGCAAACCTCGGGCGGCTTGCTGGTCTCCTGCGATCCTGCCGCCGTGGATGAGGTGTTGGCGCTGTTTCAGCGTGAAGGCTTTGCAGATGCCGCGGTGGTTGGAGAAATGCACGCCGGGATTGCCGGAATCGAAGTATTGCCGTAACTTTTGATACATAGACCCCCTAACTACATAAAGACCCATGATGATCCGACTTTCTTCTTTGTCCAATGTGAAAGCACTGTTGGCAACCGCGGCCGCAGCGATCTCCCTGAGCGCCACCGGTCTCGTGTATGCGCAGCAGGTATTGCGGGTATCGGCGATTCCGGATGAGGCGCCGACCGAACTGCAGCGCAAGTTCAAGCCGCTCGGTGCTTATCTGGAGAAAAAGCTGGGCATGAAGGTCGAGTTCACGCCGGTCACCGATTATGCCGCGTCGGTCGAAGGTTTGATCAATAACAAACTCGACATGGTCTGGTTCGGCGGATTTACCTTTGTGCAGGCAAATATCCGCAGCGGCGGCAAAGTGATTCCTATCGTGCAGCGTGAAGAAGATCAAAAATTCCAGTCGGTTTTTGTGACCACCGACAAGTCGATCAACAAACTGGAAGATTTGAAAGGTAAAAATTTCAGCTTCGGCTCGGAATCGTCCACCTCGGGCCATCTGATGCCGCGCTCGTATTTGCTGGCCGCCAGGATCAATCCTGATGTCGACATGAAGCGCATTGCATTTTCCGGCGCCCACGACGCCACCGTTGCGGCGGTCGCCGGCGGCAAAGTCGATGCCGGTGCGTTGAATATCTCGGTCTGGGAAAAGCTGGTGTCCGAAGGGAAGGTCGACCCCAAAGTGGTGCGCGTGTTTTACACCACACCCGGCTATTACGACTACAACTGGAGCGTACGTTCGGACATGAATCCGGTCGTGCGTAAAAAATTGACCGACGCATTTCTGGCGTTAAATAAAGACAATCCGCAAGACAAGGAAATTCTGGATTTGCAGCGCGCCACGCGCTTCGTTCCGACCAAGGCAGAAAATTATGCGGCCATTGAAGCTGCGGCCCGCAATGCGGGTTTGCTGAAGTAAGGCAACAAAAGGTATGACATTTTCCTTAACCAACGTGTTTGTCCGCCACCCCGGCGCCGGCAACGCTGCGTTGGCATTGCGCGATCTGACACTGGAGGTCAGTCAGGGCGAGCAACTCGCGCTGATCGGGCCATCCGGTGCCGGCAAGACAACGTTGCTGCATACGCTGGCAGCTGCGCTGAAACCGCAACAGGGCAGCTTTACCCTGTCCGGCGCCGATCCTTGGCGCTTGAGCAGCGCTGCCCGGCATGCGCTGCGCGCCGGTCTTTTTCTGGCGCCGCAAACGCCGCCATTGCCGCCGCGCCAGCGCGTTGTCAGTGCGGTGCTGGCCGGATTGCTGCCGCAATGGAGCGTATGGCAAGCGCTCAGGTCGTTAGTCAAACCGGCTTATCCGCTTGCGGCTTTCAATGCGCTGGCGCGGGTTAACCTGCAGGACAAACTTTATGCGCGCGTCGATCGCCTGTCCGGCGGCGAACGTCAACGCTGTGCCATGGCGCGTCTGCTGATCAGTCAGGCCGACCTGTTTTTAGTCGACGAACCGTTATCCGCTTTGGATCCCGCGCTGGCGCTGCAGACGCTGGCGGTATTGCAGCAGGAAGCAACGGCGCGGCAGGCCACGCTGATATGCAGTCTGCATCAGGTTGAACTGGCGCGTGCTCACTTTCCCCGTATTGTCGGGCTGCGCGACGGCCGGATCGTGTTCGATGCTGCACGTGAAAATGTGACTGACGCCATGATTGAAGCGCTGTATCGGAATAGCGGTGAGACGGTGCATCAGGACCATCATTCGCCAATGGCAGTGCCAGAGCTGGCTACCGTCGCGCTGATTCCGCGCTGTTGAAATGCGTATTAGCTCAAGCATCGCCCTGCCAAATCAACATCAGGATCCCGCCTGGCGCGGCCGGGTCGTTATCGCCATCGTTGCACTCTTGCTGCTGTGGCCGATGCTGGTGCTCAGCGAATTCAAGCCGTGGGCCTTGCTGGATGCACGCAGCCTGAGCGCCACCGGAAAATTTCTCGCCAGCTTTGTTCCGCCGGCACATTCTCTCGAATTTTTGAAAATGGTTGCCGCCGCCACCTGGGAAACCGTGGCGATGGCAACCGTCAGCATGACGCTGGCCATGCTGGCTGCGATACCGATGACTGTGCTGGTGACTGAACGCTTGTCGATTTCCCGCTTGGGGACGGGCCGCATGGGACGGCTGGCGCTGCTGATTCGACAAACCTTGCGCTGGCTGCTGGTGTTGCTGCGCAGCGTGCCTGAGTTGGTGTGGGCTTTACTGCTGGTGCGTATCGTTGGGCTGGGACCGACCGCCGGTGTGATCGCGATAGCGCTGACGTATTGCGGCATGCTCGGAAAAGTGTATGCCGAAATCCTTGACTCGTCCGATGCGCACGCCTCCGATACCTTGCTGAAAAATGGCAGCGGACGTCTGGCCGCGCTGTTATACGGCGCGCTGCCGGAGTCGGCTGCGGAGCTTGTTTCGTACACCATTTATCGTTGGGAGTGCGCGATCCGCGGGTCGGTAGTGATGGGCTTCGTCGGTGCCGGCGGTCTTGGTCAGCGCATGGATGAATCGATGAAAATGATGGCGGGCGACGAGTTGTCGGCGATGCTGATTATCTTTGTTGTGCTGGTCGCAGGCGCCGACGCTGTCAGCAAAATGTTGCGCGGGAGGCTGGCGTGAAAGCCTCCCTGCAAAACCCGGCCTTGCCTGGCATGCCGAGGGCACCGCGTTGGCGCTTTTCAAGCATGGCGCTGTTGTTCGGCTTGCTTGCTCTGGTCGTCGCAAGTTTTGTTTCGTTGCCGTTAAAGTGGAGCGCCTTGTTTACGCAAGAGGCGCTGCGGACCAGCGGAGAATTTCTGCACGGTTTTGCGCCACCGGATGTGTCCGCGCCGTTTTTGCTCAAAATCGCCATTGCTACTGCGGAAACGTTGTCGATGTCGGCGCTTGGCACGGTGCTGGCAGCGTTGGTCGGGGTCGCACTCGGATTGCCGGCGAGCGGACGTTTCGGTAGCGTCGCACGCGCCGCGACCCGGACGTTGTTAAATGTCTTGCGCTCGATTCCGGAACTGGTCTGGGCCGCTATCCTGCTGATCGCGGCGGGACTCGGCCCTTTCGCCGGCACGCTGGCTCTGACGGCGCATACTTCGGGCGTACTCGGCCGCTTGTTCGCCGACGCCTATGAAAATACTTCGCCGTTGGCGGAGACCACGCTGCGCACCAACGGCGCGCGCGCTATCGCCGCATTTCTGTATGCGACCCTGCCGCAAACCATGCCGCAAATGATGTCGTACACCTTATACCGCTGGGAAAACAATATCCGTGCAGCAGCGATACTCGGCGTGGTCGGCGCCGGTGGCCTGGGGCAGATGCTGAAATATCATCTGTCGCTGTTTCAGATGCAGCAGGCAGCCAGCGTGATGCTTGCCATGCTGCTCATGGTGGCGGCGGTTGACGGGATCAGCTTCATGTTGCGGCGCGCGATGACTAAATAGCGGGCCAGATAAACTTTCCCGGAGGCGCAAGCAGCGACTATGAACTGATGGCCTGCCGCTCGAACTGTATGAAGGTTGGTGAATATCGTTTTACCCCAAAAAAAAGCATACGCGACCGTATGCTTTTTTGATTTAGTTGCAGGTATATTGCTGTCGGGCTCAGCCTTTCCGCAGCGCCTTGGCGCACTCGCCAACCAACGCCGGTCCGCGATAAATCAGTCCGCTATATAGCTGTACCAAGGCTGCGCCGGCGGCCATTTTTGTCTGGGCGTCAGCCCCACTCAAAATCCCGCCCACACCGATAATCGGCACCGCATCGCCCAGCTCCGCGCGCAGCCTGCGCACCACGTTGTTCGATAATTCAAACACCGGCGCACCGGACAAGCCACCCGCTTCGTTTTCATGGGGCAGTCCCTTGACTGCATCGCGCGCGATGGTGGTATTCGTGGCGATGACGCCATCCATCTGGTGGTGTAACAGCGCGTCGGCAATGGTTTTAATTTGTTCGGCATCGATGTCCGGTGCAATTTTCAACACCACCGGAACATAGCGCTTATGCTGATCGGCCAGCTTTTGCTGTGCGCGCTTGAGTTGCGCAAGCAGTGCATCAAGCTCGGAGGCGCCTTGCAATTGACGCAGGTTTTTGGTGTTCGGTGACGAAATGTTGACGGTGACGTAGCTGGCGTACGGATAGACTTTTTCCAGGCAGTGCAGGTAGTCGTCTGCGGCATTTTCAATCGGGGTCGATGCATTCTTGCCGATGTTCAGGCCGAGTACACCGATTCGCTCCTGGTAAAACCTTGACGATTGCACGTTGCTGACGAAGGCGTCGACGCCGCCGTTGTTGAAGCCCATGCGATTGATGATGGCGTTCGCAGCCGGCAGGCGGAACATGCGTGGGCGCGGATTGCCAGGCTGGGCTTTGGGTGTCACGGTACCGATTTCAATCGAACCGAACCCGAGCGCTGCCAGGCCGTCGATGAAGGCGCCATCCTTATCCAGGCCGGCGGCTAATCCCACCGGATTTGGGAAGGTTATGCCCATGACGGTACGCGGATCCGGAGACGGTTTTGGCAATAACGCGGTGAGTCCCATGGCTGCGGCACGGCGCAGCGCCGGCAAGGTCAGGTTATGAGCGGCTTCGGGGTCTAGCGAAAACAGGGCGGGGCGGGCGAGGTTGTACAGGAATTTGGAAGGCACGATTTTGAGTGGTGATGAGTGTGTAGAGTGGGTTGGCGGTCAGCTGCAGTGTAGTTTGCATCGGCGCAACCGCCTATTCTAACGCACCCCATTCGCCCTGCCGTAGCGCTTCCAGAGGTTTGAAGTTGATTTTGTAGGCCATTTTAGGGCTGTCCTTGATCCAGTAGCCGAGATACACGTAGGCCATCTCGAGTTGTTGTGCCTGCTTGATCTGCCACAAAACGTTGTAAGTACCATATGACGCGCCGACGACGTCGGGGTCGTAGAACGTGTACACCGAAGACAGGCCGTCATTCAGTACATCGATGATGCTGATCATGCGCAAGGTGCCGTCCGGTTCGCGGAACTCCACCAGTCGGGTATTGACTTTGCTCTGCAGCAAGAACTGGGCGTACTGATCGCGGCTGTCCTGATCCATGCCGCCGCCGGCATGGCGCGCAGTTTGATAGCGCAGATAAAGTTCGTAGTGCTCGTATACGTAGGCAAGATTGGTGACCAGCGCGGTCAGATGGCGATGCTTGTGCCAGGCCCGGCGCTGACTGCGATTGGGGGTGAACGCATTGACCAGCGTGCGTACCGGCGTGCATGCCTGGCAACCATCGCAATACGGTCGATAGGTAAAGATGCCGCTGCGTCGAAAGCCATTTTTGACCAGCTCGGAATAGACATCCGCGTTGATCAGGTGTGAAGGCGTCGCTACCTGCGAACGGGCTTGACGGCCGTCCAGATAACTGCATGGATAGGGCGCTGTGGCATAGAACTGCAGGGTTGAAAACGGGAGATCTTTTAAGTGTGCCATGTGCATCCTGAGTGACAGGTTCGACAACTATAATTTACACCGTAAGAGCGCTGTCGTGTGAGTCGAAATATGTCTATAACTGCCATCCGGTACGCCATTTTTATTTAATCCGGGAATAACGGCATAGGCCGCCAGTCGTGAATTTGCGGGTGATCTATGGCCAGGCGCAAGTGGCGCATGAATTCGTCGCGCGCAATCGGCGTGGCGCCGAGCGATGCCAGATGCGGTGTTTCTTGCTGGCAGTCAATCATGACGACGCCGTGCTGACGCAGAAACTGGACCAGATAGGCCATTGCGATTTTGGAGGTGTCGGTGACGCGGGCGAACATCGATTCGCCAAAAAACATGCGGCCTATGCTTACCCCATACGCGCCGCCGACCAGCTTGCCCTCCAGCCAGACCTCGGCGGAGTGGGCGTAGCCGAGCCGGTGCAGGGTGCGATAGCTGGCGATGATGTCGTCGGAAATCCAGGTGCCCTGACCGTCCCGGCGCGGTCCGGCACAGGCGCGCATGACGTCCTCGAAAGCAAAATCGAAGCGGATCTGCCAGCGCCGGTCAGACCGGGTGCTGCGGTGTATTTTGCGCAACGTTTTCTTGAGGCTCGCGGATATCTGGAAGTGTTCGGTTTGCAACACCATGCGCGGGTCGGTGCTCCACCACAGGATAGGCTGGCCCTCGGAAAACCACGGAAAAATGCCGTGTCGATAGGCATTTAGCAGGCGCTGCGGCGACAAATCGCCGCCGGCAGCGAGCAGCCCGGCGGCACCGTCTTCATCGCACAGGGCCTCCGAGACATCGGGAAAAGGTGTATCAATTTCTAGCCAGGGAATCATCGCTACGCCCCAATTCGCGTTGTTTTGGCAGGTGATGTCATGCACGATATCACTGCGTTTTTCTCGACTATGTTTCTCATGGTTAACTATTTCAAATAAAAATCAGGTTAGTGCGTTAGTCAAAATCTTAGTCGATTTTGCCGTGTCAACTATCGCCAATTTTTTTGTCGGTGACAACGTTGCTTACGGCAGCACGCGGATGCGGCGTAGTTTCAGCGGGATTACATAATATCTTGCCAATATTCTGCGCCGATTCCGATAGCCGTGCTGCCAGGCTAGGCAATCCTTGGGCTGCCGCTGTTGAGTTTCATAAACCGACAATCTATACTCCGGTGTCGGCGACACAATCGCCGCTCGCGCCGTTGGTCGGCATCAACCCACCGCCTTACGGATAGTTTTATCTTTACCTTACCTTTAACCTTAGTCAAAGCGGAACGTCATCACCCGCCCTTATCCGGTCGAGTGATTGTTATCTGCGCGGAGCCACAAGCATGACCGCTTTTATCTTTAATGAACTGAATTTCGACGACCACGAACAAGTGGTATTCGTCTCCGAAGCCAAGTCCGGCCTCAAAGGCATTATTGCCGTCCACAATACCAACCTCGGTCCTGCCATGGGCGGTTGCCGTATGTGGAATTACGCTAGCGAAGCTAGCGCTGTCAACGACGTACTGCGCCTGTCACGCGGCATGACCTACAAAAATGCGGTCGCCGGCTTGCCCATCGGGGGCGGTAAAAGCGTCATCATCGGCAACCCGAAAACCGATAAGACGCCGGCCTTGTTCGAAGCCATGGGCGAAGCCCTGGAGCGCCTCGGCGGCCGTTATATCACGGCAGAAGATGTTGGCACCACGCCGGCCGATATGGCGCATGTGGCGACCAGGACCCGATATGTAGCCGGTCTGGGCGCCAGCGGCGATCCATCCCCTTACACCGCACTGGGTTGTTTTGTCGGCGCACAGGCTGCCGTCAAACATCGCCTGCAGCGTGACTCGATGGCGGGTTTGACCGTCGCCGTGCAAGGATTGGGAAATGTCGGTTACGACTATGCGCGTCGCCTGCATGCCGCAGGCGCCAAGCTGATCGTGGCCGATATCGATCCGGCTGCCCTGGAACGTGCCCATGCGGAATTCGGCGCTGAAATCGTCGGGGTCGATGCCATCTATGACGTGCAGGCAGACATTTACGCTCCGTGCGCGCTGGGCGCCACGCTCAACCCTGACACGCTATCCCGCCTCAAGGCCAAAATCGTCGCCGGTGCTGCCAACAACCAACTTGCCACGGCAGAGATCGGCGAGCTATTGCGTCGTAAAGAGGTACTGTACGTGCCTGACTTCGTCATCAACGCCGGCGGCATCATCAAGGTCTGCTACGAATACCTTAACAAACCGGAGGCCGACGTCGAAGCCCACGTGCGTGAAATAGGCGACACCCTGGTGGAAATTTTCGCCCGCGCCGATCGCGAAGGCTTGTCCACCAGCGTGGTGGCCGATGAGGTAGCGGAAGCGCGTTTCAAGCGCTAAGCAAGCATACAAAAAAAAGCCGCTCACACAGAAATGTTGAGCGGCTTGCATTGCCGGTTTAACCTGGCAACTTGTGCGCATCCGTGGCGAATGTAAAACTCTTTTATGAGTTAGCTGCTACGCATCGGCTTGTAGATGTCTTCAGTATGCAGCGTGAAGCTGGCGCCGTTTTTCTTCACCAGTCTGAGGTCGTCAAAAAAAGCTTTCAGCGTGTAGGCAACGGTCGGGAACGCAATGTCTTCCCATGGAATTTGCGCTTCAGTGAACATCTCGACTTCCAGGCTTTCGATGCCGGCAGAGTAGTCCAGATCGAGCAAGGTGGCACGATAAAACAAATGCACCTGGTGCACACGCGGGACATTGACCATGGAAAAGAGTCCATGCAGATTGATCTTGGCACCGGCTTCTTCCAGCGTTTCGCGGCGCGCAGCCTCTTCGGTGGTTTCGTCGTTTTCCATGAAGCCGGCCGGTAGTGTCCAGTAACCATGGCGCGGTTCGATGGCGCGCTTGCAGAGCAATACACTGACTTCGCCATCGTGCTCCCAGACTGGAATTGAGCCGACCACCATCTTCGGATTCTGATAGTGGATGGTGCCGCAATTGTTGCAGACGTAACGCATGCGGTTGTCGTCAGGCGGGATTTGCAGTAATACAGGATGCGCGCATTCGGAGCAGAATTTCATAGGTAGCGGATCAATGGTCTGGGCACAATGCTTTAAGGCGCGTCATTGTGCGTTGAAAGGAATTGTTACTGCAAACTAGGGTAGCTAATTACCGGTGTTTATATTACATGCCGGAGACGGAAGTGTATCACCGCGCCATGCAAATGCACTTTCTACCTATATTATTTGCTATATCAACTAATAGCATATATAATCTCATTCTTCAGACGCGGGGTGGAGCAGTCTGGCAGCTCGTCGGGCTCATAACCCGAAGGTCGTAGGTTCAAATCCTGCCCCCGCAACCAGATTTAAAGTGTCAGAAAATATCCTGGCATTGTTTGAAAGTACAGACGCGGGGTGGAGCAGTCTGGCAGCTCGTCGGGCTCATAACCCGAAGGTCGTAGGTTCAAATCCTGCCCCCGCAACCAACAGTCGAAACCGTTGATCAGCTTAGCTGTTCAGCGGTTTTTGCTTTTATGCATACACATGTTTGCATGTTCAAAGTAGGCGGTCAGCCCGCCCATCGAGCCGCCTTTAGCAGTTGCCTTTCTTGGCTTGTCCTGGCGGGCAAAATCCATTGCCGGGGCCACCTTGCCCGCGACCTTCCGGGGCCACTATGACGCCGGGATAATCAGGCCCATAGACCATGCAACCTTGTAAGGTAAATACGGTAAAACCAAATAGTGCAAAAAGCTTTTTCATGATTCTCCTTGGGTGATCGACCTCTCATTAAAACGCGCTCATTTTGGCACATCGATTAGGATGGTGGTCCATATTGATATCCGATTTGCAGGAGTTGAATTCACCATGATCGGCTATACCAATTTCCATGACGGCCGCGGCAGGAAGCAGTGGCATTGCGTCGTGTCGCGAGAAGTAGGGGCTGAAACAATTTGTTACATCTAATGCACTTAATACGTCAACTCCGCGTTGGATTTGAGCGCTAATGTAGTGCCAGGGAAATAAGCGTGCTTGATGGCATTTCCCGCCTATTCGAAGGCATCTGCAAGGCGACTCAACTTCATCCAAGAGGAAAAATTATGTTTAAAAATGCTTGCGTAATCGGTGCCGCTATTCTTTTGACGACTACCAGCGTTGCCGCCCTTGCACACAGCGGAGGAGGTGGCGGTGGACAATTCGGCGGCATGTCTTCACAGCATATCAGTAGCGGAGGGCTGAAAAACACGAATGGGGCCAATGCGCTTGACCGCGATAAGGGACTGCAGCGTGCAGCTGACCGCGAAAGCCCGAAGGGTTTAGCGCACAAAACAGCGCATAGGGGAAAAGCACATAAGCATGTCAAAGCTCATTCACAAAAAATCGAGCGATAGTTTTCATCGCCTGGGATCGTCGTCCGTCTTGAGCGGTGCCATGCCAGCAAGCGACGCAATTATTTGAGCCGTATTGGGATATAACGGATAAATCCTTCCCCCGCAACCAACAGCCGAAACCGTTGACCAGCTTAGCTGGTCAACGGTTTTTCTTTTATGCATACATTTTTGCAGGTTCAAATTCCCGGCACCGGCTTGCGCCCTGCAAGCCCTGCGGACGCTGGCTTGTCAGTGCGTATCTTTCCCGTACTCTTCAATTAATGAAAGCCGCCGCTTCGGCGATCGCCGCCGTGATCGTCGCGCCGATTGTCGTGGCGACCGTCGGAACGGTTGTCGTGCCGATCTCTGCGGCCATCATATCGATGGTCGCGACGATCGTTGCGACGGTCATGATTGCCGCCTCGTTCCCATCCACCACGGTGCAGCTGCCAGCCGCCGCGACCTTGTTCCCAGCGTGGGCGCTGGTATTGATAGCCGGCGCGCGCGCGCTCCCAATAACCCCGGCGCCATACGTGGCGACCGTCGACCCAGTCCCAGTAACCTGGCGCCCAAATATAGCCGACACGTGGCGGTGGCAGCAGTTCATAGCGTGGCGGCGGCGGTGGCGAACCAATGATAATGTTGACGCCGACCCGGGTATTCGCCTGAGCCGGGATAAACGCGGTGCAGCCGATTGCGACCAGCATTACGGCACAGAGGGCACGTTTCATAAAGGCCTTAAAAAGTGAGGGATAAGCCACTATACCTGCATGGATATTTACTACAAGAGGCGATGCAACCAGTTACAAGAATCCCTTTTCGATTACAAATTCAGCAAGAAGGCGCCGACCGCATTGGCAAATGCCTGTGGCTGCTCGATCGCGCTCAAATGCGAGGCATTTTGCAGCACCGTCAGTTGCGCTTGCGGGATTTTCTCGACCAGCGTTTGTGCCATGACGAGTGGGGTGCCTTGATCCAGGTCGCCCGCGATCACCAGTGTCGGTATCGTGATGAACGCCAGCCGCTCGCTGGTGTCGACAGTGCCGACGGCGTGGCAACAGCCGATGTAACCATCGGCATCGGTGCTGATCAGGCGCTGGCGAAAGCGCGTCACGGTGGCGTCTCTGGTGGCGCGGAATTCCTCGTGGAAATAGCGCTCCATGACGGCATCGGCAATCGATGCCATGCCTTGCGTGTGGACGGCGTCGATGCGCTGCTGCCATACCGCGCGCACCAGTTCCGGATAGCCGGAGGTGGTATTCGCCAGCACCAGCGCGCTGACCAATGCCGGATGACGCAGCGCCAGTTCCTGACCGACCATGCCGCCCATCGATAGGCCTATCCACACCACCGGGCCGGTGTCCAGTTCACGCAACAGCCGTGCCGCGTCATCTGCCAAATCGGCAATCGCATACAGACCCGCCGGAGCCTCGGAACTGCCGTGGCCGCGTTGATCGTAGCAAATTACGCGATTATCCTGCGCCAGCAAATTGGCCAGATCATCCCACATCGTCAGATCGCACCCCAGTGCATGACTCAGAACGATGGTACGGCGCGCTGCCTTGCCATTGCGCGGTGCGCGCACGGTGTAGTGCAGTACCGGCTTGCTGTTGGTGCGTCCGGACTGACCGATGCCGGGGTGGCTGGTGGCGGCCGGTGTCAGCGGCGTTAGCGCATAACCGATCTGTTCGGCGACTTCGCGCAAGATAATGTGCGCATGGCTGAATGCGGTGTTGGCGGCGGGCACACCGGCGTAGATCGCCGATTGCATCAAAACTTCTTTCATTTCCTCCGGCGTTAAACGGGTTTCAGCATCGCCCAGCAACGCGGCGCGTGCGTGTAATTCAAATTCTTCCCAGCGTCCCAGGGCGACGGTGGTCGCCAGCACAATCACCCTGCGGGTTTTCTGGTCCAGCCCGGGGCGGCCCCAGATTTCATTCCAGGCAAAGCGCGTGATCAGGTGCTGAAATTCGGCGTTGAAGCTGGTGGCGTTGTTGATCGAACGGTCTACCCAGGCATCGCCGAGGATCTGGCGGCGATTGTGCATGCCGCGTTCGAAATCATGGTCAATAGGATCGTAGCTCATGGTGTCTCACTTGGTTGGGTTGTGGTACCGGCTGCGATATCGTCCGCTGCCAGCGCTGAGATGGTGGCACGCAACGCGGCCAATTGTTGGCGCGCCAGTCGCTCTGCAGGCGCGGTTGCGGCGGCCGGGTCGAATAGTTTTTGCAATTGCGCAAAATCAAATTGGTCGCGCAGAACGGCATCGGCGTTGACAGCAGCGAGCACCACGGTGTAGAGATCCTGGCCGGTTGCGATCGCTTGCCCGGTTAAATTTTCCATCAGCTGATGCGCCTGCGGTCGACCCATCGCCGTCGCCAGAAAGATCGCTACCGCTTCAGCGAATACCAAACCTTGCAGGCCATCGATATTGCGCAGCATGCGCTCGCTATCCACCTGCAAGCCAGCCATCGCCTGGTCCAATGCATTCAGCGCGCCATCGGCACTCAGAAACAAGGCCGGCCATTCGGCCAGTTCGGCCTGCCAGTTGCCCAAGCCGCGTTCATGCTGCTGGCCCATGCTCGCCAGCAAGGCCGCTGCGTGTTGCGGCGTGCGGGTCGCGGCTGCCAGTGCAATCATCGATGAGACCGGATTGCGTTTGTGCGGCATCGCCGACGAGCCGCCGCGCCCCTGGCCGGAGGGTTCGGCCAGTTCGGCAATTTCACCTTGCGCCATCAGACTGAGATCGGTGGCGACCTTGCCGAGGCTGCCGACCAGCACCGCGACTTCGAGGCCGAGCCGGACCCATTCATCGCGCTGCGTATGCCAGGCGGCCGGGGCGACCGCCAATCCCAGATCGGCGGCGACCCGGTGCACGACCGCAGACGCTTGCTCGCCCATCACCGCAAGCGTGCCTACCGCGCCGCCCAACTGCAGTTGCAGCGCGCGCGTCGCGCTGCTTCTCAGTTGCAGGCGGGCGCGCACCAGCGGCGCTGCCCAGCCGACCAGCTTGAAGCCGAAACTGGTGACTTGTGCCGGTTGCATCAGCGTGCGCGCCAGCACCGGCGTTGCCAGATGCTGTTCCGCCAGCGTCAGCAGACTATCGGTCAGCGTGTGCAGGCGCTGGTCCAGCAGCAGCAGCGCTTGCCGTGTCGCCAGCACCATGGCGGTGTCGATCACGTCCTGGCTGGTACTGCCCCAATGGACGTGCGTAGCGCACTCCTGATTGAACAGCGCAACGGTCTTGGTCAGCTCCTTGACCAGCGGAATCGCCAAACTGCCGGCGCGGCGGCCGGCGTGGACGATGGCAGGGATGTCGTACAACTGGGCGTTGCAGACGCTGGCGATAGCCCGTGCTGCGGCTTCGGGAATGATGCCTTCGGCTGCCTGCGCCCGCGCCAATGCTTCTTCAAAGCGAAACATCGCCTGGACTATCGCGGCGTCGTCGAACACCGCGAGCATGTCCGAGGTGGTCAGAAAGCTGTCAAACAGGGAAACGCTCACAGAGGCTCCTTCAATGCTGTCTTCTGTCTTAACAGGCGTTTAAACATAATCAAAAAACACCGTCTCCTGTTCTGTCTGCATCCAGATATCCCACTGGTATTGCCCCTCCGCCTGCTTACGGGCGATCAAGGTATCGCGGCGATTTTCCGGGACTTGCGACAGTACCTCCGATTGCGCCAGACCAGCATCGTCGCCCAGGAAGACAGCGGTAAACTGGTGCTTCACCAGACCACGGGCAAACACGGTGACAAACATCACCGGCTTACCGGAAGTAGCCGGCGTCGGCAGCGAGACCGTTATTTTGAAGGCGCCGTTGTCGTCGCTCGGCACCCGCCGAAAGCCGGGGACGGCCTGCGCGGCTTCGGCGCCGGCGGCGTCCGGCAGCCAGGCCTCGATAACCGCGTCGTTAATGGCCACGCCATCGCCATCGCGAATGATGCCGCTGATAATAATGGTGGGGGCGTCGCTCACCACGGTGGCGTCAAAGGCCCAGCGCCATGCTTCGTGTGGAAACGGGCCTATCGTTTGCGAAGGTGTGATATTGCTGCTCATGTGCATTTCTCCTCAAGCTTCCAGCGGTGTGGCGTCGCGGCCGCGCAGAACGATATCGAATTCGTAGCCGAGCATTTTGTCGCTGACGGTCTGTTCCAGGCTAAAGCGCGAGACCAGTCGCTGGCGTGCGGCGGCATCCGGGATGCTCTGGAAGATCGGGTCGTAATCGAATAGCGGATCGCTGGGGAAATACATTTGCGTGACCAGTCGCTGCGCATAGACATTTCCGAACATGGAAAAATGAATATGCGCCGGACGCCACGCCTTGTCGTGATTGCCCCATGGGTAAGGACCGGGCTTGATGGTGACGAAACGGTAACGGCCCTCGTCATCGGTCAACATTTTGCCGAAACCATAAAAATTCGGATCGAGTGGCGCGTCGTGCTGATCGCGCTTGTGCCAATAACGTCCGGCCGAGTTGCACTGCCAGACTTCCAGCAGCGAATTGCGGATCGGCTTGCCGTCTTCATCCAGCACGCGGCCCGTGATCACGATTTTCTCACCCAAGGGCTCTCCCTGGCCTTGCGCGGTCAAGTCCATATCGTGAGGAAGGATCAGGCTGGCGGCGGCACTCAGGTTGGTCTGGACCGGGGCGGCCGTACGAATCCGCAGAGGTGGCTGGGTCGGCCCCCGTTTGACGGTGGAGCGGTAGGGCGGATAAATGAGGTCGGGATAGACCCCGGTTTCTACGGTGTCGAATTTCACTGGTGTGCTCCTTCGGTTCGTTTGGCAGGGTGTACGGGCGCTGCGTTGGCCGACATTTAGTCGCTGCCGGAGATGTTGATAAATTGCCTGCACATCGGCCTGCATAGCTGAATCATTGAATAACGTAAGCCGGTTTTTGTCAGATCACCCAGAAAGGGCGGCTACCGCGCAAATCATTGATTTTCTGTGTTGCGTAGCTAATCATAGGTAAGGGACGGCCAGCGTTCAAGCGCCTGAATGCAGGTGGTGATCGTATATCGCACTTATTGTGCGACAATCGCCCAAAATAAGGTTTAATTCCTATGGACAGCAATATTGCGGTAAATCCAGGCAGTAGCGACGCCTTGTCTGATGCAGAGGGGCCGATGAAACGGGATCTGATCGCCGGGCTGGAAAAAGGCTTGCAGGTAATTGAAGCCTTCGATCAGGAACGCGCGCGCCTGACCATCAGCGAGGTCGCTCAGCGCACCGGCCTGACCCGCGCCGCCGCCCGGCGCTACCTGATCACGCTGGCGCATCTCGGTTACGTTCGCCACGAGCAAAAATTGTTTTCCCTGACGCCCAAGGTGCTGCGTCTCGGCCAGTCGTATTTACACTCGGCGCGCTTGCCGCGCATCGTGCAGCCCTTGCTTTACCGTCTGGCTTATGCGCTGGAAGAAGCGGCTTCCGCCGGTGTGCTGGATCACGATGAGCTGGTCTGCGTCGCCGCCGTCAGCGCTGGCCGGGTGGTGTCGGCGACGCTGCAGCCGGGCACTCGCGTTCCAGCGTTTTGCACGGCCAATGGCCGGGTGCTGCTGGCGAGTTTGGCGCAGGAACAGATCGAAGCAATGCTGGCGCGCCTGCAGCCGGAGCCGATTACCGCCTTTACGATCGTCAACAAAGAGCGTCTGTTGCTGGAGATCGCCCGTACCCGGGCGCAAGGGTATGCGATTGTCGATCAGGAGCTGGAACTGGGTTTGCGTACGATTGCGGTGCCGCTCAGAAACTTCCGCGGCGACACGGTGGCGGCGATGAACATCAGCGTGCATGCGGCGCGGATGCCGGTCGAAGAAATCGTCGAACGCTGTTTACCGGCTTTATTGAAGGCGCAGGTTGAACTGGCGGCTTTACTGTAATTGCGCATCGTCTGTGCTGGTCGACAGAAGCGCAGGCACAGCTGCGTGATCCGGTACCGCAAAGACAGTATCCGTCGATCAATCTTTTGCTCATCTGGCCGCTTCCGGCGCTAGAATTGCTACTTTCACCAACGGATATTGCCATGACACGACCATCCCATATCGGCGCTGTTGCTGCGCTGCAGAACCTGCCTGGCTGGAGCGCGGTGGACGAGCGCGATGCGATTCAGAAAACCTTTTTGTTTACCGACTTCAATGCCGCCTTTGGCTTTATGACGCAGGTCGCGTTACTGGCGGAAAAAATGGATCATCATCCCGAGTGGTCGAATGTTTATAATCGCGTGGTTGTACTACTAACAACTCACGATGCCAACGGCGTGACGGAACTGGATGTGCGCCTGGCGCAATTCATGGATCGGGCCGCAGAAGCCGGCAGTAAGCGCGCCCCTTAGAACCTGTAAAAATCGACATGACTCAACCCGTAGTACTTATTACCGGCGCCGCCAAACGCGTCGGTCGTGTGATTGCCGAGCGCTTTGCGCACGCCGGTTATGCCGTGGTGGTGCATTACGGCAACTCGCAGCTGGAGGCGCTGGAGACGGTGGCCGCGATCGAAGCTGCCGGTCATTGCGCGATCGCCTTGCGCGCCGACCTGGCCAGTCCGGCCGACTTGTCGGCGATGATTCTCGCGACTTATGCCAGATTCGAGCGACTGGACGTGCTGGTCAATTGCGCGGCGATATTCTTCCCCGACACGCTGGCCGACTTCACGCTGGAGGATCTGGAGCGTTCATGGCAAATCAATTGCCGCGCGCCACTGTTGCTGACACAGGCGTTTTACCAGCAGGCGCGACAACGCGGCCAGCAGGGCGTCGTGGTGAACGTGGTCGACCAAAAAGTACGCGCCAATTTTCATCCCGATGATTTCAGTTATACCGTGGCGAAGGCCGCGCTGGGGAACCTGACTTCCATGCTGGCGCTCTCCGGCGGCACCGTGCTGCGCGCCAACGCGCTGTATCCGGGGCTGATGGCGCCAAGCGGCGATCAGACTCAGGCGGATTTCGAATACTCGTCCGAACGTTCAACACCGCTTGGTTACATTGCGCCACTGTCCGAAATTGCGGATGCGATTCTGCTGCTGACCCGGCCGTCTTTCAACGGCGCCGAGTTTGTCGTCGATGCCGGGCAAAACCTGATTCGGGTTGATCGGGATGTGATTAATCTTTATCGGGCGCCTTAGCATTGTTTCGGTGCAACCCGGACGCTAGATGTAAGGAAGCGGCGCGCACAGCGACCAAAGCACATCATCATCATCAGCCGGGAGCTTCACGTGCACATTCTTGACGGAATTTCAAAATACGCGCTGTTGGTAGCGTTTTCGGCTGGCTTGACAGCGCTGGCGCAGGGTGCCGATTACACTGCAAAAAGTCCGGCCAACCGGGTGGCTCTGGTTGAGCTCTACTCGAGCGAGGGCTGCAGCAGTTGTCCGCCAGCCGACGAGTGGCTGGCAAGGATAGGCGCCAAAACCAGTCCGGACATGCTGCTGCCGCTGGCCTTGCATGTCGATTATTGGGATGGGCTGGGGTGGAAAGACCGATTCGGCGACCACAAATTTACGCTACGCCAGCAAGAGCTGGCCGCGTATGCCAACAGCAAGGTCGTGTATACCCCGGAAGTATTCGCCGGCGGGCGCGAACTCAGACGCTGGAGTACGGCCAGTGCGGTCGATGCTGCAATACAGAATATTACGGCGCAGGCATCGCCTGCCGATATCACGATCAAGTTGTCATCGAGGGCAGCACGCTCGTATGCGCTGTCAGCCAGCGTCAGGTTACGCGGCGCTTCCAGACAAAGCCATAACGCCTATGTCGCCGTTTACCAAAACAAGTTGGTGTCTACCGTGGCGGCCGGCGAAAACGGCGGCGTCACCTTGCATCACGAATATGTGGTGCGACGCTGGCTCGGGCCGTTCGCGTTGAAGGATGGCGCGGCGCAGATTCAGGAAAAAATCAGCCTCGACAGCATCGGTGCCGACGTCCGGGCCGATCAGTTTGGCGTGGTGGCGTTCGTCCAGGATGCGACGAGTGGCGAGGTGCTGCAAGCGGCAAGATTGGCGCTTGAGCACTGACCACTGACCGGACTGCTGCTTGATATTTATTCATGGACATGCAACGATCACTCGTCAAATTCGAGTGTCCCGTCGGGCATATTAATGAAGCGCCGCAGCAAGGTCCGCAGGGCGATGGTGTCGACGGCTCCCATTTTTCCCATCATCTCGGTCTCGATTTGCTGGCCCGTCTCGGCGATCTTTTGCGCCAGTTCATGCCCCAGCGCGGTCAGGTAAAACAGGCCGTTGCCGTTGTTTTCATCCCGGTCTACCACGACCTGCAACAGGCCGCGTGCGCTCATGTCATCCAGCACATTGATTAACGGCGAATGACCCGCGTAGACGAACAAACGGTTCAGTTCTTCAAGGCTGCGGCCTTCACGTGCGGCGAGCGTGTTGAGTACAAAAAATTCGGTATCGTTGAGACCGTGCTGCGCGCCATATTCCCGCAGTTTTCCATACAGCTGAAAGTAAGCGCTGCCAAGCAAATGACTCATCGAGTTATCGTCGAAGCTGCGTGAGGCGGTGGTTGCCTTGATCAATGCTTCGGCTTCATCGGCCAGTTCCTTGCGGGTAGCGATGGCGTAGTTGCCGCGCTGATATACCAGCGGCGGTATGTCGGAATGATCGAAGCGCATGACTTCGCCGACCATGATGACGTGATCGCCGCCATCGTAGCGATAGGCCGTTTTGCATTGCATGCGGGTGGTGCAGGCCGGTAGCAGTGGTGCGCCGCCCAGTCCCGTTTCAGTCTCAAGGCCGGCGAATTTAGCCACGCCGCGCTTGGCGAAGCGATTCGCCAGTACTTCCTGATCGTGCGACAGGATATGCACCGCCCAGTATTCCGCCGTCTCGAATACCGGCGCGCTACTCGATGACTTCGCCAGACTCCATAACACCAGCGGCGGGTCGAGAGATACCGAGTTGAAACTGTTGGCGGTAATGCCGACGAATTTTTCTCTGTCATCAATGTCATGCATGTTCTTGCCGCAGGCGGTAATGATGGTGACGCCGGTGGTAAACGTCCCTAGCGCGTTGCGATATTCGCGTTGGTCGAACATTTTTGCGAGCGTTTCTTTATCCGCTAGCTGGGATGATTGTTCTGCTGTGGCCATCTGATTCGGTTCAAGTTTTTCTTCGATCAGCATGTTATCAGGCTATTGCATGCTGCTGGCGTGCCGGATTGAATGAAGATTGCTGGTAAAGATCAGGGCGAACGAATTTGCGCTTAATTTACGTGCAATCCTTAGATGCGCCTGATGTTGATGGATATTACCGCATGCTACGATATTAATCTGCCAATCTCGCCAATCCAACTGGACTGACTAATAGGACGCACCCATGTGGATCGATACCCACTGCCATCTCGATGCCGCCGAATTCGGCGGCGAGCAGGACAAGTTTGCCAAGGCGGCAGCACAGCAGCAAGTCGCGTGGATAGTGATACCAGCGGTTGCACGCGCGAACTTCGACGCGGTTGCCAGCATCGCCGCCCGGCAGGCGAATTGCACATACGCGCTTGGAATACACCCTATGTATGTGCCGCAGGCCGAAGAGTCCGATCTACTGGCGCTGCGGCAGGCCATCGCGCGCGCGATGGCCGATCCATTGTTTGTCGCGATTGGGGAAATCGGTCTTGATTTCTTCATTCCCGGCCTGGGCACAGGCCCGCTGCGCGAAAAGCAGGAACATTTCTACGTCGAGCAATTGAAACTGGCGCGTGAATTCGGCTTGCCGGTATTGCTGCACGTAAGGCGTTCGCAGGATACGTTGCTGAAATATCTACGCCGGATCAAGGTGCAGGGCGGTATTGCGCACGCCTTCAATGGCAGTTTTCAACAAGCCGAGGCATTTATCGGGCTGGGTTTCAAGCTGGGATTTGGCGGTGCGATGACATTTACCCGGGCACTGCAGATTCGCCGACTGGCGGCGGAGTTGCCTCTGGATGCGCTGGTGCTGGAAACCGATGCGCCGGATATGTCCCCGGCATGGCTGCATCCGCAAAAAAACGCGCCGCAGCAAATTCCTCTTATCGGTGCGGTACTGGCAAATTTGCGCGGCATCGGACTGGAAGAGTTGGCGCAGGCGACCTCTGCCAATGCCTGCACAGCGCTGCCGCGGCTGGCGCTGCTCAGGTAAGGGGCGTGCGTAGCGCCATCATTGGGTTCCTGACCGGCGTTGTTTTTCTGCAGATGCAAGCGGCCTTGCCGCCGCCTTTTTTACTTGGTATTTTGCTACTTCTGGCGGTCCTTGCAGCGGTCTACGCATACAAACTCAAGCACCGTTTGAGCAAAATGTCGACGCTGGCCGCATGTGGTGCATTGCTCGGTTTTTGCTGGGCGGCGCTATACGCGCAATATTATCTGCGACAGGAATTGCCGATCAAGTGGGAAGGCCGCGACGTCACCGTGATCGGCACCATCGCTAGTTTGCCGATGCATTTTGAGCAAGGTGTGCGTTTTAATTTTGCGGTCGAAAAAGTGTTGCCGCAAGATGGGGAAGTGCCGCAGGTTCCGTCCAACCTGGCGCTATCGTGGTATCGCCCATTCAATCGTCAGGCGCTGCAGCAAGTAGGACAAGTCGAGCCGGGGGCGCGTTGGCAACTGAACGTTCGGTTGAAACGGCCGCACGGCAATGCGAATCCGCATGGCTTTGATTATGAAGTCTGGTTGCTGGAACAGAATCTGCGGGCCACCGGCTATGTCCGCCCGGACGCTAAATCGTCTTCCGGCGTGGCCGCATCATTGAACAATCGTCAACTGGATCGCTTCGTCTTCGGTTTTGGAAATCTGGTAGAGGCGGCGCGTGGCTGGTTGCGGCACCGTATTTTGTCGGCGTTGCCCGATAAAAAATATGCTGGCGTGCTGATCGCATTGGTCATCGGGGACCAGCGTGCAGTCGATCAGAACGACTGGAAGATATTCAATCGTACTGGGGTGGGGCATCTGATTTCCATATCCGGTTTGCATATCACGATGATTGCAGGTCTTTTCGCGGGCATCATGTCGGCGTTCTGGCGCCGCTCCTTTTTTATCGGAAACGCGCTGCCGCTACGCCTCCCTGCACAAAAGGCGGCAGTGCTGGCGGGGGCGGCGACGGCGCTGTCGTACGTACTGCTGGCCGGTTTTGGCATACCGGCTCAGCGCACACTGTATATGTTATTGGTGGTCGCACTGGCGTTATGGACAGGCCGCATTGCCAGTGTTTCCCATGTGCTATGCGTCGCTTTGCTTGTGGTGTTGCTGCGCGATCCCTGGGCGGTGTTATGGCCCGGGTTCTGGTTGTCGTTCGGCGCGGTCGGGACGATTTTGTATGCCAGCGTAGGACGCAGCAAACTGTCGGCCGATGCGTCGTCGCTGGTGCCGGCAAGGCCGCTCAGAACCTGGCTGGGGCCGCTAAAAACCGGCGCTTACACCCAATATGTGGTGACTCTGGGGTTGCTGCCGCTGACGCTGCTGTTGTTTGGGCAGATATCGCTGGTGAGTCCGTTGGCGAACGCGATCGCGATTCCGCTCATAGGCTTGGTGGTGACGCCATTGGCGCTGATCGGCAGCGTGTTGCCGGCGCCGCTGTCGGTCTGGCTGCTGCTATGTGCACATGCCTTGGTGGAATTGCTGGCCACGGTGTTGGCGTGGTTAAGCAGTTTTCCGCAGGCGGTCTGGCAGGCGCCGCTGCCGCCGGTCTGGATGTTTGTTACGGCATTGGTCGCCACGATCTGGATGCTGGCGCCACGCGGTTGGCCGTTACGCTGGCTGGCGTTGTGCGGTTGGCTGCCGCTGTTGCTGCAGTCTGCAACGCGGCCGGCCGAAGGGGAAATGCTGGTCACCGCTTTTGATGTGGGGCAGGGGATGGCGTTGCTGATCGAAACTTCCCGGCATCGCTTGCTGTATGACACCGGCCCCTATTATTCGCCGGAATCAGATGGCGGCAGCCGGGTCGTGGTGCCTTACCTGACGGCGCGTGGCATCACTGCGCTCGATACCGTGGTGATCTCGCATTCGGACAACGATCATTCCGGCGGTGCATTGTCGATATTTGGGGCGATTGGGGTAGATCGTGTGTATTCGTCGTTGCCGCCAGATCATCGCATTGCGGCCGCCGCACCGGGCCATACTCGCTGTCAGGACGGCCAGTCATGGAATTGGGATGGCGTGCAATTCGATATGTTGTTTCCGGCCGCCGATAATTACGAACGCAATGAAGGCAAAGCGAACGCCATGAGTTGCACGCTGAAAATTACCAACGGCGCATATTCGATCCTATTGCCGGGCGATATAGAGAAAGCCCAGGAGCAGCAACTGATTGCGAGCCATGCGGGCGCGTTGCAATCGACGGTGCTGCTCGCGCCCCATCACGGCAGCGGGACGTCTTCAAGCATCGGATTCCTGCAACAAGTCGATCCGCGTGTGGCACTGTTTCAGGTCGGCTATCGCAACCGCTTCCGCCATCCGAAAGCGCAGGTACTGGAACGCTATCAACAATCAGGCATTGAAAGCTACCGGACCGATCAATCGGGTGCGATACTTTTGCGCTTTGGCAGCAAGCTGGATGTGACTGAATACCGCCGGCAGCATAAGCGCTATTGGTACGGTCGTTGAGCGGCGGCTCTAAAATTTGCTTTGTCGCAATGCCTGCTTTGGGTTTTAAATAGGCTCCATTGAAACCGGCCTGCGCTGCTAAAGACAAACCAAATGACCTTATTGAACACATCGCAGGATACCTCGCTGAAGACAACAGCACGCCCAATTGTGCACTTTGCGCACGGCAATAGCTTCCCGTCGGGAACGTATCGCCGCTTTCTCGATTTGTTGCGCAAGGATTACGATGTCGGCGCGCTGGAGATGCATGCGCATAATCCAAAATATCCGGTGACCGATGGCTGGCCTGCGCTGGTGCAGGAATTGATCGATGAATTGCTGGCGCGTTATCGGCAGCCGGTGATTCTGGTCGGCCATTCCCTGGGCGGGGCATTGTCCTTGATGGCAGCCAAGCAGCGCCCCGATCTGGTGCGTTGCGTGGTGCTGCTCGACACACCGGTGATCGCGGGTTGGCGCGCCGGTTTATTAGGGCTGGCCAAAGCATTACGGATCGATCGACGCTTGTCGCCTGCGCGCTGGTCCGAGAAGCGTCGCAATCAGTGGCCGGATGCTGACGCGGCCTATCAGCATTTTTCCAGCAAGCAGGTATTCGCCGGCTGGCCGGAGGAAGTCTTGCGCGACTATATTGAACACGGCATGTTGCGGCAGCAAGGCAAGCTGACCTTGCGTTTTCGGCGCGAAATCGAAACGGCGGTATATCGGACCTTGCCGCATCACTTTGGCCGCGTAGTAAGGCGACGTTATCCGGTGCCGGTCGGTTTTATCGGCGGAGTGGATTCGATCGAGTGCCGGCAAGCCGGAATGGCGGCGACCAGGCGTTTGGTCGGGCGCCACTTGCGCATGCTTCCCGGCGGTCATTTGTTTCCACTGGAATCGCCGCAAGCGGCAGCCAGCGCTACCGATCAGATGATACGTGCGCTGTTGAAGGCTTGATTTTGCGTAAGTCCTAATGTTGTTTTGCTAAAGTTACTTCTGCTTACAGACGATTTGGCGGTCATTGGCGCTGCATGTTGTAGGATACAGGGCTATTTCCATCCAATATTGTTATGCTATTCACAACAAATCCACGTAAAAGAAGTTTGACCACTCAAACCGGCAAGTCCGACTTGGTTAAATCGACTACGACCAAGTCCCTTTCGGGCATCCCAAAAAAACAGGGCGGCACCTTGCTGCACGGTCTGTTATTCACGATTGGCGGGGTGATTCTGGCCGGTGCCGTGATTGGCGGTTTGCTGGTGGCGTACGCTTTGGTGGTGATGCAGCCGCAGTTGCCGGATCTTGGGGCGATTACCGATTACCGGCCTAAGGTACCGCTGCGTATTTACACTGCGGACCATGTGCTGATCGGTGAATTCGGCGAAGAGCGCCGCAGCCTGGTCAAGTTGGGAGATATTCCGGCCAACATGAAGAATGCCGTATTGGCCATCGAAGACGCCCGCTTTTATCAGCATGGCGGGATTGACGTGATTGGCATCCTGCGGGCGGTAGGGACCGACATTCTGCACGGTGGCGCTTCGCAAGGGGCGAGTACGATCACGATGCAGGTCGCACGGAATGTATTCCTGTCGAGCGAGAAGACCTATTCGCGCAAAATCTATGAAATTCTTTTGGCCTACAAAATTGAATCGGCGTTGACCAAGGACCAGATTCTTGAGGTCTACATGAACCAGATTTTTCTGGGACAACGTTCGTTTGGTTTTGCTGCCGCAGCGCGTGCCTATTTCGGCAAGGATTTGAAAGATGTCACGTTGGCGCAGGCGGCAATGCTGGCCGGTTTGCCGAAAGCCCCGTCGGCTTACAACCCGGTCGTGAATCCGAAGCGCGCGCGCGTTCGCCAGGAATACATTCTGAAACGCATGCGTGAACTGGAGTTCATTACACAGCCGGAATACGAGCAGGCAATGGCCGAAGATATCAAGGTCAAGGCCACGGGTAACAACTACAGCGTGCACGCGGAATATGCGATCGAAATGGTCCGCCAAATGTTGTACGCGCAGTATAAGGACGAGATTTACACCCGCGGTTTGAGCGTGACCACGACGCTCAATGCGGCCGATCAGCAAGCCGGCTATGAGGCCGTACGCAAAGGCGTGATGGATTACGATCGCCGCCATGGTTATCGCGGCCCGGAAGCGTTGATTGAGTTGCCATCGAATGCGGATGAGCGCGAACAGGCCGTCGGCGACGCATTGCAGGACAGGCCCGATAATGACGACATCGTTCCGGCAGTGGTGCTGAGCGCAGATGCCAGGCAGGTCCAGGTGATGATGCGTGATGAAACTGTGGTCAAAATCAGCGGCGACGGCTTGCGTTTTGCCGCTGCGGGCTTGAGTTCGAGAGCGGCAAAAAATATACGGATTCAGCCTGGTTCGGTGATTCGCCTCACCCGAGCGGCCAAAGGCTGGCAAATCACCCAACTGCCATCAGTGGAAGCGACGCTGGTAGCACTGACGCCGCAAACCGGCGCAATCAAGACGCTGGTCGGCGGCTTCGATTTCAATCAAAACAAGTTTAATCACGTCACGCAGGCGTGGCGTCAGCCGGGATCGTCCTTCAAGCCGTTCATCTATTCGGCAGCACTGGAAAAAGGCTTCGGCCCGGCCTCGATTGTCAACGATGCACCAGTCTCCTATCCCGGCGCTCCGGGGCAGGATAATTGGGAACCGAAGGACGACGATCAGCCGGACGGTCCGATGCCGTTGCGGACCGGTTTGCAGCGTTCGAAGAATCTGGTGACGGTGCGCTTGATGGACGCCATCGGCGTGCAATACGCACAGGATTTCGTGACTTCGCATTTCGGCTTCGATCGCGACAAGATCCCGCCTTACTTGCCGACCGCACTGGGCGCGGGACAGACCACGCCGTTGCAACTGGCAGGTGCGTATGCCGTGCTGGCAAATGGCGGTTACCGCGTCAATCCGTATCTGATCTCGGAAGTCGTCGATGCCCGTGGCGCAGTGCTGTCAAGGGCGCAGCCCGAAGTCGTCGGTCAGAATGCCACGCGCGTACTGGATGCGCGCAACAGCTACGTCATGACCAGTCTGCTGCAGACGGTGGCGCAGCGCGGCACCGGCGCCGGTACCAATGTGCTGGGCCGGACCGATCTTGCCGGTAAGACCGGGACCACGAATGACGCGTTCGACGGCTGGTTTGCCGGGTATCAAAATTCATTGGTAGCCGTAGCATGGATGGGCTTTGATCAGCCGAAGACCCTGGGTAGCCGCGAATTCGGCGCGCAACTGGCGTTGCCGATCTGGGTCAGCTATATGGGGCATGCATTGCGCGGCGTTCCGCAGACGCAGATGCCGATGCCCGAGGGAGTGACCACGATCAATAACGAGTTGTTCTTCGATAATTTCACGCCGGGTAACGGCTTCATTGCCTCGCTTGGCGTGGGTGGCGGTATCGCCAATGGCAGCGATGAGGACAGCACGCCAGCGACGCCGGAAGAAGAAGAGAAGGGCAGCATCTTGAAGTTATTTAGCGGTCATTGAGTTGCGCGGCGGGATTTTCTGAAATCAAAAAAATGCTCCGGATTGCGGAGCATTTTTTTTGAACGGATTGATTCGGTCAAGGGCGTTTTTCGTGTTGCCTATTGTGTCAATACCATGCAACTCACTGCAATATGCGTAGCAGAATCTCTTTCTGCACATCCGTGCCAGCCGCGCTCCCCAAAGTCCCATACACGCGCCCGCCCTCGGCTTCGCAACGACTGCCGATAAACGCTTCGGCAATTGTCTGCGGCGCATGTTGCACCATCAATGCCGCTTGCACCGTCAGCACCAGTTTCTGGACCAGACGCCGGGCCATTCTTTCGCGCTGTTCCGCTGGCGCAGCGAACGCATTTTTCAGGCTGTCGAACATGACGCCCAAGCCGGCATGCGTGCCGGCGACCTTGCTCAATTGTTCCAGCAACAAGCCAAATCCTTCCGGTTCACGCTCAATTGCCCGCAGTACATCCAGGCACATGACGTTGCCGGAACCCTCCCAGATTGAATTGACCGGCGCTTCGCGATAGAGGCGTGCCATTGGGCCGGTTTCGACGTAACCGTTGCCGCCCCAGATTTCCATGCATTCGCCAGTGAATTCCAGCGCGCGCTTGCAGATCCAGAATTTGGCGGCGGGTGTGACGATACGTCGCCATGCGCGTTGCAAGGGGTCGCCGGATGCATCAAAGGCGCTGGCCAGTTGCAGCATCAACAACGTCGTGGCTTCGCTTTCCAGCGCCAGATCGGCCAGGACGTTTTGCATGAGCGCCTGTTCTGCCAGCAGCTTGCCGAACGCGCTGCGATGACGGGTGTGGTGCAGCGCCTGCACCAGCGCCTGCCGCATCAGGCCGGCGCTGCCGATGACGCAATCGAGGCGGGTGCGATTCGCCATTTCTATGATGGTCGGGATGCCGCGGCCTTCGGCGCCCACCATGATGCCGAAGGCGTCTTCAAATTCGACTTCGCTGCTGGAGTTGGAACGATTGCCCAGCTTGTCCTTTAGTCTTTGGATGAATATCGTGTTCTTGCTGCCGTCCGGCCGCCAGCGCGGCACAAAAAAGCAGCTCAGTCCCATCTCGGTGCGTGCCAATACCATGTGCGCATCGGACATCGGCGCGGAAAAAAACCATTTGTGGCCGGTCAGTGTGTAGTCTGCGCCACGTCCGTTGCCGCCCGGTATCGGTGTCGCCAGCGTGGTGTTGGAGCGTACGTCGGAGCCGCCTTGCTTTTCGGTCATGCCCATCCCGATCAGCATCGACGTTTTTTGCGCAAGCGGCAAGTCGCGGCCATCGTGTTCGCATGCGTACAATTTGGCCTGTAAAGCGGCGAAGAGCGCCGGTTCCTGTTGCAGCACCGGAATCGAGGCAAACGTCATGGTGGTCGGGCATAGCGATCCGGCCTCGACCTGCGCATGCAGAAAATACCCGGCCGCACGCGCCACATGGCTGCCGGCCCGCGGGGCGGACCAGGGCAGTGCATGCAGGTTCTCGCGGCGCAGCATGCCGAGCAAAGTATGCCAGGCCGGATGAAATTCGACCACATCGATGCGATTTCCGGATCTGTCGTAGCGTTGCAGCTCGGGCGCGTGGCGATTTGCCAGTTCGGCCAGCTCCCAGACTTCCTTGCTGCCCAGTTCGGCACCGTAGCGCTCCAGCCCGGCGGCGTGCCAGCCGGCCTGTAGCCGCTGCACTCCGGCCGTCAATACCGGATCGCCGGTGTATAAATTATTATCGGTTAGCGCGGGTACCTGATTAATGACTTGATGCGTTGGCGATGGCATTGGGATCTCCTGACCGGCGGGCCGCCTTGCTGTTGCATGTTTGTACTGTTAGCGTAGACCGAATTTGCCTGATGCACCAGTCCAACAGGCTCGAGTGCCGAAACAGATTCGGCCGCGCGTCTTAAAAACCATCCGCGCACTCCCTCTAAGGTAAAATGCGGGTTGTATTTAACAGCCAGCACCGCGCGCCCGCAACTCTATGTCATACCAAGTCCTTGCCCGTAAATATCGCCCCAGAAGTTTCGAGACGCTGGTTGGTCAGGAACACGTCGTGCGGGCGTTGACGCATGCGCTGGAGCAACAGCGCTTGCATCATGCTTATCTGTTCACCGGCACGCGCGGCGTTGGCAAGACTACGCTGTCGCGGATACTCGCCAAGGCACTGAATTGTCAGGGCATTGACGGCAACGGCGGCATCACCGCGCAGCCGTGCGGCGTGTGCGACGCTTGCGTGGCGATCGATGCCGGGCGTTTTGTTGATTACATTGAAATGGATGCCGCGTCCAATCGCGGCGTCGATGAAATGGCGCAGTTGCTGGAGCAGGCGGTGTATGCACCGTCGAATGCCCGCTTCAAGGTCTACATGATCGATGAAGTCCACATGCTGACCAACCATGCGTTCAACTCGATGTTGAAGACGCTGGAAGAGCCGCCGGAGCATGTCAAGTTCATCCTGGCCACCACTGATCCGCAAAAAATCCCGGTCACGGTATTGTCGCGTTGTCTGCAATTCAATCTGAAGCAGATGCCGCCCGGGCATATCATCAGCCACCTGGACGATATTCTGGGACAGGAACAAATCGCATTCGAAACACCGGCGCTACGCTTGCTGGCGCAGGGCGCGCATGGCTCCATGCGCGACGCCTTGTCGCTGACCGACCAGGCGATTGCGTACGCCGCCGGCAAGGTCACGCTGGAGGCGGTGCAGGGAATGCTGGGTGCGCTGGATCAGTCGTATCTGATCCGCGTGCTGGATGCGCTGGCGCTGAAAGACGGCGCTGGATTACTGGCAGTGGCCGATGAAATGGCGGCGCGCAGCCTGTCGTACAGCGCCGCGTTGCAAGACCTCGGCACTTTGTTGCATCGGGTCGCGTTGGCGCAAAGCGTGCCGGCAGCGTTGCCGGAGGACTTGCCGGAACGCGAAGACGTGATCCGCCTGGCAGCGGCATTCGATGCCGAAGAAATTCAATTGTTTTATCAAATCGTGGTGCATGGCCGCAATGAACTGGGATTGGCGCCGGACGAGTACGCTGGTTTTTCGATGACGCTGTTGCGGATGCTGGCGTTTCGGCCGCAAGCCGATGGCAGTCTCGCGGTAGTGCCCGCGCAGTCACGTCCGCCAGCGCCAGCGCGTCCCTCCGCGCCAGCGCCTGCAGCGGTCAAGGCACCGGCTGCAACTACGCCAGCGGCGTCGGTACCCGCAGCACGGTTGAGCAGTGCGCCGCAGGCCGCCACTACCAGCGCCCCAGTGGCGCGGCAAGAAGGTAAGCTGAGCCCGGCCATGGCAGCGCTGGCAGCAGCGCGCGGCGGTGTCGCAGGCAAACGCCCGGCGGCTGCGCCAGCGGCGCAGCCTGCAACTGTGGCGGCGAATAAGCCGGCAGTTGCCGAAATCAAGCCTGAGGCGCGTAAGCCAGAGCTCAAATCGGCGGCTATGCCCGCGCCGCGAGCGACAGCGGCGGCTTCGTCGGCGCCGCCGTGGGAAGAGGATATCCCGCTCCCGATAGATTTGCCGGACAACGATTTTTCCGGATCGACGTATGACGCGCGGACTGACACGCGCACTGAGACGCATGCGCCGTCAGCCCCGGCGCCGGTAGCGGGACCCAAGCCCGCCGCGGCTTTGAGGGTTGAGCCGCAGCCGCTGCCGGCCGAGCCACTACAATTGCATCCGGATCCAGCGCTGAACTGGGATGGCAACTGGCCGGTGCTGGCAGCTTCGTTGCCGGTACGTGGCGTTGCGCATCAACTGGCGCAGCAAAGTGAGTTGCTGAGTTGCGATAGCAGCGGCGCAGCGGTCCAGATGCATTTGCGGATTCCGCTGGATACCCTGCGTTCGGCGGGTAGCGTTGATAAACTGGCAGCGGCTTTGACTGAACATTTTGGCCGCACGGTACGGGTCGAAACCGAAATCGGCAGCGTCCGTCATACCGCCAGCGTCAAGGCGCAGGCAGAGCAGGCAGAGCGTCAGCGCCTGGCCGAACAGACGGCGCAAAGCGATCCCTTCATTCAAAGCATGATGCGCGAATTCGGTGCGACGATAGTGCCGGGATCGATCAAGCCGCTGACTTGAGGAGCGGCATTGCGGCAAGCTGTGACCGAAGTACAAAATTTACTACACTTACCTACACTGATTTAACTTAACAGGAGCAATACCATGATGAAAGGCCAACTGGCAGGCTTGATGAAGCAAGCACAAGCGATGCAGGAGAATATGAAAAAAGCCCAGGATCAACTGGCTTTGATCGAAGTCGAAGGCGAATCCGGCGCTGGCCTCGTGAAAGTGGTGATGACCTGCAAAAATGCGGTCAAGCGCGTCACCATCGACCCGTCGGTGCTGGCCGATGACAAGGACATGCTGGAAGATCTGGTCGCTGCGGCTTTCAATGATGCGGTCCGCAAGGCAGAAGCAACCTCGGCAGAAAAAATGTCGGGCCTGACTGCCGGCATGCCAGCCGGCTTCAAACTGCCGTTCTAAACACTGATTCTTGAGGTTGCCACGCTCGATATCATTCCAGGTCAGGAAGCCGCATTTGAAGCTGCTTTCATGGAGGCGAGAAAAATCATCGCCTCCATGCCTGGTTGCATCTCGCAGGAATTGCAGCGCTGCGTGGAGCAGCCGAACCGTTACGTTTTGCTGGTCCGCTGGCAAACGCTGGAACACCATACGATCGGCTTCCGGCAATCGTTTGAATATCAGGAATGGTGCAAGCTATTGCAGCATTTTTATGACCCTTTTCCTACTGTTCTTCACTATGAGCCAGTTGGCCGTAAAGCCTATCGTGGTTTCTAAGGTCTGATGTGAAAACTCCTTCCAGTCTGGCTTTGTTAACTGAAGCACTGCGTCATTTGCCCGGCGTCGGCCCCAAATCGGCACAGCGCATGGCGTACCACCTGCTGCAGCACGATCGTGACGGCGCGGCATTGCTGGGCCGTGCGCTGACGCAGGCGGCCGAAAAAATTCAGCACTGTTCAATGTGCAATACGTTTACCGAGAACGACCTATGCGAAGTGTGCCTCGATCCTGAACGGGATGCGACCTTGCTATGCGTGGTCGAAACCCCGACCGACCAATTGATGATCGAACAGACACTGACTTTCAAGGGCCTGTATTTTGTCCTGATGGGGCGTTTATCGCCGCTTGACGGTATCGGCCCGAAAGATCTGCAATTGGAAAAATTGATCGTCCGTGCTACCGATGGCGTAGTCGCCGAGGTGATATTGGCGACCAACTTTACCAATGAAGGTGAAGCCACCGCGCACTACATCAGCGAAACCATGAAAGCGCGCGGCCTCAAAGTCAGCCGCCTGGCGCGTGGCGTGCCGGTGGGCGGCGAGCTTGAATATGTCGACGCCGGCACCATCGCCCGCGCCATGCTGGACCGTCGCACAACCTGAATATTGCCGTTGAGCAATTATCGATAGATGGGGAGACAATATGAAATTCAACTGGAAACAGTTTGGCATCGCACTTTGCCTGTTTTTGGCGGGCTACCTGACATTTAACAGCAAACTGTTTGCGCAGACACTGGAAAAGCAAAAGGTGTCGATCGCGGTTGGCGGCAAGAATTTGTTCTATTACCTGCCATTGACGATTGCCGAGCAGCTCGGGTATTTCAAGGATGAAGGTTTGCAGGTCGAGATTTCCGATTTCGCCGGTGGGGCCAAAGCCTTGCAGGCGCTGGTCGGCGGTAGCGCCGATGTGGTGTCGGGGGCGTTCGAGCACACCATCAGCATGCAAGCCAAAAATCAGCAGATTACCGCTTTCGTGCTGCAAGGGCGGGCACCGCAGATCGTGATGGCTGTGTCCAACAAGACCATGCCGAATTACAAGTCGATTGCCGATCTGAAGGGTAAGAAAATCGGCGTGACTGCGCCCGGCTCTTCAACCAGCATGATGAGTAATTTTGTGCTGGCCAAGGGCGGCTTGAAGCCGACCGATGTCTCCTACATCGGCGTGGGGGCCTCGGCTGGCGCATTGTCGGCATTGCGTTCGGGGCAGATCGATGCGATCGTTAATCTGGACCCTTTGATCACGATGTTGCAGCAAAAGAATGAGATCAGGATTATTTCCGACACCCGCACGTTGAAAGAGACCAATGCGGTGTTCGGCGGCCCGATGCCGGCGGCGACTTTGTATGCGTCGGCTGACTTCATCAAGAAGTATCCGAATACGACGCAGGCGTTGACCAATGCCATGGTACGGGCGTTGAAGTGGCTGCAAAAAGCCGGCCCGTCCGATATCGTTAAAGCAGTACCGGAAAGCTATTTGCTTGGCGATCGCGCATTGTATCTCGAAGCTTTCATGAAGGTGCGCGAGTCGATTTCGCCGGATGGCACATTCCCTGAGGCGGGTCCCGCCACCGCGCTGCGTACGCTGCAGACCTTCGACCCGACCCTGACCGATAAGAAAATTGATCTGTCAAAAACGTATACGAATACGTTCGTAAAAAAAGCGAACCTCAAATACAAGTAAGCGATAAGCAGATAAGTTGACGCGTCTACGCAGTGCCGCCCTGCACCGGATAAGGAGCGCAGGGCGGTTTGGTTTTCGTCAGATTGCTATTCCGTCTGGATCGTACTCATCACAGCAAATTCTTCCGGCTCGCGCCCCTTTTCATATGCCCACAGCACTCCCGACGCCAGCACTATTTCTGGACAATATCAGTTGCACCTTCATTTCAAAAGACGACCGTTCACAGCGTTACACGGCCGTCGCGGAGACGACCTTGTCGATTGCACCGGGTGAATTCGTGTCGGTAGTGGGGCCGACCGGCTGCGGCAAGTCGACCTTGCTCAACGTCGCTGCCGGGTTGTTGCAGCCGTCCACCGGCTGCGTCAAGGTATTCGGGGAAGCGCTGACCGGCATCAATCAGCGCGCCGGTTATATGTTCCAGTCGGAAGCATTGATGCCGTGGCGCAGTGCGCTGCAAAATGTGATCGCCGGTTTGCAGTATCGCGGCAGCAACGAGGAAGAAGCGCAGCAACTCGGGGAAGAATGGCTGGCGCGCGTCGGGCTGCAAGGCTTCGGCGAGCGTTATCCGCATCAACTGTCGGGCGGCATGCGCAAGCGGGTGGCGTTGGCGCAGACCTTGATTCTCGATCCCGACATCATCTTGATGGACGAACCATTTTCGGCACTCGATATCCAGACGCGTCAGTTGATGGAAAACGAAGTGCTGGCATTGTGGAACGCCAAAAAGAAGGCGGTGCTGTTTATCACGCATGATCTGGATGAGGCAATTGCGATGTCGGACCGCGTGATCGTGTTGTCGGCAGGTCCGGGAACCCATCCGATTGGCGAGTTCGTGATCGACCTGCCGCGTCCGCGCGATGTCGCCGAAATTCGCACCGAGCCGCGTTTCGTCGAACTGCATCGGCAAATCTGGAGCGTGCTGCGGGATGAGGTGTTGAAAGGTTATCAGCAGCAGAAAATAGTCGCCTGATATTCCTCCGGAAATTTTCTCGTAGCCATTCCCAAAAACAGAAAGAGCACGACATCATGTGGCAAGCAATTAAACCCAATTATAAAAATATGCGCGTTTATCAGGCGCTGGTACTGGTCATCTTTTTTGCGATCTGGCATCTGGCGACGCGTAACCAGCAGACGGCATTTTTCTTTGGCGAACCGGCCAAGGTGCTGGTCCGTATCTGGCAATGGTTCACTGTCGGCAGCGGCAGCCTGGAAGTCGGGATTGGCGATGCGACCTGGTTTACGCTGACGTTTCCGGGGGAAATTTATTCGCATCTGCTGGTGACGCTGACTGAAACCATGCTGGCGTTCGGAATAGGTACGGTATTGGGCTTGGGAATAGGCCTGTGGCTGGCGTTGTCGCCGTTGACTTCGGCGATTCTGGATCCTTATATCAAGGCCTCGAACGCCATGCCGCGGGTGATTCTGGCACCGATTTTTGCGATGTGGTTCGGGCTTGGCATCTGGTCCAAAGTCGCGCTGGCGGTCACGCTGGTATTTTTCATCGTGTTCTTCAATGTCTATCAAGGCGTCAAGGAAGTCAGCCCGGTGGTGTTGTCGAATGCCCGCATGCTGGGTGCCAACCAGCGGCAGTTGTTGCGCACGGTGTATTTGCCATCGGCGACGTCGTGGGTTTTCTCCAGTCTGCATACCTCGGTCGGGCTGGCTTTTGTCGGTGTGATCGTCGGCGAATACTTAGGCTCGGCGCGCGGTGTCGGCTACCTGATTTTGCAGGCGGAAGGGACATTCGATATCAATACGGTGTTTGCCGGGATACTGGTGTTGACCGTGTTTGCGCTGGTGCTCGACACGGTGGTTGGCGTCATTGAGAAACGACTGATGAAATGGCAACCGAAGACGGGTGATACCGAGCGTTTGTAAACCAGGATCGCTAAGCTGCGCAAAGTAATTTGGCACTGTGACGTACCCGCAGTGCGGGTACGTCAGTCAAATCAACGCAAAGCGTCAATCATTTTTTCGAGTTTTACCGCGTCGGCACTGAATTGGCGTATGCCTTCGGCCAGTTTTTCGGTGCCCATCGGATCGTCGTTCAGCATGTTACGGAATGCTGCCTCGTTTAAGCTGATTTTTTGAATCTCGGCTTGTTGTGAGGCTTCCGGACTGAGTTTGCGGGAAACCGGCGCGTCATTTTCCGCCAGCTTCTGCAGCAATTCCGGGCTGATGGTGAGCAGGTCGCAGCCTGCCAGTTCGATGATTTGCGAGGTGTTGCGGAAGCTGGCTCCCATCACTTCGGTGGCGTACCCGAATTTCCGGAAGTAGCTATAAATCTGCCTGACCGATTGCACGCCCGGATCATCGGCGCCGCTGTATTCCAGGCCGGTGGATTTTTTATACCAGTCATAAATACGACCGACGAACGGTGAGATCAGCTGTACTCTTGCCTCTGCGCAGGCAATCGCTTGCGGCAACGAGAACAGCAAGGTCAGGTTGCAATGAATGCCTTCTTTTTCCAGCACTTCGGCAGCGCGGATACCTTCCCATGTGGAGGCGATTTTGATGAGTACGCGCTGACGGTCGATGTCGGCGGCTTCGTACAGCCGGATTAATTGCCGGCCTTTTTCGATGGTGCCCTGCGTGTCGAACGAGAGGCGGGCATCGGTCTCGGTCGAGACACGGCCTGGAATGATTTTCAGGATTTCGAGACCGAACACCACCAATAGCTGATCGATAATGTCGCCGGTAGCTAAGCCGGCGTGATCGCGTACCGCCTGCTCCAGTAGCGGCTGATATTCAGCTTTCTGTACGGCTTTCAGAATCAGCGATGGATTGGTCGTCGCATCGCGTGGCGCGAACGCTTTCATTGCCTGGAAATCGCCGGTGTCGGCAACGATGGTGGTGAACTGTTTAAGTTGTTCTAGCTGGTTCATGGCGGCTCGGGTGCAGTGATGGGTTGATCGAAATGTTCTCTCGTCATTCTACGCAAAATATGGCGGCAGGCAAAAAGCGGCGCCTGAATTTCCTGGCGCGTGCTGTTGCCTGCGTGAGGTCGTTACTCCGTGCAGAAGCCGATTAAAACGGAAATCGCGATCATGCACGGCCGGCTCAATGTGCGCCGATCCGCATGATCTTCAACGCGTTGGTGCCGCCGACTTGCCCCATCGGATCACCCCAGGTGACAACGATCAGGTCGCCGATTTGCACGATCCCTTTTGCCAGCAGCAATGCTTCAGTCGCCTTCAACACCTCTTCGCGGTCATTCGATGGCACCACCCCCAGCGTGCGCACATTGCGGTACAAGGCGACCTTGCGTTGCGTTGCAAGACGGGACGTAATGGCAAAAATCGGGATGTCAATGTTGTTGCGGCTCATCCAGAGCGCGGTCGAGCCGGATTCTGTCAATGCCGCAATCGCCTTGACCCGCAGGTGGTACGCGGTAAACAACGCACCGTATGCAATCGATTGATCTATACGGGTGAAGGTGACATTCAGGAAATCGGCATCGAGCTTGCAGACATCCGATTTTTCCGCTTCGAGGCAAATGGCAGCCATTGCCGTGACGGTTTCAATCGGATATTTTCCCGACGCCGTTTCGGCCGACGTCATCACGGCATCGGTGCCATCCAGCACCGCATTGGCGACGTCCGATACTTCGGCCCGTGTCGGGATGGCATTGACGATCATCGATTCCATCATTTGCGTCGCCGTAATCGCCAGCTTATTGGAGGCGCGCGCCATTTTTATCATGCGCTTTTGCAGCCCGGGTACCGCGGCGTTGCCGACTTCCACCGCCAGATCGCCGCGGGCGACCATGATGCCGTCGGAGGCATCGATAATTTCCTGCAATGCCGGGATCGCCTCGGCGCGCTCGATCTTGGCAATCATCAGCGGCTTGTGGTGATACGCCTCGCCGGCGATGTTGGCCAGTTGCCGCGCCATTTCCATGTCGGTGGCATTTTTCGGGAACGACACTGCAACATAATCGGCCTGAAAACTCATCGCCGTCTTGATGTCTTCCATGTCCTTGGACGTCAGCGCGGGCGCAGACAGGCCGCCGCCCTGACGGTTGATGCCCTTGTTGTTCGACAGTACACCGCCGATTTGCACCGTGGTGTGGATCGCGCTGCCGATCACCTTGTCCACCACCAGCACGATCAGGCCATCGTTGAGCAACAGGACGTCGGCAGGCTTCAGGTCCCGCGGCAATTCTTTATAGTCGAGTCCGACACGCTCCTGATTACCCAGTTCGCAGGCGGCATCGAGGATGAATCGCGCGCCGTTTTCCAGTTGAATCTGGCCGTCCTCGAACTTGCCGACCCGGATTTTAGGCCCTTGCAGATCGGCCATGATGGCAACCTCGCGTCCGCAGGCGACTGCCGCCTGACGCACCAGGCTGGCGCGATCGATGTGGTCTTGTGCCTTGCCGTGTGAAAAATTCAGGCGCACAACATCCACCCCGGCCGCAATCATGCGGGTGAGTGTGTTCAGATCGCTTGAAGCGGGGCCGATGGTGGCGACTATTTTGGTGGCTCTATCGCGGATGATTGGCATGCTCATTGCGCCGCCATCAAAGCTACGCTGGTATCCAGCAGACGGTTGGAGAAGCCCCACTCGTTGTCGTACCAGGACGACACCTTGACCAGGCGGCCGGACACTTTGGTCAGCGTCGCATCGAACGTGCTCGATGCCGGATTGTGGTTGAAATCAACCGATACCAGAGGTTCCGCGTTGTATTCCAGGATGCCTTTCAACGGACCGTTTTCCGATGCTTCCTTCATGATCGCGTTGACTTCCTCGACCGTGGTGTCGCGCGCGGCGATGAACGACAGATCGACGATCGAGACGTTGATGGTCGGCACGCGGATCGCAAAACCGTCCAGCTTGCCGTTCAGTTCCGGCAACACCAGACCGATCGCCGCAGCGGCGCCGGTCTTGGCCGGGATCATCGAATGAGTGGCGGAGCGGGCGCGGCGCAGGTCTTCATGCATCACGTCGGTCAGTACCTGGTCATTGGTGTACGAGTGGATGGTCGTCATCAGGCCGGTTTCAAGGCCGATTTTCGCGTGCAAAGGCTGGACCAGCGGGCCCAGGCAGTTGGTGGTGCAGGAGGCGTTGGAAATGACGGTGTCAGTCGCCTTCAAGACGCCGTGGTTGATGCCGTACACGATGGTGGCGTCCACGTCCTTGCCGCCCGGTGCCGAGATGATGACTTTTTTCGCGCCGGCGGCCAGATGGGCCGAGGCTTTTTCCTTGGTGGTGAAGAAGCCGGTGCATTCCAGCACGATGTCGACGTTCAGCTCGCCCCAGGGGATGAGGGCCGGATTGCGCTCAGCGAAGACCTTGATCGGGTCGCCGTTGACGATCATGGTGTCGCCTTCGACCGTGACAGTGCCTGGGAACTTGCCGTGGACGGTATCGTGGCGCGTCAGATGGGCATTCGTTTCGGCATTGCCGAGGTCGTTGATCGCCACGATCTGGATGTCATTTTTTTTGCCGCCTTCGTAGTGGGCCCGAAGAACATTGCGGCCGATGCGGCCATAGCCATTGATTGCAACGCGAATTGTCATGATGAAAGTCCGAAAAAGTGGGTTGGCTCGCTATTTAAAACATCTGCGGGTGTCAGCCGCTATTGCGCAATCCGGCGGCGATGCCGTTGATCGACAAATGGATTCCCGTCCGTACGCGTTCGTCGTGGTGTCCTTCGCGGAAGCGCCGCAACAGCTCGACTTGCACGTGGTTGAGCGGATCGAGATAGGGGAAACGGTTCTGGATCGAACGCTTGAGCATAGGATTCGATTCCTGCAGTTCGGACTGGCCTGTGATGGCCTTGAGCGCAGCGATCGTCGCCTCGTGCTCGGCGCGGATGCGCGGAAAAATGGCTTCGCGCAATGCGGCGTCCGTCACCAGCGACGCGTACCTGCTGGCGATCGCAATGTCGCTCTTGGCCAGCACCATGTCCATGTTGGATATCAGCGTGGAGAAGAATGGCCATTCCAGGTACATGCGCTGCAACAGCGCCGCACCGGTGTCCGGGTGAGCAGCGAGATAGGCCTGCACCGCTGCGCCGAAGCCATACCAGCCTGGCAACATGAGCCGGCATTGGGCCCAGCTGAAGACCCAGGGAATGGCCCGCAGGTCCTCGATGGCGGTGGAGGATTTGCGCGATGCCGGCCGGCTGCCGATATTCAATCCGGCAATTTCGGATACAACGGTCGATTCCCAGAAGTACTGCTCGAAACCTTCGGTCTCGTAGACCAGTGCACGGTACGCAGCAAACGCCTGTGCGGAGAGCTCCTCCATCGCGGCGAGAAACGCCGGGTCCGGCTCCACGTCCCCGGGGGCGAGCAGGCTCGCTTCGATCGTCGCAGCGGCCAGCACTTCGAGATTGCGACGTCCTACTTCCGGGTTGGCGTACTTCGCGGTAATGACCTCGCCTTGCTCGGTCAGGCGTATCTGTCCTTGCACTGCGCCGCGCGGCTGCGCCAGGATTGCTTCGTAGCTCGGCCCGCCGCCGCGCCCGACTGCGCCGCCACGGCCGTGGAACAGGCGCAGCTTCACTGCATGCCGTTGAAACACCTGGATCAATTCGGTTTCGGCCTTGTACAGTTCCCAGCCGGAAGTCAGGAAGCCGCCGTCCTTGTTGCTGTCGGAATAACCCAGCATGACTTCCTGGGTTTCAACGCGACTGCGCAACAGACGCTTGTATACAGGCAGTGCGAACAGGCTCTCCATCACCGCTGCGCTATTGCGCAGATCCTCTATGGTTTCGAACAACGGAATGATATTCACGTCCAGCGCGTTGTCGAGCGGGCGCAACAAGCCGGCTTCCTTCAGCAAGACAGCGACTTCGAGCACGTCGGAAACGCTGGCAGCCTTTGAAATGATGCAGTTTTGTACCGCACCGGCGCCGTAGCGTTCATGGGCGGTTTTCGCGGCCCGGAAGATCGCCAGTTCGGAACGTGCGATGTCCGAGTAGGGCACGTGATCGGATGCCAGCGGCCGTGCTGTGGCAAGCTCCTGCAGCAGTAGCGCGACACGCTGTTGTTCGTCCAGTGCCAGGTAGTTGGTGCCCGGTTTGGCTGCGTCCAGCAGTTCTGCCACCACGACCTCATGGACGTCAGAGTTTTGCCGTAAATCGATGGGTGCAAGGCAAAAGCCGAAGACCTTGACGGCGCGCCGCAGGTGGCGCAGGCGGCCACGCGCGAGTTGCGGCGATTGATTGGCATGGAGCGAGTGGTGGACGATATCGAGTTCGCTCAGCAAGGCGCCTGCGTCGGCATACGGTTCGGCATCCGGCGCGACATGCGGGGATCCGGCAGTACCGATCAAATGGCGGAAGGTTGCGCACAGGCGCGCGTAAATCCCATATACCGCGCGCCGATACGGTTCGCCGGCGCGGTGCGGAGATTGGTCGGGCGAACGCTGCGCCAGCGCCAGCAACTGGTCCGAGCATTTCACGATGGCTTGTGCGACGGATAGCTGGGATGCCAGCTTGTGCAGTTCGTCCAGATAAAAACTCAGCGCGCGCTTGCTCTGCATTTTCAGCGCTTCCTCAAGCACTGCGGCGGTGACAAACGGATTGCCGTCGCGGTCGCCGCCGATCCAGCTGCCGATTTTCATGAAGGACGGCAGTTCGATCCCCTGGGCTGCCGGATCGTGCGTCACCAGCAAGTCTTCCAGCTTGGCGTACAGGTGCGGCAGCTCGCGCAGCATGGTGTGATCGTAGTAAGACAAGCCATTTTCGACTTCGTCGATCACCGATAGTTTGGAGGTGCGCAACATGCGCGTCTGCCATAGGGTGAGAATGCCGCGACCCAGCGCTTCTTCATTATTGGCCGTCTCTTCAGGCGTCAGTACGATGCGGTCGCGCTCGTCCAGCAGGCGTGCGATTGCCATCTGGCAGTTCAGGATGCTCTTGCGTTGCACTTCGGTCGGATGCGCGGTGAAGACCGGACTGACCAGGGCGTTGTCGAAGAAGGATTGCAGTTCGTCAATGCCAAGGCCGGCGTTATAGATGCTGTCGAGCGCATGCGCCAGGCTGCCGGCTTTCGGCGCCGATCCTGCGATCAGGTAAGCGCGGGTGCGCCGGATGTGGTGCTGGTCTTCCGCGATGTTGGCGAGCAGGGAAAAATAGCTGAACGCACGTATCACCTGCGTCGTCTGTTGCGGCGACAGGGTGTTCAGCCGTTGTTCAAGGTCGACTCTTGCTTGCTTGTCCGCATCGCGGCGAAACCGGATCGAGTGCTGGCGGATGTTTTCCACCAGATTGAACATGTCGTCGCCATGCTGCTGCCGGATTGCCGCGCCCAGGAGGGATCCCAATTGACGGATATCCTGGCGCAGGGATTCATCTTTGTCTTCGTTCACAAGCTGCATAGTTTTCGGGCCAAATCAGTGGATCGGACGGCGCTTTTGCAAGCGGACCGGCATACAAGTGCAAGGATGGTCGGGCTGCTGCGATAGACGCCGCCGAACGCGTGACGCTTCCCAGCCAACCATGCCAAATTACAGACTCGTAAAATAGCATATGCTTGCATTTATTTGTAGTAAATTTTCTGTTTTATGCGGATTTTGTGGGGTAAATGTTTTTCGTGGCCATTGTATGTAGTAAAGTTACTGTAAATTTAAAACCGGCGGATTGATGGGTGCGCTGAAATGTTGCCGCTTCCCTGTCGGGATCGCGCTGCATAAATCGTGCGCGGCTTGGGTGATGGCGGTTTGCGTGCTGGACACGATACCGACCAGGACATATTTGTACGCCGCAGCATAAATAACTATAGATTGGATGTGGCAGGAGCCTGTCGGACGCTAAGTTCGACAGGCTCCTGGTGCATGCGCTAACCGCCGTTGATCAAACGACCTTAATCGCGCTCCACCGCCAACGCCACGCCCATGCCGCCGCCAATGCACAGGCTGGCCAAGCCGCGCTTGGCATCGCGGCGGACCATCTCATGCAACAAGGTCACCAGAATGCGGCAGCCTGACGCGCCAATCGGATGGCCGAGGGCGATGGCGCCGCCATTCACGTTGATTTTGGCGGTGTCCCAGCCCATCTCCTGATTGACGGCGATGGCCTGCGCCGCGAAGGCTTCGTTGATTTCCATCAAATCGACATCCTGATGGGTCCATCCGGCTTTTTTCAGACACAGTTGGGAGGCCGGAACCGGCCCCATGCCCATGATGCTCGGATCGACGCCGGCCGACGAATACGCCTTGATCCTGGCCAGCGGCGTCAAGCCCAGTTGCTGCGCCAGGGCGGCCGACATCATCAGCACCGCTGCGGCCCCATCGTTGAGGCCGGACGCATTGCCGGCGGTGACCGAACCGTCCTTGCTAAAGGCCGGACGCAGGCCGGACAAGGATTCCAGCGTGGTACCGTGTTTGATGTATTCGTCGCTGTCGAAGACGATCGTGCCCTTCTTCTGCTGAATCTCCAGCGGCAGGATTTCATCCTTGAACTTGCCCGCTTTCTGGGCCGCTTCGGCCTTGTTTTGCGAAGCCAAAGCGAATTCATCTTGTTGCAAACGCGAAATATCGTATTTCTTCGCTACATTTTCCGCCGTCGTTCCCATGTGATATTGGTTATAGACGTCCCACAGGCCATCGACGATCATGGTATCGACCAACTTGGCGTCACCCATGCGAAAGCCGTCGCGCGAGTTGTTCAGCACATGCGGTGAGGCGCTCATGTTTTCCTGGCCGCCGGCGATGACGATTTGGGCATCGCCGCACTTGATGGCTTGCGCGGCAAGATGGACCGCTTTCAGGCCGCTGCCGCAGACTTTCCCGACCGTGAATGCCGGCACCATATCGGGCAGCCCGGCGTGAATACCGGCCTGGCGCGCCGGATTCTGGCCGCAACCGGCAGTCAGTACCTGCCCCAGAATAACTTCACTGATCTGCTCCGGCTTGATCCCGGTCCTGGCCAGCAGTCCCTTGATCACATGCGCGCCCAGATCGACCGCTGGGATCTTGGCCAACGCCCCGCCAAATTTACCTACCGCAGTACGGCCTGCGGCAACAATAACGACGTCATCCATTTGAAATCTCCTCTAAAAAAAATCACAGTCCAAAAATCATCACTTAGCCAGTGCGTTGCTTGTCAGCTGATTCTTTGTTCCGACACCGGATCAAACAATACCGCCTTCGACAGGTCGAAAGCCAGTTGCATTTGCTCTTTCGGTCTTGCCGCTGCGCGCGGATGGGTCCGGCAGGTGATGCGGGTGTCGTTGAAATGGGTGAAGACAAGCGTATCGGGGCCGGTCGGCTCGGTCAGCTCAATGGTGCAGGATACTTCGCTCGGGCGGTAGTCGCCGTGCGAACCGTCTGACTCGGAGCCGCGGGCGCTGAGGGCGTCGGTCACGTGTTCCGGGCGAATGCCAAGGATGATGTCGCGCCCGATCCAGCTGGCAATCGCCGGTGTTTTGGTATGCGCCGAGGGCAGCGGCAGCAAGCTGGCCTGGCCCGCATGATCCAGGCTGAATGCGGCACCGCCGTTGGCGCCGTGGGGCACCAGCTTGCCGCGCAGGAAGTTCATCGAAGGGGAGCCGATAAAGCCTGCGACAAACAGGTTTTGCGGATTGTCGTAAATCTCCTGCGGACTGCCGAACTGCTGCACCACGCCGTCCTTCATGACGGCAATCCGGTCGCCTAGCGTCATTGCTTCGATCTGATCGTGCGTCACGTACACGATGGTGCTACCCAGGCGTTGATGCATCAACTTGATCTCGGCGCGCATTTCGACGCGTAGTTTGGCATCCAGGTTGGACAGCGGTTCGTCGAACAAAAATAGCGATGGATCGCGGGCGATGGCGCGTCCCATGGCAACCCGTTGACGCTGGCCGCCGGACAGCAGTGCGGGTTTGCGATCCAGTAAATGGGTGATTTGTAATGTCTGGGCGACGCGATCGACGATTTTCTTCTGTTCGGCTTTGGCGACCTTGCGGATGCCGAGCCCGAACGAAATGTTTTCCCGCACCGTCATGGTCGGATACAGCGCGTACGACTGGAACACCATGGCAATATCGCGCGCTTTTGGCGGGATGTCATTGACGCAGCGGTCACCGATCATGATCTCGCCTTCGGATACCGTTTCGAGACCGGCGATCATGTTCAGCAGGGTCGATTTTCCGCAGCCGGAACCGCCGACCAGAATCAGGAATTGACCATCCTCGATCTCCAGATCGATACCTTTCAGAACTTCATTGCCATTCGGATAAACCTTGCGCACATTGCGAATTGATAAGCTAGCCATCTTGAACCATCTCCTGATCGATCTTTGCGGCCGAAATCGTGGTTCCGGCCGCTGCAAATAAATGGGTAAAAAATTCCCGCTGAATAGTCCTACATCACCCCTTGACGGCGCCGGCAGTCAGTCCGCGTACAAAATATTTCCCGGCCAGCAGATACACCACCAGCGTCGGCAATGCGGCGATGATGGCGGCCGCCATGTTGACGTTGTATTCCGTGACGCCGGTCGAGGTATTGACCAGATTGTTCAGCGCCACTGTTACCGGCTTGGCATCGGAACCGCCGAACACCACGCCGAACAGGAAATCATTCCAGATTTGCGTGAATTGCCAGATGAAGCAGACCATGAAAATCGGCAGCGAGAGTGGGAAAATGATTTTCCGATAGGTCATGAAGAATCCGGCGCCGTCAATCCTTGCCGCCTTGACCAGTTCCTCCGGCACCGTGACGTAGTAATTCCGGAAGAACAGCGTGGTGAACGCAACGCCATACACAATGTGGACGAACACCAGGCCGGTAGTGGTATTGGCCAGATCGACCATCCCCAGCAAACGTGCCATAGGCAGAATCACCACCTGGAATGGAATGAAGCAACCCACCATCAGTGCGGTAAATACGATCTCGGAACCACGGAAGCGCCAATGCGCCAGCACATAGCCGTTGAGTGAGCCGAGCAGGGTTGAAATCAGCACCGCCGGGATCGAAATTCTCAGCGAGTTCCAGAAGAACGGCGCCAGGCCGTTGCAATCGACGCCGGTACAGGCGTTGCCCCAGGCTTTGACCCAGGCTGCGCCGGTTGGCGAATGCGGCAGCGACAGCAAATTGCCGGCGCGTATTTCATCCAGCGTTTTCACTGAAGTGCTCAGCATCACGTACAGCGGCGCCAGGTAATACAGTGCGCACAACACCAACAGGATATAGATCGCGACGCGGCCGACGGTCAGCTTGCTGCCTTCGTGGTGGGCAGTGCTGCCATTACTCATGCTGTTAGCGGCCATTGCGCGCTCCTTTGGTTTCCAGGTACATCAACGGCACCAGCACTGCCAGTACGGTCGCCAGCATCATCATTGCCGACGCCGCGCCCAAGCCAAGCTGACCGCGCGAAAATGAATATTGATACATAAAGATGGCCGGTACGTCAGACGAGGTGCCGGGACCGCCCGCGGTCAATGCCATCACCAGGTCGAAGCTCTTGATGGCGATGTGGGCCAATACCAGCAACACGCTGAAAAACACCGGACGCAAAGCCGGGATCACAATGCGCCGGTAAATCGTCGGCAGGCTGGCGCCGTCGACTTGTGCCGCCTTGATGATGCTGTCGTCAATGCCGCGCAGACCGGCCAGAAACAGTGCCATCACGAAGCCTGAGGATTGCCAGACACCGGCAATCACGACTGTATAGATCGAAAAGTCGGAGTTGACCAGCCAGTCGAAGCTGAAATTGGCGAAGCCCCAGTCATGCATCATTTTTTCGAGGCCGAGACCGGGATTCAAAATCCATTTCCAGGCCGCCCCGGTAACGATGAAGGACAGCGCCATCGGATACAGATAAATCGCGCGCAAAGCACCTTCCGCACGAATTTTCTGATCCAGCAGGATCGCCATGAACAGGCCGATCGCCAGGCAGAACAAAATGAACAGGCCGCCGAAGATGCCCAGGTTGGTCGCGGCGACCCACCAGCGATCGAGGCCGAACAGGTCGGTGTATTGATGAAAGCCGGCAAATTCGTAGTTCGGCATCATGTGTGAATCGGTCAGCGATATCCATGCGGTCAGGGCAATGAATCCGTAGACGAATACCAGCGAAATAATGATGGTCGGTGACAATACGAGGCGCGGCAACCAGTTATCGGCGAAGGCCGCAATACGTCCTCGCGGCGCCAGATTTTTCGAAGGTTTTGCTGCGCTCCCGGCAGACGCATCTGGATAGGGGAGGGTTTGATTGGACATGCAAGTCTCCTGAGGCAGGATCATAGCCAGGTCATCGCTGCCGGCAAACTATCAGCCAGCATCCAGACCGGGCAGATGCCATCGCGACGATGTTGATCGCGACGGCATCCCGTTTTTATTTACGTACTTATTTACATCACTTTAGTTCGCTAACTTGCTTTGTCAGCTTGGTACGCGAGCTTATGTATACGTAACGTTTTTGATGCATTTCAAATTAAATAACCAATACAGATTATTTAGTCTTTGCAGCTTTCGCCAATGCCTGCGCTGCAGCCTGCGATGTCATGTTCGAGTTCATGAACTTGGCAATCACATCCAGCATCGCACCTTGCACTGCGGAACTCACCGCCATGCCGTGTGCCATGCTCGGCTCCAGTGTATTCGCTTTGCTGGAGGACGCCATGTCATCCATCGACTTGACCGCGCAGCTGTCGAACTTGGTCCGCGGAACGTCCGGACGCACTGGAATCGAACCCTTGTTCAGGTTGAAAATTTCCTGGAATTCCGGACTCATGATGGCGGTTGCCAACGTTAACTGATCTTTTTGTTCGGCAGGATTTTTTACCTTGAACATGGCGATGGAGTCGATGTTGTAAGTGTATGACTTGTCAGTGCCAGGTGCCGGTACGCACAGGAAATCCTTGCCTGGCTGTTTGCCCGCAGCGGTGAATTCGCCCTTGGCCCAGTCGCCCATGAACTGCATGCCGGCTTTGCCGTTGATGACCATCGCGGTCGCCAGGTTCCAGTCGCGCCCTGGTGCGTTCTTGTCGATGTAGGTCTTGATTTTGGCGAGTGTGTCAAAGGTCTTGATCATGGTCGGGCCGGTCAGCGTCGCCTGATCCAGTTTCACCAGCGCCTTGTTGTAGAAATCGGCACCGCCGACACCCAGCGCTGTAGATTCAAAGACAGTGGCGTCTTGCCATGGTTGGCCGCCGTGTGCAATCGCTACGAAGCCGGCTTTTTGCATTTTGTCGGCGGCGTCAAAGAATTCCGCCCAGTTGGTCGGTGTTTTTGCACCGGCTTTTTTCAATACTTCCGGATTGATCCAGAGCCAGTTGACGCGGTGCACGTTGACCGGAGCGGCAACATAATGGCCTTGATACTTCATCGTGTTGGAAACCACTTTCGGCAGCAGCGCGTCCCACTTGCCGGCGCTGGCAGCGGCGTCGATATTCGCCAGCACGCCTTCCTGGCCCCACTCCTGAATTGACGGTCCCTTGATCTGCGCTGCAGTCGGAGGGCTGCCGGCGATGACCCGCGCTTTGAGTGCAGTGGTGGCATTTTCACCAGCGCCGCCGGCGACCGCAAAGTCTTTCCAGGTGACGCCTTTGGCTTCCATGATTTTTTTCAGTTCGGCGACTGATTTGGCTTCGCCACCGGAAGTCCAGTAGTGGAGCACTTCAACTTGTGCGGCATGCACTGCGGCCGATGCCGACAGTAGTGCGGTTGCTGCTACGGTGGTGACCATCGTGGATTTTATTATTTGCTGCAGTTTCATACTTGTCTCCTGTATAAAAAACGCTAAGTAAGGTGCTAAGTGATTTTCGGCCTGCGCGTGCTGGTTGCTGATTGATTGCCGGACTAAAAAGCAAAATCCAATATTGGTGCGTTGGCGCTGCACCGTTTGCTGCACCAATTTGTTGTCATTAGCTCTAACGCAACAGATTGTGTGATGTCAGCAGGCTAGCTAGTAAAACTACATGATCAACTGATTTTATCCGATAATACCCGTAAATCAGTCTCTTCGCCGCTTGTAATTGTAGTAAAGCTACATTAAGATTGCAATATAAGTTTTTATTTATTACAGAGAACGATGCAAACCCATCCTCCTTTTAACTTTATTTTGTTTGGCGCGACCGGCGATTTGTCGATGCGGAAGATTCTTCCGGCGTTGTTTGTCGCCCATCGCGAGGACAAGCTGCACCAGAACGGTCGCATCATCTGTGTTTCCAAGCAAGCCTTTAGCCGGGATGCGTATCTCGACTGGGTCAGCGAGAATGCTGCCCGGCATGTCAAGGGCAATACCCCGGTAGATCGGGACGACGCGCAGTGGCAAAGCTTTCTGGCGCGGATTGATTATCTGGCGCTGGATTTGGTGGATCCGGCGGGCTATCGGCGCCTGGCGGACCTGCTGGCCGATAGCAAGGCGGTATCGGTATTTTATTTGGCAACTTCGCCTTTGTTGTTTGAACGCATCTGCGCCAATCTGGCCGCCAGCACGATTGATTTGTCGCAGGCACGGGTAGTGCTGGAAAAGCCGCTCGGTCATGATTTGCGCTCTTCTCATGCGATCAATGATGCGGTGGCGCGGGTCTTTTCCGAAGATCAGATTTACCGCATCGATCATTATCTGGGCAAGGAATCGGTACAGAATTTGCTGGCGCTGCGCTTTGCCAATAGCTTGTTCGAGCCACTCTGGCGGCGCGAATCGATCGCACATGTACAGCTCACGATTGCCGAGCAACTGGGGGTCGAAGGACGCGGCGAGTTTTACGATGGCACCGGGGCGTTGCGCGACATGGTGCAGAATCATCTGCTGCAATTGTTGTGCACGGTGGCAATGGAGCCGCCGACCTCGCTCGATGCGAACGCCGTACGCGACGAAAAAGTCCGGGTATTGCGTGCCTTAAAGCCGTTTTCCGCTGAAGATCTGGAATTGCGGGCGGTGCGTGGCCAATATGTGTCAGGCGCAGTCAACGGCCAGTCAGCGCCGGGTTACCTGCAGGAGCCCGGCATTCCGCCCCAGTCGCAGACCGAAACCTTTGTCGCGTTGCACGCAGAGATCAATAACTGGCGTTGGGCCGGTGTTCCGTTTTTCTTGCGTACCGGTAAGCGCCTGGCGCAGCGCGCGGCAGAAATCGTCATCACGTTCAGGCCTATTCCCCATGCGATTTTGCCAATGCCGGCCGGCCCGAGCGGGTTAGTCAGCAACCGTCTGGTCATCCGGTTGCAGCCGGATGAATCGATACAATTGCATTGTCTGGCGAAGCAACCGGGCGACGGGATGATTGTGCAACCGGTAGCGCTCGATCTGTCGTTCGATCAAGCTTTTCAACAACGGCGGGCGGAAGCCTACGAGCGACTTTTGCTGGATGCGATTCGCGGTAATTTGTCACTATTTGTCCGGCGCGACGAACAGGAGGCGGCGTGGAAGTGGGTAGAACCGTTGTTGCATCACTGGCAAACCAGTCAATCGCCGCCAAAGCCGTATATGGCCGGCAGTTGGGGGCCGACAGCATCATTTGCGATGATGGCGCGGGCCGGTGCGCAGTGGCCTGAAGATCGTTAAGGTTTTGCAGAAAAACGCGATAAATTGACGCATATCGACGCCAACATGTGGTGCCGGATCGTATGCCGACTTTATTTAAATTTTATTTAATCAATTGTTTTAATTGAAGGTTTTACGTCATGTCTTCATCTACGGCCGTAAATGCTAACGCAGCCCCAACGGATGGCTATCTGGATGGTCCGCGCTTGCTGGCAGACGTCGGTGGCACCAACGCACGGTTTGCGCTGGAGCGTGCACCGGGCCAGATCGCTGCGATACAGACCTTGCGCTGCGCCGATTATGCCGAATTCGCGCTGGCGGTCGAGGCTTATCTGGCGTCCAGTCAACACCCGCAGGTACGCCACGCCGCCATTGCCATTGCGAATCCGGTGCATGGCGATGAAATCAAAATGACCAATCACCATTGGGCTTTTTCGATCGACGCGACGCGCCGCCGCTTGAATCTGGACACCTTGCTGATCGTCAATGATTTCACCGCGCTATCCATGGCACTGCCGCATCTGGAGCAGTCGCATTGCGTCCAGATCGGCGGCGGCAAACCGCTTGCCGGCGGCGTGGTCGGACTGGTCGGTGCCGGTACCGGGCTGGGCGTGGGCGGCTTGATTCCATCCGACGGCCGCTGGATTGCGCTGGGGAGCGAAGGCGGTCACGTGGGATTCGCACCAGGCGATGCCCGTGAAGCGGCGGTGCTGGCGTATTGCTGGCGCACCTATTCGCACGTTTCTGCGGAGCGGCTGGTGTCCGGCCCCGGGATCGAAATGACCTATCAGGCATTGGCTGACATGCGCGGCATCGCCAATCCCGAGCCGCTGCAGACTGCGCAGATTGTGGAGCGTGCGCTGAATGGCAGCGATGAATTATGCGGCGAAGTACTCGAATGTTTTTGTGCCATGCTGGGCACTGTTGCTGCCGATGTGGCGATGACGCTTGGCACGTTGGGCGGTATCTATATCGGTGGTGGCGTGGTGCCGCGCCTGGGTGAGTACTTTGCCAACTCGCCGTTCCGCGCCCGCTTTGAAAGCAAAGGCCGATTTGCTGCTTACATGGCCAAGATTCCGACCTACGTCATCACCGCGCCTTATCCGGCATTCGTCGGTGTCGCCGCCATTTTGGCCGAGCATCTCGGCGGTGGCAATGCGGTCCCGATACTGGAAAGAATCCGCAAGGCGCGTTCCCAGTTTTCACCTGCCGAACAAAAAGTCGCCAGCGTGATTCTGGCCCATCCTCGCGCGGTCATGAGCGAGCCGATTTCGGAAATCGCCCGCCGGGCGGAGGTGAGCCAACCGACCGTGATTCGTTTTTGCCGCACCATGGGTTGTCAGGGGCTGGCCGATTTCAAGTTGAAACTGGCGTCGGGCGTCACCGGTACCGTCCCTGTCGCTCACAGTCAGGTCCATGTCGGCGATTCGTCGCTGGATGTCGGGGTCAAGGTGGTCGACAACACCATTTCGGCGATGATGGAAGTGCGTGACAATCTGAATGCCGACACGCTGACCAAGGTCATCGATATTCTGAGTCAGGCTTCACGCGTCGAGTTTTATGGTTTCGGCAGCTGCGGTCTGGTGGCAGAGGACGCTCAGCAGAAATTTTTCCGTCTGGGGATTCCGGCATCGGCCTACACCGATCCGCAATTGCAGGAAATTTCGGCTTCGTTACTGAAAAGCACCGATGTCGCAGTGATTATTTCCAATTCCGGCCGCTTGCGTCATCTGGCGCCGGCGGTTGAAGTTGCTGTCAATTCCGGCGCTACCATCATTGCGCTGGCGCCGAGCAACTCCCAGTTGGCCAAGCGCGCCGATTTCACGCTGGCGGTCGAGCACGACGAAGGCAGCAACATGCACATTCCGATGGTCTCGCGGATTTTGCTGCTGCTGTTGATTGATGTACTGGCGGTTGGGGTGTCGATGAACCGCTCCAGTCCGTTTGCCGAACTGCAGCGTCAGGCCAAGCGCGGGATTCTGGCGCATATCGCATCGATTCAAGGAGATACGGCCAGCGACAAAGTTTCCGCTAAAGACGGTGCCCAGGCAGCGCCCGCACAAGCGCCCGATGATAGTCCCTTATCGCCTAACCTGATTTCGCATACGAAGTAAGCACCTTCACCATCGTCATTCGACCTGGCGCATCCGGCGAAGAGCCGGATGACAGCATGCGCCCACAAGCGCGGCTCTACAAAATGCATCAGGCGGGCGCTTTCTTTGTGACGGCCGGGCACGTTGGCGTTGCGCCATGGCACTTACCCCCTTAATCCAAGTGCGCGCAGCCAGGCATCGACCTGACCGAAGGCGTCTTGCTGCCATTGCTCCGGGCTACGGTCGCCCAGCACATTCGTATCTTCGACGAAGCGGCGTACACAGGTCGGCCCGAAGCCATCAACGGTATCGAATTTACCAGCGATGAAGCCGTAGCTTGCCGCACCACTTGCATGTTCGAGCAGTGGACGGCATGCCTCGGCGAGTGCTTCAGGCCCGTCGGGGTAGTTACGGATGCAGTAGTAGATGTCGTAGGCATCTTTCTGCTTGTAGCGACCTTCCACCGCGTGACCTTTCATCGCGAGGAGGGCAGGGATGGAGCAGACCGCGATTTCGACCTGGTTCGTGCCACCTGCAGGCATCGGCCCGCTGATTGCCACCATATGATAGAAGCGCATCGCCAAGTCAGCGCCGTCCGCTCTTTGCACCGCTAAGTCACTGATCAACGGCGGGATGTTTTTGACGATTTCGGCATCACGCGGCATCAGGAAGTCAACGATTATGTCGATCGGAGCCCCGTCATCTTGGGTGAGAACCTGACGCACGAGCTGAAACCGCCGCAACGCCCCGCGTTGGTGATAACCGTGGCCGCGTAAGGCATCGATGAGTATGGCGTATTCACCATCACCCAATGCCTCTGCATCCAACCCGACATCCACGTCGAGCGTGCCGACGTGTGGCATATCCTCGTTGCCCAGCAGCAGCCACGGCACCGCGCCACCGACGATGGCAAACTTACCTTTGAAGCTTCCGAGGATCTGGCCGATTTCGATCAGCACAGTCTTCACGGCCGCCGTCGTGCGATCGTCGTAATCGGCGGCGGACTGTGGCTCACCTGGCGTCATTTCGGCCATGTCAGCCTTTCTCGCCGTAGATGATCGGCGGCCTCTCGCCCGCGTTCGCCGGCGTTGGCAAGATCAAGATAGGTTTGGACAGGGCTCGTGCAGATTGCTCCAGGCGCCGGTTCCTCCGTGTCGCGCAACAGACCAGCATCCTTGAGCAGGGTCACCACTGCGTTTTCGCCTTTGGAAATCAGGGACAGCTTCAAGGCTGACTGCAGTCGTTCGAGACCTGCCTCGTCCGCATAGAAATACTGCGTACCTGTCCGGCCGTACGGAGCGAGCCAATGCGCCGCAGAGAAGGATGCAAATGCCGCCAGACCGGCATCGCCATCTGAACGTAGCACTCGCCGCGCAGCTTCCTCAAACGCGCTGCCGTGCAGGGTTGTATAGAAGGCCACGCGCTTTCCAACTGGTGGTTCGTAGGCGTCGCGCCACTTGTCCAGCAGCGCGTCGGGCTCGGATAAAAACAGGCCTTCCTCGGACACTTGCGCCCACTCCCGATCGAGCAAGCCGACACGGACGTTGCTAACGTGACCAAGGCTGACGGCGGCGGCCTGCGCAAGATCCGTGACGCGCCACGCCTGACGGGGATTGCGAAGCATCACGCGCAACACCTGCGCGGATTTAGGTTTGAACAGCGACCTGAGTTCACGCCGATCGGCAGCGGGTTTGCTCGCGACTTGGCGTTCGATAAAGACGCTGTCGAAGATAAGGCGTGCATTGCCTTCGAGGTCGAGAAAGCCCACATCTTGCTCACGGCACAGCGCTTGAGCGTCAGGGGACAGATAAGGGGCTATGAAAACAGGCGTGGCATCTTGCGCATGATGCGCCATGTAGTTGCGCAGTTGGAGTAATGCGATCCGGACATGGCGCGGCTGGCCAGTGGATTTCACTTCGCAGACCAGTGCATGGCGCCTGCCTGACACGTCGATATGCGCCACGATGTCCACGCCCTGGTCAGGCCCAGACTCTTCGTGCTCAACGTCCAAAAGCTTGATCGCAGGCACTTGCCCCAACAGCAAACGAAGTGCCTGCGCCGCTTGGCGCTCGATGTCTTTCATCAAATGATCTGGTTTCAGCATTTGTTGAAAATAGCATTTTCAGTGAAATTGTCAAGATGCTCTTCACTGGAACAAGCACTTTCAGTGTTTGCTGAAATGACTTCTTCTGGTGAAAATTGGTTTAACTCAATTGTCGTATCTACAAGAAAGCACCGGGGTATGCTGAATCCATTTGATCCCTGGGAAAACTCGCTGTGGCGGGCCTCAGCGTAGATCAGCCAAATTCGGTGCTGGAGTCAGCATGAAATAAAAAATGCCCACTCAGCTACGAATGGGCAAAATCTGGGGGGAACCCAGGGACGTCTCGCTACTGCCACTAATCGGCAAAATGACAGGATATTGCAGACTGGCACGCCGAGCTCAAGCAGCGCGCCAATCGGCACTACCCGGATACTGCTTAGAACGAGTGGCTGACACCTGTGTAGAACGCGTTCTGATTTTGACCCGTCAAACCGGTTCCATCGCCTGTTTCAACCTGGAAATTCGTGTTCGAGCCGTTACGTATGGTGCCGATGCTCGCGTACAGCAGAGTGCGTTTCGACAAGCTGTAGTTGGTGCCCAGCATGAACAGGTTGGCGCTGCCGGTATTTTGATTCAGCTTGACGTGATACGCCGCGCCGATCAATGTCAGTGCCGGCGTCAACTGGTAGTTGGCGCCTAGCCAGAAGTGGTTAGCCTTGTCCGGACCGGCGATGACTTGCGGTGCCGACAGATTTTCGTAACCGGCAAACATTTTCAGTTTGTCGATGGTGACGGTCCCGCCGACAGTCAATTCTTTCGAGAATTGGAACAGGGTCGAATACCGGCCGTTTGGATCATTGGCGACGTCGTACATCGCTACGAGTGAATAGCTGGGTTGTACAAAGGACAGAGCGACACCGCTGCTGCTGTTCTTCTTGGTCGAGCCGGCAACTTCACCGAAGCCGTATGCGCCCTGAGCCGTGAAGCCGCCCATGTCCGGTGAGATGTATTGAACCTGGTTGCTGGTTTGCGGCCAGTTACGACCTTTTACCAGGGTTGCCGTACTCAAGGCCTGCTGGCCGGTTGGATCCAGGCCCCAAACGATGTCGCTTGGCAGAGTCAGGTCGCGGCCCATTTTCACGGTACCGAAACCGCCGCTCAGGCCGACCAAAGAACGGCGCGTCCACAGGCCGGAGCCGCCATTCACGCTACCGTTGCTGGCGTTAAAACCGTTTTCCAGAGTGAAGATGGCTGTCAGTCCGCCACCCAGGTCTTCCGCACCCTTGAAGCCGAACATGCTGGTGCCCCACGAGTTGCCGCCCATACCCCATTGTCCGCCGCGCTGGCCGGTAGTTGAGTTGAATTGATTGCTTTGGTAGTCGACGCCGGCGTCGACACGACCATAAATGGTGACATTGGTTTGGGCTTGGGCCTGGCCGGCGCAAGTGGCGGCCAGAATGACAGCTGCTACTAGTGGTTTTACCGTTGGCAGGCGGGAGGCCGTGCGCAGAGTTTTCAAAACGGTTTTGCTCATCTCATCTCCTAAGTAAAAATATGGTGTTGACCACCGTTTTCCGAGTCTTGCTAGCTCGAAATTCTTGAATCTGGCTATGCCAAATGCATTGCAATGCAGATTTGCTGTGTTGATGCTGATGGTAAACCCTATTGTGTCATTTTTGTTTTATTTATGTAGTTTTACTATATTTATGTTGCAAATTTGCAGCATGGAACGATTTTCATGCGGCGTTTAACCGTTGAAAATGGTTATCGCAGGGCGAGAAAAGGTTATCGCTAGCAATGTAGCAGTTTTATTGTTTTGGTAAACTGGAGTGGTGTATTTTTACTACAAGTAGCTTTGGTACATTTTCCGGCGGCTAACGGCAGAAGATGCGCGTGCAACCAACGGCCTGTTGACAGGCAGCCGGTCGCAGGGGGCGCAGATGTTTTTTAGCAAGGAATGTACTTGTGCCAGTTGTGGCGGCTTGGCGCCGGCATTCAGGCAAAGGGCGGCTTCGATCAAAGCCGGTTAAAGATTATGCTGGCGGATTACGCTAGCGCGCTGCCAACCGCATACAGCGATTCCAGATAGGCACCCATAGGATGATAGAAGTCGGTCTTGCCATACGGTGGTTTTTCCGGGCCGTAGCGACGGTTGTCACGGTGCAGAATCCGGTACCAGCCGCCTTGCCGGGAGTCGATCAAATGGTCGGCACTGTATTGCCACAGTTTGTTATACCAATCCCAGTAATGCGGGTTGCCGGTACGCTGCGCCAACAGTCCTGCCGTCGCCAGCGACTCCGCCTGCACCCAAAAGTATTTGTCGTCATCGCAGGCGCTGCCATCCGGCGCCAGAGCGTACACCAGGCCGCCGAATTGCTGGTCCCAGGCCAACGGCATCGTCACATCAAACAACGCTTGCGCACGCGCTAGCAACCAGTCGCTGTCGCGTTGCAGGTGTGCGCTATGGCGCTCGAGCAGCAGCAGCAACTTGGCCCATTCGGTCATGTGGCCTGGCTGATAACCCCATGGCCGGAACATATTGCTGCTGTCGTGACGGTTATATTCCCAATCCACACTCCAGTCGGCATGGTAATGCTCCCAGATCCAGCCATTGCCTAGCGCTGCCTGGCGTATCGTGATGTTGTGTGCCAACAGTTCGGCTCGGTGCAGATAACGTTTATCGCCGGTCGCTTCAAACGCCGCAATCAATGCTTCGCAACTGTGCATATTGGCGTTCTGGCCGCGATAGGACGACACCACGCCAGCGGGCGTTGCTTCATCGGCATACAAGCAGTCGGTTTCCGACCAGAACAGGCGTTCCATCAACGCGAACGTTGCATTCACACCGGCCGCGGCTTCGGTGATGCCGATTCTCAGCGCGTGGGCATGGGCCAGCAATACGAACGCCAGGCCGTAGCAATGCTGGGTGCGGTCAACCGGCACGCCGTTTTCCAGCACCCAGGCGTAACCGCCATATTCCGCTTGCTTATGTCGTTCTTCCAGGAAGCGCAAGCCATGACGCGCAGCTTCCCGATATACCTCTTTGCCATCCAGGCGAAATGCCAGCGCATAGCAAAACACCATGCGCGCGCTGTTGACCAGATGGCGGCTAGCGGCATCGTAAACACTGCCGTCGTCATTCAGGTAATGGAAAAACCCACCGGCCGGATCAATCGCGCGTGGATGGAAAAAAGCGATGTCGCGCTGCATCTGTTCGGTCAGGAAGGCCGGATTCTGGAATACCGAGGGTGGCGTCATGATGGTCGAGTTCTGATCAGCGGAAGAAAGAGTCGAACTGCATGTCGAACTGTTGCAGCGCTTTCTGTGCGTTTTGCATTTTCTTGCGGAATTCCGGTCCGCGCTTGAGCGCCAGGCCCACCGCCAGAATATCGATCACCACCAGATGCGCCAGCCGCGCCGAGATCGGCGTATAGGGGTCGGTATTGAAGCTCAGGTCGATCGGCACCAGCACGGTTGCCAGTTCTGCGAGCGGGGTGCCGCTGGGACCCAGCACGATGATATCGGCACCGCCTTTTTTAGCCAGTTGCACACTGCGCAGCAGCGCCGCATTGCCGCCGCGTTGCGAGATCGCTACCACCGCATCGCCAGGCTGTAACAGCGATGCCGCGATACTGTGGATATGCGGATCGGAGTAGGCCACGGTCGGTACGCCTGAGCGGAAGAACTTGTGTTGCGCATCGGCGGCCACGATACCGGAGGTGCCCTGACCGTAGAACTCGATCTTGTTGGCCTTCAGCAGAACGTCGAGTGCGCGCTGAATGGCATCGGGACTCAGGTGATTGCGCAAGTCCAGCAGGGTGTTAATCGATCGGCTGCAAATCTTGTTGACCAGATCGGCGGCAATATCATCCTGTGCCAGCATTTCGTTGGCACCCGGCAATGCCACCGCCAGGCTTTGCGCCAGCTTCAGTTTGAAGTCATGCCAGCCTTCATAGCCGACGGCGCGGCAAAAGCGCACCACTGTCGGCTCCGAGACTTGCGCGTTTTTGGCCAATGCGGTGATGTTCTCCGACAACGCCAGTTGCGGATTGTCGAGGATCGTCAACGCGACCTTTTTCTCCGACTTGGACAGCAGGTCGGTTTGGGTGCGGATGGCGTCGAGTAGCATTGTCACTTAGATCACCCTAGACTTCTGGCAGCGCTTCTTCGCGCCACTGCAAACCGTCGCGACCGATGAGGGCGCTGGCCGCCGCCGGGCCCCAGGTGCCGGCGCTGTAGGGGATCGGCTCGTTTTCTTCCTGCTCCCAATAATCGAGAATCGGTTCAACCCATTCCCAGGCCGCTTCCAGTTCGTCGCTGCGCATGAACAGGGTCAGCTGTCCACGCAGCACATCGAGCAGCAGTCGCTCATAGGCTTCCATGCGCGGCGCTTTAAAACTTTCGCGGAAATTCAGCTCCAGTTCGACTGGCTTCAAACGCATGCCGTCGCCGGGCGTTTTTGCCATCAGATTCAGGTGCAGGCCTTCGTCCGGCTGCAAGCGGATTACCAGGCAGTTGGCTTCAAAGCTATTGTTCGGCTGTGTGAAAATCGAATGCGGAATTTTCTTGAAACGAATGACGATTTCGGCAAGCGAATCGGCCATGCGCTTGCCGGTGCGCAGATAAAACGGCACGCCGGCCCAGCGCCAGGTGTCGACTTCGGTTTTGAGGGCGACAAAGGTTTCGGTGCGCGAGTGCGGATCGGCATCCGGCTCCTTGCGGTAGCCGGGGACTGCGACACCATTCACGTGACCGGCCCGGTATTGGCCGCGCACGACGTTTTGCGCCAGGCTCACCGGCGTGAAGCGTTTCAGTGAGCGCAGGACTTTCAGCTTTTCATCGCGCACCGCGTCGGAAGTGATCGAGACCGGCGGTTCCATGGCGACGATGCACAGCAATTGCAGCAGATGGTTTTGCAGCATGTCGCGCAGTGCGCCCGAGCTTTCGTAATAGCCCATCCGATTGCCGACGCCGAGTTCTTCGGCGATGGTGATCTGCACATCGGAAATCCATTCGCGACGCCATAACGGTTCGAACAGGACGTTGCCAAAGCGGAGTGCCAGCAGGTTTTGCACGGTCTCTTTGCCCAGGTAGTGATCGATACGGAAAATCTGCGATTCAGAAAATATCTGACCGACTTCAGCATTGATTTGCTTGGCGCTGGCGAGGTCGCGGCCGAGCGGTTTTTCCAGCACCACGCGAGAATTCGGCGTGGCCAGGCCGGAGGAAGACAGGTTGCGACAGATTTTGGAAAACAGTGCCGGTGGCGTCGCCAAATAAAATACGTTGGTGATTTCCGGATCAGGGCGCATGGCGGCAACCAGGGCCTGATACGACTCGGGATCGGTGGCATCCATGGCGACATACTGGACGCGCTGGCAGAAACGTTCCCAGACAGCCGTATTGAACGTGTCCGTGGAAACGTGCGGGCGGGCGTCTTTTTCGATCTGCCGAAGAAAATCGTCGCTACTCATCGGATGTCGCCCGACACACAGGATGCGCGCGTTCGGCGGCAAATCCTCCGCACGATCGCGCGAGTACATCGCCGGTAACAACTTACGCATTGCGAGATCGCCAGTGCCGCCAAAGATTGCCAGATCAAATTCTGCTAGAGCCATGATGTTTGATTATCCGTTTTACTTAGAAAGTCTATAGTGATTAAAGCCTGTTATTGCTTCGACAGCGCGGCGCGCGCGCGTGCGATCAAGCCATTGGTCGAACTGTCGTGCTGGTCTGCCGGGGTGTTGCCCGTCATTTCATCAAGAATGTGCGTTGCCAGCACCTTGCCGAGTTCGACACCCCATTGATCAAAGCTGTTGACGCCCCAGATTACGCCTTGTACAAAGACCTTGTGCTCATACAGCGCGATCAAGGCGCCCAGGGAGGCCGGCGTCAATTTTTGCATCAGGATGGTATTGCTGGGGCGATTGCCGGGAAAGGTGCGATGTGGCAACAGCGCATCGATCACGGCTTCTGACATGCCTTTGCTCTGCATTTCGGCACGGACTTCGTCCGCAGTTTTACCGCGCATGAAAGCTTCCGACTGCGCAAAGCAATTCGCCAATAACGCCGCCTGATGGCCGGGCAGGCGATGGCTGGGGGTCAATGCGGCAATAAAGTCGACCGGGGTAATGTCGCTGCCCTGATGCAACAGCTGGAAGTAGGCGTGCTGGCCATTGGTGCCGACATTGCCCCAGATAACCGGACAGGTTTTGATCTCTAGCGGACTGCCATCGACAGCAACGCGTTTGCCATTGCTTTCCATTTCCAGCTGCTGCAGATACGAGGCAAAATTTCCCAGGTCCTGATGGTAGGGCGCAATCGACAACGACGAGCTGCCGCAGAAATTGCGCTGCCAGATACCGACCAGGGCCAGAATGACGGGCATGTTCTGTTCCAGCGGTGCGCTCTGGAAGTGGCTGTCCATCGCATGCGCACCAGCCAGGAATTCACTGAACTGCGCAAAGCCGATCGCCAGCGCGACCGGCAGGCCTATCGATGACCATACGGAATAGCGGCCGCCAACCCAGTCCCAGAACGGAAACATGTTTTGCGGATCGATGCCGAATGCCTTGACCGCCTCGGTATTGGTCGAGACCGCGACAAAGTGATGCGCCAGATCGCTTTCCTGAACGCCGTCGGCGTGCTGCAGAAACCAGTGACGCGCGCTCTGCGCATTCATCATGGTTTCTACCGTGGTAAACGTTTTGGAGGCGATCACAAACAGGGTGCTGGCCGGGTCGATCTGCGACAGTACGGCGTCCAGATCATGGCCATCGACGTTGGAGACAAAATGCATGTTCAGGCGCGCATGCTGAAACGGCCGCAGCGCCTGGCAGACCATTTTCGGTCCAAGGTCGGAGCCGCCGATGCCAATGTTGACGATGTCGGTAATCGGCTTGCCGTTATAGCCGCGCCACTGTTCCGAACGAACTGCCTCGGTAAATGTCTGAATGCGTTCAAGCACCGCATGGACGTCGGCACTGATCTGTTGCCCGTCCAGTACCAGTGACGCGGTATTTGGCTGCCAGGGTGCACGTAGCGCCGTGTGCAGGACTGCGCGCTGTTCGGTAGTGTTGATTTTTTCGCCGGCAAACATTGCTTCACGCTGCGCTTCGACCTTGCGTTCACGTGCCAGATCGAACAGCAAAGACATGGTGTCGGTTGTCAGCATATTTTTGGCGTAATCCAGAAACAGGCCGGCAGCTTCCACGGAGAACGTGTTGAAGCGCTCAGAATCTGCGGAAAACAGGTCGCGCAACGTATACTTTTCGGTCGCAGCGCGATGGGTCTGCAGAGCTTGAAAGGCGGCAGTGTCGGGTTTGATGCTGGTGGTGTCGAGCGCGGTGTGGGGCATGTCCGTAGTCTCATGGTGGCTTGGATTTAGTATGACTATACAATACCTAACGGTAATTTCACTACAAATTATTATCGATTTTATGTACTATTTTTGTTTGCCGGCAAGTTGTCGCTTTCTCCGTGCCGGTCAATTCCTCGTTCACAAGAGATGATTCCTGAAAAAAGAAAGGCCGGTTATTATTGGTGATTGGCTTCTACTCCGGGCCAGAGCAGGTAGCAGGAAAAATGTGTGGAATAGGGAGTCAGCAAAAGTATTTTGTAGTAAAATTTCATTTTGTCCCGTATTTCAAGCTTGCGTTTAAGCTTATTTCTCAAGGATCCCATCATGTCCGTTCAAGCCAGCGTTGCCAAAGTCACCGAACGAATCATCGCGCGCAGCCAACCCTATCGTAGTGCCTATCTGGCGCGTCTCGACATCGCGCGTCGTCAGGACGTACAGCGCGGCGCATTGTCCTGTACCAACCTGGCGCATGGTTTTGCCGCTTTTCCCGTCAATGACAAATTGCGGCTGAAGCAGGATAAAGATCTTTCTGTCGCGATTGTGTCGTCTTACAACGACATGTTGTCGGCCCATCAGCCGTTCGAGCGTTTCCCGCAAATCATCAAGGACGCAGTGCGCGCTGCAGGTGGTGTGGCGCAGTTTGCCGGCGGCACGCCGGCGATGTGCGACGGCGTCACGCAAGGGCAGCCAGGCATGGAGCTGTCGCTGTTCTCGCGCGACGCGATTGCGATGGCGACGGCGATTGCGCTGTCGCACAATATGTTTGATGCGGCGTTGTATCTGGGTATCTGCGACAAGATTGTGCCGGGGCTGTTGATCGGCGCGTTGCATTTTGGTCATTTACCAGCGATTTTCGTCCCGGGCGGTCCGATGACCAGCGGCATGACAAATAAAGAAAAAGTCAAAATCCGCCAGTTGTACGCGGAAGGCAAAATCGACCGCGCCGGACTGCTGGAAGCGGAATCGCAGTCTTACCACAGCGCCGGAACCTGTACTTTTTACGGTACCGCCAACAGCAATCAAATGTTGATGGAGGCACTCGGTTTACACCTTCCCGGTTCTGCGTTCATTACGCCAAATACGCCATTACGCGATGCCCTGACGGCCGAAGCCGGGCGTCAGGCTTTGAAGATCACCGACCACAGCGGCAATTACCGTCCGGTCGGTCATGTGGTCAGCGAAAAGAGTATCGTCAACGCCATTGTCACGCTGCTGGCGACCGGCGGTTCGACCAATCACACCTTGCATCTGGTAGCGATAGCCAAGGCAGCCGGGATTGTGATCGATTGGAATGATTTTGATGCGTTGTCGGCGGTGGTGCCGCTGGTGACCCGGATCTATCCGAATGGCGATGCCGACGTCAACCATTTCCACGCCGCCGGCGGTACCGGTTTCGTGATTCGCGAGTTGCTCGACGCCGGCCTGATGCATGAAGACGTCACCACCATTCTGGGCGACAGTTTGCGCGCTCACTGTGCCGAGCCGTTCCTGGAAGGCGAGGCGGTCGTATTTAAGCCGGCACCGGAAAAAAGTGGTGATGATTCGGTATTGCGCACTGCCGCTGCGCCGTTCTCCGCCGATGGCGGTTTGCGTTTATTGACGGGTAATCTGGGACGTGCAGTCATCAAAATTTCGGCGGTCAAAAAAGAGCATTGGGTGGTGCAGGCACCGGCCATCGTATTCAATTCACAGGAGGCCTTCATGAAGGCCTTCCGGGCCGGTGAGCTGGACCGTGACTTTATCGCCGTGCTGAGCCATCAGGGGCCACGCGCCAACGGCATGCCGGAACTGCATGCATTGACGCCGGCGCTGGGTATTTTGCAAGACAAGGGGCGTCATGTGGCATTGGTCACGGATGGCCGGATGTCCGGCGCATCGGGCAAAGTGCCGGCGGCGATCCACGTGACGCCGGAAGTCCTGGCAGGCGGGCCGTTGGCGCTGGTGCGTACCGGCGACCTGATCAAGATGGATGCCGAGCACGGTATACTCGAGGCCCTGGTGCCGGCCGATGAGTGGGCGCAACGGCAGCCGGAGCTGGTGAATCTGGCTGCAAATCAGGTTGGCATGGGGCGCGAATTGTTTGCCATGTTCCGTAACTCGGTGAGCGCGGCGGAAGAGGGAGCGACCAGCTTTGATCTGCCGCCTGTGCTGGAGTCGGCGGCGGTCGTCGTTGAATAACAGGCAGTTACGCTGCGCTACCAACATGAATTAATTTTGACGAACATTAGAAAGCGAAGATATGACATCGACCAATTATTTGTATGACAACGAAGTGCTCGACATCATGCGCACATCAGCGGTGATTCCGGTGATCGCGATTGATGATCTCGCACACGCGGTCCCACTCGCGAAGGCATTGGTTGCCGGTGGCATCCGCGTGCTGGAAGTGACGCTGCGCACGGTCCATGGCCTGGCCGCGATTCGCGCCATGGCCGAACAGGTGCCGGGTGCGATTGTCGGCGTCGGCACCTTAACCCAGCCGGAAGAATTTGCCGCTGCACGCGATGCCGGCGCGGTATTCGGTGTTTCGCCCGGTTTGACCGCGGCGCTGATCGCTGCGGCAAAGTCGAGCGGCTTGCCGTTATTGCCGGGTGTGATGACGCCGTCGGAAGTCATGGCGGCCCGCGAAGCCGGTTTCCGTCAACTGAAGTTGTTTCCTGCGGTGCCTGCGGGCGGCGTCGGCATGTTGAATGCGATCGCCGGGCCGCTGGCTGATGTGACGTTCTGTCCGACTGGCGGGATATCGCAACAGACTGCTGCGCAATTCCTGGCCTGCAAAAACGTCGCTTGCGTCGGCGGTTCCTGGTTGACACCGAAGGATGCCCTGGAATCGGGCGACTGGGCGCGGATTACCGCATTAGCGTTGGCGGCGAGTCAATTGCGGGTGTCCTGATAGAGCGCGAATTTTAGCTTGCGGCTGTAGAGGCTGCGGTTAATATGTTTTTAGCATTAAAATAATGGCCGGGAGACTCCCCGGCCATGTTGTTTCTACTTTGTATTCTCTTTTGTTCATTAAAAAAAGCTTGTTCTAGCCCTCTACAGACATTCAGGTAATAGCTTTCGGTAAAGTCATTACTGGACTTCATCAAGAAAATTCATTACACTAGTTCCCCTGGAAACATCGCGCCACCCCAAAACGGCGTAGTTTAGCTTCGTGACCTGCATCAGCGGGTCGTCCAATGCTCTGACAAAGGTCGGAGTTTCATCAAACGTCGAGGATATCCTCGCATTCAGTTTGCCGCCCCAATGCGGCAGTCGACTCATTCTGAACAGTCCTCTCGGGATTAAGGAATGGGATAAATAAATTGACAGCTTTGTTTGTCGTGCTCGCGCGTGCTGGTTTGTGCAGGTATTTCCTGTGTTCTGAACGCGTGCAGCAGTAAGGGAGTAAAACATGACGAATCGCTATCGTAATGCCATCGTCGGCGCAGCCATCACCACGTTGGTTGTGGCGGGCATCGGCTGGGCGGTCGGCGCCGGCGCTATTCAGAGCTATCAAGGTGATTTGATTTATTACAGCATGCGTCATATGCAGTTGGTCGGCTGGTCGATGTCGCTGGCTTTGGTCACCGGTTTGCCTGCCGGAATTTTGCTAAGCCGTCCCCGCTTTGCACGCCATGCAGAAAAATTCATGCAGATATTTAACATCGGCAACACCATTCCGTCGATTGCGGTGCTGGCCCTGGCGCTGGCATTTTTCGGTATCGGCGATAAACCGTCGATCATTGCCTTATGGCTCGCCTCATTGTTGCCGATAGTGCGCAACACCTGCGAGGGACTGAAACAAGTCCCGCCGGCGCTGCACGATGCCGCCAAAGGCGTCGGCATGAAACCGTATCAAATCCTGTTCCGGGTTGAATTGCCGAATGCGATCCCGATTATTGCCGGCGGCATACGTACCGCATTGGCGATTAATGTCGGTACCGCGCCATTGTCGATTCTGATTGGCGGCGAAAGTCTTGGCAGCATGATTTTCCCCGGCATCTATTTGAACAATCAGGATCAACTGCTGCTCGGTGCCAGCGCGACCGCGCTGCTGGCGCTGATGCTCGATGCCATCGTTTCCATCGGCAGTAACGCCTATCTCAGCAAACGTGGCCTGTTGCGTTAATCGTAGCGCCTGCGGATTAATCAGGATGCAATTTGTCGGCATCCACTCAGAAGGAGAAAAAGCATGAAAAATTCACGCATGCAGCGTCTGCTGGCCTTGACGTTAAGCATTGTCGGTCTGGCGTGCGCGACATCGGCTGCTGCTGCGCTGGTGGTCGGCGGCAAAAACTTTACCGAGCAACTGATTCTGTCCTCAATGACACAACAGTATCTGCAGTCCAAAGGGTATGCCGTTGATCTGAAAAACGGCCTGGGTTCGACCATCATGCGCGCGGCGATGGAAAGCGGCCAGCTCGACATCGTATGGGAATACACCGGTAGTTCGCTGATCGTGTTTAACAAAGTCAGCGAGAAGCTCGATGCAGAACAGTCCTATCAACGGGTCAAGCAACTGGACGGTGTCAAGAACCTGATCTGGCTGAATGCATCGGGATTAAACAATACGTATGCGTTGGCGGTGCCGGCCAAGCGCGCCGAAGAAGACGGTCTGAAAACCATCCAGGATCTCGCCGATAAAATGAAAGCAGATCGCAAACAGGATCCGGACGGTAAACATTTGCTTGGCGTCGATTTTGAATTCGCCTCGCGCCCGGATGGTTTGGCGCCGATGTCGGCACTGTACGATCTGCATTTCGAGCGGAGTGAGGTCAAGCAAATGGACCCGGGCCTGGTGTATACGGCGCTGCGCAACAAGCAGCTGTATGTCGGCTTGACGTATTCCTCCGATGGTCGGGTCGGCGGCTTCAATTTGAAGCTGCTGGAAGACAACAAGGGCTTCTTCCCTTTCTATACGGCGGCACCGGTGGTGCGCAAAGAAATACTTGATGCGAATCCAAAACTGGCCGGACAGCTGAACGCGCTAGCGGCCAGGATCGACACCAGAAAAATGGCCGAGATGAACAAGAAAGTCGATATCGATCAACAAGCGATAGCCAAGGTTGCTGCAGATTTCCTGCGGGCCGAAGGCTTGATGTGAAGGATGCAGAATGACACTTTTTAATTATCTTTCCGGCGCATGGCCCGAGATATTCGATCTCACCATGCAGCATTTAATGCTGGTCGGCAGCGCCGTCGGCCTGGCCATTCTGATCGGCGTGCCGCTCGGTATTCTGATGATCCGTCAGCGCTGGCTGGCCAGCCCGCTGCTGGGTTTGGCGACAGTCGTTCTGACACTCCCATCTATTGCCTTGTTCGGCTTGATGATTCCGCTGTTCTCCCGGTTCGGTCAGGGTCTGGGGCCGTTGCCTGCCATCACAGCGGTATTTTTGTATTCGCTATTGCCAATCATGCGGAATACATTTTTGGCGCTGGATGGGATCGACGAAGGCGTCAAGGAAGCCGGCATCGGCATCGGCATGACATTCTGGCAGCGCTTGCGCCTGGTGGATTTGCCGCTGGCAGTGCCAGTCATTTTAGGCGGCGTACGTTCCGCCGTTGTCATGAATATCGGCGTGATGGCGGTCGCGGCGGTGATCGGTGCCGGTGGCCTGGGCGTGCTGATTTTGCATGCGATCAGCCAGAGCAATATGCAAAAACTCGTCGTCGGCGCGGTATTGATCAGTGTCCTGGCGATTGCCGCCGACGCTTTGCTGCAGTCGTTGCAACGCGTACTTACACCGAAAGGAATGCAAAAATCATGATCGTACTCGATAAACTGAGCAAAGTTTTTAGCCAAAAAGATGGCGTCAATGTTAAAGCCGTGGATGAGGTGAGCCTGAGCGTCGCTGAAGGTGAAATCTGCGTATTTCTTGGCCCTTCGGGTTGCGGCAAGAGCACCACGCTGAAAATGATCAATCGTCTGATCGTACCGACTTCCGGTCGGGTACTGTTGAATGGCGCAGACACCACTGGCATCGACGAGGTAACGTTGCGCCGCCATATCGGTTATGTCATTCAGCAAATCGGCCTGTTCCCGAACATGACCATCGAAGAAAACATCACGGTGGTGCCGCGTCTGCTGGGCTGGGATAAAAAGCGCTGTCGTGAGCGTGCGACCGAATTGATGGCGATGGTAGCACTCGATCCGAAGCTGTATCTGAAACGTTATCCACGGGAATTGTCCGGCGGTCAGCAGCAGCGCATCGGCGTGATTCGCGCGCTGGCGGCAGATCCTCCGGTATTGCTGATGGATGAACCGTTCGGCGCGGTCGACCCGATTAATCGCGAATCGATTCAGAATGAGTTTTTCCAGATGCAGCGGCAACTCAACAAGACCGTGATCATGGTCAGTCATGATATCGACGAAGCGATCAAACTCGGTGACAAGATCGCGATTTTCCGCGCTGGCAAACTGGTGCAGATTGATCATCCGGATACCTTGCTGGCGCGCCCGAAAGACGAGTTTGTGGGCGCCTTCGTTGGCCAGGATGCAACCCTGAAGCGTTTGCTGCTGGTACGCGCCGGCGATGCGGCCACGACCTCCGCCACGGTGCGCGCTGACGCGACGCTGGCAGCGGCGTACGGCGTGATGGATGAAAACGACTACCGCTATGTCACCGTGACCGATGTTGACAATCGCGCCATGGGCTTCGTCTCGCGCCGCGATGCACGTGCTGCGCAGGGGGCTTGTGCGGACAAGCTGCGGCCGTTTCCGGTGAGCGCAACCCCGGACGAAAATCTGCGCGTAGTGCTCTCCAGAATGTACAAGCACAGCACCAGCTGGATGCCGGTGATCGATCATGACAGTAGCTATCTGGGCGAAGTCACACAGGATTCGATTGCGGATTATCTGAGTTCAGGGCGTACCCGCATGCAGTAAATTTCATCATGTACGTAACCCCGATTTTCCAATAAAAAAACGGCCACCGGAATAAATCCGATGGCCGTCTTTTTGTACTTAATTAAACAATCAGCGACTGATTGCCGGACTAATTAACGATCGCCAAACGAGCGACGTGTGCTACTGTCATTCGTGCGATTACCTTTGTAACCGCCACCTGCGCCAGCGCTATCGCGGCGTGGAGCACCTGGTTTGCTGAAAGTGCGGCCGCCCGGCTTGCTCGGAGCGCCACGGTTGTCGCCCGGTTTCCAGCCACCTGGTTTGTGGTTTGAGCGCGGTGCAGACGCGGTTTTCTTTGGTTCAAAACCAACGACGACATCGACCGGGATCAATTGCTTGGTAAACCGTTCGATACGCTTGACGTTCATGCCTTCAGCGTGATTCACCAGCGACACGGCAACGCCGTTGCGGCCGGCACGGCCGGTACGGCCGATACGGTGGACGTAGTCTTCCGGGAATTTCGGCAGATCGTAGTTGAATACGTGGGTGATGGCCGGAACGTCGATACCGCGTGCAGCGACGTCAGTTGCAACCAGCACACGGACTTGACCGCGACGCAGGCTGTCCAGGGTACGGTTACGTGCACCTTGGTGCATGTCGCCATGCAATGCGGCAGCAGCGAAACCGGCGATGTTCAGGCGGTCAGCGATATTGTCTGCATCGCGCTTGGTTGCGGTAAATACGACTGCCTGATCCATGGTTTCGTCGCGCAGCAGGTGATCCAGCAAACGGTTCTTGTGCGACAGATCATCGACAAAGTGAACCTTTTGTTGAATGTTTTCATGCTTGGTTGCCGAACCGGCGATCTGGATGATCATTGGGTTCTTGGTGATGCGCTTTGCCATGTTGCCGACAACGCCATCGAGCGTAGCCGAGAACAACATGGTTTGACGCGAGTCAGGAGTCGCAGCAACGATTTTTTCGATATCGTCGATGAAGCCCATGTCCAGCATACGGTCCGCTTCGTCGAGTACCAGAATTTCCAGTAGCGAGAAATCGATCTTGCCGGATTCCATGTGATCGATCAGACGACCTGGAGTCGCGACCAGGATTTCCGGGTTCTTGGCCAGCAATTGCATCTGCTTTGGATAAGGCATGCCGCCCAGGATCGAGATTGCCTTGATGCGCTTCATGTGTGAGCCGTACTTGTCAGTAGCGCTGGTCACTTGCAATGCCAATTCACGGGTCGGTGTCAGCACCAGCATTTTTGGCTGGGCGGCCTTGAAACGTGGACGGTCACCGCGTGAACGCGATGCCTGCATTTCTTGATTTGGTGTTTTGCCGATTGGAGCGACAACTGGCTCCGAGGCGAATTTGTGGAGTGCCGGCAGCATGAAAGCTGCAGTTTTGCCGGAACCGGTTTGCGATGATACCAACAGGTCGCGACCTTCGATGGCGGCTGGAACGGCTTGTTCCTGAACGCTGGTCGGTTTTGTGTAGCCGGCTTCAGTAAGTGCTTGGATAACGGACGCGTGCAGGCCTAGTGATTCAAATGTCATTCTTTTCTTTCGTAAAGTTCAGCGCCATATTCTGCAAGCAGTCGCTCACGCGACAAATGCAGAGAACGCAAAAAAGCAACGCCAACCAACGAAATGACTATGAAACATACAAAGAAATTTCGGCACAAAAGCTTTGCGCCGGGACGGTGTCAGTTAAACGACACACAAGGCGGGAGGGCTTTTACAATGCAATGTCTTAATTGAAACCAAGACATGCTTAGGCTTGCGTAGCTACTTGTTTTTGTTGTTAACGACCGAGCCGGTTTGCTTGATCGTTGTTTGCGTCATATTGCAACGCAGCACAGGATAATACAGTACTTCCGAGTCTATTGCACGTGCAATGTCGCAAATGGGCAGGAATGATGGATTTTGCGGCGTTCCTGCAACCCTGGCTGCCAATAAAAAAGCGTCCGAAAACACATCGGACGCTTTTTATTACGGTCAGGCGGTCTAGGTCCAGGCGTCGTTATTCGGAGATGCCGCCCACGACCTTTGAAAAACCGCCATCAACGTAGGTGATTTCGCCAGTGATGCCGCTCGCCAGATCGGACAGCAGGAATGCCGATGCGTTACCGACATCTTCCAGGGTGACATTGCGACGGAGCGGGGCGTGGTCGGCGACAAAGCCGAGTATCTTGCCAAAGCCTTTAATGCCACTTGCCGCCAAAGTCTTGATTGGACCGGCGGAGACGCCGTTGACGCGCACTCCTTTTGGACCCAGCGATTCTGCCAGGTAGCGTACGCTGGCTTCTAGCGAAGCTTTCGCCAGACCCATGGTGTTGTAGTTCGGAACGACCCGGTCGGAGCCCAGATAGGTCAAGGTCAGCAACGCCGAATCAGGGCGCAGCAATGGCAGTGCCGCCTTTGCCATCGCCGGGAAGCTGTACGCGGAAATATCATGCGCAATCTTGAAGCCTTCGCGCGACAAGCCTTCGAGAAAGTCGCCGGCAATGGCTTCCGCCGGAGCAAAGCCAATCGCATGTACCAGACCGTCGAGTTGATCCCAGGATTTGCCGAGATCGGTAAACAAGGCGTTGATTTGCTCGTCGCTGCCCACGTCGCAATCGAAAATCAGCTCGCTGCCGAATTCGGCGGCAAACTTGGTGATGCGGTCTTTAAAGCGTTCGCCGACATAGGTGAACGCCAGTTCCGCACCTTCGCGCTTGCAGGCTTGGGCGATGCCATAAGCGATCGAGCGGTTCGACAGCAGGCCGGTGATCAGGATTTTTTTGCCTTGCAGGAATGCCATGTTGACTCCAGGTATGCACGCCATAAATGGTTCGGCGGCGAGGTTTTGCAGTGCGCTATCTGCGCAGTAACCAGGCGTCAGCTGCGCAGTAACGCGTTTTTACGCGAACAGGGCAAGATTGTAGGGGTTCATCGCGCTCACGGCAACTGGCGCACTGATCGCGATATGTGAGAATGACGGGGGCGATGCGTTATTGTTTCTGGGTGCCTCTGGCCGAAGCGATGATCTCCGGAGCCCGGCTTTTCTTGGTCGAGGCGACGGCAGCGGTTTTGTTGCCGCTCGTTTTGGTAGCAGCCCGGACTTTTACAATGCGCTCCTTGCGTTCGCCACGACTGTTAACCAGCACCGCCTTGTGGTAGCGAGTGTTGCTGGACGCCCGTTCGATGTTGCCGTCACGTACCGATGCGGAGAGGCGGTTCGGCACCTGCAATTGCAAACTTTGACCGCGATTGACGCTATCGCGACGCAAGCTGTTCCAGGATTTGACCTGGCTCACACTGACGTTATAGCGCCCTGCAATCGATGCCAGCGTATCGCGTTTGCCCACTTTGACGTAGATGCGGCGAGTTTCCGGCACGTCCGGCGCCACCGCCATGGTGGCACTGTCGGCGACTGCAGCGGTGATGTCGCTGTTCTCGGTTTCGGTTTTCGGCACCAGAATAGTCGAGCCGGCCTTCAGCACCATGCGTGGCGGAATATGGTTCACTTCGCGAATCACGGCAGGCGTGGTGTCGAATTTGGCAGCAATCGCTTCGATCCGTTCGCGCGCATTGCCGACGGTGTGGGATGTCCACGACGACAGTGACTGCGTCCACTTGCTGATGTTTTTCTTGAATTTTTCCGCATTGGTTTGCGGTAGTAAGATCTTGGTGTCGGCACTGCCGATAATGACAGGGCGGTTGAATTGGGGATTCAGCGCTTTGAAATCATCGAGCGACAATTCAGCCAGTTGCGCTGCGACCTTGACGTCGATGTCGCGGGTTTTACCGATGCTGACGAAATACGGTTCATTGTCGATCTTCGGCAGCGAGATGTTGTACATCTCCGGTGCCGCGATGATATTTTTAACTGCCTGCAGTTTTGGTACGTAATTGCGCGTTTCCGCCGGCATTAGCGGCGCCAGACTGGCGAAATCGGTCGGCAAGCCAGCTGCCTGGTTCTTGTCGATTGCCTTTTGCACCGAACCCTGGCCCCAGTTGTATGCTGCCAGCGCCAGTTGCCAGTCGCCAAACATGGCATACAAGGTCTGCAGGTAGGTCAGTGCCGCATCGGTCGAGGCCAGCACGTCGCGCCGCTCGTCTTTGAACATGTCTTGCTTGAGATTGAAGTCGCGCCCGGTTGCCGGCATGAATTGCCACAAACCTACCGCTTTGGCGCTGGAGAAGGCCTGTGGGTTAAACGACGACTCGATAAAGGGCAGCAAAGCCAGTTCGGTCGGCATGCCACGCTTTTCCAGTTCCTGGACTACGTGAAACAGGTAAGGCGAGGCACGCAGCGTGGTGCGTTGAAAGTAATCCGGACGCGTGCTGTAAAACTCGGTTTGTGAGGCGACCTGGGCGTTGTCGAGGTCGGGAATGCTGAACCCTTTGCGTATCCTTGCCCAGACGTCGACTTGCGTCATCCCGAGCACGCCAGCGCTTGGGCTGTTCGGGTCTATCAGGCTAAAAGTGGGAGTGTAGATTGAAATATCGTTGGCCTGGGCCAACAGCGGGGTGCCGAAAAAGGCGATGGCGGCAAGCGCACATGTCTTGAGTGTAAAGGGCATGGAGTCTTTTTTGCGTGACCGGATGTCATCAGCCGGTAATAAAAGTGTAAAGCGCAGTGTACGTAACCGGCTTTTGTCGCGTCAAGCAAAAAATACGCTATCACTATTGTATAAGTGATTGATTTATAGAGTAATTACTCGGAAGGTTGATGTAGACCCGGAATCTGGCGCCGGCTGGAAACTTGTTGTCGATCGAATGTTGGCAACCTGTCGCCGCGCGATTATTTGGCGACCAGTCAAGGTGAGTGTCTTTTTGGTAAATTTCAGGATTACTTAAAGGAATTTTTCCATTGACGCAGAGCCGCAAATGCAGCGACCGGGTCGCTCCGCTCGGCGTGCGCAAGGTGGTCGCCATGTTGTAGACTGGAAATAATTTCCGGTTGCTGATAACGCAAAAATGGATTGGTGGCATTTTCTACGGCAATGCTCGACGGCACGGTCGGGATGTGGCGATCGCGTTTTGCCTGTTCTATAGCAATGCGTTCGATCAACGCCGGATTGCCCGGTTCGACCGCGAGCGCAAAGCGCAGATTCGACATCGTATATTCATGCGCGCAAAACACCTGGGTTTGCGGCGGCAATGCGCTCAACTTTGAAAGCGATGTCACCATCTGCGCCGGGGTGCCCTCGAACAGGCGACCGCAGCCGCCGGCAAACAGCGTGTCGCCACAAAACAGCCAGTGCTGTTCTGCCGCCACGTAGGCAATATGGCCGCTGGTGTGGCCGGGGACGTCGAGTACCGACAGCTGTAACGGCAATTGCGGCAGGTCGACAGTGTCGCCTTCTTTTAATAGTCTGGTAACACCAGCGATTGCTTCGTGTGCCGGGCCAAACACAGGGACATTGAAATGCCGCAATAAAGTTTGCAACCCGCCAACATGGTCAGCGTGATGATGTGTCAGTAAAATAGCGCTGAGTTTGAGCGCATGGGCATCAAGCGCGGCCAATATCGGTGCCGCATCACCGGGATCGACGACTGCGGCGTGATGACTATCATGAATCAGCCACAGATAATTGTCGTTGAATGCCGGAATCGCTAATACACTCAACGCGTTATTTAACAAGGCAGTCATGGCATATCCGTCTTCAAAAAGATCTATTATAGCGCTCGGCCCCTGGCTGCAAACACCCATCGGCAGGTATATGCTGGCATGGGAACAGGCGCGTCTGGATGCGATGACCGCAGATATTTTCGGTTTCAATGCGATGCAAATCGGCTTGCCGCAAATCGAAGCGTTGCAAGCCAACCGGATGCGCCACAAATGGCTGAGCGATAGCGAGCCGGCTGATGACCACGCCACCGATGCCGCCCTGAAGATCGATAGTCAAGGCCGCTCCAGAATAGTTGTAGCCCACGATTTTGCCGACCTGCCGTTCGCCTCGCAAAGTCTGGACCTTGTGGTGTTGCCGCATGTACTTGAATTTGCCGCTGAGCCGCATCAGGTGTTGCGTGAGGTTGAACGGGTATTGATTCCGGAAGGCCAGGTAATTATCTGTGGTTTCAATCCGGCCAGCTTGTGGGGCATACGGCAGTCGACAGGGCGTCTGTCCGGTGCGCATTTTTTGCCGCAGAATGCTGAATTCATCAGTTTGTTGCGTCTGAAAGACTGGCTTAAGTTGCTCAACATGGAAGTCAATCGCGGCCACTTCGGTTGTTATGCGCCGCCGTGTGCGACGGCCAAATGGCTGAACCGCTTTTCTTTTATGGAAAAAGCCGGTAACCGCTGGTGGCCGTATTTCGGCGCCATTTATATAGTGCAAGCGATCAAACGCGTCAAAGGGATGCATCTGATCGGCCCGGCATTCAGCAAACAGGCAATTAAGGCGGCCAAGGGTGTGCCGGCGACGAACAGGATACACAAGGCGGGCGAACATTAAGCATCAGCATGGCAACCGTAGCGCACGGTTGGTTTCCTTCCAAATTAATCTTCAATAAATAAGTGAGCATGGACAAAGTAGAAATATTCACCGATGGTGCCTGCAAGGGCAATCCTGGCACTGGCGGCTGGGGTGCGTTACTGATTTCCGGTGACAACGAAAAAGAGTTGTTCGGCGGCGAGCTCAACACCACCAATAACAGGATGGAATTGCAAGCCGTGATCGAGGCCCTGAACGTGCTGAAGAAGCCATGCGAGGTCACAGTGCATACCGACAGTCAATACGTCCAGAAGGGTATTAGTGAATGGATCCATGGCTGGAAGGCGCGTGGCTGGAAAACCGCGGCGAAGGCGCCGGTCAAGAACGTCGATTTGTGGCAAGCGCTGGATGCGGCGCAGGCGCGGCATCAGATACAGTGGCGCTGGGTCAAAGGGCATGCCGGTCACGCCGGCAACGAGCGTGCCGATCAGCTCGCCAATCGCGGCGTGACGACCGTTTTATAATTCCCCGCTGCTCCCGCCGCTTCGTGCATTTTTGTACACCTGTATTAGCTTTTGAGAATTAAGTGATCATGCGACAAATCGTTCTAGATACCGAAACCACCGGCCTTAACCCGCGCACTGGCGACCGCATCATTGAAATCGGCTGCGTCGAATTGATCGACCGCCGTCTGACCGGCAACAACTATCATCAATACATTAATCCAGAGCGTGATTCGGAGGAGGGCGCGCTGGCGGTGCACGGATTGACGACGGAATTTCTCAGCGATAAACCGAAATTCGCTCAGATCGCCGCCGAGCTGAAAGAGTACATCGGCGGCGCCGAAGTCATCATCCACAATGCACCGTTCGATCTGGGCTTTTTGGATGCCGAGTTCAAACGGCTTGATCTGGAAACATTCAGCAGCGAGATTGCCGGCGTCATCGACACGCTGGTACAAGCCAAGGAAATGTATCCCGGAAAACGTAATTCGCTGGACGCCTTGTGCGATCGCTACGGTATTTCGAACGCGCACCGCACTTTGCACGGCGCGTTGCTGGACTCCGAGTTGCTGGCTGAAGTTTACCTGGCAATGACGCGTGGTCAAAACAGCTTCAGCATCGATTTTGGGGATAGCGAAAACGGCAACGGCGAAGATGGTGCAGCGTTGACGCTGGCGCCGCTGGCGCAGATTTTTGTACGGGTGGCGAATGCCGAAGAACTGGCCGAGCACGAGGGCGTGCTGGCCGGTCTCGACAAAGAGGTCAAAGGATCATGTATCTGGCGTCAGACGCCGGTGGAACTGCCACAAAACTAAGCAGGCGGCGCAATCCGCATCGAAACTTTGACTTTGTTGCTGCGAATCTGAAAAATAATGTTGTACAGACGCGAAGGTTGTTGTATTATTTCGTCCTGTTGCAAACGGGCGGTTAGTTCAGCTGGTTAGAATACTTGGTCGACATCCAAGGGGTCGCAGATTCGAATTCTGCACCGCCCACCAGAATATAAAAGGTCTTTCTTCGGAAAGGCCTTTTTTTTCAGGCGTATTTTTCTCAACGCCTGCCCTCCGTTGCATGCGATCGTGCTTGCTGCCACCTCCCAATATTTCACTTGCATGGAATTCCCTTGGTTTTCTTCCATGGTACGATCCTCCTAACAATCAGGAGACTACGATGCCATCCGAAACCATAGGTGAGTATGAAATTGAGTATTCAGGTGTCTTGTTGCCCGACAGCGAACATTGGGCGGCTTATGTAACAGTCTTTGCACCGTCGCCAAATCCCATGCACCGGAACAATATTTTTCCCAATCAGCGGGTATCCGTTGAGCATGCTTTTGCAAATCAGGCAGAAGCGGAACAGGAAGCTTACAAGGTAGCGACCGGGATGATTAAGCAGTGCGGCTCTAAAGCAAGCTAGGGTGAGCCGAGCAGCATTTAAACGGCTCTGAAACTCCCCGTGACACTGGGGATATGCCGGGGTTCGGCGACCGGTCGGCGTTCACTCAGGCGCGGAAAATCGACTGGCATTGTGCAGTCGCTCAAGTGGCCAGCAGCAAGCCCAAGGCAATGGCAGCTGGAAGTGCCTGAATGAACAGAATTTTCTTGCCTACCGTAGCCGCACCGAATACGCCGGCAATGATGACGCACGACAGGAAGAATATCTTGATCGAAAAACCTGCCGTGCCAAGGTAGAGGCCCCATGCCAGGCCGGCGGCGAGAAAACCGTTATATAAACCTTGGTTCGCTGCAAGTGCTTTTGATGCGGTAGCGAATTCCTGTTCCAGACGAAAAATTTTCAGGCCGTAGGGCTTGTCCCACAGGAACATTTCGAGCACCAGGAAATACCCGTGTAGCAAGGCTATCAGGGCGATCAAAATATGCGCGATCAGGGTCATTTGTTCACCATCTGCGCAGGTACCGTCAATGTCAACAGCGCGCCTGCCACCAGCGATGCCGCCAGCACGAACATGCCGGTGTTGGTGCTCTGGGTCAAATCTTTCAGCCAGCCGACCAGGTAAGGGCTGACGAAGCCGGCCAGATTGCCGAGTGAGTTGATCAGAGCAATCCCGGCAGCCGCTGCGGTGCCGCCGAGGAAGGCAGTCGGCAAGCTCCAGAACAGCGGCAGCACTGTCAGGATGCCGATCGTGGCCAGCGTCAGGGCGCTCATTGCCAGCAGGGTGTTGTGGTCATACACCGTGCTCAGGATCAAGCCGATACTGCCCAGCACTGCCGGGATCGCAACGTGCCAGCGCCGTTCACGGTGCTTGTCGGCACTGCGTCCGATCAGCACCATTGCCGCTGCTGCTGCGGCATACGGAATCGCCGTCAGCAAGCCGATATCGAAAGGATCCTTTACGCCGGTCGTCTTGATGATGGTCGGCAGCCAGAAGCTGACGCCATACAGTCCCATGACAAAACAGAAGTAGATCAGCGCCATCAGCCAGACCTTGGTGTTGGCGACCATCTGTCTTAGCGACTGTTCCTCTTTCAGGCTGGCTTCCGCTTCCACCTGCGCTTCCAGCAATTGTTTCTCTTCATCGGTCAGCCATTTGGCAGCGCGAATCCGGTCCTGTAAATAGACGATGACGACTATCCCAAGGATCAGCGATGGGATTGCTTCCAGAATAAACATCCATTGCCAGCCTGCCAGCCCTCGAGCGCCTGACAAGCTGTGCAGAATCCAGCCCGACAGGGGGCCGCCGATCACGCCTGACAGCGGGATGCCGGTCATGAACAGGGCGGTCATTTTGCCGCGGCGATTGGACGGATACCAATAGGTCAGATACAGAATCACGCCAGGAAAGAAGCCGGCTTCGGCGACGCCCAGCAAAAAGCGCATGACATAAAACGTCATCGGCGTAGTGACGAAAATCATCGCTCCGGAAACCAGGCCCCAGGTGATCATGATGCGTGCGATCCACATGCGCGCGCCAACCCGATGCAGGATCAGATTACTGGGGATTTCAAATATGAAATAGCCGATGAAAAAGATGCCGGCACCGAACCCGTAGATGGTCTCGCTAAACTTCAAGTCATTCAGCATTTGCAATTTGGCGAAGCCGACATTGACGCGGTCCAGATAGGACGCGACGTAGCACAGGAATAGCAGAGGCATCAGGTGCCAGGTCACTTTGGCATACGTGGCGGTTTCAAATGCAGGAGCGGCGGCGTGACCATAACGAGCAGAATTGGCGGACATGTCTTCCTCTATGTGATGATGAGAAACTGTTCCAGCGTATGTTCGCCTGATGCAGGTCTGCCAGGCGAAGAAGGTATATCGAAACTAATTACGCAGTGCAGCTAGCGATATTACATAATGTTGCCGCTTGGTATGAATAATAATTTTTAACAAATAGGATGGCCGCTTCATGGAATTGCGTCAACTGCGTTATTTCGTCGCCATTGTCGATCACGGCTCGCTCTCACGCGCCGCCCGCGTGCTGCACATTGCGCAGCCAGCGCTGACCCAGCAGATCAAGCAGCTGGAAGATGAGCTCGATGCACAATTGTTGCATCGCTCGGCACAAGGCGTGATGGCGACCGACGCCGGAAAAACATTTTACGAACATGCGCAGGCGATCCTGAAGCAGGTCGGCGATGCCAAATCGGCCGTTGGACAATCCGCCCACAATCCCACCGGAACCGTTGCGTTGGGGATTCCGCAAAGCGCATCCGGCGTGCTGGCGCTGCCGTTGCTGACGGCGATACGCGCGAAATATCCGGAAATTTCCTTGCAACTGACCGAGGAGCTGACCGGTAATCTGATCGAACAATTGAAAACCGGCCGCATCAATCTGGCCGTGCTGTTCGACGATGGCCAATTGACTTCTTTTGCGACCAAGCCGCTGGTGGAGGAAGAGATGATGTTCATCACGCGCCGCGATTCTCAATACGCTCCAGCGCGGCGTTCGGCGACATCGTCGATTACATTGCGGCGCGCGGTCAAGGTGCCGCTGATTCTGCCGGGATGGCTGCATGGGGTCCGGCCAAGAATTGAAAATATCGTCAGGGCGGCAGGTTTGTCGCTCGACAATGTGATCGAAATCAATTCGGTGACGATTTTGAAATCGGCGATCCTGGCCGATATCGGCGCCACGATTTTACCTGTGGCACCGTTGCTGGCGGAGATCGATCGAGGTGACATGCAGGTCCATACGATTAGCGATGTGGCGATTTCCCGGACGCTGGTGTTGTGTGCGTCGAAGAATATTCCGTTGACGAATGCAGCGGCGGCTGTCGAGCGACTGGTACTGGAAGTGGCGGATGAGTTGTGCCGCAGCGGGCAATGGCGGAATGCCAGGACATTGGCGCGTTAATTTTTAAAGCCAGCCGGGCAGTCGCTGAATTCTAAAGATGGATGCCGCGAATATCGTCCGCCCGCCGGGCTACTCAGTCCGCCTTGGCTATCGTTTTTTCTTATAACCCCATCTAGAATCGGTATTTCCTGCTGTGCTGCAACTCCCGTAGACTTATTTCACTGTAGGTTTCGGCTAGTTGTTTTGATTGTGATGGCTGCAACAATGGCTACATTTGTTTGGCAGTCGGGCATCTTATCGGGTGCATGTGTTTGCCGGCATTTCTCTGAACCATAAGTTTGGATGTGCAATTGAAATCGTGTGTACGGCCGTACCTGCTGGATTTTTTGGATGATAGCCGGTGTTTGATACCCTCCTTGCCCCGTGGCGGCAGCCCGGCGGCTAGCTGATTTTTCGGTCGGAACTGCCTTGAATCTGCTGCGCAACGTCGATTATGCGAATTCGCCGCAACGATCACGTTCGGGGGCAACAAGATCACGTTACCAACTCCAGCGCTGACAGTTCTCTCGCAGTTTCCAAAAATGTCTGTAGCGCTGGCGACGGTTCTTCCTTGCGGTAGGTGACATACAAGACTGTGCTTGGCGCAGGCCTGGTCAGCGCTCGATAGACCACGCCATCATGACCGCCGAGACCGGTCGATGCCGGCAGTAAGGCAATTCCAAAACCTTCTTTGACCAGACTCAGCAGCGTCTGCACTTCGACCACCTGCTGTCGAATATTCGGAATAAAGCCGGCTTCAATGCAGCATTGCCGCAAGTACGCAGCGAATTGCGAACGATCCAGTCCGAAAAAAACAAAGGATTCTTCGGCCAAATCCGCCAGGCGTATTTTTTCGTGGCTGGCCAGACGATGCCCGCTCGCCAGCACGACCGATATTGCCTCACGCGACAGGGCTTCGCTGACCAGATGCGGCATGTTGTTTTGATCGGTTCTGAAGAAGCAGACGTCCAGGCGCTTTTCGCGCAGCGCTTCCATCTGTTCTGCGGGCGTCAGTTCGTTCAGGTTCCAGCTGACGTTTGGATAGCGCTCATGAAACACTCTTAGCAGCCGGGGCACGATACCGAACATCACCGAGCTGATGACGCCAATTTCCAGTTTGCCCATATGGCCGCGACCCGCTTGACGGGTCAGGTCCAGCGCTCTTTCCAGTTGCGAAAACACGAGTGGAAGTTGTTCTTTGAGCATTGATCCCGCAGCCGTTAACTCCACCCGACGCTGGGTGCGCAGGAATAGCGGCGTACCGAGCTCAGCCTCAAGCAGACGAATTTGCTGACTGAGCGGCGGTTGCGACATATGCAGCCGGACCGCGGCGCGACCAAAATGCAGCTCGTCCGCCAGCACAGTGAAGTAACGCAACAGACGTATATCCATATTCTGCAGATATCAATGGTGATAAAAATGAGTATTGTACATATCGCTGGTGCTTGCCGATACTCGCCATGGATCACATCTTAAAAACGCCACCCATCGTACGATCTATGGATTCGCAGCGCTAAGGAGGAGTCGCTTGACGTTTTGAAAAGCCTGTTTCAATGCGATATCGCGACCTGTTTCCGCACGGAAAAATTGAAATCGATTTAACTGGTGGCGTGCGTAAAAGCGTGTGTTTGGCAAATGGTTGATTCATCGAGTAACACGATTGATAAATATTTTCTAGCTATTTACCGATAACTGGCGAAGTGGCACTCTGGTCTTGCGCTGCACCGACTCTGGGGCCTGTTGGGATAGCGTATCGCCGGGGATGCCATCTCAGGAAATCGGGCGATAAAAGTAGGAGACAACATGAGCAATTCTGCGCAAGTGAATACAGTCGACGAAGTTCTTCCAGCCCCTAAACTTTTCGTCTTGGGCTTGCAACATGTGCTGGTGATGTATGCGGGAGCCATCGCGGTTCCTCTCATCATTGGCGGTGCGCTGAAGATGCCGAAGGGCGACATCGCGTTCCTGATCAGCGCCGATTTATTTTGCTGCGGCCTCGTCACAATGATTCAATGCATCGGCATAGGGAATATTGGCATTCGGCTCCCTGTGATGATGGGCGTAGCCTTCACCGCGATCGCACCGATTATCACTATCGGCGCCAACCCGAGCCTCGGTATGCACACAGTTTTCGGCGCGGTGATCGTCTCCGGAGTCTTCACGTATCTGGTGGCGCCCTACATGAGCGGCCTGGTCCGCTGGTTCCCTCCTGTCGTTACCGGTTCGGTGGTGCTGGTGATCGGTATTTCGCTGATGCGGGTCGGCATCAACTGGGCTGCCGGAGGCCAACCGATGATGTCGAGTCCGGCCGGACCGATTCCTAATCCGCTCTACGGCGTTCCTGCGAATCTGGCCATTGCCGGAACTGTGCTGCTGTCGGTGCTGCTCCTTACCGCCTTCGTTAAAGGGTTCCTCGCCAACATCTCGGTGCTGCTGGCGATCTCGCTCGGTTTTGTCATCGCGGTCACGCTCGGCAAGGTTAGCTTCGCCGGTGTAGCGACTGCTCCATGGTTTAACCTGGTGAGTCCTTTCCACTTCGGTCTGCCCACCTTCGATCCGCTGTCGATTGTCACACTCTGCGTCGTCATGCTAGTCATGATGATTGAATCTACAGGACTGTTTCTCGCATTGGGCGAAGTCACTGGACGGCCGATATCGCAGAATGATCTCGCGCGCGGACTGCGTGCCGACGGCGTCGGCAATATCATCGGCGGCATCTTTGGCACATTCAGCTATACGTCGTATTCGCAGAATATCGGACTGGTTCAGATGACGGGGGTGCGCAGTCGGTGGGTATGTGCCGCGGCAGGAGCAATTCTCATCGTCCTTGGAAGCCTACCCAAGATGGCATTCCTCGCGGCCTCGATTCCGCAGTATGTTCTTGGCGGCGCGGCCGTGGTGATGTTCGGTATGGTGGCAGCGGCCGGGATCAAGATATTGACGCGTGTCGACTTCATCGGTAACAGCAAGAATCTCTACATCGTGGCTGTCAGTCTGGTGCTGGGGATGATTCCCTTGGTGGGAGATCGGTTTTTCGCTCAGTTGCCGGAGCTCGTCGCTAAATTTTTTCAAAACGGGATCCTGCTCGGCTGTTTCGCGGCGGTGGCGCTGAACCTGCTCTTCAACTATCGGAGCACGGCAGCTTACGCAGGATTCACATTTGAGGATAAACCCGTGTAGGCGCACCGATCAGAAACCGCAACAAGCACAATCGTCTACAAGCAGAAACTTATCGTGTCGGAGCAATATGGACAGCATCAATCTCGAAGTATTGAAATCCTGCGAGGAATGGATTTCTGATGGACGTCCATGTGAACTGGTGACGGTCATCAAGACGTGGGGCTCCAGTCCGCGACCGGAAGGGGCGATGCTGGCGATTTGCGCCGACGGTTGTGTGGTCGGTTCGGTATCGGGCGGTTGCATTGAAGACGATTTGATCGAGCGCGTGCGCAGGGAAGGTATTACACGCACCAGACCTGAGATTGTTACCTATGGCATTACAGCAGACGAGGCGCATCGCTTCGGATTGCCGTGCGGCGGCACGATTCAGCTGGCAATCGAACCATTGTCGATCGACAGCCGCGTCACCGAACTTCTGCAACGTTTGTCGAAAAATGAGTTGGTAGCGCGCCGCCTTTATCTGTCATCGGGAGCAGTGACACTTGGACCAGCCACAACCGGCATGAGCATGCAAGTCTCTGAAACGGCGATGACCACCATACACGGCCCGCGCTGGCGCTTGCTGATCGTCGGCGCCGGACAGTTGTCGCGCTTCCTTGCGCACATTGCGATCGGCATGGATTACCACGTCACGGTCTGTGATCCGCGCGAAGAATACCGTGAGGGATGGCAGGTTGCAGGCGTCGAGGTCATTCATGCGATGCCGGACGATCTTGCGATTGAGATGAAACTTGACAGTCACAGCGCAGTCATTGCGCTGACGCATGATCCCAAGCTGGACGACCTGGCATTGATGGAAGCGCTGCGCTCGGATGCATTTTACGTCGGTGCGATCGGCTCGCGCGTCAACAACGCGAAACGTCGCGAACGCCTCAAACTATTTGATGTGAGTGACGCCCAATTGCGCAAGCTGCATGGTCCGATCGGGCTTTACATCGGCAGCAAGACGCCGTCCGAAATTGCGATTTCGATTCTGGCTGAAATGACTGCTGTCAAAAATGGTGTGCCGTTACTGGACGCAGCGCGCATCGAGAATGCGAAACGCGCACGGCGTCAGCGCCCCTCTATAGATGTGTGTGAAAGTTGAGTTGAGTATGTTTCTCATTGGCTTCGTCCCGAATTTGGTTCTGCAACCATCGATCACGACCGCTGTCGGCGGCAGGACCACACGCGTGTTGTTGCCGAAGCGAGGCGCACCATGAAAAAACGTCTGGTGGTTGCGATCACTGGCGCAAGCGGCGCCGTGTATGGCGTACGGTTGTTACAGGTTCTGTCGCAGCTTGACGATTGGGAGAGTCATCTGGTCATCTCATCTTCAGGAGCACTGACGGCGGCACATGAGCTGGCAATGGGACGGCCGGACATCGCGGCGTTGGCGGACGTCATGCACAATGTGCGCGACATTGGCGCTTCGATCGCAAGTGGATCGTTTCAATGCGACGGCATGGTGATTGCCCCGTGCTCGATGCGAACGCTCGCAGCTGTCGCACATGGCCTTTCCGATAATTTGATAACACGCGCCGCCGACGTCATGCTGAAAGAACGCCGGCGGCTGGTGTTGATGGCGCGTGAGACCCCGCTGAATCTTGCACACCTGCGTAACATGACTGCGGCAACCGAGTTGGGGGCGATCGTTGCTCCACCTATGCCGGCGTTCTACAATCAGCCAGGCACGATCGACGATATCGTGAACCATACCGTCGGTCGTATCCTTGATCTTTTCAATGTGGAGCACGCCGGGTTATTACAGCGCTGGCAAGGGCTTAAAAAAAGCGCTGAGCTGGTACACGAATCGGCATCGGGAAAGAACGTGAAAAGCATTTGATTTGTACTTGATATGCATGTGAATAGAAAATATAAATAGCGTCATGAGTGGGTAGAAGCGATCAGCTGTGCATCCGAAGGCGCAATGCCGAAGGGTGGTACGCGGGAGATTGCTCACTGTGAAACCGTCGTCCGATAAACATTGGACGATCCGACAGTGATGTGAATTCTCTCTACCAAGAGCTGCAATGCATAACTCATTCTTCATCCTCATCAAGTCGCCCGCATTGCTTGCGGTCGTCGTTGCAACAAATTCCATTTCTGCCGCCGCCGCTGCGTCATGCTTCCTGCCGACCTCTGATCTGACGGACTGTCGCTCCGCACACGCGTATCAAGAGTCGAGCGCCAACAAGGACGACGCACCCGCAAGCGCGACCCTCACACCAAGCAATACTGCCGGCCAAGTGGTCGGTGTTTTTCCCCGGTGCTATCCCATCACCCCTGATCGGGACCTACCAACAATATCGGAGCAGACATGAACGCAGCAACCATCATGACCAACAACACAACCACCGCATCGCAGCAGGTTCCTGTAACGATCCTCACCGGCTTTCTGGGCTCGGGAAAAACGACGCTCCTCAACTACATCCTGACTGAGAAGCATGGCCACCGGATCGCAGTGATCGAGAATGAGTTTGGCGAAGTCGATGTCGACTCCGATCTTGTACTGACATCCGAGGAAGAGATTTTTCAGATGACCAATGGCTGCATCTGTTGCGTGATCGATGTGCGTACCGACCTGGTGCGTATTCTGCAAAAACTGCTGGCGCGCAGCGAGAAGTTCGACCATATCCTGGTCGAGACTAGCGGCCTGGCCGATCCGACGCCGGTCGCGGCCACCTTTTTCATGGACAACGAGGTCGCACGCCAGGTCAGCCTCGACGGGGTAGTGACGCTGGTGGATGCGTTGCACATCGACGGCCACCTCGATGATCCCCGACTACAGGGGTTTGACAACCAGGCGGTCGATCAAATCGTGGCAGCCGATCGCATCATTATCAACAAGACTGATCTGGTCGACGAAGCGGCCATCGTTGCACTGGAGAAGCGCATTCGCCGCATCAACGCGGGAGCCCGGATCATGCGCTCAAGCCACGCTCAGGTCGACCTCACAAAGATCCTTGGCATCGGTGGATTCTCTGCATCATCCGTGATGGCGACCGATCCCCATTTTCTGGACGAGCACGAACACACTCACGTTTGCGATGAGGCGTGCGAGCAGCACCCGCATGCGCACGGCCATTTACACGACCCTTCTGTCGAGTCGGTCTCATTTGTGTTCGACATGCCCTTCAACAAGCCGGCGCTGGACGCCCATCTGGCGCAACTGCTGGCCGTCTACGGCGACGACATCTTCCGGCTGAAAGGGATTCTTGCCATCGCCGGTGATGACAGGCGCTACGTGTTGCAGGCGGTTCATCGCGTGCTGGAGCTGCGACCTGCGGATACATGGGATGGCGCAACGCGTTCCAGCAAGTTCGTGTTCATCGGCCGCAACCTCGATCGGCGCAGTTTGGAAACAGGGCTGCTGGATTGCGTCTATGCAGCGACAGCGGCTCGGAGGATGCTGCGGCTGCCAGAGTTGTCCCATACGACAGCAGGCGCAACTAACGACGTCGGGGAGGAGAGCAAATGAGCGATAAAGCCAACACGCCGCGGCTTATGTTGCGGGGCATCAGCAAGGTCTATCCGTCGGTGGTTGCCAACGACGGCATCGACCTGAGCGTCATGCCGGGCGAAATTCACGCGATACTGGGCGAGAACGGTGCCGGAAAGTCCACGCTGATGAGAATCATCTATGGCGTGACGCGACCGACCTCGGGGGACATGTTTTGGGAAGGTGATCCGGTACAGGTTGAAAGCCCGACCCACGCGCGCCAGCTCGGCATTGGCATGGTGTTCCAGCACTTTTCACTATTCGATACGCTCAGCGTGGTGGAAAACGTGGCGTTGTCGTTGCCCGGCACGCCGGACCTGAATTACCTCGCGCGCCGCATCGAGAAGGTATCCGAGAAATATGGATTACCGGTCGATCCGCGCCGCCTGACCCACGGGCTGTCGGTGGGCGAGCGCCAGCGGGTGGAGATCATCCGCTGCCTGCTGCAAAATCCCAACCTGCTGATCATGGACGAGCCGACTTCGGTGCTCACGCCGCAAGCAGTGCGCAAGCTCTTCGATACGCTGCGTCAGTTAGCCGGCGAAGGCTGCAGCATTCTGTATATCAGCCATAAGCTGGATGAAATCCAGGAACTTTGTCACACCGCCACCGTGCTGCGCGCCGGTAAGGTCAGCGGCGCTTGCGTGCCGGCACAGGAAACGCCGAAGTCGATGGCCCGCATGATGATTGGCAAGGATCTGCCGGTATGCGAACACGGTGCGCCCAGTAGCGGAGGCGAGCTGCGCTTGCGCGTGGAACATCTGTCACATAAGTCGGATGACCCGTTCGGCGTGGATCTCAAAGATATTCATCTGGAAGTCAGATCTGGCGAGATCGTCGGCATCGCCGGGGTCTCCGGCAACGGGCAGCAGGAACTGCTCTACGCGCTCTCGGGCGAGGGGCCGCTGGTCGAGAAGTCGCCGCTGCAGATTTGCGGCATCGCAGCGGGATGCATGGGCCCCGACCAGCGGCGCACGCTCGGACTGTGTTTCGTGCCGGAGGAGCGCCTCGGCCGCGGCGCGGTGCCGCGCATGTCGTTGTCCCAGAACGCCCTGCTGACGGCCTACGGCAACGGCATGGTGCGCTACGGCCTGATCCGCTTCGGCGTGATGCGCGACTTTGCCGAGCGCTGCATTGCACGCTTCAACGTCAAATGCGGCGGGCCTGACGCGCCGGCGCGTTCGCTGTCCGGCGGCAACTTACAGAAGTTCATCGTGGGACGCGAAATCATGCAGGAACCCAAGCTATTGATCATCGCGCAGCCGACCTGGGGCGTGGACGTCGGCGCAGCAGCCTTCATTCGACAGGCGCTGCTCGACCTGCGCGACGCGGGAGCGGCGGTGCTGGTGATTTCGGAAGAACTGGATGAGTTATTTGAAATCAGTGACCGCATTGCGGTGATTGCCGGCGGTCGACTTTCGCCGGCCACCCCTGTCAGCGAAACGAATGTCGAGGAGATTGGTGTGCGCATGAGCGGGATGTGGGGCGGTGCCGTCGGTACTGCAAAAGGTAATCACGGCAGCAACGCCAAGGACAGTGCCAAGGAGATTCAACATGTTGCTTAGACTGGAAGCGCGTCCGGAGGCGTCCCGACGCATGCGTTATTTATCGCCCGTGATTGCCGTTGTATTGACGCTGCTGGGCAGCTTGATTCTGTTTTCCGCGCTCGGCAAGAATCCGATCGATAGCTTCAAGGTCTTCTTTTTCAATCCGGTGCACGATCTGTATGGCGTGTCCGAATTATTCTTGAAGGCCACGCCGTTGATGTTGATCGGTGTCGGACTGGCGGTCGGATACCGGGCCAATGTGTGGAACATCGGCGCTGAAGGGCAATTCATCCTGGGCGCGATTGCCGCTACCGGTGTCGCGCTGCATTTTCAGCACGCGGTCAGCATCTGGATATTGCCCGCGATGGTCGTAGCCGGCGCCATCGGCGGGGGGCTATGGGCGGCCATCCCCGCTTTGCTTCGCACCCGCTTCCGCGCCAATGAAATCCTGGTCACGCTGATGCTGGTGTATATCGCCCAATTTTTCGGCTCATGGCTGGTGCACGGTCCATGGAGAAACCCGCAGGGTTTCAACTTTCCCCAGACCAGGATGTTCGCTGATTCTGCACTGCTTCCGCTGCTGATCGAAGGTACCCGTCTGAATGCTGCGTTTCTGCTGGCACTGAGCGCGCTTGGGGTCGGCTACGTTTTCCTGGAGCGCAGCTTCTACGGCTATCAGATGCAGGTGTCGGGGCAGGCCGACGCTGCCGCGCGCTACGCCGGCTATTCGGCGCAGCGGACCATCTGGATCGGCCTGCTGGCAGGTGGCGCAATGGCCGGTGTGGCGGGTATGTCCGAAGTCGCCGGTCCGATGGGGCAGCTGACCGAATCGATCTCCAGCGGCTACGGCTTTGCGGCAATTATCGTGGCTTTTGTGGGGCGCCTCAATCCGATCGGTATCTGCTGCGCGAGCTTGTTGATGGCGCTGCTGTTTTTGGGTGGCGAGCAGGCCCAGCAGTTCATTAACTTACCGTCCTCGATCTCTAAGGTGTTTCAGGGAATGTTGCTGTTCTTCCTGCTCGCTTCAGATTTGTTTATCGGCTACCGGCTCCGTTTCGACAGCGCCGCACCATGGAGAAAGTCTGTATGGAAAACTACCTGATCACCTCAATCATTGCTGCCACCATCGCTGCGGGCACGCCTTTGATTATCGTCGCGATGGGAGAGCTGGTCACTGAGAAGGCCGGTGTGCTCAACCTGGGAGCCGAAGGCATGATGTCGGTCGGCGCGGTGGCGGCGTTCGCCGTGGGATTTTCCGGAGGCAGCCCGTTTGTTTCTGTGCTGGCCGGGATGGCTGCCGGCTGCGCCATGGCGCTGCTATTTGGCTTCCTGACACTGACCATGATGGCGAATCAGGTCGCGTCGGGCCTGGCGCTGGCGATCTTCGGCGTCGGACTGTCGGCATTCATTGGCAAACCATACGAGTCGGCGCCGCTCCCGATAGTGCTGCCGATCCGGGTGCCGATACTGGCTGACATCCCGCTCATCGGCCCGGCATTTTTCAATCAACAGTCGGTGGTGTATTTCTCCTGGGTGCTGGTCGCAGCGGTGATCTGGTTTTTGTACCGCAGCCGTTGGGGCTTGGTGTTGCGCGCAGTGGGCGAGTCGCCGTCTGCGGCGCATTCGGTGGGTTACCGGGTGATCGCGTTACGTTACGTAGCGGTCGCTTTCGGGGGGGCGATGGCGGGCATTGGCGGCGCGTTCATGTCGGTGTACTACACGCCGTTGTGGACTGAGGGCATGGTGGCCGGACGCGGCTGGATCGCGCTGGCACTGGTGGTGTTCGCCACCTGGCGACCGTTGCGCGTAGTGCTCGGCGCTTATCTGTTCGGCGGTGTGATGATTTCGCAACTGTTCGTCCAGGGCGCCGGTCTGAAGATCGATGTGCCATCGCAGTTGCTGTCGTCGCTGCCGTATTTCGCAACGATCGTTGTGCTGGTGTTGATCTCACGCAACGTACACACCATCCGGCTCAACGCCCCTTTTTCTCTGGGTCAGCCGTTCAGGCCCGATGCATGAATTGAAGTTTCTGAAGCGTCACAGCGATCTTGAAGTTCATGGTGGTAAAGCAGGTCGCGCTTTTTGCGTCATCCGTTGCTTGTTCAATGATAAAAAATAGGAGCCTCAACATGTCACACGATTTTCGCCGCACGTATCGCTTCATCGTCAGTTTGGCAGCCGGCCTGGGTTTTGTCGTCTCAGGCTACGCAGCCGAACCGCTCAAAACCTGCTTTCTATATTCAAATCCGATCGGTGAAAGCGGTTGGACTTACCAGCATGAACTGGCGCGCAAGGAACTGGTCGCAGCCCTGGGAGACAAAATTACCACCAAGTATGTCGAGAACGTCGCAGAGGGCCCGGACGCCGAACGCGTGATTCGAAATTTTGTGCAAGAGGGTTGCAAGCTTATCTTCACACCATCGTTCGGGTTCATGGAACCGACCCTGAAGGTGGCACGGCAATCGCCCAAAGTGATCTTCATGAACGGCAGCGGCTACAAGACGGCGCCCAACGTGGGGGCCTACAACGCCCGCTATTATGAAGGTCGTTATCTGGAAGGGGTGCTGGCGGGCAGCATCAGCAAGAAGGGGGAGGTCGGTTACGTCGGGGCCTTTCCGATCCCGGAGGTGCTGCAGGGACTGAACGCTTTCACCCTGGGCATGCGCAGCGTCAATCCGCATGCGCAGGTCAAACTGATCTGGGTGAACTCTTGGTACGACCCAGGCAAGGAACGTGACGCTGCCAATACGCTGATCAAGCTAGGTGTCGACGTACTTGCGTATGCAACGTCCGGGGTCGCCATTGTCACTACGGCCGAGGGACAGGGTGTGTACACGCTCGGTTACTACTCGGACATGTCCAGATTCGGCCCTAAAACCAATGAGACTTCGATCATGCAGACGTGGGGCGGCTACTACATCAAGGTGGTGAGAGACGTGCTTGCCGGCCGCTGGAAGTCGAACAACGTGGTCGGCGGGCTGCGCGAAGGCATGATCAAGATGGCGCCGCTCAACAGCGCTGTGCCAGCCGACCTGCGCGACAAATTTGCCGGCGATGAGCGCGCCATCATCGATGGCAAGTTGCACCCGTTCACCGGCCCTATCTACGATCAGGACGGCAAGGAGCGCCTGGCTGCCGGCAAGGTCATGAGCGACGAAGAAATGAACAACATGAACTATCTGGTCAAAGGTGTCGACGGCACAGTGCCTAAATAATGCGGCGCGCACCCCAGGGTGATTTCGTCTCTGGGGACTGGCGCTAGCCTGCTCGCGCGGATTGCATCACGAAGATGAAGTCTGCGCCAGCCGGACCCCTCTGGATTTGAAGAAAGTACCGTGAAAATGACCAATAGCATTCTCATCAAAAATGCCCATAGCATTCTCACCGGCAGGCGCGGTGAGGACGCCCGCAGCGCAGCCAGCGATGTGCGTATCGACCGGGGCGTCATTACCGAAATGGGGCGAGGCCTCGCGGTCCTGGTCGGTGAACGGGTTCTCGATGCCAGCGACTGCGTCATTTACCCAGGCTGGGTGAACACGCATCACCATCTGTTTCAATCGCTTCTCAAGGGCGTCCCGGCCGGGATCAATCTCACGCTCAGCCCCTGGCTGCAGGCCGTCCCCTTTATGTATCGCCGCGCATTCAATGAAGAACGGCTGCGTTTGGCGGCGCGCATCGGGATCGTTGAGCTGATGCTGTCGGGATGCACCACCATCGCCGATCATCACTACATCTATTACCCTGGGATGTCCTACGATGCATCGGCGGCCCTATTCGACGAAGCAGCGGCGCTAGGCGTGCGTTTCATGCTGCAGCGCGGCGGCGCGACTATCACCCGCAAGCTGGAAGCAAATGATAGAAACCATGTCGCGCCGGAGACCCTGGACGGCATGATTTCCGAGGTCGAGCGCACTGCGGCCCGCTTCCATCAGCACGGGGTACGGCCGCGCACGCGTGTCGCTATGGCACCAACTACCGCCACCGTGTCCGTGCAGCGCAACGAGCTGAAGCAAATCGCACGTGCGGCCCGCAGCATGGGCATTCCGCTGCATACCCATATGTCAGAGTCGGTCACCTTCATGGAACACTGTCGCGACGCCTTTGGCTGCCTCCCGATCGAATATCTCGCCGAAAACGAATGGATCGGTCCCGACGTTTCCCTGGCGCATCTGACGCATCTGACCGATGCCGAGATGCAGATTCTGGGCGCGTCCGGCACCGGCATGGCGCATTGCCCGCAAAGCAATGCACGGCTGGCCGACGGCGTGGCCAGTGCGCCGGCGCTGGATCGGCTGGGCGCTGTAGTGTCGATCGGGGTCGACGGCGCCGCGTCGAATGAGGCGGCCGATATGCTCAGCGAGGTGCATTTTTGCTGGCTGATGCATCGGGCCCATGCGGGTGCCGCCACCCGTCCTCGTCCTGAAGGCGCGGGTGAGGCCGGCGCTGACAGCGTGTCCGTCGAGCAAGTCGTGCATTGGGCGACGGCCGGCGGCGCACGCATGCTGGGCTTCGAGGGCGTCGGCACTTTAGCGGTCGGTCAAGCGGCTGACCTGGCGGTATATGACCTTGATGCGCCGCGCTATTTCGGTCTGCACGATATGGCCATCGGCCCCGTTGTGAGCGCTGGCAGACCTCGTCTGAAATGGTTATTGGCCGATGGTCGCATCGTTGTGGAAGATGACGCGATTCCTGGTGTCGACATGGCGGAACTGCGCGCTCAGGCGCGCGCCAACGTGCTGCGCTTGATGAGGGACGGCTGAGCGACGCGTATGCGGCGGCGTGCGATTCATTGGCAGATTGACGGGATCCAGCAGCAATTCCGATATATCAAATTGTTTATGGATTTCGTCTTGACAGGCGAACTCGCCGGAATGTATAAATTGACCTTGTAAGTGGGTAGAAGCGTTCAATTGAACATCAGCGGTGCAAAGCCGCAAAAGTTCGATAGGAGATTGCTCACTGGCGGAGTACTCGTCAGTGGGGTTTCATCTTCTTTGGTTCGCCCCCTGACAGTCCTCCAGAAAGCAGAGCGTGAATCTCGATTTGAGACTTGCGAAATCCTAACCTGAAGTACTGTGAGGAGAACCCACATGATTGTCGACACCAGTTGTTATCCCACTAACCTCGTCGATCTCGCCTGGCGACACGACGGTGATCCTTTCACCGGCGAACGCCTGATCGAAATGATGGACGGCCCGTATACGATCAACGGCAAGCCACGCCGCATCGACAAAGCCTTCATCCAGCCGCCGCAAGGCAACACCATCTACACCTGGACGGACGGCGAGCTCTCTGGGCGCGAGTCGATCGACGCCTACATGGCCTACACGGTCGAGCTAGTGAAAAAATACCCCGATCGCTTACTCGGCTGCTTCGTCTACAACCCGCGCTGCGGTGTAGAGAACGGCGTGCAGGCAATCGAGTACTACGCACAGGAGCTCGGCTTCAAGATGGTCCAGTTCCAAGCCAATATGCACGCGTACCGGCCTGACCGCGCGCTTGATTGGTTGCGGCCTGCGTTAAAAAAATGCGCTGAACTCGGCTTGCTGGTCAAGCTGCACACCGGCGACGGCCCGTACAGCATCCCGACCGAATGGGTGCCGATGATCAAGGAATTCCCAACGGTGAATTTCATCATGGCGCACTTCGGCGTGCAGACCGGGGGTGTCTACTGCTTCGAACCATTCCAGATGGCGATGGATATGCCGAACGTGTATTGCGAGTCCAGCTGGTGTCTGCAATCGCGCATCGTCGAGTTCTCCAAGGTACTGCCTACGCACAAGATTTTGTTCGGATCGGATACGCCGCCGAATGAGCCTGGCATGTGGCTGCGTTTGCTCGAAGTGCTGTGCTTCGAGCCGCCGCAGGGCTTGAATCTCGATGAAGACACGCTGGAGGATTACCTTGGCAACAACCTCGCCAGGATGATCGGCCTCGAACCGAGTCCGCCGCCGCGCAGCGTGGAAGAGGCGCAGGTACATCTGGCAAAAATTAACGATAAGTGAGCACACGCTGAGTATTCGACATATTCCGCGCACATTCCCTATACCTGATTCTGGAGTTTATTAATGATAATCGACACTCATCTGCACCCGACCAACCTGGTGGATGAAGCATGGCGCCACACCGGTGAACCATTCAACGGCGAGCGTATGCTGAAAATGATGGACGGCCCCTACATGATCAACGGCAAGCCGCGCCGCATCGATATGGGCTTCATTCAGCCGCCGCCGGGCAACACTGGCTACCGTGACGGCAACCGCCGCGGCCGCGATGGTATTCGCGACTACATGGCCTATATCGCTGAACTCTGCCAAAAGTATCCTGACCGCTTCATCGGCAACTTCACTTTCAATCCGCGTTGGGGCCCTGAAGAGGGTGCGCTCGAACTTGAATTCCATATCAAGGAATATGGCTTCAAGATGCTCAAGCTGCATGCCAACATGCACGGCTACCGGCCTGATCGCGCGTTGGACTGGTTGCGTCCGGCAATGAAGATGTGCGCGAAGTACAACATCGTGGTGTTGATCCATACCGGCGACGGACCGTACACGATCCCGACGCAGTTCTACCCGATCATCCGCGAGTTTCCGATGGTGAATTTCATCATCGGCCACTTCGGTATTCAGACCGGCGGCAACTACTCGTTCGAAGCGTTCTGGATGGCGATGGACACACCGAACGTGGTGTGCGAATCGGGCTGGTGCTTTCAGTCGCGCATCGTCGAGTTTGCCAAGCAACTGCCACGCAAGAAGATCGTATTCGGCACCGATACGCCGCCGAATGAACCGGGCATGTGGCTGCGCGAACTCGAAGTGCTGTGTTCGCCTGCACCGCAAGGGATGGGCCTCGACGAAGATGGGCTGGAGGACTACATGGGCAACAATATCGCACGGCTGGTAGGCATCAAAACGACGCCGCCACCGCGCAACATGGCGGAAGCCCAAGCCCGACTAACCGACACCTATGCCGGGTTGAAGTAAGTCAATCAAGTTACACCCGGCGCACGGATTGGTGGACGCTACGGTCCACCGATCCGTGCGCCTTCGCGCCAACTGAAAAGAGGAAACGGAATGACACACTCAAATTCTCCAGGCCACCAGGATTTTCACCAGTTTTTACGCAGTTATCGGGAGTCGCATCCGGACGACGTATTGACCGTCCGGGAAGAAGTCAGCGCCGATCAAGACCCCACCTCCGTTGTCTGGGAGCTTGCAGGTCAGGGACGACATCCGCTGGTCGTGTTCGAGAAAGTCCGAAACCTTGGGGCAACGCTGGTCACCAACATGTTTGCTTCGCGTGAGCGGGTCGGCCGGATGCTAGGTGTGGACGCCGCGCACATACACCTGGAATATCAGGCTCGCGCACGCCAGCTGGTAGCGCCGCGCTTGGTCGCCACGGGCCCGATACTCGACTCGGTCGAACAAGGCAATATCGATCTCGCCACGCTGCCGATCATCAAGCATTTCGCCACCGATCGAGGACCCTACATTACCAACGCCATCATCATTGCCGAACACCCCGATACGGGCGTCGGTAATATGAGCTATCACCGCTCGATGTTGCACTCGTCGACCGAGATAGCAACGAGCCTGCATTCGCGCGGGCATCTGTGGCGTTTGCTGCAAATTGCGATCGAACGGCGGCAACCGATGCCGGTGGCGATGGTGATCGGCGCACACCCGTTGTTCATGCTGGCGGGTGCCGCGCGTCTGCCGTTTGGTGTCGACGAGCGTCACGTTGCCGGCGGCCTGTTCGGTGCGCCGCTGGAAGTCGTGCGTACACCGAAGTATGGCATCGCCGTACCGGCATCAGCCGAGTTTGTGCTGGAAGGTGTGATTGATCCGGACGCGCGTGTCGAAGAAGGGCCGTTCGGCGAATTCACCGGCTATTCGTCGGACCGATCGACCAATAATTTGTTGCGCGTGGAGACTGTCCTGCGCCGGCGCGATGCGATTCTGGTCGATGTGGTCGGCGGCAATTCAGCCGAGCATTTGAACCTTGGACGCATACCGCGCGAATCGGAGATGGTAGAGAAACTGCGCGAGCGTTTCCCTAGCGTCACCGCGGTGCACTATCCGAGCTCCGGCACGCACTTCCATGCCTACGTAGCGGTCAAACAGATGCGCCAGGGCGAAGCCCGTCAAGTGATGCTGGGCTTGCTGGGATGGGACCCTTATCTGAAGACGGTCATTGCGGTCGATGCGGATGTTGATGTGACGCGCGACGAAGAGGTGCTGTGGGCGGTAGCGACGCATTTGCAGCCGCACCTTGATGTGGTGATCATCGATGGCTTGCCGGGTAGCGCGCTAGATCCATCAGCGTCAGGCGTTGGCACCACTTCTCGCATGGGATTGGATGCAACGCGCGGCCCGAACTTCGATGGCGTGCGCGCTGAAATAGCGCCGGATGCGATCGCACGGGCGGTACAGATTCTGGCGCGGGCACGAATCTAGTAGTCTGTCGGTGGAGCGGGGAATTCAGGCGACATGTCGCCTGCCCGCGCAACCGCTCAGATGAAATTCTTCTGTCGCGTCCGCGGAGTGCCTATCGATAATGTCATTCGATATCACAGCTTTTCATCCAGATTGATACTTCGCAGCGGGCAGTGTGCCGGCAGCGCAACCCGCGCTGCCGGTGGTACGGCTACGTTTGTTACTGGCGCACTTCCTGTTCCGCTTTTTTCCTCAGCGCCTGCAACACTTGCTCCGGCTTGATCGGGTAGTGGCGGAAGCGCACGCCGATGGCGTCAAACACGGCGTTGGCGATGGCCGGGCCAATGGCGACGATCGGGTCTTCGCCAACACCTTTGGCACCGAAGGGCCCGCCAGGGTCGGGCGCAGTCTCCAGGATGACGGTGTGGATCGGCGGCATGTCCATCGAAAGCGGCATTTTGTAATCGACAAAGTTGGCATTCAGCGAACGCCCGGTGCGCATGTCGATTTGGTAATCCTCATAGAGCGTATGTCCGATGCCTTGCTGGATGCCACCCTCGATCTGGCCCGCTGCCGCGACCGGATGAATGACTTTGCCGATTTCATGCACAGGGATCACCTGGGCCACGGTGATGTATCCCGTCTCGATATCCACCAGAACCTCGACGAAGTGGGCCGCAAACGAGTACGACTTGGTCGGATGATAGGTGGCCGTGCCGACGAACTGCGCGGCCGGGATGCCCTTCTTGGGGCTCACCGCGTCGCGCACCGTCATGCTACGCGGGTGAGGGCCGCGCACCGTAATCTCGCCCTGACTGACTTCAAGATCCTCCGGTGCGGCATCGAGTTGTTCCGCGGCGCGCTTAAGCAGCTGCGACTTGACAGAATCGGCGGCCATCTGTGCGGCGCGTCCGCCCATATAGGTGGTGTGGCTGGCAAAGGCGCCAATGTCCCAAGGCACGACATCGGTGTCGCCATGCACCACCGAAACGTCCTCGAATTTCACGCCCAGCTGTTCGGCCACAATCTGGGCCAGCGCGGTATGTGCGCCGGTTCCCAGGCCAGCGGTTCCGGTGAGTAGCACGACGGTGCCATCCTCGTTCATTTTGACGATGGCGTTGCCTTGTTCCTTGATGCCTGGATAAGCGCTGCTGCCATGCATCTCACAGCCGATACCCCAGCCGCCGCGTAGCGGCCCGTCGGTCTTGCGGATACGCTGGCGCAGTGCGGTCCAGTCCGTCAATTGCCGGCCCATGGTGATGCAATCTTCAAGTCCATGGCCGATGAGTGGATGGTTGGAAGGCGCGATGTCGCCTTCGCGCACGGCGTTCTTCAGCTTGAGTTCAAGCGGGTCGATACCGAGCTGAACGGCTGCCTCATCCATCTGGATATCGAGCGCGTAGTAGGTTTGCACCACACCGTAGCCGCGGAACGCGCCGGCGATTGGGCTGTTGGTGTAGACGCAGCGGCCTTCGAGAAGAATGTTGTCGCAGCGATAGAGTGACAATAGCGCCGAGGTTCCGACGATGGTGACGCCGGGGCCGTGCGATCCATACGCGCCGGAGTTGAAGACCACGCGCGCTTGCCGTGCCGTGATGCTGCCATCTTTCTTGAAGCCCTGCTTGAGCCATACTTTGGCCGGATGGCGCGAACGTCCACCGAGAAACGTTTCTTCGCGGCTGTACTCCATTCGCACCGGTCGCCTGGTTTCCTTGGCCAGTAGCGCGCACAGGAATTCATGTTGAAACAGATCTTGTTTGGCGCCGAAACCGCCACCCATGTGGTCTACCAGCACACGTACTTTGTGCAGCGGCAGCCCCAGCACCTCCGCCATGATGCCGCGCACCATGAACGCAGTCTGGGTTGAAATCCACACCGTTAAATTGCCGTTGCCATCCCACTGGCAGGCGCAGACGTTGGGTTCCATATAGGCAGGCGTCGGGCGTCCGCCTTCGTATTCGCCCTCGATGATAACGTCGGCCTCGGCAAATCCCTTCTCCACATCGCCGCGCGTAAACAGTACCGGCTTGAGAACAAGGTTGCCACCGGGTTCCCGATCATGGATCAGCGGTGCATCCGGGCGCTGTGCATCTTCGACCGTGAATACCGCCGGCAGTTCTTCGTACTCGACCTCGATCAGATCAAGCGCTTTTTCCGCGATCTCTTCCGTGATGGCGGCGACTGCCGCAATGCCTTCGCCCCAGTAGCGCACCTTGCTGTCGAGGATGTACTGGTCGCAAGTCACTGACGCTGAACGCGGATGCGGCGAACCGGCATGCAACACCCGCGGCACGTTTTCGTGGGTGAGTACCGCCTTGACGCCAGGTAGTGCCAGCGCCTTGCTGACGTCAATGCGCTTGATGTTGGCGTGAGAAACCGTGCTGCGTTTGGTCTTGCCATACAGCAGGCCGGGCAGGCTGATGTCGCCGGTATACTTGGCGTCGCCGGTTACTTTACCCAGCAAGTCAGTGCGCTTGACGCTGTTGCCAATGATGGAGTGGCTCATCGTGCTTCCTCTTGCGCTCTGTGGTTCAGTTGGTTGGCGCTCAACGCGATGGCTTCAATGATCTTGGTGTAGCCGGTGCAACGGCAAATATTGCCCGCAATTGCAAACTTGATCTCATCGTCCGTCGGCGCCGGGTTCTCGTCCAGCAACGCTTTGGCCATGACGATGATGCCGGGCGTGCAGAAACCACACTGCGCTGCGCCACATTTCATGAAGTTGTCCTGCAACGGATGCACCTGGTCGCGGGAGGTTTGAATGCCCTCAATCGTCAGGATGTTGCAGTCGCGTACCTCGACTGCCAGCACCAGACAGGAATTGACCGGCTTGCCATCCAGGATGACGGTGCACGAACCGCACTCGCCGACATCGCAGCCTTTCTTGGTGCCGGTCAGCGCACCTTCGTTGCGCAGTGCGTCGAGCAGGCTGCGGTGCGGTTCGACCGCCAATTCGCACTGCTCTGCATTGATTGTGACGGGAATAATCTGTTTCATTGGGCCTCCTTGATTGCCTGTTCGATCGCTCTTCGTGTCAGTACGATCACCATTTGCCGCCGGTAGTCGGCGCTGCCGCGCACATCGCTGATCGGTCGCGACTCATCCATGGCGGCCAGTGCCGCGGCTGCAATCACCTGATCATTGATAGACTGATTACGCAGCAGGATTTCCGCGTGTATCGCCCGCATTGGGGTTGCCGCCACTGCGGCAAGCACGATGCGTACTTCGCGGCAAATGTTGCCTTCCATTGTCAGGCTCACGGCTACGCCGACGGTCGCCAGTTCCATCGCAATGCGACGGCCGTGTTTGATATAAACCTTGCCGGTATGCGGCGGCGGCGGCCGGATCATGATGTGCGTGACGATTTCATCGGCACCCAGCGCCGTCTTGCCCGGTCCGGTGAAAAAGCCTTCCATCGCCACCACACGGCAACCGTCCGGACCGCGAATCTGCAGGGTTGCACCATCCGCAATCAACGGCGGCAGCGTGTCCGCCGAAGGAGATGCGCGGCAGATGTTGCCTACCACAGTGGCCCGATTGCGAACCTGGATCGACGCGAAGTCGGTAGTGGCGCGACATAAGCCGGCGTAGTGTTTCTGCACGACAGCGGAGGTCTCGACGGCGCGCGTCGTCGTCAGAGCGCCGATGCGCAAACCGGTGCGCTCGTCATAGTCCAGCTCATCCATTCCCGGGATCTTCTTGATGTTGATGATATGGTCGGGCTGACGAACATGCTCCTTCATCTGGACCAGCAGATCGGTGCCGCCGGCGATCAGGCTCGTTTTTCCTTTGCAGCTCTGCAGCAATGCTACGGCGGCGTCGAGCGTTGCCGGTTCAAAGTATTCAAAATCTCTCATCAGTCTTCCTTAAAGATCTTCGGAGGTGTTAATAATCTCCCTTTCTAAACTATCAGTAAATGCCTATAATCCTATTTATTAATCGTATTAGGCTATGAATGATATGAGCAATATGAATGTCACCCTGCGCCAGTTACGCGCGTTTATCGCGGTCGCCGCCGAGCAGAACTTCACGCGCGCGGCCGACAAGCTGGATCTGTCCCAGTCATCGGTAAGCACGCTGGTTCACGAGCTGGAAGCTAATCTCGGTTTGCGCCTGTTCGACCGTCATACCCGACAATTGCACATCACCCAGGCCGGCGCCGAGCTCTTGCCAATGATGAAGAAGGCAGTGTCCGATATCGACAGCGTGATCCTCAGCTCGAACGAACTGAAAACCCTGGGGCGGGGGCGTGTGTCGATTGCCGCCTCCTCGGTGCAAGCAGCCTTATTGTTGCCGCGCTTCATTAAGCAGTTTGGTATTGAGTACCCGGAGGTCGTGGTGGAGTTGTATGACGTGGCGGAGCACGAGGTGCCCAAGATGGTGTGCTCGGGCGAAGTCGATTTCGGTATCGGTACGGAATCCGGCAATCGGCTTGATCTCGCTGCGCACCTGTTGTCGACAGACGCCTTTGTTGTGGTAATGCGCGCGGACCACGCACTTGCTCGTAAACGCGAACTGCGCTGGCAGGAACTGGTCGATGTTCCGCTGATCGGCCCGCGCCAGGGCAACCCGATTCGCGAGCGGCTCGACAGGGCTCTGGCGATCGAGGGAATAGTTCTTTCGCGTATGTATGAGGTATACCTTCCGCTGACGATGGTCGGGATGGTCGAGGCTGGATTAGGGATAGCCGTTATGAGTACCGCGGTGACGAAACTTGCCACCGGGCTCGGATTAGTGACTCGGACGCTTACGAATCCGGTCATCAAACGCGAGGTGTCGCTGCTGTTTCACGCCGATCGCTCGCTGTCCCCCACGGCGCAGCGCTTCCGCGATTCCCTGGTCCGAAATAAACTCGAGATGTCGCAGGACTGACTCAGCGACTTCGATGTTCCACTGTTGTCGAGCTGGTATGTCAATGCCACGTCGCTAGCCATGCCTGGCAAGTTTTCTGGTATCATCCGACAATCTGGTTGCTGCCAACACTGGCACGCCAACCAAAACGCAAATCAACATCTGTAAGAGCGAGAAAGGCATCCTGGTTATGACACCGCGAACTACCACCACAATCTGCGCGCGACACTAGTCGGGGTCTTTTTCAATGTTGAAAAAGCGCGGCTGGTCCGCGTTTTTTTTCGTCCGCGTTTTTGTACACTATTCGTCAATTTATTTCATTTAATCCGGCATCGTTGCATGCAGAGCGATGACCGCTATGGGGCTCAATATGGTAGAAGTCAAACTTCCTGATGGTTCACAGCGTCAATTCGACGCGCCGCTGACAGTCGCCCAAGTGGCCGCCAGCATCGGTGCAGGCTTGGCCAAGGCCGCCTTGGCCGGCAAAGTCGATGGCGTGGTGGTCGATACTTCGTATCTGATCGATCGCAATGTCGCGCTGGCAATCATTACCGACAAAGATGCCGAAGGCCTCGACGTGATTCGCCATTCGACCGCCCACCTGCTGGCCTATGCCGTCAAGGAACTGTTCCCGGATGCGCAGGTGACTATCGGTCCGGTGATTGAAAATGGCTTTTATTACGACTTCGCCTACAAGCGCCCATTTACACCGGAAGATCTGGTAACGATAGAAAAGAAAATGGCGGAACTGGCTAAAAAAGATGAGCCAGTGACACGCAAGGTGCTGCACCGCGATGAAGCGGTCGCCTATTTCAAATCGATCGGCGAGACTTACAAGGCGGAGCTGATCGAATCGATTCCGGCGGATCAGGATGTGTCTTTATATACAGAAGGTAGTTTCACCGATCTGTGCCGTGGCCCGCACGTACCGTCGACCGGCAAGCTGAAAGTGTTCAAGCTGATGAAGCTGGCCGGTGCTTACTGGCGCGGCGATGCTAAAAATGAAATGTTGCAACGCGTCTACGGTACCGCGTGGACTAAAAAAGAAGATCAGGAAGCCTATTTGCACATGCTGGAAGAGGCTGAAAAGCGTGATCACCGCAAGCTGGGGCGCGCTTTGGATTTATTCCACTTCCAGGATGAAGCGCCGGGTCTGGTTTTCTGGCATCCCAAAGGCTGGACTATCTGGCAGCAGGTCGAGCAGTACATGCGCCGCGTTTATCAGGATCACGGTTATCAGGAAGTCAAGGCTCCGCAGATTCTGGATCGCTCGTTGTGGGAAAAGACCGGACACTGGGATAACTATCGTGACAATATGTTCACTACCGAGTCGGAAAATCGCAGTTATGCGTTGAAACCGATGAATTGTCCCGGTCATGTCGAGATTTTCAATTCTACTTTGCATAGCTACCGCGATTTGCCGTTGCGCTTCGGCGAATTTGGGCAATGCCATCGGAATGAGCCGTCAGGCGCCTTGCACGGCATGATGCGGGTGCGTGGCTTTACGCAGGATGATGGACATATTTTCTGTACCGAAGATCAGGTGCAGAGTGAAGTTGCGGCCTTCGATAAAGTGGTGCGCGAAGTGTACGAACGTTTCGGTTTTACCGGGGTCGCTGTGAAACTGGCCTTGCGTCCGGACAAGCGGGTCGGTGACGATGACGTCTGGGACAAGGCTGAAAACGCGCTACGCGACGCGCTACGGGCGTCGGGGGCCGAGTGGGAAGAGTTGCCGGGTGAAGGGGCGTTTTACGGACCGAAGATTGAATACCATTTGAAGGATTCGATCGGTCGCTCCTGGCAATGCGGCACGATGCAAGTCGATTTCTCGATGCCGGGCCGTTTGGGCGCGGAATATGTGACAGAAGACAATAACCGCAAGGTGCCGGTAATGTTGCATCGGGCGATTGTCGGTTCGCTGGAGCGTTTCATCGGCATTCTGATTGAAAACCACGCCGGCGCGTTGCCGCTGTGGCTTGCTCCGGTGCAAGTTGTTATTTTGAATATTTCGGACGCGCAGTCCGAATACGTCAAAAATGTTGCGCAAGCGCTGAAAAAACAAGGGTTTAGGGTAGAGGCGGATTTGCGTAATGAGAAGATTACCTATAAAATACGCCAGCATTCTTTGCAGAAACCGCCTTATATCCTAGTAGTAGGTGATAAGGAGCGTGATGCAAATACAGTGGCCGTGCGTGCGCGGGGCAATGTCGATCTGGGCGTAATGCCGATTGACGTATTGGTGGAGCGCCTCAAAACCGAGGTTGAAACCAAAGCCTGAACGGGGAAACCCGTAGCGTGGGAGCACGGCTTAATCATTTGATTTTTAAAGGAAACTGCAATAGCTACGGACAAGTCACATCGCATCAATGGTGAAGTAACAGCACCTGAATTGCGTCTAAGCGGGGTTGAGAATGAGCCGCTCGGTATCGTTTCCTTGGCGGAAGCCTTTCGTTTGGCCGAAGAGGCCAACGTAGATCTGGTGGAAATCGCGCCGACTGCGCAGCCGCCAGTGGCGCGTCTGATGGACTATGGTAAGTTTAAATACCAGGAACAGAAGAAAGCGCACGAAGCCAAGTTGAAACAGAAGGTCATTCTGGTGAAGGAAGTTAAATTCCGTCCAGGTACCGATGATGGCGATTACGGCATCAAGCTGCGCAATTTGACTAAATTCCTGGAAGACGGCGATAAAACCAAGATCACTTTGCGTTTTCGTGGTCGCGAAATGGCTCACCAGGACATCGGTGTGCGCATGCTGGAACGTCTGAAAGCTGATCTGGAGCCGTTCGGACAGGTCGAGCAGTGGCCCAAGATGGAAGGGCGTCAAATGATCATGATCATTGGCCCGAAGAAAAAGAAGTAATTCGAAGAAGTAATTCTTCTATCGGTTTTGTGGCGGAGTGTGCGATTTATCGCACGCTTTGCGCAAAAGAAGCAGACTCGATTCTGCTTCAAAATCTGGTCGCAGCTTAGAGCGGTCAGGTTTAAACAAGTGAGAGTAGGCATCCAAGTGCAACGATTGTTGCCACCTGCAATCATGTTAAAAAAGGAGCTGTCCCCAAGGACAGATAGTGTCATGCCAAAAATGAAAACGAAAAGTGGTGCTAAAAAGCGCTTTCGTGTACGTCCGGGTGGAACCGTTAAACGCGGTCAAGCGTTCAAACGTCACATTCTGACCAAGAAAACTACCAAGACCAAACGTCAATTGCGCGGTTCAGTCGGTGTCCATGCTACAAACATGGTGTCCGTCCGTTCAATGTTGCCAAACGCTTAACCTCACACTATTAAGGAGTTACTATGCCTAGAGTAAAACGTGGGGTTACAGCTCGTGCCCGTCATAAAAAAGTATTAGCCCTTGCCAAGGGTTACCGCGGTCGTCGCAGTAAAGTTTACCGTGTTGCCAAGCAAGCAGTTATGCGCGCTGGTCAATACGCGTACCGTGACCGTCGTAACAAGAAGCGCGTATTCCGTGCATTGTGGATTGCCCGTATCAACGCCGCTTCCCGTGAGCATGGCGTAACATACAGCGTATTCATGAATGGTCTGAAACGTGCTTCGATCGAACTGGACCGTAAGGTTCTGGCCGATATGGCAGTGATGGACAAGCCAGCGTTTGCTGCGATTGTCAATCAAGTTAAAGCCAACATCGCTGCGTAATTGATTACGTAGTTTTGCCAGCGCGGCATGCGTTAAATCATGCGGCATGGCAATCCCGAGCGGGGCAGAGGTCAACACCTTATGCCCCGCTTGTGTTTTTAACTGCCGATTTGTTTTCTTTATTGATTCCTTAATGGCTTCTTATTCCCGTTTGCCTTAGAAATGAGAGCGAGCTGTCAGATCCCCCGGAAGCGGCTGAATTCGGACAGGTCGGATAACGCGGTTATCGTCGCGCATCTCTTTGTAATGCTGATTGGAATTTTTCGGCTTCCCATTGGAGCAGGAAAAACTGCATGAACTCCCTAGAACAACTTGTAACGCAGGCCCAGGCTGATTTTATCGCCGCTATCGATGCGGCTGCGCTGGAAAATGCCAAAGCCAAATATCTTGGCAAGACCGGTCAGATCACCGAGCAGATGAAGGGGCTGGGCAAGCTGGCTCCTGAAGAGCGCAAAGTGCAGGGCGCCGTGATTAATATCGCCAAACAGCACATCGAGAACGCGCTCACTGCGCGCCGTGACGCCTTGGCAAACGCCCAGATGCAAGCCCGTCTGAATGCGGAGGCAATCGACGTGACGCTACCGGGCCGCGGCCGTGGCGTTGGCGGTATTCACCCGGTGATGCGGACCTGGCAACGGGTCGAAGAGATTTTCCGTTCGATTGGTTTCGACGTGGCCGACGGCCCTGAAATCGAAACCGACTGGACCAACTTTACGGCATTGAACAGCCCGGAAAATCATCCGGCGCGCTCGATGCAGGACACTTTCTACATCGAAGGCAATGACACGCAAGGCAAGCCGTTGCTGCTGCGTACGCACACCAGCCCGATGCAAGTGCGCTATGCGCGCATGAATAAGCCGCCGATCAAGGTAATCGCGCCGGGCCGCACCTATCGGGTTGACAGCGATGCGACCCATTCGCCGATGTTCCACCAGGTCGAAGGTTTGTGGATCGCTGAAGACATCAGTTTCGCCGACCTGAAAGGCGTGTATCTGAATTTCGTCAAGGCGTTCTTTGAGACCGACGATTTGCAAGTGCGTTTCCGTCCGTCGTATTTCCCGTTTACCGAGCCTTCTGCCGAGATCGATATTGCTTTTGGCAGCGGTCCGCTCAAAGGCCGCTGGCTGGAAGTCTCCGGTGCCGGTCAGGTGCATCCGAACGTGGTGCGCAACATGGGGCTCGATCCTGAGCAGTATATTGGTTTTGCGTTTGGTTCCGGCCTTGAGCGCCTGACCATGCTGCGCTATGGCATCAACGACTTGCGTCTGTTTTACGAGGGCGACTTGCGCTTCTTGAAGCAATTCAATTAAAGGCTGGTTACCCAAGACGTCTCGGATCACGCATGCCGCCATACGGCGAACAAGTTGATCCGAGTCTTCCATGATTAAAGGTTTTTGAAGGTTTTACCTATGCAATTCTCTGAAAGCTGGCTGCGTACCATGGTCGATCCGAAGATGACTTCGGACGAGTTGTCCCATTTGCTCACGATGTCCGGTCTCGAAGTGGAAGAGATCGCGCCTGTCGCGCCGCCATTCACGAATATCGTGGTCGGCCAAGTGCTTGAGACCGCCAAACACCCGAACGCCGACCGCCTGAATGTGTGCCAGGTCGATGTTGGTACCGGTACTATTTTAAATATCGTTTGCGGTGCACCGAATGTGCGTCCTGGTCTGAAAGTGCCATGTGCGATCCCGGGTGCAGTGCTGCCACCGGGTGCAGACGGTAAGCCTTTCGAAATCAAGGTGGGAGAGTTGCGTGGCGTTGAATCGCACGGTATGTTGTGCTCCGCGCGTGAATTGAAGCTCTCCGAGGAGCATGACGGTCTGCTGGAGTTGCCGGGCGACGCGCCGGTCGGCATGAATTTCCGTGATTATTATGAATTGAACGATCTGAAGTTCACGATCAAGCTGACGCCAAACAAAGCCGATTGCCTGTCAGTGTTGGGCGTTGCGCGTGAAGTGTCGGCGCTGACCGGCACACCACTCCGGCAGCCGACATTCCAGACGGTGAGCGCCAACATTTCAGATGTTTTGCCAGTAAAAATTTCTGCACCGGATTTATGCGGTCGTTTTTCCGGTCGTATCATTCGCGGTTTGAATGCCAAGGCAGCGACACCGCAATGGATGAAGCAGCGTCTGGAACGCAGCGGTCAACGCTCGGTATCGGCACTGGTCGATATCTCCAACTATGTGATGCTGGAACTGGGACGTCCCAGCCACGTGTTCGATCTGGATAAAATCCACGGCGGTCTTGACGTCCGCTGGGGCAAGGCTGGCGAGTCACTAAAACTGTTGAACGGCAATACCGTTAGCGTTGACGAGTGGATCGGCGTGATTGCAGACGAACAGCATATCGAATCTCTGGCCGGCATCATGGGTGGCGATGCCACCGCCGTGTCGTTGGAGACGCAAAACATTTACCTGGAAGCGGCGTTTTGGTTCCCGCAAGCGATTCAAGGGCGTGCCCGGCGCTACAACTTCTCGACCGATGCGGCCCATCGTTTTGAGCGCGGCGTTGATTTTGCGACTACGGTCGAGCACCTCGAGCGCATTACTGCGCTATTGATCGAGATCTGCGGCACTGCAGACACCAAGGTCGGTCCGATCGACGATCAACAAGTCAATCTGCCGCAACGTCTGCCGGTCAGCGTTCGTACCGCGCGCGCCGTCAAGGTGATCGGCGTGCCGTTGTCGGATGCGCAGATCGCAGATATTTTTACGCGTCTCGGTCTGGCGTTTACGCAAGAGCCAGGCGTGTTCCGGGTGACCCCGCCGTCCTACCGTTTCGATATCGAAATCGAAGAAGATCTGATCGAGGAAATCGTTCGTGTCTACGGTTTTGAAAACATCCCGGCACTGCCGCCAGTGGCGCCGAATGCGATGTTTGTCGAACCGGAAAATACGCGTTCGCTGTTTGCGATCAGTCATAAGTTGGCCGCACTCGACTATCAGGAAGTGATCAACTTCAGCTTTGTCGAAGAAGCCTGGGAAGTTGACTTCGCCGCCAATGTGCAACCGATCAAGCTGCTTAATCCGATCGCCAGTCAGATGAGCGTCATGCGCTCTTCGCTGATCGCGAGCCTGGTTGCCAACGTTAAATACAACCTGAACCGCAAGGTTAGCCGCGTCCGCATTTTTGAGACTGGCGCAATATTTTTGCGCAATCCGGCAGTGCAGGACGGGCCGCTGTCAGTTGCCGGTTTCGATCAGCCTAAACACGTTGCTGCGTTGGCCTACGGTCCATACGCAGAGGAGCAATGGGGGCAGGCCAACCGGGCGATTGATTTCTTTGATGTGAAGGCCGACCTTGAAGCGCTATTCGCGCCGGCAACATTGCGCTTTGCCAAAGTCGAACATCCGGCCTTGCACCCGGGCCGCTCGGCGCAGGTGCTGCTCGACAGTAAGGTCGTTGGCTTTATTGGCGAGCTGCACCCACGCTTGCAGCAGAAATATGAGTTGTCGCTGGCGCCTGTGGTGTTCGAAGTGGAAGCGGCTGCTTTGCAGCAGCGGGAGGTGCCGAAGTATGCCGAAATTTCGAAATTTCCGGCAGTGGTGCGGGATCTGGCGGTGGTCGTTAAACAGGGTGTTCCGGTGCAGGATTTGCTGGACATTTTTGCTGCCGAAAAGAACGCCAACAACGCCTGTCGAATTCTGCAAGCCTTTGTTTTATTTGATGAATATCATGGCAAGGGACTGGAGAATGACGAAAAAAGTCTTGCTTTCCGTTTTACCTTGCAAGATACTGAAAATACCCTGCAAGACGACACCGTGGACGCTGCTATGGCCGCTTTGATTGCAGCTGTCAGCAAGCTTGACGGTGCGAAACTGCGTACCTGAGCAGACTCGGGAATTGTAAAAAAATAAAAATTACTGAAGTGATGTTCATCTAAACGACCTACATCTTCAATTTAAGTAGGCTTCACTGCGCAGTTGCGCCCAATAGGATGGCGTCTATTGGGTTCGGCGAATCGCAAAAACAGGGTGAGAACAACAGAATGAACGATATGCAGGCAGTCGAATTTGAGTCCGTACTGGATGCCGATCTGAATCGGGCGATGCGCGAGGCGCAAGCGCGCTCGCAGGCCGAAAAAGATTTGCCGACATTGACCAAGGCGGAACTGGCTGAACTTTTGTTTGAACAGGTCGGCCTCAACAAGCGTGAGGCCAAGGATATGGTCGAAACTTTTTTCGACGAAATCCGCAATGCGCTGGAACGCGGCGAGGCGGTCAAATTATCGGGCTTCGGCAATTTTCAGTTGCGCGATAAACCGCAGCGACCCGGTCGCAATCCTAAAACCGGTGAAGAAATTCCGATTTCCGCCCGTCGTGTAGTGACTTTTCATGCCAGCCAAAAACTGAAAGGCATGGTCGAAGCCACCTCTCAACAACCTTTTTCCCTCGCTCTGTAAGCTAATCCATGAATGATCGTATTAGTAAGTCTGAGGTTATCGTCTTGCCGCCGATTCCTGCAAAGCGCTATTTCACGATTGGTGAAGTCAGTGAGTTGTGCGGCGTAAAGCCGCATGTTTTGCGCTATTGGGAGCAAGAGTTCACTCAGCTCAAGCCCATCAAGCGACGTGGCAACCGGCGCTACTATCAGCATCACGAAGTGTTGCTGATTCGGCGTATCCGCGAGCTGCTATATGAGCAGGGCTTTACCATCAGCGGTGCGCGCAACAAACTTGACGGCCGCCTCGATCAGGCTGAAAAAGACTCGGTGGCCGCCGCTGCCGAGGCAGCACAAAACAAGATCAACCTGATTGAAGTGCGCCAGGAGTTGGAGCAGATTCTAGCGTTGCTGACATTTGCGCCTGAAACAAAATCGGCTCCGGCGACCAAGTAGCCGTTGGTGGCGCCAGCGTAGCTGGCGGACGGAATAGATCAGCTTCAGTTCAATTTCGCCGCATCTTTCAAATTCTGTTTTAAGTGTCGCGCCGGCAGCACCGGCGCTTCATCCGTCTATCTCACGAATTGTCCATCATGCTCAGCGATCCGCGCTTTCCCAATCTTTTCATCCTTAATCATCCGCTGATTCAGCACAAGCTGACGCACATGCGAAGCAAAGATACTTCAACCCGCACTTTCCGGCAGTTGTTGCGCGAAATCACGCAATTGATGGGTTATGAAATCACCCGTGATTTGCCGCTCACCACGCAACGTATCGAGACGCCGCTGCAAAGTATGGAGGCACCTGTGATCGCCGGTCGCAAGCTGGCGGTGGTGCCTGTACTGCGTGCCGGTATCGGTATGAGCGATGGCTTGCTGGATCTGGTGCCATCGGCGCGGGTTGGGCATATCGGTGTGTATCGTGATCCGGACACGCTGGAACCGGTTGAATATTTGGTGCGCTTGCCTGATCTGGCTGAGCGTACGTTCATCCTTTGCGATCCTATGGTGGCAACCGGTAATTCGGCCGTGTACGCGGTGAATGTTCTCAAGCAGCGCGGCGTCAGCGATGCACAGATTATTTTCCTGGCGCTGGTGGCTGCACCCGAAGGTGTGCAGGTATTTCAGGACGCGCATCCTGACGTCAAACTGTATGTGGCCAGCCTGGATTCGCATCTGAATGAGCACGCGTACATTGTTCCCGGCCTGGGCGATGCCGGTGACCGGATTTTCGGTACGAAATAATCGCTGGGAAGCCTGTCGGGACAGGCGCCATGTTGGTTCTCCCGACGTGGCTAAAGTTAAAAAACGCTCGCACTCACGGCATATTCGGAGTGCGGGCGTTTTGTCTTCATACAGATCTTCATCGTGAATTCCTTTAAGTTAGTCAGCAACGTTGATGATCAACTTGCCGAAATTCTTCCCTTCGAGCAGGCCGATGAAGGCCTGCGGTGCGTTCTCGAGACCTTCAACGATATCCTCGCGGAACTTGATTTTCCCCGCTTTTATCCAGTCAGCCATGGTGCCGAAGAATTCGCCATAGCGATGCGCGTAGTCATCAAAAATAATGAAGCCTTGCATCTTGATGCGACGGGTCAGGATGGTGCGCGTCAGCAAGGGCAAGCGATCCGGGCCGTCCGGCAAACTGGTGGCGTTGTAGCGGGCGATCAAGCCGCATACCGGTACCCGCGCGCGGGTATTCAACAACGGGAGTACCGCATCGAATACGGCGCCACCGACGTTTTCAAAATAGACGTCGATACCCTTGGCGCAAGCCGCGGCCAGTTGCTTGGGAAAGTCCGCGCTGCGATGGTCGATACAGGCGTCGAAGCCGAGTTCTTCGACTGCATATTTGCACTTGTCCGCGCCGCCGGCGATACCGACCACATGGCAGCCCTTGAGTTTGGCGATTTGGCCGACTACTGAGCCTACCGCGCCGGTTGCTCCGGCAACCACGACTGTTTCGCCAGTCTTCGGCTGACCGATATCGAGTAAGCCCATGTAGGCGGTAAAGCCAGGCATGCCGAGCAAACCCAACGCATACGATGGTTTGCTCAGACTAGCGTCAAGTTTGGTCAGGCCGGTCCCGTCGGACAACGCATAATCCTGCCAGCCGCTATAGCTGAGGACCAGCTCACCCTCTTGGTAATCGGGATGGTGCGATGCTTCAACACGGGCGACGGTGCCGCCGACCATGACGTCACCCACCGTCACCGGTGCGGCGTAGGACGGGGCGTCACTCATGCGGCCGCGCATGTATGGGTCCAGCGACAGATGAACGATGCGCAACAGCAGTTGGCCGGCTGCCGGCGTCGGCACGGCGGTTTCTTCCAGGCGGAAATTTTCTGCGGTCGGCGCGCCGTGCGGGCGCGAGGCGAGGACGATGCGGCGATTGACGGTTTTGCTTTGTGACATGTTTTCTGCTCCTGGTAGGGAAATGAATGCCGATGATTTGGCGCTGGCAAAACGGTTGCTATGTAGCGCGCTGGATTGCGATAGTTATAATTTTGCGGCTTTCGCAGGCGCTACCGTAATTTTCATGCTGAGGTGTTGTTTAACCTAGAAACGGCAGTTGACCGCTTCAAGTCACCTATAAGGTATTGATCACATTGAAAATTTCATCCATCAATACGGTAACCGGTATGGTGACCCCGCTACCGGCACGATTGCACGCTTTTCCGGCTCCCTGGCGGTTGTGCGGGGAATTCTGGCGACATGTCGCCTGCCCGCGCAACGGTGTTCCCTTGCAAGGGAACACTCCTGCCCTACAGGGCCACGGGCGTTGCTCCTCCTTGCAGGGAAAGCCCTGCCGCGTCGTCGCCCTTGCAGGGCGCATATCCGCTTGCAAGCGGATATCGTTTCGCAGGCAGACGGCATGCCGTCTGAAACCCCTGCTACACCCTAGCCAGAAAGCCGGAAAAACGCACACTCCTGCCGGTCCAACTGCCGTTTCTAGGTTTAATCCGCGTTCGTCCGCACAAAAAATGCGCTCTGAATTTGAGAGGCAAGCGATCACCGAACCCATCGGCCAGATTCGGTACTAAAAATCGATGTTGTCGTGCAGTCATGGTTGGTACTCAGCCACGCACTTATCCGTTATCCTACAAACTATCTTCAATGTTTCTTATATTACGTTAATCAGTTGTCCGTTTACTCTCTCTCTATCATCATCAATGACTTCTCGCGCCAACCATCATCTTGATACTTATCTGCTACGCGTTTTGCACACCTTACTGGTTGAGAAAAGCGTGTCGCGTACTGCGATCAAGTTAGGACAATCACAGCCGACCATCAGCAATACGCTGAAGCGTTTGCGTGAACTGACCGGCGATGCGATTCTGGTGCGTGGCAAAACCGGCATGGTGGCGACCGAACGTGGGCAGGAACTGCTGGCGCTGGCGAAGGAAGGACTCGACGTATTTGAAAAAATCGGGGCACCGGTAGCGGCTTTTGAAGCGGGCAGCACTGCGCGCGTATTCCATGTAGGAACACCGGATTACCTGAACGTGCTGCTGATCCCATCGATCATTGAACAAGTGCGCCGCCGCGCGCCCGGTGCCAGCGTGATGGTGCATGCACTCGATGCCGGCCTGGATTACTCGAATGCGCTGGAGACCGGCCGCCTTGATCTGGTGATCGGCAACTGGCCTGATCCACCGGAACATCTGCATCTGGCGCAGCTGTTTGAAGACGAAGTGGTGTGCATGATGCATCGGGATCACCCGGTTGCCAAGAAAGGGTTGTCGCTGAAATATTATGTCGAGATGCCGCATCTGGCACCGACACCGTATATCGAAGGGCATCGCAGCAGCATAGATGCGGCATTGGCCGAGCAGGGATTAAAGCGCAATATTCAGGTGGCGATTCCGTATTTTGCCTTGGTACCACATGTGCTGGCAAAGTCCGATCTGATTTTTACTACCGGTCGCCAGTTCGCTAATCACTTTGTCAAGGACTGGCCGATTCAGGTATTCCCGCTGCCGTTTGACATGCCGAAAATGCGCTTCTACATGCTGTGGCATGCCCGTTCGCATGTCGCACCGGACGTCGTCTGGCTGCGCCGTCTGATTTCTGAGGTCGCGGTAGGGCTAGGGATGTCGCCGACTTGAGGTTGTGCCGATAAGCGCAAGATAATTTGCATTGCAGCGGCATGTGACGCGATGGTTGGCGTCACATACCGCTTTTTTATTTGCTCATGCGATGTTCCTGATGCTTGTATTTATTCGCTGCCAGTATTGAATTGCAACGCAGCCAGACTGGCATACAGTCCGTTTTGTGCCACTAGCGACGCATGGGTCCCCGTTTCAACCACGTGTCCGTGTTCCAGCACGATGATGCGATCTGCGCGTTGTACCGTGGCCAGACGATGGGCAATCACCAGCGTGGTACGACCGACCATCGCCGCTTCCAGTGCGCCTTGCACGGCACGTTCGGATTCCGCATCGAGCGCGCTGGTGGCTTCATCCAGCAGCAACAGTGGTGGATTCTTCAACAGGGCGCGGGCAATCGCAATGCGCTGGCGCTGACCGCCGGACAAGCGTACACCGCGTTCGCCAAGGAACGATTGATAGCCTTCCGGCAGACGCGCGATGAATTCATGTGCAGCGGCCATGGTAGCGGCGGCGATGACTTCTGCATCAGTGGCGTCGACGCGACCGTAACGGATGTTTTCCATTGCATTGGCGGAAAAGATCACGGTATCCTGCGGCACGATGCCGATGGCATTGCGCAAGGTATGTAAATCGAGGAATTTGATATCGACGCCATCCAGTTTGATACTGCCTTGTTGCGGATCGTAGAAGCGCAGCAATAATTGGAATAGCGTGGTTTTGCCGGCACCGGAAGGACCGACGACAGCGACCGTTTCACCAGGGCGGATGTCTAACGACAGGCCCGATAATGAAGCGGTATCCGGGCGCGATGGATAGTGGAATGCCACATTCTCTAGTGCCAGGGTCGCGCCTTGTTCCGTGCGTGGTGGCAGCTTCTCCGTCAGCAATACCGATTGCACAGGGGACTTTGCCGACAATAATTCCAGCAAACGTTCGGTGGCGCCTGCCGCGCGTTGAGCGTCGCCCATGACTTCTGCCAGGGCACCGATAGAACCGGCGACTAACGCCGCGTACAAAATGAATTGACCGAGTTCACCGCCACTCATGCGACCTTGCACCACCGCATGCGCACCCAGCCACAGCACGAAAACGATCGAACCGAATACCAGCAAAATCGCGATCATGGTCAGTAAAGAACGGGCGCGGATGCGTTGCATTGCGGTACCAAAAGCGTTTTCAATAGCGCGGCTAAAGCGCTTCGCCTCAATGTTTTCATGGGTAAACGCTTGCACCGTTGGCATCGCATTCAAAATTTCACCGGCCATGGCCGAGGCATCGGCTACACGGTCTTGCGATGCCCGCGACAACTTGCGCACGCGGCGCCCGAACCAGACTATCGGCAGCACCACAAGTGCCAACATGACAATAATGATCGAGGTCAGCTTGATACTGCTGACGAACAACATGACCAGCCCGCCGGTAAACAACAGGCCATTCCGTAGCGCCATTGAAATGCTGGTACCGACCAGCGCCTGGATCAGTGTGGTGTCGGTAGTAATGCGTGACAATACCTCACCGGTTTTGGTGGTTTCGAAGAATTGCGGGCTTTGCGTCACCACGTGCGAATAGACCGCACTACGCAGATCTGCGGTGACCCGCTCGCCAAGCCAGGACACCATGTAAAAACGCGCAGCGGTGGCGACCCCGAGAATACAGGCGACACCGAACAGCGCCAGAAAATACAGATCGATGTGAGTGGGATCCTTGATGCCGTTTGCGCCGAAGCCAAGATCAATCATTTGCCTGAATGCGTACGGAATGGCCAGCGTGGCACCAGCGGCGACCAGCAGAGCAATCCCGGCCAATCCGAACTGGCGCTTATAAGGGGAAAGATAGGGCACTAATCCGGCGAGGGTCGCCAGGCTGCGTTTTTGGGGTTCTTTAGAGGTGTTTGTCATATTGCTTTTGTTTTCTTGCTGATTATTTAACTTAGTGCTGCTGTACGATCACACTGGTGCATGCAAGACTGTCTGACGATGGGGTAGCGTTGCCGCAAATTTGAACCATGTGCATTAACTGATTGTCGATATTGATAAATTATAGGAACATCACTATTCGCTCGTAAGATCAGCCTGCTAGTGTAGTAGATGTTGCGATGCGGCGCAGAGTTGTCAGTGATTTCATTTATTTATAGGGCTCCAGACGGGAATCACCAAAGCGTGCGACACAGCTTTGGGCACATTAGATGGATAAATTGTATTTATTCAACATTCTGGGAGGCTTCCTTGGCTGAAATGCAACAACCGGAGCATCCGGAAATCTCTACAGCACCACACAAAATTGCGGATGCGGTCGCCGCTCAACTGGTGGCTGGATTGCTGGCATCACAGGCCTCTACATCCCCAAAATACCTTTACGATGTTCTCGGCTCCCGGCTGTTCGCAGCCATCTGTGAATTGCCCGAGTACTATCCGACCCGTACCGAAGCGACAATTTTTGAGCATTATGCGGCGCAAATTTCCCAGGCGGTCGGCGTTGGCGCAACCCTGATTGATCTTGGCGCCGGCAACTGCGCCAAGGCAGCAAAATTATTTCCGAGCTTGCAGCCGCGCGAATACGTGGCTATCGATATTTCGGAGAAATTTTTGCTGGAGGCGGTTGTTTGTCTGCAGCAGCAATTTCCACATATAGCGATGACTTGTCTAGGCATGGATTTTTCAACCGAGCTTGAACTGCCGCCATCGGTCGCGCGCGAACGCCGACAATTCTTTTTTCCAGGATCATCCATTGGCAACTTCACACCGCTTGAGGCTTTGAAGTTTTTACGTCGTATCCGCAAGACGATAGCGCATGATGAAGATGGCGGTTTGCTGATCGGGGTTGATCTGATCAAGGACAAGGCGATTCTCGATGCTGCGTATGACGATGCGCTGGGGGTGACGGCTTCCTTCAACCTGAATCTTTTACTGCATTTGAATCATCTTCTGGATGCCGATTTCCATCTCGCCGACTGGTGTCATCGGGGCTTCTATAATCCTCAGCAGAACCGCATAGAAATGCATCTGGAAGCCAGAAACGATGTCACCGTGCGCTGGAAAAACGGCGGCTTGCGACACTTCGTACAAGGTGAGCGGATTCATACTGAAAGTAGTTACAAGTATACGCAGCAAAGTTTTATCGAATTGTTGCATCAAGCGGGTTTCGGCAAAGTGCAGACCTGGTGTGATCCGCGTCAGTGGTTCATGGTTTGTCATGCACAAGGGAGTTGAGGATGGACATGCAGACAGCAGCCGCAGCGCGCGTAAATATCGCCACATTGGCGACCGCATTTTCCACCGTGCGGGATGACACTTTGGCGTTGGCGCAGCCATTATCGGATGAAGATTGCTGTGTGCAGTCGATGCCGGATGCGAGTCCTGTCAAATGGCATCTGGCGCATACCACCTGGTTCTTCGAGACATTTATCCTGGAACGGTTTGAGCCGGATTTCCAGCCATTTCATCCTGCTTTCCGGGTCTTGTTCAACTCTTATTACGATGGTGTCGGCGAGCAACATCCGCGCGCGCAACGTGGATTGATGACGCGTCCTTCATTGAGTGACGTGCGGGCGTATCGGCGCAACATCGATCAGCGCATGCAGCAGGTGTTTTCTATGCCATTGGCGGGCGAGGCCTCGAATGCACTGGCAATGTTGGTCGAACTGGGACTGCAACATGAGCAGCAACATCAGGAGTTATTGCTAACCGATGTAAAGCATCTGTTTTCGATGAATCCATTGAAGCCGTCGTATAAGCTGGAGGAGGCGGCGCCTGACCTGTACAAACCGACGAATGCTTTGCCAGCGTTGCAATGGCAAAAATTCGAAGCGGGCATAGTCGAGATCGGGCATGACGGAACCGGATTTTTCTTTGATAACGAAACGCCTCGCCACCGCCAATTCATCGAGCAGTTTTCCATGGCAGCGAGGCTGGTCAGCAAGCGCGAATATCTGGCCTTCGTCGAGGATGGTGGATACCAAAATCCATTGCTGTGGCTGGCCGCAGGTTGGGAATGGGTGACACAGCAGAAATTGACGCAGCCGTTATATTGGCAAAAATCGCAGTCCCAATTTGATTCGGCCTGGCAGGAATTCACACTGTATGGGTTACAACCGATCGGATTGGATGACCCCGTCGCGCACATTTCATTTTTTGAAGCGGAAGCTTACGCACGCTGGGCCGGGGCACGCTTACCGACCGAGGCGGAGTGGGAGCGTGCCGCCGGTGCTGCCGTTAGCGATGAGACCGACTATTTCGGCCGGGTTTGGCAATGGACCACCAGTAGTTACGCGCCGTATCCCGGCTACACGGTGCTGGAGGGCGCCGTTGGCGAGTACAACGGTAAATTTATGGTCAATCAATACGTTTTGCGTGGCTCGTCTTGCGTGACACCTGCCGGCCATACCCGGTTGAGCTATCGGAATTTCTTCCCTGCGACTGCGCGCTGGCAGTTCAGCGGGGTGCGATTAGCACGGTCTTGAGCCCGCCGGATGTTCCGCCAGATGCGCGATCAAAAAGTCGATAAAGACACGCACGGCAGGGAGCAGGCCGCGCTGCGTCAGATAAACCAGTTGCAGGGTGCCGGACGGCAGCGACCAGTCGGGCAGCACCCGTACCAGTTCGCCGCGCGCGATTTCTTCCTTGCAATAATCCAGCGGCAGCATGGTGATTCCCAAGCCGTGCAAGGCAGCGTGTTTTCGCACGGTAAAATCCTCGACCGCCAGCCTTGGTTCGACCACGAATGTATGGCGCTCATTGTTGGGGCCGACCATGAGGAAGTGCAGGCGCCGGTCCTGGCTGACTGCACCAAGAAAAGGGAATTTCATCAGTGCCCGCGGATGCTCCGGCGACGCGAATTGCCGCATTAGTGCCGGTGCCGCAACCAGATAGGCTTCGGTATGGCGCAGTCGCCGGGTCGCCAGGTTCGGATCTTCGTCTTCAGGCGCTCGGACCCGGACCGCGATATCGATCCCATCCTCCAGCAAATTCACGCGCCGATTGGTGAGTACCAACTCAACACTGACGCGCGGGTAGCGCTCCAAAAAAAGCGGCAGAGCAAGCGCCAGTTCGTCGCGTGAGATCGGTACCAGGCAACTTACCCGGACATGACCGCTGGGTTCCGCCAGTGAACTGGTTACGGCAAGTTCCGCTGCCTCTGCCGCGGCCAGCACTACCTGGCAGTGCTGGTAATAGCGATTGCCGATATCGGTAAGTGCGATGCCGCGGGTATTCCGTTGTAGCAAACGTGTGCCCAGGCGGGCTTCCAGTTCGGATATGCGGCGCGAAAGACGCGATTTTGGGATTCCGAGGCTGCGTCCAGCAGCGGTAAAGCCGCCGTGTTCGACTACATTGGCGAAGAAATACAGGTCATTTAGATCTTGCATGGTCTGCCTTCATTGTTCTGTGTATAGAACAATATATCTCAATTTTGATGACTAGCTCGATTACCTCACTGCGCGTAGGATGGTCACCTAACCATTCGCCAGGCTGGCGTTATCAGAATCTATTCAATATGTTATGTCGCGCATCATCAACTCCGTGCGCAGCCAATCTTGAACAGCTTCTCAATTTACTGAACGGAAATTCCATGAAACTATTGCATATCGATTCGAGCATTCTTGGCGACGCTTCGGCTTCGCGTCAATTGACCCGCGAAGTGGTCGCCAATTTGCAATCGGCCGAGCCAGGTGTTGAACTGGTTTATCGTGACTTGAGCAAAGACGTCACCGCCCATATTTCCGGCGGCACCTTCGTCGCCAAGGGCACGCCTGCTGAACAGCGCAATCTGGCGCAGCAGCAAGAAGTCGCCTTGGGCGAAGCGATCCTGAATGAATTCATGGCAGCGGATGTGATTGTGATCGGCGCGCCCATGTATAACTTCACTGTCCCGACTCAGCTCAAGGCATGGATCGATCAGATCTGTGTTGCCGGCGTGAGCTTCCGTTACTCGGAGAGCGGCCCTGAAGGTTTGGCCAAGGGCAAGCGCGTGGTGATCGTATCGACCTCCGGTGGCAAACATGCGGGCACACCTACCGGTCTCGCGCATGAGGACTACCTCAAGTTGGTCTTCGGCTTCGTGGGTATCACAGATATTGAGGTGGTTCGTGCAGACGGGTTGAACTATGGCCCTGATGCCAAGGAAGCAGGCTTTGCTGCTGCGCGCGCAAGTATCCATGCGTTGACCGCCGCTGTTGCAATGGCTTAAGAACGGAAATGGTTGTAGCGCCGGTGAGTAGCGCCAGCACGGGCTATCTCGGCAATCTGAAGCGCACGCGAGTGCGCTTTGTCCGTTTGTGGCCGACAAAGCGCAGCTACACTGCAATCCAAAACATACGGTAATACATCAGGATTCAGATATCAGGCGGTCATGGGTTGACCACGACCGCCTCTAAGATCGTTGGCAGCTGCTTACGCTGCCGCTACCGTCTGTACGGTTTCCTGATTCGCCGCTTCGCTCGCGATGTCGATTTGTCGATTGATCGCACTCAATACTGCTTTGAACGATGCTGTCACGATGTTGGCATCTATGCCAACGCCGAAGGCGGTCGGCGCATCGTTGAGCCGCAGTTCGATATAACTGGCGGCTTGGGCATCGGCACCGGCGCTGATCGCGTGCTCATGGAAATCCATGATCTTGACATCCAGACCCAGTGCGTTGACGAAGGCGTCGATCGGACCGTTGCCATTGCCTTGCAGAGTGTGCGGATGGCCGTCGCGCATGATGTCGATTTCGATGCGGATAGGTTCGGCTTTGCTTGAATCTTCGGTCATGCGGTGCGCGCGATAGCTGTACGGGGCCTGCTTGTCGAGGTATTCCTGCTTGAAGATACGGTAGATGTCGCTCGACGCGATTTCCTTGCCAGTCGCATCGGCGGTTTTCTGAATCGCCCGGCTGAACTCGATTTGCAAGCGGCGCGGCATCGCGAGACCATATTCCTGTTCCAGTAAATACGCCATGCCACCCTTGCCGGACTGACTGTTGACGCGGATCACCGCATCGTAGCTGCGGCCGAGATCGGCCGGGTCGATAGGCAAGTACGGGACCTCCCAAATCGCATCGGCCTTTTGTACAGCGAAACCTTTTTTAATGGCGTCCTGATGTGAGCCAGAGAAGGCGGTAAATACCAGGTCGCCGACATAAGGATGGCGTGGGTGGACTGGAATCTGGTTGCAGTCTTCAACGCATTGGCGGACCACGTCGATGTCAGAGAAGTCCAGGCCAGGATTGACGCCCTGGGTGTACAAGTTCAACGCCAGCGTCACCAGATCAACATTTCCGGTACGCTCACCGTTGCCAAACAAACAGCCTTCAACCCGATCGGCGCCAGCCATCACCGCCAACTCTGCGGCAGCGACACCGGTACCACGGTCATTGTGCGGATGGACACTGATGATGACGGCATCACGACGCGCCAGATTGCGGTGCATCCATTCAATTTGATCGGCATATACGTTTGGGGTGCTGCATTCGACGGTTGATGGCAGGTTAAAAATGATTTTCCGTGACGGGGTCGCTTCCCATGTTGCAGATACGGCGTCGCAGATTTCCTTGGAAAAATCCAGTTCAGTCATGCTGAATGATTCCGGAGAGTATTCAAAACGCCATTGCGTTTCCGGAAGTGCATCGGTCAGTTGCTTGACCAGTCGGGTGCCGGCGACGGCGATTTCCTTGATTTCGTCACATGACATCTTAAAGACGATTTTGCGAAATGCCGGCGCGACCGAGTTGTACAGATGGACCATCGCCCGTTTTGCGCCTTTGAGCGAGTCAACGGTGCGGCGAATCAGTTCTTCACGCGATTGCGTTAACACGATGATCGTTACATCGTCGGGAATGCGATTTTCTTCAATCAGTTTGCGCACAAAATCGAAGTCGGTCTGGGATGCAGACGGGAATCCGACTTCGATCTCTTTCAAGCCAACCTTGATCAGCAATTCAAAGAAGCGCAGTTTGCGTTCGGCATCCATTGGCTCGATCAGCGCCTGATTGCCGTCACGCAAATCGGTGCTCATCCAGATCGGTGGCACGCTGATGACCTGATTCGGCCAGGTGCGGTCGGTCAATGGAATCGGCGGAAACGGGCGATATTTGGTAGCAGGGTTTTGCAACATCATGATGAGCCTCTCTTGGATCTGGTGAAATTCGGGAAATAGTCTGCTGTGGCGAGAAGGCTGCCTGACTGCCACTTGAAGATTAACGCGAGGCCAGGCAACCGATCGGTAGCGGTAGTAGCAGGGAAAGAGGTATCAGCGCACGCGCGAAAATTATCCCGGCGGTGCTTGTGCCAGTGATGAATTTGGTTGGAAGTGGCTTGCAATACATTGAATCCTGCTTTTCAGAATCGAGATCCATTGCCGGACTCTCTGTTTTACTGCGTTTGGATTTTCTTTTCGCTCCTGGCTGGAGTGTTGCATCTTGCCAGTTGCATCCCCGTCAGAACGGGGTCGAGATCAGAGTGCGCGTAGTAGCAATAGCGCTAGTAGCGGCAGTAGCAGCAGCGCTGGCAGGGCGCCAGTGGTGTGCAGCAGAGAGCAGGAATAGGATTTTGCGGAGAACATTCGCTTAATGTAGGGGATTCACCCGGGACCTGTCAAGCGCTTATAACAAGAAGATCCAGATTGCCAGTGGGGTGATGTTTCAATCCGGCGGTGCTTTGCCGCGCCGGATTGCAAGAGCGAAAGCCTTATCTGGTACCGAACAGGCCGATCAGACCAATCACGATCAGATACAGCGCGATGATGTAATTCAGCAGACGCGGGATGACCAGAATCAGGATGCCGGCAATCAAAGAAACAATGGGGGTCAGGCTCAGCAGGGTCAGGTTGATATTCATGTTGAATCCTTTCGATGGGCAAAGAGTGCGGCGTTTGTGCGCGATAAAAGCGTTATTTCCGTGCCTGGAAATAGCGACAAACGATCAAAGTGCGGGAGGGCGGGTACGGAATCTATCGTACTTCTGTCGGCATTGGTTTGCTGTAGGAGGAGTGGAATTTATGTTGTAGGACTACGCTGATTTCGACTGCGCGCATGTTGCATACAGGCTAGGAAGTGGTGTAAAAAAGGTGTAAAAAAATCGGCTTGGCTAATGACTGTATTGGGAGGAGAGACCATTACAGAATTGGCTAATGCCGATAAGACACACGCTCGTCTGACGTTCGATCCGATGCCGATTGTATCAACCACCGGAAGGTGGTTGGTGCTGGCGGTTGATACATCTGACTTCGCAACCAAGGCGAGACGGGTTTACTCCCTTCCCGGGGAATTCAATTTCATGATTTTTTTTGCCTGTATTCAATTGGCGCGAACGCCGGAAATCAGGCGCGCTATAAAAGTAGAAGTGGAGCGGGGCGGCTTGGGTGCCGCCCGTTCCGCTACCAATGCCCATTGTTCCGATAATTGCTGACACGTTGCACGCAACACGGGTGCCAAATTCGGCAAGTCGGCAAGGGTGCGCAAATGATATTCAATCGTCGCTGCCGATTGTGCACATGCTCCGGTTTCCAGGTAGCGCGTGTTGAACTGCGATATGCGTTGCAATACTGCTGACACAAGTAATTCCGGCGGTGTGTTGGAAGCATTGATGTCGATCAATATCGTGTCCGGCGATGCTGCCGAGGTTCCGGATGCCACTGGGTTGGTCAAGATGGACTCCTTATCAGATTTCCTGATGCCACTTTAAATAGTAACGATTCTCATTTGCATTATTGTCCCTGGGCGTTTTGAATGCAAGTGCATAAATAGTTTTATTTGCCGCTGATGGCGATTGAGTTATTGCAGCAACCGCCATTCCATACAGTGGAATATCTGTTCTGCCGAATCAGCTATTTAGCAGGCGTTCGCGCTTTTGCTCATCGTCGAAATACGATTGGTAGGTTTTAATCAGGTCGCTGCGACTAATAATACCGACCAGGCGTTTCGAGTCGAGATCCGCCACCACCGGCAATCGCTCCAGATGATGCGTCGCCATTCTGGCGGCAGCGATTCGGCAGGTTTCGCTCGGCAGGGCAACGATTAATGGATGATTTTGATCTGGCTGGATCAACACCGTTGAGATCGGTATTGCGGCGTCCGCCTGAGGGTTGATGCTGGCGCGATCGATCATGCCGAGCAGTCGTTGCTCGGCATCGACGACCGGATAACAGCGATATTTCTGGTCGGCACCAAAATACAGCATCAGCGTTTCGCCTATGCTGAGATGGGCCGGGACCGATAGCACGACGCTGCTCTTTATTTCTTCGACGTGTTGTCGTTCCAGCGGGTCTACACCGTATTCACGATAGATGTGAAAGCCGCGCCGGGCAATTTTCTCCGTCATGATGGAACGCCGCATCGTCAGTACCGTAAAGCCATAGGCGACGCCAGTCGTCAGTAGCAATGGCAATAATGCGTTGGTGTCGTGGGTCAGGCCGAACGCAAATACTGCTGCTGTCAGCGGTGCGCCAAGGACGCCCGCCAAGACTGCCGCCATGCAGACCAGCGGCCATAAATGGACGTCGCCGCCGGGCAGTAACGGCCCCAGCACGGTGCCGAGTCCAGCGCCAATAATCAACAACGGCGCGAGTACACCGCCGGAGGTGCCGGAGCCGAGAGCCAGCATCCAGATGATGGCTTTGACCAGCAGCAGACCAAGGGCTACTTGCAACGCCAAATGGTTGTTGAGCAAGTCGCCAATCACATCGTAGCCGACGCCCAAGGCGCGTGGCTCGAAATAGCCACCGATGCCAACCGCCAGACCGCCGATTGCCGGCCACCACATCCAGTGAATCGGCAACTTGCCGAACAGATCTTCGATTTTATACAAGGCCGTCGACATAAAGGCTGATAGCGCACCACCGCAAATCCCTGCGAGGATGCAGGAAAACATGGTAGCGACGCCTACTTCCGCAGTCTGCAACGGAAATAGTGGACCTGTGTCCAACAGCAATGGCCGGGTAAATCCTGCTACGGCGCAGGCAACGAGAACCGGGAGCAGGCTGCGCGGTCGCAATTCGAATAGCAATAGTTCGACAGCCAGCAGTACGGCCGCAATCGGCGTCCCGAAAATAGCCGTCATCCCGGCAGTGGCACCAGCCACCAGCAAGGTTTTGCGTTCGGCCGAGGTCAGGTGAAAATGCTGTGCGATCAGCGAACCGATGGCGCCGCCGGTCATGATGATCGGACCTTCCGCCCCAAACGGCCCGCCGCTGCCGATCACGATGCCGGAGGATAGTGGCTTCAAGATCGCGACCTTCGCCGACATTTTACTTTTTCCAAACAAAATAGCTTCGATAGCCTCCGGGATGCCGTGACCACGGATTTTTTCGCTGCCGAAACGGGCTATCAGGCCGACGATCAAACCACCTGTCACCGGTAACAGGATCACCCATGCGCCCAGATGATGTTCGGCGGGCGATCGTGTAGCGAACGACCATGTCTGAAAGAAAAACAAATTCGTGAAGAGATGGATCAGGCCAAGCAACGCGAACGCTGCCACGGTACCGCAAGCGCCGATTACCACGGCTATCAATGAGATCCTGAGGAGCCGGGGATCGGCTGAAAAATCGCGTCGGAGGTGATGAAGATGGGAGTGACCAGGTTGCTGTTTAGGAGAACTCATGATTAATTTTGAAATTGATATGCGGGACCCTGAAGGTGTCGGTAAGTGTGTTCAACTCGTCGTGATGAAGGCTGGCGAGTGTGGCCAGGCAACGTTCTCCGGCCGGCAATAGATGGATATTGACCTGGCGCCTGTCGACTTCACTGGTACGACGCTGCACCAGCATCAGCTTTTCGCAGCGGGAAACCAGCGCGACGACGCTATGATGTTGTGATTGCAGGCGCTCCGCCAACTCGCCAATGGTGGCCCAGTCGCGATCGGGGAAGCCTTTGACGTGGAGTAACAGCAGGTATTGCTGAGGGGTAACGCCGTTGGCTTGCGCAGCTTCTTCACTGAAGCGCAGAAATTTGCGCAATTGATAGCGAAAAGTCGAAAGCGCTTCGAAGTCCTGCTTGGTTAGTGGGGGAGAAGTGGTATCTGTCATCTTGGAATAGTGGCGGTGAGCGGAAATTATATCAAATTACGATATAAATTTTGGAAAAGGAGTTGGCGAGCGAAAAATAGGCGGAAAAAAACCCGCGAGTAAGCGGGTTTTGGCGCCAGCGGACTAGTAAACCGACTAATTAAATGTCTCCTAAACGATGCATTTGGCTTGGCAGGGTTTAATTCCAGCGACCGCTACTGCCGCCGATGCTGAGGCGGCCAGCGCCTAGCAATAGAACCGCGACCGCTGTGAACAGGTAAAAACCTTGCAGTTCCAGTCCCCAGCCACCGCTATCGGACAGCGTCATAATCTGTTTGCTATGCACCAGCGCAAACGCGAACAACATGTTCACAACCACAATCAAGGCACCGACACGGGTCCAGATGCCGAGCAGAATCATCAACGGCGCCAATACTTCTCCGATATATACCAGGTACCCGACTGCCGGGGGCAAGCCTGCGTTGCTGATCAGACCGACAATAAAGCCGGGGCCGTTGAAAATTTTTGAAACGCCGTGAAAAAGAATTAGTATCGCTAACGTCGCGCGAAGGATGAATTTGCCCAGATCGTCGGTAGTGCGCATATTTTTGCCTTTAATATTTTTATGTCAGAAACTGTTGTTTGTCTGGTAGTTTATTTGGAACCATTCCTCGAGGCAATGTCTAAAAATTCGTGGCGCGAAAATGTCGATAACGCCTCACTTTTATCATTTAATTATAAAGAGGTTCGTATGCTGATTCGTCAAACAATTCTCGCCGCGGCTGTATTTACTGCATTGCTTGCCGGTTGCCAGAAGAAGGACGCGCCATTGCCGGAAACCATGGCGCCAGCGACACCAGCACCGTCATTGACCACGCCAGCACCCGCTCCATCTACAGACGCAGCACCTACAGCCCCGGCAACTGAAGAAAAAAAGTAAAGCCGATTCGTACTAAGACCTGCCTACAACAAGCCTGTTTGCGTTAGTCGGTGTGCTTGGTGTGGCAATGGAGGTATTGAAGCGCCGATAAAAAAGCCCGCGACGATTTAAGGCGGGCTTTTTTACGGACATGTTTCGCGTCAAACCACGCGAGTTTTCTGCCAGAAGGCTAGTGGAAATAGCCGCTACCGACAACCACCGGCACGCCAGCGACGCCAGCGCTAATGACGCGCCGCGCAACACCTTCAATCTTGGTCTGAAAGGCGCGATACGTATCCAGCAAGTCCAGTTTTGGATCCTTGGAATGTGACAGGTCAGCGAGGGTGGTGGCGGACACAAGGCATTGATAGTGTTGGTAATCGACTACTACTGAAAATAGTATCCCGGCGCGTGTCAGGCGCGGTGCAGCAAGTGCGTTGTCCATCGTAATCTCCACGAGTGCGGTTGCTAAATGCCAATATGGCCAGATGCGTTGCTTGTTACTGCGCTGTGAGGCAAACTATTTGGTGCCTCTCCGATCTTGCGCGAAAAATGCCGTACTAGCAAGAACACTTGTGAAAATAACCGGAACTCCTTGTAATTGAGATGGTGCGAGGACAAATGACGTGAGGCGGGTGGTATTTTTCACTCCGGCCCAAGACTGATTATGGCCATGGCATCGGGGTGACACCGACGTATTGCGGCTCAAGTTCAGATTGGGTCACGGTATTACCATTGTTGCCGCGTGCGTCTTCATCTGCAGCGAGTTTTGATCCGAGAATTTCGCTGATTTCCTTGCCGGACTCAACGAAGTCAGATTGCATCAACGGCAGCGACTTTACAGGCCAATGCTCAATCGCCCAAGCTGTAAACTCATCAAAGCGGCGTGCCATCTCTTTCGCGAATCGGTCGCGCGTTTCTTTGTCACTCATCGCATTCTCCTGGTGAGCCTTCTTTAACCTGACAAACTTAACTGTCGTTTGACTGTGCTATCTGTGGAATGTTTCCGTTTGAATACTTTGTTGATGTCGGCGCTGCGGTGTTGATTGTTTAATATTGAGATTGATTGTGGTGTGTATTGAAGTTAGATATGTTGGAAATACAAAGAACTTTTTGTTATGCGTTTATGGAATAACAGGTATTCGAATAATAAAGCATACATCTGGGCGACGAATCGCTATAGTTACACCTGTCTCCTCCAACACCTCCTAAGGTTTGGATTCAGCCCGCAACCGAAAGGTCCTGCGGGCTTTTTTTTACCTGAAATTTTAAGCGGCTGGAGTCAGCCGAAATACGTCGGGGCCAAGGAAGCTGTCATTTCGACCCGAGGGAAAAATTTTCAATGATTCTGACACTCCTGCGACGCCTGCGCCTTTCCGTTCTACGCGACTTAATGCGCCATGCAGTAACCATCCAGCTCCAGCAGCAATCGCTGTTTTTCCGCTGCCGGTAAAAAACTGGCTTCGAAACTATTCCTGGTTAGCTTCACCAATTCGGTACGGCTGAGTCGCAGAGATTTTGCGACTGCAAAATAGTTGGCGTTCATGTAGCCGCCAAAATATGCAGGATCATCGGAGTTGATGGTCACTGCGAGGCCGGCGTGCAGCAAGCGTGCCAGGTTGTGATCGACCATGTCGTCCACCACGCATAGTTTTAAATTCGAAAGAGGACACACTGTCAGTGGCGTTCGTTGTTTCGCAAGGCGTTCCATCAGCGCCGGATCTTCTTCGCTGCGGACGCCGTGATCGATACGTTCAACGTGCAGCACGTCAAGTGCATCCCGCACATATTCCGGTGGTCCTTCTTCGCCGGCGTGAGCGACCAGATGGAAGCCGAGTTGGCGGCAGCGTGCAAATACTTTGGCAAATTTTTCCGGAGGATTGCCGCGTTCGGCAGAATCAAGGCCAATACCGATCCACAGATCGCGATATTGCTCACGCAATGGAAGCGCAGCTTCCAGCGTAGTGAATGCATCTTCTTCGGAAAGATGCCGCAAAAACGACATGATCATCGCGCTGCTGAAGCCGTGCGCATCACGGGCTTCACGTAAAGCGCGGGCAATCCCGGCGAATACGACATCAATACCAATGCCGCGCTCGGTATGGGTTTGGGGGTCGAAGAAAATTTCCGCATGACGTACATTGTCGGTGCGACAGTGGGCGATGTAAGCCGCTGTCATTTCGTAAAAATCCTGTTCGGTTAGCAGCACTGCGGCACCGGCATAATACAGATCCAGAAACGATTGCAGATCGGTGAAGGCATAAGCGGCACGCAATTCTTCGACGGTTGCGTATGGCAATTTGACCTGATTCCGTTGCGCCAGCGCGAACAGCAATTCAGGCTCGAGTGTGCCTTCAATATGCAAATGCAATTCCGCCTTCGGCAAGCCTTCGATGAACGATTTCAGATCGGCGGCGAGCGCCGGAGGTTGGTTGGAAGTGGTCATGGTTGCTTCAGCCTTTTCCGGGCAGGTGATCGGGATGGTTTTCTGCAATTTTACAGAAACACAGCAAAGCCAGCAGGTCTAAAAATGGGGAAAACGATGTTCCTGCAGCGCGCGCCGGACCAGGGACAATTGCGCAAGTGATAAAAAACGGATAAATCAACGCAATGATTTATCCGTTTTTTGCTATTACAGGATAGTGCTTGTGACGAAAAAATATTCCTTGATCAGCCCGTGTTGCGCAACCCTGCGGCTATCCCGTTGATACTCAAATGAATCCCGCGCTTGACGCGTTCCTCGGTCGTCTTGCCGGACGCCGTCACACTGCGGTGACGTTTGATGAGTTCGACTTGCAGGTGATTCAGCGGGTCGAGGTAGGCGAAACGATTTTTAATCGAACGCGCCAGCAACGGGTTGCTCGCCAGTCGTTCTTTGGCGCCGGTAATCGATGACAACAAGCTGCTGGTCAGTTCGTGTTCCTGCACGATTCGTTTGAAAATGCTGTTGCGCAGTTTGCGATCGGTGACCAGGCCAGCGTAGCGTGACGCCACCGCCAGGTCGGTTTTCGACAGCACCATATCCATGTTCGACAGCAGCGTGGCGAAGAATGGCCATTCCTTGTGCATGGTACGCAAGGTAGTCATTTTCTGGGTTTTGCTCTTGGCATCGCCTTCGTTCAACCATGCCGACAACGCACTGCCGAAGCCATACCAACCCGGCAGCAGCAAGCGACATTGCCCCCACGAAAAACCCCATGGAATCGCGCGCAAGTCTTCAATCCGACGGGTTGATTTACGTGATGCCGGGCGCGAGCCAATATTCAGTTCAGCGATTTCTGCAATGGGTGTCGCTTCAAAGAAATAGTCGGTGAAGCCCGGGGTTTCATAGACCAGATTGCGATACGCCTGATAAGCGCGTTCCGACAAACCGTCCATCAATTGCTCGAATTCGCCGAGCTTTTTAGCTTGCTTGCCGACCGCGGTATTTGGCATCAGACTGGCTTCCAGTGTAGCCGCCACCAACAGCTCCAGATTGCGGCGGCCAATTTCCGGATTGGAGAATTTCGACGCGATAATTTCACCTTGTTCGGTCAGCCGAATCTGACCGTTCACTGTGCCTGGCGGCTGCGCCAGAATGGCTTGATAGCTTGGGCCGCCGCCACGGCCAACAGTGCCGCCCCGACCGTGGAACAAGCGCAGTTTGACGCCGGCACGGTCGAAAACCCGTACCAGTTCGATCTCGGCTTTGTATAGTTCCCAGTTCGAGGTCAGGAAACCGCCATCTTTATTGGAGTCGGAATAACCCAGCATGACTTCCTGCAAGCGGCCTTGCTCCACGATCAGGCGTGCGACCGGCGGCAATGCCATCCACTGGTTCATGATCTCGGCAGCGGCGCGCAGGTCTGGAATGGTTTCGAACAGCGGAATCACCATCAACTCAGGTTCAGTATTCGCGACTGCCTTGGCGGGAATCTTTGCGGCATCGGGCTGCTTGCGCAACAAGCCGGTTTCCTGTTGCAGCACCAGGACTTCGAGCAAATCAGACACCGTTTCTGTGTGCGAGATGATGTAGTTGCGAATTGCGCGTGCGCCGTAGCGCTGGCGAATTTCGCGTGCCATGCGCAGGATGCTCAGCTCTGAATCGGTTTCATCCGAATAGTCGAGGTACTGCGAATACAGTGGTCGCGGATTGTTCATTTCAGCCAGCAGCAGGGCGATTTTCTGTTCTTCGCCGAGCTGCTTGTAATTGGCCTCGACGTTGGCGCGGGCGAACAATTCAGTGAGGACGCGTTCATGTACGTCCGAGCTCTGGCGCATGTCGAGCGAGGCCAGATGAAAGCCGAAAATTTCGCTGGCGCGTTTCAGCGTGGACAGGCGCGGCTTGACCAGCGCACCGCCATGATTGGCGATCAGTGAATCTTCGATGATTTGCAGCTCTTGCGTGAATTCTCTGGCGGCTTCGTAGTGCGCAGCGGAACCGACTTCATGGCGCAGGATGTTGGTTGCGCCAAGATCGCGGGCGGTTGCGGCGAGGCGCGCATAGATGCCGATCAGCGCCCGTCGGTACGGCTCGTCAGAGCGATGTTCGGAAGTGTCGGGCGAGGTCTCTGCGAGTGCCTGCAATGCCGGATTGACGCTCACCATCAGGGTCGAGACCGAAAGTTCTGCGCCCAGCGCGTGGACTTCGTCCAGATAGAAGTCAAGAATCGTGGTCGACTGCCGTTGCAACGCGTGCTGCATGGTGCCCGAATTGACATTCGGATTGCCATCGCGGTCACCACCGATCCAGCTACCCATTTGGACGAAGGGGGACAATGGCGCAATGCTGGCAGCTTGGCGGGCGCGGGTCGGAAATTGGGTGGCGATTTCCGTTTCGATATCGTCGTACAGCGCTGGCAATTCGCGTAAAAAGGTAATGCGGTGATACGACAGCGCATTTTCGATTTCGTCGGCCACCGTCAGTTTGGTATAGCGCAGCATGCGGGTTTGCCACAAGGTCGCGATGCGGCCGCGTAACAGCTCGGTGTTATCGCGCATTTCTTTCGGCGTGTGCGGTTGATCGCGTTCCGCCAGCAGCCGGGCAATTTCACGTTCCGCATCCAGCGTACTCTTGCGCTGTACTTCTGTCGGATGGGCAGTAAGTACCGGCGAAATCAGTGCGTCTTTCAGGAAGTTGCGTACTGTCGCGCCAGATACCCCGGCATCGTCCAGTTTGGTCAACGCATGGGCAACGCTGCCTGGTTGCGCGGCCGATCCCGCCAGCAGATGGGCGCGGCGGCGGCGATTGTGATGCTGATCTTCGGCAATATTCGCCAGATGCGAAAAATACGAAAAGGCACGCACTACCGAATTGGTCTGGTCGCGCGTGAGTTTTTTTAACAACTTGTCGAGTTCGGCACCGGCTTGCTGATCGGACTCGCGGCGAAAGCGGACTGCGGTCTGGCGTATGGTTTCGACTACGTCGAATACCGCATCGCCTTCCTGATCGCGCAAGACGTCGCCCAGCAGGCGGCCTAGCAGGCGGATATCTTCTTTTAGCGGGGCATCTTTATTGGGGACGGTACTCTTTGCGCGTGCAGGGGGGGTGGGTTGTTTTGCCATGGTGGACGTGCAGTCTGCTTTTCTGAATGAAAGATGAAGGTTGGCCGATTGCTGACAATGTGTTGTCAGCGCGCTTACTAGTATTCAAATAGTGATTCAAACGACAATACGAATGGTGCGGCAAACATTGACCGATGTTAAATGACGGCGGCGCTGTCAATATGCACATATTAACGGCGCTTTACATCGGATTTGGCTAAGGGCGCATGCTAAAATTTGCCATGAAAAGCATGCACCATGACGATGCTGCCATTGATAAAACCTGAAAGAGCCTGTGTTGAAAATATCTTCTCCTTCCAAGTTAGTAATTGCATCGCGTGAGAGCCGGCTAGCCATGTGGCAGGCGGAACACGTGCGCGCCAGACTAGCCGAATTATATCCGCAGTGTGTAATAGAAATTCTCGGTATGACTACGCGCGGCGATCAAATTCTTGACCGCACCTTGTCCAAGGTTGGCGGCAAGGGCCTGTTCGTGAAGGAACTGGAAGTGGCCATGGCCGAAGGCCGTGCGGATCTGGCAGTGCATTCGCTCAAGGATATGCCGATGGAGTTGCCGCAAGGTTTTGCGCTGGCGGCAGTGCTGGAACGTGAAGATCCACGCGATGCGTTTGTCTCGAATGATTACGCTTCTCTTGACGCATTGCCGGCCGGCGCCATTGTCGGTACCAGCAGTTTGCGGCGGCAGGCGCTGATTGCGGCGCGCTTCCCGCAGTTGGTCATCAAGCCGCTGCGCGGCAATCTGGATACGCGTCTGGGAAAACTCGACCGGGGCGAATATGCGGCGATTATCCTGGCGGCGGCCGGTTTGAAACGCCTCGGCCTGGCTGAGCGGATCAAAGCCTTGATTGAACCCGAGCAAAGCTTGCCGGCACCGGGGCAGGGCGCGATGGCCATCGAAATTTGTGAAGGCCGTGACGATCTGCAGCAGGTGCTGGCAGCACTAAATCATTTGCCAACGGCGCAAGCGGTGACCGCCGAGCGCACGCTGTCACGTGCTTTTGGCGGCAGTTGCCAGGTTCCTCTGGCGGCATTTGCGACCATCGACGGCGCCACTATGCGTTTGCGCGCGATGATCGGTACGCCGGACGGTTTACGTACTGCCAGCGCCGACATCAGCGGCGCGGCAGATGCACCGGAAGCGTTGGGCCAGCGCATCGCCGAGGCGCTGCAAGCACAAGATGCGGCTGCGATCCTGGCGGCGTGTAAAGAGGATGCTGAATAAAACTCGAATACGGAAACTGGCATACCAACACTGGATTAGGAGTGCGATCAGGATGAGTAAGCTGCGACCGATAGTTATTACCCGGCCGCAAGCACAAGCGGTAGGGCTGGCGCAACAGATAGCGGCACGTGGGCGCGAGCCGGTAATTTTTCCATTGCTGGAAATTCTGCCGCTCAGCGATAGCGCCGAATTGCAGGCAACGCTGGCTCAGCTCGATAGCTTTGCGCTGGCGGTGTTTGTCAGTCCGAATGCGATTGACGCCGCCTTTCGGCACATTCTGCAATGGCCGCCGCGCGTGGCAATCGGTATCGTCGGTGAAGGCAGTCGCATGGCTTTGGTGCGGCACGGCGTGACGGCGCAGAATGCCACCATTTTCAGTCCGCCCGACGTTACCAAAACTGATTCCGAAGGGTTGCTGCAAGCGCTGGATTTACACGGCTTGCGCGGCCAGCGAATATTGATCGTACGCGGTGAAAGCGGTCGCGAGCTGTTAGCTGACAGTTTGCGGGCAGCGGGGGCTGAGGTGTTTTCGCTGCCTGCATATCGACGTCGGGCGCCGTTGATGACGGCGGCGCTTGGCACCCGGTTGCAGCAATTGCTGAACAGCCAAAACGACTGGATCGTCACCAGTTCGGAAGCGCTGCGGATACTGATGCAGATGGTGCAACAGTTGGGAAATGACGCAAATGTTGCAAAAATCCAACAACAAAATTTACTGGTTCCTCACGCCCGCATTGCCGCTACCGCACATGCGCTTGGTTTTACCGCGGTTACCCTGACTGGCTCAGGGGACGAACGGCTACTCGACGCGTTACAATTCCGACTATGAATGCACCGCAATCCACCCCAGAATCGCACCAGCCCGCTGGTCCTACAGTCAATTCGACGCCGCCGCACGCTCCTGTGCTGCAGCCGTACGAGCAAAGAAACAGTAAAAGTTCCGGTAAACAACTACGCACGGTGTACGTGTTGCTGTTGATCCTGGCAGGCTTGCTGGTTGCTCTATGGTGGAGCTCGCATAATGAAAACGTCAAGTTGCGTACAGAATTAGCGCGTCGCCTGCAAGCCGGCGATAGCACCAATAACGATACCAAGGCTGTGGTGAAATCGGTTCAGGATGGCACCAAAGAATTGCAGGCCAAGATTGCGGTATTGGAAAACAAGCAAGTCGAAGCGCAGAGTCAGCAACTGGCGCTTGAGCAGCTGTATCAGGATTTGTCGAAAAATGGCGATGAATGGGCGCTATCGGAAGTTGAGGATGTCTTGTCCACCGCGAGCCAGCAACTGCAATTGGCTGGCAATGTTCAGGGGGCATTGATTGCGCTGGAAAATGCGGACAAAAATCTGGCACGTTCCGACAAGCCGCAATTCGTCATCATCCGTAGCGCCATTGCGCACGACATCGATAGGCTCAAGGCGTTGCCGACGCTGGACATTACGGGTATTGCGGTACGTCTCGATAGCCTGATCGGCCAGATTGACAACATGCCGCTGTTGTCTGATGAGCACCCGGTGTCGGTCGCAAGCGAGCCAACCAATCAGCCGATAACGCCCGCCGTTTCGAAACGTTCCAAAGCTGGCGCCGCCAAGTCGCCCAGCGCGACGCCGACTGATCACAGCATGAATGTGAATGGCCGTACCAGTACCGACTGGGGCGGTGTGTTCAAGGAGGCGTGGCACAGCTGGACCGCTGAAATGTGGACCGAAGTCAGCCAGTTGATACGCGTACGTACCGTAACAACGCCGGACGCGTTGCTGCTGTCGCCGACCCAGGCTTACTACGCGCGTGAAAATTTGAAACTGCGTTTGCTGAATGCCCGACTCGGTTTGCTGTCGCACAATGAGTCGGCGTTCCGTAGCGACCTGATCGCCGCGCAGGAAACCATCACCAAATATTTTGATACGCGTGCCAAGCAGACGCAGACGGCACAGGCCTTGTTAAAGCAAGTGCAAGGCAGCAATCTGTCGATCAATATGCCGACGCTGGACAGTCTGGCTGCGATCCGTACCTACAAAAACAAGCGATAGGTTTATGCGATTTCTTCTTTGGCTTATTGCCCTGTTTGCTACTGCCATCGGTCTGGCAGTCCTTGCGCGTTATAACGCTGGTAATGTGGTGTTGTTCTATCCACCATATCGGATCGACCTGTCGCTGAATTTTTTCCTGCTGTTGATGGGGGCATTCTTCATCGCCCTGTATGTGCTGATCCGGGCGGTCCGGACCACGCAGAAATTGCCGGGAAAAGTGATTTCCTATCGTCGCCAGAAGCGTGAGGAAAAATCCAATAAGGCGCTGCGCGACTCACTCAAATCGCTGTTTGAGGGCCGCTTTGGTCAAGCCGAAAAGGCCGCGACTCGCGCTGCCGAATTGAATGACAATCTTGGCGTTGCCGCCTTGATCGCCGCCCGTGCGGCGCATCGGATGGGCCAGTCTGATCGTCGCGACATCTGGCTCTCCAGCATTGAAGACAAGGAAGTCATGAAGACCGCACGCCTGATGACGACGGTTGATTTGCTGGTCGATGAACACAAACCGCAAGCGGCCCTGGTTGCTGTAAACGAGTTGAACGCCAGCGGCACCCGCCATATTCAAGCTTTGCGCCTGGCATTGAAAGCCAACCAGCAAGCCAAGAACTGGCCGGAAGTACTGCGTCTGCTCAAGACACTGGATAAGCATGACGCATTGAACCCCATCCTGTCCGGCCGTCTGCGTGAGATGGCATACGACGCTCTGTTTTCCGATGCAGCGCATGACGCAGAATCTATCCAGCGCCTGTGGCTGACGATTCCAGCGGAAGACCGGGTCAAGCCATTGATTGCGATTCGTGCAGCGCGCGCCTTCAATCAGCGTGAAATGCAGGATGAGGCACGTAGCATCGTCGAGAAGTCTCTGGCGGTTGAGTGGGACGTGCGCCTGATGCGGGTGTACCGTGATTCCGCTGCGGCTGAAGGCACGCCGGCGCTGCGCACGCAAATTGAACGCTGCGAAGCCTGGGCCGCCAAGGAACCACACGACGCGGAACTGGCGCTGACGCTGGGCACCTTATGCCTGAAGCAAAAGTTGTGGGGTAAGGCACAGCGCCATTTGCAGCAGGCTTTGTCGGATGGGACCGAGCCGCGTACCGTACGAGAAGCGCACTTGAAGCTGGGCCAGTTGCACGAGGAATTGGAGCAAGCCGAGCAGGCTGCCGAGCATTATCGGCAATGTGCGCTGGCGACGATGTTGTAGTTTATTGGATCAATGCTGCCCCAGCTTGAAACCGGGTGCAACAAGGTAGGCGGGGTCAGTATGTTTTTGGTCATTTTTGCCAAAAGATACTGACCCCGTTTGCACGTTTACCGGTTCCGTTTGAAATGCCTGGATATTTTCATGCGGCAAGCATGAAGTTGTCCCGTTTGCGCATGACTTGCCCGTGCCGGTTGGATTTCGCCGCCATCGCCTATACTTGCGGCTAGTACATATTATGAAAGAGATTCATTGAATAACCTGTTATTGGTCATCGCTGCGCTATTTCTGGTGGCGCTCAATGGCTTTTTTGTCGCGGCCGAATTCAGTTTGGTTAAATTGCGTCAAACGCGGATTCGCGCCATCGCCAAAACACATGGCACCCGCGGTCGGATTCTGGCCACCGTGCACCGCCAGTTAGATGCGTATTTGTCGGCCTGTCAGCTCGGTATTACTTTGGCTTCGCTGGGTCTCGGCTGGATTGGTGAACCGGCCTTTGCCGGACTGTTGCAACCGGTATTCGGCTGGATTGGCATCACGTCCCCGGAGCTGATCCACGGCATCTCGTTTTTCTTTGCGTTTTTCATTATCTCTTTCCTCCACATCGTGGTCGGCGAACTCGCGCCCAAGACCATGGCGATCCGCACCCCTGAAGCGATCGGCATGTGGAGTGCGATGCCGCTGTATGGTTTTTACTGGATGATGTATCCGGCGATCTGGTTGTTGAATGCGAGCGCTAACTGGTTGTTGAAAATCGTCGGCTTAGGCCACGGTCACGGCCATGATGCGCAATATTCTGCCGACGAACTGAAACTGATTTTACGCAGCAGTCGTTCCGGTGAGAAATTCACGCCGGATGAGTGGAATGTGTTGGCGCAGACACTGGATTTCAGTGAACTCGAGGTGTCGGATTTGATGCGGCCGATCAATGAAGTCGCGGCATTGCACGCCAACTTAAACCTGCATGAAAATTTGCAAATCATTTATCGGAATCGCTTTAGCCGTTATCCGTATTTCGATAGCGATGGCGTCACGGTGGCGGGCGTAGTGCATATGAAGGACTTGTTTTTTGCCCAGCGCGAGGGCAAGTCGATCACTAGCCTGCAGGGTTACCTGCGGCCGGTCCAGTACGTATCGTCACGCATGTCTGCGTTAGCGCTATTCCGCCTGGTGCGTAGCGGCGCACCGCATTTCGCGATCATCGGAAAAAAAGGAAGTACGCCAAGCGGCTTCATCACACTGGATAACCTGCTGGGGGCCATGGTCGGCGAGATTCGCGATGAATTCCGTCTGAATGACAATGAATGGACGCGTCTTGATGATGGCACTTTGCTGGGCAAAGGCAGTTTGCCGATCTTTTCGCTGGAACGGATTCTGGGAGTTGACATCGAGGAGATAGAGGATGTCGATTCGGTGGGCGGCCTGATTATGGCGAAGCTGGGAAATCTGCCGCAGGAAGGCCAGAAGGTCGCGTTTGATGGCTTTGATATTCTGGTCAAGAAGATGAATGGACCACGCATCGTGCTGGTGAGGGTGTATCCCGCCGGGCCGATTGTGAAGCAATAGCCGGCAAACATGTTGTGATGCCGAGCTGCCGAGAGGAACTCTTTGGTGAACAAGAGCGCTCCCTGTGTCCGGAACGGCAACAAAACACCTTATGCGGCGGCATACGTAATTTCCACATATCCATGCAAATAGCTTGAACGATGCGGTCAGGTTCAGCTAAAGTTGCGCACTTTTCCGATTTTTATTGCCTGTCCGAGGGGCGCGCAAACCATCTTGTGCGGCGGCCGGTTCAGGGCAATCCGGAAGTCCGGAAAAGCAAACCAAGTAAAAAATATGTTGCCGCGCTTTACCATTGACTGATGACCGTTGATTGGTGCAAAGTTGCTTTTGATCGGCGCCAGGCAGCAATATTCTAAGCACAATATGTGTAAATGGAGAAAACAAATGGCAAAAAAACCGCTGTATAAATCACTATATGTCCAGGTTCTGACCGCCATCGTCATCGGTGTCCTGATCGGTAACTTTTACCCGGAAACCGGCGCTGCGATGAAGCCGCTGGGCGACGGGTTCATCAAGCTGATCAAGATGATCATCGCACCGGTGATTTTCTGTACCGTGGTAATCGGTATCGCCGGCATGGAAGACATGAAGAAAGTCGGCAAGACCGGCGGTCTGGCTTTGTTGTACTTTGAAGTGATGAGTACGTTTGCCTTGATCATCGGCTTGATCATGATCAACGTATTTCAGCCAGGCGCGGGGATGCACATCGATGTCACTGCGCTGGATACCAAGAGTATTGCTGCCTACACTGCGCCAGGCAAGATGGAGACCACCACCGACTTCTTTTTCCACATTATTCCGAACAGTTTTGTGGACGCTTTCGCGCAGGGCAACATCCTGCAGGTGCTGTTGATTTCGGTACTGTTCGGCTTCGCTCTGCATCGCTTTGGCGGTCGCGGTACGCTGGTATTCGATTTCGTCGAAAAATTTTCGCATGTGCTGTTTGGCATCGTTGGCCTGATCATGAAGGTCGCACCGATCGGCGCGTTTGGCGCGATGGCGTTCACCATTGGCAAATACGGCATTGGGTCACTGTTGTCGCTGGGCAAGCTGATGGGGCTGTTCTACGCGACCTGCCTGATCTTCGTTTTCGTGGTGCTTGGCATCGTTACCCGTTTGCATGGTTTCAGCGTTTGGAAGTTTGTGAAGTACATCAAGGAAGAGCTGCTGATCGTGTTGGGGACATCGTCCTCGGAATCGGTACTGCCGCGTCTGATGAGCAAGATGGAAAATCTCGGCGCCAAGCAATCGGTGGTTGGCCTGGTGATCCCAACCGGCTACTCATTCAATCTGGATGGCACCTCGATCTACCTGACCATGGCAGCCGTGTTTATTGCCCAGGCGACGGATACGCCACTGACGATCTGGCAGCAAGTGACGTTGCTGGCCGTCTTGTTGCTGACCTCCAAAGGTGCGGCAGGAGTTACCGGCAGCGGCTTTATCGTGCTGGCAGCAACTTTGTCGGCAGTTGGCCACGTACCGGTCGCAGGGCTGGCGCTGATTCTCGGTATCGACCGCTTCATGTCCGAAGCGCGGGCGCTGACCAATACAGTCGGGAATGGTGTCGCCACGATTGTGGTTGCGAAATGGTCCGGCGATCTGGATGAAGTGCGCTTGCATCAGCAACTGGATGGGAAGGTCGATCCGGAGCTGGAACTGGAAGCGGAGGAAACCCAACTGGCAGCGGTCGATAGCCACGCGAATTACAAGGCTTGAGGTGATCAAAAGCAAGCAGGATGGCTTGATGGCATCCTGTGCGGCACATAAAAAAATGGCCCCGAATGTATCGGGGCCGTTTTTTTACGACTGTTTACTCTTGTTTTATCCGTATTCAGGACAGTTTGACCGCGTGTTCACGGGTTTCATGGAAGGTGATTTGCGGCCAGCGCTCCTGTGTCAGACGCAGGTTGACACCGGAAGTCGCCAGATACGCCAGGTTGCCGGCTGCATCGTGGGCCAGGTGATTGCCGGCAGATGATCTTTCGAAATCGGCCAGGATTTTCTTGTCGTCGCAGCTAACCCAGCGTGCGCTGCTGATGCTGGTACCTTCAAATACCGCATCGACGCCGTACTCGTTGAGCAAGCGGCTGGCAACCACTTCAAACTGCAGCACGCCAACACCGCCCAGCACCAGGTCGCTGCTGGTCACCGGCTTGAACACCTGAATCGCACCTTCTTCCCCCAGTTGTTGCAAGCCTTTGATGAGTTGCTTGATTTTGAGCGGGTTGCGAATGCGTACCGAGCGGAAAAAGTCCGGTGCAAAGTAGGGAATGCCGGTGAACTGCAACAATTCGCCTTCCGAGAAACTGTCGCCGATCTGCATGTTGCCGTGGTTAGGCAAGCCGATGATGTCACCGGCGTAGGCTTCTTCGACTTGTTCGCGGCTGGATGCCATGAAGGTCACTACGTTCGATACCTTGATCTCGCGATTCAGGCGCAGATGCTTGATCTTCATGCCGCGCTCAAAGTGACCCGAACAGACTCGCAGGAATGCAATACGGTCACGATGGGCCGGGTCCATATTCGCTTGAATCTTGAATACGAAGCCGGAGAACGGTTGCTCGGTCGGTGCCACGGAACGGATTGTGGCATCGCGTGCGCCCGGTGGCTGGGCCCAGTCAATGAGCGCATTCAGAATTTCACGGATACCGAAGTTGTTGATCGCGGAACCGAAGAATACCGGGGTCTGTACGCCAGCCAAAAACGCTGCCTTGTCGAAAGGATGGGATGCGCCATGCACCAGTTCGACTTCCATCCGCAACTGTTCGACTTCGCGCGGGAACATCTCGTCCAGACGCGGATTATCGATGCCTTTGATGACTTCGAAACTCTGATCGGCCTTTTCGTTGCCCGGTGCGAACAGCAGAATTTCGTCGCGCAGCAGGTGATACACGCCGCGGAACGATTTGCCCATGCCGATCGGCCATGTCACGGGCGCACACTGGATTTTCAACACTGTTTCCAGTTCATCCAGCAATTCCAGCGGATCACGGGTTTCGCGATCCATCTTGTTCATCAGCGTGATGATCGGTGTGTTGCGCATGCGACAAACGTTGAGCAGCTTGATGGTCTGGGTTTCCACCCCTTTGGCGGCATCGATCACCATCAGCGCCGAGTCGACTGCGGTCAGCACGCGGTAGGTGTCTTCCGAGAAATCCTGGTGACCCGGCGTGTCGAGCAGGTTGACCACGTGATCACGGTACTCGAACTGCATGACCGAGCTGGCGACCGAAATACCGCGCTGTTTTTCAATCTCCATCCAGTCGGATGTCGCATGACGCCCGCTCTTGCGGCCCTTGACGGTACCCGCCAATTGAATCGCGCCCGAGAACAGCAACAGTTTTTCGGTCAGCGTGGTTTTGCCGGCATCCGGATGGGAAATAATGCCGAAAGTGCGACGGCGTCCGACTTCGCCGGCGATTTGTTCAAGCGATACGTTATGCGCAATAATTTCGGCGTCTTCGCTGAGTTGATCAATGGCGGTCGCTTGCTCGGAAATGGGTTCTTGCATGATGCGTGGTTCAAGCGAACGCAGTCGCTTGCCTTGATAGTGATTCAAAAACGGGAAAATGCGCGTGGCTGCGGCAGCGATGGCTGCAATTGGGCATTGCCGGGAAGTCGCGATTATAACGTATGTCGGCTACCGGCTGACAGATGGGCATGGAGACGGATCAGCGCTGGATAAACGCCGCCGCAGTTCGTGCGCCGCGATTGCCAAGCGATCTTGTCAGTTTGTCGATATACATTGTCAATTGCTCGCTATTCTGTCATTGCGTAACGGAACTATGCTGTTTACCTTGCAAAGAATTGCCGCGCATAGCGTTGATCGACCATTTTTGATCGTGCCCATTTTATGAAAATATCCGGAATACCATTTGGCACCACAGACTGGACCACAGTTGAGCCTACCGAGCACGCTGGTGAAACCGGCATGGCGTATTGGCGTACCCGCAACTTCGGCCAGCTACGCGTGCGCATGGTGGAATACACGCCGGGTTATCTGGCCGATCACTGGTGTGTAAAGGGCCATGTCCTATTCTGTCTGGAAGGCGAGTTGCACACCGAGCTGGAAGATGGCCGCCACTTCATACTGAAACCAGGCATGAGCTATCAGGTCGCTGACGATGCCGAGCCGCATCGTTCATCGACTGCGGTGGGCGCCAAGTTGTTTGTGGTTGATTAAAACTGGACTAGTCAATTGACGCAAGCGGCCGGCCAAAGTTGATAACCAATCAAGTATTTATTGACGCCACGGAAGTGGCAGGAACGTAAATGAGCACGCATACCGTCGGTACTTCAGCAGCTTCCAAGCGCATGTTTGGCATTTTTTGCGTTGCCAGCTATTTGCTTTCGGTGTCGTACGGTGCAACTTTTTTATTATCGTTGCTGGTTGCCACGCGCGGCGGCAACGAGGGTGATAGCGGTGCGGTGATTTCGATTGCGATGTTTAGCACCATTATTGCGGTGATCTTTTCCGGTCACCTGACCGATTTGATAGGTGTGGTCAAGGCGATGGCCATTTCCGGTATTTTTCTGGCGCTGGCGTGTCTCGGCTTCGCACTGACACCCGGCCTCGGCCCGCCATTATTGGCCTGCGGCTTGCTGCTCGGGCTGGGCTGGGGCATCTTTTATACGCTGGGGGCGATCATCGTGGCGACGATGATAGAGCCGACACGCAGGATTAAATATATGGCACTGCTGTCCGGTTGCATGATGAGCGGGATCGGCACAGGGCCATTGATCGGTCGGGTAGCGACGGCGGCCGGGACCCCTATCGAAGCGGCGTTTTATGCCGCTGCGGCCGCCAGCGTAGTCGGCAGCATCATTTTTCTGTTGCTGGAAAAACATATCCGGCATGGCCAGCGCGCGCTGGGGCCTGCGCCTGTGGGCCGGATTACGCTGGCTGCGGCACGCAGTGTGCTGACTTCGAATGCGTTGTTCCCTATCGTCATGGTGGGACTGGGCGGCTGTATTTTCGGTGCGCTGTCGAGTTTTCAAACCTCTTATGCGCACTTCCATAAGCTCGATTATTCCTTGTTTTTTATCGGCTTCATGATAGTCGCGATCATTTGTCGTCTGCTGGTTGCCGGGATGCTGGTAAAGCGCGATCCCTACGTTGCTTCGGTGATGTTGAGCGGCTTGATCGTGGTCTCTATCGTCATGTTTCTGTTGTTCGTCGATAGCCAGTTCAGCTATCTGCTGGCCGCCATCGTGCTTGGCATCGGCTATGGCTTGACCTATTCGGTGATCAATGGCTTGGCCGCCAACGACGCGCCGCCCGACCAGATATCGCAATCGTTGCTGCTATTTAGCTTGTCTTACATAGTTGGCATTTTTGGCTTTCCGTTTCTGGCCGGAAAATTCATCGTCAATTTTGGCGTGTCGGCGTTACTGCTATCGATACTGGTGGTCGCGATCGGCAACTGGATGGTGGCGCTTACGCGGCTGATCAAGCGGCGGCGCAGGGTGAAATCGCTGGGTTCAAGTCTGGCGCCGGGCAATTTGAAGGGCTAGGAGCCTGTCGGACTTGGGGAATCGAAGCGAAAAAATAGCTGGGCGAGGACAGATTTTGCCGGATTCGAAGTGTCAATAGCGAGCTATTGACCGAGAAGGCGGTGAAATATGGACCGTCCAGATATTTTTGCAGCCGATTACTCCCAAGTCCGACAGGCTCCTAGGCGCCTCAGATTGGCGCGGCTCCTACGTCTGGCCATATCATGTCGCGCGAGTCCCCCATCAGGAAGGCCCGGTTCGGTTCTATGACTTCGCGCAAGTAACGCCATAGCGCGGCAACCCGCGCCACGTTGCGGGTTTCGGTTGCGGCGACCAGCCAGAAGGCACGCTGGATATCGACTTGACCGTCCAGCACCGGCACCAGATCGTTGCTTTGCTGGGCCAGAAAGCAGGGCAGGATGGCCAGCCCCTGTCCTTGGCGCGCCGCCGTGTATTGCGCAATCACGCTGGTGCTGCGGAAAGAGCGAAAGGCCGAGGGCGCGACGTTTTCCTTGTAGCGCAACTCTTCGCTGAACACCAGGTCGTCGATGTAGCCTATGAAGGTATGACTAGTCAGATCCTGTGCCGTTTGTATGATCGGGTGGCTGGCCAGATAGGCCGGGGTGGCGTACAGCTTGAGCAGGTAGTCGGTGAGCTTGGTGACGACGAAGTTGCCGCTTTGCGGCCGCTCTATGGTGACGCTGATATCGGCTTCCCGCTTGGACAGATTGACGAAGCGCGGCACCGGCAGCAAGTCGACGCTGATATGCGGGTGACGGGCGCAAAAGTGCGCCAGATGCGGCGCCAGCACAAACGTCCCGAAGCCTTCGGTAGCGCCCAGCCGGACTTGTCCCGATAACAGGCGGTTGTGGCCGCTCAATTCTTCAGCCGCAGCGTATACCGTGCTTTCCACCCGTTCGGCATATTCAATCAGGCGATGGCCTTCGGCCGTCAGCGTATAGCCCTGATTGTTGCGTTCAAATAGCTGACTGCCGACTTGCTCCTCGAAGCGGCGCATGCGGCGTGACACGGTCGAATGGTCAATGCCCAGCTTTTTGGCGGCGTCCACCAGCCCCTGGCTACGGGTCAGCTCCAGAAACACGCGCAGGTTGTCCCAGTCCAGCATAGTCATTTTGATACTTCCCTATACGATAGGCGTTTTGCACAAACGCAAAGCCATTGTGGATTATTGTCTATTGTCCCAATAATAATGCACATGCAGAATAACTCCACGCCATTTTCAAACCCCGCATTTTTTAGTGTAAGGAAACTCGCCATGTCCCAGTCAAATATCCCAAATGTGCCGCTTTACATCAACGGTAAAGCGGTCCAGTCAAGCAGCATCGAATGGCGCGATGTCCTCAATCCGGCGACCCAGGAAGTGGTGGCACGCGTACCATTTGCGACCAAGGCTGAAGTGGATGAGGCGGTTGCGACCGCCAAGCAGGCATTCCGCACCTGGCGCAACACTTCGCTCGGCCAGCGCATGCGCATCATGCTGAAGTTTCAGCATCTGCTGCGTGAAAACATCAAGCCGCTGGCCGAACTGATTACCCGCGAACATGGCAAGACCTTGCCGGATGCGGAAGGCGAAGTCATGCGCGGACTGGAAGTGGTCGAGCACGCCTGCTCCATCACTTCGTTGCAACTCGGCGAACTGGCGGAAAACGCTGCGACCGGCGTCGATGTCTACACCATCAATCAACCGATTGGTGTCGGCGCGGGTATCACCGCCTTCAACTTCCCGGTCATGCTGCCGTGTTTCATGTTTCCGGTCGCCGTTGCATGCGGCAATACCTTCGTGCTGAAACCGTCCGAGCAAGATCCGTCGGCATCGCTGTTTCTGGTTGAGCTGGCGCAACAGGCCGGCTTGCCACCGGGTGTGCTGAACGTGGTGCATGGCGGCTCGGATGTCGCCAACATGCTGTGCGATCACCCGGATATCAAAGCGGTTTCGTTCATCGGTTCGACCCACGTCGGCACCCACATCTATCGCCGCGCCAGCGAAGCAGGCAAGCGCGCGCAATGCATGATGGGCGCCAAGAATCATTGCATCGTGCTGCCGGATGCCAACAAGGACCAGGCGATCAATAATCTGCTTGGTGCCGCTTTTGGCGCTGCCGGTCAGCGCTGTATGGCCAACTCGATGGTGCTGCTGGTTGGCAAGGCCAGGGATTGGTTGCCTGAGATCGTGGCACGTTCCCGTACCCTCAAGGTCGGTCCGGGCAGCGACCGCAGTGCCGACCTCGGACCGATGGTGTCGAAAGCCGCCAAGGAGCGTACCGAACGTCTGATTGGCAGCGGCGTTGAGCAGGGCGCGAACCTGCTGCTGGATGGTCGGAATTGGCAGGTGGCGGCCTACCCGGATGGGAATTTCGTTGGCCCGACTATTTTCTCCGGCGTCAGAGCCGACATGGATATCTACACCCAGGAAATCTTTGGCCCGGCGATGTGTGTGGTGGAGCTGGAAACGCTGGACGATGCGATTGCTTTCATCAATGCCAATCCTAACGGGAACGGTACTTCGATCTTTACCTCTTCCGGCTGGTCGGCGCGCAAATTCCAAAATGAAATCGACGTTGGCCAGGTTGGCATCAATGTGCCGATTCCAGTCCCGGTGGCGTACTTCAGCTTCACCGGCTCGCGTGCCTCCAAGCTGGGTGATCTGGGGCCGAACGGCAAACAGGCGGTGCAGTTCTGGACGCAGACCAAGACGGTTACCGCACGCTGGTTTGAGCCGGATGCGGATGGTGGTGAAATCAACACCACGATCTCGATGAAATAAGCCATTTGGTGCGTATCGCGGGCGCAGTCGGCGCCCCGTCCTAAATCAAGGAGAACTGTGATGGGTAGCGAAGTGGTCTTTATCGGTCTTGGCAATATGGGTTTGCCGATGGCGCTGAATTTGGCGGGTGCAGGGGTGAGTGTCAGCGGTCATGATTTGATTCCCGCCAGCGTGGAAAAATTTGTCGCCGGAGGCGGCAGCACCAGCGCGGACCTGGCGGCGGCGATCGGTGCGGCCAACATCATCATTACGATGCTGCCCGCCAGCCGTCACGTCGAATCGGCTTACTTTGGCGAGAATGGCATTTTGGCGCAGGTGAAGTCGGGGACCTTGCTGATCGACTGTTCAACCATCGCGCCCGATAGCGCCCGCAAGGTTGCCGCTGCGGCGCGCGAAAAGGGCTTCACTATGCTCGATGCGCCGGTCTCCGGCGGTACCGGCGGTGCGGCGGCCGGGACGCTGACGTTCATGGTCGGCGGTACGGACGAAGGATTTGCCATCGCCAAACCCTATTTCGAAAAAATGGGCAAGGCGATCTTTCACGCCGGTGAAAATGGCGCTGGTCAGACCGTCAAGGTATGCAACAACATGCTGCTCGGGATTCTGATGATAGGCACGGCGGAAGCAATACGGCTCGGCATGGCCAACGGCATGGACCCAAAGGTGCTATCGGAAGTCATGGCCAAAAGCTCCGGCCGTAACTGGGCGCTGGAGGTCTACAACCCATGCCCCGGCGTGATGGAAAATGCGCCGGCATCGAGAGGCTACAGCGGTGGTTTCGGGGTCGATTTGATGTTGAAGGATCTGGGTCTGGCGGTGGAAAATTCGTTGTCCACCGGGAGTAGCGTTCCGCTGGGGGCGCTGGCGCGCAACCTGTACGACATACACAGCAAGAACGGCGCGGGCGGGCTGGATTTTTCGAGTATTTTTAATATGCTGGGGAAGGCGGAGTAGTCCGCGGCTGGCCCGGCTTGAGGTGGCGTCGAAAGTTCTGACATAAAAAACGCCCCGTAAGTCATTGAGACTTCGGGGCATTGCATCTAAATCAACACTGCTTTTCCACAGATCAGCGGAAGGCTTGGGAAAATCCGCAGCGTTTTCAGTCGTCGGGTGAAATTAGTTACGTACCACTTTTTTGTATTCGTTGGTACGCGTATCTATTTCAATCATATCGTCCTGGCTGACAAACAATGGCACTTGAACGGTGTGACGATGCGCTTCAACTGCATTTTCGATCTTGGCTTCTTTCAATACGTTGCCCGAAGTGTTGCCTTTGATAGCGGGTTCCGAGTAGACCACCTGGCGAACGATCGTTGTTGGCAGTTCGACTGAAATTGCTTTGCCGTCGTAAAAAACAGCTTCGCATTCCATGCCGTCTTTCAGATAGTGCAAAGCATCGCCCAGGTTCTCGCCTTCAATTTCATACTGTTCGTAGTCGGAGTCCATAAAGACATACAACGGATCAGCGAAATACGAATAAGTCACAGCTTTTTTATCGAGTACAACTACATCAAACTTGTCGTCACCCCTGAAAACATTTTCCTGAGGGCTATTTGTCAAAAGATTCTTCATCTTCCACTTATAGGTGAAGCCCGTGCGGCTCGAACCATTGACATCAGAGCGCAAAACGATCATTGGCTTACTGTCAACCATAATAATGTTGCCAACACGAATTTCTTTTGCAGGTTTCATAGCGAATATACGTAAAAAGTAGGTTACATAAAAATCATCTGTAGCCTACTGGCAAAAAGCGCCGCAAGCCCACGTTTGATTGAATTTAAAATGCGTCAAAAATTAGCCGTATATTTTAACCCAAATTTTCACTTACCGAACTGTTTCGGCAAACTTCAGCAAATTGGATGTGAAGTCACCATTTTCCAATAATTGGCGCTGCCAATCCATGGACATGCTGGCAATTTTTGGCATGTCGGCTTCAAATAGCGGCCATATCGCGGCCCAATCAACTACTTTTTTTGCGGCAGCATTCCAGCCCAAAGAGAGCGCAATCAAGTGCTCTGTTTTGGCTGCATAGCGCTGCAAAAATGCGTTCAATTTGACGTGATGCAAGTCTTTGTCTTGCGGATAGATATGCCAGATAAACGGTTTGCCCGCCCACTGTGCGCGGACGAAGGAGTCTTCTCCGCGCACAAAATTGAGATCGCATGCCCATAACAGTTTGTCGTAGTCAGGCTGAGGAATAAAGGGCAGCACGCGTACGGTTAACGCAGCGCGGGTCGCCGTTGCTCCCGCCCTCGCAACTTGCCCGAGAAATGCTTGAACTGCATCGACAGCAACACCTTCCGGGACCAGGCAAGTAATCGCTGTGTCACTACTTTTCCATGCATTAAATAATGCCGAGACCGGTGCCTGCGGATAGCAAAACAAGGAGACCTTGAGCGAAGCCATCTCTGCTGGCGTTACGCCAAATTGCCCGAGAAAAGCGGCCATCGCAGCTTGATCATGTTGAAATGCCTGGCGCTGTTGCTGCAATGCGGATTCGTGCAGCAAACCGCCGGTCTTGCCGGTAAAGCCGGGGAAGAAAAAATATTTTGTCAAAGACAGCGATGGATGAGGCGACGGCAATGTATGACAACCTTCTACCCACTCTTCCGCACTAAGGCCTTCCAGATTCAACCACACAGGATGCGGTGTTCGCTGTGCCATCGCCGCGATATAGGCGGGCGGTATGTCACAAGCAAAAAACTCAATCACGATATCGGCCACATCGTTGGCCGCAAACACGCCGTTTTGATCGCGCCAATGGCGTACCGTCACTGTACCAATCTGTTGCGCCTCGCGGTCGATGGCGACTTCCGGGCAAATCCGCTGAAAACTCCGCAAATCGTCCACCCATAAGGTGACGGCGATGCCATGTTCCTGCTCCAACTGCCGTGCCAAACGCCAGCAGATCCCAATGTCGCCAAAGTTATCTACGACTTTGCAAAATAATGCCAGCGATGTTGTTTGATGTTTTTTCGGATGCATTTTTTGATGGTTCAAGATTCAAATTCCAACAGTAATCGCCGTTTTTTATTGGCCGGCGGTTTTGCATTTGACCGTGTACTGTAATAATGCCGTCCCACCATGATACTGGAGGCGCGTTAAAGCAATTCCACGTTGAGCAAATTCAAATAACAACTCTCGCGCGTAGTACTGACAAAGTCGGCCAGATACGGTTTTTCCGATGCCTCCGGCAGACAAGCGGCGTACAGTTTTCCGATCAAGCCTGTCGGCGTAATGCGTTTGGCCAGTACGTAATCGCGCTTCAAATAATTTTGCGCGGCCCAGATCGGCAAGGTTGCAATCCCGCGCCGACTGGCCACCAGTTGCAGCATCGCCACCGTTAGTTCCGTGGTGCGGCGTGCTGTCTGGATACCCGCCGGCTTCAGGACCTGGCGCACCACATCGAGCATGTCGTCGGGCACCGGATAAGTGATCAAGGTATCGCCGGCAAAATCCTCAGCCACCAGATAGTCGCGTGCGGCCAACGGGTGATCGTGAGCTACCAATGCGACGATTTCGAAACTGAACAGCGCGTGGTAATCCACTTTCTCAGCCGGATCGACTTCCGCCACGATGGCGACGTCGGCTCTATGCTCATACAGCAAACCAACCGGATCGGCCTGAAAGCCGGAAACGATATCCAGCTCGACCTCCGGCCAGCGCTTGCGGAAAATATCCATGGCGGGCATCAGCCAGTCAAAGCAGGTGTGACATTCCACCGCTATTCGCAATTGACCGGCGACCCCTTGCGCCATTCGCACCAGATCGCGTTCGCTTTCGGCGACTTGCGGCAGTACCGTATCGGCCAGCTTCAGCAGCCGTTCACCCGCCGGCGTAAACCGGACCGGCACCGATTTGCGTTCGAACAAGGTGGTGCCGTGATGGTCTTCGAGTTGCTTGATCTGATGGGATAAGGCCGATTGGGTGACGTTCAGCAGTGTGGCGGCGCGCAGCAGGTTGCCTGCTTCACGCAATGCGCGCAGGGTTTTCAGGTGGCGTAGTTCGAGGATGGATTGCATCGGCGTTTGATCTTAATGTATGACTATGAATAAAATTCAAGTTGATTCTTAATATTTGTCGTTTGAATCATAAAGCAAGGTGGGTCAATATGCCAGTCATCGAATTTGTTTACTGGAGATATGAATGGCATTGACACACGTTTTGGGGTTTCCGCGCATCGGCGCGCAGCGCGAGTTGAAATTTGCACAAGAGTCGTTCTGGAAAGGTGGATCCAACGAAGCTGCACTGCGTGAAACGGGGGCAACGTTGCGCGCACGTCACTGGCAAGCGCAGGCGGATGCCGGCCTGGATTTCGTGACGGTGGGAGACTTTGCCTGGTACGACCAGGTGTTGGGCACGCTGGCATTGCTGGGGGCGATTCCACAACGGTTCGGTTTTGATCCAAAGCAACTGACGCTGGCAGACTACTTCACGCTGGCGCGCGGTAGCAAGCAGCACTTTGCGATGGAAATGACCAAATGGTTCGATACCAACTATCACTATCTGGTGCCGGAGTGGAGTGCCGATATCCGGTTTGATGGCGGTGTCGACTGGTTGTTTGATGAAATCGCCGAAGCGCAAGCGCTTGGCCATCGGGTCAAGGTGGCGCTGGTCGGACCGCTGACCTTGCTGTATCAGGGCAAGGTCAAAGCAGGCCTCGACCACAAGCTCGAACTGTTGCCGAAAGTCGTGGCAGGCTATCTAAAATTGCTGGGGCGTCTGCAAGCAGCAGGCGTTGATGCGGTACAAATTGACGAGCCGATTCTGGCGCTGGAACTGGATAGCGCGTGGGTGCAGGCATTTCCCCCGGTCTATGCCGAACTGACAGCGTCGGCGCCGCCGTTGTTGTTGACGACCTATTTTGGTGAGGTGCGGGAGCATGCCGCACTGCTGCGCGACTTGCCGGTGATGGGCGTGCATCTGGACCTGGTGCGTGGCGCCGATCAACTCGATGCGTTCGCAAGCGACTGGCCGCAAGACAAGGTGTTGTCGGTCGGCGTAGTGGATGGGCGCAATCTCTGGCGCAGCGATCTGGATGCGCTGTTGACCAAGCTCAGGCCATTGCAGGCGCAGCTGGGGGACCGCTTGTGGGTTGGTTCCAGTTGCTCGTTACTGCACGTACCGGTCGATCTGAAGAATGAAGACAAGCTCGATGACGAGTTGAAAAGCTGGCTGGCCTTTGCGACGCAAAAATTGTCAGAGATCGTCGCTTTGAAACTGGCACTGAATAACGATTTAACGGTGAGTAACGCCAGGGAACTTGAGGAACATTTCATCGCTTCACGTGCAGCACTAGCTAGCCGCCGCAGTTCAAGCCGGATTCACAATCCGCTGGTACAGAAACGCTTGGCTGGCGTGACAGAAGCCGATGCCCAACGTGCTACGGCATTCAATGCGCGCATCGGCAAGCAACAAGACAAATGGAACTTGCCGGCATTTCCGACCACCACCATCGGTTCTTTCCCGCAGACCGCCGAAATCCGTCAGTCACGTGCCGCGTACAAGCGTGGCGACATCGGACATCTGGATTATCTCGACCGGATGCGCAATGAAATCCGCTTGGTTGTACAGAAACAGGAAGAGCTGGGTCTGGATGTGCTGGTGCACGGCGAGCCGGAGCGCAATGACATGGTCGAGTACTTCGGCGAACAGTTGTGGGGTTATGCGTTCACCGCCAATGGCTGGGTCCAGAGCTATGGTTCACGTTGCGTCAAGCCGCCGCTCATTTACGGTGACGTGTATCGTCCCGAGGCGATGACGGTGGGCTGGAGCCAGTTTGCGCAGACCCTGACCAACAAGCCGATGAAGGGTATGTTGACCGGTCCGGTGACGATGTTGCAATGGTCGTTCGTACGTGACGATCAACCGCGTGAAACCACTGCGCTACAAATCGCGCTGGCATTGCGTGACGAAGTGTGTGACCTGGAAAAAGCCGGCATCGGCATGATCCAGATTGACGAGCCGGCGTTCCGCGAAGGCTTGCCGCTCAAGACACGCGACTGGAAGCAGTATCTGGACTGGGCAGTCCGCGCCTTCAAGATCAGCGCCGCCGGTGTGACCGACGAGACGCAGATACATACGCATATGTGTTATTCAGAATTCAACGACATTCTGCCCTGGATAGCCGCGATGGACGCGGATGTGATCACCATAGAAACCTCGCGTTCGGATATGGAATTGCTGGACGGCTTCGGTGAATTTGCCTATCCGAACGACATTGGTCCCGGCGTCTACGACATTCACTCGCCACGGGTGCCGCAGGTCGATGAAATGGAGCGCCTGTTGCGCAAGGCGCGTGGCGTGATTCCGGACCAGCGATTGTGGGTCAACCCGGATTGCGGTTTGAAAACACGCGGCTGGCCGGAGACTTACGCCGCGCTGGAGAACATGGTATTGGCGGCAACACGTTTGCGGGCCGAGGTTGAAGCGGAACGTAAGGCGGCGTAAGTTGCCAATTTCCCTGGAAGCGCGAAGAAAATTGATCTGACATGATTTGACAAACCTTGCAGAGTCGGGGCAGTGGCGGGGCGGCCGGGTTGTTCAACGGTTTCGCCTGATGATCCGAGTACCCGCCTCAATTTTCGCCTTAGCCTGCCTGACTAAGCTGCGTACGCAGGAGCGTCACAAAGGTCGCCAGTTCCGCCGCGGCAACGTCGGACACCACCCAGTACGTCATTCCACCCACTGACCAGTGCGCCAGGTGATAGCCACGCTGACTCTGGCTCAATGGCGCAGCATTGCCATCGCCATTCGGCCAGACATACAGATTGATTGGGTGCTGCTGGCGATGGTAGATCAACGCGGCTACCGGATGGCCATCCAGATAGTCGAGTCGTCCGCCGATCAACGGGTAGCCTTGCGCTGCAAGGTCAATCACCGCTGGAGAAAAATTCAGTTTGCCGTTGAACCAGGGTTTGACCGTGTGGCGGTCGGTGGAGATGACGTCGGACAGGTGATCAACCTGCAACGAACGGACGTGGCTGGCAACGACCTCATCTGTCAGCCGATCTTGGGCAGACGGCAGCGTCAGGTACAAGCCGGCGCTCCAGACCGTTGCCAGCAAGGTCGCCAGCACCGCACCTGCATTCAGCCAGCTGAAATTGAAATGCCAGCGTTTGGCGTCGGCAGCTGTCGAACGATCCTTAGGCAGCGCCGCATTGATACGCCGGGCCAGACCGGCAGGCGCTTCAAAGTAGAACGCGGGATTTTTCAGCTGCGCGCTAAGTTGGCTCTGCTGCGCATATTCGCGCTGACAGGCGGCACAACCATGCAGGTGGCGTTCGATCTGCATGGTCTCGGTGACGCCCAACTCCTGATCGACATAGGCCGGTAAAAGTTCCAGTACTTGTTGATGCTCCATCATATCTCCTGCCGTATTGGTGTCACTGCCGGTGCCAGCACTTTTTCCAGCAACTTACGGCCACGTCCCAGACGCGACATGACCGTGCCGATCGGAATGCCGACCACCGCTGCGATCTGCTTATAGGACAGATCTTCCAGTTCGCGCAGCACCATCACTTCCCGAAACTCCAGGGGCAACGCTTGCAGCGCCTGGAGCAGTTGCTGCTGGCTGTCTTTCTGCAACAGCAAATTTTCCGGATTGTTGTCGACATATTGGGTGTCGACAACATTTTCACCGTCGGGACTATGGTATTGCTCATCGAATAAGGTGTTTTGCGTCTGGTTCTGCTGATACCAGGTATAGAAGGTGTTCCGGACGATGGCCAGCAGCCATGCGCGGCCATCGTCGCCATGAAAGCTATCGAAAAACTTAAAGGCCCGCAAGTAAGCCTCCTGCACCACATCCTCCGCATCCGGACGGCTTCGCGTAAGCCAGCAGGCCAGGTTGAAGGCCGAGTTCAAATGCGGCATCACGATGGCCTGAAAGCGCTTTTCTCTGGTCGAATCAATCATTCGGCTATTTCCTGTGTTCTTTCCATCATACCGCCGGAGCCAGGATTTTATTCCCGGCATTTGCCGCAGGTTTCTGGAATAAGTCGGGAATAAATTTTTGCCGCTATCGGTATAAGAGATTACCGGTCAATTGATCGGCACCGCTTGGAACCACCTTAGGAGATAGCTATGGGCAATACGATCAACAGGCGCAGTTTTATCCGGCTTGCCGGACTGGGAGGCGCCGTCTTTGCTTCCGGTTTGAGCGGTTGGGCCAGTGCCGCCAGCAGCGCGGATGGCGACGCCGGTGATTTCTTTTTTGTTCAAATGTCAGATACGCATTGGGGTTTTGAGGGCGCACCGAACCCGGATGCGCGCGGGACCCTGCAAAAAGCCGTCGCCGCTGTCAATGGTCTTGAACAGCAGCCGGATTTCATCATGTTTACGGGTGATTTGACGCACACCACCGACGACCCGCAGGAGCGCCGCAAGCGGCTGGCGGAATTCAAGGCGATTGTGGCCGAATTGAAGGTAAAGCAGGTACGTTTCATGCCCGGTGAACATGACGCCGGACTCGATCATGGCGCGGCCTATCAGGAATTTTTTGGTAAAACGCATTACACCTTCGACCACAAAGGCGTGCATTTCATTGTGCTCGACAACGTCTCCGATCCTGGCGCGAGCATTGGCGACGAACAACTGAGCTGGCTGGCCTCGGACCTTGAGAAACTGGCGCCCGAGGCGAGAATCGTCGTGTTTACGCATCGACCGTTGTTCGATCTATATCCACAATGGGACTGGGCCACGCGCGACGGCGCCAAGGCGCTGGCGTTATTGATGCCACACCGCAACGTGACGGTGTTCTACGGCCATATTCATCAGGAGCATCACCACATGACCGGGCATATCGCACACCACTCTGCGAAGTCATTGATCTTTCCGTTGCCGGCGCCAGGATCGCAGCCGAAGCGCACGCCGCTGGCATGGGATAGCGCGCAACCATATCGTGGCCTGGGGTTTCGGGAGGTCGAGGCAGAGCGAAAAAACGCAGAATACAAAATCACCGAATTGCCGGTACAGAAAGGCTGATCATGAATCTGAGTCGAGAACGTCGCCGCTTCCTGATCGGATCGGCTAGTGTTGGTTTGAGTGCCATCGCCGCTGTTGCCGGGGCAAAGTCGCAGGAACAGGTAATCAAGGTAGTGGCCAGGAGGTTTACGTATGCGCCGGACCGGATTCTTTTGAAGAAAGGGCAGCCCGTTGTACTGGAATTTACGACGCTGGATGTTCCGATGGGGTTCAACGCGCCGGATTTTGGCGTACGTACCGACATTCTTCCGGGAATGGCGACACGCGTGCGTTTCACACCGGACAAGGCGGGAGAGTTTGCGTTTCATTGTGATTTGTTTTGCGGGTCCGGGCATGAAGATATGACCGGTACGATTGTTGTTACGTAAGCTATGTACCGGGCTGATGCAAAAGAAGAAAAAGTACGCTGGGTGGGCGCAGTGTTATCCGCCTACGCGAATTGCTAGCGTAAATGCCGATGTCCGTCGTTTCATGGACCGTGGCCAGCCGAATTGGTGCAGTGGAGCGCGACAACTAAGTTGGCCCCGATCTGGGCGTCAGCGCTTGCCGACGATAGTGTCGGCGATCGGCGTTGAAATTAATACGCCGGCACAAGCGCGCCCTTGTATTTGTCGGCAATGAATTTCTTCACTGCAGGCGTGTTCAAAGCGGCGGCCAGTTTCTTGATGGCCGGACTGTCCTTGTTGTCTGCTGGGGCGACCAGCAGGTTGGCTAAGGTGAATTGGCATTTTCAATGAACAGCGAATCCTTGACCAGATTCAGCTTGGCTTCGATCGCGTAGTTGGTGTTGATCAGTGCCAGATCAACCTGTCTCAGGATACGTGGCAGGGTTGCCGCTTCCAGTTCCTTGAATTTCAAATGGACACACGTCGAGATAGCCAAGTTCGATTGCTTTGGCAACAGCGTGCGTTCGTCCCGAGGCATGCAATGCGCGCACCAGGCTCATGATGTGATTATCGATTGTTCCTGTGCGCAGGCCTAATTGCGATGCGATTTTCTTCGAGGTGTAACCTCGCTGCAACAAATATAAAATATCCAGTTGACGTTTCGTTAGCGAAGACGCAGAGCGTGATTCGACATCAGGCGATGGTTCTTGAAATACGGGATTGCCGTCCAAAACTGATGCCAAAGCGTTGTTGACATCTTGAAGAAGCGAGTCTTTTTTGATAAATCCGAGTACGCCGATTCTTCTGATCTCGGTGAACCATTGGGGATTATTGGATGCGGTAACCACAGTACAACGTTTTATCAGCCCCATTCGTTCGCAATGGCGAACTAAATCCAGGCCTTCGCAACCTGGTATAGACAAATCGATGAAAATACGAAACCATGAAACAGGACTTTGAAGTTCTTCAAGCGCACTTTTTGCGCAAGTGCTGACGGCAATATGCAATAACGGATCGTGCTCCAATAAATGTGTAGAAATTACATGAGCCACCATCGGATGATCTTCGATGATTAATATATCTTTTCCATTAGGAGTCATATTAGAGCCATTACATCATGGTAAAAGAAAGTGTTTTACAGCAAGGATAAATGTACCCGTTGGATAGCATTCACCTCGTGAAAATTGCAAACAGAATGCATTCACAGAATCATTTGGGTGATTGCTAGCGCACGGCAAAGCGATGCGCTAGCGCTGCTCCAATGGTGCACATTGCCAAAATAAGCACGAGCGGTCGCGCAGTTCCATCGTGCAGCAACGCCACAGCGATACCGCAGAGCGCGCCGATTGCGAAGAGTAAAGTTCCCATCAGCGCGGAGGCCGCTCCTGCGTGTTCGGCATGTCCTGTTAATGCGATTGCCGCGGCATTCGGTGCGACAAAGCCGATACTGACCATTGACAAGAAAAATCCGACAAGTAAAACCACAATGGCCGGATTGCTTACCATCATCAATGCAGCAGCAAATCCAACCGCTGCAGAAAACCCCAGCGCTCTCGCGATGATATGGTCAAGTTCGACCCGTTCGATCAGCCTGGCGTTGATTTGCGATGCGACAATCATCCCGAGGGAATTCAGTGCGAACAGCAAACTGTATTGTCGAGGCGAGATTCCGTACAGATCAATCAGAACAAAAGACGAGCCGGCAATATATGCATACATGCTGCCCTGCGCCAATCCATTGCACAGCGTATAGGATACGAAGGTCCGATTTTGTAACAGGCTAAGATATCGGGATAACATTCCCCGCCATGAGAATCGGAAAGTGCGGTGCGGTTTATGAGTTTCGGACATAGAGAGCCGGATTGCCAGGATGCAAAATGCACCAAACAACGACATCGCACCGAACATGGCTCGCCACCCCCATTGCTGCAGTAAAGTTGCGCCAAACAGTGGTGCCAGCAAAGGCGCGGCACTAACTACCAGCATTAATATGGAAAATGCATGAGCAGCACCGATCGTATCGGTGCGGTCCCGCACGACCGCGCGCGCGATGACCATTCCCGCGCAACCGCCAAGGCCTTGGAAGAAGCGCAGGAAAACGAACAAAGAAATACAATTTGCCAACGCACATCCGGCAGAGACAAGTATGTATAGAGTGAAGCCGATATACAAGGGAGGCTTTCTGCCGATGTGGTCGCTCAGCGGTCCGTACACCAATTGACCGACAACCAGACCCAGAAGATAGCTCACTACCGAGAGCTGTACACCCCAGCCACCGGCGCCAAGCTCTCGCGCCATTGCAGGCGCGCCTGGCAGGTACATATCAATTGACAAGGGGCCGACCGCGCACACACCGCCTAGAACGACAAGCCATCCATGTTTTTGCATGCCTCGTAACGACAAAATTGAATGTTCCAGCATGTCGCCTACTTGAAGTGGGAACCGGTGATGCGCTTCACGGACTGCATGCACTTGTTACGCAACTGCGGCCCGACTTGCTTGTTGATCGGTGCGACGTGATCCCAATTGCCGTGCCTGTCCTCTCCGCTGACAAGCCAGGTGTAAGCCGGGCGTACCGGCGGTACAATCTCGGGCGCCATATAGCGGGTCACCAACCCAACCCGGGAGCTTGCACTCGTATTGGGGCCGGATGCGTGATACAGCATTGGATGATGAATTGAGAATTCTCCGGCCGCGAGTTCGACTGCTACCGTCTTGGATATGTCGACATCGACCAGAAGCTCTTGCGCGCGAGTCAACATGTTGTGTTCACATGGCTTTTCTATATGGGGTACGAGCTGGGTGTGACTTCCGGGAAATACCTGCATACATCCATTGGCGGCGGTGGCAGGAAAGAGTGCCAGCCATGTCGTGACCATAGGAATCGCGCTAAGATCGTCGTACTGGTGTCTCCAATAATACAGATCCTGATGCCAAGAAAAGAAGTTCGATGTGTGCGGCGCCTTGGCATTGAATTCGCTCACCCACACCAATACATTCGGCCCGATCAGAGAGCGGACTGTCTCAAGGATTGCGGGATGGCTGACGAGTTGAGCGACCCATGGGTGTAACAAATGCCCGAATAGCCGATTCTCGCCTGCGGCAACGACCATGCCCGGATCGCATAGCTTCAGATATTCTTGTTGAGCTCGCCGCACCTCAAAATCGGACAAGGCGGGCAACGGAAAGACGACGCCGTCCCGGCGATATTGCTGAAGCAGGATTTCGGGATTCATATGGATATTCCTTCCTTACAGATACGATGAATCTGGACGACTCTCGCAATCGTCGTGTGTTCTTCGCGAACCTTGCGGTGTGCATTCGCAACCACGCGGGCTAAAAGCGGGTCGTTGCGCAAGAAGGCGTTGCGTACGCCAACAGTGTCTTCGATGACGTGCAGCAAATCGGTTCCCACATAATGTTCGCCTTCGAAGAAGCCGAGCGCCGTCAGGCGTGCGGCCAAAGAACCACGTTCACATATCACCAGGCTTCCTGCAGCCATTCCCTCAAATACCTTTGCCACCAGATAACCGAATATCGAACCGCACACCAGCATCGCCGGATAGCTGCGTAATAGGTCCGCATATTTTTTGCCGCCCAAACGCTGCAGCGTTGAGGGATCCGCTTGCATGTTGTTGGTTTTGTCGCCCGGGTATCCGGGATAGCCGGGGTGATCGACAACTTCGCAAACCGAGGGCGGCAGCTTCGCGTGACAGAATTGACGAAACGGATACGGCCAGGTGCGAGAGCCGGACAGCAACACGCGATCCGATGATCGCGAAAAGCCGGGTTGAAAATACGAGGCTGCCGCATGTGGGGTCCACCTGATTTTATGCTCCGGAATCTCCGGATACCATTGCCGCAGCTTGTCCGGATACGTTGCAAGTATCAGGTTCGCCCAGACGAACGCACGAAGCCGTTGCTGGCGGCGATGGGCGGTAAAGTAATGCACGTCGTCACAAAAGGCGATGCGTGTCTGCCCTTTTACAGATTCAGCGATGCTACAGAACGCCGCGGCGTTACGCTCAAGCAGCTCATATGCCTCCCACAGCAGGACCACACGTGCGCGGCGAATCGCTTTCAAAATTGTCGTATCTTCCGTTTCACCGATAACGAGCTTTGTCCAGCCGTGCGCCACCAGGCCTTCTTGCAGTTCGTGGAATTCCCCGGAAATATAAGTTTCCCAGCCAGACGGGACACATAGCAGGAAAGCGCCCTGATCAACCGCAGAGTAGTCGGGTACTTCTGGATCCGATTCAGCACGCGTTTTTCGACGAGCGATTGCAGGCGTTGTTAGTGTTGATTGATTTAATGACTTCACACGGATTACCCAGCCAGCTTGTCAGAGTCTCATGATGAAGGTTCGAAAGGCATTTGAAAATATGCAATTCCTCATTGCCTTAAGGAAATTGCGTAGTATTTCAGCTGGCTGTCGCCATCAACCGAAAGATTTTTGTTCTGAGTGAGCATATTTTCAACGAATCGCCGGTTGGTAAGCTCACGGCGCGACTGAGTGTCATCAATGTATTCGACAGAGTGTACGAAATCCGCGATGGCAGTGGCATTGGTGTCGGTGCGCCACAGTTTGGACAGCGTCGCGGCATCTATGTGGCCATGACCAAATCCTTTTCATGAATGGGGCGGAGTTCGCTTCTCGGCCACACTTCTGCTCCACTGTTGAATCCGAAATCAGAATCTGTCAGTAGATGATTGTCCTATTCGCCAAGAATCTCACGATACAAAACTTAAATCCCATAATGCGGAATTTCAATGTGCGGAGCAGCATTTCTAAATTTCACTTACAGAGATATTGTTCCGCATCGCAAAAAATGAAAATTAACTAATTGATTTTAAAGGAAATAAAAATACTTATATGTCTTATATAAGACATTGTTGCTGTGCACGGATGGGCTTACTATTAATCCATCGACTTTGGGTTTGTTTTGAAATTTTTGGGTTAGTTACAGGAGAACGACGATGACAACACGTGAACAGCAAGTACAGGCATTGGCAAAAGACTGGGCAGAAAATCCACGTTGGAAAGGCGTAAAGCGCAACTACCTGCCAGAGGATGTAGTGCGTCTGCGCGGTTCAATGCAGATCGAACACACGCTGGCCAAACGCGGTGCGGAAAAATTGTGGCATTTGCTGAATACCGAGCCATTTGTCAACACTTTAGGTGCTCTGACCGGCAACCAGGCGATGCAACAAGTCAAAGCGGGTTTGAAGGCAATTTATCTGTCAGGCTGGCAAGTTGCGGGCGACGCCAATCTGGCCGGTGAAATGTATCCTGACCAATCGCTGTATCCAGCCAATTCGGTACCGATGGTGGTGAAGCGTATCAACAATACGTTCCAGCGCGCTGACCAGATTCAATGGTCGGAAGGCAAAAACGATATCGATTTTTTCGCTCCGATCGTGGCCGATGCAGAAGCTGGTTTCGGTGGCGTGTTGAATGCGTATGAACTGATGAAATCCATGATCGACGCGGGTGCCGCTGGCGTCCACTTTGAAGATCAACTGGCTTCGGTCAAGAAATGCGGCCACATGGGTGGCAAGGTATTGGTGCCGACCCGCGAAGCGGTAGAAAAATTGAACGCTGCACGTTTGGCTGCCGACGTGTCCGGCACCAGCACGTTGGTGATTGCGCGTACCGATGCCGAAGCGGCGGATTTGCTGACCTCTGATGTTGACGATAACGACAAACCGTTTTTGACCGGCGAACGCACCGTTGAAGGTTTCTTCAAAACGCGTCCAGGCATCGATCAGGCAATTTCGCGTGCGCTGGCTTACTCGGAATACGCTGATTTGGTCTGGTGTGAAACCGGTAAGCCGGATCTGGCTTTCGCCAAGAAATTTGCCGAAGCGGTACACGCCAAGTTCCCGGGAAAAATGCTGGCGTATAACTGCTCGCCATCGTTCAACTGGAAAAAGAATCTGGACGATGCCACCATCGCCAAATTCCAAAAGGAACTGGGCGCAATGGGCTACAAGTTCCAGTTCATCACCCTGGCAGGTTTCCATGCATTGAACTACTCGATGTTCAACCTGGCACACGGCTATGCCCGCAACCAGATGACCGCTTTCGTCGAATTGCAGGAAAACGAATTCGCCGCTGCAGACAAGGGCTTCACCGCAGTCAAGCACCAACGCGAAGTCGGTACCGGCTACTTCGATGCGGTGACCCAGGCGATTCAGCAAGGTAAGTCATCGACCACTGCGTTGCATGGTTCGACAGAAGACGAGCAGTTCTTTGAAGCGAAAGTTGCCTGATTGCAGAGTGCGGTCGACTAAGTATTTATTGACGAAAAGCCGGTTGACCGGCAGGCGATTGTAGTCATCTCTCCAGTCGCTCTTTTAAAAAGCCGCGTTCCACAAGGACGCGGCTTTTAATCGTTGGATGAAGACTGCCGGGAATTCAGGCCGGATGTGAAGACGCCGGTTTGGTCGATGCAATCCTGCCATCGCGTATTTCAAATACTTCATCGCCCAATACATCGACATCAGCCGGATCGTGGGTAATCACCAGCATCGGCACATTGAGCTGCTGTTGTAATTCGCTTAACTCGTTCCGCATGCGGTCCCGCAAGGCAGGATCGAGCGCAGAAAACGGCTCATCCAGCAGCAGCATATCCGGCTCCAGAACCAATGCGCGCGCCAGAGCGACGCGCTGCCGCTGGCCGCCGGACAGCTGGTGCGGGTAGCTGTTGACGGTAGCGCTTAGCTCAAATGACTTGAGCCATTTTTGTACCGCAGGATGGTCGCTTGCTTTGCGCGGATTGAGCCAGCCTGCTTGTAAGCCGAATGAGACGTTTTGCGCCACGGTCAGATGGGGGAAAAGGGCGTAATCCTGAAATAAGTAAGCGACGTTGCGCTGTTGCGGCGGCAGATTGACGGCGTTGTCATGGTTGAATAGCTGGCGTTGGTTGAGGCTGATCAGGCCCTGGTCGGGCGTCAATAAACCGGCGATGGCGAGCAGCGTCAGGCTCTTGCCCGCACCGGATGGGCCGTACAGCACAATGCGCTTGCTGTTGGCGGTAAACTCAATGTCGAGCTGAAAGCTGCGGTCATCGGCTTGCAAGTGCTTGCGGAGTTGGACTTGTATCGTCATGGCTTGCTCAGTATTTCCTGCGCTGGCTTTTCGGCACCAAACGCCCGGCAATGAGCAGCAGCAGGACGCAGGTGACCGAGGTGATCAACACCAGTAAATTGGCGGTATTGTCGTCGCCGGCTTGTACCGCCTCATAAATCGCGACTGATAACGTTTGGGTGCGGCCGGGCAGGTTGCCGGCAATCATCAATGTCGCGCCGAATTCGCCCAGCGCGCGGGCGAATGCCAGCAAGACGCCGGCAGCGATGCCTTTTGATGCCAGAGGGAGTGTTACGCGGAAGAATACCGCCGCTTCGGAAACGCCGAGTACGCGGGCTGCGTTTTCCAGTTGTGGATCGACGTTTTCAAATGCCGCACGGGCCGATTTCAACACCAACGGAAACGCGACGATGGTGGAGGCAATGACGGCACCCTGCCAGGTGAAGACCAACTCGATCCCCCATTTCGCCAGCCATGCGCCGACCGTCCCACGGCGGCCCAGTACCACCAGCAAATAATAGCCGAGCACGGTTGGCGGCAGCACCAGCGGCAGGGTCAGGATCGAGTCGGCCAGATCGCGTGCCGGCGAACGCCAGCGCGCCAGCCCGTAGGCGATGGCGACGCCGCACAGCAAATTCAGTAGCGTCGCCCAGCCGGCCACCTTGAGCGAAAGAGCGAGCGGTACCCAGACCGCATTCATCGTAAATTATTCATCGTGAAAATCTATGCATATTCGCACATCAAGCTCAGCTGTCGAGGTTATGGCTTCAAAAATCCGTAGCGCGCCAGCGTTGCCTGACCTTTCACCGACAGTACGAAGCTGATGAATTGCGCCGCAACCGTGGCTTGTTTTGTATCGGTCGTGATCGCAATCGGATAAGTCACGGGGGTGGTGGACGGTACCCGGATCGCGATTTTGACCTTTCCCGGCATGATAGCGGCGTCGGTCGAAAACACGAAACCGGCATCGACTTCACCACGGGCGACGTAATCCAGGCTTTGGCGGACGTTTTGTGCAGGAATGCCTTTTGCGGCGACCGCATCCCATAAATTTTCATGTTCCAGCGCGGCTTTGGTATAGCGGCCGACCGGAACCGACGCAGGGTTGCCGTAAGCGATACGTTTGACGGCCGGCAGCGTCAGATCCTTCAATTGCCGGATAGCCAGCTGGCTATCTGCCGGCACGATCAAAACGATCTGGTTGCTGGCAAAGTTTATGCGGCTATTGGCTTGCACGGCTTTTTCTGTTTCTGCCTTGTTCATCGCTTCCTGGTCGGCGGAAGCAAATACATCGGCGGGTGCGCCTTTAATGATCTGCTGCAGCAACACGTCCGAAGCCGCGAAGTTCAGCACCACCTTGGTGTCCGGATGTTGCGCTTCGAACTCCTGGGCCACCTCTTTAAAGGCATTGGTGAGACTGGCTGCGGCGGATACCACCAGATCGGCAGCGTGTGAAGAGGAAGTCGACAGCATTAGCGGGAAGGCCGTAATGACAGTGGCAGTAAAGCGCTTAAATCCTGACAGCATGAGGTATCTCCGATAATTGGTTGAAGTTACAAAATCGATAGCGAAATATATGGCAGGATATAACGAGCGTCAACCCGAATAATTCATCAAGTTGGCCTGTGGCGACTGTCTTCAGCTTGCTACAATCCGGATATGACACATTCCAAGGCGATACGACTGAGAGTTATGCGAGGCGACGTAATCGCGTTTGGCCCCGGCAAGGCGGCGTTGTTGCTGGCGATTCAGCAGGCCGGTTCAATTTCGGCAGCAGCGCGTGCGCTTGGCATGTCTTACCGGCGTGCATGGTTGCTGGTGGGGGAAATGAATGCCAGCTTTCAGCAGCCGCTGGTGGCGACTGCGACCGGCGGGGCCAACGGTGGCGGCGCGCGCATAACGGAATTGGCGCGTAGCATACTGAGCCGCTATGAGCGCATGACGATCAAGGCGGAGGCCGCAGTGGCGCAGGACATGGCCTATTTCGAGGGATTGATGAGCGCCGCGGATGAGACCTCTGCAAAGGAATAACTTACCGTGACGGCGATGACATCGCCGGCCGGTTTTCGGGCTGGTCTTGAACGCTGTCATGCATGCCTGTAGAAGATAACGCCAAAAAAAGATAATCTTTCGCATTCAGATCAATCATCCAACGGAACCACTCCACCATTCATGCGGACCACTCTTCTTAAATACCGAATCCGCATTCAGCGCTTATTTCATCTTTCAGCAAGTCACTCAATGTTGCTGTGGGCCGTGGTCGTTGGTTTTCTAGGTGCGCTGGCGACGATTGTCTTTCGTGAATGCATTGTCGGTTTGCAGTTGCTGTTGACCGGGGAGAGCGGCAGTTTTGTGGCGATCGCCAAAAGCTTGCCATGGCATTGGCGGGTGATATTGCCGACCGCAGGTGGCGTGGTGGCAGGGGCGATTCTGTTGCTGGCTAAACGTGCCCCGGCCGCCGCGACTTCGGATTATATGGAGGCGGTGGCGATTGGCGATGGCAATATTCCGGTGCGCCATAGTTTGTTGCGCAGTCTGTCGTCGTTAGCCACGATTGTGTCCGGCGGATCGATTGGGCGTGAGGGGTCGATGGTGCAATTGTCGGCGCTGGCGGCATCGCTGGTTGGCCGTTTCACCCATTTTGAGCCGAGCCGTTTGCGTCTGCTGGTTGCCTGCGGCGCTGCGGCCGGGATTACTTCCGCATACAACGCGCCGATAGCCGGGGCGTTTTTTGTGACGGAGATCGTGCTTGGCGCGATTGTCATGGAAAGTTTTGGCCCGGTGGTGGTCGCCTCGGTGGTCGCCAATATCACCATGCGAGCATTGCCCGGCTACAAACCGGCTTATGAAATGCCGGCCTTCCCGGCAATTGCGGGGGCCGAAGTAGCGCTATTCGTGGTGCTCGGCATGTTGGCTGGTGTCGCCGCGCCACAGTTCCTGCGGCTGCTTAATTTCTCTAAAAAGCAATTTCAAAAGACCGGCTTGCCGCTCCCTTTTCGCCTGGGTCTTGGTGGTTTGCTGCTGGGCCTGCTGTCCGTCTGGGTGCCGGAGGTCTGGGGCAATGGCTATAGCGTCGTCAATGCGTTGCTGCATACATCGTTGCTGTGGTGGAGCGTGGTGCTGATTTTGGTTGCCAAGGTGGTGGCGACTGCTGTGACGACCGGCTCGGGAGCGGTAGGCGGGATTTTTACACCGACCCTGTTTGTCGGTGCGGCGATCGGTTTCCTGTTCGGCCTGGCGGTTCATGCACTATTGCCGAGCGTCAGTTCCACGCCATTTGCGTATGCGATCGTCGGGATGGGGGCATTTTTGGCAGCCGCTACCAGTGCGCCGTTAATGGCGATTTTGATGATTTTCGAGATGACGCTGAGTTATCAGGTGATGCTGCCGTTAATGCTGTCCTGTGTGGTGGCTTATTTCATCGCGCGTAGTCTGGATGGTGCCTCGATGTATGAGATCACGCTCAAGCGCAATCGCGATGCGCAGGAGCGGGTACGCCTGCGCGGCATTCATATGAGCGATCTGATTCGGCCGGCAGATACTGTACTGTCGATGAGCGCGCCATTCGATGAAATCAGTCGCCTGTTTTTGAAATATCCGGTCAAATATATTTATATCGTTGACGCTGACCAGCGCTACTGCGGTGTGGTCGCGCTGCAAGACATTACTTCGGTTCTACTCGACAAGGGTGAGACAGAAAGCCGCGTTGCAGCCGATTTTTTACGCCGTGAATTCCTGCATGTGATTACGCCGGATATGTCACTGGGCAATGCCATGCAGTTGTTCCTGGATCATCAGGGCGAACGTTTGCCGATTGTGCGCAGTAATGCGGATCCGGTGTTGTTGGGGGCGATTTTCAAGAGCTCGCTGCTGGATGCATATTTCCGCCTGGATCACGTAAAAGCATAAGCAATCTTGTTAAGTGGTTGTTTTCCGGGTATTCGATGCGTGGCTATGTGAAAGAATCGAATGGCGGTACTTTAAAAATACCGTTTAGACATCTATTTTGCCAGATGTTGTTATTTCGGATGCTTTCGCTCCATACCAACATGGTTTGTTTTATATTGGATGCGTCGTGCCGGATTGATCAGCGGAATTATTTGGACATCATCGTCGGCTTCGTTAAAGGCAAAGTGCAAAGTTGATACAGAAATGGGTGCGTGGTCGCACTAAACCGAAAGTTGTCAGCCAGGTATTGATACCGGCTTCGGATGAAGCGCTGCAGGCGGCGCGTCAACGTTGCCGCAGCCTGGTGGCGCGCCGTGCGCTGTGGTCTGCCGGGGCTTCTGCGCTGCCGGTGTTTGGTGTCGATATTGCCATCGACATCCATTTATTGTCGCGTTTGATTGAAGACATTAACGCCGAATTCGGCTTGACGCCGGAACAGATCGACAGTCTTCAGCCCAAGCTCAAGGTCGCCACCTACAGCGTCATCGTCGGGGCTGGCAGCACGTTGATCGGACGCGTGGTGACGCGCGAACTATTCCTCACGATTCTGACCCGTAGCGGCGTCAGGCTGGTGAGCGAGAACGCTATCAGGCTGGTGCCGATAGCGGGGCAGATGGTCTCGGCAGCGATTGGCTATGCGGCTTTCCGTACGATTGGAAATCGCCATATCGACGCCTGCACCAAAGTCGCCGAGGAGATGTTGAAAGTGCAATCAACGTTAGACTAGTTAGTGCGGGCGATAACGACTATCCTGTCCGAATTGTCCTGCCTCGTCAGCTTCAAACGTGCCGATAATCGGTGATATCTGCCATCGTGTCGCCGGAATTGTTAAAATGCGGGTCTTCTCCATTGTAAAACCGCTATTTGCAGGCCTTGCTGCCCGGGCGCAAATCGCAACGGACCCTATACAACGTACCATCGCGGCCGATCGTGTTTTGTCACTTGAAGGCAAATGGGCAAATGCGGCGCCGATGTGCTTTGGAATCACCCCTTACCAAGATAGATATTTTTATGCTGAGTTATCGCCACGCTTTCCATGCAGGCAATCATGCCGACGTGCTGAAGCATCTCGTGACCATCCAGTTGCTGGATTACCTCGGCCAAAAGGACACCGCCTACACGGTGATCGACACCCACGCCGGTGCCGGTGTGTACGCGCTGGATGGTGGTTATGCGTCGAAAAATGCAGAGTTCGAAACGGGTATCAGCCGACTCTGGGGCCGTAAGGATATGCCGCCGGCGATTGCCGAATACGTCAATGTGGTACGCAAGCTGAACCCGGATGGCAAGCTGCGTTTTTATCCTGGCTCGCCGTATTGTGCCGATGTAACGATGCGTGAACAAGATCGTTTGCGCCTGTTCGAATTGCATCCTAGCGACAGCAAGATTCTGACGGATAATTTCCGCAAACTGGATGCCCAGCGCGAGCGTAGCAACAGTCGTGGCAAACGCGTGATGATTACGCAAGGCGACGGCTTTATCGGACTCAAGGCTTTATTGCCGCCACCATCCCGGCGCGGTCTGGTGTTGATCGACCCACCGTACGAGGTGAAAGACGATTATCGTCTCGTCAAGAATACGCTGGAAGATGCGCTGTTGCGCTTCTCAACTGGCACGTACGCGGTCTGGTATCCAGTGCTGAATCGCATGGAATCGCGTCAAATGCCGGAAAAACTGAAGCGTTTGAAGGCGAATGGCTGGCTGAACGTCACGTTGACCGTCAAGACGCCGTCGCCGGATGGTTTCGGTTTGCACAGCAGCGGCATGTTCGTTATCAATCCGCCATGGACACTCGAACCGTTGCTGAAAGAGTTGATGCCGTATCTGGTGAAGACGCTGGGCACTGATTCGGGTGCAGGTTTTACACTGGAATCCGGCGCGACTGCGGCGGTAAACACTGGCACGCGACGGGTTTAACGTGCTTAGGTCCTGAAATAACAACTCAGGACCCTAAGCGCTACTTAACGGTTCTGGTGATATTCAGGCAAGCCGCATCGCCACTCGCTTCTGCAACAAATCCAGCCAACGTTCTCCGCATTCGGCATCGCTGATACATAGCGCGTAGTCGGTGACAGTGCGCGCCGCACGCTCAAGTAACTGAATATCCGCCTCATGCTGGCGCGCGACGTGCGGGTCTTCCAGAAACAGCACGCGGCGGCATTGCTGGCGATCCAGTATCAGTTCGGCGATCTGTGCATCACCGCCCATGGGACCGCTCAAAAACGGTTTCACCCAATTGCGCCCGGCTTCTTCGCCCTTGATTTTCTGCGCCAGCTTGTTCAACAGGCCGCCGGTAGTACCGGTGGCACAACGAAACGCAAATTGATCCAGCAAGGCGAAGTGGCGCTCGGCGATGTCCAGCATGCGTTCCTTCATCGCGTCGTGGGCAATCAGGGCGATGCCTTCATTGGCCAGGTCGAAGGTTGGATCGAGCTGTAAATTCGGCGCTGCGCCGGATGCAGTGGACTCAAGCTCCAGCCATTCACGGGCGCCGGCCAGGGTCGATAAAAAGGGCTTGCCGTGAATTACGCACTGCCGTTTGAGTGCCACGGCCTCAGGAAAAGTGGACGATGGATCGACCGGATCCATCAGGTAAATCACGGCATCCAGGGTACGGGTCGGATCACTGTCAACTACCCGTGAGACCAGCTTCATCAAACCGCCCTGACGACCGTACGGGAACCGTTCGACATGCGGGTAGCCGTCCAGCAGGTTGAGTTGACGCATGGCGTCGAGCGTGCGGCCGACTACGATCAATTCCGGTTGTAAATGCAGTTCAATCGCGGCGCGGCTACCTTTTAATAACTGCGCCAGCGCTGAATTAGGGGCGTCCTGGTGCGTGCGACTGGTGGCTAAGCCGATACGGTAGCGGCGAGGGTAGCTGAGAGAATCTGCTGGCATAGGGCGTGATGTCCAAATCGGAAGGATGCAGGATTGCGCTGCCAACTTTACCATGCGGCGTTTGGTTTTTTGAAGCCGCAATGCACTTTTTACCGTTTCACTACCGATGCACGCTGGTGGTCTGGCGGCTCTTTGCAATTTTGCGGGGGACGGCCGAATCGCACTACAATGCAGGGTATGAATAAAGCTTTTGTCAAAGAGTCCGACGGCGATGACGACCATCTGGAATTTGGGTTGCCGCCTATCCCCGCTGGCACCAAAAATTACATGACGCCTGCCGGTCATGCGCGCATGAAAGCCGAGTTGCTCGATTTGATTGATAACGCCCGGCCGGAAGTGGTGCGGATAGTTTCCTGGGCGGCTTCGAATGGCGATCGTTCGGAGAATGGTGATTATATTTACGGCAAGCGTCGCCTGCGTGAAATCGACAGGCGGATTCGGTTTCTGACCAAACGTCTGGATCAGGCGGAAATAGTCGATCCCAGCGTCCATCATGGCCGCGATCAGGTATTTTTCGGGGCCACCGTGACCTATCAAAATCAGGCTGATGAAGAACACACGGTCACCATTGTCGGGATCGATGAGCTGGATCCGTTGAACGGCAAAATCAGCTGGATTTCACCGGTAGCACGCGCGCTGACCAAGGCGCACGAAGGCGAGTCGGTGACGCTGATGACGCCCGCCGGACTGGATGAACTGGAAATAGTAAGCGTTACTTATCCTGCGCCGGAAGAGTCAGGTCGGTAACGCCGGAGCAGCGTCAAGCTGCTCCGGTTCCACTACAAAAGAGTTCTGCGCAAGCTCCCCGCAATTTGCGTTGCGGGCCATATCCAGTTAATTTTACCGTTCCCGCTTATCGCTTCTGATATTGCTGATTGCCAAATAGGATGTCTCGTTCTTTGTCGCCGGTCAGTGGCCTGCGCAGGCTGGCCAGCACTTCGACGCCGCGTTTCACGGCAGGGCGTTCGCTGATGGTGTTAAACCATGCATGCAAGTGCGGGAAATCGCTCAATTCGACGCCCTGATTTTTCCATGAACGTAGCCACGGGAAAGTGGCGATGTCGGCAATCGTATATTCGTTGCCGGCCAGATAGGCGTGCTGCGAAAGCTGCTTGTCGACAACCCCATACAGGCGTCTGGCTTCGTTGGTATAGCGATTGACTGCGTACGCGATTTGTTCCGGCGCGTAGATGCGGAAGTGATGTGCTTGTCCCAGCATCGGACCGACGCCGCCCATCTGAAACATCAGCCATTCCAGCGTCTTGAATCGTTCGCGATCGGTGTTCCCGAGGAACTGGCCTGTTTTGCTGGCCAGATAAAGCAAAATCGCTCCCGACTCAAACAGCGAAATCGGTTTGCCGTCAGGACCATGTTCGTCCACGATGGCCGGAATTTTGTTGTTGGGTGAAATCGATAGGAAATCCGGATTGAACTGGTCGCCGGCACCAATATCGACTGCATGCGCGCGGTAAGGCAGTCCGCATTCTTCCAGCATGATATGTACTTTGTGACCGTTAGGCGTGGCCCAGCTATAGACATCAATCATCAATATTTCCTTTGCGGGTGGTAAGTGGGTACTGGCAAGCGGATTCTTGTTAAACGGTGGCCAGACGTTGTAGCGCCTGTTGCAAGGTCTGATCCTGTTTGGCGAAACAAAAACGGACAATGCCGGACTCGCGCGGGGTAGAGTAGAACACCGACACAGGAATCGCAGCGACGCCGATTTCGCTGGTCAGCCAGGTGGCGAAATCAACTTCGCTGGCTGAAGAAATCGCCGAATAATCGACGCACTGAAAATAGGTGCCATCCGACGGCAATAATTTGAAGCGCGAATCTTGCAAGCCAGTGCGGAACAGGTCACGTTTGCGCTGATAAAAAGCGGGCAGTTCCAGATACGGCGCCGGGTTCTGCATGTAGCGGGCAATGCCATGCTGAACCGGTGTGTTTACCGTGAAAACATTGAACTGATGCACCTTGCGAAATTCTGCCGAAAGTGCCGCAGGTGCCGCGACGAAGCCGATTTTCCAGCCAGTGACATGATAGGTCTTGCCGAAACTGGAGACGATAAATGCACGCGCTGCCAGCTCGGGGTGACGGCAGATGGATTCGTGACGGAGGCCGTCGTACACCATGTGTTCATATACCTCGTCCGACAGGATCAGAATGTCGGTGCTGCGCACAATGTCAGCCAGCGCCGCAATATCGGTAGTGTTCAGCACGCTGCCGGTTGGATTGTGCGGTGAATTGATGATGATTAATCGGGTGCGCGGACTGACCGCTGCCGCGACTTGCTCCCATGGCACCGCATAGCCGTTGGCCCCGAGTGTCATTTGGACGAATACGGGTTTGCCGCCTGCCAATTCGATCGACGGTACGTAGCTGTCGTAAGCCGGTTCGATGACGATCACTTCATCGCCGCGATGGACAACGCTCAGAATGGCTGTCAGCAAACCTTGGGTAGCGCCGGCGGTGACGGTAATCTCGGTGGCGGGATCGTAGCTGTGGCCGTATAGCTTTTCAATCTTGTCAGCGATGACTAACCGCAGCGCTGGGACGCCCACCATGGGCGGATACTGGTTCAGACCATTTTTCATCGCCTCGCTGACTGCCTCGACCAGCGCCGGATCGCAGTTGAAGTCGGGAAACCCCTGTCCCAGATTGACTGCGTTCTTTTCGCTGGCGAGCGCCGACATGGTGGTGAAAATGGTGGTGCCGACGTCAGGTAGTTTGGATCTCAGGTTGAGCGCTGTCAGGGGCTGGACGGAGGCCGTCGATGCGGCGACATTGGGCTGCTTAGTCATTTGTATCTAATCAGTAAAAGGTGTGGGCCGTGAGCGTTGGAATGCCTTGAGTGAGCATTTTAGCGGTTTGTTATCGAATGCACAGGGGCCGCCCCATTACACCAATGGGGTGCGCCAGGCCTGCGGTGGGATGATGGCAAAAAGCCCGATCTTGGCAGTCTTGCGGGCCAGCTTCAGCAGGGCCTTGTCCTTGGTAATCAGCGTCGCCGCGTCTGCGCCTAAGGCCAATTCCAGAAATTTCTGGTCGTCCGCATCCGAGCAGATTGGCAAGCGGATGTCAGTACGGGGGGATAATGCCGCGGGCTCCATGTATTTGATCAATGCATCGAACTCGGCGTTGATAGCGGGGCGTGTCTGGTCGTCAATCGGCAAGTGCGGATAATGCAGAACCAGTTGCCATTCCATGCGACAGTCGGCGCGGGTGACCGCTTCGACCGTGCCGGACTGCAGGGCTGTCAGCAGTGCCGACCAGCGCGGATCGCGGAATACAAACAAATCTAAACAGACATTGGTGTCGATTACCATGCGCTTCGGTATCATAGTGAAAAATTCTTTTCTGTATGTTTACTTTTTGAATACATAAGTTTGGATATTAGCTATGTTAATTGTTTTATCGCCTGCGAAGTCCCTCGACTACACCACACCACCGACCACTGAGGTGCATACCTTGCCTGACTTTATTTCACGCTCGGCAGAATTGATCGACATACTGAAAAAGTTGTCGCCAGCCGAGGTAGGAGGGCTAATGCATATTTCTGACGCACTGGCTCACCTGAACGTCACGCGTTTTTCTTCCTGGTCCAAAAAATTCAGTAGTGGCAATGCCAAGCAGGCAATCCTCGCATTTAACGGTGACGTTTATGAAGGGCTGGATGCCGGCTCGCTGAGCGCCAGGCAGTTGACCTACACCCAAAGCCGCGTGCGTATTTTATCCGGCTTGTACGGTATGTTGCGACCGCTCGACCTGATGCAGCCGTATCGACTGGAAATGGGAACCAGGTTGGCTAACGCCGGCGGCAAGAACCTGTATGCGTTTTGGCATGACACTGTAACACTGGCATTGAATCAGGAATTGGCCAAACTGAAATCCGACGTAGTGGTAAATCTGGCATCGGATGAGTATTTCAAGGTGGTCAGGCCGAAAGTATTGGCAGCGAGCATCGTCGCACCGGTATTTGAGGATTGGAAGAATGGTAAGTACAAAATTATTTCGTTCTACGCCAAGCGCGCGCGCGGCTTGATGGCGCGTTATGCGACGGTGCATAAAGTGACCGATCCTGAGCAACTGAAAGAATTTGATGTTGAGGGTTATCGGTTTGTTGGGAAAGATTCTGATGTCGGACGCTGGGTATTCCGGCGCCGCCTGGCTGCTTAAGAGGCCAGGTCGGCTTATCGGGTTTCTTACATAATTTGTATGGCTTCTGCCTGATCGGTTGCGGTCGGTAGCAAATAGTTGGCGCGTAGCGCTCTGGTTTGACCACTTTGCTCGTCACGCGTTAGAATGTCGGGTTATTAAAAAAGTGGACTTTGTCGATGATGCGCCGCAAGCTCGTAGCTGGTAATTGGAAAATGAACGGTAGCCTGGCTGCCAACGCTGCATTGCTGGCTGAAATCAAGGCTGGTCTTGGACAGTCCGACTGTGATGTTGCGGTGTGCGTGCCGGCGCCATATTTCGCGCAATGTCAATCCGCACTTGCCGGAACGGTGTTGGCTTTGGGAGCGCAGGATGTATCGGTGCATCCATCCGGGGCCTACACAGGCGAAGTTGCGGCATCGATGTTGCTGGACTTCGATTGCAAGTATGTGATTGTTGGGCATTCCGAGCGACGTGCGTATCATGCTGAAACCAGTCAATTGGTGGCGCAAAAAGCGTTAAGCGCATTGCAGGCAGGGTTGACGCCCATCGTTTGCGTCGGTGAGACATTGGCGCAGCGCGAGGCGGGGCAAACCGAGGCGGTGGTTGGTGAGCAGCTCGATGCCGTCTTGGCGTTGCTGGATGTTTCGGCGCTGGAAAAAATCGTGGTTGCCTACGAGCCGGTATGGGCAATCGGAACCGGCAAGACAGCGACGCCGCAGATGGCGCAAGACGTGCATGCGGCTTTGCGGGCCAGACTGGCGATCAGGGGCGGTGAATCTGCGGCGGTTGTAAAGATTTTGTACGGCGGCAGCATGAAGCCGGATAATGCGGTCGAATTGTTGGCAATGCCGGATATTGATGGCGGTCTGATTGGTGGCGCTGCATTGAAGGCTGCCGATTTTCTTTCCATCGTTGCGGCAGCCTGATTGTTGTGTGTTGGCGCGCTTCCGGTTGGCGGCGGAAATCAGAGCGAAAAAATTGTTTGGTTTCATGGTGTCGCGAATAGACGGGGCACCTGATTCGGGGCTATAGGCAAGTGCTAAAGAAGTGTTGAATCGCAAAAAAATACAGAATTAACTCTCCATTGGAAAATCATTAAATGAACACAGTACTTACTATCATCGTCGTCGTTCAAGTCTTGTCGGCGTTGACGATTATTGGTCTCGTCCTATTGCAGCATGGTAAGGGTGCCGACATGGGCGCGGCTTTCGGCTCGGGGGCTTCGGGTAGTTTGTTTGGCGCTACCGGTTCATCCAATTTCCTGTCGAAGTCGACTGGTCTGGCGGCGCTGATTTTTTTCTGCGCAACATTGGGATTGGTGTATTTGGGTAGCCATCGCACTGCAGCAACTGGTGGCGTGATGGATAGCTTGCCTGCGGTATCTGCTCCAGCTGCAGCAATTCCGGCGACATCGGTGCCGGCGGCAGTTCCTGTCCCGGGTTCGGGGGCGGCAGTTGCGCCGGCAGCAAGCGCAGCTGCGGCATCGGCAAATTCGGCTGCGCCAGCGCATAGTCCCGATCAGTCGAATCAAATCCCGAAATAAGTAGAATTTCCAGTGTAAATTACTGGGTTTTAATCAAATTGTGCATTGAACAAAAGTGCTAAAGCAGGTTAAAATATGCGTCTTATGCCGACGTGGTGAAATTGGTAGACACGCTATCTTGAGGGGGTAGTGGCGAAAGCTGTGCGAGTTCGAGTCTCGCCGTCGGCACCAAACTATGAAGGCCAGCGAAAGTTGTTTCTGCGCTGGTTTTTTATCGAGGCACTTATAGTGCTTGATTTTGAGGGTGGAATGCATTGGGGTGCCGTCATGGCCTTCTCGTGTTTGCCTTTAAATCATTCGGCTAACCGTTCAAACTATTGGCGAAAAATCGTGAACCTCGAAAATTATTTTCCCGTCTTGTTGTTCATCTTGATCGGTATTGCGGTTGGTGTAATGCCGCAACTGCTCGGTCGTATTCTGGGGCCGCACCGGCCCGATGCTCAAAAAACTTCTCCATACGAATGCGGGTTTGAAGCATTCGAAGACGCGCGCATGAAGTTCGATGTGCGGTATTACCTTGTCGCCATTTTGTTCATTTTGTTCGATCTGGAAACTGCCTTTTTCTTCCCTTGGGGTGTCGCTATGCGTGACCTCGGCTGGGCTGGCTTCATCACGATGATGGTATTCATCGCTGAATTTGTGGTCGGCTTCTGGTACATATGGAAGAAGGGCGCCCTGGATTGGGAGTAAGTCATGTCAATTGAAGGTGTATTGAACGAAGGGTTTGTTACCACTACGGCTGACAAGCTGATTAACTGGACGCGTACCGGCTCCTTGTGGCCGATGACGTTCGGTTTGGCTTGCTGCGCTGTCGAGATGATGCACGCTGGGGCGTCGCGTTACGATATGGACCGTTTCGGTGTGATCTTCCGTCCGTCGCCGCGTCAGTCGGATGTGATGATAGTGGCAGGTACGCTGTGCAACAAGATGGCGCCGGCGTTGCGCAAGGTATACGACCAGATGCCGGAGCCGCGCTGGGTGATTTCGATGGGCTCGTGCGCGAATGGCGGCGGCTACTATCATTACTCCTACTCGGTGGTGCGCGGTTGCGATCGCATCGTGCCGGTTGATATCTACGTTCCTGGTTGCCCTCCGACTGCCGAGGCGCTGCTGTACGGCATCATTCAGCTGCAAAACAAGATCCGCCGCACCAATACGATTGCGCGCTAAGAGAATAGAATGACGACGAAACTGGAAACCCTTGAAGCCGCTGTGCGCAATGCGCTGGGCGATGATCTTCAAAGTCTGACTGTTGCCTTCGGCGAAGTCACTATCGTAGTCAAGGCGTCGAATTATTTGTCGGCAATGCGCGTGCTGCGCGATCATGTCGATACCCGCTTTGAAGAATTGATTGATTTGTGCGGCGTTGATTATTCGACGTATGGCGACGGTATTTGGGACGGTGCGCGGTTTGCCGCAGTCTCGCATTTGCTGTCGATCGAGCACAACTGGCGTTTGCGCGTGCGTGTATTCGCGCCCGACGACGAGATGCCTTTGCTGGCATCGCTGATGGACATCTGGCCTTCAGCCAACTGGTATGAGCGCGAAGCATTCGACTTCTTCGGTATCCTGTTTGAAGGTCACAACGACTTGCGGCGTATTTTGACCGACTACGGCTTTATCGGTCATCCGTTCCGCAAAGATTTCCCCGTCTCCGGCTATGTCGAGATGCGCTACGATCCTGAGCAAAAACGCGTGATTTATCAACCCGTAACGATAGACCCGCGTGAGATTACGCCACGCGTGATTCGCGAAGAACATTACGGGATCAAATAATGGCAGAAATTAAGAATTACACGCTGAACTTCGGCCCGCAACATCCGGCTGCGCATGGTGTCTTGCGTCTGGTGCTGGAGTTGGATGGTGAAGTGATCCAGCGTGCCGATCCGCATATCGGCTTGCTGCATCGTGCTACCGAAAAGCTGGCTGAGCAAAAAACCTATTTGCAATCCGTTCCCTACATGGATCGTCTCGACTATGTGTCGATGATGTGTAATGAGCATGGGTACGTGATGGCGATCGAGCGTCTGTTGGGCCTCGAAGTTCCTTTGCGCGCACAATACATCCGCGTGATGTTCGACGAGATCACGCGTCTGCTGAATCATCTGATGTGGATAGGCGCGCATGCGCTGGACGTTGGTGCGATGGCAGTGTTGTTGTACGCATTCCGCGAGCGTGAAGATTTGATGGACTGCTACGAAGCTGTTTCCGGCGCGCGCATGCATGCGGCTTATTACCGTCCAGGTGGCGTATACCGCGATCTGCCGGACCAGATGCCGCAGCACAAGGCTTCGATCGTTCGCAACGCGAAAGCCATCAAGGCCTTGAATGAAAACCGCCAGGGTTCGTTGCTGGATTTCATTGAAGATTTCACCGTGCGTTTCCCTAAGTACGTCGACGAATACGAAACACTGCTGACCGATAACCGTATCTGGAAGCAGCGTCTGGTCGGTATTGGCGTGGTCTCGCCGGAACGCGCCAAAGCGATGGGCTTTACCGGCCCGATGTTGCGCGGTTCCGGCGTCGAGTGGGACTTGCGCAAGCAGCAGCCGTACGAAGTGTACGACTTGCTGGATTTCGATATTCCAGTTGGCAAAAGTGGCGATTGCTATGACCGCTATCTGGTGCGTGTTGAAGAAATGCGTCAGTCGAATCGCATCATCAAGCAGTGTGTAGAGTGGTTGCGTAACAACGGAGGTCCGGTGATGACGGACAACCACAAGGTGGCGCCATCGTCGCGGGTCGACATGAAGTCCAACATGGAAGAGCTGATTCATCACTTCAAACTCTTCACGGAAGGTTTCCATGTGCCGCCGGGCGAAGCCTACGCTGCCGTTGAACATCCAAAGGGTGAGTTCGGTGTGTACATCGTCTCGGATGGCGCCAACAAACCATATCGCCTGAAAATCCGCGCGCCTGGTTTCCCGCATCTGCAAGGCTTGAATGAGATGGCCAAAGGGCACATGATTGCCGATGCCGTTACCATCATCGGTTCCCAAGATATTGTGTTTGGTGAGATTGACCGCTAAGAATTTGTTCTTAAGGGCAGCTCTAAAAACCGTAGTCTCAGCTAAAGCTGAGCGGCCTCGGATTGACGATGTTGCAACCCCTGTCCTGTAGAAGGAACGGTGAGCATCGCAAATGCGAGACTGGTTCGTGCAGCAGGTTTATAGAAGTTGCCCAAAGCGAAAGCAAGTTTTCGTGAGTTTGGCGCGCTTCGGCGTGCTTGCCGTGAATTTACCAATAACCAGCGCAGAGCACCGCGTACGAATGGCCAACAACATGTTGTTAAGTCAAGATACATACAAAAAGATCGATCGCGAAGTTGCAAAATTTCCTGCCGACCAAAAACAGTCGGCAGTGATGGGCGCGTTGGCGATTGCACAGGATGAAAAAGGCTGGCTGTCGCCAGAAACCATGCAGGACGTTGCCGACTATCTCGGCATGCCGGCAATCGCGGTGCAGGAAGTCGCGACCTTTTACAACATGTACAACACCAAGCCGGTCGGCAAGCACAAGATCACGATCTGCACTAATTTGCCCTGCCAGTTGTCCGGCGGCGAAAAGGCGGCCGCGCATCTGAAGCACAAGCTAGGCATCGATTATCGTGAAACGACCGCCGATGGTCAGTTTACGCTGGTCGAAGGTGAGTGTATGGGCGCCTGCGGCGATGCACCGGTGCTGCTGGTTAACAACAAGCGCATGTGTAGCTGGATGTCGAACGACAAGATCGACGGCTTGCTGGCGGAATTGAGCGAAGTGAGCCCAAAATGACCAGTCTGCACAATCGTCACATCAATCCGCTGATCCTTGCAGGTCTGGACGGCGACAACTGGCATTACGCAGATTACGTCAAGCGCGGTGGTTATTCCGCGCTGAAGCGCATTCTGAGCGAAGGCATCACACCAGAACAAATCATCGCAGAATTGAAAGCCGGTTCCTTGCGTGGTCGTGGCGGCGCCGGCTTCCCGACCGGATTGAAATGGAGCTTCATGCCGCGTCAATTCCCAGGTCAAAAATATCTGGTCTGCAATACCGACGAAGGCGAGCCCGGCACATTTAAAGATCGCGACATCATTCGCTACAATCCGCATGCGCTGATTGAAGGTATGGCGATCGGTGCGTACGCGATGGGTATCAGCGTCGGCTACAACTACATCCACGGTGAAATCTGGTCCGGTTACGAACGCTTCGAAGAAGCGCTGGAAGAAGCACGCGCTGCGGGTGCGCTGGGCGACAAGATTTTCGGCAGCACTTTCAATTTCCAGTTGCATGCGTTCCATGGTTACGGCGCATACATTTGCGGCGAAGAAACCGCATTGCTGGAATCGCTGGAAGGCAAAAAGGGACAGCCGCGCTTTAAGCCGCCGTTCCCGGCCAGCTTCGGTTTGTACGGCAAGCCAACCACGATCAATAACACCGAGACTTTCGCAGCGGTCCCGTTCCTGTTGAACATGGGCGGCGATGCCTATGCAGGATTAGGTAAGCCTAACAACGGCGGCACCAAGATTTTCTCGATCTCCGGCGATGTTGAATTGCCAGGCAATTATGAAGTGCCACTGGGCACGCCATTTGCCAAGCTGATGGAACTCGCCGGCGGCATGCGCGGCGGTAAGAAGATCAAAGCAGTGATTCCCGGCGGTTCTTCGGCGCCAGTGATACGCGGCGACATCATGATGGATACCGATCTGGATTACGACGCGATTGCCAAAGCCGGGTCGATGCTGGGTTCCGGTGCGGTGATCGTCATGGATGAGACCCGTTGCATGGTCAAGTCGTTGCAGCGTTTGTCGTACTTCTACTTCGAAGAGTCGTGTGGCCAATGTACCCCGTGCCGTGAAGGTACCGGTTGGTTGTATCGCCTGGTACATCGGATCGAAACAGGTCACGGCCGCCCGGAAGATATGGAACTGCTGGATACCGTTGCGGGCAACATCATGGGCCGTACGATTTGTGCGCTTGGTGATGCTGCAGCGATGCCGGTACGCGGCTTCCTGAAGCATTTCCGCGAAGAATTTGAATATCACATCGAGCATAAGCATTGCTTGGTGCCCGCTTACATCTAAGTCTGCGTAGTCATATCTGTTTGTGACGGCGCAACTGAGAACGGTAAGCAAAAATACTTAGGCAAGAAAAGCAAAAGCCATGGTCGAAATCGAAATAGACGGCAAGAAAGTGGAAGTCCAGGAGGGCAGCATGGTAATGGATGCTGCCAACAAGATTGGTACTTATATTCCCCATTTTTGCTATCACAAAAAACTCTCCATCGCGGCCAACTGCCGCATGTGTCTGGTCGAGGTGGAAAAAGCACCGAAGGCCTTGCCTGCCTGCGCCACGCCGGTGAGTGCCGGCATGATCGTGCGCACTGCAAGCGAAAAGGCCGTCACTGCGCAAAAGAGCGTGATGGAATTCCTGTTGATCAACCACCCGCTCGATTGCCCGATCTGCGATCAGGGCGGCGAGTGTCAATTGCAGGATTTGGCGGTCGGTTACGGTAAGTCGTCGTCCCGCTACGAAGAAGAAAAGCGTGTAGTGACGCCGAAGGATGCCGGCCCGTTGATCTCGATGCAGGAAATGAGCCGTTGCATTCAATGCACGCGCTGCGTCCGGTTCGGTCAGGAAATTGCCGGCGTCATGGAATTCGGTATGGTCGGTCGCGGTGAGCATTCCGAGATTACGACTTTTGTCGGCAAGACCGTCAACTCCGAACTGTCCGGCAACATGATCGATTTGTGCCCGGTCGGCGCATTGACTTCCAAGCCATTCCGTTACAGCGCCCGTACCTGGGAATTGTCGCGTCGTAAATCAGTCAGCCCGCATGACGGCCTCGGCGCCAATCTGATCGTTCAGGTCAAGTCCGGCAAAGTAATGCGCGTGCTGCCCCTGGAAAACAACGATGTCAACGAATGCTGGTTGTCCGATAAAGATCGCTTCGCTTACGAAGGTTTGAACAGCGCCGAGCGCTTGACCAAGCCGATGCTGAAGCAAGACGGCAAATGGCAGGAAGTTGAATGGCAAACTGCGCTGGAATACGTGGCGCACGGCTTGCGCAACATCCGTCATGAACATGGCGCCGATGCGATTGCCGCACTGGGCACGCCGTATTCAACGCTGGAAGAGTTGTCGCTGCTGCAAAAAATAGTACGTGGCCTGGGTTCCGAAAACGTCGATTTCCGTACCCGTCAGTCGGACTTCATGCTGGATGGCAAGGTGACGCCTTGGCTCGGCATGTCGATCAATGAATTCGCCGAGCTGGATCGCGCATTCGTGATTGGCTCGTTCCTGCGTAAAGATCATCCGCTGTTGTCCGCACGTCTGCGTCTGGGCGTCAAGCGCGGTGCCAAGTTGAGCATCCTGCACGCGACCGATGACGATTTGTTGATGCCGGTTGCGAACAAGATCATTGCCGCACCGTCGAGCTGGTTGGCTGCGCTGGGTGAAGTTGCAGTCGCTGTTGCGCAGGCCAGGAATGTTGCCGCGCCTGCCGGTTTCGAAAATGTTGTGCCATCGGCCAGCGCCAAGCAAACCGCTGCCAGCCTGTTGTCAGGCGCATCGAAAGCAGTGTTGCTCGGTAACGCCGCCGCACAGCATCCACAAGCGTCGCAACTGCACGCAGCTGCGCAATGGATCGCGCAACAAACCGATGCCAAGTTTGGGTACCTGACCGAAGCGGGGAATACCGTTGGGGGTTATCTGGCACAGGCAATTCCTGCAGCCGGCAAAGGCGCCAATGCGCAGCAAATGTTTGCACAGGCGCGCAAGGCATATGTGTTGCTGAACGCCGAGCCGGAGTTCGACAGCTTCAATCCGCAAGCAGCGCGTGCCGCACTGAATCAGGCTGAAATGGTGGTCGCTTTGTCGGCTTATAAGCACGGCATGGATTATGCCGACGTATTGCTGCCTATCGCCCCATTTACCGAAACCTCCGGTACTTTCGTCAATTGCGAAGGTCGCGCGCAAAGCTTCAATGGCACCGTGCGGCCGTTGGGCGATGCCCGTCCGGCGTGGAAAGTATTGCGCGTATTGGGTAATTTGCTGAGCTTGCCCGGCTTTGATTACGATACTTCGGAAGCGATTCGCGCTGAAGTCCTGGGTACCGACAACGTTGCGGAAGCAAATCTGCAAACCCGCCTGAACAACAGCGCCGATTTGCCCATGCAGGCGGCAGCGCAGGTTGCAGACGGTGCGATCGAGCGGATTGCCGACGTGCCTATCTATTTCACTGACGCGGTAGTCCGTCGTGCCATGTCGTTGCAGGAAACCACGGATGGCCGGGCACCACAAGCATGGCTGTCGGCTGTGCTGGCTGAAAAGCTGGGTGTCGCTAGCGGCGACCGTGTCAACGTCAAACAAGGGCAGGGCGCTGCCTCGTTGCTTGCTGGAATTGATCGCAGCTTGCCTGATAACGTCGTGCGGGTTGCCGCAGCCCATGCATCGACCGTTGCATTGGGTCCGATGTTTGGTTCTATCGTCGTGGAGAAAGCATGATGGATCAATTTATCGCTACCATCAATGCAGCCGGCGCAGACCACCTCGGTGTGGTCTGGCCGTTGATCTGGAACGTCATCAAGATCGTCATCGTGGTCGTGCCGTTGTTGTTGTGCGTGGCCTATTTGACCTACTGGGAACGTAAGCTGATCGGCTGGATGCACATTCGTCTTGGCCCGAATCGCGTGGGTCCTTTGGGCTTGTTGCAACCGATTGCCGATGCATTGAAGTTGCTGCTCAAAGAAGTGACTTTGCCATCGCGTGCGAATAAGTATCTGTTCTTTATCGCACCGATCATGACCATCATGCCAGCGCTGGCGGCATGGGCGGTGATTCCGTTTGGTCCGGAAACCGTATTGGCGAATGTCAACGCCGGCTTGTTGTTCGTGATGGCGATTACCTCGATGGAAGTCTACGGTGTGATCATTGCGGGTTGGGCGTCCAACTCCAAGTATGCGTTCCTCGGCGCGATGCGTGCATCCGCACAGATGGTGTCCTACGAAATCGCGATGGGCTTTGCGCTGGTAATTGTGTTGATGGTATCCGGCAGTTTGAATCTGACCGATATCGTGATGGGACAAAGCAAGGGTTACTTCTACGATAAAGGCCTGGGTTTCCTGTCGTGGAACTGGTTGTCGTTGCTGCCGGTGTTCGTGATCTATTTCGTTTCGGGTATTGCTGAAACCAACCGTCACCCGTTTGACGTGGTCGAAGGCGAATCGGAAATCGTTGCCGGTCACATGATCGAGTACTCGGGCATGTCGTTTGCGATGTTCTTCCTGGCTGAATACGCCAACATGATCCTGATCTCGATGCTGGCGTCATTGTTGTTCCTGGGTGGCTGGGCATCGCCGCTGCAATTCCTGGATTTCATCCCGGGCTGGATCTGGCTGGGTGCGAAGACATTCGTGATGGTGTCGATGTTTATCTGGTTCCGTGCATCTTTCCCACGCTATCGCTATGACCAGATCATGCGTCTGGGCTGGAAAGTATTTATCCCGTTGACGCTCGCTTATCTGGTGATCGTCGCTGCCTGGATTCAAAGTCCGTGGAATATCTGGAAGTAATGGAAGGTTTATAGCAAATGGAAGCGATCAAGGATTTTTTCGGTAGCTTGATGCTGCTGGAGTTGCTCAAGGGAATGCGGCTGACCGGCCGTTATCTGTTCAAGCGCAAAATTACGGTGTTGTTCCCGGAAGAAAAAACGCCGCAGTCGCCGCGTTTTCGCGGTCTGCACGCGTTGCGTCGTTACCCGAACGGCGAAGAGCGCTGCATTGCCTGCAAACTGTGTGAAGCGGTTTGCCCGGCAATGGCGATCACGATCGAATCGGAGCAGCGTGAAGATGGTTCGCGCCGTACGACCCGTTACGACATCGACCTGACCAAGTGTATTTTTTGCGGTTTCTGCGAGGAGTCCTGCCCGGTTGATTCGATCGTTGAAACGCACATTCTGGAATATCACGGCGAAAAGCGCGGTGATCTGTACTACACCAAAGAAATGTTGCTGGCAGTTGGTGATCGTTACGAACCTGAAATCGCTGCGGCACGTGCGGCGGACGCTGCATACCGTTAATCGGTGTTGCTCCTGGCTTTGAGCATGAATTTCAATCTCAAGCCTGAATTTAAAGCTAACTTGGCAGACTCTTTGGTCGATTATGGAATTTAAGACATTCTTGTTCTACGCGTTTTCGGTGGTGCTGGTGATCGCCGCATTACGTGTTATCACAGCACGCAATCCAGTGCATTCAGCTTTGTTTCTGGTGTTGGCGTTCTTCTCCGCAGCCGGTATCTGGATGTTGCTCAAGGCCGAATTTCTGGCAATCGTACTGGTGCTGGTTTACGTCGGTGCGGTAATGGTGCTGTTCCTCTTCGTCGTGATGATGCTGGATATCAATCTGGATAAATTACGAGAAGGATTCTGGGGGCACTTCCCGCTGGCGGCCACCGTTGGCGTGGTTATCGTGCTGGAAATGGCGGCAGTATTGCTGCGTGGTTTCTGGGCGCCAGAGAGTGAAGTGCCGGCGATTTCTGCAAACATTGGCGGCACCAAAGCGCTCGGCTTGCTGATTTATACCGAATATGTGTATGCGTTTGAAATTGCCGCCGTCGTGTTGCTGGTCGCGATTGTGGCCGCGGTCGCATTGACCTTGCGTCGTCGTAAAGACACCAAGTATATGTCGCCGTACGATGCGGTCAAGGTACGCAGTACTGACCGGATCCGTCTGGTCAAGATGAAATCCGAGCCGCGGCCGTTTGAGACGCCATCCGAGTCCGTGCAAGAGCAAAAATAAGAGGAACGCATCATGGCTTTATCACTGTCACACTATTTGATCCTCGGCGCGATCCTCTTTGCGATCGCAGTCGTCGGTATTTTTCTGAATCGCAAGAACATCATTGTGTTGCTGATGGCAATTGAATTGATGTTGTTGTCGGTGAACATCAACTTCATCGCCTTTTCGTATTACCTGGGTGATGCAGCCGGACAGGTTTTTGTGTTCTTCATCATGACTGTTGCGGCGGCCGAAGCGGCGATTGGCCTGGCGATTCTGGTGGTGCTGTTCCGTAATCTCGACACGATTAATGTGGAAGATCTCGATAGCCTGAAAGGTTGATGTCGAGACCGGGTTGGAATCATCAATACAAGAAATAGCAGCGGAAATAACAGCGAAAATAACGACGCGCCCTGCGCGACTAAAGCGAACAACGAATAAAGATAAGGTTCATCATGGCGGGGCAACTTAACCCACAATTACTTCTGGCTGTACCGTTGGCACCCCTGGCCGGTGCGGCGATTGCAGGCTTATTCGGTACGCGATTCTTCGGCAATCTGATAGGACGTAAAACTTCGCACACAGTGACGATACTGGGTGTGTTGATTGCGTTCATCATTTCGATCCAGACTTTGCTGGCGGTGATCGATGGCGCGTCGTATAACGGCACGCTTTACACCTGGATGACAGTTGGCGGGGTCAAGCTGGAAGTCGGTTTCCTGATCGACAGTCTGACGGCGATGATGATGGCCGTAGTGTCCTTTGTTTCGCTGATGGTGCATATCTATACCATCGGCTACATGAAAGATGATGCAGGCTACAACCGCTTCTTCTCTTACATTTCGCTGTTCACGTTCTCGATGCTGATGCTGGTCATGAGCAACAACTTCCTGCAACTGTTCTTCGGCTGGGAAGCCGTGGGTCTGGTGTCGTACCTGCTGATTGGCTTCTGGTACACCAGGCCGACTGCGATTGTCGCCAATATGAAAGCATTCCTGGTCAACCGTGTCGGTGACTTCGGTTTCATCCTTGGTATTGGTTTGCTGCTGGCGTATTCCGGTTCGATGAACTACGCCGAAGTATTCGCGCAAAAGGGCGCACTGGCGCAAATCACCCTGCCGGGTAGCGACTGGATGCTGCTGACCGTTGCCTGTATCTGTTTGTTCATCGGCGCCATGGGGAAGTCGGCCCAGTTTCCGCTGCACGTCTGGCTGCCGGATTCGATGGAAGGCCCAACCCCGATTTCGGCGCTGATTCACGCGGCGACGATGGTGACTGCCGGTATCTTCATGGTGTCGCGCATGTCGCCGTTGTTCGAATTGTCGGACACGGCCCTGTCGTTCATCCTGATTATTGGTTCGATCACTGCGCTGTTCATGGGTTTCCTGGGGATTATCCAGACTGACATCAAACGCGTGGTGGCGTATTCGACGCTGTCGCAGCTCGGTTATATGACGGTCGCGCTGGGCGCATCGGCGTATTCAGTCGCAGTATTTCATTTGATGACGCACGCCTTCTTCAAGGCTTTGCTGTTCCTTGGCGCCGGTTCGGTCATCATCGGCATGCACCATGATCAGGACATGCGCAACATGGGCGGTCTGCGCAAATATATGCCGATTACCTGGATCACTTCGCTGATCGGTTCGCTGGCGTTGATTGGTACACCGTTCTTTTCCGGTTTCTATTCGAAAGACAGCATCATCGAAGCGGTTGAAGCGACGCATCTGTATGGTGCCGGCTTTGCCAAATTCGCCTTGCTGGCGGGCGTTTTCGTGACCGCATTCTATTCTTTCCGCATGTATTTCATGGTGTTCCATGGCGAAGAACGTTTTGGTAAACCGCATCTTCATCATGATGAGCATGAAGAGGAAGAAGAGCCCGATGGCCACGGCCACCACGGCCTGGAACCGGGGCAAAAGCCGCACGAGTCGCCGTGGGTCGTCACCCTGCCTTTGATTCTGCTGGCGATTCCTTCGGCAATTATCGGCTTCTTCACCATTGAACCTTTGCTGTACGGCAGCTTCTTCAAGAACGTGATAATTGTCGGGGAGGCGCATCGCGCAATGGAAGAATTACGGAACGACTTCCATGGCCCTCTGACGATGGTGGTGCATAGCCTGACCTCGGCGCCATTGTGGCTGGCAATTTCAGGTGTGGTAGCCGCGTACTACTGTTATTTGGTCAATCCGCGCGTACCGGCGGCGATCAAACAAAGACTCCATCCGATTTTCGCGTTGCTGGATAACAAGTATTACATGGATAAATTCAACGATCTGGTCTTTGCCGGCGGTGCCCGTCTGATCGGTCGCGGCTTGTGGAACGTTGGTGACCGCAGTCTGATTGATGGCCTGGTTGTGAATGGTAGTGCCAAGGCGGTCAACTGGTTCTCGAAAATTACCCGCCTCTGGCAGTCCGGTTACATCTATCACTACGCGTTTGTGATGATTATTGGTGTGCTGGGTTTCCTGGTTTGGTTCATGCCTTCTCCGTTTGCCAAATAAGTTGGCGAAGTAAAGTAAATAATAACCATGATTCAGTCAACTTTCCCTCTTCTTAGTCTTGCGATCTGGTGTCCGATCGCATTTGGTGTGCTCGTCCTGGCAGTCGGTCGTGACGATAATCCTACTCTGGTCCGCTGGCTGTCGCTGTTCGGCGCACTGGTCAGTTTGGCGGTGACCGTGCCGCTGATGACGAATTTCGATAACAGCTTCCACGGCATGCAGTTCGTCGAGAAAGCAGCCTGGATTGGTCGTTTCAATATCAATTACTTTTTGGGAATTGATGGCCTGTCGCTGTGGTTCGTACCGCTGACCGCCTTTATCACCGTAATAGTGGTCATCTCTGCCTGGGAAGTGATACAGAAGCGAGTTGCCCAATACATGGGTGCATTCCTGATCCTGTCCGGCGTGATGATCGGTGTGTTCTGCGCACTTGACGGCATGTTGTTCTATGTATTTTTCGAAGCAACGCTGGTACCGATGTTCATCATCATCGGGGTATGGGGCGGCGCCAACCGGGTGTATGCGGCGATCAAGTTTTTCCTCTACACTTTTTTCGGCTCGCTGCTGATGCTGATCGCCTTGCTGTATCTGTACTTTGTGTCAGGCGGCAGTTGGGATATTCTGGCCTGGCATCAAGTGCCGTTGTCGATGGCTGCGCAGATCTATATTTTCCTGGCATTCCTGATGGCGTTCGCGGTCAAGGTACCAATGTGGCCGGTACATACCTGGTTGCCGGATGCGCACGTCGAAGCGCCTACCGGCGGTTCGGTGGTGCTGGCGGCGATCATGCTGAAATTGGGCGGTTACGGCTTCCTGCGTTTCTCGCTCCCGATTGCACCTGACGCAAGCCACTATCTGTCCGGCTTCGTGATCACCCTGTCGCTGATCGCAGTGATCTACATCGGCCTGGTGGCGCTGGTACAAAACGACATGAAGAAACTGGTAGCGTATTCGTCGATCGCCCACATGGGTTTCGCGACGCTCGGTTTCTTCCTGTTTAACGACATGGCTGTGCAGGGCGGTATCGCGCAAATGATTTCACACGGCTTCGTCTCCGGCGCAATGTTCCTGTGTATCGGTGTGATGTACGACCGCCTGCATACGCGTGAGATCGTGCAGTACGGCGGCCTGGTGAATGTGATGCCGCGTTTTGCCGCATTGTTCGTGCTGTTTTCGCTGGCCAATAGCGGCCTGCCTGGCACCTCCGGCTTTGTCGGCGAATTCATGGTGATTCTGGGTGCGGTCAAGTCGAATTTCTGGATCGGTCTGCTGGCAGCGACTGCATTGATTTTGGGTGCTGCGTATTCGTTGTGGTTGGTGAAACGCGTGATATTTGGTGTCATTACCAATCCGCATGTGGAAGAAATGACCGACCTCAACAAGCGTGAATTCTTCATGCTGGGCTTGTTGGCGATTGCCGTGATAGCGATGGGCTTGTATCCGGCGCCATTTGCCGATGCGATGCAAGTATCGGTGGCCGACCTGTTGAAACATGTCGCCATCACCAAATTGAACTGAATACGTCCACGTCCGTAGTAGAAAAGCGGTTAGCACCAGTGAACAAAAAATAAGCGGCAAATAAATGAATAACATAAACCTGATCCCTGTTTATCCGGAAATCTTTCTGCTGATTGCGACCTCCGCAATCCTGCTGATCGATATGTTTGTCTCGGATGCGAAACGTCACGTCACTTATTATTTGACGTTGCTGGTGTTGGTGGTCTGCTTTGGGCTGACGCTGGGCGCGTTCAACGCAGGTGAGACGGTTTACACCTTCCACAATATGTTTGTGGGCGATCCATTGGCGCATCTGCTGAAGCTCTGTTCATATGTCGCAGTGTTTGCCACGGTGGTGTATTCGCGTCAGTATGTCAGCGAGCGCGAGATGGTGAACAATCATCTGGGCGGTGAGTTTTACGCGCTGGCGCTATTCGCGCTACTGGGCCAGATGGTCATGATTTCCGGCAACAACTTCCTTATCATTTACCTTGGTCTGGAACTGATGTCGTTGTCGCTGTATGGGCTGGTGGCGCTGCGCCGTGAAAATGCCGGCGCGACTGAAGCGGCAATGAAATATTTTGTGCTGGGCGCGATGGCATCTGGTTTCCTGTTGTACGGTATGTCGATGTTGTATGGTGCCACCGGTTCGCTCGATCTGATCGAGATTACCCGGGCGATTGCCATGGGCGGTACCGAGACGCAGCACAATACGCTGGTGTTTGGCGTGGTGTTCCTGGTTGCCGGCCTGGCCTTTAAGTTGGGCGCGGTGCCGTTCCATATGTGGGTGCCGGATGTCTATCAAGGCGCGCCGACTGCTGTCACCTTGCTGTTGGGCGGGGCGCCGAAACTGGCGGCGTTCGCGATCTGTTTCCGTCTGTTGGTCGAAGGCGTGCTGTTGCTGGCGATTGACTGGCAGCAAATGCTAATGGTGCTGGCAGTACTGTCGATGGCGATTGGCAACATTACTGCGATTGCGCAGACCAATATCAAGCGGATGCTGGCTTACTCGACTATTTCGCATATGGGCTTCATGCTGCTCGGCCTTTTGTCGGGCGTGGTCGGCGGCAATATGTACTCGGCCACCGCTGCTTACAGCGCAGCACTGTTTTACGCGATCACCTATGTCCTGACGACACTTGGCACCTTTGGCGTGATCATGTTGCTGGCACGTTCAGGATTCGAGGCTGAAAATATTGATGACTTCAAGGGTTTGAACCAACGTAGTCCATGGTTTGCCGGCATCATGCTGTTGTTAATGTTGTCGCTGGCGGGTGTTCCCCCATTGCTGGGCTTCTTCGGTAAATTGTCGGTCCTGCGCGCGGTACTGGGTACCGGCCAGATCTGGCTGGCCGTCGTGGCGGTGCTGTTCTCGCTGATCGGTGCGTACTACTATTTGCGCGTGATCAAAGTCATGTATTTTGATGATGCGCATGACGACGCGAAGATCGTCGCACATGGCGATGTCCGTGTGCTCCTGAGTTTGAATGGCGTCGCGGTGTTGGTCTTGGGGCTATGGCCTGGAATATTGATGAATGCAAGTCAGACTGCGATCGTGCGTTCCCTGGCCAGTTTTGTCGGCCATCTGACGTCGTGACAGCGTGAATGTCTCGCTTTCCAGTTGGGTCGTCATTCTGTTGGCGCTGCTGGCCGCCAACCTGCCGTTCATCAATGAACGCTTGTTCGCACTGATCCCGCTCAAGTCGGCCGCAGTCAAGCCTGGCTGGCTACGCCTGATCGAGTTGTTCGTGTGGTATGCGGTGGTCGGAGGGATTGCCTATTGGCTGGAGTCTCGCATCGGCAATGCCTTTTCACAGGGCTGGCAGCTTTATGCGGTCACCGGTTGTCTGTTCCTGGTGTTTGCCTATCCTGGTTTTGTACATCGTTATTTGCGTAAGAAGCATGGCTGAATCTGAAGTCAATTGAGGCAAGCTGACTTCGAAGCTACCTGCGTTGCGCATCTCGCGCTTTGTTCTGACTTCTCAATTCCTGTCCCTTATCTTGTCGTGTCGGAGTGTTCGCATGGATCAACACCTGAAAGAAACCCGAATTGATAGCGCATTGGCCTACGATGGCGATTTTCTTAAGGTACAACGTGACGCCGTAGCGCTGCCTGATGGCAAGCCAGCCACCCGTGAGTACATTAAACATCCGGGCGCGGTCGTCGTGTTGCCACTGTTTGAGGATGGGACCGTCCTGCTTGAGCGGCAGTTTCGTTATCCGCTGGATCGGGTTTTTATTGAATTTCCGGCCGGCAAGATCGATCCAAATGAAGATCATCTGCTCTGTGCCAGACGTGAACTGCAGGAAGAAACCGGATATACCGCTACCGATTGGCACTACGTTTGCACCATCCATAACGCGATCGCCTACTCCGATGAGCATCTGGAAATCTTCCTGGCACGTGGCTTGACCGCTGGCGAACGCCGTCTCGATGACGGTGAGTTTCTGGATGTGTTCAAGGCGCCGGTGGCCGAGGTATTGCAGTGGGTCAGGGAAGGCAAGATTACCGACGTTAAAACGGTGATAGGCGCGTTCTGGCTGGAAAAGATCGTTGCGGGGCAGTGGCAAGCTGTAGCCTTAAATTCAACGCCTCCCTAGCCTCTTGGGAATGTGCTCATAAAACAAAAAAGCGCCAGAGTCGGCGCTTTTTTTGTTACGACTTACGGAAACAATGTTGCGCAGGGGGAGCGCGTAGCTCTGGCAGGATGCATACCCATTTGCAAGAGAATACGCGGCAGACGGCATGCCATCTGCGCCACACTAGTTCTGCCTTAGCTCATCCTGTGCCTGCTTCTTACATATTGGCGTAATTCGGTCCGCCGCCACCTTCCGGTGTCACCCAGACGATATTCTGTGTCGGGTCCTTGATGTCGCAGGTTTTGCAATGCACGCAATTCTGTGCATTGATTTGCAGCCGTTCGGTGTTGTCCGGATTGGTGACGAACTCATAGACCCCGGCGGGGCAGTAGCGCGCTTCCGGCCCTGCATACTGTGCCAGATTGATAGTCACCGGTATGGTCGGGTCTTTCAGGGTCAGATGAACCGGTTGTTCTTCTGCGTGATTGGTATTCGAAATGAATACCGATGACAGGCGGTCGAAGGTCAGCTTGCCATCGGGCTTGGGGTATTTGATCGGCGTGTAATTCGCCGCCGGTTTCAGGCATTCATGGTCGGCGTGGGTGTGATGCAAGGTCCACGGCGCTTTGCCGCCGAATACCACCTGGTCGATACCGACCATCAGCGTGCCGAGATACAAGCCTTTGCTCATCCACGGTTTGAAATTGCGTGCCTTGTGCAATTCTTCATGTAGCCATGACTTTTCGAACGCGCTGGCGTAAGCGCTCAGTTCATCGTGCTGGCGCGCGCTGGCCAGTGCGTCGAAGGCAGCGTCGGCGGCCAGCATGCCGGTCTTGATCGCTGCGTGGCTGCCCTTGATGCGGCTGGCGTTCAGGAAGCCGGCATCGCAGCCTATCAGCGCGCCGCCATTGAAAGTCAACTTCGGCAGCGATTGCAGGCCGCCCGCGGTGATTGCGCGCGCGCCGTACGAAATGCGTTTGCCGCCGACGAAAAATTTGCTGATTTCGGGATGGGTTTTGTAACGCTGGAATTCTTCGTAGGGGGACAGATACGGATTCTCATAGGACAGGCCAACCACATAGCCGACCGCAACCTGATTGTTTTCCAGGTGATACAGGAAGGAGCCGCCATAGGTTTTGCTGTCGAGCGGCCAGCCCGCGGTATGGACCACCAGGCCCGGCTGATGCAATTTCGGATCGATTTCCCAGAGTTCCTTGATGCCGAGACCGTAGGTTTGCGGATCCTTGCCCTTGTTCAGGTCGTACTTGGCAATAATTTGCTTGCCCAGATGGCCGCGCGCACCTTCGGCAAACAGCGTGTATTTGGCGTGCAGTTCCATACCCAGCTGGAACGCCTCGGTCGGTTTGCCATCGCGGCCGACGCCCATATTCCCGGTCGCGACACCCTTGACCGAACCATCGTCGTTGTAGAGCACTTCGGCGGCAGGGAAGCCGGGGAAAATATCCACGCCCAAGATCTCGGCCTGCTGGCCCAGCCAGCGTACGACGTTGGCCAGCGAAATGACGTAATTGCCGTGATTCTGGAAGCAGGCGGGCAACATCCAGTTGGGTGTCTTGTAGGCTTTGGTTGCCGTCAAAAACAGGAAGCGGTCTTCACTGACTTCCGTGTTGAGTGGCGCGCCCAGTTCTTTCCAGTTGGGAAATAATTCGGTCAGCGCTTGTGGGTCCATGACTGCGCCGGACAGGATGTGGGCACCGATTTCGCTGCCTTTTTCGAGTACGCAGACCGAAACCTCCTTACCCTTTTCAGACGCCAGCTGCTTCAGGCGAATCGCAGCGGCCAATCCGGCCGGGCCGCCTCCGACCACTACCACGTCATATTCCATGGCCTCGCGTGGACCATATTGCTCAAGGATGCTCTGCGTCTGGATTTCGGTCATTGTCTCTTTACCTATATTTAATTTTCGAACGTTTGTGCTAATTGTCCGGGATTTTACGGCAGAATGCTAGGTTTTGACTTGCGCCGGCAGCACGCTCAGTGGGTTCGTGTGCCGAATGTTGCGTTCCAACATCAGTCGCCAGGGTTGCGCTGTATGGCCGCAATTACGCGTTGAAGAGCAAATTTATTTTGGGAAAAGAAGTCATGGAAAGTAAAAAATTGGTTCACCGTAGTCGCATCGCTATTCGCTGGAGCGACATGGACGCACTCGGTCACGTGAATAATACGGTGTATTTCAGATATTTTGAGCAGGCACGGATCGAATGGATGGAAAAAATGGGCAATGCAATTGACCGCGCCCAGGGTCCGGTTCTGGTGAATGCGCAATGCAGTTTTTTGCGTCAGCTGAAATATCCTGGCGATGTCGAGGTGTATTGTTACATCGGCGCAGTTGGCCGTTCCAGCTTCGAGACAATGTATGAAATTCGTCGCGTCGACGTTCCTGACGTGATTTTTGCCGAGGGCGCGGCAAAGCTGGTGTGGATTGATTTCAAGCAGGAAAAATCGGTGCCGTTACCAGCGGAGATTCGCCAAATGTTAGCGGATTGAATTCGCCTCGAAAGTAGCTTCAACCGTACGGCATGACTGTGCTTAGCTGACCACCCCAAGCAGTCTGTGAACCAATTCGCTGGAAGTCGCCGCAGCAAATTTTTTCATCAGATTGGCGCGATGCATTTCTACCGTGCGCGGACTCAAACCGATTTGCTTGCCGATCAACTTGCTGGTTTTTCCTTCCACCAGCAACGCGGCAATCTCCCGTTCGCGCGGCGATAATTCTGCCGATACCTTGCGCTTCCCACTCAGGTCTTCAAAGGTCCAGATCCCGGCGGCATGCGTGTCGCTCGGAACCAGCGCATGACCAATAACGTGGCACCAGAACAGCTCGCCATTGGCTCGGCGCATGATGCGTTCATCTGAATAGGCGCCTTTGGCATTCATGATCGGAACGATCCGCGCGCCGGTTCGTTCGAACTCATCCGGCGTTGGGTAGAGCACCTGAAACGACTGGCCATCCAATTCACCGGGTTGATAGCCGAACATGCGGGTCAATGCCTGGTTGCAGACCTGCATGATGCGATGTCTGGAGATGCACATGCCGACCGGGGCATGTTCGAAAATGACTTGATAATCAATCAATGGTGAATCGTTCATTCGGTATTTTTACTGTATTGTCGGATCATCGACTTCATCATATGCTATCAGACACATTTAGCGGCAATAATAGTCTGGGTTTACATAAAAGGAGATAGCGGTATGAACAAAGTTTATCCTGACGCGGTCAGCGCGTTAGCTGGTGTCGTGAAGGACGGCCAGACCATCGCCGTCGGCGGTTTTGGCCTGTGCGGGATTCCCGAGGCACTGATCGCGGCGTTGCGTGACTCCGGCGTACAAAATCTGACCGCGATTTCGAATAATGCGGGTGTCGATGGTTTCGGCCTCGGCCAATTGCTGACGACCCGCCAAATCAAAAAAATGATTGCCTCCTACGTTGGCGAAAACAAGGAATTCGAACGGCAGTTTCTCGCTGGTGAACTGGAGCTCGAATTCACGCCCCAAGGTACGCTGGCAGAAAAACTCCGTGCCGGCGGCGCCGGCATTCCGGCGTTCTTTACCAAGACCGGCGTCGGTACCCTGGTTGCAGAAGGCAAGGAAATACGCGAGTTCGACGGTGCCCAATACGTCATGGAGCGTTCGCTGGTGGCAGATGTCTCTTTGGTCAAGGCCTATAAGGCGGATCGCAGCGGCAATCTGGTTTATAACAAAACCGCGCGCAACTTTAATCCGAACGTTGCCATGGCCGGCAAAATCACCGTGGTCGAGGTCGAGCATCTGGTTGAAATCGGTGAGATCGATCCGGACGAGGTGCATACCCCGGGGATTTTTGTGCATCGCATCGTGGTCAATGCGACACCGGAAAAACGTATAGAACAACGCACAGTGAGTGCATAAGTCTCGGGGTCTGGTCCTAAGTGCATCAATTGCATGAAATATGTGTAAGAAAAACAGTAACGGAGAATCGACATGGCTTGGAATCGTGATGAAATGGCCGCGCGTGCGGCGCAGGAATTGCAGGATGGTTTTTACGTCAATCTCGGTATCGGCTTGCCGACCATGGTGGCGAATCATGTGCCGAAGGATATCGAAGTCTGGCTGCAGTCGGAAAATGGCTTGCTCGGGATCGGTCCTTTTCCGACCAGCGACAAGGTCGATCCGGACTTGATCAATGCGGGCAAACAAACTGTGACGTCGCTGCCGGGATCGTCTTTCTTCAGCTCGGCTGATTCGTTTGCCATGATCCGTGGCGGCAAAATCAATCTTGCCGTGTTGGGTGCCATGCAGGTATCGAAAACCGGCGACCTCGCCAATTGGATGATCCCGGGGAAAATGGTCAAGGGCATGGGCGGTGCCATGGATCTGGTGGCCGGTGTCAAGCGCGTGGTGGTGTTGATGGAACACGTCGCCAAGGCCAAGGATGGTTCGACCTCGCACAAAATCCTCGAAGCCTGTGATTTGCCATTGACCGGCGTTGGGGTTGTCGATCGCATCATCACCGATCTGGGCGTGCTGGATGTGACGCCGCAGGGCTTGAAAGTGGTTGAGCTGGCAACCGGTGTGAGCAGGGAAGAACTGATAGCGAAGACTGGTACGGCGCTGGATTTCAGTAGCCTGGATTGAGGTCTGTTTCAAATGGAAAAAGCGCCGATGCATTTTGTCGGCGTTTTTTTATGCCGTTCCACCTGGTGCATAACTGGCACGGTAGTGGATTAAAGGTAGGAAGAATTCGCGCGCAATCAGCCGTTTTGCCGATTTTTTTGTCGGCAGCCTGTATTCGTATTGTCTTTTAGAGCAAGTTTTTAAGTGCAAGCGACGGTAGAATAGCGGTGTTATCACTCGTATTCCCAACCGGATGCCGCTCATGACTACAGCTTTGCACAAGACCGTTCAATGTATTTCCCCTACCGGATTGCACTCAATGGCATATCAGGAGTGGGGCGACCCGCATAATCCCAACGTGTTGCTGTGCCTGCATGGCGTGACCCGGGTTTCTGACGATTTTGATCAACTGGCGCGCGCCTTGTGCGATACCTATCGGGTGGTGTGCCCGGACGTGGTCGGTCGTGGCCGTTCCGGTCGCCTGCGCGATCCGCAATATTATGTTGTGCCGCAATACGTCAGCGATATGGTGACGCTACTGGCCAGACTGAATGCCGAGACGGTTGATTTGGTAGGCACATCGATGGGTGGTTTGATCGGCATCGGGCTGGCGTCCTTGCAGGATAATCCGATCCGCAAACTGGTACTCAATGATGTCGGACCGAATCTGAACCCGGAGGCCCTCAGTCGTATCGGCGAGTATATCGGCGCCGATATGCGTTTCCCCACCTTTGAGGAAGCGGTGGCTTACATTAAATCCATTTCACTTCCGTTCGGTGAACATACCGATGTCGAATGGCGCAAACTGGCTGCCGATGTGCTATGCCAAAATGAAAATGGAGAATGGGTACGCCATTACGATTTGGGATTGGCAGTGCCATTTAAAATGCCGAGCAGCGACGTTTTCAAGAAAGCTGAAACGATGTTGTGGGCGGCGTATGATGCAATTACCTGCCCGACACTCTTGATTCGCGGTGCCGAGTCCGATCTGCTATCGCATGAAGTCGCATTGTTGATGACACAGCGTGGCCCCAAGGCAAAGCTGGTTGAACTGGCCGGCGTCGGACATGCGCCAACTCTTCTGCATACTGATCAGATCGAAATCGTCAGTCATTTTTTGCTTGGATGAATAAGGGAAAGTGACGGGACGGCCCGAACGTAAGCCGGATGAACCAAGCGTCACCAATAGCCCAAAGCAGCAGTTCAGAATCAGTTACCCGATTAAATCGGCTTGATCCACAGATGAAATTTTTAGAGACAGGGAAATATTATGAGCGTTACACGTTTGCATGTGGGAAAAAGACTGTCAGAAGTTGCTATTCATAACGGCACCATCTATCTGGCAGGTCAGTTGGCCGAAGACGTTAGTCAGAATATTGAAGCACAGACACGCGAAACGCTGAGTCACGTTGACCGCCTGCTGGCCGAGGCTGGCAGCGACAAAGAGCACATCCTGTCTTGCCAAATCTACCTGGCCGACATCAAGGATTTCGCCGGCATGAACGTGGCGTGGGACGAGTGGGTCGCAGCCGGCAATGCACCGCCGCGTGCGACCGTTGAAGCCAAGCTGGCACGACCGGAAATTTTGGTCGAAATCGTTATCGTTGCTGCACAGAAGTAAATAGCCGATGGTCGCCATTGCCTCAACACAAAATGCCGCCCAGGTGCAGCTTTGCGCTGGCTTGAGTGCGGACGATAGCGCACGCGTACTTGACGCGTTGGCGTTCGTCGAACCTTTGTATGCGGGCAAGACGATCACCACCGGCCAGACCGCACTGGAATTTTCGCAAGGTGTGGCCAGCGTGTTAGCGCTGCTGAATACCGACGTCGAAACGCGTGTTGCCGGTCTTTTGTTTGAGCTGCCCTTGATCGACCCCGGCAATTCGGTCGTGATCGAGCAGCGTTTTGGCAAAGAGATTGGCGACCTGGTGGCCGGCATACGGCAGCTAATGCGTCTGCACGGTTTCACCTTTGCACTGCCACAAGAAGTCATGCGCGGTAAAAATGCCGCACAACAGGCTGCCACGCAAGTGGAAACTCTGCGCAAAATGCTGCTGGCGATGGCGAGCGACATGCGCGTGGTATTGGTGCGACTGGCATCGCGGCTCACCGCTTTACGTTATTTTTCCGAGCACAGGCTGGAGAATGAGCGTACCAGCCAATATGCCCGTGAGACCCTCGATTTGTATGCGCCGCTAGCCAATCGACTCGGTATCTGGCAGCTCAAGTGGGAGCTCGAAGACCTTTCGTTCCGCTTCATTGATCCGGCGACGTACAAGCGGATCGCAAAGATGCTGGAGGAGCGTCGAATCGAGCGCGAAGGCTTCGTTGAGGGCGCCATTACCCGCTTGCGCAGTGAGCTGGCGGCAGCCGGTATCAAGGCCGAAGTATCCGGGCGGCCCAAGCATATCTATAGCATCTGGCACAAAATGCGCGGCAAGGAACTCGACTTTTCCGAGCTCTACGACGTCCGTGCATTTCGTGTGATTGTTGAAGATGTCAAGACTTGCTACACGGTGTTGGGCATCGTGCACAACATCTGGGTACCGATTCCGAAAGAGTTCGACGACTACATTTCACGACCCAAGCAAAACGGTTATCAGTCGCTGCATACCGTTGTGCTGGCAGAGGACGAGCGGGCGCTGGAAGTCCAGATCCGCACCAACGAAATGCATCATTTTGCCGAATATGGCGTCGCCGCACACTGGCGCTACAAGGAAACCGGCGGCTCGAATTTTTCCGCGCAAAAATATGACGAAAAAATTGCATGGCTACGGCAATTGCTGGCCTGGAAAAGTGAAGTGGTCGATGTCGTTGTCGAGCACGAAGATAGCCGTCGCGAATGGCTGGAGAAATTAAAATCCGCAACGCTGGATGACCATATTTATGTGCTGACACCGCAAGCACGCGTGATCGAACTGCCGAATGGTGCGACGCCCATCGACTTCGCCTATCACCTGCATACCGATGTCGGCCATCGCTGTCGCGGCGCGCGCGTTGATGGCGTGATGGTGCCGTTGAACACCCCGCTCAAAAACGGTCAGACGGTCGAAGTCATTACGGCTAAAAGCGCTCCCGGTACAGCCGGACCGTCGCGCGACTGGCTGACTCCCGGTTATGCCGCGAGCCCGCGCACGCGTTCCAAGGTACGGGCCTGGTTCAACGCGATCGAACAGCAAGAGACCTTATCCACCGGCCGCACTTTGCTGGATAAGGCATTGCAACGCGAAGGAAAAACAGCAGTCAATCTGGAAGAGCTGGCGCGTAAGCTGGGTTTTGCCAAACTCGAAGAATTGTTGCTGGCGCTGGGCAAGGATGAATTCAGTTTGCGCCATGTAGAGCAGGGGCTGCACGATGCAGAGGTACCAAAGGGTCCGGCGCTCGATAACCAGCAGGAAGAAGCGGCCATTACCCACAAGAGCCGCGCATCCAGCGTAGCGCATGGTGCCAAGAGTGGCGTGCTGGTGGTTGGCACCGACGGGTTGATGACGCAACTGGCGAAATGTTGCAAGCCCGCGCCCCCGGATGCGATTGTCGGCTTTGTCACGCGTGGCAAAGGGGTCTCGATTCATCGGGAAAACTGCAAGAATTTTGCTGAAATGCGGGCCAAGGCGCCGGAACGGATTATCCAGACCACTTGGGGCGCATCGACAGTTGAAACCGTGTATCCGGTCGATATTTTTGTCCTGGCGAGTGATCGTCAGGGCCTGTTACGCGATATTTCGGAAATTTTCTTGCGTGAAAAAATCAATGTCATTGGCGTCAGCACCCAAAGTGCCAAAGCACATGCCCGCATGGCTTTCACCGCCGAAATCGCCTCCACTGCGCAATTGCAGAAGGCATTGACGGTGATTCGCGAAGTGAAAGGCGTGCTGGAAGCCAAACGCCAGTGACGCGTTGTACTTTTGTATGCGTAGATGCTTGTCGTGATCAGAAAAATTGTGCGATAATTCGGTCCTCTTCCGGTGCGCGATTCAACAGCGCCGAAACACGGATTGCCAAATGGAAGGTTAGCTCAGGGGTAGAGCACCGCACTCACACTGCGGGGGTCGCAAGTTCGAAACTTGCACTTTCCACCAGAATTTAGTCATGAAATCGATGGCTTACGATAAAAGAGACCGACTTTAACCAGTCGGTTTTTCGTTTGTGGGCTTCTTGTGGACTTTTCCGGCAAACGTTCCAGTACATCAAAAGCGTGGTTACTGCACGCACTTCCCCTGCGGCAACGTTCATTTTCATTACACATTGCGACAGCGATGAGCCTATGTTACGGCCGTTATGTTTTTGCACTCGCGGATGGTTTTTCCTACCCTGGTTTTCTCGTCTGATGGCGGGTCGTCCAGCAGTGCCTTAGCGTGCTGGCAGGGACCGTCATCGCCTTCTCTCGGTTGTATCTGAATTGAAACAGTTTGGTACCGAGCGCGGATCGTTCTGTTGAAAGAAAACAAATTTTCCAATGAAATCAATACTTTAAGGAATTGGCGCAGCTCTTGCTTAACAAGTAACGATAATGCTCGGGGGGCGCCAACCGTGAAAATTTACGTCAGTGGCCTGTACTGCGGCCCGAACCGTTCCGCCGGAGTCGGCGTGGCACGGTCCCTGCGGCTTGCCTATCCCGATGCCACCCTCATTTGCGTCGAGTACTCGAATCGCAGCAATGGGATCCGCTCACCCGATTTTGACGATGTCTGGATTCAGCAGCCGTGGGGCAGGCTTGATCTGGACGCCTACGCGGCCAGTATCCGCGATCGCCTTGAGCCGGAAGCATCGTACTGGATCTCGTGCCTGGACCTGGAGATCCTCTGGATGGCGCAAGTCCTGGGTCCGCATCCGAGGCTGCTTACCCCGTCCCTGGAGGCCCTTGATCAGATCGCCAAGCCCGCCGTCCAGGCCCACCACGGGCTTCCGGTCGGGATACCGCCTTTCATTTCCACGACCGAGCAGGACTGGACGCTTAACTCCTTCTGCCGCAGGCACGGATGGAAGATTTGGCTCAAGGGACCTTATTACGACGCGGTTCAGGTGAACTGGTGGCCGTCTTTTTTGTCGTTGCGCGCGGCCTTCCAATCCACCTGGAACACCGAAAATCTGTTTTTGCAGGCCCACGTGCGTGGACTCGAGGAGTCGGTGAGCTTTAGTGCCTACCAGGGCCGCCTGCTGGATGCCGTGCATATGGTCAAGCGCGATATCACCCCAGAGGGCAAGACCTGGGGTGGACATGTCGACGATCCCGCCCCGGAGTTTCTGAATCCCCTCAGGGACATCGTGAGCGCGCTGAACTGGACCGGAGGCGCGGAGCTGAAGATGATCCGTAACCCCGCAGGGGAGCTCTGGCTGATGGAGATGAATCCGCTGTTTCCCGCCTGGATCCACGGGGCGACAATCGCCGGACGGAATCTGGCGGGCCGCCTGGTCGAAGCAGCCAGCGGCATCGCCATGTGCAAGGCCGGGCGGCAATCAAGCGAGTTCGCGCGAATTGTGCCCGAAATGCCGGTACCGACCAGTTATCCGATACCAGCCCTTCAGAAGCCGTTGAACGGCAGCCAACATCATTCAGGGAAATATCCGTCGGGGGAGCCGATGCTGACGCATCGGCTCCATGCGCTGCGGAGCCGCTCTGCGGCCCCGGGCGCGCCGGAGCCGGATCAACTGCCGCTCACCGTTCCCGCGAGTTTCATCGAAGACATCCTGGCTGCCGATCTGGATAACGTCCAGACGCCGTTCCGGGTTCTTTTGCCGAGTACCGCCGCGCGAAGTTTCAGCCAGCTTGCCGCAGCCGTACGTAGCGCTTCATCCGCCGCCTGTGCAGTGAGGGCAGCCTACAGTATCAAGGCCTACCCGGATGAGCGCCTCATCGGGCTTGCCCGCGACGCGGGTTTTCTGGCCGAAGCGATCAGCGAGCTCGAAGTGGGCAAGGCGCTCGAGTCGGGCTTTCTCCCTGAGCAGATTATTTTCAACGGCCCGGGGAAGGGGCGGCCAAATCCGATCGGGGCGCATCCGGTCCACGCGATTTTCTGCGATTCGCTTGATGAGCTGTGCCGGGTTGTGCAGCGAGCCGCAAGCGGCGAGCATCTCGCGGAGTTCGTCGGCGTCAGGCTGCGCGGGCCGCAGCTCATCTCCCGTTTCGGCATCCCGATCGTTTCACGTGAGATTTTCAACGAAATGATTGAACTCCTGTGGGCGCTTCCGCGGACCTGCCGGCTTGGCTGCCATTTTCACATCGCGGGCAGCAATGTCGGGATCGGGCAATGGTGGCGGCTCTACGATTCTTCGTTGCGTTGTGCGCAGGCAATCGAATCCTGCACGGGCCGGGCAGTGGAGTGCGTGGACATCGGCGGCGGCTGGTTCCCCGACGACTTCGACAACGAGCTCGTCCCGAAACTGGGCGACGCCGTCCAACAAGCGCGCGCGGCGCTTCCGAACCTCCGCACATTCGTACTGGAGCCAGGCAGGGCCATGGTCCAGCACTCGATGGCCGTCGCGATGCGGGTGCTCGAAGTCCGGAGATATCGGGGATTTCCCCAAGACATCGTCGTCGATGGATCGATCGCCGAGCTGCCGTCCGCCTGGCAGTTCCCCCATCGTATCCTGCACAGAGACTACAAGACAGGCGCATGGCAGCAGATGGCACGCGGCCAGGCCAGGATTCTGGGCAGACTCTGCATGGAGGACGATATCGTCGCGCCCAATGTCCAGCTGGGTACGGACATTACAGAAGGGGAGTTGCTCGCGATCTGCGACGCGGGTGCCTATGAAAGTAGCATGGCCTACACTTTTGGACGAGGTAAAACCAATGGACGCTAAGCTGCCGCCGGCCGACGAGGTCACGATCGGTTACTGGCACTCGTATCCGGCCTCTTACATTTCGCACCATGGGCAGGATTGCCGGCGCTAAGCGCACCGTTCTGTCTGCCCTCCTCGATATTCCTTCTGGCACTGCGGCGTTCCGCCCTGCGCTAAACAGCCCCTGATCGCGTCGTTGGTGACCGAACCGTTCTTAAAAAACGCGGTTTGTACCAGCTTTGGCGTGGACCGCTTAGTTTGCGTTACCGGCAAGACGGTTGATTGAGCTGCGGCGCGTTACTGCCGTATCATCTGTTTCTGATGCTGCCGTACCTGTTGCCGATTGCCGCCGCAAGCGCCGTTGAAACCGTATCGCAAAGGAGAACGCTGATGGATCTCGTCATTCGCAACGCCACGCTGCCCGATGGCAGCCAGAGAATGGATATCGCTGTTGAATCCGGGCGCATAGCTGCGCTAGGCCGCGCACTCCCGCTACTTGGCAGACAGGAGATCGATGCTGCCGGCGACCTGGTCACAGCACCGTTTGTCGATGCCCACTTCCATATGGACGCCACGTTGAGCCACGGGCTGCCGCGTGTGAATAGTTCGGGCACGCTGCTCGAAGGCATCGCTTTGTGGGGAGAGTTGAAACCGTCGCTCACGCAGGACGCTCTGGTCGAGCGTGCCATGCATTATTGCGACTGGGCGGTGGCGCGCGGCCTGCTCGCGATCCGCTCGCATGTCGATGTGTGCGACGACCGCCTGCTCGCGGTGGAGGCGCTGTTGCACGTTAAACAGCGGGTGGCGCCCTATCTGGATCTGCAATTGGTGGCGTTTCCCCAAGATGGCTTGCTGCGCAGCCAGAGTGCATTTTCTAACCTGAAACGTGCGATCGCACTTGGTGTGGATGTGGTGGGCGGCATACCGCATTTCGAGCGCACCATGGCCGACGGTGCGGAATCAATCCGCCTGTTGTGCGAATTCGCCGCAGAAAAAGGCTTGCGCGTGGACATGCACTGTGACGAATCGGACGATCCGCTGTCGCGGCATATTGAAACGCTCGCCTATCACACCCAGCGACTGGGGATGCAGGGGCGGGTGACGGGCTCGCACCTGACTTCCATGCATTCGATGGATAACTACTACGTCAGCAAACTGCTGCCGCTGATGCGCGAGGCAGGTGTCGCCGCGATTGCGAATCCGCTGATCAACATCACGCTGCAAGGCCGGCAGGATACCTATCCGAAACGGCGCGGCATGACCCGGGTGCCGGAATTGTTGGCCGCCGGAATCGCGGTCGCGTTCGGCCACGATTGCGTGATGGATCCCTGGTACAGCCTTGGCTCCGGAGACATGCTGGAAGTGGCGCATATGGGCCTGCATGTTGCGCAGATGACCGGGCAGGACGCGATGCATGCGTGTTTCCTGGCGGTCACCGAAACACCGGCGCAGATTCTTGGCCTGCAGGGTTACGGGCTGACGCCGGGGTGCCATGCCGATCTGGTGATACTGGATGCGGGCAACACCATCGAGGCGATTCGCCTGCGCGCCGCGCGCCGGTTTGTCATCCGCCGCGGCAACATCGTCAGCCAGGCACCGGCTGCGCCGGCACAACTGAATTTGCCGGGGCGGCCTGAGCGCGTCGATTTCCGGCTCCGGCGCTGACGATGATGGATCTGGCCGAAAAATAGATGGCACCCTCAATCGGCCGCTGCCGGTGCCAATACGTCGCGATTTCCATTGGTCGCCATGGAGGACACAAGGCCTGCCGTTTCCATCTGCTCGACCAGCCGCGCGGCACGGTTGTAGCCGATCCGCAGTTGGCGCTGCACCGATGAAATCGAGGCGCGCCGGGTGCGCAGGACGAACGCAACGGCTTCGTCGTAGAGCGGATCGGCCTCGACATCCTGACTGTCCCCGGGCAGGTCGGCGCTTGCGCCGTCACCAAGTACGCCAGCGAGGATGGCTTCCTCGTATTCAGGTTCGCCAAACTGCTTCAGATGTTCAACGATCCGATGCACTTCTTCGTCGGACACAAAGGCGCCGTGCACCCGCTGCGGGTAGCCCGATCCCGGCGGCAGGAACAGCATGTCGCCATGACCTAGCAGCGCCTCGGCACCCATTTGGTCGAGGATGGTGCGGGAATCGATTTTCGATGAGACCTGAAACGCCACACGCGTCGGGATATTCGCCTTGATCAGCCCGGTGATCACATCCACCGACGGCCGTTGCGTGGCCAGAATCAGGTGGATGCCGGCGGCCCGCGCTTTTTGCGCAAGGCGCGCGATCAGTTCTTCGATTTTCTTGCCGGCCACCATCATCAAGTCAGCCAACTCATCGATAATCACAACGATCAGCGGCAGCGTGGACAACGGTTCGGGTGCATCCGGTGTGAGCGAGAACGGATTCGTCACCTTTTTTTCCCGTTGCTCGCCGTCGCGTATCTTTTGATTGAAGCCAGCCAGATTGCGTACCCCGAGCGCAGACATTAGCCGGTAGCGCTTGTCCATCTCGGCCACACACCAGGTCAGCGCGTTGGCGGCAAGTTTCATGTCGGTGACGACCGGTGCCAGCAGATGCGGAATGCCCTCATATACCGACAGTTCAAGCATTTTGGGATCGATCATGATCAGCCGCACCTGTTCGGGCGTCGCCTTGTACAGCAGCGATAAGATCATGGCGTTGATGGCCACCGATTTGCCGGAGCCGGTGGTGCCGGCCACCAGCATGTGCGGCGCTTTGGCGAGGTCGGCGACCACCGGATTTCCGGTGATGTCCTTGCCCAGCGCCAGTGTCAGATGCGAGGCCGAGTGCTGATACGCAGCTGACGCCAAAATCTCCGAAAGCCGGATCATCTGGCGCTGCGCATTCGGCAGCTCCAGCCCCATGCAGGTCTTGCCCGGTATCGTTTCGACGACACGAATCGAGGTCAGTCCGAGCGCCCGCGATAAATCCTTCATCAGGCCAACAATTTGACTGCCGCGCACGCCCAGTGCCGGTTCCACTTCGAAGCGCGTAATGACAGGTCCGGCATCGGCGCCAATGACGGTGACCGGCACCTTGAATTCTTTTAAGCGCTGTTCGATCAACAGGCCGGTTTCTGCCAGGCGCTCAACCGGTATCGCGATAACGTCGCTGGTGGCGGGGTCGAGCAGGTCGAGTCCGGGCAAGTCAATGCGCAAGCCGTGCGGTGCATGGAATTCAAAAACATCGGTTGCGGCACTGCCCGACAGGTTCGCCGGCGTAACCGGTCTGGCCGGTGCCGAATGCCGGGTTGACGGCATGTCATCAGTCTTGATGGCGACAACAACCGGTGTCGCTGCCTCAGGCAATGTTTCCGATACGGCCGGCGGCAAGCTGACCGGCGTCGAGGCAATCGCTTCCGGGTGAACTTTTTCTTCAAACTCGACTGTCACTGCATCCGCAAGATAGGTCGATGCACGCGCAATGCCGGAGGTGTGCATTGCCGGCGCTGGCGCTGCCGGCAGGGATGCAATGTGGGGAGTGCGGTCGTCCAGCCGGTACGCGGGTGCCGGTTGCGCTTGGGACGGGGCGTGTCCGGTCGATAATGTGACAAGGTCGCGGCGATCTTCCCTGCTCGGCACCGGCGCAGCGATCTTGGGACGCGCCGGGGTGTAGAGAGTGCTGGTGACAGCGCCGCCAGGCGTGGCAATGGTTTGCGCCCGATTGGTCTGGCGCAAAAGAATCTCGGCCCGGCGGATTTCGCTGGAAATTTGCGCCGCCTGCGATGCGTTTGAGCGGGCGCGCATGGCGGGTGTCGGAATAATCTGTTCAATCGTTGCCCACTCGGACATGGTCCGTCCTGAAGGTTTGTGTTCAGGACGTGACGGTCGCGCTTTGAGCACATCGGCAGGGAAGCCATCGCCAGCGTGGATCGATGGAAGTTGCCAGGATTTTTTTCTGGCGGGTGTCGTCGCAACGGGGCTATGTGTTCTGAGCGGTCTTGTTGCAGGGCGCGGCGGCAGCGCAGGCCGGGAAAGCCGTTGTTCACGCGGAGCGTGGTCTCTACCGTCTTCTTTTCGCAGCCACAATGCGCGCAATGAACGGTCAAATCGCAGCAGCGTTTTCAACCACGCCGCGCCAAACAACCACGTCAGCGCAAGCAGCATTGCCGCGATCATCAGCAGCACGGCGCCGATATGACCAAAGCTGTGAATCAGTCCACGCGCCAGCGTTTGACCGAAAAAATCACCGTTGGGCGGTATCGATCCCGTCGTGCGAATTGCCGCTTCCAGTGCGCTACTCGCGCACAGCACCAGAAAAGTGCCCAGCCATAAACGGATGGATCCAGGGCCGCCCAGTTTGACGCCGCCAAACAGGCGCGCTTTGACAAAGCGCCAAAGCAGGGGAGTCATCCAGAGCGCGGACCAGCCAAACCAATCGAAAACAGCCATATGCATGTTCAAATTCAACGGAAAATCGAAATACCTGATCGAGCGCGTCCTGCCAGCCGGTTGTTTTGCAAGGGCAATCCATATTTTGATGGAGGATTTGCTGGTGCGACTCGAACGGCCGCGTGCAATGCGTTGGGCATTCTAATTGAAAGGGGCTGATATTAACCGAAAACCGGTCCGGTGTTTCGATGTTGGTTTATTGCGGTTTTGACTCCCGCTGCGGCCCTGACTGGCGCCACGCATGCAGCGCGAACTGTATGGTCAGTCGGGTGAGGAGGCGATTTCGCTGCTGTGGCCGGCATGCGGACGGATGCGGGTTTGCGCCAACATACGCCAGCCGTCGAGTGTTATAGAATTGAGGCCTTAGCGGCGCAGCGGCGGTTTAACACTGACCGCTGCCGGTATTTGCCGACGTCTTGCCGCAGTCATATCACGCAGTCAACTCGCGCAGTCATTTCACACAGTCATCTTAATTAATAAGGTAAGGCATGTCAGAGTCTCCAAGGGAACGTCCCGACACCCCCTGCGTTGCCGTTTGTTCGACCACTTTCGATGATGTCTGTCGCGGTTGTGGCCGTACGGTCAACGAAGTCGCGCATTGGGTTTTTATGACCGAAGAGGAGAAAACGGCAGTCTGGAAGCGTATCACCTCGGAAGGCTACCCCAAGCGCAAGGGCTGAGTCGGACTGCGCTATTCCAGTATTCGGCACACGTCTCGGCCTTTTCCCTTTTGCCGGCCAACATATTCGGTGTTTGCGCGAGCTAATTAGATGTTAATAACGTGTTAAATAAACAGTTGTAGAAGTTTACTTGAAAATAGTTGTCATGCGTAAATGTCAATATTTTGCATGGGCATATAGGATATAATGCCGCGCAAAATACCCAAATAACCGTCGGTTCAACTCCCCGGATTGGTTGCTGTTTATATATGTCGACTGAATGGGTGTTGGAGAATGGTGAAATGAGCCGCAATCAGGCATTTAACGGAATCCGGTTCTCAATTGCAGCGCATGCCGCATGGGCGCCCGGGGTGGAAACGGACGCTGACTGGCTGGCATGGGCGAATCGGAATTTTCTGATCCGGGGCACTACCGAGCCACGGGTTGCGGCCATGCCAGCCATGCTGCGTCGGCGTGCCGGCCTCATCGGCAAGATGGCACTGGAAGTGGCTTATCGTTGTCTGAACGGGCGAGCGGCGGTGCCAACGGTATTTTGTTCGCGCCATGGCGAATGTGCGCGTTCGGTAGAATTGCTGCAGGATCTGGTGCAAGAGTCGCCGCTATCGCCCACCTCCTTTAGTTTGTCGGTGCATAACGCGACCGCCGGTCTGTTATCGATTGCCCGTCACGATCAGGCCAATCACAGCGCCCTGTCTGCCGGTGACAGTGGCGTCGAGCACGCGGTAATCGAGGCTTGTGGATTGCTGGCGGATGGTGCGGCAGAGGTCTTGCTGGTGGTCTACGATGGTCTGTTACCGGACGAATTTCGGGAGTTCAAGGATTGCGAAGATCAGCCGTTTGCCTGGGCCTGGCTAATCCAGCCGGCGGGGGCTGCAAATGCGATCTCGCTGACATGGGAGCCGGCGGTCAACCAGAGTGCCGCCGATAACGTTACTTCGTTTGCAAAAGAATCTGCCAATGCGTATCGGCAACCGGCCGGATTGGAAGTACTGGGCTTTCAACTAAGGCAAGACCGCGAATTGATGCGGGTGGTCGACAATCGTCGCTGGGTTTGGCGTTACCATGCTGAGTAGTTTGGTCAAGCGCTTGAATCGGTATTGGCGCATAGCGGCAACCGGTTTCAGTTTTCTGGCGTTTGGTGTCGGTGGCCTGTTATTGCGGATTGCCGTGTTTCCTTTGCTGAATCTGTTTATCCGGGAACCGGGATTGCGGGTGTTGGCGGCGCGTCATGTGATTTTCGTGGTGTTTCGGATATTTGTCGGTCTGATGCGGTGGCTGGGCGTGCTGCGCTACGATATCAGCGGCCTGGAGCGGTTGCAGCGGCAAGGCTTGCTGATTCTGGCAAATCATCCGACCCTGATCGATACCGTGTTCCTGATGGCTTTCGTCAAGCACGCCGATTGCATCGTCAAAGGACGGCTTTGGAATAACCCATTTACCCGCGGTACGGTACGTGCGGCCGGTTATATCAGTAATGATTCCGGCACTGGCTTGTTGGAAGACTGCATTGCCTCCTTGCAGCGCGGCAATAATCTGATTGTTTTTCCGGAGGGAACGCGCACAAACGGTCCGATCAGCCTGAAGCGCGGCGCTGCAAATATTGCCGTGCGCAGTTTGTCGAACGTGACGCCAGTGGTTATCCGCTGTTTCCCGCCGACCCTGGCCAAGGGTGCAAGATGGTGGCAAGTGCCTCCGGCAATTGCGCATTTCAGCATCGAAGTCAAGGAAGATATCGACGTCCTCGCCTTCGTTGCCGAAGCTGGCAGCGAGACGTTGGCAGCAAGACACTTGACTGCCTATTTGCAGGACTATTTTAGAAAAGAAAGTCAATCCAATGCAGCAACTTGAAGAAGAAGTGAAGCAGGTCATCATCGATGTCCTGCAACTCGAAGATATTGCCCCGGCGGATATCGATACCGATGCGCCATTGTTTGTCGATGGCCTTGGATTAGACTCGATCGATGCGCTCGAACTTGGTGTTGCCATTCAGAAGCGCTACGGCATTTCGTTGTCGGCAGATTCGGCGGAAACGCGTAACCATTTTGCATCGGTACGAGCGCTTGCCGCCATGATCGCCGGCAACAGAAAGAAATGAAGGTGTGAGATGACTGCGTTGATAAAAGATACGATGGCGACAGCGACAGCGGTTGCAATGAGCAAGGAAGAAATTTACATATGGGTGGTTGACGCGTTGCATGAAATGTTCGAGATCGACAAGGCGAGCGCGACACCGCAGGCCAACTTGTATACCGATCTGGATATTGACAGCATTGACGCGGTCGATCTGGTGGTGAAGCTCAAGCAGCTCACCGGCAAACGCCTGCAACCTGACGTCTTCAAAGCAGTCCGTACGGTGCAGGACGTGGTCGATGCACTCGCGGCATTGTTGGCGGAGGACGCAAAATAAAACGTTTTTTTCTTATTTCGTTGCCGAGGGTGCTGACGGTTCTTGTCACGCTGCTCTATCCGCTCGCGATCTGGCTGGGACACGGTCGGGTTGAGCCGCGTGCGCTCGCTTTGCTATTGGTGGGGGCTGCGGCAACCCGGTTATCAACATTGAGACTGAATAAGGCAAGCCGCTGGTGGCTGGCTGGAGCGTTGCTGCTTGCCGCCATCGCGGTCTGGTACAACGCATTGCTGCCGCTGAAGTTGTATCCGGTGATGATGAACGCAGGGATGTTGTGCGTATTCGGGTATAGCTTGCTGGCACCGCCATCAATGATCGAGCGGCTGGCGCGGCTGACTGATCCGCACCTGCCGGACTACGCTATCGCCTACACGCGTCGTGTGACACAAGTGTGGTGCGGCTTCTTTGTGGTAAACGGTTTGCTCGCGTTGATCACGGCATGCTGGGCCTCGCCCGCAGTGTGGTCCATCTATAACGGCGTGGTCGCTTACGCAGCGATGGGTATTCTGTTTGCCGGCGAATACCTGGTCAGAATAGCTTCCAAACGTCGTCATCGCCGCCGGCAATCCGGACAGCAGCATGTCTAGTTCGCACGATATGTTGTCGCTGCTGAGTGCAGCGTCAATTTCCAGTATTCACAAGACCCGGCCATTTGCATGGCGCGATGCCGCCGTACTCGATCATGCGAACTTTCTGGCGCAAGTCGACGCCTGGCGAACCTTGTTGTTACGCCAGTCCGGTTCTTGCTTCGCATTGTATTTGAGCGACAGCGCCGATTTTGCCTGCGCATTGCTGGGTGCGTGGCAAGCCGATAAAACGATTTACTTGCCGGGTGATGTGTTGCCGGCGACCTGCGCCAATCTGGCGCGCGCGGTGGACGGTTTTGTGGGCGAGTTTCCGCCGCAATATTTGCCGCTGATGTTGGCTCCCAAGCCGCTGCAGCCAGTCGTTGACGCCACACTTTATGGATTCAAGACGCTCGCACCGGATTTCCCCGGTGTCGTGATGTATACCTCCGGCAGTACCGGCGAACCGCAAGCGGTGACCAAGAAGCTGTCGCAATTGTCGACAGAAGTGGCGACTCTCGAAAACCTGTTCGGCGACAGCCTGGGCGATGCCGATATCGTTGCCACCGTTTCGCACCAGCATATCTATGGCCTGTTGTTCAAGGTGTTGTGGCCGTTGACGGCGGGACGCGCTATCCACGCGCGGCAGATTGCGTTCCTGGAACAGCTGTTGCCCTTGTTACACCAGCCCGGCGCTCGTCCCGCCATACTCATCTCCAGTCCGGCCCATCTGAAACGGATTCCGGAATCGCTGCAGTTACCGGCGCTGCGCGCAGTGTTTTCGTCGGGCGGCGCGTTGTCGCAAGAAGCCGCGCTGGCAGCAGGGCGCCTGCTCGGACAGGTTCCAATTGAAGTCTATGGCAGTTCCGAAACAGGCGGCGTCGGATGGCGTCAGCGTCGCTTTGGCGGCGCTGCAGTTGACGAAAGCTGGAGCGTCATGCCCGCGATTGTGTGGCGTATCGCGCCAGATGATGGCGTGCTCGAAATTCGTTCGCCGCACTTGCCCCACGCCGACTGGTTCAGTCTGGCGGATCAGGCGCAGGCCGTTGACGAGCGGCGTTTTTTGTTAAGAGGCCGGATCGATCGTATTGTCAAAGTTGAAGAAAAACGGATTTCGCTGGATGCGATCGAGCGGCAATTGAAGGCCTCCGCTTGGGTGGCTGATGCGCGGGTGTTGCTGGTGGACGGGCCGCAACGCCAGCAGACCGCCGCATTCGTCGTATTGTCCGCTGCCGGCCGCGCACTCCTTGCCGAACAGGGCAAGCTGCGTGTGAACCGGCTGTTGCGCGCCGGTATCGCGCATGCGGTCGAGCGGATTGCGCTGCCGCGCAGCTGGCGTTATCTCGACGCGTTGCCGGTGAATGCGCAAGGCAAGACCACGCGCGCCGACTTGTTGGCCGCTGCCGCCAGTGTGGCGAGTCCGGCCTTGGTGAATGCGGCGGCGGGTGCAGTGACGAAACCAATCAAGCGGCTGCTGGAGACGGATCCGGCGCACTCTCGCGTGTTGCTGGAACTCACCGTGCCACGCGACCTGTTGTATTTCAACGGTCATTTTGAAGGCTCGCCAATTTTGCCGGGTGTGGTGCAGGTCGATTGGGCGATTGCCTATGGCCGTGAATACTTTGCGTTAGCGCCGCATTTCCGGAGCATGCATGCAATCAAGTTCCAGCGCGTCGTCGTGCCAGAGACGGTGCTGCAGCTCGAGTTGCAGCACGATAGTCAAAAATCCTCGCTGACGTTTCGTCTGACGTCGGCTGCGGGTCAACACGCAAGCGGCCGTGTCATGTTTGGAAATGCCGATGTCTAAGACTGGAAATATCCTGGAATTCAATATGCGCCAGCATCACAAACGCAACACGAACTTTAGGCCCTGTGCGGTGATTCCGGTCTATAACCACGAACACGCAATCGCTGCGGTGGCCGCCGCGGTGCTGGCCCATCGTCTGCCGTGCATACTGGTTGATGACGGCAGTTCGCCGGCTTGTGCCGCAGTGCTGGACGCGCTTGCTGCCGCCCATCCGAACCAGATCACGTTGCTGCGCCATACCGTCAATCGCGGCAAGGGCGGGGCGGTATTGAGCGGCGTGCGGCATGCCGCCCAGGCAGGGTATACGCATGCGCTGCAAATCGATGCAGATGGACAGCATTGCACCGATGACATTCCGCGCTTTCTGGCGCAGGCTGCCGCCCGGCCGGCCGCACTGATTGCCGGCTGTCCGGTGTATGACGAGAGCGTGCCGAAGGTGCGGCTGTATGGACGCTATCTGACCCATATCTCGGTCTGGATCAATACCTTGTCGCTGGACATCAAGGATTCGATGTGCGGTTTTCGGGTCTATCCTTTGCCGCCATTGGTGGCACTGGCACAGCGCAAGGCGCTGGGCGAACATATGGACTTCGATACCGAAGTGCTGGTGCGGCTATATTGGGACGGCATGCAGGTCGTCAATTTGCCGACCAGGGTGCGTTATCCAAGCGACGGTGTGTCTCACTTTCGCCTGGTGCGGGATAACATCCTGATTACACGCATGCATGTGACGTTATTTATTGGCATGCTGGTACGGGCGCCGCAGCTGTTGGCACGTAAACTCTCCGGTCGACGGAGCCCGTGATGACTCAGGCGCATCGTCATTGGGCGCAGATTAACGAGAGCGGCTTTGTGGCGGGCATGCGTCTGTTGTTCTGGCTGTATCGGATTGCCGGCCGCTTGCCGTTTCGCCTGGCGCTATATCCGGTACTCGGCTGGTATCTGATGACCAAGCCGACAGCGCGTCACGCCTCAAGAGATTATTTGCGCCGGGTGCGCGCATCCGCTGTTGGAGGCAATACCGGGCTGCCGCGTTCGGGCTTGCCCGGCGTGTTTCAGCATTTTGCGGCATTTGCTGAAAGCATCCTGGATAAATTGTTGCTGTGGGGCGGTTTGTTCAAGACGCAAGAGGTGATCTACAGCGGCCAGGAACACTTGCTGGCGAATCTTCAGAGCCAGCGGGGCGGCCTGTTGATTTGCGCCCATCTTGGCAATCTTGAATTATGCCGCGTGCTGTCGCGCCAGTGCAGCGGCTTGCGGATCACGGTGCTGGTACACACCAGGCACGCCCAGGCGTTCAATCGATTGCTGGCGCAACTCGACCCGGACAGTCAGTTGAATCTGATGCAGGTGACCGAACTGACTCCCGCCATGGCGATGCTGCTGGCGGATAAGGTCGCGCGCGGCGAGTTCGTGGCGATTGCCGGCGACCGGATTCCGGTGTCGGCGCATCCTCGGGTCGCGCATGCCCCGTTTCTGGGGCAGCCTGCGCCGTTCCCGATTGGCCCTTATGTGCTGGCGAGTGTGCTGCAGTGTCCGGTGTATTTGCTGTTCTCACTGACCATCGGGGACCGTTCCGAATGCCATTTTGAGTTGTTCCGCGATGCCATTCGCTTGCCGCGCAAGCATCGCAATCAGATGCTCGATGAACTGGCCGCGGCGTATGCCGCGCGGCTGGAACATTTCTGTCTGAGGGCACCGCTGCAATGGTTTAACTTTTACGATTTTTGGTATTTATCTGGATATGACAATGCATCACGCTGATCTGAACGAATCATCAAGCACTAAGCCTCGAACCGTCTGTTTTGATCAGGGACGATTGACGATAGAAGATATTGTCGAGATTGCGTCCGCATCGGCACAGGTGACGCTATCTGCTGATCCGGCGTTTCTTGCGACGATCACGCGTGGTGCCGATTTTCTGGATCGCTTGCTGCGCGAGGATGGCACGATTTACGGTGTGACCACAGGTTATGGCGATTCCTGTACGGTCAATGTGCCGGCGGAACTGGTGCCGGAATTGCCGCATCATTTGTACACCTATCATGGCTGCGGACTCGGCGAACACTTTACGCCAGCCCAGACGCGGGCGATTCTGGCGGTACGTCTGGCATCGCTGTGCAAAGGTTATTCCGGCGTCAGCGTCGGCTTGCTGGAGCAGATCGCGCGCTTGCTGAAAGAAGGCTTGTTGCCGCTGATTCCGGCCGAGGGTTCGGTCGGTGCCAGCGGCGACTTGACGCCGTTATCGTATCTGGCCGCAGTGCTGTGCGGTGAACGCGAAGTCTGGCGCGATGGCATCAAAGTACCAGCCGCCGAGGCATTGGCGGCGGTCGGCATGACGCCGTTGCGCTTACGGCCGAAGGAAGGTCTGGCGATCATGAACGGCACCGCCGTGATGACGGCGCTAGCCTGTCTGGCCTACGATCGCGCCGAATATCTGGTGCGGCTTGCCACCAGGATTACTGCGATGTCGAGTTTTGCGCTGGATGGCAATGCCCATCACTTTGACGAAACGCTGTTCGCCGTCAAGCCGCATGCAGGACAGCAACAAGTCGCCGCCTGGTTGCGCCAGGATTTACCCGCAGCTGATGCGCCCCGCAACGAAAAGCGCTTGCAGGATCGCTACTCGATTCGTTGCGCGCCCCATGTGATCGGCGTGCTGGCCGATGCGTTGCCGTGGATGCGGCAGTCGATTGAGAATGAACTGAATAGTGCCAACGACAATCCGATTATCGATGGCGAGAATGAGCGCGTGCTGCACGGCGGGCATTTCTACGGCGGCCATATCGCCTTCGCCATGGATAGCATGAAAAATGCGGTAGCCAATGTCGCTGACTTGTTGGACCGGCAGATGGCGCTGCTGGTCGACAGTCGTTACAACCATGGCCTGCCGGCCAATCTGTCGGGCGCCGAAGGTCCGCGGGCGAGTATCAATCATGGTTTGAAAGCACTGCAAATCAGCGCCTCGGCCTGGACCGCAGAAGCACTCAAGCTGACCATGCCGGCCTCGGTATTCTCACGTTCGACCGAATGCCACAATCAGGACAAAGTCAGTATGGGGACGATTGCTGCGCGTGATTGTTTGCGCGTGCTGGAACTGACCGAGCAAGTCACGGCAGCGCTCTTGATCAGTGTCCGTCAGGGTGTCTGGTTACGTTGCCGGGTCGATGCGACAGCGCAGCCGCAACAGAATTTGCAGGCGATGCTCGATGTGCTGGCGGGCGATATCGCGGTGATTCGGGAAGACCGCATGCTGGAGCCCGATTTGCGCCTGCTGCTGGAGCGGATACGGACGCAGGCGTGGGCCCTCTATGAGTAAAACCGAAAGCCGCTGGTCGGCCGAGATCGCACTGCAAATACAGTTCTACGATCTCGATCCGATGGAAATCGCCTGGCACGGCAACTATGTCAAGTATCTGGAGCAAGCGCGTTGCGCGTTGCTTGATGCGATTGGCTACAACTATCCGGAAATGCAGGCCTCCGGTTACGCCTGGCCGGTGATTGACCTGCATCTGCGTTACGTCCATCCGGCCAGGTTCGGTCAGCGCATCAACGTGCGCGCCAGTATCGTCGAGTGGGAAAATCGCCTCAAGATCGCCTACGCGATCACCGATAGCGCCAGCGGTCAGCGTTTGACCAAGGGCAGCACCACGCAAGTCGCCGTCAACCTCGCGACGCGCGAAATGTGCTTTGTCTCGCCTGCCGTGTTATTTCAAAAATTGGGAGTTGCCGCAGCATGAAGCGCTTATTCACAGCACCATTTATCGCCGGTCTTTTGATACTTTCTTGCCTGTCTGCGCAGGCCGCCGCGCCGGTCGCAAAAATTCAGGAAATGCTGGCCAGGCCGCCGGTATTGTGCGGCCGCTTTGATCAAACCAAGCAACTGATGGGAATCAAAAAGCCGCTGCTCTCGAACGGCCGTTTTTGCGTAGTCAGCGGCAAGGGCGTTCTGTGGCGGACCTTGCAGCCGTTCCCGAATACCTTGCGTCTGAAGCGCGATGAGATTGTCCAGATGCAGGGTGATCGCGTCGCCATGCGGCTGGACTCCAAGCAGGAGCCGGTGGTGCGGATGATCAACAGCGTGCTGTTTTCGTTGCTGGCAGGCGATCTCAGTCAATTGGAAACCTTGTTCGAACTGGATGGCAGTATCCAGGGCAATACCTGGAAAGTCGGACTGAAAGCCCGTGAGCCTGCGCTGGCCAAGGCGATCGGCGTGCTGGCGCTGACCGGCGGTGCTTACGTCAAGAGCGTCACCATCAACGAAGCCAGCGGCGACCGTACCGAGATCACGTTCTCCGGAATGCAAAGCGGCGCTGGCGCCATGAGCGCCGAAGAAGGGGCGTCACTTGACTAGCAGCCGTTGGCCCCGGCGGCTGGCGCTGATCTGGTTGCTGGTGGTCGGCTTGATGTTGAGCCACAACGCCTATCTTTGGCTGGTGCAACGCGTGGTGCCCGACACCGATATTCTGGCATTGCTGCCGGTGGAGCAGCGCGATCCGGTATTGCAGCAGGCTTTTACGCATATGGTCGATTCCGCGCAGCAACGGCTGATCGTGTTGGTCGGTGCCGATGACTGGAGTCAGGCGCGCACGGCTGCTGACGCCTATTCGGCTGTGCTGGCCAGGCATCCCGATCTGTTCGAGGCCAGTGCGGCTATGTCCGCGCAGACGCAAAGCGACTGGCTGGCGCCATCGCAACAGAACCGGCTCAGTTTGCTGACCGCAGAGCAGCAAAAATTGTTGCGTGAAAAGCCGCCTGGCTACTGGGTTGAGACCGCGTTGCAACAGTTGTACAGCCCGTTTTCCGGTCCTAAGCTGGGTGCGTGGCAGGATGACCCGTTTGGCTTGTTCAATGGGTGGGTACAACGGCGCGCGCAAGAAACGCCGGTCAGGCCGCGCGATGGGCATTTGTTCGTTGAGGCGAACGGCCGTCAGTATGCGATGCTGCTGCTGACCTTGCGGCAACCGGCTTTTTCGATGGCGACGCAGCAAGCGGTGCTGCCATTGCTGGATGCGGCCGCCAAGAGCGCCAGGCAAGCGCTTCCCAAGGTTGAACTGATCAGCGCCGGGGTGGTGTTGCACGCCGGCGCTGCCAGTGCCCAGGCCAGTTCCGAGATGTCGACCATCGGCGTCGGCTCCTTACTCGGTATCGTGCTGTTGATGTGGCTGACGTTCGGCTCATTCCGGCCGATCGGCTTGATCGTGTTGTCGATTGCTATCGGTTGTCTGGGCGCATTTTCAATTTGCTGGCTGATCTTTGGGCGGGTGCATTTATTGACATTGGTGTTTGGCGCCAGCCTGATCGGCGTCGCACAGGATTACGCTATCTATTTTTTGTGTAGCCGGGTGGGGAGCGACAATGCCCTCACTTCGCCGCAATTGTTGCGCCGCTTATTGCCCGGGTTATGCTTGACGTTGGCCGCGGCCGTCATCGGTTATATCGGCTTGGCGTTGACGCCGTTTCCCGGCTTGCGCCAGATGGCAGTCTTTTCGGTGCTGGGTTTGCTGTTTGCCTGGTTGACGGTGATTTGCTGGTTCCCGGCGCTGGTGCATGCAACGACGCTGAAGGGTTCGCGTTTTGCCGACTGGTTCGGTGCCAGTCGCCGGCACTGGCCGCTGTTACGCCTGAATCGCGGCAGCTTGCTGGCGGCGCTATTGTTTGGCGTATTTGTGCTCACAGGGCTGGCGCGCTTGCAGGTCAACGATGATATCCGCTCGCTGCAGACGCCGCCCAAGGCGTTGCTGGACGACCAGATCAAGCTCTCCAAAATACTCGATGCACCGACGCCGGTGCAGTTTTATCTGGTGCGTGGCGCTACTGCCGAACAGGTGTTGCAGCGTGAAGAAGCGTTGAGGCAGCGCCTGGATCCGCTGGTCGCGCAGCATGTCATCAGCGGTTATCAGGCGATGTCCGACTGGACGCCGTCAATTCGCGCGCAGGACGCAAATCGGGCGCTGGTCGAGCGCGCGTTGTTAGACGCAGAGGGGCCGCTGAAAGCTTTGGCGGCGCAGCTGGGCGAAGACGATGGCTGGATTGCGCAGATGCGCGCGCGGGCGCTAGCCGTGCCCGGCACCGTCGGCGCGTTGACGCCCGCAGCGTTCCTGAAGACGGCGGCCAGCGAGCCGTCCCGGCATCTCTGGCTGGGCTGTGTCGAGGGGGCGCATGGCAGCACCTATGCCAGTATCGTAGCGCTGCGTGGAGTGAATAATTATGCCAATCTGCCGCTATTGAAACAAACAGCGGTGCAGCTTGAGGGCGTACAGTGGGTAGATAAGGTCAGCGAAATTTCCTCGGTGCTAGGGCACTATCGACAATATATGGGTTGGGTCTTGATGGGGGCATATGCGGCAATTTATCTGCTGCTGTTCACCCGTTATCGGTATGCCGCCTGGCGCGTGTTGATGCCGCCGGCACTGGCGAGTGTTGCTACATTGGCTATGCTTGGGATGATTGGTCAGCCGTTGCAAATGTTTCATGTGCTGGCGCTGATGCTGATCCTTGGACTGGGCGTTGACTACGGCATTTTCTTGCAAGAGCAAACCGGCCAACGAGGCCATGCAGGTCACTTTGCCTGGCTGACGGTCGGCTTGTCGGCGATTAGTGCATTGTTGTCATTCGGTCTGCTGGCGTTATCCGCGACGCCACCGCTGCATGCGTTTGGATTCACGATGTTGATTGGTATCGCGATTGTGTGGCTGATCGCGCCATGTTTTAGTCAAAAAGACTCACCACAGGAAGAAAAATACAATGGAGCAACTAGTTGAACAGTGCGATGTGCTGGTGATCGGCGCCGGCCCGGCCGGATCGGTCGCAGCGGCGTTGTTGCTGCAGCAAGGTCGCCAGGTATTGGTGCTGGAGCGCGAACAGTTTCCACGCTTTTGCATCGGTGAGAGCTTGTTGCCGCAGAGCATGGAATACCTGCAGCAGGCGGGCATGTTGCAAGCGGTAGTCGAAGCCGGATTTCAGTATAAGAACGGCGCTGCTTTCGTGCGCGGCGAGCGTTACACCGATTTCGATTTTCGCGATAAGCATTCTGCCGGCTGGGGCACCACGTATCAGGTGCAGCGCGCCAGTTTCGACCATTTGCTGGCCAAGGAAGCGCAGCGCCAGGGTGCCGAAGTACGTTTCCAGCATACGGTGACCGCAGTCGATCTGGAGGGGGCCAAACCGCGCGTCACAGTGCGTCATGCGAATGGCAGCGAATATACGGTGGAAGCGGGTTTTATCCTGGATGCCAGTGGTTTTGGCCGAGTCCTGCCGCGCTTGTTGCAAATCGAAACGCCATCGAATTTTCCCGCACGCGGCGCGATCTTTACGCACATCGAAGATGGCATTGCCGCGCCCGGTTTCGATCGCAACAAGATCCGCGTCACGGTTCATCCCGATCACTGCGATGTCTGGTATTGGTTAATCCCGTTTGCGGGTGGCCGCTGCTCGATCGGCGTGGTGGCGGAAACATCGTTTCTGGCGCAGTATCAGGGTTCGGACAGCGAACGTTTGCAGGCCTTGGTGAATGAAGATCCTGCCTCGCGAAAATTGCTGCAGAACGCACGCTGGGATACGCCGGCGCGCGCGATTGTCGGCTACGCCGCGAATGTCAAATCGTTGTGGGGCAAAGGCTATGCCTTGCTTGGCAATGCCGGTGAATTCCTTGATCCGGTGTTTTCGTCGGGCGTCACGATCGCAGTCAAATCGGCCAGCCTGGCCGCCGCCGTATTGCAACGTCATTTCGCCGGTGTCGAAGTCGATTGGGAAAAAGAATACGCCGTACCACTCAAAAAAGGCGTCGATACTTTCCGTACTTTTGTCGAGTCCTGGTACGCCGGCGGTTTCCAGAAAGTCATCTTCCATGAAAACCAGCAGCCGGAGATTCGTGGCATGATCGCGGCGATTCTGGCCGGTTATGCCTGGGATGACAGTAATCCGTACGTGCGTGAAAGCCAGCGCCGCCTGAAAGCATTGGAGGAGATATGCGGATAACCGGGATCTCGGCACTGTTGCTGGCGACGACGCTGGTGCTTGGCTGCGCCAGCACCCGGCAGGCAGCGCCGCCGGCAAGATTGGGCTTGAAACTGGCGCCGGCGTCGCTGGGTGCCAGCATCAGCCTGCAACAGCATCTGACGGTCGAACGGAATGGCCGCACCGACCAACTCGATGCGGCACTGGAAATTGACCCGCAGCAACTGAATATGGTCGGCCTGGCGCTTGGTCAGCGCGTACTGACCTTGCATTATGATGGACAGACTTTACAATCCTGGCGCCATCCGATGTTGCCGGCGCAGGTCCGCGCAGAGGACGTGCTGGAAGATACGCAACTGACGCTGTGGCCAGTGGAAGTGATAAGGCAGGCGTTGCCGGCGGGCTGGAAGATCCAGCAACAGGGTTTGCGTCGCACCTTGCTGCAAGATGATGTGCCGGTGACGGTGATTAACTACAGCAATGCTTCGCCGTGGGGCGGGAAAGTGGATTTAACCAATTTGCGCTATCACTATCGCTTGACGATCGAGTCGGCGATTGAATCGGGGACCGGCGCCAGTCCGGCCGCCGCCTCGGGTAGCGTAGTGACACCTTAATTTGGCAGATCAACATGCTTTATCTTAACCAGCTAGGACTGATTTGTGCGCTCGGCGATAACCATGCCGAGATCCGTCGACGCCTGTTCGCCGGGCGAAGCGGGATTGCGCTGACGGATCGCTATTGTGCAGCCGGCGCATTGCCGCTGGGGTGTGTCGACAGCGTCTTGCCGGAGATGGATGGCTACGCGCCGGCACATCGGAGCCGGAATAATCGGCTGGTGTTGGCCGCACTGGAACAGATTCGTCCAGCGCTGGATGCCGCCATCGCGCAGTACGGCGCGGACCGTATCGGGATCGTGCTTGGCACCAGTACCTCTGGTATCGCTGAGACTGAAGCCGCATTCAGGCAGCATGCGGCGAGTGGGACATTCCCTTCGGAATTTGCGTATAGGCAGCAGGAGATGGGATCGCCCGCAGCGATGCTGGCCGCAGAGCTGGGAGTGACAGGCCCGGCCTATGTTCACTCCAGCGCCTGCGCTTCAAGTGCCAAGGCGATGGCCAGTGCCGCCAGATTGATTCGGATGGGTTTGTCCGACGTGGTGCTGACTGGCGGGGTCGATTCCTTGTGCGCTTTTACCGTTGCCGGCTTCGGCGCGCTGGAGTCGGTCAGCGCTACCCGCTGCAATCCGTTTAGCGCCAATCGGAATGGCATCAACATTGGCGAGGGCGCAGCGTTGTTTTTGATGAGCGCGCAACCGGCGACGGTGGCGTTGCGCGGTTGGGGCGAGTCGTCCGACGGCTATCACATCTCGGCCCCCGACCCGGCCGGCGGCGGCGCCCGCATCGCCATCGCGCAGGCGCTGGCGCGTGCCGGTGTGGATGCCACACAAATCGAATACGTCAATTTGCACGGTACCGCGACCGTGCAAAACGATGCGATGGAAAGCCGTGTCATGCATGCTCTTTTCGGTGAGCAGGTCGCGCTCAGCTCCACCAAACCTTATACTGGCCACGCCTTGGGGGCGGCGGGCGCGATCGAAGCCGGCTTGTGCTGGCTGGCGATGCAGGACGAGAACGCCGCCGGCTGCTTGCCGCCGCATTTGTGGGATGGCGTCAGTGATGCCGATTTGCCCGCCTTGCATCTGCTACCGGCAGGATACCGGCTCGGCCATCCGTTGCGCCGGGCCTTGAGTAATTCATTTGCGTTTGGCGGTGCCAACGCAGCGTTGGTGCTGGGGCGCGAATGATGAGAATGATGATGATGCCTTCGAAGTTGCCGCAGCCTGTCGCGTTGCCAATAAGCCCGGTCCACCCGGATATTCGTAGCCTGTTGCCGCATTCCGGCAGTATGGTGCTGCTTGACCGTGTGATTGCCGTGGACGATGAGAGTTTGTGTGCCGAAGTGACGATTCGACCGGATAGCTTGTTTATGGGGCCCGATGGTGTAGGTAGCTGGGTTGGGGTCGAATACATGGCACAGGCGATTGCAGCCTTTGCCGGTCATGCGGCGCGCTGCGGTGGCGCTGGCGTAAAACTGGGCTTCCTGCTCGGCACCCGGCGCTACGAGGCGAGCTGTTCCAGTTTTATGCCGGGTACGGTGCTGCGGGTGGTCGTGCGGCGGGTGTTGCAGGCTGCCAACGGAATAGGATCGTTTGAGTGCCATATCGATGACGCTGGTGTTAGCGCGAATGGTGATGTAAATAGTGTAAATGAACAGCCGCTGGCGCGTGCCACCATCACCGTGTTTCAACCGGATGATGCGACTGTTTTTCTTGAAGGAAGGTCGGAATGACGTTGGGACTGAAGAATACTGAAAACGCGGACGGCCTGGACAAGTCGGTGCTGGTCACCGGCTCCAGCCGTGGCATCGGCAAGGCCATCGCGCTGCGACTGGCGCGTGATGGCTACGACATTGTCTTGCATTGCCAGCGCCAGCGCGACGCGGCGGACACGGTTGCGCAGACGATACGCGCGCTGGGGCGGCAGGTGCGTGTATTGCAGTTCGATATCGGTGATCGTCAGGTCAGTGCAGACATCCTGTTGGCGGATATCGCGCAGCATGGTTGTTACTACGGCGTCGTCTGCAATGCCGGCGTCGCCCGCGACAACGCGTTTCCGGCGATGTCGGGTGATGATTGGGATCTGGTGCTGAAGACCAATCTGGATGGATTTTACAATGTCCTCAATCCGCTGGTGATGCCGCTGGTGCAACGTCGCGCTCCCGGTCGCATCGTGACGTTGGCGTCGGTGTCGGGTTTGATCGGTAACCGCGGACAAGTCAATTACAGTGCCGCCAAGGCGGGCATTATCGGCGCCACCAAGGCCCTGGCAATCGAACTGGCGAAACGCAATATCACCGTCAATTGTGTGGCCCCAGGCTTGATCGAAACCGACATGATCGCGGATGCGCCGCTCGAAGAGGCGCTGAAAATGATTCCGGCGCGACGCGTAGGCAAACCGGAAGAAGTTGCCGCCACGGTCGGTTTCCTGATGGGGGCCGATGCAGCCTACATCACGCGCCAGGTGATTTCGGTCAACGGGGGCATGGCATGATGCCGCATCGTGTAGCAGTCACCGGGATGGCGGGCATCAGTCCGATCGGGAATGACTGGGCGAGCATGCGGGCTCACCTCGGCAGCTATCGCAACGCGGTGGTACGGATGGAGGAGTGGGCTGATTACGATGGCTTGAATACCCAATTAGGCGCGCCTGCGGCTGCGTTCACGCTGTCTGACCGGTATACCCGCAGGAGCACGCGCAGCATGGGACGGGTCGCATTGATGGCAACCAGGGCGACTGAACTGGCATTGATCGATGCCGGCCTGATTGACGATCCGCTGTTGAAAGACGGCAGTTGCGGGATTGCTTATGGTTCATCCGCCGGGACGCCGAAAGCGATTGGCGATTTCGGCAAGATGATGGAAGAGCGCAGCACCAAAGGCATCAACGCGACCACCTATATCAAGATGATGGCGCACACTGCGCCGGTGAATATTGGCGTGTTCTTTGGCATTACCGGGCGGGTGATTACGACATCCAGCGCCTGTACTTCGGGCAGTCAGGGAATTGGTTATGCCTATGAGGCGATCCACAGCGGCCGTCAAAAGGTCATGGTCGCAGGCGGCGCCGAAGAGTTGTGTGCGACCGAAGCGGCAGTCTTCGATACGCTGTTTGCCACCAGCGTACGCAACGCTACGCCAAATTTGACGCCTAGCCCGTTCGACCGCATACGCGATGGTTTGGTGATCGGTGAGGGGGCCGCTACCCTAATTCTGGAAGACATGGATCATGCGCTTGCGCGCGGCGCCAAAATCTATGCCGAGATCGTCGGCTTCGGCACCAATAGCGACGGCTGTCATGTTACGCATCCGAACACGGACACGATGCGCGTCGCGATGGAATTGGCGCTGATGGATGCGGAGTTGTCGCCATCCGCAATCGGTTATGTCAGCGCGCACGGCACCGGTACAGAACAAGGCGATATCGCCGAGTCGCATGCCACGGCGCAGGTATTCGGTAACAAGGTGCCGATCAGTTCGCTGAAAAGCTATACCGGCCACACACTGGGTGCCTGCGGCGCATTGGAAGCGTGGGCCGGTATCGAGATGATGCACGAAGGCTGGTTTGCGCCGACCATCAATCTGAAGCAACTGGACCCGCGCTGCGCCGAACTGGATTACATCGTCAATCAGGGGCGCCAATTGCAATGCGACTATTTCATGTCGAATAATTTTGCGTTTGGCGGCATCAATACATCGCTGATTTTTAAAAGACTGTCATAAAAGACGTCAGCAGTAATGGCCGGGGTAGGGCAGGGCGTCAATATTCTCAGAAGATAAGGAATACACCATGCCCTCTGCGCTAGTCTGGATGATCGATGGCGGTCGCTGCTCCGGGCGCCAACTGGCACCATGGCTGGCTTGTTTAACCGATGCAGAGCGGCAACGCTATCAACGCTTCATAAGAGCCGCACGACAACGCGAATTTTTGATTGGTCGGATTCTTTTGCGGTTCGCGGTTGCCAGATTAACCAATTTGGCGTTCGCTGCCGTCAGCGTTATTGAGCGTCAAAATAACGCACCGCTGCTGCGACTTCCCGCGACGGCTGCCAGTCATCCCTCTGTTAGCCTATCCCATAGTCGCGGCTGGGTCGCTTGCGCGGTCAGTGCCGATACGCCGCTTGGTCTCGATATCGAGATGCGTGATGCCAGCCGTGATCTGATGGCGTTAAGCCAGGCTGCATTTTCGGCGCAGGAGCATGGGTGGCTGTCGCAACAAACCGAAGCGTCCAGAGCGGCCGAATTTTATGCCTTGTGGAGCAGCAAGGAAGCGCTGTACAAACTAATGTCGAACACCGATAACCGGTCGGCCCAGCCCGAACTGGCCGGTGCCGGCGGCAAATTGACTTCGGGTGTGAATTGGCATCTGGAACAACTGTCGCACCCGCAACTCTCTATTTCCTTGTGTAGTCTGCATCCGCTGACCGCTCCACGGCTCATCGAATTGCAAGGCGGATCGCCATTTGCATGGGCGCAAGAAGCTGACTTGCCGTCCCCGTCTCGCGTCGAGGGCTGGACGAATTCCAGGGGTTAGAGTTTTTCCAGCCGTTTCGCATTGGCAGTCGCTCTTGAGTGGAGTGGTTGCAGTCCGGTATGGGCGACATCCGCCAGTGAGGCGTTCAATTGCGACATCGCGTCGGTAGAGTTGGTAATGTGCTTGTTGACCAAGTCGGTTTGTGCCGGCGCATTGGGCTCGAGGGATGTTCCGGCGGCAAACGCAAGCAGGTCTGTGGTCCCGTCCAGTAGCTGTTGGAGCGCGAGTTTGGCAACCTGCTGATGCAGGTCCATCATGCTTATCGTCACCGCATGGGCCGACTCGGACAGTGCCTCCATTTTCTCTTGCCCCATCAGACTAAATTCCTGCTGATCGCGTGCGTTGGGCAGCGGGCCGGCGCACGCCATGCGGACACTCCGATGGCCTATCACCTGGGCTGATGCTGTCATCATTTCGGCGGTCTGGGCCGCCAGGTCGGTCCAGACGGTGTAAGGATTTGCTGCAGTACTGGGAACGGATAGTCGCGTTGTGTTGGGTTTCATGGTGGTTCCTGACTAGATAGATTAGATCGGTAATACGTCAATGACGCAGGAGAAAGCCAGCGTTCGCATTCGAGATATAACGACCTCATGTGCCTGAGGAACGGCAAAAACACATCGTGATAGCGCTAACAATACCTCTTTTTCGTAAGTTTCTGAAAAAAGTTTGTTGCGCCGCAACATAATAGCGCAGTTTGCTGAAATAACGCCCAAATGCAATTTAAAATCAGGGTTTTGGCATATGCTGGGAAGCGCACATAAAAATACGCAAATCTTCACCTAACCATAAGATGGCTTCAGGTAAAATTCGGCTATGAAAATTCTCATCAGTAACGACGATGGTTATCTGGCGCCAGGCATCATCGCGTTGGCGAATGCACTAACGCCGATTGCAGAGATTGTGGTGGTGGCTCCTGACAGCAATCGATCCGGGTCCTCTAATTCGCTGACACTGGATCGGCCTTTATCCGTGCATCGCGCAGAAAACGGCTTTTATTTTGTCAATGGCACGCCGTCCGATTGCGTCCATGTGGCATTGACCGGCATGCTCAATTTTCGGCCTGACTTGATCGTTTCCGGGATAAATCAGGGCCAGAATATGGGCGATGACACGTTGTATTCCGGCACTGTTGCCGCCGCCACCGAAGGTTTTTTGTTCGGCATCCCGTCGATTGCGTTTTCCCAGGTCAGCAAAGGCTGGGACGAATTGGACGCCGCCGCCAAGGTGGCGCGCGAGATTGTCGAACGCCGCTTCGATAACCTGCCGCAACCGTATCTGCTGAATGTGAATATTCCAAATCTTCCTTACAGTCAGCTGAAACCGGCACTGGCGACCCGCCTGGGTAAACGCCATGTGTCTGAGTCCGTCATTAAAACGCAGGATCCGCACGGCCGCGAAATTTACTGGATCGGCCCGGCGGGTGCCGCCAAGGACGCCAGCGATGGCACCGATTTTCATGCAATCGCCAATGGCCATGTTTCGATCACCCCGTTGCAGATTGATTTGACCCACGCGACGCAACTGGCGGCTTTAACGAAAGACTTATCATGACGGAAGCGCCGAAGCGCTTCCCATTGACACTGTCGTCGGTGGTTGATGCTAAATCGAAGTCCGCCGGCGCGCGCTCCAATCGGGTTGTCGCGACGCCTCAAACAGCGACCAGGAACGCGGCTTACGATAACGTTAAATCGACCCCGCCCGCGAATCCGCCATTCGGTTCGCCATCTGCCAAGCCACAGTTTTCCGGCCAGAATAGTACTGGCAAGTCGATGTCGGCTACCAATCTCGGAAACCACACCGGTGCGCGACCAGCGTCGCTGGCATCGGAGGGTGTACGCAAGGCCATGGTGGCGCGGATTGCCAAGCAGGGGGTGAGCGATGTCAGCGTACTCGCGGCGATGGAAGCGGTGCCGCGTCATATGTTCATGGAACCCGGCCTGGCTAGCCAGGCATATATTGATGCGTCGTTACCCATAGGTCACCATCAAACTATTTCGCAGCCCTACATCGTCGCGCGCATGATTGAAGTCATGCGTGATAACCAGCAGGGCGGCGTCCTGAATCGGGTATTGGAAATCGGGACCGGTTGCGGCTATCAGGCGGCGGTGTTGTCGCTGGTGGCAAAAGAGGTGTATTCGATTGAGCGCATCAAGCCCTTGCATGAACTGGCGAGAAACAACTTGCGACCGCTACGTGTTGCCAATATCCGCCTGCATTACGGAGATGGTATGCTTGGGTTGCCACAGGTAGCCCCCTTCGATGGCATCATTTTGGCAGCAGCGGGCCTTGAAGTACCGCAGGCATTGCTGGATCAAATGGCGATCGGCGGTCGTCTGGTGGCACCGGTAGGTTCACGTCATCAGGTACTGCAACTGATTCAGCGCATAAGTAAATTCGACTGGACCAGCACTACATTGGAAGATTGTCATTTTGTGCCGTTGCGTGCGGGGATTGCATAAGCCGCAAAGACTGCAAATACAGTGCGTCAGAATGCGCAACGCTGGCATCAACGCTTTATACGAAATTGGTAGGGCAATTAATGCGGTAAATGCTCCGGCGTTTAATTCGGTATTTAATTCGCTCTAGGCCGCGACCCTGTCGCAAATAATAAATGTAATGAGAATGAAGAAAACACGCCTGATATTGTTGGGAATGATTGTCGGCTCGATTGCCGCATGTAGTACCACCCGGACACCTGCTCCGGTGGTTGAACGCAGGACCGGTGGCACTACCGCAAATACCAGTGCGACCAGTGCGGTCAGTGCGCCTCAGGCTCCGCGAGTGAGCGGCCCAGGCTACTACACCGTAAAAAGAGGCGATACGCTGTATCGGATCGCCCTCGAATTCGGGCAAAGCTATCGTGATATTGTGACTTGGAATAATCTGGATAACGCGAATGACATCAAGGTTGATCAAGTGTTGCGGGTACAACCTCCGGATGGTAGCGGCAGTACGGTCGGCGCGGCACAATTAGGTAATGTCTCCTCTGGTTCCGGCGTTGAAGTAAGGCCGTTGGGTGCAGTTCCTTCTGGCCAGACTTCTGCTAGCGCAGTTGCCGGGTCGAATGGTGGCAACAAGACAAGTCCGCGCGGCGACAAGCGGCCGTATTCCGAGAGTGCGCTGGCGGACTTGCAAAAACCGGATGCGCCATCCAGCGCCGAAGTGCCGTCGGAAGTGCGATCTGAAGTGAAACCGGAAGTGAAGCCAGGAGCACCAAAAAATGGCGAGAAAGCAGCGCCGCCACCGGTTGCCACCAACGGTGATGAGGATCGCGTAGACTGGATGTGGCCCGCCGAAGGCAAGTTAATCGGCAAGTTCGATCAAGGTAAAAAAGGCATCGATATCGCCGGGAAATCCGGACAGACGGTGTTGGCAGCGGCAGCCGGCAAGGTGATGTACGCCGGAAGCGGCATTCGAGGCTACGGTAATCTGGTGATTGTTAAGCATACGAATAATTTATTGTCCGCATATGCGCATAACAAGGTTATTCTTGTGAAAGAGGGACAGGTTGTCAGTAAAGGGCAGAAGATCGCTGAAATGGGCAATTCCGATAGCGATGCAACCAAGCTGCATTTTGAAATCCGTCAGCAAGGTAAGCCGGTTGATCCGTCCAGGTTTTTGCCAAGTCGCTAAACTATGAACTGCGCTATAGAACGGCGTCGAAATATGAGTTTGCGGGATGCGTGTTTTGTGTAAAGTGTTCAATTAGGTTGCCAACTGTGTCATTAACCAAGTGATTGACTAAATGAACAAGCGCCTTACCGCTCATCAGAGCGATCAAAACAAGATGTCATCCGAAGAATTGTCGGAAGACATTCTTGGTGATCGCGATACCGCTGCTGAAGCCGAAAAAGATCAGCTTGACGGCAGCGACGATGTTGAGTTGAATGATGACGATATCAGTGTCGATGGCGTCGTGGTGGTGGTCGATGGTGTTGATGAACTGAAAAAGGTATTGGCTGCGGAGTTATCCACCGATACCACGCAGCATTACCTGAATCAAATCGGTACCCGGCCGCTGCTGACCATTCCGGAAGAAGTCCATTTTGCTACGTTGGCAAAGCAGGGCGATTTTCCGGCTCGACAAAAAATGATCGAGCACAATTTACGTCTGGTAGTTTCGATAGCCAAACACTATATCAATCGTGGCGTTACCTTGCTCGACCTGATCGAGGAAGGTAACCTGGGCCTGATGCGCGCGATTGACAAGTTCGAGCCGGAGCGCGGTTTCCGTTTTTCCACGTATGCCACATGGTGGATACGGCAAAGCATCGAACGGGCGATTATGAACCAGGCGCGCACCGTGCGCTTGCCTGTCCATATGGTGCGCGAGTTAAATCAGATTTTGCGCGCTAAATATCATCTTGAAGCACAGCACCATGACGGCAAGGATGCCAACGCTGAAGACATCGCGCATTTGGTAGGGCGTCCGGTGGAAGAAGTGCAGGCGGTGCTGGCTCTGTCAGAGCATGCAACATCGCTGGACGCGCCACTGGATCAGGATCCATTGGCCAGTCTGATGGATTTGCTGCCAAGCGCCACGGAAGAAAATCCCGATGCGTGTGCCGAGCAAAAGGAAATGTCGCTTCTGGTGCGGGTTTGGCTGGATAGATTGACAGACAAGCAACGAAATGTAATTATGCGTCGTTTTGGTCTGGACAACGATGATCCTTCGACACTGGAAGAATTGGCGGTTGAAATCGGTGTCACCCGCGAGCGAGTGCGGCAGATTCAGCAGGAAGCGTTAGTCAAGCTGAAACGGCTGTTAGGTGCCAAGGGTGTCGGCAAAGACGCCTTTTTGTAATTTCCGACTTTCCGGATCTGGTCTTGGGCTTGCGATAGTCGTTATAATCCTGCCCTGTTCCAACTCCCATTTAATGTCGTCCTTTCAAAATCTTTTCAATTTCTTGCCGCTGCTAGTCCACGCGGTCGGCAGCCGAGCCTGGTGTTCACGATATTCCGCGCCAAATTCAGGCGCCGATACTTCAGTGAGCCGCGGTTATCCACTGCAGATATTGAGCTGATGTTAAGGCCGGCTTAGCAATGTACTGTCACCCTATGCATCAAGACATCACTATTGATATCAAATCGCTCGACATGGATGCACGTGGCATTGGCCATTTGCAAAATGACGATGGCAGTCAAGGCAAAGTAATTTTTGTTGAGGGGGCATTGCCGGGCGAGAATGTCAGCTTTCACTCATTTCGCAAGAAAAAGAAATGGGAATTCGCCACCATGACAGCGCTGCACCGCGAATCTGTATCGCGGATCACGCCACGTTGTCAGTTTTACGGTGTGTGCGGCGGCTGTGCGATGCAGCATTTGGAGCCGAACGCGCAAGTTGCGATCAAGCAACGGGTGCTTGAAGACAATTTATGGCATATCAGCAAGATCAAGGCAGACCTCATGTTGCGGCCGATCTATGGGCCGACCTGGGGCTATCGTTATCGTGCCCGTATCTCGGTGCGGAATGTGCCTAAAAAAGGTGGCGTGCTGGTCGGTTTTCACGAGCGAAAATCATCGTTTGTGACCGACATGACCAGTTGCGACATATTGCCAGCGAATGTGTCCGCGATGCTGCTGCCGTTACGTGGATTGATCAGCTCGCTGACCATCATCGAACATTTGCCGCAGATCGAATTGGCGGTGGGCGAAAACGATCAGGGTAACGTCACCGTCATGGTGTTGCGCATCATGGCGCCGTTGAGTGTCGGAGATGAGGTCAAGCTGAAGGCGTTTGCAGACGAATATCAGGTCCAGTGGTGGCTGCAAACCGGTGCGCCGGATACGGCTGCACCGTTTTATCCGGCCCAGGGTGACTTGTATTACACCTTGCCAGAATTTAACGTCCGCATGCCGTTCAAGCCGACCGATTTCACGCAAGTCAATCATCAGATCAATCGTGTGTTGGTAGCAAAGGCCCTGCGTTTGCTAGGTGTGCAGCCGGATGACCGGGTTGCCGATTTGTTCTGCGGCCTGGGCAACTTTACTTTGCCGCTTGGGACCCTAGTGCGGGAGGTGGTTGGCATTGAGGGTAGCGATGCCTTGATCGCGCGTTCAAGAGAAAATGCGGTGGTCAATCAATTAGCCGGCAAAACGACTTTCTATTGCCGTAATTTGTTTGATGCCACCACAGCAGATTTTATCGCGTTAGGTAAGTTTGACCGGATGCTGATCGATCCGCCGCGTGATGGTGCAGCTGCAGTGTGCGCCGCCCTGGTTGGATTGGCAGAGTCGGATCGTGGCCTGATGCCGAAGCGAATTGTGTATGTGTCATGCAGCCCGTCGACATTGGCGCGTGACGCTGGAGTGCTGACTCAGGGTGGATATCGTTTGTCGCAGGCTGGCGTGGTGAATATGTTTCCGCATACGGCGCACGTGGAATCCATTGCGGTGTTTGACCTGATCGATGTGGCAGGTTAATGCGATTTGGAGCAGGTGCTGAGTAGTTATCCGTGCTGTCAATAAAAAGCCGACCTTGAAGGTCGGCTTTTTATTGACTACGATCGAACGTGTTATTAGTTGCGATTACCGCCAAAAATACCTAGCAAGGACAGTAGATTGATGAAAATGTTGTAGACATCCAGGTAGATGCTTAATGTTGCACGGATGTAATTGGTTTCGCCGCCGTTAACGATTTGTTGCACGTCATACAGGATGTAGGCGGAAAAAATCGCAATGGCAATGACTGAGACTGCCAGATACAGTGCCGGTATTTGTAAGAAAATATTTGCCAGGCTTGCAACTAAAATCACAATTACGCCAGCGAACAGCCATTTTCCCATGCCGGAAAAATCACGTTTGGAGACTGTCGCAATCGTTGCCATTACACCAAACACGATACCGGTGCCGCCAAATGCCATCATGATTAGCGTTCCGCCATTTGAAAATCTCAGCGTATGCTCAATCAGTCGCGTCAGCATCAGGCCCATGAAGAAGGTAAAGCTTAGCAGCACCAGAACGCCCCAGCCGGTATCTTTGGTTTTTTCAATGGCGTAAAAGAAACCGAATGCAAAGGCAATAAACGCCATGAACCCTATCATCGGGCTGCCGGTGAAGAAGCTGAAATTCAGTTGCACGCCCAGCCAAGCCCCTGCGATTGTCGGTATCATCGACAAGGCCAGTAGCCAGTAGGTATTGCGCAGTACGCGATTGCGGACCGCGCTGACGCTTGCGGTAGTGCCGGTTGGAGCGTAGCGTTGCTGTAGATTCGGATTCATTATTGCCTCTCTGTGATTGCATGAACTCAAGTTCGGAAAGAGCATAGCACGTTGTGGTGGAGCCAACTGTTCCTTGACTATCGGGTGGTTCGTTAGTTCAGACCGTAGGCAGTGGCGGAGGTTCTGTCCAACCGCCGGCATGTGGCGGCGTGGTTCTTCTGTGGGTGTTTCGTGGTAAAATCAAAGGTTGATTGAATTATAGATAAATCAGTCTCAAACATAGCCTTAATGCACAGCTTTAATGCAATTCAGCAATTTGGTATTAGTTTAACCCTTTCATTTTATTGGAGTTTTTTCAGATGGCAATTGAACGCACCCTGTCGATTATCAAACCAGACGCAGTCGCTAAAAACGTAATCGGCCAAATTTACAGCCGTTTTGAAAACGCTGGTCTGAAGATCATTGCAGCGCGCATGGTGCATTTGTCCCGTGCTGAAGCTGAAGGCTTCTACGCTGTTCACGCTGCCCGTCCTTTCTTCAAGGATTTGGTTGATTTCATGATCTCCGGTCCTGTCATCGTGCAAGCACTGGAAGGCGAAAACGCTATCCTGACGCATCGTGACCTGATGGGCGCGACTGATCCAAAGAAAGCTGAGAAAGGCACAATCCGCGCTGATTTCGCCGACTCGATCGACGCTAACGCTGTTCATGGTTCCGATGCTGCAGAAACTGCGGCTGTTGAAATCGCTTATTTCTTCCCTGCGTTGAACGTGTACTCACGTTAATTCGCAAGTCGGGAAGTCGTAAGGTATTAAGGTGTTTAGCAGTGCAAAGAAGCACAAATAATTAGCAAGTTGTAGTACGTTGGTCTGGTTGGGTTGCATAAATCTTTTTATGTGTTCCGATTGGCCAACAATTAGATGGAATATGTCATGACAGCTCTCACCAACCTGCTGGATCTGGATCCCGCGCAACTTGTCTCTTATTGCGGCGAGTTGGGTGAGAAGCCGTTTCGCGCCAAACAATTACTGCGCTGGATACACCAATTCGGTGCAAACGATTTTGATGCGATGACTGATCTGGCCAAGTCGTTGCGCGACAAACTGGCGACGCGCGCGATGATCGCCGCACCGGCTGTGATAAGTGATCACATATCCTCCGACGGCACCCGCAAATGGCTGCTGGATGTAGGGCAGGGCAACGCGGTTGAGGCGGTGTTTATCCCCGAGGAAAATCGCGGTACCTTGTGTATTTCGACCCAGGCCGGCTGTGCCGTGAATTGCCGTTTCTGTTCGACTGGCAAGCAGGGCTTTAGCCGCAATCTGACTGTCGGCGAAATCATCGGCCAGCTGTGGATGGCCGAATTTGAGCTGCGCAAATCAAAAGGTGTCGAACCAGGCCCAAAGGGCGAGCGCCAGATTACCAATGTGGTGATGATGGGCATGGGCGAGCCGTTGCTGAACTACGAGCCGACCGTGACCGCCTTGAAGTTGATGTTGGACGATAATGCCTACGGCCTGTCGCGTCGTCGCGTCACTTTGTCGACCAGCGGCGTGGTGCCGATGATCGACAAGCTGTCGCAAGATTGCGCGGTGGCGTTGGCAGTGTCCCTGCACGCATCCAACGACACGTTGCGTGATGGTCTGGTGCCGTTGAATAAAAAATATCCGCTGAGCGAACTGATGGCGTCTTGCCGGCGTTACCTGGAATTCGCGCCACGCGATTTCGTGACGTTTGAGTACTGCATGCTGGACAATGTCAACGATAGTGATGCCAACGCTCGCGAACTGATCGCATTGGTCCAGGGGCGCGGCGGTAGCGAGGCAGTGTCCTGCAAATTCAACCTGATCCCGTTCAATCCATTCCCGGAATCCGGCCTCAAACGCTCCAACAATCCACGGATTAAAGCGTTTGCTCAAATCCTCATGGATGCCGGTATCGTCACGACAATACGCAAGACCCGTGGCGATGATATCGATGCCGCTTGCGGCCAGCTCGCCGGTGAAGTCCAGGATCGAACAAGGGTGCAGGAGCGTATGCAGAAGATGACTGAGTATCAGCAAAAATTCGGCAAGAATTTTGGCCGTATCGTCGAGGTATCCGAGTGAAGAGAGGCTGCTGGAATGTCCTCATCGTGGCTGCTGCGGCCGTATTGTCGTTGTTGACCGGTTGCGCCTCTCAGCCTGGTGGCACTCTTGCCAATGACCGCGAATCAGGCGCAAGCCGCGAACTGCAAACCAGTTCCGATCTGACAGATGCCCAGCGTCGTGCGCGTATTCGCTTGCAACTGGCGGTTGGCTACTACGGTCAGGGGCAACTGGAAGTGGCGCTCGATGAAGTCAAGCAGGCGATACTTGCTGATCCGGAGTTCGCTGATGCGTACAGTATGCGCGGGCTGATTTATATGGATATGGGCGAAACTCGCCTGGCTGACGATAATTTGCAGCGGGCTCTCAAGTTGGCGCCTAACAATCCTGATATAGCCAATAACTACGGTTGGTTTCTGTGCCAGAACGGCCGCGAAAAAGAATCTATCGCCTATTTTCAGAGTGCCTTGAAAAGCCGCTTGTATCAGTCTCCTGACAAGGCGCTTACCAATGCCGGTGTCTGCAGTTTGAAGTTGAAAGACCGTGTCAGCGCGGAACGCTACTTTTTGCAGGCGTTTCAGTTTGAGACGGGTAACCCCGTGACCAACGTCAATCTGGCAAGGCTGGCCTTGGGCCGCAACGATAGTGAGCGCGCACGGTTTTATATCGGCCTGGCCGCCAAAATGGACGCGCTGAGTGCAGATGTTTTATGGATCGCAATCAATGTGGAGCGCAAGTTGGGTGATCGAGTATCAGAAACAAATTTGGTGACGCAGTTGCGTCGACGTTATCCAGGATCGGCAGAATATGCGTCCTATCAGCGTGGAGTATTTGATGAGTGAGCCGGAACAATTTATTGCTAGGACCTCCGGCGAGGAAGCAATTGAATATAACGAACAGACGGCTAATCAGGTGCCATCAGTAGGCGCGCAATTGGCCGACAGGCGTCAGCAGCACGGCTGGTCTGTCGACGATGTCGCCAATCAGTTAAAACTCGCGCCGCGCCAGATTGAAGCGATCGAAGCAGACAATTATGCCGCGCTCCCGACAATCGTGATGACACGCGGATATATTCGTTCCTACGCAAAGATGCTAGGCCTCGATCCGGCGACGATCTTGCCAAGCACAGTGCCGATCGCCGCGTCGCAAACGCAAATATTGGGTAAGCAACGCAGTTCGACGATTTTTTCAGAGTCGCGGGGGGCGTTGGCGGGGCGTAATCGCGTTCCTTATAAGTGGATTTTTGGCGGTATCGTATTGGTGCTGGCTGGGGTTCTGGCGACGCAGTTTGGGGGACTCTCGGGATTGCGCCAGTCGTCGGCAGGGTCGGCCGCGCCACATGCTGCCTCGGTAACTTCAGGTGAGGCGTCGAATGCGGAACTGTCGTCGCCGCTATCTGCGGCGCCTGGTGCCGCCCTGCCTGCGGCCAATACGGTGCCAATTGTCGATGCCAAGCCGCCGCTTGGGGTTGTTGCCGCGCCAGCGGCCGGCGCTAACCAGCTGCGTTTGACTTTCAAGCAGGATTCCTGGGTTGAGATCAAGCGCGCCGATAAAAGTACGCTTTTTTCACGCGTGGGCAAAGCCGGCAGTACCGAAACGTTTGATATTGATCAGCCGGTATTTGTTGTAATTGGTAATCTGGCGGGTGTTGATGCGACTTTGCGTGGTGTGGCACTCGATCTTAAAGCAGGCGCCAAGAGCAACGTCGCCCGCCTGAATTTGAAATAAGCCTGAAAGCGAACTGCCCATGTCGCACATGAATCTTCCGATAGCTTCCGGTCCAAGTATCCGCCGTCTCAGCCGTGTTGCCATGATCAGTTATGGCACGCGTCAGATTGTGCTCGGTGGCGGTGCCCCGGTGGTAGTGCAGTCAATGACCAATACCGACACCGCAGACGCGATTGGTACTGCGATTCAAATCAAGGATCTGGCGCGTGCCGGCTCTGAGCTGGTGCGCCTTACGGTGGATAGGCCAGAGGCGGCGGCGGCAGTGCCGGCGATTCGCGAGCAGCTCGACAAGATGGGTATCGACGTGCCGTTGGTGGGCGACTTTCATTACAACGGCCATACGTTGCTGAATGATTATCCGGAATGTGCGCAAGCTCTGTCCAAATACCGGATTAATCCGGGCAATGTCGGCCAGGGTGCCAAGCGTGACACCCAGTTTGCCCAAATGATTGAAGTGGCTTGTAAATACGATAAGCCGGTTCGTATCGGCGTCAATTGGGGCAGCCTTGATCAGGTCTTGCTGGCACGCATCATGGACGAGAACGCGCAGCGTAGTGAGCCGTGGGCAGCGCAGGCGGTCATGTACGAAGCATTGGTGACCTCGGCTATCGAGAACGCCGCAAGAGCCGAAGAACTGGGTCTGGCGGCGAATCGCATTATCCTGTCATGCAAGGTTTCCGGCGTGCAGGATTTGATTGCGGTGTATCGCGAATTGGCGCGTCGTTGCGACTATCCGCTGCACTTGGGGCTGACCGAAGCGGGGATGGGGAGCAAAGGAATCGTGGCCTCGACCGCGGCCCTGTCGGTGCTGCTGCAGGAAGGTATCGGCGACACCATTCGTATTTCGCTGACACCGGAACCTGGTGGGGATCGCAGCAAAGAAGTCGTGGTAGCACAAGAGATATTGCAAACCATGGGCTTGCGTAAATTCGCCCCCATGGTGATCGCCTGTCCCGGTTGTGGTCGTACCACCTCAACGGTATTTCAGGATTTGGCAGATAAAATTCAGACTTACCTGCGTGAGCAGATGCCGGTCTGGAAGAAGGAATATCCAGGCGTCGAAGGTATGAACGTGGCAGTCATGGGCTGCATCGTGAACGGCCCGGGCGAATCCAAGCATGCGAATATCGGCATCAGTCTGCCGGGAACCGGCGAATCACCTGCTGCGCCGGTTTTCATCGATGGCGAAAAGAAGATGACCTTGCGGGGTGAACGTATCGCCGAGGAGTTCCAGGGCATTGTGCTGGACTATGTCAAGAAGCGCTACAGCAAACAGGCGGCCTGACAGCAAGCAACCGGGTTGGCATGGCGAGGCGCTGATCTGAATAGCTACCAGCCAGCTACAAATTAATTAATATTCAAGCGAGCATCAAGAAGAATGTCTGAAAATAAAAAAGTCGAAAAAATTGTTGGCGTCAAAGGCATGAATGACATCCTGCCGGCCGACGCAGCGCTGTGGGAATTGTTTGAAAACACCGTGCAGTCGGTACTCAAGAGCTACGGCTTCCAGCAGATTCGTACCCCCATCGTCGAGCCTACCGCGTTGTTTGCACGCGGCCTCGGTGCAGTGACCGATATTGTCGAAAAAGAAATGTATTCATTCACCGATTCGATGAATGGCGACAATCTGACCTTGCGTCCGGAATGCACTGCGAGTGTGGTGCGGGCGGCGATCGAACATAATCTGACTTACGACGGTCCCAAGCGGCTGTGGTACAGCGGACCGATGTTCCGCCACGAGCGCCCGCAGCGCGGACGTTATCGCCAGTTCCATCAGGTCGGTGCCGAGGCGATTGGCTTCACCGGTCCGGATGTCGATGCGGAACTGATCATGCTTTGCCAGCGCTTGTGGGACGACCTCGGCCTTGAAAATATCAAGCTGGAACTGAATTCGATCGGCGATGCCGAGGAGCGCAATCGTCATCGGGTCGATTTGATCGCTTATTTCGAGCAACACCACGAGTTGCTCGATACCGATGCGCGACGTCGTTTGCATACCAATCCTTTGCGGATTCTGGATACCAAAAATCCGGCCATGCAGGAAATGGTCAATGGCGCACCGCAATTGTTGGACTATCTCGGCGCAGAGTCGCTCGCCCATTTCGCGGGCGTGCAAAAAATTCTGAACTACAACAATATTCCGTTCACCATCAATCCACGCCTGGTGCGCGGTATGGATTATTACAACCGCACGGTATTCGAATGGGTCACCGATCAACTCGGCGCGCAAGGCACGGTTTGCGCAGGTGGGCGCTATGATTCGCTGGTCGAAATGTTCGGCGGCAAACCGACGCCGGCCTGCGGTTTTGCCATGGGCGTTGAGCGTTTGCTGGAATTGATGCGTGCCAGTGGCGAGCAAGTGACGCGCAATGAATGCGACGTCTATCTGGTCCATCAGGGCGAGGCCGCGCAAATGCAATCGTTTGTACTGGCCGAGCGATTGCGCAGTGCCGGGCTGGATGTTGTGCTACATTGCGCCTCGGCGAACGCAGGCGGCAGTTTCAAGTCGCAGATGAAGCGGGCTGATGCGAGTGGCGCTGCGTATGCGGTCATTATTGGCGAGGATGAAGTCGCGAATAATACCGCTGCAGTCAAAGTTCTTCGTGCCGAAATCGACGCTAAAGCGGATGGCAGCAATCAGACCATCGTGCCTTTTGATGGCGTCACTGATTATCTGGTAGACCAGATCGTCGGTAATGATGATCATGGGCATGGGCATGATCATGACCACCAACACGTTCACTACCACCATTAAAAAAAATATCATGGCATACGATCTCGAAGAGCAGGAACAGTTAGCCACCATTCAGGAATGGTGGAAAAAGTACGGGAATCTCACGACCTGGGTGCTGATCATCGCGCTCGCCGGTTACGCCGGTTGGGGCGGCTGGAAGTACTACCAAAACAGCCAGGCGGTGCAGGCTTCCCAGCTGTATGAGGAATTACAAAAAGCGGTGAGCGCCAAAGATAATGCTAAAGTCCAGCGGGCTACGGCGGATATGCAGCAAAAATTCAGTGGTACCGCTTATGCTCAGATGGCCGGACTGACTGCTGCCAAGGCTGCGTTTGACGCGAATGACCTGAACGGCGCCAAAACGCAGTTGCAGTGGGTGATTGATCATGGCCGGGATGAAGAATACAAGACCATCGCCAAAATCCGTCTGGCCGGTATCCTGCTCGATCAAAATGCGTATGACGAAGGTTTGAAAGTTTTGAGCGGCGATGTGTCGCCGGAGTTTGCCAGTGCGCTGGCTGACCGTAAAGGCGATATTCTGGTTGCCCAGAACAAGCTTGATGAGGCGCGTACTTCCTATCAACTGGCCCTGGATAAGGCCGGGCAAGGCAATCCTGGCCGTCAACTGATTCAAATAAAACTGGATGCGATTGGCGGGGCGCCGGCCAAGGCTGCTGCCTAATCGGCTTAATCGTTCAAAAGATTCATTCAGAAAAATTTCGGAAAAAGGGAAGCAAATGCAGAAAATGCAGAAAGTCCGTACAGCAGTGAAATTTGCATGTGCCGGAGCTGTGCTGGTGTTGTCAGGTTGTTCATTGTTCTCCAGCAAGCCGCCTAGCAATCCACCTGCTGCGCTGGCCGCGTTCAAGCCGGGCGTCACGGTGCGTACTGCCTGGACTGCCTCGGTTGGCAGCGCTGAAACGTATGCGTTTGCCCCCGCAGTGTCTGGTACGAGTGTGTATGCGGCTTCGGCGGACGGTACGGTAAATCGGATTGATGCCTCAACAGGCGCATCGGTTTGGCGTATCAACGCTGGCATGAAGTTGACGGCTGGCGTTGGCACCGATGGTTTGGTCGTCGCCGTGGCTGGCGAAAAGGGCGCTGTGCTGGCCTATGATGCAGAAGGTAAATTGCGCTGGAAGGCACAGGCGTCAAGTGAAGTGCTGTCGTCCCCGGCGGTCGGCCAAGGTCTGGTGATAGTACGCAGTCTGGACAATCGGATCACGGCTTTCGACGCGGAGTCGGGCGAGCGGCGCTGGACTGCGCAACGTAGCGTTCCATCGCTTACTTTGCGCTCGGCCCCAGGAATACTGATTGTGCCGCAAGCAGCTTTTGTAGCGTTGCCAGGTGGCCGCTTATCGGCATTGAACCTGGCCAACGGCGGCCCTTGGTGGGAAATGGCGATCGGCGATCCACGCGGGACCACCGAGCTGGAGCGCGTGGCGGATGCTTCCGGTATGCCGCTATTGATTGGGCGTGACGTCTGCGCGGTGGCTTATCAGGGCCGTGTCGGCTGTTTCGATGCCGGTACCGGTACTGCGCATTGGGTCAAGGACTTCTCCAGCGATGTCGGCGTTGGCGCCGATGACCGCAACCTGTATGCGGCTGATGAGCACGGAGGCGTCAGTGCGTTTACGCGTGATAACGGTGCGGTCGTATGGCGTAATACGCAACTGGCCAATCGTGGCCTGTCGAGCCCGGTAGCATTAGGTTCGGCGATAGTGGTCGGTGATTTCGAGGGGTATATTCATTTCCTGTCACGTGAAGACGGGGCACTGATCGGCCGTGTTCGTGCCGATAAAAGCGCGGTTCTACCCAATTCTGTTGTGGTGGGCCCGAATGTGATTTTTCAAACCAAATCAGGGACATTGATCGCATTTGCGACAGAGTAACAACTTAATGAAGCCAGTAATTGCACTTGTAGGACGTCCGAATGTCGGTAAATCGACGTTATTTAATCGCCTGACGCGCTCACGCGACGCGTTGGTTGCCGATCTACCAGGTCTGACGCGCGACCGCCACTATGGTGAGGGTCGCATGGGTGAGCGACCGTTTTTGGTTATCGATACCGGCGGTTTTGAGCCGGTCGCCAAAGACGGCATCATGCATGAAATGGCCAAGCAGACCAAACAAGCGGTGGCTGAGGCCGATGTCGTGATTTTTATCGTTGATGGTCGTCAGGGATTGACGCCGCACGATAAAACCATCACCGATTTTTTGCGCAAGTCCGGCCGTTCAGTGATGCTGGTGGTGAATAAATCCGAGGGAATGAAATACACCTCGGTAACCGCGGAGTTTTACGAGCTGGGGCTGGGCGACCCGTATGTCATTTCTGCAGCGCATGGCGATGGTGTGGCTGATTTGGTCGAAGAGTCGCTGGATTTAGCCTTTGCCCAGCGCCCTCCGGAGGTCGAAGAGCCTGTCAGCAACGAAAGAAGCATCAAAATTGCGATCGTCGGCCGTCCGAACGTCGGTAAATCGACACTGGTGAATACCTTGTTGGGTGAAGAACGCGTGATTGCGTTTGACATGCCGGGAACCACCCGCGATTCAATCGAAATTCCGTTTGAGCGCGACGGCACTCAGTACACCTTGATCGATACAGCCGGGATTCGCCGGCGCGGTAAGGTTTTTGAGGCGATCGAGAAATTCTCGGTGGTGAAAACCCTGCAGTCGATTTCCGAAGCCAATGTGGTGCTGTTGCTGCTTGACGCGCAGCAGGACATCTCGGAGCAGGATGCCCATATCGCCGGCTTTATTCTGGAAAGCGGCCGTGCGCTGGTGGTCGGCGTCAACAAGTGGGATGGTTTGACCAGTGAGCGCCGCGATGAAATCAAGATCGATCTTGATCGCAAGCTCAGTTTTCTTTCGTTTGCCAAGTTTCACTACGTTTCCGCATTGAAGTCGACCGGTATTGTTCCTTTGATGAAGTCGGTTGATGCTGCGTATGCTGCGGCCATGTCGAACCTGACAACCCCGAAGCTGACGCGGGCTTTGATGGAGGCGGTTGAACATCAGCAGCCACGCCGCAAGGGTTCGATTCGTCCGAAGCTGCGTTACGCTCACCAGGGTGGCATGAATCCGCCTATCGTCGTGATTCATGGTAATTCGCTGGAGGCGATCGACGCCAATTACAGGCGTTATCTCGAAAAGTACTTCCGTGAAACTTTTTCACTGATTGGGACTCCATTACGTATCGAGTTCAAGTCAGGGAAGAACCCGTTCGCACGTCCGGTAAAATAGATTTCCATTGGCGGTAATGCAGGAAATCGTTTACATTCGTTATACGCCACCGAGTCATCCATAGAAGCTCCGCCAGATATGGCGGGGCCTGTTTGACTTCTAATCACAACAACATAGTGGAGTAGCCATGAGTAATAAAGGGCAATTGTTACAAGACCCGTTCCTGAACGCCTTACGTAAAGAACACGTTCCAGTATCGATTTATCTGGTAAACGGCATTAAGCTTCAAGGCCATATTGAATCTTTCGATCAATACGTCGTTCTGCTGCGCAATACCGTGACTCAAATGGTATACAAGCACGCCATCTCAACCGTCGTTCCCGCACGCGCTGTTAATCTGAACCTTGAAGCAGACGCAGAGTAAACAATCGCTGTCCATTCGGGCAGCCTTACGACTCCTCCCATGCGCGCCGCATTAGTCGGTGTCGACTTCGGCAAAGGTGACTTTGCCGCGAGTCTGGATGAACTGTCCTTGCTGGCCAAGTCGGCAGGGGCCGTGCCTATTGTCACCATCACAGGCAAGCGTGGAGCCCCGGATGCGGCGTTGTTTGTCGGTTCCGGCAAGGCGCAGGAAGTGGCGGATGCGGTGCTGGATGAACAGCTCGAGATTGTCATTTTCAACCATGCCTTGTCACCGGCACAGCAGCGCAATCTCGAGCGCGCGCTGAAGGTGCGCGTGCTTGATCGCACCAGCCTGATTCTGGATATCTTTGCGCAACGTGCCAAGAGCCACGAAGGTAAAGTCCAGGTCGAGTTGGCGCAACTGCAGCATCTGGCAACCCGCCTGATTCGGGGCTGGACCCATCTGGAACGTCAGAAGGGCGGTATCGGTCTGCGCGGTCCCGGGGAAACACAGCTGGAAACCGATCGCCGCTTGCTCGGAGACCGTGTCAAGGCTTTGCGTGCCAGACTGGAAAAGTTGCATCGCCAACATGCTACGCAAAGGCGCGCGCGCGGGCGCAATAACATGCCGTCGATTTCGCTGGTGGGGTATACCAATGCTGGAAAATCGACTTTGTTCAATGCGTTGTCCAAAGCTGGCGTGTATGCGGCGGATCAATTGTTTGCGACGCTGGATACCACGTCCCGAAAAATTTATCTGGGGGAAGTCGGCAATGTGGTGATTTCCGATACCGTTGGTTTCATTCGTGAATTGCCGCATCAATTGGTGGCGGCATTCCGGGCGACGCTGGAAGAAACGATACATGCTGATTTGCTACTACATGTCGTGGATGCTGCCAGTCCCGCCAGAATGGAGCAAATTGAACAAGTCAATTTGGTGTTGAAAGAGATCGGTGCCGACCACATTCCGCAGATTTTAGTGTGGAACAAGATTGACGTCGCTGAGCTGGCGCCGGGTATAGAGCGCAATGAGTATGATAAAATCCAGCGTGTTTTTATTAGCGCTCAAAGTGGCGCTGGTCTTGATTTAATGCGTCAGGCTATTGCAGAATTTGTGACGGACAGTAACGCGGCGAGGGTCGATCAAATACAAGTTAATACCCAGGATGCGCATATTAAACGCCTCTAACGAGCATTCCAACCTATTTTCTATACCGGATCACGATCGAATGCTTGGTTCTATACTAAAAAAAATTGGTGTCAAATTATCGTTGAATGACCCGCAATGGGGTCGCAATTCGCAAAATGACAACCAGCAAAACAACGACGGCAAAAAGCCGAACAACGGTCCACCCGATCTCGATCAATTGTGGCGTGATTTCAACCAGCGCCTGAATCGCTTTCTTGGTAACAAGAGCAGCGGCGGTAGCGGTGGCGACTCCAATGGCGGTGGTAATGGTTTTCCTACAGGAAAAAATGCCGGCATGGGTGCTGGCGTAATTGCCGTTGTCGTAGTTTTCCTCTGGTTGGCCAGCGGCTTCTTCACTGTACAGGAAGGTCAAACGGGGGTCGTAATGACTTTCGGCAAGTATAGTCATTCCACCATGGCCGGCTTTAACTGGCGTTGGCCGTATCCGATCCAGAGTCATGAAATTGTCAACGTCTCCGGCGTTCGCACAATTGAGGTCGGTTATCGTTCGAATGCCAAAAACAAGCAGCCGAAAGAAGCGCTGATGCTGACCGAGGATGAAAACATCATCGATATTCAGTTCGCGGTGCAATACAAACTGAAGAGCGCAGCCGACTGGATTTTCAAGAATCGCGATCAGGAAGAAACAGTGCGCCAAGTCGCGGAAACTTCCATCCGTGAAATTGTCGGTAAGAGCCAAATGGATTTCGTGCTGTACGAAGGGCGTGAAAAAGTCGCTCTCGACGTGGGGCAATTAATGCAGAAGATTCTGGATCACTATCAAACTGGTGTGCAGATCACCAATGTGACCATGCAGGGCGTACAGCCGCCGGAGCAGGTTCAGGCAGCGTTCGACGATGCAGTAAAAGCGGGGCAGGATCGCGAACGTCAAAAGAACGAGGGCCAGGCTTACGCTAACGATGTGATTCCTAAAGCGCGTGGTGCCGCTTCTCGTTTGCTGCAGGAAGCCGAGGCGTACAGCGCCCGCGTTACTGCGAATGCGGAAGGTGATGCGTCACGTTTCAAGCAAGTGCTGACTGAATATCAGAAAGCGCCAGCGGTAACTCGCGACCGAATGTATTTGGATACCATGCAACAGATTTTTGCGAATACGACCAAAGTGATGGTTGATGCCAAGAACGGGAATAATTTATTGTATTTGCCATTGGACAAGCTGATTGCTCAATCCGCTGCAAGTGGAGCGATTGGCAGTTCCGCGCCAGCTGCAGTCAGCCCTGCCACGGCACCGGTAGCGCCGATGAAAGACAGCGACGCGCAGGCGGTAATGGATTCCCGGGCCCGCGACACTCGTGATCGGGAGGGGCGCTAATGAATCGTCTGATATCCCTAGCAATCGGTGCATTTATCGTTTTGGCGTTGCTGCTTTCGACCATATTTGTGGTTGATCAGCGTCAATACGCCATCTTGTTTGCATTTGGTGAAGTCAAGCAGGTCATTAATGAACCTGGTTTGCATTTCAAATTGCCTCCACCCTTTCAAAACGTTGTGTTTTTGGATAAGCGGATTTTGACTATTGATCCACCGGAGACAGATCGCTTTATCACGGCAGAGAAGAAGAATATTCTGATCGATGCATTCGTCAAATGGCGTATCACCGATCCGAAGCTGTATTTCGTCAGTTTTGGCGTAGATGAGAAGCGCGCTCAAGATCGCATGTCGCAAATCGTCAAGGCAGCGTTGAACGAAGAGATTACCAAGCGTACAGTGCGTGAAGTGATCTCCGGTGAACGCGGCAAAGTGATGGACGCGCTCCGTAAAAAGGTCGAAGAAGAAGCCAAGCAGATCGGTGTCGATATCGTCGACGTGCGCTTGAAGCGTGTTGATTATGTCGATCAGATCAATGCTTCCGTGTATGACCGGATGAAGTCCGAACGTGCCCGTGTTGCCAATGAATTGCGTTCGACGGGTTTTGCCGAGTCGGAAAAAATTCGGGCAGATGCTGACAAGCAACGTACTGTGATTTTGGCTGAAGCCTATCGTGACGCGGAAAATATGCGGGGTGAGGGGGATGCCAAGGCTTCTCAGATCTATGCGCAGGCATTTGGCAAGAATCCGGAGTTTTACAAGTTCTATCGTAGCCTCGAAGCGTATCGCGCCAGCTTTAAGACTCGTAGCGATTTGATGGTGGTTGATCCTAATTCGGAGTTCTTCAAGTACTTCAAGAACCCGGGAGTCGGCTCCGTCAAGTAAAGCTTAAGCTTAAAACTTGGTCAGTTACCAAGGCAGTAATTAAATGGCGTCATCCATCGAGACGCCATTTCTTGTTTTTTTGCAGCAAAGATAATCTCTGATACATTCTGCATAGTCCGTATTCGTGTCATCTGTATTGTTCGTATCTCTTGTCCGTCGCGTTCGATAATGATGTTGTTCCTCGTACCAGTGAATGCTGGTGCGGAAATTTCTTTTGGTTTATTTTTCTATGCCTAATTGGCTTCTTCCCGAAAATATCGCTGATGTCTTGCCGTCCGAGGCGCGCAAGATTGAAGATCTGCGACGTTTGATTCTCGACAATTTCCGCGTCTACGGTTATGAACTTGTCATGCCGCCGATGCTGGAGTACCTCGAGTCGCTGCTGGCAGGTGCAGGACAAGACACCGAGTCGATGACTTTTAAACTAGTCGATCAGCTATCCGGCCGCACGCTTGGCGTCCGGGCCGACATGACGACCCAGGTTGCGCGGATTGATGCACACTTGCTGAATCGCCCGTCACTTACGCGACTTTGTTATGCAGGTAGCGTGCTGCGTACGCGCCCCTCCGGCTTGCATGCGACACGCGAGCCATTCCAGATCGGCGCCGAGATTTACGGACATGCGGGACTCGAAGCAGATGCTGAAATTCAGCATTTGGCGCTCGCCTCTCTGGCGCTGGCCGGAATTACCAAGGTTCGCCTTGATTTGAGCCACGTCGGTATATTACGTGCGATTATTGCCGACGATACTGCCGCGACAAGAGACGAAACTGCATTGGTCAAGTTGCTGGAAGCAAAGGATGTTCCGGACTTGCAGGAAATCAGCGTCGGATACGCAACGGCGACGCGTGCTGCTTTGCTGGCCTTGCCCCATTTGTATGGCGATGTCAGCGTGATTGAGCGCGCTCGTCAGGTATTACCAAAGTTGCCAGAAATCGGTAAGGCACTGGACGAACTGCAGGCGCTGGCACATGCTGCGGGAGAAGATTGTGTGACGGTCGATCTGGCCGATTTACGCGGCTACCATTACGAAAGCGGCGCGATTTTTGGCGCTTATGTTCCCGGCCTGCCGAACGCTCTGGTGCGCGGTGGTCGCTACGATCATGTGGGGGAAACGTTTGGGCGTTCGCGTCCGGCGACAGGTTTCTCCATGGATTTGCGCGAATTGGCGCGTCTGCTGCCTGGCGCTGAGCGCAAGGCAGCAATTCGTGCGCCGTGGAGCACAGAAGCGGGTTTGAAGGAAAAGATCGTTGCGTTGCGCAAGGCAGGGGAAATAGTTATTCAAAGTCTGCCTGGCCACGAAAACGATCAAGACGAGTTCGATTGCGACCGTGTGGTCGTGCTCGAAAATGGCAACTGGACTATCAAAAATTTGGACTAAGTGATGTTACAGAAAAGTACCCAAAAAAACGTCGTCGTTATCGGAACCCAATGGGGGGATGAAGGTAAAGGCAAAATTGTTGACTGGCTAACTGATCACGCACAAGCGGTTGTGCGCTTCCAGGGTGGTCACAATGCCGGCCATACGCTGGTTATCGGCGGTCAAAAAACGGCATTGCAACTGATCCCGTCCGGCATCATGCGGCCGGGCGTCGCATGCTATATCGGTAACGGCGTCGTATTGTCGGTTCCTGATTTGCTGCGTGAAATCGATAAGTTGCAAGCTGCAGGGGTTGAAGTAGCGTCGCGCCTGAGGGTATCAGAAGCTTGCCCTATTATTTTGCCTTACCACACCGCACTCGATGCCGCCCGCGAGGCCGCGCGTGGCGCCGCCAAGATCGGCACTACCGGTAAAGGTATTGGCCCGGCCTACGAAGACAAAGTGGCGCGTCGTGCGATTCGGGTCGCTGACTTGCTGAATGAAACACGGTTTGCCGAAAAGCTCAGAGAAAACCTCGATTATCACAATTTTGTGCTGACGAATTATCTGAAGGCAGACGCTGTCGATTTTCAAAAAACCTATGACGATGCGCTGGCCAACGTGCCGCGTCTGGCGCCCATGGTGGCCGACGTATCGAGCGAGTTGTACGCCGCCTATAACAATGGCGCCAAGCTGCTGTTTGAAGGTGCGCAAGGTAGTTTGCTCGACGTCGATCACGGTACTTATCCGTTCGTCACCTCGAGCAATTGTGTCGCTGGTAATGCCGCGGCCGGTTCCGGTGTTGGCCCTGACATGCTGCATTACATCCTTGGCATCACCAAGGCCTACACAACGCGTGTCGGCTCGGGTCCGTTCCCGTCGGAACTGCCAACCGATCAGGGCGTTGGTCACCATCTGGCGAGTGTTGGCCATGAGTTTGGTACCGTCACCGGCCGTGCCCGTCGTTGCGGCTGGTTTGACGCGGCGTTGTTGAAGCGCTCGGTCCAGATCAATGGTGTTTCAGGTATGTGTTTGACCAAGCTGGACGTACTCGATGGCGTGGAGTCTTTGAAGCTGTGCACCGGCTATACGATTGATGGCAAGGCAGTCGATATCTTCCCGGTTGGCGCCGAAGATGCAGCGCGCTGCGTGCCAGTCTACGAAGAAATGCCAGGCTGGACTGAAACCACGGTCGGCGCGAAATCGATGGATGCTTTGCCAGCGAATGCGCTTGCCTACGTCAAACGGATTGAAGAGTTGGTCGGCGTGCCGATCGACATGGTCTCCACCGGCCCTGATCGTGAAGAAACCATTGTTTTGCGCCATCCATTTAAATAATTGCGAAGAAGATAGGTACGATGAATATCTCAGATGATCAACACCTATGGGTTTCGTGGGATGAGTATCACCGCGCTATCGAAAAACTGGTTCTGAATGTGCATGCGTCAGGCTGGAAATTCGATCAGGTGCTGTGTTTGGCACGCGGTGGCTTGCGCCCGGGGGATGTCTGCTCGCGCATTTTTGATGTGCCGCTGGCAATCCTGTCGACCAGCTCATATCGTGAGTCTGCCGGTACGGTGCAAAGCGAGCTTGATATCGCGAAACACATCACGATGAGTCGTGGTTCGCTGGCCGGCAAAATTTTGCTGGTCGATGATCTGGTTGATTCCGGCGTAACGCTGGGCAAGGTTCAGCGTCATCTGCGGGAAAATTTTGCGCCCGTGACCGAAGTCAAGTCGGCGGTTATCTGGTGGAAGGAATGCTCGACCATCAAGCCGGATTTCTATGTCGATCATTTGCCAACCAATCCGTGGATACACCAGCCGTTCGAAGACTACGATAGCCTGCGTCCACATCAGCTGGAGGCATGGTCAAAGAGGGGCATGGTGCGTTAAATCTGTATAAAGCCATCATGCGAAGTTCAAAAAAGCCCTGGCTGCATAGCTGGGGTTTTTTGCTTTTTTGGCGCGTTCCGAGGACCTGGACTTCCAGCTAGCTTGACTCTTGGCGCGTTCCTGATGGACATGCCTCAATAGCGTTGGGCTGATTCGTTAGGATATGAGCAATGCCGCGCAAATTCTCGCATTCACATAATTGGTAGCCTTACATTGGCTTAAGTCAGCATCCCGAACTGCCAGCCGAAAAACACCGCCAATCCAATGAAAATGGTCAGCAGTTGGTGGCGTGTCGCTGCACAGACTATCACTGCGGCAATAGCCGCAACCAGTTGCGGATTACGCCAGGTCAGCTCGATTCCGTGGCCGTGCGGTGCCAGCACCATGGGAACGATAATCGCCGTCAGAACGGTGACAGGAACGAAGCCAAGGGCTTGTTTTAGCATGTCTGGCAACACGATCCGGTCGCCGAGCACAAAAATAACGGTCTTGATGAAGATGGTGATAACGGCCATGCCAATAATCATCCATGTGTAACTCATACGGCCCCCGGTAATACTCTGCTGCGCGATTGCCGGCGCGTTAGCACCAGCCCCACTGCTATCCCGATCATCACCGCCAGCAGCAGCCCGATTTTGTAAGGGAAATCCTTCAACAGGTAAGCGCATATTCCTGCCGCAATCGCAGCGGCTAAATACGGCAGGCGGGTAAGCTGCGGAACCACAATGGCGATGAAGGTCACCACCATGGCGAAATCCAGGCCTAGCGATTGCAGTTGTGGAAACACGGCGCCGAATAATAGCCCTATGAGCGTCCAGAACTGCCAGTTGCCATACATTGCCACGCCTGACCCCAGGAAGTACCAGTGTCCCAGGCGTGATTGCGGGTGGCAGCAATAGTAACCGTTCACCACGGCAAAGGTTTCGTCGGTCAGCAGAAAACCCAGCAGCCAGCGCCAGCGTGCAGGCAGGTGGGCGATATGCGGCAGCAGCGTCGCGGCGTACAGCATGTGCCGCAGGTTTACCACGAATGTAGCGAACAGGATCACCAGCATCCCGGCATGCGCGGCCACCAGCCCGAGCGCAATGAATTGGCTGGAACCGGCGAACACGCTCAGCGACATCAGCTGCCCCTGCCACGCCTTGAGCAGGTTCGCGGCGACCAGAGAGCCAAAGATGATGCCGAACGGCGCAGCGCCTACCAGCATCGGTATCGTATCGCGGGCACCGGCGCTAAAGCTGGACAACGGTGTTGGATGGGGCATAACAACCTCCTTTTTACAGGATGGTATCGGCATCGTGGGTAGTGTGCTTGTATGTTCTTGCGCTAGCCCTAGGCAACTTGCCAGCGGCCGGGCGCGGCGCCAAAAGCACGTTTGAAATGCCGGGTGAAATGGCTTTGATCGGCAAATCCGGTAGCGGCAGCAACTTCTGTCACCGACATGCCCTGACGTAGCAAGCCCTGTGCGCGACTGAGCCGCAACTGATTGCGCCAGGCATGGGGCGGCATGCCGACACTGCGCGAGAAAAAGCGTGTCACATGGAATGTCGACAAGCCGACCACCGCGGCCAGTTCGGTGAGCGTGATCGGCTCGGCCAACTCTTCAGCCAGTCTTGCCTGCAGCAGGCTCAGTCTTGCCGCATCGGCATGTAAAACTTCGGGTCGGGAGCCGGCGTAGCGTGACAACAGCAGGGAAAAGGCAGTGATCAACGCTGTTTCCGCCACCAAAGGGTCTGCCTTGGCTTCCAGTATGCGGTGCGCTTGCGCCAGTCTTGCGGCGAGCTCTGCATCCCTGATGACGCCGTCGGGGAGCCACGGCACGTCCACCGGTCGACCAACGATGTCACTGGCCAATTGCTGCATCCAGGCGACCGACGGATAGAACGCCCGGTACGCCCAGCCATTCTCGCTGGCGCGTTCACCGGTATGTATTTCGCCAGGGTTGATCGCAGCGATACAGCCGACGCTGGCGAGGCAGCGTTCCCCGCGGTAGTGGTAGCTTTGCGCACCCGCCTGAATCACCGGGATCGAAAAACCTTCATGCCAGTGCGGCGCGAACTCTTGCTCGTAGTATTCGGCGGTGAGCAGCTCGGCTTCCGGCAGCAACGGCGTGCGCCAGTAACGAGCATCATCACGAAACGTTTGCGGCATGGCGTCTTTAAGGAAAGGGGAGGCGAGTCAATTCGGCAACATCGTCTGGCTTGGTGTGGATTACGATTATATGGCACTTTTTGCCTACCCCGTTTGAGAAGCCAGTGTACGCAAAACTGCCCAGTTAATTGCCGCCGTTGTACGGAAAAAGGGGAGATGAGAGGGGCAGCGTCAACCAACACCATGCGATTTTTGAATCGATGACTTGAACGACGGCTATTTTGCTAATCTTCGAAAGTTAAGAAAAGCGCCTGTTTGAGTGGCGTAAATCGACGTTCCGCTGGCAGGTAAAAACCAATCAAATGCTTTCCTGAAGTCACGATATAGAATTCGCGCGGCTCGGTATCGTCGGTCTCAAGAATGCCGCTGTTCGGCTGGTAGACCTCTCCATTCGGCACGCTGCCGACATGCCGCCAACGGCTACCGTCCATGAGCATGATCGAATATCCACTATCGAGGGTGACGGTGACGCGCGTTGCCAGCGTTTTAATCTGAATGTGGTCTGCCGGCGTCAGCGGCGTGATGTTGACTTGCGGCGGGGCAACACGCGCTACCTGCGTTGTGCAACCCGTCAGCGGTGTCAGGATGACGATACTCAGAAAAAATGCTAACGACGGCAATTTCATTTTGTCCTTCTGTTGCTGCTGGTTGTGCTGCCGGCGCTTTGGGTCTAAAGACGCTGCGGCAGCAAACGGCGGCTGCTAAAAGTAGTGCTTAAACCTTTTAAGATGCGTGTCGTAAGTTCGCCCGCCACTGCTTGATTGTAATGGGGGAATGGTTGGACTGTGGCGATCGGATTGCAAATCATGAGATAGCAGTCATGGGATAGCAATTGTGTGCGAAATATAAATTCTATTAAAATAAAAAATAGAAAAACATTTCTATGAGATCGCATTTTTGCTTACAATACCCATCACGATAAAAAAACTCCACGGAGAATCAACATGATAGATGTCGCAGTCTTTGGCGCAGGCCGCATCGGCAAAATCCACGCGGGAAATCTGGTACTGCAACCGGGCGTACGACTCAAATACGTGGGTGATGTGAATGCGCAGGCCGCGCAGGAACTGGCGGCCCGGCATGGCGCGCAAGTGGCCACTATCGCTACGGCACTGGCCGACCCGGGCATAGGCGCCGTGTTAATCGCGTCCAGCACCGATACCCACGCCGACCTGATTTTGCTTGCAGTTGCGGCCGGTAAAGCCATATTTTGCGAGAAGCCGGTCGATCTCACGCTGGCGCGGGCCAAGGCATGCGCGCTGGCGGTAGCAGAGGCTAAAGTGACCTGCATGATCGGCTTTCAGCGGCGTTTTGATCCAACCTTTGAAGCGTTGCAGACACGTCTGGCGGCGGGCGAAATCGGCGATCCGGAGATGCTGGTGGTGACCAGCCGCGATCCCGGCGCGCCACCGGTTTCCTACCTGAAAAATTCAGGCGGCATTTTCAAGGACATGTTGATCCACGACTTCGATATTTTTCGCTGGATACTCGATGACGAAGCCGTCAGCATTTCAGCCACAGGCAGCTGCTTGAGCGACCCGGGGATTGCAGAAGCCGGCGACATCGATTCTGCGGTGGTGACGATCCGTACCCGCCGTGGCCGTTTATGCCAGATCAACACCAGCCGTCGCGCTGCTTATGGTTACGATCAACGCTTTGAAGTGCTGGGTAGCCAAGGGATGTTGCAGGCTGCGAATCACAAGCCGACCGAAGTGGTGTCGTCGACTCGGCACGGCGTCAGCCAGGACAAGCCGGAACATTTCTTCCTGGAACGCTACCGCGCCGCATATGCGCGCGAGATTGCGCATTTTTTTGATGCGCTGGGCAACGGTGTTGCGGTGCGTACAACGATCGATGACGGTGTCAAGGCACTGGAGTTGGCGGAGGCCGCGACCCTGTCATGGCGTGAAAATCGCACCGTAGAGTTATCCAAATGAGCGCCCCGCAAGTACTAAAAGTTGGCATCGTCGGTCTCGGCCGGCTGGGACGGCGGCATGCAGAGAACTTGTTGCGCCATGTTCCCGGCGCAGCGCTGGTCGCGGCGTGCAGTCCGCTTGAAAGCGAGCTGACGTGGGCCAAACAGACGTTGGGCATCAGTCATCTGTATGGCGATTACGAAGCCTTGCTGGCGCACGACGGACTCGATGTGGTGTTTCTGGTGACGCCGACCTCGTTGCATCCGCAACAGATCATCCAGGCGCTCCGGGCCGGCAAACACGTGTTTTGCGAAAAACCGTTATCGCTGGATCTGGAGGACTGTCGCCGCGTGAATGCGGAGGCGGCGCTGCATCCACAGCTGAAAGTCATGATCGGCTTTGTGCGCCGTTTCGATGCCAGCTATCAGGATGCTTACAAAAAAATCCAGTCCGGCAGTATCGGTCAGCCATTCATGGTGTATTCGCAGACTTGCGACCAGTACGATCCGGATGGCTTTTTCGTCAAATTTGCACCCACAAGCGGCGGCATTTTCCTGGACTGCAGCGTGCATGACATCGACCTGGCGCGCTGGCTGCTGGGTAACCCAAAACCGGTGCGGGTCTTTGCCAGCGGCACGATTGCCATCCATCAGGGATTGCAGGCGTGTGGCGATGTCGATAACGGTGTCGCCATCTGTGAGTTTGAGAATGGCCGCATCGCCACCTTTTATGCGTCGCGCACGATGCCGCACGGGCACGAGACCGTGACTGAAATTACCGGTACGGCAGGGCGTTTGACTGTGGGACGGAATCCACGCCGGAACCGGCTCGAAATTGCCGACGCGACAGGAATCCGGAATGAATGTACCCCGAGCTTTTTCGAGCGGTTTGAAGACGCTTTTCTGACCGAGGCGAGTTATTTTGTCGACGCCATACGGGAGCAGCAGCCCTTGAGCGTGACCCTCGACGATGCGACGGAGGCAACCCGAATCGGGATCGCCTTGCGTGAGTCGTTGCTGTCGAAGTTGCCGGTGGCGTTATAACGGCAGCCAACCTGCACGAGCCTGACCCAGGCCAGGCTCGCCGTCCGATGTTGTCCGCCTGATGCCTGCACAAGCAGCGGCATCGTCATTCATCGTAACCGTCAATCACGTTGGTCTCTTCCACGTGCAATTCCAGCCGATACGCCAACGCAATAAATAGTGCCTGGCATAAACACATGGCATTCGTCAGCGAACGGAAAGCGAACGCGCTGCCTTCTTTCACGGTCAGCAACACCGTCGCATGTTTGGCCAGCGGACTGAGTTGACTGTCGGTGATGACCAGTGTCTTCGCCTGACGGTGATGTGCCAGGCGCAGGCAGGCCTGGGTTTCCTTGCCATACGGCGTAAAGCTGATGGCGATCATGACGTCGTTCTTGCCGATGCTGCGGATCTGTTCGCGGAACATGCCGCCCAGCCCGGACAGCAGGTGCACCCGTTTGTTGGTGTGCTGCAGTGCATACACAATGTAAGAGGCGATAGGGAACGAACGGCGCACGCCGATGACGTAAATATTCTCTGCTTTGAGTAAAAGCTTGACCGCTTCTTCAAACCGGATCTCATCCAGGCCGCTCAAGAGTTCGTCCAGGCCGCTGCGGCTGGCGTCTATGAATTCGCGCGCCATCGCGCCACTGGTGAGCGGCGTCGCTTTGGTCTCGATCAGTTTGCGGATGCGTTGCTGATAGTTTTGCGATGGCCCGGTTTGCGCGGTGTAGGCGTCGCGGAACACCGCTTGCATTTCGCTGAAGCCACTGAATCCGAATTGCTTGGCGAAACGTACGATGGCCGATGGCTGGACCTCGCAATGCTCGGCGATGTCGCTGATGCGTTCCAGCATCAGGCTGGTCCGATGTTGTTCGATGTACTTGGCAATGATTTTCAGTTGCTTGGAAAGGGTCGCGTATTTGTCCGCAATTTGTAGCATCAGTTGATCAACTGTAGCGGTTTCCGCCATGGTGTTTCCTCTCTAAGGCTCGTTGGTGCTTGCAACGCAATTATAAAGACATTTTTACAATTGAAAATTAAGTTCTAAATATAAAGTGTATTGAAAAAAGCGTTGCATGGTTGTTTCGCATGTTCTATTGTTTAGTGCCGATAAGTCAAAAGATGGTTTCTGGATAGCGAACTTTACAGTGTGGACAAAATAACAGCGGAGATAAATAACATGCAACGATATAGATGCGCTCGGCTTGTCAAAGCCTTCATGGTAGCAACACTGGCGATGTCAGCGATATCAGTGAATATGGCAGATGCGGCCGGTGAAAAATTCGTCCTCATCAGTCATGCGCCGGATTCCGACTCCTGGTGGAACACTATCAAGAACGCCATCAAGCAGGCCGGTGAAGATTTCAATGTGAGCGTTGACTATCGGAATCCGCCGAATGGCGATCTGGCCGATATGTCGCGTCTGATCGAGCAAGCGGCCGCCCGTCATTATGACGGCGTGATTGTGAGTATTGCCGATTTCAGCGTGTTGAAAAAAGCCATGGAAAATGTGACCGCCAAGAAAATTCCATTGGTCACCATCAATTCCGGTACCCAGAAACAAAGCGAAGAACTAGGCGCGATCATGCACGTCGGCCAGCCGGAATATGCGGCAGGCAAGGGCGCCGGCGAAAAGGCCAAGGCGGCTGGCATCAAGTCGTTCCTGTGTGTCAATCATTACGCTACCAATCCTTCCTCGTTCGAACGTTGCCGTGGTTTTGCCGAGGCGATCGGCGTCGACTATAAAAAATCCACGCTCGATGCAGGTCAGGATCCGACCGGCATAGAGAGCAAGGTCAGCGCCTATTTACGGAATAATCCTGGGACCCAGGCGGTATTGGCGCTCGGCCCGGATTCGGCCTCGCCCAGCCTGCGCGCGTTGCAAAAAATGGGACGCAAAGGCAAGACCTGGTTCGCCACTTTCGATTTGTCCGAGGAGGTTGCCAAGGGCATCCAGGACGGTTCGGTACAATTTGCCATTGACCAGCAACCCTACCTGCAGGGTTACATTCCGGTTGCTGTGCTGGCAATCATGAAGCAATATAAAACCACCGACGTGGCGATCATACAAGCCAAGCTCAAAGCGAATCCAAAGTTTCAGGCGCGTCTCGCCGAGTATGGACTGGCACCGCTTTACGGTCCGCGTCACATCAGTTCGGGCCCTGGTTACATCACTAAAGACAATATTGATAAAGTCTTGAAGTACGCAGGCCAGTATCGTTAATTTTCTCGCCTTTACTTGATCCATTTAATGTTCTGTGGCCGCCCGCAGTTTGCCGGCGGGAGGTCAGTCAACAGGTTGATGCCGTACCGGAACGCTACCAGTCCGGCCGTCGGCCACTGGTCGTTATCAGCAGGAGATATTGCATGAGTTCACACGGCGTTCACGCTGACAAAGTCGCGCCTGCCGGCGATGACTCGGCCCAGCAGGGCATCGTTAAGCAGGATGAACGGGTGCGTTCCGAGGGTGCTTTGAAACGCTTTCTGGGCCTTCCGGAGTTCGCCTCACTGGCGGGCGTTGTTCTGGTTTTTCTTATCTTTGGCTTGACCGCGGGCGATTCCGGCATGTTCAATCTGGATGGCATTGTCAACTGGATGCAGGTCGCTGCGTATCTGGGCGTGATCGCCATCGGCGCCTGCATGTTGATGATCGCAGGCGAGTTCGATTTGTCGATAGGATCGATGATTGGTTTTGCCGGCATGATGGTGGCCATTCCGACTGTCTATTTTCACTGGCCGTTCTGGCTGGCGGTCATTTTTGCCTTCGCCGGATCAATGGCGCTGGGCTGGCTGAATGGCTACCTGGTGATCAAGACCCGCTTGCCGTCCTTCATCGTCACGCTGGCCTTCCTGTTTATCTTGCGCGGGTTGACGCTGGCGCTGTCGATCATGTTCGCGAACCGGACCATCGTCAGCGGGGTCGGCGAGTATGCCGCCCACGACTGGCTGGGCGGGTTGCTGTTCACCGGTACTGTCGGTAACGGCTGGTTCCGCTGGATGGCGGCACGCGGCTGGATTGCGACCAGTGACGCCGGCGTAGCGCTGGTCGCAGGCATTCCAAAGGTGATTATCTGGTGGGCGGCGTTGGCAATTGTTGCCAGCTTCGTGCTGGCCCGGACCCGCTTCGGCAACTGGATTTTCGCGGTTGGCGGCGATGCCAATGCGGCCAAGAATGTCGGCGTGCCGGTCCGGCGCGTAAAAATCACCTTGTTCGTCTTCACCGCATTCTGCGCCTGCCTGTTCGCGGTCCTGCAGGTGGCCGATGTCGGCTCCGCCGCAGCCGATCGTGGCTTGCAAAAAGAATTTGAAGCCATCATCGCTGCCGTCATCGGCGGAGCACTGCTCACCGGCGGTTACGGCTCGGTCATTGGCGCCTGCTTCGGCGCATTGATTTTCGGTGTGGTACAGATTGGCATCTCCTACACCAATCTGAATTCCGACTGGTTCCGGGTGTTTCTGGGCGTGATGCTGCTGGTCGCGGTGCTGTTCAATAATTATGTCCGTCGTCGCGTGACGGAGGCGAGGTAAGCATGAGCGACACTATCCTGGCTTTAGAAAACGTCAGTAAATTTTTTGGTGCCGTGATTGCGTTGCAAGGCGTCACCTTGCGTCTTAAACAAGGTGAAGTGCATTGCTTGCTTGGCGACAACGGTGCGGGCAAGTCGACGTTGATCAAAATACTCGCGGGCGTACATCAGCCGTCCGAAGGGCAGTATCTGGTCGATGGCAAGCCGGTTTCGTTCAGTTCGCCCAAGGAAGCGCTGGATGTCGGTGTGGCGACTGTTTATCAGGACCTGGCATTGGTCCCGCTATTGTCGGTTGCGCGGAATTTTTTCATGGGTCGCGAACCGACCAAAAAAGTGTTTGGCATCACGGTGATGGATATGAAATACGCGGCACGGACGGCCAGCGAGAAGCTCGCCGACATGGGCATCATGGTGCGCGATCCGCACCATCCAATCGGCACCATGTCCGGCGGTGAAAAGCAGTGTCTGGCGATTGCGCGGGCGATTCACTTCGGTGCGCGGGTACTGATACTCGATGAGCCGACGGCGGCGCTCGGTGTCAAGCAATCGTTCAATGTGCTGAAGCTGATTCATAAGGCGCGCGAACGAGGCATTTCAGTGATTTTTATCACGCACAACGTGCACCACGCCTATCCGATCGGGGATTCCTTCACCTTGCTCAATCGCGGCAAATCCATGGGCACTTTTACCAAAGAGAATGTTTCCAAGGATGAGGTGCTGGACATGATGGCGGGCGGTGCCGAGATGCAGACGCTGATGAATCAGCTCGATGGCATCCGGATCTGACAGGGAGCATGCATGACGACACCATCAAATCCATCTGCAGCCAGGTTTGCGCCGGACCGGGAGCGCGACATCATTTGCCTGGGACGTCTGGCAGTCGACTTGTACGCGCAACAAATTGGCGCCCGGCTGGAAGATGTCACCAGCTTCGCCAAATACCTTGGCGGTTCATCCGCGAACATCGCTTTCGGCTGCACCCGGCTAGGCTTGAAGTCAGCAATGCTGGCGCGGGTCGGGAATGAACACAACGGCCGGTTTCTGACCAGGGCGCTCGCCGCAGAAGGCTGCTATGTCAGCCAGATCAAGGAAAGATCGGCGTCCTGATCGACGACCGTTATGGCCAGGACGCGTTGAATGCGGCCAGTGGCCGCGGCGGGTGGATTGGACGAGCAGTTGAATTGCCGCTGTCGAACCCGCTTGAGTTCGACTATGGTCGTTCGATTGGGTCCCATCTGATCAGCTGGCCGCGGGAACAGGTGGCCAAGTGCCTGGTGCAGTTGCATCCGGATTATTCGCCGAATGGAAGTTTTTGCGTTAACCTTGCAGATACAAAAAAACCGCATAAACATTGATGTTTATGCGGTTTCTCTATTTTTTGCACCAATTTCTTGGTGCCCACGGAGGGACTCGAACCCCCACACCCGAAGGCACATGGACCTGAACCATGCGCGTCTACCAATTCCGCCACGTGGGCCTTTGCAGCTAACCCCGAAAGGTTGTCAGCAATTGCGAAGCACGAATAATACGTGCATTTATATGAATTGGTCAACGAGAGTATGACAATTTTGAGGATTAAATACGTTCTTTCCAAAGCGGCGCCGAATGCATGGCTAATTGCTGACTTCTTGAGCCGGCGTTTGCTTGCGATCGGCGGCTGGTTCGCCGTGACTTTTGGAGTTTTGGATTTTTGAACAGGCAATAAAAAAACCGCATAAACATTGATGTTTATGCGGTTTCTCTATTTTCTGCACCAATTGCTTGGTGCCCACGGAGGGACTCGAACCCCCACACCCGAAGGCACATGGACCTGAACCATGCGCGTCTACCAATTCCGCCACGTGGGCCTAGATTAAGCATTGGCCTAAATCTTGCGAAGACCAGCATTATAGATGAAAGCCTAAATAAGTCAACTCGCGGGAGCCGGATATAGTGATTTATCGTGATAAAAAGTTGCTGGCTAGGAGAATAGCCCCATCCTCCGTTACACTAAGCCCTGATTCTGCATCTTTACTAATAACAATTACCCAACACGCCTCTTGAGCCAATATTCCTACACAATTCCCAGCCGGGAGGAAATTCTCGGCCTTCTGCGGACCTCTTCCGAACCGCAAAACGCCGCCGCGCTTGCTGCCTCGCTTGGCGTTAAACCCGACGAAATGGAAGGCTTGACGCGTCGCCTGAATGCCATGGAACGAGACGGGCAAATCAAGCCGGATCGCTCAGGCATCTTTAAGTTAACCAATTCCCCGGATTTTATCGAAGGTCGCGTCAGCAGCCATCGCGACGGTTTTGGCTTTTTGATTCCGGATGACGGCGGCGGCGATGTTTTCCTGCCCGAAAAGGAAATGCAGAAAGTGCTCAATGGCGACCGCGTCCAGGCGCGCATTATCGGCACCGACCGCCGTGGCCGGCCCGAGGGCACGATCGTCGAGGTTGTCAGCCGCGCCAATACGCACGTCATCGGTCGTCTGCTCAATGAAAATGGGGTTTGGGTGATTGCGCCGGAAGACAAGCGGATCAGTCAGGACATCATTCTGACGGGTTCTCCCGGCAAAGCCAAAGCCGGCCAGGTCGTCAGCGTCGAATTGACCGAGCAGCCATCGCGGTTTACGCAGCCAGTCGGCAAGATTTCCGAAATTCTGGGGGATATCGACGATCCCGGCATGGAAATCGAAATTGCCGTACGCAAGTTCGGCGTCCCGCATGAATTCTCCGCTGCGGCACAAAAAGTCGCTTCCAAACTGCCTAGTGTGGTCCGTGATGCGGATCTGGGCGACCGGGTCGATTTGCGTGACGTCCCGTTGGTAACGATAGACGGCGAAGATGCCCGCGATTTCGATGATGCGGTGTATTGCGAGCCGGTCAAGATCGGCCGTGCCAACGGTTACCGTCTGATTGTCGCGATTGCCGATGTCAGTCATTACGTCAAGCCGAACGATGCGCTGGATGTGGATGCGCTGGAGCGTAGTACTTCAGTGTATTTCCCGCGCCGGGTGATTCCGATGCTGCCGGAAAAGCTGTCGAACGGTTTGTGTTCGCTGAATCCGGATGTCGATCGTCTGACACTGGTCTGCGACGCCGTGATTACCGCCAAGGGCGAAATCAAGGCCTATCAGTTTTATCCTGCGGTGATCCATTCCGCGGCCCGCCTGACCTATACCGAAGTCGCGGCGATTCTCGGCAATACCAAAGGCCCGGAAGCAGCCAAGCGTCCTGATCTGGTGCCGCATTTGCTGCATTTGTATGAAGTGTTTCATGCATTGCTGCAGGCGCGTCAGGCGCGCGGTGCGATCGACTTCGAAACCACTGAAACCTACATCGTCTGTAATGCGGCCGGCAAGATTGAAAAAATCCTGCCGCGCACCCGCAATGATGCGCACAGATTGATTGAAGAATGCATGCTGGCCGCCAACGTTTGCGCCGCCGATTTGCTCGAGCGCCACAAGCATCCCGGTCTGTACCGGGTTCACGCCAGCCCGACCAAGGAAAAGCTGGCAATCTTGCGGACCTTCCTGAAGCAGGTCGGTCTGACGCTGGCAGGCGGCGATACGCCATCCGCTTCCGACTACGCGGCACTGATGCCGAAGATCAAGGCGCGGCCTGATGCGCTATTGCTGCAAACCATGCTGCTGCGTTCGATGCAGCAAGCGGTCTACGGCCCGGAAAACATCGGTCATTTTGGCTTGTCATATGAGCATTACGCCCATTTCACCAGCCCGATTCGACGCTATCCGGATTTGCTGACGCATCGCGCCATCAAGGCGATCTTGCTTGGCAAACGCTACGATCCCAAAGGACTCGATACCGGTAGTCTGAACACCATGTTGTCGCCCGCCGGCCGTCGCAAGCAGGCTGAAGACAAAGCCGCCGGCAAAAAGAAAAATGAAGGCAGTCTGGCCATCTGGGAAGCGCTTGGCGTCCATTGTTCGGCGAATGAACGACGCGCCGACGAGGCTTCACGCGATGTCGAAGCCTGGCTCAAGTGCTACTTCATCCGCGACAAGCTCGGCGAAGAGTTCACCGGGACGATTTCCGGTGTTGCCACCTTCGGTATCTTTGTTCAGCTTGATGCGCTGTACATCGAAGGGATGGTCCATGTCACCGAACTTGGTGCCGACTACTTCCAGTATGACGAAGCGCGCCATGAGTTGCGCGGCGAGCGTACCGGGATTCGTTATCAACTGACCGACCGCGTTACGGTACAGGTCAGTCGGGTTGATCTGGATGCCCGCAAGATCGATTTGCGTCTGGTCACCGAACCAGGCATCAAGACAGTATTAAAAAATGAAGCGCGGCGTGCCGATAGCGAGCACGAAAAGTCGCGCAGCAGAACGGCCAAGCCGAAAGTGGATACAACACCCGCGAATCGGCTGCCGCCTGGCAAAGTAAGCAAAACGAGTAAGGTCGGTGCAAGCAGCGCCAAGGTAACCAAGGGAAAAAAAGCCAAAGTCACCATCAGTATGGAAAAAACGCGCGAGCCCAAGACCTTCGCCAAATCAAGCAAGAGAAAAAGATAGAACATGAAAAGTAAAATGATTTTCGGCTTTCACGCCGTCACCGCACGCCTGCGTCACGAAGCATCGTCGGTGGAAGAGATTTATGTCGACGCCAGTCGTGTTGACGGCCGTATGAAAGAGCTGCTGAGTGCAGCCAAAGGAGCGGGCGTGCGAGTGATTCCGGTCGACGACCAGCGCTTGTCGAACATTGTCGGTACGCGCCGGCATCAAGGAGTCGTCGCCAAAGCGGGAGAGTTGTCGCTGGCGCGCAATCTGGATGAATTGCTGGATGCGATCGACGGTCCGCCGTTGTTGCTGATCCTGGACGGGATCACCGATCCGCATAACCTGGGTGCCTGTTTGCGCGTCGCCGATGGCGTTGGCGCACATGCCGTGATCGCACCGAAAGACCGCGCAGTAGGCTTGAATGCTACGGCGGCCAAGGTTGCCAGCGGTGCTGCCGAAACGGTGCCGTACATTACGGTAACCAACCTGGCGCGTACATTGCGTGAGCTCAAAGAGCGCAACATTTTGCTGATAGGCACTACTGAAGACGGCGAAAAGAGTTTGTATGAAGCTGATTTCTCCGGTCCTGCAGCATTGATCATGGGCTCGGAAGGCGAAGGCATGCGCCGTTTGACGCGGGAAACCTGTGACGTGCTGGTCCATGTGCCGATGTTCGGCTCGGTCGAAAGCTTGAACGTCTCGGTTGCGTCCGGCGTCTGTCTGTACGAAGCGCGTCGTCAGCGTATCGCCAAAGGGGGATAGGTGGTGATGGGTTGCCGGGCTGGCCACCCACCGATCGTGACGTTCTAGCCGACCAACGCATTTGCTTATCGCCGTCTGTCGCGTGTGGCTCAGCCAGCGCCGATGGACGGCAATCTACGCAACTCCGTTTCACCACCGACCGCTCAAAAGACGGCCCAGCGGTTTTAGCTTAAGATAACGCCTCGTTATTGCTCCGCAATCCGCAATTTTACTCAGCCCAATCAATCAGCTTCTATGTTCAGCCGCCTTCGTGAAGACATCGCCAACATCATGGCCAGAGATCCCGCCGCCCGCACCGTCTGGGAGGTAGTGTGCTGTTATCCGGGGCTGCATGCGATCGTCATGCATCGCTGGGCCAAGCGTTGCTGGCAGCATGATTTCAAATTGGCGGGGCGCTTCATTTCCCATATTGCACGGATTCTCACCGGCATTGAAATTCATCCCGGCGCGACGATAGGCCGCCGCGTATTCATTGATCATGGCTTTGGCGTGGTCATCGGCGAAACCGCCGAGGTGGGTGATGACTGCACCATCTATCAAGGCGTGACATTGGGTGGCACCTCCCTCGGTAAAGGCGTCAAGCGACATCCAACCCTGGCGCGCGGTGCGATCATCGGTGCCGGCGCGAAGGTGCTGGGAAGTTTTACCGTTGGTGAAGGCGCCAAAGTCGGTTCGAATGCGGTGGTGGTCAAGGAAGTCCCCGCTGGCGCAACGGCGGTCGGCAATCCTGCCCGCATCATCCAGAAGGAAACCCATAGCGCGAAAGAGGAAGCCGCCGCACGCATGTTTGCCGCCTACGGTGTGACACCGAATGGCGACGATCCATTGTCGAAAGCGTTGCACGGTTTGATCGATAATGCGGCAGCACAAGAACATCAGATTGCCCGCATTGTTGCGCTGTTAAAGTCCGCCGGCATCGCTTGCGATAGTTTGCCGGAGTTGGAGAAGTTCGATCCGGATCAGCTCAACAAACTGGTTGAGTAAGGCGCTCAACAATATACAGGAGGTCACATGGCACAGGACATAAGCGCTCCAGCCGATGGCGACGACGCTATCTTGGATTCGTTTGAAATTCGCGTACTCGCAGTACTGGCAGAGAAAGAAGCATTAACGCCGGACAACTATCCGCTGTCATTGAACACCTTGGTCAACGGCTGTAACCAGTTATCCAGCCGCGATCCGGTGATGTCGATTTCCGAATCGACCGTGCTGGATGTATTGCAGCGACTAATGCAGCGCAAGCTGGTGCTCGAGGTCAATCAGGCTGGCGCGCGCGTCGCCAAATACGAGCATCGGATGCGGCTCAAATGGACGCTGGAGCAAGATAAGCTGGCGGTACTGACGACCTTGATGTTGCGTGGTATCCAGACGGCCGGCGAGGTGCGCACGCGCTGCGGTCGCCAGTATGAATTTGCTTCGGTGGCCGAGGTCGAGACTGCACTGCAATTTCTGATTGATAAATATCCGCCGCTGGTAGCGCGCCTGGCCAAAGGGCCGGGTACCAAAGAGTCGCGCTATGCGCAATTGCTGGCGGGTGACGAAGTGCTGGAGCAGCAGGCGGTCGCAGAAGCATTCTCACATAGCGCAACAGTCGACAGAGGTGAGCGCCTGGATCGGGTTGCCGTGCTGGAAGAAGAGGTCGTCGCTCTACGTCAGCAAGTCGAGGAGTTGACTAGCCAGTTTGCAGAATTCAAGCGACAGTTTGAATGACTTTGCAGGGCAATTCAAGTGAATCAAACCAGCTCGCCGCCATCATGCCCAAAGCGGTGGATCTCGCCGTCGGTATCAATCGATATCCAGCCACCGCGTTGTCTCACAACGTCGTATTCCCAATCCGGTAAAACATAACGTTTCTGCGTCGCCTCAGCCGCAGCATGGATATGCAGCGCCGGACGATGGGTATGTCCATGAATCAGGGTATCCGTTGCAGTTTCTGCAAACAGCTTTGCAATCGCCTGCGGATTCACGTCCATGATTTCCATCGATTTGTGCTGTTGTTCTGCGCGGCTTTCCTTGCGTGCGCCAGCGATGATGGCCTTGCGCTGCGCCAGCGGTAGCGCCAGAAATTGTTGTTGCCATTGCGCTTGCCGCACCTGCGCCCGAAACGCCATATAGTCGACGTCATCGGTGCATTGGGCATCGCCATGTGCCAGCGCCACACGGCGACCGGCAATGGTGGCGACAAACGGGTCGGGCAGTAAAGTCAGGCCAGCTGCTTGCGCAAAGGCCGCGCCCACCAGGAAATCCCGATTGCCGGCGATCCAGAATACCTCCACACCCGTTGCGCTGACGTGCCGGATGGCGTCGGCGATTTGACGGTTGTAAGGTGTTTCAAGATCGTCGTCGCCAGCCCAATATTCGAACAAATCACCCAGTAGGTACAGTTGTTGCGCGCCGCGCGCATGCGTTTGCAAAAAATCGTAGAACGCTTGCGTGGTGCGTGGATGCGCTTCCTGCAGATGCAGATCGGAGATGAAAAGCGCAACCGCGGATTTCTGTGCTGGCGTGGATGAAATGGATACGGTCATATTCGGCTGGTGAATTGGCTGGTGAACGTCGGACGATTAAACTACTTCGGCTTTTTCGATGACGACGTCGTCCACTGGTACATCTGCAAACATGCCGGTGCGGGTGGTTTTGACAGCCTTGATTTTATCGACGACATCCATGCCTTCGGTGACTGTGCCGAATACGCAATAACCCCAGCCGTCCTGGCCTGGATAGTCGAGGAAGCTGTTGTTCTTGATGTTGATGAAGAACTGTGCCGACGCCGAGTGTGGATCCGACGTGCGTGCCATTGCCAAGGTGTATGGCAGATTTTTCAGGCCGTTCTTGGCTTCGTTTTCGACTGGCGCGTTAGTTGGCTTTTGTTTCATGCCTGGCTCGAAACCGCCGCCCTGGACCATGAAGCCATCAATCACGCGATGGAAAATGGTGCCGTTGTAGTGGCCCGAGTTCACATATGCCAGAAAATTTTCTACAGTCTTCGGTGCTTTTTCGGCGTCGAGTTCGATTTTGATGTTGCCGTGGTTGGTGGTCAGAATGACAGCCATGATAGTCCTTGTGAGTTGGTGATTAAAATGTGGTGGTATCTGCTACGATTTTAAATTGATGTTGCCCTGCATCGCGCGCTGCTGTTTATTTCGTAATGGTCGCAGATTCGATGATGACTTGCTGAACCGGCACGTCTTGTCCGCCGGTTTGTACTTTTTTGATCTTGTCGACTACTTCAGTACCTTTGATGACTTTGCCGAATACCGCATAACCATAGCCATCCTGGCCCGGGTAGTTCAGGAACTGGTTGTCCTTGACGTTGATAAAGAATTGCGCGGCAGCAGACTGCGGGTCGGAAGTGCGCGCCATGGCCACGCTGTATTCTGTATTTTTCAGGCCGTTGTTGGCTTCGTTTACCACTTTGTTGGGTGCGGATTTCTCGCGCATGTTCTTGTCATAGCCACCGCCCTGAATCATGAAGCCATCAATCACGCGATGGAAAATGGTGCCGTTGTAGTGACCGGTATTGACGTAGCCAAGAAAATTCTTGACTGTCTTTGGTGCTTTATCGGCATTCAGCTCAAGAACGATGTCGCCCATATTGGTTTTCAGCAGCACATGCGGCATGTCGACGGCGTGGGCGATGGAAAAGGCGCTCGACAGAGAAAGAGCGGCAACTGAGGATGCCAACAGGCTAAAAAACTTGCGGCGTGAAGTTTGTACGGTGTGTTGCTTGTTGCGTTGCATGAAAAATTCCTTCGAGTGAGTAATGCGATTTCAGTTTTGTGCAATGCTTGGTTTGCCAGGTTGTTTGATATACTGCGGCGAAAAGAAGCATTTTATCAAACTAAGCATTGCAAAAGAGTTTTGGCGATCTTGTTGCACTGACGTGGCGCACTGACGTGGAGGCAGTGTGCCGACGCCTAGGCAAACGTGCAATAAATTCTATGCCTGAACCAGTAAATCCCATGAGTAACCTGAAAATATATAACACGCTGGCGCGCGCGAAGCAGCCGTTTTCCCCAATTGAGCCAGGCAAGGTGCGCATGTATGTGTGCGGCATGACCGTGTACGACTATTGTCATCTCGGTCATGGTCGTGTGATGGTGGTGTTTGACATGGTGCAGCGCTGGTTGCGGCAGTCGGGGCTGGACGTTACCTACGTGCGGAATATCACCGATATCGACGACAAGATCATCCGCCGTGCGGTGGAGAACGGTGAAACCATCTCGCAATTGACCGCGCGCTTTATTCAGGCCATGGATGAAGACGCGGCCGCACTCGGTGTACAGAAACCGGATCATGAGCCGCGCGCGACCGACTTCGTGCCACAGATGCTGTCGTTGATCGGCAAGCTGGAACGCAATGGTCTGGCGTATAGGGCCGACGACGGCGATGTGAACTACTCGGTACGGGATTTTCCCGGTTACGGCAAGCTATCGGGCAAATCGCTCGACGATCTGCGCGCCGGCGAACGGGTCGATGTCAACACCGGTAAGCGTGACCCGCTGGATTTTGTATTGTGGAAAGCCTCGAAAGAGACCGAGCCGGAAGAAGTCAAATGGACATCGCCGTGGGGCCAGGGCAGACCCGGCTGGCATATCGAATGCTCGGCGATGGCAGAGCACTTGCTAGGCGAACAATTTGATATTCATGGTGGCGGTCAGGATTTGCAATTCCCGCATCATGAAAACGAAATTGCGCAGTCAGAAGGCGCACATGGTCACCAGTTTGTTAATTACTGGATGCACAACGGCTTCATTCGCATTGATGACGAAAAAATGTCGAAATCGTTGGGCAACTTTTTCACGATACGCGACGTATTGGCAAAGTATGAGGCCGAAGTGGTGCGCTTCTTTATCCTGCGTGCGCACTACCGCAGTCCGTTGAATTATGCGGATAGTCATCTGGATGATGCCAAGCATGCCTTGACGCGTCTGTACACAGCATTAAAGGAAGTGCCGCCGGACGACTTGCCGCTCGACGTGAACGAGGCGCATGCGCTGCGTAGCGTCGAAGCGATGAACGATGACTTCAACACCCCGGCGGCGATCGCTATCCTGTTTGATCTGGCGAATGAGGTTAACAAGACCAGATCGCCGGTGCTGGCCAGACAATTGAAGGCGCTGGGCGGCAATCTTGGATTTTTAGGCCGCCTGCCCGACGATTTTCTGAAAGGTCGTGGCGCACTTGAGAGTGCCGTTGATGGCGCCAGCGGTTTGTCGGAAGAAAATATTCAACTGAAAATCGAAGCGCGTCTGGCAGCAAAAAAAGCCAGGGATTTTTCTGCTGCGGACGGCATCCGTGCAGAGTTGATGGCGGCTGGAATCGTGCTGGAAGATAAGCCTGGTGGTCAAACTGAATGGCGGAGGGCGTAGCTCGCATGCAAAAAATAATAACTGTCGATACTAAACTTCATGTGGCGTCGTATTGGGAAGATGCCAAGCTTGAGTTGATGAAACGCGACCGCATCATGCGCAAACTGATCCCGCAATTTGGCGATTTGCACCTGACCGGTCGCGGCGAGGCATTTACGACCCTGGCGCGTTCGGTGATCGGGCAACAAATTTCGATCAAATCGGCGGAAACCGTCTGGCAGAAATTTCTGTTAATCTGCCCAAAATGCTCCCCATCCCAGGTACTGAAAGCCGGAAACGAACAATTGGCAGCATGCGGTTTATCCAAGCGCAAGGCCGAATACATCATCGATTTGGCCGATCATTTCAAGGCCAAACGGGTCCATGCGGACAAGTGGGCCGAGATGGAGGATGAAGACGTCATTGCTGAACTGACCCAGATCCGCGGCATTGGGCGCTGGACAGCGGAGATGTTTTTGATATTTAATCTGCTACGCCCGAATATTTTGCCGTTGGATGACATCGGTTTGCTCAAGGGCATCAGCGTTAATTACTTCTCGGGAGAGCCGGTATCACGCAGCGATGCGCGTGAGGTATCCGCCAACTGGGAGCCGTGGCGTACCGTTGCCACCTGGTATTTATGGCGTAGTCTGGACCCGGTACCGGTAGAATATTGAGTTGCCGCCGAAATACCGCAAAACAGTAAGTACAAATTCGTGAGTACAGATTTGCCGCAGCAGCATGCAACCATGGCAGCGCGCAAAAACAAAGGAACACAATGAGTAAAACCACATTTCTCGGCTTTGAACAGCCGATTGCTGAACTGGATGCCAAGATCGAAGAGCTGCGCTTTGTGCAGGACGATTCGGCAGTCGATATTTCGGAAGAGATAGACCGGTTATCGAAAAAGAGCCAGCAACTGACCAAGGATATCTACGCCAAGCTGACACCTTGGCAGGTCTCGCAGATTGCACGTCATCCACAACGTCCTTATACGATGGATTACGTGAATGAAATGTTCACCGATTTTCATGAGTTGCACGGTGACCGCACCTACGCCGATGACCAGTCTATCGTCGGTGGTCTGGCCCGTTTCAACGGCCAGGCCTGCATGGTGATTGGTCATCAAAAAGGCCGCGATACCAAAGAGCGCGCCATGCGTAATTTCGGTATGCCGAAGCCGGAGGGGTATCGCAAAGCATTGCGCCTGATGAAAGTCGCAGAAAAATTCGGTTTGCCTATCTTTACTTTTGTCGATACGCCCGGTGCGTTCCCCGGTATCGATGCTGAAGAGCGCGGCCAGTCGGAAGCGATTGGGCACAATCTGTACGCGATGGCTGAGCTGAAAGTGCCATTGATCGCGACCATCATCGGCGAAGGCGGTTCGGGCGGCGCACTGGCGATCGCGGTCGGCGATGCGGTGCTGATGTTGCAATACTCGACTTACGCGGTGATTTCGCCAGAAGGTTGCGCCTCGATTTTGTGGAAGAGCGCGGAACGTGCCGCCGATGCAGCTGACGCGCTGGGCTTGACCGCACACCGGTTGAAAGCAATCGGCTTGATCGATAAGATCGTCAACGAACCACTGGGTGGCGCGCACCGCGATCCAAAACAGATGGCGGGTTTGTTGAAGCGCGCATTGGCCGATACCTTGCGTCAGTTGCAGGGGGTCAAGACCAAGGATTTGCTGGCGGCACGCCATGAGAAATTGATGAGCTACGGCAAATTCAAGGAAATTTCGGCGACAGAATAGTGGCAAATCCGCACACGGTCAGTATGGCCGAACATTTTGAAAGCGCGCTGAAAGACATTATTCAGCGCGCTTTTTCCATTGCCCCGAATACCGAGGCGGCTGTCCCGGCGGCGCTGGCGATCGCCTATAGCGGCGGACTCGATTCGTCGGTACTGCTGGACTTGACGGCGCAGTATGCCGCAGCACATCAGATCAAGCTATACGCTTTCCACGTGCATCACGGCATCAGTCCCCACGCCGATCAATGGCTGGCGCACTGTGCAGCCGAATGCGAGCGGCTGGGCGTCGGTTTTGACGCACGCAAAATCGCATTGGGCAATACCGATAAAACCGGGGTCGAAGAGGCTGCGCGTAACAGCCGCTATGCAGCGTTGGGCGAAATGTGCCGTCAGCATCAGGTGCCATTACTGTTAGCCGCCCATCATATCGATGATCAGGCCGAAACCGTACTGCTGCAATTGCTGCGCGGTTCCGGCGTGGCGGGGCTATCCGGCATGGACACGCTGAATGCTGCGCCGACCTTGCTGGGGGATGCCACCTTGCTGATGGCGCGGCCGCTGCTGACGGTGTCGCGCGCGCAGCTTGAGGCCTACGCTGCCAGCCATAGCATTGGCTACGTCGAAGACGAATCCAACCATGATTCACGCTACGCCAGGAACGCCTTGCGGCATCAACTGATGCCGGTGTTAAGTCAATATTTTGTCGGTTTTCAGGAGCGTCTGACGCGTACGGCAGGCCATATGCAGTCGAGCCAGAAACTGCTGGTCGAACTGGCAGCGCAGGATATGGCCACCTGTGCAGGTGAGAACTGTCTTGAACTGGATAAGGTGCGGCAATTGAGTGCAGCACGTATCGACAACTTGTTGCGCTACTGGTTTGGCCTGCACGATCTGCGCATGCCTTCCAGTGCCTGGTTGAGTGAAATGCGGGATCAGTTGCTGTCGGCAAAAGCCGACGCCCAACTTTGCGTAACCCATCCGGAATGCCATATTCGACGTCATCGCAACCGCGTGTTCCTGACGCCGCGAGATGATCTGGATCGTGAAGAGATCGACCCGATCAGCTTCCGCTGGAATGGCGAGACCGCGTTGGCTTTCCCGATCTATGGCGGCGTCCTGCATTTCGATGCGGCGGAGCAGGGCGTGGCAGCCGACTGGTTGCGCCAGCAGCCGCTGCAACTGCAATATCGCAGCGGTGGCGAGCGCCTCAAGCTGGCATTCAATCGACCAACCAAAGCGTTGAAGTATCTTTACCAGGCTGCGGATATTCCAGCCTGGGAGCGTGAATGCTTGCCGCTGGTGCACGCAGGCGGCAAGCTGTTGTTCGCTGCGGGCATCGGTTTCGATTGTCATCAGCTGGCAGCGCAGGGAAGCGGCAATATCAGCTTGCGTTGGAAGCCTGATAACTTGTCTTTGCGCAAAGAGTTGCGCCAAATAAAATTAACCAACCGCTCTTAGGTCGTTACAACAGATATGCCGAGTTCGGGTGGGCTTGCTGAGGGTGACAAACGCATTGCCTCATGAACAATCGAGCGGGTATGCACTGGCTGGAATAGGCCGAATTCGATCATGGCACTTGTCATGCTGCCTCTTAAGGGGTAAAGTTAGCGGTTGTTTTTTATCATCCTGCCACTATCTTCAAGCCCACTTTCTCTACCTTATGGCTTTAATCGTCCACAAATACGGCGGCACTTCGATGGGCTCACCCGAGCGTATCAAGAATGTCGCCAAGCGCGTCGCCAAATGGCATAACGCGGGCCACCAAATCGTCGTCGTTCCTTCGGCAATGTCTGGTGAAACCAACCGTCTCCTGGGTTTGGCCAAAGAAATTAATGCCACTCCCGATCCGCGTGAACTCGACATGCTGGCGTCTACCGGCGAGCAAGCATCGGTCGCGCTGCTGGCGATGGCGTTGCAAGCGATTGGTCAGCCAGCGGTATCCTACGCCGGCTGGCAAGTCGCGATCAAGACCGACTCGGCGCATACCAAAGCACGCATACGCTCGATAGACGACGCCAAGGTGCGACGCGATCTGGACGAAGGCAAGGTGGTGATTATTACCGGCTTCCAGGGTGTTGACGAGAACGGCGATATCACCACCCTCGGTCGTGGTGGTTCCGATACCTCGGCTGTCGCAGTAGCGGCGGCGCTGGGCGCAGCCGAATGCCTGATTTACACCGATGTTGATGGCGTCTACACCACCGATCCGCGTGTGGTTTCGGATGCGCGTCGCCTGAATACGGTGACCTTCGAAGAAATGCTGGAGATGGCCTCGCTAGGCTCAAAAATCCTGCAAATTCGCTCAGTCGAATTTGCCGGTAATTACAAAATGCCAACGCGCGTACTGTCCTCGTTGACTGACCCTTTAATGCCGCTGGAACAAGAAGTGATTTCCGGCACACTGATTTCGTTTGAGGAAGGTACCAAAATGGAACAAGCTACCATTACCGGCATCGCTTTTAGCCGCGATGAAGCAAAAATCACCGTGATCGGCGTGCCTGATCGTCCCGGTATCGCTTACCAGATTCTCGGCGCAGTTGCCGAGGCCAACATCGATGTCGATATGATCATCCAGAATCAGTCGGTTGACGGTAAAACCGATTTCACCTTCACAGTATCGCGTGGCGAGTATGAGAAGACCATGGGTTTGCTCGACAGCAAAGTCAAAGCCCACATCGGCGCCGGCAACATCATCGGCGACAACAAAGTGTCGAAAGTCTCGGTAGTCGGTGTCGGCATGCGCAGTCACGTCGGCATTGCTTCCCAAATGTTCCGCACCTTATCGGAAGAGGGTATCAACATCCAGATGATCTCGACCTCGGAAATCAAGATATCGGTATTGATCGACGAAAAGTACATGGAACTGGCAGTACGCGCCTTGCACAAAGCGTTTGGGTTGGAAAAAGCCTGAGGCTAAAATAATTTTGACTTTTTATAGCTAAAAAGACAGAGTTTTATTGACCAACTTCATATGAAAAGATATCATGCGAAGCCTTGCTGCAGCGATCGCATAATGCAGTAGCAAGTTTGGAGGCGTGGCCGAGTGGTCGAAGGCACTTCCCTGCTAAGGAAGCATATGGGCTTAAACCTGTATCGTGGGTTCGAATCCCACCGCCTCCTCCAAGAATGTTAAGCCCCTGATTATTCAGGGGCTTTTTCATTTTCGGAGGCGATTGTCGCGGCAATCTGTCACTGACTCGATTTCAAAATCAAACGTGCACCTTGTTGTCGGCTCGGTTGCTAGCCTATTCGTTGCCACGTAATCTCTGCGCCCCCGTTGCGATCACCTTTGATTTAGAAATGGAATTACACCGTCGTTGCACGGGATACGTTGCGTGATGCGACTAGATGATGGAGTACCTCACCCTTACCCGGCTTGCTTGCCAAAGTACGCGGCGGTTTTTTAGAATATCTCGCTCATCACTAGCGCGAGGCAATACGCCCTTTAACTTGCGAGTGGCATCTGCGTGACGCTGATTGACTTCGTAGCGATGGTGGTTTGATGTTATAAAGATAATATTTACTCCTATTTCTTGCAGGGCGTTTATGCTATCCTTAGCGCGCTAAATCGTGGGGTTGCATGATTTTCAGGACATGATTGGACGATCTCCGCTTTCCAGAAATTTCCCAAAAAGCCAACGAGCGATCGTTGGTTTTTTTGCGCCTTCAATGAATGTGAGTCGCGAATGCGAGTTGCACGCTTCGTGTGCTTGGTTTGTATAATAGTTGTTCCACTTTAGGTGTACGGTCCAGTGTATGAATACCATCAATAAAAATCCTGTCGAAGACAATTTGCATATCGTTTTTGCCATCGTCACCAAGCAGGATTTCGAAAGTCTTGTGGCGTTACGGATCGCGGCTATGCGAGAGAGTCTGGAGCGCGTCGGTCGTTTCGATCCAGTGCGAGCGCGGGAGCGACTCAGTAGTGGCTTCAAAGCTGAATACGCGCGTCATATCCTGGCCGACGGCGTGCATGCCGGATTCTTCGTGGTGAAGCCATCGGATCAGGCGCTGGTGCTGGAGCACTTGTACATCCATCCCGATTATCAAGGCCGCGGTATAGGTGCGATTGTGATGAAAAGTATTATTGAGCAGGCTGATGCGCTGGGGTTGCCGATCAAAGTCAGCGCGCTAAAGGAAAGCCGTTCAAATGATTTTTATCAATATCACGGCTTTGTCAAAACTGGTGAAAGTGAGTGGGATATTGCGTATGTGCGTCCGGTCGGTACGGAAACCTGAGAAAAACAGGTGGCCGTTCGTCGTGATTTAATGCGCTTCATCGAATACTCGGTAACTAAGCAAATGCAACGAGCGCGGATGCTGAAGCGGGGCGCGTGACGCTAATCGAACGGAGCGTGATCATCGAGTGGGGCGCTTCTGGAAAAATATTCCCACAGGCGGCAAGCACACCAGGGAATTTCTCGACAATGTGCCATGAAAATTCCGCTTGTGGCTCGCCAGAGCATAAATACGCCGGTTCTGTCATGACGAGGTCACACGCGACCGATACTATCCTCGTGTTTCCTCCGATTCCTCCCAAGGATTCGATTTAGCCCGCCGTGCATCAGTGCCGCGGGCTTCTTTTTTGCCTGATCCAGGGCACTAACAATAAACTTATGCAAATCAATGACTTGGACGCTCAGCCGGGTAGTTGTTAACAGAGTTATTCACAGATTCTGTTGATAACTTCTGTGGATAACTTACTGGGCACCTCAGTTGGGCAAGTTATGTGATGGTATCGCTACCGTCCTGCTGCCGACATTTTGACTGACGCACGGGACTACTGTGATATATCAATTGTGAATGGCTGATATCACAACAATAAAGCAGACCGTTATGTTGCGCTGCGATATAGTTACACCTGTCTCCTCCAACACCGCAAAGGTTTGGATTCAACCCGCTAACCAAGGTCAGCGGGTTTTTTTTCGCCTGTAAAAAAGTACTCTTTATATTGCACTGCAGAATGACGGCGCGGAAAAACCGGTGCAGAATTCGTTCCAGCAACAAAAAATCCATTCCCAAAGAGGGCAGGAGACACGGAAGTCCACATGGTCAGTGCCATGTGGACTTTTTTAATGCGTATATTTTTTATGCAGATTGTGCAGTTGTGAGTTGGAAGCTCTGTGCAATCAACTCGTAAGAGCGACGTCGCGCCGCATGATCAAAGGTGGTGGTGACGATCATCACCTCGTCTGCCTGATATGCTTTTGCCACCGCATGGATTTGATCGCGCACCGTCGCTGCTGACCCAACTAGTACGCGTCGACCAAGCTGACTGATGTCCTGGCTGATGCCATTGTCGGCAAAAAATTTCAGTGCCGTCTCGATCGTCGGTACGCCATCCAGACGGCCGCCGGTATGCATTTGCACGATGCGCATGCGATAGCTGGAAGCGATGCACTCGGCCTCCGCATCCGTATCAGCGCAAATCACCTGTACCGCAACCCCGGAGACCGGTGCCGACAAGGCTGCCGACGGTTCGAATTGCTCACGATAACGACCGGCGATGGCAGCACCGTTTGGATTGATGAAATCGGCAAACATATACGGCAAGCCGCGTTCCGCTGCCCAGATACCGCTCTGTCCAGAGGAGCCCAGCAACCATGGCGCTGGCGTCTCGGGGCGACCTGGCAATGCGCTCAGGCGCGCAAACCGATGATCGGCCGGCATCTGGTCCCACAGGTAGGCCAGCAACTCATTCAGCTGTTCCGGAAAGTCATCGGGCAGGCGATGCTCGCGGTCACGCCGTAACGCCGTGGTAGTCAGTGCATCGGTGCCTGCTGCACGGCCCAGCCCAAGATCAATTCGCCCTGGAAATAAACCACTGAGCATGCTGAACTGTTCGGCTACTTTCAACGGACTGTAATGTGGCAGCATAATGCCTCCGCTACCGACCCGAATCCGCGACGTCAGAGAGGCGATCGGGCCAATCAAAACTTCCGGCGCGGCACATGCCAGCCCCAGCGCGCCGTGATGCTCGGCCACCCAGTAGCGGTGGAAGCCAAGTCGATCGGTCAGTTGCGCCAGATCGACCGAGTTGCGCAGTGCCTGTGCACTGCTCGATCCTGCCGAGACTGGTGCCTGATCGAGCACGCTCAGTCGCAGAATGTTGGTGGAGTTGAGAAGAGTGTTGGGCATGATGGATATCGCAGTCGATACAAAAAATTAACACGCAAAAATGAAAGGGCCGACGCACTATCGGATGGCTTGGAGATCAGCTCCGTTCGATGTTGGCCAAATTGTACGGGAGTGCCGCACTCTCTGCTTTTGCGCGAACATGGCGCGGCATCGCTGCCTATCTCGTGACGCCAAGAAAATATCCTTTTGGATCAAGGGGATAGGTCTGAAGTCGTATAGTTATCAACAGGCTTAACCACAAAATCTGTGGGTAACTTTTCTGATTGCCAGTTATTTGACGGTATTGATGTACATGATCATAAGATACGAAATGCTGTGGCAACAGGATGGTTGTTACCGTAGGAACCTTGAGGACTTGAGCGAGCGCTGGCGCCAGAGACGTGACGAAATGATGCGGGGCGGGCTGCTGCGGGGAATGCCTCGACGCTAATGGGGGGGCTTCACGCGTCAGAGCAAGCGCGTAACGTAAAGCACTTGTGGTTGAGATTCGGAAGATTGAGAAAGCAGATAGAGCAGAGAAAGCCACGAAGACTAAGACTGCATAATTTGGTGCGGCTGGCCGGAATCGAACCGGCACAACATTACTGTCGAGAGATTTTAAGTCTCTTGTGTCTACCAGTTTCACCACAGCCGCACATCGAGCCGGCGATTTTAACATCACTAGCAGTCGCATGCCAACTACCTGCTAAGAACATACACTTAGGCACAGGGGCTTGGGCGATCATGTCGGGCTGCCGCAAGGTCTGCTTGCAGCTGCAACCTGGGCCGCTTCACAAATTGCGCAAGAGGCGTTTACAGTTCGGTTCTACAATGTGCAGACCTTCCGCAGCAAATCCCGCGTGTCTGGAAGGCATCCCACTGTCCTTTGCTGCAGTCAGGGCGCAATTGGTTTGGAGGTGCTGCATCAAGGCTTGGTCAAAATGTAGATGCAAGTGGTTGGCGGTAGTGGTTTGGTGCTAGGATTCCTCCATGTTTGAGGAGAACGAGATGACCTTTACGCGTGGCGATGACGAATATCTGCTTACGCTGCAGATTACCCCTGGCGACGATGAAGGTTTCACTTGGAGGGTGTATTTAGTTTTGTGTAAACGGTCATTTGGCAGGACACTGCCACCATAGAGGAAAAAATGACCTACGTAAAACGCAGCAAACGGGCCAAGCCCGATCCTGAACTGGTCAAGCTGGCGGACAGCCTGCTTGCCAACTACAAAAAACCTGAAGACCTGATTGGCGAAAATGGCTTGCTCAAGCAATTGACCAAGATGTTGGTCGAGCGTGCGCTGGAGGTCGAGATGACGGACCATCTCGGTCACGGCAAAAGCGACGCGGTGATCAACGACACGGCCAACACTCGCAACGGCCACAGCAGTAAGACGCTCAAAGGCGATTTCGGCGCACTCCCGCTCGATATTCCCCGCGATCGTCAAGGCGCGTTTGAACCGCAAATCGTCAGCAAGCATCAGACCCGCTGGACCGGCTTCGACGACAAGATCATCTCCCTGTATGCCCGTGGCCTGACGGTCAGGGAGATCCAGAGCCACCTTGAAGAGATTTATGGTGCCGAAGTATCGCCAAGCCTAATATCGTCCGTCACAGACGCTGTGAGCGAGGATGTGAAGGTCTGGCAGGCCCGGCCGCTCGATGCCTTGTATCCGATTCTGTATCTCGACTGCATCCACGTCAAAGTGCGCGACACAGGGGCTGTCCGAAACAAGGCCGTCTACCTGGCCATCGGCGTGAACATGGAGGGCCACAAGGAAGTGCTGGGCCTGTGGATCGCTCAGACCGAGGGTGCCAAATTCTGGTTGCAAGTGGTGACCGAGTTGAAGAACCGTGGCGTGCAAGACATCTTCATTGCCTGCGTCGATGGGTTGAAAGGCTTCCCTGACGCCATCGAGGCGGTCTATCCGAAAGCAGCTGTTCAGCTATGCATCGTTCACATGGTGCGTAACAGCCTGAACTTCGTTCCCTGGAAAGTGCAGAAGGAAGTGGCTACCGATCTGAAGCGAATCTACAGTGCGGCGACCGTCGATGAAGCCGAACTCATGCTCACCGAATTTGAGTCAAAGTGGGACAAGGACTACCAGTCGATCAGCCTGTCCTGGCGGCGAAATTGGGCTCGGATCACGCCGTTCTTCGACTACCCGCCGGAAATCCGCAAGGTCATTTACACCACCAACGCCATTGAATCCATTAATATGAGCCTGCGGAAAGTCATCAAAACCCGCAGTTCATTCCCAACTGATGAGGCTGTCAGCAAGCTGTTTTATCTGGCACTCAACAACATCAGCAAGAAGTGGACGATGCCCTTGCGGGACTGGAAAGGAGCACTCAACCGCTTCACAATTCAGTTTGAAGAACGGATGACGCCGAATTAAACGAAATTCCGTTTACACAAAATCCCGCACACCCTCTTCACTGGGAAATTGTTGTTACCGAGAATCGAGATGGCCGTATCACGCAATCCAAAGAGCTTTCTCCTGGCTCTTTCGATACGACTGAAGATGCAGAAGCCGACGGCAAAACGCAATTGCTCAAGATGTTTCAGAGACGCGTTCCAGGCTGAGAAACCGCGCTTCATGTTGGCTCCCCATCTACGCAAACTGCTGTACCTGCCAGCCGTCGTAGCCAAAAGCTGCAACCCTCACATCAAAGCCCTCTATGAACGATTGCTCGAACGTGGCAAACCGAAAATGGCCGCTATCGGCGCTGCCATGCGCAAGCTCGCCCATTTGTGTTTCGGCGTCGTCAAATCCGGCAAGCCGTATGACCACTTTTGGCAAATTCAGGCTTGACCGGCAAGACGGTATCTACTTTTTCGTTATCAACTACACTCAAGGCGCTTCGTCTTGAAGAAAAACATTTATCTACTAGTCTTCTGCCTGTCTTGCGTGCTTTCAGCCGCAGCTGCTGTAGAAAGTGCCTCGCCACAGACTATGACGCCGGAGTCATCAAAGCTTCGCACCGCCTCATATGACGGTAAGTGGTCAGGTATCGTCAATTGCCTTTACGATCCAGGACTTTGGCCGGACGACGATTGCGCCATTGGTCTTACGTTCGAAATTAGCGGGAATGCGCTGTCGGTACTGCAGGTTGTGCGAAGCAAGACGGGGGCGGAAACCAAGTCTGAAATCAATCCAGGGAGGTTTCGATTCACTCAGCTGGCCACGAACGCGGTGGCAATTTCACTACTCACTGGGAACGACGAAGATGGCACTTGGGTGGAGACCTGGTCTTTCGCTATGACGCTGAAAGACCCGGACCATATGATCGTGCATTGGACACGAATTGTTAACAACGTCGACATGCCGCTGAACAAGAAGGGCAGCAAGTTTTCCTCGGTCGGCATGGGAGAGCTTTTGCGAACACAAACTCCGCTTTAGACAAGGCGATATGGGCGGCGAAGTCCGCTTCCGGAATTGGCCTCTTGGTGGGAAATGGAATGGACCCCTCCCACCCACGAGGGTGACGATGCGCACAGGCAGGTTTTCCCAAGTGGCAGTGAGAATCAATAAAGAACTCGTCGCTTTCAAAGCAGTAAATTCACTCCACCGTCACAATTTCCCAAGTTCGGGCGTGGTAGGATTGTCTTTCCATTGGGAGGCAGCCATGACGCGCCAATTGATTGACCGAAACGATCTGCTCAAGATGATTAATGATCACTTGGAGTCCCTGCATGATTGCCGTAATTTGCATATTTCGGCGGTCGTTCAGGACCATGCCTACACACATGGAGGAAATTGGACGACTAGCGGGCTTCGGCGTTCTGGCAACGACAATGACGAACTGGTATGTAAGGAAGCTATTGCGAACTTCATGCGCGACTTGCAGGCGAGTTACGACATTCAATAAGAATGAAGCTATCTTAATTGGCAGTAAGATAGTCGTGCCGCCCTCACAATCGCACAAGTTTGGGCCGTGTAGGATTGCCTTTCTAACAGGGGGAGCGCCATGCCATCGAAAATCATAAATCTAATCGATCCGACCTATCATGCAGACAAAGACAGCGTAAGCTTTACCGCGGAATGCGAGGGGGAAACGAAGTATGTCTTTATTCCTATAGAGAGCCTGAAGGCCGTCTCCAATCTCCCCGCTTCCGCGGATATTCCGTCGCATTTCGACGAGGCTAGTCATTCCATCATTCAAGTGTTGCGCAGATATTTCGGTGTGCATCCGGTCTCGAATCCTGTTTTCCTCGGGGAAGAAGACTTTTCCTGACATCACGCCACCCTCGCAATCCCGCGTTCATGCGCAAAGTTATCGATGATCAGTCCGTCGGGAACGCAGAACGCTATCGCCAGCAACGGAAAGGCTCCGGGGTCAATACCTGCAGCGCCAGTGCTAAAGCCCTATTCTGGATAAGCCGGCAGAGCCGCAGTCACCTGAGGCCATTGAGGCGGGCTTGGCCGCTATGCGTGAGGCCCGCGGCAAACTGCTGGAGCGCGATCCGGGGGGGCATTGTGCAATACAGTAGTTTTACTGTATTGCACTGCACCAAATTTGGTGTAAAGTTCAGTTGTCTCCTCCAATTCCCACCGTGAATTGGATTCAGCCCGCCGCCGCAAGGTTCGCGGGCTTTTTTTTGCTCTGCGAGAGTGCCGCGCGGCTGACCAGGCATGCACGCGCTGCGACTGCTTGCCTTCGGATCGTTTGCCGCAGCCGTTCTCATACGAGGATCGTGGGTAACAAACAAAAACGGCTGACGTTTTCGATGACTAGGTGGGAATATCTGCGCTCTGGACCGACGCAGCCAACGTAGCTTCCAGGTGGTCTACGCGACGAAGTACGGTCTCAAGAACCGTGGTGTTGATTTGCAAGGCCTCTTCCAGGTTGGATGACGGCGTGAAGCTCTTGACCAGGCGTGCAACTATTTCAGCATTCATGCTCCGGTTATTGGCTTTGGCGGCTTCTGCGATTTGGTCCCGCATCCCATCGGGCAAGCGCACCATAAAGCGCTCTTGCGCATCGCTTGGGTAGATTTTGTCTGTCATCGTTAAATAATAGTAGCGATTCGCCATATTTATAACGGTTGCGACTCGACATATTTTGAATTTGTCGAACAGCATTGGCAATGCTCTATTCATCGAAGGAACATCCGGCAGAACGAGAATCAAGATGAAAATTACGCTATCACTTCTAAAAAGAATCATTCCTAATATGATTCCTAGTATCTCCTGTAGTAACTGTATTGAGACCTGTATAGACTAAGCGCTGCAATTTTCACTTAGCCAGGCGGCATTCTCTGGGTTTTCCAAGATTAAAAAACAATGATGCAAAATGATGATGCGACACAACGAACAACATCGTATTGATACCATTGGTTGGTTGCGTGCTGCGGTACTCGGGGCCAATGACGGCATCGTTTCGACTGCAAGCCTGGTTCTTGGGGTAGCCTCGGCGCATGCCACACATGGAAATATTCTGCTCGCGGGTGTTACCGGGCTGGCGGCCGGCGCCATGTCGATGGCCACAGGAGAATATGTGTCGGTGCATTCGCAAGCCGATACCGAAAAGGCGGCCTTAGCCGAAGAAAGTGCCGAACTCAAAGCGGATTATCACAGCGAGCATCGGGAATTGACTGCGATCTATGTGCATCGCGGCCTCGATCTGCCGCTTGCAAAACAGGTTGCCGAAAAGCTGATGGTGCACGATGCACTCGGCGCGCATGCACGCGATGAATTGGGCATTTCGAAAGCAACATCTTCCCGTCCGTTGCAAGCGGCGTTCGCCTCTGCGTGCAGCTTTGTCGCAGGCGCCGCATTGCCGCTTGCCGTTGCTGCAATTGCTCCTGATGCGCAACTTATTCCTGCAGTGACAATTGCGGCACTGGTATCTCTCGCCTTTTTAGGCGGCCTGGCCGCAAAAACGGGTGGCGCAGAAATCCTCCCGGGCGTGATGCGCGTGACGTTCTGGAGCGCGTTGGCAATGGGCGTGACATCAAGTGTCGGCGCCATGTTTGGCGCGGCAGCATAAGTAATTTGATTTTGGATTTGATATGACCCCCGCCGTGCCGATGTACCATCACGTTCCACACCTTTCGCGAAGAAAAAATGCAAACGATAAACGCTCCCATTTACACCGCACCCGCGAAGCTCTTTCATTGGCTGACGGTATTGCTACTCGTGATCCAGTACGCGCTCGGATGGCTGATGCCGGATGTGCATCGCGATACGCAGCCGGTCGGATTAATCAGCTGGCACCTGTCGATCGGCGTGCTGATCGTCTTGCTGGTCCTGATGCGGCTGCTGTGGCGTTGGACCCACCGGACGCCGCCCGAGCCGCAGATGCTGTCGCCGCTGTTGCAGTGGGTCGCACGCGCGACGCACTGGCTGCTTTACCTGCTGCTGGTCGCGTTCCCGCTGATGGGGTGGGCCAATGCATCAGCGCGCGGCTGGCCGGTGTCGCTGTTCGGCGTGCTGCCTCTGCCGCCACTGTCGGCGAAGGGCTCTCCGCTCGGTCATGCTTTTGGCGAATTGCACAAGCCGACCGTCTGGGTACTGATCGCTGTGGTCGCATTGCATGTTGCGGGCGCGCTGTACCACCACTTCATTCTCAAGGACGACACGTTGCGGCGTATGTTGCCGGAGCGTTAGCGCGTTTGGTCGAGTGAGGGCAAGTGTTCTCTTCGCAGTTGAAACCGCGCGATCCGAGCGTTCGCTCAGGGGTGCCCATCCCATAAGTCTGGGCCAAGAGCAGTCTCATAATCAGGGGCCGCCAGCCAGTTGCGTACCTGCCGGGCGACCCACGGCCCATCATCCAGGGGGAGATCGTGACCCGCACTGGGGTGCATGACCAAGGGGGCTTGCCATCGGCTGGCCAGACGCTGAGAGCAGCGCGGGTTCACCAGTTGGTCCATGGCACTGGCGAGAATCAGCATTGGCGGCGCTGGTTTGCGCATCGGAGCACAATAGCGCCCGGCCGCGATCAATTGGCGCAGCGCATTGTTACGTGAGACCGGATATTCCTGCTTATAGGTGACCCAGGCAGCCAGGGTATCTGTGTGGGGCTCGCCATTGCAGCTGGTCAGGCGCAAGATCAACTGCTCTTGTTTGACAAGATCAGACGGTCGCAAGGCCAAACCGAATAAATCAGGGTAATTGCGCGGCCGCAGACGCTGATAGAACGGACTGAACGGGCGCAGGCTGGTGTTGATCAACACGCAGCCATTAAGTTCTTCCGGATAGCGCGCACCCCAGGCGACCGCCACCATCGCACCCAGGGACAATGCGAGGACTTGATAGGGCGGCGCGATGCCGCGCGTCTGCAGGTCCCGCCGGCAATGTTCCACCATGTCTTCGACCCGCAGCGGGCTTGGCATCCGGTGCAAGCGGCCATTGCCTGGCAGGTCGAGCAGAACCACGTCGGCCCCGGCAATTTCGGTACTGAAAACCGCCGGAAAATTTCCCCAATGGCGCATCTCGCGCATCAGCCCGCGCAAGAAGATCCAGGTACTCATTCTGTTTGGTCTCGGTACCAACGGCGAACAGCCCGTTGCTGTTGTTGCGCCCGCGCTGCGCCAACGGGCAGCCAACGCTGATGTCCGCATGCAGCGCGCGTCAGAAAATCCAGCCAGACCAAATGGCTGCGTAATACCCGCTGCAGACGATGATTGGGTTGAGGGTTAAAGATGCCATGGCGAGAAAAGAGTTGCAGCGGATTTTTTTTGACCCACAGCCAGGAACCCATTTCCAGCGTTAACGGCAAGAAAATGCGCTGGTCGTTGAAAGCCGCCTGCAGGTATAGGTAATCCCACAGATCGCCATGGGTCAGATATTGCCGGCTTTGCGGCTCAAACAGGTAGTTGTGATTGGGGTAGGTCTGGTCGAACAGCTGTTCCAGGGCAAACACTTCCGGCAGATGCCGGATAGGCACCGCAGTGTGCGCATGGGGAAACCATATCCGGTCGCGCAGGCCGAATCCGGAGTGACAGTCCAGGGCGAGACTGAAGGGGCGGGGGAATAGCTCGTCTTGCACAACACGGCAAAGCGCCTGGCTTTCGATTTCCATCGGTGCGCCGGCGATACCGCGAAACCAGGGGAGGCGTGTGCTGATGCGCTGTCCGCCGAGCAGAAAAGGGACCTTGGCCACGGCTTCGACCGGGGCATTGCGCATCAAGTCCACGCCTTGCGGGTTGCTGCGAGTGCATTCCCACATGCCGCCAGGGTTCACCAGCGGCATGAAAATCAGGCGAACCGAGTCCAGCTGGCGCTGCAGTACGCTATCCCAACGCAGGCGTGTCAGCAAGCTGTGCAAAAAAACCAGCAAGATTTGCGTGCCTATGCGCTCCAGGCCATGGATGCCGCCAAAAAAACCGACTGCAGGCGCGTCAGTATCCTGACTTCCCAGCGACAGGGCATAAATGGGGAAGCGAGCTCCGTCCGCCGTGACTTCGGCGACGTTTCGCACCTCAAGATGCGGCGCACCTTCTGTGATGATGCGCTCCAACTCGACCAGTTCGGGTAGCCTGCATGCGGTCATGATGCCTGATTGTTTGGATGGCAATTTGATTGAGAATAGGCCGGACGGCCGTTTAGTTCAACCTTTCATATTTGCAGCCAACATGCGATCCAAAAAAATTATCCCAGCATCCCTGCGATACCGGCATACAGTCCAAAACCAGCCGTTAACATAAAAATCAAACCAACCATCTGCGCGTATTTACCCTTCAGACGTAGCGATTCCGGGAGTTCGGTACAGGCCAGTTTGTAGAGAAACACCAAGACAATCGGCAATAGCAGCGCATTCACAACACCAGTGGCAATCGACAAGTGGACCAAATTGACGCCTGAGCATACCAATGCGCCAGCGGCCACCAGCATGATTCCGAATGCTGCATAGAACCACGGCGCTTCGGTCGGATGCTGCTCCAGTGAATGCCGGACACCAATCACTTCACCAACCGACCAGGCAGCGGTCAGGCATACCACGATGGTGGCAACCAAGGCACCACCGCTGAGCCCGACGGCAAATACGATGCGTCCGAACGTATCGCCCAGGACGGCAGTAAATGCCTCGGCGATCTGTGGCACATTCTCCAGGCTGGTTCCATGTTGACCAAGGGAGGCTGCAGCTGCCACCAGCACCGCCGCCTGGAGCGTCTGGCAGAGAATTGCACCAAGCAAGGTCTCGTATCTGGCGACTTTCAAATGCGCCAGCGACAGCCCTTTATCAAGCAGCGCGGACTGCTGGTAAAACATCGTCCAAGGCATGATACTTGTGCCCAGATTGGCAGCGAGAAGATAGAGATAGCTCTTGTCGCTTAACGGCATTTGCTTGATCTGGGCCAGCATTTGTCCGGTGTCGGGATTGGCTTTCCAGGCAACAACCAGGAAAGTGAGTCCAAACAGGCCCAAAAACATCGCGATCCGTTCAACCGAATGATATGAGCCGGTCCACATCATGGTGAAGGTCAGAATGACAATCAGCGTGATCGTCTGCCAAATGGGTACGCCAAATAATTGCCCGACTCCAGCAAGGCCACTCATTTGCGTCAACAAGGCGCCGAAGCAGCTGATAATCAGAATGGTCATCGACAAAAAAGCCATGCCACGCCCGAACCGCTGCCGAATCAATTCACCGTAACCTTTGCCGGTACCCAGGCCGAGCCTGACTGTCAGCTCCTGAACCATGAACAAGAGTGGAATGACCAGGAACTGCAACAGCAGCAGCCGATAGCCCCACTGCGCACCGCTCTGAGCGGCGGTAATCACACTGCCGGCCTCTGTATCGGCGAACATGACGACAAGTCCGGGGCCGATGGTTAAGGCAATACGCCGTAATCTGCTGGTAGTGCCGCTATAAGCTGTCATCTGAATTGAAAGGTGTGGCCGGAGACGGAAAATAGCTGTGGCAATCAGCAAGGCCGGTATTGTCTTAGGCAGGAGCAAACCAGACGCTTCGCGTTTATTGGCAATTTCCAGCAGTTATGCGGCGCCAATTCGACTGGTCGGATTTTACTATAAGCGCGTGAATAATGGCGTGGCGGCCTGGCGATCATTGTTCGGCACGGCAGGCAGGGATGACCAGCAAGGAATAGGAAGAAGCCGTGTCGATGTACGCGGCTCGGGCTTCCGGGAAAGCGCGAGGGCAAAGATCCGCGTGTGGGGCTATTCACGTATTTGGCGCAACCGATCGCTTCAGCCTGGACGACAGGACGCTCACACAATGCCTTGGCCGTTTTGCGCTTGCTGCTTCGCCACCGACGCAATGCGCTGTTGGTAGAACACTTCAAAATTGATTTCCGCCAGGTGCACTGGCGGAAATCCGGCACGGGTAATGGCATCAGCGATGTTGGCACGCAGATAGGGATAGATGATGGTTGGGCAACCGATACCCAGCAGCAGGTCAAGTTGTTCGGCGGGAAGGTTGCGGGCTTCAAAAACCCCCGCTTGCCTGCCTTCAACCAGGAAGGCGACTTTGTCGCTGATCTTCGCAGTGACGATGATGTTCACACTGGATTCAAAAATGCCTTCAGCGAGAGGTTCAGTGCCGACATCAACCGACACCTCGATCCTGGGCGCATCTTGCTCAAGAAAAATTGCCGGAGAATTCGGCTGCTCCAGCGACAAGTCCTTCAGATAAACGCGTTGAATTTCGAATATCGGTTGCAGGTTTTCGGCTGACATGAAACGCTTTCGTTAGATTTAAAAACAGACGGCAACGCCGCCCGGACAAGGGGCCGGATGAAGCAGCCCCTGACAGTCCGTCCGCTAGTTGGCTTTTTCCGGCAATGGCAGATGCACCCAATCGTTGTAGAAAGCTTCTATATCCGGCTCAAATTCGTGAATCACCGGATACCAGGGAGTAGGCGCTTCGACGTCGTGCATGGTCCCGCACTCGGGGCAATAGTACTCGCGGTACACCTGCCAGTCAGTGTCCGGGGCCATCAGCTTCGGATAGACTTCATGCATGGCTTCCGGCGTATCGCGAACGTAAACCAGCGCCTCAAGTTTCCAGTTCTTGCGGTAGTCGCCAAACTCGTGACCGCAACTGCATTTGGTGACCCACTCCTTGGTTTTTTTGTTTTGCGCAATGTAAAGATGCAAGCTGATCGGAAGAATCACCTTGTCATCCCATGGCAACTTGGACTGCAGCGCATTCAAATACATACGGAAGCGATCATGGTCCTTCGGCATGGATAGCATGCGCATGGTGGTTTCCCAGTCCAGCTTGCCTTCCACCAGATAGTTCACTTGCTCTTGTGTGTAAACAGACATTTCATATCTCCAATATATAGGCTGGCCGGGGCACTAGGCCCCGACTTCAAATTACTCTTCGACCAAGTTCACGGTGCGGACATCAGGCAACTTCGACAGATCCATCCGATATTTGGAACCGAATGAAGGAACGCCCAACTCAGACTCCGGCAGTTCCCAATCAACCGGGAGATCCCAGAACGCCTTGAACGCATCCTTGAACTTGACGCTGAGGTCAAAGCTGGTCGCAAACATGTGACGCACCTGAATCGATGCGTGCTTGGTCATGATCCGTGCGCGCTCTTCCTTCATCCATTCGCGGGTTGGAACGGCTCTTGCGATACGCTCCTTACGGACTTCCTTGCGACGGGCGGCGGTCTTGGCTGCATTGACTTTCCACACCTGATTGCTGTCTTGCGCGATCACTACGCCGTAGACCTTCTCGGCGAACTCCGGCAACACGAAGCGACTGTTGAGATCGTTTTCCACCGACGCAACATCGCGATCCAGTGGATCGCCAAAGCCCGGACCGCCACGCATGTAGTTCAAATACAGGTCATGGTTTTCGAAAATAGCCTCGGTGGTTGTGCACTGCTGGTCACGCTTGACACGTGCAGTCGCGCTGATGTGACGCTCGTATTCCGTATTTTCCGGGTTGCGATCGGCGCCCAGCGGCAGCGACAAACCATCCCTGATACGTGCTTCGAGATCGGTTTTGTGCGCTTCGAAACGATAGCCGGTAGCGGATGGGTAACCTCCCATCAGACCCCAGTCACTGTTCATGTAGCCATTGCCCATGAAGTACATGCTCCAGTCTTGCGCTTTCCATACCATGCGCAAGGTCTCGAAACCACAGCCGCCGCGGAATTTGCCGTAACCGCCGGAGTTGGTCTTGACATTACGGCCCATGTACAGCAGCGGTTCCGCCATTTCCCAGATCTCGATATCGCCCATGTCGCCCTCAGGATTCCACACAGCGGCAGCGTGGTTCAGACCATCCTTGATCGCGCATGCGCCGGTGCCGCATGCCGCAGGCTCAAAACTATTCACCGCATGCGCTTCGCCATCCTGATTGATACCGCCGCCCTGCAGCCAGTTGGAAGTGTTGGCATTGCCGGCATTGACTTCCTCCAGATAGCCGCGTGCAAAGTAGGATTGGCTCATGCCGCGCCAGATGCCGCTCCAGCCGGACACCAGGAAGTGCCATGCGTATGCATGCGCAGTACGACGGTCGTCCGGATTCATCCAGGTGCCTTTGGGCAGTTTGAATTCGGTCGCGTAGTACGCGCCATCGTTGATGCGCGCAGTCGGCACCAGCGTCTGTGTCAACATGACCCAGATGCCACTGGTGAACGCCACCTGATTGGCATTAAAGCTATGCCAGCCCCAGCGGCTGGCGCCCTCGAAATTGAGTCTCCAGGTGGCGTCCGGGCGTATCGTCATTTCGCACGGGGCATGCATGATGCTGTTCATCTTGCCGAACTCTGAAGCCAGGCTCATGTCCTCATGATCATAAGGAATGTCGACAAAGGCGACCCTGCGGTAGACGCCCGGAACGGTCATGGCCTTGAGCCGTGCCTGCAGGCCGCGCCGCCCCTCTTCAATGATCTCGTGGGCAAACTTGGTGTAATTCTCAATCCCTTCCGCCGCCAGAACTTCCTCTACCAGCGTGCGAATCATGTGGCAGCCGGCAATCCGGGTACGTTCGTCCAGAATCCAGTATTTGGTGGTGCGTACATTGCGCTGGCTCTCGTGCAGCCAGTCACGCAGCAGGGTGTCGTTAATGCCGGTCTTGCGGCAAGTCACCTGCAAGCCGTCGCCGAAGCGGGAGACTTGACCGGTCGACATCGAACCCGGCGTCATTGCTCCGAGGTCGATGACGTGGGTGACCCCGCCGACCCAACCAACCAGATTGCCTTCCCAGAAGATGGGTACGATGGTGGCGATATCGCAAGGATGGACATTACCGATCGAGCAATCGTTGTTGGTGAACATGTCGCCAGGGTTGATGCCGGGATTGACTTCCCATGCATTTTCGATCATGTACTTGATCGCTGCGCCCATGGTCCCCACGTGAATGATGATCCCGGTGGAAGTCAGGATGCAGTCGCCTGCCGCGTTATACAGCGTGAAACACAGTTCGCCTTCTTGCTCGACGATAGGCGATGCAGCGATTTTCTTCGCCGTCTCGCGCGCATGCACCAGGCCGCCGCGAATTCTGGAAAACAGCTTTTCGTAGGTAATCGGATCGGCATCCTTGAACTCAAGCTTTTCGAGGCCGTTGTAGAAACCCGTCTTGTTGGTACGTTCCAGCACCTCATCGCGATGCTGCTTGAGGGTCTTGCCGTTACCCAGCAAATCGGGCAAACCCATTTCTTTTCTAGACATTTTATTCATGATCGGTCTCCTTATTTAACTTCTTTAAGATGAAATAAGCGGTGCTTGTCGCAATAGGTTTCGAACCCTAAAGGCACGATGAAGGTCGTGGAAGGGGACTCGACAATTGCCGGTCCCACCACACGGTTGCCCGCCTTGAGTGCTTCCATCGACCAGATTTGGGCGTCCTGCCATTTTTTATGGCGATAGAAAGGGCGGCTGCCGATATGCGCTTCCTTAGGCGGAGTCGGACCGGCATCCGGCTCTTCAGGCAGTTCCGGCTTGGAAGAAACAACACTGCCGCGCATGATGGCGCCAGTCACACCAAACCCCAATTCCGGTGAACTTGCAGAACTCGCATAGACCCGTGCATAAGTCTCGTCAAAGGCATGCACCATCTTGTCCCAGTCCGCCAGCGTGGAAGCGCTGGTGATCGGTGAATTGATTTCGAGGTCGTTCAGCTGTCCCATGAATTGCATGCGATAGCCAGGACGCAGCAATACATCTTCCGGCTTGAAGCCGTTGATAATGAATTCCTCGATGACCTTTTCACTCAGTTCAGCCCACGCTTCGGTCAGGGTTTTGCATGCTTGTATTTTTTCTGCGTCCGAGGCTTTCGGACCAACGCCGATATCGACACTCTTGTCATAACGGTATTCGTACTCGGCACAGGCACAGCCGAAGGCGGAGAAGCCGGCTGCCCATGCCGGCACAATCACGTCCTTGAAGCCCAGGCCTTCGGTATACCCGTAGGTGTGGACAGGACCGGCGCCGCCGTACGAGAAGCAAACGAAGTCCGCCGGGTTGTAGCCCTTGGCGCTGATGACGGAACGCATGTATTCACGCAGGTTCAAATCCAGCAGCTCGATGACGCCTGCTGCAGCATCTTCGACCGACAGGCCGAGCGGATCGGCAATTTGTTCCTTCAGATATTGTCGGGCGCGGTTGACGTCGAGCTTGATGGCGCCGCCCAGGAAATTGTCAGGGTTGAGGTAACCCAGCACGACGTGACAATCGGACACCGACACCGTGTCCAGACCGCTGTCGGCCCAACACATGCCAACCCGATAACCGGCGCTGTCCGGACCGAGTTTGATCGCCTTACTGTACGGATCGATGCGGATAAAGCTGCCTGCGCCGGCGCCGACCGAATCCATTGCGACCAGTGGCAAGGAAAGCACCAGGCGCGCCATGTCCGGATCGGATTGGATGGCGAAGTTGCCCTTGGTGATGATTGCCATGTCGAAACTGGTGCCGCCAATGTCGCTGCACGCAATATTGTCGTAGCCCAGTTTTTCGCCCAGGAATTTTGAGCCGATCACGCCACCGATGGGGCCGGAGACGATGGTACGGGCAAGCTCCTTGGCTTTCCAGCCGATGGTGCCGCCGTGCGTTGCCATGACGCGCAGATCGAACTTGGCGCCATGTTTCTTGAAACGGTCACTGACTTTTTTCAGCGTTTCGCGCGACGGTTCAGCCGCGTAAGCTTCCAGAATGGTCGTGTTGGTGCGGTGACTTTCCTTGCGCGAAGGATAATAATCGACGGTCGCGAAGACCGGGATGTCCGCGCCGAGTTTCTTCAATTCTTCACGGCAAATATCGCGTGCACGCAGTTCGCTCTGTTCGTTCTTGTGCGATTGCAACAGACTGATAACGATCGCTTTGGAACCGCGCGCCACCAGCTCGCGGGTTGCCACGCGCACTTCATCTTCGCGCAGCGGAATCACGACCTGGCCCTGGACATCGGTGCGCTCCGTGACGCCACGGGTGCGCGACAGCGGCACCAAAGGTTCGTCGTAACGGTGGCAGTTCAAGTGGATACGTTCTTCCAGCGCGTACCCGAGGTAGCTCTGCACCGCACGCCCCATTGAATGGATATCCTCAAAGCCGCGGTTACACATCAGCCCCACATCCAGGCCTTTGCGCTGAACCACCCGGTTTAACATGGCAGTACCTGAATACACACAGGTCAACAGCTCCGGAAAAACATCATCGACATTGCGCTGCCATTCGGCGAGAGCGTCGATAGACGATTCGTAGATAGCCTGGGATTCATCCCCGGGGTTACTTTGTGCCTTGCCGACGACGAATGATCCATCCTCCCTTACGAAGAAGGTGTCAGTCATCGTGCCGCCGGCATCGATGCCCATCACCTGTACTGGCGAGTGTTGAGCTTGCATGTGTGTCTCCTCAATGAATTATTGGCTTTCAAATCCAGCCATCGACCATCAGTTCAACTTTGGTGGCTGGGTATTTGGCGATGAAATTAAACTTGACCGCACACCAGATATCGCAAAGAGCATGCCAGTACGGCGAAAGGCAAAGAAAAAGCCATTTCTCCCTATGACAGGGAGTAAAATTCCGGTCGCTTGGGGAAAGGTCGCCGCCGGTTTCGAACGTTTGTTTTTCGGACGGTCGCGTTGAATACGACCGGAAATCGAACGCCGTTCGGCCTTCACCCCGGGCTCTTCTTGAACGGGATTGCAGCGCAACGTTAAATCCGTGTTTTGCAGAGGTGTATAGTTACCGCAAAAGTTAATGCACCTTCCAGGAACAGCCTGCCGCCGCAGTGGGCCGAGCGAAACAGTCACGCCCTGCGGGGATACGGCGAATAGCCAGTAGGAGACAACATGCTTGCCAACGAGCCAAACCAGCGGCTATCCAATCCTCAAAACAACCGGAAGATCATGGCCGCCTGGGAAGAGTTCCTGAGCGGGCATGCGCCACCGCCCAATGCATTGCGTTGCCTGATCGATGATTCCTGGCGGCGCTGTCTGGAGGTGCAGGTGGATCCCGGCCGGCAGCAGGCACCATCCCCGGTCAATGAAGCCGCACTCAATTCTTTGCAGCACCAGCATCGGGAGTTGTTAACCGCCGGCAAACAGGTCATGGCGATGGCCAGGGATTTCCTGGCCGAAACCGAGACGATCATGATCCTGACCGATCCGAACGGGATGATATTGGGCGTGGAAGGCGATGCCCGCGCGTTGGGGGCGGCCGAGGACATTCACCTGATTGCCGGAAGCAGTTGGAACGAGCTGATTTGCGGGACCAATGCGATCGGCACAGCCTTATCCATCGGCCAGCCGGTGCAGATCCATGCAGCAGAGCATTTTTGTGCCGGGATCAAGGAGTGGACGTGTTCCGCGACCGTTATCCGGGACCCCTATGACGGCAAGATCCTGGGCGCGGTGGATGTTTCCGGTCTCGGCAAGACCTTCAGCCCTCATAGCCTGGCGCTGGCCGTCACCACTGCCAGCCGCATCGAGAGCCAACTGGCCAAACTGGAGATGGACTTTCGCTATCAATTGCTGGAACGGGGCATGGCGAAAATGTCCAGCGCGACCGACGGCGTGATTATCTGCGACCGTCGCGGATATCCGATCAAGGCCAACGAGCGGGCAGTCACCGCCCTGATCTCGCGCGGCATAGACTTCGATCTCAAAAACACCACCCGGATCCCGACCTTGGGTATGGGGACATTCGCAGCCCCAACGCGGGTCAATGCTCCCGAATGGCTCTGCGCAGACTGGGTCGAGCCAATTATCGATGCAGGGGAGCGGATCGGAACGCTGTTGACGATTCCAGGGTTGCCGCAGGCTGGCATCTCTTTGCACCTTGGCCGAAAGGAAAGGACTGCGCAAGCCGTGATGACTACGGACACCCGGGGTTTCGCAGGTATCGTGGGCGGTAGCGAGGTCCTGGCGCAGGCGGTGAACAAGGCAAAGCTGCTTGCCAAAACCAATGTGCCGGTACTATTGCTCGGCGAAACAGGGGTAGGCAAGGAAAACTTTGCGCAAGGGATCCACCGCTCCGGGCCGATCGGGGAGCGGCCATTTGTCGCGCTCAACTGCGGCGGGCTTTCCAAGGATCTGTTGGCAAGCGAGCTCTTTGGCCATTGCGAGGGTGCCTTCACTGGATCGCGGCGCGGCGGCATGGTCGGCAAGGTCGAGGCGGCGAACGGCGGCACGCTGTTTCTCGACGAGATCGGCGAAATGCCGCTGGAGTTGCAACCGCACTTCTTGCGGGTCCTGGAAGAAGGGGAAATTTATCGCATCGGCGAAACGACGCCCCGGAAAATCTGCTTCAAGCTGATCGCCGCTACCAACCGGGATCTGCGGGAGGAGGTTGCCGAGGGCCGGTTCCGCATGGACCTCTTTTACCGGGTATCGGTGACCAGCATCCGGATTCCGCCGCTGCGCGAACGTAGCGAGGATATCCGGCCGCTGGTGGAGCATTTTCTGCGCAAGTTTGCCGAACAGTACGGCGCGGCCCCCAAGCAGATCAGGCCGGAAGTCATCGCTGCGCTGGAAAGCCATGCCTGGCCGGGGAACGTGCGCGAACTGCGCAACGTGGTCGAAAGCATGTTTTTGATGGCCGGTGGGGAATCGTTGGGGTTGGAGGAGCTGCCGCCTGAAATCGGATTGCCGCTGGTTTCCGGCAGCGGGAAATTGAATATGCGAACTCCCGCAACCATGGGAAACCTGGAAGACGCGGAACTGGCGTTCATCCGCGAGACGCTCGAAGCGGACCGCGGCAATCTTACCTTGGTGGCCAAGCATCTTGGCATTGCAAAGAGCACTCTGTACATCAAGCTCAAAAAATATGGGCTGGATCAAGTGTTAAACGGCGTCAGAGGTGCAGGTCGATAGGGATACGCTGTCCTGACTTTTCTGAATGCAACGTGGCCCTTTCAAATGCCGCCATCTGCCTTGAAAGCCCAGCTGCAAAAAGGTTTGCAGCGCATTTTTCGTTCCGGGTCGGGCGCCGGCGAGGGCAGTTAGCCGACCCGTTGCGGGTTTGAATTCCAGCGTTTTCTTGATCGACATCAATATTCCCCTGTCAGAACCGTTTTAATATCTGCCGGCCTAGCCGTTGCCTTTGCCGGCATCGCGCACCACCCGCCATGGGCTGTTTCTTTATTAAAGGTTCTTTCATGCAACTACTTCTGCCGGATCCGGTGCCGCCGCAGGCGCCGATGCCGCACCGTAAAGTCATTCGTTCCTGGTTGCTGCCGATAGTTCGGCGCAGCACCGCTCGCGCGCTCTTGCTGGTGACGCTCGATCTGGCTTTGTTTGGCTTGGCGCTGGCGGCTACGGTCTGGTTTCAGAATGTGCTGGTCAAATTGCTGTTCGGCCTGTTGGCCGGCTTCGTCATCGGCCGCTTGTTTATTCTCGGCCACGATGCCTGCCATCAAAACTTTACGCCGCATCGACAGTTGAATCGCTGGCTCGGCCGTCTGGTGTTCTTGCCTTCCCTGACACCGTATAGTTTGTGGGATGTCGGCCATAACGTGGTGCATCACGGGTATACCAATTTGAAGGGCTTCGACTTTGTCTGGCATCCGCGCTCGCTGGAAGAGTTTCAAGCTTTGCCGCGCTGGCGCCAGTGGCTGGAGCGCGTCTATCGCAGCGGCTGGGCGCCGTGGCTGTATTACCTGATCGAAATGTGGGGGCTGCGCATGGTCTTCCCCAGCGGTAGCCGGATGCCGACCCGCCGCCGGGTGTTTTTCTGGGATTGTTTACTGGTTTCAGTAGCGGCAGTTATCTGGGTCGCGGCGCTGGCGGTAGCGGCCGGCGCTACCGCTCAATCGCTGTGGCTGACGCTGCTGGCCGGCTTTGTGTTGCCGTTTCTATTCTGGAACGCGATGATTGGTTTTGTCGTCTATGTGCATCACACCCATGTCGGCATCGCCTGGTATCAGGACAAGCAGGTCTGGGCCGCAGCCCAGCCGTTTGTGTCGACCACGGTGCATCTGACGTTTCGCTATCGGATCGGGACGCTGTTGCATCACATCATGGAACATACTGCGCATCACGTCGATATGAGTATTCCGCTATATCGGCTGAAGCAGGCGCAGCAGGTGCTGGAAACCATGCTGCCGGGACGCATCGTGATCCAGCGCTTTTCCTGGCGCTGGTATTTCGACACGGCACGACGCTGCAAGCTGTACGATTTCAAGCGTCGTTGGTGGACTGATTTTGACGGGAAACCGACCAGCGAGCCGGTACTTGTGGTGTGACCGATTGAACGCGCTGCCGGCAAACTGCAAAATGTCGGCATGCAGCGGGCATCAGTTCTGCTTACCGGAGAGACTCAAGTTGAGGCACCTAGAAATTGTTGTAGTTCCAAGGTCTTGGGATGCGCAAAAATTTCCTCCGGCGGGCCAATTTCCTGCACTTTTCCCTGGTGCATAAACACCACGCGATCACAGACTTCACGGGCGAACCGCATTTCATGGGTCACCATCAGCAGCGTCATGCCTTCTTCCGCCAGGCCGCGCACTACGCTCAGTACCTCGTTCACCAGTTCCGGGTCTAGTGCGGAGGTAATTTCATCGCACAACAGCGCGTGCGGCTGCATCGTCAGCGCGCGAGCAATCGCTACCCGCTGTTGCTGACCGCCGGATAACTGATCCGGGTAAGCGTCAAATTTTTCGGACAGACCGACGCGCGCCAGGTTTTCCTGTGCCGACTTGCGGGCTGCGCTCTCTGTTGCGCCCTTGACGATCATCGGCGACAGCATCACGTTGCGGCCGACGGTCAGATGCGGGAACAGGTTGAATTGCTGGAAGATCATGCCGACCTTCAAGCGGAGTGCACGCAATTCGGTCTCCGATTTGCCCAGATGGGTGCCGGCGATGCTGATGTTGCCTTCATCGATGCTTTCAAGGCCGTTGATACAGCGCAGCAAGGTGCTCTTGCCGGAGCCGCTCTTGCCGATGATGGCAATGACTTCACCCGGTTCGACATCCAGCCGGATACCGTTCAGGACCTGATTGTCGCCGAAGCTTTTTTTAACGTTATCAATGGCGATGAGTGGCATTCAATTTCCTTTCCAGAGACTGACTATATTTGGACAGCGGCCAGCACAACGCAAAATACATCAGCGCCACCAGCGCATACACGGTGAACGGCTGAAAAGTGGCGTTGGTGATCATGGTGCCGGCTTTCGACAGTTCTACGAAGCCGATGATCGAGGTGACGGCCGTGCCCTTGACGATTTGCACGCTAAAACCCACGGTAGGCGGAATCGCGATGCGCAAGGCTTGCGGCAGGATAACGTGGCGCATTTGCTGTATGTTGCTCATTGCCAGGCAGGATGATGCCTCCCACTGGCCGCGCGGAATGGCCTCGACGCAGCCACGCCAGATTTCAGCCAGGTAGGCGCTGCTCCAGCCAGTCAACGCCAAACCGGCGGCGAGCCAGGACGGCACTTCCAGGCCAAATAGCGCCAGACCGAAAAAGACCAGGAACAATTGCATCAGCAACGGCGTGCCTTGAAACAACTCGATGTAGATTTTGGTGGCGCGCCGCAGCCAGGCTTGCCTGGAATTTCGCAAAAACAAGACGATCAGCCCCAATACGCCACCAAGTGCGAACGAAGCCAGCGACAGCAATACGGTCCAGCGCAGCGCCAGCAACAGATTGCGGACGATGTCCCACAGCGAGAATGAGATCATGCTGCTCTCCTCGCGGCAGGCCGGCCAAAAAGCCAGTGGCCAATCAGCCGTAACAATTGGCGCAGGCCGATCGCCATCACCAGATAGATCGCGGTAGACAGCAAATACGATTCGAACGAACGGAAGTTGCGGCCCTGGATGAAGTTGGCCGCATAGGCCAGTTCTTCCACGGCAATTTGCGAACAGACGGCGGAACCCAGCATCACGATGACCATCTGGCTGGACAGTGCAGGCCAGATTTTTTGCAAGGCCGGAGGCAGAATCACGTGACGAAATATCTGCATTCTTGTCATCGCCAGACTCAATCCGGCCTCGATCTGGCCGCGCGCGACTGCAGCGATGCCGGCACGAATGATTTCGCTGCTATACGCGCCCAGATTGATCACCATCGCCAGCAGCGCCGCCTGCATCTCGCCGATTTGCAAGCCGATTCCCGGCAATCCGAAAAAGATGAAAAACAGCTGTATCAGAAACGGCGTGTTGCGGATCAGCTCAACATAAGCACTGACCAGAGGCCGCAACCAGCGCGGCCCCTGTGTACGTGCCCAGGCCGCGCAGATGCCGACGGCGACACCCAGCACGCCGCCAATCGCGATCAATTCGAGCGTGACCAGCACGCCCTTGATCAGCACGCCGGTGTAGTCAAACGGCGCCAGAAAATCGAAGTGGTAAGTCATGTGTTTGTTTTGGACTGCCGTTACAGACTGGCCGGCAACGGCAGGCCCAGCCACTTCACGCTCAGCGCGTTCAATTCACCGTCTTTCTTGGTTTCCGCCAGGATCGCATTGACTTTGTCGAGCAGCTTTTGCTCATCCTTGTTGAGGCCGATCGAGCATGGTGAATTCTTGATCAGGAATTTTGTTTCCGGCTTTTTCGGCGGATTCCTGGCGATGATCGCAGCGGCAACGACATTGCCAGTCGCCACCAGTTGCACCTGTCCCGACAGGAAAGCGCTGATGGTGCCGTTGTTGTCTTCGTAGCGCTTGATGGTGGCGCTGGCGGGCGCGATCCTGGTCAGTTCCAGATCTTCGACTGCACCACGGGTGACGCCCACGGTCTTGCCCGCCAGATCGGCGGCACTGCTGACTTTTTCCTCGGCACTGCCAAATACGCCGTTGTAGAACGGCGCGTAAGGCGCGCTGAAGGCGATGACTTTTTCACGTTCCGGATTTTTACCGAGGCTGGAAATAATCAGATCGACTTTCCTGGTTTGCAGGTAGGGCACCCGATTGGCGCTGGTGACCGGGACCAGCGCAATCCTGACCCCCATCTTCTTGGCAATCAACGTCGCGACATCGATGTCCAGGCCTTGTGGCTTGAGGTCGCTGGTGACCGAACCGAATGGTGGAAAGTCCTGCGGCACTGCGACTTTCAGCACGCCGCTTTTGACAATGTCATCGAGCGCATCGGCACGCACAGTGCTGCCAAGCAGTGTGCCGGCGGCGAACAGGGCGAGCAGAATTTTGGGAAATTTCATGTTAAGACTCCTTTAGCTGGGGGAATGTTGAAAATGGCGCCAGTGCCTGTTGTAGCGGCGACAGCCGATCGCTGCGCACAGATTGATTCAGACCTGCCTCGACATTGCATAAATGGGCATGCATCAGTTGTTCGGCCTGCACCAGATTGCCGCTTTCCAGTGCCGCGACGATGCCGACATGTTCGGCGCAGGACTGCCTGGCATGATGCGATGATTGATACAGCATCGCTGTCAGCGTCGTCCGCGTAGTGAGATCGCGCAGGGTGTCCGCCAACAAAGTATTGCCGAACGACTCACACAGACAGACATGGAAATCGCCAAGCAGAAAGCTTCGTGTCGCGGCATCGTCGCCGTCAACCGCGGCCTGTTCACGTTCGACATGCCGGCGCAACTGCCGAATTGCGTCTTTGCTGAGTGGCCGTGCATAACGCAGCAGTCCGGTCTCAAGTACCCGGCGCGCTTCGAACGCAGCGCGTGCATCGTCCGCTGTCGGCTCAATGACATACCATCCGCGACGTGCGCTGACGGTAACGAGGCCGCGTGTCACCAGTCGTGTGAGCCCTTCGCGAATCTGAGTCCGGCTGACGCCAAACAACTCAGCCAGTTGCTGCTCGCCCAGCCGTGTGCCCGGAGCGAGTTTCTGCGCCAGTATCGCTTCAGTAATCCGCTGGGCAATGTGGGTCGATGATTTGGTCGGCGTGTCGGCTGTCATGCAGCGGTATGAGCAAGTCGTGTGCCAGGTGTCGTCTGAGACTGGTGGATCAGTCTGATATGCAAGATTGATGTACAAAATTCACCAAATTGGCATGGCTGCCGGGAAAATTGTCACTAAAAGGGGGGGGGCGGACGCACTGTTTTGGTATGTGTGAAAACGTGTCGATTCGGCGGTATCGACTATAGCTTCAGCGCAAGCCGGAGGCAGGATTTTTCGAAGCGCAGCTCAGATTGATTCCCAGTTCTGAGAAGTCCTTGGCGCCAGGACTCAGTCCAGCACGAGCAGAATCGGTTGGTGGTCAGACGCGTCACTGGTCGGGTCCTGTCGCATTTCTTTGGCCCGGGGCGCCAGGTCCTCGCTTACGAAGATAAAGTCGTAGGTGAAGGGCGGACCTGGCCATTGTGTCTTGTCGTAAATGCCTACCGTCGGTGCATGCGGCTCGCCGGGATGGGTGATTTCCCATGCGTCCAGGTAAGGCGGAGTGGCAGCGTCCAGCGCGGCTAGCAACCGCTTGCGTTCGGACGACTCCGGCAGACAGTTGAAGTCACCGGTCAGGATCGATGCCGCAGCGCGGGGCACAAAGAAGAATGGCCCTTCGGATAAGTCGCCTGGCCGCTGGCTCACCGCGTGGGAGACGGCTTCCCGATGCAAGTCGCGCAACCGTTCTACCTGGGCCGCACGCTGTCGGCTGGAATAGTATTCGAGGTGAGTGGTGGTCACGCGCAGCAAGCCAAATGCCGTGTCCAGAGTCGCTTCCAAGGCGATTCGTTGCATGCTGGCAACGCCGGGGTCAGCCGGCCACGGCAACAAATGGCGGAACACCTGTAGCACCGGGAGGCGTGAAAAAATCATGTTGCCGAAGGTGCGGCGACCGCCGCCGGGATGCGGTGTGTCGGTGGCCACGCCGGCGATCGCGGTATAGCCCGGAAGACGGTCGGCGAGTCCCTGGAACTGATCACACCCGTCGCAACCTGGCAGCTCGGCGTAACCGGCGGAGACTTCCTGAAGGCACAACACATCGAAGTCCGCCAATCGGCTTGCGTGCGCCACAATCCGGTCGAGATCGACCCTGCCATCGGCCCCGCGCCCCCATTGGATATTCCAGGTAATGAGTTTCATATGTCGTCAGAAATGTCTGGCCCGGATTGCAACACGCGGCGTCGTCCTTTTAAGCGCATGCTCGACCGCGCCCAAGATAACTTAATGAAGACCGGCTTCGCTTTTTTTTTGATGCAAATATTGCCACAAAGTTTCGATGGATTTGGCGTTCACTCCACCGAAGGCGGCGCAATGCAATGGCAAGTTATAGCTGATGTGCGTTAGCCATGCGTGCTGATCGGCCGCACCCGGAAACCAATTTGCGTCAAATGAAGGCGTAAAAAAATGCCCTGTTCTGAGAAGAATCAGGGCATTTCTTATTATTCGACGCAGATAACAGGAACTGGGGGCGACTTAGTCATCACGGCCATGACGTCCATCGCGATCACCATGACGTCCGTCACGATCATCATGCCGCTCTTCGCGCCATTGACGTGCACGCATTCTGCGCTCATGCCATTCCTGTTCCCGATCCCGCTCTACGTAGACCGGACGCTGTTCAACGTAGACAGGAGCTGGTTGCACGTATACCGGCCGTGGCTGAACGTAGACGGGTGCTGGCGCTACAAAGACGCCTGGGACGCCTATATTGATACCGACATCAACGTGGGCCAGTGCCGGTGTTGCCGCCATCATCATGGTTGCGCTTGCGATCAATCCTGCTGCAATTGCGAAATATTTTTTCACGATTTTTCCTGTTGGGATGTTTGTACGAATGTTGGTATTAAACGCCGAATTCTTAGGCCGCATTACCTATATACGGTAACAGCAGTAACAGAATGTTTTAATCGCTGAAAAATTGACGTAAAAATCACTTTAGTCAGCTTTCAAAAAGTTGCCGGAGCAACTTGCGCTGGCAAAACATATTTGCTGTTTAGCTATTCTTGTACATCAAGCATGCTGACGTAGTCGGTATGAGGGTGTCGAAGAGTAGCGCCATAACGCATCAGGCGCAAGTTCGGTTGACAGGAGGCAGTCCGGGACACTGCGATTGGCACAAATTATCCTTGCCGCATCGAATAAATTAGTGCTTTGTCAAGCGATCGAAAATACTGCCAAGCCAAAGCCATGCGGCATCCAGGATCCGCGCGAAAAAGTTGGCTTGCTCGACATTTTCCAGTGCCACAATCGGCCTTGCAAGCACAACCGCATTGTCGACCATCACCTTTACTTGACCAAGCTTGTTTCCCACGACAATCGGTGCAAGAAGCGGGTTATTCATTTCAACCACCTGTTTTATTTTTTTAGATTGTCCTTTCGGCACTGTTACATAGAGGTCTTCGGTGAATCCGGCTTTTACCCGTTTTTGTTTGCCTTTCCAGACCGCCGGTGTTGCCAGGGTATCGCCGTGCCCATACAACTTGATGGTGTCATAGTTCTGATAACCCCAATGTAATAGCTTTTGACTTTCTTGCGTGCGTGCGTTCCCGGACGTGGCCCCCAGCACGACGGCGATAAGCCGTCGGCTGCCAGTTCCATTGGGCCTGTTAGCGGAAGCAATCAGGCTATACCCGGATGCGTTGGTGTGTCCGGTCTTTATGCCGTCAATGCTTGCATCCAGGGATAGCAATTGATTGCGATTGGGTTGCGTAATTTTGTTGTAGGTGAATGTTTTGGTGGCGTAGATCTTGTAGCACTCGGGATAATCTTCGACCACATGCGTGGCTAAAGTAGCCAGATCGCTCGCGGTAGAATAGTTGCCCGCATCCGGTAGTCCATGCGAGTTGGCAAAGTGCGTATTTTTCAAACCGAAGATGCCTGCCATGCCATTCATCTGGGTGACAAAGGATTCTTCTGAACCGGAAACTGCTTCAGCCATTGCGACCGCCGCATCGTTGCCGGATTGGACGATAAGGCCGTATAACAGGTCTTGAATGCTCACCGGTTTGCCCGGTTCTATGAACATCTTTGAACCATCGCGATCGACTTTCCAGGCCCGCGTCGACACATTCACCATTTGATTCAGGGTGATTTTCTTTTCCTGGATGGCGGCACACGCCAGGTAGCCGGTCATCAACTTAACCATCGATGCAGGTTCGACCCGAACGTCGGCGTCATGTGAAGCGAGCACGTGATTGCTGCTGGTATCGAGCAACAGCCAGGATTTCGCGGTCAAAACGGGCGCTGTCGGAGTTTGCGCGCAAGCCGTTGAGAATACAAAACAATTCAGGATATGGATCGCTGAAATTCTTTTCATGTGTTCCTCCGGGCCTGCTGCTTAGATAAAACCAGGTGCTGGGTTCGCGGCAAGAAACATTTTTTCGCTGAATACTGAAATAGTGCCCGAAAACGCCGGCAGCAGCCAGCGTGACGAGGCTTTTAGCGCCACTTCTTTTCGGCGGGCGTTGAACAACTTGCAGGCTGAGCTTGCAGAATGGCGAGCTTATAGCGGCGGCGAATCCGTGGATGGCCTGCTCGGCATAAGCCATCGCGGAAAGCTGGCGAGCGTCTTGACCAGGCAATGCCGATAACTCATCTCGCCGCTGATCAACCCGGCGAAATTATCGTTGATACGCTGATTGAGGACGAGATGAGAGAACGTCAACTTCGGAAACCGATAGGTGAGCCGGGCCATCCATCGCGCCGCACGAAGTTCGGGTAGCAATTCTCGGTGCAAGAGTTGGGCGTAGCGCTTCGAATCGGCGCGCAGTCCGTCTTTCTCGATGGCGCGGGCTGCCAGCGTCGCGCTCTTTAACGCGAAATAAATGCCTTCGCCGAAGAGTGCTTCGGCCAGGCCGGCGGCGTCGCCGAGCAGCCAGATCCGACCTCGCTGGAACAGATTGCGCTGGTTGTGGAGCGGAATGATGTAGCCCTGGTATGCGACGTTTGCAGGTCGCTGCAGGCAGGCATATTCCGCGATAAAACGGTCCAGATGATTGCGCAGCGAGGTACCGCCGAACGGCGAGTACACGCCGACGTTGAAGTGGTCATGCTTGGGAAATATCCATCCATAACCGCGCGGCATAGCGCCGAAATCGAATACCGCACGATGGCCGAAGCGTGCCAGCGCATCGTCGCCGGGGCGCACCAGGGCTTCGAGTGCGGGAACGTAACCGACCACGTCCTTGCCGAAAATCTTGCTGCGTACCGTGCTGGCAGCACCGTCGGCGGCGAGCAGCAGGCGGCAGCGCAGGACCCCGCCGCTGGTTCTGACGCTGAGCGAATCGGTGGTTTCGCTGGCATCGATAAACGCCGTTTCGGCCAGGAAACGGACCCCATATGCGCAGGCCCGGTCAAGCAACAACTGGTCGAATTCGCTGCGCACTACGGTGCAGGCCGCTGGCGCATCCATATCCTTAATCAGCGCGTCGCGATTCCCGTAGGTGAGGATGGCGCCGTCGATGGACTGGTGGAGCACTGATCCGAGGTCGAAACCGAGCAGCGCGATGGATTTTCCCGACAGCCCGCCGCCACACACTTTTTCGCGCGGGAACGATGCTTTGTCGATGATGGCCACCTGCAAGCCCTGTGCGGCCAGCAAATAAGCGAGATGCGAACCAGCCGGTCCGGCGCCGACAATCAGCGCATCGTAAATGCGGTCGGCTGGATTGACTAATGACTTCATAAGTAAGGTTAGGCACGCAGTTTGGCGTCGATCGCCACCATCAAACGGTCCATGCCGAAAGTCACGTCCTGCAATTCGGCATTCACAAAAAATGCCGGCATTGATCGAATATGATTTTTTAGCGCGCCGTCCCGATGTTCGCGTACCCGTTGCAGATAAACATGATCGCTGATGTCGTAGTCGTAACGGGCCAGGTCAAGTTCGAGCATGGCAGCGTATTGCCTCAGCGCGTTGATCTTCAGCTTGTGCTGGTGTTCAAACAGCAAATCGTGCATGAGCCAGAATTTATTCTGAGCACCCGCAGCTTCAGACGCCTCGGCGGCAAGTTCTGCATTCGGGTGCAAGGCCACCAGCGGAAAATGCCGGAACACAAACCTGATCCTATTCCTGTAAGTGTTCAGCATGATCTTCACGGCCCCTTGTGCCAGATGACAGTATGGGCATTCGAAATCGGCATACTCGATTACCGTTACCTTGGCGCTTGCCGGACCGAGAACATGATCGGTTGGATATACGGGCATCGATAGCATGAAATCCTCCTGTTGAACACTCCAATGTGATCAAGGCAAAGCGCTTCACACGTCATTTTTCGGGGCCGGTAATCGGCTTACTTTACATTAAACCAATAATGAGAATTAACAAGTAAAAACACACAACTACGCTGGTTTGATAAATGTTTTTTGTCTGCTGCCACTTAAAAAAAACACGACGTTAAAACATCCGGCAGCGTCTTATACCGGCAGGGGAGAGTGGGCCTGGATCGATGCAGCATGCCAAGGCGGCGGTGCGCCGCATGCGTCAGGGCAAGGCAAAAAAAAATCGATGCGGCAGAAGTTGCCGCATCGACCTAAAAACCCATCTGCAGGATGGTGGTCACATCATAAATCCACAGGTCAGAAACGGGTACGCATGCCTACCGCGAGCTCGGTCTGGTTCTTGAAACCGTTGGTCGAGGCCACACGATAGTCATCGGTGAGTTTCATGTAATCGGCAGCCACATAGACCTCAGTGCGCTTGGACAAGTGATAGAAGGCCGAGCCGAACAGGGTGGCTTTCTTGCCGCTTCCGGTGGCGGTTGAAAAGCTGGCATTCGAGTACGCGTTCAGGGTACTGGTGCCGGCCACGTTGAAAGCGGCATTCGTGGCCTTCATGACCTGATAGCCGATTTCGTAATCCATCGGACCTTGCGGCGTGAACTTGGCCGATACGGTATAGGCATTGTCCTTACGCTTGCCGAGTGCGCCCTGTTCTGCCGTGTAATGGAAATAGCCGGTGTTCAAGCGCACCAGGCTGTTCAGGAAATAGCTGCCGCCCAGCGAGTAGGACTTGTTCTTTTCGGTCGACTTGTCGAGCGAGTTGCCGACATCGGCTTCGTTATAGAAGCTGGCAACCGTGAAATTGCTGCCGTTGTAGCCGAGCGCGGCAGACTTGGTGGTGTTATTCGAGAACGCACCGGCGACTTCGCCAAACTGATAACCGAGGCCGGCCACGAGACCATTGTCGAATACTTTCTTCCAGACCACGCCATTGTCGTAACGCGTGCCGGTAGCGCTGCCGGCGTAGAAAATCATTTGCTTGAAGTTGTTATTGTTGGTGAAGCCGCCTTCTTCCAGGCCGAGTTTTTCGGTGCCATACGCATCGCCGTAGACTTGCGCAAAATCGCGCGCCAGCGTGTTTTGGCGACCCAGTGTCACTCTGCCCAGGCCGTCGCTTTGCATGCCGACCCAGGCATCGCGGTTAAACAAGACGCCCGGGGTGTCCATTTCACCGGTGCCGACTACGAATTCGGCTTCCAGTTTGAACATGGCCTTGAGTCCGCTGCCGAGATCTTCCTGCCCCTTGAATCCGATGCGGTTGCCGCTGAACCAGGCGACTGGAATGCTGGTCAGGCGGTCGCCGTTGCTGTCGGCATGGTTGACCGTGCTGATGGTGGCGTCGATCAAACCATAGATCGTTACATTCGACTGCGCAAACGCAGTGCCGGTGCATCCTAGTGCGGCCAGACTAGCTAGCGCGAGTACTGTTTTTTTCAAAATTGTCTCCTGGTGGCGAAAGTTATTTTGCTTATTGCGCCGACCGATGTGCCCGATCGACGGTGTGCCGAGTATAGAAGCGCGAAGCTTTCTTCCAGCTTTCATCACCGCAAGTTTTGTGTTGTTTTTGTGCAGTTACGCAACACTTTTAAAGTCGGAGCACTGGGACTGTGTGCGGGTGCGGCCGGGGTCGTGCGGCAAATAAAATTGACCGAAGGAGAGGAGGATATTGATATCGGGAGAGACGGCGCAGCTGATTCTTGGTCGCAACTAATTACACGGACGAGTGCCTGGCAAACCGGTGCTAGGCGGCATCGCAAGCCGGCAATTGCACCAGCACCGTCAGCCCGACATTCTGTGGGCCTGCGCCAAGCGTCACTGTGCCTTGGGCTGCCAGCACTATTTCCTTGACGATTGCCAGCCCCAATCCGGTACCGTGTTGTCCCGGTGCCGCGTTACGGTAAAAGCGCTCGAACACACGGTCGCGTACTTCAGCCGGAATGCCGGGACCATTATCCGTGACCACGATTTCAATTTGGGCAGGATTGACTGCGGCATTGATTGCAGGTTTGATGCTGACGCCGACGGTGACCTTGCCATTCCGCGCTGTATAGCGGATCGCGTTATCCACCAGATTCATGATCATGGCCGTGAACAGTCCTTCGTTGCCGATCACCCAGGCATGCGGAACCCGCCTGTCAATGCCGAGGTCGATATTCTTGCGTTGCGCCAGATCGACGATATCTTCCAGGACTGTTGCAATCACCTCCACCAGATCAACCGGATGACGTAGGAAGGCGCTGCTGTTGGCGGCCTCCGCTTGCGACAGCAACAGCAATTTATTGGTCAGATCGGCCATGCTGCGGCTGCTTTCCTGCATCGCTTCCAGCACCTCGCTGCAGCGGATTGGATCGGACATTTGGCGCGCGAACTGGATTTGCGAATCGATCAATGTCAATGGTGTGCGCAGCTGATGTGCCGCATCCGCAATAAAGCGCTTTTGCGCCGCGACCTGGGTATTGAGGCGCTGAATGTACTGGTTGATGGCGTCGGCAAAGGGTCGCAATTCTCGTTGCAGCCGACCCGCCCTGATTGGCGACAGCGACATTGGATCGCGCATCGCCAGCTCATCTTTCAGGCGCATGATAGGGCGCAGTTCCATCGTCAGGCCAACCACCACCAGGGCGATCGCCAGGACTAACATGGCGATCTGGCGATGCAACGACGGTCGCCACAGATCGGCCACCATCAGATCGTGGCCGCGCATGGTTTGGCCGACCTGTACTGCGACATGCAACTGGGAGCCGGCATTGTACAGGGTCCGCACCTGACTGGCGACACGGATGGTCTGCTGATCGTACTGAACGGTGGCAAATCGCGGCGTGCTCTCAGAAAAGCGCATGAGAGCGGGAAAATCCGGGCGTCCCGCCAGCAACCGGCCATCGCTGGTGATGACCTGATAGTAGACCTGATCCTGCTGCGGCGAGGCAAACAGCTCCAGCGCCGCCGGATCTACGCTGGCTTGCGGCATGCCCTCCAGCCAGCTGATGTCGCCGGCGATCACCTGGGCCGAGGTGAGCAAGGCGCGGTCTTGAATCAGGTCGGCGGTCTGCTGCGCGCTACGGTAGGAGAACGTTGTACTGACGCTGATATACAGCGTCAGCGGGATCAACAGCCATAACAGCAAGCGCAGGCGCAGACTAACTATCATCTCTTTTCTTGAGTAAATACCCGAGTCCGCGCAGGGTCATGATGGCAGCCTGGGAATGCTCCAGCTTTTTGCGCAAGCGATGCACATAGATTTCGATCGCATCGGCGCTGGGCTCATCGCCGAGGCCGAAAATGCCGTTGACCAAGGCGGTCTTGGACACGGTTTTGCCCTGTTTCAACATCAGTATTTCCAGTACGTCGTGTTCGCGCGCCGGCAGGGTCAGGATTTTTCCTTCAGTCGAAAACTGGCGCGTGTTGCTGTTGTATACCAGGTCGGCACAATGCATTTCTGTCGCCTTGTCCGGACTCTGACGCCGGATCAGCGCCTTGATGCGCGCCACCAGTTCTCGTACTTCAAACGGCTTGACCAGATAATCATCGGCACCGCTACCGAGGCAATCGACTTTTTCGTCGATAGAGCCGCTCGCGGTCAAAATCATCACCGGCACGTTGTTGTGGCGCTCGCGCAGTCGGCGCAATACATGTTTGCCATTCATCTTCGGCAGCATCAGATCGAGTAATACGGCATCATAGTTTTCGCTTTGCAGCACTTGATCCGCTGCGGCACCATCGACGGCAACATCAACGGTAAATTTCTCTTCCTTCAGTATCCTGGTCAGCCACAGCGCCAGCGGAGGATTGTCTTCGATCAAAAGCAGTTTCATGAAACCGGTGTCCTGTTTTAATTTTTATGTTGCACTGCAAACTAAAAAACGCAAAATTGGTAAGCTGGATGAAAGATACGCACGCCTAGAATACATCTGCGTTGATAAGTAATAAAGTAGGACTTAAGCGGTAAGTCCTATAAAGAAGGAAGATCGCAGCCATTATATGATTTGCTGCAGATCATAATCCCAAAACAATGGAGACATAAATAATGCGTAAGTTTATCCGCGGTTCAATGAACGCGACTGCACTATCGACCGTCATGCTGGCGGCACTGGCTGCCCCGACGCAGGCCATGGCTGCCGACTCCGCAAAAATCACCATCATGGTGGGCGGCATCACCAAGATGATCTATTTGCCGGCCAAACTGACTGAGCAGCTGGGTTATTTCAAGGACGAAGGACTGGACGTTGAGCTGCAATCGCAGCCGGCCGGGGTGGATGCCGAAAACGAACTGCTGGCGGGTGCGGTGCAGGCCGTGGTCGGGTTCTATGACCATTCGATCGATCTGCAAACCAAGGGCAAGGAAGTGACGGCGATCGTGGTGTTCGGCCAGGTCCCGGGCGAAGTCGAACTGGTGTCGACCAAGGCTGCCGGCACGCTCAAGAGCATGGCCGATGTCAAGGGCAAAACCCTGGGCGTGACCGGCCTCGGTTCGTCGACCAACTTCCTGACGCAGTATCTGGCGGCGAAGCATGGCATCACGTCCAGTCAATATTCGGTGCTGCCGGTCGGCGCCGACAATTCCTTCATCGCGGCGATCAAGCAGGGGCGGATCGACGCCGGCATGACCACCGAACCTACCGTTTCGCAGCTGCTGAAAACCGGTGAGGCGCAGGTGCTGGTCGACATGCGCACGGTCGATGGCACGGTGAAGGCGCTCGGCGGCCTGTATCCGGCCTCCAGCCTGTATGTGCAGCGGGCGTGGCTCGATACCCACAAGGCCGAGGCCGGCAAACTGGCACGCGCATTCGGCAAGACGCTGAAGTTCATCAAGACCCATAGCGCGACCGAGATCGCTGCCAAGATGCCGAAGGATTACCAGGGCAATGACAAGGCCTTGTATGTCCAGGCGCTGCAAAATTCCCTGCCGATGTTTTCACCCGATGGCAGGATGCCTGCCGGCGGTCCGGAAACCGTATTGCAAGTGCTGTCGGGATTTAATCCGAACGTCAAGGGCAAGCACATCGATTTGTCCAAAACCTATACCAATGAGTTCATCGCCCAGGGCAAGTAATGCACTGCTTCAAACGAAAGAAATTTTAATGACACACTCCTCAAACAGCGCCGTCATTTCTGCCACGGCGGCGCCGACTGCACCGATTGCCCGCGATACGCCGGCGATCGAAATGCGCAACGTCTCCCTCCGCTTCATTTCACCGGACGGCACGGCGACGGTGGCATTGCGCGATTTCACGATGAGCGTGGCGCGTGGCGAGTTTTGCGCCATCGTCGGGCCGACCGGCTGCGGCAAGTCGACCACGCTTGGCCTGATTACCGGACTGCTCAAGCCGACGGTCGGCGAAGTCCGGATCATGGGCGAGGTGGTCAACGGCATCGACCCGCGCATCGGTTTCGTATTCCAGAGCGATGCCGTGTTCCCGTGGCGCAGCGTGCTCGACAACGTCGCCGCCGGTCCGCTGTTCCGCGGCAAACCGAAAGACCAGTCCTATGCGCTGGCAGAGCAATGGATACGCCGGGTTGGCCTCAACAAGTTCAGCAATCATTATCCGCACCAACTCTCCGGCGGCATGCGCAAGCGTGTCGCACTCGCGCAAACCTTTATCAACAGCCCGGAAATTCTGTTGATGGACGAGCCCTTCAGCGCGCTGGACATGCAGACCCGGACCTTGATGCAGGACGAGTTGCTGCAGCTATGGTCTGCCCAGTCCGGTTCGGTCGTGTTCGTGACCCATGACCTGGAAGAGGCGATTGCGCTGGCCGACAAGGTCTATGTGCTGACGGCGCGCCCGGCGACAATGAAGAGCGTCTACCACATCGACTTGCCGCGCCCGCGCGTGATGTCCGAGGTGCGCTATGAACCCGGGTTCATCGATATTTCGCGCAAGATATGGGCGGATTTGCGGGAAGAAGTACAAATCAGCTGAAGGCAAGCGTTGAAAACCGGCTGCTCTCGCGCAACACTATTCACACGTGGAAGATACACACAAGGTAATGAAATGAATCAAGCACACTCCCTCGACCAGCTTAACGCCGCCAGCCTGGCCACGGTCGAACAGGCGGCCAAACGGAAAATCAAGCTGCGCTATTGGCTGGTGATGTTCTTGCGCGTCGCGATTCTGGTATTCGTCCTCGGCGGTTGGGAGCTGGGCGCGCGATTGCACTGGATCGATCCGTTTTTCTTTTCCCAGCCGTCCCTGATCGTGATCCAGATCTATGACTGGATCGTCGACGGGACCTCGCAAGGGCCGCTGTGGGTGCAGGTCATGGTCACGCTGGAAGAAACGGTGATCGGCTTTTTGATCGGCGCGGCAGGCGGTGTCATTTGCGGTATTTTGCTGGGCCGCAACAAGCTGTTGTCCGACGTGTTCAGTATTTACATCCAGATCGCCAACTCGATTCCCCGGGTGGTGCTGGGATCGATTTTTGTGATCTCGCTAGGTCTCGGCATGGCATCGAAAGTGGCGCTGGCAGTGGTGATGGTGTTCTTTGTGGTGTTTGCAAATGCCTTCCAGGGGGTACGCGAGGCGGATCGCTACATGATTGCGAATGCGCAAATCCTGGGCGCCTCACGGCGTCAGGTAACGATGTCGGTGGTGATTCCCTCCGCGCTGAGCTGGATTCTGGCCAGCCTGCATGTCAGCTTCGGCTTTGCGCTCGTGGGCGCGGTGGTGGGCGAGTTCCTCGGTTCCAAGCAGGGGATCGGCTTGCTGATCTCGACGGCGCAAGGCGCTTTCAACGCCAGCGGCGTGTTCGCCGCGATGATCGTGCTGGCAGTGGTTGCATTGGCGGCGGATTATCTGCTGCTGAGAGTCGAGAAGCGCTTGCTGAAATGGCGTCCGGCTGCATTCTGAGTTGTTCTGTGCTTTAAGGGTTGCGGCGCATTTCGGTGCGCCGTTTTTTTGTGCGCAGTCTTTGCTGCGGGCTCGCAAGCTAAAAGTACTGATCAGATTGGAAAATTTCAGTTACCTTATTGCCATTCACTGTTGTGGCTATCAATAAAAAACCAATCGCCTCGATGATCAAGCGATACCATTGAATTCTTTTCAATCGTAAACCCAATCAGAGAAAATTAATGGAAGAAGAATACGAAGTGCCCAGCCCGCATGAGCATGCAATTGAAGAGGCCGTTGAAAGAGAACGCGACGGATTGGCCCAAAGAGTCGCGCTGATGACTGCCATTTTGTCGACCATCGGCGCACTGATTAGCTATCAAAGCGGCACTGCTCAAAACGAAGCGATGTTTTTGAAAAATCAAAGCATCCTGAAACAGGCCGAGGCCAGCGACCAATGGGCTTTTTACCAGTCAAAGTCGACCAAAAGTCACCTTGACGAAGCCGTGGCTGCCCTGGCCGAAAAGCCTGAAATGAAAGCGCGTTTCCTTGCTGACCGGGATAAGCAGGAGCTACAGAAGGCGGAAATCAAAACTGAAGCGGAGAAGCTCCAGGCCGAGTCGCGCAAGCTTGGTGAAGATTCCGAGGCGAAACTGAAACCGCATGAGCGGATGGCGCTTGGATTGACTTTCATCCAAATTGCGGTTGCGTTGGCGGCGATTACGGTGTTGACCAGAAAGCGCTGGTTGATATGGGGCTCGCTGCTTTCTGCAGGCATAGGAATTGTCTGCTCGGGCAGCGCCTTTTTTTAGGCTAAAAATGCGCAAAAATATCTTTGATTGTATTTTTGTATTGATCAATACAAGCGCATTTTAATTGCCACGATCATTGGCGCCGTATTTCTGTGCAATGGTTAGCTTAGCCCGCGAACCTTTTGGTGCGGGCTATTTGTATTTGTTGGAAACTCTGTTGATACTTTAAGCAAATCGATTAGGCTCTTGCGGATCCTGAATGAGGAAATAGACGAGCGCGATCCATCCAAGGATAGGAATAAGCAGCAGAAGCTGCAGCCAGCCGCTCCGATCCGAGTCGTGCAGACGCCGACAAGCAGCGGCAAGCGACGGCAATAACGTTGCAAGCGAGAAGATGGCGCTGAGTGTCGGACTGATGTAAGACACGATAAGCGATGCGAGGATCAGAAAAAGGAAGAACCACCAGTATTCAGTTTTGGATGCACGGCCGTTAAAGTCAGCATATTTTGAAAAGCAGACTTTAATCGATTCGGAAAATGTCATGGTTACTCCAGTAAGTTATTGGCCGTTAAACAGAGTAAATATATTGTTGCAGAGACAATAATAGCAAACCTGATAAATTCCATGGCGGAAATGTTGTGTGCGTCATTTCATCAGGGTGGCACTGGCCGGAGCGAAGAAGTTTTGCGATTCGCCGCGTAGGACGACTGGGGAGTGTTTGGAAGGTATCTCAAGGAGGAGTGCCAGATATTTATGTCCGACTTGCTGCCGCAACAAGGTATCTCAGGCGTTAAAAGTGGCAGGATTGAATTGCATTTAATCGGGCAGACCGTACCCGGCTTACGGTGCGGTTTGGTCATATCGCCGTCATATAGCGTGTGTATTCTTCGCATTGTCGATTTGCACACACTCTTATTGTTAACCATACTCAAGTCGAGATATGGTATTTCACTGAGTGTCTTGGGCGTCACAGGTTGGCCGATAGCCTCGATCATCGGCACCATATTCCTTTGATAAATCGATAGGCCCGCAGCGCGGGTCTTGTCTGTTGCTGCCAGCCCGCAGCGAAAGACTTGCGGGCTTTTACTGCGGGTTAGATCCTGAAGATTTCTTCGTTTGTATGGACAATTTCAAACTTTGTGTCTGATAACGGATGCAGTGCGCGTCCGTCCGAAAGCTGGTAAGTTTTGGGGCCGAGCAGTTCATCAACTTCACCGCTAGCTTTTGGCACGGTGACCGGACTCTGGTACACGAGCACGTGATAGCTGCTACCGGATTTGCCTTTGGCGTCGAATTTATCTACCAAATCCATAGGAGTCTCCTGTTGGTTGAGGATGGAATATCCGCAGTAACAATAGCAGATTTGAATAATTTTCTGCGGGTCTTTTGTCCGCCGAGTCTTTTTTATTTTGCGCGGCGTCTGGGCAGAATGCCGCGATTGTTTGCATTATATTTCGCGTCGCGCTTGTGGCGTTACGCACATTTAGCCAGCCGAGAGCATGTGAGCAAACCCAGCATGCTGGCCTGGCCCGGCCAGGCCTATCCATATCACGCTTAGCGCCTGGTCAAAACCCGACTAAGCTTTTTTTGTGTAAGCGCTGCACCAGCCTTTTGCAGAAACCTGTTTCCCGGCAAAGATCGCGCATGGACCCCATGCATCGGAGACTTTCCCCTGGAAAAGCTGGCAATTATTGCATTGTTGCGCCACGGTATGCTTAGGGAACTTGGCCTTGTCGACTTTGGTTGAGTCGTGGGTGTAACCGAGGGCGGTCGCTTGCGGATCTTTCTCGTCGAGTTTTGGTAACTCGGCACGCGCCGTCATGGTGGCGCCCATTGCCGATGCTGCCGCGATCTGGGATAAACTTTTCAAAAACATTCTACGATTGCTCATGCGGGTTCCTTTTTTGGCAAGTTTTACGGTACCTCTACCGTGGACTGGAATCGTAGCACGGGCATATCCGAACGCGCATTTTTTTGAATTTGTTTATTCCTTCGTCGCGACTTATGGCTATCCAGGCGCTGGCATCTGTACTTCGATGGGCTGGCTGACGCCAATCTGAGTCGCCGGCTGTCTGCTTACCTGGATAAATGAGTGGGTACAACACAATAAACACCAAGCAAAAGTGCGTATGCGCTCATCATTTTGCTAAACTTCCGGCTTTATTGATGGAGCTAGCATGACCGACGCAAACACACCGGCCCCAATCCCGGATATGCCGACGGATAGTTTGAATCCGGAGTTCGTGGTGATCTGCCGCGATATTGGCTATGAAGTGGGCCTGTCACTCAAGCCGGAACGCAAGGCACAGCTTTTTACCGCTCTGGCCGACCTGAACGAACTCGCTCTGGAGTTGCGCAGCGGCACCGACAATCCGAGCTTAAATGGCTTTCTGGATGGTGTGATCACCGCGCTTGAGGAGTGAGCTGTTACGATTTTTGTTTTTTGCGGCGAGACATGATGGAAATGTCAGGCCGGCCATGCTCACAGTGTGGAAAATGTGGTCGAGATAACTAAATAATTGGGTGGGGATACAGAGGAATTATGGGTAATACAAGAGTTCATGGGGATGCGGCATCTGACGTCGCAGGATGCGTACATCAGGGAAGCAACGTCGGTAATGCCGCCTACTTGAAGATGCGCGGTGAAAATTCGATGTCAGCAGGCAAAACAACCCCCGCTGCTTTGGACGACAAAGGGTGCAACGCGTGCAGCGCCAAAGATCGCGAGGCGAATCGCCGCAAGTGGATGCTGCAAATGGGGACGATCGTATTGATGGGCGTGAGCGGGTTGTGCCTGCATCTCCTAATCAAGCCATTTGCTACAGCGACGGCAGCAGCATCGGTCAAGCAATATTGCCAGATTGAAGGAAAGCGGTATTCGATTGGTAGTACAGCCAGAATGGCGAATTCAGACACGGGTGTATGCATGGCGAAGAATGGCGTGGCGCGCTGGGATCTCACATCGCCTGCGAAATAACCGGACGTTGGATTGGTTAATCAAAGGAACTTAGAGCGACGTAATGTTTCATATCGGATTCCGGTATTCCGAATCCGTGAAATGAAATGAGAGAATGAAAAAAAATCGCTTGGCAGTTTCAGGAATACTGATAGTGGTGCTTGCCGCATGTAGCACGCCCAACGGCAGCGGCGCTGGCAGTGCAGGAACGCCGGCACCGCCCGGCTACTACTCTGTACAAAAAGGCGATACGCTGTACAGTATTGGGCGCAGGTTTAGACAAAATCATCGCAGTATTGCTGCCTGGAATAAGCTGGAAGATATAAACGGCATCGAGGTAGGCCAGGTGTTGCGCGTGGAGCCGCCGAATGCGTCTGCTGATGTCGGTGGGGTCAAGAGCGCCGAGCGTGTCGACAAGACTACGGCAGCGCTGTCGTCGCCAGGTGAGGAAAGCCGTGTCGACTGGATGTGGCCAACGGAAGGTGCGAAAACCAGCAGTTTTTCTTTAAGTAAAAAGGGTATCGAGATTGCCGGCAAGAGCGGTCAGCCGGTGCTGGCTGCGGCCAGTGGCAAGGTGATGTATGCCGGTGGCGGTGTACGCGGCTATGGTAATTTGGTGATTGTGAAACATACTGGCAGTCTGCTGTCCGTGTACGCGCATAATAAGGTGATTCTTGCAAAAGAAGGACAGATGGTCAGTAAAGGCCAGCAAATTGCCGAAATGGGAAAATCCGATAGTAGTACTGTCAAGCTATACTTTGAAATCCGCCGTGACGGCAAGCCTATTGACCCATCTGGAATATTCCCCGGTCATTAAACGACTATGGATGATGGTGATCGATAGCAGTACTGGACCTGTTGCCAGCCTTGATTTGCGATGAGAATCGCCGCATAACTGATTGAATAGCCATGAAAGTCTACAACTTGTGCTGCGATCAAAATCATGACTTCGAAGGATGGTTTTCTTCGGAGCAGGATTTTCTGTTGCAATCGGATCGACATCAGATCGCGTGTCCGATATGTGACAGCGCAAATATTCGAAGATTGCCATCGGCACCGCATCTGAATCTGTCCCAGACTGCGGCAGGATCAACTCCTGCCGTTGATGTACGCAACGATTTGGTGTCGGAACGCCAGTCGGCCTATCTTGAAATGGCGCGTTATGTTCTTCAAAACACCGAAGATGTCGGTGAGCGCTTTACCGAAGAGGCACGGCGGATTCATTACAACGAGGTCCCGAGTCATGGGATACGCGGCATCGCCACTCCCAGTCAGCGTGATGCGCTGCTAGAGGAGGGGATTGATGTGGTGGAGATGGCATTGCCGGCGCTGCTGAAGCAATCGATGCAATAGTGTTGGGGATGAACTAATCGGGTGGCTACTCGGCTCTGGTTAAACGGAAAGCGGATGGCGACCTATCCACATTAGATGCTTGAATTGGTTTTGCCCGGCAGCAGATCAATAGCCTAACTGCGATCTCGCAAGATTCGTGTAACACCGTGAACTCTGCGGACATTGCGAAGCAGACGTGCCAGATGGACGCGGTCTTCAATCTGAATGGTAAAGATCAATTGCGTCATCATCTGATCTTTGTCGTCATCCATGTTGACGTAGGTGATGTTGGCATCGGAGTCGCCAATTTCGGAGGCTACCCGAGCCAGGATGCCTTTATCGTTATTTACCAGCACCTTGATGCGACAGTCGAAGCGGCGGTTCAAGTCGGCGCCCCAACGCACTTCGATCCAGCGTTCCGGTTCTTTGCCGCGCTGGCGTTTGGCGATGTTGCAATCTTCGGTATGGACCAGCAGACCCTGATCGCGCTTGAGTTGGCCGATCAGCAGATCGCCTGGAATCGGCTGGCAACATGGTGACAGCTGGATCGAGGCGCCTTCGCTGCCATTGATCACTACCGGATCGGGTTTGGCTGGCAGCACTATACCTTCCATATCCAGTAATGGTACCGATATTGGCTGGTTTTCCAGTAGACCCATGATGTGCCGTGCGACCAACGCCGCCATGCGCTTGCCGACGCCGATGTCGGCGTAGATTTCCTCCAGCGATTTGGCGCTTGATTCGTTGAGCAGGCGCTCCACCACGATCGGTGCCAATGCAGGATTCAGATTCAGTGTCGCCAATGCCTGCGATAACAAGCGTTTGCCGAGATCGACCGACTCATTCAGATTGACGGTGCGCAGATGATGACGAATCGCCGAACGTGCTTTGCCGGTGCGCACGAAGCTGAGCCAGTTCGGGCTTGGCCGTGAGCTGCTGGAGGTGATGATCTCGACGATATCGCCATTGTGTAGTTCCGAGCGCAACGGCGCCGGTTCGTGATTGATCTTGGCGGCAACGGTTTGATCGCCGACATCGGTATGGATGGTGTAGGCAAAATCGAGCGCGGTGGCGCCGCGCGGCAGCGCAATGATCTTCGACTTAGGTGTGAAGACATATACCGAGTCGGGGAACAAGTCGACTTTGACGTGTTCCAGAAATTCGGCTGAGTCGCCGGTTTGTTTCTGGATGTCGAGCAGCGACTGGAGCCACGCATGAGTGCGCTGTTGCAGATCGCTTAAATCGCCATCCTCATCCTTGTACAGCCAGTGTGCCGCAACGCCGGACTCGGCCACGCGATGCATGTCCTGAGTCCTGATCTGGAACTCGACCGGCGTGCCGTAGGGGCCGATCAGCGTGGTGTGCAGCGACTGATAGCCATTTAGCTTAGGGATAGCGATGTAGTCCTTGAACTTGCCCGGCATCGGTTTGTACAGCGCATGCAGGGTGCCAAGCGCGACGTAGCAGTTGGCGAACGTATCGACCACAATCCGGAATCCGTACACATCCAATACTTGAGAGAACGACAGATGCTTGTTGCGCATCTTGCGATAAATGCCGTACAGGGTTTTTTCGCGGCCGTCAATTTGCGCCGGAATACCGGTTGCCGCCAGAGTGGTATTCACTGATTCGAGAATCTTGCTGACCACTTCGCGACGATTGCCGCGCGCCGCTCTGACGGCTTTTAGCAGTGTACGATGGCGCAGCGGGTGCAAATGCGAGAACGACAGTTCTTGTAACTCGCGATAAATATTGTTTAAGCCAAGTCGATGTGCAATCGGTACATACACTTCCATCGTTTCGCGGGCGATGCGGCGCTTCTTCTCCGGGATCATCACGCCCAGCGTGCGCATATTGTGCAGACGGTCGGCTAGCTTGACCAGAATCACGCGCACATCGCGGGCCATCGCCAGCAGCATTTTGCGGAAGTTTTCCGCTTGCGCTTCGATTTGACTCTGGAATTCGATTTTGTCGAGTTTGGAAAGGCCGTCAACCAAGGCTGCCACCGGCGCACCAAAGCGTTCGATCAGTTCCTCTTTTTTGACATCCTGATCTTCCATCACGTCGTGCAGCAACGCGGCCATGATTGCTTGCGCGTCGAGTTTCCAGTCGGCACAAATTTCGGCAACTGCAATTGGATGAGAGATGTAGGGCTCGCCTGATTTGCGCATCTGCCCCAGATGCATTTCATCTGAAAAGCGATACGCTTCCTTGACCTTCTTGAGCTCGGAAGGACTCAGGTATTCGGTGAGCTTGGTGGTCAGGTGGGTGATCGATGCAACGCTGTTTTGCGACGTTGGCTGATCAGAGGGTGGTGCGGGCTTGGCAGTTTTGGGAGGGCGCGACGCTGCGGCCCGTTTTACAGGAGCGGCTGATGGCAAGGTCGAATCTGGAGGTGTCAGGTTCATACTGTATAGACAACAGCCGCAGCAGGTGAAGGATTAGCCCGGTACCTTTTTCAGCATTTCAATGCCGACTTTGCCGGCAGCGATTTCACGCAGGGCAATAACGGTCGGTTTGTCTTTTGCATCTACCTTGGCGGTATGGCCTTGTAGCAGTTGGCGTGCGCGATAAGTCGCGGAAAGAGTCAATTGAAAGCGGTTAGGGATATGCTTCAGGCAATCTTCAATGGTAATGCGGGCCATATATTCTCCGAAAAACAGTGTCAACTTGGCAGCAACTCCGTTCGGACGTAGTTGTGGTCAAGGTTAACTAGGTGTTAGCTCAAGTTGGCATGAATACCAAGTTGGGCAAATAAGGATGCGTTACGTACTGCTTGTTGCGAAAAGCGGCAACGTGTCGCTTTGACAATCGCTGTCAGCTCCGACAGAGCAGATGCAAATTCTTGGTTGATAATAACATATTCGGACTCCGGGGCATGGGCGATTTCCCCACCGGCGGCCAGAATTCTTCGTGTAATCACCTGCGGCTCGTCCTGCCCACGCTTCTTCAGTCGATCTTCGAGTGCTGCAATGGATGGCGGCAGGATGAAAATTCCCACTGCATGCGGAAACTGTTTCTTGACCTGTTGTGCGCCTTGCCAGTCGATTTCCAGCAGTACATCGGTGCCGGCTTGCATTTGTTCGGCGATCGACAGGCGTGATGTGCCGTAATAGTTGCCGTGGACTTCGGCCCATTCGAGGAATTCACCTTGCTTATGGCGTGCGCGGAAATCCTCAACTGAGGTGAAATGGTATTCCCGGCCGTTTTGCTCTTTAGGTCGTGGTGGGCGGGTAGTGTATGAAATCGAGAGCTTGATCTCGGGCTCCTGCGCCAGCAGCGCGTTGACCAGCGTCGATTTCCCTGCGCCGGACGGTGCGACCACCATGAATAAGCTTCCGGACATCGGATGTTCGTCGGGCATCGCAGCTCCGATGATGAGTTCGTTTGGTGGTATTGATGGTAGCGGAGGAGTCATGGCGGTCGGATTATTCACAAACAAGGAAGGGCGCGCCAGCTAGCGCATTTCTTGTGAATTTGCGCTCAAATGCGTGGCTTGCTGATATGGCAGCATTGTAGCAGTGCAGGGGCTCCACTGTAGAGTGGTTTCGGTTCCAGAGTCTGAAGGCAGTCTAAAAATGGCAACACAGCCCGGCGGCAGCTATAATGCCGCTGGATCGTCATGCCGCCGCTGCGTGTCTTGACAAAGCGATTTCAAGCGGTTTCTATACCACCTCTGCGTTTGCAGACTTATAAAATTACATACAATTCTATGCAATACGTTTCCACGCGCGGCCACGCTACGGCACAATCCTTTTCTCACATTCTGCTGGGCGGTCTGGCACCGGATGGCGGTTTATATTTACCGGCGGCATATCCGCAAGTCAGCGCGGCCGAGTTGAATTGCTGGCGCACACTGTCGTACGCGGATCTGGCGTTCGAAGTATTGAAGAAATTTGCGACGGATATCCCAGAAGCGGACTTGAAAGCGCTAGCGCATAAAACTTACACCGCAGACGTCTATCGTAATGTGCGCGCCGGCGAGGATGCCGGCCAGATTACGCCGCTGCGTGTATTGGAAGAAGCTAACGGCACCAAACTTGTTTTGCAAGCGCTGTCGAATGGGCCGACGCTGGCATTCAAGGATATGGCGATGCAATTGCTGGGTAATTTGTTTGAGTACACCTTGGCGAAGGATGGCGCGGAGCTGAATATTTTCGGCGCCACGTCGGGCGATACCGGTAGCGCGGCAGAATATGCGATGCGCGGCAAGAAGGGCATACGTGTTTTCATGCTGTCGCCGCATAAAAAAATGAGCGCATTTCAAAGTGCGCAGATGTTCAGTCTGCAGGATGCGAACATTTTCAATATCGCGGTCGAAGGCGTGTTCGATGATTGTCAGGATATGGTCAAGGCGGTGTCCAACGATCTCGCGTACAAAGCGGCAAAGAAAATCGGTACCGTGAACTCGATCAACTGGGCCCGCGTCGTCGCGCAAGTGGTGTACTACTTCCGCGGCTATCTGAGCGCCACCACCAGCAACGACCAGAAAGTGTCGTTTACCGTGCCTTCGGGTAACTTCGGGAATATCTGCGCCGGCCATATCGCGCGCATGATGGGGCTGCCGATAGATAAGCTGGTGGCCGCCACCAACGAGAATGACGTCCTCGATGAGTTCTTCCGTACCGGCGTCTACCGGGTCCGCAAATCGGCTGAAACCTACCACACCAGCAGTCCGAGCATGGATATCAGCAAAGCCTCGAATTTCGAACGTTTTGTGTATGACTTGCTGGGGCGCGACAACCAGCGTCTGAGCGCGCTGTTCCATAAGGTCGAAACTGAAGGCGGCTTTGACTTGTCGGGCAAGCCTGGTAGCGATGGCGATGAATTCAGCAAGATTGTGGAATACGGATTCCAGTCCGGCAAGTCGACCCACGCAGACCGTCTGGACACCATTCGCGACGTTGAACAGCGTTATGGCATCACCATCGATACGCATACTGCCGACGGCGTCAAAGTCGCACGCGAATACCTGACGCCCGGTGTCACCATGATCGTGCTGGAAACCGCATTGCCGGCTAAATTCAACGAAACGATTCGTGAGGCACTGGGACGTGACGCCGAGCGTCCGGCCGGCTTTGAAAACATCGAAGCATTGCCGCAGCGATTCGAAGTGATGGCGGCCGACGTTGCACAGGTCAAGGCCTACATTGCCGCGCATACTGCCCTGTAATCTACGGAACAATTCTGAGCAAACCAAAGATGCAAAAATTACCAATGCTAAGTGTTACCGAGGCACTCGACGTGCTGCTGGCAGCTGCCCGACCGCTGACCGAAGTCGAGGTGGTCCCAACGCTGGCAGCAAATGGCCGGGTACTGGCACTCGCCCAAACTTCGCAATTGAATGTGCCGCCAGCCGACAATACGCAGATGGACGGCTATGCGGTACGTGCGGCAGATTGTGTGAGCGGTGCGGCCAGATTGCCGGTTTCGCAGCGTATTCCCGCGGGCCACGTCGGGCAGCCATTGCAGCCTGGCAGCGCCGCGCGTATCTTTACCGGCGCGATGATTCCGGCCGGTGCCGATGCGGTTGTCATGCAGGAAATGTGTACAGCGGAGGGGGATGCGGTCGTGATCCGCCATACGCCGGTTGCGGGTGAATGGATACGCCGTGCCGGCGAGGACATCCAGGCCGGCAACGTGATTCTGTCGGCCGGTACGCGCCTGCAGGCACAACATCTCGGCCTGGCCGCTTCAGTCGGATTGGCGTGCTTGCCGGCGCTGCGTAAATTACGCGTCGCAGTGTTCTTTACCGGTGACGAGTTGACGATGCCGGGCGAGGCGTTGAAGCCGGGTGCGATCTACAATTCGAACCGTTTCGTGTTGCGCGGATTGTTGGAAAATCTGGGCTGCGAACTGACGGATTACGGCATCGTTCCGGATTCGCTCCAGGCGACGCGCGACACCTTGCGTCTCGCTGCGCAACAGCATGACCTGATCATTACCTCGGGTGGTGTTTCGGTCGGCGAAGAAGATCACGTTAAGCCTGCAGTAGAAGCGGAAGGCCATATCAGCATGTGGCAAATCGCGATGAAGCCGGGCAAGCCGCTGGCCTTTGGTGAGGTTAACCGTGGTCCGGGTGAAAGTGCCGATACCGCATTCTTCATGGGTTTGCCGGGCAATCCGGTGTCCAGCTTTGTCACCTTCCTGCTGTTCGTGCGGCCGTTTATCTTGCGCCTGCAAGGGAGCAGCAACGTGGTGCCGCAGGCGTACACCATGCGTGCAGATTTTGACTGGAGCAAGGCTGACCGTCGGCAGGAATTCTTGCGCGCAAAAATCAACGCCAACGGTGGTCTCGACTTATTCCCGCATCAGGGTTCGGGTGTATTGACTTCTACCGTCTGGGGCGATGGCCTGGTAGATAACCCGGCCGGAAAAACCGTCGCCGTCGGTGATCTGGTGCGCTTCTATCCATTTTCAGCGCTACTGCAATAAACTTGCAATATTGATGCACAATTATTACTTGAGCCGGCACTTGGTGCCGGCTCCCGGAGCAGGAACCCAATGAAGATTCAATTGCGTTTTTTTGCCAGTATTCGTGAAGCGCTCAACCTGACGCAGGAGACTGTGGAAGTGCCGGAGACAGTCCAAACCGTGGGCGACGTGCGCGCATATTTGCGTGCGCGTGGCGGCGTCTGGGACGAGGTCCTGGGAGACGGGCGTGCGGTACGGATGGCCTGCAATCAAGTCATGACCAGCGCCGATGCGGCGCTGAGCGCCGATTGCGAAGTGGCATTCTTTCCGCCGGTGACCGGCGGTTAACAATACCGGCGACCGGTAATTTGTAAGGTCTTTGTGTGTTGGCTGGACCTCTGGCTCACTTCAATTCGAGGGTGCTTATGCAACTCCAAACCTGGCTTTTTTACCTTGCCGCTGTTGTCGCGCTGGTGGCGACACCTGGTCCGACAGTCTTGAACTGCGTCACCAATGCGGTCAATTTCGGGGTGCGTCGGGCACTGATAGGCGCATTCGGTAGTCTGACTGCCTTGTGTTTGGTGATGACCGTTTCGGCATTCGGTCTGGGCGCGGTTCTGGCGACGTCGGAAAAAGTATTTCTGACGATTAAATGGTGTGGGGCAATTTATTTGATTTACGTTGGCGTCAAAACTTTTCGCTCGCAACAAGCGAATTTTGTCGTCGATGGTGAAATCAATCCGGTGCCGATTCAGGCGTCCCGCTTACGGCTGTATCTGAATGGTTTCCTGGTCGGCGCCAGCAATCCCAAGGCGCTATTGTTTTTTACCGCGCTGTTCCCGCAATTTCTGAATCCGCTGGCGCCGCAGTTGCCGCAATTCCTGATTTTGGTGTTGACCTTTGTTTGCTGTGAATTGACCGGCTTGACGCTGTATTCCGGCTGCGCAGTACGCGCGGCGCCATGGTTACGCGCCCAAGGTCGCGCTCGGGTGTTCAATCGCATTTCAGGTAGTGTATTCATTGGCGCCGGCGCATTGTTGGCGACGGTCAAACATAGCCAAAACTAAATGTCGCCTCACTTTTCGGATCGCCTCATGTCCATACGCATTCAAACCGCCGATTTCGACCTTTCTACAGAATTGCTTGCATTGCGGCGCAGTAATCCCAAAATTGGGGCGATCGTCAGTTTTGTCGGCGCTGTACGAGATATCAACGACGGCAGCGCGGTTGCGCAAATGGAGCTGGAACATTATCCCGGCATGACTGAAAAGTCGCTGGCTGCGATAGTCGGGCAGGCCCAGGCGCGTTGGGATATTTTCGATGCGCTGGTGATTCATCGGGTCGGGCCGTTGCAGCCGCTGGACCAGATCGTACTGGTGGCAGTTGCCTCGGCGCACCGCGGCGAGGCCTTCGCGGCCTGTGAGTTCATCATCGATTATCTGAAGACCGAAGCGCCGTTCTGGAAAAAAGAACAGACGCCCGAAGGCGCGCGCTGGGTTGATGCGCGCGACAGCGACGACGCGGCGCTGACCAAGTGGCAGCGCTAACCGGCATCTATACCAATATTGCAACGCGGTGACTGCGACAGGCCACCGGCGCACGTGAAGCTGCGCCTGTCTGGCGCAATTACGCTCCGGACCACCGGTTTCGCTATTTATGGCGCACTTTCTGCTGGATTAAGCAAGCAACTGGCGCAAATTAGCCGCACATATATAAATCGCTAAAACCGGCCGTATGCGCTGTCGACATCTATACTGAAGCGTCGACAGGCCTCGTTCCGACTTTCCCAGGCGGGTTGCGCTAAACGCCATGGGTATTCTGAATACCTGGTCCAATCTACTCAAACATTCTTGAAATACACGCTCAAGTCCCAATTTTCCATGCAGTAGACATTTTGGAGGAAACCATGCGTTTCGACAAACTCACCACAAAACTGCAGGAAGCGATTGCCGATGCCCAGAGCCAGGCAGTCGGGAATGACAATCAATATATCGAGCCGGTCCATGCCCTGATTGCATTGCTGAATCAGGACGACGGTAGCGCCCGTTCGCTGTTGCAACGGGCCGGCGTCAACATTGCCGGGTTGTCGAGCGGACTCAAGGCGGCGCTGGAGCGCTTGCCTAAAGTCACCGGCAACAGCGGCGAGGTACAGATTGGCCGTGATTTGCAGGGATTGCTGAACCTGGCGGACAAGGAAGCGCAAAAGCATGGCGATCAATTCATTGCCAGTGAAATGCTGTTGCTTGGCTTACTCGAGGATAAATCCGACGCCGGCAAACTGGCGCGCCAGCACGGCCTGAGCCGTACGGCGCTGGAAGCTGCCATCAGCGCGGTGCGCGGTGGCGACAACGTGGCATCGCAGGATGGCGAGGGTCAGCGCGAGGCATTGAAGAAATACACGCTCGATCTGACTGAACGCGCACGGCAAGGCAAACTCGATCCGGTGATCGGTCGTGATGACGAAATTCGCCGGGCGATCCAGGTTTTGCAACGCCGCAGCAAAAACAATCCGGTATTGATCGGCGAACCCGGTGTCGGTAAAACCGCCATCGTTGAAGGCCTGGCGCAGCGTATTGTGAATGGCGAAGTTCCGGATAGTCTGAAATCAAAACGTGTGTTGTCGCTGGACATGGCTTCCCTGCTGGCGGGGGCCAAATTCCGCGGCGAATTTGAGGAACGCCTGAAAGCGGTGCTCAAGGAAATCGCTCTGGATGAAGGACAGACCATCGTCTTCATCGACGAATTGCACACCATGGTTGGCGCCGGGAAAGCCGAAGGCGCCATCGACGCAGGCAACATGCTCAAGCCTGCACTGGCGCGTGGCGAATTGCATTGCGTAGGCGCAACGACGCTGGATGAATATCGTAAATACATCGAAAAGGATGCCGCACTGGAACGTCGTTTCCAGAAAATTCTGGTGGATGAGCCAACGGTCGAAGCGACGATCGCAATTTTGCGCGGCTTGCAGGAAAAATACGAAGTCCATCATGGCGTGGAAATCACCGACCCGGCTATCGTCGCTGCCGCTGAATTGTCGCATCGCTACATTACCGATCGTTTTTTGCCAGACAAGGCGATTGATCTGATCGATGAAGCGGCTGCCAAGATCAAGATTGAAATCGACTCCAAACCGGAGGTAATGGATAAACTTGACCGTCGTTTGATTCAACTCAAGATCGAACGCGAGGCGGTCAAAAAGGAAAAGGATGAGGCTTCTCAAAAGCGCCTTAGCCTGATCGAGCAGGAAATCGAGAAACTGGAGCGCGAATACGCCGATCTGGAAGAAGCCTGGAAAGCCGAAAAGGCCAGCGCCCAGGGCAGTAAGCATCTGAAAGAAGAGATCGAAAAACTGCGCCTGCAAATCGATGAAGCGACCCGCAAAAGCGATTGGCAAAAAGTTTCCGAACTGAAATACGGCAAGATGAATGAACTTGAGCAGGCGCTCGAAGCGCAGCAGAAGCAGGACGCGCTGGCCGAGGCGCATCCCGATCCGAGCGCCAAGCCCAGGTTGGTGCGGACCCAGGTCGGCGCCGAGGAAATTGCAGAAATTGTTTCGCGTGCCACCGGTATTCCGGTCTCCAAGATGATGCAGGGCGAACGCGAAAAATTGTTGAAGATGGAGGATGAGTTGCATCGTCGCGTGGTTGGTCAGGATGAAGCGATCGTCGCTGTCTCCGATGCGATTCGTCGTTCACGCGCCGGCTTGAGCGACCCTGACCGCCCCTACGGTTCCTTTATGTTCCTGGGGCCGACCGGGGTCGGTAAAACCGAGTTGTGCAAAGCCCTGGCCGGCTTCCTGTTCGATACCCAGGACGCCATGATACGCATCGACATGAGCGAATTCATGGAGCGGCATTCGGTCGCGCGCCTGATCGGTGCGCCACCGGGCTACGTAGGCTACGAGGAGGGCGGCTATCTGACCGAAGCGATACGTCGCAAACCGTACAGCGTGATTCTGCTCGACGAAATTGAGAAGGCGCATCCGGATGTCTTCAATGTCCTGCTGCAGGTGCTCGACGATGGCCGCATGACAGATGGTCAGGGCCGTACCGTGGACTTCAAAAATACCGTGATCGTGATGACGTCGAATTTGGGATCGCACCGGATTTCTGCGATGGAAGGCAGCGATCCGGAGGAGGTGAAGCTGGAAGTCATGGCGGAGGTCAGAATTCACTTCCGTCCGGAGTTTATCAATCGCATCGATGAAATCGTGGTGTTTCATGCACTTGATGAAAAGAACATCGGCGCCATCGCCAAGATCCAGCTGAAGATATTGGAACAGCGTCTTGAGAAGTTAGACATGCGGCTGGAGATTTCGGAGGGGGGGCTGCAAAAGGTCGCAGAAGCTGGCTTCGATCCGGTATATGGCGCGCGGCCGTTGAAGCGGGCGATTCAGCAACAGATCGAAAATCCATTGTCCAAATTCATATTGGAAGGCAAATTCGGCCCTAAAGATGTCATCCATATAAGTGTTGGCAACGGAGAACTTGTTTTCAATAAGGCAAGCTAAGTCATTACTTTTATGAGGGAAAGAGTAGAATCAGCCTGATCTTGCCAGTGCTTTACAACGACAAAAAAAGCCACAAGGGATACCGAGTGGCTTTTTTTGTGTCTGCCGGTTAGGGCGCCTTAACTAGTTTTCTCTAGGAAGAATTTGAAGCAATACTCGTTACAACGCCTATTTATTCTGCCCTTTGTGATGCTGATGTTCTGCCTGGCGGCGACCATCGGCTGGTTCTTATATCGGGCCGGGCAGAATGCGACGGACGCCATATCGCAAAAGGCCCTGGCTGATTTGATGAGCAGCATCGATCAGGCTACCGAACGCCAGATACACGATGCGAAAGCGACGCTGCGCGTGATTACGGCCGCGCCCCTGACACAGCAAGCCGGGCCGGTAGCCAATGTGCGCGACTTGCAGGAACGACTCTGGATCGCCGGCAGCCTGTTTCCCGAGTCCAGTAGTTTTGTTTGCTTTGGCGGTGTCGATGGCCAGTTTGTCGGCCTCAGAAAAGTCGGCGATAAAGAGTTCCTGCTGCGCGTGCGTGGTCCGAAGTTGGGGCCGAGTTCGCTCTACCGCACAAACGGACCAAATGGCGAGTTGACGCTATTGAGAACCGATGAGTACGAGCCGCGCGAGCGAGCCTGGTATCTCAATGCGCTCAAGCAAGGCGAAGAAAGCTGGTCGCCGATATTTGCCGGGATCCGCAGCAACGAACCTGCCATGATGCTGGCACGCGTGGTTGCCACTGCAGAGGCGAAAATATATGGCGTGGTGGCGACAGAGATGCCGCTCGGGCCGTTGCGCGACTTTTTGCGCTCGTTGCCGATCGAAAAGAACGGGTTGGCTTTTATTGCGGAGCGCAATGGCGATCTGGTTGCCAGTTCGACCGCCGAGAATGTCTATGAAGGCCGGGCGAACGCCGTGACGGAAGAGTCTTACAGGTCGATTCCGCTTGGCCGGAAACAGCCGCTCAGGCGGAATGTAACTACCAGTACGTCGGCGTTAATGCGCTTGGCATGGCAAGCGGTGCAGCCACAGCTGACGCTGCAGCAAGGTGACGGTCGTCACGTCACGCCCGCAGGTGCGGCAGGCGCCAGACCACCACTGATCAGCGCCGTATTGAATAGTTCGCTGGGCCAGATCGAGGTGGCTGCGCGGGTTTATCGCGATGCTGTCGGACTGGATTGGGTCACGGTGATAGCAACCCCGCGTTCGAATTTCTGGAATTCGATTAACGGCGGTATGTATCACAGCTTGCTGCTCGGTCTTACCGCGATCCTGATTACGACGGTGCTTGGTTTTGTGATTCTGCGCTGGGCATTGCGGGATATCCGCAAGCTGACGCTGGCCGCACAAAACATCGGTAGCGGCGAGCCTTTCACTTCCCTGGATATTCATCGCAATGATGAGATCGGTCGACTGGCGCAAAGCTTTCAGGAAATGGAGCGCAGCTTGCGTACAGATCGGCTGACCAATTTACTCAACCGCGAATCATTCACTGCGCAGATTGAATTCATGCGCCGTAACGCCCACGATCCGAAGTCGTTCGGCTTTGCGATGCTGTTTATCGATTTGAATAAATTCAAGGGCGTCAATGACCAGTTCGGACATGAACAGGGAGATCGGGTTTTGATCGAGGTGGCGCAACGCCTGCAGAATGCCTTGCGCAAGGATGATGCCGTGGCACGCTTTGGCGGTGATGAATTCGTGGTTTACCTGCACGGTGTAACCGATCAGGATGTGGCGCTGGCAATTTGCCAAAAAATAATCGCAGTGCTTGAAACGCCGATCGAGATGTACGATGGCACCAGGTATTCGGTTGGTGCATCGATAGGCGGCGCTTTATACCCGGCGGATGGCGTGGATCTCGAAACCTTGTTGAGAGTTGCCGACAGCCGGATGTATAGTATGAAAAAATTTGGCGGCCAGACCGACTAGGCGCTGGTCCGGGCATAGATTCCAGACTGTGTATTTCAAGGAGAAGAGAGTGATTTTTGCCACCTGCGATATTTGCGATGCCAACGAAGACAAACTCGGCGATGGTCGTTTAAGCGTGTTGCCGCCGGTATTTTTGGCGTTCGGCAAACAAGTCAGCTTTTTTGGGCAGGCCCGTACACTGAAAGTCTTCGAGGATAATGTGCTGGTGCGCGCCGCACTCGAAACCCCCGGTCACGGCCAGGTGCTGGTGGTGGATGGCGGCGCAAGCTTGCGCTGCGCGTTAGTGGGTGGAAACCTCGGCCTGCTGGCAGAAAAGAATGGCTGGGCCGGCATCATCGTCAACGGTTGCGCACGCGATTCGGTTGAGTTGAATGGCTGCAATATCGGCATCCGCGCATTGGCCCTCCATCCGCAGCGCAGCGTGCGAAAAGGCATAGGCGAACAGGATATTCGGGTCTCGATAGCCGGTGTGGCGGTGATGCCAGGCGACTGGATTTATGCCGATGCCGACGGACTGCTGGTGGCCGCTGAAAAATTGCATTGAGATAAGTGCGGATGGCTGCTGCGTCTGCTGTGACTAACATCGAAGCTGCGCCTTGAGCAGGACCACCAGTGCGCCTGATCCGCCGTCGGCGTCATTGGCCTGGCAAAAAGCCACAACCTCCTCCATCTGTACCAGCCAGTCGCGGACTTTTCCTTTCAACACCGGCTCCTGATTGACCGAGCCGAATCCTTTGCCGTGAATGATGCGCACACAGCGCCAGCCGCGTTTGTTGGCCAGGCGCAGGAATTCGGCGAGTATGTCGCGCGCCTGATCGGTGCGCAGGCCATGCAGATCCAGCTGTTGTCGGATAGCCCAATGTCCGCGCTGCAGTTTCGGTAGCACATCGGGACCGACGCCACTGCGGGCGAAGCGCAAGTGATCGTCGCTGTCGAGCAGATTTTCTATACTGAATTCGTCGGAAAGCGATGCTTGCAGTATGGCCGGTGGATTGAATTGCTGATTTTTCAGGCGTGGATGTGGAATTGGTGCCGGCTTATGGGCCGTGATTCTGTCGGAGGATTTGAGTGGGAATACCGGGCCAACGCTATGGTGAAACTGATTGTTTTCACGCTGCGCCTGTTGCTCGCGACGCAGGCGTTCAGCGGCGGCGGCCTGACGGGCTTCGTGCTGCGCCTTTAGTTCTTTGCGCAGGGGTTTGAGGGCGCGGAAATCTTTGATCGGGCCGGACATGGGAGTGGTTCTGGAGTGTAAGTAATGTCGGGCTTGGCTGGCTTATTTTTTCTTTGCAGTCGGGTTGAGCGGTTGTATGTTGCCGATGCTTTTACGGAAAATTTCGGCGTCGCGGTTGGCTTGCTGTTCGTGCTGTTGCCGTTCTGCAGCTTCGGCCAGGCGGGTTTCTTCCTGCAATTTCAACTTTTGTTGCAGGGATTTCAGGTCGTTGAAGTCTTTGATGGGCGTGGTCATGAGGCTGCCTCCAATATTCTGTGTTCTGTTGCCGGCTTTTATGCGGGTGTCGCTCCGCTGGGATTTTTCGAGGGTATTTGGCACTCGGAATAGCACTTCAACATCAACGCAAACTATAACGCCGTCGCCTGCCATCGGCGGGCGACGGCGTTGAATTTACTCTTCCAGAAAGCGTTGTGCGTCGAGCGCGGCCATGCAGCCGGTACCGGCGCTGGTAATGGCTTGGCGGTAGATGTGGTCCTGGACGTCGCCGGCGGCAAATACGCCTGCTATGCTGGTGGCGGTAGCCATGCCTTCGAGGCCGGTTTTGGTTTTGATGTAGCCGTTGTGCATGCTGAGCTGACCTTCAAAAATACCGGTATTCGGCTTGTGGCCGATGGCAACGAAGACGCCGTGCACTTTGATTGGCGTGACCATGCCGTCTACGGTCGATTTTATGTTGATGCCGGTGACGCCGCTGGTGTCGCCTGTGACTTCTTCCAGCGTGTGGTTCCATTTGATTTCGATGTTGCCTGCGGCAACTTTGGCCATCAGGCGGTCGATCAGGATAGGTTCGGCGCGGAATTTTTCGCGGCGGTGAATCAGGGTGACTTTGGTGGCGATGTTGGACAGATACAGCGCTTCTTCCACCGCAGTATTCCCGCCGCCAACCACTGCGACTTCCTGGCCTTTGTAAAAGAAACCGTCGCAGGTGGCGCAAGCCGACACGCCTTTGCCCATAAAGGCTTCTTCCGAAGGCAGGCCCAGGTATTGCGCCGATGCGCCGGTGGCGATGATCAAGGCGTCACAAGTGTATTCGCCGGAATCACCGATCAGGCGGAATGGCTTTTCCGATAACTTGGCGGTGTGGATATGGTCGAAAATGATTTCGGTGTTGAATTCTTCAGCATGCTTCAGCAGGCGCTGCATCAGATCCGGACCTTGCACGCCGCCATGGTCGCCGGGCCAGTTTTCGACGTCGGTGGTGGTCATCAATTGACCGCCCTGTTCGATCCCGGTAATCAACACTGGCTTCAGATTGGCGCGCGCGGCATAGACTGCGGCCGCGTAACCGGCGGGGCCTGAGCCGAGAATTAATACGTGGGCGTGTTTGATTGGTTTTTCAGTGCTCATAAATGATCTCAGGTGAAGGTGTCGGGGCGTCTGACGACTGCTGCATATCTGCTAACTGAACATGTGACCGCTTGGTAAATGGTAAAAAGCGCGGCCAAAACATCGTTGAATACCGATATGGGATCTTAAATTAAGATATCAAGCAGGTCCTGGCGGTGCTGACCAGTGTGCGGCGCTAATTTATAAATCCGTAACAAAAGATGAATATTGTCGGGGCGATCAAAAATGCGGCTCAAAACTGGTTAAGATTATAGTCGAAGCGGCGATTTTGACGTACTCGGCAGTCTAAATGTGTTGATACCCGAGAACCATTTTGCTGTACTGCATCAAAGGAAGCGGGCACTGCATCATTCAAGTGCATAATTTCACCTTGTTGGCGGGAGTTGGCCGGATTCAAAATTCCAACATGTATTTTTAGTATCAACCAGTATTGCCAATCGGATTTATGACTAGAACAACGCAAGCTTATACCCGCAGTGCCAAGCCGAAGGCCGCGCCGCCGCCTCAGAATCGCCTGGTGCGGCTGCTGTCAGAGGCACGCTGGATCATCTTCGCGGTCCTGACCGCTTATCTGGTGATCATTTTCATGAGCTATTCCAAGACGGATCCGGGCTGGTCGCATGCGAGCGCGGTGACGCACCTGGACAACTGGGGCGGGCGCATAGGTGCCTGGCTGGCTGACCTGATGTTGTTTGTGTTCGGCGCATCGGCCTGGTGGTGGTGTGTATTACTGCTACGTTCGTTGTGGATTGGTTATCGGCGCATCTCACAACGCCTGGTGGTCGAGAGTGAGCCGGAGCTGGAGCCGGAGCATCCGCACGAAGGCCTGATTCGCGGCATCGGCTTTGTCCTGATACTGGCCGGTAGCATGGGCATCGAATACATGCGTATGTATTCGATGCATATGCAATTGCCACGGGCGCCCGGTGGCGTGCTGGGCCGGCTGATCGGCGGCAATGCGCAGAGCGCGCTGGGATTTACCGGTGCCACGCTGATATTGTTGTTGCTATTCGCACTCGGCGTCAGCCTGTTTTTTCATGTTTCCTGGCTGACGGTGGCTGAGCGGATTGGCCAGGGTGTCGAGGGCGCGATTCTGTGGATCAGGAATTTGATCGCCGCGCGCGCAGACCGCAAGGCCGGTTATGTCGCCGCTGTCAAGCGCGAGGAAGTTGTGGTTCAGGAACGTGCCAAGATTGTCGAAGCGCCGCCGATCCGTATCGAACCGCAAATTGTCACGGTACAAAAATCTGAACGGGTGGAAAAAGAAAGACAAACCACGCTGTTTCAGGATCTTCCGGACACCAACCTGCCACCCCTGGCCTTGCTGGATGCAGCACCGCCGGCGCAGGAAACCGTCAGCGTCGAGACACTGGAATTCACCAGTCGCCTGATTGAGAAAAAGCTGTCAGATTTCGGCGTTCAGGTGAAAGTGGTGGCGGCCTACCCGGGACCGGTCATTACGCGTTATGAAATCGAACCGGCAACCGGCGTCAAAGGTAGCCAGATTGTCGGCCTGGCGCGAGATCTGGCGCGCTCGTTATCGCTGACGTCGATCCGCGTGGTGGAGGTGATTCCCGGCAAAATGTTCATGGGCCTGGAATTGCCGAATCCAAAACGCCAGATCGTTCGCCTGACCGAAATTCTCAGTTCCAAAGTCTACAACGACGGCGTCTCCAGTCTGACGATCGCACTCGGCAAAGACATTGGCGGCCATCCGGTAGTGGCCGATCTGGCCAAGATGCCGCACTTGCTGGTGGCAGGTACTACCGGTTCAGGTAAATCGGTCGGGATCAATGCCACCATTCTGTCGCTGCTGTATAAATCCGATCCAAAGCAGGTGCGCTTGATTTTGATCGATCCGAAAATGCTGGAATTGTCGATTTATGAAGGCATTCCGCATTTGCTGGCACCGGTTGTGACCGATATGCGGCAGGCCGGCCACGCGCTGAACTGGGCCGTCAATGAGATGGAGCGGCGCTACAAGCTGATGTCGAAGATGGGCGTGCGCAATCTGGCGGGGTATAACCAGAAGATAATAGACGCTGACAAACGCGAAGAAAAAATCCCGAATCCGTTCAGCCTGACGCCGGACGCGCCGGAACCGCTGGAGAAACTCCCCACTATCGTTGTCATTATCGATGAGTTGGCGGACTTGATGATGGTCGTTGGGAAAAAGGTGGAAGAACTGATCGCCCGTATCGCGCAAAAAGCCCGTGCGGCCGGTATTCACTTGATTTTGGCCACGCAGCGCCCATCTGTAGACGTGATTACCGGCCTGATCAAGGCCAACGTCCCGACCCGGATTGCATTCCAGGTCAGCAGCAAGATCGATTCGCGCACGATTCTGGATCAGATGGGGGCGGAAGCACTGCTCGGTATGGGGGATATGTTGTACATGCCGCCAGGTACCGGTTTGCCGATTCGCGTCCACGGCGCGTTTGTGTCGGATGAAGAAGTGCATCGCGTGGTGGATTATTTGAAGGAACAAGGCGAGCCGAATTACGTTGAAGGTATTCTTGAAGGCGGCGTGGCCGAAGATGGCGACGGCGGCGTGAGCGGTGGCGCAACCGCTGGAACCGAAGGTGACGAACTGTACGATCAGGCGGTCGCCGTGGTCCTGAAGAATCGGCGTGCCTCGATTTCACTGGTGCAACGGCACTTGCGTATCGGTTATAACCGCGCCGCCCGTTTGCTGGAACAAATGGAGCAAAGCGGGCTGGTGTCGACCATGCAGTCGAATGGTAACCGTGAGATTTTGGTGCCGGCGGGAAATCCGGAATAACCGACGGCGTAAGGCCGCCAAGCAAGAAGATAGTCAAGCAGGACGGAACACGCTACGCTTTTCTTCCCTGCCTGGCGGCTATCCTAACTATAAAGAACATGCAATGAAAGCTATCGTGAATCCAACTACAAATGCAGTCCAGCGCAACAATGTCAGGTTGAATGAACAGTCGAGTGCCGGCGCTGTGCGCTGGTTCAGCACGCGCAAACTGGTGACGAGCCTGGCCTTGTCAGTCGTGCTGTTGCCAGGCATTGCCAGCGCAAGTGCACTGGAACAATTCAAATCCTTCGTCAGTAGCACGCAGTCGGCCAAAGGCGAGTTCACCCAGCGTTTGGTCAAAACCGATGGCGGCACCAAGACTGCCAAGTTATCGACGGAATCAACCGGCACTTTTATTTTTGCCCGTCCCGGTAAATTTATCTGGACCTATCTGAAGCCGTACGAGCAAGTGCTGCAAGCAGATGGCGACAAGCTGTACATGTACGATAAGGATTTGAATCAGGTAACGACCAAGAAGCTGGGTAACGCACTCGGTTCCTCGCCTGCGGCGATCCTGTTCGGCAGCAATGACCTGGAAAAGAATTTCACGCTGAAAGAAGGAACGCCGAAGGATGGTCTGGAGTGGCTGGAAGTGAAGCCAAAGGCCAAGGACACGACTTTTGATCAGATCGGAATCGGTTTGCGGAATGGTGTGCCTGTTGCGATGGAATTGCGTGATTCGTTCGGTCAGGTTTCACTGCTGTCGTTCAAAAACTTCGTCAAGAATCCACCGGCACCTAGCGGCGGTTTCAAGTTTGTGGTGCCTAAGGGCGCCGACGTTTTCAACAATTGAGATAGCCGCTTGGGTATTGCTTGGCGGCACCCGATTCCGGGTGATGCGGCCTTATCTGAACTAACCTGCCTCCAAAAAAGCCAATTTGTCATTTGCCGAACGCCACATCGCATGTTCCGGCAGCGGCGCTTGCGAGCGCGTGATGGGCTTCCAATCGGCGCGCGCCGCCAGTTCTGCATTCAGTCTGCTGAAATGGCGCTGATCGTCCGGCAGGTCAATCTCGTTATAAATTGCGCCGACCGGGCATTCTGGCACGCACATCGAGCAATCGATGCACTCGTCCGGCGCGATGGCCAGGAAATTAGGCCCTTCACGAAAGCAGTTCATCGGACAGACGTCGACGCAGCTGGTGTATTTGCAGAGGATGCAGGAATCGGTAACGACGAAGGGCATGGCGAGTTTCTGAAGTTGGCGGTGGCTTTGGGGCCGACAGGTTCCCGGGCAGCGCCGGATTTTCTCATATTCGGCGGTTTTGCGTCGCCGTCGCCAAAGAAATTCTTCATGCGCTAGACTGATGCGCTGTGATATTTTTGCCGGATCTATTTTTAACAAGTCTGTTTTTTTTGCTGAGCGCCTTTGCCATGTCTGATCTTTTCAAAGTAGAACCTACGCCACCGCTGGCCGAGGCTCTTCGTCCTGCCAAGCTCGATGAAGTTATCGGCCAAAGCCATCTGCTGGGAGCGGGTAAGCCGTTGCGTCTGGCTTTCGAGTCCGGCAAGCCGCATTCGATGATTCTTTGGGGGCCGCCCGGTGTCGGAAAAACCACGTTGGCGCGCCTGACTGCGCGTGCGTTTGCCTGTGAATTTATCGCGCTGTCTGCGGTGTTTTCCGGTGTCAAGGACATCCGCGCAGCGATGGAGCAGGCTGAGCAAAATCTGGCGCAGGGCAAACACACGCTGCTGTTTGTTGACGAGATTCATCGCTTCAACAAATCCCAGCAGGATGCATTGTTGCCGTATGCGGAATCAGGGCTGGTGACGTTCATTGGTGCGACGACCGAGAACCCTTCTTTCGAGGTCAATTCGGCGCTGCTTTCGCGGGCGCAAGTCTACGTTTTGCAGGCCTTGAGCGACGCCGAGTTGAAGCAGTTGCTGCTTCGTGCCCAGGAGTTGGTATTGTCCCATCTGCAGTTCGACGATGCGGCCGTCGATACGCTGATTGGCTATGCCGATGGGGATGCGCGGCGCCTTCTCAACTTGCTGGAGCAGTGCAGCGCCGGCATCAAAGCTTCCGGTACGACGCAAGTGACGTCCGAGTTTTTGCAGAATGCGTTGACGCTGAATGCGCGTCGTTTTGACAAGGGCGGCGACAATTTTTATGACCAGATTTCCGCGCTGCATAAGTCGGTGCGCGGTTCCAGTCCTGACGGTGCGTTGTACTGGTTGTGCCGCATGCTGGACGGCGGCGCGGACCCCAGATATCTGGCGCGCCGCGTCGTCAGAATGGCGTGGGAAGACATCGGTATTGCCGACCCGCGGGCGATGCAGATTGCCAACGATGCGGCAGAAACCTTCGAGCGTTTAGGTTCGCCGGAAGGTGAGCTGGCGCTAGGGCAGGCGGTGCTTTACCTGGCGATGGCACCCAAAAGCAATGCCGGCTACAACGCCTTCAACCAGGCCATGGCGTTTGTCCGCAAAGACAAATCGCGCGAGGTGCCGGTGCATCTGCGCAACGCGCCGACCAAGTTGATGAAGGAACTCGGTTACGGTCACGAATACCGCTATGCGCATAGCGAACCTGATGCGTATGCTGCGGGAGAGACCTATTTGCCGGATGACATGCCCGAACCCGGATGGTACGCGCCTGTGCCTAGGGGGCTGGAAATAAAAATCGGCGACAAGCTGACCTGGCTGCGCGAGCTGGATAGGAAAGCGCGCGGGAAGTAACTTCCGAAAGTCCACTGCATCATTTTTTATCTCGAGCGCGCAGGGCCGCCCGGTGCAACCATCCTATTTTCGCGCACCCTCATGAGCAAAAATTGTAGTGGGGCTAAAATTTCTGCTTGACTGGAATTTTAGTATGACTATAATTTCCCTCGGTTTACCGGCTAATTAATATAACCAACAAGCGATCCGCACGGATCAACTGGTAAACACGTGGGGACAGGAATGACAAAGCCACAAGTAGGAAAATCCATCCGGGCGCGGCGCCATGCGGTGAAGAAGACACTCGTGCAGATTGCGGCCGAGACCGGCTTGACTGCCGGCTTTATTTCGCAGGTAGAGCGCAACCTGACCAGTCCTTCGATTACTTCGTTGGTCGTCATCGCAAAAGCGCTTGGCGTGCCGATTGGCGACTTGATTAAACAACCACAACAAGTACAGCCGGATTCATATCATGATCAGCGGCAAGCCTATTCGGTTGCCAGCGGCCAAGTGAAATACGAGCGGTTGTCGACGGTTTTTCCCGGTAGCCAGGTGCATTCGGTCAAGTTCACGATGCCGTCCGGGTACAAGTCGGAATTGGTGTCGCACGAGGGCGATGAAATGGTTTTCGTGCTGAGTGGGCAAGTCGAATACAAGGTGGGCGCCAAGCATTACGTGCTGAGCGTCGGCGACAGCCTTCACTTCGACGGCACGATTCCGCACAGTGTTGAAGCGCTGCAGCACAAAAGCAAGCAGGCCGAGTTGCTTTGGGTCGGAACCGCACAACTATTCGATGGCGCCGATGCGCAGGAACAGGGCAGCGACAACGGCAGATTCCTGCGTGGCACCGAATTTTCTTGAGTCGGTACGGCTTTTGCTTCACTAAATGAATGGAATTGAGGATCTGATGTTCGAGAGCACACAGTACGCGGCGCGCCGTCACCGGCTGAGGCAACAATTTTCATCAGGATTGTTGCTGGTATTGGGGAATACCCATGCTGCGATGAACTACCCGCACAATCACTATTGGTTTCGTCAGGACGCTTCGTTCTCCTATTTCTTCGGATTGGATCATGCCGATCTGGCCGGCGTGATGGATATCGATGCCGGTGTCGATATCCTGTTCGGAGACGATCCGGATATCGAGGAAGTCGTGTGGACCGGGCAACAGCCATCGTTGGTCGAACGCGCCGCGATGGCTGGCGTCGGCACGGTCAAGCCATACAGTGCGTTAAGCGACGTCATCGCCGAAGCGCGCAGCAAGCAGCGCACGATCCATTATTTGCCACCTTATCGCGGCGAATCGATTCTGGAGCTGGCGCGCCTGTTTGCCGGTACGCCAGAGCAGGTGCAGGCCGGTGTCTCGCCAAGCCTGATTGCTGCGGTCATCAGTTTGCGTGAAATAAAAACGGAAGAAGAAGTCGCTGAAATGGAGCGCGCCTTAGCGATCACCAAAGAAATGCACCTCGCGGCGATGCGTCAGGCCAGGCCCGGCAAATTCGAGTATGAGGTGGTCGGGACTATCGAAGGCATCATGCGCGGTCACGATTTGCACGGGGCTTATCCCGTCATTTTTACCAGGCATGGCGAGATCCTGCATAGCCGCGATCACACCCAGCAACTGGCAGCCGGCGATCTGGTGGTGAATGATTCCGGCGTCTCTAGTGCCTTGGGCTACGCTACTGACATCACCCGGACGATTCCGGTCGGCGGAAAATTCAGCGCACGCCAGCGCGCTGTCTATGAGATTGTTTTGCGTGCACAGCAACGCGCCATAGCCGCCATCCATCCGGGGGTGCCGTATCTGGAATTGCACAAGCTGGCGGCGTTGACGATGGTCGAGGGCTTATCCGCGCTTGGTTTTTTCAAAGGCGATCCGCAGCAGGTGGTGGACTCGGGGGCGTATGCGATTTGTTTCCCGCACGGCCTCGGTCACCAGATCGGTCTGGACGTGCATGACATGGAAGGGCTGGGCGAAATCCAGGTTGGGTACGACGCCAGCGTCAACCGCAGCAACTTGTTCGGCTTGCGTAATCTGCGGCTGGCAAAGCCCTTGCTTACCGGCATGGTAATAACGGTCGAACCCGGGATTTACTTTATTCCGGAGCTGATCAAACGCTGGCAGGCAGAAGGCCGTCATGCCGACTTGATTGATTATGGGCGTTTTGCCGAGTACCTTGATTTCGGTGGAATCCGGATTGAAGATAACGTCCTGGTTACCGCAACCGGTGCGCGGGTGTTGGGACCGGCAATTCCCAAAACCTGTGAAGAAGTCGAAGCAGCGATGGCGATGTAATCAAAAGCAAGAAGGTGTTGTTAAATGGATTTACCGGGAAGCACCGCGTGAATACGATGTCACGACATTGCAATATCAACCAAGGGAGAGACGAATGATGATGAAAAATGGAAAATTTGTTGCCAAGCTGGGTTTAGTAGCTGTGTTAAGCGTTTGTGCCGGCCTGGCTTGTGCGCAAGCGAAAAAAACACTGGTGTACTGCTCGGAGGCCAGCCCGGAGGGTTTTAGCCCGCAGTTGTACACTGGCGGCACAACTTTTGACGCCTCTGCCAACCCGCTCTTTAACCGTCTGGTTGAGTTTGAACTGGGAACCACCACGATCAAGCCTGCCTTGGCGGAATCATGGGATATTTCGGCGGACGGCCTGGTTTACACCTTCAAGTTACGCAAAGGCGTGAAGTTCCACAGCAACGCAAAATTCAAGCCGACGCGCGACTTTAACGCCGACGACGTCGTGTTCACTTTCGACCGCATGGGCGACCCCAAGCATCCGTTCCACAAGCTGGCGACCGGACAGACTTTCGGCTACTACCTCGACATGGGGCTGGATAACATCCTCGACAAAGTCGAAAAAGTCGATGACAACACCGTACGTTTCAAACTCAAGCATCCTGAAGCGCCATTCCTCGCCGACCTGGTGATGTATTTTGCCTCGATCTATTCGGCCGAATATGGCGCCCAGTTGCAAAAAGCCGGCACCCTGGACATCATCGACCGCGAGCCGATTGGCACCGGGCCGTTTGAATTTGTGTCGTACCAAAAAGATTCGGTTATTCGTTACAAGGCATTTGATGCGTACTGGGGCGGACGTCCAAAAATCGATAACCTGGTGTATGCCATTACGCCTGATGCATCGGTCCGTTATGCCAAGTTGAAAGCCAATGAGTGCCAAGTGATGTCGTATCCGAAACCGGCCGATTTAGCGGCAATGAAAGCGGATAAAGACATTAATCTGATCGCAAAGCCAGGCATGAACATTGGTTACATTGCGTTCAACGTTGATAAAAAGCCATTCGATAACAAGCTGGTACGGCAAGCATTGAACATGGCGATCGATAAGGAAACCATACTCAAAACGGTGTTTCAAGGCGCAGGCCAGGCGGCAAAAAACCCGATTCCGCCGACACTCTGGTCATACAACGACAAGGTCAAGGATTATCCATATGATTTGAAAAAGGCCAAAGAACTGCTGACCAAGGCCGGTTATCCAAATGGTGTGGAAGTCGAGATGTGGTATCTGCCGGTGCAGCGTCCCTACAATCCTGACGGCAAGCGCATAGGCGAACTGGTGCAGGCAGACTGGGCCAAAATTGGCGTCAAAACCAAGCTCACTACCTACGAATGGGGCGAATATCTGAAGCGCAGCAAAACCGGCGACCAGCAATCGATGATGTTTGGCTGGTCCGGCGATAACGGTGACCCGGATAACTTCTTCGGCAACTTGCTGAGCTGCGAAGGTGTGAAGGGCGGCGGCAACGTTTCACGCTGGTGCGACAAGGAATTTGACGCCCTGATCGAAAAAGCCAAACGGACGTCGAAGCAGTCTGAACGCGCCGTTTTGTATGAAAAAGCACAGGTAATCGCACACGAAGAAGCGCCGTGGATCGACATCGCACACTCGGTGGGCTACGTACCGGTTCGCAAGAATGTGATTGGTTTCAAGATACCGGCAACGCCATATGGCTTCTATTTCGATAAGGTTGATTTAGTCAAGTAAGGTACTTGGCGGAGAGTAGTCGTCATGTCGAACATGGTTTGAAATCTGGTCGTATGATTAAAAACAATCGTCCAGGTTTTAGCTGTACGCGTGCAATGACAACTCTTCGCCATCGTTTCATTCCGACAGGCAGCCATCACGAATGGTCATTCACGCCAAGCTGAACCGATAGTCGGCCCAACAGGCCGCTATCTGGTTCTGAGAGCATTCATTTTTACTTGAACAGGTATTCCTATGTTTGGATTCCTCCTGCGACGCGCAGTTTTGGTCATTCCGACCTTTCTCGGCATCACACTGCTGGTGTTTTTATTGATTCATATGATCCCGGGCAACGTGGTCGAGGCGATATCCGGCGAGCGCGGCATGGACCCTGTGCGTTATGCGCAGATGATGAAAGAATTCGGTCTCGATCAGCCGCTGTACGTGCAATATTTTTCTTATCTGGGGCAGGTATTTCACGGCCATCTCGGGGTTTCCGTGACCACCCACGAATCTGTATTGACAGAATTCCGGACCTTGTTTCCTGCCACGCTGGAACTCGCTACTTGCGCCATGTTGCTGGCGCTGCTGATCGGCGTTCCCGCCGGTATCCTGGCTGCGATAAAGCGCAATACCTTCCTCGATTATTCAGTGATGGGAGCCTCGCTCACCGGCTATTCAATGCCGGTATTCTGGTGGGCGCTGCTGCTGATTCTGCTGTTTTCCGTGACCTTGGGCTGGACCCCGGTATCCGGGCGCATCGATCTGATGTTCGATATTCCGCCGGTCACCGGCTTCATGCTGATCGATAGTTTGTTGGCGGGTGATGCCGGTGCCTTCAAATCGGCGCTGTCGCATCTGATATTGCCGATGATCGCACTTGGCACCATTCCGCTGGCAGTGATTGCACGCATGACCCGCTCGGCGATGCTGGAAGTATTACGCGAAGACTATGTCCGCACCGCCCGCGCCAAAGGTTTGTCGCGCTGGCGCGTGATCGGTATCCACGCCTTGCGCAACGCATTGATTCCGGTGGTGACGGTGATCGGTTTGCAAGTCGGCACCTTGCTGGCCGGCGCCATTCTGACTGAAACCATTTTCTCGTGGCCGGGCATCGGCAAGTGGCTGGTCGGCGCGATTCAGCGTCGCGATTACCCGGTCGTGCAGGGCGGCATTTTGCTTTCCGCCACTATTATCATCATCGTCAACCTGGTCATTGACCTGTTGTACGGCGTGATCAATCCTCGCATACGGCACAACTCATGAACCATACGACCTCGCTTCAGGCTAACGCCTCTGCCACCACTGCGGTCAGTGCGCCGCCAAGTATGCTGCGCGAATTCTGGAGCTATTTCAGCCAGAATCGCGGCGCGGTGATCGGCTTGGCAATCATTGGCATCATCTTGCTCTGCGCCATATTCGCAGACGTCATTGCACCGCATTCCCCGATTGAGCAATTTCGCGATGCGACGCTGGCGCCGCCGGTATGGCAGACTGGTGGGACCGCCAAGTTCCTGCTGGGCACCGATCCGGTTGGCCGCGATATGCTGTCGCGTCTGATCCATGGCACCCGCCTGTCGTTGTTGATCGGACTGGTGTCGGTCTCGCTGTCAATGGTGCTTGGGGTCGTCCTCGGCTTGTTGGCAGGGTACTTCCGCGGCGTGGTTGAAGTGGCCATCATGCGCTTGATGGATATCATGCTGGCACTCCCGAGCCTGCTGCTGGCAGTGGCGGTGGTGGCCATTCTGGGAGCGGGCTTGATGAACGCAATGTATGCGATTGCGATCGTGATGTTGCCGCACTATGCACGGCTGACGCGTGCTGCCGTGATCGGCGAGCTCTCTAAAGACTATGTCAGTGCATCGCGCATTGCCGGTGCCGGCACGCTACGCATCATGTTCAATTGCGTGCTGCCGAATTGTGCAGCACCGCTGATCGTGCAGGCGACGCTGGGATTTTCTACCGCCATTCTCGATGCTGCGGCGCTTGGCTTCCTTGGCCTCGGTGCGCAACCACCGACGCCTGAATGGGGTTCGATGCTGGCCAGTGCACTGGAATTCATCCAGAGCGCCTGGTGGGTCGTGACCTTTCCCGGGCTGGCGATTCTGGTCTCGGTACTGGCGTTTAATTTGATGGGTGACGGGTTGCGTGATGCGCTCGATCCGAAATTGAAGCGCTAATTAAACCTGATAAAGCGAGTAGCCATGGCATTGCTAGAAATTAAAAACCTCGGGGTTGAGTTCGGCTCGACGGTTTCCCCGTTTACCGCCGTCGATGGCCTGGACCTGAACATTGAGGCAGGAGAAGTCGTCGGTATCGTAGGTGAATCCGGCTCCGGCAAGAGTGTCACTTCGCTGGCGCTGATGGGACTGATTGATTACCCGGGTCGGGTCAAAGCCGAACGCATGGCGTTTGACGGCCGTGATCTGCTGACGATGCCGGAAAAGCAGCGCCGTCAATTGTTGGGCAAGGACATTGCGATGATTTTTCAGGATCCGATGACCAGTCTGAACCCGTCCTTCACGGTAGCGTATCAACTGATCGAAACGTTGCGCGTGCATCAAGGCGGTTCCAATAGCGAGCTGCGCGCCCGCGCTCTGGCGCTGCTGAAGCAGGTCGATATTCCGGATCCGGAGCGTCGCCTGGATGCCTATCCGCATCAACTGTCCGGTGGCATGAGCCAGCGCGTCATGGTGGCGATTGCGATCGCCTGCAATCCGCGTCTGTTGATCGCCGATGAACCGACCACCGCACTGGACGTTACCGTACAGGCGCAAATGCTGGAGTTGCTGCTGCAATTGCAGCGCGATCGCGGCATGGCGTTGATGCTGATCACACATGACCTCAGCGTGGTCGCTCAGACGGCGCAGCGGGTGGTTGTGATGTATGCCGGACAAGTGGTGGAAACCGGGCTGGTGCCAACGATTTTCCAGGCGCCGCAACATCCTTATACGCAGGCGCTGCTTGCCGCGCTGCCAGAGCACAACATCGGTCGCGAGCGCTTGCAGACCATTCCCGGCGTTGTGCCCGGTCAGTACGATAGGCCCACCGGTTGTTTGCTCAGCCCGCGTTGCCGTTATGCGGTACAGCGTTGTCGCGAAGAGCGCCCGGCGCTGACCGGTAGCGCCGGAGCGCAGGTGCGTTGCCATTTTCCGCTCGATCGCGCCGGTCAGCCGACCAATGGCTGGACGTTGTTTCAGCCAAACGAGTTATTGAATAGCAGGGCAGCATAATGACGATCACCATTCTCAAGCCAAACGTTTTACTCGAAGCCAGGAATCTCAGTAAACATTACAACGTATCGCAAGGCTGGCTGAAGCCCAAAGCGACTGCGAAGGCGCTGGACGGCGTGACGTTCAGCCTGAGCCAGGGCCAGACCCTGGCCGTAGTCGGGGAATCCGGTTGCGGAAAATCCACGCTGGCGCGCCAGATTACGATGATCGAGCCACCCACCGGCGGCGAGCTGTGGATGGATGGCGCCAACATCGCCGATGCCGACAGGGCGACCCTCAAGCGGGTTCGTCCGTTAGTGCAAATGGTGTTTCAAAATCCATACGCCAGCCTGAATCCGCGCAAGAAGGTCGGTGCGATGCTGGAAGAGCCGCTGATTATCAACACCAGCTTGAGCAAGTCGCAGCGCGCCGAAAAAGCACGAGCCATGATGGCCAAAGTCGGTCTCCGCCCCGAGCACTACAACCGCTTTCCGCATATGTTCTCCGGCGGTCAGCGCCAGCGCGTGGCAATCGCCCGCGCCCTGATGCTGGGCCCGAAAGTGATCGTCGCTGACGAGCCGGTCTCGGCACTGGATGTCTCGATCCAGGCGCAGGTGCTGAATCTGTTGATGGATTTGCAGGATGCCAGCGGTGTCGCCTACCTGTTCATTTCGCATAACCTGGCCGTGGTGGAGCATATCGCCGACGACGTTCTGGTCATGTATCTGGGCAAGGCGGTCGAGCACGGCAGCAAGCAGGACATCTTCAGCCGGCCGCTGCACCCCTACACCAAAGCGCTGCTGGCCAGCACGCCACACATTGATCCGGCGCAGCGTCAGCAAAAGATGATGTTGCCGGGCGAATTACCGTCGCCGCTGGCGCCGCCGCCTGGTTGCAGTTTTAATAACCGTTGTCCGCATGCGGTCGAGCGTTGCCGCCAGCAGGTGCCTGTGCTGGAGGAGTTCGACGGGCGGCTGGTGGCCTGTCATCGGGTTGCGGAAATTAATTAGCGCGTAATTTCTTGCCATCAAAATGCCATGCGACATCGCGGCTTCCGGATTTGCAGCTCTCCCGGGAGCCGTGATGCATTTGCGCCCAGGTTTTGTCCGTCATTCAGCTTGTGCTTGCAACTGCCGTAATACCGTCCGAGCTTGGTACAATGGCGGCTTATTTCTTGGTGATTTAACTTTACGCCCGTACATTCCATGATCGACATCCAACTTCTCCGCAAAGACATCGCTACCGTCGCCAGCCGTTTGGCTGCGCGCAAATTCCAGCTTGACGTCAACGCTTTCAATGCGTTGGAAGCTGAACGCAAGCAAATTCAGAGCCGCACCGAAGAGCTGCAGAGCCAGCGCAATTCGCTGTCCAAGCAAATCGGCATGCTCAAAGGCAAAGGCGAAGATGCATCGGCGGTGATGGCAGAAGTGAGCGGTATCGGTGACGAACTGAAGGCTTCGGCAACCCGCCTTGATCAGGTGCAGGAGCAGTTCAGCAAATTTCTGGAAATCATCCCGAACCTGCCGCATGAATCGGTACCGGTCGGTAGCGACGAATCCGGCAACGTCGAAGTGCGCAAATTCGGTACGCTGCCCAGTTTCGATTTCGACGTACGCGACCATGTCGACGTCGGTGCCGGTGTCGGTCTGGATTTTGATGTCGCCGCCAAGCTGACCGGCTCGCGTTTCTCTGTGATGAAGGGCGGTATCGCCCGTCTGCACCGTGCGCTGGCGCAATTCATGCTCGACACGCATACCGCTGAGCACGGCTATACCGAATGCTATACGCCTTACATCGTCAACGCGGATTCATTGCGTGGGACCGGCCAGTTGCCGAAATTTGAAGAGGATTTGTTCGCCGTCAAAAAAGGCGGTCAGGAAGGCGAGCAGGGCGCCGACAGCGCTGCGCTGTATCTGATCCCGACGGCTGAAGTGCCATTGACGAATATCGTGCGCGATGACATCGTTGCCGGTGAGACGCTGCCGATCAAGATGACTGCGCACTCACCCTGTTTCCGCTCGGAAGCCGGCAGCTACGGTCGCGACACCCGCGGCATGATCCGCCAGCACCAATTCGACAAGGTCGAAATGGTGCAGATCGTGCATCCGGAGCAGTCATACGAAGCGCTTGAGGAAATGGTCGGTCACGCTGAAGTCATCCTGAAAAAGCTCGGCCTGCCATACCGCGTGGTCGCGCTGTGTACCGGTGACATGGGCTTTGGCGCTGCCAAAACCTATGACCTCGAAGTCTGGCTGCCGGCACAAAATACCTACCGCGAGATTTCATCCGTATCAAATATGGAAGCATTCCAGGCGCGCCGCATGCAAGCCCGCTTCCGGAATGCCCAAGGCAAGACCGAGCTGGTGCACACTCTCAACGGGTCCGGCCTGGCGGTAGGCCGGACCTTGGTGGCGGTGCTGGAAAATTACCAGCAAGCCGACGGCAGCGTCGAGATCCCGGCTGTATTGCATCCTTATATGGGCGGTATTACGCGCTTGACGCCCGCACCCTGAGTCTGCAAACCGGCGACAAAATAGCGTCGCAGGTATTGCCGGATCGAAGGTAATGCCATTTTGCAGGCACGGTTAAAAAGAGGTTTCAAGGACAAAAATATCCTGCTATAATCTCGTGCTTTGCTGCAGACCATGCAGCAAACGACCAATAAGGAGAAGTGGCAGAGTGGTCGAATGCGCCAGACTCGAAATCTGGTTTACAGTTTCGCTGTAACGTGGGTTCGAATCCCACCTTCTCCTCCAGATTCAAAGACTTACGTCACATACAACGCTCCTTAATCGGGGCGTTTATTGTTTGTGGTGGGGGAAGTATTGACCATCAAAGTGATTTCTTTCCAATTTTCCCCACGGCAGTAGTCAGGGTATCTATCGCCGGGTGCGAATATCGTTGCGTGGATCGAGAATCTTTGTGTCCCAATGTCCTCCCGACTGTATATAAATCAACGCCCGCATTGATCCGTTCGCTCGCCGCGCTGCGCCTCAGGTCGTGAACGTGAATATGGTCGAGGCCGCAGATTTTGCGTGTATTCATAAACGATCCTTGAATAGTAATTTTCGGCGTGTCTCGATTAGATTTTTTACACGCACCAGAATCTTGGGATGAGTCGGCATGATGCGCGGATCTCCATTTTTTGTGTCGGATATATAAAAGGTATTGCGCCTTGTCTTGATTTACTCAACCACGCCGCTACGTATTGATCGGTAGCGCCGTCTTGTATTTCACCTGCTTCAATGCGAAGCTGGAACGGATATTCTTGATGCCGGCGATCTTGGTCAGGTGATCCAGAATAAAGCGCTCCAGCGCCTGGATATCCGGCACCACGATGCGCAGCAGATAATCCTCGTCACCGGTCATCAGATAGACCTCCATCACCTCCTCGAAGTGACTAACCGCTTGTTCGAAGCGCGCCAGCGCGGCGGACTCCTGTTTCTCCAGACTGATCTGGATGAATACATTCATTTTCAGGCCGAGCGCCGGCGGATCGACCAGCGCGACGTAACCCGAGATCACTTTTTCGGCTTCCAGCTGCTTGACCCGTGCCAGCGTTGGCGAGGCTGATAAATTGATCTTTTTCGCCAGGTCGATATTGCTGATATTGGAATCGTCCTGCAGCGCCTTTAGAATACGCAAATCCGTTGAGTCCAGTTCCATATGCAGTGTAAATGTCTGATCTGTTAATAATTATGGAATTTTATGCTGCATTTCAAGATTGCGGCAGCTTATTTCGGTTACCTATGCTGCTTTGTTGCCGGTAAATTATAGGTATTCAACGAGCGAGGAATGAAGGCCATGGAAATGTCGTCTGCCAATAACTTAAACAATCAATTCGATAGCGATGTGCAGGAAACCGGCGAGTGGGTCGACGCGTTGCAAGGCGTGATACAGGCCGCCGGTCCGGAGCGCGCACGTTATCTGCTGTCGCGTCTGAGCGGAGCCGCACAGCAGTCGGGCATCAAATGGCGCGATGCGCGCAATACGCCCTATACCAACACCATCCGGGTCGAGGATGAGCCGTCGTTTCCGGGCGGCTCGGATGCGCTGGCGACCGAGCAGCATCTGGCCAGCCTGATCCGCTGGAATGCGCTGGCGATGGTGGTGCGGGCCAACCGTGCCTATGGCGAACTGGGCGGCCATATCGCCAGCTACGCTTCGGCAGCCGATCTGTTCGAAGTCGGCTTCAACCATTTCTTCCGCGCGCGCACCGATGCGTTCGGCGGCGACCTGGTCTACTTCCAGGCCCATTCGGCGCCCGGCATTTACGCGCGCGCTTTCCTGGAAGGCACGCTGACGGAACAAGAGCTGTCGTTCTACCGGCAGGAAATCGAAGGCAAGAAACAAGGCACGCAGGGCCTGTCCTCGTATCCGCATCCGTGGCTGATGGAAAATTTCTGGCAGTTCCCGACCGGTTCGATGGGACTCGGCCCGATCAGCGCGATCTACCATGCGCGCTTCATGCGCTACATGGAGCACCGCGGTTTGCTGGCGCCGCAGGACCGCAAGGTGTGGGGCGTCTTCGGCGACGGCGAGATGGATGAGCCGGAATCGCTGGCCGCGCTCAGCCTCGCTTCGCGAGAAACGCTGGACAACCTGGTGTTCGTGGTCAACTGCAATTTGCAGCGGCTCGACGGCCCGGTACGCGGCAACGGCCATATCGTTGATGAACTGGAAACCATCTTTGCCGGCGCCGGCTGGAATGTCATCAAGTTGTTGTGGGGCTCGGACTGGGATCCGCTATTTGCCCGCGACAAGTCGGGCGAACTGGTGAATGCGCTGAACCAGACGGTCGATGGCCAGTTGCAAACCTTCGCCGCCAACGACGGCGCCTTCAATCGCGCGCAGTTCTTTGGACAGACGCCGAGCTTGCAGGCGATTGGCGCGACACTGACCGACGACGAGATCGACCGGTTGCGCCGCGGCGGCCACGACATGAAAAAAATCCATGCGGCGTATCAGGCGGCGGCCAATCATCGGGGCCAGCCCACCGTGATCCTGGCTCAAACCAAAAAGGGTTTCGGCATGGGTGCGGCGGGCCAGGGCAAGATGACCACGCATCAGCAGAAAAAGCTCGACGCCGACACCCTGCTCGAATTCCGCGACCGTTTCCGTCTGCCGATTTCCGATGCGGATTGCGAGGTGCTGGCGTTCTACAAGCCCGCCGATGACAGTCCCGAAATGCGCCATCTGCTGCAGCGCCGCGCGGCGCTGGGTGGTTTCATGCCGCGCCGCAACACGGCACCGGCCAAGCTGGCAGTGCCTGCCATCGAGTCCTACGCCAGATTCGCGCTGGAAGCCGCCGACAAGGACATGTCGACCACGATGGCACTGGTGCGGATGATGGGCGGCTTGTTGAAGGACGCCGCGATCGGCAAGCACATCGTGCCGATTGTGGCCGACGAGGCACGCACGTTCGGCATGGCCAACCTGTTCCGGCAAGTCGGGATCTATTCGGCGCAGGGCCAGTTATATGAACCGGAAGATATCGGCTCGATCCTGTCTTACCGCGAAGCGAAGGACGGCCAGATTCTCGAAGAAGGCATTACCGAAGCGGGGGCGATCTCTTCCTGGACCGCGGCCGCGACCAGCTATTCGGTGCATGGTTTGCCGATGCTGCCGTTCTATATTTACTACTCGATGTTTGGCTTCCAGCGCATCGGCGACCTGATCTGGGCGGCGGCGGACCAGCGCGCACGCGGCTTCCTGATCGGTGCGACCTCCGGACGCACGACGCTGGCGGGCGAAGGCTTGCAGCATCAGGACGGATCCAGTCATGTGATGGCGGCGATGGTGCCGAATTGCGTGTCTTACGATCCGGCTTACGCCTATGAATTGGCGGTGATCGTGCAGGATGGCATGCAGCGCATGCTGGACAAGAATGACGATGTTTTTTACTACGTCACAGTGACCAACGAGAACGAAGCGCAGCCCAGCATGCCGCCGGGCGCCGAGGAAGGGATCAGGCGCGGCATGTACTGCCTGCAGCCGCAAGCAAACGCCGACGTGCGCCTGCTGGCCGCCGGGCCGATCCTGAAAGAAGCCATCGGCGCTGCCGCACTGCTCAAGGAAAAGTTTGGCGTCAGCGCCGAAGTCTGGAGCGTCACGAGCTACACCGAACTGGCGCGCGACGGCATCGCCGCGGAACGCATGCAACGCTTGTCCAACGCTGCCGCAGAAGCTTACGTCACGCAACAGTTAGGACACAGCGATGCACCGGTCATCGCCGCCAGCGACTATGTGCGCAGCATTCCCGAAAGCATCCGCGCCCATGTGCCGGCGCGTTACGTGACGCTGGGCACCGACGGCTTTGGACGCAGCGATACGCGGGCCAACCTGCGCGATTTTTTCGAGGTCGATGCGAAATGGATCGCCTTTACCGCATTGCGTGAACTGCCCGTCGGAAAAGATGCGGCGCAGCTCACGAAGTTTGCAGAAGCGCTCGGTTTGGATTTGACGAAACCGTTGTCGACAACGGTATAAAGAGCGGAAGTATTCGGCGGGGTGGACCGACTTGCAGCCGATACGCCCCGTTCATTAGTGAGCCGCTTTGACTATCATTCCCACTGCAACCAAGGCGGAAACGAGCCCAAATCCCTGTTGCAGTCTGGGGCCTGACAGGCGATCGGCGAGCATCCGTCCGCCTAGCATGCCGGCCAATGCGCCGCTGCAAAACGGCGCTGCCACAACCCAATTCAAATGTCCTGTCAGGGCGCTTGAAACTACGCCGGTCATCGACACCAGGGCAATCACGGCGAGCGAGGTGGCGACCACCGACTCCATCGCCAGATCGGTGCTGCGCTGCAGTGCCGGGACCATCACGAAACCGCCACCGACACCCAACAGGCCGGAGAGAAGGCCTGCAATGGCACCGGACAGCGCGAGCGCCCAGGCACAGGGGGAGGTCCAGACGATTTTTCCGGTGTCGGCGTTGCGAATGCACGGCGGCCGACGGGCCGATGCCAGCGCACGATCGGTCGATTGGCGCATGCTTTGCTTGAACATCCTGGCGGCGACATATAGCAAGACAATCGCAAACAGCAGCGTCAGCCATCGATTGTCCGTGTTGTGCGCCAGCCATAAACCGGGTGGCGCGAGCAGCATCCCGCTGCCGGCGGTCAACAGCGCAGCCTTGTAACGCACGATGCCGGCTTTCAGCCCGAATATCGCCCCCAGTGCCGCCGCCATGCCAACGGCCAGCAGACCGATCGGACCGGCTTCTGCCGCGCCGAGGCCCGCGCCGAAAATCAACAGTGGCACGGCCAGAATGCCGCCGCCGGCACCGGTTAATGCAAGAATGACGCCGACCGTCATGCCCAATCCAAGGTTCAGCAACATTCGTACAGTCTCCCATCTGGTAACCCTAGAAACGGTAGTTGACCGCTCCAAGTTACCTATAAGGTATTGATTAAATTAAAAATATCTTCAATGAATACAGTCACCTGTTGGGTGACCACACTCCTGCCGGTCCAACTACCGTTTCTAGGGTAACAACACATGCATCGTGCGCATCATTTCGTCGTTTCCGGTTGCGCCAGCCATTCCCGGCCTTTCAACATTCCCTGCCAGTAAAGCGGTGGCAAAATCCGTTCTTTAAGCAGCCATGCCAAACGCGATGGCCGGGTGCCATCGATCAGCCAGGATGGAAAAGTCGGCGCCACTTTGCCGCCATACAAAAATTCAGCCAGCACGATCTTGCCGCGTTCGACGGTCAGCGGGCACGATCCATAACCGTTGTAATGGCTATCGCCTTTGCCCTTGCCCAGCCCGGTCAAGACATTGTGCGCGACCACAGGCGCCTGCATGCGGGCCGCAGCGGCTGTCTTGGCATTGGGTGAATTGCCGACGTCGCCCAGCGCGAAGATATTGGCGAAGGTCTTGTGGCGCATCGTGGCCGGGTCGATATCGACCCAGCCGGCAGCATCGGCGAGCGGGCTGACGCGAATGAAATCGGGCGCTGTTTGCGGTGGGACAACATGCAGCATGTCAAATTCCTTGACCACCGTATCTTTGGTGCCGTCGCCGTTGGTGCGGGTGAAGGCGGCCGTTTTGGCAGCGCCATCGACGGCGGTCAGCGTATGCCCGAAATCGAGATGGATGCCATACGCCTTCACGTATTCCATCAGCGCCGGCACATAATCGGGCACGCCGAACAGGACGGCGCCGGCGTTGCAGAAGTCAATCTCGATGCCCGCCAGCACGCCTTCGCGGCGCCAATGACCAGCCGACAGATACATTGCCTTTTGCGGTGCGCCGGCGCATTTGATCGGCATGGGCGGTTGCGTGAAAATCGCACGTCCTCCGCGCAGCTGCTGCACCAGTTCCCAAGTGTAGGGAGCCAGCTGATACTGGTAATTTGAGGTGACACCATTCCGTCCCAGCGTATCGGACAGCCCCTCGATCGCTTGCCAGTCAAGCTTCAGACCGGGACAGACCACGAGTTGCCGGTATTTGACTACGCGGCAACCATCAAGAACGATGGCATTGCGCTCCGGCTCGAAAGCGGCAACGCCCGACTTCAGCCAGTGGACGCCGCGCGGAATCAGCGACGCCATCGTACGCGCCGTACTGGCCGCCGAGAATACGCCACCGCCGACCAGGGTCCAGCCGGGCTGGTAGTAATGCACGTCGGCCGGATCGATGATCGCGATGTCCAGCCCGGGCCAGCGTGCCAACAGGCTGGACGCGGTCGCGATGCCGGCAGCGCCGCCGCCGATGATCACTACCGCATGCTCGGCTTGGGCCACTTCGACCGGCGTGCGGCCATGATTGGCCGGATGACGAATATCCATGTTGTTCTCCGTTGTTTCAATCTAGGTGCGGATCAGGCCGCGTTGAGTGGAATTTTCAGGTAACGCGTGCCATTGTCTTCCGGCTCCGGCAAGTGGCCGGCGCGCATGTTGACCTGCACCGAGGGCAGGATCAGCGTCGGCATCTCCAGCATGGCATCGCGTGCGGTGCGCATCGCGACGAACTCTGCCTCGCCGATGCCGTCGCGCAGGTGAATATTGTGTGCGCGTTGATCCGTCACGGTGCTGACGAACCGCACATCGCGCCCGCCTGGCAGGTAGTCATGGCACATGTACAGCAAGGTATCGGCTGGCAGGCTCAGCACCTTGTTGATCGAGCGGAACAGCGTGCGTGCGTCGCCACCCGGGAAATCGCAACGCGCCGTGCCGTAATCGGGCATGAACAGGGTGTCGCCGACAAACGCAGCACGCTGCTTGCCGTCGCTGACCAAATAAGTCATGCAAGCCGGCGTATGGCCCGGCGTGTGCAGCGCGCGGCACTGCAACGCGCCAATCGCAAAAGCTTCATCGTCGGCGAACAGGTGGTCGAACTGGCTGCCGTCGCGCGCCACCTCGCGGCCGAGGTTGAACAGCTGGCCGAATACATTTTGTACGGCGGTGATGTGCCGGCCGATCCCAAGCTGGCCGCCGAGCTGCTCTTTCAGATAGGGCGCGGCCGACAGATGATCCGCATGGACATGGGTCTCGAGTATCCATTGCACGCTGGCGTCAAGCGCGCGGACTCGGGCAATCAACTTGTCGGCCGAGCGGGTGCCGGTATGACCGGACTTGGGGTCGTAGTCGAGCACGCTGTCGATCAGCGCGCATTGTCGGGTCGTCGTATCGAGGACCAGATAACTGACGGTTCCGGTGACCGGATCGAAGAAGCCTTCGACTTGTAATTTTGCTGCGAGTGTCATTCTCTGTCTCCTGATGAAGCAAGGCTGTTCATGCCAGGACAGCAATTAGCGTACCAACCCAGCCAGTTTTACGGGGCGACGGTAATTGATTGATTTCATGGGATTTTTGTAATTCGCGGCCGGAATATCCGCAGCTGCTGCAAGGCGTATGGCTGCCATTGGCAGATTTCGTTGGCAGGCTTGGCAGTGATATGGCAGAGTGCGTGTATCCCAAGGAGCCGCCATGCCCGCTAAAACGACTGCAGTTATCGACATCCTGCAACGCTCAACTCAGGTTCAATCGCTGATATCTTTCCTCGAACACGAGTCGCAGCCGATGATCGTGCTCGATCCCGACTACAACATCCTGGCCGCCAACAGCGCCTACCAGCGCCAGTTTGCCAGCATCGACCAACCTCACATCGGCCACAAGTGCTACCGCATCTCGCATCATTACGACCTACCTTGCGATCAGGCCGGCGAGCATTGTCCAATGAAAAAAGCGCAGGAACTGCGCGGACCGGACCGGGTGCTGCACATCCACCACACGCCGCGCGGCCCGGAACATGTGGAAGTGGAGCTGCGTCCCATCTTCGACCGGTACGGCGCGATCATTGCCTATGTCGAGCGCTTGTCGGTGGTGCGCAGTGCCTCGGCGCGCCCTAGCGGCGACGGCCTGGTCGGCCGCGCGCCCGCATTCAATCAGGCGCTGTCCGCGCTGCATCGGGTGGCACCGTCGATGCTGCCGGTCCTGCTCCTGGGCGAGTCAGGCAGCGGCAAGGAATTATTCGCGCGTGCCGTACATGAAGCCAGCGGACGCGCCGGCGGCCCGTTCGTGGTGGTCGATTGCTCGGGCCTGACCGAAACCCTGTTCGAGAGCGAGCTGTTCGGCCATGAGAAAGGAGCGTTCACCGGCGCGACGGCGCGCAAGCCGGGTCTGGTCGAGACCGCCCAAGGCGGCACCTTGTTCCTCGACGAGATCGGTGACGTGCCGCTGGGGATGCAGGTCAAGCTGCTGCGCCTGATCGAATCCGGCGCCTATCGCCGGGTTGGCGGCATCGAGACCCAGCGCGCCGACTTCCGGCTCGTGGCGGCAACCCACAAACCGCTGCGCGACATGGTGGCCGACGGCCATTTTCGACAAGATCTGTTTTACCGGATTAGCGCGTTTCCGATTCATTTGCCAGCCTTGCGCGAAAGGTCCGACGATATTCCTGTGTTGGTAACCTCATTTCTCCAGCGCCAGGAAGGTAGCAGCGTTCCGATGACGGTAGAAGCCGCCGCCATGATGCGGCTGCAGCAGTATGACTGGCCGGGAAATATCAGGGAATTGCGGAATGTGCTGGAGCGCGCGCGCCTGTTTGCCGACGACGGCGAAATCCGTATTGAGCACCTGCCTGCCGAACTGGTCAGTACCGGGCGAGCGCTTACCTCCGCGGCCGACTTGCGGGAGATATCAAGCCTGTCGCGCGACGCGGCCGACGCGCAACTGATTGCGCATGTGAAAAAAGGGAGCGCCAAGACACGGCGCGAGCTTGCGGCGCAAACCGGTCTGAGCGAACGCACGCTGTACCGGCGGCTCAAAGCCCTTGGCTTGTCCTGAGCGCGGCAAGTGACTGCACCATCGGCGGCTATCGATCAAGCAATGTCAGGCCTGGCAATTGCATGAATCCGGTGTTGCGCATGATCTCGATAAAGTCCAGCAGATAGACGCTGCCAGGATCTCCGGAACGGCTTGCAATATACAAATCGCCGGTCAGGCCCGCCGGCCCGATGGGCCGCGACGTCACATATTTTTTTTCCAAATACGGCTGGACCGCCCACAAAGGCAACGCAGCGATGCCTCTGCCGCTCGCTACCAGCTGCAGGATTGCCATCGTGAGTTGTGAGGTGCGCTTCTTCGGCTTGATACCTGCGGGCTTCAGTACCTTGCGGATGACGTCGATCATATCGTCGGGGATCGGGTAGGTGATTAACGTTTCTTCGGAAAAGTCTATTGCCTCCAGCCGTGACTTCGCCGTTAGCGGGTGGTCATTGCTCATCAGTGCCACGATCTCAAATGAAAACAAGGGGAAGTGATCGATGCCGGGTTCCTTTTCGTAGTCCGCCAGTATCGCCAGATCGGCCTGGTTTTGCAGCAACAGCTTGACTGGGTCATCCTGGAACCCGGACAGGATGTCCAGCTCAATATCGGGCCAGCGCCCGCGGAATGTGTCCATTGACGGCAACAACCAGTCGAAACAGGTATGGCATTCGACGGAAATGCGTAACGCCCCGCGTTGTCGGTGCTCCATCTGCTTGAGGTCGATCGCAGCCTGCTGGATCAGTGGCAGCACCGCGTTCGCGAGGTCAAGCAGCCGATGCCCGGCCGCCGAAAATAACACCGGCGAGGACTTCCGTTCGTACAGCCGAAATCCGTAGTAGTCCTCGATTATCTTGATTTGGTGGGAGAGCGCCGGTTGGGTAAGGTGCAGAATTTTTGCCGTCCTGGACAGTGTGCCGGTCTCCGAAAGGGTTTTTAACGTGATCAGATGCTGTAGCTCAATGGGGGAATTCTTCATAAATTAAATTGATGATCGGATTAAATTAATTGAATTGAAATAATAATTGGCGAAAGCTATAGTGAATTCCAATTGCTGGGCGATCTTGTTTCGGGGGCGATTTGAGCATAGCACGAAGTAGTGCTACATCAAAAATACTAATGGAATATAAGAAATTCTAAAAAAATACTAATTGTTATATTATGAAAAGGCTATTGTGATTAATTCAACACATCAATTGAGTACTCTGGCAGTGCATGCCGGACAGCAACCCGATCCACAGCACGGCTGCCTGACGACGCCGATTTATCAGACGTCCACCTTTGCTTACGGGACGTTCGACCGCGGGGCGCAAATTTTCGCCGGCGAGTTGCCGGGCTTCGTGTATAGCCGTTTTGCGAATCCGACAGTCGCCGCACTTGAGCGCAAGCTGGCGGTGCTGGAAGGCGCTGAAGATGCGATCGCGTTTTCCAGTGGCATGGGCGCGATTAGCGCGCTGTTGCTTGCATTATTGAATCCCGGTGACGAAGTGTTGTTCGTCGGGCCGCTCTACGGGGGGACCGAAGGTTTGCTGCGCAACTTGCTGCCACGCTTCGGCATTCAGGCGGTCGAAGTGTCGAACGTAGCCGGATTGCGCGCTGCAATTACCCCGCGTACCCGGATGGTGTACGTCGAGACGCCGATGAATCCGACGCTAAGCATCATCGATCTGAAGCGCGTCGCCGAGACCGCCCGCGAAGCAAATCTGATCAGCGTCGTCGACAATACCTTCGCCACGCCCATCCTCACTCAGCCGCTTGCATTCGGCATTGATCTTTCATTGCATTCCGCGACTAAATACATTGGGGGCCACGGTGATGCGACCGGCGGAATCGTGACCGGCGCGCTGAAACATATCGACACCATCCGTCACGTCGGCATGAAGCAGATCGGTACCTGCATGAGCCCCCAGGACGCCTTTCTATTCCTGCGCGGGGCGAAGACGCTGGCGCTGCGGGTCGAGCAATCGTCGAGAAATGCGCTCGAACTCGCCCAATTCATCGAGACGCGCCGTGAAATTTCGCGCGTGTATTACCCGGGGTTGCCAAGTCATCCCGATCATCCTGTCGCTGCGCGTCAAATGCGTGCATTCGGCGGCATCCTGTCGTTTGAAATGGCGGGTGGCCGCGACGCCGCGCGCAGCCTGCTGGACGCCTTGCAACTGGTGACGCAAGCGGTATCGGTGGGGGATACCGATTCGTTGATCTGTCATCCCGCATCGACGACCCATCGCGGTATTGCGCCGGAAATCCGGGCACGGCAAGGCGTCACTGAAGGGATGGTCCGTCTTAGTGTGGGTATTGAAGCCGTCGAAGACCTGAAGGCCGATATTGTCCAGGCGCTTCAGAAAAGTCATTAAACGAGTGCACGGACGGTGAGCAGCGCCGCTTATGGTCGTCGCACCATGCATGGTGCTGCCAACGTAGTGACTGGTCCATGTCTTAAAACGAACGAGGGGATAACAGCATGATGATCCGTATCTGGCGTTGCAATGTGTCTTTGATGCAAGCCCAGCGGTTTTTGGAGGTGTTTCGCGGTGTCGATGCGCGCCTGGCTGAAACGCATGATGGCTACCGCGGCGTATCGATCTATTTTCGGGACCGGGATGATCGGCGGCACTTCGTCATTCAATCGACCTGGGAATCCATGGAGGCAATCTCCCGGTATGCCGATCAGCAGTTCGATCAAGTGAAGCTGTTTCCCGAGTTTGACAATTTCGACTTGCAAAACGAAGCAGAGATCGAACATCTGCAGGTGCTGGCCGAACATATGCACGAGCAATTCTATTACTCAGACCTGGTGCCTTGAACCGGTAAACGCTTGATCGACGTCCGACGCCGGTCTCCTGGAAACGTCCGAATGGCTGCAAGCCATCTTTACGCCGATGAACAGTCGGCGTCGGGAATAATTTATGAAAAATAATGTATGAAGCAAGAAAAATTACTCCACGTTAAAACCCGCCTGGGCCACTATGGCCGCAAGGATAAAACCCACTCCGGCCCTGTTAATCCGCCGCTGATCCGCGCCTCTACAATGCTGTTTCCGGACGTAGCGCAATTGCAGTCCGCCAGCGGAACGCGCAGGTCCTATGGACGCCACGGCAACGAAACGACGCTGGCGCTTGAGAGTGCTCTTTGTACCGCAGAAGGTGCCGATGCGTGTTTATTGACGCCGTCTGGATTGTTGGCCATCACAACCACGCTGTTGTCATTGCTGAAGCCGGGCGACCATATGCTGATGACGGATTCCGCCTACGATCCGGCACGTGATTTTTGCGATGGTTTCCTCACCGGGATGGGTGTGGAAACAACCTATTATGATCCGCTCATCGGTGCCGGTATTGAGGCGCTGATCCGTCCCAACACGAAGGTGATTTTCGTGGAATCGCCTGGATCGCTGACCTTTGAGGTACAGGATATCCCCGCGATTGCGGACGCGGCGCATCGCCATGGCGCGCTGGTGATCTCTGACAGTACCTGGGCGACGCCGCTCGGATGGCCGTCGTTCAAGCTCGGTGTGGATGTGTCGATCCACGCGGCGACCAAATACATCGTCGGGCATTCGGATGTCCTCATGGGCGCCATCCTTACCACTGAAGCGCTTGGTACAAGCTTGCGCAAGACTTACCGTCAGCTTGGCATCTCCGTCGGTGCGGACGACGCTTATCTGGTCTTGCGCGGCTTGCGCACCATGGATGCACGACTGGCGGTGCATCGCGCCAACGCACAACTCGTCGCTGGCTGGCTACAGAGGCGGCCCGAAGTGGAAACGGTGTTATATCCACCGCTTGAGGGTAGCCCGGGGCACGCTCTATGGAAACGCGATTTCCGCGCCGAGTACGCGTGCGGACTGATGGGTGTCGTGTTTCGTCCGGAAATTTCTCAAGCTGCCGTTACGCAGCTGGTCAATCAGGTAAAGCTGTTCGGCATTGGCTATAGCTGGGGAGGGTACGAAAGTCTGATGATCCCGATGACGCCAGGCGTACATCGCTCGGTGACCGCCGCTCGCTGGCCCCTGCAAATGATACGGATCCATGTCGGACTCGAAGCCGTTTCGGACCTGATTGACGATCTCAGCCATGGTTTTGACGCGCTGCGCAATTGTAGTTGAACGTTGTAGTACCCGGTTGTAATCCATTCCATATAAAGGAGACAAGAGATGAAAAAGAAAATTATCCTCTTCACGCTATTGGCGGCGACGAGCGTTTCAGCATTGGCTGATCAGTTGGCGGACATCAAGGCAAAGGGCGAGTTGGTGTGTGGCGTATTAGGCACGGATGAGCCGTTCAGTTTTATTCAGGACCCGGCCAAGCGGGAGATCGTGGGCTACGAGGTCGATTTGTGCAATGCCGTCGCGAAGAGTATCGGCGTGAAGGCAACGCTGAAGCAACTGGCGGTATCCGCGCGGATTCCCGAGCTCGAGCAAGGACGTGTCGACATGCTCGCGGCATCGCTGACGCACAACAAGGAGCGGGAAGCGAAGATTGACTTTTCCTATTCCACCTTCATTACCGGCCAGAGGCTGATGGTGAGAAAGAATAGCGGGATACAGTCCGTCGGGCAGTTGGGCGGCAAAAAAGTGTTGGCCGTAAAGGGTTCAGACGCAGAACAGAACATTAAAACGGCAGTGCCTACGGCGGTAGTCGTCTCCTTCGACTCGAATCCGCAAGCCTTGCTCGCGCTGGAGCAAGGCAAAGGCGCAGCCTATGCGAACGACGAAACCACGTTGATCCAGAATTACGCGCAGCTTGGGCCGGATGCAATCAATTTCGCGCTTCTGCCGCAGATGCTGGCTGTCGAGCCTTTGGCGATGGGGCTGAGAAAGAACGAGCCGGCCTTCCGTGAAGTGGTCAACAAGGTATTGGCCGATCTGGAAAAATCAGGCGAAGCTGTAAAGTTGTTCGTCAAGTGGTTTGGTCCGCAAACCAAAATGAAGTTCAGCCACCGCGATTTCAAAATCGACTCCGACAAAATCAGCTGAAAATTCCCTGAGGCCGTCCGGCTGACAACGGGCCGATACGTTCAATAGCACTTACGCAAAATGCATTTGAAGGATGGTGCGCGCAGCGCACCATCCAATCCATTCATTTTTCGCATGTCCTAAAAAAGAAATGTTCATCTGCTTGCTTGTTCAAATTTATAGCTAATAATTTTTTGCGGAAGTTCCATTCAAAATGGCTACATTCGATTTCAATATGCTGTTGCTTGGCAGGTATCACGACTGGTTAATTGCCGGCTTCTTTCTTACTGTCAAGCTGACTGCGATTACGCTGGTGATTGCCATGCCGCTGGCGATCGTGGTCGCGATATTGCGTCTTTCCCCGCATGCTGCACTGCGCGCCATTGGTGTTTTTTACGTGGAAAGTATCCGCAATGTGCCGCTGCTCGTGCATATGTTGTTTTGGTATTTCGGTGCACCGCAATTTTTGCCGGAATCCGTCAAGACATGGCTTTATGAAGGCAACATCGAAAGTATCAGTGCGGTGATTGCCTTGGTTTTATATACCGCCGCTTATATGTCGGAGGACATCCGCAGTGGCATCCGCTCCATTCCAAAGGAGCAGATGGAGGCCAGCAGTGCGCTGGGTTTTGGTTTTCTGAAAACGATGAAGCTTGTCATTTTGCCGCAGTCGTTACGCATCACGATTCCGCCCTTGATCAGTCAGACGCTGAATTTGTGGAAAAACACCAGCATTGCGATGGTGATCGGCGTGGCAGAGCTGATGTACCAGACCCAGCAGGTTGAAAGTGCGACGTTTAAAAGCTATGAAGCCTTTGCCTTTACCACATTCGCCTACCTGACGGTCTCGCTGGTGATTACCGGCATTGCGAATTTGTATCAACGTCGGTTCCAGGTAAGGAGTGTCTGAGATGCTGGAAATTATTCACACTTACTGGCTGTATTTTCTGGTCGGACAATATCCAAACGGCCCGCTCGGCGGTCTCGCACTGACGGTCGTCATGGCGGCGCTGGCCTTGCTGCTGGCCATGCCGGTTGGCGTAGTGTTGGCGCTATGCAGGATCAGTCATTGGCGCACGCTGCGCCGGTCGGCGACGGCTCTGGTGTTTGTGGTCCGGGGAATTCCCTTGCTCATGGTGATATTTTGGGCGTACTTCGTATTGCCCACACTCATTGGCCAGAAGACGGATCAGTTCAGCACCATGCTTGCGGCACTGGTGATTTTCGACGGGGTGTATCTCGCCGAAATTATCCGCGCCGGCATCCAGGGGCTGCCGAAAGGCCAAATGGAGTGCGCTCGCTCGCTTGGCCTGAATCATCTGCAGACGATGCGACTGGTTGTCCTGCCGCAGGCGATGAAAAACATGTTGCCGTCACTGGTCAACCAGTTCGTCTCCACGATCAAAGAGACATCCCTGGGATACATCATCGGTCTTGCCGAGGTGTCGCTAGTGATGGCGCAAGTCAACAACCTGACAAGAACCAAGTCGGCAGAAGTCTATTTCTTGCTCGGCGCAACCTATTTCATCATGTGCTTCGGCTTGTCCCGCGTAGCGTTTTGGATGGAGCATCGAAGGGTCGTTAGAAAATAAATCTACTGTGAGGCGGAACATGAGATTAGTAAAAGTAAAAAATGAAGGAGACATCATGATTCAAATCGAGGGCGCCAATAAGTGGTACGGCGAATACCACGCATTGGTCGATATCAATGAAGAGTTCAAGAAGGGGGAAGTGGTCGTTATTTGCGGCCCTTCCGGTTCAGGGAAATCAACGCTGATTCGGGCGCTGAACAGATTGGAGCCCATCCAATCCGGCAGCATCAAAATCGACGGGCAAGACATCTACGATGCGAGTCTGAACGTCAATACGCTACGCAGCAGGATTGGATTTGTATTCCAGCAATTTAACCTGTTTCCGCATTTGACCGTCCTGGAAAACTGTACGCTGGCGCCAATGCATTTGAAGAAATTGCCTCTCAAGACTGCAAACGAGGAGGCGATGGCGCTGCTGGAGCGGGTTGGCCTGGCGTCGAAGGCGCTCGCTCATCCGGCACAGTTATCAGGGGGACAGCAGCAGCGGGTCGCGATCGCGCGCGCTTTGGCCATGCGGCCGCCACTGATGCTGTTCGATGAGCCGACCAGTGCGCTCGACCCGGAGATGGTCGGTGAAGTGCTGCTGACCATGCAGGACCTGGCGCGGGACGGTATGACGATGGTATGCGTGACGCATGAAATGGGCTTCGCACGCGAGGTGGCAGACCGGGTCATATTTATGGATCAGGGAAAGGTGCTGGAACGTGCGCGGCCCGAGCAATTTTTTAATGCGCCCCAGCATCCACGCGCCCGGAAATTCTTGTCCGACATTCGTACGCCATTTGCAGTGGCCGTGTAGGGACCGGACCCGTCAAAGGTAAGTGCCGGGCAATATCTCGACATGTCAGGCGCGAGGCATCTGCGCCGCCCTGGACAGCACACGCACGGGCACCGGGTCATCGTGGCCGCGCAGGCGTGCCGCAAGCTGCGGCAGGTCTGCGGCCGAAACGCCTGCATGCTGGAACACCTGTTCGGAGACGAGAGCCTCGCAACCGATCTCTCTTGTCAGCTGCTCAAGTCGCGAGGCCACGTTCAACGGGTCGCCAATCGCCGTGAACGTCACATGCTCGCGAAAACCGATTTCACCCATTACGGCCCGGCCGCAATGCAATCCAATGCCAAACCGGATTGGCGTTTTCAACTGTTTCTCGAGCGCAGCGTTGAGTTCGTCAATATTGGCGGCCACCAGCGGCACTGCGCTGAGCGCCTGGCGACAAGCGGCTGCCGGCTCGCTGTGCAAGCCAAAGATCGCGAGCACTGCATCGCCCAGGAACTGGTTCGGCAGGCCGCCCGCCTGGACCACTGCGGCGCTGACCGCACTCAGGAAGCGACTGACCACGAATATGCTGTCGAACGGCAATTGTGCCGCCGCAAGCTGAGTGGAGTCGCGCATATCCACGAACATGAACGCCGCGAATCGTTCTTGCGGCATGACGTCGCGCTGGCGCCGTTGCAAGAAGGCCGTGGATGCAGTCGGCGGCACCAGCGGCCACACGGAGAGATCGTGGGTCGGCCGCAACTGGCAGGCGAGGCGCACTGTCTGCGCGTCAGATCCCATCCGCTCCAGAACACGCCGCTCCGCCTCGGCCGGCACGGGCAGCGGCACAGCGCTCTGCACGCGCACCCGGCACAACGTGCAGCGGGCGCGGCCACCGCACGTGCTGGCATGGGGAACGCCTGCCATGCGGCTGGCCTCCAGCACCGAAAATCCGAGCGGCGCGAATACCTTGCGCCCGTCTGGATACAGAATACAGAGCCGCCCGCCTCGGCGCTCCCGCAGCGTGCGCAGCAGCCGCGCTGCGAGTACCAGCAGCAGCGCACCACCATCGAAGAGCAAAAAGTCGTTGCGCAGATCGGCGAGCCAGAGATTTTGCGATCCCGTCCCGATGATCGTCGGCCGAGTCGCCGCGGCGCGCCAGACGGGATCCTGCGCCAGCGCGATCACTTCCCGTCCGCCCTGCAAGTAGCCGAGCAGCGCGAGCACCGGGAGCAGCACGGCGACGCTAAGCAGCACGCTCCGCCACGCCCCAAACCATGGTTTCAAGCGCAACCAGAACCAGATGCCAAAACACCCATGCAGCCAGGCGACCACCAACAGCATCAGCTGCACACGGCCGAAGAACGGCGAAGCGATCCAGAACGAGTACAGCAACTGCGCGTAACCCTTGTTCAGGCCGAACGCGGCAAACGCGACCCGCGTATTCGCGAGATGGTTGGCTAGCAGCGGCGGTATGCATAAGCCGAGGACGAGCTGCGTCACCTCACCCGGATTCCAATGCACCGAGCGCCGCTCGTACAGCGCCCACAGACCCAGGCAGAAATGCGTCGCCAGCGCGCTGTACAGCACACCCGTTCCAAGCCATCCTTGCCAAATGAACTTCTGCACCAGCAGATCGCGCTCCAGCCATGCAAGCGAGATATTCCCCAGCGAGTGATTCAGGAGGTGCGTGCCGACGTAGGTGAACAGCACCAGTCCGGTGGCCAGCCGGACCGATCGCACTCCCGCCGGCCGCAATCTTTGAAAACCGGGAAAGCGTGGCATGCTCTAGCCTCCAATTAACAGACTCCGCCTCTTCGCCAGATAGTCTCGCTTTTCCAGCAAGAATTCAAGAGCGCGCGATGCGCGCTGTGGCGCGTCATGGCGCGCCACAGCGGATCGTGGAAAGTAAGGAGCTTGCCAAGCTCGCCAGCCGATTAACTGCCGCCGTCAATTGCCGTTCCCGGTTTGGCAATCTGGCTCCTGACTTCGGTGCGGCTGGCTGCTCAGCGGGTTGGGATGACCGGATAGGAGTCGGAAACGGTGAGCGTACCGTCCTTCCGCGCCTGCGCCACTTCAGCCCGCACTTCGGCGCGGGTTTTGGTCGATACGAATTGCACCGTAGGAGGATAATTTGCGTCGGACACGGTGAGCGTACCGTCCTTCCGGGCCTGCGCCAATTCAGCCCGAACTTCGGCGCGGGTTTTGGTCGAGACGAAATGCTGCTCAGGAGGATAGTTGGCGTCGGAAATGGTGAGCGTGCCGTCCTTCCGCGCCTGCGCCACTTCAGCCTGAACTTCGGCGCGGGTTTTGGTCGAGACGAAATGCTCCTCGGGAGGGTAGGGGGCCTCGGCAAAGGCGCTGCCGGCGGCGCTCAGGATGGTGAGACTTGCGATAAATTGTTTGGTGTTCATTTTGCTCTCCAGTAAATTGATGACGCCAGGTTTGGCGGAACAGGCACAATGGCAGCCCGTCGGATCCAGCTCGGTGAGCGGCACGCTTGTACTGCATATAACCTGGTTTTGCCGCCAGTTATTCCCGGAAAGGCGCAGGCCCTCGCTTCACGCTCGCCATTGGCGATACGGCTCCATCGTTCGATCTGGGCGAACAAGCCTTCGATGCGCGGACGATAACGTTGCATGCGATAACCGTCGCGCACCACTTCGCGATTATTGTTGCTTTTCAGGAATATACGCAGCGCATTATGTTTTTTTCAACGACAAAAACCGGGCAGGCGGTGCTTGAGATATTTAGTGCCGCACAGAAATATTTTTCTTGCCTATGTAAATAAATTTACTACACTTTTTAAGCGCGAATGAATGGTCTTACGTTGAGGCAACAGATGTGCGAACAGCACATAGGTTGGTTGCATTCTCGCGCTCTGGGGTGCCTGACCGGTTGCAAGTATATAAACGTTTAAAAGGAGATTTTATGAGTGAGATAGCGCGTAAGCCTTTGGAAGAACAGGAAGTGGTTATCCATGTCGAAAAGGGAATGGCAGGCAACGTCAAGGTGGTCGAAGCGGGCAAGGGCACCTTGCCCAATGAAATCACTGTCCAGGTCAGCAAGAAGCGCCGGCCTGCAGCGATCCCTGTGTTAGGGGTAATCGTCAAATAGTCGTTAATAAAAAGTTGCGCCGCAGCGCCTGGCGCGCAGCGGCGCAGGTCCAACTCTTTGGGACTAACCGCGATGCCGACTTCCTTCCCAAGCCTCAGACCGGATGCTCAACTGCGTATCGTAAGCCAGAGCGTCGAGCTTGAAATCGAGGATTCAGTTTTTACTGTTTCCGGCCCGCCGGCGCCGCACTTGTTCCAGGCAATTTCATCGATGAATGGTTTGCTGGACCTGCCCGCGATTGGGCGGCAAAGCGGACTGTCTGCCGAAGCGGTGCAGTCCGTGGTGGGTCGCCTCGTCGACGCCGGAGCGCTCCGCACCATTCAATCTTCGTCACCCGAATATCTCTCTCCCGAAGAATTCAATACACTGTGCAGCCAGCTCTACCAACAGTGGAAGAGACGATTGTTTTCTCACCCTCTTTGGGTTGGACTGGCTGCAGGAACGCTACCGCGCGCTGTCTTCGTTGGGTGGGTAGTCGAATCCTGGTGGTTCATAACCGGAGTGCAAGATCGCCTGCCAATGGCCATCGCCAGCACTGAAAGCCGTGAAATACGCGCTGTGTTCGCGCGCCACTTTTCCGAAGAGTGGGATCATTTTCATTTCTTTGCCAGTGCCCTGGATGCGTTAGGCATCACGGCCGAGCAGCGCACGCAGTCCCGGCCGTTGCCGGCCACGCGTGCAGTCCAGCATTGGATGCGCATGTCCGCGCGCGCCGACCCGTTGCGCTACGCGGCTTGCTCAGGATTCCTGGAATCCACGGGAAACGATCGCACTACTGCACGCAATTTTTTCGACCGGGTAGGCGCATGGTACGACAGTGGCGATTGCAACGGGGTACGTCCCATGGCCGAACATGTCGCACTAGATGAAGAATACGGGCACGAAGGTTTTGTGCAAAAGGTTGCACGCCAAATAAAAAAAATCGAACGGGAACGTGCCCGCGCCGCCATCCAGGATGCTTTTGGTTTGGTTGAAACGCTGGAGATGTGGTCCACCGATATTTTGCGGCACTACCAATCGCCGGACGCCTTCCCGTTACGCGCTTCACGCAACTATCGAGGAGTAAGCAATTGACTGCCCTTATGCACCGTGTTTTGCGTTTGTCATCGGGCTGCCGGCTTACGCATGACAGCCGCGCTCTGGTTATCGCGACCCGCGAACAGGAAATACTGGTCGAATCCACGCGTCCTGACGTCATAAAAAAAATCCTCCTCGGGTTGCAGGAAGGTGCAACGCCGCATGACCTTGCCGCCATCCACGGGATTGCGGCGAACGCCTTGGAACCTGTGCTGGCCATGCTCCTGGAAGATGATCTGCTGCTGGATGTCGAGCGTGCCGTCAGCGCTGAAAGCCCGGCTGAGATGGCTGATGCTTTGCGTCTGGAGGCCCGCTTTTGGGCGCGGCCGATTTTTGAGCAGCCGTTCTGGGAAGAGTTGCTCGCCGGACGCAGCAGTCGTGCCCAGGTACTTGGCTGGGGTGTCGAGTTCTGCCATTTTGTGGATGCTGCGAATATTTACATGCCTTTAGGCGTTGCCCACACGCGCCACACGCCAGGGTTGCGCGAGGCAATCACCCGCCATTACATCGAAGAGATGAACCACGGGACTATTTTTCTCGAAGGATTGGCCGGTTGCGGCATTCAACGCGCATCGCTACTGGCAGCACCGCTATTGCCGCATACAAAAGCATTGGTGAATCATTTAGCGGAATTGGCCTACGAAGGCGAGGTGCCGTATACCGCGTCCTTCGCTGTCATGCAGCCCGGACTCTCAGCGCCTTCAAGGGAGGCCCTCGACCTTTTTTACGGGCGGCTTGCCGAGCTTTATCCGTATGCGGCAAACATGTTCAAGGCGTTTCATCTGCACGCCGCTCTTGATCTGGATTTGCTGCACGAAGAAGCGGTGTTTTACCGGCTTTGCCAGGAACAACCCGGACTATCCAAAGACCAATGCAGGCTGGCCAGCGAAGCCATGCAGACAGTTGCCGAGGCGTTCATACTTTTCTTTGAGGGCATCCGCGACGCCTATGCCGGGACCGAGGCATTCGCACCGCGGCGTCCGCTGTATATCGAGGCGGTCGTATGAGCAGCCAGCAGGATGCCGACGATGCTTTGTTTGCCCGGTATACGCGCGAACTTGGCGCATCTAATCCGTGGGCGGCTGCAGAATCAACCCTGTTGGCCGGAGGGGCGCCTCACGAAAGTTGGCGGTTCGAACCATTTCCGGTCGTGTTCGAACGTGCAGAGGGGGTGCATAAGTGGGATGTCGCCGGGCGCCGCTACCTCGATTTGTGGATGGGGCACGGCTCCCTTCTACTCGGCAATGCCCACCCGGCTATCGTCGATGCTGTATCGCGCCAGATCCAGCGCGGTCAGCATGTTGGCGGGGTGCACGTCCTTCAATATGCGTGGGCTGAACGTATCAGGCAAAGCCTCCCGTCCTGCGAGCGGATGCGATTTGCCGCGTCCGGCACGGAAGCGACGATGCTCGCGCTGCGTATCGCACGCGGGTGGACCGGCCGTGGCCGAGTGCTGAGGGTGGACGGTCATTTTCACGGCTGGCACGACGAGGCGCTGGTGCACGCTTTGCCGGCCGAGCGCGCCGGATTCAATCGCGGCATGGCGCAACATGTGACGCTGGTTCCACCGCTAGACATCGGTGCGATTCAGGATGAGCTTGCCGAAAACGACGTGGCCGCGATCATACTTGAACCAGGCGGCGGCAGCGCCGGCTGCCTGCCTTGGTCGATCGCGTATCTCGGCGCACTGCGCAAGCTAGGGGATATGTACGGCACGCTTCTTATTTTCGATGAAGTGATCAGCGGATTTCGTTATGCGGCCGGTGGCGTGCAGGCGTTGGCCAACGTGGTCCCGGATATCACCGTGCTGGCAAAAATCGCTGCGGGCGGTATGCCTGGAGGAATAGTAGGCGGACGCGCCGAGGTGATGTCGGTGATCTCCGGCGGCAGTTCTGCGACAGGAGATGATGCTTACGTGCCGCACAGCGGTACATTCAATGGGTTCCCGCTGTCGGCGGCGGCGGCTGTGGCGACGCTGGACCTGGTGAGCGATGGCAAAGCCGCGCAGCGTGCCGAGCAATCCACCGCGCATCTGGTTGCCGGAATCAACGCCGCTGCCAAGGCTGCAGAGGTGGACGTTCGGGCCTTTCACCAGAGCTCCATTTTTCATCTGATGGTTGGCGCCATTCGCGACGGTCTGCCGATTGCAGCGGGTGCCGCCGCTATTCGGTTACCACGTGAACGCGCGCCCATGTATAAATTATTACGCGCCGCGCTGCTGCTGGAGGGCGTGGATTGCCATGCCAGCCATGGCTGGGTATCGTCGGCGCACGAGAGCGCCGATATTCAGGAAGCCATCGATGGGTTTGCGCGAGCGTTCGCAGCCTTGCGTCCGATTGCAGCGTTTCACAGCGGGGAGTTGGAACCTATGCCGCTGCAGGGCGAGGGAACGTGCGGAAGCGTTTGCAGTAACCCGACTTGCGAAAGCCGGTTTCGTACCATCGCGGGATGTTCGCTGCCGCTGGCGGGGCAGATTGCATCGACCAAAGGAACGCGTGAGTAACGCGTGAATAACGAGTGAATAAGGCCCCCATCCTCTGTGAGCTGGTGAACGGTGTCCTTGCGCGGCCGAGAAGGCAGGACATGCTGGAGACGCGCAATCCGGCCACCGGTGAACTCATCGGTCTTGCTCCCGGTTCCGATCGTGAATGTGTGACAGCGGCCATTAGTGCTGCCCGTTTTGCATTTGACGATGGACGCTGGAGCGGTTTGCCGGCAGCCAGCCGGGCGGCTTTGCTGCGCGACCTGGCCGATGTGCTGGAAGCCAATCAAGAAGCACTGGCGCGTGCCGAGACAGCCGATACCGGAATGCTGTTGAAGATGACCTTGCAAGGGCATGTTCCGCGCGCGATTGCCCATTGTCGCTATTTCGCCAACGAATCCGAACGGATTGCCGGCGAGTGCTTTCCAATGGACGACGCCTATCTTCAAATTGTGCAGCGTGAAGCCCTTGGCGTGATCGCCATCCTTGCGCCATGGAATGCCCCGCTTGCGGTCGCAACGATCAACCTCGCTGCCGCTTTGGCGGCCGGCAATACCGTGCTACTGAAGAGTTCCGAACGTGCGCCGCTCTCCCTGTCGTTGTTGGCGGAACTGATCGCCAGCGTCGATTTCCCGCCGGGCGTCGTCAACATCCTGCACGGGCATGGCGAGTCGACCGGTAAGTGGATTGCGCAAAGCGAAGCGGTGGATGGACTATGTTTTGTGGGCGGCACCGAAACAGCGCGGGCAATCCTTGCACAAGGACGGAACGCTTTCCGGCGCAACACGTTCGAGTTGGGCGGGAAATCTCCCACCATCGTTTGTGCAGACGCGCGCATCGAAGAAGCGATCGATGGTGCTTTGCTTTCCGTGTTTTCGAGTAACGGCGAGGTATGCACCGCCGGTTCGCGCGTGCTGGTCCATGCCGGGTTATACGAAAAATTTGCTGCGCGCTTCATCGAGCGGACGCGGGCGATCATCGTCGGCGATCCATGCGATTCCGCTACAGAACTCGGCCCGCTGATCGACGCGGCGCACCTGGCCTCTGTGGAGCAGCACCTGCGCACCGCACAGCGCGAGGGGGCGAGACTCGCCTGCGGCGGCATTCGACCAGGCAATCCGAGCGGAGGCTGCTACCTGAGCCCGGCAGTCGTGACCGGCGTGAACCCGACCATGTCGCTGTTTCACGAAGAAGTGTTCGGTCCGGTCGCGGCGCTTATTCCGTTCAAAGACGAGAACGAGGCCATAGCGCTGGCTAACGATTCCCGGTATGGCTTGTCCGCTTCCGTCTGGTGTGGAGATACGTCCGCCGGTTTGGCGCTTGCGCGTAAACTGCGGTGCGGCGTTGTCGGCGTGAATAGCCCTGTGATCCGCGACATTCGGGTGCCTTTTGGCGGAATGCGTGCGAGTGGTCTGGGACGTATTGGCGGTCGCTGGAGCTTGGAACAATATACGGAGGTGAAGACAACCTGCGTTCTCATAAACGGCTACGCATTGCCGCGCTACGGTGCGCACGAAGACCGGTGAGCCCAGATCACTTCCTCATCCTGGCGCCGCACGTCGAGTGCATCTGCGACGGCGAGCTGTTCTGCTTTGAAGCACCTGTTGCGACAGTCCGGATCAGTGGCATGGCGCCCGCCCTGAAGAGCGCATTCAAAAGACTGAAAGACGGCGTGCCGGCTAGTGCGCTGCATCTTCCCGCTGCCATCGTAGAATCCCTGGTAGCGCACGGCATTGTTTGCCGAGTTGCTCTGGAGCCATCGAGTGCCAATATTTTTCTGAGCGATTTTTTTGCCGTGTGCGATGTGTGGGTGGAAGGAATTTTCCATTCCTTGTTCTGGCCGCGTTTTATGGCAGGACAGTCGAGCAAGGAAGAAGTATTCGCCTTCCTGGCCCAGTTGTATCACCGCACCGCAGGCGCGGATTGGCATAATCGGATCGCTTTCGAGCGTTGCAAGGTCCCCGCAATCCGCTTGCTGCTCGAACAGCATTACCACGAGGAACTGGGTCACGCATCGATCCTTGCCGAGGGCTTGCGCCGCTGCGGTGCGCGCGCTGAAGCGCTGGTCCGGGCGCAACCGTTCCCGGCTACCCGCCAACTCATCGCCTATATGGTTGAGATGAGCGTGGAGCCATTTTCATATCTCGGTTGTTATGGCATTTTCCATGCACCCTCCACCGTGCGTACCGAAGCAGACCTTATCCTGCAATTTTCCCAATTCGCGCGCATGTATCCATTTGCCGCCCCCGGGTTCGAGGCCGTATGCAAACACGCTTGCCTGGATTACCGATTGGAGCACGACCAGATCCTGCTCGAGCGATGGCTGTGGCAGACGGGCCCGCCGCAAGCCGCAGAAGTAGCTGCCCTGTTGTGCGGCGCGCGTGGCGCCGCACGTGCTTTCCGTGCCGTTTTTGACGGTCTCGTTGGTGTATAGATTGGCCTATGAGGTGGAGACGGGATGTGCACGCACCCAGATGAGCACCTCGGACGCATTTCGATCGGGAGGAAATACCGGATAAAAAACCTTGATGATTTTCCCGTCTTCCAGTATCCAAGCCATCCGTTTGATCAGCTCTTGCCCTGCCGCGAAAAACGTAGGGAGCGACAATGAGCGTGTCAGCCGAAGCTCGGCGTCACTCAGTACCGGGAAAGGCAATGCCAGGCGAGCAGCCATTTCCTGTTGATAGCTTGTGGTCTGCGTCGAGATGCCGAAAATCCGATGGCCGAGGCTCTGGAATTCGCTCGCCAGGTCCCGGTATCCGCAAGTCTGGGGGGTGCAGCCTCGCGCACCGGGAATACTATTCCAATCGTCGATCAGCGCTGGTTGCCCCGGCTGACCTGTCCGCGGGTAAACGAATATCACGCTACGTCCGGGGAGTGCGGCAAGATCGATCGACGTCTGATCGGTCGCGGGCAGGGGCATGGACGGCAACGCCATGCCCGCAAGGTGATCGCAAGCCCCATCGTCCTGCGGAATCGGCAGATCGTCCGGTAAAGTATCCAGTTGGTTAATGATCGGCATAAAAATGGTCCTTTCTGTTGATTGGCGTTGATGAATAAATCGATAAACCTGCAACGAAGTGTTCAGATGTGAAAGCCTGAACGAAAATTCCCTTCTGGCGCCTTCCTTAGAGATTTTATTGATCCAGGGGCTCCTGGTGGCGCTGGTGCGGATCAGCGCATCACAAGCAGATACAGCAACAGCAGATTGAGGACGACAGATATGACCGCAACCGCGCGCCATAACAAGACCGGGTTGCGTTTGGTCAGCGGTACCGGCACGCTGGCTGGCAGCGGCCGCGTCGCGCCGGGTTCCAGCGCCGGCAGGAATTCCTCTGCGATCTCGAAGCGGTCGGCGGGATCGCGCACGACCGCCTTCAGGACCACGTTTTCCAGCCGGAGCGGCAGATCGGGCCGGTGGCGGCTTTTCGGCACCGGCGTGCCGAAAAGCGCATCGCGCAGGTTTTCTTCCGGCAACTGATCTACGCGCAACACCAGCGCGCTGGCATTGTCGCTGCCTCCCGCCGCCAACGCAGCCGTCACCAGTGCTTGCGCGGTTTGCTCGGGGGCGTTGCCGCCAGTCAGCGTTTCCGACAACCGGTGCGTCAGGTCGCATTCGGTCAGCGCAGCCCAAACACCATCACTGGCCAGCAGGAAGACGTCGTGCTGCTGCAATTCACCCATGCCGTGATCGGCCGTTACCCGGCTATCGAGGCCGACCGCGCGCGTCAGCACATGCCGCATCTCCGCCTGATCCCAGACGTGGTCCGTGGTCAGGCACGTGAGTACGCCGCCGCGCAACAGGTATAAGCGCGTATCGCCGACATGCGCAAAGTAATAAAAGCGGTCGCGCAGCACGACGCAAGTCAAGGTCGTCGCCATGCCCGCCAGTTCCGGCCGCACCGATCCCTGATGCTCGACCCAGGTATTGGTCGCCTTGATCACGCGGTCGAGCGCTTGCGTGACGGACCAGGCGTCCGGCGTCGCGTAATAATCGTTCAGCAAGCCACGCACCGCGTATTCCGCCGCTTCGCCCCCACCCTCGTTACCGGATACGCCATCGGCAATCGCGGCGATCAAGCCTTTATTGGTGAGGTCGGGTTCGTTCGGTGTGACCATGCCGACGAAATCTTCGTTACGCCCGCGTTTGCCGGCAAGCGTGGCATGGCCGAGGGCGATGGATGCAGGCATGGTTTACGCTTCCGCGCAACTGTGCGCATGAGCTTGGATTGGAAAGCAGGTCGACATGCTTTCCATTGTAGCTGCGGCAGCTGGTTCAGGGGGCTCGGATTTTCGCATCGGTCAAGGGCATCTACGCACAATTCTGGTGCGGACGCAGGCCGTGGGCGCCGCCACAATCCCTTTCCTGGCGCAAGCAGGCGATCCCGGCACGACGGCTGGACAGTGCGCGCCGTTATTGCGCGCTAAGTTGCCGCTACCGACGCCGCTTGCCGTGGTGGTGGAACATTGTTTGCTTGTATAGAGAACCATACAAGCCAAAGAATGCCATCATGACAAACCCCGCTAAAGTCTTTCTGGTTGGCGCCGGTCCCGGCGATCCCGACCTGCTCACGCTGAAAGCAGTCAAAGCGATTGCCGACGCCGACGTGATCCTGGTCGACGATCTGGTCAATCCGGCTATCCTGGCGCATGCCAAAGCCGGCGCCCGCATCGTGCATGTCGGCAAGCGCGGCGGCTGCCAGTCGACACCGCAAGCGTTCATCGAGCGCCTGATGATCGCCGAGGCGCAGGCCGGCCATTGCGTGGTGCGGCTGAAGGGCGGCGATCCCTTCATGTTCGGTCGTGGCGGCGAGGAGCGCGAGCACTTGCAGGCTGCCGGCATTGCGGTCGACGTGATCAACGGCATTAGCAGCGGCCTCGCGGCACCATCCTCGATCGGCGTGCCGCTGACGCATCGCGACTGGAGCCAGGGCGCGATTTTCGTGACAGGCCACGGGAAGACGCCGGAGGCGAACCCGGATTGGGCCTTGCTGGCGCAAACCGGCCTGACCCTGGTGATCTATATGGGCGTGGCCCGCTGCGCCGAGATCCAGGCGGCACTGTTGGCGGGCGGCAAGGCGGCGGCGACGCCGGTCGCGGTGATTCAATCCGCTACCGTGGCGGCGCAGGCGCACCTGATTACCACCCTCGGCGAATTGCCTGCTGCGCTGGCAGCATCGCAACTCGGCAGCCCGAGCATCATCGTGATCGGCGATGTGGTGCGGTGCGCGCTGCAAACCGCGCCGCTGGATGTGTCGCATCAGGCTGTTGGCTAATGTAATGACCCATCTTCATGCATTTCCTGTCGCACCCGCCGGCCAAAGGCAAGTGTCGCCGCGATCAATGCATCGATATCCGTGAAACCGGTGCGGTGATTCACGATGGCAGCACGAATTGCCAGTGCGCCATTAACGATAGTCGTCGAGGGCGCCGCGATGCCGGATTCCTGCAATGCAACGGCAATCCGCCGATTCAGCGCATCAGCGTTGTCGTCGCGAAATCGGAAGCAAACGATGTTGAGCGATACCGGGGCCAGCAGTTCAAGCTGCGGCTCCTGTTCGATGCAGCGTTTCAGATACTGGGCCACTGCGCATGTCTGCGCAATCATCTCGCCCAGCCTGCGCACCCCGTAGACCTGGAGCGTTACCCATGTTTTCAGGGCCCGGAAACTGCGCGACAGGTCGGGGCCAAAGTCGCATGGCCACGGCGAACCCGCCGCCAAACCCTGTGTTTCGCGGCGCAAATAGGCCGCAGGAAAGTCGAAAGTGCTCTGATGCGCCGCGCCGTCGCGCACCAGGATGAAGCCGGCGTCATACGGCACTTGTCCCCACTTGTGGAAGTCGAACGCGATCGAGTCGGCACGCTCGATCCCCGCCAGCCGCGGTGCAAGTTCGGGAGCGAGCATGGCAAGCGCCCCGTAGGCGCCATCGACATGAAACCACAGCCCCTCCGACTGCGCGATAGCGGCCAGCGCGCTCAAGTCGTCAACGGCGCCGATGTCTACTGTCCCGGCTGTTCCGGCCAGAAAGAAAGGCGTTAGTCCGTCGGCGCGATCGCGCGCAATGGCGGACCTGAGCGCGGCCAGATCCATCTGTCCCGCGCTATCGACGTCGATGATTCTCAGCGCTTCGCGCCCCAGGCCGGCCATGTCTATCGCCTTGGCAATGCACAGATGCGCAGCGCTCGAGGTATATCCGACCAGCGCAGCTCCGGCTTCGGCTTTGGCAAGGCCGGTCTGCCGCACACCGATCCCGAGCCTGGCGGTGCGTGCGACCAGAATGGCGATCAGGTTGGCAATCGAGGTGCCGGTCACCAGCAGACCGCTGGCCCCTTCCGGAAAGCCGAAGATATCCCGCACCCAGTGCACCAGCTGACGCTCGATTTCGATAGGGATCTGATCGCGCCCGCCAAGATTGGTATTCAGGCCTGCTGCCAGCATCTCCGCCAGCATCCCGACCGGGGTGCCGCCACCGTTGACCCAACCCATGAATCCGGGGTGCGCGTTGCCGGCCGAATACGGCAATATGTCACGCATGAAGCGGTCATGAACCGCCGCCAGATCGGACGGGTCCAGCGGCAACGGTTCCCGAAATGTGTCGCGAATAGCTTGGGGAATCGGCTGCCAGACCGGGCGTTCGCGAATATTCTGCGTATAGTCCAGCATGTCGTCCAACATGCGGTGCGCCTGACGGCGAAAAGCATCCCAGTCGGATGGGTCTAGTGTTTCTGCTGACATTTTCCTGCTCCTCTTCCAGCTGCACATATCAATTGAGGCGACGGCATGCAATGCATGTCGTGGCTGATTTTTTTCTCGCCATAGTGTACCAACAAGGCGTGACCGGCATCCAACGTAAGGGGGGATCGATCCGAATCGATCGGATCGTAGCGGTTTTTCTCGACAGCAACTTGCTCATTGCGGTGTCAGACGTTGCCATCGTCGACATGGAGAACCTTGATGCGCTTGCCGTTGCGGCGCGCGCGGACAGCCTTCTTGCACCAATACAGCGACTTTTGCTCGTTTGGCTCCATGCCTGTCATCAGGCATATGAACTTGACGCCAGCGATGTACCACTTGAACCACCAGGCCAGGCTAATTTCAATGACATCGTATGACATGGCTGACTCCACCATCTTTAACTCGGCTGTATCAGATGCTTTTCCAGCAAAGCCTCTCGCACGTATGACAGTTGAAATCCGACGAAGTGCTTTGCGCCCAGCCGTTCGGAAGCACCTTTAGCAGGCTGCTAGTCGTGATGTGCTGACAGGCTTCATGCGGCTGGTCATCCATTATTTCTTAAATAGAAATAAAGCATTGCGCTATGCACTATTTTTTTAAATAAGTGGAACAAATAGAATATGGCTTAGCGTGAATACAAAAGCAATTGAACTAGGCGCCGTATCGGAACCTGGCTTTTATTCATCTTTTAGCGAGCCATCATGAACATCAAAAAACTATCCGCAGGCCTTGTGTTGTTGACCGTTGTCGGTGCCGCGTTTGCAGACGCACCGTATCCGGCCGAAAGCAAGTTCGTATCGACCAAAACCCGTGCCGAAGTCATTGCCGAGCTGCAGCAGGCACGCGAGCAGGGATTGCTTGTCACTGACTACGACTATCCAGTCCCCGTGGCAGCGAAATCAACATTGACCCGTCAGCAGGTGCAGGATGAACTGAAGCAGGCAAACCTACAGCGTTCGGGCAATCCGAGCTACGCCGAGCTGGTCTTCCTGCGTTAACTGCGCTGGCATCCGTCGCTGTGCGTCAAAAATATCTTTTGCAGCAGTTTGACCAGATGCGCGCGTTCGCTGTCGATCAGCGCGTCCTGCCTTTCTGCTTGCTTAAAACGTGTGGCGAATGCCGGTCATGACACCGGCCTGATTCAAGCCGACACCCACGCTACCGCCGGCATCCAGTGCGACCGCTGCCGAACCGGCATTCCGGATAGTGCCAAGCGACGTATACAACGCCGTGCGTTTCGACAGGTTGTATGTCACGCGCGCGACTCCCAAGGTGGAGACCTTGTTCGTATCCTTGACGTTCAGACGCGAAATTTGCGCATCCAGGACCCAATTATTGGCAAACGGATAGCTGGCGCCGAGGTAATACAAATCGGAATGGGTATCGCCGGCGGTTTTTATCTTCCGATCAACCAGGCCGGCGCCGATCTTGGTCTGACCCAGCATGAAATACCCGTTCAGCGAAATTCGCTGATCATTGAAAGCGCTGCTGGTCAAACCGGCAGCGGCACCCGGACCACCGTCAAGAATATCGTAGGCGCTTGCGATGCCGAACGATGTGCTGTCGTACGCCAGCAGGCCGGTTACCTGACGACAGGCTTTCGCATCGCCCGCGATTTCCCCGGCGCAACCGGTCGCCGCCGGACCGCCGGCAGACGAGGCATCGCGTCCGAAACTATAGGTTGCGCCCAGCGTGAAACCCGAGAAGGTGCCAAGGTAGCCGATCGCGTTATCGCTGCGGGCATTCGGTAGGTAGGAATCGAGACTGCTGATGGAAAAGATATTCGGCCCCATCACATCTGCCTTGAGCGAGGCGAGATAAGTCATATTCACTTGACGCCCCAGCATGAGGGTGCCGTAACCATTCTTCAGGCCGACATACGACTGGCGTCCAAACAGGCGATTGCCTTGCCCCAGGCTGCCGCTATCCGGCGCGAAGCCGCTTTCCAATACGAACAGCGCCTGCAAGCCGCCGCCCAGGTCCTCCGTGCCTTTGAAGCCGATCCGGGAAGGCAATGACCCGGTCAGCGACGGCATTCTGACTACCGAATCGCCGGCCGCGTTGGCATGGGTGACATATTCAACGCCGGTATCGATGATCCCGTACATCGTTACCTGCGACTGCGACAACGCTGCGGTAGAACAAAGCACCGTCGAAAGCGCCGCTGCACCATGTACTAATTTTTTCATAAGCCTGTCTCCTCCTTGTTGTAAAACGACTTTTGTATTTCCCGCCAGTGTGGTTTTTTTAAACTTTGCCGATAATAAAATGCGCAGCTTCCCGGCTGAGCGCTTCTGCCTGATCGCGATGCGGTGAGTGGCCGCATTGCGGTAGAACGACGATCCGTGTAGCAGGAACGATTCTTTGAATTCCGTAGATCTGTTCGAGGGTGCCGTATTCGTCGTCCTCGCCCTGTATCGCCAGAATCGGGCAGGTAATGCTGCTCAGTTCCTGCACGATTCTCCATGCACGGAATGCGGGATCAAGCCAGATATCGTTCCAACCCCAGAAGGCGGAGTCGGCATCGGCGTGATAGCGGCCAAGCTTGCTACGCAAACCCCGCGTCAGATAAAGTTCACGCGCGGCACGTATGTTGTCGATGGTGATGTCTTCGACAAAGATATGCGGGGCGGCGACGATAATTCCGCTGAGCTGTTGCGAAAAACGCGCTGCATACAGCAGGGCGATCGAGGCGCCATCGCTGTGACCGAACAGCCAGGGGCATGTAATGCCCAGGTGCGAGAAGAAAGCAGGCAGCACCTCATGCGCCTGCTCATGCATGAAGCTGACCGGCCAGCGCTCTTCTGCCGGCCTTGGGGTGGAGCGGCCGTAGCCGTAGCGTGAGAACACCAGTCCCGTCAAGCCGTGCGTCCGGCAAAAAGTCTCGGGAAAATCTTTCCAAAGCGCGATCGAACCAAGCCCCTCATGCAGAAACACGATCACCGGGTACTCGGAACGCCTGGCGCCGACCCATTGATACTCCAGCCTGAGTTGCTTGTTTCGCCATTGAATTTCGGCAAACTGGATGCCGCTATTGTGGATATCTGAGCGCATGCCGATGTATCCTTTCTACGCTTGGGCGCGCAACTTGAAGCGCTGTATCTTGCCGGTTGCGGTCTTCGGCAGTTCGTCGACGAATGTCATCCAGCGCGGGTATTTGTAGGGGGCCAGGCAAGCCTTAACGTGCGCTTTTAATTCAGCCTCCAACGCGGCTGACGCTTGAATGCCCGGCTTCAGCACGATATAGGCAATCGGCTTGATCAGCCTGTCGTCGTCCTCCTTGCCTACTACGGCCGCTTCGAGCACGGCCGGGTGATCAATCAGCGCCGATTCGACTTCAATCGGCGACACGTAAATGCCGCTGACTTTCAGCATGTCATCGCTGCGGCCGGCATAGATGAAATACCCGTCCTCGTCTTCACGGTATTTGTCGCCGCTGCGGGTCCAGCCGCCGAGAAAGGTGCTGCGGGATTTCTCGCGATTGTTCCAGTACAGGATGGCGCTGGTAGAGCCGCCAATATGTAGTTCACCCGTTTCGCCGCGCAACACCGGCTTGTCGTCTTCATCGACCAATCGGACGAGATAGCCGGGAACCGGCTTGCCAGTGGTGCCGTAACGGACTTCCCCGGAGCGATTGGAAAGAAAGATGTGCAGCATTTCGGTGGAGCCGATGCCGTCGAGGATGTCCACGCCGAAGTGTCTGGACCAGCGTTTGCCGATTTCTTCGGGAAGCGCTTCGCCGGCCGAGATGCAACGGCGCAGCCTGAGTGCAGCGCGCGCAGGCAGATCCGGCATGGCCAGCATGGAGGCATACAGGGTTGGCACGCCGCAGAAGATACTGGCCTGATGCTTGAGCAGGCGCGCCAGGACTGCGGCGGGGGTCGGACGTTCGGCCATCAGTATCGCCGTGGCCCCAACCGCCATTGGAAAGGTCAGGCCGTTACCGAGCCCGTAGGCAAAGAATAGCTTGGCGGCTGAGAAGATGACGTCGTTTTCGTTAATCCCGAGGATCGGTCGGGCATACAGTTCTGCTGTCTGGATCAGACTGGAATGGACATGCACCGTGCCCTTGGGCGCACCGGTGGAGCCGGACGAATATAACCAGAAGCAGGGCGCGTCGCGCGACGTGGATACGACCTCAAAATCGCCGCTGGCCTGGTTCAGCAAAGGGGTGAGCCCATCCGGGACCTGGTTGCCGCCGGCGACGAGAATGCGCTCCAGGGTCGGCACCTTGCCCAGCAGTGGCTGGAACAGCGGCAGTAGTGCGGCGGACACCACCGCAATTCTGGCCGCACTGTCGGTCAGCATGTATTCATAGTCACCCTGGGTCAGCAGGGTATTGACCGCGATGGGCACGACGCCAGCCTTGATCGCACCGAGAAAAACCGTCGGAAAATCGATCGTGTCATGAATGCACAGGAGAATGCGCTGCTCGGCCGCAACGCCCATTTTCCTGAGCACATTCGCGAATGCGGAGGTCCTGTGCGCAACTTCGGCGTAGGTGTATTCGCCGTTGTCGTCGATGAAGGCAGGCTTGTCTTTCCGGCCTGCCTGCAGATTGCGTTCGATCAGGTCATGGGCCGCGTTGTAGCAACGCGGAATATCGATGACTGGCGGGCTGACGCTATGGTCGGCAGTGGATAAATCCGGCACGTTATCTCCTGTTATTGCGCATCTTGGCGGGCGCTCAAATGGCGTCATTGACTAGAAAATGTAATCACTGTCACGTCTGTTGCTTCTCAACCGTTCCAGTGCGCTGCCGTGGGCGTCAACTGCTGCAGCGTGGCAGACGATCCCTGAAGTGCGGCGCGACGGTGATAAAAGCCAAGCGCACGCAAACCGCCCAACTCCTCGCCGCCGCCGGCGCGACCCGGTCCGCCGTGGATCGATGCCGGCATCACATTGCCGTGACCGGTCTGGGTTTTGCCGACCTCGGGACTGACCATGTGAACGCGGCCATGCGTGCCGGCCAGTTCCCGTCCGACCTGTGCCATCCACGCGTTGTCCGCGCTGAACACGGAGGCGACCAGCGACCCCAGGCCGCGATGGGCCAGCGCCAGCGCATGCGCGGTATCGCGATAGCCGAGCAAGGTCGCTACCGGTCCGAATACTTCATGGTCATGGACCAGCGCGGCTTGATCCGCATCGCGCACACCCAGCAAGGTGGGCGCAACACAGGCGGCAATCGCAGGGTCGGCGTCGATCAACGCTTGCGCACTGCCGTCGTACAGAACGGCGGCTTCGCCGGCCAGCCTGGCAATGCCTGCCTGCACGCTGTCAAACTGTTCGCGGCTGACCAGCGATCCCATGTGCACGTCGGCATTCCTCGGATTGCCCACGCTGACGGCCGCCAGTCTGGCGCCGACCGCTTCCGCCACCGCATCGAAATAGCTGGCGGGAACCAGCGCGCGGCGAATCGCGGTGCAGCGCTGGCCGCTCTTGGTGGTCATTTCACGGACCAGTTCACTGACGTACAGATCAAATGCTGCGCTGCCAGGCGCGGCATCGATCCCGAGCATGGACGAATTCAGGCTGTCTGCTTCAATGTTGGCGCGTACCGAATGGCGCGCGACCGCCGGATGCGAGCGGATGATGGCGGCGGTATCGGCCGAACCGGTAAATGACACGACATCGAATGGCTGCAAGGCGTCGAGCAGACCGGCCGAACTGCCACACACAATCGACAGTGCGCCTGGCGGCAGAATGCCGGCTGCGACCACGTCAGCCACCATGCGGTGCGTCAGCCATGCGGTTGCCGTGGCCGGCTTGATGATGACGGGCACGCCCGACAGCAGGGCCGGGGCGGCTTTCTCCCACAGGCCCCAGGCCGGGAAATTGAAAGCATTGATAAACAGCGCGACGCCGCGTATCGGGGCCAGGATGTGTTGCGACTGGAATAGCTGGTCTTTCGATAAGACCGCAGCGCTGCCGTCGAGCAGTGTCCTGGCAGCGCCGAATGCGGCGCCGATTTTTGCATAATAGCCAAGGGTAAATGCGGCACCTTCGATATCCACGGCGGAGTCGGCTTTGGTGGTGCCGGAGTTCACCAGCGAAATGTCGTAATAGGCGTCGCGGTTGACTTGCAGCACTTTCAGTATGTCGCCCAGCATGGCAGCGCGCTGGCCATAGCTCATGGACTGCAATGCCGAAGTGCCGTGCGAGCGGGCGAAAGCAAAGCCCGCGTCCAGATTGGCGGCAGGCCCGCCGACGCGGGCAATCGGCTCAGCGGTGATCGGGTCAAGCAGACTGGTGACACGGCTAGCCTCAGGCTGCCAGTCGTTGCTCAGGAAGTTGCGGAGATATTCGCTCATGGGAAGTGCCTTAGAAATGATGGCGTCGGAACGCTGGGGCGGACATGGCTGTTACGGTACGGCAGGGGTGAATTCGATTGCCCCTTGTGGCAGCAGATACAGCACCAGCGCCCGGCCCTTGGTGACCGTCGGTCGATGCGCGCTGCCGGGTTCGTACACACACCATCCGGCCGGATTGGCATCAAAGCAGGCGCCTTCCGTCAACGGCATGATCAGATCGATTTCGCCGTTCGGATGACTATGGTGCGGGCCGGCCAGATTTTCCATGTCGACGACATCGACGCTGAAGCCATGAGTCGCTTCGGTTGCCTTCAATACGCGGCCATAGCGAATCCCGCCGCCTTCCCGGTTGCACATCCAGCCTTCCTTGATGCCGATACGGCAGGCATTGAAAATAGCTTCAAATATGTCGCTGCCCGGGCCATGATCTGCGTTGAGGTGCGCTTCAAGGGAAGCATCGAGCGGTACGCCGGCAATGTCGCCGGTCAAACGGCTGATGAGGGACTGAAAAGTGTTTGCATCCAATTTTAGTTCTCCAGGTGCGAGTATTTATAGTGCATCTTGTTTTTAGTGTAGATGCATTATATTGCTCGTGTCAAGTGAGTGCGATAAACTATATTTCACCTCTCGCTGTATACTGTTGCCTATGGTTAAATAGGCAGGTCGGCACACAATTTTTTAACTACTTTATTTATGGCAAACCAATCCGAACACCCCAAAGATCCGTTTCTGATTGCGCTCGGCGAGCGCGTGAAGACGCTACGTTCCCGGCGCGGTTTGACGCGCAAGGCCCTGGCGCGCATGGCGGACGTGTCCGAGCGGCACCTGGCGAACGTCGAAACCGGCGTGGGAAATGCGTCGATTCAGTTCCTGCGTCAATTGACGCTGGTACTGAATTGCACGCTGGCAGAAATGATCGGCGATGAAACCACGTCCTCGCCGGAATGGCTGATGATTCGCGAAATACTGCGAGGGCGCTCGGATGCGGAGTTGATACAGGCCCGCGCGGCGCTATCGAACGTGTTCGAAACGCCCACCAGCGCATCGGCGCGGCGGCAGCGGGTGGCTTTGATCGGCTTGCGCGGCGCGGGCAAGTCAACGCTGGGACAGATGCTGGCGGACAACTGGATGGTCCCTTTCATTGAACTCAACCGGGAGATTGAGGCGCTGGCCGGCTGCAGCGTTGCCGAAATTCATAACTTATATGGCCAAAACGCTTACCGCCGCTACGAATTCCGGGCGCTGGAAGACGTCATTCAGCGCTTCCCGAACGCGGTCATCTCAACCCCGGGCGGCATCGTATCGGATCCGGCCACCTTCAATTTGCTGCTGTCGCACTGCTATACCGTATGGCTGAAGGCGACGCCTGAAGATCATATGGGGCGGGTGCTGGCGCAAGGCGACGCGCGGCCGATGTCCGGCAACCGCGAAGCAATGGATGATTTGCGGCAAATTCTGGAAAGCCGCGCCCCGTTCTATTCCAAGGCCGATGAAATATTCAATACCAGCGACATTGCGCTGGAAACCGCTTTCCTGACCCTGGCCGACCGCTTGCGCGGCACGGTCCGGGACAGATCTTTCGCCTGACTCAGCTATCGCTTGCCGCCAGTCGTTGCGCTGCGTGGCAAGCCCGGTAACTTCGAACCAATCCCACTAGCAACGCCGCTGCTTCCTGCCTGGAAATGAGGATGGCACGGGCGGGCGCATCCCGCCTATACCGCTGCCATCGGCTCTGATACGCCAACCCCTTCTATTGCCTATCGACAATCTCTTTCGCAAATAAATGCAATTTAGTGCTTTACACGTATTTAAACATGCAATATAGTGCTCTTATACATTCTCAGATGTACTATCTTGCTACCAAGGAGCGTCATGAATACCTCGCCGCAAATCAATTACGAAACCAATCCCGAACGCTACCAACATTGGACCCTCGCATGTGACGGCCCGGTTGCCACCCTGACCATGAATGTCAATGAAGACGGTGGCTTGAAAGAAGGCTACAAGCTGAAGTTGAATTCGTATGACCTTGGCGTCGATATTGAACTCAACGATGCCGTCCAGCGTATCCGCTTCGAGCACCCGGAAGTGCGTACGGTGATATTGACGAGCAGTCGCGATCGTATTTTTTGTTCCGGCGCGAATATCTTCATGCTGGGGAAATCGACGCATGCGTGGAAAGTGAATTTTTGCAAATTCACTAATGAAACCCGTAACGGCCTGGAAGATTCCAGTCGTCATTCGGGTCTGAAATTCATCGCAGCCGTGAATGGCGCCTGCGCTGGTGGTGGTTACGAGTTGGCCGCTGCCTGTGATGAAATCATTCTGGTGGATGATCGCTCATCCACTGTGAGCCTGCCGGAAGTGCCGTTACTGGGCGTCTTGCCGGGCACCGGCGGACTGACGCGCCTGACCGACAAGCGCAAAGTGCGGCACGACCACGCCGACATTTTCTGCACCACTTCCGAAGGCGTGCGCGGGCAGCGTGCCAAGGACTGGAAACTGGTCGATGAAGTGGCAAAGCCGCAGCAATTCCAACAGGTAGTGCAAGAACATGCGCTGGCGCTGGCAGCAACAAGCGACCGCCCGCTTGACGGCAAGGGCGTCAAGCTGACGCCGCTCAAGCGCAGGCAAACCGAGACGTCGATTGACTACGAGTATGTCAGCATCGCGATCGACCGCGCCGCGCGCAACGCCGTGTTGACCGTCAAGGCCCCAAGCGCAACGCAGCCGACCGATATTGCCGGCATCGAAGCCGCAGGCGTGCACTGGTGGCCGCTGCAAATGGTGCGTGAACTGGACGACGCGATCCTGCACATGCGCACCAATGAGCTTGAGATCGGCACCTGGATCCTGAAGACGCAGGGCAATCCGCAAGCCGTGCTGGATGTCGATGCCACACTGCTGGCGCACCAGTCGCACTGGCTGGTGCGCGAGACGATCGGCTTCATGCGCCGCACGTTTGCACGGCTTGACGTGTCGTCGCGCTCGCTGTTTGCGCTGATCGAAGAGGGTTCCTGTTTTGTCGGCTCGCTACTGGAAATCGCGTTGGCCGCAGATCGCAGCTACATGCTGGCGCTGCCCGATGCACCGGAGCGGGCGCCGCGGATCGCCGTATCCGAACTCAATTTCGGCAGCTTGCCGATGGTCACCGCGCAATCGCGTATCGCCCGCCGCTTCTATGAAGACGCGGCTGAAATTGCCGCAGTACGCAACACGCTGGGGCAGTCGCTCGATGCCGGGCAGGCTCTTGCACTGGGCATGATCACCGCCGATCCGGATGAACTGGACTGGGCCGATGAAACCCGCATGGCGCTCGAGGAGCGCGCCAGCATGTCGCCCGATGCGTTGACCGGGCTGGAAGCCAATCTGCGCTTCAACGGCAAGGAGACGATGGAAACGCGTATTTTCGGCCGCCTGACTGCATGGCAAAACTGGATTTTCATCCGCCCCAACGCGGTTGGCGAACTCGGTGCGCTGAAGGTTTACGGCAGCGGCAACAAGGCGCAATTCGATATGAACCGCGTTTAACATTTACCCTGATGAAAGGAATTTACCGTGAGCACAATCGATTACAGTGAAACAATTCCAAACAATGTCAATCTGTCGGAAGACAAGACGCTGCAGCGCGCGCTGGAACACTGGCAGCCGAATTACCTGAACTGGTGGCGCGACATGGGCCCGGATGGCTCCACCAACCACGACGTTTATCTGCGCACCGCGATTAACGTCACACCTGAAGGCTGGGCCAATTTCGGCCATGTGAAGATGCCGGACTATCGCTGGGGCATCTTCCTGGCGCAGGCCGAACAGGGACGCAAGGTCAATTTCGGCGAGAGCAAGGGGCAGGATGCATGGCAGGAAGTCCCGGGCGAACATCGCGCCAATCTGCGCCGCATGATCGTCACGCAAGGCGATACCGAACCGGCATCGGTGGAACAGCAGCGCCACCTGGGCCTGACTGCGCCGTCGAATTACGATTTGCGCAACCTGTTTCAGATCAATGTCGAAGAAGGCCGCCACCTGTGGGCAATGGTCTATCTGCTGCACAAGCATTTCGGCCGCGACGGCCGCGAAGAAGCCGAAGCACTGCTGCAGCGCAATTCGGGCGACGCCGACAAGCCGCGCATTCTCGAGGCGTTCAATGAAGAGACGCCGGATTGGCTCGCGTTCTATATGTTCACCTACTTTACCGACCGCGATGGCAAGTTCCAGCTGAATGCGCTGGCGGAATCCGGCTTTGATCCGCTGTCGCGCACCTGCCGCTTCATGCTGACCGAAGAGGCGCATCACATGTTCGTCGGTGAATCCGGTATTTCACGGGTCATCAACCGTACCTGCCAGGTCATGAAAGAGTTTGGCATCGAGGATCCGGAGCAAGTGCGTGCCAAGGGCGTGATCGATCTGCCGACCATCCAGCGCTATCTGAATTTTCACTTCAGCGTCACCATCGATCTGTTCGGCGCCGATCAATCGTCGAATGCCGCCGCGTTCTACAGTGCCGGCCTGAAAGGCCGTTACGAAGAAATGAAGCGCGATGACGATCATTCATTGAAGAATAGCCAGTACCGCATCCTCGAAGTGGCGAACGGCAAGCTGGTCGAACGCGAGGTGCCGATGTTGAACTCGCTCAACGAATTACTGCGCGACGACTATATCCGCGACTCGGTGGCCGGTGTCGGACGCTGGAACCGGGTGATTGAAAAAGCCGGACTGAGCTTCCGTCTGGTCACGCCGCACAAGGCGTTTAACCGGCATATCGGCCCCATGGCCGCATTCAAGATCGCGCCCGACGGGACCGTGATTTCAGAGGCGGAATGGGTGGCGAATGTACGCAACTGGCTGCCAAGCGAAGAAGACCGTGCCTATGTTGCGTCGCTGATGGGCCGCGTTGTCGAACCGGGGAAAATGGCGAACTGGATTGCGCCGCCGCCCGTCGGCATCAATCGCCAGGCTATCGATTTCGAGTACGTCCGGTTCAACTAAGCAGCAAATGAAATGGGCCGGTCGGAAAACGCTCCCATTTCTTTCTTTACCGCATTTTTTGAAGAGATCCGCCATGAATGCTCCCGAACCGATCGTATTTATCCGGCAACATCTGATTGATCCAGAGGTGTGCATTCGTTGCAATACCTGCGAAGAGACCTGCCCGGTCGATGCGATTACCCATGACAGCCGCAATTACGTAGTGGATGTCGATAAATGCAACGGCTGCATGGCCTGTATTTCACCCTGCCCGACAGGGTCGATCGACCATTGGAGAACGGTGTCGAAAAACAGCGCGTATTCGCTCGAAGAACAGTTCGGGTGGGACGATCTGCCGGCCCAGCAGGAAATGCCGGACGACGCGCAGATCACACCTGCACAAGAGGGTGCGGCCGCAGAGTTGGCGGGCATGCAGGTGAATGCTGCAGTTTCGTCGTCTTCCGCCATGGCGCCATGGTCGGCAGCGCACCCGTATGTCAATCTGTACATGCTGAAAAATCCGGTGACGGCGACGATAGCGGGCAATTATCGGCTGACCGCAGCGGATACGCACAGCGACATTCATCATATCGTGCTGGATTTCGGCACCCAGTTTTTCCCGACGCTCGAAGGGCAGGCGATCGGCATCATACCGCCCGGCACCGATGCCAATGGTAAGCCGCATTATCTGCGGATGTACTCCGTCGCCAGCCCGCGCGATGGCGAGCGCGACGGCTACAACAACCTGTCGCTCACCGTCAAGCGCGTCGCAGAAGACCATGAGGGGCGGCCGGTGCGCGGGGTCGGTTCCAACTATCTGTGCGATCTGCAAAAAGGCGACAGCGTGCAGGTCACCGGCCCGTTCGGCGCCAACTATCTGATGCCCAACCATCGCACTGCCAATCTGCTGATGATCTGTACCGGCACCGGCTCGGCGCCGATGCGGGCGATGACCGAACACCGTCGGCGGCTGGTCAGCAAAGGGCAGGCTGTCGATGGCAAGCTGATGCTGTTTTTCGGCGCGCGCAAACCGGAAGAATTGCCTTATTTTGGTCCGCTGCTGAAGCTGCCGCCGGCATTTATCGACATGCATCTGGCGTTCTCCCGCGTCGAGAGTCAGCCGCGCGCCTACGTCCAGGACAAGATGCGGGAAGCTGGCGACGCGGTCGCTGCGTTGCTGCGAGGCGATACCTATATTTATATTTGCGGGCTGAAAGGAATGGAGGCCGGGGTGATGGAGGCTTTGCGGGACATCTGCGGTGCGGCGGGGATGGATTGGGGGGGGCTGCATGCGGGCATGGTTAGGGAAGGTCGTTTTCATGTTGAGACCTATTGATGATGGGATGTGATCCGGCTATGCGTCTCCAAGCAGTTCGGTCGTCGTTAATTGAAACGGTAGCTACTCCGTGGAAGCTAGTCGGGGGTGGCCCGACAGCCAGTCACTTTTCTTGCTTCGCCAAGAAAAGTAACCAAAAGAAGGCGACCGCAAAGCCACTGCCCTCCCGTTGGGAGGGTCCCCAAATGAGCCGCCTGTCATTCGGGAGGGAAAACAAACTCGCTGCGCTCAGACAAGTTTTCCCTCTTTATCCGAATGCCAGTCGTCTCATTTGGCAGCGTCTCAATGCGGAAGATCAAAAGCAACAACAACGTCAACAACAACCCCTCGGAGCTCCGTGGTGGGTTAAGCGGGTCGCAGTAATTCGATACGCTGCGCTGCTTGCAAACACAATCCTCGATTCACTGCAGAGGCTGTGGGTTTTGACGTTGTTTTTGACGTTGCTTTTGAATTCCGCATTGAGACGTTGCCAAATGGGGCGGCTGTCAGTCGGGAATTGTGGGGAAACTTGTCTGAGCGAAGCGAGTTTGTTTCCCCACCCGACTGGCAGACGACTCATTTGGGAACCTGACCGAAGGGAAGGCAACGGCTTTGCGGTCGCCTTCTTTTGGTTACTTTTCTTGGCGAAGCAAGAAAAGTGACTGGCTGTCGGGCCACCCCCGACTAGCTTCCACGGAGTAGTCACCGTTTCAATTAACGACGACCGAACTGCTTAGCATCTACGGAGCAGCAACCGCATTAGATACGCGGCGACCGAGTCGCTCGGAGCACTCTGGCCGGATTGCATCCCAGCCTACATTTTTCAAGGAATCAAATGACCAATACCCAATTCAAGACCCTCAAACTAGCCACCGACGAACGCGGTGTCGCGCACGTGACCCTGGCCCGCCCGGAAACCCTGAATGCCTTCGACGAAACCATGATCGCCGAGTTGACCGAGGTATTCGCCGCACTGGACAATGCGCACGAGACCCGACTGGTCGTGCTGGCCGCCGAAGGCCGGGCCTTCAGCGCCGGCGCCGATCTGCGCTGGATGGAGCGCGCCAGCCAGAATTCGCAGGAAGCCAATCTGGCGGATGCGCGCCGCTTCGCGCACATGATGCACACCATTCACGCCTGCAGCAAACCTGTTATAGCGCGGGTGCAGGGTGCCGCCTATGGCGGCGGTGTCGGCCTGTGCTGCGCCTGCGACATCGTGGTTGCCGTGCCGCAAGCGCGCTTTGCCGTCAGTGAAGCCAAATTCGGCATTCTGCCTTCCGTGATCGGCCCCTATCTGAACAATGCAGTCGGCAAGCGCCATGCGTTGCGCATGGCATTGACGGCAGAACCGATAGACGCTGCGCGTGCGGCCCACATCGGCCTGGTGCACGAAGTGGTGGAAGCCGATCAGCTGGATGCCGTGATTGAAAAGACCATCGTTCAACTGCTGGCCAATGGCCCCGTTGCGCTGGGAGAAATCAAGCGCCTGTTCAGCCTACTTGCCATCGGCGAGATCGATGAAGAGGTACGCGAGCTCACCGCGCAAACCATTGCACGGGTGCGCTCGACCCCGGAGGCGCGCGAAGGATTTTCCGCCTTTCTGGCCAGGCGTCCGGCACTATGGGTGCAACAATGAGCGCGCACCTGACGATGAAACCGGAATGGCTGTTAAGCCCGGAATCGGCATCCGGGCAAGCTGTCGCTGTGATCGGCGCCGGCACCATGGGCGCCGGGATTGCACAAATCGCCGCAGCCGCCGGTCATCCGGTGCGGCTGCTGGATGTGCGACCGCATGCAGCACGTGCGGCCCATGAGAATATCGGTGCGGCGCTGGCTGGCATGGTCGGCAAGGGGCGCATGTCCGCACAGGAACGCGAACAAATCCTGTTGCGCATTGTGCCGGTTGATGCACTGGCCGATCTGGCCGATGCCGCGCTGGTGGTCGAAGTCATTGCCGAGAATCTGGAAGCCAAGCAGCGTTTGTTGCGCGAACTGGAAACGCATGTGAGTCGCCACACGATTCTGGCATCGAATACGTCGTCGATATCGATTACCGCACTGGCCAACGGCATGCAATATCCGGATCGTGTGGTCGGCATGCATTTTTTTAATCCGGTGCCATTGATGAAGCTGGTGGAAGTGGTTTCCGGTGCCGAGACCGCAGTCGGCGCCGCCGCCGCCATCGCCGATCTGGCACGGCGCTGGGGCAAGCAGCCGGTGCATGCAAAATCGACGCCCGGATTTATCGTCAACCGGATTGCGCGCCCGTTTTATGCCGAGGCGTTGGCATTGCTGCAGGAGCAGGCGGCTACGCCGCAGCAACTGGACCGGGTTGCGCGCAGTGCGGGGTTCCGCATGGGGCCGTGTGAACTGATGGACCTGATCGGGCATGACATCAATTATTCAGTGACGGTGTCGGTGTTCGATGCCAATTATGGCGACCGCCGTTACCTGCCGTCGCTAGTGCAAAAGGCCTTGCTTGACGGCGGCCGGCTCGGACGTAAAAGTGGCAAGGGCTTGTATGAAGCTGCGCCGCCCGCTATGCCGGAGTCGTTGCCCGCCAGTCCGGCCGCCGCGATCGAGATTGTCGGCAATAGCGCGGTAATGTTGCGGCTGGCAGATTGGCTTGCCACCAAACAGGTGGCGTTTTCCCGCTGTGTTGAAAGCAACTGGGACGGGTTACGTATCGGCGCCGCAGAATTGCACATCACCGATGGCCGCAGCGCTGCGCAACTTTCTGCCGAGCGCGGCACCAGAGCGCTGGGCGTATGCGATCTGCCGCTGCTGTCGGAGCGCAGCGATGCGATCGCTATTGCATTTGCGCCCGGCGCAGTCGTCGAAGAGCGGGCGGCGATGGCGGCTGCGTTGGCCGCCTGCGGTTTGCAAGCGATCGAAATGCGCGATGTGCCGGGCCTTCTGGTGGCGCGCACCGTTGCCATGCTGATCAACGAAGCTGCCGACGCCGTGCATCAGGGCGTATGCGATGAAGCAGGGGCCGATCTGGCCATGAAACTTGGTACCAATTACCCTGCGGGGCCGTTTGAATGGCTGCGGCAGATCGGTGTCGATTACAGTGTCGCTCTGCTCAACAATTTATTTTCCGCGTACCGCAGCGAACGCTACCGTATCAGTCCATTGCTGCAGCAACGCTTCTGGACCGAAAGGACGCCGGCATGAGCACCGTCATTTCAGTTGGCACCACGAATTTCCGCGTCGAACTCGACGCCGACGGCATCGCCCACTTAATATTCCAGGCGGAAAACGGCGTGCCGGTCACCGATGCCCAGGGGCATGCCGCGCTGGCGACCGTCTGGCGCGCGCTGGCCGCGCATCCGCAGGTAAAAGCCATTCTGGTGCGCAGCGAGGGGAAGGCATTTTGTGCCGGCGGCGAGTTGGCCATGGTGGAGGACATACTCAACTCGGAGCAGGCCCGCAGCCGCGTGTTGCACGAAGCGCGGGAACTGGTGCAAGGCATGATCGACTGCGACAAGCCGATCGTCTCCGCCATCAATGGCGCAGCGGTTGGCGCCGGATTGGCGGTGGCCTTGCTAGCCGATATTTCGGTGGCTGCGCGCAGCGCCAAATTAATCGACGGGCATACCAAACTGGGCGTGGCCGCAGGAGATCATGCCGCCATTATCTGGCCGCTGTTGTGCGGCATGGCCAAGGCGAAATATTATTTACTGCTGTGTGAAACGGTCAGCGGCGAGGAAGCCGAACGTATCGGTCTGGTCAGTCGCGTGGTCGATCCGGAGCAACTGCAAGCCGAGGCATTGCAGATTGCGCAGAAACTGGCCGTTGGCAGCCAGTCGGCGCTGGCGCATACCAAGCGCGCGCTGAATCACTGGTTGCGGGCAGCCTGGCCGGCTTTTGAAGCGTCCCTGAATGCCGAGATCATGGGCTTCGGCCAGGCCGATGCGCGCGAAGGACTTGCTGCGCTCAAAGCAAGGCGTGCGCCCCGCTTCAATCAAGGTGCTGCATGAAATTCGCTGAGCTGAGCGCAGGCCGGCACACTTAGTCGTCCAGATCGGACTGCAAAACAGTCTCGTAGTCCTGGCCGCCGTAGAACACGCCAATGATGGACACCAGTTCGGCATCCACGTCGAAAGCGATCACGGTTCGTTTTTTGTAGTGCGTTATGCAAAGACCTGAGCGAACGTCATCGCGGCGGGTGCCGCGATGCGGGAATGTCTGCAAGCCCTCGCAATGCGTGACGATGGCACTTGTATAGCGCTCCGCAATCTCTGGTGATGCGGCGGCGGCTATGTGTCGATAGAGCGCCGCAAGTTGTTCTTGCGCTTCCGGCGTGAAAATGACGGTGTACCGCATCAGGCTTTTGCGATGGCCTTCTTATGTTCGGCGGCGAGCGTAGCCCGCACCTGGTCAACGGTGACAGCCCGCGCCGGGTCAGCTTTCAAGGCATCATAGGCTGGTCCCACCTGTTCCCGAAGCCAGTTTTCCACGGCGCGGTCACGGGCCAGAAGAGCGCGCAACCCGTCCCGGATCACTTCGCTTTCGGTAGCGTACTCACCAAGTGCGACCTTGCTTTTAACAGCGTCTGCCATCTCATTGGGCAGGGTGATGCTGAATTGCTGCGTTGTGCGCATGATAACCTCTGTTAAACTGAGTGGGATTTAATCCTACTATATCCGCGACTTTTGTGCCAGCTTCGTACCGTTTAGCACAAAAGATCAGAAGTCACGCTTTACACATCGGCTGCGCCGGCGCTTCTACTTAGCCGAGTGCCGCCACCACCTCATCTCCCATGCCGGAACACGACACCTTTTGCATGCCTTGTTCGAAGATGTCGGCCGTGCGGAACCCTTGCGCCAGCACGTTCCTGACTGCAACTTCAATCCGGTTCGCCGCTTCGACGTTGTTGAAGGTGTAGCGCAACATCATGGCAGCGGAAAGGATGGTAGCCAGTGGATTGGCCAAATTCCTTCCCGCGATGTCGGGCGCCGATCCGTGAGCAGGCTCGTACAGGCCTTTCCTGGATGCATTGACCGAAGCCGACGCCAGCATGCCGATCGAACCGGTCAGCATCGACGCCTCGTCCGAGAGAATGTCGCCAAACAGGTTGCCGGTAACCATCACGTCAAATTGCTTCGGATTGCGCACCAGTTGCATCGCTGCGTTGTCGATATACATGTGACTGAGCTGCACTTCCGGATATTCCTTGGCGACATCGGTGACAATCTCTTTCCAGAATTCGGTCGTTTCCAGTACGTTTGCTTTGTCTACCGAGCATAGCTTCTTCCTGTTGCGCTGCATGGCGATGCCAAAAGCGACATGCGCAATGCGGCGAATTTCGGACTCTGTGTAGATCATGGTATTGAGTGCTTCGCGCTCGCCGTGGTCGTTCGTGCGCATGCCGCGCGGCTGACCGAAGTAGATATCGCCGGTCAGCTCGCGAACGATCATGATGTCGAGGCCGCTGACAACTTCCGGCTTCAGCGTTGAACCGTTGGCCAGTTCCGGGAATAATACCGCCGGACGAAGGTTGGCAAACAGCCCGAGATCCTTGCGCATGCCGAGCAGTCCGCGCTCGGGGCGAAGCGGACGATCCAGTGTGTCGTATTGCGGCCCGCCTACTGCGCCGAGCAATATGGCATCGGCGGCGCGACAGATCTTCCGGGTGAATTCCGGGTATGGCGCGCCATACCGGTCGTAAGCAGCGCCGCCGATTGGCGCTTCTTCGAATTCAATCTTCAAGCCTTCTGTGCGCAACACTTCCAGCACGCGCAAGGCTTGTGAAACGATCTCGGGACCAATGCCGTCGCCCGGCAATACTGCGATTTTCATCTTCTCATTCCTTCAGTTAAATGTTTCGTTCAAGAAGCGCTTTGCCAGCCATGATGACGCCATCTTGTCTGTTGATACCGAACGCCGGATCAGCGCTTGAAAACCATTTTCCATACGCTTCGCACCGTGCTGTATCGCATCATAGAAACACTTCCATAGGGGAACAAGACTAGCAGGCATACTAGTATTGGAACTAATACCCAATGCGGGAACATGGATACCAGTAACCGCAAGGAATTGAGCGAATTCTTGCATCGGTATTGCAGAAAACCGCGGTCGTGCCATCGCTAATCCATGCCCTTCGTCTGAGCCGGCATTCATCACAATTCTCTCAGTCCAACAAAATCGTCTTTGCCCAATGTATACGTCATAAGTAATCATTTACATTAAAAACTTTAACTGTCATTTATCGTTCCGCGCTCCTACGATGTGTTCCAAGCCTGTGTGTTCATGCAGACGATGTTAATGATGATCAAGGTGAAGGAGAGTAGCCATGTGCGATGCCGCAATCGATAGTGAATCCGCAGTGAATGCGGAAGAAATTCATCTCGGCGCCTATAACGCCGCATTTTACGAACTTGGGCTCAGGTGGCACTGGGATACCAAGATTTATCAGGATCTTCAGCACAGTGCCGGAGAGAAGGACCGCCTTCAGGTGTATCTCGAAACGCGTCAGCCGCATCTGCTGAAAGCCTACGATGTCGAGTTCTTGATGAATGCCATCCAGGCCATCAAGACGCGTTGCTATAACGCCATGATCACGAGTGGTACAAGAATGGCGCCGGCAGTCGATTGGGCGGAAATCCAGAAGGCCGAAGTCGGCGTCTGAGCATTGGCGCTCAACGCAGTTTCAGCGAGTAGTCAAAAGTTAAATAATCGCAGATTTCGAATCTTGACCGCAGTCAAGGAAAACGCCGGACGGTTCTCCCACAATGCCCCAAGCGGTTGCGATTTGCGAAAGTGAATGACAAGGCCGAGGCAGCCAACAGTGAACATAAACCTTATAAAAAAATATCCAGGAGATAACCTTTATGAACTACCGTCGTCAAGTCGCAACTGACAGCGATGTCTATAGCAGAAAGTTCAGTAATCGGTGGGTCCAGCTTGTTTTCGGCATCATCTGCATGGGGTTGGTGGCCAATCTCCAATATGCCTGGACCTTGTTCGTGAGTCCCATCGAGGCCAGGAATCATTGGGGTCTATCCGCCATCCAGTTGTCGTTCTCCATTTTTATCCTGGTCGAAACGTGGCTGGTGCCGATAGAGGGTTGGCTGGTCGATAAGTTTGGACCGCGTCCCGTCGTTGCCGCAGGTGCGATCTTCGCTGGCGTCGGCTGGGTGATCGATGCGCATGCGACAACGCTTCCCGAGCTGTACCTGGCTGCCGTGATCGCCGGTATCGGCGCCGGTTGTGTGTATGGCACCTGCGTTGGGAATGCGCTCAAATGGTTTCCGGACAAGCGCGGCCTGGCGGCCGGGTTGACGGCGGCAGGATTCGGGGCCGGAGCGGCAGTCACCGTCATTCCCATCGCCAACATGATCCAGAGTTCCGGATATCAGCAAGCGTTCCAGTTTTTCGGCATCTTCCAGGGCATATTTATTTTTATCCTGGCGCTGTTCATGGTGCGGCCAAGGGCGCCAAAAGGTGTGATGGCAGCGCCAAGACTGGTCACAACCAAGGTCGATTTCCCTACCGGGAAAATGCTCAAGACGCCCGTCTTCTGGTTAATTTATGTGATGTTCGTGGCGGTTGCCGCCGGTGGCCTGATGGCGACCGCACAACTTGGCCCGATCGCCAAAGATTATGGCCTGGCGAAGTTGCCGGTCACGCTATTGGGATTCACCTTGCCGCTGTTGACCATGACCTTGTCGATCGACAATCTTTGCAACGGCTTTACCCGCCCTCTGTGCGGTTTTATCTCTGACAAGATCGGCCGTGAAAATACCATGTTCATCGTCTTTCTCGGTGAAGGGGTCTCAATGCTTGGGCTCATGAAGTTCGGTCACGATCCGATTGCCTTCATGACGTTTGCCGCACTGGTCTTTCTGTTCTGGGGTGAGATATTTTCAATTTTCCCTGCGATCTGCGCCGATACGTTTGGCGTCAAATTCGCAGCGGGTAACGCTGGCACGCTGTACACCGCGAAAGGGACGGCTTCCTTGCTGGTTCCCCTGGCATCCGTGTTATCGGCAGGCGGCAACTGGGACCGGGTATTTATTCTGGCTTCCGGAATCACGATAGCTGCCGCTGTCGCAGCGAAATTCGTGCTGGTCCCGGTACGTAAGCGCTTCATTGAGAATGCGAACGCGAATACCGGCGAGAGCAGCAGCGTGGTAGCCAGCCCCAGCCATAAGGTTGATGCGAGGCTGGACGACGTGCAATTTTCAGTCAAGAAAACCGGCTGAGTGAATCAGGCGATCTCTTTAGGCGCTGCATTTGTTTAAAGAATCGGCCCGGCGCAATGTGACGGTGACGTAGTTCCACCGGCGCACATTGCGCTGCACAGTGGCGCGCTCCAGCGCGCGCAATTACGAGAATAACTATGAATATCCATGAATACCAGGGTAAGGAAATACTGCGCAAGTTCGGTGTGACGACGCCGCGCGGCTTTCCATGTTTTTCCGCCGACGACGCCGTCCGGGCCGCGCAAGAACTGGGCGGCAAAGTATGGGTCGTCAAGGCGCAGATCCATGCCGGAGGCCGCGGCAAAGGCGGCGGCGTCAAGCTGGCGCAATCCATCGACGAGGTGCGCGAGCATGCCGCGAACATTCTGGGCATGACGCTGGTCACGCATCAGACCGGCCCTGAGGGGCGGCTGGTGAAGCGCCTGCTGGTCGAAGAGGGCGCTGACATCCAGCGCGAACTGTATGTCGGCATGGTGGTGGATCGCGCCAGCCAGCGGGTCGCCTTGATGGCGTCGAGCGAAGGCGGCATGGACATCGAAGAAGTCGCCGAGCACACACCGGAAAAAATCCATAAAGTCTTCATCGATCCGGTCACCGGCCTGAAAGACAGTGAAGCGGACGACATCGCCCGCAAGATCGGGATCCCGGAAAAATCCATCCTGCAAGCCCGTGCCTTCATGCACAGCCTGTATCAGGCCTTCGATGCATGCGACGCCTCGCTGGCCGAGATCAATCCCTTGATTGTCACGGGCGACGATCGTGTGATGGCGCTGGATGCGAAATTCAATTTCGATGCGAATGCGCTGTATCGCCAGCCGCAGATCGTCGCGCTGCGCGATCTGGATGAAGAAGATCCGGCGGAAATAGAAGCATCGAAATTCGATCTTACCTATATCTCGCTCGACGGCAATATCGGTTGCCTGGTGAATGGCGCCGGCCTGGCGATGGCAACCATGGATGCCATCAAGCTGTATGGCGGATCGCCCGCCAACTTCCTCGACGTAGGCGGCGGCGCGACCACCGAAAAGGTCACGGAGGCGTTCAAGCTGATGCTGAAGAATCCAAATCTGCAGGCGATCCTGGTGAATATTTTCGGCGGCATCATGCAGTGCGATGTGATCGCCGCCGGCGTGGTGGCGGCTGTGCGTCAGGTGGACCTGAACGTGCCCCTTGTAGTGCGCATGAAAGGCACCAACGAAGACCTCGGCAAGAAAATACTGGCGGAATCGGGACTGCCGATCATCGCTGCAAACAACATGGCCGAGGCGGCTGAAAAAGCCGTTAGCGCGGCACGGGGGAAATAAGTCGATGTCTATCCTGATCAACAAAAATACCAGAGTAATGACGCAGGGAATGACCGGCAAGACCGGCCAGTTCCATACGCGCATGTCGCGCGAGTATGCAAACGGCAAGAATTGCTTTGTCGCCGGCGTGAATCCTAAAAAAGCCGGCGGCGAATTCGACGGCATTCCGATTTACGAGTCGGTGCTGGAAGCCCGCGAACGGACCGGCGCCACCGTTTCGGTGATCTACGTTCCGCCGCCTTTTGCCGCCGCCGCCATCGATGAAGCGGTCGACGCCGGCCTCGATCTGGTGATCTGCATCACGGAAGGCATTCCCGTGCGCGACATGATCCGCACGCGTAACCGGATGGCGGGGAAAAAAACGATCTTGCTCGGCCCGAACTGCCCGGGCTTGATTACGCCGGATGAATGCAAGATCGGCATCATGCCCGGCCACATTCACAAGAAGGGCCGTATCGGCGTGGTGTCGCGTTCCGGGACGCTGACGTATGAAGCCGCAGGCCAGTTGGCGGAGTTCGGTCTGGGTCAATCGACGGTGGTCGGCATCGGCGGCGATCCGGTGAGCGGGCTCAAGCATATCGACGTGCTGCGCATGTTCAATGACGATCCGGACACCGATGCGGTGATCATGGTGGGTGAGATCGGCGGCGATGCCGAGGAGACCTGCGCCCGCTGGATCAAGGACAACATGCAGAAGCCGGTGGTCGGGTTTATTGCCGGTGTTACGGCACCTGCCGGAAAGCGCATGGGACACGCGGGCGCGATTATTTCCGGCGGCAAGGGAACAGCGCAGGAAAAGCTGGCGGTGATGGAGGCGTGCGGGATCAGGATCACCCGCAATCCGGCGGAAATGGGCAAGTTGCTGAAGTCGGTGCTGTAACGCCTTATTACGCCATCGCGGATGGAAGCATGATTTTTAAAAAAAGGTAATCAAATGATACAACGCTGGGTTCGATTTTTTCACGCTGATGCGATCCAATTTGGCCTGCTCGAAGGCGACCGGATTCGGGTATGCGAGGGCGATATGTTCGCCAATCCTGTGCCGTCGGAACGGCTGCTGGAACTGCGCGACGTCAAGCTGCTCATGCCGACTCAGCCAGGCAAAATCATCGCGATGTGGAACAACTTCCGCGCGCTTGGGCAAAAGCTGAATCTGGCGACCCCGGCCGAACCCCTGTATCTGATCAAGGCGCCGAATTCCTATCTGAATCCCGAAGAGACGATTCGGAACCCGGCGTGCGGCGGCAAGGTCGTCTTCGAAGGAGAACTGGGCATCGTCATCGGCAAGTTATGTAAATCGGTGACGGAAGCCGAGGCCATGAACCATGTATTCGGGTACACCTGCGCCAACGACGTAACGGTCGCCGACATATTGAATCGCGACCCGTCGTTTGCGCAATGGGTACGGGCCAAGGGCTTCGATACTTTTTGCCCGTTCGGACCTGTGGTGGCCACCGGTCTGGACCCGCGCACCCTGGTCGTGAAGACCACGCTCAACGGCGAAGTGCGGCAAGACTACCCGATCAGCGACATGCTGTTTTCAGTGGCGCAACTGGTCAGCCTGATTTCCCAGGATATGAGTTTGCAGCCGGGCGACATCATTCTATGCGGCACTTCGGTCGGTGTCGGTTCAATGAAGCCGGGCAGTACTGTCGAGATCGACATTGCCGGCATCGGCAAGCTCAGCAACCGTTTCGAATAGCTTTGCAGAGAGGAACAAGCATATGAAAATTGCGATTGTAGGTGCCGGTGCGATCGGCGGCTATGTGGGCGTCAAACTGGCCCTGGCGGGCGAGCAGGTAACGTTCATGGTGCGCGGCGCAAACCTGGAAGCCATTCGCAGGAATGGCATGAAGCTGATCATGGCCGATGGTGCCGAGCACGTTGCGCGCAACGTCAAGGCGACCAACGACTATGACGAAGCCGGGCCGCAGGATATGGTGATCCTGGCGATGAAGGCGCATCAGGTTGAAGCGGTCGCCAATGACGTCCCCAAGCTGTTCGGGCCGGATACCGTGGTGGTGACGATGCAAAACGGCATACCTTATTGGTACTTCCACAAGCACGGGGCGGCACTGGCGGGAAGTTGCGTTCGCAGCGTCGATCCGAGCGGGCTCATCAGTGAAAAAATCCCAGCGCAGCGCGTCATCGGCTGCGTCGTCTATCCGGCCTCCGAGCTGATCGCTCCGGGCGTGGTGAGACATGTCGAGGGCGACCGCTTCCCGGTGGGTGAACTGGATGGGTCTGTCAGCGCACGTGTCACGCGCGTCTCCGAATGTTTCGCCAATGCCGGATTCAAGGCGCCGGTGCTGGAGAATATTCGCGCCGAAATCTGGCTCAAGCTGTGGGGCAATCTGAGCTTCAATCCCATCAGCGCGTTAACCCATTCGACCTTGCTCGATATTTGCCAGTATCCGCTGTCGCGTGAGCTTGCCGCCAACATGATGCGCGAAGCGCAAGCAGTTGCCAACAAGCTCGGCATAGAGTTCCGCGTGACCCTGGAAAAGCGCATTGCCGGCGCCGAAAAAGTCGGGAAGCACAAAACCTCGATGCTGCAGGATATCGAGGCGGGACGGGCGGTCGAGATCGATGCGCTGGTGGGATCGGTGGTCGAACTCGGGCGCCTGACCGACACGCCGACGCCGCATATCGACACGGTCTACTCGCTGGTAAAGATGCTGGGCAAGTCGATTCTTGACGAAACCGGCTACGTGCGGATGCGGAAAGTTGCCTGAAGGGATAAGTCATATGAACACGCAAATAACTTTCGACATGCGTGCCGTCGAGGCCATCATCGCGCAGCGCAAGGCGATGCCCGGCGCGATGCTGCCGATTCTGCACGGGATCCAGGGAGCGGTCGGCTATATCCCGTCGGAGGTGGTGCCGCTGATCGCGCAGGAACTCAACGTCTCTCGCGCAGAGGTGCATGGCGTGATTACGTATTACCACCATTTCCGGCAAACGCCGCCGGGCCGGCATGTGGTCCAGATTTGCCGTGCGGAAGCTTGCCAGGCGATGGGCGGGGACGCCTTGGCGGCGCATGCAAAAGCGGCGCTTGCCTGCGACTTTCACGAAACTAGCGGGGATGGCGCATTCAGCCTTGAACCGGTGTATTGCCTGGGCCAATGCGCATGCGGCCCGGCGGTCATGATTGGCGACGATCTGCATGCACGCGTTTCCTCCGACAAGTTCAACCGCCTGCTGGACGCGAAACGAGGTGCCCGATGAGCGCTACCATTTATGTTCCGCGCGATTCGACGGCGCTCGCATTAGGCGCGAACGACGTCGCTGCCGCCATCGCACGCGAAGCGCAGGCGCGCGGCATCGACATTCGCATTGTGCGCAACGGCTCACGCGGCATGTTCTGGCTGGAACCATTGGTCGAGGTGGCGACCGAGCGCGGGCGCATCGGCTATGGGCCGGTTGCGCCGGAGGATGTCGCAGGCCTGTTCGACGCCGGGTTGGCGAGCGGCGCTGCCCATCCGCTGGCGCTGGGCGTGACCGATGAAATTCCCTTTCTGAAAAATCAGGAGCGTCTGACTTTCGCGCGCATCGGGATTACCGATCCGTTGTCGCTGGACGACTACCTGGCGCATGAAGGCTATGTCGGTCTGCAGCGCGCAATCGGCATGACCGCGCCGCAGGTGGTGCAGGAAGTGCTGGACTCCGGACTGCGCGGGCGCGGCGGCGCCGCATTCCCGACCGGCATCAAGTGGAAAACCGTGCTCGGCGCGCAGGCAGCGCAAAAATACGTGGTTTGCAACGCCGATGAAGGCGATTCAGGCACATTTTCCGACCGGATGGTGATGGAAGACGATCCGTTCATGCTGATCGAGGGCATGACCATTGCAGGCATCGCGGTCGGTGCTACCCAAGGGTACATCTATGTGCGCTCGGAATACCCGCATGCGATCGCGGTATTGAACGACGCGATTGCGATTGCCTACCGGCATGGCTACCTCGGCGCCGACATTCTCGGCTCCGGCCAGGCCTTTCAGCTTGAGGTACGCAAGGCGGCAGGCGCGTATGTCTGCGGCGAGGAAACGGCCTTGCTGGAAAGCCTGGAAGGCAAGCGCGGCATCGTGCGCGCCAAACCGCCGTTGCCGGCCATCGAAGGGCTGTTCGGCAAGCCTACCGTGATCAACAATGTGATTTCGCTGGCAGCGGTGCCGCTCATCATGGCGCGCGGCGCGGCCTTTTACCAGAATTACGGCATGGGCCGTTCGCGCGGCACGCTGCCGTTCCAGCTGGCCGGGAATATCCGTCACGGCGGCCTGGTGGAAAAGGCCTTCGGCCTGACCTTGCGCGAGCTGCTGGTCGATTTCGGCGGCGGCACCGCCAATGGCCGTCCGATGCGCGCGGTGCAGGTGGGCGGTCCGCTGGGCGCCTATCTGCCCGATGCGCAGTTCGACACGCCAATGGATTATGAATCATTCGTCGCCATCGGCGCGGCGGTCGGCCATGGCGGCATCGTCGTGTTTGACGACAGCGTCGATATGGCCAGGCAGGCGCGCTACGCGATGGAATTCTGCGCCGTGGAATCCTGCGGCAAATGTACGCCGTGCCGCATCGGTTCGACGCGCGGGGTCGAAGCGGTCGACAAGATCGTCGCCAATCAGAACCGTCCGCAGCAAATTCACTTGCTGCGCGATTTGTGCGACCTGATGCTGACCGGTTCGCTGTGCGCGATGGGCGGCATGACGCCGTTCCCGGTGTTGTCTGCGTTAAATCATTTCCCGGAAGATTTCGGCGGCGACACTGCGCAAAAAGCTGCCTAAACCAACATTTACGAGTACGAGCAAAGGAATGCGTGTGAATCAGCTCAATGAACTGGATTTCGGAACACCACAGCGTGTTTCAGAGACAACCGTCACGATCGAAATCGATGGCGTGGAAGTCAAGGTAGCGGCTGGCACCTCGGTGATGCGCGCAGCGGTTGAGGCGGGCGTGAATGTGCCCAAGCTATGCGCGACCGATAGCCTGGAGCCGTTCGGCTCCTGCCGTTTGTGCTTGGTCGAAATCGAAGGCCGCAAGGGCTATCCCGCGTCCTGCACGACGCCGTGCGAGCCCGGCATGAAGGTCAAGACCCAGACGCCGAAACTGGCCGACATCCGCAAAGGCATGATGGAGCTGTACATCTCCGACCATCCGCTCGATTGCCTGACCTGCCCGACCAACGGCAACTGCGAATTGCAGGACATGGCAGGCGTGGTCGGCTTGCGCGAGGTACGCTACGGCTACGACGGAAAAAACCATCTGAAGATGGAAAAAGACGAATCCAACCCGTATTTCACCTATGACGCCTCCAAGTGCATTGTCTGTAACCGTTGTGTGCGCGCTTGCGAAGAAACCCAGGGCACGTTCGCGCTGACGATATCCGGGCGCGGTTTCGAGTCGCGCGTCTCGGCCGGCCAGGATCAGCCTTTCATGGAATCGGAATGTGTCTCCTGCGGTGCCTGCGTCGATGCCTGCCCGACCGCCACGCTGACCGAAAAGACGGTCATCATGATGGGCCAGGCCGAACACAGCAAGATCACGACCTGCGCGTATTGCGGCGTTGGCTGCTCGTTCAAGGCCGAGATGAAAGGTAATGAAGTGGTGCGCATGGTGCCGAACAAGGATGGTCACGCCAACCATGGCCACTCCTGCGTCAAGGGCCGTTTTGCGTGGGGCTACGCGACCCACCAGGACCGCATGCTGAAGCCGATGATCCGCAAGAACATCACCGATCCATGGCAGGAAGTGTCGTGGGACGAAGCGGTGAATTACGCAGCGTCCGAATTCCGTCGCATCCAGGCCAAGCATGGCAAGGATTCGATCGGCGGCATCACTTCGTCACGCTGCACTAACGAAGAAACCTATCTGGTCCAGAAACTGGTGCGCGCCGCGTTTGGAAATAACAATGTGGACACCTGCGCCCGCGTCTGCCACTCACCCACCGGTTATGGCTTGAAGCAGACGCTGGGCGAATCGGCCGGCACCCAGACCTTCGATTCCGTGATGAAAGCCGATGTCATCATGATCATCGGCGCCAATCCTGCTGCGGCACACCCGGTTTTTGCATCGCAAATGAAACGCCGCCTGCGCCAGGGCGCGAAGCTGATCGTGATCGATCCGCGCACCACCGAAATGGTCAAGTCGCCGCATGTCCAGGCCGATTACCATTTGAAACTGATGCCGGGCACCAACGTCGCCGTCATCACCGCGCTCGCGCATGTGATCATGAGCGAAGGCTTGTTCGACGCTGCATTCATCGCTGAACGCTGCGAGGAACAGTCGTTCAAGGATTGGCAGCAATTCGTGCTGCAACCCGACAATTCGCCGGAAGCAACCGAGGCCATCAGCGGCGTGCCCGCGGCAGAACTGCGCGGCGCAGCCCGCCTGTTCGCTGCCGGCGACAACGGCGCGATTTACTATGGCCTGGGGGTGACCGAGCATTCGCAAGGCTCGACCATGGTGATGGGAATCGCCAATCTGGCCATGGCAACCGGGAACGTCGGGCGCGAAGGCGTCGGCGTCAATCCGTTGCGCGGTCAGAACAATGTGCAAGGTGCCTGCGACATGGGTTCCTTCCCGCATGAATTGCCCGGCTATCGGCATATTTCCGACACTACCGTGCGCACGGAATTTGAACAGGCCTGGCAATGTACGCTGGATCCGGAACCGGGTCTGCGCATCCCCAACATGTTCGACGCGGCGCTCGACGGCACCTTCATGGGCCTGTATTGCGAAGGCGAAGACATTGTCCAGTCCGATCCGAACACCCAGCATGTCACCGCCGCGCTGGCCGCGATGGAATGTATCGTGGTGCAGGACCTGTTCCTGAACGAAACCGCCAAGTACGCCCATGTCTTCCTGCCGGGTTCATCGTTCCTCGAAAAGGACGGCACCTTCACCAATGCGGAACGCCGCATTTCCCGGGTGCGCAAAGTCATGCCGCCAAAAGCCGGCAAGTCGGATTGGGAAGTAACGGTCGCATTGTCGAACGCGCTGGGCTATCCGATGCACTACAAGCACCCGTCCGAAATCATGGCCGAAATCGCCGCACTGACGCCGACTTTCCGTGGCGTCAGCTATAAAAAAATCGACCAGCTCGGCAGCATTCAATGGCCGTGCAACGACGACGCGCCGGACGGTACGCCAACCATGCATATCGGTGAATTCGTGCGCGGCAAGGGCAAGTTCATCAATACCCAGTTCTTCGCCAGCGCTGAAAAAGTCACCCGCAAGTTTCCGCTGATCCTGACCACCGGACGGATCCTGTCGCAGTACAACGTCGGCGCCCAGACGCGGCGCACCGACAACAACCAGTGGCACAGCGAAGACCGTCTGGAAGTCCATCCGCACGACGCGGAAGAACGCGGCATCAGGCAGGACGACTGGGTCGGCATTGAATCGCGCGCCGGGCAAACGGTGTTGCGCGCGACCATCACCGACCGGGTGCAACCGGGCGTGGTGTACACGACGTTCCACTTCCCCGAATCCGGCGCCAACGTGATCACGACCAACAATTCCGATTGGGCCACCAACTGCCCGGAATACAAGGTCACTGCGGTGCAGGTGATGCCGGTCACGCAACCGTCGGAATGGCAAAAGAAATACAGCCGCTTTTCGGATCAGCAGTTGAAGCTGTTGCACCCCGAGCGAAGCGGAGATGCGCAGCAGCTCACGGTTTCCGCGAAGTAAATGCCCGATGCAAATTGAAAAAAGGATGCAGCAATGAATGCGGATAGCCTCATCACGATGGTGAATCAGATCGGTGGGTTTTTCGAAACCATGCCTGACCGGCAACAGGCCTTGAAGGATATTGCCGGGCACCTGAAATCGTTCTGGGAGCCGAGGATGCGGCGCTCCCTGCTGCAATACGTTGACGAACACGGCGGGGTGGAACTCAAGGTCATTGTTCTGGACGCGGTGCAGATGCACAGAGCATCGATTCTCTAAGATGAGCGGAAAAGTCATCCTGCTGGCGGATCAGCGCTACCTGAACCAGGTGCCGCGTGTTCCGTCGCAACTCGAAGCGCCTGCCGGCTTGCTTGCCGATGCACTTGCGCGTCCGCTGCGGGATTTGCGTATTTCGGTCACCGACCGTTGTAATTTCCGCTGCGTGTACTGCATGCCGAAAGAGGTTTTCGACAGCGCCTATGCATTTCTGCCACGCAGCTCGCTGCTGTCTTTCGAGGAGGTGCTGCGGATTGCAAGAATCGCTGTTGCGCATGGCGTGGAAAAAATCCGGCTGACCGGGGGCGAGCCGTTGCTGCGCCGGCACATCGAACAATTGATTGCGGCGCTCAGCGCATTGAAAACGCCAGACGGCCGTGGCCTGGACCTGACCTTGACCACCAACGGCGCGTTGCTGGGAAAAATGGCCCAGGCGTTAAAAGACGCCGGATTGAAACGCGTCACCGTGTCGCTCGATGCGCTCGATGACGCCACCTTCCAGCGCATGAACGATGTCGATTTTCCGGTGGCGCAAGTGCTGGGCGGGATCGATGCCGCCCATCGCGCCGGCCTCGGCCCGATCAAAATCAACATGGTCGTGAAACGCGGCATGAACGATCAGGAAATCGTTCCGATGGCGCGCCACTTTAAAAACTCGCCTTGCATACTGCGCTTTATCGAATACATGGATGTCGGGTCATCCAATGGCTGGCGCATGCAGGAAGTGCTGCCGTCGGCTGAAGTAGTGCGCCGCATCAGCGCGGTCATGCCGCTTGAAAAAATCGAGAAAAATGACGCGGCAGAGACCGCAGAACGCTGGCGCTATCGGGACGGCGCAGGAGAAATCGGTGTGGTCTCCAGCGTGTCGCAAGCGTTCTGCCATGCGTGCACCCGCGCACGCCTGTCAACGGAAGGCAAGCTGTATACCTGCCTGTTCGCAAGCGGCGGCCATGATGTGCGCGCACTGATGCGCGCAGGCCGCAGCGATGAAGAAATTTCCACCGTCATTGCCCATCTGTGGCGTGCCCGTACAGACCGGTATTCGGCTTTACGCACAATTCACACCACGGAACCGGAAGCCGGCGTCAGGAAAGTCGAGATGTCGTATATCGGCGGTTGAGCACCCGCCGCATAAATTGATCGCGGTCAAGAACCTGAATAATTCCCTCGCCGCGAGCAACGCTTTGGACAAGTGCTTGCAGTAACTTATGCCTTGAGAAAAATAAACTGAGTTGTACGATCGCAGCCGTAATTCAACATCATGGGTACTTTACAAAAATCATCAGGAAATGCAGGAGACGAGAAAAAATGAGTAAGAAGACAGTGACGAGAGCATGCGCTTTCATCATCGGCGCAAGCAGTGCGGGCTTTGCAGGTTCTGCGGGCGCGCAATCCACCAATCAGCAGTTGACGCAGCAGATCGAGACCCTGCAAAAGCAGCTGGAGATGCTCAGAGCGGACCTGAATCAGGTGTCTGCGCAACAAAAGGCGCAGCCGCAAGCGCAAGCCGCACCTGTCGTTGCCGAGAATCACGCATTTCTCGAACGCAAACCGGGCGACGGCATCACATTCCTCACGCGCGGCGGTGAAGTTTCGCTGTACGGCAATCTCGATATGTCGGTGGATGACACCACCAAGGGTATCGGTCACAAGGTGGCGCCGGATGGCTCTACACCGGCGGGTAACAATGGCTGGATGCCGGCAATTTCAACCAACCTTGCGTATGTGGGGGTGCGCGGCTTCCAGTCTCTGGGCGGTTTTCCTGCCAAATTTGTGTATCAGCTTGAAACGCAAATCGATATATCGGCAGCGTCCGGTACGAATGGCAGCAATAGCAATACCAGCAATGTCGTCAAGGGCGGCCTGACTTCCCGCAACAGCTTTATCGGCCTGGCCTCGCCGACTTGGGGCGCGCTAAAAGTCGGCAAGACCGATGCGCCTTACAAGACGTCCACCGCGTCCATGAATCCGTTCTCGGGGATGCTCGGCGATTACGCGGTCATCATGGGCAATACCGGCGGCGACAACCGCGTCGAATTCGGAACGCGCGTGGATCATGCGCTATGGTACGAATCGCCCAACTGGCATGGCGTTACCCTGAGCGCCCTGATTTCTCCGGGGCAAAACCGCGCCAGCGACAATAGCAATCTGGCCGCCGGCGAGGCGGATTGCACCGGGGGCAATATTCCCGGCAGTGGCGGAACGCCGGTCGCCTGTAGCGACGGCTCGTTTGGATCCCTTTACAGTGCCAGTGCCGGATATCGCAACGGCGGTCTGTATTTGACCACCGCTTATGAGCTGCACAAGAAGGTCAACCGTACCAGTGACCTTGGAACATTTGACCCGAACGACATAGCGAACGAGAGCGCCGCAAAGATCGGCATCCAATACGCATTCCCGACCGGGACAACGATCAGCGCCATTTATGAAAGCATGAAACGGAATGTGCCCGGCTACCTGGATTTTCAAAACGAGCGCACTCGGAAGGGTACCTGGCTTGCAGTAAGCCAGGCACTGTCGGACAAAGACAGTCTGCATTTCGGCTGGGCCCATGCGTATAAATCGCCTGGCGATCCTGGCACGCATAACACCGACGGCGGCGCCAATCCCAATAATGCCGCCAACATGTACACGCTGGCCTGGAAACACCAGGTGGACAAGCAGTTCAGCATCTATGCAGATTATGCGATGACAGTTAACGGCGCCGATGCACACTACGATTTGGGTGCCGGCGGCCGGGGCGTCACTACCGATTGCCACGATGCGTCGAATCCCGACACTACCGGTTTCGATCCGAACGGGAATGGACCGCATTGCTGGGCCGGCGGCAGATTGCAAGGCGTCAGCGTGGGTATGAAGTACATATTCTGATTGTTTCCTGTCCCGCGTGGCCCGGACAGCAACGCTATCCGGGCCATATTTCATTGTGTGCCTTCTCATCATTCGATTAACAGGAAGTTCAATATGCGACGCCAACGTAACGCCAAAATAATCGCCACCCTCGGTCCGGCAAGTTCCAGCGCCGAGACGATCCAGGCCTTGTTTGAAGCCGGAGCCGATGTGTTCCGTTTTAATTTCAGTCACGGTTCGCACGCGGACCACCAGGCCCGTCATGAAATCGTGCGTGCGGTGGAGCGCAAACTTGGCCGCCCGATCGCAATCCTGGCGGACCTGCAGGGACCCAAGTTGCGCATCGGTGCCTTTGCCGTCAGTAAAATCATGCTGACGGCGGGGGACGAATTCGTGCTCGACCGCGATCCGTCGCCCGGCACGGTGCGGCGCGTGTGCCTGCCGCATCCGGAGCTGTTCGACGCCATCGCGCCCGGGCAGTCGCTGTTGCTGGACGACGGCAAGCTGCGCCTGCAAGTGCTGGCCAGCGACGGACAGCGGATTCGCACCCGCGTGATCACCGGCGGAGCGCTGTCCGATCGCAAGGGTGTCAACGTGCCCGACGCGGTGTTGCCGATTCCGGTGCTGACGGAGAAAGACCGGCGCGATCTGGCCTTCGCCTTGTCCTTGGGAGTCGAGTGGGTGGCCTTGTCGTTCGTGCAGCGTCCCGAAGATTTGCTGGAGGCGCGTGAACTGGTCGGCGGCCGCGCCAGCCTGATGACCAAGCTGGAAAAGCCGCAGGCACTCGATCAACTGGAAGAAATTGTACGTCTGTCGGATGCGGTCATGGTGGCGCGCGGCGATCTTGGCGTCGAGCTGCCGCCGGAGCGCGTGCCGGGCGCGCAAAGGCGCATCCTGCGGGCTTGCCGTCAGCACGGCAAACCGAGTATCGTCGCCACCCAAATGCTCGAATCGATGATAACCGCCCCGACGCCGACACGGGCCGAGGCATCCGACGTGGCCGGTGCGATCTACGACGGCGCCGACGCCGTCATGTTGTCGGCTGAATCCGCCAGCGGCAGCTATCCGGTAGCGGCGGTCTCGATGATGGATCGCATCATTATCGAAGTAGAGCAGGATCCGCTGTATCGCAACCTGATCGATGCGCAGCACGAATTGCCGATGCCGACGCGCGGCGATGCGATCTGCTCAGCCTTGCGCAATGTCACCAACATCATCGGCGCAGCGGCAACCGTGACGTACACCACTTCCGGACATACCAGCCTGCGCGCAGCCCGCGAGAGGCCTACGGCGCCGATTCTGAGCATCACGCCGAACCTGGCCACGGCACGGCGTCTGGCCCTGGTATGGGGCGTCCATTCCACGGTCAGTGCCAATGTACGCAACGTGGATGACATGGTGGAAACCGCCTCCCGTGTGGCGCGTGAAGAGGGATTTGCGCGCGTCGGCGACCAGATCGCCATCACCGCCGGCATGCCGTTCGGCCAACCGGGCAGCACCAACCTGTTACGGATTGCGGAAATCGCGGCCTGAGCCTTACTAATTCGTTAATAAATAGGGCAAAAATCGCCCGACAATAAGGATAAGGCGTCACAAATGCGCGCAAGGCTGCAGCCTTGCTGTGCTATGTTCCTTGTCTCGCGTCGATTTCGACCTATTTAATTCTTGAACGAATTAACAACTCAAGACACTAGCTTATGAAAATCATCGTATTGGGAGCCGGCATAGTCGGCACCGCTTCGGCCTGGTTCTTGCGCAAGGCCGGGCATGATGTCAGTGTCATCGAACGCCAGCCCGGTGCGGCGCAGGAAACCAGCTTTGCCAACGGTTGCCAGATTTCCGTCTCGCATGCGGTGCCGTGGGCCAATCCTTCCGCACCGATGAAGATATTCAAATGGCTGGGCCAGGAAGATGCACCTTTGCTGTACCGCTTCCGTCCCGAATGGCTGCAGTGGAAGTGGGGGCTGAATTTTCTGCGCGAATGCACGCCCGCACGTACCGCAAGCAATATTCGCCAGATCGTCGCCATCGCGGAATACAGCCGGCAAACGCTGCAAGCGCTACGGGCCGAAACCGGTATCGAATACGATTGCCTGACGCGCGGCATTCTGCATTTTTATACCGATCAGAAGGATTTCGACGCGTCCCTGCCGGCCGCCAGATTCATGCGCGATCTCGGCTGTCAGCGCGAATCGATCAGCGCCGATGAAGTCGTCAAAATCGAACCGGCGCTAGCCGATAGCCGCGCCAGAATTGTCGGCGGCGATTTCACTGCCACCGACGAATCCGGCGACATCTACAAATTCACGACGGGATTGGCTGCCAAGGCCGCGGAAGCGGGCGTCGATTTCCGCTTCAACACTACCATCACACGCTTGCTGAGCGCCGGTGCATCGGCGAAGATCAGCGGCGTCGAAATCATTGACGCGGAAGGACGCCACCAGGTGCTGCGCGCCGATGCGTTCGTGGTGGCGCTGGGGAGTTTTTCGGTGGCGCTGCTCAAGCCCTTGGGCATCGACCTGATGATCTATCCAGGCAAAGGCTATTCGGCCACTTTCCGCGTTACAGATCGGGACGCCGCACCATCGGTATCCCTGACCGACGACGCCTACAAGCTGGTGATGTCGCGCCTGGGCGATCGCCTGCGCGTGGCGGGAACCTGTGAGTTCAACGGCTATACGCGCGAACTGAACGCCACGCGCTGCGACATCATCACCCGCCGCACGCGCGAACTGTTTCCGCAGGCGTGCGACTACGGCAATCCGGTTTTCTGGGCCGGCCTGCGGCCATTGACCCCGTCCAACGTGCCTTACATCGGTGCGACCAGGTTCAGCAATCTGTTTCTGAACACCGGCCATGGCACGCTGGGCTGGACCATGGGTTGCGGCTCGGGCCGGGCGATTGCCGATATCGTCTCGGGCCGGACGCCGGAGGTCGACTTTGCATTTACCCGAATGCCGCATCGGGCGGATCGGTTGGTTGACGTTTCCGTGCAAAATTAAGAAAAATTTCAACTATCCGTTCGGACTGAGTAGCCGCGTAGCGGCGTATCGAAGGCGCACCGACGTATGTGTGCTTGCTTGGCTACGCCCTGAAGGGCTACTCAGCACGAACGGTTTTCCTTGTGCATTAACGGAACAGCATTGGGCTTTTACACCAGGTTTCAACGCAAAACAGTTGGTTCGAAAATGATCCAACCGTCCTTCCGATTTTCCGGTATCCCGCAGCCTGCATTTTTTTGCAGTCGATTTCAGCAAGAGAATATTCGAACGACACGCAATCGTCGTCACAGCGAAGTACGACCTCAATATCTACACCGGACAGCACCAGTACGGAGCCCTGGTGCGACGTATGCGTGCGGTGAAATTGCGTCATGATCCCTTGGTGGTGCGGATAAATGGAGTAAGAAAAAACTCAGCGCACAAAACTGCCGGCTTTGCCAAGCATCGTGATTTCCACGAACTGGCTGCCGCTATGGTTGCGCGGCCCATAGTTGACCGTCAATCCGCCCAGATCGGCGTGCTTCATCGATTCCAGCGCATGCACGAAATTTTCGCGGGTCAGATGGCGGCCGGCACGGCGCAGGCCTTCCACCAGCACCTTGGCGGACACGAAGCCCTCCATCGCCGCATACGACACGGTGGCAGCGTTTCCTTGTGCCGCGGCCTTGAACTCCCGGCCCAGGACACTGGACACCAGTTGGGGGGCGGGCGTGACCTGTGTCACGAGGATGCCAGTCGCTGCCGGACCCAGATCCCTGACGAATTCTTGCGACGAATTATTCGACAGCGTCATGATCTGCATGCTGCCGCCTTGCGCCCGCAGCTCCTTGATTATTTCAACCGTGTTCTGGCCGGAACTGACGATGATCAGTGCCGCGGGCCTGGCTGCGATCAGCCTGGCGGCAGTGGCTTTCATGTCCGGCTTCAGCCGTGGAAACAGCGCGACGATGGCCGGCGTCAATTGACGCGCCGCCATGCCTTTGTTAAATCCGGCCAGTCCGTCCTGGCCCAGGGGATCCTCTTTGTCATACGTCAGCAAGCCGATCTTCGTGATGCCGACGGTAGTGAAGTGCTCGATGGCCTTGAACACTTCATCCTGATATTTGGCGCGTACATTGAACAGCCAGGGGTTGACGGGCGTATGGAATATTTCTGCACCTGTGCTCGGTGCGACGAGTGGTATCTGGTGCTTTTCCAGTAGCGGCAGGATGGCCTCGGTTTGCGGTGTGCCCCGGCTCTGGAATAACGCGAACACATGGTCTTGCGAAATGAGTTTTTCCGCATTGGCTGCAGCCAGGGCAGGCAGGAACTTGTCGTCGACAATGCGCAATACAATCTTGCGGCCATTGACCCCGCCCTGCCGGTTGACGCCGGCAATATAGGCACGTGCGCCTTCGTTCATTTCTTTGACGGCGCTGGCAACCGTCCCGCTCAGCCCCACGGTCTGACCGATCAGAATACTATCCTCGGTGATGCCATCTTCGGCAAAGGCCGTCATCGCAATACTTGCCGCCAGGCCTGCGGTTATCCGTCTTTTCCAGCGCATATTCATCGATTTTTTCCGCAAAGGAGACTGATTGAAGTGCAATTTGAGCGTCGCTCACTGCGCACGGAATGAGGAGCGGAATGAGATGCAGACAGGCGCGGCAATCGCGACGTTCAGAAGCCCGTGCAGGCCCCCGAACGCCGCCGATACAAGACCGGTGTCTTAAACCGCCTGTGCCAAATGCAAAGCGGCCACCTGCTCCGGATTGTAGCCCAGGCTCGCCAGCACTTCGTCGGTATGCTCGCCCAGCAATGGCGAGCCGGTGATTTCGACCGTGGTATCCGAGAACTTGATCGGGCTGCCGACGGTCAGGTATTTGCCGCGGGCCTTGTGATCGACCTCGGTAATGGTCCCGCTGGCGCGCAGCGACGGATCGGCGGCGATTTCCTTCATCGACATCACCGGCGAGCAGGGAATGTCGAATTTGCGCAAGATATCCACCGCTTCGAACTTGGTTTTATCCTTGAGCCAGCGTTCGATCACCGCAAAGATATCGAAGATCTTGTCCTGCCGCGCCGCCGCCGTGTTGTAGGCCTTGTCCTCGATCCATTCTTCCTTTCCCAGCGCCTTGCAGATCGGCGCCCAGGCATGGCCCTGGATGGTGAAATAGATATACGCGTTCGGATCGGTTTCCCAGCCCTTGCACTTGAGCACCCAGCCCGGCTGGCCGCCGCCGCCGGCATTCCCGCCGCGCGGCACGACGTCGGTGAATTTGCCATGCGGATATTGCGGATACTCCTCCAGGTAACCGATCCGGTCCAGCCGTTGCTGGTCGCGCAACTTGACGCGGCACAGGTTCAGGACGCTGTCCTGCATCGAGACCGCCACCTTCTGGCCCTTGCCGGTTTTTTCCCGGCCGATCAAGGCCGTCAGAATGCCGATCGCCAGGTGCATGCCGGTATTGGTGTCGCCGAGCGCGGCGGCACTTACCGTCGGCGGACCATCCCAGAAACCGGTGGTGGACGCCGCGCCGCCGGCGCATTGCGCGACGTTTTCGTAGACCTTCAGGTCTTCGTAATGGTGGCCGTCGCTAAAACCCTTGACCGAGGCGACGATCATCTTCGGATTGAGTGCGTTGATGCGTTCCCAGGTGAAGCCCATGCGGTCCAATGCGCCCGGCCCGAAGTTCTCGACCAGGACGTCGGATTCCTTGATCAGCTTTTCCAGGACTTCCTTGCCCTCGGGCTTCTTGGTGTCCAGCGTCAGCGATTTTTTATTGCTGTTCAACATCGTGAAATACAGCGCATCGACATCCGGAATGTCACGCAACTGACTGCGCGTGACGTCGCCCGAGCCGGGGCGTTCGACCTTGATGACGTCGGCGCCGAACCAGGCCAGCAGCTGGGTGCAGGCGGGGCCGGCTTGCACGTGGGTGAAATCGATAATCTTGATTCCGTCTAGTGGCTTGCTCATGATGGATAATTTCCTTTATGACGTTAAATGGCTTATTTCTTGGTCGCGCTGCTTTGCGGATTCAGATTGGTCAGGCGGCCGCTCTCGGTGCCCGCTGCTTCGTCGATGACGGCGTTGATGAGCGCCGGTTTGCCTGCCGCGATCGCTGCGGTCAAGGCCTGCGTCATTTCAGCCGGCGTGGTGACGTGGTAACCGATGCCGCCGAAGGCTTCGATCATCTTGTCGTAGCGCGCGCCCTTGACGAACACGGTCGGGGCGACGTCTTTGCCGCCGGTCGGGTTGACGTCGGTGCCGCGGTAGACGCCGTTGTTGTTGAAGATCACGGAGACGATCGGCAGCTCGTAGCGGCAGATGGTCTCGAGTTCCATGCCGGAAAAGCCGAAGGCGCTGTCGCCTTCGATGGCCACCACCGGCAGGCCGCTGGTGACCGCCGCGCCGATGGCATAGCCCATGCCGATGCCCATGATGCCCCAGGTGCCGGAGTCGAAGCGTTTGCGCGGCTGGTACATGTCGATGATGCTGCGGGCGTAATCGAGGGTGTTGGCGCCTTCGTTGACGACGTTGATGTCCGGGCGGGTCTTGAGCACGTCGCGGATCGCGCGCAGGGCGCTGTGGAAGTTCATCGGCGACGGATTCTGGTCGAGGGTGGCCGCCATCTTCGCCAGGTTTTTCTGTTTGCGTTGGGCGATCGCGCCGGTCCATTCGACGCCGGGCTTGCTGAAACCGGCATCGATGCCGGCCAGCAGCGCCGCTACGCAGGAGCCGATGTCGCCGATCACGGGTGCTGCGATCGCCACGTTGCTGTCGATTTCGGTGGGCGAGATGTCGATCTGGATGAATTGTTTCGGTGCACCCCAGGTTTTACCCTTGCCGTGGGCCAGCAGCCAGTTCAGGCGGGCGCCGATCAGCACCACGACGTCGGCTTCGGCCAACACGAAGGAGCGGGCGGCGGCGGCCGATTGCGCATGCGTGTCGGGCAGCAGGCCTTTGGCCATCGACATCGGCAGATACGGGATGCCGGTTTGTTCGATCAACGCACGGATGTCGGCGTCGGCCTGGGCGTAGGCCGCGCCTTTGCCGAGCAGGATCAGCGGACGCTTGGCGCCTTTCAGCAGGTCGAGCGCACGCTGGACCGATTCCGGCGCCGGGAGTTGACGCGGTACCGGGTCGACCACGCGCACCAGCGATTGTTTGCCGCGTGCGGCGTCGAGCGACTGCGCCAGCAATTGCGCCGGCAGGTCCAGATAGACGCCGCCGGGACGGCCGGACACGGCCGCACGAATCGCGCGCGCAATGCCGATGCCGATATCTTCGGCCTTGTTGATGCGGTAGGCGGCTTTGGCGTACGGCTTGGCCGCATTCAGTTGATCCATTTCTTCGTAATCGCCTTGTTGCAGGTCGACGATTTCGCGTTCGCTGGAGCCGCTGATGAGGATCATCGGGAAGCAGTTGACGGTGGCATTGGCCAGCGCTGTCAGGCCGTTCAGGAAGCCGGGGGCGGACACGGTCAGGCAAATCCCCGGCTTTTGCGTCATGTAGCCGGCGATGGCCGCCGCATTGCCGGCGTGTTGTTCGTGCCGGAAGCCGATGAAGCGCATTCCTTCGGCCTGGGCCAGGCGCGCCAGGTCCGTGATCGGAATGCCGACCAGGCCGAAGATGGTGTCGATGTCGTTGTGTTTCAGGGCGTCGATGACCAGGTGGAAGCCGTCGGTCAGGGCGCCTGTGGGGGTCTGGAATTCTTCTGGTTGCAGGTCGTTTTTCATGATGAAATCTTTTTCTCCGTTTCAAGTGGAGCCATCATAGCGAGCCGCCCCTGCAGCGCTCATTGACCGCGGTCAATTTTCGACGCATTATGTTTGCCATCTTTCATCCAGCCGTTTTCCTCCCGGCGTTCTCTTCCCATGTCGTCAGTCGATCATCATCCCGAACGCAATGTCATCCGCGTCCAGCTCAAGCAGAATGTGGTTTTGAAAGGCTTGAACGAACGTGAAATCATGGAGTTGGAGCCGCACCTGACGGTGGTGGAGTGCCAGAAAGGCGACTTCCTGCTGCATCAGGGAGTGCACGAGATGGAGCAGTATTTCGTCCTCGATGGCATTTTGAAGCGGGTGGTGGCCAATCAGCAGGCCAAGGAGATGATCCTGCGTTTTTCGCATAGCCGCGACATGGAGACCAGTTATGCGGCCTGGCGCCTGAAGACGCCGACGCCGTACAGCATCGTGTGCGTGACCAAGGCGCGCGTGGTGAAACTGCCTCTGCCGCAGTGGGTGGCTTTCATCGAGACCCATACGCCGGTCAAACAGGCGTTCGAGTATGAGGTGATGCGCCTGATGAGTGAAATCATGGCGCATACGATTACGCTTCACTTGCTCGATGCGCCGGGGCGTGTGCATCGCTTCCAGAGGAAACATGCGGATCTGTTTGATCTCATTCCTAAAAAGGAACTCGCTTCTTATCTGAATATCTCGCCGGAGACGCTTTCCAGGTTGAAGCATCAAGGGAAAATTTGAGGGGCACAGTGTTCCGACCTATTAAAGTCGAAAACATGATCGTACATCTTCTATGTCGACGCTTCGCCAGCATGAGGGCGCTCGGTACATTTGTAGGCGTATAAAACAAGTCCGTTTTTCACGGTGCTTCCTTGTCGGCATCTTCACGAATGGCAGGTAGACGCTCCAACAACTGCGGCAAGGCCGTCTGCACGGTCTCCCACACCATATCGAGATTGATATCGAAGTACCCATGCGCGACGCGATTGCGCATTCCCTTCATGCTCCGCCACGGCAAGTCTGGGTGTTGTTCGAGGAAGTCACCGTAGTTCTGTAGCAGCTTCGTTGCAGCTTCGCCAATGATGACGATATTCAGGATCACGGCTTGCTGAGTACGCTTGTCCATAAGGAAATCATCCTTGCCAATACCCTCGATGTAGCTGCACGCCTGCCGTGCCGCTTCCAGCATGTGTTCGAGATAGTCGGGTAGGCGGTTCTCACTCATACAGGGAGGGCCTCTGCAAGCACCTGAGCACGGAACTTCGACGGCAAGTCGCCGGGTGTTAGCAAATCGACCGGTACGCCGAGGAGTTCTTCCAATTCGACTTGCAGGCCTCCAAGGTCAAATAGGGTTGCACCGGGCAAGGCGTCCACCAGCAAATCAAGGTCGCTGCCGTCTCGGTCATCGCCATGCAGGGCGGAGCCGAACACGCGAGGGTTGGCCGTGCGGAAGCGAGCGGCTGCTTCGCGCACCATGACACGCTTTGATTCAAGTGCCACAGATGGTTTCATTTCGGATTTCCTTGTGGAGCGATGACGTATGTATAGACCATATCTCAATTGTCCATAAACTTAAACTCTATGGAGTATTTCTTCAGAGTTAACGTCGGCACGACGCGGGCCGCAGCTTTCGCACGGCGATCAAAATCGTGGGCAACTAAGATGCCGCGCACTATTTTGCCACGGGCCTATCAATGCTTTCGACTTTCATGACCTGTTTTTGACTTTAATTGCGAGGAATATACAGCGAAAGTCATGCCTGTCTATTAATAATGCAAAATACCCTGCACCGGCAATCTCCCGGTCGTCCCTGCAACACTTTGCGCAAGGGTACACGGCGTAATCCAGTAGCCAGCCCGGATTACCTCGTCGACCATCTTTGCGACTGGCTGATTCGACTCTTTCTGAATGCCGAATCGGCCCGACTGTAAAAACTTCCCCCAGGTCCGTCATGGTATTCATATCGCCCATATCAGATATGGGAACTCCTGATTGGAAATGCACATCCTTTGCAGGTATATTGCGCTGCAACAAAGGAATTCTAATTGACTAGGAGTGCGTTTATGTTTGCAGCGACGAGAGCCATACTAACCGGAAACAAGGGCGGCCAAAATGCCCCGCAGCGCAAGCGTATTACGCTTGACTCGATCCTGGCTGTGTTGTTCGCAGTCAAGTTGCGCGAATCGCTTGACGCGAAGATCGCGGGCGACAAGTCAGACGCTGCCTGGACCTGGGGCCTGTAAGACAAGCAATGAGTAAGATTACGCCATAGATTTACAGGTAACGGATGAAGGGCGTAATCCTCTGTCTCAATGACTCAGCAGCACCACCTTTGGTGCAAACAGCAATATTTTGACGGGCCACGCAACGCCGCATCAGTTCAGGCTGAGAACACGGCATTCCAGATGGCTGGAGCAGGCTACGCTCCCATCAACGCCCGCATATGCGCAGCCGTCCCGCTCGCCAGGCCATCCAGACTATATCCGCCCTCAAGAATCGAGACAATGCGCCCGTCGCACGACGCATCGGCGATACGCATTAACCGTTCGGTAATCCAGTAAAAATCCTCATCCTCAAGATTCAATCCAGCCAGCGGGTCCAGGCGGTGGGCATCGAAGCCGGCCGAGATGATCAGGAGCTCGGGATTGAAGCGGCGTAGCGCCGGCAGCATTTCAGCTTCAATCCGGGATCGGAACAGTGCCGAATCGCAGCCGCGGGGCAATGGCAGGTTGACGATATTCCGGTTCACGCCGGTTTCCGATTCGGCACCGGTACCGGGATAAAAAGGCGCCTGGTGGCTGGATGCATAAAACAGTTCGGGCCGATTGTAAAAAGCCGCCTGGGTGCCGTTTCCATGATGCACGTCGAAGTCGACCACCGCCACGCGTTCCAGCCGGTAGGCATCGACCGCATAGGCTGCGGCGATCGCGGCCTGATTGAAAATGCAGAATCCCATCGCCCTGGCCGCTTCCGCATGATGACCACAGGGACGGGTGGCGCAGAAGACCTTGCGGATGTCCGCGTCGGCCGCGCTGTCCATCACCGCATCAACGCCCGCGCACGCTGCGCCGACACAGCGCAGCACGGCTTGCCACGAGCCCGGCGACATGACCGTATCGCCGCCGTCGAGCGCCACGTAGCCGTGTTGCGGAGCAAGCTGCGCGACCTCTTCGATATATGCCGGAGCGTGGATCAATTGCAGCTGGTCGCGGGTGCCCATCGGCGCATCGCGCCATTCCAGGGCCGCGAATTCGGGCGCATGCAGCGCGCGCAATACTGCCTTCAGACGGTCCGGCGATTCCGGATGACCTGGGCCGGGGCGATGTTCCAGGCATGCCGCATGAGAGTAGACCAGGGTCGTCATGGCGTTCAGTCCGCCCACCGTTTGCCGGTGTTCGCCCAATCCTCGCATCCGGCATCCTGGAAAGCGATGCCCGCCGATTCGGCGCCACAGGCCGGGGCCGCACAGTTCGCCTCGGTCATGGCCGTGACGAAGGCGCGCTTTGGTTCGAACCTGCGGCCGTCAAATAACTCTTCAAATAATTGCACATCGGTGCTGGACATGGGTTTCCTTTACGGTTGCTTTGCGTTTAATCCGGGGCTGCTCCATATGGACGCCAAGGAAATGCCGGCGCTATCCGGTATTCCGCAAGCCGGCCGCGATCCCATTGATGGTCAAATGGATGGCGCGATGTACGCGCTCATCGGTTCCGGCCAGCCGATGCCGCTTCAGCAATTCGACCTGCAAATGATTCAGCGGATCAAGATAAGCAAAGCGGCATTCTATCGATCGCGCCAGTCGCGGGTTGCCGGCCAAAGGCTGTTTGGCGCCGGTGACGAGTGCCAGGCATGCAAGGGTTGCCGCATGCTCGTCCGCGATGCGCTGGAATATGCGGCGGCGCAGCGGCCGGCTGGCGACCAGTTCCGCGTAGCGCGATGCGACCGCGAGATCGGTTTTGACCAGCACCATTTCCATATTTGAAATCAGCGTTGCAAAAAACGGCCATGCAGCAAGCATCGCACGCAAGGTCGCGATCTTTTCCTTTTTTTCTTTGGCGCCGCCCTCCTGCAACCAGGACGACAGCGCGCTGCCGAAGCCATACCAGCCAGGCAGCAGCAGACGGCACTGGCCCCATGAAAACCCCCATGGGATCGCGCGCAGGTCTTCGATGCGGCGCAGCGATTTGCGCGAAGCGGGACGTGAGCCGATATTCAGTTCGGCGATTTCCGCAATCGGTGTGGAGGAAAAAAAATAATCGGTGAAGCCCGGCGTTTCATAGACCAGTTCGCGGTATGCGCTGTAGGCACGTTCGGATAATTCTTCCATCACCTGTTCAAACATCGCCAGCTTTTTCGTGTGATGATCGCCGCCGGCTTGCGGAATCAGGCTTGCCTCCAATGTGGCGGCGACCAGCAGTTCCAGGTTGCGGCGGCCGATTTCCGGATTGGAAAATTTCGACGCGATGATCTCGCCTTGTTCGGTCAATCGAATCTGGCCGTTGACGGTGCCCGGCGGTTGCGCCAGGATCGCTTCATAGCTGGGGCCGCCGCCGCGTCCGACGGTGCCGCCGCGCCCGTGAAACAGGCGCAGCTTGACCCCGGCGCGGTCGAATACGTCGACCAGGCACGTTTCGGCTTTATACAATTCCCAGTTCGACGTGAGAAAACCGCCGTCCTTGTTGGAGTCCGAGTAACCCAGCATCACTTCCTGCACGTAGCCTTGCCGGCCGATCAGGCGGCGCACTTGCGGGATTGCCATCAGGCTTTCCATGATGCCTGCGGCACAGCGCAGATCCGGAATAGTCTCGAATAGCGGCACCACCATCAAGCTCATTTCCGCGTCCGTCGACTGTTCGGTCTGGTCATTCCACTGGATGCGCAGCAGGCCGGTTTCCCGTTGCAGCAACAGCACTTCCAGCAAATCGGACACGCTCTCGGTGTGCGAAATAATGTAGTTGCGGATGGCGCGCTCGCCGTAGCGCAGGCGGATTTCACTGGCGGCATGCAGGATCGCCAGTTCCGAATCGGTCTCATCCGAGTAGCTGAGATAAGGCGAATACAGCAGGCGCGGCTTACACAGTTCGTCCAGCAGCAATGCGACTTTTCCGCGCTCCGGCAAAGCGTCGTAGCGTTGCTCCACCCTGGCGCGGGCAAATAATTCGGTCAGCACCCGCTCGTGCACGTCGGAACTCTGACGCATGTCCAGCGTGGCGAGATGGAAACCGAAAATCTCGGAGGCGCGCTTGAGCATCGCCAGACGCGGTTTGATCAGCGCCGTCCCGTGATGCAGCTTGAGCGAGCTCACCAATATCTGCAGATCGCCGTTGAAATCCGCCGCACTGGCATACGGCGGCGCGGGACCGACTTCCCGGCGCAGGACGATGCTGCTACCCAAAGCGCGCGTCGTCGCCGCCAGCCGTGCATAGATGCCGATCAGCGCGCGCCGGTAAGGTTCCTCGGCGCGATGGACCGACAGGTCGGGCGAGATGTTGGCCAGGGCCTGCAGCTCCGGACTGACATTCACCAGCAAGCTCGATACCGATAATTCGGCGCCGAGCGCGTGCACTTCTTCCAGGTAGAAATCGAGGATGGTGCTCGATTGGCGCGCCAGCGCATGCCGCATCGTTGCCGCGTTGACGTTCGGATTGCCGTCGCGGTCGCCGCCTATCCAGCTCGACATCTGCAAGAACGGCGGCAGTTCGGCATGCACGACCGCTTGTTTCGGCTGCTGCGGAAAGCGCGCACTGATTTCCTCTTCAATATCATCGTAGAGCGCCGGCAGCTCACGCAGGAAGGTCTGGCGGTAATAGGATAGTGCGTTATCGATTTCGTCTTCGACCGCCAGCCTCGACGAGCGCAGCAGCCGGGTCTGCCACAAGCTGGCGACGCGGGCTTGCAGCAGCGCGCTATTGCGCTTGCGTTCGTTCGGTGTCAACGCCAAGTCGCGCTCGGCCAGCAGACGCGCGATGTCATGTTCGGCATCCAGGATGCTTTTGCGCTGGACCTCGGTCGGATGGGCGGTCAATACCGGAGAGATCAAGGCATTCTTGAGAAAACTCCGGACCGCAGCGCCTGCTATGCCGGCAGCGTCGAGTTGCGCCAACGCATGGCCGATGCTCCCCGGTTGCGCCACGGCGCCGGCCAGCAAGGCCGCGCGCCGCAGCCGGTTATGGTGCTGGTCTTCTGCAATATTCGACAATTGTGAGAAATACGAAAACGCGCGGACGACCGCAATGGTTTGTGCACGCGTCAATTTTTTCAGCAATTTGTTGAGCTCGCCGCCGGCCTGAACGTTCGACTCGCGCCGAAAGCGCACGGCAGTCTGCCGAATGGTTTCGACCACATCGAAAACCAGCTCGCCTTCCTGCTCGCGCAACACGTCGCCGAGGAGACGGCCCAGCATGCGGATATCTTCTTTCAACGGGGCGTCCTGGTCAGCGGCGTTGGCCGCTGCAACGCATTTACTCTTGCCCGCAGGCGCCACGGAAAGCCGGTTTTCCAACAGATCGAGGTTTTTCATGATGAGGACAATTCAATGTGATGAGCGATCTGTCGGGAAATTGCCGGCAGCTCAGATCACACGTTCTTCGCGCAACCCCGCAATCTGATCCTGGCTATAGCCAAGTTGCGCCATCACCTCGTCGGTGTGCTCGCCCAGCAGCGGCGAGCGCGTCACGTCGGTGCTGCTGTCGGACAGTTTGATCGGATTACCCACCGTCAGGTACTTGCCGCGCGTCGGATGATCGACCTCGACGATGGTGCCGGTTGCGCGCAGCGACGGCTCCTCGGCGATTTCCTTCATCGATAGAATCGGGCCGCACGGGATGTCGTACTTGTTGAGAATATCCATCGCCTCGAACTTGTCCTTGGTCATGGTCCATTGCTCAATGCGCGCGAAGATCGGCTTGAGGTGCAGCAGGCGCGCCGCCGGCGTGGCGTAAGCCTCGTCGGCGATCCAGCTTTCCTCTCCGATCACCTTGCACACCGCGGGCCAGACGGCGCCCTGCGTGATGAAATAAATGTAGGCGTTCGGGTCCGTCTCCCAGCCCTTGCACTTCAGGATCGAGCCGGGCTGGCCGCCACCGGAGGCATTCCCGGCGCGTGGCACGGCGTCGCCAAAATGCTGGTCGGGATACTGCGGATACTCCTTCATCACGCCGGTCTGTTCCAGCCGTTGCTGGTCGCGCAGCTTGACGCGGCACAGGTTGAGCACGCTGTCCTGCATCGCCGCCAGCACCTTCTGTCCGCGTCCGGTGCTGTTGCGCTGGTAGAGCGCCGCAATAATCCCCAGCGCAAGATGCAGGCCGGTGCCGCTGTCGCCGATCTGCGCGCCGGTCACCATCGGCGGACCATCGTCGAAGCCGGTGGTCGAGGCCGAACCCCCGGCGCATTGCGCGACGTTTTCGTACACCTTGCAGTCCTCGTAGGGTCCCGGACCGAAGCCTTTGACCGAGGCGACGATCATGCGCGGATTGAGTTCCTGAATCCGCTCCCAGGTGAAGCCCATGCGATCCAGCGCGCCGGGCGCAAAGTTCTCGACCAACACATCGCAGGTCTTGATCAGCTTTTCGAGCACCTCCTTCCCTTTCGGTTTCTTGGTGTCCAAAGTGACCGAACGCTTGTTGTGGTTAAGCATCGTGAAGTACAGGCTGTCCACGCCGGGGATGTCACGCAACTGGCCGCGTGTAGCGTCCCCTTCTCCGGCACGCTCGACCTTGATCACATCGGCCCCGAACCAGGCCAGCAACTGGGTACAGGTCGGTCCCGACTGCACATGCGTGAAATCGAGAATGCGGACACCGTCTAATGCTTTGCTCATACTTGTCTCCTGGAGTTCGTTATCTCTCTATGGCTTGGGAACGTGCGCTTGGGCGCAGCGTCGCCTCAGATGTCGCCATCATAGCGACCGGGTCGACCGGCCGGCATTGACCGCAGTCAATTTTCGTCGAATTTTGTGAAGTAATCGTCATTTTTGTATACCTTGACACCGTTGCATGTTAATCAATCAATCCTTTGATTTTTCTGGCTTTTTCAGCGCAGCCTTAAGTTCCGCATAGCATGCCTAAACAGCATGCCTAGATCGCAAGCATGATTTTTCCGATATGCGTGCTGGTTTCCATCAGCGCATGGGCCTGGGCCGCCTGCTCGAGCGGAAAGGTCCGGTAGATCACCGGGCTAATTTTTCGGGATGCGAGCAAAGGCCAGATACGCGCATGCAGTTGCGCCGCGATGGCGGCCTTGAACGCGACCGGACGCGGGCGCAAGGTCGAACCGGTAATCGTCAGACGCCGCAGCAGAATCTGCCCCAGATTGACGGTCGCCTTCCCGCCGCCGAGCAACGCGATGAATACCAGCCGTCCGTCATCGGCCAGGCAGTTGATCTCGCGCGCCACGTAATCGCCGCCGACCATATCAAGGATCACGTCGACACCTTTACCGGCGGTGGCCGACTTGACGATCTCGACAAAATCCTCGGTCCGGTAATTGATAGCGCGTTGCGCGCCAAGCTTTTCGCAGGCACGGCATTTCTCATCCGAACCGGCGGTGGCGAACACCCGGTGGCCGAGCGCAGTCGCGATCTGGATGGCAGTGACGCCAATGCCGGAGGTACCGCCTTGCACCAGCAAGGTCTCGCTGCCCGACAGTTTTACCCGATCGAATACATTGCTCCATACGGTAAAAAATGTTTCCGGCAACGACGCGGCCTCGACCATACTGAATCCCTGCGGCGACGGCAGACATTGCCCTATCGGTGCGACGCAATATTCAGCATAACCACCGCCTTGCACCAGCGCACAGATCGCATCGCCTTGCTTGAATCCGCTGCCGGTCAGATCACCGCCCACAATTTCCCCTGCCACTTCCAGCCCCGGAAGATCGGATGCGCCAGGAGGAACAGGATAATTTCCGCTGCGCTGCAAGACATCTGGCCGATTTACTCCGGCTGCATGAACTTTTATCAAGAGTTGGCCCGGTTCGGGCGTGGGGATGGGACGCTCGCAGAGTTGCAATACGTCTGGTGGGCCTGGCTGGGTGATTTCAATGGCACGCATGGGTTTCCCTTTTGATAAAAAATTGCCGTGGTTTCTGAGTTTAAGAGGGAATCCCTGATGCCGCATTGACTGCGGTCAATCTTGCTGAACAAGCCACGTCTTCCGTCGTGGCATTTTCGGCATTCGCGATCGAACACGTGCTGCCGGTTCCAATCGCGAACTGTAAACATCATTCAACCGCCTTCACCATATCCTCGATCACCTTCTTCGCATCCCCGAACACCATCATGGTCTTGTCCATGTAGAACAACTCATTGTCCAGCCCGGCATAGCCGGACGCCATCGAACGCTTGTTGACGATCACGGTCTTGGCTTTGTAGGCTTCCAGGATAGGCATGCCGGCAATCGACGACTTCGGATCCTTGGCGGCCGGATTCACCACGTCGTTCGCGCCCAGCACCAGCACCACATCGGCCTGGCCGAATTCGCTGTTGATGTCTTCCATCTCGAACACCTGGTCGTACGGCACTTCAGCCTCGGCCAGCAGGACGTTCATGTGGCCCGGCATGCGCCCCGCCACCGGGTGGATCGCAAACTTGACGGTAACGCCTTTGTGCGACAGCTTTTCGGCCAGTTCCATCAGCGCGTGCTGCGCCCGCGCCACGGCCAGGCCGTAGCCGGGCACGATGATGACGGTTTCGGCATTCCCCATCAGGAACGCGGCATCGTCGGCGGAGCCGGCTTTCACCGGGCGTTGGCCTTGCGCCGCGCCCGGTGTCGCGTCAGCGGGAGCGCCGCCGAAGCCGCCCAGGATCACGTTGAAGAACGAACGGTTCATCGCACGGCACATGATGTAGGACAGGATCGCACCGCTTGATCCGACCAGCGAACCGGCAATGATCAGCATCGCATTGTTCAGTGAAAACCCGATCCCGGCCGCGGCCCAGCCCGAATAGCTGTTCAGCATCGAGACCACCACCGGCATGTCCGCGCCGCCGATCGGGATGATGATCAGCACGCCCAAGACGAAGGCGATGATGGTCATCAGGATGAACGGCAGCCAGGATTGGGTCAGCACAAAGATAATGCCCAGACCGAGCATCGCCACCGCCAGCAGCAGGTTGATGAAATGCTGGCCCCGGAAGCTGACCGGCGCGCCCTGGAACAGGCGGAATTTATACTTGCCCGACAGCTTGCCGAACGCAATCACCGAACCGGAGAAGGTGATCGCACCGACGAAGGTGCCGATGAACAACTCGATGCGGTTGCCGACCGGCAACGCGTCGCCATGCGCCGCGATGCCGAAGGCCCACGGCTCGGAGACTGCTGCGACCGCGATACAGACGGCGGCCAGACCGATCAGCGAGTGCATCGCCGCGACCAGTTCCGGCATCTTGGTCATTTCGACTCTTTTAGCCAGGAAGGCACCGATGCCGCCGCCGACCACCAAGCCGATCAGCACCAGTCCGAAACCCAGGCCGGTACTGCCGGCTTGCGTCTTGAGTTTGATGATCAGCGCGATGGTGGTGATCGCGGCGATCGCCATGCCGCTCATGCCGAACACATTCCCGCGCCGTGCCGAGGATGGATGCGACAGACCCTTCAAGGCCTGGATGAAACACACCGAGGCGATCAGGTAGAACATCGTCACCAGGTTCATGCTTACGAATGCCATGCTCATGATTTGGCTCCCGCTAAGTCGGTTTTAGGGAGCGCCACTGCTTTCGGTTCTTTCTTCTTGAACATTTCCAGCATCCGCTGGGTGACCAGGAAACCGCCGAAGACATTCACGGCGGCCAAGGCCACCGCAAGTGTCCCGGCAACCTGGCCGACGATGCCTTCGGTCAGTCCGGCGGCCAGCATCGCGCCGATGATGATGATCGCGGAAATCGCGTTGGTGACCGCCATCAGCGGCGTATGCAAGGCCGGTGTGACGGTCCAGACCACGTGGTAACCGACGTAGATCGCCAGTACGAAGATGATCAGGTTGGTGATGGTGTGGGTGACTTCCATGATGGGTTTTCCTTTGTCCTTGTTTATGGTTTGCGCAGCACTTCGCTGCCGTGGCACAGCAAGGTGGCGGCAACGATATCGTCTTCAAGATTCATCATCAATCCGCCTTCCGGATTGACGATCAGCTTCAGGAAATCCAGCACATTGCGGGCATACAGCGCCGAGGCGTCGGCCGCCACCAATGCGGCCAGATTGCCTTCGCCGATGATGTGCACGCCATGTTTGATGACGGTCTTGCCCGCTTCGGACAACGGGCAATTGCCGCCCTGATCGACCGCCATGTCGAGGATCACCGAACCCGGCTTCATGGCCTTGACGGTCTCTTCGCTGATCAGGACCGGCGCCCTGCGGCCCGGAATCAGCGCCGTGGTGATGATGATGTCGGCCTGCCTGGCACGCTCATGCACCAGTTCGGCCTGACGCCGCATCCAGTCGGCCGGCATCTGGCGCGCGTAGCCGCCGACGCCTTGCGCGATTTCACGCTCTTCGTCGGTAATGAACGGCACGTCGAGGAATTTGGCGCCCAGCGATTCGATCTGCTCCTTGACCGCCGGCCGCACATCCGAGGCTTCGATCACCGCTCCCAGCCGCTTGGCCGTGGCGATCGCCTGCAACCCGGCAACACCGGCACCCATGATCAGCATCCGTGCCGCCTTGACGGTCCCGGCGGCGGTCATCAGCATCGGCATGAAGCGCTGGTAGGTATTCGCCGCCATCAGCACCGCCTTGTAACCGGCGATATTCGCTTGCGACGACAGCACGTCCATCGATTGCGCGCGCGAGGTGCGGGGCGCGGCTTCGAGGGCGAACGCGGTCAGCCCGTGACTTGCCATCAATGCAATATTCTCGGCATCGAAAGGATTCAGCATGCCGACCACGACCGTGCCGCTGCTGAGCAGCGCGTATTCTTCCGCGCCCGGTGCGCGCACTTTCAGGACCGTCGCCGCAGCGAAGGCGTCGGCGGCGGAACCGATCGTGGCACCTGCTGCCGCGTAGGCGTCGTCGGGAATACTCGATAAGATGCCGGCGCCAGCCTGCACCACGACCTGATGCTTTGCCGCCACCAGCTTTTTGACCGTTTCCGGAGTCGCCGCGACCCGGGTTTCTCCCGGCCGCGTTTCCAGCGTAATACCGATTCGCATTATATTTTTCCCGGATATTCATTTTTCTGAGTGCTACGGGCATGGTCGCTGCCATCCCGTATCTGCACCAGGAGCCTGTCGGACTTAGGGAATCGAAGCGAAAAAGTGGCTGAGCGCGGACAGATTTTGCGGAAGTGTGGACCGCTCAGGCGCTTTTGCAGCCGATTCTCCCTAAGTCCGACAGGCTCCTAGCTGAGGCACATCGTAGATTCAAAGAACTATCAGTGATAGTTAAAGTTTTTAATTATAATGATTACTCATTGCTTATACATACAACGACCCCCAACATGAAAAACGCCACGCTGCGCCAGTTAAAAGTGTTTGAAACGGTAGCCCGCCTGCTAAGCTTTTCACGCGCCGCAGAGGAATTGCATCTGACGCAGCCTGCGGTATCGACCCAAGTCAAGAAACTTGAAGACCATGCCGGGCTATCCTTGTTTGAGCAGCTAGGTAAAAAGATTTATCTGACACCGGCCGGCGCTGAACTGCTGGGCTACAGTCGCGTGATCATCCAGCAGTTCCAGTCGGCCGAGGAAGCGATGGCACAGTTCAAGGGTGTCTCGGGAGGCAAGTTGAACGTCGCCGTGATTAGCGCCGGCGATTATTTTTTCCCGCGGCTTCTGGTGCAATTTGCCAGCTGCCATGAAGGCGTCACGCTCAACTTTACGGTCCATAATCGCGAGGAACTGCTGCACCAGCTCGCGGAAAATATGACCGATCTGGCGATCATGGTACGTCCGCCGACCGACATGGATACGATCAATGAGGCATTCGCTCCTCACCCGTATGTCATCGTGGCTGCGCCCAGCCATCCTCTCGCGCAGAAAAAGCGCATCCCGATGAGCGTTCTGATGCGCGAACAATTTGTGGTGCGGGAAAAGGGCTCGGACACCTGGCATTCGATGGAAGACGGCTTTGGCGCCAATCTCGATCACCTCAACATCGCGATGGAAATCAAGAGCACGGAAACCATCAAACAGGCGGTTATTGCAGGCATGGGAATCAGCTTCCTGTCAGCCCACACCATCGGTCTGGAAGTGAAGGCGGGAAGCCTGGCGGTTCTCGACGTGCAGGATTTTCCGCTGATGCTGAGCTGGTATGTCGTCCATCGCAAAAACAAGCGCCTGCCGCCGGTAGCGGAGGCCTTCAAGAAATTCCTGATGAGCGACGGCGCGGCGTTGATTCAACAGATCGTCGGAATTGATCCGCAGCCGGAAAAGCGCGCGAAAGCCAGGAAATAATCCGGTGTATGGATCATCCTGAGCATTACATCTGCACGCTCAGGATAAGACTGGGCGGATGCCATTTCGCAACAAAGTAGCCTGCAAGCAACTCAGCGTGTTTACATGCCCCAGGTAAAGGCCGCGTCCGATTTATCGCCAGCGGTTGCCGCATCGAGCGATTCACGTAGATTGACGGCAAACAACACAGCAATGAGTGAAGCTACACGCAAAGTCAAAGGCGCTTTATCCGTATTCGTTTTGATTGAAGCATTTGTGGTCAATGTAGACATGGCGTGCACTCCTGATTAAATTAAATTGAATTTTTCCCTGAAAAAAGTATAGAAGTGCTGAGACAGCGACGTCTAATCATGATGTCTGATACGTGATATAGCGTTTGTGAATGGCGTCTGGCACTGACATTACGCTTGCACTGCCTGCCGCTCCATCTCCTGCACGCCCTGATACAGCAGAAATACACCCTTCCGGCGCCCGCCAACTTCAGATGCGGCGGTGATTTCACGCGCGTTCACCTTTCAAAATCACACAAAGATGACGTTACCTAAAACGTCGAAAATTGACCGCGGTCAATGAGCGCCGCAGGGGCGGCTCGCTATGATGGGTCCACTTGAATAGGAATGCATAAAAGCACATGCAGCAGATGTTGAAGGGGCGCTAAAAATCTACCGTAGGCCGCCGCCGGCGTCCGGTCCGATTCTGCCAGCCGCGTTGTACAACCTTTACCGAAATCAAACGGAGAAAAAGATTTCATCATGAAAAACGACCTGCAACCAGAAGAATTCCAGACCCCCACAGGCGCCCTGACCGACGGCTTCCACCTGGTCATCGACGCCCTGAAACACAACGACATCGACACCATCTTCGGCCTGGTCGGCATTCCGATCACGGACCTGGCGCGCCTGGCCCAGGCCGAAGGAATGCGCTTCATCGGCTTCCGGCACGAACAACACGCCGGCAATGCGGCGGCCATCGCCGGCTACATGACGCAAAAGCCGGGGATTTGCCTGACCGTGTCCGCCCCCGGCTTCCTGAACGGCCTGACAGCGCTGGCCAATGCCACCGTCAACTGCTTCCCGATGATCCTCATCAGCGGCTCCAGCGAACGCGAAATCGTCGACCTGCAACAAGGCGATTACGAAGAAATGGATCAACTGAATGCGGCCAAGCCGTACGCCAAAGCCGCCTACCGCATCAACAAGGCCGAAGATATCGGCATCGGCATTGCGCGCGCGATTCGTGCGGCCGTGTCCGGCCGTCCCGGCGGCGTCTATCTGGACCTGCCGGCGCAATTGCTGGCGCAGTCGCTCGACGCCGCACGCGGCAAACAATCGCTGGTGCGCGTGGTCGACCCGGTACCGCGTCAACTCCCGGCGCCGGAATCGGTCCAGCGTGCGCTCGACCTGCTGAAAGGCGCCAAGCGTCCGCTGATCCTGCTCGGCAAAGGCGCGGCCTACGCCCAGGCCGACGCCGACATCCGTGCGTTGATCGAACAAACCGGCATCCCGTATCTGCCGATGTCGATGGCCAAAGGCCTGCTGCCCGACACGCATGCGCAATCGGCCGCCGCCGCCCGCTCCTTCGTGTTGGCCGAAGCCGACGTCGTGGTGCTGATCGGCGCCCGCCTGAACTGGCTGCTGGCCCACGGCAAGGGTAAAACCTGGGGTGCACCGAAACAATTCATCCAGATCGACATCTCGCCCACCGAAATCGACAGCAACGTGGCGATCGCAGCACCCGTGATCGGCGACATCGGCTCCTGCGTAGCGGCGCTGCTGGCCGGCATCGATGCCGGTTTCAGCAAGCCCGGCGTCGAATGGACCGGCGCGATCGCCCAACGCAAACAGAAAAACCTGGCGAAGATGGCGGCCACCCTCGACCAGAATCCGTCGCCGATGAACTTCCACAGCGCCCTGCGCGCGATCCGCGACGTGCTCAAGACCCGCCCGGACATCAACGTCGTCAACGAAGGCGCCAACACCCTCGATTACGCCCGCAGCATCATCGACATGTACCAGCCGCGCAAACGCTTCGACTCCGGCACCTGGGGCATCATGGGCATCGGCATGGGCTATGCCATCGGCGCGGCGGTCACCAGCGGCCTGCCGGTGGTGGCCATCGAAGGCGACAGCGCCTTCGGCTTTTCCGGCATGGAACTCGAGACCATCTGCCGCTACGAGCTGCCGATCGTCTCCGTGATCTTCAACAACAACGGCGTCTACCGCGGCACCGACGTCAACCCGACCGGCGGCAAAGACGTCGCCCCGACCGTGTTCGTCAAGGGCGCGCGCTACGACAAGATGATCGAAGCCTTCGGCGGCATCGGTTACCACGTCACCACGCCGGCTGAAATGACGCAGGCCTTGACCGCAGCGATCGCGGCAGGCAAACCGGCGCTCATCAACGCCGTCATCGACGAAGCAGCGGGCACCGAGAGCGGCCGCCTGACCAATCTGAATCCGCAAAGCAGCGCGACCAAGAAATAAGCCATTTAACGTCATAAAGGAAATTATCCATCATGAGCAAGCCACTAGACGGAATCAAGATTATCGATTTCACCCACGTGCAAGCCGGCCCCGCCTGCACCCAGCTGCTGGCCTGGTTCGGCGCCGACGTCATCAAGGTCGAACGCCCCGGCTCGGGCGACGTCACGCGCAGTCAGTTGCGTGACATTCCGGATGTCGATGCGCTGTATTTCACGATGTTGAACAGCAATAAAAAATCGCTGACGCTGGACACCAAGAAGCCCGAGGGCAAGGAAGTCCTGGAAAAGCTGATCAAGGAATCCGACGTCCTGGTCGAGAACTTCGGGCCGGGCGCATTGGACCGCATGGGCTTCACCTGGGAACGCATCAACGCACTCAATCCGAAGATGATCGTCGCCTCGGTCAAGGGTTTTAGCGACGGCCACCATTACGAAGACCTGAAGGTCTACGAAAACGTCGCGCAATGCGCCGGCGGCGCGGCGTCCACCACCGGTTTCTGGGATGGTCCGCCGACGGTAAGTGCCGCCGCGCTCGGCGACACCAATACCGGCATGCACCTGGCGATCGGCATTCTGACGGCCTTGATCGGCCGGGAAAAAACCGGCAAGGGCCAGAAGGTGGCGGTCTCGATGCAGGACAGCGTCCTGAACCTGTGCCGCGTCAAGTTGCGCGACCAGCAACGGCTGGACCGGATCGGTTACCTGGAGGAGTATCCGCAATATCCGCATGGCAAATTCACCGACGTCGTGCCGCGCGGCGGGAATGCCGGCGGCGGCGGCCAGCCGGGCTGGGTGCTCAAGTGCAAGGGCTGGGAAACCGATCCGAACGCGTATATCTATTTCACCATCCAGGGCCATGCCTGGGCGCCGATCTGCAAGGCGCTGGGAAAGGAAGAATGGATCGAGGACAAGGCCTACAACACGGCGGCGGCGCGGCAGGACAAGATCTTCGATATCTTTGCGGTGATCGAACGCTGGCTCAAGGATAAAACCAAGTTCGAAGCGGTGGATATCTTGCGCAAATTCGACATTCCCTGCTCGCCGGTGATGTCGATGAAGGAAATCGCCGCCGATCCGTCGCTGCGCGCCAGCGGGACCATTACCGAGGTCGATCACAAGGCCCGCGGCAAATACCTGACCGTCGGCAGCCCGATCAAGTTCTCGGATACCACGGTCGAAATCACCGGCTCGCCATTGCTGGGCGAGCATACCGACGAAGTGCTGGCGAGCCTGGGCTACAATCCGGAGCAGGTGGCCGCTTTGCATTTGGCACAGGCGGTTTAAGACACCGGTCTTGTATCGGCGGCGTTCGGGGGCCTGCACGGGCTTCTGAACGTCGCTCCCCAGTCTTCAAGGATAAGGAGTAGGCCACATGCGCTCGGAAACTGATTTCAAGCAACTCGTAGAGGCAGTCGGCGATGCGATCGTCGTCTGTGACGCCGGCGGCGCCATCACGCTGTGGAACCCGGCGGCCGAGCGCATGTTCGGCTTTGCAGCAAGCGAGGCGCTGGGCCAGTCGCTCGATCTGATTATTCCGCAGCGCCAGCGTCAGCGCCACTGGGATGGCTATCACAAGACCATGCAGACCGGGCAGACCCGTTACGGTCACGATGTGTTGCGGGTGCCGGCGCTGCATAAGGAAGGGCACGCCTTGTCCATCGCGTTTACGGTGGCCATCCTGTATTCGGCAGAGCAAACGGTGACGGCGATTGTCGCGATTATTCGCGATGAAACCGCGCGTTTCTCCGAAGAACGCAACTTGCGCAAACGCCTGGCAGAACTGGAAGCCAGGGTTGTTTAAACAAGATTGCGCATTCGGTAATACCGGGGCTTCGGACGATTGCCGTTCTGCCAAGAATTTTCGGGGGAGGGTGGTCGCTGCCGTAAACGTTAGCGCGCGCACGATGGAAAAAATTCAATTCTCTTTAGTTAAGCATATGTAAATTTTCCCAATCTCCCTGGAACTTCGGTTACTTGCGTCTTTCAAAGAAATAGACTGCGAAAAAATCTTGTCAACCAGTATTTGTCGAGACCAATTTTGTGGTCTGAAAGAGCATGTTTTTCACAGAGTTAACAGCTGAAAAAGGAGACATATCATGCTACAACACAGTGAAATCAAGCGGCGCTTCGGCCTTATCGAACGCGATATCGAAGACGCCGCAACTGCCTGCCAGGCGGCCGACGCGCAACTGCCGCAAAATTTGAAAGATTGCGTCATGCTGTGGGAACAACACACGACCAAGGCCAAGCGGATTTTCAATTCGCGCGATGACAAGAGCATCCTTCGTTGCGTGGACGATCTTGAAAAAATCGGCGGGCGCGCCGAACTGGCGCTGCAAGGCGCCGTTGGGCTGAGCGCCAAGGTGAAAACCGCTGTAGAACATGCGCACAGCGAACTTGCCGACCTCAAAAGGCAATTGCATTAAAGCCGCTTATATGTTGATGTGAATGCCGGCATGGTTTTCATGCGGATATTAAGGCATCGATACAGAAAAACGCTCCCGTAAAAAGGAGCGCTTTTTTTGCTTCCGGGGGATTTTTTGCCACGCATGCCGATTTTTTTCCTCCCGGTTTTTCCAACTGCAACGACGTGCGCCGGTCAGGCGCGGCCGGCCCGTTCGACCAACTCCACGGCGCGGGTTGCGGCGATGCGGCCGGGTTCGATCAGCGCCTGATAGTGCTTGCAAGCATCATGAACGGTCGCACTTTCCAGCAGATGCCGGAGCTTGCGTTGCGCCGGATTCTGAGCGGTCAGGGTCTTCACGCTCGCGCCGCAGCCAAGCTGACGCAGGCGTTCGGCATTATCGAACTGATCGTAGGCAAACGGCACCACCAGTTGCGGAATGCCGGCGGCCAGCGCCTGCGCTGCGGTGCCGATGCCGCCGTGGTGCACCAGCGCCGCGCTGCGCGGCAGCAGCGTGCTCATCGGCGCATAGTCGCGGTAAAGAATCTGCGGCGGCAGATCGGCGGGAATCTGCTGCGCCGATTTGCTCAAGAACACGCCGCGTCGGCCGAGACGGTGCAATAGCTGCTGTGCGGCCGCGAAGAAAGCATGCGCATGCCGCATCCCCGTGCCTGCGGTAAACACCACCGGCGCCGGTCCGGAGGACAGGAATTCTTCGAGTACCGGATCGGTCGCGTGCGCGCCTTCGTCGAACAGTGGAAACCCGGTCAGCGTCAGCGCTGCCGGCCAGTCGCTTGGTCGTTGTACGAACCATTCGGGGAACAATCCGAGGGTGCCCTGCGGCGAGAAAAAACCACGGCGAAGATTCGATGCCGACGGCAGGCCGATCTCGCCACGAAACCGGTTCAGGTCCGGCGCCATGACGCTGTCGATCACCATGTCGAGGCCGCGCAGGACCGCCACCCGCGCCGGATATGGCAGCCAGGAGGGAATCGGCGAGCCCTTGGGAGGACGCTTCGCGGAAAACAGCACGGATGGCGCCAACACCGTGGTGACTAGCGGAATGTCATGCTTTTCCTGTACCGCTCTGGCGACGGCCGCAGTAAACGAACCGCAAAGAATCACCGTGTTGTCGTCCACCTCGCGCAGCAGGATGTTAAACAACGGGCGCAGGCGCGGCACGACAACGGTCTTCCACGCCATGACGCGCGCCTTTTTCGAATTCCACATGTTTGGATTGGAAACGATCGCCTCGTATTCCTGCGCCGTGCCGGTGGTGACGAAGCGGAAACCCAGCTTCTCGGCCGCCGTCCGATATACGTCATTCGTACAAAACACGATCGTGTGACCTCGCTCGGCCAACACGCGTCCCAAGCTGAAAAATGGATGCATGTCTCCCATTGTGCCGTCGTTGATGATAACGATATTCATAGCGTGACTTTAGCTCTTAAGGTAGGTGGGACGCGATTGCGCCGGACTCAGGATTGGCACGCCAGGTTACGCTTGACCGAGCCTGAAGATTAGACATTCCGCGCCTGACAGGCAGGCTGATCGGGCCGGTCGCAACGCGGTCCGGTTCGGAATAGCGGCGGATTATACACGCCGGAGAAATCGTCGATGTGTCGTTGTACGCAGCGTGAATCGGCGCGGCATCCGGCTGCCGCAGGGCGACCAACACATGGCCGAAACACCCGAGCGCCCGCGTTACGCGTTACGTAACATTCGCCTTCCCGGCGCGTAACAATTAGCCCTCCCTGAACCGGTTGGTTGCGGAAAACGCCTTAACAATCAGAGGCTTGAAGCGCGCGGAAGCCGCAGAGAATATCGGGCACACGTTTTGCTCTATGGAAAGTATCGGCCCGTGTGCCAACTACAGAGAGCAAAACCATGCCAACCATAAAACTGATCGTCCCGCTGCCGAACGGCCTCAAAATTTATGTCGAGCAGCAAATATTCGATGACGGCTTCGAGACCGTGATCCTCATCAACGGCGCGCTGGCGACCACCGCGTCGTTTGGTCCGACGATCAAATATCTGAGCGAGCGCTACAACACGATCTGCTTCGACCTGCCGTACGCGGGGCAGTCGAAGCCGCACAACGAACACGCGTTCATGCTGACCAAGGACGACGAAGTCGAGATACTGCTGCACCTGATCCGGATGTTCCGGCCGGCGCTTCTGTTGTCGGTTTCGTGGGGCGGGGTCGCGTCGCTACTCGCGCTGTCGCGCGAGCGGACCAGCATCCGGCGGGCGCTGATCGCATCGTTCTCGCCGTTCCTGAACGACGCGATGGTCGACTACGTCACGCAAGCGCGCGACTTCATCGCCGCGGGTGAAAACCTGAAGGCGGCACAGTTGCTCAACAGCACGGTGGGGAAGCACCTGCCGCGCATCATGAAATTCTGTAACTACCGGTATCTGACGACGCTGCCGCCGAAGGAACAGCATCAGGTCGCGTTCCACGTCGATCAGATCCTGGCGCTCAAGCCGGAAACCTATCTGAACCAGATGTCGCAGATCAGCTGTTCGCTGAAATTCATCAACGGCGAACTCGACGAGTACACGACCCCGTCGGATGTACGGAAGCTCGCCGCGTACGTTGCCAATACCGAATTCGCGACGATCCCGAACGCCGGCCACTTCCTCGATCTCGAAGGCCGCGAGCAGCTAAACCACGTGCGGACGGAAATCCTCGGCTTCTTCGGCCCGGCTGCCGTGGCGCGCCCGAACGACGTCACGTGCGTTGCGGCGCCGTCCGACGCGCTCTTCCAGACGATGTCCTGACACGAGGCAGCCCATGCGTATTTGCCCAACAAATCAATCAGGAAATCTGCCATGAACATTGTTTCAAGTCTCGCCATCGCTGCACCGTGGGTCGTCTGGAGCGCTTATTGGGCCGCCAAATCCAGGCAAGTGAAAAAGACGATGCGCGAAGAAGGATCGATCCCGCGCAGGTTTCAGATGATCTTGCTGTCCAGCGGATGTGCACTGCTGGTCCTGCCCACGCCGAGCGCCGCCGGACTCGCGTTCGACGCATCCGCGTTAGGGGCGCTTCAGTCGGCCGGGTTCGCGCTCATCGTCGCCGGGCTCGTCTTTTCGGCCTGGGCGCGGCGGTGCCTGGGCACGAACTGGAGCGTACCGGTCACGCTCAAGGAAGGGCACGAACTCGTGCGCAGCGGCCCGTACACGTTCGTGCGTCACCCGCTGTATTCGGGTTGCCTGCTGGCGATTGCCGGGTCGGCCATCATCAACGGCGAGTGGCGCGGCGCGCTCGGCTTCGCGCTGATCTTCGCCTCGCTGACATACAAGATACGCGTCGAGGAAACCTGGCTCACCGCGCATTTCGGCGAGCCGTATACGCGCTATCGGAGCGAGGTCGCCGCGCTGATTCCCGGCATCTACTGAGATGATGCACGCCATGATCGGCCCGGCCGACGACGGAATGGCTTATGGCATTTGGAGAGATTCTCAATAGAAGTCTGTTTTGTCGAATATTCCTCCGCTATTTCCGGATTTATCCGACATACATTCTTGCCGGCGATTTCTATGATGAAAATTTTTGTCGCGCCTTGCCATGACTGCGTCAGCGGATGCTTGTTCTGCGAGGCAGGGTTGGCTTAATTGGCGCTGGGGGCAGGTATGAAAGCAAGGAAACTGGTTGTGGCGTGCAGCGGGGTTTTCCTGGCTGGTGCTTTGGGCGGCGGATATGCAGCCAGCATTAACGGCGGCGTCATTGACTTGCGCAAAGCCGTCGTCATCGAACAAGGCCCGAAGCCTGCAGCCGTGAAAGCAGATGGCGGCGCCATGCCAAATTACTACGTGGGAATGGCGAAGGAGGAGCAGCACTATTGGGTTTGGAAAGTGCTGCAGTTCGATGCAATACACGGTCGACCATCAGTTAGTGAACCCGGGGCGCGTCGGCTACGGCATCGTACGGCGCGCACCTGATAAAGAACTTTCGGAAAATTCTGACATCCCGTCGCAAGAGGTACAGCTAAAGTAAAAGGCCTATTTCTCGTATGCATTGCCAAGGAAATTATTTCCATATGCCCACGATGCTCACTCCGGACGGCGCGTCCTGGAATGGTACGGGAGCCGTTCACCGGAAAATCCCGGATGAATAGGCAGTGAAACAGGACGAGCGCAGGACGAGCGATTGATACGGAAAATATTTTTTATATTAGGACTTACACAAAATTGTCCCGGCAACGAGTTTGTCAAAACCTGCCGACGAAGACAGTACGGATGGTGCGGCAAGGACGGCTAGGAGGCGTAATGCTGCTGGGGCGGTTTTGCGTAAGTCCTCCTTCACGATAAATGAATGACATGCGGAAATGCGGAGATATGGAATGAAACTTCGGGATGATCAATGGCAAAAACTGGAACCACTCCTGATCGGAAAACAGAGCGACCCTGGCGTCAGTGCCAAAAACAATCGGTTGTTTATCGAAGCAGTATTCTGGATTGTGTTGGATAACGGCTCGTGGTGCAATCTACCGGTTCAGTTCGGCAAATGGAATGCGGCCTACATGCGTTTCCGGCGCTGGAATGAATGCGATTTTTGGCGCCAACTGGCACAAAGCAAGTTTGAAGATCAGGAATTGCGGCTGATGCTGGAGCAGGTTGTAAGCTACGGCGATCTGTATACCCGACGTATCGAGCAAAGGTCGCTAAGGAAAGCCAAAAAGATGATTTATAACGCGACAATAAACGCGGCGAAAAGCCTCGAGTCCGTTAAGCGCTCGCCATTATCGTTGGATGAATCGACATTACATTGGGTCGGGTTGGTCATGCCGTAGTTTTAATGCACAAATAAAATGTAGCGCGCAATAGCTTGATTCCCCCGCAAAATCAGGACACTGGCTGACGATCAACATCGCTGGCCACGACACGTTCCGGGCAGTCGCCATCGTGCATCATTGCATCACTTTGACAATCATCCCGATCGCGACCAAGGCCGCGACGAGCCACAATCCCTGTTGCAGGCGGGGGCCGGACAAATGGTCGGCCCCCGCGTATGTCACTCCAACCAGCGCCACAGCTCAGTTTGCATGACCACTAACAGCGCTTGAATCCACGCCGGTGGCCGACCCGGGGCGGTCACGGCGAGCGCGGTGGCGACGCTGGTCGTCCTTCACGGCGGATAGCCACCAGCGGAGTATTCGACTGGGCTGCTCAAATAAGTCACTGCATGACCAACCGCAACATTCATCGTTGCTCGACCGCCGTATTTTGTGCGCGGGGCGAGAGTGTATTTCGGCTGCCGGGAAGAGGGATGTTCCCTGGCGTTACGTTACATGTAACGTGCGAATCACAATTTAACGAAATTTAACAAATGAATTTGGATCGATGTGGATGCCGTTAGTGCTTGATTTTTAAGGGGATTAATTGATTTTCTATCGGCGTTAAAAAAAGGGACATCACTTTTTTTGGGGTATTACCGCTTGGCATGTTCTTTGCGAAAGAAAGCCAGACCAAGTTGTTATTTACATTCCCTAAACCGAGTTACCCAAAAAAGGAAAATCACTATGAGCGCATTACAAAACAGAAATCTGGTCGCGGCATCGTTGTTGTTGACTGCATTGCTGACTGGTTGTGCCGGCGGCGGCGGTACGTTTGGCAGCAGGCTGGGTGGCGGCACCGGCGGTGCAACCGGCGTCGTTATTGCTGGTGCAGGTGGCGGTGCCGGCGGTGCAACAGGCGGTGCTACCGGTGGTGTTACCGGCGGTGCAACAGGTGGTGCAACAGGCGGTGCTACCGGTGGTGTTACCGGTGGTGTTACCGGCGGTGCAACAGGTGGTGTTACCGGCGGTGCTACCGGCGGTGCAACAGGTGGTGTTACCGGCGGCGCAACAGGCGGTACAACAGGTGGTGCAACAGGCGGCACTACTGGCGGTGTCGGGGGTGTAGCAGGCGATCTCGGTGGCCTGGTAACCAATGTCGATCAGGTGGTGGGCCAGGCCGGCAATGCAGTGCAGAGCGTCGGCCACCTGGTGACCGACTTGGGTAGTAGCGGGCCGCTTGCTGCGTTAGGACCGGTCACAGGCGTGGTCGGCGGTCTGGTGACGGGTCTCGGCAGCGACGTCACACAATTGGCTTCGGGCTTGACTGCCGGATTGACAACCGGGGCGATTTTGCCGATCACGCAAGCGGTTGGTGGCGCGGTCGCGCCGGTGGCCGGAGTGCTCGACAGCGCCTTGGCACCGGTCTTGACCCCGGTTTTGGCGCCTGTCGCAGGACTGGCCAGTGGTGTGTTGACGCCTGTGGCTAATGTTTTGGCGCCTGTGACTAAACCTTTGGACCCTGTTTTGGAACCTGTCGGCGCACTGGTCGGTGGTATTGCGGCGCCTGTGGCTGGCGCTTTGGCGCCTGTGACTAAAACTTTGGCGCCTGTTTTGACGCCGGTCGGGGGACTGCTCAATGGCGTCGAGGGAGCGCTCGCTCCTGCTTTACCTGTTCTGAAACCAATCATAGGCGCGGTCGATGCATTGCTGGGTGTCCCACCACCAAAATAAACAGCTGTTCCATGAGCAAAAAACCTTGGGTGTCGCCAAGGTTTTTTGCGTGAGAGCCACATCATCGCAACGGGAATTATGTCAGAGCCGTTATGGAATTCAACCGGCTATCCCTATCAACCGAGGATTCTCACCGCAGCGGTATTCGACCTCCGAAACAGAATACCCGCAAGACTTTGAGCTGCTGCCGTGACGCGCCTGGTGTGCCGTGCACAGCACGAATGACGCGCGGCGTTACACGCACAATTTGTCCCGTTTCTTGCGGTGAATGCTGCCAGAGTATTTTTAATTGAGGTACGTATTTTCATTTTAACGACAGGAAATTTCCTACATTCTTTTGGGATAGTTCCGATGCTTATCCAAGGCCAAGTATTGGATCATATGGACCGGACGCCAAAGGAAATTTATAGCGAAGCTTATTTGATGGTCATTTTCACGAGGAACGGACTATCGATCATTCCGACCCCGAAGAAGTTTCCGCCTGTGGCCGCCAGGTCAGCGGCCGCATTCTGCTTTGATGCAATCTGATCCCGGTCCTTGCAATGGCTTCAGGGGATTTCCGGACGGCAGGGCGACCAGGTTGCGAAAAGGCGCTTAAGTTAAATTTCTGTAGACAGATTTTTGGAGTACTGCATGGGTAAAGTTTTGATTGTCGATGACCATCCCGTCATCCGGCTGGCGGTGCGCACGTTGCTGGAGCGTGAGGGGCACGACGTGGTTGCCGAAACCAACAATGGCATTGATGCATTGAGTCTGGCCAGAAAACTGATGCCCAATTTGATCGTCCTGGATCTCACCCTTCCTCAACTTGACGGGATGGAGGTCATCGCACGTTTCAAGGCGCTCGACATTCCGATGCGTGTGCTGGTTCTTACCTCCCATAGCCCGCTCCATTTTGCCTTCCGCTGCAAGATGGCCGGTGCAGCCGGTTTTGTGTGGAAGCAAGGCGATCTGATGGAACTGATCGATGCTGCCAAGGCCGTCATGTCGGGCTACACCTATTTTCCCAACCTTGCTGTGCAGACTCCCCGATTCGGTCGCGGCGAGTTTAAAGAAACCGAACAACTGGCGAGCCTGTCCAACCGCGAAATAATGGTGCTTCAAAGCCTGGCGCAAGGGATGTTGAACAAGGACATCGCAGATCGCATGCTGATTAGTGAAAAAACGGTGAGTACCTATAAAACCCGGTTGTTGCTCAAGCTGAATATGAGTTCGCTGCTCGAATTGATCGAATTCGCCAAACGCAACGGGGTCGGCAACGAGAAATGATGTATTCCCTCTTCCGGTATTTAGGGTTGCTAGGGATACTGAGCTTGTTTGCGATCACTACCCGGGCGGAAGATGGTGATGGAAAGTCCCTGCAATTGCTTGGTCGCTCCACCATAGAACATCTTGATTTTCAGTTGTCTGGAAACGACTGGCGCTGGTTGGGGCGCAAACGCGCACTTGTACTCGGCGCGACAGCTCCCGATTATCCGCCCTTCGACATCAGCATCAGCGGCCGCGACTATGAAGGCATCACCGCAGACTATATGGCGATCCTGGCCAAAATGATGGGGGTCAAGGTCAGCGTGCGGCGTTTTGCAACACAACAGGCCGCGTTGAATGCTTTGGCGAATGGGCAAATCGATCTGTTAGGCACCTCGAGCAATGCCGATACCTACGATAACCGTTTCGTCCTTTCTTCTGCCTATACAACCGATCGTCCGGTACTGGTTACCCGCATTGATGAGCGGCGCGAGGTGGTACAAGGGGCCGGTCTGCGTTTGGCGATTGTTGCCAACTATCGCTCCCTGGACGCGGTCAATCAGTTTTATCCCGAGGCGCAGCTGAAAGTCTATCAAAGCTATCCGAAAGCCATTGCGGCAGTGGCATTTGGCCACGCCGATATATTTCTCGGTGATGCTGTCTCGGCAAATTACCTGATTGCCAAAAGCTACTTCAATAACCTTCAGTTGTCGAACTTCATCCCATTCGGAAGTAGCGGCTTCAGTTTTGTGATGCGCAGGCAGGATGCGCATTTGTTGCGGAGCATAAATACTGTGCTCGGCGCGATCCCGCAAGATGAAAGCCACCTGATTTTACGCCGCTGGAGTTTGGGCAGTGTGGCGTATCTGTCAGATACAAAACTGGATCTTACCCCGCGTGAACGGCATTGGCTGGAACAGCATCGCAAAATCCATGTTTTAGTCAACGGACTATATGCGCCAATTACCTTTTTCGATGACGAAGGCAGGTTTATGGGCATCACTGCGGACATATTGCGACTGATCCGGTTGCGTACCGGACTGGATTTCGAAGTGTCGCGCATCCATTCAGCCGAAGAGATTGTCACGCAGGTTCGGCAGGAAAAAGGGGATCTGGTCGGTGCGCTCAGCATCAGTGAGGAGCCTCAGGATGGGCTTGCTTTTACGCGCCCCTATCTGGTCAATTCCTTTGTTTTGGTGGCGCGCAATGGCAAAAACGCGCCTGCCAGCATGGAGGATATGAAAGATCGCTCGCTGGCGCTTCCACGAGACAATCAGCTGATATCCATGTTACGTCAGAAATATCCCCGTGTTCGCCTGGTACTCGTTGGCAATGCCGTTGATGGCCTCGAGAAACTGGTTCGGGGTAGCGTCGACGGTGCAATTGTTGCGCAGGTTGGCGCAAACTATTTCATTAATCGAAATTTTAGAAACGACCTGCACATTGCCGCTGTTGTGGGGGACGTACCTGCGCGTATTGCCTTTGGCGTGCGTCATGGCGCGCCGGAGTTGCTGTCGATTCTCGATAAAGCGCTGTTGAGCATCCCTCCGGAAGAACTGGCGATGCTGGCTAGCCGATGGCGCAGCAATGCAGATGTCACTGTCAATACGTGGAACACCTACCGCAGCCATATTTACCAGATTATCGGCGTGGCGCTGTTGCTTGTCATCGGGTTTGTCGTGTGGGTTGGCTATTTGCGCCGTCAGATATCACATCGCAAGCTCGCTGAACGCGCCTTGGGCGATCAATTGGAGTTCATGCACGCCTTGATTGACGGCACTCCCAATCCGATTTATGTGCGGGATAGCAATGGCAGACTCATCTTATGCAATCGCGCGTATCTGGATTTCTTTGGTGTGGAACGTCAGCAAGTGATGGACAAAACCTTGCAAGAAGCAGTCATCGGCACCAGCGAGTCCGAAGAAAAATACCATCGTCTGCATCAGGAAACGATGCAAACAGGCCGCAGGATTTTTCGGGATGACGAGATCCAGGCGCGCGGCAGCGTGTTTCGTATCTATCACTGGATCTTGCCTTACAAGGATTCCACGGGGAATCTGGTCGGGATTATCGGCGGCTGGCTTGACATCACGGAACGGGAGCGCCTGGTACAGGAATTGCAGCAATCCAAGGAGCTGGCCGATGAAGCCAGCCAGGCGAAGAGTACGTTCCTGGCAACCATGAGCCACGAAATACGGACTCCGATGAACGCCATTATCGGCATGCTCGAACTCGCGCTCAAATATGCCGATCAGGGGCGTTGGGAACGTTCATCGATTGAGGTCGCATATAGTTCGGCGCACGCTCTGCTGGACCTGATCGGCGATATTCTGGATATCGCCAAGATAGAGTCGGGCAAACTCGACCTGTTTCCACAACGCTCAAATATCCGCGAACTGATTGAGTCGGTGGTGCGCGTGTTTGACGGCCTGGCCCGGAAAAAGGGCTTGCAGTTACGCCTGCAAATCGATTCGCAGATTCAAGGCGAGGTACTGATCGACCCTCAGCGCTTCAAGCAGATCGCTTTTAATTTGATAGGAAACGCCATCAAATTTACCGATCAGGGACAGATCATCGTTCGGCTGGAGGGCGTCATGCTGGAGCCGGAACGCCTTCTCGTTCGATTCAGCGTCGAGGATAGCGGTATTGGCATCAGCCCGGCAAGCCAGGAAAAGCTTTTCTCCCCGTTTTCTCAAGCGCAGACAACTAAAAGCAATGCACGTTCGGGAACCGGATTGGGGCTGGTGATCAGTCGCAAGCTGGTGGAAATGATGGGCGGGCAATTACATCTTTCCAGCGAACTGGGATTGGGGACGCTGATTCTGGTGACGTTTTCGGTGTCGGTGCTGCACCCTGTCGCTGTGGTGGCAATCCCGGCGATTGCAGGATTTGACGACCTGAAGAATTTCAGGATGTTGCGTGTGCTGGTAGTGGACGATCACGCACCAAATCGCATGGTTATCACACAGCAACTGCAGTTCCTCGGGCATGAAGTCGCGGTTGCTCAGGATGGCGAAACGGCCTTGAAATTGTGGACTCCGGGCATTTTTGATTTGATTATCACCGATTGCAATATGCCGATTGTCAATGGCTACGAGTTGGCCCGGAAAATTCGCATAGCCGAACAAGCCAATCCGGAAATCGCGCAATCCACAATATTCGGTTTTACGGCCAACGCACAAGCCGAAGAGATTGTGCGTTGCCGGGAAGCCGGAATGAATGACTGTCTGTTTAAACCGATTGGCCTGGAGATGCTGCGCGATCGCCTGGCGCTGGTGGATACCAGCCGTGCGCCGGCGAGCGTTGACGGTGACGGGAAAATCCTGGCGCTGGCAACGGACGCCAAAATATTCGACAGGGAAACGCTGGACATGCTCACGGGTGGCAATGCGGCGATTGCCGAAGACCTGTTGCGAGAAATGATTAAATCCAATCAGCAGGATCTTTCCCAAATAAATCACCATTTGCAGGATGCCGAATGGGGCGGCATTCTGGATGTGGCGCACAGAGTGAAAGGTGGCGCGCGGATCACCAAGGCCGATTCACTTATCGCCGCGTGCACTGTGCTGGAAAGCGCTTGTCATGAACCGGTAAATGAGGTTGACGTAGTTGAGAAGGTAGAGGCGGTGTGTACGGAAATACGCAAGCTTGAAGCCGTACTCAGCGAGGAATTGTCACTGCTAGGAACGCTCCCGCAATAAGAAAGACGGCCGGCGCGCTCCGGCATACGGGGATTTTGCCGGAGCTGCGTGACGCGTCCCATGATTCGGCCTCATCGCCCATTTTGGCAGCCAAGATACATTCAGGCCAAAGCAGGAAAATTCTATGCATGTCATGGATATTCCGCATCGCTAACCAGATATTTCCGACATACATGGTAGGCACTTCCCCACAAAATTACCGGCATTGAAACTTGTTGAATGATGTGATGAAGACTATTGCCGATTTGCCGATTCTCGTTGTCGAAGATCATCCGCTGCAAAGAAAAGTTCTCTCCGATCTGCTGCGTCGATTGGGATGTCGCGCGGTCGTCGTTGCGAATGACGGCATCGAGGCGATGGTGCTGCTGGCACGCCAGCCTGTTGACGTGATTTTTTGCGACATCAACATGCCGTATATGGATGGCGCTCAGTTCGCCGTTGCGCAGGGTGCGTTGGCGCGCAGAACCGGGCAAACCTTACCGATACTCGTCTGGCTGAGTTCGCAGGACAAGGACGTGCTGGATACGCATGTATTGCTGGCGCATGCCGCAGGATTCCCGAGGGTTCATGCGTACAGCAAGTCGCTGACTACGGATGACGCTTCACAGCTATTGGCAAATGCCCTGGCTGTGGTCAATGGCATGGTGCGTGAATGAGTAGCGCGACCGTATTCGGCGGTAGCGTGGACGATGCCCTCGTCACATTCGTCGTTGCCCGACAGCGGTGTTTTTGTGCGCGGGATGAGGAAGTGTAATTCCGCTACCGAGAAGAGGGATGTTCTCTGGCGTTACGTTACATGTAACGTGCGAATCACAATTTGACGAATTTTAACAAATGAAATCGGGTCTATGCGGATTCCGTTAGTGCTTGATTCTAAAGAGAATTAATTGGTTTTCTAAAGACGTTAAAAATGCTGACGTCACTTTCTTTTTGCGTGTGCTGCATGGCATGTTCTTTGCTGAATGAATCCTGCCGGATAACGGTCGTTCACATTTATACAAAGGGATATGATCATGCGTTTTCAAAAAATTCTTCTTGCTGGCTTGATGGCGGCCGCGTCGGCCGGTTCCTTCGCCGCCGATACCGCTGAACTTAAAATCACCGGCACCATCACGCCGGCAGCTTGCGTACCAAATTTTGGCGGAGGGGGCGTTGTCGATTTCGGCAAAATCGCCTCGCAGAGCCTTTCTCTCACTGCGGTAACCGAGCTTCCCAGCAAGACGGTGGCATACACAATCACGTGTGACGCAGCAACGAAAACGGCTTTCATTTTCACGGACAATCGTGCCGGCACTGCCAGTAGCGCTGACGTAAATGTGTTCGGTCTGGGTAAATCGGGTGCCTCGAGCGACAAAAAAACCGGCTACTACAAACTCTATCAGGTTGCTGCGGACCTGCGAGGCGATGGGGCGGCCGTAGATAGTATCTGGAGCACAGACGGCGGATATGGGTGGGCCAGGCATGGCGATGGGCAAGTGGTCCTTGGCAAGCTAAATTCGTACTCGAAAACCGGAACCCTGGTCCCAGGGGCTTATATGACAGTCACCGGCGTCATCAAGGTGGTCGCAACTATCGCCGCCAGAAACACCCTCGACCTGACTGAGGATGTGAAGCTGGATGGCCTGACCACCATCACAATTAAATACGTTTAAGTACTCGTCAGCTTCTCATCGGACAACGCGGCTAGTGGCCGGTTGTCCTTATTCCCCTGGTCTCATTTTTTCGGTTGCGATGCAATTCGCTCGCGACATTCCCGATGCCCGCATGGGCTTTGATTTTTTCTTATTGATCTTTACTTATGGATGCCGCCATGTTCGCTTTTTCTAAAAAAACATCTGTTCTTCTTTTGTCAGCTGTAATGCTATTGAGTATTGCCGGTCACGCATTTTCGAGCGGCATGATCCCCGAAACGACGGTCGTCGTTGTCAACGAAGCCGATGGCGAAGCCAGCATCAAGGTCAAGAACACCGACGCCGGCCCGGCATTGCTCTATTCGTCGATCGAAAATCTGCCGGGAGACACTGAGTCGTTACTGGTGATCACCCCGCCGGTGGCCCGCGTCGAATCGGGCGAATCGCAATTGGTGCGGTTTATCCTTCAGTCCAAAGAGCCGCTCAAGGTGGAACGTCTGAAGCGCGTCAGTTTTGAAGGCATCCCGACCAAAAAAACCGGCGCCGACAACACCGTCGCCATCACTGTCCGTCAAGATTTGCCGGTCATCCTGCATCCGCGTGGACTGGCAAAGAATCGTACGCCGTGGACACTTCTCAAGTGGTCGATCGCGAATGGAAAACTCAGCGCAAAAAACGATAGCCCCTACGTAGTACGTTTTGATCAACAGGCCAGCTTGCAACCGGCCAAGACCAAGGTGGCGCTGCCACGTGCGTACATCCTGCCGGGCGAGGCGATCAGCATTGCATTGCCTGCGGACGTCAACGCGGCGGCGGTGCGGGCGATTCGGCTGCATCCGGCCACGGTCTACGGATTTTCCGTCGATGCTTACGATGCCCCTCTGGCGATGCGGAGGAAGTAATAGGGTTGGGCATGGGGTCCCCGCATGAAAAACAAGAACACATTCCATGCCCTGCGCCGGATGGCGTTGCTGATGGCGCTGACGATGGCCGGCCCGGGTCACGCCCAAACAGTGCCGGGTGCAGAGGTCGATGGATTGTCGTCTAAAGGCAGCATCCTTTTAGCGCTCGAATCCTTCGATCTCGATGTACTAAAACAACGCGGCATCGATCCTAAAGTCGCCGAATATTTTCGTGAAGCGCCGCGCTTCACCAGCGGTACACAGCCGGTTACCCTGTATGTGAATGGTGCCGGGCGCGGCCTGGTTGAGGCCAGTTTCGACGGCCAGGGTCAGCTGTGTTTTAACCGAGCGTTGATCGACAAAGCCGGTCTGGTGACGCCGGATAAACAATTTCTGCTGCCTGGTCTGTGTTACGACTTCAAGGCCGTGTTTGCGCAGACCGAAGTCGCGTTACGCCCTGGTCAGGCAGAAGTCGCCCTGGTGGTGCCGACGGCAGCACTGCGTGCGCCGGAAGCCGATTCTACGGAATACAGTGGCGGCGGCACTGCTGCTTTGTTGAACTACGACTTGTTGGCGGTGAATAGCCAGTTTGGCGGCAAGAGCAATGATTATTTGTCGGCGAATACCGAGCTCGGGGTAAACAGTCATGACTGGATTGTGCGCAGCCGCCAAAGCTACGCGGTGCATGACAATAAGACCAACTTCCAGTTGCTGTATACCTACGGGCAGCACACGTTCGTCGATTACAAAGCGATTTTGCAGGTCGGGCAGATCAATATCGGCAGCTCGGTAGTGGCTGGTTCGGCGGTTACCGGCATCCAGGTCATGCCGGAAGCGGCGCTCCGTAATCAAAACCAGGGCGGCGCCACCATTGAAGGGATTGCCCAGGCGCCGGCACGGGTCGAAGTACGTCAGAGCGGCGCGTTGATTTATTCGACCGTGGTGCCGGCCGGTCCTTTTTCGTTGACCAACATTCCTCTGTTGAATGGGAATACCGACCTGATCGTCAGCGTAATCGGGACATCCGGCGCCAGACGGACTTTTACGGTCCCCGCAGCATCGCTGGGAAGCGTGTCGCAGGTAGCGCCCGGGTATTCGTTTGCGCTTGGCAAGGTGCGGAGTTTCGGCACGGGCAGCGTTGACAGGCACAACGATCCTATGCTGGTCACCGGCAGTGGCGGCTGGGCGCTGAACGATGCCAACCAGCTTTCTGCCGGGGTAATGCTGGCGTCGGGTTACCAATCCGTTGGCTGGGGCCTTGACTCGGCAATCGCCAGAGGCAGTTCCCTGAGTGTGCGTAACGTCGTCTCTTCGGCCACACAGGAGTCGGTGCGTGGCGCGCAATTCAGTATGTCTGTCAGCAGTGCATTGTCAGATAAATTCAGCGCCGGTGCATCCGCTACCAGGCAGACCGTCGGTTACCGGGATTTACAGGAAACGACGTTGGTCCGCAATCCTGTCGGGACTACGCCGGACTTAAGCAGCCGGGCGCAAGCGCAATACAGCGCGTCATTAAGCTGGAGCGACCGGACCCTGGGGGGATTCAGTGTCTCGTATGCGAATGCGAAGAGTGGGGCAAGTAACGGGGCATCGAGCCAGCGTGTGGTCGGTTCCTGGAACAAAACGTTTAAGCAGGCAACGGTGTCGGTGAGTATCGAGCGCGACCTGAGCACGAACAAGGCTGGCGCCGATAACGCCGTGTATGTCAACCTCAGTATTCCGCTGGGTCGGCGTAGCGTGCGAACTTATTTGAATAATTCCGGCGGCAAGAGCCGGCTGGGGGCGTCGCTGAGCGAGCAAGTCAATGAGTATGTGAACTACACCGTTAGCACGGAACGGAAATCGCGGGAAGGCGAGGTCGATGTTTCCGCCACTGCGGGTTTGCTGCCGCGCTATGCGCAAGTCAACCTGGGTTATGCGCGTTCTGCTTCCGGCGGCAGCGCGTATAGCGGTCAGATGCGTGGCGGTGTTGCTTTGCATAAGGATGGGTTGACGCTGTCGCCGTACCGGATCGAGGATACGTTTGGCGTCTTGACGATGGGGGATGTTTCCGGCGTGCGCATCAATACGCAGAATGGGCCGGTCTGGACCGACGCCTGGGGACGTGCCGTTGTGCCGCAACTCTCCGCGTATCGCACCAGCCGCTTGGAAGTGGCGACCAAATCGTTGCCGCGCAATGTCGATATCCAGAATGGCTTCAAGAAAGTCGGTGCGGGTCGCGGTTCTGTCCATTACATCAAGTTTGGCGTCGTGAAGGTACGGCGGGTGTTGATGACGGCAACGACTGCCGATGGCATACCTTTGCCCAAAGGGGCATCGGTGGTCGGCAGTCAGGATGAATTCCTGACCACCGTCGTCGATGGCGGCAAGTTGTTTCTATCCAACGGTCAGCTGGCCGATGGTTTAAGAATCAACCTGCCCGACGGCAAACAGTGTGCTCTGGATTTTGCCTTGCCGGAAAAACCAAAGGTGAACGTCTATTTTGAGACGATAAATGCCGTCTGTCGCGCGCCAGGGCAGGGACCATAAATTGAAGGCCGGAACCACGGTCTGTTCGGATATGTTGTGTCGTCAAGTCATCTGAGGTAAACGAAATGCACAATCTGAAACCCGGTCGGCTGGGGCTGTTATTGCTCATACTCAATCTGTGGTCATGCCTGGCTGTCAATGCCTGCGCTGAGAATTGTCAGCTGCAACTGAACGAGACGACGCTGGATTACGGTAAGGTAACGCGCGCGGGCATGCTGGGCAACCCCGGCTCTGCTGCCGGTCTGTCGTTGGGCAGCCGTCAAATCACATTGAATGTACTGTGTCGGAAATCCACGGCCTTCGCGCTGATGGTCAAGGGACCGGCGGGGCTGGAGCGTTTCAAATTTGGCGATAGCGGTCAATTCACGATGCGCCTGTCCGGTGCCTTGTTGGATGGCCAGCCGGTCAATTTAGGATTGTCACAAGCGGGGAGCAAAATCGTCGCTGAATCAAGCGCAGCGGTATCCGTCACGCCTGGCAGCATGGTGGTCCCCGTCGTTGCCGGGCAGTCGGCTAAAGGGAAAAGCCTTTCTTTGCAGGCGCGTATCGATACGGCGATCAGCGAGGCCGCAACCCGCGTGCGGGACCGGACCACCTGGCAAGGCAATGCTACTTTTGAAGTGATCGAGCGTTAACGTTCTTGCGCAGTCTTTTGCTACGGGCGTTGTCACTTCCGATATGCGTTGAATGCACTGACGACAGGACTGGCGCTGAAGTGCTTGGCGATTGAGCAATTACTAAGTAATCGCGCATCTTTCACGTTGCCGCTGTGCTGTTTCCGACAAAATATTGGTAGATTAGTCGGTATATCTATTGATATGTATCGTGAATTGGTATATATCATGATACATATCGCTATTTTTGTTTCGGAGATGCCATGACAGATACCGCTAAACTTTTCACCACCGGTCGCAGCCAGGCTGTGCGATTGCCGATGGAATACCGTTTCGAGGGCAGCGAGGTTTTCATTCGGCGTGACCAACGCACTGGAGATGTTGTCTTGTCACGTCGCCCCGATTCGTGGGCCGACTTTTTTGCGCTCGATGCCACGACGGAGGTGCCGGACGACTTCATGACGGATGCCGACCGCAATCAGGGAGAGGATAGCCGTGATCCGTTTGAAGGCATGGACGCATGACGATCTACATGCTGGACACGAATATCGCCAGCCACGTCATCAAAGGTGATATTCCAATCGTCAGAAAGCGCCTTGCGGATGTGCCTATACGCAGTATCGCGGCGTCCGTCGTTACTGAGGCTGAGTTGTTGTACGGTGTCGCCAAACGTGGCCATCCGTCAGGTCTGTCAACCCGCGTGCAAGAGTTCTTAATTCGGGTTGATGTACTGCCCTGGACGCGGGATGTTGCTTTGGCCTACGCTAATCTAAGAGTTCTTTGCGAGACAGCGGGTGTGACGTTGGCAGCGCTGGACATGATGATTGCGGCGCATGCGAAAGCAACTGGCGCGATCTTGGTGACGAGGGACCGTGCCTTCAGTCGAATCCCTGATGGCTTGCTCTTGGAGGACTGGACGAAGGACGCTTGAAATATGGGCAACACAGGCGATCGAGCGACGGTGAACGCCTCAAGTGCAATCGAAACGTCTCAATTCATCTCTCTGTCAACATCGCAATGTTGGCTCGCCGGTTATGGCTAACCCAATAATGGCGAACGTCTCTTGGTGTAGGAGCTGGCCTGTTCATAGGCATAGGCGATTTGCAGCAGGGATAAATCCGCCTGTGCCTTGCCGATGATTTGCAAGCCCATCGGCAAGCCGGTTGGGCCGAAGCCTGCCGGTACGCTGATCGCCGGCAGACCGGCGAGGGTGGCTGGAATCGCCACTTCCATCCAGCGGTGATAGGTGTCCATGCGTTTTCCGGCAATGCTTTTCGGCCAATCGTGCCTGGCGTCGAACGGGAATACCTGGGCCGATGGCAAGACCAGAAAATCGACACGCTGGAACAGTGTGCGCAGCGACTGATACCAGGCACTACGCTCCATCGAGGCCGTGTAGATATCGGTTGCCGATAGTTTCAAGCCGCTTTCGATTTCCCAAATGGCTTCCGGCTTCATCAGCACGCGCAGTTTCGGATCTGCATACATGCCACCTGCAATGCCTGCAATGACAAATCCGCGTAGCGTCAGCCAGGTCTTCCATAAGCGCGCCATATCAAAATCGGTTTGTGCATTCTCCACCTTGGCACCGATGGTTTCAAAATTTTTCAGCGCGTCCTGACTTAGTCCCATGACACCAGCTTCCATAGGCAGGTAACCGTTGAAATCGCCCAGCCAGCCGATGCGCGCCCCCTTGAAATCATGTTGCAGGGCATGTCTGAAGATGGATGGATCGGCATGCATCGACAGCGGCGCACGGTCGTCGAAACCGGCCTGCACCGAAAGCAGCATGGCAAGGTCGGTGACGCTGCGCGCCATCGGTCCTTCATGGCCGAGCTGCTGATAAAACACGTCGGTGGCCGGCCCGAACGGCACCCGTCCGAGCGACGGACGAAAGCCGAACACATTGTTATAGGCGGCCGGATTGCGCAGCGAACCCATCATGTCGCTGCCATCGGCTACCGGCAGCATCCGGAGTGCCAGCGCTACCGCCGCACCGCCGCTGCTGCCGCCGGCGGTTTTGGTCTGGTCGTACGCGTTGTACGTGGTGCCGAACACGCTGTTGTAGGTATGCGATCCCAGGCCGAACTCCGGCGTGTTGGTTTTACCGATCAGGATGGCGCCGTTGCGCCGCACCCGCTCGACAATGATTGCATCGATCTTCGGAATATTATTTTTGAGAATCGGCGATCCCATCGTCGTCACGATCCCTGCTGTCGCGGACAAATCCTTGGGCGCTTGCGGAAAGCCATGCATCCAGCCCAGATACTGACCTTTGGCCAATTGGCTATCGCGCTCCTGCGCCTGGCGCAGCAGGCCACACCGGCCCTGCAGCGACACAATCGCATTCACCTTGGGATTGTAGAGATCGATCTGCGCCAGATACGCTTGCATGACCTCTTTGCAAGAAACCCGGCGCGCGCGAATCGCATCGGCAAGCTCGACTGCCTGCAGCTCGACCAGATCGCTCGCATTGCCTGTCGATACGCGAACCTGCTGTGCCCCCGGCTTGTGATCCTCCGGGTTGTCTGCTGAGTTTGGATGCATGGTGTGCTCTTTCATGGGGTGGGAGTCGAAGCGAAAAATGGCTGAGCGTGGACTGTGGCGTCAAACGGGGTGCCGCCGGGACTTGTACGGATACCTGAGGCGAGGCGTGTCCAGGGAAGGTCGGCGGGATCGGCGATAAACGGCCCAGGTGCTTTTGCGACCAGAATCGTTTCGGCAATCGGCTGAAAATCGGCACGGAAGTGGACCGAACTCTTGTTCACCAGAATTTTCATCTGTTCCGGCTGGACGCCGCCAAGGCGGTAGAGATTGCGATCCTGCATGGGTGCCTTGATCGCGCTGACAACGACGCGGATATCGTCGATTTTCAGGCATGCGACCAGCCCCAGTTCCATCTTCATGCCACGCATCATCGGACCGTCCAGTCGGCAACTGCCATGCGACAGGTGTTCGACGTAGAACGTCGCGTGCAGCGGTTCGTCTCCGGGCACGCCCGCCTGACCGCCGAGTGACAGGGTGATTTCACTGCCGACACCGGCTTCGTGTGCGCGCGCCGCCGCGCGCGGATCAACCATCAGGCCAAGCGCCGCGCCTTGTGCGCCGCAACGGATCAGCGCACGCAACATACCTGTCGTGTTGGAATTCCCGCCCGCACCGGGATTATCTTGCGTGTCGGCGATAATCACCGGACGTGTGGCGTTGGCCGCGATGCGCTGCGCTTCCTTGACTGCTGCGTCGGGTTGATAGAGTGCCACCGACCATTCGGTTTCACGGCTGAGCAATTCCTGGTACAAGATAGCGACTGCTCGTTCAAGATCGGCCTGGTTGTGCGCATACCCCCACAGCACCGGCCCGCATTCGGGAAAGTCGGCGGCCGGAAAGCCGGGGGCAAATGAGAGTGATGCGCCGGTGCGCCGTTCGAGCGTTGCGAGCTGCTGGTATACATCGCACGCGGGTGCCAGCAATGTACACATGGCATTGATGGGAATCAGGAAAGGCAGCCGGCGGGCCACACGATGCAACTTCCTGCCATCGCTGGCGAGTCCTGTCAGGAAGGCGGCGGCGCGTGCACCGGTCGCGGCCATATCGACGTGCGGGTAGGTGCGGTAGGCGATCAGGCCATCGGCATTCTGGAGCATCCGGGCGGTCACGTTGGCGTGTAAATCCAGGCTCGCAACGATCGCTACGCGCGGACCGACAACCTGCCGCAGCCGCTCAAGCAATTCACCCTCGCCGTCGTCCAGGTGTTCGGCGACCATGGCACCATGCAGATCCAGATAGATCGCGTCGCATGCCTGCGTGCGCGCCGCAGCCACGATTTCCCCGGCGATGCACTCGTACGCATCTTCGGTGACCTGTGCGGACGGACTGGCGCCCGCCCAGATCACCGGTATCAAATCGTGCTGTTGCATCGCATTGATAAAGCCGCCGATGGGAATATTCACGTCGCGCAGCGCGAACATATCGTTGCCGCGCGACAGAGCGGGGAAGCCTTCGCCGCGAATGAAATTTTCATACGCGGCCTTGGACGGCGCGAAGGTGTTGGTCTCGTGCTGAAATCCTGCAATCAGTATGCGCATAAACAATCCTTCGGGTTCAGTGCAGTGTAGTCTCGGGCGCTTTGCGGCTGCCGGAGGCCTCGGTTTGACGCCAGCCGGCGCGCTGTGGCAGCGCGACCGGTGCGGACATGCGATTGAGCACGATCGCAATGCCGCCCAGGACCAGCAATCCGACCATCACGAACAGGCCGGCGTTCATGCTGCCATAAGTTGTTTTAGCCCAGCCGATGATGAGTGGGCTCACAAAACCGCCGAGCAACCCGATACTATTGATGAGCGCGATCCCGCCTGCGGCCGCATCGCCTTTCAGATAATCGGATGGCATTGCCCAAAACACGGTATAGGAAGACCATACGAAGGCGGTTGCGAGGCTCATGCACACCAGGAACAGCACGAAATGATCGGCCGCCAGCGTTGCTATCCCGAGCGTCAGCGCGCTCAGAAAAGCCGGCACCGCACAGCACCAGCGCCGCTCGCGGTGACGGTCGGAGCTGCGGGCAAAGGCAACCATGCTGATGGCTGCCACGACGTAGGGGAGGGCCGAATACAGTCCGATTTGCATCACGTCCACCACGCCGACGCTTTTCAGCATCGTAGGCAACCAGAAGCTGATCGTGTAAATGCCGCTGATCAGGCAAAAGTAGCTGAACGCCATCGCATAGATGTGCCCATCCCTCAATACATGCCGGAACGAGGAGTGCGAGGACTGGGGTGGCGTAATATCGGCGGCCAGCAATGTCTTTTCATGCGCCGACAGCCAGTGTGCCTGCGCCGGCTTGTCATCCAGCAAGAAAAACGCGATGACGCCCAATATGACGCAGGGCAGCCCTTCGAACAAAAACATCCATTGCCATCCTTGCAGGCCTTGACTGCCTGCGAACGCGGTCATCAGCCAGGTGGACACGGGACCGCCCGCCATGCCGCCGATCGGCCCGGTAAGCAACAGGATCGACAGAGCGCCAGCCATGCGCGATGACGAGTACCAATAGGTAAAGTAGAAAACCACTCCCGGAAAGAAGCCGGCTTCGAAGACGCCGAGCAGGAAGCGCAACAGGTAGAAACTTTGCTCGTCATGAATGAACAGCATCGACGCCGAGGTCAAGCCCCACAACACCATGATCCGGCTGATCGTCTTGCGTGCGCCTATTCTGACGAGGAGCAGATTGCTGGGGATTTCAAACAACACGTAACCGAGGAAAAACACGCCCGCGGCCAGGCCATATACGGCATCGTCAATGCCGATGTCCTGTTGCATTTGTAATTTTGCAAAACCGATATTGATACGATCGAGATAGGCGAAGACGTAGCAAAGCAGGAGGAACGGGAGAATTCGCCAGTTGATCTTTCGGTAAATTGCCGCAAGCTCGGCGGCGGATGTGGTGGGTTGCGCTGTGGTCATAGTTTTGTGTCCTATGTGAAGAGCATGTTGTAATGCGAACTCGGACATGGATGATTGACGATCAGTTGCCGTTTGGCAATACTAGCGGCAGTAACTTGGCGTTGCCCGATGGGCAACGGTGTGCAAGGTCGAACAGGATGCGCAATGAACCAAATCAACCAGAGACGTATGCATTATTTCCATGCGGTGTTTGTGGCCGGGTCGATGCGCGGCGCCGCCGATCAACTGGATATCGCTCCATCGGTGATCGCCCGCCAGATCAGGCTGCTGGAACAAGAGCTTGCCGTCACGCTGTTCGAGCGCCGCGCACGCGGCGTCGTGCCAACCGAGGCTGCCGGCATCCTGCTCGAATACCACCGTGGATGTTGTTCGCAACAGGAACACCTCACAGCGCGCTTGCAGGAATTGCATGGCCTGCAACGCGGAAATGTCGATATCGTCACGACCGAGGGCTTTGCCGATGCATTGATGGATGAGGTCTTGAACGACTTCTGTCGTGAATACCCGCGCTTGAATGTCAGCGTCACCCAGGCCTCCGCCAGCGAAGTGGTGACCGCAGTCGTCGAGGACGCCGCGCATATCGGGCTGGCCTTCAACCCGCCCATCAATCCCGCCGTGCGCTGTCGTTTCACGATGGCGCAGCCGGTCTGCCTGCTGGTCAGCCGCAACCATCCGCTCGCGTCAGCGCGCGTACCGGTCACGCTGGCCGACGCCATGCGCTACCCCGTAGGGCTGATGACCGCATCCTTCGGTTTACGACAAATCCTCCAGCTGCTGGAATTCTCGGAAAGAATTCGCCTGATTCCCGCACTGACGACCAATTCGATTGTCGTGCTGAAGCGCTTTGTCGGCGGCGGTGACGGCGTCACGTTCATGCCGGCGTTCGCAACGCGGCGCGAAATCGATAGCGGCGAACTGGTCGCGCTTGACATCGCCAGTCCGATTCTTGCGTCTACGGAGGGCCGCGTGATTGTGCGCCTGGGGCGGCCGCTGCCGATTGCCAGCAATAAACTGCTGGGGCACATCGTCGCGAAATTATCTGCCTATGTTTGATGCCGCTGTGCAACGACGTCATTCATCGTTGCGCCCGCATCGCAGTCGCTTACCGATAACTCATTGTGACTGTCGCCTTCGCATTGGCGGAGCCCGCCGTGACTTTGGAGGCCGTCTGTACATAGCGTGCCGCCAGCGGAATGTCGAACGTCCCGTTTCCCGTCGTGCCGGCCTGCCACTGATTCACGTTGTCGGATGCATTCGAGTCGGGACCGTATTTCAGCACGGTGCTGTCGTGCAGCACCTGAATCGCGATTCCCGTCGCCGTCGAAGCGGGCGTCAGGGTTAACTGATCCGAACGGTTGCCCGGGGCGGTCTGGTCGGTAAGTGTAGCGAACACTGTGGTTGTCGCGTCCGGATCTCCGCCCTCACAGGACAGACCGATCTTGAACGACTGACTGGGCGAGCTTGTGCCGACGCCGGTGAAGCTGCTGGCCTTGATGGTTCCCAGCGGTACGGCAACAGACGGCGTGTTCAGCGAACATGTCGCTTTGGTAAACCTGATTGTTCCGTTAATCACCTGGTTCAGGTTCCGGCCCGGCGCAGCGTTCAGTGGCCCCCCGTCAAGTTGGAAAACACGATAGTTATTTAACGTGGCAACGCCGTTACCCGGGATTGCCCCCTTTTTTAATATGACGGTCGAATAGGTAAGGTTGAACGTTGTTTGCGCGCCATTGATATCGTGACCGGTGTAAATCAGGCCGCTTGTTTTCGTATCGGTAGTGCCCTTATAAACGATTCCAACCTCAATTCCTTGACCAAGAGCGACATGTTCAGGATTCACGACGAAAAAAATAGCTCCTCTTACTGAAGGATCCCAATCACTCCAACACAATACCCGGATGGTACGCTCGGGAGATCTCCACAGGACCGTTCCATCGGCGGCGTTCGCCGGAGCGCTTAGATTGCCCGGCAGGTTATCCGTCAACACTACGGCGTTCGTGCTTTCCTCCTTGCAGCCCAATGCGTGGCCTATGCTCGGAACGAGCAAGGTCGCCAGCAGCATGCAGACTGTTATGGATAGCCTCGCCAGTTTGATTGCCGGGATGCGGATTAGCTTGTTCATGATTTCAGTTCACCTATAAGGTTGCAGCAAAAGGCCGGATTGCGCGCACACTGTCCGGCGGATTCTGGAGAAAAAGGGTTTTTACGACGCCTGCCCCGGCGCAATCGGCAGGCACTGCGCCTCCAGTCGATCGACCGTTTCCTGACGGCCCTTGCCTTTCGGCGGCAGTGCATAAGAGATCGCACATTGCTGATCCGGCGCGCCGCCCCACTTGACGCTGAGGACGCCGGTATCGTCCATGCCGCGTGCAAACACGCGGCTGCCTTGCCCGACCGCGCCGACGCTATTGCCTTTGGCATCGAACACCGACGCTGCGAACGGCACCGGCTGGCCATTCGCCTGCAGGGTGTTGATCAGCATGGCGCGGCCGAACACGGTGTCGTACTGCAACATCACGACGGAGCCGGCGCGCGGCGCGACGTTTTGCGTGGTGGCCTTCAATTCGACGTCGGTCGGTATATCTTTCGGATCGAGGTCGACGGTATTGAGCTGATAGGGCGTCAGATACGGCACCACCGCATAGCCGCTGCCATTCACGCGCACCGCATTCCCGTTGGTGACGGCGGCGCCGGTCGCATCCGGTGCATGGACGATGCCGATGGTCTCGCCCAATGACTGCGCCAACAGCACGCCGCCCGCATGCGCCACGATGGCGCCGGCCGCGCCGAATGCGGTTTGCCGATAACCGGCGCCGACGCTGGCACTGGCGGACAGGTTCGCAATCGAGGTGTTGTACTGCAGGTTGGCATTGCCGGTGCTGCTGCCACTGTCGTTGCTCGTCCGACGGCTGGCCGATACGCCGTAACCGATTTGATTGTGGTCGCCGGCCGTGCCGGAGACGCCTGCCATCAGGTTGCTGCCGCTTTGCGGCGAGCGGCTGAAGCTGCTGTTGAACGTTGGCGCACGTGCGGCACGTCCCAGCGGCATCGACAGGCTGAAATTTATCGCGGTGTCGGAACGCCTGGTTTGCGTCGCGGCATGCGGCGACAGGTCGCGGACGCGCTGGACCGAGACGTTGTAGCTGATCTGCTTCCAGTTGTTGCTATAGCCGAGCGAAAAATTGCGTTGATCGCCGACCTTGTTCCAGTAACTGATCGCGGAACCGGTCGCGTAGAGCGCGCCGTAACCCTGGCCCAGGGTCTGGTTGACGTTCAGGTCCAGGCGGCTGCGTTGACGACCGATCGTGCCGCTGTCGCCGCCGCGTGCGGCGGCATCGCGCACCCGCACGGCATCCATCAGGCTCAGGTAGCCGCTGGTCGAATAACGATACGCCGCCAGCGAGAAATTGGTGCCGGTCCCGGTCACGTTCTTGCTGTAACCGAAGCGCACGCTTTGACCGCTGCTGTCGCCTTGCGCGTTGCGATTGCCGTGCATGGCAGGCATTGTGGTGCGTGCCGCTGTCAGGTCGGCTGAAAAAGCCCCGGCCGGGGTATTCGCGGCGCTCCCGACCAGCGCCGCCAGATAGCCGTCGGAAGCCACGCCGCCGGTATATGCGGTGAAGGTATTGTTGATGCCGTGCTGCAGTGTCGCCTGCACGATGCCCGGCTTGTTGCGCAGGCCCATTTCGCCGATCCGCCCGGCCGTGACGCTGTAGCGCGTGACACCCGGGCGCAGCAGCTGTACCGTCGCGGCAAATGGCACCGTAAAGGTTTTTTCCTGGCCATTGGCTTCGGTGACCGTCACGGTCAGATCGCCGCCATAGCCCGTAGGATAGAGATCGTTGATTTCGAACGGGCCGGGGGCGACCGTGGTTTCGTAGAGGACGAAACCGCGCTGTTTGATGGTGACCTTGGCATTGCTTTCCGCCGTGCCGCGCACCACCGGCGCATAGCCGCGTTGCGAATCCGGCAGCATGCGCTCATCGCTGGCCAGTTGCACGCCGCGAAAACGGATACTGTCGAACAGAGAGCCGCTGGTATAGCTGTCGCCGATCACCAGTTGCGCCTGGGCGGCGCTGATATCGCGCTGCAAATACGTCATGCTGCTCTGATAGCCCGAGCGGCCGCCGCCGGCAGCCCAACTCATCGAACCGCTATGCCGCAGGCGCCAGTCGCCGGCATTGATGCCGCCATTCAGACCGACATACGCCTGGGTCTGGCTGCGGCCATTGCTGGCGGTTTGATAGGTGTTGGCGGTATAGCTCAGCAGCGCTGCCGGTACGCCGCGGTCCCATTGATCCGGGCTGACCCAGCCGCGCGCCGAACGCTTCATATACAGCTGCGGCACGCTGATGTCGATCTTTTGCTCGGACATGTCGAAGCTGACTTGCGCGCCCGCTATGTATTGGTCCAGATCGCCGCAGAAAGCCGTGGCCGGAAAAGGCCGGGCCTGGCTGGCCGGAGTTTGATCTCCGCCGGCGGCTTTGTCCAGATCGACGCCCAGGCGGATCAGCATGGCGCGATCGAAGCAGGGCGCTGCGCTTTCCTTGCCCTCAACCGCGGCGAAAGTGAAATCCTCGCGGCCGCGCCACTGCCCATTCACGGTGAGATCCACCCGGTAGCTGCCGGGCAGAACAATATTGGCACGCTCAAAGCGCGATAGATCGACGGCGTCGGATTGGCCTGCCGGCGTGATGAAAGCCGGATCGAACGTTACTTGTGCCAAATCCGGCATTGATGCGGTGGCGCTCTGTACATCGGGCGCAGCCGACACCGACAACGGCGCAATGGCGAATGCCGCCAAAATGCATGCGTACCTTGCGTTCAAGCACCACGCTCGTGCGGAGGGCGCACTGGGTAAAACTGGAGATTCGGAGCGGTTAGCTAGCATAATCTTTCAATTCAAAAAAACAGCCGGTGCGCGCCACGAACCATGTCAACACTCCGTCAGGCGGGCGGGCTACGCGAGTTACTGCTCATCGGCGTTCGCCCTCGGGCATGGGAAAAAGGCAAAGGCATCCCCCTACGCCGACTCGGGCGTATAAAACAGGGAGAGGTAAAGGGATTTAGTCGCGGCGATCGCTATGATCGCTCACGATATTTCTACGCTGTTGTTACTGTGTGATGCGGGACTCGCCCGCAACCTGTCCACCGAAATCGTTGAGCCATTTATAGTGCGCCAGCACGGGGCCGGCAGGAGGCTCGCCCTCCAGTTCAAAAGTCGCCGAATCCATCGGACCCACCATGCCGCCGGAACCGACGGATTGAACAAGATGCTTGCCTGCCTTGACGCCAATCTGCGCATACGACACGAAATACGGTGTCGGGTTGGTCGCGACCAGCGACACCTTGCCATGCGCGGAAGTCAGCTTCCACTGTATTTTGTCAGCCGCTTCATTGACATCGCCTTCCAGTTTTTCCGGACGGAAAAATACTTTGATCCGGGTACGGAAAGCGAATTGCAATACATTGCTATCCCCGCCCGCTTTCGCCGGCACTTCCAGTACGTTGAACCAGAACAGTGTTTCCTTATCGCTGGCCAGCGGTTCCATGGTGTACACCATGCGAATCGCCTGGCCTTTACCGGCATCCATGCGGAACATCGGCGGCGACAGGATAAAGGGTACTTTGATGGTGTCGGGAGATGCCTGGGCATCTCCCGTATCCAGCCAGGTTTGCAATAGCGCGGGTTTGCTGCCGTCATTACTGAGCTTGACCGTCACCTCGCGATCCTGTGCGGCATATACCACACGGGTGCCGCTGATGACGACACCGGCCTGCACCGGCCCGGTGGCAACGGTCGCCGCCATGACACACAAGGCAGCCAGATATCGCGAAATGAAGGTCATGACGTTCCCTAACTAGACAAAAAAAGATGGATCAAAAAAACGCTGAGCGCTACCGATCAGTTGTAGGCAATCGAGTACTTCACAGTGCTGTTGGCAGCGCCTGCCTTGACAGCATCGGAGGTTGCGACGTATTGACCGGCATATTTCAGGACGGCAGTGTTGGACGCGATGGTGACTTTCTCTGTGTTGGTCGATGGGTCACGCAGATCCAGTACCTTGTTTTGTGCGTCCAGCACCTGGATTTCAACGCCTTCTGCGCCACCAGCCGTGACACTCAGGTTACCGGTAGCCGCGTTGATTTGCGGGCTGGTCGGTTCGAAGTAGACTTGTGCCAACACGCCGTTTGTGCAGCTGGCATCATCCGCGCCGCCCAAGGTAATGGTGAATGGCGTCGCGCCGGCAATTGCGCCGACTTTGCTCAGCGCAGATGTGCTGACGGTCGGCAACAACACATTCTTGTCGACCGAACCGTTGGCCGCGACACCTTCAATCTTGCAAGTCGTCGAAGAGATTGCGCCGGTGAAGTTGATGTTGCCGTCAGCGGCAGCAGCAGAAGAAGAGCCGACGAAGCCGGCGGAAGCCAAGAGAGCCAGAATGAGTACTTGTTTTTTCATGATGTAGATTCCTGAATGATGAGTGAAAGCTGCGATGTTTACTCAATGCGACAAACTGGTAATGCCTGTCGCGCCTTGTTATAGCTAAGCTACAACAGTGCCCATTCTAGAAATAACGAACTTATGTGTATGTCGGACAGTTCTTGGTATTAAGTAGGAAGATTTTCGGGTTCATTGAAAAGTGTTAAATCGCGCATGCGCCGCCGAGGTGTTAATAAGGCAACTTTTCGCTCGCCGACAAGGTCGCCATGCATTGCTTCGAATAAATACTTGATGTTGAATATGTTTAAGCTTAAACTATATTCACGCTGCTTGACCAGGCAGCACGCCACCCCGTAAATTGACTACCACTGACCGGAGCAGACATGACCGCAACAGCATACGTGGACACTTTTGCAAGCGACAACCTGCCGCCGCGTGAGCAGTGGCCGCAGTTTCTGTTCGATCTTCCCGAGCTGGAATACCCGGACCGGCTGAATTGCGTGACAGAGTTGCTCGATAACATGGTGCGGGCCGGATATGCCGACAAGCCTGCGATATATAACTATCAAGGCAGCTGGACTTATGCGGAGTTGCAAGAGAAGGTCGATCGCATTGCGCATGTGCTGCGCGACGAGTTGCAGCTGGTGCCGGGCAACCGCGTGTTGTTGCGTGGCGCGAATAATCCGATGATGGCGGCTTGTGTTCTGGCGGTGATGAAGGCCGGCTGCGTCGCCGTGCCGACGATGCCGCTGTTGCGCGCCAAGGAATTGACCGTGATGATCGATAAGGCACAGGTCAGTGCTGCACTGTGCGCGGCGGATTTGAAAATGGAAATGGAATTGGCGCGCGGCCAGTCCGCCACGCTGGAACGGGTCCTGTATTTCAACGATGCCGCGCTCGACGGTTTAGAGCAATTGATGGCGGCCAAGCCTGCCGCTTTCGCGGCGGTCGATACGTCCGCCGACGATGTGTGCATCATCGGTTTCACCTCCGGCACCACCGGCATGCCGAAAGGCACCATGCATTTTCACCGCGATGTGATGGCGATTTGCGACTGCTTTCCGCGCTCCACACTGCAATCTCGCGCAGACGACATCTTCATCGGCACGCCGCCGCTGGCCTTTACCTTCGGGTTGGGCGGAATGCTGTTGTTCCCGTTGCGGGTCGGGGCGGCCACCGTGTTGCTGGAAAAACTCACGCCGGAATCGCTATTGCAGGCGGTGCAGGATTTCCGCGCCACCACCTGCTTTACCGCACCCACTTTTTATCGCCAGATGGCGCCGCTGACATCGAAGTACGATCTGTCCAGTCTTCAAAAAACCGTTTCCGCAGGCGAGGCCTTGCCGGCGGCGACGCGGGAAAGCTGGCGCCAGGCCACGGGACTGGCCATGATCGATGGCATCGGTGCGACCGAGATGCTGCACATTTTTATTTCAGCCGCCGGTGACGAGATCCGGCCCGGCGCCACCGGCAAGCCGATTCCCGGTTACCAGGCCTGCGTGCTGGACGACGACGGCAATCAGGTGCCGCCCGGGGTGGTCGGACGGCTTGCCGTAAAAGGGCCGACCGGGTGCCGCTACCTGGCCGACCCACGGCAGCAAGATTACGTGTGCAACGGCTGGAACGTGACCGGCGACGCTTACAAGATGGATGCCGACGGCTATTTCTGGTACAGCGCGCGCACCGACGACATGATCATTTCGGCCGGTTACAACATTGCCGGGCCGGAAGTCGAAGATGCGCTGATGAAACATCCCGCAGTGGCCGAGTGCGGCGTGGTCGGCTACCCGGATGAAGAGCGCGGACAAGTGGTCAAGGCGTATGTGGTGTTGAAGCAGGGCGTCGAACAAACTGCGGCGACGATCAAGGAGTTGCAGGATTTCGTCAAACAAAGCATCGCGCCGTACAAATATCCGCGTTCGATTGAATTTCGCCCGTCGCTGCCGCGCACGGAAGCCGGAAAATTACAGCGCTACAAATTACGGAACAAGGAGTCGCAATGAAGATCGTCTGCATCGGCGGTGGTCCCGCCGGCCTGTATTTCAGCCTGTTGATGAAAAAGCAAAATCCGGCGCATGAGATTAGCGTGATCGAGCGCAATCGTCCTTTCGACACCTTTGGCTGGGGCGTGGTGTTTTCCGATCAGACCCTCGGCAACCTGGTGAATGCCGATGAAAAGACCGCACGCACGATTCTGCAATCCTTCAATCACTGGGATGACATCGACGTCCATTTCAAAGGACGCACCATCACGTCCAGCGGCCACGGCTTTTGCGGCATCGGACGCAAACGCCTGCTCAATATCCTGCAAGAGCGCTGTCTGGAGCTGGGTGTCAATCTCGTGTTCGAGACCGATGTGTCCGACGATCAGCAGATTGCAGCCGACTACGACGCCGATCTGGTGATCGCCTGCGACGGCCTCAACAGCCGCGTCCGCACACGCTATGAGAGCACCTATCAGCCGGATATCGAAACGCGCAAATGCCGCTTCGTCTGGCTCGGCACCAAGAAACTGTTTCCCGCCTTTACCTTCGCGTTCGAGCAGACCGAGCACGGCTGGTTCCAGGCCCACGCCTACCAATACGACGGCGATACCGCCACCTTCATTGTCGAGACCCCGGAAGAAGTCTGGCTGAAGGCCGGCCTCGACAAGATGAGCCAGGAAGAAGGCATCGCGTTCTGTGAAAAACTGTTTGCCAGGTATCTTGACGGGAATCCCTTGCTGAATAACGCTACGCATGTGCGCGGTGCGGCGATCTGGATCAAATTCCCACGGATTGTCTGCAAGGAATGGGTGCATTGGAACGCCATGCAAGGCAAGCGCGTACCGGTGGTGCTGATGGGCGACGCTGCGCATACCGCGCATTTTTCGATCGGCTCCGGCACCAAGCTGGCGCTGGAAGACGCGATCGAACTGGCAGGGTGCTTCAAGCAACACGGGGTAGCCGGCATGGAACAGGTCATGGCGGCTTATCAACAGGTGCGCGCCATCGAAGTGCTGAAGATTCAAAGCTCGGCGCGCAATTCGATGGAATGGTTCGAGAACGTCGATCGCTATACAGACATGGAAGCCGAGCAGTTCGCCTATTCCATGCTGACCCGCAGCCAGCGCCTGTCGCATGAAAATCTGCGGCTGCGCGACCAAGGCTACATCGCCCAGTATGAAAACTGGATTGCGGAACAGGCTTACGCGGGCGCCGGTTTGTCCCTACCCGACGACAAAGCGCCGGATCGTCCCGGCGTGCCGCCGATGCTGACCCCGTTCAAGCTGCGCGGCGTGACCCTCAAGAATCGTATCGTGGTGTCGCCGATGGCGCAGTATTCAGCCCATGACGGCGTGGCGGGCGATTACCACCTGGTGCATCTGGGGAGCCGCGCGATGGGCGGCGCCGGCCTGGTGTTTGCCGAGATGACCTGCGTGTCGGCCGATGCCCGCATCACGCCGGGCTGCCCCGGCATGTACACGCCGGAACATACGCAAGCATGGAAACGCATCGTCGATTTCTTTCACACCAATTCGGATGCGAAAATCGCGCTGCAACTTGGTCACGCCGGCCCCAAAGGCTCGACCCGGCTCGCCTGGGAAGGGATCGACCAGCCGCTGGAAAGCGGTAACTGGCCGCTGATTGCCGCTTCCGCGCAGCAGTATGTTGAAGGCGTGTCGCAGACCGCACGCGCAGCGACGCCCGCAGACATGGAGCGGATCCAGGCCGATTTCGTGCGCGCCACAGAAGAAGCCGCCAAGGCCGGCTTCGACTGGCTGGAGCTGCATTGCGCGCATGGCTACTTGCTGTCCACCTTTATTTCGCCGCTGACCAATCAGCGCGCCGATGAATATGGCGGCTCGCTGGAAAACCGCTGCCGTTACCCGCTCAGGGTGTTCGCCGCGATGCGCGCGGTCTGGCCGCAAGACAAGCCGATCAGTGTGCGGATTTCCGCGCATGACTGGGTCGAAGGCGGGATCACGCCGGATGACGCGGTGGCCATTGCCAGGTTGTTCAAGCAAGCCGGTGCGGACATGATCGATTGTTCGTCCGGGCAGGTCAGCAAGAAGGAACAACCGGTGTATGGCCGCATGTTCCAGACGCCATTTTCCGACCGCATCCGGAATGAGGCGGGGATTCCCACCATTGCTGTCGGCGCCATCTTCGAAGCCGACCACGCGAACAGCATCATCGCCGCAGGCCGTGCCGATTTGTGTGCGGTGGCAAGGCCGCATCTGGCGAACCCGGCATGGACGCTGACCGAGGCCGCCAAAATCGGTTATCTGGGCATGGAATGGCCCAAGCAATATTACGCGGCCAAGGTGCAACTGGAGCGCAATCTCGAACGCGAGAAGCAAGTCGCCGCTGCGAATACCGGTCTGACACCGCAACAGATTGCGGCAAAATTGCTGGAGGGCTGAGGATGTTATCCGATAAAACATTGACAGGCAAACACGCGCTCGTCACCGGGGGCGGTCGCGGGATAGGGGCAGCGATTGTGAGCGCATTGCTGATGCATGGCGCGCGCGTGACGCTGCTGGGGCGCAATGAAGCGATCCTGGCCGGGACCGTGCAAAAACACCGGGCGTCGGGTGAGTTGGACTATGTAGCGGCGGACATCACCTCGGCGGCGTCGGTAGCGACGGCATTTGCGCGCGCTGTCGAACGTTTCGGCCGCATCGACATTCTGGTCAACAATGCCGGCCAGGCGAGCTCCGCACCGTTCGTAAAAACCGATGAGGCCTTGTGGCAGCAAATGCTGTCGGTCAACCTGACCGGCACCTTCCACTGCACGCAGGCGGCACTGCCGGCCATGCTGGAGGCGGGCTGGGGCCGGATCGTGAATGTCGTCAGTACCGCCGGCCTGACCGGCTACAGCTATGTTGCTGCATACTGTGCAGCCAAGCATGGCGTGATCGGCCTGACCCGTGCGCTGGCACTGGAACTGGCGACCAGGGGCATTACCGTGAATGCGGTCTGTCCGGGCTACACCGAGACCGACATCGTCAAAGACGCGGTAGCGAATATCGTCGACAAAACCGGACGCAGCGCCGAACAGGCCCGTGCCGAGCTAGCTGCGGGCAATCCGCAAAAAAGACTGGTGCAACCCGAGGAAGTGGCCAATGCGGTCGTCTGGCTGTGTTTGCCGGGCTCGGCTGCAATGAATGGACAAGCGCTGGCGGTGGCCGGCGGTGAAGTAATGTGAAGGATTAAAAATGACCAAGAAAATAGCCAACAAACCAGACCTCAAGATTGCAAGCAGCAGCGACGCCAAAGCGCCTGTGCAGCAAGCGGAATCGGCCCAGGTATTCGATATGGAAACGCGCCTGACGCAAGACCATCATCAATCCTTGCGCTTATGGCTGCGGATGCTGTCTTGCACCGCATTGATCGAGGGGGAAATCCGTTCCCGTTTGCGCACGGAGTTCGGGATTACCTTGCCGCGCTTCGACCTGATGGCGCAACTGGAGCGCCATCCCGACGGCTTGCGCATGGGTGAACTGTCCAAGCGGATGATGGTCACCGGCGGCAATATCACCGGGATTACCGATCAGCTGGAGCAGGAAAATCTGGTGGCGCGGGTGCCGGATCCAAAGGATAGGCGGGCCTACAGCGTCAAGCTCACTGCCGAGGGACGGCGTGCCTTCAAGCGCATGGCCTCCGTGCATGAGGGCTGGATTACGGAACTGCTGAGCGGCATCGGCGGGCCGGATAAAGAGAAATTGATCGAATTGCTGTCGCAAGTGAAGCAGCATCTGAATGAGCCCAGCGCTGAAGATCAGGAATAAGGAAAGAAGCCATGCGTTATTTACCAGGTGAAGCACAGAACCTGCCCGGCAACAGCGGCAGCTTGTCGGCATATCAGGCCAGGCATTTCGGATGCGAGGTGAAGGAGGGCGTAGTCACGCTGACCCTCAACCGCCCTGAGCGCAAGAATCCGTTGACTTTCGAGTCGTATGCGGAGTTGCGCGATCTGTTCCGCAGCCTGAGCTATGCGGCGGATGTGAAGGCTGTCGTCATTGTCGGTGCCGGCGACAACTTCTGTTCCGGCGGTGACGTGCATGACATCATCGGCCCGCTCACCAAACTCGATATGCCGGGGCTGCTGGCGTTTACGCGCATGACCGGCGATCTGGTGAAGGCGATGCGCGCCTGTCCGCAGCCGGTCATCGCTGCGATAGATGGCATTTGCGCCGGTGCCGGCGCCTTGCTGGCATTGGCTTCCGATATCCGCTTTGGTACGGCGCGCAGCAAGACCGCCTTCCTGTTCACGCGGGTCGGGCTGGCCGGTTGCGATATGGGGGCGTGCGCGCTATTGCCGCGCATGATCGGTCAGGGCCGCGCGTCGGAGTTGCTGTATACCGGACGCAGCATGGGAGGTCAAGAGGCCGAGCGCTGGGGATTTCTCAATCGTCTTTGCGTGCCGGAAGCGATATTGAGCGATGCCCAGGAATTTGCCCATGCGCTGGCACAAGGCCCCACCTTTGCCCATGGCATGACCAAGAAAATGTTGCAGCAGGAATGGAATATGGGAGTGGATGAAGCAATCGAGGCGGAAGCGCAGGCGCAAGCCATCTGCATGGCAACCAACGACTTCCACCGTGCCTACCATGCTTTTGTTGCGAAGCAAAAGCCGGTATTCGAAGGCGATTGAGAAACTATCATGGCAGATAAAAAATATTTGGACTGGCCCTTTCTAGAGCCGCAGCATCGTGACCTGGAGCATGCACTCGACGCATGGGCAAGCGGGAATATTTCGCAGCAACACGACAAGGACGTAGATGCCGCCTGCCGCCATCTGGTACGGCAGTTGGGCGATGCCGGCTGGCTGAAACATGCGGTCGGTGGTGTCGCTTATGGCGGCAACAGCGACGCCATCGACACCCGCGCCGTCTGTCTGATACGCGAGACGCTGGCACGGCATGCCGGCTTGGCGGATTTCGCTTTTGCCATGCAGGGGCTGGGTTCCGGTGCGATCACGCTATTCGGTAGCGAAGCCAACAAGCGGCATTTTCTGCCGCGTGTCGCCAGCGGCGCTGCAATCGCGGCGTTTGCCCTGTCGGAGCCGGACGCAGGTTCGGATGTCGCGGCCATGCAATGCGCGGCGCGGCTGGACGGCGATCACTATGTGCTGAATGGTGAAAAAACCTGGATTTCGAATGGCGGCATCGCCGACCTGTACACGGTGTTCGCGCGTACCGGTGAAGCAGCGGGCGCGCGCGGTATTACCGCCTTTATCGTCGAGGCCGACACACCGGGGTTCGAGATTGCCGAGCGGATCGACGTGATCGCGCCCCATCCGCTGGCTCGCATCAGATTTATGAATTGCCGCATTCCTGCCGCGCACCGTCTGGGTGAGCCGGGGCAGGGCTTCAAGGTGGCGATGGCGACGCTGGATATTTTCCGCACCTCAGTGGCCGCTGCCGCACTCGGATTCGCACGGCGGGCGCTGGATGAGGCTTTGCAACGCACCACGTCACGCAAGATGTTCGGCCATACCTTGGCGGATTTCCAGCTGACACAGGCCAAACTGGCGCAAATGGCAACCGGCATCGATGCTGCCGCGCTGCTCACGTATCGTGCCGCGTGGCTGCGCGATCAAGGTCAACGGGTCACCAAAGAAGCGGCGATGGCGAAGCTGACAGCGACCGAAACCGCGCAGCAGGTGATCGATGCGGCGCTCCAGATGTTCGGCGGCCTCGGTGTGGTCAGCGAACAACCGGTCGAAAGGCTGTATCGCGAGATCCGTTCCCTGCGCATCTATGAGGGCGCGAGCGAAGTGCAGCAATTGATCATCGCGCGCGAATTGTTGCGTGAGGCGACGCTTCCTTCCATTTGACCCGGCGGACCTCATGACATCTTCCTTCGATCCTGTTTTCAAGACCAGCATAGTGGTGCGCTTCGGCGACTGCGATCCGGCCGGCATCGTCTTTTATCCGCGCTATTTTGAAATGATCAACAACCTGGTGGAAGACTGGTGCGCGCTCGGGTTGGGGCACAGTTTTCGCAGCTTGCACATGGAGCAGGGCCTGGGTTTGCCGACGGTGCACATCGAGACCGATTTTGTCGCGGCCAGCGAACTTGGCGAGACCTTGCGCGCCGAGTTGCAAGTACAAAAAATGGGCACCGCCTCGATCACGCTGGACATCCGTTTATCGGGGCCGGACGGCAGCGCCCGGGTGCGCTGCACGCTGGTGCTGGTCTTGCTGGATTTACAGAAGCGCAGCGCGGTGGCCCTGCCGGAAGCGTTACGGACCGCCATCGCAAGGTTTTGCGCCACACAGTAACAAACAGAAAAAGCACAATGACACACCATACATCAAGCGAGAAAGGCAACATCATGGACTTCCTGCAACCGCAAGGCTGGGCACGCGCCAAAGGGTATTCCAACGGCATCGTTGCCAGCGGACGGAGTATTTTTGTCAGCGGCATGATCGGCTGGGATGGGGACGGAAAATTCCATACCGATGATTTTGCCGGTCAGGTGCGGCAGGCGCTCCTGAATATCGTGGCGGTGCTGGCCGAAGCGAATGCCTCGCCGGAACATATCGTGCGCATGACCTGGTACGTGGTGGACAAAAAAGAATACGTCGCGGCTTACAAGGAAATCGGCATCGCCTATCGAGAAGTGATCGGACGGCATTTCCCGACCATGACGGCGGTGCAGGTCGCCGCGCTGATTGAAGATCGCGCGCGCGTCGAGATCGAAGTGACTGCGGTGGTGCCGGAATAATCGCACCATGCAGTCTATCCCTATGAACCCACCCGCTATCCTCGGTATCGTCGGTGCCGGCGCGATGGGGCGCGGCATCGCGCAGATCGCCGCGCTGGCAGGCGTGCAGGTCAAGTTGTACGATATGCAAGCCGGCGCGGCTGAAAACGCACGCGCTGCGATCATTGCGCAACTCAAAAAATTGCAGGAGAAAGGCAAGCTGAGCGAAGCGGCGGTGTGCGCCGCGATCGAACAGATTGCACCGGAAAATACCCTCGACGCGTTCGCGGATTGCGACATCGTGATCGAAGCGATCGTCGAAAATCTCGATGCCAAACGCGCATTGTTGCGCACGCTGGAACAGATTGTCGGCAGCGCTTGTATCCTGGCGACCAACACATCGTCACTATCGGTGACGGCCATTGCTGCCGCTGCCACCCATCCCGAGCGCGTCGCCGGTTTTCATTTCTTCAATCCGGTGCCGTTGATGAAGGTGGTCGAGGTCGTTTCCGGGGTGCTTACCGCGGAACCTGTCGCGCAAGCGCTGGCCGACTTTGCCGTCCGGATCGGGCATCAGCCGGTGCGCGCCAAGGATACCCCCGGCTTCATAGTCAACCATGCGGGACGGGGCTATCTGACCGAAGCGCTGCGGATTGTCCAGGAGAGCGCAGCGGATTTTTCGCAAGTCGATGCAGTCATGCGCGAGGCCGCCGGATTCCGCCTGGGGCCGTTCGAGTTATTGGATCTGACCGGACTCGATGTCTCGCATCCGGTGATGGAGTCGATTTACCGGCAGTATTATCAGGAGCCGCGCTATCGCCCCAGCGTCATCACCGCGCAACGGCTGAGTGCCGGTTTGCTGGGACGCAAGAGCGGTCGCGGCTTCTACCGGTATGAGAATGGCAGGCTGATCGAGGAGCCGGCCAGGCCCGCCGAGAGTCGGGTGCCCGCATGGTCCGGGACGGTCTGGGTTGCCAGTGCGGAGACCCACACGCAGTTGGCGGCGTTACTGGCGCGCTGCGGCGCAGTCGTTGAAAGCGCTGAAAAGCCTTCCGCGACGGCGCTCTGTCTGGTTGCCCCGCTGGGCGAAGACGTCAGCACCTGTGTGGCGCGCGCAGGGCTGGATGCAGCGCGTACGCTTGGCATCGACACGCTGACGGATTGCCGCGGGCGGTTGACGCTGATGCGCAATCCGGCGACCGACAAGGCGCTGGCGCAACAGGCGCAGGCATTGCTGGCGCAGAGCGGGCAAGCCGTCACACTCATCCAGGATAGCTACGGTTTTATCGTGCAGCGGGTATTGGCCGCCATCGTCAACATCGGTTGCGACATCGTGCAGCAAGGGATTTGCACGCCGCAGGACCTCGATTGCGCGGTCGAGTCAGGTTTGGCTTATCCGCGCGGGCCGCTGGCGTGGGGCGATCATATCGGTGCGCCGCGTGTGCTGACCATCTTGAAAAACCTGTATCAATCTACCGGTGACCCACGTTATCGGGCCAGTCCCTGGCTGATCCGGCGTGCCCAATTGGGTTTGTCGTTACTGCATTCAAGCAATTGATTTTTTTTCGTTTCAACTATTCAGGAGATTCACATGGCACACGCTAAAGCCTCTTTCCATTGGGACGACCCATTATTATTGACCGAACAATTGACGGACGACGAGCGCATGGTGCGCGACGCCGCGCACGCGTATTGCGAGGGCAAGCTGGCGCCGCGCGTACTGGAATCCTTCCGGCACGAAACCACCGATCCGGCGATTTTTCGCGAAATGGGCGAACTCGGCTTGCTGGGCGCCACGATCCCCACGGAGTACGGCGGCGCCGGTCTGAACTACGTGAGTTACGGCTTGATTGCGCGTGAGGTCGAGCGGGTCGACTCCGGTTATCGGTCGATGATGAGCGTACAAAGTTCGCTGGTGATGGTGCCCATCTACGAATTCGGCAGCGACGCGCAAAAGCAGAAATATTTACCCAGGCTGGCAACCGGCGAGTGGATCGGCTGCTTCGGCCTGACAGAACCGAATCACGGCTCCGACCCCGGCAGCATGGTCACGCGCGCCAAAACCGTGCCCGGCGGTTACGCACTATCCGGTGCCAAGATGTGGATCACCAACAGCCCGATCGCCGATGTGTTCGTGGTCTGGGCCAAGACCGACGATGGAAAAATTCGCGGCTTCATCCTGGAAAAAGGCTGGAAAGGCCTGTCAACGCCGGTCATCCATGGGAAGGTCGGTCTGCGTACTTCGGTCACCGGCGAGATCGTGATGGATGAGGTCTTCGTTCCGGAGGAAAATCTGCTGCCGCACGTCGAAGGCTTGAAAGGCCCGTTCACCTGCCTGAATTCGGCGCGCTTCGGCATCGCCTGGGGCGCGTTGGGCGCAGCGGAGTTTTGCTGGCATGCGGCCCGCCAATACACAATGGACCGCATCCAGTTCGGCCGTCCGTTGGCGGCGAACCAGTTGATCCAGAAAAAACTGGTCGACATGCAAACCGACATCACGATGGCCTTGCAGGGTTGCCTGCGTCTGGGCCGGATGAAGGATGAAGGCACTGCAGCGGTCGAAATCACGTCGATGATGAAACGCAACTCCTGCGGCAAATCGCTGGATATCGCCCGTATGGCACGTGACATGCTGGGCGGCAACGGCATCTCGGATGAATTCGGCGTGATCCGGCATATGGTCAATCTGGAAGTCGTGAATACCTATGAAGGTACGCATGATGTGCACGCGTTGATATTGGGTCGCGCCCAGACCGGGATTGCTGCGTTTGCTAATTGATCGCCGGCAATAGGATGCGGGACTGCGCTAGCTTGGAAACCTGGCGCGGTGGGCCATTGACCTGCGCCGAAAGCAATGGCGACGTCCACCGGCTCTCCGCGAATATCGAATTCGTTCTGAGACGTCACGATCCGCACATCCAGATTCGGCACCAGTTCGCGCAGGGCAGCGAGCCTTGGCATCAGCCAGTAGGCGGCGAAACCGAAGTCGGTCGCCACCGTCAGCACCTGGCGGGTACGGCGCGACCGGATTTTTGCTACGGCATCGCCGATGCCGCCCAGACGTGGCAATCAAATTTTCCAACAAAATAGACCAGGAGCGGTCGTCCGATATTCGCGCCTGATTCAATCAGCCAGATCGAGTTCAAAACTGGTGGCATGCCTAGACTCGCAACTTCAATCGGCGATTCCTGGCAGCCACCGTTTCTTTTGTGGTCCGCTATTAATCCGGCACGTTAATCATGCCGTCGCCGATGGTGATAACGTTCTCTGGCACCGGATTGGCACTGATCGGGGGGACATTTTCAGCGGTGAGAGGTGTCGTCGGGGAAACGCGAGCCTGCGCGCGAACCACCTGTGATGGAGGCAAGGCGGTGCCTGCCGTCAAATGGTTGTACATCAAATCCAATGCCCGTATGGCGTAGACATGCAATGGCACAAAAACACGCGGATAGAACGTAACCAGAGCGTCAAAGTGATTGGCATCGGTGACTTCGTAATAACGCAAGCGTGAATTGCGTTCGGTCTGGCTGTTCAGTGCGGAGTATGGGCGAGATGCGTGGTTGACGGGCACTAGTGTATCAGCGCGTCCTTGGACGACGATTGTCGGTTTACCGTGTAGGTTGCCGTCCACGCGGATCTTGCTCATGCCGTTGCGCACGCGTTCAGCCAGACGTTCTTCCGCCGAGGAAAGCATGGTATTGCCGACAGCCGCGCCAGTGGCAAGGCGGCGCAGGCACATTGCACCGTCGATATTGAAATCTTCCTTGCCGGTACTGAGCGATACGGAAGTGGTGTCCTTTGCCGGGCCGCCACGGGCGTTGTCATTGATGATGGTAAGGATGCCGCTGGCCAGGCCGGATCCGGTTGCCCAGAACTGTTTTTGCACTACTTCGTTCGGTGATCCTGGAATGGTTACGCCAACGCCGCCCACGCTATAGCCACAAATCGGCTCACTCACTGGTGTGCGAGCATAGGCGCTGGCATAGGCGCTTGCCACCAGGTTGGTAAATTCAAAGCCGTAGTGGCTGTCATGCAGGATGTCCGATTCGGGTTCCCAGCCATAGCTGCGCAGCTTCGCCAACGCATCGCTAGCCTGCGCCGCAACAGTCGCTCCGCTGATTACTCCGAATTGCGCCAGCGCAGCACAGCGGTTCTCGGCACGGTCGCGGGCGGTAACAGTCGGAGGAGAACTGCTAGCCAGCGCAGCGCAGGGTTGGAGCAGGTTGGCGTAGGTGATGTAGTCAAACAGCGGCTTGCCCGCGTTTTCGATCACCTGCCCGTTGCGCTTGACTTTGATTTGAGCATTGTCCGGTAGATTCACCTGCGGCTCGGACACCACGACTGCCGTAATCAGGCCATCCTTGTCCTGCTCGGCGGCACGGATCGACGCACCACCGCCGTTTGAAATGCCGGACGCGATCACGATCGTGTTGTCAGGATTGAACTTGGCAGTCGGAAACTCTTTGTTTAACACATAGAAGGCCGTACGGATTGCTTCCAGTGTATAAGTGCCCCAGTCTTGCTCCGGATTCTGTTGCGAATGCAGATGCTTGACGGCGAACCGATGCGGATTGGCGTTTCGATATGCGTCAATGTCAGCTTGAGTCAGGTTGGCATTGAAAGTCAGGTCCTTACGCCCGCGGGCAATAGTCTGAGTCCCGTCGATGAGATAGGCATGATCGGTATCCAGATCATGTGCGCCCATGCCAGTCCCCTTGTCGGTGTAAACCACCGCACAGCCTTTGTTCAATGCCCATTCGCCAGTGGTAGGAGCTGCGCCATAAACACCGCGGGAACCGCTCGACGGTGCGACAATGATGCATGGTTTTGCGAGGTTGAAATGGCTGGGTATCTGCACAGCGATGGTAACGTTGACGCGACCGGTGCCGTCATCGGCAACGCCAACGTACTCTACGCCCTTATTGGCATTCGCGGTAAGCGTTCCGAATTCGTCGCCGAAACCACCTTCTGGATTCAGATCGAGGAGGCCCGCGTAAGAACCCTTGATTTGCAGTGTCCGCAGCGCCTCCGGCGAAGGCTCGACGTCGGCGGGTATGGTGAAGGTGAGCATGTCTCGAAGGTTGGTCGCACTGCCGGTATGCAGCCCGGAGGTAATGCCGTCGTAGTTTTTCTTGACCGGTTCCCCGACCAGGAACACTGGCCTTGAGGTAAAGTCCTTCCCCTCATGCTTATCGGCAGTTTGTTCACCTGCATAAGCAATACTTTGACCAGAAGCCAGGAGTGAGGCCGTTCCAATTACACCATATATTTTTTTCATTCAGTTTCCTATTGCGTCAGTGTTAAACATAGAATCGAGGAGTGCCGCAGAAGAACCAGATCGATTCTAGACGAAATATCGAGGGAACCTCATATAGGAGAAGTCGGAAAATTCGCATGCGTGAAGTCTTGTCGTTGCACGCAACTCATATAGGAAAACTTCTTAACAAAGGTGAGTGGAATTTTGCAATCGTTCACACATTTGTGGCTTTGGGACGTCAGCCTGCTTTGGCAAATTCGATAAAATTGTGGGCATAGCTGAAACGACTGCAACGCAAGACCGAACCAGACGATGGATTCCCGGGGAGAAAAAAGATGTCAGGATTTCAAAAAAACCGCGACGAAGACCTATTCGATTTCAATGAACTGATGACCGATGACCAGATGACGGTGGAAGCTCATGCGGCCATCGCGCGCAAGAAGGTCGAGGCACGCCGGATGATCGAAGATGCATTGGAAGCGGCAAGGGAGCGCCGTGCCACATTGGACGGCATGTAAGCCGCCAGCATCAGACGGCATGCGACGCAAGCCCAAGTCCTTAGAAGCGGGCGGACAAGCGAGACATCCAGCTACCGACGCATCAGGACGCGCGTCTACACTCGCCGATGATCCATTGGCGGAAGCGGCTGAGCGATTCCGGCGAGCGCTGCGAATTTGGCTGGACCAGGAAGTAACCGCGCTCGGTCCTCAGCGGCCGATCGACGGCAGTCACCAGTTGGCCGCTATTCAGCAGTTCGTCAACCAGCGGCACCCATCCCAACGCCACTCCTTGCCCGGCAGTGGCCGCCTGAATCACGAGCGCGTAGTTGTTCAGGGTGAGGTCATGGCTCTCAGTGTTCGTCGCTACGTCATGTAGCGCAAACCAATTCTCCCAGGTGAGCCAACGCGCGGGCTCTGCGCTCTCAAGATGGAGCAAGGGCAAGCGCGTCAGGTCGGCAGAATCGCCGCTCAGGGCATGCCTGGCCAGGAAGCCGGGGCTGCAGACGGGGATGACGATTTCCGGGAACAGCGGTTCGGCCGCACAGCCGGGCCATTGACCCGCGCCGAAAGCGATGGCGACGTCCACCGGCTCTCCGCGAATATCGAATTCGTTCTGAGAAGTCACGATACGCACATCCAGATTCGGCACCAGTTCGCGCAGGGCGGCCAGTCTTGGCATCAGCCAGTAGGCGGCGAAACCGAAGTCGGTCGCCACGGTCAGCACCTGGCGCGTACGGCGCGAGCGGATTTTCGCTACGGCATCGCCGATGCCGCCCAGACTTTCATGCACGGCCTCAAACAGGTGGACCCCATCGGCGGTCAAGGAGACGCCGCGATGTTCCCGTTTGAACAGCGGTACGCCCAGGTCATCCTCCAGCAAACCGATGCGCTGACTGACCGCCGGCTGGCTGGAGCCAAGCTCCTGTGCCGCTGCGGTGAAATTCAGGTGGCGCGCCGCTGCTTCGAAGAAAGCCAAGGTCTGCAGCGGCGGCAGGCGGGATCGCGTTGCCATAATAATTCCTTATGTATCCATAATTATTTTCAGTCTTCACACCCCTGAAAACGCGATGATAGACTGAATTCATCCCATAAATCAAACTTATGCAAGGAACGTTTCATGAGTACCCGCAAGCCAAACATTTTGATTCTGATGGCCGATCAGTTGACGCCTACGGCGCTGGCAGCCTACGACAATCGGATCACCAAGACCCCCAACCTTGACGCGCTCGCAGCCGAGGGCGTTGTGTTCGACTCCGCCTATTGCAACAGCCCGCTGTGCGCACCGTCGCGCTACGTTTTCATGTCAGGAAAGTTGCCGTCGGCTATCGGCGCCTACGACAACGCTGCCGAGCTGGGGTCGGAGGTGCTGACCTTTGGCCACTACCTGCGCCACGCCGGCTACCGCACCGTCCTGTCCGGCAAGATGCATTTCTGCGGGGCCGACCAGTTGCATGGTTTCGAAGAACGGCTGACAACCGATATCTATCCGGCGGATTTCGGCTGGACGCCCGATTGGGAGCGTCCGGACCAGCGGCCGAGTTGGTATCACAACATGCAATCGGTGATCGATGCCGGGCCGTGCATCCGTACCAACCAGCTCGACTTCGACGATGCAGTGGTGTTCGCCGCGCAACAAAAGCTGTTCGACATCGCGCGCGACAGCGATGAGCGGCCGTTCTGCCTGGTGGTGTCGATGACGCATCCGCATGATCCCTACGCCATTCCAGAGCAGTATTGGAACCTGTATCGGGACGAGCAGATCGATCTGCCGCGGGTGACGCTGGCGCCGGAGCAGCGCGATCCCCACTCGCAACGGCTGCGCCACGTCAGCGACATGGATCGCACGCCGGTGACGGAGCAGCAGGTCCGGAATGCGCGCCGCGCCTATTACGGCGCCGTCTCTTACGTGGACGAGCAGATCGGCCGCGTCCAGCGCACGCTCGAAGAAAGCGGGCTGGCCGACGACACCATCATCATCGTGCTGGCCGATCATGGCGATATGCTGGGCGAACGCGGACTCTGGTACAAAATGAGCTTCTTCGAGAATGCTTGCCGCATACCGCTGATTGTGCATGCGCCGGAGCGTTTCCGGGCGCACCGTGTCGCCGCGTCGGTATCGCTGGTCGATATTCTGCCAACGCTGGTCGATCTGGCCTTCGATGGCGCCGCGCCGTGTTATCCGGAGCCGATTGACGGCCGCAGCCTGCTGCCGCATCTGCAAGGTAGCGGCGGCCATGACGAAGTCAGCGGCGAGTATTTCGGAGAAGGTGCGATTGCGCCGATCGTCATGATCCGGCGCGGGCAGCACAAGTTTATCCACTCGCCGGCCGACCCCGACCAGCTGTATGACCTCGCCCACGATCCCGACGAGCTGAACAACCTGGCCGAGGTACCCGCCGCTGCCGCGCTGGTGCGGGAATTCCGGGATGAAGTCGGCGCCAGGTGGGACCTGCCGCAGCTGCATGCGCAGGTGATCGCCAGCCAGCGCCGGCGCCGCTTCCACTTCAGCGCCCAAAGCGCCGGCAGGCACCAGCCCTGGGACTATCAACCGTTTCAAGATGCCAGCCAGCGCTTCATGCGCAATCACATCGATCTCGACGCGCTTGAGGCGAGGGCGCGTTTTCCCAAAGTGAAGTGAACTAATTAAGACGATTTAATCTTTTAACTAAGGAGTGCATCATGTGGAAAAAACGTAGCTTAGTGGCATCCGTCTGCCTGATCGCCGGGACGCTGCTGGCAAGTCAAAGTGCATTCAGCGCCGACCCCGACGCTTGCAAGCTGGTACGCATGGCAGACCCGGGCTGGACTGATATTACCTCTACCAATGCGATCGCCGGCATCTTGCTGAGCGCACTTGGCTACGAGCAAAAGGTATCCACCCTCTCGGTTCCGATTACGTATGTCGGGATGCAGAAGGAGCAAATCGACGTCTTCCTCGGCAACTGGATGCCGGCCCAGAAGCCACTCATCGAGCCGATCATCAAGGAAGGCAAAATCGAGGTCGTGCATGCGAACCTGCCCAACGCCAAGTTCACCCTTGCCGTTCCGGATTATGTGGCAAACGCCGGCGTCAGGAATTTTGGCGATCTGGCCAGATTCGCGGATAAGTTCGAGCACAAAATCTACGGTATCGAACCCGGTTCCCCGGCCAATCAGAACATCAAAAAAATGCTCGATGCCAAGAGCTATGGCCTGGCCGGCTGGACGCTGGTGGAGTCGAGCGAACAAAGCATGCTGAGCCAGGTTGCGCGCAAGGAACGGTCGAAAGACTGGATCGTCTTCCTGGCCTGGGAACCGCATCAGATGAACACAAGGTTTCACATCAATTATCTGGATGGCGACAAGGATTACTTCGGCCCTAACTACGGCAGCGCTACGGTCAACACCGTGGCGCGTCGCGGGTACGCCGCCCAATGTCCGAATGTGGGCCGCCTGTTCAGCCAGCTGGAGTTCAACGTCGATCTCGAGAATCAGATCATTAGCGATGTACTCGACCAGAAAATCGACGCGAAAGCGGCAGCGCTGCATCAGCTGAAAGCGAATCCGAAAATGCTGGACGCCTGGCTGGCGGGTGTAAAGACGCGCAGCGGCGAAGACGGGTTATCTGCAGTCAGGAAGCTGCTCGGGCAGAACTGATGCTGGCCGCGCTGATAAACGCTGATTCGCAGCAGGGGCGAACCGGCGGATAAGCAGCGGTCAATTACTCACGGCTGGGCAACACTATTATTAAGGGGGAGTCAAATGAACAGGATTAAATGTCTGCTTTTGTTGAGCGGGATCGCGGCGATCAGCGGCGTCGCGCAAGCCCAAAGCAATGTCACCATGTACGGTGTCCTCGATGGCGGGATCACCTCCGTCAGCAACGAGGGCGGCGCCCGCAACACCAAATTCGACGATAGCGTCAGTTTGGGAAATCGGCTGGGATTCAAGGGCACGGAAGATCTGGGCGGCGGCACCAAGGCCGTATTCGTCCTGGAGAACGGCTTTCACCTGGGCACCGGGGCGCTCCGGCAAGGGGGCGCCTTGTTCGGCCGGCAAGCCTATGTCGGACTGGAGAATCCATGGGGCGCTCTCACCCTGGGCAATCAATACGACTTCATTGCGGATTACGCCGAGGAATTCAACGTCAGCGCCTACGCCAGCGGTTACGCCATCCACCAAGGCGACTTCGACCGCTTCAATCTTGACCGGCTGAAGAATTCGGTCAAGTTCTCCAGCGCCAATCTTAACGGCTTCACCTACGGCGGCATGTATTCCTTTGGCGAGGTGGCCGGTAACCTGCATGCCGGGAGTGCCTGGAGCGCCGGTGCGCATTACGTCAACGGCCCGTTCACCACCGGCGTCGCGTATACCCGCCTGAATAATCCGTCGGGCGTCGCCGCGCTCGATCCGTTCGCGGCGATCGGCGTCAAATCGTTCCTGGGGCAACAAGTCGCCACGGTGGATCCGGTCACCGGCGCGGTCACCGACTTGTATGCCAGCAACCCGTTCCAGGTCGATAGCCAGGGCATCTTCGCGATCGGTGCGCAATATGTGTTTGGGCCATTCGCGCTGATGGGCAACTTCACCGATACGAAATTCAAGGGCTTTGGTCAATCTTCGCAAATGCGTGTGGAAGAAATTGGCGGAACGTATCAGCTCACGCCGTCCATGCTGGGCGTGCTGGGTTATCAGCACACGACGTTTGAAGCATCGCGCTGGAATCAGTTGAGTGCGGGGCTGACTTACAGTCTTTCCAAGCGTACCGCTGTGTATGCCTCGGCGGATTATTTGAAGGCATCGAGCAATACCAATGCGGTCATCGGTTATAGCTTCGAGCCATCAAGTACCAGTACGCAATCGGCTGTGCGGATTGGCTTGCGGCATAAGTTTTAACGAGGGTTTACGCATACCTCTGCGATTGCCATGAAAACTCCCTTTAATGCGCCCCGGCTCTCGGATGACCATACGATGTTGGGTTGGGCCGCGCTGGTCGGTGCCATCGGCGCGCTGGCCACGATGGCGTTCCGCGAAGGTATCGCGCTGCTGCAAACAGCGATTGCCGGGCATAGCGGCAGCCTGGTCGATATGGCGCGCGGCATGCCGTGGACGGTGCGCATCTGGGTGCCCGCCGGCGGCGGGCTATGCGCCGGCGTGTGTCTCGTACTTTCCCGCTCATGTACCCAACCGCACGCCGATCAGAAATTCAACAGCGACTATATGGAAGCGATCACCATTGGCGAAGGTGTGATCTCGCTGCGTCAAAGTCTCTGGCGCAGCTTATCTTCGCTGTTCACGATTGCGAGCGGCGGCTCGATCGGACGTGAAGGCTCGATGGTGCAACTCGCTGCGCTGTGCGCGTCGCTGTTCGGCCGCCGGCTGCATTTCGATCCGCCGCGCTTGCGCCTGCTGGTCGCTTGCGGCGCGGCAGCCGGGATCACGTCCGCCTACAACGCGCCGCTAGCAGGGGCGTTTTTTGTCACCGAGATCGTGCTTGGTTCGATGGCGATGGCGAGCTTCGGGCCGGTCCTGGTCGCCTCGGTGGTCGCGAACCTGACGATGCGTGAATTCGCCGGTTATCGACCGCCTTACGAGATGCCTGTATTTCCTGCAGTGACCGGCATCGAGGTACTGCTGTTCGTCGCGCTGGGTGCGCTATGCGGACTCAGCGCGCCGCATTTCCTGCGGCTTCTGAATGCGTCGAAAGCGGGTTTTGCAAAACTCGGCTTGGCGCTGCCGCTGCGCCTGGCTTTGGGCGGCTTGCTGGTCGGCCTGTTGTCGATCCAGGCCCCCGAGGTATGGGGCAACGGATACAGCGTGGTGAATGCGATCCTGCACCAGCAGTGGGCCTGGGGCGCGCTGCTCAGCGTCCTGTTGCTGAAGATCGCGGCGACCGCGGCGACCTCCGGTTCGGGGGCGGTGGGAGGCATCTTTACGCCGACGCTGTTTGTCGGCGCGGTGCTCGGTTGCCTGTTCGGACAGGCGCTGCACGCCATCTGGCCCCACACGACATCCTTGCCGTTTGCCTATGCAATGGTGGGCATGGGAGCGTTTCTCAGCGCTGCCACCCATGCCCCGCTGATGGCGATTCTGATGATTTTCGAAATGACCTTGAGTTATCAGCTGGTATTGCCGCTGATGCTTGCCTGCGTCGTCGCCTATTGCATTGCACGGACCATTGCGCCGACATCAATGTACGAAGTCACGCTGCGCCGCAATCGCGCCGAAAAGGAAGGTCTGCGTTTGCGCGCGACGCGGATGCGCGCGCTCATCAAGCCGGCCGGCACGGTGCTGCCGCTGACTGCGGGCGTGCCGGAGATGGCCCGTGTGTTCCTGGTAAATCCGGTCAAGTATCTGTATGTGATCGATGCGGCCGAGCGCTTCCAGGGCGTGGTCGCGTTACAGGACATTACCGCCGATCTGCTCGATAAGTGCGATACCTCGACCAAGACTGCGGCTGCGTATCTGCAACCCCGGTTTACTGTGCTGACCCCCGACATGCCGCTAGGCGTCGCGCTCCGGCACTTCATGGCGTTTCAGGGCGAGCGCCTGCCGGTGGTCGAGAGCGAGCTGGACCCCAGGCTGATCGGGGTGGTCTACAAGACGTCATTGCTGGATGCGTATTTCCGCATGCAGCTCGCATGTTGATGCGTTGTTTGGCGTCTTGATCGACTGGAAACCGGCGTATGCCAATGTGGTGGGGCATTCACCTGGCGGCATCCGCGATTTGAGCCCGTTCTAAACAGATATTTCCTACATACATTCTTGGCGCCCCCTAATAACATTTCAGCGTTATCAACACATCGGGGTAATCAAGACGGCCATCGCCGCTCGGCGCTGCCCAAGGTATTGACGCAACTGCCCGCTGTACGCCAGGGCGCCGACGACGAAGACCACAACGACTATTGGATGAAATCATGAATAATGGCAATCAACAGATCCCGGGCCACACCGACGCCCCAAACGGAGCAGGCGATACACCTAGTACAGCATTGTCTGGCAAAAGAAATTTTTTGCGCCTGACTTGGGTTCTGGCGCTATGCCTGTCCATTGCAGGTTGGGTAACAATTTTCCTGCTCTCAGATAAAACCACTTGGATTGATACCGATGGTTCCCTGCACGAACCGCTGTTCAGGCTTATCCCCATCAGCTATTTCTTCTTGTTTGTTGCCATCGTGCTGGCCATATTAGATATGGCCATCAAGCTCAGGAAGCGTCGTTGATGCCCTTATGGCGGATTCCTCACCACGTCGAATCTGCCGACGGACTTTAACGGATGGAAATCCGCATGCCAATGAAACGGCTTGCAGCTATCCCGCCACGCCTCATCCACATGTCCAAGACCAGCGCCCCCTGAACGCCGCTCACTCTGACCAAGGTCAGCGGATCGGCGATGTCCTCGAGTCCCTTGCCTTCGGCATCGACACCATCATCTGAAACGGTTGCTGCTCCGTGGAGATTGGCCGATATCAAAATATCGTCTTCTCTTTGTACCCATGGTTGCTCGAAAGAGAGAGTTTGAGCACCTTCTAAACAGATATTTCCTACATACATTCCTGGCGCCCCCTCATACCATTTCAACGTTATCCACATACCGGGGTAATCGAAAAGGCCATCGCCGGTCGGCCTAGTCCGGTTGTCGAAGACCATCCTCTGCAAAGAGAATTTCTTTCAGAGCCGCTTTTGCCTTTCCGAAATAACGCCAATTTTCCGCCATCTGTGGAAGGCGATATTTCAGGGACGGTTTCTCTCACGGAATGCGCCATCAATCCGCTTGATTACCAATAAAGAGATAGGTTCTTGTATGAAAACCATGCGTAGATTTGCCGTTAGCAAGCTTGCCGTTTGTGTTGCCCTCGCATTCCCGGCAGTGTCTGCTTTCGCGTTGGAGACGCACACGGTATATAACCCGGCAGGGGTGGGTATTTTTCAAATTCTCTTTGATGAGCCGGGCGATGTTGGTGGGGCTGCGACCTGGGGTTTATCAGCCCCGCAAAAGAAAAAAATTCTGGCTGCAATGTCGTATTGGGCGGAAATTATTCAACCTGCCGGGCAGCACCCCGCTATTATCGGCGTCAGCACTTTTGACGATCCGAACGCGTTTGGCGAGAGTCAATTTGTTTCTGAAGACAGCGCATTCAGCCTGACACAACTGCAAGCTGCCTTGCAGGGTCAGCCTACAGGCGTGCCGACCGGTGACGTCCACGCTGGATTTGTCATCGGGAAACTGGATTTCGATACGCTGGACTATGTTCCCTCGCAGTTGCCGCGCTCCGGCCAGGTTGATCTTTATGGGGTGGCATTCCATGAACTGGCGCATGGTTTGGGGATCATTAACCCGGTGAGTCTGGGGAAGTACGACAAGACCTTAGGCTCCTGGGCCGAACATTTACGCGATGATAACGGTAACCCGGCGCGACCAGGGCAGGTGATCCTCTGTGGACCATGCAGGAAGCCGTACGACCCGAGCGGTTTTGATGTGCGCAAGGATCAAGCCTATTTCACCGGCGAGCATGTGGATGAGGTGCTGGCCGGCGGATTACGCGGTGTGCCGGTAAAACTTCTTACGGAAGACGGTCGCATTGATGGTAACTACATGAGCCACATCGAACTCACAAACAGCTTGATGAGCCATCAAAATTACCGTAACTACACCACCTTTATGGAAGCGGAACTGGCGACGCTGCAAGACATGGGATACAACATCGACCGGCGTAATTTCTACGGCTATTCGCTGTACGGCAATGGCCAGACGATCGTCAACAATCACGGTTTCTTCCGGCGCAATGCCAGTGGCACTGGATATTTGCCGGGCCAATACAACAGCGCGACCCTGGGCCTGGGCTTGCACATTTACGGCAGCGGCAACGCGCTGTTGCAGCAGGCCGATTTGCTGACCAACGGTGCGGGTGGGGCCGGGGTACGGATTGACGGCGTCGGCAACACAATGGTGGTAGCGCCTGGCACCCGTATCCATGCCGACGGCCTCAACGGCCGCGGGCTGATGGTGGCTTACGGTAAGGATCACAACCTGGTTCAGCGCGGCGACGTACAGGCCATGGGGCAGGACGGGATTGCCGCAAGCTTTGATTTTGGCAATAACGCGGTAGGCAACAACACCGAATATCGCGGATCGTATATCCGGTCGAGTTCCTGGCGGTCGCCTCCGCTTCTGGATGAATTAAACGGCGCCCTGGTCGACCGCTTCGACGTCAGCGGGCGTCTGGCCGGCAAGGCCGCCGCGATCTACATGTCGGATAACGCGCTGGTCAACCGCATCAACATCCTGCAGGGCGCGCAGTTGCAGGGTGACATCATCTCTCACTACAACCAACGCGATGCGCAGGGGCGGCAGCGCCTGACCCGGCTCTCATTCGGCCAGGTAGCGGATGCGCAGGGACGCGCGAGCGGACAAGCGGACGCGTATTTCGTGTTCAACTACCAGGGCAATATTGATGGCATCGACAATCTGGCGCTGGCGGCGCAGGGCGGCTACACTTCACTGAACGGCGCGCATCGGATTTACAGCGCAGAAGTTTCCGCCGGCGCGACGCTGGCGGGGAGCAGCAGCTACGCGCTGAATGCCGACGGCGCTTTTATCAATAACGGGACGCTGTCGCCGGGGAATGCGATGGCAGACTGGACGGGGCGGATGGACATCGCCGGCAACTACCGGCAGGGCGCGACAGGCAGGCTGTTGATGGCGGTCGATGGCAACGGCGGTCATGCCACGCTGAACATCGCGGGCAACGCGGAACTGGACGGCCAGCTCACGCTGGCGCCGCGCCGCGACTGGTACGCCAACAGCTGGACCATGCGTTCCGATACGCTGCTGCAGGCGACCAGCGCGCACGGTGCGTTTGCCACGGTGAACAGCCAGATGGCTTCGCCAACGCTGACATTTGACGCGACTCCGCTTGGCAACAACACATACCGGTTCGGCGTCGCGCGCCGGGCGGATGCCTACAGCCGGTATGCGCAAAATGAGAACGCCCGCCAGGTGGGAACGGCGCTGGACGGGCTGGTCGCCAGCGCAGGCCCGGACCTGCAACCGCTGTATCGCACCCTCGATTTCTCCGCGCCGAATGGATCGAGCGTGGGCAACGCGCTGGCGCAACTTTCACCGGCGTCCTACAGCGCGCTCTTCGCCACTGCGTTAAACCGCGAACATCAGATTTCCGACCTCGTGAGCGGGCGCGGCTTTGCGCCGCAGCTTGCAACGAATGAATGGCGCAGTTTTGCGATCCCGTTTGGCGGCGGATTCAGCCAGAGCAGTCTGGGTTCCAGGGTCGGGTATGCCGGGTCCGGCGCCGGCGTGGTGTTTGGCGCCGAAAAGCAAAGTACCCGGTATCGTGACTGGGTGCTGGGCGTCCATGGCGCGGCCAGCGGACAATCGGTCAGCGTCAAGGGACCGGACAATGCCAAAGGGGAAACGATGGCGTTCGATGTCGGGGTGCATGCCCGCTATGGGGCCGATCCGATGGCCGGGACTTATCTGTTTGGTCATGCACGCATCGGCGTCGAGGACGGCAAAATGGAGCGCCGCATCAGCGTCGAAGATTACGCCAGCACACAGCGTGCTGACTGGACCGGACTGAACGCAACGGCGATGGTCGGCGGCGGGTATCGCTGGGAGTTGAGCGAGACCCTGAGCGCAGGGCCGATGGCAGCCCTCAACTACACGCTATTGTCGCGCCCGGAGGTGACGGAATCCGGTGACGCCGGCAGCCGCCTGAAACTGTCCGCCAGCCATCTCAACTCGCTGCGCTCAAGTATCGGCGTTAACGCCAGCCTGAATCTGCCGGCGAAAGCCGGTTCCGCCCTGAAAGCGGATCTCCAGCTGAGTTGGGACAGAGAGCTGCTGCAGGGCGGCCTTACGCAACAAGCCAGCTTCGTCGGCTATCAAAACGCCGGCTTCAGCAGCAAAAACAATCTTGGCGGGCGCGATTCCCTGGGGGTGGGGGCCGGGTTGACCTATAACCTGAACACGGATGTTGCCGTTGGCGCGCAGCTATCCAGCGATCTGCTGCGTCCAGGCTATGACGCCGTGACCGGCAACCTGTCCGCGACCTGGCGCTTCTGATTCGGCGCGACGCATTGCGCTGCTGACGAGACAGTGCTCAGCAGCGCAATCTTGGTCGGCAAGCCGGCGCATACGGCCGTCTCGATTTTTCTCGGTTCCGGTTTTATGCCAATCCACCATTCGCAGGCAGATTTTGTCCCGTGATCCAGCCAGCCTGGTCGCTACTGAGAAACAGCACGACACGCGCAATATCTTCCGGTTCGCCGATACGGCCAAATGCGGCCATTGAGGCCAGATGTTTAACCACGGCCTCGGGTTTTCCCTGATGAAATAACGGGGTATTGGTCGGTCCCGGCGAGATCGCGTTGACGGTGATGTTGCGGGCACCGACCTCTTTGGCAAAGGTGCGGGTCAATTGCTCTACCGCGCCTTTTGTCGCAGCATACGCGCCGTAGGCTGGCATCAGCATACGGGTCATACTGTTGGAGACGTTGACGATGCGGCCGCCATCCTGAAGTCGGGTAGCGGACTCGCGCAGCAGGTTGAAGACACCCTTAACGTTAATGCTGAAGATTCGATCAAATTCATCGTCGCCGGTGTCCTGTAGCTTCTTGCTGAACAGAATCCCGGCATTGTTGACCAGAATATCGACCTTGCCGAAGCGCGCGATCGTCGCGTCGAATAGTGCTGTGGCCTGGGCCGGCTGACTGACATCGGCTTGCACCGCGAAGGCGCTGCCGCCAGCTTGTTCGATCGCGCTGACTACCTTGTCTGCGGCAAGCTGATTGTCAGCATAATTGACGATGACCTTGGCGCCGGCCTGCGCTAGCATCGCGGCAATATGGGCGCCGATGCCGCGTGAAGCGCCGGTGACGATAGCGACTTTGTCTTGTAAGTTTTGCATGAGGTGTCCTTGGGTAACGATGAATAAGAAAAATAGCGAAGAATTTGTCTGCGTGAAATTGATTCACTACGTGACTGACTGCGGAAATTATTTTGCACACTACGCTGTAAGAGCTTCCTGAGATGCGTTGCTTGGCTTTTTGCAGTTGCCGATTATCTGATAGTGGAATGATCCCGTATGTAGGAAAAATCCTATTGTGCATGCGGGAAATATCCTGGAAGGAGTATTGCGTGCGCTGTAAAAGCCGAAAGTGGAATAATCTTCGTGCAGTGCCAAAGGCAAAAATGAGGGACACAACTCGGCCGTGTTGGCTATTCCAGATAGTATTTTCTACATGGTCTCGAATTACTCCTGACCGGCAGCGATCGCGTCGCCGCCCAAGGCTTGGTACAGCTTGACCTGAGCAATCAGCAGATTCAAGTTGTTGTCCGCCAGTGCGATCTCGGCAGCACGCTGCGTTTCTTGTGCGTCGAGCCAGATCCTGAGTGGCGCCGCACCGGCGCGATAGCGCTCTTGATACAGGCGTTCAATCGCGCTTGCCGCTGCCAGTGCTTGCGTTAGCTTGCGTCCCTGATCCTGGAGTTGGCTGCGTGCGGACAAGGCGATTTCTACATCGCTCAACGCTTTATAAAAAGTTTGGCGAAAGTCGATCACGGCTTTTTCATAGTCGGCCTGAGACACCTTGATGTTCAATTGCATTTGATGCCATTGCAAAAACGGGAGGGTCAACCCGGCGCCCAAGGTTGCCACCGGATTTTGCAGCAGGTTCAGCAATGCCGTGCTGGTGCTGCCAAGCGATCCGGTCAGCGTGAATGCCGGGTAAAAGCTGGCGCGCGTGGCGTCGACGCCGGCCAGCATTTTGCGCAGGCGAAGTTCTGCCGCACGCAAGTCGGGCCGGCGGCTCAGCAATTCCGACGGCAAACCGGCATCGATCGACGGCAGCGGGTCGACAGACAGCGCGCGCAACTCGGGGTCGGGGTAGCGGGTTTGCGGCGGGCCGTCGAACAGGAGCGCCAGCGCGGCGCGCGTTTCCACCAGCTGGTGCAGCAGCTGGGTATGGCTGGCCTGTTGCGATGTCAGCGAGCGCTCGGCTTCCAGCACTTCCAGCGTCGATACCGCACCGGCGTCGTGTTGCAAGCGGACCAGTGCCAGGATCTTGCCGACATAGGCAATGCTTTGCTGGCTGACGGCTATATGCTGCTGCAGGTTGGCAATTTTCCAGTACAAGGTGGCGGTGGTGCCGATCAGGGATAGTGCGGCGCTGTCGCGATCCTCGGCAGTCGCCAATGCCTCCCATGCGGCAGCGTCGCGCTGGCTGGACAGTTTGCCCCACAGATCCAGTTCATAGCTGACTGCGCCGCTGAGCGACCGGTTGCGCGCGGGGTTCGGCGCAGCGCGCAGATTGCGGCTGTTGCTAGTGCTTATATTGAGTGAGACAGCGGAATTAGGTGCCGTCAATCCGGCTTGCAATTGCGCGCGCAGCACCAGGATCGCCGCCGCGGCCAGATCGTTATTCCGCGCCAGCGCCAGTTCAATCAATTGATTCAACTGCGGATCGTTAAAATTCTGCCACCAGCGGTCCTTCAACGTGATGCTGGCTCCGGTGGCGGCAGCGCTGTTTTGCCATTCTGCGGGCGTCGCAATTGCTGCTTGCCGGCAGGGCGTGTGTAGTGGAGCGCAGCCGACGAGCAAGCTGGCTGCGATCACACCGATGGTCGTGTTGAAATATCGCATTGTGGTCATTCTCGTGCCAGGGCCTCGACAGGGTCCAGGCGCGCGGCATTGCGTGCCGGTAAAAAGCCGAAGACGATGCCGATCAGGGTCGAACAAGTGCAAGCCACCACGATGGAGGTGGGCGAATAATGCATCTGGAAATTGCCGCCCATGCCGGAAAACAGGGCGCCGATCCCGAGCGCCAGGGCGATCCCCAGGATGCCGCCCAGCAGGCAGACCAGGATCGCTTCGATCAGGAATTGGCGCATGATATCGGCCTGGCGCGCGCCGACCGCCATCCGTACGCCGATTTCCTGGATGCGCTCGGTGACCGATACCAGCATGATGTTCATCACGCCGATGCCGCCGACCACTAGCGAGATCACGGCGATCATCGACATCAGCAGCGTCATGGTGGCAGTAGCCGCTTCATACGTCTTGCGGATGCTGTCGCTGTTCAGGATAAAGAAGTCTTTGCCGCCGTGGCGCTGGCTTAATAATTTGACGATGCTTTGTTCCGCCGCACTGGGCGAAGCCGCATCGCTGATACGCACCTTGATCGATTGCAGATGCGACTGGCCCATGATCCGTGTGAGGGCAGTGGTGTATGGGACCCATAAAGTCAGGTTGTTGTCGCCGCCATACGCATTCCGTTCTTTTTTTGCGACGCCGATGATGCGGCAGGGGATATTCCCCAGCATCAGCACCTGCCCGAGCGGGTTGCCGTCGGTGCCGAATAATTTCTGGCGGGTATTGTGATCGATCACCACCTCTTGCATCTGGTGCCTGATGCTGGCCGCCGTGAATGACGTGCCTTCGGCCATTTGTATGCCATGCACCCGAAAATGCTGCCCACCGACGCCCTCCAGCGAGGCGCTGACCGACAGATTCCGATAGCGCACCGTCGTCGCGGTCGTGACGCCGGGTGTGGCGCTGTCGGCATAGACCTGCTGCGCCAGCGCATCGGCATCGGCCGAGACCAGCGTGCGCAGTGCCGCAGCTTTTTCGTCACCCCAGTCTTTGCCGGGATAAATCGTGATGGTATTGGTCCCCAGAAAACTGATGTCTTGCAGAATTTTCCGGCGCGATCCTTCGCCCAGCGCGACCACCGAGACCACCGACGCAATGCCGATGATGATGCCCAGCATGGTCAGGAAGCTGCGCAGCCGATGTGCATTCATCGATAGCAACGCCATCTTGCAGGCTTCGATCAGGCTGGCGCCGATGGCGCGCCATGACGACTCCTGACGCAGATCGATGTGCGGCCGGTCGGCGCGTGTTGCCGACGCCGCTGCCGTAGCGCCGGCGTTCCCGGTCCGCAGGCGATCGGCGATGATTTCGCCGTCGCTGATTTCAATGATGCGCTGTGCGTACTCGGCGACCTGCATGTCGTGCGTGACGATGATCACGGTATGGCCTTCGGCATGCAGCTCCTGCAAAATCCTGATGACTTCCTGGCCGCTATGACTATCCAGAGCACCGGTCGGTTCATCGGCCAGTATCACCTGGCCGCCGTTCATCAGCGAGCGGGCGATACTGACGCGCTGCTGCTGACCGCCGGACAATTGACCGGGCCGATGATGGGTGCGGTTGGCCAGTCCCAGCCGGCTCAGCAAGGCGTGTGCGCGCCTTTTTCGTGCGGCCGCCGGTGTGCCTGCGTAGATCGCCGGGATTTCGACATTGCCGAGCGCATCCAAATCCGGTAACAGATGATAACGCTGGAAAATGAAACCGAAATGTTCCCGTCGCAATTGCGCCAGCGCAGCGGCTTGCATGTCGCCGGTGGCGTGGCCCGCGACATGGTAACTGCCGCTACTGGGGCGGTCCAGGCAGCCGAGGATGTTCATCAACGTCGATTTGCCTGAGCCTGACGGGCCGACCAGGGCCACCATTTCTCCCGCGGCAATCTTCAGGTTGATGTTTTTAAGTACGGTGACGGTTTCTTCGCCGGACGGAAACCGTCGAGACAGTGCGGTCAGTTCTAATAAGGCGGGCGTCATGCTTAGTAGCCCATGACCATGGCATTTTGGTCAGTGCTGCTGCCGGCTTCGCCGATGATGACCTGTTCTCCCGCCTTTAAGCCATCCAGCACTTGTGCATGCATGTTGTTGATGCCTATCCGTACCTGGCGTGTGGACACAGCGTGCTTGCCGTTCCTGGTTTCCAGCACCCTGACCTGATAGCGGCCATCCTTGCCCCGCTCACCCAGGGCCGTCGAGGGGATTGCCAGTGCGCCTTTGGCTTGCTGCACTACAATCGAGACTTGTGCCGTCATCGAAATCCGCAGTTTGTTGTCTGGATTGGGGACGTCAAACAAAGCGTTGTAATAAATCGGGGCAGCAGTTGCATTGCTTTTATTTCTGCTGTCGCTTGCATCGGTGCTAATCGAATCCGGGGCGGGATCGACAGTACGCAGCGTTCCATGGAAGCGTTGATCGGGATCTCCCAGAATCGTAAAGAAGACTGGTTGTTGCGGCTTGACGCGAATCACGTCGGCTTCGGAAACCAGGGCCTTGACCGTCATGGTTTTCAATTCGGCCAGAATGATGATGGTCGGCGCCAGCTGGGCGGAATTGACGGTTTGTCCTTCCTTGGTCACGATCGACACGACCTTGCCATCCATAGGCGCAATAATTCGGGTATAGCCGAGATTCAGCAGCGCGGTATCGACCGTGATCCTGGCTTGTTCGATTTGCGCATTCAGCGCGTCAATGTCCGCCAGCGTGGCTTGCCGCGTTGCCGAGGCGCTTTCATAGCTCTCACGCGAACTTGCGTCGCCGGCCAGCAAGCGTTGCTGGCGCTTGAAATTCAACTGGGCCTGGGCCAGGCTTGCCTGTTTGGAGCGTAGTTGGGCGCGCACCTGGGTCAGCGCCGACCGGGCATTTTGCAACGCGTTTTGCTGCGTCAACGAGTCGATCTCGGCGACCAGTTGGCCCTTTTTAACTTCCTGCCCGAGTACCACCTTGAGTGATTTGAGTTGGCCGGATACCTGGGCGCCGACATTCACCTGTTGCAATGCTTCCAGTGAACCGCTGGCGAGGACTGTGTCTTGAATGTCGGTGACAGTGACCGGTGCGGTCAGGTATTCCGGGTCCTTATCAGTCGGAAAGGAGAATCGGTAGAGAGCGAATGCCGCCAGCAGGAGCACGGCTGCGGAGATCAGGAAAGTAATGAATTTTTTATTCAAAACGCATTTAGGAACGGAATTGATTGTGTGGGGAGGACGACTGAGTAGCTGTCTTTACGCCAGCCATTCAGTCGTCGCATCCCATTTATTTGGAAATCACCTTGATGTGTTTGACTTCCAGTTCCGACGTGCCGAAATGTTCCTTGTCGAATTTTCCGGTCAGTTCGACCGCTGTATTGGCGTCGATGGTTTGGTTTGCCGGAAAATATTTAGCTGGAATTTCTACCTGTATTTCGCCGCTGGCGTCAGCCAGAACGTACTGCTTGCCGCCGGTGTGGCGTACCAGTTTTCCTCTCAGGGTCGCATATTGATCATCCACGCCATTTTCCAGCAACTGTCTGGCAGTCATGTCCGGCACGGTTGATGGCCCGGAATAATTCGGACTGGCCGGTGTGGAGGGCGTTCCGGATGGGCCGGTATAGCCGCTGCTCTGTGCGATGACTGCGCTTGAGCCGGCGGCCAGAAGAGTGATGACGATCAGTTTGCTAATGCGATGCATGTGCTGTCCTTGTTAACAACGATGGAAATGATTGATAGCTTCGGTTCAGCACGGTATCTGTTGTTTGCTGACCCTGATGCTATCAGGCCCTGGATTTCAAGCTGAATCTCTTGCACTCGTATTTTAAAAAGAACGAACCCATATGCATGTAGGAAAATTCCTATTAATCGTAGTGTTTTCTCCGTTTGAAGTGGGAGGGCAACATGCGTTGTTGGATTCGGTCTGCGTGACCCCTATGGGCTAAGCGGTGGCGTGCTAACAGTAGACGGATGCGGGCTCAGCTGCCCCTGCGCCGCGATTCTATCGAGATGGCGATTGCGTTGCGAGGGTAGAGACAGTACCTGCGCCGACCTGATCGCCGTTGCCGCAACCTTCCAAAAGATGACTTATGGAATTTGACGATATTTTTTAATAGGAGCCTGCTCTTGCAGGCAGTCTTCCGCTGTTTTTCGGATTTCTCCTACATACGTTCCTGCCGGCAGCTTCTATGATCAAACGTCTAATCTCACCTTGCTATGACGGCGTCAAACGGGTACTTGCTTTGCCAGGCGGGGGCTTAATTAACGATGGAGGGCGAGTATGGAAGCCGGAAAGATTTTTAAAGCAAAGAGTATGGTTGCAGCGTGCGTCGGGGTTTTCCTGGTCGGCCTTCTCCCAGGCAGCGGGTACGCAGCGAATGGCAAGATAACGACAGCGGCCAAGGAGGCGCCCCTGACTTTTGCAGCGAATGGCACGATAAGCACCACGAGCAAGAAGGTAACGCCCATGGATTTTGCAAGCAAGGGCCGGAACTAAAAGTACGGGGATGTTCCTGCACAATGGCCTCTGACTCAGAGGTTTTTAATTTCAACCCTGTACGGGTGCGCTCGACCATCAGTTCCGCGCCATGTCGGTCAGACAGATCGTGATATATGGAAGCAACGGCCTGATGGCGTGCCGGTATCGATGGCGTCGGCGCGGCGCGTGAACTGAAATCCATGTCACAGCGCCGGCCCATACTATCTTTCGTTAAACCCGTTCCAGCACCAGCGCAATGCCTTGCCCGACGCCGATGCACATCGTGCACAAGGCATAGCGTCCATTGGTCCGTTGCAACTGGTTGACGGCGGTGGCTACCAGGCGGGCGCCGGATGCGCCCAGGGGATGCCCGAGTGCGATGGCGCCGCCGTTCGGATTGACGCGCGGGTCGTCGTCCTGCAGGCCCAGTTGGCGCAGCACGGCGAGGCCTTGCGCGGCGAACGCTTCATTGAGTTCGATGACATCGAACTGGGCCAGCTTCAGGCCGGTCAGTTCCAGCACTTTTTGCGTCGCCGGAAATGGTCCGATGCCCATCACGCGCGGCGCCACACCGGCCGTCGCCATGCCGACGATACGCGCCTTCGGCGTCAGGCTGTATTTGGCCGCGCTGGCTTCGTTGGCCAGCAGCAGGGCGCAGGCGCCGTCATTTACGCCGGAAGCATTGCCGGCGGTGACGCTGCCGTCGGCTTTGACGATGGGTTTGAGTTTTGCCAGCGCTTCGAGCGAAGTGGCGCGCGGATGCTCGTCCCGGCTGACGACGATTGGATCGCCTTTTTTCGGGGTGATCGTTACCGGCGTGATCTCGCTATCGAAGAAGCCGGCTTGTTGCGCGGCGATGGCTTTCATTTGGCTGGCCAGCGCCATCTGGTCTTGATCTGCGCGATTGATGCCGTATTCCGTAGCGACATTTTCGGCGGTCTCGGGCATCGAGTCGACCCCGTATTGCGCCTTCATCAGGGCGTTGATGAAGCGCCAGCCGATGGTGGTATCCTCGATTTTTGCTGCACGCGAAAATGCGCTTTCCGCCTTGGCCATGACGAACGGTGCGCGGCTCATGCTTTCGACGCCGCCGGCGATCATCAGGCCGGCCTCGCCGCTCCTGATGGCGCGGGCGGCAGTGCCGATCGCATCCAGCCCCGAGCCGCACAGGCGGTTGACGGTCGCGCCGGGAACTTCCAGAGGCAAGCCGGCCAGCAGGGCCGACATGCGGGCGACGTTCCGATTGTCTTCGCCGGCCTGGTTGGCGCAACCGTAGATCACATCGGCCACGGCTTGCCAGTCGACCTGCGGGTTACGCGCGATCAGCGCGCGAATCGGAATCGCCCCGAGATCGTCGGCGCGGATGCCGGATAACGCGCCGCCGTAGCGGCCGAAGGGTGTGCGCTGGGCGTCGCAAATGAAAGCATGGGACATCGGAATCTCCTGAATCTAAATAAAAAATGATAGTTAAACGTCGGCGTTATACGTACAGCGGCAGGATCAGCAAGCGTTGACCAGCGCTACCGCAGTCACTTTTTGCAATTCATCGAAAGTCATTCCCGCAACGATGTCGATCACCGTGGCGCCATCCGCGCTCAGGTCGATCACGGCCAGATCGGTATAAATCCGGCTGACGCAGCCGACGCCGGTCAGCGGGTAGGTACAGGCGGGAACCAGTTTGCTGGCGCCGGCTTTGGTCAGGTGTTCCATCATCACGTAAGTTTTCTTGGCGCCGATGGCGAGATCCATCGCGCCGCCGACGGCCGGGATCGCGTCCGGCGCGCCGGTGTGCCAGTTGGCCAGGTCACCGCCGACTGACACCTGGAACGCGCCGAGTACGCACACATCCAGATGGCCGCCGCGCATCATCGCGAAACTGTCGGCGTGATGGAAGTAACAGCCGCCCGGCAACAGCGTCACCGGTTGCTTGCCGGCGTTGATCAAGTCGTAGTCTTCTTCGCCTTTGGCGGGTGCCGGTCCCATGCCGATCACGCCGTTTTCGCTGTGCAGAATCACTTCCCGATCGCTCGGCAAGTGATTGGCGACCATCGTCGGCAAGCCAATCCCGAGGTTGACGACGTCGCCGTCGGCAATATCCTGCGCCACGCGCAGCGCCATTTGTTCTCTGGTCCACTTGTTCATCTTGGTTTCACTCATCATTTTCTCGCTCATTCTGTTCTCCCTCAGGCTGCCTTGAAGCCGGCCGGGCCGGTTGCGGTGCGCGGCACTTGCACTACGCGCTGCACGTACAGGCCGGGCGTGATAACGGCCTCCGGATCGAGGCTGCCCAATTCCACGATGTCGTGCACCGATGCGATCGTGACCTTGGCTGCGCTGGCCATGATCGGTCCGAAATTGCGCGCGGTCTTGCGATACGTCAGATTGCCCCAGCGGTCGCCGCACTCCGCCTTGATCAGTGCAAAATCGGCATGGACCGGATATTCCAGCACATACATGCGACCGTTGATGGCGCGCGTTTCCTTGCCAGCGGCGAGTTCGGTGCCAAAACCGGTCGGCGTGAAGAAGGCGCCGATACCCGCACCCGCGGCACGAATCCGTTCGGCCAGGTTGCCTTGCGGGACCAGTTCCAGTTCCAGCTTGCCGGCGCGATATAAGGCGTCGAACACATGCGAGTCAGCCTGGCGCGGGAACGAGCAAATGATCTTGCGCACCTGACCATTCTTTAACAGGGCGGCCAGGCCGGTATCGCCATTGCCGGCATTGTTGTTGACGATGACCAGGTCTTTCGCACCTTGCGCAATCAGGCCGTCGATCAATTCGGCTGGCTGGCCGGCGCCGCCAAAACCGCCGATCATGACCGTTGCGCCATCGTGAATATTTGCCAGTGCTTCTGCTACCGAGGGAAAAATTTTGTTGATCATGTTTTTTATACGAACAAATGGTTGAAAACAAACAATAAAGTTCTTACAATGAACAAATATTCGCATTTAGAACTTATTGGGTAAGAATAGACAGCTGACCGCAGCTTGTCAATCCCCAACTCATGCGCTTAGGCCGTCTTTGGATTGCTTGCTGCCGGCTTGCCAATAAATACATCAAATGAAGAGGACGATCCATGCCGGATTCCGTAACGGTAAACACCAAGATCGCGACTGAGGACGCTCTTTCCTCCGATCCCAAACCGGGCGACAGCTATGTCCAGTCCTTCGCCCGCGGGCTCGCCGTGCTGCGCAGTTTCGGCGCCGACGCCCCCGCCCAAACCCTGTCCGAAGTCGCCGAACGGGCCGAGCTGACCCGCGCCGGCGCGCGCCGCATCTTGCTGACCCTATTGCATCTCGGGTATGTCGAGGCAGAAGGGCGCCTGTTTCGTTTGACGCCGAAAGTGCTGGAGCTGGGTTTCGCCTACCTGTCATCGCTGCCGGTATGGAACCAGGCGCAGCCGGTGATGGAAGAACTGGTGGAAAGCCTGCGGCAATCCTGCTCTGCCGCGGTGCTGGACGGCGCCGAGATCGTCTATGTATTGCGGGTGCCGGCCCACAAGATCATGTCGATCAATCTCGGCGTCGGCAGCCGCCTGCCTGCATATTGCACGTCAATGGGACGCGTATTGCTGGCAGGCTTGCCGCCTGCGACGCTCAGGGAGCGCCTGGCCGGCATGGCGTTGCTGCCCCTGACGCCGCACACAATCGTCGATCCGGAGCGCCTGCTGGAAGCGATCGAACAGGTACGGATCCAGGGCTGGTGCATGGTTAGCGGGGAACTGGAGCCCGGCCTGGTATCGCTGGCCGCACCGATTGTCGATCGTAACGGCCGGGTCGTGGCGGCGATCAACATCAGCGGTCAGGTCAATAATCCGGGCCCGGCCAGCTTGCTGGAAAACTGCCTGCCCAAGTTGCTGGCCGCTGCGGCAAAAATCAATATGCTGGTACGCGCGCAGCAATGATGCGCGCCAAGGCGGCGCAAAATTACGGCGTTGCCAACCCTGGCGGCATCTCGTCCCGCACCCGCATGAAGCTGGCAAATCTGGGGATGCCGCTCGGATTCAACCCTCTATAGCGATAGGTCACCCAGCTACCGACGGGCGGCGGCTGACGGCGTTCTGCATCCTTGAAGCCGGTGCCTAGCCGAAACCGCAATCCCTCCGGTGTTTCCACCAGCAGCGCGCCCATCATCCCTTGATATTTTCCTTTGCCGGGGAGATAGCCGATCACCCTCGCTTCGCTATCGTCATGCATTTTGAGTTTCAGCAGATCGTCGCTGCGGATGCCGCGATAGCGTGAATCGGCGCGATGCAACATCAATCCCTCGCCACCTTGCCGGACGGTTTTTTCGAGCATGGCTTGCAATGTCTTCTGATCGCCGATCCTGATTTGCTGCACTGGCCGGACCCAGGGTTGCGCCAGTGTGGCGAGCAAGGTTTGCAGGGCCGGAATCCGTTCGGTGAACGTGCCCGGATGGGCGGGTAAATCAAACACCATAAAGCGTATCTCGCGCCACGCCGCATCATGTGGCAGGTCCTGGCGCACGGTCGAGACCGCCTTGGAAAATTGCCCGCGGCCAGCCCATAGCTCACCGTCCAGCGGGACCTTCGGCCAGTTCGCGGTGAACCACGCCGGCGCATGAACCGGCGTGGCGCCGCGCGTCCACAGCGTTGCGCCGTCCCAATATCCGCGCACGCCATCGAACTTTTCACTGACCCAGTAATCCGCCAGTCTGACACCTCGATGATAGACATTTGCCAGCATGAGCGGTGGGGGCGGATGGTCGGCTGCATGCGCGGCGAGCGGCGTCGCTGCCAGTAGAAAACCGGCGCTGAGCAGCAATACAAACAGTTGCCGGCGGAGGAGGGGTAGGCGGGCGTTGACGATTGACATGAGCTGTCCTGGTTGGCTGAGGGGATCGAGCTTGCTTTTGTAAAAAGCTTAGCAGCGTTCCGGGCCGGGATTCCACGCCAGCGGCATCAGATAAGCGATGTCATAGATGGCCTTGGCGAATCAGCGTCAGTTGGGGGATTGTTTGCAGTGGCTGGCGCAAACGCAAACGGGCAGGCACTTTCACGCTTTGTCTGGTGAAAGTGCCTGCCCATATTTACTGCAAAATCCCGGGAGCCTGTCCGGCTTATCTATTCAGCTTCATCAGATCCAGGATGTGCTTCGGCACAGCGGCATAATGCTTGAACTCCATGGAATATGTCGCCCGCCCCTGCGTCAGCGAACGCAATGTTGTGGAGTAGCCGAACATCTCGGCCAGCGGTACTTCGGCGCGGATGGTTTTGCCGCCGCCGCCGGGGATATCGTCGGTGCCCTGGACCATGCCGCGACGCGAAGACAGGTCGCCCATGACGTTACCCATGAAGTCTTCCGGCGTTTCCACCTCGACCATCATCATCGGCTCGAGTAATGTCGGACTGGCGCGCCGCATGCCTTCCTTGAAGGCGATCGAGCCGGCCATGCGGAAGGCGTTTTCGTTGGAGTCGACGTCGTGGTAGGAGCCGAAGGTCAGCGTGGCCTTGACGTCGACCACGGGATAACCTGCCAGCACGCCGCTCTTGAGCGTTTCCTGAATACCTTTGTCGACCGCCGGTATGTACTCGCGCGGTACCACGCCGCCCTTGATGGCATCGACAAATTCGTAGCCTTTGCCGGGCGCAAGCGGTTCCAGCTTGAGCACGACGTGGCCATATTGCCCGCGGCCGCCGGATTGCTTGATGAATTTGCCTTCGATATCTTCGACGGACTTATGGATGGTTTCGCGATACGCCACTTGCGGTTTGCCGACCGAAGCGTCCACGCCAAATTCGCGGCGCATGCGTTCGACCAGGATTTCCAGATGCAACTCACCCATGCCGGAGATGATCGTCTGGCCGGATTCTTCATCCGTATGCACTCTGAACGACGGGTCTTCCTGCGCCAGACGATTCAGGGCGATGCCCATTTTTTCCTGATCGGGCTTGGTCTTCGGTTCCACCGCCTGTGAAATCACCGGCTCCGGAAAGATCATGCGCTCAAGGATAATGACGTGATCCGGATCCGACAGCGTATCGCCGGTGGTGACGTCTTTCAGGCCCACGGCTGCCGCGATATCGCCGGCATAGACCTCCTTGATTTCCCTGCGTTCGTTAGCGTGCATCTGCAGGATGCGCCCCAGCCTTTCCTTTTTGCCCTTGACCGGGATGTAGACGGCGTCGCCGGAATTGACCACGCCCGAGTAGACCCGGAAAAAAGTCAGCTGACCGACGAAAGGATCGGTCATGATCTTGAAGGCGAGCGCAGAGAACGGCTCATCGTCCGCGGGATGGCGTTCAATCTCGCGATCGTTTTCGTCATGACCGAGGATCGCCGGTACGTCCAGCGGCGACGGCAGATAGCGGACCACCGCATCCAGCATGGCCTGCACGCCCTTGTTTTTGAAGGCGCTGCCGCACAGCATCGGCACGATCTGGTTGGCAACGGTGCGCAGGCGCAGGCCGTGGACAATCTCGGCTTCGGTGAGTGGCTCGCCACCGAGGTATTTGTTGAGCAGTTCGTCAGTCGCTTCGGCGGCTTGCTCCACCATCTTGTCATGCCATTCCTGTGCCTCGTCCATCAGATCGGGAGGGATCTCGCGGACATCGAACACCACGCCCTGACTGGCTTCATCCCAGATGATGGCTTTCATCTTGACGAGGTCGATCACGCCCTGGAAGTGATCCTCGGCGCCGACCGGAATCTGGATCGGAACCGGGTTGCCTTTCAGCCGCTCCTGCATCTGCTGGCGCACCCGGAAGAAGTCGGCGCCAACCCGGTCCATCTTGTTGATAAAGGCAATCCGCGGCACGGCATATTTGTTGGCCTGACGCCAGACGGTCTCCGATTGCGGCTGGACGCCGCCGACGGCGTCATACACCATCACCACGCCATCGAGCACCCGCATGGAACGCTCGACTTCAATGGTGAAATCGACGTGGCCCGGGGTGTCGATGATATTGATGCGGTGCTCGGAAAAATCGCCGGCCATGCCTTTCCAGAAGGCGGTGGTGGCCGCCGAGGTAATGGTGATGCCGCGCTCCTGCTCTTGCTCCATCCAGTCCATGGTGGCGGCGCCATCGTGCACCTCGCCGATTTTATGTTTGACGCCGGTGTAGAACAGGATGCGTTCGGTGGTGGTGGTTTTACCGGCATCGATGTGTGCGCTGATGCCAATATTCCGATAGCGCTCAATGGGAGTCTTGCGTGTCATGGCAGGGCCTTTTCAAGTGTTTTAGTGCGATATGGGTAAGAAGAACTTGCCGGACGGTGTCGTTGCACCATCATCAACGTCACGGTCAAAGGAGGGGCGCAAGCTGCCGCTCCTTTGACCAATACGAATTACGGCGATCAACTTGTCATAGGTACGCATACCAATTCCTTGAAAGCGGGCATAAAGCAGGCCACCATTTCACGCCAGATTATCATTTTTCTAACCGATCAGTGGCCCGGATGTAAATATGGGGTGAGTTCGCACACAAAACAATGGCGGCGACGCTTTTTACGTAACAGGGAGCGTGGCGTATGCTGCGAAGTCTGTCATTCAAACGCCTAAAGATCGTTATCCCGCCAGACAAAATTAGATTGCGATTATTACATTTTGATGTAGCCTCAATTATCTGTATGGGCTGCGCTCCGATACTTTGCGGAAATACGTCCTATATCCATATAAGTATGATTGCCATGTCGCGCTGCAGATATGTCCAGGGCTCGCTTTCCTATACCTTAAAAACATAAGAAAAATAATGTTTTCTATATAAAAACTAAACGAGACAATGACAAACCGCCTAGAACTTCATAGCATCACCAAACGCTATCCGTCGGTTGTCGCTAACGATGGCATCAACTTAACCGTCAAGCCAGGTGAAATCCACGCCGTATTAGGAGAAAACGGCGCCGGCAAATCGACCTTGATGAAAATCATCTACGGCTCGGTCAAACCGGACGCCGGCCGTGTGATCTGGAACGGCAAGGAAGTCCATCTGGCCAATCCCTCCGCTGCCCGGGAACTGGGTATTGCGATGGTATTCCAGCATTTTTCCCTGTTCGATACGCTGACCGTTGCCGAAAACATCGCACTCGGTCTGCCGCTGGACACCAAGCTTGACGAGCTGGAAAAACGCATCTCGAACACGGCCGAGCAATATGGCCTGGAGCTGGAACCGCAGCGCCATGTGCATACGCTGTCGGTCGGCGAATGTCAGCGGGTGGAAATTGTGCGCGCTCTGCTGGCCAAGCCGCAGCTGCTGATTCTGGATGAGCCGACGTCGGTGCTGACGCCGCAAGCGGTCGAGAAGCTGTTCGAAACCTTGCGCAAACTGGCCGCCGAGGGCTGCAGTATTTTGTACATCAGCCACAAACTCGATGAAATCAGAGCGCTGTGCCACACCTGCACCGTGGTGCGGGCCGGCAAAAATACCGGGGTCTGCGACCCGCGGGAAGAATCCGCCGCCAGTTTGTCGCGCTTGATGATCGGTGCCGAGCCGCCCGCCATCAAGCATGTGTTGCGTTCGCCCGGCGAAACCCTGCTGGCGGTGAAAAACCTGTCGCTGGCCAAGAGCCATCCGTTTGCGACCGAATTGTCCGGCATCAATTTCGAATTGCGGGCCGGCGAGATCCTCGGGATCGCCGGCGTCTCCGGCAATGGCCAGCAGGAATTGCTGGCAGTCTTGTCGGGCGAGGACCAACGCGCCAAACCCGACATGATTTTGCTGCAGGGCGAGCGGGTCGGCCATTTTGGACCGGGCCGGCGGCGCGAGCGCGGCCTGGGTTTCGTGCCGGAAGAACGGCTGGGACGCGGCGCGGTACCTGAAATGTCCTTGGCCAACAACATCATGCTGTCGCACCAGACCGGCGCCACCATCCGCCACGGTTTTGTCAAACACAACGCGATCGTCAAAATGGCGGCCGACGTGATTGCGCGTTTTAATGTCAAGGCCGGCGGGCCGCATGCCGCTGCGCGCAGTTTGTCCGGCGGGAATTTGCAGAAATACATCGTCGGCCGTGAAGTCATGCGTGGGCCGAAGGTGCTGATTGTGGCGCAGCCGACATGGGGGGTCGATGTCGGCGCGAGTGCCCAAATCCGTGCGGAACTGGTGGCATTGCGCGATGCCGGTTGTGCCTTGCTCGTCATTTCAGAAGAGTTGGACGAATTGTTTGAAATCACGGATCGCCTGGTGGTCATCGCAAAAGGCCGTTTGTCGCCGTCCATCAAAACGGCGAACGCCACCATCGACCAGATCGGTCAGTGGATGAGCGGCATGTGGACCGATACCGCCGTCACACCAATCAAGAAAGGGGCAAGCAATGTTTAAGTTAGAGGCGCGTGCCAATCCATCCACTTTCATGTCGTGGATGTCGCCGGTACTGGCGGTATTGTTGACGGTGCTATGCGGGGCCATCCTGTTCGTCATTCTGGGGAAAGATCCGCTGACCGGCCTGGCAGTGTTTTTCCTGGAACCGATCAAGGATTTGCGCGGCTGGTCCGAGGTTGGGGTCAAAGTCGCTCCGCTGTTGCTGATCTCGGTCGGGTTGGCGATCTGTTTCCGTGCGAATGTGTTCAATATCGGTGCCGAAGGGCAGTTGGTCGTCGGTGCGATTGCCGGCGGCGCTGTCGGTTTGTTCTTCGATAACGGCAGCGGCGGCGGCCCCCTGATGATAGCCGTCGTGCTGCTGGCCGGCATGTTGGGCGGCATGGCCTGGGCCGCCATCACGGCTTTCCTGCGCGATCGCTTTAACGCCAATGAGATTCTGGTTTCCTTGATGCTGGTGTATGTGGCGCAACTGTTGTTGAGCTATCTGGTACACGGCGTGCTCAGGGATCCTGAGGGCTTCAACTTCCCGCAGTCAAAGATGTTTTCGGAAGGGTTTTTGCTGCCCATCATCATGTCAGGCACCCGCTTGCATTTCGGTCTCGTGCTGGCGCTGCTGGTGTCGTTTGCCGGTTGGCTGTTCCTGTCGAAGAGCTTTGCCGGTTTCCGTCTGCAAGTGGGCGGCATGGCGCCACGGGCAGCACGTTATGCCGGGTTCTCTTCGCGCCGGGCGCTCTGGACGTCGCTGATGATTTGTGGCGCGTTATCCGGTCTGGCCGGTGTCTGCGAAGTGTTGGGCCCGATCGGTCAATTGACGCCGTCGGTGTCGCCCGGTTATGGCTTCGCCGCCATTATCGTGGCGTATGTCGGTCGCTTGCATCCGATTGGCGTCATATTTTCCAGTTTCATCATGGCCTTGTTCTATATCGGTGGCGAACTGGCGCAATCCCGACTGGGGATGCCGAGCGCCATCACGGGCGTGTTCCAGGGGATTCTGCTGTTTTCGCTGTTGGCCTGTGACGTCCTGATTAACTACAAACTGCGCTGGAGCGGCTCCATGATCAATTCAACACTTCTCGGGAGCAAATAATGGCGTCCTTCGCACCCCTGATTGCGGCATCTATCAATGCCGGCACGCCCTTGATGCTGGCGTCCTTCGGTTTGTTGATCAACGAAAAATCCGGGGTGGTGAACCTCGGTGCCGAAGGCATGATGCTGGTCGCTGCGATTGTCGGTTTTGCGACCACCATCCATACCGGCAGCGTGACGGTCGGCTTGATGGCCGGTGCTTGTTCCGGCATGCTGCTGGCGGGATTCTTTGCTTGGTTGACCGTCTGGCTGGGGACCAATCAGGTGGCTACCGGTCTGGCGCTGTCTTTGTTCGGCACCGGGGCTTCGGCCTATATCGGCATCCATTATGTCGGTAGCAGCCTGCAAAACGCCAAGTTCGGCATTCCCTTGCTGCAAGACATTCCATTTTTAGGCACGGCGTTGTTCAGGCAGCATCCGATGGTGTACGTCGCGATGGCGTTGTGCCCGGCGATTATCTGGTTCCTGTACCGCAGCCGCGCCGGCCTGATTTTGCGTGCGGTTGGCGAGTCGCCGTCCTCGGCGCATTCGCTGGGCTATGACGTGCGCCGGATCCGCCTGGCTGCGTTGCTGTTCGGCGGCGCTTGCTGCGGTCTGGCCGGCGCTTTCCTGTCGCTGGTGTATACGCCGCAATGGGTCGAAGGCATGGTGGCAGGGCGCGGCTGGATTGCGCTGGCGCTGGTGACGTTTGCCACCTGGCGGCCGGCACGCGTGATGGCCGGCGCCTATCTGTTCGGCGGCGTGACCATTTTGACCTTCTACATGCAGGGTGAAGGCGTAGCGATCGCCTCGCAGTTGCTGTCGATGTTGCCGTACCTGGCGACGATCGTGGTGCTGGTGCTGATTTCCCGGAATGCGAACTGGATCAAGCTGAATATGCCTGCCTCTCTGGGCAAGCATTTCAATCCGAATAGCTGATTCCAGGTACTGCGAATCTGTGAGTGACCTGGACCGAGATGCCATGGCAGTTGGTATCCATGATTTGCCGCTTATCCCACGCGGCAGATTGCTCGGCCAGGATGATGCGAGTGGGAGTTACACCTAGAGGAAAATAATGTCTAAGAATTTCATGCGCAATGCTGTATATGCAATCGGTTTGCTGCCTGCTGTCGCAATGTCCCCGGCAGCATCTGCTGCAGAGCCGCTGGGTGTTGGTTTCGTCTATGTCAGCCCGATCGGTGAAGCCGGTTGGACCACGCAACACGATATCGGCCGCAAGGAAATGGTCAAGCATTTCGGCGACAAGATTAAAACCAAGGTGGTCGAAGACGTGCCTGAAGGCGCCGATGCCGAGCGCGTGATCCGCGACCTGGCCCAGCAAGGCAACAAGCTGATCTTCACGACGTCGTTCGGCTACATGAACCCGACCTTGAAAGTCGCGAAACAGTTTCCTGACGTCAAATTCATTCATGTGACGGGATACAAAACGGCCTCCAATGTCGGCAATGTCAATGCCCGCTTCTACGAAGGCCGTTACCTGGCGGGCGTGTTGGCGGCGAAGATGAGCAAAGGCAATGTGGCCGGTTACGTTGCCGCATTCCCGATTCCGGAAGTGCTGCAAGGAATTAATGCCTTCACGCTGGGCATGCGCAGCGTCAACCCGAAAGCCGAAGTCAAGGTGATCTGGGTCAACAGCTGGTACGATCCGGGCAAGGAACGCGATGCCGCGTTGACATTGATGAGTCAGGGCGCCGAAGTGGTGACCAACCACACCGATTCCACCGCGGTCGTGCAAGCGGCGCAGGAAAAGGGGAAATACGCGATTGCCTACCACTCGAACATGAAAAAATTCGGTCCAACGGCACAGCTTGCTTCGGTCACGCATCACTGGGGCGAGTACTACATCAAGCAAGCGCAGGAGGTGATGGATAACAAATGGAAACCGACCAGCGTCTGGGGCGGCATTAAAGACGGTATGGTTTCGCTAGACAACTATGGCCCGGCGGTGCCGAACGACGTCAAAGTGTTTGTCCAGGGCAAGGAAGCGCTACTCGTCGCCGGAAAATTGTCGCCATTTACCGCGCCGGTGAAGGATAACGAGGGCAAGGTCCGCCTCGAAAAAGGCCCGATGACCGACGAAGCGTTGAACAAAATGGACTATTACGTCGAAGGTGTGGATGGGAAATTGCCTTCCAAGTGACCGCAGCAAAACACGCTGCCTGCCATGCAGGCAATGTGTCGTGTTGAGAATTGGCAGGGAAACGGCTGAAACACAGCGGTTTCCCTGTCTACACTGGTGCTCATTCCATCTCAAAGCTAGCCAGCAGCGTTTCAACTTCCGTTCCGGCCATCGGTTTTCCAAGTAAATAACCTTGCAGCTCATCGCACCCCAGCAACTGCAGCTGGGTGCGCTGCTCGATCGTTTCCACGCCTTTCGCAATGACTTTGAGTTTCAGTGCATGCGCCAGCAAGATGATCGTCGACACGATGGTGATCTGCCCCGTATGGGTGGTTAAATCCGAGACAAAGCCGCTGTCGATCTTGATCGCGTTCAGGGGAATCCTGGCGAGATAGCTGAACGACGAATAACCGGTTCCGAAATTGTCGATCGCGATGCCGATCCCTTTATCCTTGAGTATCTGCAAGGACGGGATGACGCTGTCGATGTTCCCCATGAGCACGGACTCGGTGATTTCCAGATCGATTGCGGCGGGATTTTCCTCGTCAAGTCCAGCCACCGCGTCGCACACGGTTGCCAGAAAATCCGGTTGCCGCAACTGAATTGCCGAGATATTCACCGCAATCGCGGGCGGATTCAAGCCTTGTTTGCACCAGTCGCGATAATCGGATGCGGCCTGTTGCAACACCCACTTGCCCAGGTCCACGATCATTCCGGTCTCTTCCAGGGTTGCAATGAATGCAAGCGCCGGAACCAGTCCGTGTTCCGGGCTGTTCCAGCGGATCAGCGCATCAAAACCGATCAGGCGGCCGCTGTCGGCTGCCATCTTGGGTTGGTAATACAACATAAATTGCTTATCCGCGATGGCCCGTCGCAACTGGCTTTCCAGGACCAGCTGTTCTGCTACGCGCGCTTTCAGGTTCGCTGTATAGAACAGATATTCCTCACCGGACAGTTTGGCTTTCTTCAATGCGGCTTCGGCGTTGCCAAGCAGTTCATCGACATGCGTGCCGTCATTCGGATATAGCGCGACGCCGCAGCGTGCCGCGATGCTTATTTCCTGATTCTCGATCGAGAACGGTTGATCAAGGGGGCCGAATACATATTTCTTCAATGCGTGCGCGACGTCTGCATCGCTATGCAGATCCGATAACGCCATGGCAAACGTGTTGCTGCCAATCCGCGCGCAGTTGATCCGGGCGTCGGTACTCAGCCGTTTGGCCAGGAGCTTGAGCACCTGGTCGCCCTCGGCCTTGCCAAACGAGTCGTTGATCACACCAAAGTGCCGGATGTCCAATACCACCAGCGCCAGCTTCGTGTGGGTTTGCGCATTGGATTTGAGCGATTGCGCGGTATGCTCCAAAAACAGCTGGCGGTTGGGCAGCCCCGTCAGCACGTCGTACAGGGCGAGGTAGTTCAGGCCCGCTTCTTTTTCCAGGTAATCGAGCGCGAAGGAAATGTCGTCGGCCAATTCCTTGAGCAACGCCGCTTCCTCGCAGTCGAATGTATTCGGTTCTGCGGAATACAACACGAAGACACCCATCACGCGTCCATCCATCGCCATCGGCAGTATGGCAATCGAACGGACGCCATGTTGCAGCAATATGTCTGCGCGCTGGGGATTGAACATATCCGACTCGAGAATGTTGGCGACAACCGGCTTGGACAGGTCGATCGTCTGGTTCAGGATAAATCCTCCTTCAGCCTTGTTGTCGCGCAAAATGAGACGAACGCCGATCAGGATTTCGGTGTCGTCTCCCGCCCAGCTGAGAGGTGTCAATGCATGCGTTTTCATATTCACAAGGCCGCTCCAGGCCAGCTTGAATCCGCCTTTTTCGACCGCAATCCGGCAGGATTCACGGAGCAGCGCTTCGCGGTCGCGGATGCGCGTGATCGCCGAATTGATGCCGCTCAGCATGGCGTGGAAATGGTTCAGACGGACGATTTTGTCCTGCTGCCAGGCGCGGTCGGTAATATCGCGGTCGGCGCCGCGATAACCGGCAACTTCACCGTCGCCGCCGAACAATGGCACGGCATTGCTTTCCAGCCAGCAGGTGCTGCCGTTTTTATGTTTCCAGCGGAACGTCAGGTTGCGCCACCCGTGCTTGCTGGCGAAAGCGCTTCGCGCCAGATCGGCGGCGGCCTCACCGTCCTCTTCGAGCATGTAGTTGTTGACGTTTTTGCCGATGAGTTCCTCTGGCGCATAACCCAGGATCGTGTTGCTGACCGGGCTGCAGTAGGTGAAGGTCCCGTTCACGTCGGTCTCCCAGATCCACTCGACGATTGCATCTGCAATGGAGCGAAAGCGTTCTTCGCTCTGCGCCAGTTCCTGCTCGGTCCTGCGCAGCGCCTTGCACGCCTCGGCTTCCTTGAGCGCACGCTGGATGGCCGGCAGCAGCCGCGCCCGATTGTCTTTCAGGACATAATCGACCGCGCCGCGCTTGAGCGCTTCGATCGCACGTTCCTCGCCGATGGTCCCCGACACGAATATGAGCGGAATATCGGGCGTCTGCTCCAGGACCATTGCCAGGGCACGCATGCCGCCGACGCCCGGCACGGAGTAATCGCAGAGGATCACGTCCGGCTTGAAATGTTCAAGTGCGTACGCCAGTTCTGCGTGCGTGTCTACGCGCCGGGGGTCGATCTCGAGCCCGCCCTTGCGTATTTCACGGATCAGCAGTTCCGCATCTTCGACCGCATCCTCGACAAGCAATACCTTGATTGGCTCAGTCATATATTCTCCATTTTCTTCAAATTACCCGGACTTATGCAAAATTCGTCGGCAGGTTTTGACAAACTCGTTGCCGGGATAATTTTGCATAAGTCATCAGTCCTCATGACAAATCATTCGGACGCTTATTCAAAATCGTCCAATACCAGCAGGCGTGCGACAGCATCTCGGTGAATGCCGCGGCATCCACCGGCTTGGTGATGTAGCTGTTGGCGCCCAACTGGTAGCACTCCACCAGGTCGCGTTCTTCGGCTGACGAGGTGAACATGACTACCGGGATGGATTTTGTGTTTTCATCCGACTTCACGCGTCGCAAGACATCGATGCCGCTCAGTCCTGGCATCTTGATATCCAGCAGGGTCAGTTTCGGGTGGCCATTGCGGCGCTGTCGATAAGCGCCGCTGCAGAAAATGAAATCGAGCGCCTCGACGCCGTCGTGAGCGCGCACAATTTTGATTGCCCACCAGCACTTCTTGAGGGCGCGTATCGTCATCTCGGCGTCTGTATCGCTGTCTTCCACCAGAAGCACATCAACCCGTTCCAGATCATCCATTTTTTTCTCCGACCGGCAGTGCAAAAGTAAACACCGCACCCTCATTGACCTTGCCTTCGGCCCATACACGCCCGCCGTGGCGCGTCACCACCCGATGGACGATCGCCAGGCCGACACCGGTCCCGGCGAATTCCTCGGTCCGATGCAGGCGCTGGAATACCCCGAACAGCTTGTCGTAATAGTCCATGCTGAAGCCGGCGCCGTTGTCCCGGATCGAATACCTGTTTTCCACACCATCGCTGCAGCCGCTTATTTCGATGATCGGGGCGGGCGCTTTGCTGCTGTATTTGAGGGCGTTGGAGATCAGGTTGGTCCACACCTGACGCAGCAGCCCGCGATCTGCCTGGGCCGATGGCAGGGAATTGACTGCGATTTTTTGCATCCTGTATTCCGGATGGTCCTGATACGCGCTTTCGATGACTTCCTGCACCAGTTGATTCATATCCAGTTCGCCCGGAATGATGGCTTGCCGCGCCAGCCTGGAGAAGGACAGCAGCTCGTCGATCAGCGTGCTCATGCGCTTGGTGTTGCTGCGAATCACGGATAGATACCTCACCCCCTCTGCATCCAGGCGGTCGCCGTAATCCTCCTCGAGGATGTTGGCGTAGCCGTCGATCGCGCGCAACGGCGCGCGCAGGTCATGCGAAACCGAGTAGCTGAAGCTCTCCAGCTCCTTGTTGCTGGTTTCCAGTGCTTCCTTGCTTTCGTTGAGTTCCCGGTTGCGCTGGATGGCGGCGTCGTAAGTGGACAGCAGCAGATTGAGAATTTGCAGACGATCGGCGGTGATGAAATGGCGCTGGCCGTTGAAATAGATTTCCACTCCCATGCCCGCTTCCTCGGTCCGCCGCAATTCGCGATTCAGGACCACGTACTGCACGCGGCTCAGCAGATAGCGCTCGTCATACGGCTTGAGGACGAAGTTGTCGGCCCCGCACTCCAGTCCGCGAATCACGTCCTGAGGATCGGACATCGTGGTCACGAGAATGACCGGGATGTCGCGCAGAGAGGCGTCCGCCTTGATCCGCTGGCAGAGTTCGTAGCCGTCCATTTCGGGCATGATGACGTCGCTGATAAGCAGTGCAGGGCGGAACTGTGGGGCCATTTCCAGCGCCAGGCGGCCGTTGGCGGCGACGCCGACTTCGTAGCCTTGCTGTTCGAGAATATTGCGCAGCCTTTGCGCCTGGGTCGGGCTGTCTTCCGCGATCAGGATCTTGATGGGTGCATCGGTCATTTGCACGACTGAATTCATGATTTCCTCGACATGTCATTTTTCTGGTTGACCAGTGCGACCAGCGCCGCGGCGATCTTGTCCGCCGCCAGCACATGGGTGGCGCCGCCCAGAGCGACGGCGACACCAGGCATCCCGTACACCACCGAACTTTCCTCGTCCTGGGCGATGGTGACGGCACCTTGATCCTTCATCAGTTTCAATTCCGCTGCGCCGTCCTGGCCCATGCCGGTGAGCAGCACGCCCAGGGCGTTCGGGCCGACCGTCTCGGCCAGCGAGCGGAACAAAAACGACACCGCCGGCCGCAGGTGGTTTTCCGGTGCTTCCCGGGTCAGGACAATCCTGCCGTCGGCGCCGACGCCCATGTGGAAATCGTCGGGCGCCAGATACGCGTGGCCCGGCAGCGGATAAGTCCCGTAGGAGGCGATGTGAATCTGCCAGCCGGTGGTGTGGCTCAGCCACTCGGCCATGCCGGCCATGAAGCCGTGCGCAATATGCTGCACGATGAGCACGGGCACGGGAAAATCCTTCGGAAGCGCGCCCAGGATGGTTTGCAGCACCGGCGGTCCGCCGGTGGAGGCCCCGATGCCGATCAGTTTGATCCGCGCCGGCGTATGCGCTGGGCGCGCCGCAGGCGATGCCAGCCGCGAGTAGGCCGAGCGCCGCACCACCTTGACCTCGGACATCAGCTTCACCGTTTCCAGCAGGTGTGCAGCCGTTGCCTCGAAATCGCCGAGCTCGCGACCGTAAGGTTTCTCGATGCAGGCAATGGCGCCGGCTTCCATGGCCTGGAATGAAATGACGATATCCTTGGCGTTGGAGGTGGCGCTGCAAATCACGATCGGCAGCGCGCACGTTTCCATGATGCGGCGCGTCGCCTCGAAACCGTCCATGCGCGGCATATGGATATCCATGAGTACCACGTCGGGCTTGTTGTTCTGGACGAACTCAAGCGCAGCCTGGCCGTCGGCGACGGCGCCGATGACGCTGATTTGCGGATCCGACTCAAGCAAATGCACGAGAAACATGCGTATGACTGTCGAGTCTTCTGCCACCAGTACCTTGATCTTGCGGTTGCTCATGAAAGACGCTTCCTTTAGCGTATTACCGGTCAATTTAATTTTCGTTAAGGTTAGTTAAATTCTTGACAATTGTAATTGCTCTGTTTCAACTGTCTTGACCGTGCGTCTCAGTTTTTAAAAAATCAACTGTTTTACACCCAGCCGGTAGGGCGTAATAGCGCAGCGTATTGCGCCCTACCATCATTATTTCCTTTAGCGTTGATTTCTTTAAATCAGCCGTCGCACGGCCTCCAGCAGGTTGCTCTGATCGAAACTGCTCTTGACCAGGTAGGCATTGGCGCCGACGTCGATGCCGCGCTCGCGGTCCTCCCGCATCTCCAGCGCTGTCACCAGTACGACCGGCAATTCCGTTAATTTTTTGTCGGCGCGAATCCTTGCCGTCAGGTCGAATCCGTTCAGCCGCGGCATTTCCACATCGGATACAACCAGGTCGAACTTGTCGGCGCGCAACAGGGTGAATGCCTCCATGCCATCCACCGCCGTTGTCACTTTGTAACCGGCAGACTCGAGAATGTTCTTGATCAGCATGCGCGAGGTGATCGAATCCTCGGCGACCAGAATCGCCCTGGCTTTCACCTGCTGTGTTTTGACCGCACCGCGTGCAGCCGCACTGCCGGCCTTGATGGCGGATTTCAGCAGGTCGGCGACGTTCAGCACCGGCGCCACCTGGCCGGAGCCGAGCACGCTGGCGCCGGCGATGTGGCGCACCCGCGAGAGCGGTTTGCGCAGCGGTTTGACCAGCACTTCCTGTTCGTCCAGCACCGCGTCCACTGCGAACGCGATGCGCTGGTCGGCCGCGCCGAGGACAATGACCGGCGTGCCGGCGCGCGCTGCGTCGTCATGCTGCGCGGGGGGCAACTCCAGGATGTCGGTCAGCCGCACCAGCGCCACGGCACGCCCGCTCAGGGAGATGGTTTCGCGGCCTTCCACCGTCTGGACATCGTCTGCCTTGACGCGCGTCACCCGTTCGACATGGAAGGTGGGCAGAATAAACAGTCGCCCGGCTGCCTCGATCAGGATTCCCCGAAACGTCGCGAGCGTGGAGGGCAGCGTGATGCGAAAACTGGTTCCCTGGCGCGGCTGACTCTCGACGGCGACCGTGCCGCCCAGTTTTTCGGCCTTCTCGCGCACGATCGCCAGGCCCAGGCCGCGGCCGGACAGCCGGGTGATCATCGGACTAGTCGATACCTCGGCCTGGAAAATCAGCGCCTGCGCCTCCGCGTCGCCGAGCTGGCGGGCGTTATCCGCCGACAGGAAACCGTGTTTGACGGCGGATTGCCTGACACGGTCGGTGTCGATGCCGGCGCCATCGTCGGACACCAGGAGTTCGACCTTGCTGCCATTCATGGGAGATACCGTGAGCGTGATCGTGGCATGCGCGGGTTTGCCCTGGCCCACGCGCGCTTCGGACATTTCGACACCGTGATCGATGCAGTTGCGCAGCAGGTGGATGAGCGGGTCTTTCATCTCCTCCAGGATGCGCTTGTCGATCTCGACCTCTTCGCCCTGGATCACCAGGATTGCCTCCTTGCGCTGGTCGCGGCACAGATCGCGCACCAGTTTCGGGAACGGCGCCACCAGCGTGGCGAAAGGCAGCAGGAGCAGTTTCTTGGAGTCTTCCAGCAGATCGTCCACCAGCTTGCCGACGACATGCCGGTCCTGCTCCGCAGTGCGGGCGAGCGCCGCCACTTTGCTTTCAAGCGCTTTGATGTAATCGCAATTCCAGTCGAGAAATTCCAGCAGCCGCACCGTGCCCAGGCTGACCTTGTGGCCGATGCCGCCCGCCAGCGGCCGCTCAATCGTCTGACGCAATGCACGGGCTTCCGGTTCGAGCGTCGTCCATTGATTTTTCCAGGCCTCGAAGCGCTGCGCCAGCGCACGCAAATCTTGCGCACGCTGGCCGGTGGTCAGCTTTACGGCCAGCATCTCCTCCGCTTCCATCATCCGAAGGTCCAGTTTAGCGACGGCGATGCGCACGGTTTCGTCGGAGGAAAAAGGCGTTTTCTCCAGCGCCGGCGGCGGGCGGGCAACTTGCGCCGGCGCCGCTATGGCGACTTCGGGATGCAATGACGGCTGCGCTACCCGCGCGCGCACGCCGCGTGCCAGTTCCGGTGCGGACAGGTTGGTGCTGATGGCGTTGAGCGCGCGGTGGGCGGTGTCGAAGGCAGCGGGTGACGGAGTGTCCTCCTGGCGCTTCCACGAGGCGAACATGTCTTCCAGCGACTGGCATTGCGATTCAATCTCGGTGAAGTCGACCGCCCGCGCCGCGCCCTTCAGGCTGTGGGCGGCACGGAACACGGTCTCGACCAGGCTGCGTTGCGCTGTGGTCTGCGGCGTTTTTTCCAGGTCCAGCAAGCCCGTCGCAATGACTTGCAAATGCTCCGCGGCTTCGATCCTGAAGGTCGCTCGGAGTTGCTTGAGGAATTCGTCTTCCTTGGTGCTCATCGGGATTCGCTTTCTACACTTTATACAGCTCGACCATCTGTTTGAGGCGCTGGCCCATCGCATTGAAATTGTGCGCTTCGGCCTCCAGCTGTTTCGCACTCGCCAGATTCTGCTGGCTGGCCTGCTTGATGCTCTCCATCGCGCCCGCGACCTGGTCCACGCCGACCAGCTGCTGCTGGCTGGAGGCCGCGATCTGTATCGCCGCCTGTGCGGCCTCCGTCACGCTGCCGCTCAACGCCTGGATCGACTCGCCCGCCGCTTCGGTTTGCCGGGTGCCGGCTTCCACCGCCTTGCTGCCTTGCTCGGTGGCCATTACCGCGCTCGCCGTCGCCTTCTGAATGTCGCCGAGGATGGTGCGCACCTGGTTGGTCGCCTGGCGCGATTGTTCGGCCAGGCTCTTGACTTCCTGCGCCACCACGCCGAAGCCCTTGCCGTGCTCGCCCGCTTTGGCCGCCTCGATGGCGGCGTTGACCGCCAGCAGGTTCGACTGCGTCGCCAGGTCTTCCACCGTAGCGATGATCTGGCCGATGGTCTGGCTCTGCTCGGAGAGCCGTACCATGCTGACGGCAATCGCCTCCATTTGCTGGTGGATGCGGGTCATGCCGGCACCCATATCTTCGATCGACTTGCGCCCGTTGCGGGAATTCTGGGCCGCCTTCTGGGCGCTGTCGGCAACGTATTTAGCCTTTTGATTCGCCAGTTGTGCGGTTTGCCGGACTTCTTCCACCGTGCTGGTGGTTTCGCTGACCGCCGTGGCCGACTCGCTGGCACTGACGGCCAGTTGGCCGGTGGAGGCGACGATTTTGCCGGCTGCCGTACCCAGCACGTCAGCGCCCTCGGCCAGCCCGTGAATCTGGGCGCGCAGATTCTCGGTCATCTCGGTGATCTTGGTCGCCAGCAGCCCCAGTTCGTCTGTGCGCGAGGTGGATGCGATGCTCACCGTCAAATCGCCCGCCGCAATCCCCGACACGGCCCGCGCGATTTCACGGATAGGATTCGCGATCGTGGCATGCAGCCGTGTTGAAACCGGCAAGGTGATGAGCAGCGAGCCGACCATCACCAGCAGAATGATCCCGCCGTAACGCATCAGGCGCGTCGTCAGCGGTTCGATGCCGGCGCGCAGATACACGGTGCCGATCTGCGCCGGCCCCTGTTTGACCGCCCGCGACGCCGTCAATTCGTCGCCGTCGAAACGCTGGCCCGGAGCCTCCGCGCGGGCGGGCGCCGGTCGCGCGTCCGTTCCCTGGCGGGCATAGCCTGCGAAAAGAGCGCCGTCCGCTCCGTACACGCCGGCCGCGGCAATTTCCGGATTGGCTTCGAGTGCGCTCAGGTATTCCTGCGCCGCCTTGGGATCGCTGAATGCAAGAGGGGCCGTTACGCTGGCCGCGACGATCTCGGCCTGCACCGAGATTTCCCTGGCTTTCTGGGCACGGTAGGTCATGGTTTCGTACGCAACGATGACCGATCCGGCCAGCAGCAGGGCAATCATGCTCGACAGCACTGACACCAGCATCAGTCTTGCGCGAATGGGAATATCCGTCAGTTTGCTCATTTCGCCGGTTCCTTGGGTGTTCTGCGTTTGACGTCCAGCGCAAGGCTCATCAGTTTTGAACTGATGGCAAGCCCGTTCTGTGCGGCCGCTTCGTCGTCGATATTGAAACGCACACGATTATCCTTAATGACAAAATGAATGATTCCCGCGCTGGTTCCTGGAACGCGGTCGTCGCTGACGGTCAGTACGCTGTTGCCGCGGACTGCCTCGAACACTTGACTTGAGCGCGGCGTCCTGGGGTCGCCCAGGTACAGGATGTGGCAGCCGGCGTCGCGCGTGATGCTCTTCAAGCGGCGGATGACGATTGCGCGGCCATCGATTTTCTGGTCGCCGACCGCACGGTCAAGCAGCGCGCCGAACGGATCTTCTCCGGCAACACAGAGGTTGAGCGGAGCGCTCGGTGAAGAAAATGCCGTGCCCGGCCATTGGACAAACAGGCCGAACTTGTAAAGGAATGCAGCCTTGACGGCGTATTCCAGCGATTGATCTTCAGCCACGGCGACGCCGGCCGGCACCAGGGCAAGCGCAACCAGGAGCGCCGCTGTGGCGCGTCTGCAGATGCGCGTCCTTGCGCTCAGCGGCTTCATAACGATTTCCATAGTATTTTGAGATAAACGGCGCGCCCGAATTCGCTGCGCGTCGCCGCCGTTCCGAATTCCGCATGACGCCGATCGAGCAGATTGGATCCCGCTAGCGATATCTCGAGACCTTTCGATACCTTCCAGCCTAGTCGGCCATCGAGCGAGGTATAGCCAGGAACGCCCGGATTCGGCAGGGCGCCAATCGTTTGCAGCGCAATATCCAACTCCAGGTTATGCGCCAGGTTCATCTGGGAACGCAATGAAACCTGGTGTGACGGATCGTTGCCGGCGGCTTGCACCCCTGTGGGGTCGAGGCTGCCGGATGTGTAGTGCAACGCCTTTTTCAGGTAGTTATAGCTGGCGCTGAGTTGCCACCAATCGCTTACGCGGTAACTTCCCCAGGTTTCCACGCCATAGGTGTCCCCCGCCATCTTGTTGGAGATCACATACGGTAGCCCACCGTTGGCCGAAGGTTCCAGGCTGCGCAATTCGTCGTAGACGTTGTAGAACGTGGAAACCGAGAAAGAGGCGCCGGCAGTCGGTTGCGCCCGGTAGCCGATTTCATAGGCAGTCAGTTTCTCCGATTCGAAATTCGCTCCGCCGGCGATCAGAAAGGGCGGCTGGCTCGGGGAAAACAGGTCGCGATCCAGCCGCGAGGGCGTCCGCACCGCGCGCGAGACGGCCGTCCACAGCAGGGTATTGTCGTACTGCTTCCAGGCCAGCCGGGCGTTGGGCTCGATCTCGAAGCCGGTGTAGTTGTTGCGTTCGAGCTTCGCGCCCAGCGTCAGTTGCAGGCGCTCGCCGAGGGCAACGCTGTCCTGCAGAAAGACATTGGCGAGACTGAGATCGGTCCGGGCCGGAAGGAATGCCAGCATGGCGCTGTTGGTGACATCGTCGCGCTCCAGGCGGTAGCCGCCGCCCCACAGGATTTCATGGTACTGGCCCAGCTTGAAGCGATGTTGCACGTCAATGTCGTAAGTATCGAGCGTTTCACCGAACGTGCCGGGGTAAATCCGCCGGGTGGTGTCGTAGTAAGCCTGTACCTGGAGCGCGGAGCCGTCGTCGAACGTCCTGTCCCAGCGCCCCAGCAAGTTGCCGCCGGAGATTTTCCTGTCAGCGAACAGCGGCTGCTCGATCGTCCCGTCATAGGCATCGCCCTGGAGTGTGAGCGTATTGCTTGCCGCGCCCCAGTCGACACGGAACCCGCCTTGCTGTTTGTTCCAGTTATCCTGCGCGCTGGCGCCGCTTGCGGTCACGCTGTGATCCCGGTCGAGGCCCTTCGCGTAGACGCGGTAGGTCGCGTTGTCGCCGAACCGGCCGCCGTAGCGCGCCGCTGCGTCGCGCCCATCGCTGCCTGCGCCCACGCTCACCAGGCTGCCGGTCGTGTCCCGCGAACTGCGTGTAATGATGTTGATGACGCCGTTTACCGCGTTCGCGCCCCATAGCGTGCCGCCCGGCCCGCTGATCACCTCTATCCGTTCTATATCTTCGATCATGGTGTCCTGGACGTCCCAGAAAACACCGGAATACAGCGGCGTATACACGCTGCGTCCGTCGATCAGGACCAGCAGCTTGTTGGCCGTGGTGCTGTTGAAGCCGCGCGCCGAAATGGCATATTGGTTCGCGTTGACGCGCGCCACCTGGAGATTGGGTGCAAGGCGCAGTATTTCCGGGATGCTGTTGTAGCCCGAGCGGCGAATGTCTTCGCTGGTGATCACGAATACCGCCGCGGCCGCATCGGCGAGCCTCTCGGGTTTCTTCGATACCGAAGAGATTTCGACGTTCGCCAGGTCTTCCAGCGTCATGCGCGAAAAGTCCGGAGCCGATGGCGGCCCGGCTGCGCTGTCCGCCGCCGCAGCGCCGCCAGCCTCGAACAGCATGCACATGGAGGCGACGATGCGGCTAAGTACGGTGCTTTTTATTTTTATCATATGCTCCCCTTATCATGGATGTATCCTGCGGGCGTCACACTTGGTAACGTTCGACCATCAGCTTGAGCCGCTGGCCCAGCGCGTTCAAATTACGGGCTGCGGTTTCCAGTTGCTTGGCGCTCGTGACATTCTGGGTGCTGGCTTGCTTGATGCTTTCCATTGCCCCCGCCACCTGGTCCACGCCCACCAACTGCTGCTGGCTGGTGGCGGCGATCTGTATCGCCGCCTGCGCCGCCTCGTTGACACTGGCTTCCAGCGCCAGGATCGCCTTGCCTGCCACGTCGGTTTGCAAGCTTCCCGCCTCCACCGCCTTGCCGCCTTGCTCGGTGGCCATGACCGCCGTCGCCGTCGCCTTCTGAATGTCGCCGAGGATGGTGCGCACCTGGTTGGTCGCCTGGCGCGATTGCTCGGCCAGGCTCTTGACTTCCTGCGCCACCACGCCGAAGCCTTTGCCGTGCTCGCCCGCTTTGGCTGCCTCGATGGCGGCGTTGACCGCCAGCAGGTTCGACTGCCCGGCCAGGTCTTCCACTGTGGCGATGATTTGCCCGATGGTCTGGCTCTGCTCGGAGAGCCGCTCCATGCTGGCGGCAATCGCCTCCATTTGCTGGCGGATCCGGTTCATGCCGATGCCGACGTCCTCGGTCGACCTGCGCCCGTTCTGGGAACTCTGCTCCGCCTTCTGGGCGCTGCCGGAGACCTGCATGGCCTTCTGGCTTGCCAACTGCGCGGTTTGCCGCACTTCGTCCACCGTGGTCGTGGTTTCGCTCACCGCCGCGGCCGATTCGCTGGCGCTGGCGGCGAACTGCGCGGTCGAGGCGACGATTTCGCTGGCGGCCGCGTTCAGTACATTGGCGCCTTCGACAAAGCCGCGAATCTGTTCGCGCAGATTTTCGGCCATGCGCGCAAATGCGTTGCCCAGAACATCGAGGCCGGACTGGGGTTTGAAGGTCGAGCGCAGGTCGCCGTCGGCGATCTGTTCGGCTACCGCAGCCATCGACCGCAACGACTGCGTCATGCGGTCGAAGGTCCGTGTCAGCACGCCCACTTCGTCGCTGCGTTCATCGGTCGACACGGTGATGCTGAGATCGCCGACGGTAATCCGTTCCGCCACGGCAGTCAGGTCCCGCAGCGGGCGGGCGATGTTGCGGGTGATGGCGAATCCGGCCAGCGCCGAGACTAGCAAGGCGGCCAGGGTGCCCAGCACGATAGTCCATTTTGCGTTGGTGGCGTCGGTCGTTGCCTGCTCCGAGCGGCGCACCAGCAATTCGTTCTCGACCTGTGCCATTGCGGCGAAACCCTTGCGAATTTCATCGAGCAACTGCTTGCCGGTGCCGCTCTTGATGATCCGGGTGGCGGCCTCCAGGCCGGTATTTTGCCTGGCGTCCACTACGGCTTTGGCGAAGGCAAGCTGGTTCTTGATAAGCGGCTCCAGCTGGTCGAGGTTGCGCTGTTGCGTCGGATTGTCCGACGTCAGTCTCCGAATTTCCAGGACGTTTCGGTCAACCTTGCCCAGTGCGTCCCGATAGGGTTCGAGGTAGTTTTCTTCCCCGGTAATAACGTAGCCGCGCTGGCCGGTCTCGACATCCTTCATCAGCGACAGCACGTCGGATATTTGATTGAGCACTTCGTACGTGTGCTTGTGCCAGTCCGATGCGTCAATCAACTGCGTCGTGCTGCGGTAGGAGACCGTCCCGACGATCACAAAGATTGCCAGCGCCAGGCCAAACCCGGCGCCGATCTTGGTTCCGACATTCCATTTCATGGTGCAGATCTCCGTTAGTTTTCGACTTCCTCGTGCACAATAATTTTCGGATCCGCCAGGATGCGATCCAGGTCGAGCACCACCAGCCGTTCCGCCGTCACGCCTTTCAGGTATTCGCTGCGGATGCCGGTGAGGGTCGGCAGCGAGGGCTGCAGGCTGTCCACGGCAATGGTGCGCACGCCGACGACGGCATCGGCCAGCAGGCCAAGCTCGAGATCGTTGCCGCGCACCAGGATGATGCGATGGAGGTCGGTCAAGCCCTTGTCCGGAAGGTCGAAAAATTTCTTGATGTCGATCACCGGCGTGATGCGGCCGCGGACATTCACGACACCCAGCACAAAAGGCGGCGTGCAGGGTAGCGGCGTCAGATCCTTCAGCGGATAAACCTCGTGCACGCAACGGGTCTCCAGCGCGTAATACTCCTGTGCCAGACGAAACTCCAGCAGTTCGAGCGTTGCGCCGCTGGCGGCAGCGTTTTCCTGCGGGCGCGCCAGCGCCTGGGCCCGGGCGCGCAGGATTTGTCCGGCGTCGAGGGCGGAAGAGGGGGGCGATGGGGGTTGCTTCATGGCGCGTTCTCGATGGCAGTCATGGCGGTAATGAATGCAGTGAGGCGGCCGGCAGTGAGGCCGTCCGCTTCGGGCAGCAGATCGTTCTGCTGATAGTTATGCAACAGGCGCAGCGCGTTGGCTAAATGCCGCTCTGCCTCATCCGTTTTTCCGCCGCCGCGCGCCAGGTTGCCCAAGGCAAAATGGGCCAGCACGAAATCGGGGTGCAGATAGATCGCCCGCTGGAACGAAGCGCGCGCCTGCTCCGGGTGGCCCTGTTCCAGCAGCACCACCGCGCGCAGATAATGGCCCGCTGGTTCGAGTTTGTCGGCGGCGATCCAGCGCTCGCACCATGCCAGCGCATCGGCCAGCCTGCCCTGGTTGGCCAACGCGCGCGCCAGCAGCGGAAATTCGGCCGGCGCGGGCGAGTGTTCGGCAAACGCGGCCAGCAGCATGTCGGCCGCCTCCGCATAGCGGCCTTCCTGGTAAAGCGCTTCCGCACCGTTCAGGCGGCTGGGCGGGGCCACTTCTTTCTGCGGCTCTGCGGGCTCCGCAGGCGCGCTCAGGGCAACTGACGGTACTAATGGCAAAGACGGTTCAAGCACCGGGGCGGCGGTGAGCAACTCCGGCGGCGCGACGAATGGCATCGACTTCGGTTCGGGCGCAGGCGGCGCGGCGCTTTTTTGAAACAGGATTGCGCCGGGGAAATTCACGTTGACGAAGCGCGGAAACAAGGCCGTCGATGCTTCGCTCGGACTCACCGCCAGCCAGCCGTTTTCCACCAGCGCCTGGCGCAGGTTGCCGATGACACGGCGCACCTGAGGCGGCGTGAAATACATCAGCACGTTGCGGCAAAAGATCACATCCATCGCGTTGGTGTCGGTCTCCAACGCGGGATAAACGTCTTCCACCAGGTTCAATTGCGCGAAATTCACCAGTTTTCTGATTTCCGGGATGATGGCGTAGCGGCCATCTGCGCTGCGGTTGAAGTAATTTTGCCTGAGCCAGGCCGGCGCATCGCGGAACGACCACTCGCCGTAGGTGCCCGCCACGGCTTTTTGCAGAAAGCGCGCGTTGATATCGGTCGCGGTGATCGTCACCCGCCAATCCTGCAAGTCCGGCAATAGCTGATGCAGCAGAATTGCCAGCGAATACGCCTCTTCGCCGCTGCAGCAAGCCGCGCTCCAGAGGCGCAGCCGTTGCTCCCGACCGCGCCGGGCGCGGATCAATGCCGGCAGGATATGCTCGGCGAGTGCCTGCAGCGCTTGCCGGTCGCGGTAGAAATAGGTTTCGCCGACGGTAAGATGGTTCGCCAGCACCTGCAAGTGCGCTTTGCTTGGCGCCGCCGCCAGCAACCAGTCGATGCATGGCGCCAGATCCGCAAAGCCGAACTCCTGCGCAGCGCCTGCGAAACCACGCTGCAGATCGTCGCGGCGCTCGCGCGGAAAATGCAGTCCCATCCTGGCGGCGATGAACTCGCTCAATTGCGACCATTGCGTATCCAGGACTTGATTTGGCATCATTCGCTCCGATCCATTGCCTGATCCAACATGTCCGCCTCGTCCAGCGAGAGAAATTTTTCCAGGTCGTGGATCAGTACCAGTCCATCGGCGAGCTTGACGACGCCACGGAATTGTTCGAGGCCGGGTGTGATCAGGCTGGCGCTGACGATGGCGGATTGTGCGTGTTCGATGACCCCCTGGGCCTCATCGACGACCAACGCCACCGCGCGTCGCCGGGTGAGTGCGATCAGGAACCGGTCGTTGACACCGATCTCCCGCTCCGGCAATTGAAACCGTCGCCGGACATTCAGCACCGGGATCACCTCGCCTTGCAGGTCGATCGCACCGAGCACGATGGTCGGCGCGTTGGGCAAGGGTGTTACCTCTGCGGCGTAGACAATGCGGGTAACGCTGGCGAGCGGCAGCGCATAGCGCCTCCCGTCCAGAAAAAAAACGACCAATTGGATGAGTTCACTCATTTGAAAACCTGAGCCTCCCGAATTTTCCGGACCGGATTTAAATTGCTTATTGGCAATTAGAGTAGCATGCTTTTATATAAACGGTAGCGCTATAAATGGGGGATATCGTTGTTTTCAGTGCAATAACTGGCGGTGCGCAAAGCCGGCATTGACGCGCGGGGGTGTTGTTGCACGGATAAGAATATGGCGGGATGAGGCCTTGCCTCCGGGCGTTATGAAATTTGCTCTCAGTATCCCTAAGTCCGACAGACGCCTAGTCTGAACAGACGTTGAATTCCAAAAGGCAATACCGCTACGCTAAAGACTCCTGGATTGGCAAAGAAAGATAAATATGAAAAAAGGTGTGAAGTGCATGATCGCCGCGGCACTTGTTTCAAGCGCTGCATCTTCCGCTTGCGCGTTGAATATTCTCGTGACCAACGACGACGGTGCCGAATCGTCAACTGTACATGCGCTGTATCAACGCCTGACGGCCGCCGGCCACAGGGTGATCATTGCCTCGGAGGTCTGTGACAATAGTGGAAAAGGGGGCGCGCTGGATTTTTTGCGGCCGATCGGCCCTTTGTCCGCGACTAACTGCGGCGCTGCTCCCAGCCGCGGCGGCGTGCTGCCCGCCGCTGCGCCCGGGGTGGGCACCTTGCCTGGTATGCCGTATGCCTATTATGTGAATAGCACCCCGGTCGCCGCGACCTTGTATGGGATAGATATCGCGGCGAAAAAGGTGTTTAAGCGGGCACCCGATCTGGTCGTTTCCGGCCCGAATTACGGTAACAATACCGGTCTCGTCAACAATGGTTCCGGCACCGTGAATGCAGCGCTGATCGCGATAAACCGCGGGATTCCGGCGCTTGCCGTCAGCGCAGAACAGCCGCAAACCTATAAGCCATTCAATCAACTGGCCGCTGGCGACCCTGAGTACGAAGTGGCGGATGTCGTCGTCAAGCTGGTCAGTGCGCTGGAACAGCACAAATCGGCGGCAGGCGGCAGCTTGTTGCCGCAAGGGCTTGGTCTGAACGTCAACCTGCCAAAATTTGCCAAAGGCACTGCGTCATCGTTGCCGCTTAAATTCAGCAAGCTCGGCCTGGCGACTATCGCGCTGCCGTATTTCGTTGAAGATCTGTCGCAAGACCCGGTTGCGCAGAGTTATCTGGCAAAGGCGTTTCCTGGTGGCGTTCCTGCGTATCCCGGCGTGACCCTGGTGATCAATCCGGCGCCTGTGCCTGCCGGGCTGACCTACATCCGGGATACCGATCCCGATTCAGAGCAAAATGTCGTGAATTCCGGAGCGATTGCCGTGTCAGTGATGCAGGGAACCCATCAGGCTTCCCGCGCTCAGGAAGCGGCATTGCGCGCCAGGTTGATCAATTTTGCCAAGTGAGCTTGTCTGATGGCATCGGGACAAAGAATCTAGTCTGTTTAAAGGTGGCACGGCTTGCTGAGAAAGGTTATTTTTGTACACACCTTTTTCTCGACCAATTTTTACAGGAGCTTTTATGAGTATCGCGTTAAATTCCCCTGGCACCGCCGTGATTGTTACCGGCGGGGCCTCCGGTATCGGGCTGGCGTCGGCCCGTGCCCTGGCGGAGGTCGGTCGGGCGGTGGCTTTGTGGGACATTAACGGTGACAAGGCCAGCGCCGCCGCCGCAGCGCTGAAGGCAGAGTTTGGCGTGGAAGCAATTGGTGTGCGGGTTGACCTGAGTCAAGCCGATGCGTTGGCCGGCGCCTTACAGACTACCCGTGCGGCACTCAAGGAGATCGGCGGCCTGGTGCATGCTGCCGGTATCGTTGACACCGGTTCACTGGAGGGGGTGACCCTGGAGGTATGGGAGGCGGGCATGAATACCCATCTGCGTCCGCTGATTCTGCTGGTGCAGGCTTTACTGCCGGACTTCAAGGCCAATCCGGGCTCCGCCGTGGTCGGCATCGCCTCCATCAACGCCACGCTAGGCAATCACGTCAACCCGGTCTACAGCGCCGCCAAAGGCGGCATGCTGTCCATGGTGCGTTCGCTGGCGGATCGCCTGGGCATGGACGGCGTGCGCATCAACTGCGTGTCACCGGGTCAGATCGTCACCCCGATGCTGCAGCCGGCGATCGACCACCTGCCCAAGGGGACTTTCGAGAAACGCATCCTGTTGGGCCGCATGGGCCAGCCGGAAGAGATCGGTCGGGTGGTGCGCTTCCTGCTGTCCGATGAAGCGAGCTACATTACCGCTGCCGAGATTGTGGTGGATGGCGGGAATATCTCATCGCAGCGCATGTAATGCCGGTTCTGAAGCCGAATCTGAATCAAACACGCATGTGTGCGCGCTATCTGCCGATTATTGATGAGTACATGCCTTGGCTGCGCTCCAATATCCGCTTGGGCGATTCTGCATAAGTGCGCCTTTTGATGTAAAACACTTTGGCGGCGAAGCGTCGAAGAACAGTCGGAAATCGATGACTAGCGGGAGGCATCACACGCCCGACCTGACCGGAACGAAAGAAAAGGCCCCCTACGTTCCGTCAAATAGAGGATCGGAGCGGCCGCCAAGACTATGGTGACCACGTAGCGAGCTGCGACGGCCCTGGCGACGACGACAACAACGAGTTATCAGGACTTAACCTCATTCCGTATTGACCGTCTTTTAAACGGCCAATACGAGTACAGACTGTCTTACAGCTTAACGCGGGAAGTTGCCGTCGCCCAAGGCTCGACGTCCTCGCGAGTCGTGTCGGGATTTGATCCGCGACGACGTGCCAATTCGGCCACCAGACGCTGAAGCGGGATGATCGAGACAAACGGACGAAGCAGATAGTCGACCTCGGCGAAAGGGAGGTCGCAATCGCCCGTGCCTGCAGTCAGCACCTCGACGCCAAGTTCGACCAGCAACGTACGCAGCGCTGCGGTGCGTCCGCCATCGTCGATATTCGGTACAACCGTAATCGCAGCCATCCGGGACTCAAAAACGGCAGGCGTTCCATGGAGTGCTAGCTCGACGGACATTGCCTCTGCCCAGAGATACGCTCCTTCCTTTATCTTCAACGCCGCTTCCGTCACTGAAAGTTCGTCGATACCAAACCCAGTCAGAAAAATCGGCTCCCGGTTGATCAGGCGTGCCAAAACGTTGGTGGGCGCGGGCTTCGCAAGCGTTTCCTGAATCGCTGCCGGAATCTTATCAAGCGCAGCCTCGAACTCGGAGGCGTCGTCGCCAACCAGTTTTGCTACAAGGCGTCCGAGAACGGCGAGTGCAGTGAGGTACGACACAGTATGCGTGCTTGCCTTTTCGTCGGCGCACGTGCGCAGAACAACGTCGCCACCTGGGTTTTGCGCGCCATGACCTGAGATTGCGATTGTCAGAGCGCCAACCTTTCTTGCGCGTTCAAAGAGCTGATGTGGGAAGCGCTTGGTGCCGCGATGGCTCACGACAACGATCTGATCTTCCGCCCTTATCTCGCCACGCAACGCATAGTCGTGCGTTTCGACAGCTGCGGGCCGAAGACGCCCGCCGGAAAGCTCGGCTACCCAGTAGGCCGCAACCTTGCAGGCATGCAGCGACGTGCCGATGCCTGCGAAGATGACCGGCCGCTTTGGGTCGAGTGTTGGGACCTCAATTGATTGGAGGACGCTGCTGACAGCCTCAAACTGAGAGGCAATCTGATCGTCGAATGCGAAATGTTTCATTACGAGACTCCTAAAGTTGGGAAAAGGAGTCTCGAATGTTATTGAATAAATGGACTCATGAAAAGATCCACTTTTTTCATGTTAGCTAGGCCAATTTCAATCACGATCTGCATCCATGATCGCCATCCGAAGGCGCTCCACCGCCCAAATGGCTCGGTCTTCTGGCGTATTTGCGAAGCCAATAACGAACCCATTCAGATCGGAGCGCGCCAACCCATAGCCGGACAGCGCCGGGGCATTGATCCCCAGGTTCAGTCCGATCCTGGATGCCTTCGCGTCGTCAATTCGACGGCGCAGCTTGACGATAAAGTGAAGTCCCGCGCCGTAGTCCACCGGCTCAACCAGGTCTTTGATCTTTCTGAACGCATCCAGAAGCGCACGGCGACGTGCATCGTAGATCGGCCGTAGTCGCTTCACATGGGCCGCGAGGTGGCCACCCTCGATGAATTCAGCGGCCACTGCCTGAATCTCAATCGAAACATGCCGATCGCTCACGGCTCTCGCCGCGGCGAAGGCGTCTACAAGATCGGATGGAACCACGAGATAGCCGAGTCGCAGCGACGGCGCGAGGACTTTGCTCAAGGTGCCGAGGTAGACCACGCGTCCGCCCGAGTCCAGCGAGTGCAGAGCACTCACTGGTTTGCCGGCATAGCGAAACTCGCCATCGTAGTCGTCCTCGAGGATCCAGGCATCGGCGCGTTCTGCCCAGTCCAGCATCGCCATCCGGCGCGGCAGGCTCTGGACTGATCCCATGGGATATTGGTGAGATGGCGTGACGACCGCGAGTTTTGCATGGGGCGCGAGGAGCGCACCAGCCACGGGATCCAGGCCTTGCTCATCCACTGGGACAGGCACCAGGCGGGCACCGTTTGCGGCAAGCGCACTGCGGCCAGCGACATAGCCTGGATCTTCGACCCACACTGCATCGCCCGGGTCGAGCAAAACGCGGGCAGCGGTATCGATGCCAGCCTGAGATCCCGCGACGATCAGGACTTGCTCCGGTTCGCAGGAGATGCCGCGCGCAGCGCGCAGATAGTTTGCGAGAGCTCTTCGCAGCGGAGCGTATCCGGCAGGATTGCCGTAAGGGAGCAGGTTGTGTGGTTTGCTGCGCCAAAACCGGCCCGTCATCCGAGCCCACAGCGTGAAGGGAAATTGATCAAGTGCGGGAAGGCCGGGCGTTAGCGGCAGGGTCGAACTCGCGACAAAACCGGTTGCTGCATTGAGCGTCCGTTTACCACGCGTGGATGGACGGCGAACCGGCAGGTCCCGGCCCTTCGCCTTGGCCTTTGGAAGCCCTTCGGCGACATAGGTTCCCGACCCGGTACGACTCTCAAGATACCCCTCTGCGACCAGTCGCTCATAGGCAAACGCGACAGTGTTCCGGGCAACCCCTAACTCGGAAGCCAGTTCGCGCGTGGGCGGAAGGCGCGTTCCCGAGCGCATGCTGCCGGAAGCAATGGCTTCCCGGAAAAAAGCAACGATCTGGTCTTGAATTGGCCTCTTGTCATTTCGGTCCAGAGCAAAGCTGCTCCAGACCGGGTATGTCGGGTGGATTTTCATGATGGATGATTGGCTTAGTTGACTATTGAAAAGTGGATCTACCTTATGGGCCAAATTTATCATATTCTTCGAGGCAAGTGGCGGCAACATTTGTCCGTCGCATCCAAATGACAGAACCTTTTGAGAGACTTTGATGTTTACGATTTCTGAGCCATTGACCACTACAAAGACAATCAAAGTCCTGAACCCGTTCGATGGTTCACTAGTTGGCGTGGTACCTGACGATGACGTTGCCAGCGTCCGCCGCGCGCTCTCAGCGGCCGAGCAGGGATTCAAGATCAGCCGCGCGCTTTCTCGGCATGAGCGAGCAACGATTCTCGAGCGCACCGCAGCGCTTGTTGAGGAGCAGTCCGACGCCTTCGCGCGTCTGGTCACAGCTGAAAGCGGAAAAGTGCTGCGAGCAGCGCGCAAGGAGGTTGGGCGCTGTATCAATACACTGAAGTTGTCGGCTGAGGAGGCGAAGCGCCTCGGCGGTGAGGTCATCCCGTTCGACTCCTTTCCCGGATCTGAGCGCCGAGTTGGCTTCTACCAGCGTGAGCCGATAGGCATTGTCGTTGCCATCACGCCTTTCAACGATCCGCTCAACCTGGTCGCCCACAAGCTTGGGCCTGTGATCGCAGCGGGAAATTCGGTCGTCTTGAAGCTGAGCGAGCTAGCGCCTCTCTCCGGTGCACGACTAGTGGCGCTGTTTATCGCGGCGGGACTTCCCTCTGAAGTCATCACCGTCGTTACCGGAAGGGGGGCGATCGTTGGCCCTGCGCTCGTTTCGGATCCATCCGTGCGGTTGGTGTCGTTTACTGGCGGTTTTGAAACCGCGCGCGCAATTAAGAACTCCATGGGTCTTGCCCGGATCACCATGGATCTCGGCGGCAACGGCGCGGTCATTGTTCTGGACGATTGTGATCTCGAGCGCGCCGTAGTTCAGACTATATCAGGCGCGTTCTGGGCGGCTGGACAAAACTGCATTGGCGTTCAACGGGTCTTCGTCCAACACGGCATCTTTGAGCGTTTCGCAGAGCGCGTGGCAGTCAAAGCGCGGAGCCTTGTCGTCGGCGATCCGCAAGATGAGCGTGCCGACATGGGGCCGATGATCAGTGTTTCAGCCGCGCAGCGCGCGGAGGCGTGGATCAATGACGCGGTTGAAGCAGGCGCCCGGATGCTGACAGGCGGCAAGCGGGATGGAACGCTACTTCAGCCCACCGTACTCATAGACGTTCCCGATACCGCGCGCCTTGCCTGCGAGGAGGCATTTGCACCCATTGTCTGCATCAACCGGATCGACACGCTTGAGGAGGGAATTGCACGCGCCAATGCGACTCCCTATGGCATCCATGCAGCGATCTTTACCAAAGACCTTGGTTCGGCTTTGTCCGCAGCCGAAGAACTTGAAGCAGGCGGGGTGATGATCAACGACTCTACCGACTACCGGCTGGATGCGATGCCTTTCGGCGGAGTGAAGGCCGGCAGCTTGGGTCGAGAGGGCGTCCGATTTGCTATCGAAGAAATGACACAGACCAAGGTCATTTGTTTTAACCGGTAATCAACGCTCAGCGGGAGTCCGCTGTCACAGTTCTTAAAAGGATGTCACGACAAATGCTTTATGAAAACGCCCCTATCACAAGAGCGCCTTCGCTCTGTCAACTCAGCGCAGCGCAATTGGCGGAATGCTATGCGAGCGGCGAAATATCGCCGGTGGAAGTTGCGAGGGCAGCAATCGACCATGCCCACCATGTCCAGGGCGCGCTAAATGCCTTCACGTTCATCGACAGCGAAGGGGCATTGATCGCCGCGCGCGCGTCCGAGTACCGCTGGCGCATGGGACGGCCGCTGTCCGAGTCCGATGGCGTCCCGACGACGATCAAAGACCTCGTCTGGGTCGACGGTTGGACGGTACGTTTCGGCAGCAGGACGACATCCGAGGTTGCTATGCGCAGCGATGCACCTTCGGTGGCGCTTTTGCGCAAGGCAGGGGCGGTGTTTATCGGGCAAAGCGCTTCATCGGAATTCGGCTGGAAACCAGTAACGGACAGCCCCCTGCGCGGCATCACCCGTAACCCATGGGAGAGCAGTAAAACGCCGGGTGGTTCATCGGGCGGTGCGGCGGTTGCTGCGGCCACAGGCGCGGGAGTGTTTCACCTCGGGACCGATGCCGGAGGATCGATCCGGGTCCCAGCTTCATTTACAGGGATTGTGGGGCTCAAGCCGAGCTTTGGGCGCGTGCCGAACTATCCGCCGAGCGGATTCTTCTCGGTCTCCCATACCGGACCGATGACGCGCTCTGTGGACGACGCCGTCCGCATGCTGCGCGCAATGTCGGGACGCGACATGCGTGACTGGTCGCAAAGCGCCGGAGAGCTACGTCTACGTGGGCTAGCTCTTTCTTCCATTGATCTAGCTAATCTGAAGATCGGTTACTGGTCAGAGCCGCCCGTGGGCTCGCTCGATCCCGAAGTAAAAAACGCAGTGGATGCAGTGGCGACTGCGCTCGCCAACCAAGGCGCTGCAATCAGGCCATTCAGTCTTCCGGCCGAAGACATCCTGGAGATGTTCAACCAGCATTGGCTGTCTGGCGCCGCGTTGAAGTTCTCGTCGCTATCGGATGTCGATCGCACATTGGTCGATCCTGGATTTCGCCTGGCCGCCGAGGAAGGCAGGCATCTGACGGCAACGAATCTGCTCGAAGCGCAAGTGAAGCGCGCGCATTTCGGTGCAGCCATGGACGCGTTGCTTGCGGAAGTCGACGTTGTGATCTCACCTGCAACGGCGATACCTGCCTTCGAAGTCGGGTCCGATGTGCCGCCGGGCCGCGGTATGCGACGCTGGACTGAATGGACAAGCTTCAGCTATCCCCTGAACCTGAGCGGACAGCCTGCCTGCGTAATTCCTTGTGGCGTCACAAGGGCTGGATTGCCCATCGGCCTGCAGATTATCGGGCCACGTGGGGAAGATGCCCGCGTTCTTTCCGTGGCAAAGGCCATCGAACTTCTGATCGGCGTGTTGTAGTTCCTTGCTGTTTAATCCTTAGGAGATGAGAGATGCAATTCAAAATGAAAATGATTCCACTGGCTGGCGCTATTACTTTCGCATTTGCAGGCGCTCTGCATGCGCAGGAAGTAGTGAAGATCGGCGAGGTCGGCCCGATTACTGGTCCCGTCGCTCACTTGGGCAAGGACGTCCAAAATGGCGCCCGTATGGCAATTGATGAACTGAATGCAAAAGGCACCACCATCGGCGGCAAGAAAGTGAAATTTGAACTGGCGGCTGAAGATGACGGAGGCGATCCCAAACAAGGTACTACCGTCGCACAGAAATTAGTCGATGAAAAAGTCAATGGCGTGATCGGTCATTTTAACTCCGGTACCACCATTCCGGCGTCCAAGATCTATTTCGAAGCGGGCATCCCGCAAATCTCACCATCAGCAACCAACCCGAAATACACCCAGCAAGGCTTTAACACGGCATTCCGCGTGGTCGCCAACGATGGTCAGTTGGGCGGCACCCTGGGCCGCTATGCAGCGAAAGTCCTGAAAGCCAAAAACATCGTGGTGATCGATGACCGTACCGCCTATGGTCAAGGTGTTGCGGAAGAGTTCAGCAAAGGTGCAAAAGGCGCTGGCGTGAACATCGTGGCGACCCAGTTCACCAACGACAAGGCGACCGACTTCAACGCCATTCTGACTGCGATCAAAGCCAAGAACCCGGATCTGGTGTTCTTCGGCGGAATGGATGCAGTTGCCGGTCCAATGCTGCGCCAAATGAAACAACTGGGCATCAACGCAAAGTTTATGGGCGGTGACGGTATCTGTTCCGAAGGACTGGTGGCACTGGCTGGCGACGGCATGGCGAATGGCCAGGTTATTTGTGCGGAAGCCGGTGGGGTTGAAGAGTCTGGGAAAAAGGGCCTTGATGACTTCAAGGCGGCCTACAAGCAGAGGTTTGGCATCGATGTCCAGGCTTATTCGCCATATGCCTACGACGCTGTCATGACCATGGCAGGGGCCATGCAAAAAGCGGGATCGGCTCAACCGGCAAAGTACCTGCCTGAGCTAGCCAAAATTCATCACAAAGGTGTCACCGGCAATATCGCTTTCGACGCTAAGGGCGATATGCAGCAAGGCACTTTAACGCTCTACACCTACAAGGATGGCAAACGCCAACAACTGGCCGTCACCAAATAATCAATATTCGACATCATCTTGCGGCACAAATTCTAATCTGATCAGCGCCCTGCAATGGGCAGCGGCGCTGTTTGATCCTGCCGCTTTAGCCGCTCCTGAACAACGCTTGTCGGCGCTAGGGGTGGCTTAGCAAGTGTTGTGCAAGGAGTAGAAAGGATGGACATTTTTATACAAGTGGCGCTGGTCGATCATAAAAGCAAAACGCTTAGCGCGTTCAAGAGGAAAGTCGAGGTGCTATCCGAAATTGTGGAGTGGTACCGGATCATCGGAGACTTCGATTTCTTGCTGAAAGTGCGGATCGAGGACATGTCTGGATACCGCCATTTTCTCGGAGGACTGTTGGCGATTGAGCAGGTCCTTTCGGCGCGGACTTATGTGGTTATTCCGGAAAGCGAGCCGATCAGACTCAATCCGGACACAAAAATATCGATCATTTTCCGCATCAATCGGCGGATGACATCGTCGGCGTATTGCGTTCACGCTAACTGCCCATTATTGATGAGTACATACCGTGGCTGCGCCCCAATATCCGCTTAGGCGATTCTGCATAAGTCGTCTGTGCCGAAGCAGGCGGTGTCGAAGAGTCCGGCAGAAAAACGGGGACATGAAGAGTGGTGCGATGACGCTGTATACCTACAAGGATGGGCAGCGTAAGATTATCGGTGTTTTCCATTAAGATTTTCCCGAGCACTGATCTTGCCCACCTCAACTCAAGGAGACTAAAACAATGAAAACCCACAAAATCCGGCAGACGCTGCTCGCCTCGGCCATCGCGCTCTGTTGCTGCACCGCGCAAGCGGCATCGCTGGCGCCAGTGGCCGCAGAACACGGCATGGTCGTGTCAGCGCAACATCTCGCCAGCCAGGTCGGGATTGATGTGTTGAAGAAGGGCGGGAATGCCGTGGATGCCGCCGTGGCCGTGGGTTATGCGCTGGCGGTGGTGTATCCTGCCGCCGGCAACCTGGGCGGTGGCGGCTTCATGACGATCCAACTGGCTGACGGACGCAAAAAATTCCTCGACTTCCGCGAGAAAGCCCCGCTCGCCGCCAGTGCCAATATGTACCTCGACGCCAGCGGCAACGTCGTCAAGGGCCTCAGTACGACCGGCTATCTGGCGGTCGGCGTGCCTGGCACAGTGGCGGGCATGGAGCTGGCGCTGGCGAAATACGGCACGATGAAGCGCGCCGCGCTGATTGCGCCGGCGATTCAATTGGCCGAACACGGCTTTACGCTGGACGAGGGCGATGTCGACCTGTTGCTCACCGCCACCAGCGACTTCCGCAAGGATGCGCCATCGGCCGCCATTTTCCTCAACAAAGGCGAACCGTATAAGCCTGGCCAAAAGCTGGTCCAGCACGACCTGGCCAAGACGCTGCATCTGATCAGCCAGCATGGTGCAGATGGCTTTTACAAGGGACCGGTCGGCACTGCCCTGGTGGCATCGAGCGCGGGCGGCAAGGGCATCCTGACCCAGGCCGACCTCGATCAATACAAGGTGCGCGAGCTGGCGCCGGTCGAATGCGACTATCGCGGCTATCACATCGTCTCCGCACCGCCACCGAGCTCGGGCGGCGTCGTTATCTGCGAGCTGTTGAACATCGTCGAAGGTTACCCCTTGAAGGAATTGGGCTTTCGCTCGGCGCAGGCGGTTCATTACCAGATCGAAGCCATGCGCCATGCGTATGTCGATCGCAACAGCTACCTGGGCGACCCCGACTTCGTGAAAAACCCGCTGGATCGCCTGCTCGACAAGGGCTACGCCGCGAAAATCCGCGCCAGCATCGACCCGGCCAAAGCGGCTGTGTCGAAGGACCTGAAACCCGGCGTTGCGCCGCATGAGGGGAACAACACCACGCATTATTCCATCGTCGACAAGGATGGCAATGCGGTGTCGGTCACCTATACCCTGAACGACTGGTTCGGCGCCAAGGTCACGGCGGCGAAGACGGGCGTGATGCTCAACGACGAGATGGATGACTTCACCGTGAAAATCGGCGTGCCGAATATGTACGGCCTGGTGCAGGGCGAAGCGAACGCCATCGCTCCGGGCAAACGGCCGTTGAGTTCGATGAGTCCGACCATCGTCACGCGCGATGGCAAGCCGGTCATGGTGGTCGGCACGCCAGGCGGCAGCCGCATCATCACGGCCGTGTTCCATACCATCATCAACGTCATCGACTATGGCATGAACGTCCAGGAAGCAGTCGATGCACCGCGCTTCCATCAGCAATGGCTGCCGGATGTGACCAACGTCGAGACCTTCGGGATCAGCCCGGACACCAGAAAAATCCTGGTCGGGATGGGGCACAATCTGGGCGAGCCGCAGCCGGAAAACCATTTGGCTGCCATTCTGGTTGGCGCGCAGTCTCTGAACGGCAAGCCGCGCGGCGCGAACAAGTTCTACGGCGCCAACGATCCGCGTCGGAATACCGGGCTGGCTCTGGGGTATTAAGGCCAGGGGCGCAGCCGCAGGCACGAAGAAAAAAGCAGCTTCGGCTGCTTTTTTCTTGTCAACCGCGCTGGACTACTACTTCAAGCTGTGGCCTGCACACGGGCCTTGTTTGCTGCACACGCAGCCGCATGCGCGCCGGCACGCCGTCCGGAAAAAATGCAATCCGCCGCAGATAACCCGCTGACATACAGATGCGAGCAAATGCCGATTGCCGTTCTGCCTGCCGCGTACAGCCCGTCAATGACGGTTTCGTCTTCCCGTTTTACCTGACCGGTTGCTTCGTCGACGATCAGTCCGCCAAGCGTCAGTACCGGCATCGGGAACAGCTTGCTGGTGACCGAAACGTCAATCGCATAAAACGGCCCGCCGGTCAGTGCGCACATGTCCTTCCTGCCTTTTGCGAAGGGGTCGGGATGTTGACCGTCAGCAGCCCGGTTGTAGGTGGCAATCGCCGCTGCCAGTTTCTCGGGAGAAAAGCCGCATTTCCTGGCCAGTTCGCGAATGTCCGATCCTTTGCGTCGCGCGAACAGGAGCGCCAGAATCGCCGGGTCGCGCTGGAACGGCAGTAGTTCGTCCTTGAAGACCTGGCGCCAGGCCTCACGATATAGTTTCGCGTCCAGAATCACGTAGCCTTTGCCGTTGTGCTCCTCACACATTGCATAACCCAGCGTGGCGCCATACAGCGATTCGTCACAAAACCTGGCGCCGTCGGCATTGACGACGATGCCTTTGGAGAACGCCATGGGCGGATTGATAAAACGCCAGCCGCTGACATGCTGCAGGCGACTGACAGCGCCGCCCGCCGTTTGCCCCAGGCGGATGCCGCTGCCGTCATCGCCGGGATTGCCAAGCGGCATGCCGGCCTGGTATTTGGGCGCGTAGTGACTGACCATTTCCCGATTGAAAATAAAGCCCCCGGCGCTCAGGCAGACGCCATGCCTGGCCCGGATAGTCCGCTCAACCCGATGCATGCCGGCCAGGACCTCGGCCTTGCGGCTATAGTAATTGGCGATCTTCGCCATCAGGCCGGCACCCGGAAACGACGGCGGTAATTTCAGCAGATATTTTTTAGCCTTGGCCTGGTACCCCGCATATTCTGCAATCGCACTGCTTCCCACCGGAAACTGAAGGACTTTTACGCCGATGACGCGACCGCTCTGGTCCAGGATGAGGCGTTGCACTTCAGCGTTTTTCATTTGCCTGACACCAAGCCGCAGCGCCGCCTCCATCAACGGCGTGTAGAGCGCAGCGCCGTAGCCGGTGCCGGTCTTGTTGTGGTGCCGCGACCAGACCTTGTGTCCGCGCGCTGCCGGTTTGGCGATTGCTGCGCGGGCGGATGACATCGAGCTATCCGAATGGTAAAGAAAATACCTGAGGGCTGGATAAGAGGTCTTCTTACGGTAAATTGTGCTGTTGAAGCGTACTCCATGGGCCATGAGCCAGGCTATCATCGCCGGGCTTTCTTCGCAAAACCGGCGTAGTGTCGCGTCACTGATAACGCCTTGCGTCTCTGCCGACAGGTAGTTGAACATTTGCTCCGGGTCGTCTTCCACCGCAGCCTGTTTCTGGATCGCCGTTCCGCCGCCCGCATACACGACCCCGCCATTCATTGCGGTGGAGCCGCCGCCTTCAAAACGGTCCAGGGCGATCACTTGCAATCCCTGTTCTGCCGCCTGCAGTGCGGCCGCTACGCCTGCTCCGCCATAGCCCACCACCACAAAATCGGCTTCCTCATCCCATTCCAGCAGGTTTGCGTCTGCTACCACATCGGGCCGTTTTACCGCCGAAAACCAGGTTGCCGAGTCGGGGCCAATTGCATTTGTCATTGCTGGGCTCCTCGGCAGCTACGCTGCAGCGGTGTAAGGGAGCGCACCGCGCGGCACATATACGCCCTCGCACTGTTCGAGAAACTCTTGCTTTTGTGCGCGCGGATTGAAGAACTGCTTGTACCAGATGCGGGCCTTCATGTAGGGACCGTCGCTTGGCAGGAACAAGCCGTTCAGGCATGGCGCCTTGCTGCTCCAGACTTCAAAATCCTGCTTGAAGGCTTGCAGGGCACCCGCCTGGAACTGGCGCGCGGCAACCGTGTCCGGCAACGTGACTTGCGCGTTGTTTCCCGGCGACTTGACCAGCAGCGCGTGCCAGACTTTGATTGATCCATCGTCGACCGGTGTGTGAGTGATCAGCATGATCGCGTCGAACAGGCCGGTCAGGTGGGAAATCAGCACACCCGGGCCGTGATAGGTAGTGTCGGTATGCAAGACAGGGCTGACACCGTCCACGCCGACCAAGGTGCGATGCGGTCCGCACTGACGTTGTATGGCGGTATGGGCGAGAAATTCATTTTCGTACTTTTCGACGGTCGAACCGTGAATCGGGCCGAGGTGGGCATAGTCGGCGATGTTGTCGATCACTTCCATCGGATGTTGCTGCAACATGCCAAGGTGATCGAATTTCCAGCGTACCCAGGACGGATCGTCCCACTGCGGCAGCGACGGATGCTGCCACTCCGGCGCGCCGCCTTCGGGGTCATGCCAGACCCAGATGGCACCCATGCTCTCGACCACCGTCCATGCCTTGACGCAGGCAGTCGCCGGGATCGGGCCCTGGTGATTCGGAATCTCGTCGCACTTGCCGTCGGGACCGAAGCGCCACGCATGATAAGGGCAGCGAATGGCGTCGCCTTCGACATTGCTGCCGCCACCGTCGATGACCACGTAGGAGGTGTTGTTGGGCGCGGCCAGGTGGGTTTTCATATGCGGGCAATACGCATCCAGCAGCACCACTTTGCCCGTGGCGCGGCCACGATATAAAGCGAAATCCTTGCCAAAAAAGCGTAGCGCCACAGGCTTGTGCGTATTGATCTCTTCAGCGTCGGCGATCATGAACCAGCCGCGTGGGAAAGTGAATTCTCCGAGCCGGTAATCTTTAGTTGTTGCCATTATTCCTCCTGAATTTGACGCAATTGGATAGACCTACGCGATTGTTCCCTATCCATGGGTGGGACGCATACTCTGTTTGGACGATATGCGGCCGGGATTCCGGAACGACTATTCCGTGGATTGCCCGTCGGCGGTCCACAGTTTTGGCAAGCCGGGATCGCTGCTGAGGATCATTCTCTTGAGCAGGTTGCGCAACGCTACCGCTTCAAATTCTCCGATGCGGGCTATCAGGTCGGCCTCGATCGATTTTGCCGCCGCCAGCAGGTGCAGAATGGCATCGCGTCCGTCAGCGCTGAGCCGGTACAGCGCCAGGGTGTCGCCTTCTTGGCACAGCAGGTTGCGCTTGCATAATCCTTGTAGCGCGGCCGGATCGATGTCGAACCCGGTATAGGCCATATGCCTGGCGATCTCTTGCGCCGACAAGGAGGCGCGCACGCTGAGTAGCGACAGCACGAAGAACTCGGCGTCGGACAGTTCGCGCTGCTGGAGGATGGGGCGGATCCCGGCCAGAAACTGGTAGTGGGCGCGGCCCAGCAGGTATCCCAGCATATCTTCCGAAAAAGGCGACGCCGGAACATTCGCTTGCGCTTCGGTGGACACTGCGCCCGATTTGCGCGTGGCGAGTGCGTAGCCTCCGGTCACATACAGCAATGGCGGCCGTTCCGTACGGTTGTAGTCGATGACTTCACCGACGAAGATGATGTGGTCGCCGCCTTCGTACTGGAACATGGTGCGGCACTGAAACCGCGCACTGCAGTCCGGAATGAGCGGCGCATCGGTGATGCCGGGATCGAGTTCGAGGCCGCCGAACTTGTCCGCTCCGGAGCGGGCGAAGCGGTTCGACAATGTTTCCTGTTGATTGGACAGGATGTGGACGTTCCAATGTTGTTTGCCACTGAACACGGCCAGGTTGCGTGAGCTCTTGGCCAGGCTCCACAGGACCAGTGGCGGTTCCATAGATACCGAATTGAAACTGTTCGCGGTGACCCCCACGGCGGCGCCGTTTTCGGCACGCGCCGTAACGATGGTCACGCCGGTGGCGAACATGCCCAAGGCATTGCGGAAATCTTTTGGATCGAATATGCGCGGCTGATTCATGGTTGGTTGTCTCCTTATTCGCTGTATTGACGATGCACAGCACAAGCACAGCATGCCGGGTATGACAGCGCCGCAAATCCCTCACTTGGACTATTCGGAGGGAATTGCTTGTTATGCCGGTCTGTTAGTCCGGATAGACGATGAATGCAACGACAGCGAATGAGACGATCAGGCCATACCGGGTGTTAAAGACGGATCAAGGAGATGTAGTGGAGCAAGATGTTGAGGTAATGGCCGCCGGCCTGAACCGGGATCGGCCTATGAGTACGCCGGATTCCCGCTATCACGGCTTGCGCGTGCGCGCAGTTGTCGACGAAACACCCGATGCCAAGTCGCTGCTGTTCGACGTGCCGCCCGCTCTGGCCGAGGTGTTTCGCTACCGCTCAGGTCAATTTCTGACGCTGCGGCTGCCGCTGCAGGGGCGGCATGTGCCACGTTGCTATTCCATGTCCAGCACGCCGGCGCTCGATGATGCACTGCGCGTCACCATCAAACGGGTGAACGGCGGGCGCGGCTCGAACTGGATCTGCGATCAGGTGCAAGCCGGCGATACGCTGCAAGTATTGCCGCCGTCCGGGGTCTTCACAGCGCGGTCGCTGGATGGCGACTTCTTGCTGTTGGCCGGCGGCAGCGGCGTGACGCCGGTATTTTCAATTCTGCGGGCGGCCTTGGCCGGCGGCAGCGGGCGCATCTGCCTGATCTACGCGAATCGCGACCAGCACTCGGTAATCTTCCGCGAGGAACTCAACGCGCTGGCCGCTGCCCACCCGACACGGTTACAGGTGATTCACTGGCTGGACGCCGTACAAGGCGTGCCGGCGGTGGCGCAACTGGCCGAACTCGCCAGACCCTGGCATCAGGCCCAGGCGTTCATCTGCGGGCCGGGGCCGTTTATGGATGCAGCCGTCGCGGCGTTGCAGGGCAACCAAATGGCATCCGAAAGAATCCATGTCGAACGCTTCGTCTCGCTGCCGGATGAGGAAGATGCGCATGCTGTATTGGCGACTGCGGCGCCGGGCGTTGAGAACGCCGAACTGGAGATTTCACTGGACGGTGTGCTGCACACCATCCAATGCGCTGGCAACGAGACGCTGCTGGAGGCCGCCTTGCGCGCCGGATTGAAGGTGCCGCATTCCTGTCAGGCCGGCATGTGCGCCTCTTGCATGTGTCAGGTGGTCGACGGCAAAGTGCACCTGCGCCACAACGATGTACTCGACCAGAAAGATCTTGCCAAGGCGTGGACACTGAGTTGTCAAGCGCTGCCGATGAGCGACCGTGTACGCATCAAGTTTCCGGAGTGATAAATAATCCTAGATTCCTCAGTTGACCGCTTACTTTTGTCTGGAAATCCACATGAACACATACTTTCTTTCGTTCGATAAGCTGCACCGATTGGGTGAGAACGCTACAGGCGCGATTGCACATTTTTCCGGCCCTCTGGCCGCGTTGCTCCTCCTTGCAGAATGCAGTCTGCCGCGTCGTCGCGCCTTGCCAGATGACCGGAAAAACGCACACTCGCACCTGTCCAACTGAGGAATCTAGGATGATGCCTGAGTTCCTGAATGAAACAGCTGGCGATCTGCCGCAAACGCTGCCGCAAATGATCCGCCATGCCGCCCGCCGGTTTCCGCAGCGTCAGGCGATCGTCGATGGCGCGCTGTCCATTGATTACACGGACCTGGTGCGCAGGACCGAGCAAGCGGCAGCTGCGCTGATCGCTCTGGGAGTGGAGGCGGGCGATCGGGTGGCGATTTGGGCGCCCAATCTGCATGAATGGATTATCGCCGCCTGTGGCATCCATGCCGCCGCCGCTGTGTTGGTCCCGATCAACACTCGCATGAAGGGTGCCGAGGTGGCCGACGTCCTCGAACGCAGTCATGCCAGGGTTTTATTCTGTATCGGAGAATTCCTGGGGCAATATTATCCGGATCTGCTGGATGGCCTGCGTCCTGCCGGACTGCGCCATGTAGTGGTCCTGCGGGACAGCCGTGCGGCCGACGCCGGCGGCAACATGGACTGGACTGCCTTTCTGGCCCGGGCCCACACCGTTCCACTGGCGCGCGTGCTTGAGCGCGAACAGTCGCTGAGCGCCGGGAGTATGGCCGACCTGATGTTCACCTCGGGTACCACCGGCCGTCCCAAGGGCGTGATGGCGGCGCACGGTCCGACCATCCGCGCCTTCAGCGAATGGGCCAAGGTGGTGGGGCTGGATGAAGCGGATCGTTATCTGATCATCAATCCGTTTTTTCATACCTTTGGGTACAAGGCCGGATGGGTGGCGGCGTTCATCCGGGGGGCGACAGTCTTTCCCCATCTGGTGTTCGATGCCGAGCAGGTATTGCAGCGGATTGCGCAGGAGCGCATCAGTTTTCTTCCCGGGCCGCCGACGTTGTTCCTGAGCATGCTGGCGCACCCGCAGTTGCGTTCGTTTGATATCAGTTCACTCAAGGCCACCGTGACCGGCGCCACCACGGTGCCGCCGATCCTGATCAAGCGCATGCGTGAAGAACTCGGGTTTCAGCACGTGACGACTGCCTACGGACTGACCGAATGCGGTGGTTGCGCCACGCTGTGCGATCCATCCGATAGCGCGGAAACGATCGCCACCACTTGCGGCAAGGCGCTCCCCGGCACCGAAGTCCGTTGCGCCGACGAGCAGGGGCGCAGCGTCGCCATCGGCGAACCCGGAGAAGTACTGCTGCGTGGCTACCACGTGATGCTCGGCTATTTCGAGGATGAAACGGCCACGCGCGAGGCGATTGACGCGCAGGGCTGGTTGCACACCGGCGACATCGGCGTGCTGGACGCGCGCGGCTACCTGCGCATCACGGATCGCCTGAAGGATATGTTTATCGTCAGCGGGTTCAATTGCTATCCGGCCGAGATTGAACGCATGCTGGCCGAACATCCGGCCATTGCGCAGGTCGCGGTGGTCGGGATCCCCGATGAACGGATGGGAGAGGCCGGTTGCGCGTGCGTGATATTCCGGCCCGGCAGCGCGCTCAGCGCTGAGGAACTGGTGGCCTGGTCGCGCCAGCGTATGGCGAATTACAAGGTGCCGCGTCATATGCTGGAGTTTGCCGCGTTTCCGCTGAATGCCTCGAATAAGGTACTCAAGCGGGAGTTGGCGCAACTTGCCGCAACGCGCCTGACGCCGGCGCTATGAGCGCAACGCAGCGCTGCCGCAGTGCCGCGCATTACCGTATCCGGCCAGCTCGGGCGTCAATCCGGGAGTTGGCCCGGTGAGCAGCATCGCCAGTCCTGCGCTACCCGTCACGCAGGCGCCAGCCATCAATCGTCGCATGATTACGATCTCAATCATGCTGGCCACACTGATTCAAAGCCTGGATGGCACCATCGCCAACGTTGCTTTGCCACATATGCAAAGCAGCCTGTCGGCAGCGCAGGATCAAATCACCTGGGTGCTGACCTCGTATATTGTGGCGACGGCAATCGCGACGCCGCTTTCAGGCTGGTTGTGCGACCGTTTCGGCCTGAGGTTGGTGTTCCTCGCATCGGTTGCCGGTTTCACTGCGTCCTCGGCACTTTGTGGTGTCTCCACCTCGTTGACGCAGATTGTCGTGGCGCGCCTGCTGCAAGGCATGTTCGGTGCCGCCCTTGTGCCACTTTCTCAAACCGTCCTGCTGGATATCAATCCGCGCGAAAAGCACGGCTCGGCAATGGCAGTCTGGGGCATGGGGGTCATGCTCGGGCCGATACTCGGGCCGACGCTGGGAGGCTGGCTCACCGATGCATTCAACTGGCGCTGGGTATTCTTTATCAATGTGCCGATAGGTGCGATGGCGTTTTACGGTATCGCCAGATACATTCGCCATGTTCCCGGCAGCCGCCGCATGCGCTTCGACATGTTTGGCTTCGCGACCCTGAGTCTGGCGCTCGGCGCGCTGCAAATGCTGCTGGATCGGGGCGAACTGAACGACTGGTTTTCCGCCCTGGAGACCTGGATCGAAATGCTTGTTTTTGCAGCCGCCACGGGCTATTTCATTGCGCACACCGTGGCCACGCCGGCCAGTCGATCTTTTTTTGATTACCGCTTGCTCAAGAATCGTAACTACGTCACCGGATTGCTGTTCATATTCATGGTTGGCATGGTGCTGTTTGCGACACGCGTCCTGATGCCTGCCTTGTTGCAAAATCTGCTGGGTTATCCGGTAGCGCTGGCCGGTCTGCTGACCGCGCCGAGCGGCCTGGGAACCATGATTTCCATGCTCATCGCCGGACGCCTGATCGGCCGCGTGGATCTACGTTTGCTGCTGTTGACCGGCTTTGCAATTACCGCATTTTCCCTATGGCAGATGTGCGGCTATTCGCTGGAGCTGTCACAGGGCGATATTGTCTGGCCGGGCATGATTCAGGGCATCGGGCTGGGCCTGGTTTTCATACCGCTGAGTACGGCAACGTTTGCCACCTTGGATCCGGCGCTGCGTCAGCAGGGAACGGCAATCTTCAGTCTGGTTCGCAACATCGGCAGCGGTATCGGCATCTCGCTGGTGCAAACCTTACTGGTCCGGAATACCCAAATCAACCACGCTGCGCTGGCAGAGCATATTACGTATGCCAATCCTGCATTGCAGGACCCGGCGCTGGCGGCTTTCTATAGTCCGGCGCATCCGCTGGGACTGGCGATGCTGAACGCAGAAATCACCCGGCAGGCTTCAATGATCGCCTATCTGGACGATTTCTGGCTGATGCTGCTGATGACCTTGATGGCAATGCCGCTCTTGCTGCTGATCAAATTACCGGGCAAAGGCGAATCAGCCATTGTGGAGCATGTCGCCACGGAATAGCGGCGCGCCATGTCGGTTGCTGCATAGTCCAAACAGGGGATGAGTCGCGCGATCTGCGCTAGTAATCTCAACGCATAGCGCGCTGCCGGTCCGCTGCGCCGTTGCGGGATCGGGGCGGCACAACAGCGGAATTCAAATGCATTTCAGGAGAATGGACGAATGGGAATTATTGCGGTAACAGGAGCGGCTTCAGGTATCGGTGCGGCCACGGTAGCGCGCCTTTTGCACGACGGGCATCGGGTGCTTACGGTCGACCGGCAAGCGGCGGACATTGTGTGTGATCTGGGGTCGGAGCAGGGACGGCAGCTCGCCATCAAGGGCATCACCGAACTTGCCGGGTCGCATCTGGACGGCCTGGTGACCTGCGCCGGGATCGGCGGGTTTCCGCACCGAAGCGGTGCCGAGGTGGCGGCCGTCAACTACTTTGGCACGACGGTGTTGCTGGCCGGATTGCGGCCGCTGCTGGCCGCCGCCGGCAACGCTTCGGTGGTGGCGATCAGTTCCAACTCGGCCACCGTCCAGCCGGGCTGGCCGCAGGCGCTGGCCGAGGCTTGCCTGAGCGGGGACGAAGCGCGCACCTGCACCCTGGCCAACGAGGTCGGCGCGCTCCTGACGTATCCCGCCAGCAAGGCGGCAGTGGCACGTTATGTGCGACGCCATGCGCCGACCAAAGAATGGATCGGTGCCGGCATTCGCCTGAATGCGATCGCGCCCGGACTGGTCGAGACGGCGCTGGTTGCCGAGGGCCGCAGCGACCCGGACATCGCCCGCGCATTCGATGCCTTTCCGGTGCCGCTGGGCCGCGCCGGGCGGCCCGAGGAGGTCGCGGCGCTGATAGCCTTCCTGCTTGGTCCGGAAGCCGGATTCATATGTGGCTCGGTCATCTGGCTGGATGGCGGCTCCGATGCCCTGTTACGGCCGGACGACTGGCCGGCGGTGTGGAATCTGCCTGAGGCTTGAGAACGGACTCAGGGACGCCGCCTCTTCACTCACGCTCACCAAACATCTCAGCAGCGCACGTTTGCAAGTCTTGAGACGCTAACAAGCACCGTTGCGTGATGTTGGGGCTGTTCAGGCCAAGGCATATAACTGCTCGGCCCTTGCCTTCAAGCTGTGTGCGACCGCGTCGAAGCCCTGTTTGACCCATGGCCCGTGCTTCTCCATCACGGTGGGTGCGGTTGGCCCAAGGAAAAGATCGGTGGTGTAATACGTGCAGCTGACCTCGCTCGTGACCTCGATGTATTGGTCGCGACGTGCGGCGTCAGGGGAAATTTCCGACGGAGACATCTCCCATGACAGTCGCTGCGGCTGATCGAACGCTGCCAGCTGTTCGATCACGTGAATCAATTCTCCAGGTCGGGTCGGATCGGGTAAAAACAGGTTAACAGGTTCGCCCATTTTGAGGGTGGATTCGACCCGCACCGTGTAGGGATTCCATTGCGGGTATTTTTCGAGATCAACCAATACTTTCCATACCAGGGATGCGGGCGCGTGGATCTGTACTTTGACCGAGGTGACAAGATATTTTGAAGCGGACATGCAAGGCTCCTTAGAGATGGTCGACACTTAGTGGAATTGCCGTAAATATCTTACTAACCACCAGAGATCCGATCTTCATCCGATCGGACGAAGAGTGGTGTGCTTGCCCTTGTTATTGTGTGAAATCAGATGGTGTTCGCGAGAATATCCAGTAACAAACAGCCAGGAATGATTTTGCCAATAAGCGCCGTCGAGGTGCGGACTACAGGAGACGCAACGTGACAACAGATTCGATCGAATCGCAAATACTTTCCGGAGAAACATGGGCAACATTCTGCGATGCATTAAAACGCAGTGGCCAGCAAATTCTCAGGCCGGAAGCCCCGCAAGACGCATTGACCCGCGCCGAAGGTTACCGTTACCTGAGCCGCTTGTTGCGCATAGCGCTCGAGATGCACGTGGAGTTTTCCGATCCGGCGTTTCCCGGGTTCTTTTCGCCATCCCATGAGACGGCGAAGATCGGTGCCGATAATCCCGATAATTTTTATCAATACGCGCGCTTGAACGGCCACCATGCCTACCGTGTAGCCGGCAATCGGGGGACGGTGTCGTATTTGAGTTTCGGGACCCAGAAAGGCGGTTACGAGACTGATGGGAAAATGGAGCAGACCGGCTTCATCGACGCCAGCCATCTCGACATCAATCCGGATGGCAGCTTCGCGCTGATCCTGAGCCAGCAACCACAACCGGGAAACTGGATACGAATGGCGCCAGACACCAATGCGTTGATCGTGCGGCAGACCTTCCTTGAGCGCAAGCTTGAAAAGCCGGCGCAACTGAGGATTGAGCGCATCGGACACAGCGACGCGCCGGCAGCGCTGGACCCGCTTGCTCTGCATAATGGACTGTTGCGCGCCGCCGGCTTTGTTGAAAACACCGCGCGCATCTTCGCCGACTGGGCGGCCGGCTACCGTGCGCACACCAATCAACTTCCGCCGGCCGACCAGGCGGTATGCCAGGCGGCTGGCGGCGATCCGAATATTTTCTATTACCACTCCTATTGGGAGCTGGCCGCGGACGAAGCGCTCGTCATCGACGTGGCGTCGGTCCCTGATTGTGATTTCTGGAATATGCAAATCGACAATTACTGGATGGAGTCGCTCGATTACCGTTATCACAATATTTGTATCAACAAGCATTCGGCGCATTACAACGACGACGGCGGGGTGACCTTGGTGCTTGCCCACCGTGATCCTGGCCGGCCCAACTGGCTGCAAACCGCCGGACACGGCAACGGAACCATGTGTTTGCGCTGGGTCGGCGCATCGCAGCAGTCTCACCCGACAACCCGCGTCGTCAAACTGGATACCCTGAAGGAGGCCGCATGAGCGCCAATATCGCAGTAGCGCCTGAATTCAATGTGGATGGCCTGATGTCGCTGGCGATCGAACGCTCCGGCGGCCTTGCCGATTTCGGTGGCGGCGGTTATCGGGAGGCGTTGACCGTTTTGTGCGCGGCGCTGGAGCAAGAGGCAAACCTTTCGGCGCAGGGCAGGGTGCTGATGCACGAAAAAATTGTCGCGCAACTGGTTAACCGTTTGGCTATCGAGGATTACTGCCGGCGCTACCCGGAAATTCTGACGCAGCGAATCGACGATCCGGTCGTGATCGTCGGCCTGCCGCGTACTGGAACCACCTTGTTGCAGCGCGCTCTGGCGGCCGATCCGCGCTTTTATTCTGCGGCATTCTGGGAGACCCGCTACCCGGCGCCACTGCCGGGTCAAGCGTCGCACGATCCGGGGAAGCGTATTGCACTGGCCCGCGACGAAGTCGATATGATGATCAAATACATGCCGCAAATTCTGGCGATGCATCCGCTGGATGCGATGCAGGCCGACGAAGAGTTCATGCTGATGGAGCATTCGTTCATGTGCGCAATGGACTCGTACGTCAATGTGCCAAGCTATACCGCCTGGCTGGACCGGCAGGATCAGACCCCGGTCTACGATTATCTGAAAAAAATCCTGCAGTTTCTGCAGTGGCAGAAGCTGCAGCGTGGCGAACCCGCGGCGCAACGCTGGATACTCAAGACACCGCAGCATTTGCATACCCTTGAATTGCTGTTCAAGGTATTCCCACAAGCAAAAGTCGTCCTTACCCACCGCGATCCGCTGCACACCATTCCATCGATCGCCAGCATGGCGCATACATTGTGGAAAATGTATGCCGATGAACCGGATGCGAAAGTGGTCGGACAGCAATGGAGCACGCGCATGAGACGTGCGGTGCACCACGCGATGCAGGTGCGCGCTGCGCTGCCGGCAGGCAGTTTTCTGGATATACGGTTTGAAGATACCGTCACCGATCCGTTCGGCGTGATTGCGTCGATCTACCGCTTTGCCGGCATCGCATTGACGGAAGAAGTACGGGGCGCCATACACAACTGGCTGACGGAGAACCGTCGCGACCAGCGCGCGGCGCACGACTACACGCTGGCCCAGTTCGGCTTTGGCGAGGAACAACTTAAGCGGGATTTCGCGGCCTACCGAGAGCGTCATATCCTGGCCGATGCGGTTACAGCGCGTTAAATCGCAATTCAGAGGAGATTTGAAAATGCTGTTAAAAAACAAGGTAGTCATCGTATCCGGCATCGGCCCCGGTCTCGGCGTCAAACTGGCAGTCGAGGCCGCACGCGAAGGTGCGCGTGCGGTGGTGCTGGGGGCGCGCACTGCGGCTAAACTGGATGATGCCGAAGCCCGCATCAAGGCACTCGGTACGGATTGCGAAGTGTTGAAGGTGGTGCTCGATATCACTGATCGTGCCCAGTGCAAGAGCATGGCCCAACAGACGGTGCAGCGCTTCGGCCGTATCGATGCGCTGCTCAACAGCGCGTACGTGCATGGCAATTTCGAGCCGGTGGAAATGGCCGACCTGGAAGCCTGGCGCGCGACGTTCGACACCAATGTGGTCGGTACCATGAACCTGACACTTGAGGTCGTGCCGACCATGAAAGCCCAGCGCGGCGGAGCGATCGCAATGATTAACACCCAGGCTACGCGCAAGCCTTTTCCCGGTGAGTCCGGTTATGCCGCTTCGAAAGGCGCGTTGGCGGTGGCGGTAAAATTTCTCGCCCGCGAACTTGGCGCGCATGGCATTCGCGTCAACAGCGTGTTCATGGGCTGGATGTGGGGCGCACCGGTACAAGGCTATGTCCGGCATGCTGCCGCAGAGCAGAACGTGGCGCAGGAGCAGATCATTGGGCAGATCACGGCGAATATCCCGCTTGGCCATATCCCGACCGATGACGACTGCGCCAAGGCGGCGCTGTTCCTGGTGTCGGACTATGCCAAAGCGGTCACTGGCGCTTCGCTCGACGCCAACGGCGGCGAGTTCATGGCGTGATTTTCCAGCCGGCCTCGCCGGTCACGGCCTGACAGGCCACTTCTGTTATTCAAGTCAGGGCGACCACGCTGCTCAACAAGGTCTTCATGAGCGTGGCCTGGCGGGTCGCACCGGTCTTTGCGAAAATGCCGCGCAGGTGAGTGCGCACAGTATTTTTCATGATCCCGAGCTGGTCGGCCGCTTCGTCGAGTGTCAGCCCATCGGTGAGCAGCAATGCGAGTTCGGTTTCGGTCCGCGTCAGCTTGAAAAGCTTGCGCAGCACCTCGCGCGATGTCTGCGAGGTGCTGACCGGATCGCGGATGAAGATCACGACTGCGGGGCGGCGCTGTTTTTCCTTCGCGTAATAATTCAGCGGGATCGCGCGGATCAGGACGGTGAGCGGCATTTTTCCGGAAGGCCGCGACAGGGTGCTTACCTCAACAGCAGAAATCGCCGCGTTCAGGTGATTGTTCAGTCCCTGTTGAATCGCTTTCTGGAGTTTTCTGTTTTCGAGAGGGCAATGCGCTTTCAGCATGTGCTGGCTAACCTGAATACCATCTTTTGCAGTGATCAGGTCGTATGCTGCGCTGTTGGTCTTTAGCACCTCGCCGCCTTCGTCCAGGATCACGGTGCCAATCAGCATCCGGTCGATTGTACTTGCGTAAAGCGATCGCTCCGATTCCAGCACGTCAAGCTTCGAATGCAGATCGACCGCTCTTTTGAGGTGCGGCAGCAAAACCTCGATGAAGGCTTTTTCGATCACCGCGAAATCGCTCGCAGCATGGTTGCGGCTGACGAAGAATGCGCATTCCACACCATCGTCGGTGCGAATGTTGGCCGCCAGGATGTAGCGCAGATCGAGCGGTTGCAGGTACTGCATGTAGAACGGATTGGCGCGCCATCCGCTTGCGCCGAAAATTTCGTCGGCGGTACGCACCTGATCGGTCGGCAGGCCTAAGAATGGGCACAACGCATAATAATCGTTGCTGTAAGCGGGCTCGCCCGGCAGCGCGGTGCCGTAGACGGAGGCATTGACGATCAGCCCGGGGCGGGAACTGGCCGGTGTACGCAATACCAGTGTCGCGAAACTGGCATCCAGCCGGCGTCGGACAAGTTCAAGCGAACTCGACCACGGGGTTGCCTCCATCGGCCCCTGATACAGCAAGCCAAGCAGCGTACTCAGTTCGGCGGGCGGCAGCACCGCTGTTGCAAACAGCTGAGGCGCATCGTGGCGGGATCTGGTCATTGCCGGCAACATACTCATTGTCTCCATCGAACATGACTTCAGGGTCATTTGTTGTTTACTTATACCCGCTTCACCTGATCGCGAATCGTCCGTTTGGTCTAGGTGATTTCAGAGAGCTTTGGTTCGCCCGAATGGATGATGTTGTGCGCGGATTTTCCCCACACACTGTGACCTCATCGAGCAAATAAAGAAGGAGACAAACGATGTTGACTCACTTGCAGCGCCTTGAGGCGGAGAGCATTCACATCATGCGTGAGGTGGTGGCGGAATGTGAAAATCCGGTGATGCTGTATTCCATCGGGAAAGACAGTGCCGTGATGCTGCATCTTGCGATGAAGGCGTTCTACCCGGCCAAGCCACCGTTTAAATTATTGCACGTCGACACGACCTGGAAATTCAAGGAAATGATTGCGTTCCGCGACCGGACGGCGCAGCAGCTGGGGGTTGAACTGATTGTCCACGTCAACCCTGACGGGCTTGAAAAGAATATCAATCCGTTCACCCATGGCTCTGCGGTGCATACCGATATCTGGAAGACGGAAGGCTTGAAGCAGGCACTGGATAAATACGGCTTTGACGCCGCATTCGGTGGCGCCCGGCGCGATGAAGAAAAGTCGCGCGCCAAGGAGCGCATCTTCTCGATGCGTTCCGCCCAGCACCGCTGGGACCCGAAATTGCAACGTCCCGAACTCTGGCGCATGTACAACGCGCGCAAGAATAAAGGTGAAAGCATCCGGGTGTTTCCGATCTCCAACTGGACCGAGCTCGACATCTGGCAATACATCCACCTTAACAATGTGCCGATCGTGCCGCTGTACCTCGCAAAGGAGCGGCCGGTGGTGGAGCGCGACGGCACATTGATCATGGTGGACGACGACCGCATGCCGTTGAAGGAGGGCGAGGTCCCCATGACCAGGAAGGTACGCTTCCGCACGCTGGGTTGCTATCCGCTGACTGGCGCGATCGAAAGTGAAGCCGATACCCTGACGGCGATTATCCAGGAAATGCTGTTGGCTAAAACATCCGAACGGCAGGGGCGTCTGATTGACCACGACTCCGCCGGTTCGATGGAAAAAAAGAAACAGGAGGGATATTTCTGATGGCACACGTATCCGACATGATTGCCGAGGACATCGAGCAATATCTGACATCACACGAGAACAAGAGCCTGCTGCGGTTCATCACCTGCGGCAGCGTTGACGATGGCAAGAGCACGCTGATCGGCCGCTTGCTGTATGAATCGAAAATGCTGTTCGAAGACCAGTTGAGCCAGCTCGAACTAGATTCGAAAAAGGTCGGCACCCAAGGCGGCGACCTGGACTTCGCATTGCTCGTGGATGGACTTTCCGCAGAGCGTGAACAGGGCATCACCATTGATGTGGCGTATCGCTTCTTCTCGACCGACAAGCGCAAGTTCATCGTGGCCGACACCCCGGGCCACGAGCAATATACGCGCAACATGTTTACGGGTGCTTCCACGGCGGACGTCGCCATTATCCTGATCGACGGCCGCAAAGGCGTGCTGACGCAGACCCGGCGACATAGCTATCTGGCTTCTCTGATCGGCATTCGCCATATCGTGGTGGCGATCAACAAACTGGATATGGTGGATTACTCCAAAGAGATCTTTGATCGGATCGATGCGGAATACCGCAGGTTTGCAGACGAGATCGGCCTGAAGAATATTGTGACGATTCCCATGTCGGCGCTCAAGGGCGACAACATCACGGCATTAAGCGCCAACACGCCGTGGTACGCCGGTCCGACTTTGATGGCGCATCTGGAGGATGTGCAGGTCGAGGATACGGCCGATGAATCCTGGCCGTTTCGCATGCCTGTGCAGTGGGTCAATCGCCCGAACCTGGACTTCCGGGGCTATTCCGGGATGGTGGTGGGCGGCAGCGTCAAGCCTGGCGACCGCTTGCGCGTATTGCCGTCCGGCAGAGAAAGCAACGTCGCGCGTATCGTGACAGGCGATGGCGATCTTGCGCGTGCAGTGTCGGGTCAGTCGGTCACGATTACGCTACAAGACGAGATTGACATCAGTCGCGGCGACGTCCTCGTGACCGCCGAGGCGCCGGCCGGGGTCGCGGACCAGTTCGAGGCGACTATCGTCTGGATGCGCGATGAACCGATGCTGCCTGGACGTCCTTATCTATTGAAGATCGGGACCAAGACCGTGACAGCCACCAGCGCGGCGCCAAAATACAAGGTCGACGTCAATACGATGGCGCATCTGGCGGCAAAGAAGCTCGACCTTAACGAAATCGGCGTCTGCAATCTGAGTCTTGACCAGTCGATCGCGTTTGATCCGTACCAGGAAAATCGCGATACCGGCGGCTTCATCATGATCGACCGTCTGACCAACAACACGGTGGGCGCCGGACTCCTCCACTTTGCCTTGCGTCGTTCGCAGAATATCCATTGGCAGGCGATCGACATCAACAAGCAGGCGCACGCAGCCCTCAAGCGACAAAAGCCTTGCGTAGTCTGGTTCACGGGATTGTCGGGCGCCGGCAAGTCGACCATCGCCAACCTGGTTGAGAAGAAGTTGCACGCGCTGGAGAAACATACCTGCCTGCTCGATGGCGACAACGTGCGGCATGGGCTGAACAAGGACCTCGGATTCTCGGAAGCGGATCGGGTCGAGAACATTCGCCGGGTCGGAGAAGTGGCAAGACTGATGGTCGACGCCGGTCAGATCGTGCTGGTGTCGTTTATCTCGCCATTCCGTTCCGAACGCAGAATGGCGCGTGAACTGGTGGCAGCCGACGAGTTCTTCGAGGTGTTCATCGATACCCCGATCGACGTGGCCGAACAACGGGATCCGAAGGGGCTCTACAAAAAGGCGCGGCGCGGCGAACTGAAGAACTTCACCGGCATCGATTCACCTTATGAAGCACCGGAGAATCCGGAGATACGCATCGACACGGCCGCTCAATCGCCGGAGCAGGCTGCCGAATTGATCGTCAATCACCTGATTGCCAGCGGCGTCGTCAGCTAGGAGCCTGTCAGGGCAGATGCCCGGGCAACGTGGTTAGCCGCTGCTGCTAACCACGCATTCGCAGCACACGATACTTTGTACCCATCGAATCCTATGAACCATTACTACGCTTTTAACGGCGACGCGGACGGCTTGTGCGCGCTGCAGCAACTTCGGTTGGCCGACGTATCCGGTGCTGCAGCGGCGACGCTGGTGACCGGCGTCAAACGCGACATCCAGCTCCTGCGGCGCGTTGCGGCGGCAGCGGGCGACCAGGTCACTGTGCTCGATATATCGCTCGATCAGAATCGGAGCGATCTGTCGCGGCTGCTGGAGACAGGGGCATCGGTGCGTTACTTCGACCATCACTACGTCGGCGAGTTGCCGCAGCATCCGCGCTTCGCGCCTTATATCGAGGAGACGGCCGATGTGTGCACCAGCATCATGGTCGACCGTCATCTCGGCGGACTGCATCATGCCTGGGCCATTGTCGCCGCTTTCGGCGATAGCCTGACGCAGGTGGCCGGCAAGATGGCGCAGGCAGCCGGTGTCGATGCACAGGCGACGGTAACTCTGGAAAAACTCGGCGTTTATCTCAACTACAACGCTTACGGCGAAACGGTTGCCGATCTGCATGTCGATCCGGTTGAACTGGCTGCCCGGATGCTGCCGTTTGCCGATCCGCTGGAGTTCGTCAGGAATTCGCCGACATTTACCCAGCTTTCCGCCGGATACGAAGAGGATATGACCCAGGCACGTCGACTCGCACCGATCCGCCAAGTGCCGGGAGCAACCTTGATGTTGCTCCCGGATGCACCTTGGGCGCGACGGGCGATCGGGGTTTTTGCCAACGAATTGATGCACGCACACCCCGACAGCGCCCTCGGCATTCTGTCACCAAAAATGCAAGGTGGCTTTACGGTGAGTGTGCGTGTACCAGCCGATAGCCCGCTGGGCGCCGCTGATTTCTGTCGCACGTTTGAGACCGGTGGCGGCAGGAAGCTGGCTGGCGGGATCAATCATCTCCCGGAATTGGCGGTCGATCAGTTTGCCAGTAGTTTCGAAGCATGCTTCGGGGCGCGTTAGGGGAGGTCTGTTCCGCAAGTTTTCCATGCATGCCGTAGTCAGTAGTCTTTTTGGACGATGTTGCCGCGCGTTTAATGCATAAACATGTTCATCAATCAAAGAAGAATCCAGGCATCGTCCGATGCCCGGGTGCCAGATAATCGTGGAGCACATTCATGCAACAGACATTGGTCGAGATTTCACCTTCAAGCACAGCCTTCGCCGAGGCTTCATCCACCGTTTCCGCCGCCGGGCTGATCGCGCGCGCGCGCGAATTGGTGCCGCTGCTGGCGCAGCGGGCGGCACAAGCCGAGCTGGCGCAAAAGGTCCCGGATGAGACCATCGCGGATTTCCAGCGCGCCGGTTTTTTCCGCGTTCTGCAGCCGAAGCGTTTCGGCGGTTACGAAATGGATCCGGACGTGTTCTATCAGATCCAGATGACGCTCGCCGAAGGCTGCATGTCGAGCGCCTGGGTGTACGGCGTTGTTGCGGTACACAACTGGCAGCTGGCCCTGTTCGATGAGCGCGCGCAGCAAGAAGTGTGGGGCGCGAACGGTTCGGTGCTGACTTCCTCGACTTATATGCCGGTGGGCAAGGTGGTGCCGGTTGACGGTGGCTTCCAGTTTTCCGGCCGTTGGGGCTTTTCCAGCGGCAGCGAGCATTGCGACTGGGTGTTGCTGGGCGGCCTGGTGCCGCCCAAGGCGGGAGAAAGCGCGCCTGAATATCGCACTTTTCTGCTGCCGCGGCGCGACTACCAGGTGGTGCGCAACTGGGACGTGCTGGGATTGAAGGGAACCGGCAGTCATGACATCGTGGTGGAAGCTGCCTTTGTGCCGGATTACCGTACCCACAAGGCTATCGATGGCTTCAGGTGCGATAGCCCCGGCAATGCGGTCAATCCGGCAGCGTTATATCGCTTGCCGTTCGCGCAGATTTTTGTACGCGCGGTATCGACCGCGTCCATCGGTGCCTTGCAGGGCGCCGTGAATCTGTTCCGCGAAGTTGCGTCCAGGCGGGTAAGCGCGAATACCGGACAAAAGACAACCGAGGACATCGGCGCGCAACTGGCCTGCGCCGAAGCCCAGGCCGCGGTGGATGAAATGCGGCTGGTGTTGTTGCGCAATTTCAGAAACATGATGCAGGCGGCCCGCGCCGGCGAGGCGATACCGGTCGACACCCGGGTCGCGTATCGCTTCCAGTCCGCCGCTGTCGCAGAACGTTGTGCGACCCACGTCAATCGGCTGTTGCGCTATTGCGGCGGGCGCGGGATCTATCTGAGCAATCCGATTACGCGGACCTTTCTCGATCTGCACGCTGCACGCGCCCACGTGGCGAATAACATCGACCCGTACGGTCGTAACTATGGCGGCGTGCTGATGGGGCAGAACAACACCGATTTCTTTATTTAAGTCGTTGCAGGAGTGTATGTCGACGGCGCTTACACGACATTGAAACAAGCCCTGGCATGCGCTTGATGTGGAATCAGTTTTATCGTCAGTAAACACTAAATCAGGAGATGAAGATGGGTCGGGTTGAAGGAAAAGTCGTATTGATCACCGGTGCCGCCAGCGGTGTCGGCAAGGAAAACGCATTGCTACTGGCGCGCGAAGGTGCGCGCGTGGTGCTGACCGACGTCAACATCGAGGGCGCGCAAGCCGTTGCTGCCGAGATCGGCGCTGCCGCGCTGGCCTTGCGTCACGATATCGCCAGCGAAGACGACTGGAAACAGGTGCTGTCCGCCACGCTGGAAAAATTTGGCCGGCTGGATGTGCTGGTCAATAACGCGGCGATTCTTGCCTTGGGAACCATTGAAGATACCTCGCTGGAAGCCTGGCAAAAAATCCAGCGGATTAATGCCGACGGCTATTTTCTGGGATGTAAATACGGCGTGTCGGCGATGAAAGACCACGGCGGCACGATTATCAACATGGCCTCGCTGGCCGCGCTCTCCGGCATGGCGAGTTTCTGTGCCTACAGCGCCTCCAAAGGTGCGGTGACCGCATTGACCCGCAGCGTGGCGGCACATTGCAAGCAACATGGCTACAAGATCCGCTGCAATTCCGTTCATCCGGACGGCATTCTGACGCCGATGGTCGCCAATCTGCAGGCCGCAGCCGACCCCGCAACGCTCAGCGAGGTAAGGGGTGATCCGATGGCACGCATGTGCCTGCCGCAGGATATCGCTAATCTGATCCTGTTCCTGGCGTCGGACGAGTCGCGGTTTATTAACGGTACGGAAGTCCGGATCGACAACGGGCATTTGACGCTGGATATCTAAAACGCAGTCTGAGATTTTGCTGTGGCAGGCTTTGCGCGTCAGCTGGGGCAACGCCGTTTGGAAGGAACGGCGTCCATCAATCGGATGATCCCGCTGCTTGCCGGGCTTTCCATGCCGCGAATTCAGACGGGCGCAGCCCGTACCGCGCCAGCACACCCTCGTGCAGCCGGCGCAGTTCCTCGATAATCAATGCCTGTACGTTCTCGCGATCGGGTTTTCCTACATGCTCTGCAACACTCTGCAAAATGACTGTGAGAGCATCCTCTCCGGTACGCGTTACTACCTCACGGATGGTCTGTTTTATGATGTCCCGGTAGGCGAGGCGGCCGGGATCGGGCTCGGCCAGGTCTTGCTTGATAGCAAGATATTCCTGGGTCGAGCGCTCGTAAGCCCAGACGTAAAGGTCACGCAGCAATTCCACCCGGGTCAGTTCGTACAGGCCAAGAATGGTGCGACTGTAGGCCTGCTCGGGCACGTCCACGAAGGTGAGGGGGCAAAGGTTCGCGCGGAACAGTGGCAGGTTGGCCGCCAGCCGGGAAGTGCGCTTGTTGATGTCTGCAAACGGCTGCAGATAGGGCAAATGCACCATCACGAAGAAGGACTGTTCGAAAGGGTCGACGATCTGACTCGCTTTCTCCAGCAGCAGGTCCAGCGTTGCGTCGATTTGCTGTGGCGTGGACAGCGGTCGATACACGCTTTTGCCAATTTCCACGGCATGCTGGCGAATCCGGCCTTCATCGGCTGGATTGGGTAAAAGGTTCTCCGACAAGGCGCTATGCAGGTTCATGAACGTGTAGCGGTCGAACCCGACCGTCCCGGCATTCTCCACCAGCAACTCGATGGCGCTCTTGTGGTTCAGGATCATCTGGGTATCGAGGACCGCCTTGCCTTGCGCCACCTTGCCGTGTTCGATCAGTTCCCGCGTGTCGAGTCGCGAGTAGGTGTTGCCCTCCAGATGGCTTGACGCCCAGGACAGATCGATCAGTAATCGATTCAGAATCGCGCGGCCATAGGTGCCTGCCGGTGCATCGGCCTGGGCGGTTTTCCCCATCCTGCGCAACTGACGACGCAGCGACTCCGACAGGTACCAGGTACGGTTCGGCTGATAGGCATCAAGGAAGTCGCGCTGGTAGCCCACGGGCCTGCGCGCTTCCAGGGGGTGATCGACGTAGGCAAGGATGTCGCGGCTGTCGGCAGAGAGCGGGATGTACCCTGGGAAGATGTCTTGTTCAGTGCCGGAATCTTGCGCGACAGCCGGCTTGACTGCGAGATAGCGTCGCGCGCTTCCTGCGCCGATGCCGGTTATCCGGCCATCAATGATCAGTCGACTGATCCAGCGCTGAGCCGTTCGGCGGGCAACGTCGGAATGCCGCGCCAGCAATTCTGCCAGCGTCAGACCAGAGGCGGATTGCTGGATGCTGATCAGTAGGTCGCTGGCGGAGGACATGGCATCGTTTGGCGCAGTTTGTTTGAGTGATGGCGCAATTATGGCGCAGTTCAATAGACTGCGCCACCGGAATGGCGCAGTTCGCAATTCCCGGACTATTCGTAATACTTTTTCAAGAATTTCATGCGCTGCGCCCGCGCGTAGTCTTCTTAGACGATGTCGATACTTCTTATTTCTCTCAGAATCGACTCCAGACTTTAACGCAAGCGAGGAGCGAGACATGATGGATATTCGCGGGTTGGGCTACATCGTCGTCGAATCGACGGACATCGCCGGCTGGCGTCGATATGGCGAGCAGGTGCTCGGCATGATGGCGGACGATGCGCCTGACGGCGGCCTGTATCTGAAGATGGATGAGCGGGCGTTTCGGTTTGAAATCGTGGCGGGCGGGCGCGATGGCTATTTCGCCTCCGGTTGGGAGGTGCCCGACGTTGCGGCTTTCGTCGCCGCGCAGCAATTGTTGACCGAGCGCGACCTCAGGTTCCAGATTGCCGATAGCGCGACTTGCAGTTTGCGCCGTGTGCAGCAAATGCTCTGGTTTATCGACCCGTCGAATAACCGGCATGAGATTTTCTGGGGCATGAAATCCGACTTCCGGCGTTTCGTCTCCCCGGTCGGCGTACCGCATTTCGTCACCGCCGGGCTGGGGCTGGGCCACGTCGTGCTGCCCGCGCCGAATTTCGATGCGACCTACGCCTTCCTGTCCGATCTGCTGGGTTTCAAGCTTGCCGACATTTACCGGGTGCGCTTTACCCAGGATCCGGCAGAGCCGGAGAAACGCATCTATTTCCTGCATTGCAACAACAATCGTCATCACAGCCTGGGCATCTTTGAGATGCCATTGGCCAGCGGTTGTGTGCACGCGATGGTGGAAGTGCCATCCATGGATGAAGTCGGCCGCGGACTGGATCGCGTCCAACAGCATGGCGTCAAGATGTCGGCCACGCTGGGACGTCATTGCAACGATCAGATGACCTCGTTCTATATGAAGACACCGGGCGGCTTCGATGTCGAGTACGGCTGCGGCGGACTCGTGGTCGATTGGGAAAAACACAGTGTCTACGAAGCCACCGCGGTCAGTTTGTGGGGCCACGATTTCAGCATCGGTTACAAGTAAATCCGCTGATATTCGGGAATGGAAAGGATAGTTCATGGCATTGAATAAACAAATGAGCGCTGCGCAGGCGGTGGCGCAATTGCAGGACGGGATGACCATCGGTATCGGTGGCTGGGGACCGCGCCGCAAACCGATGGCGCTGATAAGGGAACTGTTGCGCTCGCCGCTGAAGGACCTGACGGTAGTCGCTTACGGTGGCGCGGATGTCGGGATGTTGTGCGCTGCGGGCAAGGTGAGGAAACTGGTGTTCGCCTTTGTGTCGCTGGACTTCATTCCGCTCGAACCCTATTTTCGTGCCGCCCGTCAAAGCAGCAGCATAGAGGTCATGGAGATCGACGAGGGCATGCTGTTGCTGGGATTGCGAGCGGCCGCCATGCGGGTGCCGTTCATCCCGACCCGGATCGGTCTTGGCACCGACGTCGTGCGGCATAACCCGGATCTGAAGATCATTGATTCTCCATACGATGACAAAGCCTGGGTCGCGATGCCGGCGTTGGCGCTGGATGCGGCCCTGCTGCATGTCGACCGTGCCGATGTGCGTGGCGTGTGCCAGATCAAAGGCCCGGATTTGTATATGGACGACCAGTTCGCCCGTGCCGCGCAGCAGACGTTCGTGTCCTGCGATGAAATCGTCGACAGCGCATTTTTTGCGCAGGACGAGGAGGCCCGCTACGTGTTTTGGGAGCGTTCGCAAACCACCGGTGTGGTGCATCTGCCTTGCGGTGCCCATCCGAGTTCCTGCGCGCCGCTGTACGGCTTCGATATCCCGCATTTCAAGGAATACGCGGCCAGCGCCAAGGAAGGCAGCGCCGGCTGGCAACAGTATTTCGAGCGCTATGTGGCCTGTGGCGAGCAGGAGTATCTGCAGCGCGTAGGCGGTGCAGGCGCCATCCGCAAGTTGAGCTTGCCGGTATTTTGAAGGGGACGGACATGACTGAACAACCATTGATCGATCGCATTATCTGCGCCGCAGCGCAGGTCTGGAATGCCGATGGCGAGGTACTGGCGACCGGTATCGGCGTGTTGCCGCGCCTGGCGGCGTCGGTCTGCATGGCATCCGCCAACAGCGACCTGATGATGACCGACTCCGAGGCCTGGCTGGTGAGCGAGCCGGTACCGCTCGGGCCGCGCGGGGACTATCAGCCACGGCGCGAAACCTGGATGGGCTTTGCGCGCATTTTCGATAATGTCTGGGGCGGGAAACGTCATGCGATGGTCGCGCCGACGCAGATCGACCGCTTCGGCCAGGCGAATATCTCGATGGTGGGTTCCGATTACCGCCGTCCGAAGGTGCAGATGCTGGGTGTGCGCGGATTTCCGGGTAACTCGATCAATCACGCCAACTCGTTCTTCGTGCCCAGCCATAGCCCGAAAGTGTTCGTGTCGGGCGAGGTCGATATGGTGGCCTCGATAGGCTACAACCCTGAGCGCCTCCCGCGCGGTTATAGCCTGGACGATATCGATATCCGTCAGGTCATCAGCAATCTGTGCGTGATGGATTTTGGCGGGCCGCAGCATCAACTGCGCATCGTCTCATTGCATCCGGGAGTGAGTGCCGGGCAGGTGCAGGAGGCTACCGGCTTTGCGCTATGCATTCCAGAGAATATTCCTGAAACAGTCGCACCTGCGGCAGAACAGCTGGCGCTGATTCAAAAGCTGGATCCGCACAATTTGCGCGCTAGCGTTCTTGGCGCATAGCTGCTTATTTACCGCGTAATAACCGCAAACCAAGGCTCACATGACAAGCGACAACTCCGTTTATGAAACCGATGAGCCGGTGCTGTATGGCGTCAAGGACGGGATTGCCACCGTGACGATCAACCGGCCCCAGTTCAACAACGCCCAAAACTCGCAAATGACCTATGCACTGGACGCTGCATTCCGGCGTGCGGTGGATGACGACGCGGTCAAGGTGATCGTGCTGCGCGGCGCCGGCAAGCACTTCTCCGCCGGTCACGATATCGGGACTCCGGGACGCGATATCCATCAGTCGTTCCCGCGCACGTCGATGTGGTACGACCATGTCAACAAACCGGGTGGCGAGTTCCTGTATGCACGTGAACAGGAAGTGTATCTGGGCATGTGCCGGCGCTGGCGCGATTTGCCGAAGCCGACCATCGCCATGGTCCACGGCGCATGCGTCGCCGGTGGCCTGATGCTGGCCTGGGTGTGCGACCTGATCGTGGCGTCGGACGATGCCTACTTTGCGGATCCGGTGGTACGCATGGGAATTCCGGGAGTCGAATATTTTGCCCATCCGTATGAATTGCATCCGCGCATCGCCAAGGAATTCCTGTTCCTCGGCGAGCGCATGCCGGCCAGCCGCGCCTATGAAATGGGCATGGTGAATCGGGTCGTGCCGCGCGCGCAGCTGGAACAGGCGACCTATGACATCGGCCAACGCATCGCCCACATGCCGCGCATGGGTCTGGCGCTGGCCAAACAGGCGATCAACCACGTCGAAGAACTGCAGGGCAAGCGCGCGGCGATGGATGCTGCATTTGGCTGGCACCAGTTCGCCCACGTGCATAACGAACTGATCTCGGGCGACAAGCTGGGCGGCTACGACGCCAGGGCGATGGCGTCTGCGCAGCGCCAGCCGGTCGCACAAGACAGCAAAAACAGCGAAAGCCCGGAAGCATGAGCGACATCCTGAGAACTCCATTGTGCGATCTGCTCGGCTGTCGCTATCCGATCGTCCAGACCGCGATGGGCTGGGTCGCCGATGCGCGCCTGGTGGCGGCCACCGGCAACGCCGGCGGTTTCGGCTTTCTGGCCGGTGCCACGATCGGGCCGGATCAGCTGGAGCTGGAGATCCGCAAGGTCAAGGACCTGACCGATGCGCCGTTCGGTTTGAATTTCCATATGTTTCAGCCGAACGCGCAGGAAGCCATCAATCTGGCGATCAAGTATCGCTTGCGCGCGGTCAGCTATGGCCGGGGACCGGATGCCGGCGCGATCCGGCGTCTCAAGGACGCTGGTGTGATTTGCATGCCGACGGTCGGTGCGCTCAAGCATGCGCAGAAGGCCATTGCGTTGGGCGCGGATGTGGTCACGGTACAAGGCGGCGAGGGCGGTCATACCGGCTCGGTGCCGACCACCTTGCTGCTGCCGCAGGTACTCGACGCGGTGCAGGTGCCGGTGGTCGCGGCTGGCGGCTTTTTTGACGGCCGCGGCCTGGCCGCCGCGCTGGCCTACGGCGCGGCCGGCATCGCGATGGGAACGCGGTTCTTGATGACCACGGAATCGCCGGTGCCGGCAGCCACCTTGGATCGCTATGTCGCTGTGCGCGACACGGCGGCGATTCGCGTGTCGCATGTGATTGACGGTATGCCGCAACGAATGATCGACAACCGGTATTTGCTGGAGCTGGAACAGGCCGGACGACTGCGCCGTTTGCTGTTGGCGCTGGGTGCCGCGCAACGCTGGCGCACCCATACCGGCATGCGCTGGGGTCAGATGCTGCGGACCGGACTGACGGCCTTGCGCGCTGGCGACATGACTGTGGCCCAGACCCTGATGGCCGCGAATGCGCCGGTACTGATCCAGCGCGCGATGGTCGAAGGAGCCCCGGATGAAGGTGTGCTGCCAAGCGGACAGGCTGCAGCGGCGATCGGCAGTATCGCATCGTGCGGCGACGTGATTGCACGCATCGTCGCAGACGCGGAACAACGCTTGACATCTTTTGGCCATGCAGCGCAGTAAATACCGAACCAGATCAAACAGGAAGGAATATTCCATGAATCATCCGAGTCAACCATTCCATACCAGCATCGCCGACGGCATCGCCGAACTGGTGATCGACCAGCCGCCGGTGAATGCGCTCGATTGCGCGGGCTGGCACGCACTCGCGGCAGAACTCGACGCGCTTGGCCGCAACCAAGAGGTGCGCGTGATCGTGCTGCGCGGCGAAGGGCGGGGTTTCTGCGCCGGTGTCGACATCAAGGAGCTGGCGGCGTTTCCGGAACGCATCGTTGCCGTCAACGCCGGCAACTACGCTGCATTCCGCGCGGTGCATCGGAATCCGAAGCCGGTGATTGTGGCCGTACACGGCTTTGTGCTGGGCGGCGGCATTGGTTTGGCGGGCGCTGCCGACATCGTGCTGGCGTCTGAATGCGCGCGCTTCGGGGTACCTGAAATCGATCGCGGCGCGATGGGCGGCGGTGCCCATTTGCAGCGTTTGTTGCCGCTCCAGAAAGTGCGCTGGATGTACTTTACCGGCCTGATGATAGCCGCGGCGGAAGCCTATCGTCTGGGCGGCGTCGAACGCGTGGTGCCGCTGGCGCAACTGCGTGCCGCCGCGCTGGAGATGGCGGCCGTGATCGCACGCAAGAGTCCGGAAATGGTGCGCCTTGCCAAAGAGTCCCTGAATGGCGTGGAAGACGGCAATCTTGAAGACAAATATCGCTGGGAGCAAGGGTTTACCTTGCAAGCCTACATGAGCCGGGATTCGGACGAGGCACGCGAGGCTTTCGTCGAAAAACGCGATGCCAAATTCGAACCGCTTGCGCCCTGCGGAGCCTGATGCCATGAACCTTGTATATACCGACGGTCAACGAAAATTTCGCGCCGAGATCCGTAGCTGGCTCAAGGAACATGTCCCTTCCAGTCCATTGAAGAGCTTCGATACGGAACAAGGTTTTGCCGAGCACCGGGCCTGGGAACGGGTCTTGTATTCCGGGCGCTGGAGCATGGTCACCTGGCCGCAGGAACTTGGCGGGCGCGGCTGCGACCTGATCGAATGGCTGATCTTCGAAGAAGAATACTGGCGCTCGGGCGCGCCGTTGCGGGTCAATCAGAATGGCGTCTTTCTGCTGGGGCCGACCTTGATGGATTTCGGCACGGAAGAACAGAAGGCCCGGTTCCTGCCGCGCATCGCCGCCGGTGATGACGTCTGGGCGCAGGCCTGGTCGGAACCCGGCGCCGGGTCCGATATGGCGGCGATCCGCTGCAGCGCGCATCTCGATGGCGACAGCTATGTGGTCAACGGCCAGAAAATCTGGTCGACCCGTGCGGTCTGGGCCGACTGGGTGTTCGGACTGTTTCGCACCGATCCCGGATCGGTCCGGCATCACGGCCTGTCATTTCTGCTGATGCCGCTGGATACGCCGGGCATCACCGTGCGCCCGATCAGGCAATTGAACGGCCAGACCGGGTTTGCCGAAATTTTCTTCGATAACGTGCGGGTGCCGCTGGAAAACCGTCTGGGCGATAGCGGCGCAGGCTGGCAGGTGGCGATGGCGACCGCCGGCTTCGAACGCGGCCTGATGTTGCGCTCTCCCGCCCGCTTTCAGGAAACGGCACGCGCACTCGCTAGCCTGTATCGCCGGCGGGCGGCAGAAGGCGCTGCGGATCCGGTATTGGGCGAAGCGGTGGCGCGGGCCTGGATGGATGCCGAGGCGTATGCGCTGTCAACCTATGCGACCGCCTGCCGCTTGCAGCAAGGCGGTCATATCGGTGCCGAGTCCAGCACCAACAAAGTGTTCTGGTCGGAGCTGGATATTCGCATGCACGACACCGCGCAACGTCTGGCCGGTCCGTTGGCCGAACTGACGGAACAGGCGCCGCTGGCGCTGGAGCACGGGCGCTGGCTGGAAGGCTTCATGTTTGCGCAATCCGGCCCGATCTACGCCGGCACCAATGAAATCCAGCGCAATATCGTCGCGGAACGCATGCTCGGCATGCCGCGCTCTTAAGGAAAAAGACATGGACTTCACCTTCCACGAAGATCAAAACATGCTGGTCGATAGCGTGCGCAAATTTCTGATGAATGAAGTGTCGCCCGAACTGATCCGCGAACTATGGACCAGTCCGACCGGACGTTCACACAAGATCTGGGATCAACTGGCGCAGCAGGGATTGACCGGGTTGTCGGTGCCGGAGGCGCATGGCGGCATGGGCTTGAGCGATATCGACTGGATCCGGATTGCGCAGGAATGCGGTTATTACGCGCTGCCGGAGCCCTTGCTGGAGAGCGCATGGGTTGCGGCAGGGCTGGTTGACGCCTTGCCGGACAGCGACTTCCGCAGTTGCTTGCTGGCCGACATCGCTGACGGCAGCGCCCGCGTCGCGCTGGGCCATGCGCATAGTCCGCTGATTGCGGATGCCGATCAGGCGACTGTATTGCTGCTGGCACGCGGCGGCAAGCTGTACGCCATATCTCCCGGGAATGCACAGCTGACCGCGCAGCCGAGTGTGGATCCAAGCCGTCGCTTGTTTACCGTGAATTTCGAACGGGAAGAAAAACATTGCATCTCCGGGGATGACGACGCCGGGGCCTTATGCGCGGAGGCGTTCGATCGCGGCGCCCTGGCCGCTGCCGCCCAATTGCTGGGCCTGGCACAACGGATGCTGGATCTGTCGATCGACTATACGGCGCAGCGCAAGCAATTCGGCAAGCCCATCGGCTCCTATCAGGCGGTGAAACATCATCTCGCAGATGTCGCCATCAAGCTGGAGTTCGCCCGTCCGGTGGTGTATCGCGCCGCGCATGCGATGGCGCATGGCGAAGCTGATCGGACCGCCCATGTATCACACGCAAAAATCGCAGCCTCCGAAGCGGCGCAGCTGGCGGCAAGGCACGGGATTCAGGTCCATGGCGCGATGGGCTATACCTGGGAAATGGATCTGCAGATTTTCATGAAAATGGCCTGGGCGCTGGATGCGGCCTGGGGAGACCGGAGTTTCCACCTTGCGCGCACGCGCGCCTTTGTCCTGGAATCGGGTGTTGCGCTCGGACCTGGCTGCACTTTTAACGAGTAATGTTTATGCAAAAATCAGAAGCTTATATTGTCGATGCGCTCCGTACACCAATCGGCAAACGGCGCGGTGCGCTGGCGCAGACGCATCCCGCCGACCTGGGCGGCTTCGTATTGAAGGCGCTGGTTGATCGCAACGTGATCCCGGCTGACGAATACGATGATGTGATTTTCGGCTGCGTCGATACGATCGGCCCTCTGGCCGGGAATATCGCGCGTTCATCCTGGCTGGCAACCGGTCTGCCGTTGACCGTCCCGGGCGTCACGATCGATCGCCAGTGCGGGTCTTCACAGCAAGCGCTGCACTTTGCCGCTCAGGCAGTGATGAGCGGCACCCAAGACGTGGTGATCGCCGGCGGCGTGCAGACCATGAGCCAAATTCCCATTTCATCGGCGATGATCGCCGGCCAGCCTCTGGGCTTTACTGATCCGTTCTCCGGCAGCGTTGGCTGGAACAAGCGTTTTGGCGATCAGCCGGTATCGCAGTTCTATGCCGCACAAAAGATTGCCGAGCGCTGGAATTTGAGCCGTCTCGACATGGAACGCTATGCCTTGGAAAGCCATGCACGCGCATTGAACGCTACCGCGGAAGGCCGGTTTGCCCGCGAGATCGTGCCGTTTGCCGGTCTGTCCCACGATGAGACACCACGCCAGACCTCACTCGACAAGATGGCTGCGCTGGAACCGCTCGAAGCGGGGAGCCGCCTGACCGCCGGCGTGTCGAGTCAAACCTGCGATGCCGCCGCCGCCCTGCTGGTGGTGTCCGCAGCCGCCTTGAAGCGCTACAACCTGACGCCGCGCGCGCGGATTCATCACCTCAGCGTGCTGGGCGACGATCCGATCTGGATGTTGACCGCACCGATCGCGGCCACGCAACGCGCGCTAAGGCAATGCGGCTTGCAATGGGATGACATCGATCTGGTGGAAATCAACGAAGCCTTTGCGTCGGTCGCCCAGGCCTGGCTGAAGGAAACCGGTTACCCGCATGCGCGCACCAACGTCAATGGCGGTGCAATTGCGTTGGGTCATCCGCTAGGGGCGACCGGTGCGCGTCTGATGACCACCTTGCTGCATGAACTGGAACGCAGCGGCGGACGGTATGGCCTGCAAACCATGTGCGAAGGCGGCGGTCTCGCCAATGTCACGATTATTGAACGTCTTTGAGGGTTATATGGGCATTTGTGAAAATCGTACTGTCATTATCACCGGCGCCGGTGCGGGTCTGGGGCGCGCTTATGCGCTGGCATTTGCCGCCGAAGGCGCGAATGTTGTGGTCAACGATATTCGGCATGAGGCGGCGCAGGCCGTTTGTGCTGAAATTCGCGCCCAGGGCGGCAATGCCCTGGTCAACGCTGGCGACATCACCGGCATGGCCGGGGCCGAAGGCATCGTCGCCGCCGCGTGTACGGCGTTCGGTGAAGTCCACATACTGGTCAACAATGCCGGCATTTGCCGCGACCGCATGTTTGTCAGCCTGACCGAGGCCGACTGGGATGAGGTCATGCGGGTCCACCTGAAAGGGCATTTCTGTCTGGCCAACGTGCTGGCGCGGCGCTGGCGCGATGCCGCCAAGGCCGGCAAGCAGATCGCTGCGCGGATTCTCAACACCAGTTCCGGCGCGGGCTTGCAAGGTTCGATCGGGCAGTCGAATTATGCCGCGGCGAAAGCCGGCATTGCCGCGCTGACCCTGGTGCAGGCGGCCGAGCTGGCGCGCTACGGCATTACGGCAAACGCGCTGGCCCCGGCGGCCCGTACCGGCATGACCGAAGACGTGTTCGGCGCCATGATGAAAAAGCCGGACGGCGCAGATTTCGACTATTTCGATCCGGCCAATGTCGCGCCCCTGGTGGTGTGGCTGGGCAGCGCCGAATCGGGACACGTCAGCGGCCGCATGTTCGAAGCCGCCGGCGGCATGATTGCGTTAGCCGAAGGATGGCATACCGGCGTCGCGTGCGACAAAGGCGGGCGCTGGCAAGCTGCCGAGATTGGCGCGGCGGTTGCTGCCTTGCTGGAAGAAGGTCGTCCCGCTCAAAAAGTTTACGGTGCATGAGATGGAATTTAATCTGAATTCGGATCAGGAAATGATCCGCGACGCTGCCGACGCCTTCCTGTCGGAGCAATGCGATTCCGCTGCCTTGAGAAAAGCAATCGAAAGCGAGGACGGTGCCGATCTTGCCTTATGGCGGACGATCCGCGCGGAGATGGGCTGGTGCAGCCTGACCATTCCGGAAAATTTCGACGGCATGGCACTTACGCAGGTCGAGCGCGTCTTGCTGATGGAGCAGCTGGGGCGGCGGCTGGCGCCGGTGCCCTATCTTGCCAGCGCCTGTCTGGCCACCGATGCCTTGCAATATGCGGCGCATGCAGCGGCGCAGCAGCGTTATCTTCCCTCTTTGGCCAGCGGCAGGATCAGCGCTGCGCTGGCCTTGCCGACGGCGGCCGGATGGCGCGCCGAGGCCTGTACCGTGACGGCGCAGCGGGTGGACGATGGCTACGTATTGCATGGCGTCGTGGCGCAGGTACTTGGCGCTGCCGAAGCGGATCTGCTGCTGGTACCGGCGCGCCTGTCCGATGCAGCGGAGTCCTTTGCCATGTTCGCGCTGGACCTGCCGCTGCACGGCGTCGGCGTGACAGCATTGCAAACGCTGGACATGACGCGCCGGATTGCGCGCCTGACACTGGACAACGTGCGGCTGGAAGCCGCCGCGCGTATCGACCAGCCAGAGCAATTGCAGGCCGGCTTGCACCTGACCGCGGCATGCGCCGGATTGGCAATGGCCGCGGAACAGGTCGGCAGCGCGCAGCAATGTCTCGATCTGACGCTTGCCTATGTCAGCGAGCGGAGCCAGTTTGGGCGCGTCATTGCGTCGTTTCAGGCAGTCAAGCATCGCTGCGCCGAAATGATGGTCAAGCTGGAATCGGCCCGCTCGATGGTGTATGGGGCCGCACGGATGGCGCATGCCGCTGCCGGATTGGATGCTTTGCAATTGGAAGTCGCGTGCGCCAAAAGCGCCGCCAATGAAGCCTTGTTCTTTTGTGCGCAGGAAGCGATTCAGCTGCATGGCGGCGTCGGGTTTACCTGGGAATACGACCCGCAGCTGTATTTCAAGCGGGCGCAGGCAGCACGCGTGTGGTTTGGCGACGATGCGGCTTGTCATGCACGGATAGCCGCGGCGCTGTGCGATAGCGGCGATGTGCATCCGGACGCTGCGGCAGTCCCGGAGGGGCGCAGCGACGCAGATTTTCGCGCCGGGTTCGCGCAATGGATGCAGGAAAATCTTCAGGGCGAGTTTGCCGTTTTACGTCATCGTGGCGGCCCGGGCGATGAGGAGGCGTATCCCGCCGGGCGCAAGGCATGGGAGCGCACGCTGGCGGCTGCCGGCTGGAGTTGCGTCGGGTGGCCGCAACAGTACGGCGGCAGAGGCCTGTCGATCGCGCAACAAGTCATTTATCACGAAGAATATGCACGTGCCGGCGGTCCGGGTCGCGTCGGCCACATCGGCGAAGGATTGATCGGCCCGACCCTGATCGCGTATGGCAGCGAGGACCAGAAGCAACGCTTTCTGCCGGGTATCCGGAATGGCAGCGTGCTGTGGTGCCAGGGCTACTCCGAGCCGAACGCGGGCTCCGATCTGGCGAACGTGCAAACCCGCGCGGTGCAGGATCCGGCCAGCGGCGACTGGATTGTCACGGGGCAGAAGGTATGGACCTCGCTGGCCCACGATGCGGAATGGATATTTGTGCTGGCGCGCTGCGAAGCCGGTTCGCGCGGCAATCGCGGCCTGATTTTTCTGCTGATGCCACTGGCTCAGGCTGGCGTCGAGATCCGGCCGATCCGGCAGCTCAGCGGTTCGGCGGAATTCAATGAAGTGTTCTTTGACGGCGCGCGCGCGAAGGCCTGCGATGTGGTGGGCGCAGCGGGCGACGGCTGGAAGATCGCGGTGGCGCTGCTGGGTTTTGAACGCGGCCTGTCGACACTTGGCCAGCAAATGCATTTTCTGCATGAGCTGGAGCTGGTGATCGCCGTGGCGCGCGCTAACGGCAGTCTGCAACAGCCTTTGATGCGCGCTCGGATTGCGCGTGCCTGGGTCGGTTTGCGCACGATGCGCTACAACGCGTTGCGGATGCTGTCGGTCGCCAGCGACGGTCAACTGGGACGCGCAAGCCTGATTTACAAATATTACTGGTCGAACTGGCACCGCTCGCTGGGCGAACTGGCGATGGATGTGCTGGGCGCCGAGGGCAATCTGGTGCTGGCCGACGATCTCCGCCATGCGCGCCTGCAGGGCCTGTTCTTGTTTACCCGGGCCGACACGATTTACGCCGGCACCAACGAAATTCAACTCAACATCATCGCCGAGCGCGGTCTCGGCATGCCAAAGGAAGCAAGAGGCCAAGCATGAACCAGTCACCCGAACAACACACGCCGGCAGTACCGCCTTACGTCGCGGGCCATCAGTTGCTGAGAGGCAAGTCGGTATTGATCACGGCCGCGGCAGGCGGCGGCATGGGTGCTGCCAGGTTGTTTGAAGTGCTGTAAGCAGCAGCGATGTAATAAGTAATTTGCAACATCAAGAAAATATAACGTGGCCAACGAACCACACAGGAGACGACAATCATGAAATCAATCCGACTCGCCAGTCTTGCGCTGTCGGCTGCGGTCGCTGCGGCAGCCGTCTATGCATTCTCGGCGCGGCCCCTTGCCGTTTTCCCGGATACCCGGGTGCGCGCCGACCGCCTTCAGATCAATGGCATGGCCAAGGCCGGCAAGCGTCTGGTGGCGGTCGGCGAGGGCGGGCATATCTTGTTCAGCGATGACCTGGGCGGCCATTGGCAAGACGCGGAGGTGACGCCGCAGTCCGGATCGACCTTGAATCAGGTCAGCTTCGGCGACAATTCGCATGGCCTGGCGGTCGGCCACGACGGCGCGATCGTCAAAACCGACGATGGCGGCGCGCATTGGCGCCAGGTGCGATTCGATGACAAACATTCCGAGCCGTTGCTGGGCATTTCCTCCATTGATCCCGACACGGCGTTTGCGGTTGGCAGTTTCGGCACAATGCTGCGCTCGACCGACGACGGCGCGCACTGGAGCAGGCCGGCATCCATGCCGGATATCGCCGACGGTCATGTGAATGCGCTGGTCGCGGGTGAGGGCGGGCGCTTGCTGCTGGTCGGCGAGGCCGGCATGTTGCAGCGCTCTGCGGACAGCGGAGCACAGTGGGAAGCATTGACGCTTCCCTACAAAGGATCGTTGTTCGGCGGCCTGGCGTTGTCTGCGAATACCTGGCTGGTGTATGGCATGCGCGGCAATGTGTTCCGGACCGAAGATTTTGGCACTAGCTGGACGCGCATCGAAAGCGGCTTGCCGACCTCGTTTTTCGGCGGCTTGCGGTTGCAGGACGGGCGCATTGTGCTGGTCGGCCAGGGCGGGGCGATGCTGGTCTCAAGCGACGCCGGCAAGAGTTTCAGGATTCATCGCGTCGGTGGCCGTGCCAGCCTGACCAGTCTGGTCGAACTGGCCCCCGGTAAATTGTTGATTGGCGGCGAGGCGGGCGTTTCTACGGATGCGCTGTGAAGCCCGTTCTGGCGTCGTGTTCCACGGCATCCATTTCTTTGAATCATTTGCGTTGAGAGTCCCGTCATGAGTCAGTCATCCAATTCACGTTTGTCCGCCTTTATCGATTCCTGTGCCGCTTTCCTGTTGCATTCTCGCCGCCTGTTGTTGTGGCTGTTCATTGTCCTGACCTTGCTGCTGGCGGCCTCTGCCACCCGGGTCAGACTGGATCCCGGCTTCGCCAAAACCGTGCCTTTGCAACATCCTTACATGCAGACTTTCACGAAGTATGCGAGCAAATTTTCCGGTGCCAACCGGATTGTCGTCAGCTTGCGCTGGAAGGGGGCGGGCGATATCTATAACAGGCAATTTCTGGCTGCCTTGCGTGAGGTGACCGATGATGTGTTCTTCCTGCCGGGGGTTCAGCGTAGCCGGGTGTCGTCGCTGTTCACGCCTAACGTGCGTTACACCGAAGTCACCGAGGCCGGTTTCTATGGCGATGTGGTAGTGCCGGCGCGCTTCTCCGGCCAGCCGCAAGAGCTTGAAACAGTGCGGGTCAACGTCGCCCGTTCCGGACAAATCGGGCAACTGGTGGCTAACGATCTGAAGAGTGCAATGGTCCGGGCGGAGTTGCAAGAGGTCGATCCGAACACCGGCCAAAAGCTGGATTACGTCCAGGTTGCACACAAACTGGAACAGATCCGCAGCAAATACGGCAAGGACAATATCGAGATCAACATCACCGGCTTTGCCAAGGAGATGGGCGATGTGATGGCCGGTATCGATGGCGTGATGTCGTTTTTCGGGGTCGCGTTCCTGATTACCGCCGCTTTGCTTTTCCTGTATACCCGGTCGGCACGCATGACCGGATTGGCGCTGGCGGTGGCCTTGTTGCCGGTGATCTGGCTGCTGGGGATATTGCCGCTGATCGGATTCGGCATCGATCCGATGTCGATACTGGTGCCCTTCCTGATTTTCTCCATCGGCGTGTCGCACGCTGTGCAAATGACGAACGCCTGGCGTCAGGCCGCGCAGGCCGGCGCATCTTCCAGGGAAGCATCGCGGGAAGCATTCCGCAGGTTATTCATCCCCGGTACGGTGGCCTTGCTGACCAACGCGCTCGGGTTCCTGGCGATCATGACTATCAAGATCGATATCGTGCGCGAACTGGGCGTGACGGCCTGCATCGGCGTGCTGCTGATGATTCTGACGAATAAGATGTTTTTGCCGATTCTGTTGTCGTATATGTCGACCGGCGTGCAGCCGTCTGCAGTCAAGCTTGCGTCCGAACAGCGCAGCCGGTTCTGGTGGGCGCTATCGTCTGCCGCCGAACCGCGCGTCGCCTTGCTGGTGATGTTGTTGAGCGCCGGCTTGCTGGTGCTGGGAGCGTTTGGCGCGCGTCATTTGAAAGTCGGGGATATCGGCAACGGCGTACCCGAACTGCGGGAAAATTCGCGTTATAACCGTGATAACGCCGCCATTACCAGGCAATACAACGTCGGCGTCGATGTGTTGTCGGTGATCGCCGAGACCCGCGAAAGCGGCGATGCCTGCCTGCAGTATCCGGTCATGAGCAGTATCGAACGCTTCGAAATATTCCTGCGCGGTGTCGCCGGTGTCCAGTCCGTCGTCAGCGTGCCATCGCAGGCGAAAGTAACCATAGCGGCCTTTAATGAGGGCAATCCGCGCTGGCAGGCATTGCCGCGCAGCAGTCAGGGATTGGGGCAGGGGTCGGGCAGTTTCAACCCGGACTACGGCATGAATTCCGAAGACTGCAAGGCGATCCAGGTCCTGATTTACACCGACAATCACGAGGGCACCACGATTGCGCATGTGATCGGCGAGATCAAACGTTTTATCGCGCAGGAGAAATCGCCGGTCAGGTTCCAGCTGGCCAGCGGCGATGTCGGCGTGATGGCGGCCACCAATGAGGCGGTGGAGCAGGCCGAGGTAGGCATGCTGCTGTCGATCTTTGCGGCGATTACGCTGCTGTGCCTGATCACCTTCCGCTCCTGGCAGGCGGTGCTGTGCATCATCGTGCCATTGGCGTTGGTGTCGATCCTGTGCAATGCCTTGATGCCGCTGTTGGGGGTAGGGCTCAAGGTGTCGACCTTGCCGGTGATCGCGCTGGGAGTCGGGGTCGGGGTCGATTACGGCATTTATTTGTACGAACGGATCCAGCATCAGATGCAAGTCGAAGGCCAGGCATTCCGGCTGGCGTTTTATGAGGCCATGCGGCAACGCGGCACCGCGGCATTGTTTACCGCCGTGACCATGTCGCTCGGTGTCGGTACCTGGGCTTTCTCGGCACTCAAATTTCAGGCCGATATGGGGTTGTTGCTGGCCTTCATGTTCCTGGTCAATGTGCTGGGTTCGATTTTCCTGTTGCCTGCGCTGGCAGCCGGCCTGCTGGCTAGGCGGTCTCCCAAAAAAAGCGTTAGCGCGGTGGTCCGCGCCGCCACCTTGCAAGGGTAAATAATATGTCTTCCAGCTCTCGAATGAATACGCGTCAGGCCATAACGCTGGCAACAACGCAGGCAACAGCGGAGCACGAATACGACGTGATTGTGGTGGGCTCCGGCGGCGGCGCGATGCTTGCCGCCTGCCGTGCCGCGGACCATGGCATGTCGGTGCTGGTGCTGGAAAAATGTGCGCTGTATGGCGGCACCACGGCCATCTCGGGCGGCGGGATATGGATCCCGTGCAATCCGCTGGCACAGGCGGCCGGTGCCGCAGACAGCCTGGATGAGGCGCTGGCGTATGTGCGGGCCTGCATCGGGCCGGATATGTCCGAGTCGCGGGTGCGCGCCTACCTGCAAGCCGGACCGCGCATGGTCGCGTATCTGCACGACAAGACCCGGGTACGGTTTGTCACCTTACCTGAGTATGCCGATTATTTTCAGCATGCGGCGTCCGCCAAACCGGGGCATCGCTCGCTTGATCCGGTCCCGTTCGACGCCCGCAAACTGGGGGCGGATCACGCCGTGCAGCGTCCACCGCTGGCGGCCACGCTGGTTGCAGGGCGCTTATCGATGACCCAGACCGAGGCGCGCGAGATACTCGGCAAACATCCCGGCTGGATGAAGATCCTGGCGCGGATCGGTGTGCGGTATGCGCTGGATCTGCGCTGGCGCCTGCGCTCGAAGTCGGACCGGCGCATGACGCTGGGCGCTGCGCTGGTCGCCGGTCTGCGCAGCTCCATGCAGGATCGGAAGATTCCGTTGTGGTTGAACACGCCATTGACACAACTGGTACAGGAGGACGGCCGGATTGCAGGCGTCATCGTCGAGCGCAACGGCGCAGCGCTTCGGATCGCAGCGCGCAAGGGCGTGATTCTCGGGGCCGGCGGATTCGAATGGAACCAGGAAATGCGCGATCAATATTTACCGCAGCCGAGCCGCATCGAATGGAGCGTGACGCCGCCGCATGCGAATACCGGCGATGCGATCCGGGCCGGCCAGGCGGTCGGCGCCAAAGTGGCATTGATGGAGCACCTGTGGGGTGTGCCGGCCGTAGAAATTCCCGGCAAGCCGCAAACACATCCGATTTTTGTCGAGCGCTCATTGCCGGGATGCCTGATTGTGAATGCGCAGGGGCAGCGGTTCCTGAACGAAAATCTGGCCTACACGGAATTCGTCCGGACCATGTACCGCCGGCATGCCGAGGGCGGCGGCACGATTCCGGCCTGGATCATATTCGATGCGCGGTTCCGCAAGAATTATCCTTGCGGCCCGATTTTGCCCGGATCGATAATGCCTGACAGCCGCCTGCCGCCGCCATTGCGCGAGATTCTTCATTGCGCCGACACGCTGGAGGAGCTTGCGCTCAGGATCGGCGTGGATGCCGGCGGCCTGCGCGGCAGCGTCGCACGCATGAACAGCGCCGCCGCAAGCGGTGTCGACACCGAGTTTGGAAAGGGCGACAACGTCTTCGATACCTACTACGGCGACATCAACGTCAAGCCCAATCCCTGTCTGGCACCCATCATGCAGGCGCCGTACTACGCACTGAAACTGGTCCCGGGCGACATCGGGACCAAAGGCGGTTTACTGACCGATGCCAACGCCCGGGTTCAGCAGCATGACGGGACCGCGATTCCCGGCTTGTATGCGATCGGCAATTGCAGCGCAGCGGTCATGGGAACGACCTATCCCGGCGCCGGCGCGACCATCGGCCCGGCGATGGTGTTTGGCATGCTGGCCGCAGATCATATTGCATCCCAGACTGTGGAAGACGGAATTTCAGAGGCAGCTCAGTGTAAAAATTACCTGGATTAGCCAGGAAATTTACCAAAGTTAGTGAGTTTATGTAAAATACATAAACTCACTAACTTTGGTATATCCATGGATCCTATTCTTAATCCTTATGCCCCTGGCGCCGGTAGCCCGCCTCCTGAACTGGCTGGTCGCAGCACGGTAAGAGAACGCGTCAGGGTGTGCATCGAACGACTGCGGCACGGCAAGCAAACCAAGAGCGTCATGATGGTTGGCCTGCGCGGGGTAGGAAAAACAGTGCTGCTTGATCGCATGCGGAACGATGCAGAAAAAAGTGGCGTTCATACCATCCGGATCGAAGCCCCCGAAAGTCGTTCGCTTCCAGCGCTTCTTGCCCCTCAGCTTCGACTCGCCCTACTCCGACTGAGCCGGATCGCAGCCGCAAAGGATTATGCGATCAGAGGCCTGAGGGCGCTGACAGGCTTTGCTCGCAAACTGAAGGTCACCTATTCCGACATTGAGGTTGGCCTGGATTACGAGTCTGAGCCTGGCTTGGCCGACAACGGAGATCTCGAAGGGGATCTGACCGCGTTGCTGGAGCAGGTTGGTATAGCTGCGCGGGAAGCTAAAACCGTTTTAGTTATCTTCATTGACGAGCTTCAATATGTTCCCGAAACTCAGCTGGCTGCACTGATCTCAGCCCTCCACCGTTGCTCGCAGAGTCAACTTCCGGTGACTGTTGTAGGGGCTGGCCTTCCTCAGCTTAGAGGCCGGATGGGCGAGGCTAAATCCTATGCCGAGCGTCTTTTCGACTTTCCCGAGATCGGGCCATTAGACAAAAATGATGCCAAGGAGGCGATCGTCAAGCCCGCGGAAAAAGAAGGGGTTGAAGTACTGGATGAAGCAGTCGATCTCATTGTCGCGAAAACCAAGGGATATCCATACTTTCTGCAGGAGTGGGGAAAACACGCTTGGGATATTGCGCCCGAGAGCCCTATCACGGAGACGGATGTAGCTAACGCTTCGCAAGAAGCCGTTGCAGCTCTCGATGAGAGCTTTTTCCGCGTTCGCTTCGACCGGCTCACGCCAAGTGAGAAGAGATATCTGCGTGCCATGGCTGAGTTAGGGCCGGGCCCGCATAGATCAGGTGACATCGCAGTTCAACTCGGGCGATCCGTCCAATCATTTGGACCGACCCGAAACAATTTGATCCTGAAAGGCATGATTTGGAGCCCGACTCATGGCGACACAGCTTTCACCGTGCCGTTGTTCGACGAGTTCATGCAACGGATCATGCCCGGGGATGACTGGAAAAATGGCGTCGCATGATGCGAGGAGCCCAGTCAGCATTGCCGGGCAGCCGCATCGATGGGTGAGGCGAGACATCCACCTTGCCTGCATTGCCCTTATCCTCCCTGTCGCTGCAGCATGGCCCAGACATCCCCGCGAAAGGTGGAGTAAACGACTTCACCCTGCGACGGTTCCGGCGCTGCCCCCGACTGGTGCATGGCTAAAGCCAGTCCACCCGCTCCCGCCAGAATGAACAGGAGATAGCCGATTTTCTGGAATAATCTTGCGGATTTCCCGTTGGCATTCCGGGATGGCGTTTTTCTTGCTATGACCAAGCTTTCCCGGCCCTGAAATTTTTCGGGTCCAGTCCGGCGCGCGCTGCGGTAGTTCATGCTTGTCTCCTGTGTTTCCCGGCGTTGCGTGCCGGAAACTAGTTATTTGCCGGTTTTTTCCGTGCTTTTTAGCTTTTTCCAACTCCATCTTCCACATATTCACTGCCCGTGACCTCGTCCAAACAGACTACGGATGCACCTATTTTTATATTGTTGAAATGGCACCCGCGCCTACCACCGGACATTCCTATACGCGGAGTGCCTGACGGACCGCCCTGGCGCCCAGTTCCAGCGCCTCATCTGCCGCGCGCAGCATGCCCACCATGCTGACGAAACCGTGAAACACGCCGTCCCAGTTTTTGAGTTGGACCGGAACCCCGGCTTGTCGCAGGCGTTTTGCATAGGCGGCCGCTTCGTCGGACAGCGGATCGCATTCCGCGGTGACGATGGTGGCACTTGGCAGTCCGGCCAGGTTTTCGGCCCGGGCAGGCACGGCAAGGGCATCGTCGCGGTCTGCCGGGTGCGGCAGATATTGCTGCCAGAACCAGCGCATCATGTCGCGCGTGAGCAGATAGCCGGTGGCGTAGGTGTCGAACGATGCGCTATCGCAGGCGGCGTCAATTACCGGGTAAAACAGCAACTGGTGCGACAGGTGCGGCAGGTTCTCGGCCGGGTCGCGTGCCAGCAAGGTACAGGCAACGGCCAGATTGCCGCCGGCGCTGTCTCCGCAGACCGCCAAACGGTGCGGATCGATGTTGAGTTGTCTGGCTTGCCCATGCACCCATCGCAATGCGGCGCAGGCATCGTTGAGCGCTGCGGGGAATGGCGCTTCCGGTGCCAGCCGGTAATCGACTGCGACCACCGCACAGTCGCTCAGATTCGCCAGCCGTCGGCACAAATTGTCATGCGAGTCGAGACCGCAAGAAACCCAGCCGCCGCCATGCAGGAAAACAATTGCCGGCAGCGTACTGTCCCGGTCTGGGTGGTACAGGCGCAGCGTCAGCGGGCCGCCGGGACCGGCGATCACGTGATCGGTCATCTTCGACACCGGCTCAGTCAGCGGCGGTAACTGTTGTCGGACCACCATGGCGCGATAGTCTGTGGCCTGCAATGTTGCATAGTCGGGTTCGGGAATGCCGGCGAACATCGATAGAATCGCCTGAGCTTGCGGATCAATGGTCATTGTTGCTCCAAGGAAAATGGTGGGAGGACGGGCGCTTAAGCAACTGCAAGCAGCGCTTCCATCCTCTGCCTGAGTGCCGCCTTGAGCATCGCGGCGTGTGGATAAATCCAGAGTTTCCCGGCGTCAACTCCGGCCAGAACGATCTCGGCCAGTTCGTCCGCCGTCATTCCGGCGCTGATCGTGTCGCGTAAAAAATCGTTGCTGTCAGCGAGCTGCCGGTCGCCGTCTGCCGGCGGGACGTTGCGGCAGATGCCGGTATTCACCGGACCCGGGCAGACAATCGACATTTTCAGCGGCAGCTTGAGCGCCGTAAATTCCTGCTGCATGGTGTCGCTCAAGGCCACCATGCCGTGCTTGGACACGGTGTAAGGCGCCAGCCAGGGGCCGACCAGCAATCCGGCTAACGATGCGATGTTGATAATGTGACCGGAACCTTGCGCGATCAGACGCGGTACAAACGCGCGCGCGGTCCGAATCGCGCTCCACAGATTGATATCCAGTACCTGCGCCCATTGCGTCTCGTCCAGTTCCCAGCTGCGGCCGCTGACCAGCGTACCGGCACAGTTATACAGCCAGTCGACCCGGCCGAAAGTGCCGAACGCCTGCTCGCTCAGGGTCGCAATGTCTGCCGGCCTGGACAAATCTGTCTTGCGTATCAAGGTGTTGACGGAGGGTGCCGTTTTTGCAATGTGTGCGGCGCTTTGCTGCAGGCCGTCATGATCGATATCTGCCAGCACCAGGTTGCTGATGTTGCGATTCGCCAGGGCGTACGCGATTGCCCGTCCTATTCCGCTGGCGGCACCGGTGATGACGGCGCAAGGCGATGAAGGCGACATGGAAATTCTCCAATTTAGAATGGGTTATGCCGCGACTATCCGGTTAGCAGGGCTGTTCTGCATCGTCCGTAAGGACGATGCAATGCGGCCGTAAGGCACGTACTTTGTCCCGTGCCGAAGCTGAATAAAGCAATCAATGGGTTGCACTACGGAAACTCCCGGGGCTCAGCCAAAAGCAAAACAAAGAAGCCGTTATTCGAACCCTCGAATTGGCGCAAGAAGCCTTTTATCAGGGTGTCGGAATCTGGCACAATAAGACGCGACTTGCCAGTCCGGTATTGGGTCAGGCAGATGGCCCCGTCAATCAATTGCGAGCGTGGTATGAACAGTTTTATCGCGCTGCCTGATCGGGTATTTCGGCGAAAGCTATAAATGGTCCGGACGCTGTCTGGATCTTGTTTTATGCGGATACTATAAATATGAAAAATGCGACAGCAATTTTTCCGTTGGAGACTTTCAGTGAATTGGTTGGCGCGGTCTATGACGGCCTTCTGGAGTCGATTCCCTGGCAAAAATGCATGCTCCGGATGCGGGAGGAGTTCGCGGCCAATTACGTCACGTTGATCCTGCGTCCGCCGCGCGCCGGCGATCATGGACTGATGATCACCGTCGGCGATCACACGATAGAAACCAATATTTCGTATAACAGCCATTTTTACGCGCTGGACCCGTTTGTCGGGTTGCCGTCGGACAAAGTGGTGACCATTAACGAGATCCTTGACGAGGCGCGCTGGGTACAGACGCCGTTCTATCAAGAGTTTCTGTATCCGGTGAATGTGCACCGCCTGATGGGGGCGGATATCGTCATGGCGGATGGCGGCGAGTGCCGCCTGCGCGTCTGTCGACCGCGCGATGTGCCGGATTTTTCCGCCCGCGACAAGGCGCTTTGCAGCATGCTGTTGCCGCACTTTAAACGCGCGGTCACCTTGCACGGAAAACTGGATCTGGTTGAATCCGAACGCAAGCTGTACGCAGGCGCGATGGATCGCTTGATGGTGGGCACCGTCATGCTTGACCAGCATGGCCGCGTGTTGCAAACCAATCGTCAGGCCGATGCGATTTTACAGGCCGGCGATGGGATACGGATTGTCAATAACATGCCGCACGCCACCCATGCAGCCGACAATCGGGAATTGCAACGGTTGATAAAAGGGGCGTTAGGCCGCCATGGCAATCAAAAGGTGGCGACGGTGGCGGATGCCATTTCAGTGATCCGCAATTCCGGCAAGCGCAATCTCGGCGTGGTAGTGCATAGCGTGCCGCCGAGCGAATGGTCGGAAGGGAAAACCCGTCCTGCGGCAATTATCTATATCCGCGATCCCGAGCACAAGGCGGAGGCGCCCCATGAAATAGTGCGCCAGCTGTTCAACTTTACGCCTGCAGAGACGAACCTGGCGATGCAATTGGCGAACGGCTTGTCGCTTGAAGATGCCGCTATAGAACTGGGAATCCGGCGCAATACCGCACGCGCGCATCTACGTGCGATTTTCTCCAAGACGGATGTCACGCGCCAGACCGAGCTGGTGCGGATACTGCTCAATAGTGTGGCGACAATGGGAATCCGCGATGCGTAGGAGCGCACTGCACCGCAAATTTCCGACCCGGACAAGCCACTCTTACGACACCGAATTTTCATCCCAGAATGCCCGCAACTGCGCGATTTTCCCGGATTTATCCAGTCTGAAATTCTCGATGATGTGCAGCGTGCCGCTGGCAATCCCGACCACGTCCATGTGCATCGAAAATTTCACGATCGCCTCGTTACCGCACACCAGGATACTCTCCAGTGTTGGATCGAACCTGGTGGGATAAGCGGCAGCGCGCTGCCAGAACGCGAGCAGGGCGGACCGGCCCTGGATGGCGGGCGCGCCAACCGGATCTTCGACCACGGCATTCTCGGCGAACAAGGCGGCGCGCGCCTGGCTATCGCCATTGCGCCAGCTCTCCAGGTAGCTGTTTACCGCGGCCGTCACCTGTTCAGGCGCCAGGTCCGACTGAATGGTGTGCAACAACTGCTGCATCATGGTCTTGATCAAGATATGTTTCTCCGTAAAAATTCCAGGCACATCCGATTAAAGGTCTCGCGATGTTCCACCATCACCCAGTGTCCGCAACGATTGATCAGCAGGAAGCGCGCATCGCGACAATGCTGCATAAGTTTCATGGCGCCCGAGACCGGATTGAATTTGTCGTCGCTCCCCCAGAAACCCAATACCGGACAGGTAATCTCGCTCAGTCGCTCGGTTAAGTTGGGTACCCGCATGGTCGACAGCACCGTGGTCGGTTGCGTGTCGCAGATCGGGAGGCGCTCGGCGATCAGCTGATCCGTGATATGCGTCGTGTCAAATACCAGCAACGACATGAGCTCGCGCATGGTAACGGCGTTGAGCTGACGTCCGGTGAACAGCGACATCATCTTCTGGATGCCCTCCATGCGGAAATACGTCTCGCGTTCTTCCACGCCGCCGGGTGCCATCAACACCAGTTTGGTGATTTCTTGCGGGTAGTCCAGCGCGTATTTCAGCGCAATCGCACCGCCCAGCGAATTGCCTACCAGGGCGCAACGGCCCACGCCGATTTCCTGCAGAAACTGATGGAGCGCCGTGACAAAAAAATCTAGCACGTATTCCTCCGCTTCCGGCTTGGAAGAGAGCCCGTAGCCAGGGAGATCAGGGACGATGACGCGATGGCCGTGCTCTGCGAAGACTGGATAGTTGTGCTTGAAATTGCTGAATCCGCTGGCGCCCGGCCCGCTGCCATGCAGGAAGACAACGATCTCGTCGCCGTCGCCAGCGTCGTGATAATGCATCGTCAAGCCGCTTGCCAGGACGGCTTGTCGGCCAAACGGAATGGAGGAAGTGTGGGTCATGTAGGGGTCTCCGGTTGCCAATGATGATTGGATCATGACCAATCCGGCATGTCGCTACATCGTCTTTTCAGACTATGTATTGCGCAGCGCATTTGCTTACTATTCAAACTTTCCATGGGAGGTCTGAATGAATAGCTCAAATGACTACGCTGGCAAGGTGGTACTGGTCACCGGGGGCACCCGAGGCATCGGCCGCAGCATTGCCGAAGCGTTCCTGGCGCAAGGCGCCATCGTTGCAATTTGCGGGCGTCAGGCGCCGTTGCAACCGATACAAGTTGGTAATAACGCGGCGCTGTTCTTTGCTGCCGACGTGCGCAATGGCGCCCAAATCACGGAAGTTTTCGCAACCTTCAAGGAGCGCTTCGGACGTCTCGACGTGCTGGTCAACAATGCCGGAGGCAGTCCGCATGTGATGGCGGCCGATGCCTCGGCGCGCTTCAACGAGGCGATCATCAGCCTGAATCTGAGCGCGCCGCTGGATCTGGCGCAACGCGCCAACGCCATCATGCAAGAGCAGGGTGGCGGCGTGATTCTCTTCATCGCCAGCGTCAGCGCCTTGCGACCGTCGCCGGGTACTGCGGTCTACGGCGCAGCCAAAGCCGGCGTGCTGAGCCTGGTACGTTCGCTTGCCATCGAGTGGGCGCCCAAGGTGCGGGTGGTGGCGCTGAGTCCGGGCCTGGTGTTGACGGAAGAATCGCATCAGCACTATGGCGATGCAGACGGTCTGGCGGCCATCAGTGCCACCATTCCGCTCGGCCGGCTGGCAGCGCCGCAGGACATTTCCGCCGCTTGTCTGTTCCTTGCGTCGCCGGCCGCGGCGTATGCCACCGGCACCAATCTGGTGCTGGATGGCGGCGGCGAAAGCCCCGCTTTTCTGGCTGCCGCCAACGTGCAGCACAGCCATCGGCAGGTAGCGCCTTTCGTCTCGGGCGATTTTTAAACGACCGAAAACGACTATGTTGAAAAATGTAGTCCGTTTAAACGATGTAGGAAGCGCCTCAAAAAATGACACTGAATCAGCGCAGCGAATTATCCATTGTGCGTGCAGGCGTCGGAAAAAAGAGGCGATCAAAAAGCCGGGTGCAGTCAAATAACAAAGTGTGGAGACCAGGGTTATGAAGAGTATGCGAGCGGCCCAGAAGCCGAAGAAAATGCGGCGTTTCACAGAGGCGGCGCTGTTGATTGCCTGTGCGCAATCGGCGCTGGCAGGCAGCACCGTGCAATTGGGAGATAACACCACCCTTGATTATGCCGCGACCATTGATTATGGAGTCGGCGTGCGTACCAAATCCCCCTCGGACGCCATCATCAACGGTCCGGTGGGCGCCTCCGGTTTGCCGTCGACCATCAACGGTGACGACGGCGATCGCAATTTCAAGAAAGGCAGTCTGACGGCTAACCGGATCAGTGCCCTGCTGGAAGGCAATCTGAAGCACGACAATCTCGGCTTCTTTGCGCGCGGCAGCATGTTTTACGACGATGTGTACAACACCCATAATGCCAACAATTCTCCCGGTACCGTGAACAAATCCGGTCCCAACAACCAGTTTACCGACGGCGCCCGCGACTATGATGGACAGCGTGCGCGTTTGCTCGATGCGTATGCCTACGGCGATTTCAATCTGGGCGGCAGCAAGCTGAATATGCGGGCCGGCCAGCAACTGGTGCAATGGGGCGAAGCTTTGTATTTCCCGAATATCGCCGGGGCGCAGGCGCCTGCCGACGCGACCAAAGCCAACGTGCCGGGAGCGGAAGTTAAGGATATCCTGTTGCCGACCGGGCAAGTTTCAGCGCAGTGGGCCATCAATAGCCAGGTGAGTTTGCTGGGTTATTACCAGTACCAATACAAGCCCACCGAGCTGTCTCCTGCGGGCGATTATTTCAGTACGGCGGACATGATCGGCCCTGGCGCCGACCGGATTTATACGCTGGCAAATCCTTTGCTGGCGAATCCAGCGACTGCTGGTTTACCCGGTCTGCCCAAGGCGTTGACCGCCATGCGCGGCCCCGACATCAAGCCGAAAAACAGCGGCGAGTGGGGCATCGGCACCCGCTTTCGGCTGGATGAGAAAACCGAGTATGGCCTGTATTACCTGCATTACCACGACAAGAATCCAAGCGTCGTGACCAATTTCGGGATTGCAACGCTGTATCCGGGAAGTGCCGGCATCCCGCCGATTACTTCGGCCGTGCTCCCTGCTGCATTTCAGAATCTGCCGATCAGCTATCAGGTAAAGTATTTCGACAATATCAAATTGGCCGGCGCCAGCTTTTCGACTCAGCTGGAAGGTGTCAACGTGGCTGGCGAAATCAGTTATCGCGATGGTGCGCCGGTGCTGGTGAATGCGCCGGCGGGCCCGACCGCAACGCGCTCCAAATCCTGGCAGGGGCAAGTCTCGGCGATCAAGTCGATTGAAAAAACGCCGCTTGCGGATTCCATGACGCTGGTCGGTGAAGTCGCGCTGCATCAGGTGTTGAGCGTCGATTCAGTCGCCATGGGAGGCGCGCAATTCAATCAACTGACCAACACCAAGTCGTCCTGGGGCTACACCCTGGCCTGGACGCTGAACTACAACAACGTGTTCAACGGCTGGGATATGGCGGTGCCGATTACGTTTCAGCAACTGGTCAATGGCAAGCCTGGCGTGGCCGGGAGTTTCGGCAGTCTGACCGGGAAGGGCGACACGCGCCTGAGCGTCGGTACCACCTTCAAGTATCTGAGCAATCTCGAAGTAGGCCTTGCCTACAACGCCTATCTCGGCGGTGCCGACGCAACGTTTCGACCGCTGGCTGATCGCGATTATATGACTGTCAACGTCAAGTACACATTCTGATAAAGAGGATTAGATGAAAACGTTTATACACAAAGTCGCGCTGTCCGCGGTATCGATCGGCGCGTTGGTCATGGTGAATCCATCCTGGGCCAAAGCCACTGCGGAAGAAATCAAATCGTTGGGAACAACACTCACGCCGATGGGCGCAGAACGGGAGGGCAACAAGGATGGCAGCATCCCGGCTTATTCGGGCAAATGGCTGGGTGCGCCGCCGGGAGTGAATTTTTCCGGTACCGGTAAGATTTATCCCGATCCTTACCCCAACGAGAAGCCTTTGTTTACGATTACTGCACAAAATATGGCGCAGTATGCGGAGCGCCTGAGCGACGGCGAAAAAGCCATGTTCAAGAAATACCCGGCGACTTTCCGCATGCCGGTGTATCCAAGTCACCGCGATTTTCGTTACCCCGACAAGGTGCTTGCCAACGTCAAGGAAAATGCGGCGACAGCGGAACTGGCTGACGGCGGCCTGGACTTGAAGGCCGCGTTTGGCGGTCCGGCTTTCCCGCTGCCGAAATCGGGTATCGAGCTGCTGTGGAATACCCAGACGGTATATCGCGCCTCGAATGAAATCGCGACCTACGATCAGGCCGTCGTGTACCCGGACGGGAATGTCGCATGGGGCCGGGTCAGCTACAAAATACTGGCGCCGAAAAACAACCTGGGCGTCGATCGCAAAGACGCCAGCGGTCCTTCGAACTATTTCAACGTCACCACACTGGTGCCGGAGCGTGAAAAGGGCACCATCATCGTCGGCAATGAAACCACCGACTTTGCCAACCATCCGCGGCAAGCCTGGCAGTACAACCCGGGCACCCGGCGGGTGCGGCAGTTGCCGAGTTTCGGCTTCGACATGCCGAATGGCGCAGGCGGGTTCCGTACCGTCGACGATGATCGGCTGTTCAATGGTTCGCCCGAGCGTTATGACTGGAAAACGCTAGGCAAAAAGGAAATCTACATTCCTTATCATGGCAACAAGCTGGACGATCCGAAGTTGAAGTATGCCGAGATGCTGACCAAAGGCCATATCAATCCAGACTTGATGCGTTATGAATTGCATCGGGTCTGGGTGCTGGAAGGAAGCGTCAAGCAAGGCGTGCGGCACCAATATGCGAAGCGCATCATGTACGTGGATGAGGACAGCTGGAACGCGGTCATGGCGGATAACTACGATGCCCGCGGCCAACTCTGGCGTGTCGCCATGGTGAACCTGGTGTATGCCTATGAGCTGCAGGCCTACCACGTGCGGGTTGCGCTGTACCACGATTTGCAGTCGGGAGCCTACCTGGCAGACCGGCTGGCCAATGAACAGCCAAAGCCTGCGAAAATCAATACCGGTGAATTGAAGGCGTCCGATTACACGCCTGACGCGGCAAGACAGGCCGGGCTGTGATATTCCAATCTCAGCAGCAGTAACAGCATCACGACGCCGGCCCCTGGGTCGGCGTTTTACAGTAGATCTGGCGGAACAACTATGGATAATGCAGAACTGGATAGCCTGGGCGACACGTTGTACGACGCCTGGCGCATGCGCCGCATGTTGGCGCCGCTCACGGCCCGTATGCCGGCACTGACGATAGACCATGCCTACCGCATCCAGCAACGGATGGTGGCACGGCGCATCGCGCAGGGCGAACGGGTGATCGGTAAAAAAATCGGTGTGACCAGCAAGGTGGTGCAGGACATGCTGGATGTGCACCAGCCCGACTTTGGCATATTGCTCTCCGGCATGCTCTATCAGGATGGCAGCGCGATTCGGATGGATAGCCTGCTCCAGCCGCGCGCCGAAGGTGAAATCGCGTTCTTCCTGAAACATGCATTGCGCGGCCCGGGGATTACCGCCGAACAAGTGTTGGCCGCCACCGCCAGCGTCGCGGCCTGTTTTGAAATTGTCGATTCCCGCATCCGGGACTGGAACATCAAGATTGCGGATACGGTCGCGGATAACGCCTCGTGCGGCGTATTTGTAATCGGCAAGGAACGGGTCGCCCCGGCGACCCTGGACCTGGCCGCATGCGCGATGGTCATCGAGAAAAACGGCGCCATCGTCGCGACCGGAGCCGGTGCCGCCGCGCTCGGCCATCCGGCTAACGCGGTCGCCTGGCTGGCCAATGAATTGGGCGCGCGCGGCATCGCCTTGCAAGCCAATGAGCCGATCTTGTCGGGCTCTCTGGGCGCGCTGATTCCGGTGCTCGCCGGGGATGCTCTGACCGTCCGCATCAACGGCATCGGCAGCTGTGCGGTGTCGTTCGAATAGCGCGCCGGAAATCGGCCCTGCCGCATCAGATCACGCACTTCAGACATAAAGACGAAACCATGAAAAAAATCAAATGTGCCTTGATCGGCCCCGGCAACATCGGCACCGATCTGCTTTACAAACTACAGCGCAGTGCCTTTCTGGAACCGGTCTGGATGGTCGGTGTCGACCCGGCCTCGGAAGGCTTGAGACGTGCGGCCGACATGGGCCTGAAAACCACCGCCGAAGGCGTGGACGGCTTGCTGCCTCATGTGCAAGCCGATGGCATCCAGATCGCATTCGACGCGACCTCGGCCTATGTCCATGCGGAAAACGCGCGCAAACTCAACGCGCTGGGGGTGCTGATGATCGATCTCACGCCCGCTGCGATCGGCCCCTTCTGTGTGCCGCCGGTGAATTTGCCGGAGCACGTCGGTCAACGGGAAATGAACGTGAATATGGTCACCTGCGGCGGCCAGGCCACGATTCCGATGGTCGCGGCGATTTCCCGGGTGCAGCCGGTAAGCTACGGTGAAATCGTGGCCACGGTATCGTCCAAGTCGGTCGGACCCGGCACCCGCAAGAATATCGATGAATTCACCCGCACCACGGCTGCTGCCGTCGAAATGGTCGGCGGCGCCAAAAAAGGCAAGGCCATCATCGTCATCAACCCGGCCGAGCCGCCGATGATCATGCGCGACACCGTCCACTGCCTGACAGAGACGGAACCGAATCGCGACAAGATCACCGCATCCATCCACGCCATGATCAAGGAAGTGCAGAAATACGTTCCCGGCTACAAATTGGTGAATGGCCCCGTGTTTGACGGCAATCGGGTCTCGGTCTTCATGGAAGTCGAAGGCCTCGGCGATTACCTGCCGAAATATGCCGGCAACCTCGACATCATGACCGCCGCTGCCGCACGTACCGCGGAAATGTTCGCCGAAGAGATCATCAACGGCAAGCTCACTCTCCAGCCGATTGCGGCATAAGGACAAATCATGACAAGCCAAGCAACAAAAATCACGGTTCACGACATGACCTTGCGCGACGGCATGCACCCGAAACGCCACCAGATGTCGCTGGATCAAATGAAAAGCATCGCACAAGGTCTGGATGCCGCCGGTGTTCCGTTGATTGAAGTCACGCATGGCGACGGTCTGGGCGGTGCGTCGGTCAACTACGGCTTCCCGATGCATAGCGATGAAGAATATCTGTCGGCGGTCATCCCGCTGATGAAGCAGGCCAAGGTCTCGGCGTTGCTGCTGCCAGGCATCGGCACCGTCGACCACTTGCAGATGGCGCACAACCTGGGAGTGGCCACCATCCGGGTCGCGACCCACTGCACCGAGGCCGATGTCTCGCAACAGCATATTGCTTACGCCCGCAAGCTCGGCATGGATACCGTCGGGTTTCTGATGATGGCGCACATGGCGTCGCCCGAGAAGATTCTCGAACAGGCGCTCTTGATGGAAAGTTACGGCGCCAACTGCATCTACTGCACGGATTCGGCCGGTTACATGCTGCCGGAAGACGTAAAGTCCCGCATCGGGCTGCTGCGCGACAAACTCAAACCGGACACCGAACTCGGCTTTCACGCACACCACAATCTGGCGATGGGTGTGGCCAACTCGCTGATCGCGGTGGAATACGGCGCCAACCGGATCGATGCGGCAGCGGCCGGGCTGGGTGCCGGGGCCGGCAATACGCCGATGGAAGTCTTGATCGCGGTTTGTGCACGCATGGGGATCGAAACCGGGGTGGATGTGTACAAGATCCAGGACGTGGCCGAAGACCTGGTGGTGCCGATGATGGATTTCCCGATCCGCATCGACCGCGACTCGCTCACGCTGGGTTACGCCGGGGTATATGGCTCGTTCCTGCTGTTTGCCAGGCGGGCCGAGCAGCGGTACGGCGTGCCGGCGCGTGACATCCTGGTCGAAATGGGTCGACGCGGGATGGTCGGCGGTCAGGAAGACATGATCGAAGACACTGCGCTGACGATGGCGCGGGAGCGTAAGCTGGCCGGGTAAAATGGCGTCCTGCCATGCCGGCACCTATTCACAGGAAATGCGCGCTGACCAGCGCTTCCACTCGATCATTTGGAAAAAACAGTATGGCCATCAAAATCAAGGAAGAAACCTCACAAAGGCTGATCGCATCGATCCAACGATATTTTTCAGAAAACATGGATGAGCCGATCGGCGACCTGAAAGCCAAGCTGCTTTTAGACTTCTGCGTCAGGGAAATCGGCCCCGGTATTTATAACCAGGCCATACAGGATGCCCAATCCCATTTGCAAGAGAAAGTCGCCGACATGGATGCCGAGTGTTATGAAGCCGAGCACGGCTATTGGCGCAAGTAATTGAAAGTGCAAAAACAGGGCGAAGAGAAGTGCAGCGCTATCAGAATGCGGCCTTCTCTTTGTGCCGATGGTTGCCGCGCTCCGCGCCAGCCGGTTTTCTAAGGCCTGTTCCTGCAGGCTGAATTCCTTTCCCAAGGCCTGGCAGTCAAATATTGAGCGTAAACGCCAAATAGGCGGTTGCTTCATGCGAGTGCCCTGCGCCATACCCCACGATTCGGTAGTCAACATGCTTGGTCAACCTCGCCAGCGGGTCATCCGGTTTCACGCGACGGTTACCGCGACGCAATAAGAATATGGGAATAAGGCGCATAGGACTACTACGCAATCATCCGAATTGACAAGGATAAATGCCCTTATTCGGAAAAAACATCGCGTGATTCCAGATTTTTCCTACATGTTCGTGAATTCGCTGTCGCTAGAATATTTTCAGCTTCCCGACGGATGCGGCGGCCTCGACCTGTCCGGCAATATCCCCGGCACGCAAAACGCCGCACCTGACGGCAACCCTACGCGAAGTGATTTATCTGTAAGAGAAGCTGGAATTTAGTCAGAGGGCAGCAGAAACCGACGTCAGAATTTTTTATCTTTAGCGATCTTATCGCTAACTGCCCTTTCCCGGCCACGCAAGAAAGGCAGTGGCGGCGGCTTGCTTAAAAGATTCTCACAAGGCCTGTAGCGCACATAGCGCCTCCTGGAAATATCGCCTCATAAGGAAGAACCCTCCATGAAAATCAAGCAATATCACTGGCTCAGGCCCATCATCAATATCCAGATCGCCGTACAGATCGCCGCCGCGCTGTTGCCGTTCTACGCCACCGGCGCGCATGCGGTCGAGCCTAAGGCAGAAGTTGCAACCGCCACCGCTGACGTACAAGATCAAAATTTCCAGCGAAACATCGCCGAGAAGCTGTCTACCTTCGGCAGCGGCGCTGCCTCCGGCAACCTCGCCGGCGCCGTCGGTCAGCAGGTCACCGGCGGCGTCACGCAAGCCGCCGAAGAATGGTTGAAACGTTTCGGCACCGCGCGTATCGATCTGAACGCCAGCGACAAATTCACTATCGACAGCGGCGCCATCGACCTGCTCTTGCCGCTCGCAGACAGCGACACCCGTCTGCTGTTTACCCAGATCGGCATGCGTAAAAAAGATGCGCAGATCACCGGCAACGTCGGCCTCGGCCAACGGCACTTCAGCGGCGACTGGATGTTCGGCTACAACGCCTTCTACGATCAGAGTCTCAGCCGCGGCCACCAGCGCGTCGGCATCGGCGGCGAAGCCTGGCGCGACTATCTCAAGTTGTCCGCCAACGCCTATCTGCGGCTGTCCGACTGGAAAGCCTCGCCCGATGTCATCGATTTCAATGAACGTCCCGCCGACGGCTTCGACCTGCGCGCAGAAGCCTGGCTGCCCGCCATGCCCAGCCTGGGCGGCAAGCTGATGGTTGAACAGTATTTCGGCAACGATGTCGGTCTGGCCGGGATCGCCAACCGTCGGAGCAACCCCAGGGCGGTGACGCTCGGGGTGAACTACACGCCGATTCCGATGCTGACCGTCGGCCTCGATCACAAACGCGGGGGTGGCAGCAATGACACAAGCGTCGGCCTGCAACTCAATTACGCCCTCGGCCAGTCCTGGGCCAGCCAGACGGACAGGTCCAAGGTCGCCCGGCGCCGCAGCATCTCCGGCAGCCGTTACGACCTGGTCGAACGCAACAACAATATCGTCCTCGAATACCGTAAACGGCAGCCGGTGAAACTGCAACTGCCGAAGGAAATCGTCGGCAAGAGCAATGCAACCATTGCGCTCGCTTACACCGTTGAAGCCAGGAATGGCTTGCGACGCATAGACTGGCAATATGCCGAACTGGCCGCCGCCGGCGGCGTCGTCACCGAGTTGGGCAATCACCAGTTCCAGCTCACGCTGCCGGCTTATCAGGCGACCGGTAGCAACGTTTATCCATTGAGCGGTGTGGCAATCGGCAACAAGGGGAACACCGGCACGGCATCCAGCAGCATCCGTGTCAATGCGCCTGGCGCCAGCGCCGGCAACAGCGCAGTCACGGCCACCCCGGCGACCGTCCCGGCCGATGGCAAGAGCACATCCATCGTCAAGATAGAACTACGCGACGAAGACAACAACGCGATCTCCGGCATGGCGGCCGATCTGAAGGCGCCCCTGACCGAAACCCTGCAAGTCAGCCAGCCAGCCGCCCTGAGCAGCCTGCCGGTCCAGCCCGCAACGATTTCTGCGCTACAGGAAACCTCTGCCGGCATCTATGAAGCCATCGTCACCGCAGGTACCCGTGCCGGCAGTATCCAGGTCGCCCCCGTCTTCAGAGACGTCGCCCTGACAGCGGTCACTATCGCAGAAGGCGCCGACATCGGCACCGCCCATATCGCCGATGCTGCGCTGCAAGTCACGCTGGATAACAGCATTGCCAACGGGCTTGCCGCCAACCAGGCCAGCGCCACCGTCACCGACGCAGGGGGCAATCCATTGGCAGGCGTGCCCGTCACCTTTACCCTCAGCGGTTCAGCCAAGGTAGCCGCCGGTTCGTCATTGACGCCAAGCACCGACGCCAAAGGCATGGTCGCCATTGGCATCACCGATATCGCGGCAGAAAGCGTGACAGTGACAGCTACTTTAGCCAATGGGAACAATGCCAGCGTCGCGATGCAATTTGTGACCGATGCGGGTTCTGGGCACATCGGCAGCGGCGACCTGACCGTAGATAAAACCACGGTCATTGCCAACAACACCGATGCCGCAACGTTTACCGCAATCGTCAGGGACGCCAACGGGAATCCGGTGCCGAACCTCGGCGTCAACTGGACCACCGACCTTGGCAACCTGTCCTCCGCCAGCAGCACAACCGACGCCAACGGCCGCGCTACGATCAGCCTGACCGGCAGCATGGCCGGCGCCGCGCAAGTCATGGCCAAGGTCGGTACCAGCGCAGCAGTGAAGGCGCCGGTCGTGACTTTCATCTGCGATACGGCCTCTGCGCACATCGCCGCTGGCGACCTGAGCGTGGATAAAACCACAGTCATCGCCAACAACATCGATGCCGCGACCTTTACCGCGATCGTCAAGGACGCCAACGGGAATCCGGTGCCGAACCTCGGCGTCAGCTGGACCACCGACCGCGGCGGCCTGTCCGCCGCCGGCAACACCGACGCCAGCGGTCGCGCCACGATCAGTCTGGCCAGCGCCAGCGTCGGCGTTGCCCAGGTGACGGCCAGGGTCGGCACGAGCGCAGCGGTGAAGGCGCCTGTCGTGAATTTCGTCCCTGTTGGGGTCGTCGCAGCGATTACTTCGACAAAAGACAAGATCACAGGAACCGGAGCGGAATACAGTACTGTGGCTGCGTTCGTAAGAGATGCGGAAGGTCGTCCGGTCGCCGGTGCCACGGTCAACTGGACAACGGATCTGGGTCACTTGAGTAGCGCAACGTCCGTTACCAACTCCATCGGCGTGACAAGAATCAGCCTCACTGCCGTTTTGGTAGCAACGTCGAACCGAACTGCACATGTAACGGCAACAATCAATAATGGCAGTAGTAAAACCAGTGAGATTGAAGTGCGCGCGGTGATTCTGGCCGGTGGCAAGTATTACTGGACCATGCAGAGCGATCACTTCACCACTGACGAGAATACGGCAACTAAAAATTGCCGTAGCCATGGTGGTGGCCATGCCGCCGGAGTGCACGAGTTGTGGACATTTGCAAATGCAGGCGCAGACTTTGCAAGAATGTCGGTTGCCGGTGAGTATCAGGATTACTGGTGGCGCCTAACTTACGGTGGGGAAGGGACAGGCGGGTCTTTCCATTCTGGACGAGCGCGTGTCGGGGATCATCATTACCGTGATGATCATGCATCGTATGTTTGCACAACCCTCTGATAATCAGGTGTCGTTCTGCACAAGATAATATTGACCCTGCGAAACCGGCAAAATCTGTCCTCGCCAGTTTTTTTTCGCTTCGACGCCCCAAATCCGACAGGCTCTAGTCCGAATGAAAGTGTTCGGAACCCGATCAACAACATAAGCTGTGTCATCAGACCAATGAGCGGAGGGCAATATGATGACCAGCAAGACAGCAAAGCGCGATCTTCGCGTTGTAGTGATGGGGGCGGGCATGGCCGGTATTCTGAGCGGCATCAAGTTGCGTGAGGCTGGCTTTTGCAACGCGACCATCTACGAAAAAGCCGCGCGTGTCGGTGGCACCTGGCGCGAAAACACCTATCCCGGCCTGACCTGCGACGTGCCATCCCATGCGTATACCTATTCCTTCGAACCGAATCCGGACTGGAGCCACATGTTGCCGCCCGGTGCCGAAGTGCAGGACTACTTCGAACGTACGGCAAAAAAATACAACATTGACGAGATGATTCGCTTCAATGAAGAAATCGTCCGCTGCGAGTTCAAAAACGGCCGCTGGCACCTCGAGATGAAGAGCGGCCTGCGTGACGAAGCGGATGTCGTGATTGCCGCCACCGGCGTGCTGCACCATCCCAGTCTGCCCAACATCCGGGGACTGGATAGCTTCAAGGGTGCGATGTTTCACAGTTCCCAATGGGATCACAGTGTGCCGCTGGACGGCCGGCGAATCGGCGTCATCGGCAACGGCTCGACCGGCGTGCAACTGATTTGCGCGCTGGCCGGACGGGCCGCCAAGGTCAAGCATTTCCAGCGCACGGCCCAGTGGATCATGGCGGTAGAAAACACCGCCTTCAGCGAGGAACAGAAAGCGGCGTTTCGCGCCGATCGGGCACTCTTGCACAGCATGCAAAACGATGCTTCCTATCTGGCCAACGTCGAGCGATTCACCAACGCCGTGGCGGATGCCAACTCTCCCGAGATCGCCCAGATAGAAGCCATCGTGCTGAGCAATCTGGAGCAAAGCGTCGCCGACCGGGCGCTGCGCGAAAAACTCCGTCCCAACTACCGGGCGGCCTGCAAGCGCCTGATTTATTCGCCGAGTTATTACAGCGCTATCCAGCATCCGGACGCCGCACTGGTAACCGATGGCATCGAGTGCGTTGAAGCCGGCGGTATTCGTACCCGGGATGGCCAGTTGCATGAACTGGATCTGCTGGTGCTGGCAACCGGCTTCAAGGCCGACCAGTTCATGCGTCCGATGAACGTGACCGGTCGCAACGGCATCAAACTCAACGATGTCTGGGCCAAACGCCCGAATGCCTATCTCGCGGTCGCGATCCCGGAGTTTCCCAATTTCTTCATGCTGAACGGCCCCACCGGCCCGGTCGGAAATTTCTCGCTGATCGACGTTGCCGAACAGCAATGGGGCTATGTTGCGCAACTGATCGACCTGCTGCGGTCCGGCGCGTGCCGGGAAGTCAGCGTGACCCAGGCCGCCATGGACAGCTATGAACAGGCGCGGATAGCGGCGGCCAAGAACACCATCTTCGCCTCAGGTTGCCATAGCTGGTATCTCGATGCCGAAGGCGTGCCGGCCAGCTGGCCCTGGAGTTACAGTCGTTTCAAGGAGGCAATGTCGGTGCCCCGGCTCGATGCCTTTGTACTGAACGAATAATTTCATAATTGCTGCGAGCGAAGCATCATTCAATCGCATGTTGCCGAACAGCATTCTATTCGAGGAATTCCGCCGCACCGTTCAGAAAAAAGTGTGGCGGAAAAGCGAATGGATATTCAAAACTATTGTCGAAAATTCAGCTTGTTGTCATCTTAACTCCGAGAACGTGAGAATCTTTCATTGTCGTACTGCAATCGCATGACGGCTAACTTTCCTCACATAACGGGAGTAATAAAATGGAACGGTTACAAGCAGTTACCTCGACCTCACGCCCTTTTTCCGCAAACGCCGATAGCAACACTCAAGCAGGAAGCGCCGATATTGGCGGCATGTCAAAAGTGAAAGCCGTGCAGCGCATGCCTTTCACCATTCGCATCGTCGATGATGAAACGGCATTGTTGAAGGCGGTCGATATCCGTCAAGCGGCTTACGGTCGACATATTCCGGAACTGGCCAGCACGCTGGGAGCGCCGGAGCAGGCCGACCATGAGGCCGGCTCGGTCGTGTTGCTGGCCGAATCGAAGTTGGATGGCACATCGCTAGGGACAATGCGGATTCAAACCAACCGTTTCCAGCCGCTTGGAGTTGAAAAGTCGATCGCTTTACCCGATTGGTTGCACGGCCATAGCCTGGCGGAGGCAACCCGATTGGGGGTGTCCGGCGGTCAGGTTGGCAGAGTGGTCAAAACCATGTTGTTCAAGGCTTTTTTTGAATATTGTGTTGCACAAAAAATTGATTGGATGGTGATTACCGCGCGTTCCCCGCTGGATCGCCAATATGAGGCATTGCTGTTTCAGGACGTTTTTCCTGAGCAGGGTTTCACTCCCATGCGCCACGTCGGCAATCTGCCGCATCGGGTGCTGGCATTCGAAGTGGCAACGGCGCAGATTCGATGGAAGGCTGCAGCGCATCCTTTGTACGACTTTATCTTCGAAACCACGCATCCGGATCTTCGGCTCGACCCGCAGCCGGGGATGCGCGTCGGTAAGAAGGATGTATTGGCCGAGCTGGCGTTCCGGCCGGAAACCGGACGCGCACGAGCACTTGCCGCATAAGTAGTTATGTAAGAGTAATTAACCGGCAACGGTATGGTCTGCACACGAATGTGCAGACCAAAGCAAATTTCTGCGGGGTAATACAACCTTGCACATTTAAAGTACAGTAGCGGTTGCGCACTGTATTTTGGATAGGCCCCCATGCTGTTGTTCCCCGCATATAGACAGAAAAGCACCGTCAGTGGCAGCGGCTCACTCGACTGGCTGCTGTTCAGCTTTTCCGTGGGCGTTGTCCCGCTATTGATTTTATTGCTGACGGTATATGCTTTCGTCACCTTTGACGACCAGTTTGCGCGTCATCCCCCGACCAAGCTCGAATTGCACGCAATCAGCGATGCGGAACAACGGCTGACGCCGTCCGAGGCTACGCGCCAACTGGCGGCAGTCCCCGCCCAATTGGATAGCCATACCCATCTCCAGGAGACGCCGTTCTGGTTTTCGTTTGCGGTGCCGGCGAACATTAAAAACGACAGTACAGTGATCGAAATGCCTTCTCGTCATGCTCAGAAAATAGCTTGTTGGGACGGCATTGACCAGCACCTGATGGGGACGGCGGACCGGGGGCACTCCAGTGGACTGATCAAGCCGTTAAAGGCTGGTTTTGCGATCACTTTGGGCGTCATGACGTTACCGAGGGCGATCGTTTGCAAGGGATTTTACTCGGGTCCGGCACGCATCACCGTGCAGCAGTGGCCGGCCTTTGATGCAGACCAGTCGGAAAATGAATTTCATCGCGGCATTGGCCTGCTGGAAGGCGGGTTGCTGATGCTGACGGTGTTCGTGCTGGTCGCGGCCTTGATCAATCGGGAATGGATGTATGTGCTGTTTGCGGTGTGGCTGTTCGGCAACTTGCGTCTTGGCGCCAACTCAATGGGCTGGGATGCGCAATGGGTCACGATAGTCTTGCCGAATGAATGGATGCCGCTGCTACGCAAGCTGACCTTCGCGATCTATTACGTTGTGACGTTTGCGTTGTTCTCGATGCTGTTCAAGACCGAATTGAAGCAAATCGGCCAGGCCTGGATACTCCGCATCGGGCAGTGTCTTGCATTGATCGTCTTTGGCGCTGCGTTGGTACTGTCATATGCACAATTCCTGCTCGTTTTATGGAGCTTGACGGCGCTCGGGATGGTGATTCTGGTGACGTTGCTGTTGCGGATTCTGATATTGACGCATTCCCGGGTCGCACTCTGGTACAGCGCGTCGCTCGCGGTTGTTCTGTTTGCCACATTTGATGAAGTGATCGCGGCAGCCTTCGGCATCAGGGCGTGGAGCGGCGTGCTCAACAGCGTCAGCGCGGCATTGCTGTCGAGCTTGATGGCAGCGTTTGCCATCGCCGAACAAATGCGCCTGGAGCGGCATGCGAGAGTGCTGGTCGAGGCAGAGTTGCGCAGCACCTATGAAGTGACGCCGATCGGCTTGTTTACGCTCGATAGCGAAGGTAATTTCATCCGTAGCAACCCAGCCGTGGAAAAAATGCTCGGACTTGATTTGCTAACGAACAAAATGAAAAGATGGAGTGAGTATTTCGAGCATGGCGCATGGGATAAGTTACAGCATATCGCCGCCGAAAAAAGCGGTGGCGGCGCAGAAATACGCGCTGCAGCTAGAGCTGGCGCTGGCAATGAGGCAGGCGATGCCAATGTGTACCTGGTGACGGCAACCGTTTCCGGTGGACGAATCGAAGGCTCATTGCAGGATGCTACGGAGCGTGCGCTGGCCGTCCAACGGTTGCGATTTTTGGCGGAAAACGATTCATTGACCAGCGTTTTGAATCGTCGCGGCATCGAAAAAATGCTGGAAAAGTCGATCAGCGCGCAAAGCGATGCGCGACCGCTGGCATTGGCTTACCTGGATCTGGATCGCTTCAAACTCATTAACGATCTATTCGGGCATCACGCAGGTGACGAAGTCTTGAAGCAGCTTTGTCTTCGTATCAAGGAAGTGTTGCATGAAGATCACGACATAGGCCGGATTGGCGGCGATGAATTTGTCATTCTGTTCCGCGATGCCGGGATTGCGCATGCGACCGATGTTTGTCGAAATATCATCCAGAAAATCGGCATTGAGCCGTATCACATCGGCACTCGGGCGTTTCAGGTAAAAGGGTCAATCGGCCTGATTGAAGTGGCCGCAAAAATGCGTGTGCAAGATGCCATTTCGGCTGCGGACCGGGCCTGTCGCGAAGCCAAGAAAGCGCACAGCGAACATATCGTTGTGTATCAAAAAAATGCAGCTGCATTTCAGGACAGGCTGGATGAGCTGGATCTGATCGAAAAGCTGGGCGGTGAATTTTTGCCAGCGGGGCTGTTCATCGAAATGCAACCGATCATGTCGCTACGGGAGCCTGAAGAGTCGCTGAATTTTGAAGTTCTGCTGCGTTTGCGTGAAGCCGATAATTCGATAGTGCCGGCAACAAAAATCATTGCCGCGGCAGAAGAAAACGGCAGCATCGCAGCGATCGATAAATGGGTGCTGTCCAGCGTATTGACATGGTTGTCAACCCATCACCAGCAACTGCCGCGGACCAGGTTTGTCTGCGTCAATTTGAGCGGTGGTTCATTAAACGATGAAAAGTTCATTCAGGATATTTTTCAAATCCTGGAGCGTTACCAGCATATCGTGCCGCTGTTGTGTATCGAAATCACTGAATCGGTCGCGCTGCATGATCTCGACCATACGCGTAGCTTTATCGATCGTCTCCAGCGTCTGGGCGCCAAAGTTGCGCTCGACGATTTTGGTGCCGGCTACACTTCATTCACCTATCTGAAAGAATTGTCGGCAGACGCCTTGAAGATTGATGGTGCGTTCATTCAAGGCATGACGGCGCATCCGGCCAACGAGGCCATCGTCGAGGCGATCGTCGAACTCGCACACAATCTCGGCATGAAGAGCATCGCCGAGTGGGTTGAGGACTGTTCAGTGATCGAGGCGTTGAGCAAGTTAGGCGTCGATTATGTGCAGGGTTATGTGGTTGCCAGACCGCAGTCGCCGGAGCGGATATTGCTGGCACATTCGGCTGCCAGCTTTATAGAGGATCCCGCGCTGGTGAAGTTTATACAAGATCGCAGCAGCGCTTGCAGCGATGCCTGGGATGACAACCTGACCATGGCGTCACCGAATTTGCATTGATACGCTCGCCGGTCTTGGCAAAGGCGCCCAGTCGCGCCCGATCTGTAGGTAAAATAGCGATTTTGCGGCCGCTTGCAGGCCGCAGCAATTTTGCAATAACACCTCAATCGCATTCGCGGGATGAATCAATATTTATGGCTACTCTCAAGCACATCGTTATCTGGAAACTCAAAGAACATGCAGAAGACGCCGACAAGGCGACCAATGCGCTCAAGTTAAAGGTGTTGCTGGATAGCTGCGCCGCACTGGTGCCGGGCATCCTCAAATTCGATACCGTGATCGCCCAGGACGGTCTGGAAGCGACCTACGATGTGATCCTGAATGCCGAATTTGCTTCACGCGAGGCGTTGGACGCCTATCAGAACCATCCTACCCACGTCGCGATCAAACCTTTCGTCGGCGCCGTCCGGGAAGCCCGCCAGTGCTTCGATTATTTGAGCTGACATGTTTCCTACGCACGTCTTCCCGCTGGACAATCCATTTTTGAAATACCTCGGCGTCGAGTTCGTGGAGATGGGCGATGGCGCTGCCGAACTTGCGCTGGATTTGCAGCCGCATCACATGAATAGCTGGCAAGTTACGCACGGCGGCGTCTCGATGACCATGCTCGACGTGGTGATGGCGCTGGCCGGGCGCACGCTTTATCCGCAAGCCGAAGCAGCGGTGACGGTCGAAATGAAAACCAGTTTTTTGCAACCGGGCGGCCAGACCGGCGGTCGTATCGTGGCCAGGGGCAAGGCATTTCATCGTTCTGCCACCATGTGTTTTTGCGAAGCCGAATTATGGCATGGCGACAAATTGGTGGCGAAGGCGCTCGGCACCTTTAAATACATGAAAAATACGCGCGCCAGACGTAAGGCCGGGCCCAATTCCGATAGTGCGGCGGACGCATGACGCCGGATTGTTTTCAGCCTGCTCGTCAAAAGTGGAGTGACAATGCATTTCAAAGTAACCGTCGATAATTGGGCGACGCTGCAAAGCGATGCCGGCGCGGTGCGTCGTGAAGTGTTCGTGATCGAACAAAAAATTCCGGAATAGCTGGAATGGGATGAGATGGATGCCGTCTGCGTGCATGCGGTGGCGTACGACGCAGCCGGGCAGACGCTGGGCACCGGCCGCTTGCTGCCGGACGGCCACATCGGTCGCATGGCGGTCAGGCTGGCCGGGCGCGGGCAGGGCGTTGGCGGCGCGATTCTGCAGGCACTCATGGCGCAGGCGCGGCAGCGCGGCGATAGTGCGGTGGTCCTGAATGCGCAGACGCAGGTCGAGGCCTTCTATCAGCGCTTCGGTTTCAGTCGCTACGGCGATGAGTTCATGGAAGCGGGCATTCCGCATATTTCCATGCGTCATGTATTTGCATGAAATTGCATCAGCGGATGCGCTTCAGGTAAGGCGCAGGGCGGATTAGCGCTGTTGCCAGGCTGGCGGATGGGTGCCCAGCGCTACCGACGGCAGATCCCAATGCGCCGGAGTCAATGACATCTGCGCCGCATGTCGCACCGCAGTCAGTTGCCCAAAACCCGACCCAGTCTGTTCCAGCAAGTCCCGCACCTGGTCGAAGCCGAGGTCGGCGGTATCCAGGCCATTTTCGATCCGGCCCAACTGCCGTAACCACTGGCCGGTCTGCGCCAGTGACACGCGCACATGCCAACTTCCACCTTCGGTAATACGTCGCGCCAGCGCGCTCATGGCGCCATAGGCCATCAGGTAGCCGGCGGCGTGATCCAATACTTGCGCCGGCAACGGTTTGGGCGGTGCGCTGCGCGCAGCCTCCGCTTCTGCGTGGTTGAAGCCGCTGGCGGTTTGTACCAGCGAGTCGAAACCGCGTCGTTCCGCCCATGGTCCGACGTGACTGTAGGCCGAGAGCGATACATACACGATGCCGGGGCGTTGCGCAGCCGCTGCTTCCGGGCTGAAACCATGGGCGGCCAGGGCTCCCGGACGATAACCCTGGACGAAGACATCGGCGTCGCCAAGTAAATCGTGCAAGGCGGCCCGGCCGGCGGCGTGTTCCAGGTCGATCTGGCAAGAGCGCTTGCCGCGTCCGGTATCAATCACCAATGGCCCGATGGCAGGTAGCTGCGGTGCGGTGACCAGTAACACCTCGGCGCCATGCGCAGCTAGCGTCCGTCCGCACACCGGGCCCGCAATGATGCGGGTCAGGTCGAGCACGCGGACCCCGTCCAGCGGCCGATGTGCGAGCGGGGCAGGCAGCGGCTGGACCGCGGCCTCGCCGATCTTTTCGATGCTGAATATTGGTAGCGTCCGGACCGCAAGACCTTGCGAATGCCGATCCCATTGCGTAAAGGAACGCATCGCTGCGACCACCAGGCCGGCTTGCGCAGCGGCATCTTCGAAGCCCTCGGCAGTCCAGTCTTGCAGGCTGCGTTCGACGTTGGCGCGATCGTATGCGCATCCCAGCAGCGTCAGTACGCCATCGCGGTGGTGTGGGAAGTTGGCGTGGATGCGGACCCACTGATCGTCGCCGCAGCGATAAGCGCCAGTGATTTTGTCCCAGATATCTGCGCTGCTGGCGCCATCCACACGGAAGTAACGCTCGCTACGGAATTCAGTGATTGCGTGGCGCATGTCGACCGTTACCTGCTGGCGCGCGCCGCCGCGCAAGTGCCACAGCTCGGCAGCGGCCAGCGCCGACGCGGCGATACTGGCTTGGGCGGCGGTGCCGACAGCAAATGACGATGGCAATACCGGTTCGCAACCGGTGAGCGTCAAGTGCGACAGGGCCGCTGCCGGACGATTGAGCGCCGACCATAATGTCCGGACCGTGTCCGCAGGCGTTTGCGGTGTATCCAAAGTCGCAGAAAGCATCTATTGCTCCAGGATTAGGGACGCAGGATTGATCCCAATGGCGCTATCGGATTACGTGTTCTTCCAGCACCGCCGTGCCGCAGGCATGCAGCTTCACGAGTGTCGACGTGCGCGTGCCGTAATCCGGCGATTCGATAAAAACCGCTGACAATAGTCGTTCGGTTTCAATCGCGACGCCGGTCGATGGCAAGCGGCAATCGCCGGCGCGCGTGGTATCGCTCAGCATTTCAAAGTAGGTTTCATCGGGTGCGCCTTGACACAGCAGACTGGCAAACTGGGCTTTGGTCCGGACTACTTTGGGCCAGCAGACATCGAGCAAGGCATTCGACAAGCCATAAATTCCCGGTGCCAGGGGCTGCCCGTTTCGCGCATCGGATTGCCCTTTGTTGGAGTACCAGATCAAATCCCGGCCATCGTTGATGAGCAAGTTGAAACCGTTAAAGTCGCCCGCAGTTGCGCCGATCTGCGCAATGTATTCGGCTGCCGTCGCGGTACTGCTCAGAAAGTCAGCCACCAGCGTGCCGCGACTGGGTGCATGCTCGCGTCGTTCTGCCGGTGCGCGGACGTTGGTGATGGCGGCAAAGCGACCCGTTCGGCTGATGCCTATCCAGGTGCCGCCATCTTGCAGGTCGCGGCCGGCATAAATATCCGGAAGGTCTTCCCACCAGCCGGCAGGGGCGGTTGGGCGCGCATAAAATTCATCGCGGTTGGCGGCCGCAATCAAAGGCAGGCCTGGGATGACTTTCCAGGAAAAAACGATTAGACACATGATCACCCAGTGGCAAAAGACTCAGGAATAAAAAATTCAGTGTGACGATGACCTTGAATCAAGGCGGCGATGCCGCTTTGCTCAACGGCTTGCTCGACCTGCAATGCAAAATTCTCGGGTACTGCCAGATACACCTCCATCCAGGTGTGATGACCGTCCTTGATGTCAGGCCGCCGTTTGAGTGCGCTGGCAATCTGATGCTGACTTGACAGCGCGGCCTGCATCGCTGTCGCCGCGCTGGCAAATTGCGTGGCGCGCTCGGCGGCCACCCGATAATAAATGTAGAGATCCATACTGATATGCATGCAGACACCTGACGTAGATGGCGCTTATCCCAGCTTGACCGCAGGCGCGGCGTCCGGCATCGGGTAGGGCTGCGGCAGGAAGGTCAGTTGCGGACCGCTGACAGAGCCCAAATGCACGCTGCCGTTTTCGAGCGCCGCCAGCTTGATTTCCAGCAGGCAGGTGGAAGTGCCTGCATCATGATCAAGGCGTTCCGCGTTGACGATCATGCCGCACGGTTGCAGCGGATCGGCGCTGGAAAATACTTCGGTGGCGGCGGCAACCTCAATCGCCTCGACATTTGCCAGTACGGCCCGGCGCTTGAGTTTGCCCAGATATTGGCTGCGTGCGACGATTTCCTGGCCGGGATAGCACCCTTTCTTGAAATTAACGCCGCCAACGACTTCGTAGTTAATCATTTGCGGCACGAACTGTTCCTGCGTTGCCAGCGTAATTTGCGGAATCCCCGCTTGAATTTCTCCCAGCCGCCATACCCGGGCGCTGACTGCGGGAAGCGTTTGTGAAAGGGTCGGCCAGGCAGCCATAGCGATTTCAGGTGTCGTGATCCACTGATACCGGGCGATGCCATTGGCGTCGTCGCATCGAATCAGTGTGCCGGCTTGATTCTCGATTTTGGCGTAAGGCGTGGCTGGCAGGCTGGCAAACCAGGCCGCCAGCGCGCTGCCGACAGCATTGCCGCCGAGGCCAAGGATGACCTGGTTATCCGTGATGTCGGCCAGTTTGGCTTTGGAGCGTAATATAAACATTTGCAGGCGCTTTTGTACCGGTGCCTGAATGTCGCGCGGCAGTTGCAGAAAAATGCTGTGATCGTTTTTCCACATCAGCATTGTCGCCAGCAAGCGACCTTTGGGCGAGCAATAACCTGCCAGTCGTGCCTGGTCCAGTGTCAAATGCTCGACATCGTTGGTGAGTTGGTTATGCAGGAAACTGGCGGCGTCGTCTCCCGTCAACGCCATCAGGCCGAGCTCGTTCAGCGGTGCAATGAAATTGCCGGCAGCGTCTGGGGTCCCTTGATGCAGGTCTGTGGCATGTTGCGTTAAAAAGTCCAGCCAAACGGTTGTAATTTTAGTCATAAATTTTGGGCATTCTCAATTCAGCGATTATCATGTTGGGTTGATTATAGTGATGTCGCAAAAAAAGCGTCGGGTTTCGCCGATTTTCGATTATCCCAACCTGATTTAGCGAACCCCCGGAGCGATTGGTCTTGTTTAAAAAACTATTCATGAGTGTCGTTGTACTGGGCCTGCTGGCCGCTGGTGGCCTGGCGTACTGGGCCGGACAGCCGGTGATCGATGCCGGACCGCCGATTCCATTCGCGATCAAGGCGGGCAGCGGTGTCGACAGCATCACGCAACAAATCGCCGGTGCCGGGGTTCCCGTCAATCCCGACTTGCTCGGTTTGCTGGCGCGGCTGACCGGCAGGGGCGGCAAGCTGAAGGCGGGCAGTTACGAAATAAAACCCGGTACCACGCCTTGGCGCCTGATTACGCAACTGGTACGCGGCGAATTCGCGCAGGAGTCATTGACTGTGATCGAGGGCTGGACTTTTCGTCAGATGCGCGAGGCGGTGGCTGCGCAGAGTTCACTCAAGCACGATACGCAGTTGCTCTCCGATGCTGAGCTGATGGCCAAAATCAGCGCGGACTACAGCATGCCGGAAGGCTTGTTTGCACCTGATACTTATTTGTTCGCGAAGGGAGCGAGCGATCTGCAGGTCTACCGGCAGGCGCATGCGTTGTTATTGAAACGACTCAATCAGGCGTGGGAAACGCGCGCTGCAACCTTGCCTTACAGAACACCCTACGAAGCGCTGATCATGGCGTCGATAGTCGAGAAGGAAACCGGTCGTAGGGCAGAGCGTACGAGTATCGCCGGCGTGTTCATCAATCGACTGCGGATCGGCATGCTGTTGCAAACCGATCCGACGGTGATCTACGGTATGGGCGATCAATACCAAGGCATTATCCGCAAGCGCGATTTGACCACCGACACGCCATACAATACTTATACGCGGGCCGGGTTGCCGCCGACACCGATTGCCTTGCCTGGCGATGAATCGTTGCTCGCAGCGATGAATCCCGCCAAAACCGATGCGCTGTATTTTGTCGCCAAGGGCGATGGCAGCAGTCACTTTTCGAGTAACCTCAGCGAGCATAATCAGGCTGTGAATAAATATCAGCGTTAAGCCTTTAAGCTCGCGAACCGAATATACACACCAAACCCTCTATGGCATCTGCAAAATTTATTACCTTTGAAGGCATCGACGGTGCTGGAAAGTCAACCCACATCGGCTATGTGGCTGAATTGTTGCGCCGCCGCGGACTGACCGTGGTCTCAACCCGTGAGCCTGGCGGAACCGAACTCGGAGAAGCCTTGCGCGAACTGGTCCTGCATCAGAAAATGCATCTGGAAACCGAGGCGATGCTGATGTTTGCCTCCCGCCGCGAACATCTGGCGCAGGTCATCGAACCTGCGCTGGCGCGCGGTGACTGGGTAGTTTCAGATCGCTTCACCGACGCGACGTTTGCGTATCAGGGCGGCGGCAGAAAGCTGCCGCTAGCCAAGCTGGAGGCCTTGGAACAATGGGTGCATCCGCACTTGCAGCCGGATCTGACGCTGTTGTTTGACGTGCCACTGGAGGTGGCGCGCGCACGTTTGGACGCGACCCGCGACCTGGATAAGTTTGAACAGGAGAAAGCGACATTTTTTGCCGATACGCGTGCCGAATACTTACGCCGCGCCGCGCAGTTTCCCGAGCGCTTCCGGATCATCGATTCGACTCGGCCGATAGCCGATATTCAGCAAACCCTGGAGCAGATCGTCGCAGCGCTTTAGGTTGAGCTGTTGATCCGTCTGAGGTCGGACACTTTAGTGAGTAATTTGGTAACCAATTGATTGTTAATGAATAATTCGATATTCCCCTGGCAGCTGAGTGCCTGGCAGCAACTGCAGAAAATGCGCGCACGCTTGCCGCATGCGATCCTGTTTCACGGTGCCGAAGGGATAGGCAAAACCGTTTTTGCCGAACAGTTTGCGCAATCGCTGTTTTGCGAGAAGCCGTTAGCGGATGGTCACGCCTGTGGCGAATGCGGCTCGTGCGGCTGGTTTGTGCAGCACAACCATCCGGATTATCGGCGGGTACGACCGGAAATTCTGGAAGATGAGGAGTCGACAGATAGCGCCGACAGCGCAGATGATGCGGGCGAAAGTAAAAAGTCCGCGAAGTCGGCCAAAGCCCCGTCGAAAGAAATCAAGATCGATCAAATCCGCGCGTTGGCCGGATTCATGAACGTCTCCACCCATCGCCAGGGACAACGCGTCGTGGTGCTGTATCCGGCCGAAGCCTTGAATGTTGCGGCCGCCAATGCCTTGCTGAAAACCCTGGAAGAGCCGCCGCCGAATACGGTATTTTTATTGATCTCCAACAGCCTGGACCGGTTGTTGCCGACGATATTGTCGCGCTGCCGCAAATTTGCAATGCCGCTTCCTGCGCCGCAAGATGCGCTCGGCTGGCTACAGCAGCAAGGCGTTGCCGATGCCGATATGTGGCTGGCGGAGCAAGGCGGCGCGCCGTTGACGGCGCAGGCACAGTCGCAAAGCGAAGGGCGCGAATTGATCAACGAATTTTTGGCGTATCTGAGCAAGCCCGGTATCGATGGCGCGCTGAAATGTGCCGAGCGCTTGCAGAAAACGCCGGTGGTGGAATTGCTTGGCTGGCAGCAGCGCTGGCTCTATGATTTGTTTTCGCTGAACATGACCGGCACTGTACGTTATTATCCTCGTTATCAAAAGGCCTTGGCCGCGCTGGCGGCGCGGGCGCAAACGGGTGATTTGTTACGCGCGCTAAAAGCCAGCAACGAACGGCGGGCGATTGCCGAGCATCCTTTGTCAGCCAGACTCTTCATTGAGGAAATGCTGCTGGATTACGCAAAAATATTTGCTTGAACTTTTGTTTGTATATCGATAGGAATGCGCATGGCAGATAATGTAATCGGTGAGGGCATCAAACTAGCGAGGCCGTCGGTATTGTCGCTGGCTATCAAGGAAAAATCGGCGTTATATGCGGCGTACATGCCATTCCTGATCAATGGCGGGATATTTGTGCCGACCAACAAGTCGTATTCGATCGGAGACGAGATTTACCTGATCCTCAGCCTGATGGACGATCCGGCCAAATATCCGATTGCCGGCAAGGTAGCCTGGATCACCCCATCCGGTGCCAATAACAACCGGGCGCAAGGGATCGGCGTGCATTTCCCCGAAGATGACAGCGGCATCCGCTTGCGTGCCCGCATCGAAGAAAGTTTAGGTTCAGCACTGGGTTCAAGTCGCCTCACTCACACTTTATAAAACAACATGAAATATCATCACAGACTCGCAGTGCAACAGGATCTGGCTGCAATCGTTGGGATCTACAACAGCACTATCCCTTCACGCGAAGTGACGGCAGATACCGAACCGGTGTCGCTTGCATCGCGACAAGCCTGGTTCGATCACCACAATCCAACGTCGCGCCCGCTGTGGGTGGTTGAGCAGGAGGCCGACGACAGCGCGCCGGCGACCGTCATCGGCTGGTTATCGTACTCGGATTTCTACGGCCGCCCGGCGTATTCCGGCACCGCCGAAATCTCGATCTACATACACGAAGCCGCACGCGGGAAGGGCGTTGGCCGTTACCTGATGGAGCTGGCCATCAGCTATGCACCAAGCGCTGGTGTGCATACTCTGCTGGGTTTCATCTTCGGGCATAACGCGCCGAGCCTGAAATTGTTTGACGCATTCGGTTTCGAACGCTGGGCCAACATGCCGCGGGTGGCGACACTGGATGGTATTGAGCGCGATCTGGTGATTTTAGGCAAACGGGTCGCTTAAGTTTGCAAGATGCGTTTGCAAGATGCGCACCGTTTCAGCCTCTGTGATGTCACCGATGTTCGACGCATAGCGATTTTAGTGCGCATGGCAACTCACACACGACACGCCATGCGCGACAGACAGAGATAATTTCCACCATGTACATCGATTCCCACTGCCACATCAACTTCCCCGAACTGGCCGCCAAAATGCCGGAGATTCTGGCCAAGATGGCGCAAAACCGCGTCACCCACGCGCTCTGCGTCTCGGTCGACCTGCCGGATTTCCCGCAAGTACTGGAACTGGCTAAAACTTATCCGAACATCTACGCCTCGGTTGGCGTCCATCCTGACTACGAAGACACGCCGGAACCGACGGTTGACGACCTGATTCGACTTTCCGATCATCCGAAAATCATCGCGATTGGAGAAACCGGCCTTGATTACTACCGTTTGCAAGGCGATCTGGAATGGCAGCGTGAACGTTTCCGCCGCCACATCCGCGCCTCGCGCGCCACCGGCAAACCGCTGATTATTCATACCCGCGCGGCATCGGAAGACACGATCCGCATCATGCGGGAAGAGGGCGCCGGCACCGACGCCGGTGGTGCCGGGGGCGTCATGCATTGCTTTACCGAGTCGCTGGCGGTGGCCGAGGCGGCCATGCAGATGGGGTTTTATATTTCGTTCTCCGGCATCGTCACTTTCAAGAGTGCAAAAGACTTGCAGGCCGTAGCGCTGGCAGTGCCGCTGGAGCAGACCCTGATAGAGACCGACTCGCCGTACCTGGCGCCGGTGCCGCATCGCGGCAAGATGAATGAGCCGGGACTGGTGATGCATGTCGCTGAATTTCTCGCGAATCTGAAGGGCGTACCGGTAACCCGGGTCGCACAGCAAACCACGGACAATTTTTTCAACTTATTCAAACTCTCAGCAGAGAACACGCATGTTTGATTTTGCAAAAAAAATAAATGCAGCGGCAGGTCGCCTTGTCTTTTTGCCGCTAGCGGCCATGGTCGTTTTGACGGTTGTGCTGGCCGGCTTGCCGTTAAAGAGTCATGCCGCCGGCTCGGATGACTTCTTCCGCTTGGTCCAGCTCAATGACTATCGCCAATTGCCGAAATTATTGGCGGCCGGGATGGATCCGAATGTGGTGGAGGACAAACGCGGCGATACCGGCCTGATTCTGGCGGTACGCGAAGATGCGATGAAGTCGTTTGACATATTGTTGAATGCACCGGGAGTCGATTTGAATGCCCGCGCCCGCAACGGCGATACCGCGTTGATGCTGGCCGCGTACAAAAACAATGTCGCCGCGGTGAAAGCGTTACTGGATAAAGAGGCGGAACCTAACACCACCGGCTGGACGGCGCTGCACTATGCGGCGACGGTTGGCAATGATGAAATTGTGCAAATGTTGCTGGATGCGTCGGCCTATATCGATGCCGGTTCGCCGAACAATACTACGCCGCTGATGATGGCGGCACGCGGCGGAAAGATTCTGACGGTCAAATTGCTGCTGGACTCCGGCGCCGACGCGACCTTGAAAAATGATGTCGGCATGAGCGCGATTGATTTTGCCAAGAAATTTAACCATCAGGATATCGTTGATGGTCTGACGTATCGGTTGAAGAAGGCGGGAAAACTGTAAGCAGAACCAAATGTGTGCAGTGCAGCAAACAGTCTGTTGTGCAGCTTATTAAATTTGTACTACACTGAACTCAGCAGCGCCTGACGATGCGGGTTTGTGCTGCTCAAATCGGCAAAACATGCCGGACAAATTGTTGCGTGCTGTCGCTTTTTGGGAGGGTGCCATGGAAATTCACATGCATACACATCACCTGGAGTCGCGCGCGCCCGACTGGGCTGCGGCGGTGGTGTCCGGGTTCGTCGGCGGCGCCGTCCTGATGGTGCTGGAGCTGCTCTGGTCGGCGCTGATCGCGGGCACCAGTCCGTGGGAGATGTCACATATGATTTCCGCCATCGTGATGGGGCCGGATGTCCTGCAATCAACCGATTTCAGCTTGAGCGTGGTGGCGACTGCATTGATTACCCACTATGTGCTGGGCATCGTTTTCGGCGTCATCCTGTGTGGCATTCTTGCGCCGTTTCATTTCGATTCAAGCGTGGGCATGTCGTTGCTCGCAGGCGCTGTGTTCGGGCTGGTGCTTTATCTGTTCAACTTTTACGGCATGGCGCGCTTTTTTGCATGGTTTGCCGAGATGCGCAGTTGGGCGGCTCTGGTGACGCACCTGATCTTTGGGATGGTGACAGCAGTCATCTACTGGAAGCTGGAGCGACGCGGCCTGAGCAGGTAGTAGCGCCGGCAGAACATGCACGTAGTAAAGTAGCCTTTATTGACGAGGTGTCACTTCGACGGTTTTGCCGACGAGGAAGAGGATAGTTATGGTCATGGCCATCGTGCTCATCGTGATTGTCGACCTGGCGGTGCTATTTCATATTTTCAGCCCGTGGTGGGCGACTCCGCTGGCCTCGAACTGGCTGCGGATGGACAACACCCTGACGATTACGCTGGCGATCACCGGCTTTATCTTCGTCTTTATCAATCTTTTCCTAGCCTACACATTACTGCATTTTGGCCACCGCAAGGGCCGTCGCGCGGCGTATGAACCGGAAAACAAAAAAGTGGAGTTGTGGCTGATAGGCGTTACCACGGTCGGCATTATCGCGTTGCTGGCGCCTGGCCTGCTGGTGTATGCCGAGTATGTCGAAGTGCCGTCGAATGCGCTCCAGGTGGAAGTGCTGGGCCAGCAATGGCAGTGGCGTTTCCGCTTTCCCGGCGCCAGCGGCAAACTGGGCCGGAGTAGCGTCAGCCTGGTCAGTGCGGCCAATCCCTTCGGCATCGATCCGCGTGACCCGCTCGGTCAGGACAACATCCTCATCAATAACAATGAACTGCATTTGCCGCTCAATGTGCCGGTCAACATGCTGTTGCGTTCGCAAGATGTGTTGCACGATTTCTTTGTGCCGCCATTTCGCGCCCGGATGAATATGGTGCCTGGCATGGTGACCTCGTTCTGGTTCACGCCGAACAAGGTTGGACGTTATGAAGTGCTGTGCGCGCAACTGTGCGGGGTGGGCCACGCCAACATGCGCGGCTATGTGGTGGTTGAGGATATGGACAGCTTCAAGAGGTGGTTGCAGGCGCAGCCGACTTTCGCCGTGTCGATGCTGCCGCAGCAACGTGTGAGCGCTGCGGCAGCAGGTGCCGATACGCTGGTGGCACAGGGCAAGGCGCTGGCTGCATCCAAGGCCTGCGTCGCCTGCCACACGGTAGATGGCAGCGCCTTGGTCGGGCCAACCTGGAAGGGCTTGTTTGGCAAGACTGAGACGATGGAGAACGGCAGTACCGCGCTGGTAGATGAGACTTACCTGAAGGACTTCATCCGCAATCCGCAGGCCAGGGTGGTGAAGGGTTACACGCCGATCATGCCGAAGATCGCCCTCACCGACGATGAATTGAACGCGCTGGTGGCGTATATCAAGTCCTACGGAGCACCGGCAGCAAACGCTACACCAAATGCGGCAGGCGCAGCAGCAACAGTGGTCAATAAATAGGAATACCGACGCTACGGGGAAGGCCATGACCAGCACCGACGACGACAGCATGCATCACGCACCGCAAAGCTTCTGGCTGAAATATGTCTGGAGCCAGGATCACAAGGTGATTGCCATTCAGTATTCCTGTGTGGCGATTGCTGCCGGGCTGGTGGGTTTGCTGCTGTCGAATCTGATGCGCTTGCAGCTTGGATTTCCCGGACGCTTTCCCGGTATTGACGCGACCCATTACTACCAGTTCATGACCATGCACGGCATGATTATGGTGATTTATCTGCTGACGGCGTTGCTGCTGGGCGGCTTCGGGAATTATCTGATTCCGCTGATGGTGGGCGCGCGCGACATGGTGTTCCCTTACCTGAATATGCTGAGTTTCTGGACTTATTTTCTGTCGGTGCTGGTGTTGATGGCGAGTTTCTTCGTGCCGGGCGGTCCCACCGGCGCTGGCTGGACGCTGTATCCGCCGCAGGCGATCCTGCCCGGTACGCCGGGTTATGAGTGGGGCATCATCCTGATGCTGGTGTCGCTGGTGATTTTTATTGCCGCGGCGACCATGGGCGGACTGAATTATGTGACCACGGTATTGCAGGCGCGTACCGAGGGCATGACCCTGATGCGCATGCCGCTGACGGTATGGGGTATTTTTGTCGCCACCATCCTGGCGCTGCTGGCTTTTCCGGCGTTGTTCGTCAGCGGTGTGATGATGCTGCTCGACCGCACGCTGGGCACCAGCTTCTTCATGCCGGCGCTAGTCTCGATGGGGCAGGTCAGCAACTACAATGGCGGCAGTCCGTTGCTGTTCCAGCATCTATTCTGGTTTTTCGGTCATCCCGAGGTCTACATCGTCGCGCTGCCGGCGTTTGGCATCGTCTCCGATCTGATCAGTGTGCATGCGCGCAAATGCATTTTCGGCTACCGCACCATGGTCTGGGCGATACTCGCCATCGGTGTGCTGAGCGTTGTGGTGTGGGCGCATCACATGTTCGTCAGCGGGATGAATCCGTATTTCGGTTTTTTCTTCGCGACGACTACCCTGATTATTGCGGTACCCACAGCGATCAAGGTTTACAACTGGCTGCTGACGCTGTGGAACGGCGATATTCACATGTCGGTGCCGATGCTGTTTGCACTGGCTTTCATTAGTACCTTTGTCATCGGTGGATTGACAGGACTGTTCCTGGGAAATGTCAGCGTCGATATTCCATTGTCCAACACCTATTTCGTGGTGGCGCATTTCCACATGGTGATGGGGGTATCGCCGCTGTTGGTGATTTTCGGCGGGATCTACCACTGGTTTCCCAAGATTAGCGGACGGATGCTCGATGACCGGCTCGGCAAATTGCACTTTTGGATGACTTTTGTCGGCACCTATGCGATTTTCTTCCCGATGCACTATCTCGGCATACTCGGCATGCCGCGTCGCTACTACGTATTCGAAGGCTATAAATTCATTCCGTCATCGGCACAGTCGCTGAATGTCTTCATCACCGTGGTGGCGCTGGTTGTGGCGACCGGTCAACTGGCATTCATCTTCAATCTGATCTGGAGCACTTTCCGTGGCAAGCGCGCCGACCCCAATCCATGGCGCGCCGCCTCGCTGGAATGGCAGACCCCAACGACGCCGCCCGGGCATGGGAACTGGGGCGCGCAGCTGCCAGTGGTGTATCGCGGCGCCTACGACTACAGCATCCCCGGCGCGCAGGAAGATTTCATCGCGCAGAATACGCCGCCTGCCGCAGAGCTGGCGGAACCAGGCGTTGGCAGCGGAGTGCTGGCATGAACGCCGCGACGATGCCGAAAGCTGCCGCGGGGCCCGCCAGCCCTGCGGGCAAGCGTGCCGGAGACCGTCGCGCTGCTACCATCAGCGTCGCGTTGTGGCTGTTTATTGGCGTGGCGACGGCGCTGTTCACGCTGTTCCTCGCAGCCTATGTGATGCGAATGGATGCCACTGACTGGTCGCCAATTGCGATGCCGTGGCAGCTGTGGCTCAGCACGTCATCGTTGATCGCGGCAAGTGTGATGATGCACCTGGCAAGCAGAACGACGCGCCTGGCGCCGGCGCGTAATTTTCTGGCCGCGGGTGGTGTTTTCGGGCTGGTGTTTTTAGGCGCGCAGTTGTGGGGCTGGCAGGCGCTGCAGACGATCCATGTGACGCCGGTCGGCAACCCCGCCGGTAGTTTCTTCTACCTGCTGACGGCCATGCATGGGATGCATGTGCTTGGCGGACTGGTCGGCTGGGGGCGGACGGCACGCTGTGCATGGTTCTACGCCATGGTCGATGCCGACATGGTCGAAGTCAGCTGGCGCAGCGCGCTGTGTGCGCGCTACTGGCATTTTTTGCTGGCGGTATGGATCGTGCTGTTCGCGGCACTGGGCTGGCTGACACCGGAAGTGGTCCGCTTAGTCTGCGGCACACATTAAGGCGGAAACGAGGGAGGCGATATGAGCGTACCTGCGGATGTGCCTGTGAATGTACCGATAAGTGTAACCACGCCGTCGGCGCCGGACGCCTCATTGGCTGCGCCCGGCGGCTGGCGTGGGCTGGGGACCGACTGGTCGTCGGATCGCCGGGCTTTTCAGGTGTCCTGGGGCAAGGCGATGATGTGGATCTTCCTGCTTTCCGATACGTTCATTTTCAGTTGTTTCCTGATCGGCTACATGACGGTGCGGATGTCCAGCACGGTATCCTGGCCCGACCCGAGCGTGATGTTTGCGCTGCGTATCGGCGATACCGAGGTGCCGTTGCTGCTGATCGCCATCATGACCTTCGTGCTGATCAGTAGTAGCGGCACCATGGCGATGGCGGTGAATTTTGCCTACCGCCGCGAGCGTGTGCGCGCCGCTATACTGATGCTGGTGACTGCCGCATGCGGCGTTGCCTTTGTCAGCATGCAGGCGTTTGAATGGACCAATCTGATCGTCAATGAAGGTGTGCGGCCATGGGGCAATTCGGTGGGTGCGCCGCAGTTCGGCTCGACTTTCTTCATGATCACCGGATTTCACGGCCTGCACGTCTCCATCGGCGTGATCTATCTGGTGACGGTAGCTGTGCGGGTACTACGCGGCCGCTATGAACGCAGCGGCAATTACCAGATTGTCGAAATTGCCGGGTTGTACTGGCACTTTGTGGATCTGGTCTGGGTATTTATCTTTGCGCTGTTTTATCTCTGGTGAGGTGCCATCATGAGTTCCGCTACAGGCCAGCAGCATCCGACCAGCCTCTACCTCAAAATCTGGGGTCTGCTGTTTGTACTCAGCACGCTTTCCTACATGGTCGACTACCTGCAATTCCATGGCTATCTGCGCTGGACCCTGATCCTGCTGCTGATGTTGCTAAAGGCGGGACTGATAGTCGCTTTTTTCATGCACATGGCATGGGAACGCCTGGCGTTGGTGTATGCGATTCTGGTGCCGCCGCTGTGCCTGCTGGTGCTAGTGGTATTGATGGCGACGGAAGCGCATTACACCTTCATTACGCGCTTATTGTTTTTCCGTTGAGCAGGGCGACGAAAAACAAAACAACAAATTTGCTATGCTAGCGTCTTTCCGCTGGTCGGCACCACCGCCTGGGCCGGCGGACCCTATTTATGGAGCAGCGCATATGGCGTCTTTGCAAGAGCAATTTTTGAAAGCTGGCCTAGTCGACAAAAACAAAGTCAAACTGGCCAACCAGGACAAGAGTAAGCAGAAGAAGGCCGAGCGCCGGACCGGCACGCATAGTGTCGATGAAACGCGCCTGGCTGCACTCGATACGTTACGCAAGAATGCCGACCGCGCCCGCGAACTCAATGCTCAGCGCGATGCGGCCGCCACCCAAAAGGCGATTGTGGCGCAAATTGCCCAGATGGTGCAGAAGAATCGCCAGAGCAAGGGCAGCGGCGACATCGCCTACCATTTTACTCACGACAAGAAGATCGAACGGCTGTATGTTTCGGCCGCGGTCCAGGCGCATTTGATGGCTGGGCGCTTGGTGATTATCTGCCAGGGCGGCGCCACCGAATTGGTGCCCAGGATCATCGCCGACAAGATCGCGGAGCGCGATGCCTCGCTCGTCGTGCGAGTAAACAAGACCAGCGCCGAGATCGATGCGGACGATCCGTATGCCGCCTTCCAGATCCCGGACGACTTGATGTGGTAGCCGAGCCTGTAGCTCTCGAAAGTTTTTAACAATGTCGGTAGCCGGGGTGTACCCCGGTTTACTTTGTCAACGACCGCTTTGGGCGCACTGCAAAGCAGCTGTTCGCTAACATCATGCGTTTGTTCCTTGGCATACCGGTGGCGTCCATGTAAGTTTCTTAGCCCCGCATCAAAATCTGCGGGCCTACATCCTTGATGTTCCTGGTCCCGGTCAACGCCATGCTGACGTCGAGTTCCTGGCGCATGATCTCCAGCATCTTGGTCACGCCGGCTTCGCCCATCGCACCCAGGCTGTATAGGAAAGCACGACCGATCATGGTGCCTTTGGCGCCCAGCGCGACTGCTTTCAGCACGTCCTGACCGCTGCGGATACCGCCGTCAAACCAGACTTCGATCTGATCGCCAACGGCTTCAACGATGGCCGGCAAAGCAGAAATCGATGACACCGCGCCATCCAGCTGACGGCCGCCGTGGTTGCTGACGACAATGGCATCGGCGCCGCTGGCGGCGGCGATTCTGGCGTCTTCGACATCCAGTATGCCTTTCAGTATCAGTTTGCCGCCCCATTGCTCCTTGATCCAGGCAATGTCGTCCCAGCACAAGGTCGGATCGAACTGGCTGGCGGTCCATTTGCTCAAGGTCAGAATGCCGTCGGCGCCTTTGACGTGACCGGCCAGATTGCCGAAGGTTTTGCGGCCGCCCAGTGCGCGCAGAGCCCAGGCCGGTTTGGTGGCCAGGTCGATGATGTTGGCGAGTGTCATTTTTGGCGGCACCGACATGCCGTTCTTCAGATCCTTGTGACGCTGGCCAAGAATCTGCAAATCCAGCGTTAGTACCAGCGCCGAACATTTGGCGGCCTTGGCACGTTCGATCAGTGATTTGACGAAGCCACGGTCGCGCATGACATACAACTGAAACCAGAACGGCTTGGTGGTAACGCTGGCGACATCTTCGATCGAGCAGATGCTCATGGTCGATAGCGTGAACGGAATGCCGAATTTTTCAGCGGCGATCGCCCCCAGCATTTCACCGTTGGCCCATTGCATGCCGGTTAATCCGGTGGGGGCAATGGCTACCGGCATCGTGACCATTTCGCCGATCATGGTGGTCGCCGTGCTGCGCTGATCGACGTTAATGGCGACCCGCTGGCGCAATTTCAACGCGGCCAGATCGCTGCTGTTGGCCCGATACGTGCCTTCGGTGTAAGAGCCGCTATCGGCGTAGTCGTAGAAGGCTTTCGGCACCCGTTTCTGGGCGAGTACGCGCAGATCTTCGATGCAGGTAATGACGGGCATGGTTTCTCCGTGAGTCTGTGATGAGTGAGGAACTCTGTGTTTTCCGGTATTCAGGGCATCCGCCATCCTAGGACAAAATGCGTCGGCGTTGGAAGGAAATGATGGAGGTTTGTGGTGAAAACTTTTCAAGTCAGCAAAGAGGCAGTCGACGATCGCTTGAAAATCAACTCTTTCGCCGCCTGGTTGCCGCTCCGGACCGCGGATTCCAGCGTGGCGGGATAGTCGCTAACGGTATAGTCGCCGGCCAGAAATACGCCAGCCACGCCGCTGTTATTGCCCGGGCGGGCAAGCGCAGGAGTGCAGGCAAAGGTCGCGCGCTTTTCAGAAATCACTTTGGTCCAGCTTGGTTGTGCCAGCTCAGGGCGTTTGAATACGTTGGCCAACTGCGCAGCAACAGAGCTGCTCAGCGTCGCGTGACCATCGGCAATGGCAGCGCCGGAACTGCTGATCACGACCGCCAGCATGCCGGCTTGCAGCGCATCAAGTTGACCGCGATCAAATACAAACTGGCCCCAGTCGCCTTTAGCGCTGTCTTCAACCAGCGCAAAAAAAGCTTGCGGCAGGCGCACAGCCGACGCGTACTGTAAATAGCAGGTGGTAATCGGTTCGTAGGAGAAGCTTCGCAGCAGCGTGGTATCGGTAAAGTCATCCAGCAAGTTGGCAGCAGTCTCGGGAGGCGTTGCTATGACCACCGCATCAAAATCGCCTTCATAGTCAGCGGCGATGAGCCGCCACCGGCTGCCGTCGGCCTGCAACCGCCGTATGTTGCAACCAAGGCGGACGCTGCCGCCATGTTGCTCGATAAATGCGGCGGCGCTATCCGGCAACAAGCTGCTCAGGTTGACCCGTGGCAATAGCATGTCCGAGGCTGCGCGGCGCGCGCCCAGGCTATCGCGCAACACCGCCAGAAAGACTTGCGCCGATGCTTGCGCCGGCGGCGTGTTTAGCGCGGCGATGCACAGCGGTTGCCACAGTAAGCGCTTCAGGCGCTCGGTCTGGTCAAAGCGCTCCAGCAAGGTGCTGACGCTGCAATCGTCATGCAATTGCCAGCCCATCCAGCGCGCGGCTGAATTGAATCTTGCCAGCGCCAGTTTGTCTTCCCGGGTCAACCCTTGTGCACGCCACAGGGCTGCCAGCAAGTGTAGAGGCGCTGGCAGGCGTGCTGCCGAAAAGGTCATGCCGCCGCTGTCGGCGGGGTAACACATTTGCAATGGCAGGCGGAGCAGTGCGGCGTTGGGATCGATGCCGACGGCGCGCATCAGTTGCAGGCTTTGTTTGTAAGCGCCGAGCAGGATGTGCTGGCCGTTATCGAGCGTGACGCCGTTGGTCGCGACCCGCCGGGCGCGGCCGCCGAGTATGCGGCCGGCTTCGAACAGCGTGACCTGATGCCGGCTGCCGGTCAGCGCTACTGCTGCCGCACAACCGGCCCAGCCGGCGCCGATGACGGCGACCTTTGGTTTCTCGACGCTCATGGAAAGCGGTAGTTGAATAGATCAGCCACGCACATAAGTCTTCCATGCCAGCCACAATTTACGGATCGGCGTCAATGAAATCCGCTGGTTCAGTACGTGATAGCCATCGTGTTCAATTTCGTTCAGCAGTGCGCGGTAGATCGCCGCCATCATCAACCCGGGACGTTGGGCGCGGCGGTCTTCTTTCGGCAGCAGCGCGAATGCGTCGTCATAAGCCTGTTGTGCGCGAGCGACCTGAAAGCGCATCAGGTTTTCAAAATTTTCGTTATGACGCGCATTCAGTATGTCGGCGGCAGTGACGTTGAATTGCTGCAGTTCGTTGACCGGCAAATAAATCCGGCCTTTGCGGCCATCTTCGCCGACATCGCGAATGATATTGGTGAGCTGAAAGGCCAGTCCGAGCTTTTCGGCAAACTGCAGCGTCTGCGCCTGAGTCACGCCAAAAATGCTGGCCGACAAAATGCCGACCACGCCGGCGACGTGCCAGCAATATTGCTTGAGACCGGGATAGTCCAGATAGCGGGTCTGATTCAGATCCATTTCCATGCCATCGACGATCGCCTGCAGGTGTTTGCCGTCAAGCTGATAGGTTTGCAGATGCGGTTGCAATGCCTTGGTCACCGGGTGAGTTGGATTGCCGGCCAGCATCGCGGCGATTTCCTTGCGCCACCACATCAGCTTGGTGCGAGCCACCGCTTCGTCGGTGCAATCATCGACGGTATCGTCGACTTCACGGCAGAACGCGTAGAGCGCTGTAATCGCACGGCGCCGTTCAAGGGGTAAAAACAGAAAGCTGTAATAAAAACTCGATCCGCTCTGGGCGGCTTTTTGCTGGCAGTAGTCGTCGGGAGACATGAAGGATCTTTGGTAGTCTTGTGTTATGGCAACCGAGGTTGCGGTGTTGGTAGTAATGCGCAAAGTCGCTATGCTAGCCGAGTGTGCCGGCCAGGACAAATCGAAGGCTCCCAAAAATCAAAAATAATCTATCGGGGCGTCTGAAATTTCCTGACCACGACCAATGACGGCGATTTCAGCGCATTCGCATCGCACGCCATGCCAAAATGAGCCAATCGACTTTTCCCAACTTTGGCCGATGCCGGAAAACATCGTAATCAACCACGTCCAGGCGCTCCAGAATCCGTAGCCCGCCCTGAATCACGAGTCGTAGTTCCCAGCCGATCCGCCCCCGCAGCCGCAAGGCTAGCGGTGCTGCGTCAAGCATCATTTTGCGTACGCGTTGCACTTCAAACTGCATTAGATTGCGCCATGCGTGGTCGCTGTTGGCGGCGGCAATGTGCGCCTGACCGACGCCGAAGCGCTGCAAATCCTCCAGCGGCAGATAAATCCGTTGCTTCTCCCAGTCGATGGCGACATCCTGCCAGAAGTTAATCAGTTGCAAAGCCGAACAGATTGCATCGGAGTCGCGCATATTTTGTTCGGTCACAGCGCCGTATAAATGCAACATCAGGCAACCGACCGGATTTGCCGAGCGCCGGCAATAATCGAGCAGGTCTCCATAGTTGGCATAGCGGGTGGTGCTGACGTCTTGCTTAAACGCGGATAGCAGGGCGCGGAACGGTGCCAGCGGCAGCTTGTATTCCACGATGGTTATTTGTAATGCCTGAAACAAGGCACTTTCGGCCGGTTGCCGCTGTTCGATCCGGTCCAGTGCAGTTTCATAGTCGCCTAGTGCGGAGAGTCGCTGCTCCGGATTGGCATCGCCTTCATCGGCAAGGTCGTCCGCGCCACGGGCGAACGCATAAATGGCCTGCACCGCCGGCCGTAAATGCGCGGGCATCAGCCATGAGGCAACGGGAAAATTTTCGTAGTGATCAACGGCCATATTGACGAGTATTTCAACAGTATGAGGGCAGGCAAATAACGGGGATATTTTCGCAACGCTTTTTCAGTCCCGAATAGTAAAGGAAAAAACGTGTTGCCCCAGACAAATTCGCATCAAATCCCTTGCTCGGCAGTTATGGCATTCTATGGGCGAGGTTGTATCGCGGTGCTGGCAATGATTCCGCTGTCGCGCCCGGTATTCTGGGGGAGGGCAATGGCGCTTGCCATCATGGGGGAGGCCGATGGGCGGCACAACGCGCAAAATACGTCGCTCGCCATATAATTGAGTAGCGCTATGGGTTGCTATTTGATAGAATGCTGCCTCTTGAAGCGGATATGGCGAAATTGGTAGACGCACTAGATTTAGGTTCTAGCGTCGAAAGACGTGGGGGTTCAAGTCCCTCTATCCGCACCAAAAACATGCAGCAAAATAATCGTAGCAATCTTCCCGGGTTGGACGATGTCAGAAAAGCCCTCTTTTGAGGGTTTTTTTGTGCCCGCTGCATTTATTTTCTTGCGCGATATCGTTACTGATAGCGGCGCGGCTCCGCGATATGGCCGTCGGCTTGCATATTCCGGCAATGCCCACACATCTGGTAGATTACGAACGGCACCAGGTATGAGTATTGCCCAGGGAGCGGTAGAGGTCCGGGTCAGCGGGCGTTTCCCGCCATATTGCAATCACGATTTTTCAAGAGGGATCACTATGCGCGTTAAATCCTTGGCTGCTGCGTTAGGGGTGGCCGGTATCTGTTCAGTCTGCGCCGCTTATGCAGCGCCTGAGCAGGTAGGTGAGGTGAGCACCGCGTTTCGCTGGCTCGGACACAATGACCGGGTTGTGGTCGAGGCATATGACGATCCCAAAGTGCAAGTATGAGCAATTTCCTTAAAAATGGACAGGTGCATACCTAAGTAAATCAACGACTTAACCGGACATGCCTGTCCATTCTAAAGAGGGTAAAAATGGACATGTTGAGCGTAAATGTCCATTTTTTGAACCCTCTGCATCGCAATTTTCCACGTAGCGAACAGGCCGCGTAGATGGTTGGCCGGGTTACCCACCGCGCCGCTCGCTCTTGCCCCTGACATTGGGCGGCGAGCGGCGCCGTGGATAACCCTACATCAGGGCCCGCGACAGCCTATTCGCTTTGAGTGGTTTAACGCGGCCTTTTCGCCCGAATGGGAATGACGGTTCCAGACCTTAACTGAGCGAGCTCTCGCTTCAAATCAAATACTTCCTTAATTAGGCAAATTTCCCGCTCTATAGCCTCATCCAAACGTTGACGGATACTCTTCTTTTCTTCTTTTGCACGCTCGAGCTGCGCAATAGGCTCATTGCGGACGTCTGCTAATTCGGCCGCAGCAGTGTCGATAGCGGCAATAAGGTCGGCAAATTGGAGGCGTGATTTCTTAATGCTTCCTTTCTTGCGGCCCGCTTCCAGCGCAACGGTATCGTTGTTTATCTTGGCTTTTCGATTTTTCAATCGCTCTAGCGCAGCATAATAATCGTTCATCGAATCATTCATGGGGCGTCCGAAGTCTCAATCTTTGTCAGTGCTTTGGTAAGTATTTCCAGTCCTCGTCGCTCCATCCTATGTTCAACGGATAGCGGGCTATTGCGTTCAAGCCGCTCCACGAGGATTTGTTGTGATTCAAGGGTTCTCCGCAGCTTTCTCGGACTGACAACGAGATTCTTGCAGTTGCTGGAAAGGCATTCGAACGGAATAGGAGTCAAGGGGGTGCTATCGCAGGAACTTGTACTTGTGCAGCCGCCAAGAACGGTTTCGCGATATGCCATCTCTCCTTTCTCGAACATACGGAGGGCGTGCGCACGCGAGTGCACAGACACTGGCGACGCTTTAACTGCGGGACTGTGAGCCCATGCAGCAGCACCTCCGAATAATCGTTCGTCGCTCATGAGAACCTGCATGGCATAGCCAAGATACTCGGAAAGCGTGCGACTGGCGTTCCATTCGGTAGCAAAATGGTCTCGGTCAAAGACCATGGACTTGGCGAATGCTGAACCCTTGGAGTAATACATTGACATCTCTTGTGTCAGGTGCTTTAGTTGCGCTTTTAGACTTGGAAGAGTAACCATGCCGGAGCGGTGCGCATATAGCGCAAGGCTCCGACGGAACTGATGCATAGCCGCTGGCCATTGCATTCCCACAGCAAACTCGCCTTCGTTATGCCAGTCCCTTTCAACATCTATCTGCTCCAATTCCTCAATATCACCTCTTTCGATAATCGGCGAAATTCTTGAAAAAAGCTTTGCTTTCGGAATATCGGCCCCTTGGACCTTCATTCCATCGTAGTGGCCGTAACTTCCAAAGCCGTGCCGTGGAAATAGTAAAAACGGTGAACTTTCATCTCCCAATAGATGCTCGTTGCCATATTGAGTATGGAGTGCTTTTGCCAGTGTCATGGCAACCGTTGCTGCACGAACTCCGGTTGAATTGGTCACCCAGTTCGCCTCTTGCTTCTTTCCCTTGTTGAATTTGGTTGTGTACCCTCTGATGCACGAATGGACAGTGCCGCCGTGCGCAAAGGTGGTCAGTGCGTTGACGGGCAGGGTTTCAACCTCTCCTTTCCGCATACCTGTATTTGCGGCAATGACGGCACAGCAAACTGCGTAAACGTTAGAAATCCATCCAGCTACATCGGAAAGCCGCGGACTGCCAGTTTGTCCAAGCCAGGTCGCGTATTCCTGCAACCGGGCACTGGGCGTTGGGTAGTTTCCTCGGCTGCACCCATGAGCAACACGAATATAAGAAAGGAGGTCCTCAAGTACCAGTTCTACCGTGTCAAGTTCCGCAGTCAATCTGGTTAGTATGTGCGAGTAGATTCGAGTGGGAATAACAGGTGTTTGCTTTTCGGCATCACGTATTGCTCGGTCAGCCTTAAGGATAGCGGGGTGCAGTTTCTTTAAGGGGACATTTACGGTAAATTCGGGCAAAGCAACTAGCTTGATGAGCAAGCTATATAGCTTCACTGCCATTCTCGGTTTGTTCGAAATGAACTCAAGACCAAAAGCCATGTCGCCCAATGCGTCATAGAGTGTTAACCCGGCTTTTGAAGCTTCCACGGCGAAGGTTCGGAGAGCGTAATAATTCCCCATGAAGGTTGACGCAGCGGGAAGCTCTTCGCCTTCGACATGCAGTAGCAGGTAGAAGAGGACCTTAATTTGAAGGAGAGACGTCTCATGCGAGATGCCTAAACGTCTTAGCCGAGTGAACTCCAATTGTTTTGTCCATGAAATATTCCCTTGCAATGCAGAAATGTCCCACTCGTCACCACCAAACCGGCTCCTCCCCGGTCGCAGTGTTGCCACTATCTCAGCGTCGTCAGGTGGGCGCCAAAACGGTGTGTTAACGCCCTGGTCAAGGTCTTTCGTGATGGTTACAGTAGTTGCGCTCATATCACTCCAAGGCTTGTAAGTTGCTCAATTTTTGTTCCCCAAAACGGGTCGAGTAATTCGTCGAGCTCAACCTCATGCTCAATCTTCGCAACCAAAGCGTTGTTGACCGTGCGGAGTTCCTGTAGCAGCTCCTCAATTCGTTGAAGCACTTTGCCAAGTACGCCATCAGCTAGGTCAATATTCCCAGTGGAGCCAAACGTTAGCTTTAGGCAGTACCGGCAACTCAGGAGTTTGCGGACATCCGTTTCGTCGGCATGGATTCGGTATTTGTTGCAAAAGAGACACCCTTCAGTGGACGTGCATGTGGGCATCACCGGCACTGTTTGGGATATTGCTTCTGGGTCATTAAAGCTCTTACAACGTCCTACACCGTTTTGGACCTGGATTTCCGATTGAACGGGCGTTCGCACCACGGTTTCCTCCAGGGTTGTCAAGTAGCGGCCCATCTCCTTGGTGTGGGTGACCTGAGAGCCGTTTGAATATGACCGCAGCGCCGTTGCGATGGAATGACCCATTAACTTAGCGGCCACGTCGGGTGTTTCGTGGCGGATGAGGTGGTCTTGCTTAGCAGCTCGCAATTTTCGAAGGCTCAGCTTCGGCACAGTTATTCCAAATCGGGCGACCCTTCTCGTCAAATTTTGCTTAAACCATCCCGTGGGAAATGGCGCAGCATTGCCGCTGGCGTCGATGAAGAGTAAGAGTGCCTCACAGGAATTCCCGCGGAGGATGCAGTCGCGCACCTCCAAATAGCGTTTGAGCTTAGGCATAAAACCGATACCAACGGATATGGTAATTTCCTTTCCGTCGGCCCTTAGCTTTAGCGCACGAAACTTGGCGCGCGTGACGGCACCTCTCTGAACGTGGTCGGAGAGGTCATCGGAGCAATCGAGGAGGTGGAGAATAGACTGATTGTGACCAGTCTCTAATGCGAACAATCCTCCGAAAGCTAGGCAGGCAAGCGAAGCGATGTTCAACCGCTCTGGATGGTATCGGTTGGTGTTTGCCTCCGTCAGGATGCGCCTCGCTTCTCTTATCGCGTGTCGTGCTTGAATACGAGGATTCTTGTTAAGGCCGGCGGCATATATTTGTTCAACTTCATCGACACTTCGAAGGGTGCCGTCCTCGATATTCCAGGCAGCTCCTCCACGTACATTCAACAACGTGCTTCGACTTTTACCGTTTGGCACCCACCAGATAGTCTCTTTGCTACCGTTAGTGCTCTGGTCCGTGAATGCAAGAGGGAAAGGTGCGTCTGTGAGGATAGCGTTACTCGCAACGTCAAATATTTCGTTCATCCATGCCGCAAAAGTCCGGAGATTTTCTTCGTCCGGGGCACGCGTTGGATTGCCTCCGGATTGCTTTAAGGGTTTGAATCGTTTGCAAAATTCTTCATCATAGAACTCGCGCGCGAATACCAGAAGGGACTGTTGCCGGGAGGCGGCTGTGCGAGTGGAAAGTTGTCCGGTCGAGGCTGCGAGGCTCAATTCTTGGCAATATTTTACGAATATGCGTTCAGTTTCGGCTCTTTCGACCCACACGGCCGCGCCATCGTTGTTCCCGTCCACCCAATCCATGAAGTTACGTACATACCCAAAATTGGTAAACGCGCTCATGGGAGACCAGCCCTTTGTTTCAATCAACTGGGAGAGGGTAGTTGCGATATTAACGATGACGGGAAGCCTTGGCGCGTAGAAGCTATTTTCGTCGATGGGCCAATCCGATGGCTTTCCGACTTTCTTTTCACGGTTCACATATGCGAAGGTCCAAATATGCCCAAGAGTTTCGGCTCCCTCAAATCTCAAAGCTAATCTATCCGGTTTTGCCACCTGCATACTCGTTGATATCGGCATGTCGAGGATTGTCAATTCATTCGGCTTCAATAATGGTTCCCTTTTTTTGTATGAGGTTCCGCAGATACGAACTCCACCCTTCGTCGGCGGCCTCCAACAGACGGCGGTTACGCCGATAATCAAGGTACCGAATCGTCGTTGTTATGTCGGAATGCCACATAAGTCCAGAAAGTTGCTCGAGCACCCAGTCTCGCTGCACCGTGCCTTCCGCAATACTGGAGGCGCAAAAATCCACGAAATTCATTCCGAAAGATGCGCGCAGGTCGTGAAATCTGTATGCAAACATTGGTTGCCCCAGTTTTGCGCGCGCTGCGGCAATGACTTGCGCGGAGATGAACGAGCGAAGGGACTGCCCCTGCTTGGTGCTTCTAAGCTGTTGACCCGCAAGGCGGATTTTGTGACGGTCCTCTATCGACTCATAGAATGGATTGCCGTGTTGAGTAAGAAAGAGGTACTGGTTTTCCTCGTCGCCTTTCTCATTCTTCGCTCTTCGTTTCGCTGCTCGCGGACTTTTTGAGTAGATGTGAAGCTGCTGGTAGAGATACTTTGGCACGTGCAAGATTCCTTGCTTGTTTTTCTTCGTATCTATCCCGGTGCCCGGACCGCAGGCAATACGTACGTCATCACTGCTGAATTGGTCGGGATTGGTTTGCACGTGGCGCAACCGAAATGTAAGGACTGATTGTTCTCGTGCGCCCGTGAGCAAAGACAGTTGATGCATGAGCGTGATTTCTGTGTTCCCGAGGTCGTCAAGAGCCTCCAATATTGCCTTTTGCTCGATGGTAGGTAATGGTCGTAGCTTTCCGCCGTCATCTATTTGGTCATCTAAAGGGTCGTCTGACTTCGGGACCTTGATGCTGATATCGGTGGTAGTAACTTCCTTGGTTCGGTCCATGCCCTTTTCATCTCGGAAGGCTATGGCTACGCCGCGTTCCACCCAGGGAGGATTTTTGGGTGAAAAAATGCCATTGTTGATTAACCAGGCATAGAATCTGATGACGGCGGCCATTCGTCGCTTGGCAACGCTTGGGCTTACTGTTCCTTTTCGAATTAATAGTTTCAGCTCTGCCGAGTAGCGATAGGTTGGTCTGGAGTACTTCCGGCTTTCAAACGAAAGCCAATCCAACTCTTCATCATCGAGAAAATTTCGGTAATCTGCTAAGTCCCCGGCGACCGTCCCGAAGGACAGCATATTCGGCTCGGTCTTCAACTCAGCACAGTCAATGAAGTACAGGGCTGCCTCTGCCCAGGGACTGCCATCCGCGTTCAAGACAATAGGAAACCGACCATAGCGACCGTGGGACCATTCAGGTCCACCGTCAATGCGCTTTCCCGAAGGCTGGCGAACAGCGGTCCTGTAATAGGTCACATGTTCGGTCGAACCTTTTAATTCGACTTTCATTGAACCTATTTCAGGAGATTCACTTGCGAGGGATAATGCTAAGGTCGGGAGGGTAGTTCGGTGTGCGCGGGCGGTCATCAACAATCATTATTGTTATAATGGCGTCCATTTTACAAAAAGTTGCTATACATCGCAAGTCACAGAAACTTGCTAGTGTGCAAGGCGTCACTTGCTATGTGTCGCGTGCGCGAACCGGTGGTGTGAAAGGCACGATTGGCCTGGCCGAAGATCGCGCCGAGGCATCGATCGCCTGCCGCCAGGTGGCCGCGAGCGTGCGTTTTCCTGGCAAGTTGCCATTGCAGGAAGATGTGTTTACGGAGCGCATGTCGATACTGTTCAAGCGCTTGCATATCGTTCGTGTAGTCGATCCCAGCCGCAATACATTGATCTATCTGACTTACTCGGATAAATTGATCGATGGTAGTCCGCAAAACAGCGTTACTGCAGTGCCGGTGCCAGCTACTACGCCGATTCCGGTAAAGTAGAACCGGTTATTTGGATTGCAATGCCGGATTGCGGTGCTATAGCAACCGGTTTTGGCGCAACCAGCAGTTTTACGTATAGAATATCGGACTTTAGCGTGCCGGGGGCGGGGTATAAATGGCAACATTTAGCCGCTTAAGTTGGAGAAAACCTTGTTCAATCGGGGTTTTCGTTAATTTGAGTCACTCTGGTCACACATATAAAACACAGAATTTTTAATTTTTGGACGATTCACATGGCAACTGCAGTCGAAACTTTGAGCAAACTTGAACGCCGCCTCACCATTACCATTCCAATGGTTGAAGTGCAAACTGAAGTTGAAAAGCGCCTGAAAGTGCGTGCGCGCACCGCCAAGGCACCGGGTTTCCGTCCTGGTAAAGTGCCAATGAAAATGGTTGCTGCGCAGTACGGTTTTCAGGTCGAAAACGAAGTGCTGAACGATAAAGTCGGTCGCGCATTCAATGACGCTGCGAACGAAAATAATTTACGCGTTGCCGGTTTCCCGAATATCGAGCCCAAGACCAGCGAAGGTGCGCCAGAAGGTGTGGTCGCATTCGAAGCAACTTTCGAAGTTTATCCTGAAGTCAAAATCGGTGATCTGAGTAGCGTTGAGGTCGAAAAGACCAAGGCTGAAGTCAGCGATGCTGAAATCGACAAGACCATCAACATCCTGCGTAAACAGCGCGTGCATTACCACGTCAAGGGCGAGCAAGACGCACACGGCGACGGCGGCAGCGATCTGACAGCGCAAAACGAGAACCGCGTCACCATCGATTTCATTGGCAAGATCGATGGCGTTGAATTTCCGGGCGGTAAAGCCGACGACTACGCATTCGTGCTGGGCGAAGGCCGCATGTTGCCTGAATTTGAAGCCGCTACTGTCGGCCTCAAAGTCGGCGAGGCAAAGACTTTTGAATTGTCTTTCCCTGCTGATTATCACGGTAAGGATGTCGCCGGCAAAACTGCAGAATTCACCATCACCTTGAAGAAGCTGGAATGGGCGCACCTGCCGGAAGTCGATGAGGAATTTGCCAAGTCGCTGGGCGTGGAAGACGGCGATCTGATTAAAATGCGCGCAGACATCAAGCTCAATCTGGAGCGTGAAGTTGGCGCCCGTGTCAAAGCCAAGAACAAAGACAGCGTGATGGATGCGCTGATCAAGGTCAGCGAACTGGACGTGCCGAAGGCGCTGATTGATCAGGACGTGCAACGTCTGGTTGAAATGACCCGTCAAGACATGGCGCAGCGCGGTATGGACGTCAAGAACATGCCGTTCCCACCTGAACTGTTCACTGCGCAAGCTGAGCGTCGTGTTCGTCTGGGTCTGATCCTGGCGGATGTCGTTAAAGAAAACAAACTGCAAGCGACGGCCGAGCAAGTCAAAGCCCAAGTTGAAGATTTTGCGCAAAGCTACGAAGATCCAAAACAAGTCCTGAAATATTATTTCAGCGATCGTAGCCGTCTGGCTGAAGTCGAAGCACTTGTTTTAGAAGAAAACGTCGTCAACTACGTGTTGAGTCAATCGAAAGTGACTGAGAAATCGGTCGCGTTTGATGAGCTGATGGGTAACAACGGTCAACAAGCGTAATTAAGCCTAGTGGGCTTGCGGGCCTGTTCAGGGATTGCGTGCGGTAGTGCGTCAAAATGTGAACAGGTACCGAATACGCTCCAATAAGGAAGAATATGACAGGCTTTCATCGTAATTCGGCGCTAGATACTGACATGCTCGGCATGGTGCCTATCGTGGTTGAGCAAAGCGGTCGCGGCGAGCGTTCATATGATATCTATTCGCGTTTGCTGCGTGAACGTGTGATTTTTCTGGTTGGTCCGGTCAATGATCAGACCGCCAATCTGATCGTGGCACAGTTGCTGTTCCTGGAGAGCGAAAATCCAGAGAAGGATATTTCGCTTTACATTAACTCTCCTGGCGGTTCGGTATCGGCCGGCATGGCGATTTACGACACCATGCAATTTATCAAGCCGGACGTGTCGACCTTGTGTACCGGTATGGCGGCATCGATGGGCGCATTCCTGCTGGCAGCTGGCGCCAAGGGCAAGCGTTTCTCGTTACCTAACTCCCGGATCATGATTCATCAACCGCTGGGTGGTGCGCAGGGACAGGCTTCCGATATCGAAATTCAAGCGCGGGAAATTCTGTATCTGCGTGAACGTCTGAATGGCATTCTGGCGGATAAAACCGGCAGAAGCATCGAGCAGATCGGCAGGGATACCGACCGTGATAATTTCATGTCGGCAGATGCGGCAGTAGATTATGGCCTGATTGACAAGGTTCTTACGACACGCGCCTGATAGCCGGGTGTGATGCAAAACGCCCGAACCCAAATGGGTCGGGCGTTTTTTCTTTTTTGATATTGGCTTTTTCATCCTTTAAGCGTAAAAAAAAATGTCACGCCGCGGTCATTTTTATTGGTCCGCGCCGTGACGAATTGGTGTTTCGCAGGTAATATCAATTCAACGCCAAGTGGCCGCTTATTTAGGCTTCTTTTGTCTTAGCTTGACACCCCTTACTGACGCTCACTCAAACATTGCCTTATGTCCGATAAAAAAACTTCCAGCGGCGAAAAACTGCTTTATTGCTCCTTCTGCGGAAAAAGCCAGCACGAGGTGAAAAAACTCATCGCCGGACCGTCGGTCTTCGTCTGCGACGAGTGTATCGATCTTTGTAACGACATCATTCGTGACGAAGCGTCGAGCGTCGAAACCTTGGATGGTCAGAAATCAGAGTTGCCGATTCCTCAGGAAATTTGCGAGCTGCTCGATCAATATGTGATCGGCCAGGAAACGGCCAAGCGGATTCTGTCGGTGGCGGTGTACAACCATTACAAACGCCTGAAGCATCTTGGTAAAAAAGACGATATCGAATTGGCGAAGAGCAATATTCTGCTGGTAGGGCCGACCGGTTCCGGTAAGACTTTACTGGCACAAACGCTGGCACGTACCTTGAATGTACCGTTTGTAATTGCCGATGCGACCACGTTGACTGAAGCTGGTTACGTTGGTGAGGATGTCGAAAATATTATTCAGAAATTGCTGCAAAATTGCAATTATGAAGTTGATAAAGCGCAAAAGGGCATCGTCTATATCGATGAAATCGACAAGATTACGCGCAAATCGGACAATCCGTCGATCACCCGCGACGTTTCCGGCGAAGGCGTGCAACAGGCCCTGCTGAAACTGATAGAGGGCACCATGGCTTCGGTGCCGCCACAAGGTGGGCGCAAGCATCCAAACCAGGATTTCGTACAGGTTGATACGACAAATATTTTGTTCATTTGCGGCGGGGCTTTCGATGGCCTGGCAAAAATCATTTCTGAACGTTCAGAGAAGAGCGGCATCGGCTTCTCGGCAAATGTGAAGAGTCAAAGCCAGCGTACCTCAAGCGAAGTATTACTGGACGCCGAGCCGGAAGACTTGACCCGTTTCGGTCTGATTCCGGAGCTGGTTGGTCGTTTGCCGGTGATCGCAACGTTGACTGAACTGAATGAAGCGGCGTTGATACAGATTCTGGTGGAGCCGAAGAATGCGCTGATCAAGCAGTATGCAAAACTGCTGCAAATGGAAGGCGCTGAGCTCGACATTCGGCCGGCTGCGCTGCAGGCTATCGCCAAGAAAGCATTGGCGCGCAAGACCGGCGCTCGTGGTTTGCGTTCGATTCTGGAGCACGCACTGCTGGATGTGATGTATGACTTGCCGAGCCATAAAAATGTTTCGAAAGTGGTGATTGACGAAAACACCATCACTCATGGCGCTAAGCCGTTGATGATCTATCATGAGCAGGCAAAGGTCTCAGGCGCAAAATCATAAAATTTGTAAAGTTAAGTAAAAAGCGGGCTTAAAAACCCGTTTTTTGAGCAAAAGCAGTACAATTTCGTAAAATTATAAATCAGGCTTCAATCGTAAAGCCACCCGAAGGTAACTTCGCGTGTGGCTTTTTTTATTGCCCACGCAACTGTAAGTGATGAATTTTTTGTTGCAACTAGGGCTTGTGTTTAGGCTACTCGTGCCAACATCATTAATAAGTTTTTTTGATAGGGCTCGCCATGACAACTTCTACATTTACTGAACAAACCCGGTTGCCACTGCTACCGTTACGGGATGTGGTGGTATTCCCGCATATGGTGATTCCTCTGTTCGTCGGTCGCCCAAAATCGATCAAGGCTCTCGAAGCCGCGATGGAGCAGGGCAAGAGCATCATGCTGGCCGCCCAAAAGGCCGCCGCCAAGGACGAACCATCGGCTGACGACATTTATGAGATCGGCTGCGTCGCTAATATTCTGCAAATGCTGAAACTTCCGGACGGCACCGTGAAGGTGTTGGTCGAAGGTGCACAACGTGCGCGCATTCATCGCATCAGCGAACTGGATACCCATTTCGTTGCTGATTTGACGCCGGTTGAGTCGGAGTCAGGGGACGAAGCTGAGGTGGAGGCGATGCGTCGCGCCATCGTTCAGCAGTTCGATCAATACGTCAAACTGAATAAAAAAATCCCACCGGAAATCCTGACCTCACTGGCCGGGATCGATGATGCCGGTCGTCTGGCCGACACCATTGCCGCCCACTTGCCGCTGAAGCTGGAGCAAAAACAGGTCATTCTGGAAATCTTCAACGTCGCCAAACGTTACGAGCATCTGCTTGGGCAACTGGAAGGCGAGCTGGATATTCTGCAAGTTGAAAAACGCATCCGTGGCCGTGTCAAACGGCAGATGGAAAAGTCGCAGCGTGAGTACTATTTGAACGAGCAAGTCAAAGCGATTCAGAAAGAACTCGGCGAAGGCGAAGAAGGCGCTGATCTGGAAGAACTGGAAAAGAAAATCCTTTCTGCCAAGATGCCAAAAGAAGCGTTAGAGAAAGCCCAAAGCGAACTCAAGAAACTGAAGCTGATGTCGCCGATGTCGGCCGAAGCGACGGTGGTGCGCAATTACATCGATACACTGGTTGGTTTGCCATGGAAGAAAAAATCCAAGGTGAATAACGAGCTGGGCAATGCGGAAAAAGTGCTGGAAGGCGACCACTATGGCCTGGATAAGGTCAAGGAACGCATTCTGGAATACCTCGCCGTACAACAACGCGTCGACAAGCTGAAAGCGCCGATCCTATGCTTCGTGGGTCCTCCGGGTGTGGGTAAGACTTCGCTTGGGCAATCGATCGCGCATGCCACCAATCGTAAGTTTGTGCGGATGGCATTGGGCGGCGTGCGTGATGAGGCCGAGATTCGCGGTCATCGCCGTACTTACATCGGTTCGATGCCAGGCAAGATTTTGCAAAGTCTTGCCAAGGTCGGCGTGCGCAATCCGTTGTTCCTGCTCGATGAAATTGACAAGCTCGGCATGGATTTCCGTGGCGATCCATCGTCGGCATTGCTTGAGGTGCTTGATCCTGAGCAGAATCACACGTTCTCGGATCATTACATCGAAGTCGATTTCGACTTGTCGGACGTGATGTTTGTGGCGACATCCAATTCGTTCAATATTCCGCCAGCCTTGCTGGATCGGATGGAGGTGATTCGTCTGGCGGGTTATACCGAAGATGAAAAAACCAATATTGCGCTGCGTTATTTATTGCCTAAACAGATCAAGAATAACGGTCTGAAAGTGGAAGAAATCGGTGTTGCCGAAGGTGCGATTCGCGACATCATCCGTTATTACACGCGGGAAGCCGGTGTGCGCTCGCTGGAACGTGAAATCTCCAAGATTTGCCGTAAGGTAGTGAAGTTGCTGCTACTGAAAAAGCAGGAGAAAAAAGTCGCGATCACATCGAAGAACATCGACAAATTCCTCGGCGTTCGACGCTTCGATTTCGGTGTCGCCGAAAAAGAAAACCAGGTTGGTCAGGTGGTTGGTCTGGCATGGACCGAAGTCGGTGGCGAGTTGCTCACGATTGAAGCTGTGGCGATGCAAGGCAAAGGCGCGATCATCCGCACCGGTACGCTGGGTGATGTGATGAAAGAGTCGATTGAAGCGGCGCGCACGGTGGTGCGCAGTCGTGCCAAGAAGCTGGGCATCAAGAACGAGGCGTTTGAGAAAACTGACATTCACATTCACGTGCCGGAAGGTGCGACGCCGAAAGATGGTCCTTCGGCAGGTATCGGGATGGCCACGGCGCTGGTGTCGATCTTTACCGGTATTCCAGTGCGTGCAGATGTGGCGATGACCGGTGAAATTACGTTGCGCGGCGAGGTGTTGCCGATTGGCGGATTGAAAGAGAAACTGCTGGCGGCGCATCGCGGGGGCATCAAGACGGTTTTGATTCCAGAGCAGAACGCCAAGGATCTTGCGGAGATCCCGGACAACGTAAAAAATAAACTGGAAATCGTACCGGTGCGCTGGTTTGATAAAGTGCTGGAAATCGCTCTTGAGCGTCAACCGGTACCACTGACCGAAGAGGAGGCTGTGGTGGATGCTGCTGCCGTCGCCAAGGCCGGTGAAAAGGCGGACACGACAGTGGTTAAGCACTAAATATGCATTAGGCAAGGCAAGCATCAAGGTTGTTTTGTTTTTAGTAATGATATTGGGCTGTTTTAATAGTCCGTAAAAAGGCGCTCGCAAGGGCGCTTTTTTTTTCGCAGAAATTTTGAGCGTGGATTATTTGTGCAATGTTAAATCTGTTTAATTCGGTGCCGCATGGCGGCAAACCGCTTGACACAAGGCTTTGCGGCTTGTTTAATGTGGTCTGCAGATTTCTTCTGCGTTCTCTGCGGTGGTCTTCATATTTGATCTGAGCGAGAATAGCCATCCCGAATTTCAATCTTTTTGAGGGGACTTAATTGAATAAAACCGAACTAATCGAGCACATTGCTAAATCAGCAGATATTTCCAAGGCGGCTTCATCACGCGCACTGGATGCATTGATCGGCGCCGTTAAAGCAACCCTGAAAAAGAATGGCACTGTTACCTTGGTCGGCTTCGGTACTTTTTCAGTTGGCAAGCGCGCTGCACGTACTGGTCGTAATCCACGTACCGGCGAAGCGATCAAAATCAAAGCTGCCAAGGTTCCTAAATTTAAGCCTGGCAAAGCGTTGAAAGATGCTGTAAACTAATCGTCTTTGGCGCGGTGACAAACGCCAAATGTTTGACTGGCTTCGCCCTCGGTTTTAAATCAAATTTGGTTTGAATATGAAGTGTAGGGTGCTTAGCTCAGTTGGTAGAGCGGCGCCCTTACAAGGCGTAGGTCGGGAGTTCGAGCCTCTCAGCACCCACCAGTTAGTCAGGCAAAATAGTTGCGATGAAATTTGAAAATTTTTTTGCGATATGCAGTTTTAGGAGTGGTAGTTCAGCTGGTTAGAATACCGGCCTGTCACGCCGGGGGTCGCGGGTTCGAGTCCCGTCCACTCCGCCAGAATTAAAAAGGCGAACGAAAGTTCGCCTTTTTTCATATGTGCTAGTGATTTTAGCAATCTGTCTTTGATTGGCTGACCATGTTTGAGTTTATTCGCTCCCATCAACGCTTGATGCAGTTTCTGCTGCTGCTGTTGATCATCCCTTCTTTCGCTCTCGTCGGCTTGCAAAGCTATAGCAGTTTTGGTGACAGTGCCAATACCGTGGCGAAAGTCGCCGGCCAGTCAATTACGCAGCAGGAATGGGATGCCGCACAGCGTCAGCAAATGGAGCGCATGCGACAAATGTTGGGCGCCCAGTTCGATGCGAATATGTTTGACACGCCAGCGGCCAAGCAAAGTATTCTGGATAACCTGGTTGCGCAGCGCGCGCAGTTGGCGGCGGTGACCCGCGAGCATCTGATGGTGTCCGATCTGACATTGCAGCAGACACTACTTGGTATTCCTGAATTGCACGGCGCCGACGGTAAATTCGATAACGAAAGATACCGTGCGCTGCTGGCTGCACAAGGCACCACGCCAAAAATGTATGAAGCCGGCCTGCGCCAGGATCTGGCGCTGCAGCAATTGACTGCTGCGATACAAACCACTGCGTTTGCGCCAAAGTCGCTGGCATTGCGCTTCTCGAATATCAACGACGAGGAGCGCGAGGTTCAGGAGTTGTTGCTCAAGACTGCCGATTACGCCTCGCAGGTCAAAGTCACGGATGACATGCTGAAGGCGTATTACGAAAAGAATGGCCAGCAGTTTGAAATTCCTGAACAAGTCAAAGCAGAATATGTCGTGCTTGACAGCGCTGCAGTAGCCGCGCAAGTGACGGTCAACGATGCTGATATCAAGTCGTATTATGAGCAGAATTTGCAGCGTTACTCGACACATGAGCAACGTCGCGCCAGCCATATTTTGATTGCAGTCAAAAAAGACGCTTCTGCTGCCGACAAAGCAGCGGCCAAAGCCAAGGCTGAAAGCTTGCTGGCACAAGCGCGCAAGAATCCGGCGGAATTCGCCAGGCTGGCCAAAGAGAATTCGCAAGATACGGCCTCTGCTGAACAAGGTGGCGATCTGGGTTACTTCGGCGCAGGAATGATGGTGAAACCATTTTCCGATGCTGCGCTGAAATTGAGGCAGGGCGAGATCAGTGATCTGGTTGAGTCGGATTATGGCTATCACATCATTCAGTTGACCGGCATTAAGGCAGCTGAAGTCAAGCCTCTGGAACAGGTCAAGGCTGATATCGCCGCCGAAATTAAAAATCAGCTGGCGACTAAAAAATTCGCCGAACTGGCCGAGCTGTTTAGCAATACTGTCTACGAACAGGCCGATAGCCTGAAGCCGGCCGCTGACAAGTTGAAACTGACTATCCAGACTGTGTCGGATCTGGGACGTCATCCTAATCCTGCGGTTGCGCCGACAGTACCGTACAACAATGAGAAATTCCTGAAGGCGTTGTTCTCGAACGAGTCTGTAAAGAACAAACACAACACCGAGGCAATTGAAGTTGCGCCAAATACGCTGGTCGCCGGACACGTGATCAGCTACAAGCCGGTCACCAGGCGTGCATTTGACGAAGTGAAGGAAACGGTACGCGCCAAAGTAACCCAGATCGCAGAAGCCGAGTTCGCCAAAAAGGCCGGCGAAGAAAAATTGGCCGCGCTGAAGGCTAAAGATGATGCTGCCGGTTTTGCCGACGCCAAGACGATTTCACGCGTGAAGCATCAAGGCATTGCACCTGAGGTATTTGATGCAGTGATGAAAGCCGATGTCAGCAAGTTGCTCGCATACGTTGGCGTAGCCTTGCCGGAACAGGGCTATGCAATCTATCGCATCGGTAAGGTAGCGCAGCCAGCCACGGTCGATCAGGCCCGTCGTCAGGCTGAGCAACAGCAGGTATCGTCGGCATTGGCGCAGCAGGAAATGATTGCTTATGTTGAGGTCCTGAAGCAAAAAGCCAAGGCGAAAATCCTGAAGCCGGCAGTTGCCAGCGCTGCGGGCACTGACAACTCAGCATCGAAATAAAGCAAATTAATGCAACATAAAAAAGCCACTGTGAAGTGGCTTTTTTATGTTGCAGCAACTTTGGAAAACAAGCGGATGACAGTGTTTATTTTGTTGCCGGCGTCGTCGTTTTGATTAAGGGTTCCAACTTCTGCCAGACGTTATTCAATATGATCGGATGCGCTTGCGCGATCGGGTGAATGCGGTCAGCCTGAAACAACTGGGGTTTATCGGCGACACCTTCCAATAGAAACGGCACCAGCGCCACCTTGCTCTGTTTTGCCACGGTTGAATATATACCGAAAAATTTCTCTGTATAGTCGCGCCCATAGTTAGGCGGGATACGCATGCCGACCAGCAGCACTTTGGCACTGGCTTTTTGTGCCGCGGCGATCATCGCACGCAGGTTGGCTTCGGTGGCTTTCAGTTGCAGACCACGTAGTGCATCATTCGCCCCAAGTTCGATGATGACGATATTCGGGCGTTGCAGCAGCAGCGCCGGGAGACGGGCATAGCCGCCGCTGGTGGTTTCGCCGCTGATACTGGCGTTGGTGATGTTGAAGTCGATATGCTCGGCCTGCAGGCGTTGCTGTAGCAGGGCGACCCAGCCGCTGCCGCGAGCCAGACCATATTCCGCTGATAGGCTATCGCCCAACACCAGAACCGATTTTGATGCAGAATGGGCGCTTGTTGCCGGTAGCATACCGAACACGCCGAGCATGCCAGCCAGCAAAACGCTGCGGCGCAGGGTGTGGTTGACTTTGCCTGGTCGACCTGGCTTAAATGATGGCTGCCCGCGCCAGCTCCGAATAATATTTTCGAACTTCCTGCCGATAAACTGCATGCCGATATCCCCTTCGATTGATTCTTGCAATGTGCAAGCTACCACGCCAGCCGCCGACTTTGCGGTCGTTGCGCAAAACCTGACCAAGCGGGTTGCCGACGCCAGCGGTCAGCTGGTGATACTGAACGACATCAATTTTACCGTTCGGGCCGGCACTACGCTGGCGATTGTCGGCGCTTCCGGGTCTGGCAAGTCGACCTTGCTGGGACTGCTGGCCGGTCTGGATACCCCATCGAGCGGCACCGTCAGGATTGATGGTGTGGATATTTTTGCTTTGGATGAAGACGGGCGTGCCGGTGTGCGCAAGGAAAAGCTCGGTTTCGTGTTCCAGTCATTTCAATTGTTAAGTCATTTGAATGCGCTGGAAAACGTTATGTTGCCGCTGGAGTTGCGCGGTGATGCCGATGCCAAAGAAAAAGCGCAAACCATGCTGGGCCGCGTCGGGCTGGCAAGCCGCCTGCGTCACTATCCAAAATACCTGTCCGGCGGCGAGCAGCAGCGGGTCGCGCTGGCACGCGCTTTTGTGACGGAGCCACCGCTATTGTTTGCTGACGAGCCTACCGGCAGCCTGGATGCCGCCACTGGCGATGCGGTGATTCAATTGATGTTTGACCTGAATCAGGAGCGCGGTTCGACGCTGGTGCTGGTAACGCATGACAGCTCGATTGCGATGCAGTGCCGGCAGACGATAACGATTGCTGCCGGACGTTTGCTGCATCCCGGTGACACTACGCCTAGCGAAGTGCAAATTTTTTGATGCCGGATCGCGGGATGAGGTTAAATATTCGAAAACAGAGGGAGAAAAACACATGGCCGATTGGCTTCCGGTAGCAAAAGCGATTCTTCCCTACCTCGGTGATATCATCGCCGTCGCCAAGCCGGCTTTTACCAGGCGCAAGGGTAGCAGCGCAGCCAGCCAGATAGAGATTTTGCAGGAGCAGGTGGCCGAACTGCAAAATGCCTCACTACAGAATATTCGAGACGTCAAGGCGCTTGCCGAACAATTGAAAACGGCGGTTCCGGCGCTCGAACAGGAAGTGTTGGCAGCGCAGGCAAAGGTGCGGTGGGCCAATGGGCTAGCAGGCATTTCCCTGGTGTTGGCGTTGATAGCGTTGGGTGTGGCCGTGATGGCGTCGCTGCGCTAGCTGAAGCTTCCATCCGGCGGCAGCATTGGGGAATACTATTGGCGCCCACCAGATATGTCGGAAGATCACCATGCGAAATCAGCCAGTGCAGAAAAAAACGCGTCGTCGCTGCCTATTCGGCGGTCTCGGTGCGGGCGTCGGAGTAACGGCGGCGTTAATCGGCGGCTGGGGTGTCATGCCGCCACGCCGGCGCTTGAATAGTGCTCACTCTGTTGCATTCTATGCATTGTTGATGTGAAATTAAATTCCGACGATGGCATACATGGTTGCTGTTGATGAAATTCTCGACGTGAGAGAATCGGTGAGATGAAGGGTTAGCCAGGATATGGATCGTTTACAGTCGATGCGGGTTTTTTCAAAAGTGGTGGAGCAGGGCAGTTTTGTCGGTGCCGCGCAAGTCCTTGAGTTGTCCAACGCGGTCGTCACGCGCCACGTCGCGGATCTGGAAAACCATCTTGGCACGCGCCTGTTGAATCGCTCCACGCGCAGAATGTCATTGACTGAAACCGGGCAGGCTTACCTCGAGCGTGTGCGCAGCATTCTGGCCGAGATCGACGAGGCCGATGCGATTGCTTCAGCGCTGTCCAAAAAACCGGCTGGAACCTTGAATATCTATTCCCATATTGGTTTCGGACAAACGCAATTGGCACGCTTGCTGCCGCAATATTCGATGCAATATCCGGACGTGATGCTGGATGTGACGATGTCGGATCGCACTGTTGATTTGGTCGAGGAAGGTTTTGATGTCGGTATTTTTACTGTGCATCAGAAGTTCGATGTCAGCATGGTGGCGCGTCAGTTGGGCATTGCTGAAGTGTTATTGTGTGCATCGCCTGATTACATACGGCAGCACGGTGCGCCGCAACTGCCGGAAGACCTGATGCAACATGCATGCTTGAATTTTGCTCTGGAGCATCTGCGCCATCACTGGAGCTTTCAGTCGCCGGACGGCGTGTCCACGGTACCGATTACCAGCAAGGTGGTGTCGAATAATACGGATCTGTTGCGCCACTGCGCCCTGGCCGGAATGGGCATTGCCATGCGCAGTTCCTATTCGCTCGGGGATGATCTGGTGACCGGCAAGCTGCTGCGCTTATTGCCAGAGCATCAAATCAGCAAGGTCTCGGTGCAATTGGTCTATCCAAGCAGGCGTCTGTTGTCGGCCAAGGTACGCAGCTTTGTCGATTTTATGATGGCGCAGTTCCCGCATCCGGATCGCGATCCCTGGTTGGCTGCTTAAGTGGCTGTTTAAGCCGATTTCTGTAGCCGTAATAGCAAATTGCCGTCGCTTTGCCATTTGCGGCGTTCCGCGCTGCTGTGCGCTTCAGCAGCCAGTTCGGCCGGGCTTTTTTGGTATTGCGCCAAAAATATTCTTTCGGCCAGCCTCAGGTCAAGTTCAACCGGGCCCAGAAACGTCACAATCTGGCCACGCTGAATCAGCAAGGTAGGGAAATTATCGACGTCGAGGTCGTCCATCAGGTCGGCCTGATCCTCAATGTCTATCCAGACAAACCGGATATCCGGGTGCCGTTGGGCCAGTAGCGCAAAGTTGGCCTGGTATTCGCGGCAACTACCGCACCAGGCGGCACACAGACAAGCGACCACCCAGCCGTCATCGGCCAGAATCTGGGCGAGTTGCGGGCGATTGTCATTATCGATAATCAAAATGGACATGGGCGCATTTTACCGTGACTAGGCGTCGCCAGGGCGCGCAGCCGACAGTTTACGGTGGCGCATGATGTCGTTCCGGCAAATTAATTCAGCCGTCACTGTGAGAACCCTGCGCTAGCACGGCCTGGCGCGGTAAAATACGGCCTATGCCGATTATTCTTGCCATCGAAACCTCCACCGAGCTCGCCTCCGCTGCGCTATTGCGCGACGGTCGGGTAATTAGCCGCGAATCTGCCGGTGTTCAAACGCATTCGCAAACCATCCTGCCGATGGTGCAAAGCCTGTTGGCAGAGGCCGGTATCGGCCTGGCACAGTGCGATGCGCTGGCATTCGGTGTCGGTCCCGGTTCGTTTACCGGCGTCCGTACCGCTTGCGGCATTGTGCAGGGACTGGCGTTCGGCGCTGGCTTGCCGGTGTTGCCGATAGTGACCCTGGAGGCAATGGCGCAGGCTTGTCATGAGGCGCATGGTGCGACGGAGGTCTTGAGCGTGCTGGATGCGCGCATGGGCGAGGTGTATTGGGCACAATACCGCTACGCCGATGGGAGCTGGCAAGTTGTGGTTGAGCCAACGCTGTCGGCGCCCGCGCAGGTATTGCCGCTAAACAGCGTGCTGGCCTGTGGCAACGGCTTATCTGCTTATGCGGAACTGTTTGCTGCCGCGGCATTTGCCACGGATGCCAAACCTGCGCTGATGCCGCATGCGCGTCAGATTGCACAACTTGGCTTGAAAGCGTTTCAGCAAGGATCAGGTTTGCCTGCAGCGGAGGCGCAGCCACTTTATCTGCGCAACAAGGTGGCACTGACCACGGCTGAGCGTACGGCTGAGCGCGCCGCCAAGGTGTCAGCATGAGTGCCAGTCTAGGCGCGGTAAGTACGCTGGCCTTGCCGCTGTCTTTCGCACCCATGTCGATTGACGACCTGGATCAGGTGGTGGACATCGAAAATCGGGTGTATTCGCATCCCTGGACTTACGGTAATTTTGTCGACTCGATCGATAGCGGCTATCAGTGCTGGACCCTGCGCGATGCCAGTCAACGGCTGATCGGCTATTTTTTTGTGATGTCAGTGGTCGATGAAGCGCACTTGTTGAACATCAGCGTTCACGGCGATCTGCACGGGCACGGCATCGGCAAGCAGCTGCTCGACAAGGTCGTGACGCTGGCGCGGGAGCATGCCATGACATCGGTGTTGCTGGAAGTGCGGCCATCGAATCAGCGTGCGATCAGGATTTATCAGCGCTATGGCTTTGTTGAAATCGGCATACGACCGGCATATTATCCTGCTGCCGGCGAGAGCCGTGAAGACGCAATCGTGATGAGGCTGTCGCTATGAATACGCTGGCACGACGCGCGGTTTTCATGGATGAGTGCGGCGTAGGCCCGCTCTGGGTGCGTCGGTATATTCAGACTGCAGAGCAAGTAACGCCGGCGGAGATGTCGGTGGCGGTGCCGCCTGCGCCTGCGGTAATCGAAGTCGAGCCGTCAACCAATACTGTGCCAACGCCAATACCAAAGACAGCGCAGGCCTTGGTAGTCGACGCTGCGATGTCAGCCTGGGAAGATACGGCATCGGAGGCGCCTGTTGCGACGCCCAAGCCGGTTCTGCGCAGCGTTGCGTCCGAGACCGCAACGCCATTGGCGAATCCGGCAGGTATGGACTGGCGGCAGTTGAAGGCCGCAGTAGCAGAATGCACCCGTTGCGGCTTGTGCCATGGCCGTGAGCATACTGTCTTCGGTGTTGGCGACGAACGCGCCAAATGGTTATTCATCGGTGAAGGGCCGGGTCGTGTAGAGGATCAGCAGGGCGAACCATTTGTCGGGCCTGCCGGCAAGCTGCTCGACAACATGCTGGCGGCAATGGGCGTCAGGCGCGGTGAGAATGCCTACATTGCCAACATCGTCAAATGTCGTCCGACCGACGACAACGGCCGTGACCGGCCGCCATCGGCGCAAGAGGTTGCCGCATGTCTGCCATATCTGCAGCGTCAGATCGCGCTAATTCAGCCCACCGTATTGGTCGCGCTGGGTAAGACGGCGGCATTGTCGCTGCTGGCACTCGACCCGATGACACCGGTCTCCAAACTGCGAGGAACGATACATCGCTATGCTGACCTGCCGCTGGTGGTGACTTATCACCCGGCATATCTGTTGCGCAAACCGGCAGACAAAGCCAAGGTGTGGAGCGATTTGTGCCTGGCGATGAGTAGTTATGCGCCCGCCGCCGAATAAGCTTTCCCAGGCTGTTCCGCAAGCATCGCCGGGTGCGCTGGGTGCTTTCCAGGCGCAATTTCATGAGCGCTGGAACCACCTCAATGATCCGCACGTGCGGGCACTCGCATGGTTGCTGGATGCGCCCGATTTGCTGGATCTGCATGCGCCGCAATGGCAGGGCAAGGTCGCCCATATCGCCGCTGCAGATGATGGCGAGTATCAAAACACGGCCACATGGCTGCAAGCGCTCGATAGCGAACCGGAACAGCGCCTGGCCTTGCATGCGTTTATCGGCAGTCTGTTGTCGACCCGTCTCGGCTTGTATGCCGAAAAGCTGATGGCGTTTTATTTTCAGCAACAGCAGATGCTGGTAGCGCATGGCTTGCAGGTGAGAGCCGGAAACGGTGGCACGGTCGGTGAGTTTGACTTCCTGTTGCGACAGCCGGGCGGACTGGTGCATTGGGAGTTTGCGACCAAATTTTATTTGCTGGAAACCAGTGGCGCCAGTCTTGTCGCCGATGACTTTGTCGGTCCCAATCTGTCGGATTCGCTAGGTGAAAAAATCCAGAAAATTTTTCGTCGCCAATTGGTGTTGTCCCAACATCCGGCTGCGCAGGACTATTTGACCGAGCCGGTGGTGTCTGCACAAGCGCTGGTGAAAGGCTGGCTGTTTTATCAGGATCAGGGATTTGTTGTTCCGGCCGCGCTCGGTGTGTCGGATAGACATTGTCGCGGTTATTGGTGTCCGTTGTCGTTGATGGAGATCGATGAGGCTGCGCACTATCTGATTCTGCCAAGGCTGCGCTGGCTCGCGCCGGCAAAGGCGATGCTTAAAGATGCGCTCAGCGGTGCCGAAGCGCGGCAGGCCTTGCAGGCGCATTTTGCGCATGACCGCGCGCCGCTGATGCTGGCAACACTGGGCGCATATGGTGACGAGGGGCTGGAGCTTAGACGCGGATTTGTGGTGCCGGACGATTGGTCTGCGCGCGCCGCCGCAACGCGACGCCTGGCGACGGTCAAGATCGCGGCCGCTGCCTGATCATCCTGCCGGCCTTCATCATTCCGGGAGGCCTACACAACCGTTTAGTGCTTCCGTTCACCGATCAGGGCCAGCGAATCATGTTCTCGTTGATTTGCAGCGTGCTTGCGCATGACCAAAAACATGGTCCCGGCAACGAACAGGCCAAACATGATGATGACCAGATTGACGTTCATGTCCAGCTTTACCATTAGCGCATACAGCACCAGCATGGTCAGCACCGACAGATTTTCATTGTAATTTTGTACGGCGATCGAGTGACCCGCACTCATCAGGACGTGGCCGCGATGCTGCAGCAGGGCGTTCATCGGTACCACAAAATAGCCGGACAGGGCGCCGATCAGCACCAGCAACGGATAGGCGATCCAGATCGAGTGCACCAGCGTCATGGACATCACCACCAGACCCATCACGATACCCATCGGCATCACCGACAATGACTTCTTCAATGGCACGAAGCGGGCCGCCGCAATGGCGCCGAAAGCAACGCCGACCGCTACCACGCCTTGCAGAATGGCGGCTTTATCGAGCGGCATATGGAGCGATTTCTCGGCCCATTTGAGAACGATGAATTGGAGTGTCGCTCCGGCACCCCAAAACAGCGTCGTGACGGCGAGAGAAATCTGCCCCAGCTTGTCTTTCCACAGGATGCTATTGCACTTGGCAAAGTCGGCGACCAGCTTGATCGGGTTGCGCTCCTGATGCGGATAACGTACGCAGGTGTCGGGAATCTTCAGATTGAACATGGTGGCGACCACATACAGCACAGCGATAACGCTGAGGGCTGCCTGGGTCGGTGTATTCGGACTCCAGTTCAGTACCGGCACATGCAGCGTCAGGAGAACGGCGGATACGTGCGGGTTGACCAGCGCGCCACCCATCACTGTGCCAAGAATGATCGAGGAGACCGTCAAGCCTTCGATCCAGCCGTTGGCGGCGACCAGTTTTTCGGCGGGTAACAGTTCGGTCAGAATGCCGTATTTGGCCGGGGAGTACGCCGCCGCACCGAAGCCGACCATCGCGTAGGACAGCAGCGGATGCACGCTGAAAAACATCATCACGCAACCCAGGATCTTGATCATGTTGGTCAGGAACATGACGCGGCCCTTAGGCAGCGAATCGGCAAACGCGCCGACAAAAGGCGCCAACAGCACGTAAGACAGGACAAAAAACAATTTGAGTAACGGCGTCATCCAGGTCGGTGACGACATTTCTATCAATAACGCAATCGCCGCTATGAGTAGGGCGTTATCGGCCAGCGAAGAAAAAAACTGCGCCGCCATGATGGTATAAAAACCGCGATTCATTCGCATCTTAAACTGTAACTTAATGTCCCCGGCATGCTTTATACCATGAAAATATGAGCGCTCAGCGATTAAGGCGGCATGTCATTCCAAATGGTTAGGGAGAAGTTTGATCTGACGCGATTTGGTTAAATGCACTGGAGAGGTGTGCGATGATTCGTGTTGGCGTCGCATCCGGTAAAATAGTGCCTTCATCAAAATTCATTAGATAAAATCCTCATGCCAAGGCCAATCGTCGCGACTATTGATATTTCCGCTCTTCAACATAACCTGCGCATCGCCAAGTCACGGGCGCCGCATTCCAAAGTCTGGGCAGTACTTAAGGCTAACGCATACGGACATGGCCTGGAGCGCGGGCTGCGCGGCTTCGCCGAGGCCGATGGCCTGGCATTGATCGAGCCGGAGTATGCCGTGCGTCTGCGCGAACTTGGCTGGCAAAAGCCGATTTTGCTGCTGGAAGGGTTTTTTGATGCTGCCGACCTTGAGGCCGTCGTCGCGGCGCGGCTTGAAACTGCCGTGCATTGCGTTGAGCAGATCGCATTGCTTGAGCAATTTTTGCCGGCGCAGCAGATGTCGTCCAAGCTGAACGTGCATTTGAAAATGAACAGCGGCATGAACCGCCTGGGCTTCCCGCCCGAAGCCTACCATGCTGCCCATGAACGTCTGCGTGCGTTGCCGCAGATAGGCAATATTACGTTAATGACCCATCTTGCGAACGCCGACGATCCGCACAACCCGGGACTGCCGTTACAGCAACAGGTTGCGCGCTTTGAGCGCGGGATCGCCGGCCTTCCTGGCGAACATAGCATCGCCAACTCTGCCGCCGACCTGATGCATCCCGAATTGCGCTCCGACTGGGTGCGGCCCGGTGTCATGCTGTACGGTGCGACACCCGGCGGCGATACTGCGGAATCGTTCGGCTTGCGCCCGGCAATGACGTTGACCAGCGAGATTATCGGTATTCAGAAAATTGCCGCAGGCGAAGCGGTTGGCTACGGCAGCCGCTTTGTGTCGGCCGAACCGATGACGATAGGCGTGGTGGCCTGCGGTTATGCCGACGGTTATCCGCGTCACGCGCCGACTGGCACGCCGGTGCTGGTCGACGGTGTGCGGACCGGCACGGTTGGACGCGTATCGATGGACATGATTTCGGTCGATCTGACGCATATTCCCGGTGCCCGGGTCGGCAGCCAGGTCCTGTTGTGGGGCCAGGGCTTATCGGTCGATGAGGTGGCGCACGCCGCTGGCACTATCGGCTATGAGTTGCTGTGCGCTGTCGCGCTTCGGGTCCGGATCGCAGAGGCCTGATTTCAGATGGCCAAAGCGAAAACCAACTATACCTGTTCCGAATGCGGCGGCGTCGCCAACAAATGGACTGGGCAATGCCCGGCCTGCGGTCAGTGGAATACGCTGGTGGAAACCATCATCGAGGCCGCCGGCAATCGCTTTTCAAATCAGCATCAAGGCTTGGCGCAGACCGCGCCGGTGGTCAGTCTGGCGGAAATCGATGCGATCGATGTGCCGCGTTTCGGCACCGGCATCGAAGAATTCGACCGCGTGCTCGGCGGTGGCCTGGTGGCCGGCGGCGTGGTGCTGATCGGCGGCGATCCCGGCATCGGCAAGTCGACCTTGCTATTGCAGGCGCTGGCGAATCTGTCGCGCATCAAGAAAGTGTTGTACGTCAGCGGCGAAGAGTCCGGTGCGCAAATCGCCATGCGTGGCAAACGGCTTGCGGTGGATGCCAGGGATCTCAAGCTGCAGGCGGAAATCCAGCTCGAAAAAATTCTCAATACCTTGTTCGAACACAAGCCGGAAGTGGTGGTGATCGACTCGATTCAGACCGTGTATTCCGATGCGCTATCCTCGGCCCCCGGCTCGGTGGCGCAGGTACGCGAATGCGCGGCGCAACTGACGCGCGTCGCCAAGCAGTCCGACATCACCATCATCATGGTCGGCCATGTCACCAAAGAAGGGGCGTTGGCCGGGCCGCGGGTACTCGAGCATATTGTCGATACCGTGCTGTACTTTGAAGGCGACACTCATTCCAGCTTCCGTCTGGTGCGGGCGGTCAAGAATCGTTTTGGCGCGGTCAATGAGCTGGGTGTGTTTGCCATGACCGAAAAAGGCCTGAAGGGTGTGTCGAATCCTTCGGCATTATTCCTGTCGCAGCACGATGTCGCGGTAGCGGGTTCGTGCGTGATGGTGACGCAAGAAGGCACGCGCCCGTTGCTGGTGGAAATCCAGGCCCTGGTCGATGCGTCGCATTTGCCGAATGCGCGTCGTCTGTCGGTCGGTCTGGAACAAAATCGACTGGCCATGCTGCTCGCCGTCTTGCATCGCCATGCCGGGATCGCGGCGTTCGATCAGGATGTTTTCATCAATGCGGTGGGCGGCGTCAAAATTACCGAGCCCGCGGCCGATCTGGCGGTATTGCTGGCGATTAATTCATCGATGCGCAACAAACCATTGCCGCGCGGCCTGGTGGTGTTTGGCGAAGTCGGGCTGGCGGGCGAAATCCGGCCCGCGCCGCGCGGCCAGGAGCGCTTGCGCGAAGCGGCCAAACTGGGATTCTCGATGGCGATGATTCCCAAATCGAACGTGCCGAAACAAAAAATCGAAGGTTTGACAGTCATCGGTGTGGAACGTATTGACGACGCGCTCAGCAAAATACGCGACGCCGGAGAATAGGCATGGCAGGGAAAAAACCTGAATAATTGCCCCTAGCATTTAAGTTAATCAACGCCAAAGGACAAGACATGAAAACCAAAGCAGCCGTAGCCTGGAAAGCCGGACAACCATTGACCATCGAAGAAGTCGAGCTGGGCGGGCCGCGCGAAGGCGAGGTGCTGGTTGAAATCAAGGCCACCGGTATTTGCCACACCGATTACTACACCTTGTCGGGCGCCGATCCTGAAGGAATATTCCCCGCTATCCTGGGCCACGAAGGTGCCGGTGTGGTGCTCGAGACCGGTCCCGGCGTCAAGAGTCTGAAGAAAGACGATCACGTCATTCCGCTGTACACGCCGGAATGTCGCGAATGCAAATTCTGTTTGTCGCGCAAGACCAATCTGTGCCAATCGATCCGTTCTACCCAGGGACGCGGCTTGATGCCGGACGCCACCAGCCGCTTCTCGATTGATGGCAAGCCGATTTTCCATTACATGGGTACCTCGACGTTCTCGAACTATATCGTGGTGCCGGAAATCGCCCTGGCCAAGATACGCTCAGACGCGCCATTCGATAAAGTTTGCTACATCGGCTGCGGCGTCACCACTGGCGTTGGCGCGGTATTGTTTACCGCCAAAGTGGAAGCCGGAGCGAATGTGGTGGTGTTCGGTCTGGGCGGGATCGGACTGAATGTGATCCAGGCGGCACGCATGGTCGGCGCCGACAAGATCATCGGGGTCGACCTGAACCCGGCGCGGGAAGCGATGGCGCGAAAATTCGGCATGACGCACTTCATCAATCCAGGCAAAGTGGAAAACGTTGTGGATGCGATTATCGGCCTGACCGACGGCGGCGCCGATTACAGCTTTGAATGCATCGGCAACGTCAATACCATGCGTCAGGCACTGGAATGCTGCCACAAGGGCTGGGGGCAATCGATCGTGATCGGGGTGGCGGCGGCGGGGCAGGAAATCAGCACGCGGCCGTTCCAGCTGGTGACCGGCCGGGTCTGGAAGGGCTCGGCATTCGGCGGCGCGCGCGGGCGGACGGATGTCCCGAAAATCGTCGACTGGTACATGGAAGGCAAGTTGAACATCGACGACCTGATTACCCACAAATTGCCGCTGGAACGGATTAACGAAGGCTTCGATTTGATGAAGAGCGGCGAATCGATTCGTTCGGTGGTGGAGTTCTAGGGCCATGACAATCGAACGCATCAGCGAACATGGCTGCTTCGGCGGCACCCAGGGGTTTTATCGACATGTCTCGAAAGAGATCGGTCTGGCGATGCAATTCTCGGTATTTCAACCGGCACAGGCGAAATCCGGGCCGGTGCCGGTGTTGTTTTTTCTGGCAGGCCTGACCTGTACCGAAGAAACCTTCATGATCAAAGCCGGCGCGCAGCGTTATGCCGCCGAGCACGGCATCATGCTGGTGACGCCGGATACCAGTCCGCGCAATACCGGTATCGATGGCGTCGCAGAGAGCTGGGATTTCGGCAATGGCGCGGGCTTTTATCTGGATGCCACTCAGGCGCCGTGGTCTGCGCATTTCCGGATGTATTCGTACGTGGTGCATGAGCTGCGCGCGACGATCCTGACGGAATTCCCGGCACGCGCCGATCGTATCGGCATCTTCGGCCATTCGATGGGCGGCCATGGCGCACTGGTGCTGGCGTTACGCAATCCCGACATTTATCGTTCGGTGTCGGCATTCGCACCGATTGTGGCGCCAAGTCATTGTCCCTGGGGGCAAAAGGCTTTCGGCAATTATCTGGGAGCGGATCAGTCTGCCTGGGGTCAGTACGACGCCACCGCGCTGATGCAAACATCGCATATGCCGTTCCCGCAAGACATTCTGATCGATCAGGGCTTAAGCGATAAATTCCTGGATGTGGAGTTGCTGCCGGAGCGGTTCGAGGCCGCATGTCGGCAAGCGCAGCAAGCGCTGACTTTGCGCCGCCATCCCGGCTACGATCACGGCTATTACTTTATTTCGACGTTCATGGAAGATCATTTGAAATTCCATAGTCAGATTTTGCACGCGTAGTCTGGCCTCATCAACGTGCTTCCGCTCCGGCGTTGTCGTTGCGGTCGTGTTTCGGACTGCGCCCGAAATGCGTGCGATAAGCGCGCGAGAAATAGGACGGCGATTCAAATCCGCAGGCCACGCTCACCGCCATAATGCTCATCTCGGTCTGGCGCAGCAATTGGCGCGCCTGATCCAGCCGTAAACAGAGGTAAAAATGGTTGGGCGTATCTTTCAGGTGCGTACAGAACAGGCGTTCCAGCTGGCGTCGGGTCACACCGATGGACGCCGCCAGCTGGTCGCTGGAGAGCGGTTCTTCAGTGTGCTGTTCCATCACACTGATGACCTGTATGGTTTTCTTGTTGTGGATGCCATAGCGTGCCGTAATCTGCATGCGCTGGTGATCCGACTGGTTGCGTATCCGGCTCAGCACAAATTGTTCGGAGACCGTGGTCGCCAATGCGTGACCGTGTTTGCGGCTGATCAACTCCAGCATCATGTCGATGGAGGCCGTACCGCCTGCGCAGGTGATGCGCCGGTTGCCTATCTCAAATAATTCCTGCGACACCTGCAATGCCGGAAAGCGCTCCTGAAAGGCGGCTACCGCCTCCCAGTGCAGCGTGATTTTCGATTGCGGGTTTTCCTGCTTGTTTCCTTGATCAAACAGACCGGCTTCCGCCAGCACGAAGCAGCCGGTGTCGATCGCGCCCAAGGTCGCCTGTTTGCGTTCCAGTCCGCGCAGCCACGTGCCGATTGCCGCCGAGTAATGCTCCAGCGGATTGAAGCCTGCGATCACGAATACGGTGGCGGCGTTGCTGACGCTGGCAAACGCGGCATCGGCGTTGATCGACATGCCGTTACTTGCGGCGACCGGACCGCCGTCTATACTCAGGATATGCCAGCGATATAAATTCCCCCCAGGATTGCTGCCAAAGCGATTCGCCACCCGCAACGGCTCGAGCGCCGACACAAAACCCATCACGGAAAACTCAGGCAGCAATAGAAAGTAAATGTCCTCCGGCTCAGGTCGCCGGGCAGGCGCAAACGTCAATATGGCGGGAGCGGAATTATTCATAAGGCCTGAGTTGAGGTTGGATTCTGGTGGTCTGCTAATACAAGCTACCGTTCGGTTGTTGCATGGCCTAGCCAGATTACGACATATTTTAGCCAGATTCCGACTGCCGCTGTCCGTGGGCCACCTATTTGCGGCGAAGGTCGCCTCAACCCTACGAAAGGTCGCAATTGGTCGATTTGCGCCAGATTGCCGCAGGTACATTACTGACAACGGCAATCGTGCGATATCACTCCCGGGAAGCCCCCTTTAAGAGTAGAGGATATGGGAGCTAAACAAGAATGCCCGTCGTACTGACCGTATCCGATCTTGTGTGCCATTACCAAAAATTTCATATTTATCCGGAGACACTATGAAGCCATCTTTTAAACTCGCCAGCTCTTTCCTGTTAGCTGTGCTGGGTGTTATTTCCACATCGACATTTGCGCTAGAGCCAGATAGTTGTCATAACGTTCGCTTCGCCGATATCGGCTGGACTGATATTTCGGCAACGACCGGTGTGGCGGCGACGCTGTTTTCCGGACTCGGTTACAACCCCACCAAGACCATCGTGTCGGTGCCGATTTCGTTTGCCGGATTGAAGAGTAAGCAGCTCGATATCTCGCTCGGTTACTGGAGCCCGGTACAAACGCAAATGGTGGAGCCGCTTGCGAAGGCCAAGAATCTGGTCGTACTGGAACGTCCGAATCTGGTCGGTGCCAAGGCCACGCTGGTAGTCCCTGATTATGTCGCCGAAGGCGGGATAAAAAGCATCGCGGATATCGCCAAATACAAGAAGGAACTGGATGGAAAAATTATCGGCATCGAACCCGGTAGCAGTGCGAACGCCAAGATTCAGGGAATGATCGACAGGAATGAATTCGGACTTGGTGATTTCAAACTGGTGCAATCAAGCGAAGCCGGCATGTTATCCGAGGTCCAGCGCGACGTCCGTCAGAAAAAATGGGTCGTGTTTCTAGGCTGGGAGCCGCATCCGATGAATCTGCAAATGAAGTTGACGTATCTGACCGGCGGCGACACCGTATTCGGCCCGAATTTCGGCGAAGCCAAAGTCTACACGCTGGTGGCCACCGACTACATGGAGCGTTGCCCGAACGCCGGCAAACTGGTCTCGAATCTCGAATTCAACACGGACATGGAAAATCATTTGATGGCGTCGATCATGGACAAAGCCGAACCGAACAGCGTTGCGAAAGCCTATCTCAAGAAGAATCCGCAGTTGCTCGATAAATGGCTGACCGGCGTCAAAACCTTTGACGGAAAAGATGGTCTGCCAGCGGTTAAAAAGTATCTCGGCCTATAGCGATAGGCAGCGCGATCCGCCTGCCTAGCCATAAGCCAATCTCAATCTACACAATCAACCTTCGGGCTAACCAATGCATCAGGTTAGCCTGACCCTGCTTATGGAGTTTTTAAATGAACAATGAAGTGATCGTTACCTGTGCTGTAACCGGTGCCGGCGACACCGTCGGCCGCCATCCGGCGATCCCCGTTACGCCCAAGCAGATCGCTGAAGCGGCAGTCGAGGCAGCCAAGGCCGGCGCCACCGTGGTGCATTGCCATGTGCGCAATCCGGAAACCGGCAAACCCAGCCGCGACCCGCAGCTGTATTACGAACTGGTCGACCGGATTCGTGATTCCGGTGTCGACATGATCCTGAATCTCACCGCCGGCATGGGCGGCGATCTGGAGATCGGCCCCGGCGAAGAGCCGATGCGCTTCGGCGCCGGTACCGATCTGGTCGGCGGATTGACCCGCCTGATCCACGTTGAGCAACTACTGCCGGAGATTTGCACGCTGGATTGCGGCACGCTGAATTTTGGCGATGGCGATTATATCTACGTCTCGACCCCGAACCAGTTACGCGCCGGCGCCAAACGCATACAGGAACTCGGCGTCAAGGCGGAGCTGGAAGTCTTCGACACCGGTCATCTGTGGTTCGCCAAGCAGATGGTGAAGGAAGGGTTGCTGGGCGATGCGCCGCTGTTCCAGCTGTGCCTGGGAATCCCGTGGGGTGCGCCAGCCGATACCACCAGCATGAAAGCAATGGTCGACAACATGCCGCCGGGCGCGATCTGGGCCGGTTTCGGGATCGGCAAGATGCAGATGCCGATGGTGGCGCAGGCGGTGCTGCTGGGCGGCAATGTACGGGTCGGGCTGGAAGACAACATCTGGCTCGACAAAGGTGTGTACGCCAGCAACGGCAGCCTGGTAGAGCGCGCGGTTGACCTGATCGGCAAGCTCGGCGCACGGACATTGACGCCGGAAGAAGGCCGCAAGAAGCTGGGTTTGGTGAAGCGCGGATAAGTGCGCAGGTTCTCAACACCATTGACTGCGCGCCGTGCTTGGTAAGCACAGCCTCATCCGCCTTATTTTTGCGTATAGCCAACATAAACCAACTAGCCTGACGAGGAATTCAAAGTGGCAAACAGTAACATCGCACTCATCACCGACATCAAAACCTTTGCCGCCATCGGCGCCGGCGTCATCGGCAGCGGCTGGGTCGCGCGCGCATTGGCGCATGGCCTGGACGTGGTGGCCTGGGACCCGGCTCCCGGCGCGGAGCAGGAACTGCGCGCACGTGTCGCGAATGCCTGGCCCGCGCTGGAGCGGGTCGGCCTGAAGCAGGACGCATCGCCATCGCGCCTGCGGTTTGTCGCCACCATAGAAGAATGCGTGCAGGACGCCGATTTTATTCAGGAGAGCGCACCCGAGCGCGAAGACCTGAAGATCCGGCTGCATGCGCAAATCAGCGCAGCGGCGAAACCGGGTGCCATCATCGCGTCGTCCACCTCGGGTTTGTTGCCGTCCGATTTCTATAAGGATGCCATCGGGCCGCAGCGTTGCGTGGTCGGCCATCCATTCAATCCGGTGTATTTGCTGCCCCTGGTGGAAGTCCTGGGCGGCATCAATACCGCGCCAGAGGCGATTGACGCAGCGATCCAGATCTACACCGAACTCGGCATGCGGCCGCTGCGGGTCCGCAAGGAAGTCCCGGGCTTCATTGCCGATCGTTTACTGGAAGCGGTGTGGCGCGAGGCCCTGCATCTGGTCAATGAAGGCGTCGCCACCACCGGTGAAATCGATGATGCAATTCGCTTTGGCGCCGGGATTCGCTGGTCTTTCATGGGCACCTTCCTGACCTATACGCTGGCCGGCGGCGATGCCGGCATGAAGCACTTCATGGCGCAATTCGGGCCAGCGCTGGAATTGCCATGGACCAAACTGGTTGCGCCGAAGCTGACCGACGAATTAATCGACCGCGTGGTGGATGGCACCACCGAACAGCAGGGCGGACGTTCGATCAAGGAGCTGGAGCGTTATCGCGACGATTGCATCATCAGCGTGCTCGATGCCGTCACGCATGCGAAATCGCGGCACGGCTTCGAATTCGAGGATTGAAATGAACAACCTCACTGCCACGGCCCATGCCGCACCGCTGACGCTACATCGTGAGCTGGTGCGCTCTGAGTGGGTCGATTACAACGGGCATTTGCGTGATGCGTTTTATTTGCTGATTTTCAGTTTCGCGACGGACGCGCTCATCGACTATATCGGCCTTGATGAAGCCGGGCGGGCGCGCAGCCACAGTTCCGTCTACACGCTGGAAAGCCACATCAATTATCTGCAGGAAGTCAAAGACGGTGCCGAAGTGCGGATCGAAACGCAGTTGCTCGGGCACGATGCCAAGCGCTTGCATATTTATCACGCGATGTATCTGCCGGGGGCTTCGGAGCCGGTTTCGGTCAGTGAGCAAATGTTGCTGCATGTTGACATACGCGGACCAAAATCGGCAGCGTTTGATCCGGAGGTGATGGCGCGTGTGCAGGCGATCGCCGCGGCGCATAGCCGGCTGCCGCAGCCGAAATATGCGGGCAGGGTGATTCGTCTGGCATAAGGCCGGATGGTAAAAGCGCGCGTGAATTTTTTCGCGCATCAGGGCACGCATCAATTCAATTAACCAATTATTAAAAATATTTTCAGGAGACGGAACAATGAAGAAGACACTCATTTTGATGGCATCGTTGGGTGCCTTTTCGAGCATGGCGCAGGCGCAAAGCAATGTCACCATGTACGGTGTCCTCGATGGCGGGATCACCTCCGTCAGCAACGAGGGCGGTGCCCGCAACACCAAATTCGACGATAGCGTCAGTTTGGGAAATCGGCTGGGATTCAAGGGCACGGAAGATCTGGGCGGCGGCACCAAGGCCGTATTCGTCCTGGAGAACGGCTTTCACCTCGGCACCGGGGCGCTGCGGCAGGGGGGCGCCTTGTTCGGCCGGCAAGCCTATGTCGGACTGGAGAATCCATGGGGCGCTCTCACCCTGGGCAATCAATACGACTTCATTGCGGATTACGCCGAGGAATTCAACGTCAGCGCCTACGCCAGCGGTTACGCCATCCACCAAGGCGACTTCGACCGCTTCAATCTTGACCGGCTGAAGAATTCGGTCAAGTTCTCCAGCGCCAATCTTAACGGCTTCACCTACGGCGGCATGTATTCCTTTGGCGAGGTGGCCGGTAACCTGCATGCCGGGAGTGCCTGGAGCGCCGGTGCGCATTACGTCAACGGCCCGTTCACCACCGGCGTCGCGTATACCCGCCTGAATAATCCGTCGGGCGTCGCCGCGCTCGATCCGTTCGCGGCGATCGGCGTCAAATCGTTCCTGGGGCAACAAGTCGCCACGGTGGATCCGGTCACCGGCGCGGTCACCGACTTGTATGCCAGCAACCCGTTCCAGGTCGATAGCCAGGGCATCTTCGCGATCGGTGCGCAATATGTCTTTGGACCATTCGCGCTGATGGGCAACTTCACCGATACGAAATTCAAGGGCTTTGGTCAATCTTCGCAAATGCGTGTGGAAGAAATTGGCGGAACGTATCAGCTGACGCCGGCCATGCTGGGCGTGCTGGGTTATCAGCACACGACGTTTGAAGCATCGCGCTGGAATCAGTTGAGTGCGGGGCTGACTTACAGTCTTTCCAAGCGTACCGCTGTGTATGCCTCGGCGGATTATTTGACGGCATCGAGCAATACCAATGCGGTCATCGGTTATAGCTTCGAGCCATCAAGTACCAGTACGCAATCGGCTGTGCGGATTGGCATGCGCCATAAGTTTTAACAGGTCGCCGGCAATTGCCGGCAGAGAAGCGCCTCGCGGGAAACGCGAGGCGTTTTGACTTGTCGGTGATCTTGCATACTTAGACATGAAGGACAGCAATGAACCAACTTGCCGCATTACCGATCTGGGAACCGAGCGCCGCATGGATTGAACAAGCCAATATGACGGCATTTATGCGAAGGCAACAACAACAGCATGCGCTGCAGATCGGGGATTATGGCGATCTGCATCGCTGGTCGATCCGGAACCCGGAGGCTTTCTGGCGTGCGGTCTCTGACTTTTGCGGCGTCATTGGCGAGGGCTTCGACGGTCCGGTGCTAGAGCGCGGCGCCACGATGAAGGATGCGAAATGGTTTCCTCAAGCGCAGCTGAATTTCGCTGAAAATCTGTTACGCCGGCGCGACGACGGTGTCGCCATCGTGTTCCGGGGTGAATTGCCGGAGCAGCGACGCACGCTGACGTTTTCCGAATTGTACGAGCAGGTGTCGCGCACTGCGCAAGCGCTGGAAAAAACGGGCGTAGGCGCAGGGGACCGCGTAGTCGGCTACCTGCCAAATATTCCTGAAGCAATGATAGCCATGCTGGCAACCGCCAGTTTAGGCGCGATATGGTCGTCATGCTCGCCGGACTATGGCGCCAGCGCCGTGATCGACCGGTTTGGCCAGCTGGAACCCAAAGTCATGTTTACCGTGGACGGCTATCGCTACGCTGACAAGATTCATCTGGTTGGCGATAAAGTGGCTGAAATTGCCGCCGGCTGCGCAGCGCTTCTGCGGGTTGTCGTCATTCCATTCATCGGACCGGCGCACGCTGTTGATCGTCAAGCTGCGCAAGTGTTGTGGTCCGATTATCAGCAGAACACGATTGCCGCTGACATCCGGTTCCGCCGCGTTGCGTTCGCTCATCCGCTCTGTATTCTATTTTCTTCCGGCACTACCGGCATTCCGAAATGCATCGTGCATAGTGTCGGCGGAACGCTGCTGCAGCACCTGAAGGAACATTCCCTGCACGGCGACCTGAAGCCACACGATCGGCTGTTTTATTACACGACTTGCAGCTGGATGATGTGGAATTGGCTGGCCTCAGGTCTTGCGCTGGGAGCGACACTTTACCTGTATGACGGCTCGCCCTTTGCAAGAGATGAGCGCGTATTGCTGGAAATGGTCGAAGAAGAAAAAATCACCCACTTTGGCACCTCCGCAAAGTATATCGATGCGCTAAGGAAAAGCGGCATGCTGCCGAAGGATGCATATGCGTTCGAGGCCTTGCGCGTGATGTATTCAACCGGCTCGCCATTGGCACCGCAAGCCTACGATTTCGTGTATGAAGCCATCAAAAGCGACCTGTGTCTGGCCTCGATTTCGGGCGGCACGGATATCATTTCCTGCTTCGCCCTCGGTTGCCCCATTCTGCCGGTACGTCCCGGCGAACTACAGTGTATCGGTCTCGGTATGGACGTCCGGATAGTCGACGACGACAGCCGTCCAGTTTTCGGTGCAAGCGGCGACATGGTGTGCTGTTCGCCATTCCCATCGATGCCGGTCGGCTTCTGGAGCGATGCTGACGGATCGAAATATCAAGCTGCTTACTTCGACCGTTTCGCAGGAGTGTGGCATCAAGGCGATTTGGCTGAGGTCACGCAGTACGGCGGCATCGTGATCCATGGCCGCTCGGACGCCGTGTTGAATCCTGGCGGAGTACGCATCGGCAGCGCGGAGATTTACCGGCAGGTGGAAGCGCTGGAAGAGGTACTGGATTCCGTTGTGGTTGGACAGGACTGGGGCGGCGACGTCAGGGTCGTGTTGTTTGTCAAGCTGAAGCCGGGCATGGTGCTTGACGCCATGCTCAAGGCGCACATTATCCGGCAGATCCGCAGCAATACGACGCCGCGTCATGTGCCTGCGGTGATCCTGCAGATCGCAGATATTCCCAAAACCAGGACCGGCAAAACGGTCGAGCTCGCGGTGAGGGATGTGATCAACGGAAAAGAGGTGAAGAACAAGGAAGCCCTCGCCAACCCCGAATGTCTGGTGTTGTTCTCCGGCTTGCCCGAGCTGACGGCGGACTAACTGTCGGGGCGTTGGCGCAAGGATAGCTGGATGGGAGTGCTCGCCTTTGGATACTCTCTCTGCAGGATCAGGTCGGCGCTGCAAGAAAACGGCCCAGCGCCGCCGCCAACGCATCATACAGTTGATCGACTTCCGGGCTGAGGCCGCGGGCACGCAGGCAGCCGTGCATCAATCCGTGGCCGAAGTGGAGTGCGGCCGCCACCTCGGCCTGACGCAGCCGTTTGACATATTCCACACCATCGTCGCGCAGCGGATCGAACTCGGCCACCGCGACAAAAGCGGGCGGCAAGCGGTCGAAGCGTTTGGCGGTGAGCGGCGCGACACGGGGATCGTTATGGAGCGTGGCATCGGCCACGTAAAGACTGCGGAAGTAGGCACTTTCACGCATGGAGAGCAGCGGCGCGTCGGCGTGCTGGTGGCAGGCGGGTGCCATCGGCGTGCTGGCAAGTATTGGGTAGATCAAGGCTTGTCCGGTGGGCATCGGCTCGCCGGCGTCGCGTAGCGCTACGCACAAGGCCGCCGCTAAATTGCCGCCGGCGCTGTCGCCTGATACCGCAATCCTGCCGGGATCGATGCCAAGCGCAGCGGATTGGCGTCGCAGTGCGCGCCAGACCGTAAGACTGTCGTCAAAGGCTGCGGGAAAGGGATGTTCCGGCGCAAGGCGATAGTCGACGGCAATGACCATCGCCTGCAGGGTCGCCGTGAGTGCGGCGGTGATGAAATCGTGCGAGTCCAGGTTACCCAGGGCGAAGCCGCCGCCGTGCAGGTAGATCAGGCAAGGCCAGCCGGCGCGGGGTGCTTTACCCGGCGGACAATAGCGGCGCACCGGAACAGATTGCTCGGCGACGGTAAGGAGCAGATCGGTGGCGCTGACACCCGCCGGGCGCGGCGGCGTGAATGCACGGCACATGTGCAGATAGGCTTCACGCTGGGCTGCCAGGTTATTCTCGCTGGCAGAGAGCGCGGTGGTGCGCGCGACGAAGGCCGCCAGTTCGGGGGACAGTGGGTATGGCGCTGGTGGTGTAGGCGGGGGGCAGGTCATGATCGACTTTCTCGGTTTGGACAGAGCATCCAGAGCACAAGTTACAGGCGAGTGCCTTCGGTGGATCGACCCATTGCGACGCATCGTTGACCTGGCGCGACCCTGCGCGATCCGCGGGATGAGCGTAGCGCTTTTTTGATCAGTAACCCGGCATTTTTACCTGTGCGCAATGCCGAATACGTCGCGCTTTTTTGTACCGCATATTCGCATTAAAACAGCCACTGTTCGGCATTTGAAAGTGGCCGCCCGTTTGCATCGAAAAATGCATTTTTTAATCAGGCAAACAATATGCCGCCAACCCAAACGTCAGGCTCTATTTCTAAAAATCAGCGTATCTCCCAACCATACCGCGAGCATCGTCGCCCCCATCAACGGAAACAGAATGCCCATGATAGCCATATAAGCTTTCCAGCGGTTGATGGCAGGCGGTGGCTGAAGCACGCGCTTTGGCGCGCCAACGGCATTTTGCGGACGGCGCTTCCACCACATCACAAATCCGGTGACCGCCATCCCGAGCAGAGTCAACGAAATCGCTGCGCAAATGAGTTGGTTCGCCAATCCGAAATATTCGCCCATGTGCAAGGCAACACCCAGCGTCACCGCCTTGGACACGGCACTGTAGTCGGCATAACGGATATCTTTCAGGATTTTTCCGCTGTATTGATCAATATGCAGCGTCCGTTGCCGATTGAGGTCGGAACGAACAAATTCCGAAGCGCCGGGTGCATACGATGCGGTGAATACATCGGCATTTGTATTCGGCAATGCAAGCTGATAAGTGAACATGCCGTTCCGGGCCGCTATCGTTGCGACCTGATCAATCGACAGTCGTTGCGGCGGCATGGCGTGGTCGTGGGACATTGGTACGGTCGTTGCCCCAACGGCCCAGGGAATCTCCGCCAGCGGCAGATCCTGCATCTTCATCGGCATTGCATGGCCTGGCGTTGGGCTAGCGTCTTCCGTGTGGATATGCTCGCTTTTCACGGCCGGCGTCGGCTGATCGAAGTTAGCCCAGGTCACCGCGGCCTGAAAATTCTTGCCCCAGAAACCCGACCACGGCAAGCCGCTCAATATAAAAAATACTGCGCCGATCGATACCCAGAGACCTACCACCAGATGCAGCTCTCGCCACACGGCCCGTCCCTGTAAATTCAGGCGAGGAAGCAAGGTACCCCACACCGAAAACCGCTTTCTCGGCCACCACAGGGCGATGCCGGTTCCGACCATGATCAGGGTCCAGCAGGCAGCCAGTTCCATCAGCCAGCGGCCCCATGTTCCCAACAGCAGATCGCGATGGATTTGCCGCACCTGCTGCATCAGCCGATGCTCTACGCTGAGCGTGCCCAAGACCTGACCGGTGTACGGATTGACATACACGCTGGTGCTTTCGCCGGAGGGTAAGCGGAACACCGCTTCGGTGCTGCGTCGTGGGTCATTGCTCACGGCGAACGACTTTGCTACGGCATTTTTCGGTACAGCAGCGGCCGCGATGCCTAACTGCCTGTCGTAACCGATTCGTGGCTGCCGGCTTGGAGACACAAACAACTTGTCGCCATAGAGTGCCGTATCTATCTGCGGTTTAAACACATAGATTGCGCCGGTAATCGCCAACACGATCAAAAAGGGCATCACGAACAGCCCGGCATAAAAGTGCCAACGCCACAGGATGCGGTAATTGCGCGAAGCGGTTGATGCTGCGTCAGCTTGCGATTGTTCTTGAAATGTAGTCTGCATGATCAACTCTGGAAAATAAAGGGAAGGGGAGCCCGCATTACATGCTGACTTTTGCTTCCAGATAGAAGGTTCTGCCTGGGTACGGGTAGTAGACGTAATAGCGACGGTCGGTCAGATTATCGATGCCGATCCCAATCTCCGTATTTTTCGTCGGCTTGAAAGTAAATTTGGTGTCGAACACCAGGAACGAACTGGTACCCCCAAACGTATCCGGATTGATATCGGTGTTGGTCAGCGTGTTGAACTGTCGGCCAGAGTAGCGCCCTGCCAGCATCGTGCTTGCCTGATCATTGATGCGATAAGTGCCGACCAGATTCGCGCGCCATAATGGGATACGGTAAAAATTCTTCCCGACAGTCGCTGGATTTTTACTGTTTTCCAGAATAATGGAGCGTGTATAGCCAACACTGGCGCTCAGATCAAGTCCCCGCAGAAAAACATTTTCGCCGGAATAGCTGAGTTCGATGCCGCGAGAGCGCACGCGATCGATGTTCTGGATATTCGTCACGTTGGGAAACACCGTCGTATTGGTTTGGCTGAACAATGTGTTCTTCACATCGTCCTCAAACACGGACATGCGAACCAGTCCGTTTAACTGCGCCCACTCGGCGCTCAATTCCTTCGCCAGATCGTTTTCAGGTTTGAGATTCGGATCGTTATTGACCAGTGTCGAGCCGGTCAGGCTTCCTTGAAAGAGTTCGCTGACAGTCGGGAAACGGTAAGCGCGCCCGGTAGAGAAACGGAAAATCAGATCGGATGTCGCTTTGTAGGACAGCGCCGCCTTTGGCGACCAGTAAGACAGGTTGCGATTGTTGTAGGCCTGGCGCGAACCGGTGACCGCACGCGCGCCATCGTAGGCGCGCCAATCTTCGTAGCGCAGACCGTAGGTCAATTTCCAGAGCGGACTCAATTGCCAGGCATCTTGCGCAAATAGCGCCTGCGTTTCTGTTTTGCCGGCAAAGGCATTGTTGAATCCGCCGCTGTCACTGCTACGCCAGTTGCTCAGAGTGTAGGTCGTATTTTCCAGGAAATAATTGTCGTAGTGATAGCCGAAAGTGGGCCAATGGCTGCCGGCATCGACCGTAGTGGGCTTGTAGTCGGCCGATAGGTCAAGGGTCTTCCAGCCGGAGCCATCACCGAATGTCGCAACGCCGGTGAGATCGCTCGCCAGACCGCTGCTGGCAGACCTGGAAATGCTCTTTGATACATCAAAATACGATGCAATCGCGGAGTAATTCCAGCCGCTGGGATTGCGGGTTTTAAGCGTCAGTCCATACAGCTGATTCTCACTCGCGCTCGCCGCTGGTGCGAAGAATGATGCGGGCAAGGCATATTGATAGCCGCCAACATTGACGAGGCCCGCATACACCGGGTTGCCGCTCGCGTCGCGCAAGAACGACAATGTACTGTTGCTCACCTGCTGGCGCCAGTAACCGAAAGTGAATCCGGCCTGCAAGGTCGGCGTGATATCGTAGGCCGCCTTGAACTTGAATTGATCCTGCAGCGCCCGTTCGGCACCTTCGGCATTCACCCCGAAGATGGTGGCGGGTGCGCCGTTTGGATCGGTGTATTGATATGCGCCGGTCACCGGAATTGCCGCGCCGGTTGCCGCTTTCGTTGAACGTGGCTGGCTGGCGTACACAAATGGTTGTCCGGCATTGCTGAGGTGATCTATGCCCAGCAGGAAGGAGAGATCCCCGACCTTGTTGCCAATCGACGCGGTAGTTTTATTCCCGTCGAAATGGCCGTCAACCCCGAACAGGTTGAATTGCTGACTAAACACCTGCGCCTTTGCCAGCGCTTCAAACCGGGTCGGCATTTTAGTGGTGATCGCTACTGTTGCGCCCATCGAATTACCCGGGTACAGCGCCGAAAAAGGACCGTAGATCACATCCACCTGCGCAATGTCTTCGGGGAACACCATCGACCAGCGCGGCGGGAAGCTATGCGTATTGCCGAGGAAATTGCTCAGCAACAGCCCGTCGGCATATACCAGTCCGCGCGCGGTCTGGGAGGTGCCATTGCCGCGCACCGAAATGGTGGCATTTTCATCGCCGATAAAGCGTTTGCGAATCGCCATATTCGGCATGTATTTCAACGCATCTTCCGTGTTGATGACGTTCAGATTTTCCAATTGTTGCGCTGTGATCCGTTCGCTGGTAGCGGGCAGATTGGGATCAAACGCCTGCTTGTCCCTGGTCCCGGTCACGAAGACTTCGGGAACGACGTGAATATCGTCCTCTGCGGCACGTGCGCTTTGAGAGAGTAATGGCAGTGCAAGGAATGACAACGGCAGCAATGCGGCGGATAAACAATATGATTGACTTAATGATAACTTTTGGCGTGCTACAACACCCTTAGTTTGCGCGAGCAAATTAAGCATAAACTTCCCCTGGATTTCAATGAATAGTCGTCCCCCGCATTGCACATGCAATAGGAGGGTGCGCGACACAAATGTGTCGGAAAAAGAAGATCAGGAAATAGTCAGTGGAGGATCGAGCGGGTGGGTCTGACCGCGAAACGGGCGTGGCGGCGTGTAGTCGTACAACAGAGGACTGTCATGCGACATGGTGGCGGCAGTTGCGACCAATATGTCGAAAGAACTGGTCACCGGCGGGCTGTTGGCCAGCAGCGTACAGTAGCCGCAGGCATTCCAATGATCACTGGCCGGTAAAGATGACTTGCCGCTGTCACCTGAATCGGAATGGGAGAATCCGGATGACGTACAGATGTCGTGGAATATCTGCGCCGTCCCCATCGCCTTAAGCGACTGCGAAATCGTCGGCATGAACACACTTAGCCATATGGCAAAGATGCAAGTCCAGGCAACAAGTTTATGACGGCGGGTACGCAACATGGGGGACTTACGAGGATGCAAGCGGGTCAGAAAAAAAACCTACGCATTCTATTGTGAAGGCTTGGGAAACACAAGTTGAAGTCGTTCCACATCGCATGTCTGGTGCGCCTGGACTATGTCCAGTCAATCCTGACTGTGCCTCTAGTTATCTGGTTTTGGCAGGAAATGACTGTTCGTTGTCATTGACGCCAAAACTGGTGTCTATGACAATCCTCTTAACGTGTCCTGTAGTTTTCCGATGGAGGCGCAACCAGAGGATGGCGATGACAGCAATTGACACGACAAACGCGGCGCCGGGCGCCGACGATACCGGCAATGCCGGCAAGCGGAATGCCTTGGTGCTGGCGATCTGTCAGGGCCTGTTTACCAGTGCAATCTCGATCGACCTGACGTTAACCGGCTTGACCGGCTATCAGTTGGCGCCGAACAAGGCGTTAGCGACACTGCCGTTTGCGATGATCACGGTGGCCGGCGCACTGGTGACGTTGTTTGCCGCGTTCCTGTTGCAAAGACTGGGCCGCCGCGTGGGCTTCGCATTGGGTGCCATGGTTGGTGCGATTGGCGGTGCGATCTCGGTTTGGGCGGTTTTCCACAATCATTTCTGGGTGTTTTGTGTCGGTACGGCAGCAGTCGGCGTGTTTCAGGCTTTCGCCCAATATTACCGGCTGGCGGCGGCTGATGCGGTCGGCCCGTCGGCCAAAAGCCGGGCCATCGCGACGGTGCTGACCGGCGGGGTGATCGCCGCGGTACTTGGTCCTGCGCTGGCGGCGTGGAGCAAGAACCTGTTCCCGGCCGCGCTGTTTGCCGGTGCTTATCTGATGGTGGCAATTCTGGGGTTGCTATCGGTCATCGTGCTACTGAGCTGGTATCGCGATAACGCGCCACAGGCTAAACAGATGGAAACTGTCGGCGCAGCGCCAGCGCGCGCGCTGGCGGTGATCGTCCGCCAGCCGGTTTTTGTCGCTTCGCTGGCGAATAACGTGGTGGGATCAGTCGTCATGATGTTCATCATGACCGCTGCACCGCTGGCTGCGGTCGCCTGTCATCACAGCATCGATGACGGTGCGAATATTATTCAATGGCATCTGGTGGGCATGTTCGCGCCATCGTTTTTTGCCGGGTATCTGATGACGCGCTTTGGCGTGGCGCGCATGGTGTTGGCCGGCATGGGATTGAATGCTCTGTGCGTCGTGATTGCGATGAATTCCACCGGTTTGGCGGCGTTCTACTTCGCTTTGCTATGCCTGGGGGTAGGCTGGAATTTCATGTTCGTCGGTGGCAGCACGTTGCTGGCCCAGTCTTACCGCCCGGCCGAGCGCGCCAAGACCCAGGGTGCCGCCGAATTCCTGCGCTATGCGGCGACTGCGCTGGCAACCCTGGCCGCCGGTCCGCTGCTGCAATACTACGGCTGGGCCGCGCTCAACACGGCGATGCTGCCGCTACTGACGTTATGCGCGATGATGACCGTGTGGTGGGTGTTGGCGCAGCGGCGTGGCTTTTCGGCAACTGAAGCTATCCAGTAAATAACTCAAATGACAGCTAAAAAATCTTATCGCGTGGTCTTGCTTGCCTACGAAGGCATGAACCTGATTGATCTCAGCGGACCTTTGCAGGCGCTGGCGACGGCAAGCCGCCTGAACCGGGATGCGGGAGGCGGAACCTACGAAACCATCGTCGCTTCCGCCAACGGCGGCCCGGTCGTCACCGGACCGGGTTTGCCGGTCATCACGGTCGCCCTGGCAGCACTGGACGGGCTGGCAATCGACACGCTGATTGTTCCGGGCGGTTCGCGCGATGACATCTTTGTTCCGGAGGCCGCATTGGTCGACTGGATCGTATTGGCTGCACCTGAGGCACGCCGGGTTTGTTCGGTGTGCACCGGGGCTTTTTTGCTGGCAGCGGCCGGGCTGTTGAGCGGCCGCAGGGTCACGACGCATTGGGATTGGGCGGCAAAATTGCAGACCCGATATCCGGCGCTGGTGGTCGATCCCGATCCTATCTTTATCAAGGACGGACGGCTCTGGACCTCGGCTGGCGTGAGCGCCGGCATCGACCTGACGCTGGCACTGATCGAGGAGGATTTCGGCCATCAACTGGCGATCCAGACCGCGCGGCAACTGGTGATGTTCGTCAAGCGCCCGGGCGGTCAATCGCAATTCAGCGTGCCGCTGATTGCGCAGGCTGCCAAGGGCGGTCACTTCGCTGATCTGCACGCATGGATCGCGGCCCATTTGCAGGATGATTTGCGGGTGGAGCGGCTGGCCGAACAGGCCGGCATGTCGCCACGTACTTTTGCCCGGATATATAGCGCGCAACTGGGTCGTACGCCGGCCAGGACGGTGGAGGCGATCCGGCTGGAGGTGGCCTGCCGGATTCTGGAGAGTACGCGTCTGCCGCTGAAAAGCATTGCCACCGAAGTCGGTTACGGCGAAGAGCAAAACCTGCGGCGGGTATTTCAACGCCAGCTGGGGATTAATCCGGCCGAATATCGGGCCCGTTTTGCCGCGCATGGCAATCCGGCCTGATCCGGACAGCCTTTACTTCACAGCGGTCACGACATAATGGGTGTCCTGTTGGGTGAAATCGATGGTCACTTTCTTGTCGACGGCGAGTTTGTCGAAGAACATCTTGTCCTTCACAGCGAAGGTCATCGTCATGGCCGGCCAATTCAAGGTTTTGACCGGTCCGTGCGCAAGCGTCACCGTGCCCTTGGCCGGATCAACCGCCTTGACCGTACCGGTCGCCTTGTGGGTGACGGTTTTAGGAGTGGAGTCGGGAGACATTTTGTCCATCGGCATGGTCTTCATGTCCATGCCTTGCATATCCATATTTTTCGCGCCGCCAGACTGCGCCATGGCAACATCGGATGCGGACAAAGCGAGGATCAGGGACACTGTTGCGGTAAGTTTCATTGCAATTTCCTTCGTTGGTTGGGTTGGTAAAAAAAATATTGGGTGCAGTCTAGACCGTGGCGATCTCTCCTGCTTGCATGCCTGAACCTGCGCCGGAGGCCATGACGGTGGCGCGCAGCGGACGCCGACGCAACAGCAGGTAGACCGCCGGGACCACAAACATCGACAGCAGCGGTGCGGTGATCATCCCGCCGACCATCGGTGCGGCGATGCGCTGCATGACTTCCGACCCGGTGCCGGTGCCCAGCATGATCGGCACCAGGCCGGCGATGATGACGGCCACCGTCATCGCCTTGGGGCGCACCCGCAACACGGCACCTTCGCGAATCGCATCGAGCAGGTCGGCTTCACTATCCTTGCCGTTGGCCAGGCGCTCTTCCCAGGCATGTTTTAAATACAGCAGCATGATCACGCCGAACTCGGCCGATACGCCCGCCAACGCAATGAAACCGACGCCGCCGGCGACCGACAGGTGATAATCGAGCAGCCACAACAACCAGATACCGCCCGCCAGCGCAAACGGCAGCGTCCCCATGATCAAGGCCGCTTCATCAAAACGCTTGAAGGTCAGATACAGCAGGACGAAAATAATCAGCAAGGTCGCTGGCACCACGATTTTGAGTTTTGCGGTGGCACGCTCCAGATATTCGAATTGCCCCGACCAGGCGATCGAGTAGCCAGCCGGCAATGTGACTTCCCTGGCCACGACTTGCTGCATGTCGTGCACGGTGGAACTCAGGTCGCGATCGCGGATATCGACATACACCCAGCCCGACAGGCGCGCGTTTTCGCTTTTCAGCATCGGCGGGCCATCGTTGATGCGAATCGCGGCGACATCGCCCAGTTGGATTTGGGCGCCGCGATCAGTCAGCACCGGTAACTGGCGCAGCTTCTCGACCGAGTCGCGCACCTCGCGCGGATAACGCACATTGATGGGGAAGCGCTGCAAGCCCTCGACGGTCTCGCCAATGTTGTCGCCGCCGATCGCCGCCGACACAACGCTTTGCACGTCCGCAATATTCAAGCCGTAGCGGGCGGCCGCATCGCGGTCGATGTTCACGTCGATATAGCGGCCGCCGTTCAAGCGCTCGGCGAGCGCCGATGACACGCCCGGCACGTGCTTGACGGCGCGCTCTATGTCACCGGTAATGCGGTCGATTTCCTGCAAACTGATGCCTGCGACCTTGACCCCGACCGGACTTTTGATGCCGGTGGCCAGCATGTCGATCCGGTTGCGGATCGGCGGCACCCAGATGTTCGACAACCCGGGTACCTTGACGATGCGGTCGAGTTCCTGGATCAGCTTGTCCGGGGTCATGCCGGGCCGCCACTGATCGTGCGGCTTGAACTGAATCATGGTTTCAAACATTTCCAGCGGCGCCGGATCTGTGGCGCTCTCGGCCCGACCGGCTTTGCCGAACACGCTTTGCACCTCGGGCACGGTTTTAATCAGGCGATCGGTTTGCTGCAGCAACTGCGCTACCTTGCCGGCCGACAAACCAGGCAGTGCCGACGGCATGTACAGCACATCGCCTTCGTCTAGCGGCGGCATGAATTCGCCGCCAAGCCGGGTCATCGGCCAGATCGTCACGATCGCCACCAGGGCGGCCACCAGCAAGGTCAGCTTCGGGAACCGCAGCACAATGTCGAGCAAGGGACGGTACAGCGCGATCAGGAAGCGATTGAGCGGATTCTTTTGCTCATCCGGAATCCGGCCGCGAATCAGATAACCCATCAAGACCGGAATCAGCGTCACCGCCAGGCCCGCGGCGGCGGCCATCGCATAGGTCTTGGTAAACGCCAGTGGAGAAAACAGGCGTCCTTCCTGCGCTTCCAGCGTGAACACAGGAATGAACGAGAGCACGATGATCAGGAGCGAGAAGAACAGCGCCGGACCCACCTCGGAGGCGGCGTCGCCGACGACGCGCCAGTGGTCATTGCCCGTCAGCTTTTCACCGGGATGAGCGTGGTTCCAGGCTTCAATATGCTTGTGGGCATTCTCGATCATCACCACGGCGGCATCGACCATGGCGCCGACCGCGATGGCAATCCCGCCCAGCGACATGATATTTGCGTTGACTCCCTGGTAATACATGACGATAAAGGCGATCAGGATCCCAATCGGCAGCGTGATGATGGCAACCAGTGCCGAGCGCAGGTGAAACAGGAAGATCGCGCAGACCACGGCGACGACGATGAATTCCTCGATCAGTTTTTCTTTCAGGTTGGTGACCGCACGTTTGATCAGGCTCGAGCGGTCGTAAGTCGGGACGATCTCGACACCGGGCGGCAGGCTGGCTTTCAATTTTTCGAGTTTGGCCTTCACCGCAGCGATGGTTTCCAGCGCGTTTTTGCCGGAGCGCATGATGATCACGCCGCCGGCGACTTCGCCTTCGCCATTCAGTTCGGCAATCCCGCGCCGCATTTCCGGCCCGACCTGGATCCGCGCGACGTCCCCCAGCCGCACCGACACACCGGCGTCGGTCGTCATCAACGGAATCTTGCGGAAGTCATCGAGCGATTTCAGATAACCCGACGCGCGCACCATGTATTCTGCCTCGCCCAGTTCCAGCACGGAGCCGCCGGATTCCTGGTTGGCTTTCTGCACCGCGTCGATGATCTTGCCGTGCGGGATGTTGTAGGCGCGCATCTTGTCCGGATCGAGCACGATCTGGTATTGCCGCACCATGCCGCCGATGCTCGCGACTTCCGAGACATTCGGCACCGCCTTCAACTCGTACTTGAGAAACCAGTCCTGTATGGCCCGCAATTCCGACAGATCGGTCTTGCCGCTGCGATCCACCAACGCATATTCGTAGACCCAGCCGACGCCGGTCGCATCCGGTCCGAGTGCGGTTTTGGCTTGCGGCGGCAGGCGCGACTGTACCTGGTTCAGGTATTCCAGCACCCGTGAGCGGGCCCAGTACGGATCCGTGCCATCTTCAAACAGGATGTAGACGAAGGAATCACCGAAAAACGAGTAGCCGCGCACGGTCTTCGCACCTGGCACCGACAGCATGGTCGTGGTCAGCGGATAGGTGACCTGGTTCTCGACGATCTGTGGCGCCTGGCCCGGATAGCTGGTGCGGATAATGACTTGTACGTCGGACAAATCGGGTATCGCATCGAGTGGCGTACGCGCCAGCGACCAGATGCCCCAGGCGGTGACCATCAGCGTCGCCAGCAGCACCAGAAAGCGGTTGGCGATGGACCAGCGGATCAGCTTGGCGATCATTGCGCGGCTCCTGCCGGCTTGGCAGCGGCCCGGGTAATCGCGGCTATTTCGAACGCGCCATCCTTGATCGGATGAATCTCGAAAACGACGTTGCTCCCCACGACAATGTTTTTCGGCAAGCCACCCGCCGGCAACTTGAAGCCCATCGTCATCGCGCCCCATTGCAGGGTCGGAATCGGCCCATGCGAGATCGTGATCTCCTCCTTGTTGATACTTTCAACCTTGCCGTCGCCGCGATGCGTCGGTCTGCTTGCTTTGCCGCGTGCAGCTGCGCTCATTCCGCTCATCCGCGTTTCCGTTCCTGTCAGGCTGGCTTCGGAATCGATCAGGAACTGGCCGGAGACGACGACCTTTTGCCCCGCTTCCAATCCTTTGCGGACTTCGCTCTGGCCGTTGGTTTCAGCGCCGATTTCAACGTCGACCGGGAGAAACTTGCCATCCCCTTGCGCCACCATGACAACGCTGCGGGTTCCGGTCTGGATCACCGCTTCGGTCGGTACCAGCAAGATGTCCTTGCGTGCCGCAGACGAAAAGTTGATCGTGGCAAACATGCCCGGCACCAGCTGGCCGGAAGGGTTGGCCAGTTCGATGCGCGCCTTCAACGTGCGCGTAGCCGGATTCACGTCCGGCAGAATCGCGCTGACCTTGCCCTTGAATACCGTCCCTTGCAACGCCGGCGTGCGCGCTTCGACCGCATTCCCCGGGCGCACCAGGGCGGCCAAGCTCTCCGGTACGTCGGCATTCACCCAAATCGTGCGCAGGCCGTTGATTTTGAACATCGGTGCGCCAGCCATCACGGTCATGCCTTCACGCACGGCAAGTTCTGACACCACGCCGCCGATGGGGGCAAAAATAGTCAGGCGCGGATGTACCTTGCCGCTGGATTCCACCAGATGAATCTGGTCGTCGGCCATGCCGACCAGGCGCATGCGTTGACGTGCGCCGTCAAGCAGGCCTTCGATGCCGTTTCCCTGCATGTGCCTGACTGACAAATACTCTTCCTGCGCCGCCACCCACTCGGGCACATACAATTCGGCCAGCGCCTGTCCCTTGCGCACCGGATCGAGTGGCGCACGCACATACAGCCGTTCGAGGAAACCATTGCTGCGCGCCTGCACCAGCACGACATCGCGTTCGTTGTACGCCACGCTGCCGACGGCAACGACTGCCGACGTCAGGTTGCCTCTGGTGACTGCGGCGGTACGGATGCCCAGGTTTTGTTGCACGCGCGGGCTGATATTCACCTTGCCGTCGTCGCCTGCATCGTCGGCGTAGACCGGCACCAACTGCATATCCATGAACGGCGATTTGCCCGGCTTGTCGAACTTCTGGCCCGGCACCATCGGATCGTGCCAATACAGCACTTTCTTGCCGGCATCGCCGGCTGTCGACTCAGCGACTGCCGAGGATGCCGTTTGGCTCGCCATCGGCGTCGCCATTTTCTTACCCTGCTGCATGCCGGTCGAATACAGGCCGTAGCCAGCTGCCCCGACCAGACCGGCAACCGCAGCGGCGAGGAGGATTTTCATGTTCTTCATTGCGTGTCCCGGTTCATCCCAGCGTGCGCCATCGCATCATCGGTGGGAAAGAGAAAGTTGAGTTGCGCCCACAGGCGGTCGGTCTCGGTCGCGAGTTGCAATGCCTGGATGCGCACGTCGATATCGTTGCGGCGTGCGGCCAGCACATCGGCCAGGCTGGCTTTGCCGCCACGGTAGGCAGTGATCGCTGCCAGCGTGCGTTGATTGGCGAGTGGAATCAGTTCGCGCTCATAGCGGCTATACCGCTCGCGATTGTTGTCCCATTCGTTGATCATGCTGCGGGTCTCCGCAACATGCGCGCGCAGCATCTCCTCGCGCTCGGCCTTGGCTTGCTCGACTTGCGCCAGTTTGGAAGAGAGTTCACGGTCCTGGCGGTTCTTCCGATCCCACTGCAGCGGGATCGAGACGCCGACTGACACCATGTTGGAAAAAGCTGAACTTCGCTGCTGGAATGCTAGTTCCACGGTCCAGTCGGCTGTTTCATTGGCTTTCGCGAGCTTGGCTTCCGTCTCGGCAACTTCGACCTGCTTGGTGAGAACGGCAATCTGTGGATGATGCCCAAGCTGACTATCGAGCGTCGCCGGGTCCAGTCGGATAGTGTCGGTGGCAGGTTTGTCGGCCAATGTCAGGCCCGCGACGTCACCGATCCAGCGCGCCAGCATGGTATTCGCATTGCGCACGCGGCGTTGGATTTCACTGGCGCGATCGTCAAACGCCGCCAGTGCGCTGCGGGCGGCGAAGATGTCGGCTTGACTGCCGCGACCGGCACGGTAGACGCCTTCGGCCGATTGGATTTCAAGTTTGGCCTGTTCACCTTGCTCGGCGACGACCTCCGCCATCGCGTCGGCGTAATACCGGTCCAGCCAGGCCAGAGCCGTATCGCGCTCAATGGCGGCCGTTGCCACATTCTTCTCGGCCAGGGTCTTTTGGGCGTCAAGCTCGAAGCGATCGGCGCGCAAATGCCGTTTGTCGGAACGCGTGATTTCCTGCATCACGCCGACCCGACGCATGGTCATGAAGTCGTTGTTGAGACTGCCACGGTCGCGGCCGGTGACAGGCAGGTTGTCGATACCGGCCTTGAATACCGGATCGGGCAACTGGTTGGCGGCGACCGCCATGTCGCGCGCAGCGGCGACAGAGAAATCCTGAGCAATAAGCTGGTGCGAATGTTGTATGGCGCGGCGCTGTGCCTCGGCCAGCGTCAGTGGTGCCTCGCCGGCATAGACGTTGGCAGAGAACGCAAGCGACCCTGCCAGTGCGGCGCAGCTGATTCTCAGGGAAAACCGAAGAACCGCAGAAAATGTGGATGATGCGGGGGATGACATGTAACCTCCAGATAGCGATAGGCAACATCAGGCGTGCACGCGGCACGACGATGACGGACTAGGCGATCCGGGGAGTTAAATGCGGAAACAGCAGTTGCGAATGGACAGCGGCGGCGCGGTGGATCGCGTCAGAAGAACAGCGTTGGGTGGTGTGTCGGTGGAATGGTCGACGATCTGAATATTTCGGAATACCAGCGTCAGCGCGGCGGCCATAAAGGGCTGCACATGCGGCATCGGCGGCTTGTCGAGAGACTGGTTGCCGGCCTGATCCTGCGCGTGACAGACGCTGGGTTGCGACTTATCCATGCCCTCGCACCCGGGCATCGCTTGATCGCCCTCCATCGACATCGGCGCACTGACCTGCCCGATCTTGAAGGCCGGACAAGCATATCCTGCGACAGCAAGCTGCATGAACAGCATGCTGATCAGCACGATGAGTGCGGCAAGCAAGCGGGAAGGGCGGGAGAGTTTCATTATTTTAAGTTTTTGCTTAATTTATGGCGAGCTTGCTTCCTGGGAGCCGGTAAAAAAACGCGATAGCGGATTATCATCGTTCCCCCAGTGGGAAGGTCAAGCGCTATTTGCCGTCAGCTGGCATGCGTTAACTTACTTAACGTAACTTAGCCCCCATCCGGCGACACCGCACCCGATAACGACTAACCAAGGCGGCAACTTCCAGAACATCAAAGCCACCAGCGCAATGAGCGCGAGCCCAAAATCCACTGGTTTTAATACTGCGCTGGTCCAGACCGGATGGTAGAGCGCGGCCAGCAGGACGCCGACAACTGCCGCGTTTACCCCGGCGAGCGCAGCTTGCATACGCACGTTGCGGCGCAACGGCTCCCAAAACGGCATGGTGCCTAGAACCAACAGGAATGACGGCATGAAGATGGCGATCAAACACACGGCGGCGCCGATCCAGCCGCTTGGCGAAAGATTCATCGAGGCGCCCAGAAAGGCTGCAAATGTGGAGAGCGGGCCAGGCATCGCCTGTGCGGCGCCGTAGCCGGCCAGGAAGGCTTCATTGTTCACCCAGCCGCCTGGTACGACTGCGGCTTGCAGAAGCGGCAACACTACGTGGCCCCCACCGAAGACCAACGATCCGGCGCGGTAGAACGCAGTGAACATTGCCAGCGTCTGATCCGGCCATGCTTTCGCCAGGATGGGCAAACCGATCAGCAAACCAAAAAATAGCCCCAGCAGCACGAAGCCGACGTGTCGGCTAACTGAGATCGGGAGCGGATCATGGGGTAATACTTGCGACGGCTTGAACAAGTACAGGCCGACCAGGGCAGCGCTACAGATCACGCCAATCTGGCCCCAGGCAGTCGGCCATACCAGGATCACGCAAGCGGATACCGCAGCGATACTGACACGCAACGTATCTGTACAAAGATTGCGCGCCATGCTCCACACGGCTTGTGCCACCACGGCGACGGCGACCACCTTCAAACCATGCAATGCGCCCGCCGGAACAGCATTGCCCCAGGTCGACACGCCAATGGCAAACAGCGTCATGGCGATCGCAGAGGGCAACGTGAAACCAGCCCAGGCGCCTAGCGCACCGGCATATCCTGCGCGCGACAAACCAAGCGCTATGCCGACCTGACTGCTGGCGGGGCCGGGTAGAAACTGGCACAAGGCGACGATGTCAACGTAGCTGCGGTCACTAAGCCACTTGCGACGTGTAACGAATTCGTCTCGGAAGTACCCCAAGTGTGCGATTGGACCGCCAAATGACGTGAGGCCCAAACGTAAGAAGACCAGAAATACCATCCACGCGCTGTCAGCGCTGTCTTTCTTGATTTCGGTTGTAGTCGACAACATTGTTGCGCCTGTTGCGTCAGTGTCGATGCCGGTGATGAATATCCGGGAAATGCGGATGCGTATGTACCAATGTTTGATGCCGATGCGGATGGACGTGCGGTTCCTTCCCATCCCATGGAAAATCATGTTCGTGTTGGTGATGGGCGTCATGGCGGTGCAGATGCGAATGCGACAGCGGTAAATGCGTATGGTCATGCGCATGCGTTTCCGTCACATGCAGCCAGATGCCGAGTCCCATCAACGCCGCGGCAATCCAGAACACGGTAGTTGGGGTTTCCCCCAGCATCAGTAGCGCCACGATGGCGCCGACAAACGGCGCTGCAGAGAAATAGGCGCCGGTTCGGGCTGTGCCGAGATGCCGCAGCGCCAGCACAAACAGCACCAGGCTCAGGCCGTAGCCGCAGAAACCGACGATCCCGGCGCTAAATATGGTGCGTGCCTCCGGCACGGAATAGCCCAGCGCCAGTGCAATCGACAGATTCACCGATCCCGCCACCAGGCCTTTGATGCCGGCTACCTGGACCGCATCGCTGGCCGATACCTTGCGCGTCAGATTATTGTCGATGGCCCAGCATAGGCAAGCGGCGACAATTGCGAACGCTCCCCAGGGTACGCCCAATGCGGGGCGCTGCTCCCATGAAAGCAAGACGCCGGCCGCCACGATCAGGACCATGCCGAGAAAGATGCGGCGGTCGAAATTCTCCCGGAAGACGAACCACGCCAGCAGCGCCGTCAACACGCCTTCCATATTCAGCAACAGCGATGCGGACGACGCCGGCGTGTGCGTCAAGCCGAGCATCAGCAGCACAGGCCCGGCTATGCCGCCGAACAGGATGGCACCGGCCAGCCATGGCAGATCGCGCCCGGTCAGGCGGTCGCCTGGCGCCCGTTTGCGGTCGGCGGCGATGGCGCGCACCGCATACCAGGCCAGCAAGCCCACTCCGCTGCCGAGGTAGAGCAGCCCGGCCAGCATGACCGGCGCCATCTGGCCGACCAGTATTTTGGAAAACGGCGTGCTGGCGCCAAATAACGCGGCGGCCAGCAATGCGCAGATCACACCTTGATGCATAATTATTCCAGTTCATTGAAAAATTCAATCCGTGTGCACGGGATTCGGGTTGAATTTGCAATTAAAGTTTGCGCCACCTGAGCATGCAGTCGTTTTAGCCTTGCTTTGGCAACTTGGTCTCGCGCCTCCTGCGGTCCTGGAGGATCTGATGGCGCCGGTTGTCCTTCATTTTCCTCCATTCTTTGCACTCGTCACGCGTGCGCAGGCAGGCGACGCAGAACCCCGTATTCCCGTCAAACTTGCATACTTCAATGCAGGGTGAACTGACACTCATATGTCATGCTGCCTGGTGTTTAGCATAGCGATCACCGCCCAGGTCTTGCGTTCGTTCCTGGCGTGACGTTCACCCAGAATAACGTGGTCATGGCCAACCCAGAATGGGGCTTCGCAAAATTCACTCATTGCAGACTCACTTGAAATAACTGTGGACAACGTCGATAAGTTGTTCTTTGGCATCGCCCTGTTCTCCGTCATGCGGGTCGGCATCGACCAGATGCGTACGGATGTGATCTTCAAGCACGACGGCCAGCAAGCCGGTCATTGCGCCTCTGCAACTGGTGATCTGCTGGAGTACCTTGATGCAGTCACTTTCCTCGTTCAAGGCGCGTTCTATGGCCTCGACTTGTCCCCGGATGCGACGTACGCGGTTCAGAAGCTTTTGCTTGTCGCGGATAGTGTGGCCCATGCCTCATCTCCAAATATAGGGTAGGGGACTATATCATAGTCCTGATGTCGGCATCTGCATGCCGCGACTGATGCTTGATAAACTTAGATGCAATTATTGCAAGGCAGCTGTCAATATGGAGATCCCTATGAAAACCAAGGCGATTGACTACAATGAAAGTTTCAGGGCGCTCAATCGCGGTTCTGAACCCAGAGTTTGACAAAGCCATCACGCTGCTGATGGCCGGAATAATCCGATTCACACACAATGGAGGTCGAAAATGTCGATTCGCATAGGTGACGAAGCACCGGACTTTACTGCCGAAACCACTGAAGGAAAGATCCGCTTACACGAGTGGATCGGGGACCAATGGGCCATCCTGTTCTCCCACCCAAAGGATTTCACTCCCGTCTGTACCACCGAGCTGGGTTATATGGCCAGCCTGAAACCCGAATTCGACAAACGCAACACCAAGGTCATCGGACTCAGCGTGGATCCTGTCAGCGACCACCAGGCCTGGGTCAAGGACATTGAGGAGACGCAAGGCCACGCGATCAACTATCCGTTGATCGGCGACCCGGATCTGACGGTCGCGAAACTCTACGACATGCTTCACCCGAACGCCAGCGGCGGACAGCGCAGCGCGGCGGACAACGCCACCGTGCGCTCGGTGTTCATCATCGGGCCGGACAAGAAGGTCAAGGCAATGCTTGTCTATCCAATGAGCTCGGGCCGCAATTTCGATGAAGTGCTGCGCTTGCTGGATTCGATTCAGCTGAACGCCAAGCACACCGTGGCCACGCCGGTGAACTGGAAGCCAGGCGAAGACGTCATCATTCCCACGTCTGTTTCCGATGAGGATGCCAAAAAGAAATATCCGCAGGGCTTCAAGACCTTGAAGCCGTATCTGCGGGTTGTGTCGCAACCCAAGTAATAGATCAGTCGGAAGGGAGGGGCGTCAGCCCCTTCCAATTCGTTACGGCACGCTACCGGTCCGTCGCCTTTGCGTTTCACATATCGAAGAAAAGATCGCCTTGAGAGGAATCGTCTTTATTATCAGGGGCATCGCGTCTGGATAAAGCACTCGCCTTTACACCCAGCAGTCGCAATCTCTGCTCAAGCGGAACGCGTCGCAGGCATTCCCCGGCAGCGCGACGAATGGTCGCGCCGTCAGCAGTGGGAACCGGGAGCGTCACATCACGCGTAACGGTGCGAAAATCCGTGTAGCGCAGTTTGATGCCGATTGTGCGGCCAACGTAACCTTTGCGTAGAAGATCTTCGCCCAGGCGCGTACATAATTCAGTAAAGATAGTCGATAGCGTGTCACGATCGTGACGGGCGTGCAGGTCGCGTTCAAAGGTGGTTTCGCGACTGATGGACTTCGGTTCCGAACTCGTTATTACCTGCCGGTCATCAATGCCGCGAGCCACATTATGAAGCCAGGCGGCGTAGCTTCTGCCAAAATGCTTCTGAAGTAAATCAGGCGCTGCTTTTGCCAGCTCTTCAATCGTGAAAATTCCAAGGCTGCCAAGTTTTTCAGTGGCTTTCGGGCCGATGCCATTGACCTTTCGTACCGGCAGCGGCCAGATTCTTTGCGGTATATCCGCATAGCTCAGAATCGTCAGTCCATTCGGTTTTTCCAGGTCTGAGCCGATCTTGGCCAATAGTTTGTTTGGTGCTACGCAAATCGAGCATGACAAGCCGGTGGCATCCTGGACCGCCTGTTTAATACTTAGGGCGAGCGAATGCGTCTCTTCAGGCCGATCACTGAGGTCAATATAGATCTCATCGATACCCCGGTCTTCGATGTGCGGTGCAATGCCTGTGACCGCGCTTTTGAACAAGCGCGAATAATAACGATATGCATCAAAGTCGGTCGGCAAGAGAAAGGCGTCGGGCGCTAATTGTGCCGCTTTCATGATGCCCATGGCAGAGAAAATGCCAAGCGCCCGTGCTTCGTAGGTTGATGTCGTCGCGACACCTCGGCCAATGTAGTCTCTCAACTGCGCAAAGATGCGCGTTCCATCCTCCTGAAGTATTGGACGGTGCGCTGAGCGCCCACCGATAACGACTGGTTGCCCTCGCAATTCCGGATAGCGCAGGAGTTCTACCGATGCATAAAAGGCATCCATATCCAAATGGGCGATGCGGCGGGTTTCAACGTTCATAACGATAACGATGGCGCATCACGCATTTCTACTGAGGAGTAGAAACAATCGCAATCGCAGTGCATGATTTTTGGTGTGCTCAAGGTGGGCTGGGTAAGTATGCTGGTGGCGCTGCAGGCGTATTTTACCGCTGGTTCCGGGATCTCATTCTGTCGCCGCACGTATGTGGCTCATTTGCCAATTAATGTTACCAAGTCATCAAACGGAAATAAATCTGTCATTTTCTTGAAGTAATCGATAGTTAGTCTGGCGTTGTCGAAATCTGAAAAGGACGATGCATGCGATTACTGACGATACCAGGCGATGCCAACCCGAGTTTTTCCAAATTAACGGTGAGTCTCGCCAGCACGCCGGAAGAAATACGCGAAGTACAGCGCCTGCGCTATAAAGTGTTTATTGAGGCATTCAGTTTGTCGGCCCTGGCCAATCCGGACGGCCTCGATAGCGATGAATTTGACTCCTACTGCGATCATCTGATTGTCCGCGATACGAAAACCTTACGCGTAGTGGGTACCTATCGTGTGATGAGTCCGCACGCAGCGCGTCGCATGGGACGCTTCTACTCGGAACAGGAATTTGACCTCGGCCGCCTCGATCACCTGCGCAGCAGCATCGCCGAGGCAGGGCGCGCCTGCATCCACCCGGACTATCGCAGCGGCAGCGTCATCATGCTGCTATGGGCCGGGCTGGCTGCATATATGCGACGCGAGCGCTGCGAGTATCTGATGGGGTGCGTCAGCGTCAGCCTGGCGGACGGCGGTCATAATGCGGCGGCGCTGTATCACGCGCTGAGCGACGAGAATTTCGCCCCGGCGGAGTATCGGGTGACACCGCACACGCCGTTCCCGGTGTATGAGCGCGAGGCCGGCCATGTGCCGCACATGCCGCCGCTCTTAAAAGGCTATTTGCGCAGCGGCGCGTGGGTCTGCGGCGAGCCGGCATGGGACCCTGATTTCCATTCAGCTGATTTTTTCCTGCTATTGCCATTAGCGAGACTCGATAGTCGTTATGCACGTCACTACCGTAAAGAGATGGGGGCTGCATGAAACCTGGCGATCGTTTCTTGAGTAGCGGATTTTCCGGGCCGGGGTCGAACGTCAAGCGCGAGCCGATTCGCTTCCGCGCCATCTGGATTTCGGATGTGCATTTGGGAACGACAGGTTGTCAGGCCGCGCGCCTGCTCGAATTTTTGCGCGCGACGGAATCGGAGACGCTGTATTTGGTCGGTGACATCATCGATGGCTGGCAGTTGAAGCGGCGCTGGTATTGGGATCAAATCCATAACAACGTCGTACAGACGGTATTGAAAAAAGCGCGCAAAGGGACCGAAGTGATTTTTGTCCCGGGCAATCACGATGAAGCGGTCCGGCAATTCATTGACCTGGACTTTGGCGGCATCAAGATTCGCGATGAGCTGGTCCACACCACCGCCAAGGGAAAGCGCTTCCTGGTGCTGCACGGGGACCGCTTTGATGGCGTGATCGCTTGCGCAAAATGGCTGGCATATGTCGGGGACAGCTTGTACACAGTGATTCTGAAGTTTAATCAGTGGTTCAATGGCTGGCGCGCGCGTGCCGGTTTGCCGTATTGGTCGCTGTCGCAGTATTTGAAGCTCAAAGTAAAAAATGCGGTGAATTATATTTCCTCATTTGAGGATGCGTTAGCTGCGGAAGCTGCGAAAAAAGGCTTGGATGGCGTCATCTGCGGGCATATTCACAAGCCGGAAATTCGCGATATCAATGGCATCACATATTGCAACGACGGCGATTGGGTCGAGAGCTTGTCAGCCTTGGTGGAAGATGCCAGCGGCGCATTGCGTCTGGTGACTTGGCAGGAAATCATGGGGCAAAAAAACACAGTGGCCAGTACCAGGGTAGGGGAGCTATGCGAATTGCCATCGTAACGGACGCTGCCCAGTCTCAAATTAATGGTGTTGTGAATACGCTGAAGGAAACCTGCCGCTGTTTACGTAATCATGGTCACGAGGTGATGCTGATCAGCCCGGATGATGCCGCTACTTTTGCGTGTCCCACTTATCCGGAAATCCGACTCGCTTACAAGCCTTATGCGCGTGTGGCGGCGACGCTGCGCGCGTTCCAGCCGGACTGCATACACATCTCGACTGAAGGTCCGATGGGGCTGGCGGCGCGGCGCTTTTGTCTGCGCCACAGGATAGGATTTACTACTGCCTATCACACCCGCTTTCCGGAATACCTGAGTGCGCGTTCGATGTTGCCGATGGCGCTGACGTATCGATGGCTGCGCTGGTTTCACGGGCCGTCGAAGGCAGTGATGGTGCCTACACCGCATATTCGGCAGGCGCTCGAAGGGCGTGGGTTTCGGCATCTGGTGTTGTGGGGACGTGGCGTGGATACAGAGCGTTTTCGGCCGGTTGAGCAAGATCACGCATGCATTTTGCGTCCGTTGTATTTATATGTAGGCAGAGTCGCCGTTGAGAAAAACATTGAATCGTTTTTGCGAGCGGAACTGCCCGGTAGCAAGTGGATTATTGGCGATGGCCCGTTGCGTGAAGAGTTGCAGCAACGCTATCCGCACGCGCACTTTCTGGGAAGTAAATTGCATCACGAATTAAACGCTTATTACAACTGCGCAGATGTGCTGGTGTTTCCCAGTCATACCGATACCTTTGGCCTGGTGATGGTGGAGGCCATGGCCTGCGGTGTACCGGTAGCGGCGTATCCGGTCAGCGGTCCGATCGATGTGGTGGCAGACGGTCGTTCCGGCAGCCTGGAGAATGATCTGGCGCGTGCTTGCATGAATGCGCTCCAGCTGGACCGGGAGCAGGTGCGGCAGCATGCCTTGACCTATTCGTGGGAATCGGCCACGCAACAGTTTTTGCAAAGCCTGCATCGGATTGAGTGGGTCAAGGCAACGGCATTGACGCAATCGTCGATTGCCTGATGATGTAAAGATTTCCGCATCCGGGTGAGCGCGCTTAGTTGGCACGAAAAAAAGCCACGCATTGCGTGGCTTTTTGTGATCGTGCACGACATGCGCCATGCAGTGGCGTGATTACCAGATTTTCCACCAGGGATTTTTCTTTACCGGTCCACCTTTGTAAAAGACACTATCCGGATAATTTTTTTGCAAGACGCGTGCAGCGTCGTCGCGCAACTCCTTCATGCCCAGCGCATCATAGGAACGCACCATGATGTACAGCGCTTCTTCCACGGCTGGGGCATCGCGATATTCCTGAACGGCATTTTGGGCGCGATTGACTGCAGCGATATACGCGCCGCGGCGCAAATAATAGTTGGCCACGTGAACGTCATATTGGGCCATCGCATTCACCAGATACTTCATGCGGGCGAGCGAGTCCGGTGCATAAGTGCTGTCCGGGAAGCGTTGTACGACTTGCTTGAAGGCATCGAAAGCATCGCGAGCGGCTTTTGGATCGCGTTCGGTGACGTCTTCTTTCGACAGGAAATCAAAGATACTGACCTTGTCGTTGAAGTTGACCAGGCCGCGCAGATAATACATATAGTCCACGTTCGGATGATTCGGGTGCAGCTTGATGAAGCGGTCGATAGCTGCGAGTGCTTCCGGCTGCTCGCCCTGGCGGTAATGCGCATAGGCGATATCTATCTGTGCTTGCTGGGCGTAGGTGCCGAATGGATAGCGTGATTCCAGCTTTTCAAAATATGAAATTGCCTTATCGTAACCACCACTACTCATTTCATCCTTGGCCTCCGAGTATAATTTGGGCGCAGACCAGTTTGCGGTTTCATCGACCTTGTCGGGCAATAAGCCACATGCCGATAAAGAGAGAGCGAATGCGACTGCAGCTAGTGTGGATAGTTTTTTTTGCATGGTGGTTCGCAAGAATGCGTGTAAACAATTGATTGATTATAGCCGATGGGACTTGCAGTGACGTCATTTACAAAGCCAAATTTGGCTGAAAACCCTACGGAAGCAGAATTCGAAGCCGATATCGATGATATCGAAGAAAGTGATGCAGCGGTAACCAGTGCCGCGCCGATTGTGCTGGAATTGACGCCGGAGGTGTGTGGAACCCGACTCGACAAGGTGATTTCCAGCCAGATTCCACAATATTCGCGTAGCCGCATCCAGCAATGGATGGAGGCTGGTCATGTCAGCGTGGATGGCAAGGTTGCCACCACCAAAATGATTGCCTTCGGCGACGAGACGGTGATTGTGTTACCGCAACCGGCACCGGATGAGCACGCGTACACGCCGGAAGCCATGCCTATTTCGGTGGTGTATGAAGACGACGATATTATCGTGATCGACAAACCGGCCGGACTGGTGGTGCATCCTGCCGCCGGTAACTGGTCGGGAACCTTGTTGAACGGCTTGCTGTTTCGCTGGCCGGAGCTGGGTGGTGTGCCGCGCGCCGGCATCGTCCATCGTCTGGATAAAGACACCAGCGGGTTGATGGTGGTTGCCAAGACCTTGGAAGCGCAGACCGATCTGGTGCGCCAGTTGCAGGCGCGCACGGTCAAGCGCCAATACCTGGCGCTGGTTTGGGGCACGCCACAACTGAATGGCACCATTGATAGTCCGATGGCGCGTCATCCGCGCGATCGGATCAAGATGGCAGTGTCAGAAAGCCCGAGCGCCAAAACAGCGGTAACGCATTACGAACGACTGCAAAGCGGCCTGCTGGACGGACGTCCTGTGAGCCTGATGCGCTGCCAGCTGGAAACCGGCCGTACCCATCAGATTCGTGTGCATATGCTGTCGATCGGTTTTGCCTTGGTTGGCGACACGTTGTATGGCAAACAGCATCTGATGCCGGCATTTCCGCGCCAGGCCTTGCAGGCGACACGTCTTGGTTTGCTTCACCCGACTACCGGGGAGGACTGTGAGTGGTTCACGCCGCTTCCGGATGATTTTGCCGATTTGATCACGCGTGCAGGCATTTCTGCACCTGAATAAAATTTCCGGGGACGATGCATTTTGTGTGCGTCTTTCCTGCGACCGCTTGCTTACATCTCAACTTATGCATCTGATTATTCCCGATTGGATCGGTGCGCCACATAATGTCGGCGCTTTGGTTACTTCCCGTGAAGGTGGGGTCAGCCTGCCCCCTTACGATAATGGTGTCGGCGGCGGCGGTCTGAATCTGGGTGCGCATGTCGGAGATCAACTGGCCGACGTCGTGCGGAATCGGGCTTTGCTGGATAGCTTGTTGCCGGCCCCTCCACTGTGGATGACGCAGGTTCACGGCGTGAATGTGGTAGATGCCGGCAGCGCGGATATCGGTGTCGAAGCCGATGCCGCAATCGCGACCCGGCCTGGAGCGGTCTGCGCGGTACAGACGGCGGACTGTTTGCCGGTATTGTTTTGTGACGTCGAAGGTCGCGCGGTTGGCGCCGCACATGCTGGCTGGCGTGGCTTGGTGGGCGGCGTGCTGGAGAGTACGGTGGCGCGCATGCGTGATGCCGGTGCCGGCGAGCTCATGGCCTGGCTCGGCCCTGCAATCGGCCCGCAACAATTTGAAGTTGGCACCGACGTGCTTGCAGCATTTATGGCGGGCGCTCGCGCACGGCAAGCATCGGCAGAAATTCTGCTGCAGACCGAGTCCGCATTTGTACCGATTGCCGAACGGTCGGGGAAATATCTGGCTGATATCTATAGCCTGGCCCGGATTGTTTTGCGCGAGGTTGGCGTAGCGCGCGTGTATGGCGGTGGCGCTTGTACTGTCAGCGATCGGCAGTTTTACTCTTATCGGCGTGATAAGGTGACAGGTCGCATGGCGTCGCTGATCTGGCTAAAATAACAGCGTTTTCAATCTCGCTTTTCCACCGAATCATCGGTCGGCTTTTGCGCCTGCTCATGTGCAATCTCATGTGCAGGATCATATTTTGTATCAGGTGCCTCCGCATTCACTTTATCGACTGTGTCCGGTTGGCCAGACATTCGCTTTTGTTCGGCTCTTTGTCGATTTCGCTTGCGTTGCGGTATGCCCATCAGGTATAAAACAATTGTCAAAGGAAGAACGCCGTACAGCAGGAATGTCATTACTCCGGCGGTAGCAGTCTGCTCGGTGATTGCCATCATGAAGACGACGTAAATCCATGCAATGGCGACGATATACATATAAAGAATCAGACTCAAAGACAATTCAGCACAATACGCGAAATCACCGTTACCAGCATGAATATTCCAAATTTCCCTGCCTTCGATCCCGCATTATTATCGCAAGCCTCACAGCAAATGCTGGAGCAATTTTCTAAAAATTTGTCGCAGACCATGCCGCAAATTGCTGATCCGAACAAGTGGCTGTCGTGGTTCAATCCTGCGGCCGGTCAATCAGTCCAGGCGGCTTCAAGCGCGAACGCCGCCTTGAATGAGTTAGGTGTCAAGCTGGAGCCGGCAGTCCTCGAAAAATTACAGAAAGAATATACAGAGCAGCTCACCGCGCTATGGCAGGACGTGCTCGCGGCGCGCACGCCGGCCATCGCTGACAAGCGTTTTAATGGCGCTGCCTGGCTCACTAATCCACTGCACGCATTTAACGCCGCCGCCTACCTGTTGAATGGACGTTATTTAACTGCGCTGGTTGATGCGGTCGATGTTCCGGCAAAAACCAAGCGCAAAATTGCCTTTGCGGTTCAGCAGATGGTCGATGCGATGTCGCCCAGTAATTTTCTGGCAACTAATCCGGTTGCGCAGCAAATGTTGGTCGACACCAAAGGCGAGAGCTTGACGCGCGGGATAGCACAGCTGATCGCGGATATGCAAAAAGGCAAAATATCGCAGACCGATGAGGCCGCGTTTGAAATCGGCAAAGATGTCGCCACCACAGAAGGCGCGGTGGTGTTCGAGAATGCTTTATTTCAGCTAATTCAGTACACGCCGTTGACCAAGACCGTGCATCAGCGACCTCTGCTGATCATGCCGCCATGTATCAACAAGTTCTACATCATGGATTTGCAGCCGCAGAATTCGCTGGTGCGTTATGCGGTCGAACAGGGCCATACCGTCTTCTTGATTTCCTGGCGCAATGCCGATGAGTCGATCGCGCAGACGACATGGGATCAATATGTGGAAGACGGTGGCGTGCAGGCCTTGCATGTGGTGCAGGAAATCTCCGGTCAGGACAAGGTCAACGCGCTCGGATTCTGTGTGGGCGGCACGATCTTGTCGGCAGCGCTGGCGGTCATGTATGCACGTGGCGAAAAGCCGGTGGCGAGCCTGACCTTGTTGACGGCATTACTTGATTTTTCCGATACCGGGATTCTTGACGTCTACATTGACGATGCACAGATCAAAATGCGCGAGCAGGCAATTGGCGGCGGCGGTTTAATGCCCGGACGCGATTTTGCTTCCGCATTTTCGAGCCTGCGTCCGAATGACCTGGTTTGGAACTATGTCGAATCGAATTATCTGAAAGGCGAAGAGCCGACCGCCTTTGACCTGCTGTACTGGAACGCCGATAGCACGAATTTGCCAGGCCCGATGTTTTGTTATTACCTGCGCAATATGTATTTGGATAATTCGCTGAAGGAACCGGGCAAACTCACCGTGGCGGGCGAGAAACTCGACCTCGGCAAAATTGCTGCGCCGACCTTTATTTACGCATCGCGTGAAGACCATATTGTCCCATGGACATCAGCATATGCATCGACCGCACTACTCAATCCAAAACACGCTGGCCGCAATCGTTTTGTCCTTGGCGCATCGGGCCATATCGCCGGGGTGATTAATCCACCCGCGAAAAAGAAACGCAGCTACTGGACCAATGCAAAGGTTGGCGTGGCTGCTGAAGAATGGATGGAAGGGGCCGCTGAGCATCCAGGCAGCTGGTGGACCGAGTGGTCCGGATTTTTGGCTGAACATGGCGGCAAACAAGTGGCGGCACCGCGTAAACCGGGAAATACCACATACAAATTAATTGAGCCGGCACCAGGACGTTATGTCAAAGTAAGAGCAGAATAGATCAATAGTCAGATAAGAAGTGCCCTTGTCGCCGGCGTCAGCCGGGCAGTAAGTATTCAACAGCATAGTAATCCCCGCCAAGGGAGTTTTAGCGATGTATGGATTGCATCGGTTTTTGTTAATTGAATGAAAGAGGAGTCAAAAATGTCCAAGCGAATTGCTTACGTAACAGGTGGAATGGGTGGCATTGGGACCCCAATTTGTACTCGTCTTTGCAAAGATGGTTACACCGTGGTGGCAGGCTGTGGTCCGAATTCGGCGCGCAAGGATAGATGGCTGGCGGAAATGCGTGGCAAAGGTTTTGATATCCATGCATCCGAAGGCAACGTTTCTGACTGGGATTCGACCAAAGCTGCATTTGACAAGGTCAAAGCCGAGATCGGTGAAATCGACATCCTGGTGAATAACGCCGGTATTACGCGCGACGGACAGTTCCGTAAAATGTCCAAGTCTGACTGGGACGCGGTCATTGATACCAATCTGAATTCGCTGTTCAATGTCACCAAACAAGTCATCGACGGTATGGCGGATCGCGGCTTCGGCCGGATCATCAATATTTCATCGGTGAATGGGCAGAAGGGGCAGTTCGGCCAAACCAACTACTCAACCGCCAAAGCCGGTATTCACGGCTTTACCATGGCACTGGCACAGGAAGTCGCGACCAAGGGCGTTACCGTTAACACAGTATCGCCAGGTTATGTCGGTACGGATATGGTGCGCTCGATCCGCCCCGAAGTTCTGGAGAAAATCGTTGCCGGGATTCCGGTCAAGCGCCTTGGTGAGCCGGAAGAAATCGCTTCGATTATTGCCTGGATTGCGTCGGATGAAGGTGGTTACGCTACCGGTTCCGACTTCTCACTGAATGGCGGTCTGCATATGGGCTAAGCTGCTGGCTGGCCGAAAGGCCGGCAAGCTGTTTGTTCCGTACGTTATCAGTAAAACACTAGTGACGCGAGTGCCTGGGTGGCTCGCGTTACTAGCGTCACCATAGCGGTGAGCGATGCGGCCTCTACCGGCTATTGGTCTCCTTGCAATAATTCTGTTAATCCCCTCAATTTGGCGCAATTTGCGCAATATAATGAAGTATGTCGACCGTATCACGGTGCGCTGCATTGTGTCATGGCGGGTTGACTTTACATGTTTGATTTGAAATGCGTTATTGCGCAATAAACTGGAAATTCCTATGACTACTACAAAAAAAATTTCTGTGCGCTTGATCAAAAAATATCCGAATCGTCGCCTATACGACACCCAGACCAGTTCGTACATCACATTAACTGACGTGAAGCAACTAGTGCTCGATAACGAAGATTTTGCGGTGATCGATGCCAAGAGCGATGAAGATTTGACGCGTAGTATTTTGCTGCAAATTATCCTGGAAGAGGAGTCCAATGGCACGCCGATGTTTTCCAGCGCGGCGTTGTCTCAGATCATTCGCTACTACGGCCATGCCATGCAGGGCATGATGGGATCGTATCTGGAAAAGAATATTCAGGCGTTCATCGATATTCAGAACAAACTCACCGAGAACTCAAAAGGTTTCTACGAGGGCAAGCCCTTTAGTCCTGAGATGTGGGCACAGTTCATGAATGTTCAGGGGCCGATGATGCAGGGCATGATGAGCAATTACATCGAACAAAGCAAAGCGCTGTTTGTGCAGATGCAGGAACAAATGCAGAATCAAAGCAAAAACATGTTCGGGACATTCCCATTCGTGCCGACAGTGCCTGAAAAAGACAAAAAATAATATGCCGGGCTGAATAGTTGCTTTTTGAGATGGTTTCCTGAAATTGTTTCAACTTTATCCTCGCAATGGCATGGCGCTGCAGCGATATCATGAATTTGCCGTGATCGCCAAGGCGACCATGACAGTGGAAGGGGTACAATAGCGGCTTCGCTTTGTCCCCCTTTTTTTTGCCCATGTCAAATGTTACTCCTGCAGCCCCAGCGGTTGCCCCTAAAGTTGGTTTCGTCTCCCTTGGTTGCCCGAAGGCGCTGGTCGATTCCGAGCAAATCCTGACGCAATTACGTGCCGAAGGTTACGAAACTGCCAAATCCTATGATGGTGCCGATCTGGTGATCGTGAATACTTGCGGCTTCATCGATGCAGCCGTACAGGAGTCGCTGGATGCCATCGGCGAAGCGCTGGCCGAGAACGGCAAGGTGATTGTCACCGGTTGCCTGGGCGCGAAGAAGGATGCTGCCGGCGATGACATTATTCAAAAAATTCATCCGAAAGTACTCGAAGTTACCGGTCCGCATGCGCTTAGTGAAGTCATGTTTGCGGTGCATAAACATTTGCCGAAGCCGCACGCACCATTCTTCGATCTGGTGCCAGCGCAAGGGGTCAAACTGACGCCCAAGCATTTTGCTTACTTGAAAATCTCCGAAGGCTGTAATCATCGTTGCAGTTTTTGCATCATTCCATCAATGCGTGGCGACCTGGTGTCGCGGCCGATCGCCGACATCATGCTGGAAGCAGAGAATCTGTTCAAAGCCGGCGTCAAGGAATTGTTGGTTATTTCGCAAGATACCAGTGCCTATGGCGTTGATGTTAAATTCCGCATGGGCTTCTGGAACGGCAAGCCGGTCAAGACGCACATGACGCAACTGGTAACGGCCTTGGGTGACCTGGCAGCCCAGTATGGCGCCTGGGTTCGTCTGCACTACGTTTATCCATATCCGCATGTCGACCAGATCATCCCGTTGATGGCGGAAGGAAAAATCCTGCCGTATCTCGACGTGCCGTTGCAACACGCTCATCCGGATGTGTTGAAGCGGATGAAGCGTCCGGCCAACGGTGAGAAAAATATTGAGCGGATCCAGGCCTGGCGTGCAATGTGTCCGGATATCACTATTCGTTCGACCTTCATTGCCGGCTTTCCGGGAGAGACCGAAGCAGAGTTCGAGTATCTGCTGGACTTCCTGAAAGAGGTTGAAATCGACCGTCTGGGTTGCTTTGCCTATTCGCCGGTAGAAGGCGCAACTGCTAATGGCATCGCCAATCCGGTGCCGGAAGAACTGCGTGAAGAGCGCCGCGGCCGGGTCATGCTGTTGCAAGAAGAAATTTCCAAGAAGCGCTTGCAAGCTAAAGTCGGTAAAACCATGCGTGTGCTGATCGATGCGATCGATCGCAGTGGCGGGGTCGGCCGTTCCAGTGCTGATGCGCCGGAAATCGACGGCGTGGTGTATGTCAAACCACCGTTCGAACCACATAAGAAACTGGTAGTCGGAGAGTTTGTCGACGTTACGATGACTGCAGCCGATTCACATGATTTGTGGGGGGCTGCATGACGTTGAAGTACCGTTCTGTTTTGATGGCAGTCCTGCTGACTGCTTTAAATTCCGGATATGCCGCGCCCACTGCCGGGTCTGTCGCCCGGGAGGCCGCAGCAACAACGATGCCAGTCGCACCAGGCGTAGCTAAGACGCCGGTATCTGCCGATCTGTTTGCCAGGCCGCTAACGTTCCGCGGCACACTTGGTGACGCGAAGATTGAAATGCATCTGCAACTGAAGCCTGATCCGACCGAAGGCCTGCAAGGAACATATTTCGCCATCGGGCAGTCTGCCAAGGTGTTGCTGGCCGGCGAGTACGAAGGTGGCGACGTGTTGATGGAAGAGTCAGTCAACGGCAAGGATGTGTCCGGCGAGTGGTCGGGCAAGTTTAATGGCGACACTTTCAGCGGTACCTGGTCGACTACCGATGATGCGGTTACCAAGCCGTTTGTATTGAAAGTCCAGGCCGGCATTGCGGGCAACAAACCCACCGCAAAATAACAGGGTAAAAGCCGCGTCGACAGCGGCAAGATATGTCATCAGCCAGGTAAAGCCACATGAAAAAAAAATCGCCGCAAACTTCCTTGATCCATAGCGATTACTGCGCCCCGCAGGGCTTTGGCGCGTTTCCGGTGCCGATACATCATGCATCGACTGTCTTGTTCGAGAATGTGGCGGCCATGCGTTCGCGGGACTGGCTCGACAAGAACGCGTACAACTACGGTTTGCATGGCACGCCGACCAGTTTCACGCTGGAAGCACGTCTGGCCGAAATCGAGGGCGGTGAGTATTGCCGCTTGGCGCCCAGCGGTTTGGCGGCGATTACGATGGTCGACTTCGCGTTTCTGAAAAGCGGTGACGATGTGCTGTTACCGGACAACGTGTATGGCTCGAATCGTGCGCTTAGTAACTGGCTGGTGGCTAATTTCGGGATTACCGCGCGCTATTACGATCCGTTGATCGGTGCCGGGATTGCCGATTTGATTCAAGCCAATACTAAGCTGATCTGGACTGAAGCGCCTGGTTCGGTGTCGATGGAAGTGCCGGACATCCCGGCAATTTGTGTCGCTGCACATGCCCGCGGCGTATTGGTCGCGATTGACAATACCTGGTCGGCCGGTTTGGCATTCCGTGCGTTCGACCACGGTGTCGATATCGTCATGCAGGCGCTCACCAAATATCAATCTGGTGGATCGGATGTGTTGATGGGAGCGGTCATCACACGCGATCCTGCGCTGGCCAGGATGGTGGAAACGGCTTTTAACAATCTCGGGCTGGGTGTCGGCATGGACGACGCTTACCTTGTGCTGCGTAGCTTGCCGACCATGAAATTGCGCTTTGACGCACATGACGCTGCCGCCCGCAGCGTCGCCAGCTGGTTTAAAAGCCGGCCGGAAATTACCCGGATGTTGCATCCTGCTTTCCCGGATTGTCCCGGCCATGAAATATGGAAGCGCGATTTTACCGGCGCTGCCGGCCTGTTCTCGGTGCTGTTTGATAAACGTTATAGCGAAGAGCAGACCGATCGCTTCGTCGATAGCTTGCTTCTGTTCAAGATTGGTTTTAGCTGGGGTGGATCGAATAGTCTGGTAGTGCCGTACCGTATTCAGCACATGCGCAAAGACTGGCAGGATCAAGGCATTCTGGTGCGTTTCAATATTGGCCTGGAAGATCCGCAGGATCTGATCGCAGATATTGAGCAGGCGTTGGCCAAGTTGTAAGCACGTTCCCGTATGGGAGGAAGCTCTCTGTACCGAAAGTGTTGATAATTGAAATGTATTACGCATCACCATCCCCTTGGCACCCGTGATGTAGCAGGTGAGAAGGGGCGGGCAACTGGCGAGCCTAAATCGGCATCGGCTTATTGTCATTCAAGTCGATTAAGCCCTTGATCAATCGATAGGCTTTCCAGATCCAGGCAATACCCCATACCAGCAACGCCAGCGGAATCCCGACCCAGGTCACAAACAAGACGCCGCCGACCGCCATCCATACCAGATACCACCAGAATGACCGGATTTGCCAGGTGTGATGGCTATACACAAAAGTGTTGGCGGCATCTTCTCGCTTCATGTAGCTGATGATCAACGGAATAAAAGAAAACAAACCCAGCGAAAATACCAGGCTGGCGCCGTGAAACAAATACAGCCACCAGGCCAGATTTTTCAGGGAGTACAACTTGTTATCGAATACTAATTCCTGCGTCATCGTAGCGATCCTTTGAGTAAAAAGTGGACGAGCGGTTAGCGACGCTGACTTTGATCGCAATCAGGCCAGTACAGGCAAGATGCCGTCCAACCCGACAAAATTCAAGGCCATGCTGGCCTGAGCACGTACCACCGGTTTGGCACGGAAGGCCACTGAGAGGCCGGCGATGCGCATCATTTTCAGGTCATTGGCACCATCGCCCATGACGATGGACTGCTCCGGAGGAATTCCCAATTCGGCACAAACGCGTGTTACCGTGCGCTGCTTTTCGTCGGCATTGACGATGTCGCCGACCACTTTGCCAGTCAGTTTGCCGTCGACGATTTCGAGCACATTGGCGTGCGTGTAGTCGAGTCCCAGGCGTGTCCTGATGCGATCGGTAAAGAAGGTGAAGCCGCCGGAAACCAGGAGCGTCTTGATCCCGGCCGCCTGGACCGCCGCCAGCATTTTTTCCGCACCGGGCGAAAGTTGTAGCCGTTCATCATAAACGCGCTGCAGCGCCGATGCATCCAAACCTTTTAGCAAGGCGACGCGACGAATCAGGCTTTCATTGAACTCCAGTTCGCCCCGCATGGCAGCCTCAGTGATCGCCGAAACTTGTGGTTTCAGGCCTTGCATATCGGCGATTTCATCAATGCATTCGATGGTAATCAGGGTCGAGTCCATGTCCATCGCAAGCAGTTTGAAATCAGACAATTTACGGGCCGGTGGAGCAAACGCATAATCAAGCCTGGCCGCCTGACAGGCAGCATCAATCTCGGTTTTTAATGCATCCGAATAAGTCACGTCCTCACAACGCCAGGCAGTAGGCGAGATGTCGGTAACCTGGCGCGCTGCCGCCAAGGTGGCGATTGCGCTGGCAGCTGCACGGTCTTGGCTAAGGCTCTGCAGGATCAGATTCATATCGTATTTCTTTCGTTTTCTTGATTAAATAGTTGTATTGGGCAATTGCTGCGCCAGCGCTGGTTGGCGGACGCTGGCAACTGCATTCGCCGATTTAGCCGATCAGGGCCCGGATCGTCGCCTTGACCTGGTTCACGCGGGCGGCCAGGTCGGGCATGTCGACGGTAATGCGCAACTTGTCCTGTCCATTCAGCTTGATATGCCGATTTTTTTGAATCAACTCGATGATGCGCATCGCATCGATTGGTGGATTCGGCGCGAATTGCAGCAACGCCGATTCGGAATGCGCATCGATTTTAACGATACCTATGGGTTTCGCCGCGACCCGCAGTCGATGGGTTTCGATCAGCGCTTTGGCCGGATCCGGCAATTTGCCAAAACGATCGATCAGTTCTTCCTGCAGATCGTCAATCTTGTCCTGCGCATTACAGTTCGCCAGCCGCTTGTAGAGCGACAGCCGCTCGTGGACGTCGCCGCAATAATCATTCGGCAGCAATGCCGGCACGTGCAGATTGATTTCTGTCATGGTCGAGAGCGGTGCCGCGAGGTCGGGCTCCTTGCCATTTTTGAGTGAACGCACCGCCTCGTTGAGCATGTCGGAATACAGCTGAAAGCCGATCTCGTGCATTTCGCCGGATTGACTGTCGCCCAGCACTTCACCGGCGCCGCGGATTTCCAGATCGTGCATCGCCAGATAGAAGCCGCTACCGAGTTCTTCCATTTGCTGGATCGCATCGAGGCGGCGTTGCGCCAGCTTGGTCAGCCCCTGTACGTCATGCACCAGCAGATAGGCATAGGCCTGATGGTGCGAGCGGCCGACCCGGCCGCGTAACTGATGCAGCTGCGCCAGTCCGAATTTGTCGGCGCGATGCATGATGATGGTGTTGGCGGTGGGGACGTCGATACCGGTTTCGATAATTGTGGTGCACAGCAAAATGTTAAAGCGTTGCGCGACAAAATCGCGCATCACTTTTTCCAGGTCGCGCTCGTGCATCTGGCCATGGGCAACACCGATACGTGCTTCCGGCAATAATACTTCCAGCATCGCTTTACGGTTCTGGATGGTTTCGACTTCGTTGTGCAGGAAGTAAACCTGACCGCCGCGTTTCAGCTCACGCAAGCAGGCTTCGCGGATGGTCGATTCGTCTTCACCGCGAACAAAGGTTTTGATCGCCAGGCGCTTTTGCGGCGCGGTGGCGATGATGGAAAAGTCGCGCAGCCCTTCGAGCGCCATCCCGAGCGTGCGCGGAATCGGCGTCGCTGTCAGCGTCAGCACGTCGACCTCGGCACGCAACGACTTCAGCGCTTCTTTTTGACGCACGCCGAAGCGATGTTCTTCGTCGATGATGACCAGGCCCAGGCGTGCAAACTTGACGTCACCGGACAGCAGCTTGTGCGTGCCGATGACGATATCCATGGTGCCATCGGCCATGCCTTTCATCGCAAGCGTGATTTCTTTGCCGGAGCGGAAGCGCGACAGTTCGGCAATTTTTACCGGCCAATCGGCAAAGCGGTCGGCAAAGGTTTGTGCATGCTGTTCCGCTAACAACGTCGTCGGCGCCAGGATCGCTACCTGCTTGCCGCCCAGCACGGCGACAAAAGCGGCGCGCAGCGCGACTTCCGTTTTGCCGAAACCCACGTCACCGCAAATCAATCGATCCATCGGTTTGCCGCTGGTCATGTCGTTGATCACCGCAGTAATAGCGGCAGCCTGATCGGCGGTCTCTTCAAAGCCGAAACTTTCTGCAAAGGTAGCGTAGTCATGCGGCGAATACGCAAAGGTGTGACCCTGACGCAGTGCCCGGCGCGCATACAAATTCAGTAATTCGGCGGCAGTATCGCGAACCTGTTGTGCCGCTTTGCGTTTCGCCTTTTCCCACTGGCCGGAGCCGAGTGCGTGCAATGGCGCGTCTTCCGGCGATGCGCCGGAGTAGCGTGAAATAACGTGCAGTTGGGAAACCGGCACATATAGTTTGGTGTCTTTGGCGTATTCCAGATGCAGGAACTCGGTTTCGCCTTCGCCCAGGTCCATGCTGACCAGGCCCATATAGCGGCCGATGCCGTGATTGACATGGACCACCGGATCGCCGATCTTGAGCTCGGACAGATCGCGTACCATCGACTCGACCTGAGTCGCGCCTTCTTGTTTCTTCTTGCCGATACGGCGCCCGGAGCCCGCATACAGTTCGGTTTCCGTAATGAAAGCGCAGTCTTTTAGTTCGAAACCGGCATGCAACGGTGCCACGCCCAGCATCAGCTTCGATGACGAAGTAACGAAGTCGGCGTAGTTTTCAGACAGTGTCAGCAGCAGGTTGTATTCGCTGAAATACTGTTGCAGGGTCTCGCGGCGGCCGTTGGATTCGGCGCAGATCAGGACCCGACGATCGGTTTGCAGTACGTACGCGCGCAGATTGGCGAGTGGATCGTCGACCCGTCGATTCACTGCGATATTCGGTATAGGGGCCGAGAGTTCAGAGGCACTGTCGCCGTTTTGAATAATCCAGCGCGCATGTGGCTTGACCAATTTAAAGAAGTCTTCGTCGCTTAGAAAGATCGTTTCCGGCGCCAGCAACGGTCGTTCTCTATCGGACTTCAAGAACTTGTAGCGCGACTGCGTGTCGCCCCAGAAGCGCTGAATCGCGCCATCGATGTCGCCCACTAGCGCGAAAGTAGTCGTGGCCGGCAGATATTCGAACAGCGTTGCGGTGCCGTCAAAAAACAGCGGCAGATAATATTCGATACCGGCCGAGGCGATGCCGTTGCCGATGTCCTTATAAATAGCGGAACGTGACGGATCGCCTTCGAACACCTCGCGCCAGCGGCTCCGGAAGGCAGTGCGGGCCACTTCATCCATTGGAAATTCGCGTCCCGGCAACAAGCGTATTTGCTTGACCGGATACAAAGAGCGCTGGGTATCGGCATCAAAGGTGCGAATAGTCTCGATGGTGTCGCCAAACAGATCAATGCGATACGGCAGCACCGAACCCATCGGGAAAATATCGATCAGGCCTCCGCGTACCGAGTACTCGCCGGGCGATATGACTTGCGTGACATGGCTATAGCCAGCCAGCGTTAACTGCGATTTCAGGCGGGCTTCATCCAGCGTCTCGCCCTGTTTGAAAAAGAAGGTGTAGGCAGCCAGAAACGACGGTGGCGCCATCCGCACCAGTGCAGTGGTCGCCGGTACGATCAATACATCGCAATGGCCCTTCTGGATTTCATACAACGTGGCGAGTCGCTCCGATACCAGATCCTGATGGGGCGAGAAGGCATCGTACGGCAACGTTTCCCAATCGGGCAGCAGGTGACAGCGCAAATTACCCTGATTGAGCGGGTTGTCGCGTTTTTCGGTCCTGGTCTCGCTCTTGGCGTCAGTCTCAATTTGCTGTTGCCCGGCAAACCACGGAATTTCGGACAGCAGGCGTTGCGCGTCGGTGGCGTTGGCAACCACGATCGTCAACATCTGCTGCCGGGATTTCAGCGTCAGGGCGGCGTGTGCCAGTGCATAGGCATCGGCCGAGCCGTGTAAGGTTGGTAGCGTAAAACGTGCGCCCGGCTTAGGGAGAGATTTTTCTAGATCAAAGGGCATCGGGCTATGGGGTTTGATGTGAGAACCTATTCAAAGATCTAACTACGCGGCCATGATCGAAGCGCATGGACTGCTGCTGGCATGTTCCGGTTTCTGCGCTGCTCTTGACCTCGCTAATGATCATGTCAGCCATCGCCGAGGCTGCGGATCTTGAGCAGGTTTGAAGATACCGCTTCCGGTGGAGGACAAAAAAGCCACAATGCACTAGTATTGAGAGTTAAATTTCAGAGCAACATTATAAACCACGGGCCAATTGTCGATTCGCCAGCGTGCCGATTTCCTTCTCCACTTCCCACAATATTGCATCGCATGATTCCGCCACGTAACTTTGCCTTGATTCCTGCCGCCGGTGTTGGTGCCCGTATGGGAGCCGAATTTCCCAAACAGTATTTGGCGCTTGCCGGCAAGCCAATGTTGCAGCACGTACTCGACACCTTCGCCGCCTGCGCCGCGATTGCACATACCTTCGTGGTGGTGAGTGCGGAAGACGGCTATATCGCTGACCTGATGGCGGCAGCGCCCCATTTGCAAGATCGCGTAACGCTGCTTTATCAAGGCGGAGAAAGTCGTCATACATCGGTATTGAATGGACTGAACGCAATCCGTGATCTGCTGGCTGACGAAGATTGGGTACTGGTGCATGATGCTGCCCGCCCAGGCCTGACGGTGAGATTGATTGAACGTCTGATCGGCCTGGTGCAGGACGATGAAGTCGGCGGTCTGCTGGCATTGCCAGTGGTGGATACGCTGAAGCGCAGTGATGAAGGCGACAGTGGCATGAGTGAGACGCAAGGGAGGCGCGCCCAGAAAACCGTATCGCGTGCAGCATTATGGGCAGCGCAAACTCCGCAAATGTTCCGCTATGGTTTGTTGCATCGTGCATTGGCGAGCGCGTTGGCACAGGCCCGGCAAATTACAGACGACGCCAGTGCAGTCGAGATGCTCGGTTTGCAGCCAAAGCTGGTAGAGGGGAGCCCGCGCAATTTTAAGGTGACGTTGCCGCACGACGTTGAATTGGCTGAATTGTTTTTGAAGGAACAAGTATGAATTATCAACCAGAATTCCGAATTGGCCAGGGCTATGATTGCCACGCGCTGGTAGCTGATCGATCGCTCATTATTGGCGGCGTCAGCATCCCGCACAGCACCGGTTTGATGGGGCACTCGGATGCTGATGTGTTGTTGCACGCCATTATCGATGCGTTATTCGGTGCCGCTGGCCTGGGCGACATTGGTCGCCACTTTCCTGACACGGACGTGCAGTTCGCTGGCGCTGATTCGCGCAAATTGCTACGTGAGGCAGTACGACGCATCAGTCTGTCTGGTTTTGGGGTCGGCAATATTGATTGCACCATCATCGCCCAAGCGCCCAAAATGGCGCCACATATCCCGCTAATGGTCGAGCATATCGCTGCTGACTGCGGTGTCGCCATTGGTCAGGTTAATGTGAAAGCAAAAACCAATGAAAGACTCGGCTATCTGGGAAGAGAAGAGGGTATCGCCGCGGAGGCGGTGGCGCTGTTGTTCCGTTTGTAAAAGACGATGTCGCAATGATCTTCAGATGAACTTGTCCGGAGATCATCCGTGGACGCTGCGACCGTGATGTCAGGGGCATCCGGCCATGGCTATTTGCTTCGGACTAACGGCAAGGTGATTTGTACTGTCAAACCGCCGCTACTACGGTTGGTTAACCGTAGTTTGCCATTGTGGCGTTTGACTACCCGATTGACGATTGCCAGCCCCAATCCGGATCCATTGGCTTGGCCGCGCGCCGTATCGAGGCGTGTAAATGGCTTTAGCAAGCGCTCCATCTCCTCCTCGGGCACGCCCGGGCCGTGGTCCGCAATTTGGATCACTACCTTGTCCTGCTGGATGGTGCAGCTCAAGTCGATATCTGCGACTTCGGCGTCATTGCCCTTGCCATACCGCCGGGCGTTCTCGATCAGGTTGTTGAAGACGCGCCGTAGCTCGGTTTCGTTTCCAGAGACGTAAACATTCTCCGCGATCCTGGAGTGAGTCTTGAGGTCCGTATGTCGTGCAGCATTTTGTTCCACATCATGCAGGAAGCTGGTCAGATCGATGGTGGTAAAGCTGCTGATGTCGGTTGGTTTGGCGTAATCCAGGAATTGCCCGATAATCCCGTCCATCTGGGCCAGGTCGGATTGCATGCCGCCGCGCGCCTCATCCGATAAGTGGGCCATTTCGACTTCGAGTAGCATGCGCGAGATAGGAGTCCGCAAATCATGCGAGATGCCCGCCAGAATGATTGCACGGTCGGCATCGACGCGTTGCAAATCGTCGACCATCTGATTGAAACTGCGATTGGCCTCTTCGATTTCGGTCGGGCCGGTTTCCGGCAAGCGGTCCGGTTGCTTACCTTTGGCTACAGCCCGTGTGGCGGCAGTCAGGCGCGCCAGCGGTTGATTAATCAGTGCCGAGATAAACATTGCTCCCATTAGCGACAATATCATTGCGGCGGTCGCCCATTGCAACCACTGGATTCCGGAGCTGCGTTCAACCCGCTCGCGATCCAGCATCAACCAATACTGGTCTTCATCAATCGTGAAGCTGACCCAAAAGCCACCGATGTCGTTAACACTGGCCGAAAATTTTGTTTCATTACCCAGTCGTGCGCGTACCTCGGCTTCCACCTCGGGTATCACCGCACTATCCGGTGGCGGCTCAATCTTATCGTTTTCTTCCAGTGGATAAATGCGGATGCCTTCGTTGCTGGCGAGATCAAATAACAACTCGCGCCGCAGGTCTGGCGCGGAGTGGGTGAGGGCGGCACGTGTGATTGTGACGATCGAGATGATTTGTGCGGCTAATTGTTGCGCGCGGGGGCCGCGCTCAACAATGCGGAAACTGGCGACCCACACTACCATGCTGACAGTGATCAGGAACGCCATTAAAAAGAACGTGCGCCATAGCAGGCCGCTCTTCAGCCACGCCAAACGGTGTGGTGTGGTCATATCAGCGTGGCTGGCCTTCTGGAATAAAGACGTAGCCGAGGCCCCACACGGTTTGGATATACAGTGGATTGGCCGGATCGGGTTCTATCAGTTTGCGCAGTCGGGAAATCTGCACGTCGAGACTGCGATCAAAGACTTCATATTCGCGGCCGCGTGCCAATTCCATTAATTTCTCACGTGATAATGGCTGGCGCGCGTGGCGGGCAAATACCTTCAGCACCGAAAATTCACCGGTCGTAAGCGGCACCGATTCTCCGTTTTTCTTTAGTGAGCGCGTTCCCAGATCGAGAACGAACTCGCCGAATTCGAACGATTGCGGTGTCTCGGACGGCGCGCCGGGCAATTCATCTGGGCCCTTTCGGCGCAATACGGCGCCGATGCGGGCTACCAGTTCACGCGGATTAAATGGTTTCGGCAAATAATCGTCAGCACCCATTTCGAGGCCGACAATCCGATCCACATCTTCACCTTTGGCGGTCAGCATGATGATCGGGGTCTGGTCGCCGGCGCCACGCAGTCTGCGGCAGATCGCAAGGCCGTCTTCGCCAGGCAGCATCAGATCCAGCACCAGCAGGTCATATCGTTCACGAATCCACAGCTTGTTCATTGCCTGTGCATTTTCGGCAGTGACAACCTGGAAGCCTTGTTCGGTCAAATAGCGGCGCAGCAAATCTCGCAGACGGATATCGTCGTCCACCACAAGAATCTTGTATTGGTGAGCGTTGGCTGTTTGAGTTGGGGTGTTGTTAGTATTCATAGTCGTATGGTAACGTCAGAGTGCGCATCAAAAATATACCTGAAGAGCATGGATTACAAAGTGTTACAAACTTTACCAAATACATCTTATGACAAAAAGTGAGGGGGCTTACACTTCAATCGTGGCGGGTAAATCTTAACCGTTATCCTGAATGCACAGAAGAAAACGTTATGAATATGATGTTCCGGAAAATTAGTCTTTGTTTGTTGCTGCTAGCTGCAATGGCGGGTGCGTCCGCACGCTCCGATCGTCAGCGCGATGAGCGGCCGCCGGAGCGCTCACCGCAACAGTATGAGCCTCAACGCGATAGTGGCGGTGGTCAGGGGTGGCAAAATGGCCGCGGTAATCAGAATGCCGGCCAAGGCGCTCCGCACGGTCGGTTATCTCCAGACGAGCGGCGTGCACTTCGTCAGCAAATTAATGAGGTGGGTCGCGACCTCTATCCTCCGCGGCGCTAATTACGTTGGTAGAGGCGGGCGATCTGGATGTCTGGATAACAAAAAGCCGGTGATAAATTTCACCGGCTTTTTTAATGGTCAAATGCGAAGCAACTAGCAATTGCAAAATACATAGTTATAAACCAGAAAAGGGTTGCAAGATTTCTCTTGCAACCCTTTTGTTTTCTGGTGCGGCTGGCAGGAATCGAACCCACGACCCCTTGGTTCGTAGCCAAGTACTCTATCCAGCTGAGCTACAGCCGCGAAAGAACGACATTATATATGGGATTTCTTGCGATGGGGAAAAACTTATGGATAAAATTTATTGTTGGTTATTTTTTTTGTTTTAAGTGATTGCATCGCGCTAATGTCCGGCATTCAAAATTTATCTGTTTCGCCTCATTGCTGTGTTTGCCATTTTTTTATGGCGCTGTAAACCAGAAAAGGGTTGCAAGATTTCTCTTGCAACCCTTTTGTTTTCTGGTGCGGCTGGCAGGAATCGAACCCACGACCCCTTGGTTCGTAGCCAAGTACTCTATCCAGCTGAGCTACAGCCGCGAAAGACAAAATTATAGCTGAGCTGGTTTGATTTTGGAAGGGGTAAATTACGAATGAATCGTAATTCATGAAGAAATAGATGATTTTCTGTCTTTGAGAAATAGTAAGGGTCAGTAGGCGCGCATTTTTGATGTCAATAACAAGCCGTTTCACCTAAATAAAAATTGAGGTTTGTTAATTGAGGATTGTTACCTGACGAATGTTGGCAGCTGTCAGCATTGTTGTTCGGCAAATTTTTTTGCAGGCAAGAGTGGACGAGTAAGATCGTCGCGGATACAATCAAACAATAATCATTATCATTTACTTTTTTTGAGAGGTCTACATAATGAGTGTGAAATCAGATATGAAATTATTGACACTGGCGACAGTTTTGGTTGCTGGCTTTGCCGGCAGTGCGATGGCTGCAGAGTATCCGATTGGCAAACCACAAATCCTGAGCGGTTTGGAAGTGGCTGCCGTCTACCTGCAGCCTACCAAGATGGAGCCTGAGGGCATGATGCGCAAAGCCGAGGAATCGGACATTCACGTAGAAGCAGACATTCATGCGGTAAAAAATAATCCAAATGGTTTCGCAGAGGGAGACTGGATGCCGAATCTGGTTATCTCATATCAGTTTATTAAGGCAGGCTCCAAACAAGTCATCAAGGGCGACATGATGCCTATGGTTGCCAGCGACGGTCCGCATTATGGCGACAATGTCAAGCTGGCTGGTCCGGGTAAATACACGTTGAAAATGATGATCTCGCCACCTTCGGCAAATCAGCACGCACACTTCGGTCGTCACGTTGACAAGGAAACTGGCGTCGCTCCCTGGTTCAAACCTTTTGAGGTCAGCTACGATTTCGTTTTCGCTGGCGTCGGTAAAAAGGGTGGCTATTAATTAGCTAGCAGGTTGGTGCAAATGGGCATGCGAGGCCGTGTGCTCATTTGGCGGCGCTAAAAATGCGCTTTTTCGATCAGGAGTGGTGTCGATGTCTTTGCAAAAAATGCGTGGCTTGTTTGCAGCGGGTTTGTTATTCGTTGCCGGCGCGGCGTTCGCGGCGGATCTGCCGACCTTCAGGTTGGAAATGAACGACGGGGTCTTAAACCCCGCGCGGATTGAGGTGCCTGCTGGCAAGAAGATCAAGATCGAAGTACACAACATTGGTAAGTCTGCGGTCGAATTCGAAAGCGTGCAGTTGCGTAAGGAAAAAGTACTGGCGCCAGGTGCGGAGTCGTTTGTGGTGATCGCACCATTATCGCCGGGCGAATACAAATTTTTCGACGACTTTCATTTGAACACGGCACAGGGCGTGATTGTTGCCAAGTAACGCTATAACTCAGTAACGGAGAAATAAACGATGGGTCAGGTTTTGTTCATCGTCTGGCGTGAAAGCGTCGAGGCTTTGTTGGTGGTAGGCATATTGCACGCATGGTTGAAGAATGGTGGCGCCGATGCACGCCGTGGCTTGCCTTATTTATGGGGTGGCGTCGGCATCGGCGTACTGGCCGCAATCGGCTTGGGCGCTGCATTGTTGGGCTTTAGCGAACTTCTGTCCGGTGACGCGCAGGATTACTTTCAGATTGCGATGGTGCTGCTTGCGGCTGTCCTGATCGTGCAGATGGTGTACTGGATGCGCAAACACGGACGCACTCTGAAGCGGGAAATGGAAAGTTCGCTGAAAACCAATCTGAAAACTGCCAACTGGTGGGGGGTGACCGCACTGGCGGCACTGGCGATTGCACGCGAAGGTAGCGAGACGGTGATTTTCCTGTACGGTCTGGGTCTCGGTCAGCATGACAGTATGGGGATGATGGTGTTGGCAGCCCTGATCGGTTTTGCGCTGGCATTCCTGACGTTCTATCTGTTGCAGCTAGGTGGCAAGATTTTTTCCTGGCGCCGTTTTTTCCAAGTCACTGAAATCATTTTGCTGTTCCTGGCGGCGGGCCTGTTGCTGACAGGTGTCGAGCGCTTGATGTCGCTGGATATTATTCCAACGCTGATCGATCCGATCTGGAATAGTTCGCGCTTGCTGGACGACACCAGTCCGTTCGGCAATTTGATCGGGGCGCTAACCGGCTATCGTGCGCAACCTGCGCTGATGAGCGCACTGGTCTACATAACGTATTGGGTAGTAGTGTTGCTGTTCCTGAAACGCGCCACGCCCAAAAAAAATCCATTACAGGCCAAGCTGGCGACCTAATCTGATGAGTACCTGCTCTACTTCAATTGCATCGTCGACGTCGTCAACCCGACTGGCACGCGCCGGCGAGTGGATGCGCCGCCATGGGGACTTGATTCGAGGCATCCAGTGGGGTGTGGTTCTGATTTATGCGTTGCTGATTCTGGTGCCGATTTTCCTGCCGCTACCGGACGAAACGGCACATATCTGGTCCAACCTGACGCTGATTGCGCAGTTTGCGTTCTGGGGAATCTGGTGGCCCTTCGTGCTGATTAGCATGGTGCTGATGGGGCGTGTCTGGTGCGGCGTATTGTGTCCGGAAGGCGCATTGACCGAATTCGCCAGTCGCCACGGCCGCGCCAAACCTATTCCGCGCTGGATGCGTTGGGGTGGTTGGCCGTTCGTGGCTTTCGCGCTCACGACGATTTACGGCCAGATGGTCAGTGTCTATCAATATCCAAAAGCAGTATTGCTGGTATTGGGCGGTTCGACCGTCGGTGCGATTATCGTCGGCTATCTGTATGGTCGCGACAAGCGTGTCTGGTGTAAATATCTCTGTCCGGTCAACGGCGTATTCGGCTTGTTGGCAAAATTGGCGCCTTTTCATTACAAAGTAAATGAGGAGGCTTGGCGCGCTTCGTATAACACGCATGGTAAAAAAACCATTGCAATCAATTGTGCGCCGCTGGTGCCATTGCGTGCGATGACGGGCGCTTCGGATTGCCATATGTGCGGACGTTGCAGCGGTCATCGGGAGGCGATCGCCTTGACCTGGCGTCCGCCGACGCTGGAAATTGTTACCCTTGGCGCGAAACATAACAGCCTGTGGGAGAGCGCATTAGCATTGTATGGCTTGATGGGGATTGCGATTGGTGCGTTCCACTGGTCGGCAAGTCCTTGGTTTGTCGTGATCAAGCAAGTTATTGCTACCTGGCTGATTGAGCGTGACATCATGTGGCCATTTGCAACCAATGCGCCATGGTGGATATTTACCAATTACCCGGCGCAAAGCGATGTGTTCAGTTGGCTCGATGGCAGCCTGGTGGTTGCGTATATTCTGACGACCGGCCTGGTGTTGGGCACTGCGTTGTCGCTGCTATTCGGACTCGGCACACGGTTCTTGGGCAACTGGGATCGCAGCCGCTTTAATCATCTGGTGCAGTCAACGATTCCATTGGCTGGTTGCGGTGTGTTTGTCGGCCTGTCCGCTACTACCATCAGCTTATTGCGAGGTGAGCATTTCCCCGTATTCTGGGCCAACGATCTGCGTGCGATTTTGTTGATTGCCACCAGTTTGTGGAGTGTCTGGCTGGCATGGGGTGTTACCGGTCGTTATGCGTCCGCGCCTGCCAGGCGCCTGCTTGGCATGGTGCCGGTGATTGTAGCGTTAGGCCTGGTTAATTTCGCCTGGTTGCTGATGTTCTGGTTGTGGTGAGATGTTGCAGGTCTCGCCGTAAATGAGATGAAGCTGAAATCTGATCGCATCCTGATTTGCGTTTGATGGCACCCGCGTGGTGCCATCGTTGTTTCAGGTCGAGGTCGAGGTCGGGGCAAGGCTATAAAGCATCGTGCTGCAATTTATAGATTGTCCGATGTCTAATCAGCAAGGTCGATTCAGGCGGAGTAAAATGTGCCGCTACACTTGGCCTGGTTCGGATTGCCCATTGTGCCCGTTGCCGTTGCTCAGGCTAGAGCGCCGGTCGATCGATGTTGTCAGGTACGCGCCTTTTAATCACCTCTGTTAATTTCTCTCCATCATGGTTCGTCCCCGTTTTTTGCCCGATAACTTCACTCTGCTGCTGGTCACCACTGTACTGATTGCCAGTCTATTGCCCTGCAAAGGTGAAGCCGCCAAGGCATTTAATGTGGTGACGACGATTTCAATCGGCTTGCTGTTTTTCTTTCATGGTGCGAAATTGTCGCGTGAAGCGGTGCTCGAAGGGGCGATGCATTGGCGTCTGCATCTGACGGTATTGGCGTTTAGCTTTGGTCTGTTTCCGGTATTGGGGCTGCTGTTCAAGCCCATCTTCTTGCCACTGGTGACGCCGGATCTGTATCTCGGCATTTTATTTTTATGCACTTTGCCATCGACAGTGCAATCGTCGATTGCGTTTACCTCAGTGGCGCGTGGGAATGTCCCGGCCGCAGTCTGTAGCGCTTCGGCTTCCAATCTGATCGGAATTTTCCTGACGCCGGTTTTAGCCGGTTTGGTCGTGGTGTCGCACGGGCAGGAGCATGGCTCGTTTGGGTCGATTATGAATATCGTATTGCAATTGCTGCTGCCGTTTGTCGCCGGTCAAATCGCGCGGCGCTGGATCGGCGACTGGATCGATAGCCACAAAGCGATATTGAAATTTGTCGACCAGGGATCGATTTTGCTGGTGGTCTATACCGCGTTTAGCGAAGCGGTGGTGCAGGGCTTATGGGGTCAGCTGCCAGCCGTTTCCCTAGTTGGTTTGGTGGTCGTCCTGTTAGCGCTGCTATTCGCCATGCTGGCGATTGCGACATTTCTCAGCCGTCGTTTGGGTTTCAACAAGGAAGACGAGATCACGATTGTATTTTGCGGCTCCAAAAAGAGCCTGGCTAGCGGTGTGCCGATGGCTAACGTGTTGTTCGCCAGCCAGACTGTTGGAATGGTGGTGCTGCCGCTGATGTTGTTTCATCAAATTCAATTGATGGTCTGCGCGCTGCTGGCCAAACGTTATGCCGAACGTCCACGTAACCTGGCTACCAGCATTATTGCCAAGAGCGATTCAGCATCAGTTTGATACGGCCCGTTGCCGGGTTGAGCGTTGTCCACACTCAGAAATAGCCAGGTATTGAGGACGGAAAAATGCTGACCTCAATACGCTATGCGCCTGAACTATGGCGCCGGATTCGGCTGACGTGCGTGTATCGCATCAATCTCGTGTAGAACTTCATCACTCAACGTGATGTTGATACTGTCGAGATTGCTCCGCAATTGCGCGAGGGTAGTCGCACCGATGATGTTGCTGGTGACGAAACCACGACCATTGACGAAAGCCAGGGCCATTTGTGCCGGATCCAGGTTGTGCTTTTTTGCCAGTGCAACATATTCACCTGCGACGCTTTCCACTTGCGGATTGGTGTAGCGGATGAAGCGTTCAAACAATGTCAAACGTCCACCGGCAGGGCGCACGCCATTCAGATATTTCCCGGATAGCACGCCAAAAGCCAGTGGCGAATAGGCCAGCAAACCAACGCGTTCGCGGTAAGAAAATTCGGAATGGCCGATTTCAAAAATCCGGTTAAGCAAATTGTAGGGGTTTTGAATCGTCACAATGCGCGGCACATCGAATTTTTCAGTGGCGCGAATAAATTGCGCGAGTCCCCACGGTGTTTCATTGGAAATGCCGATGTGACGTACTTTTCCCGCCTTGATAAAGTCCGCGAGTATCGTCAATGTTTCTTCGATAGGCACGGTGTCTTCATCCGGAATATGCGAGTAATTCAAGTTGCCAAAACTATTCACGCTACGGTCCGGCCAGTGCAATTGATACAGATCGACATAATCAGTTTGCAGTCGGTCCAGGCTGTCGTTCAATGCTTCCGTCAAACCCTTGCGATCAAAATTATTGATGCCACCGCGGATGTGGCGAGGGTTGTGTGGCTTGCGTGCCGGGCCGGTAGCTTTGGTTGCAATCAGCACCTGATCTCGTTTGCCGGATTTCTTGAGCCAGCTACCGAGATACTGTTCGGTCAGCCCCTGTGTTTCCGGGCGCGGTGGCACCGGATACATTTCGGCGGCATCGATCAAATTTACTCCATGCGCCAGCGCCATATCAATCTGCGCATGCGCTTCCGCTTCTGTGTTTTGTTCCCCCCAGGTCATAGTGCCGAGGGTGATCTGGCTGACTTTGAGATTGCTATGCCCAAGCTCACGGTATTGCATTGTGGGTTCCTTTGTCGCGATGGCTCTCGGTAAAAATATCGCCATGCACGGATATAAACGGGTTGAAATTTTTACTTTTTTGGTCGCTGTTTGATTACGGCAATCGGTAACGTGTGTTGATTCAACGGGCGTCATTGCGGCTATTTGCCGGGCTCGGAGTATAGCGGCAACCAGCAATCGCTGCTTTGGTGAGTGGGCGGCGCGCCAGGTAAAGCGCGACGGACAACGCGCCGACGGCAGGTGCGGAATGCTGCAGACCAAGGCCAAATGGGCCGGTGGACAATATGTCGCGGGCAAAAATCGGTAGTAAAGCAGTCGCACCACCTGGCAGCACGGCGAACAAGTCAAGTGAAATTGCAGCTAAAACAGCGGGGCGACTCTTGATGAAAGCCATGCCGGAAAATAGCGATTTCAACGTTGCCGCCTTACGTTTTGGCAGCACCGTTTCAATCCGAATCAGGTTCACCAGTCTTTGGTGTGGCGAGTGAGCGGTTCTGGAGTAGTGTTGGGCGTCGCAGGTCAGGCGTGGAAATTCCGAAAAATAATCCGATTATCAAGTTAGAGGCCTGATAATGCGGTCAGCGTGAGCACTCAGATGCGCCCGGACAAAGCGAAGGCAACGGCGAAAACGTACGTTGCAACGTATTTTCTGGTTATTTCGCCATGTTTTAAACGATAATAATTGCCACCAGGCATATTTATCAGTTATAAAGATGGCAGAGCAAGAAGTTGGCTGAATAACAGGAAACTTTGTAGCGCGAATCATTAAACATTGCGGATCGAATAACACTTATTTTCTTTTTGGTGTGCTTCGATAATTTATCCGGTATAATACGGAATCGTTTAAGATTCGAGCTAGTGGTGCAGTATTGGTCTGTCATTCCTTTCTTGCTTTAAACGATCTAACGGGCGCAAGCCCAACTTAACTGAAATAGGAAATGTAATGGCAACTGGTATTGTTAAATGGTTCAATGATTCAAAGGGTTTTGGTTTTATTACTCCTGATGAAGGCGGTGAAGATCTGTTCGCACATTTCTCCGCTATCCAATCGAACGGCTTCAAGTCGTTGCAAGAAAACCAACGTGTTTCTTTCGAAGTTACTGCTGGCCCTAAGGGTAAGCAAGCTTCGAACATTCAGCCTATCTAATAGCTGAAGCAAGCGTCTAATAAAAAAATCCCCGGTTCGCCGGGGATTTTTTTCGTCTGTACATTCCCTGAGCATCCCGCTTCGGTTTGTATGCCGACCGTATCGCCCACGATGGGTCACGAGCGGCACCGGTGCAGTCAGCTCAGACAAGCAAATCTCAAATACGTTGTTCCTGGCTGCCGGATCCTGCGGATAGTACGTAGCGCTATTTAAAAATAATACTGTTGTCAGGAAGTTGTAAGGGTGGGCTGAAATGCTGCGTCTGTCTGATACTTTTTGGAAGTTTTTGGAAGTAAACTACAACAAGAAGTTTGGCAAACCGCTCAGGGAAATGTAGGGTCAGTATTGCTTAGGGGGATTTGTGGCTAGCCACGAGTCCTTGTCGCGTCGAGGAAGATAGTTAAAAAATACCAGACGCTCAGGATGATTAACATAATAAATAAGAGAAAGAGGAAGACATGACATATAAAACCAAGGCCTTTGTGGCGGCCGCATTGCTAAGCTGGTCGCTCGCCGGTATCGCCGCCGAGCCCATCAAGATAGGGGTGACTGGACCGTTTACCGGCGGCTCTGCACCGATGGGCGTTTCCATGCGCGATGGAGTCAAGCTGGCGGTTGCTGAGATCAATGCCAAAGGTGGCGTACTCGGTCGTCAGTTGCAATTGGTGGAGCGTGATGATGAAGCTAAAAATGAGCGCGGTGTGCAGGTCGCGCAAGAATTGATCAACAAGGAAAAAGTCGTTGCCACGGTCGGCTTCATCAACACTGGTGTAGCACTTGCATCGCAACGCTTCTATCAGGAAGCCAAGATCCCCGTGATGAACAACGTTGCGACGGGCAGTGTCATCACCAAACAATTCGTCGGCCCGGAAAATAAGGATAATTATATTTTCCGTACTTCTGCGAACGACATCATTCAGTCGGGCATGATAGTTGAAGAAGCGGTTGGTCGCCGGAAGTTCGCCAAGGTGGCAATCCTGGCTGACTCGACCAATTATGGCCAGCTTGGTCGTGAAGATCTGGAGAAAGCGCTTGCCGTCAAAGGTATCAAGCCGGTTGCCGTAGAAAAGTACAACCTGAAAGATGTCGACATGACCGCACAACTGCTGAAGGCCAAGCAGGGCGGTGCGCAAGCGGTGCTGACTTACGGTATCGGTCCGGAGCTGGCGCAGATTGCGAATGGTATGGAAAAGCTCAACTGGAAGGTGCCAATTGTCGGCAGCTGGCCACTGTCGATGGGTAACTTTATCGACAACGCCGGCAAGAACGGCAATGGTGCGCGCATGCCGCAAACCTTCATTCAGGACGGCAACACCCCTGTGCGCAAGAGCTTCATCCAGGCCTATCAAAAAGCCTACAAGACTGATCGCATGCCTTCCGCCGTCTCCGCTGCGCAAGGTTACGACTCGATCCATCTGCTGGTTGCCGCGATCAAGCAGGCTGGCACTACCGATGGTCCGAAGGTGCGGGAAGCACTGGAAAACCTGAAAGAGCCTCTGGACGGCGTCATTGCCACTTACAGCAAGCCCTACACCCACGATGACCACGAGGCCATCAAACCAAACATGGTGGTAATCGGTGAGGTCAAGGATGGCCGTGTCGTGCTAGCCAAGTGACGTTACGAAGAGACGTTCATTTGCTTTGTTGCGTGAACGCTTATTGACGATCAGGCCAGCCCTTGCGATCCGGGGGCTGGCCTTTTTCTTGCCACACTAAGGCAGCTAATAGTCGCTTCTTGGATAAATATCATGGAAATTCTTCTCCAGCTGGTTTTCAGCGGCATCGCGCTAGGCATGATCTACGCGGTGATCGCTTTTGGTTATCAACTTACCTTTGCCACTTCCGGCACACTCAATTTTGGCCAGGGCGAGGCATTAATGCTGGGCGCGCTGGTTGGTCTCAGTCTGGTCGGCAATATTCACGGCGGCCCGTATTTAAATTACTGGCTCATGATTCCGCTAGTGATTTTGTTTGGCGCGTTGCAAGGCATGCTGGTTGAATGGATAGGCGTGCGGCCGGCGATCAAGATCAAGTCCGAGTTCGGCTGGATCATGTCGACCATCGCGCTGGCGATCATCTTCAAGAACGTCGCCGAAAATATTTGGGGTAAAGACGACCTGACTTTTCCGACACCGCTCACTGCCACGCCATTTCAGGTGTTTGGCGCCAACGTGCAACCGATGCAAGTGGTGGTGGTACTCGGCGCGCTGGCCATGATGCTGGCGGTCGAGCTGTTCAACCGCAAATCGATTTATGGCAAAGCAGTGGTGGCCACTTCCAATGATCGGGATGCAGCCGGGCTGATGGGGATCAACACCAGCATGGTGATTACTTTTTCTTACGCGCTGTCGTCCGCGACCGCAGCCTTCGCTGGCGTGCTGGTGGCGCCTTTGACCTTGACCGGTGCGACGATGGGGGCGGCACTGGGACTGAAAGCGTTTGCGGTGGCCATTATCGGTGGCTTGACCTCCGGCATGGGCGCAGTGGTTGGCGGTCTGATTCTGGGAATTGCCGAGACGTTGACCGGCTTTTATATCTCGACCGGCTATAAGGAAGTGCCGGGACTGGTATTGCTGCTGCTGGTACTTGCCGTCAAACCTGCCGGCTTGTTCGGTAAAACTGCGATCAAGAAAGTGTGAATATGAACAAAAAATCATTCGCACTGGGCGTGCTTGGGATCGTGGTGATGGGCGTTTTTCCTCTGGTATTTCATAATCCGTACTACATCCATCTGGCTGAAACCATTCTGATTTACGCGATCTTGTTGTTCGGTCTGGATATTGTGGTCGGGTATACCGGTCAGGTTTCGCTGGGTCATGCCGGCCTGTTCGGTATCGGTTCGTACACCACCGGCGTGCTGGTATTCAAGCTGGGCTGGCCATTTCTGCTGGCGGCGCCGGCCAGTCTGGCGGTCACTGCATTGTTTGGCGCGATTCTGGCACTGCCGGCATTGCGGGTTACCGGGCCTTATTTGGCCATGGTTACGCTGGCATTCGGCACCATCATCGGGATTCTGATCAATGAAATGTCGTTCCTGACTGAAGGGCCCATGGGCATCAAGTTGAGCAAACCTTCGTTCCTGGGCCACAAGCTGGATGAGGTCGAGTATTTTTATCTGGTGGCGGTGCTGATGGTGTTGTCGCTGCTGGTGGTACACCGGATTCTGAAGTCGCATCTGGGACGCGCTTTCCAGGCCCTGCGCGACAGCCCGATTGCTTCCGATTGCATGGGCGTGTCGGTGTATCGCTACAAGGTCTACGCATTCGTGATCAGCGCTGCGCTGGCCGGTCTGGCGGGTAGCCTGTATGCGTATTCGGAAGAATATATTTCTCCGAACACCTACAACTTCGAGTTGACGATCCTGTTCCTGCTGGCGGTCATCATGGGCGGTCGCAAAAGCCGCGCCGGGTCGCTGATCGGCGCATTGATTGTGGTCATGTTGCCGAGCTTGCTGTCGGACATTGACCTGTTCCGTCAGATTGCCACGGTCGCCGCCGTGGTGGGGGTGGTAGCAGGCGCTTTCTTGTTGTTCAAAAAACGCAAAACCGCGCGCGAGGTCGGGGTGCCGGTGTTGGCTACCATTGGCATGGCGGTTTTCTCTTATCGGCTGGAGAATATTACCGACTGGCGTTTGACGGTGTTTGGGCTGATGACACTGTTCGTGGTGTACTACCTACAGGATGGCATCGTCGGCTTTGCGCGAGGCATGCTTGCTAAAAAGGGCGTCGCTGTGCGTAGGAGTGTCGCGCTAACCGCTGCCACGGCGGCGGATAACGCCTGGGCCGGCAGTACGGGCAGTCTTGCAGTCGGCGCCAATTTGCTCAGTGCCAGGCAATTGCTGATGCAGTTCGGTGGCCTGAAAGCGTTGAATCAGGTTGATCTGGATATCGTTAAAGGCTCAGTCCATGGACTGATTGGCCCTAACGGTTCCGGCAAAAGCACCATGATGAACGTGTTGACCGGGATCTATAAACCCACCGCTGGCGCAGTCGAATTCAATGGCAAGGTGATCTCCGGTTCGACACCGTCTGCCATTGCGCTGGGCGGGGTTGCCCGGACTTTCCAGAACGTCCAGCTGTTTGGCGAAATGACGGCCACGGAAAATGTCCTGGTCGGTCTGCACCATACCTTCCGTAGCAACGTGCTGGACGTGATGCTGGACACCCGCCGTTACCGGGAAGAAGAGCAGGCTGCACGAGTGCGGGCCGCCAGTATTTTGCAATTTGTCGGCTTGTCCGAACTGGCGAATGAGGAAGCGCGCAATCTGCCGTACGGCAAACAGCGTTTGCTGGAAATAGGCCGGGCACTGGGCTTGAATCCGGAACTGTTGTTGCTTGACGAGCCAGCAGCAGGTCTGACGGCACCGGATATTGCGGAATTGATCGCCATCATCCAGAAGATCCGGCAGCACGGCATCACGATTATTCTGATTGAGCATCACATGGATGTGGTGATGACGATTTCGGATACCGTGACGGTATTCGACTTTGGCCAGAAAATCGCGGAGGGAAAACCGGCCGCAATACAAGCCGATCCTATGGTGATCGAGGCCTATCTTGGCGGTAGCGTCGGCGAATCCGAGGCTGCTGCCAGCCACGCCACATCATCAATTTCCAGCGAAGCGAGGGCCTGAGATGCTTTCCATTTCCAATTTACACGCGGCCTACGGCAAAGTTGAAGTACTGCATGGCATTTCACTAGAGGTACCCAAGGGTAAAGTGGTGACCTTGGTCGGCTCCAATGGTGCCGGCAAGACCACAACCATGCGCGCCATTTCCGGCATGATCAAGCCCAGGATGGGCACCATCACGCTCGCTGGTCAGGACGTCACCGGGCTTGATTCGCACAAGATTGCACGTGCCGGACTGGCGCATTCGCCAGAGGGGCGGCGGGTGTTTGCGACGATGAGTGTTACCGATAATTTGCTGCTGGGAGCATTTCCGCGTTTCACCAAGGCGCGCCCGCGCGGCGATATCAAGCGCGACCTGGAAAAGGCAATGGAGCTGTTCCCGCGCTTGAAGGAGCGGCAGTCGCAACTGGCTGGCACCTTGTCCGGCGGTGAGCAGCAGATGCTGGCGATGGCCCGTGCGGTAATGCTCAATCCGGAGGTCATTTTGCTGGATGAGCCGTCCATGGGGCTGGCGCCGATTCTGGTGGAAGAGGTGTTCCGCATTATTTTGCGTCTCAAGGAGCAGGGCATCACGATGTTGCTGGTGGAGCAGTTTGCCGCGGCGGCGCTGAATGTTGCGGACTACGGTTATGTCTTGGAAAACGGCCGGATTACCGTGCATGGCCCAGCCGAAAAACTCAAGAATGATCCGGCGGTGCAGGCGGCTTATTTAGGTGGTGGGCAGCACTGATTTTCATAACTCGACATTGCGCTTCCGACCGACCTCAGGCGCGAGATCGGTCCGGGTGCTTGTTCTGTCGTCCGGGTTGGCGTTCAGGCAGGTTTGTTGTTTTTGGACGCCATCCACCCGCCACCCAGCACGACCACCATCCCAACGACGTGAGCAATATAGCTCAGCCAGGGCGCGCTGTTCCAGAACGCAGCGACCAATGGTTCGTTGGTGATCATATGCACTGCCGTGTAGACCAGAATCGCTGCACCGGCGTAGATCGTGACCGGAAATTTTTCGATCAGTTTCAATGCCAGTGTCGATCCCCACACCATGATAGGTACTGAAATCAACAAGCCCGTGATGACCAGGAAAATGCTGCCATGCGCAGCGCCAGCGACGGCCAGTACATTGTCGATGCCCATGACGGTATCGGCAATGATGATGGTTTTCAGTGCCGCTGCCATGCCGGTAATTTTGCCGCCATGGCTGTCGTGACCACCGGATTCGGTCAGCAGCCGATAGGCAATCCAGAGCAGGGCAAGGCCACCGAGTAGCAACAAGCCAGGGATTTTCAGCAGCCAGACCACGGCGATGGTCATCAGCACCCGCGTGACCACAGCACCCAAAGTGCCCCAGATAATCGCCTTTTTGCGTAAGTGATCAGGCAGGCTGCGGGCCGCCATCGCGATCACGATGGCGTTATCGCCGGCGAGTACCAGATCAATGACTACGATTGAAAGCAGGGCGGCGAAAAACTTGGTCACGTCCCAATCGGTCATGCCCAGCGTCGCAAATAAACTTGAAAAATCCATAAAATCTCCGTCGACATGCGTGTAAGTGAAAGCAGCTGATGGTGCTAACCTCGAACATGGACGACTACAGGATTGGCGAGAAGAGCGCACGACACAATGCCTGCATGGAATCCATGCTGACAAAGGTCTTGCTCAACAGATCAGCTGATCTGCCAAGGTAACCGGGGCCAAGCGTTGTGCTTGTTCCGTGATGACGACTACCTTGCAAAACGTTGAAGCCGCAGATCGGGTCTGGCCTTCAACGCCTAGGAGCTACTCCCCTTTGGAGGGCGTGGTACCAGCTACTTGGTACCACAAGGCGAAATTCTACTACAGTCGACTGGTTCGTGGGCCGTATCGGTTGGAAATGTTAGCCCTTACGCCAATAATTTGGTTGCGCATACGCATGACGCAGAAAGTCAACAAATGCCCGTATCCGTAGCGGCAAATGCCGTCGTTGCGCAAATACTGCATAGATGTCATTGCCGGGCGCTGCAAATTCGTCCAGCACCGTGACCAGTTGGCCTGACTCGATTTCAGTGCCGACCTCCCACATGGAACGCCATGCCAATCCTTTGCCATTGATTGCCCAGTCATGCAGCACCTGGCCATCGTTGCAGAACAGGTTGCCGGCGACTTTGAGCGTCACGACTTTGCCGTTTTGACGAAAAGTCCAGCCACGCTGGCTGCCGTCGCTACTCATGGCGAGGCAATTGTGTATGGCCAGGTCGTCCAGTGACTGCGGCTTGCCATGGCGTTTGATGTAGGCGGGCGATGCCACCACAATGCGCTTGTTGTCGGCCAGTTTGGTGCCGATCAGTGTTGAATCGGATAGTGAGGCGATCCGTATGGCGACGTCGATGCCTTCGCCAATCAGGTCAACCACGCGGTCATTCAAATTCAGGGTGAGCGTGACATCGCGATGCTCGGCCAAAAAAGATGGCATCAATGGCGCGACGTGTTGACGGCCAAAGCCTGCCGGTGCGGAAATCAGCAAATGGCCACTGGCGTGCACACTGCGTTCGGAGACTGCCGATTCGGCGTCTTCCAGATCGGAAAGAATGCGCTGGCAATCCTCCAGAAAAGCGTCGCCTTCGTTGGTGAGTGCGATCTTGCGGGTGGTGCGTTGTAGCAGTTTGACGCCGAGCCGCTCTTCCAGTGCATCCAGGCGGCGCCCGATCATGGCGGGCGCAATCCCCTCGGCGCGGGCAGCGGCGGAGAGGCTGCCTTTGGCAGCGACTTCCACAAAGGTTGAAATTTGCTTGAATTGGTCCATCGTTGATCCGCTTTCGATTGCTGTCGAAGACACCGAATGTCAGTTGCTGACGCAATTTTTGACACAAGGCTTACAAGAAGTGATCACTTGTGACTAAAACGCATAGATCATATGATAAATCGTCTAACCTATGATGATTTAGTTTAAATATAATCTATAACGTAAAAAACAGATAATGCCATTCTGAATTTAGCATAGTGAATATGGTGCATTGCCTAATGTAGCGGTGCACAATACTGCATTTGCAGGACACTTGCAGAAACGGTTTGGCCAAAAGAATATTTGAAAACCCGAAATGAAAATGTCGAACAACAGGAGCAATGCATGACACAACTGACACTGCCAGCAGGAATGGAAATCCACGGCGCGATTCAAGCTGGTTACGAAGAAATCCTGACGCCGGATGCGCTAGCGCTGGTCGCCAAGCTGAGCCGCGCATTCGAAGCGCGTCGTCAGGAATTGCTGGCGGTCCGCGTTGAGCGCGCCAAGCGCCTGGATGCGGGGGAGCGCCCGGACTTTTTGCCGGAAACTGCGCATATCCGTAACGGCGACTGGAAGATCGCACCAATTCCTCAGGCGCTGGAATGTCGTCGCGTTGAAATTACCGGCCCGGTCGAGCGCAAGATGGTGATCAACGCCTTCAACTCCGGCGCCGACAGCTACATGACTGACTTCGAAGATTCGAACTCGCCGGTCTGGGATAACCAGATCACCGGCCAGATCAATCTGCGCGACGCGATTCGCAAGACTATCTCGCTGGAACAGAACGGCAAATCCTATAAGCTCAACGACAAAGTGGCGACACTGGTGGTGCGTCCACGCGGCTGGCATCTGGATGAAAAGCACGTGCTGGTCGATGGCAAGCGTGTCTCCGGTGGTATTTTTGATTTTGCGCTGTTCATGTTTCACAATGCCAAAGAACAGCTGGCGCGCGGTGCCGGTCCGTATTTCTATCTGCCGAAGATGGAGTCGCATCTGGAAGCGCGTCTGTGGAATGACATCTTCGTCATGACCCAGAATGAACTGGGTCTGCCACAAGGCACGATCAAGGCCACCGTGCTGATCGAGACCATTCTGGCAGCCTTCGAAATGGATGAAATCCTGTACGAACTCCGTGAACACAGCGCTGGCCTGAATGCTGGTCGCTGGGATTACATCTTCTCGTGCATCAAGAAGTTCAAGCTGGACAAGGACTTCTGCCTGGCCGATCGCGCCAAGGTGACGATGACGGCACCGTTCATGCGTTCTTACGCGTTGCTGTTGCTGAAGACCTGCCACAAGCGCAATGCACCGGCAATTGGCGGCATGGCAGCACTGATCCCGATCAAGAACGATCCGGAAAAGAACGACATCGCCATGGGCGGCGTTCGTACCGACAAGGCACGTGATGCAACTGATGGCTACGATGGCGGTTGGGTTGCGCATCCGGGTCTGGTCGAGCTGGCGATGACCGAGTTCACGAAAGTATTGGGCGACAAGCCGAACCAGATCAGCAAACAACGCGACGACGTCAATGTCAGCGCGGCAGAACTGCTCGACTTCAAACCGGAAGCGCCGATCACCGAAGCCGGTCTGCGTTACAACATCAACGTCGGCATACATTACCTGGGCGCCTGGCTGGCCGGCAACGGTTGCGTGCCTATTCATAACCTGATGGAAGATGCCGCCACCGCCGAAATCAGCCGCGCGCAAGTCTGGCAATGGATACGTTCGACCAAAGGCGTGCTCGATAATGGCAAGAAGGTAACCGCCGAGATGGTGGTCGCGATGATTCCCGAAGAGCTGGCCAAGGTCAAGGAACTGGTCGGCAACGGCGCAACTTATGACCGCGCCGCCAAGATATTTGAAGAAATGTCGACCTCGGCTTCTTTCGCAGAGTTCCTGACACTGCCGCTGTACGAAGAGATCTGATCTGGCATCGGCTTGCAAGCCGATTCCGATTTTTAGAAAGCCGATCCTGGGGTCGGCTTTTTTATGCGCGTGTGAATAACAAGGTCAACAAGGCGCTGGTGATATTTTCGAAATTTCTTATTGTTGCATTTTATATGCATCAAATGTATCATGTGTTCATCGCGGATTCTTCCGGCCGTACCCTAATAAACTGAGTGCAATGCAACTTACCAAATTCACCGATTTCGGGCTGCGTGTTCTGATGTATCTGGCAGCAACGCCGGAGCAGGGCATTGTGACCGTTGGCGAACTGGCGCAACGTTTTGACATCCCGAAGAATCACTTGAACAAAGTGGTGAATCGCATGGTCAAGCAGGGCTGGGTAAGTGCGACGCCAGGACGCAACGGCGGTGTGCGCATGGCGCAAGCGCCTGAGACCTTGCATTTGGGCGATATCCTGAGTGCAATGGAAGGTCATACTGAGCTTGTCGATTGCAATCAGCCGCCCTGTGTGCTGAGAGGGAATTGTTATTTGAAGCGCGTTCTGGATATTGGTCAGCGCGAGTTTTATGCCGGTATGAATCGCTACAGTCTGGCCGAACTGGTGCAGCCGCAAACGGCTGGCGTCATTGCGCGGATGCATTTTCAGCCATCGGTGGCGCACTAAGCGGTGAATTGCTAGCCATGGGCAACGCACAGAGCGTTTTTTTTAGTTTTAATTGTAGTATTTAAAATATCACAATAGGAGTGTTTATGATTTCCGCCAGCGCCCGTCCTTACATTGATGCCTCTGTTCCTGTGTTGCGTGAACATGGCGTCGCCATTTCCAGCCGTTTTTATGAACGCCTGTTTGCAGCGCATCCTGAGCTGAAGAATATTTTCAATATGGGGAATCAGCAAAACGGCAGTCAACAGCAAGCCTTGGCCAGTGCATTGTTTGCTTATGCGGCCAACATCGACAATGCGGATGCGCTGGCGCCTGTGATCAGCCGCATTGTTCAGAAACATGTCAGTCTCGGGATTCGTGCGGAGCACTATCCCATCGTTGGCCATAATTTGCTCGCCGCCATTAGCGACATACTCGGTGACGCTGCTACGCCGGAACTGATCGCGGCCTGGGCTGAGGCTTACGGGATATTGGCCGATGCGCTGATTGCCGAAGAAAAAAAGCAGTATCAATCGCACCGGATTGAACCAGGTCAACAGCGTGAGGTGGTCGTCACCCGCAAGCAAAAAGAAAGCGAAACGGTCACCTCTTTCTACCTGGAGTCCGCCGACGGTCTGCCGTTGCCAGCGTTCCAGCCCGGCCAGTACATCAGCGTGGCGACGACAGTGGAGGAGTTGGACTTGCAGCAATTGCGCCAGTACAGCCTGTCTGATGCGCCGGATCAAACGCACTGGCGCATCAGCGTTAAACGCGAAGACGAGCAGGGTAGCCCCGCCGGGATGGTATCGAATCTGCTGCACGCGAAGGTGCATGTCGGCGACAAATTATGGGTCAGTCCACCTTGCGGTGACTTTGTCATGGATCAAAAGTCGAGCGCACCGTTGGTACTTATCAGTGCCGGAGTTGGCGTCACGCCCATGATGAGCATGTTGCATGACAGTTTGCGGCAGAGTCCCGCGCGTCGGGTGAATTTTTTGTATGCGACGCTGGATGGACATCATCATCCGCTGAAGGCAGAACTGCAGGCATTGCAGGGATTGCCGGAACAGAAGACGGTCCTGGCTACGCATTTTGCGTACGCAGCGCCATCCGCAGAAGATCGCGCGGCAAATGATTTTGACCAGACCGGTTATTTGCAACTGGACCAGTTGGATGAGGCGCTGTTACCGGCAAATGGGGACTACTTTTTGTGCGGTCCTGGTCCGTTCATGCGTGTGCAGCGTCAGGCCCTGCTGGATAGAGGGATCGCAGCCAACCAGATAAGACAGGAAGTATTCGGTCCGGCATTACTGGAGAATTTGCAGTAACTGGAAGATCCCATGCCGGTTGATCGGCTCTGCTGCCATTGATAAAAATTGCCGGGGAGCAACTATAGCAGCATGGAAATACGGTATCCTCGCAAGGTCAGATTTCATATTTGCCCAAGGATACCTATGCAGCAAGCGAAAGAGCTAAAAGAACCGAGAAGCAGCACCAGAACATTTCCGGGGCTGCTTTTTTTCGTCTTCAAGTTCCTTGGCACCGCCGCTGGCGCTCGCAATGCCCTTGGGTTTGCACTGGCAATATCATTGCTATCCGGTCAAATCGCGCAGGCAGCCCCCGCAGCCAAAATCAATAGTTTTTCTCCGCAGGGAGAAATCACCCAAGTGCGTCAGGTGCGGGTGAATTTCTCTGAAGCAGCGGTCAAGTTTGGCGATCCGAAGGCGCTGATGCCATTCGACATCAATTGCAAGGAGGCAGGTAGCGGACGCTGGGCCGATGAGCGCAACTGGATCTATGATTTTGTGCGCGACGTGGCGCCGGGCACGCGCTGCACTTTTGCGCTGAAGCCGGCATTCAAATTGTTGTCCGGTGCCGCAGTGACGGGCAAAGCGGTCTTTGAATTCAATACCGGCGGTCCGGCCATCATCAACACTATTCCATCCTGGCAGGCTATCGACGAGGAACAGGTCTTCATTCTGGTGCAAAACGGTGCCGCCACCAGCGATAGCATACTCAAACATGTGTATTGCGAAGCCGAAGGCGTGCATGAGAGGATTCCGGTCAAGCTCATCGGCGGCGCGGTACGCAAGGAGCTACTGGCGCATTTCGCCGAAAAGATCAACCCCGAACGCGTCAGTACCGTGCAATGCCAGCAACGTTTGCCTAACGCTGGCGCGGTCCGGCTAACCTGGGACAAAGGTGTGATCACGCCATCAGGGATCGCCACTAGCCAGCCGCAGGTATTCAAATTCAAGGTGCGTCCGACGTTCACCGCCAGTATTAGCTGCGAGCGCGAGAACGCCAACGCTGCCTGCGCACCGATTTTGCCGTTGCGCGTACTGTTAACCTCGCCGGTCACGCGCAAGCTGTCCGAAGGCGTGACGCTGAGCGGGTCCAGCGGCAAGTTGAAGCCGTTTTTTGAAAAAACCGATACCGCAGAAAGCGTCACCCAACTGACCTTCAAACCACCTTTTGCGGAAAGATCGGAACTGACCATCGCATTGCCGAACGGCTTCCAGGATGAGAGCGGCCGAGCGTTGTCGAATGCGAATGCGTTTCCGATGAAGGTCCGGATGGCGGATTATCCGCCGCTGGCAAAATTTCCCTCCGCGCCGTTTGGCATCATTGAACTCAACGCCGACGCTACGCTGCCGGTCGCGTTGCGCAGCGTCGAGACCAATATGCTCGCACGCAGCGCGGATGGCAAAGTCAATCCGGGCAACGTGAGCAATCTGAAAGTCAGCGACGATCAGAGCATCATTGCCTGGTTGGCCAGGCTCAACCGCTATCACGAAACCAGTATCACCATAGGCAAGAAATCGGTCGAAACGCGGAGCATCGGCTTGCTGGCAACACAACCCGGCGCTAAAACATTGACGCTGCCGCCGTCGCCGGAGTCCAAAAATGGTGTGCGGCCGTTTGAAGTGATCGGAATTCCGCTCAAGGATCCGGGATTTTATGTGGTCGAACTGGCGTCGAAAAAGCTGGGCGCAGCCTTGCTGGGCAAAGCCGCTGCAATGTATGTGCGCACCAGCGCGCTGGTCACCAACTTGTCGGTACACGTCAAGATCGGCCGTCAAAATGGTGCGGTGTGGGTGACCACGCTGGATAACGCCAAACCGGTGAGCGATGCGGAGGTACGGATCTCCGATTGCCGCGGCACCGAACTCTGGCGCGGTAAAACCAATAAGCTGGGCATCGCCATGGTGCCGGAGTTTCCGGAAGATGGCTGCCGCAGCGGCGGAAATGGTGAGCCGGGTCAAATCGACGGCTTGTTTGTCAGCGCCCGCAAGACGGATGAAAAAGGGCGTGCCGACATGGCCTTTGCACTGACCTCGTGGAATAACGGGATTGAATCCTGGCGTTTCAATCTGCCGCTGGACAACGACAAGTCGGCCACGGTACGCGTCCACACGGTGTTCGACCGGACGCTGTTCCGTGCCGGTGAAACTGTGTCGATGAAGCATGTGATGCGCACTGAAACGCTACAGGGTTTCGGCTTGCTGGCGCAAGACCAGTTGCCGACGCGGGTACGCATCACGCATCAGGGCAGCGGTCAGGAATATCAATTTCCCCTGACCTGGCGCGGACGGAAAAATGCCGAAACCGTCTTTGCGATTCCGCGCGAGGCCAAGCTCGGGCGCTATGAAGTGGTGCTGGATAGCGGCACTGTAAAGAGCGTCGTCAACAATAACGGCGAGGAGGGCGATCGAGAAGGCTACGGCGAAGCGCAGCGCAGCTATGGCACCGGCAGTTTCCGCGTGGAGGAATTCCGTTTGCCGCTGCTGCAGGGGCGGATTACACCACCGAAGATGTTGATCGCACCAACCGAGGTTCCGTTTGATGTGCAACTGAATTATCTGAACGGTGGCGGCGCTTCCGGCCAGTCGGTGCACATCAGCAGTCTGTTGCGCGGCAAGGCAATCGGTTTCGCAGGGTATGACGGCTATTCCTTTTCGGCGGCGCGCAAGGATGGCGACAGCAACGCCGACGATCAAAAAATCGTTGCCGACAAATTGCCGCTGACGCTGGATCAGAACGGCGCTGGCAAAACGGTAGTGAAGGAACTGCCCGCGATTACTGCGCCGCAAGAATTGTTGACGGAAATGACCTACGCCGATCCGAACGGCGAAATTCAGACGGTATCGAGCGTCACCCCGGTGTGGCCGGCGGCGGTTGTCGTCGGTTTGAAAGCCGGAGAGTGGGTCTCGGTCAAGAAAAAGCTGACCTTGACAGCCGTCGCCCTGAATCCCGCAGGTCAGCCGCAAGTCGGTGTGCCGATTGAAATCAGCGGCTCGGCGAAGCAAACCAACTCCCATCGCAAGCGCATGGTGGGCGGTTTCTACGCGTATGAGAACACCAGCACGGCAACTGATCTGGGCCCGCTTTGCGCCGGCAAAACCGACACACGTGGCTTGCTGATCTGTACCGTGGAATTGTCGGAGGCGGGTAACGTTGAACTCAGCGCCAAAGGCCGGGATGGCAGCGGCAAGGTCGCGCTGGCCACCAGTTCGGTATGGGTGACTAAACAGGGCGAGCTATGGTTCGACGGCGAAAATCAGGATCGCATCGACATCCTGCCAGAGAAAAAGAGCTATCAACCGGGCGAAACAGCCAGGTTCCAGGTGCGCATGCCATTCCGCTATGCCACCGCCCTGATCGCGCTTGAGCGCGAAGGCGTGATAGAAACCCAGGTGCTGCAACTGAATGGACAGGATCCGACTTTCAGTCTGCCGGTCAAAGCCGCTTACGGCCCGAATGTCTACGTCTCGGTGCTGGCAGTACGCGGCCGCATGCGCGATGTGCCGTGGTATTCATTCTTTATCTGGGGCTGGAAAGAGCCGTTGAACTGGTGGAGCGAGTTCAAGGAATATCAAGCGCCAGGCGCGACGGTCGATCTGGCCAAGCCCGCCTACAAATTCGGTATCGCCGAAATCATGGTCGGGACTGCCGCCAACCGGTTGGCGGTGACCGTCAAGGCGGATCAGCCCAGCTACGCCATCCGTACCACTGCCAAGGTGAATATTCAGGTCAATCTGCCGAACGGCAAGCCGGCGGCCGGTGCTGAAATTGCCCTGGCGGCCGTCGATGAGGCTCTGCTGGAACTGGAACCCAACAACAGCTGGAATTTGCTGGAAGCGATGCTACAGCGCCGCAGTTATGGTGTGGAAACCTCGACCGCGCAAATGCAGGTGGTCGGCAAGCGCCATTACGGTCGCAAGGCGCTTCCTGCCGGCGGTGGCGGCGGTAAATCGCCGACGCGTGAATTGTTCGATACCTTGCTTCTGTGGAAACCGGTGGTCGTGCTGGACGCCAGTGGCCGGGCTCAGGTTGATGTGCCATTGAATGATGCACTGTCCAGTTTCAAGATAGTCGCGGTGGCGCAAAGCGGCGACAGCCTGTTCGGCACCGGTTCGGTCAGCATACGTTCGACCCAGGATCTGCAATTGATTTCCGGTTTGCCGCCGCTGGTGCGCGAAGGTGACGATTTCAGTGCAATGGTGACCGTGCGGAATACCACCACGCGCGCCATGCAAGTCAATGCGACTGCACAGGCGAGTGGCTTATCTGCGACCGCAACAGCGGCATTGCCCGCCAAGGATCTGAGCATCCCGGCCGGCGCGTCGCGTGAGCTGATCTGGCCGGCAACGGTGCCGCCGGATGCCAGGCAACTGGTATGGGAAATCAGCGCGCAGGAACAAGGCGGGCCCAAGGTCAGGGACAGCATCAAGTTCACGCAGCGAGTGCTGCCAGCGGTGCCGGTGACGGTACAGCAGGCCACCTTGTTCCAGCTGGATAAGCCGTTCACCATGCAGGTCTCGCAGCCTGCTGACGGCTTGCCGGGGCGCGGCGGTTTGGCGGTATCGTTGGCGCCGTCGCTGGCCGGCAGCAACGAGGGGCTGCGGCGCTACTTTACTGAATATCCGTTCTCCTGCCTGGAGCAAAAGGCCTCGCGCGCGATTGGTTTGCGCGACGACGCGTTGTGGCAAAAGGTGTTGAACGATTTGCCGACGTATCTGGATAGCGATGGCCTGGCGTATTACTATCCGCCGAATGAAAGCAACGCGCGGCGCGGCAGCGATACCTTGACGGCCTATTTGCTGGCGGTCACGCAGGAATCCGGCTTTGTGATTCCGCAGCAAAGCCGCGCCAGGATGCTGGACGGCTTGGCCGCTTTTGTCGAAGGCAAAATCACCCGCGATTTCTGGTCGCCGCAAAAAGACCTGGACGTGCGCAAGCTGGCTGCGCTGGAAGCGCTGTCGCGTTATGAGCGCGTGCGGCCGGCGATGTTGGACTCAATCCAGCTGTCGCCAAATCTGTGGCCGACCTCGGCGGTTCTGGACTGGATCAATATTTTGCAACGCGTATCGAGTATTCCCGAGCGCGCAAAACGTCTTGCCGAAGCCGATCAGATACTCCGTACGCGGTTGAACTATCAGGGCACGCGCATGGGCTTCTCGACCGAGAGCAACGATTACTGGTGGTGGCTGATGACTGGCGGCGATGTGAATGCAACGCGGCTGGTGCTGACCATGCTCGATAACCCGGCCTGGAAAGATGACATGCCGAAATTGATCAACGGTGCCATTCAGCGGCAGTCGCGCGGTCATTGGGCAACCACGACGGCGAATCTATGGGGTGCATTGGCGCTACAAAAATTCGCGCAGAAATTCGAGTCCGAAAAAGTTACCGGCGTTACCAAGGTTGCGCTGGAGCAGGGCGCCAGCGCGACGAGCAGCCAAAGCTTCAGTTGGCCCGCGACCGGCGGCGGCAAGCTGCAATTGCCGTGGCCGGCTGCGGCTGCATCGGCACAGATCAAGCTGAATCACGCAGGCAGCGGCACGCCATGGGTCACCGTCCAAAGTCTGGCCGCGGTAGTGTTGAAGAAGCCGTTCTCGAGCGGTTATCGGATCCATAAAACCATCGTTCCGGTCGAGCAAAAGGAAAAGGGCAGGTACACCCGCGGCGATATTCTTCGGGTCGATCTGGAGGTCGATGCGCAGACCGACATGACATGGGTGGTGGTCACCGATCCGATCCCGGCCGGCGCGACCTTGCTCGGCTCCGGGCTCGGGCGTGATTCGGCGATTGCGACCGCCTCCGAACGGCCGAGCGGCAGTGCCTGGGTGGCGTATGAAGAGCGCAGTTTTGAGGCGTTCCGTAGTTATTACGAATACGTGCCGAAAGGAAAATTTACAATGACTTATACCTTCCGCATCAACAATCCGGGCGAATTCAATTTGCCGCCAACGCGGGTTGAAGCGATGTACGCACCTGAAATGTTTGGCGAAAGCCCGAATCCGAAATGGACGGTGAAGTGAGCGTGAGGAGAAATCTGTAATGCCGGAGATCCCTGACTACCTGCAATACGCCAAGCGTTTATCGGTCAGCGCCGTTTTGATGCTGGGGTTTGGCACAGGCCAGGCGCACGCTCTACAAAGTTTCGCCGAGGTACAGCAAGAGTTCCGTTCATCCGAAGCCAGCTTGTACGACCGCAAGGGCGAGTTGCTGCAGCAAATCCGTTTGAACCCGAACGAGCGCCGTTTGTCATGGGTGGCGCTGGAAGATGTTTCGCCGGCTTTGCGGAATGCCCTGGTCGCATCGGAAGATCGACGCTTTTATCAGCATAGCGGCGTCGATTGGCGTGCGGTGGCTGCCGCTGCATGGGGCAATTTGTGGAATAGCAAAACCCGTGGCGCATCGACCATCACGATGCAATTGGCGGGTTTGCTTGATGACGATTTGCGCCGTCGCACTGCGCCGCGCACCATCAAGCAAAAACTGTCGCAGGTGCTGGTGGCGCAGTTGCTGGAGCGCAATTGGCGCAAAGATCAAATCCTTGAAGCCTATTTGAATCTGGTCAGTTTTCGCGGCGAACTGGTTGGCATGCATGCCTTGTCCCGCGTGTTATTCGACAAACATCCCAGCGGTTTACAGCAGCGCGAAGCTGCGCTTGCGGTCGCGCTGATTCGCGGCCCGAACGCCACGCCGGCCCGTGTGACTGAACGCGCCTGTCGCATCTTGCAGGAGCAAAACGCCGCGCAGGAATGCAGGGGTTTGGCAGGCTTCACGTCGCTGGCATTGGCGCGTACCGGCTCGACATCCGAAGTGATTGTGACCACGACTGCGCCACAACTGGCTCCCCACCTGGCCCGTAAATTGCTCAAAACTTCGGGGGAAGCGCTGCGTTCAACGCTGGATGCGGGGGTGCAGCGGTTTGCCAATGAAGCCTTGCGCCGGCAGTTGGCAGCGCTGGTCGAACGGAATATCGAAGACGGCGCAATCGTCGCGATCGATAACGCCAGCGGCGACGTGCTGGCATGGGTCGGGTCCAGCGGCGCGTTTTCCAGCGCCGCCGATGTCGACGGCGTGGTGGCCGCGCGCCAGGCCGGTTCGACCTTGAAACCATTTTTGTATGAGCTGGCGATCGAAAAAAAATGGATGACCGCGGCGTCGATTTTGAACGATGCCGCAATCAATTTGCCGACTGCCGGCGGTTTATATATCCCGCAAAATTACGACAAGCAATTTAAAGGTTTGGTCAGCTTGCGCACGGCCTTAGGTTCCTCATTGAACATCCCGGCGGTGCGGGCCCTGGTGACAGTCACGCCAACGACTTTTTTCGAGCGCTTGCAACGGCTGGGATTTCAGCTGCGCGAATCCGGCGACTATTACGGATATAGCCTGGCGCTAGGCAGTGCCGATGTCAGCTTGCTGGCACTGACGAATGCGTACCGCGCGCTCGCCAATCAAGGCCGATATAGTGGCGTGCGCACTGCGCTGAACGACCCTGCGGTAACCATGAGCAAGGTCATGAGCCCGGGTGCAGCCTTCATCATCGGCGATATTCTGGCCGATCGCAGCGCCCGCGGCCGCACCTTCGGCCTGGAGAGCGCGCTGTCGACGCGGGTTTGGGCGGCAGTCAAAACCGGCACCTCAAAAGACATGCGCGACAACTGGGCAGTCGGCTATTCAGACCGGTACACCGTCGGCGTCTGGGTCGGCAACGCATCGGGCTTGCCGATGTGGGATGTGTCCGGGGTGACCGGCGCAGCACCGATCTGGCAAGAGGTCATGGAATACCTGCACAGGCGGCAGCAAACACCTCAACGCATCCCGCAAAAGCCGGCCGGGGTGGTCGAACAAGACATCCGTTATCAGGACAAGATCGAAGCATCGCGCAAAGAATATTTTCTGGCGGGAACCGAACAAAGCCTGATCGCGACCGCCAAATCCGACGACATCGGCAGCGCGATACGCTATCCGACGCCGGGCATGCTGGTGGCGCTGGATCCGGATATTCCGCCGGAGCGGCAACGGATCCGCTTTGCAGCGGACGGTTTGTCGAAAGGGTCGTGGCGGCTGGACGGCAAGTTGCTGGCGTTGCCGGTGGTTTCGCTGAAAACCGGAAAAAAAGTCGGCAGGCAAACAGCGGCGCAAAGTCGGCAAGTTGCGTTCGACTGGATGCCCTGGCCCGGCAGACATACGCTGGAATTGTTGGACAGCAACAATGCCGTGGTCGATCAGGTCCGGTTCGAGGTGCGTGGCGCGGTCGAGAAAGTAGCGGAACGGCAAAGTACGCATGCCGGCAAAAAACAGGCTCCGTAATTGCGTAGGCGACGAACCAGCGGCATTGGCCAATTCATCAGCTGCAACCAATTACCCCTGTATCAGCTCATTCAACAAGCTCCGCACCGCCGGAATCAACTCTCCAGCCGTCAAGCCTATCGGCCCAAATCCCTGTGATACCAACAGGTCCGCAGCGCTCCCGTGCAGCCAGACTGCCCCTAGCGCAGCGTGCCAATCCGGCCAGCCTTGTGCCAGCAAGGCGCCGCAGATGCCGGACAACACATCGCCGCTGCCGCCGGTCGCCAATGCCGGATTGCCGGTCGGATTGACCACGGCGTCGCCATCGGGGCGAGCGATGATGCTGCCCGCGCCTTTGAGTATCACCACGGCATGAAAGCGTTGCGCCATGCTGCGTGCCGCGGTCAGGCGGTCGGCTTGTATTTCTGCGGTACTGATGCCGAGCAGGCGTGCTGCTTCCAGCGGGTGCGGCGTCATCACTGTGATGCATCCGGAATGGCGGCGCTGCGCCACCAGTTGCTGCAATCCGGACTCGGCCGCGATCAGATTCAAGGCGTCGGCATCGAGCAGCAGGTGGCTGGGCGCCATCAGCGTTTTTAGCAACAGGTCATGGGCCGGCTGTGAGGTACCAAGGCCGGTGCCGACCACCAATGTTGCCGACGTCAGGTCCAGATCGGCGGCACGCCGGCACATTAACTCCGGCTGGCCGCTATCGTAGGCGGGGGCGGCGTCCAGAAAGCCGACAAAGACTTTGCCTGCGCCGGATTTGACGGCAGCGCGCGCGGCCAGAATCGGTGCGCCGGCCATGCCCTCGGCACCGCCGATCACGGCGACATTGCCAAAACTGCCTTTGTGTGAATTCCGGGCGCGTGGCCGCAAGCTGCTACTGAACAAGCGGGGAGCGTTCAGCCAGGATCGCGCTGGAAGTAAAAGACTGGCAGCGATGTCCAATCCCGCGACTTCGACCTTGCCCGCATAATCCGGGCCGTCGCCGGTATGCAAACCGGCTTTATCGCCGATGAAGGTGACGGTATGATCGGCGACGATGGCGATCCCATCCGGACCAACCACGATACCGGTATCCGCATCCAGCCCGGTGGGCACATCGAGCGCCAGCACCGTGCAATGCAAGGTGTTGATGGTGGCGACCAGGCTGCGCAACGCGCCGTCCAGTGGACGTTTCAGTCCGATTCCCAGCAAACCGTCGATTACCAGGGTCCACTCGATGCCGTCTATGGTGGTAAATTGTTCCGGCGGCATCAGATGCACACCAGCCCGGGCGGCGCGGCTGAGCGCATTGGCGGCATCGGCTGGCAATTTGGCCGGATCCGTTTGCAACAGCGCGACCACTTCTGCCCCGGCCTGGGTCAGGACAGTTGCTGCTTCCAGCGCGTCGCCACCATTGTTGCCGGGCCCGGCCAGCACCAGAATCCGTGCCTTATGCGCGGATCCGGGCAACAGGCGCAGCGCGGCGTCGGCAGCAGCCTTTCCGGCCCGCTGCATCAGCGTATAGGGCGGTAGCTGCAGCAGGGCCGCTTGTTCTATCTGGCGAATTTCTGCGGTGGAGTAGAGTGCCGTCATGATCGTCATGATAAGCCTGCCTGATGTGTCGAGTGATAAAAAGCCGCCGTGAGACTTGCAGAAGTAACGTTCTTATTGGGTGCAGCCTGGGCTTTTAGAGGTACTTAAGGAGAAGGGTGATGACGCCGGCGACCGCAGCGATCAGGCCGGTACTGACTGCGACGGGATACCAGAAAATCTCACGCGACAGCTTGCGATTCTCAGCATTGAGCTTACCGGTTTCGGCATGGAGCTTGAAGGTCTCGGCCATCAGCTTGCTTATCTCGGAGTGGATTTTCTCTAGTTCGGTAGGATTCATTTTTTCCATTCTACGCGTTCTTTTTGAGCTGTTTTTGTCATCGTCATTATATGGCCGCTCCATAGGCTTTACTCTGCGGACGGTAGGGCATCTAAGGCAATTCCGTGTTCTCTGCAAAAGTCCACGAAGTCTCCTAGCGCCGATAGCGTGCCAGCGTCAAGCCATCCATGTCAATCTCCGGCGTGCGGCCGGAGATCTGGTCCGCCACGATTTTTGCTGCGCCCAGCGCCATGCTCCAGCCGTTGCCGCCATGGCCGATGTTGATGTAGACATTACTGCTGCCGGTGGCGCCGAGTAACGGTACTTCGTCGGCCAGCATTGGGATGTGGCCGGTCCACAATTGGGCGTTGTGATAATTGGCCGCATCCGGATACCAGTCCTGCGTCACCTTTAACAAGGTGCGCAGCGCCTTGTCGTCGATCGTGGTGTCGGTAGCGCCCAGCTCGGCGATGCCGGCGACGCGTATCCGTGCGCCGATGCGCGCCATCGTGACTTTGTACGCATCGTCTTGCAGCGCCAGTTTCGGCGCGACATCATGATTTTTGACCGCAGCCGTCGCCGTGTAGGTTTTGACGGCCTGCAGCGGCACCTTTATCCCGAGGGGTTTTAGCAAACGCGCACTGCCGATCCCGGCGGCCACCACCACCGCATCGGCATGCAAAACATCATTGCCGATCCGTAGCGCAACGCGGCCGTCCTGCGGCTCTATCGCGGCAACCCGCAGGTCGAAGTGAAATTGCACTCCCATGGCCTGGGCAACGGCTTTCAATTGTTTGGTGAATAAGGTGCAATTTCCCGCTGCCAATTCTGGAAAGTATAGTCCGCCGGCGACACTGCGGGCGGTCTCCAGGGCCGGTTCCAGCGCCAGTGCGGCAGCACCGTCCAGCAGCCGATGCGTGACCTCGCGCTCGGCCAGCATGGCCTGCAGTGGCGCTGTCGCGGCGAGTTCTTTTTCAGTGCGAAACAGCTGTAGCAGGCCGTTGCTTTGCTCGTAATCGAGTTGGAAATGCTGCTGCAATTGCAGCAAGATGCCCTGGCTGTAGGATGCCAGGCGTTGCATGCGCTGCATGCGCATCTGATAGCGTTGCAGCTCGGGTTTTGAGGTCCAGCGCAGCAGCCAGCGCCATAGCGATGGGCTCAGGCGGGCATTCAGTATGGTCGAGGCTTCCTGACTGAACAGACCGGAAAGAATGCGCTTGCGCATGCCGTCGACTGCCCATGGGGTGGCCGATGCGGTTGCCAGTATCCCCGAATTTCCCAGCGTGGAAACTTCTGCGACGTTACGGCGTTGCTCGATCAGGGCGACTTGATGGCCGGCTTCGGCCAAAAAATAGGCGGTGCACATACCAATCACACCACCGCCAATGACGACAATTTGCCTTTTTGCGGGTTTCGGTAGTTCTTGCTGTATCACTATTTTGCTCAATTAAATCCGACTTCTTTCAATGATGAACTACTCCAGAGGAGGCGAGCAGAATCATACCTTGAATTATTGGTAAGAGTCTTGGCGCCAAGGAACTAAAAAGACTGCTGCGCAAACTAATTGCTGCGTCGTTGCTGAATAGAAATGAGAAATGGTTGATGAGAATGTTGTCCCGGTGCATGTTTCAGCAATCGGAATGACAATCCAGCACCAGGCAAGACAGTTGGCGCCAAAACAGAATGGCCGGCCGGCGACGAAACGCCAAACATGCGCGGTGGAGACAGGATAGTATGTCTCGCACCGGCGTTTTTTGCAGGCCGGGATGATCATCCCAACTCTGCTACAGAGTGACGATTAAAAAAATGGGCAACACCATGAGTACAGAAAATATCCACCCTGCCGCCGCTGCCGATGCCTCGAATACTTCTGGGGCGAACGGGCCTGTGTCGCCGGATTCAGTAGATGTCGGCGTCAGTCCTGACAACCAGGCTCAGCCGCTCGCGTCGGCTCCCGGACCTGCACCGCTACCATCGAGAGTGCATGTGGATGCGCGTGGCGCAGGATTGGCGATTATCGCGACCGTAGTCTTTATCTTTGCGCTGCAATGGGCGCAAAAATTTCTGACCCCGGTGGTATTCGGAATTTTTATCGCCTATACGCTGAATCCGGTTGTAGTGTATCTGCAGCGGCTGAAATTGCCGCGGGTGGTGGCGACCAGTGTTGTGCTGTTGGCGATCTTGTGCGGTGGCGCGGTAGTGACCAACGCCTTGCGCGGGGAGTTTCAGTCCATTCTGGAGCAATTGCCGGAAGCCTCGCATAAATTATCCAGGGGGCTGGCGAAGTTGCGTGAGGGCGGGCCAACCACGATTCAGCAGATGCAGGCGGCGGCCAATGAAATTGCCAAAGCCACTGGAGGTCCGTCAGCGGGGCGCCAGGCGACGCCAGAGTCGCCCGCATCCAGGCTGGGCGAGTGGTTATTGGCGGGTTCGCTGGGAGCGATAGGCTTTCTGGGACAGGCGCTGGTGGTGCTGTTCCTGGTGTTTTTCCTGTTGCAATCGGGGGATACCTTCAAACGCAAACTGGTGAAATTGACCGGGCCGTCGTTAAGGCGCAAAAAGGTCACCGTGCATATTCTGGATCAGATCAATACGTCGATCCAGAACTACATGTTTATGTTGCTGGTGACGAATAGTTTGCTGGCATTACTGATGTGGCTGGCATTTCGCCTGATCGGACTGGAAAATGCCGGGGCATGGGCGGTCGCAGGCGGTGCATTACATATCATTCCTTATTTCGGTGCGCTGCTGATCGCGATCGCGACCAGTCTTGCGGCATTCATGCAGTTCGGGACGTTTTCAATGATGTTTCTGGTGTCGGGCGTGTCGCTTGGCGTTGCGGCTATCGTCGGCACTTTCGTGACTACCTGGATGACCGGGAAAATAGCGAAAATGAACCCCTCCGCAGTATTTGTCGCGCTGCTGTTCTGGGGCTGGCTGTGGGGTATCGCCGGGTTGTTGGTGGGGATCCCGATTGTGGTGATCATCAAGGTCATCTCCGAGCATGTTGAAGGCATGATGCCGATTGCCGAATTGCTGGGCGAGTGACAATAAAAATGCGGCACACCAGAAGGAATTGGTGTGCCGCATTTTCTCTCTTCGGGCGCTTGCTGAAAACGCCGTCAGCCGGTTTTTACCAAACCTTGTAGACCCGGCCGGTTTGCGCACCCTCGACGCTACGACTGTAGGCCAGTGCCACGCGGCTGGCCGGGGCGGCTTCAAAGCCATAAAAGAACGGGCCGTAGCTTGCCAGCGATTCCTCCAGTATGGTGGGGCTGACGGCGTTGATGCGCAAGCCGCGCTTGAGTTCGATCGCTGCGCCGCGTACAAAGCCTTCCAATGCCGCATTGACGGTGATGGCATTCGCACCTTGCAAAATCGGCTCTTCGCTGATGATGCCGCTAGTCAGCGTGATCGATCCGCCATCGTTCAAATGATGTTGCGCGACCAGGGCCAGATTGATCTGCCCCATTAATTTATCCTGCAAGCCGATATTGAATTGCTCCGGTGTCATTTCCTGCAACGGACCGAAGTGCAGCTTGCCGCTGGTGGCGACGATGGCATCGACTTTGCCGACCTTTGCAAACAAGTTGCGCACACTTTCGATGTCGGTCATGTCGACCTGATATTGACCGCTGGTTTTGCCCACCTGAATCACTTCGTGGCGTGCCGAGAGTTGCGCAACGACCGCCTTCCCGACTGTGCCGGTGGCGCCGATAACTATGATTTTCATGTTGACCTCTGTGTGGCTAAAGAAGATCCATTATGGCGCGGCACGGTACGCCACGCACGCCGCAAGAGCACTGTGGTCACGCGCCGCGTTCACCTGGAATCCCAAGGGCATGAAATCTTTCACGTAAAAATAGCAGTAACGCGCGCACCGCCGGCGAGGCGCTGCTGCGATCCGGATACACCATGTTGAGCGGTGTTTCTTCGCCGGCGTACTGATCCAGCAGCGTCACCAGTCTGCCGTCAGCCAGGTCCTGCCTGACATCCAGCCACGATTTGCAGGCGATTCCCAATCCCGCGATTGCCCACTCACGGGCGATCGCGGCGTCGTCTGTCATACGGTCGCCGCGCACCTTGATGACAATCGCATTTTTGCCGGCATGAAACTGCCAATGATTAAACAGGCCGCGTTGCAGGTAAAACAGCAGGCAGTTATGTTCGGCCAGCTCTTTCGGCGTGGTTGGTGTGCCATGCTGGGCCAGATAGGCGGGGGGCAGCCACCACTACGCGTCGACTCGCCGCCAGCGGTTGCGAAACCAAGGACGAGTCCTCGAGTTTGCCGTACCGAAAAGCCACGTCCACCGGGGCACTGAACAGGTCGATGATGCGGTCGGAAAATTGCAGTGTCAGCGTCACTTGCGGATAGGCTTTTTGAAACGCATTCAGCCAGGGCAGCAGTACATTGCGCCCCACATCCGAAGGCATCGACAGGCGCAAATGCCCCTTGGCCGCGCCGTCGCTGCGCAATACAGCCTCGCCTTGCATCAGTAGCGTCAACGCCTGGCGGCTATAGTCCAGGAATAGCGTGCCCTCCGGCGTCAATCGCAGGCTGCGGGTGGAGCGCACGAATAAGCGCGTATTCAGATGCTGTTCGAGTCGTTTCAGGCTGGCGCTGGCGGTGGCGGGTACCAGGTCGAGTTGGCGTGCCGCTTTGGAGAGACTTCCCAAGTCAGCGGTAAGAATGAAAAGCTGGAGGTCGTTGGTCGAATACATTGACAAAATATTTTTGAAAGTGAATCAAATAATAGGCCATTTATAAAATAAATCAAACCGGCATAATGGCCATCAGTCAGTTGCGGCCAGGTACGCCAATTACCGGCCGCTCCATGTATTCCAGATAAATGTATTGCCAGTCAACCTTCACATGCCATCAGGAGCGCCCATGAAAGCCATTGCATTAACCCGCTATTTGCCTATCGATCACCCCGAGTCCCTGCTCGACGTCACGCTTGCCAAGCCGGCCCCGCAAGGCCGCGATTTACTGGTCGAAATCAAGGCCATTGCGGTCAATCCGGTCGACACTAAAGTGCGCGCGCCAAAGGACCTGGTCGAGCCAGCGCCGCGCGTATTGGGGTGGGACGCTGCTGGCGTGGTGCAGGCGGTCGGTCCCGATGTCAACCGTTTCAAGGTCGGCGATAAAGTGTTTTATGCCGGCGATATCACGCGGCCCGGCACCAATAGCGAGTTTCAACTGGTGGATGAGCGTATCGTCGGCAGTATGCCGTCGTCACTCGATTTTGCGCAGGCCGCGGCCTTGCCATTAACCGCCATCACCGCATGGGAAGCGCTATTCGACCGTCTGCAGGTGCCGACCCCGGCTCCTGCCGTGCCGCGTAAAACCATCCTGATTATCGGTGGCGCCGGCGGCGTAGGCTCGGCCGCGATCCAGTTGGCCGCCAAGTTCGCCGGACTGACTGTGATCGCCACCGCATCGCGTCCGGAATCGGAAAAGTGGGTGCGTGAACTGGGTGCGCACCACGTCGTCGACCATTTCGGTGATTTGCAGGCGCAATTGCAGGCCAATGGATTTGATAGCGTCGATTACGTCCTGATTCTGAACGATACCGATCGGCATTTCCCGGCTGCTGCTGCGGTAATCGCGCCGCAAGGCACGATTTGCACCATCGTCGAAAATGCTGCGCCGCTACAAATCGACCTGCTGAAAGCAAAAAGCGCCGGTTTTGTCTGGGAGTCCATGTTTACTCGCTCCAAGTTTCAGACGGCAGACATGTCGAAGCAGGGCGATCTGTTGGACCAAGTGGCGCGTTTGATTGATGGCAAAGTACTTGTCACGACAGTGAGCCAGGTGTTGTCGCCTATCAATGCAGCCAACCTGCGGCGGGCGCATGCGGCGCTGGAGGCTGGCCACGTCATCGGCAAAATCGTGTTGAAGGATTTTTGAGAATGTCATTCTGGCAATAAGTGATGATGCCGGTCAGGAGCCTGTCGTTTTGAGCATCCCGAGGAATCTTGCGTCGCTTCCCGATACCGCGCGGTGTTCGGAGCGACGCCGATAGATGGATTTTCTCCCTATTAGGAGTAGGGCATGCCCCGGTCATGCCTGTATAATGGCGGCTTCTGATTTAACCAGCGGCTTTTTGCTGCACCAACCCCTCCATATCGCCATGTTGATTTTGCCGGGTTCCAATGCCCTTCCTGCTTTTCGCTCCCAACGTCTCTTGTCCCAACTGCAATCGATAGATCCGAATATCACCGGCGTCACCGGTCGGTATGATCATTTTGTCGATTCGTCAACAGTATTAAGCGAGGATGACCTGGGTCGTTTGCAAGCGTTGCTGACCTATGGCGATCCGTTTGCCGGCACCGACGGCGGCGAGGAATTCATCGTCATTCCACGTTTTGGCACGATTTCCCCGTGGGCCAGCAAGGCAACCGACATTGCGCACAACTGCGGCATGGCGCACATCAAGCGGATTGAGCGCGGAATTGCCTATCAGGTGAATATGAAATCAGGTTTGCTGGGCGGCCTCAAAAAACTCAGCGATGCAAGTATTCAGGCGATTGCCGCTGTGCTGCACGACCGCATGACGGAAACCGTATTGCGCGGCGCTGAAGCGGCCGGCGCGCTGTTCCGTGAACTGGAAGCCAAGCCGCTCGCGTCGATTGACCTGCTGGCGGGCGGTAAAGCGGCGCTGGAGAATGCCAACAGCGAACTCGGACTGGCCTTGTCCGACGACGAAATCGACTATCTGGTGGAGGCATTCGGTCGTGCCAAACGGAATCCGACCGATGTCGAATTGATGATGTTCGCCCAGGCCAACAGCGAACATTGCCGTCACAAGATTTTCAATGCGGATTGGACGATCGACGGTCAGGCGCAGGACAAGTCATTGTTTGCGATGATCAAGAATACCCATCAATTGAACCCGCAAGGCACGGTCGTTGCGTACAGCGACAATTCGTCGATCATCGAAGGCGCGACCGTTTCACGTTTCTACGCGCGTGGCGCAGCCGACGGCAATGTCTACGCAGCCTCGGATGAGCTGACGCACATCCTGATGAAGGTCGAAACCCACAATCACCCAACCGCCATTTCACCTTTCCCCGGCGCGTCGACCGGCGCCGGCGGTGAAATCCGCGACGAAGGCGCAACCGGCCGCGGCGCCAAGCCCAAGGCTGGTTTGACCGGCTTCACGGTATCCAACCTGATGCTGCCGGATGCCCGTCAGGCATGGGAGAACGCCGCCGATGTGACGGCTGCGGTTGCCGCTGCTGACGGCAGCGCTGTTTATGGCAAGCCGGACCGTATCGCGTCGCCATTGCAGATCATGATCGACGGTCCGCTCGGCGGTGCCGCGTTCAACAACGAATTCGGCCGTCCGGTATTGGGTGGCTACTTCCGTACCTACGAACAAAACGTCGCTGGCAACGTGCAGGGGTATCACAAGCCGATCATGATCGCCGGCGGTATCGGCAGCATCTCGGACAAGCACACGTTCAAAAACGATTTGCCGGTCGGCAGCCTGCTGATTCAGTTGGGCGGCCCCGGCATGCGGATCGGCATGGGCGGCAGCGCGGCGTCGTCGATGGCGACCGGCACCAATACTGCGGACCTGGATTTCGATTCGGTCCAGCGCGGCAATCCGGAAATGGAACGGCGCGCGCAGGAAGTGATCAACGCCTGCTGGGCCATGGGTGACACCAATCCGATTTTGTCGATTCACGACGTCGGTGCAGGCGGCCTGTCGAATGCCTTTCCGGAAATCACCAACGACGCCAAGCGCGGTGCGATTTTCGATTTGCGTAAAGTGCCGCTGGAAGAAAGCGGGATGGCGCCGAAGGAAATCTGGAGCAACGAATCGCAAGAGCGCTATGTGATGGCGATTGCCCCGGAAAGCCTGGCGCTGTTTGAATACTTCTGCCAGCGCGAACGCTGTTTGTTTGCCGTGGTCGGTACCGCAACGGAAGAACGTCAATTGAAGGTAATTGATCCGCAACACGACAACCATCCAGTCGATATGCCGATGGATGTATTGCTCGGCAAACCGCCGAAGATGCACCGCGACGTCCAGCGTATCGCACCAGATTTACCGGCAGTCGATCTTACCGGCATGGATTTGCTGGAAGTCTCGCAACGCGTGTTGAAGCTGCCGACGGTAGCAGACAAATCGTTCCTGATTACCATCGGCGACCGTACTGTCGGCGCGACTTCGGTGCGCGATCAGATGGTTGGGCCATGGCAGATTCCGGTGGCCGATTGCGCCGTCACGACTATGAGTTTCGCAGGTTATCTGGGCGAAGCGATGGCGATGGGCGAGCGGACGCCGCTGGCCGTGATCGACGCTGCCGCATCCGGCCGGATGGCAGTGGGTGAGGCGCTGACCAATATTGCCGCGGCACCGATAGCGGATATTTCTGCGATCAAATTGTCGGCCAACTGGATGGCGGCTTGCGGTCAGCCCGGTCAGGATGCAGCGTTGTTCGATACCGTCAAAGCAGTCGGCATGGAGTTGTGTCCGGCGCTCGGCATCAGCATTCCGGTCGGCAAGGATTCGCTGTCGATGCGCACCACCTGGAAGGATGAGGCCGAGAGCCGTGCGGTCACTTCGCCGGTGTCGTTGATCGTCTCCGCGTTCGCACCGGTCACCGACGTGCGTCGGGCGCTGACCCCGCAAATCCGTACCGATGCCGGCGACACCGCGCTGATTCTGATTGACCTCGGACGCGGCAAGAACCGCATGGGCGCATCGGCACTGACGCAGGTCATGCAACAGATCGGCAACGAAACGCCGGACGTCGATAGCGCCGCAGACCTGAAAGGCTTCTTCAACGCGATTCAGCAGCTCAACAGTGAAGACAAACTACTGGCTTACCATGATCGCTCGGATGGCGGCTTGTTCACCACCTTGTGCGAAATGGCATTTGCCGGTCATACAGGTCTCTCCGTGAATCTCGACATCCTGACCATGGAAAGCGAGCACGCAGCCGATTGGGGGGATTCCAAAAACTGGACCGGTCAAGTTTCGGAACGTCGCAATGAACTGACCTTGCGCGCATTGTTTAACGAAGAGCTGGGTGCCGTGATCCAGGTGCGCGCCGAGCAAAAGTCGGACGTCATGAACGTGCTGCGCAGCTTCGACCTCGGCGCCTGCAGCCACATCATCGGTAAGCCCGATGCGCGCGACGTGATCGAATTCACGCGCGATGCCAAGGCCATTTACAACCAGCCGCGGATTGCGCTGCAACGCTTGTGGAGCGAAACCAGCTGGCGTATCGCCCGTCTGCGCGACAACCCGGCCAGCGCCGATGCCGAATACGACCGTATCCTGGACGCTTCCGATCCTGGCATCACACCGAAAATCACCTTCGATCTGCAGCAGGACGTGGCCGCGCCATTCATTAATGTAGGCGCTCCGCCGCGCGTGGCGATTCTGCGCGAGCAGGGCGTCAACTCGCATGTCGAAACCGCGTATGTGATGCACAAATCCGGCTTCACCGCCGTCGACGTGCACATGAGCGATCTGATTGCCGGCCGTGCCCGGCTGGACGATTTCAAGGCCTTTATCGCGGTGGGCGGTTTCTCCTACGGCGATGTGCTGGGTGCCGGCGAGGGCTGGGCCAAGACGATCTTGTTCAACGCCAAACTGGCCGATCAGTTTTCGTCCTTCTTCAATCGCGACGACACGTTTGCCCTGGGTATTTGCAACGGTTGCCAGATGATTGCCAATTTGAAAGGCATCATTCCCGGGGCCCAAGCCTGGCCAAAATTCACCCGCAACAAATCAGAGAAATTTGAAGGGCGCTTCTCGATGGTGCAAATCGAAGAGTCGCCATCGATCTTCCTGCAAGGCATGGCCGGTACCCAAACCGCAATTGCCGTCGCGCATGGCGAAGGTTTTGCCGACTTCTCGCAAACCGGCGACATCAACCAGGCGCTGGTCGGCATGCGTTTCGTCGACAACCACGGTCAGGTGAGCGAAGCCTATCCGTACAACCCCAACGGTTCGCCGCAAGGCATCACTGCGGTGACCACGGCAGACGGTCGTTTCAATGCGATCATGCCGCACGCAGAGCGGGTATTCCGTAGCGTGCAGCAATCGTGGCATCCCGAAGGCTGGGGTGAAGATTCGCCATGGATGCGCATGTTCCGCAATGCGCGGACCTGGGTCGGCTAACAGACCAGGAGCCTGTCGGACTTAGGGAATCGAAGCGAAAAAGTGGCTGAGCGCGGACATATTTCGCTGATTTTTTGTGTCAATAGCGGGACTATTGACCAAAAAATCAGTGAAATATGGACCGCTCAGGCGCTTTTGCAGCCGATTCTTCCTAAGTCCGACAGGCTCCTAGTGGTATCCGGTGGCACTGACATGCGGCCAAATACGGTAAGCAAAATAAGAATACAGTAGGGCGGAAAGCGCTATGCTTTTCCGCCCTATTTGGTCTAAGAACGACACGAAATAAACTGGAGTTAAGCCATGACCATGACCTACGAAGAATATCTGGATGAAGTCACCACGCTGTTGACTGAAAAGTACGACCTGACCGATGCTGCAGCCATCAAGCACGTGATGCGCGCACAGGCTGCTGATTTCTTTACCTTGCACGACGATCATCCTGAACTGCGGACGCAGGAGAACGCGGTGCTGGACGCCAAGAAGATTTTTGAGCAAAAGAACAAGTCGCGGCCTGAGGCGTTTCATGGGCGCGCCAAAGCGCCGAACAAGTGAGCAATCGGTGAATTCCAGCAGCATCTGCACCGGCTTGCTAGCCTACAATGAGCGCCCCTCCATTTTCCTACCGTTGCCATGACAGAATCCGTTCGCCTCGCCAAACATCTCGCTGAGCTGGTCTCTTGCTCCCGCAGCGAGGCAGAGCAATACATTCACGGCGGTTGGGTCACCGTGGATGGGGTCGTGGTGGAAGAGGCCGGCTTCAGAGTCGCGCCGCAACAGCAAGTTGCGTTACTGCCGGACGCCGTGCTCGAACCGGCAGAGCCCGTCACCATTTTGTTGCATAAGCCGGCCGGCGTCGATCTGGCAGCGGATGCAGCGCTCATCGCGCAGTTGCTGAGTGCGGACAAGCTGGCGGCAGACGATCGTTCCGGTCTGCGCTTTCTGAAGCGCCATCTGGTCGGCCTGAGTCTGGTCGACGCCCTGGAGCCCAAGGCTAGCGGTCTGGTGGTCTTCACACAGGACTGGCGGGTTACCCGCAAGCTGGTGGATGACGCGGCCAAAATCGAGCAGGAATACATCGTGGAAGTGCGCGGCGACATGATTCCGGATGGTCTGCAACTGCTGAATCACGGCTTGAAATTCAATGGAAAGCCGTTGCCGCCGGTGAAGATCAGCTGGCAAAATGAAACCCGTCTGCGCTTTCCGCTAAAGGCACCGCCACGCGGCTTGATCGCGTTCATGTGCGAAAAGGTCGGGCTGGAAGTGGTGGGGATCAAGCGGATTCGTCTGGGGCGGGTGCCGATGGCTGGTTTGCCTGCGGGACAATGGCGTTACTTGCTGGGCTACGAGCGATTCTGATTCATGCCCGCTTAACTTGATTCGCCGAGCCCTACCTATTTTTATTGAGGCAGCACCATGCATTTCCACTCCATCGCGCTACCCATGCGGCCATTCCAGATTCTCCATCATGTGCGGCAGGTGCCGTCATGAGTCAAGCTCCGCTGATTAGCTGGATGGAACACGAGCAGCCGCGTTCCATGCGCTGGCGTTCGGAAAGCGATACACCTGCACCTAAGCGCGTCGTCATTGCCGATGACCGCATGACCGCCGATGCGGCTTTTCGTCTGGCTTCCGAAGGCACGGCGATGCTGTGGCGCGGCGATTTCCAGAACGCCCGCCAGTTGCTGCAGGCGCTGGCACGCCGTACCGACCGCAAACCGCCGAAACCGGCAGCGACGCCGACCGATGCATTCAATTTCCATCGTCAGGCCCAGTCGCAACGCGCACGCACGCTGGCCATGTTATTGCTGCCTTTTGATGACGATTACAGCATCCCGTTGCGCCGTGCGCCGGATGTGCAACAAGCCTGTATCGAAGCATATGGCGCAGCAGACGGGCCGTTTGTGGCGTCGCTGCGCGAGTTGCTGGGCTTGGTGGGCGCGCATGAATGGCGCAAGAAGGGCGTCGACATTCCGGCACTTGGCGCGCGTATCCACCCGCACTATGGCGTGTTTTCACCGGTCCGTGGCGAGTACATCGGGCTAGTGGCTGAGGCGCCACTGCCATCCACCCGGCTGGCGTTCGACATCGGCACCGGTACCGGCGTGCTGGCGGCGGTATTGGCGCGCCGCGGTGTTGCGCGCGTGGTGGCAACCGATCAGGACCCGCGCGCGTTGGCGTGTGCGCGGGAAAACCTGACGCGGCTGGGACTGACGCAGCAAGTTGAGGTGCTGCAGGCCGATCTGTTTCCGGCAGGGCGTGCGCCGCTGATTGTCTGTAATCCGCCATGGCTTCCGGCACGGCCGAGCTCGCCTATCGAATACGCGATATATGACCCGGAGAGCCGGATGCTGCGCGGCTTTCTGAGCGGGTTGGCGGCACATCTCGAACCGGGTGGCGAAGGCTGGCTGATACTTTCCGATCTGGCCGAGCATCTGAGCTTGCGTCCGCGCACAGAGTTGCTGGCATTCATTGAAGAGGCCGGTTTGAAAGTCGTAGGACGGATGGATGTCAAGCCGCATCATCCGAAGGCCGCTGACGACACCGATCCGCTGCATGCGGCACGCGCCGCGGAACTGACATCGCTGTGGCGTCTGGCAGCGCGTTGATCTAAACCATTGAGGAAAAACATGAGCAACAAACCATCCCGCACACTCACCTTCAAATGCGAAAAATGCGCCAAGCCGGTCCAGGTGTTTTTGCAAAAAGTGTCTGCCTGTTCACATATCCAGCCATACCAGGGTATCTGTAAATGCGGTGAACTAAAACGGCATGCAACAGGACAAAGGGAGGCGGTGGAATCCTATCTGGCTTCACCGGACGGCGACTGGTCGCATCACCACTAAGAATCGCAGGCATAGACGCTGATAGCGCCTGCATTTTTGTATCTTGGTTGGTATGATGATGACCTTTGCATTTTAGTACGGTGCATGACTACAAAAAGAAGAGGACGCAGTGTCAGAGCAGTCACAGCAGGCAGATCAAAACGGGTTGTCGCAAGCGCCGTCGAATATCACGCTAATTACGATAACGGCGCAGGTCGATGCGACTGTGAATTACGCGTCCTATCAGAATAACGTTCCTTTAATACGCAGCCTGTCGATCCAGAATCACGGTGACGCGCCGCTCCATGATGTCGAGATCGTGGTGCGCTGTGAGCCGCCGTTTGCCGACACCATGCGCCTGCGCTTTGCACAGCTGGATGCGCATGAGACACGCCGCATCGAGACCATCGACCTGAAGATAGCGCATCGTTATCTGGCCGAGTTGAACGAGGCTGAGCGTGGCCGCGTCATCTTTCAGGTGATGGCGAATCAGCTTGAGGTGGCGCTGACGGACCGTCCGGTGGACGTGCTGGCGTACGATCAATGGGCTGGCACGCGCGCGTTGCCGGAACTGTTGGCAGCGTTTTCCTTGCCGAATAACCCGGTGATCGATCGTCTGATGTCGCAGTGCGGCGATCTGTTGCATAAAGCCGGGGCCGGTCAAAGCATGAACGGCTATCAATCCAGGAATCGGGAAGATGCCTGGGCCCAGATTTCGGCGATCTATAGTGTCATCGGCGCACTCAAGCTGAATTACATCGAGCCGGCGGCGTCGTTCGGCAATGATGGCCAGAAGATACGTACCCCCGACCGCATTCTCAGCGGCGGCATGGTCACCTGTCTCGATTCCTCGATGCTGCTGGTGTCCTGCATGGAGCAGGCCGGACTGAATCCGCTGGTGATCATTAAAAAAGGCCATGCGCTGGTGGGTTGCTGGCTGATTAACACGACCTTGCCGAGCGCGGTATTCGACGATGGCCAGGCTGTGCGCAAGCGCGTCGCCAGCGGTGAATTACTGGTATTCGAAACCACCATGCTGACCCACAGGCCGGCGGCGACGCTGCGTCTGGCCTGTGAAAACGGCCAGGAGCAACTGCTGCAGGAAGACGAGTTCCTGTTCGCGATCGATATCAAACGCGCGCGCATGGAGCAAATCCGTCCGCTGCCATTCCGAGCGCCAACTACCGAAGCCGACAACCCGCCGTTAGTGACGGCCGAACCTTGCATCGAACCGCCCCCTGTGCTGCCGCCGCTGGATAGTACGGCGACGATCATCGATGATGAAGCCCCGGCCGAAACCGCCGATGGTCGCCTGGCACGCTGGAAATCCAAGCTGCTGGATTTGACCCTGCGCAACCGCCTGATCAATTTCAAGCCGACCAAGGTCATGTTGCCGCTGCGCGTGCCGAATCCCAGTCATCTGGAAGATGAATTGTCGGATGGCAAGGAGTGGAAGTTCCGGCATCTGCCGCTGATCATGGACACTGCCAACCCTGACGATCCGCGTGTGGCCGCTGTCGCCATGCGCCGTACCGGCGAGGATCCGGTCGAAGCTGCCGCGCTGCAGGCGATGCAGATGCGCGAACTGCTGGCCATCGTCGATGCCAGGAAACTGGACGCCCATTTGTACGAGATCTACAGTGCGGCACGTTTAGGGCTGGAAGAGGGCGGTGCCAATACGCTGTATCTGGCATTGGGCTTCTTGCGCTGGACCGAGGATGAACGTGCAGAAAAAACGCTGCTGGCGCCGATATTGCTGGTGCCGGTGACGCTGACGCGGCAATCGGTACGGACCGGCTACTCGATCAAACGGCATGACGATGAAACCATCATCAACCCGACCCTGCTCCAGTTGTTGCGCGAAAAATTCCAACTGACGATCAAGGGGCTCGATCCGCTGCCGGCCGATGGGAATGGCGTCGATGTGGCTAAAATCTGGCAGATGATACGCCTGGCGATCAACGATGTGCCGCGCTGGGAAGTACTCGAAGATGTCTATTTGGGAATATTCTCGTTCACCAAATACCTGATGTGGAAAGACCTGCAGGATCGCAGTGAACAGCTGAAACAGAATCGGGTGGTGAGTCACCTGATCGAGCGGCCGCACGAGTCCATTGGCGGCAGTGTCGATATCGTGATGCGCGATGACATGGATCGGCGTCACGCACCCGACAGTCTGCTGACGCCGTTGCTGGCCGATTCGTCGCAGTTGAATGCGGTGAGCCGGGCCGGGGCCGGGCACGATTTTGCACTTGAGGGGCCGCCGGGCACCGGTAAGTCGCAGACCATCACCAATCTGATTGCGCATTTTCTCGGACAAGGGAAAACCGTCCTGTTCGTCTCGGAAAAAATGGCGGCGCTGGACGTGGTGCAACGCCGCCTGAATGCGATTGGACTGGGCCCGTTTTGCTTGCAGCTGCATTCGGCCAAGGCCAAGAAGTCCGAAGTATTGGAGCAACTGCGGACCGCGATGAGCGTCTCCAGGCATTTCACCGAGGATGAGTGGAAACGCGAGGCAGATCGGCTAGGTGTGCTGCGCGCCGACCTGAATGCGCTGGTGCAGGCGCTGCATCGCACCTATCCGCATGGCTTGACCGTGCGCGGCGCGACCGATAGCGCGATCCTGCGCCATGCCAGCTGGACCCCGGCTGCCATGCCGTGGACCAATCCGGACACGCACGACCGCGCTGCTCTGGATGGCTTGCGCGAGTTGGTCCGGACGATCCAGGTGGTGGTCGAAGAGTTGGGTCGGGTGCAACAACATCCGCTGCAATTGGTCCGGCATACCGAATGGTCGAATGCCTGGGAAGATCGGTTTCTCAACACCAGCGCAGAACTGGATAGCGCCAGCGCGCAGCTGCAGCAGGCCGCCGTGGCACTGGAGCCCGGATTGGGCCTGAGTCTGGGGGCGCCGTCGCAAGCATTGCTGGAAGCGCTTGATGTGCTGATCGACGTGTTGCTGCAGGCGCCGCAGGTGCCGACCGGAATCGCCGCCGGCGGCGCGGATGCGAACACCCGCAGCGCTGTGCAAAAACTGCGCGAACATGGCGAGCGGCGCCAGATGTATGCACAAAAACTGGCATCCCTGGGATTCAAGCCCGACATTTCCCGCGAGAATGGCGCGCAGTTGGCACAAGCCTGGAACGCCGCTGTGCATACGTGGTGGCCGAAAAGCTGGTTTGCCGCGCGCAGTCTGACGGCGAGTCTGGCGCAATACAGCAATAACCAGCAGCAACCACTGGCGCCCGTCATGGCGGCCGCACTGGAGGCATTGCGCGGCTTGAATGCCGAGGATCAGGCGCTGAAACTGGCCGAAGCGCAAGCGACAGCATGGCTGGGAAGCGAATATCAGGGCCCGCAAACCGATTGGGCCGCAGTCGCGCGCTACGAACAATGGGGCCGCCAATTCGAACAGGCCATCGCGCGCTTTGCCGCGACCGGCGACGGCGCTGCCGCCGCGGCTTTGGCGCAGCGCTTGCGGCAATTGGTGAGCCAGCAACGCGCTGCGCTGGGACCGCATGCTGCCTTGTCGCTGCAACTGATCAGCTTCAAGAATGCCTTCCACGAATTCACGCTGAAACTGGCGCAGGTGACCGAACTATCCGGCGCCGGCAGCGAGCTGGCTGGTGCCAGCCACGCAGCCGGTCTGCCGAGTCGGGTCCGTGGCGTGGTGGCCGGATGGCAGGCGCAGCATCGCTGGCTGCGCAGCTGGTGCAAATGGCGCGGGTTGCGCAAGCAGGCGGTCGACGCCGGCATCTCCAGCGTGGTGCAGGCGATCGAGCATGATCGTGTGGCGCTCAAGGATCTGGCCAACTACGTCGAATATTCTTATCAGGTCTGGTGGCTGAAAGTCATTACCGATCAGGAACCGGTGCTGCGCAATTTTTCCAGCGCCGATCATGACCGCAAGATTCGCGAGTTCCGCGCAACCGATGCGCATTTTCAAAGCCTGACCGAGCAATACCTGAACGCGTTGCTGGCAGGAAAAGTCCCGCGGGTTGAAGCCGGCCAGAAACCGGATGCCGAAATGGCGCTGGTATTGCGCGAACTGGCCAAGCAAAAAGCCCATTTGCCGGTGCGCAAGCTGGTACGCGGTATTCCGACCTTGTTGCCGAAGCTGAAACCCTGTTTGCTGATGTCGCCGCTGTCGGTGGCGCAATATCTGGACGCAGCCCATTCCAGTTTTGATCTGGTGGTATTTGACGAGGCCTCGCAAATTCTGGTGTGGGATGCGGTCGGCGCAATTGCGCGTGGCAAGCAACTGGTGGTGGTCGGCGATCCGAAACAACTGCCGCCGACCAGCTTTTTTGCCCGCGCCGACGATGACGATCAGTCCGCCGCAGACTTTGATGACGCTAGCGTCCATGATCTGGAAAGCATACTCGATGAATGTCTGGGCGCAGGTCTGCCGACGCTGCGGCTGGAGTGGCATTACCGCAGCCGCCACGAGAGCCTGATCACGTTCTCCAACCATCGCTATTACGACTCCAGGCTGATCACCTTCCCATCGCCGGTGACCCAGGATCGGGCGGTGCGTTTGCAGATGGTGGCCGGGGTCTACGATCGTGGCGGGAGTCGTACCAACCGCGCGGAAGCCGACGCTATTGTGGCAGCGATCGTTGCCCACTTTGGCGATGACAGCCGACGCCATCTGACGATGGGCGTGGTGACGTTCAATCAGACTCAGCAGCGCTTGATAGAAACGCTGCTGGACGAAGAACTGCGCAAAGCACCGGAACTGGAACAGCGGATTGCCGAGCATGGCCCGGAAAAATTGTTTATCAAGAATCTTGAAAACGTCCAGGGCGATGAACGCGACCTGATTTTGTTCTCGATCGCCTATGGCAAGGATGCAGCTGGCCGGATGGCGATGAACTTCGGGCCGTTGAACAAGGAAGGCGGGCAGCGTCGCCTCAACGTCGCGATCACGCGGGCGCGAGTCGGCGTCACGATATACAGCTCGATACGGCCAGAAGACATTGATGTCTCGCGGACCCGTTCGACCGGCGTTATCGATCTGAAAAACTATCTGGAGTTTGCGCAGAAGGGCGCGCGTGCACTGGTAGAGCAATCGATCCCGACCGGACGCGAACCCGACAGTCCGTTTGAAGTAGAAGTGATTCGTGCCTTGCGTGAGCGCGGCTGGATAGTCCATCCGCAGGTCGGCTGTTCGGGGTATCGGCTCGACATCGGCGTCGTCCATCCGGACCAGCCCGGCACGTTCCTGCTGGGGGTTGAGTGTGACGGCGCCACCTATCATTCACTGCCCACCGCCAGGGATCGTGACCGTCTACGGCAATTGGTGCTGGAGGGATTGGGCTGGACATTGCATCGCATCTGGTCGACCGACTGGTGGACCGACCCCGAGCGCGAAATGCTGAAGCTGGAAAAAGTGCTGAATAAAAAACTCGCTGAATCCAGGGGTGATACGCAGGAAGTGCAGGAAGGTGTACCTTTCCTGGTGGCAAATGGCTAATACAATTTCTCAACCAGGCGCGCACTTGGTTGTCGGCTCGGTTATTCGCCTTTGATTTGGAAATGGAATAAGATCGGAAGCAGAGGCAGGTTGATCGCAATCCACAAGCAATTTTCTGGGCGCGAATATGAAATTCAAAGATTATTACAGTGCACTTGGTGTCGAGAGAGATGCCACTGCGGCCGAAATCAAACAGGCTTACCGCAAGCTGGCGCATAAATATCACCCCGACGTCTCCAAGGACCCGGAAGGTGAGGAGAAATTTAAAGAAGTTGCGGAAGCCTACGCCACCCTGAAAGACCAGGAAAAGCGCGACGCCTACAATCAACTGGGACGCCATCGGCAAGGAGAAAATGTCCAGCCGCCGCCTGACTGGCAGCAGACGTTCAACGAGTCTGACGCTTCTTTTGGTGATGTCGATATGGCCGATATTCTGGCCGCGTTTGCGGCGTCCCGCCATGCAGGCGGCCAAGCGCATCAACGCCGGCCGTTGCACGGTCAGGATTATGAAGTGAAGGCGCCGATTACCCTTGAGCAGATTTATGCCGGCGGGGAAATTGACGTGAATCTGAATTTGCCGGAATACGATCATCAGGGCCTGTTACATCGCGTGCCAAGAACCTTTAGAGTGAAAGTGCCGAAAGGGGCGGAGGATGGCCAGCGCCTGCGGTTGCCCGGCAAGGGCGGGCAGGGCAGTAATGGCGGGAAAAACGGCGATCTGTATGTCGTCATGGTGCTGATACCGCATCCTCTATATCGCGTGAGCGGCAAAGATCTGTATATCGATCTGCCATTGGCGCCGTGGGAGGCAGTGCTGGGAGCCAGCGTGCAAGTGCCCACCCTGGGCGGCAAGGTCGAACTGACCGTTCCTGCAGCGACCGCCGCCAATCGCCAATTCCGCCTGGCCAGGCGCGGCCTGCCATCGGCCGGCGGTGAAACGGGCAATTTATTTGCGGTGGTCAGGATAGAGGTGCCGAAGTCCGCGACGCCGCGTGAACGGGAACTGTTCGGGCAACTTGCCGCCGAGTCGACGTTTAATCCGCGCGCGCATTTCAATACAGGAGGTTAGCGATGCGTACCCATATTGTGGAAGCCGTGTGGCTCAACGATGCGGGCCTTTGTTCGCTGGAGCAGTTGGCAGCCTACTCCGGCTTGACGCAGGCCGAGCTTCAGGATCTGGTGGAACTGGGCGAAATCGTGCCGACCAGCGTTGATGCTGAAAATGTTTTGTACCAGACGCATTACATCGTGATTGCCAGAACCGCGCGGCGCCTGAGGGACGATTTTGAGCTTGATATGCATGGTCTGGCGGTGGCGCTCAATCTGTTAGGGCGGATTCGTGATCTGGAGACCCAGCTGAATGCTGCTCACGCGAAGCTGCCGCACGTGAGATGAGTCGCCAAAAAACGGAATTGTCATGGAAATCGAGCTCAAGCTATTAATTGCGCCAGCTGCCGTTGGCGCTTTTCGGCGCCATCCTTTACTCAAGAAACTGGCTATTGCCAAGCCTTATCGGCAACAACTCGTCAGCACCTATTTCGATACGCCGGATTGTTACTTGATGCAGCACCAGGCAGGCCTGCGGGTGAGGCAGGTCGAGGGCAAATGGATACAGACCCTGAAAGCCGGCGGCCAGGTAGAGAGCGGCTTGCATCAGCGCAACGAATGGGAATCCGAAGTTAACGAGCCAACTCCCGATTTGGCGGTATTGCGTGGCATGTTGAAGCCGAAGTCGCCATGGGCCGGGTTGATCGCCAAGTCAGAGATTGCGCAGCAGTTAATGCCCATATTTACCACCCGCTTCCAGCGCAGTGTCTGGTTGCTGCGCCTGCCACAAGGCGATCAAGTCGAGCTGGTGCTGGACCAGGGGGAGATTCAACATGGCGCCGGCGCCGGCGCTACGTGCAGCCCGATTAGCGAAATCGAACTGGAACTCAAATCCGGCAACGCGGCGCATCTGTTTGCCTTCGCTCTGGAGCTGCAAGACACACTACCGCTATGCGTCGGCAACGTCAGCAAGGCCGAGCGTGGCTATCGGTTGTATGCGCCAGCGCCGCTCCGGATAATAAAGGCCAGCGCGCTCGAACTTTCGGGAAAAAAAACGGTAGGCCAGGGATTGCAGGCAATTATTGCCAATTGCCTGGCACAAATTCAAGGCAATGAAGCCGGGCTTGCATGCGGTACCGATGCTGAAAGCGTGCATCAAATGCATATTGGAGTGCGCCGCTTGCGTTCGGCGCTTGCCCTTTTTGGCGACCAGTTGCCATTGCCGGATGTACTGATAAAGGAGCTCAAGTGGCTTGGGCGCCAGCTTGGCGTGGTACGTGATTGGGAAGTGTTCGCCGGGACGACGCTGGACGCGCTGGCACGCGGGTGTCAGGACGGGCCGGACTTGCAGCCTCTGCGCCGGAAAGCGGCGGACTTTGCGAGTAAGAACAGAGTCAAGGCGGCCGAGGCCGTAGGCTCTACGCGCTATGCGCGGCTAATGCTGATGTTGGGTGCCTGCGTGCAGGGCGCGATGCCGGGCCAGCCGGAGCCCGCAGCGGCATCGAAGGAACTGGAAGCGCCATTGCGCAAGTTCGCCTCGGAACAGTTGGCGCGCTATCAGAAAAAATTGCGCAAGCGCGGCAAGGGCCTGGCCGGCAGCAATTCCGCAGAGCGTCACCAACTGCGGATTGCCGCCAAGAAAGTGCGCTATGCCATCGAGTTTTTTCAATCGCTCTACCCAGCCAAACAGGTCAAGTCCTATGTGGCCGCGCTGAGCGCTTTGCAGGATGCATTGGGCGAACTCAACGATGCCAGTGTCACGCATCAGTTATTGCAACAATGCGTGCATGACGCAGCTGAGCTTGCAGAAGTGTCGGGATTTGTGCGCGGTTATGTGTTTGCACATAACGAGAAAAATCTGGAGAAGCTCCCCAGGCTGTGGAAAAGATTCAAGCTGGTCAACCCGCCTCTTGAAAAATAGGTAACAGAAGCGCCGCATTTCTGCCTTCATCATTGCCCGATCGCCAATTGCGGACGAGGAATCCCGACCTATACTGCTTGAGTACCTCTCCGGCACTTTGCAAAGCGGCGACTCGCTGTCGCAAAGTTGCATCTGCAAATACGATCTAACGGAGCATGAGATGAATCAACCGGGTCTTGCGACGAAATCATTGATTTTCGCCGACGAATTGGATGCATCGCAGCAGCATTTGTTGCAAGAAATGGCGGGTCTTGTCACTATCTCCGATAGCAAGTTTGCGCCTTGTTACACCGCCTTGTTGGCGCATATCGAGCAAGAGTTTTACGCGGAAGAAGAATGGATGGAAGACGTTGATTTTCCGGCCATCCTGCCGCACCGGGAGCAACATAGCCGTGTTCTCAGCGCACTTCACCACGTTCATCCACGCGTGATGGGAGGCGATCTTGTGGTTGGCCGTCAGGCTGCTCTGTTACTTTTCCAATGGTTTATGAATCATATGTCATCCATGGATCGCGCCTTGATCAGCGCTGTTCAAATGACCGCTGGTCAGGCGAATCGAAAGATGCCTTCCGCTCACTACGCCTGAAGCAGGTTATTTCCCCTCCACCAACGCTTGCAAGTTCGGAATGCTGAGTAATTCAATTTCGCGGTTATTCGCTGTCACCCAGCCCATTTTCCTGAACTGGGACAGCAACCTGCTAATTGTTTCGTTGGTCAGCCCGAGGAAGTTGGCGATTTCCTCGCGCGACATGCGCAATTGAAAGCTGGTCGCAGAGTAGCCGCGGTCCTTGTAGCGGTTCGACAGATTGAGTAGGAACGCGGCAAATCGTTGTTCGGCGCGAAGGTTTCCCAACTGCAGCATGGCAGTGTGATCTTGCGCAATTTCCTGACTCATCATGCGATGGAAATGATGCAGCATGACAGGCACATGGGTCAGCAGCACTTCCAGTTGAGAAAATGGAATTTCACAAACCTCACTGTCTTCCAGCGCAACCGCGTCGCATTGGTACCGGTTCGAGCTGATAGCTTCCATGCCAAGCAACTCGCCTGTCATATGAAAACCGGAGATATGGTGGGCACCGCTGGAATTCACCTGTGAGGTCTTGAAATGGCCTACGCGAATCGCATACAGATTGACGAATGGGTCATTCATCCGATACAGCGCGGCATCGCGCGCAATGCGACGACGACGTCCGACAATTTGGTCCAGCTTGTCCATGTCGACATCGCTCAGCCCCATCGGCAAACATAGCTCGCGCAAGCTGCACGTCCCGCAATGCGCCGTCGAATCAAGCATCACGAAAGGTGGACGCGGGGAAAGGAATGTCGTTGTGGCGACCATCTTGACTGGTCCAATTCCAGGAATAAGAAAAGACGAGGACTGAGTACGCAATAGCAAGGTCAGCAAGCTACGCAATTTGTTTGTTTATTTGATCTGTTTACTTGACTCAGATCAGTAAAGCATAGTGTCTTAATTGCTACGATTGTAATCGTTATCGGCTGCACTTCAAGCCCATTTTTGGGTTTACCTGGAATCTGATTGCCGCCATATTTCCTTGTGGAAATCATTGCCCAGCTTGAGTCTGCGCGTTCAAAGACATAGCTTGCCAACACTATCGGGCGGAATGGGAGAAATCAAATGAAGCGCTATATCACGTTAGTCAAACCGGGCAAACGCGTTTTACTGTTGTGCCTGGTATCGCCATTGTGGCTTTGCGCCAATGCGGTGGCACAGGTGCCGCCGCGCCATCCCGAGGCGAAGAGTCAGGCGCCGTCGGATGCCAAGGAAAAAGTGTATGGATACGAGGCGCAGCGTGATATTTATTTAAAGGAAGCGCGTCAGCAAATTACCGAATTGAAAAATAAAATAGACCTGCTTAAAGTCAAGGCGAAGAAGTCCGGCGCCACCGCGAAAGCCAGAATGGAGAAAGAGATTCAGGGTTTCGAGAGTGATCTGCATGACCTTGATAAAACGTGGACGGATCTGAAGAACAGCGGTACCAATACCTGGGATGATTTAAAAGCCGCTCTGGAATCGTCCATCAAGAAATTGCGGGACGCGATTGACGGTAAGTAGTGAGTTGATACAATACGCCGCGATAAACAATAACCTTGCAAAAAAGCTGATGACAAGTAATGTTGATATTTATGTAACTCCGTCCATATTCGCCACACTACGCAAGGATTATTTTTTCTGGACTTTGCTCTTCCTGTTGTTGTTGTTAACGGTCATCGCACCTGCCCGGATTGCAGAATATCCCGGTCTGGTCGACTGGACAACCATCGCCACGCTGACCGGTTTGCTCGCTTTGACCAAAGGGGTGGAACTAAGCGGTTATTTGTCGCATCTGGGCGGGCATTTGACGGCCATGATGCCGACCGAGCGCGCACTGGCAGTTTTTCTGGTGCTGGCCACCGCCTTGCTGTCGACGCTGTTGACCAACGATGTCGGCCTGTTTGTGATGCTGCCCTTGACACTCGGTTTGCGCACTACCATCAAATTGCCGATAACCCGCCTGATCATCTTTGAAGCACTGGCCGCGAATGCCGGATCAGCGCTGACCCCGATTGGCAATCCACAAAATCTTTTCCTCTGGCAGCTCTCGCATTTGTCGTTTCAGGACTATGTCAGCGCCATGTTGCCGATGGTTTGCATACTGATGATCCCATTGGTTTTGCTCACCATCGTTGCCTTCCCCGGCCTGAAACTGGCGGTCGAGGAAGATCGGACGGCCGCACCGATAAAAAAGAAATTACTGTTTTTGTCGTTGGCCATGTATGTGCCGTTCCTGATCCTGACCGATCATCATTACGCCATCCCGGCCTTGCTGTTCGTATTGGCGGCCTTTCTATTTGCACAGCGCGATGTAGCGGCGCGCATCGACTGGCCATTGCTTCTGGTATTCATTCTGATGTTTGTCGATCTGCGTTTGCTGGCGCAGTTGCCGCTGCTGCATACGTGGATAGAAAGCGTGGGTCTGGCGCACCCCCAACGACTATATCTGGCCGGCATCGTGGCATCGCAATTCATCAGTAATGTGCCGGCGGCGATATTGCTGGCGGAGTACAGCAAGGACTGGCGACTGATTGCCTTTGCCGTTAACGTCGGCGGTTTTGGCTTCATGCTGGGCTCACTCGCCAACATTATTGCGTTGCGCATGGCGCCAGACAAAAAAGCCTGGATCAACTTTCACGCCTACTCGATTCCGTTTCTGCTGGTTGTCGCTGCTCTGGTGTATGTATGGTTGTTTGCTGTCTAGACAGAATGTATTGACCTGCCGCATTCGTCAGCTACCTGGATATTCCTTAATCGCTTCAACGATGACATGCAGCGTCACCGCGTCGCTGACAAACGGCACAAAGCGTCCCAGGTTGTAGTCGCTGCGTAGAATTTTGACAAAGCCGTTAGCGCCGCATGCGCGCTTGCCGTAGGCCAACATGAAGCGGCAATTGAAATTGGTGATCTCCAGCGTCACCGCGCGCGTGACGTCTTTGATCGTCAGCTCGCCATCGACCTGCTTCAGGTTTTCGCCGTCGAAAATCAGGCGTGAAGAGGTAAAACGGATGGTGGGATACTTTTCGACATCAAAAAAGTCGCTTGAGCGAAGCGCCTTGTTGAATAGCTCGGTGCCGGTGCTGACGGACGCCGCATCAATCTCGATTGCGATCTGGCCGGTTTCCGTGGCCGGATCAAGTTCGATAAAACCGCTGGTACGATCGAAACGACTACGCTGCATCGATAAGCCCCAATGGCTATATTCGAAAAAAGAAAAGGTGTGTTGCGGGTCGATTTTGTAACGCTCCGCAGCAAAGCCAGGGGTGCTGAAAGAAATAGCGAACAGTATCAATAACCAGCAACTTTTTTTTATCAATCCGGTGCGCATAACGAAATCTCGTTGGTGTTGACTGGGAATCAGTTGCATGTATCGGGTACTTCGAAACAGCCGCCTTATAATAGGCCAAATGTCTATTCCAAACGATCAAAATTTGCTGCACATCGCCGCAGGCCTCGCTATCTCCCTATCCGAGATCGAGATGACTGGCGTGCGCGCTCAGGGGCCGGGTGGCCAGAATGTGAATAAGGTCTCTTCGGCGATTCACTTGCGCTTTGATATCAATGCGTCGTCGCTACCGGAGGTCTACAAAGAAAAGCTACTGGCATTGAACGATCAGCGGATTACCAAGGATGGTGTCGTTATTCTCAAGGCGCAACAATCGCGCAGCCAGGAACAGAATAAGCTTGATGCCTTGCAACGCTTGCAGGAGTTATTGCTGGCGGTGACGGTGGTGCCTAAACGACGCCGTCCAACCAGACCCAGCTTTACCTCGCAGCTCAAGCGTGTCGATAAAAAAACCAGGCGCGGCAAAGACAAGGCGATGCGTGGCAAAGTGATGGTGTAGCGCCGGACATTTATAGAGAGGCTTGAATCAATTGATTTGATTCTCGCTGCAATGACGGGAATTCAGTTAAAAAATCCTTCAACAATATCCCGCTCAAATTCAGTGACCCACACCGAGCCATCGCCAATAGGGTATTGCTTTTCCTTGCCGGTAGATATTCGCGCCACGGTAAGAGTGCCCATCAGTGCGAATATTTCGTCTGTTTTAGGATCGGTAGTATCTATCTCACTGAGTTCAAAATCGTCTCTGTCCAGATTGTGCAGGGCCAATAGCGCTTCAAAATCTTCTTTTTCATCCGGCTCGACAAGTTTCATTTGGTACTCCTTAACGGGCAATGGAAAGGGCGATCTTTCTTCGGTGACTTTTAGATTTTTTCACCGTCTTCGAGATTGCCGCTACAGCTTTCACTATAGCGCTTGTTAACCTTCAAAAAAAGCTCAAACCAGCGCCACCACCAGCAGTCTCGCTGCGAATTCCATCTACGGTCTTGTCTTGACTGGATGCGGCAGTATTGGTGGTGCGACATCTCAACGACGGTGACTTATATGGAAACTGTCCGGCTTTTTTCAACGGAGGGATTTTTAAAGCAGAGTGGCGACCGCGCCGACACTACCGTTGGGCAGAGTCAGTTCAGTCACGCTACAACGTCGCAAGTTGTTTTGCAGCGCCGGATGCCATTCATTGATGCCGAGGCCGAGGCATTTAAGGCTTGCTTCGTAACGCGTCCACGCTTGCGCGAAGGCAAGCGCTTGCCGGTTTTCCGGATGCTCCAGGATGCGTTGGCATGCTTGGGGGCCGAGATAGTCGTGCGCAATCTGTTGCCAGTCGGGAACAGCGTCAGGCTGCATCAAGTCGATGCCGATGGCGCCGCGCAGGTTTATCGCCGCGACTGACAAGCCGGGTTGGTGGCTTATCGACAGCCCGCTCTGCTGGTTGGGTAAGGCGATGCGGATTGCCTCCCCAGGCGCGGAAATCAGCGGTACCGATTGCGCCGGCAGATCGAGCAGGATGCCCAGCGCTTCGCGTAGCGCGCTGCGGATACGCTCACGGGCAATATGCCGGATCGTCGTCAGCGGCGTCGTGACACTGACGACGATATTGGTCGGCGTCCTGTCCGTGTTGCGCGTTTGCTGTAAAAATTGAACGGACTCCGGCCACGGCAAGACGGTGAGGCAGGGTCCGTTAGTCAGCATATTATTTCAAAGCGTTCAACTGCATTCAGCTGCGCGCCGGCGCTGCCGGACAGCCGCGCCAGCTGGTACCGGCCGGAATTTGTTCACCCTTCATGACGAGCGTCAGGGCCCCCAGCTTGGCGTTATCGCCGACGATCGCGCTGTACAGCACGGCACTGCGCGGGCCCATATAGACACGGCTGCCGATGGTGACATGATCGACTTTCATCACACGGTCTTCAAACAAATGGGTTTGCGGACAGGCCAGGGCGTTGAGTTCACTGTAGTCACCGATGGTCACGCAGTCGAATTCGGTGATGTCGGTGGTGTTCAGATAGACTCCACGCCCTATGTGGCATCCCAAAATATTGAAAGCCAGCGGCAGCCACGGTGTGCCGCGCAGATAATTCAACAGATTCGGCACGGCAATGCCCTCGTACAGGTTGGTGACGCCTTCCGACAGCCAGACAAACGGGGTCCACATTGGCACACTGCACTTGCGGTAGCGTCTCAGCAGCAGCCACTTCATGCCCGCGATGCAAATGAACGTGCCGACGCCGTACATCAGACCCGACAACGTCAGTAACCAGATCACTTCACCCCAGCGCTCGGCGCCGGCAAGTGGCATCAGGTTCAATACCAGGGTATAGCCGACAGCGATGACGATGGCGTGCGGCGAAACGATACGGAATGCTTCCACCAGGCTGCGGCCAAGACGGCGTCGCTTGGACGGCCGGAACGTCAGATGCTCCGGGAAGCCGCTGGTTTCTTCGCGGGCCGGCAGATTGATGGGCGGCGAGCCCAGCCAGGTGTCGCCATTGCGCATCTTGTCGTTATCCGGTGCGCGCGAGTGGACCCCGATCAGGACGTTTTCCGGCAGCGTGGTGCCGTCCGGAATATACGCGCCATTGCCGACAAAACTGCGGCGCGAGATCACCGTCGGTTGCATCCGCATCCAGCCGCCGTCGATTTGTTCGTCGCCCAGCAGGACGGCGTCGGCGATGAAAGTCTCGTCACCCAGAGTCAGCATATCCGGCACCACGCCCAGCGCGGTCGAAATTTCCGCGCCGCGACCGACTTTGGCGCCCAGCAGGCGGTACCAGAACGGGGCATAGACCGTGGCGTAGACACCATGTAGCACGCTCAGGCTGGATTCCTGAATCTGGTTGACCAGCCATTTGCTGCAATATTTATTGCTGCGTACCGGCCAGCTACCAGCCTTCAGGCGCGGCAGGACACTCCAGCGAATGCCGGCAGAAAGCAGTGCGGTACAGATGATCAGTACTGCCGTGGCCGGGAACGCCATGACGAAATATTTGGACAATTGGAAGGTCAGCCCGTTACCTTGCAACCATGGGAAGCGGTCAACATCGTCGAACCAGTCGATCAGGATAAAACTAGGAAATACCGGCATGAAGAACAGCGTGGTGATCAGCAAGGCGCCGAACAGGAAGAACACCGACTCGCCGACCTGGCGCGCACATGTCACCGGTGGCCGCGGCGGGTTGGCATTGTGGTCAAAAGCGCCGATATCGCGTGCCGGCGAGCCGCCCCAGATGCGACCTGCAGGGATGGATTGACCATCGCTGAGCGCTGACTGGCCTTCCAGATGGCCGAATTCGCCGATCGCAGTATTGCCTTCCAGTACGGCGTAAGAGCCGACACAGGTTTCACGCGCAATGGTGATCTTGCCAAGCCGCAATTCGCCATGTTCGACCCGGGCGTTTTCAAAATTGACGGCATTCCCTATCGTTGCGCCGTCCTCAATGGTCAGCAAGTCATGCACGCGTAAGGTAATTGAACCAATCACGACTTCGGAGCCGATGCGCGCACCGAGTGCTCTCAGCCACCAGGTGTAAATCGATGAGCCGCTCAGCAAGTAGGTCGGCGCTGCCTCGATCAGGCGGTCGGTGAGCCACCAGCGGTAGTAGGTCAGTCCCCAGAGCGGATAGCGCCCCGGCTTGACGCGGCCGAGGATCAGCCACTTGGCGGCGATGGCAATCCCGAATTCAAACAATGTCGCCAGCAAAAAAACGCCTACCGAAATCGCGATGGCGCGCGGGATCGAGTCGCCGGGATCGCCGGTAAAGAAATGGTAGGTAAAAAACGGCGCCAGCCACTGCATCATTCGCATTGACACCAGCCATGGCACTGCTGCGGCTTGAGCGGCGCCACAGACCCAGCGTTTGAAAGAAGAGGGGGCGCTCCAGCTAGTATCGACGGCCGCAGCAACTTCGTGTGGTTCCGACAACACTGCGGCAATGCGGCCGACTACCCGGTTCATATAAATATCGCGCACGGTGACATGGGCAAAGCGCAGATCGGTACGCAGAGCCGATGCCAGCCGCGCTGCAAATAGCGAATGGCCGCCAAGGTCGGTAAAAAAATCGGCATCGCGACGAATGGGCTGGCCGGGGAACAGCTTGGCCAGCGCAGCGAACAAGGCTTCCTCGGCCGGTGTTTCCGCGGTGTCGGAGCCGCCGCCTGGATGGTCGGCATTCGCCACGGTCAGTGGCCGTATCTTGAGTGCCTTGCGGTCGATTTTGCCTGAGGTCAGGCGCGGCATCTCGCTCATCAGCTCGAAAAATCCCGGCACCATGTACGGTGGCAGGTGTTCGCCGAGGCTGCTGCGTAGCACGCCGGCGGCAATCGCGGCGCCGTTTTCGGGAACGATGAAGGCGATCAGCTGATCAATCCCATCGTCGTGGCGCAGCACGACCGCAACGGTGCCAACGCCGGGTTGTCGGGTCAGCACTTCTTCGATCTCTCCCAGTTCGACCCGAAAGCCGCGGATCTTGACCTGGTCGTCGGTGCGGCCCAGGCATTGCACGCGGTCATCGGCTTCGATCCGCGCCAGATCGCCGGTGCGGTACAAGCGGCTGTCATGTTCGCCGCTGGCCCAGGGATTGGTCAGGAACTTTTCCGCCGTCAGGTCGGGGCGGCCCAGGTATCCTGCGGCGACGCCAGGTCCGATGATGCACAGTTCGCCGACATCGCCGCGTGGCAGCAAGGTCAGGCCATTTTCAATTGCCGGATGGATGACCAGCATGCCGTAGTTTGGCAATGGCGCGCCGATCGTCACCGGTTCGTTGGCGCGCAATGCGGCCAGGCTGGCAGAAACGGTTGCCTCAGTCGGGCCGTAAGTATTGAAAATTTGCAGGCCGGGTTTGGCCCATCGATTCACCAGCGCCTCCGGACACATCTCTCCGCCCAGATTGATCAGGCGCAGGCTAGGCACCTCCTGATTGAACAATGCCAGCAAAGTTGGCACTGCATGTAACACAGTCACGCCGTTTGCGGCCATCGCGAGCGGCAATGCTTCGGGATCGGAGGCGAGTTCTTTTGGCGCGATCCATAGCGTCGCGCCAACCAGATAGCTGATCCAGATTTCCTCGAAAGACATGTCGAACGCGACTGAAAACCCTTGATACACGCGGTCCGTGCCACGCACGCCGAGCACCGCGTTTTCGCTGCGCAGAAAGTGGCAGATGCCGGCTTGCGTGATCTCGATGCCCTTCGGTTTGCCGGTCGAGCCGGAGGTATAAATCACATAGGCCGGGTGTGTGCCGAGCAGGCCGCAGCGCTTTTGTTGCGGTGCGGGTGACGGCGCCAGCAGATGTTCTATGGTCCATACGCTGCGTCCAAGGTTTTCCAGCCGCGCAGCAAACGGCGTACAGCTGACGATGCCCGGTGCATTTGCGTCTTCCAGGCAGACAGCGATGCGCTCGACCGGTGTGTCTGCATCCAGTGGCAACCATGCCGCGCCCGCTTTAGCGATCGCCGCTTGCATGATGAGCAAATCAATTCCGCGCGGTAGCCACAAGCCAACGATTTGTCCCGGTTCTACACCTGCTTGAATCAGCCCTGAAGCAGCCTGGTCGGCAGCCTGGTTGAGTTCTTGATAAGTAACGCTGCGTTCAGCGAAAATCAACGCAATCTGGTCCGGCACGCGCGCAGCGGTGGCCTCCAGTAGATCGGCGAGAACTTCATTGCGTATCAGTTCGGGTTGTATCGGTCCGAGCAGGATATCTGGATGGACAGCAGCAGTCGTTGCCGCGATTTTGGCGAGCGGGGATAAGGTCATGAAGGGATGAAGCGGGACAAAGCGGGGATGTTAACACGGCGGCAATGCGCTGGCGTCGCCACTAAAACAATATCGTCACGTTTTCATCAATTCCGCAACAACGGGAGATGCGAGTTGCCAGATCGGAAACCGATTTCCGAAAATAAAAAGCCCCGTCAATAATATGACGGGGCTTTTATTCTATAAAAGGACGTTATCAATCAGACAAATTTGCCGATTTTTTCCACCACGGCATCCCGCACCGAACCGCTGACCACAAACGACTGCGCCATCAGGATGTCGTCATGGAACCAACGGTCGCCGTCCAGGCAAGCCGGAATCTGGCGCCGGATTTCCTGGTAAGCCGCTTGCGTGCCCTGACCCAGCACGAAGCCTGGCAGCAAGTCTTCGGTCATGGTCAGCGCCTGGGCCGCCAGCAACATTTCCACGCCGATGATGTATTGCGTGTTGGCCACCACGGTGGCGGCCTTGCGTGCGCACCAGGTCGAGTTGGACACGTGGTCTTCGCTGTTGCCCTTGGCCGGAATGCTGTCGACGCTGCCCGGCATGCACAGCGTGCGGTTTTCCATCACCAGCGAACTCAGCGAACATTGCACCACCGGATAGCCGGTATTCACCCCGCGCACACCGCTCATCAGGTTGCGCGGCAAGCCCCAGGACAAGGTCGGATCGATCAGGCGCGCGACGCGCCGTTCGCAGATGCTGCCCAGATCGGTGATCGCCATCGCCATCAGATCCATGGCCTGGGCCAGGTATTGACCGTGGAAATTGCCGCCGGAGATGATTTCGAAGCCGCCGCCTTCCTTGTCGAAGATCAGCGGATTGTCGGTGGCCGAATTGATTTCCTTGTCGACGATGTTGTCGATGTAGTCCAGCGCATCGAATACCGGGCCATACACTTGCGGCGCGCAGCGCAGCGAGTAGACGTCCTGGATCCGTGCGCTGTAGGGAATATCGGTGCGGCGCGACTCTTCCGGGAACTGCACCGCGCGTGCGGCGTGCGTGGTGCGGGTCGAACCTTTGAGCAGGGTGCGCACCACTGCGGCGGTCTTGATTTGACCGGCGTGCGGGCGCGCTTGCTGGATGCGCGGATCGAAGGCGGCCATCTCGGCGCGCATCGCTTCCAGCGTCAGCCCCAGCGACAGGCAGGCGTCGGTCAGCAGATTGCGGGCATCGTGCGCCACCAGGACCGCGACCGCCAGCGAGGCGGTGCAGCCGTTGATCAGGGCCGACGCATCTTTGGCTTTCAGGTCGAACTTGACCGGGCCGATCCCGGCCTGGGTGATGGCTTGCGGCGCGCTCATGCGCTGACCTTGATACATCACTTCGGCTTCGTCGAAACCGGCAATCGCCGCGGCCAGGTAGGACAGCGGGGCCAGATCGCCGGAGGCGCCGACCGAGCCTTTTTGCGGCATGAGCGGATGGATCCCGGCGTTCAGGAAGGCCAGCAGGCGATCGACCACTTCGACCCGCGGCGCCGAGTAATTACTGGCGAAAGCATTGGCGCGCAGCAACATGGTGGCGCGGCTGACTTCTTCCGAAAACGGTTCGCCGATCCCGGCGCAATGGGCCTTGATCAGCTGGGTCTGGAACAGTTCGATGTGTTCGACCTTGATGCGGGTGTCTTTCAGCAGGCCGACGCCGGTGTTGAAGCTGTACATCATCGGCGCTGCGTCGTGCATCCAGGTCGATTCGATGTAATCGCGGCTTTCTTTCAACGCGGCGCGGGAAGACTGCGCCAGCGTCACCGGCAAATGGGGCGCGCGGGCCACGCTGACGACTTGGGCTGCGGTAAGGTTGAAGCCGTCGATGGTGATGGTTGTGTTCGTCATTTTCTTTCCAATTTCGAAGTTGCGTTGTTGGTCGGGTTGAGGCCCGCGCTTGCGTCAGTTCTGGCGACGTTATTGCGCGCTACCGCCATTTGTTTTAAAGTTTTCGACAAAATTACTAAATACCTGAGAGGCGAGGGCGGCATCATCTGCCGTCATGATTTCATCCGGGTGGTGGCTAATGCCGCCGTTGCCGCAACGGACAAACAACATCGCCACATCCGTAATCGCGGCCATCGCCATGGCGTCATGACCGGCGCCGGAGGGGAGGTGGCGCACCGGCAATGCGACGGATGCAATTGCCGCCGCCAATTGTTGTTGCAACCACGGCGCGCAGGGAACACTGACTGCTGCATGGGTTTTGCGGGTTTGGATACCGACATTGCGACGTTGCCCGATCTTGTCGATTTCGCTGAGTACGTCGGCCACCGCCGCCAGCCTTACCGCATCGTCTCCAGCACGGATGTCAATCGAAAAAACCGCTTTGCCCGGCACCACATTGGCGGCGCCGTTCGGAACATTGAACTGGCCGACAGTGCCGACCAGTCCCGGCGTGCCGTGACAACGCCGCTCTATATACAAGCCGATTTCGGCCGCCGCCATGGCCGCATCGCGCCGCATTTCCATCGGCACCGTGCCGGCATGTCCGGCCAGGCCTTCGACCTCAACCATGAAGCGTGAGGCGCCGGAGATGGCCGTGACTATGCCCAGCGGCAGATTCTCGTTGAGCAGCACCGGGCCTTGTTCGATATGGACTTCGACAAAGGCCAGCACCGATTCAGGCGCATACGCAGCTTTGGCCAGGCCAACCGCGTGGAAGCCGGACGCCGCCATCACTTCGCGCATGGTGTGACCGTCTTCATCCCGGTTGTCGAGTACCGCCATGTCGAAGGTGCCGGCGGCGGCACGACTGCCCAGCAAGGTTGCTTTGAAGCGCACGCCTTCCTCTTCGGCGAAGCCGATGACCTCAAGCGCGAACGGGAAGCGCTTGCCCTCGGCATGCCATTGTTGAATGCAGGCAATTGGCAGCAGGATGCCAAGATTGCCATCATATTTGCCGCCGTTTCGCACCGAGTCGAAATGCGAGCCGGTGACCAGCGCCGGGGCATCTGCGGTATTTGCCTCATAGCGGCCGATCACGTTGCCGGCCATATCGCGCCGGACATTCATGCCCGCCGCGCACATCCGTTCGGCCAACTGCGCCGCCGCCGCGTGGTGCGCAGGTGTCAGGTAAGTACGGGTCAGCATGCCTTCTGCTTCAGTGTGTTGCGCCAAATCATCCGACCATCGCATGATTTGATCGCCACAGTTCAAGTACGACGTTTGATTGCATTTCATGTTTGTCTCCTTTTTGCGTTTTTTGGATATTACTCTTGAATTCAGTTCTTGCATACAAAAAATGGATGCACTATATTGAGTCCAAGCCAGCCACTTTTTCAACATGCGATTGTGGTGAGGTCTTATTGGTAAAAGCCTAATAATTAAATCTAGGAACTAGGAGACAAACGTGCGGCGCATCTATAAATCACTTTTTGGCCAGGTAGTTATTGCACTGGTAATCGGCATCATCGTCGGAGTGTTGTATCCGAAGTTTGGCGAGAGCATGAAACCGCTCGGCGATGGTTTTATCAAGTTGGTCAAAATGATCATTCCCATGATCGTATTCTGTGTTGTGGTGCATGGCATTTACGGTGCCGGCGAACTGAAAAAGGTCGGGCGGGTTGGTTTAAAGGCCCTGATCTACTTTGAAGTGGTGACGGCCATTGCCCTGGTGCTGGGGCTGCTGCTGGCCTTTGTTTTTCATCCCGGCGCGGGCATGAACATCAACGCAGCCTCACTCGACGCGAGTTCGCTGACCACTTACGTGGACACGGCGAATAAGGTCAAAGGCGCCGGTTTCGCGGATTTTGTGATGAAAATCATCCCGAATACCGTGGTCAGTGCGTTTACGTCGGGCGATGTGCTGCAAGTGTTGCTGTTTTCCGTCATTTTCGGCTGCGCCTTGTCGCTGATCGGTGAAAAGGCGGCCCCGATAGTCAGTATCGTCCACAGCATGTCGGCGGCATTCTTCAAGTGCATGTCATTCATCATCAAACTCGCGCCGTTGGGAGTATTCGGTGCGATTGCCTTTACCGTGGGCAAGTATGGCGTCGGCTCTCTGCAGCAACTGGGCTATCTGGTAGCTTTGTTTTATATGTCGGTGATTATTTTTGTTTTTGCCATTTTGGGCACGATTCTCAGACTGACAGGATTCAGTATTTTCAAACTGATCAAATATTTGCGCGAAGAGCTGATGGTGGTATTGGCGACCGCATCGTCAGATGCCGTCCTGCCGCAAATCATGAGAAAGCTTGAGTACCTGGGCATCAAGGATTCCACCGTTGGGTTGGTGATTCCAACCGGCTATTCCTTTAATCTGGATGCTTTCTCGATCTACCTGACCTTAGCCGCAGTGTTTATTGCGCAGGCGACCAATACTCATCTGGCGCTCACTGATTTACTGGCAATCCTTGCTGTCGCGTTGATTACGTCAAAAGGGGCGCATGGCGTACCCGGCTCGGCGATTGTGATTTTGGCCGCCACCTTGTCCGCGATTCCTGCCATTCCGGTGGTCGGCCTGGTACTCGTGCTGTCGGTCGACTGGTTCATGGGTATCGCGCGCGCACTCGGTAATCTGCTCGGCAACTGCGTGGCAACGGTGGTGGTGGCGGTATGGGAAAAAGACATTGACAGAAAACGTGCGCATGCCGTGTTGAATTGCGACCTGGCAGCGATTCAGGCATACGACGATGATCAAAAAAATCGTAACGATGCGGTCGCAAGTATGCGGCCGGAAACCGCTTTGCATCTCCAGGCAGAACGTTAAACAAAGCGCGGAGTAAAAGACGGGTCAAGTGACTGAAGTAAGTGCACTAAGCAAGCGACCCGGCGTATATCTCGCATGTTGAATGTGTTGATACATAGGAAGCGCCTGGTGCCGGATATCGCCAGGCGCACATCGTTCTTCGTAAGGAATGGCATAAAGCAAGTACAATTTCGGCCTTGAAACAACTCTTCCGCGTTTAAGGTGCAACAAATATGAACATGCCTTCAAGCCCAGTCATTGCCGATAGTTCGGACGATATTGCCGCCGATATCACGATGGCGATCGCCGAACAACGGCTGCCACCGGGCACCAAATTGCGGGAAGAAGCGCTGGCGCGCCTGTATTCGGTGAGCCGCACCAAGATTCGTGCCGCGTTGGTGATGCTGGCAAAGGATAAGCTGATTGATCTGGTGCCGGACAAAGGGGCTTTCGTCAGCCAGCCGACCGAAGAAGAAGCGCGCGAGATATTTTTTGTGCGACGTATTCTTGAAGCGGCGCTGGTGCGCGAATTTATTGCCAAGGCAAGCGCGGATGATTTTTTAGCGATTGATCGGCATCTGGAGCAGGAGCGTGACGCGCTCTCGAAAGGGAGCCCGCAAGCTCGTTCGAGGCTGCTGAGTGATTTTCATATTCTGTTGGCGAAGACGGTGGGGAATCAGGTGCTAACCGATATTTTGATGAAGCTTGCCGGCCGTAGCTCGCTCATTACCATGCTGTACCAATCAACCCGTGACGCTGTCTGTTCATCCGATGAACATCTTTCGTTTATTCAGGCGGCCAAAGCTGGTGATACCGAAAAAGCGGTGCAACTGATGATGCATCACTTACATCACGTTGAGTCTGCGCTGCAGTTTGAGATACAACCGGAAGGCGATAAAAAGGATTTTGTGAAGGCGTTACTGGCTTAAGGCTGATGTACCGACTTTCCCGGGAAGGCCGGTATGGCGCTGGCACAGGACACTTCAGCGCGCCGGTGCTGCCTGAAAAATTGCCATAGCATCCTCGTCGCATTGGGGGCGCGTTATAGCGCACCGTGCAGTCGCCGCCACTCCACGCATGCCCAGTTGAAAAGTTTTTACGCGTAAAAAAAGCACGTGTAATCTTGCTTCTCCTCTTTTGACGGTGTTTCCGCTAATTTAGTAAAGCCGCCTCTGTCGTCCTACTCGCGCTCTGCCGAAGCGAGCGCGGCATCGACGATTGTCTGCGCCTCCTTGAGGATCTGCCGTAAATGATCGGCGCCACGGAAGCTCTCGGCATAAATCTTGTAAATCTCTTCGGTGCCGGATGGCCGCGCTGCGAACCAGCCATTTTCTGTGCTGACCTTGACGCCGCCTATCGATGCCTGGTTGCCTGGTGCCTCGGTCAGGATGCTGAGGATATTTTCGCCAGCTAGTTCGGTGGCAAGTATTTGTTGTGGCGAGAGTGCTGCCAGCATGGCTTTTTGCGCCGCTGTGGCATGGGCCTCAACCCGATCAGCGGCTGGGTCACCTAATTCCTGGGCGAGTTTCCGGTAGATCTGGCCGGGGTCGTCGCCGGTGCGTGCGGTGATCTCAGCTGCCAGCAAGGCTGGCGCCAGACCATCCTTGTCGGTAGTCCAGACCGAGCCGTCAAGGCGCAGGAACGAAGCACCGGCACTTTCTTCGCCAGCGAAGCCAAGCGAACCATCGAACAGGCCGTCGACGAACCACTTGAAGCCGACCGGCACTTCATACAGCTTGCGTCCCAGCCTGGTGCATACGCGATCTATCATCTGGCTGCTGACCACGCTCTTTCCTACGCCGGCCTGTTGACTCCATTGAGGGCGGTGCTGGAACAGGTAGTCGATGGCAACCGCCAGATAATGATTCGGCGGCATCAGGCCGCTGTTGCGGGTAACGATGCCATGGCGGTCGTGGTCGGTGTCGCAAGCAAAGGCGACATCAAAACGGTCCTTGAGATCAATCAGGCGCTGCATGGCATATGGCGACGACGGGTCCATGCGAATCTTGCCGTCCCAATCAAGCGTCATGAAGCTGAAACTCGGATCGATCGTTGCACTGACCACACGCAGGTTGAGCCGGTAGTGCTCGGCAATTCTGGTCCAGTAATGGACCCCGGCACCGCCGAGTGGATCGACCCCTAGCCGTATGTCTGCGCAACGTATCACCTCCATGTCGATGACATTGCCGAGGTCGGCGACGTAGTTATCCAGATAGTCGTAGCGATGGGTAGTGGGGGCGCGTAATGCTTTCTCGAACGGCATGCGGTGTACGCCTTGCAGGCCATGTTTCAAGAAGTCGTTGGCGACAGTTTGTATCCAGCCGGTGATGTCGGTGTCGGCCGGTCCGCCATTCGGCGGGTTGTATTTGAAGCCGCCGTTATCGGGTGGGTTGTGCGATGGGGTAACGACAATGCCATCGGCCAGGACGGCCTTGCGACCATGGTTATAGGTCAGTATCGCGTGCGAAATTACGGGAGTAGGGGTGTACTCATCGTTCTCTGCCAGCATCACGTCGACGCCGTTGGCAGCCAGCACTTCGAGTGCACTGGCAGCGGCAGGTACCGACAGCGCGTGGGTATCGATGCCGAGAAACAGTGGGCCGCTGATGTTCTGTAGTTTGCGGTACTGACAAATGGCCTGAGTGATGGCCAGCACATGCCACTCGTTGAAAGTATTCCGAAACGCTGAGCCGCGGTGACCGGAGGTGCCGAAGGCTACGTGCTGCGCAGTTACCCCAGGATCGGGGCGATTGCTGAAATACGCAGTGATGAGTTTTGGCACATTGACCAATGTGTCGGACGGCGCTGGTTTGCCTGCAAGGGGGCTTATATTCATGGCGCTATCCTTTTATGCGGTTTGTTTGCCTGGCCTCTGGCACGATTTTCACGTTGTGCTGCTTGTCACTGGATATCGGCATCATCGTATCGTAATTGGATAGACCGCCTGCTGATGGGCGGAGTTCAGTGAGCGCGATCAGGTTGTTCGCACTGCTTGGTAAGGATTTTCGACCGACGCGTATCAGAGCAAAATGGGATTATAGAAATTAAGCGTTGCTGTATATATGGGATATTTCCCGATGCGTGGCCACCTAGTTTGCCCTTCTTGCTGACGGTATTGGATATTTATAATGCCCCCAAAAGCGGGGAGCCTATCCATCACCTGGTGCGTTATTAAAAATTGTGACAAAACCGCTTGCCAGTGGCGGAGCGCCTTGCTATAGTTCGGCCTCTGTTGAAAACGACGCGCAATACCGGAAGCAGCGCAGGCTGATTTGGGGCGAAGTTGGAGATGGAAACGAGGTTGCAGTGTGGGTGTTTGCAGGGTGTGGAAGCGTTAAAAGCATTTAAGTTGTTTGTAAAAATGATTTAAAAAGCAGTTGACGAAAAGCACGCAACACCACATAATCTCATCTCTCTGCTGCCGGCAAACAAAACGATTTGTCGGTGCTGCGAACACTACGGTGTGACGCAAAGCAGGGGAAGTTCTTTAACAATTAACAGCCGATAAGTGTGGGCGTTTAATGGAAGTGCAGCGTGAATTGCTTCGGCGGTTTGCGTAAAACTTAAAACATTAAATGTTCACAAAAGAAGAAAATAGGATGCTTCGCAAGGTCAAACTTGGGGAGCGCCTGTCAGTATTTTGAGTGAGCGATAGCAGCGATGCTAGGCAGCAATGCCACAAAACAGAGATTAAACTGAAGAGTTTGATCCTGGCTCAGATTGAACGCTGGCGGCATGCCTTACACATGCAAGTCGAACGGTAACAGGGAGCTTGCTCCGCTGACGAGTGGCGAACGGGTGAGTAATATATCGGAACGTGCCTTTGAGTGGGGGATAACTAGTCGAAAGATTAGCTAATACCGCATACGATCTACGGATGAAAGTGGGGGATTCGCAAGAACCTCATGCTCATAGAGCGGCCGATATCTGATTAGCTAGTTGGTGAGGTAAAGGCTCACCAAGGCATCGATCAGTAGCTGGTCTGAGAGGACGACCAGCCACACTGGGACTGAGACACGGCCCAGACTCCTACGGGAGGCAGCAGTGGGGAATTTTGGACAATGGGCGCAAGCCTGATCCAGCAATGCCGCGTGAGTGAAGAAGGCCTTCGGGTTGTAAAGCTCTTTTGTCAGGGAAGAAACGGTTCTGGTTAATACCTGGGGCTAATGACGGTACCTGAAGAATAAGCACCGGCTAACTACGTGCCAGCAGCCGCGGTAATACGTAGGGTGCAAGCGTTAATCGGAATTACTGGGCGTAAAGCGTGCGCAGGCGGTTGTGTAAGACAGGTGTGAAATCCCCGGGCTTAACCTGGGAATGGCATTTGTGACTGCACGGCTAGAGTGTGTCAGAGGGGGGTAGAATTCCACGTGTAGCAGTGAAATGCGTAGAGATGTGGAGGAATACCGATGGCGAAGGCAGCCCCCTGGGATAACACTGACGCTCATGCACGAAAGCGTGGGGAGCAAACAGGATTAGATACCCTGGTAGTCCACGCCCTAAACGATGTCTACTAGTTGTCGGGTCTTAATTGACTTGGTAACGCAGCTAACGCGTGAAGTAGACCGCCTGGGGAGTACGGTCGCAAGATTAAAACTCAAAGGAATTGACGGGGACCCGCACAAGCGGTGGATGATGTGGATTAATTCGATGCAACGCGAAAAACCTTACCTACCCTTGACATGGCTGGAATCCTTCAGAGATGAGGGAGTGCTCGAAAGAGAACCAGTACACAGGTGCTGCATGGCTGTCGTCAGCTCGTGTCGTGAGATGTTGGGTTAAGTCCCGCAACGAGCGCAACCCTTGTCATTAGTTGCTACGAAAGGGCACTCTAATGAGACTGCCGGTGACAAACCGGAGGAAGGTGGGGATGACGTCAAGTCCTCATGGCCCTTATGGGTAGGGCTTCACACGTCATACAATGGTACATACAGAGGGCCGCCAACCCGCGAGGGGGAGCTAATCCCAGAAAGTGTATCGTAGTCCGGATTGTAGTCTGCAACTCGACTACATGAAGTTGGAATCGCTAGTAATCGCGGATCAGCATGTCGCGGTGAATACGTTCCCGGGTCTTGTACACACCGCCCGTCACACCATGGGAGCGGGTTTCACCAGAAGTAGGTAGCCTAACCGCAAGGAGGGCGCTTACCACGGTGGGATTCGTGACTGGGGTGAAGTCGTAACAAGGTAGCCGTATCGGAAGGTGCGGCTGGATCACCTCCTTTCTAGAGTTTGTACGGACATTAAGCGTCCACACTTATCGGTGTGTTAATAAAGAAGAACAGTTATTAGGTGCGCTGTTTGTGAGCGGAAGATGCTGACGGACTGCCTGCTGATTACTGATCCAAACGGGTCTGTAGCTCAGTTGGTTAGAGCACCGTGTTGATAACGCGGGGGTCGTTGGTTCGAGCCCAACCAGACCCACCACAAGTTTCGGGGGCTTAGCTCAGCTGGGAGAGCACCTGCTTTGCAAGCAGGGGGTCATCGGTTCGATCCCGTTAGCCTCCACCAAAAATCAAACCTAAGTCGAACGCGCGAGCGTTTGGATTTAGGTTTGATCTTTTTAAGATCATTGGCTGTTTTGTTCTTTAACAATCTAGAAGAAGTAAAGATTCGTCCATGATGCGACAGCATTGTGGATGGGTATGATTGTATCAAATCAAAAAGTATGTAAAGAGTTCTCAAAAGAGCATGCGCTAAGCATGCAATGCGAAAACACTTTGGATACGGCAAACGCTAAACTCATAGAAATACCTCTATAACCGCTTTTTGTCTGTGAACGCAGGCAGAAGCTAACGTTATAGGGACAAGTGAATAAGTGCACATGGTGGATGCCTTGGCGATTACAGGCGATGAAGGACGTAGTAGCTTGCGATAAGCTGCGGGGAGCGAGCAAACACGCATTGATCCGCAGATTTCCGAATGGGGAAACCCACCCTTTTAGGGTATTGCATACTGAATACATAGGTATGCAAGGCGAACGTGGCGAACTGAAACATCTAAGTAGCTACAGGAAAAGAAATCAACCGAGATTCCCAAAGTAGTGGCGAGCGAAATGGGAACAGCCTGCAAGATTTAGCATCAGCGATAATGGAACACCCTGGAAATGGTGGCCATAGAGGGTGATAGCCCCTTACATGAAATCGGTGGTGTGGAACTAAGTTTGCGACAAGTAGGGCGGGACACGTGTAATCCTGTCTGAACATGGGGGGACCATCCTCCAAGGCTAAATACTCGTAATCGACCGATAGTGAACCAGTACCGTGAGGGAAAGGCGAAAAGAACCCCGGAAGGGGAGTGAAATAGATCCTGAAACCGTGTGCATACAAACAGTAGGAGCGGACTTGTTCCGTGACTGCGTACCTTTTGTATAATGGGTCAGCGACTTACATTCAGTGGCAAGCTTAACCGTATAGGGAAGGCGTAGAGAAATCGAGTCCGAATAGGGCGTTCAGTCGCTGGGTGTAGACCCGAAACCAAGTGATCTACTCATGGCCAGGATGAAGGTGCGGTAACACGCACTGGAGGTCCGAACCCACTAATGTTGAAAAATTAGGGGATGAGCTGTGGGTAGGGGTGAAAGGCTAAACAAACTTGGAAATAGCTGGTTCTCTCCGAAAACTATTTAGGTAGTGCCTCAAGTATCACCATCGGGGGTAGAGCACTGTTATGGCTAGGGGGTCATTGCGACTTACCAACCCATTGCAAACTCCGAATACCGATGAGTGCGAGCTTGGGAGACAGACGCCGGGTGCTAACGTCCGACGTCAAGAGGGAAACAACCCAGACCGCCAGCTAAGGTCCCAAAGATTGGCTAAGTGGCAAACGAAGTGGGAAGGCTAAAACAGTCAGGAGGTTGGCTTAGAAGCAGCCATCCTTTAAAGAAAGCGTAATAGCTCACTGATCGAGTCGTCCTGCGCGGAAGATGTAACGGGGCTAAGCCAGTCACCGAAGCTGCGGATATCAATTTATTGATATGGTAGGAGAGCGTTCTGTAAGCCTGCGAAGGTGTCTTGTAAAGGATGCTGGAGGTATCAGAAGTGCGAATGCTGACATGAGTAGCGATAATGGGGGTGAAAAGCCTCCACGCCGTAAGCCCAAGGTTTCCTGTTCAACGTTCATCGGAGCAGGGTGAGTCGGCCCCTAAGGCGAGGCAGAGATGCGTAGCTGATGGGAAGCAGGTTAATATTCCTGCACCGTCGTGTGATGCGATGGGGGGACGGATCGCGGAAGGTTGTCCGACTGTTGGAATAGTCGGTTTTTGGCTCAGAGAAGGCTGTTAGGCAAATCCGGCAGCGTAATTCAAGGGGTTGAGACGAGTGAACTTGTTCACGAAGCAATCGGAAGTGGTTCCAAGAAAAGCCTCTAAGCTTCAGTCACACGAGACCGTACCGCAAACCGACACAGGTGGGCGAGATGAGTATTCTAAGGCGCTTGAGAGAACTCGGGAGAAGGAACTCGGCAAATTTGTACCGTAACTTCGGGATAAGGTACGCCCCGGTAGCTTGATTGGCTTGCGCCATGAGGGTGAAAGGGCTGCAATAAAAAGGTGGCTGCGACTGTTTAATAAAAACACAGCACTATGCAAACACGAAAGTGGACGTATATGGTGTGACTCCTGCCCGGTGCTGGAAGATTAAATGATGGGGTGCAAGCTCTTGATTGAAGTCCCAGTAAACGGCGGCCGTAACTATAACGGTCCTAAGGTAGCGAAATTCCTTGTCGGGTAAGTTCCGACCTGCACGAATGGAGTAACGATGGCCACACTGTCTCCTCCCGAGACTCAGCGAAGTTGAAATGTTTGTGATGATGCAATCTACCCGCGGCTAGACGGAAAGACCCCATGAACCTTTACTGTAGCTTTGCATTGAATTTTGAACCAATCTGTGTAGGATAGGTGGGAGGCTTTGAAGCGTGAACGCTAGTTTGCGTGGAGCCAACCTTGAAATACCACCCTGGTTTGTTTGAGATTCTAACCTTGGTCCGTTATCCGGATCGGGGACAGTGCATGGTAGGCAGTTTGACTGGGGCGGTCTCCTCCCAAAGTGTAACGGAGGAGTTCGAAGGTACGCTAGGTACGGTCGGACATCGTGCTAATAGTGCAATGGCATAAGCGTGCTTAACTGCGAGACTGACAAGTCGAGCAGGTACGAAAGTAGGACATAGTGATCCGGTGGTTCTGTATGGAAGGGCCATCGCTCAACGGATAAAAGGTACTCTGGGGATAACAGGCTGATTCCTCCCAAGAGTTCATATCGACGGGGGAGTTTGGCACCTCGATGTCGGCTCATCACATCCTGGGGCTGTAGCCGGTCCCAAGGGTATGGCTGTTCGCCATTTAAAGTGGTACGTGAGCTGGGTTTAAAACGTCGTGAGACAGTTTGGTCCCTATCTGCCGTGGGCGTTGGAAATTTGAAGGGGGCTGCTCCTAGTACGAGAGGACCGGAGTGGACGAACCTCTGGTGTACCGGTTGTCACGCCAGTGGCATTGCCGGGTAGCTAAGTTCGGAAGAGATAACCGCTGAAAGCATCTAAGCGGGAAACTTGCCTTGAGATGATATTTCCCGGGAACTAGATTCCCCTAAAGGGTCGTTCGAGACCAGGACGTTGATAGGCTGGGTGTGGAAGCGTAGTAATACGTTAAGCTAACCAGTACTAATTGCCCGTGAGGCTTGTCCCTATAACCTTAGCAGGTTATATGGTGAGCTTATTTGTTTGCCAGAAATGTGCAATCATACCCAGTGCTGCAGGCACCTGATCAATCAGGTCTCTGCAGTACAAAAAACATACTTTACTTCTTCCGGATTGCGTTGCTTGTTGCCCCATTGGGAACAAACAACACTACAGTTTATGCCTGATGACCATAGCGAGTTGGTACCACCCCTTCCCATCCCGAACAGGACCGTGAAACGACTTTGCGCCGATGATAGTGCTGCAACCAGTGTGAAAGTAGGTCATCGTCAGGCTCTTATTAGAAAACCCTCCCCGAGCAATCGGGGAGGGTTTTTGCTTTGGGGCAGCGCTTCCTGCCAGGGTCGCTGGAATATCTTCAGCACGCAACATGGTTTTTTACGGACGCTGTCCTTTCGCTTGCCTCAAAAGCTTTCCGTTGCTCTAATGACGGTAAGCCCCCGGCGATCCCATCTTGACGACAAAGCCGTTAAGGCTAGATCGGGACCGCCGGCTTCCAACGGTGCGGCAGCAATTCGCCGATGTCGCTCGCTCGTTGCGTCGGCAGCCGCGTGATGACATCCTTGAGATAGGCATACGGATCGTGACCGTTGAGCTGCGCTGACCGGATCAGACTCATGATGGCCGCCGCGCGCTGGCCCGCCCGCAATGAGCCCGCGAACAACCAGTTCGAACGACCAATGGCCCACGGCCGGATTTGATTCTCGACCCAATTATTGTCAATGGGAACAGATCCGTCATCCAGGTAACGCGTGAGCGCCGCCCATCGCTTAAGGCTGTAATCGAGTGCCTTCATGATGGCAGAACCTTCCGGCACCCGTTCGCGCTGGCCAATCATCCATCTGTGCAACGCGTCGGCCACCGGTTTGGCGCGTTCCTGGCGAACCGCGCGCCGGTCGTACGGGTTGATGTCGGCAATGTCACGCTCGATGTCGTACAGCGTGCCGAAGAACTTCAAGGCTTGCTCGGCAATCTGGCTCTTGTTGGTGGCGTGCAGGTCGAAGAACTTCCGGCGCGCGTGGGCGGCGCAACCGATTTCGGTAATACCCTGCTGGAATCCGGCTTTATAGCCACCGTAATCGTCGCAAACCAGCTTGCCCTGCCACTCACCGAGGAAGTTGCGGGCATGCTCGCCGGCGCGACTTTCTGCAAAGTCATACACAACGGCACGTAAATCGGTGAATTGCGTTGCGGTATAGGCCCACAGGTAGGCACGATGGGTCTTGCCCTTGCCCGGACTGAGCATTTGCACCGGCGTCTCGTCGGCATGCAAGACCGCTTGCTGCAAGAGTTCTTCACGCAGCGTTTCGACGATGGGCTGCAAGCGCACGCCGCATACGCCAACCCATGCGCCAAGTGTCGATTGGGGAATGGCGAATCCGGCCCTGGCAAAGATCCGCTCGAGCCGGTACAGAGGCAAGTGGTCGGCGTACTTTGACACCAGAATCCATGCAAGCAGCGCTGCGGTGGGAATGCCCTTGTCGATCACATGCGCGGGAACGGGTGCCTGAATCAGTGTTTCACAGGGCTTGCAGACCCACTTGCCACGAATATGGCGTTCGACCGTGAACACGCCTGGCGTGTAGTCGAGCTTCTCGCTGATGTCTTCGCCGATGCGAACCCGTTGGCAGCCGCACGCGCAGGTGAGGTCATCGGGTTCATGGTGAATGTCGGTGCGGGGCAGGTGCGCCGGCAAGGGTGCGCGTTTCGGCTGCTCGCGTGGCTTGCGCTCGGATGCCGGCGATTGCAGCGCGTCGAGTTCGATTTCCAGCGCGGTCAGATCCGCGTCGACGCTTTCCTCGAGCAGGCTGGCCTGTCCGACACTGAGTTGCTCACTACGCTTGCCATAGCGAAAGCGCTTGAGCATGGCAAGTTCCTGCGTGAGCAAGTCGATGCGCGTTTGACGGTAAAGCAATTCAGAATCGCGCCGGCCGACCGTGACGATCAGCTCGGCAGCCAGTAGGCGAAGCTGTTCCGGGCTGAGGGTGTCGAGGTCTGCGATGGAGGTCATGCACCCAAGTTTGCCAGAACCGGGCGCACCAGGGAATCGAAACAGTTTACGTCTTTGTGCAGAAAGTGCTACACCACCGCAATTTCATGGTCGTCAGCCAGCGTCTTCCACGGCAGCCCGATGACGAGCGCATGAAGCTGCTCGGCGTTGAGCGGCACGGCGATGGCCGTCTGCCCATTGGTCCAGACGAACCGCCCCTTGTTCAATCGACGCGCGGCGAGCCAGATGCCGAAGCCGTCATAGACGAGTACCTTCATGCGCGTCGAACTGCGGTTGGCAAACAAATAGGCATGGTGCGGCCGGGCCGCACCGAACACCTTGACCACCCGCGCCAGCACCGTATCGGTGCCGGCCCGCATGTCCAGCGGCTCGGTTGCCAGCCAGATGGTGTCGATGCGGATCACCGCAACCAGCCTTGTAGCCAGGTTGCGCAGTCGGCAGCCGCCGAAGTCGGCCAGCGGACCGTGACCGTCGCAGCGCCACGCCGGACTTCGATCACGATCTCCTGCATGGCTGCGGCGGACGGCGCCGGGGGCAGTTGCAGTGGTACGAATTCGGGAACCGCAGCCGTCATCGCTTGTCGCGCCTGGGCGATACCATCTCGTTGCGCCTGCGCAGCGACCCAACGTCGCAAGAGATTGGCATTCAATCGATAGCGCAGTGCGACTGCTGCGACTGAAATACCTGGTTGACTGCAGGCTTTGACGACCTCCGCCTTGAACTCTGGGCTATGTTGCCGGCGCCTGGCCGGTGAAACATCGATATGCTCTTCCATGGCGTACACGTGTCCACTTAAATTGTTGGTGGACACGATCCTCGCAGAAGCTAGCACGTCACTTCAAGATGGGATCGCCGGGGGCTTACTAATGACGGGCTGCTTGCAGCGGTCCACCATCGCTGGCGCTGCATCCGTCCACAGTGATGAACCGATGAGTAACGTCGGTATGGCCAGGATGAGTGGTGAAATGGCAGGGGTGAGGCGAAAATTCTTTTCAAATCTCGTATCAAGCACGACCTTAATTGCTGGAAACTTCTTCGATTCAGCTGCAAGCAAGGAAATACAATAGCCGTTTTGAGCATTTCCTTCATCTACGGAGTATTAATGCGGATTCTTCACAGCTCGGATTGGCATCTGGGCCAGTATTTCATGGGTAAGTCGCGTCAGGCAGAACACCATGCATTTTTCGCCTGGCTCATTGAGCAGATTCAGATTCACGCGGTCGATGCATTGATTGTCGCCGGAGATATTTTCGATACCGGCGCGCCGCCGAGTTATGCGCGTGAGCTATACAACAGCTTCATCGTTGCGCTGCGCGATAGCGGTGCCGAATTGGTGGTGCTGGGCGGCAACCATGATTCGGTGGCAATGCTGGCGGAGGCGAAGTCACTGCTGGCTTGTCTAAATACGCGCGTGATTCCTGCGCTCAGTGAAGATCTGGCCGATCAGTTGCTAATACTGCACACACGGGACGGCCAGCCCGGTGCCATCCTGTGTGGGATCCCGTTCATCCGCCCGCGCGATGTCATGCAAAGCCGGGCGGGGCAGAGTGCGCAGGAGAAGCAACTCTCTTTGCAGGAGGCGATACACCTGCACTATCAGCGCTTATATAGCCTGGCCGAAAAAAAGCGCGACGAACTGGGTGCGTCGGGTAGCAAGCCGTTGCCGATCATCGCGACTGGCCATCTGACTACTGTCGGTGCCAGCGCCAGCGACTCGGTGCGGGAAATCTATGTCGGCTCGCTGGAAGCTTTCCCGACCAGTGCTTTTCCGCCGGCGGCGTACATCGCGCTGGGACATATTCATCGACCGCAAAAAGTCGGTGGGCTGGAGCATATTCGCTATTCCGGCTCGCCGATTCCGCTGAGTTTCGATGAGGCCAAACAGATCAAGGAAGTGTTGCTGGTTGAGCTGGACGGTATCAATCCACCGAGCATCGCGCCGCTGTTGGTGCCGCGCTTTCAAGCCTTGCTGTCGGTGCGGGGAACGCTGGCCGAACTGCAATCCAAGATTGAAGCTGCAGCCAAAGAAGGGCAGCCAGATGCGCCGGTCTGGTTAGAGGTGATAGTCAGTACCGACGATTATTTGAGCGATTTGCAAGCGCGCATCCATGCGCTGACGGATGGTCTGCCAGTCGAGGTGCTGCGGATAAAGCGTGAGCGCAGCACGGCACAGCAGGTGTTGCAGAGCAAGGCCAAAGAGACACTGGACGAACTCAGTGCCGACGAAGTATTCATACAGCGCCTGGCGGCAGAAGAGTTGGATGACGCTCTGCAAAATCGTTTGCAGTCGCTATACCGCAAGGTGATTAGGGACGTCGAAGAGGCCAAGGCATGAAGATACTTACCTTGCGCCTGAAAAACCTGAATTCGCTCAAAGGCGAATGGAAAATCGATTTCACGTCGGCACCGTTCAAGGATAGCGGGCTGTTCGCGATCACCGGCCCGACAGGCGCCGGCAAGAGCACGTTGCTGGATGCGATTTGCCTGGCGCTGTATCACCGCACGCCACGCATGAGTACGCTATCAGCCGCTGGCAATGAATTGATGACGCGCCACACTTCAGACTGTCTGGCCGAAGTCGAGTTTGAAGTTAAAGGCCAACGTTACCGGGCATTCTGGAGCCAGCGGCGCGCGCGCGACAAAGCCGATGGCGCACTGCAGGCACCCAAGGTCGAACTGGCCAGGGGCGATGGCAGTATTCTGACCGACAAAATTAACGACAAGCTGCGCCAGACCGAGACCCTGACCGGCCTTGATTTCGAACGCTTCACCAAGTCGATGCTGTTGGCGCAAGGCGGCTTTGCGGCATTTCTGGAAGCGAACGCGAATCAGCGTGCCGAGTTGCTGGAAGAACTGACCGGAACCGATATCTACGGCCTGATTTCACAGCGCGTCTACGAACAGACCCGCGACGTCAAAACCGCACTCGATCAACTGCGCGCCAGGGCGGATGGCGTTGAATTGCTGAGCATCGAACAACGCACGAATCTGGATCTTGAAGCGGTCGCATTGAGCGCACAAGAGGCGATGTTGAATGCTCAGCAAAGCACTGCATTGGCGCAACGTCAATGGCGCGATGATCTCGGCAAGGCAATTGTTCTGCAACAAGCGGCCGAGCATAATCAGCGACAATCGCTGCAGGCGCTGGAAGCTGCCAACCCGGAATTGGCGCAGCTGGCGGCAGCAGAGCCGGCGGCAAAACTGCAGCCAGCGCATGCCTCCCTGCAGGATGCCCAGCAAGCTGTCGGGCAAACCGAGCAACTGCTGACGCAAGTCAGAGCCGAACATCAGCAAGCAATACAGCAGGTAAGTCAGAGTGTATGGCGGGCCAGTCAGTTCAGCCGGCAGATCTTTGAGGCGAGATGCACTCAGCGCGATAAACTCGGCGAGCAACGTCGTCAACTTGACGCCGGGCTGGCCGCACAACCACAACGCGGCAAGTTAGGCGAACAACTGGGTAGCTGGCGCAATCAGTTCGAAACACGTCAGCAACTCGGTAGCGAGATTGCCGCGCTGGCAGCCAAACAGCAACAAGAGCAGCAAGGCGCACAGGCATTAGCTGCGCAGCTCGGCACGCAAAGCGCTGCACTAATCAGCGAGCAGGAAAAAGTCGATGTGGCGCTGAAAGGTGAAACGCTGCAGCAAACACGCTTGACAGCATTGTTGGCAGGCAAGACCGAGCCGGCATTACGTCAGCAATGGCAGCAGCTTAACCATCAGCAAAACAGCCTGACGCAACTGCAACAGAATCACCAGGCCAGCCAGCAACTAGGTGCACAGATCACGCAACTGAATACCACCCTGGTTGAAACAAGTCGACAACACGTTGAGAAGGAGGCGCTGCTGGTGACCTTGCGCGCTCAGTATGCGGACCTGAAACAGCAGATTCTCGATAAGGAAAAATTGCTGGAGCAGGAACAGCGGATTCAGTCGCTGGAGAGCTATCGTGTCAACTTGCAACCCGGCGAGGCCTGTCCGCTGTGCGGCGCCAGCGAGCATCCGGCGATTGCCGCTTATCAGGCGCTGGATGTCTCGGATACGCAAAAAGCACTGACTGAAAAAAGAGTGGAAGAGGTGGCGCTGAAAGTAAAAGGCGAAGCGTTGCGCGATGCGGTCACTGTGTTGACGACGCAAATTCAGCAACATCAGCAGCAATTGAGTAGTTGGCAACGCGAGCAAATTCAGCAGACTGCGCGCTGGCAGCAACTTTGTCAGCAACTGGGTATCAATCTTGCCGATGGTCAGGCATTGGCCAGCTATCAACAGCAACACAGCGTGCAATTCGAGGCGGTGCAGGAGCGGCTGGTGGAACTGGATCAGGTCAAGGTAGCGCTGGAAGCGGCGCGAGCGGCGCGTCTGGCGCTCGAGAAAAACAACGCCGCCGTCGCGCAGCAGCTTGCACTACTGAAACAGCGCCAGCAAACCGGACAACATCAGCAGGCCGAGGCCAGCTTGCATTTGGAGCAACTGAGCGCACTGCAAGGCAAGCGTGAAATCGAACTTGCCGCAGCCCTGGCGGAAATGGGTTACGCCTTGCCAACGGATAGCGTCGTCTGGCTCAGGGAGCGCGAGCAGGAGTGGCAAGTCTGGCAGCAGGCGCAGGCTCAACGCCAGCAATTGGCAATCCAGCAGAGCGAGCTTGAACAGCTGCTGAAAGCGGCTCAGGAGGTTGCCGACCAATGGCAGCAACGCTGGTTGGCGTTGGCCGAACCAGACGAACATGCAGCGCCGAGTCCATCCAGCGACGCGGCTGCCGCGCTGCAACAGGAAGTGCCGCAACTGCACGCCGCACAGCAACGCGGCAACGAATTGCAAGGAACGCAAAAAACACTCAGCCAGCGCCTTGCCGAAGAACGATGTAACCACGATACAAGAAAACAATTCTGGCTGCTAGCCCTGGCGGCTAGTCCTTTTGCTGACGAGTCAGGATTCAGGTCGGCATTGCTGAGCGAGGAACAACGCGCCGTCTTGCAGCAGCGCAAAGCGGGTTTGGAGAAAGCCCTGACAGAAGCGCAGGCGCTGAAAACCGCGGCTGAACTGGCGCTTGCCGAGTTACAGTCCACGCCCCTGACAGAGTTGAGTCGCGCACAGCTGGATGAGCAACTGCAGACACTGAACGGTCAGATCAAAACGCTGAGTCAGCGCCAGGGCGAAATACGGGCGCAGTTGCAGGGAGATGCTGCGCGCCGTCAGAATCAGCAAGCATTGTTCAGTGAAATTTCGGCGCGAGAAGGGGAGTACGATCTTTGGCAGCATCTCAACAGCCTGATCGGATCCGCCGACGGCTCCAAATATCGCAAGTTTGCGCAAGGACTGACGCTTGAACATTTGGTGTATCTCGCCAACCGGCAACTTTCGCGTTTGCATGTGCGTTATCAACTTCGGCGCAAATCCAGCGGCGAACTCGAACTGGAAGTCGTCGACACCTGGCAAGGCGATGTCGCCCGCGACTGCAAAACGCTTTCCGGGGGCGAGAGCTTTCTGGTCAGCCTGGCGTTGGCGTTGGCCCTGTCGGATCTGGTTAGCCACAAGACCTCAATCGATTCACTGTTTCTGGATGAGGGCTTCGGCACGCTGGATGGGGAGACACTGGAAGTGGCGCTGGACGCACTCGACAGCCTGAATGCCTCCGGCAAAATGATCGGGATCATCAGTCACGTCGAAGCGTTAAAGGAAAGAATTCCGGTGCAACTACGCGTGCACAAATCGCCTGGCATGGGATACAGCGCGCTGGACAAGGTGTTTGCTGTCGGCGACCAGGGTTCAAGCAGGACTTGATTTCGCCAGCGGTTTCAAGTTTTCTGATATGTTAGTCACGGTCGATGCAATACAATCAATGCCGCAATACTGAAAATATCGCTGCGGCAAAGTCGTGCGGGGCTTCCTGCGGGAGATTGTGGCCGACTACCGGGATCACCTCGCGTTGATAGGGGCCGCTAAAAAGGTGGTCGAGGTGTTCGTCGGCGCCGATCGGGCTGACGCCATCGGCAGCGCCGTCCAGCGCCACGGTTGGTACTGAAATTGGCGGTTGTTCAGCCAGCCGCCGCTCAATATTTTCAAGCGCAGGGTCGCCTGGAACGAGGCCGAAACGATGGCGATACGAATGGATCACCACGTCGACGAAATCGGGGTTGTCGAAAGCCGCAGCCGTCCGCTGATACGTCGCATGATCAAACTGCCAATTGGGAGACCACAGAGTCCACAATAACTTGCACAATTCGTGGCGATTTTGTGCGAGGCCAGCGCGGCCGCGTGCGCCGTGGAAGTAATATTGATACCAGTAACGAAATTCGTTCTCCGGTGCCAGCGGCTTGATCGATCCCGGGATATCCTGAATGTTGTAACCACCACCGGACACCAGGCCGGAGACCCGTTCGGGCCACAACGCAGCGACTATGCAGGCTGCGCGACCACCCCAGTCGTAGCCGGCCAGTACTGCCCTCGGAATTGCCAGCGCATCCATGAAACTTAACAAATCCTGGGCTAACGCGGCTTGCTGACCGGAGCGAGGTGTGTCCGGCGACAGAAAACACGTCGCACCATAGCCGCGTAAATACGGCGTAAAAACCCGGCAACCCGCCGTCACCAAAAGATGGGTGACTTCGTCATAAGCGTGAATGTCGTAAGGGAAACCGTGCAAAAGCAGCACCGGGATAGCATCAACGGCGCCACTGTCCTCATAGGCGACGTTTAAAACTCCTGCTTCTATCTGCTTCAACATGATTACCTTTTCACAGGTTTAGTGCTTGAGGATAGGCATCAGAAATAGCGTAAGCCCAATACCGCCTTCACCTCATCGGTGGTCTGTGCCACTACTTCGCGCGACTTGGCGGTACCATCTTTCAACAACTGCAGGATATAGCCGCGGTCCTGACTCAGTTCCTGCCGACGTATCCGGATCGGCGCCAGCAGTTCCTGCAAGCAGGCTTCCAGGCGCATCTTGACCACGCTATCGGCCAGCCCGCCGCGCACGTAATGTGCCTTCAGTACCGCCAGCCCATCCTGATCCGGGTCGAACGTATCCAGATAGGTAAAGGCGACATTGCCTTCCAAATGCCCGGGATCCTGCACGCGCAGATGCAACGGGTCTGTATAGATTTTTTTGACTGCGGCACGAATTTCGTCCGGTGTTGCGCTCAGGTTAATCGTATTGTTGAGGGACTTGCTCATTTTCGCCTTGCCGTCGATGCCCGGCAGCCGACCGAGTTCAGGTACCAGCGCCGTTGCTTCGACCAGCACCTCGCGCCCGGCAATACGGTTGAGTCGGCGCACGATTTCATTGGTTTGTTCGATCATGGGAATCTGGTCCTCACCAACCGGCACCAGCGACGCCTTGAATGCGGTGATATCGGCTGCCTGGCTGGCCGGATAGGTCAGGAATCCCGCCGGAATATCGCGTCCGAAGCGGCGCAAACGAATTTCTTCCTTGACGGTTGGATTCCGCTCCAGTCGCGCCACCGTCACCAGGTTTAGATAATAGAAAGTCAACTCGGCCAGTTCCGGTATCTGCGACTGGATTAACAGCGTCGACAACTGCGGGTCGATACCAACTGCGAGGTAGTCCAGTGCCACTTCGACGACATTTCGATGTACCCGGTCCGGGTCATCCATATAGTCAGTCAGCGCCTGGGCATCGGCCAACATGATAAATTGCCGGTAATCGCGTTGATAGGCCACACGATTGCGCAGGCTACCGACCAAATGGCCAAGATGCAGCGGACCTGTAGGGCGATCGCCGGTCAGGATCGTCGGGGGATTATGTGGTACTGCCGGTTGCTTCATGTTGATTCCTTTGAGTCGCCCTCGTCGGAATGCATGAATAAAAATGCCGCCCAACGATGGCGGCATTGATCGAAAATCACATCACAACAAAGTCGCCGCTCCGGTTTGGCGGAGCCGCCAATATTGGCATGTCGGATGTACGGTAGAAAATAGCATGGGGCAATAATCGCAATTCGGCTGGTGCTTGTCAAGGCTGCATAGCGACTGTCTCCCAAGATGACGACCGCCAATTTTCTGTGCGGTGATTACTCCCGTCCGTGACCAAATAGGACTAGGATGACGCTATGGCGCTCAACTTTCCCAACCCCAGCCGCACGACGACGCATCTGGACACCGTGTATGTTTCTGGGGCTCGACAAAGCGTGCGCGACGCCTTCCTGGTAGACGACGCGCTGCCTGAGCACTGTGATGGGTTTCGACGGACCCGCTGTACCGGCGGCCTTCAGGTAGCCGTGCCGATGCTAACGTCCGCTACGCCGGAGTGCCGGACGAGTTGATGAGCATGGGCGGATCGTACGAAGGTCGATGACTTGATATGGAGGTGAGCCATCATGACCGCAATAGCGCTACACTCAGAGCGAGACGAACCTGGGAGGAAAACCATGCCTGATATTGACCCTAAAAGCAGCTTCCGCGGACTTCCTCTGACTGCGGAACAAGACGCAGAAGTCAGACACTACATAAAAAAGAAAAAGCAGCAAGGCAAGCCGTGGGATACACCGGAGTTGACGGCCATGCTTAAAGACATGCTGGAGCCGCCAAGCGACGACGACGACGGACTGGGCGTCAGTGCTGACGAAACGCAAGCGGCGGCAGAACGCGCGGCGACTTTCATCGACGAGGCCATGGATCCGATTGAGGCCAGTGAGGAGTGGCATGCCGCGATGGAATTGGAGAGCATGAAGGGACCGAAGCGTTAAAACCCAGGCAACGCGCCCGAGATGCGCCCAGCCTGGAACGGAACCCCCGCGGGCGTTCGGGCGGCACCGGTGCTTATATCTTGTGCGTGGATAACAAGATGCTGGTTTCCGAATTTGCTATGCCTGGAATCGAACGGATACGGCCAAGCACGGTATTGAAAGCTTCCAGATGATCGGCACGTATTTCCGCTATCACATCCCAGCGACCGTTAGTGGTATGCAAGGTATGAACGTTAGGTTCGCCGCGCAAGGCTTGCAAGACACCCACCGCATTATTTCCCTCGACAGCGATATTCATCCAGGCACGTATGCGGTGTAACTCGGCCTCCGGCTTGAGTCGCACCGTATAACCCACAATAATCCCACCATTTTCCAGCTTGGCAATTCTGTTTTGCACGGTGCCCCGGGAGACATGCAGTTTCTTGGCAAGTGCAATCACCGAAATGCGGGCATTGTCGCGTAACAAAGCCAGTAATTGGCGGTCTGTGTCGTCCATGATTTAAGCAAAGTGGCAGTTGGGACTAACATTTTGTCATATTCCTCGACAAATCTGACCTTTTCTTCGGCTATTTATTGACTTGCTCAGGGCCCAGAATATGTGTACTGCCACTTCTGAGCGGATCGAAAGAAGTTGTTGGCTTGACCTGTGAATACCTGGTCGCCGCAGCGCGCACGCTCAGGAAGCAACGATTTTTGTATTGAATAACAAAACTGGAGAACCGAAATGACCCGATTTATCGATGTTGCTGACATTCAGCAGATGGTGAGTTCTGTTGGCGCGGAATCTTTCATGACCGATTTGGCCGAATATATTCGTGCCGATTATTTGCGTTGGGAAGAGTTCGAGAAATCCCCGCGCGTGGCCAATCATGTTCCGGGTGGGGTGATTGAATTAATGCCGACGGCCGACCGTACGCTGTACGGCTTCAAGTATGTCAACGGCCACCCCAAAAATACCGCCCAGAATATGTTGACCGTGATGGCCTTTGGCGTACTGGCGGAAGTCGAGACCGGCTTCCCCTTGCTCTTCAGCGAATTCACCATCAGTACGGCGCTGCGCACAGCGGCCACCTCGGCGCTCATGGCCAGCGTCCTGGCAAGGCCGGAATCAACGGTCATGGCGCTGATCGGCAACGGCGCACAAAGCGAGTTCCAGGCCCTGGCATTTAAATCGATTGTCGGTATCAAGGAGATTCGCGTATTTGATATCGACCCTGCTGCAACCGATAAATTCGTCCGCAACATGGCGCAGGTCGAAGGATTGACTATCGTGCAAGCGAAATCGGTGCAAGAGGCAGTGCGCGGCGCCGACATCGTCACCACCGTCACGGCGGATAAGAACTACGCCACCATCCTGACCCCTGACATGATCGAAGCCGGCATGCACATCAATGGCGTCGGTGGCGACTGCCCGGGCAAGACCGAACTCCACGCCGATATTCTGAGAGCGGCCCGGGTGTTTGTGGAATTCGAGCCGCAAACACGCATCGAGGGCGACATTCAGCAGCTGCCCGCCGATTTCCCGGTGACCGAAATGTGGCGCGTGCTCAGCGGTCAGGTAAGCGGCAGGGAAAGCAAGGAGCAAGTGACCGTATTTGATTCAGTCGGTTTTGCGATTGAGGATTTCTCGGCCTTACGCTACCTCTACGATCTGGCGCAAGCGCAGGATATCGGTGCGCAGATCAGTCTCATTCCGGATCCGGCCAATCCCAAAGACTTGTTCCAGTTTGTTGCCGGCGCAGCACCGACGTTGTCGGGTAAGGCCGGATTTGCCAGGTCTGCGCTGGGGTCGACTGTGCAATAAGTGGCGCATTCAAGCCGGGCAACGCCTGTGCGTTGCCCGGAATAAGCGCTGCGCTGGTCAACCCAAGCGAGATCGGACCAATGAGACAACGAGACTTAACATGAAGAGTAAATCGATTCAAGCGCCAGGCGCAGTGGTGATGATCAGGCCGCATCACTTCCATCCCAATCCGGAGACCGCCGATGACAATGCTTTTCAGCGCAAGGATACCGGCGCATCGGCACAAGAGATTGCTGAAATTGCCCGCGACGAAGTCACTGCGGCGGCGGCGGCACTGGAAGCCGCAGGCGTCACGGTACATGTTTTTGACGATTTTGGCGACCAGGAAACCCCTGACTCGGTATTTCCAAACAACTGGTTCTCCACCCACTCCGGGGGGCATGTCGCGATTTATCCGATGTATTCCCCTAATCGCCGTCGGGAACGTCGCAGCGACGTGATCGACATGCTCAAAGCACACTATCGCGTGCAGGATGTGATCGACTATTCCGGCCTCGAATACGATGGCCTGTTCCTGGAAGGTACCGGCGCCATGGTGCTGGATCACCTTGATCGGGTTGCCTACACCGCACGCTCCAACCGCGCCAATGCGGTGGCACTGGAACGATTCTGTACCCACTTCAATTTTGAACCGATGGCGTTCTCCTCGGTGGATTCTGCCGGTTGTCCGATCTATCACACCAACGTGCTGATGTGTATCGGCACCGAGTTCGCGCTGATTGGGCTGGACATGATCACAGACCCGCTGCGGCGCAGTGAAATCCTGACGCGCTTGCAGGCAACGGGGCGCGAGGTGATCGCCCTGGACGAACGGCAGATTAACGAATTTGCCGGAAATGCGATTGAACTCTCCGCCGAAACCGGACGGATACTCGCCATGTCAGCCCGTGCAAAAGCGAGCCTGAACCCGGATCAGATTGGCATCATTGAACGCTCGGCACGCATCCTTCCTTTGTCCGTTCCGACGATTGAGATGGCCGGCGGGTCGGTCCGTTGCATGCTGGCGGGTATCCATCTGGCGCGGCGTTAAATTTACACCACGCTAATTTTTTAATCCTTAGGAGGATGTTATGCAATTCAAAATGAAAATGATGCCGCTGGCTGGCGCGATTGCGGTCGTATTTGCAGGCACTGCTTACGCGCAGGAAGTCGTGAAGATCGGTGAGGTCGCCCCAATTTGCGATTAATACAATTCCTCGCCTGCCCATTATTGGCTGTCAACCGGCATCCGGCGAATCTAGTTGCGACAGCGTCAATGGGTCAGGTTCTCCGTTGAAATACTTCTGGAGGCAATCGTTGAAGACTTGATTGTCGGAGGCGGTTTGCGCGAACAAGGTCATCGAGGAACGAAACTTCATGTCATCCGGATAGCCAAAAATCTCGTCGATTGTGCGTCCGTCCACCGCGGCTACCAGGCGGCAGCACTCTCGCAGCCGGCTCCCAAGAATCGGGTGTTCCAGATAGGCGCCGGCTTCGGCAACAGACGAAATGGCGAACCTTCTTGCCAGATCGCTATGGCCCAATCCCTTGATCTGAGGAAAAATGAACCACATCCAGTGCGTGCGTTTGTCACCAGCGCGTAGTTCGGCGCATACGCGTTCGAAGACCGGCTGCTGGGCATCCACGAAGCGTTGCAGATGGTATTGATCGTTCATGTCATTCTCCCAAGTTGTTGCGAGATGATCCGAGGGCCGGGTGTGTCGCATGACGGCCCTGTGCAGCACTTTGCAGTCCTTCAGCGCGGGAATCCGCCACAAATACCAGAATGCTACGGTTTGAAAAGGACTGCAAGACGCGGGTCGCCGGATTTGAAAGCAGGGGCCGGCGTGCGGTGACCTGTCACCGTTGATAAACTTCAGTTCCGGGATCATTTTTCATGATGCAACGTGAGAACAAGTAAATGACATTGAATTTATTCGACGATGCCGAGCAGGGCCGGACCTGGCGCGAGGAATTGTGTCCCGGCGCGGTGGTGTTGCGCCGCTTCGCGTTGCCGGACGAAATCGCCATTTTCGCGGCGCTGCGCGAGATCACCGGCACAGCGCCATTTCGCCATATGGTGACACCCGGCGGCTTTCGGATGTCGGTGGCGATGACCAACTGCGGCACTTATGGCTGGGTGACGGATCGCAGCGGTTACCGCTACGACAAGCTGGATCCGGACAGCGGTGCGCCATGGCCCGGCCTCCCGGACGCGTTCCAGAAACTGGCGCAAGATGCGGCGGCGAGCGCCGGTTTTGCAGGGTTCGAGCCGGATGCCTGCCTGATTAACCGCTATGTGCCCGGCGCACGGCTGTCGCTGCACCAGGACAAGAACGAACGTGATCTTGGTGCGCCCATCGTTTCGGTTTCGCTCGGCATTCCGGCGATCTTTCTGTTCGGCGGCGCACGGCGGGAAGACAAGCCCATGCGTGTGCAACTGACGCATGGCGACGTAGTGGTGTGGGGCGGGCCGGCCAGACTGCATTACCACGGCGTGCTGCCGCTGAAGGATGGGTTTCACGCGCTGGCGGGCGCCCATCGCATCAATCTGACATTCCGTAAAGCAGGCTGATTCACTTGCTCGGTTAAAAATGCAAAGGCCGCGATCTGCATCCGGTCCGGGAATGCACGATGCCTTCCATCACATCGAAAGACGCCGCATATCTTGACGCAAAGACACAGGATAAGGTCTACTCTCATTCACTTCCACTTTTCAAGGAAATAGTTTTGGGAACCTCTGCACGTGAAACGGTCGAGCGGTTGAAGAGCCGATGCCAGAGTCCGACGATGAATCGCGCTGGCGGGGATGGCGATAACCATGCCTGATGCAGCCGTTCCGGCGCTGGAATGTCGCGGCCTGCGCAAGTCTTATGGTCACGGCCGGGTTGTGCTGGCCCAACTCGACTTCACACTTGGAGCCGGGGAATATGTCGCGGTGATGGGCGACTCCGGGGTCGGTAAGTCGACGCTGCTGAACCTGGTCGCCGGACTGGACACTGCCGATGCCGGGACGGTGCTGATCGACGGCGTGGCAATCTCCAGCCTGGATGACGATGCCGCCACGCGCTTGCGCCGACAAAAACTCGGCTTCATCTTCCAGGCTTTTCACGTGCTGCCGCACCTGACGCTGCAACAGAACGTGGCGTTGCCGCTGCTGCTCAACGGGGTCGGGCCGGAGCGCGCGTTAGAGATGCTGGCGGCAGTCGGCCTGGCGGGTCGAGGCGACGACTTTCCACGGCAACTGTCGGGCGGTGAAATGCAGCGTGTCGCCATCGCACGGGCACTGGTGCATCGCCCTAAACTGATTCTGGCGGATGAGCCAACCGGCAATCTGGACCCTGAAACCGCGCATGAAGTGCTAACCCTGCTGCGCAATGAAATCAAAGCCAATGGCGCTTCCGCCATCATCGTCACGCATTCGCCGGCAGCCGCTGCCAGCGCGGACCGGATCCTGGAGCTGAGCGCAGCCGGCCTGCATCCGCTGGCGCTCAGCGCATGAGCCGGCGATGACGCAGGCCGCCGTGACCGCAGCTGCTATCGGGCCTTTGCATCCGGGTTTCAACCCCATCCGTTTGCTGTCGCGCTGGCTGCTGTTTGCCGAGTGGCGCGCCTATCCGATACGCTCGCTGGTGGCGCTTGTCGCCATCGCGCTCGGGGTCTCTCTGGGCTACGCAGTCGACTTGATCAACGGCGCTGCCTTCAACGAATTTTCGGCTGCGGCGAAGAGCCTGTCCGGACAATCCGACCTGCAAGTGCGCGGTGTGCAGCCGCTGTTCGATGATGCCTGGTATCCGCAACTGGCGCGCCGGAAGGGCGTGGCGCTGGCGAGTCCGGTATTGGAACTGGATGTCACTGTGCCGGGTCAGCGCAGTGCCTTGAAAGTACTCGGCACCGATGTCTTTCGCGCGGCCCGCATCGCGCCCGACCTGATCGGCGTGCCGGATGCGGAACACCCGTTCGACACCTTGGCCGACGATGCAATATTCCTGTCGCCGGCAGCGCAGGAATGGCTCAAAGTGCATCCCGGCGATCGGCTTGCTTTGCGTAGCGGCACTGGCCTGGTCGATTTGCGGGTCGCCGGTGGCCTGGTGCGCGCCAGGGCCGGGCAACGCATTGCGGTCATGGACATTGGCACCGCGCAGTGGCGTTTCGCCCGTCTGGGCAAACTGTCTGCGCTCGATCTGAAGCTGGAACCGGGTGTCAACCGGGAAGCCTTTCGCCGCACGCTGCAAGCACAGACGGGCGGCCAGTTGCTGGTGTCGGAAAGTCAGGACCAGGAAGATCGTACCAATAATATGTCGCGCGCTTACCGGATCAATCTGAACGTGCTGGCGCTGGTGGCGCTCTTCACCGGCGCATTCCTGGTGTTCTCCACCCAGGCGCTAGCGGTGATTCGGCGGCGCTCGCAGTTCGCCCTGTTACGCGTGCTGGGCCTGACACGTGGTCAGCTGTTGCGCCAGATTCTGCTCGAAGGCGGTTTGCTGGGTGGACTGGGCTCGTTGCTCGGGCTGGCCCTGGGCTACGCGATGGCGGCCACGGCATTGCATTTCTTTGGCGGCGATCTGGGGGGCGGGTATTTTCGCGGCGTGCAGCCGAGCGTGCAGTTCGACGCTCCCGCGGCGCTGATCTTTCTGCTGTTGGGCAGCGGTATTGCACTGCTCGGCAGTCTGGCGCCGGCGCTCGAAGCATCGCGTGCGCGGCCCGCTGCGGCACTCAAATCCGGTAGCGAAGAAGGTGCGTTAGCGCGGCTGGCGACACCGTGGCCGGCGTTGCTGTGCCTGCTCGCCGGCGGACTCCTGACGCAGATGCCGCCACTTTTCGATCTTCCGATCTTCGGTTATCTGGCGGTGGCATTCCTGCTCATTGGCGGGATTGCGCTGATGCCGCGCCTGTCGGCGCTGGTGTTTCCGCTCGCCCAGAAACTCTGTGCGGGACGTCGCCGGGGTGTCATCGCGACGCTGGCGCTGGCGCGGCTAGCCAATGTGCCGGGGCAAGCCTCCATCGCGCTGGGCGGGGTGTTGTCGAGCTTCAGCCTGATCGTGGCGATGGCGATCATGGTGGCGAGTTTTCGGGTCTCGGTCGACGACTGGCTGACACAATTGCTGTCAGCCGACTTGTACGTGCGCTCGGCTGGCAGCGGCGAAACCGGGGCCATGCGGCGTGCCGAACAAGTCTTGCTGGCGGCGGTGCCGGGCGTTGAGCGCGCCAATTTCTTGCATACTTCTAGCTTGACGCTCGACCCGACCCGCCCGCCGGTGACGCTGATTGCGCGCGACATCGATGCGTCAGACCCCGGGCGCACCTTGCCGATGGTCGGTAAGGTTATCTTGCCGGCAGCGTTTGCACAGGATGCGCTGCCGATCTGGGTTTCTGAAGCGATGCTCGATCTCTACGGCTACCGGCTTGGTCAGCGTGTGCAGTTGCCGGTCGGCGCACATGCCCAGTCTTTCGTGGTGGCGGGTGTCTGGCGCGATTATGCGCGGCAAACCGGCGCGATCCAGTTGCGCCTGGGCGACTATCGTCGCCTGAGCGGCGATACCGAGGCCACCGATGCGGCGCTTATCTTGCAGCATGCTGTAAGCCCAGCCGCGGTAATTGCCGCCATGCGTGCGCTGCCGTTCGGCCGGGCGCTGGAGTTTTCCGAGCCAGGCGACATCCGTGCACTGAGCCTGAAGATTTTCGATAGAAGTTTTGCCGTTACCTATTTACTCGAAGTGGTCGCCATCGTGATCGGCCTGTTCGGCGTGGCGGCAACATTTTCGGCACAGACGCTGGCGCGTGCACAGGAATTCGGCATGTTGCGCCATGTCGGCGTCACGCGAGGGCAGATCCTGGCGCTGCTGGCGGTCGAGGGGAGTTTGCTGACCGCGGCCGGGATTGCGGTCGGATTCCTGCTGGGCTGGGCTATCAGCCTGATCCTGGTATTCATCGTCAATCCGCAGTCGTTTCACTGGACCATGCAGTTGCATATGCCGTGGCGCGGCCTGGCGCTGGCAGCGCTGCTGTTGCTGATTTCCGCCAGCGTCACGGCCGTCGTCTCGGGGCTGCGGGCGGTGGCGATCGATGCGGTACGCGCAGTGCGGGAGGATTGGTGATGCGACACGGATTCTGGCGCCGGCGGTTGAGCGCGCTGCTGCTGGCGTTGTCAACGTCGATAATGGTAAGCGCGGCCCCGCCCCGGTTCGCCCAGGTGACGCCGGAGCGGGCGGTCACGCTAGCGCAGGATAGCGGCGCGCATCCGGATTTCCGCACCGAATGGTGGTACGCCACGGGCTGGCTGAATACCTCCGACGGCAAGCCGCTTGGCTTCCAGATTACCTTTTTTCGCTCCGCCACCGAGCATGACCGCGCTAATCCAAGCGCCTTTGCAGCGACCCAGTTGATCATCGCCCATGCGGCGCTATCCGATCCCAGCCTGGGTAAGCTGCTGCACGATCAGAAAAGCGCTCGTGCCGGTTTCGGCCTCGCTTACGCCAGGCAAGGCAATACCGATGTGGCTCTGGATAACTGGCGGCTGGTGCGCGGCCCTGACGGTCGTTACCAGGTCAGCGTCGTCGCCAATGATTTCACGCTGAATGTTGCGTTGACACCGACGCAACTGCCGCTGCTGCAGGGCGAACATGGCTATTCGCGCAAGGGACCGCGGCCGGAACAAGCCAGTTACTACTACAGCGAACCGCAATTGCAAGTCAGCGGCAAGGTCATGCGCGCGGGTCGCGAGGAAGCCGTCAGCGGCACCGCATGGCTTGATCACGAATGGTCGACCAGCGTGCTGGATGCCGATGCGGCCGGCTGGGACTGGCTAGGCGCCAACCTGGACGATGGCGCGGCCTTGATGGCATTCCAGATTCGCAGCCGCAGCGGTACCAAAATCTGGGCGCATGCCGCGTTGCGTGACGCGCATGGGAAAACCACCCAGTTCGGACCGGATCAGGTAAGTTTTTTGCCGCAACGCAGCTGGCGTTCGCCGCGCACGGACGCCGCGTATCCGGTGCAATCGACGCTGCGGACCGGTGCCTTCGAATGGCTGCTTAGCCCGTTGCAGGACGATCAGGAACTCGATTCGCGGGAGTCGACCGGATCGGTCTATTGGGAGGGCGCAGTGACCGTCAGCCGCGCAGGAAAGCGGGCCGGGCGCGGCTATCTGGAACTGACCGGATACGTGAAGCCGCTGAAATTCTGAGGATGGGGTTAATTTTCTGTAAATAAAAATGCAGCGCTGCCGCCTGAATGCGCAAACCGATGTTTTGTGTGCGCAACGCGGCGGCCGGATATTCGCGTATGGCATTATTTTTCCAGTTGCTTCGGATCGGCTCTGCTGCATAATATGCAAAAACCAAATCTGTGATCGCCGCTGCGGTCCAGCCCAGCAACGCAAGTAAAGGTAAGGTATTTATGATCGCATCTGCTTCACACGAACTGACGATGACCGTGCTGATGACCCCCGACATGGCAAATTTTGCCGGCAATGTGCACGGCGGCACCGTACTCAAATACCTCGATAGCGTGGCCTACGCTTGTGCCAGTCGTTACTCGGGCACCTACGTGGTAACGCTGTCGGTCGATCAGGTTGTATTCCGCGAGCCGATTCATGTCGGCGAACTTGTGACTTTCCTGGCTTCGGTTAATTACACCGGCACCACGTCCATGGAAATCGGTATTAAAGTCGTGACCGAAAACATCCAGAAGCGGCTGGTTCGGCATGCCAATAGCTGTTACTTCACGATGGTAGCTGTCGACGAAAACCGTAAGCCGATTCCGGTGTCTCCGCTGAGTCCGGTGACCGAAGAGCAGCGTCAACGATTCAGCAATGCGATCGTGCGCCGGGAGTTCCGTAAAAAAATCGAAGCGAATCGGCAGGCTGCCATGGTGTGATGTCGGCGCGTGCTGTATCGACGATGATCAGCGCTTTCGCAGAGGATCGAGCAGATGCCGCAGGGCGTTGTGGTCCAGTTCGTACATCAGGGCTAGCAGGCCGCCAAGTTCGCCTGACGGAAAACCTTCACGCGCAAACCAGCCAAGGTAATGCCCTGGCAAATCGGCGATCAGGTGGCCTTTGTACTTTCCGTAAGGCATTTCGCGGCTGACTAAAAGCTGTAACTGTTCGGGGTTCATGGTTGGGCAGGGAGCAATATTCGGTGAGGAAAGCTGTGTATTGTGCCAAAAATTGTGGTGTGGCGCAGCTGTCAACTGTTTGTCAGGATGATAACTGGTAAAGTCAATTCCACTGGACAGTGCCGATGAAAGCAGTATCATAAGCGCCCGTCCGAATTGGAAATGTCAAAGTAACAATGAGCGTTTTCCCGTCCTTGCTCGGGTCGTCGAATACCCTGGATCGCGGCCGCAGTTTTGAATTCGGCTTTATCGACTTCCTGAAGGTTATTGCAGCGCAATTAATTGTGCTGCACCATTTGGCGTTCTACGGGCCGATGGCTGACTACGTCCGGCCCATTGCGCCAGGCCTCATCGGTTGGCTGGATGCCTACGCGCGCATTGCAGTGCAGGTTTTTCTGGTAATCAGCGGCTTTTTGGCGGCCAAGTCGCTGTGCCCGCAGGGAGCGCCAGGCGTCGTTGATCCGCTGCGCACGGTATGGCGGCGCTATGTGCGGCTGGTGCCGCCGTTCATGGTGGCGACCGGGTTGGCGGTCGGCGCTTCCGCCTTGGCCGGGTTATGGATGACGCATTACTCCATTTCCGCGCCGCCGACGCTGCCCCAATTGGCAGCGCATGCGCTATTGCTGCATACCGTGCTGGGCTATGAATCGGTGTCGGCTGGAGCCTGGTACGTCGCCGTCGACTTTCAGTTGTATGCGTTATTGACGCTGTTGCTATGGCTGTCCGGCAAGCTCGCGGCCCGCCGTCCGGTGCCGTGGCTAACGCCGGTGCTGGTCATCGGCGGCGTCGGCGCATCGCTGCTGTACTTTAATCGGGATCCGGCCTGGGACGCCTGGGCTCCGTACTTCTTTGGCAGCTACGGCTTAGGCGTCATTGCATGGTGGGCGCGCGACCCGGCACGCCAGCGGGCTGTGGTGGTGCTACTGCTTGCGGCTATATTGTTGCCAACGCTGGGCGCGTTGGTATTCGATTTTCGCAGCCGGATCGCTGTCGCTTTAGTCATTGCATGCGCGCTGGTGTTGGCCAGCCGACGCGGGTTTTTGGGTTCCGGCCAACAATTCGCATGGATTCGCGCCTTGGGCCGGATCTCCTACGCGATATTTCTCGTTCATTTCCCTGTATGCCTGATTGTAAATGCGGTCTTCACGCGCTTTGTCTCCCCCCAGCCGTTGTTGCAGGCGGCCGGTATGTTGCTGGCGTGGACGGCAAGCGTGGTGGCGGGCGCTGCGTTCTACCGCTGGGTACAGCTGCCGCTCAGTCGTCTCTCGTTGCGTTCGGTCGGCCGACCGCGTGCCGATCGCCAGGCATCGCGCTTTCGGCAACATGCTCTTTCGACGTTAAAATAGGGCCATGGCCATTCAAGACACCTTGTCAAAACAAAAACAATCCGCTAAAAACATCAAGGCGCGATTCGTCGCGATTTCGTGGCGCGACCTCGCCATCAGCTTTGGTCCGATTGTGCTGCTCGCTATCATCGCCATCTGGCTTGCGATCTGGTTTATCGATCCTGCACCGCCTAAATCAATCACGATCACCACCGGCCCGGAGCACAGTAATTTCTGGAACGTTGCCGAGAAATACCGCAAGATCCTGGCGCGCAACGGCGTCAAACTGAACATCGTGATTTCGGAAGGATCGTTGGACAATCTGAGAAAATTGAATGATCCGACCAGCGGCGTCGATATCGGGTTTGTTCAGGGCGGTGTATCGGCCGACATGTCGACCGATAAATTGATGTCGTTGGGAAGCATTTCGTATGTCCCGGTCTCGGTGTTCTATCGCGGTAAAAAGGCGATCGGCCGGCTTTCCGAACTGCAAGGAAAACGTGTTGCAATTGGTCAGCAAGGAAGCGGGGCGCGGGTTCTTGCACTGACGCTTTTGAAGGCCAACGGGATTGAGTTGGGCGGCAAGACTACATTGCTGGATATGGGCGGCGACGAAGCTGCCAAGGCACTGACCGAGGGCAAGATCGATGCAGCTTTCCTGATGGGAGACTCGGCCGCGCCGCCGACCATGGGCAAGTTGTTGCGCGCACCCGGTATCCATCTTCTCGATTTTGTGCAAGCAAGCGCCTATGCCCGTCGTTTCACCTATCTGAATGAATTGAAAATACCGAAAGGGGTGTTCGATTTCGGCAAGAATATTCCCGACCATGACATTCGACTGATTGCGCCGACCGCTGAGTTGGTCGCGCGCGACGACCTGCATCCGGCATTGTCGGATTTGCTGATTGACGCCGCCAAGGAAGTGCATAGCGGCGCCAGTGTACTGCAACGCGCCGGCGAATTTCCGGCGCCGCTGGCGCACGAGTTTCGCATTAGCGACGATGCGACACGCTATTACAAGTCGGGCAAGGGATTTTTTTATCGCACCTTGCCATTCTGGCTCGCCAGTCTGGTAGACCGCACCGTGGTCGTGCTGCTTCCCCTGATTCTGCTGTTGATTCCCGGATTCCGTCTGGTGCCGCAGCTGTACGGCTGGCGTATCAAGTCACGCATTTATCGCTGGTACGGTTCGCTGATTGCCCTGGAGCGCGCTGCGATTTCGCATACGCCGGAAGAACAGGCGCAGATGCTGAAACGGCTTGATCAGATCGAAGAAGCGGTCAACCGGATGAAAATGCCGCTGGCGTTTGCGGATCAATTTTATGTCCTGCGCGAACATATAGGCTTCGTCCGGTCCAGACTCGAGAATCGCGCCTGATGTCAACCGCGATCTCGCGCGTGCTGCGCCGGGAAGGGCGCCGGATGATGAACGTTGCTTCTAATTGCAATGCGCGACATTGCCCGCAGCCAAGGTCGTTACGTCTGCGGCAATACCGGTCACGGCGTCCGCCACTGCACGTTGTACTCCGGCCACCAGTGCATCAACGCCAGTACCGACCGGTTCTGCAACCGCCAACTGACAAGTCGCGCCGCGACCATCGTCCGAACGGCTGATCGTCCAGCCGAATAACGCTTGTACCTTGTCACCGGGGGCGGCGTCGAATTCACGCAATTCAATCGCGATACGGTAGGTCGGCTGCCCGGATGGACGGCCGCCGCGTGTGACATCGCCTGCGCCCAGCCGGTTGGCAAGGCCGCTGGCGAGGGCGTCACGCAGTTCGTAATTGAAGGGTGACGACCAACGATCCTGTTCCAGGATGTCGACCCGGGTATTTTGCGTACGCACCACCAGTTGCGGTCGTGCCAGACGCTCCGGCAGGCCGATGGGAGGCACTTCAATAAAGATTTTCGGAGCCGACGCCGCGACTGTGCCGACTTGTGCCGGCGCCGCCAGCGTGTAAAACCGTGTCGGCGCAGTGCTGCAGCCTGCCAGTGCCACTACGGCGCTTATGCCAACTATGCCAAGGGCGCGAGATAGTAATGTCATTTGTTTTCCTCTTGCTTGCCCCGGATCAACGATTCGGGATGGCGTTCCAGATAGTCGGTCAATACCCGCAATGAAGCGGCCGAGCGCGAAAGTTCCTGCAGGGTCTGGCGGATATCCTGCTGCAGCGGCGCATCGTCAGACAGCGTTCGCTGTGCCGCGGTCAGGGTTTTGCGTACATCCTTCATGGCAGCGGCAATTTCCGGTGCAACATCGTTGTTCAGACTCTTGGTCAGTTGTTCGGCGCTGGTGAGAGTGCGGTTGAGCGTGCCCAGTGTTTTCTGCAGATCGCTGCCGATCTGGTCGAATGGCACTTTGCTCAGTTTGCGGGCGATCTCGGCGATTTGCGACTGGACTTCGTCCAGGCTGTTGGGGATGGTCGGCAGCTCCAGCGGTATCCTGGTCACGTCGACTTGCACCGGCGGCGCTTTCGGGAAAAAGTCGAGGGCGACATAAATCTGGCCGGTCAGCAAATTCCCGGTGCGCAGTTGTGCGCGCAGTCCGTGCCCGATCATGTACTGCAGGCGCTGCTGCTGGGTATACCGCGACTCGTGCTGGTCATCGACCATATGACGCCCGAGTCGCTCAGGATAGATCTGGATCAGCACCGGCATCAGGAACTCGCGCCGTTTGCTGTCGTATTCAACCCCGATCGACTTGACTTCACCCAGCTCGACACCGCGGAAGTCGACTGTCGCTCCTGGCGTCAGGCCGCGTAGCGACTGGTTGAAGTAGAGCAAGATGGTCTGGGCCGGGCCATCCGGCGCTTTCATTGCGGCGTTTTGATCTTCGGCCAGCACAAACGCGGTGTTTTCCTTGGCGATCGGACCGATGTCATCGTCGGGCGCCTGCAGTGCAATACCGCCCAGAACCACGGTGGCCAACGATTGTGTGCGCAACTTGAAGCCACTCGCATTGATCTGCATGTCGAAGCCGCTGGCATGCCAGAAGCGCGTATTCATGCCGACAAATTTCTGGTACGGAGAGTTAATGAAAATCCGCAATGTCACACCTTTGCCATCGCTGTCCAGATCGTAGGCGGCCAGTTGCCCGACCTTGATGCGGCGATAGTAGACCGGCGAGCCGATATCCAGTGAACCGATGTCGCTGGAATGCAGCAGGTATTGCTGACCCGAAGAATCGCGCGTGACGATAGGTTGCACTTCGAGCCCGGTAAATGCATCTTTGGTTTGCTCGGAACTGCCCGCATCGGCACCGATATACGCGCCCGACAGCAAGGTGCCGAGACCCGATATGCCAGAAGCGGCAACGCGCGGACGCACCACCCAGAAGCGGGCGTCCTTGGCGGTGAAGCTTTTGGCTTCTTTCAGTAATTGCACTGTGGTTACTACGTGCGAGCGATCTTTGCTCAGCCGGATCGTTTCGACCGTGCCGATATCCACGTCTTTGTACTTGACCTTGGTTTTGCCGGCTTCCAGGCCTTCGGCGGTACGGAACGTCACCGTAATGACGGGGCCGCGTTCAATCAGTATTTTTGCGACCAGGGTCAGGCCGACCACGGCGGCGACAATCGGAATCACCCAGATCAGCGAAGGTAGCCAGTCACGCTGGCGCTTCAACTGCGGAGCAGGCAGGTCCGGTGCCGAAGGTTTTTCTTTTTCTTCACTCATCTTGTGCTTTCAGTTGATTCTGTTCGGGGTTCCGGTCGGCGCCTTCGGCCGTTGTGTCCCAGGCCAGACGCGGGTCGAAGCTCAGCGAGGCCAGCATGGTCAGCACCACGACCGAGCCGAACGCCGCCACGCCGATCCCTGCGGTAATGCTGGCGAAACCTTCGATTTGCACCAGGCCGGTCAGCAGCGATACGACAAAAACGTCCAGCATCGACCAGCGGCCTATCACTTCGACGATGCGATATAGCCTGGCGCGCTGCAGGCGGCGCCAGCGGCTACGTCGTTGCGCCATGAATGTCATCAGGATCATGGCGCTGATTTTGAATAACGGGATGAGAAAACTGGCGATAAAAATAATCGCGGCCAGTTCCCAGGCTCCCGACACCCAGAAATAAATCACGCCGCTCATGATGGTGTCCTGCTGGACGCCCCCGCGCAGCGTCCTGGTGATCATGACCGGCATCAGATTGGCGGGAATATACATGATGCAGGCGGCCATCAGCAAAGCCCAGGTGCGATTGATGCTGTCTGGCTTGCGTGTGTGCAGCGGGGTGTCGCAGCGCGCGCAGCGCTCGTGCTCTTTGACTTCTTGCCACACGGTACCGCAATGATGACAAGACAGCATGCCAAGGCTGGCGGCGGTCTGCACCGGGATATCACTGTCGTCTGCGCACATTTGCCGACCAGTGAGATCGGCGCCGGCAGTCTGATTCGCGCTATGCGTCGTCATGGGATTTCTCCTGGCTGTTTGGCAAACGCCATCTGCCAGAAATAGCGCGGATTGAACGAAATGACCGCCGTCAACAATACCGTTAACGCCGCGAATGCCCACAACGCGATGCCCGGTATGACGGTCGCCATATTCGATAATTTGACCACCGCCACCAGCACTCCCAGCACAAAAACTTCGATCATGCCCCACGGCCGCAGGGTTTGCATGGTGCGTACCAGCCAGTTAAAGCCGGGCGGCCGCAGCGCGTGCGTGCGCGGCAGCAGCAGGTAGAACAGAAACAGTAGCTGGATCAGTGGAAACAGGATGGTGGTCGCCAGCACCAGCAGCGCAACCGGCGACATGCCTTCCGAGCTTAGCGTCAGCACCGCGCCAAACAATGTGGTCTGGTTGCGCGAACCTTGCAGTTCGATTTCGACAATAGGAAATGCATTGGCAATGATGAACATGATCAGGGCCGCCAGCGTCAGCGGCAGGATATGTTCGCGTTGCCGACCGGGATTACGCTCCAGTTCAGTGCCACAACGCAAGCAAACCGCAATTTCGCCGTTGCCAAGGGTCAGTTTCTGATAGATCGCATCACATCCTTCGCAAGCGATCAGGTCGGGGAGTTCGCGCATGATTAGTCAGGGCCGACGGTTGATAATGGCGAAGCGGCCGGGATCAATTTCTGAAGATGCATATCGGTTCCCATTAGCGTGGCATGGTGCCGCGCAGAAACAATTTTACGGCGCCTTGAATGTTACGTTCCAGATACGGTTGTTCCATTCGCTGCGTCAGGCCAAACAGCGCATGCCGGAGTGGGGCAGCGGTGACCATGCTGATAAACAGCTGCGCGGCTTGCACCGGGTCTTCGATTTGGAGCGTGCCCCGGCGCATTTGTGCCTCCAGGTAGGTGGCGACCAGTGCTTCAGTGTGCATCGGACACGCCTGGAACACCTTTTCCGCCAGATCGGGAATCCGCGCTACCTCTGCCAGCCCCAACCGATACAGGCTAATGGCATCGGCGGAGGTCGCTCTGGTGACGAGAATGGTGCCTAGCGTGGTCAGGGCGCATTCAGGTGTGGCGCTGTCCAGTACGCCATCTTCAATCACGCTAGTTAGTTCATTGACTACCAGCCGTTTGACGACCGCTACCAATAGCGCCGACTTATTGTTGAACTTCTCGTAAATGGTGCGGGTGGAGACGCCTGCGGCCCGGGCAATCCGGGCAATGCTGGTCAGTCCGTATCCTTCTTTCAAAAAAATCGTGGTTGCGGCATCGAGCAGTCCGTCGAGCCGCTCAGCTTCCGTGCCCGAGCGCGGTCGGCCGGCACGTTTTTTTTCTGCGCTGGATGGTGATGCTGACGGGGTGGCGATGCGGTCTTTTTTTTGTCGCACAATTTCCCTGGGGAAATAAAACGCTTGGTTTTTTAATTCATGCTACATTAGCACACTTCATTCTCTGATCCGTTGTGAGCCTGGAACATAAGGGGGCTGCAGACGATTTCTGAGAGTAGTCCGATACATTTCCTGTGCCTGAAACAGGTTGCAGGATACATCAGCGAAGTAAACGATTTACCTTTGTCCGCGCAGTATTAGGTAGAATCTTAGGCAGGTCCGGTCATTCGAAGACTCACTTTTTTAACGTTGTGGTCACTATGGCATAACGAAATAAAGTCGGATAAGAACCATGTTTTCAGGAATCAGACAACCCAAAATCGGCCTGCGCGGCCGCTTTCCTTTGCTGGCCGGACGTGCGGGTCTTGGCTTTGCCGTCGGTCTGGTCCTGGCGGGCTGCGCAGTCGGCCCTGACTTCAAGGCGCCCGATGCGCCTGGCGGTGGCGATAACTACACGCCGTCGCCGTTGCGGCAGGAAACCGATGCAGCTCCCGGCGCGGCAGGTCTGGCACAGCATTTTTCAGTTGGACAGGATATTCCGGCACAGTGGTGGTCGCTGTTTCATTCCGTCGCGCTGGACCAGATGATCCGCGACGCACTCAAGCGCAGCCCCGGCATGGCTGCTGCCCAAGCGGCCTTGCGTCAGGCGCATGAGAATCTGAGTGCCCAATCCGGCAGCCTGCTCTATCCCAGCGTCGCCGGCCAACTCAGTGCTACCCGCGAAAAGGCGAGCCCGATCAGTGGCCAGGGCAACGGCGTTTTTAATTTGTACAATGCCTCGGTCAACGTGTCCTACACACTCGATGTGTTCGGCGCGAATCGCCGTCAGCTGGAAGGTTCGCAGGCCAGCGTCGACTATCAACAGTTTCAGCTCGAAGCGACCTATCTGACGCTGACCTCGAATCTTGTGACGACCGCGATTCAGGAGGCGTCGTTGCGTGCGCAGCTTCAGGCAACCCGCGAGATACTCGACGCACAGGAGCAGCAGTTAGCGGTGATCGAGAAGCAGTTGAACCTGGGCGCGATTTCACGCTTGACCGTCCTGACCCAGCGCAACACAGTGGCGCAAACACGCGCGACCATACCGCCGCTGGAAAAATCCTTGGCGCAGACGCGCCACCAATTATCGGTCTACGCCGGCCAGCTGCCGAGTGAATCGGGACTGCCCGAATTTGAACTGGCATCGCTGCAGTTGCCGCCGGACTTGCCGGTGTCGTTGCCTTCTGTGCTGGTGCGCCAGCGACCCGACATCCGCGCCAGCGAAGCGCTGCTGCATCAGGCCAGCGCCCAGATCGGCGTCGCCACCGCCAACCTGTATCCCCAAATCAATCTGACCGGTAGTTACGGTCCCTTGGCCACGCAGTTCCATGATCTGTTTACCAGCGGCGCTGTCGTGTGGAGTCTGGCTGCCGGTCTGACCCAGCCGATCTTCAACGGCGGCGCCCTGAACGCCAAACGGCGTGCCGCGCTCGCTGCCTACGATGTGGCCGCCGCTAACTATCGGTCAACGGTGCTGACGGCATTTCAGAACGTTGCCGATAGTTTGCGGGCGCTGGATTACGACGCCTCGACCTTGAAGCAGCAAGCCGAAGTCGAATCGTTGGCGCATGAATCGCTGGACCTGAGCACGCATCAATATCAGCTTGGCGCGATCAGCTATCTGACGCTGCTGGATGCACAGCGTACTTACCAGCAGGCCAGGGTCAGTCTGGTCAGGGCGCAGGCCGCACGCTACGCCGATAGCGCCGCCCTATTTCAGGCGCTGGGCGGCGGCTGGTGGAATCGTCAGTCATTGGCCGCGGCATCCTCCGCCACCACGTTGCCGGCACCGGTACCCGCAAGCAAAGACTGATCAATGCTAGTCCTAACATCTGAACATAGAACGGTAAAGGGATGTATTCATGACTAAACGCATGCTCATTATGCTAGGAGGTGTGGTCCTGCTGATCGCCATACTGGCTTTCGGCTTTTTTCTGCATGTCAGGCAGATGATTGCCAATTCGCCCAAGCCGAGCGCACAGACCGTCTCTACCACCACGATCAAGAAACTGGAATGGCAGCCGCACCTGTCGTCGGTCGGTACGCTGGTCGCAGTGCGCGGCGTCGATGTCACCAGCGAAATTGCCGGCTTGGTGCGCAGCGTGAATTTCAAGTCCGGCGAAGATGTCACAGCCGGACAGTTGCTGCTGCAATTGAATGCCGATTCCGATCTTGCGCAGTTGCATGCACTCGAAGCCAGCGCCGAACTTGCGGCCTCGGTACTCCAGCGTGACAAGGCGCAACTTGCGGTCCAGGCGATTAGCCAGGCGCAGATCGATAGCGACGTCGCGGATCTGAAAAGCAAGCGCGCGTTAGCGGCGCAACAAGCTGCCACGCTGGAAAAGAAAACCATCCGTGCACCGTTTGCCGGCAAGTTGGGGATCACCACCGTCAATCCGGGTCAATATCTGAATCCGGGCGACAAGATCGTGACGCTGCAAACCATCGATCCGATCTATGTCGATTTCTATATTCCGCAAAAGCAGCTGGGCGGCTTGCAGGTCGGGCAGGTGTTGAATCTGGCGAACGATGCGTATGAAAGTACGGCGTTCAACGGGAAAGTCACCGCCATCAGCTCGAAGGTCGATCCGGCCACGCGCAACGTACAGGTTGAGGCGACGGTCGCCAATCCCAAGCGCCAGCTGTTGCCGGGCATGTTTGCCGATGTCAATGTTGAAGTCGGCGCCAAGAAGTCCTATCTGACGCTGCCGCAAACAGCGATTACCTACAACCCATATGGGGCGACCGTATTTGTGGTGAAGCCGGCCGAGAAAAAACCGGCACAAAAAGATGCGCCCAAAGATGCGGCCGCGAATGCGCACAAGGAGGGCGAGCTGGTAGTACAGCAGGTTTTTGTGACGACCGGCGAAACCCGTGGCGATCAGGTTGCCATCCTGACGGGACTGGAAGAAGGCCAGCAAGTGGTCACCAGCGGTCAGATCAAGCTGAAGAATGGCACCGCGGTGGCGATCAGCAATACGGTCTTGCCACTCAACAATCCGAGCCCGACTCCACAGGAACACTGAGCAGGAACCATGAGGCGTAACCCATGAACTTGACCGATATCTTTATCCGCCGGCCGGTTCTGGCCATGGTGGTGAGCCTGCTCCTGGTGGTGCTGGGCTTGCGTTCGTTGTTTAGTTTGCCGATCAATCAGTATCCGAAGACGCAGAATGCGGTCGTCACGATTTCGACTACTTACTATGGCGCCGATGCGCAGACGGTGGCCGGTTTTATTACGCAGCCGCTGGAGTCCGCGATTGCGCAGGCGCAGGGGATAGATTATTTGTCGTCTTCCAGCAGCAGCGGCGTCTCGACCATTACCGCCACCTTGCGTCTCAACTATGACGCGAACCGGGCGCTGACCGAAATCAATACCCAGGTCAGCTCAGTCAAGAACCAGCTGCCGGCGCAGGCGCAGCAGCCGGTGCTGACGGTGCAGACCGGCCAGACGACGGATGCGATGTATATGGGGTTTTATAGCAATACGCTGCCGACCAACAACGTCACCGATTTCCTGAGCCGGGTGGTGAAGCCGAAGCTGGATTCGGTTGAGGGGGTGCAGACCGCAGAGCTGCTTGGGGCGCGCCAGTTCGCGCTGCGTGCCTGGCTGGACTCCTCCAGGATGGCGGCGCATGGCGTGACTGCCGCCGACGTCAGTGTGGCGCTGGGGAATAATAACTATCTGGCGGCGCTCGGTTCGAGCAAAGGGCAGATGGTGACGGTGCCGTTGACCGCCGGTACCGATCTGCATTCGGTCGACGAATTCAAGCAGCTGGTGGTCAAGCGCAGCGGCGACTCCATCGTTCGGCTGGAAGACCTGGCGACGGTCTCGCTTGGATCGGAAAATTATGATTTCAACGTGGCCTTCAGCGGCGTGCGTTCGGTATTCATCGGTATCAAGGTGGCGCCGGAGGCGAATATTCTGGACGTCGCCAAGCGCGTGCGCGCCGGCTTTCCAGAGATTCGGTCGCAGTTGCCGAACGGCGTCACCGGCGAAATCGTGTATGACTCCACCGAATTCATCAATACCTCCATCAAGGAAGTCATCAAGACGCTGGTCGAGGCGCTGCTGATTGTGACCGTGGTGATCTTCCTGTTCCTCGGCAGTTTCCGTGCGGTGCTGGTCCCGGTGATTGCGATGCCGCTGTCGCTGATCGGCACCTTCTTCGTGATGCTGGCGCTGGGTTATTCGATCAATCTGCTGACGCTGCTGGCAATCGTGCTGGCCATCGGCCTGGTGGTCGACGACGCGATCATTGTGGTGGAGAACGTCGACCGCCACATGAAGGAAGGCCAGCCGCCGATGCAGGCTGCGTTGCTGGCCGCACGCGAACTCGGCAACCCGATCCTGGCGATGACGGTGGTGCTGATTGCGGTGTATGTGCCGATCGGCTTTCAGGGTGGCCTGACCGGTGCGCTGTTCACCGAATTTGCCTTCACGCTGGCGGGTGCCGTTGCGGTCTCCGGGGTGGTGGCCTTGACGCTGTCGCCGATGATGTGTTCGCGCGTCTTCCGACCGGAGCAGGACAGCGGCCGTTTCGTGCTGGCTATCGACCGTGTGTTCGAAAAAGTCCACCATACCTACCAGCGCAGCTTGCATGGCTTGCTCGAAACCTGGCCGGTATTGGTCGTGATGGCGGCGATATTGATGCTGGTCCTGGGTTTGATGTTCAAGATGTCGCAGTCTGAACTGGCGCCGGAAGAAGACCAGGGCATCGTGCTGGCGCAGGTAGTCGGGGCACCGACCGCGACCTCGGATCAGATGCAGAGTTACGCCGAACAGATATTCAGGATCTCCAAAGCCATGCCGGAATATAGCCAGCTGTTCCAGATCACCGGGGTGCCGACCGTGAATGCAGGGATCGGCGGCATGCTGCTGAAGTCATGGCAAAACCGGGTTCGCAGCGCCAAGCAGGTGCAACAGGACTTGCAGGAGCGCTGGAACAAGATCGCCGGCGCCCGGGTGGCTGCGTTCCAGTTCCCGGCATTGCCGGGCTCATCCGGATTGCCGGTGCAGTTCGTGATTGCCACCACGGAACCTTTCGAAAACCTGAATCTGGTAGCGCAGCAGGTATTGGATAAGGCGCGTGCTTCCGGCAAGTTTTTCTTTGTCGATGGCGACCTCAAGATCGACAAGCCGCAGGCTACGGTGGTGGTGGACCGCGACAAGATTGCCGCGCTCGGCATGACGCAGCAAGATGTCGGCAGCGCGCTGGGGGCCGCTCTGGGCGGCGGCTACGTGAATTATTTCTCGATTGCCGGTCGTTCTTACAAGGTGATCCCGCAGGTCCTGCAGGTCGATCGTCTGAATCCTTCCGAGGTGCTGAATTTCTACATCAGGACGCCGGACGGTTCGATGATTCCAGCCAGTACCATCGCCCACATCAAGTATGACGTGGTGCCGGAGTCGATTAACCGTTTTCAGCAGCTCAATTCGGTGACGCTGGCGGGAGTTTCCGGTTCTTCGCAAGGAGAGGTGCTCGACTTCATGCGTAGCGCGGTGAAAGAAGTGGCGCCAATCGGGTATTCGGTGGATTACTCGGGGCAGTCGCGCCAGTTCATGCAGGAGTCAGGTGGTTTCGTGGTGACCATGTTGTTCGCCGTGATTATTGTGTTTCTGGCGTTGGCTGCGCTGTTTGAAAGCTTCCGCGATCCGATCGTGATTCTGGTATCGGTGCCGCTGGCATTGTTCGGCGCCACGATGTTCATCTTCCTCGGCTTCGCCTCGATCAACATCTACACCGAGGTCGGGCTGGTGACGCTGATGGGACTTATCAGCAAGCACGGTATCCTGATCGTCGAAGTGGCCAATCAGTTGCAGAAAACCGGCAAGAGCAAACGGCAGGCGATTGAAGAAGCTGCCGCCGTGCGGCTCCGGCCAATCCTGATGACTACTGCGGCCATGGTGTTTGGCGTGGTGCCGTTGGTGATTGCGTCAGGCGCGGGTGCGGCGGGGCGCCACGCAATGGGTCTGGTGATCTTCACGGGCCTGTCGATCGGCACGCTGTTTACGCTGTTTGTGGTGCCGGCGATGTATCTGTTCCTGGCGGCGGATCATCAGGCGATTGCGGCCAAAAAGAATGCCTTGGCGAAGACGCTGCCGGCCAGTTGACCAGGCGGGTGCAAATAGTTGTTTGACGATTTCACGTTTGTCCATAAAAGAGCGTCGATATATCCATAAAACAAAGATAAACAGGGCGTTGCTGGAACAACCGTATCGATTTACCGAACAATTACTGCAATGCGTTGCGTCTGCGCAAATGCATAGGACCTGGCAAACCCTGCTCAGATAGATCAGGAGTATTCTTGTACATAGCGAATATCGACTTCCGGTCGAATACCGCGATCATATGGAGCCTCTGCTTCGCCTCATAGCTGACATGCATCTCGTATCGTCTCTGTCTGGGCGATGACTATGACATTCAGACTTCCAGTACCGTCGTCATCGATATTCTCCATATCATCGGCGTTCAGTGGCGAAGCAGGCTGCTACTAAAGGAGGTTATGATGCAATTCCCTCGATATCTGATTCACACATCAAGGAAATCGGTTGGTGTGGCGCACAAACGAATTCGCTTTTTAGTTTTTGCATTGGTCGCCTTGATCGGCATACTGTTTGCGACGTCGGCGCTGGCCGCGGACCGCAGCAAGCTATCCGACGCCAATGCCGCTTACCAGCACGAGCGCAGTGTTTGCCTCAGCGGCAAGTCGAACCAGGATCGCGCCACCTGTCTGCGCGAAGCCGGCGCTGCCCTGGACGCCGCAAAGAGAGGGCGACTGAACGATGGACAAGCTCAGTATGAGAAAAATAGTCTGATGCGTTGTAATGCGTTACCAGAACGAGATCGTCCGGATTGCATGCGCCGCATGCAAGACGATGCGGTGGTGGGAGGTAGTGTCGAAGCCGGCGGTGTCTTGAGAGAAAGCGTGACAACCGTGGTGGGGCAACCTGTCGATGCGGCACCGGGCCCCGCCAAGTAATTCCCGGTTCAAGCGCATGCCTGGTTTTGCCGGCAGACCGATGCTGGCAAGCTAAGATAAGTTCAGAACTCTGCTCAAATTTCCTGTTTTGCGCGGCGGCGTCAGCCGCGCTTATTTTCCGGCGCCGGTCAATCAACTTCTCTCACTCTTCGTAAGCCCGCACCTCAAGCGCCTTTCCCTCAGCATCAAATTTCATCGCAATAGCCAATGATTTGACGCCGATAGTCTGCAATGCGTCGTACGTGTCATCGACTTCAATCTGCAGGTCGCGCATCACCGCCGAAGGTTTTTCCGACGAAGCCACCAAGGCGCCGTCTGTCTCTGCATACAAGTTCACACGCAACACCATGTCGCCACGTACCTCGGCGGGTCCGATGATGGCTTTGGTGCTTGCGGCCGTGATGCCGTGTTGCTCCAGCCCGTGATTTAGCTCGGACATCATTTGCAGCATGAAGTATTCGGCGATGCCGCGTTCCTTTCCGCCATGGAACAGATCCTGGTACAGAAAATTGACATCGATTGTGCTACCGTCTGTGACCAGGCAACGCTTTACCAGCGGTGCAACCTGCTCGGTCCAGTGCTGAAAACGCTTTTCGCGTACCTCAAAATAGGCGTCGGCTGCGGCATCCTTTTCGGGCACGTGATAGAACGCATCGTCGGCTGTCTTCAGCGTGAATCCCAACAAAAAACGCAGTTCGACCGCCATATCCTCAGGTGCGAACTGGCTTGTTGGCCAAGCGCCGAAACTGCGGTCGATTGCCGGTGTCGCCACCACTTTTTTATCGGTCATCGATGCAAATGCATCGCGTATCATTTCGTTGAGGTGGCTGAACGTGATGCCGTCGATTTCATCCAGATGGTAGGCATAGCTGACCAGGACCACCTTGGCGTCCGGGCTTTCCAGTTGCGCCTGCTGCAAGCTTTTGGTCAGCAAGTCGAACGCCTCCTGATCCTGAAAAGCCTGCTCGCTGTGGAGGCCGCCGCTGGTCCGCACGAACAGCGGGATCACAAAGGCATTGACTTCGACTGTGATGCCTTCGTCGCGTCGGATCAGGACGACTTCGGCGGCCTCTTCGATCCGTTCCTTTAACAGTTGATAGGCGGCGCTGTCGGCGTGTTTTATGCGATCGAGGGCTTCATACAGGATGTCGTCTTTCTTCTGATGCAGGCACTTTTTGATGATCTTGTAAAAATCGCGTTCCTGTTGCTCCGGCGTATCGGTCATCGACTCTCTGTTTTCCTGCTCCACCAGGTCTATGGACAGATCGCACAGCTGCTGAATCAGTGCATCCCCGATTTCCTCGGCAGACGGAGCGGATTTTCTGGGTGTCGGGCGCTTGTTTTTTGGCATGATTTTATTTTCAATGGTGTGTTTGCATGAGGCCGGTGGCGGATTGTCGCGCTAACGCTTGGGAGCGCAAACAGGAATATGCGCGTGATTATCCCTTACCGCGGCGACTTCCGGACAAACCTCGTTGCGGCAGGCGCGCCCAGTGGCATGAAATGACGTGAAATTTCATCTATTTTGCAGTCGAAACAGAGGTTTCATTTTCTTTTCGGCAATGCAGTGCTAGAATTTTCACTCTATCAACCTATAGAGTGAGTCACCAAATGAACAAGAATGAATTGATCGACAGTATTGCAGCAGAATCCGAACTCTCAAAAGCAGCCGCCAAGCGTGCTGTGGACTCCTTGATCGCCAATGTTATCAAGGCGGTAAAGAAGGGCGACTCAGTACAGTTGATCGGTTTCGGCACATTCGGCAGCGGTAAGCGTGCCGCCCGTGTCGGCCGTAACCCGCGTACCGGCGAAGAGATCAAAATCAAAGCCGCCACCACGGTGAAATTCACCGCCGGGAAAGCATTTAAAGACGCTGTCAACGGCAATAAAAAGAAAAAATAATATTTTCTTTTGGTGCGTGGAAGATCAAGAAAATGGCGAACTTCGGTTCGCCATTTTTGCGCATTGAAGGCGTAAAGCCAGATAATTGGGATAGGTGATCTTTATGGTGAGAGAAAGTAGGATATGGGCAGTGGCGGAGAATTGCTTTTTGCAATGCATGCACTCCCCAGAGCAAAAACCTCATTACACGGGCTAGGCTGTCAGTTCCGGCGGGAAATCCGGTATCTTGTCTGGTGCGGCGCGCTTTTGCTCCGCGTAGGCCATGCGGTTGCGGACACCTTCGCTGGCCGCCGGTCCGGCACCCAGTACGTAATTTTCTCCGGTGATCGGTTTTCCGGTTGCACTGTCTACCAGGATGGGATCGACCGCCTCACCGGTGTGCAGATCGGTCAACACAACGCTCAGACCATCCGGCGTGAATTGGTCATTTCCCCACGCCAACAAAGCGATCATCACCGGTTTGAAAGTTCTTCCGCTTTCAGTGAGTACGTATTCGTAACGGGGCGGTTTCTCCAGGTATTGGCGGCGCTCCATCAGGCCCTCGGCAACCAGCGCTGTCAGGCGTCGTGTCAAGATATTCGGCGCAATGTCCAGACTCTTCTGAAACTCATCGAAGCGTGTCATCCCGTAAAAAGCGTCGCGCAGGATGAGGATGCTCCACCATTCCCCCACGCGCTCCAGACTACGGGCGATCGGACAGCTCATATTGCTAAAACTTTTGCGATGCATGAAAGTACTCCTTTAACGTCAACATGAGAGTCAGCATAGACCTGTAACTATCGCTTTGCAAGTTACTTTATTTTCTTTCGAAAAGTAAGGCGTAAATGATCACTTCGCTTCACATCATGATCATGTGTTCCGCCGCTTAGCGGGCGAGCCCGTGGCGTCTTGCTCTGTCGTCTGTTGCGCCAACCCAGGCCTGGACTTGGCAAATGCGAGGTGCTCAACCATTTTCTGGCTGGCATTGGGCCCCGAAACGAATATATAGTCGGCTTCCGTAATCGGCCTGCCGCTTTCTTGATCCACCATGATGGGATTGGCGACGACACCGGACCTGGCATCGATCAGTAATAAACTGGCACCGTCAGGAGAAAAATGCTGATTTCCCCAGGCATACAGCGCCACAATCACCATCCGGAAATCGCGACCAAGCGGTGTCAGCCGATATTCGTCCCTGGGCGGTTTTTCGCTATATCGATGGCGCTCCAAAAAGCCATCCTCAACGAGTGCGTTGAGACGTTTGCTCAAAATATTCGGTGCGATACCCAGGCCCTTTTGAAATTGGTCAAAACGGCTTACTCCGTACAGGGCGTCGCGCATAATCAGGACGCTCCACCATTCCCCCACCCGCTTCAGGCTGCGGCTGATGGGGCATGGCGACTCGATCACGATGTTACGTTCCATATAAAAATTCCCAGTGAATTGCCTGCAGATATTGCCAGCCCGGGTGCAGGCAACATCGCTAAAGTTATAGTCAATAGCGTTCTACCGCGCTCTTACATTAGTGGGCATCTGCGGATGGGCCTTGGGGTGCTGCAACTTTTTTCATCAATGGCACTAGCACAGTGGTAATCGTGAAGCACACCATCACGACGAAAAAGGCATCGGCGAAGGTTTGCGTAAGCGCTTCGCGCATGGTGAGGCTCCACAATTGTTTCAAGGCACCCAGTTGTGCATCGGTGGCGTTGAGACCCCAGACGCTGAGGTTGCTGCCAGCCGCTTGCAACATATCGCTCATGGCGTCGTTTCCTGCGTTCAGGTGTTCTGCCAGGTGCAGGAAATGCAGATTGGTCCGGTCGTTGAGGATCGTCCCGCACACCGCAATGCCAATCGCGCCGCCCAGGTTACGCATCAGATTGAACAGGCCGGAAGCCTGCTTGAGCCGCTCGGGGGCCAGTGCGCCGAGGGTCAGCGTGACCGTTGGGGCCACCGCAAATTGTTGCGAGAAACCGCGTAACGCCTGTGGCAACAGGAATTCATGCCAGCCCCATTCATGCGTAATCGGCATGAAATTCCACATGGAGAGCGCAAAGCCTGCCAGACCCACCATCAGCAGCCAGCGCAGGTCGATGCGTTTGGCCAGAAAGGAATAGAAAGGAATCGCACAGATCTGGAACACCCCGGTGGAAAAGATTGCCAAGCCGATATCCAAAGCGCTGAAGCCCCGCACCCGGGCCAGAAACACCGGTGTCAGGTAAAATGGTGGAAAAGATGCCGATCCCGGTGACAAAAGAAAACAGGCAACCGAGCGCAAAATTACGGTCTTTCAAGGCGCGCAGTTCGACCACAGGATTGGCAAAGGCGAGACTACGCCAAATGAAGCCGATGCCTGCAATCGCGGCGATCCAGGCGGTGGTGCGAATCACGTCGTCACCCAGCCAGCCCAGTCGCGGACCTTCTTCGAGCGTATATTCCAGACAGCCCAGAAAGATCGCCATCAGCGTCATGCCGATATAATCCGCGCCGCGCAGTAACGACAGGTTGGGACGGTCGATAAGAACAAGCATCGGCACCGCCACCGCGACAAAAATGCCGGGCACCAGGTTGATGAAAAACAGCCAGTGCCAGGAATAGTTACTGGTGATCCAGCCGCCGATGGTCGGCCCCAGGGTCGGGGCCAGCGAAGAAATTGCGCCAATGGTGGCCGCTGCGATGATCCGTTGATGGCCGGAAAAATAAAAGAAGGCTGAGGTAAACACCAAGGGAATCATCGACCCGCCCAGGAAGCCCTGCAGCGCCCGGAAAAAGATCATGCTATTGATATCCCAGGCCATGCCGCAAAGCAAACTGGCCAGCGTGAAGCCGACGGCGGAAATGCAGAAGAGCCAACGCGTCGACATCACGCGCGACAGCCAGCCCGAGAGCGGGATGACGATGATTTCCGCAATCAGGTAGGCGGTTTGTACCCAGGCGGTTTCATCGGCGCCCGCAGACAAGCCGCCGCCGATATCCGCCAGCGAGGCGGAGACGATCTGGATGTCAAGCAAAGCGATAAACATACCGACGCACATGCTGGCAAACGCAAATATCTTGGCGCTTTGGGACAGTTCACCCAGGTTTGGCAACGACTTCGCCAGCCCGGCGGTAGCGGTAGCCGGGACGGCGCTCAAGATTTGCTCCGGCTGGCTGGACGATCATCGACTTCGGCGGTGACGGACAGGCCAGGGCGCAACTTGCCCAGTTTCGCGCCTTCGCCGTCCAGTACCACCCGCACCGGCACCCGCTGCACGATCTTGGTGAAGTTGCCGGTGGCGTTCTCTGCCGGCAGAATGCTGAATTGCGCCCCGGTGGCCGGCGCCAGGCTGGCGACATGGCCATGAAATACTTCACCGGGCAGGACATCGGCAGTGATATTCACGCGCGATCCCGGATGCACATGCGCCAGTTGATTTTCCTTGAAGTTGGCATCCACCCACAGACCTTGTGCCGGGACCACCGCCAGCAACTGCGCCCCGATCGTCGCATAGGCGCCAAGGCGCGCCCGGCGATTGCCGATGATGCCATCGATCGGCGCCCGCAACTCGGTATAGCTCAGATTCAGCTCGGCCAGATCGCGTTGCGCCACGGCCTGCGCCAGCGCCGCTTCGATTTTCTGCTTCTGGGTCGCAATCACGTCGATCTGGCGTTGCGCCGCACTCAGGTTGGCCTGCGCTTTTTGGCCACCGGCCAGCGCCTGCTTGTAATCGGCATCGGCTTTCTGGAAACTTTGTATCGACACTGCGGCTTTGGCGGACAGATCCTGATAACGGCTCTGATCGTCGTGGGCACGGCTGGTTTCGGCATTGGTGGCGGAGATGCCGGCCTTGGCCTGCTCAATCACCGACTCTTGTAAATGGCGCGTGGCGTCGACATTCGCCAGTGCGGCTTCCTCTGCAGCTACGGCGGCTTTTGCCTTGGCCAGGGCAGCCACGTAGTCGCGGTTGTCGATGCGGACCAGCACGTCGCCGGCATGCACCACTTGGTTGTCGCTGACTGCGATTTCGGTGATGTTGCCCGACACCTTGGGGCTGATCACGGTCACGTTGCCGCCCACATACGCGTCATCGGTGTCTTCCATGAAGCGCCCCGTTGTATACCAGTGGGTCCCGTAAAAGAGCGCCCCAAGGCTAACAACAAGGACAATACCGCCAATGGCGAGTCGTTTTTTATTCGGGCCGGCTTTGTGTTTGGGGCTGAGTTCGATTACGTCTTTCGTCATGCTGGGCTCCTGTAAGTGGGATGTGTCAAGTTACTTGCATTTCAATAGTTAGTAGATTATATTAGTAGATATCGAAATGCAAGTAACTATTTTAAATATCTGACACTTGAGAGGAAATGACAGCATGGGCACACAACTGAGCACGCAAATGAACGGGATTGACATGGCGATCAACCAACATGGCCGGCACGCAAGTGCAAGCTGGGAGCGCGATCTGGATCTGGATCTGGATCTGGATCTGGCGTTGGCGGCCAAAACGCCGCGACACGCGTCGATGCGTGCGACAGCGCGCAAACCGTCGATCACATTCACCATCCTCGCGGCAGCCGTAGTGGCACTGAGCGCATTGATCTCCGGATGCGCAGTCGGGCCCGACTACCGGAAACCGAACGATACCGATCTGTCCGCCTTGCACAACGCCAACATGCTCGCTGCGCGCCAGACAGCTGCGCCCATGCCGCCCCTGGATGTGTGGTGGAACGGATTTCATGATCCGATCCTTTCCGGCATCATCGAGCGCGTCCTGCAACAGAACCTGGATCTGGCGGCCTCGATGGCTCGCGTCGATCAGGCACGCGCTGTCGCGACAGGCGTCGGAGCACAGCGCTTGCCGCAAGGAAATGCGACAAGTGACGTGACCAGGGCGAAACAGTCCCTTAACAGTCCCCTTGGCAAGATCGCCAGCGCCTCGCCCGGCTATCAGCGCACGCAGACTGCTTATGATGTCGGTGTCGGCGCCAGTTGGGAGCTTGACCTGGCTGGCGGCTTGAAACGCGGCAGCGAGGCGGCCAATGCCGAAGAAGAGGCGGCCGAAGCCGATCATGTGGGCGTGCGCATTTCGGTGGCCGCCGAAGCCGCGGATGCGTATTTCCGGATTCGCGGCGCGCAGGCACGCATTGCGCTTGCGGAAAATCAGGTAAAAACCAACGGTCGCCTGCTGGAACTGGTCGGCATTCGTTTGCATGACGGCCTGTCCACCGTCCGCGAACAAGCGCAGGCAGAAGCCCGGCTATCGGAAGCCCGTGCCGCGCTGCCGCCATTCCGCACCGAATTGGAGAAACAGCTGAACCGCCTGGATGTCTTGATGGGTGTGCAGCCGGGCACTTACGCAGCGCAATTAGTGCAGGCCGCCAATACCTCGGTGATCCCGGCGATCGCCGTAGCCGCGAGTCCGACCGAGGTATTGCGCCGGCGTCCGGATGTGATTGCCGCCGAACGCCGTCTGGCCGCGTCGAATGCCAAAATCGGCGTGGCGATGGCGGAATATTATCCCAAGCTATCGTTGTCCGGTCTGCTCGGATTTAGCAGTCTGGGCGCCGCCGGTCTGTTCACGGCAAGCAGCTTTCAGTCCGCAGCCGGTCTCGGCCTGCGTTGGAGATTGTTCGACTTTGGCCGCATCAATGCGGACATCGCGCGCGCCAAAGGTGCCAATAGCGAAGCGTTGATCGGGTATCGCCTCTCCATGTTGCGCGCCACGGAAGACGTCGAAAACGCCATCATGACACTGGCGCAACTGGAAGAGCAAAGTCGTGAACTGGTGCGCGAGGTCGATGCACATCAACGCGCACGCGATGCGTCGGAAGAAGCCTACAAAGGCGGCGCGATCAGCTTGACTGAAGTGCTCGATGAAGACCGTCTGTTGCTGGCGGCAAAAGATCAGCTGGCGCAAGCGCATGCAGATGACGCCCGCGCGGCAGTCGCGACATTCAGGGCGCTCGGGGGCGGTTGGTAAAAATCTGTTCTCCGTTTTCTCTGAGACGACCCCTATTCAGTTCGGGAAATTTGATCGCTCAATAAATCGAATGAATGGCGTAAGTTTTATTCGATTGTACAATTTGTCGATAAGTCTCATCATGTCAGTCCTCCGTATATTTCTTCATTCTTGTAATTCAAAAAAGACAATTCATGCAGCAAGTTTCCGAATCAATACCAGTCTCTGCGGCACCCGGAGGGCAGGGCAAGGCATTCTCAATAGTATGCTTGCTGATCGCAATGGCATCGCTGCAAGGTGGCGCGGCGCTGGCCAAAAGTTTGTTTACAGGTATTGGCGCCGAGGGGGCGACCGCTTTGCGGATCGGGTTCTCGGCAATTTTTTTATGTGCGATCTACCGTCCTTGGCGGCTACCGGCACAGCAGATCGTCTGGCGTCCGATATTGGTTTATGGCACCGCCTTGGGATGCATGAACCTGGCGTTTTACATGTCCTTGAAAACGATACCGCTGGGACCTGCTGTCGCGATCGAATTCAGCGGCCCGCTGGCGGTCGCGATTTTTTACTCGCGCCGTCCGGCCGACCTGGTCTGGCTGGCATTGGCCGCTTTCGGCCTGTTTCTGTTGCTGCCGCTCGGCCAGATCTCGGGCGGGCTGGATATTGGCGGTGTCTTGCTGGCGCTGCTTGCCGGCGCTTGCTGGGCGGTCTACATCGTGTCGGGGAAGAAGGCGGGTGAGGCGAATGGTCGCATGAGCGTGCCGTTAGGTGCTCTCACGGCGGCAATCTTCATATTGCCCATCGGTTTGATACATGCGGGAAGCCAGTTGTTCTCGCTGTCGCTTTTACCGACGGCATTGCTGGTCGCCATTTTTTCATCAACCCTGCCATATAGCCTTGAAATGATGGCATTGACCAGATTGCCGTCCAAAACCTTCAGTACCTTAATGAGCCTTGAGCCGGCATTGGGAGCGGTGTCCGGCTATCTGTTTTTAAAAGAAGGACTGACCGCATCGCAGGGGATAGCCGTGGCTTGTATTATCGTCAGCTCGATTGGCATTACGGGAGCGATTGGCAAGGGCCGGAAATGAGGCCCAATGTGGTTGGGTATAATCAATACGGTGGGCGTTTTGTGCTCAGTCGCTTTGAAATCCAACCCTGATGGAAAGCAATAAACAATATGGCTTCATCCAACGAAAACGTCAGCATGGCGTTGTTCTGTGACTTTGAAAACGTCGCACTCGGCGTGCGCGACGCAAAATACGAGAAGTTCGACATCAAGCCAATACTTGAGCGTCTCCTGCTCAAGGGTAGTATCGTCGTCAAGAAGGCCTACTGTGACTGGGATCGTTACAAAGGTTTCAAGGCGACGATGCATGAGGCCAATTTCGAGTTGATCGAAATTCCGCATGTACGACAGTCGGGCAAGAATTCGGCCGATATTCGTCTGGTCGTGGACGCACTCGACCTGTGTTACACGAAATCGCACGTGAATACATTTGTCATTATCAGTGGCGACTCTGATTTCTCACCGCTGGTTTCCAAGTTGCGCGAGAACGCCAAACAAGTGATCGGTGTCGGTGTCAAACAATCGACCTCCGATCTGCTGATTGCCAACTGCGACGAATTTATTTTTTACGATGACCTGGTGCGTGAGAGTCGGCGCGCGGCGGCCAAACGCGATGCGCGGGAAGCGCAGCCTGCGGCCAAGCGCTCACCCGATGAGGACAAGCGTCGCAAGGAGGAGTTGGAAGGTCGCAAGAGCGAGGCGATCGAAATGGCGGTCGAGACTTTCGATGCGCTGGTATCCGAACGTGGCGACAGCGGCAAGATTTGGGCATCCGTGCTAAAAGAAGCAATCAAGCGCCGCAAGCCTGATTTCAGCGAGTCTTACTATGGCTTCCGTACCTTTGGCAATTTGCTCGAAGAGGCGCAGGCACGCGGTCTGCTCGAATTCGGCCGTGACGAGAAATCGGGCGCTTACGTTTATCGCAGCAACGGCACAACGGTTGCAATTGAGGCTGTGGCCGAGCAGTCAACGGTAGTGCCGGGTGCGCTCGAAGTCGTGGCAGAATCGGAAGTGGCGGAGGAGATCGGCGGCAAGCAGCGTCGCAAGGGGCGTGGAGGCCGCAAGCCGGCGGCAAAGAAAGCGGATGCGGCTTTGGTGCAGGCGACCAATGTGGCAGAGGAAGCACAAGCGGCTATTGAGCCCTCAGCGCAACCCGCAGCGGAAGAAACAGCGGTCAAACCAGCGCGGAAACCAGCCGCGCGTAGCCGTCGCCCGCGGAAGCCGGAAGTGACGAGTGCTTGAACGGGAGGGGCATTGTTGCACGGATGCCTCCGAAGTCCGGTAGGGTGCCAGCGTTTCTGACTTGCGCTGGGGGATTAAAGCGCAGGATTGAGCACGGTCGTGTCGCTACTGTACAAGTCGTCGACGCGCACCACGACAGCCGAAATATTGTCGCGTCCGCCTCTTTTGAGTGCCATGTCAATCAACGCATCCGATGCCTGGTGGCAACTGCCGGGTCCGAGTGCGCTGCGCATTTCCTGTTCGCTCACTTCGTTGCTCAATCCATCGCTGCACAGCAAGAACATATCACCATCGTTGACTTCCATCGTTCCGTGGTCGAGATTCAGTGTGCCGGCGGCGCCGACCGCGCGCGTGATCATGTTGCGAGAGGGGAGATTGTATTCAGAGGCGGGATTACCCTTGGATTTGAGTTCTTCGACCAGGCTGTGATCGCGCGTGAGTTGGGTCAGGTTGCCGCTTCTATAGAGATAAATTCGACTGTCTCCGGCCCATAGGTACGCACAGTAGGGGTCCCACGCGAGCAGGACGACAACCGTGCTGCCGATGATCTGCACCTTGTCGATTGCCGCCTTCGCGCGCAGTTGGCGATTCACGGTTTGGAGGCTGTCCTGCGCATCAGCGACGAATTTCACCAGGCTATCGGGCTGCGGAAGCTGGTTCAAGGCCTCGACCACCATACGGCTCGCAACGTCGCCAAATGCATGTCCGCCCATACCGTCGGCAACCGCCCAGAGTCCGCGCTCAGGTCGGTCGAGGCAGGCATCCTCGTTTATCGCACGGACCAGGCCCACATGCGAGAGCGAGGCCGACGTCCATTTGAATTGGGTCATGAAAAGCCTCAGGGATACAGGCAGGCAAACGGTCGGAGCTACCGGTAATTACTATTTGAGCGGCTTTCCTGGTGATTGCGCACTTGTGCTCACCGGCGGCTTGGAAGTGAAGGCAGGCGGATAGTTGACAATGCGGGTACTGCGAAATATCGTGCTTCCGATAAATGGCTGACGACCGCGAGTACGCGCGCCGCCCGTTATCGCAAGCATTGCCTGGCGATCGAGGTCAACGCTTTCCGCTAGATCTTTAATGACGATGATGGTCATGGCTGCTCCTCAGAAATTTATTAAAATGGCCTAATCCGAGAGATGAATCGGTTTGCTTCAGAATCTCTAATATAAGCCATTTCGACCTTACCCGGCGCATGTCACGTCGCTTGCGATCAGCATCGTTGCGGCGACCGGGCGCAATTTTACAAATCAACAATAAGTGCGCGCGTGAAGTTAGAATACCCTTATCCGGGTGTTTCAATTCAAATGGCCGCTGGTCGTGCAGGTGAGGCAGGTGGGGCAGCAAGATAGGGCGTACCCCGCCTCGCTGCGGCGACTTTGGCATTTGACTAAGAGGAGGGCCTGGCGATGACTCGGGAACTGGGTGTAAAAGCGTATGGCTAATTTTGCGCAAGCGATTCGTGCCTTTCAAAGCAGCGCTCTGTCGCACGAGGATTTTCTTGCCCAGGTTGACCGTGCATTGACAACGGAGCAAGCCAGTCCCGTGCAGCTGTTAGAGATTCTTGGCGAAGAAAACACCAAGATCCCGCTGCCGCATGACGTGTATACGGAGGTGCAGCGACGCATCGAGAGTTTTTCGAAGTTGGGAGCTGGCTCAGGCGCCGACGAAACCCGGGTGCGGAGCAAGGGTCCGGCGTCGGCGCCGGCGGCGCCCAGCGATCAATCTGGCGCTACGTCGGACCGAATGAAGGGTGTCGGCGATACCCTGAATGGGCGCTTCGTGCTTGAGGAATGCATCGGATTCGGCGGTATGGGCATGGTGTACCGAGCGCTCGACCTGCGTAAGCTGGAGGCGTCCGACCGTAAGCCGTACATCGCGATCAAGGTCCTGAATGTCTCTTTCCGTAGTCATCCGAATTCGCTGATCGCACTGCAACGCGAAGCGAAGAAGGCGCAGTCGCTGGCGCATCCGAACATCGTGACCGTGTACGACTTCGATCGCGACGGATCAATTGCTTACCTGACCATGGAATATTTGTCGGGGAAACCATTGAGCCAGACGCTGCGGATGCCGGGCTTTACCGGCATGCCCTATGCTGAGGCACTGCGCATCGTCAACGGCATGGGCCGGGCCTTGGCGTATGCGCACGAACGCGGGTTTGTCCACTGCGACTTCAAACCTGCCAATGTCATTGTGACGGATAAGGGTGAACTGAAAGTCATCGATTTCGGTATCGCGCGCGTCTTTCATAAATCAGAGGAGGACGTGGAGGCCACCGTGTTTGATGCCGGCAGTCTCGGCGGGCTGACACCGGCATATGCAAGTCCGGAGATGCTTGAGCATTGCGAACCGGATCCGCGCGATGACATCTACGCGCTGGCTTGCATCACATATGAACTGTTGACAGGACGCCATCCCTTCGATCGCTTGTCCGCGATCCAGGCGCGTGGCGCAGGCATGCGACCGCAACGGCCAAAAAATCTGGGCCAAGGGCAATGGCGCGCTTTGAAGGCCGCGCTGTCGTTCGATCGCCAGACGCGAACACCTACAGTGACACGTTTCCTGCGGGAAATGAGTGTGGAACGCCAGGCAGCGCGCTACATTGCACTGGCAACCGTGAGCGTGGTGGCGGGGCTGCTGTTCGCCGGCGGCCTCTACTACTTTTGGGATGCCCGGAGCGGCAGCCAGCGCGCGGACCTGGCAGCGCCGCCGAAAAATGTGCCGCAAGCCATGCCGCAAGTGGCGCCGCCCGCAGTGCCGCTCTCCATCGCATCGATTCAGCCGATTCTTGCGCGCGTCCCATGTTCGGCCCTGGCGCCTTCGGTGCACGATCATGCGCTGCGGGTGCAGGGATATATTCCGAAGAGTTTTGGCATCGCACGTCTCAAGGACATGTTAAAAGCAGCCCCCGGAGTGCAAAACCTGAACCTTGATGTGCAGCAGGTGAGCGATAGCGAATGCGATGTGATCAATGCGTTTGCACCCTATTGGGTCCTGAATCAGCAAGCAGGACGGGCCGCCTCGATTCGCGTGAAAGGACCCGGTGTGGAACTGACGGAGGGCGACCCGTTAATCGTCGACATTACCACGGCTGGATACGACTCCTACGTGTATGTCGACTATTACGCGCTGGATGGTAATGTGGCGCATCTGGTGCCAAATTCGCGCACCAGGGACAATCAGGCGCCGCCCAACTATACGGCCGCCATCGGAAGCCTCGGGAACTGGGTCATTGCGAAGCCGTTCGGAACCGAACTCATCGTGCTTCTGACCACACCCGTAGCGCTGTTTGACGGCATCAGCCCGGAATCCGGATCCAGATCGGACTACTTGCGAGCGATAGAAAAAAAGCTGGGGCCGCTGGCCGCCAAATACGGGCGCGAACGCATCATGGTTGATTTCGTTCAAATTACGACCAAGGCCCGAAATAAGTAATGCAGCGAGTAGATACGTTGTTCAAAGTCAACTGCTTGAAATAATTATTTGAGATCCCTTGCCACCCGAAATCCATTCTGCGAGTCACGCACGCTGGCATCATATTTGAAGCGGGTGGTCGACGTCATGTAGCTTGCCCCGTCGCGCCATGATCCACCCCGTATCACGCGCACGTTGCAATTTGCTTCATCCCAGGCGCGGCCGTCGGCAGGCGCACCCTTGTAGGAACTGTGCCAGCAGTCGCTCACCCATTCCCAGACGTTGCCATTCATGTCGTACAGTCCGTATGGATTGGCGGCAAAGGAGCCTACATTGGCCGGCCCATCCTGACGCCATGGCTGGCCGCAGTCCTTGCAGTTTGCGGTACCGTTGCGCATTTGCTCGCCCCACCAATAGCGCGTCGAACTTCCTCCGCGCGCCGCGTACTCCCACTCGGCCTCGGTCGGCAACCGGTAGGGTTTGCCACTGACCTTGCTCAGCCAGTTCACATACTGTTGCGCGTTGTCCCAGCTGACATCGCGCGCAGGGCTATTCTTCGAGGCGGCATCGGTCGTAATGCGGGGGCATGCGTCAGCATCGGCACAAGCATTCCACTGCTCAACGCTGACTGCATATTTTCCGATTGCAAAAGGCGCGCCAATCGCTACGTGGTGTGCCGGTCGTTCCGATAGATCGCCCGAATTGCTTCCCATCATGAATGATGCCCGCCCGGGCAATTTGATCAGCACCGGGCAGGCAGGACAATCCTTGAGCTCACTGACGGCGGCATTCATGGCCGGCGATTTTTCCGCCAGCGGGGGTGCCGCAGGCGCCGGCTCCTGCGCAGCTTTCGCGGCTGGTGCCGGACGAGCCCGCTCCACGGGCGCTTTCGCGAGGGGACGCATCCGTTCCTGTGGCACTTTGGGGGCAGGCGCCGGAGCGGCACGTTCCGGGGCTGCCTCGACCTTGGGTGCCGCTGCGCGCAGCCGTTCAAGGCGCGACCGCGCCAGGGCTGCAAAATGACCTTTTGGGTACTCCTGCAGATACGCCTCGTAATCGCTGGCGTGGTTGCTATCCTTGATCGATTCCCAGAAGGTGAGTTCGTACTGCTCGGCACTGTCTTTCGGGAGCACTCCCGCTAGCAGGAGGGCAGGGGAGCGGCTATCCGGGTCGACTGGAAGCAGCGCTTCCCGGTAGACATTGCCGGCCGCGGGAATGACGCGCGCGACCGGTCCGCCAACTTCATGCGCTGTGATGGCGGCCGTTGCCTCCGTCCGGGAAACAAGCCCGAACAAGCAAGCAATCAATATGCAAACATTGAATAGTTTTCGGCACACGACTGGCCTTCGACTGATGGATTCGCATTCCGCCTGCGCAAACAAACGGAAGAGCCCTAGGAGCCTGTCGGACTTAGGGAGAATCGGCTGCAAAAGCGCCTGAGCGGTCCATATTTCACTGATTTTTTGGTCAATAGTCCCGCTATTGACACAAAAAATCAGCAAAATCTGTCCGCGCTCAGCCACTTTTTCGCTTCGATTCCCTAAGTCCGACAGGCTCCTAGCGTACGGGATTCGTTTAGTAATTGATTATTGAATTCTTGCGCATTATTCTGTTTACATCAACATATGGATGAATGTTTCCGCTAAATTTTGTTTACGCTGAAACGCGGTGCCACAGAACGCTGGCAGCAATAGCTGGTCGTTCTCTCACAAAGGCGATTGCGCACGCCGTTGATGCTTCTGTGCAGATTCGATGCAGGTAATTTTCCGGGAGGATGCATAGCATGCGAACAGCAATCATTAGCGCCGTTCTGGCTCTCGCGGTTCTGGCGCTCGCACCCGCGTTCGCCGCGCGGACCGCGTCGCCCGAGAATGCAGAAGCTTACATAATCTGGCCTGCCGATGGTACGGTGATTCATGGCGGCAAGTTTTGGGTGCGCATGGGTCTGCGCAATATGGGCGTTTGTCCGAAAGGGGTCAACCTTCCCAATGTGGGCCACCATCACCTGGTGATCGATGCGGATCTGCCGGCAATGGACGAACAAATTCCATCCGACCGCAATCATCTCCATTTTGGTGCAGGCGAGACCGAGGCGCGCATTGAGTTGCCGCCGGGAAAGCATACCTTGCAGTTACTGCTGGGAGATCATGACCACATGCCCCACGATCCTCCCGTGTATTCGAAAAAGATCTCGATCATCGTGCGCTGAGGAATGGGCGCGCTTGCTTGGGCCGCAATCTTGTATTCAGGAAACGCAGGGAGGACTCCATGTATAAAATATTCGCTGGCGCTGCATTCGGGGTCTTCTTTTGGTTGAGTCTTGCATGGGCGGACGGCACGCCGGCTCCCGCGAATGCCTTCGTGTATATCGGCTGGCCGACCGACGGTCAAGTCGTTGCGGCGGGTAAGCCGTTCCGGGTGTGGTTTGGGTTGCGCAATATGGGCGTCGCGCCAAAAGATGTGAAGTTCCCGAGAACCGGCCATCACCACCTGCTGATCGATACGGACTTGCCGCCGTTGGACCAGGAAATCCCGTCGGACAGGAATCACCTGCATTTCGGCGCGGGTCAAACGGAGACTACATTGGAATTGCCGCCGGGAAAGCATACCTTGCAATTGCTGATGGGCGACGATAAACACGTGCCCCACAATCCGCCGATCTATTCGAAAAAAATCACGATAACAGTCAAGTAAGCAGTCAAGTAAGGCGGCATTCAGGGCGAAAGACGGCGATGGAAAACACAGCAACTTTTTGTCGACGCAGGCAGTTTCTTGTTGCCGGTTTTTGCGCTGGTTTTTTATGCGCTTGTGCCGACGTCAGCATGCCGGAATACCGCCGTCCCGACAGCCCCGACAAATCCTCGTGGTCGCGCCCGACAGCGGTCTCGGCATCCGCGACGATCAACCAGGATTGGTGGAAGGAATTCCGGAATCCCTATCTGAATACACTCGTCAACAATGCCATCACGGGTAGCTTCGACCTGAAGATTCTGGCTGCACGTATCCGGGTTGCCGGCGCGCAAATCGGCGAGGCGCGCGCGGGCGCGTTGCCGACCCTGGATGCAGGCGCCGGCGCAAGCTTTGAAAAAAGCACCGGGCAGAATTTCTCAAAACAATTCAACGTGGCGACCCAGGTCAATTGGGACATAGACATTTGGGGCAAGGTCGAAAAAGGCGTTCAGGCACAGACCGCCGAGTTCCGCGCCTCGGAGGCGGACTGGCGCGCGGGATATCTGACGCTGATTGCGGATGTGTCGACTGCTTATTTCCAGATTCTTCAGTTTGACGAACAAATTGATCAGCAGCAACATACCCTGGAGAAGAACAAGCAGATATTGGCCATCTATGAGGCCATGCTCGGGAATGGATTGTTGCCCAACACGCGGGTACTGCAACAACGCGCCGAGATACATCGACTGACCAACGATCTGCTGGAACTCCATCGCTTGCGCGACCTGGCTGACAATGCGCTGGCCACCTTGATGGGCGTGCCGGCAGGGACATTCAAAGTCCCGGCCGGTCATCTGCAGCAAAACGTCCAGCTGCCGGTGGTACCCGAAGGCCTGCCTTCCCAACTGCTCAAGCGCAGGCCCGATGTGATTGCGGCAGAGTATCGGGTCCTGGAGGCCTACAATCTGACAGGACAAGCAAAGCTGGCGCAATTGCCCACGATCAGTCTGACCGGACGGGGCGGGTCTTCCAGCTTTGCCCTCCTCGATTTGCTGAAATCCTTCACATTCGGTTTTCTGCCCAGCATCAACTTTCCTATCCTGGACCCGAGCGTCAAGGCGCACGTCAAGACCACCGAAGCGCAGACCCAGGTCGCCGAACAGCAGTATCGGCGGGCCGTCATTGGCGCTTTTGAAGAAGTCGAAAATGCCCTTGTGAATCTGGATGCGCATAAAAAGCAGAAGGTCGAATTGCAGCAGCAGGTCGATCATTTGAGAGTGGTTGCCGTTCAGATCGAAGCGCAGCTCAAGGAAGGCCTGGTGTCTCAACTGGATGTGTTCGAGACCGAGCGCTCGCTATTGGGGGCGCAACTCGCACTGTTGGCGAATCACCAGCAGATCCTGTCCGACACGGTCACGCTGTATAAAGCACTGGGCGGAGGCTGGCCGACCGTTGAAGTCAGGAACGCCAGTCAATGAATGCCCAGTCGACACCGGCTCCTGACGAAGCACCGCTTGCGCCTACCGATTTGCCCGCGACAGCAGAGCAGAAATTCAATACCGTGCTCAAGCCGCTGTCCCATCCGGAATTGGAGGATATCTGCATCGATGAGAATTTGTTTGCCATCGGGCGCAGCGAAGCCCCATTCGCGTCTTACGCGCCCGACATCGTGATCAACCTGTCGCGCCGGCACGCAAGAATCTTTTCCGAGTACGGCGCCGTCTACATCGCCGATCTGGACAGCAAGAACGGGACCACCGTGAACGGCGTCGACGTCCGCCAGAAAATCGTCCGTCTGCAGCAAGGCGACGAGATCTGCTTCGGCAATGCGCTGTCGTATCGGGTGCAGCTGAACGCGCGCGTGCAGACGCCGGGACGCGCGCTGAAACTCGTCAGCCTGACGCTGACTCCCGAGCGCGGCGATGCCGGACTCGAGCCGATTCTCGTTAACCAGTTCCCGTTTCTGATCAGCAAAGCGGACGCGATTTTTTCGTGCTACAAGGACGCCCACCCGCACCAGGTGAACTATATCTCGCGGCGCCATGCCCATATTTTCCTGAAAGGCGGCACCCCTTTCGTCGAGGACCTGGGGAGCACCAACGGCACTTTCGTCGCCGGCAAACGCCTCGACGAGCACGCCGTTGCGTTAGCGGACGGCGACTCAATCGCATTCGGCGGGCATTATTTTAACTACAAAGTGAGTGTGCAACGTGAAGAGTCCGCGGCAGAGCCGACCATGACGAAGCTGAGCCCGGCCGCTGCGCTGCCTTCCGGCGATGTGGATAAGACCACGTTTGTCGCCGCCGCAGGCTCGTTCCTTGACATATTCTGTGTCGAGCACGCGCAGGACGATGAAGTCAATCACGAGGCGTTGCCGCAGGCCGACGATGCCAGGAAAAAATCCGACCAGCCGCGCGGAAAATTCGGCATCTTCATCGCGGAACTGAGCGAGGCCCTGGCGGGAGGCGAACGCAAGAGCATCCGGCACGCGTTCTGGTGGGGGACAGGGCTGGCAGCGCTGCTGGCACTGGTGGCGTTGCTGCAGTATCACAGCGGAGCGTCCGAACGGGAGTTGAAGAACCTGATGGCAAGCGGCGACTACGGTCGGGCGGCGACGGTCGCCAACGAGTACCTGGAGCGTTTTCCCGACAATGCCGACGTCAAGGCGCAGAGCACCGAAGCGCTACTCAAAGCGAACGTGCCGCAGTGGCTGAGCATGTTGAAAACCCGCGAATTCGATCGCGCCGGCGCGGTCCTCGCCAACATGAAAAAACTCAGTACCCATAATGCGGACGTACAGCCGTTGGTGAGTGAGCTCGAATGGATCGGTAATCTTGAGAAATTCGTGGCGGTCCAGGGCGGCGTGGATGCGCCGATTCGCATCTACGCGGATGAGCAAAAGATCAAGGCCCTGGTCCAGCGCTGGAACGAAGACCCGATGGAACACCAGCGCGCGCTCGCCGGAATCCTGTCCTATGTTCCGGAATTCAAGGATACCTACGCCGCTGCGCTCAGCCATCTGCGTAAACTCCAGAGTGACGATTCAGTGTATCTGGCTGCGATAGAGCGCTTGAAGACGGCCATCGGCACCGAGCTCAACCGGGATCACCCTGAAGCGCTGGAACCGGTCCTGAAGGAGTATGCGGAGAAATATCCCCGGATCGGCGGCCTGGAAAACCTGCGTCAGGACTTGCGTCAGTACATCGACATCACCAACAACCTGCGCGCCGGAAACCTGGGCGCACTCATCGTTCTTCTAGCCAATGCCCGGTTCTCCAGCCCGCCGTTTCAGGCCAGGTTCAGGACTCTGGCAGCCAGTAGCCGGTTTCCGCCTGCGGAGGTCGTCGGTCAGTATCAAGCCATATCGAAGGCTTGGCGCGCGGGGGACGTCAAGCAGGCCTTCGCCGGTTTGCAAAAGATGGCCGCGGGTCCTTGGGCGGAGCTGGCCACAAGGCAGCTGCAACACAAGACCGCGATCGTCGAACAGTTTTCGGCGCTGCAAAAGGCGCGCGGCGCCCAGGGGTACGATGAGCGCCTTCTGTCGTTTTACGGATCGCTCGATCCTGAGGAAGACGCCTACTTCATCCGGGCTTCCGCGGCCGATATCGGGCTGTACAAGGACAAAGCACTCAAGCGGGCGCAGGACCTGTCTAGCCGGGCCCAGGCGCTGTGGCAGCAATATCGGGAGAACGGCGCCATTGCAGGGGGGCAGCGGCTGGAGGAACAGATATCGCCGCAGTTCAGAACACAGGCCCGCTTGCTGGCGGAGGCGTATGGAGACGTGCAGCAAGGCATGCGCATCTATACCCAGCTGAAAACGGCGTATCCCGCAGAATGGCGCAAGGTTCAGGAAGAGATCACAGCAGAAGCAGAACAGCAGCGCAGGTCCTTGCTGGAACTCAGCACGGTGTTGGAGCCCGGACTGTTGAAGGCAAAGCTGGCGCTGCTAAACAGTCAGCCATGATTGGAAAATAGCATGCGCAACGAGAATCGCCCGAGACCGTTGACCGAGGCACTTGAGGATCACAGCGCCGAAGGCATCGAGTTACTGAGCGCGGAACCCTGGCGCTTTACCTATGCCACCGTGATTACGATGGTCGCGTTGCTGCTGGCGGCTTTGGTCTGGTCGTTTTTCGGGCGCGCCGATGTGATCGTGACGGCGCCGGGGACGCTCGTGCCCGAGTCGGAAGTGCGGCGGTTTTATGCGCCGGTCGACGGCGAACTGGCAAATCTCTACATCGCCGAGGGCCAGCCGGTATCGAAGGGCGACGTGCTGGCCAGGCTGAACGCCAGGGGCGCGGTCGAGGCAGCGACGAATGCGCTCGACGCCCGGTTGAAGCTTGAAAACGCCGAGCGGGAATGGCAGGAATTCCCGGAAAAAAAAGCGCTGATGGAGCGCAAGGCGGCGGCATTGAAGCAGGCCATGGAACTGGAAGAACATCAGCACCAGAAGCGCGTCGCGGAAGGAACCTCCAAGCTGTCAGAAGGGCAGAGAGCGCAAGTCCAGGAAGCGCGCACCAATCTTGACGACGCGCGTCGGGCCAGCGCCGCTGCCAGGGAAGAGGCCGACAAATACGCGCGGCTATTCGCGCTGCCCGGCGGCGGCGGGGTATCGCAGCTTCAGGTCGAAAGCAAAAAGAACGCTCTCCTGGCGGCCGAAAACGCCATTCGCGTGGCGCAGTCAAGACTCAGCGAACTGGGCGCACGACAAGGTCTGGAATCGGCACAGGCCAAGGCGCAGCTGGAGACGAGCGGCCAGGAACTCTCCAAACTGCGCCTGCAGTACGAAGCGGCCACGCGCGAGGCCTCCAACGCAGAAGACAAGCTGCAGCTGCAGCTGCAGACGGCGCGTCTGGTGTCCGACGCCGCCGCCAGAATCCGGTTTGAAAACATCGACAAGGACAATTTTCTGCTGATCGTCGCGCCGGTAGACGGCGTCATCACGGACGTCACTGCCACCCAGTTGGGGGACAAGGTTCAGGCGAACACGCCGCTCGGCGGCATTGCACCGAAAAACGCGCGCCCTATTCTCAAGATCGAGATCGCCGAGTACGACCGGGGCTTCTTGCGGGAAGGCCTTCCGGTCAAGCTGAAATTCAATGCGTTTCCCTATCAACGGTATGGCCTCATCAACGGCACGCTGGAATATATCTCACCGGCCACCAAGCCGGCGCCGCAAACCAAACAGCCGGTGTACGAAGGGCGCGTGGCGCTTGAGCGGGACCATTACCTGGTCGCGGATAAAAAGTACCCCTTGCGCTATGGCATGAATGCATCCGTAGAAATTGTGGTCCGCGAGCGCCGCCTGATCGACCTCGCCCTGGACCCGTTCCGGCAGGTTGGGGGGTGACGGCGTTGTTGCACGGATAAGAACATGATGGTTGATGCCAGCGAGCAATTGGTTGGTTTTTGGCAATCTTGCCTCTGGCACCGGCCGGTTTGATTCGCGGATGCGTCCATTGCAAACGGGGGCACCGTAACCTAGACTCAAAAATAGGGCGGCGGAAGCGTGATCAGGACGCACTCTTCAACTTCTGGTCACAATGTCAAGGAGCAACTGAGATGACGGCGATTGTGCGTATCGATGATGAAGTCATTGGCATCGAGGATTTCGTCAGATCCTTGAAGTTCTCAGGACAGTTCGAGAGCCTCATCGAGCAACTCGTGCGAGACAAACTCACGGTCCGCGCGGCGAAGAAACAAGGGATTCCCGTGTCTGCGGAAGAGATCCAGGAGCGGGCCGATCAGCTGCGCAGGGTCCAGGGCTTGCATAGAGCGACCGACATGAACCGCTACCTCGACGCGCTTGGGGTCAGCCTGGACGAATTCGAGGCCTTCATCACGGATACCCTGTATCAAGAGAAGATGATGGAACAGGTCTGCAGCAACCAGGCGGTGGCAGACTACTTCAAATTGAATTCTCCCAAGTTCGACAGTGTCGAGGTGAGCCATATTGTGCTTGACACGGAAGGCGAGGCGAAAGAGCTGATGTTTTCCCTCAGGGAAGATCCGGACAGCTTTGCCGAGTTGGCGCGTGAGCATTCGATCGCCGATACGCGCGAGCGCGGGGGCGTCATCGGCAAGGTGCTGCGCGGATCTCTCAAGAGCGATGTCGAAGCCAAGGTATTTAACGCGGCGGTGGGGGACTTGCTCGGGCCATTCCCTTCCTCCGACCGTTCTTTTTACGAAATCTTTACGGTGAGCGCGAAACATCCCGCCGTGCTGGACGAGGAAGCCACGGTTGAGGTGCGGCGCCTGCTGCGCGAACAATGGCTGTTGGCGAGGGCACAGGAACACATCATCGAGACGCGTTAGAGGCCTATGGACGCGTCATCAGAACTGCAATCCCTCGCAGATTTCCTGGCATCTGTAGAGATATTGTCCCCATTCACGCGCGCCGAGCTCGAGCAACTGGCTGAGCACGCACAGTCCCGGTTTTTTGCATACGGCGAAACGGTATGCAATGCCGGTGAACCCGCTGACGGCTTGTGTGTGATCAAGTCCGGGTCGGTGCGCATCTTTACGGAAGAGCAGGGCAAGGAAATCAGCATGGGTGTGCGCAAGGTGCGCGAGGTATTTGCCGAGATCGCCATGTTGCGCGAGCACCGGCACGAATCCTCGGTGCGCTCCTCGGCGAAGACCGAACTGTTGTTCATACCGCGCGCGGTCACCGAGCCCCTCCTCTCGCGCAACCCGGCAGCACAAGCCTTTGTTGCCAGTTACGTGGCGATCAATTCGGCCGGGGGCTTCGTTACCAGCCTGTTTGACCTGCACGGCAAGCTGAGCAAGAGCGAGCTTGAGGACGCGGTGCGCAGCGTCGGCGTGAAACGCGTTGGCGCCGGCAAGGAGATCCTCAAGCAGGATTCCAAAGAAGACCGCAGACTGTATGTGGTGCGTCACGGCGAAGTCCGCATCGTGCGCCACGAGGATGGCGCAGAGTATCCGCTGGCAACGCTGGGGCGCGGTGAGATTTTCGGTGAAAAAGCCTGCGTGATGCGCCAGGAGCAGATGGCATCGGCAATTGCGGACACCGATACCAGGCTGCTGGTGATTCCTGAGAAGACCGTGCATTTCATTCTGGAGCGCAACCCGAAGTTGCGGGAAGTACTGGAAGAGCGCATCCAGTTTTCCGAAAGGGAATTGCAACGCCAAAAGAAGTTGGCGGAAAGACGCAAGCGGCCGGTCACGCTCGATCTGCGCTCCAAACCCGAATTCGGCGAGAAAGTCATCCGGCGCTTTGCGCTGGTGGAACAAGCTGAAGAGATGGACTGCGGCGCCGCCTGTCTGGCAATGCTGTGCCGGCACTATGGCATCCCCATGACGCTGGGTAAACTGCGCGAACTGGCCAACGTCACGACGGAGGGCGCCACGCTCGATAGCCTGGCGCGCGCGGGCGAATCGCTCGGCTTCACCACACGTGGCATCAAGTGCACTTATGAACCGCTGATGGGCTTCGATCTGCCGTTTATCGTGCACTGGGAAGGTTACCATTACGTCGTCGTGTACGGCATCTCGAAACGCTGGGTGTGGGTGGCGGATCCGGCGCTCGGCTTCAAGAAAATGCGCGTCGAAGAATTCGAGCGCGGCTGGAGCGGTACCTGTCTGGTCTTCACGGCCGGTCAGGACATGGCGCAGGCGGCCGTAGCGCGTTCGCCTTGGGTCCGCTTCGTGGGTTATCTGCAACCCTATAAAAAAATCCTCCTGCAGCTGTTCCTGGCGACTTTCGTGATCCAGATGCTGGGGATCGTTCCACCGCTCATCATTCAAAACATCCTGGACGGGGTCATCGTCCATCAAAACGTCAGCCTGCTGCACCTGCTCATCATGGGCCTGGTCATTTCCAATCTGTTTAGCCAGATCATGGCGACGATCAGGGCCTACCTGGCGAACTTCATGGTGCGCAACATGGACTTCGCGATGATGTCGCAATTTTTCAGGCATACGCTGTCGCTGCCGTTCTCTTTCTTTGCCAAACGGAAGACTGGCGACATCTTTGCGCGCTTCCAGGAAAATCAGACGATACGCGCCTTTCTGACGGAATCGACGGTGACGACAGCGCTGAATTTATTGATGGTGTTCATCTATTTCTCGGTCATGTTTTTTTATAACGTGAAGATGACGCTGCTATTGATTGCGTTCGTCATCCCGATCATGCTTCTGACCGCGCTGGCCACCCCGAAAATAAAAAATTATGCGCGCGAGGTGTTTACCGCATCGACCGACGCCAAGGCCTTCCTCATGGAAACCCTCGGTGGCGTAGAGACCGTCAAGGGCATGGGCATCGAACGCCCGGTACGTCTGAAATGGGAAAAGAAATACGCCAAGGCGCTCGAAGTCCAGTATCGGGCGCAGGTATTCCATATCCTGGTCGGGCTCGCCAGTCAGCTGCTGCACGCAGCGACCACGATTACCCTGCTTTGGGTGGGCGCGAATCTGGTGCTGACGCGCGAACTGAGCATCGGCCAATTGATCGCATTCAATGCGTTGACCGGCAGTGTGCTGACACCATTGATGGGATTGGTAGGGCTGTGGAACCTGCTGAACGACGCGGGCGTGGCGATGGAACGCCTCGGCGACGTGCTCGACATCGCACCGGAACAAAAGCCGGAGGACTTGCCCTCGCGCGTCATGCTGCCCGATCTGCAGGGGGCGATCAGTCTGGAAGGCATCTATTTTCGCTACGGCGGCGACGAAACGGCCTATGTTCTTGAAAATATCAGCTTCGACATCAGGCCGGGAGAGCTGGTCGCCATCGTGGGGCGCAGCGGATCGGGGAAAACGACATTGGCCAAGCTGCTGGTCGGCTTCTATCCACCGACAGAAGGAAAATTGCTGGTCGATGGCTATGACCTGAGTGTGATCGACAAGGGCTATTACCGGGCCCAGATCGGTTATGTCATGCAAAGCAATCTGCTGTTCTCCGGGACCATCGCGGAAAACATCGCCAGCGGCGATGACGGTTCGGATCGCCGGCGCATTGAAGAAGTAGCGAGGATGGCGGATGCGCATGCGTTCATCAGCAAAATGCCGCTGGGTTACGACCAGGTGGTGGGTGAGCGCGGCATCGGCCTGTCCGGCGGCCAGATCCAGCGGCTCTGCATTGCCCGGGCGCTATACCACGATCCGCGCCTGCTGGTCTTCGATGAGGCGACCTCGGCATTGGATACCCAGTCCGAGAGCAACATTCTCGGCAACATGCATGACATTCTCAAAGGGCGTACCGCCGTGATCATCGCGCACCGGCTCAGCACGATCATGCGTGCCGACAAAATCCTCGTGCTGTACGAGGGGGCGATCGTGGAACAGGGGCGGCATGAGGAACTGGTGGAACGCAAGGGTATGTATTACCAACTGGTCCAGAAGCAACTTAGTGCATCGATCACCCCGCCGTGAACGACGGAGCATCTCAGAGAAAACCTGCATGAAAATACTCGACCAAAGCGGACCCGGACGATCGGCGATCTCCTACGCGGCCCTGCTCGAAAAAATCGAAATTCTGCGCTCGACGCTGCGCTGGTCTTCACGCCTGGAGCGGCCGGACATCGACAAGCTGCTGCGGCAGGCCGGATCCCTGCGCGACGAGGTGATGCAGTTGTCGCACAAGGAACGGTTCGTGCAGGCGGCAGTCGCAGAGCCTGCCCCGCGCGATCAAGTGCCGCGCCAGCGGCGTCAGGCGCTGCTCGATCGCAGCTTCGTTTTTGAAGGGACCTTCGGGGATAACCCGAAGCTGCTGGAGGCCCTGGAGATTGCGGAGAAGGCAGCCCCCACCGATCTGCCGGTACTCATAGATGGCGAAAGCGGGACCGGCAAAGAACTGATGGCGAAGGTCATCCATGCCAACGGGGCGCGCGCCGATAAACCGTTCATCTCCGTCAATTGCGGGGCGATCCCGGACAATTTGCTGGAATCCGAGCTGTTCGGTCACCGGAAAGGCGCCTTCACAGGCGCGTCCGGCGATCGCAAAGGCAAGTTCGAAAGCGCGCACAAGGGCACCATATTTCTCGACGAAATCGGCGAATTGCCGCTGCACGGGCAGGTCAAGTTGCTGCGTGTGCTGGAGGCGCATGAGATACAGCGCGTGGGATCCGATGAAACCATTTCCGTGGACGCCCGTATCGTGGCCGCGACCAACAAAAATCTGCGTCGCTTAAGCGAGCAAGGCGCATTCCGGGAGGATCTGTTTTACCGGCTCAGCGTCATCCATGTAACGTTGCCGCCGCTGCGGGAGCGCAAGGACGAGATTCCTTTGCTGTTTGCATTCTTTGGAGACGAGGCGGCGGAAGCCCTGAAACGGCGCCCGCTACAGATGACCCCGCGCCTGCGCGATTTTCTATTGAATTATGCTTATCCGGGCAATATACGGGAGTTGCGCAACATGATCTACCGCCTCTCGTGCCTGGCCGGCGATACCGCGGACATGGAGCACCTTCCCGAGGATATACGGCCCGGGCCGTCCGTCCTGACGGCTGACAGCGCTGCAGGAAACGGCGCGGGCAGCGTGTTGAACCTTAGCGCGCTGGGCGACGCCAAACGCGCCGCCAGCGATGCGGCGGAAAGAGGGTTTCTGGAGCGCGGCCTGCAGGAAGTGGGCGGCACGGTGGCGGAGTTGGCAAGGCGTTGCAACATGAACCGTTCCCATCTGCAAATATTACTGAAGAAGCACGGCATCCATTCGAAAGACTTTCGACCTCATGCTGCAACGCAAGACGAGAAAAAGACCTGATATTTCTTAAACCCCGAGGAGGTTTGTGATGGCGACCAGGAACAAGCCGGGTGCACCGAAGCCGATCGCGCTCGCGCTGCAAGGCGGCGGCATGCACGGCGCATTCGCCTGGGGCGTGCTCGACCGGCTGCTGGAGGACGGCCGGCTTGAAATTGAAGGCATCAGCGCGACCAGCGCCGGTGCGATGAATGCCGCAGTGCTGGCCTACGGGCTGCTAAAGGGGGATGCCGACAACGCGCGCCAGGCGCTGCACGGGTTCTGGCGCGCTATTGCGCAATCGGCCGAGAGGTACAGTCCCTCCCGCTACCTGCCATGGGTGAAAGGACGCCACACCTTCGGGCTGGACCACTCGCCCTTGTACCTGATGGCGGACATTATCCTGCGTATCATGTCACCGTACCAATTCAATCCCCGCAACATGAATCCGCTGCGCAAGATACTCGAGCAACATGTCGACTTCGCCGAATTGCGCAAACATTGCCCGATCCACCTATCTCTATGCGCCACCAATGTCGAGACCAGCAAGATACGCATCTTTTCGGGCCAGGACATGTGTATCGAGGCGGTGCTTGCTTCGGCCTGCCTGCCAACCCTGTTCCAGGCGGTAGAGATCAACGGTGAATATTACTGGGACGGCGGCTATGTCGGCAACCCGGCCATTTTCCCGCTGATCTACAACTGCAGCACACACGATGTGGTGATTGTCCACATCAATCCGATCGTTCGCCCCGGCGTACCGACCACGGCGGCCGACATCCTCAACCGCATCAACGAAGTGAGCTTCAATTCGTCACTGATGCGTGAGATGCGCGCCATCGCCTTCGTCACCACGCTGATCCAGCAAGGCAAGATCGAGCGCGGCGAGATGAAGGAGATGTTGATCCACTCGATTCGGTCCGACCAGACCATGGCCGCACTCGGGGTGTCGAGCAAATACAACGGCGACTGGGATTTCCTCTGCTCGTTGCGTGACAAGGGACGGGCCGAGGCCGGGGCCTGGCTCGAGGAAAACTACCAGCACATCGGCCAGCGCCCGAGCATCGACATCGCCAAGGAATTTCTCTAAGCCAAAAAAATGCTGCCCGGATGATCGCCTTGTAGCTGATCGCAGCGTCGGGCGGTGCTAGCGGCGAAGGTGTTGGGCTCCATCCGACAGTTGCCATGAAATGTGTTTGTCACAGCCAGACACTTGATCTCCGGCCATTTCGAAAAGCATCGCGAAGCGATGATCTGAAATAGAAATATTCCTATATTTTTCAATCACTTGCGTTTATTTGCACAGCACATGACCCGGGCTGGCACGGCCTATGCTCTATGTTCATCGAGCGCAACGAAATGCTCATCCAACCGGAACCAAACTTTTAGGAGAACTGAAATGAAATCGACTCTGATGATCAAAGACCTGTCCCTCGACCAACAACTCGACGGCCGTGAAATGGCTGCCGTACGCGGCGGTTATAACGTCTCGAATATCGGCAGCTTCAACCAGGCCGCTGCCCAAGGCGGCGGGTTTGCCAGCCCCAACACGCAAATCGGCGTGTTCGCGCCAACGGTGACCAATACCGACGTCAACTTGACCAGCCTCAGCAATGTTCTTGGCAATATGCGTGCAGGGGTGGTCCAGATCTGACGGGCCGCGAGAGCCGCCCGGGAACAGTCCCATCCTGTGCGGCTCTCCGCGTTCACCTGCTTGGCAATTTTGGAGATATGACATGAGTGCAATCACGATCAATGACCTCCCTGCAAGCTGCGCCCTGGACCGCAAGGCGATGGCGTCCATCAGGGGCGCCGACGGTGCCCCGTGGGTGTATGGATGGATCAGTCCTTACGCTCCGGCAACCCCCAGCTTCGTTCCGGTCATCAACTTCTACCAGGTCAACAACAGCTTCTATGCCGAAAAAATGATTAATCAGTCCCAAGTCGTCAATATCAACAATTCGGGGGCCAATTCGAACATTAACGCGGTCCTGCTGAGCTCCGTCGCCGCGGCATAAGTATGGGGCGACTGGTGGTGTGCGAACACCTCGGACTTTGGCATTCCGGCTGTAATCCCGGCTGTAATCTCGGCTGTGATGCGGCTATAATTTTCGTATGTCCGATTCGACCGCGCAGACCCAGCCACTCAGGCACGCAACCGCAACTGAGGTAGCGATTCTGTTTGCCGATATTGCCGGCAGCACCAGGCTGTATGAAACGCTGGGGGATGCGCAGGCCAAGGCGCTGATCGACGAGTGCCTCGACACCATGCGCACGGTCATCGAACGCCACGCCGGACGGGTCATCAAGACCATCGGCGACGAAATCATGTGCACCTTTCCCGACGCCGATCGGGGCCATCTGGCCGCTATCGACATGCAATTGAAAGTCGCCGGTCTGCCCATCGTGTCCGGCCTCAAGCGTTCGATCCGGATCGGATTTCACGCCGGCGTTGTGATCGAGGAGTGCGGCGACGTGTTTGGCGACACGGTGAATACCGCCGCGCGCATGTCGGTCCTGGCAAAAGGCGATCAGATCATCACTACGCTATCCACCGTGGAGCGCCTGTCGCCGATGCTGCGCGAATCGACCCGGCGCATCGCTGCGCTCGCGGTCAGAGGCAAGGCCGACGACATTAATATTTGCGAAGTCATCTGGCAGGGCGGCGATGACCTGACGATGATGACGCTGTCGGGCGGCGCGTACGCGGCGCAGATCGAATTGCATCTCACGCATGGCACGCAGAGGCTGGTGCTCGGCCAGAGTGGCCCCGGCATCGTACTCGGGCGCGACGCGAGTTGCCAGATCGTAATCGCCGACCGCAAGGCCTCACGCCTTCACGCGCGCATCGAGCGCCGCCGCGACAAATTCTTTCTGGTCGATCAGAGCACCAACGGGACTTTTATCAGCATCGCCGGCGAAGCCGAAATCAGCCTGCGCCGCGAGGAACTCATGCTACGCGGCCAGGGACGCATTGTGTTCGGTCACTGCGGCGGCGAACCCGGCCAGGAAACCGTCGAATTTATCGTGCGCGGATGATGTTCGTGAGACCTTCGGTTTGGCGTAAAGGCAGAGATTCAACAACGGCGTGTTGAACCGGCGGTTCATGGCGGCGCGTTCCACCAGCCGCCGCCCAAGGCTTGTAACAGCGCTGCGGTATCGGTATACCGGGTTGCTTGTGCGGCGATACGGTCGAGGTCGGTCTGCTTGCGCTGGCGCTGTGCGTCGAGCAGGTTGAGGTAGCTGACGCCGCCGGCCTCATATTGACGTTGCGTGACGGCCAGGCTGCTGGCGGCGCTGGCGGCCGCTTGCGTGCGTGCCTGCAGGGTTTGTGCGTCGTTCTCCAATGCGCGCAAGACATCCGCCACCTGTTGCAGCGCTTGCAGAACGGTTTGCTGATAGGCCGCCGCCGCCGCGTCGTAGGCGGCAACGGCTGAGCGCTTTTTCGCGCGCAGTTGGCCGCCGTTCAACAACGGTTGCATTAATTTAACGCCGACGTTCCAGACATTGATGCTGTTGGCCAGGTCGCCGATGCCGGTCCGTTCCGAGCCCAGACTGCCTGACAGCGTGATTTGCGGATACAGATTGGCCGTGGCGACGCCGATCTGGGCGCTGGCCTGGTGCAGCGTGGCTTCCGCGGCACGAATGTCGGGACGCTGCCGCGCCAGCATGGAGGGCAGACTCAGCGGCAGCGTATCGGGCAGCGTCAGCGTATCCAGATCCAGCGGCTGCAGGTCGGTTTGCGCCGGTGCCTTGCCCACATACACGGCAAGCTGATGACTGACCTGCGCCAATTGCTGGCGCAGGGGTGGCAGCATGGCATCGCTTTGGGCCAGCAAGGTGCGCTGGTTCGTCACATCCAGGCTGGCGATGCCGCCGGCGGCAAAACGCTGTTCCATGATGCCGAGCTGCGCGCGCTGCAGTTGCAGCAGCTGCCCGGTTGCGACAATCTGGGCCTGCAAGGCAGCTTGCCTGATGGCCGCAGTGACCACATTCCCCGCCAGGGTCAGGCGTGCGGCCTGAAGCTGGTATCCCTGATTCTCCACTTGCGCCTGCAAGCCTTCCAGTGTGCGCCGGTTGGCGCCGAAAGCATCCACCGTGTAGGAGATGTTCAGCGCGGCGTTATACAGCGTAAAGGGGCCGGATTGCGGGATATTCGGGACGCCGAGCGCCGCGGTATCGACCTGCTGGCGGCTGTTGCCAAGCTGCGCATCGACGCGCGGATAGCGGGTGCCGGATTGCGCGCTCAGGTTTTCGCGCGCTTCGCGCAAAGTAGCCTGGGCCTGGACCAGCGTAGGACTGTTGGCAAGGGCGGCATGCACCAGCGCGTCCAGCTGCGGCGAATGGAACGCCGTCCACCATTGCGCCGGAATGTCCGCGCCCATCTCAAACCGTTGTGCCGCACCGCCGGGACCGCTGCCGCCGCTGGTGGCCAGCGGTTGCGGGTCCGGCGTGTACTGCTGCACGGCGGCTGCCGCGGGTGCCTGGAAATCGGGGCCGACCGCGCAGCCGCCCGACAGCAACGCAGCGGCGACACCCAGTGCCGGGCACAGCATGGCGGAGCGCATCAAACCAGGCTTCATATGGCTTCCCTCAATCCAGTGTGCGGCGGTAAAAACGCACCGCAATGCCCATCACGAGGACAGTGAACAGCAGCAGTGGCCAGATACTGGGCCACAGATCCGCGAGGCCGTTTCCCTTCAGCAGAATGCCGCGTATCAAGCGGTTAAAGTAAGTCAGCGGTAACAGGTTGCCGATGAACTGCGCCCACTTCGGCATCCCTTGAAAGGGAAACATGAAGCCGGACAACAGCATGTTGGGCAGGAAGTAAAAGATCGTCAGCTGCATTGCCTGCAACTGATTTTGCGCGATGGAGGAGAGGGTGATGCCGACGGTCAGGCTGGCAGCGATGAACAGCAGCGCGGCCAGGTAGATCGCGATGATGCTGCCGTGGAACGGCACATGGAACATGAAGCGGGCGCCGAGCAGGATGATGCTGGACTGCAGTAGTCCGATGGCGATGTAAGGCATGATCTTGCCGGTGATGACCTCGATCGGCGTGACGGGGGTGGCGAGCAGGTTTTCCATGGTGCCGCGTTCGCGTTCGCGGGTCATGGCAAGCCCGGTCATCATCACCAGCGTCATCGAGAGGACGACGCCCATCAGGCCCGGCACCACGTTGTACTGGCTGATGCCTTCGGGGTTGTAGAGCCGGTGCACCTGCACGTCGAAGGCCGGCGCGCCGCCGCTGAATTTTGCCAGCGGCCCTTGCAGGTCCTTGACGCTCACCGCTTGCACCAGTTGCGGCAACGCTCCCAGGGCCATGGCGGTGGCGGTGGGATCGGTCGCGTCGGCCTCAACCAGCAGCGCCGGGCGCTGGCCGCGCAGCAGGTCACGCGTGAAGTTGGCCGGGATGTTCAGCACGAACAGTACCTTTCCCTGCGCCAGCGCGGCACGGCCGGCTTCTTCGTCCGGCAACTCAGCGACGATGTCGAAGTAGTCGGAGGCCTTCATCGCAGCGATGAAGGTCCGCGTGAATTCGCTGTGATCGGCCGCGATGATGGCGGTCGGCATTTGCTTGGGGTCGCTGTTGATCGCATACCCGAACAACAGCATTTGCATGATCGGAATCATCGTGATCATGCGCAGCGTGACACGGTCGCGCATGAGTTGCAGAAACTCCTTGAGCACGATGCTCCACCATCGGGATAGAGAAAAACCGGCGAAGCGGCTCATGCCTGGTCTCCGAAATTATCGGCCGAGCGGTTCATCATGTAGATGAACGCGTCCTCCAGACTGGTGTCGATCAGCTCCATGCGCAGATCCTGGCCCTGCGTCAGGTGGCGCAGGGTTTTCTCGAGCTGTACGGCATCTTTGCCGCACACATGCAGGGCGGCACCGAACGCTTCGGTCTGATCGACGCCGGGCTGGCCGCGCAGTTTTTCCGAGAGCGCCACCAGGTTAGCGCCGTGCACGGCCCAGGTGGTGAGATCCTGACCGGCGACCACCTCGGCGGCGGTGCCTTGTACCAGCAGTTGGCCGTAGGCCAGGTAAGCCAGTTTGTGGCAGCGCTCGGCTTCATCCATGTAGTGCGTGCTGACCAGTACGCTGATGCCTTGCGCCGCCAGCGCATGCAGTTCTTCCCAGAAATCGCGGCGGGCGCTGGGGTCGACGCCGGCGGTGGGTTCGTCCAGCAGCAACAGTTCCGGTTCGTGCAACATGCAGGCGGCCAGCGCCAGCCGTTGTTTCCAGCCGCCGGAGAGCGCGCCGGCCAACTGTTTGGCGCGGCTGCTTAAACCCAGTTTCTCGAGTGAGCGTTCGACCGCTTCCTTGCGGTTTTTCATCTGGTAGATGCGGGCGACGAAATCCAGGTTTTCGCGAATGCTCAGATCGTCCCAGTAAGAGAATTTCTGGGTCATGTAGCCGACCCGCTGCTTGATCTGGTCGCTTTGACTGATGATGTCAAAGCCCAGGCAGGAACCGCGGCCGGAATCCGGCGTCAGCAAACCGCACATCATCCGGATCGTGGTCGTCTTGCCGCTGCCGTTGGGACCCAGGAAACCGAAAATTTCTCCGCGCCGCACCTGCAGCGAGAGATCCCTGACCACGTGCTTGTCGCCGAAGTGCTTGTTGATGCGGTCAACCTCAATCACCAGATCGCGCTCGGCGTGGCTGGCCGCGGCGCTCATGGCATCCTCACTTCGAGCGGTTGCCCCGGGTGCAGCTTGGGCGCATCCGCGGCGGAAGGGTGCGCCTCGATCATGTAGACGAGCTTGGCGCGGGATTCGTTGCTGTAGATGATAGGCGGCGTGTATTCGGCCTCGGTGGCAATGTAGGAGATGCGCGCCGGCAGGTCGGCCTGACAGCCATCGCAATGCAGCGTGACCGACTGATTCAACCTGAGCCGTCCGAGTACCGGCTCCGGCACAAAAAAGCGGACTTTCACATTTTCCGGCGGCAGCATGCGGACTACCGGATTCCCGGCCGCGACCCATTCGCCTTCGCGATACATGGTATCGAATATCAGCCCCGCGCGGGTGGCCTGCACCGTCTTCTGCGCCAGTTTCCAATCGGCTTGTTCCAGTGCAGCCTGCAAGGCGGCGACCTGCGCTTGCTGCGCCTGGATTTGCGCAGCGCGGTTAGGCAGACGGTCGACCGCCAGCTGGCTTTGCCATTGCCGGACCTGGGCTGCGCTCGTCTCCGCGGCGGAGCGTGAATCGTCGAGTTGTTGTCTGGCGATGCCGCCCGCCCGATATTGGGTCTCATCGCGCGCCAGTTGCAGCCGGGCTTTGTTGGCCATAGCCTGTGCTTGCACCAGTTGTGCCTGCGTTACACCGACCTCTTGCGGGCGCTTGCCGCTCTGGATGTCGGCCAGCTGCGCTTCTGCGGTTTGCAGCTGGCGCTGGGCCTGTTGCCGGGCTGCGCTTTCAGCGCCGGATTCGAGCGCGAATAACGCTGTTCCGATCGCGATCTGCTGCCCGCGCACGACCGCCAGACGATCGAGGCGACCGGATTGCGACGACGACACGGCGACGTATTCGCCTTCCACGTAGCCTTGCCAGACGTTGTCCCGACTTGGCGAACAAGCTGCCAACGCAATGCACGAAGCAGTCAGCGCGGCAGCGGCCTGGTGAAAACGTTGGGCAGAGCGTTGTAGCATGAAGCTGTCTCCTGATCGGTCGTGACTGCGAGCTTGGCCCGGCATGGCAAGTCTATGCCGCGCGCGCGGTGTTCGCTACAACTTTACTATTCCAGGCTCGGTCAATGCACCAGATTTCTGTCGCGCAGCAACTGAATGAACTGATCTGCCGCAGGGGAAAGTGTTCCGCCTTTCCTGGTGACGATGCCGAAGGTTTGGCTTTTCGATTTCAGCTTCACGGGCAGGATGCGCAGCATTTTATGCCTGGAAAACAATTCGGCGACGTCAGTCGGCAATATAGAAACCAGATCCGTACTGCGATGAAGAATCGCTACGGTGACGAACGTGGATGCGGTCGAAATCTGATTCGCGGGCATGCTCAAGCCCGCGAGATCCATTTCCCTTTCCATCAATGCGTGCATCGGCATCTGGCTCGGATAGACGACCCAGCGGTGATCCTGCAAGTCGTGGAAGGTAAGCGTTTTGCCCGGAAACGGCGGATGGGCGTAACCCACCACCACTGAAATCGGCTCATCCCCCAACGGCTGATAGTGATACCTGGAAGGCTGATCACTCACAATCGAGCGGCCTATCACCAGGTCAAGGCGTCCATCGTCGAGCAAGGCCAGCATCCGCATGCTGGTATCTTCAACTACCTCGATAGCCAGATTGGGTTGCCTGGCGTGCAGCCAATTCAAAATCGGCACCAATACCTCCGGGACGGCGCCCATGATGCAGCCAATCGCCAGCCGGCCGCCCTGGCCGGAGCGTATTTCAGCGATGTCCCGACACAAAGACGTCAGATCCGTCGCCAGCAGCCGGGCATACCGAATGATGCAGTGGCCGAACTGGTTTGGAATCATGCCGCTTTTTGATCTTTCAAACAAAGGCGCTTCCAGCATCGATTCGAGTTCATGCAGCGCTTTGCTGGCTGCCGACTGCGTCATCGCCATCGCGCCTGCCGCCTTGTGCATGGATTTGTGATCGTCGAGCGCAATCAACAGCTGCAATTGCTTCATGCGCAACCTGCTCATCAGCACGTCAATCGTATTTTTCATATGAGTCGTAAAAGCGATCACCAGATGGAAACAATTCACTATACAGCATGCGTTGCGGGACCTTATAGTCGCTTCACAAAACAACGGCGCAAACGCCGAAAACGTCACGTACTGTTTAAAACGGAAGTAAAAATGATGGATAAAGTAACGACCCAACCGTACTACCGTGGCGTTTTCCCGGTGGCGCCGACCATTTTCGACGAGCAGGGCGGCCTTGATCTGGACGGTCAGCGCCGCTGCATCGATTTCATGATCGACGCCGGCTCCCATGGCATCTGCATCCTGGCGAATTTTTCAGAACAGTTTGTGCTCACGGATGAAGAGCGCAGCATCCTGATCCGCACCGTGCTGGAACACGTTGCCGGGCGCGTGCCGGTGATCGTGACGACCACGCATTTCAGCTCGCGCATCTGTGCGCAGCGCAGTTGCAGTGCACAGGATGCCGGCGCGGCGATGGTCATGATCATGCCGCCGTATCACGGCGCCACTATTCGCGTCGGTGAACGCGCCATCTATGAATTCTTCAGTGCGGTGTCTGATGCGATCGATATTCCCATCATGATTCAGGATGCGCCGGTCAGCGGGACGGCGCTGTCGGCCCCATTCCTGGTGAAAATGGCAAAGGAAATCGAAAACGTTTCCTATTTCAAGATCGAGGTCCCGCAGGCTGCAGGCAAGCTGCGTGAAATCATCGAACTGGGCGGCGACGCCATTCTGGGGCCGTGGGATGGGGAAGAAGCCATTACGCTGATGGCCGACCTGGACGCCGGTGCCACCGGCGCCATGACCGGAGCCGGCTTTCCCGACGGCATTCGCGCGATTTTCGATGCGTATAGTGCCGGCAATACCGAGCAGGCAGCAGCCCAATACCAGAAATGGCTGCCGCTGATCAATTATGAAAACCGGCAAGGCGGGCTGGCTTCCTGCAAGGTGCTGATGAAAGAGGGCGGCATTATCGCGTCGGAGGCCGTACGCCATCCGCTTCAGGCGCTGCATCCGGCGACCCGCGCAGGCCTGATCCAGATCGCGCGCCGTCTCGATCCGCTGGTGTTGCGCTGGGGGCAATGAAGCCATTCCATTTCTGCATCCAAAGCGAACGCGGCGCAGGCGCACGGATCAATCCGCAAATCCGCGCGCCCCTTGCAAGCCACCCGTATGGATGGCGACGATGCGTTCATCTTCACGAAATATGTTCGCCTGAACCATTTTCTTGAGCGCAAAAAATAGCTTGCCGGTGTAGAGCGGTTCTATCGGCATGCCGAGTTCGCGCGAAAAATCGCGGCAAAACTGCCTTAGTTCGGGAGGGGCTTTGCCGTACCCGCCGTGATGGGCATCCGTGATCAACTCATAGTTCCGGTAAGCCGGATAGCCGGCCTGTTGTAGCAATACGGCAATTTCTTTATGTAAATATGCAGCGTTCTTGAGAACGGCGATTCCTATGACGCGTCCCTTGCCTTGCAGGCCTGCCAACAGTCCCGCCAGCGTTGCTCCAGTGCCGCAAGCGACCATGACGACCTCAGGAATAAAGGGCAGTTCGTGAATCAGTTCAGCGACGCCGCGCAGCGCTGCCGGGGTACTCCCGCCTTCGGGGAACCAGACATGACTGTCGTCCGCGTGATCGACATGGCGCCGCCACTCTTCCGGGATATCCCTTAGCGCGCGGTATTCGTCGCGCGACACAAATTGAAGTTGCATGCCGAGGCGTCGGCAGTCGTCCAGCGTGGCGCTGGCGGTCGTTTGCGCGCCACGCACCAATCCTCTGGTAGGCCAGCCAAACAGCGCCCCCGCGTGGGCCAGCGCATGAAGATGATTGGACCATGGTCCGCCCATCGTGGTCAGCGTCACGCTCTGACCGCGCAGCGCCAGCAGCGGGTATTTGAGCTTGCGAAATTTATTTCCGGAAACCTCGGGATGCAGTAAATCATCACGCTTGACCCACACGGCGCGGCCAAGAAACGACGGCGTTCCTATATGCTGACAGGGAGATGGCAGGCTGGAAAATTGCATGAGAAGTGATCATTCAACAATAAGAGAATGGGGGATTTTATCTTGCGCTTAAAAAGATGACGCCATTTCGCGTTGCAGCGCGAAAACGGATGTTCTGGAAGCGCCAGACTTGACCGCGCTGATGCATATTACTGCGAGCGTCCGGCACCGGAAATAGGTAAGATGAACGCTTGTTCCGGCGCAAGATTTTATGCTGCGCCCGGCAACCGGAATAGTCGATTCCCCGTACACGCCAAGTGAGAATGAAAAGGTCCATCCCATGTCTGCCGACACCACCGCGATCAACAAATCGATGGATAGATTCGATGACCATCACAGTGTCTGGCTATTCGGCTACGGCTCGCTGATATTTAAAGCCGATTTCCCGTTTGTCGAGCGACGTCCGGCACTGATCATGCACTGGACGCGACGCTTCTGGCAGGGTTCGCATGACCATCGCGGAACGCATGCAGCGCCCGGCAGGGTGGTTACCCTGATACCGCAAGCCGGCGCGATTTGCGAAGGCATGGCTTATCTGATTACCCCGCAGGTTTTCGAGCATCTCGATTATCGCGAAAAGAACGGGTATCTGCGCCTCAGTACGGAGATAAGGTTTGAGGATGGTACCAGCGCCGAAGGACTGGTGTATATCGCTACCGAGGAAAATGCCGCCTTCCTTGGACCGGCCTCCGAACTTGAGATTGCCCGGCAAACGGAATGTGTCAATTGATTTGAAACACCAGTTTGAATGCGATGAGAGTCTAAATCTCAGTATCAAGCAGCGTTTTTCTCCCTGGTTGGTGGGTTAATCCAAGCGGCAGTGGGCAGTTTGTGTGGTTGCGGCAGCCGGCTCTTGAAACGATTTGGGTTGCGCTGAAACGCCACGCTTAGCGTGATCTGCCGTTGTTGGCGCACTTCTGCAGCGCGGCCCGTATGGACGTTCTCCGGCGTCATCATGCCGATCCCGGAGTGCCGGTGCTGGGTGTTATACCAGGCGAAGAACGGTACGCAGTGCGCTCTTGCATCGGCGATCGAACCAAAGCGTGACGGGAAACCGGGCTGATATTTCAAGGTCTTGAATTGCGCTTCCGAATAGGGGTTGTCGTCGGAGACATATGGCCGGCTGTGCGATTTGACGATTCCCAGATCGGCTAACAATGTGGCCACAGGCTTGGAACGCATGCTGCTGCCACGGTCGGCATGCAAGGTCAGCATGCCAGGCACGATACATTCTTTCGCGGCACTGTCGGCAATCAGTTGTTCGGCCAGTTCGGCGGTTTCCTGCTCGGCCACCATCCAGCCGACGACATACCGGCTGAAGATGTCGAGGATGACATACAGGTGGAAGCAGGTGCCCCTGACTGGCCCCTTCAATTTTGTAATGTCCCAGCTCCACACCTGGTTCGGCGTCACAGCCAACAACTCCGGCTTGGTGTATTCCGGATGCCTGAGCTGATTGCGTCGTTCGCGCACGGCGGTACAGCCTTGCAATAGGCGGTACATGGTCCTTACCGATGCCAGGTAGCACCCTTCGTCGAGCAACTGGGCATACACGGCAGCTGGCGCACAATTGACGAAGCGCGGGCTATTGAGCGCGTTGAGTACGGCCTGCCGCTCATCGCCAGACAGAGCCAACGGCGGGCGCCGTGCTGGCGCCGGGATGGTCAGTGCGGACGATGGCGGCATCATCCTGGCACGCCGCGCCAGGCGTTCGCGATAGACCGCACTGCGTGGCAGATGCAAGGCGCGGCAGGCGTGGGCCAAACCAACGTCGGCGGACAAGCTGATGGCTGCATTCATCACTTGGGCTCGCTGGGCGCGTCGGCCGTGGTCAGGCCTAACAGAATGGAAAGTTTTTTTTGGACGTCGATGATGAGGTCTGCCTTGGCCAGCTTGTTGCGCAAGCGTTCATTCTCACGCGTCAGTTCAAGCACCAGACGGGCCTCTGCCGCGCCCGGTTTGATTTTTGGGCCGCGCTTGCGCTCGACGAGAAGTGCCTGTTCCGCGGCGTCGCGCTGCTTGCGCCAGGTCGCCAGATGCGACGAGTAGATGCCTTCCCGGCGCAACAGCGCGCCAATGTCGCCAACTGCGACGCAAGCGTCAGCGGCGATGAGAATGCGCTGCTTCTCGGCCTTGGAAAAGGAGCGCCGTTTCGCCGTTGCCACGACTTCGGGATTGGGCCGCGCCGCGCCGGAAGAAGCCTCTTCAGTCGCCCTGCGGGCTCCTTGCGTGGCTTCTTCCGGCGCAATGGCGTCTGCTATGTTGATAATCTGCTGCTTTCGGTTTTGCATATTGGGAACCTACCGTTGTACTCTAAATTAATTGGGTAGGTGTCTCAAGTTATATTGGCACGGGGGGAAATCGCGGCATCGGCTGGACCGAGCGGTCATAACAAAGACTATCTGACCGACCTGGCTGCGGCGTTGCGGGCACTCGGTAAAGACGATCCCCATGTGTTTGGCATTGAACGGCATTTGAAAAAACTGCAGAGCGATGCGCAGCTTTGAGGACGTAAGCGCCGGATGAAAAGAGTTGCCGCCAGCCAGAGCAAACACGTAATCCGCTCACACAGTTAAAATGGCGGACCAATAAAGCAAATTTCAAGAGATCAGTATGGATATTCATGTTTGGGCAGCGTATTTATTAGCGTCGCTTCTTATCGCGGTATCGCCGGGTTCCGGCGCAATCCTGTCCATGAGCCATGGCGTGCGTTTCGGCGTAAAGCACACCGGGGCCACGATTCTGGGCCTCGAGTTCGGTCTGGTCGTGATCCTGCTGATCGCCGGCGCAGGGGTCGGCTCGCTGCTGGTCGCATCCGAAATGGCATTCAACATCGTGAAGATACTAGGCGCGGCCTATCTTATCTACATCGGCTTTTCGCAATGGCGCGCACCGGTAGTGAATGTTGAAAACAGCACACGCGCTAACGAAAGACTGGAGCCGGCAACCGAGATGCCTACCTGGCGCCGCCGCTGCGCGACTGGATTTTTTACCAACGTCACCAATCCAAAAGGCATCGTTTTCATGGTTGCCGTGTTGCCGCAATTCATCAGTCAGGACCGTCCATTGGGACTGCAACTGCTAGTCATTTCGCTCACCACGGTGGCAATTGATGTGGCCGTCATGCATGGCTACGCATTTGCCGGACGCACCATGCAAAATCTGTTTCGCAACGCGCGTGCCCTCAAAATCCAGAATCGGCTGTTCGGCGGTTTATTAATGGTGATCGGGACCGGTCTGTTTTTCGTCAAGCGCGGAAATCATAGTTTATAAACGAACGCGTTATTGCTGCATTGCAGGATGTGCTTTTCGACAACTGCTCGACGGGTCCGGCCCGGCTGGCATCCGGCACAAAAAAATTGACTCAGCCTTGATAATTGAAACTTAATGAAAATTTTATACCTGGACTACAACGGTGTGCTGCACGACGGCATGGTCATTCGCAATCGGAAACGCGGCCTGTACATCAGCACGCCGGAAAGATCGTTTTTTGAGTGGATGCCGATATTGGAAGATCTGCTCGCGCCATACCCGGATGTGAAGATCGTGTTGTCGACCAGCTGGATCAGGTCTCTGGGATTCGATGCTACCAGGCAGGAACTCACGGAAACGCTGCGCTCGCGGGTGATCGGCTCCACCTTTCATCACCCCAAACTACTGCAAAGCGAATTCGATATCATGCCGCGTGGCATGCAAATCTGGCAAGATGTGGAGCGTCGCAAACCGTCAAGCTGGTTTGCGATTGACGATGACGCATTCGGCTGGCCGACATGGTGTCGGGATCGGCTGATTGAAACAAAAGGGCATTTGGGATTGAGCGACCCGGAAACGCAGGACGCGATTCGGAAAATGCTGGCATCGCTTTAACCTGAAAACCGTAAAAATCTTTCCGAATCCGGGAGCTGATGGCAGTCAGCTCCTGTTTTATCCAGCAACCCGGAGCAGGCTATGAACGCGCTGATGCACGCCACTTTTGGCATTACCGACTTCTGGACTTTTCTGGTAGGCACCATTTTTATCGTGTTGCTGCCGGGACCCAACTCGTTTTATGTGCTGAGCGTTGCGGCCCAGCGTGGCGTCCGGGAAGGCTATCGCGGTGCCTGCGGGGTATTTCTGGGCGACCTGATTTTGATGGTGTTGTCCGCCGGTGGGGTGGCGTCACTGCTGAAGGCCAGCCCAACGCTGTTTCATCTGGTGAAGTACATCGGTGCAGCCTATCTGGGCTGGATCGGCCTGCAAATGCTGCTCAAAGGCTGGCGCGCGCTCCGCGCTGGCGGCGCTGCCGCACCGGCCGCTGCCAGCGGGCAGCTACGCGTTGCCAAGCCATTCAACAGGGCGCTCGCCATCAGCCTGATGAACCCGAAGGCGATCCTGTTTTTTATTTCTTTCTTTATCCAGTTCGTCGATTCCCGCTTCGGCTCGCCGGTGCTGTCCTTCGCACTGCTGGGGCTGGTCTGCGAAGTGATTAGCTTCTTCTATCTGACTGCCATCATCTTTCTCGGCGTACGGTTGGCGGCAGAGTTTCAGCGGCGCCGGCGCCTGGCTGCCGGCATGTCCGGCGGTGTGGGCGTCGTGTTCATCGGTTTCGGTGCGAAGCTGGCCGCGGCCACGTTGTAATTATTCAGAAAAAGAAAGTCTTCGCTGTGGTCGACGGCGTTGTTTGCCGGATCTGCCGATTATCGCGGCAGGTGCCGGCTGGCTAAGCTGCAACGTTGGTTTGCCCGGAAATCATGGGCCGTAACTCGGAAATGTCTTGTTCGCTTTGCTGCGACCGGGTGACAGGCTCTGGTCCCGAACTGTGCAGCCTGGTGGCATAAAATTGCGGGTCTCTTAATGACGAGTACGTGGACGCGCTTTTAAGCTTGCCTTCCAGTCGTGCAATGCGGGTGTTGAGGAGATTTACCTGGGCCTGGACATGCTCCAGATCATTTTCTGCCGACAATAACTGTAATCGGGCGGCAGCCAGTTCATCATTAACGATAGAGAGAGGCGTGGGAGTAAACAAACGTTTGAGTATGTTCATACTTTCTCCTGTACGTGCGTCATGAAGCTCAGCGCTGATATTCAGGTAGAAAACGTCGGTTTCTACCGAGAACGTATGTTTGCCGAGGACTTCTATCTTCTTACTTATTCTCTGTTGTTCAGATAGCTGCGTTTCTATGGTAACAGCCAGATTTATTTCTGGGGAGGTGATTCGCCTCAACATGTTAACTTGAGGCTATTTTGCGACAAACTGGTGGGGGTAGATAGCGTCAGTTTTTCGGATTCTGCCACAGGAAGTGTTTTTTATGGTTCATGCCATTTTCCTTGAGCTCGTTAAATGAAATCTGTTTTAGACGGGCAGCCGAACAATGGCTTTCAATCCGAACGGCGCATGCGTGCCGGCATTCCGCAATTCGACCGTGCCGTGCAAGCGCAGGACGATGGATTTTACGATCGAAAGACCCAGCCCCGAGCCGTCATCGCCATTGCCGAGTATCCGGTAAAAAGGATCGAAAATGCGTTCACGTTCGGCTTCGGGAATACCCGGGCCGGTATCTTCGATTTCGATGGCGACGACGCCATTCAGCGTGCGCACGCGCACATCCACGCTACCGCCGCTCGGGGTATACCGGACGGCGTTATCGAGCAGGTTGCGTATCAGGGCGACGACATCCACTTCCGGTGCAAGCAATATGACATCGGTGTCGGCGTCCACGCCGATGTCGATTTTTTTCGCCTCCGCCAGCGGCAGCGTATCTTCCATAACGCGCCGGAGTATGGCTTGCAGCGACAGCGTCGTGGCCTGGGAGGCTCCCGTATTTTGCGAGCGGGCCAGCGTCAGCAATTGCTCCAGCAGCGTCTTCGTCCGTTTCAATCCCTGGCGCAGAGGAATCAGCCGCGCTTTGGATGTCGGCGACAGTTCGGTTGCGGCCAGGTTTTCCGCCTGTAGCGATAATGCGGTCAGTGGAGAGCGCAATTCGTGTGCAGCATCGGCAAGGAAGCGGCGCTGGGCATCCATCGCCTCTGCGACGCGCCGCAACAGGCGGTTGATCGATGCTATCAATGGCCGGATCTCATCCGGCACGTGCTGGTCGTCGAGTGGACGGATGTCTTGATCGTCACGATGATCAACCTCGTGGGAAAGTCTGGAAATCGGCCGCAACATGCTGCGCACCATGATACTGACCAGCCCGATCAGTAACGGAATCAGCACTATCAGCGGCATCACGGTTCTCAAGCCGCTATCGCGAGCGATTTCGTCACGTACCGCGGTTTGCTGGCCAACTACCAGGCGCTGGCCGGAGCGTATGGTGCGGATGTACAAGCGCCATGGGACCTGGTGCACCGTGACGGTTTGTATGCCATCCGGCAGATCGCCAGGCAACGCTAGCTGAGCGCCGGAGGCAGAGGATTGCACGCCTGCGTCACCCAGCGTTTGCACGATGACCTGGGACTCGTCATCCGAGATATGTCCTACGCTGTCAGGGGCCGGCGTGACCAGCGGCAGGTCGCGGCCATTCACCAGCGCGGCGACTTGCCGCAATTGATCGTCTTGCAGATCATTGGCTTCACGGAAGGCCGAAATAAATGAAAATACGCCAGCTGGAACCGCCATGACCAGAATGACCAGAGACAGCCATAGCGACAGGCGGAATTGCAGGGAACGGTTCAGTCTTGCTTTGAAACCATCCATCCCAGCCCCCTGACGTTTTTGATCGAGGTCGCGCCCAGCTTCTTGCGGATCGAGTGGATCAGGAATTCGACCGCGTTGCTTTCGACTTCTTCGTTCCAGCCGTAAATGCGATTTTCCAGCTCCTGGCGGGATAAAATCGCCCCCGGTCGCAATAGCAGCGCGTGCAGCAACGAAAACTCGCGTGCCGACAAGCGGGTAGCGGCACCTTCATAAGTGACTTCGCGCGTGCTTGGGTCCAGGAAAAGCGCGCCATTGCTCATTACCGGCGTGGCATTTCCGGCCTGACGACGTATCAATGCGCGCATCCGCGCCAGCAACTCACCCATTTCGAATGGCTTGACGACGTAATCGTCCGCGCCCAGATCCAGTCCGCGGATCCGGTCTTCGACTGCATCGCGGGCGGTGACGATCAGCACCGGCAACACGTTGCCTTGCTGACGCAGCAGGCGCAGGACTTCGAGACCGTCCAGATGCGGTAGCCCCAAGTCGAGCAGCATCAGATCGTAGGATGCGGTTTCCGCGGCGCTCAGCGCCGCATTGCCGTCGTGTGCCCAGTCGACCGCATAGCTGGCATCGCGTAAGGCCATTTGTACGGCTTCACCGATCATGCGATCGTCTTCAACCAGCAATACCCTCATTCCGTATCCTTTTTTGTATCCTGGGCCGCTTATCGTATTTCCGGCAGGTGGAATGCTACCGGAACTGCCGATAGCAGCACAACACCAATCGATAGCGACGGCGGCGATACGTCACTTCACTATCCAGCCGCGTCGGATAAGGGGCGCAAACAAGCAGCGATGGATAGCTGTGGCGCAAGGAAATGCCAACCCGATATACCATCTCGCAGTAGCAAGGCCGAGTCCTGCGCTGAGCGCGGCGACTGCGGCCGCACCCAGCATGTCGAGCGGAAAATGGACGCCGACGTAAATCCGCGCCCAGGCCACCGGCAAGCCCAGCAGGGCCAGCACCTGACCGAGCGCCCGCACACGCCGATGGAGCAGGAAGCTGAATGCCACCGCCCATAACAATGTCAGGTGATCGCTCGGGAACGATGAGTCGGCGACGTGCGGTACGAAGGTATGCCCGAGTCCCATCATGAAAGGCCTCGGATGTTGCCAGAACAAGCCGATCAATTGATTGAGCAACATGCCGATGCTGGCCGCTGCAGTCGCCTGCAGCATGAGCTTGCGGGTTTTCTCCGCGCCCGACAGCCAACCCAGCAGCACCGCCAGCGGGATCAGCCAGATCAGTTGTTCAGCACATACTTTGGCGATGGTGAGCAAGACCGGATCGGGATGCGCGGGGGCGTTGATGAGCAGAAATAGCGTTTGATTCAATTCTTCCATGGAACCTCAAGAAAATAATGGCTTGTGCGGCAAGGGATCAGGATGGATCCACTTTTTACATTCTGTTGGCACACAGCGTAATCACAAAGACTTAGCTGTTACTGAGGATGGCATGAATAGGGGGCAAGAAGGCGGCGCGGGGCGGCAGGTCAATACATTTGTCTAGTCGACCGACAGGCGCAAGGCAAAGCCCAGCAGCGCGGCCGAAAAGGTCCAGCGCTGCACTGTCTGCGCTAATGGATGCTGCGCGAGCCAGTTTGAAATACGCGAGGCGCCGATTGCATAAGCGGTATCAAAGATGCTGCCGGCAAGCACCAGGATGACGCCTAGTTCGACCATCTGGATAACGACCGACCCTTGCTTCGGTGTGATGAATTGCGGCAACAATACCGAACAAAACAGCAACGCTTTCGGATTCAACAGGTTGGTCAGCATGCCCTTCATAAAAAGCGGGAGCGCCGCACCGGCAAGGTCTTTTTCGGCGTCAGCCTGCTTAATCGCAAAAGCCGGCGACCGGAAAATCTGCAACGCCACGTATGCCAGATACAGCGCGCCCGCGTAGCGTACCGCGTTGTATAGCCAAGGCGAGTGTTGCAGCAGCGCCGCGATGCCGCAGGCGGAAAGCGTAACGTGGGCGCTACGTGCAATGGCGAGGCCGCCGCTTGCCGTCAGTCCCGCGCGCCAGCCGCTGCGCGCGCTGGTCGTCAGAATCAGGGCCATATCGGGTCCCGGTAACGCGTAAATGATGACTAATGCGCCGCAGAACGCAAATAATGAATCGATTGAGACCAATTGAAGCTCCTTTTTCAGGGCTCCATATTGCCGCAATGTGATGAGAGGATTTCGGCGAAATACCGCTTCATTATTGATTGAAATAGTGGAATACTCCAACAAATCAACTAACTTGATGGATTTTCCCTATGCATGATCTGGATAAGACCGATTTGGCGATACTTGCCGTGATTCAACGCGATGGACGCATCTCGAACGCAAAACTTGCCGAGAGCATAGGACTGAGCGAAACGCCGTGCGCGCGGCGGCTGAAACGCCTGGAAAACGAAGGATATATTGACTATTACCGTGGCGTTTTGTCGCGCAAAGCGACCGGCATCGGGGTCGTCGCGTTCGTTCAGGTGCGCTTCGCAGTCCACGACGTTGCAGTCTCAAGCAGATTCGAACGCGAGATTCAAGGCATGCCACGCATCATTTCGTGCCATAACGTTTCCGGCAGCGCGGACTATTTCCTGGAAGTGGTTGCGCGCGATATTACGGACTACGGCATTTTCATGACGGACGTGCTGCGCAGCTTGCCCGGCGTGACGTCAGTCGAATCGATGCTGTCGCTGCGCGAGATCAAAAGTTCGACCGGCTTCCCGTTGCTGTAGATTCTGAATAACCCTCAGGACGGGGTGATCGTGCACCAGAGGCAGTCCCTGCCTATCCATTGCAGCAACTGCAAAAGCATCGCGGTCGTATCGCTGAAGAGGAGCAATGCGAAACAGATTGCAAGCACGAAGGCGATGAACGCCAGGCTCCCTGAGAGCATGGCGATAGCATGGATATGCCGCTCCCAATAATCCTGGATACGATGATGTTTAAATAGGGTAAACATCGCACTGACTCCTTGATGAAAAGCAAAGAAATAAACTCCCGCCGGGAAAGCAAAAGTTGTCAGCCCGCCTTCGGCAAGGCCGATCAGCCCCATACCTATTCTTAAGCCATAACAGCCGTTAATGCAATCTTCGCCTGGCGCTTCAAAGAACTTGAAATAAGGTGTATTTTTCATGTTAGCGCCGACTTGATCTGCGGCACTCTACAGAGGCGGAACCTTGCGGAAGCAGGCGTCAAACCGACTTTTTTTGTCTTCGGTCCGCGGCAAACCGAGGATGTTCAAGCGTCATAATCGTCAATTACCAGGAGCGCAAGATGGCAACCAAGATCCAAGTTGTGTTTTACAGTATGTACGGTCACGTTTATAAAATGGCGGAAGCGATTGCGGCCGGCGCGAGGGAGGTGCCGGACGTTGACGTAACGCTCTATCAGGTGCAGGAACTGGTGCCTGACGATGTGCTGGAGAAGAGCGGGGCCAAGGCGGCGCGGGCTGCGTTTGCCCATATCCCGATTGCAAACACGGAGCAGCTGGCCGATGCCGATGCCATCATTTTCGGTACGCCTACCCGCTTCGGCAACATGTGCGCCCAGATGCGTAATTTCCTGGATCAGACCGGCGGCTTGTGGATGAGTGGCGGACTGGTTGGGAAAGTCGGCAGCGTATTCACCAGCACTGCCAGCCAGCACGGCGGGCAGGAAACCACCATCACCAGCTTCCACTCTACGCTGCTGCATCAAGGCATGGTGATTGTCGGCGTTCCCTATTCGGAGACGCGCTTGCTGAACATGGCTGAAATCAGCGGCGGAACGCCGTATGGCGCTTCAACATTGACCGGTGGCGACGGCGCCCGTCAACCCAGCGAAAACGAACTGGCCATCGCGCAGTTTCAGGGCCGGCATGTCGCGGAGATTGCCAAGCGGGTCGCAGCCGGGGGTTAGGCAGCGCACGCCGGCATCTTTACATCGGCAATCACAGTCCGCGATTCCGCTAACATTTTTAGCTAGCTGCGATCGTGGCACTGCTCAACAGCCAGGCGCGGCGTATGCATCCGCCATCGAAGAATGCAGCGCCGCGGCTTCTCCGGTGTAGAGTCATGCAGTGTAAAAAGAACAATCGCAAGCGGCCATGCCGAGGGAGAGGCGCAATCATGTATCAAATTTCTGTGGTCAATCGTTCCAATGCCATTTCAGATCGTGATCTTCACCGTGCGGTGCGCGCGATTAACCGCCAGATTTCCGAGGACTTCGAGCCGTACTGGGCCTTTGGCGGCAGGCTGCGGCTGGAGGGGCCTGCCGGACGTCATGCCGATTTGAAAAGTCTCAAAGAACTGCGCGGCGACGCCATTCTGTATATCCTGGATTCGACCCGCTCAAACGATGCCATCGGCTATCACGACCGCAATCTGAACGGCATTCCCTACGGCTTCGTGTTCCTGGATGTATGCAAGCAGCTGGGGGACGAATGGACCACAACACTCTCGCACGAGGCGCTCGAGCTGCTTGCGGATCCCTTATGCAACCTCCTGGTCAAAGGACCGCACCCGCAAATAGCAGGCCGTCGCGTCTATCACTATTTTGAAATGTGCGATGCAGTGCAAGCGCAGAGTTATGAAATCGATGGCGTGAGCGTTTCCAATTTCGTGTTGCCGGAATATTTTTCAGAGGGTGGCCAGCGTGGCGCCAGGCACGATTTCTGCGGTTCGAGCCTGGCCGCGTTCAGCGTCAATCCAGGCGGATACATTGGATTTTTCGATCCGGAGGAAGTCAAGGACGGAAAGTTCTTCGGCAACGATCCGATGGCAGCCCAGCGCGCCGAAATCAAAGACGATCTGAATACCGGGCGTGTTTATCGACGCGCAAGCGGTACGCCGACGCCGCGTCCGGCCCAGCGCCAGCTCCAGAATGCCACGCACCAGATGGCGTCGGGTGTGGTCGATGGCGATCCGATCAAGCATGTAGTCGTGCTGATGCTGGAAAACCGCTCGTTTGACCACATGCTGGGCGCGCTTCGTGCCTCCTTCAATGCCGACATCGAAGGTGTCGACCCAAACAGCGCCGGGGTGAATACCGACAGCCAGAGCCAGATCGCCTATCCGCAAAAAGATAATGCGGACGCAGTGGTGGGTCCACAGTTTAAGGTGCCCCACGAATTTGCCGACGTCGCCATTCAGATCAAGGGAAATATGGGAGGCTTCGTCAATTCCTATCGCGCCGCCAACCCGACAGCGTCCAGCGCTGATCTGGCGCAGGTAATGGCGTATTTTAAAGATGGCAGCCTGCCGGTGCTGCATACCCTGGCAAAAAATTTCCTGATCTGCGATCACTGGTTTTCATCCATGCCGGGACCAACCTGGCAAAACCGGCTGTTCGTGCATAGCGGCACCAGTCTTGGCGACGTCCTGATGCCTGAGGCAAAAGATCCGGCCTCCATGCGTGAAATCTGGGGGCGCTACACACAAGCGACTATCTATAACCGCCTTGATGACGCAAACAAGTCATGGAAAATCTACCATGATGGTTTTCCGCAGTCGGTCATCCTGGATAAACTCAAGTGGAAGCTTTTGACCGGTGCGTATGCTTCCATGACGGAATTCGCGCGCGATGCCGGGCAAGGGGGCGATTTTCCTGAATATGCCTTCATCGAAGCGCGCTACTTCGATGGCGTCAATGGGCCTGAAAATGACCAGCATCCACCAGCCGGCGTGACGGAAGGCGAACGTTTGATTGCGACGATCTATAACACCATCCGCGCCAACGATGCTTTGTGGAAATCGACATTGCTGATTATTACGTACGACGAACACGGCGGATTTTACGATCATGTAACACCGCCGCCGACCGTGGCGCCGGATGAGAATACCGCCAATTTCGCTTTCACCCAGCTCGGCGTGCGCGTCCCGGCAATACTGGTGTCGCCGTATGTCCGGCAAGGCGTTGACCACACGCTGTATGACCACACCAGCATATTGCGCTATCTATGCGAAAAATGGGACATGCCACACCTCTGCCGACGTACCGAACCCGCGCCCGGCATCAATGCGATTGCGAGTTTTGCACACGCAATATCGTTGTCGTCGCCGCGCAATGACACGCCCGGCTCAATCGCTGTTCCCGCTGAAAGTGCAACCGTGCCGGCGGATACCCCGCTAGACAATAATCAGGAGTCATTAGTGGCGTACGGCGAGATGCTGATGGCGGACGACCAGTCGGTCAACCGCGGCGCAGCTGCTGTTGCTGCTGCGGCACGTGGGGGCGGGACAGCGCAGGAGCGCGCGAAACGTCTGGAAAGATGGATGATGAGCGCAAAGAAGCAAGGCAAACAAGAGTAGGGTGCCGATTCTCCGGCGACTATCCCTGCGCCGCCTCCGCCAGCAACCATTGTTTAAAGGAGATCAGTCCAGGTATGGTCGACTTGCGCTTGGGATGGATCAGATAGTAGGCGCCATCGGAATTTTTTTCTTCGGGAAATAATTTGATCAGGGAGCGCTGCTGTATCTCGTCGGCGACAAACATCAGTGGCAATAGTGCAATGCCGAGCCCGGCTTTGGCGGCTTCTGCCGCCATCGAAAACAAATCAAAGCGATGGCCGGGCAGGATAGGCGGCACCACCATGCCGTGTTGCTCCAGCCAATGCGGCCACGCATGCGGTCGTGAAGTCTGATGCAGCAAGGTAAAGTTTTCGAGATCCGCTTGCCGCCTGGGACGACCATGGCGCTTGATGAAGGCGGGACTGCATACCGGCACCTGCTCTTCTTCGGTAATCAGGTAATGCTCGCAATGGCGCCAGTCGGGCGAGCCGAACACGATGCCCGCATCCACGCCGCTCCCGCCGAATTCAAAGTGGTCAAGCTCGATGCTCAGATTGACGGTCAAATCCGGATAGGTTTCGTACAATTTCGGCAATCTTGGCATCAGCCATTTGGTCGCAAAGGTTGGCAGCACCGCCAGATTCAGCACGCCGCCGCCATGTCGCGACGCCAATACTTCCAGCATTACCCCTTCCAGTTCGTCCAGGCAGGGCGGCATGCGCGCCCATAGAAGTTCCGCAACGGCAGTGCGTCTCAAGCCCGTAGCATGGCGCTCAAACAAGGGCTGCTTGAAAAACGTCTCGAGGACCTGGATTTTTTTACTCACGGCGCTTTGCGTAAGCGCCATTTCATTGGCGGCCGCGCTGATGCTTTGCAGTCGATAGACCGTCTCGAACGCGAGGAGAGCGGGCAATGGCGGGAAGTTTCGTCTCATGAATAAGGCTGGCGCTATGGCAACAAGGCATCATTATGCCGCCGATTTGACCAAAACAAGGTATTCGAAAAGGGAATACCCCAACAATAACTATTCGCTTGTACGGTGTTTCCGCGCTAACGATAATCAAGCGCAACAGGTATCGATACACCCACGAAACGGGTTGCGGAGCCTTTCACGAATACAAAACACACGAAGACACACATGACTACTCTCGAATATTTACTGACCGCGTATCTGGGGATGGCGGAGAGCCAACGTATGCTCCGTCTGATGCACATTCCAGCACAATTCAGCGACGGCTCCGGGCGCGCTGCGGCGCTCGTTCCCGCCCCCACTCTTGCTGCGCGTGCCGAAATAGCGTTTGCCATGAACGTCGTTCTGTTCCGCGATCTGCTCGATCGGGTGCCGGAAGGCAAGGCCTATACCGAAGATGCGCGGGCAATCGGCCGGCCGGTTTTTTTCGATCATGGCGCTGTGCGCACTGTCGGCTCGGAACAATCCGGCCGGATACCTTCCGGAGAGTCGGCTATTACGCGATTTTTGCTACCGCTCGGTTATCGTCTCAACGAAACGTATCCGCTGCCGCGTCTCAGAATGACCGGGCGCGCCTATATCCATGCGGATATGCCGCTTGAGATGCCGCAGTTTTTCGTGAGCGAATTACATGTCGATCAGTTTTCACCCGGCTTCCAGGACGCCGCTGCACGGGTTGTCGAGAACTCGACAGACCCGCTCTGCGCTGCCGACCTGGCCGCGCTGAAGGAACTGGAACAAGCCGGCGCGTTGCCGGTGCGGGAAGCGCTATCTTTACTACAGTCGCTGGTACGCTGTTTTGCGTGCCAGCATGAGGTGCCTGCGCTTTCCGACTATGAAATCCTGCTGCAGGAATCGCAGGAAATGGCATGGATTGCAACCGAAGGCAATGCATTCAACCATGTGACCGATCGGGTCCCGGATCTGGCGGCGCTGGCGGCCGAACAACAAAAGCTCGGCCGCTCGATCAAGCCAAAAATCGAGGTCGCGGCGCGCGGCACAATGCGCCAAACCGCGTATCGCGCCGCTGAAGTTGAACGTGTGTTTCGCACGCCGGGCGGGTGTGTGGTGCGCCGCGTTCCCGGCTCCTTTTACGAATTCATCTCCCGAGATTTCACTCTTACTGCGCATGGCGATAGCACCCTGGACCTGGGATTCGACAGCGGCAATGCAACCGCCATTTTCAAGATGACGGCGACAGACAAGGCGGCCGCCTGAAGCGCGGCGATATTCCCATGCACCCAACACTCATCGCGTCTCTTACCGAGATACTCGGATCCGCAGGTTTGCTACAGGAAAAAAATGACTGCGCGCCCTATGAACTGGGAGCGCGCTATGGACTGGGGCGGGCGCAGGCAGTGCTGCGTCCCCGCAGCGTAACGCAGGCTGAGGCGGTGCTGGCGGCGCTCCATGCGCATGGCGCTGCTTTTGTCCTGCAAGGCGCGAATACCGGGCTGGTCGCGGCTGCTACACCCGACGCCAGCGGCGAACAGTTCGTACTGAGTCTGGACCGGCTCAAGGAAACCATTCAGATCGATCCGGTGGAACGGACCGCCACGGTGAGCGCGGGCGTTCGTCTGTCGGAACTCAACGACGCCGCTGAAAAATTCGGTTTGTGTTTTCCGATTGATCTCAGTGCCGACCCGAGTATTGGCGGCATGATTGCCGCCAATACCGGCGGTGCGCGCCTGATCAAGTATGGCGATGTAAGGGCTAATTTGTGTGCGCTAGAGGCCTGGTTGCCGTCCGGCGGAGGCGCGCTGCTGACGTTCGGCAGCCCATTGCGAAAGAACAATACAGGGGTCGAATTCAAACATTTGCTATGCGGCACCGGCGGCGCATTTGGCGTGATTCTGCGGGCGACGTTGCGTCTGCACCCGCAACCTGCGCAACGGGTGACCGCGCTGGCAGTGCCGGCCTCGTCGGCATCGGTGGTGCCATTGCTGGCAGCGCTGGAGCGCGCTGTGCCGGAATTCATCGCTTCGATAGAAGGCATGTCGGACTGCGCGATGCAAGCCGTATTTCGTCACCAGCCGTCGGTGAGGAATCCCTTTGCGGATGGCGTGCTCCCGCCTTACGCCTTGTTAATCGAACTCGTTACCAATTTGCCGCCGGACAAATTGCCGCTCGAAACCCTGCTGCAAGAGACCCTGGCCGAAACGTTCGAGGCCGGGTTGATAGCGGATGCGATATTTGGCGACCAGGAAATGCTATGGCGTATTCGCCACGGCATCAGCGAGGCCTTGCGCAATGAGGGGAAAGTCATCGCCTTTGACATTTGCCTGCCAAGGCGTCATTGGTCCGCGTTCCGCTGCTGGGGCGAGGCGTGGCTGACGGAGAACTTCCCGGGCATTCGCATTTGTGACTTTGGCCATGTGGCCGATGGCGGCTTGCATTACAACCTGGTGGGGCCCAAAGATGGACCACAGGCGCTCAGTCCCGATCAGATTCAGGAATTGCGCGACGTCTTGCTGGATGTCGTCGTGGAAAGATTCTCCGGCAGTTATAGCGCAGAACACGGTATTGGCCCCTACAACCGCGCATATTATGAAAAATATACGCCGCAGCCTGTCCGGCACCTGGCCGGTTCGCTGGAGCGATTGATGATGCCGGAGATGTTATGCGGCAACGTTCACTTTCAATAAGCTTTGATGATTGAGGCCGTAAGATCGTGAACAAATGGCATGGACGCCGCCTAAGGTGCAAAAATAGAATGGTAAAGGGTTGCTTTACAATTATCGCTCCATGCCTTTACAATTATCCTATTCAAATAGGGTGATTCTCCAATGCAAAACGTACAAAAAATCGCATCAATTGGTCGCCTCATTCATGAGAGTGGCAGTAATGTCGCGGTTCGTCTTGCAGAGCAAGAGGGAATTTCCAGGCAGGCTGCGAGTGCGCGATTGGCACAAATGCGTGACGCTGGTTTAATTTCATCCGGAGGAATAGGGCGCGGTACAAAGTATGCCTTACTGGATACGGCCAAGGTCGTGAAGGATTACAAGAAGGAAGGACTATCGGAGGATGATGTCTGGCGCGAACTAGGCGCTCCCGCAACAAAGGATTTTCCCGAGAATGTCCGCGGAATCTGGCACCACGGCATGACTGAGATGATTAACAATGCAATTGACCATTCTGGATCAGATACCGTCCAGATCGGCTTGACCAGGAACGCACTTTTTACCAGGGGATATGTATCGGACAGTGGCGAGGGTATTTTCTTAAAGATCCAGCATGCTCTGAAACTATACGATCCGAGGGAGTCGATTCTGGAACTGGCAAAAGGAAAATTCACTACCGATCCGGCTAATCATTCTGGTGAGGGCATATTTTTCTCGTCCAAGATGTTTGACCACTTTTCCATACAGTCTGGGGCATTATATTTTTTACATGACTCCGATGAGCCTGATGTTTTGTTTGAGCGACCAAAAAACAAGCAAGGAACGTTGGTTGTCATGCAGTTGGATAACGATAGCACTCGCACAACAAAGGAAGTGTTTGATCGTTTCGCGCTTCCCGAAGAATTTTCGTTCGCTAAAACCATTGTTCCGGTGAAGTTGGCTCAGTACGAAGGAGAAAAATTGGTTTCTCGATCACAGGCCAAGAGACTGACCCGAAGATTTGAGCGGTTTCATACTGTAATTCTCGACTTTTCGGGGGTCGACGAAATAGGCCAGGGGTTTGCAGATGAGGTATTCAGAGTATTTAAGGCTGCGCATCCAGGAATCGAAATGACTCCTATCCGGGCTTCAGACGCTGTACGGGCGATGATAACGCGGGTGCAAAACGCCTTCTAACTGCAAAGTGAAATGGCGAAGCGTTTGGACAGGCCTTTGTGGCTCCGACCACTACGCCATTGTTGTAGCCAATTCGTGCGGTGCCAGGAGCCCCTTTTGACGCAACATTACTTGACTTTCAAAATTTTTACGAAAACAATGGATTACTATTGGTAAGTATTTCGTTTGATACTTGTTAATACAAGGGGAGCAGCTGAGGTGGGGGTGGCGTACGCGCGGACTCGCGCTTTTGCAGCTCGTATGGTGTGTAATCTTTGAAAGATGCATTATGGCAACAGGTACCGTCAAGTGGTTCAACGACTCCAAAGGCTTTGGCTTTATCACCCCGGATGACGGCGGTGAAGATTTGTTCGCACACTTCTCTGCGATCCAAATGGGCGGCTTCAAGACCCTCAAAGAAGGGCAAAAAGTCACGTTCGATGTCACGCAAGGCCCCAAAGGCAAGCAAGCTTCTAACATTCAAAATCCCTAATGTCACTTAGGGGTAAAGTCTAGATGCCACCATGTTTGTCCAGGCTCACAGCCCAGCAGGGTTCGTGAGCCTTTTTCATGCGTCCATAACGATTGCGTAAAACATGCGAAGATTTATCCCCTCCACGTCCTGCCTGATCGCCTTTGACACGGCGGCGCGTCATCTGTCGTTTACCAAGGCGGCGCATGAGCTGCACATGACGCAGGGCGCGGTTAGCCGTCAACTGGCGACGCTGGAAACCTATCTCGGCGTCAAGCTGTTCGAACGGGTGAACCACAGGCTGATCCTGACCGAAGCCGGGCGCGAATATGCGATACAGATAGCGGCAACCCTGAAACAGGTCGAAATAGCGACCTTTCAGGTCATGGCCTACAAGAATTCCGCCGGCATGTTCAACCTGGCAACCCTGCCGACCTTCGGCATCAAATGGCTGATCCCCCGGTTGCCGAAATTTACCGCCGCGTATCCGGATGTGATCCCCAATCTGAGCACGGAAGTGCTGCCGTTTGACTTCAACACCCGGCAGGTCGACGCCGCAATCCATTTCGGTGAACCCGACTGGCCCGGCGCGGTGATGGTCCGCCTGATAGGCGAAGAAGTGGTGCCGGTATGCAGCCCGGCCATGAGCAAGGAGGTCCGCAGCATTGAGGATATGACGCGCATGACGCTGCTGCAGCACACGACCCGGCCGCTAGCCTGGCAGGACTGGTTCCAGCATGCCGGCGTGGACTGTCCGAACGCATTGTCCGGCCCGCGCTTCGAGCAATTGTTGATGGTGATCCAGGCCGCCGTCGCGGGTTTGGGCATTGCCCTCATGCCGAAGTTTCTGGTCGAGGTGGAGATCGGCTCGGGGCAGTTGTATGTGCCGTTTCCACTCGCTGTCAAAAGCCCGCAATCCTATTACCTGACTTATCCCGAAAAAAACGCCAGCAAACCCGCTGTGATCAAGTTCCGCGACTGGATTCTGAGCGAGTTGCAGGACAGCTGAACTAAACTATTTATCTTTGCGCAACGTGACAGACTTGGGTATTAAGAGTGCGCTGTCGCAACGATTCGGATGGACTCTGCCCAAATAATTTCCGGTAGTCACTGGAAAACTGGCTGAAATGCCAAAATCCCCAATCTGCAGCAACATCCCGCACCGTCCGACTGCCGGACAAATCTTCCCGCAGGTGCCGGCGTGCGCCGTTGAGACGGATGATGCGCAGATACTGTATCGGACTGATACCCAGCACGTCTTCGAAACAATATTGCAGGGTGCGGCGACTGACGTGCAGGCGTCCGCACAGTTCTGGCACAGTAATCACCTGATCGCGGTGCGCCAGGACATAATCGCGCGCCTGCGCAACGATGCGCTGGCGTCGCATGAAGCTGTTGCTGACGGCACTGTCTACCTCGCTGGTATCCAGCATGGACAGCATCGCCATCATCACGGCTTGCTGTGGAAATTCAAGGCTGGCGGCCGGATTGCACTCACTGAACACAACATCTGCCGAGAGCAGACATGCCAGCGTCTGCAGGCAGGCTGTCTTTGCCGGCTCCGCTACATGCAAGACTTCGGCACTTGCCAGTTGTGACCAATCAATCCGGCAGCCCATCTGGTCGGCGGCCCACAACAAGGCATTGCGCTGGATAACAATCCCGTAGATGGCGTAATCGGCCGGCGTCACCAGCTCAAACTCGCAATTGCCCGGCCGCACCATGATCGCGTCCGCGTCGCCCAAGCGCCCATTGATACGCCCATTGATGCGTCCGCTATCCGCATGCCCTTGCAGACCGAACCAGAACGCGTCTGGCCAGACACAGCAGGATTGGCGTACAGCCTGGCTGGTTTGCTCAAGAAATACCTGCATCTGCGGCATTTGCAATTCGGCCAGAACGCCATGAAATTGCCCCGGCGTAATCTGATCGTAACTCTGCTCCCATGCGGTCAAATTGCATGCATGGTCATCGGCATCATATGCTTCGACTGTTCGAATGTGGTGCAAGCTGTTCAGAAATGGCACAGCCTCGACGGCGACCTTGCGCTGCGGATTCGATGTAATCGACATCTTGCACTTTCTTCCAATAGTTAACTTGCGACGAATTACATACCCTGTTCCGGCCTACTTTACCCATACCTTGCATGCATTCCAAAGGTCATGGTGAAACTTTGCCGAAATTCGATAACGCCAGAAAACAGGGCTTGCTATAGTCAAAATCAAGCAAAAGCCATACCCGTCAATCGACTCTGGCGCATGAATAGTCGCAGGCAGGATCTGAAGTGACTCATCAGGCGCCCGCGTAAATTCCCTGGCGCGCCTGAGGTTTTTTGATAGAGGGTAATTCCATGCAACATCTTATTTCGCGCGTTTGGGCCAGTGAGGCGGTGCTGGAACTGATCCGGACGCTGCGCGAAAAGCACGGTCCTCTGATCTTCTTTCAGTCCGGTGGCTGTTGCGACGGCAGTGCACCGACGTTCTTTCCGGTCTATGACTTCAATCACAGTGAGACGGACATTTATCTGGGTAATCTGGATGGCGTGCCGTTCTATATGGGATCGGAATATGAATACTGCAAGCATACGCAGCTCATCCTCGATGTGGTGCGTGGCATGGTTTCGGATGAGGAAAGCACTATCGCATCGTACCCAGGAGGTCATCCCTAAACTTTGCCGAAATTCGATAACGCCGGAAAATCGGGATTGTTATAGTAAAGCCAGCGCAATTGCCATGCCAGCCGATTGGCCGTTATGTGGCCGATTTTAAAACTACTACAGGCATCAGAGACCAGGAGAATACAGGTGAATCCAAATACGCACTTGCACGGTGGACATATGCTCAAGCCGGTACTCAGCACCCTGCAACTATGGGGCATTGCAGTCGGCCTGGTTATTTCCGGAGAATACTTCGGCTGGAGCTACGGCTGGGCTTCCGCCGGCACGCTCGGCTTCACGATAACATCGATTTTCATTGCCGCGATGTATGCCACGTTCATCTTCAGCTTCACCGAACTGACTACCTCGATTCCGCACGCAGGCGGACCGTTCGCCTACAGCAAGCGCGCTTTCGGCGAGACCGGCGGCTATCTGGCGGGCGCCGCCACCCTGATTGAATTCGTGTTCGCGCCGCCCGCCATCGCACTGGCGATCGGCGCCTACCTGAATGTGCAATTCCCGTCGCTCGATCCCAAGACGGCCGCCCTGGGCGCCTATATCGTGTTCATGGCGCTGAATATCGTCGGGGTCCAGATTGCCGCCACTTTCGAGCTGGTGGTGACGCTGTTCGCCATTTTCGAGTTGCTGGTGTTCATGGGAGTGGTTTCTCCCGGCTTCTCAATGGCAAACTTCGTCAAGGGCGGCTGGTCCGGTCATGACAGTTTCAGCCTGGCATCGATTCCCGGCATGTTTGCGGCGATTCCGTTTGCGATCTGGTTCTTCCTCGCGATCGAAGGCGTCGCAATGGCGGCAGAAGAAGCCAAAGATCCGAAACGCTCGATCCCGATCGCCTACATTACCGGCATCCTGACACTGGTGGTGCTGGCCATCGGCGTTATGGTATTTGCCGGCGGCGCTGGTGACTGGACCAAACTGGCCAACATCAACGACCCGTTGCCGCAAGCGATGAAACTGATTGTCGGCGAACACAGCGGCTGGCTGCACATGCTGGTCTGGCTCGGTCTGTTCGGTCTGATCGCATCCTTCCATGGCATCATCCTCGGCTATTCGCGCCAAATTTTCGCGCTGTCGCGGGAAGCTTACCTGCCGTCGTATTTCGCCAAGGTGCATCCGCGTTTCAAGACTCCGCATCGCGCCATTCTGGCGGGCGGCGCAATTGGCATAGCAGCCATTTACAGCGATGAACTGATCAAGATCGGCGGCCAGACCCTGACCGCCAATATCGTCACCATGTCGGTGTTCGGCGCAATCCTGATGTACATCATCAGCATGCTGAGTCTGTTCCAGTTGCGTCGCAAAGAGCCGAACATGGTGCGCCCGTTCCGTGCACCGTTCTTCCCGGTCTTTCCCGCCTTTGCCCTGCTCGGCGCTTGTGTCTGCATGGCCACGATGATCTATTACAATTTCTTGATTTTCGGCATTTTCGTGGCTTTCCTGGCACTTGGTTACGGTTACTTCCTGTTGACCGGCCACCATCGCGACAACGCGGTCGCTGCCGTAGAGGAGTGGGTCGGAAGCTGATCCGGGAACCTGCCGGACTCAGGGGGAATCGGCTACAAAATACCCTGCGTCCGACAGCTTCCTGGCATCAGCCAGATACGCTACGCTCGCTTGCATCACAGTTTTGTTGGGCCACCTATTAGTCTGGAATACACATCATGAAAAAAATGACACAGGGAGTAGAGCGCAGAGGTTTTTTGGGTGGCTTGCTGACGACCGCAGCCGGTGCGGCATTGGCCGGCGTGTCCGTGATCGGCCATGCGGCTGCGGCGAAGAACACTGGCGTTGGTCTGGACCGCGCCAAATGGTCGCCGCGCAACCGGCAACTGATAGCGGACCTGATCGCTAGCCACGGCAGCACCGCGCCCGGTTATATGGCCGGCCGTCGTCCTTATGCGGTATTCGACTGGGACAACACCAGCATCATGAACGACTGTGAAGAAGCGCTGCTGATGTATCAGATCAATACGCTGTCATTCAAGCTGACCCCGGCCGAGTTCAGCGCGATCATCCGCCAGAATGTTCCGTCCGGGCCGTTCACGGCCGATTTCAAGAATGCGACCGGCACCGTTGTTGAGCTGGAATCAATCTGCTCAGATCTCGATGCCGATTACGCCTTCCTGCATGCCAGCTACAAGGGGTTCGCGGGCAGCAAAACGCTAGAAGAAATCAGCGCCACGGTCCAGTTTCTGGATTTTCGCGCCAAACTGTATTACCTGTATGAAGCAGTCAACGAAACGCACGGTGTTAATGTCGGCTATCCGTGGGTGATTTATTTCTTCGCCAACATGAGCGTCGCCGAGGTGAGCGCATTGGCCGAAGCGTCGAATGATGCGGCACTGGGCGCAGCGCTGACCAAAACCAAATACACCAGCCCCACTGCGCAACCTGGCAAAGCCGGTGTGGTCAGCGTCACGCATTTTCACGGCATTCGCCTGTGCGCCGAAATCGGCGATCTGATGGATACCTTCCGCGATCACGGCATCGATGTCTATGTCAGCTCCGCATCGCTGGAAGACGTGGTCTCCGTCTTCGCCAACCATCCGAAATACGGCTACAACGTGGCGCGTCAAAATATCCTGGGCCTGCGCCTGGAGCGCGATGGTGGTATCTTCAAGAATGCCTACCTGAAAGGCTGGCCGCTAAACTGGGGACCGGGCAAAACGGAAGTGATCAAACGCGAACTGTCCGGCAAAAAAGGCTATGGCCCGATTTTCGTCGCTGGCGACAGCGACGGCGATTACGATATGTTGTGTGACTTCCCGGATACCAGGCTAGGAATGATCGTCAATCGGATGAAAAAAGGCAAGATCGGCGATCTGTCCAAGCTGGCTGCCGAGAAATTACAGGACCCGCACCCGCGTTTCCTGTTGCAGGGACGGCAGGAATCGACCGGCAACTGGCTGCCGGTCGAAACCAGCATCAAATACGGCAAGTCGGAGCCGCTATTGACCGCATGAACAGCGCCGCCGTCAGGGTTCGTCGGCCGCAGGCTGCCGACGAAAGCCACAGACTGAAGTTGATGGAGGGCCGCTGATGCAGCGTTCCGAAGCACTCTCAACGGATTCCCTCATCATGACCAATACAAGTACCGTGCATACACATCAGTACAACCACACCGTCGGCAGCAAGACTTACGGCTTTCGCGACCTGAAGGATCTGATGGCCAAGGCCACGCCGGCGCGTTCCGGCGACATGCTGGCGGGCGTTGCCGCGCACAGTGCGGAGCAGCGCGCAGTGGCACAAATGGCGCTGGCTGAGTTGCCGCTCGCCACCTTCCTCAATGAAGCGCTGATCCCCTACGAAGACGACGAGATCACGCGCCTGATCATCGACAGTCACGATGCCGCCGCCTTTGCGCCGGTCAGCCACCTGACGGTCGGCGACTTCCGCAACTGGCTGCTGGGCGACGCGGTGGACAGTGCCGCGCTGGCTGCACTGGCGCCAGGCATAACACCGGAGATGGCGGCCGCCGTGTCCAAGATCATGCGCAACCAGGATCTGATTCTGGTGGCACAGAAGTGCCGGGTGGTGACCGCCTTTCGCAACACGATCGGGCTGCCGGGCCGCATGTCGACCCGCCTGCAGCCGAACCATCCGACCGACGACGCCAGCGGCATCGCCGCCAGCCTGCTCGATGGCTTGCTGTATGGCAGCGGCGATGCGGTGTTCGGCATCAATCCGGCCACCGACAATGTGCCGCAAGTCATCAAACTGGTGACGATGATGCATGACATCATCGCCCAATACGATATTCCGACCCAGTCCTGCGTGCTGACCCACGTCACCAACACCATCGAAGCGATCAATCGTGGTGCGCCGGTGGACCTGGTGTTCCAGTCGATCGGCGGCACCGAGGCCACCAACCGCAGCTTCGGCGTTAGCCTGGACCTGCTGGGCGAGGCGCGCAGCGCAGCATTGTCGCTGAAACGCGGCGCTGTCGGCGATAACGTGATGTATTTTGAGACCGGCCAGGGCAGCGCGCTGTCGGCCAATGCGCATCACGGTGTCGATCAGCAGACCTGCGAAACCCGTGCCTACGCGGTGGCGCGCCGGTTCAAGCCGCTGCTGGTGAATACCGTGGTTGGTTTCATCGGCCCCGAATACCTGTACGACGGCAAGCAGATTATTCGCGCCGGTCTGGAAGACCACTTCTGCGCCAAGCTGCTCGGCTTGCCGATGGGCTGCGACGTCTGTTACACCAACCATGCCGAAGCCGACCAGAACGACATGGACGTGCTGTTAACCCTGCTCGGGGTGGCCGGCTGTACTTTTGTGATGGGGATTCCCGGCTCTGACGACATCATGCTGAATTACCAGACGACCTCCTTCCACGATGCGTTGTATGTGCGCCGCACACTGGGCTTGCGCCCGGCGCCGGAGTTTGAAGCGTGGTTGCACAAGATGCAGATATTCAGTGCCGATGAGCAGTTCCGGCTCAGCGACGCGCTGCCGCCAGCATTCCGGCAAGCTTTGTTGCGCCTGTCTTGAGAGGGCCGGATCGATGAACCAGAAACCCGTTACCGCCAACCCCTGGCAGGCGTTGCGCCGGTTCACAGATGCCCGCATCGCGCTGGGCCGGGCTGGCGTCAGCCTGCCGACCGCGCCGCAACTGGCCTTCCAACTGGCGCACGCGAAGGCGCGCGATGCGGTGCATCTCGCGCTGGACCTGCCATCCATCTGCGCTGGATTTGCCGCACAGGGCCAATCCTGCATGACGCTGCACAGCGCCGCCACCGACCGCAATACCTATTTGCAACGCCCGGATCTCGGGCGTCGGCTGGATGCCGCATCGCGCCAGACCCTGGAGGCGATGCAGTGTGCACAGCGCGAGCGGCCTTTTGATATTGCCTTCGTAGTGGCCGATGGCTTATCCGCACTGGCCATTACACAGAACGCCATACCTTTTCTGCAACGCGTGTTACCCCAATTGACGGCGCAGAATTGGTCTGTCGCGCCGATCGCCATCGTCGAACAGGGGCGGGTCGCGGTCGGTGATGAAGTGGCTGAGCTGCTCTGCGCCAGGATGGTGGTGGTACTCATCGGAGAGCGTCCGGGCTTGAGCTCGCCGGACAGCATGGGCCTCTACCTGACCTGGATGCCGCACGTCGGCCTGACCGACGCCAGCCGCAATTGCATCTCCAACGTGCGGCCGGCCGGTTTGCGCTACGAAGATGCGGCCCACAAGCTGCATTATTTGCTGACCGAGTCGTGCCGGCGGCAATTGTCCGGCGTGGATCTGAAGGATGAAACCGGCACGACAACGGGGCAATTACAGGCCCCGGAGCGCAACTTTCTGATCGACGAATCTTGAGCCGGTAGTCTTGTGCAAACGTCACCAGGACCTGCTCCCCGCATTGGTCACGACATGCTCTGGCACTGCGCCTTCGGCTGAGCAGCTTCCGGGCCCGATACCGCGTCACGCTCCAGTACACGGATGCGTGACAGCAATTCGTCGCGGTCGACGTAACAGCCCTGCAAATGGCGCTTGCCGCTCATCGGGTCGAACGCTGTTCTGGCATGCAATATCCGGCGATTGTCGAATACCCACATATCGCCTGCCTCCAGACGACGACAGAGGCGAAAGCGCGGCGCGCGCGCCAGCAGCATGAAGCGGCGGTAAGCGCGATACAGCTGCGGCATGAGATCGGCCGGCACATCGAACGGAGCGCGCAAAAAATTTGCGCAACGGACTTCGGAGATGTTGCCTTCGGCATCCAGCGCGATCGCCGGCGCGCTGCAACGATAGTCCGTGTGCTGGTCCTTGTTGCGAAATTCGATCGCGGTCGTGGTCAAGGTGTGAAAATCGTCCGGGGCCTCCTCACGCAGCGCCGTCGCGACCGCAAAGCCGTCCACAAATATGCTGTCGCCGCCGCGCGCCTGGTTTTCCAGGCAATGCAGAAATTGCAAGCCCGGCTGTAATTCCCTGGTTGGCAAGTCGGTATGCGGCGGCAGATTGAACGCCGTATAGGCGTTGCTATCCGGGTTGGGTTTGGAGGCGACGTCGAACAGCAGGCCGAAATTGCTTTCCCGGATAAACGCAATGCGCTTTGCCACCCGGCCCACCGTGCCTGCTTCAACCGGCACGCCGCGTATCAGGGTCAAGCCGATTTCGCGCAGGGCAATCAGCCAGTCATGGAGTGCCGCATCGTCGTGCATCACCGCATCAAAAGCAAAGGTCGGCAACGATGCGCTGCGTTCGGCTTCCCACAATACAGGGCGTTTGCGGTTGCGCCGTTCCGCGCGCGATGCGTCATCGTAGGCGTGCGCCCGCAACCAGCCGGCATGGAACCGGCTGTCATGTCCATCGGTCCAGCGCACCGTCAGGTCGCCAGTCGCAGCGGCGCCTGCCAGCTGCGGCGCAAGATCCGGCGGCATGTCGGCAATCTCGAAGACCTGTTCGCGGGTTAACTGGTACACACAATCGGGGCATGGGCAGTTGTCGCGCAGCCATTGGAAGTGAAAAGGGCTGTTGCGCCCGTCCGACCATGTCACAACGAGCGCGTTATCCGCCAGCGTCACTGCGGCAATTTTCTCGGTGACTGGAAACAGCCGCCAGTCGGCGCTGACGGCATTTGACTTATTCATGACGAATCTCCCTCAAGGAACACCATATTGAATATGACAGGCAGAAGCTGTCGTTATTATTCTGGCAAAAGCCAGGATGCTGCTTTATGGCTGCAAGTTGCCAATGCATAAGTTACCTGCGAGTTACTTTGGCAAGTCGACCCATTGCGACTGATCCTGGCTCTGGCGCGACCCAGCGTAAAAAAGTCGGAAAAATGCCGCAGGCCATTGAAATTTGCGGACGCATCCGGCGGACTGTCGGGGAGTCGCGGCCGGCTCTCCACTACAAAAAGTCATACTTTGGTGCAAAAATGGTTACGCTGTAATGCTCCGTATACCGGGAGATTCATGCCAATCGGATGCAGATAAAACGGCAAAATAGCTTGCCGGGGCAGTCTCGACAGGGTGTCTTATGCCGCGCACCAGACTGACGAGCGACGCACCTCGCCGAGGCGTTCGGGTAGCGGAGCAACGCACCCGTTTGGACATGACTAAAAGTAATGATGTACTGCAATTTTTTACCTTTCAAAGTCAACTGTTTATTACTTATACTCACCTTCGAATTCTCTGAAAGGACACCACCATGCAAGCTTCAACCTTATTCAACGAACTGGGTTTCGACTGTTCTTCACAGACAGGCGCCGATCTGAAAGCGCGTTCGCCGCGCGATGGCGCCACCATCGCTTCGCTGCGCACCCATACCGTGCAAGAGGCCGAGGCGGCCATTGCGAATGCGCAGCAGGCTTTCGAAAAATGGCGCGTGGTGCCGGCGCCGGTGCGCGGCGAACTGGTGCGTCTGCTGGGCGAAGTCCTGCGCGAGAATCGCGCGCAACTGGGCCAGCTGGTCACGCTGGAATCCGGAAAAATCCTCTCCGAAGGCATCGGCGAAGTGCAGGAAATGATCGACATCTGCGATTTTGCGGTCGGCCTGTCGCGTCAACTGTATGGCCTGACCATCGCTTCCGAGCGTCCGGGTCATCGCATGATGGAAACCTGGCATCCGCTCGGCGTCTGCGGCGTCATTACCGCATTCAACTTCCCGGTTGCGGTCTGGGCCTGGAATGCCGCACTGGCGCTGGTCTGCGGCAATGCGGTGATCTGGAAGCCGTCGGAAAAAACCCCGGTCACCGCGCTTGCGGTGCAATCCCTGTTCGCCCAGGCGGTGGCGCGTTTTGCGCAGCAGCGTCCGGATGTCGTGCCGGAGCAACTGTGCCAGGTGCTGATCGGCCGCGCCGACATCGGTCAAGTCATTTCCCGTTCGCCGCTGGTGCCTTTGGTCAGCGCGACCGGCAGTGTGGCGATGGGGCGCAAGGTCGCTACTGCGGTGGCGGAACGGCTCGGACGCAGCCTGCTGGAACTGGGCGGCAACAACGGCATGATCATCGCCCCCAGCGCAGACCTGAGTCTGGCGCTGCGCGGGCTGACCTTTTCCGCAGTCGGCACCGCCGGACAGCGCTGTACCAGCCTGCGCCGGCTGTTCGTGCACAGCAGCATTCATGACGACGTGGTGAGCCGTATCGAGCGTGTGTATGCGAGCGTCAAGGTGGGCGATCCGCTGGATGCGGAAACCCTGGTCGGCCCGCTGGTCGATCAGCAGGCGTTCGACGCCATGCAAAACGCCCTGGCGCAGGCCAGGTCGGAAGGCGGTGTGGTCAGCGGCGGCGAACGGGTGCAGGTGAACGGCGACGCAGACGCGTTTTACGTCCGTCCGGCGCTGGTGCGCATGCCGCAGCAGAGCGCGATCATGCATCACGAAACCTTTGCCCCGATCTTGTATGTGGTGCGCTACGACAACTTCGACGACGCGATCCGCCTCAACAACGCCGTGCCTCAGGGGCTGTCGTCGGCCGTGTTCACCAACGACGTGCGCGAAGCGGAAGCCTTCATGTCGGCCACCGGCAGCGATTGCGGACTGGCGAATGTCAACATCGGTACCAGCGGTGCCGAAATCGGTGGTGCCTTCGGCGGCGAAAAGGACACCGGCGGCGGCCGCGAATCGGGCTCCGACGCCTGGAAAACCTATATGCGTCGCGCCACCAATACGATCAACTACAGTCGCACGCTGCCGCTGGCGCAGGGCGTGAAGTTTGATATCGAGTAAGTCGTAACAGCTTGCAAGCACTGGTCGCATTGAGAAGTATAAAAACGGGCCGCAACAGGAGATCCGCATGTCCTTTTTGAAGTTAGAAAATCTGTCGAAACATTACGGCGATTTCACCGCAGTCGAGAAACTCGATCTGACGGTTGAAAAAGGCGAGTTCGTGTCGCTGCTCGGGCCCTCCGGCTGCGGCAAGACCACCACGCTGCAGATGATTGCAGGTTTTGTCGATGCCACGGAAGGGCAGGTGATTCTCGATGGGCGCGATATCACGCGCGAGAAACCGAACCGGCGCGGCCTCGGCATCGTGTTTCAAAGCTATGCGCTGTTCCCGCACATGACGGTCAGCGACAACGTGCGGTTCGGCCTCGAGATGCGCAAGATTCCCAACGGCGAAAGCGCAGAGCGGGTGCGCCGTGCGCTGGCGCTGGTGCATCTGGATAAGTTCAGCCATCGCTATCCGCGCGAGCTGTCGGGCGGCCAGCGCCAGCGTGTCGCACTGGCGCGGGCGCTGGTGATTGAACCGCCGGTATTGCTGCTGGACGAACCGATGTCGAATCTGGACGCCAAGCTGCGTGAGGACATGCAGATCGAATTGCGCGAGATCCAGCGCAAGGTCGGCACCACCACCATCATGGTGACGCACGACCAATCGGAAGCACTGTCGATGAGCGACCGCGTGGTGGTCATGGAAGCCGGGCGCGCGGTCCAGATCGGCAAGCCGTTCGATACCTATGAAAATCCAGCCAATCAGTTTGTCTCGCAGTTTGTCGGCAAGGCCAACCTGTTTGTCGGCAAGGTCGAATCGCAAAGCGCGCAAGGAGCGGCGCTGCGCGTCGGTGACCAGTTGCTGCATGTCACCGACAGCAGCCTGCAGGTCGGAGATGAGGCGACGCTGTGTCTGCGTCCCGAAAAACTGGAGCGCTGCGGCCTGCACGATGAAATGATCCGGGGTCACGTACAGGCCAGTTTTTTCCTCGGCAATCAGTGGCTGTACCGCATCGGCACCGAATTGGGCGATGTGCTGGCGATCTGGCAGAACTGCGGCCAGTCGGAATGCGTGGCCGGCCATCAGGTTTCATTGCGTTGGTCGGCACAGGCGATGCACGTAGTCCGGCGTCAGGCGGGTGGAGTGCAGCATGGATAAGCCGAGCGTGTCGCCGGTGCCGTATCTGTTGACGACACCCGGCATCATTGTGTTTTGCACGATGGTCCTGGTGCCGCTGCTGCTGACGTTTATCCTGTCCTTCAACGGCTTCGATGCCAATACCGGCATCAAGGCAAGTTACAGCCTGAGCAATTACTGGCAGGTATTCAACGACGAGTATTATCAGGGCATTTTCCTGCGCACCTTCTGGGTGGCCGGCCTCACGACCCTGATCTGCATCCTGATCGGTGCGCCGGAAGCGTATGTGCTGAGCCGCATGCAGAAGCCGTGGCGGTCGATTTTCCTGATCGTCATTCTGGCGCCGTTGCTGGTGTCGGTGGTGGTGCGCGCGTTTGGCTGGAGCATGCTGCTGAGCGCCAACGGCGTGGTCAATTCGATGCTGCAAGGGCTTGGCCTGCCGCCGGCAAAACTGTTGTATACCACCGGCGCAATGGTGGTCGCACTGGTGCATGTGATGTTGCCGTTCATGGTGATTCCGGTCTGGACCTCGCTGCAGCGGCTCGACCCGACGGTCGAACATGCGGCGCTGTCCCTGAATGCGTCCCAACCGACGATCCTGCGCCGCATCGTGCTGCCGCAGATTTTGCCGGGCATTCTTTCCGGCAGCCTGATCGTGTTCGGGCTCAGTGCGAGCGCCTTTGCGATTCCCGGCTTGCTCGGCGGGCGCCGGCTGAAGGTGGTGGCGACTACTGTCTACGACGAATTCCTGGGTTCCCTGAACTGGCCGCTGGGCGCATCGATCGCCATCATTCTGCTGGTCGCGAATCTGCTGATCATGTTGAGTTACAACCGGATTTTGGAACGCAAGTATTCCAAAGTGCTGGGTTAAGGGAGAAGCCAGATGCGTAAAAATGGTCCGGTTTCATTGCTCTTTCATGCGCTGGTGGTGGCCTTTGTGCTGGCGCCGCTGCTGATTGTCTGCCTGGTAGCGTTTACGCCGGAAGACACGCTGTCGCTGCCGACGCACGGTGTTTCGTTGCGCTGGTTCAGGGCGGTATTCGAGCATCCCAATTTCGTCCAGTCGTTCTATACCAGTTTGCAACTGGCGTTCATGTCGGCCACGCTGTCGGTATGTCTCGCGCTGCCTGCCGGGCTGGCGATCGGGCGTTTCCAGTTTCCGGGACGCGATTTCCTGAATGCGCTGTTTCTGTCGCCGTTGATCATTCCTACCCTGGTGCTCGGCGTCGCCTTGATGCGTCTGTTTGCGGCGCTGGGCGTGACCGGTTCGTTCGGCTGGCTGGTGGTGTCGCATATCGTGGTGATTACGCCCTATGTGTTGCGCCTGGTGCTGGCGGCGGTGGTCGGGATGGACCAAAGCGCCGAGCAGGCCGCGCAGTCGCTCGGGGCCGGATCATGGACCGTGTTTCGGCGCGTCACGCTGCCGATGATTCTGCCGGGATTGACCGGGGGCTGGCTGCTCGCCTTCATTAACAGTTTCGACGAGTTGACCATGTCGATTTTTGTCACTACGCCGGCGACCATGACGCTGCCGGTGCGCATGTACATGTATGCCACCGAGTCGATCGATCCGATGATGGCGTCGGTATCGGCGCTGATGATCTTGATTACCGGCGTCGCGATGCTGATTCTGGATCGGGTCTATGGATTGGACAAGGTGTTGATTGGACAACAGACATGACGCTGCTGACCAGAGTCGCCGAAACGCAGCGCCCGCCGGTCGAGTTCTGGCTCGATGGCGAGCGCGTGACGGGACTAAGCGGTGACAGCGTCCTGACAGCGGTGCTGACCCACGGCGAGCGCGTGCGCGTGTCGGAGTTCAGCGGCATGCCGCGCGCCGGATTCTGTCTGATCGGCGCCTGCCAGGATTGCTGGATGCGCACTGAAGACGGCGCGCCGCTGCGGGCTTGCACCACGCTGATTCAGCCGGGCATGCGCTTGCTGACCGGCGCTATCGGAGGTGCTGCATGAGCAGCGCGCCCGCGATTGTGATTGTCGGTGCCGGCCCGGCCGGTGTGCGGGCCGCCGAAACCCTGGTGGCTGCAGGACTGCGCCCGGTGCTGGTGGATGAAAATGTGCGCTCCGGCGGGCAAATCTACCGCCAGCCGCCGGAAGGATTCCAGCGCTCCAAAAAGACCTTGTATGGTTTCGAGTCCGCCAAGGCCGAGGCGATTCATCGCTGTTTTGCCGGGTTGCGCGCGCAGATCGACTATCGGCCGGAAACCCTGGTGTGGAACTGCGACGGCGCGCAGCTCGACTTGCTGTGCCGCGGCCGGCATCAGGTATTGGGCTTTTCCCAGCTGATCCTGTGTACCGGCGCGATGGATCGCATCATGCCGTTCCCGGGCTGGCTGTTGCCGGGCGTGTACACGCTGGGTGCGGCCCAAGTGGCATTGAAAGCGCAGGGTTGCGTGATCGGCGGGCGCATCGTGCTGGTCGGCTCCGGCCCGCTGCTGTATCTGGTCGCCTATCAGTATGCCAAGGCGGGCGCCGAGATTGCGGCGGTGCTCGATACCGCATCGTTTTCGGGCAAGGCGCGCGCCGCCGCCCACTTGATGCGGCAGCCGCTGACCTTGGCCAAGGGCCTGTATTTTGTCGCCTGGTTGCGCAGCCACGGGATCCGCATCGTCGAAGGCGTGGATAACATCGCGGTAAGCGGCGATCTCAAGGTGCGCCAGATCCGCTGGCAGCGCAATGGCAAGTCGGAGCAGCTCGATTGCGCTGCGGTGGCTGCCGGTTTCGGACTGCGTTCGGAAACGCAGCTGGCCGATCTGGCTGGTTGTGCCTTTGCATTCGATAGCCTCAATCAGCAATGGCTGCCGGTGCGCGACAGCGCCGGTCGCAGCAGCGTGCCGGGCGTGTATCTGGCCGGCGACGGCAGCGGGATCGCCGGAGCCGATGCCGCGGAACTGGCCGGACAGCGGGCCGCACTGGCGTTGCTGCAGGATATTGGCAAGCCGGTGGCAGCCGCGCAGAGCGCGCGCATCGAGCGCGCACTGCAAGGGATTCAAGCGTTCCGGCGCGGACTGGAGAGCGCGTTTCCGGTGCCGGTGCACTGGGCTCGGGAATGCGCGGACGATCTGGTCGTATGCCGTTGCGAGGAAATCACCGCCGGCGAATTGCGCCGTAGCGTACACACTGCCGGCACCGTCGAGATGAACCGGCTCAAGGCCCTGACCCGGGTCGGCATGGGGCGCTGCCAGGGACGGGTTTGTGGCGCGGCCGCCGCCGAGATTCTGGCCTGCGCCTCCGGCAAAACCGTGGCCGAGGTCGGCCGTTTGCGCGGACAGCCGCCGGTCAAGCCGTTTCCGGTTGCGGTCGGCATGCTGGAGCAAGAAGTTGCACCGTGTTCAGCGGAGCTGCCATGACTGAGCGACTGACAGCTGAGGTCGCGATTATCGGCGGCGGCCTGATGGGCAGCTCTGCCGCACTGGCGCTGCGCCGTCAGCAGTGCTCGGTGGTGGTGCTGGAGCAGGGCTGGTGCGGCGCTGCTGCTAGCGGCGTCAATTACGGCGGCGTGCGGCGCCAGGGCCGCGCGCCGATCCAGCTGCCGCTGGCGCAACGTGCGCACGCTATCTGGCAGCGTCTGCCGGAAGTCATCGGCAGCGACGGCGAATATGTCATCTCCGGCCATCTGAAGCTGGCGCGCAGCGAGGCCGACATGGCAACCCTGGAAGCGTATCGCGAACTGGCCCGGCCGTTTGGCCTGCAGCTCGAATTGCTGGGACGGGAAGCGGTGCATAACCGCTATCCGTGGCTGGGCAAGGAAGTGGCGGGCGCATCGTTGTGTGCCGCCGATGGCCATGCCAATCCGCGCCTGGTAGCTGCGGCCTTTGCGCTGGCGGCGAAACGCCAGGGCGCGCAGATACGCGAAGGCAGCGCCGTCGACAGCGCCACCTTCGACGGTACGTATTTCACCTTGCGCACCGGCAATGGCCTGGAAGTGCAGAGCCGGTTCCTGCTGAACTGTGCCGGTGCCTGGGGCGCAGACATTGCCGCCCGCTTCGGCGAGCCGGTGCCGGAGCAAGCGATTTATCCGAATATGTGTGTCACCGAACCATTGCCGCCACTGATGGCCGTCAATCTGGGGATCGTCGGCGGCGGCTTTTATGCGCGCCAGGTGGAACGCGGCAACTTCGTCATCGGCGGCGGCCGCGGGCGCGGCGGCGATCGGCTGGCGCCGGCGGCGACGCGGCCGGCATCGGCGGCAACCTTGCATGCCATGGGCCTGATCTGCGACATCATCCCGGCGCTGCGCCATGCGCTGGTGATCCGCAGTTGGACCGGGGTCGAGGGCGCGATGCCGGACGACCAGCCGGTGATCGGACCGAGCCGCACGACCCCCGGCCTGCTGCATGCGTTCGGTTTTTCCGGCGCTGGATTTCAGCTGGCGCCGGCAGTCGGCGAGGTGCTGGCCGACCTGGTGCTGCACGGTACGACCGCAACGCCGATTGCGCCATTTGGCATTCAAAGATTCAGTTTGGCAGGATCAGGTTGCTCAGCGTCGTGAGCAGAAAATTGGGGCCCATGGAGTCGTTTAATCTTCGAGGAGTGAGAATCATGAAATTCAAGCATCTGGTGTTGGTAGCAAGCCTTCTGTCGGCGTTGGGGATCTCCGCCACGGCAAGTGCGCAAACGCGCACCCTGTATGTGGGCATGAACGGCGGCAGCATGGAAAAGAATTACACCAGCTATATTTTCCCGGAATTCGAAAAAGCCAATAACGTGAAAATCGTAGTGGTTCCCGGCACCTCGTCCGACATCATCGCCAAAATGCAGGCGCAAAAGGACAAGCCGCAGATGCATATTGTGTTCCTCGACGATGGCGTGATGTACCGCGCGATCGGCATGGGCCTGTGCCAGAAGCTGAATGACGCGCCGGTATTCAAGGACATTTATCCGTATGCCCGCATGGCCAACGATCAGGCGGTAGGGATCGAACTCGGTACGGTCGGGATCGGCTACAACAAGAAAATGTTTGATCAAAAAGGCTGGGCGGCACCGAATTCATGGATGGATTTCGCCGATCCGAAATACAAGGGCAAGGTGGTATTCCAGTCGATTTCGAGCAGCACCTTCGGCCTGCACAGCTTCCTGATGCTGAACCGCCAGCTGGGCGGCAGCGACAAGAACGTCGAACCGGGCTTCCAGAAATGGTCGGCCACGGTCGGTCCGAACGTGCTGGAATATTTGTCCAGCTCGGCCAAGATTTCGGAAATGGTTCAGACCGGCGAAGCCGCGATTTTCCCGCTGACGCCGACGGCGATTGCGAATCTGAAAGCCAAGGGTATTCCAGCCGAATTTGCCACGCCGAAGGAAGGCGCGGTATTGCTGATGGTCGGTGCGTGCGCACTGAAGAACAATTCGGAACCCGATCTGTCGCAAAAACTGGTTGAATATCTATTGAGCGTTCCGGCCCAAACCAAGGCCATGGATAACGCGAACACGATTCCAATCAACAAGAACGTCAAAGTGCCGGAGTCGGTGCAGGCCAAGATCGGCAAGGTCGATCAGTTGATGAAAAACGTCAACACGGTGGACTGGAACGTCATCAACGAAAAGCGCAACGACTGGAACAACCGTTGGAATCGCACGGTCGAGCGCTGATGGTCTTCCCAGCTTAAACAGATCAGACGGATAAGCCTCGGCGACTCCGTCCGAGCTTAAAAACAAAACGAAGAAAAATCGGAACCGCGGGTTTCGTGGGGACGCTTTTTCTCAAAGGATGACCGCCATGTATTCTTTCACCGAACAATTTTCCGCACCCCAGGGCTCGCCGATTCGGGAACTGTTCAAGTATCTGGCGCAGCCGGGGATGATTTCGTTTGCCGGCGGCTATCCGGCACCGTCGCTGTTCGACGCCGACGGATTGGCGCAGGCTGCGGCCGAGGCGGTCCGCAAGCATCCTGCGGCTTGTCTGCAATATGGCGCGACCGAAGGGGTTGCCAGCCTGAGCGCAGCACTGCTGACGCTGATGCAGCAGCGCGGCATCAAGGCTGCGGCCGATGAGTTGCTGGTCACTACCGGCTCGCAGCAGGCGTTCGAGCTGTTGTTGCGTGTGCTGATCGCGCCGGGTGACAGCGTGGCGATCGAGCGCCCGGCCTATCCGGCGGCGATTCAGGCGTTGCGCATCGCCGGCGCGCGCATCTGTGCGCTTCCCAGCGATGCCGACGGACTGGATGTCGATGCCTTCGAACAGCAACTGGCACGCGGTGAGTTGCGGCCGAAACTGGTCTACGTCGTACCGACCTTCGCCAATCCCTCCGGCGCCACGTTATCGCTGGCGCGGCGCAACAAGTTGCTGGCACTTGCGGTCCGCTACCGGATCGTGATCGTCGAAGACGATCCGTATGGCGAGCTGCGTTTTTCCGGCAGCGCGCTACCCACGCTGCGCGAACTGGCGAGCAGCATTCCCGGTGCCAGCGACTGGCTGGTGTACCTGTCCAGTCTGTCGAAAATCGTGGCGCCGGGTTTGCGCATCGGCTGGTTGCTGGCAGCGCCGGAAATCCGGCGCCGCGCGGTCATCGCCAAGCAGACCAGCGACCTCTGCACCGCACCCTGGATGCAATTGACGGCCGCCGAATATCTGTTGTCGGGTCGGCTGGAGCCGCATCTGGCCAGGTTGATTGCGGCCTATCGCCTGCGCTGCGAGACCATGCTGCAGGCGCTGGACCGGCACTTCGCCGGATCGCTCGACCTGGTCCGGCCGCAGGGCGGCATGTTTATCTGGGCGCGCTGGCGTGACGGCAGCGACGCATCGCAGTTACTGCAGCAGGCGATCGCCGAAAACGTGATGTACGTTCCCGGAGCGGCATTTTTTGCCGCCGCTCCCGACACGGCGAGTTTTCGGATGTCGTTTGCAATGGCCGAGCCGGATGCCATCGAGACCGGCGTCGCGCGTCTGAAGACGGCGCATCAACTGTCTGGTCAGTCACGAGGAGATAAGAATGCATGCTGATTTAATTCACACCGGCAGCGGTGGAAAAATCCTGGTCGATAGTCTTATCACGCATGGCGTCGACCATGTGTTTTGTGTGCCGGGCGAAAGTTATCTTGATGTGCTCGATGCGCTGTATGACGCGCGCGAGCAGATCGCCTTGCGCGTATGCCGGCACGAAAGCGGTGCGTCGAATATGGCCGAGGCCTACGGCAAGCTGACCGGGAAACCGGGCATCGCGATGGTGACGCGCGGGCCCGGCGCCACCAACGCATCGATCGGCATCCACACCGCGTTTCAGGATTCGACGCCGTTGATCCTGTTCATCGGGCAAGTCGCGCGCAATTGCATGGACCGTGAAGCATTTCAGGAAATCGACTATCGCCGCATGTTCGGACAAATGGCGAAATGGGTGGCGCAGATCGACGATGCCCGCCGGATTCCGGAATACGTGCGCCGTGCCTTCCAAACCGCTGTCTCGGGCCGCCCCGGCCCGGTCGTCCTGGCACTGCCGGAAGACATGCTGTTGGATCAGGTCAGCGTACCTGCAGTGCCGGCCTATCAGCGTGTCGCCGCCGCCCCAACGCCGGCAGCGCTGCAGCAGTTGGCCGAATTGTTGACGCAGGCCAAAAAACCGCTGGCGATTGTCGGCGGCAGCGGCTGGACGCCGCAAGCGTGCGCGGACCTGCGCCGTTTTGCCGAAGCCTGGCAATTGCCGGTCGCGTGTGCCTTCCGCTTCCAGGATCTGTTCGATAACACGCACCCGCTGTATGCGGGCGATGTCGGCATCGGCATCAATCCGAAGCTGGCGCAGCGCGTGAAGGAGGCCGATCTGGTGCTGGCGATCGGCCCGCGCCTGGGGGAGATGACCACCAGCGGTTACACCCTGTTCGACATTCCGTTGCCGCGCCAGCGCCTGGTGCATGTGCATGCCGGCGCGGAAGAGCTGGGCCGTGTGTACGCCGCCACCTTGCCGATCAACGCCGGCATGCCGGAATTTGCCGCCGCGGTCGCGGGGCTGCATCCCGCAGCGCCGCCTGCGTGGCCTGCCGAGGCCGCGATTGCGCATGCCGACTACCTGGCATGGAGTACGCCGCCGCAAGTGCCGGGACCGGTGCAGATGGGCGAGATCATGGAATATCTGCGCGACCGTCTGGCGGCCGATGCGATCATCTGCAACGGCGCCGGGAATTATGCTACCTGGGTGCATCGCTTCTACCGGTTCCGCCATTTCAAATCGCAACTGGCGCCGACCAGCGGCGCGATGGGCTATGGCGTACCGGCGGCGCTTGCCGCCAAATCGCTGTACCCGGAACGCACCGTCGTAGCGTTTGCCGGGGACGGCTGCTTCATGATGACCAGCCAGGAACTGGCGACGGCGATGCAATACAAGTTGCCGGTGATTTTCATTGTGGTGAATAACGGCATCTATGGCACGATCCGGATGCATCAGGAACGTGAATATCCCGCCCGCGTGTACGGCACAGCCCTGACCAATCCGGATTTCGCGGCTTACGCACACGCGTTCGGCGCGTTCGGCGCAGTGGTCGAGAACACCGCGGACTTCATGCCGGCGTTTGAACAAGCGCTTGCCAGCGGCCTGCCGGCAGTGATTGAAATCCGCCTGTCGCCGGAAGTGATTACGCCGACGGCCACCTTATCGAGTATCCGGGAACACGCGCAGCAAGTGCAGCAAGCCCCCCCAAACTGAAAACCATCATCAAAACCACCCTTTCCTGAAAGGAGCCTGCCAACTTTCAAAGCCGACGCCAGCCCCGCATCAATTAAACTCTGACTTCTGACTGAAAGCCCGTTGGCAACGCAGGCCCGCACCGGTGAAATCCGGTGCGGGCCTTACCGCTTATTGGCCAGGTACTTTCCATGCGCGATATCCGGAATACGAATATCATGGTTTTATTCGTATTAAGAATAACTTGTATTTATTCGTATTTGGAATAATATGCTTATATTCGCTTTAGGGATATTTTATGAAACAAATTATTTCTACAGAAAAGCAGTTAGGCCAGCTGTTGCAGGGGTGTCGCAAGACCAAATCCCTGACGCAGGCGGCGCTGGCGCAGAAAGCCGGCATCAGCCAGGAGCGGCTTTCCGTTCTTGAGCTCAATCCGGGGCGGATAACCGTCGAGCGCCTGCTGCGCCTGATGGGTGCTTTAGGGCTTGAACTGGTCGTTCAGGACAGGCCCGGAACGGCAGATGTTTCTGCCTCCCAACAATCGGAATGGTAATGGGGCGTCCGTCAAACACCAAATCCCTTGCGGTCTGGATGAATGGTGAGCAAATGGGTCTCTGGAGTTTGCCGCCGCACACGGAGCCTTCGTTTACCTACGATGAAAGCTGGTTTGCGTCGCCGGCATTTCGCTCGTTATCGTTGTCGTTACCGGCCATTCCAGGCAATCGGGTTGTCAAAGGCAGCGTCGTCAATGATTTTTTCGATAATCTTTTGCCCGATAACGAGGTGATCCGAAAACGGCTGCAGTCTAAATTCAAGGCGGCGGACACAGGTGCGTATGCGCTGCTGGCGGCAGTCGGCCGCGATTGTGTCGGTGCAGTTCAACTGCTGCCGCCGGGAGAGGCGCCGGACAACCTTGAGACCATAGACGCCGTAGCTCTGGATGAGATCGGCGTTGAGCGGCTGATACAACAAGCGATCACCACGCCGAGCGCGCTGGTGCCCGAAGATGAAGGCGACTTGCGTCTGTCAATCGCCGGCGCGCAAGAGAAGACCGCCTTGCTCTGGCATACAGGGCGTTGGTGCAAGCCGCTGCATGCGACGCCGACGACACACATTTTCAAGCTGCCGATGGGACTGGTGGGCAATCGGCGCGCGGACATGACAACCTCGGTGGAAAACGAGTGGTTGTGCTCGCGCATTCTGCATGCTTTCGAGATTCCTGTGGCGCAGTCGGCCATCACCACCTTTGGTCAGACCAAGGCGTTGGTCGTGGCGCGTTTCGACAGAATGATGGCGCGCGCAGGGACGCATTGGTTGCGTCTGCCGCAGGAAGATTTTTGTCAAGCGACCGGAACGCCTGCCGCCCACAAGTACGAAACAGACGGCGGTCCCGGGATGGAGCGGATTGCCACATTGCTGGGACAATCGATTGCGCGCGATGCCGATATACGCACTTTTCTGAAGACGCAACTAGTGTTCTGGATGCTGCGCGCCACCGACGGGCACGCCAAAAACTTCAGTATATTTTTGCAAGCGGGAGATCGCTACCGGCTCACACCCATGTATGACGTTCTGTCTGCATGGCCGATTATCGGCAAGGGAGAAAATCTGATCCCACGCCAGCGCGTCAAGATGGCCATGGCCTGGCTCGGGAAGAATCGACACTATCTGGCGGATAGCCTCATGCGACGTCATATTGACGCAACGGCGCTGAAATGCGGTTATGGGATCAGCGCCGGTGACGTGGTGGACGAGCTGATTGCGGCGACCCCGCAAGTCATCGATCGGGTGGCACAAGAGTTGCCGCAAGAGTTTCCGCAGCAGCTGATCGACAGCATTTTCGACGGGCTGCGAGATTCTTCCCGTAGGCTTGCCGGCATGAGCGGCTAGGCTGATTTATCCGGTCTACGTTTCATTTTAAGTGTGCTCTTTGAGAAATGTTCACAAAAATTGCATAGATATTGATAAAACGTATCGCAGCATGTATTTATACTGGCTGTATTAGAGCGTCGTCTGCATTCCGTTCGATCCCTGGAGACTGCTATGCGGCAAAAATCCTTGGTTAACGCGCAACGAAGCTGAGGGTCAGCCCGTCACCTGAACCCGGCTCTCCCGAAATGATCGCATCCGAAACCTGCCAGAAGACTCCCATGACCCCGACTTCCTCCGCCATCGAAACATACTTCAACTCGCCCGTCGTGGCGGCATTGCGGGCCGATCTCGCGCTGGCCCTGCGCGCCGCCGCCCAGCACGGGCTGGGCGAAGGTGTCTGCAATCACTTCAGCGTGGTGCTGCCTGACAATGGCGACCTGTTCCTGCTGAATCCGCGCGGCCTGCTGTGGAGTGAGATACAAGCCGAAGACATCGTGCTGATCGACGCGGCCGGCCACAAGCTCGCCGGCCGCCACGAAGTCGAACCCACGGCGATGTTCATCCACGCAGCGATCCATCGCATCGCCCGCAAGACCTGCGTGCTGCACACCCATATGCCTTACGCCACCGCTCTGACCTTGACCGAGGACCGCGGCCTGGACACGACGCTGTCGCAGAACGCGATGCGCTACCACGGCCGGATCGCCGTCGATGACCAGTACAACGGCCTTGCGCTAGACGGGTCCGAAGGCGAGCGGATCGCCAACGCCATGCGCGGAGCCGATATCGTTTTTCTTGGCAATCACGGCGTCGTCGTGTGCGGCGAGCGCATCGATTACGCCTACGACGATCTGTACTATCTGGAGCGTGCCTGCGCCGCCCAAGTCCTCGCGGGCGCAACCGGCAGGGCTTTGCGGCCGGTTGCCGCGGAACTGGCAGCACGCGTCGCCCGGCAACTGCAGGGCGAACGTCTGCAGTCGGAACTGTTTTTCGAGGCCTTGCGCCGGACGCTGGATCCGAAGACGGCAGCATAGTGCCACGCGGCCTTGGATAAGGAATCCATGGCCGCTGGTGGCGCAAGTTATCGTTCAGGTAGTTGTCTGCTCAAAATGTAAGCATTGCCTGGTTATTGCACCCAATCAGTTCTGGCTGACGATCCACAACACTTGCGCGTCTTCCGGGCTGACCGAGACCAGCGAATGCAACATCCCGCTGTCAAAATAAATGCTGTCGCCGACCTCCAGGCGTGACGGCGCATAACAGTCGGTGTGTAATTCGACCGCTCCCGACAGCACAAAGACGAATTCTTCGCCTGGACGACTCACAGGCTCCTGGCGTTCAACCGGCGTCAGAGCAGGAACTCTTGCCGTCACCTTGGTATGAAAGGGCAGGAACTTCTTATGCGAAAGCTCCGTTGCCAGTACCTCATGCACATACTTGGAAGTTGCATGCAAAGTTCCCGTGCCGGAACGGTTAATGGCACGGCACCCGCTAGGCAGCATATGCACACGCCGGTCGAACAGGTCGACCAGGTCGATTTGCAGGCCCTTCACGATTTTCTGCAAGACGTCATAGGTGGGCGACATTTTCCCATTTTCTATTTTCGACAGCGTTGAAGCCCCGGTACCCGTCATTTGAGCGGCCTCTGCGAGAGTCAGGTTCAGGCCATTCCGAATGGAATGCAGATTCTCGCCCAGAGAGGCGCTGCTTGAACGGTCTGAGCGGCCCGGGGCGGTAGCGCGTGGCGCCGCAGGGAGGCCGGAGAGCGGGCCATTCAAAGACTTGGTCGACTTGCGCTTGCGCGGCGCAGGCCCTTTGGGTTGATCGATGTTGAGAGATGGGTTTTTTTGACGTGTAGTTGCCATGGATGCTCCTGCTTTTTGTTCATCTGATTGTGCATTATAGTAAATAAAATATGCTATAAGAAATCTTACGTTCCTGATGGACAGCATGGGGCTGCGTTGTCGTTGCAATTATCCTCTCTTCGGCCTGGCAAAAATAAATGCGATTTTGTGAAGCAAACGGGTGTCGATCTGTTCGCTTTTCAATGCATGTAAATATACGATGGTAAATAAATTTACTATCGGAATTATATTTATCCATGACTACGCAAATGAAACATGTCGTTATTGTCGGCGGTGGTGTAATTGGTAGTGCCATCGCTTATTTTCTTGCCTCGAATCCTCGTTTTCCCGGAACGGTGACGGTCATTGAACGGGACTCAACTTATACCAACGCTTCATCCACACTCTCGGCGAGTGCGATCCGGCAACAATATACGTCGCCAGTGAACATTGCCATTTCCCAGTTTGGCATCAACTTCCTGCGGGAAATTGAAAGCCATCTGGCAGTCGATGGGGAGATCCCCGATCTCGCGTTAACCGAACAAGGGTATTTGTATCTTGCCAGCTCCGGCGCCGCGGATATCCAGCGCCAGAACCATCAGATACAAAGACAGCATGGCGTTGACGCCGCATTGCTGGAGCCGGCCGCACTGGCCGCCAGATTTCCCTGGTTGAATACCGACGATCTGGCCCTGGGCTCGCTTGGCTTGAGTGGCGAGGGATGGTTTGACGGCTACGGTTTGCTGATGGCGTTCCGGCACAAGGCGAGAAGCCTGGGTGTCCGCTACGTCAAAGGAGAGGCGCAAAGTTTCGTCTGCTCACAAAACAGGGCGAGCGCCGTGCGTCTGACAGATGGCACGGAGCTAGGCTGCGATTGGGCTGTGAATGCGGCCGGCGCGTGGGCAAAGCCGTTGATCGATGCGACCGGTTTCAATCTGCCGGTGCATGGACGAAAACGCTGTGTCTATGTATTTTCAAGTCCGGCGGAGACGCCCGATTGTCCGCTGGTTATCGATCCCGGCGGCTTATGGTTCCGTCCGGAAGGGAAATACTGGATTTGCGGCTTGCCGCCGGAGAACGATGTTAACGACCCGCCGCTGGACGTCGACTACGGCCTGTTCGATCAGGCCTGGCTGACGCTGGCTCAGCGGGTACCGGCATTCGAAGCAATACGATTGCAACGGGCTTGGGCCGGTTACTACGAGTACAACACTTTTGATCACAACGCGATCCTCGGATCGCACCCGGAAATACCGAATCTGTTGCTGGCAAACGGCTTTAGCGGGCATGGTCTGCAACAGGCGCCGGCGGTCGGCCGCGGGATGGCGGAGTTGATCGTCGATGGCGGCTATACCAGCCTTGATCTGTCTGGATTGTCCGTGCAACGCATCGTTGAAAACAAGCCATTGCTGGAACGCAATGTGATTTAGCCAATCGCCATTGTTCAAGAGTGGCCTGACCGTTGCCGACACCATCCATTCCGCTTCCATCAAAGCCATGAAGGCATCTGAATATATTTATGGAAAATTAACCGGTTGGCTCATATGATGGAGACAACAGCAGCAGCCTGTCGGACTTAGGAAATCGAAGCGAAAAAGTGCCTGAGCGAGGACAGATTTTGCTGATTTTTTGTGTCAATAGCGGGACTATTGACCAAAAAATCAGTGAAATATGGACCGCTCAGGCGCTTTTGCAGCCGATTCTTCCTAAGTCCGACAGGTTGCTAACCTATAGCCCGATATTTCAACAACCCAATAAAGGGGAATGCCATGTCCGCTCACACCTACAAACTGGTCGAACTCGTCGGGTCGTCAATAAATGGCACTGATGAGGCAATACGCGACGCGATTTCCAAGGCGGCACTGACCCTCAAGCACATGGATTGGTTCGAGGTTATCGAAACCCGGGGCCATATCGTGGATGGCAAAATTTCTCATTACCAGGTAACTATCAAGGTTGGCTTCAGGCTGGAGTAAGGCACTTTCCGACCGGCCGTCGCGTCGCTCAGCGGCGCGTTATCGACTGGTGCATGATTTTCACTTTTTTGTTCTTTTGCCGGTTATCCTGCAATGGCAGCGGTATTGCGAACATCGATTTTTAAAATCTAAAAATTATTCGAATAATTTTTATTTTTTTAAAGCTTTGATAGTTGAATATATTCATTAATAAACTATTTGAATCTGTAATTGATTGCAAAAGCAATCTACAAAACTTTACAATTTCGCATCTGGCGAAAAAGTGCATAACTGGTCTGAAGCCGCCTGGAATGGGCGTTTCACGACACGGATTAAACGCAATACAAGGGAGCGGACTGGATACGCTCCAGCCTTGAACGTGTACGCTTTTGGCACCGAGTAACCACAACCTCATAACGGAGATCAGCAATGAGCGCGACGAAATATACCGAAGAACATGAATGGCTGAAGATCGAAGATGACGGCCTGGTGACAGTCGGGATCACCGATTTTGCGCAAGACCATCTGGGCGACCTGGTTTACGTGCAGTTGCCGGAAATCGGCAAACAGATAGAAAAAGGCGAAGAAGCCGCCGTGATCGAGTCGGTAAAAACCGCGAGCGAAATCATGATGCCGGCTGCCGGCGTCATCACTGAAACCAATGCCGTTCTGGCGGACGAACCCGGCAAGGTCAATGAAGACCCGATGGGCGCAGGATGGTTCTTCAAGTTCAAGGTGAGCGATGCTGCCGCATTAAACGGCCTGATGGACGAGGCCGGCTATAAGGCCTTCCTCGACAGCCTGGGCTGAGCGCCACATCATCGATTCGAATTCACATTTACACAAGACAGCATTGCGAGAGGACACCATGGCGCAGATACGGCCAGCGTTTGAAGATTTATTGCAGCATACGGATTTTGTTGGCAGGCATATCGGGCCGGGCGAAGCGGACCAGCAAAACATGCTTGCCGCGCTGGGCTACGAGTCAATTGACGCATTGATCAAAAATGTGGTGCCGGCGGCGATTCTGTCCGACGCACCACTGAATCTCGGCAGCGCCCTGAATGAAGTAGAGACGCTGGAAGCGCTACGCACCATCGCGGAGAAGAATCAGGTATTCAAGTCGTATATCGGGATGGGCTATTACAACTGTCATACGCCAACCGTCATTCTGCGCAATCTGCTCGAAAACCCCGGCTGGTATACCGCCTATACGCCGTATCAGCCGGAGATATCGCAAGGCCGCCTGGAAGCGCTGCTGAATTTCCAGACCATGGTGTCCGATCTGACCGGGATGGAGATCGCCAACGCCTCGTTGCTCGATGAAGCGACTGCGGCGGCCGAGGCCATGACGTTCTGCCAGCGGGTATCGAAAAGCAAGAGCACGACTTTCTTTGTCTCCCAGGATTGCTATCCGCAAACCATCGATGTGGTGCGCACCCGTGCGGCGCCGATCGGTATCAACGTCGTGGTGGGCGACCACCTTACTGCGCTGGACGGCCTGGAGTGTTTCGGCGTGCTGTTGCAGTATCCGGTACTCAGCGGCGGGATTCACGATTATGCGCGCACGGTTGCCAGCGCGCACAGCAAGGACGCGCTGGTTGTCGTCGCCGCCGATTTGCTGGCGCTGACGCTGTTGACGCCTCCCGCGGAATTTGGCGCCGATGTCGCCATCGGTTCTTCACAACGTTTCGGCGTACCGCTCGGTTACGGCGGTCCGCATGCGGCGTACTTTGCAACCAAGGATGTGCATAAGCGGCTGATGCCAGGGCGCGTGGTCGGGGTCTCGATCGACAGTCGCGGCGACAAGGCGTATCGCCTTGCGATGCAGACCCGGGAGCAGCATATCCGGCGTGAAAAAGCCACCAGCAACATTTGTACGGCGCAGGTGCTGCTGGCGAATATCGCCAGCATGTACGCGGTGTATCACGGGCCGCAAGGGCTGAAAACCATCGCGCAACGCGTGCATCGCCTGACCGCTACGTTTGCCGCCGGCCTGGGCCAGCTCGACTATGAGGTGTTGACGCCGAATTTCTTTGACACCATCACGGTACGCACCGTCGGCCACACGCAGGCGATACACGCCGCGGCGCGCGCCCAGGCGATCAATCTGCGCACTGTGGCAGCCGATCAGGTCGGCATTTCCTTCGACGAGACCACTACCGCCGACGAAGTCGAAACGCTATGGCGCATTTTTGCCGCCAAGGGCCAACCGGCACTCTCATTCGCGACAGTTGAAGCCGCTGTCGACGACCGGATCCCGCCGGCGCTGACCCGCACCAGCGACTTCCTGACGCATCCTGTATTCAATAGCCATCACTCCGAAACGCAAATGATGCGCTACCTGCGGGCCTTGGCCGACAAGGACCTGGCGCTTGACCGCACCATGATTCCGCTCGGCTCCTGCACGATGAAACTCAACGCGACGACCGAAATGATTCCGGTCACGTGGAAGGAATTCAGCGCGATACATCCATTCGCGCCGCTCGAGCAGGCGCAGGGATATCAGCAACTGGTGAGCGAGCTGGAACAGATGCTGTGCGTCTGTACCGGCTACGACGCGGTGTCGCTGCAGCCGAATGCCGGATCGCAAGGTGAATATGCGGGGCTGCTGGCTATCCGCGCCTATCATCAAAGTCGCGGCGAGGGACAGCGCGATGTCTGCCTGATCCCCAGCTCCGCTCACGGCACCAATCCGGCCACCGCCCACATGGCGGGGATGAAGGTGGTGGTCGTGCGCTGCGACGACCACGGCAACGTTGATGTCGCCGACCTGAAAGCCAAGGCCGACCAGCATGCGGCGGATCTTGCCGCGCTGATGATCACTTACCCTTCGACCCACGGTGTGTTCGAACAGGCGATTCGCGAAATTTGCGACATCATCCATGCGCACGGCGGCCAGGTGTATATCGACGGTGCGAATATGAATGCGATGGTCGGCCTCTGCGCGCCCGGCAAATTCGGCGGCGACGTATCGCATCTGAATCTGCACAAAACATTTTGCATCCCGCATGGCGGCGGCGGCCCTGGCGTCGGTCCGATCGGCGTGAAAGCCCATCTGGCGCCGTTCCTGCCGGGACACCGGATGCTCGAAACCGGTATTGCACCGGTCGCCGCTGCACCGTGGGGCAGCGCGAATATCCTGCCGATCAGCTGGGCCTATATCACGCTGATGGGAAGCGGCGGCCTGAAGCAGGCCAGCCAGCTGGCGATCCTGAATGCCAACTATATCGCCCACAGCCTGGCGCCGCATTACCCGATTCTGTACGCGGGCAAGGACGGCATCGTTGCCCATGAGTGCATCATCGATCTGCGGCCGTTGAAAGACAAGACCGGGATCACCGTTGATGACGTTGCGAAACGTCTTATCGATTTCGGTTTCCATGCCCCGACGATGTCGTTTCCGGTCGCCGGGACGTTAATGATCGAACCGACCGAAAGCGAGTCCAAAGAGGAGCTGGATCGTTTTTGCGCAGCGATGATCGCGATCCGGCATGAAATCCAGGAAGTCGAAGACGAACGTATCACGGCCGCAAACAGCCCGCTCAGGCATGCCCCGCACACGGCAATGGATCTGACCGGGGAGTGGGATCGTTTGTACACGCGTGAGCAAGCGGTATTCCCGGTGGCGTCGCTCAGGAAAAACAGCAAATATTGGCCGCCGGTCGGGCGTGTGGATAACGTGTATGGCGACCGTAACCTGGTCTGCTCATGCCCACCCATCTCCGATTACGAATGAGCTGAAAGTTCGCATCGCATTGCCTGCAGGAGTGTCGGAAAATGGCCATCAGCATATTTGAATTATTCAAGATCGGCATCGGCCCCTCGAGTTCGCATACGGTGGGACCGATGCGGGCGGCGCTATTGTTCGTCAGCGGTTTGAAGGAAAACGGCTTGCTGGCACGTACGCATACGGTCAAGGCCGAGCTGTATGGCTCGCTCGGTGCAACCGGCAAAGGCCATGGCAGCGACAAGGCGGTCCTGCTGGGGCTGCTCGGCGAAACACCGGACCTGGTCGATATCGAAACGATTGCCGACAAGCTGGCGCAGATCCGCAGCACCGCAAGCATCAATTTGCTCGGGCAGAAGCAAGTTGCCTTTATCGAGAAAGAACATTTGTTGCTGTATCGGCAGCGCACGCTGCCTTACCACCCCAACGGGATGCGTTTTACGGCGTTCGATAGCGACAATGCCGAACTTGCCAACAAAGTCTATTACTCGGTCGGCGGCGGCTTCGTCGTCAATGAAAATGCCGCCGGCCAGGATCGCATCGTGTCGGATACCACCACACTGCCGTATCCGTTCCACAGCGGAGCGGAGCTGCTGGCCCTGTGCCACGCCAATCAGTTCTCGGTCAGCCAGTTGATGCTGGAGAACGAGAAGGTGTGGCGTTCCGACGAGCAGATCCGGAGCGGACTGCTGAATATCTGGCAGGTAATGCAGGATTGCGTGAAACGCGGCTGTGCCAAAGAAGGCGTTCTTCCAGGCCCGATGCAAGTACGGCGCCGCGCCGCCGAGTGGTATCGCAAGCTATCGACCCAGCCGGAAATCAGTCTGCGCGACCCGTTGACGACGCTCGACTGGGTCAACCTGTATGCCTTGGCCGTGAATGAAGAAAATGCGGCGGGCGGACGCGTGGTGACGGCACCGACCAACGGCGCGGCCGGGATTGTTCCGGCGGTGCTGCATTACTACCACCGCTTTGTTCCAGGTGCGAACGACGACGGCGTTGTACGTTTCCTGCTGACCGCAGCGGCGATCGGGATTCTGTACAAGGAGAACGCATCGATCTCCGGTGCGGAAGTCGGTTGCCAGGGGGAAGTCGGCGTCGCCTGTTCGATGGCCGCCGGTGCGCTGGCCGAGGTGATGGGCGGCACACCGGCGCAGGTCGAAAATGCAGCCGAAATCGGCATGGAGCACAACCTGGGACTGACTTGCGATCCGATCGGCGGACTGGTGCAGGTGCCTTGCATCGAGCGCAATGCGATGGGCTCGGTGAAGGCGATCAACGCGGCGCGGATGGCGTTGCGCGGCGATGGCAGGCACTTTGTTTCGCTCGACAATGTGATCAAGACCATGCGCGACACCGGCGCCGACATGAAAACAAAATACAAGGAAACGTCACGGGGCGGGCTCGCCGTCAACGTGATCGAGTGCTGACATGCTGCTGAGACGTTGGCCTGTTCCGATTAAATAAACAAGGACACTTTTATGGATACCACCACACAAGCGCTTGCCCGCACCCCGTTGTATGACCTGCATCTGGAGCTGGGCGCGAAGATGGTGCCCTTTGCCGGCTATCAGATGCCGGTGCAGTACCCGACCGGCGTACTCAAGGAGCACAGCCACACGCGCACGCGTGCGGGCCTGTTCGACGTCTCGCATATGGGGCAGGTGCGCCTGACCGGAAAACATGCCGCGGCTGCGCTGGAAAGCCTGGTGCCGGTCGATATCCTCGACCTTCCAGTGAATGCACAGCGGTATGCGGTATTTACCGATGAGAACGGCGGGATACTCGACGATCTGATGGTGGCGAATGGCGGCGACCACCTGTTCGTGGTGGTCAACGCCGCCTGCAAACAACAAGACCTGGCGCATATGCAAAAGCATCTGTCGGACCGTTGCGTAGTCGAAGAACTGAGCGAGCGCGCATTGCTGGCGTTGCAGGGGCCGGAGGCGGCGACTGTCATGGCGCGCCTGGCGCCTCACACCGCACAGATGATATTCATGCACACGGCCGTCGCCACGCTGGCCGGCGCCGAATGTTTCATCAGCCGCTCCGGTTACACCGGCGAAGACGGTTTCGAGATATCCGTGCCGAACGATCGGGCTGAAGCGCTGGCGCGACTGCTGCTGGCGCAGCCCGAGGTCGCGCCTATCGGCCTGGGCGCGCGGGACTCGTTGCGGCTGGAGGCGGGACTCTGCCTGTACGGCCACGATATGGACGTTAACACGACGCCGGTAGAAGCAAGTCTGGCGTGGGCGCTCTCCAAAGTGCGTCGCGTCGAGGGTGCGCGGGCCGGCGGCTATCCGGGCGCGGACATCATCTTGCGCCAGCTGGCCGAAGGCGTTGCACGCAAACGGGTCGGCCTGCTGCCGCAAGATCGGATGCCGGTGCGCGAGGGGGCCGAACTGGTCGATGCGAATGGCAGCGTGGTCGGCCAGGTCACAAGCGGTGGCTTCGGCCCGACAGTCGGCGCACCGGTGGCGATGGGCTACGTAGACCTGGCCCATGCCAGTCCCGGCACGGCGCTGCAAGCGATCGTGCGCGGCAAACCGGTCCCGGTGCTCGTTGCCAAGACACCTTTCACGCCGCAACGCTATTACCGCGGCTAAGGTATTTCAACAACAGGGCGCAAGAATGTCCGATAGTGGAGAAGCGATGAGTGAACCGAAGCTGGCACAGCGTCCGGTAGAAGCGGGCAAAAAACTGCGCGGCGCAGAAAAAATGGCGCGTATTCCGATCAAGATCATCCCCACCGAACCGGCGCAATACCTGCGCAAACCGGCCTGGATCCGGGCCGAATTCACCGGTACGCGCGAAGTGCTGCGCCTGAAAGAGATACTGCGCGAAAATCATTTGCATACGGTGTGCGAAGAAGCGAATTGTCCGAACATCGGAGAGTGTTTCAAGAGCGGCACCGCGACCTTCATGATCATGGGCGATATCTGCACCAGGCGCTGTCCGTTTTGCGACGTCGGTCACGGCCGGCCGAATCCGCTGGATACGGAAGAACCGCAGAACCTGGCGCGGACGATCAAGGCGATGGGGCTGTCCTACGTCGTGATCACTTCGGTCGATCGGGACGACTTGCGCGATGGCGGCGCCGCGCATTTCGTTGACTGTATTCAACAGACGCGCGACCTGAGTCCCGGGATCAAGATCGAGATTCTGACACCCGATTTCCGCGGCCGCGTCGATGTCGCCCTCGATATCCTGGGGCAGGCGCCGCCGGATGTTTTCAACCATAACCTGGAAACGATTCCGCGCCTTTACCGCGAGGCCCGTCCCGGCGCCGACTACAGCAACTCGCTGGTGCTGTTGCAGCGCTTCAAGCAGCGCCACCCGCAGGTAGCGACGAAATCCGGGCTGATGCTGGGCTTGGGTGAGACGCTGGAAGAGATCGAAATGGTCATGCAGGACCTGCGCGCCCATCAGGTCGACATGTTGACACTTGGCCAGTACCTGCAACCGAGCCCGCACCACCTTCCGGTTGCACGCTATGTCACACCGGCGGAATTCGAGGCGTTGCGCATCACAGCCATCAAGCTGGGCTTCTCACGCGTCGCCTCCGGCCCTATGGTGCGTTCTTCATACCACGCTGACTTGCAGTCAGGTCTTATGGACGCATAGTTTGCTAGCCTGGTTTGTGTGCAGCGCTGCTGTAGCGTATCAACAGGAAGGAAGGCGGTATACTGCCTTCCTTTTTACGGCTATCGCCTTACTCGAAAGAACGACACCATGAGCGCTCTACCAGCATGCCCAAAATGCAATTCTGAATTTACCTACGCAGACGGCAACCTTTACATTTGCCCCGAGTGTGCCCATGAATGGCCTGTGCACGCCGCCGAGTCTGCTGAAGACGGCGTCAAGGTCTACCGCGACTCAGCGGGCAATGTGTTGCAGGACGGCGATACAGTCAGTGTGATCAAGGACCTGAAATTGAAAGGGTCTGCGGGAGTCGTCAAAATGGGTACCAAGGTCAAGAACATTCGCCTGGTTGACGGCGACCACGACATTGACTGCAAAATCGATGGTTTCGGGGCCATGAGCCTGAAATCGGAGTTTGTCAAGAAAGTGTGAATTTGCAGGGGATCGATGTAAGATTTCCGTCACGTTACGATAAAGATCCGCAGTGTGATCCCTATGTCCCAAGCTATCCCCGTTCCGATCCGCAAGGAGTGCCCGCCCGGTGCCTGCACCTGCGATCGGGGCGACCTGTTGAATGACCCTTGCGGCGATCTTCGCATACTGAGGTTGACAGCCGAGGATGAGAAAAGACTCATTGCGCGCATTGAAAGTATTATCAGCTATGCCGACTTGCGGCATATCGAAGAACGCATGCAGGCACAGCTGGGCATTGTCCTTCAGATTACGCCAAGTATTCGCGAAGTACGCACAGCACGCGGCCTTAGCATCCGGCTGGCGGAACGCCCCGGGCTTTGCAGGAAGACGCGACAATCCATTCCCGCCGCCATTCGCAGGTGTCTCGAGAAGAATCCGGACATTGTGTATGCCATTCTTAACGCGCACGATCTTCTTGGCGCCGGCTAAACCAGGGTGCCGGCGCGTCGCCTCAGCGCGACTTTACCGTCCGCCAAAGAAGTCACGCACGACGGCGAGCGCAGCCTCGACGGCGTCCGCGGAGACGTCCAGGTGGGTAACCCAGCGCTGCTGGGTCGCGCCATACGCAGACGTGAGCCCAATGCCGTGCGCGGCCAGGTGCTCGGCAAACGCCGCCGCCATCTCCGCGGCGACATTCACGAAGACGATATTCGTGTCGGGCGCTGACACGGTCAGTCCCTCGAAAGTCGACAAGCCATGCGCGAGGGTCTTGGCATTGGCGTGATCTTCCGCCAGCCGATCCACGTTGTGTTCCAGAGCATACAGTCCCGCCGCCGCGATGATGCCGGCCTGCCGCATGCCGCCGCCGAGCATCTTGCGCAGCCGCCTCGCCTGTGCGATAAACGGTGCAGAGCCGACCAGAACGGACCCGACCGGTGCGCCCAGTCCCTTCGACAGACAGACCGATACGGAATCGAACGGTGTCGCCAGCGTCGCCACCGAAACGTCCAGCATGGCCGCCGCGTTGAACAGGCGCGCGCCGTCCAGATGGCAGGCCAGCCCATGCCGGCGCGCGAGCGCCGTGGCCGCGTCGACGTAGGCCACGGGCAGAACCTTCCCGCCAGTGGTGTTTTCGAGGGCGAGCAGGCGGGTGCGTGCGAAGTGCGGATCGTCCGGCTTGATGGCATCCTCGATGTCGGCCAGCAGCAGCGTGCCGTCGGCCTGATTGTTCAACGGCTGCGGCTGGATGCTGCCGAGCACTGCGGCGCCGCCCGCTTCCCAGCGATAGCAGTGGGCCTTCTGGCCGACGATATACTCGTCGCCGCGCGCGCAATGCGACATCAGCGCGATAAGGTTCGCCTGCGTGCCCGACGGCAGAAACAGGGCAGCTTCCTTGCTGAGCATTGCGGCCGCCGTCTGTTCCAGTCGATTGACGGTCGGATCGTCGCCGAAGACATCGTCGCCCACTTCGGCTGCGGCCATTGCGGCGCGCATTGCAGGGCCTGGCCGGGTGACGGTGTCGCTACGGAAGTCGTGTCGGATTGCAATATTCATCGGATCTCCTTGAAATTAGCGCCCATCTTGGCACTCCGCCCGCCGCAAATCTATACACAACAGCGGCGAATCTGTAACATAACAGATCCTTCCCGACGAAACCAACAGCATGCAGACAGCGCAACCCGCAGTGCCACGTTACAAGCGACTCGCTCAGCAACTGTGGGACGGAATTGTGCAGGCCGGACTGGGCGAGGGCAGTCGGATACCGTCCGTGCGTACGCTGTCGGTGCAACACGGCGTGAGCCTCACCACCGCGCTGCAAGCCTTGCGCTGGCTGGAGACCCAGGGGCACATTCAGGCCCGCCCGCGCTCCGGGTACTTCGTCGCCGGGCGTTCAAAACGCCTGGAGGAAGCGCGGCCGGCAAGGTGGCCGAATCCGCCTCCCGAACTCGATCCTCAAGCCCGCGATCATCTAGCGATGGTGGGCGCACCCTGCGCGGTGCGCCTGGACCTCGCAGTCGCGGAACCGGCGCTGTATCCGGTCGACAAGCTGAGCGTGTTGCTGCGCCGGCACGCCTATCAGCATCCCGACCTGGTCGGCGCGCATGTCCGGGGAACGGGACACCCCGAGCTCCGGCGCGAGATCACGCGTCAGGCAATGCAGTACCGCTGCGAGCTCGATCCGGACGAACTGATCGTGACCAACGGTTGCATCGAAGCGCTGAACCTCGCGCTCAGGGCCGTAACGCAGCCCGGCGATGTCGTGGCCGTGGAGTCGCCGACGTATTTCGTGTTGCTGCAAATTTTGCGGGCACTGGAACTGCGCGTGCTGCCGATCCCGTGCCGGGACGGCACCGGGATGGACCTCGACGCACTCAAAAGCGGACTCGACCAGATGCCGGTCAAAGCGGTTGTCACGATCGCCAATGCCAACAATCCGGTCGGCAGCGTCGCGTCCGACGCGGACAAGGCGGCGCTTGTCCGCCTGCTACAGGAACGCGCCATTCCGTTGATCGAGGACGATATTTTCGGAGACGTCTGTTTTGACGAACCGCGCCCGCGTCCGGCACGCGCCTTCGATACCACGGGCAATGTGCTTCTCTGCGGCGGTTTCTCGAAGAGCCTGTGCCCCGGCTTGCGGCTCGGCTGGATCGCGGCGGGACGGTTTAGCGAAAAAGTGCGGGCATTGAAGTACACGACCAGCATGGCCACGGCCGAACTGCAGCAGGTTGCGGTCGCCGAGATGCTCTCCAGCGGCGGCTACGCTTTGCATCTGCGGCGGCTCAAAGGAGCGTTGCAGCGCCAGCAGATGGCACTGCGCGATGCCGTCCTCCGTCACTTTCCTGAAGGAACCGAAGTGAGCAGCCCACGCGGTGGCTTCGTGCTTTGGGTAAAGTTGCCCGCCATCGGCGCCATCCCCGTCAGTACGCGCCCTATGTTCGAGCAGGCGCGCGCCGACGGCATCGGTTTTGCCCCTGGACATCTGTTCGGCCAGGACGGCGCCTACGATGATTGCTTACGGTTGAACGCCGGTTATCGGTGGGGGAACGACCTTGAAGTCGCCATACAGCGTCTCGGTGCGATTTCATCCGCTGTGTGAGGGGCGGACAGTAACGTCGCCCGTTGAATAAAATTCAAAGCCAGCGGGCGACAGCTGGCTTTGGACCTGGGGACGCCTACCGGCGAAAATCAAGCGGAAAAAATAAACTGATGCCGGGTGACTGCGGTGGCGCATAGTACACAGGCGGCGGGACGTAGACGGGTTGCTCATAATTATAGGGGTGCCGATACTCAGGCCGGTACCCTTGGTCGCCGCGATCGCCATGCCGGCGCTCACCCCTGTCATGCCTGTTGTCTCTTGCAGCGGCTGCCGTCGATAGGGACAGACCGCCGATCAGCGACGCCAGGGCGAGTACCATCACGACCTTGTACCTGGTCTGCCGTATTGAGGATTTCATTGTGACCTCCTGTTCTGGGATGCTTGCTGCGATGACGAACCACGGGCCGGGGTGCCTGATCCAGGCAAAACCGTACTCGTGGTCATTTGCCCTTCGACATCTTGTGGTCATGCTCACGAGCGCCATGGCGGAAAAATTCATCCGCTTCCTTTTTTTGTGTGTCCGACATGCTGGCATAAAGGTCGGCAAACACCGGGGTCAGTTTCTTGATCCCGTTCGCGTGGGCATCGGTGATCTCGCCGTAGGATTTGAGATCGTCGACAGCGGTCATATCCTTGGCATGATCAGCCCTTGCCTTGACAAGGGCGTCCATGGTTTTCGCATCGTCGCGCATGACCTCGGCAACCTTGCCCCACTTTGCTTCCTGTGCCGCCGTGATCTTGAGCTTGGCGTGCATGTCCTTGATCCGCAGTTCGGCGCGATCCTCGTGTGCATCCTTGCCGGCCGCAAGCACCACCCCCGGTGCGAAAACCAGGGTAGCGAGCAGAGTCGCCACTGCAATAAGACGCGCGCTTGTATAAGTGAATTGATTGCCGCTTAGTTTCATTTTTGTTCTCCAGGTCGGTTCAAGTTTTCGCGTCTCCGCCAATTCCGGGGAGTGCCATTCGAAGCGCCATTATTTCCATTTTTCCAGCGGCGCTCTGTTCGTTAGCATACATACAGGCGAGAAAAAGTAAAGGGGGAGAGAAAATTCAACTACACTCCAAAAAGTGTTCCGGATCTTGCCGACGCAGTGCAGATTTCGCGCGGGAGCCTGGAAAACCTATGTGCGTCAGCGAACAGACCTTCTTTAAAGGCAACTGGATCATTCGTACTTCCATCTTCTCCAAAGAAAGGACAGACCATGAAAATCAAACTCGCGACAAGCTGTTTCGTCATTGCTACCTTACTGGGCTCCGTTGCGGCCCATGCCGCCGATGCAGACTCGGACCGTGCGCACCCCATGACATTCGTCAAGGACTCGGTAGTAACGACCAAGATCAAGACCAAGCTGGCCGCACAAAAGATCGACAGTCTGGTGCATCTCAAGGTGGATACCGACCGCAAGGGCGCGGTGGTTTTGCGCGGAAAAGTCAGAACCCGGGAAGAGGCAGACAAAGCCGTCTCAATTGCGCGCGAGACCGAAGGCGTGACTTCGGTCAAGAGCAAGATTCAAATCAGGAAGGGTGATTAGGGTTCTGGTTCAAAAACCAGATGCGTCCGGCGCACATCTTATGCCCGCGCCGGCCCTTGATTTATTTGTCAGCCAAAAAAAGAAAGTCCTAACGCGGAGCCTAAACGCAAATGAATACTGCCCAACCTGTATTTCGACCGCTCTCAGCCGGGATCCGGTCCGTGACATTCGCTTTCGGTTTGATGGTGCCGCTGGTCGCTTTTGCAGAACTTTCTGATGAGTCGCTGATCGGTCCCGGCCTGCGCTCGCGGCCGGCATACGATGGTTCGGCTTCTCAACACGGCGAGTTGGTCCCGGTTGTCCGATACCTCGGCCAGCCCTGGTTCGTGCGCTCGACCCAGGGAGTACTCGAGGGCGGTGTCCGGATGGAGCTTGCACCTGGACTCCATGCCGGCGCCCAACTTGCCTACGAGCCAGGGCGCAAGACGAGTGAATCCGATTTTCTCAAGAATCACAACGTCCCGGATGTCGACCCTGGAGCGTCGGTCGGCGTGCATCTCGAATGGGACCACCAGTTCGGTCCCGTGCCGATAGCGCTGCTCGCGCGGGTGCGGCAGAACACCGACGCCGATCGCGGCGCCCAGGCCGACCTCCGCCTCAGCGCTGGTGTATTTCGCAGCGGACGCGTCGGCGCGGGCATATTTACGCAGGGGACGTGGGCGAATGCGAAATCAACCGGCTCTCTCTATGGCATTGCGCCGCAGGAGTCGGCCGCCACGGGCTTGCCGGCGTTCCATGCAGGAAGCGGCTGGTTGTTTTCAAGCGTCGGGCTGCTCTGGTCGGTCGACCTGAGCCGGGATTGGATTGTGGTCGGCAGCATGGAGTCGCGGCACCTGCGCGGCGACGCTGCGCGCAGTCCGCTGGCGGAGCGCGCATCGAATTACTATGCGAGCGCGGGTCTCGCCTATCGCTTTTGAATTAAAACTTGAGTCGGTATCCGGTCCTGAAGATCCATGCCACGATCGCGAGGAAGACCGCCAGAAACACTACGGTCATGGTGAGGCTGACCGCAATACTCACATCGGCATTGCCGTAGAAGCTCCAGCGGAATCCGCTGATCAGGTAAACCACCGGGTTGAACAGGCTGATCGTGTGCCAGACCGGCGGCAGCATCTTGATTGAGTAGAAGCTGCCGCCGAGGAAGGTCAGTGGCGTGATGATCAGCATTGGAACAAGTTGAAGTTTCTCGAAATTGTCGGCCCAGATACCGATGATGAAACCGAACAGGCTGAAGGTCACGGCCGTGAGTATGAGGAACAGGACCATCCAGATGGGATGCGACACATGCAGCGGAACGAAGAGCCCCGCCGTGGCTAAAATGATCAGGCCGAGAAGTATCGATTTCGTCGCGGCGGCCCCGACATAGCTCAGCACGATCTCCCGATACGACACCGGCGCCGACAGTAGCTCATAGATTGTTCCGGTGAACTTGGGGAAGTAGATGCCAAATGAGGCATTGGAGATGCTTTGCGTAAGCAACGACAACATGACCAGTCCCGGGACGATGAATGCGCCATAGCTGATACCGTCGATCTGGGCGATGCGCGAGCCTATCGCGGCGCCGAAGACGACAAAATACAGCGACGTCGAGATCACCGGGGCGACGATACTCTGCAGCACGGTCCGCCCGGCGCGCGCCATCTCGAACATATACATTGCGCGGATTGCGTGGATGTTCATTGTTCGTCCTTTATCAGGTTGACGAAAATATTTTCAAGCGAACTCTGCGTGGTCTGAATATCCTTGAATTCGATACCCCCTTCGCTCAGGGCGTTGAGCAGCGAAATGATGGTGACGCGTTCACCATCGGTTTCGTAGGTATAGATCAACTGACTGCCGTCGCTCGATAGATTCAGTTTGTAGGCGGCAAGTTCGGACGGGATGCGCTCGAGCGGTCTCTCCAGTTGCAGCGTCAGCAGTTTCTTGCCAAGTTTCCGCATGAGTTTTTCCTTGTCTTCGATCAGGATGATCTCGCCGTTGCTGATCACGCCGACTCTGTCGGCCATATCTTCGGCCTCGTCAATGTAGTGGGTGGTCAGGATGATGGTCACGCCGCTATCCCTTAGAGAACGCACCAGTTGCCACATGTCGTGCCGCAAGTTGACATCGACGCCGGCCGTCGGCTCGTCGAGAAACAGGATCTGCGGTTCATGCGACAACGCCTTGGCAATGAGCACGCGCCGCTTCATGCCGCCGGACAGGGTCATGATCTTATTATCCTTCTTGTCCCATAACGACAGATCCTTGAGTGTTTTTTCGATGTATGCGGGATTCGCCGGCTTGCCGAACAGTCCGCGGCTGAAGGATACCGTCGCCCACACAGTTTCGAATGCATCGGTGGTCAGTTCCTGTGGCACCAGACCGATCAGGGATCGCGCGGCGCGGAAATCGGTGAGAATGTCGTGCCCATCTACCCGGACCGTTCCCCCGGATATATTCAGGATCCCGCAGATGCAGCTGATCAGCGTAGTCTTGCCAGCGCCGTTTGGACCGAGCAATGCCAGGATTTCTCCACGGCGGATGTCCAGATTGATGTTTTTGAGGGCCTGGTAACCAGAGGCGTAGGTCTTGGAGAGATTTGCTACGGATATGATATTTTGCATGCGCCGATCGATCATAGTAAATGCAGGTGACGCATCTGCTGCGCCGAGGGCCGGATACGGTTCGCGATCCGGGTAACAGGTGGCTATCCGATGATGGTTCAATCAATGGCTTGAACTTGCTTGCTCTTAGCGCATCCGGACTGGATATTGGGTCTTTGTTTCCCAGTTCAATGTCCGGTTGAAATTATCGACCATTTCGGCGTGTTGCCGGTAACAAAATCGTCAGCGCGTGAGGCTTTTGCAATCATGGCCGGCGCAATCTACCGTCGGCGTTTCGGTTCCGCTCCACAAGTCGAGGCCTCTTTCCGGCATACGAAAGCTCTGTTTATAGTTATCCATAAGGCAATTATAAACAGAGCTTTTGTTTATTAAAATTTCTGCAATAATTAAATCACCGTTCCGGTTCAATACTTCGAGCAAACATGCTGAAGTTGCTGAAAATCATGGCAGTGGTGTGCTTCGGGCTCGCCCTGAACTGGGGCCATGCTGCTCCTGTCGTGGTGATACCGCTGACGGGTGCCATAGGCCCGGCAAATGCGGATTTCGTCAGCCGCAGCATTGTGCGTGCCCAAAAAGAGGGAGCGCAACTGATCGTGCTGCGCATGGATACGCCGGGTGGCCTAGATATATCGATGCGACAGATTATCCAGACGATCCTGGCATCGCCGGTACCGGTTGCGGGCTTTGTCGCACCGCCCGGTGCGCGTGCTGCCAGCGCCGGAACTTACATCCTGTACGCCAGCCATATTGCTGCGATGGCACCCGGCACCAATCTGGGTGCCGCCAGCCCGGTGCAGATTGGCATGCCCGATCAAATGGAACCGGAGCAGCCGCAAAAATCGGACAAGAACGCAGCAAAGGGCGGTAAAAGCGCCTCCGCGCCGGAGCTGAAGTCCGACACGCAAAGTACGCTGAGCAGAAAACAGATGCACGATGCGGCGGCGTATATCCGTGGCCTGGCGCAAATGCGCGGACGCAATGCGGTATGGGCGGAGCGTGCAGTGCGCGAGGCGGTCAGCCTCTCGGCTGACGAAGCGCTGACCCAGAAAGTGATCGACATCACCGCGCGTGATGTGCCGGAACTGCTGCTCAAGCTGGATGGCCGCCAGGTCAGCAGCGCGGATAGTGTCGCACACGTGCTGCATACAGCCGGGGCGCCGATAGTCACCATGGAGCCGGATTGGAGAACCAGCTTTCTGGCGGTCATTACCGATCCGAGCATGGCCCTGATCCTTCTGATGGTCGGCATTTACGGCTTGATTTTCGAATTTTCAAACCCGGGCATGGTGCTGCCCGGGGTGGCTGGCGCGATCTGTGTATTGCTGGGCATGTTTGCCTTGCAAATGCTGCCGGTCAACTACGCCGGTCTGGCGTTGATCCTGCTGGGCATCGGTTTGTTGGCGATGGAGGTGTTCCTGCCCACTTTCGGCGTCGTGGGGATAGGCGGCATCGTTGCCTTCGGACTCGGCGCGATGATGCTGATCGACACCGAGTCGCCGGGCTTCGGCATCCCGTTTTCGTTGATTGCGGCGCTGGCAGCCGTGACCGCGCTATTCATCTTCTTCGTCTCCGGCGCGGTGCTGAAATCGCGGCGGCGACCGGTGGTCAGCGGACAGGAAGCCTTGCTCGGCAGTGCCGGCATCATGCTAGGCGATCTGCAACCTGATGCCGCCGCCGGCGAAGGCTGGGCGCGCGTCCATAGCGAGCAATGGCGGGTGCAAAGCACGGTGCCGTTGCAGCAAGGGCAGCAGGTGCGGGTGATCGGGCGTACCGGCCTGGTGTTGACGGTGGTGCCGGTCAAAGGCGTGGAAACAGGAGATTGATCATGGAGTTGACACTCGGATTCGGTGGCATTTTGTTTCTGGCAATTGCGGTGTTAGTGATTTCAGCAGTCCGGATTCTGCGCGAATACGAACGCGGCGTGGTGTTCATGCTGGGCCGCTTCTGGAAAGTCAAGGGGCCGGGCCTGTTTTTGCTGATTCCCGTGGTGCAGCAAATGGTGCGAGTGGATTTGCGCACCGTGGTGTTCGATGTGCCGCCGCAGGACGTGATTACCCGCGACAACGTCTCGGTGAAGGTCAATGCAGTGGTCTATTTCCGGATCGTCGACCCGGAAAAATCGGTGATTCAGGTAGTCAAGTTTTTTGATGCAACCAGCCAGTTGGCGCAGACTACCTTGCGTGCGGTACTTGGCAAGCACGAACTCGATGAACTGCTGTCCGAACGCGAAAGGCTCAACCTCGACATCCAGCGCGTGCTGGATACCCAAACCGATGCCTGGGGCATCAAGGTCTCCACCGTCGAAATAAAACATGTCGATATCAACGAGACAATGATCCGCGCTATCGCCCGGCAAGCGGAGGCCGAACGCGAACGGCGCGCCAAAATCATTCATGCCGAAGGCGAATTGCAGGCCTCGGAAAAACTGCTGCAGGCAGCGCAAATGCTGGCGCAGCAGCCGCAAGCGATGCAGTTGCGGTATCTGCAAACGCTGACCAACATCGCCGGCGACAAGAGTTCGACCATTATCTTTCCGATGCCGATCGATATCTTCACCGTGCTAGCGAATGCGACAGGCGGCAAGGCGCCGGAGCAGTCGTGATCCATGGGGGGCCTATTCCGGCGGCTTGCTGCAAGCATGAGCAAAACGGGCATCTGGGACCGGAACTTGCGTCCGCCACTTGACGGCTTCTGTCGATTCGCCCACTATTCAACGCAGGCAGGAAAAGCGATCTCAGAGTGAATCTATTCAACATTCTGGCCAGGATTCTGGCCGGATAACTGATGGAGGCTGTATGTCGATATTCGTGCAAGACCTGGAGCAAACCGTCGCCGAGCTAACGGTACCCGGCAAGGGAATTCTGGCTGCCGACGAGAGCGTTGGCACCATCGAGAAGCGTTTTAAAGCGGTCAACGTGGTCTGCACCCAGGAGACCCGGCGCAATTATCGGGAACTGTTGTTTTCCACACCCGGACTGGGCGATTTCATCAGCGGCGTGATCCTGTTCGACGAGACGCTCAAGCAGAAAACGACGGCGGGCCTGGCGCTCCCACAGTTGTTGAGCGCGCAAGCCATGGTGCCCGGCATCAAGGTCGACACCGGGACGGTGCCGCTGCCCGGCTTTTCCGGGGAAAAAATAACCCAGGGCCTGGACGGCCTGGCGCAGCGACTTGGCGAATACAAACAAATGGGCGCGCGCTTCGCCAAATGGCGGGCGGTGCTGACGATCGGCGCAGGCATTCCGACATCACAGGCGATTGCAAGCAATGCCTATGTCCTGGCGTGCTATGCCGCCATTTGCCAGGAGCAGGGCCTGGTCCCGATTGTCGAGCCTGAGGTATTGATGGACGGCGACCACACGCTTGCAACCTGCGCCGGCATCACCGAAGAAGTGCTGCATGCGGTATTCCACGCGTTGCGCCAGCAGCGCGTCATGCTGGAATGCATGCTCCTGAAACCGAATATGGTAGTGCCCGGCGCCGCGTGCCCGGAGCAAGCCTCGGCGCAGCAGGTGGCGCAAGCGACGCTCACCTGTCTCCTGCGCACGGTCCCGGCAGCGGTACCCGGCATCAATTTCCTCTCAGGCGGGCAGAGCGATGCAGCGGCCACGGCCAATCTGAACGCCATGAACGCCACCGGCCAGCCCCATCCATGGATCTTGAGTTTCTCCTACGGTCGCGCCTTGCAGGCTCCGGCCCTGATGGCATGGCGCGGAGATGCGGCGAATGAACAGGTCACGCAGCAGGCGCTGTACCGGCGTGCGCGCTTGAACAGCGCGGCGGTAGAGGGAAAATACACTGCCGCCATGGAGGACGAATGAGCGCATTAGCCCGTCCCGCAGTTCTCGAACTGATCGGCAATACCCCGCTAATCGAAGTCAGCCGAATCGATACCGGTTGCTGCCAGCTTTTTCTGAAACTCGAATCGCAGAACCCCGGCGGTTCCATCAAGGACCGGATCGGCGTGGCCATGATAGACGCTGCCGAGCAGGATGGTCGCCTGCAGCCGGGCGGCATTGTGATCGAGGCGACCGCGGGCAACACCGGTCTGGGCCTGGCGCTGGTCGGATGCGCCAAGGGATACCGGGTGATCCTGGTGGTTCCGGACAAAATGTCGCTGGAAAAGATACAGCACCTGAAAGCCTTGGGTGCCGAAATCCACATCACACGCTCGGACGTTGGCAAGGGCCATCCTGAGTATTATCAAGACTATGCCGCGCGCCTGGCACGGGAACTGCCCGGCGCTTTCTATGCGGACCAGTTCAACAATCCGAGCAATCCGCTGGCACACGAGCGCACCACCGCACCCGAGATCTGGGAGCAATGCGGGCATCGCCTCGACGCGATTGTTTGCGGTGTCGGTTCGGCCGGCACCCTCACCGGCCTCACGCGCTTTTTCCGCAACGCGCAGCCGGCGCTGGAGTTTGTGCTGGCCGACCCGCAAGGCTCGATCCTGGCCGAATATGTGCAAACCGGAAAAATAAACGACACCCCAGGTTCCTGGGCAGTCGAAGGGATAGGCGAAGACTTTGTGCCATCCATTGCCGATCTGTCGGGGGTCAGGCACGCGTATACGATCAGCGACGAAGAAAGTTTTCGCACGGCGCGCGAACTGGTGCGCGCCGAAGGTATTCTGGGCGGCTCTTCGACCGGTACTTTATTGGCGGCCGCGCTGCGCTTTTGCCGCCAGCAAACGCAGCCCAAACGCGTCGTGACGATCGTCTGCGATACCGGTACGCGTTACCTGTCCAAAGTGTATAACGACAACTGGATGGTGGATCAGGGCTTGCTGAAGCGCGAAACGTTTGGCGATTTGCGCGACATCATCGGCCGCCGCTATGAAGAAGGCGGGGTGATCAGCGTGGGGCCGACCGATACCCTGATGACCGCGTTCAACCGCATGCGCGGCGCCGAAATATCGCAGCTGCCGGTGATCGACGGCCAGCACGTGGCCGGGATCATCGATGAATCCGATCTGTTGCTCAAGGTCCAGATCGATGCCAAACATTTCAAGGACCCGGTCAGCAGCACCATGACATGTGCGATTGAAAAGCTGGCGTCGAACGCCGGTCTGGATGCGCTGCGCAGCACGCTCGATCGCGGTCTGGTGGCGATCATTGCGGACGGCGAACATTTTCATGGCTTGATTACCCGTTTCGACCTCCTTAACCATCTGCGGAGAAGCCTGTTATGACAGCTACCAACGTTCCCGAGAATGAAAACAATCCCGACGACCAGTCCGGCCTGCATTTTGCCACCAGGGTGATTCATGCAGGACAAGCACCCGATCCGAGCACCGGCGCCATCATGCCGCCGATTTATGCGACATCCACTTACGTTCAGCAAAGTCCCGGTGTGCATAAGGGGCTCGACTACGGCCGCTCGCACAATCCGACGCGCTGGGCGCTGGAGCGCTGCGTCGCCGATCTGGAGCAGGGCGCGCAAGGATTTGCGTTCGCCTCCGGCATGGCCGCCGCTGCCACGGTATTGGAGCTGCTCGATAGCGGTGCCCACGTCATCGCCGGCGACGATTTGTATGGCGGCACCTATCGTTTGTTCGAGCGGGTACGCAAGCGTAGTGCCGGCTTGTCATTCAGTTTCGTGAATCTGATTGACCCGCAAAACCTGCTGGCGGCGATCCGGCCGGAAACCAGGATGGTGTGGGTCGAAACGCCGACCAACCCGATGTTGAAATTGGCGGACCTGGAAGCGATTGCCAAAATTTGCCGCGAGCGCGGCATTATCGCGGTTGCCGACAATACCTTCGCCAGCCCGCGGGTTCAGCGCCCGCTGACGCTGGGTTTCGACATCGTCGTCCATTCCACCACCAAATATCTGAATGGCCATTCCGATATCATCGGCGGCATTGCGATTGTCGGTCGCGAGGCACGTCAGGCCGAGTGGCGCGAGCGCCTGGCTTTCCTGCAAAATGCGATCGGCGCTATCGCCGGCCCGTTCGATAGTTTCCTGGCGCTGCGCGGCGTCAAAACCCTGGCATTGCGGGTCGAACGGCACTGCCAGAACGCGCTTGAGCTGGCTGCCTGGCTGGAAGGCTTGCCGGAGGTGGCGCGCGTGCACTATCCGGGCCTGCCTTCGCATCCGCAGCATGCGTTGGCGCAGCGTCAAATGGATGGTTACGGCGGAATTATCTCGATGGAACTGAAAACCGATCTGGCTGGCACCAGGCGCTTTCTGGAGCACTGCCATATTTTCTCATTGGCCGAAAGCCTCGGCGGCGTCGAAAGTCTGATCGAACATCCGGCCATCATGACGCACGCCACCATTCCCGCAGAGCACCGCGCGACACTTGGCATTAGCGATGCCCTGGTCAGGTTGTCGGTGGGAATCGAAGATATTGCGGATTTGAAGGCGGATTTGCGCAATGCCTTAGGCGCTGTAAACAGTTAATAAAAGCCATCAACCAGCGCGATCAGATGCTGCGCCCGCTTCGTCACCGAGCGGCGCGGCCTATGCCTGTCCACACCGGACGAAAAAATAATTCGGGAGACTGGAATAAACCGGCCGCACCACACGTTTAGTTATGGCACCGGCCGCAATGCTGCAAGACGATAAAGAACGATCGGCGCCGGAATGTTGTTCCCACTCAATACATGGAGGCATTATGCTAAAAACCACAATTCTGCTGCTGGCGTGCGCCGGCCTGTCTGCTTCCGCGTTCGCCGAAGCACCCAAGCAAAGCAATGGAAAATGGGTCGATGACGAGGGTCGCACGCTGTACGTGTTCGACAAGGATACGGTGCCGGGCAAGAGCGCATGCGACGCCGGCTGCGCCGCCAACTGGCCGCCGGCGATGGCGGATTCATACGACAAAGCCAGCGCGGACTGGAGCTTTGTGAAAACTGCCGATGGCAAAAATCAGTGGGCATACAAGGGGCATCCGCTGTATCGGTTTGTCATGGACAAGAAAGCCGGCGATGCGAATGGCGATGGCAAGATGAATGGTATGTGGCACATAGCAAAGCCTTGATCAAATAGAGAGTGCCGGTAGTCGGTCCAGCGACTACCGGCATTCGCAGGAGACGATGATGAAAGTACCCAGGATTTTTGCCGCATTCGCCGTGATTCTGGCGATCGGGCTGTCCGGCTGCACAACTGACAACGGCACTACCAATAAGAGCAATACGACATCGACCACCCGCCCAAGCAGCGGCAGTTATTGATGACGGTCGCGCGGCGCAGCTAAGAACGCCGATGAGCTTCGAGGCTGATGTAGTCGTCTGGATGCCGGTGCTGCAGCGTTACGCGCGCGCACTGTGCGGCGATAGCGCGTGGGCCGACGACCTGGTGCAGGACACGCTCGAGCGCGCGCTGAGCCGATGGCGTACCTTGCGGCCGCAGAGCAATCTGCGCGCATGGTTGCTGACCATCCTCAGGCACCTGTATATCGACCAGTTGCGCAAGCAGCGCGAGATTGCCGTCGACGACGAGGATGCGCCGTGGCGCACGATGGCGGCTCCGGTCGACCAGGTCGACGGACTGTTGCTGCGCGATGTGCAACGCGCGCTGTATCGCTTGCCGGTCGAGCAGCGCGAGGTACTGCTGCTGGTTGGGCTGGAGGAACTCAGCTATCAGGAAGTATCGGGCATCTTGAAAATACCGGTAGGCACGGTGATGTCGCGCCTGTCGCGTGCCCGCGAGCACATGCGCAGTTTGCTGACGGAAGAGGCAGGCCAGCAGCGATCACCGCTTAAAGTAGTGAGAACGTAGTGAGAGACAAGTGAGAAGCAGGTCATGAATGACGATTCCCGCTCCACGATTCCAGGCCCGGACGAAGCCGATTTGTGGGCGCTATCGGCGTTTGTCGACAATGAGTTATCCGACCCGGAACGTGCGGCCATGCTCGAGCGCCTGGCGAACGACCCGCAGGCGAGTGCGCGGATTGCCGCCTACCAGGCACAAAACACTGCATTGAAAGCGCTGTTCGCGACACCGCAGGAAAACGTCCGATGCATCGTTTTGCCACGGCGCGTAGCGTGGTGGCAGCATGCGCGGGCGGCCGCCGTCTGGCTGAGCGTGGGCGTCGCATGCGGCGTCGCCGCAAGCTGGGTGGGGCCATCCTTTCTGAATTCCCAACCTGCCTTTGCAAAACGGGCTGACATTGCTTACGCCGTCTACGCGCCGGAGCAGCGCCATCCGGTTGAGGTCGCTGCAGCGGAAGAAGAGCATTTGATCAAATGGTTGTCGGCACGGCTCGAACGCCCGCTGACGGTGCCTTCGCTGCAGGAATACGGCTACACGCTGGTCGGAGGGCGCTTACTCCCCGGCGAGTCGGGCCCGGCGGCGCAGTTCATGTATCAGAACGGCACAGGCCAGCGCCTGACCTTGTATGTCACCGCGGCCCCCAGGGACGCAACGGTGTTTCGACTCCTGCGGGATGGCAGGCAAAGTACGTTTTACTGGGTGAATCAGGGCATGGGTTACGCCATATCCGGGAATGCATCGGAGCCGCAAATACGCGCCATGGCGATCGAGGTATGTCGCGCTTTGGGCGGCATGCCGGCGGGTGCCTGGGAATAGCTCGTGAAGTTGGGCACAGGATACCCGGGCCTTGCCGGGTGCAATTTCTGTCAACATGGAGTATCCCGGCAATGACAACATTTCCTCTTCCCGGTAGCGAACGAACGGTGCTGGCGGGAGCACGCTGTGTCGGGAATGCCGATCCGGCAGAACAACTGGAAGTCATCGTGATGTTGCGGCGTCAGGCGAGCGATGAATTGCGCGACATGGTCGGCAAACTTGTTGCGGGTGATTGTCCGGCGCAGCATCTGACGCGTGCGCAGTTTGCGGAAAAATTTGGCGCAGCAGCGCAAGATATCGCCAAGCTGCATGATTTCGCCCGACAGCATGGGCTGAACGTGGTGCGCGAGGACGCGGCAAGCAATACCGTCGTATTGTCCGGCGCCGTCGAGCGTTTCAACGCAGCGTTCAATGTTGCATTGCAGCGTTACGAATCGCCTCTCGGCAACTACCGCGGACGGACCGGCCCGCTCCATATCCCCGAGCAACTGCGCGGTATTGTGACGGCGGTACTCGGTCTCGACGATAGACCGCAGGCACGGCCGCAGCTGCGCTTTCGTCCACCGTTCCGGTTTGCGACGCAACGTGTTTCTGCCGCCTATCTGCCGACACAAGTGGCCGCGCTCTACAACTTTCCCGACAACCTTGGTGCCGGTCAGTGCATCGGCATCATCGAGCTTGGCGGCGGTTATCACGCCAGCGATCTGCACGCTTATTTTTTAAAACTGGGCGTAACGCCTCCCGTCGTCACGCCGGTACCGGTAGGGCAAGGCGGCAATCATCCGAGCGGCGACCCCAACGGGCCGGATAGCGAGGTGACGCTCGATATTGAGATTGCCGGGGCGATCGCTTCGGCGGCCAGGATTGCCGTCTATTTTTCCGTCAACAGCGATATCGGCTTCATCAACGCAATCAATAGCGCGGTACACGACACCCTCAACCAACCTTCCGTCATTTCGATCAGCTGGGGCAGTCCGGAGTCGTCGTGGACGCAGCAGTCGATGCAGGCATTTAATGCAGTGTTGCAGGCCGCGGCCAGCATGGGTGTGACGGTGTGCGTGGCCGCCGGCGACAGCGGCTCAAGCGATGGCGTCGGTGACGGCGGCAGCCATATCGATTTTCCGGCATCGAGCCCGTATGCACTGGCCTGTGGCGGCACTACCCTGGAGGCTTCCGGCAATACTGTCGAGAGCGAAGTGGTGTGGAACGATGGCAGCCAAGGTGGCGCGGGAGGCGGCGGGGTGAGTGCCGTATTCGCGTTACCGGCCTGGCAACAGGGACTGACGGTCACAGACAAGATTGGTGGCGCTGCGCAACTGGTGAGGCGCGGCGTGCCGGACGTCGCCGGCAACGCCGATCCGATGACCGGGTACACGGTGCTGGTCAATGGTGTCGAGGCAGTCGTTGGCGGCACGAGTGCGGTCGCGCCGCTGTGGGCGGCGCTGGTGGCCAGGATCAACGCCTCGAAAGGCAGCGCGGCCGGGTACCTCAACGCCAGGTTATACCGGCAGCAAGCGGCGTTTAACGATATAACAAAGGGTAACAACGGTAGCTTTTCCGCTGCGCCCGGCTGGGATGCCTGCACCGGCCTGGGCAGCCCGAATGGACAAAAAATAGCGGATGCGCTTTGACTGGCGACATCCGGCATTGAAACCGCATTCTAGGAGCCTGTCGGACTTTGGGAATCGAAGCGAAAAAATAGCTGGGCGAGGACAGATTTTGCCGGATTCGAAGTGTCAATAGCGAGCTATTGACCGAGAAGGTGGTGAAATATGGACCGTCCAGATATTTTTGCAGCCGATTACTCCCAAGTCCGACAGGCTCCTAGGGTTTGTTGATCGACACAATGATGAGGAGACAGGTGATGACAAAGAATGCAGCGTTCTTAAGTGCAACTGCAGTGGGACACCAGGGGAGTAGCAAGGACCAACCGCTGTTTGACCCGACCGCCTACGGCAACGGGCCCGCCGACTCGGTCACGGATACGACTGAAAACGCTGCGATCACGCACCACGCAATAAAAATCGGCACGCGTACTTTTGCCTACACAGCGACGGCGGGGCATCTGGTCGTGGTCGATGCCAGCAGTTCACAACCGAGCGCGAAGATGTTCTACGTTGCTTTCACCGCCGATGGCCAGGATCTGGGAATGCGTCCCGTGACATTTTTCTATAACGGCGGGCCAGGGTCGTCGTCGGTGTTCGTGCTGCTGGGTTCGTTTGCGCCCAAGCGGATTAAAACAGCGATGCCGGACTTTACGCCGCCCGCGCCGTACACACTGGAAGACAATCCGGATAGCCTGCTCGACAAAAGCGATCTGGTCTTCATCAACCCGGTCGGCACCGGCTATTCGGCGGCGATTGCGCCGCACCAGAACAAGGATTTCTGGGGCGTCGACCAGGATGCGAATTCGATCAAGCAATTCATCAAGCGATATCTGACGGCCAACGATCGCTGGAATTCGCCGAAATTCCTGTTCGGTGAATCGTATGGCACGGCACGTAGCGCGGTCCTGTCGTATGTTTTGCATGAAGACGGTGTGGATCTGAACGGGATCACGATCCAGTCGTCGATTCTCGACTATACCCAGGCCGGAAATCCGATCGGTGTGCTGCCGACCGCGGCCGCAGATGCGTGGTATCACAAGAAAGTGAAAGTCAATCCGGCACCGGCCGATCTCACCGCTTTCCTGGAAATCGTGGCGCTTTTCGCGCGTGGCGACTATGCCAAGGCGCTCCAGCAATTCCCGAAAGTCGACCCGGCAGTGCTGCAGGAATTGAGCGATTACACCGGCATCGACCCCGCCACATTGACGGCATGGAACCTCGACCTTGCCGCCAGCGACAGCGCGGGAAGAACGCTTTTTCTGATCAGTTTGCTCCAGGCCCAAGGTCTTGCGCTGGGTGCCTACGATGGCCGGGTGGCCGGGATTAACACCGGTATCGCCGCACATGTCGCGCCCAACTCGGGCGGCAACGATCCGACCATGACGGCAGTATCGGGCGTATATACGGCAATGTGGAACAGCTACCTGAATGACGGCTTGAAATTTACCTCGAACTCGGCCTTTACCGACCTCAACGATCAAGCGTTCCAGAATTGGGATTTCAGCCACATCGACCCGACCGGCGCGCAAAAGGGTCTCGATAGCAAGGGTAACGTCATCCTTTACACGGCGGGCGACCTGGCCGCGACGATGAGCCTGAACGTGGACCTGAAGGTACTGTCGGCGAACGGCTTCTACGATTTTGTCACCCCGTTCTATCAGACCATCATGGATCTGCAGATGATGCCGGTAATTGATGCTGCGGTGCGCAAAAACCTGGGTGCAAAATTCTATCCGTCCGGACACATGATTTATCTCGATGCCGGCTCGCGCACCGCGTTGAAGGCTGATCTGGTGGAAATGTACAATGCGGCCACCTCCGATCACCAGGCGATGACGCGGATCATAACCTTGCAGGCACGCAAGGCGGTTAGCTAAGCACAGGAAGCACTGCCGCCAACGGCAGCGCTTCCTGTGTATTCGGCAGCTCTACGTCGTTTCGATCGTCCGCATCTCGCGCGCGGCCACCGACAGCATGGCCAGATCGACGTTGCCTCCCAGCTGAAAATCGATCAGCAGCCGACGGTAGCGTTCTAGCTGAGCCCGGCTCGATGCTTGCCAGGCATCGATCATGTCGATTGACTGGTCGAGCGCGGGGGATAGCTTGATCACAGTCGCGGTCAGGGTCCGCTGCAGCGTCGTCAGGTCGCTCTGCAATGCGGTGCGGGCCAGCGTCTGCCAATGCGTATCGACCGGCAGCGTGGCCGCCCGTTCCCGCATCCAGCCGAAATTCAGGTTGAGGTCGAGGGCGAAATAGACTTCGGCCACCAGTTCCAGGCTGCGGCCGGTAGAGGTCGCGACTTCGGCGATATCCAGGACTGCGCCGATCAGCTCGGCACTCGCTACCCGTCGCGCGAGCAGTTCCGATACCCCTGCCTGCGTGAGCGCGGCCTGCTTGGCCTGGAGCGCATCGGCATCGCTGGCGGCCAGCAAGGTCACCAGTTTCGGTCCAAGCTGGTCGGCGGCAGGGCGGAAGCGGGCGACCGTGGCTTCAATCGTTTCGCCTTTTGCATGACGGTGCAGGAACCAGAAGCTGGCCTGTTCGATCAGGCGGCCGACTTCGATGAACATTTGCGCCTGCAATGCATCCGGCACCAGGTTGTCGAGCGCGTCGATATCATTCCAGATTTCGTCGAAACCAAAGACGTCGCGCGCGATCACGCAGGCGCGGATGACTTCGGTGGGCTTGGCGCCGCTTTCATCGCTGAGCCGATGCACGAAGGTGGTGCCGACCCGGTTGGTGAGAGTGTTGACCACATAAGTGGCAATGATTTCGCGTGCCAGCGGGTGGCGCTTCATCACGTCGGGATAACGTTCGCGCAGCGCTTGCGGAAAGTACTGCGCGAGCGCGCGGGCGATGAACGCATCATCGAGCAAGTCGGAAGCCAGCGATTCTTCATATAGCCACATTTTGCTATAGGCCATCAGCACTGCACGCTCAGGCGTGGCCAGTCCTTGCTTGGCGGTCTTGCGCTCGGCGATTTCTTCTTCCGACGGCAGGAACTCGACCGCGCGGTCGAGCCGTCCTGCGCGCTCGAGAAAGCGGATCAGGCGCGCTTCCGGTTCCAGCAGCGTGGCGGCGCAACGATTGGCCACCGACAGTGCCTGGGTCTGGTAGTAGTTGTCGGTCAGCACCTGTTTTCCCACTTCTTCGGTCATCTCGGCCAGCAGTTTGTTGCGTTGCTTCTCGGTCATTTCACCTTCGGTCACCACCATCCCGAGCAAGATCTTGATATTCACTTCGTGGTCCGAGCAATCGACGCCGGCTGAGTTGTCGATGGCATCGGTACAGATGCGCCCGCCTTTTTGCGCAAACTCGATCCGTCCGAATTGGGTAAGTCCCAGATTGCCGCCCTCGGCCACCACCTTGCATTGCAGCTCGGCGCCGTTGACGCGAATCGCGTCGTTGGTGCGGTCGCCGACCTGCGCGTGCGTTTCGTGGCGCGCCTTGACGTAAGTGCCGATGCCGCCGTTGTACAGCAGGTCCAACGGTGCGATCAGGATCGCGTGGATCAACTCGGCCGGCGTCAACTCGTCGGCGCTCACGCCAAGTGCCGCGCGCACTTCCGCTGACAGCGGAATGGTCTTCAGCGTGCGCGGGTACACGCCGCCGCCGGCGGAAATCAGGCTGGCGTCGTAATCCGCCCAGCTGGAGCGGGGCAAGGCGAACAGGCGCTCGCGCTCGGCGAAGCCGGCGGCAGGATCGGGGTTGGGGTCAAGGAAGATATGACGATGGTCGAAGGCTGCCACCAGTTTGATGTGGCGTGACAGCAGCATGCCGTTGCCGAACACGTCGCCGGACATGTCGCCGATCCCGGCGACAGTAAAATCCTGTTCCTGTGTGTTGACGCCGATTTCGCGGAAATGGCGTTTGACCGCTTCCCATGCCCCGCGTGCGGTGATCCCCATTTTTTTATGGTCGTAGCCGACCGACCCGCCTGAGGCGAACGCGTCGGTCAGCCAGAAGCCGTATTCGGCCGAGATCGCGTTGGCGAAATCGGAAAAGGTCGCCGTGCCCTTGTCTGCGGCCACCACCAGGTAGGGATCATCCGGGTCATAGCGCACCACGTCGCGCGGCGGCACTACTTTGCCGGCCACCAGGTTGTCGGTCAGATCGAGCAGGCCGCGCAAAAAGGTTTGGTAGCAGGCGATGCCTTCGCGCAGATAGGCGTCGCGCTCTGAGGCGGGCGGCGCGTTCTTCAGCACGAATCCCCCTTTGGAGCCGACCGGCACAATCACCGCGTTCTTGACCATTTGCGCTTTGACGAGTCCCAGTACTTCGGTGCGGAAATCCTCGCGCCGGTCCGACCAGCGCAGACCGCCGCGCGCGACCTTGCCGCCGCGCAGGTGCACGCCTTCGAAACGCGGCGAGTATACCCAGATCTCGAACATCGGCTTGGGGGCGGGCAGGCCGGGCACCTTGGCCGGGTCGAACTTGAACGACAGGTAAGGTTTCGGCTGGCCATTGGCATCGCGCTGGAAATAATTGGTGCGCAAGGTCGCGCTGATGACGCCGAGGAATTGCCGCAAAATGCGGTCTTCGTCGAGGTTGGGAACCTGGTCCATGGCCTCTTCGGTCTGCTGCAACAGTGCGTTCGCACGGGCTTCGTTGCCCGCAACCGGATCGAAGCGCGCGAGAAACAGCTCGACCAGGCTACGGGCGATCCCCGGATTGCCGGTCAGGGCTTGTTCGATATAGGCGTTGCTGAAGGTCGAGCCCACTTGCCGCAGATATCTTGCGTAGGCACGCAAGATCGTGACTTCGCGCCAGTCGAGCCGGGCCCGCAGCACCAGTCGGTTCAGGTCGTCATTGTCGGCTTCACCGTCCCAGACACGGGCAAAAGCGTCTTCGAATATTTCCTTGATGCGGTCGATCTCGACTTCGCTGTCGTCCGCGGTTTGCATGCCGAAATCGTGTATCCATACCGGCTCGGCATCCTGCAACTCGATCCGGTAGGGGCGCTCTTCATTGACCTTGACGCCCATATGTTCCAGCATCGGCAGGCTCTGCGACAGCGCAATCGGCTTGCCGGCGTGGTATATCTTCAGGCGCAGGGAGGAGGCTGTCGCTTCGATCGGACGATACAGGTTCATCGCCAGTCCGGCGTGCTGCAGGGCGGCTTCCATCAATTCGATGTCGCGCACGGCTGCACGCGCAATGTAATCTTCACGAAAACCGGCGGGGAACGATGCGGCATAGCGCCGCAGCAGCCGGTTGCCGTGTTCTTCACCACGGCTTTCCAGCAACGCCTCGGCCAGATCGTCCTGCCAGCGGCGCGTGGCCTGGACTATCTTTGCTTCCAGTTCGCCGATATTGACGTCGGTTACCGTGCCGGGCTGAGTGCGCACGGTGAAGTGGATGCGCGCCAGCACGGATTCCGACAGCAAGGGAGTAAATTCGACACTGATCCCGTTGAACGCTTCCAGCAGCAAAGTCTGGATCCGCGTGCGTAGTTCGGTGGTGAATTTGTCGCGCGGTACGAACACCAGGCAGGAAACATAGCGGCCGAACGCATCCCGCCGCACGAACAAGCGTGTGCGCTGGCGTTCTTCGAGGCGCAGGATGCCGATGGCAGTGTCGTACAAATCATCTTCATCGATTTGAAATAACTCATCGCGCGGGTATTGTTCGAGGATGGTGGCGAGCGTCTTGGCCAAATGTCCTTTGGGCACAAAACTGGCGCGCTCCTGCACCTTGGCCACCTTGCGCCGCACCAGCGGGATCTCGCTGGTGGGGACCATATACGCGGTCGAGGTATACAGGCCTACAAAGCGCCGCTCGCCGATTGCCTTGCCGGCGGCGTCATATCGTTTCACGCCGACATAATCAAGATAGCCGGGGCGATGCACGGTCGCGCGAGAATTCGCCTTGGTGATAAACACCGGCGAGCGGGAGTCGATAATCCCTTGCGCACCGACCGGTAGCCTGGTCATGTCGGCACTCTCGGAAACATGCAAGGCATCGCGCAACGAATCCCGCAAAATTCCCAGACCGGACCCGGCCACGCCCTGCAGATAATTTTCGCCATCGCTGACGACCAGTTCGTAATCGCGATAGCCGAGAAAAGTGAAATGATCTTCGATCATCCATTCGAGGAAAGCGCGGGCTTCGTCGATTTCCGCTTGCAGGCTGCCATCGCCGTGCAGCTGTTGCTTCAGATCGCCAATCGCCGAGCGGGCGGTGCTCATCATGCTGGGCCAATCTTCGACCGCAGCCCGGACGTCGCTCAGCACACTGGTGACGCCCGCCAGGATTTCTTCCAGTCGGGCGGGTTCAGTGCAGCGGTCGATCTCAATATGGATATACGATTCCAGCCTTGCCTGGCTGCTATTCTCGGCGCCGCTCTCGCTGGCCCGCTGAATCATCTCGACCTGACCGGCCGCGTCGCGCCAGACGCGAAATACCGGATGGATCGCTGCATGCAGGGTGAGTCCAAGGCGGTTGATCTCGGTCGTCACTGAATCCACCAGAAACGGCATGTCGTCGTTGACGATCTCGATGACGCTATGTGCCGATTCCCAGCCATGTTCGTCGATGTGCGGATTGTAAATCCGCACGCGCGGCGCGCCAGTCTTGAAGTGGCGCGCAAACTGCCAGTGGGCTACCGCAGCGCCGTACAGATCGGCGATATCGCGGCTCAGTACCTGGTCCTCGCCGACCTGCGAATAGTAGTCGGCCAGGAACGGCTGCATGGGCGCAAAAACCGCTGGCGCCAATCGGTCGCTGGCGAACTTGACCATGTCTGCGAGTTGCTGCTGCTTTTTTTCTTCGGCTGCGTTATGCATGATTTTCTTTCGAATGTTTAACCGGATCGTTGCCCGTTGGCACATTGCGCCAGGCCCCTGAGCTATGCAGCAGGCTGCGCCATATTTACACCAGAGGATTACACCAAAGAATTAACGATGTGTTCGTATCATAGACCAAGCCGGTGCGGCGCTCAATCGGCCAGCGTGGATGTTTTGAGATACACGGTAATCCGGCGTCGCCGCGCTGTGATAGGATATTTCCCGTGCCGCCTGCTCGTCTGCGCGGCCTGCCGGAATGCCACCAGAAGGAGTTCGATCCTATGACGATGCCCGGAACGATCAGTGATTTTCCCGCCGTTCCGCAGCCGGTGGCCTTGCCGGTCACCCGTTTTGCGATTTTTCTGGTGGTGCAGCTGAATCCGGGGCCGGAAGCTCGCGCGCTGGTGCGCGCGCTTTGTGGAGACCTCGCAGCGCTTGTCCGTGCGGTCGGCGCGCGCGATCGCGACGGGGCGCTTTCCTGCGTGATGGCGTTTGGGGACGACGCCTGGGACCGGCTCTTCGACCAGGCCAGGCCAGCCGAGCTGCATCCATTCCGGGAGATTTCCGCCGGCGCCCGCCATGCCGTCTCCACACCGGGCGACCTGCTGCTCCACATCCGCGCGCAGCGCATGGATCTATGCTTCGAGTTGGCGCTGCAAATCATGGCGCAGATCGGCGCCGCGGTGTCGCCCGTCGACGAAGTGCACGGCTTTCGTTATTTTGATGACCGCGATCTGATCGGCTTCGTCGACGGTACCGAGAATCCCGGCGGCCAGGCGGCGTGCGATGCCACGCTGGTCGGCGACGAGGATGCCGGGTTCGCCGGCGGCAGCTACGTCATCGTGCAAAAGTACCTGCACGACCTGGCTGCGTGGAACAAGCTGCCCACCGAGTCCCAGGAACGCATCATCGGCCGTACCAAGTTGTCCGACATCGAACTGGATGACGCGGTGAAGCCGAGCTCGGCCCACAGTGCGCTTACCACGATCGTGGAGGACGGAAAAGAAGTCAAAATCCTGCGCGACAACATGCCTTTCGGGCAAGCGACGCCGGGCCATTCCGGCACCTACTTCATCGGCTACAGCCGTTCGCCACGCACCATCGAGCAAATGCTGGTGAACATGTTCGTCGGCCGCCCGCCCGGCAATTATGATCGCCTGCTGGACTTCACTCACCCCGTCACCGGCAACCTTTTCTTCGCACCGTCAGCGACGTTTCTCGAGAGCGTCAGCGCTGACGACCTCGCGGACACAGCTTGCGTCACCGGCTCGTCTGCAGCCGAACCCGCGCAATCCATCCCATCGGTGCATGACGGTTCGCTCGGCATCGGATCCCTGAAAGGAGAACTTCGTCATGAATAACCTGCATCGCGAGCTTGCCCCCATGTCCGCCGCAGCCTGGGCGCAGATCGACGCGGAAGCCGCGCGTACCCTCAAGCGTTATCTGGCCGGGCGGCGCGTGGTGGACGTGCAGGGGCCGGGCGGCAGCGGTCTGTCTGCCGTCGGCACCGGCCATCTGAGGACTATCGCCGCGCCGCTGGACGGGGTCGTCGCCCGCCAGCGCGAGGTGAAAGCGCTGGTGGAATTACGCGTCCCGTTCGAGTTGGACCGGCAGTCGATCGACGACGTTGAGCGGGGTGCAAGCGATTCTGACTGGCAGCCGGTGAAAGATGCTGCGCTGCGCCTGGCGCTGGCTGAGGACGGCGCCATCTTCGAAGGCTATGCCGCCGCGGCCATGCAAGGCATTCTGCAAGGAACCAGCAACCCGGTCATGCCGCTGCCGTCTGAGGTGCGCGACTATCCTGAAGCCATTTCCCAGGCATTGAGCCAGCTGCGCCTGGCGGGCGTCAACGGCCCCTACGCGGTGCTGCTGGGCGCCGACGCCTACACCGCTCTCGATGAGGCCAGCGACCAGGGCTACCCTGTGCTGGAGCACATCAAGCGTCTCGTCAACAACGAAATCATCTGGGCTCCGGCCATCTCAGGTGCGTTTGTGCTCAGCACGCGCGGCGGCGATTTCGAACTGCACATCGGCCAGGACACCGCGATCGGGTATTCCAGCCACACCGACACCGTGGTCCGCCTCTACTTGCAGGAAAGCTTCATCTTCCTGTTGCTCACCGCCGAAGCCGCGGTTGCGCTGGCGCAGGCAGAAATACTGCCGACGCCCTAGGGCCAGTTGGCATGGAAGCTGCCCGCTTTGTCGGTGCGCTCAAAAGTATGCGCACCAAAAAAGTCGCGTTGCGCCTGGATCAGATTCGCCGGTAGCTGCGCGCTGCGATACCCGTCAAAATAGGCGATTGCCGAGGAAAATGCCGGTACCGGAATGCCTGCATTGATCGCCGCGACCACGACCTGCCGCAGCGCCGCTTGATATTTCTCAGCGATCCCGGAAAAGTAATCGTCCAGCAACAGGTTGGCCAATTGCTTGTCGGCCGCATACGCTTCCATGATTTTTTGTAAAAAGCCCGCCCGGATGATGCAGCCCGCACGGAAAATTTTTGCGATGTTGCCGTAGTCGAGATCCCATTTGTATTCATCGGAAGCCGCACGTAACTGCGCAAAACCCTGCGCATACGAAATGATCTTGCTGAAATACAGGGCACGCTGCACCGCATCAATCAAGCCATTGCGATCAGCGTCGAATGCTTTGCGAGGCGGGCCGGACAACTTCTTGCTGGCCGCAATCCGCTGATCTTTCAGCGACGACAAGACCCGCGCAAACACGGCTTCGGTAATCAACGGCAGCGCAATTCCGAGATCCAGCGCATTCTGGCTGGTCCATTTTCCGGTGCCTTTTTGCGCAGCGCGGTCGAGGATGACGTCAACCAGATCCTGATCGGTTTCGGTATCTTTCTTGCAGAAAATCCGGGCCGTGATTTCGATCAGGTAACTGTTCAGTTCGCCGGCGTTCCAGTCGGCATATACCTTGCTCAATTCGCCGTTCGACAGGCCTGCCACATGCTTCAGCACGGCGTAGCTTTCCGCGATAAGCTGCATGTCGCCATACTCGATGCCGTTGTGCACCATCTTCACAAAATGTCCGGCGCCATTCGGGCCAATGTAGGCGACGCACGGTGCGCCATCGGCTGCCTTGGCCGCGATTTCGGTCAGGATAGGCGCCACCAGATCGTAGGCTGCGCGCGGCCCGCCGGGCATGATTGCCGGACCTTTCAGCGCACCTTCTTCGCCGCCGGAAATGCCGGTGCCGATAAAATGGATGCCTGATTTGGCCAGATCGTCATTGCGGCGCATGGTGTCGGTAAAATGGGTATTCCCGCCATCGATCAGGATGTCGCCCTGGTCCAGCAGCGGTTTGATGGCGGCAATCGTATCGTCGGTTGCCGCGCCGGCTTTTACCATCAGCAGTATCCGGCGCGGCTTCTCCAGCGAATCGATAAACTCTTCCAGAGAATATGCGGCGACCAGTTTGCGCTCGGGAAATGCGGCAATCAGTTCGTCGGTTTTGGCACGACTGCGGTTATATACCGAGACCGCGTGGCCTCGGCTTTCGATATTCAGGGCAAGATTGCGGCCCATGACGGCCAATCCAACCACGCCGATTAATTGCTTAGCCATATTCGATCTCCAGGAAATGCGACCTGTTGACAGGCCGGCAACTGACATTGTTTTTTTCGTGAGTCGGTTTAACAGCCTACTTAAAGCGATAGGCAAGCGCAACAAAGTAATTTGCCGCCGCCTTTCTATCAACAATAGGACTGTTTTTAATGCCATCTCCAAGCCACTTATAGCGTCCGTACAAATTCAGCGCCCATGATTCGCTCAAGGGGATTTCGATTTGCAGGGCGACCAGCGGATTGGTCGTGGCGCGGCCCTGGTAGGCCTTGTAGATGCCGCTGGCGGCAGATTCCGTGGGTGTGATGCCGTAGTAATAGTTGACATAATTCGCACTGCGGTACTCGGCGCCGGCTTGAGGATAGATGTTAACGGAACCGGCTTTTATTTCTCCCACGTAGATCGCTTCCAGCAATGTGCCGCGGGATTTATTGACGTCGTAAAAAGCGTTGACCGCAAAAGCGCCGATCGGTGTTTCCTGAAAAGTTCCGACGCCCAAAGGGATCGAGTTCTTTCTATCGTTCAGGCCGCGCAGCGTCGCGTTCGAGGTGGTGAAGCCATCAACATTGACTCTGCCAGCCAATTCGAAATAACCGTACCCCATCTTGAATGTCTTTATGCCCAGCGTATCGATACGCGAAAAAAACCTGCCGTAGTCGATATAGGCATAGGGCAAGGGGAGAGTTGAACTATTCTTGCCACGAATCACGCTGGGCGTCACATACACAGCGGCGCCTAAATCACCTGTCAGGCGATCTGGAAATTCTTCATTGGCGGGCGTATTGACCTGTTGCGCCAGGGCGCCGCTCACAAAAACCAGGCCCGTTGCACAGCGCAGGATTACGCTCAGGATTGTTTTAATCCGGCAGATCGCTTTCATACATTTCCATTAATGATTAGTTGGTCGTTTTGCGCGGTAGTTTAACCCAGGTTTGGCGCTACGGATTGCACATGTTTTCGGCATGTCCGCAGCCGGTAGTTGTCTTGTGGAAAGTTGCAGGGTGACGCCATCGGGTCTCCTTGATCTGTGCGAGAATATTCATGCCCGCCATCAGCATATCCGCAACGCCACTTGCAACAACGGAGGCATCATGCGTCATCAAATCTTCAGGCAGCTTGCGATGATTGCCCTGAGTACCGGCTTGCCGGCACCGGCCATGGCCGCGTCGGTGACCGCTGTGATTCCTATCGATCCCAATCGTAGCGCCGACGCATCGACCGGATTTCTGGTGACGATCAGCCAACCCGGCAGTTACCGCTTGACCGGGAATCTGAATGTGCCCGACGCCAACACGACTGCGATCGAGATCAACGCCGATAACGTCAGCATAGATCTCAACGGCTTTTCGATCCAGGGGCCGACACATTGCTCGGCGCGCCCAGTGGCCTGCGCCCCGACCGGGCCGGGCAATGGGGTGCATGCGGTGCTGCGGAAGAATATCGTGGTCAGAAATGGGAATATCCGCGGCATGGGCAATCTGGGAATCTATCTGGAGACGAATTCGGTTCGGATTGACAAGGTGAAGCTGGTCGGCAATGGAACCGGGGCTGCCGCTTTGTTCGGTGGGTCGATCAGCAACAGCGTCGCGCAATCCAACGGCGGCGCCGGCGTTTTTGGTCTCGACATCAAGCTGCGCGGGAACGTGATCCGCGACAATCGGCTCTTTGGTCTCGAAGCCTACGGCCATTCCGTGTATGCAAACAACAAATTCAGCGGCAACAATAACAACGCCGCTCAGGTCAACCGGCAGCCGACGCAGGCCGGGAGCAATGTGTGCAATGCGAGAAATTGCCCCTAGTCAAGCTACAGGAAGATCCCAATCAGGCCCCAGGCGGCGTATGAAAAAAGTAACGCGCTTTCCCATTTAAATTGAGCGTATTTCAGCGTATTCTGCAAGTGTGTAGAAAATGTTATTGAAACGCGCCCGAAGCTGCCATGCACAGGACGGACCAAGAATTTTTCTGGAGGAGATCAACATGAGCGCCGTCGTGACCACTATCTATGAAGGTTATGAAATTCATTCCCGTGCCGTGCCGATCGGCGATGTCTGGGCGGCAGAATATTCCGTCAGCAAAGATGGCGAAACCAAGATTCCCTGGACCAGGGCGAATATTGCCGAGGGACTCCCGACGCACGGTACGGCTAACCACGCGGCTCTCGATAACGCCCGGGCCGACATAGACGACAAGCTATTAAAGTTCAGCTAACGTACACGAGCGTTGGACTCAAGCAGCAAATCGGAATTCCTATGGCATAGTAAGAACTCCTCAAGATGCAGAGGCCATATGCAAGTCAACGAATTGAATACCAAAATTACGTTCGATCTCCCTTTTGACGGCGCCACGGTGACCTGCACGGTGCTAGCGGAAGCGCTGCGACACTTGACCAAAAATGTGGCATACAAACTCACGCGTGACGAGTTGGTCGGCGCATTTCTTGAAAACAAGCCGGTGATCAGAGCGGCTGCCATGAAACAACTGGAAATGGGCGTGGATGAAGTTATCCTGACGGCCTCATGTTTTAGCTGAGACGCCACACTGGCGGCATTTTGCCAAAGCAGGAAAGGCCGATGCATGCGCCGCGATTGGCGTGAAATCCATGTTCCCGCAGGTCAAGTATGGACGGCCACCAGGATGCTGCACTTGACCCTCTCGATCAGCATCGCATCCATGGATCCCCGCCACCAGCGCGCTGCGAATGTCTTGTGGCGAGAGTGTCCGACGATGACGAGCTCGATCCCTAGCCGGTCTGCCAGCGCACCGATGACATCGACCGGTTCACCGATTTTAAGATGGGTCGTCACCTTCAGCCCGGCAGCGGCCATCAGCGCCTGGCCCGCCGCCAGTTCCTGTTCCATGCTTTGTGTCTTGGCGCTGCACTCAACTTCCGGCGCATAGCCTCCCGCCATTCCGTATGGGGAAAGCTGAATCACAGCCAGCAGATGAATCTCTGTCGAGGAAGGCGGATCGAGGTGAATGCATTCGTGCAAGGCGGAACGACTCTCCGGAGTGCCGTTATAGGCAACCAAAATTTTCTGGTACATGCGCGCCTCCTGCCATTTCCTGTTAGTCGCACCCGACTCAGTCGCCGAATAGGGATATTGTGCTCTCTTTATAACCCGGTGGTGACAGTGTTCGGGGATGCGCGGTGGAATAGGTCACACGCCCAGATATGCCTTTTGCACATCCTGATTGTCCAGCAAGTCCCGGGCCGGGCCGCTCAAGACGATGTGCCCGGTTTCCATCACATAGCCGCGGTCGGCATGTTCCAGCGCCAGATGGATATCCTGCTCGACCAGTAGCACGGTGACGCCCATGGCGCGTATCTGCAGCAGGGTGTCCATCAGCTGTTGTACCACCACCGGCGCCAGGCCCAGGCTCATCTCGTCCACCATCAGCAACTTCGGGGCCGCCATCAGCGCGCGCGCCATTGCGCATATCTGCTGCTCGCCGCCGGACATGCTGCCGGCGATCTGGCGGCGCCGCTCGGCCATGCGGGGCAGCAGGGTATACATGCGTTCCAGATCGGCCCGCACGGCAGAGCGGTCGGAACGCTGCTGCGCCCCCATCAGCAGATTGTCTTCTACCGTCATGCGGTCGAACAGTTGGCGGCCCTCGGGCAGTTGTACCAGGCCGCGCCGAAAGATCGCGTCGGCACGGCCCCGGGTAATGTCCGCGCCGGCGAAGCTGACCTGCCCGGAACTGGCTGCGATCAGGCCCGACAGGGTGCGTAGCAGGGTCGTTTTGCCGGCGCCGTTACTGCCCACCAGCGCCACGATTTCGGCCGTGCGGACCTGCAGCGACACCGCGTGCAGCACCGGCGCCTCGCCATAGCCGGCGACCAGTTCCGAGACATCTAGCAGGATCTCATTCACGTTCTGCGCTTTCCGAGATACGCCTCGATCACCGCCGGGCTGGCGAGCACCTGGCCGGGGAGGCCGTCGGCGATTATTTCGCCCTGATGCAGCACTATCAGTCGGTCCGACAGTTGTTGAATGGCCTTGATTACATGCTCAATCACCAGAATGCTGATGCCGTCGGCGCGCAATTGCCGGATCACGCCGATCACTTCCTCGACTTCTACCAGATTCAACCCGGCCATGACCTCGTCCAGCAGCAATAGCCGTGGCTGCATTGCCAGTGCTTTTGCCAGTTCCAGCCGCTTCCGGTCCGCGCTGCTCAGGCTATCCGCCAGCGCCGTGGCCCGGTGCGCCAGGCCGACCCGCTCCAGGCAGTCGAATGCCTGCTTGCGCGCCAGCGGCAACTGGCGCTGGCGGCCGCTGCCGAATAGCGCGCCCAGCGCCACATTCTCCAACACCGTCAGACCCGGAAATGGCCGCATGACCTGAAAGGTACGGGCAATGCCGCTTTGCGCACGCCGAAACGCCGGGGTGCGCAGCACTGACAAACCGTCCAGGAATATGTCGCCGCCGCTCGGCTCCAGCGCGCCGGCGATCAGGCTGACCAAGGTGGTCTTACCCGCACCGTTGGGACCGATCAGTCCGAGGATTTCGCCGTGCCGCAGGGTGAAGCTGACGGCGTTGACCGCCAGCAGTCCGGCAAAGCGCTTGGTCAGCGCCTGCACCTGCAAAATCGGGGCGGCAGACGATGCGCCGGCAGCGGCGTGAAGGGTGGGGGAGGCGTTGCTGTTCACAGCCGGTTCCTGCGCATGTTTTCGCTAAAATGGCGCCAGCCGCGTTGCGGCCACTGGCGCAGAACGTCAGCCAGACCGCGCGGCATGAACATCACCGCCGCCACGATGACCACGCCGAAGAACAGCGCCGCAGCGCTGGTGACCTGCGCCGACAGCACTTCGGAGATGGCCGACAGCAGCAACGCACCGACCACCGGTCCGAGTACCGTCCCCGGCCCGCCAAACACGGCCATGATGATCATTTTCACGTTCAGGGTCAGGTCGAACGCACCGCTGGGGTCGAGGAACGTGATCCAGTACGCGTGGATGCCGCCCGCCAGCGCCGCGAACAGCGCCGACAGCGCATACGCCGTGACCTTGTAGCGTGTGGTGTCTACCCCCATAGCCGCGGCGCCCTCCTCATTTTCGCGGATCGCGATCAGTCCGTAGCCAAAGCGGCTATGGGCAATCCACCAGACCACCAGAGTGACGGCTAGCACCAGCCCGAACGACAGTTCATAGAACAGCAGGTTGTTGTTAATCAGAGGAAACACCAATCCGATGTTGCTGCCGGCCAGCGGCAGATTGGCCACCAGCGCGCCCATCACCTGCGAAATACCGAGCGTGGCGATGGCGAAGTAATGTCCCTTGAGCCGCAACACCGGCACCCCCAGCAGCAGCGCAAATAGCACCGCCAGCCCGCCACCCAGCAGCATGCCGGCTGCGAACGGCCAGTGAAACTGGACCATTGCCACGGCCACGCCGTAGGCGCCCAGACCGAAGAATACCGAGTTGCCGAACGAGGCGTAGCCGGTGTAGCCGCCGATGATGTTCCAGCTCTGCGCCAGCGCCGCAAGCAGCAGGGCGTTGATGCCGAATTGCATCAGCACGTCCGAGCCCCACCAGGGCAGCGCCGCCAGGCCCGCGCCTGCAGTCGCCAACATGCCGCATAGCAGCGCGCGCTTCATGTCGTGCGCCCGAGCAAGCCGGTGGGCCGCACAATCAGTACCAGCACCAGAATGCCGAAGCTCACCGCGTCCACAAAGGTCGGGCCGATATACAGCGCCGTCAATGCCTCCACCATGCCCAGAATCAAGCCGCCGAGAATGACTCCCAGCGGCGAGTCCAGCCCGCCGATGATGGAAATCGCGAAGCATTTTGCGGTCAGCGTTGCGCCGATATACGGATTGAGTTGGGACACCTGGCCGTACAGTCCGCCCGCGACCCCGGCCAGCGCCGTGCCCAGGCCGAAGGTCATCGCGTACAGGTGGCGCGGTTCCACGCCGTACAGCCGTGCGGCGGTCAGGTTCTGTGCCGTCGCGCGAATCGAGCGCCCCATCCGGCTGTGCAACAGAAACAGCCACATGCCTACGGTCAGGACCAGCGCCAGAGAGAACACCGCCAGATTCACCAGCGGCAAGGTCAGGCCGAAACGGCTGATGCTCGCGCCCGAATACGACGGATTGATGGTACGGAAATCGGCGCTGAACACCAGCTGCACCAGGTAAGTGAAGATCACCTCCAGCCCGAAAGTAAGCAACAGCGTGTTGAACATCGGTCCGCGCACGACGGCGTTAAGGATCAGGCGCTGCACGCCGTAACCCAGCACGAACAGTAACCCGGCAGCGGGAACCAGGGCGAGAAACGGATCAAGGTGCAGATAGTTGAACAGCGTCCAGCAGGCATAGCCGCCTAACATGATGAACGCGCCGTGCGCCAGGTTGACGATATTCAGGACGCCCCACACCAGCGCCAGGCCGAGCGCCATCAGCGCGTACAGTCCGCCGTGCAGTAAGCCGTTGAGCAGGACCTGGAGGAGAAGTTGCATGGGCGGCTGGCGTGTCTTGGGTTCGATCCGTGGTGGTAAGAACCTGTTAATGATCTTACTTTATGGCAGTCACCAACTCTCCGGTTTAACGCTTTTCCCAACCCGGCATTGGGTATTTAGATGCGGCCAGCCGCTTGTCGCTGAACACTGCCACAACGTTCCCATCCTGTATCTGAATCACGGTTTGCGGCAGGCTGATCTGACCGCTGGCGGCGAAACGGATCGGGCCATACAGGCTGTCGAAACCGGTCTTGCCGAGCGCGTCGCGTACCTGTTGCGGATTCAGCGAATTCGCGGCCTCGATCGCATGTACATAGGTCTCGACGTCGGCTGCGGCGCTGGCGACGTGATAGTCCGGGTCATAACCGAATTTGGCCTTGTAGGCCCGGGCAAACTCGGCGGCATCGCCGAACCACCGGTCCTTCAACGCGGGCGAAGGCAGCCAGGGCGTCATGCCGAAGGCGTAGTTGGCGTCCTTGTCGAGCGCGTGGCGGAAGTCGGCGCTGGGTACGCCGACGGTGAAGGAATACATCAGCGCATCGAAGTTCAGGCTCTTGGCCTGGCGAATGAAATTCAGGATTTCGGTTTCATGCCCGGCCACCAGCACCGCTTGCACGCCGCTCGACTTGAGCTCGGCGATGACAGAGCCGAAATCTGCGCTGTTGCTGGCGTATTTCTGATTCATCACCAGCTCCAGCGCGGCAGCCTTGATCTTCGGCATGGTGCCTTGCGCCACCGAGGTATCGAAGGCATCATCGGCGTACAGCAACGCCACTTTCGTGGGTTGCGGCTTGAGCTGCGCCATGAATTGCAGGGTGCTGCCGAAATAGTCGCTGGCCGCAGGCAAAGTGCCGAACACATACTTGAAGCCGCGGCTGAAAATCTGGTTGGACGCGCCGCCGCCCTGGACCATAGGCACCTGATACTTCTCGGCAATCGCCGAATCCGCCAGCACAAAGCTGCTGTCAAACGGACCGAGCAGGAAGTTGACCTTATCCTGGCTCAGCAATTGCACATACTGGCGTACCGACAAGTTGATGTCCGACTGGTTGTCGTAGAGCTTGAGTACCAGTTTTTCCTTCTTGCCGCCGACGCTGACGCCGCCTGCGGCATTGATCTTGTCCACTGCGAATTGATAAGCATCGCCGTAATAGCGGCCGGTGTTGGCCGACGGGCCGGTTTCCTGTATCGAGGCCCCGAGGGTGATGTCGGCGCAGGCCGACTGGCTAGTCGCGAAGGAGGCAAGCAAAGCCAGCAGCAGGGCGGGGCGGAAGAATGGTCGCATGGCATCTCCTGTGATGGGTTTGCTTTTTACCATTCTAGGCGCGTCGCAGGAATCCGTGGTTAATTTGTTCAGAATGCCGCAGAACACAACTACTGCATCGCAAATTCGGACTTGAGCGTCGTGTACAAACGCCGGTAACGCGCAAGCCGCTCCGGCAAGATTGCGCACAATGCGGGCGTCGGCGGGATTTCTTCGGCGACCGGCGGCATGCTGCAAACGCTTTCAACAGATTCCCCCGTGACGGCAAGCCTGGCCAGCCGTGCCGCACCGTAAGCAGCGCCGAAATCGCCATCCTTGTGGCGCAGCAAGGTGATGCCGGTGGCCGACGCAATCAATTCAGCCCAATAGCGGCTGCGCGAACCGCCGCCGACGAAGGAGGCCTGTGCAATGACGCTGCCGGTCGAACGCAATGCTTCATAGCCATCCGCCATTGCGAAAGCGACCGCTTCCATGACGCTATACGCCAGGGCGGCGCGATCGGTGCTGCCGCGCAAGCCGAAGAAAACGCCTGCCGCCTGCGCATTATTGTGCGGGGTGCGCTCGCCGCTCAGGTAGGGCAGGAAGATGGGGGCCTGGTCCGGGTCGACAGTCTCGGCGAGTTGCGCCAGCTCACCGGCTTCCTGCGTCTGGGTCACGCGCGCGGCCCATGCAAGGCTCGACGCTGCCGACAAAATCACGCTCATCTGGTGCCAGCGCTGCGGCAGGCAATGGCAAAACGCATGCACCGCCTGTTCCGGGTTCGGCATAAAGCGGTCGTTGCAGACAAACAATACGCCAGAGGTCCCCAGCGACAGGAACGCATTGCCGGCGGCAATTGCCCCGATCCCGATTGCGGTGGCGGCATTGTCGCCGGCGCCGCCGGCGACCATCACCGGCTGCTGCAGGCCCCACTCGCGGCACAAACTGCTGCGCAACTGTCCGCCAGCCTGATTGCCCTCTATCAGCCGCGGCATATGGCCGCGATTGAGGCCGGTGGCGGCCAGCATGCGATCGGACCAGTCGCGCTTTGCCACATCCAGCCATAACGTGCCAGCGGCATCCGACATGTCGGAGACGAACTCGCCGGTCAAACGGAACGCGAGGTAATCCTTCGGCAGCAGCACCTTGTCCAGCCGTTCGCAGAGAGCCGCTTCATGCTTCTGCAGCCATAGCAGCTTCGGCGCGGTAAAGCCCGGCATCGCCAGGTTGCCGGTAATGGCACGGCTGTCCGGCACCAGCGCTTCCAGTTCGGCACACTCGGCATGGGCGCGGGTGTCGTTCCATAAAATCGCCGGGCGCAGCACACGGTGCCGGGCATCCAGCAGCGTTGCGCCATGCATCTGGCCCGACAAGCCGATACCCCGCAAAGCGGAAAATGCACTGCCTGCGGACGCGCGCACCTGTTCGATGGCCTGCAGCGTCGCCTGCCACCAATCTTCCGGGTTTTGCTCAAACCAATGCTGCTGCGGATTCGACAGGCTTAGCTTGACGCTCCCCGTCGCCAGAATGCGCTGGTTCTGGTCGGCCAGCGTGACCTTCACCTCGGATGTGCCCAGATCAATTCCCAAATACGTCATTAGGTTCAACTCCTGCAGATCACGAAAGAGTCATTGCAATGCCGGCTACTCGGCGCATCAGGTTTTGCGCGCGGATGCGCAGTCTCATTCGGCAATCGCATTGACATTGTTAGCGCGACTCAGTCTAGATGCTCGTCCCATACCGCACAACTGCGAAACTGCACGATAACCGATACTTTTTTACTTGTTCAGGGGGAGGTGCTCATGCCCAAATTACCGGTAAATGCAAGCAGGTATACGCGCAACCAACCTTCCGCCTGGGTGCAGAGGAAAACGGTGACCTGTTCACGATGCTCTGGGTCAGAGTTGCGTCAGCGCCAACAAATCCTCAACACAATGTGCATTTACTGCCCATTCTCATGTAGTATATTTCCCCAATGCAATACTTGTTTTGCTAACATCCTGTTAGGACAACAGGGCATTGACCGTGTCGCGACGCAGCAAAGGTGCAACTCTCATGAGGCTGGCAATAAAGGTAAAGGAGGGTGGATGCCGTCCGCTCAACTGAAAGTTGCTCTGGTATTTATGCTGGGAGGCTCATCCCCGGCGTTTGCAGTCCCTCTCGATGAGCCGATCAAACCTATCCCCACCTCGCTGAATCAAGATCCGGCCCGGGCCGACATCGGCCGTCAGCTGTTTAGCGATGGTCGTCTCTCCGCCAATAATCGTATGTCCTGCGCAAGCTGTCATGACCTTGGGAAAGGCGGAGTCGATGGCCGGGCCCATGCGGTCGGCTTCAACGGCCAACTGACCGATGTCAACGCACCGACCGTATTTAATGCCGCGCTGAATTTCAAGCAATTCTGGAACGGTCGCGCCGATTCACTGGAAGCGCAAATCGACTTCGTGATCCAGAGTCCCGTCGAGATGGGATCGAAGTGGGCCGACGTCGTCGCCAAAGTCGCTCAGGACGTCAGGTACAAGCGTGCCTTTGCTGCCGCCTATCGGGATGGGGTCACGAAACCGAACATCCAGAACGCGATCGCGACCTTCGAGCGTACGCTGATCACGCCCAATTCACGCTTCGACAGGTATCTGCGCGGCGATCCGAATGCGATCTCCGACGCAGAAAAAGCGGGCTATGCGAAGTTCAAGCAGTATGGCTGCGTCGCCTGTCACCAAGGCGTGAACGTCGGTGGCAACATGTTCCAGAAGTTTGGCGTCATGGACGACTATTTCGCGAAACGCGGCAACCCGACGAACGCCGATCTGGGACGCTACCTCGTCACCGGGGATGAAAACGACAAGCACGTCTTCAAGGTGCCAAGTCTGCGCAACGTCGCACTTACCGCCCCCTACTTCCACGATGGTTCGGCCAAGACGCTCGAAAATGCCGTTGACATCATGTTCAGGTATCAACTCGGTCGTGTCGGATCCAGGGAGGACAAGGTGTCCATCGTCAAATTCCTCAACACGCTGACTGGCGCGCCGTGAGGAAAGCAGCGTTCATCCTGCCGAAGCGACTGGCCTGGCTCCCCATGACCGCGCTGGGCGTGCTGCTCGTCTCTGCCCTGGTGTTTCTGTACGACAAGACGCGGGACTACGATCCTTCCAATTACTTCGAGAACGTCGCGTTGTTGCGTCAGATCAAGCAACTGGATGCGCGCTGGGAATTGGATGCGATGAAGTCCAAAATCGGCATCAACAAGACTTACGACCCTTTGGTCGACCCCTTGCTCGACCTGAACAAGTTGCAGCAGCAACTGGATGCGGTCGGGTCCAGCCAGAAAGGCGGCAACGCCCGTGCCCTGGCAAACGGCATCAAGGCGTTCGAGAGCGCGCTCCGGAAAAAGGCCGGCCTGATCGAACATTTCAAGTCCCACAATGCGGTGCTGCGCAATTCCCTGGCGTTTCTTCCTACCGCTGCCGAAGACGTCCAGAATCTGGCGAACCAAGGCAAGCGACAAGATCAGAGCGCGCTGAAAAGCGTGGCGGCGGGCGTGAACAAGGTGCTACTGGCAAGTCTGGAGTACGACCAGGCAGCGTCGGACGACAAGGCCGTCGACATCGCGCTGGAACTGGGCCGTCTTGTCGCCCAGACGAGGAATCTGCCGACCGGCATTGGCGACACGGTGGGCATTTTCGTCGCGCATGTCCGTACCGTCTTGCGCGAGCACAACGTGGTTAACGGCCTCCTGAGCAGTATCTCGGTCGCGCCGACGGCAGCGCGCATCGACGCTATCAACAATATCCTCAACAGCGAACAGCGACGGACCGCCGAGCAGGCGCAGAAATATCGCCAGTACCTGTTGATTTTTGCGGCGGCACTGATCGGCCTGCTCTTGTATGCGGCTGCCCGCCTGATCCGCAGTCACGCTGTGATCAACCGGGTCAACGCGGAACTTCAGCATGCCAACGATCATCTGGAGCAAAGGGTGAAACAGCGCACGCACGAACTGAAAGAGGTGCAGGCCGAACTGGTCACAACGGCCCGTCAGGCCGGTATGGCCGAAATCGCCACCAACGTGCTGCATAACGTCGGCAATGTGCTCAACAGCGTGAACGTGTCGGCCGGACTGGTCAGCAGCCAGGTGCATGCCTCCAAAGCGCTGGGGCTGGGCAAGGTGGCCCAGTTGATGAACGAACACGCCGAGGACCTGGGCGATTTTTTCACCACAGACCAGAAAGGAAGGATGCTGCCGGACTACCTGAACAAGCTGGCAAAGGTAGTGGCCGCAGAGCAACAGAGCATCATCGAAGAGCTTGCGCATCTTACCAAGAGCGTTGACCACATCAAGGACATCGTTGCCACCCAGCAATCATATGCGGGAGGATCCTGCGTCTTCGAGCAGTTTCGGATAGGCGATCTGGTTGAGGATGCTGTGCGCATTAGCGCCGCTTCACTCGCGCGTCATCAGGTGACGGTGGTGAAGGAGTTTGCCGACGTGCCTCTGCTGCTGCTGGACAAGCATCGGGTGCTGCAGATACTGATCAACCTCATCAGTAACGCCAAGCATGCGATGAATGACGTGTCTGACCGGCAACGCCAGATCACATTGCGCCTGCACACGGCGCAAGGAAAAGCGATACAGATTCAGATCGCGGACAACGGCGAGGGTATTCCATCCGAAAACCTGACACGTATCTTTGCGCATGGATTCACGACGCGCAAAGATGGCCACGGTTTCGGCCTGCACAGCTGCGTGCTGGCGGCCCGTGAGATGGGCGGCAGCTTGACGGTGCATAGCGAGGGATCCGGCAAAGGCGCGACCTTCATGCTCGAACTCCCGATCAAAATAAAAGAAGAGGAACTCCAATGACCCGGCCGCAGAACCGACGCATCTTGCTGATAGACGATCTGCTCACCATCCATCAGGATTTCCGCAAGATCCTGGCCGGTACGACTTCCGGCTCCGAACTGAATGACGTCGAGGCGGCCCTTTTCGGTACGGCTGCACCGGCCTCCGCCGCCAATTTCGAACTGGATTCGGCCTATCAAGGGCAGGAGGGAGTGGCGAAGGTGAGCGCGTCGCTGCAAACCGGTCTGCCCTACGCCATGGCGTTTGTCGACATGCGCATGCCGCCCGGATGGGATGGCGTCGAGACCGTCAAACGTCTGTGGCAGGCAGACCCCCGGCTGCAGATTGTGATCTGCACGGCCTATTCCGATTACTCCTGGGAGGAGATATTGGCGCAACTTGAGGTGTGCGACCGGCTGCTGATCCTCAAGAAGCCATTCGATAATGTCGAGGTTTTTCAGCTGGCCAATACGCTGACGATGAAGTGGGAAATGACGCAGCAGGCCGAGTCGCAAATGGACCGGCTGGAGGATGAGGTGCGCGCGCGCACGCTGGAACTCAAAACGGCCAATGAAGCCTTGCTGGAACACATCATCGAGCGCAAATTGGTCGAGCAGGCGCTGCGCCTCAAACACCAGGCAATCGAAGCTTCAATCAACGCCATATTCCTCACTGACAACAGCCTGCCCGACAACCCGATCGAGTATGTCAATCCTGCCTTTCAACGCATGACCGGCTATACGGCGGCCGAAGTAGCGGGTAGAAATATTCGATTCCTGCTAGGTGAAGATCAGGATCAGCCAGGCATCCAGGTCATTCTGGACGTCATGCAGCACGATGGCGAAGGACATGCCGTACTGCGCAATTACCGCAAAGACGGGACGTTGTTCTGGACCGAGTGCTATGTCGCCGGTGTCCGCGATAATGCGGCGACCACCACCCACTTCGTCGTGGTCCTGAACGACATTACCGAGACCAAGCAACTGGAAGAGCAGTTGCATCATCGCGCGAACTACGACGTCCTGACAAAACTGCCGACGCGCGTGCTGTTTATGGACCGTATCGTGCAGGCCATCGCCGTTGCCGAGCGCCAGCAGCGACAGATGGTTGTGGCCTTCGTCGATCTCGATCGCTTCAAGTTCATCAATGACAGCCTGGGGCACGATGCGGGCGACACGTTGTTGCAGGAAATTGCCGAGCGCCTGCGCGCGTGCATGCGGACGTCTGATACCGTGGCACGCCTTGGCGGCGATGAATTCGTGATCCTCCTGTACCCTGATTCGGAGGACTGCGATCCACAGTCGGTCATGCAACGCATCGTCGAGCGCATCGCACAGCCCGTGACCCTGTTGGGCAAAGAGCACAGCGTGACGTGCAGTATTGGCGTCAGTATTTTCCCGCACGATGGACAGGATGCCGAAACCCTGCTGACGCATGCCGACATGGCCATGTACCGCGCCAAGGAACTGGGGCGCAATAGTTGCCAGTTCTATGCGAGCGAAATGAATACCAAGATTCAGGAAAGAAACTGGATGCAGGAAGGTTTGCTGCGTGCCATCGCCCGCAACGAATTCCTGTTGCTGTACCAGCCGCAAGTCGATCTGCGGTCGGGCCGCATCATCGGAGCAGAGGCACTGATCCGCTGGCAGCATCCGGAACTGGGAATGATTTCGCCTGCCAGGTTCATTCCGCAGGCGGAGGAAACCGGCTTGATTGTGCCAATCGGCGATTGGGTGTTGTGCACCGCCTGCAAGCAAAATAAGGCATGGCAGGATGCGGGCATGCCGTTCATCCGCATATCGGTCAACGTGTCCGCGCGCCAATTCAAGGAAAAGGACTTGATCAACCGTGTGGCGAAGGCGTTGCAGAACAGCGGGTTGGAAGCCCGCTATCTTGAACTGGAACTGACCGAAAGCGTGATCATGCAGGATGTCGGGCAAGCTATTCTGACAATGCAGCAATTGAAGGCGATGGGGGTCCAGATCTCGATTGACGATTTCGGCACCGGTTACTCCAGCCTGAGCGCGCTGAAGCACTTTCCGGTGGGGCGACTGAAGATTGACCAGTCCTTCATACGCGACATCCCGCAAGATCAAGATGACAAGGCCATCGCCATGGCCGTCATTTCATTGGGGCACAAACTGAATCTCAAAGTCATCGCCGAAGGGGTGGAAACCGAACAGCAGCTTGCATTTCTGCGCGACAACGAATGCGATGAAATGCAGGGCTTCCACTTCAGCAGGCCGATCCCGTCCCGGGAATTCGAACAATTGGCCCGCATCCACGCAGCGAAATCGACGGTTCCCTCACAGTAACCGATGCGAGGCGTCTAACGCCCGTCCACCTGCGTCCGGTGCAAGTCTTTGCCGGCTGGGGAGAAGCGCGCCGCGAAGGTCGATGGCATCAACGATCGGCAGGGCTTCCGAGCCGAATCTCAACATTCGAAAAAATCGATCACAGAATGGTAAATTTTCCGTTATCCCTTTTATTTTGGATGACGCATACTTTGTGACGATCTTCTTTCCTGTCATTTGGCAGATTTGGCAGCCCGGATGACATCAAGTTAAAAAAGCAAGAAAGGAGCAAGAGACGATGCGCAACTTAAACGAAGACAACATCACCGAAGCGGTCCTGGCGCGCCACGCCGCCATGCCGGATGTGCGGCTACGAGAAATCATGACCTCCCTGGTGCAGCACCTGCATTCCTTTGCGCGCGAAGTAAAACTGACCGAAGCGGAGTGGTTTGACGGCATCCGGTTCCTGACCGATACCGGACTTATGTGTTCGGACAAGCGCCAGGAATTCATCCTGCTGTCCGACACGCTGGGGCTGTCGATGCTGGTGACAGCCCTTAACAACCGGAAACCGGAAGGTTGCACCGAATCTACCGTCTTCGGCCCTTTCCATGTAGAAGGCTCGCCGCAATATGCGCTGGGTGACGATGTCGCCAATGGTGCCAAGGGTGAGCCGTGTTTCGTACGTGGCGTCGTGCGCGATATCGATGGAAAACCCGTGCAAAACGCTTCGATGGAAGTCTGGCAGGCGGATGCAGACGGCTTGTACGACGTGCAATATGCGGATCTGGATAGTCATCGCGGCAGGGGAACCCTCCACAGCGGTCCCCACGGTGAATTTCATTTTCGTACCATCGGTGCAGAAGCGTATCCGATTCCACACGATGGCCCGGTCGGACGCATGCTTGCAGCGCTCGGACGCCATCCGTGGCGGCCGGCGCATTTGCACTTCATGATCAAGGCGGAGGGCTATGAGACACTAATCACCCATGTATTCCGCAACGGTGACAAATATCTCGATTCCGACGCCGTCTTTGGGGTGCGCTCTTCTCTGATTGGCGACTGGATACGACACGAAGCTGGTACCTCCCCGGATGGCACGCGCCTCGATGTACCGTTCCTCACACTGGATTTTGATTTCGTACTGAATCCTGCAAAAAGCGCTGCCTGATATGGTAAATCCATGGACCGATTTCTTTCAATAGAGGCTTTTGTCGCTGTTGCAGAGACGCAAAGCTTTGCGGAAGCGGCGCGCCAGATGCGGGTCTCAAAGTCTGTGATTACCACGCGCATCCAGCAGTTGGAAGAATATGTCGGTGCACCCTTGTTTCACCGCAGTACCCGTAGTGTGCAACTCTCGGAAGTCGGCCAGGCCTACCTGCGCGATTGCGCCGACCTGGTGAACAGGACTGACGAACTGGTCGATCAGATGCGCGAACTGAAGGGGTCTCTTGTCGGCCGGTTGAAGGTACATGCGCTGCCGGGTTTTGTTCTCGGTCATCTGGCCTCACATCTGCGTGAGTTTCAGGAAAAATATCCGGGTATTGTTCTTGAACTGTTTGTGAACGACGCCGTGGTTGACCCTATCAAGGCTGGAGTGGATTGTGCGCTGCAGATCTTTAACCCCACATCCGAGGAGCTGATCGGGCGTCCGCTGTTCCCGGTGCGCCGCATATTTTGTGCATCACCCGGCTACCTGAAACACCATGGCACGCCGCAGCATCCGCGCGACCTGTATGAGCATCGCCTCGGGTTATATTCCGGCTATCCAACGCGCGACCGATGGGTGTTTCACGGCGCCAATGAGAAGGTGGTTCTCGACCTAAAACCCGTGTTGTTAAGCAACAGCGTGCATTTGCTGGAAGAATACGCCTGCGAGCACGCCGGCATCGTCTGCATACCGACGCTGGTAGCCGCAGCGCCGATACTGAGCGGCAGTCTCAAACTTATTCTCCCCGATTGGCAGCTATCTTCGTTCTGGCTCTCGGTCGTCTATCCTCGCACGCATCGCGGCGGGGCCAAACTCAAGTTGTTCATTGAAAGTCTGCTGGCTAAGTTTTCCAGCGAACAGCCATGGGATGCGGCATTGATAGAACAAGGTCTGATGCCGCGCTCTCTTGTGGAGTGACGCGCCTCTCATCCTTACGATTGTTCTGAAATCGCAAACAATCTGGTTGCGTTTCTCATGCTACCCAACCCACCTCAATTTGCCTAGACTGCAAGTTATCCAGTATGGATACCTAAAGGCTCTTAGAAGAAATAATGGAGGCATCATGACGCAGTACACGACTAAATTCGGCTCACTGGAGAGCTATGAGAAGGGTGGCGTGCAAGTCATCAATGACAACGCCAGGAATTACGCATTTTCGAATTGTTTCGAGATCGCGGGAAAATCCAAGCCCTACGAAAAAATTGTTTTCGGAATCAACCAGATCTATGTGCTTGAAACGCTTCGTGCCGAAGGAGTTTCGCCTTGGTATACCTGCGCACATGACGAGTTCGCTTTGTGCATGGATAAGGAAGTCGATATCTATCTGGTCAAGCTCGATCCGGTCCAGCAGGTACAGGACAAGGAAAAAAACGGGGCGGTGCAGGTTGCCGGCGCACCTTCAGGTCAGCCGATGGGATGGATGAAAATCAAACGCGGCCATCAGGCGCTATTGCCAGCCAATGTGGCGTACCAATTCCGTGCTGCAGAGCCTGCTGTGATTGTCCTGCAAACCTGCAAGGGCGATTTGTCGGTTGAGAAGTGGGCCGATATCTGCCAGGCAGCCTGATGTTGACTAATCCTTGAGGAACTGAAATGAATGCGCCGATTAAATTCAATACAGTGGCATCTGACGTGCACCCGGTATATGGCTATAAAGCCTTTACATTGGGAGACTTTACCTTCGAACGCGATGAATATTTTGCGCACATAAAATGGATCACCCTGGACGGTAAGCCTGCCTCCCATACCCTGGATGTCGGCAATTTTCTGCGTGCGCTGATGCGCGATGTGGGCTGGGGATTTTTTTATGGGTGGGTGAATTTCGACAACGTCTTTGGCACCACGAATCACTACAAGACGGTCGATGTATTCGCGGGAACCTACAATGCGAATTACAAAAAAGCGAACGTGGATCTGCTCCAGAACTTTCCAACGGAACAGGTGCGTGTGACTTTCGTCGACATGCTGGAAGACTGGACCAATGCCGGTTTTGATCCGTATGCCGCGCCCCAGGAAACCGGCATGCCATATGGTCGGAAGAATGGCAATAATAATGCCGCAGTACGACGTGTGCGGCAATTGGCGCAACGTTGCGTGGGTTTAAAAGACGACCTCGGGATGCGCACGGATAATACGGGCTATCCAATCAATCGTGCCTTTGCCGATGTGCCGCAAGATGCGCCAGAGCTGCATCCGGAACCCGGCTTCGAAAATGAAGTGCACGCGTTCAACCTGTTTGCGTATCTTTCGCGTTCCGACGTGGTCTGGAATCCCTCATTTACTTCAGTCGTCAAGCATAGCTACATGTGCCCGACCACCGAGGAGTACATCTTGCCCATCATTCATGGCAACGACCGGGTTGAATGGTTCTTCCAGATGTGCGATGAGATCACTTGGGATTGCGGCGACAAGATGACCGCCGAACCACGCGCCCGTGTGGTCATGAAGGCCGGCGACATGGCGGCGATGCCGGCGGATTGCCGGCACCAGGGCTTCTCGCCGAAACGCTCCATGCTGCTGGTTTGGGAAAACGGATCGCCGCAGGTGGTCCACGACATTCTGGAAGGCAAGTCGCCTGTCTATCCGGTGTCATTCTAAAGCCGGCGCAAGCTGATTCTTAAATATGACAAATGGATGGGTGGTTGCCCATCCGTAACTTCCGCATTCAAAGCGGGAACGTGTACGGAGTACAAATGCAGACCCAACTTTTCATCGATGGCAGGTTCGTTCCCGCCGAAGACGGCGCGACACTCGCCACTCTCAATCCGCATGACAATTCGGTCATCGCACAGGTCGCGATGGCAGGCAAGGCCGACATCGACAAGGCCGTGGCCGCTGCCAAAGCCGCTTTTCCGAAATGGTCGCGCATGGCGGCGATGGATCGCGGCCGTCTCCTGTTGAAGCTCGCAGACGCAATTGAAGCGAACGCGGACGAGTTCGCCAGCTTGGAGTCGCTCGATACCGGGCATCCATTGCGAGATACCAGAGGATTGGATGTGCCGCGCACCGCGATCACCTTCCGCTATTTCGGCGGCATGGCCGACAAGCTCGAAGGCAGCGTGATTCCGGTCGAGGAAGGCTTCTTGAACTATATGCTGCGCGAGCCGATCGGTGTTGTCGGCCAGGTGGTGCCATGGAATTTTCCACTGATGTTTACCAGCTGGAAAATGGCACCGGCACTGGCAGCCGGCAACTGCATCGTGATGAAGCCAGCGGAATTGACGCCATTGTCCACCTTGCGTATCGCGGAATTGATGGCCGAAGTCGGCTTCCCTGACGGCGTGGTGAATATCGTGCCGGGCTTGGGCCACATCGCAGGCCAATATATCGCCGAGCATGAGGATATTTCGAAAATTGCTTTCACCGGCTCCACCGCAACCGGTCGTCGCATCGTGCAGGCATCGGCTGGCAACTTGAAAAAAGTCCAACTTGAGCTCGGCGGCAAGGGCGCGAACATCGTGTTCGGCGATGCCAACCTCACCGCAGCTGTCAATGGTTCGGCCTTCGCGATTTTCCATAACCAGGGGCAAGCGTGCATTGCCGGTTCGCGGCTGGTTCTGCACAAATCCATTGAGGATGAATTCATTGAGAAATTTGCCAAGCTGGCTGCATCCATCAAGCTTGGCAATCCGCTCGATATCAATACCGAGATGGGGCCGCTGACCTCTTTGCAGCAGCGCGATCGCGTGCTGTCTTACTGCGATGTTGCACGTTCGGAAGGTGGCGAGATTCTGCTGGGGGGTAAGGCGCCTACCAATCAGGATCTCGCAAACGGCTGCTACATCGAACCGACCATTGTGCGCGCAAAGCCAACTGACCGTGTCAGTCAGGAAGAGGTGTTCGGCCCATTTGTCACCGTCTCGACGTTCGAGACCGACGAGGAAGCGCTGGCGATCGCAAATGGTACCGAATACGGTCTCGGTGGCGGTTTATGGACCAACAATTTACAGCGCGCGCACAAGATCGCCCGTGACATGAAATCCGGCATGGTCTGGGTCAACTGCTACAAACGGGTGCATCCCGGTTCTCCCTTCGGCGGGGTAGGGCAGTCCGGCTACGGACGCGAGATGGGTTTCGAGGTGATGCGCGAATACACGCAAGCGAAGTCGGTATGGGTCAATGTCGACGCCAACTTGGCGCCGTACTATCCACGATAAATAGGTAAGGGCAACCAGGAGCAGGTATGACATCGTTTCTACGGGAATTTGTTTTCAGCGGCCACATCCCGCGCGTCGTGTTTGGCGCCGGCAGTCTGCAACACTTGGTGCGCGAAATCGATCTGCTGGGGGCGCAGCGTGCCCTGATACTTTGCACACCGGGGCAGCGTGCCGATGCGGAGCGCGTGGCCAACATCATCGGCGCGCGTTGTGCCGGTATCTTCGACGGTGCAGTGATGCATGTGCCGATCGAAACCGCCAGGGCAGCACGGGAAGTCGCGCAGCAATTGCATGCGGATTGTGCGATTGCCATCGGCGGCGGTTCGACCACCGGCTTGGGCAAGGCGATTGCATTGGAGTCTTCCCTGCCGATTCTCGCGATTCCCACGACGTATGCTGGCAGCGAAATGACGCCGATTTACGGCATTACCGAAGCCGGCCTGAAAAAAACAGGCCGCGACTTCCGCGTGTTGCCCAAAACGGTGATTTACGATCCAGAGTTGACCATCAGCCTTCCCAAGAGCTTGTCGGTCGCCAGTGGCATCAACGCAATGGCACACGCTGCAGAAGGACTCTACGCGCAGGACGCCAATCCGATCATGTCGCTCTTTGCCGAAGAGGGTATTCGCGCGCTGGCGCAGGGATTGCCGAAGGTCATCGCGAATCCTGCGGATATCGATGCGCGCGGCGATTGCCTGTATGGGGCGTGGCTGTGCGGTGCGGTGCTGGGGAGCGTCGGCATGGCATTGCATCACAAGCTGTGCCATACGCTGGGCGGCAGCTACAACCTGCCGCACGCGGAAACCCACACCGTCGTGCTGCCGCATGTGCTTGCTTATAACACATCAGCGGCACCCGCTGCGATGCAGCGTATTGCAAAGGCCCTCGGCACATCCGACGCGGCGCAGGGCATGTATGACCTGGCGACCTTATTGGGAGTGCCAACGGCACTGAAGGACATCGGCATGGCGGCGGAAGAACTGGATCGCTGCGCCGATATCGCCACCCAGAACGCGTACTGGAATCCCCGACCGATTGAGAAGACGGCAATTCGGGCTTTGTTGGAGAACGCCTATTACGGGAGACGTCCGGCAGCATAGAACAGGCAGCAAGCAATTTGACCAAATAAAAAGGTGTAAAAAGCACCAAAACCAAAATCAATTGGAGCGAGACGTGAAAAATAAATTTAATCAACATCGCCGCACGGTGCTGAAAAGTGCAGGTGCAGCCGCAGCAATGACTGCGCTGGGCGCAATGCCGGCTTTCGCGCAATCAAAAGAAATCAGGATCGGCTTCGTATCGCCGCAAACCGGCCCGTTGGCAGCATTCGGCGAAGCCGATAAATGGGTGATCGCCAGTTTGCAGGAAAAATTCAAAGGCGGTATCGAGATCGCCGGCAAGAAATTACCCGTCAGAATAATCCTGAAAGATAGTCAATCCTCGCCGAATCGTGCGGGTGAAGTAGCCAATGACTTGATCCTGAAGGAAAAAATCGACTTGATGCTGGTGTCGTCGACACCGGAAACCGTGAATCCGGTATCGGATGCCTGCGAATTGAATGAAGTGCCTTGCATCTCGACCGTCGTGCCGTGGCAACCCTGGTTTTTTGGCCGGGGAGGCAAGCCGCAAACGGGATTCAAGTGGACCTATCATCTGTTCTGGGGTCTGGAAGATGTGATCGCGAATTTCTCCAGTGGCTGGAAATCGGTTCAGACCAACAAGAAGGTTGGCGGTCTGTTCCCGAACGACGGTGACGGCAATGCGTGGGGTGACAAGGAGCTGGGCTTTCCCAAACCGCTCGCCAGGATGGGGTTTTCGTTGACCGACACCGGCCGCTACCAGAATATGAACCAGGATTTCTCCGCCCAGATTGCAGCCTTCAAAAAGGAGGGCGTCGAGATTGTCACTGGCGTCATGATTCCGCCGGATGCCAAGACATTTCTGACGCAGGCGAAGCAGCAAGGATTCAAGCCGAAGGTCATCACGCTCGGCAAGGCGTTGCTATTTCCCGGCGCCATTGAAGCGCTGGGAGATTTGGGCGATGGCCTGACGACAGAAGTATGGTGGTCGCCATGGCATCCGTTCAAGTCGACATTCACCGGCATGTCCGCCAAGGAATTGTGCGGCGCATATGAAGAACAAACCAAGAAGCAGTGGACGCAGCCGATCGGCTTTTCCCACGCGCTGTTCGAAGTGGCGGTCGATGCATTGAAGCGCTCGAAAGACGCCGGCAAGCCGGCCATTCGTGACGCCATTGCCGCGACCAGCATCAATACCATCGTCGGCCCGGTTAAGTGGGGCGGCCAGGGTCCGTTCAAGAATGTTTCCAAGACGCCGTTGGTGCTGGGTCAATGGGTCAAAGGAACGAAGCATAAGTACGAATTGCATATTGTCAACAATGAAGCGGCATCGACGATTCCAACGAACGGGAAAATGAAGCTGATTGCGTAGGTATACGAAGTCGGCGCCGAGGCAGGTGCGCCTTCGATACGCTGCGCTACTCAGCAATCGGGCGTAATAGCGCAGCGTATTGCGCCGACTGCGGCGGTTGATCACATTCGGCGCAATGTTATTGCGCCCTTGTAGATGCGCAGCACCGTATCGAAGTCGGCGCTGTTGCAAGGGCGTCAGAATTTGCGGCATTTTTCCTGTTTGCATAAGTCCTATATTCACAACATGAAGACACTCCTTACACTCGATGGCGTCAGCAAGCGCTACGGCGCGCTGACTGTCACCGACAACATTACATTGTCCGTGGCGCAGGGCGAGACGCTCGGCATCCTGGGTCCGAATGGTGCCGGCAAGACGACCTTATTCAATCTCATCTCCGGCGACGTACGTGCAGATAGCGGACGCGTGACGTTTGGCGGCCAGGATATTTCCGTGCTGCCTGCGCATCAACGCTGCTGCCTGGGGATCGGCCGGTCGTATCAGATTCCGCAACCCTACGGCGCCATGACAGTCTTTGAAAATTGTTTGGTGGCGGCGGCATTCGGGGGCGGACTGGCTGAGAAAGACGCTTATCCGGTATGCGTTGAAGTCCTGGAAAAAACCGGACTATTGAAGAAAGCGAATCAATTGGCGGGCAGCCTGACTTTGCTGGACCGCAAACGGCTGGAGCTTGCACGCGCATTGTCGACCCAACCGAAACTCTTGCTGCTCGATGAGATTGCGGGAGGCTTGACGGAGCATGAAGCGAAACAGCTGGTCGACGAGATCAAGGCGATCAAGGCGCAAGGCATCACCATGATCTGGATTGAGCATGTAGTGCATGCATTGCTGGCCGTGGCCGATCGCCTGCTCGTCATCAATTTTGGGGCGACGCTGGCGCAAGGGCTGCCGGCTGCCGTGATGAACAATGCGGACGTCAAACGTGTGTATATGGGGCTGGAAGTATGAGTGCGCTTCTTGAAACGCATGATCTGACGGCATTCTATGGCGATTTTCAAGCGCTTTTCGGCGTCGATTTCGAGATACATGCCGGGGAAACGATCGCCGTCATCGGTGCGAACGGGGCGGGAAAATCGACGTTTTTGAAAACGCTCACCGGCTTGCTGAAGACGTCGAAAGACGCTGTGCAGTTCAATGGTGAATCGATCGGCGGAATGGCTCCGGGGAAAATTCTCAAAAAGGGCGTTGCAATGGTACCGGAGGGACGCCGTCTTTTCCCCAGCTTATCGGTGGAAGAAAACTTGCTGATCGGCGGCTATGCCAGGCGGCCGGGTCCCTGGAATCTGCAAGCGGTGTGCAAGCTGTTCCCGATCCTGAAAGAGCGTCGGAATAGCCCTGGCACCGCGCTATCCGGCGGACAGCAGCAAATGGTTGCCATCGGCCGGGCCTTGATGAGCAATCCGACCTTGCTCATCTGCGACGAGATTTCGCTGGGATTGGCCCCAATCGTGATCAAGGAAATCTACGATGCGATGCCTTCGATTACGGCCGGTGGGTTAAGCGTCGTTGTGGTGGAGCAGGATGTCGGCACGGCAAAGAAAGTGTCGAACCGCTTGTACTGCATGCAAAAAGGGAAAATAGCGCTGACCGGTAACTCGGATCGGCTCACCCACGATCAGCTGTCACAGGCGTATTTCGGGATTTAAGCACGAGAAGGATGCGACATGATTAGTTGGATAGACACTCTTTTGCAAGGCATCATGCTTGGCGGCCTCTACGCATTGTTCGCTATGGGCCAGTCGCTGATGTTCGGCGTGATGCGCATCACCAATACGGCGCATGGCGACTTCCTTATTTTGGGCGCATTTTCTGCTTTCGCGCTGCTGTCGATTGTTGGGGTCGGCAGCTCTGCGACACCCTGGCTTGCCATGTTGCTGCTATTGCCGTGTGCGTTCGCATTTGGTTACGGATTGCAACGCTTTGTTTTGAACGGAGCATTGGGAAAAGATCCGTTGCCCTCGCTGGTCGTGACGTTCGGCCTTTCTATCGTCATTCAAAACGTGCTCACAGAGATGTTCACCTCCGATCCTCGCGCCATTCAGACCGGTGGGCTCAGTACCGAAAGTATTCAGCTTGCCGGCGGTTTGGTAATTGGCGTATTGCCGCTCGTGATTTTTGTGATGGCGATCGCTATTGCATTCGGCATGCAATGGCTGTTTGACAAGACCGCCATCGGCCGTGCGTTTCGCGCTACTTCGGACGATAAGGACATTGCGCAACTGATGGGACTGGATTCGAAGCATGTGTATGCGCTGGCTACTGCTATCGCCTTTGTGTTGATTGCCATCGCGGGCACTTTGCAAGGCATGCGGACGACCTTTTCACCGACAGACGGTCCGGCATTATTGCTGTACGCGTTCGAGTCCGTGATTATCGGCGGCATGGGCTCGTTCTGGGGAACCTTTGCCGGAGGCCTTATCCTGGGCGCTACGCAGGGTATCGGCTTTCGCATCGATCCGGGATGGGGAATCTGGTTCGGCCATATCGTATTTTTGCTGATGCTGGTTTTTCGACCGCAAGGGCTATTTCCCAAGACACGCTGATGAAATCAAGCACGGTAACAATACATAACGACAAGGCAGTGCTATGAACACATTCGATTTCTTGGTTCAACGAAAGACGCGCGCCAGTCAGCTTGGCGCAGGCTTTGCTGTATTTCTGGTTGGGGTCGCATGCTCCATGCCGTGGTGGGCGGACCCAAGCTGGATGCGTGAATTCACGCAGATTGCGTGCTATTTCATTTTTGCGAGCATGTGGAACCTGCTCGCCGGTTACGGTGGCATGGTCTCGATTGGCCAACAGGCATTTCTTGGATTTGGCGGCTATATGCTGGTCATCCTGGGAAATAAGGCGGGCGTCAATCCGTTCGTTGCGGTGCCGCTTGCGGCCGCCCTGACTGCGCTCATTGCGGTCCCGGTATCCAGGCTTGCGTTTCGTTTGCAGGGCGGCTATTTCGCGATCGGTACCTGGGTGATTGCAGAAGTATTCCGGCTCTCGTTTGCAAATGTTTCCGCCATTGGCGGTGGTTCCGGCACGAGCCTGACGGGATTGCAGGACGTTGAAAAAGCAACGCGTGAATCGGTGACCTTCTGGATGACGCTGGCTGCCGTGGTGGCGACGATAGGGCTGACGTATTGGTTTTTGCGCAGCAAACAAGGGTTGGCCTTGCTGGCAATCCGCGATTCGGAAACGGCTTCCGAATCGCAAGGCATTGACGTCAAGTCGACCAAGCTCGCGGTATACATCGTCGCCGCGTTCGGCGCGGGTCTCGCTGGTGCTTTGTATTTCCTCGGCAATTTGCGGATTTCGCCGGATGCCGCTTTCTCCGTGAACTGGACCGCATTCTCGATTTTTATAGTAATGATCGGTGGACTGGGCACGATCGAAGGACCAATTCTCGGCGCTGTGATTTTCTGGGCGCTCAACAAATTCTTATCCGACTACGGCACCTGGTATCTGGTCGGACTTGGGCTGCTGGCGATCGTTATTACGTTGCTGTTCAAGGAAGGATTGTGGGGCTTCATACAAAGAAAGTTCGATGTCAGGTTTTTCCCGGTGCAACGCCGACTTCGCATCAAAGAGCCCTAACCGCACGCACGCGTCCTGAAAGCCTGGCAGCCGGACGCCCCGACTCAGGCGCAACTCGTCTCCTGGATATACGTGCAATAACCCTACCAGCATGGAATCAAGCCGATCGTCAGGAAGGCTTGGCTGCGCCTGCGCAAGAACATTGATTGTCAACGTGTTTCAACATGATAAAAAACAGGAGATGAAAGATGAAGAAGAGAGTACAGATCAGGCAGATGGTTTTGGTTGTCGGTGCGATAACGGTAACGCAGTTCGCCTTCGCCACAGAAGGCGGCGGCGGGGCGTATCCGAACGGGAATGAAAATTATATGCTCGGTGCTCTGCCGCCCCCGGGTGTGCATTTCCTTGGCTTCGGGTCGACTTATCACGCAGATCAATTGCGCGGCGCAGATGGCAACCGGCTGCCCGTGGACTTTAACTTGCAAGTGACGGCGCTTGCACCCCGCGTAGTGTGGGTCACCAATCAGCAGATCCTGGGCGGACAACTGGTGTTCCATGCGATTGCCCCGCTCCTGAACATCGACGCGACCGTCAACGGGCACAGCCAGAATAAGACTGGTTTGGGTGACATGTTCTTCGGCACCGGGCTGGGTTACCACGTGTCGGACAAATTGCATTACGTACTTGGGCTTGACGTCATTGCACCAACCGGTTCCTACGATAAGAATAATCTGGTCAACCTGGGTCGCAACTATTGGACCGTCGAACCGCTGGTCGCCATCACTTATGTACAGCCGTCCGGGATCAATGCGGATATGAAGCTGATGGTTGACGTCAATGCACGCAACAAGGACACCAATTATAAATCCGGCCATGAGATCCACGCCGACTATGCGATCGGCTGGGGCTTCGGCAATGGCTGGGTGGCGGGTGTGGGCGGGTATGTCTACAAACAGGTAAGCGACGATCAACTCAACGGCGTCGACATTGGCAACCGTGGCCGGGCTGTTGCATTCGGGCCATCAATCAAGTATGACAACGGCAAGGGCTGGTTCATCACTGCGAAGTGGCAAAAAGAATTTTCAGTGGTCAATCGTGCACAAGGCAATGAATTCAAGGTCAAGGCAGTGCTGCCCTTCTGATTGCCTGCTAGGCAAAGCGTATCGAACATCGGACAGCTCGATACGCTGTTTGTCCGTTTCCCGGTTCTGATAAGAATTGCACCAAAAGTAAGCGTACTTTCTTCCTCAGGTATGATGGCATGCATGACCTTTCCCCGAGTCGCGAGCCCATCTACCGATGCCGGATGCACGACGACAGAGCCGCTGTCGGACGCCTGCACCGCGACTGCCTGATCCGCGCGCCGCCGGGAGCGCCAAAAAAATAACAGGAGCTTTTCTGATACCTCAATCGCACCATTTGCGCAGCGTCTACGCCATGCTGAGCGCCGTCGCCATGTTTTCGCTGATGGACACGGCGATGAAGCTGCTGGCGGCCAATTATCCGGCGATGCAGGTGACGGCGCTGCGCGCGCTGACATCCTTGCCGCTGGTGTGCCTGTACCTGGGCTGGCGCGGCGGGTTTGGCAAAGTACTGAAGGTGCACTGGCCGCTGCAATGCCTGCGCGGTTTGCTGGGCATAGCGATGCTCACGCTGTTCGCCTATGCGCTCAATTTGTTGTCGCTGGCTGAAGCGTATTCGATTTTTTTCATCGCGCCGACCCTGATTACCGCCTTGTCGGTCTTCGTTCTCAAGGAAAAAGTGGATGCGGCGCGCTGGTGCGCGGTGGCGGTCGGCTTGGGCGGCGTGCTGGTGGTGCTGCGCCCGGACGGCAGCGAATTTTTCTCTTTGGGTGGGCTGGCCGTGCTGGGCGCGGCCGCCTGTTACGCCGTCTCCGCCATCACAGGCCGTGTGCTGAGCCGCACCGACAGCAGCGAGAGCATGGTGTTTTGGATGATGTTGATCATTGCGGCCGGCGCCAGCGTCCTGGCAGCACCGGACTGGGTGGCGATCCGCGCGCAGGACCGGTGGTTGCTGGCGGGCTTGGCGATCTCCGGCTTTCTGGGGCAGTTGGCGATTACCGAAGCGTTCCGTCTCGGCCGGGCGTCCAGCGTGGCGCCGCTTGAATATTCGGCGCTGGCCTGGGGCGTAGGGTTGGACTGGCTGTTGTGGCGCACGTTGCCCGATCACTATACTTTGCTAGGCGCCGCCATCATTATCGCCAGTGGCGTCTATTTGGTACGGCGCGAAGCGGTGCATGCCGAGTGCGAGCACCCGTGAATGGGCGGGCCGCCGCTTTGATTGTTATTTTTCTGTATGTGGGATAGCGAACCGACCGCACCTCGTATCGTGTAGATACTTGATTAGCTCAGGGTTAGAGACCGGGCAAAACGCGCTACTGCATTGGTCGTACTCTTTTCAGGAAAGAAGCAAATCATGGAATTCAACGCGGAAACCAGCGTGCGCCAGGACTACGAAATATCAATGAAGATTGATGCAAGGCAGGTAGCAGGTTTAACAACAGATAGCACGACATTTTTACCCTTCGTTCTTATTGATGGCGAGTGTAGGGCGCTTGTGATGTTCGATGACCATATGGCGTTCAAATGCCATGTTTTTGCAGAGCAATCGCGGGACGGATGGACGGGTAGCGGGGATGACTGGACGATTCTTGCTCAGGTCATTGTTGCTGAGCAACTGTCCCCAAGAGCAGAGCCGGTTACATATGATTCTGACGCCGGTATGTTTTCCGCCAGGGGAAGTCGATCCACTTTAGAAAAACTCGGCTTTGCGTTGCAGGCGGCATTTAGGAAGGACCAGGCGATCCGGGATTTGATGTCGCGCGTCACGTTACCGTTATTAAACTGGCGCGCCAGGAATCGCTACCTGTCGTAAGACAATTACGCATCTATGGATTGTAAACTCATGCGAGAGCATGAGCGTAATCGGCAGATATGCTCACTGACATGCTCAGTGAGCAGACATTGATGGACGGAACGAGGATTTAATCGCCATGGCCACGGTGTTCGCCATGGTTATCTTCACGGTCATGGCGTTCTTGCCACTGCCGCTGCTGCCATTGATGCGCTCTTCCATGACGGTCGCGCCAGTCTTGTTCGCGTTCCTCCCGGATATATACCGGACGTGGTTCAACATAGACTGGTGCCGGCGCAATATATACGCCTGGCAGACCAATATTGACACCCACATCTACGTGCGCCATCGCAGGGGTTGCTGCCATCATGAACGCGGTGCTTGCGATCAATCCGGCGCCAATGCTGATATATTTTTTCATGATTGTTTCTCCTCTGGTTTTAGGAAGTTCCATATTCGTTTTGTGCACTTTGTCGTTCACTATGGAATATAGGCTCATGAATCGATAGATTCTGTGCGCTAGCGCACGCAGAGGTGTGATATTTGACGATACAAATCGGTGGCGCGGAGCCGGCAGGCATCACATCTCGACCTCCAGATCGGACGGGAAAAGAAATCGCTTAAGCATCAAAGGCGGCAATTCAGCGGCGGGAAGCGGACGGGAAATGAAGTAACCTTGAATTTCATCGCATGAAAGCGATTGCAGCACCCGTACTTGTTGTATGGTTTCCACGCCTTCGGCGATGACAGTCATGCCGAGCGCATGGGCCATGGACACAATTGCCTTGAAGAAGACTTCACTTTTGTCCGATTTTCCTAGTTCGGCCGTAAAGGTCTGGTCTACCTTGAGTACATCCATATCGAGTCGCTGAAGCTGGGAGAGCGACGAATAACCGGTACCGAAGTCATCGACAAGCAGCTTGATTCGCAGCGCTCTTAGTGCACTCAGTTCGGCAATAATCTCCGTATTTTCTCCCATCATCATGGATTCGGTTATCTCGATTTCAACAAGTTCCGAGCTGATTTCATGACGGGAAAGGCATGCAGCAATCGTCTGTTGAACACCTCCTCGGTTGAACTGTCGCGCGGACACGTTAATGGACACGGGGACCAATGGCAGGTCGCGTTTCTTCCAGTTCGCCAATTGTGCGCAAGCCTTCTCCATCACCAGTTCGCCCAACTTAAGGATTAATCCCGTACTTTCCGCCAGCGGGATAAACTCTCCCGGCGGCACGAGTCCCCGCTCGGGATGCATCCACCGCACCAGCGCTTCCATCCCGCAAAGCCGGCCAGTCGCCGTCCAAACGCGTGGCTGGTAGAAAAGGACGAACTGGTCTTCGTCCACCGCACGCCGAAGCTCGTGTTCCATCTCGAGCTGATGCTTCCGGTCCCTGTAGAGCTGGGCGTCAAAGAAGCGATAATGCCCTCTGCCACCGTCTTTGGCGGAATACATTGCGATATCGGCATTCTTCATCAGTGTCTCTGCATCCTCTCCGTCGCCGGGGAACAGGCTGATGCCGATGGAGGCTCCCACCAGGTGTTTTCCACTCGAAAGTTCAAACGGTTGACTGAATGCCTCGACAATGCGCGAGGCCACCGCGATGGCTTTTGTTTTCCTTGCGACGTCTTCAAGAATGATAGTAAATTCGTCCCCGCCCAGCCGAACGACATTGTCGCCGGGTCTGAGAACCGAGCGCAAACGCACGCTCGCAGCCTGCAAGAACTGGTCTCCCGCCGAATGCCCCAACGTGTCGTTTATATTCTTGAAATGGTCGAGGTCGATAAAAAGAATGCACAGCATATTGCCTGCGGTTTTTGCACGCTCCAGCGCAGGCGGGAGAAAATTCACGACCCAGTTCCGGTTCCGCAGGCCGGTCAATTCGTCTTCGTTCGCCAACCGCAATAAATCGTGCTCGTGCGACTTCGTTTCGGTGATGTCCCGCAGCGTCAATGCCAGTCCATGAGGAGAGCGCACCATTTTCCTGTGCAACCAAGTCATTTGTAGCGGGCTTTCCGGCGGCACGCGATATTCGTCTTCGTAAAACCCCAGCGCGATGGCGTGCCGAAAGGTTGTCATCAGCTTGTCGAAAAGCGGTTTGTCGGCATACAGCGTAGAGAGCTTTGTACCCAATAGCTGCGCCTTGTTGAGCCCATGGAAAGCTGCGCCATGCTCGTTGCTATCCTCTATGTCGAAGTCAATCACATGGCCACTCTTGTCGCGTAGCGTGCGCCACATGTAAAACCCCTCATTGCCTGCCTCGGTGACTATCCCATACTGTTCCCGGATTTTTTCGATGTAGCGCTTCCTCCACGCCAGGCGAGAAGACAAAAACGTGCCGATCAGCGCAACAATAGCTAAAAAAATGCTGCCAACAATAGCGTATGTCTTGTAGGTGTCCGAGATCTGTCGATACGGAGCAAGCAAGTCCTGTTCGGACAGCCCGACCAGCGCGACAAAGGGGTAAGACGCCAATGTGTGCCAACCGACATAGCGTGCCTGGCGGTCCGCGAACCACGGCGTTCCCGCCATCAAACGGACACCAGCTCCTGAAGCGAACGCCGGAATCGCGCTTAAAGCGGGGGAGACTGACTCATCTGTGCCGCCACCTGTGCTCGACATGCGCAATAAATGGTCTTCTTTGCCTATCATCCCCAAAAATCCCGTCTTGCCGAGGTCCGGCCCCCCGTAGAACGAAGAAAACACGCTGGGCTGCGCCGTTACCACCACCACCCCATCAAACGCCCCATCACCGGTCTCCAGGCGCCGGGAAAAGTGAATGACCGCCTTTCCGGTGCGGCGACTGATAACCGGTTGTCCTACCAAAAGAATGTTTTCTGCATTGGCCCTGTGAAAAATAAAATAGTCGCGCTTTGCGAAGCTCTGCATCGTGCGTGCATTGTGGGACGACCGCGATATCGATTCGCCGTTGCGGTCTATGAGGTTGACGTCAAGACGGGCCGGAGCGGACAAAAGGTTGAATTGAAATGAATTTTCCAGCCTGAGCGCCCTGTTTGAATGTTCCCATTGATGCTTGACGAGCACCGTTATCTGGTCGATTTGCGTGAGGGCGTTGGCCAGGTGCAGCGCGTATGCCGTAGACAAAAACGTCGCGTCCGCCAGCGCCTCTTTTTCCAGCCGGCGTTTCTCCTCACCCACCTTCAAAAGCGTCGCGCCCCACAGAAGCAATCCCAGGACCAAGCACGTGATCGACGGTATCAGAACCGGGGAAAAGATTCGGCGATGGCCTAGAAGTCCGCCAATGAAGCGGATTGCGGAATTGACTCTATTGATGGTCGCCATCGCATGTTTTTTCTGTATGACGTCGTGCGACGTCCCAATGCAGCTCAAACAAAATCGGACTACGTCCGGGCGTGTGCGTTTTTCTTATGGCCATCTCTCAAAACCTACTGCGCGACCCAATCTCGGGGCTGCGATGCTCACCGCCCTTGCTGGGCGCGTTTGCGCTTGCAAGCGCAAACCGTTCCACAGGCGGACTGCATACAGTCCAAATTCCCTGCTACACCCTCCGTACGGCTGTGCTTCTCGCCCCGACCTTGGACAAGGTCAGCGACAGCTGAGGCTACGGTTTTTAGAGGCGGCCTTATGCGAGACCGGCGGTCATGAAAGATTTGCCGGATGTGCAACCAAGATGGTTGCCGTCTGGCAATAATATCATCGCCGTAACCGGATGCAGCAAGCTGAGCTGCCAATGCGATTGTCCCGCTTTGGTCGAATTCGCTCCGTGCGTTGGCGCACAATGCGCGATATATAGTTGCGAAACAACCATTGCGGCTGTGCCGCCAGGGCAAATGAAAGCTTTCAAAATAGTATCGATCTTTGTGCTTTATTGAGGTGGTGCGTTATGGGCATGCGCATGTAAACTGAGTCGCATCAACGACGACAACGTGCTCCGGCATTGACCCGGAACCAAATCAGGAGACATCAGAATGCGAGGCCCGTGTGCTTAACGACACTCTTACCCATTTGGTTAGCGACTGTGACGGCGTATTGATCGATAGCGAAGCCATTGCGCTGGAGGTGTTGCTGTCTGAACTGCAGCCCCGGGTGGCCGAAAATCATCAGCTTGCCGAGCTGCTTCGGCCACAGCTTGGTTTGCCGCTGGAATTATTGCTATCCGAGCTGTTCAGCGCGCTTGGCATTCCCCCTTTGGCCGAAGCGGAAATAGCCGCCATCCGCGACACGGTCGAAGCGGAATGCGACCGACGCCTGACGCTTGTTTCAGGGGTGGCGCAAGCATTGGCCGAGATTCGCCTGCCCAAGGCCGTGGCCAGCAATAGCAGTAGTAAACGCGTTCGCGCCGCATTAAGACGGACTGGTCTGTCAGCATTCTTTGGCGCGCGGATCTATACCGCCGATAGCGTCGGCCGCCCCAAACCGCATCCGGCTGTGTATTTGGCCGCCGCCGCCGGCTTTGGCGTAGCGCCGGGGGCCTGCATTGCGCTGGAAGACAGCGTCACCGGAGTGACCGCTGCCGCGTCCGCCGGCATGTATGTGCTCGGCTTTACCGGAGGCGGGCATGTTCATGCGGAGCAGGGGACGCAGCTAAAAGCCGCGGGTGCGCATGCGACTTTCGAGAGCATGGCGCAATTGCCGGCGCTGATCGAGGGATTGCGCAATCGCAACTGAAACGCTGTTCAATGCGCATCCTTTGTGCGCGTCATGCGCTGCCAAATCTGCCTTCCGACTGCGACCTGAACTCTTTCGGTGTGACGCCTTTCATCTCCAGAAAGCGGCGATTGAAATTCGCAACATTGTTGAACCCGACGTCATAGCAGATATTGGTCACATATTGGTCTGTATTCATTAACAATTGACAGGCTTTATTGATGCGAAGCTGATTCACGAAATCGGTGAAACTATTACCGGTTGCCTTACGAAAAAAACGTGAGAACTTGGCCTGCGACATGCCCAGTCGGGCCGCCAATATTTCGGCTGAAATCGGCGTGCGGTAGTTTTCGGTAATGTAGTTGAACACCGTATTGATTTTCGCCAGGGATGCATCGTCGTCAAACGATTGCATTTGCGCGCTGGACAAAAGACGATACGTAGTGCTTTTCGCCAACATGCCAAGCAACTTCAGGAATTCCGCAAATCGGCTCACGTCCCTGGCATTGCGTATCCGGTAAAAATCCTGCTCGACCTGTTCGCTCATGTTGAAGAATTCAATGCCATACTTTGCCCGTTCCAGCAGCGGCATGAGCTCACGCAATTCCGGGATATATTTAGCGGCGAATTCCAGCGGTGCATGGCCAAACTGGATCGCCATGTCGCGCATTGGAATCCCCTCTTTGGGGACGTCCGTGGAAACCCAGTTATGCGGCAGACGCGGTCCCGTCAATACCAGGTTGCCTGGTGAGAATTCCCCGATATAGTCGCCGACAAACAGCTTGCCGCTACTTTTGATAATGAAATGCAATTCGTAAGCATCATGGTAATGCCAGCGGATCAACGGGTCCGGCACCCCATGCTCCAGAAAACGCAGGAATTCACTGAATTCGTGGAGTTCAAGCTCAGGGGGGCGGGATGGGAGTTTCGTAGCCAATGTTCGCTCCTACAGTTCAACTCATGACATTACCACCATCCACATTCAATGTCTGGGCCGTGATGTAGGCGGACTCGGCACTGGCAAGGAAAATGGCGGCGCCGGCGATCTCGTCCGGATGCCCCATGCGGCCGAGCGGCACCGCATGGCCTACCGCTATTTTCTTTTCCCCCGGCTTGAGTCCCTCATAGCGCGCAAACAAGGCATCGACATGGCCCCACATCGGCGTGTCGACCACGCCGGGCGCAATCGCGTTGACACGGATGCCGGACGGCGCCATCGCCAGCGCTGCCGATTGGGTATAACTGATCACGGCGGCCTTGGTCGCGCAATAATGCGACACCAGCGCTTCACCCCGGCGTCCGGCCTGCGATGCCATGTTGATCACCGTGCCGCGCGTGCCTTGGCTGACCATCTGCGCGAGCACCTGTTGCATCGTGAAGAACATCCCTTTGACATTCACATCGAACAGGCGCTGATACATCGCCTCATCCGATTCCAGCAACGGCGCCATATCGAACACGGCGGCATTGTTGAACAAAACATCCACCGGACCGAATGCCTGGCTGGCGCGTTCGATCAGCCGTGCCACGGAAGCGGCGTCTGTCACGTCGGTGGCGACATACATCAGTGCAGCCGGATAGCGCTCCATCAGCGCCGCCAATTCCATCGATGGCTCGGCAGACAAATCCGCCACCGTACAGCGCGCCCCTTCATTCAGATAAGCCGCTACAACCGCTAATCCGATACCGCCGCCGGCGCCGGTCAGTATCGCGTGTTTGTCCTGAAGACGAGTGAGGCTTGTCATTGTGAATTACCTTTTAACCATTGTTGGATTGTTAGATACGCCTGGCGGATCCCCGCCTCAAGCGTCTGATTACCTGCCAGCGCGCCCCAAAGAATGGGGCTGCCGCAAAAAGCATGGACTACATCGGGTGCGCCGAGGATGTCTTGAACCGCCGTTACATCCATGGCCTGATCCTTGTAGGCGAACGGGATGTTCCCGGCTGCGCGCTGCTGCAGAAAAGTCAGGAACAGCGCCGGCAGCACGGCCGTGCGCGCGAACGGTTGTTGCTGCGCCAGCCGCTCGGCAATGGTGGGCGCAATAAAGCCCGGTATTTTGGCAAAGCCGTCGGCGGCCACACGTTCGATCGTGTCTTTGATATGCGGATTGCTGAAACGGTCCAGCACAGTATCGCGATAGCGCGCCAGATCGACCGGGCTGGGCGACAGGCAGGGAATCACATCCTCGGTGACGTATGCCCTTGCCATCTCCCGAATTGCCGGGTCGGCCAATGCCTCGTGAATAGTGTTGAAGCCGCGCATCGCCCCGGCCCAGGCGATGCAACTATGGCTGGCGTTCAGGATGCGGATCTTGGCCTCTTCATATGGCAAGACGGAAGGCACCATCTCCACGCCGACCTTCTCCCACGGCGGCCGGCCATTGCAGAAATGATCTTCAATCACCCATTGGCTGAAATCCTCGGCCATCACAGCACATGCATCGGTGAACCCTGTGGCCGCTTGCACCCGCTCTTTCGCCTCGGCCGGCGGCCTTGGCGTGATCCGGTCGACCATTCCGTTCGGGCAGGTGGTGTTGGCTTGGACCCAGGCGAGCAAGCCGATTTCGCCGCGCCGCACCAGAAAGTCGAGCAGGCCGATTCTGAAATGCTCGCCATTGCTGCGGATATTGTCGCAGCACAGCAAGGTCACCGGGCCCGCATCGTCGTCACGGCGGGCGCGCAGGATGCCGCACATCGCGCCGTAAATCGTCAGGTGGCTGCCTTGCTCCAGATCCGCACGCAAATCCGCATACGACAAATCCAGCTGCTGATGCTGATTCAGGTAATAGCCCGCTTCGGTCACCGTGAACGAAATGATCCTGGTATCCGGCCGCCGCCCGAATGCCACCACCGCTTCCAAATCGGGCGACCATGGCAGGATATCGGCGATCGAACGGATCCGTTCATAGCTGAAGACACCCGCGGGCGTGACGGTTTCCAGCGTGTATTGCCCGTCCTGGGCGCTCAGATCGTGCAACAACTGGGCCATGTCGGGCCGGATATTCCCGGCGGCCAGCGTCCATCTTGTATCGCCGCTGTCGATCAGGCGATTCAGGTACCACGCTTGATGCGCGCGATGGAAAGCGCCGACGCCAAGATGCAGTATCCGCTTGGTCGAGATTGGAGTGGTGTGTGACATAAGGCTCAGGTTAGTGCGCGGCTGCATAGACTTTGCCCGCCCGGTCGAAAATATGCATGTGCTGTTGGTTCAAAAGAAGACTGACGCGGTCGCCCGGATTCAGGGCGGTGCGTTCATTGCGTCTGGCGACGATCTGCACGCCGCTTTCCAGCGTCGAATAGATCAGCGTTTCGGCACCGAGCGCTTCCACCACGTCCACGGTGGCCGGATAGCCGTCGGCCGCTGCGCTGCCGAGTTCAACGTATTCGGGGCGGATACCGATGAAACCGCCCTCCGGCAAGGTCAGGCCGGCACGCGGCGCGCGCGGCAGATCGGACAGCGGCAAGATGTTCATGCTCGGGGTGCCGATGAATTGCGCCACGAACTGGTTGGCAGGCCGGTCATACAATTCCAGCGGCGTACCGACCTGTTCGATATTGCCGTCGCGCAGCACCACGACGCGATCGGCCAGCGTCATCGCCTCGACCTGGTCATGCGTGACGTAAATCGTGGTGGCGCCCAATTCCCGGTGCAGGCGGGCGATTTCGATCCGGGTTTGGCCACGCAAGGCCGCATCGAGATTCGACAGGGGTTCGTCGAACAGGAATACCTTCGGCGCGCGCACGATGGCGCGGCCGATCGCCACCCGCTGACGCTGGCCGCCGGACAGGGCCTTCGGCGTGCGCTCCAGGTAGTCGGTCAGGTTCAGGATGGCGGCGGCCTTGTTGACCTTGGTGCGGATCACTTCTTTATCGACGCCGGCCAGTTTCAAGGCAAACGACATGTTTTCGAACACGGTCATGTGCGGATACAAGGCATACGACTGGAATACCATCGCCAGGTCGCGTTTGGAGGACGGTAAATGGGTGATGTCCTTGCCGTCCAGCGTGAGGCTGCCGCCATTCACCGGTTCGAGACCGGCGATCAGGCGCAGCAAGGTCGATTTGCCGCAACCGGAAGGGCCGACGAAGACGATGAATTCCCCCTTCTTGATCTCCAGGTTGATGCCTTTGATGGCGCGGTGCGTTTCGAAATATTTCTCGATCTTGTTTAATGTCAGGAAAGCCATGATGGTGTGTCCTCTGAATTTTTTAAATAGAACCGCTTATTTGACTGCGCCGAAGGTCAGCCCTTGCACCAGTTGTTTCTGGCAGAACCAGCCGAACACGATGATCGGCGCAATCGCCATCAGCGAAGCGGCGGAGAGCTTGGACCAGAACAATCCTTCCGGACTGGAATAAGAGGCGATCAGCGAGGCCAGCGTGCCGGCATTCGCAGCGCCGAGATTGAGCGACCAGAATGACTCATTCCAGGACAGCACCAGGCACAACAAGGCGGTCGATGCCATGCCGCCCAGACCCAGCGGCAGGATGACGTAGCGGAACTCCTTGAGGATGGTGGCGCCATCCATCCGTGCCGCCTCCAGAATTTCACGCGGGATTTCCTTGAAATAGGAGTACAGCATCCAGACCATGATCGGCAGGTTCGACAGCGTGAAAATGACGGTCAGTCCCCAGCGGGTATCGAGCAGGCCGAATTTCTGGTACAGCACATACATCGGCACCAGCACGCCTACGGCCGGCAGCATCTTGGTCGACAGCATCCAGACCAGAATGTCCTTGGAACGCTTGGTCGGCGAGAACGCCATCGAATACGCGGCAGGTGCGGCGATCAGCAGGCCGATGATGGTGGACCCCACGCTGGTGATGATGGAATTCATCGCATACAGCAGGTAATTGCTGCGCGCCTGGACTTCGACAAAATTTTCCAGCGTCGGCGTGAAGAACAGGTGCGCCGGTACCGCGATGGCTTGCAGTTCGGTCTTGAAGGCGGTCAGACCCAGCCAGAAGATCGGGAAAAACAGCAGTAAAGCCAGCAGCCAGGCCAACCCTGAGCGGCACAGCAGGGCCAGCTTGAATGCGGTGGTGCTGGTGACGGTGGGTACTGCAAGCGGCGTTGTATTGTCCGTGATTGCGTTCATGTCCGGCTCCTATTTCTCTAAGTTCTTGCCGATCAGGCGGATGAAGAAAATCGCTGCGATATTCGCCAGCAATACCGCAAACAAACCACCGGCCGAAGCGACGCCGACGTCAAAACTGGACAAGGCCTGGCGGAAGATCAGGAAGGCGACATTGGTGGTCTCGAAACCCGGACCGCCCCCGGTCGTCGTGAATATTTCGGCAAACACCGACAGCAGGAAAATCATCTCGATCATGATCACCACGGCAATCGACCGTCCGAGATGCGGGATATACAGATACCGCAGCTGCTGCAGGTAATTCGCGCCATCCATGCGGGCCGCCTCAAGCTGCTCGCGGTCCATCGATTGCAAGGCCGTCATGAGAATCAGAAAGGCGAACGGCAGCCATTGCCAGGAAACGATCAGGATGATGGAAAACAGCGGGTATTCCGACAGCCAGTCGATCGGTGTAAAACCAAGGAAGTGACTGATTTGCGCGAATATCCCGTAGATCGGGTTCATCATCATGTTCTTCCACGTCAGCGCATTCACCGCAGGCATGACGAAGAACGGCGAAATCAACAGCACGCGCACCACAGAGCGCCCGGGGAACGGTTCGTTGACCAGCAGGGCCAGCGCAATGCCGACCACTACCGTGATGCCCATCACGGAAGACAGCAGCACCAGCGTATTCTTGACCGCAGGGGCAAAGGCATCGTCGGTAAAGAAGTAACGGTAATTGTCGAGCCCGGCGAACGCATGCGCGCCCGGCTCCAGCAGGTTGTAACGCAGCAGCGAAAAATAGATGGTCATCGCCAGCGGGACGATCATCCAGACGAACAATGTCGCCACCGCAGGCGTGAGCAGCAGCCGGGATGTGAGTCGTTTCATGGTGTATCTCGTAAAGAAGCCGGAAGCAGGCGGGGAATAGACGGCCTGCTTCCGGTGGTCAGTCGGAATAATCCCTGGTTGGGATTATTTGTAGTAACCGCCCTTGCGCATGTCGCGTTCGGCTGCCTGCTGCGACACTTCCAGCGCTTTTTCCACCGTTTGCTTGCCCAGCAATGCCGCACTTAGCTGTTGCCCGGTGGCCGCGCCGATGGACTGGAATTCGGGAATCGCGGCGTACTGCACACCGACATAGGGTGACTGCGGCAGCGTGCTGTGATTCGGATCGGCAGAGAAAATCGCCTTATGTTCGGCCGCTGCAAATGTCGCTACCTTCTGGAACTCCGGATTGGCATAGGTGGATTTGCGGGTGCCGGTCGGGACGTTTTTCCAGCTGGTTTCCTTTGCCACCAGAGCGACATATTCCTTCGAGGTGGCCCAGCGGATGAATTTCTGTGCCGCGTCTACGTGCTTCGAGCTTTTCGGGATCGCCAGAGACCATGCCCACAGCCAGTTGGCGCCGCGCTCGGTGGTCGCCACCGGGGATTGGGCAAAAGCGACTTTATCGGCGACTTTGCTCTGTTTCGGGTCGGTGACGAACGAGGCAGCGATGGTGGCATCAATCCAGATGCCGCACTTGCCCTGGTTGAACAAGGCCAGGATTTCGTTAAAGCTGTTGGAAGAAGAGCCGGGAGGGCCGTAATTTTTCAGCAGATCGACGTACATATTGACGGCGTTCTTCCAGGGTTGACTGGTCAGTTGCGGCTTCCATTTCATATCGAACCATTGCGCGCCGAACGAGTTGGCCATGGTGGTGATAAAGGCCATGTTATCGCCCCAGCCCGGCTTGCCGCGCAAGCAAATGCCATACACGCCATTGGCGGGGTCATTGATTTTCGCGGCAACTTCGCGGATATGGGTCCAGGTCGGACGGTCTTCGATCGTCATCCCGGCCTTCTTCACCAGGTCGGAACGGTACATGATCATCGAGCTTTCTCCATAAAACGGCGCCGCATACAGTTTGCCGTTGACCGATAAACCGGCACGGATGGACGGCAGCAGGTCGTCAACGTCGTAAGCGGCATCCGGCTTGATCTCAACCAGCCAGTCTTTCTTGCCCCAGATCGGTGTTTCATACATGCCGATCGTCATTACGTCGAACTGGCCGCTCCCGGTCGCGATATCGGTGGTCACGCGCTGACGCAATACCGCCTCTTCCAGGTTGACCCATTTCAGCTTGATATCGGGATTGTCTTTTTCGAAGAATTTGCCAAGTTTCTGCATCTCGATCATGTGCCCGTTATTCACGGTGGCAATGACCAGGTCGGTGGCCGCCAGTACATTGGTTGCGGCGAACATGCCAAGGCACAACGCGCTTGTAGCGATGAGTTTCATGCTGATTGTCTCCGTTTGGTTTTTTTTGGTACTAAGAAGATATTAGCAGCCGCTTTCGATACCCTCTAATACTTGGAAGTCAAACTCCGATACTATTTTGCGGCGATTAATATCGGAAGATGGCTAATGGCGGTTTAATCGGCGTCGCTGCCGGCGTCGAGACGGCAGGGGGAAGGGCAGGGACGGGAAGGGGCCTCGGGATGTTCCGAGGCCCCATGTTGAAACAGTCGTGCTTTTGCAGGGCTGGCGGATGCTCTTCGATACGGTGACTTAGATAATCCCTTTTTCCCGCAATTCCCGGATTGCCAGGTCGGACAAGCCGAGCACGCGGTTCAGCACGCTGGCGGTATGTTCGCCCAGGGTCGGTGGCGCCAGCCGGTATTCGACCGGCGTGGCCGAGAGGCGGATCGGACTGGCGACCAGCGGTAAGTTGCCCAATTCGGGGTGCTCCAGCGTGACCTGCATGCCGCGCGCCTGCACTTGGGGATCGGCGAACACGTCGGCCAGGGTATTGATCGGCCCGCAGGGCACTGCCAGCGCTTCCAGCGCGACTATCCATGCAGCGGTGCTGCGCTCGACGGTGATTCTGCGCAGTAGCGGGATCAGCAGCGCGCGATTCTCGACCCGGACCGTGTTGCTGACGAAGCGCGGATCGGTTGCCAGTTCGGGATGACCGGCTTCCTGGCAAAAACGGCCGAACTGGCCGTCATTCCCGACCGCCAGAATCATGTAGCCATCCGCCGTCGGAAACGCCTCGTAGGGAACGATGCTCGGATGGGCGTTGCCGAGACGGGTCGGCACCTTGCCGCTGGCCAGATAGCCCGCGGCCTGGTTCGCCAGACAAGCGACCTGTACGTCCAGCAGTGCCAGGTCAATGTACTGGCCGAGGCCCGAGGTCTGCCGATGCGCCAGCGCGGCGAGAATGCCGGTACTGGCATACAGCCCGGTGAGGATGTCGACGACGGCTACGCCCACCTTTATCGGGCCGCCACCTTCCTCGCTGTCGGGGCGGCCGGTGAGGCTCATCAGGCCGCCCAGGCCCTGAATCAGGAAGTCGTATCCTGCCCGCGGCGCATACGGGCCGGTCTGGCCAAAGCCGGTGATGGAGCAGTAGATCAGGCCCGGATTGATGGCCTTCAGAGAGGCGTAATCGAGGCCGTACTGCTGTAGTCCGCCGACCTTGAAGTTCTCGATCACGACGTCCGATTTCGCCGCCAGCTCGCGCAGCAGCCGCTGACCCTCGGTCGTCGCCATGTCGATGCTGACCGACTGCTTATTCCGGTTGGCGCTCAGGTAATAGGCTGCCAGCGATGTATCGTGCCCGGCCTGATCCTTGACGAAGGGCGGCCCCCAGCCACGGGTATCGTCCCCGGCGTCAGGACGCTCGACCTTGATGACTTCCGCCCCCAGATCCGCCAGGATCTGGCTGGCCCAGGGGCCGGCCAGAATGCGGGATAGGTCGAGTACGCGAATGTGAGATAGAGCACCGGCCATATTATTTGTCCTGCCTTTTTAGTTTGCGAAAGCTGGGATGCCGGTAATCGCGCGGCCCAGGATCAGGGCATGGATGTCGTGAGTCCCTTCGTAAGTATTCACAACCTCAAGATTCACCATGTGGCGGATGACAGGAAACTCGTCGGAAATGCCGTTGCCGCCGAGCATGTCGCGGGCGACACGGGCGATCTCCAGCGCCTTGCCGCAGGAGTTGCGTTTCATGAGCGAGGTGAGATCCACTGCGGCAGTACCGTCGTCCTTCATGCGGCCAAGTCGAAGGCAGCCCTGCAGGCCGAGACTGATTTCAGTGACCATGTCGGCCAGTTTTTTCTGAATCAGCTGGTTCGCGGCTAACGGGCGGCCGAACTGCCGGCGGTCGAGGACGTATTGGCGCGCTGTTTCGTAGCAGGATTCGGCCGCGCCCAAGGCACCCCAGGCGATCCCGAAGCGGGCCGAGTTCAGGCAGGTGAATGGTCCCTTGAGTCCGCTGACGCCGGGCAGCATGTTTTCTTTCGGCACGAACACCTGGTCCATGATGATCTCACCGGTGACCGAGGCACGCAGGCCGACCTTGCCGTGGATGGCCGGGGCGCTGAGGCCCTTCCAGCCCTTTTCAAGAATGAAACCGCGGATCACGTCGTCCTCCGTCTTGGCCCAGACGACGAATATATCAGCAATGGGGGAATTGGTGATCCAGGTCTTGCTACCCGAGAGCAGGAAGCCACCGTCCGCCTCGCGCGCCCGGGTGATCATGGAGCCGGGGTCGGAACCGTGGTTCGGCTCGGTCAGGCCGAAGCAGCCAACCCACTCGCCGCTGGCGAGCTTCGGCAGATACTTGCGCTTCTGTTCCTCGGAACCGAATTCGTTGATCGGCACCATCACCAGCGATGACTGGACACTCATCATCGACCGGTAGCCAGAGTCGGCGCGCTCAATTTCCCGCGCGATCAGGCCATAGGCGACGTAGCCCAGGCCGACGCCGCCATACTCTTCCGGAATGGTCGCGCCCAGCAGGCCCAGTTCACCCATTTCGTTGAAAATGGCGCGGTCGGTTTTTTCATGGCGGAAGGCATCCTGGACCCGCGGCAGCAATTTTTCTTGCGCATAAGCGCGGGCGGTGTCGCGCACCATGCGCTCTTCCGCGCTCAGTTGCGCGTCCAGCAGTAAAGGGTCTTCGTGATGGAAGCGAACTTTATTGGTACTCATGACAGCTTTCTCCTGTGTTTTTTCGGAATATGTCGGTTGGTACAAGACGCTTGCTGCGAACGCATCAAACAATAACGCCCTGTATGCAGCGCCATACTAATTCGGGCGGGCAAGAGCGACAACCGACAATAATGCACCACCATGTGCGTAAGACGCACTTGTTAAAGTCTGCAAGCAATCCGGGAAGCGTGCTATTTTTCAGGTTGCCACGTCTTTTACGAGAACCGCCGGATGCGCAGAAAAATCCCCAATACAACGACACTCGTCGCCTTTGAGTCGGCAGCCCGGCACGAAAGTTTTACCAAAGCGGCAAGTGAATTGTCGCTGACCCAGAGCGCCGTCTGCCGCCAAATCGCCAGCCTGGAAGAGTTCCTCGGCGTTCCGATGTTCCGCCGCACCAAACGCGGCGTGGTCCTGACCGAGGCAGGGCGCTCCTATAGCCGGCAGATTGCCACCCGGCTTGACGCCGTTGAGCGCGACACCCTGTCGATCATGGCGCAGCAGGGCATGGGCGTGACTATCGAGCTGGCGGTGGTGCCGACCTTCGCCACGCGCTGGCTGATGCCCCGCCTGGGGCGTTTCCACGCGGATCACGCCGGCGTGACCGTGAATCTGACGACCCAGACGCGCCCCTTCCTGTTTGACCAGACCGAATTCGATGCGGCGCTGTACTACGGCAATGCCGGCTGGCCCGGCACCGAGGCGCACTTTCTCATGCGCGAATACCCCGTCCCGGTCTGTAGCCCGGCGCTGATGAACGGCGCCGCGCAACTCACGCCGGACCAGATTGCCGGACTACCGCTGCTGCAGCAGAGCACCAGACCCTACGCCTGGCGCGACTGGTTTCATTCGCTCCAAAGAAAGTTCCCGCACGACATGACCGGAACCCGCCTCGAACTCTTCACCATGCTGGCCCAGGCGGCAATGCAGGACATGGGCGTGGCCCTGATCCCGCCCATGCTGATTGAAGAAGAGTTGCGCTCCGGCAAGCTGGTGGTGGCCTGCGATCATTCGTTCGAGGACGAAAAGGCCTATTTCCTGATTTTTCCCGAACAAAAGTCGGAAAAAGCGCTGCTGCAGGCATTCCGCGACTGGCTGGTGGCGGAAGCGCTGGCTTATCGGCAGACGCTGGGGACTTGACCACGGGTTCGGCTTCCATGTTCGGCGCGCTTTACCATATTGACGCCATGCCAACCGAATTTTCGGGCTAGAATCCCTGCAACCCGTTTGATCGCATCCAACCATGCCCAACCCCTTGCCGCTGTGTTCCCGCCTGCCGCTCGCCGTCGATGTCGCACCGCTGCTGGCGGCGTTGGCGCGCTTGCCGCCAGATGCCTGGCAGCCGCATTTCAATACCGCTTACTTCAGCGGCGATTGGAGCGGCGTGGCGCTGATCGCGCCGGCCGATGCGCCGACTGCGCTGGCGCCCGGCTGTGGCGCGCCAACGGCGACGCCCGCGTTTCGGTGTGACCCGGCCTGGCAGGCGCTGCTGGCGCTGATCGATGCCCCCATCCGTAGCGCACGCTTGCTGCGCCTGGGGCCGGGTGCGCGGATTCGCGAACATGCCGACCACGATCTGGCCGGCCCGGATAGCGATCTGCGTCTGCATCTGCCGTTGCGCAGTCACGCGGAGGTCGAGTTCTTGCTCGACGGCCGCCAGGTGCCGATGCTGCCGGGCGAGTGCTGGTTTCTCGATCTTTCCCGTCCGCATCGGGTCGACAATCCCAGCGGCCATGAGCGCATCCATCTGGTGCTCGATTGCCGGCCCGGCCCCTGGCTGCTGCAGGCGATCCAGGCCGGTGTGCCGGGCACGCCGGCGCTGGGCTGTAGCCGGGGCAGCCGCGCCTTTGCCGCTTTCCAGGATCGGGTCGCGTTTGATGCCGGCCTCGCCGATGTCTTGTTCGCGCTTGAGGACAGTGCCGATTTTGTCGACACCGTGGCGGCGCTCGGGCTGGAATACGGCCACGTTTTCAGCGGCGACGACGTGCAGGCGGCGATGCGGCAAAACCGCAAGCGCTGGCGGCAACAATGGCTGGCTTGAGCATGACGGGCGCTGCGCACATGCCGCTGGATTTCCACGACTGGCTGCCGATTCGCGCCTGGGACGATGGCGGCAACTGGCGCATCGACTGGGCGCGCTTCGGTGCGCAGGCGCTGACCGAGCCGTTTTTCCGCGATAGCGTCGAGGAGGCGCTCAAGCGGCCGTTCAATCTCGCTTTCCGGCGAGATACGGCACTGGGGGCTTTGCTCGACTGGCAGCAGCGCCGCCCCGGCATTGCCCCGACGGCATTTGTTTTCCACGCCTCGCGCTGCGGCTCAACGCTGATCGCCCGGATGCTGTCGCGCCTGCCCAGCCACACCGTGCTGTCCGAGCCGCCGCCGCTGGATGCCTTGCTGCGCGCGCATTACACTGTGCCGCAGATGGCCGCCGTCCAGCCGGACTTGTTGCGCGCCTTGCTGTCGGCCTACGGTCAACGCCGCCGCGGCAGCGAACGGGCGCTGGTGGTGAAGCTGGATGCCTGGAACATTTTCGAGCTGCCGCTGCTGCGCCGCTGTTTTCCGGGCACGCCGTGGATTTTTTTGTATCGCGATCCGCTGGAAATCGTGGTCTCGCACCTGCGCCAGCCGGGCAGCCACATGGTGCCGGGCCTGATCGGCGCGTCGCCGCTGGCATTCGCGCCGGAACAGGCCATGTCACGCGCTGAATTCGCCGCCCGCACGACCGGCCGCATCCTGGCGGCGGGTGCCGAGCATTGCCGCCGGCATGGCGGACTGGCGCTGAACTATGACGAACTGCCGGATGCCGTGACCGGCCGCCTGGCCGGTTTGTTCGGGCTGGAACAGGCGGATTTGCCAATCGCGCTGGCCGGCAGCCGCCATCACGCCAAGCAGCCGCTGCAAGTGTTCGCATCCGACCGGGACGGCAAACGGCGCGCGGCCGATGCCGAGATTGTTGCGGCGGTGGCGCAATGGGCCAGCGGCCCCTACGCCGAGCTGGAAGCGTTGCGCAGGGCTAGCTTGTTGTAGTCGCCGCGCGCACCGGGCCACGGATGGGCTTACAGCGCAAAACATTTATCTCCTCGGTATCGAACGCAGCTATGATGATGGCGCTTGATGCAGCGCATCATCATGCATTGATCCCTGCAGTATCATCACCCTAGCGCTGCTTTGTCGCGCAGAAAACCCGGCAAGCAACTAGGTTGCAGACTTCATCAGGAACAATATGTCATATGTGGCGGAAGCGGCAAAGGCTGAAGACGCAAGCCCGGAGTCATGGTTAAAGAAACTCGGCCCGGGCCTGATTACCGGCGCCGCCGATGATGATCCGAGCGGGATCGCGACTTATTCGCAGGCCGGGGCACAGTTTGGCTTCGGCATGCTGTGGACGGTGTTGCTGACTTATCCCCTGATGGTCGGCATCCAGGTGGTCAGCGCCAAAATCGGCCGGGTCAGCGGTCATGGCCTGGCCACGAATATTCGCCGGCACTATCCCGCATGGCTGCTGTATGCCATCGTCGGACTTCTGTTAGTTGCCAATACGATCAATATCGCAGCCGATGTCGCGGCCATGGCGGAAGCCTTGAAATTGATGGTAGGCGGCGGCCCCACCCACTGGTATGCCGTCGGCTTCGGCGTGGTGTCGCTGTTGCTGCAAATATTTATGCCGTATAACCGTTACGTGCGTATCCTGAAGTGGCTTACCCTCACGTTGCTCGCGTACGTTGCCACGGTATTCGTCGTGCGCATACCGTGGACGCAGGTGCTGACGAATACCTTGTTGCCGCATTTGTCATGGAAGCCGGCATACATCACCACCGTGGTCGCGGTCTTTGGCACCACGATCAGTCCTTATCTGTTCTTCTGGCAGGCCTCGCAAGAGGTCGAGGACCTGCACGCCGATCCGCAGGCAAGGGCGCTGAAGTATGCGCCCGAGCAGGCAAACGCCAACTTTCGCCGCATCAAGCTCGATACGTTTATCGGCATGGCATTTTCCAATCTGGTGGCATTTTTTATTATTTTGACGACAGCGCTTACCCTGAACCTGCACGGCATCACCGAGATTCAAACATCGGCGCAGGCAGCGTCGGCGCTGCGTCCGATTGCCGGCGAATTTGCTTTCTGGCTGTTCAGTGCCGGCATCATCGGTACCGGTTTGCTCGCCGTTCCGGTATTGGCCGGCTCTGCCGCGTTTGCGATGGCCGGTGCATTTCATTGGCGCAATGGACTGGAATTAAAGCTGATTGTGGCAAAACGCTTCTACGGGATTATCGCCATATCGACGGTGATCGGCGTCGGGCTCTGTTTTACGCCCATCGATCCAATCAAGGCGCTTTACTGGAGTGCGGTCATCAACGGCGTCATTTCCGTACCGATCATGGCGGTGATGATGCTGATGGCGGCGCGCCCGGATATCATGGGGCGCTTCGTCATCAGTGCCAGGCTGAAGCTGTTGGGCTGGGTCTGTACGGCAGTCATGGCCATTGCGGTGGCCGCGATGTTCTGGTCGCAGGGAAAGTAAAGGTGCCCTGTCGACTAGCTTGCCGTTTCCTCGGCAAGGGTCGCCACCAGCAGTTTCTTTAATTCAGGTACGCACGATCCGCAGTTGCCGCCCGCTTTGAGGCAAGTCGTCACCTGCGCCACGGTTGTCATCCCCTGTTGCCGGATCGCGTCGCAGATCGTATTGCGCCCGACACCGAAACACGAACAGACAGTCGGTCCGGCATCGACGCCTTTTTCGATAGGCTGCCCGATCAGCAGGCCGACCCGGTCGGCATCTTCCAGCTGGTCTTTTGCAAATAAACCGGCCAGCCAGGCGCGCGAGGGAAGGTCTGGCCGAGGCGAGAGGAATATGCAGGTATCGATGCGATCGTCGACCAGGTGTGCGGCACGGTAGACGCCGGCAGTCGTGTCCTCATATTCAATCCAGTCGGCATCCGGATCGTTGCATGCCAATAGCTGGCGGACCCATTTGCCATGATCGTCGATCAGATTCCGGCCCGCGAGTTCATAGCGCGCAAAGGCACGCCCTTGAATCCGGGTCCAATGGGTGACGCCATCGAGCGCCAGTTCATGGCGACTCAGGACGAAGCCATGCCAGGCCACAGGGAATTCCTCTACCCGTACCGGCGTATGCTTGAACTCCGGTTCGCCGGAAACAGGGTCGACGACCGGGTTGACTACTGCGCCGATGCGCGCGTCCGATGCCGATTGATTGTTCCAATGAATCGGCACAAAAATACTGCCGCGCGCGATCCCGCCGCCATGCTGCACTCTTGCCACCATCGCTCCCCATTGCGACGAAACGCGCGCCAGACTACCCTCGCGTACACCATATAGCAGCGCGTCTTGCGGATGCATGTCGACAAAGGATTCGGGAACGTGGTCGGCCAGTTTGGGCGATTTACCGGTGCGCGTCATGGTGTGCCACTGATCGCGCACGCGGCCGGTATTCAGTGTCAGCGGATAGTCTTCATCCGGCGCATGCACCGGTGCCCGTGGGGGCGTGGCAATGAAACGCGCCCGGCCGTCGGCATGCGCATAACGACGGTCGGTGAACAGGCGCTGCGTGCCGCTGCGTTCACCGGAGGCGTCGCGCACGACCGGCCACTGGATCGGCTGCAAGGCATCGAATTGGGTTTTGTCCATCCCGGTCAGGCCCGCCAGATTGAAGACGCGCGGCTGGACCTCGGCGCTCGCCGCGCCATTCCGAAATGCGCTCAATCGCGCGTGTTCATCAAAAATCTCGTGGACGCCGCTGTAGTCAAATCCCTGGAAACCCATGCGTTGCGCCACATCGCACAACATTTTCCAGTCGGCACGCGCTTCCCCGGGGGGCGTCAGAAAGGCACGCTGCCGCGAGATGCGCCGTTCGGAATTGGTGACCGTGCCGTCTTTTTCACCCCAGCCCAGGGCTGGCAGCAGCACATCGGCGAAAACGTTGGTATCGGTTTTTTCGATGATGTCGGAGGCAACCACCAGTTCGCATTTGGCCAGCGCGCGTTGCACCTGATCGGCATCCGGCATGCTGACCATCGGATTGGTGGCGATGATCCACACCGCCTTGACCCGGCCTTGTTCGATGGCCTGGAACAGGTCGACCGCCTTGAGTCCCGGCTTGTCGGCAATCCGCGGCGCGTCCCAGAATGTTTGCACGGTCTGGCGATGCGCCGCATTATCCAGTTCCATATGCGCGGCCAGCATGTTGGCCAGACCGCCGACTTCGCGGCCGCCCATCGCATTCGGCTGGCCGGTGATGGAAAACGGCCCCATGCCGGGCTGGCCGATGCGGCCGCCGATCAGGTGGCAGTTGATGATGCTATTGACCTTGTCGGTACCGGCAGACGACTGATTGACGCCTTGCGAAAAGGCGGTGATGACTTTTTCGGTCGCTGCGAACATCTGGTAAAACGCCAGCAAATCCTGCACATCGACCTTGCAGATTTTTGCCACCGTCAGCGGATCGGCACTGCTGGCGTCAGCCGCTGCAAGCGCATCGCCAACGCCATTCGTATGTGCGTCGACAAAGCTGGCATCGACGCCGCCGTTGCGCGACAAAAAGTGCAGCAGGCCGTTAAACAGCCAGACATCGGTCCCCGCCTTGACCGGCAAATGCAGATCGGCCAGCTCGCCGGTAGCGGTACGGCGCGGATCGATCACGACCAGCTTCATGTCGGGCCGGGTTTCCTTGATCCTGGCGATGCGCTGGAACAGGATCGGGTGGCACCATGCGGTATTCGAACCGACCAGTACCACCAGGTCTGCGAGTTCCAGGTCGTCGTAGCAAACCGGCACCAGATCTGCGCCGAACGCGCGCTTGTGCCCGGCGACGGCGGACGACATGCAAAGACGCGAGTTGGTATCGATGTTGGCGCTGCCGATGTAGCCTTTCATCAGCTTGTTGGCAATGTAGTAATCCTCGGTCAGTAGCTGGCCGGACACATAAAATGCCACGGCATCCGGGCCATGGCGAGCGATGATATCGCTGAAACCCAGCGCGACTTTATCCAGGGCCTGGTCCCAGCCGCTGCGCTGCATGGTATTGGTCGCGGGATCCCGTACCTGCGGGTACAGCAGGCGGCCATCGAGCGCGACCGTTTCGTCCAGCGCAGAACCTTTGACGCACAACCGTCCGGCGTTGGCGGGGTGTGCGGTGTCGCCGGCAATCCCGATTTTTCCGTCTGTCTGCACGGTGGCGCGTACCCCGCAACCTACGCCGCAGTATGGGCAGGTAGTGAGTACGCTGGTGGCTGATAGCGGAGGTTGGGAGAGGTTCACGTTAGATTCCTGATCAGGCGGCCTGGGCGCAGAGCGCTTGCCCAAACAGCAATTTGTTGCGTAGCGGGGAGATATCGGTGTGGTTCTGAATCAGGTCAAAATACCAGGGGCCGTCTTTGACATCGCCATACAGTACCGCGCCGACAACCAGATTGTCCTTGAGCACCAGTCGTTTATAAATGCCGCGGCGCGGATCGCGCATCACCAGGTCTTCGCTGCCGTCGCCGCCGATGAAATCGCCGGCCGAGTAGAGGTCGACGCCGGTGACTTTGAGCTTGGTCGCCGTGGCTTGCTGCACGTAGCGGCGATGACCGGCACCGGCCAGATGCGCGCCGCAGACCCGGGCCTGATCCCAGATCGGCGCCACCAGGCCAAACGTCGCCATTCTATGTTGTACGCATTCTCCCACTGCATAAATACGCGGGTCGTAAGTTTGCAGGGTATCGTCCACCACAATCGCGCGTTCGCAATGCAGCCTGGCTTGTTGCGCCAATGCAATGTTCGGTCGTACGCCCACGGCCATCACCACCAGGTCCGCTGGAATTTCGCTGCCGTCCTTAAAACGCACCGCCGTGACGCGTTCGGTGCCGACGATTTCACTGGTGTTGGCTTCGAGCAGGAAGCGCATGCCTTTCAGTTCCAGCGCTTTCTTGAGCAGGACGGAAGCGGATTTATCCAGTTGCCGCTCCATCAGGCTGTCGCAGACGTGCACCACGGTGACGTCCATGCCCTGACGCAACAATCCATTCGCCGCCTCCAGCCCGAGCAAGCCGCCGCCGATCACGACTGCATGACGGTGATTGCGCGCGGCATGCAACATGGTTTCCACATCCTGGATATCGCGGAAGGCAATCACGCCCGGCAACTGATGGCCCGGCACCGGAATGATGAATGGACTGGAACCGGTTGCCAGCAACAGGCGGTCATAGGCCACCTCGACGCCGGCGCGCGAACGCACAGTGCGGCGACGGCGATCGATCGCTTCGACCGGATCGCCGGCATGCAATGTGATGTTGTGTTGCCGATACCACTCGCGCGTATGCAACATGATGTCGTCCACATGTTTGTCGCCGGCCAGCAGCGGCGACAACAATATGCGGTTGTAGTTGCCATGCGGCTCGGCCCCGAACACGGTGATGTCGTATAGCTCGGGCGCCAGTTTTTGCAGCTCTTCGACCGTGCGCATGCCGGCCATGCCGTTGCCGATGACCACCAAGGATGGTTTAGCTTGCTTGGCTAACACTATGCACCTACCCAGACCTGGCCGCCGTCGATGCGCGCCGGATAGGCGCAAACGGAATGCTCCGGGGCTTCCAGGCACTCGCCGGTTTGCAGATCGAAATGATGCTTGTAAATCGGCGAGGCAACCACGATCCGTTCACCCAGATTGCCGACCAGCCCGCGCGACAGCACCGCGGCTTCGGAATTCGGGTCGTAGTTGTGAATCGCGAAGACGCGGTCTTCACCGTCATTGACGTGGAAGATGGCAACTTGTTCGCCATTGATCAGTGCGCACACGCCGGTATTCGGCACGATCTCGTCGAGCCTGCAGACCGGGATCCAGTTCTTCAGTTGGCGATCGCTATGCATAGTTTTTCTCCCGGTTTCAATTGATGACGTTTCTGTAACGAATCGGTAACACCTAAGCGGCTTCCACGACGACAGGAATATTGATCAGCTTTTTTTCCTGCGGGGTGGCAGGGCGGATCTGGCCGCGCTCTTCCATGAACACCACGGTCTGGTCGGCTTGATCGCTGTTGACGAAATGACGGAAACGCTTGCGTGTTTCCGGATCGGTCACGGCTTTTTTCCATTCGCATTCGTAAGTGTCTACTACTTGCTGCATTTCCGCTTCCAGTTCGACGGCAAGCGCCAGCTTGTCCTGCACGACCACCTGTTTCAGGTAATCCAGGCCGCCCTCCAGGTTGTCGCGCCAGACGCTGGTACGTTGCAGGCGGTCGGCGGTACGCACATAGAACATCAGGAAACGGTCGATGTAGCGAATCAGCGTCTCCTTGTCCAGATCGGACGCGAGCAGTTCGGCATGGCGCGGCTTCATGCCGCCATTCCCGCAGACATACAGGTTCCAGCCTTTTTCGGTGGCGATGACGCCCACGTCCTTGCTTTGCGCCTCCGCGCATTCGCGGGTGCAGCCGGATACGGCGAATTTGATCTTGTGCGGGGAGCGCAGCCCTTTGTAGCGATTCTCCAGTTCGATCGCGAGACCCATGCTGTCGTCAACCCCATAGCGGCACCAGGTCGAGCCCACGCATGACTTCACGGTGCGCAGCGACTTGCCGTAGGCATGGCCCGACTCAAAACCGGCAGCGATCAATTCTTCCCAGATCGGCGGCAATTGCTCGACCCGCGCGCCGAACAGATCGACCCGCTGACCGCCGGTGATCTTCGTGTACAGGCCGTACTTCTTTGCTACCTGGCCGACCGCGATCAAGCCATCGGCCGTGACTTCGCCGCCGGGCATGCGCGGTACCACGGAATAGGTGCCGTCCTTCTGAATATTGCCAAGGAAGTAATCGTTGGTGTCCTGCAGGCTGACGTGTTCTTTCTTCAATACGAAATCGTTCCAGCAAGAGGCCAGAATACTCGCCGTCAGCGGTTTGCAGATGTCGCAGCCCAGTCCTTTGCCATGCTGCGCCAGCAAGGCGTCAAACGTTTTGATCTTGCCGACCCGCACCAGATGGTAAAGCTCCTGACGCGAGTAGGGAAAATGTTCGCAGACATGGTTATTGACCGCCATGCCTTGCTTTTTCATCTCGGACTTCATGATCTGCGTCACCAGCGGCACGCAACCGCCGCAGGCGGTGCCGGCCTTGGTGCAGCTCTTCAACGCACCGATGCTGGTGGCGCCGTCGCAGACGGCAGCGCACAGATCGCCTTTGGAAACATTGTTGCAGGAGCAGATTTGCGCCGCGTCGGGCAGGGCATCGACGCCGAGACCCGGCTTTGCCTGGCCGTCGGATTGCGGCAGGATCAGGAATTCCGGCGCTTCCGGCAATTCGATGCGGTTCAGCATCATTTGGAGCAGCGTGCCATATTCGGTGGCGTCGCCGACCATCACGCCGCCGAGCAGGTATTTACCGCATGCGGACACCACGATTTTCTTGTATATCTGTTTGCGCTCGTCGGTAAACTGGTACGAGCGGCTGCCGGCTTCCTTGCCGTGCGGATCGCCGATGCTGGCGACATCGACCCCCATCAGCTTGAGCTTGGTGCTCATGTCGGCGCCGGTGAATTCCGGCACGGGGATGCTGGTGCCGGTATCGGCGTCACACTCTGCCAGCATATGCCCGGCAGCGATACGCGCCATGTCGTAACCCGGCGCCACCAGGCCGTATATCTTGCCGTTCCACAACGCGCATTCGCCGATCGCGTAGATATCCGGATCGGAACTGCGGCAGCTATTGTCGATCACGATGCCGCCGCGTTCGCCGACCTTGAGTCCGCTGTCGCGCGCCAATTCGTCGCGCGGCCGGATCCCGGCCGAGAACACGATCATGTCGGCATCGAGGTGGCTGCCGTCGTCGAAATTCATGCGGTGCGTGCCGGTCTTGCCATCGACAATTTCCAGCGTGTTTTTTTGGGTATGGGCAGTGACGCCCAGTTCTTCGATTTTCTGGCGCAGGATGCGGCCGCCGCTTTCATCCACCTGCACCGCCATCAGGCGCGGGGCGAACTCGACCACATGGGTTTCCAGTTGCATGTCGCGCAGGGCTTTGGCGCACTCCAGCCCGAGCAGGCCGCCGCCGATCACCACGCCGGTCCGGGACCGCTTGCCGCACTCCAGCATCGCTTCCAGGTCTTCGATCGTGCGATACACGAAGCAATCCTTGCGCTGGTTGCCGGCCAGGGTCGGTACGAAGGGATAGGAGCCGGTAGCGATCACCAGTTTGTCGTAAGGCAGTGTTTCAAGCGCGCCGTTGACATTGAAGGTAACGGTCTTGGCGGCGCTGTCGATCAACTGCGCCTTGGCATTCAGCTTCAGTGCGATATCGCTGCGCTCGAAAAAGCCGGGCGCCACCAGCGACAGGTCTTGTGCCGATTTGCCGGAAAAGAATTCCGACAGGTGCACGCGGTCATACGCCGGACGCGGTTCTTCACACAATACGGTGACTTCCAGATGCTGCGCGCCGCTGTCGGCTAAACTTTCGAGGAATTTATGGCCGACCATGCCGTGACCGATGACGATAATTTTCATGAGCTGGGTCTCCTTAAGCGGTGATGTTGTTGCTGACCAGCAGTTGCTCGTCGGCTGTGTGCGCCGCGCTGAAACGGACGGCAATCGCGCACAGCGCGGAGACGCTGACGAAAATACCCAGCAGGCTCAGCGTTTGCTGCACATCTCCCAGCCCTTTCATCAGAAATCCGGCCAGCACCGCGCCCACGTTCCCCCCCGCGCCGATGATGCCGGCGACACCGCCCAGCGCCTTGCGGTCGATGAACGGCACCAGTGCGTAAGTCGCGCCACATGCCATATGCGTGAATAAACCGAAGCCAAGCATGGCAACGACAGCCAATGTCACGCTATTTGCGTGGGCAAACCAGAGCAGGCCCAGACCTTCGCCAATCATCATGACGAACAGCAACGTTGTGCGGGAATTCAAATTCCCGCGCAAGGCCACCTTGTCGGATAGCCAGCCGCCCAAGGCGCGCGCAAACAGGGCCAGCAAACCAAAGCTGGCGGCCGCCAGGCCCGCGCTCTTCAACGAGAGACTGAAATGATCGACGTAATAAATTGCGGCGATGTTGTGAATGAAAATCTCGACACCGAAGCAGGCGCCATAAGTAACGAACAGGAGCCAGACGCGAAAGTTGCGGCTGGCGGCGCGGAAGCTCGCCCAGCCGCCTTTTTTGCCGCCTTCTACCGCGATGCCTTGTGCGCGCAACTCGGCGTAATTGCCTTGCGGACAGTCTTGCGTAAAGCGCCAGTAAACCACGCCCATGATCAGCATCAACACGCCCGGTACCAGCAGGGCAAGACGCCAACCCATGGTTTGACTGACGCCCATCATCAACAGCGCAGTCAACAACAGTGGCATCAAAGCCTGTGCAGCGCCGCCACCGGTATTGCCCCAGCCAGCCGCCGCCGCGTTGGCGGTGCCGACCACATTCGGCGCGAACATGACTGAGGTGTGATATTGGGTGATGACGAAACTGGCGCCGACAGCACCGATGCACAAACGAAAGAACAGGAAGCTTTCGTAGCTTTGCGACAGCGCCACACCGAGCACCGGGATCGCGCCCAGCAGCAACAAGCCGGTGTAGGTTTTGCGCGGGCCGAAGCGATCGCACATGGGACCGATGACCAGCCGCACCAGAATTGTGACGGCCACTGCGGCGATATTGATATTCGCAATTTGCCCGATGGATAAGCCAAATTCGCCTTTGATGACAGGCATCAGCGGGGCGCAGGCAAACCAGGCGAAAAAGCAGGCGAAGAAGGCCATCCAGGTCAAATGAAACGCGCGCATTTGCGGAGTGCCGAAGCTGAAGAGTTTGATGCTGGTTGCTTTGCTGGTCATGATCATTTTTATCCCATAAAAACAAAAAGGCGCCCGCTCAGCCTGGTGGTATACCTAGCTGGGCGGACGCCGTTGTCCTGGCAGATCCATCGTTAGATCTGCGTAAATAGTTACTGAATCATCGTTGACTCTGTCGATGGGATATAAGCAAATCCCATGCCAATGTGGATTCGCCTGGAAGGCGGGGATTTACGGGCGGTTTGGGTGGCAGCGCCCGAACAATGCGCATTTTTTATATTGGCACGCATTCAAATGGTGCGGTTTCCGCCAGTTTTTGGGGCGGATGATCTTTTGTCATGGCACGAATTAATCTTTCACAAAAAGCCATCATTTTTTTTCCCCTGCGCCGAGTCGTCGTGTTTCAGTGCGGCAACGCGCGTCTATGTTTCTCCTAAGTTTCAACGGTCATAGTGAGCCTTGCCATTTAGCCCATTGATCCTGTCAGGACAGACCACGATGAATAAACCTCTGAATGAAAGCACGGCGCGCATGCGCAACAAACTTCCTCAAATCACGCTTTTGTTCTGGATCATGAAGATATGCGCCACCACGCTGGGCGAAACCGGCGGCGACTTGCTGTCCATGACGCTCAACGTCGGCTACGCCGCCAGTTCGCTGATTTTGATCGCGGTATTCCTGGTCACGCTGGTAACCCAACTGGCTTCGAAGAAATTCCATCCCATTCTTTACTGGACCGTCATTCTATCGACCAGCACGGCCGGTACCACCATGTCGGATTATATGGACCGTACGCTGGGCCTCGGCTATGCCAGGGGCTCGCTGATTTTGACGACCATCTTGCTGGCAATTTTCGCCTTCTGGCGTTTCAGCGAAAAATCGTTGTCGGTTCAAAACATCAAGACCTTCAAGGTCGAGCTGCTGTACTGGACCGCGATCCTGTTTTCCAACACGCTGGGCACCGCTTTGGGGGACTTCCTGGCGGATAGCTCCGGCCTTGGTTTTGCCGGCGGCGCTTTCCTGGTCGGCAGTTTGATCGGGTTGGCGATATTCGCGGCGTTCTACACCAGAATCTCCAAAGTCTTCCTGTTCTGGGCGGCATTCGTGCTGACGCGTCCTTTCGGCGCAACCCTGGGTGACCTGCTCACCAAGCCCGTCGCGAAAGGCGGGTTGAATTTCGGCACCGTCGGATCGTCGATGATCCTCCTTTCGGTGCTGGCGGCATTCGTCGTATACACCACATGGGAACACCAGCGGACGATGCGGCTGGCTGAGTACCAAGCATGATGGGGGATAAGGCGGCTGGGCCGCCCGGGCGCACGAATTCATCGTAGAATCACTCTTGAGCTTGAGGTTGGGATCAGGATCTAAAGCAGGTCGCGTCCCAGGATCCTTAAGCAAGGAGGTTTGACGATGACGGCATGCCACTCCGACGCCTTGGTTTTCTTCGGTGCCACGGGCGATCTGGCCTACAAGCAGATATTCCCGGCACTGCAGGCAATGATCAGGCACGGCCATCTCGATCTACCGATTATCGGGGTGGCGAAATCCGGCTGGAATGTCGATCAACTCCGGGACCGCGCGCGCGCCAGCCTGGAGCAGCATGGCGGCCTGGATGCCGATGCGTTTGCGCAACTCGCGGGGCGGCTCCAATACATCAGTGGCGATTACCAGGATGACGCGACGTATCAGCAATTGCGCCGGGCATTGGGAGACGCAGTACGGCCGCTGCACTATCTTGCCATTCCACCCAGCATGTTCGAGTCCGTCACACAAGGGCTCGCCAAATCCGGCTGTGCGCGGGAGGCCCGGGTGATTGTCGAAAAGCCTTTTGGCCGCGATCTTGCTTCGGCGCAGGCGCTGAATCGCACCCTGCGCAAATTCTTTGCCGAAGATGCTATTTTCCGCATCGATCACTATCTCGGCAAGGAGGCGGTCGAAAACCTGCTTTATTTCCGGTTTGCCAACACCTTCCTTGAGTCGGTCTGGCAGCGCGACTATGTTGCGAGTGTGCAGATCACGATGGCCGAGCAATTCGGCGTGCAGGGGCGTGGCGCTTTCTATGAGGAAGTGGGAGCGATCCGCGACGTGATACAGAATCACATGCTGCAAGTGATGGCGCTGCTCACGATGGAAGCCCCGATGGATGGCGCTGCGGGTTCGGACGCAATACGTGACGAAAAGCTGCGCGTCTTGGGTGCGATGCGTCCGCTGGTCCCGGCGCAGGTTGTGCGTGGGCAGTTCCGCGGTTACCGCGACGAGGCCGGCGTGGCGCCCGACTCACAGGTCGAGACGTTCGCTGCGCTGCGCTTGCATATCGACAATGCGCGCTGGGCAGGGGTGCCTTTGTATATCCGCGCCGGCAAACAATTACCGGTGACGTGTACCGAAGTGATGGTCAAACTCAAACCGCCGTCACACGTGATATTCGATGCGGCTGACTCCGGCCAGTCGAACTATTTCCGTTTCCGGCTCAGTCCGGATCGCTTGATTGCGCTCGGCGCACGGACCAAAGTGCCTGGGGAGGCAATGGCGGGCACAGCAACGGAACTTGTCGCGCATCACCATCCTGGCGCCGAAATGACACCCTATGAACGCCTGCTCGGCGACGCCCTCCGTGGCGACGCCTCGTTGTTCGCACGCGGCGATTCGGTCGAAGCAGCCTGGCGCGTGGTGGCCCCTATCCTCGGCAATGCGGTGCCGGTTGCCGGGTACGAACTGGATACCTGGGGACCAGCCGCAGCCGGTCAGATCATGGCTGGCGACGATCGATGGCACAACCCGGCAGCGCAGGAAGCGTCCCCATGAAAACCCGGGATGAGATCGTTTTTCTGCTTGATTGCGATAACACGCTGCTCGACAACGATCGCGTGCAGGACGATCTACGGGCCCATCTGGCCCAGGAATTCGGCGTCGAGAACCGCGACCGCTACTGGAAAATTTTCGAGGAGTTGCGCGCCGAACTGGGATACGCCGACTACCTGGGTGCATTGCAACGCTATCGCCTCGGCGCAATGAACGACCCGCGGCTGCTGCAAATGTCCTCGTTTCTGGTGGACTATCCGTTTGCCGAGCGCTTGTACCCGGGCGCGCTCGAGGTGATCGAACATCTTGGCGCTTGGGGGCCGACGGTGGTTCTGTCGGATGGCGACGTGGTGTTCCAGCCGCGCAAAATCCAGCGCTCGGGCCTATGGCAGGCGGTCGAAGGCCGCGTGTTGATCTATATTCATAAAGAGGACATGCTCGATGACGTCGAGCAACGCTACCCGGCCCGTCATTACGTCATGGTCGATGACAAGCTGCGCGTCCTGGCGGCAATGAAGAACGTCATGGAAGCGCGGCTGACGACCGTCTTTCCGCGCCAGGGACACTACGCTCTCGACCCGCACAACAACGCCACTTATCCAGCCGCCGACCTGACGCTCGCGCGTATCGGCGATTTGATCAATCACGACTTGCCGGCCCTGCTGGATGCCGCTCGCGCGACGCCTATTGAAAAGAGGTCACCATGAATGCCACCGAACATCTGCACGAGCTTGGTCAAAGCCTGTGGCTCGACAACATTACGCGCGGACTACTGGTAGACGGCACGCTGCAGCGCTATCTGCGCGACTTCGCTGTCACCGGGCTCACCTCGAACCCGACGATCTTCGATCACGCTATTCGCAACACGGCATTCTACGACGAGGCGATTCGCGCCAAGGCCGCCGCAGGAAAATCAGGCCAGGCCCTGTTTCTCGAGCTGGCGCTGGAAGACCTGACGCAGGCCGCCGATCTGTTGCGCCCCATCCATGCGGCGACGGCCGGCGTCGACGGCTGGGTCTCGCTCGAAGTCTCGCCGTTGCTGGCGAACGACGCAGCAGGGACGGTGCGCGAAGCCGCGCAACTCCATGCGCGCGCACAACGGGCCAATCTATTTATCAAGATTCCGGGTACGCCGGCTGGCGTCATTGCGATTGAGGAGGCGATTTTCGCCGGCGTGCCAATCAACGTCACGCTGTTGTTCTCGCGCGAACAATACCTCGCTGCGGCTGCCGCCTACCTGCGCGGCATCGAGCGCCGCATCGCCGCCGGGCTGGATCCAAAAGTCGCTTCGGTCGCCTCGATTTTCGTCAGCCGCTGGGATGTGGCCGTCAAGGACAAGGTTCCCGCAGCACTGTCCAATCGTCTTGGGATCGCCGTCGCACAGCGCACCTACCGGGCCTATCGCGAACTATTGGTTTCGTCACGCTGGCGCGCACTGGCAGACGCCGGCGCTCAGCCGCAGCGCCTGCTATGGGCCAGCACCGGCACCAAAGACCCCGCCGCACCGGATACGCTGTATCTACAGGCACTCGCGGCACCCAACACCATCAGCACGATCCCCGAAAAGACCTTGCTTGCTTTCGCCGAGCATGGCACGGTGAACGGCAGCATGGCGGCGGACGGCGACGATGCGGAAGAAGTACTCGCTGCCTTTGCGCAGGCCGGCGTGAACAAGGCAGCGCTGGCCACCCAGTTGCAGCGTGAGGGCGCTGAAGCTTTCAGCAAGTCCTTGAGCGATTTGCTCGAGGTCATCGCCATCAAGAGTGCAACGCTTGCGAAAACCGCATCCGGCGCGAGTGCAGGATGATGACCATCCGGACAGCGCCATGAACCGAAAAATACTGACTACCGAAGCCGAGCTGGAAATGCTTCAGCGCGAGTCATTCAGTTATTTCATGCATGAGACCAATCCGGCCAACGGTCTGGTGATCGACAAGAGCGCACCCGGCTGGCCGGCCAGCATCGCTGCCACAGGTCTTGCGCTGGCGGCATATCCGGTTGCGGTCGAGCGTGGGTTCATCGCGCGTGCGGCGGCGGCCACGCGGGTCCTGACCACGCTGCGATTTTTCTGGAACAGTCCGCAGGGCCCCGAGGCCGGCGCCAGCGGGTACCGGGGTTTCTATTACCACTTTCTGGACATGCAGACCGGCCGCCGTGCCTGGGAATGCGAACTATCGACGATCGACACGGCCTTTTTGCTGGCCGGCGGCCTGACTGCGGGCCGATATTTCGACGCCGCGACGGCCGATGAGGGTGAAATCCGCACCCTGGCCGAGGCGCTCTATCAGCGCGCCGATTGGGACTGGGCGCAGGCTGAGGGCGGGGCGGTGTCGCTCGGATGGAAGCCGGAAAGCGGCTTCCTGCCATATCGCTGGAAGGGCTACGACGAGGCGCTGCTGCTGTACATTCTCGGACTCGGCTCGCTGACGCATCCGTTGCCCGTGTGCAGTTACGAGGATTGGGCATCCGCCTATCAGTGGGAACGCAGCTACGGCTACGATTATCTGTACGCCGGTTCGCTGTTCACGCACCAGCTTTCGCATATCTGGGTGGATTTTCGCGGCATACAGGACCCGTTCATGCGGGCCAAGGGCATTGACTACTTCGAGAACAGCCGCCGCGCGACGCTGGTTCAGCAGCAATATGCGATAGACAATCCGCACGGGTTCGCCGGCTATGGCGACTGTTGCTGGGGTATCACCGCAAGCGACGGCCCCGGCCCGGCGATCATCGAGGTGAACGGCATCCAGCGTGAATTCTTCGACTATGTGGCACGCGGCGTGCCGCATGGACCTGACGACGGCACCATCGCGCCCTGGGTGGTGGTGGCTTCGTTGCCGTTCGCGCCGGAGATCGTACTGCCGACCATCGACCATTTCGTGCATGAGATCGGTTTGAAAGCCGGTAATCCGTACGGTTTCAAGGCGACCTACAATCCGACCTATCCAGGTAAATCGCATAACCCGTATGGCTGGGTATCGCACTGGCATTTTGGCATCAACGAAGGGCCGATCATTCTGATGATCGAGAATTATCGCAGCGAATTGCTATGGCACCTGATGCGGGACTGCCCCTACATCGCCAACGGTTTGCGGCGGGCGGGTTTCACCGGCGGCTGGCTCTGAGCGCAGCAGGGCAAGCGCGCGCTGGCAAACGTTTTCGACGGTGAACCCGTATTCGCGCAGCAGCACCGCGCCGGCAGCCGACGCGCCGAAACGGTCCAGCGCGAGCACATCGCCGCGCTCGCCCACATAGCGATGCCAGCCTTGGGCCACACCGGCCTCGACCGCCAGCCTGGCGCCAATCGACGGCGGCAACACCGCGTCGCGATATTCCTGCGGCTGGGCGTCGAACAACTCCCAGCTCGGCATCGAGACAATCCGCACCTGGACCTTCTGCAGCAGCAGTTGCTGGCGCGCGGCCACGATCAGCGCGACTTCCGAGCCGCTGGCGATCAGGATCAGTTCAGCCTGGCCGTGCGGGGCGTCGGCCAGGATGTAAGCACCGCGCCGCAAGCCGTCGGCGGCGGCAAATTCTGTGCGGTCGAGGGTGGGGACATTCTGCCGCGTCAATACCAGCGCCAGCGGCCGCTCGCATGTTTCGACCGCAACGCGCCAGGCGCTGGCGGTTTCGTTGGCATCGGCGGGACGGATCACGATCAGGCCCGGCAGCGCGCGCAAGCTGGCAAGCTGCTCCACCGGTTGATGCGTGGAGCCGTCCTCGCCCAATGCAATGCTGTCGTGGGTAAACACGTAGACCACGTGCAGGCCCATCAGCGCGGCAAGGCGGATCGACGGCCGCATGTAATCGGAGAACACCAGGAATGTTGCGCCGAACGGCAACACGCCGCCATGCGCGGCGATGCCGTTCATGAGCGCGCCCATGGCATGCTCGCGCACGCCAAAGTGCAGATTGCGACCGGCATAACTCCAGCCACCGCCGTTGGAGCCCTGGCGGTCGCTGGCGCTGACGCCGGGCGGCGCGAAATCCCCCAGCCCTTTCAGCGCGGTATAGGTTGATGGGTCCAGATCCGCCGAGCCGCCGATCAGCGCAGGCATGAGCGCAGCGATGGCGTTCATCACCTGGCCCGACGCGACCCGTGTGGCCATGCCTTTGAGGTCCGCCGGAAACTGCGGGATATCGGCATCCCAGCCGGCGGGCACGGCGGACATTCCGGCACGCATACGTTGCCGCAATTCCAGCGCGAGTGCGGGGAATTGTTTTTCGTAGGCGGAAAATTTGTCGCGCCATGCCGCCTCGCTTTTCTCGCCGCGCTCAGCCGCTGCCAGAAAATGCGCGCGCGCCTGGGCGGGAATATAAAACGGCGGTTGCTCCGGCCACCCGAGGTTACGCTTGGTCAACCGCACTTCTTCCACGCCGAGCGGCGCACCATGCGCCTCGAAAGTGTCCTGTTTGTTGGGGGAGCCATAACCGAGATGCGTCCGCACCAGAATCAGCGAAGGCCGCCTGGTTTCTGCGCGGGCGGCACTCAGCGCCCGCTCGATCGCCGCCAGGTCATTGCCGTCCGCAACCGATTGAATGTGCCAGCCATACGCCTCGAAGCGGCGCGCCCGGTCCTCGGTAAAGGTCATCGCGGTGCCGGCGGAGAGCGTGACCGCATTGTCGTCATACAGGTAAATCAGCTTGCCCAGTTGCAGATGACCGGCCAGCGACGCCGCTTCCGAGGCGACGCCTTCCATCAGGTCGCCGTCGCTCACGATCCCGTACGTAAAATGATCGATCATGTCGAAGCCGTCGCGGTTGTAGCGGGCGGCCAGATGCGCTGCCGCCATCGCCATCCCGACGCCATTCCCGAAGCCCTGGCCAAGCGGCCCCGTGGTCACCTCGACGCCGGGCGTCAGGCCGCGCTCCGGGTGACCCGGCGTGAGGCTGCCCCATTGGCGAAATTGCCGGAGTTGCGCCAGCGGCAGGTCGTAGCCTGTCAGGTGGAGCAGGCTGTACAGCAGCGCCGAGCCATGCCCGGCGGAAAGCACGAAGCGATCGCGGTCGAACCAGTGCGGATTGGCCGGACGGTGTTTCAGGAAGCGCGTCCACAGTACATAGGCCATCGGCGCCGCACCCAGCGGCAAGCCGGGATGGCCGCTGTTGGCTTGCTGCACGGCATCGACTGACAGAAAGCGCAGCGTGTTGACACACACATCGTCCAGAGCAGAGGTGGAAAGCATTGAGTTCATGTGGCAACTCCTTGAGTTTGGCGATTGCATCGGCCGACGCAAGCTGGCAGGAAATTTGTTCAAAGACCGAAAAACATCCGTCGTCAGACGTTTTCTTGTCATCCTAACCTACCTGAGGGGAGTGCGCAGATGAGCGACAGCGCAGGGGTCGTGCGTGTTCAGTAGGCATTCAAGTGCATTGTGAAAGACGCAAGGCTTTTGACATGAACTCAATCCGAGTTACCTTTTTTTTTACAAAAAATATTCCATTGATTCCAAACCATATGAATCAATAATGCTGGAATACCTATTAACGCACCTCGTTATACACAAGTCTGACACTTCTCTGACCAGACACAAAAATCTCGTTAACTTTCAATGACTTGCCGCAGCCCTTGTAAACTGGCGCCGTTTCAGGGTTACTCTCGTCTTTTGCGTGAACGAATTGGCTATCGCACCGGCACCCTGGACAGAGACAGAATTTGAACAACTCGACCTGGGCGATGCGCGCCTGAACAAGCGAGCGAGGATATTGATGGAGCGACTGGCAGCCGAGCCGACGGCGAGCGTGCCCAAAGCCTGCAATGGCTGGGGCGAGACGATGGGGGCATATCGCTTTTTTGACAATGCAGCCGTTGACTGGCGCGAGATTCTGGAGCCGCACTGGCAGCGGACGCAGGAGCGGATGAGAGCGCAGCCGGTGGTGTTGTGCCTTCAGGATAGTACCGAACTTGACTTCAATGGCCAGTCGGCCCGTGGCCTTGGCCCGCTGAGCTATGAGGCGCAGCGCGGCATGTACCTGCACCCGACCTATGCCGTCACGACCGAGCGCGAGCCGCTGGGCATTCTCGACGCCTGGATGTGGGCGCGTGAAAAAAAAGATGCTTCTGGAAAGCGCGGCGGACCGAAGGAAAGCCTGCGCTGGGTCGAGGGTTACGAACGGCTGGCCGAACTGGCGCCGCAATTGCCCGCCACCCGCTTGGTGTACGTGGCCGACCGCGAAGCGGACATGATGCCTTTGATGGCACGTGCGCTGCAATTGGGGACGCCGGCCGATTGGCTGGTGCGCGCCAAGCACAACCGCTGCCTGCCGGACGGGGACACCTTGTGGGCACACACCTGCATCGGGGAAGCGCTGGGACAAATCGAGTTTGCGATGTCGGCGCGGCACGGCGTGAAGGCACGTACGGTCCGTCAGCAACTGTGGGCACGTCGCGTCGAACTGCCGGCCGGAAAAGGCAAGACGGTCAGCGCTACCTGCATCATTGCGCGCGAGATCGACGCGCCGGCCGACGTCAAACCGATCGAATGGCGTTTGCTCACTAACCGCGATGCAGAAACGGTCGAAGCTGTTGTTGAACTCATCAATTGGTATCGCTGCAGATGGGAAATTGAAATCCTGTTCGATGTGCTGAAGAATGCGTGCCGTGTCGAGGCACTCCAGCTTGGCGCGATCGAACGCATCGAGCGCGCGCTCGCGCTGTATCTGGTGGTGGCATGGCGAATCGCCCATCTGATGCGGCTGGGGCGAACGTGCCCTGACCTGGATGCGAAATTGTTCTTCGATCCGGACGAGATCCAGGCGGCTTACCTGCTGCGCAACAAGGTACCGCTGGAGAAGCCGCGGCTGAATGACGTCGTGCGCCAGATCGCATGCCTGGGTGGCTTCCTTGCCCGCAAAGGTGACGGCGAGCCCGGCGTCAAGACAATCTGGCTGGGTTTGAAGGATGTTCACGTGGCGGTCAAGACAATGCGTGCGCTACGCAGAAATGTCGCTCAGCAGACTTGTGTATAACGAGGTGCGTTGTAGGCTTTAAATCCGTCTTTGTCCTGCGGATCGTTGGTGTAGCCATGAGCGAGCAGGTACCCTTGGCGCCGCTGTCGTCCAGATTGGCGCTCAGCTTCCACGGCTTGCTGCGTTTCACGGCAATCACGACATCGCTTTCGCCGGGAACGTCACCGGGCACGATTTGCATATCGACGTCCCGGCTCGGGACGCGTTTCATCTGCTCCAGGCCTTGTTCCAGATCGCGCAGGCTGAGCAGTTGACCGGGACCGGTCGGGAATGCATTGCGCCAGGTGCCGTAGAGAGTGGGATCGGTAAAACGGATAGCGCGGATCACCCCCGGGACCAGAGTCAATCTCAGCACCCCTGTCGATAAATCCTGCGCGGGAATGCCGATGCGGGTGGTGCTGTAGCCCTGGCGCAGGATCAGGCCGGTCAGGCGTTGGACGATCAGGTTCAGGCCTTCTTTGCCGATGCAGGCAGCGGCGTATTGACGCAGATAATCCTGGGCGAAACGGAAAGGATCGTGCGGTAAATCGCTGGCACCGGCCAACCGGTTGGCGGGCGATAGCTGGCGCGGGACGTCGAGGACGAACTGCTGGATGGGGAAGCAGGGAGATTCGGCCGGCAGCGCCAGCGTGTCGGCAGACTCCACTGGCATTGCGCTGCGCAGATCGACATTCGGCGCCCGCAACTGCCGTTGGCGTTCCAGGGCTTCGGCCTGACTGCGGCGGCGCTGTTCCTGTTGGACGCCGGGCGCCGCTTGCAGAGACAGGGCGTGGCCATCGTGCAGCACGCTTGCCAATAGCAGCAAGCATCCGATTCCCTTTGCATAGCGCGACACTCCCTCGGCGCCATTAGTCGACAAGATGTACGTACCCATACGTTGCTTTCTTTGTTATTCCCCGAGGGAAAATTCTACAAAGCAACCTTTGAACTTGCTATTGGGAAACTCCCTAAAAAGGTGGGGTTTTGCAATCGTTGCAACATAACTGAAACGACTGCAACGCAAGACCCAAGACCCAAGACCGAACAAGATGATGGGCGCCGGCCATTCCCACGGTCGTTGCAAAACGTGCTATATTTTTTCCGTGTTCCCTTCCACACGTCATTTAGAGGCCATCATCATGGTTCAAATGTCTAGGCGCCAGTTTCTTCAAGTCACTGGCGCAACGCTGGCGGGTTCCAGCCTTGCTCTGCTTGGTTTTGCACCGACAGACGCGCTTGCTGAAGTCCGGCAATACAAACTCTCCCGCACTACCGAAACCCGGAATACCTGTCCCTACTGCTCGGTCGGTTGCGGCGTCCTGATGTACGGTCTTGGCGACGGCGCCAAAAACGCCACGACCAGCATCATTCACATCGAGGGCGATCCGGACCATCCGGTGAATCGCGGCACGCTGTGTCCGAAGGGCGCGAGCCTGATCGACTTCATCCACAGCCCGGGTCGTCTGCTGGCGCCGGAGTACCGCGCGCCGGGTGCCGACCAATGGCAGAAAATTTCGTGGAACGATGCGCTCGACAAGATCGCGCGGCTGATGAAGCAGGATCGCGATGCCAACTTCATCGAAAAAAATGCCGACGGCGCTACCGTCAACCGCTGGCTGACGACCGGTATGCTGGCCGCATCGGCGTCGAGTAACGAGGTCGGCTACCTGACCCACAAAACCGTGCGCAGCATGGGGATGCTGGCGTTCGACAACCAGGCGCGTGTTTGACACGGTCCGACGGTGGCAGGTCTTGCCCCGACGTTTGGCCGTGGAGCGATGACGAATCACTGGGTCGACATCAAGAATGCCGATGTGATCCTGGTCATGGGCGGGAATGCCGCTGAAGCGCACCCATGCGGTTTCAAATGGGTGACCGAAGCAAAGGCGCACAACAAGGCGCGCCTGATCGTCGTCGATCCGCGCTTTACCCGTACCGCGTCGGTGGCCGATCTGCATGTGCCGATCCGGACCGGTACCGATATCATGTTCCTGGGCGCGGTCATCAATTACCTGCTGGCGAACGACAAGATCCAGCACGAATACGTCCGCAACTACACCGACCTGCCGTTTATCGTGCGCGACGACTTTGCGTTCGCCGATGGCTTGTATTCGGGCTACAACGAAAAACCCGGCGGCTATCCGGACAAGAGCACGTGGAACTACGAGATGGACAGCGACGGCTACGCCAAGGTCGACCCGACCCTGCAGCATCCGCGTTGCGTCTATCAACTGATGAAGACACACTATTCGCGGTATACGCCCGAGATGGTGGAACGTATCTGCGGCGTGCCGGCGGATAAATTCCACAAGGTCGCAGAGGCGCTGGCCTCGACCGCAGCCCCGGATCGTGCCGGCACGATTCTTTACGCGCTGGGCTGGACCCAGCATTCGACCGGGTCGCAGATGGTGCGTGCCGGGGCGATGGTGCAACTCCTGCTCGGGAATATCGGTATCTCCGGCGGCGGCATGAACGCATTGCGCGGACACTCGAATATTCAGGGGCTGACCGATCTTGGGCTGCTGTCGAACCTGCTGCCCGGCTACATGACGTTGCCGGGCGAGAAGGAACAGGATTTCGACGCCTATATCGCCGCCCGCGCGAGCAAGCCCTTGCGCCCCAACCAACTCAGCTACTGGAAAAATTACCGCAGCTTTCATGTCAGTTTCATGAAAACCTGGTGGGGCGATGCGGCCAAGCCGGACAACAACTGGTGTTACGACTATCTGCCCAAGCTCGACAAGCCGTACGATTTGCTGCAGGCGGTGGAGCTGATGCATCAGGGCAAGATGAACGGTTACATCGCGCAGGGCTTCAACATGCTCGGTTCCACACCCAGCAAACAGAAGGTCAGCGACGCACTGTCGAAACTGAAATGGCTGGTGGTGATGGACCCGCTGGCGGTGGAGACGGCCGAGTTCTGGAAGCCGCATGGCGTCTTCAACGACGTCGATCCGAAGAAAATCCAGACCGAAGTATTCCGCCTGCCAACCGCGTGCTTCGCCGAGGAGCGCGGTTCGCTGGTCAGCTCCGGACGCGTGCTGCAATGGCACTGGAAGGGCGTCGAACCGCCGGGATTGGCGCGCAGCGATCTGGATATCATGGCGGGCATCTTCCTGCGCATGCGCAAGATGTATCAGGAGGAGGGCGGCAAGTTCCCCGACCCGATTGTCAATCTGACGTGGCCGTATGCCACACCCGATAGCCCGACACCCGAAGAACTGGCCAGGGAATACAACGGCCGGGCGCTGGCGGATTTGTACGACCTGAAAGATCCGACCAAGCTGCTGGCGAAGCAAGGCGAGCAGCTGCCGTCGTTTGCGCTGCTGCGCGACGATGGCACGACCGCCAGCGGTTGCTGGATATTTTGCGGCGCGTGGACCCAGGCCGGCAACCAGATGGCGCGGCGCGACAATGCCGACCCGAGCGGCATTGGCCAAACCCTCAACTGGGCCTGGGCGTGGCCGGCCAACCGGCGGGTGTTGTACAACCGCGCTTCGTGCGATCTCAGCGGCAAGCCGTTCGACCCGAAACGCAAGTTGATCGGATGGAATGGCACCGCCTGGAGCGGCGTCGACGTGCCCGATTTCAAGCTCGACGAGCCGCCGGAAAACGGCATGGGGCCGTTCATCATGCTGGCCGAAGGCGTGGCCCGCTTCTTTGCCCGCGCTTCCATGGCGGAAGGACCGTTCCCGGAGCATTATGAGCCGTTTGAAAATCCGATTGGTTACAACCCGCTGCATCCCAAAAACCCGCTGGCCACCAGTAACCCGGGAGCGCGCGTATTTGCGCAAGACCGTGCGCAATTCGGCAAGCATGCAGAGTTCCCGCATGTCGCAACCAGCTACCGGCTGACCGAACATTTCCACTTCTGGACCAAGCACGCACGGCTGAATGCCATTATTCAGCCGGAGCAGTTCGTCGAAATCGGCGAGGATCTGGCGCACGAAATTGGGGTGGCGGCAGGCGATCGCGTCAAAGTCAGTTCGAAGCGCGGCCACATCATTGCAAAAGCGGTGGTGACCAAGCGCATCAAACCATTGACGATCGAAGGCAAAAAAGTGCATACAGTCGGCCTGCCGATACATTGGGGTTTCACCGGTGTCGCGAAACCAGGCTATCTGATCAATACCCTGACACCGTCGGTAGGCGATGGGAATACCCAGACACCGGAATTCAAATCGTTCCTGGTGAAGGTGGAAAAAGCCTGATCTGGGTGTGCTGACCAAGGAGATGCGAGATGGCAATGCAATCACTGGATATCCGGCGGGTGTCGGCCACCACGGTGCAGCCGCCTGCGGTACGCGAGCCGGCGGCCGGCACCGTCGCCAAGCTGATCGACGTATCGAAATGCATCGGCTGCAAGGCGTGCCAGACCGCGTGCATGGAATGGAATGATTTGCGCGACGAGATCGGCGACACCAACGGCACTTACGACAATCCGCGCGACCTGACCGACAAGTCGTGGACCGTGATGCGGTTTTCCGAATACGAAAATCAGGACGGCAATCTCGAATGGCTGATTCGCAAGGACGGCTGCATGCATTGCGAGGACCCGGGTTGCCTGAAAGCCTGCCCGGCACCGGGCGCCATCGTTCAATACGCCAACGGGATCGTCGATTTTCATGAAGAAAACTGTATCGGCTGCGGTTATTGCGTGGCCGCTTGCCCGTTCGACGTGCCACGGATATCCAAGAAAGACCATCGTGCCTACAAGTGCACATTGTGCTCGGACCGGGTCGCCGTAGGGCAGGAGCCGGCCTGCGTCAAAACCTGTCCGACCGGCGCGATCGTGTTTGGCACCAAAGAGGATATGAAGCAGCACGCCGCAGAGCGCATCGAAGACCTGAAATCGCGCGGTTTCGACAAGGCCGGCCTGTACGACCCGGCCGGTGTCGGCGGCACGCATGTGATGTATGTCCTGCATCACGCCGACCGGCCATCGCTGTATCACGGCCTGCCCGACAATCCGCGCATCAGTCCGCTGGTGTCGCTCTGGAAGGGCGTGGCCAAACCGCTGGCAGTCGCGAGTATTGCGCTGGCTGCGTTGTCCGGGTTTTTCCACTACACGCGGGTCGGCCCGAACGAAGTCAGTGAAGAAGAGGAACGCGAGGCGCAGGAAGCCGCCCGCAAAATCCAGGAAAGCCAGCAAGGAGAACCGGGATGAAAGACGCTAAAACATCGCCGCGCCTGATCGTCCGCTATAAGGCAGCCGGGTCCAAAGACGATCCATCATCGGCGCCCCTGATCGTTCGCTATTCGCCCAACGAACGCAGCAATCACTGGCTCACCGCGATCCTGTTCGTGTTGCTGGCGCTGTCAGGCCTGGCGCTATTCCATCCCTCGATGTTCTGGCTGAGCGCATTGTTCGGCGGCGGTCAGTGGACCCGGATTCTGCATCCGTTTGCCGGCATCGTGATGTGTGTGTCATTCGCGTTTCTGGTGTTGCGGTTCTGGCATCACAACCGGTTTGAAGAGGGCGATGTGCAGTGGCTGAAACAGATCGACGACGTACTCGCGAACCGTGAAGACAAGTTGCCTGAAGTCGGCCGCTACAACGCCGGCCAGAAACTGCTGTTCTATGCAATGGTGGCATGCATGCTTGGCCTGCTGGTGTCGGGAATGGTGATCTGGCGAGCATATTTCTCCTGGTATTTTCCCGCGACCGTTATTCGTGCAGCGGCGTTATTGCACGCGGTTTGCGCGTTTGTCCTGATCATTGGTATCATCATTCACATCTATGCGGGGTTCTGGATCAAGGGTTCGATCGGCGCGATGGTGCGCGGTACCGTGACCCTCGGCTGGGCCAGGAAACATCACCCGCGCTGGTTCAGGGAGAGCGTTAAAAAATAGCTCCCTGGCCGCGACTTGTTCTTTAGACAGGGAGTTTTCGGTGCAACGAATTCTTGAACGCGGTCAGATTGAATCCCTCGATCACATTGCCATTTTGCGCCTGCGCCTGCCGGCGGATGACGTATTTGGCGCGCGCGCCGCGCGCCTGCGGCGACTGGCAGCCGGCGCGGTAGTCGGCACCCCGGTCAGTCCTGCGTTAAGCGGCTATTTATTGCTGATGGCCGATCTGGTCGACGCCCAGGATGCCGTGTTCCGATCGCTGACGCTTGCCGACGCCGCGCTGCCCGATCAGGACGCGCTTGACAACGCGCGCCGGCATGCGATGCCGCCGCTGCCTGCGCTTGGCGCACGACCGTCGCTATGGCACGCGATTTTTGAACGTTTGCTGATCCGGCTCGACGCAATTGCGGCATCCCGGCCGCAGCTGGTTGCTGTGCTGGCGGCCTTGCACGCGCTCGATCATGCAGCGCTGGAGGCGCTGGCGGATGCGGTGCTGGCGCAGCGCGCCGAAAAGCTCGATCCCGCACAGGCGCCGTTTGTGGCTGCCGCGCTCCAGGTCCTGTGGACGTATCGGGCCGGCAAGTTGACGGCGCAAGACGTTCCCGCGCTGGAAACCGGCACCGTATGCCCCGTCTGCGGCGCGCAGCCGGTGGCCAGCGTGATCCGGATAGGCGGCCAGTCGCAGGGTTATCGCTACCTCCAGTGCGGGTTGTGCGCGACCGAATGGCATATGGTGCGCGTCAAGTGTTCGCACTGCGGGCAAAACGCCAAAATCGCTTATCAGGGCCTGGATCATCGCGGCGATGCCGATTATGTCGAGGCGAGCGATGCGCCATTGGTCAACAAGGCCAACGATCCGCAGAAAGTCATACGGGCAGAAACCTGCGACGACTGCCACACCTACCGGAAAATCGTGAATCAGGAGCACGACTACGAAGTTGAGCCGCTGGCCGACGATCTGGCCAGTCTGGTGCTGGATGTGCTGGTCACCGAAGCGGGTTATGCCCGCGCCAGCATGAATCCCTTACTCTGGTTTAGTGGTGCGGTATGACAACCCTGCAACCGGTGCCGGATGGCGATTGCGCATTCGCAGCACGTTTGCCGTCGGTCGAACGGGTACTCGCCGATGCGTCGTGTGCACCGCTGATTGAAGAATACGGCCGTACCCAGACGCTGGCGGCATTGCGTGCGCTGCTTGCCGAGTTGCGGGCGGACATGCTGAGTGGCACTTCAGGTGATGCTGCTTCAACGGACGCAACGGCGGCGGATGGCATTGCCGGACTGACGGCGGTGCTGGCCGGGCACCTGGCACGCGCCGCCATTTCGCCGTTAAAACAGGTGTTCAACCTTACCGGCACGGTATTGCACACCAATCTCGGCCGGGCATTGTTGCCGGATGTGGCCATTCGCGCCGTGGTCGATGCGCTGAGTGCGCCGATGAATCTCGAATTCGACCTGGCGACCGGCAAGCGCGGCGACCGCGACGATTTGATTGAAGCGCTGCTCTGTGAGCTGACCGGCGCCGAGGCCGCCACCGTCGTCAACAACAATGCCGCCGCGGTACTGCTGATGTTGAGTGCGCTGGCGTCGCGCCGCGAAGTAATCGTCTCGCGCGGCGAGCTGGTCGAAATCGGCGGCGCGTTCCGCATCCCGGACATCATGACGCGTGCCGGCGCCAGGCTGCGCGAAGTCGGGACCACCAATCGTACGCATCTGTCCGACTATGCGGACGCCATTGGTCCGCGCAGCGCATTGTTGATGAAGGTCCATTGCAGCAACTATGCGATTCAGGGTTTTACCAAGAGTGTAGAGATCGACCAGCTGGCACGGCTCGGCCGCAGCCACGGCGTGCCGACGGTGGTCGATCTGGGGAGCGGTACGCTGGTCGACCTCGCCCAATACGGACTGCCGCGCGAGCCGACCGTGGGTGAGACCATTGCCGCCGGTGCCGATCTCGTTACTTTCAGCGGCGACAAACTTCTTGGCGGGCCGCAAGCCGGCCTGATCGTCGGCCGGGCCGACTTGATCAAAAAAATCAAGCGGCATCCGCTCAAGCGTGCGCTGCGGGTGGGCAAACTGACGCTGGCAGCGCTGGAGCCGGTGCTGGCCTTGTATCGCAGCCCCGAATTCCTGCCGCAGCGCCTGACCACATTGCGGCTGCTGACCCGGTCCCAGCCAGCACTGCGCGCTCAGGCGGAAATGCTGGCGCCGCTGCTCCAGCGGGCGCTGGGACCGGCCTGTCTGGTGGCCGCCGAACCGTTGTTCAGCCAGATCGGCAGCGGCGCTGTGCCGGTCGACCAGCTCCCAAGTTATGGCCTGGCGCTACGCCTGCATGGCAGCCAACGGCGCGGGCTTGGGCAGATTGAAAAGATGCTGCGCGGATTGCCGCGTCCGGTCCTCGGCCGTATCGCCAACGATACGCTGTGGCTTGATCTGCGTTGCCTGGAAAGCGCTGATGAAGCGCAGTTCATCGCACAACTGACTCTGCTATCGCCATGATCGTCGGCACCGCAGGCCATATCGATCACGGCAAGACAACCTTGACGCGCGCACTGACGGGCGTGGATACCGACCGCCTGAAAGAGGAAAAAGAGCGCGGCATCTCCATCGAGCTTGGCTATGCTTACACGCCTTTGCCGAACGGCGAGGTGCTCGGTCTGATCGACGTGCCCGGCCACGAGAAACTGATCCACACGATGGCCGCCGGCGCCAGCGGAATCGACTTTGCGCTGCTGGTGATTGCCGCCGACGACGGCATCATGCCGCAAACGCGCGAGCATCTGGCGATACTCGAGCTGCTGGGGGTCGGACACGGCGCGGTGGCGTTGACCAAGATTGATCGGGTGGATGCGGATCGCATTGCAGCCGTCGAAGCCGACATTACTGCGCTGCTGGCAAGCACGCCGTTTACCGCTGCGCCGATTTTTCGGACGCAGGCAAACGCTGCGGACGATCCCGGCGTGGCCGCGCTGCTTGGCTATCTTGCGGGCGCGGCGCAGGCGCTGCCCGTGCGTCACGATCAGCGCCTGTTCCGGCTGGCGGTAGATCGTGTGTTTACGTTGCCCGGACAAGGAACGATCGTTACCGGCACCGCGCTGGCAGGAAGAGTCGCCAGCGGCGATACCTTGTTGCTGGCCCCGGCCGGCGAAGCGCTGCGGGTACGCAGCATTCATGCGCAGAATCGCCCGGCCGACAGCGGTTATGCCGGTCAACGGCTGGCGTTGAACCTGGCCGGCATTGCGCGCGAGCGGATCAATCGCGGCGACTGGATTCTGGCGTCGGCGCTGGCCGAATGCTCGGCGCGCATCGATGTAGAACTGCGCCTGCTGGCCGATGCCGGTCTGCCACTCAAATCATGGTCTCCGGTACACATTCATCTTGGCGCCAGCCATCGGACCGCGCATGTTGTATTGCTCGATGCCGATACCTTACTGCCGGGTCGGCAGGGGCGGGTGCAACTGGTATTCGACGCGCCGCTGCATGCGGTGCCGGGCGACCGCTTCGTGGTCCGTAACGCGCAGGCCTCGCGCACCATTGGCGGCCGCCGGGTACTCGATCCGTTCGGACCTGCGCGCAAGCGGCGCAGCGTTGCACGGCATGCGTGGCTCGATGCGCTCGCTGCTTTTGTCACGTCAGGCGACAGTGCTGCGTTACTTGACTGCAGCCCGCTTGGTCTGCGCCGTTCGGCGCTGGTCCGCCTGTCGCAGCTGCCGCCAGAGCGGCTGGCGCTAGCGCACGATACGCTCGACATCCATCTGCGCGATGGGGACGCGCTGCTCATTTCCAAAGCGGCAGCGGATGGACTTGCCGCCCGTGCCGTCGAAGCATTGCGGGCTTTCCACGCGAGCATGCCGGATGAAATCGGGCCGCAGATCGGACGCCTCAAGCGCATCGTCGAACCCGATCTGGACGACACACTCTGGCGCGCGCTGGTCGCGTCCTTATGTGCGGCGAAAGCGCTGGTGCAGCAAGGCCCATGGCTGCATCTGCCGGAGCATACCGTCGAATTGCGTGCCGATGAGCAGGCGCTGGCGACCCGCTTGCTGGCGTCGCTTGACGCGGCAGGATTCGACCCGCCGTGGGTACGCGAGCTGGCGCGCGAGCACGGTGCGAGTGAAACCGAAGTCCGCGATCTGTTGTGCAAACTGGCGAAACGCGGACAACTCAGTCAAATCGTCAGGGACCTGTTTTATCATCCGTCGCGCATCGCCGAACTGACGCGCTTGATCGCCACGCTCGCCGCCACTGAAGAAAACGCCGCCGCCCCGACCCGCCCGGTGAGCGCCGCCGTCTTTCGCGATGCGACCGGACTGGGCCGCAAACGCGCGATCCAGCTATTGGAATTCTTTGACCGCGTCGGCTATACTCGGCGCCTGGCTGACGCGCATGTGGTGCGGACCGACAGCCAGTGGGGAAACGGCTTCGCGTAGTTTCACAGTCTTCGGAGGGCACACGCATCCGGTGGTGCGGCCGGGCTTCAAACCCGGTAGGGGGCGTCAGCCGCTTCCTCGTAAGTTCGACTCTTGCTGCCTTCCGCCCTTTATCTGAGCAGGCCCTGACGATGTCCGGAAAATCGCCGTCGGACTGGCTGGCTTTATTTTCTGTTTTCTGAGAGCCCCCCCCCTAAATGTCTAGAGAAAGTTTGAAATTGGAAGGCGTTCCGCTTGAGGGGAATTTTGTCCGGTTAGAACCGTATGAGGAAGCCTTAAAAGCGGAAGTTTGCGTTGCCTTGGATTGCGACGCGGAAGCCTGGGACTTATTCGCCATGAGCGGGCAAGGCGATCACTTTGAGAATTGGTGGTCAAACATCGTTCGGCAAGTGGGCGCCGGGCAATGGATCGCCTATGCCATCCGCGACCTTTCTGACAGCAAGATCGTCGGGACGACCAGTTTCCTGAACATCAAGCCCGAGCGCCAGTGCGTAGAGATTGGCGCAACGTTCCTGCACCCGAATGTGCGTTCGGGTTACGTGAATGCAGAATCGAAGTTGCTCATGCTTCAGCATGCCTTCCTCTGTGGTGCGCGACGAGTGGAACTTCTTACTGATCTTCGCAATGCCCGAAGCCAAGCTGCAATCGCAAAAGTGGGCGCGGTGCGGGAAGGCGTGCTGCGGCGAGATCGAATCACTTGGACCGGTCATGTCCGTGATAGCGTTTTGTTTGCGATCACCGATCTTGATTGGGCTGGTGTCCAGCACAAACTACAGGCACGGCTGTCCATTTCGGAGACGACTCGCGTCCTTGGCGAGTATGTTTAGAATCGCTGACGGACTTTGCGATCCGTTTTTTGAGACGATCCCTGGTTGAATACGCTGAGTGCGGTTTCGTGGCGGCGTTCCAGTTGATCCAACTATTGATGTGTCCGGGCAAATTAGACCACTACACTTCTCCGGGTGGCGTTCGCCCGCAAAAGTGGCCGAGGCCTCGAAATTTTCTAACTTTTCCCGAAAAATCTTCACTTTTTTGGAAAATCCACACCCTATATCGAAGAATCCTAACTTTCCGGAGTCGGCTGTTCGGCCTTTCGCGTTTCGAACGCCTGGCGAACTAATTCCTCGATGCGGTTGAGCGCATTTTCCGGAAGGTGGTAATACTGCTTCCTGCGGTTGGCCGAGAGCGTGCCCTTGTTGGACTGAATTATCCGGATGAGGGTAGAAAGGTCTTTCTGGGCTAGGTCCAGCTCGATGTTCAGTTTCGCAAAGGCCAGGTTGTAGCCCTGCAACCAAGCGAGTTCGCGCGGGATTTCCTCCTGAACGGCCTGCTTAATCACGGCATGGAGAAACGCCACCTCCCGGTCCGCTTCGAAGAAGCGGTAGGAACGACTGCCTGGCGCGCGCAGGATGATGGGGGCAATGTCGCCGCGGCGGTAGTTCCAAAGTGCCGTCACCGGCTGGGAAAAGGCGCTCAGAACGGAGTGGTAACCCGGGATGTTCTGCTCGATAACCGCGGATACCGGGATAACGGTCTCCGGCCCCATGAGCGAGGAGCGTGCCAGCACGTGCTGGATAAAGAAGCGGTGCAGGCGGCCGTTGCCGTCCAGGAAAGGGTGCAGATAGACGAAGCCGAAGGCGGCGCAGGCGGCCTTGACCAACACGTCGGTGCAACGCTCATCATCGTTAATGAAGGCCTCCCAGCCCTGCATCACGCGGGGCAGGTCCTCAATCGGTGTTGGAATGAAGGGGATGCGGCCGGAGCTGTCTTCCAGCCAGTTCTGCTTGGTACGGTAGGACGCTTCCTGGCTATAGACGTCGCGCACGATGACGTTCTGCAGTTTCACCAGCCATTCTTCGGTCACCTTGACAGGCTCTCCAGCACAAAGGACAAAACAATGTGAGGAGCAGAAATCGTTCAAGCGTGTAACATTCCGGCTATATACACATATATTGCCGCATTCAGCTCGTTATTCAGCGCAGGCATTCACTCCCTCTTTTCATTTTTAGGACAGTATGAATATTTCTGACAAGTCAACCATTCTCCTGACAGGAGCAACCGGCTATATAGGCTCCCATACGTGGGTCGAACTGCTTAACGCGGGGTATGAAGTTGTCGGCGTCGATAACCTCGTCAACAGCAGTCCGCTCGTTCTGGATCGTATCAAGCAGATCACCGGAAAAAAGCCACATTTTGTGGAAGCCGACCTGCGTGATCGCGGTACGACTGAACAGCTGTTCACCGACAACCCGATTACCGCTGCAATTCATTTCGCCGCATTAAAATCGGTAGGCGAATCGGTCGCCAAACCGGTCGAGTACTATGCCAACAACCTTGGCGGCTTGCTGACGTTGTGCGGCGCCATGCAAGGCGCCGGCGTGGATCAATTTGTGTTCAGCTCGTCCGCTACGGTTTACGGTAATCCCGCTACGGTTCCGATCCTGGAAGACTTTCCGCTGTCCGCTACCAATCCCTATGGCCAGACCAAGTTGATGGGAGAACAGATGCTGCGCGATCTGGAGCACTCCAGCAATCATTGGAAAGTTGCTTATCTGCGATATTTCAATCCCGTCGGTGCGCACGAAAGCGGTTTGATTGGCGAGGATCCGCGCGGTACGCCAAATAATCTGATGCCTTATATCGCCAGGGTTGCTGCCAAACGCAGCAAAGTGTTATCTGTATTTGGTAGCGATTATCCAACAGTCGACGGTACCGGCGTACGCGACTATATCCATGTAGTCGATCTCGCAAAAGCGCATCTTGCCGCGCTGGACTACCTGCAGCGAAAAGGCAAAAGTTTCACCGCGAACATAGGAACCGGATGCGGTTACAGCGTGCTTGAAGTCATCGCCGCCTATGAACAGGCCAGCGGCCAACCGGTGCCCTACGACATCGCCCCGCGCCGCCCGGGAGATATCGCGTCGTGCTATGCGGATCCCGGGCTGGCAGCGGAGCTGCTCGGCTGGCGTGCAGAGAAAGACCTGCGTGCAATGTGTGAGGATTCCTGGAGATGGCAGTCGCTGAATCCACAAGGTTTCGTTGCGTAGATGCCACGTAGATGTCGTTCCGCAGCTGCCGGCGCTGGCCTCACGACAGCGGCCGCTTGCCTTGCAATGCGCGAAACGACTCATCGATATTGACGTATAGGGCAACCGTGTTTTCGACACCGATCACCACTGGCGGCCCGAAGCGGCTGATCACCACGCCCGCTTTGCGCAGCATGCGTTCGATCGCGGTGGTAGTCACCGTCACATACTGCTCGATGCCGGCGCGATGGCCGTAAGCGATGATTTCGCCTATCGATTGCAGTGCGATGTAAGAAAACCCGAAAACCTGTTGGCCCTCGGTCTCGATCGCGAAGCGGCTCAGCTCCCACACCTTGGCATCTTGCGGCGGCGCGGCGCCGTGCAACAGTTGAGGAAAAGAGTCCTTCAGCATATACGGGCCGACGGTCGGCAGCAGCCGCCAGCACCCGCGCAACACACCGCCCGGTTCGCGCATCATCATGTAGTACGGCTCGATGGCGTCGTAGCCGTCGATCTCCATGCCGCTGATGATCGGCACTTCCCATCCCATGCGTTCGCTGAACACCTTGGCCCGCAGTTTATGCATGTCCCACAAGTCGGCGGCTTTAAAATCGCGGCGGGATGCAATTTCGATCATTAAGGAGGACATTTTGACCCAATCGTTTATTTGTTGGAGTCTTCATGTTTATGCATCCTGCATAAAAGGGTAACTATCAGGTCTGCTAGGTTTGGCGCACAAAGCGCCGCCGCCGCATTGACCGGAGCGTTAAAATCGTTACACTTCGGGACAGACCGGCGTCAAGCGAACTGAAAATGAAGAGAGAAATGTGTCAAGAAATTCCCGACCCGATTTGCGCCAAAAATCTGAAAGCGCTGCGCAAAGTGCTGAAGCAGAATCAGACCGAATTCTGGTATCGATTCGGCGTAGCCCAATCGCGCGGCAGCCGTTTTGAAAAAGGGGGCTGCATACCGCCATCGGTGGCGATCCTGATTGCGCTGTATCTGGAAAACAAGGTTAAGGATGCCGACCTGCTGGCGGCGATACGCAACAGCAACCGGGCAATGGCGCTGGAGTTACAAGTCGAGGCGGCTCTGGGAGCCTGTCGGGCTTAGGCCGGCACGATTAATCGGTCTTTGATCGCTTTCACCACGGCCTGTTGCCGGGTGTGCACATTGAATTTCTTTTTCAGATTCGACACATGAAAGTTGATGGTGGCTTCCGAGCAATGCAGGATCTGCGAAATTTCCCACGATGATTTGCCGGCCATGACCCACTTTATGCATTCCAGTTCGCGCGGCGTGAGCCGAGGCGTTTCATTCACCGGATCGGTCGCATGCAGAAATTTTATCGACGATTCCAATACATAGTCGCGTATCAGCGACAGCCCGGCCAGCGCTTCGTATGGTTGGCCATAGACATCATGTTCGGTCTCGTTGCCAACAAAGCTAAGCATGCCAAATTCCCCGAGCGCACCGCGCACCGGATAGGTGACTCCGGAGCGCAGCCCGTAGCCGCAGGCCTGTTCATAGAATTCCTGTTGCTTGCGGCCCTGAAAGGTATGCGCCGTCCACATGATCGGCAAGGTGCTGGCCAGGCAGTGCGACACGATGGGATCGACGTAATGGAGTTGCAACTTGTCGTAAGTTCCGCGCCACTCTTCGGGGTAATTGCTTTTTAAAAAAGCCGTTTCAAACGGCGCTGTTTTACTGGGAATGATGCCGTACAGCGTATGGCTGAAGCCATTGTTTTTGGCAATGTCGAACAAGGCAGCGCTCCATTTCTGAGGCGTGTCGCATTCAAACAGGTCAAGCAGTTTTTCGAGACGGATCATATGACTTTGCCATGAAGATCTTGCCTGTTACCCAAAGAGCTGGCCATTAAAATAATATTTGGCAATCAACTTTAAACCGGGTTTAACGAAATAGCCCTATAGAGCGCATTGGTTGATTTCGCCAAACGTTTCAACAATCCGTGTTGGCCTGTGGAAATATTACTATTAATTACAATCAATTACTATTAATCAATATTGTTTCGGTGCAACTAAAAAGGGTGCATCGCTCAGCTGGCCTTCCGCCAATTTTCAAAACGCGACGAGGTCTTTTGATTTTCGGACAAAGCCATTGGTCGATGTCGTATATTGAAAGATAATGCGGCGAATCCTACGGACTTTCCGCAGTGCCCTTGAAAGACGTTCCACATTGTCATGCCATTTTCCTCTTTATCCAGTCTTGGACGAGAAGCGCCATTACGCATCGCGCTGATCAATGCGTGCGGCGAGGTCTCCATCACTCTGGCCGGATTGCTGCAGCCGCTACGCCTGGCCGCCAAAATCCTGGGTCCCGGGCAGTTGCAGGTCGAGCTGATCAGCCTGGAGCAGGCGCTGGGACCGGTTGCGGAGGATGGTCAGAGCTGGCCGAATTGGCACATTGTGCTGCTGGTGGCGGATGACGACTATGCGCCTTTACCGGCCAAACATTCCCGTATCCTGATCGAGCGCTGCCAGCAGGCCAAAGTCTGGGGTGCAGTCGGCTCGGCAGTGTTGTGGCTGGCCCACGCCGGCGTGATGAATGGCTTGCGCACGGCGCTGCCATGGGCTTTGTATGCCGAAACCGAAGATGTGGCCGAGCGCGCGATTCTGACGCCCAATCTGTTTGAGCTCGATGGTGGCCGGCTTACCTGCTGCGGCGGCACGGCCAGCATCGATTTTTCGTTGACGCTGGTGCACGCCATGTTCGGCGCATCCGTGCAGGCGGAAATCAAGGAATCGCTCTGCGTTGATCGCATACGCGGTGCGGCCGAGCGGCAACGGATGGCGCTGCAGGCGCGTTTTGGCGTGTTGCAGCCGCGCTTGTCCGAAGCGGTCATGCTGATGGAGGCGAATATCGAAGAGCCGCTGGCGACCGACGATATCGCCAATCTGGTCGGTATTTCGCGCCGTCAGCTGGAGCGTCAGTTCAAGCAGTACCTCGGCAGCGTGCCATCGCGCTACTACCTCGAATTGCGCTTGCAGCGGGCCCGGCAATTGTTGCTGGACTCGCATCACTCGATCGTTCAGGTCGGGTTGATGTGCGGTTTTTCGTCCGGCTCGCACTTTTCTACCGCCTATGGCGCACTGTTCGGCATCACGCCGCGCGACGAGCGGCAACGCAAGTTGATTCCGGTGGATCTTGCGGCGCCGCGCTAGGTCCAAGTGTCCTTTTATGAAATCTGACGTCGCTGTTTCAAAAGAATTTGAGCGATGGGTTTCTTATAATCTACTAATCCAAGATGAATTCAATGGGAGAACGTATGAACGCGATTCATAAGCTTGATGTAAATTCAACAACGCAGGAACAGCCTGTCACCAGAAACACTTTTGACGAAGTCATGGTGCCGACCTATGCGCCCAGCGCACTGGTCCCGGTGCGTGCGCTCGGACTGGATCTGTGGGGTCAGGACGGCAAGCGCTATCTCGACTTTACCGCCGGCATCGGCGTCACCGGTCTCGGGCATGCCAATCCGGTTGTGGTCGCGGCCCTGTGCCGCCAGGCCGAAACGCTATGGCATGTCGGCAACGGCTACACCAATGAACCGGTATTGCGGCTGGCGCGCGCATTGACCGAGGCCACGTTTGCCGATCGTGCATTCTTCAGCAATTCCGGCGCGGAAGCGAACGAAGCCGCCTTCAAGCTGGCGCGCAAATATGCGCACGGCAAATTCGGCCCGGGCAAGGCCCGCATCGTCTCCTGCACCAACGCTTTCCACGGCCGCACGCTGTTTACCGTATCGGTCGGCGGCCAGCCGAAATATACCGAAGGCTTTGCGCCCTTGCCGGCCGCTATCAACCACATTCCATTCAACGACATCGACGCCGCACGGGCAGCGATCGGCGACGACGTCTGTGCGGTCGTGGTCGAGCCGATACAGGGCGAGGGCGGCGTCTTGCCGGCCACGCCCGAATATCTGCAAGCCTTGCGCGCGCTGTGCGATGCCACTGGCGCGCTGCTGATTTTTGATGAAGTGCAGTGCGGCATGGGGCGTACCGGTTCCTTGTTCGCCTACATGGACTATGCCGTGACGCCGGACATCCTGACTTCCGCCAAGGCGCTCGGCAACGGCTACCCGGTCGGCGCCATGCTGACCACCGACGCCATCGCCGGCGCCTTCTCGGTCGGCACCCACGGCACTACCTACGGCGGCAACCCGCTGGCGGCAACGGTGGCGCTGAGTGTGCTGCAAACCATCAATACGCCGGTCTTTCTGGCGCGCGTCAAACAGGCATCGGGCAAGCTGATTTCTGCGCTGGAAGCGATCCGGCAAGATTATCCCCAGCTGTTTTCGGAAGTGCGCGGCACTGGCCTGATGCTGGGCATGGTCCTGGCGGATGGCTATCGCGGCCGCGCCAAGGAAATCGCCAGATGCGCCGAAGCGCAAGGCTTGATGGTGCTCATCGCCGGCATGGATGTAGTCCGTTTGCTGCCTGCGCTGATCGTATCCGACGCGCAAATCGATGAGGCGAGCCAACTGTTGCGGCGCGCGCTGGATGTGTTTTTGCTGGCGCAGCAATAAGCCGGCGGATGCGAATCAATTAACCTGGAGAAGTCTATGTTTGTCGTCCGGCCGGTAGAAATTGCGGATATTCCTGCGCTGGAGTCATTGGGGGCGAGCGTCCGACCGGGCGTGCACACCTTGCCGAAAACGGCGCAGGCGATCGAGCGCGCGGTGCAGCGTTCGATTGCGTCGTTTGCCGCGCACGTCGATATTCCCAGCGAAGAGGCGTATTCCTTTGTGCTGGAATCGACCGACGATAGCGCGATTGTCGGCACCGCTGCGATTTCCGCCACGGCCGGGGCCAACGGGACTTTCTTTGCCTTTCGCAATGACGTGATCCAGCAGGTGTCGCGCGACCTCAACATCAGCCATAGCGTGCATGCGCTGACGCTGTGCTCGGACCTGACCAGCTATTCGCAATTGTCGGGATTTTACGTGCAGGACCGCTATCAGGCCGGGCAACAAGCCGCGTTGCTGTCGCGCGCACGCCTGCTGTTTGCGGTCATCGCGCCACAGCGTTTCGGGGATAAATTTTTCGCCTCGCTGAGCGGCATGATGGATGCGAATGCGCGTTCGCCTTTCTGGGAAGCGCTGGGACGGAAATTTTTCAAAATGGATTTCCTGGACGCGGAACGCGTCATCGAAGGGGCGCGCAACCGCACCCTGATCGTCGAATTGATGCCGCATTATCCGGTCTATGTGCCGCTATTGCCCGGCGAGGCGCAGGCCGCGATGGGGCAGGTGCATGCCGAAGGTGAGCTGCCGTTCCGGATTTTGTCGGAAGAAGGCTTCGAGCCGGATGAGTTTATCGACATCTTCGATGGCGGACCGATTTTGCAGGCGCATAAGCATGCCTTGCGCTCGTTCTCGGCATCGACGCTGCGCCAGGTCGCCGGCGCGTCGGTGGCGGCGCACGATGCCTCCCGATTGCGTTATCTGGTCAGCAATACCAGGGAAGAAAGATTTCGAGCGGTGGTGGTCGATCTGGCCCCGCTGGAGCTGTCAGACAAGCTATTGTTGCCGCCGGAGGCGCTGCGCGCGCTGGATGTCGTGGCGGGCGATTCTGTATTGTGCGTGAGATTGTGAGGCCGAAGATGTTAGTTGTACGCGCTATTCAAGAGCAGGATCTGGACGGCTTGATGGACCTTGCCACGCAGGTAGGAAGCGGCATGACGACCCTGAAAGCCGATCGCAAGATGCTCGGTCAGCGGGTGGAAGTCGCTTGCGCTTCGTTTGCCGAGAAAATTGCGCCACCGCAGCGCGACTATTTATTTGTGATGGAAGACCCGGCTGCCGGCCGGCTGGTCGGCGTGTGTGCGATCAAGAGTGCGGTGGGACTGGACGAGCCGTTTTATAACTACCGGATCGGGACCCTGGTGCATTCGAGCAATGAGCTGAAAGTGTTTTCCCGCATGGACACGCTCTATCTGTCGAACGACCTGACCGGCAGCGCCGAGTTGTGTTCGCTGTTTCTGCATCCGGAATATCGGAGCGGCAGCAACGGCAAGCTATTGTCGAAATGCCGCTTTCTTTTCATGGCGCAGTTTCCGCATCTGTTTGCCGAAAAACTGATTGCCGAAATGCGCGGGTTTCAGCGTGCCGACGGTACTTCGCCGTTCTGGGATAGCTTGGGCCAGCATTTCTTCAAGATGGATTTCAGCCGCGCCGACGATTTGAGCAGCCTGGGAAAAAAATCCTTTATTGCCGAATTGATGCCGCGTCATCCGCTGTACGTGGACTACCTGCCGCCGGAGGCGCAGGAAGTCATCGGCCGGGTGCATGCGGACACCGCGCCGGCGCGCCGCCTGCTGGAACAGGAAGGGCTGTATTACGAAGGGTATGTCGATATCTTCGACGCCGGGCCGGTGCTGCAGGCGCGTGTGAGCGAATTGCGGGCGTTGCGCGAGAGCGCATTGGCGATTGTCCAGCCGCCCTCACAGGCCTCGCAGTCCGTCGCCACCGATACCCCGATTCTGGTCGCCAATACGGTACTGCATGACTTCCGCATCATCGCGGCCCATGTGCATCCGGAACAGGGCCGCATCGCATTAACCTCCGAACATCAAAGCTTGCTGGCTTGCCGCCCCGGCGATCCGGTACGCACGATGCCACTGAATCCGAAAAAGAATACTTATGCATAGCCATTATTTAAACGGTCAATGGATCACGGGCGAAGGCCCGCAACTGGTCGTCTTCGACCCCGCCAGCGGACGCCGGATTTGGGCCGGAACGGCGGCGACGGCGGCCGATATCGACGTCGCTTGCCGCGCGGCGCGGGCCAGCTTCGGCGCCTGGGCGAAAACCACACTCGACGAGCGGATTGCGATTTGCACGCGCTTTCGCGATTTGTTGAAAGAACATAGCGAGGAACTGGCGCTGCTGATTTCGCAAGAGGTCGGAAAGCCCCTGTGGGAAGCCCGCACCGAAGTCGCCTCGATGGCCAACAAGATCGATATCTCGGTGCAAGCGTATCGCTCCCGCACCGGTGAAACGTCGAACAAAATCGCCGACGGCGACGCCGTCTTGCGGCATCGTCCGCATGGCGTGTTCGGCGTGTTCGGTCCCTACAATTTCCCCGGCCACTTGCCCAACGGGCACATCGTTCCGGCCCTGATCGCGGGCAATACGCTGATCTTCAAGCCGAGTGAATATGCACCGCAAACCGCGATCAAGACAGTCGAGCTCTGGGCCCGGGCCGGATTGCCGGACGGCGTCCTCAACCTGGTCAATGGCGCCCGCGACACCGGCGCCGCGCTGGCGCAGCATCCGGGGCTGGACGGCATTTTGTTTACCGGCAGCTACCAGACCGGTGCGATCCTGCACCGGCAATACGCCGGCCAGCCGGGCAAGATGCTGGCGCTCGAAATGGGCGGCAACAACGCGCTGGTGGTGTGGGATGTCAGCAACCTTGATGCCGCCGTGCATCACGCCATTTTTTCGGCCTTTGTCAGTGCCGGTCAGCGCTGCACCTGCGCCCGTCGCCTGATTGTCGAAGACTCGCCGCAGGGACAGGCTTTTCTCAAGCGTCTGGTCGAAGTCGCGGGGAATATCAGTGTCGGCGCGTTCGACCAGTCGCCGCCGCCTTTCATGGGGCCGGTGGTGTCCGCCAGCATTGCAGAACGGCTGCTGCAAGCCCAGGCCGACATGCTGGAAAAAGGCGGCAAAGCCTTGCTGGCCATGCGTCATCTGACTGCCGGGACCGGCTTTGTTTCAGCCGGTATCGTCGATGTCACCGAGGCCCGCGGTATTCCCGATGAAGAGTGGTTCGGGCCGTTGCTGCAAGTGGTGCGGGTCGCCAGTTTCGAGGCGGCAATCGATGCCGCCAACAACACGCAATACGGCCTGGCCTCCGGTTTGCTGAGCGACGATGAGGCGCTCTGGCAGCAGTTTTTGATCCATGCGCGCGCTGGCGTGGTCAACTGGAACCGGCCCACGACCGGCGCCGCCAGTACCGCACCGTTCGGCGGCGTGGGCAACTCCGGCAATCACCGTCCCAGCGCCTACTACGCAGCGGACTATTGCGCCTATCCGGTCGCATCGATTGAAAACAGCGTGCTGGACATGCCCAAACAACTCTCACCTGGCTTGGTGTTCTAGAAACGGTAACCACTATGAATACTGTACGTGAATTCAATTTCGATGGGCTGGTCGGTCCATCGCACAACTATGCCGGCCTGTCGTTCGGCAATGTGGCGTCATTCAATAACGTCAAGAGCGTCTCGAATCCAAGGCAGGCGGCGCTGCAAGGCCTGGCCAAGATGCGCGCACTGGCCGCGCGCGGCTTTGCCCAGGCGCTGTTGCCGCCGCAAGCCCGGCCGAATTTCAAATTGTTGCGCAGTATCGGTTTTAGCGGCAGCGATGCGGAAGTGATTGCACGGGCCTACCGCGACGCGCCGGCACTGCTGTCTTGCGCCTATTCGGCGTCGCCGATGTGGACGGCGAACGCGGCCACCGTCAGCCCGTCTGCCGACACGGCTGACGGCCGCACGCACTTTACCGTCGCCAACCTCAACAGCAAGCTGCACCGTTCGTATGAGCATACGCAGACGGAGCGCACCTTGCGCGCGCTGTTCAAGGACGAGCGGCACTTTTCGGTGCATGGCGCGCTCCCGGCGACGCCGGCGTTCGGTGATGAAGGTGCAGCCAATCACACCCGGCTATGCGCCGCGCACGGTTCGGCCGGCGTTGAAATGTTTGTCTACGGCCGGGTCGAGTTCGATCCACAGGCGCCGGCGCCGCAGCGTTTTCCGGCGCGCCAGACGCTGGAGGCCAGCCAGGCCGTGGCGCGGCTGCACGGTTTGGATGCGCGGCGCACCGTGTATGTGCAGCAAGATCCCGCGGTCATCGATCAGGGCGTATTTCATAACGACGTGATCGCAGTCGGTAACGGCAATGTGCTGTTTTATCACCAGCAGGCATTCCTCGACGAAGCGGCCAGCCTGCTGGCGTTGCGCCAGGCCATGGCGCAAACCGGTGCGGAGTTGCAGGCGCTGCGGGTGGATACTGCCGAAGTATCGGTGGCGGATACCGTTTCCAGCTACCTGTTCAATAGCCAGCTATTGTCCAAGCCGAACGGCAAGATGGCGCTGGTGGTGCCGCAGGAGTGCCAGGAAAACGACGCGGTGGCGCGCTATCTGTCGGGGCTGGTGGGCCGTGCAGGCGCGATTGACGAGTTGATCAATTTCGATTTGCGGCAAAGCATGCGCAATGGCGGCGGCCCGGCCTGCTTGCGGCTGCGGGTGGCGCTCACCGAGGCTGAGGCTGCGGCAATGCATCAGGGCGTGATCATGACGGAAACCTTGTATGCCGAATTGGTGGCCTGGGTGGAAAAATATTACCGTGATCGTTTAGCGCCGGAAGATTTGGCGGATCCAATGCTGGCGATTGAAGTGCAATCGGCATTGGAGGCGCTAAGCGCTATTCTGGGCTTGCCGGATTTATATCAATTCTGAGCCATGCCGACTAAATGTGATATTCCCTGTCGCTATTTCAAAAGATTGTCTGACGGGGCGTTCGTATAATCAAAAAAAACGTCGCGTAGCAAGGCTGTAGCCGGCATTGCTTTGAGTACCAAGTCGGTACCAAAAGACGGCGTGTAGGAAAACCCACATCACCTGGAGGAGCACCCATGAAATTGAAGCATCTAATCGTTGTCGTCGGCCTGGCATTTGCCGCATCAGCGCAAGCAGCAGATCTGAAAGAACTGCGGATTGGCCAGGACCCGACTTATGAACCGTTCGAGTACAAGACACCTGACGGCAAGCTGGTGGGATTCGAGATTGATATCGCCAATGCCTTGTGTGCCGAAATGAAAAGGAAGTGCGTATTCGTCGACCAGGCGTGGGAAGGCATCATTCCTTCGCTAATGGCAAAAAAATACGACGTGATTATCTCTTCCATGTCGCGCACCGAAGAGCGTAGAAAAACGGTGGCATTCTCCGACAAAATCTACAACACTCCGCAGACTATCGTCGCCAAGAAAGGCAGCAGCATCAGTGCGTTGCCAGCCTCGCTCAAAGGCAAGAAAGTAGGCGTATTGAAGGGCTCGGTTCAAGAGACTTACGCCGTTAAAGTGTTGGGGCCAGCCGGTGCGACCGTGGTCGGCTATCCGAATACTCAGGACTCTTATCTGGATATGGAATCCGGTCGGATCGATGCCGTGGTGGCAGATCTGGTGGAAGTCAAATCCGGTCTGCTGAACAAGCCGGAAGGGAAGCCTTTTGCTATTGTCGCGTCCGGCCTGGTTGATCCGATGTTCGTTGAAGGAACCGGCGCGGCGATGCGCAAACAGGACAGCAAACTGCTGGCGCAGGTCAACGAGGCCATCAAAACGATACGCGCAAACGGCAGCTACAAGAAAATCGCCGACAAATACTTCGATTTCGACGTGTACGGGAAATGATTCCTGAATGAGAACTTGCGTACAGCAAGTTCCATCCGGCCTTCCCGGGTTTTGCGCATACCCGCTACACATCACTACCGGCATCACCATCCACATCAATTCTGACGTCGATGGCGATGCCGATGTGTGCGGTTCCTGATTTTCCACCATCTTGAATTGACGACACTATGTTCAACGGATATGCAGCGCATATTTTGCAGGGTTTTGCCACGACCCTTGAAATTGCCTTAATTTCCCTGTTCCTTGCAACGGTGATCGGCCTGGCTTGCGCGTTGATGGCGATCTCCGATAATTTTCTATTGCAAAAAATCACGCGCATATACGCCGTGGTTATCCGCGGCATTCCCGATTTGCTGTTGATGTTGATGCTGTTTTACGGCGGGCAAATTGCACTGAATAATGTGCTGGAATGGCTGTCGCCGGACACGGAAATGCAACTCAGCCAGTTCACTGCCGGCGTGATTACACTCGGCTTTATCTACGGCGCTTATTTCATGGAAACGTTTCGCGGCGCCTTGCTCGCCGTGCCGCGCGGCCAGGTGGAGGCCGGACGTGCTTTCGGCATGTCCCCATTCAAGATCAATATGCGCATCCTGTTTCCGCAGATGGTGCGTTTCGCGCTGCCGGGGTTTACCAATAACTGGCTGGTATTGTCGAAAGCCACCGCATTGGTGTCGGTGATCGGCCTGCAGGATGTCATGTATCGCGCCAAAGAATCCGGCGCCGGTTCACGCCAGCCTTTTACCTGGCTGTTGTTTGCCGGTTTGCTGTATCTATTGATTACTTCCGTCTCTTTGTATCTGCTACGGCGCGTTGAACGCAAGTATTCGGTTGGCGTGCGCTATGGGAGTCATGTATGAATTTCAACGCGATATTTACCACCGAAACTTTCTTTCTCTACCTCGGCGGTTTATGGATGACGCTCAAATTGCTGGTTTACAGCGTCGGTATCGGTTTTTTTCTGTCCATACCGATGGCGGTGGCGCGTAACGCGAAGTCCAGGGCGATCAGCAAGCCGGTATGGATGTTCACCTATGTGATACGCGGTACGCCGTTGCTGTTGCAGATGTATTTGATTTATTTCGGCCTGGCGCAATTTGATGTGGTGCGTGACAGTTTTGCCTGGACCGCATTGTCGAATCCGATGTTTTGCGCCGTGGCCGCGTTGACCATCAATACGGTCGCCTACACCACTGAAATTTTTGCCGGTGCGATTCGCGGCCTTCCGTATGGAGAGATCGAGGCTGCCAATGCATACGGCATGAGCCGCTGGACCTGTTTGCGCCGCATCATCCTGCCTTCGGCACTGCGGACCAGTCTGCCGACGTATTCGAATGAAGTGATCATGATGTTGCAGAGTACATCGATCGTCAGCACGATTACGCTGTTTGATCTGACCGGTGCTGCGAATAACATTTATTCGACTTATTACCTGCCATTTGAAGCCTTCATGACGGCGGCGATCGTGTACATGGCGCTGACTTATCTCCTGGTGCGCGGTTTCCGTTTTGCAGAACGGCGTTACCTCGCGTATCAACGTCCGCAAGAGGTGAAGTGATGGAGATAACGCATCATCCGCTGCCGCTCGGCAGCAACAATTGCCAATACACCTTAAGCAGCTTTCATTACGGCCCGCCCGGCGCTAAAAAGGCGTATCTGCAAGCCAGTCTGCATGCCGATGAAATACCCGGCATGCTGCTGCTGCAACATTTGCGACCCATGCTGGAAAAGGCGGAAGCTCTGGGCTTGCTGCGCGGTGAAATCGTGCTGGTGCCGGTGGCGAACCCGATCGGACTTGGGCAAACCTTCATGGGTGACCAGATGGGGCGTTTCGATTTTGCGACCGGTGGCAACTTCAACCGCAATTTCCCGGCATTGTCGGAGCAATTGAGCGCGCTGCTGGCGGGTAGGCTCAACGACGATGTACAGCAGAACCGGCGGCTGATCCAGGCTGGCATGTTGCAGCTGCTGCAGACCCTGGCGTCGAACGAAAGGAACACGCCGTTCGAGGCCATGCGGATTCTCCTGACCAGCTTGGCACACGATGCCGATATCGTGCTCGACCTGCATTGCGATTGTGAAGCCGTGATGCACATCTATGTGCCGACTGAACGTCTGGATGACGCCGAATTGCTCGGGCGCTACCTTGGTGCGCACGCCATTCTGACCTCCGATGCTTCCGGCGGCGCCTGTTTCGATGAAATGCTGTATCGGCCATGGCTCGACTTGCAGCGGCAATTTGGCGCGGACTATCCGATGCCGCAGCCATGTTTTTCCGCAACGGTTGAACTGCGCGGCGAGCAGGATGTGTTTAATTCCCTGGCCGGCGCCGACGCCCAGGCTGTTTATCACTATCTGTGCCGCGCCGGCATGATTGCCGATGAAGCGGCGGCAACGCCGCCGGCACTCTGCGCGCCGACGCCGCTGGCAGGGTCCATGACGGTGTATGCGGCAGCGCCTGGCATCGTTTCGTATGTTGCCGGTCCGGGCGATGGTCTGAAAACAGGCGATGTCGTCTGCCACATCATTGATCCCCTCACGGGCCTGTCCTATGCGGTGACCAGTCCGGTTGACGGGGTGCTGTATGCACGCGAGATCTTTCGTTATGCCAGGCGAGGCATGGCGCTGGCGAAGATCGCCGGCAAGATCGCGCAGCGCACCGGCGATCTGCTTAGTCCATAAAAGGACGACTTGCGCCACGACTTATTCCAACTTAAGCAGCAATAAAGATAAGCACACAAGGAAATGCCATGACCCAGTTAGTTGTTGAGAATTTACACAAATGTTACGGCCAGAATGCCGTACTCAAGGGCGTCTCTGTCGAAGCGCATAAAGGTGATGTGATCAGCATCATAGGTGCGTCCGGCTCCGGTAAAAGCACCTTCTTACGCTGCATTAACCTGTTGGAAAAACCGACTGAAGGCAGCATCAGAGTCAATGGCAATCAACTCAAGCTGAGCCGCAACAGAAGCGGCGACCTGGATTGCGGCGATGCCAGACAGCTGCAGTTGGTGCGTGCCAAACTAGCGATGGTATTTCAGCATTTCAACCTGTGGTCGCACATGACCGCGCTGGAAAACATCATGGAAGCACCGGTCCATGTGCTTGGGGTTTCCAAGAAGGAAGCGATGGAACGCGCCCGCCATTATCTGGCCAAGGTAGGCGTCGAAGGGCGCGAAGATTATTACCCGTCCCATCTCTCCGGCGGCCAGCAGCAACGCATCGCGATTGCGCGCGCCTTGGCAATGGAGCCGGACGTGATGCTGTTTGACGAGCCGACTTCTGCCCTCGATCCTGAACTGGTCACAGAGGTGCTGCGGGTGATGCAGAATCTGGCCAAGGAAGGGCGCACCATGCTGGTCGTGACCCATGAGATGGGATTCGCCCGGAATGTCGCGAATAAAGTCATCTTCGTGCATCAGGGCGTGATTGAAGAGCAGGGCGATCCAAAGGCTGTCCTCACCAATCCACAAAGTCCGCGCTTGCAGAAATTTCTTTCGTGAGCGCTGAGCTAACCGGGTCAGGCTAGGCAGGCAGCAGCAGGAAAGAAAAATTTCAACTATCCGTTCGGACTGAGTAGCCGCGTAGCGGCGTATCGAAGGCGCGCCGACGTCGGTGCGCTTGCTTCGATACGCCCTGACGAGCTACTCAGCACGAACGGATTTTTTTATCAATTAACTGAATAGCATTACCGGAACCGGGGTTTTTTGGTGTTTTTGTTCACACCCTCGTTTTCCTGGCTTTAAGAATAAAAACCTGCCATGCCGCTCCCATGAAAATCGGTGTCGCACAGCTGGAAGAGCCGGTTCTGATGAAGGCGCACACTTTCTCCAACCTGGAGGAAACATGAAACAACAAGCAGTAGATTGGCGCACGCAAACTTTGGACAAAGTGGTTGCGATGGAGGAGTCCGGCAGCTGTACGCAAGTGACGCATCGGGATTTATCCGAACTGCTCACGAAGCGTCCGGCTGCGCGGGTGAAAGTCCATATTGAAATCGGCCCGAACGCCAGCGCGACCATCCGCCTGCTGTCGGTCAACGGCGCACCGTCCCTGTCGCAGATCCTGCCTGCCTTGCAGAATGCCGGCGTCGCGGTCGACCGCGAACAAACGCATGAGATAGCGGGACTGGACGACGCGCGCTTTTTCGTTACCTGCCTGAGTGTCGATGCGCACAGTGCCGCCAAGCTGGCCCAGCCGCAGATTCTCGATGCCGCGCAGGATTTATTCGAGGCGCTGCTCAACGACGAGATCGAAGACGGACGCATGAACGGTCTGGCCATCGAGGCCGGCTTGCGGCCGCGCGAAGTCCAGGTGCTGCGTGCCTATGCGAGTTACTGGCGTCAGTCCGGCAACCGTTTCAGCCTGCGTTACATGGCCGAATGCCTGCGCAAACAGCCGCTCCATGCACGCACGCTGATTAAAAATTTCCTGCTGCGCTTCGATCCTGCGGCAATGCCCGAACAGCGCGCTGCGGCAGCGCTGGCATTGGACACGCTCAAGCAAGGCCTGGCTGACATCAATCATGCCGATACCGAAGATATCCTGCGCAGCATCGCCGATCTGATGCTGGCGACGCTGCGTACTTCTTACTTCCAAAGCGCGCAGAGCGGCGACACGATTATTTTCAAATTCGACAGCAGCCAGCTTGCGTTGCTGCCGGAACCGCGTCCGTATCGTGAGATTTTTGTGTTCTCGCGCCGTTTTGAGGGCGTGCATTTACGCGGCGGTCCGGTGGCGCGCGGCGGCTTGCGCTGGTCGGACCGGATGGAAGACTACCGCACCGAAGTGCTGGGGCTGGTCAAGGCGCAGATGGTCAAGAATGCGGTCATCGTTCCGGCCGGCGCCAAGGGTGGATTTGTCTGCAAGATGATGCCCAACGACGCCACGCGCGAACAGATCGCCCGGGAAGGCGAAGCGGTGTACCGGCTGTTCATCGCGGGCCTGCTGGACATCACCGACGATCGGGTGCGCGGCGATCTGATCGCGCCGGCGCAAACCGTCTGTTACGACGAGCCCGATCCTTACCTGGTGGTGGCGGCCGATAAAGGCACGGCGACTTTTTCCGATATCGCCAACGGCATCGCGCTCCAGCGCGGTTTCTGGCTGGGCGATGCGTTCGCCTCGGGCGGCTCCAACGGCTATGACCATAAAAAACTCGGCATCACCGCCAAGGGCGCATGGGAAGCGGTCAAGCGCCATTTTTATGAGATCGGCCATGATCTGAATACCACCCCGATCAGCATGGTCGGCGTCGGCGACATGTCGGGCGACGTATTCGGCAACGGCGTGCTGCTGTCGCGCCAGCTCAAGCTGGTGGCGGCCTTCGATCATCGGCATATTTTCATCGATCCGACGCCGGACGTGGCGCGCTCGTTCCAGGAACGGCAACGCATGTTTGCGCTGGCGCGCTCGTCCTGGGACGACTACGACAAACAGCTGATTTCCGGCGGCGGCGGGGTATGGCCGCGCAGTGCGCGCAAAATAGAATTGTCGCCCGAAGCGCGCACGGCGCTGGGCACCGATGCCGTCAGCGTCACGCCGGAACAGTTGCTGCATATCATTCTGCTGGCGCCGGTCGACTTGTTTTACAACGGCGGTATAGGCACGTATATCAAGGCCGCGTCCGAATCGCACGAGCAAGTCAAGGACCGCGCCAACGACCTGATCCGCGCAGATGGCAGCCAGTTGCGCTGCAAAGTGGTGGCAGAAGGCGGCAACCTGGGGGCGACCCAGGCCGGGCGGATCGAGTTTGCGCTGAACGGTGGCCGTATCTTTACCGATGCGATCGATAATTCGGCCGGTGTGGATTGTTCCGATCATGAAGTCAACGTCAAAATCTGGCTGGACACCGAGGTCAATGCCGGCACCCTGAGCGAGGCCGAACGTAACCGGACGCTGAACGACATCACCTGCGATATCGAAGCATTGGTATTGCGCGACAACAGTCTGCAAACGCAACTGCTGGCGCGCGAAGAGCAGGCGCAGCAGGATGCGGCGGTGCAGGACGGCTATGCCGCCTTGCTGACGGCGCTGGAAGCAGAAGGCGTGCTGTCGCGCGAGCTGGAGCAATTGCCGAGCGATGCGGAATTGGCGCGCCGCAAGGCCCAGGGGCGCGGGCTGACCGCGCCCGAACTGGCGGTGGTGATCGCCAACGTCAAGAATCGCTATAAACGACTGCTGGCGGCACAAGCGCTGACCGAGCAGCGCTGGGCTCGGACCATACTGACGCCGTACTTCCCGGCCGCGCTGGTGCAGACGCGCGATGCGCTGGCCCATCCGCTGGCGAATGCGATCCTGGCGACCGTGCTGGCGAATGAAGTCATCAACCGTTGCGGTCCGCTGATGGTGATCGATCTGGCGCGCAGTCATATGGTCACCGAGTCGCAGGTGATCCGTGCCTGGGCGCAGGCCTGGACCACCTTGCATCTGGCGCCGCTGTTTGCGACGCTGGATGCCCATGCCTTGCTGGTGCCGTGCGCGGTTTCCAGGGCCGTCGACCAGCGTACCCGTGCCTTGCAGACAGCGGTGATCGAAGGTGTCTTGTCGGTGCCGGAACAGCAATTGCACGCATCCGCCGGCCTGGAGGAGTTGACGCGCTTGTTCAGTCAACCGGCTGCCGATCTGTGGATGGCGCCGCAGTCGGGATCGGCAGCGGTGGTTGCTGCGGATGCGCAATGCCCGGCAGCGTTTACCCAGGCATGCCAGACCATCGACACGTTGCAGGGGCTGGCCGGATTTTTATTTTCCGCATTGCTGGTGCCGCGTCCTGACGGCATGACTTTGCCCGCGTTCCTGCAGCTTGGCATGCAATTGCGCCGTCAGGCCGGGATCGACAGCCTGGGCCGGGTATTGACGCAGACCTTGATTAGCCAGCCGCAGCAAGCGCTGCGCGGCCATGCCCTGAAAACGTTGCGGCGCGTACAGCAACGCTTGCTGGTGCAACTATTGGAACAAACGCCGGGCAGCCAGCCGGGCCACGCCATCGACACGATACTCCGGAAGTTAGGTATCCAGCGCAGCGTGACCGAGCCGGCTAGCCTTGAGCAGGCCTTGCTCGACGTCTGGGCGCTTTCCGAAGCCGTACCTTTTGCTGCGAGCATCGCATGAGCGAGAACAATACGACCCCCGCCGTTGCGGCTGAGGTACGGGCTCTGGCCGAGGCAGACTTTACCGACATTGCGGATCGATTTTATCGCGCCGGGTTTAGCGTGCGCCTGCCGGCCAGAGGCATCCTGCAAATCAGCTCGCCGGCGCAACGCGGCAAGCGCCCCAGCGTGTTGCTGTCGGTCGGCATCCACGGCGATGAAACGGCGCCGATCGAAATGCTGGCGCATCTGCTGGCCGAGCTGGCGCGCACACCGCATGCTCTGGCGGTCGATTTGATGGTGGTGGTCGGTAATCTGGAGGCGATTGCGCAGGGGCGGCGGTTTGTGGATGTCGACATGAACCGGCTGTTTTCTGCCGATAGAAAGGCGCCGCAGCAAGCGGCCGAAGCGGCGCGCGCCGACCTTATCATGCGTGCCAGCGCAGCGTTTTTCAGCGCCCCGGCGACGGCCAGGTGGCATCTCGACCTGCATACGGCGATACGGCGCTCGCATTACCCGACATTCGCCATTATTCCGGAGGCGATCGCGGATGCCGGAAAACGGGACATGGCCGCCTGGCTGGGCGGTGCCGGCATCGCCGCGGTGATCCTGAACCCGAAACCGGCCACCACCTACAGCGCCTATACCGCGAGCGAGTTCGGCGCCATCAGTTGCACCGCGGAATTGGGGCAGGTGGGCGTGCTGGGGAAGAATGACATGGCGCAGTTTGCCGACACCCAGGCGGCGCTCGACAGCCTGATTCGCTCAGGAGCGACACAGCCGTTTCGTCTTCAGCCGCCGTATGTATTCCAGGTGGCGCAAGAGATCGTCAAGCATAGCGAGGCATTCCGGATGGCATTTGACGGCGCGACCCAAAACTTTACGGCGCTGGCGCCGGGAGCGGTTATCGCGCAGGATGGCGAGACAGTGTATCGGGTTGGTCCGGCCCAGGAATATGTCGTGTTCCCCAATCCGGATGTGCGCATTGGCCAGCGCGCGGGGCTGATGGTCGTGCTTTCTGAAAAATAATCTGTTGCGCGGGAGTGGCCTGACAAAAGCGTGACCACGCGCCCTTGCATTGACATACGCCAAGAAATGACTAAACTAACATGGTTTAGTCTAACTGGAGTGAGTCATGCACACAGTCAACATTCACGAGGCCAAAACTCACTTGTCGCGACTGGTTGAAGAGGCCGCCAAGGGGGAACCGTTCATTATCGCAAAAGCTGGCAGGCCGCTGGTAAAGGTCACAGCACTTGATGCGCCGACTGCCGGGCAGGTTCGCCGCGTGGGCTTCATGGTCGGTGAAATCGCCGTACCCGACGATTTTGATCGAATGGGCCGTACAGAGATTGAACAGCTTTTCGGCAGTGATGCATGAAGTTGCTATTGGATACACATCTGCTGTTGTGGGCTGCAGGGCAACCCGAGCGTCTATCGAGCGCAGCGCGCGCTTTGCTCGATGATCCACAGAATGAGCTGTTTTTCAGTTCGGCCAGTCTATGGGAAGTATCAATTAAGCGAGGACTTGGCCGCGATGACTTCCGCGTGGACCCACGGTTGCTACGTCGAGGCTTGCTTGACAATGGCTATAGCGAACTACCGATCACCAGCGAACATGCCGTTTCCATCGATGGCCTTCCACCGATCCACAAAGACCCATTCGACCGAATACTTGTTGCGCAATCAATCGTCGAAGGCATCACGCTCCTGACCGCCGACCCGTTGGTTGCGCAATATTCAGGCCCTATCAGGCAGGTTTAACACCAAAATAAACCAGGGGAGACGCTATGAGGTTAAGCATGGCATGTATGGTTTTAAGCGCGGCGCGACTCCCAACGAATATAAAGTTCTGATGAAGACTACCACCGAGCCATACAGCATTGCTGCAGGGAGAAAAAAAGTGATTTACTTGCTTATCAAGGCCTTTGTTCTCTATGGCTTCATTGGAATAATTCCGCTGTTCATGATCTGGACAAGAACTCCGACAATTGCGCTAACTCCCCATGACTGGTTTCGTAAGGTGTTTTTCCTCGCGCTTTCCCTCTTCGCCACCGCCTTAATATTCACCCTTCGACGAAACTCCATAGCACGCGCTAATTCATTGCTGGGTCTTGGCCCCAACAATGATCAGCCTCCACGCTATAAGGGATGGAAGCTGGTCGCACTAGGCATCGTTTGCTACAGCTTCATTGGATCGGCGATTGGATTTAGTGATGCGATGACAGCGGATCTAGTGCTACGCGTACTTCCGACTCCCTCGCCATTCGTCATCCCTGCCACGTTGGTTTACGCACGTAAAGGGTCAGAATCACGCAGCCATCCTTGTTTGATAGAAAACAAATTCAAAACAGGCTACGGGGAAATGACCGTGTGTATTAACAGTGTGAAGAAAAATATCGCAATGCCAGATCACCTCGAAATTGGCGAATCGGTTTTGTTGGAGGGCCAAGGCAACAAGTATATCTTTGTTCTAGACTCCGTCACTCGAGCAAATTGATGCAGCTAGACCAATAGAAATTGTGGTCTACATCAACCGTTGAGCGGATCGGCCATCCGTCCGTCGGCTTATTGGTTGACGGGCGCTTGTCGGCCATTTTGCGACATTCCCGCGTCGGACCTATTCGATGCAGTATCGCAACTTTTGATTGGCAGGCGGCATGTTTCATTGCAATACCACTGCCGGATTGCGCGTTATTGAGTGCGGGGTTTCACGGGCGTTTTATTTAGCTGAATTTTTTCAGTGAACGCTGAAGAACAAGCTGGTAAGCTATTTTTTAGGATTCTTATGGCACCGCAGTGACCGATATAAGCCGCAGGTCTTGCGGTTGACATTACGTTAGGCGTCAATCGAGAGGAAGGCATGAAAATGACACGCGTCCGAGTTGAGGGCTTTACCATCTCGCTTGACGGATACGGAGCTGGTCCGAATCAGGACATCAGGAATCCGCTCGGCGTGGGAGGGACAGATTTGCACCAGTGGTTAGTCCCGACACGCACGTTCCAACGGACCCTATTTGGCGCCGACGGTGGCACAACGGGGATCGATGACGACTTCGCTGCGCGGGGCTTCAAGAATGTTGGTGCCTGGATTCTCGGAAGAAACATGTTCGGACCGATTCGCGGTTCCTGGCCCGACATGAACTGGAAAGGCTGGTGGGGGGACAACCCACCCTATCACGTTCCAACTTTCATCTTGACTCATCACGCGCGCCCGCCCATCCAGATGGAAGGCGGAACGACATTCTACTTCGTCACGGGCGGTATTCACGAGGCGCTTGACCGGGCGCGCGACGCAGCCAACGGAATGGATGTGCGCATTGGCGGCGGACCTAACACTATCCAGCAATATCTTCGTACGGGCCTTATCGATGAGTTGCACGTCGCTATCTCGCCGGTCCTGCTGGGCGGGGGAGAGCGACTGTTCGAGGGGATTGACGTGCGCGCTCTGGGATACGAATGCGTTCAGTTCGTTGCGTCGGAGAAAGCCACCCATGTTGTACTCCAGCGGCAAGGGCACAATGACGCCTAACAACCGGTTGCAGCGGACGGCGCTGCCGCGCCGCCGCTGAATCGGAACGTTGAACGGGAGGTATCGGGAAACGGCTATGACCGCTGTGGGTCGAACTGAGACAGTCACATATCGGCCAAGAGTGTCCTCGGTGTGTCGTATTAATTTGGTATTGCATTGGCAACTATTGTTTGGGAACCTACGCCAAATCATTTTCCAGCATCGCCGCCCTTATTCGATTTACTCAATGGAGTTTTAATGTTTCGGAACGCTACAAAGATTATCTGTTTGTTTTTATCCATAATCACTATGCCAAATGTCTTTGGTCAGCAGATTGAAAATGATCTTGTGAATAAGGTCATCGTTCAACTATTTAGAGATCACAATACGAAGTTCTTATGCCTCAATGAAGATTCTTCACTGCCGGCGATTCGGGCTATCGTGGAAACGCAGTTGAAAACAATGGAGCCTGGCAGTGCCGAGTCACAAAATTCTATTGCTACGGTCGTGTACACACAATTTCCTTGCCCTTTTTCTCCATTCAGAAAGGGCATACGTCGGGCATCCGCGAAGGATATTGAGGGTGTCTGGTTGTTCCCCGAAAATTCGCAATACCTTCGCTTTGGGCCTAAGTCACCCCAGTGGCAGTCCCAAGTAAGCTTACCAATAAAATGTGAAGCAGTGGCCTATTACGCCGACGGACGAGCGAGCAATATTCAAGCTGTAGGAAGTAAAGTCACCTGTCCATTTACATCTGCGAAGGACATGGAAGCCGCTTCACTTGGGTCGCCAAAAGTTTTGACATGGACCCTCGTTAAAGACGGCAGGGTGAAAATACATAGAACCGACGTACAGGACCATATTGAAGAATGGGACGTCTTCGTCGTCGAAAGCGCCTTTCAAGCGGGAAAGACATTAATCAATTCAGGCGACTTATTAGCGTACCGTCGCAGAGACAAAGGCAATGAGCTAAACGTTTCTACGATGTTTTGGCACCTTCGGAAGCTGCCATGAAATGGTCGACCATCGAGACTGCGCGACACCGGAAATGGAACTGTGGCAGCGGGAAAATCCAAATGCCGGCAATGTCTTAATCTATGAGCATTCGCCGCCTTGCCCCCGCCGATGCCCCCGCATATCGCGCACTCATGCTTGAGGCATACGAACGTCACCCTGATGCTTTCACCTCCAGCGTGTCCGAGCGTTCAGCATTTCCACTCGCATGGTGGGAGTCTCGCCTCAAGGTTGATCCTCTGGCCTCGGATGTTGTTTTCGGCGCATACCGCGATGATCGCCTCGCCGGAGTCGCTGGCTTGTCGTTCGATTCACGCGACAAAGCACGGCATAAAGCTACGCTCTTCGGCATGTATGTGCCATCCGAGTTCAGACAAGGTGGTCTTGGCCATCAACTCGTCCTCGCATCGCTGGCGCACGCGAAAGATCGCAATGGCGTCAAGCTGGTGCAGCTCACAGTCACGCACGGAAACATGGCTGCGCAAGCACTATATGAGCGTTGTGGCTTCGCTCAGTTTGGGCTTGAGCCGTTTGCAGTTGCCGTTGGCTCGGAGTTCGTTTCGAAGGTGCACATGTGGTGTAACTTGGGATTTAGCGACGTCTACACAACACCTGACCCTATATAAAGACTTAAATGCTTTAAGAAATACTGCGTATTCAAAGTAAAGAAATATAATTCGCATACCAGACCGCTGTCGTCGTCAACAGCAGCATGAAAAATAGCTAAAACGACATCGTGTATTTCCCGGGCACAGGAGAAGTGAGATGTCTTTAATCGGTAGAAGAGCGGTACTTGGCGCGTTGGCGACCATCCCATTGTGGTCACTGCCGTCAGCCTGGGCGCAATCGGGCGCCTTGAAAATTTCACATCAATTCCCCGGCGGGACCATCAATGAGGGGGATTTCCGGGATCGTCTGACGCGCATGTTCGCCGCTGAAGTCGGCAAACGCACCAAGGGCAGCCTCAAATTCGAGATTTACCCCGGCTCGTCGTTAATGAAGACTAACGCGCAATTTTCGGCGTTGCGCAAAGGCGCTCTCGATTTTTCTTTGGTGCCGCTGAACTACGCCGGTGGCGAAGTGCCGGAAGTGAATATCGGCCTGATGCCGGGCCTGGTGACTTCCTACGAGGTGGGCGCGGCCTGGAAAAATGCCGAAGTCGGCAAGGAGCTGGCCAGAATCCTGCTGGAAAAAGGCATCATCGTGGTCAGCTGGATCTGGCAGGCCGGCGGTGTCGCCTCCCGCACCAAACCGATTATCGATCCGGCCGACGCCAGGGGATTGAAAGTTCGCGGCGGCTCGCGCGAGATGGATTTGATCCTGAAAGAAGCCGGCGCCGCAGTCGTCACGCTGCCGTCCAATGAAATTTATGCCGCGATGCAAACCGGCGCCATGGATGCCGCAATGACTTCGTCGACCTCGCTGATTTCGTTCCGGCTGGAGGAAGTCTCGAAGAGCCTGACCAGCGGTCGGGACAAGGCGTACTGGTACATGTTTGAGCCTTTACTGATCTCCAAAGCGACGTTCGACCGGCTGAGCAAGGACCAGCAGGCAACCGTCATGGCGGTCGGTGCCGAGATGGAGCAGTTCGCACTGAAAGCGGCGCAGGCGGACGATGCCAGTGTGGCCGCGGTGTATCAAAAAGCCGGTGCCAAAGTGGTGGACCTGAATGCCGCTTCAGTCAAGAAGTGGCAGGATATTGCGCGCGTCACCGCGTGGAAGGATTACGCGGCAAGAAATGAGAATTGCGCCAGATTGCTGAAGCTGGCGGAGAAGCTCCTATGAGTCCTGGCTTCGAAACGAAGCCGCCTGCCGGGCCTGCCATGCCGGACCACCCGCTAGTGGCTGTGTTGTCCGGCGTGCTGGATCGCCTCAACAAGCTGGCTTTGTATCTGTCGATGGTGGCGCTGATGCTGACGGCGATCATCATGACCTACTCGGTGGTGGTTCGGTATTTTTTCCATGTTCCGTCCGACTGGCAGGACGATGCAACGGTATTCATGCTGGTCGGCGTGATCTTCCTGTGCGCCGGCTATGCGCAGTCATATCGCAGTCATATCGGGATCGAAGCATTGGCCGCGGTCTTGCCCGCTTCGCTCAATGCGCTGCGTTTGTTGATCGTCGACCTCGCGTCATTCGCATTCTGTATATTTTTTTCCTGGAAATCGTGGACGCTGTTGTATGAGGCGTGGGCAGAGGGACAGACCACCGCCTCGACGGTCGCGCTGCCGCTGTGGATTCCGTATTCGATGATGGCGTTCGGCATGACTTTGTTGAGCTTGCAGTTGTTGGTGCAGGTGCTGGCGAGGCTACCCGATCTTCACCGTCGTAGCGACAGCAAGGCGGCGTAGTGGGGCCGCTTGCCCTGGGTGCCTTGTATGGCATCGTCACGATCGTCGTGATGTGTTCCGGCATGCCGATTGCTTTTGCCCTCGGTGCGGTCGCGACCGCTTTCATGTACTTCTTCATGCCGGCTTCTTCGCTCGATACCGTGACACAAAATGTGTATGAGGAAATCGCTTCGGTTACCTTGTTGTCGATTCCGCTGTTTATTCTGAAAGGTGCCGCGATCGGCAAGTCGCCGGCCGGCAGGGATCTGTATGCAGCGATTCATGCGTGGCTCAACCGGGTACCGGGCGGGCTGGGCATTGCCAATGTGTTTGCCTGCGCCTTGTTCGCGGCGATGGCGGGTTCCTCCCCGGCGACCTGTTCGGCAATCGGTTCGGCCGGCATCCCGGAAATGCGCAGGCGCGGTTATTCGCCGGGATTTGCGGCCGGCATCATCGCCGCCGGCGGCACGCTGGGCATCCTGTTGCCGCCGTCGATTACGATGATCCTGTATGCGGTGGCATCCGAACAGTCGCTCGGCCGGCTGTTCCTGGCGGGGATCGGCCCCGGCATCTTGCTGGTGTCCTTGTTCGCCGCGTATGCGGTGTATCGCGCCCGCAAGGAGTACCGCATGGCCTACCGGGCCTACCAGGAAGGCGGCGTCAAGTCGGCGTATCTGGACGACCAGCATTTCACCTTTGCGCAAAAAATCGAAATGCTGCCACGCGTGCTGCCGTTCCTGATATTGCTGATCGGCGTGATGGTGGCCTTGTACGGCGGCTTTGCCACGCCATCCGAAACGGCGGGCCTGGGCGCATTGCTGGCGATCGTGCTGATTGCGGTCGTGTACCGGATCTGGCGGCCGCGCGATCTTGCGCCATTCCTGAATTCGACCATCAAGGAATCCTGCATGCTGCTGCTGATTATCGGCATGTCCTTGCTGTATTCCTACGTGATGAGCTATCTTCACATCAGCCAGTCGGCCGCACAATGGGTCGTCGATCTGCATCTGTCGAAATGGCTGCTGCTGGCCATGATTCTGTTGATGGTGATCGTGCTCGGTTTCTTTTTGCCGCCGGTATCGATCATTCTGATGACTGCGCCGATCATTTTGCCGCCGCTGCGGGAAGCCGGCTTCAATCTGATCTGGTTCGGGGTGGTCATGACGGTGGTGATGGAAATGGGCCTGATTCACCCGCCGGTCGGCCTGAATCTGTATGTGATCAAAAACATCGCACCGGATATCCCCTTGTCGGACGTGATCCGCGGCACGCTGCCGTTTTTGCTGTTGATGTTCCTGGCGATCGTGTTGCTCTGCTTATTCCCGGGTATTGCGACGGGATTGCCCGACCTGCTGATGGGCGCCAGGTAAGAGAGAATCTACGTGTAACCCAATGACGACTCCAGAGGTGGACTACCAAACAAGCAAATCTCCGAAACCTTCCCAACACATGCCGCCGCCACTCGCGCGCGCAGAACAAACGCTTTGAACGTTGATGAATAACTATTTTGGAGAAACCATGAAAATGCAGCAAAAGTCGTCCTGGATTGCAGGCGTCAGCCTCAGCCTGTTTGCCTTGCTCAACATGACTGCCGCCGGCGCAGAGCCGGGCATCACCGCTAGCAGCATCGTGATCGGACAGTCGGCCGGTTTCAGCGGGTCCGTCGCAGAGGACGTCAAGCAGACTACCGCAGGCGCGCAGTTGTATTTCGACATGGTTAACAAACGCGGCGGCATTTTCGGCCGCAAGATCGTGCTGGAATCCCTGGATGACGGTTTTGACCCAAAACGCACGCTCGAAAACACCCGTACCTTGCTCAACGAAAAAAACGCCTTTGCGCTGTTTCTGTATCGCGGCACGCCGACCACCGAGTCGGTTATTCCATTGATCACCGATGCCAAGGTGCCGTTGATCGCACCGGTGACCGGCGCATCGTCGTTGCATGAACCGATGCACCGCTATGTGTTCAATGTCCGCTCCAAATATAGGGACGAAGTCGGGACGGCGGTCGAGCAATTGGCTGGAATGGGGCTGCAGCGCTATGCGGTGTTTGCATCCAACGACTCGTTTGGCATGGATGCGCTGGAAGGACTGAAGCTGGCCATCAAAAAGCAGAAACTGCCGGAACCGGTGATTGCCAATTACGAGCGCAATACGATCGCAGTGGAAGGCGCCGTCAAAAAGATCCTGGATGCCAAGCCGCAGGCTGTATTGATGTTTTGTACCGCCAAGGCGTGCAGCGCCTTTATTCAGGAATATCGCAAGGCCGGCGGGACGCAGCAATTGATCACGCTGTCGAACGTCAGTTCTCAGTTATTTCTGCAGGGCCTGGGGAAGGATGCCCGCGGTCTCGGCATGACGCAGGTATTCCCGAATCCCAGAAATTCGACCGTGCCTATTTCCAAAGAATTCATGACGGCCCTCAAGACCCGCAGTGAATTGTCCGACTCCTATCCGACCCTGGAGGGATTCGTTTCCGCCAAGGTGCTGGTGGAAGGACTGCGCCGCGCCGGTGCCAATCCGACCCGCGAAGGGCTGGTCGCTGCGCTGGAGGGAATGGGCGGCTTCGATTTGGGCGGCTTGTCGCTGAAATACGGTCCGGCCAACCGCGATGGCTCAAATTTCATTGAGCTGACCGTTATCGGCAGTGATGGCCACGTGCTGCGATAACCCGGGACCGAAGATGTTGCGCCTGCCGCTGCGCTTTGCGCAAATCAACGCGCAGCGGGCGGCGCCGTAAATCCCTGTTCACCTGGCCCTGGCGGGCCTGGTGTCGGTCCAAACAAGATACTTTGCGGTTGCTGCTGGACCTCCGACAGTACCCGGTCCAGGGTGTGCGAGCTACGCGAGAAATCGTTGAGCATGCCGTGCAATTGCGGCAGCGAATCCTTGAAATCCTGGCTGGTCTGTCCAAGCGTGTCTGCAGTGCGTCCGATGTGATCGAGCGTATCGACACGCGTGCGCACTTCCTGCGTAAGGTTGTTCAGATTGGCGAGTAGCGGGTCCACGCGCGACAAGGCCCGGTCGGTACGGACGGTGATTTCAGGCAGCGCCTTCAGGGTTGGCTGCAGATCGGCGGCAAGCTCGGCGATCCGGCCCGAGGCGGTCTGCAGATTGGATATGGTGAGCGATAGCTGCGCCAGATTTTCGTCGTTCAGAAGTTTATTCACACGCTTTGCAGCCAGCCCTGTATCTCGCAGCAGTTCCTGTCCGGAATTACCCACCTGGTCAAAAAATGACGGGCGCAACGCGATGCGCCCAAGTGTGTGGGTATTCGACGCCAGCTTTTCCGGTTTGCTGCCGTCATCATCCAGTTGTACGAACGAAAGCCCGGTGATGCCCAGGTAGCTGAGCTGGGCATAGGTTCCCTGGTTGATCGGGGTCTCCTTATCCACCGCGATCTTGATCAGGATGACATGCGGATCGTCGGGGGAGAACTGGATATCCGTGACCTTGCCGACATCCACGCCGCGCAGCCGTACCGGGGCATTCAGATTCAGGCCGGAGACAGAGGTTCTGGATACCAGCAGATATTCTTGCCGGTCCACAGTATCGCCGTTGAGTCTGATGGCGGTCAGCAATAGTCCGATGCAGAGCGCCACCAGGAACAGTCCCGCCGACAGGGCATGCGCACGGTTTTCCATTTGATTGCCTCCTTCTGCCTAGCTAATCGCCAGCTTGTCGCGGAAATCCTTGATGTTTTCCTGCTCACAGCGCTTTCCGTGGCCGAGGAAAAAATTCTGTATGAAGGGATCCTTGTGTTGCACGATCTCCCACAACGGTCCCACCGTCAACAGCCGTTGATTCGCCAGTACCGCAACCCGGTCGGAGAGCGCCATCAATGTATCCACATCATGCGTCACCATGACGACGGTCAGATTCAATGCGCGGCGCAGCGACTCGATCAGTTGTACGAAACCGTGGCTGCGTTCGGGATCGAGCCCCGCCGTGGGCTCGTCCAGGAACAAGAGTTCCGGATTGAGCGCCAATGCCCGTGCCAGAGCGACCCGCTTGACCATGCCGCCCGACAGTTCAGCCGGCATTTTGTTGACGCTCATCGTATCGATTTCCACCAAATCCAGCTTCAACATGACCAGCTCGCGGATCACGTCTTCCGGCAAGGCTTTCAGCTCGCGCAGCGGCAACGCCACGTTGTCATACACGCTGAGTGCTGAAAACAGCGCCCCCTCCTGAAACAGGACGCCCCAGCGATTGCGCGCCTGGCGCAGGTCGCCGACCGCACAACCCTGCAACGGTACGCCGAACACCTTGATCGTGCCGCGATACGGCGGCTCCAGACCTAGCATGAGGCGCAGCAAGGTGGTCTTGCCGCTGCCCGAGCCGCCGATAATTGCCATCACTTCGCCGCTATTCACGCGCAGGCTAAGGTCGCGGTGAATGACGGTGTCGCCGTACTGGGTACACACCCCGTCGATCTCGATAATGCTATCCGTAGCCACGTTAAAACCCCACGTTGGAGAAGACCACTGCGAAGATGGCGTCGACGATGATGACGACGGTGATTGCCGTTACCACCGAATCGGTGGTGCTGGCGCCCAGACTCTCGGTGTTCGGCTTGATGCGCAGTCCATAATGACAAGCAATTAATGCAACGAGAATGCCAAACACGGCTCCCTTGCCCACACCCAGCCATAGGTTGGCAATCGGCACCGCTGCGGGCAGGCCATGCAAAAATTGCTGATAACCGATGCCCAGCTGTAGATCTGCCGACAGCATGCCGCCGATCAGGGCTGCCACATCGCTCCAGAGTATCAATAGGGGAAGCGTGACCGCCAGCGCTACTATTTTCGGCAGCACCAGCCGTTGCGTATGCGAAATGCCCATCGCCGACAAAGCATCCAGTTCGCGCGTCACCCGCATCACCCCGAGCTGCGCCGTCATGGACGAACCGGAGCGCCCGGCCACCAGGATAGCCGCCAGTATCGGTCCCAGCTCCCGCACGATGCCGAGCCCGAGAATATTGATGATGAAAACGTCGGCGCCGTAGCTTTTCAATTGGATGGCCGATAAATAGCTCAACACCACCCCGACCAGAAATCCCACCAGTGCGGTAATGGCGAGCGCCTGACTGCCGGTGCGATGAACATTTGCCGAAATCTCGCGCCAGGGAATGTTGCCTGGGTGACGCAGCAGATACAGACTATCGAGCAGAAGGCTGCCGGCCAACAGAGTGATCGCATACACGTTCTCGCCAAACGAAAGCAATCCCTGCCCAAGGTTAAGCAGCGGTTTCAACGGATCTCGCGACTGAGGCGGCGGAACCGGAAACTGTTTGCTGGCCAGATCGGCGAACAAACCTTCATATTCGGGCTTGAGCAGCATGTTCGGCCGCCGCCGCCCCCACATGCGCCAAAGAAACAGCGCACCGGCGGTGTCGAGTTGCTGGACGCCGCGCAGATCCCATTGGGCCTTGCTGTCCTTGGCATAGGCGGCCAACTGCGGTCGCAATACCAGCACATGGGGCAGGACCGCGCGCAGGAGCCAGGCGCCGCTCACGTCAATCCGGCTACTGCCATCGGCAGCGATTGTTCGTTCCAGGCGCGGCGGTGTGGTGGCGGCATCCATGTCAGCCGGCATGGCTCAGATTATTTGTAGCGGGCCGGTCAACGGCCCGGCTGGGGCCTGAATACGCGTTTTAACGAATACTGACATTGCGCCATAAAAATAAGAAAACATGAAATTTTCCTTAAGATGGAGCGATTGGGCATGCATCGCGTGTGAATAATGTACCACTTTGCGCGGATCGCCAACGCGTCTTGTTCTCGTAGCGCGACGTCAGCGACGATAGCGCTGCAAGACCGCAACGAAGCGTCCCTGCAAACCGCTTGCAACTCCTCTATGATTAAGCCCATTACCCAAGCGGGGAACATTGATGCCGAGAGCGCGTAACCGATGATGCAAGAACTGGTGTTGCTAATTGCACAGTACGGACTGTTGCTGGTGTTTGCCAATGTGCTGCTGGAGCAGCTCGGCTTGCCATTGCCGGCGGTGCCCACGATGATCCTCGCCGGGGCCCTGGCAGCAGATGGCAAGCTGTCGGTCTCTGCTGTATTTGCCGTGTCGTTGCTGGCCTGCATGATCGGCGATGCCGTCTGGTTTTGGGCGGGGCGGCACTTCGGCAACCGGGTACTGAAACTGTTGTGCCGCGTCTCGCTCTCTCCCGACTCTTGCGTCATGCAGTCGGAACTCCGGTTCGGTCGCTGGGGAGGGCGTTTGCTGATGGCAGCGAAATTCGTTCCCGGCTTATCCACGATGGCGCCACCGATGGCTGGTGCGATGCAACTCGGATGGCCGTCGTTCTTGTTCTACGACGGTGTTGGCGCGATTGCCTGGATGGGGCTGGCAATCGGTGCCGGGCTGTTGTTTCATGCGCAGATCGATCGCATTTTTGCCAGTCTGGAAAGTATGGGCACGATTGCCGTCGTGCTGCTGGGAGGGCTGCTCGCTGTCTTCATCGCGCTCAAATGGTGGCAACGCCGGCGTTTATACAAGACGTTGCGCATGGCGCGCATCAGCGTCGATGAGCTGCAGGGTTTGATGGAGGCTGGCGGGAAACCGGTCATTGTAGACGTGCGGTCCGGTGTCGCGCGCCAGCTTGACCGGCGCATCATCCCCGGTGCGCTGCCGCTGGATATCGGTGAGGTGGGCGAACAGATTGGTCACCTGCCAACCGACAGCGAAATCATTCTGTATTGCACCTGCCCGAATGAAGAATCGGCAGCGCGCGTCGCAAAGCTGCTGATAGACCGCGGCTATACCCGGGTGCGTCCGCTGCGAGGGGGGCTTGAAGCGTGGATCGAAGCCGGTTATGTGCTGGAAGATTTGCTTCCCGCTGCGGCGGCAAACTAAATAGGCGAAATTACTCAGACTCCCGGTGCTGTTCTTCGATTCATTCCGAAATATAACGTTGACTCCATGCCGCGATCATGTTTGCCACATAGATCGCATCGCTCTTGCGCGTCAGCAGATGGTCGGCGTCGTCGAGCGATATAAAGCTTTTCGGATGTTTTGCAGCGGTAAAAATATGCATCGCATTCGTTATGTCAACCGTGTTGTCGAGCGGTGCATGCATTACCAGCAACGCCTTTCTGAGATGCGCGATCTTGTCCGTTAACCGCTGCTCTTGTGCATCGAGCAGAAACTGGTGTTTGATCCGAAAAGGCCGTCCAGCCAGTTGTACTTCAGCTTCGCCATTCGCCTGAATCTCTGTAAGTTGCTCTCGAAACAATCCGCTGACATGGGTCGGGTCACTCGGTGCGCCGATGGTGACTATCGCCTGCACTTCGGGTATTTCGGCTGCGGCGGCCAATACCGCGGCGCCGCCAAGACTATGGCCGATGAGGAGCGCAGGCGCGCGGTAAGCCTGACGCAGATAATTCGCGGCGGCAATCAGGTCGGATACATTCGAGGAAAAATTGGTATTCGCGAATTCGCCTTCGCTGGCCCCGAGACCGGTGAAGTCAAAGCGGAGTACGGCAATCTGATGACTGGTCAATGCCTGCGCGATTCTGCTGGCAGCGAAAACATCCTTGCCGCAAGTGAAGCAGTGCGCGAACAATGCAAATGCCTGGGCTCCCGCTTTCGGACTATCGAGGCGTGCTGCGAGCTTTTGTCCGTCAGCGCCTGAAAAATCTGTGCGTTCGCTTATCATTCGGCATTCTCCAGCACGGTTGGGTGGTCCGCTTGAACTAGAAGTAGACTCTATTTTGCCAATTATTCAAGCACACTCAGTAAATTATTTTTTCAATAGGCCAGCGTCGAAAAACGGTCGGCGATTCAATCGATGAACACCCGCAGCCGGTTGCTCAGATGCCGGTTCGGCGGGTACACCACAAAAAACGGATATGGCGCAGGCAGCCAGTCCTGCAGGATCGGCAGCAGCGCGCCCGCATCGATGTGCGGGTTGGCCGACGTAGGTAAAAGTCTGGATCACGCCCATTCACTCGAAAGAAAGCCTCCAATTTACTTTGCCTAAGAGACTCTCAAAAGCCGCCGTGTCAGCAATGCGTTCATATCCCGCCGTGAATCAACGATTACGTGAATATAAATAGTGTCCTGCCGCACTTCGTAAATGATGCGATTCGGTCCTGCAACAATCTGCCGGTACTGACTGAGGTTAAGTTTCTCAAGCTCTTCCGGGATAACACCTGCCAGCGGGAAGTCTTGCAAATTGCGGATTGATTCTTTCAATTTGGTGTAAGTATTTCGCCAAATTTTGGATGAGAAATTCTTGATGATATAGCTTCTTAACTCGTTGAGATCGTGTTCCGCCGATGCGAGGATGACGATTTTCAAAGTCATCAGTGGTCAGCCTTGTCCAGTTCGGCAAACACATCTTCCACTTCACGAAACTTGCCTTGCTCGATCTCGCGGTTGCCCAGCGCCAAAATTTTAAGTAGTGCGAGCGTTTCTTCCTGTTCTTCGTAGCTCTTCACATCCATCACGACAAGCTTGGCTTCGCCGTTTTGTGTAATCAACATAGGCTTACGATTTTCCGTGAGGTCTTTAACGATCTCGGCGGCATGGCTTTTGAGATAGCTGATAGGCTTTACCTGAGTGGAAAATTTCACGATCTCACCTCTGATAGAAACATGGGAAGACTAATTTTAGTCCGAATTGAGTTCTGCGCCCAGCCAATGTTCTGGCAACACGTTTCCACAGAGACATCTAGGTTTGTATTTCCCATGGCGGCGTCTCTTTGAAGGCGTCAGCGAGGAAATCGATCATCACGCGCACCTTCGCACTGAGATGACGCCGACTCGGATACACCGCCAGGACATCGATGTCCGGCAGTCGGTAGCCCGGTAACAGCGGCAGCAGCCGACCGGCACGCAAGTCGGCGCCGATCAGGAAGCTGGGCTGCCAGATGATGCCAAGTCCTGCCAGCGCCGCCGCGCGGGCGGTATCGCCATTGTTGGTGTGCATGACACAAGAGACCTTGACCGGGCTCGCCTGGCCATTTTCATCGGTGAAGTTCCACTCGTCGGCGCTGGCGGCGTAACTGTAGCCAATGCAAGCGTGGCCGCTCAGGTCGGATGGCATCGCCGGCGCACCGTTCTTCTGCAGATAGGCAGGAGAGGCGCAGACGATGTTGTGGGAGGTAGCGAGTTTGCGCGCCGCATACGAGGTCGAACCTGTGCGCGAGATGCGAATCGCCAGGTCATAACCTTCCTCAACGATATCCACCACACGGTCGACCAGTGCGATGTCCAGTTCCACCTCGGGATAGCGCTGCAGGAATTGCGGCCACAGCGGTGCCAGATGCAGAATGCCGAAACTCAGGGGGGCGTTGATACGCAGCAGTCCGCGCGGCTTCATGCTGGCCGATGAGGCGATCAACTCGACTTCCGCTACATCATCGAGGATGGCCTTGGCCCGCTCGAACAGCGCTTCTCCGCTTTCCGTCAGTGACATCTTCTGCGAACTGCGATTGAGTAGCCTGGTACCCAAATGGGCTTCCAGATCGCGCACATAACGCGTCACATTTGCGGGGGATGTCTGGAGCGCGTCGGCCGCGCGGGCAAAGCCGGTTTTTCGGACTACCTCCACAAATACCTCAAGCGCACGCAAGCGATCCATTGTTCTCTTTCCATTCGTTGATTCACAAATACTGAATGTGCCATGAGTTTTTATAGCATTGATGTATGTATTTGTAAATCCTATAGTGTGTCTACGGGCACTGCCCAATCAGTCAGTCAGTCAGTCAGTCAGTCAGTCATCATCATCATCAATGAATAACTTCTTAGGAGCAGCAGCATGAATCGATTAAAAGGAAAAGTCGCCATCATCACAGGCGCAAGTGCAGGTATTGGCCGTGCCACGGCAAAACTGTTTGCCAGCGAAGGCGCCAGACTGGTGGTCGCGGCACGTCGCCAGGCCGAACTCGATAGCCTGGTTGCCGAGATTGCCGCCGCTGGCGGCGTTGCCGTCGCCTTGGCTGGCAATGTGACCAGCGAAGCCTATGCGCAAGCCCTGGTTGAACTCGCATTGGCAAAGTTCGGGCGTCTCGATGTGGCGTTCAACAATGCCGGCACCCTGGGTGAAATGGGCCCCACAACCGGTGTTTCGGAGCAAGGCTGGACCGATGCGCTCAGCACCAACCTGACCAGCGCCTTTCTGGGCGCCAAACATCAAATTCCGGCGATGCTGAAAACCGGCGTCGGCTCGATCATTTTCACCTCGACCTTTGTTGGCCACAGCTTTTCGTTCCCGGGCGTCGCTGCGTATGCGGCTAGCAAATCCGGCCTGATCGGCCTGACCCAGGCGTTGGCTGCCGAGTTTGGTCCGCAAGGCATTCGCGTGAATGCGATTTTGCCGGGCGCGGTCGACACCCAAATGTATCGCGACATGAACAACACGGCCGAATCGCAAGCCTTCATCACCAATCTGCATGCATTGAAACGCACCGCGCAGCCGGAAGAGTTAGCGCGTTCGGTGCTGTATCTGGCCTCCGATGACTCGTCGTTCGTCACCGGCACTGCTTCACTGATCGATGGCGGCGCATCGATTACCCGCACGTAAGCTGTTTTCTTGTCATATCTGAAAGTATTTGGCAAAAATGGGTAGCCATGGTAGCCGCAATAGCGCGGCTTTACCCAACCTAATCCGCATCTGAATTTCAATCTCAGGAGTTAATCATGAAACGTTTCGACAACAAATCCGTACTCGTCACCGGCGGCAACAGCGGCATCGGTCTGGCCACCGCGCTGGAATTCTCCCGGCAGGGCGCGCGCGTCATTATTACCGGTCGCGACCAAGCGACGCTGGATCGGGCCAAAGCGCAACTCGGACCAAACGCGATGGCCTTGCGCATTGATGCCGGCGATAGCAAGTCAGGCAAAGAATTGGCAACGGCCTTGAGCGGCCAGGGAATCAGGCTGGATGCCTTGTTCATCAATGCCGGCGTGGCCAGGTTTGCGCCGCTCGAAGCGATCGATGAAGCGCTATGGGACGAGACTTTCAATGTCAATGTGAAAGGGGCGTATTTTGCGATACAAGCCCTGGCGCCTTTGCTCAACGACGGCGCCGCAATCATCCTGAACGGCTCGATCAATGCGCGTATCGGCATGCCGACTTCCAGTGTGTATGCCGCCAGCAAGGCAGCGTTGATTTCGCTCGCCAAAACCTTGTCGTCCGAATTGATCAGCCGCGGCATCCGCGTCAATGTGGTCAGTCCCGGCCCTGTGGCAACGCCTATCTATGGCCGCCTTGGCCTGCCTGCCGAGCAATTGGGTGAATTGGCCGCAGGCATTCAAGAGCAAATCCCCTTGAAGCGTTTTGGCACGCCGGATGAAATCGCCAGCGCGGTGGTGTATCTGTCGTCGCCGGAGGCTGCGTTCATCGTCGGCACGGAATTGATTGTCGATGGCGGCATGAGCCAACTGTAACGATTACGCGCCCCGCTTCCGCCAAGAACGGGGCGCGCTTATCTTGCTGTTATTTGCTGTTATTTGCTGTTATTTTTCCGGCATTGCTGATGAATGGTGGCTGGTGATCAGCCATTTCTTACCATTCCACTTGTACGTAAAGGTGTAACGGGCTTTTACAGAACTCCCGTCACCAAATGTAAAGGTATACAGGCCGGCATCGATCGCGCTGTTGCAATCAATTTCGATGGTACGCGAATCTATTTTGCCTACCGGCTTCTTTTCCAGGAAATGTTCGAAGTAATCGGCTTTGGTTTCCGGTGTCAAACGCGGGGTATTCGACACGGTTGCCAACAGCACCGATTTTGTGGCGTAGTTGGCGACTACCTTTTTCGGATCACCAGTCTTGAGGGAGCTATTCCATCGGTCAAACAGGGCCGCCACCTCTTTCTCGCTGACGTTCTTGCAAGTCTCTGTCCTGGCCAGGGCTTGAGATGAGGTTATAGCCAGCCCTAATGCAATGGTTGATACGACAAACGGGACTTTCATCGATTTTCCCCTCAGGGGTTGGTAATCCCCCCATTTTTAGAGGGCGCTGACAGTAGGGCTTAAGCCGCTTGTGCGAATGTTATCAGTTGTTAAGATAAATACTCATTTCATAGTAAGACAAATACTCTTTTTATCAACCATTGATTCAGAATTTGTCGAGACAAAATGCATTAGCTGGTGAAGCGCGTGCGTGCCTCGCATAACCGCTGCCTGCCAGACGGCGAGAAGCTGTGGCAGTGCACGGAAGTCGGGAAACCGGTGGGGAAAATCTCGTTTGCGATGGCGGTGCGGCACGGCGTCAAAGCGCGTACCGTGCGCCAGCAACTGGGTGTGCAATGTTGAACTGGCGGCAGTTTTTTATTCGGTGCTGTGCGGGTTTAGGGGGGGCCTGCGCCCGTCGTACTAGGGGTCGTCTCAGAAAATATTTTGCTTGTTTATGCGCGTTTATGTATATTTGCGCTTATTCATCCATGTTTATTTAAGATATGACTGCCGACAACCTGTTGCTTCGAGAACGTCATGCCCTGATCCTGCAACGCTTGCGAGCAGAAGGGCGCGTCTTGGCGCCCGACCTGGCGCAACAATTAAACGTATCAGAAGACACGATCCGGCGCGATCTGCGCGATCTAGCGGCAGTTGGTTTATGTCAGAAGGTCTATGGCGGCGCCTTGCGCTTGCCGTTGCCGCCGGACCACGGCACGCCGGCGCAACGCAGCACCCATCAAGTGACCAGCAAATCCCGGTTGGCGTTAGCGGCGGCAACACTGGTCGCCGCCGGCAACATCTTGTTTATCGATGCCGGTTCGACCAATCTCAACATTGCTACCGCGTTGCCGGAAGTGCCGTTGACTGTCATCACAAATGCGCCGGCGATCGCCGCGCTGCTGCTGGAGCGACCGCTGATCGAGTTGATCATGATCGGCGGTCGGATCGATGCGCGCAGCGGCGCCAGCCTGGGAGCCACTGCGTTGCGCGATATTGATTTGATCCGCCCGGACCTGTTCTTTTTGGGTGCTTGCGGCGTTGACGTGCAGGCTGGCGTAAGTGCATTTCATTTCGAAGAAGCCGAGTTCAAACGGCGCGTCGCTGCCATCAGTAAGGCGGTGCTGGTGGCCGCCACTTGCGACAAACTCGGCACCGCCGCGCCCTATCCTGTACTAGCAGCCGCGCAACTATCGCACCTCGTCATCGAGCACGATGCCGATGCCGGTCAAGCCAGTGCATTCTCCGCCCTTGGGGTGCACCTGCTGCGTGCTCAGGGAAAATAGTGATCTTTACCTCTGCTGAAAGAACGCCATGATGACAGTCGGCTCTCAACAACGCTTGTCCACTCGGCTCGCTTTCCTGGCTGCTGGCTTGGCCATGTCAGCCTGGGCGCCGCTGGTGCCATATGCCAAAACCCGGCTGGTGCTGGACGAGGCCGACCTTGGGCTTTTGCTGTTGTGCATGGGGGGCGGCTCACTGTTGGCCATGCCATTTGCCGGCATGCAGTCGGCGCGCTTTGGTTGCCGTCCTGTGATTCTGTTGTCCGGCGCTTTAGTCTGCTTGATGCTGCCCGGCCTCGCATTCGCCGCCACTCCGCTGCTGCTAGGCGTCATTTTGTTTGTTTTCGGCGCGGCAATGGGCACGCTGGATGTGTCCATGAATATTCAAGCGGTGATCGTCGAAAAAGATAGCGGCGGCTCGCTTATGTCTGGCTTCCACGGCCTGTTCAGCGTCGGCGGTTTTGCCGGCGCTGGCAGCATGGCACTGTTGCTGTGGAGCGGGCTGAGCCCGCTTTCGGCCTGTGCAGCGGTGGCTGTGCTGGTGGCTGGGGTGTTGTGCATCGCTGGCCCGCATTTGTTGCGTGAACCGGATGCGGCGGAGCGCAACGCCCCCCCGTTCGTGTTGCCGCATGGCGCGGTAATTTTTATCGGCGCACTGTGCTTTATTGTGTTCTTGGCCGAAGGCGCGATGCTGGATTGGAGTGCGCTGTTCCTGACCAGCCGCCGCGGACTCGATGCTGGCCAGGGCGGCCTCGGCTACGCCGCGTTCGCCGTCGCCATGACCGTTGGGCGTCTGACCGGTGACAGTGTGGTGCGCCGTTTTGGCGGAAAACGTGTGCTGCTACTGGGCGGCCTGTGCGCCGCTGGCGGGTTTTTTGCTGCGGTGCTGGCGCCGTCGGCCGGTGCTGCACTGGGCGGCTTTGTGCTGATCGGCATGGGCGCGTCGAATATTGTTCCGATCCTGTTCAGTGCGGCTGGTAGACAGCGCGCAATGCCGGCCAGCCTAGCGATCGGCGCGATCACCACGATTGGTTATGCGGGTATTCTGGCCGGACCGGCGACGATCGGCTTTGTGGCCAATGCGGTGAGCCTGAATGTGGCGTTCGCCGGACTTGGCTGCGCCATGCTGCTGGTCGCCGCAAGTGCCCGGCTGGGAGCGGCATCTCATGACAAGGCTTAAGCGGCATCAACACAAGGCTTCGATGAAGCGTTGGTCAAACTGGGCGCAATATTTGGCACAGGCCAGGCGTGCTGCGGTGGCCGCAGCATGGACCATCATTTCGGCATTGTAGTGCCGGCACATGGAAACCACGATCGAGGGCAAGGCCTGCACCATCGGTAATTCGACGAATTCGCCGCTCTCCAGATAGCTGGTAACGAACAGGCTGGGGATGGCGGCGACGCCGTAGCCGTCTTTCACAAGTTGCACGATGGCGGCCACGGAAGGAGAGCAGGTGATGCGGGTTTGCGTCGCCGGTATTCCTGCCTGGTTGGCAAGGTTGGCGATAATTTCCTCCAGCACTCGTTGGGGGGTGGTGCCGCGCCCAAAGGTCAATATCGGCAGCGCGAGTACACGTTGAATCAAACCATTTTTACGGCCCGACAATAAATCCTTTTTGGCGATCCATCTGACCGGATAAATGGCCAGTGCATCGGACACGATTTCGCTGCTGTTGATGCCCTCCACGCGGATCACGAGATCCAATTCCCTGGCAACCAGGCGCTGCTCCAGAACGCTGCTCTTGTCCACCGCCAGATCGATTTCAAGCTCGGGATAGTCGGCATTGAGCTGCTTTACATAGTGGGAGAGCCAACTATGTACCACCGATTCGATCACGCCTAGCCGCAGCCGTCCCCGAATCACACTCTCTTTGCGCGCCGCGGCCTGCATGTTCCGGGTCGCGTCAACCACCGACTTGGCGTAACTCAACAGGTACTCTCCTGCGGGAGTCAGCCGGAACTCTTTCGATGCCCGGTCGATCAGTTCGGTCTGTAGCTCATCTTCCAGGTTTTTGATGCGCAAGGATATGGCGGCGGGGGTCGCGTGTACCGCGCGCGCGGTTGCGCGGAAGCTGCGCAATTGGGCAAGGATCACAAAAGTTTCAACAAAGCGCGTGTTCAAGTTGGTCTCGCATGATTTGTGAGTTAAGTAAAACTATACACTGGTGCTCAAAATAACTAGTTTGCGTCAATTTTCGATCGTGCCTATTCTGTGCCTGTTCCATCTGCCTGTTTCTATCGTAATACCTTCCCTCACGACTCGCGAGAACAGTTCATGACACCATTTGAGTTTCGACGCCAGGTCCGTAACGGCCAATTCCGGGAACCCACGGCCGGCCATTGCGGTGATTTTGCACAAGCCAATCTGGCCATTCTTCCGAAAGCCTGCGCGGATGATTTTTTCCGCTTTTGCTTCCTCAATCCGAAGTCCTGCCCCTTGCTGGGCGTGGGTGAGCCGGGACAATGGGAGCTGGCGTCTATCGGCCTGGATATCGATATCCGAAGCGACCTGCCTAAATATTACGTCTATCGCGATGGCCGGATGGCAGAGGAGCGGACCTCGCTACAAGCAATATGGCAGCCGGATTTTGTGGTCTTTGCCATCGGCTGCTCCTTTTCGTTCGAGCATATGCTGATGAAGGAGGGGATTCCATTACGGCATATCGCGCAGCAACAAAATGTCGCCATGTATCGCACCAATATCAAGAACAAGACTGCCGGACCGTTCGGCGGCAACATGGTGGTGTCAATGCGCCCGATGACGGCGGCAAATGCCATCAAGGCGATTCAGATGACCAGCCGCTTCCCCGCCATCCACGGTGCGCCGATTCACATCGGCAATCCGGCCGAGATTGGCATAGAGGATATCGGCCGGCCCGATTTTGGCGACGCGGTAGCGATTCTTCCAAACGAACTTCCCGTGTTTTGGGCGTGCGGCGTGACGCCGCAAGAGGCGATACGCATGGCAGGTCTGCCGATTGCGATCACACACAAGCCAGGCTACATGCTGGTGACGGATATTCCGAATGCGACGCTGGCGGTGTTTTAGACGCTTGCAACCGGATGTTGTCGCCGGCGTACCAATTATAAAAAAGACCACGAGTTAATCGATGATCTGCAACACAAGCCATATCCGAACTTAGGAGACAACCATGAACAGCCAAGAGCAGATAATTCAAACCGATCAGGAAACCGATAGCCGCCATTTTTCCTGGTTTTATGCACTATCACCCAAAGAGCGCCGTACCTTCTGGAGTTGCAAGATCGGCTATGCGCTCGACGCAATGGATACGCAGTTTCTCAGTTTCGTGATACCGACCCTGATTGCGACCTGGGGTATCACCAAGGGCGATGCCGGCCTGATCGGCACCGTCACTTTGCTCACGTCGGCGCTGGGCGGCTGGCTTGCCGGCATTCTTTCCGACCGGATCGGCCGGGTAAAAACACTCCAGCTCACCATATTATGGTTTGCCTTCTTTACCGTCCTCTGCGGTTTAGCCCAGAACTACCATCAATTGCTGGTGGCGCGAGGACTGATGGGGTTTGGCATGGGCGGTGAATGGACCGCAGGTGCGATTTTGATCGGGGAAGTCATCCGGGCCAAGGATCGCGGCAAGGCGGTCGGTATGGTCCAGGCAGGATGGGCGGTCGGGTGGGGGATGTCGGCGATTTTATACGCGCTGATGTTTTCGTTGCTGCCACCGGCATTGGCGTGGCGCTCATTGTTTTTGATCGGCGTGTTACCCGCCGCATTCGTCATCTTCATTCGCCGTTTCGTGGACGAGCCCACGGTATTTGTCGAGCAGAAGCGGCAACAGGAGAAGGGGGCCGGGCAAGCTTCCTTTGCCGAGATTTTTTCTCCCGGCATGCTCAGCACCACGCTACGCGCCGTGCTGCTGACAACCGGCGCGCAGGGCGGTTATTACGCCATCACGACCTGGTTGCCGACCTTCCTGAAGACCGAGCGCAACCTGACGGTACTGGGTACCGGCGGTTATCTGGCGATGGTGATCGTCGGTTCCTATATCGGTTATATCGTGAGCGCCTTTCTCACCGATCGACTGGGGCGCAAAAATAACTTCATCCTGTTTGCGCTGGGTTCGATGTCCATCGCCTGGACGTATACCCATCTGCCGGTGACCGACTCGGCCATGCTGCTGCTCGGGTTTCCGCTGGGGTTTCTCACGGCCGGCGTTTTCAGTGGCATGGGCGCGTTTCTGACCGAGCTGTTTCCAACCCGGATACGTGGCTCCGGCCAGGGGTTTTGTTACAACATGGGCCGCGCCATCGGGTCATTGTTCCCGTTCCTGATTGGCTGGGTCAGCCAGGATATGGGACTCGGCCGTGCCATCGGCCTGTTTGCGGCGGTGGCGTACGGTCTCATGATCATTGCGGCACTGACACTCCCGGAAACGCGCGGCAAGCAACTTGAATCCTGATGAAGAATAGAAGAGACATGAACATGCATAACGAAAATAACATCACCGATCCACGCTGGCAATTCTGGGTCGATCGCGGCGGTACTTTTACCGACATCGTGGCGCGTCATCCCAGCGGCCGGTTGCTTACCCATAAATTGCTGTCGGAAAACCCCGAGCAATACAAGGATGCCGCAGTCGCCGGGATCAAACGGTTGCTCGGCATCAAGCCGGAGGACAACATTACGCCAGCGCTGGTCGACGCCGTGAAGATGGGCACCACCGTCGCGACCAATGTCTTGCTTGAGCGCAACGGCGACCCGACCGTATTATTGATTACCAAAGGTTTTCGCGATGCATTGCGGATTGCCTATCAAAACCGCCCGCGCCTGTTTGACCGCCATATCGTCCTGCCGGAGCTGTTGTACGAAAAAGTTGTGGAAGTCGATGAGCGGATCGGCGCCCAGGGCGCCATTCTTCAGCCGCTCGACGAGGCACAGGTCAGAAGCGCCTTAATCGCACTTTATGCTGAAGGCTATCGCGCCATCGCCGTGGTGCTGATGCACGGTTACCGCTTCACGCAGCATGAGGAAATCATAGGCCGGATTGCCGCTGAAACCGGTTTTACGCAAATCTCCGTGTCACACAAGGTCAGTCCGATGATGAAGCTGGTGTCGCGCGGCGATACCACGGTGGTCGACGCCTACCTGTCACCTATCCTGCGCCGCTACGTCGACCAGGTCGCCAGCCAGATGGACGGCGTGCGCCTGTTGTTCATGCAAAGCAACGGCGGACTGACCGATGCCCACCGTTTTCAGGGCAAGGACTCGATCCTGTCCGGCCCGGCGGGCGGTATCGTCGGCATGGCGCGCACCGCAAAAACTGCCGGCTTCGACCGGATCATCGGCTTCGACATGGGCGGCACCTCGACCGATGTATCGCACTATGCCGGTGAATTCGAACGTGAATTCGAAACCCAGGTCGCCGGTGTGCGCATGCGCGCGCCGATGATGAGCATCCATACCGTCGCCGCAGGGGGCGGCTCGATCCTGCATTTCGACGGCGCCCGCTATCGCGTCGGGCCGGATAGCGCAGGGGCCAATCCCGGACCGGCCAGCTACCGCCGCGGCGGCCAACTGGCCGTCACCGATTGCAATGTGATGCTCGGAAAAATTCAGCCGCGCTACTTCCCGCATGTGTTCGGCCCGCAGGCCGACCAGGCGCTGGACCACGCTGCCGTGCTGCAACAATTCAGCGCCATGGCAGAGGACATCTACCGTGCGACCGGCAACCGCCGCACGCCGGAGGAAGTAGCGGAAGGCTTCATCGAGATCGCCGTCGGGAATATGGCGAATGCGATCAAATTCATTTCCGTGCAACGCGGCCATGACGTCACCGAGTACACGCTCGCCACCTTCGGCGGCGCTGGCGGCCAGCATGCCTGTCTGGTGGCCGATGCGTTGGGCATGACGCGTGTTTTTGCGCACCCGTTTGCGGGCGTATTGTCGGCGTATGGCATGGGCCTGGCCGATCAGACCGCGATGCGCGAACAGTCACTCGAAATCAAACTGGCGCCGGCTGCCATGCCGACCTTGGAAGAGCGTTTACATGCGCTGGCCGATGCGGCGCGCCAGGACTTGCTGGCACAGGGCGTCGATCCGGGCCGGATCGACGTCGCCTTGCGGGTACATCTGCGCTATGACGGCAGCGATTCGGTGATCGTCGTGTCGTTCGATGCAATTTCCAACATGACAACGCAGTTTGAAACATCGTATAAAAAACGCTATTCGTTCTTGATGCAGGGCAAGGCGCTGATCATCGAAGCCATTTCGGTCGAAGCGATCGGCTTGTCAAGCGACAGCAGCGAAGCGCTCGAACAACTGCCTGAGCGCAACGGCCCCCTGCAGCCAGCCGACAGCGTGCGCTTGTTCTCGGGCGGTGAATGGCATGACAGCGCGCTGTATCTGCGTGAAGATACCCGGCCCGGCGATACCATCCGCGGTCCCGCCATCATTGCCGAGAAAAATGCCACCAACGTGATTGAACCCGGCTGGGAGGCGCAAGTGACCAGGCTGAATCACCTGGTGCTGCAACGGGTCGCAGCACGTCAGCAGCGCAAGGCCATCGGCACGACGGCCGATCCGGTGATGCTGGAAGTATTCAACAACCTGTTCATGAGCATCGCCGAGCAGATGGGTCTGCGCCTGCAAAACACCGCAGTCTCGGTCAACATCAAGGAGCGCCTCGACTTCTCGTGCGCATTGTTCGACGGCGGCGGTCACCTGATCGCCAATGCACCGCATATTCCGGTGCATCTTGGATCGATGGGCGACAGCATCCAGACCATCATTCGGGAGAATGCCGGCAAGATGCAACCCGGCGACGTCTTCATGCTCAACGATCCGTATCATGGCGGCACGCACTTGCCCGACATTACCGTCATCACGCCGGCGTTCGATAAGGATGGCAAGGAGATCCTGTTCTACGTCGGATCGCGCGGCCATCACGCCGATATCGGCGGCATCACGCCGGGTTCGATGCCGGCCGACAGTACCGTGGTCGAAGAAGAGGGCGTGCTGATCAACAACTTCCAGCTGGTGCGCGGCGGCTGTTTCCTTGAGCAGGCAACGGTTGCGCTGCTGTCGTCCGGTGCATATCCGGCCCGCAACATTGCGCAGAACATGGCCGATCTGCAGGCGCAGATTGCGGCAAATCAGAAAGGTGTCGAAGAACTGCTGAAGATGGTCGATCACTTCAGTCTCGCAGTCGTGCAGGCGTACATGCAGCATGTGCAAGACAATGCCGAGGAAGCCGTACGGCGCGTGATCACTGCCTTGAAAGACAGCAGCTACGAATACCGGCTCGACAATGGCGCCGTCATTAAGGTCGCGATCCGCGTCGATCATCAGGCGCGCACTGCCGACATCGATTTCACTGGTACCTCAGCCCAGTTGCGCAACAATTTCAACGCACCGAGCGCAATTTGCATGGCCGCCGTACTGTATGTCTTTCGCACCCTGATTGATGATGACATCCCACTCAATGCGGGTTGCCTGAAACCGCTGAACGTGATCATTCCGGCCGGCTCGATGCTGAACCCGCGTTATCCGGCGGCGGTGGTGTCGGGGAATGTCGAGACCTCCAGCTGCATTACCAACGCGTTGTACGGCGCGCTTGGCATTCTCGGTTCGGCACCGGGAACGATGAACAACTTCACCTTCGGCAACGAGCGCCACCAGTATTACGAAACCATCTCCGGCGGCTCCGGCGCGGGGCATGGTTTTCACGGCACGGACGTAGTGCAAACGCACATGACCAACTCGCGTCTGACCGATCCGGAAATACTCGAGTGGCGTTATCCGGTACAACTCGACAGCTATGAAATCAAGCCCGATTCCGGCGGTAAGGGCGCCTGGCATGGCGGCAATGGCGCCATCCGCAAAGTCAGGTTTCTCGAAGCGATGACGGCCTCGATCCTGTCGAATAACCGTATCGTCGCGCCGTTCGGCGCTGCTGGCGGCGAAGCCGGGCAATGCGGACGAAACTACGTAGTCCGCGCGGACGGTCGGCAGGAAGAGCTGAGTTTCGTCGCCACTACCGCCATGCAGCCCGGTGATGTCTTCGTGATTGAAACCCCGGGCGGCGGCGGTCATGGTATTCCTGGCGTTGTATAAGCACCGCCGCGCTCAACAACGACTAAAACAAACTAAGGCGATCCGGCATGTTCTGAACAAAACATGCCGATCCGTATGCGCCAGGAGTCTTATTTATAGCGCTGCGCCGCCGTCTGTAGCGACAGATGGGGCCCCATCGCCAGACGCGCTTCGGTAAAAGCATTCCATTCGGCGACATCGGGCAGCGACGGAATGGTCACCAATTCGTGTTGATCCAGGCCGGACAGCGCGGCATCGACCAGCTCGTCCGGCTGCATGACGATTTCCGTGGGCAGATGTTCAACCGGGACACCGGCATGGCCCCAGAACGGCGTGCTGATTGCGCCCGGCAAAACCGCCTGAACCTGGACGCCTTTGGCACTCAGCTCATGGTGCAGCGACTGGGTCAGGTTCAGCACGTAAGCCTTGGTGCCGCTATAGACGCCGTTGAGCAATTCCGGCGCCAGCGCAACAATCGACGAGATATTGATGATGATGCCGTTGCCGCGCGCGACGAAACCCGGTGCGGCGGCGCGCGCCAGGCGGGTCAGGGCGACGACGTTGAGCTGAATCATGTCTTCCAGTGCATCGGGATCGGAATCGATCAGTGTTGCCGTTGCGCCAAGACCGGCGTTGTTCACCAGCGCAGTAATGCTCTGGTCATCCAGCAGACGCTGTTCTACGCGGCGCACGTCTGCCTTGAGCGTCAAGTCGGCCTGGATGATGTCAATCTTGCGGCCGGTTGCGCTTGCCAGCCGCTGCGCGAGGGTTTGCAGGCGTTGCTGGTCCCGTGCCACCAGAATCAGGTCGTAGCCGCGCTGCGCCAGACGGTCGGCGTAAACGGCGCCGATGCCGGAAGAAGCGCCGGTGATCAAGGCGACGCCTTTGTTCGTTTGCGTATTCATTTGCATTCCTTTGGGTTGATTGGTAGTCGGTATCGCCTCGTTGGCATGCGCAGCCGAAGAGTTGATGACTTGAGTTTAAGGGTGTATGATTTGACCTGTATGACATATATACCTCGTTTTGGGACATCATGAAAAGAACGCTCGGCTTTGTCGTTTTCCCCGGATTCCAGATCCTCGATTTGGTTGCGATAACGGTTTTCGAATTGGCAAACGCCTTGCCCGGCGGGCCGTTTTACGACATTGCCATGCTTTCCGAGCATGGCGGTGCAGTCACGAGTTCGGCGGGTGTTCGGGTGGATACCAGCCCATTTGACCGGCGCGATTTCGATACGGTGATGGTCGCAGGCGCAATGCAGATGATTACTTCATCAACGCCATTCATTACGTTCATCCAGTCGGCCAGTGCAGCCTCGCGCCGAACCGCGAGCATTTGCACGGGAGCTTTTTTTCTGGCTGAGGCCGGCTTGCTGGATGGTCGTCGCGCCACCACGCATTGGGCCCAGGCCAGGGATTTGCAGCGCATGTTTCCGAAAATCCGGGTCGAGGAAGACCGCATTTTCATCCATGACGACAAGTACTGGACATCGGCCGGCATGACGGCATGCATCGACTTGTGTCTGGCATTGGTGGAACAGGATTTAGGCTTGGAGCCAGCGCGCGCCATTGCCAAAAAGATGGTGGTCTATCATCGACGCAGTGGCGGACAGTCGCAATTTTCAGCCTTGCTTGAGCTGGAGCCGAAGTCGGATCGGATTCAAAGCGCGCTCAGTTACGCCAAGCGCAATCTGCGCGGCGTGCTGTCGGTCGATGAGTTGGCAAATGCAGCCAATTTGAGCCGGCGTCAGTTCAGCCGCGCGTTCCGGATCGAAACCGGACAATCGCCAGCCAAGGCGGTAGAAACACTGCGGGTTGAGGCGGCCCGTTCCATGATAGAGCAGAGCAATCATCCGATCGATGTGGTCGCCAGGGAAAACGGATTTTCAGACCCGGAACGGATGCGGCGCGCATTTATTCGCGCTTTCGGGCAGCCGCCGCAGGCTTTCAAGCGTGCCGCACGGCTGGATGCGGCCTCTTAGATTGAGCGGTCAGGCATTATTGTAAGCGTGCTCCAGGAGCGCAATATTCAGCTTCTTCATTTGCAGCATCGCTGCAAAGGCTCTTTGCGACGCAACGGCATCCTGCCCACTCATCATCCTCATCAATACATTGGGAACGATCTGCCACGACACGCCGAATTTGTCCGTGAGCCATCCGCACTGCTGTTCTGCGCCGCCGACTAAAAGTTTCTCCCATAAATCATCGACCTCCTCTTGTGTCTCGCAGCGCGCGACAAAGGAAATGGCTGGGGAGAAGGTGAATTGCGGGCCGCCATTGAGCGCTAAAAATTCTTGCCCGTCGAGAATGAATTCGACTGTCATCACCTTTCCGGCTGGCAGCGGGGTACCTTCCGGGTAGCGGGTAGTGTTGACGATTCTTGAGTTCTTGAAAATGGAGACATAGAAGTTGGAAGCCTCTTCGGCTTTGCCATCGAACCAAAGGCACGGACCAATTTTCTGCATGTTGGTTGACTCCCGACGAAAGGTGGATTCAATCGACAACGACCGGGTGTACTCACCCTCTTACGGGGAGTGTAGGACAAATTCTCCGTTTGGCAATGCAGCGAGGGCGGTGTCCTGACAACTGAAGCGTAAACGGATTGTCTCAACGAGCCTCATAATCAGGGTAGTCCGATAACTGGTATGTTGACTGTCATCGATACAGAATTTACCGATCGTAAGGCGTCGCTCATCGACTGCCTCACACTGGCTAACCCGCTTATGAATGCCTTGTTGACTTTAATTATTATCATAGTCGCCATAGTGCTGGCGATCTGGATACCAAAGTTTCGCTTGAAACGCGCAATTCAATCCCGCTTTCCCGATCATTTTGTAGCAATTCTTGAAAAGAACATGCCAATTTATTCGAGAATTCCTATTGCGCTGCAACAACAATTGCAGCGATTGATTCAGCAGTTTCTGCATCAAAAGAGATTTTACGGTTGCGGCGGGCTGGAAATAACCGATGAAATCAGGGTCACGATAGCCGGTGAAGCGTGCTTGTTGTTGTTAAATCGCAGCTCACTTGTTTACCCTGAGTTAAGGTCGATTCTGGTTTATCCTTCTGCGTTCGTAGCGCCGAGGACGGAGCTAGCCCCGGGCGGGGTTGTGACGCACCGTGAGCAGGGCCTGCTGGGGGAGTCATGGGGTGATGGCCGGGTGATATTGGCATGGGACCATGTGCAGCGCGGTGCCAGAAATTTTACCGATGGGCACAATGTGGTCCTGCACGAGTTTGCGCATCAGTTGGATAGTGAGTCCGGCAGTACCAATGGCGCGCCGTTCCTGGGCAGCCTGTCGAGTTATCGAAGCTGGGCTGCAGTGCTCTCGCGAGAATTTGCAGCGTTGCAATCGGATGCCCTGCATCACCATGAAACGCTGCTCGACCACTATGGCGCTACAAATCCGGCAGAGTTCTTTGCCGTCGCAACCGAGACTTTTTTTGAAAAACCGGTGCAAATGGCCGAACAGCATCCTGAGTTGTTTGAAGAGCTGAATAAGTATTACCGGATTGATCCGCGACAGTGGCTGTAACTGACAAGCTATTCATCCATGCCATTCAGCGACTCGATATCCGCTATCGCCGTGCGCAACATCAGTTCGGACGTCGCCTCGTGCGGCAGTATGCCGACCACAATGGCGTCGGGGACAGATTTTTTCATCTGGCCATCGCGCTGGATGAAATATTCATCCTGATCATATTCGATCGTATACAACAGGCATTGCCCTTGGCTTCGCCTATATTCTTGTATGGACATATTGATCTCCATTTAGGTGATGCTGAACGTTCCTATTCTACTTCCAACTTGCTCTGCTAAACTTAACCGCACTGCACGTCAAGGAGAAACCGCATGGCAATATCACATCTTTCGTCTGGCGAGGTTGCGAGCCTGCTGCCACTCGGCGATAAACTTGAACAGACGCCGAGCACGGCATTTTTCAAGGCCGAGCGCCTCGAAGTCATGCGCATCGTTCTTCCGGCTGGGAAACGGATGCCCGAGCATGCGGTAGATGGACCGATAACGGTGCAATGTATCGAAGGGGAAGTCGATCTCGGCATGGGGGACACGCATACAGTCATTCGTACCGGCGACCTCCTTTACCTGGCGGCCGGGGTCCCGCATGAACTGGCAGCCATCCAGAACTCGTCGCTACTCGTGACCATCGTTCTCCTGTGACCGTCGGACGTGCCGGGTTAAATCGCTTTCATGTATCTAACGGCTCGCGTAGTAGCGCGCCGCGGCATCAATCTCTTCAGGTGTCATTTGCCGGGCCACGTTTCGCATTTGTTCGTTGATGTCATTACGTCTGGTGCCGCTGGCAAAGCCCAGCAACTCAGTGCGAATATAGGATTCGGGTTCGCCATCGAGCCGCGGTGTCGCTCGCGTGGTCGCCGTGGCAGGCAGCGCATGCTCCTTGTCCATGACAACCGACGCAAGCCTGGACGCGCGTCTCCATCGTATCGGGCACCTTTTCAGTGGGCGGCGCCACTGTCTGCGCCATACTCACGCCGTATAGCGATCCAGCCAGGCAGAATATCAATGGAGATACGTATCGGATCACGCTATTGTTCTCCCACGCATATCTGATTGGATGACTAATCCCGCAATCTGCATCCCAACCGGGATTGCAAGTGGCTACCATCTGACTACTTCGATGCAATGTACGCCAGACCGGTGAAAAATTCCAAAGAAATTTGGAATATGGATCAAATGCGACGTATCACTTTTCTTTGGCCTTAAGTCAACGCTATTCATGGTTTGATTTTTTGGGCAAATTTTTGATGTGCATCAAACGGGCCTGCTGACCGGGCTACTACTTCTAGCTACACTTAATCTAGTGGTGCTTAGCAGCCGATGCGTTACGACCGGTAGGTCAGAAGGTCAAAATACGTCCGGCCATCTGATCGTCGATTATAGACACACCGGAGAACGCAATGTTTGCATCCCTTCCGACCCAAGTGGCGGCCGCGATCAATTCGCAGTTGGCATCGCAACAGGAACTATGGGTTTCGCTGAACAATAAAATGCTTGAAAGCGTCGAGAAGTTTGTCAATCTGAACATGATTGCGTCTGCAGCGAGTCAGCAATTGCTGACCGCTGAAAATGCCCCAGGGTCCTGTTGGGTCAGCGCCAGCCATGTTGGACCGCTGTCGTATGGCTATCAAGTTGCGGACGTCGCTTGGTGTTTGTACGCCGAGCTTGCAAAATTGGCGCGAGCACGCGTCGACCAGACTAATCGAAAGATGGCGGAATTGTTTGAGGATAGGGCAAAAAATGCGCTCGGCGGCGCCGGCAGGATGGGTTCCATCGCCATGCCGATTCCTGGCAAGTCTTCGTCAGAGTCACCTGAGACAATTTCCCGGGAAAAAAATCCGATGCTGAATCCGCACAGGCAGTATCGACAGCCGAATTAAGAAATTAGAGGAGCTGATCATGCAATCGCCACGGCAGCGTAATGCGGTACGTATTATCCTGGACGAACACGAGCAGTTGTCGGCAGTGACTCGCGGCATGCTGCATTTCGTGCGTCTTATCGATAAAGGCGAGCAGGCGCCAGGGCTGATGGTGTTTCGCGCGATGCTCTACTACATACGGGAGTATCCAGAGCAGGTGCATCATCCAAAAGAAGACCAGTACCTGTTTGCGCGGTTGCGAGACCGGACCCACGAACTTGATGAGACGCTCGTCGAGCTGGAGTTCCAGCACGGGCAAGGTGAGGCGCTGGTGCGGGAATTGGAGCATGCACTGACCCGCTATGAGCTGCAGGGGAGTGCTGCATTTCCGGCATTTCGTGACCTGGTGGAGCGGTATGCCAAGTTTTATTTCAGACACATGCATTTGGAAGAGGAGGTGATTCTGCCTGCCGCCAAGCGTTTGTTGACGCCAGAGGACTGGGCCGTGGTTGACGCCGCGTTCGCTGGCAATCTCGACCCGTTTGTCGGGGCCGACCTGAAAGTGGACCTCGAAAAGCTGTTTTTGCTGATTGTTAATATTATTCCTGCACCGGACGGCGAGGAGGCTCCGATCTAAATTAAATATGCATGCACATGCTGTTCGTGTGCGATCGGAACGTTGTGACGGCGCAACGACGTTGACAAGCGTCGCACGCTTGCTTATTGTCAATTTATCCGAGCCCGATTCGGAACCTTTCAATAATAATTTCAATAATGATGAGAAGGGAACTACCTCGACATGGACTCGTTCATAACGCGATACCTGGGCACCAGATATTTCTATCTGTTAGCCGTCATCTTCCTAACGCAAATCTTGTTGAACTCACCGGTAGCCCATGCGCTGCCGGTGTTCGCGCGACAAACCGGACAAAATTGCATGGCCTGTCACGCCGGCGGGCAATTTCCGGAGCTGACTGCCTATGGGCGATTGTTCAAGCTGACCGGTTACACCATCGGTACGCGCACCGTTCCGCTGTCGGTAATGGGGGTCGCCAGTTTCACCAAGAGTTCGAATCCGGACAGCGACGTGGCGTTCGCCAAAGATGCGGTCGCCTTGTTCCAGACCGGCAGCGTCTTCGTCGCTGGCAAGATTACCGACAATGTCGGCGTGTTCGCACAAGCGACCTTCAATAACTACGACCATCAAAATCCGGACTCGGGTAAATGGCAAAGCAAGTGGGTGTCCGACAATTTCGATTTGCGCTACGCGGATCGATTCATCGATCTGAACCGGGACCTGATCGTCGGCCTGACCTTGACCAACAATCCTTCCATCTCCGACCCCTGGAATACCGCACCGGCGTGGATTCAATATGTCCCGACGGGCTTTGGAGTCACCGGACCCGACGCCACGCCGATCATCAGCCAGCTCGGCGCGCAGGTCGCCGGCGTGGGTGCCTATGCCTTCTGGAACCAGACCTTGTATGCCGAGCTGGCTGCGTATCAGACCGCCAACGGCGCCTGGTCGTTCTTGAGCCAGGGCACGTCGGATCAGGACCAGACCAAGCTCAGGGGCACCAATCCCTATTTACGGCTGGCGCTCAGTCACGACTGGGGGCCGCATAGTGCAATGGTGGGGATGTTCGCCATGAATGCCGACATCTACCCCGACAACCAGAATCCGACCGGTCCGACCACGCGCTTTCGCGACCGCGGGGTGGATGCGCAGTATCAATATCTGCTGGATCCGCATACCGTCACGGCACAGTTCAGCTATATCCGGGAAACCATCGCCAATGGCGACGTGACCGGCATTGCGGCCAATGGGTCGAATACCCTCAATCAGCTAAGGCTGAAAGCCAGCTATGTTTACCGGGCGAAATACGGCACCAGCCTGAGCTACTTCAGGACGACCGGAACGTCGGATGCGACCTTGTACCCGGATGTGGCCGCCAATCCCGGCACCCGCGGCTGGGTGCCCGAAGTGTTCTGGCTGCCGGTGCAATACGTCCGGGTTGGCGCGCAATACTTTGCCTACACCCAGTTCCACGGGGCCACCAGCAACTACGATGGGGCTGGCCGCAATGCGAAAGATAACAACACACTCTTTCTCTATGTGTGGGGAGCCTACTAAATGCATAGCTATGATGATCATCATCCCGTACCACGCATGGCCAAGACAACACGATTCGGGAAACTCAAGCGGAAAGGTGCTTATTTACCCCTTGGCGTGCTCGTCGTTGCCATGGTTGCCGGTTGTTCTTTGCCGGAACGGTCGCGTTCCCTGGACGATCCGAATGTCGCAGCCAAGACACTTGCGTTGCAAGTCTGTTCGAATTGCCATGGCGTTCAGGGCGTGTCCGTGTCTCCCAACTTTCCGCATCTGGCGGCGCAGTCGGAGCCGTATCTCGTAGCGCAACTGAAGTCGTTCAAGAGCCATGGCCGTTCGGACCCCGCAGGATTCGAGTATATGTGGGGCATCAGCGCCCGACTGAGCGACGAGCAGATCAACGGACTCGCCGCTTATTTTTCGTCCCAGAAGCCCGCTCCCGGAAAATCCGGAAATCCGGCGCTGCTCCACGCCGGCCAAACGATTTTTGAAAATGGCATAGCCGCCAGCAACACGCCGGCCTGTTCCGGATGTCATGGTGCCAAAGGCGAAGGCATTCAACAATTCCCGCGTCTGGCCGGCCAGCACGCCGACTATATCGTCAAGCAACTGATGGTTTTTCAAAGAACCGAGCAAAGGCCGGAAGGCGCCATGATGAAAGTTGTCACGCACGCCCTCACACCCGAGAATATGAAAAATGTCGCGGCCTATTTGGAGGCCATGCCACTTGCCCAATAACGTGTGCTGGCGAGTTGCCGCACCATGTCGTTTGGCGTATGGGTGCCACTAGTGCGGTCGGTGCGCTGTTCAGTGCGGTGACATAGACCGTCGCGTCCTGTGCTTAAAATCCAGATTCCCAATTGGCACAGGAAGTGCTAAATTAGTAAAAACCTGACTATTCAGTCAGGTTTTCCCGGGTTTCGAATCTGGAGCGATCATGTCTGACCATATCGTGCTTACGTCCCATTCCCAAGGCCGCAAGGAAAACGCCGCCACTGACATCCATTGGGGTGCCGCCAACGCAGAAGATCGCGGCCCGGTGGTTGCCAGCCTGACCAATTCGCAGCAACGCAATGCGATCGGCACGCACTCGGGCGCGTATGCGGTCTATCGCGCGCTGGCTATCGCAGCCGGGTCGCTCGCCCGCGAGCACCGGCCCGACCTGACCAATACGTCGCCGGCCGAGGACATCGGTCCGCATCCGCAATGGGCGTATCCCGACAAGATTGTGTCGCTCGACCCTTACGGCCACCTGGTCGGCAGCGTATTCGCGCAACAGATCGCCGCCGGCATGGACATCCGGCCGACGATTGCCATCACCAAAGCCCACATCAACATGCCGGAACTGAAGGATGCCATCGTCGCCGGCCGCCTCAAGCCCGATGGCCGTATCCTGTTTGCGAATGGCGACGTGCGCGTAACCAAAGCGGCGATCGACCCGGTCTGGTACCTGCCGGGCCTGGCCAAGCGTTTCGGCATCCAGGAAAGCGCGCTGCGGCGCAGCCTGTTCGAACAGACCGGCGGCATGTTCCCGGAACTGGTCACGCGCTTCGACCTCAAGGTATTCCTGCCGCCGATCGGCGGCATGACGCTGTATTGCTTTGGCGACATGAGCAAGCTCGGCCGGGAAGATACCCGGGTTGCCTGCCGCGTGCATGACGAATGCAATGGCTCCGACGTGTTCGGTTCCGACATCTGTACTTGCCGCCCTTATCTGGCGCACGGCGTCGAGGTCTGCATCGAGATGGCACAGCAGGATGGCGTGGGACTGGTGATCTACAACCGCAAGGAAGGGCGCGCATTGGGCGAAGTCACCAAGTTCCTGGTGTATAACGCGCGCAAGCGCCAGGTCGGCGGCGACCGCGCCGAGACCTACTTCGAACGTACTGAATGTGTTGCCGGTGTGCAAGATATGCGGTTCCAGGAACTGATGCCGGACGTGTTCCACTGGCTTGGCATCAAGCGCATCGACCGCTGGGCATCAATGAGCAACCTGAAGCATGGCGCATTGACCGCACAGGGCATTGAAGTGGTCGAGCGGGTGCCGATCCCGGACGAGCTGATCCCGGCCGACGCGCGGGTCGAGATGGATGCCAAGGTGGCGGCGGGTTATTTCTCGGCCGAGGCCGCAGTATCGAGCGAAGAGCTTACCGTTGCCAAGGGCCGGGGCTTGTCCGAATGAGCGCAATGATTTCGCCCGACAGCGGCTGGCATATGCCGGTGCCGGACAACCATCCGGCCGCACGGCTGCTGACTGCGCAGGCGGTGCGCCGCCAGTGTGCGCAGATCATGGCGCGGGCCGAGCGCGCCGCAGCCACCCATTTCACCTGGCATCCGGAGCGGCTGGAGCAGGTCGCTGCCTATGTGGCCGACACGATCAGGTTGCACTATCCGGACCTGGCGGTGCCGTATCACAGCCGCTGGAGGCATTTCGGGGCAGGCGGCATCGACCGCTGGCAGCAACTGGCGGCGCACGCCGGTTTGCACGGCAGCGAGCGCGCGCGCACCCGGATCGACCTGGTCATACCGAGCGTGCTGCTGGATGCGGGCGCCGGGCCGGACTGGCGCTACATCGACCAGTCCAATCAACTCCAGCTGACCCGCTCGGAAGGCTTGGGCGTGGCCAGCCTCGCGCTGTTTGCCGACGGCACACTGTCGGCTGACCGCAAGCAACCCTTGCGCACCGATGCGGCGGCGCTGGTCGCATTGTCCGAGCACACCGTGGCGGCTGCTTTCCAGGTCAGCGACAGCAATCCGATGGTGGGACTCGCGGGCCGGGTGCAGATGCTGCGCCGGCTCGGCGCAGTGGCCGGGGCCACGCCCGCGGTATTCGGCCCGACGCCGCGTCTGGGAAATCTGTTCGACTATCTGGCCGACCATGCACACGGCAAGGAGATAGAAGCTTCATTCATTCTCGAAACCCTGCTGCGCGCGCTGGGGGCGGTGTGGCCCGGCCGCATCCTGCTGGACGGCGTGTCGCTCGGCGATTGCTGGCGCCATCCGGACGTGGAGGGCGGCTTGCTGCCTTTCCACAAGCTCATGCAATGGCTGACTTACTCGATGCTGGAGCCGCTGGAAGAGGCGGGCTTTTGCGTCACCGGTCTCGACCAGTTGACCGGCCTGCCGGAATACCGCAACGGCGGCTTGCTGCTCGACCTCGGGCTGGTGCTGCCGCGCGATCCGGCTTTTTATAGCAGCAGCCTGACGGTAGATCAGCCGGCGGTGGTCGAATGGCGCGCGCTGACGGTGATCGCACTCGATCGCGTGGCCGACGCAGTGCGCCTGCAGCTGGGTGTGAGCGCCGAGGCGTTTCCGCTGGCGCGCGTGCTGGAAGGCGGCACTTGGGCCGCCGGACGCCGGATTGCGGCAGAACGACGGCCAGGCGGGATGCCGCCGGTCAACATCGTCAGCGATGGCACCGTATTTTGAGCAACACTGCACTAGTCCGGGAGATGCGATGACAACGAACCTGAACCTGATCAGCCACCCGCTGATCCAGCACAAGCTGACTTTGATGCGCAGCGAGGATACGACGACCGATAATTTCCGCCGCCTGCTGCGCGAGATCAGCCAGATGCTCGCCTATGAGGTCACGCGCGACCTGCCGACCGAGCTGGTCACGATCAAGACGCCGCTGGCGACGACGGAGTCGCCGGCCATCAGCGGCAAGAAGCTGTGCCTGGTGTCCATCATGCGCGCCGGCAACGGCATGCTGGATGGCATGCTGGACGTTCTGCCGGCCGCCCGTATCGGCCATATTGGTCTGTATCGGGATCCGGAAACGCTGGAACCGGTCGAATATTATTTCAAGGTACCCGAGGATATCAGCGAGCGCCTGGTGATCCTGGTCGACCCGATGCTGGCAACCGGGAATTCGGCCATCGCCGCGCTAAACCGGCTGAAGGAAACCGGCGCCGGCAGCATCAAATACGTGTGCCTGCTGGCAGCGCCCGAAGGCATCGCCGCCTTGAGCGCAGCGCATCCGGATGTGCCGATCACCACGACAGCGATCGACGAATACCTGACCGACCATGGCTATATCATCCCCGGCCTCGGCGATGCCGGCGACCGCCTGTTCGGCACCAAGTAAATCTGCGCGATGCAGCAGCCAGGCAAAGGACGCATTCGCCTTAGCAATGAAGCCGACATACTGCACGCGGCAGAATATGTGTTCGCCCGCGCCGGCTTTGTCGGCGCGACCGTGGACGAGATCGCACGGCGCGCGCAGATCCCTAAATCCAACTTGCATTACTACTTCCGGACCAAGAAGGATATCTATCGTGCGGTGCTGGCCAATACGCTGTCGCTCTGGCTGGCCGAGATCGACTGCATCCGCGAGGACAATGACCCCAGGCGCGCACTGTCGGACTACATCCGCGCCAAGATGAAGCTGTCCGCATCCCATCCCGATGCATCGCGGGTGTTCGCTAACGAGATCCTGCACGGTGCGGCCGAGATCGGCGATTATCTGCGCGCTGACCTGCGTGCGCTGGTCGACGCCAAAGCCCGTGTGATTGAACGCTGGATCGCCGATGGCAGAATGGCGCCGGTCGATCCGCGCCACCTTTTCTTCACGATCTGGGCTGCAACCCAGACCTATGCGGATTTCGAGCCGCAGGTGTGCGCGGTACTGGGGGTGAAGCGGTTGGGGAGCCGGCAAATGGCGTCTGCGACCACGCACCTGACCAACCTGTTGCTGCGCGGCTGCGGGCTGGACACTATAGAAGATGTTGCTTGCTGAACCTGTTTTCTCGTGGCATCTTTTTGCGTGCCAACCACTTCCGAAATCCGCAGCCCACATAGATTGGGTTTTCGATTGCAAAGATCATTTGACCTTTGCGAATCATGTGCATGAGTTCGATCCTCTTGACAATTAACGTTTCGACCGTACAATAACATCTATATGGATGGCATATGGATGTTATATGGATGGCAGGGGATAGGCATGAGCGTACACGAAATTCGTCCGAAGGTAAGCGAAACCGAGAAAATCACGATCAATCTGGGACTCGTCGATCTCGGACAAGTCGACCTGCTGGTGCAGGAAGGTTTTTATTCCAACCGTACGGACCTGATCCGCACGGCGATACGAAATCAGCTGACCGCGCATTCGGAAGTAGTGCGCCAGACGGTGCTCCGCAAGAACCTGGTGCTCGGACTGCAGCATTATTCGCGTGCCGATCTGGAAGCGGTGCAGAGGGCGGGTCAGAAGCTGCAGATCCAGGTTTTGGGCCTGGCCAGCATCGGCGCCGATGTGTCGCCGGAACTGGCTCTCGCCACAATCGAATCACTGGTTGTTCTCGGTGCGCTGCATGCCAGCCCAGCCGTCAAAAGCGCCCTGGCTGAGCGCATTCGCTAACTTCAACTCGGGGAAAACTCAATGAAGATGAATGAAAAAATGTTCGCAGTAATGCGCGAAGTGGCTTCCTTGCTGCAAAAAGACGGCGCCGGCGCCGCTACCGTCAAAATTCAGCAAATGCTGCAGCGCCTGATGCCGGCAGGCGGACGGACCGGCAAGGTTGCGACGCCGCGCCCGATGCGAGATATCAATCCGGCACCGAAAGCAAAAGTCGACAACGCAGGCGCGACGAGCGGCATCGTACCGGACTTGCTGGCCGGACTGGGCATTCAGGTGCCGGTGAATGACGGCCGATTCGAGATGCCGGGATTTGCGCGGCAATGCGAAATGCAAGATGACGTCGACACGCTCGCTCCCGGAAAATTCCTGGCCGGTTCCCTCACCAATCATGCCGGCACCCGCGCTTACAAGCTGTACATCCCGACTGCCTATCACGGTCAGGCGCTGCCGCTAGTGGTGATGTTACACGGCTGTACGCAGAATCCGGATGACTTCGCAGCCGGCACCCGGATGAATGCGATCGCGGAGGAAAAGTCCTGCCTGGTCCTGTATCCGGCGCAGGCACAGTCGGCCAACGGATCGAAGTGCTGGAACTGGTTCAACGCTGTCGATCAGCAACGCGGCCAGGGCGAGCCATCCATCATCGCAGCGATGACACAGGAGATCATTAAAACCTATCACGTGGACCCGGGGCAGGTCTACATCGCCGGCCTGTCGGCAGGCGGTGCGATGGCCGCCATCATGAGTGCGACCTATCCCGAGCTTTACGCCGCGGTCGGCATCCACTCCGGCTTGCCGTATGCAGCGGCGAATGACTTGCCGTCGGCCCTGGCTGCCATGCAAGGGGCCGGCACACCGGCCGCGCGCCTGAAAGCGATACCGATCATCGTATTCCACGGCGATCGCGACAAGACTGTCCATCCGCGCAACGGTGATCGCATCATGACGCAATCCTTGCCGCGGCAGGCTGCAGCGAAAGTGAAAAAAGGGCTGAAGCGGGGCGGCCATGCCTATACGCAAACGGTGCACGAAGACAGCGACGGCAAGGTGGTGGCTGAGCAGTGGCTGGTGCATGGTGCGGGTCACGCCTGGTTCGGCGGCAGCCGCCGCGGCAGTTATACCGATGGCAAGGGACCTGACGCTTCGCAGGAGATGATGCGCTTTTTTGCGACGCAGTCACTATAAATGTCATGCTGTTGAAGCAACCTGCTGCGTGCGGTCTCAAGCGTGGCCTTTCGTCGGCACGCTGTCCTCGCGGGCCTTCTCCAATTCCTCAAGATCGACCTCGCGGTCCCAAAAGATATACCAGCCCCTGCGCTGGTTCTCGACCACTTCCGGAGATTCGATCAGGAACTTATCCATGAATTGTTCGAAATCCGAAACGTATCCGGCTTTCCCGGTTCCATATCCTTGTCGCTTGGTAAACATACTTGCACCCGCACGTTCTCCGCTTAAGGCGGTGAGCAGAAAGAGAAAAAACTTTCTGAAAGGCATGCATCGTTCATCTTATGTCGGCAGAAAATGCGCGACGAACCACTCCGCCGCGAGTGAGGAAACCTGTTCGAGCTTGCCCGCCTCTTCAAACAAATGTGTCGCACCGGCCACGATCTTAAGCTGTTTCTCGCACGGCAATACCGCATAGGCGGCGCGGTTCAAGTCGATCACCACACCATCGAGGCCGCCGACGATGAGCAAGGTCGGCGCGCGGACCTGTGACAAGGCATCGGGGCCTGCCATGTCGGGACGCCCGCCGCGTGAAACCACGGCGGCGATGCCGTCTCCGAGTTCGGCGGCTACCTGCAATGCCGCCGCCGCGCCGGTGCTGGCCCCGAACAAACCGACTGCAAGGGCGGAGGTGCTGTCGTGTCGGCGCAGCCAGGCAACGGCGGAATCCAGCCGTTGCGTCAACAGGGAGATGTCGAAGCGCGTCTGGTAGCGTTCGTCTTCCTCCGGCGTCAGCAGGTCCATCAGCAAGGTGCCGATGTGCGCCGCGCGCAAGTTGCTTGCAACGTAATTGTTGCGCGGACTAAAGCGGCTGCTGCCGCTGCCGTGCGCGAACAGGACAATGCCGACCGGATCGGCGGGCAGTTCAAGCGTGCCTTCGACTTGAACCGGGCCGGATTCGATTCTGACCAATTGCGCTTGCATCGTGGATACCATCCAAAAAAACGGCGTGCTATAGATTTCATTTTAGTGAAACCAAATAGTGGATAACAGAAGATATTAGTGAAGAAACACAGTTTTATCGTTGCCGCAAACCAATGAATTGACAATCTATTAATTGCGATCTATATAAAAAATTGTTCGGAAAATCAAATAGCAGGCCGCCACTCCTACGCCAATTTCGGAAATTGTCCTACATAAAATAAAATCCTTTTGCCGGACAATCCTTATCGTCGAAGTCTCATCGATCGGTGGCATCAGACGCTTCGCAAAGTACGCGATGCCAATGTGGCACTTCCTAACCAAATGGAGTCCATCATGAACAGTAAAGTCATTTGCTCCGCCGTCATGGCGGTGTCGTTGGTCACCGGAGGATTTGCCTTCGGCCAGGATTATGGAAATCGTAACGATCGCGGTCGCAATGAACAGATGCAACGCGGCGATCAGCAGGATCGTCGCGACAACAACGATGCCCGCGGGAACGAACATGGTGCCGGCCCACACCGTGAATTCCATAGGGGCGACCGCCTTCCACCCGAATATCGGAATAGACAATATGTGGTCGATGACTGGCGCGGCCACCACCTGAGCCGGCCACCTCGTGGTTACCATTGGGTTCAAGCAGGCGGCGACTACGTTCTGGTAGCGATTGGCAGCGGCATCATCCTGCAGTTTATGCTGAATAATGACTGACATCCGGCGATCCTGGGAGCGCGACCCGTCCGGATCGCGACCATCCCCTCGGATATGGCCGGGAAATTTATTTTTGGAGCTTCGTCGTCGCGCTCCTGAGCTCCCGATAATACGAATTGACCCGTGCGGCATTTTGGCGAAAGATTCACTTATGCTTTAGTGCAAACTAACTATCTTTGGGTGCCATTTTGGTCATGCCGAACAAAAAAAGCAATGTGGGCGCGCTGACGCTGGCAGCTATCGGCATCGTCTACGGCGACATCGGGACCAGTCCACTCTATGCGATAAAGGCAGTGTTCGCTAAAGAACACGGACTGCTATTGACGCCGGCCAATATTTTCGGCGTGATTTCGCTCATTGTCTGGAGTCTGTTGATCGTGGTCTCGATCAAGTACGTGACATTGATTCTGCGTGCGGACAATCGTGGCGAGGGCGGAATCATGGCGCTAACGGCCCTGGCGCTGGCCTCGGTCGGCAGATCCTCGCGCTGGTACGCCTCTCTCATGGCGCTGGGCTTGGTCGGCGCCGCGCTGTTTTATGGCGATGGCGTGATCACCCCGGCAATCTCGGTATTGTCGGCAATGGAAGGGCTGAAAATCGCGACGCCTGTTTTTTCACCCTTTGTGGTGCCGTTGACATTGATCCTCCTGATCGGACTGTACTGGATGCAGGCCAGGGGCACAGCCCGGATCGGCAAATGGTTCGGGCCAATCATGCTGGTCTGGTTTTTCGCACTGGCTGCGATGGGCGTGATCAATATCATCAAGGCCCCACAAGTTCTGCGGGCACTCAATCCCTGGCATGCCGTCCTGTTCCTCAGCCATAATCACTGGATCGCATTCATTGCATTGGGCGCGGTGGTGCTGACGCTGACCGGGGCCGAAGCGCTGTATGCCGATATGGGCCACTTTGGTGTGAAGCCGATCCGCGTGGCATGGTTCTTCATCATATTTCCTGCGCTCGGACTCAATTACCTGGGGCAGGGCGGACTACTGCTGAGCATGCCGGAAGCGATCAGCAATCCGTTCTTCCAACAGCTTGGCGCCTGGAGCATCTATCCATTGGTTGGGCTGTCTTCAGTTGCCACCATCATTGCTTCGCAGGCGACTATTTCCGGTTCGTTCTCGATGACCAAGCAGGCCATCGCGCTTGGCTTTCTGCCACGGATGCAAATCATTCACACCTCCGAGGAAGAGATCGGCCAGATTTATATCCCAGCCGTCAACTGGCTGCAAATGTCGGCTGTGGTTTTGGCGGTGCTGGCATTCGGCTCATCGAACAATCTGGCCGCTGCTTATGGTATCGCTGTGACCGGCACCATGCTGGCGACCACGTTGTTGACCTTCTTCGTGATCCGTTATGGCTGGAAGTACAATCTGGTTCTGTGTTTTGCCGCAACGGGTTTCTTCGTGCTGATCGACGTCGCATTTTTCTCTGCCAATGCGCTGAAAATTTTCCACGGCGGCTGGTTCCCCCTGTTGCTGGGTGCCGGGATGTTTACGCTATTGATCACCTGGAAACGGGGACGGGAGTTGGTGGCCGAAAATCTGGAAAAACACGCCATTCCGCTGGAGGATTTTCTGGCATCGCTGTTTATCGACCCGCCGATCCGGGTGTCTGGTCTTGCGATCTTCATGCGCGGAACCGGCGATGGCGTGCCGCATGCGCTGCTGCATAATCTGTCTCACAACAAGGTGCTGCATGACCGCGTGGTGTTCCTGACGGTATACAACCGCGATATCCCGTGGGTACCGCTGACCGAACGCGTGCGGCTGCAAGAGCTCGGGTATCAGTGCTACCAAATCGATGTCCGCTATGGGTTCAAGGATGCGCCGGATATCCCGAAGGCGTTGGAGGAATTGTCCAGACAAGGCATGTTTGAATTCAACTTGATGGATACCTCCTTCTTCATCGCGCGCCAGACGCTGATCTCGACGGTGGGGTCGGGTATGGCACGCTGGCGTGAGCACATCTTTGTGACAATGTCGCGCAATGCACGCGATGCGGCGGATTTTTACCGGATTCCGGTCAATCGGGTGATTGAGCTGGGGACGCAGGTCGAGATTTAGGCGATTGGCCTGCAGAACCTGCCTGCTATCTTCATGTCTTGGACTGCCACAGGCCAAGCATGGCTCCAGTCGGATCGGTAATGATGCTGAACCAGCCCATATCCTTGACTTCCGTGACATCTTTCATCACGGTGGCGCCGAGCGACTTGGCCTTCTGCGTAGCAACTGCGAGATCGTCGACTGCAACATAAGGCAACCATGCAGAAGATGCGCCGGGTATCAGCTGTGTCATCATTCCACCGCCCGTTCCTTCGCCAACCTCAATCATCGTGTAAGTACCTTGCGGCATCGGCATGTCTTGCATCTTCCAGTCGAACAGCGCTCCGTAAAATGTCTGTGCTTTACCAAGATCGGTCGTGCTCAGCTCCACATGTACGAATGGATTTGCCATGGTGTTCTCCTGAGATGTCGAGATGGCTTGCACCTGATATGCGGTATGTATGGTCGAAAATAACCAGACCCGCAAAAACAACATTTCACGCTGTAGGCGACGCGTCTGTTCGACCAGCGAAGAAGATGCAAGTAGTACAGCATAGGAAGAGAAAGGGCATAAGTCTAGGTATTGGGTCACATCCCAGACATTCCTTGGGCGAGGTTTTTGCGCGTCTGCGCGACTGGGAAATGAGGCAGTCATCGATCTTCGAACGGTCCGCCCGGCGGGAATCTATCCTACCGTGAACTGCGGACGTGGTGGCGATGTCGCTTTCCGGATTTTCTCCTGCTGTTTGGCCCATGCGCCATCGATGCAGATCTTATTGTATAGGCGACCAGCAGCCTATTGCTGTTGCGCCGCACAGCCATCGCTTTATGGTGATGAGTGGGCATGCTCGCGGAATATGCGCGCAGTTCGGCAGCGCCTGCTTCATCACCCGCTAGCCAATTCCGAATTGACATCAAGTCGGCGGAGCGTGCGCCGGAAGACCCCGCGCCCATCAGGGCAATAATCACGGGACCATTCGGCATGCTGACTTTGACCACAATGCAGTGACCTGCTTCGTTGGTAAAACCAGTCTTGGAGAGCAGGATGTCCCATCCCGGTCTACCTACCAACCGGTTGCTGTTGCGATACTCCCGCAGTCTCGCACCGATTTCCTCCTCGTAATGCGACAGCGTAGTAAATTCGTGGATCAACGGATAGTATGAAGCTGCATCGGTCATTTTCACTAAGTCGCGCGCGGTGGAGACATTCTGCGATGACAGTCCCGTCGCGTCTTCAAAGTGCGTGTGAGACATACCCAGTGCTTTGGCTTTTTCGTTCATCCGCCAGGTAAATGCTGGCTGTCCGCCATCAATATTGCGCGACAACGCGGAGGCCGCGCGATTCTCCGAGGACATCAGCGCCAGACGCAACATCTCCTTGCGCGTGAGCGTTGCGCCTACCGGGATACGAGACCGGGAATGTTTCAGTTGGTCGACATCAGCACTGTCGATGGTCAACGTTTCTTCCAATACGGGACCTTGGCCCAACACAATCATGCCCGTCATCAACTTCGTGAGCGAAGCGAGTGGTGCGACCTCATCCGGATTCTTTTCCAGCAAGACTTTTTGCTGATCGACGTCATACACGATAGCGCTGCGGGAGTGGATTAGCGGCACCGTCGCGTAAGCGACGAGCGGCGCGACTGCCAAAAGCAATAAACCGGCGAGCGTTTTCATTTTGTTTTTGGACAGCAAACAGGTCGTCAATTGTTTTTGGTCGAAACATCCGCCAGATGCATGCCTGGTTATTGAGCCGCTCCGGGTACTGAATAAATTACAAACTGCTTCACGACAGCGTTAAGTTAAGCAGCGTACGCGCCACGCCTGCCTTTTATTTTATGGAAAATTTCGGGCAATACCAAGGTGATCCGGTGCGTTTTCGAAGCGATGGTCTGCACATTCTGAATGGCGGGTTCAAAGCATCATACCGATGGAATGGGCGGATATTGTGCGCCGCTGAGCGGCGTTCGACCGCGTGCTGACTTTTAGACCTGCATGGCTTAGGCGCAATGACGGGAAATTCCTGGAGGTTGAGCAGCCGGTCTGCTTCTTTCCCCTTCTGGGAGAAAGAAGCAGCAGTGCTATCAACCGTTAATTGCGGGCGCTGCAGCGATCAACTCGCCGCCAACGCGATGACCTTTGATACGCAGCACCATCACTGCGGCGACAATGCATGCTGCGCCCATCAACATCGACGATAAGGTATAGCTACCCAAGCTATTGCGCAGAGAGCCGGCTAGCATGGTGGCGCTGGCGGCACCTAATTGATGTCCGGCAACGATCCAGCCAAATACGACCGGCGCGGCCAGTCTGCCAAAGACATCGTTGGCCAAACGAACGGTTGGCGGTACGGTAGCAATCCAGTCCAGACCATAAAATATCGCGAAGATCGGCAAGCCAAAATAGCTGAGACTGAATGCATGCGGCAAAAAAATCAGCGCGAGGCCGCGCAAACCGTAATACCAAAATAACAGCACGCGTGCATTGAAGCGATCCGACAGCCAGCCGGACATGGTGGTACCGAACAGATCAAGCAGGCCCATGGTGGCGAGAATGCTGGCACCGCCGACCGCTGAAATGCCATAGTCGCCGCACATGGCAATGAAATGCGAACCGATATAACCGTTGGTACTCATGCCGCAAACGAAGAAGCTGAAAAATAGCAGCCAAAAATCGCGGATTTTTACAGCTTTGCCTAAGGCATCGAAAGCAATCGCCAGTGGATTTCTTGGCTTGGCACGCGCTTCTGGCGGCAGGTCTTCCAACTGGCCGTAACTTTTCAAACCGATATCTTGCGGACGTTCGGGTAAGAATATCGCAACCAGAGGTATCGCCAATGCCGCTACGGCGGCTACCAGTATCGCCACCGAGCGCCAGCCGAAATGCTCGACCATATAAGCCATCAACGGCAAAAATACCATCTGTCCGGTGGCGGAACTGGCCGTCAGCAATCCCATCGCCAGTCCCCGGCGGGTCTCGAACCAGCGACTGACAATGGTGGCAGCCAATGTGTTGGCGGCGACACCGCTACCGGCCCCCACCAGGATGCCCCAGGCCAGTACCATATGCCACGGCATCGTCATGAAGGTGCTGACAGACGTCCCGACGGCCAGCAAAACCAGGGCGCCCAGCACGATCGGCCGTATGCCGTAGCGTTGCATGGCTGCCGCCGAAAACGGCCCGATCAATCCATATAATGCAATGTTGACGGAAATGACGAACGAGATAGTGGTGCGGGTCCAGCCGAATTCATGCTCCAACGGCAGGATCATCACCGATGGCGTGGCGCGTATCCCTGCAGCGGCAAGCAGCACCAGGAAAGTGATGCCGACGACTATCCACACGTAACTGAAACGTGTGCGTGACATGATGGTTTGTATAGTCTTATTCATAATTAAGAATGTTGCGATTTTTCAAATTTAGTGTTGGCATCATCGACGAGGCCCATCAAATCCTGATGTGTTTTTTCTCCTAATATTGTATTGATTTCGATTTGCGCTTTGTGCCAATTGGGCATGGATGCTTTCCATTTGCGCATCCCATCGGCACTCAAACTGACACCAAATGAACGCTTATCGGTCATCATCTCCAGCGGTAGATCGACTGTTTGAATCCAGCCTGCGCTAATCAAAGGCTTGAGAGCACGGCTCATCGTGCTGCGATCCATCCCCATGTTCGTCGCCAATGGAATCACCCCGATAGGTCCATATTTGCCGATCCGGGCTAACAACGAATATTGGCCGATGGTAAGTTCGTCAGCTGCAAGATAGCGGTCGTAAATGCTGGTCATCTTGCGTGTGAGTTGCCGCAGTTTTGAGCAAGTGCATTGGCTCGGCATGTTGGTTCCTAAGTATGCATACACATCTATGCATATGCATGCTAGAGATAAAATGCAGGTATGTCAATGTAATTAGAGAACATGCTTTACGCTTTGGCTAGGCGACATGCCTGCGCTGCTCAAGGGTTTTCTCAAACAGGTGGCACGCCCCGGATTCGCGTTTTCAGGTGAAGGGGAAAATCCGCTGAAATGCACGCCCTGATTTTCAGCTTGCGTCAATAAAAACAATTGTCACGATGGGCCAAATCGCCGAATATATAAGCAGACATCGCTACCGTAACAGGAGTTCGACCATGCAAACTGTCACACATATTCTCCAATCCAAAAAGGCCCAGACGGTTTGCAGCATTGCGCCCACTGCAATGGTGATAGATGCCATCAAGCTATTGGCAGAGAAGGGTATCGGCGCGCTGTTGGTAATGGAGGGTGAGCGCATCGTCGGCATCGTTTCCGAACGCGACCTTGCCCGGAAAGTCGACCTTCTGGGGCGTTCATCGAGCGATACCGCGGTCCGTGACATCATGACGTCTTCCGTCATGTATGTCAGCCCAGATCAAACCAATGAGCAATGCATGGCGCTGATGACAGAAAATCGGCTGCGTCACCTGCCAGTCATGGAGAACGGCAAGTTGATCGGCCTGATCTCCATCGGCGACCTGGTAAAAGATATTATTTCCGAGCAGCAATTCATTATCCACCAACTCGAACACTACATCACGGGTGTGCGGGCTTAAGCGATATCATGCCGGGGACAAGTGCTTCTAGCGTGCCTGGACGGCAGTAATGCAATACGTTCGGGTTCTCAAGTCCGTTGATACAAAGTTCATTGTCACGTGGAATAAGATTCAAATAAATCAATCACTTCCGAGCTTTGCACCTCGCAATTGCTCGCGACGCACGTCAAGATAGGCTACTTTCGACGGAACGAAAGTTTCACTAGGGTTGTTTCATATGAATTTACCTCTTGAACAGTTACAGAAGCGACTTTGCGAGTCGCACGTTGCAGTCATTTCTGGTCGAAAAAGTCGCTCAATGCATGTCGGCACTCTTTGAAATCCAGGTCGATACATGTATTCGCACCAATGTTGTTGCGCTTGGATTCAGGAGAATGAATTTAGACGACCGCAGTCAAGCAAATAGCGGGACATATCATCGCACCATTAAAAATCTGACGAACCTCCTCTTGACAAGTAAGATGACCGGTCATATTATGCTTCCATGCTAAAGCCAAACGTACACGACCAAATAATCGAAGCAGCATTGAAACTTCTTCCGGAGAAGGGCTTCAATGGTTGCAGCGTGCAAGACATCACTGTTAAAGCCGGTGTGCCAAAGGGGTCGTTTTACAACCACTTCGAGAGCAAGGAAGCGCTCGGCGCGGAGATTGTTGATTATTATGCAGCACGCGGCAACTTGCGGGATGTATTAACAGACCAGTCAATCGCGCCAATGGAACGATTAAGAAGATATTTTGTGGGGCTCAATGAAATGATCGTTAGCCGCAATTTTGAGCAGGGTTGCCTACTTGGAAACTTTAGCGCAGAACTATCAGATCAAAGCCCGGTCATCAGAAACCAGTTAGCCGGGGTCTATGGGAAGTGGACCAGAGTTATTGAGGAGACCATCGCTGCCGGCCAAGCCGACCTCTCAATAGGGAGTGAACTAAACGCACGGTCACTCGCCGGATTTTTGCTCAACGCGTGGGAAGGGGCCACGTTGAGGGCACGCGTTGAACGGAGTCGTGATGCATTTGACGTGTTCATGGATGTGACGTTTCGTAAAATTCTGACCTGAATGCCCGTCGTAACCAAGTTGACGGGTTTTTTTTCTGACATTTTTAAGATGACCGGTCATATCAAAGGAGATTTACATGACTGCCAAAAATCCCGCCTTATTTACAAATGCGCCGCTTTATTGGTTGGCGCTGGGTACTTTCGCTGTCGGCGCCGAGGGGTTCATGATTGCGGGGATACTCCCTTCGATCGCCTCGGACTTGTCCGTAAGTGTCTCAGTCGCCGGGCAGCTTGTGGCAGCCTTTGCTTTTGCCTATGCAATTAGTTCGCCGGTCTTAACGGCGCTTTCAGGCAGCATCAATCGTCGCAGGCTGCTCATCATTTCCATGTGCGCGTTCACGCTTGCCAACCTCTTGGCGTGGAGCGCAACCGGTTATTGGTCTTTGATGGGCGCTCGCATTCTGCTTGCGTTTGCGGCCGGCGTGTACGTTCCAAGTGCCAATGCCCTCGCGGGAGCGCTGGTTGCTCCACAACAACGAGGAAGTGCTCTGGCTATCGTCAATGGCGGACTTACGGTTGCGATTGCTCTCGGTGTTCCATTGGGAACCTTCATCGCCACCAGGTTCGGATGGCGCATGACTTTCGCTGGCCTTGCCATGATCGCCGCTATCGCAACCGCAGGGCTGAGTCTGGGCTTGCCCGGGAACATCGGAGCGGGACTACCCACCGCCAGCCTGCGCGAGCGAATTAACGTCGCACGGCAACCGGCGGTACTGCTGGCGTTATTGGGCACGACGCTCTGGGCGATGGGTGGATACACTGTCTATACTTACCTTGCTCTGTTTGTTCAAACGGTGACCACTATTCAAGGCGCGCATGTTGGCTACGTATTGTTTATGTGGGGCGTGGCTGCTGCGATAGGCGTGGCACTTGGCGGGACTGCGAACGACAAGTTCGGCTTCCGTTCCGTCATTCTGCCTGCACTCTTCTTTATGGTTGTTTCCTTCTTGATGCTTTCAGCAACAGCTCATCTCCTTTCGCAAACAATGGCGATTGCTCCTGTGTTCGTTGCAGTAACCGTTTGGGGAATAGCTGCGTGGGCCTTTTACCCCGCTCAACAAGCTCGCTTGATGGGTATCGCAGGCGTGAAGGTTGCGCCGATTGTTCTTTCGCTGAATGCCTCGTTCATGTATCTCGGCTTTTCACTTGGGGCCGGGGTCGGTTCTCTCACTTTGGCTTACAGTCGCGTGTCGAACCTGGGCTTGGTCGCGGCCACATTCGTCGCCACATCTTTATTGCTGACGTTGGGTACGACCCGTCGGAATGTACTCAAGGTCGAGTTGGCCTGAGAGTGGAGCTTAAACACAACTGATGACTCCAACAGATCAAAGGAGGCAACAACATGACGAATTCGTGAAGTGGCAAGAAGACCGGCTGGGAACGTCCCGGTCGTTTAACGAAAGGGCAAGAGCACGCCCTGCACCAAATTGCAGTTAAACAAACCAAACAAGAGGAACAGAAAATGAAACTGAGTGGAAATACGATCTTTATTACTGGTGGTGGTTCAGGAATTGGGCGTGGCTTAGCTGAGGCTTTGCACAAACTGGGAAATCAGGTAATCATCTCCGGCCGGCGTAAGGGCCATCTGGATGAGGTAACCAAGGCGAATCCCGGTATGCAGTCGGTGGAACTCAATGTCGAAGATCCTGCGAGCATCGCAGCGGTCGCAAAGAAACTGATTGCAGAGCACCCAAAGTTCAATGTGCTGATCAACAATGCGGGCATCATGCAGATCGACGATGCCGCGAGCACAATCGATGAAGGTCTCCTGGTGTCGACCATTACGACCAATCTGATGGGCCCGATCCGGATGACTTCGGCGCTGATCGAGCATTTGAAGAAACAGGATACGGCTACTGTCATCAATGTATCGTCGGTGCTGGGGTTCGTGCCACTGGCGATGACGGCGGTGTATTCCTCCACCAAGGCGGCCATACACTCGTACACCCAATCGCTGCGCTACAAGCTGAAAGACAGTTCGGTGAAGGTGCTGGAGTTAGCTCCACCCTGGGTGCAGACGGACCTGCTAAATAGCAATGACGAACCGCGGGCGATGCCTCTGGCACAGTTCATCGACGAAACAATCAAGGTCCTTGGAACGGATGCGGAGGAGGTGTTGGTGGAGGGAGCAAAGATGCTGCGCAATAACCCAGGACCTGGTGAGGCTGCGTTTGTGATCCAGTTCAACGACATGATGGCGCAACCGCCACATTGATCGGAGTTGGTTCGGGCGGGCGACGATGGCGCGTTGTGGCGACCTCCCTTCGAGGTGAGTTCTTTCTGCGTGCCATCGCCGTCCCAACAAGGCTGTAGATCAAGCTGCGGTGTGATCAGCGAAGCTTTGTTGATAGTACCGTAGGTGTCTCTACGGCAGAGAGCATCACCGTGAATTTGGAGAACAATATGAATGAAGCGATTGAATCGAAAAATAAAGCACTTGTCCTTGAGGCCTTCGATAGCTTGTTCAACAAGCGTGATTACGTGGCATGCGAGCGCTATTGGTCGCCCAATTACATCCAGCATAGCGCGCATATTGAACCCGGCCGCGACGGCCTGTTTAATCTCATCAAAAGCGCTCCACCAACGTTGAAGTACGAACCGGGCGTAATAGTGGCCGATGGCGATTTCGTGATCGTCCACGGGAGATTTTCTGGCAATGGCCGGCCGAAGAACTGGATCGCGGCAGACATTTTGCGCGTCATCAATGGCATTTTGGTCGAGCACTGGGACGTCCTTCAAGACGAGGCTTCGCACGAGGAGTCAAAGAGCGGCCTTCCCATGTTCGGCAACAAGTTTCCTGAAGAACTCTGAATTATCAAGCCGGGTTGTCATCGCCCAAATGAACCAACAGTGGAGAAAATCTGTATGACTGCGCAAATAGGCACAGACTTCAGCCGAGCATCGACTACTTCACCGGCAAGCAACATGCTGATGTTGACGACCCTGGCGATCGGCTTTGTGATGGCGATGATCGATGTCACGGCAGTCAATGTCGCATTGCCCGATATAGCGTTGAGTCTTTCGATTCCGCTGACCGGTCTGGTGTGGGTAGTCGACGGCTACACGCTGACTTTCGCCGCCCTGCTGCTGGCAGGCGGCGCTCTGGCGGACCGCTTCGGCCCGAAAAACGTCTATCAGGGCGGATTGACAATCTTCATTCTCGGCTCGGTTTTATGCGGCGCGGCGCCCGGAGGCTATGCATTGATCGCCGCCCGTCTGCTGCAAGGAATCGGTGCGGCAATGTTCATGCCGAGTTCGCTGAGCTTGCTTACGCATGCGTACGAGGACGATAAAATTCGTGCGAAAATGCTGGGCCTCTGGTCGGCTCTGGTCGGTGCGTCGGCCGCAGCCGGGCCGCTGGTCGGCGGGATTCTTGTGCATCAGTTCGGCTGGCGCAGCGTATTTTTGATTAACGTACCAATCGGTTTGCTCGGCATCGTGCTGGCCCAGGTACTCATTGCGTCAACGCCAAAGCATGCACGCGCACTGTCGCTGTTGAGTCACGCATTAGGTGTGCTGATCCTGAGCGCATTAAGCTTCTTGTTGATTGAAGGGCCGAGTCTGGGGTGGCTTTCCGTGCAGGCACTAGCAGCTGCCGCCACCACAGTCCTGGCGACAGCGGCGCTCGTATGGCGAGAGCGTACCGGCGCACATCCGCTGCTGCCGCAGGCGCTATTAGAGACATCTGGTTTTGCGGCGGTTAACGTGGCAGGATTTTTGAACAACTTCGCCGCGTTTGGTCAGATATTCCTGCTTGGCCTATATTTGCAACAGGCACGCGCTGCCGACGCATTACAGGCCGGCTTGCAACTGTTACCCGCGATGGTAGCAATCACGATTGGTAATCTGTTGTCGGGCCGCATTTCGGCGCGGATCGGCACGCGGAAACCGATGTTGGGTGGCTGGTGCGTCGGAGCATTGATGGCGCTGTTGCTGATGACCGCCAGGCAGCACTCGTCTTATCCATTGCTGATGCTCGGTGTAGTGACGATGAATATGGCCATCGGCGTTGCGATACCGGCCATGACAGCGACGGTGATGCAAATCGCCGGTCGGGCTTATGCAAATAGTGCCGCCGCGGCTCTAAATGCAAATCGCCAGATCGGGGCTCTTGTCGGAGTGGCGATGATCGGGACAATTCTGCACACAGTGGCCGACTGGGATGAACGGCTGCCGCTCGCCTTTGGCGTCTTTGCACTGGCTTACGGTGTAGCCAGTCTTGTTATTTACCGGTTTGTCGGCGTGCCAAAAGTGGCGTTGTAGGACTTCCACGGCTATAGCTGGCGGCGTACTGAATTGTTCGAACTCCGAAACATATCATATCGCCACCAACACGCAAGCCTTTCTCGATGCGGTTTCCGCCAGGCTGAGTCGAATATCGAGCGTCCCACGAGAGTGAGAGCAATTACCGGGACTTCAATGCAGCCAATCAGACCGTCTTGATAAACAAGGCGATCAGTTTGCGCGTCAGTCCCGTGTAGGGCGGGAAGAACATTTTGGCCAGCATGACGCGGTTACGCACCACGGCTCTCTCATGCGAGAAGGCCAGGAAGCCATGATGGCCGTGGCCACTGCCAATGCCGGAGTTGTTGACGCCACCGAAGGGTAAATTGCCGTGCAGGAACTGCACAACACAGTGATTGATGCAGGCGCCTCCCGACGTCGTCTGCTGCATAAGCTGGTTAATATTCGTCTGCTTGCGACTCCAGATATACAGCGCCAGCGGCTTGGGCTCGGCATTGATGCGGGCAATCACCGAGTCCAGCTGTTCATAGCCGATGATGGGCAGCAAGGGGCCGAAGATTTCTTCGCTCATGATCTTGGCATCGTCCGGAATGCCATCAAGCAGTGTTGGCGCGATATAGCGTAGTTTTGCATCGATTTGGCCGCCGGCCACCACTCGGGCACCGCGGGCGGTGGCGTCATCCAGCAGGGCCTGGATGCGTGCAGTATGGCGTTCATTGACGATACGCGCGAGGCACGGGCTGTCGACTTGCTGTGCGCTCTTGCCATAGGCGGCTTCAAGGGTTTCGACGCAGCGTTGGAGAAAAGCCTCCTTGACGTTGACGTGAACATAGATATGATCGGGAGCAATACAGGTTTGGCCATTGTTGGTGAACTTCGCCCACAGGATGTTCTTCGCCGCAGCTTCCAGATCAGCCGTCTCGTCAACAATGGTAGGTGACTTGCCACCGAGTTCCAGCGTGACACTGGTGAGGTGCCTGGCCGCTGAGGTCATCACGATTTTGCCGACGGCAGGTGAGCCGGTAAAAAAAATGTGATCAAAAGGTAGGTCGAGCAGTGCCTGCGCGACTGACGTTTCACCCTCGAACAGCGCTACCTCATCCTCGGCAAAGGTTTCGCGGATGATCTTTGCGATGACGGCAGAAGTATGCGGCGTCATTTCGGAAGGCTTGATGATCACCGTATTGCCGGCTGCCAGTGCTGAAACCAGTGGCCCCAGGCTCAGGTTTACCGAATAGTTCCACGGTGCCACAATCAAAACACGACCTTTTGGCTCGTACTGCTTATAACCCAAAGTGCCGATCATCATACGTGAGGGCCAGACTTTTTTGGGCTTCATCCAGCCACCCAACTTGCGGATGGCATCGTTGGCTTCAGCGATCACCGGCAGAATTTCGGTCAGTTCGACTTCGGCAGCGGGCTTGCCAAAGTCCGCAAAGCCGGCAGCAATCACGGCCTCGCTATTTGCTAGCAATGCACTCTTTAATTTCTTGATCTTCGCCACGCGCTCGGCCTGGGTGGATTGCCGCAGACGCAGAGCCGTCGCGCCCTGAGCTTCAAACACCCGCTGGATATTTTTCCGGGTGAGATCGAACCCGGTGTCGGTTTGGATTGAAATAGTGTTCATGGCTTACCTTTGATGACAGCGCTTATGCTCGTTAACTCTCCGACTGAATCATGGCTGATGCCTGGCGGATTGCAACCTATAAAAGTGGGCATACCGCCAGGATCGGATTAAACCTGCGCCGCCCCTCCATCGACGAACAATTCGGTGCCATTCACAAAGCTTGCCTCGTCCGAGGCCAAAAAGAGTGCGGCGTTCGCAATCTCGACGGGATGTGCCAACCTGCCGGCCGGTGCCAGGTTGGCGAAGCCATTCCTGACCTCTTCAGGCATAGGGGCGATGATCGGCGTGTCCGTCGTGCCTGGGGTCAGCAGATTGACGCGGATCTTACGTTCCTTGAGGCCGGCAGCGCAAGTACGCGCGATCGATCTGAGTGCCGCCTTGGTTGCGCTGTAGACGACCAACTCAGGGAAACCCTTCACCCCCGCGATGGAGCCAGTGAGAATGATTGAGCCGCCGTCGTTGAAGAGCGGGAGCGCATCTTGAAGGGTGAACAGCGTTCCCTTGAGATTGACGCCGACGATATGATCGAACTGAGCCTCTGTGATCGAACCGATGGGCCCAAAGTCGCCGACTCCGGCATTGGCGAACAGCACGTCGATCCGACGCTTGTCCGCCCTTACCGTTTCGTACAACCGGTCGCGATCGGCTGCGCAGGCGATGTCGCCTTGAACACCTTGGACGGTGGGGCCGATTTCAGCCACCGCCTGGTCCAGCTCGGCCTGGCGCCGACCGGTAATATAGACGAAGGCGCCTTCCCGCACAAAGAGTTTGGCGGCCTCAAGGCCGATACCTGAGCTGCCCCCGGTGATGACCGCGACCTTGCCCTCAAGTTTTTTTATGGAGGTCGTTGTCACAGTCGTCCTCCGCCATCAACCGCGATCTCCGCGCCGTTGACATAACTTGCCGCGTCGGAGGCAAGGAAGGCCACGACTTCCGCCACTTCCTTCGCATCGGCCATGCGCCCCAACGGTATGACAGAGGCGTAGTATGCATTCGTTTCTGCCGAATTGCCTGCGAGCATCGGCGTGTCGATCAGACCTGGAAAGACTGTATTCACCCGGATTCCCAACCGGCCCAACTCCTGGCCTGCACATCCGCTCATCCCACGCACGGCCCACTTCGACGCTGAATAAGCAAACTGCCCGGGCAAGTTGCGCATGCCTGAGATGGAGGAGATGTTGACGATAGAACCCTTGGTGGCTTTCAATGGCTCGATCACTGCCTGCATACCCAGGAACACGCTCAACTGATTCACACGGAAATGCGCTTCCATATCGGCCGCTGAGGTCTCGATCAGCGGCTTTGGATTGAACATGCCGGCGTTGTTGACCAGCACGTCTAGCTTGCCGAACCGCTTGATGGTCTCGGCGACAAGTTTCGCCCAGGATGCTTCATTCGATACGTCGTGTTGCATGAAGAAAGCGGCATCGCCCAGCTCTGCCGCTACCTGGGCTCCCTTTTCTTGAATATCCGTGACTACGACCATCGCACCTTCGGCGACAAACAGCCTGGCTTCGGCTTCGCCCTGGCCGCTGGCTGCACCGGTAATGATCGCTACTTTTCCGTTAAGTCTGCCCATTTTCGTCTCCTGAATTGATATTGAAGGCACTATAATACCATTTGGTATTTGAAAATCAATCGGAATTTAAAAGAAGGGATCACATGGGCATTGCGAAACTTGCACACTATTCCATCCGCACGACAGATATGGCGGCGGCACGGCGTTTCTACACTGAAATAATGAAGTTCCGGGTCGGCTTTCGGCCGATGTTTCCTTTTCCCGGTATCTGGCTCTATATGGGCGACGACGAATCGGAATTCGGGGTCGTCCATATTATCGGCATCGATCCAGATGATCCGGAAGGATTGCGTGCTTATCTGGGGGATCGGGGTGTAGAGGATATCCAGGGAACCGGGGCTTTGGACCACATCGCCTTTTTGGCTACGGATTGGCCTTCGATGCGCGATCGCTGTAAGAAATGGGGGGTTCCCTATGTTCAGCGCTCGGTCCCATCCTTAGGTCTGCATCAGGTCTTCCTTATAGACCCATCGGGCGTAACGATAGAGCTGAACTATCCTGCGGCTGAGGCAAGCACCTAGCAGCCTGTCGGACTTAGGAAGAATCGGCTGCAAAAGCGCCTGAGCGGTCCATATTTCACTGATTTTTTGGTCAATAGTCCCGCTATTGACACAAAAAATCAGCAAAATCTGTCCGCGCTCAGCCACTTTTTCGCTTCGATTCCCCAAGTCCGACAGACTGCTAGGACTGCTGTAGTTAGCGGTTGGTCAGGCGATCCAGAAGATCATTGATGATGCGCCCGGCGTCACTCGGAGCGCCGGATTTTACCTCCGGACGTTGAAGGCTCAAGCCATGCGCCAGGGCTATCAGGGTACGGGCCAGGTCTAACAGGTCGATCGGCGCTTCTGTAGAAGACGCTTCGAAGTAGATGCGGAGGATGCGGGCCAGGGTTTGCGTTTGCCGATCCTGGAGCGCATAGAACGCCTCGGCAAATTCGGGGCTCCTTCGTGCATGAAGCTGAAGTTCCACTGCCAGAAGTGGACAATCGCTGTCGGAGTGAGTGGTCATGAGCCATTCATTAACTGCCTTGAATAACTCCTTTGGCTCCAATTGGACGATTCTCTCCAATTCGGCCATGTCGCGTTCCATGTACAGGCTTAAAAGCTCAAGGAACACGCTCTCCTTGTTTGGAAAGTTGGAATAAATGGCCCCCTTGGAGTAACCAGCTTCCGCCGCGATAACATCAACGGAAGTTCCGCCATATCCGAATCGGGAAAACACATTTTCGGCGGCTTTAAGCAGCTGCTCCCGGGTGAGAGCTTGCTGCTGGGTTCGTGAAAGGCGGGTAGGCCGCATTAATACCTCATGTTTATTTTGTGCTTGCTTGTCATTAGAGGCGAGCCTGCAAATCACGGAAATTCGTGTGCATTATATATCATAAAATTGTGCCCATTGCCTTGCAAAGCCCGCGCATCCTCGTGTTCTTCCTTGGACCATCGTCATTCGCCAGACGCTCGATCTGCACGTTAAACCAGGGCAACAGGTGAAAGACGTTCAGCGAGGATTGGCACACAAGCGCTTCATCGGCGTCGAAATATCATCAAAAACATCCCTTGACAAACACCATACGACAACTATAATTGTCCAACAAACGACAACGTATGGTGTCGTTAATTCGACAATGCAAATTGTCATTTTAAAATTCTCTTGGGGTAATTATGAAAATATTAGTAACTGGTGCGACAGGCTATATCGGAGGGGCAGCTGCAAAGGCGCTTCTGTCGGGCGGTCATGAGGTGCTGGGTCTGGCAAGATCGGAGGCGTCCGCAGCGAAGCTTCGCCAAATTGGAATCAGGCCAGTGACAGGCGATTTCACCGATCATGCAAGTCTCGGTAGCGCCGTGTCCAATGTCGACGTAGTCGTAAGCACCGCCAGCATCGGTTCACTTGAGGGTGACGCCAGCACCTTTGCCGCAGACCGCGACGCCATTCGCGCCATGCTGGCCGCCTTGCAAGGCTCGGGCAAGACGCTGATCTTCACCAGCGGTTCGGCCGTCGCCGGCATCTTTGCAGGTGGCGAGGCGATTGATACGGTCTTCGATGAAGACTGTGTTCTGCCATTGGCTGATACGGTGTTCGCGCCGGCGTCAGCCAATGTCCATCCCATGCTGGTCGCCGGCTTTGGCGCAGCCATGGCCGCGCGCGTGGAGACGGAGAAAGATGTGCTGGGCGCCTCGGGTATTCGCGGGATCGTCATTCGACCTGGTCTCATCTACGGCGAAGGAGGGAGCTACGATATTCCGAGGCTGATCAGCATGGCCCGGACGCGTGGCGTGGCGCCCCATCTGGGATCTGGCGCCACGATCCATGGCTTCGTCCATCTGGCCGACCTGGCCGAACTCTATCGGCTCACGGTCGAGCGTGCGTCCGCGGGTGCGGTTTTGCATGGCGTCGCAGGCGAGATTAGCCAACGCGATTTAGCGGCCGCCGTCAGTCGCATGATTGGTGCAGGAGACCGCACAGAAAGCCTCACTTTAGAGCAAATGTACGAAGTTGGAGGCGCCGGCGCCATCAGCCTGTCCCTCAGCAAGCGCTTGTCATCCGACAAAACCCGCAGCACCCTGGGCTGGTCCCCAAATAAAACGGAGATTCTCCACGATGTGGAGTTTGGTTCTTATGCGTCCTGATACTAAAGCCATGCCTGCTAATACCAACCGAGCCGCAATCTTAAACAGTCCTTTAACGCTGCCATGTGGGGTGACGCTTTCGAACCGCCTCGTCAAGGGTGCCATGTCCGAGTTGGTGGCCGACGCGCAGAATCGCGCCACTGACGCACACCAGACCCTCTATCGATCCTTCGCGGGAGGCGGTCTGGGCATGCTGCTGACCGGTAATGTTCAGATAGACCATCGGCATCTCGAACACGGCGGAAACGTCGTCATTCAAGGAGCGCAGGATGCCCATCAGTTGAGCAGGCTGAGGGCTTGGTCGTCCGCTGCGAAGGAGCAAGGCGCGCAAATCTGGATGCAGTTGTCGCATGCGGGACGCCAGACTCAGAAGTCGATTAACCCTGCGCCGAAGGCGCCGTCGGCTGTGCAGGTCTCGTTGCCGGGTAACAAGTTCGGCACGCCTGTGGCGTTGACCGAGGCGGAAATCCTGGATTTGATTCAGCGTTTCGCTCATGCTGCTGCCGTCGCCCGCGAGACTGGGTTCGATGGCGTTCAACTTCACGGTGCGCACGGTTATTTGCTATCACAGTTTCTCAGTCCGCTTTCCAACCTCCGCACCGACCAATGGGGCGGCTCGCTCAAGAACCGGTCAAGGTTTCTGCTTGAGGTCATCGCTGCCGTTCGCTCAGCTGTCGGGCCGGACTTCCCGATCGCCGTCAAGCTCAACTCCGCCGACTTCCAGCGCGGCGGCTTCAGCTTCGAAGACAGCCAGATCGTCGCAGGCTGGATGGACGAGGCTGGCGTGGACCTGATCGAGATTTCCGGCGGCACCTATGAACAGCCGAAGATGGCCAACATCGAAGGGATGGAGCCGGCGTTCGACCCTACGATCGCCAAATCGACGCGCGATCGCGAAGCGTTCTTCGCGCGCTTTGCGCCGGAAATGCGCCGTAACGTTAAGCGCGCCAAGCTGATGGTCACCGGCGGCTTCCGCAGTGTCGAGGGGATGGCTGACGCCATTGCCAACGACGGAATCGATCTGATCGGCGTGAGTCGGCCCCTGTGCCTTTATCCAGATGCGCCAGGTGCCTTGTTACGCGGTGAGCTTGATCAATTTGAGCCTTGGGAGCATCGGCTTCGCCTGGGGCCGGGTCTATTGGGTCCAGCTTCTCCTATTACGCTCATCAAGGCGATCAACGGGTTCGGTACGATCAACTGGTACAACGAGCAGCTCATCCGAATTGCCGGCGGGCAGGGGCCGGATCCCCGGATGAATTTCTTCCGTGCGTTTATACGAGGGGGCAGCCGCGAAAAAAGGGTCGCGCAAGCGCTCCAATCCGAGAAAGCATGAAGCCGTAATGCATTGACTCACCTGTTGCAACTTTTGCGTGCCCCGGCAGTTTGTCCGCCGGGGCGCTGAAAGCACTGGCAGAACATCAGAGCCGAAAAAGGTCCTCAACAAATTCGACGAATGCCTTGATCTTGGCGGGACGATGGTGCTTTTGCTGAAATAGAACGGAAACATCCGGTCCCGCCGGTGACCAATCTTCCAAGATCGGTACCAATAGTCCTGCGCGGATAGAAGGCATGAGCGAGACGGACATATGCTGCACGATGCCGCACCCAGCCTTGGCGGCTTCAATCAGCGACTCGACGTGATCCATTGCCACTGCCGCTTGCGGAATGTGTACATGTTTTTCATCCTGCTTTTCGAATGTCCATGGCCGCACCTGGCGCGACTTGGGATTTAAAAAGCTGAGACAGGCATACTCCGTCAATGTCTCAGGCGTCGATGGCCGGCCGTGCTGCTGGAGAAATGCAGGAGAAGCACAGCAGATGTAGCGGGTCTTGCAGACGCTCTTTGCGATCAGATTGGAACTTTGCAGTTGTCCGATACGGATCAACACATCGATGCCTTCGTCCACCATGTCAACCATGCGGTCTCCCACCGTCATCTTGAGCGAGATATCCGGGTAGGCGGCGACGAAGCGGGGCAGGGCGGGCGACACATACAAGCGACTGATCACACTCGGCATATCGACGCGCAGACTTCCGCTGGGCGTCTGCTTTGAATGCATCAGATTGCTTTCAAGATCGCTCATGTCGCTGAGCAGTTGCAATGCCTGCTCATAACATTGTCGCCCTTCCTCGGTCAACGACATGCTGCGCGTCGTGCGATTCAACAGTTTGATATGGAAGCGGGTTTCAAGCGAGGATATCTGATTGGTGACGGACGAAGTAGAAATGCCCAGCTTGTCAGCGGCTTTACTGAAACCGCCTGATTGGACGACGCTGCAGAAGACTTTCAATGCATCCAGTCGATCCATGATTACTTCCAATTTAATAATAAACAACGTGCGCCCGACATCGCGCCACATGTCTTGTACTGCATCTTCTTACCTCAATATCCGACGCATATTAGCACAGAGAAAACAGGTCAATTCTGTCAATTCACGCAAGTCGATTGTTCACGGTTTCTAAATACTGCATCCCGCATTGCCCTGTTTTTCTGTCGGAGCGAAGCGCCTAAACTTCATTCCATCGATGAGCAGTCCCCACAACAGAAACACCCGAGGGTAAGGCCCACGAAACCGGCGGTATTGCGCCGTCTTACATCATTAAATAAGGGAACTACATCATGTCTACCGACACTTCAATGCAAGCACTTGTCCTCAATCAGTTCGATACCCCTATGGTCTTGACCGAAATCGCACGTCCAGTGGCAGGTGCCGGGCAGGTCCTGGTGCGGATCGTTGCCAGTGGGGTCAATCCGCTTGATACCAAAGTCCGTCAAGGCAAAGCCGCACACGCCCAAAGACAGTTGCCGGGCGTATTGGGCATGGATCTGGCCGGCGTCATCGATGCTGTCGGGCCGGGCGTCAGCAATTTCAAACCGGGCGATGAAGTGTACGGAATGACCGGCGGTATAGGTGACCTGCAAGGTTCTCTCGCCGAGTTTGCCGCCGTGGACGCTGACCTGCTCGCGATCAAGCCCGCCAACATCACGATGCGTGAAGCAGCGGCGCTGCCTCTGGTGTTCATCACCGCCTGGGAAGGTCTGGTCGATCGCGCGCATGTCCGCGCCGGCCAGAGAGTTCTGGTGCATGGCGGGGCCGGTGGCGTAGGCCATATCGCGGTACAGATTGCCCGTGCGTTTGGCGCCGAAATCTTTGCAACCGGAAGTGCTGGACAAAAGGAAATCATCGAAGGCTATGGCGCCACCGCCATCGACTACCGCAGCGCTACAGTCGAGCAGTACGTCGCGGACCACACCGGCGGGGAAGGTTTCGATATCGTGTATGACACGGTAGGTGGCGAGACACTCGATGCCTCGTTCAGTGCGGCACGCCGTTACCACGGGCATGTGGTCAGCTGCCTCGGATGGGGGGCGCACAAATTGGCACCGTTATCGTTTCGCGCAGCAACGTATTCGGGCGTCTTTACGCTGCTGCCGATGCTGACCGGCAAAGAACGCGCACATCATGGCGACATCCTGCGTGAAGCAACGAAGCTGGTCGAGTCGGGAAAATTGAATATCTTGATGGATCCGCGCCGCTTTACGCTCCAAACCGTGCGTGACGCGTATGAAGTGGTCGCAAACGGGACAGCGAAAGGCAAGATCGTAGTTGATATTGCGTAGGCTGGGATTGCATCCCAGCCTACTTTTCAAATGTGCTCCACCGGTCACTCGGGATAATCAGTGTAGCCGCGCTCGTCGCCGCCAAACAGCGTGTCAGGGGCGAACGCAGCGAGCGGCAGATCTTCAGCCATGCGCTGCGGCAGGTCCGGGTTAGCTACGAAAGGCCGGCCAAAGGCGACCAGGTCGGCATAGCCGTTGCCAAGTACCCAGTTCGCCCGATCAAGATCGTACTTGCCGGCCACGATGATTGGCCGCTGGAAGCGGGCACGGATGTCGGCCCTGAAAGACTCGGTAAACTGCGGTGCGTCGTCCCAGTCTGCCTCCACCAGATGCAGATAGGCGATGCCCACCGTCTGCAGGAACGCGGTGGCTTCAAGGATCGTGGGCAGGATGTCGGGACAGGCCATGCCGCGCGCCGTCAGGAAGGGCGCAAGCCGGATAGCGGTGCGCTCGGCTCCGACCTCTTGTGCGACGGCGGCGACGACTTCCTTCAGGAAGCGCAGCCGGTTTTTGCGCGAGCCGCCGTATTCATCGGTACGCGTATTAGCGGTGCTGCGCAGAAACTGATCCACGAGATAGCCATTGGCGCCGTGTATTTCGACACCATCGAATCCTGCCGCGATGGCATGCCGCGCGCCGACGCGGAAATCGTTGACGATACTTTGGATTTCCGTCTTGCTCAGCGCGCGCGGCGTCGGGCAATCCACCATTTCACCCTGGCCGGTGGCGGGATTCACTTTCCAGATCTGCCCTTCGAACGGCACGGCTGAAGGCGCGACCGGCAACTCGCCGTTGTGGAAGTCCGGGTGCGACATCCGCCCAACGTGCCAGAGTTGCAGAAAGATGCGGCCGCCTTCGGCGTGCACGGCGTCCGTGACCAGGCGCCAGCCAGCGATCTGATCGTCACTATAGATGCCGGGCGTGAAGGAATATCCTTTGCCCTGCGGCGAGATCTGCGACGCTTCGGTGACGATCAGCGCGGCCGATGCGCGCTGCGCGTAATAGCGGGCGTTCGTCGCATTCGGCACGTCGCCGGGCTGGGTGCTGCGCGCGCGCGTCATCGGCGCCATCACGACGCGGTGAGGAACCTTGTGTCCGGCGACCAGGGTCGGCGTGAACAGCGGCGAGGGTCTGGTCATGGCAGATTCCAGACGGGAGTGCGTTGGTTTGGGGAGAAGTGAGCAATTAAGTAAATTCGTCGATGTCATCGTAGGCTCCATTGGCTCGGTGGGAACCAGCAAGAAGGGAGGGGCTGATTCGGAACCAATAGTGTTGCATACTCGCCTGTAACATGAGAATATGGCATTTTGTAGATGGATTATCTAATATAGGTTGATAATATGCTGGACGATCTCAACGAGCTGCATACCTTCCAACGCATACTCGTCTGCGGCAGCCTGTCGGCGGCAGCGCGCGATCTGGGCGTCGGCCTTGCGGTGGTCAGCAAGCGCCTGATGACTCTGGAAAGGCGTGTCGGACAGCGGCTGATCAATCGCACGACCCGCACGCTGTCGGCCACCGATGAGGGGCTTGCGCTGCTGGCCCATGTCGATCGCGTGCTCGAGGAACTGGCTGCCGCGGAATCACGCATGGCCATCGGCGGCGAAGAGCCCTACGGTCTGCTACGGGTCAGTTCCCCCATATCGTTCGGACGGATTCATCTGGTGCCGCTGGTGGCGGAATTGGTTGACCGCTATCCGAAGCTTGATGTCGAACTGAGGCTGGACGATCGCCTCGTAGATATGACGTATGAGCGGATCGATGTGGCAGTCCGCATCGGCCAGCCGCACGACAGTAGCGCGATCATGCGCAAGCTTGCGGATAATCACAGGATCCTGGTCGCGGCGCGCTCCTATCTTGATCGGCATGGCGAGCCGCAATCCATCAACGATCTTGCGCGCCACCTCTGCCTGCGCTATGACGATCGTGCTATCCCTTGGCGGCTCGAGAATGGCAGGGCCGAAGTCGTGCAGTTCGAGCCGCAATCCAGGCTGCTGGCCAATAGCGGCGATGCTGTGCAAGACTGGGCGATTGCCGGCCATGGTGTGATGCTGAAGTCCGAGGTCGACGTGGCGACGGACCTCGCCACCGGGCGCCTGGTACATATCCTGCGAGATTGGAAAAGTGCGGCCGCGCCTATTTATGCACTACTGCTTTCAAGACGCCATATCGCCACCAAGACGCAAGCTTTTCTCGATGCGGTTTCCATCAGGCTGAGTTTGGCCTGAGGCTGAGGAGGAGGGTGCTGCTACTGGTACGCCGCGACCATTGGGGCGTTACGTTCTAATCAATTTGATGGGATAAGGATGATTGTCGATTTTGCGTCGCTGCGTTAGCGCGGATGCCGATGGCAAATGCAGTTTATGTTGTAGCGTTGAAATGACCCAGGGTCCTGGTACGACAACTATCGTTATCACTTTACATTACAGTAGTCGTTGTCGTATTATCTGCCGAGAAGCGTGCAGCCTGTTGCTTGCGCAAAGATTCGGGTAATACGATGAAAAGTTGGTCTGCTGACAATCCCAAGGCTTCCCTGATGATGCGGAAGCGGACCGCAATCGTGGATGCTGCCAAGAATGCATTCCTCGAAGGCGGTTATGCCCAAACGTCGATGGACCGCATTGCCGCAGCGGCCGGTGTGTCGATCAAGACGGTTTATCGTCATTTCGAGAATAAGGATGATCTGTTCAGTGCGGTGATGCAGGTAGCATGCGGTCCGAACGGTTCGGAAGGACTGGAACTTGCGCCCCAAGAGAAGGTAACGCAGCCCGAGCGGCCCTGGTTCTCTGCGCCCCCGCGGACCGCACTTGCGCTGATCGGCGTCGAATATCTGCGACATGCGCTTTCAAAGGAACAGCTGGCGCTATATCAAGTCGTCACCCGGGATGCGCACCGTTTCCCCGAAATCGCTCGGCGCTACCACGACGAGGTGATCGAACAGCGTAATACCCTCTTTGCCAGGTATCTGGACCATTGGGCGCCTTTGGAAAAATGGACGGTCAAGAACAGCCGCAATGCAGCGTTCATCTTCTCGGCACTTCTACGGGCCGTACTCTTCGACGACGCCCTGCATGGTTTGCGTCAACCAGACGACTCGGAGATTGCAGATCACGCAAGCGCTGCTGCGGCTAGTATGTTGATTCTCCTTGCCTCCGGCACCTTGTAACTATCAGATCGATTTTGGCGTGCTGGGAGATGAGATAGCTCGTCCCGATGTAGCTAAATACTTCTAAGCACGCCAAGTACAGACCAGACGGATCTCGTGCAGCGATCAAATTCCGCTTCCCCCCCCCCATCTTATCGAACAGCACATAGCCTCAATCACACCGTCCACGGCAAGAAGTCCGGCTTTGTGTTCGCCTTTCCCCTAGCAGCTTGGCTGCAACAAACAGGATTGCTGCTTTCCGCTAAATCTGCGCTTTTTCGTCGCCCAAATTGAGATTAATGAGTTATGATACCTATAGGTATCTGAAAAACACTTAGAATTTAAACTCTTGCACTCAACGTCCCATCAGAGGAATCGAGTGCTAGCTTAGGAGGCAGGCATGAGTAGATTAAACGGGAAAGTGGTATTGGTGACGGGTGCGGCAAAGGGCATCGGAGCGGCAATTGCTGCGGCGATGGCATCGGCGGGAGCACGCGTCGTGCTCACAGACATTGATCTCGATGCTGCCGATTTGCTGGCTGGAAGCCTGCGTGCCGAGGGACGGAGCGTCATCGCCTTGCGCCACGACGTTTCAGATGACGCCCATTGGGCGACTGTCATGGCCGAGACGCAACGCGAGTTTGGTTCGCTCGACGTGCTGGTGAATAACGCAGGCATCCTGGTTGTCCAGTCTATCGCCGAGATGAGCGTCGAAGCGTTTCGCCGGGTGTCGGCGGTGAATACCGATGGGGTCTTCCTCGGTATCAAGTACGCCTTCGCGGCCATGGGCGAACGCGGCGGTTCAATCATCAATATGTCTTCCATCGGCGGCCTGATCGGCGCCGCCAATCAGATCGCCTATTGCGCATCGAAGGGTGCGGTCAGGCTGATGACCAAGTGCGCAACGATCGAAGCTGCGACGCTGGGGCTGCCAATTCGCTGCAACTCTATCCATCCGGGCGTGATCAACACGCCCATGACGCAGGCCCATTACGGTTTCGGCGCGGGAATGGGCACCGAGGATCTCTTCAGCGGCCTGATTCCCTCGGGCCGACTTGGGGCGCCTGTGGACGTGGCTGCCGCCGCCGTGTATCTCGCATCCGATGAGTCCTCCTATGTCAATGGCACCGAACTGGTCGTCGATGGCGGTGTCATGGCAGGACCGGTCCGCAAACCACAAACGCCACATTAATCGGCCCAACTAAGTTATTCAGCAAAGCCAACCGGCGCCGCGCAGGTCGTCGGAAGGCCTTCGCTCGATCTCAATTTGGCTGAATCATCTGGAGACGCTGAAAAAGGTCACTGACGAAGTATTCTTCATTCCCGGTGCCGATCGCGGCAACATGAAGTCGCTGTGGACGCCGAACGTGCTGTGGCAGGAAGTGACCGAAGACGGGTTTGCCGTCGGCCGCATCATTCCCGACGGCTTCGATGCATCGCCGGGGAAGCTGGCGCAGGTGCGGCTCAATGTACAGCGTTCGGGTCGCATCGGCAGCCTGGTGGCAGGCGATCAGAAGTCGGCTATCGTGCTGGTGCCGTTGCTCGAACATGATCCGCTCACCGGAAAAAAGCTTGATTACGGGGAGTTTTCCAGGCGCCTGGAAAAACTGGTTCGCGACAAATACCAAAATGACCATATCGCCATCCATATCACCGGCTTCGCCAAGATCGCCGGTGACCTGATCGAGGGGGCGTCTAACATCGCTATCTTTTTTGCGATCACCTTCGTATTGACGACCCTGCTGCTGCTGGCCTATTCGCGCTGCTGGCGCAGCACGGCGGTCACGATCCTGTGCTGCTCGCTGGCGGTGATCTGGCAGCTCGGGATCGTGAGTCTGCTGGGGTATGGCCTCAATCCGTATTCGATCCTGGTGCCGTTCCTGACGTTTGCCATCGGCGTGAGCCATGCGGTGCAGAATATCAATACGATGGGTGCCGATTGCGCCATCGGCTACAGCCGCGAGGAAGCGGCCCGGCGCACATTCCGGCTGCTATTCATTCCGGGTTCGATTGCGCTGCTGTGCGATGCGGTCGGCTTTTCGACGATGATGGTGATCGACATCGGCGTGATCCGGGAGCTTGCGATCAGTGCCAGCATTGGCGTGGCGGTTATCATCTTCACGAAAATGTTCCTGCTGCCGGTACTGATGTCCTATGTCGGCGTGTCCAGATGGTGCCTGCGTCATCAGCGCAGCAAGGCTGCCAGCAAACATCGGGTAGCGCGCCTGTTCTCGCACGTAGCCGAACCGAAGGTGGCGATCGTCGGCCTGCTGTTGTCAGCGCTGGTGTTTGGCGGCGCGTGGCACCTGCGACAGGACCTTAAGATCGGCGATCTCGATCGCGGCGCACCGGAACTGCGGGAAAACGCACGCTATAACCGGGACAATGACTTTATCGCGCACCACTACTCGACCAGTCCCGATGTGTTTGTTGTGATGGTCAAGACCAGGCCGGGAGAATGTGGATCGTATGTCGTCAGCAGCGCCATTGAGCGGCTCAAATGGGATCTTGAAAACACCATCGGCGTCGAGTCGACCTACTCGCTGGTCGATGAAATGAAGAAATTCACCGCCGGTTCGAACGGCGGCGACCTGCGCTGGTATGCGCTTTCACGCAACCGCTTCATTTCCAATTCGGCCTTCAAGGCTATCCCGAGCGAACTGTACAACAGCGATTGCTCGATGGTGCCTGTCATGGCCTATTTGACCGATCACAAAGCCGAAACATTAACGCGGGTCGTTGATGTAGCAGAAAAATTCGCAGCTAAGAACAATGATCAGAATGCGACGTTCATGCTGGCTGCGGGTAATGCCGGGATTGAAGCGGCGACCAATATCGTGATCAAGAAGGCGGAGCCGATGATGCTGGCTCTCGTCTACGGGATTGTCGCCGTGCTGGTGTGGTGGGAGTTCTCGTCGTGGCGGGTTGCGCTGTGCATCATGATCCCGCTGTACATCACGTCGGTACTTTGCGAGGCGATCATGGCCCGGCTCGGATTGGGGGTCAAGGTGGCGACCCTGCCGGTGATTGCGCTCGGCGTTGGAATAGGGGTGGATTACGGCATCTATATCTATAACCGCATCGAGAATTTCATGGCTGAAGGGCTGGCTTTCAAGGCAGCGTATTTCGAAACCCTGAAGACCACCGGCGCTGCCGTGACGCTCACTGGAATAACGCTGGCATTGGGCGTGGCTACCTGGACTTTTTCGGATATCAAGTTCCAGGCCGATATGGGCCTCCTGCTGGTGTTCATGTTCCTCTGGAACATGGTTGGCGCCCTCCTCATGATGCCCGCCCTGGCGCGGCTCGTCGTCGTGCCGGCGCATCGGCATACCGGCTGCGTCGCCAAAGAATGCGGTGCGAACTCAGCCGCATTCTGACAATGACGAATCAATGACGAAACAATGACGAAACAATGACGAATAAGAGGACTGATTCAAAATGGCAAGATGCAGCAATGGAAAAGCGCTCCAAACCCGCGACCGGATTATCGATGCGGCAGAGGATGTATTTCATGCCAAGGGCGTATCGAGCACCTCGCTGGCCGACGTGGCGGACGTTGCCAATGTGACGCGCGGCGCGATTTACTGGCATTTCAAAAATAAGGCCGACCTGTTCGATGCTATGTGCCAGCGTATACGCCTGCCGATGCCAACGCTGTGCGCGACGATGAGCGAGGAAGCGGCCAGCGACCCGCTGGGCGAGTTGCGAGCGACCTGCCGCTTCCTGTTTCGCGAAACGATGAATAACCCGCACTACAACAAGGTGCTGGATATCCTGATTCATAAATGCGAATTCGTCGATTCATTTGATTCAATTTTGATCAGGCAGGAGGAGCGGATGCGGCAATGGGATAGCAAAAACAAACTGTTGCTCTCGAATGCGATCACGACAGGGCAACTGCCGGCCACGCTCGACCTGCGTCTGGCCAGCATCATGCTGCATTCGATGACCCGCGGCCTGCTGACCAATTGGTTATTCGCGCCTGATAGTTTTGACCTGGTCCAGGAGGGCGAAAAAATCATTGAAGCGTATATAGAAACGCTGCTCGTCACATGCACCTTGCGGGTTGCAGCTGGGGAGTTGCATGTTCGTTCGACCCATACTTGCGCCTAACGGCAACCCATCTTAATAGTGAAGCAGAAAAGCAGAGCGGTCGCGCTGAGGGCGCGGATAGCAATTATTGAAGTCCCATATTCCTGGATGCCATTCCCGCGATTTTGGTGACCAGCGAGCGCGGCAGGAATCTGGGTAGTAACGTGCCCGCTCGCACGCTCAGCCGGGTAGGATAGGCGACGCTTTTTCCTTGATCGAATGCTGCAAGCGACTTTTGCACCACCGACTCTGAACTGTCCATGTCCTTCGAAGACAGCTTGGTTGTGGTTCCGGCAAAAAAATTGGTGGCTGTCGGTCCGGGACACACGGCCATCACATGCACACCGTCAGCGGCCAGTTCGTAGTTCAGCGCTTCGCTGAAATGGAGCACGAAGGCCTTGGTTGCCGCGTAGGTAGCCATCGCGGGGAGCGGCTGAAAACTGGCGTTGGAGGCAAGATTGATGATGCCTCCCTTGCCACGGCTTTTCATGGCTTGGCCTAGCAGATAACTGAGGGAGACGAGCGTCTGTACATTCACCTGGATGCTGCCTTGTTCCTTCTTCAATTCGTGCGACAGAAAATTGCCGCTCAAGCCTAAGCCTGCGTTATTGACGAGCAGGTCCACCTGGATGCCGCGGCGCTCAAGTTCGGCAGCAATCCAGTCCGCGGACTCTGGATCAGCGAGGTCGGCATTGAGTGCAGTGCATTGAATTCCGTATTTGGCAGACAAGCGTTGTGCCAGGCTATCCAAGGCATCCAGCGAACGTGCAACCAGCACAAGGTTCATGCCGCGCGCGGCAAGATGCTCAGCGAAGACTTCGCCGATTCCTTTGGAAGCCCCAGTGACCAATGCAGTCGACCCATGATAATTAAACATTTTCATTTCCTTTGTAAAGTAAATAGAGAGAACGGAGCAGCTACCGTCGCTAGCCGCGATGCGGCGCGGCTGATGGAATGTCCATGCGCGCGGCGAGCCAGGTGACCGCTAGTGCTACTGCGGTAACTGTTGCGGCGACCCACGGCAACAAATCGAGCGCATAACCGCGTTTGGTCACAAGGCCGCCTAGCCATGCTCCGGCCGCATTGCCGAGATTGAAGGCGCCGATGTTCAACGTCGATGCCAGTTGCCGAGCGGCGTCGGCGAGCTTGCCGCCCACGGTGTGACCGATGGAAAATGCGCTGATGGCTAGCGTCAATAAAGGAATAGGCATGCTTCTCTCCGACATTTATATATAGGGGGCAGGCAAGACCGTCACAAATTCAACGACAACACCCGGTTCCAACTCTACGAACAACTGCAATTCGTGCGCCAACGGCACTTCCGCCATCTGATATGGAACGCCATGCACTCGCAGCCGTTCCAGCAGTGCCTCCCATTCGACAGGACTTTCCACGCGGAACGCCGCGTGATCGATGCGTGGCGCTGTTCGCCCGTCCTGCCCCCAAACGGTAGACTTGACCAGATGTATCACCGCACGTCCCCGTGAATACAGCCAGTACCCACGAATGCTGAATGGCGGGCGCTTACCCTCTGTCAAGCCCGCAACATTGCAAAAGAAACTGCGAGCGGCTTCCAGATTGGTGGTGACGATGGTTGCGTGGTCAAGATTCATGGGCGACTGCTTTCGGCAAAAACAAACTGATGGACGCATTATCTGCGTACTGTGTCCATCCGATAATTGGCCTGGTATTTGAATCATTTTCAAATTAAATTGAATAATCAATGGACCGGTTAACCGGCGTATATTCGAATTACGTTAAATTAGCTTGCATAATCCATGGACAATCTGGGGGATATCCGGCTTTTTGTGGAGGCAGCGGACCTGGGGGGCTTGTCTGCCGCAGGGCGCAAGCTCGGCCTCACGCCTGCGGCTGCAAGCGCGCGGCTCGCCAAACTCGAAGACACGCTAAGGACTCGTCTGTTTGAGCGCACGACGCGCCAGTTGCGTCTTACCGACGAAGGCCGCTTGTATCTGGACCATTGCCGTCAAGCGCTTCAGGCGCTTGACGATGCGCATGCGGCGCTACAAACCGGCCGCAATATCGTACGCGGCAAGCTGCGGATTTCAGCAACATCGGACTTTGGCCGCAATCTGCTGAGCGCATGGCTCGACGAATTCAATACACAGTACCCGGACGTAAGCTTCGCCCTGGTATTGTCGGATCGACTATCGAATATGCTGCAGGAAGACATCGATTTGGCGATACGCTTCGGCGTGCTTCCCGACAGTTCCCTCGTCGCGCGGCGCCTCGCTTCCAATCGACGGGTACTGTGCGCATCGCCTGACTATGTCACTCGGCACGGTACACCAAAAGAGCCACGCGACCTGGAAAATTTCCGCTGCATCGTTCACGGGACGGTGGCGGGAGCCATCAACGAATGGCACTTTACACGTGGCGCAGACGTGCAGATCTATATCGTTCCAGCCGAGACCGCCCGCGAAACGAATGACGGTGCAGTTGCGCGCGAATGGGCGTTGCGCGGTCATGGCATTATAGTGAAATCGATATGGGACATCGCGGCGGACTTGCATGCCGGGCGGCTGACGATCCTGCTTCCCGAATGGCGCTGCCCGGAGGCGCCGCTGCACGCGCTGTATCACCGCAACCGCTATCTCACGCCACGTTTGCGTGCGCTCCTCGATTTCCTGATCGAGCGTTTTACGCGGGCGGCAGATGAGCTGCAACCGCTGTTGAACTGAAGGGTAGCCCGGTCGCGTGGATGTTTCGATCTCGGGAGGAGCGGTGCCGGAAGGAATCGCACAAACCGCATCCGTTATCGGTTCAAAATCAACATCGGCACAGCATCATCGGCCGCGAACAAAAACGCATTCTGGCCGTACCGGATCGCAATCGCCTTGGCGGATGCGAAATCGACCCCAAGCACAAGCACGCTCACTTCTTTCGGCCACGCACCGTCGCCATCGCACCCGTAACCAATCAGAGACGTAAATCCGAGCTCCGCCAGCTCGGCTTCGAGCGCATGTTGCGCGGCCGTGTTTTCAGCGTCCGTCACAATGTTGGAAAACGGGTTGTAGGCGGTTAAAAACGCCGACGAAAATCTGTCGTTGTCGAGATAGAGCGACATCAATTCCGGCGAGTATTCGCCGGGATGCATGGTGAAGTTCGCGCGCGGGTCGGCTACGCGGTAGTTGGCGTCGGCGTAAGCTTTGGCCAGATCCGGAGAGATTGCGGAAAGGTTGTTCGTGGTTTGTGTCATTGGGCTTGCGATTCCTTTTCGTGTGCCGAGGTTGATAGTAGATGGCTTCGACAATTGCGCCTTTCGCCTGGATGGCCAGAAAAAATTAACGTAGCCGCGCGACAGTGGCTTCGCCCATGCCCTTGGTGCCGCCCGTGACCAGCACGCGCTGGCCGCAAAATTCGGTTGGATCAATAGAGATCGTTTTGTTAATAGTAGTGTTCATGCCGTAATCTCCAATGCCGAAATACCCGATTCTCCGAGCGTAAAATGAAAGCGCAATAGCAGCGGGCTGCCCGGAAAAGTGCCGGCAACCTGCGCGGTGACGCTGAATTGGCTGGCCGAGCCTGTTGCCTCGCGCGGCGTGATGACGGTCGCGTACTTCTTTTGGGTTTCCTCGTTCCACGCCTGGATCGCGGCGCGGCCGCGCATAGCGCGTCCCTCGTCACGCACTACGGCGTCTTCCGCGAAGCATAGCGCAACGCTTTTGGGACTGCCGTCACTGGCAGCGTTAAAGTAAGCCGCGACAGCGGCCGGTAGGTTGAGCGACATGATGATTCCCCGATGATGAATGGAGATTTCATCATAGTGAAGCCGACTGTAGAGAAAAAGATGATTATGGTACATTCGGCTTGTCCTGCAAGTTCACAGTAAAACCATGGCCGATACCTCCTTCGATGGACTGAAAGCCTTCCTGACTGTCGCCGAGCTGAAAAGCTTCACGGCTGCGGCCGCGCGCCTCGACGTCACCACCACCGCCGTCAGCAAGGCGGTCAAGCTGCTGGAGCTGCGCCACGACGTGGTGCTGTTTCAACGGACCACCCGCCACGTGGCCTTGACCGAAGCCGGCGCAAGCTTGTTCGCCAGCCTGCGCACAGCTGTTGACCAGATCGAGGAGTCGTTCTCGGCCTTGCACGCCGCGCGCGGCCGGCCGAGCGGCACGCTGCGATTGACCATGCCGCGCGCTCTGGGAGCGCTGCTGATCAAGCCGCTTACTCTGCACTATCGACGCATCTGCCCGGATGTCGCGATCGAGATTTCGCTCAACGACAGCGCAGTGGATCTGGTAGCCAGCGGCTTCGATGCGGGTATCCGGCTGGGCGAGGCGGTGGCGCAGGATATGGTGGCCATCCGCCTGACGCCGGACCTGCCATGGTCGGTCGTGGGATCGCCCGACTATTTTGTGCAAGCGGGGCGGCCGGCCACGCCGGAAGATCTGACCGCGCACGAAACGATACGCTACCGTTTCCTCGCGTCCGGCGGATTGCACCGCTGGGCGTTCTACCGGAATGGACAAGCGTTTCAAGTGGAAACCAGCGGCAAGATTATCGTCAACGACACGACCCTGATCCGGGGCTTCGCACGCGCCGGCATGGGCCTGGCCTATCTTCCCGATATGGAAGCCGGCGCCGATATCGACAACGGCCGCCTGGAGCGCGTACTCCAAGGCTTTCTACGTGCCACCAGTGGCCTGTTCATCTACTTCCCCGTGCGCACGCAACATCAGCCAAAACTGCGCGCTTTCATCGACATGGCGGTCCAGGAAGCCAAAACGCTGGCGACCGCTTCCCTGCTCGCTCCCGAATAGCGCCATATAGGCAGCCCTTAACAGGCTCGGTCCTAAAAGCTGCAACCATGATTTGCTTTCGTATGAGTCCAAGTCTCGCGTAAAAGCATGCCCAAGGCGCTGTCCCCGCGCACTCTCCCTGCTGAGATCCGCACCATTCATTCGCGTGGAAGCTTTCTGTATCGGTGCCAGAGCTAACTATTGATCCTGAGCCTCCGTTCGGCCGATATTGTGTATTTCCTTTTGCATGTTCATTCAATCTATTTCAAGCTGACCGCGTGCTCTCGTGAATTGACGAGTCGTCTTAAAAGGAGTCTACGATCGTCCAGCATCGATTCTGAGCCTTCGCTGTGCGCCTCGCTGCAAAGGTCAGCTATGCAGCGTTATGGATAGCTATCCATAAGCAGCGATACCTGTCGTTCGATTTTTTCGGGTGGCCGGCAGCTAACGACTCGTCGCAGATATTCGGTTCTGCCGAGCGACGCATTTCAGACGGAGATGGACGTAATAAACTGGTCCAAGATTGCGATGCTTTCCTCCAGGGCGGTCTGTTCGCTGAGTTCCCAACTGGGAAACTGTCCATCTATATACATTCGCCCCAAGCCATAGACAAGTGCGCGTGCGGCGATTTGATGGCGCCCTACATCTCCCGGGCGTAACAGTCCCATGGCGGAAGCTTCTGCCATCAATGCCGTCATCTTGGTGCGGATCGAATCGTTACGCTCCCGCAGACTCGATCCTTCGAAATCAATAATGGCGCGCGTTGAAATTACCTGGAAATGCGTGGGATTGGCAAACGACCATCGTAGAAAACCAACGCCAATGGCACGAATTCGTAGTAATGGGTTTTCATCAGAGGCGGCCTGCAAAGACAGATCAATCGCATTGCCTAGTTTTTCGATTGCGTCCTCCGCAACTGCGGTCAGCAGCGCAGTCCTGGTAGCGAAATGGCGAAATGGAGCGCCGGCAGAAACACCAACCATCTTTGCGACCTCTCGGACACTCACGGCATCAAGGCCCCGTGTCTCAATCAACTGTACGGCTGCATCTACTAACGCTTTGCGCAAATCGCCGTGATGGTAGGTGTGGCGTGAGCCCAATTTCGCAGGAGCTTGTTCTGACCTGTTGTTCATGATTGTGAGGTATGGGCGACAGTTAAATGTAAATACTGCTTACATCTTAAAGGAGTGTGTTTATAATTACAAATGTAATCGGTGATTACATTGTCATTTCTATCCCTTGGGAAACCTTATGAAACTTCAATTACATACTCTCCATTGCCTTGTTGTCACATGCCTTCTCCTGGATTTCAGCGCTGCCCGCGCCGCCGATCATGATGTCCATTCTCTGCCTGTTATCTCAGGGGAGGCCACTGCAACGCTAATCGTCAATCCGCCATTGGCCACAGCTTTAGCCAGAGGACTGGTGGTGGTGCCATTCCGAACGGAACATCTGAAAATCGTCCCGGTTTATGGCGATGCAGCAATGGCCGTCGCGCCGCGTATCGGGCACCTGCATGTGTCAGTGGATCGCGCGTCCTGGCATTGGCTGCATGCCAGCGACGAGCCCATAGTCGTGCAGGGACTATCGCATGGGCCACATCAGCTTACCTTGGAGTTGGCGGATGCGAATCATCATCCGCTTGCAGCGCAGACTTTGGAATTTATTGTTCCCTAGTAAGGTTTCGGTGGATCGCTATCCTCGATTCAGGAGCATTGCGATCCTCCGCAGTATTGGTTTCAGCCGCATATCGAATAGATTCATAACCGTTCTCATTGGGCCGATTTGCGCCGATTGATGCGATCCGAATGGGATGTGGTGCCGTATCTGCGTTCCGGACGATTGCATCAGGTGCTGCAGTGTTGGCGCCGATGCGCTACTGACCCAAGTGCCGACGCTGGATTGCGCCATCTCAACACCTGGCAATCCCGCCTGCGACAAAGGTTTGCCAGGCTTGGGGCTGGGTCAACGAAATCCCAGCGGGTGGGTCAAAAATGGACCGGTATCAACAGGCGGGAATCGAACCCGTGTCTGCAGCCTAGATCAGGCGCAAAAGCCTATCTACGCGACATTCCCGATGCCGAGGTTCATTTCCTTGACTTCGATGTCGCTAGAGCGCAACTGCGCGGCTGGCCGTTGTTTTCAGCGCATCAATAAATACCTGAACTTTTGCTTGCCGGTGTCGCGTCGGTGGAAATAGTGCGTGAATATCGGCGGTTGGTGCCGCCCACTCCGGTAGCAGCCGCACTAGGCGGCCGGCCTCAATATCCTCGTTGACGGAGAAATCCGTCAGAAGCGCGACGCCGCCGCCTGCCAGTGCAGCCGCATGACAGGCGTATGCCGTGTTGGTGGAAAATCCTGGTGCCGTCATTTGTACCTCGGATTTCTTGCCGTTCGGACCTTCAAGCATAAATGAGAACGGCTGCGGCAACACGGTCAATGCGATGTAGGGTAACTCTGCAAGCGTCTCCAGGGTAGCCGGAATGCCATGTGCTGCGACAAACTGCGGACTCGCAACCAGCCATTTGACGAAGCTTCCGACTCTTGCCGCGCCAATGCTCGAATCGGCGAGTTTCCCCAGACGAACGGCCACATCAATGCCCTCGGCGATCAGGTCAACAAAGTGGTCGTGACATATGAGTTCTGCTTTGAGTGAGGGATGGCGCTCACGCAGTTCGACCAGGATCGGCGCGATCACCATTGCCCCGTAGTCTATCGGTGCGGCGACGCGTAACGTCCCGCGCGGCATTTCGAGGCCGGTTCGCGCCAGAAGTATCGCCTCTTCAGCATTCTTCAGAATTTCACTACTTGCCTCGTAAAAAGCCTGGCCCGCCTCAGTCAGGTTGTGCTTTCGCGTCGAGCGCACCAGCAGGTTGACACCTATCTCCGCCTCCAGCAGTTGCATATGCTTGCTCACCGCAGTTTTCGCAAGGCCGAGGCGTTGCGCTGCAGCCGTCAGCGAGCCGGCGTCCACTACAGCTTTGAAAATAACCAGGCGGTTGAGGTTGACCGCGTTGAGATTGACCATGTCGAGCTTTATCTGATGGGTGGAGACGGCATTGACTACGTATCATTTTTAGCAAGTGTCACGCACCGACACGGGGGATTGTCCATATAAAGTGAACTGTGATTGAGGCTAAGCCCATCTTATCATCGCACCGCGTTGTTACTACACTGGCCTGTATGTCGGGTACTGGCTCTTTAGGCCCGGCAGCCCTGATCACCTACAAGGACTATCGATGAATTCCTCCGCACCTAAAAGCCCAATGCAGTTGTACGGAACACTGCTATCGGGCCACGTACATCGCGTGCAATTATTTCTGAGTCTGCTTGATTTGCCGTATGAATTCATTGCCGTAAATCTCGCTGCAGGAGAACACCGTAGCGATGCGTTTCTGGCACTCAACGCGTTTGGCGAGGTGCCGGTTTTCAAGGATGGCGCGCTTACCCTGTCTGACTCGACTGCCATTCTGGTGTACCTCGCGTCGAAGTATGACAGCAGCGGGCAATGGTTGCCGCGCGACCCGGCGGCCATGGCCGAGGTGCAGCGTTGGTTGTCGATGGCTTCCGGGAAGATAGCCTACGGTCCTTGCGCTGCCCGCCTGGTTACGGTGTTTGATGCGCCGCTTGACCATGATCGCGCGAAGGCGATCAGCGTGACGCTATTCGCCGTACTCAATGTCGAGTTGCAGGACCGCCAGTTTGCGTTGGGTATGCAAGCGACGATTGCGGACATAGCTGCATTTAGCTACATTGAGCACGCACCGGAAGGCGGAGTGTCGCTCGCCCGGTATCCAAACATCCGCGCCTGGCTTGCCCGGATAAAATCCCTGCCCGGCTTTGTGGCGATGCCATCAACCGAGTCCAGGCTTGTCATCGAGTAGGAACGGCAACGACGCCGAAAAAGGAGCCTATATGACTGCCGCAAAAATCCCGCAAATTCTCGATAGCAGCGCATCGCCTTTCCACGCCGACGAACTGGCAGTCCAGGAGCAACTGGGTGTGCGGATGCAAATGCACGAGGTCGGACGCAGAAGTACCCGGGAGTATATGCCCGAACAGCACCGGCAGTTTTTTGGCGAGCAACCGTTCTTTTTTGTCGGTGCCCTTGATTCAGCAGGGCAGCCGTGGGCAACAATGCTGGTTGGCGCCCCCGGTTTCATGTCGACGCCGGATGAGCGAACCTTGCGCATCGCCGGATCAACGCTGCCTGGTGATCCGCTGAGCGGGCAACTGCATCCTGGTTCCTTCATTGGCGGACTGGGTATGGCGCCCGTCACGCGCCGGCGCAATCGGGTCAACGGCATTATCGAAACGGTGGACCAGGGCGGCATAACTGTTGCAGTCACACATAGCTTCGGCAACTGTCCTCAATACATCCAGCGCCGCCAGCATAACTTCGTCGATACTGTCATCCGCCCGCCCGAAGCGACGCAGGTTTCATACGATGATAAATTGCGTGAAGCCGACCTTCAATTGATCGGTCGAGCAGACACGTTTTTTATCGCAAGCGCCAATCTCGATGAGAGTGCCGGTTCGTCGCGCGGGGTCGACGTGTCTCATCGCGGCGGAAGGCCGGGTTTTGTCCGCATGGACGATGATCGGACGCTGACGGCGCCGGATTTCGTCGGTAATTTCTTTTTCAATACGTTAGGAAATTTGCTGCGCCATCCCCGCGCCGGCCTACTGTTCATTGATTACGACTCTGGTGATTTATTGCATTTGGCTGTCGAAGCGCAAATCATTTGGGATGGTCCGCAAGTACAGGCTTTCGCCGGCGCCGAGCGGCTGGTGCGTTTCCATATACGCGAAGTGCGCCGTAACGTTGGCGTGCTGCATTTGCGCTGGACGGAACCCGAGGCCGCACCGCAACTTGAACGCACTGGAACCTGGGCCGAAGCCGATAGTGCAATGGCTGCCGCCGAAATGCGAAATACCTGGCGCCATTTTATGGTCGTTGAGACGCAGCCGGAAAGTGATTCGATCCGGTCTTTTTATCTGCAACCCGCCGACGGCTTGGGTGTTTCGCATTACGTTCCCGGCCAATTTATTCCAATCCGTGTGAGTTTGCCTGGTCACAGCATGCCGCAGGTGCGCACATATAGCCTGTCAGACGCACCGGATGGCCGCCGCTACCGTATCAGCGTAAAACGTGACGGTGCAGTTTCCAGTTGGCTTCATGAGCACATGCAAGCTGGCAATACAATCGAGTTAATGGGGCCGCGCGGCGATTTTACATTTGACGCCGCTAGCCGAAGGTCAGCGGTACTGCTGTCAGCCGGAGTGGGACTCACGCCTATGATTGCGATGCTCAACAGCCTGCTGGTCAACGGCGGCCGTACGCGCCATGCCCATCCAATTTATTTTATCCATGCAGCGCGTAACCGGAGCGAGCATGCGTTTGCCGAACACGTACGTGATTTAGCGGCGCGACACTGGAATCTGACCGCGCATGTGCGATACAGCGCGCTCGGTGCAGTTGCCGATGATGATGGCGCGGTGCAGCGCTTCCGGAATAGCCTTGGGCGTGTCGATATCGACTTCTTAAAGGAAATTCTGCCATTTGACGACTACGATTTCTATCTGTGCGGCCCTGTGACTTTCATGCAGAATTTGTACGATGGTCTGCGCAGTTTGAACGTTGCGTCTGACCGTATCCGCTTTGAGGCTTTTAGCCCCGTGAGTGTACAGACCGGTATTTCGGCGGACAAGGCGACACCGCCAGCGCCGCAGCCGGAAGTGAGCAGTCAAGCAAGCATTCCGGTCCGATTCGCGAAATCAGGCAAATTCGCCACCTGGAATTCCAGCCACGGCAGCTTGCTCGATTTCGCCGAAGAGCATGGCATGTCGCCGCCATCCGGCTGCCGCTCAGGCCTGTGCGGCGCTTGTGCCACACCGCTGCTGGAGGGATCGGTTGACTATATTCGCCATTGCGCGGCCCAAGCGCCCGATGGTCAAGTGCTGATCTGTTCGGCCATTCCCAAATTGCGCCATGATACTGCGGTGGGTGATAGGGTAGGGGGCATTACACTTGATCTTTAGTGCCTTTATGCGCTCAGAGACCCAACTCGCTGAGCCCCGGATGATCATCGGGACGGCGGCCCAGGGGCCAGTGGAACTTACGCTCGGATTCCTTGATCGGCATATCGTTGATGCACGCATAGCGGCGTTGCATCAGTCCATCTTCGCCGAATTCCCAGTTCTCGTTACCATAAGAGCGAAACCAGTTGCCAGAATCATCGCGCCATTCATATGCGTAGCGCACCCCGATCCGGTTGCCACCAAAGGCCCACAGTTCTTTGATCAGACGGTAGTCCAGCTCCTTCTTCCACTTGCGATCGAGGAACGCACGCGCTTCTTCACGATTGTTCGCGAACTCCGTGCGGTTGCGCCACTTGGTGTCGAGCGAATAGGCCAGCGCTACCTTGGCCGCATCCCGGGTATTCCAGCCGTCTTCGGCAAGCCGCACTTTTTCAACGGCCGTTTCCTGCGTGAAGGGGGGCAACGGCGGACGCACTTCCTGGTTCGATGACATTTCATTCTCCTTGATGGGCCCTCGCGGCCCAGGTTGATATGGCAGGATACGCTTCCTACATGATCGGTCAATATCACCCATATGCGGGCTTGAGCGAGTCTATCAATGCCGTTTCATTCTCGATCGGCGCCTTCCGTATTTTTCGTCGTACCACTGGCTGGCCGGTCGAAGCTCCGCCCCGTACTATCGATGATGACCGTTACGTCTTCGCTATTCGCGAGCCGTCTGGCCAGCCGCTTGCAGCGTTGTTTGATAGCGATATCCAGCTCCGAAAACAGATCGCTCAAGTTTTTGTACGGCATCCGCTCGGATCCAATTCTTCTCTGAAGTCTTGGTTATACTGCAGCCCAAATGCACCGACAACACGTCTTCCGAACAAAGCCAATCGGCTGCTCGTCGATCGAGATCCGCTTCATTCCGCTGCGGAATAGTGTCTATGAGGCTGCATCCATAGAGTTAAAAGTTTGATCGGTATACTGTAGATCAAACAAAAGACGAGGGGCACCTTGCAATGGAGTGAATACAACGAGCACGCGCATCGTCCGAGATTGAGACTTATTTTGCCATGCACACGATTGACCTGACAGAGGAGTTATTTTGCTAATGCGTACAATTGATTCGACCTACCAGCGCCCATGACTGCCACGCTGACCCCCGGCTCCGCCATTCCCGCCATCGCCGTTCCGCTACTGTCGTTGGCCGCGTTCGGGAGCGGCATGTCGATGCGCGCGACCGATCCGCTGCTGCCCTTGCTGAGCCGTGAATTCGGTGTCGCGCTTGGCCAGGCCTCGCTGGTGGTGACCGTGTTTGCGATCACCTACGGCCTGGCGCAGTTGCTGTTCGGGCCGCTAGGCGACCGTTTCGGCAAATACTTCGTTGCCGGCGGCGCTGCCTGCGCGTGCGCGCTGACCGCCGCCCTGTGCGCGTTGGCGCCGGGCTTCAACTGGCTACTGGGCGCGCGCGTGCTGGCCGGCGCCACGGCGGCAGCGATCATGCCGCTGTCGATGGCGTGGATCGGCGACGTAGTCCCCTACGATCAGCGTCAGCCCGTGCTGGCGCGCTTTCTCATCGGCCAGGTGTTGGGACTGTCTGCCGGTGTGCTGGTAGGCGGCATGGCCGCCGATGCCGGCCAGTGGCGCCTGCCGTTCGTGTTGGTGGCGCTGATTTTCGGCGCCGTCGGCGCGGGCCTGCTGTGGCTCAACGCCCGCCTGCCCGCGCACGCGCGCCAGGTGCGCCCCGTACAGGGCTCGGCGCTGCGCCACATGGCGGCCGAGTTTGGCGCCATCGCCTCGGTGCCGTGGGCGCGGATGGTGCTCGTCTCCGTGTTCCTCGAAGGCGGATTCCTGTACGGGCCGTTCGCCTTCATCGCCACCCACCTGCACCATGCGTACGGTGTGTCGCTTACGCGTGCAGGTGCGCTGGTGATGCTGTTCGGCTTTGGCGGGGTGGCTTTCGCGCTCGTCTCGGGCAAGCTGGTGCGCGGCCTCGGCGAGACGGGGCTCACGCGCTGGGGCGGCATGCTGCTGGCCGTTTCGCTGCTGTCGATCGGCCTTGCGCCGACCTGGATCTGGGCGATACCGGCCTGCTTCCTGGCGGGGATGGGGTTCTACATGCTGCACAATACGCTGCAGATTAACGCGACCCAGATGGCGCCCGAGCGGCGCGGCGCGGCGGTAGCGTCGTTCTCGTGCTGTTTCTTCCTTGGCCAGTCGGCCGGGGTGGCGCTGTGCGGCCTGCTAGTCGCGCATGTAGGCACCGCCGCCATCCTGGCTGGCGGCGCGGGCGGCGTACTGGTAGTCGCGCTCAATTTCTCGCGCCGCCTGCGCGCTCGCCTGAGTCCCCTCCGTCCAATCCGCCAAACTTAAGCGAAGGGCTCATTTCGCCGGCGCCGACTTCAATTAATTCTTGGCCGCCATATCGTTACCGTCGTTGTTGGCTGCGTTTTCCGTATTTCTGCACTCCCCGCAATTTCGCGACCTATGCCTCCATGCCGACGCTGGCAACGCGTTCATCCGCAGACGAGCCCCGACAGGAAGCGCCAAGGTCAGCGCATTAAGGCTTCTCAATCAAGCGCAGTCCTCGCGTCAGGAGACTCTATGGCGAATTATGGGACAACTCGCATGCCTTTCCGGCCAAACCGGGGCAGACCCGCCCACGGGCTCACCTGCTCGGGCAGAATGCAGGTGTGCAATCCACAATCCTTCATCTGAATGTCATCTGTATCCGAGGTGATGGTCATATCGGGCCATGGCGGGCATATCATGCCATGAGCGCCCCCAGCGGTGTCAGTAGCCACCAGGCAGCTGGTAAAGGAGCCCATCCGCCTTCGCAATCGTAGGAATCCAAATCCCAGCTACGCTGGTACTTCTATGGTGCGTATGTTGCGCGCGGTCGATGGCAATGGCCAAGGACGGTGATCAAACTATTTAACTAAGCTAATGGAGCCTTTATGCATTCTTCCCAGTCGAGCCAAGCTGTTCCGGCGCGAGCGTTGCCGTCCGTTCGATCTCTTCCAATTGGCCTTTTCGGCTCAGTCATGAGCGTGGCCGGGCTCTCGCTGGCCTGGCGCATCGCCAACAAATCTTATGGCGCCAACATTGTGGTATCTAACAGCATCGGCATTGCGGCATTGTTGCTCTTCGCTGTTTTGGCGCTGTCGTACCTGAGCAAACTCTTTCTATATCCGGACTTGGTGAAACACGAATTTTCGCACCCAGTCCTGGGGAACTTCTTTGGTACCGTGGGCATCAGCATCCTGCTGCTCTCGAGCGTTATCAGTGTCTACAGTAACTCCGCTCGACTCGTGGTTTGGGCAATCGGAGCAGCTGTTACGTTGGTTCTAAGCGTCGTTATGATTTCTCGGCTCTTGAACGGCAACGGTTCGCCTACGAGTGTAGTTCCAGCTTGGCTGATTATGGGCGTGGGAAGCCTTGATATCGTAGTTACCGGCGGAGCTTTGAGCGCAGGCTGGGCTCACGAAGTTAATCTGCTTGCAGCGGCCATCGGCAGTGTCAGCGCAATCGTCTTCTTCGTGCTGATTTTCTCCAGGTTGGTTCACCACGAGCCGCTGGCAGCCGGAATGCGGCCGTCTAAGATGATATTGGTTGCGCCGTTTGCTGTGGGCTTCATTGCATATGTCAACCTGGTGCAAAAGGTCGACATGTTCGCGTCACTGCTGTTCTACTTCGGTCTGTTCCTGTTCACGATTATCTCCTATCGCCTCGTCATGAAGCCGGCGCCGTTTTCGCAAAACTGGTGGGCAATTGGCTTCCCAATGGCGGCGTTGTCGAATGCGGCGCTGATGTATTCGAGTGCGGTTGGTGGCATAGGCTTGGGAATTGTCGCCGTCCTTCTGCTGTTCTTACTCACAGTTTCTATAGCCGTACTATCAATTCGGACCGTTCATGCGCTGTTCACCAGTCGACTCTTGACTACGTAATCACATGATGGACGCAGGTGGCGTTTGCCCCTCCTCAACAATATTCTGAATCGGCCGGCGGCCAGATCATCTTCCACCTGCATGTCCATATTATGCCGTGCTACGCGGGCTTTGAACTGAAGCCCCATGCCGAAATCATGGCGGAACATCCTGTGCTTGCCGCGCAAGCTGAAAAAATCCGGATGGCGCTCGGCTGACCACAGGCCACAGAAAATTGCCCGAGTCGTGCCGGCCTCGGCTTTCGCACTGCCGGGATACTCAGGTCTCGGTGCAATATAAAAATATAGCTGGATTATCATGCGGCTATTGCTGGCGTTGCCCGATATCGGGCTTTTGTGGGTGCCTTTCTACAACCACGAACTTCCAAGTCTCCTCGGCTTCCCTTTCTTCTACTGGTACCAGTTCGCATGGGTGCCGCTGACTGCACTGCTCATCTGCTCGTCGAACGAGATCCGCTTCATTCCGCTGCGGAATAGTGTCAATGAGGCTGCATCCGTAGAGTTAAAAGTTTGATCGGTGTACTGTAGATCAAACGAAACACGTGGGGCACCTTGCAATGGAGTGAATACAAGGAGCACGCGCATCGTCCGAAATTGCGACTTATTTTTCCATGCACACGATTGACCTGACAGAGGAGTTATTTTGCTAATGCGTACAATTGATTTGACCTATGTGGGGCGGCGTATCCACGAAAAACTGAAAGTGGAGGTGACCTCATGGCAGTCGCGCTAATCACTGGAGCCAGCCGGGGCATTGGTGCGGCTATTGCGTTGGTTCTGGCCGAACACGGATACCGGGTGGTCGTCAACCATCGCGCCAGTGCACCCCAGGCCGAGGACGTGGTCGCGACTATCGTCGCGGCCGGTGGAGAAGCCATGGCGATTAAAGCCGACGTCACCGAGCCCAACGATGTCGCCAGCATGGTCGATGAAATCGATCGGCGATGGGGTGGGGTCGACGTTCTCGTGCACAACGCGTTGACGCCGTATGACGTTACCTCGTTCGCCAACCTGAGCTGGGAGCAACTCGGCGGCAAGCTGGACACTGAGCTGCGTGCCGCCTTCCTGACAACGAAGGCTGTGGTGCCAGGAATGATTTCTCGTGGCCACGGGCGGCTGATCTATCTGAGTACCCTGCTGTCGCGTCATCCGCGTGATGGGATGATTGCGCTGGGCACCGCCAAGGCGGCCCTGGACCAGTTCGTGCGGTACGTCGCTTTGGAGCTGGCGCCGCACGGGATCACCGCCAACCTCGTCGCACCGACCACGGTGGAGGGCGCTACGTCGACTGGGCTAGTCTCGGCCGAACGGCTGAGCGCGATCGCTGCGTCCATACCGATGCGACGGCTGGCCCGTCCCAACGAGGTGGCCAAAACGGTGGCGTTCCTGGCAAGCGACGATTCGGGTTTCACCACCGGCCACTACATTCCGGTGAGCGGGGGCTTTGGAATGTAGTGAACACAACGCGCACGCGAATCGTCCGAAACTGGGAGAGGAGTTGTTTTGCCAATGCGCTTGATTGACCTGACAGAGGAGTAATTGCTAATGCACAAGATTGACCTGACTTATGTGGGGAGTGGTATTCACGAAGAGCTGATCGCGCATGTGGCCGATCAAGAGGGATATTTCGAAGATGAAGGTGTCCACGTCGCCCTCCGCGACGGCGCCGTGTGGAAGACTGAACGCGTGCGCGGCGGCGCAACCATCGGTCTGGGCCGGGCGCTATTGTCGCGGCTGACCGACGGCATCCAATGGACGGTGCTCAGCGCCAACACGCATCGTCCGCTCTTTTGGTTCCTCGGGGGTAGCGAGGTGAAATCCATGGACGATCTTCGCGGGCGCCGACTGGCGGTCCACGGAGCCCGCACCGCCCCCGGGTGTTTCGCGCGGATCGTGCTGCGCAAGCACGGGCTGGATCCCGATCGCGACCTGGAATGTGTGGAGCGCATCCCGGGTGACTACCAGATGGACCTGCGAGGCCTTCGCGACGGCTCGATTGACGCGGCCTACGTGGGCAGCACGTTAGCGCCCGAACAGGTCGCCCGCGAGGAGGGTTTTTCGCTGCTGTGCTGGGTGGGCGACCACCTCCAGATCCCCACCGTGGGCATCGCCGTGGACCCTGCGCGCATCCCGCTCGACGATCCGGCCCTGCAGGCGCTGGTGCGGGCCAACAAGCGGGCCCTCCGGACGATCGCCGAACAACCCGGTTTGGCCGTCAAACACATCGCCTCGATGTTGGGTCGAGTGACCAGCGAGGAAGCGCAGCAACACTACGAGCGCTACGTCCGCCCGTATTTCACTTCCGACGGTCGGGTGGACTTCAACGCTGCCCAGCAGGGCGTCGCCGCGGTCGCCGCCGAACTTGGCATCCCCGCGGGAACCGTTGACCAGATGTACCTGCCGGCCCTGTGACCGAGCCGCTAGCTCCAGGACGACGAAGAAGAATTGACCCGTAGTGCGGCGTCATATCTCTTCTCTCTATGTCAGGCCTCGTGCTGTTGTACGGTACGGGGGTTTTTATTTTTTCACCAGAAGGATGATAAATCATGTCAAGCAACGAATTTTTCGATAAGGTATTTCGTAACGCCCGCAGCCAGAACGGCTGGCTTCCCGAGCCGGTATCGGATGGGCAATTGAAGCAGATTTACGAACTGATGAAGTGGGGGCCGACCTCGGTCAATTGTTCACCGGCTCGTATCGTCTTCGTGCGCAGCGACGAAGCCAAAGCCAAATTGAAAGACGCGCTCAGTCCCGGCAATATCGAAAAGACCATGACGGCTCCGGTGCTTGCGATCGTCGCTTACGAGACCCGCTTTTATGAGGTTCTGCCGAAGCTATTTCCGCACAACCCGGCAGTCAAGACCTGGTTCGAAGGCGAGGCCAAAACCGGATTTGCGGAAACGACCGCCTTCCGCAACAGCACGCTGCAAGGCGGATATCTGATCACGGCGGCGCGCGCTACCGGCCTCGACTGCGGCCCGATGTCCGGCTTCGACAACGCCAAGGTCGATGCCGCCTTTTTCGCCGGCACTTCCATCAAGTCGAACTTCATCTGCGGCCTGGGTTATGGCGACTCGTCTAAAGTGTTTGCGCGCAGCCCGCGTCTGTCGTTCGAAGAAGCCTGCAGCTTGATCTAAGCCGCCTGTTATCGCTTTGCCACGGAGGAGACACGCATGAAAATCATCACCAATCCAAGCGCCTTGAATTTGTCCGGGTCGGTCGTGTCGATCGGGATGTTCGATGGCGTTCACCGTGGGCACAGGCGCGTCCTGCGGAAGTTGCGAGATCAAGGATTGGCCTTGCAGCTTCCTACCGTCTTAGTCACATTTGATCCTCATCCGCTTGCCACGTTGCGTCCCGAATTCTGCCCAGCGCTCTTATCGACCCTTGAAGGGCGTATGAATTTGTTAGCGTCCACCGGTCATGTTGACTATTGTCTCGTTCTGAGATTTGATCGGGAGCGAAGTGCGGAATCGGCAGACGATTTTGTGCGGCGGACTTTGGTTAACATGCTGGGCATGCGCTCACTTATCGTTGGCGAGAATTTCGCCTGCGGCAGCGGGCGCCAAGGGAATATTGCGTATTTGGGCAATCTTGGTGATCGCCTGGGATTTGACTTACGTCCCGTGCCGTTGCGGCCGAATGCGACCATTGAGAACGGTGCGCATTGTTCGTCGAGCGAAACAAGGCGGCTAATCCAGCAAGGCGATATTGCCAGCGCAAATGCAATGCTGGATCGCCCCCACGAGTTGTCCGGGACGGTGTTCGGGCCGAGTGAATTTGCTTGCCGTGTGATCGACGTTGTAGTGCCCCGCGATATGTGTTCACCGCCGGTCGGAGATTACGCAGGAACCGTAAAAAAACAGGATGTTGCGGCGCCTTGGATCGGCGCTATCTTGCAAGTTCGAGAGCAACATCCACAGATTGGCGCGCGCACGGTGCGTTTGCTTGTTGAGAAGGACACGGAAATAGCCCTCGGTGACGCGATGACCGTCCGATTCCTTGATAGGGCGAGGTCGGCCACAAGCCGCGTCGCATTCGCTACGATGGCCTTGAGCTGACGTGACCCAGGAGAAAACCATCATGAACGAATTTATTTTTACAAGCCATCCGCAGCGGGTTGTATTTGGTGCCGGTGCGCTGAGCCGGCTCGAAGCGGAAGTCGATCTACTTGGCGCGCGTCGCGCACTTATACTCGCGACACCAGATCAGCGTCGGGATGCAGAACGGATAGCGGCAATTCTCGGGGTTCGTGTCGCCGGAGTGTTCGATAGGGCGGCCATGCATGTACCGATTGAAGTTGCGCGTGAAGCACGCGAGCTGGCACGCCGTCTTGACGCCGACTGTGCTATAGCTATCGGCGGTGGTTCGACGACAGGACTCGGAAAGGCCATAGCACTGGAGTCGGACTTGCCGATTCTTGCTATTCCGACTACCTATGCTGGTTCTGAAATGACGCCGATCTACGGCATCACCGAAGCGGGGTTGAAGAAGACCGGTCGCGATATTCGTGTCATGCCAAAGACAGTGATCTACGATCCCGAACTGACGTACTCGCTGCCAGTATCTTTGAGCGTTAGCAGCGGGATCAATGCGATCGCTCATGCGGCGGAGGGTCTATACGCCTTGGACGCCAATCCGATCACAGATCTGATGGCCGTCGAGGGCATCGCTGCCATCGGACGAGCGCTGCCCTTACTGACGCTCGACGCTGAAGATGCGCACGTTCGGCGTGCGCGAGCGGATGCGCTGTATGGCGCGTGGCTGTGTGGATCGGTGCTAGGGGCCGTGTCGATGTCTCTGCATCATAAGCTATGCCATACGTTAGGCGGTAGTTTCAACCTGCCGCATGCGGAAACCCACACTATCATCTTGCCGCATGCACTGGCCTACAACGCGACGGCCGCCCCGCGCGCGATGGAGCGCATCGCGCGCGCGCTCAACGGCACCAGCGCACCGCAAGCCATTTTCGATTTGGCGAAGATGAACGGTGCACCGTTGGCACTGAAAGATATCGGAATGAAAGCGTCAGACCTCGATAAGGCGTGCGCGATCGCGCTACAGAATCAATACCCCAATCCACGGCCACTAGAGAAAGCGGCTGTAAGACAGTTGCTACAAGACGCATACGAGGGTGTGCGACCGCAGATCTGATTGCACGATCCGCGGCAGGTGGCGTAATTACTGTATTTCTTTTCTTTTCCGTTTCGAGGGAGACAGACCGGAATACAATCGGTCCATGGATACCAAGCTGTCTCCCGGCGCCCCGCGAGGGACTGCCGGACGCATACTACTCGTTGCGCATGACCTTTTCTATCGACAGGGCATTCGCGCAACTGGTATTGACCAGGTGCAGGCAGAAAAGGAGCAATTCCATGAAGCTGACTTTGGTGGTTTTTGATGGGGTGCAGGCACTTGATGTGGCTGGGCCGCTTGATGTTTTCGCCGAGGCGAACCAGTTGCTTCCTAAAGAGGACCAGTACGAGATTTCTCTGGTTGGCGTACGACCAGGGAGCGTGGTCAGCTCAAGTGGGTTGGAGTTCAAGGTCCATTACGACTACAAGAATTTTCACTTGGAAAGCGACCTGCTTCTCGTCGCCGGTGGTCCGCGGGTGCCGGAGTTTCGTCCGGAACAGGGCTTTTTGAGCTGGTTGAACGAAACTGCGCAAGGCGCCAGCAGGTTCGGTGCCGTATGCACTGGCGTTTTCTTGCTTGGCCATGCAGGACTGCTGGCGAACAGGGAAATAACCACCCATTGGGACGACGCCGAGATGCTGTCGGAACAGTTCCCCGGAGCGAATGTACGGCCCGATAAAATCTTTGTTCGAGATGGCAATTTGTTCACCTGTGGCGGCGTTACCGCTGGAATCGACCTGTGCCTGTCGCTCATTGCTGAAGACTGGGGGCATGAGCTCGCCGTGAAGGTTGCCAAGCGCCTCATCGTCTACATCCGTCGCGACGGCGGCCAGTCACAGTACAGTCCCTATCTGGCAGTCGGCCCGGACGAGGATTCGATTGTTTCCAGGGTGATCAAGTACGTCACCGAGCATATCAGTGAGGCGTTGACAATCGAGGACATTGCCGATGCCGTGGGCATCAGCAGGCGCACATTTTCCCGCACGTTTGCGAAGCACGCAAACGTCACCCCGTCTGTATTTGTTGAACAGCTCCGCATTGATTTCGCGCGGAAGTTATTGGAGGAGACCGACGTTCCACTAAAGACTGTTGCCTTCCGCTGCGGGTTCCACAATGCGACCCACATGCGAATGATTTTCTCGAGGCAGCTAGACACTACCCCGAAACTGTACCGCGAGCGCTTCCGTGCCGACGATGTGCCACGCACCGCCCGCAGTTGAGGCCGCGTAGCAGCGAGGTGTAGTCGGCCAACTGGGGAGTGCTTCACGAGGATATTTTTCAGCAGGTCAAACCTCTATGACGAGACGAGGGTCGAAGCGCGCTTGCGTCCGGGCTTTTAGTCTACTTTCGAGTTCGGTAGCGAGTTAGCACAAGGCGTTTGATATCCACCCGCAACAGCCGCTCTCTCCGGATTGGCAACCGCAGCTGAAAGTTTTTCAAGCACGTCTGCCGGGATGGAGTCACCGCAGATTGCGATGGCCTGCTCCAAATCTTCTTTCGAATACGCGGTTCCTTCGAACGCCGAGTCGAATCGTGTGCGTGCCAGTTCGCGCAGAGCCTCCCAGTTTAACTTTTCCGGGACGTCTTCCCATTGTTCTTGAAGGTCCAAAAACAGTCCCATAAGTCGATTAATATCGTTGGGTTTTTGAATGTTCATTTGCATCTCCTGTGGTAGCCGTTTCGAATACGGTGGGTGACGGTCAGGGCGCCAAGTAGCGGCGAGGTTGACGCCTGACCATGTCGGGCACTGAGCTAGACTGCAAATGCGCGCTTGACCAAATTAGCCTGCTGCTCCACGTGCAAAGACGGATAGCCAGGCGCTGTCGACGGGGACGCGTTGCGGCAAGAGTCATACAATGCGGCCTTGCTGCGCACAACGCCCCAAAGATCTTCGTCAATGACCTTCCAGGCACCTTGGTTGCGGGGCTCTTCCTGGCACCAAACCACTTTCTCCAGGTTTGGATAACGCGACAGTTCCTGCGCCAACTGACTTGTGGGGAAGGGATAGAGTTGCTCGAGCCGTATGATTGCCACATTCCGCTGTTCGTGGACGCGACGGTATTCCACCAAGTCAAAGTAAACCTTGCCGGAGCAAACAATCGCTCGCTCAATGCTGGTCTGGTGGCCCCCGCCGACCGAGACGTCTCCCAGTACCTCGTCAAATTGGCCATTGGCCAGGTCTTCGAGGCTGCTAGCGGCATCAGGATGGCGCAACAGGGATTTAGGTGTCATCACTATCAGCGGCTTGCGGTCGGATGCCATCGCCTGGCGACGGAGCAGGTGAAAGAACTGCGCCGGAAGAGTCGGTTGGCAGACCTGGATATTCTCCTGCGCGCACAGCTGCAGGTATCGCTCCATCCTTGCCGATGCATGCTCCGGTCCTTGTCCCTCCTGGCCATGAGGAAGGAACATGGTCAAACCACTGCTCTGGCCCCATTTCGCCGCCGCTGAGGAAACGAAGTTGTCGATTACGACCTGCGCGCCATTTGCAAAATCGCCGAACTGCGCCTCCCAGATGACCAGGGAATCGTCGCGCACGGTCGAGTAGCCGTACTCGAAGGCCAGCACCGCAGCTTCGGAGAGAATTGAATTGTTGACGGTGAAACGTCCTTGTTCCGGACTGAGGTGATTTAGCGGGACGTATTTTCCTTCGCCACGAAGCTGCCGGCGTTGGTTGTTCAGAACCGCGTGACGATGACTGAAGGTCCCTCGCTCAGAGTCCTGGCCCGTCAGGCGCACGCTGGTGCCAGCTGCCAGCAGGGTTGCAAAGGCAAGGTGTTCGCCCATACCCCAATCGAGAGGTCGCGCACCATTCGCCATTTCACGTCGAGCGCTGACAACTTTAGTGACCAGCGGGTGCAGAGTGACATCGTCTGGCACTTCCGAAATCCGGTGGGCCAGTTCCCGGATTGCCTCCAAGGCGGGTGGCGAATAGCTGGATTCTGCGAGCGGTGTGGTTGCTTCGACGGCAGTTTGAACAGCGGATTTCTCGGCTTCAGCCTGGGCGTTCGCCAGCATATTTCGATACGTATTGGCATAGTCCTCGACCTGTTCGCCAGTTACTACGCCAGCTGCGACCAGTTTCTGCGCGTAGATAGTGCGCGCGCCAGGATGGCCGGCAATTGAGCGATACATCAGCGGCTGCGTGATGTTTGGAGTGTCTTGTTCCTGGTGCCCGTGGCGACGGAAGCAGACCAGGTCAAGGACCACGCTGCGCTTGAAAGTGGTGCGGTATTCGATGGCCAGTTGAACCGCAGCGACAACCGCTTCCGGGTCGTCTGCATTGACGTGCAGAACAGGCGCCTCGATAAGCTTGGCGATATCGGTGCAATAGAAGGTCGACCGGGTTTCGCTTGGGTCCGAGGTGGTGAATCCTATTTGGTTGTTGACGACAATGTGCACGGTGCCGCCAGTCCCATGGCCCTTCGTGTAGCTCAGGCTCATCGTCTCCATCACGATGCCCTGACCTGAAATCGCGACGTCGCCATGAATCTCGACAGGGAGCACCGCGCCTTCGGCCCACGCGTCCATCTGCTCGCCCCTGGCGCGCGCCATACCTTGAACGACGGGGTTGACGATTTCAAGGTGGGATGGATTAAATGCGAGGACGATTTCTACCTCGCCATCGTCAGTCTCCATCGTTCCGGTGAAGCCCTTGTGATACTTGACGTCGCCCGCCGGAAGCAGATTGGCGGTCTTTCCGTCGAATTCATCGAAGAGCATCCCGGCTGGTTTGCCGACAGTGTTCAATAAAACGTTCAGGCGCCCGCGGTGTGCCATTCCGAGGATCGCACACTTGATGCCATGGGCAGCGCCCGAGCGCAGCAGCTCGTCGAGCAACACGATGAGCGACTCACCACCTTCGAGCGAAAAGCGCTTCTGGCCGACGTAGCGTGTATGCAGGTATTTCTCAAGCCCTTCCGCTGCGGTGAGCCTTTCCAGGATGTGCCGGCGCTGGTCTGGAGAGAGTGTTGGCTTCGACCGCATGGTCTCCAGTCGCATCTGCCACCACTGCCGCTCGCCTGCATCAGCAAGGTACATGAACTCGGCGCCGAGAGTACCGCAGTAGGTCTCCTTAAGCGCCCCGACGATGTCCTTGAGCGACGCGCTTTCCGCATCGGAGAAGTAGGTGTCGGCTGTGCTGAATTCCGTCGCCAGGTCAGATTGCGATAGCCCGTAGTACTCGGGCGTCAGCTCCGGCAATGGCGGCACGGGATTCCACCGGAGCGGGTCGAGAAGCGCCTGGCGTGTGCCAACCATCCGATACGCCGCGATAAGCGACTGTACCGCCACCTGCTTTTTCGCGAGCGATAGTGAAGCACCGTCCACCATTGCGGGAAGCTTATGCTTTGCAATCGCAATAAATTTAGCGATGACCGCTGCGTGTGGAACGTCTGTCATCACGCTACCGTCGACCGCCGGCGCCGATTGCAACGCGTCAAAGTAAAGCAGCCACTCCTTGGATACCGAGTTCGCATCGTCCAGGTACGACTCGTAAAGTTCTTCGATATAAGGAGCGTTACCCCCGAACAGGAAAGAGGTTCTCCGGTTTTGCATCATCATGACGGATTGGTCCTTTGGCGGGCTTCGGCCCTGTGCTTGCGTTGAAGTCTCAAGTAGCGCCGAAATGGCACTGCCTGAATAGGTTCAGTATGAGATTCATCTGCGGCGAAGGGAATTCCTACATGCATCACTCAGGGGCCAATCACTGTCACTTTCGGGTCATCGTAGCAATCGTTCTCGCGATGGCCATAAAACGCTTCAAAGTGGCCCGAGACGCGAACTTGAATCGCTTGCTGCCCCGTCTGTTACGGAACATGCTGCGATTCCTCGACGGCACAATGTAACCTTGGCGTCGCCAGGTCGTACAGGTGCCGCTAACGCCATCAACCAGTAAATAAAGCTTCACCCCTCGCCGAGTGGGGCCGTCTTTTTTGTGTGGGGAGAGGGATCTTTTTCTGTTCGCACCGCACCCTGGAATGCGCCATTGCTTGGCCCGTTGCTACTTGGTCTCGGCAGGTTTGGGTGGCAGCGTGACTGAATCATTGCCGGGCTTGGTTCCTTCGCGGGTGACCTGGATCGTGACGATAGGTATAGCGCTATCCTGTTCCGTAGGGATAAGAAAGGGCACCGGCTTGCGGTGCCCGAGGAATCTTAGTGACCGGCGCTCTGGCCGCCGTCGACGTGCAGGATTTCGCCCGTGACGAACGGTGCCGAATCAAGGAACAGAATCGCGTTGGCGATATCGCTCATCTCGCCCATGTGGCCCATCGGATGCAGCGCGCCCAGCGCTGCGTGGGTTTCCGGCGCGTGCATCGGCGACTTGATGACCCCCGGCGAGACGGCATTCACGCGAATACCTTTCTTGGCGTACTCAATCGCCAGCGACTTCGTGGCGGAGTTCAGACCACCCTTCGTCAGGGCTGCCAGTACCGAAAACACGCCGCTGATCGCATGGTCAACGATGCTGCTGGTCACGTTAACCACGTGGCCGCTCGAATGCTTTTCCATTTCGGCGATTGCGAGTTGCGTGACGTAATAGAAACCCGTGATATTCACATTGATCACAGCGGCGTAGTCTGCGGCGGTGTATTGGGTGAAAGGCTTCCCGATGTAAATGCCGGCGTTGTTCACCAGCGTGTCGATCCGGCCAAATCGAGCGACACCTTCGGAAATGACACGTTGGGCGGTCGCCGGATCACCAATATCACCAGCTACCGTCAGGATGTTCGCGTCGTCCGACGGCTTGATCGAACGCGCGGTCGCAACAATGCGGTAGTCGAGCTTTCGAAATGCCTTCACGACTTCGGCGCCAATGCCTTGCGATGCGCCGGTAACGACGACAACCTTTTGTGACGTGCTCATGCTTTACCTCGAAATTTAGTTGTTCGGCTCCAACGCCGATCGGGCCGACGGCTCCGATAGAGACTGTACCGTCTACGGCTTTTCAACGAAGTCATCGGAGTAACCGTTTTGGGACGTTCTTTGTCTATTTCCGGCCATCACGTCGATACTTGCAAAACCTCGCGTGTTAGATGGGACGGTGCGCACAGCGAACTCTGGTCCTTCGCTATCGGACACGTCGGTCTGCGTGATCGGCAGCTCGTCGATCGGGATCCGCTTCATTCCGCTGCGGAATAGTGTCTATGAGGCTGCATCCGTAGAGTCAAAAGTTTGATCGGTGTACTGTTGATCAAACAAAAGACGTGGACGCCGGCGTTGATGAACGAACGATGTGGTGATGCGACCGGCGTCCGAAAAGCGCCAATGAACGAAGCCGCGGAAATGTGTGCAGTGTCGCCCGCTGGGACTATTTCCGGCCTGAACGCCTCCGCAGCTTCAAGGCGATGGCTTTGATTTTGCGCTACATAAACTCCACCATTTCAATTTCAACCTCAATTGCAACCTATATGAGCACTTTTAAAATTATTGGCATCGGGGACAAAAAAGTCTTGCTTCTCCCCGGCCTGATCGGAACGCAAAACGCTTTCGACGCAATGCTCGGCTTTGCTGATCACGATACCTTTCAATACGCCGCGATGGAATACCGTGGTTACGGGAAATCGAGAAACACCAAAGGTCTGTTCACGCTGCAGGAAATCGTGACCGATGCAGTCAAGATCATCGATCATCTGGGGTGGGCCGAGTTCAGTGTGGCAGGACATTCTGTCGGCGCGTTGGTTGCCCAAATGATCGCGCTCGCGTTGCCGCAGCGCGTGAAGGCAATCGTTTCGTTAGCCGGGATGAATGCGCGCGGGGGATCCAGGGATGAGAACCGGAGGCGCCTCATCGTCGAAGCGGCCCATGACTTCGAGAAACGTGCCGCCATTGTCAATGGCGGAACCGGAGGGCGTTACACAAAAGGATTTGCAACAGCAGTGGTCGATGCCACGTGGGATGAGATCGCTCCCTTCGCATTTGCCGGTTACGGAAAGAGTGCATCGCAAACCGATATCCAACTGGAGGTACAGGGTTCAAGCGTGTCGATGCTGGTCATTGTAGGGGAGGTCGATCCGGGCAATAGCGCAGATGTTGCGCGTGAGACCACTCTGCGCTGGTACAAGAACGCCGTGCTGGACGTATTTCCGCGGATTGGGCATTATCCGATGATCGAAGCTCCGGCGTTAACAGTATCAGCGGTCGAGAATTTCCTCTCTTCATAGCATCGTTGCCGCGTCGGGAGTTCCCGCTCAACTTGACAGCACACGCAAATACTCAAACCGATGCATGCATGAACAGGTCCGTCCGTGACCAATGTACGAAACCATTTTACCGTCGGGTCGTGACGTCCGCGACGTCATTTCGGGGCGGCCGTACTCCGCATCGGCGGTGCTCGCCAATTGCACTCAAAGGTCGGTCGAAACATCACCCATCTGTGGCATTGCCGGACCTGTTCCGGATCACTGCGCGGAATAGATTGCATGCCGGTTTGTCCGTAGATAAAAAAAGAAATCACGCCAATAATGCATCCAACGAACAAACAAACCCAGCCAAAGAAATTGGGAACAACCTTCAATAAGGAGACTTGTTATGTCGCAAGGACTACACGTGCCAGAGAGGTATGGGATACCCCGCCGACCATCCTGGTATACGTGAACCGCAACAGCTTTGCGAACGGCGTAATCAAGGCAATGGTGTGCTGTCCGTGAATTGGCTGAGTGCCGATCAAAGCGGCTTGTCGCAATTGTTTGCCGGAGTCGGTGCGCTGCCGATGGCAGAGCGCTTCGCGCACAGCGAGTTGGGACCCTCGCCGGCGGCGCAGCGTACTGCAAAGACGCACTGATGTCGCTGGAGCCGCTTCGGCGGCCCGGCCAACGTCCATGAGTTCGCTCAAATGGCTGAACATCATCGATAAACCGGTCATTTATCCATTCTAGTAACGGATGCAATACCCACATATCCAAATAACATCCAGGAGACAGTACCCATGTATCACTTAAAAAATCGCAAATCCTTTATTCCGGGCGCTGTCAAGGCGATCGCCATAGCCGGCTTCGCGGAGATCGCCTGGCATACGGCGCAGTAAAAAATGAGTATTCAAAACAAAAATGGGGCGACAGTGAAAAGCAAAATATGGGTTCGTAAGGCATTGATGGTTGCAGTTGTAGCGACGACTGGCGGCGCAGCTTTGGCCACGGAAGGTGGTGGTTCGATTTATCCGAACGGCGCTGAAAACTATCTCGTGGGCGCCATGCCGCCGCCAGGCGTGCATGTCCTTGAATATTTATTTGGTTATAGTGCAAACCGGTTACGAGATAACAATGGTAATCAGGTACCGATAAATTTCCATCTGAATGTGACAGCAGCAGCAACCCGCCTGATCTGGGTGACGGATCAGAAGATATTCGGAGGCCAACTCGGCTTCCACGTTATCGCTCCATTGGCCAATGTCGGAGCCAGCGTGAACGGCACAGGACAAACGAAAAGCGGCCTTGGCGACATCACTTTCGGCCCTGCATTGGGCTACCATGTTTCAGAAAATCTGCACTACGTCGTTGTTGTGGATATCAATGCTCCTACCGGGAAATATAACAAGAGCGACATGGTCAACCTGGGTCGCCATTACTGGAATGTCGAGCCACTCGTCGCTGTCACTTACACACAACCGAATGGCATCAATGCCGATCTGAAGGTGATGTACGATTTCAACGGTCGCAATAATGCGACGGACTACCGATCGGGGCAGGAGTTACACGCCGACTACGCGCTTGGCTGGGGCTTCGGCAAAAGTTTTGTGGCTGGTGTGGGCGGTTATGTCTATCAGCAGACGACTAATGACAATGTCGGCGGAAACACCGTTCAGAATAATCTTGGCAGAGCGCTGGCGATCGGACCTTCGGTCAAATACGACAACGGTAAGGGTTGGTTTATCACTGCAAAGTATGAAAAGGAATTTGATGTGAAAAATCGTCCAGAGGGAGGTGGATGGTGGGTCAAAATGATCATCCCGATGTAATAGTAAATGGGCAGCCCGCCTGACGGAAGCAGGTACTGGTTGCTTGCTAACGAAGGTACGGAGGGGGGCTGGAAGCGGCTACCCGGATCCCGCTGCCCTTCATTCTCGTAGACCTCGGCAGAACAAGGCGCGGCCCTTGAGAACCCCTTGCGTTTCGCATAGCCGCCCGATGGCTGGAAGCGCAAAGTCGCCTGAGCCGGCTTCGTGCTGCTTGCGGAGAATCTCGTGCAGCTTCGCCAAATTGCCTTGCCGAAGCGACCTCCCGCCCTTGGCTAACAACGACCCCGGAATGGCATCCGGATCGAGCACGGTTGTGGGTTCGGACTCAACGGCGGCATCCACGACGCGATCAACCTCGCCGAAAAACCAGCCTCTATATTGCATGAGACCGCGCCTGCAGAGCAACTTGACCGCTACTCCCGTCAACGCAGAACCGTCGCGGTAGAAGTCTTGCAGGCAAACAGCATTCGCAACAAAAAGGCGATGGGAGAGGGACCCAGAAACAAGAAGGAACACTCAAGCCGAGTTGCGTGCGGTGGCAAACGATCCTGCCAGGTCGAAGAAATTCTTGCTGGATAGTTCGATGATTTCATCAGTGCGTCGCGCAGCCGAGGCTCTTTAACGACAGAAATTCTCGCGCAGGCGGCGTAAGCAGGGATAGAGAATATTCCAGCAAGGAATGGAGCGGTCCGCGACGTCATTTCGGGGCGGCCGTATTCCGCATCGGCGCCGCATCAGCGGTGCTCGCCAATTGCACTCAAAGGTCGGTCGAAACATCACCCATCTGTGGCATTGCCGGACCTGCTCCGGATCACTGCGCGGAATAATCTCCATGCCGGTTTGTCCGTAGATAAAAAAGGAAATCACGCCAATAATGAGTCCAACGAACAAATAAACCCAGCCAAAGAAATTGGGAACAACCTTCAATAAGGAGACTTGTTATGTCGCAAGAACTGTACGTGCCGGAGCTCAAGCTCAATCCGCAGATTGCCGCACTGGTGACGGAATTACCGGCTTCGATGTTAGCAGGAGTCAGTGCCGCCGAGTTCAGGGAAGCGCTCGCGAAAGCGATTACGCCGGTGACTATCCTGGCCACGGACGGCCCGAGTGGCCAGGCCGGAGTGACTTGCTCCGCCGTCTGCTCGGTATGCGATACCCCGCCGACCATCCTCGTATGCGTGAACCGCAACAGCTTTGCGAACGGCGTAATCAAGGCCAATGGTGTGCTGTCCGTGAATTGGCTGAGTGCCGATCAAAGCGGCTTGTCGCAATTGTTTGCCGGAGTCGGTGCGCTGCCGATGGCAGAACGCTTCGCGCACAGCGAGTGGGGAACCCTCGCCAGCGGTGCACCGTACTGCAAAGACGCAGTGATGTCGCTCGACTGCCGCATCGCCAGTGCAATCGAAATCGGCACGCACAGCCTGTTTCTCGCCCACGTGATCGCAACCACCAAGGCGGATGGCCGCGGCCCCTTGGCTTACTGTCAGCGCGCCTATGCAACAACCCAACCCACAGCATCTTAACCAGTTATTTTTCTAACGAAACCGAAGGAGATATCATGATACGAACAGGCCGCCAATACCTCGACTCGCTGAACGACGGGCGCCAAGTCTGGGTCGGAAACGAGAAAATCGACAACATCGCCACGCATCCCAAGACACGCGATTATGCGCAGCGGCATGCCGATTTCTACGACCTGCATCATCGTCCTGACTTGCAGGACGTGATGACCTATGTCGACGAGGATGGTGAGCGACGTGCAATGCAATGGTTCGGTCATCACAATAAGGAAGAACTGCGGCGTAAGCGGAAGTACCACGAGACCGTCATGCGTGAAATGGCTGGCGCATCCTTTCCCCGCAGTCCCGATGTGAATAACTACGTATTGACGACTTACCTGGATGATCCGACGCCATGGGAAACGCAATCCATTGGTGCGGAAGGCCACGTCAAAGGGAAAAATATCGTTAACTTTATCAACTTTGCGAAGGACAACGATTTTAACTGCGCGCCGCAATTTGTCGATCCGCAAATGGACCGGTCCAGCCCCGACGCACAGCAGCGCTCGCCGAGTTTGCGTATAGTCGAAAAGAACGAGAAAGGAATCGTTGTCGATGGTATCAAAGCGATCGGCACTGGCGTCCCTTTTGCCGACTGGATCCATATCGGGGTATTTTTCCGGCCCGGCATTACCGGCGAGCAGGTTATTTTCGCGGCAACTCCGGTCAATACCAAAGGGGTGACGATCATTTGCCGTGAGAGCGTGGTGAAGCATGATCCAATCGAACACCCGCTGGCCTCCCAGGGCGATGAACTCGACGGTATGACTCTTTTCGAGAATGTCTTCATTCCGTGGTCGCATGTCTTCCATATTGGCAATCCTGAACATGCCAAGCTCTACCCGCAACGTGTGTTCGACTGGCTGCATTACCATGCGCTGGTTCGCCAGATGGTGCGCGCTGAGTTGATGGCCGGACTAGCCGTCCTGATCACTGAGCATATTGGAACCAACAAGATTCCCGCTGTCATGACCCGCGTAGCGAAGCTGATTGGTTTTCATCAGGCCATGCTGGCCCACGTTATCGCGAGTGAGGAATTGGGCTTTCACACGCCCGGCGGGCATTACAAGCCGAATATTCTGGTCTACGATTTTGGCCGCGCGCTGTATCTCGAGAACTTCTCGCAGATGATCTACGAGCTGATCGACCTCTCCGGGCGTAGTGCTCTGATCTTCGCCAGCGAGGATCAATGGAACGATGCGACGCTCAAGCCTTGGTTTGAACGCTTGAACAGCGGACCCGTCGGCAAGCCACATGACCGCGTTCAGATCGGCCGGGTGATCCGTGACTTGTTCCTGACGGACTGGGGTAACCGCCTGTTCGTTTTCGAAAATTTCAACGGCACGCCGCTGCAAGCAATTCGCACGCTAACCATGCAACGGGCGGAATTCTCTGGCTCGGGCCCGTACGCAAGACTCGCTCGCCGGGTGTGTGGAATCGAGTCTGAAGTCGACGACAACAGCGATTACAAAGCGACCGCCGACTACGCCAAAGCGCTTGATTCGGCACGGCATCAAGAATCGCTGGCGCTCAGCGGCACAATGTCCATCTAACGCACTACCAGCCTAAGTTCGTCAGTTGCCTGAGCTGTGTGCGATGTAGGTACCGTGCTTTCGCACGGTACCGTTTCTCTCCAGGAAGGTGACAAATTATGGTCGATGAAAATTTTTTAGACCGCGGTGGCACGCGCGGTCGGTCTGGACTGCGGCCCGATGTCGGGTTTCGACAATGCGAAGGTTGACGTCGCACTGTTCGCTGGCACGTCGGTTAAATCGAACTTCATTTGCGGGCTTGGTCGCGGTGATCCTTCCAAGTTGTTTTCTCGCAGCCCACGACTCTCTTGTGAAGAAGCCTGCAAGCTAATTTGATCCACTATTGACGGGGCTTACGGGAGTCTTCCATGATAGTCATCTCCGAACCAAGTGAATTCAATTTGTCCGGTTCTGTCGTGTCGATCGGGAGGCGCTGACGGCTGCGTCGATTATTGTTTGGTGCTGTCGTTCGATCGCCACCGCCATGCTTGACCGTCCGCACGAGATGACGGGCACCGTATTCCTTACAGCGGAGAAATGATCATGCAAGCATTCACCTATACTAGCCAGCCGCAACGCGTTGTGTTCGGTGCCGGCACGTTGCGTCAGCTCGGAGCGGAAATTGATCTGCTCGGCGCGCGCCGCGTGCTTGTCCTGTCCACGCCGGGACAGCGTGACGAAGCGGAACGGGTCGCCGCGATTCTCGGTGCACGCGTGGTCGGTATATTCGACCGGGCCGTGATGCATGTGCCGATCGAAGTGGCCCACGAAGCGCGCGACGTAGCGCGCCGTCTCGGCGCGGACTGCGCGATAGCCATCGGCGGCGGTTCCACCATCGGCCTTGGCAAGGCAATTGCGATGGCGTCGAGCCTGCCGATTCTTGCGATCCCGACCACCTATGCCGGTTCCGAGATGACGCCGATTTACGGTATCACCGAAGGGCGACTGAAGAAGACCGGCCGCGACATTCGGGTCTTGCCACGGACTGTGATCTACGACCCCGAGTTAAGTTATTCTCTGCCGCTGGCCATCAGCGTCACCACCGGCATCAACGCGATTGCGCACGCGGCTGAGGGGCTGTACGCCACGGACGGCAATCCTGTGATGGACCTGATGGCGGTTGAAGGCATCGCCGCCCTCGGCAGGGCGCTGCCGCTGCTGACGGTCGACGTGGGTGACGTTCAGAGCGGCTTCGGTGATGCCGTAAGGCGGGTTCGGGCCGCGCGCACCGATGCGTTGTATGGGGCGTGGCTGTGCGGAGCCGTGCTGGGCAGTGTGGGGGTAGCCTTGCACCACAAACTGTGTCATACGCTGGGCGGCAGTTTTAACCTGCCGCATGCCGAAACGCACACCATCGTCTTGCCGCATGCGCTGGCCTACAACGCTGTAGCTGCGCCGCGCGCCATGGAACGCATCGCGCTGGCGCTCAACGGTTCCAGCGCGCCGCAGGCGGTCTACGATCTGGCCAGAGCCAATGGTGCATCCGTGGCCCTGAAGGACATCGGGATGAAAGCTTCGGACCTCGACCGGGCTTGCGCAATCGCGCTGCAAAACCAGTACCCGAATCCGCGCCCGCTTGAGCATGTCGCGATCCGGCAGTTGCTGCAAAACGCATACGAGGGCGTACGGCCGGCGGCCTGACGGCGTCCGACAGACGCCTAAATAAAAATAGTCCCAAGAACCTGGTAAGAAGGAATCTCCCTCATGTTTGAATTGCACAACAGTGAGCGCCGCGGCCACTCGAATCACGGCTGGCTCGACTCGCGCCACAGTTTCACCTTCGCCGACTACTACGATGCTCAGAATATGGGCTTTGGGCCGTTACGTGTCATCAATGAAGACCGCATTGAGGGCGGAACCGGCTTCGACGCGCACGGCCACCGAGACATGGAGATCATCAGCTACGTTCTCGATGGCGAGCTGGAGCATAAGGACAGCATTGGCAACGGCAGTGTGATCCGGCCGGGTGACGTGCAGCGCATGAGCGCCGGGCAAGGTGTCATGCATTCGGAATACAACCACTCCAAAGAGCGGAGTACCCATTTCTTGCAGATCTGGATCGCGCCTAACGTACGAGGAATTCCGGCAGGGTACGAGCAGAAATATTTCACGGCATCGGAGAAGCGCGGACGTCTTCGGCTGATCCTCAGTCCGGACGGCAGGGATGGCTCGCTGACCCTGCATCAGGACGCATGCGTCTACGCAGGCTTATTCGATGGCGGCGAGTCTGCTGTAGTCGACATAGCGGCAGGGCGGATCGTGTATCTGCATGTCGCGCGCGGGGCGCTTGTGGTGAACGGGATGCGGCTCAAAGCTGGCGATGCATTCAAGGTGGTGAATGAAGCGACCCTCGCGTTGACGAATGGCACGCAGGCCGAAGTGCTGTTGTTCGATCTGGTCTGAGACGGCGCCATCCTTGCCATCTCAGCGTAGAGAGGTCGGGTTGAGATGACGCTTCAGGATCGCTTCATTCCGCGCAGGAATAATGTGTATGCCAGCGTCGCTACTAGTGAAAAAGCTTTAATACGCCTACTATTTTTTTTCAGTTCCGCTCACGGATAAGCATGCATCCGTGACAGTCAACCAACACCAAAATATCGAGACGAAAATGCGCAACCTTAACCAACAAACCGTTACGCAGGCAGTGATCGAACGCCTGGCCGATACCCCCGATCCTCGCCTCAAACGCGTCCTCACCAGCCTGACACGGCACCTGCACGACTTTGCCCGCGAGGTCAAACTCACCGAGGCAGAATGGCTCAAGGGCATCCAGTTCCTTACCGCGACCGGCCATAAGTGTGACGACAAGCGCCAGGAATTCATCTTGCTCAGCGACGTCCTCGGCCTGTCGATGCTCACCGTGGTCATGAACAATGACAAGCCTGAGGGTTGCACCGAGGCAACGGTGTTCGGGCCATTCCATGTCGAGGGTGCGCCGCTATACGAGAATGGCGCCGACATCGCCAACGGCGCCGTCGGCGAGCCTTGCCTGGTGCGCGGCACTGTCAGGGGCCTGGACGGCAAGCCGGTCGCCGGCGCGATGATGGAAGTCTGGCAGGCCGATGCGGAAGGGTACTACGACGTGCAATATCCAGGACTTGAGCAGCATCAGGCGCGCGGCGTGCTCAAGTCGCAAGGAGACGGCGGCTTCGCATTCCGGACCGTGGTTGCGGAGGCATATCCGATCCCGGTCGACGGCACCGTGGGCGAGCTGTTGCGCGCCACAGGGCGCCATCCGTGGCGTCCGGCCCACCTGCATTTCATGATCAAGGCGCCGGGTTACGAGACGCTGGTCACGCATGTATTCCGTAACGGCGACAAATATCTCGATTCCGATGCCGTGTTCGGCGTACGCCAAACGCTGGTCGGCGACTGGGTCAAGCAGCCCGACGGCAGTCACGCGCTGACCTACGATTTCGTTCTCAATCCTGTGAGCTGACACAAGCTCTCGCACCGCGTTTTTCCTTGCACCATCTTTTTTTCCGCCGACTACGGTCGGCGGGGGAGGCGCTTTGCTTAAGAAAAACAAAGCGTATGTTAAATCCTGCCCCTGCCTAAAGGCGGCCAGATCTAAGTAGTCTATAAAAATGGAGATAAATCATGAAGCAAAAAAGCGGTGCGCAGATTTGTTCAGCAGAGAGCGGCGGCAGGTCATATGCATTACATGGTTTGCAAGCAGTGGTGTTGGCGACGATGGCAATGGGAGCGGCTGATGCGTTGGCCACAGAGGGCGGCGGCAATTCTAATCCGGTCGGTGTCGAGACAAACAATAATGGCCTGATGCTTCCCGAGGGACTGCATTCATTTGTCTATTATTCGCACTATACGGCGACGCACTTCAAGGACAATAATGGTGACGATAACCGCCAATTCGCCCGCTTCAAGCTCGAGTCGAACGTGGTGGCCCTGCGCCTGTCTTATGTCTGGCCCGGTGTCCGCATCTTTGGTGCGAACGTCGAGACGCGTGTGGCGCAGCCGATTTGCGACGTGGATTTGGACCTGGCGATTGCAACGCCGCGCGGGCCGCTGGATCGCAGTGGCAGTAAGACCGGTCTGGCAGATACCTCATTTTCCCCGATTATCCTGGGTTGGCATGCGCCGACTTATCACCAGTCGCTTGGTCTTGACAGTCATTTGAAGGATGGCTCCTATAACGTGTCGGATCGTGTGAATACCGGACGCAATTACTACCAGGTGGCACCGTTTTATGCGCTGACGTGGTTCCCGGCAAAGAATGTCGACATCAATGCGAAGCTTCGCTATGCAGTCAATACCCGGAACAAGGATACCAACTACCAATCCGGCGACGAGGCGACGCTCGAGTTCAGCGCCGGTTATCACGCCACGCCGTCCCTGGCGCTTGGATTGAATGGTTATATTTACCGGCAAACGACCGACGACAAGCTCAATGGCCTGGCCGTCAACGGCGATGGCAATCGTGGTCGGGTCAATGCTCTGGGACCGTATATCTCGTACGGTTTTACGCCCAAGGTGACGCTGATCGTCAAGCTTCAGTCCGAGTTCGGTGCGCACAATCGGCCGGAAGGCACGCGCCTGTGGGCGCAGATGCGGATACCGTTCTAAGACCTCAAACTGCGGTGATGAAAACCTGGCTCGGCCAACTGACACGGTATATCCCGGAAGCGATCGAGATCTCATTCCGGGAGCAGGCGCGTTCGCTGGTCGGCGCTGCGCTCGGCATTTTCCTGACCGGACTATGCAGCCGCTTTGTCATCGGGACGGAAGCCGGTTATCCCTGGCTCGTGGCGCCGATCGGCGCCTCCGCGCTATTGTTGTTTACCCTGCCGTCAAGCCCGCTAGCCCAGCCGTGGTCCCTGATCGGCGGCAATATCATCTCGGCGCTGGTCGGTATAGGCTGCGCGAAAATGATCGCGGTTCCGGTGGCTGCCGCCAGCATTGCCGTGGCTGCGGCGATGGCGGCAATGTTCCTGCTGCGCTGCCTGCATCCACCGGGTGCCGCGCTGGCATTGAGCGCCGCACTTGGCGGGCCGGGTCTGGCGGAACGCGCTTGCCAACTTGTCCTTGCCCCGGTCATTGTCAACACCACAATCCTGCTGACGACCGCAATCGTGTACAACAAGATGTGCGGGCGCCACTATCCACATCTGGCCGGAGACTACGGCAAGCATCACCGGACCGCAGATATATCACGCACCACACGCGCTGGTTTCGTGCCGGCCGATATTGATTTTGCGCTTAAACAGCACAGGCGGGCGCTCGACATCAGCCGCAGCGATGTGGAAGAACTCCTTTTGCACACCGAGACGCACGCATTCCAGCGTCGATTCGGTGAGCTGCAGTGCGCCGACATCATGTCGCGCAACGTAACAACAGTGGAATTTGGCACCGGGCTACAGCCGGCGTGGCGGCTGCTGCGCGACCATCAAAGCAAGGCCTTGCCCGTCGTTAACCGGTTCCAGCAGGTGATCGGCATCGTGACCGCGCAGGACTTCATCCGTCGGCGCGAATTCGACCTGATCGACGGCTTTGCCGGGAAGTTGCACCGGCTTGTGCAGCGCAGCCACGGTTCAGATTCCGATAAAGAGGAGGTCGTGGGCCAGATCATGACGACGGTCAAGACCGCCGGATCGCACCAGCCGGTCGCCGGACTGGCCCCGCTTTTTCTCGAAACCGGCTTGCACTATCTGCCGGTCATTGACGCCAACCAGCGCCTGGTCGGCATGGTAAGCCAGTCGGACCTGATTGCCGCCCTGTACCGGTCGCATTATAAGCAGTAGACGTAGCGGCTGACGGGGGAAAGCCAGTTCTTTTTTGAACATGCTAATTGAAACGTATTAGACTTTATCCAGCCCTTTCTATGAAACGCCCTTATGGACACTAATCCGCAGCAAGATGGCCGTGAACTTGAATTGCGTCACCTGCAAATCTTCGAAGTTCTTTTGCATGAGCGAAGTCTGACCAAGGCTGCCCGGGTGCTTGACCTGACGCAGCCGGCGCTCAGCAAGACGCTGGCGCGGTTGCGGCTGTATTTCAACGATCCGCTGTTCGTGCGGGTATCGATGCGGATGGAGCCTACTCCCAAAGCCCTGGAACTGGCCGCGCCGGTGCGCGCCATTCTTGAGCGCATGCGGGCGCTGCGCACGGATCACGCCGCGTTCGATCCGAAAACCTCCGACCGCCAGTTCAGCTTCTTCATGATCGATGCTGCAGAGGTCCAGTTGCTTCCAGCCCTGCTCAATCTGTTGTGCACGGAAGCGCCCAGGATTCACGTCCAGGCGATCCACTGCGATCTGCAGCATCTCGACTTGTGGCTGGAATCCGGCTTGGTCGATCTTGCGGTGGGTTCCTTTCCCTCGCTGCTGCATGGCATACGTCGGCAGTCCTTATGGAGGGAGTCCTATGCCGCCGTGGCGCGCAAGGACCATCCCCGTTTGCGGGGCATGCCGAGCCTTGAGGCGTTTGTCAGTGAAAAACATGCGCTGGTTTCAGCTGTCGGAACCGGTCACCAGCATTTGGCCACCGAACGCATACTTGAAGCGCTCATTCCAGGAGAGAACATCATCTGCAGGGTTCCCACTTTCGTTTCTGCCGCGCATATCGCCAAACATTCAGATGTGATTGTGACCTTGCCGCGCACCTTGGCCGAATCCATGGTCAGAGACCTTGATCTTCAGCTCATTGTTCCACCGGTCGAATTACCGCAGATGGAAATCGCCCAGTATTGGCATGAACGTTTCCACCGCGATGCCGGTCATCAGTGGCTCAGATCGGTTTTCCGAAACTTGTTTTTGCGTGAACGACGCATTCCTGCCATCGATTCTTAGGTAAATCGGACAGGCCCGTGCTGTCAAGCCGCAAATCGATGCTTGGCCCGGGCGAGGTACACGGCGATGCCTGCGAGGAGGGCGGGAATCCCGGCGAGGACGTATTGCGTCTCAAGGCTCAGGCCGGCGCTGACGAAGGCCGTTCCTACCAGCGCACCGAGGATCGCGCCAATGCGGCCGACGCCGATGATCCAGCCCACTCCGGTGGAGCGGATCTTGGTCGGATAGACCGTCGAGGAGTAAGCACTGAGATTGACCTGGGCGCCGACGATGCTGATCCCTGACAGGCAGACAATGGTGAACAGCCATCCGGCGCTGGCAGTCGAAAAGCCGATCAGTCCGATCGCCAGCGCCGCCAGGACGTAAGCGTGCACCAGCGAGCGATAGGATTTCTGCTTGTCGATGATCCGGGCCAGCAGTAGCGAGCCGACGATCCCGCCCACAGAAAACATGGCTGAGGTGATGATGGCACGACTCAAGGGCAGCCCTGCCTCTTTGAGCAGGGTCGGCATCCACGTGATGACATACACGATGACCAACTGCGTGACGAAGGAGGCAAGCCAGAGCAGGGTCGTCGCGCGCGCATATTCCTTGGAGAAAATTTCCCTGATCGGTTGTTTGCCGGACGAGGGTAGCTCATTGACCGTGATTCTGCCGGCCACGCGGGTAGCCGGGGACACTCGCCGCAACAGCGTGGCCAGCTGCCCTTGCGGGGCATCGTGCGCCACGAGAAATCGAAGTGACTCCGGCAGGGCGATGATGAGCCCAACCAGCAATACCAGCGGCACCACCCCGCCTATCACAAAGACGGCTTGCCATCCATAGTTGGTGACCACATGCGCCGAGAGTGGGCCGCCCACCACGCCGCCCACGGGAAACGCCGCGTACATGATGCTCACCAGTGTCGCACGCACCCGCGATGGCGCATATTCGGCGACCAGCGAGATGACGTTCGCCAGAGCGCCTCCGAGTCCGATCCCTGTCAGGGCACGCACCACGAACAGCGAAGGGAAGTCATAGGTGAGCGGGGTCGATAGGGCGAAGATGCCGAAAATTGCCGTAGACACCATGATCACCGGACGACGGCCAAATCGGTCGGCCAGCACACCGAACATCGCTGCGCCAAACGCGGCGCCGGCATAGTGAGCGGCAAAGATGGGACCGAACGCTTGTTTGGGCAGCTTCCAGGCGTCGGCGATCACCGGGGCAACATAAGAAATGGCAAGGGTATCGAAACCGTCGAGCAGCGCCACCATAGCGCACAAAATCACAATCTTTATGATAAATGCGCCGATCGGGGCCGCATCGATTACCGACTCGATATCGATGCTTGTTCCTGCAGTGTTTTCTCCGTCCATCTGTCTCTCCTTGTTATTTGTGGTCATTGATTTTTATACTTGGCGTGCGCTCCTTTTTATTGGGAGCGGAGTGGAACTGAAATCTTTGAACAACGTTCTTCGAAGCGAGCCCATGGTTTATCGTTGGGCTTACGATAGATGCGGTTTTGTGCTGCGGGCTAGTCGTAAGGAAGGAAGAATGCGTTTTTGTGTTGAGCCGATTCCATTATTGGCGCAATCGGGCGACTTCACCAGTAGCACGCGGGCATGGACACTATTCCACAGCATGATGGGAACGGCGGCCGCAGACATCTTTTACTTCAAGGTCCGTTGAACGCCCAAGATTCCTGCAAATATGCACCCTACTATCATCAGTAACCAGAAATAATCTATCCCTGCCAGTAGCGTCGCCTGTTGAGCGAGTTGCTGAGAAAGCTGTGACGTAGCTAGTTGCGCCGCTTGTTGCGGCCCCTGAGTCAAGCTGAAATATTCAGACAATTGCTGGATGGAGCGAGTGAACTCAACCCCGCCGCCAACAAAGCGTTCATGAAGAACGCCATAATGTTCTGTGGTTCGCCATTGGAGACTCACTGTGGCAAATGAGACACCCAGACCAATGCCGAATTGCGACACCATGTTCTTGACTTGTTGTCCATGCGAGAATGCGACATCGTTGTGTTGCAAGTCCTTAAATCCCTGTAAGGCGTTGGTGGCCCCTGTCAATATGATGAAGAGTCCAAAGCACACTATGGCAGGAAGGATATCGCGCCACAGATTGGCGTTGCCGTTAATACCCGACAGTAGCCAGCCGCACACGAATAATGCGCCGAATCCCGCCACATAAAATTTCCTGGGACCTGGATGTTTCGGGATGATGTGCGCGATGATCCAGAAGCCGAACAACGCGCTGATGAGACCTAGGGACTCGATTCTGCCAATGGCCTCCCACGAAAATCCTAATGCGCGCTGCATCAATACCGGCAGCATGTAGTTGGTGGCGCCCAATATAAAGTAGTAAATGGTAAATAGCGCTAGCACTATCAGATAACGGGCTTGTATCAGTTCCTTCACAAGGAGTAGCGGGCGCTCATGCTGGATCTGGGAGCGTGCAAAGTACCCGATTGCCAGGATTGCGAGCACGGCGAAGATGAGCAGCATTGTGAGGTTCGTATAAAACTCGTAATAGGCGCGCTGCAATGCATACAGAATCAGGAAGCTGCCGCCAATCATCCAGACTAAAAAGAAGGGTTGGGATTGCGTGCGCAAATCTTCGGCTACCTTATCGGTCGGCAGGCATAGACTTCCCAGCGCACAAGCAGTCAACGCCAGCAGGATCAAGATGCCAAAGATCGCATTCCAGTGGTCATGCATGACTGCTACGGATGCCAGCCAGGGCGCTGCCGCATTAGCAAGGGCTAATGCGCTGGCAAATGTTTTGATGCCGGTAAATCTTCCCGGGCCTGGCTTGATCAGGTTGATCATCATCCGGCCGCCAGTCATGAACGATGCTCCGCCGAACGCCATCACTGCACGCCCAAGCAAGAACCGCTGCGGCGAGGTACTGGACCCGGCGATACAGGCTCCCACGACGAATATGGCGACTGAAAACTGCAGAAACTTGCGCCAGCCCAGGCGCTCTACCAGCCAGTAGTGTTTGGAAATGGTGGCAATCGCTATACAAGCATACACTGCGCTTATCAGACTGAACTCCTCAGGCGACGCGCCGATCTGCCCCATGATAGGGCCAGCTGCGAATGCGATCATTCCGGCCTGCAAGAATTCTATCGTGACCAAAATGAAGATGGTCACCAATAAGAGTCGCGGATATTGCGTTTTGTCAGTGCTCATTTCACACCTTCCTTGGTCGTTGTCGGTCTGGCGACTTAGTAAGCGGCAGAATTTTTGCCGCCGGTGTTGGCCTGGATGATGCCTTGTACCAACTGATCAGCCTGCTGGACTTCATTTGCAAACACGCTGGTTTGGTAGGATTGGGGGCCTGCGGGCTTTTCAGTAACAACGGCGCCATGGTGATCCTGGGTATCCACTTCTGCGCGCATGGACAAGCCCAATTTCAGCGGATGCTTCGCCAGGTCCTTTGGATCCAGCGCGATACGTACCGGTACGCGTTGTACCACCTTGATCCAGTTGCCCGTCGCGTTTTGGGCCGGCATCAAGGAAAATGCGCTGCCTGTTCCTGCGTCCTGCCCGATGATGTGGCCGGTATAGACGACGGAGTCGCCATACACATCGGCTTTTAGCTTCACGGTTTGCCCAACGTGTAGATTGCGCAACTGTGATTCCTTGAAGTTGGCATTAATCCAGATCTGATCTAATGGGACGATGGACATCAAGGGTGTGCCGGCGCTTACTCGCTGTCCCAGTTGCACGCTACGTTTACTAACAATTCCGCTCACAGGCGCTGGTAATGTAGTGCGGTTCTTAGCGATAAATGCATCGCGTACCTGGGATGCCGCACTGAGTACGTCGGGATTTGTTGCGATAGTGGTTTGATCGACCAGTGCCTGGCTACTGACGTATTGTTGTTCGGCGACAGTGAGTGTCGCCTTGGCGCTCTTGACGGCATCTTCGGCATGCCGGATCTCTTCGCCGGAAATCGCTCCGGTCTTGGCCAATTGAGCGCGGCGCTCAACATCGGCTTCCGCCTTGGATAAATCAGCACTGCGCAGCGTAATATTTGCTTTCATTTGGGTTGCCGTTGCAAACTGGACCCTCGCTTGACGAACTGCTTTTGCCAGTTGTGCTTCCGTGCGGGCCAAGGCGAGCTGAGCATCCACTTCGTTAAATTTTATTAACGGCTGGCCAGCCTTAACAAAATCGGTATTGTCCGCACCGATCAGGGTGACTATGCCGGCAATCTGTGGCGTGACTTGCACGACATTGCCATCGACATAAGCATCTTCAGTGACTTCGTCATTTTGGGACGGAAGCAACCAATATAGGCCACCCGCGATTATCGCCGCGGAGCCGATGATGGCAATCTGAGCTATCTTCCCACGACCTGTCTTTTTGCCGTCGGTCGACTTGGTATCTGGAGTGTTAGCATTAACATTGTTAGGCTGATTCATGATTCACCTGGAAGAAAGAGTGGGTGGATTTGGAGTCGCGTCGTTCTGTGTTGTTTGCTGGTAGCCGCCGCCCAGCGCTCGCACCAGATTGATGTCCAACTCCAGGGCGCGCGCATTCAGATCAATTTGGGATCGTTGCTGTGCCAACACCTGAATTTCTGTTGCTAGCACTTGCAGGTAATTGCCCAACCCTGAGCGATATCGCTGGACCGACAATTCATAGGCCTCCTGAACGGTCTTCAATGCCTGATCCTGTTGCGCCATATGCTCTGCGAGCCATTGGATGGAAACCAGTTGATTCACTACATCTCGCATTGATTCGACCAGCGTCTGGTTGTATTGCTCTACCGCGATATCGTATTCGGCATCCCGCACAGCCAGGTTGCTGCGCAGCCGTCCGCCGTCGAAGATGGGCAGGCTGATAGCGGGTGCGACGCCGGCAATCTGGCTTCCCGCATCGAGGAATTTCGCGAAGCCCAGGCTCTGGAAGCCGATGAAGGCAGTCAGGTTGATGTTCGGATAGAACTGCGCCTTGGCGACCTTGATGTCTTTGGCGAATGCTTCTACGCGTAGACGCTGCGCAATCACATCTGGACGGCGACCTATCAGCTCGGAGGGCAGATTGCTGGGAATGACAGCTCCGGCCACGGTGGCAAGATGCGGCCTGTCAATTTTTAAACCACGATCAGGTCCTGCACCGAGTAATGCTGCCAATTGATTACGGGTCAGTCCTATGCTTTCCTTGGCTTGCGCTATTTGATCTCTCGCCAGTGGAATGGCCAGTTCGGCCTGTTTCAAATCGACGGTGGAGTCGATTTGCGCTGCAACACGTTGTTGCGTCAGTCCAAGAACTTGCTGACGTTGTTTCAAGACGATTTCGGCGAGTTCCTGCAGTGCAAAGGCTTGTTCCAGGCGTAAGTAAGACTGCGTGATGGCCGTCAACAAGATCACGCGCGCTGCATAGGCGTCCACTTCACTGGCTTTAGCCCTGCCTAGTGCAGCCTCGACAGCTGAATGGTTTTTTCCCCAGAAATCAAATTCATAACTGAAGTTCAATGAGGCTTCGTTATACCAATTCCAACTCCCGGCTAACGGTTTGGGAACCACGCTATGTCCGCTAAATTGCTCACGCGTGCTCTTAAGATTCCCATTCACTTGCGGTGACAATGTCGACTCTGCCAAACCGGCAAAAGCCTGCGCCTGCCGGATCCGGGCTTCTGCAATCCGCAGCGATGGACTGTCGTTCAGCGCTTCTGCCATCATCTGATCGAGCTGGGGATCGCCGTAACGTTTCCACCAGTCTTGCGTCGGCCACGCACTGGCAGACACTGTTTGCCTGGCAAGACTTTCTGAAGATGCCAATTCCTGGGCGCTCTTTAACTTGGCGCTTGGCTCCAGGCCTCCGGTGCTTGCGCAACCGGACAGAAGAGCGGTCGCCAAAATCAAAGCACTTAACGCATATTTTCCTATGTGTTTAATGGGCAGAGTTCTATTTGTTTGATCTGCCATGCCATGCAACCATGTAGCTTCGGTTTTTTGGCTATATTCTGGAACATTCAACTGATGCATGATTAGTCACCATAAACAGAATCTGCCTAGGCAGATAAATTGTTAAAAAAATCCCCTGATTTACTGAAAACCAGGGCAGACCTTCCGGCTCCCACATAAGACTTGGTACAAATATTTCTAATTGCAATTACTTTGCGGTATTCGCCAGGACTCTTTGCAATAAAAGCTGAAATTGCGCGGTCTCAACCCCGGAAAATCCGTCAAGCAGTTTTTCGTGAACACGCGTCACGATCTCCATGATCTGCGGATACAACTCTTCGCCCTTCGATGTCAATTCTATGTTGATTGTTCTGCGATCCATCGTGCTCCGGACCCGCTTGATAATGTCTTTCTGCTCAATGCGATCAATCAAGCGAGTCATGGCACCAGTATCATAGCCCAGCAATCTGGAGAGTTCCGTCAAGGTTTTCGCCCGTTTATGCGCTATCCCTAGAACCACGATAAATTGCGAGGAAGTAATATTTAGAGGTAGCAATCCTTTCTCAATTTCTGAGAATATCGCGTTACGCGTTTCATTAATCAAGTAGCCCATGCCGCCTCCGTAGAAGTTAACCAATCCGATATCAGTAGCAGCGTCCACAGCAATCTCCTTTGATGTGACTTGATTATACTGCCTAGGCAGATAATGTCAAGGGCAGACATTGTAAAAGGCAGGCATTTGAATTAAGATTGTTTGGCGGAAACCGGATATGATCGATTTCTCCATCGACTACGACGATATTCATTCCCCATGCTTGACGGCGTATCGCTTGATCAATTGCGGACCTTTATCACCGCCGTCGATGAGGGCAGCTTCTCCGCTGCCTCGCGCAAACTGTATAGAGCGCAGTCGGTTATCAGCCAAACCATAAGCAATCTTGAAGAACAGATTGGCGTCGAGCCGTTTGACCGGTCCGGCCGCTATCCAAAACTTACGCCCGCCGGTGTTGTGCTGCTTGCCGACGCGCGAAATATCGTGACAAACGTCGATCTCCTGAAGGCCCGCGCGAAAGGCATAGCGAGCGGATTGGAGCCGGAGCTATCCGTCGTCGTGGACGTCATGTATCCGATTGCCGCGGTGACGCAAGTCGCAAAGGAGTTCAGGCAGCAATATCCCGGTGTTGCGCTGCGCGTCTATGTTGAAGCTTTGGGAGGGGCAATGCAGCCCGTTCTGGATGAACGCTGTAGCGTGGGGATCGTGGGTTCGCTGCCTCATATTCCGCCGAAGATGGCTTATGAGCGCCTTGCCGGCGTGATTTTTCTCATGGTCTGCGCCAGTGACCATCCCTTGGCTTCATACAGAGGGAAGATTCCCAAGGATGTCTTGGCGAGGCACACGCAAATTGTTTTGACGGACCGCTCGGATCTGTCAAAAGGCCGTGAGTTTGGCGTGATGTCGCCTTTGACCTGGCGGCTCGGCGATCTCTTCGCCAAGCATCATTTCCTCTTGAACGGCCTGGGATGGGGCGGTATGCCGCTGCATATCGTGCGCGACGATATCGAAAACGGCCGCTTGTCCGTATTGCGGATCGAAGATTTGCCTCCCGAGGGATTGATTTTGCCAATGTCCGCCATCTGGCAAACATCATCGCCTCCAGGCCCTGCCGGGCGCTGGTTCATCGAGCGCTTGAAGCAAATACCTTCCCCGGCAAGCGCAATTCCTGCAGGAAAAGCGCCAAGCAAAAGCCCTTCCAAGTCAAAGCGGTAGCTGTCCGCTCACGATCATTCGTCGGAATCAGGTCGACGATTTGCATGGTCAGCCTGAAGCGATTCCGGCTCGCCTGATCACCAGGGAACGGGCACGGTAAAACAGCAGCATCTAACCATCTGTTAAGTAGATGGATTACATCTAAATATTTTGTCTATTCAGATGGATTGCCCGGATATATTCTTTCATCAACGCTTCACCTTCAATTCGACACGCGGGTGCATCAAGGTGAGCTTGTCGAGTTGGTGAGAGGCGCGGCAAATCCGATCATGGAACTTATGGCATGGAGAAAAAGATGAACATTCACACACAGCTCGCGCGATCCGAGCGTGAGGATCAGCAACTGCGTCAACAACAGCGCAAGGTGGCATTGCGTACGCGCGGACATGCGCACGGCGCCATTACCCGGTTGGTAAGTCCGGGCGATGTCGGCGAACTGATCAAGCCGTTCGTATTTCTTGACCATTTCGAGGCCGATGCTGCAAACGCGCCCAAGTTTGGATTCCACCCCCATTCCGGCATCGCGACACTGACGCTGATCTTGTCCGGCCAGGCCTTCTACAAGGAAACGACCGGGCGCGAAGGCATTGTCGACACGGGCGGCGTCGAATGGATGCGCGCAAGCAGCGGCGTCTGGCATACCGGCGGGCTACACGGCAACGAGCGCGGCAAAGGATTTCAGCTTTGGGTCGCGATGCCGCCGGAACTCGAATTGGCCGAACCTCACAGCCAGTATCTCGACGCTTCCGTCTTTGAGACAGTTGGACCCGCCCGAATCATCATGGGCGAATATGAAGGACACAAAAGCATTGTCGCTGCGCCGACGGGTATGACGTACCTCGATGTGCGGCTGAAGGCCGGTGAGCGCTGGAGCTTCACTCCTCCCAAAGGCCACGACGTGGCATGGGTTGCCGTTCATGAAGGCGGCGTGTCGGCAACTGAACACATATCCTCAGGTGAACTCGCTGTTTTTGAGGAATCCGAAGACGAAATACATTTTGAAGCCGCTTCCGACACGGGCTTCGTTCTCGGCTCTGCCATTAAGCACCCTTACGATTTGGTCACCGGTCACTACTCCGTTCACACCAATGCTGCGGCACTTTGGCAAGGCGAACGCAACATCGCGCAGCTTGGCCGCCGGCTGCAAGGCCAGGGCGTCCTCAGACTGGCCTGATACCTGCCTACACCATATTTTTCAAAATCGTGAAGGGTGATCAATAGCCTAGAGTCCGGCATCCGCTTGCACCCGTTTGACCAACGCAAAGGAGTCCCTGCATGACCCATTCCATTCACGGCAACAAACGCTGGCTAGCGCTGATCGTTCTGTGCCTCGGCGTGCTCATGATCGTGCTCGATACGACGATCGTGAACGTTGCATTGCCGTCGATCGCCGCGGACCTCGGCTTTACCGAAACCTCGCTGGTGTGGGTGGTCAATGCGTACATGCTTACTTTCGGCGGCTGCCTGCTGCTTGGCGGGCGGCTGGGCGATCTTTACGGCCACCGCAGGCTGTTCCTCGGCGGTATTACGCTGTTCACGCTGGCGTCGCTCGCATGCGGCATGGCTAATTCGCAAATTCTGCTTGTAAGTGCGCGTGCCGTGCAGGGTTTGGGCGGCGCGGTCGTCTCCGCTGTTTCGCTGTCGCTGATCATGAATCTGTTTACCGAGACCGACGAACGGGCCAAAGCGATGGGCGTGTACGGCTTTGTATGCGCGGGGGGCGGCACCATCGGCGTATTGCTCGGCGGTCTGCTGACCAACCTGCTGAGCTGGCACTGGATCTTTCTCGTCAACTTGCCCATTGGCATCGTCGTCTATGCGCTATGCGTCGCGCTCTTGCCGTCCGCACGCGGGCATGCGCATGGCGAACGGCTCGACGTGGCCGGCGCGGTGACGGTGACGGCTTCGCTGATGCTCGCCGTGTACGCGGTCGTGAACGGCAATGAAGCGGGCTGGATCTCGGCGCAGACGCTGGGCCTGCTGTTCGCCGCGCTGGCGCTGTTGGCCGTGTTTCTCGTTATCGAAGCGCGCGTGCAGCATCCGTTGATGCCGCTCGGTCTGTTCCGCTCGCGCAATGTCGCGACTGCCAATGTGGTCGGCGTACTTTGGGCGGCGGCGATGTTCGCGTGGTTCTTCATCTATACGAGACTATTCGGATGATGCTTTTGAAGCCGCAACTTAGACCACGCCGCTTGTTGTCAGGATATGAATCCACGGAATGTCTTCCAATACATCCCGATTCGACCATACTTACGCGTAGCTGGGACGGCACCCATTTTAAGAGCGTTCGGTTTTGCGGTGAGGGGAAGCTGACGCTGCCGCCTTTCGACTGCCACTGTGTCTCCGTTTCTGTCGGGGAGAGTGTAACCATTTTTCAGGACCACGGAGGTATACAACATCAGGGTGAAATGCAGGAGGGACAAGGCTTTATTTTGCCTGCTGGCACAGCAAGTAAGTTTGAATGGCTTTCGGCGTGCAGTTTTCACAGTATCTGTATCGCGCCACAGCTGCTGATACAAGCAGCTGACGAGTCCGGATTCTATCGCCCGGACCTGCTCGAACTGCCCAGCTGTTTTCAGATGCGCGATACAACGATCTCGCACATCTGCTTTGTCATAGCGCAAGAAGCGAAGCTCGCCCCGCATCCAGCGCAAAAGGTGTTGATCAGCTCCTTGGTAGGAGCGCTTGCCTGTCGACTCATCAGTAGTTCCCGCACGCAGACTACGCAGGCGGTGACGTCCCTCGGAGGTTTGGACGCCAGGACACTTGGACGGTTACATGCATATATCGAAGCACATATTGGAGACCAGATCACACTGGATAGTCTTGCTAACGTGGCCGGCATCAGCAGATTCCATTTCTCTAGACTGTTTCGACAGAGCACTGGAGAAAGTGTGATGGGCTATTTACTGCGTTCGCGTATTGAGCATGCAAAAGGGATATTAAGGAACAGCAGCCTATCGGTCGGGCAGGTCGCCCACCAACTGGGATTTTCGGACCAGAGTCACTTTACACGGACGTTTCGGCGGATCACAGGGCTCCCTCCAAAAGAGTTCATGCGACGAAAATAGTATGATGGTTGCAACGGTCTCGGCCTCGAGAAGGCTGGTATGCGGAATTGCGCCTTCGTTTGACCCATCTTTGCGTCTAGCCTGTCACCGGCAGGGCCACAGCTCTGGCTTTACGTTAGAGCGCTCAAAAGCCGTGCACGTATTGCCAATAGGGCAATTAATCTCTTTCTACGATTTGACATAATACTAATTATGCGAAATTGCTATTCCAACCAGCACTAGAATGGAAATTGCCCGTAAGCAACTGTTTACGGGCTTTTTTTATAACCTAGAGGAAATGATGAAATACCCGAATTTGCGTTACGGCAGCCCAGACCAATTGCAATTTTACGCAATGGGCATCCCGCTAAAAACACTCTGCTACCGCTTAAGACGCAGTGAACGCATTGTCAGAGCTTGGCTGTCAGGCGAAAAAAAAATACCGTTTTGGGTACCAGAACTGTTGCGTTTGCAACACATGGAACACGAACACATCCTATGGCAGATGAATATCGCACCCATGCGCGCAAAACTCGGCCTAGTCAACCAGTCTGCACAGATACTGCCATTCACAACAAAATCCGCAACTACCGCCCAGCACATCGATCACGAAAAAGCTGAAGTGATTCAGCATAAATCTGCTCTCTCAAACGACGCGTAGTAACCGGCTCCAAACGAGCGCCGGGTTCGAGATAAACGGGCCTTAACTCAGAATGATTATCTAAGTCCCATTTCAACCCGGCCAGCCTAACTTTTTCCTTTGCGCACTCCAACTCTTTTTGACCAAGGACCAAATCAGAAGTCGGACGAATAACCTGCGAAGAAACTTGAGCATTCACGGAACCCGCAATAACGCATAGCGCCAACAACCAAAAACCACGCATAACTTTCCCATTCGCTGTAACGAAAAAGTTATTTTATAGCAATAATTAGAACGGACACAGGTTTACCACCGGACCAGTCCTAGGCGCTGTAGCGATCCAGACCACCCCCAAGGCGTTATTGCACCACGTCTGGACACCTTCCAGCCCGAACTCAGCAGCGACCGTAAACGCCGTTTGAACAGCCCCGAGCATGTCCGTTGATGCAATTCGCCAGGTGTTCACCTCAGGCAGAACGATGCCATGCGAACGGAAATAACGCTTTTGATTCAACTCACGGCAATCCATCTGCTTCGCCACGTACTTGGCGATATACGCCGCCAGCTTGTGAGCGCCATTCTTACCAAAGCCGAACTTGTGCGGATCACGAACATTCGCTTGACCCATCTGCTCACCCTTCGGACCAAGGCCGACTATCGATTGCCAGATCGAGCGCACCAACACATACGACTGGCGACCATGCACAGCGATATGGAAGTGAATAGCACCCCGCTCTTGCTGCTCGATCACGGCGACATAGTGAAAGTCTTTAACCTTGCCAACACGCCGTGCAAAGGCTTTTAGATGCTTTAGCGCCAAGGCCCGATCCGTCATATTTTCGCGGTAAGTCAACGTCACCAAGCGGTCAGCATTGATTTCCTTGCAGCACAGCCGGACATTCTTTTTTGCACGACGACCGGCCACCTCATCATTGCGCTCACGCTCTTTAGACTCACCACGCTTAGCACGCGGCAAGGCACGCATTTCCGAGCTTATGCAGTACTTTTCTTTGGAGATGGTGATCTCGGACTGTCCGTTCGGAAAAACGCGCTGACGAGCCGTATAGATGTCTTGCCAGCCATGACCGTCATCAGTCCACCAGTGTGGTTTTTCTTGCGAAGGTGTGACGAAAGAACTTGACGACTCATTAGAATCGAGGTGAAATTCAGGCATTCGGTACTCCAGCTGTAACTGGTTTATCGGAGAGCCCGAGGTGTTTCGATCACCTCGGGCTTTTTTTTTGATCTTTTTACTTTCTTACCGGCGCTACCAACACCTCAAGAATGTTGTGATACGAATTAGACTCAATCTCTGAAATAAACCCAGCCTTGAAAGCCATCCAAATAACACCACGCGCATAACCGTCATTGAATTGACCAGAGTCAGCAAGATCGCAAGAAAGAAGATCTTGAATTGCCATGCAAATCTGTTCGGTGACCAGCTCTTTTTCCATACCAAATCTCCATAAATTCAAAAACTGGACTTCAAAAAATCAACCCTGAAAACACCATCTGTCATAGACGTTTGCAGCGGTCATGTTCTTAAGTGTTCGTAATACAAGTTTAGCGGCGCTGGCGCGCCGCTCGTCGTCGTACCTCCGCCGGCGTCGCGCATCTCCACTATCCCGCGCACTCGACACACAGACCATCAGCAACAGGTCAAAAACGATTTTCAGGAGCGAGGGTGAAGAACGTGCAACGCATGCGCCCTATTCCTACCTGATGTGAACTGCACGTCTAAAAATCCCCCTACGACGCTGGAAGCGACTACCTCACCACTCCGCAAAACAGCAACCTGGAGAAACGGGCAATTAACACGCAGGGATATTTTGCCCTGCGGGCCGACTCTGCTCAGCACCACCAAGACGAATACGATCCAGCACCAGAAGAAGCCATTTCGCCAGGTCAACAGGGGTACGTTCGCGCTGCGCCTGACACATCTTCTCAATGCGACCGTGAGCAACCTCAAGGCACGGCGAAAATTCAGGCAAATCCGCCAGCTCAAGACCACAGACATACAACCACGTCGGCTTGGGCGCAGCATGACCAAACCACGACTGCTCAATAAAAAACGTAAAGCCACCAAAAGCATCGAATTCGCCAGGTAGAGGCAATCCCGCAGCGCCCCACAACTTGGAATACTGCGGATGCTCCAGTACACCACCGACCGACCGCACAACATCAACCGCAAAAAGCGCCAGGTCTAATTCGCCAGGTCTAACTTTCGCCAGGTGATGAAAACGCCCCCAGCCACGACACGGCGGATGAGCAATCACAGGTAACGAGCCAACATAGTTTCGCGCATCGCGAGAGACATCATAGACATCACAACCAAGATGCTTGTAGACGGAATTCCGGCGCGTAAATAAAACGGGAAATGAATGGATCATTTGCCTACCACCGATTTAGGCAAGTTACCGCCACGCCTTCCAAGCACACCGTAACCATCCTCCGTCTCAAAACTCACCACAGACGAGCCGGGCGACTTGACAGCCTCAGCCACCGGCTTAGAAGCATTCACCGGCACCGCGCCAGCATTGACGACACCGCCGACCTGGACTTGCTGGCCATGACCGCCCTTATCATCAAAATCCACGAAGTAACCCCGCGCCACGATATCCCGACACAGCAAATCCGGCACATTCATCGGCGTCGACTGTTGCGTAAAACAGCTACAACGATATTTATTGGCGACACAAGCAACCGGTACCGGCGCCGTCGTCGGCTTGGTAATTTCATCATAGCGAGGGGCAGTTTGCGGAAGACCGACAACCCGAGGCGTATGGTCGAACACAAACTGCTTCGCATCATCCATCGCGTTTTTATAAGACGCCTTGACAGCCGCGCCACCAGTGCCAGCGGCACCCACACCACCCGCCTCTGCAACACCGCCCACAACCGCCTCCTGATGCTTCTGTGCCTTGTCTTTGTAACGATGCAGAACGTACGCACCAAACGCGAATACCGACACCACAAACAGACACGCCAACACCAGCTTGACCGGGATCGAGCGCTTGACCGTATGCACCTCAGCGGATTTGTAATACTCATAGACCGCCTTCGGATACTTCCATTTGTGCAGAATCGCAGTCTTGTGACTAGCCGCAGTTTGCGGACTGACATTGGCCGCCGCCCATTCCCAAATATTCGCCCGCTGCATACCGAATTTGCGGATCACATGCAGATGTCGACCACACAACTGGCGCACGAAGTTATCGACCAGACTTGGATGTTGCGTGATGATGAAAATATCGAAGCCGCTATGACGATGCACCGCCAATTTTTCATACCACTCGGGCAGCTTGGAGCCGTTCGGCTTCTTCGGAAAAACGAATTGCGCCTCATCAATAACGATGATTGCGCCAGGTGGAAGACTAGGCCACTCTTCCGGCTTGAACTCAGTCCACGGTAGCTTAAGGTCCTTGATACCCGAGTAGTACACATCGCGGTTTTCTTTCTCTGCATACGCCTTGACATAAAACAGCGCATACAGCGTTTTTCCGTTCCCCGGCAACCCGGTAATGACGGTAATCATTGAAACACCATCTTCTTCAACGAACCACCAATGGCACGCATGGCCAGCGCCGCCGCAATCGCCGAAAACATGATGCTGATGCCCTTGTCAAGCCACAGATAGCCCACCATCCCCAACGCATCGCCCGGTAACGCATTCACACCGGCAATGGCAGACGACTTCATCGCATTGATCGCGACCGTAATCCCGGTATACGTCACGAAGCCTATCCCGAGCGCGAGAATAGCGCGCCCAATAAGCGAACGCATCACCAACGCCAACGCGCCCCACAACATCGGAATGAACACAGCGAACATTTTATTTACCCCTGCAGGACGGATTTGGAAACCAGCATGCACGCTGCAATCAGCGAACAAGCCAGCACGATGTACCGGATAGGCGTGATGTTGGAACACACAGACGAAAAACTGACAGGGATAGCGTGACCGGCCAACGTAATCGACCGATTCGACAGACAGGAGCCGCCACCGAGAAAGCCGGATTGATCCAGCGATTGACCACTCATATCTGTCGTCGTACCCGTCATCGCCGCATTAATTGCCGACTGTTGCGGATCAGTACCGGCCAGCAGATTATTTCCCAATGTCACGGACGCATTCGGTACCAGATTGGCGCAATCATCATCAGCAATCTTGCGCAGAATCGCACCTTGTATCGCATCGCCCTGGACAGCAACCGTCGAGCGCCCACCACTACAACCACCATTCGTAACCTGAGAATTCTGGCAAACATTCAGCATCGGATTCTTGTCACACATGGTCTTTGCCGTACAATCAGAACCCGAACAAGCGCCAGAACCAGACCCGCTCGACCCATCACCAGTACCACCCAAACCACCATCGCTCTTGCCAGGCGTGCCAGCAGTATTATTTCCGGTAGCCGTCCCCGTTTGACAAGTCGCACCGCCACCCCCTGCAGGCGTATTACACGTAGTTGTTTTCGTCGTGGTGGAACCATCTGAATTCGTCGCTGTTGACTTATCAGTCGTAGTCGTTGACCCATCCTGATTCGTCGCAGTTGCCGTTGGTGTCTTTGTCACCGGAGGCGTCTTATCGAGCAAAGGCGTATCAGGAGTAGCCCCTTGACACATAGCAGTACCATCAGACGCAGTACCAATATTAGAAGTTCCAGCAGGACATCCATTCGCAGGATTGGTCGGCTTCGGAGGCGTAGATTTCACGCACTGATTGTTTTCAATGTAATCACCAGCAGGACACACCAGCTTGCTACACGAGCTCAAAGACAGCGCAGCGCCACCATTCGGGCAAGGAACAAGATCAGGCACACAAGCACTCTTAGAATCATGATGCTGGCCAGCCGGACAAGCCGGGATCACACAGGAATCATCTAAATGGGTCTGACCATCGGCACAAGGCGAAGGCCCAGGCGAACAACCATCAATAGTGCCACCAATCACCGTCTGCAAATGCTCATGGGACCCAGCCGCACAAACAGGCACCACACATACACCACCCGTATCAACCTGTCCGCTCGGACAAGCAGCTTCTGTCTGCAAAGTCACCAAATACCCATTAAGACCATGACACGCACCCGAAGAAAACGACAACGACGTACCGTAATACCCACCGGAATTATCATGCCCCGCAGACGAAAAAATCGGATACCACGCATTGCACCAACCCTGACCGCTAGAATTCGGCGCGACAGATGCCATCGTGGGCGCATTCCCGGCAGTATTGGTCGAATAATAATAGGTAGTCGCATGGCCGAACATGCAGACCAGCATCAACAACACACCCCACAAAACGCGTTTCATCACCAACCCCCATGCCGCGTGAAATGATGCACCACCATCATCACCACGGCGATGCAGACGCCCACAAAAATCCGCTTGAGAAAGTAACTCATGCTCTTAGCAATATCCAGAAAGCGCCACACACAGCGGCAATCACAAACAGACCATTCATACATCCCCCGAAGAAAAAAAACGGGAGCCACAGCCCCCGTTATCTGGAACGACAAGCCGTGAAAATTAATGAACGACTTTGCGAATCCACGCAATCGCAGCAATCGCGACCACGACGCCGATGATCAGCGCACCAGCCGCTTGCACATCGGTTGTTGCTTGTGTAGTCGAAGCCGAGATATCGACACCACCAGTAGCCAACGCATTACCGGCAGCCACAGCACTCAATGCAACAGCGCCTGCAACTTGGCGACCATACTTACGCACTTGTTTAAACAGTTTCATTTGATCCACTCCCTTGTTTAACGACAGAAATTACTTGCTTAATACCCCAAGCAGTTGCCCACACCGAGACCAAGCCCGCTGAGATCAAACCGCCATCTTCGGCAGACATGGAGAACAACGAATTTCCAATATCCACCCCGCTTTGCACCACGTACGCACACGTGGATACATCTGTGATCGACGGATCGATTTTGAGCATGTACGACCCGTCAGACTGCAATACTGCTACCGCGCAGGTACTCATACGCCGACACCACAAAACCACCTGTTCAACCGATGCACAGCCACCACCGACAAAGGGAACAGCAGAGGCATCACCAGCAGCATCAGTTGCGCTTTATCGAGTGGCGACATGAATGATCCTTCAAAGAGTAAAGAGATAATTACCAAGACCCGCGTGATACAACTTGGACTTCCCATCCACCCAATCACAAGCACGCTCATACGCACGATGGCCATCGAAGAATTGCGCCACCGCAGGAAGACCGGGAACATTCGGAGCTTGTGAGCAGAAACCGACATAGCCGATGCAATGCTCGAACCCAATGTCATACGGCTCGAATTGCGGCACCACGCCGGACACCACTTGAGGCAAGATCATTTGAACGCCATCGATGCGAGATATCATCACCACTCCCCCGCCATGCCGCCGAGCTTCTTCAGCCAGTACCACGCATGCTCAGCAAAACGCGCATCAGAAGGCCAGCGATTAGCGAAATAAACGACTTCTAAAAATTCATCGCGCCGCTCAGCAACATCAGCACACTTAGTCCGGAGATTAATCAAACGGTCCAAATAGCCCGGCGACATGACGGCAGCCATGATCAAGCAGCCTTAGAAACGCCAGGTGCAACGGCAGCAGGAGTATTCGCAGCCTGCGCTTTTGGAGACATCGGCGTAATCATGTAGACGGCAGATTCAACGCGCTTTTGCTGCGAAATCGAGACCTCGAATTCAACCTCATACATGCCGGGCTGAGTGTCTTTGAAACGTTCCGGCAGAACCAATTCGCCAACCAGAGGCTCTATCACACCGGTATCGCGATTAGCCTTGTGAACGATGCATTGCGCCATGCGCATATCGTAGTCATTGCCGGTTTTTTTCGAGCGACCGGCGACGGTGACAACGTGCAGAATTTGAATAGTGTTTTTCATGGTTTTCTAGCCCCTAGACTGAGTAATTAAATGTGATAAGGTTTACCAAACTAGCCAGATGCTACTTAGCATAATCTTGCTAGCTGGAAATCATATTAGCAAGATAATGCTAACTAACCAATGAAAGATTCCTATGGAATACAAAGAGCTAATAGCTAAAGCGTTAAGAGGACAGTCCGTAAACGCAACCGCAAAAGAATGGGGACTACCGCAAAAAACACTGGAAAGTTACGTAAAAGAAAAGTGTTTACCTGATTACGACACCGCTTTAATGATGGCAAACGCAGCCGGAATCGGCATCGAAGAAGCATTCAAAATGCTGGCGAAGGAAGCAAAATTGCGAAAGAAAAACGCGAAACAGATCGCAAAATTGGAAAAAATTGCCAAGGATTTTAAAGACCTTGTATCACGCTACAACCCGCGCTGGGACTTGCTCTTAGCACGGTGATACAAGGTAAAGAGTTGGAATGGCATAGTACTAATTATGCGAAATTAGAATGCAGCAAAACCTAGAGTCAGAGCGTGGCTCAGCGGCCACGCCAAAATACCATCTGCCTGATGACTGTCCTGAGCAACGACGGACATATTCACGCCCCGCCGCTAATTGTTTTGATCAAGCTGTAAGCGGTTCCATTTCGAACGGTTCAATGTCGCCTGGGCGTCGCAGCATCTTGTTGACTTCATCGAGATGGAGTTCCTCCAGGACGATCATTTCCCGCGCAAATTCTTCAAGCAATATCGACTGGCCCTCGGCCATCTTCAACAGGTCGTAATATGCCGCAAGCGCCGTTTTTTCAAGCTCCAGGCTTTCACGCAGGATATCGCCGATATCGTGCTTTGCCGTCTCCAGCAAGGGGCCGATCTTTAGCGACGGATGACCGCCCAGCAGCGTCACCATTTCTCCGGCCTTGTGGGCGTGCCCGAGCCCTTCCAGCGCATTGTCCTTGAGCCACGACACGATCGGTATGCGGTTATATCCGTAGACCATCAATGAATAATGCGTGTAACGCACCACGCCAGCCAATTCGAGTTCCATGATGCGATTCAGCGCATCAATGGTCAGACGCTTCTCGGTATCGTTCATGTTTCCCTCCGTGTATGTTGAACTTGCTTTCTGGACGATCTCCAGAGCAAGAAGTCTGAATCAATATTGAAGCGGTGTCATGGCAGGCCTGCGCTTCATTTCGCGCCGAGCAGCTTGGCCGCTTTGGCGACGTTTTCCGGTTTTACCCATAGCAGCGCGCCGTAGCGTTCGTCTCCGCCTGTCACGGCATCCATCGCGGTCACTTTTATGCCGGCATCGGCGAGTTTCTGCAACCCATCGAGCAGTACCCCGGCGCGGTCTTCGCCCTGCAGCAGGAAGCCGGTCTTTTTAGGATTCATGGCCCAGCCGGCTTTCTTGGCGACTGCGGTGAATTTCTTTGTGTCCTCGGGAATGAAATCCAGCTGCGCCCGCTGGCCACGCGGAAAACCGGTAAACGCGAGCAGGTTCACGTCCCCATCGGCCAGCACCGAAAGCAGCTTCAATCCCTCGCCCGCCTTATTGGAAATCGTCATCGAGAAGTAATCCACCTTGCGTACGGAATCAGCCATTTTTTTCTCCTTGCTGCCATCGCAGTCATCAACAATTGATTGTTCAATTCAGGCTTAGCAAAGATTAAGATGAATAGCAAGGCCTTCTTTGAATCCATTGCAAGAGAGGCGCACGATGCAATCTGCCTGGCGAATTTTTGCGCTGTTGCTGGCGTTGTTGCTGGCCGGCACTGCCCTCACTTCTGCGGAGGTAAAACCCATGACCATGATGCTTAACTCTTCAGTGTTTTCACAAAACGGGGCGATCCCGAAGCGCTACACATGCGAAGGCGAGGACGTTTCTCCTGATCTGGCTTGGAGCGGACTGCCGGCGGCGACCCGCAGCCTAGTCTTGATCGTCGACGACCCGGATGCGCCCGACCCGGCTGCCCCACAAACTACCTGGGTGCACTGGGTGCTCTACAACATCCCGCCGCAAGCGGGTGGACTCAAGGCAGCCGTCTCTGCGGTGCAACTGCCGACCGGCACCAGGCAGGGCTTGAACGACTGGAACCGCACCGGCTATGGCGGGCCCTGCCCGCCGATCGGCCGCCATCGCTATTTCCATAAGCTGTACGCCCTCGACATCGACCTTCCAGACTTGGGAAAACCGACCAAGGCGATGCTGGAAAAGGCCATGGCGGGCCATGTCATTTCGAGTACCGCGCTGATCGGCACCTACCAGAAAGCGCACTAAGAACCTGCTTGCGATCTGTATGCAACGAAGCGCTAACTCACGGCACTAGCGGTTTCGCAAAGCTCAGCTCGTGGCCGTCGGGATCGCGGATGTGAAAGTAGCGCTCGCCCCAGGCTGCGTCGGCCGGGGGCGCTTCCGGGGACAGACCCTGAGCGACGGCGCGCGCGTAGAGCGCGTCCACGTCCGCGACATAAAAGATGATGCGCCCCCACCACGACCAGCTCTGCGATGGCGCTTGCGCGATCAGATTCAGATGACCGGGGCCGGCATGCAAACTGGTGAACGAGGCGTCTTCCATCGCGTAATGGATGGCAAATCCGAGCGCGCGATAAAAGCTGACTGCACCCGGCATGTCGTGGGTTGCGAGGGTGACGGCGTTGATCGACATGATGGCCTGCGCCGCTCCAATCTGCAATTCTGTGCCCGAGGGATCGGATTTCACGCGAGCTCTCCCACTTTCGTTACTGCAAGTATCGAATACTATCCAGCCGCGCCTTGAATCAAAGCTTGTAACCGATCTGCCGCAACAACGCCTTGCGCGATTGGATGTCGTCTTCGGCCTCGATATCTTTGGGCGGAAAGCCGTCCACCACTCCCAGGATTCCTCTGCCCTGCTCCGTCTCGGCAAGAATCACTTCGGTCGGGTTGGCCGTGGCGCAGAAAATGCGGCACACCTCCTGCACCATCTTGACGGTGTTCAACACATTCAGCGGGTAATACCCGTCTCCGAGGAACACGATGAAACAATGGCCGGCAGCAATGCTCATGGCATTCTTCCGGGCGAGTTCGATCAGCACCGGATCGGTGCCCGACCATCGCACCAGGCATTTGCCGGAGGCTTCGCAAAAGGCCAGCCCAAACCTGATGCCCGGCACGGTAGCCACCAACGCTTCGTGGATATCTTCAACGGACTTGATGAAATGTGTCTGGCCCAGAATGAAGTTGATCGCTTCCGGCTTGTCGATTTTCACGGTGATGAGTTGCATGGTGAACGCTTCCTTAAACTTATCCGACTGCTCTGAGTGAACTCCTAAAGCAGATCAAACGCAATGCTTAACCATTAATTTTTCTTGACTAACTCAAGCAAAAAATATCGTGAGTTGACCGCTGCTGCCGGCTCGTAGGCAACCAGGTTTTGCGTCGGAACCGCTGAAAGCGGCTGCTCTATAACCAGCGGTAATGGTAATCAAAATAAGTGATTTGCGGCTCACACAGAGTTGGATCATATTGGCGTCATAAATTATTAAAAACCGTTAGGAGACCGCCTTGAAAAAATTTCTTATTGGAATCGGCATTCCATACATTGCCATCATCGCCCTATTGCCGTTGGTTAACGCCATCGACATATTCATCTTCGGTGTCCCGTTTATTTACATGTGGATGTTCGTATGGTTCGTGTTGACATCGGTCTGCCTGCTTTCTTGCTGGCTGCTGTTCGATCGTCACATCATCGCTACCGACGCACAAGATATTTAAGGGGAACTTGCATGGCGACCATTGTTTTTTTGGGATTTATCATCTTTTCATTGTATTTGGCAATACGATCGAAAAAAGGACTTGGCGTACAAAGCGTGCATGACTTCTTTGTCGCGTCCAGGCAGTTTGGCGTATTTCTTGTCTTTTTCCTTGCAGCAGGTGAAATTTATAGCATCGGCACAATGGTAGGCTTTCCTGGCGGCATCTACGCCAAAGGTCCGACTTATGGCATATGGTTTCTTGGATACATCCTTTTAGCGTATCCAATCGGTTATTTCATTGGTCCGAAAATATGGCAAGCGGGCAAGAAATATAACGCAATCACAATGCCTGATTTATTTAAACATCATTTCAAAAGCCGCAGCCTGGAACTTGTGGTGACGATATCGGCGATGTTATTTCTTATTCCATGGGGACAGCTCCAGTTCACCGGATTGGTCGCGGCGTTAAAAGGTCTGGGCTGGAACTTTGACCCGTTCCATTTGATTTTAATCTCGGCAGCCCTGGCGTTCACGTACATCGCTATCTCCGGTGTGAGGGCATCGGCTTACATTGCCATTTTAAAAGATATATTGATGGTCGTCGCTATTGTGATCACCGGTACCGCAGTGTCCTGGAAATTTGGGGTATCGGAGGTTTTTCATGCCGCCAGCCTGCATGTCAGCAATGTCATGAATACCAAAGAATTGACTTTTTCGATGAGCACGATTTTCTTCCAGTCACTGGGCTTTTACATGCTCCCAATTTCGATACAGAACTTTTTCACGGCAAAAAGTGCGAACACCATTCGAAAAACGCAAATTGCCATGCCGCTTTACATGTTGATGTACCCATTCCTGGTCATCGCTTCGTACTATGCAATTAGCGAAAACTTTCACTTGGCATCACCGAATGAAGCCTTTTTCGCTGCCGCCGTAAATTTACTGCCTGGCTGGCTATTGGGCTTGGTAACGGCCGGCGCTGCGTTATCGGGTTTACTTGTTCTTGCAGGTATTTGCTTAGCCATCGGCCCGATCGTCACTCGCAATCTTTTGCCCCATATAACTGAGAGTAAGCAAAAAAATAGCGCAAAAATAGTCATTGTCATTTATTTGATGGCGTCGATAGTGTTGACACTGTTCACTCCCAAGCTGATGCTGACGCTCATTAACACTACTTACTACGGGATCACACAATTTTTCCCGGGAATGATGATTATTCTGTTTTTCAAAGAGGTCAAACCGGCTGCTATCGCATTGGGGATTGTCGTTGGGCAGGTACTCGCGGTTGTTTTTTATGTCCAGCATATAGATTTTGGCGGGTTTAATTTGGGACTGGTTTGCCTGGGAATTAATATTGCGGTGGTCGTCGTTGTGAATTATTTCTTGAAACTCGGGAAAAAAACTTACTCTGTCGCTGATGCTGAATTTGCCGAGAGAAAGTTATGAACGCGATCGTCAATGCAAGGAATGCCGTGAAAGTCTTTGTCGCAAAAAAAATCATCACAATGAATCCGGGTCAGCCAACGGCAACCCACGTAGCGATCAAGGACGGCAAGGTTCTCTCGGTAGGTAGCGGCGATGATGTGAAGCAATGGGGAGAAGCGGAAATCATCAGTACTTTCAAAGACAAAATATTGATGCCGGGATTGGTCGAAGGACATTGCCATCTGATGGAGGGGGCAATGTGGGAGGCTGTCTATGTCGGCTATTACGACCGACGCGGCCCGGACGGAAAATTGTGGGTGGGATTGAAAACGCTGGAGCAGGTTATCGACCGGCTCGCTGGAGCGGAAATTAATCTTGCGGATCCGACGGCAGCACTTTTAGGCTGGGGCTTCGATCCGATTTTTTTCGGAACAGAGCGCTTAACCACTAAAGAACTGGATATTGTTTCTTCCAGGCGCCCAATTGCTGTGCTGCACGCTAGCGTCCATTTGATGAACGTCAATACAGCCATGCTGTCCCTTGCGGGGATTGATGAAGATACCGACATTGACGGCATTCGGAAGGACGAACAAGGCAAACCTACCGGTGAGCTGCAGGAGTTCGCCGCAATGTTTCCCGTCTACAGGATCATTGGAGGAAAGCTATCCATCTCCTCCGGTGAGAACAAAGATGCCATATGGAATTTTGGCAAGGTGGCGCAACTTGCGGGCGTAACGACGGCAACTGATTTAGTCAATGACCTGTCTGCGGTGGGCAATGACAATCTCCGGGAGGTGACTGACGACCCACGCTTTCCTGTCAGGATAGTGCCGGCTTTTTCCCCTCAAAGGAACCCTGAAAATGGCTTGGAAAGACTATTATCATCAATCGCCAATAGCACTGAAAAGCTGAAATTCGGCCCCGTGAAAATCATCGTGGATGGTTCCATTCAGGGATTTACCGCCCGCCTGAAATGGCCGGGTTATTTCAACGGAAAGCCTAACGGACTGTGGCTTATTCCACCTAGTCAATTGGCGGATGTGTTAATGCCGTTTCACAAAAGTGGCATTCAGCTGCATATCCACACCAATGGCGATGAAGCTACGCAAGTTGTTTTGGACACGCTGGAAGACATCCTGGCTGAATATCCGCAGCCCGACCACCGTCATACGCTGCAACATTGCCAGATGGCGGACGCGGGCCAGTTGCGGCGAATCGCCGCGCTGGGACTATGTGTCAATTTCTTCTCCAACCATATCTACTATTGGGGGGATGCACATTACAGCCAGACCATGGGGCCGGATCGTGCCAATAGAATGAACCCCGCAGGGTCGGCACTACGCATGGGTATTCCTTTTTCTTTTCACTCCGATGCCCCGATTACGCAATTAAATCCATTGTTTACCGCCTGGTGTGCGGTCCAGAGAAAAACTTCATCCGGACGCGTGCTTGGTAACGGTGAGTGCATTCCGGTGGAGGATGCGCTACGTGCGATTACGCTTGGTGCTGCATACACTTTGAAAATGGACCATTTGGTTGGAAGCATCGAGGTCGGTAAATTCGCCGATTTCGCGGTGTTGGAAGAAGACCCCCTTCAGATTAATCCGGATAATTTAAAAGACCTGCCGGTATGGGGGACAGTGTTGGGTGGCCGCGTTTTTCAGTCGCCGGCAAGATGAATACTATAAACGACATCGAACGAAAACCAATTGATCTGGTCGTTATCGGCGGCTATTTGGGCGCAGGAAAAACCACTCTTCTCAATTATGTTTTATCGATTGAAAATGACAAAAAGGTGGCAGTACTTGTTAATGATTTTGGCGCTATCAATATTGATGCGATGCTCATTCGCTCCAGGACCGAGGACGTAATCAATTTGGAGAATGGCTGTATTTGCTGTTCAATAGGGGGAAATTTAGCGGACGCCCTGATAAAAATCAGTGCGAGAGATAACCGGCCGGACGTTCTCCTGATTGAGGCAAGCGGTGTTTCCGACCCGGTCAAGATCGCCCAAATCGGCATGCTGGATAAAGCTTTCAGGCTATCTGCCATTATTGTTCTGGCAGATGCGGAAAACATTGAAAGGACACTTCTTGATCCATACGTCGGCGATGTTGCTCGTCGCCAGATTGCAGGCGCAACCGCACTGGTCCTGACCAAGGTGGATTTAATTTCCGACAGCAAGAAAAAAACGACGAAAGAAAATATTCTGGCATTGGCGCAAACCAGGTTTTTATTCGAAGCCGCTAACGGAGAAATACCTTTGGAAATTGTTTTTGATCCGGTGGACATGCCTCGTCAACACTTTGGAATGTCAGGCATCCTTAAAAACAAAGGTATTGATGAACATTCCGACATAAGGTCATTTTCTTTTCAATCACGGTGTCGTTTTGACAGAAAAAAACTTAAGCACATCTTTGATGGTTCGGTTGTTGAGATATTGCGGGCTAAAGGCATTGTATGGCTGAGTAGCGAAGAATTGCCTTACGAACTGCACGTTGTGGGCTCCCGCATGATGCTTGTTCCATTTCGGGGCAAGACCACAGCAGAATCGTCCATCGTTTTTATTGGCCGCATAAGCCGCGAAGATGAAACGTCCATTATCAGCGTGCTTGAAGGTGCAACAATACAAACGCATCATCATGGTTGATCTGCAGACATGTGGCAAAAATTCACCGTAATGGAGCAATCTTGAAGCTACACCAACTCCGGGCCTTGGTCGCCATCGCTGAAAAAGGCAGTCTCCAGGATGCGGCGCATGCCTTGCACGTCACGCAACCTGCCGTCACAAAAGCCATCCAGGACCTTGAGCGCGACTTGGGAGTCACGCTCATCTTAAGGTCGCCTCAGGGAGCGCAGCTTTCTGTTTTTGGAAAAAGTCTGGTAAAACATGCGCGCGCAGTTGAGCAGGAAATCCGGCACGCGCATGAAGATATTGACAACCTGGCCGGGCTCAAAAAGGGCAGCGTCGTACTAGGCATTACCCCAGTCGTTGCCATGGGACCTATCTCTAAAGTGGTGATTGCCTTTCATCATCGATACCCGGATATCGATCTGCGTATTGCTGAAATGCGTCCGGCACAGATTCATGAGGGCTTACTGGACGGGACGCTGGACCTGGGGATCGTTTCTCGAATCGGCGTACCCGATACGTCTCAATATCATTGGGACACTCTTTATGATGTCGGTATTGTGATCGGCGTGCGGGCTGGGCATCCTTTAACGAACATCGATTCAATTCATGACCTGCAAGACTATACCTGGCTCGCCTGGGATCCGTTCGACATCCCCGGAGGCATGTTTACTGAAATTTATAAGCGACTGAACCTGGAATTGCCGAAGAAAATAATTCGCTGTTCTTCGACGGTGTTATACACGCAACTTGCGGCCGAAACCGACTGCGTATGCATGCTAACCACTCCTGCACTGGAATGGGCAGGGTTTAAAGATAGACTTAAACTGCTTTCGCTGAAAGAAAGCTTGCCGACCATGCAAATCGGCCTGGTCTACCGGAATGAGTCACTGGTTACCCAAATCGCGACTGAATTTCATGGATTTGTAAAAAATATTTGTAAAGAAAAGCAGTTGTAATTTCTGCTCAAATAAACGAAATCATTTCAATGAGCGGCAAGAAGCGAATCGCGTTCGGAGACGTGCTTTCGTATCATTTTATGTCAAGCGGCACATTGCGCTCCACGTACTCCACAAGTTTCTTCACGCTCGTCGCGATACCTTCATGGGCTGTATCGACAGTAAGTTGCGGATGCTCCGGTATCTCATATGGCGCACTGATACCGGTAAACTCCCGCAATTCGCCGGAACGCGCTTTCTTGTATAAGCCCTTTGGGTCTCGGGATTCACAGGTCGCTAGATCGGCAGAGATATGAATCTCGTGAAATGCCTCCCCGCAGGATTGCCGGGCACGTGCCCGATCGACACGATAGGGGGAAATGAAAGCCGTAATGCAGATCAGGCCGGCATCAGCAAACAGTGCGGCGACCTCGCCCACGCGCCGAATATTCTCGGTTCTATCCTCCGGGCTGAATCCGAGATTTGCATTCAGGCCATTACGTATATTATCGCCATCGAGCACGTAACAGGAATATCCCAGCCCCGCCAGCGCATGCTCGAGAGCCATCGATACCGATGATTTGCCGGACGCAGGCAATCCAGTCAACCACATGACCGCGCCACGGTGGCCATAATGCGCCATACGCTGCGATGCATTCAAGGCATGAGGTACGACAGTCAGATTTTTATCCATTGAAAACTCCACACAGTGTCCTTCGGCGGCTACGCAGCAGGATACATGATGCCTCAATTCGCACGGGCCGGAATGATACAGATTCGTCGTTCGAGCGCTAGTCATGCAATTCTCTTCAAGGAAAACGTGGGAACCATCCTCAAGATGAATGTGCCGCCTCGGCGCACTTCTTCTTCCGCACAGGATGCGGTAATATCTGCCGGACAATTTGCCGAAATCGTGACGTGCGGAAAGCATGTCGGGCAGCCATTCAATTTGAAAGCAAAGGCCATTTCTGATGATTCCAAACTTCGTCGGCGTAACGGGTTTGCCCAGGGCAGGCTCCACGCTGCTGTGTCAATTATTGGGTCAGCATCCGGAAATTCATTGCGAAGGACATAGTTCCCCTCTGTGTAATACCTTACTGGGGATCCGTCGCATGATCAGCGACGACACTTTTTTCCTGTCGCAGCTCGATAATCAATTCGAACAAAGTTATGCCCACTTGACGTCGGCGATGCAGGGTTTTCTGCGGGGCTGGCATCATGATTGCGACAAGAAGGCAGTGGTGGACAAGAACCGCGCATGGCTGCACGCGATAGAACTGCTGCTGCATATCGAGCCGAACGCCAAGCTGATTGTGTGCCTGCGCGAGCTAGGACAAATTTACGGATCGATAGAGTCGCAGCACCAGCGCACGATCTTGGTCGATTTCATCGATCACCTGGCCGATTTCGATCGCTTCGGGCGAGCGGACATGTTGTTCGCCAAAGACAAGGCCATCGGTGCTCCGCTAATATCCCTGCATGCAGTTCCCGATTTGCCGAAGCAGGTGCAGGAACGCCTGTATTTCATTCGTTTCGAAGACTTGATGGAGCGTCCGTCGGCCTGCATGACGCATATCTATTCCTGGCTGGGATTGTCCCCATTCGAAATCGATCCCGACCACCTGGCGACAGGCATCCAGGAAAGCGACAGCCATTACCGCATGAAATACAGCCACAAGCAGTCGCAGCAAATAAGCAAGCCGAAACGGCATGACATCCCGCCGCGCATACAGGCGCAAATCGAAACTGCCTATTCCTGGTTTTACCAGCTTTACTATCCGCGCAAAGTGTAAGACGCCGGGTTGCTTAAAACCACTTGCCGATCTCGGCCCAGGCGCGCACCGACTTATTGCTGCCGATCAGTTGCGGCGCCGACCCGAGCGGCGCCGCAACATAGAGCTTGGCGTGCCACTGATCGGTTCCGGCCCAATTCATGCCGACGCCGGCGCCGTTCAGCGTCGCGCCATTCTCGCCCGGCAGCCAGGGATTCTTGTTGACCGTCACGTGTTCGCTGTCGACGAAGGCAAGCACTTGCCAGCGTCCCCCCCCTAACTGACCGAGGTCGTGACGAAGTTCGACCGAACCGTATATACCCGTATCGCCGGACAGCACGCCGATGTCATAGGCGCGAACCGTATAGGGACCGCCTGCAACCATCTTCTCCGCTGGATCCAGGTTGCCGTTCGCCCATTGGCCGGATAGCGCGAGATATACCGAATTATTCTGGGTCAGATTTTGCATGTGTGCGAAATTCCCGTTCCATTTCGTGTACCAGCCATGTGTTTTGGCGGTTGCAGCATCGGCCAGTTCTGCCGCCCGGTCGTCGAATCCGACGCGCCCCCCGGTCAATCCGATATTCCAGGAGTCGATGCCGCCGGCGAGCACGGTGTTGCGCCAATCGCCGTTCAGACTCGCTGTCCAGTTATCCAGATGCCGATCGGTTTTGATATTGCTGGCGCCGATCCGGTCATTCAGTTGTTTACGATCGTACTGGATCTGGCCGTACAAATTGGCTCCGCGCGTACGTACGAACGGATGTTTGGCCCAAATGCTGGCTACTTGTGCGGTGCCATGAGCGTCAAGCGCGCTCAAGGTATCGCCGAGGATGTAATGCAGCGCCGAATAGGAAGCGCCCATCCGCGTGCCCAGGCCATTGAGCAGGGTTTCATAGGAAATGCTGCCGTAATTCATGTCTCTGCCGCTAGTGAGGCCCCCGATGCTCAGGACATCGCCATGCTGCAGCGGGTCGAAGATTTGCACGGCTGCGCCGAGGCGGGTTCGCCCGGTGTAGCGATTGCCGTTATTGTCCATTGTCACATTCGCCGCGACCCGCGCCGTTGCGTCGGCTTGCAGCTGCAGGTCGGAGGTTCCGGTTGCATCGCCCGGCTTCAGGATTGCGGTAACGGCGACGCCCGGAATATCGGAAACCAGCAGCAGCACGTTGTCAAGTTTCGCCTGGGTGACCGCCTGCCCGGCTTGCAACGGAGATAGCGTTTGCTGCAGCAACGCGTCGCTCACCCGGCTGCGATTTTCGAGCTTGATCTGGCCATAGCGGGCCTCGATCACCGCAACGCGCACCACGCCGCCGTGCATGGTCTGCGCCGGGATGATAGCGCGCGCCAGCGGGTAGCCGTGATTGTGGTAATAGTCGCTGATGCGGGAGACCACTTCGCCGAGTTGGGCGAGAGTGAGGTTCTTGCCTTCGGCATCCGCCACCAGCGCATGCAGGGTCGCCACATCGAATGCGGTATTGCCGGATAGTTGTATGCTGGTGACGCTGAAAGCCGCGCTCGGCGGCAACTGGGCGCCGCCTTCCCGTTCGATAGTCAAGCCGGTTCCCCCTGACGAAGGAACGGCCGGCTTGACCGGCTGGATTTGTTGCAGTATCGAACCGGCGCCGGGCGGGGTCACGGGGTCGGCGGCAAGTGCGGCGAAGGGTGGGTAGCTGAGCAGCATTGCTGCGATAATTGGCTTCATCGGGTGCATAAATCTACCGTTATTTTTCACTGAGGCTCGCTTATTCATCCGTATTCACAATATTGTCCGGCAGCCTGACCCCGCTGCCAATAATTTTCAATGCCACGCCACTCATGCCGTTATCGATCAGGTTGGCATTAATATTCCGCGTCTGAATATTGAACGGAACCAGGTCGAGCGATGCCAAGTTAATGCCGTCGCGGGAAGGCGCAAAAACCGCATCCAGCGCAGTGATCACATGCTGCACCGACAAAGGTGCTGCCCCCGGTTTCAAAATCAGCGCGGTGGCGTTTCCTGCCGCTTGCAGGAACACATAGTTCATCGCGCTCAATCCGCCGCCGTCAATCGCATACAGCCCCGGTTGGCTGGTCGGTTGAACGTTTGAAGTCCAGGTCAAAGCACCCGTCGTGGCATTGCCCAGCGTATCGTTCGCCACGAACCCACTCAGACTTCCCGTCAGACCGGACGGCGTTTGCCCGGCATTGCTGCTTGCGGGAGCGGCATTGTAGGTAAGCGTCGCGGGAGTAATATTTGCGGTCGTCGTGGCCAAGCTATTCACCGTATAGTTCCCGGCATCTGCGCCGCTTGCGGTGATACCCGATACCGAGACGGTCTTGCCGGCTCCGACATTCCTGTCCGCAAAGTTGGCAGAGGTATCGCTAAACGTCAGCGCATCGCCGACTAGCCCTCCGCTTAGCGTCACGACACTCGACGCATTGCCGTCGTACGTTTTGCTTGCACCGATTGCGACAACGGTGATGGCAAGCGGCGTGATATCGGCAGTGGTCAATACGCTGGAGTTACTGAGCAGGTAATTGCCGGCATCCGCACCGCTTGCGCTGATGCCTGAAACGGTAACCGTCTTGCCCGCCCCTGCATTTTTGTTGCCAAAGCTTGCCGAGGCATCAGTGAATGTCACCTGATCGCCGCCTACCAGGCCGCTGCCGGCCAATATCGCCGAAGCGGAAGTCGTTGCGTCATAGACCTTGTTGACACCGCTGGCAGTGACCGTGACCGACTGCCGGTTGACGGTATAGTCGCCCGTTGGGGCGGCAAACGTATAGTTGCCGGCATCTGCGCCGCTCAGCGCGCTGACCGATTCGATTCCGGTGTGGGTTCCTGCAGTCAAGTGCCCGCTGCTGCTGGTGAGACCGGCCGTGTTGACCGCGACCGTCGCCGTACCCAGCGCATCGCCCGACACGGCATTCGTGAAACTCGCCGCGCCCGGTGTCAATGCGGCTCCATAGATCGAACTGCCGGTGCCGATCGAACCGGTCAATGCCAGCTGGTTGACGGTATAGTCGCCGGTTGGCGCGGCAAATGTGTAATTGCCGGCATCCGCGCCGCTCAGCGCGCTGACCGATTCAATGCCGGTGTGGGTTCCGGCAATCAGGTGGCCGCTGCTGCTAGTGAGACCGGCCGTATTGACCGCGACCGTCGCCGTACCCAGCGCATCGCCCGACACGGCATTCGTGAAACTCGCCGCGCCCGGTGTCAATGCGGCGCCATAGATTGAACTGCCGATGCCGATCGAACCGGCCAACGCCAGCTGGCTGACGGTATAGTCGCCGGTTGGTCCGGCAAACGTGTAATTGCCTGCATCCGCCCCGCTCAGCGCGCTGACCGATTCAATGCCGGTGTGGGTTCCCGCAGTCAGGTGTCCGCTGCTGCTGGTGAGGCCGGTCGTGTTGACCGCGACCGTCGCCGTACCCAGCACATCGCCCGACACGGCATTCGTGAAGCTCGCTGCGCCCGGAACCAGGGACGAACCGTAGGTCGAGCTGCCCGTCCCTATCGTGCCGGTCAACGTCAGCGGACTCACCGTGTAGTTGCCAGTGGTGCCGGCAAAGGTGTAATTGCCCGCGTCCGCCCCGCCCAGGGCCGTGCCTACCGATTCGATGCCGTTATGCGTTCCAGCCGTCAAGTGTCCGCTGCTGCTGGTCAGGCCGGTCGTATTCACCGCGACTGCAGCAGGCGTGACAAGGTCGCCGGTCACGGCATTGGTGAAACTTGCTGCGCCTGGCGCCAGGACCGCACCGTAGACCGAACTGCCCGGCGCGACCGTGCCGGTCAAGGCCAGCTGGCTGACCGTATAGTCGCCGCTGACGCCGGCAAAGGTGTAGTTGCCCGCGTCCGCCCCGCCCAAGGCAGTGCCCACCGATTCGATGCCGGTGTGGGTTCCGGCAATCAGGTGTCCGCTGCTGCTGGTCAGGCCAGTCGTATTCACCGTGACTGCGCCAGGCGTGACAAGGTCACCTGTCACAGCGTTGGTGAAATTCGCCGCGCCGGGAACCAGGGCCGAGCCGTAAGCCGAACTGCCCGCCCCAACCGTAGCGTTCAAGGCCAGCGGACTGACAGTGTAGTTGCCCGTCGGGGCGGCAAACGTATAGTTGCCGGCATCTGCTCCGCTCAACGCGCTGACCGATTCGATTCCGGTGTGGGTTCCCGCAGTCAGGTGGCCGCTGCTGCTGGTCAGGCCGGTCGTATTGATCGCGACCGTCGCCGTGCCCAGCACGTCGCCCGACACGGCATTGGTGAAACTCGCCGCGCCCGGTGTCAATGCGGCGCCATAGATTGAACTGCCGGTGCCGATCGTACCGGTCAACGCCAGCTGGTTGACGGTATAGTCACCCGTAGCGCCGGCAAAGGTGTAGTTGCCCGCGTCCGCCCCGCCCAAGGCAGTGCCTACCGATTCGATTCCGGTGTGGGTTCCGGCAATCAGGTGGCCGCTGCTGCTGGTCAGGCCGGTCGTATTCACCGCGACTGCAGCAGGCGTGACAAGGTCGCCTGTCACGCCGTTTGTGAAACTCACCGCGCCCGGCGCCAGGGTAGAACCGTAGGTCGAGCTGCCTGCCGCAAGCGTTCCGGTCAACGCCAGTTGGTTGACCGTATAGTTGCCTGTGATCCCGGTAAATGTGTAGTTGCCGGCATCGGTGCCGCTCAGCGCGCTGACCGATTCAATCCCGTTATGCGTGCCGGCAATCAAGTGCCCGCTGGTGCTGGTCAGGCCGGCGGTATTCACCGCGACCGTGGCCGTGCCCAGCACATCGCCTGTAATTGCGCCGCTCAGGCTTGCGGCTCCCGGCGCCAAAGTCGATCCGTAGGTCGAGCTGCCGGCTCCGATCGCGCCGGTCAACGCCAACGGAGTGACAGTGTAGTCGCCCGTTGGGGCGGCAAACGTATAGTTGCCGGCATCCGCTCCGCTCAGCGCGCTGAGCGATTCGATTCCGGTGTGGGTTCCTGCAGTCAAGTGCCCGCTGCTGCTGGTGAGACCGGCCGTGTTGACCGCGACCGTCGCCGTACCCAGCGCATCGCCCGACACGGCATTCGTGAAACTCGCCGCGCCCGGTGTCAATGCGACTCCATAGATCGAACTGCCGGTGCCGATCGAACCGGTCAATGCCAGCTGGTTGACGGTATAGTCGCCGGTTGGGGCGGCAAATGTGTAATTGCCGGCATCGGCGCCGCTCAGCGCGCTGACCGATTCAATGCCGGTGTGGGTTCCGGCAATCAGGTGTCCGCTGCTGCTGGTGAGACCGGCCGTGTTGACCGCGACCGTCGCCGTACCCAGCGCATCGCCCGACACGGCATTCGTGAAACTCGCCGCGCCCGGTGTCAATGCGGCGCCATAGATCGAACTGCCGGCGCCGATCGAACCGGCCAACGCCAGCTGGTTGACCGTATAGTCGCCGGTTGGAGCGGCAAATGTGTAATTGCCGGCATCCGCCCCGCTCAGCGCGCTGACCGATTCAATGCCGGTGTGGGTTCCGGCGATCAGGTGTCCGCTGCTGCTGGTGAGGCCGGCCGTGTTGACCGCGACCGTCGCCGTACCCAGCGCATCGCCCGACACGGCATTCGTGAAACTCGCCGCGCCCGGTGTCAGCACCGCACCGTAGGTCGAGCTGCCCGTCCCTATCGTACCGGTCAACGCCAGCGGACTCACTGTGTAGTTGCCAGTGGCGCCGACAAAGGTGTAATTGCCCGCGTCCGCCCCGCCCAGGGTAGTACCTACCGATTCGATGCCGTTATGCGTTCCAGCCGTCAAGTGTCCGCTGCTGCTGGTCAGACCGGCCGTATTCACCGTGACGGCGCCAGGCGTGACAAGGTCGCCGGTCACGGCATTGGTGAAACTTGCTGCGCCTGGCGCCAGGACCGCACCGTAGACCGAACTGCCCGGCGCGACCGTGCCGGTCAAGGCCAGCTGGCTGACCGTATAGTCGCCGCTGACGCCGGCAAAGGTGTAGTTGCCCGCGTCCGCCCCGCCCAAGGCAGTGCCCACCGATTCGATGCCGGTGTGGGTTCCGGCAATCAGGTGGCCGCTGCTGCTGGTCAGGCCAGTCGTATTCACAGTGACTGCGCCAGGCGTGACAAGGTCACCTGTCACAGCGTTGGTGAAATTCGCCGCGCCGGGAACCAGGGCCGAGCCGTAAGCCGAACTGCCCGCCCCAACCGTAGCGTTCAAGGCCAGCGGACTGACAGTGTAGTTGCCCGTCGGGGCGGCAAACGTATAGTTGCCGGCATCTGCTCCGCTCAACGCGCTGACCGATTCGATTCCGGTGTGGGTTCCCGCAGTCAGGTGGCCGCTGCTGCTGGTCAGGCCGGTCGTGTTGATCGCGACCGTCGCCGTGCCCAGCACGTCGCCCGACACGGCATTGGTGAAACTCGCCGCGCCCGGTGTCAATGCGGCGCCATAGATTGAACTGCCGGTGCCGATCGTACCGGTCAACGCCAGCTGGTTGACGGTATAGTCACCCGTAGCGCCGGCAAAGGTGTAGTTGCCCGCGTCCGCCCCGCCCAAGGCAGTGCCTACCGATTCGATTCCGGTGTGGGTTCCGGCAATCAGGTGTCCGCTGCTGCTGGTCAGGCCGGTCGTATTCACCGCGACTGCAGCAGGCGTGACAAGGTCGCCTGTCACGCCGTTTGTGAAACTCACCGCGCCCGGCGCCAGGGTAGAACCGTAGGTCGAGCTGCCTGCCGCAAGCGTTCCGGTCAACGCCAGCTGGTTGACCGTATAGTTGCCTGTGATCCCGGTAAATGTGTAGTTGCCGGCATCGGTGCCGCTCAGCGCGCTGACCGATTCAATCCCGTTATGCGTGCCGGCAATCAAGTGCCCGCTGGTGCTGGTCAGGCCGGCGGTATTCACCGCGACCGTGGCCGTGCCCAGCACATCGCCTGTAATTGCGCCGCTCAGGCTTGCGGCTCCCGGCGCCAAAGTCGATCCGTAGGTCGAGCTGCCGGCTCCGATCGCGCCGGTCAACGCCAACGGAGTGACAGTGTAGTCGCCCGTTGGGGCGGCAAACGTATAGTTGCCGGCATCCGCTCCGCTCAGCGCGCTGAGCGATTCGATTCCGGTGTGGGTTCCGGCAATCAGGTGTCCGCTGCTGCTGGTGAGACCGGCCGTGTTGACCGCGACCGTCGCCGTACCCAGCACGTCGCCCGACACGGCATTCGTGAAACTCGCCGCGCCCGGTGTCAATGCGGCGCCATAGATTGAACTGCCGATGCCGATCGAACCGGCCAACGCCAGCTGGCTGACGGTATAGTCGCCGGTTGGTCCGGCAAACGTGTAATTGCCTGCATCCGCCCCGCTCAGCGCGCTGACCGATTCAATGCCGGTGTGGGTTCCCGCAGTCAGGTGTCCGCTGCTGCTGGTGAGGCCGGTCGTGTTGACCGCGACCGTCGCCGTACCCAGCGCATCGCCCGACACGGCATTCGTGAAGCTCGCTGCGCCCGGAACCAGGGACGAACCGTAGGTCGAGCTGCCCGTCCCTATCGTGCCGGTCAACGTCAGCGGACTCACCGTGTAGTCGCCAGTGGCGCCGGCAAAGGTGTAGTTGCCCTTGACCGCATCTGCCCCGCTCAACGTGCCGCTCACCGACTCGATGCCGGTGTGCGTGCCAGCCCTCAGGTTGCCGCTGCCGCTGGTAAGGCCCGCCGTATTGACTGTGACCGGCGCGGCCGTAACGACATGACCGGCAATCATATTGGTGAAAGTCACCGTACCCGGCACCAGGGCTGAACCATAGGCAGAGCTTCCGGCGCCGATCGTACCGATGAGCGCCAACGGATTGATCGTCAATGCGCCATTGACGAACGTAATGATGTAACCCTGCTGGCCCGTGGAGGAAACGCCCGATGCCGTAATCGTGTAAGTGCCGACGTCGACCGCGGCTTGCGACGTTCCGCCATAACTTATGCTGCCCAGCAGGCCGACCGGTGTCCCGGTATATCGGTAGCCGTTGAGGCCGGTGTAAGTGACGCCGTTGTTGCTGGCATACGCCGCACCATTGAAAATGCTGGTGGCGTTGTTGGCGCTGACGGTCAGCGCCGTCATGCCGCTGGCCAATAGCGGATAGCCGCCGCTGTACATTACCCAGGTGCCGGCGAAATTCCACGCAGGATTCAGATTCCCGTTGGCGGCGGTGCTGGATGTGAAATTGGCCTGAGTCTGCATATTTGCAGTGGTCATGCCAGTACCTGCTGCGGAAGTAGCCTGGCCGGAGCTTGTTTTATCCCAGAAGCTGCCGGTGACCGTGCCTGTGAAGCTGCTGAGAGAATTACTCCCGATCAAGCCGCCCACCGAGGTCGAGCCGCTTCCAGCGCTGACGCTCCCCGTCGAGAAGCTATTGGTGACTGTTCCACCGCCATAAGTGCCGGCGTTGTGGCCTACCAACCCACCGACAAAGGTCGCACCGGTAGCACCGGTTACACTGCCCGTTGCATAGCTGTTGTCAATCGCTGGCGAGCCACCGTAGCTCGCACCGCCGTAATTGTGACCAACCAGGCCACCTACAGCGCTCTTGCCGGAAACACTGCCCGTCGCATAACTTTTGCTTATCGAGCTTGATCCGGAATAACCATAGTTGGATCCGACCAATCCGCCTACGTAAGACGCGCCGCTCACAGAGCCGACAGCATAGCTATTGGTAATTACGCTGGTCATGCCGCTCCCACCGTAGCTGTACCCGACCAGGCCGCCGACATTGTTGCTCGTTCCGGTTACATTTCCGCTTGCGTAACTATTACTGACCGTACCGCCCTGCATGCCACCGAGCAAACCACCGACGCTAGTTGACGATGCTCCGCCATTGACGGTTCCGCCTGCGTGGCTTCTGGTGATGGAGCCGGTTCCACCGGTTTCTCCCACCAATCCACCGATGAAATTTGCATTGGCGCTTGCACTCACAGTGGCGGTCGAAAAACTATTGCTGACCTTGCCGAGATCCTGCCCTACCAGCGCACCGATGTAACTTGACCCGGTAACTGCCACGCTGCCACCCAGCAGGCCCACATTGCGAACCACGCCGGTCGAACTCAAGGCGCCAATCATGCCGACGCCGCCAACCGAACCGAGATTGATCGTCATGCCGCTCACGGTATGGCCCAAGCCGTCGAAGACGCCGGAAAATACGCTAGGTCCGTTGCCGCCTATCGGCGTGAAGCCCGCACCGCTGTTCCAGGCCGAAGTGGCGGCAGCGTTGATATCGCTGCCCAGCGCGTAGTAGCCCGCGAGGTTGCCTCTTGCCCCCTGCAAAGAGCCGTCACCGCTGCTGGTTTGCGTACCCAGACTGTTGATTACCGTATAAACATGATTGTTCATCGTCAGCACGCCGCTGCCGCTGAAATTGACGCGCCCGTTAAACCCGCTGCTGCCCAAGGCAACATTGACATTGCCGCTGCCAGGCTCCAGATCAAGGCTGGCCGTCCCGCTTGCCGTCATCGCGGCATTGATGTTCACATCGTTGCTGGCGTTCAGGGTCAGCTTGTGCCCGCTCCAATTTACCGTATCGTCGACGTTGACATTGCCGCTGGTGCCGCCGGCGCCGCTAGCCGAAGAAATCGTCACATTGCCCAGACCCAATGCAGTGCCAAGCGCCGCGCCGGTTTGGTCGCCGCCGCTAGCCGCGATCGTGAAATCGGTCGGATCGATGAGCCAGGTGCCGGCCAGGCCCAGCGCTGCAGCCGTGGTGATCCTGGCATCGTTGGCCACCTTGACGTTGGCCGCGCTGGTCTCAATGAAGCCGCCGTTGCCGCCGCTCGGCGCACTGGCGTCGAGCGTGCCGCCAACGTTGACGGTTCCCGCCGCCATGCCGCCCAACAAGGTAATCGTGCCGCCCTGGTTGTCCACGGTGCGCGCTTCAATCACGCCGGTGTTATTGACGACGCTAGCCAGCAACGCATCTTTTGCGCCGGCAGTCATGATCACCCGGCCACCGTCAGCCCGGATCAGTCCGCCGTTTTCGGCCAGGCTGTTCAACACGCTTTGGTCGACCTGGAGTTGCAGCAGGCTGTTGCCGCTGAATGTGAGGGTGACAGCGTTGCCGGCGCCGAGCGCCACCGCGCCCTGTTGCGCGCTGATCGTTCCCTGGTTGCTGACATGGTTGCCAAGCAACGCGACGTAACCGCCGCTAGCCGCCGTAATCGATCCCTGGTTGACCACGCTGCCTGTGCCGCCGCCGCTGAAAGCGCGGGCGTTGCCGTTCAGGCTGGCATCATGGAAATCCAGCGTGGAGGCAACCAGCCCGCCGACGTTGACTTGTGCGCCCGCGCCGAACAGGATGCCGTTCGGGTTGATCAGGTACACCTGGCCGTTGGCATTCAAATGCCCGAGGATCTGCGTGCCGTTGGTATCGAATATGCGATTGACGGCAATCGCACTCGCCGACGGCTGCACGAAATTCACGGTTTCTTGTGGGGCGATGTTGAAGCTGGCCCAATTCAACGAGAGATTCTGGCTGGCCTGGCTGATCGTGGTGGTCGAACCGGATTGCTTAATGCTTCCCGCTCCGGAAACAAGCTGTCCGCCGGTCGGCCCTGCCTGTGCGGCAATAGCAGTAAGCGACAATGTCGCCGCCACCAACTTGCGGCGCCCTCCCTTGCCACGTCCACGCGTCGTTTCCGCTACTGCGATCCAGCCGTTGGCCACTTTGCTCCAGACCAGACGGTAGATGTGGTTCATAGACCCGTGGCGTTTCATGAAATAAATTCCTAATTGAACTTACATTTCCCGACCAAACGAAGTGTGCGGCCTGCCATTGCCGTCTTCATCCGTCCATTTCACATATCCCGCTTTTCCTGCTCTTCGCATGAATAAACAGTGCGGCATCACTTACCGCCGGGAATTCGTCATGCAGAATCTGTGCTTAACCTGCCCGATTCGCTGGAAAACAGCGATATGGCCTGGCTGATTTTCACAATGTAAAAAATCATGCAACAACAACGGTTTCAAAAGGATGGGACCGGCGCAAAGCACGCCAAAATGAAAGGAGGCTCTCTTTCAAATAAAAATGTTTCTTTCGTGAAATATTACACGAAGTAACGATCAAGCAAGCCCTCAATACCAAGTATTTTTTGCAACAACACAATGTTTAACATTCAAAAACAAACATGCATAAATGTTGCATTCTGCAAATGAAAAAACAGCAACCGCGCTGATGTAAATGCAGAATTCTTATGGAAGCTTGAAAAGGAAGTGCTTCTGGGGAATGCTCTGGGCAGCTGGAAGAAGCCTTTGCCGACCACATGCAGATGGGGATTTAAATCGGCTGAGTGCCGGGGGACGAATTGACGCGCCATGATGAACAGCTGCGCCGGTGACGCCGAACTCGCCGTTTAACGAAAGTGGACCGGCGTCATTCGAAGCGGCGAGCCGGTATGTTGTCTGACCGGCTCACCCTGCTATCTTTGCACCCTACTTTGCCAAGTCGACGTTCTGAAACTCATATTCGCTGAATACCGACATCTTGAAGCCGATCACTTCCTTGCGTACCCCGGCATAGCGTAACGAGTGCGCAATGTTGATCCATGGCGTTTCTTCGTGCACGATCAGTTGCGCCTTTTCATAGAGCCTGGCGCGTTCGGCCTGGTTTGGCGTCAGCTTGGCGTTCTGGATCAGGCCCTCAAACTCCTTGTTGCACCAGCGCGCCTTATTCCCACCGCCCTTGACGCCATCGCAACCCAGCAGCGTCGCAAAAAAATTATCCGGGTCGCCGTTATCGCCATTCCAGCCATACATCATCAACTGCTGTTCACCTTGATTGCTGCGCTTGACGTATTCAGCCCAGTCATAAGTGGTCAGCTTGGCCCTGACGCCGATTTTTGCCCAGTCCGCCTGAATCAGCTCGGCCATGCGTTTACCATCCGGGTTATACGGACGGGTTGCCGGGAGGTACCATAGCTCGACCTCAACGCCGTTCGGATAACCGGCCTTGGTCAGCAGTTCCTTCGCCTTGAGCGGGTCATACAGGTAGTCTTTGACCTGGTCGTTGTAGGACCAGAGCGTCGGCGGAATCGGATTTTTTGCGGCCTGACCTGCACCTTGATAGACGATTTTGAGAATGCCCTGCTTGTCGGTCGCCATATTCAGCGCCTGCCGCACCAACTTGTTATCGAAGGGTTTTTTCTCGACGTTAAAGGCGATATAGCCGACGTTCAAGCCTTCCTTGCTCAGCAGCGTGATGGCTGGGTCGGCTTTGATCAACGGAATATCCGCCGGTTTTGGCAAGGTCATTACCTGGCATTCGTTGGCCTTGAGCTTGGCATACCGTACCGAAGCATCCGGCGTAATCGCGTAGACCAGATTATCCAGCTTTGGACGGCCGCCCCAGTAGGCGTCAAACGCCTTGTAACGGATGACGGCATCCTTCTGATAAGACACGAACTGAAATGGCCCGGTGCCGACCGGCTCGCGGTCGATCGCTTCCGGCGTGCCGAGCGCCTTCATTTTCGCGGCATATTCAGCCGACATGATCGAGGCGAAATCCATCCCCAGATTGGCGACAAACGGTGCTTCCGGGTGCTTCAATCTGAAGACGACGGTGTAGTCGTCAAGTTTCTCCACTCTGTCGATGATTTTATCCATCCCCATATCCAGGTAATAGGCAAAACTCTGACCTGCCGGCAACTGGTGGAACGGGTGATGCGGATCGCCCATGCGGTTGAACGAGAACAACACATCGTCGGCATTGAAATCACGCGTCGGCTTAAACCTGGCATTGCTCTGGAACTTGACGCCCTTGCGCAATCTGAAGGTGTACGTCAGCCCATCGTCAGACACCTTCCAGGATTCCGCCAGCGCAGGCCGAATCCTGGTGCTGCCGATTTCGAATTCGACCAGTCGGTTGAACACCGGCACCGATGAGGCCTGAAATGAAATGGCGGTGGTATACAGCTGCGGATCGAATCCTTCCGGGCTGCCTTCTGAACAAAACACCAGTGTCTTGGCGGCCATAGCGAAACCGGCATGGACGCACAGCAGCATCAGCAGGCCGGCCTTGATCATCGATTTCCCCTTATGTCGCATGCTTGGCTTCCTCTCTATTGATTGAATACGGTGAGAGTAAATATACCGTGCCTGCTATGGCTTGGACACTGTATTGAGGCGCGGCAACCAAAAATCGTTAGTGCATGCAAAAAAAATGGACGCCCATGGCGTCCGCTGATGTCAAACTCCGGTCTCGATCAAGGCTTATCGGTCGGCGCATTTGGCTCATTGAACGGACTGACAGTGTTCACGCCGCCTGATGTGCCCATGATGTCGTCGTAGGGAATCTGCGCCATACGAAACGGATACACACGGGGCGACGGAAAACTGTCCGGCTCCTGCGCGATATCCGGGTTATCGACCAGGGCAGGTCGAATCCTGGCACGATCGGCGCTCACTTCGTCTGCCGTATACGGTTTCGATGCGGCGTCGTAGCCGGTGTACCCTTCCTGCCGCCATTCCTCTGCCTGCTTTTCGATATCCAGGGCTCCTGCGCTGAACAAGGCAGAGCGGGCCACTGTCACGAGTGCATCGTCGGCAACCGTGATCGCTACCACCGCGAAGCCGCGCCGCACGGCTTCTGAATAGTGATCGATATCGTCATGGTCGCGACCAAACAGGCTGCTCAGGAAGTCGCGGATGCTGCCTGTCAAGCCCAGGCTTGCATGGCTCGCTATGTTCGCTGCCGAAGAATCCCCCTCGTGTATCCGAATGTGAACATCCGCGGAGTCGAAACCTGAGGAAATGAGGTCCTGCTGTGCGCGCTGTGCGGCCTGATTATTCTCGAAAACACCGACGACTGTTTGTGACATGGGGTCTCCTTATCTTGTCCTGACGCCACACCACATGGCGGGTGATCTGATGGCGCGATCATCGGCAAATACCGCTTTCCGACGTAAAACATATTCTACTCGTCATCGCCCGTCATAGTCGTTTTGCCTCCGTGCGCCCTTGCTCTTGCTGTCAGGCCGGCTTGCCGTCGCTTTCTTTATCGGCTTGGGCGCGATGCATGCGTGCTTTGCTGTCCATTACGTGCTGATACATCGCCTTTCCCGCTGCCTCGGGGTCACCTGACGCAATCTGGTCGACGATATGGCGATGTTCACGGGTGGAGACCGGCAGATTGCCTTCTTGCGCCAGCGTTTCCCGGCGATATAGATTCAATTCATTGACCAGCCGCTGGTAGATTGCCATCAGTTTTTTATTGTTAGTAAACTCAACCATCGAGTCATGAAAACGCAGGTTCAGCAGGTAATACGCGCTCAAATCCTTTTTTTCAGAGGCCTCATCCATTGCCAGGATTACCGCGCGCAACATATCAAGCTGTTCGGGCTTGATATGTTGGGCGAGACGGCGCCCAACCAGTTCGTCAAGTGCCGCACGTACATCATAAATTTCGGCGGCTTCTTCGACAGAAATACGCCGTACGAAAACGCCGCGGTTTTTTTCCAGGCGCACCAGGCCGGATTCTTCCAGCGCCCGAAATGCCTCGCGCACCGGGCCGCGGCTTACGCCAAGTTGTTCAGCGATGGCGACCTCGTTGAGCTTATCCCCCGCCGCAAGTTCTCTGGAGAGGATCATGCGCTCTATTTCCCTTTGCACCAGCATCGGCAAGGAATTGTTTTGAAGTTGAGCGATGGTTGTCAAATATTGGATATCAGCGGCCATGTTGCAATATAGTCCGTTCGAAAACGGCAGGAAAAGTGAGTAAATTGAGACGGTTTGAACGGCTCATCGGCGCTCATCGGCGGTACCGCATTGTAGAGTACATCAGCGCCGCTGGCGGCCGCCAATTAACTGTGCGATGTCAGAGAACAATTCATTGTTAAGGCGCTGCGGAAGATCGATTGCCAGGCTGCGCTGGTAATAGGTGCTGAGATCGAGGCCGACACCTAAGCCGCAGATGGTTACCTGGCCAAGGCCTTCCTGGCGGGCGACGACTTCTTTTAGATGATTGGCAAGATAGAAATCGTCATTTGCCAGGCTGGTGGCGCTATCCATCGGGCAGCCATCGGAAATCACGACCAGGATGCGCCTGTCCTCGTTGCGCAACTGCATGCGATTGCAGGCCCAGTCGACCGCCTCGCCGTCGATACCCTCGCGGTACAGGTCCGCTTTTAACAGTGCAGTGATATCGGGGCGGGCGCGGCGCCAGGTCGTACCCGCGTCCTTGCATACCATATACATGAGCTCATTCAGCCGTCCCGGGGATTTAGGGGACCTGGCCCGTATCCAGTCCCGCTGCGCCCTGCCGCCGTTCCAGGCGCCGGTGGTAAATCCCAGGACTTCGCTCGTCACGCCCGCTTGTTCCAGCGCACGCACCATGACATCGATCATGATGGTAACCGGCTCGGCATGCGCCTTCATCGAACCGGAGCAATCGACCAGGAAGCTGACCAGGCAACGCGCATCCGGCTTGAACTGTTCCTGCCGAAACAGCCGGCGTTCCGCCGGTGAACTGATTAACTGCGCCAGGCGACGGCCGTCGATATAGCCGTCCTCTTCGCCAAAGGACCAGCCGTCGCGTTGCGGCAAGGCAAGCAACATCGTCAACTGGCGCACCAGGCGCGGGAGGTTGATATTCAGCTCGGAAATACGCTGGTCTATCCTGTCGCGGAACTCCCTCAGCAGTTCCTTGCGAACCAGCGAGCTGGCCGCAACCTGACTATCGTATGCGGTGGTAAATATGGCGTAACCGTGCTCCGCTTCGTCCAGCACCTTGCTCTGACCGGTGGCGGCGACGGCAATCGCGTCGGTCTCGTCATTGTCGAAGTTCAGCAGCAGCCTGAACGCGCTCTTGCTGTCTTCGCTCTCCTCGCGTTTTTTATCATCGCTCTGCCCTTCGTTCACAGTACGAATCATCTCGCCGACCATGCCGGCGATGGAAAGTGCATGGTGCGCATACGCGGCCTGATCGCCGCAATGTCGGCGCAGGCCCAGCAGATCCCCGCCCAACAACGGCGCTATTGCTGCCCGCGTACTTTCGATGATGTCTTCGGTCTTTTCGAGAACCGGTTGGCCGGTGAGGCGCGACCAGCAGATTTGAAAGAGTGTATACAGCAGGATGCCGGGGGCATTCTCGGTCAGGCCGGACTCGTGGAAAGCGTGCGACCATGCTGCAAACCGATGGCGCAGGTTCTGCGTCATTCCCGGCATTGTGGCGGGCGCCAAGGTCTCGACCCGCAACTGTTCCAGCAATTCGAAAATCAGGCGTTCTACCGGCTGGGCGGGACAGAATTGGCGGTGCGTGACCGGGTTGGTATATTGCAGGCGCAACGCAATGCTATCCGCCGTCCCCCGGAACGAGGAAAAGTCGTCGCTCTCGTGATCCGGCTGCAGGTGGGCTGCGTGCACCGGCAGCGCGCGTTGCCCCTTACGCAGACGGCCGCCGCGGTAATGGACGTCTGGCTCCCCGCTGAGTGAGCGAATGATGGCCGCGCACAGCTCCTCGATTTTCTGCTGCTGGCGCGTCCTGTCACGGACTGTACTCACTATGCGCCTCTGATCTCGTGCAGGTGCGACTCTGCAAGTTCTTCGCCGAAACAGCGCTGAAAGTATTCGGCGACAATGCTGCGCTCGGCCTCCTCGCACTTGTTCAGAAAAGAGAACCGGAAAGCTAGCGCCGTATCGGGGAATATCTCGCAATTCTCGGCCCACGTAATCACGGTGCGCGGCGACATCAGGCAGGATAAATCGCCGGCGGCAAATCCTTTGCGCGTCAGTTCAGCGACTGCCACCATCGCCTCGACCAACTTACCGCCCTTTTCATTGGCGTACGCCGGCACCCGCGCCTGCACGATAGCCACCTCCTCGCTGCGCGGCAGATAATTCAGCGAGGCCACAATATTCCAGCGGTCGATCTGGGCGTGATTCAGCACCTGGGTACCGTGATACAGGCCGTTGAGGTTCCCGAGACCGATGGTATTCGAGGTCGCGAAGAGCCGGAAATAAGGGTGCGAATGAATCACCCGGTTCTGATCCAGGAGCGTGAACTTGCCGTCCCGTTCGAGGACGCGCTGAATCACGAACATGACGTCCGGCCGGCCGGCGTCGTATTCATCGAAAATCAGGGCCATCGGGCGCTGCAGGGCCCAGGGCACGATGCCTTCCTGAAATTCGGTGATCTGTTTATCGTCGCGGATGACGATGGTGTCTTTCCCTACCAGGTCAAGGCGGCTGATATGACCGTCCAGATTGACCCTGACGCAAGGCCAGTTAAGGCGCGCCGCCACCTGTTCGATGTGGGTCGATTTGCCGGTGCCGTGCAGGCCCTGCACCATGACCCGGCGATTCCGGGTAAAGCCGGCCAGGATTGCCAGTGTGACATCGGAATTGAAGCGATAAGCATCGTCGATATCCGGCACATGCGCATCGCGTTCGCCGAATGCCGGCACCTTGAGATCGGAGTCAATGCCGAACAGCGTCCGCACTGACACCATATGATCGGGCTTGACGTAGGTTGTAGCCGTCACAATTAGCTCCTGACGTTCATGGTTTGACATTCAATTCTGAGGATGTCTCGGATTCGATGGCTGCAAGCGCCCGTGCTGCGCGCTGTAATGCCGGCAGGAAATGCAACGCCTTGTCATGCGTCAGGCGCATGATTGGCGCCTGTATCGCCACCGCCAGATTGGAGCGGCCGGTCGCGCTGGGAACCAGTACTGCGACACACAGCAAACCGGGCAGGAATTCCTCGTTATCGATTGCATAGCCATTCCGCCGCACTATTTCCAGTTCTTGCTCCAGCTTGGCGGGATCGGTTTCGGTTTTGCTGGTGTACTTGGTCATCGGCATATGCGCCAGCAGGCGTCGCCGTTGCGCCGGCGTCATCTGGGCCAGGAACAGCTTGCCGGTCGATGAGCAATGCGCCGGGACCCGTGACCCCGGGTGTAAATAGAAGCGCAATGGCGCAGCTGTTTCCATCCGGTCCAGATACACCACTTCACTGCCCGTAAATGCGGTGAGATTGCAACTCTCGCCCACCTCTTCCACCAGTTGCCGCAGTACGCTATGGCGCGCGCCGTGGTAGGTGTTATTAATCAGCAGGTTCGACGCCAGGCGCCGCAGGCGAACCCCGGTACTGTAGTGACGGCCGTCGCCCTCCCTCTGGATCACCCCCACACCTTCAAGCTGTTGCAGCATCCGGTGCAAGGTCGGCTTGGGTAATCCGGTTTCTTCGACCAGCCCCTGCAGCGAAAAGGGTTGATCCTTTTCAGCAATCACTTCCAGCAGCGCGAACAGCCGCATGGTTGGTGTGTCGCCGTCGATTTTTTCAGGTTCGAGATTGTGCATAGGAATGATATTCATGGTGGCCTAATTATAGAGTTATTTGAATTTTAAACGCAAATTGTCTCGGAATTTGTAAAAATAGTTTGACGCATGGTTTTTTATGCCTTAGATTACTCTAAATATCAAATATCGGAACTTAATGTACTACTTTCAGTGTAATTACTCCAAAGGAGACAGAATATCATGACCGACCAAGTATCCCAAGCCAACCGCACGGTCACCGTTGGCCTGCAGAAGATGACCCCCTCCGAAGCCATGGTGGAAACCCTGGTGGCCAATGGCGTGACTGACATGTTCGGGATCATGGGGTCCGCTTTCATGGATGCCATGGACATTTTCGCCCCGGCCGGGATCCGCCTCATTCCGGTGGTCCATGAGCAGGGCGGCGGCCACATGGCGGACGGCTACGCCCGGGTCAGCGGCCGCCACGGCGTGGTGATCGGCCAGAACGGCCCCGGCATCAGCAACTGCGTCACCGCCATCGCGGCGGCCTACTGGGCGCACAGTCCGGTGGTCATCATTACGCCCGAGACCGGCACCATGGGCATGGGGCTGGGCGGCTTCCAGGAAGCCAATCAGTTGCCGATGTTCGAGGAATTCACCAAATACCAGGGCCACGTGACCCACCCGGCGCGCATGGCCGAGTTCACCGGCCGCTGTTTCGATCGCGCCATGTCCGAGATGGGGCCGACCCAGCTGAACATTCCGCGCGACTACTTCTACGGCGAAATCAAGGCGGAAATCCCGCAACCCAGCCGGCTCGACCGCGGTGCGGGCGGCGAGAAGAGCCTGGATGAGGCGGCCGAACTGCTGGCGCAGGCCAAATTTCCGGTCATCATCTCCGGCGGCGGCGTGGTCATGGCCGATGCGGTCGAGGAATGCAAGGCCTTGGCGGAGCGCCTGGGAGCACCGGTCGTCAACAGCTACCTGCACAACGATTCGTTCCCGGCCAGCCACCCGCTCTGGACCGGCCCGCTCGGCTATCAGGGGTCGAAAGCGGCCATGAAACTGATGGCGCAGGCCGACGTGGTGATCGCGCTGGGCTCGCGTCTCGGGCCGTTCGGGACCCTGCCGCAACACGGCATGGATTACTGGCCGAAGAACGCCAAGATCATCCAGATCGATGCCGACCACACGATGCTGGGGCTGGTCAAGAAGATTTCGGTCGGGATCTGCGGCGACGCCAAGGCGGCCGCAGTCGCCCTGACCCAGCGCCTGGCGGACAAGACGCTGGCCTGCGACGCGACCCGTGCCGCCCGGGCGGCGCAGATCCAGGCAGAGAAAGATGCCTGGGAGAAAGAGCTGGATGGCTGGATCCATGAGAAGGATCCCTACAGCCTCGACATGATCGCCGAACAGAGCAAGGAACCGGAGAAGTACCTGCATCCGCGCCAGGTGTTGCGCGAGCTGGAAAAGGCGATGCCGGCCGATGTCATGGTGTCGACCGATATCGGCAACATCAATTCGGTGGCGAACAGTTATCTGCGCTTTGAGAAGCCGCGCAGTTTCTTCGCCGCGATGAGCTTCGGCAACTGCGGCTATGCCTTCCCGACCATCATCGGCGCCAAGGTGGCGGCCCCGCACCGTCCGGCGATTGCGTATGCCGGCGACGGCGCGTGGGGCATGAGCCTGATGGAGACCATGACCTGCGTGCGCCACAACATTCCGGTCACGGCGGTGGTGTTCCACAATCGCCAGTGGGGCGCGGAGAAGAAGAATCAGGTGGACTTCTACAACCGGCGCTTTGTGGCCGGTGAGCTCGACAACCAGAGCTTTGCCGGGATTGCCCGGGCGATGGGGGCCGAAGGGATCGTCGTCGACCAGCTCGAAGACGTCGGCCCGGCTCTCAAGAAGGCCATCGACATGCAGATGAACGAGGGCAAGACCACCATCATCGAGATCATGTGCACCCGCGAACTCGGCGACCCGTTCCGGCGCGATGCGCTCAGCAAACCGGTACGGCTGCTCGAAAAATACAAGGATTACGTTTAACCGGGACGCAACACGCGCGCCGCTCGCAATCGGGAACGGCGCGCGCTGTCACAAAACACATTTCAGGAGCATGCCATAGCATAAAAAATGTAAAAGCCCGAGCGAGTCAGCAGGCCGGATTGCGGCGATCAGTGCATATCTGCGGCTTTAACAAGTGGTGGCAGAACTTCAGACCAGAAAAAATCAACCAATACCACTTACGTAGATAAGGCGGAGACATGAAAAGCATCTTCAGAGTAAGTCCAGCTCCGGCGCTTCCAGTGGCTGGCGCCGGCTTATCCGCCCGAGAGGCCGTTAAGCCATGAACGATACCTACGATTTCATCGTGGTCGGCGCCGGCTCCGCCGGTTGCGTGCTCGCCAACCGGCTGTCGGAAAACGGCAACTATTCGGTCAAGCTGCTGGAAGCCGGGCCCAAGGATAGCTATCCTTGGATCCATATTCCGATCGGCTACGGCAAGACGATGTTTCACAAGGTCTACAACTGGGGCTTCTATACCGAACCCGAGCCCGCGATGCACAATCGCAAAATGTACTGGCCACGGGGCCGTTGCCTGGGCGGCTCCAGTTCGATCAACGGGCTGATCTACATCCGCGGCCAGGCCGAAGACTACGATCACTGGGCGGCGTTGGGAAACAAGGGATGGGCCTGGAAAGACGTGCTGCCCTATTTCATCAAGTCGGAGCATAACTCGCGCGGCGCCAGCATGTACCACGGCGCCGACGGTCCGCTATGGTGTTCCGACATCGAGGAAAAGCACGAGTTGATGGATGCCATCATTCGTGCAGGGGAAGAGCTCGGCGTACCCCGCAGCAACGATTTCAATGGCGCCAGGCAAGAAGGTGTCGGCTATTACCAGCTATTCACGCGCCACGGCTGGCGCTGCAGCACCGCGGTCGGGTATCTGCGCCCGGCAAAGAAGCGCTCGAATCTGCAGGTTGAGACCGGTGCGCATGTGACAGGACTGATTTTCGAAGGAAGCCGTGTCGTGGGCGTGCAGTATGAGCAGCATGGCAACACGCTCAAAGCCCATGCAGCGCGCGAAGTCATCCTCGCCGCCGGCGCCCTGCAAAGCCCGCAACTCCTGCAGCTGTCCGGCATCGGTCCCGGCGCGCTGCTGCAATCGCTCGATATCCCGGTGGTCAAGGACTTGCCCGGGGTCGGCGCGAACCTGCAGGATCACTTGCAGTTGCGCATCATGTACAAAGTCAGCAAGGCGATCACCACCAACGACGAATTGCGTAACCTGTGGGGCCAGATGCACATGGGCCTCAAGTATGTTTTCCGGCGCCGCGGACCGCTCGCGATAGGCATCAATCAGGGCGGACTCTTCACGCGGGTGCTGCCGGAGTCCAAAACGCCGGATATCCAGTTTCACTTTGCCTCTCTCTCCGCCGAGATGGCCGGTGCCAAGCCGCATGCATGGTCCGGCTGCACCTTCTCGGTCTGTCAGCTGCGGCCTGAGTCGCGCGGAACGGTCATGATCAAATCGCGCAATCCAAGGCAGGCGCCGGCGATGCAGCCGAACTATCTGTCGACCGAGCGCGACCGCCGTTGTGCTGTCGAGGGCATCAAGTTTGCGCGCAAGCTGGCGGCCACCTCCGCACTGCGCCCCTACATTGCCGAAGAGTATCGACCGGGCGCCACAGCCAGTAGCGATGACGAGCTGATCGAATTCGCCCGTGAGTATGGCGCGACGATTTTTCACCCCTCGGGCACCTGCAAGATGGGGTCGGATCCGATGGCCGTCGTGGACGAACGGCTGCGCGTGCACGGCATACAAGGTCTGCGGGTCGTGGATTGCTCGGTGATGCCAACCCTGGTGTCGGGAAACACCAACTCGCCGGTGGTCATGATGGCGGAGAAGGCCTCCCACATGATCCTGGTGGATGCAAGACGCGCGCGCGCATCAAGGGCATCGGCAAACAATGCGTTTCCTGTCGGCGGCCAATAGCGCTATGGCGGGGACATTTTTATTCACACTGGAACAATCATGATAAAACATCACCATCTCGATCAAATTATTCAGCGCGCGAAGGCCTTGGGACCGGCATCCGTAGCGGTGGCGTATCCGTGCAGCGCGACTTCGATCGAGGCGGCTGTGACGGCACAGAGTATGGGCCTGATCGAACCGATCATGGTTGGACCGCGCAGCCGGATCGAAGCGATCGCCAGGGAAAACAACCTCGACCTCGGCACAATCGCATTCCTTGAAACCGGCGCAGATCCGGTCGCCGCCGCGCGCGCAGCGGTCGGGCTATGCAAGGACGGGCGCGCCAGCGTGATCATGAAGGGCAGTCTGCACACCGACGAGCTGCTGGCTGTCGTAGTCGGCAAGGACAGCGGCTTGCGCACCAGCCGCAGGATGAGCCACGTCTTTGTCTTCGACCTGCCGAACTACCCCAAGCCGTTGCTGATGACCGATTGTGTCGTGAATATCGCCCCGGCGCTGATGGAAAAGCGCGACATCCTGCAAAACGCGATCGATCTGGCCCACGTGCTGGAAATCGAACGTCCCTACGTTGCCATTTTGTCCGCCGTGGAGACCATTAACCCGGCGATACCCGGCACGCTGGAAGCGGCGGTGCTCAGCAAGATGGCCGAGCGCGGGCAGATTACCGGCGCGATTGTCGATGGGCCGCTGTCTTTCGACGTCGCCATATCGGCAGTGGCGGCCCACATCAAAGGGGTCGAACTGCACAGCACGGTCCGTCCCGACATTCTGCTGGTGCCTAATCTGGAAGCGGGAAACATGCTCTACAAGCAGCTCATCTACCTTGCCGATGCAGAGTGTGCCGGCGTGATTCTGGGCACGCAGGTGCCAATCGTATTAACCAGCCGTGCCGATTCACCTGCAAGCCGAATCGCCTCCTGTGCGCTGGCTGCGGTGGTTGCCCACAGCCATGGAATGGAGGCGCTATGAACACCGCAAGCGTTTGGCATCCTGCAGCGATGCGCCGTAGCTGGCCCGGGGTGGCGGTTGCCGTCGTGATTGCACTGGCGGCGACCTACGTATCGACAAGTTACGGCGGACCGCAGTTGTTGTATGCGCTGTTCTTCGGCCTGGCATTCCATTTTTTATCGCAAGATCCTACCTGCAGACCGGGTATCGAATTCTGCAGCAAGACCGTGCTGCGCACCGGTGTCGCGCTATTAGGCGCGAAGATCACGCTGGCGCAGATTGGGTCATTGGGCATCGCGCCGATTGTGACCGTCATCTGCGCCCTGGTGACAACCATGTTGTTTGGCTGGGGCTTGTCGAAATGGCTGGGACGTCCGGCCGCCGAAGGAGTGCTGTCGGGCGGCGCGGTCGCCATCTGCGGGGCTTCTGCAGCCATGGCGATCGCCGCTGTGTTGCCGCAGACTAAGGAAAACGAGAAATTTACGCTCTTGACCGTAGTCGGCATTACGGCCCTGTCAACGACGGCGATGATCGTGTATCCGCTGCTGGTGAAACTGATCGGGCTCGATCCGACGCAGGCCGGTGTTTTTCTGGGCGGCACCATTCATGATGTGGCGCAAGTGGTCGGCGCCGGCTATCTGATTTCGAATCATACCGGCGAGATCGCGACCTTCGTCAAATTAACGCGCGTGGCGTGCCTGGTCCCGGCGGTGCTGGCACTCTCGATCATCTTCAAGGGCCGGGGCGGAAAAGCCGATATTGGCGGCCAGCCGCTGGTGCCGGTGTTCCTGATCGGATTCATACTGCTGATGATCGTGAATAGTTTTGGCGTCATACCGTCTCAGGTCGGTACTGTGCTCAATACCGCCTCGCGTGCCTGCCTGGTCACGGCGATTGCCGCACTCGGCGTGAAAACCTCGTTTCAGGCATTGGCGTCGCTGGGTTGGCGGCCGGTCGTGATGCTGGTCGCTGAAACGCTGTGGATTGGCCTGTTCGTATTAATTTCCCTGCTCTTCGTGCACTGATATCCGGCCGATCAGATGGGAAATCGGGGTAAAGTCGATGCACATGCGCGACAGGAAGCGGCAGCGCGCTTGCATTTTTATGAAAATACAGGAGAGACAACGATGGATCACCCATTCAAACCATCCCGGCGTCAGATCATGCAGGCAGGCCTTTACGCAGCAGGTGCGGCGCTGGTCCCGGGGCTCGCCGCGGCTGCCGGAAGGGTCAAGCTGCCCTTCGCAAACGGCGAGCGGGAACTGGTCGCCTACCCCGAGAAGCGCCCGCTGATCGTGCTGACCTCGCGCCCGCCGCAACTGGAAACACCGTTTTCCGTATTCAATGAAGGCGCGATCACGCCCAACGACGCCTTTTTTGTGCGCTACCACATGGCCGGGATTCCGACCTCGATTGATCCCGACACCTACCGTATCCGTATCGGCGGCAAGGTGGACAAGCCATTGGAACTCTCCTTGCATGACCTGCGCACCAAATTCACAGCGATCGAGTACATCGCGGTGAATCAATGCTCCGGCAATAGCCGCGGTTTTTTCGCGCCGCGCGCCAACGGCGGGCAGTTGGCGAACGGTGCGATGGGCAATGCGAAGTGGGTCGGCGTGCCGCTCAAGGACATACTTACCATGGCCGGCGTGGCGGCCGGTGCGCGCCAGGTGACCTTCAACGGCCTGGATCATCCGGTGCTTGAAAGTAGCGCCGATTTTATCAAGGCGCTGGATATCGAGCATGCGAGCGACGGCGAAGTGATGCTCGCCTATCAGATGAATGGCAGCGATTTACCGATGCTCAACGGCTATCCGGTGCGCCTGATTGTGCCCGGTTACTATGGCACCTACTGGGTCAAACACATCAGTGACATCACGGTCATTGACGGCATTTACGATGGTTACTGGATGAAGTCTGCCTATCGGATACCCGACAACATCTGCCATTGCGTCGAACCGGGTGCCACGCCGACCAAGACCACACCGATCAACCGCTTCACTATTCGCTCCTTTATCACCAGCCATGCGCCCGGGACAACGGTGCGCGTCGGGCGCGAAACCGTGGTCAAGGGGATTGCCTTCGACTCGGGCCAGGGCATCCGGGAAATCGCTTTCTCCGAAGATGGCGGCCAGACCTGGCGTCAGGCGCATCTTGGCAAGGACTTGGGCCGCTACTCGTTCCGTGAATGGGCGGTCTCCATCAAGCCGACCAGAAAAGGCGTGCTGGACTTGCGGGTGCGGGCCTTTAACCGCCTTGGCGAAACCCAGCCGATGGAGGCACTGTGGCAACCGACCGGCTACATGCGCAACGTGGTCGAATCGGTCAAAGTCAACGCCGTCTAGGAGCTATTCCATGAAAAAACCATTCTCCGTCGTTGTCACCATGTCCGCGTTGTCCGCCCTGCTCATGGGAACTTCCGCCACCGTCCCGGCGAAAGACATCACCCTGCCGCCAGAGACTATCGCGTGGCGTGAGTCGACTTTGCCGGGCTATCAAAAAGTGTTGCAGCAATGCATGACATGTCACTCGGCCCTTTACGCAGAATATCAGCCAACCACCACGACGCGCGGCTATTGGGAGGCCCAGGTCAAGCGCATGAAAAACGTCTTCAACGCACCGCTGGCGGATGCCGACATCCCGCTCATTACCGACTACCTGGTCAACACCTATAGCGTCGAAAGAAGCAGTCCGCCACCCAAACTCGGCGCTGCCGTAACCCATTCAACGCCTGCAATCGCGAAAACAGCCGATGCAAGCGCCCTGCTGCAAAACAATGCATGCCTAAGCTGCCATGCCATCGACAGGAAGCTGGTGGGTCCGGCTTACAGGGAAGTGGCTGCCAAATACAGCAACGACAAAGACGCGCTCGGCAAGGTCATGGCGAGTATAAAAAATGGCGGCAGCGGTCGCTGGGGAGCGGTGCCGATGCCGCCGTATGCCGGACTATCGGCGGACGAGCTTGGCGCTTTGGCGAAATTCGTTTTAGAACAAAAATAAGCGCAAAAACAAGCGCAAAAATAGACGCGCTCGCGCATGAATTTCAGGTTGTATGGAAATTCGCAGCTAATGATGTTCTCTCTTCTGACAAGGAAAATTCAATGAATCAGCATGCTATCGATCAAGTGCAAACGCCAGATGATTGCCTGACCATCGCAGGCCAGACCTACCGCTCACGCCTGCTGGTGGGGACCGGAAAATACCGCGACTTTGCCGAGACCCGCGCCGCCGTCGATGCCAGCGGCACCGGCATCGTTACGGTGACGATCCGGCGCGTCAACATTGGCCAGGACGAGAATGCGCCCAGTCTGCTGGACGCGGTGCCGCCCTCCGAATTCACGATTTTGCCGAACACCGGCGGCTGCTACAACGCGCAGGATGCGGTGTACACCTTGCAACTGGCGCGGGAATTGCTGAACGGCCACAAACTGGTCAAGCTCGAAGTGCTGGGCGACGAGAAGAGCTTGTTCCCCAACATGCCCGAAACGCTGAAAGCCGCCGAAATATTGGTGCGAGATGGCTTCGATGTCATGGTGTACTGCAGCGACGATCCGATCCAGGCCAGGCTGCTGGAACAGATCGGCTGCGTCGCGGTGATGCCGCTGGCCTCGCTGATCGGTTCCGGCATGGGCATCCTGAATCCGTGGAACCTGTCTCTGATTATCGAGCAAGCCAGCGTTCCGGTGCTGGTCGATGCCGGGGTCGGCACCGCTTCCGATGCGGCGATTGCGATGGAGCTGGGTTGCGACGGCGTGCTGATGAACACAGCGATTGCCGGCGCCCGCGATCCGATCGGGATGGCGCGCGCCATGCGGCTGGCGGTAGCCGCCGGACGCGAGGCGTATCTGGCCGGACGTATCCCGAAACGCTTTGCGGCGTCGCCATCGTCGCCGATGGCAGGACGGATTAATTGATTCGGCCAAGTGTGCTGATGTTTACCGCGCGGTCACGCTGACTGCGGGAGACTTATCCCTTCAGCGGCTCGCCGTGCAGGTATCCAGAACGAGGCCGCGCAACCAGCGATGCGCTGGATCGGCATCTTGCCGCGGATGCCAGAGCAATGAAATCGTGACCTCCGGCGCGGGGACCGGAAGGGGAAAACTATACATTCCGGCGCGCAGGTTTCCGCTTTGCCATGCGGGAACACTGGCGATCAGGTCGGAGGCCCGAGCTAGCGCCAGTGCGGCCGAAAAGCCTTCGACGATGGTGGCGATCTCTCGTTCCAGCCCGAACGGCTGCAAGGCTTCATCAATCGCCCCCCGGTCGAGACCCCGCCGCGAGACGGAGATGTGCCTGCCGCTCGCATAACGGGCAGGCGTGATTTCGCCCTGGCTCAACGCGTGCCCCATTCGCACGACGCCAATGAAACGATCCCTGAACAACGCACGTGTACGAACTTCCGGACCAGTCGTCTTCCCCACCACGCCAGTCTCCAGATCGACGCTTCCGTCGCGAAGAGACGTGCTCTCTTTGTTTGTTTTCTGCACGAAGCAGAGCCGCACCCCGGGAGCCTGCTCGCCGACGCGAGCAATGAGATCCGCTCCGAAGTTCTCGACAAAGCCGTCGCGGGTACGCAGCGTGAACGTCCTGACGAGCTGTTTGAGATTGAGCTTGTCGGCAGGACGGAGAACCGCTTCTGCATCCTCAACGAGCTGACTGACCCGCTCGCGCAGTTCGAGCGCTCGGGGTGTGGGAACGAGGCCTCGTCCGGCTCTGACCAGAAGTGGATCGCCTGTCGTCTCTCGCAATCGCGCAAGCGCACGGCTCATCGCCGACGGGCTAAGCCGCAACCGTCGGGCTGCGCGCGCAACACTCCCTTCCGCGAGTACCGCATCGAGAGTGACAAGCAAGTTGAAATCCGGGGTCGACATGCATGGATTTTAGCGCGGTTTGTTCTTGATATGGCGTCAAACGCATGAATAAAGTGCAAATGCTGCGTCTTCCGCCATGCTAAACAAAGGGCTATGGTTCAGATAACTCCATGTCGAGAGTTGCCAAAAAACGGAGTGCATTTTGAAGACTATCATTGCAAAACGAGATGAAGTAGCAGTTGGAAGTGCCGGAAGTGTGGAAGGCACTCCTTCGGTGCGCTGGGCGCTGGCCAGCCTTGCGCTATCCATGCTGCTGTCCTCGCTCGGCACCAGCATTGCCAATGTCGGCTTGCCGACGTTGGCACAGGCGTTCAACGCCTCCTTCCAGCAAGTCCAGTGGGTCGTCCTCGCTTATCTCCTCGCCATCACCACCCTGATCGTCAGCGTCGGACGGCTCGGTGACATGACAGGCCGCCGACGGCTGCTACTGGCCGGAATCTTACTGTTCACGGTGGCCTCGGTCCTGTGCGGCGTCGCGCCCACGCTCTGGCTGCTGATTGCCGCCCGGGCGGCGCAGGGGCTAGGCGCGGCCATCATGATGGCCCTCACCATGGCGTTTATCGGTGAGACGGTTCCGAAGGCAAAGACCGGTAGCGCCATGGGGCTGCTCGGAACGATGTCCGCGCTTGGCACCGCTCTCGGTCCATCGCTCGGCGGCGTTCTGATCGCCGGACTCGGCTGGCGGGCAATCTTCTTCGTCAACGTAGCGCTGGGTATCCTGACTTTCCTTCTCGCCCAGCGCTACCTGCCCGTTGATCGCAGGGGGCCGAAGGCTGATCGGGCCGGCTTCGACCATGTGGGCACGCTACTGCTTGCCCTGACGCTCGCGGCTTATGCTCTTGCGGTGACGGTTGGGGGCGGTCATTTCGATCGGCGCAACATGGCCCTGCTGTTGGCCGCTGTCCTTGGAGGCAGCCTGTTTGTGCTTGCGGAGGCGAGAGTGGCATCGCCATTGATCCGATTGGCGCTGTTCCGCGATCCCGTGCTGAGTGCGAGCCTGGCCATGAACGCGCTGGTCTCGACGGTGATGATGGCGACGCTGGTGGTCGGGCCGTTCTACCTATCTCGTGCGCTCGGGCTCGCAGCCGCTCTTGTTGGACTCGTCTTATCGGTGGGCCCGATCATCTCCGCACTGAGCGGCGTCCCGGCTGGTCGTATTGTCGACCGTTTGGGCGCGCCATTCATGGCCATCGTTGCACTCATCGTCATGGCGGCTGGTGCATTTGCGCTATCCGTGCTGCCGGCGCTGTTCGGCATTGCGGGCTACATTGCTGCCATCGCCGTCTTGACCCCCGGTTATCAGCTGTTCCAGGCAGCCAACAACACTGCCGTCATGCTGGATGTCCACCCGGACCAGCGCGGCGTCATTTCCGGCATGCTCAGCCTGTCGCGCAATCTCGGGCTCATCACCGGTGCCTCTGTGATGGGCGCAGTATTCGCGCTCGCAGCGGCGACAACCGACATCACGATGGCGCGTCCCGATGCCATTGCCGCCGGCATGCGTAGCACGTTCGCCGTCGCGGCGCTGATGATCGTCGTCGCGCTCGCCATCGCGATTGGCGCTTACCGCCGCACATTACGCAATCGGGCAATTGCTCCACCAGCGAAGTGGCTGGCGGATAAGGGCGATTCAAGATGAACTCGCGGCCCTTTGACCCAGCGCGAAGGTCATGTCCTGTTTGCCAATTGCAGTTGCCCGTCCACTCTACGATTCAGACCAAGCGGATTGCCGGTCTTAAGCGCATCGGGCAATAGCGACTCCGGCATATCCTGGTAGCTGACCGGACGCAAGAAACGGAAAATGGCCAGGCTGCCTACCGAAGTCGACCTGCCGTCGGACGTAGAGGGATACGGCCCGCCGTGCACCATCGCGTGACCGACTTCAACACCGGTACCAAATCCATTCACCAGAATCCTGCCGACACGACGCTCCAGCGCCGGAAGCAATGCCTGCACGTCGTCGTGATCGGCTTCATCGATGTGAAGCGCCGCCGTTAGCTGACCTTCGAGCGCTTCGACAATGTCGCGCAGCGTTGCCAAATCCGGGCAGCGTACCAGCAGAGACGATGCGCCGAAGATTTCTTCCCGCAATTCCGCATGCTGTTGGAAGGCCTCGGCCGTGGTCGAAAACAGCGCAGCCTGCCCTTGATATTGCGCACCGCTTATTCCGCGTTCCTCAGTGATCACATCAGGATGCGCGAAAAGCGCTGCGGCGCAGGAATCGTAGGCTTTGTGAATACCCGGCGTCAGCATTGTCGCTGCCGGTGTTTTCCGCAATGCTGCCTTGGCCGCTGCGATGAAACGATTCAGATCGGGGCCGTCAATGGCGAGCACCAGGCCAGGATTCGTGCAGAACTGTCCCGCTCCCATCGTCAACGATGCGACGAATGCCGTGCCGATCGCTTCGGCGCGGTTGGATAGCGCATGCGGGAACAGCAATACCGGATTGATGCTGCTCATTTCCGCATATACCGGGATCGGTTCGCTTCTGGCTGCGGCGATCGTCATTAAAGCCGTGCCGCCAGCGCGCGATCCGGTAAAACCGACCGCCTTGATGCGACGATCGGCAACCAGGCCCTGTCCAATGCCGCGGCCGCTGTCGAAGAGCAGCGAAAATGTCCCTTCCGGCAAACCGCAATCCTTGACCGCCTTTTGAACCGCGCGCCCGACCATTTCGGAGGTACCTGGATGGGCGGAATGGGCCTTCACGACTACCGGGCATCCAGCCGCAAGGGCCGATGCAGTATCGCCACCCGCTACAGAGAAAGCGAGGGGAAAGTTACTGGCGCCAAAGACTGCGACGGGGCCGAGCGGAATGTTGCGCAGTCGCAAATCCACCCGCGGCAACGGCTTGCGTTCCGGTTGTGCCGGGTCGATGCGGGTTTCGAGGAAGTCGCCGTTTCTGACGACAGCCGCAAACATGCGAAGCTGGGTAACGGTGCGTCCGCGCTCGCCCCCAATGCGTGCGCGTGGCAAACCGCTTTCATTCACGCAACGCTCAATCAATGCATCGCCGATTTCCAGAATATTCTGCGCTATTGTCTCCAGAAATAACGCGCGCTGTTCGAGCGCGGTTTCCCGGTACTGGTCGAATGCCTGCCAGGCCAGTGCACAGGCCTGTTCAAGATGCTCGGGCGTGGCGCCGCCGAACGCGGGTTCCATTGACTCTCCCGACGCGGGATTGATGGCCTTGAAAAAGCCATTGTTGCCGCGTACAGCCCGGCTGCCGATCAGCAGTTCACCTGAAACATGCATGTTCAACTCCTCAAAAAATTAAAAATTCCTATCAATCCGGCAGAACCCGACGCCCGTGACAGGCGAGGGTCAGGTGACCGTGCCGAGCTGCCACGGCAAGAACTCGTTCTGTCCATAGCCGTGCAACTCGCTTTTCGTGGCACTGCCGGACGCAACATCGAGCATCATCCGGAACAGCTGCCGGCCAACCTCGTCAATGCTCTGGGTGCCGTCGAGGATGGTTCCGCAATTGAGGTCGATGTCCTCCTGTTGGCGGTTCCAGAGCGCAGTATTGGTCGACAGCTTGAGCGAAGGCGACGGCGCGCAGCCATAGGCGGAGCCGCGCCCGGTGGTGAAGCAGATCAGGTTGGCGCCGCCCGCCACCTGGCCGGTGGCCGACACCGGGTCATAGCCCGGCGTGTCCATGAACACCAGCCCATGGCGCTCGACCTGCTCCGCATATTCATAGACTTCGACCAGATTGCTGGTGCCGCCTTTTGCCACCGCGCCTAGCGATTTTTCAAGTATCGTCGTCAGCCCGCCCGCCTTGTTGCCGGCCGATGGATTGTTGTTCAGGTTGGCGCCGTTGCGCGCGCAATGGGCTTCCCACCAGCGGATGCGGGCAATCAGTTTTTCGCCGATTTCAGGATGGGCGACACGGCGTGTCAGCAAATGCTCGGCACCGTAGATTTCGGGCGTCTCCGACAGGATCGCGGTGCCGCCGTGCTGTACCAGGATATCCACGGCACGGCCCAGGGCGGGATTGGCGCTGATGCCGGAGTAACCGTCCGAACCGCCGCACTGCAATCCGACTTTCAGATGCATGGCGCTCACCGGCTCGCGCACTATCTGGTTCGCTTCGGGCAGCAGCGCGTTTACCTGCGCGATGCCGGCTGCCACCGTGCGTGCGGTACCGCCGCTGTCCTGGATGACCAGGGTGCGCAGCTTCGCGCCGGCGTTCAGGCCTTGCGATGCCAGCAGCCCGTCGATCTGATTGGTTTCGCAGCCGAGGCCGACCATCAGCACCGCTGCGAAATTCGGATGACGCGCATAGCCGCCCAGCGTACGGCGCAGCAGGGCCAATCCCTCGCCGCCGGAATCGACTGCGCAACCCAGGCCGTGCGTCAACGCGACCACGCCGTCCACATTCGGGAATGCTGCAAGGGCTGCGGGATGAATGTCGCGCCGGAAATAGTCGGCGATCGCCCTGGCCGCCGTCGCGGAGCAGTTGACCGAGGTCAGAATGCCGATGTAATTACGCGTGGCGATGCAGCCGTCGGGCCGGACAATGCCCAGAAACCGGGCAGACGCATCGGTGCCGGCGGAGGGCCTGGCATCCACGCCAAATGCATAATCGCGGTCGAAACTGCCCATCGCCAGGTTATGGGTATGCACATGCTCGCCGGCTTCGATCGGCTTCGCCGCAAAGCCGATAATCTGGCCGTAACGCCTTACCGCCGCGCCTGCGTCGATGGAGCGGAGCGCCAGCTTGTGGCCGGCGGGGATGAGTCCGCGCACGGTGAGTTCCCCTTCGGCGATGCGCATGCCCGTTACCAGTTGCTGGCGCGCAATGACGACATCGTCCTCTGGATGCAGGCGGATAACAGGCTCCGCCAAAGCGGGCTGGCGCGCCGGAGCGGCGATTGCTTCAGGTTTACTCTCAATATTCACAATAAATTTTCCTTCGGGATCAGTGAGAAACCGGTTCAGCCGGTTCGAGCCGCAGCGCGCGGCGCGATGCAGCGCCGATGCTCAGCAGCAGCAAAATGCCGACGAAGCCGGCGGCGGCGAGCGCGAACATGCCTGCGCGCTGGCTGTGGAAAGCGGTTTCCACCGCGGTCTTCAAGGTCGGGGCGATAAAGCCGCCGAGATTGCCGAGCGAGCCGATCAGCGCGATGCCGCTAGCGGCTGCCGGCCCCGACAGGTAAGCGGTCGGCAGCGTCCAGAACAGCGGCTGCACCACCACGAAGCCGACAGTCGCGACACAGAACGCGATCAGGACCGGTGCGATTGCATTGCCGAAGGTTGATACCAGAATTCCGCACGCCGCCATGGCCAGTAGGCAGGCAGCCAGCATGCGATGCTTGCCGGTCGCGTCCGCATACCTGGTGATGAAGCGCATGGCGACCAGGGCGCAGAACCAGGGGATGGCTGTCAGCAGCCCGACCTTAAAGCCGATTGCACTGCCGGTGAGTTCCGATACGCGGGTTGGGAGATAGAAAATAACACCGTAGACGCTGATCTGGATGGCGAAATAAATCAGCACAAAGCGCAGCACCTTTGCATCCTTCAATGCGGCCAGCGCGGTGCTCGGGCCGTGCGCCACCTTGTTCTTGTCTTCAAGTGCGATTTGGTTTTCCAGAGCTGCCCTTTCCTCTGCCGTCAGCCATTTCGCGTTGCGCGGCCGGCTGGTCAGGTAGAAAAAGGCGATGATGCCGACGACGGATGCGGCCACGCCTTCGATAATGAACATCCATTGCCAGTTGCGCAGTCCAAGCAAGCCACCGGTTGTCTCCAGGAGGAATCCCGACAGCGGGCCGCCGAGTACGAGGGCAATCGGCAATCCGAAGTAATACACCCCCAGAGCCTTGCCGCGGTCGCGAGCAGGAAACCAGTAGGTCGTAAACAAAATGACGCCGGGCGAAAAGCCAGCCTCGGTAACGCCAAGGATAAAGCGCAGGATGTAGAAGGAAGTCTCGTTATGTACGAACATCATCGCTGCCGATGCAAGGCCCCATGTGATCATGATCCGGCTCAGCCAGATCTTGGCGCCGACACGATGCAGCATCAGATTGCTCGGAATTTCGAATATGGCATAGCCAATGAAAAAAATGCCGGCGCCGAGCGCGTATGCAGAGTTGCTGATATGCGCATCGAACTGCAGCGCCTGTTTGACGAAACCCACGTTCGAACGGTCGAGCATCGCTAGCGCGAACATCAAGGCGAGGAAAGGCGCGAGTCGCAGCCGCGCCTTGCGCACGGCCGAGAATAATGGATCGTGGCTGTCGTTCTGTATCTTCATGCTATGCCTCCTGGGGCGAAGCCTGATCGGCCTCGCTGTTTTTTTAAGTTGCCTAAAGTGCCGGACGGTTAAGGAGTCCGCGCGCAGCAAGATTGACCATCAGGGCGCGCACTCCGAAGGTCCACGGTTGCACGCGGTCGCTGCGGTTGACCCGGTTGGTGAGCATTCCCAGCTTGGCGCTGGAGATATGGACCATGTCGCCGTACTTATGGGTAAAGCCGGCGCCTGCGGCATCGCGGTCGTCTGTCGGCGCGAACAGCGTGCCCAAAAACAGGACCAGACCGTCCGGGTATTGGTGCGATGGGCCGATTGCCTGCGCGACGAGGTCAAGTGGATCGCGGGTGATCTGGTCCATTGAACTGCACCCCCGCAGCACAAAGCCGTCGCTTCCATCCACGCGCAAATCGACGGTCGCGCTGCGCACATCATCGAGCGAGAATGTTTCGTCGAACAGCCTGAGGAACGGACCGATTGCGCAGGAGCCATTGTTGTCCTTCGCCTTGCCCAGCAATAGCGCGCTGCGTCCTTCGAAATCCCTCAGGTTGACGTCGTTGCCCAGCATGGCGCCGAGCACCCGGCCGCGGCTGTCGACAGAGAGCACGATTTCCGGTTCGGGATTGTTCCATGCCGATTCTGGATGAAGTCCGATTTCCACGCCGCTTCCTAGCGCGGAAAGCAGCGGTGCCTTGGTGAAAATTTCTGCATCGGGCCCAATGCCGACTTCCAGGTATTGCGACCACAGCCCTTGTTCCACCAGAATTGCTTTCAGTTCACGCGCCTGAATGGAGCCGGGCCGTATGCTGGTCAAACTGTCGCCCACCAGCGCTTGAACTTGCTCACGCACGCGCGCCGCGCCGCGTGGGTCTCCCTTGGCCCGCTCTTCAATGACCCGCTCGATCAGACTTGCCGCGAATGTGACGCCGGCCGCCTTGATGACTTGCAGGTCGCATGGGGCCAGGAAGCATGCGGACTCCGGACTTTGGGGTTCCGCGGCAGTGTTTGCGAGTAACTCGTCAAGGCTGCCGATCCGCACGCCAATGGCGGCGCGGACTGCAGCAACCGGGTCTTCCATCTCGAGCAAGCTGCTAATGGTGGGTGCTATGCCGGAAATGTCGAATACGCCGCCGGTGCGCAGCACGACCACTGCGGGACCTGCCGGTGCAGCAGCCGTAGCGGGCACCCATGCCCGGCCAATGAGTGTGCCTGCCAGGCCGTCACCAGGCAGGGTTTCGGTTGCATTTAGGGAAAAGTGTTGCGTCATGAATGTCTCCGGTTGGAATTGTGTCAGTTAGTCCTTGGCGGCTTGCCAAATAACGTCTGCTTCTTGGAGTGGTAATTTACGTCTACACCCGATAAACATCCAATCAATTATTTGTTAAAATCGATTCCATTTAGTTATGGCGCAAAGTTTTCTTATGGAAGAACCAGTACAGGCGTCGTTATCAAGCGTGTGTTCAAAGTTGCGTTTCAGGCATCTGCAGCTTCTCGACATTCTCGGGCGCACGCGCAACCTTCGCGTTGCCGCCGAACAGATGCACATGACGCAACCGGCGGCGACGAAAATTCTCGGCAATATCGAGTCGATGTTTGGCGTCGAGTTATTCGAACGGCTACCGCGTGAAATGCGTCCAACCGACCTCGGGCTGGTCGCCTTGCGTTATGCCAGCGTCTCGTTAAGTGATTTGGGCAAGTTTGTAGGCGAATTCAATATGTTGAGAAACGGCGGTCATGGCCATATCACTGTGGGCGCCATTTCTGCATCGGCTGCGCAACTATTAATTGCATGCATCAAGGAAATCCGGCAGCAGCGGCCGCTGCTCATCATAAAGATAGTCGAGCAAAGCAGTGACCAGTTAGCAGTCTGGCTCGAGGAAAAGAAAATCGACATCATGCTGGGTCGCTTGACGGAAGCGCGTTATCGCACGCTGTTTGACTTTGAGACGCTCTCCGGCGAAGCGGTCTGGGTCGTCGCCGGTCATCATCATCCGTTGCTTGAAATGCCGCACCTGAAACTGGCTGAACTTGACGCCTGGCCATGGATTCTTTATCCGCCTGCCACTGCGATCAGGCATTTGTTCGAAGAGTCGTTTGCGGATGAGCAACTCCATGCGCCGGTGGGCATGGTTGAAACCTCATCCATTTTTTCAACGCTTGAATTGCTGCAGGCCACCGACATGCTTTCGTTGCAGCCGCGCGCGGCCGTGGAAAAGTATGTCGAAAAAGGCATGCTCGGGCGTATCCCGGTATCAATCCACCGCACAATGTCAAGCTACGGCATCGTGACACGCAAAGGCGACGTCCCGTCTCAGCCCGCGCAGGAATTTATCTCCGTTCTGCGCGCTGTTGCAAAGCAACTGAGAGAATAAGAAAGGGGCTATTTGTCACCTCTGCAGGCGCCAGATAACCCCTCATCTCATTACTCAGCTTATTCAGCTATACCTTGCCCTTCCATGGCACAAAGATGCGCTCAAGATAACGCATTAACAGATCGAATATGAAGGCGAAGAACCCGATCACGATAATCCCCATGATGGCGACGTCACTGGCCAGAAATTCCGATGCACTCAGCACCATGAACCCCAAACCGCGTGTCGATGCCACCATTTCACCTGCGACCAGGGTGGTCCAGCCTACGCCGATACCGATCCGCATCCCTGTGAAAATTTCAGGAATGGCGGCTTTCAGAATCACCTGGGTAATCACCTGCAAGCGCGTGGCGCCCATCGAATAGGCCGCATGGATCTGCTCGATCGATACCGAGCGCACGCCGGATCGCGCAGCGATCGCCATCGGTGCAAAAATCGCCAGGAAGATCAGGTATACCTTGGAGAACTCGCCGATCCCGAACCAGATGATGACCAGCGGCAAATAGGCCAATGGCGGCAACGGCCGATAGAATTCGATCGGTGGATCGAACAAGCCGCGGATGATGCGGCTCACACCCATCATGATGCCGATCGGAATCGCAAAAATGCACGCCAGGGCAAAAGCGCCAAACACGCGTGCAAGACTGGTCAGCGTATGCTGCAGCAGCGTCGACCCGGCGAAGCCCACCGTGGAGACGAGAATGAACTTGTCCCACACCGCCTTGGGCGACGGCAGGAACAAAGGCTTCACCAGACCGGTTGCGGTGATCGCGAACCAGAGAATGAACAGCGAGAACACCGTCACTATGGCGATCGTGCGTGAGCTTCCCTGGCCCGGCACACCAAAAGACTCACCGGGTTTGGCCGGCTTATGAGGAAACAATCGGTCCAATAGTCCCTTTTGTTTTCCCCTGCTTTCTTCCTTGCTGTTCATGGCCGCACCCCCAACTCCTACGATGCTTTTGGAAAAGCCTGATAACCCTGGAATGATTTTTCGATTATGCATGTTCGGCCACCTCCGTACGCGGTGCTGCCCGCTCGTCACCGTAAATGATGTTTAGGACCGTTTCCCGCATTTTGATGAAATCGGGGCTCGATTTCACTGCCCGCGCATCGCGGCATTCGAGAAAGCGTTTATTGAAAGTAAGGTCATAGCTGTGCGTAATGCGCCCGGGACGCGGTGACATGACGATCAGGCGATTCGCCAGGAACAATGCTTCGTCAACGCTGTGGGTAATGAAAAAGAACATCGTTTCGGTTTTTTTCCAGATGTCGAGCAACAGTTCCTGGATCGTCTCGCGGGTCAGGGCATCCAGCGCGGCCATCGGCTCGTCCATTAACAACATCGCCGGCCCGCAGGTCAACGCACGCGCGATACCCACACGCTGCTGCATGCCGCCTGAAAGCTGGTAAATCATGCGGTCGTGAAAATCCTGCAAACCGACCAGCGCAAGGTTCCTGGCAGCGATTTCACGTCGTTTTTGTTTGGGGACACCTTGCAATTTAAGGCCGAACTCGGCGTTCTCCATCACGTTCAGCCATGGCAGAAGCGCGTGCTTTTGAAACACCACGCCGCGATCCGAGCCGGGGCCGTCAATCTTGCGATCGCCGAGAAGAATCTCGCCTTTCGAGGGAGAAATAAAGCCGGCCAGCAGGTTCAGCAGCGTCGTCTTGCCGCATCCCGAGGCGCCAAGTGCAACGACGAAATCGCCGCAATTGATATCTAAATTAATACTATCCAGTGCATGGGTTCTCTCACCGGCTGTTTTCCCGGGATAAATGACGCTGACGTCTTTGACGCGTAGATTTTCCATTATCTTTCCTTGTGCTGTTTGCATTCGTGGCCGATCGCGCCCGCCCTGCTTATCCGGACAGGTGCTGCGATCGGCAGCAGTGGCGTGTTTATCTCACTTCAGCTCACTTCATTTTCATCGCCGCATCCACATACCTGGTAGTAACAAATTGGCTATAGTCCTTGCCGAGGGTATCTATTTTCCCTTGCTCCTTCAAAAATACCGCGGTGGCGAGCAGCGCCTTGGCGACGCCGCCATTGGCACCACCGCCCAGCCAGGCAGGAGATGCCTGTTCCTGGATACTCGGATAAGCGTACAAGGCGACGGAAGGTCCTACATCCTTGGGCTCGGCGCCGGAAAGCTGGACATTGGCCTTGACCTCTTTCGAATCAAGGGTCCAGCTTTTTGGGTTGCTGCGGTAGGCGGCATCGGCGGCAGCGGCGATTTTCACAAACTTCGCCATGAAGTCCGCATTTGCCTCACCCCATTTCCGCTCCACTGCCATGCCGTCAAAGGTGGCCTTGCCCTTCTTGCTCAACTCGCCGGAAGTCACCAATACCTTGCCGTTTTGCTTGATCTTGCTGAGTGCGGGATCCCACACATAGGCGGCATCGATATCGCCCCGCTCCCAGGCCGCTGCAATCTGATTCGGCTGCATATTCAGCAACTCCACATCGGTCGGTTTGATGCCCCATAGTTCGAGCGCGAACATCGTATGGAAATGGGTGGTGGAAGCGAACGGCACGCCAATCTTCTTGCCCTTCAAATCCGCCGGCTTGTTGATGCCGGAGCCGTTCCGCGCAACCATCGCTTCGGCCTGGTTGATGTCGTCCTGGATCCAGAACACTTGCACGTCGACGCCACGGCTGATGGCGGCTGTCAGCGGACTGGAACCGATCACACCCAGCTGGATATCCCCGGATGCCATGGCCGTCGCCACCTTGGCACCGGAATCGAACTTGCGCCAATCAATCTTATAGCCGGTGGCTTTTTCAATCGCGCCGCTGGCAACTACTGCCAAAAACGGACCATTGATCTGCTGATAGGCAATCGTGACTGATTTCTGCTGCGCTAAAGCGCCGCCTGAAGCCGCCGCAATTCCCAGCACCACGATTGCGCACAGTACGCGCTTGATTTTGTTGATAGTGTTTTTCATTTCGTCTCCATCCAGTTGTTATACAAATGAACTCTTCGCGCTTGAATTGCGCTCAAACGCTGCGTTATTTACACGCTATTTTTTTCTTGATCGATACGGCTTTGATTTTCATCCTGGTCTCCTGATTGCATTAATTATTTGCTGGGTTGTGACTGCCTCGATCCGGCCTATAGCACCTCGTCTTTCAGATGGTACCAACGGTAGAGAACGCTCTGCCCCAGGCGCCGGAACGGCGCGAAAGCCTGCGACTCGACCATCTCCAGGACATTAGGAAACGGCAGCGACGATACGAAGATCGGCAAATCCGGCAGCGTGCTCTTGCCCGCGATCCGCTGCGCCATGCGGCGTCCGGCCTGGGCCGAGTACATCACGCCGTTTCCACCGTAGCCGAGGGCGTAATAGATGGTCTGCTCGGGGTCCGGCTGCACGATGCGCGGCATCATGTCGTGACTGACATCCACCCACCCCCACCAGGAGTAATCGATTTGAATGCCAGTCAGCGCGGGAAATTTGCGGTGCAGGTCGCCAATCAACAAGTTCTCGTATTTTTTTTGCGGGGCGTCGGTACCGGTGATCGCGCTGCGGCTACCTATCTGGACCCGTCCGTCCGGCATCAGCCGGTAGTAATGGCGGAGTACCCGGGTGTCAGTAAGCACCTGGGTGGTGCGGAAATTACACGCCTCGATCTCGGCCTTGGTCAGCGGACGCGTGACGATCGAGTTGGACAGGATCGGCATCAGGCGATTCTTCAATTGCGGGTGCAGACCTTGCGAGGTGTAACCACCTGTCGCGACCGCGACGGCGCGCGCACGTACGATGCCGCCGGGCGTCTTCAGGTAGTGCACCCCATTTCTGGTCTCCCAGCCGAGTACCGGACTGGAGGGATGCACCTTGGCACCGAGCGCACGCGCCTTCTTCAGATACCCGAATGCCAGTTTGCCCGCATGGATGCCGATACCTTCCGGTTCATGCATCGCGCCGGCCGCCTCCTTGTCGTCCACGTAGTCACGCTTGACAGTGTCGGCATCGAGAATTCTGGCGTCGTAGTTGAACACCTCTCGCAGCAGTTTGGCTTCTTTCTCCAGCGCCGGCATGACCTTCAGGTTGTGTGCGATATACAGGTGGCCGCCGGGTTGCGGCAGGCAATCGATATCCTTGATCAGCCCCTTGAAGGTTTCCATGGCGTCGCACATTTCTGCATGCAGCTTCAGCGCAGTGTCCAGGCCGTAGCGTTCGATCCACTGGGAACGCTTCAGGCGTCCCGAGTTGCACTGCGCTTGTCCGCCGTTGCGGGTGCTGCAGCCCCAGCTGACCCGGTTGGCTTCGAGTACGGTAGCCTTGATGCCGTGTTCCTGCGCCAGGAAGATTGCGCAGGTCAGCCCGGTGAACCCGGAGCCGATGATCGCTACGTCGACATCGATATCATGCATGATCGGACCATCGTCCGGTGGCGGTTCGCCGGCGGTTCCTATCCAGTAGCTCGGCGCATACTCCCTGCCCCGTCCCGGGCTAACGGACACCAGCGGGTCGTACGCCGGATCATATGGTTCGGACGGGCTGGTGCTGCTTTCGTACTCCGCTGCCTGGTTGTCGACAGTTGTATCCATATTGCGTCCTCGATTCGGTCGGGATGAAATACTGACTTAGGCGTAAGCGCCGACTTTGACGACTGGCGGGCGATCCTTGCGAAAAGCATTCTTCACGGCGATCTTGCCGTCTCGAAAAGTGAAGACGTCGACCATCCGCGCTTCGATCCGGGTGCCATCGGCCTTGGTGCCGCAGAATGTCGATTCGGATACGCCTTGGTCGCCGCAGACGAAGTGGGCCGCATCGAGCCAGGCCGCATCCGGGAAGGTCTGCCAGGCGAGCTGGAATCCTGCCCGAACCGCTTCGCGCCCTTCGAAAGTCTTGCCGTAGAGTTCGGTACCGGCCGCAGCGTGAAATACGCAGTCTTCGGCCATGAAGCTCATCAGGGCATCGATGTCGTGACGGTTCCACGCTTCGCTGAAAGCTTGCAGAAATTCTGCTGTTACGGGCTTGGCTGGTTGCGTTTGAACGTTCATGTTGTCTCTTTCTGTTTATCTAAATAATAGTACTTGTGGTTCCGTTATTTAATGTAATTAATCAGTTTTGGTTAAAAATATAGCAAGTTGATTTACTTTAAAATAACGGCGTGTAATGTATTTATGGCTGCGAGCGTGGCTCTCATTGCGCGCGCCGTTCCCGAGCGGGCCCGGCGCGCGTCCCGGTTAAACGTAATCCTTGTATTTTTCGAGCAGCCGTACCGGTTTGCTGAGCGCATCGCGCCGGAACGGGTCGCCGAGTTCGCGGGTGCACATGATCTCGATGATGGTGGTCTTGCCCTCGTTCATCTGCATGTCGATGGCCTTCTTGAGAGCCGGGCCGACGTCTTCGAGCTGGTCGACGACGATCCCTTCGGCCCCCATCGCCCGGGCAATCCCGGCAAAGCTCTGGTTGTCGAGCTCACCGGCCACAAAGCGCCGGTTGTAGAAGTCCACCTGATTCTTCTTCTCCGCGCCCCACTGGCGATTGTGGAACACCACCGCCGTGACCGGAATGTTGTGGCGCACGCAGGTCATGGTCTCCATCAGGCTCATGCCCCACGCGCCGTCGCCGGCATACGCAATCGCCGGACGGTGCGGGGCCGCCACCTTGGCGCCGATGATGGTCGGGAAGGCATAGCCGCAGTTGCCGAAGCTCATCGCGGCGAAGAAACTGCGCGGCTTCTCAAAGCGCAGATAACTGTTCGCCACCGAATTGATGTTGCCGATATCGGTCGACACCATGACATCGGCCGGCATCGCCTTTTCCAGCTCGCGCAACACCTGGCGCGGATGCAGGTACTTCTCCGGTTCCTTGCTCTGTTCGGCGATCATGTCGAGGCTGTAGGGATCCTTCTCATGGATCCAGCCATCCAGCTCTTTCTCCCAGGCATCTTTCTCTGCCTGGATCTGCGCCGCCCGGGCGGCACGGGTCGCGTCGCAGGCCAGCGTCTTGCCGGCCAGGCGCTGGGTCAGGGCGACTGCGGCCGCCTTGGCGTCGCCGCAGATCCCGACCGAAATCTTCTTGACCAGCCCCAGCATCGTGTGGTCGGCATCGATCTGGATGATCTTGGCGTTCTTCGGCCAGTAATCCATGCCGTGTTGCGGCAGGGTCCCGAACGGCCCGAGACGCGAGCCCAGCGCGATCACCACGTCGGCCTGCGCCATCAGTTTCATGGCCGCTTTCGACCCCTGATAGCCGAGCGGGCCGGTCCAGAGCGGGTGGCTGGCCGGGAACGAATCGTTGTGCAGGTAGCTGTTGACGACCGGTGCTCCCAGGCGCTCCGCCAAGGCCTTGCATTCCTCGACCGCATCGGCCATGACCACGCCGCCGCCGGAGATGATGACCGGAAATTTGGCCTGCGCCAGCAGTTCGGCCGCCTCATCCAGGCTCTTCTCGCCGCCCGCACCGCGGTCGAGCCGGCTGGGTTGCGGGATTTCCGCCTTGATTTCGCCGTAGAAGTAGTCGCGCGGAATGTTCAGCTGGGTCGGCCCCATCTCGGACATGGCGCGATCGAAACAGCGGCCGGTGAACTCGGCCATGCGCGCCGGGTGGGTCACGTGGCCCTGGTATTTGGTGAATTCCTCGAACATCGGCAACTGATTGGCTTCCTGGAAGCCGCCCAGCCCCATGCCCATGGTGCCGGTCTCGGGCGTAATGATGACCACCGGACTGTGCGCCCAGTAGGCCGCCGCGATGGCGGTGACGCAGTTGCTGATGCCGGGGCCGTTCTGGCCGATCACCACGCCGTGGCGGCCGCTGACCCGGGCGTAGCCGTCCGCCATGTGGCCGCCGCCCTGCTCATGGACCACCGGAATGAGGCGGATCCCGGCCGGGGCGAAAATGTCCATGGCATCCATGAAAGCGGACCCCATGATCCCGAACATGTCAGTCACGCCATTGGCCACCAGGGTTTCCACCATGGCTTCGGAGGGGGTCATCTTCTGCAGGCCAACGGTGACCGTGCGGTTGGCTTGGGATACTTGGTCGGTCATGATATTCTGTCTCCTTTGGAGTAATTACACTGAAAGTAGTACATTAAGTTCCGATATTTGATATTTAGAGTAATCTAAGGCATAAAAAACCATGCGTCAAACTATTTTTACAAATTCCGAGACAATTTGTGTTTGAAATTCAAATTTCACTCTAATGCTAGTGCGTTGAACACGCAGGAATGTTGCATTCATCATATGTTCACGGCATGCCCAACCGGCACTACGCTGGTATCCGGCATCGCCTTTCGACAGAACGCTATAAAATGGCGCGCAGCTATTTCGATTGAAACCACAGGCTGATGCACAGACGCTTCTGATTTTTCAGAAGGCCGATACAAACTCCGTGTTCTAATGCAAGCCGAAATCAGGCATCCCCGGATTTATCCAATTTTTCTGAACAGCCAGGCAAGGTATCGATAGTGGAAGAAAAGACGCAACCGAGAAATACGACATTGAGCAAACTGCAACAGCACTATCAGCATCTGTCAGCCGCCTTGTCCGGCAAAACCAAAACCGCTTACACGCGGCTGCGCGATTATTTGATGCGCCAGCCGCCGCGTCGGCGCGGTGTATTGGTACTGGGGATGGCTGCTGTCGTACTGCTTGGGCTGCTGTTGCTGTATGCGCTGGTGCTGATTCCGATCACGCCCAGCATCAAGGATTTGAAACAGGCGCGGGTGGCACAAGCGAGCATACTGATGTCGGCCGACGGCCAGCAACTGGCCAGCTTCGATCAAGGGGGGCTGCAGGAGCGCATCAAGCTCAATCAGGTGTCGCCATACGTGATCCAGGCGCTGATTTCAACTGAGGATCACCGCTTTTACCAGCATCACGGGATCGATTTCAGACGCACCGCGGCGAGTGCCTTGCACAGCCTGGGCGGCAATGCACAGGGCGGCTCGACCATTACCCAGCAACTGGCGCGCAATATGTTTCCGGAAGAAATCGGCCGTTCGCGCAATCTGAATCGCAAGCTCAAGGAGCTCATCACTGCGCTGAAGATCGAGAGCACCTACTCCAAGGATGAGATCCTGGAAGCCTATCTGAATACAGTGCCTTTTTTGTATAACACCTTCGGCATCGAGATGGCGGCGCGCACCTATTTCGATAAATCGGCCGCGCAACTGAATATTCTGGAAAGTGCGACGCTGGTCGGGATGTTGAAAGGGACCAATTATTACAACCCGGTCAACAATCCCGAGCGTGCGCTACAGCGGCGTAACGTGGTGCTGGAGCAAATGTTCAAGCACCAGCACCTGACCGAGGCCAGGTTTCAAGCGCTGCGCAAGCGGCCACTGAGGGTGCATTTCAATCGACTGCAAGAAGAGAAAGCCGCGACCGATACCCACTTCACCGCGCATGTGCGCAAATGGCTGATCGAATGGGCTGACGAGCATAATTACAATCTGCAGTTGGATGGCCTGGTGGTGCATACCACGCTCGATTTCGGTTTGCAGCAGTCGGCGCTGCGCGCAGTCGAGCGTCAGGCCGATGCACTGCAAAACATCGCCGATGTCGAGTGGGGCCAGAGCGGATCTGGCGTGGTGTCCACCTCGACCGGCGCGTATGCCGGCATGCGCAGGTATATTGCGCCGTTCCGCTATTTTTGGGAATCGCGCGGCGATCTGGTTAACACCTTCATTCGCGAGACGCCCGAGTACCGGGCGGCGCTTGAGGCAGGCGAACCGGCAGCCGGCGCCTTGCACCGGCTCAAGGCCGATGGCGAATTCATCGCGCAATTGCGGGCCGCCAAGACCCGGCTGGAAGCCGGATTTGTAGCGCTCGATCCGGCCACCGGCGAGGTCAAGGCCTGGGTCGGCAGCCGCGACTACCAGCGTGAACAATTCGACCATGTGGAGCAAGCCGCGCGCCAGCCCGGATCGACTTTCAAGCCCATCGTGTACGGTGCCGCGCTGGAAAAAGGCTTGCGCCCCGACCACCCGTATCGGGATAGCGTGATCGATATTCGCGCCGCCGACGGCAGCGTCTGGCGGCCGACCGACATGTCGGTTTCCAGTGGCAAGAGCATGACGCTGCGCGACGGCCTGGTGTATTCGAAAAACACCATCACCGCACAAGTGATGCAGGATGTCGGGCTGCCGAGCATCATCAAGCTGGCGCGCGCCCTCGGCATCAACCAAAGCAAGCTTGCATCGGTGCCGTCGCTGGCACTTGGCACCAGTCCGGTGACCTTGCTGGAAATGGTGTCGGCCTATTCGACCATCGCCGCGCAAGGCGAATATCGCAAGCCGGTCTTCATCAAAAGCATCACTGACCGTAACGGCAAAGTGATTGCCGAATTTGACAGCGTGGGGAAACGCGCGATGTCGGCTGAATCAGCCGTCGCGTTGATCGACATGATGCGCGGCGTGGTCAATCAAGGCACCGGCCAGGCGGTCAGGAGCCGCTTCGGCATCGGCGCCGATGTCGCTGGCAAGACCGGCACCACGCAAAACAATACCGACGGTTGGTTCATCCTGATGCACCCGAATCTGGTGGCGGGCGCGTGGGTCGGCTTCAACGATGCGCGCGTCACGATGCGCAGCAATTACTGGGGACAGGGCGGCCATAACGCGATCCTGCTGGTGGGCGATTTTTTCCGCGATGCATTACATACCGGAAAGATAGATACCGGTGCCCTGTTCCCCGGCGGTCGGCGCGCACCGGCGCCGGTCAGGGTCAGGGAGGAAGCGCCACCCGACGATGCGGCCGATCAGCCCGATGACACGCCGCAAGACGGAATGCCCGAAGCGGAGCCGACGATACGCCGCAGCACTGAGAATGGCGGCGAGAATGGCAGCGAAAGCGGCAATCAGCCGGATGCCGAACAATGATGCGACAGCTTCTCCGCAGTGCTCAATCAGGAACCGGCTGCATCACTGTTTGTCCGGGGAATTTACCAGCATCATGAGACTTGAGGTATCGAATTTACCGCCACCCTGTTTTTGCACTTCTGCATAAAATGCATCGACCAGGAGTGTGACCGGCAAGTGGGCACCGTTGCGTTTTGCCTCATCGAAACAGATCCCCAAATCCTTACGCATCAAGTCCACGGCGAAGCCAAAGTCGAATTTCGATGCGAGCATGGTTTTGCCGCGATTCTCCATCTGCCAGGATTGTGCCGCCCCTTTGGAAATTGCGGCGATAACGCGCTCGCCGTCCAGGCCGGCGCGCCCGGCGAACGCCAGTCCTTCGGCCAATGCCTGGATCATCCCCGCAATACAAATCTGGTTCACCATCTTGGTGAGTTGCCCCGCGCCTGCCGGGCCCATATGCACCACCGCGCGTGCATACGACGAAATGACCGGCTCGGCGCGCAAGAATGCATCGCCATCGCCACCAACCATCACTGTCAATGTGGCATTTTCAGCGCCAGCCTGGCCACCGGAAACCGGTGCGTCAAGAAAATGAAGGCCTAGATTGTTCGCCGCCTCGCTGATTTTCCGCGCGGCATCTGCAGAACATGTCGAATTGTCGATCAAAATACTCCCGGCGCGCATCTTGGCGAGTATGCCCTCCTCCCCCAATGCAATTTGATACAGATCATTGTCGTTACCGACACAGGTAAACACGAAGTCGGCACCAGCAACAGCCGCTGCCAGCGTAGCAGCGCTTTGTCCCTTATGCACTTTCAACCATGCATCGGCACGCGCCTGGGTCCGATTGAATACCGTCACGTCATGGCCGTGTGCCGCAAGATGCCCTGCCATCGGAGAACCCATGACGCCCAATCCGATAAATGTCACTTTTGCCATTTTTACGTCCTTCAATACTGGTAAGTTGGTGATGCCCGTTGAAATTGTTGCACAAGTTTGCGCTGCCGGGTGGTGGCTTTTTTTGCATTGGAAAAATACCGCAATGCAGCGCTCAGGCGGACGCCCACCTAAGCACCAGATCGGCGCGCTCCCGGGTGGATTCAATCAAGACCGCATTCGGCGCATCGGTTTGTCTCACCCATGCCTGTGCGGCTTGTTCATCACGACCGAAGCGCATATGACGCGCTACCAGCCGCTCTTGGCGCAAGCTGGGGGCAACATCCAGATACCAGGCTTCGTCGAGCAAGCCGCGGACCCGGCTCCAATGACCGCGGTCGAGCAGCAAGTAATTTCCTTCTGCGATCACCAGTTGCACTGCCGCCGGCACGGCGATGGCGCCGGCTATCGGTTCTTCGATTTCACGCCGAAACGCCGGCGCGTACACGACCTCATCAGTCGGCTGATCACGCAGGCGCTTGAGGAGCGCGACGTAACCGGCGCTGTCGAACGTATCTTCCGCACCCTTGCGATCGCGCCGATTCAGGCGGGCCAGCTCCGCATTCGCCAAATGATAGCCATCCATGGGCACCACCATCGCTTGTCCTGGCAAACCGTCCATCAGCGCCTGTGCAAATGTGGATTTGCCTGAACCCGGTGCCCCGACAATTCCCAGGATCAGACGGCGACCGTCGGATAAACGGGTTCGCAGTCTTGCCAGGCAAGCGTCAATGGTCATTTCTTGCACGTCGTTTTTCACTAGTCAGCCACCGTTGTTGAAATTCTCAAAGCTACCGAATAGATCAGAAATGCCTTACATCGCTAACGCGGCACTGACGGTTTCTTCCCACGTCGCAGGATCACAGCCGGCCCGCATGATGTTGAGGCTGGCGGCCGCAATCGCATGCTGCAACGCGCCGCGCAAGAAGTCCTGGTCCAGTTGTTCCAGACCTTGCGCCGTGACGAGTTTGCCCGAGCGTTCCAGATACGCGATCAATCCGGCATGGAAGCAGTCGCCAGCGCCGACTGTGTCGACCACCGCCAGATCGGCTGGCGCCGGCAGCGCGACCTGGCCAGCACGCGTCAGCAATGCAGCACCCTGCGCGCCGCGCGTCAAAGCGATCAGTTGCAGCGTCGAATCACGAAATAAAATGGCAGAAATCTCCGCCAGAGTCGCATCGCCGAAGCCGAGAACCTCCAGGTCCTCGTCGCTGACTTTGACGATATGCGCCTGTGCAATCGCACGTTTTACCCCTTCGATATAGTCGTTGCGCCGCGTCACCGCCATCGGCCGCAAATTGGCATCGATCGATACCAGCGCGCCCCGTTTGGTTGCGGCGCGTATCGCTGTCAGGATTTTTTCAAGATCATCCGGCACCAGGGCCAGGCCGCCGGTATGCACCAATTCCAGATGCTCAGGAAAACTTGCAATCAGCATCTCGGCGCTGATGTCGCGATCCGCCACCGCTTCACGGTGAAATGCGTACGTCGGCGAACCCTGCGCGTCGAGGCTGACCACCGCCAGCGCGGTCGGCCATGCACTGCTGACCCCGGCCCCCAGACTGATGCCATTGTCCGATAACAGGGAAAAGAACTTCTTCCCGAATTTATCCTGAGACAAGGGATTGAGGTAGGTCGTAGATATACCCTGGCGTGCCAAACCCAATGTGAAATTGCAGACCGAACCGCCCAGACAAGCCTGAAAACGCCCGTCCGGCTGCTCAATCAAATCAACCAATGCTTCCCCTATTGTTGCGATCATCTCGTCGATTCCGTTAATGTAAACCCGGTTAATGTATTAATGGCACGGCTCTGTGCGCCTTACGTATTTGAGCCCAGCCAAACGTCTTCAAGCATTTTTTCTGCACAGCGAAATCAGCTGTCCAATTTGAGAAACAAGTCGTGATCCGGCGCGAAGTTGGCGTACAGGGGCAGCAGGGCTCCGCCTATGGCCCGGGCGTCCGAGCCGATAGTGCCGGCAAGTATTTCCGGCCGGGTAACGCCCTCCCAATTGTAGTAAGCCAGCGCGGTTTCCACTTCGGCCAGCAGCTTTTCGAGCAATGTCCGATCGCAGGAGCCGTCGATAATGACCTGATCCAGATCAAGCAGGCAGGTTGCGCTATTGATCGCCAGCGCGATCGCGCGGGCGGCATCGTCCAGCCAGGCGCTGGTGTGCGTCAGCCACGGTGCTTGCAGCGCACGCTCGTCAAACGACGCGGCCTCTTCCAGACCCGCCGCGCCAAACAGTTGCTCCAGCTTGAACAGCGATGCATCGCTCAGCAGTTGCTCGGGCGCGCTGTTACTGCCGTTTTTTGCCAGTCCCAACGGGATCGAGGCAAGTGCGCCGGCATTGCCGTGAATACCGCCGCGCAAATGACTGTCGATGACCAGTCCGCCGCCGATAAAGGTGTCGACGAACACATACAAGAAACTTTTTATGCTGCGTCCCCTGCCCGCCACCAGTTCGGCAACACAGGCGGCGGCCGTGTCTTTGGCGAACTCCACCGGCAGCTCGGTCATGCCTTGCACGCGCGCCCGGATGTCGATCCGGCTCCACTTGTCGGCTTGTTCGGGGGCGAAGCCAAGCAGTTTCTGCCATCCGCCCAGCGCCAACGGGGCGGCGATCCCGACGCCGCTGAGCCGCTGCGCCCGCTTCGGACCGAGCAGCGTGCGCATATTTTTGAGTTGAAGTTCGATTTCGTTGAACAAGGCGTCGGGATCGGGGAATGCGTACGACAATGAGGACCGTTCACGCGCCTGCCCGACAAAGTCCACCAGCAACACGTCCAGGCTGCGCCGGCCGATCTTGATGCCAATCGAAAATGCACCGTCCGGATTGAGCGCAATCGGCACGGAAGGTTGACCAACCTTGCCCCGCAGCGGGGCGAGTTTGATCACCAATCCTTCATCAAGCAGACGGTTAATGATGAGCGATACCGTTTGCGTACTGAGGTTGGTCAGCCTGGCGAGATCGGCTTTCGGCATGCTGCCGTGAAATCGTATCGCCTGCAACACCACACGCTCGTTGAACTGGCTCATCCCAACCTGATTCGAGCCGCGCGGCCTGAGCCATTTGCTGTCGTCTTCGCCTGGTTCGCTGACCGATCGTTCCATGTGTTCGTTTTTCATGTTCCTGGAAGCGGCGGATGGCCGCTTGATTGCTTTGATAAGAGGTTGAATTCATTGTGAATTGTCGTGCTTTCCGTTCACCTTACGGGAGAACGCCACGACAATTGCACACTTTTTCGGTTCCGTGCCATTGCTGCCCGGCAGTGAAGGATGCCGTCTTCAACATCGTCGCCCTTGTAGGGCGCATCTTACCGTCTTTAGACCTAATTTTTTGCTAATTAATGACGCCCTTCTTGAAAATGAAGTTTGCATAAGCTTGCATCTCACCGGTTTGCACGATCGCGTAGGCTTGCTTGACGCGTTCATAAAAGCTGAACCGCTCCATCGATTCGCATTGCTCGGGTTCGGCCAAACCGCCCGCCTCCAGCAGCACAATCACCGACAACTGCAGCGCCGATGCGTATCCGGCGGGCGTGTCGGATACTTTCATGTAGGCGACCGGTCGCGCGACGGCAGCGTCCAGCGGAAAGACCGACAGCACGGCTTCGCAGGCCCGCTGCAAATCGCTGCCTGGCAGCCGGATGATGGATTTTCCACGCCCCAGCGACTCGGCGGTGAAGTTGGCGTCGACCACCGCGACTTCATCGCCATGCCCCATTTCGCACAGGATCTTCAGCAACTCCGGCGTCAGCAGAGGATCGATACCTTTAAGCATGGGCATCCTCAGGCAGGTCTGCGGGATTCTTGGCGCCCGTCATCACCGCAACCGTATCCGACATGCTGATCTTCTTTGGATTGACCACGGCCACGCGTTTGCCAAGCCGCTGGATGTGGATCCGATCTGCGATCTCGAACACATGCGGCATATTGTGGCTGATCAGTATGACCGGCAGGCCGCGATCGCGCACCCGTCGAATCAATTCGAGCACCATATTGCCTTCCTTGACGCCGAGCGCTGCAGTAGGCTCATCCAGGATCACGACATGTTTGGCAAACGCGGTGCTGCGCGCGACCGCCACGCCCTGGCGCTGGCCGCCGGATAAGGTTTCGACCGCCTGATTCATCGAGCGGATGCCGATTTTCAGATCCTGCATATGCCTGATCGCTTCCGCCAGCATTTTCTTCTTGTCGATAACCTTGAGAAATCTACCGAGAAAACCCGGTTTCAAGATTTCGCGCCCGAGAAACAGATTTTCAGCAATCGTCATCGCCGGCGCCACAGCCAAATCCTGATAGACCGTCTCGATCCCATGCCGACGCGCATCGATCGGGGAATGGAAATGCACCTGTTTGCCATCCAGAAACATCTCGCCTGAGTCTGGAATAACCGCGCCTGAGAGCGCCTTGATCAGGGATGATTTGCCGGCGCCATTGTCACCGATCACCGCCAGGATTTCTCCGGCACGCAACTCGAAATCGGTGCCGTCCAGTGCCGTGACGTGGCCATAGCGTTTCACCAGGCCATGTGCCTGAAAAATGGTGGCTGAAGTATTCGTAGTCATTTTTCAACCTTTCTTGTGCGTAAATTGGTCGGTAGCGACAGCCAGAATCACCAGAATGCCGGTCACCAGAACCTGGAACACGGATGGCACGCCCATCAGGGTCAAGCCATTGCGGAACACGCCCACAATCAGCACGCCGATCAGCGTGCCGGCAATCATGCCGCGCCCGCCGAACAGGCTGGTGCCGCCGAGAACCACGGCCGTAATGCTGTCGAGGTTATCGGTCTGGCCAGCTTGCGGATCGCCCACGCCCATACGGGCGACGGATAACAGTGCGGCAACACCGTATAAAAATCCCGCCAGCATGTAGACATTCAATAGCACGCGATCGGTTGCAATGCCCGTCAGACGTGCCGCTTCCCGGTTATTCCCGACTGCATAAATGTGGCGTCCGGGCGCGGTATCGCGCAGGAAAAACCAGGTCAGCAGGTACAACGCCAGCATGAGCACCGTGCCATACGTGATGTTGGTCTGGCCGACCTGGAAGGTATTGCCGAAAAACAGCAATGCATCCGGCAGGTTGGTGACGGTTTGCGCACCGGAATACAGCTGGGTGATGGCAAACACGATGTTCATCGTGCCGAGTGTCACGATGAATGCCGGCAGTCTGACCTTGGTCACCAGTGCGCCATTCACGAAGCCGATCAAAGTGCAGACCGCCAGGCCGCAAGCAACGGCGAGATACGGATGCAGGCCGTGCTCGGTCGCGAACTTGGTGATCACCACGGAGCCTAGCGCCATCGCCATGCCACAGGACAGGTCGATACCGGCCGTCAGAATGATCAGGGTCTGGCCGATCGCGATCACGCCAACTACCATGACCTGTTGCAAAATCAGAGAGAAATTTTGTCCGCTGAGAAAGTGGTCGGATTGCGTTGAGAAAAACAGGCATGCCGCCAGCAGTGCAATACACGGCCCGAGCGACGACAGCGGGGGTAAGTGATCTAAACGGAGTTTCATAAATTTGTATCCTTTTTGGTCCAGGACAGGGACTGGCGCTTGTTTCATAAATATGTCTCCTTGCTATCTAAGGAAAGGACCGGCAATCAATTGATCCTTGATGTGCCAGCCCGGTTTCACCTTACTTCGTGCCCCAACAGGCATCCAGACCGAACCTGGTATCTTTGCTGTCGATGTTTTTTTGTTTTTTATCGGTGATCAGCGTGACGCCGGTATCGACGTAGCCGCTGACCTTCTTGCCGGTCTTGGCATAGTCGACACCCGCTTCAACGCCGAGTGCTGCCATCTTCAGCGGATACTGCTGCGAGGTCGCGGCAATCATCCCGGCCTTCACATTGCGCACGCCTTCACAGCCGCCGTCGACCGATACGATCATCACATTTTTCTCTTTGCCTGCGGCCTTGAGCGCCTTGTAAGCACCAGCGGCGGCAGGTTCATTGATGGTGTAGACAAGATTGATGTCGGGATTCTTTTGCAGGCAGTTTTCCATGGCGGTCTGCCCCTTGGCCTGATCGCCATAGCTATCCTGCATGCAGACGATGCTGGCATCGCCTTGTTTGACGCCTAAGCCTTGCAGGAAACCATTATGGCGCTGGATGCCCACCGGGTGACCGGGAAACAGATCGAGCGTGGCGATCTTCACCGGTTTGCCGCCAAAGGCTGCTTTGGCATATTCGCCGATCAGGATGCCGGCCTTGGTATTGTCAGTGGCAAATAGCGCATCGACAGCCTGCTGCGGGTCAGTCGGGCTATCGAGCGTAATCACCATCACGCCTTGTGCACGGGCCTTTTTGATGGCCGGAACAATGGCTTTGGAGTCGCTCGGTGTGATGAGTATGGTTTTTGCACCGGCCGCGATCATGTTCTCGATCGCTGTGACCTGGCCGCCATTATCGCCGTCGGACTTGCCGGCGGCTGTCAGGAGTTTGGCGCCCTTGGCCTTGGCGGCTTGTTGTGCGCCTTCCTTCATTTTTACGAAGAACGGGTTGGTGTCCGTTTTGGTGATCAGTCCGATGACGGGCTGGTCTGCCGCGGCGGCCATTCCCGTAACCGTTGTCAAAATAGTTAACGCAATGCAAGTTCTCAGCTTCATTTGGTGTCTCCTCCAGTTATCAATTGTGAGATAGCGAACAACGGTACTTACAACAACACTTAAAAATACCGATCAGGTTGTATCGATAAACACTTTACCGCGATCCCGATTCGGAATATATTCTGATTGCATTAATAAATCAACTGTATTTATTAATTAATGAGCGACCGGTTTCTTGCCATATGGCTATGCCATAAGTCCGGAAAACCGGTTTACCTCATGAATAAGAAAGAGTCGGCATTGCACCAATGCGCGTGCCCGACGCAAGAATTTCGAGCTGTTCAAGACTCGAAAAACAGTGGTCAACGCCACATTTTTTACTTAGGAGACGAAATGAAAAAAACTGTTTTTAAAACCTTGCCGCTGGCAAAACCCCTCGCCGCTGCGGCAATACTCGCTTGCGCCTGCATCGGTCATGCCCAAGCCCAAACCAATGTGACCATCTATGGCCGCGTAGTGGATGGCATCAATTACCAAAGCAATCAGCCGACGGGCAGCGTCGATAACAACGGCAAAGCCATCGTCGGCGGCAAATGGGGCGTCGACGGCAACGTCTGGGGCACCAGCATGTTCGGCTTCAAGGGCACTGAAGATCTGGGCGGCGGGCTCAGCGCATTGTTCCTTCTGGAAAACGGCTTTGACGGCAGCACCGGCACCGTGAATGGCGGCTCCGGCCTGTGGACCCGCCGCTCTTTGGTCGGCCTGAGCGGCGGTTTCGGTACTTTGAAAATTGGTCGGGATTTGACCCTGCCCAGCGATGTGGTCTGGAATCTGGATTCAGGCGGACAGCAAGGAATGGGCACCGCCACGCTGGTCAAGGGGCGCAACTGGCCAACCTACAATAACGAAATCGACTACACGACGCCAAACCTGGGCGGCTTCACCGCACAAGGCGTGTATGGCATGGGTGAAGTGGCCGGCTCGACCAAAAAAGGCAGCACGGGCGGACTCTCCCTGGCTTTCGTACAACCGAGCTACGAATTGCGGGCAATGTACGACTTTGCGAATGATGCCAACGGGCAATACTCTTCCCTGTTTCAATATTCAAAAGAGTTGACTCTCGGCGGCACCGTTACCATCGACAAGCTGAAGCTGTTTGCCGGCTACGAAAATCTGTCGGCGCCAGCCGTGATCGCCAGCCAAGGCAATCCCGACAAGGCTAACCAGTTCTGGCTCGGCGCCAACTATCAACTCAGTCCGGCGCTGACACTGATCGGCGGCGCGTATCACGTCAAGCTGAATCAGAATAGCGGCACTGCCAACCTGTTCATGCTGGGCACCAATTACAGCCTGTCCAAGCGCACCCTGCTGTACGCGAGCATCGGTACCGTACGGAATAGCGCGCTCACCAGTTTTGCCGTTGAAACCGGGAATGGTGCGGCTGGCGTCAACCAGAACGCGTTCTATTCAGGCATCAGCCACACGTTCTAAGCGGTATCCGGGTAACGCAGGTTGTCGCGTCGGGCGTGCCAACCTGCAATATCTTGTCATTTTGCCCATTCGTAGCTGAGTGGGCATTTTTTTGGGGATAAATAAGCTTTAGCCGGCTACACCTACTTGCGCCCTGCTCCATATGACAAGTTTTGCCAGCAGCACCTGAACCGCCTCGCCGTTCTGGTTAAACGTCTGGCAGCGCACTTGTATCATGCCGCGATCAGGTCGTGATCGCGATGGCGTGACGGCAACCACTTCACTGGCAACGTGCAGCACATCGCCGGGGCGGGTAGGCTTGGGCCAGGTAATTTCCCCGCCGGCACCGATGATGCCACCAGCCAACGGCATGCCACTCTCCACGAGCAACCGCATCGTAATAGCCGCGGTATGCCAGCCACTGGCGGCGAGCCCGCCGAAAAAAGTGTTTTGCGCAGCAACCTCATCCAGATGAAACGGCTGCGGATCGAACTGCCGGGCAAAACGTTTGATGTCGTCGGCATTTACCTGCAATTCTGACGATGTAAACTGTTGGCCCACGACGATATCTTCCAGATAAAGAGGCAGCGCTTCAGCAGCAGTTTCCTGAACGCCGTCAGGACTCACATTTTTCATCGATATCTCCCTGGTCATTACGCCGCAATCGCACCTGACATTTAGCGATCAGTGTCGTCTTGATGATCGGCCCCCTCATTCGGCAACATGTGTCCGAGTTTGGCGGCCTTGGTATCCAGATAGCGCGTATTAAAAGGATTTCTATTCAGGATCAAAGGGATCCGCTCTATCACCGGCACGCCCATTTTTTTCAGTGCGGCCATCTTGCGCGGATTGTTGGTCATCAGGCGCAGCGCCTTGATGCCCAGATGGGCTAGCATGGGCTGGCACATGCCGTAGTGGCGCAAATCGTCGGCAAAGCCGAGTTGTTGATTGGCCTCGACGGTATCGGCACCGGAATCCTGAATCCGGTAAGCCCGTATCTTGTTGAGCAGGCCGATTCCGCGGCCCTCCTGGCGCAAATACAGCACGGCGCCGCGTCCTTCGGCCGCAATTTGCTGGAGCGCGCCTTCCAGTTGCGCGCCGCAATCGCAACGCTGGCTAAATAGCGCATCGCCGGTCAGGCATTCCGAATGGATGCGTGCCAATACCGGCGAACCATCGGTCACATCACCCAGTACCAGCGCCAAATGTTCTTTACCGGACGGATGATCGATAAAGGCATGGAGCTGGAATGTTGCCCAGGGAGTCGGCAGTTCGCAGGATGTCACGTACTCCAGCTTTTCGTGGATTTGGGCAGCTGCGGCGTTACTTGGTGTGATGTAGGTGCTCATGAGATAGATGCGTTACTTCAATATAAAAGGCACGCCATCGGGAAAATGGCGTGCCTTGCCAACAAATTAAATAATTCAGGCTGGAATTAATTCAGTCATCGTACTACGAGAATGAGAAATCGCGCTGGCTACCGCCTCTTCGCCCATTGCCATTCCTTCAGTATGAATGAAGTCGATATCGCTTAGGCCGATAAAGCCCAATACTGCACGCAGATAGGTCTCATGGAAATCCATGGCCTTGGCTGCACCGTGGCTGTAAACACCGCCGCGGGAAGTAAATACAACGACTTTTTTACCCTGAACCAGCCCGACCGGACCGGTTTCGGTGTACTTGAAAGTCAGACCGGCACGCGCAACGTGGTCGATCCAGGCCTTCAAAGTCGAGCTAATTGAGAAATTGTACATCGGCGCGCCGATCACGACGACATCGGCGCTCAGCAATTCTTCCACCAACTGATCCGACAATTTTACCGTTTCCGCCTGTTCAGGGGAACGCTGGGCTTCCGGCGTGAAAAATGCACCCATCATTTGTTCGGTCAAATGCGGTACAGGATTTGCCGCCAGATCGCGCTCGACAATGACGTCGCCAGGTTGCGCGAGTTTCCATTTCGCAAGGAATTCCGAGGTCAGCTGACGGGAAATCGAGCCGCTGTTACGGATGCTGCTGTTCAGGTGAAGAATCGTGGTCATGATGAAAGTGCTTTCTAAAAGTGGGGTAAATCCCTGGCGCCGACCTTGATTGCAGCGTCGGCGCCGGGCGGGGAAGATCCAAATATGCAGATAAGTGCTGGGTTATTTGTCGCTGCCGGCTGCTTCTCGGCTTAACTCCCGACTGAACTCGTGGCCGAACACCAGCAACATGCCACCCAGGATCGCCAGGTTTTTCAGAAACTGGGTCAGCTGGTTTTGATACGACGCAGCATCGGCGCTCCAGAAAGCATGGAATACCAAGGTCACCGGAATCAGAAACAAACCGACGACGAGCGCTGCGTACTTGGCCTTCCAGCCAGTAATCAGCATCAGGCCGCCGCCGATTTCAATCACGATGGTGATGGCCAGCAATGCGCTGGCCATCGGCACGCCGGTGCTTGCCATCCAGCCGGCGACGTAGCTGAAACCGATGATTTTGTAGATCCCGGAAATAAAAAACAAAGCGCCTAGAAAGGCCCGGGCGATTGGATAAGATAATTTGGAAAAGTTGTTCATGCTGATTCCTGATGGATTGATTAGTAGGGCAAATCAAATAGCAATACTTCCGCGTTGTCAGCATTGCCGAGGGTGACTAAAGGTTCATCGCGCAGTTTCAGCGCGTCGCCGGTCGATAACACCGTACCATTGACCGTAATCGTCCCGCGTATCACGTGCAGGTAACCGCTGCGGCCGGCAGTCCATGTGTGCGCAACCTGATCGTCACCGTTCAGAAGCGCGGCATAAATGCTGGCATCCTGATGGATCAATACCGAACCGTCGCGACCATCCGACGAGGCGATCAGCCGCAGCTGGCCTTGCTTGGACGCTGGCGTGAAGTGTTTCTCTTCATAGCCTGGCGGAATGCCTTTGACGTTCGGTTCGATCCAGATTTGCAGGAAATGCAGAGGCTCCGTCGGCGAGCTGTTGAATTCGCTATGACGCACGCCGGTGCCGGCACTCATGCGCTGTACATCGCCGTAGTGCAATACCGAGCCGGTACCCATGCTGTCCTTATGCTCCAGAGCGCCGTCGAGGACGTAGGAAATAATTTCCATGTCACGATGGCCATGCGTGCCGAAACCCTGACCAGGGGTAACCCGGTCTTCATTGATCACCAACAGCGGACCGAAGCCGGTGTGCTCCGGATCGTGATAGTGACCAAATGAAAAGGTGTGATTGGATTGCAGCCAGCCATGGTTGGCGACGCCGCGATCAGTACTTTTGCGAATTTGCAGCATGATGTTTTCCGTTTCCAGTCAGGTTATATACGATAATTTCGATAGGTAATGGATGCTGGCATAACGACTGATTGCCTGAAACTCATCCTTGAAACATAGTATGGACGCCAATAGGGCAAAAGAAAAACGGAAAATTTTCACATATACTATCGAAAATATCGAACATAAAAATACAGGCTGAAACAGGCCCGCTCAGGAACACGGCGGGGGCCAGCCACGGCTCCCGCTTTCCGCCAATTTCCCCGCCAACGCATCGACAAACATCACTTAGATGTCAGATGAATATCGGAACACCATCAAATCCACATCAAATCTGGCCCTAACCCGGCGCGCCTGTTAGACTTCGCTCCCCCTTTCTGCCGGCTAACATCATTGTGACTACCTCCTCCTTCTCCAATCTCCCCTTGTCGCCAGCGCTATTGAGTAATCTCGACAGCCTTGGCTATCACAAGATGACGACCATACAGGCGCAGAGCCTGCCGGTGATTCTGGAGCGGCGTGATTTGATCGCCCAGGCTAAAACCGGCAGCGGCAAAACCGCCGCTTTCGGCATCGGCATCCTGCATAAACTGAACCCGACCTACTTCGCGATTCAGGCGCTGGTGTTGTGCCCGACGCGTGAACTGGCCGACCAGGTGGCGAAAGAATTGCGCCGGCTGGCGCGTTTTGCGGATAACGTCAAAATCCTGACGCTATGCGGCGGTTCACCGATGGGGCCGCAGATTGGCTCACTGGAGCACGGCGCGCATATTATTGTCGGCACGCCGGGACGGATACGCGATCACATCGGCCGTGGCAGCATCAACCTGGGAACGGTGCAAACGCTGGTGCTGGACGAAGCCGACCGCATGGTCGACATGGGGTTTTACGAAGAAATCTCAGGCATCGTCAGCGCTTGCCCGACGCGCCGTCAGACGCTGCTGTTTTCGGCAACCTATCCGGACGACATACGTAAGGCCAGTGCCGAATTTTTACGCCAGCCGGTCGAAGTAAAAGTCGAGGCGCAGCACGATGCCGGCCAGATCGAACAACGTTTTTACGAAGTCAGCTACGACGGCCGGAATGCCGCCGTGGCACAACTGCTGAACCACTACAGACCGGTCTCGACCATCGCCTTCTGCAACACCAAAATCCATTGCCGCGAATTGGCGGCTGAATTGCGCGACCAGGGGTTTAGCGCACTCGCGTTATACGGTGAACTGGAACAACGCGAGCGGGATGAAATCCTGGTGCAATTCGCCAACCAGAGTTGCTCGGTGCTGGTCGCCACTGACGTCGCCGCACGCGGCCTGGATATCCAGACCCTGGGCGCGGTCATTAACGTCGATGTGTCGAAAGACACCGAAGTCCATATCCACCGCATCGGCCGTACCGGGCGCGGTCACGACAAGGGGCTGGCGCTGAGCCTGTGTGCGCCGAATGAAAAAAAATGGGTGAAGCTGATCGAGGACTACCAGAACGGACCGGTTAGCTGGTTCGATCTGGCCGAGCTGGAACCGGCTGAAGGCGGTCCGCTGCAAGCGCCTATGGTGACGCTATGCATCATGGGCGGCAAGAAAGACAAGCTGCGTCCGGGTGATCTGTTGGGCGCGCTGACCGGCGATGCGGAGCTGACCAAAGAGCAGGTCGGCAAAATCAGCGTATTCGAATTCATGACCTATGTCGCGCTGGAAAGACGCATGGCCAAGCACGCCTTTTCTCGCCTGAGCAATGGCAATATCAAAGGCCGCAGCTTCAAGATGCGCTTTATCTCCGAGCTGTAAACGCAAGAAAGCCGCTACGCCAACTAGACCTGCTTGCCCAGCTGCCGCGCCAGGAAGTCGGGGACTTTGGCGGCGCTCAGCTGATTCAGCGATACCAGCAAATCCGGGTGGATAGATGGCACGCGGTAGGTATGCGCCAGGCTACGGGCGACGTGTAACAGTAAGTTCGCCGATACTTCGGCATCCGCTTCCGCTCTATGCGCCGTGCCGTGAAATGGTATCCGCAATGCGGTGGCCAGCGATCCAAGCTTGTAGCTCGGCATGCCCGGGAACACACGACGCGATAATTTCAACGAGCAAATCAGTGCGCTATAGCGCGGCTGCACATCCAGACGCGCACTTTCCGCCAATAAAAACTTGGCGTCAAAACTGGCGTTGTGGGCGGCCAACGCGTCGCCGCCGATAAATCGCAGCAATTCCGGGACAACCTCAGCGACTGGCGGCGCGCTATCGACCATCGCTTGCGAAATACCGGTCAGATGGGTAATGAAAGAAGGTATCCGCACCCCGCAATTCACCAGCGAAACGAAGCGCTCGACGATTTCGCCTTCAACGATCCTGAGGGCTGCGACTTCCGTGATGCGATCACCCATTGCAGGACTCAGCCCGGTGGTCTCGAAATCCAGCATGACTATCGGTTTTTGAAATACGCCCATGGATCCTCGAAATGCATTTTTTTGATGGGCGCATATTACAGCATCACGGTGTAATCGCGACCTTCAACACGCCATCGCGCTGGTTGGCAAATAATTCATATGCCTGTTCGATCTGATCCAGTTTAAAGCGATGCGTGACCATTGCCTGCAAATCCGCCCGGCCCGACGCCACCACATTCAGCAGCCGGCGCATGCGTTCTTTCCCGCCGGGGCACAGGGTGGTGACGATCTTGTGATCGCCCAGACCAGCGGCAAAGGCATCCAGCGGCAAGGAAATCTTGCCGGAATACACGCCAAGGCTGGAGAGCGTGCCACCTGGCTTGAGAGCGCGCAGACAACTTTCAAACGTCTGTTGCGTACCCAACGCTTCGATTGCAACATCGACGCCGCGCCCGTTGGTCAGACGCATGATCTCGGTCAGCGGATCGGTCTTCGTATAGTCGATCGTGACATCGGCACCCAGCTTTTTCGCCACTTCAAGGCGCGCACTCACGCCGTCAACCGCGATGATCAGGCTTGCGCCTTTTAATTTTGCCCCCGCTGTTGCACACAAACCGATCGGCCCCTGTGCAAAAATCACGACCGTGTCACCGATCTTTATCTCCCCGCTTTCCGCCCCGCCGAAACCGGTACTCATGATGTCAGGGCACATCAACACCTGCTCATCCGTGAGTCCGTCCGGAATCGGTTCGAGATTCGACATCGCGTGCGGCACCAGCAGGTATTCCGCCTGAGAGCCGTCTATCGTGTTGCCGAAGCGCCAGCCGCCGGCCGCCTTGCCGCCGCATTGGGACTGATGACCGTCGAGACAAGGATGGCATTGTCCGCACGGGGTAATCGCACCGACGATCACCCGTTGTCCGACCGAATATCCACTCACGCCCGCGCCCAATTCTTCGATCACTCCCACCGGCTCATGACCGATAGTGCGCCCCGCCTCAACCGGATATTCCCCCTTGAGGATATGCACATCGGTGCCGCAGATCGTGGTGGTGGTTATTTTGATTACCGCCTCGCCGGGACCGGCAACCGGTACGGGCTTTTCCTCGAGCGCGATCTTGCCCGGACGGAGGAACACTGCTGCTTTCATGGTACGCATCGCAATTCTCCTGAAAACCTGCATGATGATGTCTGTGCGCACTGCCTCTGTTGCCGCGCCGACACGGGCGATGCCGATCCGCACGGGATTGCCAACTGCAGTATCGACACCTCATTGACGTGGCCGCCACGGCCTTAATGCGACATCAACACCGCTACGGCGGCCTCTTCCAGCACCACACGGGTGGCGCCGCCGAGCAACATCCCCCGCCAGCGCTGATGCGCAACGCAGCCCATCACGATCACGTCGGCAGACAGGTCGGCCGCGAGCGCCAGCAGCGTGTGCCCGGCATCGTCTGCGACCGTGCGCCGAACCAGTTCAACCGTGATGTGGTGGCGAGCCAGATAAGCGGCCATCTCGGCGCCCGACTCTTCACATTGCGGATCCGGACCAGAGGCAGGATTGACGATGGCGAGTTGAACCTGGTTCGCCTGTTTTAGCAATGGCATGGCACTCCTGACTGCGCGCGAAGCCGCCATGCTCCCATTCCATGCAATCAGCACCCGCCCGCCAATGCAGGAGACCGGCCCGGCAGAAGGGACAATCAAGACCGGGCATTCGGCGTTAAGTGTCACGTATTCCGGAAAATCGACCTTCGCAGTCAGGGATTGATCGTCGGTGTCGCTCTGGCCGAGAACGATCAGATCGACATACAGGCCCAGCATGCTGATGGCAGCCGCGGCCTCGTCATCGATCAGCCGCTTTTCATAAGAAGTCACGCCGATTGCGCGCACCAGCGTGTCAAATTTCTCGAGCGCGGCGTGCGCACGCTGCCGCAGCGTGTCCAGATAGTCGGCTTTATAGGACGCCAGATTGCTGCCGTCCCGGCCGGAAAGTAGCGGCCGGTGCAGTGATCGGGATAGCCCTGTGACAGCAACGCCGATGAGGTGGGCATTTTCATGTAACGCCATTTTTGCGGCGACTTCAATCCGCAAGTCAAGATGCGCCGACTTGTCGACATGCACCAGAATGATTTTGTAGGACATCTGAACGCTCCTGCTTTGGTCGAGCCTAATGATCGCGCTTGAATCGATGCATCACCAGCGGTCAGGCCGATGCCTTGTACACGATCACAGGAATGCGGGAATAAGCCAGGACCTTCTGTGTCTCGCTGCCCAACAGCAATTTACTCACGCCCTTTCTGCCATGCGACGCCATGAAAATCACATCGCAGTGGTGCTGCTCGGCGGTCTTGACGATTTCCTGAGCGCACCAGCCCTTTGGACAATAGACTTCGCACGCCACGTCGGCTTGCTTCGCCAGATCCGCGATTTTTTGCACATTTTCTTCCGCTTGCTGCTCGACCGCATCTGTCAGCAAACGCAGATCTTCAGCGCCGCCCATCGTCGAGACCGGGAAATAGGAATAGATTTCGGCAACCGACAAGCCGATGATCTTGCTGCCGTTGCTCTTGGCAAATTCGACTGCCGCCTGAACAGTCTTGTCCGACAGATCGGAGCCGTCGGTCGCCAACAATATGGTCTTGAACATGATGTCCTCAGGTGCGGGAAAAGAATCCGATGAGAAGATCCTATGCCTGTTCTCCTCAGGACTTTTTGACATGGATCAAATGGCACGCAATGCGTGGGCAGCGGCGTTGCGCTGCGTTTGTATGTATTCCGCATTTAGAGTACATTCGCCTTAGCCATCACTACAATGTTGAATAATCACAACAATTACCACTATGAGCCAGCCGCTTTCCTATACCGCGTCGCCAGCCTTGAATGTCGGTGCATTAAAGGCAAGTTGCGCCAATTGCAGCTTGCACCACTTATGCCTTCCCATGGGGCTGGACGATGCGGACATCAACCGGCTCGACCAGGTTGTCGGACGCCGCCGTCGCATCTTGCGAGACGAGGGCCTGTACCGAATGGATGACCCGTTCACAAATCTGTATGCCATCCGGTTTGGGCATTTCAAGACTTATCAGATCAATCCTAGCGGCGAGCAACAGGTCACCGGTTTCCAGATGGCTGGCGAATTGCTGGGCATGGATGCGATCAGCGGCGACCGGCACCAATGCGACGCGGTTGCGCTGGAGGATAGCGAGGTCTGTGAGATTCCGTTCTCGCGCCTGGAAGAGCTGTTCGGCCACATCCCGATGCTGCTGCGTCATTTTCACAGAATCATGAGCCAGGAAATCACGCGCGAGCAGAATGTGATGCTACTACTGGGAAATATGCGCGCGGAACAGCGCTTTGCGGCTTTTCTGGTGAATCTGTCATCGCGCTATGCGGCGCGCGGTTATTCGTCCACCAGTTTCCAGTTGCGGATGTCGCGCGAGGACATCGGCAATTATCTGGGACTGACCATCGAGAGCATTAGCCGGTTGCTGTCCCGGTTCAAGAAGCAGGGCTGGCTCAAAGTCGATAAGCGTGAGCTGCAACTGCTCGATCCGGCGATGTTAAGAGCGCTGGCGGCCGGCACGGAAAACTGCAGCCCGATGTAACGCTTCCACTTCAGAACGGCGGGCCGCGCTCGTCCGGCACGCTGAACAGGTAATGCGTCAGCATGCTCGCCAGCGAACAAAAACTCCAGAAGAAGAAAAAGCCGATCGTGTAGCCGGCTATCGGCGGCAGAGCATGTTGGCCGCCGAGACGTAACAAATCCGCCGGATCGAAGAGCGAAAAAAAACAGCCTTCTGCGACCATCGCCACCAGAAAAGACGGCCAAAGTATATTCATCACGTATCGCAACATGGTCTCCCCTCTTTCATTCGGCGGGCGGTAAATCGGCCTTGAGGGCGATCATCTGCTGCTGCGGCCAGTTCCAGGAGCCGCTCAAACGCCAGTCGCGCCGTTCCCCCTCAACCAAGATCTCCCAGCGGGCCCTTTCCAGCATCGGTAATCCGACGCTGAAATCGCCGTGCGGATTGGGTTGTGCTGCGAGCTGGAGGTCCTTTTCCGGCTGGGTCGGATGCGCCAGATGGAGCAGGATTTTCCTGGCAATGGGCGTACCGAAGCTCCGCAGCGTGCCGTTCAGCTTCCCGCTGGCAGCGTCGTAACGAGCATTCAACGACAATCCCATACCGGTCGCCACACGATCGCGCTGCAAATCCTGATTGATGGCCAGTCCCTGCTTGTAATAGTCGCCCACTACCAGCGCGTCCTGTCGCGAAAATGCCAGCCAGCCGGTATACGTGGCCGCCACGACGACCACGGCCGGGCCCAGCATCAGAAGCCATGGCCACGCCTGGGTGTACCAAGGCCGCGCAGTGTGTAGTCGATCGATTAACGGGGAAGCGGTATGCATGATTTTCTCCTTGGGACCTATTTCGGCACGAAAAATACGGCATTCTCTTGCACCTGCAGGCGCGCATCATCCAGCGCCTTCAGTTCGAACACGATTTTGTTTGAGCCGGGTTTGCCGTTGCTGTGATCGACCCGCACACGCACCGGCACCGCGCGCGAGCTGGCGCCCTCCAGTTCCACTTCATCCGGCGTGGCCAGCGCAATCGACTTGAGCCCCGAGACGGCAATCTTGTAACGGTGCGAGGTTTCCGCCGTGTTCATGATCTGCAGCCGGTACACGTTCTCGATCATGCCGTCTTCCACTTCCCGCCCCATTGCACCGCGGTCGCGAATGACATCGAGCTTGAGCGGGGTACGCATGATCAGCGTGCCAAAGAAGGCCGTTACGATCAGCAGCAGTATGCCGCTATAGATCATCACCCGCGGACGCAGCACGCGCTGCCGCATCTCTTGCAGCGACAGGTGCCCGCTGATCGCATGCTCGGTCGAATAGCGAATCAACCCTGGCGGTGCAGCGATCTTCGTCATGACCAGATTGCAGGCATCGACGCAAGCGGCGCAACCGATGCACTCATACTGCAAGCCTTGCCGGATATCGATGCCGGTGGGGCAAACCTGCACGCACATCGAGCAGTCGATGCAATCGCCCTGCGACCTGGCTGCGGCATCCTGTTTCTTCCCACGCGCGCCACGCGGCTCGCCGCGTTCCTGATCGTAGGTGATGATCAGCGTGTCCTTGTCGAACATCGAACTCTGGAAGCGCGCATACGGACACATGTATTTGCAGACCTGCTCGCGCATCCACCCCGCGTTGCCGTAGGTTGCCAACGCGTAGAACAGAATCCAGAACCATTCCCACGGCCCCAGCGCGACGTTGTGCGCCTCGCGCAACAAGGTTTGCAGCGGTGTGAAGTAGCCGACGAAGGTGCATCCGGTCCAGAGTGCAAGCGCTCCCCACAGCACATGCTTGGCGGTTTTCTTTGAGAGCCGTTCAACCGACCACGGCTGCTGGTCGAGCCGCATGCGTGCGCTGCGCGGCCCCTCGATCTTGCGCTCGATCCACATGAATACTTCTGTATACACCGTTTGCGGACAGGCGAATCCGCACCAGACCCGCCCAGCCAGGGCGGTCACCAGAAACAGGGCATACGCACAGATGATCAGCAGCACCGCAAGATAGATGAAATCCTGCGGCCACAAGACGACCCCGAAAATGTAAAACTTGCGCGCGCCCAGGTCGAACAGCACGGCCTGGCGGCCGTTCCAGTTCAGCCATGGCAAGCCATAGAACACCAGTTGCGTCAGCCACACGCATACCCAGCGCCAGATCGCATAGCGGCCCTTCGCCTCGCGCGGGTAAATCTGCGTGCGCGCGGCGTACATCTTGATGACAGACTCCTGAGGAGCGACGTTATGCATTGGAACTCACAATAAAGCCGGATGAGGGCGAATCATTTCTGGTCGAAATCCGATGTTTCATTCGATAGACTCCATACATAGGCTGCCAGCACATGGACTTTCGCCTCGCCCAGAAAGTCCTTGAATGCAGGCATCGTGTTATCGCGGCCTTTGCGGATGGTTTCCATGATGGTTTCCGCGCTACCGCCATATAACCATATCTTGTCGCTCAGATTCGGAGCGCCCATTGCCTGATTGCCGTGCCCATCCGCGCCGTGGCATCCGGCGCAGCTGCCGAATTTGGCTTTGCCAAATGCTGCCCTGATAGGATCGGAAGCCGGCGACTCCGACAAACTCAATACATAGTGCGCGACATTTTCGACATCCTTGTCCGAGCCGAGCGCCGCCGCCATGGACGGCATCTGGCCGTGGCGCCCGTACAGGATCGTGGTCTGGATCACGTTCGGGTCACCGCCATACAGCCAGTCCTTGTCAGTCAGGTTCGGGAAACCTTTGCCGCCGCGCGCATCCGAACCGTGGCATTGCGCGCAATAAGTCAGGAACAGACGCTCACCGATCGCATGCGCCTGCGGGTCGGCCGCCACTACCTTCAGATCCTGCTGCAAATACCTGGCGAACAGCGGGCCGTATTGGCTATCCGCCTTTTTCAACTCTTCCTGGTAGGCGCCGCTCGACTTCCAGCCCAGCTTGCCGGCGTAGGTGCCGAGCCCCGGGTACAGCACCAGATACCCTAGGGCGAACACGATGGTGATGTAAAACAGCCACATCCACCAGCGCGGCATCGGCGTGTTCAACTCGGTCAGATCGTCATCCCAGACATGGCCGGTCGTTTCGGTTTGAGCGCGTATTGCACCGGGAGCGCCTGATTCTGCCGGCAACCTGACCTTGTGGTGCGACTGCGACCACAGCAGTACGCCGCATCCGAAAATGCTGAGTAGCGTCAATACGGTGATATAGATGCTCCAGAAACCACTTGTGAAATCAGCCATGATGATCCTCCGTGCCCTGCGCTACGACAGCATCATCGTCATCGTCGAACGGTAACCGTGCGGCGGCATCGAAATCGCCGCTGCGCTTGATGCCATACGTCCACCAGAGAATGCCAAGAAATGTCGCCAGGCTGATCACCGTCATGACGATGCTGGCCTGGGTAAAGGTATTGTCGATTGCCATGATCAGTTCCTTGTCTTGATCAAAGTACCGAGTCCTTGCAGGAAGGCGATCAATGCATCCTGCTCGGTTTTGCCAGCCAGGGTACCTGGCGCCTGCCTGATTTCTTCTTCCGAATACGGCACACCCAGCCGCTTCAGCGCGCGCATTTTTGGCAGCACATCCTCCGCAACCAGTGGCGTGGCGGCGAGCCACGGATAGCCCGGCATATTCGATTCCGGCACCACATCGCGCGGGTTATTCAGGTGGGTGCGATGCCACTCGTCGCTATAGCGTCCGCCAACCCGGGCCAGATCCGGGCCAGTCCGCTTCGACCCCCACTGGAACGGGCGGTCATAGACAAATTCGCCTGCCACTGAATAATGTCCGTAGCGCTCGGTCTCGGCACGGAACGGACGAATCATTTGCGAATGACAGCCATAGCAGCCTTCGCGAATGTAAATGTCGCGTCCGACCAGCCGCAATGGAGAGTATGGCTTGAGCCCTGTGATCGGCTCGGTTGTCGATTTCTGAAAGAACAGCGGCACGATTTCAACCAGGCCGCCGACGCTCACGACCAGCAGCACCAGCGCAATCAGGAGCCAGGGATTCTTTTCGATCCACTCATGGGAAAATTTCATGGTTGACTCCTGGTATCAAGCGGGTGTGGGTAACAGCGAGGGAATACGTGCCTCGACTGCGACCCCGTCACGCATTGTCATGAACGTGTTGTAGGCCATCAGCAGCATGCCGGAGAGGTACAGCAAGCCGCCGCTGAAGCGGATCACGTAGTAGGGAAAGGTCGCCTTGACGCCTTCGACGAAGGTGTATGTCAGCGTCCCGTCCGGGTTGACTGCCCGCCACATCAAGCCCTGCATCACCCCGGCGATCCACATCGAGGTGATGTACAGCACGATACCGATCGTCGCCACCCAAAAATGGGTCTCGATCAAACTCGTACTCCACATCTCTTTTTTGCCCGACAAACGGGGAATCAGGTAATACATCGAGCCCATCGTGATGAAGCCGACCCAGCCCAGCGTGCCGGAATGAACATGGGCAATACCCCAGTCGGTGTAATGCGACAGCGAATTGACGGTCTTGATCGCCATCATCGGACCTTCAAAGGTCGCCATGCCGTAGAACGACAAGGACACGATCATGAATTTCAGTATCGGGTCGGAGCGCAGTTTGTGCCATGCGCCGGACAACGTCATCATGCCGTTGATCATGCCGCCCCAGGATGGCGCCAGCAGGATCAGCGAGAACACCATCCCGATCGATTGCGTCCAGTCCGGCAACGCCGTGTAGTGCAGATGATGCGGACCGGCCCACATGTAGGTAAAAATCAGCGCCCAGAAGTGGACGATCGACAAGCGATAGGAATATACCGGACGTTCCGCCTGCTTCGGAATGAAGTAATACACCATGCCGAGATAGCCCGCCGTCAGGATAAATCCGACCGCGTTGTGGCCATACCACCACTGGATCATCGCGTCCTGCACACCGGCATAGGCGGAATACGATTTCCACATCGATGCCGGCATGCTGGCGCCGTTGACGACGTGCAGCAAGGTAACCGCGATGATGTAGGCGCCGAAAAACCAGTTCGCCACATAGATATGCTTGACCTTGCGCTTGACCAGCGTACCGAAAAACACCACGGCATACGCCACCCACACAATGGCGATCAGGATCGTGATCGGCCATTCAAGTTCCGCATACTCTTTGCCGCGCGTGAAACCCATCGGCAGCGTGATCACCGCTGCGACCAGCACCAGTTGCCAACCCCAGAACGTGAAAGCGGCCAATTTATCCGAGAACAGCCGTACCTGGCAGGTGCGCTGCACGACGTAATACGAAGTCGCGAACAGGCCGCATACGCCGAATGCAAAAATGACGGCATTCGTATGCAAGGGCCGCAGGCGTCCGTAGGTCAGCCAGGGAATATCGAAATTGAGTGCCGGCCACGCCAGTTGTGCGGCAATGAAGACGCCAACCAGCATGCCGATCACACCCCAGACGATCGTTGCGATGGTGAACTGCTTGACGACCTTGTAGTTGTAGTTCAGTTCTGTGCCCACAGATAAGCTCCCGGAAAATGCAACGATGACGCTGGGAGAGTAAAAGGATGGCCGCTTAAATTCCTTGATATGAATCAAATTCGCCGGCATCAATCAATCTTCAGACGGAGTTTCCGTATTTTCGGCTTGATCGTCGTCCTGCAAAATGCGCCAGGCCGGGCCGACCATATCGTCAAATTGACCGCCGTCCGACATCTTGAAAAACACCCAGATCGCAAGGAATACGATGCCGATGCTAAGCGGAATGAGCAAGAATAATGCTTCCATATTGGACCGCTCTACCCTCTCTGCAGCGCTTTCGCGGAAGCGGGAAATACGGCTGGCGGCAGGCCGGCGTCTGCGTGCGCACGCGCGATGCGGCGCAAGCGCAATGCATTGACGACCACGACTGCGGAGCTGACAGACATGCCGATTCCGGAGAGCCATGGATTGAGCAATCCCAGCGCGGCGGCAGGTATCGCCAGCAGGTTATACAGCATGGCCCACGCCAGATTCTGGCGCATCACGGAAATCGTCTGCGACGCCGTTTCTTCCACCTCGCATAGAGAAGACAGGCGGCCGGACAGCAACACGCAGTCGGCATGCGTTTGCGCCAGGGCCGTCCCGCCGCCCATGGCAAACGACACATCCGCAGCGCGCAATACTGCCGCATCGTTGATGCCGTCACCGACCATCGCGACGATGGCGCCATCGCGTTGCAAGGCTTGCACGAACGCGAGCTTCTGATCGGGCAGATATTCACCTAGCGCAGTCCCAATCCCGAGTTCGTCGGCAACCCGCCGTGTGACGGCTTGCTGATCTCCGCTTAACAGGATGACGGTTTTTCCTCGCTCCTGGAAATTCCTGATGACCTGGCGTGCGTCGTTGCGCAAGCCGTCGGCCAGGTCGAAACGCGCAAGCCAGGCGGCGCTGGTGCCAAGATAGATGGAAGTCACATCCGGCGCTGCTGTCTGGGGAAGGGGGCAGTTGGCCAAGGTCTGGACGAATGCGGCGCAACCCAGGCGGTAAGGTACGCCATCTAATGTGCCTTCCAGTCCCTGGCCGACAACATGCTGCAGGTCGCAGACCGACCCGGCTGCAAACTTCCACAAATCGTTCTCATGCGCCACCACGATCGCTCCCCCCAGAGGATGCGCGCTGGACGCCTCCAGCGCCGCAGCGACATGCAGGCACCACGCCGGTAACGCTGCACCCAGCGCTTCTATGTGCAGCAGCAGCGGCTTGCCGACAGTCAGCGTGCCGGTCTTGTCAAAGATGATGTGCGTGGCGCGCTGCAGCGTCTCCAGGACATGCGGCTGCACGATCAGGATGCCGCTCCGCAGCAACCGGTCTGTCGCGGCCGCCAATGCGGTGGGGGTCGCCAGCGACAATGCACAGGGACAGGACACCACCAATACCGCAATGGCAATCGGCCATGCACGCGCCGGATCGATCCATTCCCACACGATGAAGACCGTCAGCGCGAACAGCAGCAGTAGCGTGACGAACCATGCCGCCACCTGGTCCGCCCACAGCGCCAGTTGCGGCTTGCCCTGCCCTGCCCGCTCGATCAATTTCATCAGCACCGACAAGGTACTGTCGCCCGCCGGCCGTGTGATGCGCAGCACGATCGGCTGGGTCGCATTCACTGCGCCGCCGGGCAGGTCGGCGCCAACCGTCTTGCGCTGCGCCTGGCTTTCTCCCGTCAGCAATGAAACGTCGACAGCGGTATCGCCTTCAAGAATGATGCCGTCGGCGGCAATCGCTTCTCCCGGCTTGACCAGGATGACGTCGCCCTCGCACAATTGGGCAGCCGCTATCAGCTCGGTATCGCGACGGGCGGGATAGCCCGGCATGCTCCACGCCGAGGCCGGCAATGCATGCTGCAAATTATCCAGCGCCGAAGCCGCCTTGCGCCGCGCGACGAGTTCCAGATAGCGACTGCATAACAACAAGAAAATAAACATCGTGATCGAGTCGAAATACACATCGCCATAGCCGCGCCAGGTAGCGGCCACGCTGGCGCCGAAAGCAGCCGCGATGCCGAGCGCAACCGGCACATCCATGCCCAGCATGCGATGCTTCAGATTAAGCCATGCCCCCCTGAAGAAGGGTTGCGCCGAATAAGCTACTGCAGGCAAGGTCAGCAACAGCCCCGCCCAGCGCATCAGGCTGGTCATATTGCCGTCCATCGTGCCATCGGTCGCCAGATACACCGGGAACGCATACATCATCACCTGCATCATCGACAATCCGGCAATGAACAGCTGGCGAAACAGTATTTTCCTGGCCCGGCCCAATTGCTCGCCATGCCTGAGCGGATCGAACGGATAGGCGGTATAGCCGATTTCGCGCAGCGATTTCAGTATGTCGCTCGGCTTGCACGCCTCTCGGGCCCAACCCACGTGGAGTCGTTCGGTGGAGACATTCACAGCGGCGCTTTGCACGCCTGGCAAGCGCGCCAGGCGCCGCTCGATCAGCCACACGCAAGCCGCGCAACGGATGCCCTCTATCGAAAACGTCGCCTCGCATGTTCCGGCATCGGCATCGCCGACAAATTGGCCCGCGATTTCTTGCCTGTCGTACAACTGGAGTTCCGGTGGAATCAGCGCCTCTTGCCCGGTCGTCGCGGAAAATCCGGTGCGGGTGTTGTAATAATCGCTGAAGCCGTAATCGACGATGCTTTGCGCCACTGCCTGGCATCCGGGGCAGCACATCGGACGCATGACGCGCTCAATCGGAACTTGCCAGCTGGCGTTGGCCGGGATCGGCAAGCCGCAATGAAAACAGACCGGCTCCGCTGCGCGTACTTTGCCCGGCTGAACCAGCTCAACAGCAGGGACCGCGCTCAGCACCGCATTCATGGTTGTACTCCCGCTGCGATCGGGCTCATGCATACCGCATCCAGCCAGTTCATCGGTAGACCGTGCGCGGCGCGCATCAGCCCCAGCAAGCCGAAGCCCAGTACGATCAAACCGCTTATCAGGCGTACCGGACGGCGCTGCATCCAGGTTCTGAGTTGCGCGCCGAGCATGCCCATCGCCAGTAAAGTCGGCAAAGTTCCCAGGCCGAATACCAACATCACGGTCGCCCCCGACAGCGCGGATCCGGTCAACATCGCTGTCAGCAGCACGCTGTACACCATGCCGCATGGCAGCCATCCCCACAGTCCGCCTACGGCCAGCATCTTCAGCGGGCTATCGAGCGGGAGCAGGTACTTCATCAAAGGCTGTACCCGCCGCCATAACATCTGACCGGCCGCTTCCAATTGCGCCAACCCGCGCCACACATCCATCAAGTACAACCCTAGCGCCACCAGCATCAGGTTCGCGAGCCAATAGCCGCCGATCTGGAAAACCGACACTCCCGACAACGCACGCGCGCCGCGCGCGATGCCGCCGACCATCGCACCGGCCAGCGCGTAGCTGCCAATCCGTCCAGCGTTGTAAGCGACTACCCGGACTGCGCCCGCCCCGGTTCTTGTCGCTTTTGCGGCGACAACCGCCACTGGAAACTTCCGTGCCGGCACCGACGCAACCGAGAATGCCCCTACAATCCCGCCGCACATGCCGACACAATGCACGCTGCCAAGCAGGCCGATCATGAAAATCGGCAACAGGCCCAGAGCAGTCATGTGCGCCCCACGTCAGATCGTCCTGGAATAGCGCAGCGGATCCGGTTTAGCGTACAGATACCGGTCGAACACCATGCAAATATTCCGAATCAGCAGCCGCCCCTTCAAGGTCACGGTTAACCATTCGGCATCGATTGTCAGCAAGCCGTCTTGCGCCAGCGTTTGCAACTTCTCAAGCTCCGCTGCGAAATATGCCGTGAACGTAATCGGATAGGCCTGCTCGATCGATGCGATCGACAATTCAAAATTACACATCAGCATCTGGATAATGGCGCGTCGCAACACGTCATCCATGTGCAGCTTGATGCCGCGCACAATCGGCAATTCATTATTGTCGATGTCATCGTAATACGCGGCGAGCGTCTTGACGTTCTGGCTGTAGGTGCCCGCGACGGCGCTGATTGCCGATACCCCGCACGACACCAGGTCCGAATCCGCATGGGTCGAATATCCCTGGAAGTTACGATGCAAACGCCCCTGTCGCTGTGCCACCGCCAAATCGTCGCTCGGCAGCGCAAAATGGTCCATGCCTATGTAGACATAGCCTGCTGCGGTCAGCCGTCTGATGCACAGCGCCAGCATGTCGAGCTTGGTTTCGCCACTGGGCAAGTCTTGCTCGAGAATGCGTCGTTGCGCTTTGAACAAATACGGCAGATGCGCATAATTGTAGATCGCGATGCGGTCCGGGGCGGCCTTGATGACCTTCGCCAGCGTCTGTGCCATGGTAATGACGTTTTGTTTGGGCAGCCCGTATATCAGGTCTATGCTCACGGAGCGGAAATGCGCAGCGCGCGCCGCCTGGATGATGGCAAGCGTCTGACTCTCCGGTTGCATGCGGTTGACCGCCTTTTGCACGTCCGGATCGAAGTCCTGCACACCCAGACTGATGCGGTTAAAGCCCTGTTCGCGCAAACTCCGGACACGCTCACGGGACACCGTGCGCGGATCGACTTCAATCGCATATTCGCCGACATCGTCGGGCGCAAACTGGAACCAGCGCCGCAGGTGCGCCATCAGGTCGGCCATTTGCCGATCCGACAGGTAGGTGGGCGTGCCGCCCCCAAGGTGCAACTGCGCAACCTGGTTCATCCCGGCAAGCAGTTTGCCCTGCATCTCGATTTCGCGTTTCAGGTAGCTCAGGTAGATGACCGCCTTATCACGGTTTTTGGTGATGATTTTGTTGCAGGCGCAGTAGTAGCAAACCGTATCGCAGAACGGGATATGCAGGTATAGCGATAACGGATTCCTGCTGCCGCGTGTGCGCAAACCGGCAATGGCTTGCAGATAGTCGCGATAGCCGAACGCCTCGGTGAACCGATCCGCGGTCGGATAGGACGTATACCGCGGAGCCGATTGACTCAGCTTGCGAACCAGCTCGGCATCGAATGCGACCGACGGAACCACCGGTACGGGTATTGCGGATAGCACCATTATTTTCACTCCTGCTGCCGGCCACACCGAGGGTTGGAACGTGGCCTTATCGCGTGCAGTGTATGGACCTCGACCGGCAAATACCTTGACTTGCATCAAAAGCTGCCAACACCTTGCGTGCATATATATTGTGCAGCGCCCACACGGCGCAATGAAACGCGGCATTATCCGGTCGGGATCAATGCTGGAAACAGCGCTGATTTACCCACTTGATGTGCATCAAATTTCCGCCAACGATACCTTGGTGCAGTCGTTTGTTTCTGGACTCTGTTCGCCTGACCGCCTACATTAAAGGCGTGATTAAAGCATCTTGTTTTCATGAACGAATGGCTTCTGAACATTCAACTTTGCCATCAAAGAAAGGCGATTCCATGTCTTACAAAACGATTCTCGTGCATGTAGATCAATCCCGGCACGCAGCGGCACGCATCAAGATAGCCGCAGAAATAGCGATCGCCGAAAATGCGCATTTAATCGGCACTGCGATGATCGGTATCTCGCGCATCATGTACCAGGGCGGTGCGGCCGACCTCACCGGGACCATCGTGGCAGCCGAAATCGATGCCATAAAAGAACGCGCCACCAAGGCACTTGCGGAGTTTGATGCCATTGCCAGGCATATGGGGGTGCTCTCGTATGAGAAGAGACTGGTCAATGACGAACCGGAAGGCGGCCTGTCCCTGCAAGCCCGTTACAGCGATCTGGTGGTGATCGGCCAAACCGACCTGGATGAAACCTGTTCCCGCGTGATAGCCGGCCTGCCGGAATATGTCATGCTCAATTGCGCGCGCCCGGTTTTGCTGGTTCCTTATGCCGGCCGGTTTGACCGCGTCGGGAGCAACGTACTGGTTGCGTGGGACGGCAGCATGGAAGCCACCCGCGCCGTAACGAATGCGATCCCATTGCTGAAACGCGCGAAGAATGTCAGCGTCGCGCTGTTCAATCCGTCCGCACAATCCGATGTGCATGGCGAACAGCCGGGAGCAGATATCGCCCTGTACCTGACCCGGCACAACATCAAAGTTGAGGTCGTACAACAGCATACCGAACTCGATGTCGGCAATACCTTGCTCTCGCTGGCAGCGGATTTACGCTCCGATCTGATTGTGATGGGAGGCTACGGCCATACACGTTTTCGTGAAGTATTGTTAGGCGGCGTCACCAAGACCGTGCTGAAAACGATGACGGTTCCAGTGCTGATGTCGCACTAATATTTGATCGGGCGCGTATAAAAAAATCCCGGTAGCTATGCCGGGATTTTTATTGTGGTTCGTATGGCCTTCCATCTGCACTGAACATAGTGTCCTGAGTCAGATTTACTTATCTTTCTTTGGCCGCCCCGCCTTCACCAACGGCAAGCTGGCAATCGCAGCTTTCAATTTGGAATTCTCCAGATCCCTGATCAACGCGACGCCGACCCGTAGCAACTCACTTTTCTTCACTGCCAGGCCCGCCTTCAGGCAAGCCTTCTTGACGTCGCTCAGCACCTGGTATTCGTCTTCCGGCATGGTGAAGCTGTCACGTACCAGCTTGGCTTTCTTTACTTTTACTTTTGGTTCGGCGGCCGGTTTGACACTGATCACCGGCTTGGCGATCACCTTCGGCGCGGGGACTGCCGGTGCCATTGGTGTGGTTTTTGGGGCTGCGGCCATCGGCTTTGCCGGAATTGCCTTCTTTACCGCTGCCGGCTTTTTCGCCGCAGCTGGGGCAGCTTTGACCGCTGGCATTGCCTTGCGGACGCCGGCTGCCGGCTTTCTTGTCGCAGCGACGGCTGGCTTTCGGGGTGCTCTGGTAACCATAAAAACTCCTTGAATTAAATAGTATAAATAATATATGCAATTTATTCGGGATTGGCAACATATCTTTATCAATAAGCAAGCGTCATTTCATCAGCTTGTAACATTTGCCGCCGAGAATCGCACTTGCCAATTTTCCACATCCTATTCTCAACCAAGCCATGACATCGTCGCCAAAACACTTTCTTAGTAGTTTGCTGCTAGCCATATTCGCCTGTACGACGCTCACGTTTTCTTCTGCTGCAAATGCCGCCGCCGACAATATCGTCATCGGCCAGGCGATTGACCTGTCCGGCCCGAATGCCGATCTGGGGCGCGACTATGTGGCCGGCATCAAGACTTATTTCGACGTTCTCAACGCCAACGGCGGCGTGAATGGTCGCCACATTCAGTATCTGACGCTTGATGACCAGGGCAAGCCGGAACTGGCCGTCAAGGCCGTGACCGAACTGATCGAGCAGAAACACGTCGAGTATCTGTTTGGCGGGGTCGGGGACGAGGTCACGCAGGCGACGCTGACGGCACCGGCTTTCAAGCGCAGCGGACTGGTGCTATACGCGCCTTTGGCGGGTGCCGATTATCAGAAAGACCCGCGTATCTTGTTATGGCGTCCCAGTTATCTGCAAGAGATCCGCTACATTTTTTCGCACTTCGGCAAGCTCGGCATCAAGGATGTCGGGGTGGTCTATCGGGAGTCGTCAACTACCGTCGACGCCTATCGCAGCCTGACTGCAGAAATCAAGGCGACCGGGATCAAGCTAAGCGGTTCCGTCAATCTGTCCGGCGACAATACCAGGGTCGCCAGCGACGCGGCGCGCCTGGCGCATGCCAATCCGGGTTTTGTGATTGTGATTGCCGACACCGTCAGTACCGGCCTGTTTCTGAAGGAATTCCGGAAATATGCGCCACACACGTTTGTCGCCGGCTCATCGCTCACCAACTTGACGATGCTGCGTCAGTTGGCCGGACCGAAGGCGGTCGATTGGACCGTGTTCTCGCAGGTGGTGCCGAATCCGAACGGCGGTAGTTCGTCGATCCAGCTTGAGCACATGGACATGATGAAAAAATACCGCGATGAACCGGTTTCATCATTCACGCTGGAAGGCTTTTCCGCCGCGAAGTCCTGGACGCGGCTGATACAGGGCCACAAACGCGGCACAGCGGCCGAACAAGCGTTTAATGTACCGAATGGCGGCGTCGACATCGGCGGCTACATTGTCGGCGCCACGCCTGCCAGCAACCATTTATCCGGGTATGTCGATATTGCGTTGTTCAGCAAGGCAAACGGACTGACTTTTTAGAACCTGTTGACGCTCTTTTGTGCGATGTCAGATCGCGCTGAACCAAGCTGTTAAACGGTTCCGGAGCAGTTTGGTTCGCATGCGATTGTCGTTATCCGACACGGTCAGTAGTCCGTGTAGATAACGACCGAAAACTCAAGTCCGCTTGATCGCAAACTCGATCCCGATTTCACGCCACCACTCCCGCTCCCTCTCCATCCAGTAAGTCGCGGTCGGATGATCGGCAATCCATTCGCGTTTGATGTCGAGCTCGATTCTGCTCTTCATCTTGACGCGCAACTCATTCAGATTTACGTCTATGCGCGAGTGCAAAAACATGACGGAGAGGCGTAATGCCAGTACCGCCTTGGAAAAATCCGCATCAAGCAAACTTTCATTGATCTTGCGCAAGTTACCTTTTTGCCCAAGGATCAACTGACTCATGGTCTTTTGCTCCCGCGTCGTGAAGCCGGACAGGTCCGCATTCGCGATCAGATAGGCGGCATGCTTGTGATAACCGCTTTGCGACACCACCAGGCCGACTTCATGCAGCAGGCCGCTCCAGTGCAAATACTTCTCCAGCAGGTCATTGTTCGGCTTGAGCAAGCCGTACAACACGCTGGCAGTCTCGGCAACCCGGTTGGCGCGCAACTGATCGACATGAAAACGCTGGGAAAAATCACGCACCGATTGCTCGCGCCGGTCCAGTCGGGTGCCACGCAATTGCAAATCCCACATCACGCCCATGCGCAAGCCGGCTTCAATCGGCGTCAGCACTTCGATGCCGAGTTCCTGCATCAAGCCGCTCAATACCGCAACGCCACCGACAATCACCGGAGCCCGCTCCGAGCGCATGCCAGCCATGTCGATACGGCTGACGTGGGCCAGCGCGATGAAACGCTGCTTGAGTGCCTCCAGGCTTTTGTAGGACAGACGTCGATCACCGAGGCCATTTTTTTCTATGGTCTCGGCGATGGCCCTGATCGTGCCCGATGAGCCGTAGGCATTGGTCCAGTTTTGGGGGCGATATGGCGGTGCGGCATCTTCGAAATGGCTGCGCGCCGAAAGAATGGCGGCGTCGTAGGCGGCAGTGGTAATGCAGCCGTCGGCAAAAAATGCCAGGCTTTGATTGACGGTGCCGATGCCAAACGATTCAACCCGCTCGATTTGCTGCCCACGCCCCAGGATCAACTCGGTAGACCCGCCACCGATATCCAGCACCAGCCGCTTTTCATTCGGCAGACGCAGCATGCTGGCGACGCCCATGTAGATCAGGCGGCCCTCTTCTTCACCGGAAATGATTTCGATCGGATAGCCGATGGCGGCTTCCGCAGCGGGCAAAAACGCTGCCGCGTTCCTGGCGACACGCAGCGTATTGGTGGCAACTATGCGCACTGCGTCGAGTTGGTAGTCGGCCAGGATAGCGCGAAACCGGCTGAGCGAATCCAGCGCGGTCTGCATCGCGACTTCGGTCAGATTCCCTTTGCCATCAAGACCGGCGGCTAATCGAATCGGGTCTCGTGCGCTCTTGATGACGCGAATTGCATCGCCATTGTACTTGCCGATATGCAAACGAAAGCTGTTTGAACCCAAATCGACCGCTGCAAACATTACACCCTCTCAATCTACTGAACATTAAACAATAACGAACATGATTAGTTGACGTGTTCGCTGGGCACTAAACAATTTCATGGCGCGCAGACAGCGTCGCCACGGACAATAAATCCTGATTGTTACAGCCTGATGACAAAGCGACAATCCATTCCGGAGACGTGCCTGGAACACAATTCATAGATCTCATGACAAGTTAAATAACTTGCAATTTCTTGTGACGTCGATAGCGTGACAATACACGTCAGATAGTTGGCGGTCCAGCGTTCCAGAATTCAGTTGCCACGCTCAGTTCGCGGGTCCGTTTAAATGGCGGCAAGCTCTGCCAGATGCGTTTGCCGTAGCCCTTTGAAATAAGCCGTGGATCGCAAATCATCAACACCCCGCGATCGCTCTGGTCGCGAATCAGGCGGCCCGCGCCCTGCTTCAGATTGATGATCGCGGCGGGCAACTGATGGTGCATGAAGCCGTTCATCCCTTTCTTTTCCAGCGCCTCGATGCGTGCCGCCAATACCGGGTCGTCCGGCGGGGAAAACGGTAGCTTGTCGATAATGACCAGCGACAACGCTTCGCCACGCACGTCAACACCTTCCCAGAAACTCTGGCTGCCAATCAATACCGCGTTGCCGGCTGCGCGAAAACGGTCAAGCAACTCGGTGCGGCCGGCTTCACCCTGGACCATAAGTGGAAATGGCAACTTGCGTTCTTCGAACTCTGCGCGCAGTCGCTCCGCCGCACGATTGACGGCGCGAATGGTGGTGCACAGCAGGAAAGTACGGCCGCCGGCCGCCTCAATCACCGGCAACGCGGCATCGATAACGGCATCGGTGTACTCCGGCGAGTTTGGCTGCGGCAGGTTCTGCGGCACATACAGCAAACCTTGTTCGCCGTACTCGAACGGGCTAGGCCAGGATTGCGCCGGTTCGTCGGCCAGCCCCATTTGAGCGGCGTAATGCTGGAAGTCGTTTTTTACCGCCAGCGTCGCCGACGTGAAAATCCAGGTGCGCGGCACCCCTTCGCGCTGGCGGTTGAAAATGGGCGCAATCGATAGCGGCGTCTGATGCAATTGCAACGAAGTGGAAAATGCCTCGACCCACAGTACCCGGCCTTCGGCATCCCCATGTACCGCATCCTTGATGCTATTGGTCTTGGCCTTGGCTGACACGGGCTTGTTCCAGGCATCGATCCGCATGCCGATTTCAATCGCGCGCGTACGGCATTGCTCAATGGTTTCAGCACGTTCAGCCTGTTTTTCCAGCGTCGCGATCATGCCGTCGAATTCTTGCCGTAGCGTTTCCAGTGCCGGGAAGAAGGCGCTGGAAGGCGCGATCTGATTGACTGCAAGGCGCACCACGTCTTGCGGAAATGCCAGGCGCAAATCACGGGCAGCCTTCTCGACCGGCATGACTACCTTGGCCCAGTCGGCGCCATCGCGTGCATGCGACAGGCCTTCTGCCAAAACGTCCCGGCACAGTTCAAGGATTTGCGAGGTCGAGACAGTATCGCCAAAAAATAACGTGGCAACTTCCGGCAATTGATGGGCTTCGTCAAAAATGATGGTGTTGGCAGACGGCAGCAGCTCGGCCACGCCGGTATCCTTCAAGGCCACGTCGGCAAAGAACAGATGATGATTGACCACCACAACGTCAGCTTGCTGCGCTTCTTTGCGCGCCTTCATGACGAAGCAATCCTGGTAATACTGGCACTCCGCGCCCAGACAGGTATCCCGCGTCGAGGTCACCAGATTCCAGATCAATGCGGTTTCGGGTACTTTCGACAATTCCGCCTTGTCGCCCGAACTGGTGGTCTTCATGAAGCGCGAAATCTCGCGTAAATGGCCGACGTCCTCGCGTGAGGTCATGCGGCCGTTTTGCAGCGTCCGTTCCAGGTGGAAATGGCAAACATAGTTCGCCCGCCCCTTCAGCAGCGCGATCGACACCGGCGCGCTGAGCGCCTTGCGCACCGTCGGAATATCCCGCAAAAACAATTGATCCTGCAAATTCTTGGTGCCGGTCGAGATGATGACCTTGCCGCCCCATAACAGTGCCGGCACGAGATAAGCGAAGGTCTTGCCGGTGCCGGTACCGGCTTCGGCGATCAACGTCGTCTGTTGCGCGATGGCTTCGGCGATCGCCTTGGCCATTTCGGTTTGTGCCAGGCGCGGGCGAAAGCCGCCGACAATCTGGCCCAGCGGACCGCCGGGGCCAAACAACTGGTCAATATCGGCGTCGTGCGTGCCGGCAGGGATTGCGCTTTCGGCAACGGAGGAGGATGTATCTTCGGTCAAGGTAACTTACGGTAATCGGGCTGGGGACAAAATGGAAAACACTGGCTGGGATAAAAACTGCCCGGCGTTGATCCGGGACGGGCAGCTAAAGGCAACATCCGCATCATGCTTATGCAGGTATATCGGGGACTAATTGCATCCTTAACAGCGTAATGTGGTCCTTCAGTTGAAGTTTACGCTTCTTCAAGCGTCGCAATTGTAACTCTTCGCCCCGCAGGTCGTTGACCAGTACATCGATCACGGCATCGAGATCGCGATGTTCAACTTCAAGCTCAATGATGCGGCGGCGGATATCTTCCCGATCTAGCATAGTCACATTCCGGCGTTGAAATTCAATAAAATCTGGAGAACAATCTCACCCTCTAAGTAAGATAATTCGTGCGTATAATGATTTGCGGAAAAGTTACCAAAGTTGTCAACCCGGCCTGCCAGCGGTTCTTTGTGGAACCACCACCGTTGGATCAACAGGTATTTGAAATAACTTACAACAAGAGCACAGTTTAATCTACCCAGACGAATGAGCCAATATAAGATCGAAGCAGGTACCGGCCAACACATCGGCGACCGCACAGAACAACAGGACCGGACTGCACTATTTGCGGCACCCAAGGCTCCCGGCTACATGATGGCAGTACTGGCCGATGGCATGGGCGGACGTAGCGGCGGCGCACTGGCAGCCGAACAGCTGATCGCTACGGCGAAACAGCTATTCGACGTCTTTTCGCCGAACAGCGATACGGTCGAGCAGCTGCTGCGCGACATTGCCCATGAGACCCATACCATTATCAAGCTCTCCGGCTTTTCCAGCGACAAGGACCCGCACACCACGATGGTTGCTCTGGTGCTGTCGCCCGATGGCGTCGCGACCTGGGGTCATGTCGGCGATTCGCGCTTATACCATTTTGATGGACCGAATTTTATCGAACACACAATTGACCATTCTTATGTGGAAAAATTGATCAGTGAAGGAAAACTATCGCGCGACGAAGCCAGGTCGCATAGCTTGTCGAATGTACTGGTGAACGCGATTGGGTCCAGCCTGGAAAACCCCCAGGTATCAATAGCGCGTCATACCGGCTTAAAGGCTGGCGACACGTTTTTGTTGTGCTCGGATGGTTTCTGGCCCTACTTCACCACTGGCGAAATGGGCGCCGCGATTGCGATGCACAAGCCGCGCGATGCTGCCGAGATGTTCATCGCCAGAGCGCGTAAGCGCGCTGCCGGAATCGCCGCGGACAATTGCACCTTTGCGATCGTCAAGCTGGTCAAGCCGCCGAAGGAAGTGCCAAACTACACCATCAAAAAAATGCGCCGCGCGGTCTGATGCATTATGGTTGGGCCGGAACCGGACCTGGCGCGGGCGTCCCCGCAGGGGCCGCCTTCTTTTCGGCTAACTGGCGTTCTTTCGCGGCCTTCTTTTCGGCAACTTGACGCTGACGTGCCGCCGCATCCTGACCTTTTTTGATAAATGCAGCCCTGTTCGCAGCACGTTCAGAGGCTTTCGCGGCCCCGGCTTGCTGGCTACGCTGCAATTTTGCCGCATTCTCGGTAACCCGTTTTTCGGCCTCCCCTGCATGCTGTTGGGTGTTGGTTTCGACGGCAGCCGCTTTTTCGCTTCCTTCTTTTACCTTGCGTGCGTTTGAGCTGTCTTTTTCTTTTTGATCCTGCTCCCGCTTGGGCGACTCGATTTCCTCTTTGGTGCGCTGGTCTGCCAGCGCTTTGTCGCGCTCATCCGCAGTGGCGCGCCGCTTGAACGCATTGGCCTCAACGTCAAGCGGACGGATTTGCTTTAACGCCAGGCGCCGCTGTTCCTTGGCGGCATCCAGACAGTGGTTCGTAAAAAACTTTTTATAGCAAATCCGCTGCTCATTGAGCGTACGTAGTTCGACGTCGGCGCGCGCCTTGGCAACGTCGGCCAGCACTTCATCGGCGCCTGCCACAGAACTGACCGAACCAATTGGATGACGTGCCACGAAATCCGCGGCGGGAACGGAGGCATCAAGCGCCGTACCTGTCTGCGCGCCGACAGGCCCGGCATCGCTTGGTTTGGCGGCGTCCTGTGCCCATGCAGAACCCGTCATTAGCGCGCCACCCAAGACCAGTGCACTGGCAAATGCCAGCATCGATGTCACACGCTGACATTTGCCAGTCATGGCCGTCGCCGGGTAGCGCGGGTGAAAAACTAAAGAGGCTGATTTCACGTGTTCCAATCCATTTCTTTACGATTATTCGGTTATTCAATTTCACAGCGCATTATCACGCAATCGCATCTGCCGTCGCACGCTGTTCGGCCTCCATGTATTCCTTCGATTGCATCTCAATGATACGAGATACCGTCCGATGAAATTCATTCGCCAGCATGCCTTGGGTATAAAGCTCTTCAGGCGCGACGGCGGCCGACATGATTAATTTGACCTTGTGATCATAAAACACATCAATCAGCCAGGTAAACCGGCGTGCTTCAGACGACATTGCCGCTGACATTTGCGGAATACCGGACAATATCACCGTATGGAAGCGGCTGGCAATTTCCAGGTAATCATTCTGCGAACGCGGACCGCCGCACAAGGTGGCGAAATCAAACCAGATGACGCCGCCAGCGCGTCGCAGAGACCTGATTTTACGGGCTTCAATATCGACCAAAGGATCTTCATCCGTGGTTTCCGCAATCCCGGCAAAGGCGTGGCGCAAGGCGCGATCGCTGTCGCCATCGAGCGGCGTGTAATAGGTGTCTACCTGGTCCAATGCGCGTTTACGGTAATCGATACCGGCATCGATGTTCATCACATCGAGCTTATCCCGCAACAGTTTGATGGTCGGCAGCATACGGTCACGATGCAAGCCGTCCGGATACAGGGTGCCAGGTTCGTAATTGGATGTCATCACGAACGACACGCCATTCTCAAACAAGGCCCTTAACAAGTTATACAGAATCATCGCATCAGCGATATCCGACACATGAAACTCATCGAAACAGATCAACCGATATTTCTTCGCAATCCGCTTGGCGACCTCATCGAGCGGGTCTTCGACCCCTTTCAGCTCATCCAGTTGGCGATGTACCGCACGCATGAATTCGTGAAAATGCAGGCGTACCTTGCGTACCACCGGCACCACCGAGTAAAAGCTATCCATCAGGAAGGATTTGCCGCGACCGACACCGCCCCACATATACAAGCCACGCGGCACATCGGGCCGATTCACGAGGCGCTTGAAAGAGCTCGAGCGCCGGGCCTTGTATGCCACCCATTCATCGTAGGCCCGTTGCAGCCGGTCAACCGCCTGCAACTGTGCCGCATCCGATGTAAAGCCGCGCTGGGCCAACGTCTGTTCGTAGAATTCTTGGACGTTCATGGTTTTCGCTTCTCAAATTCTTAATCCGCCAGCAGATCGTGCGCATTCTCAGAACGTCTGGGCAAAAACAAAAATGGGCGAGCTTTTGCTCACCCACGCTTAACAATGGAAACACCGGACTACCCAGGAGCCTGTCGCACCCCATTCTCCCTAAGTCCGACAGGTTCCTAGAGTCGTTCCAGTTCGACCATTACGCGACTTGGGTAGGCGGCGCTTTTCTCTCCAACGCTAATCGGAAAACTCAAGCCCAGGCCCAAGCCAATACCGCCACCACCAGCACCGCCCCCCATACTTGGCAAGCCGACCCCGGCCGGAGCTTTGTATACCACTTCGGCAGTACGGTAGCCAATCTTGCTGCAGAGCACATGCAAATCACCGTCGGCAACGGCAATCACGACTTCAGCAGGGGTCGTCAGGTTCCAGGTGCCGCCATCCGTTTTGACAACGCAACGCGCGGCGATTAGCGGCTCTCCCTGGGAACTGGTTTCGATAAGAATACGTCCGTCACCCGACCGGGTTGTCGCACAACCGGCCAGCAATACAAGCGACAACAGGGTCAGGTGACGCATTCCGGTTTCCCCTAGAAATTCAGCGCACGCTTATCGACTGCCAGCGCCGCTTCCTTAGTCGCCTCCGACAACGACGGATGCGCATGGCAGATACGTGCGATATCTTCCGCAGAGGCCCGGAATTCCATTGCCACCACGGCCTCGGAAATCAGTTCAGAGGCCATCGGGCCAACGATGTGCACGCCGAGGATTTCGTCGCTCTTGGCATCCGCCAAAAACTTCACCATGCCGGAAGTATCGCCCAGCGCGCGCGCGCGACCGTTCGCCAGGAAGGGGAACGTACCCGCCTTGTAAGCAACGCCTTCAGCTTTCAATTGTTGCTCGGTTTTACCGACCCATGCAATTTCCGGCGACGTGTAGATGACCCAGGGAATCGTATTGAAATTGACATGACCATGTTGACCGGCGATACGCTCAGCCACGGCAACGCCCTCTTCTTCGGCCTTGTGTGCCAGCATCGGGCCACGCACCACATCGCCCACCGCCCAGACATTCGCCAGATTGGTTTTGCAATCGCCGTCAACGTTGATGAAGCCGCGTTCGTCGAGTTGCAGGCCAACGCCTTCAGCGTTCAGGCCGATGGTGTTCGGTATACGGCCGATCGAGACGATCAACTTGTCGAACACTGCTTTTTTGGCTTCGCCCTTGGCGTCGGTATATTCCACCGTCACGTCTTTTTTACCTACGGTGATCGCGCCGATATTCACGCCCAGCGTGATGCTCAAACCTTGTTTGGCGAACAGTTTGGCCGCTTCTTTGGCGATTTGTTCATCCACCGCGCCGAGGAAAGCCGGCAGCGCTTCGAGTACCGTCACGTCGGCACCCAGACGACGCCAGACGCTACCCATTTCGAGGCCGATGACGCCGGCACCGATGACGCCCAGTTTCTTTGGCACGGCATCAATTGCCAGCGCGCCGGCATTCGACAAGATCAGCTTTTCGTCGAAAGCCGCGCCCGGCAATTCACGTGCATTGGACCCGGTCGCCAGTATGATGTGCTTGCCGGTGATGGTCTCTTCGGTCTTGCCGGCAACCTTGATTTCATAACCGGCGGTGTCGCCCTTGACGAACGAACCGCGCCCATGGAAAAACGTTATTTTGTTCTTTTTGAACAGATACAGGATGCCGTCGTTGTTCTGCTTGACGACGGTGTCTTTGCGCGCCAGCATCTGCGGCAGATTCAGGCTCAGTCCCTTGATATCGATACCGTGATCGGCAAAAGCATGACCTGCATGTTCGAAATGCTCGGACGATTGCAGCAGCGCCTTCGATGGGATGCAGCCAACGTTGGTGCAAGTGCCGCCTGGTGCCGGGCCATCATTCGCATTTTTCCACTCGTCGATACAGGCGGTGCTGAAACCGAGTTGCGCAGCGCGAATTGCTGCGACATAACCGCCAGGACCGCCACCGATCACGACGACGTCAAATTGCTTACTCATAGTTTTCCTTGGTTTTTTTACGGCGCTCTTTGGCGCGAGCGGCACGCATTACTTCAGGTATTAAATCCGGTATTTATCTTGATTGCGTCACCGGCCTCAGTCATTCATCACTGGAAGGCCGGCGCAAACAATCAGGTATTACATCAAAGCAATGCGCGCCAAGCCACCGTGCCTGTTCTCGAAATAAGAGATGAGCCTGATGTGCCTCGGAGCGCATTTGCTTTTTATAAATTACAGGTCCAGCAACAAACGGGCCGGATCTTCCAGCGCATCCTTCATGGCGACCAGCGCCAGCACTGCTTCACGGCCGTCGATGATGCGGTGATCGTAAGACATCGCCAGATAGTTCATCGGACGAATCACGATTTGACCATTTTCGACCACTGCACGGTCCTTGGTTGCATGCACGCCCAGAATCGCCGACTGTGGCGGGTTGATAATCGGTGTCGACAGCATCGAACCAAACGTACCACCGTTAGAGATCGAGAAAGTACCGCCGCTCAGATCGTCCATCGTTAACTTGCCGTCACGTGCCTTGCTGCCGAATTCGCCGATTTTCTTTTCGATCTCAGCAATCGACATCTGATCTACGTCACGCAACACGGGCACTACCAGGCCGCGCGGCGAACCAACTGCGATACCGATGTCGAAGTACCCGTGATACACGATATCGTTGCCGTCGACAGAAGCATTGACGATAGGATATTTCTTCAGCGCAGCGACAGCGGCCTTGACGAAGAACGACATGAAACCCAGCTTGACGCCGTGCTCTTTTTCAAATCTGTCTTTGTACTTGGTACGCAGATCGATCACGGGCTGCATGTTGACTTCATTGAACGTCGTCAAGATGGCATTCGTCGATTGCGATTGCACCAGACGCTCGGCGATACGAGCGCGCAAACGGCTCATAGGCACGCGTTCCTCCGGACGATCTTCCCGGATCGCCTTGGTAGGCGCTGCGACTTGTTGCAATGCCGGCTTGACGGCTGCCACAGGTGCAGCAGCAGGTGCTGCCGGCTTGGCTGCCAACGTGCTCAGCACGTCGCCTTTGGTCACACGGCCATCTTTGCCAGTGCCGGCGACCTGCATCACGGTCATGTTGTTGTCTGCCAAAAGCTTGGCCGCTGCCGGCATGGCGACACCGGCAGCGGTGTTGCCGGCCACCAGTTCCGGTGCGGCGACCGGTGTCGGTGCGTGACCGGCTTGCGGCACTGGGACTGCGGACACTTCCATCGGGCTGACCTTGGCCGACGCGTCGGTATCGATTACGGCGATGACCTGACCGGCAACCACGGTTGCGCCATCCGCTTCGATGATTTGTGCAATCACGCCTTCGTTTGGTGCAGGTAATTCGAGAACGACCTTGTCCGTTTCAATATCGATCAGGTTCTCGTCGCGCGCAACCGGATCTCCAACTTTTTTGTGCCATTGCAGCAGTGTCGCTTCAGCGACGGATTCCGACAGTTGCGGGACTTTAACTTCTATAAGTGCCATGAGATTCTCCGTATTGGGGTAGGCATCAGGCGTGCCAGCCATGGGGCGGCACGCCGGAGCGTCAGTTTTCAGTTATTTGGTGAGAACAAAGCCTTTGAGCTTCGAAAATGCGGTATCCAGCAGTGTTTTTTGTTGCGCATAGTGCTTGTCGTAGTAACCCACGGCAGGCGATGCGCTGGCTGGACGGCCTGCATAGGCAAGCTTTTGACCGTCATCCAGGTTTTCAAAAATGTTGTGCTGAATCTGCAGCCACGCTCCCTGATTTTGCGGCTCGTCCTGAGCCCAGACCAGTTCATTGAAGTGTGGGAACTGTTTCAGTTCGGCGGCGAATGCCTTGTGCGGGAACGGATACAGCTGCTCCAGACGAATAATCGCCACATCGGTCTGACCGCGCTCTTTGCGAGCATTCACCAGATCGTAGTAAACCTTGCCCGAGCAAGCGACAATACGCTTGACCTTCTTAGGATCGATCTTGTCGTCGGTTTCACCGATGACCGTCTGGAAAGAGCCCTTGGCGAATTCCGACAACGGCGAACCGGCATCCTTGTTACGCAGCAGCGACTTCGGCGTCATGATCACCAGCGGCTTGCGGAACAAACGAATCATCTGACGGCGCAGCAGATGGAAAATCTGCGCTGAAGTGGTCGGTTGCACCACTTGCATGTTGTTGTCTGCACATAGTTGCAAGAAGCGTTCGAGACGTGCCGACGAGTGTTCCGGGCCCTGGCCTTCATAACCGTGCGGCAGCATCAGGACCAGACCCGAAGCGCGACCCCACTTCACTTCGCCGGAGCTGATGAATTGGTCGATCACGACTTGCGCGCCGTTGGCGAAGTCGCCGAATTGGGCTTCCCAGATGGTCAACGTGTTTGGTTCGGCGGTAGAGTATCCGTATTCAAAACCAAGTACCGCTTCTTCCGACAGCACCGAGTCGATCACGTTGAACGGCGCTTGTTGTTCAGAGATGTTTTGCAGCGGAATGTAGCTGCCGGCATCCCAGCGTTCACGATTTTGATCATGCAATACTGCGTGACGATGCACGAAGGTACCGCGACCGGCGTCTTGACCAGTCAAGCGAATCGCGTAGCCGGAAGATACCAGCGACGCATACGCCAGATGTTCGCCCATACCCCAATCGAGATTGAGTTCGCCACGGCCCATGGTGGCGCGATCGTTGAGTACTTTCTCGACCAGCGCGTGCACCTTGAAGTTTTCCGGAACGCTCGTAATGCGTGTTGCCAGACGCTTCAGTTCGGTCAGCGGCACCGCGGTGTCGGCCGCGTCGGTCCACTTGCGATTCAGGAACGGCAGCCAGTCGACTGCATACTTGCTCTTGAAGTTGGTGATGACCGGATCGATGGTGTGCTTGCCGGCATCCATCGCATCGCGATAGGCCTTGACCATGGCATCGCCTTCATCCGCAGCGATAGTGCCCTGTGCAGTCAGTTTGTCGGCGTATACCTTGCGTGTGCCGGGATGCTGGCCGATCTTTTTGTACATCAGCGGCTGTGTCAGCGCTGGCGTATCTTGTTCGTTGTGACCGAGTTTGCGGAAGCAAATGATGTCAACCACGATGTCTTTCTTGAACTCGACCCGATAGTCGAGCGCGATCTGGGTCGCGTACACGACCGCTTCCGGATCATCCGCATTGACATGCAATACGGGCGCTTCGATCATCTTGACGACGTCCGAACAATACAGTGTCGAGCGTGAGTCGCGTGGATCTGAAGTGGTAAAACCGATCTGGTTGTTGATCACGATATGCACGGTACCGCCAGTGCCGTAACCACGCGTTTGCGCCAGATTCAGCGTTTCCATCACAACGCCCTGGCCGGCGAACGCCGCATCGCCATGCACCAGAATTGGCAAGACCTGGGCGCCGTCCTTGTCGCCGCGACGTTCCATACGCGCCTTGACCGAACCTTCCACCACCGGGTTGACGATTTCCAGATGCGACGGATTGAACGCCAGCGACAGATGGACCGGGCCGCCGCGAGTGGTGATGTCGGAGGAGAAACCTTGGTGATACTTGACATCGCCGGCCGGCAAATCGTCGCCATGCTTGCCTTCGAATTCGGCAAACAGTTCTTGCGGCATCTTGCCCAGCGTGTTGACCAGAACGTTCAGACGACCGCGATGGGCCATGCCGATAACGATTTCCTGGACGCCTTTTTCACCACCGCGCTGAATCGTTTCGTCGAGCGAGACGATGAAGCTTTCGCCGCCTTCCAGCGAGAAACGCTTTTGACCGACATACCTGGTGTGCAGATAGCGCTCCAGACCTTCAGCTGCGGTCAGGCGCTCAAGAATGTGCTTTTTCTTTTCGGCCGTGAAGGTCGGCGCCGAGCGAGTCGACTCCAGACGCTCCTGCATCCAGCGCTTTTCAGTCGGATCACTGACGTACATGAACTCAGCGCCGATCGAGCGGCAGTAAGTATCACGCAGGGAATTGAGCAGATCGCGCAGCGTGGAGGTCTCCGTGCCGAAATAGGTATTGCTGATGTTGAACACGATGTCCATGTCGGCATCGGTGAAACCGTAGAAACTTGGATCCAGTTCCGGCAGCGCCGAACGCTCCTGGCGTTGCAGCGGGTCCAGATTCGCCCAGCGCGAACCGAGGTAGCGGTAAGCTGCGATCAGTTGGGTTGCGGCGACGCGCTTACGTCCCATTTCTGCATCAGCCGACGCCGAGATAGTACGAATCGGACCATATTTGGCGCGCTCGGCAAACGAGGCGATCACCGACGCGTGCGCCACGTCTGGCTTGTCCGAGCCATCAACTGCAGGCACGTGTTGCATGGCGTCGAAATACGCGCGCCAGTTATCGGAGACAGATCCGGGATTGTCGAGGTAAGACTCGTACTGTTCTTCAATGTACGGTGCATTACCTCCGAAGAGATATGAATTGGAGCGATATTGCTGCATCATCTTGCTCACCTTTCTTCGCGTTTCGCGAGATTAGCGGGTTAACATAACCTTCCGCGACACGGCCTGACCGGTTAGCGGATTGCACATCAAGTTGTGGGGAAGGGCTTAAATTACAAACTACCTGTTACCGTATTCTTTTCAACCAACGCAATTCGTATCAAGCGTACGCTCACACTTTTCGGTTTCGTCATCTTTGCCACATTTCCATTATGGAAACAATGCAAAACTTCAAGCTATCCGTTGCAAATACGGCCAATACGAATTGGTACAGCAGGATATCACCATCTGCCAAAACAAAAAAGCGAATCATCAGATTCGCTTTTTTATTATTTACTTCACTTGCTCTGTGCGTTCTGCCAATGGCACTACATCACGATTAGGCGAGCCGATAAACAATTGACGTGGACGACCGATTTTTTGTTCGGGATCGGAAATCATTTCGTTCCATTGTGCGATCCAGCCTACTGTGCGCGCCATCGCAAAGATACCGGTGAACAGCGATACCGGGATGCCCAGCGCCGACTGCACGATACCTGAGTAGAAATCGACGTTCGGATACAGTTTGCGGGAAACGAAGTATTCGTCTTCCAGCGCGACTTTTTCCAATGCCATCGCCAGCTTGAACAACGGATCGTCATGCAGACCGAGTTCGTTCAGCACTTCGTAGCAGGTTTCACGCATCAGCTTGGCGCGCGGGTCGAAGTTCTTGTAGACGCGATGACCGAAGCCCATCAGCTTGATGCCGGAGTTCTTGTCTTTCACTTTCTCGATGAACTCAGGAATCTTGTCAACAGTGCCGATTTCCTTCAGCATGTTCAGCGCGGCTTCATTGGCGCCGCCGTGTGCAGGCCCCCACAGGCAAGCGATACCGGCAGCGATACAGGCAAATGGATTCGCACCGCTCGAACCGGCCAGACGTACGGTCGAAGTCGAGGCATTTTGCTCGTGATCTGCGTGCAGGATCAGGATACGATCCAGAGCGCGTACCAGCACGTCATTGACCTTGTACTCTTCGCACGGGGTCGAGAACATCATGTGCATGAAGTTCGCGCTGTACGACAAATTGTTACGCGGATAGACGAATGGCTGGCCGACGTTATATTTGTATGCCATTGCGACCAACGTCGGCAGCTTTGCGATCAAACGAATCGCCGAAACGTCGCGGTGATGTGCGTTGGTAATATCCAGCGAGTCGTGATAGAACGATGACAGCGCGCCAACCGTACCCACCAGTACGGCCATCGGATGCGCATCGCGACGGAAGCCGCGGAAGAAGAATTGCATTTGCTCGTGGACCATGGTGTGCGCCGTCACGGTCGCATCGAAGGTTTCTTTTTCTTTTTCCGTCGGCAGCTCGCCGTTCAGCAACAGGTAGCAGGTTTCCAGGAAGTCGCAATTGACAGCCAGTTGCTCGATCGGGTAGCCGCGATACAGCAATTCACCCTTGTCGCCATCGATATAGGTAATCGACGAATTACATGAGGCGGTCGACATGAAGCCTGGATCATAAGTAAACTTGCCAGTCGCACCGTACAACTTGCGAATATCGATAACGTCCGGGCCGATGGTCCCTTTGTAAATCGGAAACTCGACAGATGGGCTACCGTCGGAAAACGATAGCGTGGCTTTTGTATCAGTGTTAGTCATGGCTGTTCCCTCATTTAACAGGTGATGCTTGAATCAAAAAAAATAAAAGACGTGCGTGCGCCCTGCTTCTCCGCTTGCAAGTTATTGCATTTCACCGATGAACTTCCAGTGGCGGATGAATTCGCTCAGGCTACGCGCAATCGCGCTAGCAGAGCATGAACCTGGGGCAAATCCACCTCACCCTCAGGCTCGTTACGTACCATCAACAAATTCATTAAGTCACTGTCCGTCAACTCCATCAGACGCGTGAAAGCATCGACATCGTCGTCGGTCATGGTCGACTCGTTTGCATCCAGAAATCTGGTCAGAATCAAATCATTTTCCAATAGGCCGCGCCGTGCGCGCCAGCGCAATCTTGCGCGCCTTGCAGGATCAGCTTGATGGGTAATTGTCATGATTTACTTTTATTTCATTAAGGCAAGCTCTAAAAACCCTATTGCCCGAACCAATCTCGCATTTGCGATACCCTGGCCGGTCAGCTTTAGCTGAAACTACGGTTTTTAGAGCTGCCATTCAGTACGGCGAATAGCTGTAGACTGAATACAAATTCAACAGTTTTCCAGCAAACCGGAAGGGAGCCGATAAATAGCCCCCGCCCTCTTCGACAGAACATTGCTTTACCCGCGAACGCCCTGATATTTTGCCTTACATTGCTTAAACCGCGCGCCGCACCATCAGTTCCTTGATTTTGCCGATCGCTGCATTCGGGTTCAATCCCTTAGGGCAAACATCGACGCAATTCATGATCGAACGGCAACGGAACAAGCGATACGGATCTTCCAGGTTATCCAGGCGCGCGCCAGTTGCTTCATCGCGGCTATCGGCGATGAAGCGGTAGGCTTGCAGCAAGCCGGCCGGACCGACGAACTTGTCCGGATTCCACCAGAACGACGGGCACGAAGTCGAACAGCAAGCACACAGAATACACTCGTACAGACCGTCCAACTCTTCACGCTGCTCGGGTGTTTGCAGGCGTTCTTTTTCCGGCGGAATGCTGTCGTTGATCAGGTACGGCTTGACCGAATCATATTGCTTGAAGAACTGCGTCATATCGACGATCAGATCCCGAATCACCGGCAAGCCCGGCAATGGCTTCAAGACGATCGGCTCGGACAATTCATTCAGGTTGGTGGTGCACGCCAGACCGTTTTTGCCGTTGATGTTCATGGCGTCGGAGCCGCATACGCCTTCACGGCAGGAACGGCGCAACGCCAACGAATCATCCACATCGGCTTTGATGCGTTGCAGCGCATCCAGCAACATCTTGTCGGTCGGCAACAACTCAACCGTCAGGTCTTGCATGTAAGGCTTCGCATCCTTGTCCGGATCGTAGCGATAGATTTTAAATTTAACTGTACGTGACATGGCTGGACCTTATTAGAAAGTACGTGGTTTTGGCTTGAACGTATCAACCGTCAGCGGCTTGGTAATCACCGGCTTGTAATCGAGACGATTACCTTCGGAGTACCACAAGGTGTGCTTCATCCAGTTTTCATCATCGCGCTGTTCGTAGTCGCGATGCGCATGGGCGCCGCGTGATTCCTTACGGGCGGCAGCCGATGTGATGGTGGCCTTGGCGGTTTCGATCAGGTTATCGAGCTCCAGCGCTTCCACCCGTGCGGTGTTGAAGACCTTCGATTTATCCTTGAACGAAACATGCTTGCGACGCTCGTCCAGCACCATGATTTCCTTGTAACCCTGTTGCAGCAATTCGTCGGTCCGGAACACGCCGCAATAATGCTGCATGGTCTTGCGAATATCGCCGGCGACATCCTGGACCCGCTCGGAACCGGTACTGGCTTCCAGTTTCGCGATCCGCGCCAGAGCAGCATCGGTCGCACCGGCCGGCAATGGTTTGTTGCTGCGTTCTTTGAGTTTGCTGTCGACGATATGATTGCCGGCAGCGCGACCGAACACCACCAGATCCAGCAGCGAGTTGGTACCCAGGCGATTCGCGCCATGGACCGAGACGCAGGCACATTCGCCAATCGCATACAGACCATTCACCACAGCGTTCGGGATGCCGTTCTTGGGTACCACGACCTGGCCGTAAACGTTGGTCGGGATACCGCCCATTTGATAATGGATGGTCGGCACGACTGGAATAGGCTCTTTGAGCGCATCGACGTTGGCAAACTTGTGGCCGATTTCCAGGATCGATGGCAGGCGCTTTTTGATGGTCTCGGCACCGATATGGCGCAGATCCAGCATCACGTGATCCTTGTTTGGACCGCAACCGCGACCTTCCTTGATTTCCTGGTCCATCGAACGCGACACGAAGTCGCGCGGCGCCAGGTCCTTCAGCGTCGGCGCGTAGCGCTCCATGAAACGCTCGCCGTTGGCATTGATCAGGATACCGCCCTCACCGCGCACGCCTTCGGTAATCAGCACGCCGGCACCGGCAACACCGGTCGGGTGGAACTGCCAGAATTCCATATCTTCCAGCGGAATGCCGGCACGCGCCGCCATACCCATACCGTCACCGGTATTGATGAAGGCATTGGTTGAGGCAGCCCAGATCCGGCCGGCACCACCGGTTGCCATGACGGTCGTCTTGGCTTCCAGCATCATGACTTCGCCGGTTTCCATTTCGAGTGCCAGCACGCCGAGCACGTCGCCGTCGGCATCGCGCACCAGATCGATCGCCATCCACTCGACAAAGAAGTGGGTCTTGGCGCGCACGTTGCGTTGATACAGCGTGTGCAGCAGTGCATGACCGGTACGGTCGGCCGCTGCGCAGGCACGGGCCACCGGCTTTTCGCCGAAATTCGCCGAGTGACCGCCGAACGGACGCTGATAAATCGTGCCATCGGCGTTCCGGTCGAATGGCATACCCAGATGCTCTAATTCGTACACCGCTTTCGCCGCTTCGCGGCACATGAACTCGATCGCATCCTGGTCGCCCAGGTAGTCCGAACCCTTGACGGTGTCAAACATGTGCCAGTACCAATTGTCCTCGGACATGTTACCCAGCGAAGCACCGATACCGCCTTGCGCCGCAACGGTATGCGAGCGGGTAGGAAATACTTTGGACAATACGGCGACATTTAAACCAGCTTCCGCCAACTGCAGCGAAGCACGCATGCCGGAACCACCGGCACCAACGATTACCGCATCAAAGCGGCGTGTAGGAATTGTGGATTTGATTGCTGCCACGATTACACTCTCCACAAAATCTGCGCCGCCCATCCGGCACAACCGACCAGCCACAAAATTGTGGCAACTTGCAATACCAGTCGCACGGCGACCGGCTTGACATAATCCATCCAGATATCACGCACACCAATCCAGGCGTGAAAAAACAGCGCCATCAAGGCGACGAAGGTCGCCAGCTTGAACCACTGGTGCGCAAACATGCCGGCCCAACCTTGATAGCTGAAATCGCTCGCGCTCAAGAAAGAAATCAGCAGGATGACGGTATACACAGCCATCACCACTGCGGTAACCCGCTGCGCCAGCCAATCGCGCAGACCGTAATGTGCGCCAACGACCAGGCGCTTGGATCCGATATTATTATTTGCCATTTAGAATGCTCCGAACAGTTTCAATGCAACCACTAACGCCAGCGGCAGGCTGACGGCAAACACACCCACTGCCGATTTGCGTGCGCTGTCTTTGTCGAGGCCGATATGGTTATCCATGATCAGGTGGCGTATGCCGGCGCAGAAGTGATGCAGATAGGCCCATGACAGCGCCAGGATGATCAGCTTGACGAACCAGTTGGACGTAATGCCCTGAAAGTATTCGAATGAGCTTTCGGACACCAGACTGGTGTCCAGCAGGAACAGAATGAATGGCAGCAGCAAAAACATCAACAAGCCGCTAATCCGGTGCAAAATCGAGATAAAACCTGCCAGTGGCAAGCGGTATCCGACGATTTGACTAATATTTATGTTACGAAATTGTGGCCGTTGATTTTTTTCGGCTTCGGCTTCAGACATAACAGGGTTCTCCTCAGTTTTAAAACAATCCCGCAATTTTCGCCTATTTTTGTGCAGCACACCAATAGTTATTGGGCATTCAGACGAATTACCGTCTTTGGCTGCAATTTTGCGTAACCCAAGCGTCGAACTACGCACACAAATCAGCTTCTCGGGGCGGCTTGCCACTTGCCGGCCTCGATTTAAATCGCTTAACTTTTTTACTTAACTCAATTCGTTCTGGTAATGATGGCGCTCAGTCACATACAGACCGCGCCGCACTTCCACCGGCTTGTCACCATACGTGAACGAGACCCGCTCGACGCTCAATAGCGGCGACAATGGCTTCACACCCAATAACTGCGCCACCTCCTGGTCGGCACTGGCGGCGCGTATCTGCTCGGTAGCGCGTATCATGCGCGTGCCGAATTCGGTCTCGAACAGGCCGTACATCGGCCCCCTGTATTCGGCCAGGCGCTCCAGTGTCAACCCTTTAAATATGATGCCCGGCAACCATAGTTCCTCAAGAATTGTGGGTGCGCCCTCGAACGACATGACGCGCCTGACGAATACTACCGAATCGCCGGATTTCATACCCAGCAGACGCGCAATCTCGGCCGGAGCGCGCAGGCGCTTTAGCTCAATCACTTTTTTATCGGCAGGTTTTGGCTGGCCATCGTCGGGCATCAGGCGTAGAAATCGGAACTGCGTCCGGTCTTCGTGGTGCGTCGCAACAAAAGTACCCTTACCCTGGCGTCGCATGACCAGATTTTCCGCAGCCAGCTCATCAATTGCCTTGCGCACAGTGCCCTGACTAACCTTAAAGCGGTTGCCCAGCTCAACTTCGCTGGGAATCAGTTCACCCGGCTTCCACTCGCCAGATTGCAGGCGCTGCATGATGAGCGCTTTAATTTGTTGATAGAGGGGGCTAAACGTTGGAGATGTTCCGGGGGCAGCAGCGCTGCCGGCATTGGCTGGATCACTGCTAGTCATATTGGGCGGGATGGAACTCATAACATGAGATTTCAACACAAAACACCCATCCTAGTCCAGTACAAAATGCGCAATTAATATGTCTTATATAAGATATAAGATAGTGATTGACAACATTGCTCTACGCGCCTACACTCGCGGGCAACTGCTATTCGGCACTGACGTTGGCCGCATTATTCAACGTGCATGCAAGACCTGACTAGCAGAACTGCGTAACCCCTTATATGGCAACCGCCCCATGTCAGCATTGCCGGTTTGCAACCAGGATTCCGGCCAAAACAAACTGACGCACGCTGTTTTCGACGGTATCATAAGAGGTTTCAGCGGTTCAGTCAGTACAGATATCGCTTTTCTATCACCACTCTGGAGATTCAACATGGCTAAAACCCCAATGCGTGTTGCCGTAACCGGCGCCGCTGGTCAAATCGGTTACTCCCTATTATTCCGCATCGCCAATGGCGATTTGCTCGGCAAAGACCAGCCGGTCATTCTGCAATTGCTGGAAATTCCCGACGAAAAAGCCCAGAAAGCGCTAAAAGGCGTGATCATGGAAATCGACGATTGCGCATTCCCGTTGCTGGCCGGCGTTACCGCTCACAGCGACCCAATGACAGCATTCAAGGATGTTGACGTTGCCCTGCTGGTTGGCGCACGTCCACGCGGCCCAGGCATGGAGCGTAAAGACCTGCTTGAAGCCAACGCGCAAATCTTTACAGTGCAAGGTAAAGCACTGGACGCAGTTGCCTCACGCAATGTCAAAGTACTGGTGGTCGGCAATCCAGCCAACACCAACGCTTACATCGCGATGAAATCGGCACCTAACCTGCCCGCGAAAAACTTCACCGCCATGCTGCGTCTGGATCACAACCGTGCGTTGTCGCAAGTTGCGGCCAAAGCAGGCAAGCCGGTAGCATCCATCGAAAAAATGTTCGTATGGGGCAATCATTCGCCAACCATGTACGCTGACTATCGCTACGCGACAGTTGACGGCCAATCGGTTAAAGATCTGATCAACGATCACGAGTGGAACAAGGACGTGTTCCTGCCAACAGTTGGCAAGCGCGGCGCGGCCATCATCGAAGCACGCGGTTTGTCGTCGGCAGCATCGGCAGCTAACGCAGCCATCGACCACGTGCGCGACTGGGTACTGGGCACCAACGGCAAGTGGACCACCATGGGCGTTCCATCGGATGGCTCGTATGGCATTCCCGAAGGCACTATCTTCGGCTTCCCGGTTACGACCGAAAACGGCGAATACAAAATCGTTCAAGGCCTGGAAATCGACGCTTTCTCGCAAGAGCGTATCAACGTGACGCTGAACGAACTGCTGGAAGAACGCGAAGGCGTGAAACACCTGGTTGGCTAATCCCGCCAGAGGGCCTGCGACCTGATGCCGGGTCGCAGGCTCAGCAACAAAACCGGCGCAGCAGCATCTTTCGGACTGTACCTGCGCCAGTTGTTCCGTACGGATACCTATCGCAACACCCAGAATTCAAGCCCATTCAAGTCAAGCTAAGTCGTATGCATCCTACCGAGGTTTTATTCCTAGGCAAGCAACCACCGGTCTCGTTACCGGTTTGCGACCATTATGCCGGCGCCGAAAAGCTGATGCGCAAATCGCTCGCGCTGCAGCAGGAACTAGGCCCGGTATTTGACATTACATTTGACTGCGAAGATGGGGCCAGCGCTGGCAACGAAGCCGCACATGCCCGATTGGTGGCAACCGTTATCTCCGGCGACGAGAATCGTTTTGGCCGCATCGGTGCCCGCGTACATGATTTGACCAGCAGCTTTTTCGAGCAGGATGTCGAGATCATCTGTCAGACAGCGGCAACTCGCCTCGCCTATCTGATGCTGCCCAAGGCCGAGAGCCTGAGCGATGTCAGCGCCGCCATCGACCTGATCAATCACCACAGCAACCGCGCCGGACGTCAGGCGCTGCCGGTGCATGTTCTCATCGAAACGCACGGCGCCCTGGCCGAAGTCGCGGCAATCGCGGCCCTGCCGCAGGTACAGTCGCTGTCATTCGGCATCATGGATTTTGTCTCCGCACACTATGGCGCGATTCCCAGCAACGCGATGCGCTCGCCCGGGCAATTCACCCATCCGTTAGTCACCCGCGCCAAGCTCGAAATCGCCGCCGCCTGTCATGCACATGGCAAAACGCCTTCGCATAACGTCACCACGGAGATTCACGACAGTGCCGTGGTTGCGGAAGATGCCCGTCGTGCGAAGATGGAATTCGGCTATACGCGGATGTGGAGCATACATCCGCAACAGATACGGCAAATTCTGAACGCATTTTCTCCAACACAGTCAGAAGTGAGCGAAGCGGCTCAAATTCTACTCGCCGCTCAAAAGGCGGCGTGGGGACCGATACAACACAACGGCAGTTTGCATGATCGTGCCAGCTACCGTTATTACTGGACCGTTTTGCAGCGGGCAAAACTCAATGGCGTTGCGTTACCCGCGCTCGCCGCTACGTTATTTTCCAACTAATCGTTGCGCCCTACTCACGTAAATCAATATCGTAGCGCGCCCACAGACTTAATTAACAGACCAATCAACCAGACCAGTCAAAATGAAAAAAACCTTATCCATTCTCAGCTTGCTGTGCGCCAGCTTGCTGATAACAGCACCACTGACATCCACTGCACAAACCACAACAAGCCAACCGGCGGCGAAGAAAGTCGTCAAGAAAAAAGCCACCAGCAAGAAAACCGCCAAGAAAGCGGCCCCGGCCGCAGAAACCGCAGATGACGGCGAAGATGAAGGCACACCCGATGTCAAAACCTCGGTGGCGATTGAATACAACTGCGAACTGGGCAACAAGCTAACGATTTACCATAATGCCGAAGACCCAAAGCACATCGCACTGCGTTGGGGCAAGACGCTGCATCGTCTGACCCATGTCGCCACCACAACCGGCGCCGACCGCTTTGAAAACCACAAATATGGCCTGGTATGGATCGGCATCCCGGCCAAAGGCATGTTGCTGGATTCGAAAAACGGTCATCAGCTCGCAAATGAATGCAAATCGCCAGAGCAAGCTGGGGTACCTACAGCAGCACCTGCAGCCAGCACTTTAGGAGTACCGGCGCACAGTTAAGTGCTACGGCAATGCTGAGTTTTCGCTGATCCGAAAGGATCGGCGATAAAGCCGGTCGGATTGCGCGCAATTGACAGATTTTTAGTAAGCAGCACCGGCACATTCAAAATATCCTCTGGATATTTGAAGGTCCACAAAAAAGTGGGTAAGACAGCGATGTTTTTAAAGCGCATCTGAACAAGATGCGATTCAAAAACCGCCGCCGATTACACACCGAAGACGCATAAAAAACGCACCAAAGTATCGTTTAACCGGATTGTAATTTAAGGAGAAATCATGTCCCGCAACACGTTGAACACGCTCAAGGAATTCAAGATTTCCGACGCAAAAAAAGGCAAGTTCTATTCCCTGCCTGCGCTGGAGAAAAAACTCGGCATCAATATTTCACGCCTCCCGGTTTCCATCCGCATCGTACTGGAATCAGTGCTGCGTAACTGTGACGGCAAGAAAGTCACTGAAGAACACGTCAAGCAACTAGCCGCATGGAGCGCAACCGGCGCGCGCACCGAAGAGATTCCGTTTGTGGTCTCACGCGTTGTGCTGCAGGACTTCACCGGCGTGCCGCTGCTGGCCGACCTGGCTGCGATGCGTAACGTCGCCGCACAACTCGGCAAGAACCCAAAGAACATTGAGCCGCTGGTGCCAGTCGATCTGGTGGTCGACCACTCGGTGCAAATCGATCATTTCCGTGAAAAGAAAGCGCTCGACCTCAACATGAAACTGGAATTCCAGCGCAACAACGAGCGCTATCAGTTCATGAAATGGGGCATGCAAGCGTTTGACACCTTCGGCGTGGTACCTCCAGGCTTCGGCATTGTTCACCAGGTCAACCTGGAATACCTGGCGCGCGGCGTTCACAAGAAGGGCGACATTTACTACCCTGACACACTGGTCGGCACCGACTCCCACACCACCATGATTAACGGTATCGGCGTAGTCGGCTGGGGCGTTGGCGGTATTGAAGCGGAAGCCGGCATGCTGGGTCAACCGGTTTACTTCCTGACGCCGGATGTAGTCGGTGTCAACCTGACCGGTCAACTGCGTGAAGGCGTCACCGCAACCGACCTGGTCCTGACCATCACTGAACTGCTGCGTAAAGCAAAAGTCGTCGGCAAGTTTGTTGAGTTCTTCGGCGAAGGCACAGCCTCCCTGAGCCTGACCGACCGTGCAACCATCGCCAACATGGCACCGGAATACGGCGCAACCATGGGCTTCTTCCCGGTCGACGAAGCAACGATCGACTACTTCAAGGGCACCGGCCGCAGCAAAGCGGAAATCGACGCTTTCGAAGGCTATTTCCGCGCGCAAAAACTGTTCGGCATTCCAGCCGCCGGCGACATCGACTACACCACTGTCGTCGTGCTGGATCTGGGTACCGTTGCCCCATCGCTGGCAGGTCCGAAGCGTCCTCAAGACCGTATCGAAATCGGCAATGTCAAAAACAACTTCGCTGAACTGTTCAGCAAGTCGGCGGCAGAAAGCGGCTTCAACAAGAAAGCAGAAGACCTCGACGCCAAATACGTCAACGCTGACGGTGTCGGCGTGATGAACGGCGATGTGCTGATCGCCGCGATCACTTCATGCACCAACACATCGAACCCAAGCGTCATGCTGGCAGCCGGCTTGCTTGCCAAAAAAGCGGTCGAAGCCGGTCTCAAAGTATCGTCACACATCAAGACTTCGCTGGCCCCTGGCTCGCGGGTCGTGACTGAATACCTGGAAGCGGCCGGCCTGCTCCCGTACCTGGAAAAGCTCGGCTTCGGCGTAACTGCCTACGGTTGCACCACCTGTATCGGTAATGCTGGCGATTTGACACCGGCAATGAACGAAGCGATCGTCAAGAACGACATCGTCGCCTCGGCCATCCTGTCCGGCAACCGCAACTTTGAAGCGCGGATTCATCCGAACATTCGCTCCAACTTCCTGGCATCGCCGCCATTGGTCGTGGCATACGCCATCGCCGGCAACATGACGCGCGACCTGATGACTGAGCCGGTCGGCAAAGGCAAGGGCAAAGACGGTAAAGCCAAGGATATCTATCTGGGCGACATCTGGCCAACTTCGCAAGAAGTCGCCAAGCTGATGAAGTTCGCGATGAATGCCAAGACCTTCAAGGCAAACTACGCTGACGTCAAAGGCGCACCCGGCAAACTGTGGGAAGGCATCAAAGGCGTGGCGCAAGGTCAGGTTTACAACTGGCCAACCTCGACCTACATTGCTGAACCGCCGTTCTTCCAAGACTTCACTATGGAGCCAAAAGCCGCCGCCACCGGCATCACCGGCGCCCGCGCGTTGGGCGTATTCGGCGACTCGATCACCACCGACCATATCTCGCCAGCCGGCGCGATCAAGGAATCCAGCCCGGCTGGCAAGTGGCTGGCGGAAAACGGCGTGCTGAAGGCTGACTTCAACTCGTACGGTTCACGTCGCGGTAACCATGAAATCATGATGCGGGGCACTTTCGCCAACGTGCGTATCAAGAACCTGATGATCCCGGCAACCCCGGACGGCTCGCGCGTTGAAGGCGGCATCACGCTGCACCAGCCAGCCGGCACCGAAACGTCAATTTACGAAGCAGCGATGCAATACGTAAAAGATGGCGTGCCAACCATGGTCTTCGCCGGTGAAGAGTACGGTACCGGTTCGTCGCGTGACTGGGCGGCTAAAGGTACGCAATTGCTGGGCGTGAAAGCGGTTTTCGCGCGTTCGTTTGAGCGTATCCACCGTTCGAATCTGGTCGGCATGGGCGTATTGCCGCTGCAGTTCCTCGGCACTGACAGCGTTGACACACTGGGCATTACCGGCAATGAAACCTTTGACCTCAAAGGTATCGAAGGCGAAATCAAGCCACAACAAGACGCAATACTGGTGATCCATCGTGCCAACGGCGAAACCAATGAAGTCAAGGTTCTGCTGCGCATCGACACACCAATCGAAGTCGACTACTACAAGCACGGCGGTATTCTGCCATTCGTGCTGCGTCAGTTGCTGGCGGCTTAAGAAGCAACCCGCGATGCCGACGATCTCGCTGCAGGCGGTCTTCAAGCTGTAGCGCGTCGGTACCAAGCAAAACGCCGGACTATGCAAATAGTCCGGCGTTTTTTATTTCCTCTCTGCATCCGCTACTCCACTACAATACGAGTATCCAAGTCGGCAGTCTTTCTGCCCCACTTCAACATGCCAAGCTCCAAACACCATCATGCGCCGTCCGTCTAAATCGCCTCGCAAGTTCTCCTCCGACAGCCACCGACTGACTGAACTGGCACACTCACTTGTTCTGTCCTCCAGTCGCCTGGAACAACGCGCATGGGAACACGAACTCGACACGCAGCTCAACAAGCTGCTCAAAAGCAATCATCAAGAACCTATCGATAGTGCACTGGAACAATTATTTGCCGACCAGGCCGACGCTTACGACGCCTTGATGGATGCGGTCGAAGCCTGCAGCGAATCATCGACGATCGAACATCATGGCGTCACTTACGACACCTTGCTGGTGGCGATGCCGATACTGGCATGGACGCGGTTTTCGATTGCTTCCGGTGCAGTTCCGGCGGATATGCTGACGACGCTGGGCGCCCATCTGCACGCCCACATTCTGGCAGCCGATGTCCGCGTCGCGCTGATACCCACCTTGTATGCAATCGATCAGCTGCCGCGTACCCACGCCGACACCTATACATTGATGCAGCGCATGGCGCATGCGGCGCTCACCGGAAGCGCCGTGCCAAATGCCATCAACCCACCAGAAACCGCCCCATTTCTGGCCGACACGCGTTATCTGTTAGCCACGCTGGTGGTGCCAAGTGGGCGACCGTTGTTTTGCTGGCAACCAGGTGCCGCCACCAGCGGCAGCAACACCGGCAGCACCAAGAAAAAAGCCATTGCGCTCGAACATTGGCAGGCACAGGTAACGCCTAACGTCAGTCGATTGCTACCGGGTTGCGGTATCGACCTGTTGTTGCCGGAAGCCTATTTCGTCGCCTGTCGCGAAGGCGACAAACAGATTCGCCCCGTCTCCTTGCGTGCCGCCAGCTATTACCTGGCAACCACCCTGGAAATCGAAAGCAAGGATCTGCATGCAACTATCGGTCGTTTCAGCGAACAGCCTGAAAGCAATCGGGTCGATGAATATCGGATCGGCTTTTCCATCGGGCAAACCACCGAGATCATTTATGGCGTGGTCTGGCCGCTGTACGGAGAAGAAGAGGCTATCGAAGAAGTCACAAGTCTTGCTGCCGGCGACACTGAAGCACAAGCACCATTGGAACAGATCCTCGCGCTGCTACGCGAATGCGGCATCAGCGACATACAGCGTCATGATGAACTGTTTGCGATGGAATTCTGCGATGACTGCGGCGCTCCGCTCTACGCGGATCCCGAAGGCGAACTGGTCCATCCAGATATGCCGGAAGACGCACCGCCGAGCGGATCGGCGCATTTTCATTAATATGGGCATACCTGGTTGAATATCGCTCCTGCATGGCCCGGACACGGCGGATTACGCCGTTCCGGCGCTAGTTTTGTAGGCCGACAATGCCCCACTCGGTGAAGACATTACCGCCCTCACCTTTCGAATTTACTCGAATGCCTTCAAAATCGGCTGCAAACTCGCCGCGCCAAGCCGGGCGCTACGAGCGCCATCCCAACCAGTTTTTACGTCCGGCAAATTCGCATTGTCCTTAAACGGCAATTCCAGCGTCAGCGACAAGCATTGGAAAGTGTGACCAACGTATTTCGAAGCCAGCGTCAACACGTCGGCATTGTACTTGCTGGCCTCATAGCCATATTTGCTCTGAAAGTCAGGACTGGCGCTCTCAAAATTCGCGATGAATTTATTCTGCTCGAGCGCCTGCTCAGCGGTAAACCCTTCCAGCATTTCGGAACCGGCGACAAAAACATACGGCAACGCCTCATCACCGTGCACGTCCAGAAACAGATCGCAGCCAATTGCATGAATCTTGTTTTTTACCAGGAAAACTTCCGGGCTCTTTTCCAGCGACGGCGTCATCCATTCACGATTCAGATTCGCGCCAGCCGCATTGGTCCGCAGATTGCCGCGCACTGCACCGTCAGGATTCATATTCGGCACCACATAAAACACCGCCTCCTGCAATACCCGCGTTGCCAATGGATTGGCCCGATCCAGCAACGCATCCACCATCCCTTCGACAAACCATTCAGCCATCGTCTCGCCCGGATGCTGACGCGCAATCACCCATACCTTTTTTGCAGCAGACGGATTGCCAATCACCATCAAACTCAGATCGCGCCCATCAACCGTGTTGCCCAGATCCTGAACCTGCACCAACGGTGACTGCCCGACTCGGCCGAGCAGCCCCAAATGACGCTCCCAGGTATACGGCTCAAAATAAGCGTAATACACGCTGTCACTCTCAGGCGTATGCGATATCTTCAGCGCCCGGCCATCAAAGGTAGTCGGCACCCGGAACCAGCTCTCACGGTCGTAACTGGCAACCGCCTGATAATCTTTCCAGCCGTTCGGATATGTCGCTTTACCCGCATTCATCAGGCTGATATTGCAAGCCTCACCACGCGCGCCTTGCAAGCGAAAATAAAACCACTGCGTGAAATCCGCATGCGAGTCGCTGCGAATATTCAATTCAATTTGTTGCGGCTGTTCGGCACGCAATACTTCGATGGCGCCACCATCAAAATGCTGGCTGATTTTTATCGACATAGGATGATCAAGTGAAAATGGCGATCACAACTTCAACTCGTGATTGAAGCGTAAACCGCACAAAAATTTAATTGAGATTTTTCGCAATGCAAGTGGTTTAAAAGCGTTTTTGCCCTGCTATAATAACAGGCTTGTCGGGGCGTAGCGCAGCCTGGTAGCGTACTTGCATGGGGTGCAAGGGGTCGAGTGTTCGAATCACTCCGTCCCGACCAATAAAATCAAAGACTTACTGAAAGCCGGAGAAATCCGGCTTTTGCTTTTTCTGGTTTTGGTAAGAAATTTGGTAAGAAAAAATCTGCCGAAGAGGGTGTGCGGGATTTTGTGTAAACGGAATTTCGTTTAATTCGGCGTCATCCGTTCTTCAAACTGAATTGTGAAGCGGTTGAGTGCTCCTTTCCAGTCCCGCAAGGGCATCGTCCACTTCTTGCTGATGTTGTTGAGTGCCAGATAAAACAGCTTGCTGACAGCCTCATCAGTTGGGAATGAACTGCGGGTTTTGATGACTTTCCGCAGGCTCATATTAATGGATTCAATGGCGTTGGTGGTGTAAATGACCTTGCGGATTTCCGGCGGGTAGTCGAAGAACGGCGTGATCCGAGCCCAATTTCGCCGCCAGGACAGGCTGATCGACTGGTAGTCCTTGTCCCACTTTGACTCAAATTCGGTGAGCATGAGTTCGGCTTCATCGACGGTCGCCGCGCTGTAGATTCGCTTCAGATCGGTAGCCACTTCCTTCTGTACTTTCCAGGGAACGAAGTTCAGGCTGTTTCGCACCATGTGAACGATGCATAGCTGAACAGCGGCTTTCGGATAGACCGCCTCGATGGCGTCAGGGAAGCCTTTCAAGCCGTCGACGCAGGCAATGAAGATGTCCTGCACGCCACGATTCTTCAACTCGGTCACCACTTGCAGCCAGAACTTGGCGCCCTCGGTCTGAGCGATCCACAGGCCCAGCACTTCCTTGTGGCCCTCCATGTTCACGCCGATGGCCAGGTAGACAGCCTTGTTTCGGACGGCGCCTGTGTCGCGCACTTTGACATGAATGCAGTCGAGATACAGAATCGGATACAGGGCGTCGAGCGGCCTGGCTTGCCAGATCTTCACATCCTCGCTCACAGCGTCTGTGACGGACGATATCAGGCTTGGCGATACCTCGGCACCATAAATCTCTTCCAAATGGCTCTGGATCTCCCTGACCGTCAGGCCACGTGCATACAGCGAGATGATCTTGTCGTCGAAGCCGGTCCAGCGGGTTTGATGCTTGCCGACGATTTGCGGTTCAAACGCGCCTTGGCGATCGCGGGGAATATCGAGCGGGAGTGCGCCGAAATCGCCTTTGAGCGTCTTGGCGCTGTGACCGTTGCGGGTGTTGGACGTGTCGTTGATGACCGCGTTGCTCTTGCCGTGACCGAGATGGTCCGTCATCTCCACTTCCAGCGCGCGCTCGACCAGCATCTTGGTCAGTTGCTTGAGCAAGCCATTTTCGCCAATCAGGTCTTCAGGTTTTTTGTAGTTGGCAAGCAGGCTGTCCGCCAGCTTGACCAAATCGGGATCGGGCTTGGCCCGTTTGCTGCGTTTTACGTAGGTCATTTTTTCCTCTATGGTGGCAGTGTCCTGCCAAATGACCGTTTACACAAAACTAAATACACCCTCACTTGGCCGGCGACTATGTCCCGCGCAGCAACGAGCGCTACCGATGACTTAACAGGCTTTGTATTCCGTGTTCTGAGATACCCCTTCTTATCCATGCACCAACGCCTAGTAAATGACGACCGAGCGAATCGACTCGCCGCTCTTCATCAGATCGAAGCCCTCGTTGATCCGATCCAGCGGCAAATGATGGGTAATCAGATCGTCGATATTGAGCTTGCCATCCATGTACCAGTCGACGATTTTAGGCACATCGGTACGTCCCCGTGCACCGCCGAAAGCAGAGCCTTTCCAGACCCGGCCAGTTACCAGTTGGAACGGACGGGTACTGATTTCCTGGCCGCCGGCAGCGACGCCGATCACGATCGATTGGCCCCATCCCTTGTGGCAGCATTCCAGCGCTTGGCGCATGGTATTGACGTTACCGATGCATTCGAAGCTGTAATCGGCGCCGCCATCGGTTAGTTGCACGATGGCGTCGACCACGTTCTCGACTTCCTTCGGATTGACGAAATGCGTCATCCCGAATTTGCGCGCCATTTCCTGGCGGGCCGGGTTGATATCAACCCCGATGATCTTGTTGGCACCAACCATGCGCGCCGCCTGGATCACGTTCAGGCCGATACCGCCCAGCCCGAACACCACCACATTGGCACCCGCCTCCACCTTGGCGGTAAACAGCACCGCGCCGACACCGGTAGTAACGCCGCAACCGATATAACAAACCTTGTCGAATGGCGCATCTTCGCGAATCTTGGCCAAGGCGATTTCCGGCACCACGATGTAGTTGGAAAAAGTCGAGGTCCCCATGTAATGGAAAATCGGCTTGCCATCGATCGAGAAGCGGCTGGTCGCATCCGGCATCAAGCCACGTCCCTGGGTCGAGCGTATCGACTGGCACAGATTGGTTTTTTGCGACAAACAGAATTTGCATTCGCGGCACTCGGGGGTGTAGAGCGGAATGACGTGATCATCCTTCTTCAGGCTTTTGACGCCCGGGCCGACATCCACCACGATACCGGCACCTTCATGACCCAGGATCGCGGGGAAGATCCCTTCCGGATCGGCGCCGGACAAGGTGTAGTAATCGGTGTGGCAGATCCCGGTGGCCTTGATTTCGACCAGCACTTCTCCCTGTCTCGGGCCGCCTAGCTCGACCTCTTCGATGGTCAGTGGTTGGCCTGCTTTCCATGCGACGGCTGCTTTGGTTTTCATGTGTTTTATATGGACGCCTCCCGTTTGCGAAGAAATTTTGTGTGTTGTTGGACAGGCTAGGCTGCAGTTTTATATCCGGCCTTGTTGCAGTGGATATCTCCCTGCTGGCCTTGATGGAATCCGCTGACCCACGCCTCATTTCCTTAGCGGGCTGTTAGCCCTAAAACACATTCAGGCTTGGTGAGTCCCGGTCTAACCTGTTTGCCATCACACTCAATTACCTTGCGCAACCTTTCGACGTGCCAATCCTTTCGTTAAAAAAGCAAATAACTGATTTGCGCCCCCAGCATCGCCGGTCAAGCCGACTTGATGCTGACGTAGCCCTTTTCGTACTGTCGACCGTGCGCCAGCAGCGCCCAGATCGTTCTTGCCATCTTGTTGGCCAGCGCTACCGTCACCACATTTGGTGGATGGCGCTTGCCAAGTTGCTCTACCCACATGCTCGGCTGTTTCACATGTGTTAGTACCGCTCGGGCACCATGGATCAGCAGCGTGCGCAGGTAGGTGTCACCCCGTTTGCTTATTCCCAACAACCTGACCTTGCCGCCGGTGCCGGATTGTCCTGGCACCAGCCCCAGCCAAGCCGCGAACTCGCGCCCCGATTTGAAGGTCCTGGCGTCGCCCATCGTCGCCACTGCCGCTGTTGCCGTCAGCAAGCCGACGCCGGGAATCTCGGCGATGGTCTTGCATCCCTTATCCTGCTTCATCCATGCCGACAGTCTCCGTTCAATCTCCGCGATCTGCGCGTCGAGCTTGGTCAGCATGTCCCACTGCTCGCGCAGCGTATCGATCAGCACTGCCGGCAACCGTTCATGCAGCCGGGTTAGGACATCGCCCATGGCCCGATCCAGTGCAGCTCTGCCGACCGCCATCACTTCACCATACTCCGTCAACAAGCCGCGCAACCCGTTGCTTTGCATCGTCCGGAACTTGACCAGTTGCTGTCGCATCCGGTGCAGCGCCAGCACCGCCTGTTGCGCCTCCGTCTTGACGGCCACCGACTTGATACCCGGTTGTTGCACTGCCATCCAGATTGCCCGTGCATCGGCCACGTCGTTCTTGTTGCCGCTGACGAACGCCTTGACTGCCTTGCCTGGCATCAGCTTCACCTGGTGCCCCATCTCTGTCAGCCGCCGCGCCCAATGCTGCGCACCGCCACAAGCCTCCATGCCGATCAGGTACGGCGCACGGTTCGCAAAATGCTCCAGAAAACCGGCACGCTTGATCTGCTTGCTGACGATCTCGCCGGTTTCTGGATCGACCGAGTGCAGTTGAAAAACACGTTTTGCAATATCGACGCCAAATACGCTATGCTTCATTTCGGGTTCTCCTGTCTCAAGTGGTTTGCTTCAGAACTTCCACTTTGGCACATTCGATGCCGTCAGGCAGTGAGAACCCCTTCATCTCTATTCACCCCAACTTGCTGCATCGCTACCCTTGCGGGGGGGAGGCGTCCATTCCATTTCCTTATTGCGTGTTCGCCATTGATGTAGAGTTCGTCCGTAAATAAGGCGGACTGGATGACGCGTCAGTCATCCCACGTTCGAATTATTTGCCGATGAGCTCTTAAAGCACCGGCTCAAAAATTCCCGACATGCCAATGAATCCCGGCAATCGTCTGACTCGCTCGATCCACCGGCGAATCGCCGGATAATCGTCACGCATGACATCCCCCTCGTGCGACATCGCGATGTACGGAAAACAGGCAATGTCGGCAATGGTGGGCTGAGCAATCGCCAGCCACTGTTGCCCGATTATTTCCATGTCGGCGAGATGCTCGTCAATGACTCTGAACAAAGCATGCGCACCGGCCCGTGCTTTTTCGACATCCAGCTCGTAACCGAGTGCATCGTGCAGTCGTGCGGCGGAAGCGGTGCGGGTGATATCGTCTGCCACGGAAAGCCACATGGCGATCTTGCCCATCGTTGCCGGATCATTCGGATACCATCTGCGTTCAGTATCGTATTGGGCAGCGAGATACACCAAAATCGCCTGCGCGTCTCGCAATCGAAGATTACCGTCGTCCAGTACCGGCAGTTGACCGAACGGGTTAATTTCAAGGAACTTCTCGGACTTGTGCTCCTTGCCTGGATAAAAATCCACGGCAATACTCTCGTAGGGCACGTTGAGTACATTCATCAACAATCGCAGCTTGTAGCAATTGCCGGATAGTTCGTAGTTGTAGAGCTTGATCATGCAAATTCCTTCCGTCGATGTATTCACCGCCACGCATTCGAAAATTCAATTCAAGGACGGCGTCCCAAACCTCAGCCTGGCTTTTGGACGCCATATTGCAATCCGATCTGGCGCAGCCAGCGACGATAAGCGATGGATGACGCATCCGCTCGGGTCGGTATCTCCGATTTGGGATCAAGCGGGATCAGTTTCGGCAACTGGTTCTCCAAAATCGGCCGGTCCTGGCCGAAGATGGTTTGCTGAAACCCTATCACGTCACTATCTGTGTGCTCGTCGTCAAAAATAAGCAACCACAGCGTGGCCCTGCATTCATCCTCGTTGACCGGCTGCACATAGACGCCGATCACATCCCGCTCCCCCGGCCGCGACGGGCAGGTCTTGTAGAGCGCTGCCGAATAGGGCTGCATCACGCGATACGTATAGTCGACATGGAGCCCATCTGTCGCTGAAGCCGCGGCCCTGGGCTGCCAAAAACTGCACTCTGTCGCCCATATTTCTCCGGTATCGGGATCCGTTTCGACCTTGTATTCCCTGACCTCGGTATGCGGCTCCTGGCCAAGGATATCGGTGTGGACAAAAGGAAAATGCCCCATATCCAGGAAATTCTCGATAACTCTCAAGCCTGAGGTCTTTACCCCAAAGGTTCCGCAGTCGAGGAAGCGACGTCCCGGCTGGGTGAATTCAGGCAATGCGTACAGGTCTTTTTGCGGGTTGCCGAGCGAGACCCATACAAAGCCATAACGTTCAACTATTTTGTACTCGTAGCCATCTTGCTGGCAGGCTGATTTGTCAGAAGCATGCAGGCTGCCATCCTCATCCCGCCAAAACGCGATATCCACACCCAACAATTGGGTGAACAGGCGCTCGCCATTCTTTACTTTGCTGACGGCCGACACCACAAACCAGTCATTCAATACAATAGGGTCTATTAAGGTAGACATGGGTATCTCCGATGTTGTCGAATTTTGTTGCACTTATTCCGAGTCTCTGCACGATGCGCCAGCTTCCAACCGCTGCCTTTGGCGTTTGAACAACGTGCTGTGATGTTGGCGTATCCCGACATCGTCGGCCGCCGCGTGTTCACAACTGACCCATAAATGCATGATGGACTTGTCTTGCGTCATTGGCTGAACCAGTAATATCGGCATGGCATTGCCATCATCTTCACCGATCAACGCATTCGGGCCGATCACTTGGTAGCGATGCCCTGATGCGCGCTGCAGTTGCGCCACCACTTTGTCGGCAGACTGATGGGTGACAAAGCTGCGGCAAAACAATCGGCGGCGTGCGTTGTCGGCCAATGCCGGCACAGCCGGAATTTCCGACTGAGGTTCGCCAAGACAGGCCCAGATCATTCCGTAGCGTTCAACCGCTTGGTATGTCTTGGCACACACTGTTTTCGGCGGTGGTAGCTTGGGGTGCGCGGGAATGTACGTGCACTGACCGCCTGTAGCAAAGCGCCAGCCATGGTAGCCGCAGGATAGTTGGTCATCAACGATCCGTCCCATCGTGAAACGTGTACCGCGATGCGGGCAACGATTGGCCCATGCCTGAATTACTCCCTCCGTATTACGCCACAAGGCTAATTCTTGCCCATGCAAAAACGCTTGAACGATTTGCCCCGGTTGCACCTCGTCAGAAATGGCCACTACCGACCAATTATTGGATGAATTTGCATCAAGAGTCATACTCACAGTTCGGTTTCCTTCTATCTGATGTTTTGGAACGTCGATTCATTTCCAGGCGATCTGCAGCCCGGTCTACAAATCTAGTACGAGCAGCGGACTTTTCGCCCGTGAAACACAAGGCATCATCTTGTCGCAGGATTTTTTCTCTGCGTCCGTCAGGAACACATCCCGATGATCGGGTATCCCGTCCAGCACGCCGGTTAGGCAAGTGCCACACACGCCCTGCTCACACGATGTCTCGATGTGAACGCCGTGTTCTGCCAATACCTCGATGATGGGTTTTCCGGCCGGGATCGAGTACGTTCCTCCGGAACGTGCCAGCTTGACCTGAAAGGATTCTTGCGGTCCTGCTAATGACAATGGGTCAGCCGCAAAATATTCGAGATGCACCGCCTCCGGTGGCCACGTGGCTGCCGCAGTGGCTTCCACCAGATCCATGAATGGACGCGGCCCGCACAGATAAAGGGCCGCATCGTCGGGACGGTGCCACAGCAGCTTGCGCAAGTAGGCGCGCAGCCCCTCCGGCTCAAGCGCATAATGGAATGTCACCCGTCCCCTGAATTCCGGGCCAGACAATTGTTCGTGAAACGCGGTGTGCTGAATCGAACGCGTAAAGTATTGCAGCTCGAACGAGGTGCCCGCCGCAAGCAGGTGGCGCGCCATGGAAATAATGGGCGTCACACCGATACCACCCGCAAGCAGGAGACTGTGTCCGGCCGACTGCTCAAGAATAAAATTGTTGCGTGGTGCACCGATGGTGATGACATCACCTTCCTTGATACGCGCATGCATGGCCTGCGAGCCACCGCGGGAAACCGCCTCTTTTTTCACTGCAATCAGATATCGTTCCGTATCATCCGGGCCATTGCACAACGAATATTGACGGATTAGCCCGGAGTCGAGATGCACATCGATGTGGGAACCGGGCGTAAAGGGCGGCAACGATTCGCTTGTCGCACTAATTAACTCGAAGGACTTGATATCGCAAGCCTCCTGCGAGATCCGGCTTACCCTGACAAATAAAGTAGTCATATACTGCTTTCTGGGTTGCTCGCCGCCGAAACCTCCGGCGACATTGGATTGGTACATTGGCGCCAGGTAAAACCGCACTAGCCTTTCGGCAGATTGCCCTGCATGCCTTCGACGAACCAGTTGATGCCCCTGATTTGGTCGTCAGGCAACGCCGCCCCCGCCGCAACCCGTTGCTTACCGTCCTGATCTCTAATCGGCCCGGCAAATGGATGCAGTTGGCCGCCAATGATTGCCCGCTGCTGTTGAGCCACATAACTCAGGGCCTCTTTCGGAATCGCCGAGTTATACGGGCTCATCTTCACCACACCCGCTTTCAGCCCATCCCAACGATGTTTCGAAACCCAAGTACCTGCCATCACATCTCTCGCTGCGCTGATGTAGTCACTGCTCCAGTCCACCATGAACGATGTCAGGTGTTTCTTCGGGCCATACTTCGACATATCGCTCGCGTAGCCGATCGTCCACACACCCTTTTCTTCGCCGACCTGCACCGTAGTCGCCGTATCGGTCATAGACATCACCACGTCCGCCCCCTGTGAAATCAATGTGCTGGCAGCATCCCTCTCCTTGCCGGGGTCATACCAGGAATCCAGCCAGATGGTTTTGCAGATTATTTTTGGATTGACGCTGCGCGCGCCCAGCAGGAAGGCATTGGCAGGCCCCAACACGTCCGGAACCGGAAAGCCACCAACAAAGCCCAGAACGTTGCTTTTACTCATCATTCCGGCAATAATGCCGGCCAAATAGGTACCCTCGTAATAGCGCGCCTCGAAAGCACCCATGTTTTTCAGCGTCTTGATACCAGAACAGAGCTCAAATTTGGTTTGAGGCATTGTCTGCGCGACTTTTAGCATCGGACTCATATGCGAGAAACTGGTGCCGATAATCAGCCTATTCCCTTGCGCCGCCAGATCGCGAAATATGCGCTCGGCGTCTTGTGCCTGTATGACACCCTCGACCGCCGTGGTCTTGATCTTACCGGGGAAGGCGGCTTCCATGGCTCTGCGAGCCAGGTCATGCTGCTTGGTCCAACCGACATCTCCAATCGGCGAGACATACGCGATGGCAACCTTCAGAACATCATCAGCAAACGCATCGAGCGCTCGCCCACCGGCGGCCACCGCGATACCTACTGCGGAAAGCTGCTTGAAAAAATTACGTCTAGCGAGGATCAACATAAAAAGTTCCCTAAGATAAGTTTATGAGCGACCTCAAATTCCCTGTACATAGAGAACCCTTGATCGACAGCTTTATTTTGATCAAACCACGAGAATCAATATAAATGGTATTCCAAATGAGTGCAATGGTATACCAAATATATTTTCAACCGAGGAGTATCACACCGCAGAACGTGGTGAGCAGCCAGAAATCTGGGCGTTGGTACATGGATAAGAACGGCGTTCTTCTAGATGCGCTAACGCTCTTCTTCGCTTGTCATACGGTGCCAACTAAAAACAAAAATATGAGTGCGTTTTGACATCATGTGATTGACCTATGAGGGCGGACGGTTCGCTACCGTAGTCGTAAAGTCCGCACGAGATGGGATCGAATGGCGCGTATTGCCTGCGTCTCATATTCTTCGCCCATCACCTGGCGTTTGCTCCGCCGTCAACTATCAAAAGTGGGAGTCCGGTGCGTGAATTACCGACGCCTGGATTTGCGTGAGCCGATCAGTAACGGGTGTTCCTACACAATCGGGAGAATCGTCAGGTTAAAGCCTGAGAGTTCCGGCTTTAGGCGTCAGGCAACACGGAAACAGACCCGAATCTGACGCGATTTGGTGAACGTTGGAGAAGAAAGCGCATTAATCGCGGGTATTTTAAATATGATTCGCTGAAAAATTTGATTAATGCCAAGGTCACCGTCGAATACCTGAAACGTCCTGACGAGACCTGTGTTTCACGGTTATGCCATTAGCGACCAACGCGAAATCAAAGCTTATTGTGAGATACTGTTGCTGCAAAACTTATAGCATCGAATAGCAAGCCAAAACACATAGCCCATATGCACACCGAGGTAATCGTCAACCGCATCACTAACGCGATCTTCCAACACCGGCTGCTGCCCGGAGCGAAGCTCAACGAGCGCGACCTGGCGGCAATTTTCGGTGTCAGCCGCACGCTGATCCGCCAGGCCCTGATCCGGCTCGCGAAGGATAAGCTGGTCACCATCGAACCCAACCGGGGGGCATTTGTGGCGCGGCCGACTCTAGAGGAGGCGCACCATCTGTTTGACGCATTGATTGTGCTGGAAAAAGGTTTGATCGAGGTGATTGGACAAACAATCACCACTAACGATATCGCCGCTTTGCGTGCCCATATCGCACTTCAGCAGCAGGCCCAGTCAAGTGGAGACCATCGCCTGGCAGACGAATTGGGAATAGAGTTTCATCTTTTGCTTGCCAAGCTGATCCGCAATCCTGTGCTTGAAGAAATACACCGGGAATTGATGTCACGCGAACGAGTCATTACGGCGCTCTACAAAGCCGACTTCGATTACCCTTGCTTGCTGGATGAGCATCATGCGATCATCAATCACTTGGAAAAAGGATCGATCAAGCGAGCGCAAAAAGTGTTGGAATCTCACTACCGCGTCGTGATCAAAGGCTATCTGTTGCACCATGTGGATACCGGTGAGATCGATCTCGCTGAAGCGCTGGCGGTATAGCCCCGCTGTGTCCATAAAAGAGTGTGGTCAGGCCGTCCAAAGGGTTCTGTTGCATTAATTATCGCGCTGCGGGTTGGGTTATTCTGAGCACCTTTCAAAAACTGGCGTGAATTGACATGCTCGATATCAAAAGGATGCGATTTCCGATCGACGTGGTTCTGGTGTGCATTCGCTGGTACGCGGCGTATCCGTTGAGCTGCCGGCATCTTGAAGAGATGATGGAAGAGCGCGGCGTGTCAGTTGACCGTTCCACGATCAGCCGGTGGACAATCCGGTTTTTGCCGATTCTCGAGAAGGTCTTCCGCATGCAAAAGCGCCGGTTGGTGGAAGCTGGAGAATGGATGAAACGTACATTAAGGTCAAAGGCATCTGGAAATATCTCTATCGCGCCGTGGACAAGGAAGGTAAAACGGTCGACTTCCGTTGACGGCAAAGCGCGACAAGGCAGCAGCCAAGCGCTTTTTTGATAAGGCCATGCAAGCCAACGCGGTCCCTGAAAAAGTCACAATGGATAAAAGCGGCGCCAACAAGGCGGCGATCGATGAGATCAATGCCGACGGAGAAATCCCGATCGTGGTTTGTCAGGTCAAATACCTCAACAACATCGTCGAACAGGACCATCGCTCAGTCAAACGCGTGACACGACCGATGCTCGGCTTTCAATCTTTTCAGGCGGCCAAAAACGTCCTGGCCGGCATCGAACTCATGCACATGATCCGTAAAGGCGAGCTCATGATGGAAGGCTGCGACACGATGTCTTTTGCCGACCAATTTTATGCATTGGCAGGACAAATCCATCCAGTTTGAGGAACGCTGACATGGTTCGCTCAGATATCACCTCTTTCGCGTTAATGCAACAGAACCTTGTTGCGATAACCCCTTAAAAAAACGGGCTACTGCGAGAAACACACCCTGATTCTGGTGAACCCTGTGGATGCAGCGTAAATCCGAATTGCGCGGCACGACGATGAAGTTGTTTGATGACGCGGACCCGGTATTGTTGTTCATAATGGTCTGCGCCCGGATCCCGGACGACGTAACCATTCTCGGCGAGCCCGTAGTGGCGGCACCGGGGACGGCGTGTACAGAGACTTGCCTGGTAATCGGTGTCTGCACCTCCGAAGCCGAAGCTCGACATCTTGCCGCGTACATGCGCACACGGTTCGTGAGGTTTCTCGTGTCGTTACGGAAGATCACGCAGAACATTACGCGTGATTCCTACCGGTTTGTGCCGCAGCTTCCGATGAATCGCTCCTGGACCGACAAAGACTTGTACGAGCGATACGGTATCACCTTGGATCAGATCGCGTTCATCGAGTCCCTGATCGCGGAGCGCCCCAGCAATGAGTCGGGCGAGCGTAGCGAAGACGGCGATGAGTAAGCCCACCATCGAGGAAATCCTTGCTCCCAAGCCCGACGTCCGCCCGCGAATCTATGCTTACACAATTGCAGATGCAGCGCACAACGGCTTGCTGAAGGTGGGCCAAACCACACGCAATGTGAAGCAGCGTGTGGCCGAGCAACTCAAGACAGCAGCCATCAAGAACCACACCATCGAGTTGGATGAGCTGGCCGAATGCGACGACGGCGCTATCTTTACCGACCACGAAGTGCGTGCGGCACTCAAAAAAAAAGGCTTTGAAAACCCCGTATTGGAGTGGGTCCACTGCACGGTCGCGGATGTAAAAAAACGTGCTCGCCGAGCTGCGCACAGGCCAACGCTTCAGCGGCACACACCACGAATCCTTTGGCATGCGCGACGAGCAGGCCGATGCTGTGAACAAAACGTTTGACTACTACCACTCGATCTGGGACGAGGACGTCAACGCCGCCCCGCGCTTTCTGTGGAACGCCAAGATGCGGTTTGGTAAGACCTTCACCGCATACCAGTTGGCGAAGAAGCTCAAAGCCAAGCGCGTGCTGGTGCTCACTTTCAAGCCCGCAGTCGAGGATGCATGGCAGACGGACTTGGAAATCCATATGGACTTCGATGGGTGGCAATACCTCTCGCGCTCCTCGGGCAGCGATCCGGCGCAGATCGACCGCGCCAAGCCGGTGGTGTATTTCGGTTCGTTTCAGGACCTTTTGGGCAGCGATGCAGCGGGCAACATCAAGCCCAGGAATTCGTGGCTGCACACGGTGAATTGGGATTTGGTGGTGTTCGACGAATACCACTTTGGCGCCTGGCGCGAGACAGCGAAGGAATTGTTCGAGGGTGAAGACGACGCGGACGCCGAGAAAGAGGTCAGGTTGGAATACTCCGGTGAACTGGAGGGCATCAACGAAGACCTGACCGTTCTCTCGGAAAGGGAACCCGAGTTCCTGCCCATCACGACTCGGGCTTATTTGTACCTATCCGGCACGCCATTCAAGGCATTGGCTACAGGTGAGTTCATCGAGGAGCAAATCTTCAACTGGACTTATACCGACGAGCAGCGTGCCAAGGAAGCATTTGCCACCAAGCATCCCGGCAAACGCAACCCCTATGGCGCCTTGCCGCAGATGCGTCTGCTGACCTACCAGATGCCCGACGAGTTGCTGGCAGTTGCCAGCGGAGGAGAGTTTGATGAGTTCGACCTTAACGCGTTCTTCGAGGCATCGGGCACAGGGTCAGGGGCGCAGTTCAAGCACAATAGCGAGCTGGACATCATTCGCGGCGGCTATGCTGCCCAATCCGCCGAATTGCTGAAAGCGGGCACGCGGCCGCCGTTTCCCTATTCGGATGCGCGTCTGTTGCCTTACCTTCAGCATTCGTTTTGGTTTCTGCCCAATGTAGCCGCCTGCCATGCGATGGCGAAGTTACTGAACGAGCGGCACAACACTTTCTGGAAAGACTATCGGGTCATCGTGGCCGCCGGGGCTTCGGCGGGGATTGGGCTGGATGCGCTACCACCAGTGCGCAAGGCAATTGGCAGCGGGTTCGAGAGCAAGACCATCACACTATCCTGCGGCAAACGAGCCCATTGGGGAATCGAGAACATCATTAAACGTCAGGACCTGCCCGTCAACAGTTATCTTTATTTTTCAGTGGCGTCATACGTGCAGCATCTGATTGTCGTTAGGTCGTCAAGGCACTAGCGACAAGCATCCGTCTGGAGATCCCGATAACTTGCCCTTACCGTATCCGGCAAGCTTACCCCATTCCTGACCGCGGCCATTTCGGCAACAATTGAAATCGCGATCTCTGCTGGCGTTTTGCTACCAATATACAGACCGGCCGGCCCATGCAGCCGGTCTATCTGAGATTCGCTTAAGTCAAATTCTTTCAGGCGCTCACGGCGGCGGGCACTATTTATCCGTGAACCTATCGCGCCTACATAGAAAGCAGATGAGCGCAACGCCTCCATCAATGCAAGATCATCTAATTTAGGATCGTGCGTGAGTGCTACTACCGCACTGTGCGAATCAAGCTGCATCTCGATCACTACATCATCCGGCATCTCATGAAGTACTTCCACATCCGGCATATCCCAGCCGCTACGATGTTCCTGACGCGGATCGCATACCGAAACCTTGTAATCCATACTCAGCGCAATGCGAGCGACCAGACGCGACAATTGGCCAGCACCTATCAATAGCAAGCGCCATTGAGGGCCATGCGAAGTGACGAGCTCAGTTTCAGACATCCGCAACGCCTGGCCGGCGACGCCATCGGTGAGCACTACTTTTCCGGTACGAAGGTCCAGGCAGCGCGATACCAACTCCTGACGCGACACCCGCTCCAGCAATGCGCTGATTTCACTGTGCCCAGACAAGGGCTCCAGTGCTAACTGGATAGTTCCGCCACATGGCAAACCAAAACGATGCGCTTCATCAGCACTGATCCCATAGGTCAGAATTTCTGGTCGAGTACGAGTCATACCCTCACGTCGTACGCGCTCGATAAGATCATCTTCAATACATCCGCCGGACACAGAGCCAACTATCGACCCGTCATCGCATAGCGCTAGCATTGCGCCTTCCGGCCTAGGGCTGGAACCCCAGGTCTTGACAACAGTCACCAGCAGGCACCTGCATCGCTCAGACAGCCATTGTTCACAGACTTTCAGTACTTCCAGATCGGTGCTGTCCATGCTGCAATTGATCCTTACAAAAAAATAACGGGGTCCGGACTCGCAGTCGCGACAGGCCCTGCTCTTATTGCTACGCTACGACGGGTCCGTTGCGAATCCGTCTGGCCATTTTCAATCTGACAAGATATCGGCATGAAACTGGGTGATCGTACTTCGCTTCAGACTGATGCCGACGGAACGGAAATGCACTGAGTAATCAACAACTTGTGCGATGATGAATGTTTGGCCGAAACGGGCGTCGCAAGTCGTTGTCACCCAAGGACTTCTTCGACTTAAGCGCACCAATCTGCACCGAAAATCCGATTCTCCGTGTAAGTTCTATTCATTGTTCAACGGCGTCAGAATTCCAGAAATCAGAACAGACTATTGAGCCCCATTTTTTTGCTTCACACGAATCTGCGCGCCCCGCTTCGCGTCGTCTGCATATGCATAGTCCACCTTGCCAGAGCTAATCTTGGCCATCAACAACATATTTTGTGTAATCGCGTCGTGATCTGTCGCGGAGAACGGCTTGTTATAGTTCGTAATCACCCCTTGATAGCAGCATTTCAAGTTTTCAAATGCTTCCTTGATCTTTTTCCCTTCGGTGGACTTGGCTTGGCGTAGCGCCGAATACAGCAGCTGCATGCCGTCGTAGCCTTGTGCGGCACTCATTGGTGATGGGATGGAGGCGGTATTGAACGTGCGTATATAGGACAGCAGAAAAGCATTCTTGCTGACCGAGCCAACTTCCTGAATAAAGGTTTGTGGCATCAGCGCACCGTCGGCCGCCTTGCCTGCGCCCTCCACGAAATTTTCCATCGAAAACGTCTCACTTCCGAGCATCGGCACCTTCCAGCCCATCGCCGTCTTGTTCTTGGCGATAACTACCATCTCCGGTCCGATGCCCCAAATTACCAGTGCTTGCGCGCTGCTGGATTTTGCACGACCAACCTGGGCGCTCATGTTCTGATCACCGAGATTGAATCGCTCTTCCGCGACCAACTCCAGCCCTGTAAACTTGCTTTGTTCCTGGATAGCTTTCAAGCCAGCCTCGCCATACGCCGTTGCATCGGCAAGAACCGCCACTTTGCTCAAGCCTCGGCGCTTGAGATCGGCAACCAGGGTCTTTGCTTCCAGATCCAACGTCGGTGCGACACGGAAAATGTAGTTCTCGGAAGCGGCCGGAGGCGCATATTTTTTCGTCAGTGCAGTACCGGTCGACACCGCTACCACCAGCGGAATTTTCGCTTTTTGATAGATATCGATCGATGCCAGCCCGACACCGGTATTGACGATGCCGATCGCCGCGACAACTCTCTGATGCGTAAATTCTTCCGCGATTTTCGCACCGACATCCGGCGTGGCACGATCGTCGCGCTCAATCAATTCAATTTTCTTGCCGTTGACACCCCCAATGCCATTGATCTCTTCAACCGCGAGGCGGATACCGTTGCGCATGCTTTCGCCCAGCGGGGCGGAACCTCCCGTGAACGGCCCGGACACGCCTATCTTGATCGTGTCCGCCGGCTTGTTTTGAGCATTGCCCGATGCCACGCTTAACGTCAGAACACAGAATAGAACAGCTAATTCAATACGATGGTTCCACATTTTTATGTCCTCGGTTTCTTATAGTTAGAACTTACGAATATAACGAAAATGCAGGGTGCGCTATGCGCACCAAAGCCAACCGAGGACGCATCGGTTGGCTCGGTACCGTTGCATGATGCATGTCCGCCTGCATTCAGAAAGTGTGGCGCACGCCAACGTTAAATGCTTTATCTCCCGAGCCGGTTTCGGAGGCGTTACCCACGGTATAAAATCCAGCGGCACCGGCAACAGCACGGTTGCTTATGCGTGCATAAGACGTGTAGATATCGGTGCGCTTAGACAGCGCATACATGTATCCGACACCCCATTGATGAGCGCCTAGGTTCGCCGCAGTCTTATCACTTTTATGAATGTAGGAGGCTAAGAAGTTACTGGCGCCGTATGGAACTGTCACACCAATAAGTGCATCCCGAGTATTTGCATTGGGATTTCCCTCGATGGCGACAGTACCTTTATTCACCGCGTAACCGAGAGCCAACTTCGCGACACTGAAGTCGTATGTCCCACCCAGAAGTGTCGTGTTGCCACGTTGCGAGGCGACCGTCGTGGTTGCAACAGTATCGATGCTATCGCGGCTAAGTTTAATATTCAGGGGGCCATACTGATAACCGATTGTCGCGCCAATGTGACGGCCGGAGTCGATGTTACCAGCCACTTCACCGAAACCATAAGCCACTTCTCCACTGAATCCCATTACTTTCGGCGATGTATATTTGATGGTGTTATTCATGCGAATCCCGCCAATTGACATCAGGTTATCTGATGCCCCCGCCAAGCTAAAAGCGCTGAACGGATCAACAGCGCTCAGGGCGTTAAATAACGGTGTGTATTGCCGGCCTAAGGTAACGGAACCGAAACCGCCGTCCAAGCCGACGTAAGACTGACGACCAAGAAACGTACCACCTTGGGCAGAAGCGCCGGTGTCCATTAAAATGCCGGCCTCCATGACGAACTTAGCGGACAAACCACCGCCGAGATCTTCCGTACCCTTAAATCCCAAACGAGAGCCAGAAGCTACGCCGCTGGTCAATTTTGCTACAGAGCCGAATGGCCCGCCCATTTCCTTCACAAAGCCCATATCGGCGACGCCGTATATGGTGACGTTGGTTTGGGCAAATGCAGAGCCTGCACAAACGGTCAAAGTAGCTAATGCGCACAGATTTTTCTTCATTAAATTGTCTCCAAAAATTATCGTTCTAATATTTACTTCACCAAGTAAATTCTGTTCATTACTGAATATAAGAAGCGTCAACGGGTAGCTATCTCCCAATAGATCGCAGTTGGAAGCTGACGGATTCCCCCCTTCGGAAACTACTTTTTGCAATAATTGTAATCAGTACACTGATTACAATTATCAAAAAAAACCAAAAAATTCCCGAAATGACCGCAATCCGGACTGCAATTCGCCTGTCCGGACATTTATAGCCGCCTTAAAAATCAAGCGATCGGCCTCTGGTTTCCGGCATGAAAAGTAGCCCTACCAGTAAAGCGCCACCGGCAACCAGGACCGGATACCACAACCCATAGTAAATATCCCCATGAGCCACGTTCATCGCGGTGACGACAAAGGAAAGCATGCCGCCAATCCAGCCTGCCCCAAGATGGAAAGGTAGCGATAGCGACGTATAACGAACCCTCATAGGAAAAAGCTCCACCATGAAGGCGGCCATGGGTCCATAAATCATTGCGAGATAGAGCACCAGAATGAGCAACAGGACGAAGATCATGGGCTTGTTGACTTGCGTCTGATCAATGCTTTCCGGCCAGCCGGCACCTTTGAGAGCCGCCTTAATTTTCTCCGGCGTAATGCCTTGTACGTCCTGCCCACCGACAGTCAGCAGCACATCACCGCTCACTTTGGCCGGGAACAGTTGATAGGAAACACCGGACTCAGTCAGGAAACCGCGAACTTGATCGCAAGATGTATCAGGCTTTGAGAACAGATTGAAATGACAGTCGTTCGCAAATACATCCACCGTTTTGTGTTCAAGAAACTGTTCCAGTGCAGGATTGGCATAGTGGGTCAGTGCCCTGAAAATCGGTTGCACCGTAAGCGCGGCCAACAAACAGGCAGACAGCATGATCCACTTGCGCCCGATACGATCAGAGAGCCAGCCAAAAAACAGATACAGTGGCGCAACAACAATTAAAGCCATTCCGATTAAAAAATGCACTTGCTCAAGGGGCATCTTGAGTGTCTTGTTGAGAAAGAACATCGAATAGAAATGACCGGTGCCAAAAATCGCGCCGAGTCCAGAGGAAATACAGAACAACAGCAACACATACTTTAAGTTGTCCCATTTCAGGAAGCTTTCACTAATCGGCGCCTTGGAAGTCGCCCCTCGGGCTTTCATTCGCAGAAAAGTCGGGGACTCGTGCAGCTTAGTGCGGATGTAAACCGAGACTATCAGCATCAATAGCGAGACAACGAACGGAATACGCCATCCCCAAGAGCGAAAATCCGCCTCGCTGATAGTGCTTTTCAAGATATAAACAACCAGCAACGAGAGCAGCAATCCCAATGTCGCCGTGGTCTGCAACGAACTGGTATACAGCCCGCGTTTATGGATTGGAGAGTGCTCGGCGACATAAGTTACTGCACCGCCCACCTCTCCTCCCAACGCGAATCCTTGCAACAGCCGAAGGCCGACTAGCAAGATGGTGGCGGCGATACCGATTTGCGAGTAGGTGGGCAGCAAGCCCACACCTATGGTAGCCACGCCCATCAGTACAATCGTAATGAGAAAAGTGTACTTGCGCCCGACAATGTCGCCTAAACGGCCAAATACCAGAGCCCCTACGGGGCGAATCAAAAAACCAGCGCCGAAAGTCGCCAAGCTGGCGAGAAATGCGGCTGTTTCGTTTCCTTTTGGGAAAAACAACGCTCCGAAATACACTGCCAGTGCAGCATAAATATAAAAGTCATACCACTCCATGAGCGCTCCGAAAGATGAGGCCAGAATCACCTTCCTTTCTTCCTTGGTCATTCCATCCTTAACCACTGCACGCCCATTAATTTCAGTTTTCTGAATATATGATCTAGGCATTTTTTGTCTCCTTCGTTTTACATTGCACATCCGTGGAACCAAGCGCACGTCAGCCATACTGAATCGCTCTTCACAAAAAACAGACCGTGCTTGCCATGGGCAGTTGGGAAGGCTTTCAGACTTGGCAAACCTTCCTGCAGTGCTTCTTCCACCACTTTTTCTTCAATGAGCTTTGATCCTGTACCCGAATAACCAAGGATGCAAGATCAGGCAATCACTTCTTGACCAATGGGCATTCACTCTCGGAGAGCGGTTTGAATGCCTTGTCCGCAGGGATGACGCGTTCATACTTCACCAGGTCCCACGGCCCCTTGGATTCCGCCGGGGTTTTCACTTGCGCCAGATACATGTCGTGCACCATGCGGCCATCTGCACGAATCTGACCACCGTGCACGAATGCATCGTTCACGGGCATGCTGCGCATCTTGTCGGCTACCGCCTTGCCATCGACTGTATTGGCAGCCTGCACGCCCTTCAGGTAGTGTAATACGCCCGAATACACGCCTATCTGGCCCATGGTCGGCGCTTCTTTTTTGCGTTCGATGAAGCGTTTCACGAAGTCCCTGGATTTCTGATCCAGATCGAGGTTATAAGCATCGACAAACTGCAGACCCTGCGCAGTTTGAAGACCGAGACTCTTGATGTCGGTAATAAAGGTAACTGGAATGATTACGGTCTGGCCGCCTTTGATCAAGCCGAACTCGGCAGCGGCTTTCACGCCATTTATCATGTCATTACCAGCATTAGCCAACACCACCACTTTCGCGTTGGACGACTTCGCCGACACCATTTGTGAACTAAAATCTGAAGCGTTCAGCGGATGCTTGGTCCCGCCCACATTGGTGCCGCCAAATGATTCGACGCCACGCCGGAAATCGGCTTCCAGGGCATTCCCGAACGCATAATCCACAGTGACGTAGTACCAGCTTTTCTTGCGTTGCTGGATGAGTTCCTTCGCCAACGGATAGGCGTTGGAGTAAGTGTCATAGGACCAATGGAACCCAGTCGGTGAGCAAGACTTGTTGGTCAATCCGATCGCGGCGCCTGTCGAGACGATGCTCACCTTGTTCTTTTGCCTGGCCAGGTCCTGCACCGCCAGAGCCGTCGATGAATTCGGGAAATCGATGACCATGTCGACGCCTTCTGTGTCGAACCATTTGCGAGCGATACCCGACGCAATGTCAGCTTTGTTCTGGTGGTCGGCTGACAATACGGTAATTGGCTTGCCCAGAACCTTGCCACCGAATTCCTCAACCGCCATTTGCGCAGCCAGCACTGAGCCCTTCCCTGATAAATCGGAATAGGTGCCTGACATGTCGGTGATGACACCGACTTTGACACCATCTTGAGATGCCGCTGCGATTTGGCACGTACCTGCCAACGCTGCCATCACAGCAGATATAAGTAGCTTCTTGCTCATTACCGTCTCCTCGTATTACTCAGCATGCTGAGTATATAATTTTAAAAAAGAGCACTATGCCGTGCCATCTTTTACTACGTCACTGCTTGAAAACACCCTTCATACGCGCAAATAAGACACTCCAGAACAGTTTGAAGACACTGATTTTTTGCGACGGCAATTCACTGGCATCTGCCCCGCCCATGCGTGCCGCCAGGTTACGACCAAAATCGGCGATCATGCGTGAGACGAAATCCTTAACCAGCCCAGACCGGGAAAATTGCGCCAGCGGGCCCTGCAGCATATGATCAAGGCTGATTTCCACGCGGGTGCGCTGGCCGCCTTCGAGACCCACCACGCGATAACCGATATCTCCCTTGGCGCGTGAATGACTGATGGTGTCGGCGCCCGCGCCGCGCAACATGCCGACTCTTTCTGTATCGTTACGCTCCAACGTCGCCGCGCCATTGAAGGCAGCCGCAATCGGACCGAACTTGATGGCGATCTTGCCTTTGACCGTACTGCCGTCGTTTTCCAGCACCTCTGCACCGGGTAGGCAGGAGGCCAGCGCCGTCACGTCGCCCATGAATTCCCATACCTGTTCCGGCGGGAAATCGACGCTGAAACTGTCGTCCATATGCGTCCAGCCCTTGCGTTCCTCAGCGCCGACGCTTGTAGTGCCGGCCTCAGCCGGAGCTGACGCTACTGGAGAAACCGAACCATCATCACGGGCCGTAAAGGTACGAAATATCGTAGAGGCCTGCGAGCTTGCGGACTGAGGCAGTGGGTGCGCGGCTGCCGCAGCCGATTGCGGTTCTGACTTGAGATTCGCCAGCACCGACTGGATCGCCCGCACAATGCCGACATAACCGGTACATCGGCACAGATTCCCCGACAACTCGACACGTATGCGATGCTCATCCGCATCCGGCAGTCGACGCACAATATCGTAGGCAGTCGCCAACATCCCCGGTGTGCAGTACCCGCATTGCAATGCATGCTCTTGTGAGAAAGCCGTGCGCAAGCTGGCCATGATGGGGTCGCTTTCGTAGCCTTCGATGGTCTGCACCGTCTTTCCTTCACAAGCGACAGCGAACGTGATGCATGAGCGAACCGGCTGATCATTCACCAAAACGGTACATGCGCCGCAGACACCATGTTCACATCCAAGATGAGTGCCGGTGAGGCTGCAATGCTCCCGAACGAAGTCGCCCAGATGCGTGCGCGGTGCTACGGCATGCTGCTGCTCACGGCCATTGACATGCAAGCGGATGGCTTGCATGCCCGCTTGCGGATTGATTTGCGCACTTGCTTGCATATTATTTCACCTCCAAAACTTGCTTGACACAACGCTTCACAGCTGCAGCCAATAATTGACGTTGCATCGCGTCCTTTCCCGGCGCTACCTGGGCCACAGAGCGCGACACCGCCTCATCCGACAGCGCCGCAACACCATGCTGCGCTACTGCTGCGGCCAATGATTGCAAGGCCATCGGCGCCCCGTCGAGGGCACCCAGCATGATGCGCGCGATGCGTAGCTCCGGATCGAATACGGCGGCACAACTGGCTTCGGCAAACTCCCCAGTCTTGCGGCAGAACTTGTAATAACCCCAGCGCATCGCGGTCGAATAGCGTGCAAGACGCAGGCCAGACAGCAACTCGCCCTCCTGCAGCGCAGTTGTGAACGCACCGGACATAAACTGTGCCATGGCAACCCAGCGCTTTCCTTTTGGTCCCGTACATTGCAACTGAGCATCCAGTGCCGCCATAGTCAGTACCCAGTCGGCCGCCGGGTCGGCGTGCGCCAGACTTCCCGCCAGCGTGCCGCGATTGCGGATCGCCCGATAGGCAATGTCGCCGGCGATTCGGCGCAACATCTGCGCCAGACTGGGAGAGTCGCTCAGCAATGCATCAAGCCGGCCATCCTCGATCTCCGCATGTGTGATCGCACCGCCGATCCAGTACCCCTCCGAAACAGACGCTACCTGGCGCATTTCAGCAAGATCGGAAACATCCACCAACAGGCTCGGACGGACCAGACGCAAGTTGAGCATCGGCCCCATGGACTGGCCACCGCCTATCGGTTTGACTGTGCCACCGCCCTGCAGCAGCAGTTGCGTAGCGTGTTCCAGTGTCTGAGCGAGCTGATATTCAAAAGCGGCGGCTTTCATGCAGCCTCCCGTGCTGTCGTGCCTTGTGTTCTGGCATGCGCCAGCGCTTGCAGCAGACGATGCGGCGTCAATGGGGTTTCAGTGACTTCCGCCCCGAGCGAACGGATAGCATCGTTGACGGCATTGAAAATCGCTGCCGGCGGCCCGATAGCACCGCCCTCGCCCACACCTTTCATGCCGAATTCAGTGTTCGGGGAAAGCGTTTCCATGTGCTCGATGCGAAAATTAGGTAACTCGGTCGGACCCGGCAAAATATAATCTGCCAAGGTCGACGTCAAGGGCTGGGCATTGTCGTCGTACAGCACTTCTTCATAGAGGGCTGTGCCGATACCTTGCGCCGCACCGCCATAAGTTTGGCCTTCGACCACCATCGGGTTGATCATGCGACCACAGTCTTCGACGATCGCATAGTCGAGAATCTCGACATGGCCGATTTCAGGGTCAACCAATACCAGGCAAGCATGTGTCGCATAACTGAAGGCGCCGGTATCGACCTTGGGCTTGTAAGCCATGGTGGCTTCCAGACCGCCCAGATCCACATCCTGCGGCAGGCGCTCCGGGTGTAAATACCAAGCGTTGGCGATTTCCTGCAAGGTTACGCTCTGCGTTCCGGCGACCACTGCACCACGCTCTACGGTGACCGCATCCTCGGACAGCTGCAACAAATGTGCACCGATTTTTTTCAACTTCGGCAACAACGCCTTGCAAGTGACCGAAACCGCGCCGCCAGCCATGACAATCGCACGCGAAGCATAGGTACCGGTGGAGAAAGGGGTATTGCCGGTATCGCCGTGGATTACCTTGGTTTTTGCCACCGGTACGCCGAGAATTTCATTGGCGATCTGCGCCAGCGTGGTTTCCATTCCTTGTCCGTGCGAATGCACTCCCACCCGCACTTCAAGTCCGCCATCCGGCGTCAAGCGCACAGTTGCCTGGTCGTAGCCTGGCACCAATGGCAGGCCCCATGACGCAAACACGGCGGTGCCGTGGGCCGACTGCTCGGTATACGTCGCAAAACCAACACCGACTAAACGGCCATCGGCTTCGCCTTTAAGCTGGCGCGCCCGAATCTCATCGAAGCCTATCATTTCAACGGCTCTCTTCAGGCTGGCCTGATAGTCACCGCTGTCATAAAACTTGTTAGCCACGTTCCGGTAAGGCATTGCTCTGGCTGGGACCAGATTATCGCAACGCACTTGCCACGGCTCGCGCCCGACCTTGCGCGCAATCGCATCCATCAGCAATTCCATGGCAAAGCACACACCAGTCCGCGCCACGCCGCGATACGGCAGAAATCCCGGTTTGTTGGTCGCAACGCAATCGGTGCGGCAACGATAACCGTTAAATTCATATGGTCCAGGCAGATTTCCGGTCGCCTGCCCCGGCTCCAAACCGATGGTGAAAGGCCACGCAGAATAAGCGCCGCCGTCGATGATAATATGTGCATCAAGCGCCAGCAGACGGCCATTCTTGTCAGCGTAGGCCGTCATATCATAGTGATGTTGACGTGAATTGGCGCCGGCGATCAAATGCTCGCGTCTGTCCTCAATGTAACGAAACGGCTTCTTGTAGGTCAATGCCAGCCAGGCGACACACAACTCTTCTTGCTGCAGCACACACTTGTATCCAAAGGCGCCGCCAACATCGGGGGCCACCACCCGCACCAACGCATGCTCGATGCCAAGACACTGCGCCAGCACCGTACGAATCATATGGGGTACTTGTGTCGCCGTATATACCACCAACTGACCGAACTGATGATCCCAATAGGCCATTACGGCCTTGCCTTCCATCGGCACCATGCACTGACGTGCCAGATTCACTTTCTTCTTGACGATCACCGGCGCATTTTTTGAATGCTGGTCAAAACCATTGTCCACGTTCATGGTCAGAAATACGTTGTCGTCCCAATGATCATGCACGCGCACGTCCTTGCGCGCCAGTGCGGCAAAGGCGTTGGCCAGCGGTGGCAACTCTTCCAGATCCAACCCTATCTGCTCGGCGATATCTTCCGCCTCCGCCCGTGACGGTGCAAAAGCAAGCGCCACAGGTTCGCCAACAAAGCGCACTTTTTCATGTGCCAGCGGCGGATGCCTGGAAGGTTTATAGGTTGGCAAAGCTGAATCGGCGACGATATCGCTAGCGCCGACCATGTCGGCCCGCGTCACCACCTGCATCACATTGCCTGTCGTTTTCTGAATGCCGAGTATCTTCGCATGCGCCAAAGGGCTGCGCAAAAATGCGACTTCCTGCATTCCCGGCATAACCAAATCGGCCACAAACCGGCCACGTCCGTGCAAATGACGTTCGTCTTCCTTGCGCAGTACGCGCGCGCCCACTCCGCCATCACTACTGGTTGCGCCATGAATCCTACTCATGAATTGAACTCCTGCCTGGTCAACATCGATAGTCGGATAGCTTTGCGACGGCTTAACCAGTCGTAAAACTCACCCACTACACCTTTGCGAAAGGCCATGACGCACACCACGAAAATCACGCCCATGATGACCGTGACCCAATCACCCACCTTGTCGGCGAAAAAATTTTGGAGAGAAACGATGGTCATTCCGCCAAAAAACGGGCCCGCGAACGTCGCGGTTCCACCGAACAGGCTCATCAGTATCACCTCTCCCGAAAGGTGCCAGTGCACATCGGTCAGCGTGGCGATTTGCATCGCCACCGCTTTGGTAGCGCCCGCCAGCCCGGTCAGTGCCGCCGACAGGACGAAGGCGATCAGTTTGTAACGGTTGACATCGTAACCAAGCGAAATGGCGCGCGCTTCGTTTTCGCGGATCGCTTGCAACACGGCGCCGAACGGCGAATGAATGATGCGGTACAAGGCCATCACCCCAAGCAGAAACACGCCCAGGACAAAATAGTACATGGCGGTATCGGACTCCAGGCTGAACAGGCCGATGAAATTGCCGCGCGGAATACTTTGGATACCGTCTTCGCCCCCTGTAAACGGCGCCTGCAGGCAAAAGAAATAAACCATTTGCGCCAACGCCAGCGTAATCATCGCGAAATAAATCCCTTGCCGCCGAATCGCAAGCCAGCCGATGCCCAGGCCCAGCACGGCTGCCACGACGGTACCGAACAGGATAGCGACCTCAGTCGGTAAGCCCCAGGTTGTGGCTGCATACCCGCAGACGTAAGCTGACAAACCAAAAAAAGACGCATGCCCGAACGACAGTAGTCCAACCTGGCCGAGCAAAAGATTGAATGCGGCGGCAAACAGCGCAAAACACAGCGCCTTGATAGCAAACAACGTATATATGCCGCTAAACGGCACTCCCAGAAGCGCGATCAGGAGCAGCACGCATGCCAGCGTTTTGCCGTCGAAATTAAGCTTATTCAAGATTTTTCCTTGCCGAAAAGACCTGACGGACGCACAAGCAATACGAGTGCCATCACCAGGAAAACTATGTTGGATGAAAATTCGGGATAGACCACCTTGGTCAAACCCTCAATGAGTCCAAGCCCAAGGCCGGTCACAATTGCGCCGAGTATTGATCCCATGCCGCCGATCACGACTACAGCAAACACCACGATAATCATGTTGGCCCCCATCAGCGGTGTGTTCTGGATAACCGGGGCCGCCAGTACGCCGGCAAAGGCTGCCAGCGCGACACCAAAACCATAAGTCAGGGTCACCAGCAGCGGCACGTTGATGCCGAACGCCTGGGTCTGCTCGGGCTTTTCGGTGGCTGCACGCAGATATCCTCCCAGGCGGGTCTTTTCAATCGCAAACCAGCTCAGCAAGCACACGGTCACCGAACAGACTACCACCCAGGCCCGATAGACTGGCAAGGTAAGGAAACCGAGTTCGATCACACCGCGCAGCGATTCCGGCACCGGATATTGCTGACCCGACACACCGAACCATTCCACGAACAAACCTTCTACGATCAAACACAGACCAAACGTCAGCAACAAACCGTACAAATGATCCAGCTTATACAAGTGGCGCAATAGCAGACGCTCGACCACCATACCTGCGGCACCGACCAGGATCGGGCACAACAGCAGAGCGACCCAATAGTTGATGCCAAGATAGGTCATGCCGAGCCAGGTAAAATACGCCCCCAGCATATATTGCGCACCGTGGGTGAAATTGATGATGTTGAGCATGCCGAAAATGACGGCCAGCCCAAGACTGAGAATCGCGTAGAACGATCCGTTCACCAGTCCCAGCGCCATCTGGCCAAGCAACGCTTGCAACGAGATATGAAATATTTCCATTGTTATGGTCTCCTCGGGCCTTCTCTAAACACCCAGATAATTTTCGATTAAGGTCCGATTTTTTTCCAATTCGTCGTACGCCACCGTCGCGACGATATTGCCATGCTCAACCACATAATTGCGATCGGCCAGAGGTGCAGAGAAACGGAAATTTTGCTCAACGAGAACGATGGTATAGCCACGCGTCTTAAGCTCTTTCAGCACCTTTCCAAGCGTTTCAACCACCACCGGCGCCAGGCCTTCGGTAATCTCGTCAAGCAGCAGGAGTTTGGCTCCGGTCCGCAAGATGCGCGCCATCGCCAGCATTTGCTGCTCACCGCCCGACAATTTGGTCCCCTGGCTTTTACGCCGCTCGTACAAGTTGGGAAACATCTGATAAATCTCAGTCAGCGTCATGCCGTCGGCGCCGACTTGAGGTAGCAGCAACAGATTTTCCTCGACGTTGAGCGAAGCATAGATACCACGTTCCTCCGGGCAGTAACCGATGCCCAGCCTGGCGATGTGGTGCGGCTTTAAACCGGTCGTTTCCTGCCCCTGCACCCGGATTGATCCCTTGCGGGTACAGCCGATGCCCATGATGGCGCGTAGCGTGCTGGAGCGACCGGCACCATTGCGCCCCAGCAGGGTCACCAGTTCGCCTTCGTTAACATGGAAGCCGATGCCGTGCAGGATATGAGACTCGCCATACCAGGCATTCAGACTTTCGACGCGCAGCATTTCTTTACGCATGACCGCCTCCCAGATAGGCTTCAATCACCTGCGGATTGGTCGAGACATCCTTATAATTGCCATGCGCCAGCACCTGTCCGCGCTGCAAAACCGTGATGGTGTCGGATATATCGGACACCACTTTCATGTTGTGTTCCACCATCAAAATGGTTCGACTGGCGCCGACGCGTTTGATGAGTTCTTTAACGCGATCCACGTCTTCTTGCCCCATCCCCTGAGTCGGCTCATCCAGCAACATCAGTTCGGGATCCATAGCCAAAGTAGTGGCGATCTCCAGCGCACGCTTGCGACCGTACGGCATGTCGGCAGCTTTAGTATCCGCATACGCCTCCAGATCGACGGTTTTCAACATCTCCATTGCCTGTCCATTGAATCTATCCAGCACCTTGGACGATTGCCAGAAACGCGACGCGATGCCAGCCCTTCCCTGCAATCCAATGCGCACATTCTCCAGCACCGTCAAATGTGGGAACACCGCTGAAATCTGAAATGACCGAATCACTCCCGCACGCGCAATCCGCGCCGGATTCACCTGGGTAATGTCGTTGCCCTTGTAAATAATCTGTCCCGAAGTTGGAATCAGAAACTTGGTCAGCAAATTGAAAAACGTCGTCTTGCCTGCACCGTTGGGGCCGATCAATGCATGGATCTTGCCCGCTTCAAAACGTAGATTCACGTCTTTCACGGCGACAAATCCTTTGAATTGCTTGGTCAGACCTCGTGTTTCAAGTATGGTCTGTTGCGCCATTTTGTCTCCTTCTTGCCTTTTCTTGTATTAAATTATTTGCAGAAAAATCTTTGCATTGGGATCGCAGCATCTATGGTCGATAATCAGCTGTCGCGAAATTTGTCGGCGAATAACAATATGCCTTCTGGAATCGCCGCATGTTGCCGCACCGAAATGGCCCAGGCCGTTTCTCTGCATTTTTTTATTATTGATCTGTATGCTAAAATAAAATTACTCAGTACACAAACAATTAAATGTAATTTCGCCGAAATTTATTATTCATCACACCTCAACAACATCGCTTATGGAAACAACATGCCAAAAACATCGAAAGCAAACGAACCAGTCAAAGAACCACTGGCTGCCCGTCCTGGTTATTTGTTGCGTCGCCTCAACCAGATCCATGGTTCTCTTTTTTTCGAAGAGTGCAAAAACTTCAATATCACTCCGGTCCAGTACGGCATGCTGACCGCTCTCTCCGCCTCGCCCGGTTTGGATCAAACCGCACTAGGCCATGAACTTGGGTTAGACCGCACCAATACCGCCGATGTTTTGCGGCGCCTGGAAGAGCGCGGCCTGGTCACCCGCCATCAAAGCGAAACGGACCGGCGGGTGAAGCATGCATTCAATACCGCTGAAGGTGACAACATCACCAGCACCATGTACCCAGCCATGCAATTTGCTCAAGAACGATTGCTGGCTCCGCTGAATCCGCAAGACAAGAAAAAGTTCATGCAACTTCTTCATATACTGGTTGAAGGTAATAACGAGCACGGCCGCGCCAGCATGCGCGCGCTTTGAAGTCTGCGCATTCATACGGGGTAAACCAAGTCATTAGCGATGATGGTTGTGTCATAGACGACCTGGCGCTCCTTTAGCAAGCGCCCGCCTGCTTCAAATCGGTCGTAGTATCGCCCCGCCATATGCAATGTGGTGGGACCTTCCACGAGCGTTTGCAGCAAGATGAAATTGGATTGCGCCAATATGTCTCCGCTATCCAGCACTTTGAGCACACGCACATTGCCGACCACATGCAGGTTGTAGCGCGGCGCGAACATTTGGGTACGCGCGATAGCCGCTGCACGGTCGTGCAGCATATTTTTTCCTTGCGCATACACCAGTCCAACCAGCAAGCCTTCATCGGCATTTTCCTTTGCTGTGATGCGGTAGACGGCATCCTCGGTAAAAAAATCCGGCCATTGTTCGACTTCGCCCGCATCCAGGACGGCGCAATAGTCTGCATTGAACTCCTCAATCGCAAAACGCATCTCGCGCGCCGCAATCCGGTCGACCTCAGTCGCCTGATAACCCTTTAAAATCAACATCTTTCAGCCCCTGTGCTTAAAGTCCCATGACTTCACGATAATGTTTGTACATTGCGCGGATCGCTGCCTCAGAAATCAAGGAGCCTGCCGTACCGACATTGCCGGAGTCCAGCTTGACTACGTTCATGTCTGACTTTGATCTTCTTACGCCCTCTTGCACGAATTTGATTGCCTCGTTGTCTTCCAACCCGAGAAACCCAGACGGCCCCATCAAATTTCCCTGGCGCAAACGATGACTGGTCATTTCATCAGTATCGTCTTCGTACCCAAACATGGTCCACATCATCACGAAACTGTTTGGTCCGTTCGGAACGAGTTGCCGTACCCCGAGCGTATTCATTTCGCGCTGAACGATAAGGTTGGGCCATATCGTCTGCATCGTGACCGACCAGGGAGAATCGAATTCCTTGATGAATTCGAGAAAGCGATCGTCCAGCAAACTCATCCCGTCATGGAACGAACGCATCTCTTTTTTTGTCTCTTCGCTGACCTGTGCGTACTTGTCTTCCTTTTTTGCCGATGCCATCGTGCCGTGGATGCCGTATTTGCTATCGGCGATCATCGCCGACTCGTTGCCCGCCACCATCAGGCCGAACACGACCAGAAACGAATGCAGCAAGGTCGCGTGGTAAGGATCCTTCAGATTTTCCAGATACATCTTCCAATTGGCAGGAAGTTCATTCTTGTAATAGCCATGGATACGCAAACGCTTACCGCTGAAAACGACGTCAAAGTCCTTCAGTATTTCCGGTGTCAGGTAGTCTTCCAAAGGTTCCATGTCTTGGCAAAATGAGGCGAAGATAACGCCATTCCGCATCGCAACCGCCAATTTCTTCAAGCCATGATCTTCATTGCGAAAATCTTTGGGCATGCCGCCGGTTTTATTTACGCCACGCTTGAATGGGATGCCCTGCAGGTTCCCCTTTAAATCGTATGACCACTGGTGATAGGGGCATACGAACTCCTTGTTATTACCCTTAGGATTTCTGCAAAATTCGGCGCCACGGTGCGCACAGCGGTTTTCAAATACACTGACAGAGCCATCCTCAGCGCGTGCAACCACCACCGGTGTGGGTCCGACATATGAGCGTTTATAGTCGCCGGAGTTGGGAATTTCCGCCTCGAGAGCAACAAAATTCCAAGTTCTTCCGTGAAAAATCCGCTCCACTTCGCGTTCGTATATCGCATCGCTGGTGTACACCCAATCCGGGATGAAGTGCAGTGCATCCTCGGGCCATTGATACCCATCCAGATCCTTCCGGTTCTTGTAACCTGCGGTGCGATCCAATATTGCTTGTGATTGATACATTTCTTGCTCCTATATTTCTGCACCTTGTTGGCGCGGTATTTTATTTAACCGTAGCTGCCTTGATGATTTCCCGGATTGACCTTGAGGTATCCAGCAGCTGCGCAGCGGCCACATTCACGCCAGACTCCAGAAGCGTACGCAACGGGCGGATATCGCCGCCGTTGTTAACCGCCAGTACGTATCGCAAATACTCGCCATCAAAGCCAAAGACATCGAATTTTTCGGCGGCCATGTCGCCTCGAACGACGTAGCGAAGGTCTGACTCCGGAGAACCCAGCATTTGGATATTGAATCCCAGCTGATCGGACCAGAACCAGGGAACCACGTCGTAGGCAGCAGAGGCGCCAAGGATCGCCTTGGCGGCCACAATGGCTTGCTCTTGTGCGTTATGCCAAGACTCAAGTCGCACTCGCTTACCGAGAAAGTCATTGAAATGCGATGCGCAGTCTCCTGCCGCAAAAATACCGGGAACAGAGGTCTCGCCGCAGGCATCGACGGCTATCCCGTTATCCAGATGGAATCCAGCCATTTCCGCCAATTCAATATTGGGGACTTGGCCGATGGCCACCAGACAAAAATCAGATTCGAGAATGGCGCCGTTGCCGAGTACGACCTTGCCTCCGGCTTGGTCATACTCGATCGCCTTAATCTCTGCATTTCTAATAATTTCTACGCCAGCCCTGAGATAGCGCTCGTGTAGCCATTCGGCGAACATATGCGGAGCAGCGCGCCCCATAATCTGCACGCCGGCTTCGACTACCGTCACTTGCACCCCCTGTGCGCGCACGGTGCTGGCAAATTCCAGCCCGAGAAAGCCGCCGCCGATCACGACTACGCGCGCACCCGGCTTGATTTTTTTCTTGATCCCGATCACATCTGCCAGGCCGCGCAGGTAATGCACGTTGGGCATCTCTTCGTGCAACCCTGGAAATCGCCGCGGACGACCGCCGGTTGCAACCAGGCACTTGTCAAACGAGATGACGTTGCCATCGGATGTATGTGCGGTGCGATTCTTGGCCTGAATGCTGGTGACATGCACATCAGGGATCCACTCGATCTTGCACTCTGCGTAAAATTCCGGCTTCTGCAGAAAAATACTGGATTCCGCCTGGCTGCCATCAAGTACTCCCTTGGACAAGGGCGGCCGCTCGTACGGCGCATATGATTCCGCCCCCAGCAAAACGATGCGTCCCTGATAGCCTTCTTTACGCAATGTCGCTGCAGCACATCCACCGGCCTGGCCCGCGCCGACGATAAGTATTGTTGGTTGTTCCATGGTAAATATCGGCAACTTAAATATCTGCGTAAATCGAATTGCCATCCACCTTGACAGGGAAACTGGCAATGTTTTCCGTCAGAGGTGCGCACATGGCCTGGCCGGTACGAACGTCAAATCGCCCCTGATGCAAAGGACACTCTATGCATCCGTCCTCAAAGTAGCCCTCGGAAAGTAAGGCGAATTGATGCGTGCAGACGTTGCTGGTGGCGAAATATTGACCGTCAAAAAAATACAGGGCGACCTGTTTTTCTGCTGCATTGACCCCTAATACCTCTCCCTCGGCCAGTTCATCCTTTGTTGCCAATTTAGTCCATGTCATTGCTGTCTCCTGCCATTTGTTTATATTTATCAGCACACTGATTAAATAAATCTAAAATTTAAGCGTTTGTCCTTGAACAACCATTCCAAATATTGCAGTTTCACTTCTATACAGTAGTGCTTCAAAAAAAATCATTACTTCACCTTAGTTCATCCAGCAACTGATCTCGGTTCATGACCGCGGCGTATTTTTGTTCCATGTCGAACAAGCTGGCATCATGCGGTGCAATCGCACGGTCACCGACGCAATCCGCGGCGACTACCGGACGAAATCCCCAGGACATAGCATCCACCACGCTCGCTCTGACGCAGCCGCTGGTGACGCAGCCCGCCACCACCAGTGTCTGCACGCCACGTTGCGTGAGCCACGCAGCAAGTGAGGTAGCAAAGAATGCCGACGGCACTGTTTTTCTAACCACCAATTCGCCATCTACCGGCGTCAACTCCGCGACAATTGCGCTGTTCGGATCATGCTCTTTGAGCGTTAGCATACCCGGCACCTTGATGGTGAAAATATTGTGATCGGCGTCATTGTCGGCAAACACGATGCGGCTGTGCACAATGGCCCATTTGCGCTCGCGTGCAGCCTGCAGCAAGGGCACCGTATTACTGATCGCCTCCGTGATATTGCCGCCGCCAAATACATTCGGATTGGCGAAGCCGTTGACGAAATCGACGATGAGCAATCCTACTGGTCCATGCAGGGGCAACGCGGTGCCAAAACCTTGGCGCTGATATGTTTGCACTTCGGCGTGTTGCTTCATGATGCTGCCTCCAATACTTTGCCTTGATGAACAACGTCCTGGCCGTCAAGGCGCACAGTGCAGTGACGCAGGGGAATGTCGATGTGACAGGCGGTAGTTCGCTTGCCGCCGACTTCATTGTTTGGTCCCAGCGAAAACAGAAAATTTCCTTCGTAAGCCCTGGCATCCATGCCTATCGTGGCTTCGCGGTCATACAAACCCAGCGTCGCGCGGCGCGCACGCGGTTGCAGACCCCAGCCAATGTGCGATATCGCATAGCCTTCCGGATCGTCAAACGACTCCATGTATTCATTCAGGAGCTCGGCGTCAACGCCACCTTCAATCTCGATTGCATAGCCGTTTTTGACAGTCAATACAATAGGCGCCGTCACGTAACATTTTTGCGGCAAAAGAATATCGCCCTGATCGATGACAATTTGGCCGTTGGCCCCACCCTCGTCGGGCCAGGTCAGGACAAAGCCACTGGGCCAGTGGTCCCAACGTCCCGGTTCATCGACGAAACCATACTCGCTAACTGCCGGAAATTCGCCCAGCGGGCAGCGCAAATCGGTACCCGCTGCCGACACCACGTGCATTTCCCTTGCCGCGCTCAAGCGTCGATTCGCCGCGACCACGCGTATCCGGTCGGCTTCGGTAGGCACCATCCGCAACAACACTTCCGGCGGTTCTACCGCCAACAGAATTTTGGTACCCGCTTTCAGAATCTCGTGCTGCTCTGGAGAAAACAGCAGCGTCATCAGATCCAGTACCAGATCACTTTCCTTCAGCGCTGCAATGGCCGGGCGATTGCCTGTCAACGGCGTTGTTCCAAGGTAGGCAAGAGAGTCTCGGCTAAGTGCTTTTTCTCCGTTCACCGGCGGCAAATCCAGTCGATTTACCACCGCCCCCATAGACTGGCAGGCGATCAAGGCGGCAGACAAGGTTTGCGGATGCGTAGCGCTGCTGGTCAGCACCGTCACCATTTGCCCCGCGTCTAGCTTGGACAGCTTCAAGACCTGCTGCCATGCCTTGATCAAATCGTAGTCGCTTACTGACATCACATTTCCTTTCACTATAGCCAAGCTACCGTTGATCAGGCGTGCAGCGGTGTACCGAGAAACTCCCCGAACGCAGAATAGAAGCCCGCCTCGTCGTCCCATGGAATCATATGACCGGCGCCGGGTACATGCGCAACGTCAAGCTGAGGCATCAACTGCCTGATTTCTGATATGTCCTCGGCGCGAATAACATCCCCTCGTCCTGCTACCATCAACAAAGATGGCACCTGGACCTGCGGCATATCGGCATGCACATCATCGGTGTGAAAACTCTCGAAACTGGCGATGATGGCGCGCTCGTCACAGGTATGCAGCCATTCCGCACGCAACTGCAGCTGCTCCGTGGTCCAGGTCGGACAGAAGGTACGCATGACGTCCGCGTCCGCCCCTTCGCGCGCGAGCTTCATGGAATCGAGATACCAAGGCAACTGCGAGGGATAAGCACGCCGGCCGGGCCCGGAAACCGGCGGATCGATCATCACCAGGCGTACCAGCTCTGCGGGTGCCTGACGCGCCATTCTTAGCCCGATTCGAGCACCCATCGAATGACCGATCAAACTGTAGCGCTTGATGCCGAGCGCCTTGGTAAAGGCGATCGCATCTACCGCCTGCGCAGCGAGGCTATAGTCAAGCGTGTCTGAAGACTCCGACAATCCCCTGCCGCGCACATCAAGAATGTAAGTATCGAAGTGTTGCCCCAGGCGTTCGCCGACAAATGCCCACGTGATGGCAGGACTGGTGATACCGGGAATGATCACGACCGCGTCGCGTTCGGCATTCTTGCCGGAAGCCCCGCCGAAACGCAGGTAATGCTGGCGGATGCCGTTGGCGCGTACATGGGCGCCGTATAGTAATGTCGTCATCGCGTGCCGCCTGTCAATAAGCGCCGGAGAGCAACGCACCCGCGCCCGGTACGATTGCCTCAAGCTTCAATTGTTTGAGCATCGCGTAGGTGGTGGCGATAGCTGCGGTAATGACTGGTTTGCCCGTCATCGCTTCCACCTTGGCTACTGCCGGCAGCGAGGGCATCTGTACGCAGGCCGACAATACGATGGCGTCGACATCCTTGATGTTCATTTCCGCAACAATGCCCGGCAACAGCGCAGGATCATGTCGACCGACATCGAGGTTATCTGCAATTTCCAGCGCGCGATAATCGACCACTTCAAATCCTTCGTGACGGATGTAATCGACAACAAGTTCAGTCAGCGGCTTCATATAAGGCGTCACCACAGCGATACGCTTGGCCCCAATCACCTTCAAAGCGTCGATCAAGGCACCGGCGCTGGTGAGCACCGGCGCGTCGGCACCGTTTGCCGTCGTGTGCGCCGTCAACCTGCGCTCCGACTCACGATGATAGCCATGGCCCATCGCCATGATGGCTACCAGGCATGCATAACCCAACACATCTACACGCGCGTCGCTCAGCTCCAGCGCGCAACGGTCAGATTCGGCATCCATGGCCACCAATTCTTCCTTGACCACCTTCTTCATGCGCATGCGGCTGGAATGGAACGTGAAACGTTCCGGCCGCACCAACTGCCTGGCGGCCAGCATCGCTGGGATCTCGGTTTCCATGGTGGTGTTTGAACTCGGAACGATCTGGCCGATTCGATATGGTTTTTGCATTCTTGTTCTCCGTTAAATTTGGTTTAGAGCTTAAAGATGCGCTCTGCATTTTTGTAGGCAACCATCTGTCGCGTTGTTTCATCCAACGGCGCTTGTTCGATGAAATTGGCCGCAACTTCGCTAGATTCGTAGGGGTAATCGACGGAGAACAACACAGCCTCCACGCCCATTTCGCCAATTGCGCCGCACAACGCATGCGGCGAACAGACCCCGGAGGTCGTAATCAAAATGTTGGAACCGAAATATTCTGAAGGCGCACGCGCCAGCGCAATGCCATGCGGATAGACAGGGAAGCGGCTATCAAAGCGCCAGCGCTGGAACGGCAGTCCCTCCCCCATGTGACCAACAATCAGCTTAAGCCGCGGAAAGCGATCAAACACGCCACCAAACAATATTCTCAAGGCATGCGTGGCAGTTTCGACGCCCCACCCCCAAGTAGCGCCGGTCAATTCCGGATGACCGCTCAACGAATACGGCTGGATGTGCGCATCGATCGGATGTAGGTACATAGGCACATCCAGTTCCTGCATCTTTTCCCAGAACGGATCGTAAGAACGATCGTCGTAATACTTGCCGTTGGTATGTCCGTTAACCAGCGAACCTTTGAAATGCAGTTTCTTGACCGCCCGCTCGAGTTCAATTGCGGCCGCATTCGGGTCCTGCATGGGCAAGGTGGCAAAACCAGCGTATCGCGTCGGATGGCGGGCAATCTGCTCGGCTAGAAAATCGTTATTTTGTTGCGCTCGCGAAATTGCTACCGAGGTAAGCGGTTCGGCCTGAACACCCGGCCCTGATTGAGAAAGAATGACAAGGTCAATGCCTGCCCTATCCATTTCTCCCAGTCGGATTTCATCAAAATCAGTCAGCTTTTTCGTCAAGAGAGTACGTCCGGCCTCATCTATATTTTTAAGAAAACCCTTCGAATACTCTTGAAATCCTGGAGCCATAAAATGCTCTTCAAGAGCAATTTTTCGGAGACGTTTCATTTGTTATTCCTCATTTTCAATTAACCGTAACTCTCATAGAGCACCTGCTTCGAACTGCTCGAGAATTTTACTCAGTGCACTGAGTATTTGCATGCATGCGTCCGTATTAAAAAATCAAATACGGGTTTCCACTCCTTGTTGTCAATGCAGTGATGCCTTTGCCGACAAGTGACACTTGACCGATATACTCAGCATACTGATTAAAAGCGAGTATAGATGAAAATTCTGTGGAGTCAACACTCCATCGATAATTAAATTTAGCTAGCCCTTGCCGAGCTCCATGTGTCAATCAGCATCCAAGCTGAATTCACCAATGCTGCTGAAGCGCAAATTGCTGATGCCCACCGCAAGGTAACAGCGTTGGTTGACGCAATCACCATACGCACCGGCCGGTTCCGAAAGTGGGTACTCTCAGCATGAAGTTTTACAGCCTGATGAAATTGGTTCGCCCTAATTCAGTAATTTGCAGAATCAATCCAGCGGAATCGATATCTTGGCTTTCCAGCTCATTTGATCTAATATTACTACTCAAAGGAGCACATCATGACAGTTTCAACCGAGAAACGCCCTCAAGCCAAAAAAGCACTTCTGGCAACAGCGTTTGGACCAAAGCAACCCGCTGAGCCCAGTTTGATGTCGCTGACTGACTTTCGTAACGTGTACGGCTCTACCCCGGCTCTTCGGGTGAGATTGATCCGGCAAGGTGTGCGTGCCGTTGAGGTGAAAGACATGGTGCGCATGATGGATACTCCTCAGGACAGGATTTTCAAATTCCTGCGGCTGTCAACGGCCACCATCAATCGCAAAGCGAGCAGAGATGAGGAGCTTTCCGCGCAAGACAGCGAACGTGTGCTCGGCATGTCCAATTTAATTGGCCAGGTACAGGCAATGGTGGAGCAATCCGGCAACCTGGAAGGATTTGATGCCGCAAAATGGGTTGCGCACTGGCTGGAAGAACCAATTCCCGCCTTAGGCGGTGAATGCCCGGCGAGTTACATGGACACCATGGAAGGTCAAAAACTGGTTTCCAATCTTCTGTCCATGATGCAAAGCGGAGCCTACGCTTGAGCCGGGTGGTGTGGCGCATTGCTGCCGACACGCCTGACTATACTGCTGACGACCTGACTGGCGCCGGTGCGAAGGTCACCGGCGGGCGCTGGAATCGCCCCGGAACTGGTTTACTTTACTGTGCAGAAAACATTGCCCTGGCTTGTCTGGAAACATTTGTTCATGTGAAGTCAGCCGGGCTGCCTTTAAATCGTTACCTGGTGCGAATCGAGATCCCTGACGCCGCATGGAAAGCGGCCGTACGGGTAACTGCGACAACCTTGCCAGTCGGATGGGATGCCCTTCCAACAGGCAAGGTAAGTCTTGACGCTGGCGACGCATGGACTGCCGACGGCGCTTCTGCCTTGCTACTGGTGCCGTCTGTCATTGTTCCAGAGGAACAAAACGTCTTGATTAATCCGTTGCATGCAGATGCAAAAGACATCACGGCAACCAAGCTCAGGAAATGGCTCTATGACCCAAGAATGGGCTAGGCTCGGCGCGGAACGCGTTGGAGCCATCTCGCCGCGACCATTCTTCTGGGGTGACTGGCAATGCGAACGGCCGCTCGATAAATTTATCTACACAATTTATGCCCACAGATTGACCAGTGGTCCTGCCTCTTCAATCAGAAAGGACTTCAACACGCTGGCCGCCGGCGACAGCCGTTTGGAGGGTAAATGCGTAACATACCAGTGGCGCACAATCGGCAAACCCTGAATATCCAACAGCACCAGATGGCCAGACGCCAGTTCGTGCCGGACAGTGCGCAGTGACAGGAAACTCAGTCCCATGCCAGCCATGACGGCCTGTTTGATCGTTTCATTGCTCGGCATCTCCATCACGATATGCAGACTGATGCCGTGTTCGGCAAACAGCCGCTCCATTGATTGGCGGGTACCGGACCCCACTTCCCGCACCACAAACTCCTGATCGTTCAGTATCGACAATGGCGCATTGCGTCTGCGCGACAACGCATGCTCCGGCGCACTGATTATCCCCAGCGGATTGGTTGCAAATGCGGTAGCAGTGCATTCGATCGTGTCGGGAGGGCTTCCCATGATCACCAGGTCAATCTCATTACGCATCAGGAGCTTCATGATGCTCTCCCGGTTGTGGATTTGTAATACCACTTCAACGTCCGGGAACTTCCTGCGAAATAGCACCAGCAGCATCGGGACGAAATACTTCGCCGTACTGACAATTGCCAGTTCAACACGTCCCCTCTTGATACCGCGCCGTTCCGCCATCGCATCTTCCAGTTGCTTCAGTTGGGCAATCGCTGCAATCGCGTACTGCTGGAAATCCTGCCCGGCATCAGTGAGCCGAATCTTACGGCCCGTCTGCTCGTATAACGGCATGCCGATCGCTTCTTCGAGTTGTCGCATCTGCATCGATACCGCCGGCTGGGTGACGTGCAGCTTTTCAGCAGCGCGCGAAATCGACAGGTCGCGTGCGACTTCGAGAAAGGTATCGAGTTGGCGGAGGGTATAGCGGCGCATGACAATTTATCCATAAGTATTTACTGATGTGATTTGTATTTTTATTTATTAGACCTGATGCTAGTCGTTTTATATAGTCAAGTCCATAGATAGTCAAACGGGCATCGGCCCAACTGAGGAGAGCACGATGGGAAGCAACGAAACAACATTAATTACCGACTATAAGAAACGCTACACCGCTGGAGTGCTTAAGTACGCGCAGATGGGTTATTGGGATGCCGACTATGTGCCGAAGGAAACCGATGTGTTGGCCGTCTACCGGATCACGCCGCAGGATGGCGTCGATCCGATCGAAGCCGCAGCAGCGGTTGCCGGTGAATCATCGACGGCCACCTGGACCGTCGTATGGACTGACCGCCTGACTGCATGCGACATGTATCGCGCTAAAGCGTATCGGATTGATCCGGTACCGAATAATCCGGAACAATATTTCTGTTGGGTTGCTTACGACATGTCGCTGTTTGAAGAAGGCTCGATTGCCAACGTGACCGCTTCCATCATTGGTAACGTGTTTAGCTTTAAACCATTGAAAGCAGCACGCCTGGAAGACATGAAGTTCCCGGTTGCGTATGTCAAGACCTTCCCTGGCCCGCCGACCGGGATCATCGTCGAACGTGAACGCCTGGATAAATTCGGACGCCCGCTGCTCGGCGCAACCACCAAGCCGAAACTGGGTTTGTCAGGCCGTAACTACGGTCGCGTGGTGTATGAGGGCTTGAAGGGCGGCCTGGATTTCATGAAGGATGACGAGAACATCAACTCGCAGGCTTTCATGCACTGGCGTGACCGTTTCCTGTTCGTGATGGAGGCAGTTAATCGGGCCTCGGCTGCGACGGGTGAAGTGAAAGGCCATTACTTGAACATTACCGCCGGCACCATGGAAGAAATGTATCGTCGGGCCGAGTTCGCCAAAGACCTGGGGTCGGTTGTCGTCATGATTGACCTTGTGGTCGGCTGGACGGCGATCCAGTCCATGTCCAACTGGTGCCGGCAGAATGACATGGTGCTGCATATGCACCGCGCCGGACACGGTACCTACACACGGCAAAAAAATCACGGCATATCGTTCCGCGTGATCGCCAAATGGTTACGTATGTGCGGTGTCGATCATCTGCACACAGGCACTGCAGTCGGCAAGCTCGAAGGCGACCCAATGACGGTGCAGGGCTATTACAACATTTGCCGCGATACGCAAACCAAGGTCGACCTGCAACGCGGCATCTTCTTCGATCAGGACTGGGGCGCATTGCGCAAGGTCATGCCAGTCGCCTCCGGCGGGATTCATGCGGGGCAAATGCATCAGTTGCTGGATCTGTTTGGCGACGACGTGGTGCTGCAGTTCGGCGGCGGCACGATTGGTCATCCGCAAGGCATCCAGGCGGGTGCAGTCGCCAACCGGGTAGCGTTGGAAACCATGGTGCTGGCACGTAACGAAGGCCGTGACATCAAGAATGAAGGGCCCGTCATTCTGCGAGATGCTGCCAAATGGTGCTCCCCATTGAAAGCGGCGCTCGATACCTGGGGTGAAATTTCATTCAACTACGCCTCGACCGATACGTCTGATTTCACCCCGACGGCTTCCGTTTCCTAACGGGAACCACCACGTTCATCGAAGAATTAAAGAGGATTACCATGCGCATCACACAAGGCACATTTTCATTTTTACCCGATCTGACCGATCTGCAAATCACCAAACAGATAGATTATTGCCTCGGTAAAGGCTGGGCACTGGCAATCGAATATACCGACGACCCACATCCACGCAATACCTACTGGGAAATGTACGGACCGCCAATGTTCGATCTGCGCGACCCGGCCGGGATCATGCTGGAACTGGCTAACTGCCGTAAAACATTTGCCAACTATTACATTCGCATGACGGCGTTCGATTCCAGCCAAGGCGTGGAATCTCTGGTGATGGCGTTCATTGTCAACCGCCCTGAAGTCGAGCCGGGCTTTCGCTTGGTCCGTCATGAAGAGGCCGGCCGCACGATTCGTTACAGCATCGAGAGCTATGCGGTGCAGGCCAAGCCGGAGGGTGCGCGCTACTAATCGTCTTTTACTGCCTTCTTCATATCGAGTTCATTATGCAAACACCGAACATCGCACCAGCCGCTTCCGCAAATCCGTTTGCGCTGGCGCTTGCCAGCTCGGGCATCACGGAGTTGCTGGCACAGCTTGAACGCGAGCTGATCGGCCTGGCGCCGGTCAAACAACGCATCCGTGACATCGCCGCATTGCTATTAATAGATAAACTACGTGCGGAACGCGGCTTTTCGGCGGGAGCACCGAGCCTGCATATGTGTTTTTCCGGTAATCCTGGGACGGGAAAAACGACCGTTGCATTGCGTATGGCAGCCATATTGCATCGCCTGGGTTATGTCCGTAAAGGGCATTTGGTCGCGGTAACACGCGACGATCTGGTGGGCCAATATATCGGCCATACAGCGCCCAAGACCAAAGAAGTGCTCAAGAAAGCAATGGGCGGCGTGTTGTTCATCGACGAAGCGTATTACCTGTATCGCCCGGAAAACGAGCGCGACTACGGCCAGGAAGCCATCGAAATCCTGCTGCAGGTAATGGAAAACAACCGGGACGATCTTGTGGTCATTCTGGCTGGTTACAAAGACCGGATGGATAAGTTTTTTGAATCCAATCCCGGCATGTCGTCACGTATTGCGCATCATATTGACTTTCCGGACTACGGTGTCGGCGAATTGGCGCAGATCGCCGACCTGATGCTGGAAACAATGCAATACCGGTTTGACGACGATGCGACGCGTGTATTTACCGACTATCTGGAACGTCGTATGGCGCAACCGCACTTTGCCAACGCCCGCAGCGTGCGCAATGCACTGGACCGGGCGCGGCTACGGCATGCATCACGACTGATGCAAGACCCAGCCTCGGTCGCTGATGATTTATCACTGACGACCATCACCGCACCTGACTTGTTGTCCAGTCGCGTATTTACAAAGCCAAACCCGCAGACCGATGCGATGGAGAAAGCAGCATGTTAAAGGCACTGATCTTTGATGTGGACGGCACGCTGGCCGACACCGAAACCACGCATCGCGACGCGTTTAACGCGGCATTTATCGACGTCGGACTCGATTGGTACTGGAGCGAGTCTGTCTACGCCGGCCTGCTCGACGTGGCGGGCGGCAAGGAACGGCTCCTGTATTACTGGAACATCGTCGATCCGGGCGAGGCAAGCGGGAGCAAGGTCAAGGAAACGATAGCCGCGGTGCATGCCATCAAGACGCGGCACTATGAAGCCATGGTCAGTGGCGGCAAGCTCTCCTTGCGCCCGGGCGTGCTGCGCATCATCCGGGAAGCCCATGCAGCCCGGATGCCGATGGCAATCGCGACCACCACCACGCCCGCCAATATCGATGCGTTGTTGCGCACTTGGCTAGGCCGCGATTGGCGCAAGCTGTTTGTCGCCGTATGCGATGCGTCCACAGTCAAGAACAAAAAACCTGCACCGGATGTGTATCTGGCCGCACTCGAAGCACTCGCACTGCCGGCCACAGATTGCCTCGCTTTCGAAGATTCGGAGAATGGTCTGCGCGCTGCCCGTGCGGCGGGAATACCGACATTAGTCACGCCAGGCGCCTATACCGGCGGGCAGCAGTTCAACGAGGCGCTTCTAGTGCTGCCGCATCTGGGCGATCCGGACCAACCGATGCTCCGCGGCATCCCAGGCGCCGACCAGCGCTGGGTCGATCTGGCGGCGCTGCGTCGCTGGCATCGCGGCACTCTGTACGAGGCGGCATAACATGAAAATTTCAGACATTCGCATCGCGCCATCGATTCTTTCGGCCGACTTTTCCCGGCTGGGCGAGGAAGTGCGGGCCATCGAAGCCGCCGGAGCCGACCTGGTCCATTTCGACGTGATGGACAATCACTATGTCCCCAACCTCACCATCGGCCCGCTGGTGTGCGAAGCGATCCGCCCGCATGTAACGATCCCGATCGACGTGCATCTGATGGTCGAACCGGTGGACGCGCTGATTCCACTGTTCGCGAAGGCGGGCGCCAATTTCATCACCTTTCACCCCGAAGCAAGCCGCCACGTCGACCGCACGCTCAACCTGATCCGCGAGCATGGTTGCAAGGCCGGCCTGGTGTTCAATCCCGCTACGCCGCTGGATCTGCTGGATCATGTGATGGACAAACTCGACATGGTGCTGCTAATGAGCGTCAATCCAGGTTTTGGCGGCCAAAGATTTATCACCGGCACCCTCGCAAAACTAAAGGCAGTTCGCGCTCGTATTGATGCCCATCAAGCCGCCGGCGGTCAAGACATCTGGCTTGAGGTGGATGGCGGGGTCAAGGCAGACAACATCGGTGTTATTCAACGCGCTGGAGCCGATACCTTTGTTGCCGGCAGTGCGGTTTTTAGCGCAGCGGACGCAGATAAAGGTTACCGCACCATCATGCAGCAACTACGCGCGCAAGCCTTCACATTATAAAAACAGATCGGAGATCATCATGCCTTTGACCCAGCATCGCACTACCCTGACCCAGTTCTTGATTGAAGAACGGCGCCGTTATCCAGAAGCCAGCGGCGATTTCAATAGCTTGATTTTGAATGTTGCGCTGGCATGCAAGAGCATTGCGCGTACTGTGGCCTTTGGTGCATTAGGTGGTGTACTCGGCGATGCGGGCGGCGCAGGCGGCTCCGTCAATGTCCAGGGGGAGACGCAAAAAAAACTCGATGTCATGAGTAACGATGCTTTCCTGCATGTCACGGAATGGGGTGGCCAACTGGCAGGAATGGCATCCGAAGAAATGGAGGATCCGTATCAGATTCCACCCAAGTTTCCCAAGGGGAAATACCTGCTGGTGTTCGACCCTCTCGACGGCTCGTCCAACATCGACGTGAATGTGTCGGTGGGTAGTATTTTCTCGGTACTGCGCGCGGCAGATGGTATCCAAAACGTCAGCGAAAAGGATTTCCTGCAACCGGGTTCGCAACAACTTGCCGCCGGCTATGCCATTTACGGACCATCAACCATGTTGGTGCTGACCGTGGGAACCGGCGTCAACGGCTTCACCCTCGACCCTAATCTAGGCGAATTCATGCTGACCCATCCCGGTTTGCAAATCCCGCCCGATACGCATGAATTTGCCATCAATGCATCCAACAGCCGCTTCTGGGAAGAACCGATCAAGCGCTATGTCGATGAATGCATGGCCGGTAAAACCGGGGCGCGAGACAAGGACTTCAATATGCGCTGGATCGCTTCCATGGTGGCCGAAGCGCACCGCATCCTGATGCGCGGCGGTGTATTCATGTACCCACGCGACTCCAAGGATCCCAACAAGTCAGGTCGCCTGCGGCTGCTGTACGAAGCCAATCCGATCGGCTTCCTCATGGAACAGGCTGGCGGCAGAGCCAGTACCGGTCGTCAATCGATCACTGCCGTGCAACCGACCTCGCTGCATCAACGCATCGGCCTGATCTTCGGTTCGCGCAATGAAGTCGAGCGTATCGAGAATTATCACAACACACCGCAGAAGGATGACTTGCCGAATCCCTTATTCAATGAGCGCAGCCTGTTTCGGGTACCTGTTTAATTTTTTCGAGAGCACATCATGTCTGAGCGCTATCCCATCATTGCCATTACCGGCTCGTCCGGCGCGGGTACCACCTCCGTTACCCGTACCTTTGAAAACATTTTTCGGCGCGAAAAAATCCAGTCGGTCATCGTTGAAGGAGACAGTTTTCATCGCTACGACCGCAAGGAAATGAAGGTCAGGCTTGCCGCGGCTGAAGAGACCGGCGATATGAATTTCAGTCATTTCGGTCCGGATACCAATCTGTTTGCTGAGCTTGAAACCTTGTTCCGCACTTATGGAGAGACTGGCATCGCCAAGCGTCGCAAATATCTCCATGACCCTGAAGAAGCCGCACCGTACAAACAAGAACCAGGGACCTTTACCCCCTGGGAGAATTTGCCGGCGGACACCGATCTGCTGTTTTATGAAGGATTGCACGGCGGCGTGGTCAACGATACGGTCAATATCGCCCAGCATCCGGATCTGCTGATCGGGGTGGTGCCGGTCATCAATCTGGAGTGGATTCAAAAGCTGTGGCGCGACAAGTCCAAACGCGGCTATTCGACCGAGGCGGTCACCGATACCATCCTGCGCCGCATGCCGGATTATGTGAATTACATCTGTCCGCAGTTCTCGCACACCCATGTGAATTTTCAGCGCGTGCCCTGCGTGGATACCTCCAACCCGTTCATTGCCCGTGAGATACCGGCGCCGGACGAGAGTTTTGTGGTGATTCGGTTCGCCAATCCGAAAGGCATTGATTTTCAGTATCTGCTCAATATGGTGCATGACTCCTTCATGTCGCGCGCCAACACCATCGTCGTTCCCGGCGGGAAGATGGAATTGGCGATGCAGCTGATCTTCACACCCTTCATCCTGCGCATGATGGAACGTAAAAAACGTGCCCGCAGCGTTCTTTGACAAAGGCGAATCATGAATGCTCCAGAAAAATTGACGGCAATAGCCGCCACGCCGGCCGACGCATTGCGCTTTTTGGCCGCTGATGCAGTGGAAAAAGCCAAGTCCGGTCATCCCGGCGCGCCCATGGGGATGGCTGAAATTGCAGACGTCCTTTGGCGCGGCCATCTGCGTCACAACCCGGCTGACCCAAAATGGCTTAACCGCGACCGCTTCGTCTTGTCCAACGGACACGGCTCGATGCTGCTCTACGCACTGTTGCACCTGACCGGCTACGATTTGCCGATTGAGGAACTGCAGCAGTTCCGTCAGATGCATTCCAAAACACCGGGGCATCCGGAGGTTGATGTCACGCCTGGTGTAGAAACGACGACCGGCCCGCTGGGTCAGGGTCTGTCGAATGCGGTCGGCATGGCGCTGGCAGAAAAAATGCTGGCCGCCAGCTTCAATCGCCCCGGGCACAATATCATCGACCACCACACTTACGTATTCGTCGGAGATGGCTGCCTGATGGAAGGTATCAGCCACGAAGTCAGTTCACTGGCCGGCACGCTGGGTCTGGGTAAATTGATCTGCTTCTATGACGATAACGGCATTTCCATCGATGGCAACGTCAAAGGCTGGTTTGCCGACGATACACCCAAGCGCTTCGCCGCTTATGGCTGGAATGTCATTGCATCCGTTGACGGTCATGATGTCGACGCGCTCGACCTGGCGATTCGTCAAGCCAAATCGCAGAACAGTCAACCAAGCCTGATCTGCTGCAAAACGGTCATAGGCCAGGGCGCCCCGACCAAGGCAGGCGGCCATGGCGTCCACGGCGCGCCATTGGGTGCTGTGGAAGTTGCCGCCATGCGTGCGCAAAAAGGCTGGACCGCTGCACCGTTCGAGGTGCCGCCTGAAATGGCGGCAGTGTGGGATGCGCGTGACATCGGTCAAGCGCGGCAGGCAGAATGGGAAGCCCGATTTGCGGCTTATCAAGCGGCAAATCCCGAGCTCGCCGCTGAACTGGTACGGCGCATGGCAGGCACGCTGCCTGCCGCATTGACCGATACGTTTTCTCAGCTCGTCCATACGCAGGGAGAGCTGCACAAGAAAGTGGCCACCCGCAAAGCCTCGCAAATCGTGCTGGAACATATCACGGCCATGCTGCCCGAGTTCTTTGGCGGATCGGCGGATTTATCCGGCTCCAACCTGACCAATGTCAAGGCATCGGTGTGGGTCAATCATCATGGCAGCGGCAATTACCTGAGCTATGGCGTGCGCGAGTTCGGCATGGCCGCGATCATGAATGGCATGGCACTGTATGGCGGCTTTATTCCCTACGGCGGCACCTTCATGACGTTCTCGGATTATTCGCGCAATGCGATCCGCATGGCGGCGCTGATGAGGCAGCGCGTGATTCATGTCCTCACGCATGACTCTATCGGCCTGGGTGAAGACGGACCGACACATCAACCGGTTGAACACGCGGCCAGCCTGCGCCTGATTCCGAATAACCGCCTCTGGCGCCCGTGCGATGGAGTCGAAACCGCGATCGCCTGGCAAGCGGCGATCACGCGTGCGGATGGACCGACTTGCCTGGTGCTTTCGCGCCAGGCGTTGACGCCTTTTTCACGTAATCCCGAGCAAACCGGCGATATCGCTCGTGGCGGCTATGTATTGATCGATTGCCCGCAGCCGCAGGTGGTGCTGATTGCGACAGGTTCCGAAGTCGAAATCGCTGCCGCGGCAGCCGAGCAATTAGCCCAACAAGGTGTAGCCGTGCGCGTGGTGTCGATGCCATGCGTTGAGATTTTTTATGCGCAGGATGCCAACTACCGCAAACGCGTTTTGCCGGACGGTGTTCCACGCGTCAGCATCGAAGCCGGGGTGACCTGGTTCTGGCGCGCAGTCGTGGGAGAAAACGGGATTGCCATCGGTATCGATACGTTTGGCGAATCCGCTCCCGCGGAACAACTGTATGCGCACTTCAAGCTGACGCCTTCGCATGTAGCCGAATCTGCGCTTACCGTAATAAAGGGGCGGTAATGGGACACATTGATACTTCACAACGTGCGGTCCTGATCGACCTCGATGGCACGCTGGTGGATACTGCGCCCGACATTGTTGCAGCGGTCAACCGAATGTTGGACGAGCTGGAGGCACCGCCTTTGCCATTCAGGACGGTGAGCGGTTTCATCGGTAAAGGCGTGCCCAATCTGCTGCGTTGCGTACTCGATGTCAGCGGCATTTCCGACACATTTAACCAGCAGCATGCACAAGACCTGTTCTATCAACATTATCGGGAGACGAATGGGCGCTTCGGCCAGGTATTTCCGGGCGTGCGGGATGGGCTGATGGCATTGAAAGAGGCCGGTTTTCGGCTCGCCTGTGTCACCAACAAGCCGTTTGAATTTGCCGAAGCGCTGTTGCAAATCGCCAGTCTGGATGGGTATTTTGACATCCTGGTGGGTGGCGACTCGATAGCGCAGATGAAACCCGCAGCGGAGCCGTTGTTATATGCCTGCCGCGTGCTGGAGGTAAGTCCGGAAAGGTCGTCGATGGTGGGGGATTCAGCCGTCGACGTGGCCGCCGCGCACGCCGCCCGGATGCCGGTGTATATCGTTCGCTACGGCTACCCCGGGCCGGATGGGCACGCCGGCATGCAATGCGACGCCTTGATCGAATCGTTTGAAGAATTACCGGCTCTGCTTGCAGCGCCATCCCTACAACCGGAAAGAGAAACGACACCATGACCATCAAAGTCGCCATCAATGGCTACGGCCGCATCGGCCGCAACGTACTTCGTGCCCACTACGAAGGGAATAAAAATCATGATATCCAGATCGTTGCGATCAACGACCTGGGCGACCCGAAAACCAATGCGCACCTGACCAAATACGATACCGCGCACGGGACCTTCCCCGGCAGCGTGACGGTGGATGGCGACTGCATGATAGTCAACGGCGACCGCATACGCGTGCTGGCCATCCGCAATCCCGCCGAACTGCCTTGGGGCGAACTGGGGGTGGATGTTGTCCTCGAGTGCACCGGCTTTTTCACAACCAAAGAGAAAGCGTCGGCACACATCAAAGGTGGTGCGAAAAAGGTCATCATCTCGGCACCCGGCGGAAAGGATGTGGATGCGACGATCGTGTATGGCGTGAATCATCAGGTGCTCAAGGCAACTGACACCGTGATTTCCAACGCATCCTGTACCACCAACTGTTTGGCGCCGCTGGTCAAGCCGCTGAACGACAAAATCGGTGTCGTGAATGGCCTGATGACCACGATACATTCTTACACCAACGACCAGGTATTGACGGACGTCTATCACGAAGATTTGCGTCGCGCCCGTTCGGCCACCATGAGCATGATCCCGACCAAAACCGGTGCAGCTGCGGCAGTCGGCCTGGTATTGCCGGAACTCAACGGCAAGCTCGACGGCTTCGCGATCCGCGTGCCTACCATCAACGTTTCGCTGGTCGATCTGTCGTTCGTCGCGGCGCGTGAAACCACTGTTGACGAAGTCAATGCGATCCTGAAAGAAGCGTCGGAAGGTGCACTCAAGGGCGTCCTGACGTACAACGTCGAACCGCTGGTGTCGGTCGATTTCAACCACAATCCGGCATCGTCGAATTTCGATGCGACCTTGACTAAAGTGTCCGGCAACCTGGTCAAAGTGTCGAGCTGGTACGACAACGAGTGGGGTTTCTCGAACCGGATGCTCGACACCACAGTCGCCTTGATGACGGCCAAGCGATGACCGTCATGCAATTCAACAAACTGACTGACTTCACTGCCGAACAGTTGGCCGGAAAACGGGTCTTCATTCGGGCCGACTTTAATGTGCCGCAAGATGATGCCGGCAACATTACCGACGATACGCGTATTCGTGCGGCATTGGCGGGGGTGCGTTTCGCGCTTGATGCCGGCGCCCGGGTCATGGCGACTTCGCATCTGGGGCGTCCGGTCGAGGGTGCGCTGTTACCGCGCGATTCACTCGCGCCGGTTGCGCAATGCTTAAACCGGCACTTAGGTCAGCCTGTGCGATTGGTGTCGAACTGGCTTGATGGCAGCTTTGACGTAGCGCCGGGCGAGGTGGTCGTACTCGAAAATTGCCGTGGCAATGTCGGTGAAAAAAGCAACGACACCACACTGGCAAAAGCGATGGCGTCGCTATGCGACATCTATGTCAACGATGCGTTCGGCACCGCGCACCGTGCCGAAGCCACCACCGAAGGCATCGCCCGTCATGCCAAGATTGCCTGCGCGGGACCACTGATGGCGGCAGAGCTGGAGGCACTGACAATAGCGCTGGCCAGCCCCAAAAAACCTCTCGTTGTGATCGTTGCGGGATCCAAGGTATCCACCAAACTCACGATATTGAATGCATTGGCAGACAAGGTCGACCAACTGATTGTCGGCGGCGGTATTGCCAATACGTTTCTGCTGGCGCAAGGAGCATCAATCGGAAAGTCGCTGGCAGAACCTGGCCTGATAGCTGAAGCGCGCAAAATCCTCGACAAGATGCAGGCGCGCGGCGCGGCGGTACAGTTGCCAATCGATGTAGTGTGCGCCAAAAATTTCGCAGCCGATGCGGCGCATGCCATCAAGCTACTGGCGGACGTTGAAGCAGATGACCAGATTCTGGATATCGGACCTGACAGCGCGGCGGTGCTTGCAGGCATCCTTCGCACGGCCGGCACCATCGTATGGAACGGCCCGGTGGGTGTGTTTGAGTTCGCGGCATTTTCGGAAGGCACCCGTGTGCTAGCCTGCGCTATTGCCGAGTCTCCCGCTTACTCGATTGCCGGTGGTGGTGACACCGTGGCCGCGATCAATGCATTCGGTATCGCCGACCGGATTGACTACATTTCGACGGCTGGCGGTGCGTTTCTGGAGTTCCTTGAAGGTAAGACACTTCCTGCCATAGAAGCGCTCAATCAGCGTGCAATACGCCATTACCCCTGATCCGGCAACTTACACGCGACCGGCGTTACGCCGTTTTCCACTACACATACCCCTACAGGAGATTTACATGTCCCTCGTATCGCTACGCCAATTGTTAGACCATGCTGCCGACCGTCAATATGCTCTGCCTGCTTTTAACGTCAACAATCTGGAACAGATTCTCGCCATCATGCAGGCAGCAGATGCTTGCGACAGCCCGGTAATCCTGCAGGCCTCGGCCGGTGCGCGTAAATATGCCGGTGAAGCATTTTTGCGCAAGATGGTGGAAGCAGCGGTGGAAGCCTATCCGCACATCCCGATCTGCATGCATCAGGACCATGGCGGCAGCCCGGCGGTATGTCAGGCTTCGATCCGTTCCGGGTTTTCCAGCGTGATGATGGACGGTTCGCTGATGGAAGATATGAAAACCCCTTCCTCCTACGATTACAACGTGGAAGTAACCCGTAAGGTGGTGGACTTCGCACATTACATCGGCGTGTCGGTCGAAGGCGAATTGGGGTGTCTGGGTTCGCTCGAATCCGGTCAGGCGGGAGAGGAAGACGGCTCCGGCGCCGACGGAATACTGTCGCACGACCAGTTGCTAACCGATCCCGCCCAAGCAGCGGACTTCGTCAAGCGAACCGGTGTGGATGCACTGGCGATTGCGATCGGCACCAGCCATGGCGCGTACAAGTTCAGCCGCAAGCCGACCGGCGACATTCTGGCGATTAGCCGTATCAAGGAAATCCATGCGCGTATTCCCAATACCCACCTGGTGATGCACGGCTCCTCTTCCGTGCCGCAGGAGTGGCTGGACATCATCCGCCAGTATGGCGGCGACATGAAGGAAACCTATGGTGTGCCGGTCGAAGAAATTCTGGAAGGTATCCGGCACGGTGTGCGCAAGGTCAATATCGACACCGATATCCGTCTGGCAATGAGCGGCGCAATGCGCCGCAGCATGGCCCAGCATCCGTCCGAATTCGATCCGCGCAAGTTTTTCAAGGATGCCACGGCAGCAGCCAGGGAAATATGCCAGGTGCGCTTTGAAGCGTTCGGCTCGGCTGGACAGGCGTCGAAGATCAAGGTCACATCGCTGGAACGGATGGCGCAGCGCTATACCCAAGGTGAACTGGACGCTATTGTGCATTAATTAACATCAATTCTGACCACTGCAAACAGCCTCGCAATGCCGCTCCGCCCGCCGCTTACCATCGGAACGGAACGCATTGTATGGATGATGTCGCTAAAATCTTGCCTGGCAGCGGATTTGATCGCTGGCAGGCCGTCGCCAACAGGCTCACACGACCATTGACGACATTGCCGGCTGCTCGGCCAGGAGATCCGCGACGATTTGAAGGCTCCTGCGAAGTTCAGATTGCGTCGCGGGCGCGCCCAGACCGAGACGCACTGCCTCGGGCGCCGCGCCCAACGCAAAGGCATCGCTGCCGACGACGCCGATGCCGACCAAGCGCAGGCGAACGGCAAACTCTGCGCGCGTCCAGGGCGGAACGAGCGGTAGCCACATATGAAAACCCTCTGGGTTCGCGAGGAATGCGCCGGGCGGAAGGATCGCCCGTGCAATCTCCTGTCGTTTGGCCGTTTCGTTACGAATCGCCGCAATGACCGCGTCCGCCGTGCCATTCTGAATCCAGCGGGTGGCGGTCGCTACCGTCAAAGGAGAGGCCATGGACGTGAGCGCGCGTATCGCGCCGGCCAGGCGCGTCGCGGAGCGAACGTCCGGCGCAACAACATAGGCCACACGCAGCGCGGGCGAGAGGCATTTCGCCAGTCCGGCGATGTAGTAAACGAGTTCCGGCGCCAGGGCGGCGAGCGGAGGCAGCGGCTCCCGCGGCAGCATGCCATAGGCGTCGTCCTCAATGATGGGCACCCCATGTTTCCGAGCGATAGCCACGATCGCCTCCCGTCGTTTCAGGGACATTGTTGCGGTCGTCGGATTGTGAAGCGTCGGCGTGCAATAGAGGGCTTTCGGCTTGTCTGTCTGACAAATAGCGTCGAATGCATCAGGAATCACGCCCTGCTCGTCGATCTCCACAGCAACGAGACGAATCCTCAAATGCGCAGCGAGCGATCGAAAACCCGGATAGGTGAGCGCCTCGGTGCAGATCGCATCACCCGGCGCGGCCAGCAGGCTGACGACCGCAAGAAGCGCGCCTTGTGTTCCGGGACAAACCATGACGCGATCGGGCGTAAGCGACGCAAGCCGCGCCGCGAGCCACAGAGCGCCAGCCGATCTGTCGGCTGCTGCACCGCCTGCCTCTTGATATCGAAGAAGCAAGTCAATTCCTCCACTCGATTCGAGGCCAACGATCCCGCTCCACATTCGCGCCGCGAGCCCTGCGTCGTCGAAACGCGGCGGCAAGTTCATGCTCATGTCGATAATGCCTCCGGAAGTGGGCTGGGCAAACTTCGGCGGCTTTGCGCGCACATAAGTGCCCTGTCCCACACGCCCATCGACGAGGCCGCGGCGGCGGGCTTCCGCATAGGCGCGGGTCACTGTAGTGAAGTCGATGCCGAGCGCATCCGCCAGGCTCCGCTGGGCGGGCAGGCGCGTCCCCTCAGGCAGGATGCCGGAGAGAATATCGGTGGAAAGCGAGTCGGCAATCGCCAGATAGACTGGCCCATCCGACTTCCTGATCACGGGCACCCAGGCGCCTGTCTCGTCGTTTCTAGCCATTGTTTTCGTCCTCAACCCTAATATAGGTATATTGTACGCTACGGCGTCGCAAAACGAGCAATTACGCTAGCCCTTGAAGCGGGGCGGAGTTATCCAGCCAAGAGCGCATGGCTTTCGATCCTGCTTTGAAAAATGCCTTGAACAAACCAATCGCTGCAAACAGCGCCACGCGCGGGAATGCAAGGCATTCCTGGACCTGTTCGCTGCAACTTTCCCCATATATGCACCAAGTGCAGAAGTGCTCGCAGTTGTTGGTCAGGAGCCGATACCGATTCTCTCCCAAGCGCGAGCGGGCTCGCCGGACCGCTTCCTGGCCCACGTACTTCGGGGACGCGCCTGGTTTGATCCAAACCTCATGGCCCGCGGCAAATCGGGCGATGCTGACTTCTTCCACCGGGCCCCTATGCAGAGACCGGCAAAGTCCGGCGTAATGCAGTACCCTCCCATCACCCACGTAAATGCCATGGTGGAGGTAGCCATGGCGGGGCGTGACAAGATGCGTGCCCGGTTGTGATTCGGCATCCTCAGCGACGTGCCACGAAGTCGGCGCGGCTTCGGTATTCGCATTCGGTCCGTCCCACTGCAGGTGTTGGAGAAAGTGCTTCATGGTGTTGGTACCACGACCCTAATATTTCTCAGAGTCGGTCCGCACCGCCGACTGCCGACGGCTCGGACCTCCATTTATTTCAGAGGACGACCCCGAAAACGCGACGACTTTTCGGGATCGTTTTACTGAAAGCTGCAGAGAAATTTACTTCCGGACCTTCAATTGTTGAACCGGCGCACTCTTCGCCTGAGTCAAATCCTCATTGCGTATGGACAGATTGAGTTCGTCATAGCCGATAGACCGATCCGGGCGCTCCCCGAATTTTCTGAGAACACCAGCCGGATTTTGATTGAAATTCATACTCAGGCTCTGATTGGAATAATGCCCGGCCGGATCGATATAGTATTTAAAATCAATTATCCGTTCTACATCAATGTCCGCATAGGCGATTCCTTCCACTTCTGCCGGGACCATCTCACTGATTGGCTCTCCGTCTGGCCCGTAAATACATGTATGGCCAGGCTTGCTGGCAAAAAACGAATCGAAATATTCTCGCTGCTCTTTGGTTTGGCAAATCATGTCTTTCATTTCTTCGGAATACGTTGACGACGTCATGATCACAAACGTCCCCGTCGAAATTGCGTAATACCTACTCGAAATTACGTCGTCAAAGAATCCAGGCCAGGCTGCAACGTGGATTTGTTCGTTTTGGGAATTCATTGCCTGAAGATCCAGCGGCACCTGATGCTCCCAACACATGCATCCACCCAGATTACCGATCTCTGTTTCGAACACCGGCATCATGCTTCCGTCTCCATCGCCCCAGACAAGCCGTTCAGCGACAGACACCCGCATTTTCCTGTGTTTTCCCATGAAATCGCCATTGGGATTGAACCAAAGTTGCGCGAGATATAGCGATCCTCGGTCTTTCTCACTGCAAGAAATGCAGACATAAATATTATTCCGTCTTGCCGCCTCACTTACCCGTTGCACCGCAAGGCTGGGGATTTCCACCGCATTCTGGTACAGCTCGTGGTAGAACTTCCTGGTGTTTTCCGGATGACTGACAAATGCGAACCAGGGATACCCAGGCAGGAATCCCTCAGGAAATGCAATGAGACGCGCGCCATTTGCTGCCGCCTCATCAATTAATTTGCAAGCCTTCTCAACCGTTGCGTCCAGGTTCAGATAGATGGGCGAAGCCTGAACTGCAGCAGCTTTGAATTTCGGATAGTGCTGTGACATTGTTATCTCCTGTTTATTTTATGCGGCAAGTATTCCGCGGGTGCCAGCATTTGAACGAATGACTGATTTTGTGACCGGCCATCTTCTCCTGCTGCACTTTGAGTATATATGCACATTGTATGAATACAAGAAATAGTTAACTTTATATTTCCTGCTGCCGCGCCGCACTGTGAAGCGAGGCCCCTTGCTGCGGGATACGCCCTGCCCCAGCTTCTGGCGGACCACCGTCGCCAGAGACGTTCGCCGAGTAGAAAACAAGTTACAACTTTAGCTGTGCATTGTATGGATTGAATGGATGGTTAAAATTTGTATTTCCGTCGTGGCATCAACGTCAGGCCGGCCCGGTCTATAAATTGGGCGCATCAAATCACTTCCCAGGAGACGAGGTCGTACAAAGAATCGAGGCTGCGGTCATCAGCATGGGTGAATACGCGTGATTTCCAGATGCCGGTCAGGGAAGCGCGCCATCCAATCGCAAACAAAGCGGGCAGCTCGATCGCCATGTGACCGGCCATCGAAATTTCCATTTGGCTATTGCATAACGTGCCGTATCCGAGGCATTGACAACGACAACGGGGTCGGAAAGATGCGTAATATAGCGAGTAACGGAGAGGCAGACTGGGGAGCACTATTTATAAATACGCAACCCCGTTTAATCTCATGATGTTAAATAAAGAAATATTTACCAAGAAGAAATTGGAGGCCGTAATGAACGAAGAAGCGTTTAATCTCAGCATGCGGAAATTCTTGAAAATGGTTGGCATCAGCTCGCAGAATGAAATTGAAAAGGCCGTCGGGAAAGCCATTGCAGATAAGTCAATCACAGGCAGTGAAACGCTTCCGGCAACAATGACGTTGGAAATCGCCGGATTAAAATTGAACGTTAAATTTGATGGGAATATCAGTTTGGAATAAGGTCTCATCCAAAAAATGGCGCCAGAGCTTTCGACCCTAAACGGGCAAAAATCTCTGGCGTTTCGTAAAGCTACAGCTGTGTTACGCCTGCCTGCGCCGAAACAGCGGTAGCGGTTGGTCGACCGCGCCTTGATACTGGACACTGTATCGGCTAAAGCTTTTGAGCGCATCGTGAACGTTCTTGTCGGCCCGTAGCGCGAACGCATCGAATCCGCAGCGGCGCAAGTAATTCAGTTGATCGCGCAGGACGTCTCCGATCGCGCGCAGCTCCCCCTTCCATCCATAGCGCGAGCGCAGCAGGTAACCGACACTGTAGCCGCGCCCGTCACGGAACGATGGAAAGTCGACTGCAATCAGCTCCAGTTCGCCCAGTTGCTCGGCACACGACTCAAAATCGTCGTCCGGCGCAATCCAGATCGCCCTCGGCTGCGCCGCGGCGTCGAGTGGAGCCCTGCCCTGCCAATGGGAGAACGGCAGAATTTCCTGGATTGCCGGCCGGCTGCTTGCCGTCTCCCCTTCCCGCACAACGACCCACGGGTCTTCGATCACTTGGGGAGTGCCTGCGATAATCTTGATAATATTTGCCATATGCAGTCTCGTCAGGCGATAGCGTTGGGCTGATCGTAGACGGCAACCTTGAATGGATCCAGGCCCACGCGCGTCACCGTGTCGATAAACGGCTCATCCTGCCCCCGTAAATTGCAATAGGTGGTGACGATCTGCTCGATGACAGCGGGCATTTCTTCCGCGCGAAATGAGGGGCCGATGACTTTTCCCAGCGCGGAGCGGTTGCCTTGCGCGCCGCCTATGGTCACCTGGTACCATTCGTCACCGTCCTTGTCCACCCCGAGAATGCCGATATTTCCCATGTGGTGATGCCCACAGGCATTAATGCAGCCAGAAATATTCAAGGATAGGTCGCCCAGGTCGGAGAGGAAATCGAGGTTGTCGAACTGCTCGGCAATGGCGCGTGCAATCGGCAGCGACCGCGCATTTGCCAGCGAACAATAGTCGCCGCCGGGGCAGGCGATGATGTCGGTGAGCAATCCCAGATTAGGCGTGCCCAACCCGGCTTCGCACGCCAGCTGCCACAGCGCGTACAGATCCGCTTGCCGGGTGTCCGGGAGGATCAGATTTTGTTCGTGGGCAACGCGGATTTCGCCAAAACCGAAGCGCTCCGCCCAATCTGCGACGCGTTCCATCTGCTCGGCAGTCACGTCGCCTGGTGGGATGGCTGCGCCTGGCTTGGTCGACAGCGTCACGGACATATAACCTGCCACTTTGTGTGCCCTGGTATTCCGTTTTACCCATTGTGCGAAGCGGGGATGCGTTTTCAACTGTTCCTGGAATGACGCATCGTCGACACTGGTTCGGTCATACCTGGATTCTTCAAAGAAGTGCGCGACGCGCCGATATTCGGCCTCGGTCAACGTCGACGGGCCATCTTTAAGGTGGGCCCATTCCTCTTCGACTTCCTTGGCAAACACGTCGGCACCCAAAGCCTTGACCAGAATCTTGATCCTTGCCTTGTACTTGTTGTCGCGCCGGCCGTAACGGTTGTATACCCTCAGCACGGCCTCGACGTACGACAGCATATGCTGCCACGGCAATTCCTCTCGGATCAGCGAGCTCAATATCGGGGTTCGGCCGAGTCCGCCACCCGCAAACACGCGCAGCAACTTGTCGCCCGCTGCATTCCGGTGGAGATAAATGCCGACGTCGTGCATCCGCACGGCGGCACGGTCTTGTAGCGACGAGGACAGCGCGATTTTGAATTTACGCGGCAGGAAGGCGAATTCAGGATTCAGGGTCGACCATTGGCGCAAAATCTCCGCCAATGGCCGCGGATCGATCACTTCATCATTCGCGACCCCGGCAAACTGCTCTGTCGTGATATTCCGTACACAGTTGCCCGACGTCTGAATGGCATGCATCTGCACCGTAGCCAGTTCGGCCAGGATATCCGGCGTATCTTCAAGCTTGATCCAGTTGTACTGGATGTTCTGGCGCGTCGTGAAATGGCCGTAGCCGCGATCATAGGTGCGCGCGATGTGTGCGAGCATCCGTAGCTGACTGGATGACAGCACGCCGTACGGAACGGCGACCCGCAGCATATATGCATGCTTTTGCAGATACAGGCCGTTCTGCAGCCGCAGCGGCAGAAATTCCTCTTCACTCAGCTCGCCTGAAATCCTTCGGGCGACCTGATCCCGAAATTCTTCTACCCGTTCGCTCACCAGCGAGGCATCGTAATCGTCGTATTGGTACATGCGGTTTCCTATCGACCAGGGTTGGAAACGATGAGGACCGGCGCTTCCGTTGTCCCGTTTCCGTATTGAGGTCTTCATTTTCACAGGAACACGGCAAAAAAAACAGATGCAGGAGTAACAGGAAAAACCAGATCAGATTGCCGTCAAAAGCGCACTAGGCCCGCCAGCGGCACTTCGATGGCAACGGAGGATTTCGTCAAATCGGAAATGACTTCCTTAAGTGTTACGCCATCTTCATAGCGTAAGTAAATCTGCGCAACCTGGGCTAATGACTCAGCCTGCCTGATCTTGCGGCCCGGTTCCTGATTTTGAATGATTCACTGCGTCAGCAAATCTTAAATGTCCCATCCGAAGGTGCCGGCTCTGCGGCATCCTCGATGGTCACATTACGTACCCGGGCGGCGGGTGGGCCTCGCCTTGCCCAAAGGATGATGGCCTCGATCGCCGCCACTTCGCCATGAACGCAGGCTTCCACAGAGCCATCTCGGCGATTGCGCACCCAGCCGGAAAGGCCCAGCGCAACCGCCTTGCCAGCAAAGGAAGCGCGATAACCGACACCCTGCACTCGTCCTTCTATCATCAGCCGTTTAACCATCGTCAGTCTCGCTTTGTCGAATTGAAGTATGTTCTGAGAGCACCCATCTTGATTTAAGCTGATACAACCCCAAGATACATCACCAATATTTTTGTTAGAGAGGCACCGAACATGTATATCAACACCGTCATTCGGGGAATTGTCTTGGCCACGACCATGCTCTGTGTCGCGCCGGTCTTTGCCGCAGAAGACGCCACCATGCACGAGGTCTATACGGCTGCGCAGGCGGGCAAATTCGACGAAGCGCAAGCAATGATGGACAAAATTCTGCGCGACCATCCGAAAAGTGCGAAGGCGCATTTTGTGGAGTCCGAATTACTGGCAAAACAAGGCCGCTTTACCAATGCGGAAGCCGAGTTCAAAACCGCCGAGCGCCTTGCGCCAGGGCTACCATTCGCCAAGCCTGCATCTGTTGAGCAACTCCAGGCCCGCCTGGCGGCGGCCCACACAGTCGCCCATTCGCGCCTTGCACCGCAAGCAATTGCTGCAGAGGCGCCTGGTGCCGGTATACCATGGGGCTTATTACTTGGTGGGGCGGGCCTGATCGCTTTCATTTTGTTTGCAATGCGGTTCATGAACATGCGCACTGGCGCCACGATGGGTGGAGGTGGAGGCGCGGGCAGCATGCCCGGTTATCGGCCGAGCCAGCCTATGTCGCCGTACAGCCCAACGGCACCGGCGCCAATGATGGGTCCTTCAGCGGGCGGCGGGATGGGTTCTGGCATTCTGGCTGGACTTGCCACCGGTGCTGCTGTGGGCGCCGGAATGGTGGCGGGCGAAGCGCTGATGCACCATTTCACCGATGGAAATCGGGCAAGCGGTGCGAGCACCAATACGTTCGACACCCAGTATGCGCGCGACGATCAGACGACGCCCAACGACATGGGCGGGATTGACTTTGGCGTTTCCGACTCAGACTCCTGGGACGATAGTTCAGGTAACGGCGGTGATGATTGGAGTTAAGTTTATCTCATGAGTGTCGAATTTTACGCTGGTCGAACACGGCGCCCCCAAAGCGTTCTTCTGCCAGGAGGAAATTTTGGGCCGTTCGTCACGCTCCAAACATTCTCACCGAAAGCCGAGGCGCTCGAAAAGGCAAATGACGCATTCGCCGACTTTACTGAACTGAAGCATATCTGCATGAATGCGGGGCTGGTCGAAGGGGTTCGCGAGCTTCGGCATTGCCTGTGACACAATTGCCGAGTCCTATCGCCATCTCGACCAGTCGCAGTTTGGCAATAGACTGTCCCATGAGTACTTGCGACTACGATTCGGACAACATGCCGTTGATCGCAGTGATAAACGGTCCAAGCTTGGGCGGATGCGGCTCGATATTGACCCTGATGCCTAACTTGTTGAGCGCCGCAGTACAAACCGGGCCGATGGATGCGATCAGTGTCCGGTTCAGGCTGTTTTTCAGCGTGTCCTGCCTCCCCACCTGCTGCGCAACGCTGAACAGGTTGTTTGCTTGCGATGCGCTGGTGAAGGCGACTGCGTCGATTTCATTGCGATCGAGCGCATCCATCAGTTTGATCAGCGGCGCGATGTTTTCAGGCAGGCTCCAGCGATAGGTTGCAATCTCGATCACCTGTGCGCCCCTGGCTTCGAGGGCCGTCTGCAGTTCCCAGTTGGTTTCGCCATAACGTTGCACCACCACGCACTTTCCCTGCAGCATCACTGAATCGAGCTCAAACAGCACCTCGGCGGTGGTGTAAGGCTCCTTGGCGCTGAAGTCGATGCGCACATTGCGCGAGCGCAACACCGCGCTTGGTTTAGGGCCACGCACCGCGACCTTTGCTGCTGCGATCCGACCCAGCAACTGGTCCGTGAGATTCAGTGAATCGGTCGCCGCAAACAATGCCTTAACGCCTACGCCGGTCTGGAAAATGAAAATATCCGGCGGCTTCGTGTCCCATTCCTGCAACAAGTCGGCGATATGTGCGGGGTCGATGTCGGGGACCTCTGCCAATGCGGGTGCGGAGAACGGTGTCCCGCCATATTTCCTGACGAGGTCGGCCATCTGATCCCCGACGCGGTTTTCCAGAAGGGCGATGGCTTTGTCTCTCATGGTCAACTCCAGAGATTGATGAGGCATGCGGACTTACAACGTTATTTGCGTGCAAAAAGTGTAATCGCTATGTTTCTGGCGAATAAGAAACCGGGAAAGGAAGTCGGCTCGCCTACCGTGGCAGCTTCGCCGCGAGGACGTCGACCTTCTCGATAACCGGCGGTTGCGCGAAAAGCTCGGGCGCTTGCGCCATCAGCGCCGCGGCAACACGCCCCGACAGATGGGCTTGCCGCCCTGCTTCATCGGGGAAGGTGTCGAAGATGCCGTACGTCGAGGGCCCCAGCTTGATGCCGTACCAGGTGATCGTCCCCGGCTCTTCTTGCACGACCGGCAGGCCGCCGCGAAGGAAGCTCTCCACTTCCGCCTCTTTTCCTGGTTTCGCTTCCAGTCGAACGAATAGCGCTACATGAACCATGATCGCTCTCCTTTTTGATATATAGATCCCGCTAAAAATACCGCTAACAAGCGCGATCGTTGTCGCGGTCCGATAGATTCGTTCCTTGCTTCATATTAGCCAATTGAGAGCACAAAGCAACGCGGGCATGGCGGGAATATTCGGCCCCGGTGCACGCCTGGACGAAATTACTGACGAAATCTGCAATGCCCTTTCCCACGGCAACTGATTCTGTACATCGTGCACATAAGAGAGCACTGTACGACACAGCAGGCATCATTGCCCGCCGCATTCCCACATCATCGCTTTCCTATCATCGCTTTCCTATCATCGCGTTCTAAAATGAAATTTCTTCAACTTATCCGGATGGTCCTGTGGAGTTTCCTGGGCATTCGCAAGCGGTCCGGACTGGAATCAGACATCAAGTCCGTACATCCGGTCCAACTCATACTCGTAGCAGTCGTTCTGGTTGCAATCTTCGTTCGCATACTGCTCTTCTTCGTCAACATGGCAGTGCACTGATTCGTGACCTATTCGGGCGTCCTCTTGCCAGTGCCTTGCGCGGCTGAAACCAACTTTCCCAGCGTTTCGACGGCTGCCGCAATACGCATGTCCCAAGGATGTCCGTAATTGAGGCGAATGCAGTTGGCAAACGCCCGTTGCGCGGAGAACATCGGTCCCGGGGCAATGCTGATGCCCAACGATAGCGCTTGCCGGTGGATATCCAGCGCGTTGACGGTACCGGGTAACTCCAGCCACAGAAAATAGCCGCCATTCGGCCGTGTCGCCCGCGTACCTGCCGGAAAATGCCGTATGACTGCCTGCATGAATGCGTTTTGCTGGACCGACAGCGCATGACGCAACTGCCGCAGGTGCCGGTCATATCCCCCTTTCGTCAGATATTCGGCCAAGGCCAACTGCGCCGGCGCAGAGGCGGACAAGGTAGTGGTCAGCTGGTGGCGCGCGACTGCTTGCATATATCTGCCGGGAACCGCCCAACCTACGCGGTATCCGGGCGCCAGGCACTTCGAAAAGGAAGAACAATGCATGACCAGCCCCTTGGTGTCGAATGCCTTTGCCGGAACTGGTCGCTTGCTGCCGAAATACAGCTCGCCGTACACGTCGTCCTCGATCAGCGGCACATCGTGCCGCGTCAGCAGTTGCACCAGGTCGCGCTTCTTTTCGTCCGGCATCAGGCTGCCCAGAGGATTCTGGAAATTCGTCATCAGCCAGCATGCCTTCGGCTGATGCCTGATCAAGGCCGCCTCCAATGCGGCCAGATCGATTCCATCGCGCGGATGGGTCGGCACCTCTACTGCGCGCAGTCCGACGCGCTCGAGCGCTTGTAATGCTCCGTAGAAGGTTGGCGATTCAATGATCACGGCGTCCCCCGGCCGCGTCGCTGCCATCAGGCACAAATTCAATGCTTCCAGCGCGCCGTTGGTGATGACGATTTCGTCGGGATGGACCTGGAGCCCGTCCACCAGGTAGCGCAAGGCAATCTGGCGGCGAAGACCAGCATTCCCCGGCGTCATATCGTCTACCGTGCTCCATGGATCCATGCGCTGCACGCTCGATGCCATGGCCCGCGCCAACCTCGGCAGAGGGAAAAGCAGCGGGCTCGGGAAGGCCGATCCGAGCGGCACCATATCGCGGGCTCTGGTTGACGCCAACACATCGAACACCAACTCGCTGACATCGACCGGCTTCGACTGCACATCCGCAGGGTGCGACATGCCTGGTTCCGGCGGCAATGCTGCGGATCCGGCGGTCACGTAATAACCTGAGCGTTCGCGCGCCCGGATCAAACCTCTTGCCTCAAGCAAATAATAGGCCTCGAAGACGGTCGACGGACTTATCCCCCTGCTCGTGCTCGCCTGCCGTACCGATGGCAAGCGGTCGCCAAATTTCATGACCCCTGTCCTGATCGATTGGGCCATATCGTCTGCCAACGCTTCGTACAGTTTCATGTTGCTCTTTCTGCTTTCAAAATTGCCTTGCCTGGCTTCCTCGGGATGCAACAGCACTCTCCTGCTTCTCCCGTACGACAGTCAGTACCAATTTGCAGGACCGGCGCTTCCGCTGTCCCGTTTCCGTATTGAAGTCTTCATTTTGACCGTAACCCGGCAAAAAGAACAGATTCAGCAGCAACAGGAAAAACCAGATCAGATTGCCGTCAAAAGCGCATAAGACCTGCACGCGGCACTGCTATGGCAACGGATTTCGTCAAATTGCATCTAGTTAGCAGCGTTTATAGTTATAGAAACATTAATTAATTGAATTCTCTGATATGGCATATTTTTGAAAAACTGAGACTGTTTTGTTGCGCTGATTCAGAACATACTCGCCCACCAATATTGGATTTACCTGACCAGATTTACGTTTGAAAACTCAGGCATTGCCCGTTTACGGCACAACGCCGAAATAGCTGTCCTTGGCTGACTCGAATACATCCTATGAACAAGAAAACTGTCGATTCACGCAAGTTGAAGTCCCGTGCGGCTGGCCTTAACGCCGCCTTTTGCCTATTGATGACTTGTGTTTTGTTGCTTTGGGTTAGTTTTATGAGTGCCGACGTGATGGCCCAAAATGCCCTGCCGGACACGATCGCCGAGCGCGCCATTGCCTGCATGGCGTGCCATGGCAAGGGAGGACGCGCCGCCAGCGACGGATTTTATCCGCGCATAGCCGGCAAGCCAGCCGGCTATTTGTACAACCAGCTCGTGAATTTCCGCGAAGGCCGCCGCAAGTACCCGCTGATGATTTACATGGTCGAGCATCTCTCGGACGCGTATCTGCGTGAAATGGCCGAGTATTTTTCCCGCTTGCATCCCCCCTATCCGGCTCCGCAACCGGCCAATGTGTCCCAGACCGTGCTGGAGCGGGGTCGGATCCTGGTGCAATCCGGTGACGCGTCCAGGCATGTTCCAGCCTGCATCGCCTGCCACGGCAAGACATTGACGGGCGTTGTACCATCGATTCCCGGTCTGGTCGGTTTGCCGCGCGATTACCTGAGTGCGCAGTTCGGTGCCTGGAAAAATGGCACCCGTCGCGCCGCAGCACCCGACTGCATGGCCCAAATTTCGACACGCCTTACCGTTGAAGAGATCAGTGCGGCATTGGCCTGGCTAGCAGCACAACCCATCCCGGCTCAGAGCGCACCCGCCGCAGCCGCTACTGAAAAGCTGCCGATGCCTTGCGGCAGTCTGCCCCAGTAAACGGACCCAACCATGAAACGCCTTTTTTTGATGATCATTGCGGCCATTGTGCTGGTTCCAGTTACCGTGCTCGGCATTCAGTACCTGCATGATCCGGGAAGCAACGCGCCCGGCATACCGGCTGCGAATGCGGCGCAACAAGTCGCGTGGGGCAATTATCTGGCGCACGCGGGGGACTGCATGGCATGCCATACCGCACGCGGCGGCATGCCCTACGCTGGCGGCCGCGTCATTCCCACACCGTTTGGCAACCTTTACACACCAAATATCACACCGGATGTCGCAACCGGGATCGGCAGCTGGAGCGCAGATGATTTTTGGCGAGCGTTGCACAATGGGAAATCCAAGGACGGCCGCTTCCTGTATCCAGCCTTTCCGTATACCGACTACACGAAGATCACGCGCGCGGATGCGGATGCGATGTTCGCCTACTTCAAAACGCTGCCCGCAACGAATCAGCCGAACCAAGAGCATGACCTTCGTTTCCCGTACAACCAGCGGATCTTGCTCGCCGGCTGGCGCGCTCTTTATTTTCGCCCCGGCGTCTATCAGGCGGACGCACGCCAGACAGCCGAATGGAATCGCGGCGCTTATTTCGTGCAAGGACTGGGGCATTGCACTGCGTGCCATACGAACCGCAATGCCTTCGGTGCGGCCGAACAAGGCGCAAATTTGGCTGGCGGCTTGATCCCCATCCTTGGCTGGTACGCACCTTCGCTGACTTCGGACGCCGAGGCCGGCCTCGGCAACTGGGATAAGCAGCACATCGCTGATCTGCTTAAAACCGGCGTTTCGCCACGCGGCGCGGTGTTCGGCCCCATGGCGGAAGTCGTACGGCATAGCTTGCAGCTTCTGTCGGACCAAGATGTCGCCGCAATGGCTGGCTACCTGAAATCATTGCCGCAAACCTCAGCACCGGCCGTGGACAAGGAGATGCAGGTCGAAGATGGCCAGGCTGATGCCATGCTCAAGCTCGGAGCGAAGTTATATGGCGATCATTGCGTCGAATGTCACAAGGCCGCTGGCAGCGGGATACCTCCCGCTTATCCCCCGCTCGCCGGCAATCGCGCCATTACCATGGCTTCATCGATCAACCCGATTCGGATGGTCTTGAATGGCGGATACCCGCCAAGTACCCAAGGCAATCCACGACCGTATGGTATGCCGCCGTTTGGACCGGTACTCAGCGATGCCGAGGTTGCTGCTGTGGTGTCGTATGTACGCAATTCCTGGGGAAACCATGCGCCATTGGTATCGCCCCTTGAGGTGAGCCGGTATCGGACCGTTCCTGGCGAGTGAGATCGTTGAGATCGTTGTCCACTGCGAACTTCACAATGCATCCAGGAGGCATGTGCCAACTTTCCATCGCACTTTTCTTTCACTCGAGATCGACGCGGTATAGGGCTTTCTCGCATCTTCAGCGCGCCATACAACGCGGCCACGCGCACCTGCACGAGTAAGTGCGCGCCTTTTGCCCTGCCAAGCGGCAAAGTGTCCGCAGTCCACCCGTTTCGAGAGTCAACGGTGACTGATTGACTTTTCGTCTAGCGACCCGCGTAATGTGAAATGCCCTCGGGATGACACAAAGCCGCATATGATCGAGCCAATTGGCTAGTAATAGTTCAGACATGCTGAACCACATTGCCGAAACTCACCGGGAAGCAGATTGATGGCAAATCACCAAGGACACAACCATTCTCACGATCACGGCGGGCACTCGCATCGTGGCGGCCACCATCACGGCGATCCGAACAATCATGGTCGCGCCTTCGTCATCGCCATTGCCCTGAACACGGTCTTTGTCGGGGTCGAATTCGTATTTGGATTCATTGCCAATTCGACGGCGCTGATGGCTGATGCCGGGCACAACTTGTCCGATGTATTGGGTCTGCTGCTGGCGTGGGGCGCGGCCATCCTCGCCCGCAAGGCACCAAGCGAACGCTACACCTATGGTCTGCGCAGCAGCTCGATTCTGGCGGCACTGGTCAACGCCATGTTCCTGCTGATGGCTTGTGGAGCGATCGCCTGGGAAGCCGTTCAGCGCTTCTCACACCCCCCCGCCGTGGCCGGGCTCACGGTAACACTGGTGGCTGCAGTCGGCATTTTCATCAACGGCCTCTCGGCATGGCTGTTCATGCAAGGCAGCAAAAGGGACTTGAACATTCGCGCAGCCTATCTGCACATGGCCGCCGATGCTGCCGTGTCGCTGGGCGTCGTGTTGGCCGGTATAGCAATAATCTTCACCGGCTGGTACTGGCTCGATCCGGTTATCAGTCTGGTCATTGTGATAGTGGTCGTCATCGGCACTTGGGGCTTGTTGCGTGAATCGGTACAACTTGCGTTGAGCGCCGTCCCCGCCAACATCGAAGTGCCTGCGATTGATGCCTACCTGCGCCAATGCCCGGGTGTCACTGACATCCATGACCTGCACATCTGGGGCATGAGCACCACCGAGAGTGCCTTGACGGTTCATCTGGTGATGCCCGATGGCTACCCCGGCGACGCTTTCATGGACGACATCATGCAAACACTGAAAGAGCGTTTCTCCATCCAGCACAGCACGCTGCAAGTCGAGCAAGGAACGACCGACCATGCCTGCGCGCTGCACGCAGGTACAGCGGCTGCCGACGGTCACAAAGGTTGACGATGCCGACCATCACCAAAAGCACCTTGCGCCAGATTCCCTCAGGTATATGGGTACTCGGCTTCGTCAGTATGTTGATGGACATCTCCTCCGAGATGATCCACAGCCTGCTGCCTTTGTTCATGGTCACCACGCTGGGTGCCAGCGCCTTCGCGGTTGGCCTGGTTGAAGGGCTGGCCGAATCCACGGCCCTGATCGTCAAGGTGTTCTCGGGCGCCTTGAGCGACTATCTGGGTAAGCGCAAGGGACTCGCCGTGTTCGGGTATGCCTTGGGCGCGTTGACCAAACCGCTGTTTGCGATCGCGCCCACCATCGGGATCGTGCTCACGGCCCGCCTGCTGGATCGCGTTGGCAAAGGTATACGCGGCGCGCCGCGCGATGCCTTGGTGGCCGACATTGCACCGGCACACCTGCGCGGCGCGGCATTCGGGCTGCGCCAGTCGCTCGACACCGTCGGCGCTTTTCTCGGACCGTTGCTGGCGGTTGGCTTGATGCTGCTGTGGGCCAACGACTTCCGGGCCGTGTTCTGGGTGGCAGTGATTCCCGGCTTGATGGCCGCCATGCTGCTGTTGTTCGGTCTGCCCGAGCCGGCCCATCCTCAGGGGGAGCAACGTGCCAATCCGATCCGGCGAGAGAACCTGAAGCGTCTTGGTGGCCCGTACTGGTGGGTGGTTGGTATCGGCGCGGTGTTCACGCTGGCACGGTTCAGCGAGGCGTTTCTCGTTCTGCGCGCACAACAGGGCGGCATCCCCGTTGCCCTGGTGCCACTGGTGATGGTGGCGATGAACCTGATCTATGCCCTGTCGGCGTATCCATTCGGCAAACTCTCCGACCGCATGAGTCACACCAGGCTGTTGGCGCTTGGTCTGGTCGTCCTGATTGCGGCTGACCTGGTGCTCGCCAGCAATGACCATTGGGGCGTCGTAGTGACCGGCGTCGCCCTATGGGGAATTCACATGGGCATCACGCAGGGCTTGCTGGCAACGATGGTCGCCGACGCCGCGCCCGCTGACCTGCGCGGCACTGCCTACGGTTTCTTCAATCTGATGAGCGGACTCTCCATGCTGGTCGCCAGCGGCATCGCCGGGCTGCTGTGGGATCGGCTGGGGGCATCGTTCACGTTTTATGCTGGCGTGGCGTTTTGCGTCGTCGCGCTTGCTGTCTTGGCTTGGCAGACAAGTAGTGCCGACGCATGACTGTTCGATGCCACGACGGACCGGTGCGCAGCGCGCGCGCATGCCGGCACCATGGGGGTAGCTGAGCAACATGACGACGCCATCAGTGCCCAGCTTTGTCTTTACAAAACCGCGCCTTATTTGGGCGCGACGACCTTTTCCAGGGCAACCGGGATGAAAGTGTCCAGCTGCTTCACGACCTCGACATAAGCCTCCATCGGCTTGCCCCAGGCATCCGGCACATCGACATGCTTGCCCGTCGCATATTCGGCCAGGGTGAAGGTTTTGCCTTTTGCTTCGGGGAACTGCTCGATCAATTTGTCCTTGTGTTTTTCGGTCATCGTCAACAGTACGTCGGAGTGTTTGATGTCGTTCGAGGTCAACTGCGCCGATCGATGCGCAGCGACATCAATGCCGCGTTCCAGCATCAAGCTGACGGCGTGCGCTTCCGGTCCGATGTCGTAAGGGTCCTGGTCGACCGCGCGCGAAATCACGGCAATCTTTGCAGCGCCTTTGCTGATGGCCGCGCTGGCGATTGCTTCCGCCATCATGCTGCGGCCGGTATTTCCGGTATCGACGAAGGCGAGCTTTTTTGGTTCATCGGCCAGCGCGTGGCCAGACAGACCAATCAGGCACAGTACGCCGGTCACCGCAGCAAAACGAAGCTTCTTGAACATTTGTCTCTCCCTATTATTGTTGGATTGATGGACTCGACAACCGCCACATGCAGTGCGATCATCGAACCGGCTTGTCAACGCAAATCATGTTTGCAGCGACAAAGTAGCACCGTGTATTTACCTGAACAACAGCAATGTCGCAAGAAAGAAATTAGATGTCGCTTTGCTCTCCGCTCCATGGGCTATGAAGAATGGCCACCGACCGGCAGCAGTCGATCGGCAGACATTGCTCAAGGAATTATCCGGCACCAAGACCCTAATACTGCGACCTTGGAATGTTCACAGGAGCAACATACTGCGGCACCACCTCAATCCGTGCCTCATAGCGTTTCCCCGCATGCGCCGCAGCCACATAGGCAGCAATCTCCTCCATCGGCGCAAACCAGACATCGCCACGTTCAAGCACCCCGGCGATGAAACTCTCAAAAACATCCCAACGTGCAAGCCGCCCAACTACAAAGGGATGCAGCACCGGCGTCCACAGTCCGCCATATTTGTACGCCGCCTCAAACTCCTGCGCAAACGTCTCGAACCCTTGCTTGGGCGCCCTGACCGGCATGAGATAATTCAGATCAAACGACTGCACATACTGTGGCCAGTCGTCCAGCCCCCAGTGCACCGGCAGCTCCACCAGACGCTTTCCCGACTGCCTGCTTTCAAGCAGATACGGGATATCGTCACCCATCAACGAGGTGTCGTAAGTAAAGCCGCGCGACAGCAACAAATCCAGCGAGTGATCTGAAAAATTGTACAGCGGGGCGCGCCATCCGCGTGGCGCTTTACCCGATGCCTTCTTGATGATGTCGATGCCGAGGTCAAGCCAGTGCGCTTCCTCTTCAAGCGTCTGCGCCAATGGATTTTCATGAATGTAGCCGTGATGGCCAAGCTCATGACCACCCGCAAGGATCGTTTCCACCGCTTGCGGATACCGTTCGATGCACCAGGCTGGGATATAGAAGGTTTGGCGGATGCCCAGCTTTTTATACGAAGCAATAATGCGCGGTACGGCGACATGCGGGCCATACTGCAGCATCGATATGGCGGAAACGCGTTTGTAGCCATCTTCAGGATGTTCCAGATGGATGAGGCTGTCGGCGTCCATATCGAACGTCAGGCAACAAGCGCACTTGGCGCCGTTTGGCCATTTAATCGGATTCTTGATCATCTGTAATATCCTCCATCAGTGGATTTTCGTACGTTGGTAAAACTTTCCACTCTCGCCGCCATGCACCCGGGTGGAGGGTTGGATCCGCCAAACGCCGAGGCGAAAATTCCTGCAGTTCGAACGCGACTTGTCCTTCACGCCAAGGCAGAGTAGACATCGTGACCCTGCCAACACCGCCTTCAATTTTTCCAAATGACGACTCAAAATCCAGGAATGCCTCGATCTCGCCGCGCGAAGCATTGCCCAGTTCAATCTGTTTGCGCGCTCGGACCGCAGGTGAAGCCCACATTTTCCGGTTGCGCGTGTAGATGAAGTAATCGCCGGCGATACAAAGAAACGCCTTGCCCGCATCGCCATCGCCAGCGTTTACCTGTTCGAGCACGTAGCTGAGGCCGTCGCTATTCGGCAGCCGCTGCCAGAGTTCGTAATAGTCCGTTTCGACGCCGATTTCCTCCAGCGCATTGCCGTCAAAAGCCATCCTTCCAAAATCGTTGGTTTCGCGTAGCCGAAAATCGAGTTGTCGAACCCAGCGGCAAATATCGTCCTGCACGATGGTGATGCCGCAAAATGCCTCTTGTGAGAGCAAGGCTTTGAGTTGTTCGTCGCTGCAGGCAGCAAGGCAGTCCACCCCGGAAAAATCAGGACGCTCCGCAGGTACCCGGATATCTGCGTGCCACGATGGCGTTTGCAGCCAGTAAACGCGCGTTGTGAGGTCCCAGGGCGCGCTACCCCGCCGCAGTTTCTTACGCTCCCACACGCCAATATAATTGAGCGGTATATGGACCGTCATTGGCTAACCTCGGCGAACTCTTTCCTTAGTGCAGCCGAAATGCGTTCAACGTACTCATTGAACAATGCGGCGCCTTTTTCGATTGAAGCACCCTTGGCAGGCGAGAGCACGCCGGATGGCGGGATCCACTCGCGTTTTGTCGGGTGTACGTCATACGGCGGAAATACTGCGGGCGGGTCGTCTACCAGGCGCGCGATCTGTACCAGCTCGGGAAAAATGTGCATGCCCATCGAGGTTTCCAGGACTGCCGCATGTTCCAGTGCAAAGCCGGGGAAACCATCCGGAAAGCATTTTTTCAGCGTTTCCTCAGTCGTGAAGTCCCAGTAATCGAGACGTACGACTTTCAGGTCGGTAATGCCCTCATAGCGCAGTTCGCGCAACGCCAGGTCGACGCCTTCGATAATGAAGAACAAGTTCTCGCAATGCCCGTTCATCACCGCCAATTGCTTGACGCCGTGCCGCGCCAGTTCCTTGATGACGTCCCGCACGATGGCAGTGAGCGTGCCGCCGTCCAGGCTGGTGGTGCCGCAGAAATGGTTGCCGCCTCCCATGCGCGGTTGCGACTTGTAGCCGTAGGCGATCGGTACGGCGACCACTGCAGGAATCCGGTTCGCGATTTCCTTGCAGATCGCGGTCGGGATCAAATGGTCCGTTCCCATCGGCAGGTGGTGACCATGCTGCTCCACCGCACCCACCGGTAGCAGCACCGTCAGGTTTTCCGTGTTCAGGCGCTGCTGGTATTCGACCCAGGTCAGTTCAGCCATCATGTTCGTTTTCATTCGGATTCTTTCATGTTGGTGACGATTAGTAGGCGTTGGCGCGCAACCAGTTGACGTAGTCGCCGATGCCCTCTTCCAATGACCAGTTTGCGCGGTAGCCGAGTTCGCGTTCGGCTGCGTCGAGGTTCCATGGGCCTTGCCGGTCCAGATGCCAGAAACCGTCGCCGAGTTCGATATCTGCTTGCGGCAGGTGTCGCCTGACAATAGCAGCCATCTCGCGCAAGGTGCAGCGCGTGCCGCCGGTAATGTTGAAAACGAAACCGTCGATATCTTTCGCCTGCGACGCGAGAATCGCGGCTCGGGCCACGTCGTCAATGTGGATTAGCTGGAATTGGTGGTCGCCACCGGTTTCCATCTTGAACGGCTGCCCGGCCAGGGCCGCCTTGATCATGTCGCGAGTGACTTGCGGCATTTTGTTTCCAGGGCCGTAGACTTCCGAGACGCGAATGGACGCCACCTTCATGCCGAACAGTTCGTTGTAGACTTTTCCGAACAGTTCGGTGGCGACCTTTGTCACCCCGTAGGGCGTGGTCGGCGCCAGCTTCGATTCTTCGCTGACCTCGCCGTCGATATGGCCGTACACCGTTTCTGACGAGAAATTCACCAGGCGAGTGATGCCGGCCAGGCGCATCGCCTCCAAAAGATGCACCGTGCCGTCAATATTCGCGGCGACGGTGGTCAACGGCAACTCGATCGAAAGGTCCGGGTGTGACATCGCTGCGGTGTGAATGATCGACGTGACGCCGTATTTCCGGATCGTTTTGACGATGCGAGGGATGTCGTACAGCTCCCCCTGCACGGCAATCAGCAGATCTGAATCGATCTCCGCATAGTCACGATTGAAAGTGACGACCTTGTTGCCCGCTTCGCTTAGTTGGGCGACGATCTTGCGTCCGACATAGCCCAGGCCGCCGGTTACCATTGTTACGTTCATGTGATCTCCTTCGATTGGTTGATTTGGACGTGGGAAGCCCCGGCTTCCGTCACGCCATGAGAAATTTCTTTGTGTGTGGTGCGTGCTTTGCGTTATCCGGATGCGGCCTTGGACCACTGCTTGAAGCCAAGCGCTACCGATACCTGCAGCGCGTGTTTCCGGACCAGATTGCCGAGCCGGTCCGGTGATGGCGCCAGCACGCGCGCCGTCGGCCCCGGCACGCTGATGGCAGCAATCGCCACCCCATCCTGAGCGCGAATCGGTGCGGCGATGCAACTGGCGCCCTCTTCCAGCTCCTCCTCTTCAATCGCATACCCTCGCTTCATCACGTCGTCCAGCGCAAGCAAGAACGCCTCCTTCTCGGTAAGGGTATGGGATGCCCTTTTGACCAACGGCACCTTGGTGAAGATTGCGCCGAGCAGCGCGTCATCGATCTGGTAAGCGAGAATCGCCTTGGCCGATGCCGAGGTATAGGCCGGGAAGATGGCGCCGATTCCAGGCACCATCCGCAACGCGCGCGACCCTTCGACCTGGTCCACGTACACCGCATTCTTCTGGTCCAGCACCACCAGATTGCTGGTTTCCCCGGTCTCCGCCGTGATCGCATCGAGATGCGGGCGGACCATCGAGCGCAGGCCCGCTGTGCGCCGCATCACCGTGGACGAAAAATGGATCACCCGGTGCCCGATGACGTAGCCCCTGGAGTCGTGGTCGCGGCCGACATAACTGCATTCGACCAGCGTCGTCAGAAGGCGATGCACGGTACTCGGTGAAAGCCCGGTGCTTTTTGCGATCTCGGCCACGCCGGCGACGCCATCCGGTGCATCTGCCAGGACGTCGAGAATGGCCAGGCCACGTAACAAGGACTGAACGCTGATAGTCACTTTGAGCTCCTGTCTGGGCGCAGATGGGTAGGCACGGTCAGATCGCCGTACCGCCGTTAGGGCTGATCACCTGGCCGACCATGAAACTTCCTCCAGGGCCGGCCAGGAATTCGATCGCTGCGGCAATCTCGTCAGGTTGACCGAAGCGCTTGAGCGGAACCTGCTCGCGGGTCTCGTCATTGAATTCCACCGTATCGTGGACCAGCATATGGGTTTCAACCGGGCCGGGCGCGACACAGTTCACCAATACATTGGACGCCGCTACTTCTTTCGCCACTGCCTTGGTCAACGCGATGACTGCCCCCTTGGATGCGCAGTACGACGCGTACGATGCAAAGCCAATCAGCCCCAGCTCCGATGCGACATTGACGATCCTCCCGCTGCGGCGTTTCAGCATACCGGGCAGCGCCGCGCGAATCGAGGCAAAGGTGCCGCCAAGATTGACCGCTATCGTGCGCTCGAATCGCTCCCATGATTCGTCCACGGTGGCCACTGAATGCAGGATCCCTGCATTGTTGATCAATACGTCGAGCCGTCCGAAGTGCGATTCGGTTGTGCGGATGAATTCCTCGACCCGAACATGATCGGCGACGTCGCCCTGGAACAGGAGGGTGTCGCCGCCATTCGCCCTGGCCAGCGACGTGACCTGTTCAAGCGCCTCTTTTGTACTCTCGTAATTCAGTGCCAGCAGTCCGCCCTGGCTGGCAAATCGCATGGCGGTAGCAAACCCTATCCCGCGTGCCGCACCTGTTATTGCTATAACGTTCCTGGTCATCTCTATCTCCTATTTCACGGTCACGGCATTGCGCGTCCAAGTCTTCGACAACAGCCAGCACACCAATCCAACCGCGATGAGCATGAATTCACCATACAGATACTGCATTTCCTGCGAGTACAAAGCGAAGCCGGTGAAAGCGATGACAACAAGAGGCGGCATAGGCCACAACGGCATACGGAAAGGCCGTTCTACGTCTTTCTTGCTGATCCGTGCCCAGAACGCTGCGAGGCCTATGCAAAAATACACAGCGGCGATCATGGTTCCTGCAAAGTTCACAAGCCAATCGAGATAACTGAAAAACACCAGGATGCATGCCGGCACCACCAATGCGACCACTGCCCATCCCGGTACGGAAAACCTGTTCAGCGTCCCGATCCGCTTGTTGATCGCTTCAGGCCAGACCCGATCTCTGCCGGTTGCATATACGCCACGACCGAAATACATCATCAATGACAGCAGCACATTGAACAGAGCGACAATCACGCCAAGGTCGACTACGTATTTTGCCCACGGTCCCAACGCATGCTCAACCGAGTACAGCACCGGTGAAGGCGCCTTCAGAAACGCCACCAGGTCGGGAGCTGCCACCATCGCGGCGAGCAGCGGGACGATGATCGTAACGGACGCAATGATGGCTGACCAGACGACGGCTTTACCAATGTTTTTGCGACCACCCTTGAGTTCTTCGACGAAACCCAGCGAGGCGTCGTAGCCGTTGATGATGTTGAACGCCGGCGCCAAAGAGGCAAACATCGCCACCATACCGACTGACATGTTCGAAGCACTGGCACCTGCGCCGCCGAGCATCACCGGATGGAAAACCAGCTGATACAGGTCCTGATGCGGATGGGTGAAACCAGCCACCGTAACGATCCCGAGAACAGTCAATTCCACCGCCACCATGATCAGGGTCAGCCATGCGCCAATCTCAACTTTGGTCATGGCAATGCCGGCTGCCAGCCCAATTGACGCGCATGCAATGATGGCATCCGGAATTGGAAAGCCTGGATACAAATCCCTGGCGAATTGCGCGATCCCGAGACCGACCGTGGCGGGAATGATGACGCCCTGCAGTAGATAGTTGAACATGGTTATCCAGCTAATGGGCGCAGGTAACGTTTCCTTTACCATCGAGTACATGCCGCCGGCCGAGGGATACATCGACGCGAGTTCACCGAGACACAATGCGATGAGTATCACTATACCCATCATGATGATATTGACCCCTGCGGCGAAGGTACCGCCGGCGGCAAAGACGCCTGCCGTCAGCAGAAAGACCGCCATGGTAGGTGAGACGTCGGCCATCGCGAGACCGACCACTTCGGCGGTGTTCAAGCGCTCCCTGAGGGAATGTGGCGGTGGCCTGTGCGGCACTGCGGACAACGTTGGGGAAGCGCCTAAATTGGCGGCGCGGGCATCAGTGGGCAGTGCCGTATTCTGGTTCATGCGTGTCTCCTGTATTTTTCTGGGGGTCATCGGTTATCCGATTTAGCTGAAGTTTGGCTTGCCCTCTCCCGCCTGACAAGATTGAAATTCCGCTGCGCGGAATCTTCAAAAACTATTTTTTCGCTGCTGGAGCGCGGTTTGGTTTGAATCTGGTTTGAACCCGGAGGGAATGGGTCTACAACGCCGCATGGCGTCGTTCCAGCCCCATTCGCACACCCGATTTATATGTCAACAGGCCCTAGAAAGACCCGTTAGCTTGCAAGTCGGCATGGTAAGAGGAACGCACCATGGGACCGGAGGCCACATGGGTGAAACCCATCTTCACGCCGAGCTCACGCAAGGCATTGAACTCCTGGGGCGTGACATAGCGCTCCACCCGCAAATGGTGGTCGCTCGGCTGCAGATACTGGCCGAGCGTCAGCATTTCCACGCCATGGGAACGCAGATCCCGCAGCACTGCTTCAACTTCCTCAATGGTTTCACCCAGGCCCAGCATCAATCCGGATTTGGTAGGCACCTTCGTGTGGAGCGCCTTGAAGCGTTGTAATAGTTTGAGTGAGTTGTCATAATCCGCACCGGGACGGGCTTGACGGTAAAGACGAGGAATGGTTTCCAGGTTATGGTTGAATACGTCGGGCGGCGTCTGCGCAAGTATCTCAAGCGCGACGTCCACACGCCCCCGAAAATCGGGAGTAAGTATCTCAATCGAAATTCCCGGACTGAGCTCGCGCGTCTGTTGAATACATGTGGCAAAGTGGGCCGCACCGCCGTCGCGCAGATCATCGCGATCGACCGAGGTAATCACCACATACTTCAAGCCCATGGCTTTAATCGTCTTCGCCAGGTTCCCCGGCTCTTCGACATCAAGCGGATTGGGACGACCATGGCCGACATCGCAAAATGGGCAGCGCCGGGTGCATATGTCGCCCATGATCATGAAAGTAGCAGTCCCGCTTTTGAAGCATTCGCCGATATTCGGGCAGTTCGCTTCCTCGCACACCGTATGCAAGTGATTCTCGCGCAGGATCGCTTTCAGGCGCAGCACTTCACGTGTGCCGGTAAACTCGGCCCGAATCCACTCAGGCTTGCGCAGGCGCTGAGCGGACGCGATGGGGATAATCTTCACCGGTATGCGCGCCATCTTCTCTGCACCACGCAACTTCTGCCCTGCTTGAACCGGATGGCGTGTTACCGGCTTTTCCATATTCAACTTATCTTCGCTCATAGGGATCTCTATCATGCTGTTTTACGCAAAATGCGATGCTTGAACCGATGCGAGATTCAGCCGCGGTAATAGCGCTGGGGCGTGAACGGTGTCTTGGCAACTTCGATCAATACGGGCTTTCCGCGTACGATGGCTTGCAACACCGTCCCCAATTTAGCGTGGGCAGACGCTACATAACCCATCGCCACCGGTCCGTCCAAGGTCGGGCCGAAGCTGCCGCTGCTGACCTGGCCGACCACGCGGCCTTCGGCATCCAGCAGTTGCACCCCTTCGCGCACCGGCATGCGCTCCCTCGCCAGCAAGCCGACCCGTTTGCGTGCAACGCCTTCGGCCAACTGGCGCAAGATGATATCCGCGCCCGGATAGCCGCCGGCCCGCGCACCCTCGACGCGACGCACTTTGGAGAGCGCCCACGCCAGACTTGCTTCTACCGGTGTCGTGTTGGCATCCATATCGTGGCCGTACAGGCAGAGTCCCGCCTCCAGCCGCAACGAGTCGCGTGCGCCCAGGCCGATAGGCGCGACCTCGGGCTGCGCCAGCAGCAGTCGCGCCAGCGCTTCCGCCCGATCGTTCGGCACGGATATCTCGAAACCGTCTTCGCCGGTGTAACCGGAGCGGCTGATGAAACATTCGGCGCCGGCCAGCGTGGCGACGGCCGTGTGCATGAATATCATCTGTGCGGTGTGAGGCGCCAGGCGCGCCATGACAGTCGCCGCCTCCGGCCCCTGCAACGCCAGCAATGCGCGCTCGCTCAGTTCTTCGACTACGCAACGGTCCGACAGATGCTTTTGCATATGCGCCAGGTCTTGTTGTTTGCAGGCGGCGTTGACCACCACGAACAGGTGGTCGCCGCCATTCGCCACCATCAGATCGTCGAGTATCCCGCCGTTCTCATCGGTAAATACCGCATACCGCTGTGCATTCACTGGAAGGTCGAGGATATCGACCGGCACCAGGCTTTCCAGCGCAGCCGCGGCATGTTTTCCGGTCAGGCGCACCTGCCCCATATGCGAGACGTCGAACAGGCCCGCACGCGTGCGCGTGTGGCTGTGCTCCTTGAGTACGCCGGTCGGGTACTGCACCGGCATCTGATAGCCGGCAAAGGGCACCATCTTCGCGCCCAGCTCCAGATGCAGGTCATACAACGGGGTGCGGGCAAGCGCTTGTGTGGTGGTATCCATAAAAGTGTCCTTGTTTATTTAATCGGAACAGGCCAACGTCTCAGCAGCATGTCAGCACTCGATCACGTTGACGGCGAGCCCGCCCCGTGACGTTTCCTTGTATTTTGTTTTCATGTCGGCGCCGGTGTCGCGCATGGTCTTGATCACATTGTCGAGCGAAACAAAGTGCCTGCCATCGCCGCGCAACGCCATCCGCGCCGCGTTGATCGCCTTCACCGAGCCCATCGCATTGCGCTCGATGCAAGGCACCTGCACCAGTCCGCCGATCGGATCGCAAGTCAGTCCCAGGTTGTGCTCCATGCCGATTTCGGCTGCATTTTCGACCTGCGCCGGTGTGCCGCCCATCACCTCGGCCAGCGCACCGGCGGCCATCGAACAGGCGACGCCGACTTCCCCCTGGCAACCGACTTCCGCACCGGAGATCGATGCGTTCTCCTTGTACAGAATCCCGATCGCCGCTGCGGTCAGCAGGAAACGTACAACGCCGTCGTCGTTCGCACCTGGAACAAAGCGGTGGTAGTAATGCAGCACCGCCGGAACAATCCCGGCCGCGCCGTTGGTCGGTGCCGTCACCACGCGTCCGCCCGCCGCATTTTCTTCATTCACGGCCAAGGCATACAGGTTGACCCAGTCGAGCGTCGTCAACGGGTCGCGCAGACTGATTTCCGGCTGGGTCGATAGCTTGCGATACAGCTCGGCTGCGCGTCGGCGCACCTTGAGTCCCCCGGGCAAGATGCCTTCGTTTTCACAGCCATTCCGGACGCACTGCTGCATTACTTGCCAGATGTTTAGCAAGCCACTGCCAATTTCATCTTCTGTGCGCCAGACTTTTTCATTTTCCAGCATGATCTGACTGATCGGCAGGCCATGCTGGCGGCACAGATCGAGTAGCTGGCGACCACTTTTAAAGGGATACGGCAGCACGCTTGTATCCGGCACGATACGGTCAGTTCCGGCCGCCTCTTCGTTGACCACGAAGCCACCGCCAACCGAGTAGTAGACCTTGCTCCTGATTTCCATGCCAGCACAATCATGGGCGGTGAAGCGCATGCCATTCGGGTGGTAAGGAAGCGATTGCCTCTTGTAGAGCAGCAGGTGTTCGCTCTCAATGAACGGGATCAGGTGTTGCCCCAGCAGCTTGATGCGCCCGGCGCTACGGATCAGTGCAAGCTTGTCCGCGACGGTATCGGTATCCAGCAGATCCGGCGCCTCGCCTTGCAGACCTAGCAGCACTGCCTTGTCGCTGCCATGTCCCTTGCCGGTAGCACCTAGCGACCCATACAGCTCGGCCTTGACGGTCGCGGTGTGGGCCAGCTGACCAGACTCCCTGAGTCCGCTCACGAACAGCAGCGCTGCGCGCATGGGTCCAACCGTATGGGAACTTGATGGGCCGATGCCAATCTTGAGCAATTCAAATACGCTAATGGCCATATTATCTGTCCTCCGTTTTCTCTTCACTTGAACAGGAAGGAATATAGGATTTAAGGGGATTACTTGCCGTATACCGGAAAATTGGCACAGAGTTGCTGGACCTGCGCACGAACGCGATCGATGACAGCCAGGTTGTTGACATCATCCAGAATGTCGCACATCCACCCGGTCAATTCACGCGCCTGCACTTGCTTGATGCCACGGGTGGTAATGGCTGGCGAGCCGATGCGAATGCCGCTGGTCACGAACGGCGATTGCGGATCGTTCGGCACGGCATTCTTGTTGACCGTGATGTGGGCGCTGCCCAACGCAGCGTCGGCTGCCTTGCCGGTAATGCCCTTGTCGATCAGGTCCACCAGGAACAGGTGATCGTCAGTGCCGCCGGAAACGATACGGTAGCCGCGCGCGATGAACGTCTCGGCCATGGCCCTGGCGTTCGCCACTACCTGCTCCTGATATTCTTTGAAGGCGGGCTGCAGCGCTTCCTTGAATGCGACCGCTTTGGCGGCAATCACGTGCATTAAAGGCCCGCCCTGCGTGCCGGGAAAAACCATCGATCTGATCTTTTTCTCGATTTCTTCGCCGGGACGGCCAAGGATCAGTCCGCCACGAGGACCGCGTAATGTCTTGTGCGTCGTGGTTGTCACTACGTCGGCAAAGGGTACCGGATTGGGATAATGCCCCGTCGCCACCAGACCGGCCACGTGGGCCATATCGACAAACAGGTAAGCCCCGACCTTGTCGGCAATTGCACGAAAACGCGGGAAATCAAGGATGCGCGAATAGGCGGAAAAACCTGCGACGATCATGCGCGGCTTATGTTCCAGAGCGAGTCGTTCGACTTCGTCATAGTCAATCACATCTTGATCGGTAAGGCCGTACTGTACGGCCTTATAGATCTTGCCGGAAAAGCTGACCTTGGCGCCGTGTGTCAGATGACCGCCGTGCGCCAGGCTCATACCGAGAATGGTGTCGCCTGGATTGAGGAGTGCCATATACACCGCCGCATTGGCCTGCGAGCCGGAGTGCGGCTGGACGTTGGCCCAATCGGCGCCAAACAATTGTTTGGCGCGATCGATAGCGAGCTGTTCCACGACATCCACATTTTCGCAGCCGCCGTAATAGCGCTTACCCGGATAGCCCTCGGCGTACTTGTTGGTCAGCACGCTACCCTGTGCCTGCATAACGCGCGGGCTGGTGTAGTTTTCCGAGGCGATCAGCTCGATGTGCTGCTCCTGGCGTACAGTCTCACGTTGAATCGCCGCCCACAGTTCTTCGTCAAAATTCTCAATCTGCATATCTTTGGAAAACATCGCTTCCTCCAGTTAATTTGGGTGACAGGTCAACCCCAAGCGCTCGGACTTCCATTCGCTCAGGGTCGGAAAATATCTTTGCTGTTACTTAAAGACGCTTTATTCGTAATCCGACATTGGCGGGCATGAGCAGACCAGATTGCGGTCGCCGTACACGTTGTCAACCCGCCCGACCGGAGGCCAATACTTGCTTTGGCGCAGCGCCCGCACCGGAAATGCCGCCTGCTCGCGGGAGTAGGCGTGTTCCCAGCCACCGGCCAGCTCCAGTGCCGTGTGCGGCGCGTGACGCAACGGACTGTCTGCGGCATTGATGCGGCCGTTTTCGACGGCCCGGATCTCTTCCCGGATGGCGATCATTGCATCGCAGAAGCGGTCGAGTTCTTGCTTCGATTCACTCTCGGTTGGCTCGATCATCAGGGTGCCCGCCACCGGGAAGGACATGGTCGGTGCATGGAACCCGAAATCGATCAGGCGTTTCGCCACGTCCTCAACCGTGATGCCGGTCTTGTCCTTGAGCGGCCGCAGGTCGATGATGCCTTCGTGAGCGACGATGCCGTTGCTGCCCGCATACAGGATTGGATAATGCGGCGCCAGCCGATGCACAATATAGTTGGCGTTGAGGATCGCCACCTGGCTCGCCTGCTTCAGTCCCTGAGCCCCCATCAGGGTAATGTAGGCCCAGGTGATCGGCAGGATGCTGGCGCTGCCCCAAGGCGCCGCGGCAACCGGAGCGATGCCGCTTTCCATCATCCGATGCCCGGGCAGGAACGGCGCCAGATGCGCTTTGACGCCGATCGGACCGACACCGGGACCGCCACCACCGTGTGGAATGCAGAACGTCTTGTGCAAATTGAGGTGCGAGACGTCGCCGCCGAATTTTCCAGGTGCGCACAGGCCCACCATCGCGTTCATGTTGGCCCCGTCGATATACACCTGGCCGCCATGACCGTGGATGATGTCTGCAATCTCGATAATCGCCTGTTCGAACACGCCATGCGTCGAGGGGTAAGTGATCATCAGTGCAGCCAGATCCAGCGCATGCAGGTCGGCCTTGGCCCGCAGGTCCGCGACGTCGACGTTGCCCTGATCGTCGCACCGCACCACCACCACCTGCATGCCGGCCATGTGCGCGGTGGCCGGATTGGTGCCATGTGCGGAACTGGGGATCAGGCAGATATTGCGTTGTCCCTCGCCCCGGCTTTGGTGGTAGGCGCGGATCGCCAGCAGGCCGGCATATTCCCCCTGCGAGCCGGCGTTCGGCTGTAGCGAGACGGCGTCATAGCCCGTGCAGACGCACAGCATCTGTTCCAGCTCGGCTACCAACTGTTGATAGCCCAGGGCCTGGTCGAGCGGCGCGAACGGGTGCATCGCGCCGAATTTCTGCCATGTGACCGGAATCATCTCGGTGGTGGCGTTCAGTTTCATCGTGCACGAGCCAAGCGGAATCATCGTGCGGTCGAGCGCCAGGTCTTTGTCGGCCAGTGCCCGCAGATAGCGCAGCATCTGGGTTTCGGAGTGATGGCTGTTGAATACGGGATGCGTGAGGAATGCACTGACGCGCACCAGCGCCGTCGGAATGCAATCGGCGACTGCAGCCTCGATCGCCGCGAACGACGGCAGGGCCTTGCCATTGCCGGCGAAGATCCGCCATAGCGCTTCCACCTCTTCACAGGTGGTCGTTTCATCGAGTGCAATACCGACGCTGCCATCGTCGATCGCCCGCAGGTTGACCGACTGACTGCGTGCGGCCGCGTGAATTGCCTGTGTGTGGCTGCCGGTGTGCACGGTAATGGTGTCGAAGAAGGCCTGCGTCGGCACCACATATTGCAGCTGGCGCAAGCCCTGGGCCAGGGTCGTGCTCAGGCGGTGTACCCGCCGGGCGATGGTCTTCAGACCTTGCGGCCCATGATAGACCGCATACATGCCGGCGATATTGGCGAGCAGCACCTGCGCGGTGCAGACATTGCTGGTGGCCTTTTCACGGCGGATATGCTGCTCGCGGGTCTGCATCGCCAGCCGGTAGGCCGGGTCGCCGTGTTGGTCGATCGACACCCCGACCAGGCGTCCGGGCATCAGCCGCTTATGGACATCCAGCGTAGCGAAGTAGGCGGCATGCGGGCCGCCATAACCGAGCTGCACGCCGAAACGCTGGGCGCTGCCGATCACTACATCGGCGCCAAATTCGCCTGGCGGCTTGAGCAGGGTCAACGCCAGCAGGTCCGCTGCAACGACTACCAGCGCCTGCTTCCCGTGCGCCTGTTTGACCGTATCTGCATAATCGTGAATCTCTCCGCTCAGCGTCGGGTATTGCAACAGCACGCCAAAACATTCCAGCCGGTCGAGATCTTTGCGATGGTCGCCGACCACGACCTCGACGCCGATCGGCGCTGCCCGCGTGCGTACCACATCGATGGTTTGCGGGTAACAGTCTTGCGAGACAAAAAACGTCCTGCTCCGGCTTTTTGACAGCCGCTGGCAAAAGGTCATGGCTTCGGCCGCTGCGGTGGCTTCATCCAGCAGCGAAGCGTTGGCGATTTGCATGCCGGTCAGGTCCGTCACCATGGTCTGGAAGTTGAGCAGCGCTTCCAGCCGGCCTTGCGAAATCTCTGGCTGATACGGCGTGTAAGCGGTGTACCAGGCAGGATTCTCCAGCAGGTTGCGCAGGATCACGGTCGGCGTATGGCAGTCGTAGTAACCCATGCCGATATACGACTTGAAGACCTGGTTCCTGTCCGCGATCTGACGCAACAACGCCAGCGTTTCGGCTTCGCTGCGGGCGCTGTCGAGTGCAAGCGGCTGCGTCGACAGAATCGCGGTCGGGATCACCTTGCGCATCAGCGCATCCATCGAATCGAAGCCGAGCGCGGCCAGCATCGCCTGTTGTTCGCTCTCATCCGGTCCGATATGACGGCCGATGAAATCGGTGTGCTGCTGCAGATCCTCAAATACCGGTCTTAACTGAGTCATGGTGACATCCATCGTAATTAGTCAATGTTGTGATCAAACGGCTTGGGCTTTAACCCAGACCGTTGACGAATGCGGCGTATGCAGCCTCGTTCATGAGGCTATCGAGCTCACCGGGTTCATTCATCTTCATCTTGATGAACCATCCGCCCCCCATCGGGTCCTCGTTGACCTTGCCCGGCTCGTCAGTGAGCGTCGTATTCACTTCAACCACAATCCCGGCGACCGGCATCGTGATTTCACCGGCTGTTTTAACCGACTCAATCGTCGCTGCCTCTTCACCCTTGGCAAGCGCCTTGTCTATTGCCGGCAGTTGTATGTACACCAGATCACCCAGATGTCCCTGGGCGAAATCGGTAATGCCAACCGTCACGAGACCATCGTCTTCGATCCGCAGCCATTCGTGGTCTTCGGTATATCTGATCTTGCTCATTTATTCATTTCCTTTAAATGAAGTTACTGATTCTTAAAATCCGGGTGCTAACCCGTTAATCGCGGTCACGTGGCCATCTGAATACCTTACGGCGTCGTGACTGTCATGCATGCCCGTTTCAGCTGAAGTTGCTTCAGCTGCCCCCAGGCCGGCACCGAGACTGCGGCGGTACCATGGCGCAAGAAACCGCTTAAGGCGGTCCGATGAAGGGTTACCAAAAATGGCTTTTGGCGTGCCGATTTCTACGACCTTCCCTGCCTCCATGAATACGACGCGTGAAGAAACTTCCGCCGCAAAACTCATCTCGTGTGTGACCATTACCATCGTCATGCCATCCGCCGCCAAGCCTTTAATCACCTCAAGGACTTCCCCAACCAATTCCGGATCCAGGGCCGAGGTCGGTTCATCCAGCAGCATCACTTCCGGATCGACGGCCAAGGCGCGCGCGATGCCGACCCGTTGCTGTTGCCCTCCGCTAAGCTGGCACGGATAATTACCCGCTTTGACCCGCAACCCCACGCGCTCCAAGGCCTGTTCCGCCCGTGCTCGCGCATCGATTCGATTTAACCGGCGAGCCAGAATGAGTGGCGCCATCACGTTCTCAAGTGCGGTCATATGCGGCCACAGATTGAATTGTTGAAAGACCATTGCGAGCGGACTTCGAACAGAAGCCAACGTTCTGCGGCTCTGCAAGACCTTCTTTCCATTGTTGCCAACTTCGAAGCCAAGAATCCGTCCCTTGACGCTTACCTCGCCTTCGTCGTAATGCTCCAGAAAATTTATGCAGCGTAATGCCGTTGTTTTTCCAGAACCCGAGGGGCCGATCAAGGAGACGATTTCAGAGTGCTGCACCGCCAAATTGAAATCCTGCAAAACACGATGTGACCCATACAATTTCCCGACGCCACGCATTTCAATCATTGGTCCTGAGCTAGTCATATTCCCCCCCTTTGGCGAAGATTGATCCGTTGTTCGAATTGGCGCCCGATTTCGGAAACCACGTGGGTTAAAAACCAATAGGTAAGTGCGAGCAAGAGATATGGCTCCACATAAAGAAAGTTTTCGGCAACCAGGATTCCTGCCGTCATCGTCAGTTCGGGCACGGTGATAATCGACGCCACCGAAGACTCTTTGAGGATCAGAATGGCTTGATTGACGATCAGAGGAATGGCAAATCTCAAGGCTTGAGGCGCTTCGATATGCACGAAAATGGCGAGTGGCGAAACCCCCAGGCTGCACGCTGCTTCCGCCTGGCCACGGGGTATGGCACTCCAGGCCGAACGAAAGATCTCTGCGAAATAGGCACTGGCGTAAAGGGCGAGCCCGCCAATCGTCGCCTGTACCGCAGTCGGCGTGAACCCGACAGAGGGAAGCCCATAATAAATGACGAACAGTTGGGCCAAAAACGGCGTTCCTCGTATCACCCAGACGTACGACCCATAAGCCTTTTTCAAAAATCGTGGAAAAGCCCGATAAAGACCGTGAGCAAGGAATCCGAGTACCACGCCGCCAGCAATCGAACCAATGCTGATGCCGAGGGTGATCAGCGCAGCCGCGCCGAATTGCGGCACCATCGAAATGATGAAGTCAATATTCATGATTGCTGGCCTGTAGAAGAAAGCCGGGATTCAAGTACGCGACCTGCGACCTGAATCACCGATGTAAGCACCAGATAGACGACTGCCATCATTAAATACACCTCCAGCGGACGATAAGTCGTTCCGACCAGCTGACGTCCAACCCGCAACAGGTCAATCACAGCAATCACCGAAATCACCGCTGACCCTTTGATAACGTCGACGGTCTCCGAGACCAGCGAAGGCAACGTCATTCGGATAACTTGCGGGACCTGGATGCGCCCAAGAATCTGCAAGGGCGACAACCCCATGATTTGCGCAGCCTCGATTTGCCCACGTGGGATGGCCTGGAAACCACTCCGCAAGATCTCGGATTGGTACGCTGAAGTATTCAGCGCAAGAGCAATGATCCCGGCCAAGTAAGGATTGAGCTCGATGCCTGCGGCAGACGGCAGGTAGAACAGCATCAGCAACTGGACAAGCATCGGCGTTCCTCTAAAAAAGCTGACAAATACGGCCGCCAGCTTGTTTAGCATCATGAATCCGGAAAAACGCGCGACATAGATGGCAATCCCGCCAAAGAACCCGAGGACAATGGCAATCCCAGACACCAGCATCGTGGTGAAGGCACCTGAAGCGAGACTTGGCAGATAACCGGCAATGCGTTCAATAGTGAGCAGCGAAAGCATTTCTGTCTCCCGCTTACATCGTTGGCTCAGGTACGCGGTCTGATGGAACCGGCATCTCGAATCCAAACCACTTGAGCTGCAGTTCTTTCATCTTGCCGGTAGCATTTGCTTTGGCGATGCCATCGCTAAAGAATTTGACAAGTGACGCGCTGTCAGCGTCTTTTCTTCCTGCCCATGCATAATAGGATTTCGGTCCAATGGCTGGCAGCACGATGGCAAAGGTGTCTGGTCGCGATTTGATAATGCCGCCAAGATTCGACAGTGCCTGCGCTACGGCGTCAAGCCGACCGGCAGCGAGATCGGCGTATGCTTCATCCATGCTCACGTACTGTTTGATTTCCTTGACGCCCGGCTTACCGGATTCCTTCAGCTTATTGTCGTAGGCTTGCAAAGTTTTAAGCATTCCCGAGCCTGCCTGGGAACCCACAATGCGACCGCCGATATCTTCCGGTTTGCTTAGCGCGCCATCGTTTTTTCTGCGCAGGAGCGCGACGGTTGCGTCGGCGATGGGTAGCGTAAACGCGAATTTGTCGGCACGCTCTTTCGTAATGAACAGCGAAGTGATCGCCATGTCATATTTTTTCGCAGCCAGGCCGGGAAGTATGCCCTGGAACGGCAGGTCCATTTGGTGCAGCTTGACCGCAGGAAGGCCCGCCAGAATGTATCGCATCAGGTCTGGGCCATACCCCACGATTTTCCCGTCTTCTACGTACTCGAACGGCACATATGCTGCTTCTGTGGCGACAACGAGTTCCTTTTTCTGCTGCACGCCATCAAGCAGACCGGCGGCATGCACTGAAGGCAAATGCGCTGCGGCGGCGATTAATAAAACGCGAGCGATGCCAATGACGAAACACTTCGACTGAGTTTTCATATTTGTCTCCTTGATGGATGATTAAAATGGATGTTCAAAAAATCATTGGCATCGCTTGCGCAAATGGCCTGTTCAGCGTGCCAGGGATTTCTTCTCCTTACGGGCGTGGAAAATGAAACCGATACTATTTAGCAGAAGCTGAGCAGCAAGGATGGAAGTGACACCGCTCAAATCATAAGCAGGCGCAACTTCGACCAGATCCATCCCAACGATGTTTCCCCCGCCGCGCGTCACCAGCGCCTGGATAATTTCCAGCACTTCGTAGTACAGGAACCCGCCATGGCTGGGTGTACCGGTGCCCGGTGCGATCGATGGGTCGAAGCCGTCTATATCGATCGTTATGTAGTAGTTCTTCTCAACCGGGATCGCGTCCAGAATTGCCGCCACTCCCATTTTTCGAATTTGACGCACTGAAAAGATTTTTGACCCGGCGCAACGGGCGTCTTCATAGTCTTGATTGTTGGAGGAGGAAACATTGCGAATTCCGAGCTGCGTCATGCCGGTGATATGCGTCATTTCCGAAGCCCGGCGCAGCGGATTCCCATGGCCGTAACGTACGCCGTGACGTTCATCGACAAAGTCCAGATGCGCATCGAAATGAATGATGTGGATCGGGCCGACCGCATCGAATGCCTTGATTACCGGAGCGTGGATCGAGTGATCGCCGCCGAGCACTAATGGCATCGCTCCTGCCGCCAGAATCTTGCGGATCGCAAACTCAGTGTTGGCATGGCTTTTCACCATGTCGGTATGGACAATGTCCGCATCGCCGACATCGACCATCCGCACCTGATCCCGGGTCAGATAGAGCTTGTCGTCTTCGTGATCGTAAGCGCCGGCATGGCCAAACGAAAACAAGGTCGACGCTTCGCGAATGCCGCGCGGTCCGAAACGTGCGCCGGATCGCCATTGCGTCCCCATGTCATTGGGTACCCCGATCACTGCCACATCCGCATCAATCGCATTCCAGTCGATACAGGCCGGCGCCTTGGCAAACGTACAGTGTCCGACAAAAGGCAAGTCGAGACGGCCGCTTTGATAAGCATTATCAGTCATATATGCATCCTTTCTTTTGTAACTTGCTAGAGAGAGATTGCATATTAGGACGGCCCTAATACATTGTAAACGTAGAATCTTATGATGATTAAATCAGGATTATTGATGTATTATCGCGCTGTAAGTTCCTTGATCCGTGTAGCGAAAAAATGGGCGCGACACTCCTATGGCCTGTAGGAAATGATGCCTTCAATCACTTAACATTACGCATTGGAATAGCGACATATGAAAGTCAGCGACATCGATATCAAAAGTCTGAGAGTGTTTTGCGCGGTCGTCGAGAATAGCGGTTTTGTCGGCGCACAATCCGCGCTTTACGCCAGCCAGGCGTCGATCAGCACCCACATTAAACTCATCGAAGACCGACTCGGATTCCGCTTGTGCGAACGGGGTCGCAAAGGTTTTTTCCTGACGGACAAGGGACAGACGGCCTATGAGAAAGCCAAAGGTGTGTTACAGGAACTGGATAGCTTTGCGCGCGACATGGGCGAGCTTCTGGACCGCCTGACGGGAACGATTCGCATCGGCGTGGTGGACAGCACGATTACCAATCCGGATTTCGTGCTGGTCCGGGCATTGCGACGCTTTGGTGAACGTGTCAACGATGTGCAAATTCATCTGATTGTCGCCAGTCCCATCGAGTTGCAGCGTGAGCTGCTTTGCGGAAATCTTGACGTTGTGATCGGCCCCTTGCAACAGCGGGTGGAGGGCTTTTCCTACGACTCTGTCTATCGAGAGCGTCATGCGCTTTATTGCGGGCGGCAACATCCCCTGTATGGGCGTGCGAACGGAAAATTGCACCTTGCCGATGTGACCGGCCTGCCCTCGGTCTCCCGTTCCTATCTCGGACCGGACAATACAGTGCTGCACGAACTGCTGCGCCCTACCGCATTCGTTTCCAACATGGAGGCCCAGGCCATGCTGATCATGGCCGGCCATCATCTTGGCTATCTTCCAGAGCACTATGCCCGTGCGTGGGTAGAGCGCGACGATTTGCGCCTGCTGGCGATTCCCAGGACGGCACTGGAGTCCACATTCTTCCTGGTCGCACGAGAAAAACCGCATCGCCCGAAAGTGGTCGATGTCATGCTCGATGATTTTTACGCTGAACTGTCTGCACAGCGTGCTGTATAGCTGACCGGAGGCCTTTGTCGCGTTAATCGGTATGCGGTGGATATTAGGCGACCCAAAAAAACCCACTCAAATTCGAATGGGTAATCTGGGAGGCTCCCAGGGACGTCTCGCTACTGCCACTCATCGGCAAACCGACAAGGTAGTGCTTAGAACTGGTGAGTGATTGCTGCACGGATGGCAACTTGCCTGTCATTCTCCGAAGAACCGGCGGAACCGGGGATGGTGGCCTGATCGAGTGACGATCCAGTCGTATCGCCGCCGACCTTTTGGTAAACGCCTTGCAGATGAACGCCAGTCCGCTTGGAGAAGCTGTAATTCGCCATCAGACCAAAGGTCGACCATTTTGGTTTGGCATTGCCAACCGTTGTGTCGTACTTGGCTTGCGTGTAGGTATACATCGCGCCGGCGTAAAACGCTGGTGTGAAGTCATACTTGGCATTGATTTCGAAGTTCTGGAACCTGAGCGAATGCAATGTGCCGACGGCTGGTGCAAACGAGTTAATGTAAGCATTACCGCCCGTTGGATTGGTCAGATTAGTGTTGGTATATACGACCCCAAGCGTCGCCGCAGCGATCGCGTAGTTAATGCCTGCGCCGAAGATCTTTTGCTGGTCGGCCAGGAAGTTGGCATCAGTTGGCGTGATGGAACCGCTGGCAGTAGTACCGGTACGGCTCAGATTCATGTACGCCAGGCCAGCCGTCAATGGGCCGTTAGCATAGCTCGCACCCAGACTGTAGGTACGGTTCTTGGCGTTATCGCCGGCTGTTTCGCCGAAGCCATACAGGCCGCCGAACGTGAAGCCACCAAGCGTTGGGCTGGTGTACTTGACCGAGTTATTGATGCGGAACGAGTTATCGGTGTTGTCGTTATCCAGCGGATGCGAGAACAGCAAGCCAGACCAGTTGCCGTTCGCTGTCATTGGTGCGAGAAAATCGACCACGGAGTCATATTGACGACCCAGTGTGACAGTACCGGCAGTCGTGCTCGACAAACCGACCAGGGCCTGGCGTCCGAACATCAAGCCGCCTTGACCGAGCACGCCGGTATCGGCGTTAAAGCCGTTTTCAATCTGGAATAAAGCACTCAGGCCACCACCCAGGTCTTCGTTGCCTTTGAAGCCGAGACGGCTGCCTTGTGCGTAGCCGCTTTCCATTTGAACCGAACTTTTACCACCGACATTGTTGGTGTAGTTCATGCCCAAATCGATCACGCCATAAATGGTGACGTTGGTTTGTGCCTGCGCCATGCCGGCAATACCACTCAACAAACCTGCAACCAGAACCACTTTCTTCATGTATCACTCCCAAGGATTAGAAAAATCTATTTTTTATAAATACCGACTGCAACCGCACACTCCCCTTCAATTCCAGGTTTTTCTGACAGCGAACAGCTTCGCTGGACTACACACTGACATCGCGCGCCGGCGCATTCGTTCGCTGGCGCGTTTCCCAATTTTTGGCAAGACCGACTGCCGCAGCGGACGCGGGCAGGAGCTGACACCCCAGAACCAGATCGGCGGCTCGCTCGGCGAGCATGATGGTCGGCGCATTCAGGTTGCCATTCGGCTCGGTCGGAAACACCGAGGAGTCGATCACCCGCAAACCCTCGATGCCCCGCACGCGCAGGTCGGAATCGACCACTGCCATGTCGTCTTCGCCCATGCGGCAGGAACCGCAAGGATGCATGGTGCTTTCCATATTCTCGCGCACGAAGGCATCGATCTCCTCGTCAGTGCGCACCTGCGGCCCCGGCGAGATCTCATAGTCGCGGTAGGCATCCATTGCCGGCTGGCCGATGATTTCACGTGTCAAACGCACGCAGCGACGGAAGCCTTCGCGGTCTTCTTCGCGCTCCAGGTAGTTGAAAAGGAGCTCCGGATGCTCGTACGGGTCCGTGGAACGGACGCGTACATGACCGCGGCTCTTGGGCTTGTTGGGCCCGGTCAGGACCATGAAACCATGGCCCTTGATCGGTTTGTTGCCGTCGTAGCGCATCGCCGCGGGCAGGAAGTGGAACTGGATATCGGGCCAGCGCAGGCCGACCTCGGAGCGGATGAAACCGCCCGCTTCGAAGTGGTTGCTGGCGCCAAGGCCATCCTTGAACAGCAGCCAGCGCAGGCCGATCAGGAACTTGCCCAACAGATTCATCTTGCTGTTGAGCGTGATCGGCTGCTTGCACTTGAACTGGATGTAGATCTCAGAGTGATCCTGCAGGTTTTCGCCAACGCCGGGCAGCTCATGCTTGACCGCAATGCCGGCTTTGCGCAGCACTTCGGACGGCCCGATGCCGGACAACTGCAACAGGTGCGGCGAGCCGATCGGCCCGGTCGAGACCAGAACCTCGCGCTTACAGCGCACGGTGTGCGTCTGGCCGTCGCAATCGTAGACGATGCCGACGGCGCGCTTGCCCTCGAGCAGGATCTGACGCGTCATCGCGTGGGTGACGACGGTCAGATTCGGGCGGCTCATCGCCGGGCGCAGGTAGGCGTTGGCGGTGGACCAGCGCACGCCGTTCTTGACAGTCATGTGCATCGCGCCGAAGCCTTCCTGCATGTGGCCATTGCAGTCGTCGGTCTTGATGTAGCCGGCCTGCGCCCCTGCTTCCACCCAGGCGCCGTACAGCGGATTCTGCATATTGTTGCCGTTGTTGGTGCAGAGGGGCCCGTCTGTGCCGCGGTAATCGTCGCCGCCGAATTTGTAGTTTTCAGCACGTTTAAAGTACGGCAGGCAGTTGCGATAGCCCCAACCCTTGGCGCCAAGTTCCTCCCATTGGTCAAAGTCGGAGGCGTGACCGCGGATGTAGACCAGGCCGTTGATCGAAGAAGACCCTCCCAGCACCTTGCCGCGCGGACAGTTCAAACGGCGGCCGCCGAGATAGGGTTCCGGTTCGGTCTCGAAGCGCCAGTTATATTTCTTGGTATTCATCGGCATCGAGAACGCGCTCGGCATCTGAATGATCACGCTGCGGTCGCTGCCGCCGTATTCGAGCAGCAGCACCGAGATACTCGGGTCCTTGCTCAGGCGGTTGGCCAGCACGCAGCCGGCCGACCCGGCCCCGACGATGATGTAGTCGAATTGTTTGGTTGTCATGCTTATCTCCAGAAAATCGTTTCGCAGCGCAGGACACCCGGCCTACTTGTCCCCGGTGGTGTATTGCGGGGATGTCTTCTCGATGTGCCGGATCACGGCCTCTTCGCGTTGCAGGTCGATCGAGCGGCTGAACCAGTAGTACACGAGCCCCGATACGATCAGTCCGACGAGCCAGGCAACGTCGATGTTGCCGAGCGACTTGGCGAGCGGGCCGACGTAGACCTCGCGGTTTTCGCTGTCGAAGACGCAGAAGAACGGGACCATGGCGAAGAAGCCGATGGCATACGAGGCGATGCCGCGCAGGCCCCAGTTGCCGTAGATGTTGTCGTGCTGCATGAAGAAGTGCGGGATGGCGTAGCGGCCCTTGCGCACGAAGAAGTAGTCGGTCAGGTTGACTGCGGTCCATGGCACCAGGAAGTACAGCATGACAACCAGGTAGATGCCCAGCACCGACAGCCCCTTGCCCGAGCCCTGGATGCTCAGCGCCACGACCAGCTGCAGCAGGATCACGAAAGCGATCGCAAGGATGCGCGCCTTGCGCGTCGGCACGATGTGCTTGATGGAGTCGACGCTGGTCAGCGTGGTCAGCTGCGCGCTGTAGATGTTCATGGCGATGACAGGCAGGAAGGCCAGGATGGTCACGACGACGACGACCGTGCCGAAAAAGGGAGACACGGTGTTGCCGACCTGCTGCAGGGCGACCAGCACGTCGGTGGCGTGCAGATGATCGGCCAGCCAACCGCCCACGGCGATCATCCATGCACCGGACAGCGAGGCGCCCAGGAAGACGGCCGCGATCAGCTTCCCGCTTGAGGTGTTCTTGGGCAGGTAGCGTGAATAGTCGGAAACGTAGGGAGCGTAGGCGATGTTGTAGCTCGCCGCTGCGGCGAATTGTGCGATGAAGCCGATCCAGTTGAAGCCGAGAGGAGCCGGGGCGACTGCGCCGGGTGCGACCGGCGGCAACGGCGCATCGGGCACCCAGTGCAACAGGACCGCCAACGTCACGAAGCCGTAGAGCGGAATCGACAGGCACAGCGCCCATTTGAAGCTGCGGTGCATCCAGTCGTGGCCGAGGACCGCCAGAATGGTCGCCGGCACCGTCACGGCCAGTGCGACGACCGTGGGATTGAAGCCGAACAGCGTATGCAGGCCCTGCATCATCAAGACCAGGTTGACGATGTTGAAGCCGGCGAATACAAACAGCGTCGCCATCAGCACCAGAATCACGCCGCGATAGCCGAACTGCGCGCGCGACTGGATCATCTGCGGCAGCCCCAGGTGCGGCCCCTGCGAACCGTGGAAAGCCATGAACAGCGTGCCGAACATGATGCCAAGCGTACCTGCCAGTGTGGTCCAGAAGGAGGTCAGGCCAACGCTGGGACCGACGAAACCGATGGTCATCGTGAAGAAGGTGAAGTTGCCGAGGAACCAGAATGGGGCCTGGCTCGAGAGTTTGTCGGTGCGTTCGTGATGTGGAATGAAGTCAATCGAACGCGCTTCGACTGCAGACTTGTCGTCGCACAGCGATGCGCCGGGTGCGGCCGTGGTATTGGTTTGCATGATGTCTCCTGATTTTCATTGTTGATACTGATCGCATTGACGCAACACCAATTGACCTGGTGTTCGTCCGAATCTCTCTCTACCGGAGAGTCTTCGTTGCGCCGACGAGACCGCCCGCCGTGCACAGATAAACCGCCTATACCCCGCCGTGGCCGCTCGGCGCCTCTCTTATGGGCAGGCGCTGCCCTGGGACGGCTTTGCCGTTCCAATTTCAAAGACGCCGCTGGGGTCGTGGGGGGATATCTGAAAGTTCGCGATCAGGGCAAGGTGATCCAGACAGCCTTGGTTTCCATCAGGTAGTCGAGCTGTTCCGGGCCGAGATCCTTGCCAAAGCCTGACTCCTTGAAGCCTCCGAACGGCATCGAGGGGTCAATCGTGCTATGGGCGTTCACATACACCGAGCCCGCTCGCAGCCGTGGAATCATCCCGTGTACGCGGTTGAGGTCATTGGAATAGAGCGCCGCGGCGAGTCCGTAGGGCGAGTCGTTGGCCAGGGCCAGCGCCTCTTCGTCATCGTCGAAGGGCGCAGTCACAAGCACCGGGCCGAAAATTTCTTCCCGGACGATCCGCATATCGTTGCGGCAATAGGCGAAGATGGTCGGCTCGACGAAGTAGCCGGGCCCCTCGACGGGCCGGCCGCCGTAGACCAGTTCGGCACCCTCGCGCTTGCCGGTTTCGATGTATTCAGTCACCCGCTCCTTTTGCTGCGCCGAGACGAGCGGACTAATGAAACAGTCTGGATCGAGGCCTGGCGCAATCTTCAACGTCTGCGTGTAGGCAATCAGTTCGCGCAGGAACGCGTTATAGATGCTGCGATGGATGTAGGCCCGGGTGCCGGCATCACAGACCTGACCGGAGTTGAAGAACACCCCGTTGGCGACCGCCTTGGCGGCGGCCGGCAGGTCGGCATCGGCGAGCACTATCACCGGGGATTTTCCACCGAGCTCGAGAGTGAGCCGCTTCATCTGGTCTAGTGCAGCCCGCCCGACGGTGCGGCCGACCGGCGTCGAACCCGTGAAGGTGAGCTTGTCGATGCCAGGGTGCGTCGCCATCGCTGCTCCGACCACGCTGCCGCGCCCGGTCACGATATTAACCACGCCGTCCGGAATGCCCGCTTCCTGAACCAGTTCGGCGAAACGCAGGGCGGACAGAGAGGTCAGCTCGGCCGGCTTGACCACCACGGTGCAACCGGTTGCGAGTGCGGCACCGAGCTTCCACGCCATGGTCTGCAGCGGAAAATTCCAGGGCACGATGGCGCCGACCACACCCACCGGCTCCTTGCGCGTATACGCGAGGTAGTTGCCGGGCAACGATGGCTCGACGGTGCGCCCGTGGATCTTGGTGGGCCAGCCGGCGAAATAACGGAAGGTATCGACCGTGCCCTGGATATCGACGTCCCGCGCATTGGCGACCGACTTGCCCATGTCGATTGACTCGATCTCCGCCAACTCTACGGCGTGCGTTTCAATCAGGTCGGCCAGACGATGCAGCATTCGTTCGCGTTCGAGCGGCTTCACCAGGCGCCAGGCGCCACCGTCAAACTGTGCGCGGGCGGCTTGCACGGCGCGATCGAGATCGGCCGTGGTCGCCATCGGAATGCGAGTAATGAAACCCTCGGTCGACGGCTCGATCACATCGGAAGTTTGACCGTCACTGGCCTCGACCCAAGCGCCACCGATGAACATCTTTTGGGGCTTGGAGAGGAAGGCTTGGGTGGCCGCGGATACCCCGAATGTCTGCAAATAATGCTTAACGATTGTGTCCACTGTCATTCCTTCTGGCCGGCGGTTGCTGTCACATCTGCATCGATCGCATTCCAGTCGATACAGGCAGGCGCCTTGGCAAAGGTACAGAGTCCGACAATAAGCAAGTCGAGATGACCTTTTTCATAGACGTTAGCAGTCATATATGCATCCTTTTATTTGGTAACTTGCTAGAGGGAGATTGGATATTAGGATGCCCCTAATTTATTGTAAACGTAGAATCTTATGATGATTAAATCAGAAATATTGATGTATTAATGTCTCTGATATGACCTACTCCTGGTCGCATATCCGCCTGCCATGGGCTTGGAAGCGGCGGTGCTCGTCCTGCGGCACCAGCGAACCTCCGGTAGTCCAGATGATGTGCGTCGCGCATACGATTCTCCAGCGCGTGGCGACGCAGGTATTCATGACCGCAATCACTGCCGGTAAGCCAGACCGGCCCGCCTACGCCAGCCGCAGCCGAAGGCTCGAGCTCGATACACTCGGCCTGAGCCACTTGGAGCAGTTGGGCGTACAGCTGCCGGTCACTCACGGTAAACACGCCGGACAGTTGGGCCGCCATCAGCGGGCTCACCAGAGGGGAAGCCTGCCCCACAGCCAATCCATCGGCCTCGGTGCGATTGTCCAGGCCGATGTCATAGACCGATACCAAGGCGTTCTGCTGTGACGCCAGTTGCACCAGCATGCAGGGAGAAGCGACCGGCTCGGCGAAGAAGCAGTAAACGTGCTCGCCAAAGAGCGCCTTGAGGCCGAAGGTAATACCGCCGGGTGCGCCGCCGACGCCGCAGGGCAAATAGACGAAGAGCGGATGGCCGGCATCGACAGTGCGCCCCGCTGCTGCCAGTTGCATAGCGAGGTGCCGGGCTGCTGCGGCATAGCCGAGAAACAGCATGGGCGAACGTTCGTCGTCGACAAAATGGCTGTACGGAGCGGCCTGAGTCTGTGCTCGCCCGGCCGCCACCGCCGCCGCGTAATCGCCGTCGTGCTCGACCACCGGCACGCCGCGCCTGCGCAGGCGATCCTTTTTCCAGGTCTTGGCATCGGTTGACATGTGCACGACAGCCTTGAAGCCCAGTGCTGCAGCCAACACGCCGATGCTCAGGCCAAGGTTGCCGGTGCTGCCGACCGTTACCGTATGGCGTGCGAGCAGCGCGCGCGCCGGTTCGGACGCGAGCTGCCTCCGATCGCCATCGGGGTTAAGTACGCCATGGGCCACAGCTATGGACTCAGCCAGCGCCAGCACTTCATGAAAGCCGCCACGGGCACTGGTCCAGCTCATGCTGAGCCTCATTGCCAATGCCCTTAAATACCGCGGCAAGGAACCGCCACGCGTTTGGGTCTCCGCGGAGCGAAAGGGCGATGAGTGGATATTTGCGGTACGCGACAACGGCATCGGCATAGCCCAGAAGCATCACGAGAAGATTTTCGAGATATTTCAGCGATTACATGACCAGAAGGAATATCCGGGCACTGGAATCGGGCTCGCGGTCTGTCGCCGTGTGGTTCACCGCCATGGTGGGCGAATCTGGGTGGAGTCCGAACCCGGCCGCGGAAGCGTTTTCTATTTTACGATTGTGGAAGGAGTGGTGAAATCATTATGAACAAGAACCTGCTTACCAGTTGCCGGCCCGCAGAAGTCCTCCTCGTCGAAGACAACGACAACGACGCGGAGCTTACGAAAATCGGATTCCGGCGGGCGAAGCTCGCCGTTAATTTGCAGCATGTCGGTAACGGCGAGGAATGCATGGCGTTTCTGCGCAAGGAAGGCAAATATGCCGATGCACCGACACCCGACCTGATTCTGCTCGACTTGAACATGCCTCGCATGGGCGGCCTCGAAGTGCTGGAGGAGGTCGCGCGCGACGACCGCCTCAAGCACCTGCCGATCGTGGTGTTGACCTCGTCCGAAGCGGATAAGGATGTGCTCATGGCGTACCAACTGCGGTGCAACTCCTATATCGTCAAGCCGATCGACTTCGAAAATTTCGCAAAGGTGATTCAGTCGCTCACCGACTACTGGTTTACGGTCGTTGTTTTGCCCACGACGGCCAGTTCGCAGAGCAGCAGCTAACTAGCCGCAGCCCCCAACCTCCGCTCGCCCAAAAAGAATTTGGCGGGCATGGCCGATGGTCTCCTTGGTTTGATTATGTGGATGATGCAATTCCGGTAAGAAATCGCACTTTGTAATACACAGGCCGTAGTTTTTTGCGTACCCACGGCTCAACATATTTGGCAACTAAGCTACCAACTCCGATAACAATGATTATTGGTACAACCGGAATCAGAATTGATGGCATCCAAGGTGTTGCGTGGCCCATTTTAATGATCATGGAAATCATCATGTTTTCGTGTAGCAAATATAGCGGATAGCTGATAAAACCCAGAAAAATCAAAGATGGCCTGCTCAATGCCGACTGGATAAATGAAGTTGAAATCGCAGACGTAAAAATGATTACGACAGTGATGGCTGCTATAGTTTGTTGCCACTTCAATCCGCCAGTAACTATCGCAGAGACTAACGCTACCAGGATCGCAGCATTCAATAATGATATTTTTCGCTCATGGAAATATCGGTAATACAACGCACCGGCAGCAAACCATCCAAATTGACTCGCGCTGCTAATCCGCATTAGCAAATCAGGAAAGCGAAGATCGATAGCAGGGAAAGCGTGTTGAAATTTGCTTATTATTGCTGCGATTAGAAATAGACCGACAAGCATGATTATCATCTTTTTTCCACCCATAAAAAAATATAGGAGTCCCGCTATAAAGTAAAATTTCACTTCAACAAATAACGACCAGAATGCGCCTTCAATGACGCCTTGGGGAGAGCCCAAAAAAAATCCCCACCATGCAGGTTCTATGAATGTCAACCCTGGCAGCATGTCACGAACTACCAGTCCGCCCATCGGCCTCTCGGGAAATAAAGTAGCCGAAGCGAATATCACTATCGAACATATCAACATTGCAGGAAAGAGTCGGAGCCATCTACGAGAGATAAAATCTCGAAAATTCTGAGACTTTTCTAAAGTCATAAAAATGACAAAGCCAGAAATCAAAAAAAACAACTGAACCCCAAGCCAACCATAAGAAAATATTGGTACCTGAGTGAATCTATCCCCAAACGGCACCAGGCCGGGCCATCGAGCATAAGAGTGAAACAAAATAACTGCGAAAATGGCGACACCGCGCAGGCCATCTAAAAATTTCAGCCTGTGGCGATCTGCTTCGATTGCTAAGTTTGCATTGTTTGTTGTCATACCGGACTAATTAAGGGTGTTTCTATATATTGGAATAGGCAAGCGGTGCAAGAAATAAACGCAGGGAACACAAAGCAAGATAGCTAAAGCGCTGCTGACGACACTCCATCCGATCGTGTAATTATAATCGCTCGGAATCATGTGCAGAGAAGTCGCGACGCCACGCACCAGGCTCAAGAAAATGAAATGCGCTGGGAAAATGGTCAGCGTATTTTCTGAAAGCCAGTTACCTACTCTCGACGACGGCAATAACTGGGAAACAGAAAATATGGCAACAATTCCTAGTAATGCGGTCGGCAGATAGAGAGCCGGCCGCATGCCGAAATGCATGTTGGCGAGATCGACCTGGTCGTTTAATAATTCTGTGTAAATAAGCAGCGCCGATGCAATGAAAAGCATCAATACGAGATAGCCTGGCCGTATATTGTTAAAGAAATTTTTCTCCCGGACATACTGCCCGACCGCATAAAACGAAAGCGCTATCCACATGCTATCGAATCCTAAGGGAAGCCTGTAGGGCGAATATTTCCACAAAACCGAGAGGAAAAATGCCAGCAGTGCAAACAGACATGTCGAAGCCGTCAATGTCAGAAACTTGCGCGCAGCCTGATAGGCTATCGCTGTCAGGATAAGGCAAGGAAAGAACCAGAGCGGAGGATCGATATACAGATCGGATTCCAGGCCGGTAAACAATCCGACGATCGGCTCATACCATGTCTTGCCGGAATACTGCAAAGCCTTAGCGCCCATATTCCGCGTGGCAAGCCAATAAAGAAAAGCGAACAAGAAAAACAAAAGATAAGGCAGGCCTAAGGTTTGCAATACTTTTTTCGTGTTGCTGCAAATAGTCGCTTCTAATTTGTTTGATTTGATCAGAAATCCGGAAATGAAAAAAAACAGCGGAACGTGAAAGCTGAATATCAATCGCAACAAATCATGCGGCAATCCTCTGCTGTGACCGAGAACGACAAGAACAATCCCGATGGCCTTGGCATTATCAACAAATCCGTAGTGACCGGATGAGGTTTGATTGCGTGGTGAGCGATAGTTCGATAAGGGAAGAGTCATTTAATTGCCGGATTTCCTGACGATATAGCGCTCAATGGCTAACGCTACCAGGTCTCTGATTTCATGTTTGAAATCGCGTTTTTTCTGCGTTCTTTTGCGATGGCGAATATGTATTGAGTCCAGCGGTTTTTCTATGTATGGCAGCTGAATTGTATAAAAGTTTTTTCCCGGAATAAGAAAACCATATTTTTCAAAGAATTTGTCATACGAAAAATGGAGTTTGTCACCCTGCGAAATCTGGTTTTTACTACCGATACCCACGATCGTACGGAAACCGAGGGCCATTCCAACCCCATTCATGGCGGCCATCAACAGCTGGGCCGGCTGAATATCGTGACAAACCTTGGTCGCCTGCCTGACCTCCTCGAAATCGTTCATTCCTTGAACGCTGGATATGAAAATCACATTATCGTCCGGCCGCTCAAATGCGCGGCCATTGGCGATGACAAAAATAATGCGATAAATACACACCTGATTTTTCTTGAAAATCAGACACAAATCCCCCTCAAAATCTATGGTGTGCGGAAACTCCAACGTTATTTCAAAACAAATATCATCGATACTCTGCTGCCAGAGTGGAATGGGAGAATGATAAACGACATCCAAAAAGTCACTTCCGAAATTATTCTGCAGATAGGAATAATGTTCAATCAATATCGACAGGCAATTCCTTGTGGAGAGATCAAATGATATGTAGTCTCTCAGATATTTGTATGTCAACTCCGGATGTTTAATAATCAATCGCTTCGTTTGCGGATGGCTAAGAATACGTATGAGTCGCAAGTGCTCTTTAATATTAATTAAAAGCAGCATGCCTCTATGCCACGTCTTGAATTTGAGGATCGATCTCCTCTGCACTACATTGCGGGTGATTCTGGATGTTGTAGCAAAGAAAAATCTGAATGGGAGCTTTGAAATAAGTGTCATTATGGAATCCTTATCGGAAGACCACCTCGTCGAGTGTGAACGATAAGGGATGTTCAAGCTGCTGCTGGGATGCAATCCCAGCGAAGTAATCGGCTGGCTGCCGCAAATTGCGCCGAAGAAACATAATTGCCTGTATGTAATCAAGAGCGGTTCGGTCGTCGTTAATTGAAACGGTAACTACTCCGTGGAAGCAAGCCGGGGGCGGCCCGGCAGCCGCTCACTTTCTTTGCTTCGCCAAAGAAAGTAAGCAAAGAAAGGCGACCGCAAAGCCGTTGCCTTCCCTTCGGTCAGGTTCCCAAATGGGGCGTCTGCCGGTCGGGTGGGGAAACAAACTCGCTGCGCTCAAACAAGTTTCCCCACAATTCCCGACTGACAGCCGCCCCATTTGGCAACGTCTCAATGCGGAATTCAAAAGCAACGTCAAAACCCACAGCCTCTGGAGTGAATCGGGGGACTGTATTTGCAAGCAGCGCAACGTGCCGCATTATTGCGCCCCACTTAATCCACCACGAAGCGCCGAGGGGTTGCTGTTGCCGTTGCTGTTGTTTTTGATCTTCCGCATTGAGACGCTGCCAAATGAGACGACTGGCATTCGGATAAAGAGGGAAAACTTGTCTGAGCGCAGCGAGTTTGTTTTCCCTCCCGAATGCCAGTCGGCTCATTTGGGGACCCGCCCAACGGGAGGGCAGTGGCTTTGCGGTCGCCTTCTTTTGGTTACTTTTCTTGGCGAAGCAAGAAAAGTGACTGGCTGCCGGGCCACCCCCGGCTTGCTTCCACGGAGTAATGACCGTTTCAATTAACGACGACCGAACTGAATGCCCCAAACCCCACCGAAAAAACATAAGTTCCCTATATCTCCTGTCGCTTAGAAAGGCAAGCTTGCATCCGGCTTCACCGCCAGAATCACGCGCTTGAATGCTGCCTGTATGCGCAGCAACGCCGCTTCCGATTCCGCCTCAAAGCGCATCACCACCACCGGCGTGGTATTCGATGCGCGCGCCAATCCGAATCCATCCGGATATTCGACGCGCAGGCCATCGATCTTGATCATCTCATCGGCGCCGGGAAATTCCGCTTCCTGCTGCAATTTCGCTATCAGCGTGAAGTTCTCGCCTTCGGCCAGTTGCAGTTGCAACTCCGGCGTGCTGATCGACTGCGGCAACGCATTCAGCAGCGCCGACGGATCGCTTGCACGGCTCAATAACTCCAGCAAACGGACGCCTGCATACAAGCCATCGTCAAAGCCGTACCAGCGATCCTTGAAGAACACATGTCCGCTCATCTCGCCACCGAGCGGCGCCCCGGTCTCACGCATCTTGGCCTTGACCAGCGAATGCCCGGTCTTCCACATCAGCGGCTTGCCGCCGTGCCGGGTGATCCACGATGCCAGATGGCGCGTGCATTTCACGTCGTACAAGATTTCCTGGCCCGGATGGCGGGTCAGCACATCGGCGGCGAACAGCATCAGCTGACGGTCCGGATAAATGATCTGGCCGTCTTTGGTGACCACGCCCAGACGGTCGCCATCGCCATCGAACGCCAGGCCGAGTTCGGCATCGGATGTCCGCAGGGCGCGAATCACGTCCTGCAGGTTTTCCGGATGGGCGGGGTCGGGATGGTGGTTCGGGAACGTCCCATCCACCTCGCAAAACAACTCTTGCACCTCGCATCCAAGCGCGCGATACAGTTCACCGGCAAACGCCCCGGCGACGCCATTGCCGCAATCGACCACGATCTTCATCGGTTTCGCCAATGTGACGTCGCTGAGGATGCGTTGCAAATAAGCGTCCTTGATGTCGTGGGTGCGGTAACTGCCCGCGGCCGCTAGGAGCGCCTGTTCGGCAGTACCGCTGACGATCGCCTGATACAGCGCCTGGATCGTCTCGCCATGAATCGCTTCGCCAGCCAGCACCATTTTGAAGCCGTTGTAATCGGGTGGATTGTGACTGCCGGTGACCATCACCCCGGATTGCGTACCCAGGACATGGGTGGCGAAATACACCATCGGGGTGACGACCATTCCCAAATCAATCACATCCACGCCGGCTTCCTGCAATCCGGCTGCCAGCGCCGCTGTCAATTCGGGACCGGACAAGCGGCCGTCGCGACCAATGACAACGGCTTTTTCACCTTTGGCGCGGGCGGCAGCACCGAAAGCCTGGCCGATTTGACGCGCAATACCGGCATCCAGCGTTTTGCCGACGATGCCGCGGATGTCATACGCTTTGAATATCGAATTTTGAAGTGGGAGCATAGATTTAATTCCGTTTGTAAATATCATCGAAACGAACAATGTCGTCCTCGCCCAGGTAGCCGCCTGACTGTACTTCGATCAGATGCAGCGGCATTTTCCCCGGATTTTCCAGGCGGTGCTTGACGCCGATCGGTATATAGGTGGACTCGTTCTCAGTAAGGAACTTTTCCTCATCCCCACAAGTAATGCGCGCCGTTCCGCTGACTACCACCCAATGCTCGGCGCGGTGATGATGCATTTGAAGGGACAGTTTTCCACCGGGATTAACGGTGATCCGTTTGACCTGGAAGCGCTCGCCGACATCGATGCCCTCATAACTTCCCCACGGCCGATATACGCTCGTATGCGTCAGGTGCTCGGTGCGGTCGGTTTTTTTAAGAGCGTCGACGATTTTTTTGACACCCTGCACCTGGTCTTTGTGTACCACCATCACCGCATCCTTGGTTTCCACCACTACCAGGTCCTTGACGCCGATCACCGCGACGAAGCGATTTTCCGCGCGAATCATCGAATTCTGAACGCCGTCCGTATACACGTCGCCGCGCAATACATTACCGTCGGCATCGCCCTCCAGTATTTGCCATAGCGCAGACCAGGAACCGACGTCATTCCATCCGATTTCCGCCGGTACCACCACCGCTTGCCGCGTATGTTCCATCACCGCGTAATCGATCGACTCCGACGGGCAAACGGCGAAGGAAGCTTCATCCAGGCGGCAGAAATCGAGATCGTGGTAAGCGCCGTCGAAGGCTTTTTGACAGCTGTCCGCAATCGCCGGGCGAAACGCGCGCAACTCATCGAGATAACGTGCGGCCTGGAATAAAAACATGCCGCTATTCCAGCTGTAAGCCTTATCCGCGACAAAACCCTCCGCAGTCGCGCGATCGGGTTTTTCAACAAATCGTTCGACCGCATAGCAGCCATCGGCGCCGCCCAGGGCTTCACTCCGACGGATATAGCCGTAGCCGGTTTCCGGACCCGACGGCACGATGCCGAAAGTCGCGAGCGCGCCTTGTCCGGCCGCCAGCATGGCGCGCTTCACTGCCGCATGGAAAGCCGGCACGTCGCCGATCACATGGTCGGCCGGCAGCACCAGCATCACAGCGTCTTTATCCTGCTTCAACAGAAAATGCGCCGCCACCGCGACCGATGGCGCGGTATTCTTGCCTTCCGGTTCCAGCAAGATCCCGAGCGGGGCTATCCCGATTGCGCGCAATTGTTCCGCCACCAGGAAACGATGTTCGTCACCGCAGGTCACTAGCGGCGGCATCAATTCCGCCCAATCCGACAGGCGCAGCAAGGTTTCCTGCAGCATCGAGTGGTTCGAACACAGCGGCAACAGTTGCTTTGGCAAGGCCTCGCGCGATAAGGGCCATAAGCGTGTGCCGGAACCTCCGGCGAGGATGACAGGATAGATCTTCATAGGCCGCTCATGGCGAAGGCAGCGGCATTTGCCGCGGGACTCTCAAACTGCTGATCGCGCGCATCGCCCCAATCGTGCTTGCCTGTTTCCGGCAAGCGCCGCATCTTGCCTGCGCGGTTGACACTGTATTCCTTGACCACAATGACTTCATCCAGACGCGCGTCGGGAAGTATCCGCGTGTATTCAAACAAGACGCTGCGCACCACTTGCGCGCCGGCGCATAGATGGCTGCCATGTCCGATCCAGGTCGGGCCGACGATTGTGCAGCCGGCTTCGATCCGGCATCCGGCACCGATATACACCGGGCCTTCGATCGTCGTTCCTTCCCAGTCTATGCTGGTATTGATACCTGCCCACACACCGTCGGCGATCTGCGTGCCGGGGACATCCATCTGCGCTACTTCACCCTGCAATACGCTTTGCAGAACGCTCCAGTAATCGGGCACGGTACCGATGTCGATCCAGTTGAAAAAGCGTTGCTGCGCATAAAACGGCAAGCCTTTTTCGGCCATCAGCGGAAACAGCTCGGAGCCGATGTCGAACACGGTGTCGGCGGGAATCAGGTCGATGACTTCCGGCTCAAAGATATAAATGCCGGTGCTGGCGAAATTCGACAGCGCATCCTTCTCCTTCGGTTTCTCCTGGAACGACTGCACCCGACCGTCCTCATCCGTGACCACCACGCCATAATTTTGGACCTTGTCCCACGGCACTTCCTTCGTGACGACGCTGGCCAGCGCACCTTTTTTCTTGTGCTCGAACAGCGCGGAAGCGAGATCCAGGTCGATCAAGGCATCGCCGCATATGACGATGGTGGTCTCATCGAAAAAATTCGCAAACTCCTGGATCTTCTTGATGCCGCCGGCCGAGCCCAGGGGCTCCGGCACCACTTCGCCGTTGGCATCGATGCGGCCTTCGAAGGAATAGCCGATCTGGACGCCGAACTGGTTCCCGTCGCCGAAATACTCTTCTATCTTGTGATGCAAATAACTGACATTCACCATGATGTCGCGCACGCCATAGCTGGCAAGGTACTCGACCAGGTAGGCCATGACAGGTTTGCCCAGAATCGGAATCATCGGTTTTGGAAGATCGTAGGTCAGAGGACGAACGCGGGTGCCCTTGCCTGCGGCTAAAATCATTGCTTTCATTTTTTCTTACCTCATAAATGTGATCAAAAACATGTCGATCGTTTCAGGCTGGTGGCATTCGGACAGCAAGCGCCCGGCCACCCACTTCAAGTTGTCAGGTTTGTCGATTGCCGCCACGATACCTGCGGCACAAAATCAGGAAGCGCACGATATCGACGGTGTAACGGCGCAATAATCGTCGCGGCTCCAGGCACAAGCGGTACAACCATTCGAGCCGGGTGCGCTGTACCAGGCGCGGCGCACGCGGTTTGTCGCCGGCCCAGAAATCGAACAAGGCGCCGACGCCGATGAGAACATTTGCATTCAGCGCCGCACGGTTGGCCAGAATCCATTCCTCCTGAATCGGGTTGCCTAGCGCCACCAGCACAACTTCCGCTTGTGCACGATTGATCGACTCAACCAGGCTGGCGCGATTTTTCCCCATGCCGGCATAGCCGTCGCAAGTGCCGACCACCGTCTGGCCCAGCGCGTTGCGGACATGCTCCGCAGCTTTGCTCAAGACCTCGGGCTTTCCTCCCACCATAAACACGCGCAGGGGCCTGCCCGCGCCGGAAAACAGATAAGGCGTGAAATCGGTGCCATTCAAATTTTCCTTAAACGTTTCGCGGCGAATCAGAAATGCCGCGATATCCATGCCGATACCGTCATTCACAATCGTCACGGAGTCGCTTTTCATCTGGTCCAGAAGATAGCGGCACTGAACAATGAAATTCGTATTGGCAAAGAACAGCACCACCTTTTTATTGCCTCGTACTGTTCGGTGAAGATACCTGGCCAACACGCGTGAGGTCGTTTTAACGACCGGGAAACCGGCGACCGGAATAATTCTTTCTGCACTCATGGACAGCTCCCTTGAATAGCATTACCTAAAACCGAAGATGCCAGAACCTGATCCGGCATAGCGTCGAACAATCACCCTTGCGCTCATCGCATAAAAAAACGCCGCAACCGAACAGTCGACAGCAGCAACTCGTGCCAGGACCCGTTAACCGCCCTGATGTACCAACCCGTGACAGCCACCATCAACGGATACAACAGGCAAGCAAGCAGCACGCCTCCGCTGACCAGCGTCACATTGGTGAAGTGCTGCGGCAGCAGCAGCCGATAAACGGCTAAAGCCAGCGACAAAACAATGCTGCCCACCAGCGGCGGCGCCAGCGCATACCACACCATGCGCGCGCTCAGGCCGAGCGCGCGGTTCAGCAATACTTGCGACACCGGAAACACCAGCAGGTAGGCAGCACAAAACGACAGGCTCATGCCGAGCAGGCCGAATCGATAAAAACCCGCAGCCAGCGCCGTCGCGAGCGTCAATTGCGCGATGCCAAGCAGCACCGGCACGCGGTTTTTCCCCATCGCGAAATACAGATAATCATTCAGTTGCATGATCGACGACACCAGATACAGCAGTGCCAGCGCGCCGATTGTCGGTGCTGCGGGCAACCACTTCGCCCCGAAAACCGCCGCCACCAAAGGCTGCGCCAGGACCGCCTGGAAACACAGCAAGGGCGCCACGCAAAACAGCGTAATGCCGAAAATTTTCAAATAGCCCTGACGCAGCGCGGCCAGATCCGTCCCTGCGTTGGAGAACACCGGCAGCGCCACTTTATGCATTGAACTGGCAATCACCAGATACACCGCCGAGGTCACCCGCTTTGCCAGGTTGTACAAGCCGGTGGCATATGGCCCCAGAAAGATGCTCACCAGAAGCGAGTCGCCATTGTTGTTGGCAAATCCCAGAATTCCGGTCATCCCCACCTGCCGGATATCGTCCCAATATTTGCGCGTCAGCGTGCGGTCAAAAACGATGCGCGGCAGCCAGCGGCTTTGCGCCACGACCAGCACCAGGGCCAGGCCGGACGCCGTGACCTGCTGCACCACCAGGGACATCGCGCCCCAGCCGGTGCCGGCCAGCGCGATGCCGACGATGCCGCCAATCATGACCGAACCAATCGAGCGGATCGCCAGCTGCCGGAACATCATGTTGCGCACCAGTCGCGCTTCATAGGCGCGCACCAGGCCGAAGAAGAGAACCGAGACGCTCATGCCCTGCAACACCGTTCTCAGCTGCGGCGCCCGAAACAGAGAAGAAACCATGCCGGCCGAAAAAAACATCAGCGCAGCCAGCAGCAGGCCGGCCACCGTGCAACAGGTAAACACCCAGGAATACAGCCTGTCGTTTGGCTCGCTGCTACGTACGATAGGCATCGCAATCGCGTCGAATACCACCAGCCGGGTAAACAAAATGAACAGATGCGCGACCGTCAGCAAGCCGAATGCATCCGGCGCCAGAAAGCGCGCCAGCACCGCAAAGACCGCGAATGACAGCACTTGCTGCGCGAGGTTATCCACGATCGACCACATCGATCCGGACGCCAGGCTGCCGCCGTTCTTCTTACTCATCATCCGCGCCATCCGCGCATGCGCGCCAATACGCTGACGTACTTGAAGCGCGCCTTCGGGAAATTGCCACTGCCCAGAGCCAGCAAAATGCCGGCGCAGGTGCGCAGGCATGCGCTCGGGAAATACCAGAACGGATAACCATGCATCCGCATCACGCGACCGATGCCGGCCTCATATTTTTGCTGGCGGGTGCGCGCGCTTGCGTCGAAACCGGCGGTCTTCACCGGGTGATGCAGGATCAAATCGCGCATGAATTTCAGCCTGAAGCCATGTTCCAGACTGCGCAGCAGAAAATCGGTTTCCTCCGAGGCGCCCCAGGCGGTACCGGCGCCGACGCCGAGCGCTTCATTGAACTGTCCGACGGCGTCAACCACGCGCCGGCGCAGGAAAATGCTGAATGAAATCGCGCCACGCCAGACGTTGTAGCGGTTCAGCAACATGCTGCGATCGAGCCAGCGCCCCTCGCTGCGACCGTCGCCGTCGGTGAAGCGCCCGGTAATCCCGTCAAGTCCGGGATCGGCCTTCAATAGCGCCGCCACCCTTTCCAACAAGCCCGCCGGATACCAGCAATCGTCATCGGGAAAGGCAATCACATCTCCGCCCGCCAGTTTCAGGCCGACATTGCGCGCCCGCGACAAGCCGCGGGCGGAACGCACATGCTGCAGCGCAAACTTGTCGCGATACTTCCCCAGCAGCGGACCCAACCTGTCATCGTCGTTCTGATCGACCACGATCAATTCGAAATTCCGATAGCCCTGGGCGTCCAGCGACGCTAAAAACCGGGCGACCTCGTCATGCCGTCCTACCGTGGCTAACACTAGCGAAAATTTCATTTAATCTCCTTTCATGATGTTAGATGCCGGTTTTCAAAATGGCCATCTGCGGCTTATCGCCGTTGCTATCGGGCTGGATACTGTATGGATAAGTCCCCAGCCACTTGCCGGCGGCCCAATACGTCAAGCCGCCCCAGGCGGAACTGCCCTTCGTCCCGCCCACAAGTGCCGACAATGCCTTCAGGCACTGGTCGTTGACCGGCACGCCGAATTCGCCGAGAAACAGGCGCTGTCTGGTCGAGACCGCCCATTGCGTGATGCTTGCCATGACTGCACTCAAGCGTGCGGGGTCGACGCAACTGTCGCCGGTTCCGGAAAAATTCGCGTCCGCGTATTGATGGACTTCGATCATGTAGTTATGTGCAGGATCGTGAAACGACCGGAACGCATCGGCATTCGAGCCCCCCCCGGCATCTTTCGCAGACCAGGAATGTGCACCGCTCCAGCCTCCTCCGGGAACCAGGATCAGGTTCTTCGCACCGGTTTTTCGCAAGGCGAAAACCGTCTCCTGCGCCGTTGCCGCCCAATCCGCAACCGACATCTTGGCGGGTTCATTCATCAGACCGAACGCCACGTGGTCGCGATCCCTGAACGTGGCCGACAGGCGCACCCACAAATCGATCAATGCCGCACGCGGCACCCCGGACGAACCGATAGGCTGGCCGCGATATTGGCCGTAATTGTGCACATCGAGAATCAGGCAAGCACCCTGCGAGCGCGCGGCCGCAACGGTATCCGTTATCTTTTGCAACTCGGCCGGATCAAGTGCGCCGAATAATTGCGGTTGTATCCGCTCCCAAAGGAACGGCAGCCGAAAGGTATTCATGCCCTGCGCCTGAAAATAGCGCATGTCGGCCGGATCGGGATAGACGTAGTCCTTAAACACCGTCCCGGGCAATTTCTCAGGAGCGAACTCGGCGCCGCTCAGATTGACGCCGACCAGTCGTTTGCCATCCAGGCAATTGGCCGCCGCCGGTTGCCACAACAAGACGCATCCGACCGCCGCCGCAATGGCGATTGCGCGGCGCCAGATTCGCGCGAGCGGTAAGGAGTGGTCACGCGCCGCAATGGGTAGGAGTTGTATCATCTGATATCACTTTCAACGGTGAGGGCTTGCACGCTGGTCGCCAGCGGAACGAACGGAAGGAATTTCCGCTTGAATAAGTTGCCCATGGATTTAATGAGCCGCGCTCCGGGTCTTTCAACAAGTTGATAGTTGAGCCACGACAGGCCGAGAACCAGCACCATGAAAGGAAGGAGGAAAACGATCTGAAACGGTGCCCGGAGCAGTTTCTGACAAAAATAAATGACCGGCATATGCAGCAAATAAATCGAGAAACTGCATTCGCCGCACAAAACGAGGGCCTTGTTGCCAAAAAAAAGCTTCCCAAGCGCGGAGGGAAACGAAAAACTGAATACCAGGAAGGCGCCGAAAACGGCCGTCAAAATGCTGCTATAGAATTCCTTGGCGCTCGAAAAAAGAAGGACTGTCGATCCATGTCCCATCAATACCATCGAGACGACCAATAACATCGATGCAAGCAATAAACCATGCAGGATATTCAACGATTTTCGATCCACGCTCTCCGCGTCAATTCTCGAACGGCATATTCCGGCAATGGCCCCAAACATAAAATAGTGCAGTTTGGCGCCGACAAAGGTGCCCGGAAAAACATCCCGGTAGGCTACAAGAATCAAGCAGCCAAAGGCCAGCAACGCCAGACCTGCGATATCCAGGCGTGTCAGGTAACGACTGGCCGCGGCCCATACGAGGGCGAACAGGAAATAGAATTCGACTTCGGGCGTGATGCTCCAGAACACCGACACATTGCCCGAGAACAAAATATGGCGCAGGATGTTTTTGCTCGATATGTCATAGACGAAATTCGGGTCGATGTTTGTGTAAATGAAAAAAGAAAGCAAGAGAATGAAAAGATAAGCCGGCGCAATTCTTGACAATCTGGATATCGCGTACCCGGTCACGCTCAGGGCCGAAAACCTGGTGCCGAGATAGAGATAAGCCATCAGAAATCCGCTTAATGAAAAAAATATCATCACACCGATTTCGCCGGAAAAATCGTTTTTCCAGGAAAGCGAATACCAGTCCACCGAATGTCCATACACCACCAACAGCGCCGCCAGTCCGCGCAAGCCAGTGATCGCATCGATTCTTGTTTTGTTGATGGCCGGTACCATATTTTTTTTCAAATGATTTCCAATGTGCGCATCCAATCAATCAGTTCGGCTGACTAAATTCTTGTATATGTCGACATATTTGTCCGCGATACGCCGCCAGTTATAGCGATCCGCGAACTGCTGCACTTGTTCCCGCCTGTGCGCATATGCCGCTTGCGCCTCTTCGTGCAATTGCAGCAGGCGCGTGATGCTGTCTTCGATCTTTCCTGCCGACAGCAGAAGCCCGATCCTGGATTGCTCGATCAAATTGCGAAACGGCGGGATGTCGCTTAGCAGTGGCGTCAGTCCGGCGCTCATCGCTTCAATTGGCGCGATGCCAAAACCTTCGTGCCGCGACAGGCAAATGAAATAGCTGGATTGTCCGATCAGCGCCGCCAATTCCTGGTCGGACGGATTCGGCACTATTTGCACCGCATCGGCAAATTGCGGTTCATCCAGCACGGCACGCAACTCTTCTGCGGTGTGATCGTATTCCCGGCCGGCGATGATCAATTTCCAGCCTGGCTGGCGGGCGACCAATTGCTTGAATAAGGCCAGCGTTTCGAGCAAGCCTTTGTTGACAGACCAACGGCCGAAATAGATCAGCGTCCGCGTGGGCGAGCTAGCCGCTTGGCCACTGTATTTTTCCACATTGACGCCGTTTTCAATCACGGCCAATTTGGACGGACTGACAACTTTCGTAAAAATATCGCCATCGTTGTCGCTGGTGGCAATGATCTTGTCGTAAGCCATGGACGACGCCCGCGTTACCGTATTGAAGTAGATCTTTTTGAGCGTCGACGCGAATTTCGTATGAAAAAACCCGCCGTGGGTCGACGCCACCAGCGGGCGTCGATGCAAGGGCCTGGTCAGCGCGAGGTAGTCGAAAAAGAAATCGATGCCATGCACATGAATCACATCGGCGTCCTCGACATGCTGCAGCACCTGCGGACACAACGGGTATCTGCTGGTGCCGTGAAACGGCAGGCGCACCACGCCGACGCCGTCGATCAGCGCTTCAGGCGCGAGAATGCCGCTGGCGTTTCTGAACAACCGGTTGAGCGTGATGATCCTGGGAACCTGGTCGTGATGCTCGCGCTGCTGCCGGGCGATATTCTGGACCACGTCTTCCATGCCGCCGATGGAGGGAGAATACTGACGCACGATGTGCACGACTTTAATTGACATTTGGGGTTTCCTTTTTCGTGCCGGGCGATGTTGAAGCGGTTCCGGGCAGCGCCGGCGCTGCATCCTGTTGACGATCTGCGAAGCAGCCGACCAGGAACCACAGAACGCCGGCGGTTTTCAGTGCGAACAGCGACGATCCGCTGACGCACAGGATCAGAGACATGTACAGCGTGATATAGGCGCGGAACCGATTTCCTCTCTCATCGGCCATTTTGAGCATCCAGAATGCAGCCCACAAAAAAATGCATAGCAGCAGACCAAGCCGCGTGAGCAAAGAGGGATAGCCCATGTCGCCGTAACCGATGTTGAATCCGTCCAGGCCGAATATCATTCCCAGATCCAGACTCAATAATGTCTTTCCGCTCACGTAAAGGCGGCCCAGGATGTTGTCGCTATAGGGACCGTTAAAGAATACCGCGATACCCAGCAGCAGCAGCGCGCTAAGTAATGGAAGAACGATCATCCAGGCATAGGTCCTGCCCAGCGGCAAGCAGCGCATCAGCACCAGCGCCGCGACCGTGATCATGCCGTAGCGCGAGTCGCTCAGTGCAATCATCGTGACGGCGGCCAGCACGAAAAAAATCATTTCCTTGAATTCGTCGCGCCGCTTCGACAGACCCCAGGCCGCGACGATGACCGCAAAATTGCCGAGCGAAACGGGCTCCAGAAAGATCGACGATATCCGGTGATTGCCGAGCAGCGACGGCAAGATCGTGCGCCCGATCCCTTCCGGCCGCATCCCGTTCAACCCCAGTACGCTGTCTTTTGCCCAGTTGGAACCGGCGGCCAGTCCGCCTTGACTGACGTAATAGGAAAAGATATTGAACACCCGGGAGAAGGCATCCAGAAAAAACAATTCGAAAAATCCGAAGGCCAGCACCAGCAGCACCATCAGTTTGAGCAAACGATCGGCATATTTGACATCGCCGATTTGCCGTCCGATTCCATAGAACAGGATAGGAATCATCACGTCCCTGAATCCTTTCGGGTCCAGTTGATTGCGAAAAATCGCCATCAGGAACAGGTACGCGGCCACCAAGGTGGCGACGGCAATGAATTCAAGCCGGATGCGCTTGATCAACACCACCAGGCATGCGAGGTAGATGACAGCTTCGGCGAGTCCCACGCCGGCCATGGAAATGGCATGCACATTCGTGTGAATCGCGCATAGGACCGCCTGATACACCAGCGCGACCAGCAGAATCCAAAATACCGTCCGTTTGGCTGGCACTGGCACACTGACCTGGCGAGGAGAAATAGAATTCGCGATGTTCGCAAAAGAATGCATACGACTTATGGCCCATAGTGGTGCAAACGGGGCAGTCGCGCTGATGCTGCGCGCTCTGCCCGACTGCAGGAATTGGCAATTGGCTTACTCGTTGATCAGAAACTGACCAGCACCGATCCGACGACTTCGGTGCCGCTGTAACGGAGTTGTTCGCTGAAGGCGGCGAGATCGGCCACCCGGGTATGATCCTTGCGAACCACCAGCAGCACGCCGCCGGCGCGTGCGGCAATCGTCAAGGCATCGGCGGCGGTCGAGAACGCCGGCGTGTCATACAAAATGACGTCAAAACGGTCGCACAGCTTGTCATTCATCACGCCGAAGCTGGGGCGGTTAATCAGTTCTTGAGGATTCGGCACCAGCGATCCTGCGGGCAATAGCGACAGATCGATGAACGATTCCGCCATCGCGAGCATGTCCAGACCGGCACGTCCGGCCAGGACATCGGCCAGCCCGTGCCCGGTGGCCAGATTGAATATCTTGTGCTGACAAGGACTGCGCAAGTTGGCATCGACCAGCAACGTCTGCTGGCCAAGCTGCGAGAACACGACCGCCAGATTCGCCGCCAGCACACTGGTGCCGTCGCCCGGGTTGACGCTGGCAATCGCCAGCGTCTTGCGCCCGGCGCCGAACCAGCGCAGCATCAATTGGCTGCGCACGCTGCGCAGCGCTTCGACTTCCGCGCTGAACGGCTGGTAAGCGGCCTTCAGCGTCAACGGATAATTGCCCTGGCCCGCCTGCAGGTAGGGATATTCGAATTGACGCGACAGCACGTGTTGAATATCGGACTCGGTGACCAGGCCCAGGCGCTGCGCCGCCTCGCCGAAGCGAAGCCCTTCTTTCTCTTGCAGACGGCGCACGCTTTCCACCTGCTCCAGCGTGAGCTTGCCCTGTTCAAGCAGCATGCGGCCCATGTTTGCCTCCGTCCCGGCAGCGGCAGCAGGACGGACGATAGAAAATACCGGATTGTTCATCATGGTTGACCTTTCCAGCCGGTGATTGCGCGCCGCGATAAAAACAGATTGGCGAATGCGGATCTGCGTGGTGCAGGCCGGCCCCAGGCGATCGTGCCAAGCATTGGCGCTTTCAGCACGCTGGCCAGATCGTCGCTGGATCTGACGCGGCGATTTGCCATTTCCGTCAATACCGCCAACGCCAGCCCAAGCATGCAGCCAAGCAGTATCGACAGCACCACGTTCAGCGCTACATTCGGACTGGCGGGAAACATCGGCGCCGCTGCCGGATTGAGTACCGAAACATCCGATTGATTCGACTGTCCTTCGAGCTCGGTCTGGGTCAGGCGCAGAGCGGCGGCGTCGTATGCACGCTGCGCACTTTCGACCTCCTTGCCGAGCACCGACAGTTCGTCGCGCGCACGGTTGAGTTGCAGCACCTTGGCGGTCTGTGCCGCTACCGCAGCGCGCACCTCCGCTTCGCGCTGACGCAAGATGCGGCCGTTATTCGCCACGCCGTTGTTGGTCGCGCCGATATTGCTGTTGAGCTCGGCGCGCAGTCTGTCGACCTCGGCTTTCGCAGCCTGGTATTGCGGATGATTGGTGTCCAGATTCTGAGACAGCAGTGCAAATTTTCCTTCCGCTTGCGCCAGTGACGATTTCAAATTCTGGATCAACGTATTCGATATCACATCCGGCGAGTCCCTGCCGCCGCTGCCCATCGCCTGGTTGCCGCGCGACGATGCTTCCATCGCCTGGCCCTGGGCCTGCACCAGTTGACTGGACAAATCGTTCAAGCGCGCCGATTCGACGTCGAGATGGTTGTCGGTACTGACCAATCCATGCGCTTGCTGGTAGGCGGACAGCTTGCTCTGGGCCGCTTCCAGATCGTCGCGCAAGCTCTTGACTTGCCCGGTAAAGTACTTCGCAGCCTGTTGCAAGGGCTCGACCTTGATTTGCAGATTGAGTTGCTGGTAGGCAACCGCAAAGCCGTTCGCGACCGCTGCCGCGAATTTCGGGTCGTTGCCCTTGGCGACGATTTCGATCATGCTGCTTTCTCGCGAAGGCGCCACTTCTACCATTTTCAGCAAGGAATCGGCCAGCCACTCGCGGATCGATCCATTGCCGTTCGCGAGCCTGGCGAAGCGCTGCTTGAAGACCGGGTTGTCAGCCAGTCCAAGGTTGTCGACCGCTTTCAATGCGACGCGCCTGCTGGTGACGATATCGACCTGGGTAGCCATATAGCCGGCGACCAGTTGGGCCGGCAAGATACGGCCGGACACCGGGTCGGTGCCTTTGTAATTGAGCAGCAACGTGGTCGATGCCCGGTAAGTCTTGGGCAAAGCAAGACTGAATGCCGCAGTGGCAGCTACCGTGACAATCAGTGTCAATAGAATGATCCTGTAGCGCGCACGCAGGATAGTCAGAAGCTGAGAAAAAGTCATAAACGCTCCTCTCGAACGCTGCCATGAAAAAATGGCATGGCAGCGGTATAAGTAGTGGATATCAAAACAGGCTTTCCTTCACATACACGACGTCGTCGGCCTTCAGCATTTCATCGTTTTTCACGTCTATCATCTGTAAGTTGCCCTTGGCGTCGCGCCGCTTGATGCGCAAGCCACGCTCGGTTCCGCGCGGGGTGAGGCCGCCACCGATTGATAAAGCCTGGATCACGGTCATATTCCGCTCCAGCCGATAGCCGCCGGGATGCTGTACTTCCCCGTAGATATAAAACTTCGGAGCGCGATCCACGTAAACCATATCGCCGTTGACCAGATCAAGATTCGCCGTCATGTCGGCCGACTGAATCATGTCGACCAGATTGACGACTTGCTTGGTGGTTTTTCCATTGCGCGTACGAACGACGGTGGCGGTATCGCCGCCTTCGGGGCCGACGCCGCCCGCCACTGCCAGCATGTCGGTCACGCTGCGTTTTCCATTCACCGAAAAGCGGCCCGGATGCAGGACCTGGCCAAGTACCGACACCTGCTGGCTCTGCAAATCGGTGACCAGGATGTTGACTTCCGCCTTGCGCAGAAAGCCGCCGCCGGTCAGCAGGCCGGAGATTTTCTTTTCGGCATCCGAGGTCGATAGTCCAGCGACACTCACGTTGCCGATGAGCGGGAAGGTAATGCTTCCTGCTTCGCTGACTTTTGTTTCCAGGCTCAAATCGGGATTCCCGAATACGGAAATTTTCAATGCGTCGCCCGCCCCAAGCGGCGTATCGGACGCCATCGCGGAAATGGCGGAAACCGCCAGCAGCAGCGCCAGCAAGCATGCGTAGACTCGTTTCATCATTGTCTTCATCCTGTTAAGTTATTTTTTAATATGCAAGATATTCATCTTGCTCGTTTGGGCTCTGCAACGTCGCGCCCGCCATTCTCGTTGCGTGCGGTCGGCGCTTGCCTGTCGGGCGACGTAGCGGATGCCGGCGCTTGTTCTTCAACAATCAAGGCAGCGGGCTTGTCGACGTAGTCGAGCTTCGCCAAAGAACGCAAGCGCGCGATTTCTGCAGCCGCCGCTTGTTGCATCTTTTTGTTGAACAGAAAGCGTTCGATCTGCGCGGCCGCAGCTTCTGCCGTGACCGGGCTATCCCTCAGTTCAGTCAGCGCGCAGAGCAGATCGCGCTTGCCGTCCTTCATGACAAATAAATGGTTTCTGCCCAGACTCTGGAGTTTTCCGGCGATCTCTGGCGGCAGGTCGGCGCTGGCGTACGAAACCTGGGTTTTCACGTACCCGATTTTGTGCGCCCCCAGCCAGGCCGCCACCTGATCCAGTGATCTGGCCGAGTCCATCACAGACTTGAGCTGCCCGTCGAAATTTTCCGCGGCGATAGTCAATTGCTTGATATCCAGCACCTTCCGATGCGCGAACAATTCCGGATGCGCCTGAAAATAGGCGTCGACTTCCGCTTTGGCAGGCGTGGCCAGATTCGCTGCCTTGGATTCAAGATAGGCCTGCACGATCGCCTGCGTCTTGAATCGATCGACAATCTGCATCACCTTAGGGTCGCGATCGATTTTGTTGCGCAACGCTTCATCCAGCAAAACCTGCCGGTCGATCAGCGCTTCCAGGGCCTGCTTGCGTATGGCTTGCCGCTGCGCTGCGCTTTCTTCCTGGGTGCCGCCGACATGCAACAACTCAGCCTCAAGCTGACGCGCCGTGATCTCGTCGCCATTGACCTTGACCAGTATCTTGCTCGCAATTTTTTTCTGATCGCCACAGGCGGACAGACTCATTGCTGTGAGCAACACCAGCATTCCCACGCCTTTTACGCGCAACACGGGACTGATGAAACGCATATAGTCGAATCGTTCAGAGCAATTCAAAATCCGACTCCCATAAATAAATCAGATTGCTTGGATGCGGCGGGCATTTTTCGGGCAGAGAAAAACGGCCGCCCGGCAAGGCTTCAGGCAGCATGTGGTCCGATCAGCCTGGTTGAAGGATAGAATCCGATAGACGTGCGCATCGGACGACGACGGACCTGGTACAGCAAGAAGCAGAGCCCGACCAGGAGCATGGTCCAGCGTTCAGGTTTTTGTAGTGGCCGCGCCCTGAAATTCTTGAGAAAACGAAACAGCGAGTCGTCCGGAACAGTGACACTGGACACCGTTATTTTAGGTCCGCGAGCAGCATCGTCATTCCGTGAAAAACTCACCGGGACAGCATGGGCATCGGACCAGGCGGCATGCGATTCTTCCATTCCACCAACGGCAGCAGCGGATGCCGCAAGTGCCGAATCGGCTGCGACGGTCGTTTGAATTGCCGTATATGGGCGCTCGCGCCCGATGTTCGACGGATAGGCATCGATCGGACGCTGTGCGCCGGCCTGATGCGCATTCAGTTGAAAGACGGGCGTCGCTGCCATGGCGGCGCCCCAGTGAACTGCTAATACGAGACTCATCAACAACATGGCTCTTTTCATGATCTTTCCCTTATAAAAAAAAGTACTCATCACATTCAGCAATGGCTGGTGCTGTCTGACACCCGAGGTGACAGCGGGTTCGCTTCTGAAACATTTGTTACAAACTGCCGTGCGTGGTTTTTCACGCCTTAATACGCGTTGTCTTTCTTTAAAACTTCCTTGACGGTGCGAACGATGATCAACAGATCCAGAGCCAGCGACCAGTTGCGCAGATATTCCAAGTCGTATTCAATCCGTGAACGCATCTTGTCCAGGGTATCGGTCTCGCCGCGGTAGCCGTTGACCTGCGCCCATCCGGTAATGCCCGGCTTGACCTTATGCCGCAACATGTAGCCTTTGATGAGCTTGCGATACATTTCGTTGTGGGCGACAGCGTGCGGACGCGGGCCGACGATACTCATGCGGCCCTGCAACACATTGAAAAACTGCGGCAACTCGTCGAGCGAGGTGCGCCGCAGAAAACCGCCGAAACGCGTAACGCGCACATCGTTTTTGGTAGCCTGATCGACCACAGCTCCGTCCTCGCACACCCCCATTGAACGAAACTTGTAGACGACGATCTCCTCTCCGTTCAATCCGTAGCGGCGCTGCGCAAAAATGATCGGGCCCGGCGAAGAACGTTTTACGCCTATCGCAATGACCAGCATGATCGGCAGCAGCATGATCTGGATCAGCAGCGCCAGAACGATATCGCTGCCGCGTTTCACCACGCTGCGCAGGCCGGTGAATGGCGTCTCGCAGATGCCGATCACCGGGATCCCGCCGACATGATCAAGGCGCGCCTGTATCAGGTCGAAGGTATAGATGTCGGGTACGAAGTAAACCGAAGCGGTCGTATCCCGCAGCTCTTCCATCAAGGCCAGCAAACTCGGGTGCGCCGACATCGGCAAGCAGATAAAGATCGTCTTGATTTTGTGTTCACGGACATACGGTCCAACGCTTGCGATCGGACCGAGATACGTACTGTTCAGTTCAGACTGGCGGCCGGCTTCGTCGCGGTCGTCGAAAAAACCGCGCACGTCGATGCCTGCATTGCTGCGCGACGTGAGGCGTCTGAGAATATCCACCCCCGGATCGTTGGAGCCGACGATCACCGCCGTCCGTACTTCACGGTCTTTGCCAAATTTGAATGCCAGCATATAAGCAGTCAGACGACTCAGCAGAAGCGCAAAAGGCGCAAGCGCAAACCAGGTCCAGATGACACGATCCGAGAACTCATAGCGCAGCCCCGTACCCTGCCCTATCAACGTCAGGATCGCGACGATGATCGCCCACCCCAGGAAAATATCCACGGCGTACGCAAGCTGTCTTCCGACGTGCAAGGTACGGTACAGATCAATCTGTTCGTAGATAAAAGAGGAAACAAAGAAAGCGATAATCATCAGAACCAGATATTCGCCGGTGAATACTTCGTTCTGCGCCACGATGATCAGATACAGCAAGCCAAGAATAATCGCAGGATCAAGCAAACGCTTGAAGAACGAAACCAGGGGAATGTCATTCTCGGTCATTTTGTTCCACCTTAAAATGCATAACGCGTGTTGAGCATCACGCCGTTACTCACAAATCCGCCGGGCGAACTGGTTAAGGCCTGCGTGGTGCGCGTACCCGCCAATTGGAACTCCCACTTTTGGGTCGGGTTGTAAAACATCGTCAGCGCCGTCTGGCGCAACACATCGCTAGGATCGGCACCGAGGGCGCCATGCGCCGTCGATTGACTGAAATCTCTTTTTTCATATTTGAGTTGCCCTACCAGGCGGATTTTTTCGGAGTATTTCCAACTCGACGCAAGGCTGGCGCCGTGATTCAGGGAGTAGACGTTGGAAAGATCGTCCACAGCGCCGATCTCGCGCCAGATAGCGGCCGTGAGGTCGATTTTTCCGGTAGGCGACCAGTCCGCGGACACGCGTGAATTCATGCCGCTAAAATTTCGCGCGGAAAAATCATCCTGAGTCCGGCTGACCCATCCGCCTAAAAAATGCAGTCGCGTCTTGCCGGTCAGAAGCCAGTCGATTTTGGCCTTGAGTTCGTCCTGCCCATAGCCGTTAAATACCGACACGCCGCCCGCCTGTTCCGGGTTCGGATAATCGGCACGCGTATGGCGCAACTGCAGGCCGACGGTGCTGCCGCTGGCGGCAATATAGTCGAGCCCCGCTTCAGTTTGATACTGTGAGTTATTACCTGCTGTCTGCGACGCCAGGTCGTACCACAGGCGGCTGTGCACCAGGCCGGCGTGTACGCGCCAGCTCGGGTGGAACAACCAGGAAGCGTCGGCATACTCGCTCTCCTGCGAGCGTATATTCGGTGCCAGCAAATGGAAATCGATGAAGGGAGTCAGCCCTTGCGAATAGGTGAGGCCGACATTGCCCTCAACGTGATTGCCGGCATGCCAGTTCCAATTGGCGGCTAAATTCTTATCCAGATGATCGAGTTGTGTGAATCTGTCGTAATCGACGTTGGCGACATTCAGATTCGCCGTCAGATGCTGTTGGCTGATGGTTTTGTCCAGGGCGAGACCGAATTGCTCCCGGCGTGTCGTATCCGATAAGCCGCCCACCCCCATGGCCTGCGCAGCGGCGGTATTCGGCAATCTCAGCACATTGTCGTCGTAGCCGATGCCAACCCCTGCATACGGCGTTATCGCATCGGGCGTGGGCACGATGACATCGGAAGGCGGTATGACGTCGGTGGGCACCAGGTCGCTGGTGGCGGCCAGCGCCGGGACGCAGGAGCAAATCGGGATCAGGAAAATGGCTTTCCACGGTAACCGGCGCAATGCGGCGCGGCGTTTCAAACGTCTGTTCATTATTTACCTTTCTAGCGTATCAAGTTGCGTCCGAAAGTTATCGATCCAACTTTTCTTGCCAACAAGACGTGGCGGAAATAGTTGTTTAAGGATCGATGCGTTTTTGTCGGAATACTGCCGACGGGCGAAGCGTTGCATCGTTCGAAAGATTCAAGCCAGCAGCAATTGTTGTAGACAAATTGCCGCCATCGGTATTGGTCGGGGCAGGGTTGGGATCAAGCAACAGTCGGGTATCGGCTGTTGCGGCAAATCCGCTCAAGACAAAGCAGAAGCGAATGGGAAAAATAGTGAATGGGATGCAGGGAATGTTTGCACTTTATGTAAGCCCCTTGCGCGCGATGTTCCACACACGCCCCGCGCTCTCTCATGTACACCAACCGCATGCGTTGCGGCAGTGACGACACTGCAACGGACATCTGATGCCGGACGCATCAACGCCATGGTTTTTTTGCATGATCTTTCCTTTGACAAAGTACTCATCACACCGGGTATTGGTTCACAACATGAAACTAAGTACATCCGGTGCAGACTTCTCCTGCCCATGCGCTTTCTAATGCAAGAGAAGGGAAATGGTCCCAGTTTTTTGATACGCAAACTGCCACATGACTCATGCTGCAGCACAACATAAAGATCTAGGAAAATTCTGATAGTTCATTAATGAAATAATTTGTTACATGTTTCCTTGCATCACTATTCAAGTTAACAACCAGAGCGCCGACCCTTTGTGAAGCGATTGAAAATATAAAAACACAAGATATTTTTTATCCTGTTGCAAATGAAGAATCGGCGCCGCCGAAGTAACAGCAAACATGGATGGAAATCTATTGAGCGCGGCTATCAGCCACGTTCCATGTCATAAATATGCGCAATGCTGCCTCCATCACAAGTAAAAAAAAGAATGTGAAGCTTGGTCGAAATGTGTGATACGTTGCGACTCTTTTCAAAGTCCGAATGCGGAGCAGTATTGAAACTTGCGACAAACATAGGCCACCATTGTGTTTAATACACATTCTGCTAAAAATGCCGTTTGTGCAACGCAGCAAATCATGCGCGCCGAAGGCATTCAACGAACGCATGCAAGTTTCGGCCGGATCGAGAAATGCGGATGGGTGCGGTCTGCATCTGAATCGGCATGGGCCATAACGGGCGCCAGCACGGTGCAGATGACGAAACAGCTTGGCGCGAGTTTGACTTTCATGGTCTGTCCTTTCGTTGGAGTGGAGTACGCATAATCCCACCGTCTTTAAAGCATATCTGTTCGCTGACGCACACAGAGGGCACTGGGTCAACGAAATCTGCGCTGCGGCTGCAAGCTTTGCAGTAGTTTGTTGCGCCAAGGCGGTTTACTATTTGAAGAACCGAAATGTTCAGGACCGGCAAATTAACCAGATTGTTCAAAGGAAGGACGGAGCAGGATGTGGAATAACTCTTTGAATCTCGCGGTGATGAATTGGCTGGGCCAATTCACATCGGTCTCAGCACCACTCAATCAAATCGTTCACTACATTGCAGGCTCAAATCTGTTCAAAGGGCTCCCGATCATGGGACTGCTTTGGTTCTTTTGGTTCAGGGATACGGATCCAAAATCGGACACCCGGCGGATTATCATCGCAACGCTGATCGGATGCATGGTCGCCGTACTCATCGCCAGAATAGCGAATAATATCGGCCCCTTTCAGCCGCGTCCCTTTGCCAACACGGCATTGCCCTACCATGCGTACATTGGCTTGCCGCCGCGAGAGACGCAGGCTTTATATCTATGGAGCTCTTTTCCAAGCGATCATGCCGCCCTGTTTTTCAGTCTCGCCACCGGCTTTTTTCTGATTTCAAGAACAGTTGGCTTCTTCGCCTTTCTCTACGTCCTGATCTTTATTGGCCTGCCAAGGGTTTATCTCGGGTTGCATTACCCTACGGATATTTTCGCTGGAGGAATTCTGGGCATAGCATGTGTCCTGCTCTGTACTCGAAAAAGCATCATGAATCTATATGACAGGCCGTGCACGATGTTATTGAACAGGTATCCTGCTGCTTTCCAGACCGCCCTATTCCTGATCAGCGTTGAAATAAGCATGTTGTTCAGTGATGTCAGACTGCTTGTTCACGGAATAATAAAATACCTTCCTGGAACCTTGAGAACTTGGTTTTGACAGGTCCGAGTAGCGCGCACGAGAAGTTTATAAGGCCTCAACCCGCTGGGCTTTAGCGAGAAAACGTCCTTCTTGCGAAGCCGCAAGATAAATATACTTGTAGATAATCCTACTTATGCGTAGGATTATCTACATGAATAAATACTTGTCACTCATTACCAGCCTGCCAACAGAGAACGCAACGGCGCGCATGCGTGCATGGCGCGCACTCAAGGCATCCGGTGCCGCCGTGTTGCGCGACGGCGTCTATCTGATGCCGGAACGCGAACCTTGTCGCATCACACTGGAAGCGGTCGCCGCAGACGTGCTTTCAGGTGGCGGGACCGCCTTGGTGCTGCGCGTTGAAGAACCCGATGGCGCAAATTTCGTTGGACTGTTCGACCGTAGCGAAGACTACGCAGCACTGCTGGTGGACGTCGCCAAGATACGTGAAACGCTGACAATCGACACGGTGATGGATGCGCTCAAACAGACGCGCAAGCTACGCAAAACCTTTGCCAACCTTGGCGACATAGACTTCTTCCCCGGCGAAGCCCAGCGCCAAGCCGATGCGGCCCTGCAAGAACTGGAACTGGCTGCGGCCCGCGTACTGGCCCCGGACGAACCTCACCCGGTCAATGCAACGATCTCCCTCCTGACAGTGAGTCAATACCAAGGCCGCACATGGGCAACCCGGCGCCGTCCCTGGGTGGATCGGCTGGCCTGCGCCTGGTTGATCCGGCGCTTCATTGACCCGCAAGCCCGCCTGCTGTGGCTGGAGTCGCCCAGTGATTGCCCGACCGATGCGCTGGGCTTTGATTTCGACGGCGCGACCTTCAGCCATGTAGGAAGCCGCGTCAGCTTCGAGGTGTTGCTGGCCAGTTTCGGCCTTGAGCAAGTCGCGCTCAAGCGCCTTGGCGCATTGGTGCATTACCTCGATGTCGGCGGCGTGCAGCCACCCGAGTCTGCCGGAATTGAAAGCGTACTCGCCGGACTGCGTGAAGCCATTACCGATGACGATCAACTTTTGGCGACAGCCAGCGGCGTGTTTGACGGGCTGCTGAGCGCCTTCCAGCGAGAAACCAAATGACAACAGGAATCGCGAACGTGAACGATGCAGCCAAACCACCTTACACCTTGTGGCAACTCATCCTGTACTTCCTGCGCCTGGGCGCGTTTGGCTTTGGCGGGCCGGTCGCATTGATTGGCTATATGCACCGCGACTTGGTGGAGCGGCGCGGCTGGATCAGCGAAGCAGACTACAAGGAGGGGCTTGCGCTGGCGCAGATCGCACCCGGCCCGCTGGCCGCACAACTGGGAATCTACCTGGGCTATGTGCACTTCCGCATCCTCGGCGCGACGGTGGCAGGACTTGCCTTCGTGCTGCCGTCGTTCCTGATGGTGCTTGCCCTCGGGTGGGCCTACGTCGCGTTCGGCGGGTTGACCTGGATGCAGTCGGTTTTCTACGGCGTGGGCGCTGCGGTGATCGGCATCATGGCCATCAGCGCGCACAAGCTCGCCAGCAAGAACCTTGGCCGCGACAAACTGCTGTGGGGCATCTTCTTGCTGCTGGCGGCCGTGACCATCATCACGCAGTCGGAAGTCGCCTGGCTGTTCATTGCAGCGGGCGTGCTGGTCTGGCTGATCCGCTGCAAGCCAAAGCTCGGTTCGTCGAATCTGGCCGCGGCGCTTTCTACGCAATTGCCGAATCTTGCGCTTGCCTCCGCCACCGATGCCAATACGCTGATCCAGATCGCGCTGTTCTTCACCAAGGCGGGGGCCTTTGTGTTCGGCTCCGGCTTGGCCATCGTGCCCTTCCTCTACGCAGGCGTCGTCACCGAGCATCACTGGCTCACCGAAAAGCAGTTCGTCGATGCCGTGGCCGTGGCCATGATTACCCCTGGCCCGGTGGTCATCACCACCGGTTTCATCGGCTACCTGATCGGCGGCTTGCCGGGTGCATGCGTGGCAGCCGTGGCGACCTTCGTGCCGTGCTACCTGGTCACCGTGATCGCGGCCCCGTACTTCAATAAATACGGCAAGCTGCCGGCGCTGATCGCGTTCGTGGACGGCATCACTGCGGCTGCCATCGGTGCCATCGCCGGTTCGGTAGTGGTGCTGGCGCAGCGTTCGATTACCGATATGCCGACCGCGCTGCTGGCGCTGGTGACCGCAGCGCTGCTTTGGAAGATCAAGAAACTGCCTGAACCCATCATCGTGATTGGCGCGGCGCTGATCGGGCTGGCGCTCTACCCCTTATTGCACCGCTGATATCTTCAAATTCCGCAGCGAGTAAAATCGACATACATAAATTATTTATCCGTAGTCAATCCACCCTCCGAAACGCCATGCGCCCCGACGATGCCAGGCTCCTTGCTGCGATCAACCGCAGCTTTGCCGAAGCCAACCATGCCATCCTGAAGCTGACCGCATACAACCGTCTGAACGAAGCGGGTTTCAGCTATACAGGCACGAGCTTCTTTGCGATCGCGAAGCAAGCCTTGTACAACGACATGATCGCCAGTGCCATACGCATTTTTGACGACCATAAGGAAGCGGGTTCACTCTGGTACATCATCAGGTGCAATCAACCGGCAGCAAGCAAGGCAGCAACGGCATGCGGCATCAACATGGATGACCTGAAGGCGATTGTTCCCAAGTTGCGCCACATCCGCGACAAGACCCACTTCCACATCGACAAAAGAACCGTGGAGAACCCTGCGCTGGTATGGCGCGATGCCGATATTTCCGGCCAGGAGTTCACTACCGTACTTCACAATGCCGCGCGCCTTCTGGCCAAGATAAAGCAGGACGTCTTCGGGGCGGAAATAGACCTACTGACGCCATATGACGGCTCGGATGTGCAGCATATTATCGATGCCTGGGCGGCAGCAAAACGCAAGTAACATCCGCCATGCCGTCAGTCGTGCGTTGCCTTTTCTATTTCCCCCCTTTTCTCAGTGCCTGCCCAGTTCGTGCATCGGCGTGCGGTAGGTCTCGCGCGCCGTGGCCACCGAGATGGCGGCAATCACCGCAGTGACGCTCACGAATACCGCAACCGGCATCCAGCCGTCCGCGCCCGGCTTCAGAATCGCGGCGCTGATGGTGGGCGCGAAGCCGCCTAAGGCGAAGCCGATCTGGGTGCCGATCGCCAGGCCCGACAGCCGCACGCGGGTATCGAACATTTCGCCGTACAAGGAGGGCCAGACGCCGTTGGCCGCGCTATACACAACGCCGGACAAGAGTAGGCCGAACACGAAGATAAGCGGGATATTCGCCTGACTAATGACCCAGAGATAAGGCCAGATCAGCATGGCCGAGCCAAGTGCGCCAAAGATAAACACGGGTTTGCGGCCGATGCGGTCCGATAACGCGGCGAAGGCGGGAATCGCACCCAGCGCCACCAGATTCGCCAGAATCAGCACGGTCAGCATCGTCGCGCGCGGGATGTGCACCGTGTTGACGGCGTACGACAGCGTAAACACGCTAAAGATGGTGCTGACCACCGACACCAGCGCTGCAAAGATCACCCGCCCCAGATTCCCCTTATAGTTGCGCAACAGCTCTGCGACCGGCAGCCTGGCCTGCTTATGCGCCTTTTCCTCCTCGTTGAAGGCCGGGGTCTCGGGCAAGGTCCGGCGTACCCACATGCCCACCGCCACCACGATCGCACTCAGGAAGAAAGGAATGCGCCAGCCCCAGGACAATAGCTGCTCCTCCGACAGCGCCGAAATCGGCAGGTAGACCAGGGTCGCAAGGATCAGGCCGGCCTGGGTTCCGCTCAAGGTGAAGCTGGTAAAAAAGGCGCGCCGGTGCGCCGGTGCATGCTCGAGCGTCATCGAATTGGCGCCCGCCTGCTCGCCCGCCGCCGACAGCCCCTGCAGCATGCGCAGTACCACCAGCATGATGGGGGCGGAAATGCCGACCTGGCCATAGGTCGGCAACAAACCGACCAGGAAAGTCGACATGCCCATTAACAGCAAGGTAAAGGTGAGCACTTTTTTTCGCCCGTATTTGTCGCCGATGTGACCCAGCAGCACGGCACCGATCGGCCGCGTCACATAACCGACGCCGAACGTGGCAAAGGCCGCAACGGTGGCCGCGACGGGGTCGAACGAGGGAAAGAAAATCTTGCCGAACACCAGCGCTGCCGCAGTGCCGTAGATAAAAAAATCGTAATATTCGACCGCGCTGCCAATCCAGCTGGCCAGGGCCGCTTTGCGCGGTGAGCGGATGGCCGGTTTCTGGCCCGCGTCGGCCGTGCCTTGAACCGGGGTCTGTTGCGATACTGTAGATATAGACATACCGTCCTCGATGATCTATGAGTGTATTTTTTCTGAAATTAAAAAAACGGATTCTTTTAATAGTAGCGTTGAAACGACGCGCTTAAAACCGATGCAAGATACCCGCTTGCAGGCCGACCAGGCTCTTGCCGTTGATATCGGCCCCGGCCAGATTGGCCGAAGGACCGGCGGAACCGCTGAAACGGAAGCCGGCGTTGCTATCGTTCTTCATATAGTTGGCGAAACCGTACAGCGTGGTCCGTTTGGACATGTCGTAATACGCACCGACGTTGCCGCCCTGCGCCCCTGCATTGCCGCTGGAGGTGTCCTTGATCACGCCATACAGGGCGCCGACGCGCAGTTGCTGCGTGACGCGATAGTCAGCCGACACCTGGTAGATGTTGAAGTAGCGGCGTGCATTCGCATCCGTGCCCGGGAACAGGTTATTCGGGCTGGAAACGTTATTCAGGATGGCCGCTGCGGTCAATCCGTTGGCATTGGCAGTGATGTTATTGCTGCGCACATAGGCGAGATAGACTTTACCCTGGCCGTAATCGTAGTCGGCGTACAGGTTATGGTATTGCACCTTTTCCTTAACGCTTCCGGTCGGCGCGGGCCTGGCAGCGATGCCTGCATAGCCGGCACGGTACGGTCCGTTCGCATAGTCGAGAGCGAGTTGATAGACGGCGCTCTGAGCAAGGCCGCCACCCGCCTGTTCCGCCAGCGCATAGTGGACTGCCCCCTGGAAGCCGGCGATGCGCGGCGTCTTGTACGACATATCATTGTCATAGCGCGACGGCACGCCAAACGTATTCACGATCGAGCCGAAGGTGGTGCGCTCGGTGTAATCGATGGCGCCGCCGATCTGTTGAATTTCGGTGTTTTGACGGCCCAGGCGGAATTCGCCAAGCGGCGTACTCATGCCGACCCAGGCCTGACGATCGAACAAGCGGCTATTGTCCGCCGCCGAACCGGAATCGGCGTTCAACCCCTGCTCGAGCGTGAACGTGGCCTTGTAGCCGCCGCCCAGATCTTCCACCCCGCGAAACCCCAGGCGGCTGCGCAGGATGGCGCCGTCGTTCAGGCCCGTGATGCTCTTCCCGCTACTGCTGTGGATGTAACCCAGATACTGATCCAGCGTTCCATAGATGGTGACGTTGGACTGCGCCTGCGCGAAGGTCGAACAGGCGGCCAGGCCGCAAACAGCGGCAAGTTTTTTCTTCATGAAATCTCCATAAGTGTTTGTTTTTATGATGTGTGCGCCGGCGCGCCGCAAGGACAGTGCGCCGGTTTTCCCCTCAAGGACTGGCCGAAGTGAGGGGCCTCCGTAACGCAAATAGCTTCACTGGCCGAGCGCTGCCGGCTGCAGTGCGAGCGCGGCGATCGCCAGCGCATAGCCGTGGATGCCGAAACCGGCCATCACCCCCTGCGCCACCGGCGACAAGCATGAGTGATGGCGAAACGCTTCGCGGGCGTGCACGTTCGAGATATGCAATTCGATCAGGTGCACGGCGGCCCCCTTGATGGCATCGTGCAGGGCCAGCGAGGTATGCGTGTAAGCGCCGGCGTTCAACACCACGCCGGCCAGCATGCCGGCCGCCTGCGCTGCACCGGCTTCGTGGATCCAGTCGATCAGCACGCCTTCATGGTTGGACTGGCGGAAATCAAGCGTGAAGCCGTGCGCCTGGCAGGCGTCGCGGCACATGGTTTCAACGTCGGCCAGGGTCTGGCCGCCATACACCGCCGGTTCGCGGCTGCCGAGCAGGTTGAGGTTCGGGCCGTTCAGGACCAGGACGGATTTTGGGTGGGTGCTCATACTGTCTCCTTTGTTGGGGCTGCATTATTGTTGTTGTGTGCAGCTATTTCTGTGAACGCCGGGGGCCTACGCCATCGTCGGGTGTCCCGCAGTGGGCTGGCGTACCTGCAGGCTGCGCCGCAATACCTGGTCGGTGACCCACTTGGCGGCGCGATGGGCGCGAGCGGCCACGATCTCCGGCGACAATTGCAGGTAATCGTCATTGAATACTTCGAAGCTGTAGTCGCCGCGGTAACCGCCGCGGTCCAGCCGGCGCAGCAGATCGGACAGCTCTTTCGAATGCGCGCCCTCGCCCGGGAACACGCGCAGATGGCGCGCCGTTTCCAGCCGCTCTTCTGCGCTGCGGATGTCGCGCCACATAAAATCGGACAGCTGCACCAGCGCGATCTTGTGGCTGGGAATGTCCTCCAGGCCATCGAAGTCGGCCCGATTGGCCAGCATGTGGAAGGAATCGATCACCACGCCCAGATTCGAATGGTCGGCCAGCTCGACCGCTTCCCACGACTGCGTGTACTGATTCACGTGGCGGCCCCAGGACAACGCTTCATAACCGACGCGCACGCCCAGCGGCACCGCCAGGGTCGCCAGTTTGGCCAGATGGCCGGCAATCACCGGCAGTTCGCCGCTGGCGTGGCTGGAGGTGCTCGAGCACACCATCAGCAACGGTGCGCCGACCGCCTTGCAGACTTGCAGCAGGTTCTTGGCGATGTCGAGTTTGTATTCGTGCAGCGCACCGGACAGCCCTTCGAAATCGCGCATGACCTGGATGCCGGTGACGCGCATCCCGCTCGCCCGCACCAGGCGCACCGCCTGTTCCAGGCCGCCGGGATGGCCGGCCAGGTCCTTGGCCCACAACATGATCTGGGAAAAGCCGGCCGCCTTCGACGCGCTCAGTTTCGACTCCAGCGGACCGGCCAGCGTGATGCTGTCCATCCCGAAATTGCTCAGGTTCATATGGCCTCCAGTGCACGGAAGGCGTCCGAAGACACGCCCGGCCAGCCGAACAGCGCGAGGTACAGGGGCGCCTGTTCGATCATCATCTCCCGGCCCTTCTGGATGCGGCAGCCGCGTTGCTGCGCTTCCGCCAGCAGCCGGGTCATTTCGGTTTTCATGCCGCAATCGGCCACGATGCACGCCGGTGAGATACCGCTCAGGTCGAGCGGCAGCGGATCGTCCGGGTGCATGCCTAACGGGGTCGAATTGACCACCAGGTCGTAGCCCGCGGCGCGTGGCGCGCCGATCGCCACCTCGGTGGCTGGAAACGCGTTCTGCAAACGCTGCCGCAGCGCCTCGGCCTGCGCCATACGCGTATCGTAAATCGCCACATGGCCGATGCCGCGTGCCGCCAGCGCGGCCGCCACCGCACAGCCGACGCCGCCGCTGCCGACCACCAGCGCCCGCGCCTGTGGCCAGTCGAATGGCGTGCCGAGTGGCGTGATAGTGCAAGTACGATCGAAAGCGCGCACGAAGCCTTCGCCGTCAATCAGGTCGCCGATCAGGGTCTGGCCATCCGCGCCTTTGTAAATCGCGTTGCAGGCGCCGGCCAGCACGGCGCGCGCGGTCGGCTGGTCTACCGCGTCCACGCTCATCGGCTTATGCGGAATCGACACCAGGATGCCGCCCACGTTCTCCACCGACATCAACATGCGGACGGCGGCAATATAGGATGCCGGCGCGATCTTGAGCGGGATCACGCGGGCATCGATGCCATGGCGCGTGAAGTAGGCATTAAACAGTGCCGGCGCCTTGACTTGCTCGACCGGCCAGCCTATGACCGGAAAAATGCGGGTGCTGCCGGAAATATCAAGCATGCTCGCTCTCCAGTTGGCTGACGACCAGTTCGAAGCTGATCCCACTCTTGTAAAGTTGCGTCAATGCGCCCTTTTCACTCGATTGCGCCGGCTCGCGGTCGATGAAAACGATGCCCCGTTGTTTCAGTTCCCGCACCGCGGCCAGCACATCCGGCGCGCCCAGGCCGACCCGGATCAATTGTTCATCCCATTGCAGGCCGGCGGCGCCGTCGGGCGGTTCCACCAACTGCAGGTAAAAGCGGTGGCACGGGCTTTCCAGCAAGGTGCCCTTGGGCAGCACGCCAAAATAGCGTCCTTGCGGCAGCGCGCGGAAATCCATCAGTTGCTGGTAAAAATCGATCCATTCGGGCGAGCGGTCGCGGCCGATGGCCTGCACCACACCAAAAAAATGCAGCCCCGCCAGCGCGGGCGGATTGACCGGGGCGTTCAGGATCGGCTTGAAGTCGACGTCGTAGATGGAAAAATCGCGGAAGCGGTCGACAAAATACAGGATCGAATCGCCGACCCCGTGCACACCCGGGATATTCAGCTCCATCGCGCCGGCGCGGGTCTGGATGGCCCAAGCGCCCATCGCGATCGCATGACGGTAAGCGGCATCGGCATCGCGAACGCGCAGCGCAATGGCGCTGATCACGGTCGATTGCGGGTCGGAGTCCGACTGCGGCAAGGCGCGCGGATCGGCATTCACGATCACATTCATCGTGCCCTGACGGTACAGCGTCACTTCGCGCGAGCGGTGCCGGGCCGTCGGCACAAACCCCATTTGCTCGAGCAGCGCCCCGAGCGCCAACGGCTGGGCGGTCGCATATTCAACAAATTCAATACCATCGATGCCGAGCGGATTACTCGGTTCGGGATTGTGTTCTTGCGCAGTCATGCTGATCCTTGGCTGAAGTGATGAGGCCAAGTATAGGAATGGCGTGCGGAGAAAAATAGTGCCGAAAATCGGGAATACTGCGACAATCGCTCATTCTGCGCGATTAGCGCACAAAATCGGCATTATCTGCATATGAAAAAACCGGAATTGCTGGAAGTCGACGTCGCCAAACGCGATCTGATCGACGGCTTGATCAAGGGCATCGACGTCATCACGGCCTTCAACGACGATACGGCGCGCCTGACCGCGAGCGAGCTGGCCGAAAAAGTGGCGCTCAGCCGCAGCGCGGCGCGCCGTTATTTGCTGACGCTGGTGCATATCGGCCTGGCGGCCACCGACGGCCGCAGCTTCTGGCTGACGCCCAAAGTGCTCAATCTCGGGCGTTCGTATCTGGATTCGGCGCGTCTGCCACGTGCGATCGTGCCGTTCCTGCAGCGCCTGACCTTGCAGTTGCAGGAATCGACCAATTATTCCGTGCTGGACGGCGACGACGTGGTGTATGTCAGCCGCGTCAATGCGCCGCGGTTGCTGACCACCGGCTTCGAGCCCGGCACGCGCTTGCCGGCCTACACCTCGACCGCCGGCCGGGTGCTGCTGGCGGCGCTGCAGGACGCCGACTTGCGCGCCTATCTGGAGCGAGTTGAGCTGATCGCCTATACCCACTCGACGCTGCTGGACAAAGAACAGTTGTTCCGCGAACTGCTCGCGATCCGGGAGGATGGCTTCGGCGTGACCGAAAACCAGTATGAAATCGGCCTGCGCGGCATTTCCGTCCCGATCAAGAGCCGGCGCGGCGCGCTAGTCGGCGCCCTGAGCGTGTCGATGATGATTTCGAGTTGCTCAAGAGCCGAAGCGACGGCCCGCTGCGTCCCCGCGCTACAGGCCACGGCCAATACTTTGATGCTGTGGGTGTGATCCGGGCCGGAGCGTTTTTGTGCAGCGCGAACGCCGCCATGTCGATCCTTGATTCCTGAACTCTTTTCCCCGCGCAATGGGCCGTTGCAGATCACATCGGATTGATCGAAGAGTAGTCGACAAACCCACCGCGTTCCCGCATTATTCTTCCAGGTGCCTGTAACTATTACCCGAAGGGGGCGACACATAGCTGAATCGTACTCACACCACTTAACGCGTCAGAACCATCGAGCGAGGAGTAATGCGAATGAGCCAGAACGAACCCCTTCGTCTGCATGTGCCGGAGCCCAGCGGGCGTCCGGGTCATCCGACTGACTTCTCTTATTTGCGGCTATCGGGCGCCGGCGAGGTGCGCAAACCTCCGGTGCAGGTGTTACCGATTGATACCCGCGATCTTGCCTACTCGCTTGTACGGGTCCTGGATGAAGAAGGTCGCGCCGTAGGGCCGTGGGTACCGGAGATCGCACCGCAAACCGTGCGCGCCGGGCTGCGCGCCATGATGAAAACGCGCATCTTCGATGCCCGCATGCTGATCGCGCAGCGCCAAAAAAAGATTTCTTTTTACATGCAGAGCCTGGGCGAAGAGGCGATCGGGACTGCCCAGGCGCTTGCGCTCAATATCGACGACATGTGTTTTCCAACCTATCGCCAGCAAAGCATCCTGATGGCGCGCGAGGTGCCGCTGGTGAATTTGATCTGCCAGCTAATGTCGAACGAGCGCGACCCGCTTAAAGGACGGCAGTTGCCGGTGATGTATTCGATGCGCGAGGCAGGCTTCTTCTCGATCTCCGGCAATCTGGCGACCCAGTACATTCAGGCGGTAGGCTGGGGAATGGCTTGTGCCATCAAGGGCGACACCAAGATTGCCTCGGCCTGGATTGGCGATGGCGCTACCGCCGAGGCCGATTTCGATACGGCGCTGACGTTTGCCCATGTGTATCGGGCGCCGGTCATTCTGAATGTGGTCAACAACCAGTGGGCTATCTCGACCTTCCAGACCATCGCCGGCGGCGAGAACACCACCTTTGCAGCGCGCGGGGTGGGCTGCGGCATCGCCTCGCTGCGGGTTGACGGCAACGACTTCCTGGCCGCCTACGCCGCGTCGAAATGGGCCAGCGAACGCGCGCGCAGCAACCTGGGGCCGACCCTGATCGAATGGATCACCTATCGCGCCGGTCCGCACTCGACCTCGGACGATCCGTCCAAGTATCGTCCCGCCGACGACTGGGCGCACTTTCCGCTCGGCGACCCGATCGCACGACTCAAGCAGTATCTGATCGGTATCGGCGCGTGGTCCGAACAGGAGCATGACGACACCCAAAAGGAACTGGAGACACAAGTGATTGCCGCACAGAAGGAGGCCGAGCAATACGGCACCATGACCAACGGTCATGTTTTCAGTCCTGCCGAGATGTTCGAGGATGTCTACAAAGACATGCCCGAACATTTGCGCATACAACGCCGGCAGCTTGGGATCTGACCATGAGCGCGGATAAAAACATGAATGAAAAAAAGAGGCCCATGACCATGATCCAGGCCTTGCAGTCAGCGATGGATGTGATGCTGGAGCGCAATGACAATGTGGTCGTGTTCGGCCAGGATGTGGGTTATTTCGGCGGAGTGTTCCGCTGCACCGAAGGCTTGCAGAAAAAATACGGTACCTCACGCGTGTTCGATACACCGATCTCCGAAGGCGGTATTGTCGGGGTCGCGGTCGGCATGGGGGCGTATGGCTTGCGGCCGGTAATCGAAATCCAGTTCGCCGACTACATCTATCCCGGCTACGACCAGATTGTTTCCGAAGCGGCACGGCTGCGCTTTCGCTCGGTCGGAGATTTCACCGCGCCGATCACGATTCGCATGCCCTGCGGTGGCGGTATTTACGGCGGCCAGACCCACAGCCAAAGTCCGGAAGCGTTGTTTACGCACGTCTGCGGACTGCGCACAGTGATGCCGTCCAACCCATACGACGCCAAGGGCCTGTTGATCGCCTCGATCGAAAACGACGACCCGGTCATCTTTCTCGAGCCCAAGCGCCTGTATAACGGGCCGTTTGATGGCCACCCCGACAAACCGGTGGTGCCGTGGTCCGGCCATCCGCTGGGCGAGGTCCCCGAGGGCTATTACACGGTGCCGCTGGAGACTGCGTCGGTATTTCGTGCCGGCGCCGATCTGACCGTACTCACCTACGGCACCATGGTTTTCGTGTCGGAGGCCGCGGCACAGGAGAGCGGGATCGATGCTGAAATCATTGATTTACGCAGCTTGTGGCCGCTGGATCTGGCGACCATCGTTGCCTCGGTCAAAAAGACCGGCCGCTGCGTGGTGGTGCATGAAGCAACCCGCAGCAGCGGCTTCGGGGCCGAGCTGACGGCGCTGGTGCAAGAGCATTGCTTCTATCATCTCGAGGCGCCGATCGAGCGCGTGACCGGCTGGGACACGCCTTATCCGCACGCACAGGAGTGGGCCTACTTCCCCGGACCGGCACGGGTGGCGGCGGCATTCAAACGTTCGATGGAGGCATGACATGGGTATTCATGTAATCAAGATGCCGGATATCGGCGAAGGCATTGCAGAAGTCGAACTGGTGTTGTGGCGTGTGCAGCCGGGCGACGTCGTGAGCGAGGATCAGGTGCTGGCCGATGTGATGACCGACAAAGCCACCCTCGAGATCCCGTCACCGGTAGAAGGCAAGGTGCTGGCGCTTGGCGGCAAGGCCGGCCAGATGATGGCGGTAGGGGCTGAGCTGATACGCATTGAAGTCGCCGGCAAAGGCAATGCAGACGCCAGCGACGCGACGGTTTCCTCCTTCACGCCAGCCGCGCCGCCGACGGCTGCATCTACGCCTGTCACAGCGGCTGCGCCCACACCCGGGAATATTCCCGCGCCAAACAATACGCCGGCGGCGCACGCCGCATCTCCAGCGCAGCCGCCCGGCGAAAAACCCATCGCGTCGCCGGCGCTGCGCCGCCGTGCCTGGGAACTGGGTGTTGCACTGCAGGACGTGCAAGGCAGCGGTGCGGGGGGCCGCATCATGCAACAAGACCTGGATGCCTATGTCGCCCGCGGCGCAAGTCAGCCCGGCGCAACCGAGGGCGGGAGGCGCTATCAGGAGCGGCATGACGAAGAAACGCTGCCAATCACCGGACTGCGCCGCAAGATAGCGCAGAAGATGCAGGAGTCCAAGCGCCGCATTCCGCACTTTACCTATGTCGAAGAAGTCGACATGACAGAATTGGAAGCGTTGCGCATGCGCCTGAACCACAAATGGGGAACGGAGCGTGTCCACCTGACCTTGCTTCCCTTGCTGTTGCGGGCGATGGTGCTTGCGGTACGCGAATTTCCGCAGATCAATGCCCGTTTCGACGACGATGCCGGCATCGTTACGCGCCACGGCGCGGTCCATATCGGCATTGCCACCCAGACGGATGCCGGCTTGATGGTGCCGGTGCTGCGGCATGCGGAGGCGCGCGACCTGTGGTCGAGCGCGACTGAGGTGATGCGTCTGGCCGAAGCCGCGCGCAGCGGCAAAGCGGTCCGCGATGAGCTCTCGGGCTCGACCATTACCATTACCAGTCTGGGAGCGTTGGGCGGGATTGCCTCCACGCCAGTGATCAACCATCCTGAAGTAGCGATTGTCGGTGTCAACCGCATGGTCTTGCGGCCGATGATCCGCGCCGGTGCGGTAGTGCCGCGACAGATGATGAATTTGTCGTCGTCGTTCGATCACCGGGTAGTTGACGGCATGCACGCGGCCGAGTTCATACAGGCGCTGCGCGGCTACCTGGAATGCCCGGCAACATTGTTCATGGAGTGAGTGATGCCTGCGATACGCCCGGCATGCCCAAGCCAGCTCTTTCATAGGCCCAGGCATTACGCCAGCACGTTCGTGTACTTGCGGCAATATGTCTTGTAAATCAATTTATATAATCTACACTTTTAAAAGACAATGCAAACTACCTTTGCCGCAGCAAAAACCAAAGCGCGTACCGATACTCGATAAATGCAGCGTATTCGCTGACATAGCGTGTTTGGAGCAGGCGACGATACTCAGTACAGCACACGTTCGAAACCTGCTTTTTCCGGCTAACCCGATGGAGGTCATTATGTACAGACGTGATTTCATGCTGAAGACGGCCGCATCGCTTGCGGCCACCGGTTTGACAGTCATAGGCTGTACGACCACCACGACATCCGACGCGAATGCAGACCGGGGCAAGCGTCGCCATGATATCGATACCGGCATTGACACTACCCTGGCGCGCCTGTACACGGCCGCACCGGGGTCGCGTGAACTGGTAGCAAAGGCGCGCGGCGTGCTGGTGTTTCCATCTGTCATCGCAGCCGGCCTCTGGATCGGCGGCCAATATGGCGAAGGAGCGTTGCGCACTGATAATGCGACGGCAGGCTACTACAGCACTGCGTCCGCGTCGATTGGATTGCAGATCGGCGCCCAGTCAAAGGCGCTCATCTTCCTGTTCATGACGCAAGACTCGCTCGACAAGTTCCGCAAGCGCGAAGGCTGGGCGGTCGGCGGCGATGCATCGGTCGCGGTACTGAAGATCGGCGCTAACGGCAACATCGACACCAACTCGGCAACCGCGGCGGTGCTGGCATTCGTATTGACCAACAGCGGCCTGATGGCGAACCTGACGCTGGAAGGCACGAAGGTATCGCGTCTGAATATCTGATCTGCGCTGCGAAATCGATTGCGTGGCTAGGTTTGTCCAGTACCACCGTGCCGCCATCGCTATGGAGCTTATATGTTAATCAAACATCTGCTTATCTCAGCAGCTATGGCTGGTACGATCCTGGCCGGATGCAAGAAAGCGGATCAGACGCCGCCTCCAGCGGCACCGATGCAAGCCCCGGCAACCCAAGCCGCACCGACTCTGCCTCCCGCTACGCCGCCGGCAAGTACGACAACCGAAACCGCTCCCGCCACCAGCGCAGACACTGCCAAGCCACCTGGTGCAGCGTATTAATGCGATTACCGCTATGCAGAAGAGTCCGGATGAACAACCGGAACGCCGTTTTTGATGATTGGGTAGTGCTACGACAGACAAGAATTTTCAGGAGGCTTTACCAATGAAAGCGACCAATATCCTGCTGATGATTTTCAGCCTGTCTTCTTCTGCATTCGCGCAATCTCCGACCCAGGCTCCTCTGGCCCCGGCTCCGCCTGAATTACCGGCTGAAATACAACCACAGTTGCAACCGCCAATTCAGCCTCAAACGCCACCTGAATCGCCACCCAAGACACAGCCGCCCTCCTCTGCGATCCGCGCACACCCCAAATCCGAAAATGGCTTTACCTATTTGTGCGGCGGCGTCGGTTCGGATGAATCCGCCTACATGAAACGCGCAGCCAAAAAATATGACCTGATGTCGACCTTTGCCACACGGGATGGCAGCTATTTAGCGGATGTCAAACTGGATATTTCGGACAAGAGCGGCAAAGCGACATTGCAAACGACATGTTCCGGCCCGATACTGCTGGTCAAATTTCCGCGTGCGGGCACCTATAGCATTCGTGCGGAAGTCGGTGGCAGTGCGCAGACAAAAACCGCGCAAGTGCCGGCCAAAGGCAGCGCTCGTTCAATGGTCTTTGTTTGGCCGGCCAGCTAGTGTCCTGCCGGGCTCAGGAGGAAAGCGGCCGCTGGGCTGAACGCCAATCCGCCAACCTCATCCTCCTGGGTTTACGCCTGACTTGAACAGACTCTTGGACGCCCGCCATGCGAATGTCCTGACATGGTGGCGGATCACCCTCCCTCGAAATCAGCGCTAGAATAAACTTCTAGGGCTGGCTCGCGACTATTGGCGCAGCGCTTGTGCAAATACTGACGCGTTTGGCGCGACGCGCTGGCCTGTAAGGATTCCCTCGCGACGGCGACTAAACATCAACAATCCAGCCTGGTCAACAGCAAAAGGTACCTGCCATGTGCAATCGGAGACAACTTTTACGCGGTTTTACGGCTTTTGCCGGCGGCATGTTCGCGCTGCGCGGAGGGCTTTTCAGTCCCGACGTGCGTGCAGCTGAATCCTATGAAGTCATGCATACCGATGCCGAATGGCGAAAACTGCTGACTTCGCAACAATACGATGTATTGCGGCAAGCAGGAACCGAGCGGCCGTTTTCCAATCCGCTCGATCATGAAAAGAGAACCGGCGTGTACCTTTGCGCAGGTTGCAGGCTGCCGCTCTTTTCCTCTCAGACCAAGTTCGACAGCGGCACTGGGTGGCCGAGCTTCTGGAAGCCTCTGGACAAGGCAGTAGAGAAGTCGACCGACACCACATTAGGCATGACGCGCGACGAAGTGCGTTGCCGCCGATGCGGTGGTCATCTCGGCCACGTGTTCGACGATGGACCGCCACCCACCGGCCTGCGCTATTGCATGAACGGTACTGCAATGATCTTTGTTCCCAAAACCTAATCCGTAAACATCTGCAAACGCATCTGAAACGACGCTATGCGACCTGGAGCGACAACATGACATTCGAAAGCAATGGTTTTTCAAAAAAATGGCACTCTCTGACAAGCGGCAAGCTGTTCCTGCTTGGCGGGACATTGCTGTTGGCTGCTGCCAGCATGCAGTTCACCAATAGCGTAGCCGCCGAGCGCGCCGTCAAAATCCCGCCACCGGCAGTTGACATAAGCGCCGGCACCCAGGGTGCCCAAGAGAAAGTGGTTCTTGCGGGCGGGTGCTTTTGGGGCATGCAAGCCGTGTTCCAGCACACTAAAGGCGTGTTGCAGGCGGTATCAGGGTATACCGGAGGCAAACGGGAGACCGCCGACTACGAGCGCGTGAGTTCCGGCAATACAGGACATGCAGAGTCAGTGGAAATCACCTTCGACCCCAAGCAGATTTCTTACGGAAAACTGCTGCAAATTTATTTTTCCGTGGCGCACGACCCGACGCAACTCAATCAACAATACCCTGACTCGGGAACACAGTACCGGTCGGCCGTTTTCTACCGGGACGCCAACCAGAAACAGGTGGCCGAACGCTACATTGCGCAGTTGGACGCGGCGCATGTGTTTCCAGGAAAAATCGTGACGCAGTTGAGTCCGTTGAATGGCTTCTATCCGGCGGAAGCCTATCATCAGGATTACGCCACCTTGCATCCGGAGTCGGGCTACATCGCGCGATACGATCTACCGAAAATCGCCAATCTGAAAAGCACACTTCCGGAACTGTATCGGGAAGTCCCTGTGCTGGTAGCAGCACAGGCTTCAGCAAAGGTCACTATTCGAAAATGACGCTGGCGGAGCGTGTCTTCGATGGCACAGGATCTGCCAGTTCAAAAGCCTAATCACGAAAATCTTGCACGCGACCGACCCGCCTCAGTGAATCTCTCGATTCATCCGGCTCCGCTTACTTGAATGTACACAAGCCAGGCGCGTTAAATAGTCACGCCATCGACACTCATCGTTAAATGCATGCCATCAGTGCACCACATGATGGTCATGCAGCCATTTTTCGACAGTTTTATCGTGCACCATCGCCCAAACAGCAAAGGCAGCAACCAAGAGGCCAACAATGATCGCGTTCGTGGTCACGCTTCTAACGGAGGCAAACTGCAACACCCATGGCGAGATAATCATCCAGATCCCGAATAGCGTGTTGAGTCCCTCTTCCCATACTCTCGGCATATACACGGCAAATGCCGCAAAGATCACAATCGCCGCCCCTAACACATGGGCATTCCAAGCCGCACTCGGCATTTCAGACTGATACTGCATGGCCCAGGGAGAAATAAACAGCCAGGCACCGAGCAGCAAGTTCCCCCAGTCTTGCCAGCGCTTAAAGCTTATTTTCGTGTCCATATTCATTCCCTCTTATTCAATCAGATTGAATAGCTTTAGATTGGCCGGGAATGAAAATGTTCCATGGTGGGAGCTTCGGAATTACTCTGGAACAATTTACGGTTTGTCAGAGCAATTCAGGATGGCTTCGCCCTTTCGGCAGGCTGGACTACGATTATTCCGGTGCCGTCAGGATGGCCGCCTACACAACATTTTTTCACCATCAAGTACATCGGCCAGCTTGCGATTTGATTTTTCCCGCCCTATAATTTTTATCTCACTTCAAATTTCAACCGATCCTACCCACGGATACGTTGACATTCTCTGAACCTGTTACATCCCGCTATTGCTCGGGGGTGGCGTGCAACCTAGGAGACGATATGCTTACAACCACTTATGCTTTTCTCAGCCTTTCAATGGAACAAAAGAGGCTGCATAACCTCTTGTCCGCAGCACAACAATTACTTCAACTCAGTTCCACGAACAAACAGCATCTTGACTCGGCGACTCTGGCATCTGTCGGAGAGCAGTTTGCAAAACTGGATGCGTCTTGTCGCACACGTAAAGTCGAGTTGTACGTCATCCCTGCCGTTAAGAAAGCAACCAAGGAAGCGGATCCGCTACTGGCCGAACTGGAATCGTCAAATGCCATGGGGCGGCGGATACTTGCGTCAGTGAAAGAGTGGGTACGACTGGCCTTGGCGCAAAAACCGATGGAAATGGGCGAGTTATATTCGTCAATTGAACTCTATTGCAACAATCTGCTTGAGCGGCTCGCTAAGGAAGAAAAAGAGTTATTGCCGTTAGCGCAACGCGTTATAGCGAGCGACGAGTGGTTTGCCATGGGAGCCAAGTTTCTGTCAATGGATACCGAACATAAAGCGCGCCGACAAACCAGTCGCGCCGATGCAAGCAAGACAGGCGCAGGCATCCTCGCGCTGTCCGATCCCCTCATGTCGCTGGTTGTAGGTGGCGACGCTTATGCGAGCTGATTAGCGCCCATGCAAAATTACGTGACAGGTGGTTGCATAGCCTGAGCGCCTTGAATTTTTATATCGTCTTTTACCCTTTAAGGAGAAGTCCATGCCCACCATCTCAGAACAACTTACGTCCGCCGTAAAAGCCAATGCGGAAACCCAACATGCTATCACCGCTGCCCTGGGCGACAAGGTATTCGAACGCCTGGAAGAGCTGACCAGGCTAAACATGGATGCCGTCAAGGCTGCTCTGGCAGAGTCCACGGCTACCGCCAAAGAACTCTTGCACGCACAAAATCCACAGGAATTTTTCCTGGCGAGTGCCGCACACCTGAAACGGGACAGTCAAAACACCATCTTTTACGGTAGCGAGGCGACCCGCATTGCGTCCGCCATACAGACCGAATGCAGTAAGGCAGCGGCGGAAAAAATCGCTGAGGCGAACCGCAATGGAACGGCACTGCTGACCGAGTTAACTAAAAATGTGCCGGCCGCTGCCGAACAGATCGTGAATATCCTGAAATCCGTGATGGGGATGGTTAACGCAGGAGATGAATTCGTGAAGAAGACGCGTGACGAGGCCGCCACTGTTGTGGACGATCAATTGGCTGCCGCTGCACATCAGGCGTCGCGCAAAAAGCACAACAATCAAACTGGCAGCACTACGCATTGATTCGTCCCTCAGCACATGTTCACTAAACAACCGCCGGTAAAAGCCGGTGGGGTTTGGGTTACAGACTCAAAACCCGGATACGCGTCGGCGGAACGACGTGTCGATTCGGGTTCTAAATAGAAATGACAACAAATCAAGCCCGTGAACAATGCGGGTTTAGGACGAACTCATGCGTAATACCGGCACCCGTTGCAAGCGACCTTGGAATTGAGCATGCTTGCACTATGGACCTGACCAAAATCGGTCGCGAAGTTCACGCCAAGCGACTCCAGGCAGGATTGCTGCAGGAGCATGTGGCCAAGTTCGCCGGATTGTCTCGTGTCACCATAAACCAGCTGGAGAATGGGGCACTAAAGGATCTTGGTTACTCAAAATTGAAAGTTGTTCTGGATGTTCTCGGCATCGATATGGCGGTACTGCCCTCGCATGGCGTAGAGAGCGCACTGGCGGTCGCAGCGCGTAGCATCAGCACCAGCTACAAGGATGTGCTTACGCCAGACATGCTGTCCGAAATGCTGCGCTCCGGCGTCGCCCCCGAGCGCTTTCATCCGCATTTGATGGCGCTTCTGGACGAGACGCCATTGCCCGTGGTTGTCAAGGCAGTTACCGAAGCGTCTACGCCTGAAACACCTCCTAAGAAAATTATGAAGCACCTCAGCCATTGGGCTATGGAATGGAAAGTATGTCGGACGGTCTGGTAATGAAAAATACCAAGGTTAGCCTCCCGAAAACTTGGAAGAAATTGTTCTCCCAAGCTTGGAGAATAATGGATGAAATTGCCAAATATGGTCGCGACGATCCGTTCTGGATATTCGGGGTGGCACAGTTTTGATGTTGCGGTACGGACATCGACTCAGTAAAGATATCGATATCTTCGTCCCTGATCCTCAGTCGCTAGGCTTTGTCACACCTCGATTGAACGAGGTTGCTGAATCGATCACCAGCGATTATGTGGAAGCGGCCGGCTACGTAAAATTGTATTTGCCCGAAGGCGAAATCGATTTTGTTGCGGCGCCTAATTTGACCACGCCCGGCTTTGAATTTCAGACAATCATGGGGCACCAGATACGTGTGGAAACCTCTGTGGAAATTATTGCAAAAAAAATGTGGCACCGAGGCGACCGTATTACCGGGCGCGATATCTTCGACTTCGCGCTGATAGCAGCCAATGAGCTGGATGCATTGATGTCTGACGCCGGCTTCATGACCCGTCATGCCGACGCGATTTTTCAGCAACTGGACGACAGATATGTGCCACTGAGAAAGCAGTTCGGAGCCGTCGATGCACTGAATTTCCACCCCACGTTCGACGAAGCCTGCGCAACGTTACGTGATGTCCTTCGCACGATGCTTGATACGGAAACGGACAAAAAATAACGGAAAGTGACTGTACATACTGATTTTATTCAGGATTTATTTTCTATCTTTCCTTGTCGGCGAGTTCCCGCTGTATCAGCGTCGATTTCGGCGTGCTGTGAGATGGATGCACCCATGATTTTTCTCTTAGACTGTTTCAATCGTTTTCGTTGTAAAGGCTTCTAAAGCCAATAGATGGGCGGCGTATCGGTGGAGTCGAGGTCTGACTCAGATCCCAACGATGCCAAGCATTCTGGCGGCTGCAGCAAATCCTGGATATGCCACCAGATTCGTGGCAGAAGTCATTTGAATTTTTGAGTTTGCCCGATCAAACAGTGTGACTGCCTTTTCCGTATTTAGATGACGAGACATGTAGACGAACCCATCGTAATTGTGAGTGTTCCGATAGACCGCAAGAGACCATCGCTGAGTCGTCAGGTAGTCGCAGGTGCCTGACAAATCCGCATGTCCTCCGAGGCGCTTCAAATTAGCGCCGGTCAGGTCGGCGAGATGCAAATCAGAACCTTCAAACCGTAGGACATATTTACTGTCAAGAACGGTCTGCGCAATACTAAACTTACCACCAGATGGCACCTCGTCGTGCAAAACAGATTCCGCAATCGCTACTACCAACTTAAAACCCAGATAACATGCGGAAAATTCGGCAGAACCAGCAGCAGAACCAGGTGCGTCAAATCGATTCGCACCAGTGTTACCAAAGTATGGTTCTCCTGTGTTATGGCTCGATACTCTGAACAGTTTCGCAGGATCACAACGCTTAGAAGGCAATTTATCGGTAGCAAGATTAGATGGCGGCAGTCCAAGTGCCTCGGCCGCCAAGTCACCGCTCGCGGAAGCCGGCCGCGGCCACAAGTACACTATCGATGTCGCCTTTGGCGAGCGCAACCAGCGGTGTCCTGCCACCCAACGAACCTTTGCCGGTTGTGAAAAATTGCCATTTGCTGGGGCCCGGTAGATCACCGAGCGCCTGCGACACTTTCTCAACGTCTCGTCGAACATACTTTGGGTCGGTAAAAAATGCCGGATACAAATGCTTTCCAGCAGGACCGTCAACCCAAAACATACGCTTGTCCCGGACCGCTTTGCTCACCGCTTGTCTTGTGATATCAAGACGATGCAAAACCTCATCCGGCGTCAATAACGTGCCATCACGTACGTGTTTCGCTCGCGCAGCCACTGCTTGATCGGCGAGACCGGTCAAGAATTCCTGATTTTCGGCAACCCCACTTTTAGTCGACTGAGCACGCTTCGCAGGCAAGCGCTTGTGCTCGGGTCCTTCCGCGAATTTCGCGAGTAATCGCCGCACAACGGCCAAAGGTATCTCAGGTACCGAAGTATCGAGCAACGCTTTCGCCGTCCATTTCGCGCCTTTGCCTTCGCCCGGTACCATATTTGGATCCATCTTGATGATTAAATACCCTTGCCCCAAACTGGCGCGTCCTTGAATGCCGACAATGTGTACAGACTTCACATCTGCCTTTTTCTTGCCAACAACCTGCATTGCGGAATGCTGCGCACGTGGCGAACGCCGCCCTTGCGGGGGCATAGCTGGTGTTTTCTTTGTGTTAGAGGTAGACATAATGACTCCTATCCAATTTCTGACAAGTGTACATCAAGACGGCATTTCGTCAACCATGTCAACCATGTCAACCATGTCAACCATGTCAACCATGTCAACCATGTCAACTATGTCAACCAAATTGTGGCCTCGAATTATCTGTGATTGCATTTATCTCACCAATTCACACTAATTTATCGCGAGCCGCTTCATGATGTCCTTCGCACGATGCTTGGTACGGAAACGGACAAAAAAATAACGGAAAGTGACTTAACGGGTTGCGGCATCGGCACACGCCGATGCCGCATGTGTTAATGCGGGGAATACTTCAATTCCACCTTACAGACAAACCACTTCAATCGTCACAATACCATCCAACTACCTTACGCAGACATACCCATTACCTTCAAGAATGGTAGTCCACCCGACAGGAAGTCCTTCAGAATGGAAATCACCAAAGAGCCATCCCCATTGTCCCGCAAGCCTCCACCAGTGATCCACATACTCACCGGTAACCGACATTCTTGCGAAGTCTGCACCCACAGATGCAAATGCCCACAGATCGTCCTTATTGGCGGCATTACCTCCACCATAGTTACTGCAATTCGTATTTGCCGTCGCTTCATTATTGGTGTCGTGATCGCTCTGCATGGTCCAGTAATACTTGCGGCCAGCCTGAATCACCGCGCGCACTTGAATCGCACTGGTTCTGTTGCTGCCATTGATTGCCGCCGTTACATACGCAGTTCGGTTCGATGTTGCTACCAAAACGGCAGTGAAGTGGACCGTTGCCTTGCCGGCAGCATCGGTAACAGACGTTGCGCTACTCAAGCTACCCAGATCCGTTGCCCAGTTGACCGTAGTCCCAGCAACCGGACGACCTTGCGCATCAGCTACGGTAGCAGTCACAGTACTGTATTCCGCTCCGGTTCCGGTGATCTTGCCTTTTGCCGAAGCAATCGCTGTGACGGTCGCAGCGGGGACGAAATTCACCACGGGGGCTTTCACTGCAGTGCCCATATTGACCACCTTTGTATTGACCTGGGCCATCACCTGGGCGGTGCCGGTGTCAGTGCCAGTTAAGCTGATCGTGGTGCGGCCGTTGGCGTCGGTGTTGCTGGCGGCGGCGGACAGCTTGCCGCGGTCAGTGGTCCAGCTGACGCTGATGTCCTGCACCGGATTGCCGTTTGCGTCCTTGACGATTGCGGTAAAAGTTGCGGCATCAGTGTTGTTGGCAATGACAGTGGTCTTATCCACGGTCAGGTCGCCGCTGCGGATACCGGCGCTGCCGCTATCCGGCGTGAAATTCACGACCGGTGCCTTCACTGCTGCGCTCGTGCTGACCTGAGCCAGCACTTGCGCGGCACCGGCGATGCTGCCGGTCAAGCTGATCGTGGCGCGTCCTTTAGTGTCGGTGTTGCTGCTTGCGGCGGACAGGCTACCGCGGTCGGTGGTCCAGGTGACGCTGAGGTTCGGCACAAGATTACCGTTGGCGTCCTTGACGATTGCCGTGAAAATTGCCGCATCGGTGTTATTCGCAATGACCGTAGTTTTATTCACCGTCAGGTCGCTGTCGTCGATACCGGCGCTGCCGCTATCCGAGGTGAAGTTCACGACCGGTGCCTTCACTGCTTTTCTACCGACCTTAGCCTTCACTTGGGCGGCACCGACCACAGTGCCGGTCAAGCTGATCGTGGCAAGGCCGCTGGCGTCGGTAGTGCTGCTGGCGGCGGACAGATTGCCGCGGTTGGTGGTCCAGCTGACGCTGAGGTTCTGTACCGGATTACCCTTGGCATCCTTGACGATCGCGGTGAAGGTCGCGGCATCGGTGTTATTGGCAATGACCGTGGTTTTATCCACGCTCAGGTCGCCGCTGCCGATGCCGGCGCTGCCGCTATCCGACGTGAAAGTCACGACCGGGGCCTCCACTGCTGCGCCCGTACCGATCTGGGCCTTCACCTGGGCGACACCGACCACAGTGCCGGTTAAGCTGATCGTGGCGCGGCCGTTGGCGTCGGTGCCGCTGCTGGCGGCGGACAGGTTGCCGCGGTCGGAGGTCCAGTTGACGCTGATATTCGGCACCGGATTGCCGTTGGCGTCCTTGACGATCGCGGTAAACGTTGCGGCATCGGTGTTGTTGGCAATGACCGTGGTTTTATCTACGGTCAGGTCGCCGCTGCCGATGTGCCCAGAACCCGCATCGGTCACAAATTGCATCGCGACGCTGGCATTGTTCCCATTGGCTAAAGTAGCTGTCACTGTCACGCTTTCTGCCGCGATATCGGTGACGCCAATGGCGACCATGCCTTTGGCGTCGGTGCTTGGCGTCAATGACGAACCGGCGGCTATCTTGGCTGAACCGCTGAGGGTAAAGGTGACGGGCACGCCTGCCAATGGATTGCCCCCTGCGTCGGTGACGGTGGCGCTGGCCTGGTTGGCGGCAAGCCCGTTGGCAATGCTGTTATCCAGCGTGACTTGCAGCGCAGCATCGGCGATATGGGCGGTGCCGATGTCGGCGCCTTCTGCGATAGTGACCGCTGTCAGGGCGACGTCTCTGAAGACGGGGGCGACCTGGATACTGCCGGCACGGGTACCTGCGGTGACGATGGCTTCATAGATGCCGGCAGAGGTTTCCTGTAGCGCAGAAATCGTTGCGGGCTGGACCGGCAGGCTGCTCAGGGCGGCTGGCTGGCTGACTTGCAGGGTTTCGGTCAGGGGCGCCTTCAGATCGGCCGCCATGCCGGAGATCGCGTTGTTGTCTTCGTCGCGTAGTTCTATCTTGACGATGGATGTGCTCTTGCCATCGGCCGGGACGGTCGCCGGGGTGGCCGTGACTGCGCTGTTGCCGGCGCTGGCGCCAGGCGCATTGACACGGATGCTGCTGGATGCCGTGCCGGTGTTCCCCTTGTTGCCGATTGCCACACCGCTCAATGGATAAACGTTGCTACCGGTCGCCTGATAAGCCGGCAGCGTGAGCTGGAACTGGTGATTGCCCAACTCGGTGACGACGCCGCCGGCGGCGGCCAGTTCGGCATATTGCCAGTCTATGCGTCGCAAGCCATTCCTGGCTTCAACGGTGTAAGCGAGCGCAATGGTTGCATTGCTCTTGCCGACGATTTCCTTCGGCAGTTGCAGTTTCACCGGCTGCCGTTTACGGTATTCGAGGACGATATTGTTGTTGCGTTCGACCAGGTCGTAACGGCTGCCGGAGATGCTGCGGCGCCGGGCGACCTTGGACCTGTCCGTCTGGCTGGCCCAGGACTGGCCGAGGGCGTAATTGAGTTGCAGGCCGACGCTTGTGTCATTGCTGCCACCCCCGCGTTTGTGATCGAGGCCGACGGTCAGCATCGGAATCGGCGTGTAGTTCACCCCGAGCGTCACCGCCCTGGGGTTGCTCCGACGGTTGGCGATCCCGGCCAGACCGACATCGTTGCCGAAATACTGTTCAACCATCAGCTTGCCGCCCAGGCTGGGCATGGCGGGCAGCCAGGCTTCTGCGCGCAGGTCGAAGCCGTCGGCGGGACGTTCATTGAAATCGATGACATCGGGCGAGGCTTTCCAGTCGGACAGCCGCAGATAGGCGTTGGCGGACAACTTGAGATAGTCGCGCCAGGCTTCGCCGCCGATGCCGACGCGCTGGTGGCCGCGGCTGAGATTCTGATCGTAGAAGGCGTTGTAGCCGAACATCCAGTCGCCGCTGAAGTGCCGTTGGCCGAGGCCGACGTTGCCGGTGATCTGCGCATCTTTCTTGCGTATGCCGATCTGGGTAAACAGCAGACGGGTGTCACTGTCTGCGACCGGCACGAGCAGATCGATCGCGCCGCTGTCGATAGTGAATTTGTCGGTGGCGTTCAGATCGACACGGGCGGTACCGAAACGTTTTAACCATTCTTCGGCGGCTCGCGTGACGCCGCCGGTGACTTGTTGACCGACGGCGCCGGCGAGGTTGCCGGAGGCAGCGCCGCTGCCGAGGGTAGAGAACTGCTCGGCGATGTTTTGCCGGAGTTTCTGATTTTGTGCGTCGGCAGTGCTGGTGGTTTTAACTTCTGCAACTTCTGCTTTAGTGTCAACCGCATGCGCGCCGCTGGTGTAAAACGGCAACAGCGCCGCGGCGATCTGCGCGGCAATCTGGATATTGATGACGGGCCTTAGCCAGTGATATTGCTTGATTTTCATGGGGCTTTCTTTTTCCTGACAAGATGAATGTGGGGATATTTCTATGAGGTGGTGCTATTTGCGCGACAGGCCATGCCGGAATCTTTTAAACGAGCCGCCGCGATAGCCTTTCTCCCGTAGGCGAGAATGTCGAGCGCCGTTGGAAGCCACCCCCGCCAGATAAGGCGACTCGGGTGACGACTGAAAATATTCTAGAGACAGCGAATTCGAGAACATGTAGGAAAAATCTGTAACCACGCGATGTTTTTTCCGAATAAGGATATTTATCCTTGCCAATGCGGATGATTGCGTAGTAGTCCTATGTGTTGAACTCCCGTATTCTTATTGCGTCGCGCAAATCGCCAACCGCGGTAACCGTCGCGTGAAACCGGATGACCCGCTGGCGAGATTGACCAAGCATGTTGACTAGCGAGTCGTGGGGTATGGAAAGGGAAAGCGGCATCTTGCGACCATCCGGCAGCGCGCGTAACATTCTTATGTGGAACCGGATCGAGCGCCTTTCATGGCGCGGTCCTTCAAGATACAACGGAGGTCGTCATGCTGGCGCAATGGGAAATAACCTATGAGGCCCACCTCATGTTTCGCGAATTAGACACTTTGTACGAGGAAGCGATTCAAGATGTTCTCCATGGCGTCCCTGGTGCACAAGAGAGAGCCATCGCACTGAGCCCGCAACTAGTCGATATCTGGTGTCGTTTTCGCGAAGTGATGCCGGTCGAGGCAACACCTGACACATAAGCAATGTGCACAGTTTGATCGGCCGCGGCTCTCCAGCACCCCGAAGCAGTTGGCGGGCAGGCGGCAATGAAAATCAATATCCTTGAGGTATTCACCATGTTTGCGGCAAAGCCAGTACCGGCTTGTGGCAAACCCGGGCGCCGTACAATCTTGATTCGACCCGCATGCAGTCCCGTAAACCAACATCATGGCGCCGCTGAGAAATCACTAGTTATTTCTCAAAAACACAATACTCTTTAGTAAGGGGACCATTCGACAATCTGAGGAGTAAAAAATGTATACGCATATTTTGCTACCAACGGATGGCATGCCATCATCCGTACAGGCCATTCAAAACTGCATGCAGCTAGCGAAAAGTCTCAACGCCAAAGTGACAGGTCTGCATGTCATTCCGACATATCATTTATTTAATTATTCAGCTGGATTGTTGGCGGAGTCCAAAGAGCAATTCGCAAAAGAAAGCTTGCAATGCACGGAAAGATATCTTGCGGCAATTGAAATCGCCGCTGAAAAGATGGGTGTTACCTGTGAGACAACGCATGTGACCAGCGATCATCCTTATGAGGAAATTATCAGAATCGCCGAAGAAAAGGGCTGTGACCTGATCACGATGGCATCTCATGGCAAGAAAGGTGTGAAAGGCCTGTGGATCAGTAGCGAAACCCAAAAAGTATTAGCCCATAGCAAGATAGCAGTGCTGGTGTATCGCTAGTTATTGCCGGGCAATACACGGGAACAGCCCGGCGCGTCTGCATCGCACGCGCCGCTCGCATTTGCATTTTCCGATTCGCTTTTTTGCCGGATCTGTAGCCGGGTGATGCCCATGCGCTGCACCCACCGCAAGCACAGCGCCACAGCGGTAAGGCCACGATGCCGGCAATCACGTTGTGCACTCTGTTCGGAACCAGCCCAGGGTGGTAAGGTGCCGAATATCTTGGTCAAGCAGCGCAAGAACTGCCTATCTACCGCTATTCTGCCGATGTGACAGACGACCAAAGTACTGCTGGCAACAAAAATGATGATTGGATAATACCCACATGCTCTACCGCAAGATACGCGTCTCACGTCCACCGATCCTGTTCGACCTTCAGATTACCGTTGGCTTGGCACGTCTTGTCGCGGCTCAGCGTATCGCGCTTCCGCCGCCGCATCTCATGCCGCGCATGCGCGACTACATCGAGTCTTTGCTGGTTGCTGAAAACCTGCCGCCGAAAGTGCGATACATCACCAGGTATGTGGAAGGTTTCCACGATTTGGCCGCGCTGGCTGCGGCCGGCAAGCCATTCCTTTTCAAAAAGAAGCATTCTGTGTCGCTACTCTTTGATATTTGCGCGGTGCAAAGTGAAATGTCTTTGGACGCCCCCGACCGGCTCTTGTTGGGGTACACGCTCAGCATGATGGGATTCTTATTGTTCAATCCCGATCCTGGAAAAATCGCCATGATCGGTTTGGGCGGCGGATCGATGCCAAAGTATTGCTATCATCACCTGCCACTGTCGTCGATTGTCGTTGTGGAGAACGACCCGGAGGTGATCGCTTTAAGGGATCAGTTCTGCATTCCACCAGACGATGCGCGCCTGCAGGTGCATTGCGACGACGGCGCCGCCTTTGTCCAGCGCGCGACAGATAGGTTTGACGTGCTGGTGGTGGATGGCTTTGACAGGGACGGCCAGCCGCCGCAGTTATGCAGCAAAGCGTTCTATGACGGCTGCTATAGCGCCTTGGCACAGGACGGCATCCTGGTAGTCAACTTACTTGGGGATGTAGCGGAAACAACAATCTATCTCGACCGGATACGGCATAGTTTTGATGGCGCGGTGATTGTCGTCGACGCCTTGGATTCACTCAACAAGATTGTCTTTGCGTGCAAAGGACATCTATTGGATGCCCCGGATCGGGTCCTGGTTGAGCGGCTCAGGAGTCTTGAAGCACGGCATTCCTTAGCGTTACACTTCACGGCACACAGCATTCTGCAGCAGCGCCAACCAAATAGTGCCGCTGCATACACGGCCCGGCCCTCTGCGGAGCCAGGATAGCCCGGCCCGTACCTGGAGCAAGCATTCGCCGTCACATGGCAGCAAGAAACCGTCTTACCACTTCGCCGATTTGCTCAACTGCAATGGGCACCTTAGGAAACCTCTGGCGCTCGCGTATGCCGTTTTTCTCGACATCGAAACCGTAGCAATCGATCCCGAGCATCCTGACAGCACCCGGATACACTTCGGTGAGTTCCTGAATCAGCAGCCCTTCATCGACCGGCGACAATACTCCCGCCCCAGCCCACTCCCCTTTTTCAACCCAGCCCATCTGGCCGAATCCGGCCACATAGCGCGCCCGCTCGGGTAGCATTCGATAAAAAGAAAAGTCCCCGAGCGCCAGATATTCCTCGGCATCCGGATGGTAGCGAAGATAGCGCGCTATCAGGTCCAGCGACGGGATAACGGGTTGCACATCGCCAACTATCGAAATCCGTTCGGCCATCAACACGTTTTGCCCACCTGGACGATGCACCAGAAAGCTTGCACGGCAATCCGCCACGAGATTTTGCGTATGCTCGGCAAGGCTGCTGATGAGAAACAGCGGGCAATGCTGCTCATCGGGCGCAAATGGCAAGATAGATGCAAAAGGATATCCAGGCACCTGCATCGAGTACGTTGCCAAGCTGCCCCAGGCGGCTTCATGCATTAAATGAAGCGCCGAATCGAAGTTGATTTTCATATGCGCTCGGATTGCCTCGGGTGACTGGTACAAGATGGAATATTGCGCCTTTAACAAGGCCGTTTGCAACAACTATCTGCAGGTCGTCGCGTGCAGCGATGTCTTGTTTCAAGTGGTTCGCTTTCAGGCCGCCCTGGTATTTCAACGGCCGCGTTGCCTCAATCATAATATCGACGATGCGATCGCAGGCAAAAAAAAACCGGTAATGCATATATTCATTACCGGTTTTTTTACATTATGTCGGTTCCGCACCATCCGCCAGGTCCGCTAGCCCACTAAAAGGCCTTCTTCAACCCAAGCTGAAAAGAATGCGCTTTGCCGCCACTGGCGAACTGCCCGCTATACCCGGCGAATACGTTGAAATCCGCCCCCAGCACCATGCTCGCGCCAAGATCCAGCCGAGTTGTGCTGTCCGGTCCTTGATCAGCCGGCAACCCAAAACTTCCGCCCATGCCGAGCACGTGCGCACGGACGTCGCGAGAATTGTCCTTGTACTCTTTCTCCCAGGCCAGTTTGGCGAACGGTTGCAGCGTGTATTGGCCGACTGCCAGCACCGACGTCAGTTGTACGCCCAGACTGGAAATCAGCGAGTTGCGGGTCTGGTTTTCGAAACGCATGGCGGTGCTGTCATTCCCGGTTTCGTCGTAGCCGTCGACTTTGATCTGCTGCCAGGTCAGGCTGGCGACCGGACTGGCGGTAAGCATACCTAGTGTGAAGTCGTACTGACCACCGGCGCGCAACAACAACTGACGGCCTTGGGTGCTACCATGTTCGCTGCGCAGCGCCTGTCCCAGCGTGATGTTGCGGCTGACGTCGCTGTAGTCGAGCGAACCTGCCATACCTAACGCGTTGACGGCCCATGCGCCGTCACGATATTGGGTGTAGGCCGAGAGCATTCCCTGGTTGAGTTTGAAGCCGCCGCTGTTACTGCCAAAATCCGCTTTGTTTTCCCCATAACCAAAGGCGGCGCCAACCAGCCAGTTTTGATTGATGGCGAAATCGACGCCGACCGTGGCGCTGTTGGTCGAATCGTCCAGCCCTTGGCTACCGCCGTTCCGATCCAGGTTGCGCCGGGTATTGTCATATACCGCATAGGCCTCGGCTTGTCCAACTCTTGGCGTCAGGCGCAAGCGATTGTCGATCGCACGTAACTGGGTCTGTGCGGTCGCCAGCGGCGCTTCGGCCAGCATGCCGATTTGGGAAGGTGCCTGCAATACCGACATGGCGTATTCGGCGATGATCGCATGTCCGGCGCCGGTTGGATGGATGCCGTCGGCAAACAGATAGGTTTGATTGGCGTTCGGTTCAACCAAGGTGGCCCGTGTACACAAAGACGACGTCAGATTACCGCTGCCATCTAGCGAGGTACACGCAGGTGTCGTGACATTCTTGAAGCCGTAAGGAGTTGGATTGGCGATGATTTCGCTGAGTAAGCCAAAGGCATTCAATGCCACTACATTGCCACCGAGTTGGGTCAAACCGACGTTCAGCGTAGCGTTAAACGCGCCCGCCGAAGCGCTCCACAAGGTGCCTACGCCAGCCGGCTCCGAAGCCGCCAGCGGGGTGCGCCCGACATCGGGCAAATTCAGCACCAACACGGTGCCGGCTCCGGCGCGTTGCAATTGACCGATCAGTCCGACCACATTCACCGCTTCGCTCGCGACCAAACCGGCCACCTTCTGCCCGGTAGCAACTTGCGTCGCCGGGTTCAACAGGCCAGCGATATTCTGCTGCGTGTACGCCAAAATGTCGTTGGCGCCGGCCCATATGCCATACAGGCCTTTGCTATCCAGTCGTGCATTCGCTGCCAGATAGCCGTTGACCTGGGCCGACACTGTCGGTACAAAGGGAGCGATTGCGGGGCTGGGGTAACCATTTTGGGTACTGACGCGTGCGCCACCCACCGCATAATTCGTGCCGCCGGCATTCTGCACACCGGTCGGCGTCAATACCGCTGCGGGATTCGCATTCAAGCCATAGTCGTGCGCCAGGATTTGCGCCCAGACCGGATCGGGGTTGGTGGTGAACGACGGCTGCTGCCCTATGCCTTTGAAGTAACCGCTGTCGGTTAACGAATCGCCAAAAAACACCATGCTGGAAAAATCCGCGGCGCTGGCGTTGCCGGCCAAACCCATGCTCAGACTTGCGCTGATGGCAGATACTGTCAGCCAGCAGGTACGGCGCGTCATGGGTGACGGCAACGACGGGCGAAACAGCGTGTCGAGGAATATAGCGGTACGTGTACGTACAAATGAAGGTCGCGACAAAGGGTGTCTCCTCAAAATTATTATGTGTGTTGCGCACACATAATGTCTGCGATCGAAATCACCATGTCAATCCAGAGTCAGGCGATAGCATAGAGCCCGACATCTAATTTTAAAATTGACGCGAGTTCGCAAACGCCCCACATCTTTCACTAAATATCAGCAAAAAATGCAGGCCCGACATCATCAGATGATGTAAATTGTGCCTGATTGCGGCCACAATGCAGCTTGTGTCTTCCCATCGGAAATTGGCCGGAGAGCCCTTTTCAAATAATCGCAAGATCAGCTAAAGATAAGCGACATGGACAAAATAGATAAACAGATCCTGGCAATCCTGCAAGAAGATGCCACCGTAGCGGTGGCCGAAATTGCCGAGAAGGTGAACCTGTCATCGACCCCGTGCTGGCGGCGGATTCAGAAACTGGAAGAGGAGGGTTATCTGCTGCGCCGCGTCGCGCTGCTGGATGCCAACAAGTTGAATGTCGGCGTGACCGTCTTCGTATCGATCAAAACCAATCAGCATAATGCGGCCTGGTATGAACAATTCAGCGCCACGGTGAAGCTGATTCCCGAAGTGGTCGAGTTTTACCGCATGAGCGGCAATATCGATTACCTGCTGCGCGTGGTGGTGCCGAATATCGCCGCCTATGACAAGGTGTATCAGAAGCTGACGCAATCGGATGCGCTGTTCGATGTCAACGCCAGCTTCGCCATGGAGCAGATCAAACACACCACTGCGCTGCCGCTGGACTATACCGACGTTGATTGAGGCAAGCTCGAAAAGCGCCGATTAACGTGCCAGTTCCATACATTTAAATGCACGGGCCATGTCCCGCTTCAGATCGTCGATATTTTCCAGGCCGACGTGAATGCGCACCAGTGGATTTTGATAAGTCTTGCGCGATGCCACCCGGGTTGGCGGTTTGTCGATCGGCAGTGCCAGACTTTCATAGCCGCCCCAGGACAAGCCGATACCGAACAACTCCAGGCTATCGAAAAAGCTGGCCAGGGCCGGACGGCCTACTGGCTTCAACTCAATCGTGAACAAGCCGCTGGCACCGAGAAAATCCCTCTTCCAGAGTTGATGCCCGGGATCGGATGGCAACGCTGGATGCAATACGCGCTCAACCAGCGGCTGAGTGCCCAGATATTCAGCCAGCTGCATGCCGCTATCCCAGTGCTGACGCAAGCGCACCGCCATGCTGCGCATGCCGCGTAAAGCCAGATAGATATCGTCAGGCCCGGCGGTCTGGCCGAAGTCATGCGCGCCCTGCTTCAAAATCGGCCAGGAACGCTGATTGGCGCTGGCAACACCCAATAATGCGTCGGAGTGGCCGACAATGTATTTGGTCGCCGCGTGGATCGAGACATCGACGCCGTGTTCGAACGGCTTGAAATACAGCGGCGTAGCCCAGGTATTATCCATCAGCACGTAAGCACCGACCTTGTGCGCCTCTTCGGCAATCGCCGGAATATCCTGTACTTCGAAGGTCCATGAGCCGGGCGATTCAACAAATACGACCCGCGTATTCTGTCGCATCAGATGGCGGATCTCGCCACCTATCAGCGGATCGAAAAACTCCACCTCTACACCCATACGGCGCAACACGCGCTCGGCAAAGGTGCGGGTCGGGCCATAGGCGCTATCGGTAATCAACACATGGTCGCCAACCTGAACGAAGGCCATGATGCTATGGGTACAGGCCGACAATCCGGACGGAAACACCAAAGCGTGATCGCCCCCTTCCAGCGTGGTGATGGCTTGCTCGAACGAGCGCGTGGTCGGGGTGCCAAAACGGCCGTACTTGGCCATCGGATTGTCGGTCTGGCGCCCGGCTTCCCAATCATCCAGATTATTCGCCATGATGGTCGAACCACGGAAAACCGGGGTATTCACCATGCCGCCAAACAGCGAAGGCTCGCGACCGGCATGGATGAGTTGTGTGTCTGCGTGTTGCCTGGCAGGCAGATCAACCGTCAAATCAGCGGGCACATCGCTGACGACGTTTGAAAATGTACTTGAAGAGATAATTGAAGACATGACTTTTTTCCGTAACTGACCTGCGGGGCGACATTGCCAGTATCAATTTTAAGGTGCTTGGCCAGCAAAATAGTTGCAAAACATCCTTGTTATTGCCACAAAATTAGAATTTTTTACCAATGGTATAAATAAATAGAGTATTTATTTCCATCAACTTAAAAGTTCGGCTAAAACCGCTTGAGTCAGACCTTATCCAGACCAACTAATATGCAAAACATCTTAATCACTAACAAATCATATATTTGACAGCGCGATAGGGGCAAGGCACTCTAGCAGCCTGTAGCAGTTTGTAGCCGTACTTATTGGATCACTGGAGACTGAAGTCATGCCCGAATATCGCTCACGCACCACCACCCACGGCCGCAATATGGCCGGCGCCCGCGCTCTTTGGCGCGCCACCGGCATGAAAGACGGCGATTTCGACAAGCCTATCGTCGCCGTGGTCAACTCCTTCACCCAATTCGTGCCGGGCCACGTCCATCTGAAAGACCTGGGCCAGATGGTCGCGCGCGAGATCGAAGCAGCGGGCGGCGTCGCCAAGGAATTCAACACCATTGCGGTCGATGATGGCATTGCGATGGGTCACGGCGGCATGCTGTACTCGTTGCCTTCGCGCGAACTGATTGCCGACTCGGTCGAATACATGGTCAACGCCCACTGCGCCGATGCGATGGTGTGCATTTCCAACTGCGACAAGATCACCCCCGGCATGTTGATGGCAGCGATGCGCCTGAACATTCCCGTCGTCTTCGTCTCCGGTGGTCCGATGGAAGCCGGTAAAGTGCTGGAAGCGGTGATCCCGGGTCAAGCACCCGGCACCCGGAAAATCGTCAAGATCGATCTGGTCGATGCGATGATCAAGGCCGGCGACAGTTCCGTCAGCGATGCCGACATCGCTGAAATCGAACGCTCCGCCTGTCCAACCTGCGGCTCCTGCTCCGGCATGTTCACTGCCAACTCGATGAATTGCCTGACCGAAGCGCTGGGCCTGGCATTGCCCGGCAACGGCACGATCCTGGCCACCCATGCGGATCGCAAGGAGTTATTCTTGCGCGCCGGCCGCCTGATCGTGGAACTGGCGAAACGTCATTACGAGCAGGACGACTACTCTGTCCTGCCACGCAGCATCGCCAACAAGGCCGCGTTTGAAAACGCCATGACGCTCGACGTGTCAATGGGCGGCTCGACCAATACCGTGCTGCATCTGCTGGCGGCGGCGCAAGAAGCCGAAGTCGAATTCAAGATGGCGGACATCGACCGTATCTCGCGCCACGTACCGTGCTTATGCAAAGTCGCGCCGATGACCGACAAATATCATATCGAAGACGTCCATCGTGCCGGCGGCATCATCAGCATCCTTGGTGAATTGGCACGCGCAGGCTTGCTCGACACCACCCGTCCGACCATCCACAGCAAGACCCTGGCGGAGGCAATCGCCAACAACGACATCACACAAACACAGGACCCGGCAGTCCACAAACTGTTTAGCGCCGCACCTGGCGGCGTCCCGACACAAACCGCGTTCTCGCAAGAGAAGCGCTTTGCCAGCCTGGACAAGGACCGCAGCAACGGTTGCATCCGCGACAAAGCCCACGCCTATTCGCAAGACGGCGGACTCGCGGTGTTATACGGTAATCTGGCAGAAAACGGCTGTATCGTTAAAACCGCCGGCGTCGATGAAAGCATCCTCAAATTCACCGGCAAGGCACGCGTATTCGAAAGCCAGGATGCGGCGGTCGAAGCGATTCTGGGCGACGTGGTACAAGCTGGCGACACCATCATCATTCGCTACGAAGGACCGAAAGGCGGCCCCGGCATGCAAGAAATGTTGTACCCAACCTCGTACATCAAATCCAAAGGCCTGGGCAAATCGTGCGCCCTGTTTACTGACGGTCGTTTCTCCGGCGGTTCGTCCGGGCTGGTCATCGGCCATGCTTCGCCGGAAGCAGCCGAAGGCGGCGCAATTGGCCTGGTCGAAGACGGCGACACCATCGAAATCGACATCCCGAATCGGCGCATTCACCTGGCCATCAGCGACGATGCACTAGCACAGCGCCGTGCCGCAATGGACGCCAGGGGCAAAGATGCATGGAAGCCAGTTAACCGCCAACGTTATGTCTCGCAGGCATTGCAAGCGTATGCCGCGATGGCAACTTCGGCGGATCGCGGTGCGGTGCGTGACATCAGCCAGTTGAAGCGTTAAACCCAGCGGCGATTCACGCCGTATCGCAAAAAGCGCGCCAATCAATGGCGCGCTTTTTTTCTAAGCCGCGTACAAGTGCGCAAACAGCGCCTTGCAGGAAGCACTGACGCTGCCGTTCAGCACCAACTGCCTGGCCTTCTCGATATCCGGAGCAAACAGGCGATCGCGTGCATAGAACGTCACCTGCCTGCGCAAGCCTCGATGTACCTGCGCCAACAGCGGCGAGGTGGTCAGCGGCGCATGAAAGTCGACGCCTTGGGCGGCCGCCAGCAATTCGATGCCGACGATCGTCGCGGTGTTGTGCGCCATCTCATCCAGACGGCGTCCGGCAAACGTCGCCATGCTGACGTGGTCCTCCTGGTTGGCAGAGGTCGGCAGGCTGTCCACGCTGGCCGGATGCGCCAGGGATTTATTCTCTGATGCCAGCGCGGCTGCGGTGACGTGTGCAATCATGTAGCCGGAATTCAGGCCCGGTTCATTCACCAGGAATGGCGGCAAACCGGAGAGCGAGGCATCGATCAGCAAGGCGATACGCCGTTCCGACAGCGCACCGATTTCGGCAAGCGCCAGCGCCAGCGTGTCGGCGGCAAACGCGACCGGTTCCGCATGGAAGTTGCCGCCCGAAATCACGTCGCCTTCCGCGGTGTATACCAGCGGGTTGTCGGTTACCGCGTTGGCCTCGATCAGCAAGGTACGCGTCGCGTTGACCATTAAATCGTAGCAAGCGCCCATCACCTGTGGCTGGCAACGCAGGCTGTAAGGGTCTTGCACGCGTTCGTCATTGGCCAGGTGCGATTGCCGGATCAGGCTGCCGCTCAGCAACTCGCGATAGATTTTTGCAGTGGCGATCTGGCCCGGCTGGCCGCGCACGGCATGCACGCGCGCATCGAATGGCGCGTCGCTGCCCTTGGCAGCATCCACCGACAAGGCACCGGCGACGATGCCGGCTTCCAGCAGGCGCTCGGCCATGAACAGCCCGTGCAACGCCAGTGCGGTCGACACCTGCGTGCCGTTGATCAGTGCCAGCCCTTCCTTGGAAGCCAGCACCACCGGCCCGATGCCGGCCTGCTCGAGCGCAGCGCGCGCCGGCATCAGCTTGCCGGCGACCCGCACATCGCCTTCGCCAATCAGCGCCAGCGTCATGTGCGCCAGCGGCGCCAGATCGCCGGAAGCGCCGACCGAACCCTTGAGCGGGATGCAAGGCATGATGCCGGCGTTGTACAGGGCCTGCAACGTATCGATCACCAGCGCGCGGATGCCGGAAAAGCCGCGTCCCAGGCTCCCGATTTTCATCGCCATCACTAGCCGCACCACGGCGTCATCCATCAGGGCGCCGGTGCCGACCGAATGGGACAGGATCAGGTTACGTTGCAGCAGTTCCAGTTGTTCATCCGGGATGCGGGTCTTGGCCAGTTTGCCGAATCCGGTGTTGATGCCGTAGGCGGCATCGCCTTTGGCGACGATGCGCTGGACGACAACGGCCGAGGCATCGATCGCCGGATAAGCGGATGCTGCCAGTTGCAGCGGCACGGCAGCGGTCCAGATGGCGCGCAAATCCGCGAGGGAGAATTGGCCCGGTTGCAGGGTTAATGATGGCGTTATCATGGCAGTCCTTAAGTAAATTGCTTGATCCAGAACTTGGTTCAAAGCAAAGATGCGCCGTGTTAGACGGCCAGTCAAGCGGCCAAAAACAATGATTTTTGGCAATGCACATTCACTGAAGCAGCGCTTCCTTGCCGCCACAACTTCTTGCCGATTGCTCAATCACCGCACGACGTCTGACCCGGCCACTGTCAATATCGCTGAAATCGCCTGAACCGATTGGCAGCAGGCTGGCCTGCGCGTAGACTACGGCCTCTGTCAGCAGTTCTGACAATTTTATGACCCGCATCCGAACGCTCACTCCCAAACCCATGGTTTCTTCGCCTATTCCCCGCACAGTCGCCGTTATCGGCGGCGGTCCCGCCGGCCTGATGGCGGCCGAAGTATTGATTGCCGGCGGCGTGCAGGTGGCTGTTTATGACGCCATGCCGTCCGTCGGCCGCAAGTTTCTGCTGGCCGGTAAAGGCGGCATGAATATCACGCATTCGGAGCCGTACCAGGATTTTTTATCGCGCTATGCCGCACGCGAGCAGAATATTGCGCCGCTGTTGCAAGCGTTCGGCCCGGATGCCTTGCGCAGCTGGGTTCAAACCCTGGGCATCGACACCTTCATTGGTTCGTCGGGACGGGTGTTTCCTACCGACATGAAAGCCGCGCCTCTGTTGCGCGCCTGGCTGCATCGCTTGCGCCTGGCCGGCGTGCTGTTTCACATGCGGCATCGCTGGAACGGCTGGGACGCTGACGGCAGTCTGTCATTCAGCACGCCGGACGGGGAACAAGCGGTCGTCGCCGATGCGGTCGTATTGGCGCTCGGTGGCGGCAGCTGGGCGCGACTGGGTTCCGATGGTGCCTGGGTGGCACTGCTGGAACAACGCCACATTCCAGTGGCGCCGCTATTGCCATCGAATTGCGGCTTCAACGCTGGATGGAGTGCGTATTTCCAGGAACGCTTCGCCGGTCATCACTTGAAATCGGTCGCCATCGCCCTGCCTGATCTGGATGCCAGCCCGGACAAAACAAACACCTTCCGCAAGCAAGGCGAATGCGTGATCAGTGCCGATGGCATTGAAGGCAGTCTGATCTACGCCATCTCCGCCAGCCTGCGCGACCGCGTCGCCAGCCACGGCAGCGCGCGACTCCATCTCGACCTGCTGCCCGACTGGCCGCTGCAACGGGTGCTGGACGCGGTCTCGCACCCACGCGGCGCGCGTTCATGGTCCAGTCATTTGCAAAGCCGGCTTGGCCTGAAAGGGGTCAAGGTCGGATTGCTGCGAGAGTGCGCTGCCGACGATTTCGCAGTTCCAGCCAGACTCGCGCATGCCATCAAGGCGCTGCCCATCACGCTGACGTCGGCACGCCCCATAGACGAAGCCATCAGCAGCGCCGGAGGAGTGATGTTTGATGCACTTGACCGGAACTTGATGCTGAACGCGATGCCCGGCGTGTTTTGCGCTGGTGAAATGCTGGATTGGGAAGCCCCGACTGGTGGATATTTGTTGACTGCGTGTTTTGCTTCCGGTTGGACAGCTGCGACAGGCGCACTTGACTGGCTGCGTTGACATCCTCCTCTCCCAGAAGGAAGAGGATTCCTACGGCGCTCAGGCAAAATCTGCTTGAGTCGCTTCGGTGGGTTCCTGCTTCGCAGAACGGCCTGACTGCGCTGGTTCTCCACAGGCTAACAAGCGGTATCCCCGCTCTAAAACGTTGATCGCGCCGACGACATCGGCGTTATTTTCATATCCACAATCGATGCACAAGAACTTGGCTTGTGTTTGCCGATTGTCTTTCGCTACGTGACCACAGCAAGGGCAGGTGCGGCTGGTGTTGTGGGGTGGTACGGCAAGCAGCGTGCCACCGTTCCACGACACCTTATAGTCCAGTTGCCGCCTGAACTCACCCCAGCCTTGGTCGAGAATCGACCGGTTCAGGCCGGACTTTTGTTTCACCCTCTTGCCATGTTGTTCGCTATTGCCCCTGGATGACCTGGACATGTTCCGTACCTGCAAATCCTCAATACATACGAGCGCGTGGTTTTGGCTGATCGTTGCTGTGGCTTTGTGCAGGAAGTCTTTTCGGGCGTTCGCGATACGGGTGTGAATCTGCTGGACTTTGGCTTTTTCCTTGTGCCAGTTGTTGCTGAATTTGACCTTGCGGCGCATGCGGCGCTGGTAACGCGCCAGCCGCTGCTGATGCTGCTTGAAGCTGTTGAGCGGCGCAATGTAACTTTCATCGCTCAGCGTCGCGAAACGGACAATGCCGACATCGATACCAATCGCGGTAGTCGCTGTTGGCAGTGGCCGCTCGATTTCACGCTGCGTTTGAATCGACGCAAACCACTTGCTGCCGGATTGGCTTACCGTGACGTTGCGCAACTCGCCCAACACGTCCCGGCTGTTGCGATAACGCAACCAGCCGAGTTTCGGGAGGAAGATGCGGCTATTAGCCTGGTCGAGCTTGATCTGTTTGGGATCGGGATAGCGAAAACTGTCCCCGCCGCCCTTGCGCTTAAAGCGCGGGAAGTCGGTACGCTTGGCGAAAAAGTTTTTGTAGGCTTTTTCCAGGTCCTTTAGCGCATGCTGCAACGACTGCGAAGGCGCATTTTTTAACCATTCTTGACCAGCTTCACGTTTCCAAACGGGCAGATTGGCTGCCATCGCCACATAGCCGATGAACTTGTTTCCCGCATCGTGATTCTCTTTTTGCATTGCAAGTGCCTTATTAAACACGAAGCGACACGAGCCAGCAAAGCGACGCATCGCGCGTAACTGTTCGCCGTCTGGCATGAGTTCGTATTTGAAGGCTTGGAGACGTTGCATGGAGAAATTATAGTTTGCGTATGAGCAATGACAACGCTCGTCGCCATGGAAGGCAAGTGTTTTCCTTATGCATGTGCCTTTGGTCTTTGTGACGAAATACCGCCCTGAATGCCGCCGAACCCGGCGCGGCGCGCGCGCCAGTTGCTCCGCATTCTGCAGGTCCAGCGTGTCCCCGTCCATCGGCACCTGCAACCTGGCGATTTATGCTTGGACCTGAGCTGGATTCGGGTGCGCAAGCGAGAGCGCTGGCGAGACCTTGCTTTTCCTGCCGAGGAAAAAGGCGGCACAAGTGCTGATCAAGGACAGGAACGTCAGGAAAATGGCGACCGCATACGCGGAATGATAGGTCTGATACAGCCAAAGCGACATCAGCGGCGCTGGACCGCCGGCGATGATCGATGCCCCCTGATAGCCGAGCGAGGCGCCGGAATACCGAATGTGGGCCGGGAAGGATTCGGCGATTGCTAACACCCTTGCACAGCGAGCTTGCGCAACACGGCGCGGTCAGTTTCGCCACCTGCATGAGCGCACCGTTCATCAGCCTGCAGCATGGCGCGGCCCTGCACACCTTCCTGATGAACCATGCCGCCTCGCTGGGCGGAAGACTGGATGTGCGGGTGCAGGTTTCGGGCTATCGCGCCATCGCCCGGCTGGTGTCCTCGGGGGCGGGCATCTGCATCGTGCCGCGCTCTGCGCTGGAAATCTCCGACAGCGATCGACTGAGCATTGTCGAACTGTCGGAATCATGGGCCAGACGCGACTTGCACGTGTGCGTTCGGCGTCGGCCGAGGCAGAAGAATTACTTTCAGAACAAGCTGGTCGAGCTCCTGTGCAATCAAACCGAGTCGGCCGGCGCAGAAGGTAATTAATACTCAGGGCATCACTTGATCGAATCAGCACCAAACTCAATCGTTCGTGCACTATAGTTAACACTATTCGATGCAATAATTCTTCCTCTGTTCAATCAAAGGAGCACCCCATGCGCAAGCAATTACTCCACACAGTGCAACCGCTCGCACTGCTCGCCACGCTCACCTTAGTCGCCGCCTTCGCAGCCCCGGTCGCGTCCGCCGCTGAATTCCAGGTCAAAAGCGACGACATCAGGAACGGCCGCCTGGTCGAAGAACAGGTGTACAACGGCTTTGGTTGCAGCGGCGGCAACGTATCGCCACACATCGTCTGGCAAGGCGCACCCAAAGGCAGCAAGAGCTTCCTCGTTACGATTCACGATCCCGACGCCCCCACCGGCGGCCTCGGCTGGACCCATTGGGTGGTCGCCAACATCCCCGCCAGTGTGACCGAGCTGCCTAAGGGCATTTCAGTCGACAGTACCAAGCTGCCGGCAGGCGCGGTGCAGACCAATACCGACTTCGGCAAAGCCGGTTACGGCGGCCCATGCCCGCCAGTCGGCCCGGCACACCGCTATGTCGTCACGGTCAATGCGCTCAAGGTGGAAAAGCTGGAGGTGGATGCAAACTCCACCCCGGCGCTGGTCGCATTCATGGCCAACGGCAACAGCCTGGGCAAGGCCAGCTTCACAGCCCGTTACGGACGCGCCAAGTAAGGCATGACGGCCGCCTCGACGCCCGCCATGGCTGAACGCACCATCGTCATCCGTGCAGGCGTCGGGACGACGGCACACATTATTCAGCATCGGGAGTTGAAATTCGTCCATCTGGTCATCGACCAGCCCATGCTGATCGTCGTGCTACATGGCGCCAAGACCCTGCGCTCGCCCGAAATCGAGTGCGTCGTGCGCGCTGGCGAAGCGATTGTCATCGCCGGCGGGCGCACCTTCGATGTCATCAATCACCTGTCGCCGCAAGGTAGTTATGAGGCCTGCTGGCTGAGTTGGGATCCCGCGCTCATCGCCGGCTATGGATCCACTACCGGATCGGCGGCAGACACATCCGGCCGAGCAGCGCCAACGATCACACAGGCCATGCCGCTGCGGGATATCCACCCCTCGTTCATGCGCGCGATCAACGCTGCCATGGAAGCGATTCGCGACCGGGATGGCATCCCCGATGCCATCGCCAGACACCGCTTGCGCGAGGTACTGGTCTGGGTGAGTCTGCACGGCGGCCAGTTGGCACAAGCCGAAGCAAGGTCTCTGTCAGGAAAGTTGCGACAGTTGCTAAGCTCCTCTCCCGACACGCCGTGGACTGCGCCGAAGGTTGCACGGCAACTGGCAATGAGCGAGGCCACGCTGCGCCGCCGCCTCGCGGCAGAAGGCGCTTCACTAACCGGGTTGCTGGTGGATGTCCGTATGTCATTCGCGCTAACCCTCCTGCAATCAACAGATAAACCGATCGTGCAGATTGCACTGGCGAGCGGATACGAATCGGCATCCCGCTTCGCCATTCGATTCCGGCGGCGATTTGGTTTTTCGCCGACGGAAATTCGCGGCCATCGACGAGGACAGGTCGTCAGAAGTTAGCTCATAGCCATGCAACATGGCCAAACACCTGACGCCCAACGCCAAAGCGCCACATGCCTATATGGCATATACCTGCCTGAGCATGAGCCCGGGCTCTGCTTTTCCTGCCTGCGTCGTCTTCGATATACGACCATCCGTTGCGCGACACAGTACCTTTGCCACGTTAAAACGTTTAAAATTCAACAGCTTGCACTCGCATGGTCGAGTGCGAATGAAATCGCAAATAGCCACATGCCGGGAATCCGGCAATGGCGGGACAAAAAGCTGGTTGTATGTTGAAAGAGAAAAAAATGTTTAATGTAATCAATGACGTGCGAGTGGTAACCGGATGACCGTAGACAAACCGAAAATCTCCCCTGGCATGGCTCAATATCTGGGCATCAAGGCTGATCATCCAACTACCCTCGTTTTCTTTCGGATGGGAGATTTTTACGAACTGTTTTTTGAAGATGCAGAAAAAGCCTCGCGCCTGCTTGGCATCACGCTGACTTCTCGCGGCACTTACAATGGCGTACCGATCAAAATGTGCGGCGTGCCGTTTCATGCAGCCGATCAATATCTGGCCAAGCTGGTCAAGATCGGTGAATCGGTGGCACTCTGCGAACAAATCGGCGACCCGGCGACCAGCAAAGGCATCGTGGAACGCAAGGTAGTACGCGTGGTAACGCCGGGGACCTTGACTGACTCCAACCTGTTGCCGGAAAAATCCGAGCAGCCGCTGCTGGCGCTATCCATTACCCAGCACAAGCAACGCAAGACCGCCAGCGCCGGTCTGGCCTGGCTATCGATGGCTAGCGGTGCCTTGAAGATGATGGAGTTCAGCGGCGAGATTCAAGCCTTGGACGCTCGCCTCAAACAAGAACTGGAACGCATCGCACCTGCTGAAATTCTGATGGCGGAACTTGCCAGCCCGATGCTCAGCTCCATCAACGGACAGACGCTGGTCAATAAGGCTGCGACCGTGCCCGACTGGCATTTCGACATCCCGAATGGCGAGAAAGCCCTGCTGGAACAGCTGGCCGTCAGCACCTTGAGCGGCTTTGGCGCAGAAGGCCTGAGCACCGCTATCGGTGCCGCCGGCGCGCTGCTGCGGTATGCGCAATCGACGCAGGGCAAGGGCTTGCAACATGTCCGGGCACTGACCGTCGAAACAGAAAATGAATTCATCGGACTGGATGCCGCCACCCGGCGCAATCTGGAGTTGACCGAAACCATACGCGGCGAAGATTCCGCATCCGGCGCGCCGACGTTATTTTCGTTATTGGATCACTGCCGCACCGCGATGGGCTCACGCCTGTTACGCCATTGGCTGCACCACGCCAGGCGTGAGCAAACGGTGGCGCAAGGACGGCATGCTGCAATCGGCGCCCTGCTCGCCGCCGATGCCGGGGCGGGCCTGTCAGCCACACTCGCAGCGGTACCGGATATTGAACGTATCACCACACGCATCGCCCTGCTGTCAGCACGCCCGCGTGACCTGGCCGGATTGCGCGATGGTCTGCAGCAGCTGGACGCGGTACGTGCCGATATCGCCCTGTGCAACGGGGATAATGCCAGCAGCGAAAGCGTGGATGGAAATGCAGCGCCGTTATTACGCGCGCTCCAGCAGGCGTTGGCAACGCCGGTCGCGTGCCTGACATTGCTGCAGCGCGCGATCGCCGGCGAACCGGCGGCCATGGTGCGCGACGGCGGCGTCATTGCGGCCGGATTCGATGCAGAGCTGGATGAACTGCGCGGATTATCGGAGAACGCAGGCCAGTTTTTGATCGATCTGGAAACCCGCGAACGCGCGCGTACCGGGATTGCCAATCTGCGGGTTGAATACAACAAGGTCCATGGCTTTTATATCGAAGTGACGCACGGCCAGACCGATAAAGTACCGGACGACTATCGGCGTCGCCAGACCCTGAAAAACGCTGAACGCTACATCACACCGGAACTCAAAGCCTTTGAAGACAAAGCATTGTCGGCGCAGGAACGCTCGCTGATACGGGAAAAAGTTCTGTACGAACAGTTGTTGCAAGATCTCGCGCCGCACATCGGCACGCTGCAAACCATCGCTCAAGCGCTGGCGCAAATCGACACGCTGGTGGCATTGGCGGATCACGCCTCGCGCCACGACTGGTGCGCACCGCAACTGGTGGCCAGTCCCGCAATCCGGATTGAACAGGGCCGGCATCCGGTGGTTGAAAAGCAGATTGAACGCTTCATCGCCAACGATTGCATGCTGTCGGCGGAACATAAATTGCTGTTGATCACCGGCCCCAACATGGGCGGTAAATCGACCTTCATGCGCCAGGTTGCGCTGATTACGCTGCTAGCCTACGTCGGCAGTTACGTACCGGCCGGCAGCGCGGTCATTGGACCGATAGATCGGATCTTTACCCGCATCGGCGCGGCCGATGACCTGGCCGGAGGCCGTTCTACCTTCATGGTGGAAATGACTGAATCCGCGGCCATCCTGAACGGCGCCACAGAAAATTCCCTGGTGCTGATGGATGAGGTCGGACGCGGCACCTCGACTTTCGATGGCCTGGCGCTGGCCTGGGCTATCGCCAAGCAATTGATTGAGGTAACCCGTAGTTTCACGCTGTTTGCCACGCATTATTTCGAGCTGACACAATTACCGGAGATCCACCCTTCTGCTGCGAACGTTCACCTGTCCGCAGTTGAGCACAAAGACAGCATTGTGTTTCTGCATGCGGTCCAGCCCGGACCCGCATCTCAGAGTTACGGTTTGCAGGTCGCGCAATTGGCGGGCGTACCGGCACCCGTGATTCGCGCGGCACGCAGGCATCTGGCATTACTGGAATCGCAGTCGGTACAGGCGACGCCGCAATTTGACTTGTTTTCGCACGGGCAGGCCGAAAATGACGAGATTGAAGATGTACAAGACAATCACTTCGAGAGCGAACTGGTCGATGCGTTGGCGCTGATAGATCCTGATGCCTTATCGCCGCGTGAAGCATTGGAACAGTTGTATCGTCTGAAGCGCCTGAGCGGTACACAGACACATTCTCAAAAAACCGCATGAACCACGCCTCCTTATCCAGCGCAGACATTGAACGATGCGCGCGATCGCCCCGCAGCAGGATCAGCGTGGGTGCGATCGCGGTGTTGGCGCTGATAACGTATTCTCTGAGCGCACCCGCCATGGCGAATGAGCCGTCCGAAACAGACACCTTCAGTTTCGGTGTCATCGGACACCCATTCCGCACCACGTCAGGCGAACCAGCGCTGCGTACCGCCATCCGCCAGACGGATGACGAGAACCTGGCTTTCGTCGTCGCCAACGGCATCAAGTCAACTCAGGAGCCTTGCTCTGACAGGATGTACGAGCAGCGTAAAACGCTGCTCAACAGCGCAAAAAATGGCTTGATCGTTTCACTCTCAGGAAGCGATTGGGTTGCCTGCAAAAACGAGGGTGGGCGCTCTACCGCATTTGAACGCCTGAATCGTCTTCGCGAACTATTCTTCGCCGATGATTTTTCGTTTGGCGAAAGCAGAATCCCTTTAAACCGCCAGTCAACCTCACCGAAGTTCCACAGCTATGTCGAAAATGCACGCTGGGAAATCGGCAATGTAATGTTTGCCACGATCAATTTGCCTTCTCGGAATAATCACTATATGCCCGAAGGCGGTCGTAACAGCGAGTTTGAAGACCGGCTGATCGCTAACCGGGAATGGTTGCAAAGGATTTTCGTGATTGCTGCGCAAAAGAAGGCGGATGGCATCGTTTTATTTTGCGATGGCGATCCGCTGGCGACGCAACGTCGCCGGGTATTCGATTTCAACGTCAAACGTGACGGCTTTGTCGAAATACGTCGCACCATCAATACGCTGGCGTCCAAATTTACCGGCAAGGTATTGCTGATACACGGTGCACCTCCCGATAGTTTGCCAGCGACGCCCGGCTTGATCTGGAAAAAGAATCTGGGAGATCTGGAGGTCGCTACGTCTTGGATCAAGGTTACCGTGGATGCGCACAATCCCGATTTTTTCGTACTCGACAAAAGGCGCATCGATCAGGGCAAATCAGAGCAGCAAACTGCGCAATTAAAGACGCATTAGCAGCTAAACGCCGACTATAGATGCGGAAAAGCCGTGAGCAACTTGGCTATTGCTCACGGCTTTTTTTCGTCAGTGTCTGCCAAAAGCCGACAGGCGTAATCCTGACTCCTGCAACTTAGTGGATAGGATGGCTGCGGAACTCATCCCCGGAGTCATCATCCAGATCGTCATGATGATGGCCGTGCGCGCCGTGGACGTGTTGATGAACGATTTCCTCATCCGTCGCAACGCGTACTTCGCCGACCGTCAAGTCAAAACGCAAGGCGATACCAGCCAGTGGATGGTTGCCATCCAGCACGACTTTGTCATCAGCGATATCGGTGACAGTGAAAATCAATGCTTGCTCGTCGTCGTCTTCGCCGTCTGGCGTGCCCTCAAACTGCATGCCGACTTCCAGCGGTGTCGGTAACCGGTTGCGTGCCTCGACCTTCACCAGATTCGAGTCATATTCGCCAAAGGCATCATCCGGCTCCACCTGCAGCTCGGTTGTATAACCAACTTCCTTGCCATCCAGCGCTTCTTCAATTTTCGGCAATGTGCCTTCGTAACCACCGTGCAAATACACCATCGGCTCGCTACTCTCTTCGATCAAGTTGCCTTGAGCATCTGACAGTTTGTAGTGCACAGTCACTACGGTATTTTTGGCAATCTTCATGATCATTCCTTTCATTTAATATGCGGTCAGATTATACCCGCCGAATTCGCCAGGTCTGCGCGACAAGAAAAATTTATCCCGCCGCATAACGTAAATGCTTACCAGGGTGTCAATACGGCATTCAGGTACGCCAACCCGATATAATGCCGCTATGAAAAATTTCACCTTATTAGGCGGCCTGTCGCCTGCGCAGTTTTTGCGCGATTACTGGCATAAGAAACCTTTGCTGATTCGTCAGGCCCTGCCGGGATTCAAACCGCTGCTGTCCGCCGAAGCCTTATTTGAGATGGCATCGCGAGATGACGTCGAGGCGCGTCTGATTACGCATTTCAAGCAGCAATGGAAAGTTGAAAATGGACCGGTCGCGACCTTGCCGGCGCTCACTCAAAAGGATTGGACACTATTGGTGCAAGGCGTCAATTTGCATGACGATGCGGCAGATGCATTGCTCAGGCAGTTTCGCTTTATTCCGGATGCGCGGCTGGATGATCTGATGATCAGCTACGCAACCGACACCGGCGGCGTCGGACCGCATTTTGATTCTTACGATGTGTTTTTATTGCAGGCACATGGCCAGCGCCGCTGGAAAATCGGTGCCGGACAAGACCTGACACTGGTTGAAGGCAGCGCGCTAAAAATACTGAAAAACTTCACGCCGGAACAAGAGTTTGTGCTTGAACCGGGCGACATGCTATACCTGCCGCCGCAATATGCCCACGATGGCACTGCAATCGGCGAATGCATGACCTATTCAATCGGCTTCCGCGCACCAGCCTTTCAAGAACTGGGCGAAGCCTTTTTACAGTTCATGGCCGACTCGATCGACCTGCCCGGTCGCTACGCCGATGTCGATTTGACGCCCGCCAGGCACCCGGCGGAAATCAGCCGCAACATGCTGTCGCAGATCTCGGATCAGCTCAATAAGGTGCGCTTTACCGAGGATGATGTCGCCATCTTTGTTGGCGAGTATTTATCCGATCCCAAAGCGAATGTATTTTTTGAGTCGCCGGCCCGGCCACTGACGCTGCCACGCTTCACAGCTGCCATCGCCAAGCGCGGCGTCAGCCTGTCGCGCAAGACACAAATGCTGTATCGCGGAAAGCATGTGTTTATCAATGGCGAGTCGTTCGCCGCTGGACGGGAGGACAAAGCCTCATTATGTGCTTTGGCGGATCAGCGCAGACTAGACGGCAATGCTGCCAGCGCGGTGTCTACCGACGTGCTGGAGGCGCTGTACACCTGGTACGAGGATGGCTGGATCAAGCTTGGCTAATTTGATGACGCTTGACGGGCTAAGGAAGATTGTTCATCCGTTCGACGGGGCTGGCATGAGTGAAGAAAAAAGCGGCGACATATATCACGTCTTTGCCCCCGTCCTATGCCGCCAACTTTGGTGGCCTTGCCGGATGGAAATTTGACCGCTGTTGCTTCAATACAAATCCTTACTAAAAAACAAACCTACCATGCTATATTTGACAAAATCCGCTATAATTCGCAGCTGGAAAGTTTTTGTTGTATCGCAATGCACAATTTTTTGTGCAAAGCACTGCGAAAACATCCTGTAGAGCGATAATTACCGGTAATTATTCATCGCAAAAATTTTGATTACTACTGAAGGAATATCCATGAAAAAAACACTGTTGATCGCATCCCTGTTGGCTCTGGCTTTGGCTGCTTGCGGTAAAAAAGACGAAGCGCCTGCTGCTGACACAGCGGCTTCGATGACAGCACCTGCTGCTTCGGCACCTGAAGCGTCTGCTTCGGCACCTGCTGCTTCGGCACCTGAAGCTGCTGCTCCTGCTGCTTCGGCACCTGAAGCTCCTGCTGCTTCGGCACCTGAAGCTGCTGCTCCTGCTGCTTCGGCATCCAAGTAATTTTTGGTTGCTTAAAAAAAGCCGACCTTCTGGTCGGCTTTTTTGTTGTCAATATAAAGTCAAACAAATACCTTTTCTCTATTCAAGGTCGCTCGGCCTTTTCAACAGTCGGCTGTCTTCCCACCATACCCAGCCTCGCCTGACGACGCTCGACTACCATGTCGACACATCGCCATCAAATTTCGACCCAGTCGAATCCATCCTCCTGACAGGCAATCATCAACTCAGTGTGCATATTTTTTCGACCACGGCACAGCGCGGCAAGTGCAAGTTCACGCGTATTATTCCGCAAGCTCAAATGCGCACCAACCACTTTACGTAAAACCGATTGATCCAGCGCCGCCAGAATCTCGGACGCGACTTCATTCGACAGATGGCCGTACTCCCCGCCTATGCGCCGCTTAAGTGATGGCGGGTAAGCGGAATCACGCAGCATTTGACGATCATGATTGCACTCCAGGATCAGCGCATCGCAACCGGTCAGGGCACTAATCAGGTGATTGGTAGACTTGCCGGCATCCGTCAGCACGCCGAGCCGGAGCTTACCATCGCTAGCAACATACTGCACCGGCTCCCTCGCATCGTGCGGGACCGTGTATGGCGTCAGCTGTAAATCCCCGATAGCAAGCGGCTCGCCATCGCGACAAAAATGCATCTGCACATCGCTACAATTCTTGGGGACTTTCGAGACAGCCTGATAAGTGCCATGGGTGAGCCATACAGGCAAACCATGACGCCGGGCAAATTTGAATACACCGCCGACATGATCCTGGTGCTCGTGCGTCACCACAATCGCCGCTAAGTCGGTTGCACTGACGCCAAGCCTAACCAGGCGACGTTCGGTCTCTTTAATACCAAAGCCACAATCCAGCATGACGGTGGTTGTGGCTTTGGTTGCGGCGGAAGTGGTACTGGAAGCCGTGGAAATCAATAAGGCATTGCCTTCACTACCGCTCCCGAGACTGGCAAATTTCAACGACTTGATCCTCTGCTGCTTTGCCTTACCTTGCCGAACGATCATGACAGCAAAGCAAGGTGAATATACGAACGCTTACTTAAGTTGCTCGTTTATCAAAGCAAGGATCTTGTCAGCCGCTTGCGAAGTTTCCGGCTGACCCTGGTTGTTCTGCACAGACACCTGGCTAGCTGAACCGGAGCCCTTGACCGCTACACGATAGCGCGCCGCAGTTTTGTCGTCTTTCTTCGAACTGGAGAACATCTTGGAGAAGAAGCCATCTGATTTCTTGTCTTTCGCATCCTGACTTTGATCGACGTAACGCACAAAATATACGCCCTGGCTACGATCACGGTCTTCCACGGTGAAGCCGACACGATCCAGGGCCAGGCCGACACGACGCCAGGCACGGTCAAAACTCTCGTCAACTTCGACATAGCTGCCGCTCGCACCAGCAGCGCCCTTGATCAGCTTGGAACGCGCTTGCAACGACGGCGCACTGGCGACCGCTGCTTTGGCCTTGACCTGGTCCGCGCCAAGACGTGCCATCAACCGCGATAAAAATTCGGCCTCCAGCTGCGGATCTTCCGGACGCGCAGTCCAGATACTGGTTTCTTTTGACGCACCGGTCAGCACTTCTTCTGCACCACGGTGACTGATGTAGACTTCAGTCCTCCCGTCAGGTCCGCGCTCCAGGCGCGTTCGGAACTTGTCACGCTCACCGGTTGAGTATAGTGAATCGAATACTTTCCCAAGTGTGTTACGCACGAAATCTTGCGGAATTTTCGCACGATTTTCAGCCCAGTCGGTTTCCATGACGCCGGTATCGGCATTTTCGACATTGATCAGGAACCCTGAATCCTGCCAGAAATCCTTGATCTGCGGCCACAGCTTTTCAGGTGTCGCTTGAATCACCAGCCAGCGCTGCGAACCATCACGTTCGATATGCATGTCCGGGGCGCCGTTAGGCGCCACAACCGCAGCATCTGCAGCCGGCTTTATCCCCTGCTGCAGGTTATATCCGGAGGCGGTGGCGGTTCCTTGATTTGCGTCAGGAATAGCGTAGCGATTTTCGCGCTGCAATTGGGTTAGATCAGGTGGAATATCCAGCTTTGGTGTCTTGACCTTTTCGGCGCTCTTGTAATCGATACGATCCGGCTCCAGCATCGAATTGAGCGAGCTGCACCCTGCCAGGCTGGTCAGCGCCAGTGTGATAACAAGACTACGTTGGGTAAGGCTGCGTGAGGTCGAAGGAATGTTCTTGCGAATAGTCATGTGAATACAGGATGAGTGGAACGAGAAAAATTCTAGAGAAAACGCCTGTCAGCGCAGCTTATTTTAAGACACCCGATTCGCGTAATGCTGCTCGGATCGGTGCATGACATTCCGGCGACAGGGGTATTAGCGGCAAACGCATACCCGACGGAATCATGCCCATTTCAAACAATGCCCATTTGACCGGTATCGGATTCGGCTCGATAAACAATTTATTGTGCAACGGCAGCAGCTTGTTATTGATTTTCACAGCCTCGGCGACATCGCCTTTAATTGCAGCCACACATAGCAAATGCATATCACGTGGTGCGACGTTGGCAGTCACTGAAATATTCCCTTTACCGCCACAGAACATCAGTGCCATGGCAGTGGCATCGTCGCCGGAATAGACCGCAAAATCTGCCGGGGCCAAACGAATCAGATCGGAACCGCGTGCAATATTGCCGGTCGCATCCTTGACACCGATAATGCCGGGCACTTGCGCCAGACGTAAAATTGTCTCGTTACTCATATCAGCGACCGTGCGACCCGGTACGTTGTACAGAATCACTGGCAGGTCGACCGACTCCGCAATCTTCTTGAAGTGCTGATACATGCCTTCTTGTGTTGGCTTATTGTAGTAAGGCACGACTTGCAACGAGGCATCCGCACCGACTTCTTTAGCATAGCGCGTCAGATTGATGGCCTCGGCGGTCGAGTTGCCGCCGGTACCTGCGATGATCGGAATCCGCTTGGCCGCATGTTCAACCGCAACTTTGATCAGTTCACAATGTTCTGCTACCGACACTGTCGGCGACTCGCCTGAAGTGCCGACGATGACGATCGCGTCGGTACCTTCGGCAATATGCCAATCAATCAGCTGACGTAGACTCGGCAAATCAAGGCTGCCGTCCGAATGCATAGGAGTAACGATTGCAACAATGCTACCTTGGATCATGATAGTAAGTACGTAAGAGATAAAAACCTGATTGTAGCGGATCGCCGTGACTATGGGGAAATTCCACTCGCAATTCGAATTAAAACAATGCAAATTACTAAGGAAAATACCCTAAGTAATCCAACAACAAGTCACCGATATATTTAGAATTAGTAAAGCGCGACTTCTAACCCAGGCCCGACTTTTGACTTAAATAATATTCAGTCAAGCTGTAGACCGGCTGGCGAACTGGCAGTTCCTTTGACCGCGCAAAGCCGTTGCACCATTGCCGGTTTCGGCCGCGCCACATAACCTTCCTCAAATGCCAGCACGCGCCAGACATTCTCGACGTCGGCCGTCAGCCAGCGTAATAACTCACCTGGCGTCAGTAGAAAATCCGGATTGGAAGGCTTGCCAAATTGTTGATTCCCGGCAGAAAAAGTCTCATACAGCAGCACGCCTTGATCGGCGATGCTACTGAGCATCCGCGGAACCAATGGCCGATGCAAATAATTCGTCACCACCATACCGGCAAAGCGTTGTGGCTGAAATAATCCTGCCAATGCGACCGCATCACCTGCCTCCAAATCGATCTGACAGGTCGAAATGCCCCTTGCCGCTATGCCGGCCAGCACTTCCGCATTGCGGTCGGCTGCCAGTACGTCCTTGCCCAACGCAGCCAGCAGTGCGCTGTGTCGCCCGCCACCGCAAGCCAGATCAAGTACCTGCCCGGCCGGGATCAATCCGGCAAAACGGCTGATCCAGCTGGAAACAGGGGTGTCGATCATGGTTGGATTGGCAATGGATATAACGGACATGTATGGCAGCGTCAGGTAACTCAGTTGTAACCCAGGCCCATTGCCTCACGCACGTCACGCATTGTGTCCTGCGCCAGCTTGCGCGCATGATCGGCGCCATCCGCTACAATTGCACGCACCAGCGATGGATCGTCAAGATACTGTTGAGCACGCTCGTGCATAGGCTCCTGTTCCTTGATGATGGCGTCAATTACCGGCTGTTTGCATTCCAGGCAACCAATGCCGGCAGAACGACAGCCTTTCGCGGCCCATTCCTGAGTACCGGTATCGGAATACACCAGATGAAATTGCCATACCGGGCATTTTGTCGGCTCGCCCGGATCAGTACGGCGCACGCGTGCCGGATCAGTCGGCATGGTTCTGACTTTTTTGGTTACGACGTCTTTGTCGTCACGTAAAGCGATCGCATTGCCATAGCTCTTCGACATTTTTTGGCCATCGAGACCCGGCAAGCGTGACGCTTCTGTCAACAGCGCCTGTGGCTCGGACAGAATCAACTTGCGACTTCCTTCGAGGAAGCCAAACAGGCGCTCGCGATCGATCATTGACAGATTCTGGGCATCGTCGAGCATCGCCTTGGCTTGCGCAAGAGCCTCTTCACTGCCTTTTTGCTGAAAATCGACGCGTAACTCGTTATACAACTTGGCACGTTTGCTACCGAGCTTTTTGACGGCGTCCTGAGCCTTTTCTTCAAAGCCCTTTTCCTTGCCGTAAAGATGATTAAAGCGACGGGCAATCTCACGCATCATTTCGATATGCGGAATTTGATCGTCGCCGACCGGCACTTGCGTAGCGCGATAAATCAAAACATCAGCAGCCTGCAGCAATGGGTAACCGAGAAAGCCGTAGGTCGCCAGATCGCGATCGGCGAGTTTTTCTTGCTGGTCCTTGTAAGTCGGGACCCGCTCCAGCCAACCCAGCGGCGTTGCCATCGATAGCAGCAAATGTAACTCCGCGTGCTCTGGCACCTTCGACTGAATAAACAGTGTCGATTGCGATGGATCGACACCGGCAGCAAGCCAGTCAATCAACATATCCCAGGCGCTGCTTTCGATCTGGCTAGGATCGTCGTAATGGGTGGTTAGCGCGTGCCAGTCGGCGACAAAGAACAGGCAAGGCAATTCGGATTGCAACCGAACCCAGTTTTTCAAGGCGCCGTGATAGTGGCCAAGATGCAGGGCGCCGGTAGGACGCATGCCAGAAACAACGCGATCAGGATACATAGTAAATGTGAGAAGTCAGAGTGGCAAAATGAAAAGGCGGCAAGGGCGTCAACGCAACAGCATCAGCAGCGGCGTGACGATCCATTGTAAAACAGTAGAGGCAATATCCATCAACGGCGTCATCCATACTGCATATAGTGCAGGTTGATCGCCGAATTGCGGCAGCTTTATCAGAAGCAGCGCCAGCACAATAAAGAAACCGTAGGGTTCAATCCTGGCAAGTTTGTAGGCGTATTTATGCGGCAACAGACTGAATAGAATCCGACCTCCGTCCAATGGCGGCAACGGAAACAGATTCAGTGCAAACAGCACCAGATTCACACGAATACCGGCGTGCGCCATCATGACGAAGAAATCTTGCTGTTCTGCGCCAAAGCTCGCCAGTCCGATCAATAGCAGCATCCAGCCCAAGGCCATGACCAGATTCGCGGCAGGCCCAGCCAGCGCCACCCATGCCATATCGCGCTTGGGTTTGCGCAGCTGACCAAAATTGACGGGTACTGGTTTCGCATAGCCGAACAGGAAAGCGCCTCCGGTGGAGAAAAACATCAACAACGGAATCAGCACCGTACCGAACGGATCGATATGCTTGATCGGATTCAGACTCATGCGGCCCAGCATGTAAGCGGTAGGATCGCCGAAGTACTTGGCAGCGTAGGCATGTGCCGCCTCGTGCAGGGTAATTGCGAAAAGCAGGGGAAGTGCCAATACTGCGATAGTTTGAATAAGATCGTTCATTAGCGGAATTTTAACAGAGGGGCATTAGTGCAAAGCAGATTGGCAGAGAAAGATGGATTTAAATCACGTACTTAAGATTGGACTACTTGTAATTTGGCGCGGCTACAAGCCGAACAATCCAGTGTCGCCGCGTCCCTGCCGAATCAACATTGGCGCATCTGCGGTCAGATCGATCACCGTCGTTGGCTCCAGACCGCAAGCGCCACTGTCGATCACCAGTTCCAGCTGCTTTTCCAGCTGATCGCGTATCTCTTCCGGATCGGTAAGCGGCAACTCGGCGCCCGGCAAAATCAAAGTGGTACCGATCAGGGGCTGCCCCAACTCGTCTAACAAGGCCTGCACCACACTGTTCTCCGGCACCCGCAGTCCGATAGTTTTGCGGGATGGATGACTGAGGCGGCGCGGTACTTCTTTGGTTGCTTCCAGGATAAACGTGTAAGCCCCGGGAGTCGCACTTTTCAGCAGCCGGAACTGACGATTGTCAACCTTAGCATATTCCGAAATCTCGCTCAGGTCACTGCACATCAAGGTCAGGTGATGTTTGTCGTCGACACCGCGAATGCGGCGCACGCGCTCGACTGCATCCTTGTTATCGAGCTGGCATACCAGTGCGTAACAGCAATCAGTCGGCAAGGCGACGATGCCGCCAGCTCGAATAATTTGTACCGCTTGCTTGATCAACCGCAATTGCGGATTATCAGGATGAATCTGGAAAAACTGGCTCATGGCTCGCTAACTCTTTTCGATATTGGACCTACGCAAAATTGTCCCGGCAACGAGTTTGTCAAAACCTGCCGACGAAGACAGTACGAATAGTACGTCTAGGAGGCGTAACGCTGCTGGGGCGGTTTTGCGTAAGTCCACGATATAAAAACGGCGATAGCCACCAGACTACCGCCGCCCTGCCTTATTTCGCTAACAGTGTTCGACTATCGTCGAATGATTACAAGGCAGTCGCTTGGGGATCACGCAAAGCTGCAATACGTTGTTCAATCGGCGGGTGACTGGAGAATAACGCCATAAATCCGGGCCTGTCATTGATACCCATGGCTGCCATCGATTCCGGCAGCGACGCTGCCTCCCTCCCCCCCAGACGCGCCAATGCACGCTGCATCGGCAAGCTGCTGCCCAACAGTTTGGCGGATCCGGCGTCGGCGCGGAATTCGCGGTGACGCGAGAACCAGGCAACGATCAGCGAGGCGCCAATACCCAACACGATCTGACAGACAATCACGGTTACCGTGTAACCGATGCCAGGGCCGTCATTATTACCGCGCGACATGGCGCGATCGACCACATAACCGATCACGCGCGACAAAAACACGACGAAGGTATTCACAACCCCCTGGATCAGAGTCATTGTCACCATATCACCATTCGCAATGTGGGCGATTTCGTGGCCCAGTACCGCTTCAACCTCTTCCTTCGTCATGCTTTCCAGCAGACCGGTCGAGACCGCGACCAATGCCGAATTCCTGAAGGCACCAGTCGCAAATGCGTTTGGCTCGCCTTGAAACACCGCAACTTCAGGCATGCCGATACCGGCCCGTTGCGCCAGCTTGCCGACTGTGTCGACCAGCCACAATTCAGTGGAATTCGACGGCGACGCGATCACGCGCGCACCGGTGGAGTGTTTCGCCATCCACTTGCTGATCAATAGCGAAAAGATTGAGCCGGCGAAGCCAACCACCAGCGAAAACACCATCAATTTAGGTATATCCAGCCCGCTACGCGTTAGAAAACGATCCACGCCCAGCACCGACAGGACGACGCTCAACACCAGCATTACTGCAATATTTGTGGCGAGGAACAGGAAAATACGTTTCATGCAAAAAACTCCTAATTGGGAAGTATCTTTTAAATAAGTCCGTTGCTGCAGATTTCAAGAGGAGCAACGGATACCCTGCAACGACGCGCTCTAGTGTAGCGGCCATGCCTGGATTACAGAGACCAATTGTGCCAGACCGGCACTACCCCATCAGGTAACGGCGGCAACGCGCCCAGATCAACCCGTGATTCATCCGGGCTGTGAAAGTCGGATCCGCGCGACGCCAGAAAACCATAAGCGGCGGCGATTTTGGCATATTCCGCATATTGATCAGGCGAGTGGCTGCCAGTATTGACCTCGATCGCGGCGCCGCCTAATTGTTTGAACTCATCAAAGAACGCACCGAACGCAACGTCGCTCAGGTTGTAGCGCCCGGGATGTGCGACCACGGCAATCCCGCCTGCACCGCGTATCCACTTCAGCGCCTGTGCCAAGCTGGCCCAGCGATGCGGCACGTAGCCCGGCTTGCCTTCAGTCAGATAATTCCGAAATACTTCATGGGTATCGGCACAGCGGCCGATATCGACCAAATGACGCGCAAAGTGGGTACGTGAAATCAGGTCGGGATTGCCGACATGCCTGAGCGCCCCTTCGAACGCATCGGGAATCCCGGCAGCGGCCAGTTGCACAGCCATTTCACGCGCGCGCCGCTCGCGGCCGCCTCGGGTCGCGGCCAACCCTTGTATCAGCTCCTGATTGGTTTCATCAATCTGCAGACCGACTATGTGGATCGTGTGGCCAGCCCAGGTAATCGAAATTTCTACGCCGGGGACATATTGCAGATCGAGCGCGCTAGCGGCGGCCCGCGCTTCGGCGATGCCGCTGATTTCATCGTGATCCGTCAATGCCCAGACATCGACACCGTTGGCCTTGGCACGTGCAGCCACCGCCGCAGGCGTTAAGGTACCGTCGGAAACATTCGAGTGGCAATGGAGATCAACATTCAACATCAAGGAAACTATAGAAAATCATATTCAAGGTAAAGATTGTACGCTCGTTGCACTCTTTTTGTTGCGAACGCACATAACCGATGAGCAGCGTTTAAGCTATCGGTTACTTCAGGATGATTGGTCAGCGCTCAAATGCGGGTTGGCACTTTACTCCGCCAAAAACTGCTCAATCATCAGCGCCAACAACTGCGGCTGATCATGATGCAGCATATGACCTGCATCGGCGACCAGCTCGAGCCGGGCATCGGCAAGGCAGCCGACGCGCCTGTCGATCTCGGCGCGCATTACGTCCTTGCCGCCCATCCATAGCCACATATTTGTATCGGCTGCTTCGACGCATAACACCGGCGCACTGATCCGTCGCCAGCAAGCCAGCATCTCCTCTACTTTGGGCAATACCGGATTGATTATCTTGTGCGCCGGATCGCCGAGAATTTCCCATCTGCCTGAACTGCTTTCGCTGGCCCAGTGCTGCGCCAAAAACCCGGCGCGCTCACTTGTCAGTCGAGGATTGTTCTTTTTCAGGCGGCTGGCAACGGCTTCCTGCGTCGGGTAAGACTGCATTGTCGGCACGGCCCGCAACTCGTCCAGCCATTTGGCGTAACGTTCAGGTGCCTGGTCCGGTTGCGTGATCGCCGGGCCGAATCCCTCCAGATTAATCAACTTGCCGACGCGTTGCGGTCGCACCCCGGCGTATAAACCGACGACGTAACCACCCATGCTATGGCCAAGCAAATTGACTGGGTCTGCGCCAGCGTAATGCCGCAAAATTGCGTCCAGGTCTGCCAAATAATCCGGGAACCAATAAACATCTGCGGGCACTCTCTGCGTCAGACCAAAGCCACGCCAGTCCGGTGCGATGACCTGCCAATCCTGCGCCAGTTTATCCACCACAAATTGAAAAGAGGCCGACACATCCATCCAGCCGTGCAACATGAATAGCAGCGGCGCACCTGGCCGCCCCCAGCGCCGGATATGGTAACGAAGCCCGCGTATCTGGATAAAATCGGATTGAGATGCTTTCATAGGCAATTTAAATGAGATGGTTAGTGGGTGGCAAAGGCTAAGGCAAAAATTGATTCAGATCAAAAGACGAACGCTGTCCCAGATCATCAAATTTTTGCGCCAGCCAGTTATCCGCCTGTTGGCGTCCGGCATCGCGCAAGGCATTGATGAAAGACGCTTTGGTATTGAGCTTACTGGACACACTCAAGTGGCTCATCAATTCGTCGGCATCGATCACATGCATGTTCAGATTCTTTAAGCGCTGCTCGAGCTTGCCGCCGGCATCCGGATCGCCTTCGGTGTTGCGCCGGGCTAGCGCGATGCCGCCCAACTCGGTAAAAAATGTCGAACTAAAACTGATTTCCGTCAGTCGCTGACCGATTTCGTCAGTCGTCGTGGGCGTCTTTGGCCGCCGGAACGGGTGTAATAGCACCACCATGATGTCGGGTGAAGTACACAGATGCAACAATGGAAAAATCGGCGGATTGGCGGTCAGGCCGCCGTCCCAATATGCCTCGCCATTAATCTCTACCGCATGGTGCATGGATGGCAAGCATGCCGATGCCAACAAGGCTTCGAGCGACAATTCGTGGTTGCGAAATATTTTCAGGGTGCCGGTACTGACCTGCGTTGCGGCGATGAACAGCTTGATGTTTCCATGCGTACGCAAACGGTCAAAATCAATTTGATTTACCAGAATGTCACGCAGCGGGTTGAGATCAAAGGGATTGAACTGGTAGGGGGAAAATAGTCGCATCATCGAAAAAACGCCTTTCATCAACGCGGTCGACGACGCTTGTCTGGCAATTGCGGCATCGCTCAGGGCATGATGTTGCATGAAGCTGAACAGATCTTTGGTACTGACACTCCCCCAAAAGTCGGATAAAGCCTGGCGCGCGCCATCGCGGCCGCCAACCGCAAAACCATGGCTCATCACCACTGCATTCATCGCGCCGGCACTAGCACCGCTGACCCCCTCAATCTCAACCCTGGTGTCCTCCAGCAGCCGATCTAGGACTCCCCAGGTGAAGGCGCCATGCGACCCGCCACCCTGCAATGCCAATGTCACGGTTTTGTTTTGCATGATTTCCCCTAATGGTTGTAGGTCAGGCTATCAGAAGCAATATACAATCTTTAAAAAATAAATTTGCCGAATTGACAAAACCCGGCGCTGTGTATCGATTTTCGGAAAGAAAAAGTCATGGAACAAAAGGTGCCACGCCGTACGCGTGAAAAAATTCTGGAATTATCGTTGCGACTCTTCAATGAATTCGGCGAACCGAATATCACTACGACGATCATTGCCGATGAGATGAAAATCTCACCGGGAAATCTGTACTATCACTTCCGCAACAAGGATGACATCGTGAATTCGATTTTCGTCACTTTCGAGGAAGAAATCAGTCGCATGCTGACCATTCCACAGGAAGCGCGACCGACCATGCAGGAAGTCTGGAATTACCTGCATCTGATGTTTGAATTGATCTGGCGCTACCGTTTTTTTTACCGCGACCTGAGCGATCTATTATCGCGCAATCGTACTCTGGAGCTCCATTTCAAAGAAATTTTCGGCCATAAAATCAAAGTAGTAAAACGATTGTGCCAGAGATTGCAGGCAGACAATGCGCTAGCCGTCAACCCAACTGAAATCGACGCATTGTCGACCAATATGGTGGTCACCACCAGTTACTGGCTGTCGTATCAATATGTGTTGAATCCGCGCCAATACACCGAGCAAGCTGTCGTAGAAAACGCGCTGGCGAGCGGTTGTTATCAGGTACTGTCCCTGATGCATCCCTATTTGCGCGGCGAAACCTTGCAACACTTTGAAGAACTGACTGCCAAATATTTAAAGAAAAGCAGCGAGTCGGTACAGCCCCCTCAATAAACAGCAATGCATCCTTTTTTAAATACTCTTAAGCCATGAAATCACTTTGTATCTATTGCGGTTCATCACCAGGATCGTCTCCCAACTACGCGCAGGCAGCCCGCTCCCTGGCACAGCACATGGTCAACGACAACATCGCATTGGTGTACGGCGGCGGGAATGTCGGCCTGATGGGCATCATTGCCGACGAAGTCATGCGACTGGGCGGCATTGCCACTGGGGTCATCCCGACCGCGCTGCTGGAAAAGGAACTCGCCCATAAAGGCCTGACCAAGCTGCATATCGTCAAGGACATGCATGAACGCAAGGCGATGATGGCGGAGCTGTCAGACGGCTTTATCGCGATGCCTGGCGGCATCGGCACGCTGGAAGAGTTATTTGAAGTGTTTACATGGGCGCAATTGGGTTTTCATCAAAAACCAATCGGCCTGTTGAACGTGGATGGCTTTTACGACGGGCTAATCCAGTTTATTCAACATATGGTGTCGCAGCGTTTTCTCAAAGCGGAGCAGGCTGATTTGCTGATCAATGCGCCGGATGGTGCCGCCTTGCTGCAACGTTTTAAGTCGTTTGTACCGCTCCACGTCACAAAGTGGCTGGATCGCACGACGATTTAAGTTGCAACGATATAAACATCAAAAAACCACGAAACCGGTTCGGTTGTCGTGGCTCTTTGATGAACTGCGGCTAATTTTAAAGGCTTAATTCTTGTCTAAAGCCTGCTTAAAGTCGGCCACCAGATCCGCCGTGTCTTCGATCCCGATCGACACCCGGATCAACGACTCGGAAATCCCCATGCGCGCGCGCGCTTCGGCGCCCATTTCATAAAAAATGGTATGGGCGACTGGCAACACCAGAGTGCGATTGTCACCCAAATGGGTTGCCGAAATACCTAATTTCATACGATTCAGATAATCGAAGCAATCCATCTCGGGCTGCAATTCAAAACTCAGCAAATAGCCAAACGAATGGAACAGTTGGCTCGCCAGCACATGCTGTGGATGGGATTTCAGGCCAGGATAATGAACCGCGGCGACACGTGGATCGGCTTCCAGCATCTGCGCCACGGCCAGCGCGCTGGCGCAGCTACGCTCCATGCGCAGTGCCATGGTTTCCGCACCGACAGCAATGTGATGCGCGGCTTCGGGCCCAAGCGCCGCGCCAAAGTCACGCAAGCTTTTAGCGCGCATCTGCGCCATGCCCCATTGCGCCGCAGGGAGTTTTTTGTAGTTATCCAGGATATGCGGATATTGGCCCCAGTCGAACAAGCCGGTATCAGTCAACGCACCACCGAGTGCATTGCCATGACCGCCTATCGATTTGGTCAGTGAATTGACGACCAGGCTGGCCTCAACCACCTTCGGCTGGAACAAATACGGCGACGTCATGGTGTTATCAACCACAAACAGAATACCGCGCGCACGGCACAAATCGCCTATGCGTTTCAAGTCCGCAATCTGAGTGCGGGGATTGGCGATGGTTTCGACGAACACCATGCGCGTGTTTGCCGTCAACGCTGCTTCGACCTGTGCGACCTCGGTAACATCGACCATCGAAACGTCGATGCCCTGGCCCCGGATGGTTTGCCATACGCTTGCGGTATTGCCGAACAAAAACGCCGTCGATACAACGTGGTCACCAGCCCGCAGCAAGCCCTGCACCACCGCACCGATTGCCGCCATGCCGGTAGCGAAGCACATGGTGGCGCAGCCGCCTTCCATCAGGTTGACTTTATCTTCCAGCGCCGACACCGTCGGATTGCCTTGACGGCCATAGCGATAACCTTGCGCACGGCCTTGAAACACTTCAGCCAGCTGGCGTGCGTCTTTATAACCGTAGGTCACAGAGGTATGCACCGGCTTATGCAAGGAACCATGTTCTATGGCTTTTTGCCGATCGCCGTGCACGACCGTGGTGGTAAAGCCATATTTCTTTTTGTCTTCTGTATTAGTCATGATCTAAAACCATTTCCAGTTTGTTGCCATGCACGAACAGAATCTGTCCAGAACTACCGGGCAGATTCCCTCCAGGTCCGACAGGCGACCAGCCTACCCTACATCACTCCAGATTCGCCAGATTCAGTTGCGAACGCACCGCATCTTCAACTTCCACTTTCGGATTGTTGCGAACAAACTCGATGCGATCCAGATAATCGCGCGAGATATCGCCAGTGATGTAGTTACCGTCGAAACAAGATGCTTCGAAGTTTTTCAAGGCTGGATTGACATCGGAAATAGAACGTTTCAGCGCGTCGATATCCTGATACACCAATGCGTCAGCGGTAATTTCCCGGCAGACTTCTTCATCGGTACGACCATAAGCGATCAACTCGCCCCGGGTCGGCATGTCGATACCGTAGACGTTCGGAAATTTCACCGGTGGCGCCGCTGACGCAAAAATCACCCGTTTAGCGCCGGAATCACGCGCCATCTGCACGATCTCACGACTAGTGGTGCCACGTACGATCGAGTCATCCACCAGCAATACCGTCTTGCCTTTGAATTCGGAACCGATGGCGTTCAGCTTCTGGCGTACCGACTTCTTGCGTATCGCTTGTCCTGGCATCAGGAAGGTGCGGCCGATATAACGATTCTTGATGAAGCCTTCGCGGTATTCGATATTCAGTTTGAGTGCCAACTGAATGGCAGCAGGACGCGATGAATCAGGAATCGGCATCACCACATCAATGTCGCCGCTGGAAAACTCGCGCTTGATCTTGTCGGCCAGGTATTCGCCCATTTTCAGGCGGGTAGCGTAGACCGAGGCGCCATCGATGATCGAATCCGGACGTGCCAGATAAACGAATTCGAAAGCACATGGATTCAAGGTTGGGTTGTCGGCGCATTGCTGGTTGTACAAATTGCCTTCGATATCGATAAAAATCGCTTCGCCCGGCATGACATCGCGCAAGAAACGGAAGCCCAAACCTTCAAGCGCTACCGATTCGCTGGCGAGCACGTATTCGGTGCCCTTGTCGGTCTCGTTGACGCCGATACACAGTGGACGGATGCCAAACGGATCGCGGAATGCCAGCAGGCCATGACCGGCGATCTGTGCCACCACCGCATACGAACCGCGAACCCGCTGGTGAACCATGGCGACGGCTTTGAACAGTGCCTCAGGATCAAGCGAATAGCCGATAGTCGCCTGCTGAATTTCGTGCGCCAGCACGTTCAGCAAGACTTCCGTATCAGAATCGGTATTGATATGCCGGCGATCATTTTTGAACATCTCGATTTTGAGTTGTTCGGCGTTGGTCAGGTTACCGTTGTGCGCCAAAATGATGCCGAACGGCGCGTTGACGTAAAACGGCTGTGCTTCTTCCGCGCTGGCGCTGCCGGCGGTTGGGTAGCGGACCTGGCCGATGCCAAAATTACCTGGCAAAGAACGCATGTTGCGGGTCCGGAAAACATCGCGCACCAGGCCATTCGCCTTGTGCATGAAAAATCCGTTACCGTGGTTGGTTGCGATCCCCGCTGCGTCCTGGCCACGATGTTGCAATAGCAACAAAGCGTCGTAGATCAATTGATTGGCGGGGTTGTGAGAGGCGATGCCGACTATGCCACACATGGTGGACTCCTAATTTAAAACAATTCGAGAAAGCGATGCAAACAAGATCAAACGGTACAAATTCCGGGAGCAAAATCGGGGATTTAAAACTTCACGTGTTGCGCAAATGCACCCGGCAAAAATGGCAAAGCCGTCTTCGCAGCCGTTTCTGCCAGCGGGCTGAATACAGCTTTGCGCCAAAACGGTTGGCGCGGGATCGCCGTGGTGCCACAAACCAATACCACCGCCAATACGATCACGAGCCCACGTGCGAGGCCAAACAAACCGCCCAGGCCACGATCAGCGATGCTCAGACCACTCGCCTTGATCAGGCCATCCAGCGCCATGCTTAACAGCATCATTAACAATCTGACGCCAATAAATAAGGCTAAAAAGGCCACAATCAGGCGTGTCACAGCTCCCGGAATCAGGCCGGGGAGCAATTCTGCCAGATTTTCACCGTAAGCGTTGGCAACGAACAGGGCAACGAGCCAGCTTGCCAGAGACAGGATTTCCTTGACCAACCCGCGCAAGCTGCTGATCAACACTGAGCAAATCAGCACAAACAGAACTAGATAATCAAAAATCGTCACGCGGCCTCAAAACCTATCAAAAACCTGTTGACTCAGAACCCGTCGGGCATCTTGCTGCCGCCCTCTCAGGCCAGTCATATGATGCTGGTCCGCATTAAAATCAAGCCGGTACCAGGCTGCCGTTTAAACCCAATGCCGCCAGCCGGGCGCGCGCCTTCTCAGCCTCTTCTTTGCTGGCAAAAGGCCCAACCCGGATGCGGATACGCTCGCCCGAGGACGTCTTGATTTTTTGCGTATAGGAACGAATTCCTGCATCGCTTAACTTTCCCCGCAATTCATCGACTTTTTCCTGCGACGCCAATGCCGCCACCTGGATCACAAATTTTCCCGGGGCTGCCCGGGCGACATCGCTGCGGCCGTTCAAAATGGCTGCCGCACGCGCCGCATCATCCTGTGGCTCGCTGACGTCAGGCGTTTCTTCTGCCTTAGCCTCGGATTTAAGTTCGGACTTAGGCTCGGGCTTAGGTTTTCGCTCTTGCTTAACCTCAGCTTTAGGCTTGTTCTCTGGCTTAGGTTTTGCTGCAGGCTTGGGTTCGGGCTTAATTTCCGGCTCTGTCGGTACGACAACATTGGCGTTATTGGTCAATGGCGGGGCTGGCGATGCGCCCGCAGTCGCGAGCTTAGCCGCGCCTGGCTTTGCATTTGTGGAAGGTGCGGGCGTGCTGGCCGGATCGATGATCTCCTCCTGCTGATCCAGGCCGCTGAGGTCGCTGGCCGCACCAGACGCTGCGGCGGAAGCAGAAGCAGATGCCGATGCAGGCTTGTCATGCGAAGGAATCTGGATCGCAATGTCATCCGCCAGAGGTTTCGGTTCCGAATCCAGCACCATCGGCAACACAATCACCACTGCCAGCACTAATGCCACAGCGCCGACCAAACGGCGTCGGGCACGTTTTTTTTCGGGGAGTACCGGATCAGCCGCATCGTTGGCCTGATTGTTGGCAGTTTTCCGTTTTCTGCTGGCACGGATGGTGCTCGAATCCTCTTCGGAACGCGAATGATATGCGCTCTGCTCAGAGTTGGGCTGCTGCTTATTTTTACGGAAGAAAGAGAACAAACCCATGCGATATCGATTTAGTTTGAAAGTACGATGCTTGAAATATTGACTGATTGGCGCCGCATCGCAGCGCAAAATGTCAGTGAAATCCGGATTTCCTAGCTTCCATCACGCCAGCAACTGTCAGGAAGGATCCGAAAACCACAATTCTATCATTCTCACCCGCCCTGCTCAGCGCATTTGCGTAGGCTTCTGCAGGTGTTTTGAAACCTTGAATGGTAGATTCTGCGGCGGCACCCGCCTTGACACCGGCCTGTTGCAAGCGCTGCTGCAATTGCTCGGCGCTGGCGGCACGTGGCAACGGCAAGTCAGTCACACACCAGTGATCGATCCGGCCCTTCAGTTGCGCCACGATGCCTTCGATATCCTTGTCCAGCATGGCGCCGAATATCCCGTAGGTATACGGGTGAAAACCCATATTGTCCAGATTTTGCGCCAGCGTTGCAGCCGCATGCGGGTTGTGCGCCACATCCAGCACCACCAGCGGTTGTCCCGGCATCACTTGAAAACGGGCTGGCAACTCGACCGTCACCAGGCCGGTGCGCACCTCTTGGGCGCTCACCGGCAATTGATTGCGCAAGGCCTCCAATGCCGCCAATGCCGCGGATGCGTTCAGCAGTTGATTGGCGCCACGAAGGCTGGGGTAACCCAGGGAATTGCGACGTTGAGTGCGGCCACCATAGTTCCACTGTTGCTTGTCGCCGGTATAGTTAAAATCGCGGCCCAACAACCATAGATCGGCACCAATTGCATTGGCATGATCGATCAATGACTGCGGTGGCACCGGATCGCTGCAAATCGCGGTCTTGCCGGCACGGAAAATACCCGCCTTCTCAAAGCCGATTTTTTCCCGGGTATCGCCCAAATAATCGGTGTGGTCGATATCGATGCTGGTCACAATCGCGATGTCCGCATCGACCACATTGACGGCATCCAGGCGTCCGCCGAGACCGACTTCCAGAATCGCGACGTCAAGATCGGCAGTCGCCAGCAAATGCATGATAGCCAGCGTAGTGAATTCAAAATACGTCAGGGAAACGTCGCCGCGTTGCGCTTCAACTGCCTCAAAACTGGCAATCAGCGCTGCATCCGACGCTGACTCGCCATTTAGCTGTGCGCGTTCATTGAATTTCAGAAAATGCGGCTTGATGTACAAACCGACCTTATAGCCGGCACGCAGCAGCATCGATTCCAGCATGGCGCAGGTCGAGCCCTTGCCGTTGGTACCGGCCACCATGATGACCGGACAGTGGAACTGCAGATTCAGCCGCTGTTTGACCAACTTGACCCGGTCCAGACCCATATCGATGGTTTTGAAGTGGCGCGACTCAAGTAGTGCCAGCCATTCGTCGAGGTTGGCAGGCTTGCTTGGAACGAGTGGCGTGGTCAGCGTAGTAGGCATTTGGTCATTCAACAAAAAACAATAGCCCGAACAGCAAGCGATTCGGGCTATTTAGGTGTTACGCAATATTATGCAAGCGTTTCGGCTGGTTGATTTTGCAGCAAGGCCAGCAGACGAGCGATTTCTTCACGCATCTTGCGCCGATCGACAATCATGTCGACCGCACCCTTGGTTACCAGGAATTCAGCGCGCTGGAAGCCTTCCGGCAGTTTTTCACGCACGGTATTTTCGATCACGCGTGGACCGGCGAAGCCAATCAGCGCTTTTGGTTCAGCGATCACCACATCGCCCATGAAGGCAAACGAAGCGGAAACGCCACCCATGGTCGGATCGGTCAGCACGCTGATGAATGGCAATTTCTTTTCCGACAATTTGGTCAGCATCGCCGTAGTTTTTGCCATTTGCATCAATGACAGCAAACCTTCCTGCATACGCGCACCGCCGGTCGCCGTAATGCAGATGAAAGGGACTTTTTGCTCCAGCGCGACTTGCGCACCACGGACAAAACGCTCACCGACTACGGAGCCCATCGAACCGCCCATGAATTCGAATTCAAAACAGGCGACCACCACCGGCAAAGTCATGATGGCACCGCCAAGCACAATCAGAGCATCGGTTTCGCCGGTGGCTTCCATCGCCGCCTTCAGACGATCCGGATATTTTTTGCTGTCTTTGAATTTAAGTGTATCAATCGGCAATGTTTCCTGACCGATTTCATAACGACCACCGGCATCCAGCAGCGCGTCGAGACGATCGCGGGCACGGATACGCATGTGATGGCTGCATTTTGGACAGACGTGAATATTCGATTCCAGATCGGTCCGGTACAGCACGGCTTCGCAGGATGGGCATTTAACCCACAGTCCTTCGGGGATGGACTTGCGTGTCGCCGAATCACTGCGCTGGATACGTGGGGGGAGTAATTTTTCAAGCCAACTCATAGAGCGACCTCCTTCATTTTTTTTACTTGCCGAATTGTACCTTCAACCAAAAAACAGCGATAGCAAATCGCTGCTTGTTGGCAAACCGGCATGAATAGCGGTTTTACAGGTTTTCAATCTTTTTCCGGGACAGCGGATTGTAACAGCGGCTACTCGTCCAGTGCTTTACGGATACCGCTGATGAATGTTTGCACCGCAGCAACAGCATGCTCGCGCGGCGTATTCTCCAGTTCCTGAATGATGCGGCTACCGATTACAACCGCATCCGCTACCTGCGCAACGGCCTTGGCGGTGGCGGCGTCGCGAATCCCGAAACCGACGCCGATTGGCAATTTGACATATTTGCGGATCGCTGCAATACGCTCTGCGACTTCAACGATGTCGATATTCGCGGCGCCGGTCACGCCCTTAAGCGAAACGTAATAGGTGAAGCCGCCGCCAACGCTGGCAACCTGTTTGATCCGCTCTTCGGTCGAGGTCGGTGCCAGCAGGAAGATCGGATCCATGCCATTGGCCCGCATCTTCTGCGCGAATTCTTCGCATTCCTCCGGCGGATAATCGACCACGATAGTGCCATCAACGCCGGCATCGACGGCCGCGCGGATAAAAACATCCACGCCCATCCGTTCGAGCGGATTGGCATAACCCATCAGGACCACTGGCGTAGTGGTGTTGGTCTGGCGGAACTCGCGCACGTAGCCGAAGACGTCGTGCAAGCTGACGTTGAATTTGAGCGCGCGCTCACAAGCGCGCTGAATCACCGGACCTTCGGCCATCGGATCGGAAAACGGCACGCCCAGTTCGAGAATGTCGGCGCCGCCAGCAACCAGTGCATGCAGCAGCGGCACCGTCAGTTCGGGAGCAGGATCACCTGCAGTGATAAAAGGGATCAGGCCCTTTTTATTATTTGCGGCCAGTGCGGCCAGCGTAGTCTGGATTCGTGACATGGTTTGTCTTAGTTGAATATTCGTTGGGTATTCGTTGAATTCGGCGCAGCAGCTACGATGAGAGTTTGTCAGCGACACACCGCAAGCGGATGTGTCGCTAACTGGCAAAGTCCGTTTCACGCCATTGTATTGACGCTACTTCAGACTTTCAAACGCTCAGCGACGGTATGCATATCTTTGTCGCCGCGACCGGACAAGTTGGCGAGGATGATTTTATCCTTCGGCAACGTCGCAGCCAGTTTGGCCGCATAAGCCAGCGCATGACTCGACTCCAGCGCCGGGATGATCCCTTCGATGCGGCAGCAGGTGTGAAACGCCGCCAACGCCTCGTCGTCAGTGATGGTCTCGTAGGTGGCGCGGCCAGAGTCTTTCAACCATGCGTGCTCGGGACCGACACCGGGATAATCAAGACCTGCAGAAACCGAGTGGGTCTCGATGATCTGACCGTTCTCATCCTGTAGCAAATAAGTGCGATTGCCATGCAAAACACCTGGCGAACCGGCTGTCAGCGAAGCCGAATGCTTGCCGCTGGCCAGCCCTTCGCCGGCAGCTTCGACACCCACCAGACGCACGTCGCGATGGTCGATATACGGATAGAAAATCCCCATTGCATTCGAACCGCCGCCGACACATGCGACCACGTAATCAGGCTGGCGCCCAGTCATCTCCGGCATCTGCGTCAGGCACTCTTCCCCAATCACGGACTGGAAGTCACGCACCATCATCGGATAAGGATGCGGGCCGGCGACGGTACCGATGATGTAGAAAGTATCTTCCACATTCGTGACCCAGTCGCGCATCGCTTCATTCAACGCATCTTTGAGTGTCTTCGAACCGGATTCCACCGGCACCACTTTGGCGCCCAGCAGGTTCATCCGATAGACGTTTTGCTTTTGGCGCTTGACGTCTTCGCTACCCATGTAGACCACGCACTCCAAGCCGAAACGCGCACAAATCGTGGCGGTTGCAACACCATGTTGACCGGCACCGGTTTCCGCGATGACACGCGGTTTTCCCATGCGCTTGGCGAGCAATGCCTGGCCGATGACGTTGTTGATCTTGTGGGCGCCGGTGTGATTCAAGTCTTCGCGCTTGAAGTAAATTTGCGCACCGCCCATTTGTTCGGACCAGCGTTTAGCGTGGTAAATCGGGCTTGGGCGGCCAACGAAATGTTTCAGTTCGCTTTCAAATTCAGCTAAAAATTGCGGCTCATGCTGATAGTGCGCGTAGGCCTCTTTCAACTCATCGAGCGCCAGCGTCAGCGTTTCCGATACAAAACTGCCACCGTACATGCCAAAGTGGCCTTTAGCGTCCGGCAGATTGTAATGTGCGGCCTGCTGCAAGCTCGCAGCGGCCGGCGGTTCGGCATAATGCACAAGCGGGTTCAATTCTTTCATTTTGGTTCTCTCTTAAATGGCTGACCGATGGAGTTTTCCACTCCAATGTGCGCAGAAAATTCGTCGCGCTATCAATCGAAACTGGCATCCGCCTGACGTACCGCAGCAATGAAGGCAAGTATCTTGGCGGGATCTTTGATGCCCTTGTCCTGTTCGACACCGCTACTGATGTCGACAGCATAAGGGCGAACGCGGGCCACCGCGTCAGTCGCGTTTTGTACGCTCAAGCCACCACTTAAAACGACCTGAGGCGCGAGTTCTTTTGGAATGAGAGACCAATCAAACACCTTTCCGCTGCCGCCATAACCCTCTACCAGGGTATCCAGCAGCAAACCTGCAAATAACCGGCTACCGGATCGATAGCCCAGGTCGCATTCTATCAAATCGGCAGCGACAGTTGCAGTCCCCACCCGCATTGCACGAATAAAAGGCCGATTTACCCGACTGGCGGCGGCATGGCATTGGGCTACGCTTTCATCGCCGTGAAATTGCAACAACGACAATGGAGCCTCGGCCACCGTGGCGGCAACTTCATCTGCACTGGCGTTGACGAACAATCCTACCGCTGTAACGAACGGAGGCAGCACGCCGATCAACTGCGCCGCCCGTTGCGGCGTGACATAGCGCGGACTCTTGGCATAGAAAACAAAGCCAACGGCGTCGGCGCCCGCGGCAACAGCCGCTTCCACATCCTGCTCGCGGGTCAGGCCACAGATTTTGATTCGGGTACGCTGGATCATATATTTCGTCGGAATAACATCAGTGAATAATTGGGCGAGTCATGTATTTTGACAGATACTCAGCAGGTATCGTTCTTTAACCGCCACCTGATTCAGCTTTACAGCCAGGGCAATATTTTGCTCAGTTGTTGCGGCAAGTTCCATTTTTGATCGTATTCAACTTTAGCCAGATACAGGCCATCCGGCATAAAAGTCGGTGCAGCACGGCTACGATCTTGTTGTTGCAGCAGATCGATTATCCATTCAGGCGGCTGCTTACCATTGCCGACAAAAATTAATGAACCAACCATATTCCGCACCATATGATGCAGGAACGCATTTGCACGCAGAGTAAACACGATCAGATCGCCGCTGCGCTCGATGCTGACTTCATGCATGTTGCGCACAGGCGAGCGCGCCTGACATTCGACCGCGCGAAACGCCGAAAAATCATGCGTACCGACAAAATGCTCTGCGGCCTCACGCATCGCCCCCAGATTTAGGGGCCGGAATGCCCATCCCACCTTATTCACCAGCAGCGGCGATCGCACCGGATGGTTATACAGCAGGTAATGATAGGTACGCGCCGTGGCGCTGAAGCGCGCATGAAATTGCTGGTCGCCGTCAACGTGTGAGCTTGCCTCTGCATACGGCACTTCACAAGCCCAACGCACCGCAATTGATGGTGGCAAAAAGGCATTCAAACCGCGCATCCAGGACGACGACTCACGCGACAACTCGGTATCAAAATGCACTACCTGTTCAAGCGCGTGAACCCCGGCATCGGTGCGGCCCGCACAAATGGTCGCAACCTTACCCTGGGTGAATTTTTGCAAGGCCAGCTCTAACCGATCCTGCACGGTCTTGCCGCTAGGCTGGGTTTGCCATCCTTGCCAGGGAGTACCGTCATATTGCACCCCGAGAACGATCCGCTTCAAACCGACTCCACTTCAAAAATATCGCAAAAATAGTGCCACACACGATCTGATACAGATCAAACCGCAAACATTGCGCCAAAACACAAACGGGCGCAAGCATAACGCCGCGCCCGTCAATTGCCAAATATTACCGGCAATTAAAACTTCAAAATCGATTCTTACGCCAATTTTGCCAATAACGCCTTCGCGCTCGCTACCTGCTCAACGTCGCCGCCCTTCAGCACTTCTTCCAGCAATTCACGCGCACCTTCGGTGTCACCAATTTCCTGATAAGCGACCGCCAGATCCAGCTTGGTCGCCATTTCGGCATTGGCCACGACCTCGTGCTTGTCAGTATTTTCTGCCGGTGAGGACGCTTGCTTATCTGCGACACCGCCCAGATCAAAATTCATCCCTGACATATCAAACTCTAAAGGAGTAGCCATTGCCAACGCCGGCTCAGCAGATGCCGCCGGAGTCGGCGTTTTGAGTGGAGGAACAGGTTCAACAGGCGTATCGTCCGTCAAATCCAAAGGCGCATATTTATACGGAAGACCGGCATCATTTGGAAATGCTGTCGTACTAACATCAGGGATTACCGGCACGGCTGCTGGCGTTGCATCTGTAGTCAAGGCGGTTGTCGGCACCTTGTTGCTGAGTTCGAAGTCAAGCGAATCCAGCATCGACCTGGCGGATTCCGGCGTTGGCATGACCATTACCGTGTCCAGATTTTCCAGCGCGTGATTGCCCTCACCTTCGAAATCGAAGTCGAAATCCAGATCCTGAACCGGCTTGCCAGCCGTCGGCGCCACTTCTTTGTGCGATTGTTCGTCGACATTCAACGGTGCGAATAACTGCATCGCCTCAACCTCAGCGGCTTCTGAGGCCTTGCCCAGCACCGTTTGAGGTTCGGTAACCGCATGCAACGCATTAAAATCAAGACCATCCAGCGGTTGGGTAGGCGCTGTAATCGAAGCTGCTTTGGCTACTACCTGTTCTGTCAGCTGACCGCCGCCATACAGCGGATTGGTAGGATCTACAACTAACCCGTGCGCCGCTGCTTGCTGCCAGTCTTCGCCTTCGCCATTGGTGAGGCTATACAGTTCGCTGGCAAGAATTTCAAATGCACGCACATCTTTACGCGTCGCATAAATTTCCAGCAGCTTGACACGAATTGCGTTACGACCCGGTTGGCTGCGTAACGCTTCTTTCAGAATTTCCTCTGCCTGTGCATCACGGCCATAAGCGATATATACGTCAGCTTCCGCGACTGGATCGACATTCGTATCAAGGTTATTGACCGACGGCACAAAGCTGGAATCGAATATGCTGTTTCTGGTGTCGACACTTTGGCCACCGGTCGTACCGAACAGTGAGTTCGTCCTTAATCCCGAATTCGTCGTCGGGGCTCCGGCGCTATCCAGAAACGTCAGCTGTCTATTGCGGCGCACCCGGGCGATTCCCAGGCCGGCGAGCAACAGCGCCAACACGCCGGCTACCGGCAATAACAAACGAATATCGGTGAGGCTATCAAAGAAGCCCGGCTCGGATGCAGCCGCCGCTGCGGCGGGTTTCGGTGCAGCCGCAAGCTGAATAACTGGCTTGACTTTAGCAACCGCTGGCGGCGTAGCGTCGGCACCCGCTACAGCAGTTGCCGCAACAGGTGGCGTCGAAGCTGCGGCTGCGGGCTGATCTGCGACTGCCTTGGCGCCGGCAGCGGATGCCGCCACAGTCGGCGCAGGCGGCGTTGCTGCGACTGCCGCAACAATCGCGCTTGCCGGGGGGGCACTTGCCGCCGAAGCCGGCACTGCCGGCGCTGTCGAAGCCTTCCCTAGGCTACTGGCCTGCTTTTGTAGCTCGTCTAAATGCTTGCTTTTCACGTCAAGGACTTTTTGCAAGTCATTGACATTTTTTTCCAATTCCTTGACTCGCGCCTCGGCATCGGCGGTCGCTTTTTCGCGGGCAATCTGCTCTTCGGTGGCTGCAACTGATTTCACACCAGCTTTGGCTGCATCACCTGCCCGAGATAACTTCAGCTTATCCTTGGCGTCATTCGCAGGGTTAGCTTGCTCTTCAACTTTAGTGGTGATCTTTCCGCCGCCGCTTTGTTTCGCATCGGCGGCCTCACGCGGGGCAGCTGTTGCTACCTGGCTCGCCAGCGTATTGCGATAGCCCTTGAAATCTTTCGATTGCGCCAAAATCACATTTTTCGCTTCAGCGCGAGTGACGCTGCGCGCAGAATCTGCGTCGGGAATAGACAGAATCTGGCCGCTACGCAAGCGGTTAATATTCTTGTCGATAAATGCATTTTCATTGCTACGATATATCGCCACCAGCATTTGATCGAGCGATATTCCGCTCGGCAAATTGTCTCCTGCTATATGAGAAAGCGTATCGCCTTTCTTCACGCGATATTCAGCATCACCCTTTGCGGCAGCAGCTTCCGGGGCTTTCGTTGCACGACGCGCAGCACGTCCGGCGCGTGCCGGCCTTTCTGTTGCGACAGACGCAGCCGAACGATCATTGCGCGCGTCAGGCAAGGATGCCATAGCACCGTTCATGGGTGCAGCGGAAGATGTTGCCGGGCCGGTTGACGGTGCGCGCACCGGCGCCGTAATCTGCGCACTCTGGGTCGAATGCAAATCGGCCGGATCGAGCAATACGGTGAATTCCCTTACGACACGCGTCTTGGTACCGCCCAACTCCATTAACACATCGACAAACGGTTCATTCATCGGTTGCGTGGAAGTCACGCGCACAAATTTGCGCGCCCCCCGCTGGTCGATCGCAAACTGCAGCGACAACAAAGCCGGATTGAAGTCGATATTGGCGTCTTTATAGGTCTCAACGGAAGCCAGTTTTGCAACCAGTTGCGCTTCTTCCTCCTGGGCTACGGCAGTCAGTTCAATTTCCGCCCGTAGCGGCTGTCCTAACGAAGACAGCACGGTTAACTTGCCGAACCCCGCTGCATGCGCACTGGACATCAGGACCAGCGCAGAAATTACTGCGGAACTAAGCGTTTTTAAGCCAGTGGAAATCAACTTGTTCGAGGAATTTGAAGGCTTGTTTTGTGGCATGGAAGACATTCCGTTGGCGTATGTTGAAAGGCGAATCTTGCGTTTTGTCAATGCTATTCCAGAAGTTTTAAAATATCAACATCGACTCAACATTCAAGCGAAACCGGTTCTGCAGATATGTAAAACCCGCTAAGACTCATACTTGAGCAAATCTTAGCGGGCTATGTCGCAAAACGGCAACGGTATAACATCATTAATACTATGTCAGTTGTGACCAGCTTACCAACCAAACATCGAAGCATCTGTTGTGATTCGACCACTGTCCACTACATGGTTAGTATTGCAGCAATACTATTTATACATCCAGAACAATCCGCAGCATGCGCCGCAGCGGCTCCGCAGCCCCCCACAGCAACTGATCGCCAACAGTGAACGCCGACAGGTAATCACCGCCCATTTCCAGCTTGCGCAAGCGACCAACCGGAATAGTCAGGCTACCGGTGACGGCGGCGGGCGTCAGATCACGCATCGATGCTTCACGGTTGTTCGGCACCACCTTCACCCATTGGTTGTTGCTGGCGATGATGTCATTAATTTCATCAAGCGGCACGTCTTTCTTTAACTTGATGGTCAGAGCCTGCGAGTGGCAGCGCATGGCGCCGACGCGGATGCACAAGCCATCCACTGGAATCGCTTTGCCGCCGTTGCTGAACCCTTCGCCGCGTCCCAGAATCTTGTTGGTTTCGGCGCCGGCTTTCCACTCTTCTTTCGACTGGCCGTTACCCAAATCCTTGTCGATCCAGGGAATCAGATTGCCCGCCAGGGGCACGCCGAATTGCTTGGTTTCATCAGCAGAGAAGCTGTGCTGCCTGCCCAATACCTTGCGATCGATTTCGAGGATGGCTGCCGACGGATTGTCGAGCAACGATTTGACTTCGGCATTGATAGCACCGAACTGCGTCAGCAATTCACGCATGTGTTGCGCACCGCCGCCGGATGCGGCCTGATACGTCATTGACGTCATCCACTCGATTAAGTCGTGCTGAAACAAACCACCCAGCCCCATCATCATGCATGAGACCGTACAGTTGCCGCCGACGTAGTTTTTGATGCCACGGGTCAGGCCGTCTTTAATGACATCCAGATTGACCGGATCCAGCACGATGATTGCATCGTCCTTCATGCGCAAGGTCGACGCCGCATCAATCCAGTAGCCATTCCAGCCAGCTGCACGCAGTTTCGGGAAAATCTCGCCGGTGTAGTCGCCGCCCTGGCAGGTAATAATGATGTCGCATTTTTTCAACGCTTCAATATCATTGGCATCTTTTAATGTTGTTTCATTTTTTGCCAATGCCGGTGCTTTACCGCCGGCATTTGAAGTTGAGAAAAATACCGGTTCGATATGGGCGAAGTCGCCCTCTTCCTGCATCCGCTGCATCAGGACCGAACCAACCATGCCACGCCAACCGACTAAACCAACCAGTTTCATCATCACTCCCTAAAACATGAACGGGAACACTCCCGCAACTTCAATACCTGACAAGACAACCCAAAACAAGCGGTCATTCACACCACTGCTCCGGCAAACCTTAGGCCAACGCCTTGACCACTGCCTGGCCCATTTCGCCGGTACTGACTTTGGTGGTGCCTGCTTCATAAATATCGCTGGTCCGTAAACCTTGTGCGAGAACTTTCTTGACCGCCGCTTCGACGCGATCAGCCTGTTCAGCCTTATTCAGAGAGAAACGCAACATCATCGCCGCTGACAAAATGGTCGCCAGTGGATTGGCAATGCCTTTGCCGGCGATATCCGGCGCCGAACCATGCGATGGTTCGTACAAACCTTTGTTGTTGGCGTCCAATGAGGCCGATGGCAGCATGCCAATTGAGCCGGTCAGCATCGCCGCGGCATCCGACAGGATGTCGCCAAACATGTTGCCGGTAACGATCACATCGAACTTCTTCGGCGCGCGCACCAGCTGCATCGCCGCGTTGTCGACATACATGTGCTCCAGCGCGACGTCCGGATACTCCTTGTGGACGTCAGTGACGATGTCGCGCCAGAACTGGAAAGTTTCCAGCACGTTGGCTTTGTCAACACTGGTCAAACGCTTGTCGCGCTTTTGCGCAGTCTGGAAAGCCACATGCGCAATGCGCCGGATTTCCGTCTCGGCATAACGCATGGTATCAAAACCTTCGCGCTCGCCTTTGAATGCGCCATCGGGTGCAGTACGTACACCGCGCGGCTGTCCAAAATAAATATCGCCGGTCAATTCGCGAATAATCAGGATATCCAGACCGGAAACCACTTCCGGCTTGAGTGTCGAGGCGCCAGCCAGTTCCGGATACAGAATCGCCGGGCGCAAATTGGCAAACAGACCCAAATTCTTACGCAAGCCGAGAATCGCCTGCTCAGGACGCAATGACCGTTCCAGCGAGTCGTACTGATAATCGCCCACCGCGCCAAACAAAATCGCATCGGCTTCTTTTGCCAGCTTCAGTGTGCCATCTGGCAGCGGATGACCGTGCGCTGCATAACCAGCCCCGCCGACAACAGCCGTTTCCAGCTCGAATTTTTCATCGAGCGCATTCAGAACGTTTACCGCTTGCTCAATGATTTCGGGGCCGATGCCATCGCCAGGCAAAATTGCAATTTTCATGTTGTTGTAAATAGATGGGTTCAAAAAAGCATTGAAATGCAGAGTGGCACAATTGTGCCGGGCAGCCTTGCAGCACCGTCCTGCAAATCATCAAATGGTATTTGCCAACCAGGGTTGATCAAACAGGTGGCGATCTTCGAATTCGTGAATCTTGTCGGCCTGACGCAGCGTCAAACCAATGTCATCAAGGCCGTTCAGCAAGCAATATTTACGGAATTCGCCCACTTCAAACGGATAGCTGACGCCGCCATTCGAAGTCATCACCACTTGTTTTTCCAGATCGATGATCAGACGGAAGCCAGGGAAAGCTTTGACTTCATCAAACAAATGGTCAATCTGCGTCTCCGGCAAGACGATTGGCAGCAAACCGTTCTTGTAACAGTTATTGAAGAAAATATCGGCAAAGCTAGGCGCGATCACAGCACGGAAACCGTATTGGTCAAGCGCCCACGGCGCATGTTCACGCGAGGAGCCGCAACCGAAGTTCTTGCGCGTCAATAAAATCGAGGCACCTTGATAGCGCGCCTGATTCAGGACGAAATCCGGGTTTAGCGGCCGCTTCGAGTTGTCCTTGCCTGGCTCGCCATGATCCAGGTAACGCCATTCGTCGAACAGGTTCGGGCCGAATCCGGTGCGTTGAATCGATTTCAAGAATTGCTTCGGGATGATGGCGTCGGTATCGACATTGGCGCGATCCAGCGGCGCCACCAAACCATCCAGCACAGTAAATTTGTTCATGACATTTATTCCAATATAGGGTGCATTTACACACTTGCACTAATCAGCGCGCTTACTTTCCCTGAATTTTTTCGCCCACATGTTCGACATCCTTGCCGAAACCATGAAACGTATTACATCCGGCCATCAACGAAGCGGCCGCAACAAGAATGCATAAAGCAATGATTTTTTTCATAATTTCTAAAATTGAAAGTTCAGACTACAGGGAACGTACATCAACAAAATGACCTGCGATACCCGCCGCAGCGGCCATTGCCGGACTCACCAGATGGGTACGGCCACCGGCACCCTGACGGCCTTCAAAATTACGGTTCGAAGTTGACGCACAACGTTCGCCCGGCTCCAGACGGTCGGCATTCATCGCAAGACACATCGAACAACCAGGCTCTCGCCATTCAAAGCCGGCATCCTTGAAAATCTTGTCCAGACCTTCGCGCTCAGCCTGCTCCTTGACCAGACCGGATCCTGGCACCACCATCGCCAACTTGACATTCGAAGCGCGGAATTTGCCGCGTACCACCACCGCAGCAGCACGCAAGTCTTCGATCCGCGAATTGGTGCAAGAACCGATAAATACCTTGTCGATGCGTATATCTTCAATCGCGGTATTCGGTTTCAGCGCCATATAAGCCAGCGCCTTTTCCATACCGTCGCGTTTGGTCGGGTCTTTTTCCTTGTCCGGATCCGGTACGCGGCCGTCAATCGCCACCACCATTTCGGGCGAGGTACCCCAAGTGACTTGCGGCTTGATCTCAGCGGCATTCAGTGTGACCACCATGTCGAACCTGGCACCGACGTCGGTGTGCAGCGTGCGCCAGTAACTGACGGCCCGCTCCCAGTGTGGTCCGACCGGGGAAAACGGCCGGCCCTTGACGTAATTGATCGTGGTGTCGTCGACCGCGATCATGCCGGCACGCGCGCCCGCTTCGATCGCCATGTTGCAGACCGTCATCCTGCCCTCCATCGACAACGAACGTATCGCCGCACCAGCGAACTCGATCGCGTACCCGGTGCCGCCGGCGGTGCCGATTTGACCGATGATAGCCAGCACGATGTCTTTCGCCGTGACGCCGTTTGGAATCGCGCCGTCAACCTGGACCAGCATGGATTTGGATTTTTTTGTCAGCAACGTCTGGGTCGCCAGCACGTGCTCGACTTCGGAAGTGCCGATGCCGTGGGCCAGACAACCGAACGCGCCATGCGTTGATGTGTGCGAATCACCGCAGACCACCGTCATGCCGGGCAACGTAGCGCCCTGCTCAGGCCCGATCACATGCACGATCCCTTGACGCAAATCGTTCATGCCGAAATAGGTAAGGCCATATTTCTTGGCATTCGCATCCAGGGTTTCAACTTGCAGGCGTGACACCGGATCGGCGATGCCATGCGCGCGATCAGTGGTCGGGACGTTATGGTCGGCCACGACAAGATTGGCCGGAACTCGCCATGGAGTGCGCCCAGCCAGCTTCAGACCTTCGAAAGCCTGGGGACTAGTCACTTCGTGCAACAAATGACGATCGATGTAAAGAATCGCAGTGCCATCCTCTTCGGCGTGGACAACATGAGATTCCCAGAGTTTGTCGTAGAGCGTTTTTAACATAATCAATCGCGTACAAGGTCGCGCCAAACAGTGATATTAGCCCTTGATTATGCCATAGTTGTACGCGTCAAATTTCGCTGAAAGCGGTCAAAGTGACATAAAAACATCGAGCGCCGTATCAACTATGCAATAACGGCCGGTATTCGAAGTATTTACGACAACACTGACCGGCATCTTGAAGTGCAAATTGGCAGGCCAGATAGCGTCAGGAACCCGCAATGCGCGGTAATTTGACTTTGCCGGTCGCCAGCGCGGTGCCAAGCAGAACGACCAGGCAACCCATTATCATGGTCTGACTCACCTCTTCCCGGAGGAAAACGGCACCCCATATCACGCCAAAGATCGGGATCAAAAAAGTCACCGATGCCGCATACGCGGAGCCGACATTTTCAATCAGCCTGAAATACAGAATGTAGGCGAGGCCGGTGCACACCACCCCCAAACCCAGCACGGCGTACCAGGCCGATGTCGAAACCGGCCCCGACGGCCAGTAGAACAACGCGAACGGCAGCAGCACGACCGTTGCAAAAAATTGACTGCCGAAAGCCACCACAAACGGCGGCACACCAGCCAGGCGCTGCTTGGAATAATTAACGGCAAACCCATACAGCAATGTTGCCAGCAACGCCGCACCGATCGCCAGCCACACGCTTGGCAATCCAGCGCCGATTTTGTCCCATACCAGGATCACGACACCGGCCAACCCGATCAGCATGCCCAGCACTTGCAATTTCGCCAATGGGGTTTTTAACCACAGCAGCGCTACCAAAGCGGCCCAGAGCGGTGTCGTGGCATTCAAGATCGAATCGAAACCGGCATTGACGTACAAAGTTGAATAAGCAAACAAGCAAAACGGCAACGCCGAGTTAGCAATCCCAACCACCAGCAATGGCCACGCCTTATGGCGTAAATGCTGACGTGCGACGGCTGACCGCAGGACCGGCAGCAGTACCAGCGCGGCAATCCCGACCCGCAAGGCAATCAACGCCACCGGCCCGAATTCCGGCGCCCCCATCCGCATAAACAGAAATGAAGCACCCCAAATTGCAGCCAGCAGTAAAAGCTCGACGATATTCATGTATATTTTTTGTTTGATTGGAAGCGACTAAAAAAGTATGTTCGGAAGCTTCAGAAAGCTCTTACGGATATCGGAGATTGTAGTGAAACCGAGGTCGCTCGTCTCGCCGAATTCGGACATCGCAGTAAATGCCCGCATTCCGCGAGACGACCGGGATGTTCCGGGCTTCGGCTAGCTCCTATTTCTGTCGCCGCAGCAAATGACCAGCGGCGTTTTCCTCAAAGCGCCCCGCTTCTTCGATGTAGCCCTGCACCGTTCCATCATGACGCCAGCCACCTTGCCGCTTGATATCTTGAAAGCGCGCGCCGGCACGATAGGCACTCGTCGCCAGTCCGCGCCGCAAACTATGACTACTGAGCTGAGGCACATACGGCAATCCGGCCAACGCTGCCGCAGTGCTCAGAATCCCATTCAAACTGGCCTCATGCAGCGCCTCGGCGCCGACCTTGCCCCATTTGGAAATACCCCTGAATACCGGCCCAGAGGTAATTTCCGCCGCTGTTAACCATCCACGCAAAGCGCTCGGCGGGCAGCAAGCCTGATCACCGAACGGAATTGCCTTGGTAATTCCCTCACCCTTTTGATCCGTCTTGGAGCGCGGCAAGGTAATCAGCAATCCCTCCGGCTCCCATGCAATATGCGCAACTTGAAGGCGCACCACCTCGCTACGCCGGAACGCGCCGAAATAGGCAATCTGCAGCAACGCATTGTCACGCCTGGCTTTCAGCGTCTCCAGCCGCTGCAATGCAGCCACGATCAGCGTCATATCCTCCACCGGCAAGGCCTTTGCCTTGCGCGTCGGCTGCCCATGCATGCGCTGTATACCGAGCAAGGTTTTACGCACAGTCGGCGTCGCCGCCGGATCGGGAAAGCTTTGCTGGCTATGCCATTGCGACAGCGCCGTCAGGCGTAGCGCCAGGGTGCGTGCATTCAGCGACTGCGAAAAAGTCAGCAAATAACGCAGGATCATTGCCTCATCCGCAGGCAAAACACCACCCCATTCCAGGTAGTGGCGGATCGCCGAGCGATAAGTGCGGCGCGTGTTATCGGAAGTAGCGGCCGCCAGAAATTCACGCTGCTGCTGTTGCCACAGCTCGACCTGCATCGCGCCGGCGACACCCTGAACAAGCAACGACTGAGTTTGACCAGCACGGTCGTTAAGGCCGCCATCGCCCCCCGCAAACCCGACGGCGGCATCAGCCCTACCAATCTGATCCGCATCAGCACCTTTAAACGACTTGTTTTGCGACATGGATTTTGTTGAATTTTGACTGCGTGGCTGTGTAACGGGCGTTACACAGGAAGACGTCATCATAGCAAACATAACGCGCGATAACATACATTATCGCGTGTCATAAACCTCAATAGCAAAACACACGAATACAGATAATATAAGATAATATTACGTAACACGTAATACGTTACTTAAGGATGAAAAATGGGCCGCACTGGAATTCTGTATACCGATGTCACGCAAGCTGCCGCCAAATTACTCGCGCTTGGTAAAAATCCTACTGTGGATAGCGTTCGCGAAGAGTTGGGCAGCACTGGCAGTAAAAGCACGATCGCCCCGCTGCTCAAGCGATGGAGGGCGGAACAGCAGGAAAACGCGACAAGCGTCGATACCGGCATTCCGGCGACGCTTATCGATGCCATGAAAATCGTGTACGAAAACCTGCAAGCGGATGTCGAACAAAGAATCGAGCAGGCGCAACAGGCCCATCAAAAAGAACTGGATGCCATGGCCGAAACGCTGCAACGGCAGCACGAAGAAAACACGGCAGCCGCCGAAGCGAATGCGCAGCTAAGCGAAGATGTCGCTCGCGCGCAGCAGGTATTCGAGCAATTGCGCGCCGAACAGCGCGCACTAAATCTGACGCTAGCCAGTGCCCAGGCCGAAAATGCCGGCTTGCAAAACCGCCTCACAGATCGCGCGGCGGAAATTGTGACGATGAATCAGCAACTCGCTTACGCCCGCGCACAGTTCGAGCATTACCAGGAAGCCAGCGCCGCACAGCGCGCCGAGGAGCGCCGGGCATTTGAGCAAAAACTGATGCGGATGGAGCAAGAGTTGGCCGGCAGCCGGCAACAATGCGCCTCGCAACAGTCGGTATTAGCCCAGCAAGAAGCACAACTCGCCCAGCTTCCCGCACTGCGCCAGGAAGTCCAACAGCTACAAGAAAGCGGACGCATCGAACGCCGGCAAGCCGAGTTGGTCAGCAGCGAACGTAGTCAGTTGGCATACCAGGTACAGCAGTTGAGCAGCGATCGCAGTGAACTGAAACAAACGTTGGAAACGACCCAACAAGCGCTGTATGCAGCGCGCTTGCGGGTCGCAGTGGAAGAAAAGGAAAAAACGCTACTGGCGGAGCGGATGGCCGAAGCCGAGGAAAAGGTAGATCGACTGAGTGATGAAAAATCAGGCTTGCTGCAAGAGCGCGCTATATTACAAGCGCAGATGACGGCGAAAGTGACGCCCGCTTGACCGCCCTCGCGACTTGATCCTACTGGCACGACTTACTCGACATGAGCAGCGGCGCGGTTGTCCCGAATTCGATCGAATGCGGCCTGTTGCCCGGGTCCCGGCAACAAGCGGATATTGTCTGCGGCTGCAATCAGAGGGACGGTGCGGTGCTGCGGAGGAAGCGTCCTGATCGCGGCAAGGAGATCGTTAAATGCAGTTATCCGATCCTGGTCCCATTGTATTGCTTCGATTTGGCTTGCCAGGGCCGCGTGTGCCATGGCACGCGGTTGCGGGGCAAGCGTCTCGGTCTCGCGCAGAACGCTGCGCCATGCGCGTCCCCGATCTGCCGGCGGATCGACGAAGCGGATTTGATCTGTCAGCATCCGCAGCAGCGCTGCGCGGTTTTCCGGGCTGGTCAAGGCCGATGCGCGGGTCAGAGCCGCAAACATTTCCAGGCGCCGCTCCGGCAGCGATTCGAATTGTTGCACAAGTGCCGTGAGCGCCGTGTTCCAGGTCTGCGGGGAAAGCGCGTTCATCTCGCTGCCGACACGCCTGATCGCATCCAGTCGCCAGCTTCCCGGCAACAGGTAAATTCCGGCGGTCAGTGCCTCAAGCGGTACGACACGGTATTGGGTGGGAAGCGCGAGCGCCGCTGCAAAAACAGCGTCGAATAGAGCCGGCCGCTGGTGTTCCGGCAGTTGACCGATGAGCCACGAAAATTGTACGTAATGCTCGCCACGGCGCTCCGCATCAAGCGTCTCAACCGCGCGCAGGAGGCTGCGGAATGCCGCCAGCCGGTCAAACGGCAAGCGTTCACCGAGTCTGGCAAGACGCATCAGTTGCTCGCCGCGCACGCCGGCATCAAGCGGCGCAGTCGCGTCGATGAGGCGGTCGAACGCAGCTGCTTGCCGCTCTTCCGGCAACTGTCCGACGATTCTTGCCAGGCGCAGGAGTGGCTCGCCCTGCACGCCGGCACCACCCAAAGCAGCCGCGACAACGAGTCGCTCGAATGCCTCCGGCCAATCTTCGGGGGGGAGCTCGCGGACTTGGTTTGTCAGTGCCTTGAGCAACTGGTCGCGGTGTTCCGCCGGCAGCGCGTCGATCTGTCCCAGGATGCGGTTAAATTCATCCGGTTGCCGAATTTTCGGCATCCAGGAAAAGTTAGCTGTCAGTTCCGCCAGCGGTATGGCGCGGCGTTCCGCGGGAAGCCGGATCGTCGCGCTGAACACAGCGTCGAATCCATCCAGGCGCTGGGGTGCCGGCAATTGGAAAATGCGCCGCGCAAGTTGCGTGTATTGCTCGCCACGCCGCTCCGGATCGAGCGTCTCGACCGCATGCAGGAGACTGCGGACTGCAGCCAGTCTGCGCTCAGGCGGCAACTCAACAATCAGTTCCATAACGCGCGCGAGTGGCGCGCCATGCCCGCCGGCATCAAGCCAGAGCGCCGCGCGAATGATGCCGTCGAATGGCTGCAGCCAGCCGTCCGCGGGTAGCATCGGAACCTGGTCTGTCAGCGCCGCAAGCGGTACGGCACGATATTCTGCGGGCAGCGCGTCGATCCGTTCCAGAATACGGTTGAATGCGCGCTGCCCGTCGAGTAACGATCCGATTTGCCCTGATAGCAACGCCAACGGCCCCGCGCCGTATTGCGCGGGAAGCACGCCAATCTGCTCCAGGATGCGCTCGAATGCAGACTGCCGATCGATTCTTGGCAACGCTTCGATTTGCGCTGATAGCGACGTAAGCGGTCCGGCCGCATGTCGCGCCGGAAGCACGCCAATCTGTTCCAGGATGCGCTCGAATGCCGGCTGTCGATCGATTCTGTGCAACGATCCGACCTGCCCTGATAGCGACGCCAGCGGCCCTGCACGTTGTCCCATCGGAAGCGGGCCAACCTCGTCGAAGACCAGGTCGAATCTATTCAGCCGTGCGGATTCCGGAAGATGCGGGATTGCCGTAGCAAGTGCCGCAAGCGGTGCCGCACGGTGTCGCGCATCCAGCACTAAAGTCTCGCGGATTAGCTCGTTAAACGCATTCCACCGTACCGGATGAACCTTCTCAAGTTGCCCGACCTGGCCGGCAAGAACGGCAAGCGGCCCGGCACGGTGCCGCGGCTCCAGCCTTAACGTCTCGTCGAAGATACGCCGATACTCAGTCTGCCGATACGCTGCCGCCAGATCCCCGAGCCGGTTGGCGAGTACCGCGAGCGGCATCCCACGGTCTCGCAAAGGAAGCGCGTTGATGGCCTCGTAGAGATAGTGAAATGCCGCCAGCCGTTCGAGCTCCGGCAGTGCGCCAATCCGCTGCGTCAGTGCCACCAGCGGACGGTCGCGCAAAGACATTCTCAAGTCCTGGATACCCGCCATGCCCTCAGCGCCGAGCAACCCTCGCATCTGCGCCAGGCTTCCGACGCTGCGTGCTTCTTCGGCGAGTTGGCTGGCCCGGCGTTCCTGCGTGAGCAATTCGTCCCAGTGGCGGTTCACCTGGCTCATGCTTCCGGTGCCGCCATCCGAAAAATGGCTGGCGATCCCGCTTTGCATTTCGTTGGGAAGATCGCCCAGCGACGGCCGCCGCGCCGCAACAGCGCCGCTTGCGCCGTCGTCGCCCTGCACTGTCCAGCGCCCGCTGCTGGCATCGTAGCGTACCGGGATCGGCGCGCCATCCGGTTCGTTTTCCCTATAGATACGCCAGCTCTGCCGGTCCGCGTCATGGCGCACCGGGTAATACTCGGCGTCCACCTGAATGTAGTCGCGCTGCCCGACGTGGACGATGCCACCTGCATCCGGATCCGGCACCGGGTCTGCGAGGCGAACCCGATAGTCGCCCAGCGCCGCAAAGCCGTCCGCGGTCGGCACCCATTGCGGCCCATACGGCCGGCCCTGGAGCGGCTCGACCAGGACGAAGCGAGCATCGGCGCGCTCTGCGACCCGGACCACCGGCACCCGCGGGACGTCTCCCAGATCGATCACTTCCATCTCTCGCTCGCCGACTTGTGCGACCCGGCGGCTCTCCCGCCGAGTAACAGCGTCAGCGTGCATCTGCCAGACGCCGGCCCGCGCGTCGAAATGAAACGGGCTGCGCGTCAGCAACCCAGTGACGCGATCGGCCAGCGTTTGCAGCGCAGGCTCCTGGCGCAAAGTCGAAAGGAGTGCCTGGAGACCCTTGCCGCTGCTGCGGAGGCCTTTACCAACGCTACGGAGCCCCTTGCCGGCGAGGTGAAAAAGCTGGAATCCCGGATCGAATGCCTGGACCGCCTCCCATGCCAGCGCCTTGCCGCCGCTACCCACCAACTTTGCCTGGTTGCCAGCAACCTTGCTCAGTGCTCGACGAAAAGACCCTGTGGCTGCGGCGTTAGCCAGTTGCCTGAGCGCTGAAATATTGAAGCGAACGACCAGCTTACCGATGCCCACGCCCGTCTTAAACGCCGGGCCGACCCCTGGAGCAAGGTTCCCGATATCGAGCCCGCACGAGAATATCACCCCTCCTGCAGTACCGTCCTGGACCTCGCTCGCGCAGTCGTAGAGCGGGATCATCGACATCAGCCCATCCCGGACGGCCTGTTCGAAACGCTGTTTTTTCGTGGGCTGATAGGCCTGATCACGCAGCTTCTCGGTGGCCTCGACGAAATATTCCGCCAATACCGGGATGGCGCGGCCCGGTGCGCCGCCGGGAACGAGCTTCCAGCGCCGCTGCTCGGCCGCTTTTACGGCGCTTCCCTGCGTAACAAGGTCATCGATGTAAGGGAACAAGGCGTCGTCGAGGATTTTGGCGTTGCCCGGGCTAGCGCCGGCGTCGCGCGGGAGAGCGCCGGCAATCAATCGGATCAGCCGTCCTTCTGCGCTTGCAATGGCAGCGAGATAGTGGCGTGTTTGCCCGTCATGCGTGATCGCGACGATGGCCGTGAACGGTTTCGCCCGAGGAAGCGAATCCGCTAAAACAGGACGCGTAGCCAATGAACCCTGCTCAAGGGAACGCTGGTCCCGGACTTCCGGCACCAGGATTTGCGCATCGCCTCTTTGCCAGAAAGTGCGATCCTGCTTCGGCAGGGCCTGGACAGCGTAGTCGAAGAGGACCGTGAAGGCACGTTGATGGCTCGACTTATATTGCGTAAAAGTTTTGTTGAACAGCGGGTCCAGGTCCGGCAGGACGCGCTCTTCTCCGTTGCCGCCCAACGAGTACGAGCGGTCTCCTCCCATATACCGGCTCAGCATCGTCTGGTCGGGATGCTCGACATGCTCGCCCCGTACTCCAAATCTCTTGCGCTGGACGACAATTTTCTGCACAGGGTCAATGCCATGCTCGCGCAAGATCTGTGCACCAATTTCGCTCCGCATCGGCATCGGCGCCTGCAGCATTTCCAACGCTTCGAGCTTGTGCTGCGCCGCCTCCCAGCGCGCGCTACGCGCTTCGTTCAGCAAGGTCAGCGCCTGTTCGATGCGCTTGCCGCTATCCGGATCGTCCGGTTCTATCGCTATGTCGGCGAAGGTCAGCGCCGCCCGGACCTGGGGCGCCAGCAACTCGGCAGCGGCATCCGGGTGCTGCCGCACTGCCATGTCGCTGGTCTGGGCCAACGAGACCAGTTCGGTGTAGGTCATCGACCAGTGATCCAGTCCCACTGCACCGGCCAGGTCGATGCCGGTTTGCAGATCGGCCCATTCCAGACTGCCGTAATGCAAATCGCCGGGGGTGTCGGCGCGTGCCACCGTGGGTTCGACATCGGCCCAGAGCAGGCCCGCTACCCACTCCGCGGCATCGGCTGTCAAACCGGAGGCTTGCAGACGGCCGATTCCCCCCTCTTTGATCCGGGCCATCGTTTCATGTGCCTTCTGCAACCCTGGAGCGGCCGTACTCGTGCCACTTGCCGGCGCACAGTCCATCACCCACGGGTAAACCAGCCTGATCAGCAACTGGCGCTGGAATTCAGGCGCGCTCTGCTCGCCGTCGCGCGCGCCGTAAAACCCGCGTTCCCGCGCCACATGCCGCATCAGGTTCGCGCACGCATCCGAGTCCAGCCGATCAAGCGAGGCCGGGTCGCCGACGAATCCGCGGGCCGGGGCCAGATGCTTGTGCAGTGCCATCAGCACTGCCGTATCCTGCGCGCACCCTGACTGCTGCCCCACCTCCGCATAGCCCTGCGTTGTCAAATAGTCCGGCAACAACGACGGATCCAGCTGGTCCAGCTGACTCCGGATCATTCCGCCATCGGCCGCGTGCTGCGCGGGCCGGACCGGTAAGCCCCCTGCGTTATCCGCGCTGCTGGCCGAGGCTGATTGGTTCACGCTCGGAGCGGCGGGCTGCGCCGGTTCCGCGTTGTCACTGGTGCCGACCGCGGCTTGACGGCTGGCCTGCCAATGTTCGCCGTGGCGGCTGATCTGCCAATGTTCGCCGTGGCGGCTGATCTGCCAAGATTCGGTGTGGCGGCTGATCTGCCAAGATTCGGTGTGGCGGCTGATATACCGGTGTCGGGCGTGACGGATATGCCGGTGTGGGGTTGGCGTTTGCCGGACTTGCCGGGTAGCCTCAGCGACATCCTCCGGGAAGTGGAACGCCGTGCCGGCCAGGAGCGTATGTTCCAGCTTGTCCAACTCGCTCGCGAGGTGCTGGCCCCCTGCGTTAGCCGCGCCGCTGGCCGGGGCGAAATGGTGCGCGCCCGGAGCGGCGGGCTGCGCCCCTGCCGCGTTGGCGCTGTCCTCCGGGGCGGAGCGAACATGCCGGGTTGGGGCTGGCGCTTGCCGGACCTGCCGGGCAGTCTGGGTGAGATGCGCCCAGAGCTGCAACGCCGTGGCTTGCCACGGCATCGGCAACGCGTCGGGGTGGGGCCCGCGTCGCTGGGCGGCCTGTTCTTGCTCGAATGCCTGCACCTCTGCTACCGTGACAGGCGCAAAAGCACGCCAGGGTTCATCCGGCGGGCGAGCGCGCTGCTCCTCGTTCGCATCAGTGTTGCGGGCGTCGCGCCATGCGTTGCGCCACGTTCCTAAAGTCGAGGGTCCTGCACCCATCGTGTTCTCCTATTGAATATTGGACGTTCGTGATGCGGCAGAAAAATGACGGCATCCGGCGCGCAGCTTCAGCCGCCTTGCCGGACGCCGCACAGACCGACCCGCAACTTACTCGGCCGGAGCGGCGGCGCGAATGTCCTGAATCCTGTCAAATGCAGCCGGTTGCTCGACTCCCGGCAACAGTTGGATATTGTCGGCGGCTGCAATCAGAGGTACGTCACGCTGTTCTAGAGGAAGTCTCCTGATCTCGGCAAGGAGGTCGTTAAATGCGTCCAGCCGATCCTGGTCAGATGGTATCGCGTCGATGCGGTTTGCCAGCGTCCTGTATGCCAGGGCGCGCGCTTCCGGGGCAAGCGTCTCGGTTTCGCGTAGAACGCTGCGCCATGCGCGTCCCCGATCTGCCGCCGGCTCGACGGAGCCGATGCGGTTCGTCAGCCGCCAGAGCAGCCCTGCGCGGTTTTCCGGCGTAGTCAAGGCCGATGCGCGGGTCAGAGCCGCAAACATATCCAGTCGCCGTTCCGGCAGGAATTCGAATTGCCATACAAGTGTCGACAGCGCCGCGTCCCAGGTCGGCTGGGAAAGCGCACTCATCTCGGGGGCGACGCGCCTGATGGCATCCAGTCGCCGGCTTCCCGGCAGCACGTGGACCTGGGCGATCAGCGCCTCAAGCGGTGCGATACGGTGTTCCTCGGGAAGCGCGACCGCCGCTGTGAAAACAGCGTCGAATAAAGCCATCCGCTGGTGTTCCGGCAGTTGATCGAGGAGCCGCGCAAGTTGTACGTATTGCTCACCACGCCGTTCCACATCAAGTTCATCAACCGCGCGCATGAGGCTGCGGAATGCCGCCAGCCGGTCTTCCGGCAAGCGTTGACCGAGCCTTGCAAGTCGCATCAGTTGCTTGCCACGCACGCCGGCATCAAGCACAGCAGTCGCGTCGATGAGCCGGTCGAATGCTGCCGTTTGGCGGTTTCTAGGGAACTGTCTGATGATTCTTGCAAGCCGCATGAGTGGCTCGCCTCCATCAAGCGCAACAGCCGCGCTAAGCAGGCCCTCGAATACATCCGGCCGGCGCTCGCGGGGTAGGCTGCGGACTTGTTTTATCAGGGCCTTCAGCAGCAGGTCGCGCTGTTCAGCAGGGAGCGCGTCGACCTGACCCAGGATACGGTTGAATTCATCCGGTTGGCGCTGGTCCGGCATCCAGAAAATGTGGTCCGTCAGTTCCGCCAGCGGTACGGCGCGGCGTTCCGCGGGAAGCCGGAGCGTCGCGCCGAACACGGCGTCGTATCCCTCCAGCCGCTGATGTTCCGGCAATTCGATAATGCGCCACGCAAGTTGCGTGTATTGCCCGGCACGCCGCTCCGGATCAAGCGTCTCGACCGCGTCCAGGAGGCCGTGGACTGCCGCTAGTCTGCGCTCGGGCGGCAGCCGTTCAACGAGCTCCGCAACCCGCGTGAGTGGCTCGCCATGCACGCCGGCATCGAGCCGGACCGCCGCGCGCAGGATGCCGTCGAATGGCGCCAGCCACCCGTCCCCGGGTAGCGTCGGAACCTGGCTTGTCAGCGCCCCGAGCGGTACCGCACGATATTCTGCGGGCAGCCCTTCAATTCGTTCCAGCATACGGTTGAATGCAGACTGCCGATCGATTTCGTTCAACGCTTCGATCTGCCCTGAGAGCGACGTCAGCGGTTCCGCTCTGTGCTGCGTGGGAAGCGCGTCAATCCGTTCCAGCATGTGGTTGAATGCAGACTGCCGACCGATTTCGTTCAACGCTTCGATTTGCCCTGAGACCGACACCAGCGGTTCTGCTCTGCGCTCCGTGGGAAGCGCGTCAATCCGTTCCAGAATGCGCTTGAATGCAGACTGCCTACCGATTTCGTCGAACAACCCGATTTGCTCGGCGAGTACGGCAAGCGGCCCGGCACCTTGTCCCATCGGAAGCGTGCCGACCTCGGCGAAGACAAGATCGAATCTATCCGGCCGTACGCGCTCCGGAAGATGCGGGATTGCCATGGCAAGCGCCGCAAGCGGTACCGCACGGTGTCGCGCATCCAGCAGTAACGTCTCGCGGATGAGATCGTCAAATGTATCCGACCGCGCCTGCATATCCAACTGCCCGACCTGGCCGGCAAGCGCGGCAAGCGGCCCCGCACGGTGCCGCGCATCCAGCCTTAAAGTATCGTCGAAGATGCGCCGATGCCTGGTCTGCCGATAAACTGCCACGAGATCCCCGAGCCGGTTGGCGAGCGCCGCGAGCGGCATCCCGCGCTGTTGCGAAGGAAGCGCGCTGATGGCGTCAAAGAGAAAATGAAATGCCGCCGGCCGTTCGAGGTCCGGCAGTGCGCCAATCCGCTGCGTCAGTGCCAGCAGCGGACGGTCGCGCAGAGACATTCTCAAGTCCTGGATACCCACCATGCCCTCGCCGCCAAGCAACTTTTGCATCTGCGCCAGCCGCCCGACGCTGCGTGCTTCTTCGGCGAGTTGGCCGGCCTGGCGTTCCTGCGTGAGCAATTCGTCCCAGTGGTGGCTCACCTGGCTCATCCGTCCGGTGTCCGCGTCCGGCAAATGGCTGGCGATCCCGCTTTGCATTTCGTTGGGAAGATCGCCCAGCGAGGGCCGCCGCGCAGCAACAGCGCCGCTTGCGCCGTCGTCGCCCTGCACTTCCCATTGCCCGCTGCCGGCAGCGTAGCGGACCGGGATCGGCGCACCGTCGTTTTCCCGATGGATGCGCCAGCTCTGCGACGCCTCGTCATGGCGCACCGGGTAATACTCGGCGTCCACCTGGATGTAGTCGCGCTGCCCGACGCGGACGATGCCGCGTGCATCCGGGTCCGGCAGCGGGCCTTCGAGGCGGACCCGATAGTCGCCCAGCGCCGCGAAGCCGTCGGCTGTCGGCACCCATTGCGGCCCATACGGCCGGCCCTGGAGCGGTTCGACCAGGACGAAGCGGGCATCGGCGCGATCGGCGACCCGGACCACCGGAACCCGTGGGACGTCGCCCAGATCGATCACTTCCACCTCGCGCCCGCCGACGTGCGCGACCCGGCGACCGCCCTGCCGGGTGACAGCGTCAGCGGGAATCTGCCAGACGCCGGCTTGCGCGTCGAAGTGGAACGGTTGCTGTTTCAGCGCCGCACCGATGCGATCGGCCAGCACTTGCAACCCGGGCTCCTGGCGCAAAGTCGAAAGGAGTGCCCGGAGGCCCTTGCCAACGCTGCGGAGCCCCTTGCCGGCGCTATGAAAAAGCTGGATTCCCGGATCGAACAGTTGTACCGTCTCCCACGCCAGGACCTTGCCGCTGCTGCGCGCAAACGACGTTACCAGTGGCACCGCGCGCGCTATTTCCGCGACGGCCGTGCGCAGCGCCTGTTGGGAAAGTCGCCCCTTGACCGAGGTTTGCGCCAGCTGTTTGAGCACTGAGGTGCCGACCTGCAAGGTCAGCTTGCCGGCGCCGACGCCGACCTTCACCGCCGTGCCGACCACCGGAACCAGACCCACGGCATCGAACGCGCACGACGGCACTGCGCTTCCCACGGTACCCGCCTGCACCTCGGTCACGCAGTTATACAAGGGGATCAGGGACAGCATCCCGTCCCGGACGGCCTGTTCGAACTGCTGTTTCTGGGTGGGCTGATAGGCCTGATCCCGCAGCTTTTCGATGGCCTCGACGAAGTATTCCGCCAACACCGAGACGGCCCAGTCTGATGCGCCGCCGGGAACGAGCCTCCAGCGCCGCTGCTCGGCCGCTCTTGCGGCGTCTCCCTGCGTAACCAGATCGTCGATGTAAGGGAACAAGGTGTCGTCGAGAATGCTGGCGTTGCCCGGGCTATGCGCAGCGTCATGCGGGAGATCGCGGGCGAGGAGTCGGATCAGCCGTCCTTCCGCGCTTGCCATGGCAGCGAGATAGTGGCGTGTTTGTCCGTCATGCGTGAGCGCGACGATGGCCGTGAACGGCTTAGTCTGGGGAGAAGAATTCTCTAAAAAAGGACGCTCAGCCAAAATGTCCCGCGGCGAAGATGGCTTCACCGGCAGATAGCGCCCGGCCCGGACTTCCGCCACCAGGATTTGCGCCTTGCCTCTTTGCCAGAAAGTGCGGTCTTCTTCGTGCAGAGCTGCGATCGCTTCGCCGTAGAGCAACTCGATAGCCTGCTGAGCCTTCACCTTATATTGGGTGAAGGCCTGGTCGAACAGCGGGTCCAAGTCCGGCAGGATGCGCGCGTCCCGGCCCCCGTCGACGACTAACGCGCCCGAGCGGTCTCCCCCCAAATACTGACTCAGTCTCGTCCGGGTCGGATGCGCGTAATACTTCCCCCCTACTTCGAGCCCGCTGCGCCGAACCGTAATGTGCTGCTCAGGATCGATGCCATGCTCCCGCAAGATCCGTGCGCCAATCAGGCTGCGCATCGGCAGCGGCGCATGCAGCGTCTCGAGCGCCTGCTGCCTTTGTTGCAACAGCTCCCAGCGCGCGCTACGCAACTCGTTCAGGTACATCATCGCCCGTTCGATGTCCTCACGGTCATGCGGGACTTTCTGCTTGAGCGCCATGCCGGCGAAGACCAGCGCCGTCCTGACCTGAAGCGCCAGCAACCCGGCGGCGGCATCCGGATGTAGTCGCGCCGTCATATCGCCGGCATGGGCCAACGCGACCAGCTCGCTGTAGCCAATCGACCAGTGATCCAGTCCCGCCGCGCCGGCCAGGTCGATGCCGGTTTGCAGGTCCGCCCATTCCAGTCTGCCGTAACGCAGAGCACCCGGGGTATCGGCGCGTACCACCGTGGGTTCGACATCGGCCCAGAGCAGGCCCGCCACCCACTCCGCGGCGTCGGTGCTCAAACCGGAGGCTTGCAGACGGCTGAATTCCCGCGCTTTGATCCAGGCCGTCGTTTCCTGTCCCGTCACCGCAGCAAACCCCGGAGCGGCCGTACTCGTGCCGCTGGCCGGCGCACAGCCCATCGCCCACGGGGAAACCAGCCTGATCAGCAACTGGCGCTGGAATTCAGGCGCGCTCTGCTCGCCGGCGCGCGCGCCGTAAAAGCCACGTTCCCGTGCTACATACCGCATCAGGTTTGCGCGCGCATCCGGGTTCAGCCGATCAAGCGAAGCCGGATCGCCGACGAATTCGCGGGCCGGCGCCAGATGCTGGTGCAGTGCCATCAGCACTGCCGCATCCTGTGCGCAACCTGACTGCTGCCCCACCTCCGCATAGCCCTGCGTTGTCAAATAGTCCGGCAACAACGACGGATCCAGCTGGTCCACCTGACGCCGGATCATTCCGCCGACGGCGGCGTGCTGCGCGGGCCGGATCGGCAACACCCCTGCATTATCCGCGCTGCCGGCCGCAACGGTTTGGTTTGCGCTCGGAGCGGTGGGCCGGGCGCGTTCCGCGTTGTCGCTGGTGCCGACCGCGGCTTGACGGCTGGCCTGCCAATGTTCGGCGTGGCGGCTGATCTGCCAAGATTCGGCTTGGCGGCTGGTATACCGCTGTCGGGCGTGACGAATATACCGGTGTGGGGCTGGCGCTTGCCTGACATGCCGGGTAGTTTGAGCGACATTCTCCGAAAAAGGGGACGCCGTGCCGGCCAGGAGCGTATGTTCCAGCTTGGCCAACTCGCTCGCGACGTGCTGGCCCCCTGCGTTCGCCGCGCCGCTGGCCGGGGCGGATTGGTGCGACGCCGGAGCTGTGGGCTGCGCCCGTTCCGCGTTATTGTCGTTGTCCTCCGGGACGCAGCGGATATGCAGGGGGGCCGGCGCTTGCCGGACACGCTCAACCTGCTGGGTAATATTCGCCCACAGCTGCAACGCCGTGGCCTGCCAGCGCGTCGGCAACCCGGCGGGATCGGGCTCGCGCGGGGCCCGCTCTTCCAGGAATTCGTGCATCTGCGCTACCGTGACGGGCGGAACGGGCTCCTCCGGCTCAGGTTCCATCCCCTCGAAGTCGTCTACAGGACGTGCGCGCTGCCCGCTTTCGGACGTGGTCTGAGGCCACGCGTCCCACCATGCTTTTGACGGCCTGCCATTTAAGGTTGAATCTCCTATTCCCATCAGTTCTCCTGTGCAAGTTGTCGCTGCCGGTTCATGTGTAAACCGGCAGGCTTTGTCAGCCAGCCGCGTTCGCGGGCGGCGTAGAATCCGGCGTCAGCCTGCCCCCATAGCGCCGGTCAAGGGACTGACTCAGGCGTTCGCCGTTTCGACCGACCAGATACCAGCGCCTCGTGCCACCCGCGTCGACCGGCTCCAGCAGTACATTGCGGTTGCCGGCCTCGCCGAACTGCACCGAGCCGGTCCAATATTCGCGCGACTCTACAGCTCCGTCCGGCAACACGCGTCTGAAGACGACGGGCGTTTCCTCAGGGTCGGGGGCGATTGCCAATTGGTCGATCCAGCCGGTATCCGCGTAATGCTGGCGGACATCGGGCGCCATATAGGCAACCTGAACGCCCCGGCGCGCAATTGCCTGCTGGTTTTGCGGCAAGGCGGGAATCTGGCGCTGCAGATGCCCGAGCAGGTCGCCGGCCAGCATGCGCTGGTCCGCCCCGAGCCCGCCGATCGCCGCCAAGGCCCGGGTAAACGCGAGGTAACGGTCATCATGCGGCAGCGTATCGATGGCCCTGATGAACAGTTCGAGCAGCAGGTCGCCGTAGGTCCCGGCAAGGTCGGCGCGTGCCGTGACGAGCTGGCCGAGCATCTGCGCTCGCCGGTTGTCCGGCAACAGCTGGATTTGCGGGAGGAACTGCCGGAACGCCGGTAACCGGTCGGCTGTCGGCAAGCCCCAGATTTCGCGCAGGAGCGTATGCAGCAGCAAGCGGCGGTGATTCTCGGCAATATCCGCGATCTGCCAGCAGATCCGCTCAAACGCACCCGGCCGTTCAGCCGCCGGCAGACGGGGGAGCTGATTTACCAGTCTTTCGAGCAGCCCGCCGCGGTCCTGTACAGCAAGCCCGGCGAGCGCCGCCACGATGCGGTCGAACGCGCTCCGCCGTGCAGTCTCCGGCAGACGGCGAATGTTGCGCGTAAGCGCTTCGAGCAAGAGCCCGCGGTCTTGCTCGGCAAGCGCCACGATTGCCGACAGGGTGGCATCGAATGCGCGCCGCCGGGCCGTCTCCGGTAGAAAGGCGATATCGCGCGCAAGCGCTCCGAGCGCGCTGCTACGGTCATGCACGGCAAGCCCCACGACCGCCGCCAGGATGCGGCCGAACGCGGCCGGCCGTACCGGCTCCGGCAGGCTGGAGAGATGATGTGCCGCGGCGAGGAGCGGCGCGTTACGATCCTCTACAGCAAGCCGGCCGATCGCCGCCAGAGTTGCGTCGAACGCGCGGTTGCGGGCGTGTACCGGCAGAAAGTGGATTTCACCCGGCAGCGTGGCGAGCACAGTGCTACGGTCGTGCATGGCAAGCCGGTCGATCGCCCCCAAGATTTCGTCCAATGCGGTTCGCCGGGCGGGCGCCGCCAGAGTACGGATTTCCTGCGCCAGCGTGGCAAGCGTAGCGCTACGATCTAGCACGGCAAGTCCGGCGAGCACCACCAGGACGCGGTCGAATGCGCTGTGTCGGTCAGGTCTTGCCAGATCGGGAATGCGCTGCGCAAGCTGGTGGAGCGGCGCGACACGGAACCGGGCATCTGTCAGTCTGCCTGTATCAATCAACACCCGGTCGAACATATTCCGTCTCTGGGCATCGCTCAGTTCGGTGAACTCTGCGGAGAGTTGTTCGGCGATTGCCGTCAGCGGCGCAACCCGATGCTCTTCCGCCAGCGGGGCAAGCGCCACATGCACGCGGTTGAGCATGTGCCACTGTCCGGCTGTCGGCACGAAACCGATTGCGTCCGCCGCTGGCGTAAGCGGTCCGCTACGGTACTGCTCAGGAAGTGCTGCGGTCGCATCGAGGACCCTGCCGAGCGCATTCAATTGGACCTCCTCCGGCAGATCGCTGATTTGCGCTGCGAGTACGGCCAGCGGCGCGGCGCGGCGCGGTAGCGGAAACGCCGCGCTGGTCAGGTCGTCATGAATGCGGTTGAATGCCGCCAATCGCTCGCCTTCATGCAGATGCACGATTTGACTGGCGAGCGCGGCGAGCGGTACCGCACGGTGCTGCAGCGGAAATGTCGCGGCAGTCACGACCTCATGGATGAGATTGAATGCGGCGAGGCGGTCGATATCCGGCAACACGCGAATCCGGCTGCTCAGCACTGCAAGCGGACGCTCCTGCAGAGACATTCTCAAGCCCCGGATCACCTGCGGGCTCTCCGCAGACGCGCGCAGCAACGCTTGAAACTCCTCCAGCGACCTGAGCTGCTGTGCTTGTAAAATCAGTCGGCGTACGGTGCGTTCCTGGGCGAGCGCGTCGCGCAAGCGCCGGCTTACCAGGCTTAAGCGGTCGATGTCCGCGTCCGATAAACGGTGCGCGATCTCGCTAATCGTCTCGACGGGAAGATCGGCCAGCGATGGCGGCTCGGGCGGACTGCCTCCCCGCAAGCCGACCTCGTCGTGAATCTGCCATTCGGCGCGGCGGGCGTCGTAGCGGACGGGTATCGGATAGCCGTTCGGATTGTCTTCCTTGTGGATGCGCCAGGTTTGCCATTGGACATCATGGCGCACCGGATAATACAGGCCGTCGACCTGAATGTAGTCACGCTGCCTGAATTGGACGATTCCTCGTTCATCCGCTGCCGGCAGCTTGCCTTTCAGGCGGACGCGATAATCGCCCAGCGTCTCGAAGCCGGCACCTGTCGGCACCCATTGCGGCCCATAAGCCAGGCCGCTGCGCGGGTCGACCAGCGCGAAGCGGGCGTCGTCGCCGCCTTCGACACGCAGTACCGGAACATGCCGGGTATCTCCCAGATCGATCAGTTCGAACTCGCGTCCCTCGATGTGCGCGAACCGGCGGCCGCCGTCGTGGATGACGGCGCGATTGCGCATCTGCCAGACGCCGGCCTGCGCATCGAAGCGATACGGCTGGCGCTTCAGAGACGCCTGGATGCGTGCGGCCAGCGGCTTCAGATCGGGCCAGCGGCGCAAGGTCGACATGAACGCGTGGCGAGCCGCTGCCGGCATTTTTCCCATCAACTCGAACCCCGGGTCGAGCCACTGCGCCGTGGCCCGCGCGAGCCCCTTGCCGCCGCTCGCCCCATACCTTGCCAGCGGGGCCGCCTGCGCTGCCACCATGTGCAGCGTCTGGCGCGACAGCCCGCTCCTGGCCAGTTGCAGCAGCGCGGCGCTGCCCAGCCGGATACTCAGCTTGGCAGCGCCGACGCCGAGCTTGATGCCCGTGCCGATCACCGGAATCAGGCATACGACATCGAGTCCGCACGCCAGCGCCGTCCCTCCCGCATTGCCGGCCCTGGCTTCGGTCACGCAGTCGTAGAGGGGAATCAGCGACAGCAGCGTCTGCCGGATTGCCTGCCCGATCTGCTGGTTTGCAGTGGCTGTGTACGCCTGTTCACGCAGCGCTTCGACCGGTTGGATGAAGCGCTGCGCGAGCACCGAGGTGGCCGGGCCGGGTTCTCCATCGGAGCGGAAACTCCACACCCGGCGTCGGGCTTTCTGCATATCTCCCGCGTTCGTAAACAGGTCATCGGCGTAAGGCAGCAAGGCTTGGTCGAGCGCCGCGGGATCGACGTTGTCGAGCGCGCGCGGGAGATCGGCGGCGATCAGCCGAATCGGCGGGCTGTCGCCGCCCGCAGCCGAGACCAGATAGTGGCGCGCTTTGCCGTTGTGGCTGACGGCGACGATTGCGGTCAGCTCGCGCATCCGCAGAGGCCATTGCGACAGGCTGGACATGCCCTTCAGATCGAGGGCCACGTCCGGCACCAGAAGTTGCGCCTGACCTTGCTGCCAGAAGCTGCGGTCTGGCTCGGGCAGGGCCAGGACCACAGCGTCGAAGAGGGTATTGACGGCCCGTTGGTAGTTCGACGTGTATTGCATGAAGGCCTGGTCGAACTCCTTGTCCACGTCCGGCAATCCGCGGTCGACCAGCCAGCCTTTTCCGTCCAGATACAGAGTCAGCGCCTCGTCTTCGGTAACCGGTTGCCCGCCTACAGGGTGCCTCGCCCCGACCGGTACCGGAAAACGTTGCTGAGGATCGATGTTGCGACCGGCCAGATTCTGCAGGGCCATCTGGCGCCGCATCGGTAGCGGAGCCTGCAGCGCGTCCAGCGCTTCGAGCCGAAGTTGCGCCGCTTCCCAGCGCACAGTACGCGCATCACCCAGCGCCGTCAGCGCCTGTTCGATGTGTTCGCCGGCCTGTGGGTCGTCCGGTTCGAGCGACACGCCGGCGAACACCAGCGCTGTCCGGACCTGCGGCGCCAGCAATGCGGCGGCGGCGTCCGGGTGCTGGCGCGTCGCGATGTCGCTGGCCCGGGCCAACGCGACCAGTTCAGCGTAGGTCATCGACTCCTGGTCCTGCTCCAGCGCGGTGGCCGTATCTATGCCGGTTTGCAGGTCGGCCCATTCCAGGCTGCCGTAACGCAGCTCGCCTGGGGTGTCGGCACGCGCAAGCGCGGGCTCGGCGCCCGCCAGCAGCATTGCGCCGGCCCATGTTGCGACGTCCTGCGGCAAGCCGAACGCTTGCAGGCGGCTTGCCACCTCTTCCCTGATTTGCGTCAGCGTGCGCTGCTGGCGCGCGGCCGTCGTCCAGGAGTAGCCCGCGATCCGGGCCGGCGTTTGCAGGCAGCCGTTGGCCCACCGGGAGACCAGTTTGGTCAGCACCTGGCGCTGAAAGTCCGGCGCGATCGCCTGTCCGTCGCGCGCGCCGTAAAAGCCGAGTTCGCGCATCACATGCCGCATCAACCGCTCAAGCGACTGCGCGTCCAACCGCTCAACCGCGGCCGGGTCGCCCCCAAGATGCCGGTACAGTGCGGCCAGCACCTGCGGAGCGGGCGCGCAACCGGCGTAGTCCCCCAGCCCCGCATAACCGGCCTGTTTCAAATAGTCCGCCAGGAACGCGTGATCCAGTTGGTCCAACCGCTGTGCGAGGTATTGGTGCGAGAATTTCTCGGCGAAGCCATCGGCGGCGGGGTGCTTGGGGATCGCTGTTGCCGTAGCGGCGGCCTGGACCGGGAATGTATGGTTCGACTGCAGACGGTCCGGCTCGGCCCGCAGCGGCGAGACTGCGGCGCTGTTGCCGCCTCCGGCCGGGACGGATTGGTGCGAGGCTGGAGCGGCGGGCTGCGCCGGTTCTGCGTTGTTGTTGCTACTCTCCGGGGCCGAACGGATATGCCGGTTTGGGGCTGCCACTTGCCGGACACGCTCAACTTCCTGGGTGAGATTCGCCCACAGCAGGAACGCCGTGGCTGGCCACGGCGTCGGCAAGGTGTCGGGATGGAGCACGCGCCTCCTGGCGGCCTGTTGTTCCTCGAATGCATGCACCTGCGCTACCGTGACCGGCGGAACGGGTTCTTCCGGCTCGGGTTCCACTCCCTCGAACTCGTCTGCCCGACGCGCGCGCTGCTCCTCGTTTGCGGAAGTGGGCTGCGGCCATGCATCCCACCAGGCTTTTGACGGCCTGCCATTTAAGGTTGAATTTCCTATTCCCATCATGTTTTCCTATTCAAGTGACGACATCCGAAGACGGCCTCCCGTATTACCGAACCTGGGTACGAGGCTGGCCGCTCTCATCGAGATACTCTGCCACGGCGACCCGCTGACCATGGGTCTGGGTCGGCGCGGAATCACTGGGCACAGGCAAAGTCGAAGTACCGGGAGCATGCGACAGAATTTTCCGCGTATCAAAATAATGCCGCTCCGCAGCCGCATCAGCCGCTTCCTGTGCTGCCCGGCGTCCGATGGCGCGTTGGGCTTCACGCAGTTGTTCTTCACGTTGCCCGGCTCGCTGGCTTTCTTGTGACAGCGCATGCTCTGTCTCCTTGCCTGCGTCTGTGCTTGGGCGGGCGGGCCCGGCCGCCTGACCCGCGTGCATTAGCGCAGTGAGATCACCCGGCAGCGCCCAATCCCGCTTCTGCTGATATTGCAGCCCTTCCAATCGGCGTCGGACCGCTCGCGCTTGCACCGCCAAGCGGCGTTGGTCCACTTGAACTTGTTCCTGATGCTCAATGTGCTGCCGCTTCTGAGCACGCAAGACGGCTCCCTGGGTATGCAATTGGCTGGAAAACCCCGCAACCACCGCGGCCACGGGCGAAGATTTACCGGCTGCCTGCGCGCGTTCCGCCGCCTGCCGATGGCTTTGATGCATGACGCGCGCCTCCTCCAGTTCTGCATCCTGTTTTTGTTTTTCAGCTTCTTGCTGAAGCACCTTAGGCATCACGTTGTCGATATTCGTCACAATTTCGCTTAGCGTGCGCACAGGACTCGCAGCCGTGGGCACAGCAGCCGGCAGTTTTTTTACCATCCTGCCCAGTTCCCGCTGCGGCGGGATCAACCCATGCTCAGCCAATAGACGTAGCGCCGGCGTATCCTGTTGACCGGCAGACAGATTTTCCATGCCGCGCTTGATCTGCTTATAGAAATTCGCTGAATGTCGCATCTTCATCTGCGGGTGATGCTGATCCGATTGCGCCAGACTCAAGCGGGATGTGACTTGCTCCTCACCGTTCTCCGGCATGCTGTTCGCAAGCGTGCTCACGAAGGGCCGCGCCACCCCCGATTGCCAGTGCGACGCCACTGCCGCGCTGATCGGCAAGTGGCGTTCTCTCTTACTTTCAGGCAACAACAGCGACTGCGTTTCCTCAGACGTCAAGTGACCGCTGGCGTGCAGCGCATTGACCAGTTCGAGATACGCTTTAAGCGGTGCCGCAGCGGCGCGTGGATAGGGATTCATCAGCGCGGCAAGCCATACACCGATATGCGCGCCGTCGCGCTGCCGGTCCGTCACTGCGGCGGCGGCTTCAGCGGGGTTCGTGGAGCCATACACCGCCAGACCTTGTATGGCTTGCAAGGCAGTGCCGGGCAGAGCGAATTGTTCCGGCCGGAATGTTTCCCGCTGCAATTGAAGCGATGCCGGTTGCGCGCTGTTCGAACGTCGAAACCGCTCCGCTTCCGGCTGATCCCGTAGCATCTCGTACTCCATCAACGATTGTTTGAGGATCTTGTCTTGCCATTCCTTGAGCAAAGCGATGCTCGATTCACCGCCAGGACCAAGCTTGTCAGCCGCACTGTAAGTGCGCCTATATACACGACGCCGTACAGATCCCGGCAAATTCTCGATTTGCTGTATCAGCGCCTTGAGAGGCCTGACACGCTGTTCCTCATTGGGAAGCCAGGTAATTTTTCGGAAGATGGCGGCGAATCTATCCAGGATTTCCTTTTTATGCAACCAGCGGAGTTGCCCTGCAAGTGTTTCGAGATGCGCGCCACGGTATTGTGGATCAAGCGCGCCCGCAGCGCCGAGGAGACGATCAAATGCATGCCATCGCTGCTCTGGTGTCAGGTGTTCGATTTGCTCGGTGAGTGCAGCGGGGTGTCCCGCAGGAAGATTCCCGGTCAGCTCGAACAGGACGTTGAATTGAATCAACCGCTCATCTGTTGTCAGATGCCGGATTTGCTCGGCGAGTGCTGTGAGCCGCGCCTCATTGCGCATGCCGGGTGCGCCGGAGAGGAGCTCAAATGCCACGCACCGCTGGTTTTGCGGCAGGTGCTTGATTTGGCGGGTGAGTGCAATGAGACGCACGTCACGCTGTTCCGGAGCAAGCGCACCAGCCGCGTCGACGACACGTTTGAATTCAGGCAAGCGCTGGTGTTCCGGAAAATGCCAGAGTTCTGCCATATCGTCATCGACGGGACTGCCGCCTTGCAATTTGAGGGAAAAGCTTTCCCATTCCCCCTGCGCGTTTTGACGCACGGGGACGCGCCACCCCTGCGGCCAATCAGGTTTATAGATGCGCAAGGTCGGATCGTGCGGCGCACGGTCGACCAGGTAATACTCTCCGTCCATCTGGATGTAATCTGCTCCATCTGAGGAGCGAATCCCAGCGCTGTCCGGTTCGGACAACGGCTGCTCAGGCCTGACCGCATAGTCCTTCAGAATCGTTTGTCGTTCCTGGAAGTCATGGGGCGGCACATAGCGGAACGCATCCGGATCGGCTGCCTCTTCCGGCTGGTCCAACTCCAGCACCCCCTCGTCTTTACGCCCGGCGGAAAACAAGACGTGCTCGGGCAAGTTGTTGCCGTCGCGGCCGACGACTTGCCAGCGGAGTGTCCCGTCCGGCATCGCAACCGGTTGCGTCAGTACATCGAGTTTGATCGTGCCTGCATCGGCTGTCTCGCATTGCACGCGCACCTTCCGGTAGTTCTGACGCAAATGGGGTACGTAGGCATAGGGTACGCCGTCCTCGGATGTGAACTCGTGCGTTCTGGCCGCCCATTCAGGGTTCCGGTAGTGCAGCTGAAATTCCGGCTCCGCCGCCGGCGTATCCGGTTTCGGCGACCAGGCTGTCCACTGATCGGCTGCCGGCACTGGCCTGTCAGACTCCAGTACACCATCGTTCTTGCGGCCCTGGAAAAGCGAGACGTACCCGGATAATTGCTTGCCATCTTTGCCGATGACCTGGAATCGGCTTGTCCCATCCGGCCTGGCAACTGCATCTGTCAGTACCGGGAACTCGACCGTGTGCGCATCGGCCGTCGCGAACCGCACGGTCACCTTTCGGTAGTAGCGGCCAGGATCCCTTAGGTAGGCATAGGGTATGCCCTCATGGCTGAATTCAGGCAAGCCCTTCACCCATGCCGCGTTCTGGTAGTGGAACTGAAATTCAGGGTCCGCTGACGGCGTATCCGGTTGCGGCGACCAGCTTGCCCAGCGGCTGACTTCTGACGCTGGCTGGTCCAATTTCAGCACACCCTCTGCTTTGCTGTCTTCGGAAAACGAGATGTGCTCGGGCAATTGCTTTCCATCCTTACCGACGACTTGCCAGCGGGTCGTTCCGTCCGGCATTGAAACCGGTTCCGTCAATACCTCGAGTGTGAGCGTGCCCGCATCGGCTGTCTCGGCGTTCACGCGCACCTTCCGGTAGTAGCGGCCAAGACGCTGTTCGTGGGCGTAGGGTACGCCGCCAAGCGTGAATTCGCGCGCGCCCGTCACCCAGGCAGCGTCCCGGTAGTGGAATTGAAATTCCGGAGCCGCTGCCGGCGTATCCGGTTTCGGCGACCATCCTGCCTCCTGGTGCACGGATGTTTCCGCGGGATCCTGAGACGGGACATGCTCTTGCCACTCGCCGATTCTACGGTTGTAGTGAACCAATATGCCGGTTTGCTTTGGATCGCCCTCCGGCTGGTAGATTTTCCACTGGTGCCGTTGCCCGGTGCGCTGAATCGGATACTGTGCGCCCTCCATCTCGACATAGCGGATTCCATCGATAGTGCGCATACCTCTGCGGTCCGGTTGCGGCAAGGGTCCGCGCAGTTCCACCTGATAGGAACCAAGCGGAGGTCGCTCGGCCGCAAGCGGCGGCCTGCCGGGATTCACCACCACCGGCTTGTCCAGACCGCGCTCCAGGCCGCGCAGATTGAGGTTCTGGATCATGCCCATCATGCTCTCGGGTGTTATCGGATCGCCATCAATTGCCATTCCAGCTGCCTGCAAACCTGTTCCAGCAAGATTCCCTGCCATGGCTGGAGGGTATAGGATATCCAAAGCGGTATCCGGCACTGAACCCGCGACACGGATTATATTTTCCTCTTTGGACGATAGCGGCCGCCCGTGTAGGACTTGTGTGATCAGATTGCCTATGACTAGCCAATATTCGGTAACCGGATTCTGCAATGCCTGGCCGGTTCTTTTGAATAGCTTGCCGCCAGGCGGCTCGGACAAATGATCCACAATGCGCTGGCCATAGCGCTCCAAAGGCCTGTCAAACGCATCAGTGACGATGTATCGGGTCCCCTTGTTGTCCGGTCCTCGTTCCGCCTTGCCGTGATCCAGTACTGCGGCCACGGCATGACGGATTTTCCGCTCCTCGTCGGGCGACATAGGCCGTCCATGTTGGGCCTGGCTCACTTGATTGCCGACGGCCAGAAAAAAATCGATGTCCTGATTCTGTAATCCGGGATTGTCCGCGCGCTTGGTCACCCCTTGAGCGGGAATCAACGCCGCCGTGCCGTTGAGCGAGAGCGAGGACGCGTCGTTCGGCAGAAGACTGTTCGGATCGGGCTGGATCGGCAAGACCCTTGCGTTATCCTCGCTGCCGGCCGGAGCGGATGGGGGCGAAGTCGGGGCGGTGGGCTGCGCCCGTTCCTCGTCGGCGCTGGTGCCGTCCGGGGCCGAGCGGATTTGCCTGGTTGGGGTTGACGCTTGCCGGACATGCTGGACAGTCCGCGTCATGTCCGCCCACAGCTGGAACGCTGTGGCGGGCAACCGCATCGGCAACGCTGCGGGGTCGGGCGCGCGCCATTGGCGCTCCCGTTCCTCCTCGAACGCATGCACCTGCGCCACCGTGACCGGTGGGACCGGCTCTTCCTGCTCGGGTTCCACCTCCTCGAACTCGTCCGCCCGACGTGCGCGCTGCTCCTCGTTTGCGGAAGTGGGCTGCGGCCATGCATCCCACCAGGCTTTTGACGGCCGGCTATTTAAGGTTGAATTGCCTATTCCCATCCTGTTCTCCTGTGAAAATTGTCGATGCCGGTCCAGGCGTAAACCGGCGAGGGCTTCGTCAGCTGGCCGCCTCCGCGCTGGCGCGAGGGTCCTGCTAGCTGCGCGCCGGTCAAGTCGGCGGCGCAGAGTCCGGCGTCAGCCTGCCTCCATAGCGCCGGTCAAGGTACTGACTCAGGCGTTCACCGTTTTGCCCGGCCAGATACCATCGCGTCGTGCCGCCCGCGTCAACCGGCTCCAGCAGTACATTGCGATTGCCGGCCTGGCCGAACTGCACCGTGCCTGTCCAATATTGCGGCTGCGCGTCAACTACAATTCCGCAGGACACCACGCGTCCGAAGGTGACGGACGTTCCCTCGGGATCCGGGACGATTGCCAATTGGTCGATCCAGCCGGAATCCGTGTAATGCTGGCGCACATCCGGCGCCATTCTCAGTAGTGTTTCAGTGTTTCGAACGAGCTGGCGTGCAACTTCCCGACCGCGTATCGGCAGGGCGGGAATCCGACCGGTCAGTACCACCAGCAGACGCTCCTGCAGCGACACTCTCAAGTCCCGGATAACCTCCATGCCCGCGCGCGGCGCGCCAAGCAACGCTTGAAACTCCGTCAACCGCTTGGCGCGCTGTGCTTGTGCGAGAAGTCGGCTTGCCTGACGCTCCTTAGCGAGCGCTCCGTGCAAGTGGCGGTTTACCTGGCTTAAGCAGCCGATGTCCTGGTTCGGCAAATGGTTGGCGATCATGCTGACCAGCTCGCGGGGAAGTTTGCCCAACGACGGCGGCTCAATCGGACTGCAGCCCCTTGAGCCGACGGCGTCGTGAATCTTCCATTTTCCGTGGCTGGCGTCGTAGCGGACGGGGATGGCGCCGGCGGCCGGATTGCGTTCCTTATAGACCCGCCAGGTCTGCGCGTCCTTGTCATGACGTACCGGGTAATACCGGCCGTCGACCTGAATGTAGTCGCGCCGCTTGCGGCGGATGATGCCGCTTTCATCCGGGGCCGGCACCCGGCCTTTGACGCGGACGCGATAGTCACCCAGCGTCTCGAAGCCGTCGGGCGGCCGCACCCATTGCGGCCCGTCAACATGTCGCTCCGGGACTGGCGCATGCCGGACAGCAGCCTGGCCGACATGCGTTAACTGGTGGAACGCTGCGGGGTCGGGTGTGCGCCGCTCTTCAATCAACTCATGGATCTCGGCCACGATGGCGGAAAGGGCAAGGTCATTCTGCCCTGCTTCATTCGCCGCAGAAGCGCAAGGCTCCGCTGCCGCAGACCTGTGATGAGCGTTCAGCCAAGTACCTGACGGCGCACCCAAAGTCGAATATCCCACTCTCATGCAACTCTCCTGTGCAAGTTGTCGATGCCGGTTCGGACCTGCGCCGGCGGGGCTTCGTCAGCCGGCAGCGTGCGCGCCGGCGCGATGCCTGGCCCGGTCCTGCCGGCTGTGCGCTCACCGATTGCGCCGCAGATTGTCCGGTGTCAGCGTGCCCGAATAGCGCCGGTCGAGGTACTGACTCAGGCGTTCACCGTTTTGCCCAACCAGATACCATCTCGTCGCGCCGCCCATGTCAATCCGCTCCAGCAGTACATTGCGCTTGCCAACGTCACACTGCACCGAGCCTGTCCAATATTGCCGCGCCTCTTTCATTCCGTTGGGCCATGTTTGTTTTATGTATTGCCGCAGCTCTTTTTCTAGCGTTTCGTCGAGCAATCCGTCTTTTAAGTGTTCCCGCAGCGCTGGAGTTATTTTGGGCCGCAGGTTCCCGATGTCGACTGGCAGGCTGTAGCAACAGGCTCGTGCCAGCCGGTTTATCCAGCCGGAATCCCTGTAATGTTCGCGGACATCCGGCGCCATTTCCAGCAGTGTTTCAGCCCTCCAAACACCCTGGCGTGCAGCCTTCCTGTGGCGCTTCGGCATGGCTGGTATCAGATCCCACAGGCCTGCGAGCAGTTCACCGGCCAGCATGGAGTCGTCTCCCGGAAGCTCGTTGATCGTCGTCAGGGCTTGCTGGAACATAGCGTGCTGTGGCGTATCTGTTTTGAACCGGTCGATTCGCTCGACAAGCTGCCAAAGCACCTGTCGCCGTTCAGACGCCGCCAGATAGGGGATTGCATACGTCAGCGTGTTGAGTAGCGTGCAACGGTTTTGCAGAGCAAGCTGGTAGGCTGCCGACAGGATGCTGTTGTATGCGCTTAGCCGGTCAGATACCGATAGAGCGGGAATTTGTCGTACCAGCATCTTAAACGGTGCAACACGGATCTGTCTGTCCGTCAATCCGGTCGTCTCCGTCAACACCAGATTGAACATAGCGCGCCTCTGGATACCGGTCAGTTCTGCGGAGAGCTGTCGTCCGATTGCCACCAGCAGCGCGACCCGGTATTGCTCCTCCAGTGCGGCAGTCGCCGCAAGGACCCGATTCAGCATATCCCACTGCTGCTCGGCTCGCAGATAGCAGATTGCGTTGGCCACTGCGATCAGCGGCTCTGTACGGTATTGCGTGGGCAAGATATTGGTCGCAGCAAGAATCCTGTCGAGATCAGTCCATGCCTCATCTCCTTGTCGCATACTGCCGATTACCCCTGCGAGCGTGGCGAGCGGCGCGGCCCGGAACGCCATCGGAAACTCCGCAGTGCTTACGGCGTCATAAATGCGGTTGAATGACCTCAAGCTGGACTTTGCACGCAGATGCCCGATTTGCCATGCGAGCGCGGCTAGCGGTTCGGACCGAAGCTCCATCGGAAACGCCGCAACGGTCACGACGTCATGGATGCGATCGAATAATCTCAAGCGGTCGCCTGCATCCACCTCCCCGATTTGCCTTGCGAGTTCGGCGAACAGTTCGGCCCGGCGCGCCATCGGAAACCCCCAGTCAGTCACGACGCGACGGATGTGCTCAAATGCAACGGGTCGGTCGATGGCCGGCAACTCGCCAATCTGCCTGATCAGAGCCATCAGCGGAGCGATCCGCAGAGGCATCGTTAATTCCCGGATAACGCCCGCCTTCGGTTCGCCCGGCAACATTTCCCGGATAACCTGGGTAATCCCTCTGCCCTGCCTGGGTTCGCCTAGCAACGCTTGAAACTCCTTCAACTCCGTGACGAATTCTGCTTCTGCGACAATCCCGTCTGCTAGATGCTTCTGCGTGCGCTCTTCGTGCAAGCCGCGGTTTACCTGACTTAATAAACGTACGATGTCCGGCTCCAGGCGGGCGCGCTGCTGTTCACTCCCTGAAGTGTATAGAGGAGCGCGCTGCTGCTCGCTCTCTGAAGTGCGTCGAGAAGCGTACGACTGTTCGGCCCGCCATGCTCGTGGCCACAAACCACCCAAGGTTGAAAATCCTACTCCCATCGCGCTCTCCTGGTAAATTGCCAACGTCGTAAAAAAAATCCACCCGTGAGCCGCATCGCTTTAAGCGATAAGCGCCGGGCCGGGAACACGAAGCGCCGCCGTAGACCGGTTCCATGCGCAATGCCCTCCCTGCCTCGAACTGAGCACTGCTCCCGACTGGAACGTCACTGCGGTTCACGGGCCGCTCCGCAGGTTCAAGTTCTTGACCGCCCGACTAATTTGCAACTCCGCAATCAACTGGTCACTGTGCGCCCCTGCCGAGGATAGCCAGCAGACCTGGTTTGCCAGTTCGTTGAGCAGCGCGACGCATGATTCCCCGGCAAGCTGCCGGTCCCTGCCGAGCTGTTCAATCCCAGCGAGAATGCGCATGAATACGTCCGACCGCAGCCACTTCGGCAAACTCCCGATTTGCCGTGTCAGCGCCTTGAGCTGCACGACACGCTGCGCCTCATCGGCAAGCCCGGTAATTTTGCCGAGAATGCTGCCAAATCTCTTCAACTGCTTTTCTGGCAGGTGCGCGATGTGCGTTGCGAGCGTCACGCACTGCGCGGCACGCTGTTCCTCAGCAGGAAGCAGACCGATTTCGCGCAAAATGCCGTCGAATCTGTCCAGGCGTTCCTTTTCATGCAGCCAGCGGATTTGTCCTGCAAGCGTCTCAAGATGCGCGCCCCGGCGTTGCGGATCAAGCCCGGCCGCAGCGCCGAGGAGGCGGTCGAAAGCATCCCAGCGCTGGTCTGGCGTCAGGTGCCGGATTTGCTGCGCGAGTGCGACCGGGTGTCCCGCGGGAAGCTTCCTGCTCATCTCGAACAGAACATTGAATTTAACCAACCGGTCGTCTGTTTTCAGATGCTGGATTTGTTCGACTAGTGCCGTGAACCGCGCCTCATCCAGCGCGCCGGGCGCGCCGGCAAGAAGCTCGAATGCCATCGCCCGCTGATTTTCCCGCAGATATTCGATGTGGTAGGCGAGTCCAATGAGCTGCGCATGACGCTGTTCCGGAGCGAGCACGTCGGCTGCGTCGATGAGGCGTTTGAACTCAGGCAAATGCCGGATTCCCTGTATATCGTGGCTGACGGGACTGCCGCCTTGCAAAGCGACTGTGTCCGGAGACGCAGTGGAAGGAATATGACGCATTGCGCTAGTGCTTGGGGGTAAATACATATTGGCCTCTCTTGTCAAAAATACGTATAAATCAGAACGTCGCCGCGAACAGGATGCGGTCCTGCAATCCAGTCAGGTCTCTGTTTACCTCATGCATCCGGCGCGAAACTTCAGCCGCCTTGTCAGCCGCCGTACAGACCCGCAACTTACCCGGCAGGATCGGCGGCGAGACTGGTCTGAATCCTGTCGAATGCATCTCGTCGCTCTAGTGGCGGCAACGACGGGATATTGCCTGCCAGTACATTCAGAGATGCGGCGCGGTGTTGCGGAGGAAGCCTCATGATCGCGTTAAAAAGACCGTTAAACGCGTCCAGGCGATCTGTCATTGAGGGTATCGATTCGATATGCCTCGCAAGTGCCGCGTGTGCTGTGGCACGAGCTTGCACGGGAAGCGTCTCAGCCTGGCTGAAAACGCTGCGCCATGCGCGTCCACGATCTGCCGGCGGCTCGATGCAACGGATGCGCGTTGCCAACATCCGCAGCAGCTCGGCGCGGTTTTGCGGGACAGCCATAACCGATGAGCGGGTGAGGCTGACAAACAAATCCAATCGGCGGACCGGCAGTAATTCGAAATGCCCTACGAGTGCTGTGAGCGGCGCGGCACGGTAGCACAGGGGAAGCACGACAATCTCGCGGCGGATGCGATTGAACTCAGCCAGTCGCTGGTTTTCCGGTAAATCGTGGATTTGCGCCGTCAGTACCGCAAGCGGTGCGGCACGGTGTTCCGCGGGAAGCCCGATCGTCGCACGGAAAACCTGGTCGAATGCACTCGGCTGCCGCTCTTCCGGCAGTCGGTCAATGCGCCCTGCAAGTTGTTCGAGTTGTCCGGCATGCCGCTCCGCATCGAGCGTGGCAGCCGCACGCATGAGGCCGCGGAATACAGCCGGCAGCAACTCTTCCGGCAACTCGTCAATGAGCCCTGCAAGCTGCGTGAGTTGGCCGGCATGCCGCTCCGCATCAAGCGTGGCAGCCACGCGAACGATGCCGTCGAATGCTGCCAGTTGCCGCTCCATCGGCAGGTTGAAAATTTGGTCTGTCAGCGCCGCAAGCGGTGCATCAAGGTGTTCCACAGGAAGCGCGCCGGTCTGCTCCAGGACACGGTCGAATGCGGACGGCCGGTCGATTTCGTCCAAAGCGTCGATTTGCCCTGCGAGTGCCGCATACGGTGCTGCACCGGGTTCCATCGGAAGTGTGCCAATCTCGTCGAAGATACGGTCAAATGCGCTGAGCCGCCGGGGTCGCGGCAAATGCCGGACTTGCGCGGTGAGTGCCGTGAGCGGTCCGGCACGGTGGCGGCTGTCCAGCACTAAAGTCGCGCGGATGAGAACGTCGAATGCAGCCGACCGCGCCTGAATATCCCCCAACTGCCCGATCTGACCGGCAAGGGCGGCAAGCGGCACCCCGCGGTGTGGCGGATCAAGTCTTGTGGTTGCGTTGAAGATGCGCTCATATTCAAGCTGCCGCCGGTCTGCCGGCAGGTGCCGGATCTGGTCTGCGAGTGCTGCGAGCGGCAACTCGCGATATTGCAGAGGAAGCGCGGCGATCGCGTCGTGAATCAGGTCAAAGGCCGCCAATCGCTCCACTTCCGGCAGTACGGTCATCCCACCCGGCAGTCCGCCAATCCGGCCGATCAGCGCCGTCAGCGGACCGTCCTGCAGCGACGCTCTCAAGCCCCGGATAACCGCTATGCCTTCGCCGGGCCTGCCGAGCAACGCCTGAAACTCCGTCAGCCGCCTGACGCCCAGTGCTGCTGCGACAAGCCGAATTCTTTGATTTTCCTGCGTGAGCACATCGTGCCAGCGGGGGTGCGCTTGTCGTATGCGTGCGATATCCACGTCCGGCAAATAGCCGGCGATCCTGGCGATCATTTCATCGGGGAGGTCTTCGAACGACACCTGCTCAACCGGACTACCGCCTCGCAAGCCGCCATCGCTATGCATCTTCCATTCGCCCTGACTTGCATCGTAGCGGACCGGGATCGAATGGCCGATCACGTTGCTTGTCCTATGGATGCGCCAAGTCTGCCAGTCCTCGTTATAGCGCACTGCGTAATACGCACCGTCCACATGAATGAAGTGAACGTCGTGAACGTAGTCGCTCTGCGCGAAGTGGATGATGCCTTGCGCATCCGGTGGCGGCAGCGCGCCTTTGAAGCGGACGCGGTAGCCGCCCAACTCTTCGACGCCACTCAATGTTGGCACCCACTGCGGCCCGTAAGGCAGGCCGCTGCGCGGATCGACCAGCGCGAAACGGACATCATCGCCGCTGTCGTCGAGGCGCGCCACCGGGATGTGTTTGGCTGTTCCGATATCGATGACTTCAAGCTCCCGTCCGCCGATCTGCGCGAATTGGCGGCCATCGCGGTGAGTCAGCGCACGACTGTGCATCTGCCAGACGCCTGCCTGGGCGTCGAAATGGAACGGTTGCCGTTTCAGCGACGTGTGGATGCGTTCGGCCAGCGCCTTCATATCGGGCCAGCCGCGCAATGTCGACATGAAGGCGCGGCGGGACGCCGCCGGCAGTTTCACAAGCAACTCAAACCCCGGGTCGAGCCACTGCACCGTGGCCCGCGCCAATGCCTTGCCGCCGCGCGTCCCATACCTTGCCAGCGGGGCCGCCATCTGCGCTGACACCGCGTGCAGCGTCTGGCGCGACGCCCCGTTCGCGGCCAGCTGCCTGAGCCCGGCAGCACCCAGATTGATGCTCAGCTTGCCGACGCCGGCGCCGACACTGATTCCCGCTCTGAGCAATGGAATCAGAGCTACGACATCGAATGCGCACGATACTAGCCTCACCGATGTATGGCTTTTCCTGGTCTCGGTCACACAGTTGTAGAAGGGGATCAGCGATAGCAGCATGCCCTTAATTGCATCTCTGCTCAGCTGCTTTTCGGTGGACTTGTATGCTTGTTCGCGCAACGCTTCGACGGGTTGGACGAAGTGTTGCGCCACTACCGAGGTGGCCGGGCCTGGCTCTCCGGCGGAGCGGAAATTCCATATCCGGTGCCGGACGTTCTTCATATCTCCTGCGTTCGTAAACAGGTCATCGGCGTAAGGCAGCAAGGCTTGGTCGAGAGCACGGAGACCGGCATCGTCGAGATCGCGCGGGAGGTCATCGGCGATCAGCCGAATCGGCTGGGTGTCGTTGCGCGCTGCCGAGACCAAATAGTGGCGCATCTCATTGTCGTAGCTGACGGCGACGATCGCCGTCAGTTCCCGCATCCGGAGCGGCCATTGCGACAGGCTTTCCATACCCTTCAGATCGAGACTCACGTCCGGCACCAGAATCTGCGCCTGGCCTTGCTGCCAGCGGATGCGGTCTTGCTCGGGCAAGGCCTGGACCAGATCGTCGAAGAGCGTCTTGAGGGCCCGTTGGTAGTGCGACGTGTATTGCGTAAAGGCTCGGTCGAACTCCTGGTCCAGGTCCTCCGGCACTTCGTATCCGTCGAACCGGCGTCTTCCGTCCAGATAGAGGTTCAGTGCCGTGCCGGGGATAAACCTTTCATTCTTCCTGTTTCTCGCATAGGAGGAAGTGGGATAGGTAGCGTCCGGATCAATGTGATGAAAGCGCAATATCTTTCTGGCCAGCGTGCTCCGTGTCGGCATCGGCGCCTCTAGCGTTTCCAGCATGTCGAGCTTATGTTGCACCGCTGTCCAGCGCGCGCTACGGGCGTCGTTCAGTGCCGTCAGCGCCTGTTCGACACGCTCGCCGGCCTTCGGGTCGTCCGGTGCGAGCGACACGCCGGCGAAGACCAACGCTGTCCTGACCTGCAGCGCCAGCAACCCGGCAGCGGCATCAGGGTGCTCCCGCGCTGTCATGTCGCTGGTCTGGGCCAATGCAACCAGCTCGGTGTAGGTCATCGACCAATGATCGAGCTCCAGCGCAGAGGCCGTCTCGATGCCGATTTGCAGATCGGCCCATTCCAGGCTGCCGTAACGCAGGTCGCCGGGGGTGTCGGCACGCGCGAGCGCGGGTTCGGCGCCGGCCAGCAGCATTGCGCCTGCCCACACCGCAACGTCCTGCGGCAGACCGAACGCTTGCAGGCGCCCTTCCACTTCCTGTTTGATTTGGGTCACTGTGCGTTGCTGCCGCGCGGCCGCCGACCAGGAGTAGCCCGCGATCCGGCCGGGCGTTTGCATGCAGCCGTTGGCCCACTGTGAAACCAGCCTGATCAGCACCTGACGCTGAAAAGCCGGGGCGATCGTTTGGCCGTAGCGATCGCCGTAAAAGCCGAGTTCCCGCATCACATACCGCATCAGTTGCTGCAACGCGCGCGCGTTGAGCCGGTCGGGGCTGGCCGGATCGCCACCAACGAAGCGAGCGGGCGCCAGATTATCGTACAGCGCAATCAGTTCCTGCGGCCCCGGCGCGCATCCGGCGCGCGTTCCTGCCTCCGCATACCCTGCCGCTCTTAAATAATCGGACAAGAGCGAAGGTTCCAGCTGGTCCAGTTGCTGCGCGAGGTACTGCTGTGGGTGGGTCTCGACGGGGTCCTTGGCGGCGCGGTACGCGGGGATCACCGTTGCCGTGCCGTTGAGCGAGAGGGAAGCCGCGTCGTTCTGCTGGAGACTGTTCTGATCGGGCTGGCCCCCGGCGCTGGCGCTGGTGCCGGCCGGGGCCGAGCGGATATGCCGGTTTGGAGCCGGCGCTTGCCGGACCTGCTGAACAGTCTGGGTGAGATGCACCAAGAGCTGGAACGCCGTGGCTTGCCACGGCGTCGGCAAGGTGTCGGGATGAGGCCCGCGCCGCTGCGCGGCCCGTTCTTCCTCGAATGCCATCACCTCCGCTACCGTAACCGGCGGAACCGGTTCTTCCGGCTCAGGCTCCATTCCATCGAAGTCGTCTACCAGACCCGCGCGCTGCCGCCCGCTTCCAGAAGTGTACTGAGACCATACGTCCCACCACGCTCCTGACGACCCGCCATTTAAGGTTGGATTTCCTATTCCCACCGTGCCTCCCTATATAAATAGTCAGATAGATTGCCGCACGCGCTGTCCAGTGCGGTGTCCGCAAACGTGATCACGAAGGGCTGCGCTAGCCCTTGCCTGCCAATGCGACGCCGCTGCCGCGCTGACCGGTAGTGGTTTCTTCCTTTTCAGCCAACAACAGCGACTGCACTTCCTCAGCCGTCAACTATTTTCTAACGCGGCCAGCCTGGCGATCTCCAGATGAACCTGACTGGTTACGCCCGGCCGCTGATTCTCCGGCAACTGAAAGATCTGGTCCGCTAGTGCCGCTAGCGGCGCAGCGCGGTCCGGCGCGGCAAGAATCACGCGGATCCCCGTCAACATGTCGTCGCAGACCGCGCGCCGTTCAGCCTCGGGCAGACGGGAGATCAGAGGTGCAAGCGCGGTGAGCAGCAAGCTCCGTTGCGGCGAGTCGAGCGGGCGCAGCGCCGTCAGGATATGGTCAAACGCGTGCCGCGGCCCAATCTGCGACAGATCAAGGATTCCGGATGTCAGCGCTATGAGCAGCGCATCGCGCTGCGCCGGATCGAGCCGGACGATCGGCGGTAGCAGCTGGCTGAGCATGCTCCGCCACACACTCTCCGGCAGGCGGAACAGGCAAGCTGCCAGCGCACTGAGCAGCAGCGTGCGGTCCGGCGCGGCAAGCACGGCAAGCGGCGCCAGTAACAGCTTGCATGCGTTGTGCGTTGCCGTCTGCGGCAATTGCCAGAAATGAAAGGAAAGCGCTCTGAGCGGCGCGCAACGGTATGGCGCGGCAAGCGTGGCGAGCATCGTCAAAAATTGACCCAGCGCGCTTTCCCGTTCCACCTCCGCCAGACGGAACAGATGCGGCGCAAGCGTTCCGAGCAATACGTCGCGGTCTGGCACGTCCGGCTGCGCGAGCATCGCCAGGGTCAGGTCGAACAGTTGCCGACGTCCGGCCTCGGGCATAACGTAGAGCCGATGCGCAAGATTCGTGAGCAGTACCCGATCGTCCGGTGTATCGAGCCGGTCGATCGCCGCTTGGATTTGCTGGAACGCGTTTTTGCGTGCCGTCTCCGGCAAATAGCTGACCGAATAGACGAGTGCTGTGAGCACTGCAGGACGATCTGACGCATCAAGCTCGGCGCTCGCCGCGAGGAATTGGCCGAGTGCTCTGTGGCGTGCGCTCTCCGGCAAATGACTGATTGGAATGGCAAGGCATCGCAGCGGCGTGCGACGCAATGCCGGATCAAATGCGCGGATCGCCGTCAGGACCCGTTCGAACGCAGGCCGCCGTTGTTCGCCCGGCAGGAAGCGGACGGCGAGCGCCTGTTCCGCTAGCGGCCCCGCACCGTATCGTCGCGGGAGCGCAGCGATGGCGGCGTAGCCAAGGTCGAACGCCGCCTGCCGATCGAGTTCCGGAATGTCGCAAATCCGGCTGATCAGCGTCTCGAGCGGGCGGTCCCGCAGGTTTTCGTTCAATCCCCGGATGCCCGTTATGCGCTCGCGCAACGCCTGCAATTGCTTGACATGCGACGCTGCCCGCATTTGATTTTCTTGCGCCAGCGCATTGCCAAGGTGGCGACTCGCTTGCCGCAGGTGGACGAAGTCCTTATCTTCCAGCCGGCTGGCGATGATCCCTAGCACTTCGGGCGGGATATCCTGAATCGATCGCGCACCGGCCAGCGCACCTCCCCTCACCTCGCCCACCGGAACGGGAGAGACAAGATATTCCTGTCCGGGCTCATCCGCCGGGGAAGCAGGGTACTGCGCCGCCGCAGACGTATGCTGAACGTTCCTGCAGCGGCAGGTTGCCGGCGTCATCACCGAATCGCACCGAGCATCTGCGCCCGCCTGTCGTCCGGCAACCACGCGATTTGCGCGACGAAGCGCCTGAGCGCCTCCGACGGGTCAGACGTCAGCAGAAAGGAAAGCGAAAGTGCAACCGCGTCGAGCGGCGCGCCACGGTCCAGCAGATCAAGCTCGGAGATCGCCGCCAGGGCGGCGTCGAGCGCGCTCCGACGGGCATGCTGCGGCAGTTGAATGATGGCCGTGGCCAGCGTTTCGAGCACAGTGCCACGGTTTTGCCTGGCAAGCCCGGCGACTGCCGACAGGATGCGGTCGTATGCGCTGTGTCGGTCAGGCGCCGACAGATCCGGAATGCGCCAGGCGAGCCTGGCGAGCGGTGCGGCACGGTGCTCCGTCGGAAACGTGGCGGAAGTCACGGCGTCATGGATCAGGTTAAACGCCGTCAATCGGTCGCCTGCATTCAAATCCCTGATTTGCCGTGCGAGCTCGGCGAGCGGTACGGCGCGGCGCTCCATCGGAAACGTGGCGGCAGTCACGGCGTCATGGATCAGGTTGAATGCCGTCAGGCGGTCGCCTGCATTCAGATACTCGATTTGCCGTGCGAGCTCAGCGAGCGGCGCGGCGCGGCGCTCCAGCGGAAACCTGGCGGCAGTAACGGCGTCACGGATCAGGTTGAATGCAGTCAATCGGTCGCCTGCATTCAAATACTCGATTTGCCGTGCGAGTTCGGCGAGCGGTGCGGCGCGGCGCTCCAGCGGAAACGTGGCGGCAGTCACGGCGTCACGGATGAGCTTGAAGGCGGCGAGCCGGTCGCTGTCCGGCAACACCCGAATCCGGTTGCTCAGCGCTACCAGCGGACGGCCCTGCAGAGACATTCTCAAGCCCCGGATAAACGCTATGCCTTCATCAGGCTCGCCAAGCAACGCTTGAAACTCCGTCAGCCACGTGGCGCGCTGCGCTTGTCTGACGAGCCGGCCGGCCTGATCTTCCTGAGTGACCGCTGCGTGCAAGCGGCGGTTTGCCTGTCTTAAGCGTCCGATGTCCTCGCCCGGCAAGTGTTCCGCGATCATGCTGATCAACTCGGGGGGAAGATCGTTCAACGACGGCAGGTTGGCTGCGCCGTTGGCCGGAACCGTGGCCGTGCCGTTCGGCCAGGGACCGGTCAGACCGAGCCCGCCACCTGCGTAATCCGCGCTGCTGGCCTGGACGGAGCGAATCTGCTGGCTTAGGGCTGGCGCTTGCTGGACATGCCGGGCAGTCTGGCTGAGATTCGCCCAGAACTGGAATGCCGTGGCTTGCCATCGCGTCGGCAACGTGTCGGGATGGAGCCTGTGCCTCCTGGCGGCCTGTTGTTCCTCGAATGCGTGCACCTGCGCGACCGGTTCTTCCGGCTCAGATTCCACTCCCTCGAAGTCATCTACCAGACGCGCGCGCTGCTGCTCGATTGCGGAAGTGGACTGAGGCCATGCGTACCACCACGCTCTTGACGACCCGCCATGTAAAGTTGAATTTCCTATTCCCATCGTGTTCTCCTGTTCAATAGTTGACATCCGTGATGCAAGTGACGGCATCCGAAGACGCCCTCATCGATATGCGCGACGGATCGCCTGAGCGCCTCCGACGGGCATGCTCCCGCAGATGAATGTTGGCCGGCGCCAGCGTTTCGAGCACGGTGCCCCGGTTTTGCCTGGCAAGCTCGGCAGGTGCCGCCAGGCAAGCTTGGCGAGCGGCGCGGTGCTCCAGCGGAAACGTGGCGGCAGTCACGGCGTCATGGATCAGGTTGAATGCCCTCAATCAATTCCAGATAGGCGAGTTGCCGCATCAGTTCGGCGAGCAGCGGGGCACTGCACTCGATTGGAAACGTGGCCCCATTCACGGCGTCAAGGATCAGGTTGAGTGCCCACTGTTCGCCGCCTGCATTCCGATACTCGATTTGCCGTATCAGCTCGGCGAGCGGCGCGACGCGGCACGTCAATGGAAGCTCGACCGCAGTCACAACGTCACGGATCAGATTGAATATCGTCAATCGGTCGGCTGTAAGCTCGATGTGCTCTCCGGTGCGTTGCGCTTGTCTGACGAACTGGCTTGTTTGATCTTCCAGGGTGAACGCTGCATCCAAGCGGCGGTTTGCTTGTCTTAAGCGTACGCTGTCCTCGTCCGGCAAATGTTCTGCGATCATGCTGATCGACTCGGAGGGATGATCGTCCAGCGATGGCGGCTCAGTCGGACTACCGTCCCTTAAGCCGGCGTCGTCGTGAATATGCCAGTTTCCGTGGCCGGAACTGCTGGCTGCGCCGTTGGCCGGGAGCGCGGCCATGCCGTTCGACCAGGGCCCGGTCGGAGCGAGTGGATTCGCGCCTGGACCGGCCGGCAGCGCCCGTACCGCGTTGTCGCCGGTTAGGGCCTGCGCTTGCCGAACATGCTCGACAGTCTGGGTGAGAGTTCCCCACAGCTCGATCGCCGTGGCTGTCCAGCGCGCCGGTAACGCGTCGGGGTGGGGCCCGCGTCGCTGGGCGGCCCGCTCTTCCAGGAATTCGTGCACCTCCGCTACAGTGACCGGCGGGACCGGTTCTTCCTGCCCGGGTTCCATGCCCTCGAACTCGTCTAGCGCGCACTGCTGCTCGCTGCCGGGAGTGGACTGAGACCATGCGTCCCACCACGCTCTTGACGACCCGCCATGTAAAGTTGAACTTCCTATTCCCATCATGTCCTCCTGTTCAATAGTTGACATCCGTGATGCAAGTGACGGCATCCAAAGACGCCCGTCCCGGTCTTACCAAGGCTGGGTACGGGGTTGGCCGCCCTCATCGATATTCGTCACAATTTCGTTCATCGTACGCATGGAACTTGCCGTCGTGGGCGCAGCAGTCGGCAGTTTTCTTACCATCTTGCCCAGTTCCCGCCCCGGCGGAATCAGCCCATGCTCAGCCAATAGACACAGCGCCGGGGTATCCCGTTGATCGGCAGGCAGATCTTTAATGCCGCGTTTGAGCTGCTTATAGAAATCCGCCGAATATTGCGGGTGATGCCGGTTCGATTGCACCAGGCACAATCGGGATATGACTTGCTCGGCAGCACTCTCCGGCGTGGCGTTCACAAGTGCGGTCACGAAGGCCTCCGCCGCCAGCGGCATTGATGACCAATGCGACGCCACTACCGTGCTGATCGGCAAGTGCCGTTCCCTGTCAATTTCAGGCAACAACAGCGACCGCGCTTGCTCAGACGTCAAGGCACCGCCGTCGTGCAGCGCATTGACCAGTTCGAGATACAGCTTGAGCGGCGCTGCAGCGCTGCCAGGCGCTTTATTCGCCAGGTCGGCAGTCCATAGGCCAATATGCCCACTGCCCCATTGCCGCATCAATTCGGCCGCTACTGCAGCGGGGTCGTGCGTGGCCGCCTGTGCCAAATGTTTCACAGCTTGCAAGGCAGAATCAGGCGAACCGTATGCGCTCGGCCGGGGAAATGCTTGCCGCTGCAACTGCGTCAGTTCCTCCACGGCGCTGGCGCGGGCTGACTCACGCTCGACCGCAGGCCGATCTTCCGTCGCAGCGGCAACTTCCTGCCTTGTATTTGTGGTTTGAGATGGTTGTCCCGGCATCCCCGCGCGGCTTGTTTCTTGCATCGACAGTTGCGCTATTCTCTGTTCGATTCCTTCCGGCAAACGGGGTATTTGCCGTACCGGAGCGGCTGGCCGCACCCGTTCTGCACACGCGTCCAGCGCGAATCTCGCGACAGTATCCAATACCCTGGCAAATGCAAGAGACCCCTGGACGTCCAGCATCCGCTGGATGGCAGCCGATACCCTCTCCTGCGCGGCTTCCGGCAACTGCATCGCGACGCAATTGATAAGGTGGATTGCGCTGGGCCAGTCGCGGTCCGGCAACACGGGAATCCGACTGCTTAGCGCCATCAGCGGACGGTCCTGTAGCGACATTTTCAAGTCCTGGACAACCGCCATGTCCTCTCGCGGGGCGCTCAGCAACGCTTGAAACTCTGTCAGTTGCGTAGCACGCTGCGCCTGTATGAGGAGCCGGCTTGCCTTAGCTTCCTGAGCAAACGTTTCTTGCAAGCGATGGTTTACCTGGCTTAAGCGTCCGATGTCTGCGTCCGGTAAATGGCTTGCGATCGTTTGTATTATTTCTTCGGGAAGATCGTCCAGCGACGGCTCCCCACACGACTCGGGCGGACTGCCGCCCCGCAAGCCGACGTCGTCGTGAATCTGCCATTTGCCGAGGCTGGCATCGTAGCGGACGGGGACAGCAGCGCCGGCCGGGTTGTGCTCCTTATAGACGCGCCAAGTCTGCGCGTCCTGGTCATAGCGCACCGGGTAATACTGATCGTCAAGCTGAATGTAACCGTGCTGCCCGCAGCGGATGACGCCGCATTCATCCGCCAGGCGAGCCTGCGGCTCGTCGCTCGCAGAGGTGTTGCGGGCGTCGTCCCATGCATTGCGCGCCGCACCTAAAGTCAAGAATCCCACGCCCATCATGTTCTCCTATTCAATGGTTTACTTCTTTTCCCCCTTTTTATTTTCCGGGGCCGACAGGAGCCTTTGGCGGTGAAACGGTGATGCGTTTTTCTCCGCTCTGGTCATTGAAGTGAAGCTCTCGATTGACTACGTTCTCCCAAAGTGCGCCTATGCCCAATTGCTGTTGACCTTGTTGTAACGATACGGCGATGGTTTGGGAAGTATTGTCAATGCCGACTATCTGCGTATTGGGTGTGTGACCTTGGCCCTGCCGGGTTACCTCACGGGTTGTTCTTTGAAGCGGGCGCTGCTCTGTCTGCGTATTTATATCCACCGGAGTGCCGGTATACAGGTTCTTTGCTCTCGTATCAACGGGAACCTGCTCCAGGAGAATGCCAACTCTTGCCGTTGGGCGGCCTTCTATTTCTATCGTTCGTTGTGCCGTAGAAATTCCTTTCACAATAAAACAGGACTCTCTCGGAAATAAAAACTCCAACTCATCCGCAAGGGATGCGGTCCCACGCCAAAGTGGAATGGCTGTCGTTGTCGTCGTGCTTTCGATTTTATAGGTCGCAAGGACATCACAGTCTTTGATGAAGTTTCCATTTGCTGTTTGTGCCGCATATGTTGCGTCAGCCGAGGCACTCATAAAACAAGGAAAATTTGTCACCGTGTCGCCAACATGAATAGCACTTCCCCAAGGCATGGCGTCTTGCCTGGTATATTCAGCAACTCTCAGATACTCGCCATGTAGCGGCGGGAGTTGCCGCAGTGCAGACGAGAGCTTCTCGCACATGTCCTGTTGCTCCGCATCGAGGCAACTTCCAGCGGCAAGCGCTTGATTCAGATCGTAATTCATCTCGTCTATGCCCTGCCTATGTAAGGGCAACTCATAATCACTGAATTTCTCCGCCTCCTCGCCGGCCGCCGTCCACTTTCGAATTGCCAATTGTTCTTCAGGGTGCATATCGTAAAACTGCCGTTCGTATTGCGTAGCATCGGCTGGTAGTTGTGTGATCTCAATACCGTTTTCCGGAAACAATAAAAGTTCACAACTTCGATTTCCGGATGTCTTGACATTAAATAATTCACTTCCCTGATGCCGCACGGAAGCGACGGCATCCAGAGACGAGGTGGCAGGAATATCACGCATTGCGCTGGTGCTTGGGGATAAGTGCATATCGGTCTCTTTTATCAAAAACACGTACAAAAGCTTGGACTTCCTGTGCCTGGCGGCTGCTCCCGGCGCGATGGAGTCGGCAATCCTCCCCCGTCTTACCAAGCCTGGGTACGGGGTCGACCGCTCTCATCGATATATTCGGCAACCCGCTGACCGCGTGCTCGCGCCGGCGCAGGATCACGAAGGTTCGAAGTACTGGGAGCACGCGACAATATTTCCAGCGTACGCAATTCTTCTTCACGTGCCTGCGACGATGCTATTTCTTCCGCTTCAATACGCTGTAGATTCGTTGCCGCATCGGCCGCATCTTGTTCCACCTGGCTTCCGATGGCGCGTTGGGCGTCACGCTGCTGTTCTTCATGTTGCCCGGCTCGCTGGCGCGCTTTTGACAGCGCATATTCTGTTTCCTTGCCTGCGCTTGCGCGAGCGGGCACGGCTACCAGATCCGCGCGCATCAGGGTAGCCAACCCGCCCGGCAACGCCCGATCCCGCTTCTGCTGATATTGCCCGTCCTCCAGGTGGCGTCGGGTTGCCTGGGCTTGCTCCCACTGTGCAATGTGTTGTTGCTTCTGAGCACGCAAGACGGCTCCCTGCGCATGCAACTGGATGGATAATCCCGCAACCATTGCGGCCACGGGCGACGATTTACTGGCCTTCTGCGCATGTTCAGCCGCCTGCCGATTTGCTTGATAAGTGACGCGCGCCTTCTCCAACTCTGCATCCTGTTTTTGTTTTTGGGCCACTTGCCTCAGCACCGCAGGCATCACGTCATTGATATGCGTCAGAATTTCGCTCGGCGTGGGTATAGGGCTTGCAGCCGTGGGCGCGGCAGCCGGCAGTTTTTTTACCATCCTGCCCAGTTCCCGCTGCGGCGGGATCAACCCATGCTCAGCCAATAGACGTAGCGCCGGCGTATCCTGTTGACCGGCAGACAGATTTTCCATGCCGCGCTTGATCTGCTTATAGAAATTCGCTGAATGTCGCATCTTCAGCTGCGGGTGATGCTGATCCGATTGCGCCAGACTCAAGCGGGATGTGACTTGCTCCTCACCGTTCTCCGGCATGCTGTTCGCAAGCGTGCTCACGAAGGGCCGCGCTACCCCCGATTGCCAGTGCGACGCCACTGCCGCGCTGATCGGCAAGTGGCGTTCTCTCTTACTTTCAGGCAACAACAGCGACTGCGTTTGCTCAGACGTCAAGTGACCGCTGGCATGCAGCGCATTGACCAGTTCGAGATACGCTTTGAGCGGTGCCGCAGCGGCGCGCGGATAGGGATTCATCAGCCCGGCAAGCCATACACCGATATGCCCACTGTCCCAGCGTCTCATCAATTCAGTCGCTACTGCAGCGGAGTCGCGACTGCTCGCCTGCGCCAAATGTTGTAGCGCCTGCAAGGCGGAACCAGGCAAACCGTATGCTACAGGCAAGGGAAATGGCTGCAACGGCATCGGATCCCCCACCGCGCCGGCCTGAGCCTGGCCACGCTCAACTGCAGGCTGATCCGCTTCACTCTCCGTCGCATTGGCAACTGTCTGCAGTGTGTCTGTGGTTTGATCTTCTGGACTTTGGATTGCCACGCGGCTTGTTTCCTGGATGGGCAACTGCGCTGTCGCCGTGCCCAGCTTCAGCGTGGTGAGCAACACGCCGCCGTTGCTGTTGACATAAGCAACACGTATTTCATCAAAGCTGTTCGAGAAGCTGATTACGGGCCACGCATAATCGGATCCATCCGGCCGCACAGTATGAATTAAAAGCTTTGCGTTATCGCCCACCGTGTTGGTCAGGTCGAATATCCCCACTGCGCCATCCGCGTATCCTGCTGCGACTATAGTGTTCAAAGGTGAAAACGCGATGCAGGTCAGATAATCGCTATCAGGGCTCCCGCTGGGAACGATCCGCCTCACATTGATTTCCTGGTGATTGCCGCCAAGATTTCGCAAACAAAAGTTGCTCACCATTTCACCAGGGATCGGACGCACCAGGTAGCCCCCATCCGGGGTAACGCCGAATGGTTGGCGAAGGCCTCTCATATCGGCCCGGCCGTCACCGTAGCTGACGTAAACGGTGTCTTTCCGATCGTCGATTGGGACAATGTGTCCCCTGGTCTGACCGCCAATGTACGCTGTCCCGTCATTTGAGACCGACACTTTCACGCTGACGGCAGGACCGCGCTGAACAAGTCCGGTCGGAGCAAAATTGAAATCAGCGCGATTTAACCCGTCAAGGTACTTGGTTTCATTTAAATCACGGTCATGCACCAGTATGTCGTCGACGAAAGTCATTACCACGAAACGACCGTTCCCGGAAATCCCTGACGCACTTGGGCAGTATCGATTGCTATTTTTTCCGTCTCTGCCCCTTATAACGACAGGCTCAAACGTACCATCCGGATTTTTTACCCACAGCCTGTCCCGGCCCGGATTCGTGAGCAACTCACTCTGCCCGCGCAGAGTAAGAGGAGCCTGCGTGATCAGGTTATTTGAGCGGCTGGGTAGCAGCCTGATTGGCTCCTGCGTTGGGTACTCCGACACATGGGGACCTGGCGCCGGTGGTTGGCCCGCCTCCAGCCGGACAATTCCGCAATGCGAATTTATGGGACGCAGATAGATACCGCCGCGGCTGTCGACACCGCAGATTATGCTTGGCGCAAAAACTTCCCGTTCTTCACGCGGGTTCACCTTCCCGATTTCTGTCAGCGCTCGCTCCATACTTAGGTAGCAAGCTACTGCACACTGCCCTTTCTCAGCCAGTTGTCTGGCAGATGGATGGAAAAGAAATCCCTCCCAATCCCCGACCTTCTCGAGTTCCTGCCTGATAGCGGCCGGAAGCCGGTTCAGAAGCGCAAGCTTGCGGGAGGAGTTGAACAGGCTCGATGGCATCACGCCTTCAGCGGGAATCGGCAGCCTGGAGTCATTCCGGGTATTCGGACGGACCTGGTTCCTGGGGGCATTGAGTTCGGCAAGCGCTATCGTATCCTCAACTCGCGCATAGAGGGATTGCGCGGACATGCTTTGTAGCGACGGGACAATGTTAAACATGGCATGCTCTCTTCGTGCAGGTACAGTTTATTCGGGCGCCTGGCTGGACTTCCTGTGGCTGACAGCTTCTCCCCGGCGCAATGCTGCGGCAATTTCCTCCCCCGTCTTACCTAGCCTGGGTACGGGGCTGGCCGCTCTCATCGAGATACTCTGCCACGGCAACCCGCTGACCATGAGTCCGCGCCCGCGCAAGATCGCCGAGCACAGGCAGGGTCGAAGTACTGGGAGCACGCGACAGCATTTCGCGCGTTTCAAGATAATGCCGATTTGCTGCCGCAGCGGCCGCATTCTGTGCTACCCGGCGTCCGATGGCGCGTTGAATTTCACGTTCACGCTGTTCGGCTCGCTGACTTTGTGTCAGGACGGGCTCTACCCCCTTGCCGGCGGCTGTGCTTGAGCGGGCGGGCTCTATAAGCTGACCCGCGCGCATCAGGACAGTGAACTCGCTCGCCAGCGCCCGACACCGCTTCTGCTGATCTTGCTCCTCTTCCAAGCGGCGTTGGGCCGCCCGGACCTGTTCCTGCTGTTCAATGCGCAGTTGCCTCTGAACACGAACGTCTCCCTGAGCATGCAAGAGGCTTAAGCATCCCGCGACAACTGCTGCCGCGGGCGAAGATTTTTGGGCTTCCCGCCGGCGTTGAGCCACCTGCCAATTTGCCTGATACGTGGCGCACGCCCTCTCCAGCTCTGCATCCTGTTTTTGCTTTTTGGCTTCTTGCCTAAGCACCTCAGGTATCACGTTATCAATACTCGTCACAATCTGGTCAATTGTGCGTATAGAAGCGCTTGCAGCCGTGGGTGCGGCACCCTGCAAATTTTTTACCATCTTGCTCAGCTCCCGGCCCGGCGGGATCAGATTCCTTTCGGCCAACAGGCGCAGCGCCGGTGTATCCCGTTTATCGGCGGGCAGATTTTGAATGGCGCGTTTGATCTGCTTATAGAAATCAATCCCCGATTGCTTCAGGCTCAAGAATTCAACAACTTTCACAACGCTTTCCGGCGCGGCGTTCGCAAGCGTTATCACGAAGAACCCGGCTACCGACGATTGCCAATGCGACGCTATGACCGCGCTGATCGGCAGGTGGCGTTCTTCTTTGATTTCAGGCAACAACAGCGACTGCACTTGCTCAGGCGTCAGGTGACCGGCGCCGCGTAGCGCATTGACTAGTTCGAGATACGCTTTGAGCGGTGCTCTGCCTAAGCAAGGAGATTGATGCATAAACCTGGCAATCCATAAGCCAATATGTGCACCGTCGCCATGTCGTTTCATCACTTCGGCGGCAGCGGCAGCGGGCTCCTCAAGGCTAAATTCCGCGAGATCTTTTAGCGCCCGCAAAGCCTTGCTAGGCTGAGCGTATTGTTCCTCGCTGGTTGTTCTTTGAAAGGGGCGGCGCTTTAGCGGGCTCAACTTCCTGGCCCCTTTCCTTGCCAACACCTGGCTCTTGTGGTCCCTCCGTTCGAACGGTAACGAACTGATCTGGTCTGTCAGTTCGTCGAGCAGTGCATCCTTGGCAAGCTGCTGTTCCTGACCAAGCCGTCGAACCTCTTCATCAATGCGCCTCAATGCACCCAACCGTATTTCCGGCAAACCCGCGATTTGATCTGCCAGCGCCCGGAGCTGCGCGCCACGCTGTTCCTCATCGGGAAGCTTGGAAATTTTGTCGAGAATGCGCTCCAGGCCATCCTGCCGGCGATCTTCTGACAGGTGCGGAATTTGCTCTACTAGTGGCCTTACGAGTTTCATGAACTCTGTGGCGCTTTGCTCCTCGCGAGGTGCCTGATCAATTTCGCCGATGACGTCGTCGAACCTGCCCAGTCGATCCTGTTCATCCAACCAACGGATTTGCCCTGCAAGGGTCCCTAGATGCGCGACACGGCGTTGCAGATCAAACTCGGGCGTATCGTCGAGAAGGCACCCAAATGCATTGTGTCGCTGCTCTGGTGCCAAGTGCCGGATTTGCGCTATTTCGTCGTCTAAGGAACTGCCGCCTTGCAAGGCGGCTATATCCGGAGACGAAACGGTAGGAATATGACGCATTGTGCTAGTGCCTGGGGACAAATGCATATCGGCCTCTTTTATCAAAAATAACTTACAAACCGGAACTTCAGCGCGAACGGAATGCCGTCCAATCGGGTCTCCGGTTGCTTCAGGCATCAGAAACGAAGCTTCAGCCGCCAAGTCGCGTGCCGACCTCGTTGCTACCGTGCAAAAGACTGGGTACCGGGTTGGCCGCCCTTATCGAGATACTCTGCCACGGCAACCCGCAGACCACGGGTGCGCGCCAGCGCAGGATCACGAAGGTTCGAGGTACTGGGAGCACGCGACAATATTTCCAGAGTACGCAATTCTTCTTCACGCGCCTGCGACGATGCTATTTCCTCCGCTTCAATACGCTTTAGATTCGCTGCCGCATCTTGTGCCACCTGGCGTCCGATGGCGCGTTGAGCTTCATGCAGTTGTTCTTCACGTTGTCCGGCTCGCAGGCTTTCTTGCAACAGGACATACCCTGTCGCCTTACCTGCGTCTGTGCTTACGTGTGAGGGTCCTGCCACCTGAGCCGCGGGATTTCGCCTCTGCTGATCTTGCTCCTCTTCCAATCGACGTTGAACCATTCGCGCATGCTCCGATCGGCGTTGGACCACGCGCCCTTGCTCTTGCTGTGCAATGCTCCTTTGCTTCTGCACATGTAAGACGACTCCCTGGGCATGCAATTGGCCGGCGAATCCCGCGACCAATGCTGCCATGGGCGAAGATTTTTTGGTTTCCTGCTGGTGTTCCGCCGCCTGCCGATTTGCTTGATGCATGACACGCGCCTTCTCCAGCTCTGCATCCTCTTGTCGTTTGTGGACTTCTTGCTTCGCCACCGCCGACATCACGTCACCGCTATGCGTCGCAATTTCGCGCAGCGTGCGCATAGGATTTACCGTCGTGGGCGCAGCCGCCGGCAGTTTTTTTACAATCTTGCCCAGTTTCTCCTCCGGAGGAATCAACCCATGCTCAGCCAATCGTCGCAGCGCCGGCGTATCCTGCCCGGCGGCAGGCAGGCTTTCAATGCCGCGCTTGATCTGCTTATAGAAATCCACTGAACCTTGCATCCTGATTTGCGGATGATGCTGATCCGATTGCGCCAGGAGCAATCGGGATTGGACAACTTGCTGCGCGACACTCTCCGGCGCGCTGTTCGCAAGCGTGATCACGAACGACTGCGCTATCCGCGATTGCCAATGCGACGCCACTGCCGCGCTGATCGGCAAATGCCGTTCTCCTTCACTTTCAGGCAACAACAGCGACTGCACCTGCTCAGGCGTCAAGTGACCGCCGGCGTGCAGCGCATTGACCAGATCGAGATAGGCTGTGAGCGGCACTTCAGCGGAACGCGGAAATGTATTCATCAGCCCGGCAATCCATACGCCAATATGTGCGCCACCCCCCTGTTTCATCACTGCGGCGGCAGCAGCAGCGGGGCTCTCAAGGCCTAACTCCGCCAGACGTTGTATGGCTTGCAAGGCATGGCTGGGAAGAACGAATTGTTCCGGCTGAAATTCTTCCCCTTGAAATTGAGGCGATCCCGGTTGCGCGCTGGGCAGAGGTCGAAACCGCTTAGCTTCCGGCAGAGAATATGCCATCTCCGTCACATCGTTCACGGTCTGTGTATTGGATGGACAGCCTTGGCGCTGCAGAACGGGCGGCGTATATTCCGGTGTCAGCGTGCCAGCATAGCGACGCTGGAGGGATTGACTCAGGCGTTCACCGTTTTGACCGATCAGATGCCATCGCCGCGTGCCGTCCGCATCGACCGGCTCCAGCAGTACATTGCGGTTGCCGGCGGCTCCGAATTGCACCGAGCCGGTCCGATAGTGCCGCAGCGCTTCAGATACCGTTCCGCCGGGCGACACACTTCTGGATGTGGAGATGACGGACGTTCTTTCCGGGTTCGTGACGATTGCCAAGCGGTCTATCCAGCCGGAGTCCGTGTAATGCTGGCGGACATCCGGCGCCATTCTCAGTGATGGCGGATAAGCGTCCCGAACGAGCTGGCATGCAGCTTCCCGATAATCTGCCCGCAAAGCCGGAATCCGCTGCTGCAGATGCGCGAGCAGGGTGCCGGCCCCCATGAACTCGCTCGCTGGAAGCCGCTTGATCGCCGTCAGGGTTTCTACGAACGCGTGCCGCCGGACGCGCATCGGAAGACTGGGGATGACACACGCCAACATGTCCAACACCTTGATACGATCTTGCACAGCAAGCCTGGCGACCAACGACAGGATGCGGCAGTGCGCACTTGCCCGCTCAGGCTCCCCCAGATTGGGAATCCGCTCTGCGAGTGCGGTAAGCGGTGCGCCACGTTCGTTCGCAGGGAGCTTGACAATCTCCGACAGGGTTCCGTCCAGCACATGCCCCCGGACGAACTTCGGTAGATAGAAAATTGCACGCGTCAGCGTTTCGAGCACAGTACTACGGTTTGGCGCGGCAAGTAGCGCGACTGCCGACAGGATGCCGCCGTATGCGCCTTCCCGGTCAGGTGCCGCCAGATCGGGAATGTAGCGCGCAAGCATCTCAAGCGGCGCAACACGGCCCTGTGCGTCCGTCAGTCTGCTTGCCTCCATCAAAACCAGGTTGAAGATGTGGCGTCCCTGAGCAGCAGACTGCTGGATCAACACTTCCGAAAGTTGTCGTGCGGCTGCCACCAGCGGTGCGACCCGATGTTCCTCCGCCAGCGGAGCAGTCGTCACCAGAACCCGGTTCAGCATGTTCCACTGCTGTCCGGCTGTCGGCAAGAGGCCGATTTCGTTCGCCACCGCCGTGAGCGGCCCGGCGCGGTATTGCCCAGGCAGTACATCGATCGCATCGTGGAGCCTGCCGAGTTCAGCCTCCCGGGCGTCCCGCCGCAGATGACCGGTTTGCCCTGCGAGTGCGGCGAGCGGAGCGGCACGGTGCATCATCGGAAACCGCGCGGCAGTCACGCTGTCATGGATGAGGTTGAACGCGGCAAGCCGGTCTCTGTTCGGCAACGCGGAAATCCGACTGATCAGTGCCGCAAGCGGAGACGCCTGCAGAGACATTCTCAAGTCCCGGATAACCTCCATGTCGTCGCAAGGCTCACCAAGTAACGCTTGAAACTGCGTCAACTGCGTGACGCTCTGTGCTTGTATGAGGAGTCGGCTTGCCCGACGCTCCTGAGCGAGCGTTCCGCCGCCAGGATTCTCCCGGTACAACGACCTGGCCTGCTGGCATTCATTAGCCTCCGCTACCGTGACGGGAGGGGAAAGATCCGCCTGTTGGAGTTCGTCCGCCGGGCTTGCATGCTCCTGCTCGCCCATAGAAATGGCGGGAACATGACGTATTGCGCTGGTGCTGGGTAAATACATACTGGCCTCTTTTATCAACAACACGTACGCATCAGAACTTCACCGTGGACAGGATGCGGTCCGGCAATCCAGTCAGGTTTCTGCCTGCTTCATGGGTCGGGTGCGAAGCTCCTGCCGTCTTGTCGCTGGCCGCCACCACGGGCTTCAAAAAGTCGCTGGAAATGCTTACGTGTAACTCACTCAACAGCTGGGCTTCCTGTGCCTGGCGGCTTATCCCGGCGCAATGGCGCCGGTAATTCCCCCGTTACCGAGCCTGGGTACGGGGCTGGCCGCTCTCATCGAGATACTCTGCCACGGCAACCCGCTGACCATGAGTCCGCGCCCGCGCAGGATCGCTGAGCACAGGCAGGGTCGAAGTACTGGGAGCACGCGACAGCAGTTCCCGCGTTTCAAGATAATGCCGATCCGCTGCCGCATCAGCCACATCCTGTGCCACCCGGCGTCTGATGGCGTGTTGTTTTTCTTCACCCAGTTGTTCTTCACGTTGCCCGGCTCGCTGACTCTCTTGCGACAGCGCATACTCTGTTTCCTTGCCTGCGTTTGCGGTTGAACGGCTGGGCTCCGCCACCAGACCCGCGCGCATTAGCGCAGTGACATCACTCGGCAGTGCCCAATCCCGCTTCTGCTGATATTGCAGATCATCCAATCGGCGTCGGGTTGCTTGAGCTTGTTCCTGCTGTGCAATGCCTAGTCGCTTCTGAGCATGCAAGGCGACTCCCTGAGCATGCAATTGGTTGGAAAGTCCCGCGACAAGCACTGCCAAGGGTGAAGATTTATTGGCTTCCCGCTCGCGTTCCGCCGCCTGCCAATTTGTTTGATAATTGGCGAACGCCTTCTCCAGTTCCGCATCCTGCTTTTGTTTTTGGGCTTCTTGCTTCAGCACCACAGGCATCACGTCATCGCTATGCGACGCAATTTCGCGCAACGTGCGCATGGGGCTTGCAGCCGTGGGCGCGGCAGACGGCAATTTTTCTACCATCCCGGCCAGTTCACGCTCCGGCGGGATCAACCTATGCTCAGCCAATAGACGCAGCGCCGGCGTATTCTTTTCATCGGGAGACAGACCTTTCATGCCGCGCTTGATCTGCTTATAGAAATCCGCTGATTCTCGCAGCTGCCCCTGCGGGTGATACGAATCCAATTGCTCCAGGCGCAATCGGGACCGAATAACTTTCTTCGCAGCGCTCTCCGGCGCGGTGTTCGCAAGCGTGACCACGAACGGTTCCGCTACCGGCGATTGCCAATGCGACGCCACTGCCGCGCTGATCGGCAAGTGTCGTTCTTCTTTGATTTCAGGCAACAACAGCGACTGCACTTCCTCATGCGTCAAGTGACCGCTGGCGCGCAGCGCATTGACCAGTTCGAGATAAGCCTTGAGCGGCGTTTCAGCGGCGCGCGGATAAGAATTCATCAGCCGGGCAATCCTCAGCCCGATATGCTCGCCATCGCGATGCTGTGCCATCACTGCGGCGGCGGCGGCAGTGGGGCTCTTGTCGGCTAACGCCGCCAGACGTTGTATAGCTTGCAAGGCGTTGCTGGGAGCGAATTGTTCCGGCGGAAATTGAGGCGATGCCGGTAACGCGATGTTCAGAGGTTGAAGCTGTTCAGGTTCCGCCAAAGCGTATTTAGCCATGTCCTGGTTTGTGTCCGGTGCTTGAGAGGCCCGCTCCCGTAAGTTCAAGTCCTTGGTTACATGAATAATGCATGCCCTCGCTATTACCTGATCGTTGTAACCATCCGTCGATATCCAGCGGAGCTGACCTTCAAGTTCGTTGAGCAGCGCGATGCACGATTCCCTGGCAAGCTGCTGTTCCTTGCCAAGTGTTCTAATCCCAACGGCAATGCGCCGAAATACATCCAACTGCAATCCTTCCGGCAAACTCTCGATTTGCTGTATCAGCGCCTTGAGATGCGCGACACGCTGTTCCTCATTGTGAAGCCCGGTAATTTTTCCGAGGATGCAGTCAAATCTCTTCAACAAGTGTTTTGGCAGATGCGGGATTTGCTTTACGAGTGTCACGAACTGCGCGGCACTCTGCTCCACGGCAACAGTCCGCTCAATTATTCGAACGATGCCGTCAAATCCATTCAATCGATCTTTTTTATCTAGCCAACGGATTTGTCCGCCAAGGGTCTCGAGATGCGCGCCACGGTGTTGGGGATCAAGCTCGACCGCAGCGCCAAGGAGGCGATCAAATGCATCCCGTCGCTGCTCTGGCGTCAGGTGTTCGATTTGCTCGGTGAGTGCGGCCGGATGTCCCGCAGGAAGTTTCCTGCTCATCTCGAACAGGTCGTTGAATCTGATCAGCCGTTCGTTTATGTTCAGATGCTGGATTTGCCCGGCGAGTGCCGTGAGTTGCGCCTCATCAAACGTGTCGGTTGCGCAGAAGATGCGGCCAAACGCCTCCCACCGCTGGTCTTCATGCAGGTGCTTGATTTGGCCGGTGAGTGCGATGAGCTGCACGTTACGCTGTTCTGGAGCAAGCGCGTCAGCCGCATCGATGATGCCCGTGAATTCAGACCAGCGCTGCTGTTCCGGACGATGCCGGATTTGCGCCATATCGTCGTCCAAGGAACTGCCGCCTTGCAAATCGACTACATCCGGAGACGCAGTGGAAGGAATATGACGCGTTGCACTAGTGCTTGGGGATAAATGCATATCGGCCTCTTCTATCAAAAACACGCACTGATCAGAACTTCACCGCGGACATGATGCGGTCTTGCAATCCTGTCAGGTCTCGCCTTGCCTCATGCATCCGGCGCGAAGCTTCAGTCGCCTTGTCGGCCGCCGCCGCCACGGTTTTCAAAAAGTCGCTGGAAGTGCCGGCTTGAAACTCGCCCAACAGCTGGGCTTCCTGGGCCTGACGGGTAATCCCCGGCGTAATGGTGCCGCCGATTCCCTCGCCGGTCTTGCCCAGGCTGGTGGTCGCGGCAGAAACAAGATGATTGCCGGTGAGTGCACCGCCAAAACCCAGGACCCCGGATCCAATCTGGGTTCCGCCCTGCGCCATGGCGGCCTGGTAGTTCAGTTGAATAGCTGCCTTCTTCGTCTCTAGCGCCAGCACCTGCTTGTCGAAAGCCGTGCGCTGTAACGATGTATGAAACGCGCGCTGCGCGTCGCGTATCTTGACGTTCATTTCCTGCAGTTTCTCGATCAGGTCGTCCATGGTGGCGTAGACGCCCTTGCGCGCGCCGTCCATGTTGCGGGAAGCCGGAGCGCCCCTCTGAACCTGGCTCGCCGTACTAGCTTGTATTGCATTCGTCATCATTACTCTCCTTGTATTAGGCCAGCGCGGCAACCCGGCCGGTGTCGAAACGGCCTGATTAATCGCTCCATTTTTTCTGATAGAGCTTGACCGCGGACGACATGCGGTCTTGCGATCTGGTCAGGCTCGTTAATGCGCCATCCATCTGACGCGAATCGTCAATCGCCTTGTCGGCGGCTTCCTCCACGATCGTCGAAAATTTTGCGGCCGCGCCTGTTTCAACGTCGCCCAACAACCCGGCGTCCTCCTTTTGACGGGTTAGCGCTGTCGCCGTTACGCCGCCGATATCGTTGACGGTCTGATCCAGGCTGGCGCCGGCTTTGGCGGCAATCTCGCGACCGCCAAGCCCGGCCCCAAAACCCAGGAAGCCGGATGCAATCCGGGCAGCGCCCCGGACGGTATTTGCCTGACACTCAAAGCCAATAGCCGTATTCTTCGTCGCCACCGCGTCCACCTGTTTGTCAAAAGCCATTTGCTGCAACGATGTATAAAACGACCACTCCATGTCACGCTTTTTGCTATACATTTCCCGTAGCTTTGCGATCAGCCTGTCGATGCTCACGGGTCCGCTCTCGCGCGCGTCGACACTTCCGCCGTCTTGACTGGTTTGCCTCTTCATCAACGCGGGGATCTGTTTATCGAAAGGCGGTAACGATGTCTCGTGCACCGTGCCGCCTATCGCGGCATTCACTTCTCCCTGTGTTGCGGCGGTGGGAACGTATCCCCTCGCGCCAGCCTCACACTCGACTTGCGCGCTGCCGATGTGCAGAGCAGCGGGCTCAGCCATTCGGACCTGACCAGCCATATTGGCTTTAATTGCTTCCGTCATGATTACTCTCCTTGTATTGCTCGCCATGGGTCAGACCAGCGAGGCAGCCAGTCGGGCCTGCGTCGCGGCGGTCCGGTTCATCACTTTGCTGCCGTCTTCCATTGCCTCGGCCTGACTGTCCAGCAGGTCGCGCACCTTCTTGACGGTTTCCTTTTTCTGCAGCTCGTAGAATTCGAAGCAGGTTTGCAGCCATTGCCGGTCCAAAGCCAATGTGTCGATTTCTTTTTGCAGCCTGGCCCGTTCCACTGCGAGGACGCCGGACGTGATCTTGCCAGCCCCTGCAATCGCGCCGCGCGTGATATTCACCGCCGCATAGGTCGAGGCTTTGAGCGCCGCCTTCAGTACCCGCCGGTTAATTTCCCTGGTGACGGCCCGGGTCACTTCGCTGGCCGTCATTTCCGCACCTTTGTCGATCGCGTTGCAGGCAATTTTTTCCACCGACCTGGTCACCATCCGTTCGATTGATTCTCGCGAGAAGCTTTCCAGCATACGGTTGACGCCGAATTGGCGCGTCACCTTCTCGACTGCTTCCCTGCCGGCCTTCTTCGACGCTTCCAGCGCGGCCTTGCCGAGATTCTGCAAAAGCTGCTCGGCAACCTGGTCGGCGACTTCCTTGCCGATCGATGCGGCCAGTCCTTTGGCGGCATCCTTGCTGCCCTCCTTGATGGCGGCGCTCATGACCTGCTCGGCACCCTCCTGCATGATCTTGCCGGCGACTTTCGGAATGACCTTGGCCAGCAGCATGTTGCGCGCGGCACTGGTGACGTCCACCACCGCACCTGCGATCTCGAGGGACAACTGGACTTTTCCGGCAGCGTCGGCGATTTCCCGGTACTTCCCGGCATTCTCGGAATCGATCAGCGCCAGGGTGTTGGCAGTGGCCTTGACCATGCCTGCCAGCCCGGCCATCAGGTCCATCGCGCCGCCGGCGGCAATCAGGACGTTGCCGCTCATGACCCCGCCGACGATTTTGGCGATCCCGACGATTACTTCAACCGCCGCGATGATCCAGTCGAAGACAACACCCAACAGGGCCGCCTTCTTCGCGTTTTGCTGCTGCGCAATCGCACGGTCCATCTGTTCCCGATAGTCCTTGACCTCCTGGTTGCGGATTTGCTGCTGCTTGCGGCTCATGATGTCGAGTGCCTTGGACTTCGCGTTCGCGGTATCGCCCATGATCCTGGTGGCCAGCAAGGTGGTCGCCAACATCATGGAATCCATAGGGACCTGTTCGATACTCTGCAAGGTCACAACCATCCCCTCGGACGGCAGCGCATCGATACACCCGAAAATCCGGTTCAGGGCCGCTTGCGCTTCGTGCAGCGAGACGCTTTCCTTGCCCGCGGTGGGCGCGTCCGGGCGGGGGCGGGGCTGGCGTTGCGCTACGGCGGCATCGACCGACACCGCTGTGATGCGCAACGTGCTGCTCGCAACATCGGCACGGCCTGTTTTGTCGTCGAAGGAATGGAACAGGCCGGCCAGCAGCCCGTCTCCCGGGAAGCGACGATCGAATGTAATCGCCATCGTTAACGGATGGCTTGAGCGATCGACTTGGTCGATTCCGCGTTCATGCTCTGGACACTGTTCGCCATGCTGACGGCGGTATTGAAGTTCTGCATGATTTGCTGCAGCTTCAACTGGTTCTGTTGCACGAAATCGGAAGCCCGGTTCGAGACCGACTCAAGCGATGCCTTCACCGCCATCAGGTCGCCTTTGTCGAGATCAGGGCCGTTCGCCGCAATAAAATCGTCGATAGTCTTGGCGTTGACCAGAATATTGTTTGCGCGCATATACGCAATCACATCCGGCGCCAGCGCCACCTTGCTTTCCGGTTTTACCAGCTTGGCCAGGATCGCCTCTACCTGATTGGCTTTGCCCTGGGCGTCGCGCGAAATCTCTGTCTTGCTGGACATCTGCCCGAATCTGGCATTCGCGAGTTCGGTGAACAGCGCCATGATGTCCGACATGGTCGTGATTGCCTGACCCATCATCGAATGGTTTTGCATGGCGCTCGAATAAGCCGTCTGGCTGCTGAGCGGGGTATCAAGGTATTGGGTTGGAGCGATTGCCGTGGTCATGATGAATCCTCTATTGATATTAAAAAAATACGCGACTATATTTTTTCTTCGCACCCGGTGTTGACAATGCAACGCTGTTTTTCAACGGCGCATTGTCGACGGGAGAGAGCTGCCGGACCTGCTCCCCAAGCCGGTCAAAGCTGCGCTCGACTTTGGCGACTTTTTCAATAATCTGCTGGTGCAATTGATAGCCGCCGCCTTGCATGACTTCATCGAGTTTTTGCAACTTCTTTCTTGCCATCGGATCGCAATGCGCTTTCTCCTGGAGACCGGCAATTTCGCTCTGCAACGACTGAAAATCGACTACCTGTTGCTTGAATGCGACTCTGCGTTTTTGCAGATCGTCAATCAGCACTCTCAGTTGAGTCAGCTCTTTCATACACATCCTTTCTCGATACGATGAGGCGATATTAAGACGGGGAATGGCAGAGGTTTTCCTGAAAACACCCGAATCTTCTTGTTTTCACCATTGGATGAAGGGATGCCCACGATTAACGGATAGCCTGAGCGATCGATTTGGTCGATTCCGCATTCATGCTCTGCACGCTGTTTGCCATGCTGACGGCGGTATTGAAGTTCTGCATGATTTGCTGCAGCTTCAACTGGTTCTGTTGCACGAAATCGGAGGCCCGGCCCGAGAGCGACTCAAGCGCCGCCTTCACCGCCATCAGGTCGCCTTTGTCGAACTGTGCCGAACCTTTCAGCGCATTGAGAATTTCCTGCATGTGTTCAAGAGATATCTTCTGCTTCGGTTGCTTGCCGACTTCCGGCGACCCCCAGATAAAGTCGGACGCCTTCTGCCCATTCACTTTGATGCCTTGCGCATCCATATAGCTGACAACGCTTTGCCATGACGCGCTTGGCATGCCGTCCGGTCCGGCGCTGGCAATCATCGCGGCCAATAATTTAATATGCGGTGCTGCATCGGATTGGGTGTCGATGAATTCATCGATCGTCTTATCGTTGACTGGAATATTGTTTGCGCGCATATAGGCAACGACATCCGGCGGTAGCGGCGCTTTGCTATCCGGTTTTGCCAACTTGGCCAGGACGGCCTCTACCTGATTGGCTTTATCCTGGGCGTCGCGCGAAATCTCCGTCTTCGTAGACATCTGCCCGAATTTGGCATTCGCGAGTTCGGTGAACAAAGCCATGATGTCTTCCATGGTCGTAATCGCCTGGCCCATCATCGAATCGTTTTTCATGGCGCTCGAATAAGCCGCCTGACCGCTGCCGCTCTGCGGGATTTCGTTAGGAAGGCGTGTTGAAATAGTGTTGTCAGGCATGATTAATCCTCGGTTGATTGTTTGGTATCTGCCTTATCTGGAGCATCGGATCACAATGCTTTCTCTTGATTCGGCGATGTCATGGTATGGCTGATATCAGGAGCTGACTTCTGAAATTCGCCCAAATATTATTTATTTGAACAACGGCGCAACCCGTATCGGAACGATTGATGCAGGCGCTATCTTCAGGTGATCACCCGATGCCGGATGCTGCGTATTTTCGCGATCATGTCTCCTGTCGAAACAATGACCTACGGAATCCGATGCAAGCAGTGAGACTCATCATCAGCAAGTGCGGCGGCCTGGTGCGCGCGCAGGGCCAGGTCCATCGCTATCCGCCGAATTGCCTGGCGGTGACCGGCAACGACACAACGGTCTGCGATGACAGCTTGGGTGGCGATGGCGTGTATTTCGATTTTTATGCGGCGGATTTCCAGAGCCTTCATCCGGAGATCGTGGATCTGCTGGACCCGCAGGTGCCGACGGTATTCTTGCAAGACCCGATCCGTCTCGTCAGAGCGGAAAGCGACGTGATCCGCGTGATCGCGCTGCTTGCGAAATCAGCGCCCGCAACATTCCTGCATTTCGCGTATGTGTATTGCCTGGGTCTCGACCGCCGTTATTTTTCCGCGCTGATGCATCACTGCATGTCCGGCGACAAGCTGTTTTGCGACTTCATCGAAGCCAATTTCCTGAACCAGTGGCCGGTCGCGCGGCTGGCGGAGGAGTTCGGCATGCCGCTGCGCAAGTTCAATATCCTGTTCCAGGAAATGTACGGCAGGCCCGCGAAACAGTGGCTGCTCGAACGCAGACTGGCCCATGCACGCGGGCTGTTGTTGTCGACGCCGATGCGGGTGCTGGATGTCGCACTCGAATGCGGGTTTTCGAACCATGGGCACTTTACCGGCAGTTTTCGCAAACGCTTTCTTTGCAGCCCCAGGCAATTCAGGTTGACGGCGGCAGGAAAATTCTCTGCTGCATTTTAAAAATGGAGAAAACCAAGCCATGGATATCGGCAGCATTAACAATCAGCTCGCGCAATTGGTGGAACAAGCCGGCAATGATGTGCAATCGAGAATCGGCGCTGCCGACCTCAACGACCCGGCACGCATGCTGCAAGCCCAATTCGCCATCCAGCAATATTCGGTGTTCGTCAGTTATGAGAGCGCGATCATGAAAGCGGTCAAGGACATGTTGGCGGGCATCATCCAGAAAATATGAACCTGCTCGACCAAGACATTTGCCGCCTGATTACCGAAGCAGGCCTGGCCGCAGTCAATCACGGTTTCCGGCAGGAGGCGGAGACGATCCGGGCGGCGCTGCCGTACCTGATCGCGGATACCCGGATACGGCGGATTATCGACGCCACCTTGCTAATCGGTCTGGGCCGCACGGACGCTGCCACGACGCTGCTCGAAGGCGATGCCTCGGAGCAGGCCGCAGTGTTGCGCCGCTTGATCAACAGCAAGCGTACTGTGCAGCCGGGGCTGGCTGCGCCCCCTCTTTGCTCACCAGTCGTATCACCCGTCTACCAGGAGAATTCAAATGGAAATCGAAGCAATCAAACCGACTGCAACCCAACCTGCACCGTATGCGCTGCCCACCGCCGGTCAGGCTGAGATCGACGCATTCACCCGCATCCTGTTCGGTCACCCGGTGCAATCGCCCGAAGCGACCGCGGCCGGCAGCCTGCAGAGCAAGTCGCAAGAGGTAGGAAATGCGATTGCCAATGCACGCGCAAGCGGGACGGTGCTGACCAACCCCACCGACATGCTCGCAGCACAGTCGACGATGCTGCACGCCATCGTCGAAGTCGATTTGATGGCCAAGGTCGCAGGCTCCCTGGCGCAAGGCATCAACAAGCTGGTGAGCATGCAGTAACCCTAGAAACGGCAGTTGACCGCTTCAAGCTATCTATAAGGTATTGATCGCATTGAATATTTTCTCGATAAATACAGTCCCCTGTTGGGTGACCACGCTACCGGCACGATTGCACATTTTTCCGGCTCCCTGGCGTCGTTGCTCCTCCTTGCAGGGAAAGCCCTGCCGCGTCGTCGCGCCTAGCCAGAAAGCCGGAAAAACGCACACTCCTGCCGGTCCAACTACCGTTTCTAGGATGATCCGGAAAGTGAGGCGGTGCGGGCCGCCGCTGCTGATTCTGCTCTGCCTGGCGGGCTGCAAAGTGGATCTGTACAGCGGGCTGCCCGAAGAAGAGGCAAACCACATGCTCGCCTTGCTGATGCTGCGCAAGGTCGATGCGGAAAAGCGCGTGGTCAAAGACGGCAATATCACCATCAGGGTCGAGCAGGCACAATTCATCGATGCCGTCGAAGTACTGCGTCAAAATGGGCTGCCCCGCAAGAAGACCGAAACGATGGCCGACCTGTTCCCATCCGGCCAGTTAGTGACCTCGCCGGCTCAGGAGCAGGCGAAAATTACCTATCTGAAGGAGCAGTTGCTCGAAAAGATGTTGCGCGGCATGGACGGCGTAGTCAGCGCCCAGGTCTCGATCGCCGAAGGCATCAGCCAGAATCGACGCGAGCCGCCGACGCCTTCCGCTTCCGTCTTCATCAAATATAGCCCCGGCGTAAATATGCTCAACCGCGAGACTGACATCAAGCGCCTGGTGTATACCGGCATCCCGAATCTGCGCGCCGAAAACATCAGTGTCGTTCTGCAAGCCGCCGATTATCGCTACCTGGCCCAGACACCGGCAGCGCCGGCGGCAGCGCGTCGACACGACTGGCGCACCTGGCTGCTTGCCATCCTGGCTGGTCTCGCCGTTATCTCGGCAGCGGCGCTTGCGCTGCGTCAGCGGCGCCAGAAGATGCCCTCGCCCCAATGATGCCTGGCGAGATTCCAAACGGCATTCAGCGCATGCATCAACTTGCCTGGCAACCTGGCGCCTGGATGCATGAAGGCTGGTGGACGGCGCTTGAATTGGCGCAATGGCAAGACAGTTATCGGCGTTACCCGGCATGCCGGTCCAGCATCGACCGGCTGATTGTCGCGCGGCGCGGCTTTCCGCGCGCAGCGCTGCCAGGCGCGGTGGCTCCGCAGCAGGCAGCGCTGCTGGCGCTCGAACCGCGACTGCCGCAATTGATCACGGCGCTCGGCCTGCTGCTGCTGAATTGCCCGGATTATCTTTTGATGGGGCCATACCGGCGTGCCCTCAAGCCGTGCCTGGGTGAGCGCGGCGGCGATCAGTTGCTGGCTCTCCAGCACGATTGGCAGGCCGGGCCCGCCACACTCCGACCTGATGCGCTGGCGGCGGCGGCTTGCGACGCAGGTACGGGCTGGTGGCGGCGCGATGCCGGCAGCTGCATGGCGCATGCCGCATTGTCGATACTGCTGCCGCCCACCGACCATCCGCCCGGCACGGTTCCCGGGCCGGCGGCAGACTGGCTCATCAAGATTGGACGTTTCCTGTGACCGGACTGAGAATACAGATCACCTGCCTGCCGGGCCCGGTGCCGCCCGGCCCGCTGATTCCTGCCGGCGAACTGGTGCGCTACTTCGATGCATCGACGGTTCTCATGAAGGCAAACGATGAGGCGGATTGCCTGTTCAAGCAAGCCCGGGAGACACTGGCAGCAGCCGAACAGGACGGTGTGCGAATTCGTGACAGCGCTCGCCGGCAGGGAATTGCCGAAGCGGAAAGCGAAATCGCAGCAATCCGCGCCACAACGGTAGACCAGACAGTCGAGTGGCTCATCGCCGAACGAGAACTCGAAGTCGCGATTGCCGAACATCTCGACACCCGCGTCCGCGCACTGGTAGCACAAGTTCTTGAGGAGTTTATCGGCGAGCAGGACAGTGCCGATCTCATTCTGCGCCGCTTGCGAAAACGGATTCCCCAGCTGATCGCGGACGAGCCATTCACCATTCGCGTTGCGCCGCAGCAAATACAAGCCATTGAGCAGGAATTTTCCGACCAGCCACACCTGCGCGTTACGGCCGATGAGGCATTGAGACCTAGGCAGGCCGTGCTGGAAACACGCCTCGTGACACTCAACATTGACCTTGATGTCCATCTTCAATCGATCGTGTCTCGCCTCAGGCGCGGACCATCGGAAATCCAATGTCATGATCAATAAAATTGAGCCGTCCGCGGTTAAACCGCAGGCCGTCATCCAGGACACGCCAGCGCTAGCTAAAACTCCCGCCACTCAGGTATTCCCGGCGCAGTCCGTGCTGGAACTGGCCCAGAGCGAACTCGGACTGGACGCGTCCGGGATTGACGTGATGCCCTTCCCCATCGCAAGGGAGTCTAGCGCTGCATTTGCCGAAACCGTAGAAAACATGGGATTCACGCTCAGTTCCCAGGTGCGGGGAAGAAGCCGGAACGTTAAAGAAAATGCGGATCGCGCACGACCGCGCGCGCTGCTGCATAGGCTGATCAGGCAGATCAGGCAGATTGCCGTACCAGCCTCCCGGCTAGAGGACTTGTATCGACGCGGTGCCGGCTTCGAAGAGATGGGCGACCTTGGCGCAGCACTGCGAGAGCGCGGTCTGGATGCGGGTGAAATGGCGCTGCTGCTCGCCTCGCTGCTCGCCCAGGAAGGCTTGACGCGCGCGCGCCGCCAGCGCCTGGAAGACGCCCTGGACGCGGTGATGGACGATGAGGAATGGACCTTGCAGCTATTCAGCCGTCTTGAGTTCGGCGTGACCGCCAAGAGTGGCCTGGCCGACCTCAGACGGCTGTATCAACGCGCGGCGACACGGCAGCCCGGCCTGATGCATTGGTTTACGCAATTCCGCACATTGCGGGACCGCAAACGCAAGCTCAAGACACTGATCCGGGCGCTGGCTTTTGAACTTTCCGCCAATGGCGGCGCGGTTGATCTGCACCTTGCCGCGCTGATCTCCGACCTGAAACGCGTTCTCCAGTTTCTCGGCATGGAGGATCACTGCAACCGTGTAGCCCGGTCGCTCCCCATTCCGGATCTGGACGGCGACAAGGTTTTGGAGGAATTGCTGGAAATCACTCAGCAGCCGTGGGTCTACCCGGATTGGCTGTCCGGCCGGACCGACCGCCTGGTACAGGATCAAGATATGCGACACGGTTTCGCTCGGCGCATGGCAGACCTTGTCAAGTTGCTTCCCGACGATTGCTTCGACGATACCGATCAGCGCACAACGATTTTGTCGGCTTTTTCCGAATACCTGGAAAACCTGGCTGACCAGGTTCCGTGAGATGTCAGCTGACCGTCCACAGTGGGCCGCCATTAATTATTAAGCCAGGCCTTCCAAGCTTTCCGCGATAGATGCCAGCTACTAAGGTCCGTATCTGCATTGGTAGTGCAGACCAGTTTTGACAGTCCGTGCATTCGTCTTCTGAAAATGACATGCTTGTTGAGGCATGTAGTAAAACACTGTTTTGCGACATGACGGTGCTCCTTGCGGAAATGCATTCAAATTATTACAATGAATGCGAAGAAGGCATTTTTATGAGGTGATGCTATGGCAATGCTAACAGTACGCAATCTGCCCGACGACGTGCATCGCGCTTTACGGGTGCGGGCTGCTCTGCATGGGCACAGTACCGAGGCCGAGGTCCGCGAGATTCTGGCGAACGCGGTCAAACCAGAGACGCGTGTTCGCGTGGGTGACGCCCTCGCTGCATTGGGTCGTAAGATCGGTTTGACAAACGAGGATTTCGAGGTCTTCGACCAGTTGAGTGACCAGACGCCGGCCGAACCGCTGAGGTTTGAATGATCGTCCTCGATACCAATGTCGTTTCCGAAGCGATGAAGCCAGAGCCGCACCTGTCTGTGCGAGCCTGGCTGAACGATCAAGCCGCCGAAACACTGTACTTGTCCAGCGTGACGCTGGCCGAACTGTTATTTGGTATCGCAGCGCTCCCTGTCGGTAAGCGCAAAGACATGCTGGCACAAGCCCTTGACGGTCTGATGGGGTTGTTCAGGGATCGGGTGTTGCCATTCGACATTGATGCAGCTCGGCGCTATGCCGATCTGGCCGTGACGGCAAAGACCCGCGGCCGAGGATTCCCAACACCTGACGGCTACATCGCCGCGATTGCGGCCTCGCGGGGTTTCATCGTGGCGTCACGTGATACTGCCCCCTATGAGGCGGCCGGTGTATCCGTCATCAATCCGTGGGAAGTGTAATAGATACATGACGATTGAGAACCCGGACGGCACCGGAAATCGGTCGTCGTCCTGCTTTGCGTTGGCGACAATCCACCCATTTTTAGAACGCGCTAAAAGTAGAGGCTCCAAGTGGCAATCGCCAATCGCTGTTTAGCCGTGATGCCACCAATGGCCGTGTTGGGCCGGTCGTGATTGTAAACCCAGAGCCAACTGGTGGCAAAGTCATGCACCTTCCCAATCGAATCGAACAGGTCTATTCATTCCCCGTGATAGCGCCGCCAAAGCGTCGCAATCACGTGCGCAGCCTGGATGCAGGCGTCAAGCTGCAGCGTTATCATCTGACGGCTTTCCAAGGTATTGGGAAGCTGCATTTGCCGGCGCAGCTGTTGCTGTCCAGTTTGCAAACTTGCCAGCAGGGCATGCCGCAACACACCTTGCTTATCCCGATACAAGGCATCTTCTAAATGAGTAATGCGGGCCATTCAATTATCTCTATCAGTTATAAGTTGAGCCGGATTGAAATCAGACGCTGTCCCTTGACCAGCGCCATCGAAGAGGTGCTCAGCGCATCGATCACGTAGCCGCTCGGCAGCATGCTGCCCTGCTGCAGGCGCATGCCATTGGCAAGCTCGACATAGATGGAGTCGGCATTTCCGCCGAGACTGACAATTGCTCCCGGCAAGATGTCTGCTGTCGGCGCAGCAGGCGGAATGTTTTGAAAGCGGGCCTTCAAGCGTGGCGGACCGTCTTCGTTGAACGCGGCAATGACCGCTGCAAGCGCTTGCGCGCGCCGCGCATCCAGTTGCCCGCTGACCAGCAGTTCCTTGCCGGAAACCGAAATACCGAGCCCTTCCAGCAGGGATCGCCGCCTCAGCATGCCGACCAGTTTGTCAAATAGCCCGGCCCGGTCATTCATGACCTGCCAACTGTGCAGGGCCTTGATCGCACGCAGCTGTTCAGTTGTATGCAGCCAGCTGGCATCGGCCAGGATGGCGCCGCGGATCTCGACCGTATCGAGGGTAGCGCCGCCGATCACTTCGACATCGCGATAGCCGTTCAACTCCAGTACGTTATGCACCTGCTTGCGCAAGGTATCGGCACCTACGCTTTCATCGCGAAAAAGCAACCCCTGGTCGCGCAGATGGGTTCGGAATGTCTCTATCGCCTGCGATGACACGCAGAGCCCCTTGAGTATCACACCCCCTTGCCCGTCGCGTTCGGCCCGCAACCCGGCGAAGGCCGGGTCGCTCAGTTGCGCGGAAAGCCATGCCGCTACGTCAAAAGGTCTAACCACGGTCGGTGCTTGCCCGATCAGCAGTACCACTGCCAATACGCCGCCGCACGCCAGCCCGCCGCAGCCAAGCGCAAGCGGCCAGTAGCGTATGCGTGTGCCAGGCGCTGCGCTGCGGGAAGGAACGGCAAGCGCAGGCAGTGCGGCGTCAGGCTCTCCCAGCACGAATGCCTGACCGGCCAGGTCAAGCACGACTCCCAAAGGAAACGGTTGCGCCGGGTCCCATGGATGACCGTCGGCCCAGGCCGGCACCGGCGGCGCGGCTGTCACCCCTGCGGGGGTGATGGAGAGCACCGTCGAGGCCCCTTGTTCGAGCGCCACGGCAATATCGGGATCGACGCCGCCCAGGCGAATTTCACCGGGCGGCAGAGCGAGTTCACGGCCTGCCAGCGGACCGCTTAGCCATTTCAGTTTGAACAGAAAATCCATCAGCACCGCGTCACAATTGGGCCGAAGGTTCGGCCTTGATCAGAAACAGCCGGACGATACGCCTGCTGTTTTTCCGGGTCGAACTAAACAGCTTGCCTAACACCGGGATATCGCCCAACAGCGGAATTTTCCGCTCCGCCTCGCTTTGCTCATCCTGCACAAAACCGCCCAACAGCAAACTTTGCCCGGCCTTCAACAAAGCCTGGGTCGAGATTTCAGAGTTCAGCGTTTGGGGCAATGGCTCCTGCGGGCTGATCGCATTCGCTTGCCGCCCATCCTGGATGGTCAGTGTCAACATGATTTCCGCCTGTTCGCCCGCGCCGATCAGACGCGGTGTAATGCGCAATAGCGAGCCGGTCGAAATCGTTTCGAGTTTCGCCACTTTCTCGGCCAGCAGCTTGGTATAGAACGTGATGTTGCGGTCCAGCACCGCTTGCGTGTTATTCAGGGTGACCACCGACGGACGAGAAAGAATTTGCGCCTTGGCATTTTGCTCAAGGGCATTCAGACGCAGCATGAAATAGCCGGTGTTCGCAATCACCGTCGAAAAATTGTCGGGGGCTTGCGCGCCGCTGTTGAAACTCACCGCGCCGCCGCCAATGCGCGCCGACGCTGACCAGTCAACCCCGAGCGCGCCGAGATCTTCCGAATTGACGTCAATGATGGTCACCGACACTTCGACCAGTGTCGGCCTAAGGTCGAACTGCGCAATCAGGTCGGCATACAGCGGCATGTTGATCTTGCGGTCGCGCACGATCACCGCGTTTTGGCGCGGATCGGCAGAGAACATGGGCAAGCTGCGGTCAGCCGCCGGCTGCTGCGGCTCTTTCAACGGCAAGGTGCGCCCCTGCGCCATTTCCTTGAGCACCGAAACCACGCCCGGTATCGGCACCTGTTGCTTGCGGTAGCTATAACTGCTGTCGACCGCAGTCGCGTATTTCAGTGGAAAAAACCGGATGATTTCCTGATTCTGTTCATGTTTGAGCGTCTGTTCGTCAATGCGCCTGGCCAGCTCAGCAACCCGTTCGATGCAGGCCGGTACGCCATGCACTTCCATCGCATTCGATACCGCTACCGCACGCACCCGGCAGTAGCGCCGATCCAGCAAACCGGTGTCGCGCAATTGACCCATCAAAGTCGCCACCGGCAAGTAGGCCGGTGTAATCAGTTGGTGGCCGACTTCCTGTGCCTTGTAGATATAAATCGCTTGTCCATCGTAGTACCAGGCCAGCTTGTACAGTCGCGCCAGATGGTCGAGCGCCTGCTCCGGCGCCATCCGGCGCACCGTACCGATGAACGCTTCATCCACATGTTTGCTGACAATCACGGGGATGTTGTAGTTCGCTCCCAGGTCGCGCAGCACGTCGGCCAGCTTGCTGCCGCGCGTGGACAGGAAAAAAGGGGCGCTCTGCTTCCATCCGATCGCCGCGAGCGCAGTTGTTGTCAGCGTGAGCGCAACCAGACCCGCCGCCAAATGAAAGGGCTTCCCTTTCATACCCATTTCCCCAAATTGTTTGGTGCAATAGTGTCTTTGGCAGGGCTGCCATGCGTGGCGAGCCAACCTGCGACAGCTAACTGCTGACCCAGGGATGCCTCTAATTCGACCGATGAAATCTGATGCGCATGGCGCCGCACCAGCCATAGCGCGCCGTTCTCCAGCAACAGGCTGTCATCCAGACTGCTGCGCAGCGACGCCAGCCAGAGGCAGGTGCGCAGCAGCCACGCATCGTTGATCGACGCCAGGCCGAGCGCCACGGCGACGCAGATACCCTGCGCGTATTCCCGGCACCAGCCGGGTGTGCCGGCCAGCGCCAACATCCAGCGTCCGCCATTGAATTGCCCGACAGTGACCCAGTCCAGGGCGGCAAGAGAAGCAGGCAATTTCATCAGCCATCAATCGTTTTATGAAGCCTTGTATTTTGAAAAGAAATCCCGATAATGTGAATCAGGTGATGACCTGAACTCTCCTCCGCCACAATCAAGGGCCGTAATTCGCCCCCTCTAGAAAGCGCTATCGACTCCCATGATTTCAATCAACCGCGAAGTACCTGCCATGCACCGGATACTTCTCGTCGAGGACCATTTGCTGCTGAGCGATGGCATCAAGAGCCTGCTGTCCTCGGTGCCGTCGTATCACATTGTGGGAGAGGTCTGCGACGGTTTGCAGGCCTACCAGGCATGTCAGCAACTGATGCCTGACCTGGTTCTGCTGGACCTGGGCTTGCCGGGCATGGACGGCATCGACATCATTCGTCAGTTGAAACAGCGTTGGCAGGAATTGATTATCGTCGTGATCACCGCAGATGCCGCAGAACACAGGGCACGCGATGCGCTGGCGGCCGGTGCGCTGGGCTACGTGCTCAAGAAAAGCTCGCAGCAGACACTGCTGGCCGCATTGCAGATCGCGCTCATGGGTAAAACTTTCCTTGACCCTGCGCTCAATGCGGAGCAGATCACGCAGCGATCAGGCATCGAAGGCCCGACGCGCCTGACGATGCGAGAGGGTCAGGTACTCAAGCTTATCGCAGAAGGCCAGCGCAACCGGGACATCGCCGAAAGCCTGAAGATTTCGATCAAGACGGTAGAAACGCATCGCCTGAACCTGATGCGCAAACTGGATGCACATAACGCAGCGGGATTGGCCAATTGGGCGGTTCGGCTAGGAATACACTGACCACGACCGCTAAGCCCCGCCCTCGGTCGTCAGCAGCTTGCCCAGCTTGTCAATATCCTCCGGGCCGGGCCAACCTCCTTGTTGCAGCAGGACTTCCAGCTGCTCGGTTGCATCCCCCACCCGTTCCACTCCTCCTTGCCCGGCACAGCCTTTCAAGACGTGCAGGAGATCCGTCAGCGCAGCGCGCTCGTGCGACCGCCAGGCCGCGGCTATGCTTTCAAACAGCGACATGAAGGTTGCGTGTAATTGGTCGCGAATATCAGTGTCGGCGAGGTTGAGCAAGGGTTTCTGCAAGGCCTGATTCGGCGCCAGGTCGACGCCGCGCACCAGTTGCAGTGAAGCGGCCGACGCAATCGCCTTCATCAATTGCTCCAGGCCGACCGGCTTGGTCACGATACCGTTCATGCCGGCCGCCTTCACCCGCTCGGATTCCGCCGGCATCGCATTCGCTGTCAGCGCAATAATCGGCGTGTCCTGATCGAGCATGCCGCAGCCCGGATCACGCCAGCGCTGCGTGGTTTCCATGCCATCCATCCCGGGCATCCGGACATCCATCAGGACCAGATCGAATACATGTTGACGGCCAAGCTGCAACGCCTCCTGACCGGACCCCGCAGTCTCCACCTGCTGGCCAAGCTCACGCAACATTTTGCCGACGATAGCGCGGTTAACTGCGACGTCGTCGACCAGCAGGATTTTGAGCATCCATGGGCAAGTCGCCACTGGCATGATCTGGTCTTCGACTGGTTCGTCGTGGAGCAGTGCCGCTACCCGTTGCCACAATCTGCCGGGCAGGTAAACCAGCTCTGCTGCGTCAAGACGCGGATTGGCGCCGGCGTCGGGGGCAATCCCCCAGATGCGCAACTGCCTGTGCAGCGCAGGCGGAGCAAGCAGTGCGCCGGCAAATTTCTGCACGGCGCAAGATGGGCTGCGCACTGGCAATAACAACGTGAAACGCGAGCCCACGCCAACCTGGCTGTCCAGCAGAATCCCGCCCCCCATCAGCTTGGCCAGCCGGGATGCAATCGCGAGGCCAAGACCATTGCCACTCTCATGGGAACGCACCTGCGTGAATGGCCTGAAAATGTCGCGTTGCGCGTCTTCAGGGATGCCTGTACCGGAATCCTCGACCGTGATGGCCAGCATGCCGCCGCGCAGTTCCGCCAGCAGATGGATGTGGCCGTGCCGGGTAAACTTGACCGCATTGCCGAGTAAATTGATCAGAATCTGCTGTACCCGCATCCGATCCAGCAGTATCTTGCTCGGGACATCGGCCATCACCAGCGTGCGTAGCGCCAGCTGCTTCTCTTGCGCCTTGAGGTGGATGGTGAGCATCGCCTGGTCGAGCAGCGGCAGCAGCGCGGTTTGCTCGGATGACAATTCCAGCTGCCCCGCTTCGATATGGGAGAAATCCAGCAAGTCGTTAATGATGGCAAGCAGATAGTCCGATGACAGGCGCGCTGTACTGACGAGTTCCTGTTGCTCCGCCGGGAGCCGGCTGCGCTGAAGCAAACTGAGTGCGCCGACAATACCGCCCAGCGGCGTACGGAGTTCGTGACTGATGCTCGCAATATGCTCACGCTTGCGATGACGCATCAACTCGGCGATGCACCTGGCTTCATCCAGCTCGCGCGTGCGCTCGCATACGCTGCTTTCAAGTGTTCGGTACTGGGTCTTGACGGTGATAAGGAAGCGGTTATATGCCCTGGCAATCCTGCCCAATTCATCTTTGCGCTTTTCAGGCAGATGGTGATTCAAATCGGGTAGCCGTGACTTGTCAATGATCTCGATCATGTGTTGCAATGGCCTCCCCACCTGGAACCTGAGGACCAGAAACATCATCAAGAGCAGCAGCAGCAGCAGCATCAATGTCCAGGGTAGCGTGCCAAGCAACAATACCAGGGCCTTACTCACCACCGCAGAGACAGGGTAACGCGCAACAATCCGCCACGGCGGTCCCGCTAACGGCTTGCAAACAATATAAAAATCCTTGACACGCGTTGCCACTGTCGGGTCGCAATGCGCTAAATCGCTGAATGCAAAACCGGCTTCTTCAGTTCCTTTATTAAAAGCAGGCAGTCCACCGGCATCGCTTTGTATCGCAAACTCGATGGAGTCCTGCAGTGCATGATTGGGTGCCACAATCTCTTTCACCTCAACATTTTTCCCCACCATGATGCCTGTATCGGGCTGTATCACTGCAACGGAAACGTAGCGGTGTTTAGAAGCGCCCGGAAATGGCTCTCCCCAATGATATCCATGCCGGGCAGGCACCTTGGTTAACGCGAGGACTGCCTGCATCCTGCGCCCCAGGTAATCCGGCGCCAGCGAATCCGGCTTGTGAAAAACAATTCCCTGACCGGGCAACAAAAGAAACGCCTCCTCGTGACTGCAGTCGTCAGGATCGCCGGAAATTTCGATGATCTCGAGCGCCTTCCGAACTTGCGCCTGGTTTGGCGCCACCTTGTCAAAAGGCAGGAATACGGCATGCTTTACCGCAACCGACAGAACGGCCCCGCTTTTCAATGAACTCCACAAATTCATCACCGTCTGTATCTGCTTTTCGGCTTGACGATACCGATCGTCTTCCAGATCGACAACATGGCTCAATTTCCATGCCAATTCATTGTGAATGATCTCCATGCTGCGCAAGTAGCGCGAATAAAACATGATGGATTCCGATAAAAACCAGAAAGCGGTGATTCCACAACCGAGAGTAATGATGACGCGCCCTGTCAGTGTGCTTTCCCAAAATTTTCGCATATGCCATTAACTCAAAATGACAGGTTAAAGCCTCGCCAGCCCGACTTCCGGTCGCATCGTGCCAGATCCGTGCACTTTCAGGTCTTTACCTTATAGGCCGGAGCAGCGTCGTTTTAGATCATAGCTACTCCCTGGACTGCATGCGGCTCCGGCCAGCCCGCTTACGGCAACCCACTGCAAGGAATCGGATGGACTTACAAACGGAGCGACGGCTTGAGCAGTTCCTGCGCTTATCGGATTTACCCGTTACCCGGATCGCGCCGCGCATGGAGTTCAGCGTGCCGCCCTTGCGCCTATATATCGAATACGCAGAGGGCCGGATACTGCTGTCGGTGAGCCGGCCGATTGCGCCGGCGCACCGTATCGAGGTGCTGAAAAGACTGCTCGCCGAATGCCAGCCGGCCCGCACATCGGGCGTGCCGGTGCGCGCTTATACACTGCGCGAGCATCAGGTCTTGAGCTGCGCGCCCGCCCCCGGCAGCGAAACCGGCGATTGGATCGCTTGCCACCAGGCGATGCGGCGACTGCTCGAAACATGCGCCGGAGAAATACGATGAAACGCATCAGGGAATGGCTGGCGATCATGGCCGGCCGGCAGGATATTGTACTTGCCGTCATGCTGCTGGTCGCCGTCTTCATGATGATCGTCCCGCTGCCAACCGGGCTGGCCGACTGCATGATTGCCATCAATCTGACGATTTCCATCATCTTGCTGATGATGGCGCTGTATGTCAAAGAGCCACTGGAATTTTCCGCCTTCCCGGCAGTACTGCTGATCACCACACTGTATCGCCTGGCGCTAACCATCAGCACTACCCGTTTGATCCTGCTGCAAGCCGACGCCGGCGCCATCGTGTATACGTTCGGCAACTTCGCGGCGGGTGGCAACCTTGGCGTCGGCATTATCGTCTTCACGATCATCACGATTGTGCAGTTCATTGTCATCACCAAGGGCTCCGAACGGGTGGCCGAGGTTGGCGCACGCTTCTCCCTGGATGCGATGCCCGGCAAGCAGATGAGCATCGACGGCGACATGCGTGCCGGCGTCATCGACGCCAACGAAGCGCGGCGCCTGCGCGGCCTGGTGCAGAAAGAAAGCCAGTTGTATGGCGCCATGGACGGCGCGATGAAGTTCGTCAAGGGCGATGCCATCGCCGGCATCGTCATCATCCTCGTGAATATCTTCGGCGGCACCGCCGTCGGTGTCTTCATGCATGGGATGAGCGCCAGCGTAGCCATCTCGACCTACGCTATCCTGTCGATCGGCGACGGCCTGGTCAGCCAGATTCCCGCGCTGCTGATTTCGATCACCGCCGGCATTATCGTGACCCGCGTACCCGGCGAGCAGCGCAAGAATCTCGCCAGCGACCTGACCGAACAAATTGGCAGGCAGCCTCAGGCATTGATGCTGGCAGCCGGTGTCCTACTCGTGTTTGCGCTAATTCCAGGCTTTCCGGCGATCTATTTCATTCTGCTTGCAGCGCTGGTATTCGGCGCAGCGTGGCGGGTCAAGAAACGCCGCCTCGCGTCCGCGCAAATGGGGAGTGATCCGCATGGCGCGGAAACCGGCAGCGATGCCGGCCAGGCCTTGTCGATGACGCCGGGCGCTGTGCCATTGATGATCCGGCTGTCCGACGATCTCGCACGCTGCGCTGGGCTGCCGGCACAATTCGACGCGTTACGCCGGCAGAAATTCGAACAGCTCGGCATTCCATTACCGGAAATACATTTACAAAAAGATAGTACGCTCGCTAGCGGTTCGCTCCAGATACTGCTCTATCAAGAGCCTGTGCTGGCTATCTCGATACCGGACCGGATGGCGCTTGCGGATGTCGTATCGGCGCCGCTGCCGCAAGCCGCGCAAACGGTCGAGCTGCCGTTCGGCGGCCTGCGCCTGCAATGGCTGGATGCCGCCATGCACGACACCCACGCGGCGCCCGGCGTGACGCTGTATCACGACGAGTCCAGGATCGTCCATTGCCTGTCGATTGTCATCGACCGCTATGCCGCCGAATTCATCGGCGTGCAGGAAACCCGCTTCCTGATGAATGCGATGGAAAGCAAATATGCCGAACTGGTCAAGGAAGTGCAGCGTCAGCTGCCGATCGGACGTATCGCCGACGTCTTGCAGCGCCTGGCCGGGGAAGGCGTTTCCATCCGCGATCTGCGCAGTGTGTTTGAAGCCTTGATCGAATGGGCGCCGCGCGAGAAAGATCCGGTGATGCTGGTCGAGTATGTCCGCATGGGCCTGCGCCGTCATATCGTCACGCGCTATCGGGCCGGTCAGCCCTGGATCAGCGGATGGATGGTCGGGGACAGCATCGAAGGCTTGATTCGCGAAGCCATCCGCCAGACGTCGGCCGGATCGTATTCGGCGCTGGAAGCGGAGCACAACCAGGCAATCGTCGAGTGCATCCGCGCCACGGTCGGCAATAGCGAACTGCGCAAGACCGTACTGATCACCGCGATCGACGTCCGCCGTTTCCTGCGCAAGATCATCGAACGCGAGTTCTTCTGCCTGAATGTGTTGTCTTTTCAGGAAATCGGAGACGAGTCCGAGTTGCGCGTGATGGGCAATGTCGATTTGATCGGCGCAAGCTAGCATGCGCGCCCCCGATAGCGCCACCATCGCGACCCTGCTCAGGCAGCGGCTGGCCCCGGCCCAGGCTGTGGCCAACGGCGGCATGGCACCGGGTGAATCCGTGTGTGGCCGTGTCACCGAAATAGGCCCCACCTTGTTGCGGGCCTCGCTACCCGGCGTCGGCCTGTCGGAGTCATGCCGTCTCGAACCTTCCGGGATTGAAGCCGAGGTGGTTTCCGTACAGGGCGACTTTGCGCTCCTGTCACCCTTCTCCGAGCCAATTGGCGTAACGGTCGGCAGCCGGGTGTGCGCACTCGGCCGGCCGCACCGGATTGCGCTGGGCTCCTTTTTGCTCGGTCGCGTCGTCGATGGCATGGGACGGCCGCTCGACGACCTTGCCCTGCCCACGCAATGCGAATACCGGAGTCTGGAACGCAACGCCCCGAATCCGCTCACGCGCCAATTGATCGATACCCCTCTCCCGCTTGGGGTGCGGGCGATCGATGGGATATTGACGTGTGGACGCGGCCAGCGTATCGGCATCTTCGCGGCGACAGGCGGCGGCAAAAGTACGCTGCTCGGCATGATGTGCGACGGCAGTCTGGCCGACGTCATCGTGCTCGCATTCATCGGCGAGCGTGGACGCGAAGTGCGCGAGTTTCTGGATCACACGCTTTCCAAAGAGGCGCGTGCGCGCACGGTCGTGGTTGTCTCCACATCCGACCGCCCTGCGCTGGAACGGCTCAAGGCAGCGTATGCCGCCACCACGATCAGCGAGTATTTCCGGGATCAGGGCAAGCACGTGCTGCTGATGATGGATTCCCTGACCCGCTTTGCCCGCGCCTCGCGGGAAATCGGCCTGGCCGCCGGAGAACCGGCGGCGGCGGGCGGTTATCCGCCCAGTTTCTTTGCCCGCCTGCCGCGCCTGCTGGAACGGGCCGGGCAGGCACAAAGCGGCAGCATCACCGGCATCTATACCGTGCTGGTCGAAGGCGACAATCCAAACGAACCGGTAGCGGATGAAGTCCGTTCGATTCTGGACGGTCATATCGTGTTATCGCGCAAGCTGGCCGAGGCCAATCACTATCCGGCGATCGACATCGGGGCCAGCGTGAGTCGCGTCATGGGGCGGATCGTCGATGAGAATCATCGCCGTCAGGCAGGCCGCTTGCGCCGCTTGCTGGCGGTCTACCAGGAAATCGAACTATTGGTTCGCATCGGTGAATACCAGGAAGGCCAGGATGACGAAGCCGACGAGGCGCTCTTCCGGAAAGAAGCAATCCGTCAGTTCTTGTGCCAATCGGTAACGGAGAAAAATGATTTTGAAGAAACCACCCAATGGCTATGGAAAACAGTCGAACAACAACCCTGACGACGCTACTCTCCATCAAGGTACGGCACGTGCGCAGCATCCGCGCGGCGCTAGCCAGGCTGGGCCGGCAGGAATCGGCGTTGCTGGACAAAAAAAACAAACTGATGCTGCAACGCCAGCAGCTGTTAGACAGATGGCGCCATTGCGGGGTAGCGCAACAAGTACTCGATCATTCCGCATGGCAGGTACTCAAAGCCGAATTGGCCGGCTACTACCAGCTGGATCAGCACATTCTCAGCCTGGTCGATGCATTACAAGCCGAGTGGGTTCAGCTGCAAACCGACAGAGCCGAGCAACAACGATTGTTGCGCCAGGCATTGGTGGAACAGGAAAAATTCAAAACCCTTATGGAGTAAGGCATGCATATTCTGAATACCGGCCAGCGCCATGCCGCAAGCCGTGCCGACAGCGGTACCAAGCAGCGCGAATCCGATCAAGATGCCTATCGGCGCTTCGCGGCCCTGTTAAGCGAACCGACCCCGCCATGTGGAGTTGCCATGCCTGCGCAATCCGCGCCGCCCCGATCGGTTCCACGCGCCTCGGTGCAGAAGAATCCTCATGCGGTCGGCAGCGCAGGCCGTCATGGCACGTGCCAGGCTGCAGCGGCGCACGGTGTCGCGATCCGGACCCGCTCAGGCCGGGCCACGCTGGAGGTACTCCATTTTCGTTTAATCAACGGCCCTCTCGCGGATTTGGAAATCGAAGCCCGGACCCACGGTGAAGCGCTGTCGCTGCGCGTGACAGTACGCGACCTGCAGCACTTCGAGCGCATCGTAGGAGATCGCAAACAGCTGGCGTCCGCGTTAGCGCAGCAATTCGATCGTCCGGTGTCATTGGAGCTGTTGCATGCAGATTCCACGGCTGAGTGAGGCGGCCGGCCGGCTGTTGCGCAAGGTCGGCAACGGTCGCTGCATGACGGCAGAGCATGGCGGCTTGACGCTGAGCTACCGCCGGGCCGGCGGCGACGGACTCATCCTGTCTGCAACGTTGGAAGATAAACCGCTGCGTTTGTGGCTGGACGAAACCCAGTGGTGCGGCTGGATCGCACCCATGCTGGCAGCACCCGGCTGGGCCATGATTCCCGCCGAGCTCCAAGAGATTCTGGCGGCCTGGACGCTCGCCAGCGCAGGTGCGTGTCTTGACGCCTGCGACTTGACATGGCCGTCAGGCAAACAGATCGAGCGTGACTACCTCGCGCCGGCTGCGGATTGGTGCCTCCGTTTCGAGCAAGCAGGACGCCGGCTCGATGCACGCCTGCTCGACGCCCCGCTGGCGTGGCTTGATACGCTGACGGACTATCTGCTGCCCATCGAGACGGAAAATACCCAGGAGATACGGATCCCGGTTGCACTGATTGCCGGTTGGAGCCTGCTCGGTGCAGCGCTGGTGCAGCGCCTGAAGACGGGCGATGCGCTATTACTGCACCATGCCTATCCAGTCGCCAACGGAGAATTCGGTCTTTTCATGCATCAGCCGCTCGCTCACCTGTATTCCGACGCGGACGGCACTTATCGAATCGAGAATGTAATGGATGAGTTCAAGGATGACTTCAATGACTGGCTCGACCTGAGCCCTGCCCCCCCGGGAATAACGACGCCAGCCACCCAGGACGCGCTGCTCGCCATCGTCGTCGAAGTGGCAACGCTCGAGGTCGCACTGAGCGAACTGGCAAATATCAAAGCCGGCGACGTGCTGTCCGGTGCCACTCACACAGATGGCCTCGTCACACTCAAAGTCGGCGGCCGCCGTATCGCACGCGGCACGCTGCTTGACATCGACGGCCGGCTGGCGGTCAGGATCGAAAGCCTCAGCTGACAGCTCAGGTATTGGCCCGATGGGCAGTTCCCGCAAAAATCCGAATACTGCCGAGGTTGACGCACTTTCCGGAATTCGCCCATGGCCCTGCTAGACCAGCCGCTGCAACTGATTGTTTTGCTGTTTGCCCTCTCGATCCTGCCGCTGTTTGTGGTGCTGGGCACGTCGTTTCTGAAACTTGTCGTGGTCTTTTCCCTGTTACGCAATGCGCTGGGCATCCAACAGATCCCGCCCAACATCGCGCTGTATGGCCTGGCCTTGATCCTCACACTGTTCATCATGGCGCCGGTTGGATTGGCGATTCAGGACAATCTTGCGGCCAACCCGGTGAAAATAGAATCGACGGCGTTCTTTCAGCAGGTCGAAGCGGGCATTCTGACGCCGTATCGCGCGTTTCTGGAGCGCAACACCACACCCGAGCAAGTGCAATTTTTTGCCGACATCGGCCATACCACCTGGCCGGAAAAATACCGAAGCCGGATTCCGGACAATTCGCTGCTGGTTCTGATGCCCGCTTTCACCGTCAGTCAGCTCATCGAGGCTTTCAAGATCGGCCTGTTGCTGCACCTGCCATTCGTCGCGATTGATCTGATCGTTTCCAACGTGCTGCTGGCGATGGGGATGATGATGGTGTCCCCGATGACGATCTCGATGCCGCTCAAGCTGCTTGTCTTCGTCCTGTTGAACGGTTGGGAAAAACTGCTGGGACAACTCGTCCTGTCGTTTGCCTGATCCAGCCGGGACTGTCGCAACCATGAGCGAAGCCATGATCACCCAGCTCGCCACGCAAATGATGTGGCTCGTGCTGCTATTGTCGTTACCCGTGGTGGTCGTCGCTTCCATCGTCGGCATTCTGGTCAGCCTGCTGCAAGCGTTGACACAGATGCAAGACCAGACTGTCCAGTTTCTTATCAAGCTATTGGCCGTGGCCGTCACCCTGGCCGGTACTTATCACTGGATGGGCGATGTCTTGCTCAACTATGCGGGCCTGACGTTCGACCAGATCAGTCAGATGCGGCACTGACGTGGAACAGTGGATGCAATGGCTGCCGGTACTTGGCATGTGTATGCTGCGCCCGCTCGGCGTCATGCTGCTCATGCCGCTCTTCAACGCGGCGCACCTTGGCGGTTCCCTGATACGCAATGCGCTCGTATTGATGATCGCCTTGCCGGTATTGCCTCTGTACGGGGAATGGTCCGCCCTTGCCGGCGCCGACACTGCGTGGCGCTGCATCATGATTGCGGCGGGCGAGCTCGGCATCGGTCTGATGATAGGTTTCTGCGCCGCCATTCCGTTCTGGGCGCTGGACATGGCAGGCTTTCTGATCGACACGCTACGCGGCGCATCGATGGCGAGTGTCCTCAATCCTCTGCTCGGACAACAGTCATCGCTGTTCGGCATCCTGTTTGCCCAGGTTTTCAGCGTTCTGTTTCTGGTCACGGGCGGATTCAACGAACTTATTGCTGCAATCTATCACTCGTATGCCACGCTGCCGCCCGGCACAGCGCTCCGCTTCGGCCCGGGATTTCTCGCGTTTCTATCACGGCAATGGCAGCTCATGTACGACCTGTGTCTGCGTTTTTCGATGCCTGCCATCGTCGTGATTCTGCTGGTCGATATGGCACTTGGTCTGATTAACCGGTCGGCACAGCAGTTGAATGTGTTCTTCCTGGCTATGCCGATCAAGAGCGCGTTTGCCTTGCTGATGCTGATCATGTGCCTGAATTTCGCTTTTGGCGGCCTGCTTGAGCGGACCGCGCAGTTTACGCGGCATGCCCAGGCACTACTGGAACTGCTGCGATGAGCGAAAAGAGCGAAAAACCGACCGCGAAGAAATTGCGCGATGCCCGCAACAAAGGACAGGTCGCAAAGAGCGTTGAAATCACGAGCGGAGTGCAACTGGCGGTTTTGCTTGGCTATTTCATGTTCGAAGGCCCCCATTTGTTCCAGAGCCTGCAGGCGATGATCGATGTCTCCATCAATGTCATCAACCAGGACCTGGCAAGCGCGCTCAATCAATTGATCGGAACCTTCTGCGGCATCGTCCTGCGCTTCGTCGGCGGCATGGCCGCGCTGGTGATAGTGATGACTGTGGTCGCCGTCCTCTCCCAGATCGGACCGCTGCTGGCGACGGAAGCCATGCAGCCGTCGCTGGACAAACTCAATCCGCTGGCGAATCTCAAGCAGATGTTTTCGATGCGCAGCCTGTTTGAGTTGTCGAAATCGGTTTTCAAGGTAGTGATATTGTCCTTGATTTTTTTCTACCTGATCCGGCAATACAGCCCGTCGCTCCAGTTTTTGCCCCTGTGCGACGTCGCCTGCGGCATGCGCGTCAGTACCCAGCTTCTATTCTGGATGTGGGCGGCATTGATCGGGTTCTATATCGTCTTCGGCATCGCCGATTTTTCCTTCCAGCGCCACCACACAACGCAGCAATTGATGATGTCGATCGATGACATCAAACAAGAGTACAAAAACGCCGAGGGCAACCCGGACATCAAGCAAAAGCGCAAGGAAGTCCACCGCGAGATTCAAAGCGGCAGTCTCGCCGCCAATGTCGCCAGGTCTACCGCTGTAGTCCGCAATCCCACCCACCTGGCGGTTTGCCTGTACTACCAGCCCGGCGCCACGCCGCTGCCGCAGGTCATTGAAGTCGGCCGCGCTGAAGTCGCGCTGCATATCGTCCGTCTCGCAGAGGAAGCGCAGATTCCGGTGGTAGAAAACATCGGCGTCGCGCGCGCGCTGGCTGCGCAAACCGAGGTGGGAAGTTATATCTCGCCCGAACTGTTCGAACCGGTGGCGCACATTCTGCGTCTTGCGATGAACCTGAGGTATGACGATGAAGAAACTTGATGTCGATAGCGTGAAGTTCGGCATGCCCGTACCGGTTTTTACCTACTATATGGCGTCCGGCATCCTGGTACTGCTATGCACCGGTTCAGCCCAGGCGCATGCGGACAGCGGCGCATTTCACTGCTTCAAAACAAATTCAGCCAGAGCGCGCACCTCTGCCGGTTGCAGCTGGGCATACGGCGGCATCGGGACTGCCCCCCATTTCCCCGAGCTGCCGTTGCGGATGGTGGCTTCCAGCTTGCTGACGGCCTGCGGATCGGCGCGATACTTGCGTGCCACATCACGATACGCCGGCCCCACGATTTTCTTGTCGATGGCATGGCAACTCAGGCAGTTGTTCGCCGTCAGAAGTGCTTTGGTATCGACGCTGTTAGCCGCCGCCAAAGCCGTGGCCGGTGCGCTGGCACGGGACCCCGGTTTGGGCAGCGCAGCGATCTTGAGGTCTGCCGGCAACTCGCCTTGCCTGGCGCTGCCGTAAGCAACTGCCAGATAGGCGCCTACTTTTTTGACATCGTCAGCGCTAAGGGATGCGCCATACAGATGCTGCATCTTGCCGACCTCACCCGTCCATTGGCTCAGCGTCATGCCGGGCGCTTGATATCGTATGTAGTCGGCAGAATGACATATCGCACATTTTTGCATGGCGATCATATAACCGGGCAACGCAGAAATTTTCAATTTCGCGGTTTCCGGGGGCAGCTTACCGACGTCTGGCGCAGCCTGCGCCAGCATCGCCATGGCGGCCAGCAAGAAGCCGGCGCAGGTATGAGTTATCAATATTTTCCTCAGGCAATGGTCACGTGATACGACTCGATGGCGTGGCGCCGGTAGCCGCCTGGATTCCAGTCGGCGATGGCTGGCTGTACTTCGTCCCGATTGTTGCTGGCACGGACCTGGAGCACAGCGCTGCCTGTGCGTCCGAAACTGACCGCCAGGCGCCACTCGCGGAACGAGTAGCGGCCCAGATCCGGGCCGAGCCTGGCTGGACGCCAGCTGCGTCCGCCGTCGATCGACACATCTACGCTCTTCAGGCCGGCGCCGCTATCGAACGCGATGCCCTTCAGCTCAACCATGCCGCCGGCCCGCATGACGCTACCGTTCGCTACGCTGGTGATGAAACTGCGCACCGGCAAGGTCGAGATCGCCCTTGTCTTGTCCGGCGCGGTGCCGGGGGCGACGCACAGGCAGTCGTTTTCCGGCACCCGATAGGCGCTGGTCATGAACAGGGCATCGCGGCCGTCGAAAATGTGATCGATCACCGCGATTTCCGACAGATGCTTGAGCCAGTAGGTACCGAAATAACCGGGAACGATGAGCTTGAGCGGATACCCATTCAAAAACGGGATGTCTTGTCCGTTCATGCTCCAGGCCAGCAGCACTTCAGGGCTTAAGGCGTGCGCGACATCCAGCGCTTTTCTGAAATCCGACGTGGCGGGCAGCAGCGGCCGGTCGAGGCCATTGAAGATGACCTGCTTCGCACCGGCGGCGATGCCTGCCTTTTCCAATACGGCCTTCAGCGGCACGCCAACCCAGCGCGCATTGCCCATCGCGCCATGCGCCAGCTGCGCACCGAACACACGCGGCGACGAAAAACCGCGGCTATTTCCCGCGCACTGATTCACCGCCACGATTTCAACCGGCTCGGCCAGCGTTTTGAGTTCCGCCAGCGACAGGTTAAGCGGCTTGCTGACCAGTCCCTGAACAGTCAATCGATAGGTCTTCGGGTCGATCGACGTGGGGATATTGGCCAGATGGTAGCGCACGAAAAACGCATCGTTGGGAGTGATGACAGCCTGATTAAATACCTCGAACGGGGTTTCGAGATGCGGCGGGCGCGTAGTGACGCGGATCAGCGGGCGCTTTTGCGGATACGCCACCAATTCGCGCGGACCATCCGCAAACGTCACACCTTCAGCCGGCGCTTTGGCAGAAGCGGCGAGGCTCGCCAGCGGCGTCGCGGCCAGCCCTGCCGCGACCAGGCCCGCTCCCTGCATGAAGCGACGTCGCGACAACCTGGAGGTTTCGGGCGCGCCGGGCAAGGCGAGGTTATGCAGGTCAGGGTTCATAGGCACGGTCTTCTGGATTAGGTTGGGTAAGACTCGCAGCAAGGTCCGCCATGACGGAAGTGCGAGCCGGTTGATCCCGAGCAGTCTGGAAGCCTGTCGGACTTAGCGGGAATCGGCTGCAAAAGCGGCCTTTAACGGGTCCATTCCCGACAAAACTGGCGGAAATGAATCAGCCGCGGCGACAGGATTTTATATTTGCTATAGACCAGATAGAATCCTCTGCTCAATGCGGGCAGCATCGTCTTTAGCTCGACCAATCGCCCCATTTCGATGATGTCGCTAACCACACAGCGCGACAGGCAGGCCAGCCCCAAGCCTTCCGCCGCCGCATACTTGATCGCTTCCGAATTCCCGAATTCACAAACGGTGTGGAGTGAATGCAGATGCGGCAACAGGGCCTGCTCGACGGTTTCGCGCGTGCCCGACCCCGGTTCCCGCATTAGCCAACCCGCCTCACGGAGTGATTTTAAGGAAATCCTGCCCGCCGGATTGCCGGCGACAAGCGGATGCGTCGGCGCCGCTACCAGAATCAGCTCATCGCGTATCCACGGCTCTACTTCCAGGTCCGGCGCATGACTGGGGCCTTCAATCAGTCCGATATCTACCTCGAAATTGCTGACTGCCGCCGCAATATTCTCCGTGTTGGCGATCGTCACGCGGGGATAGTGATTTGCGCTCCTGTAAATGGAACCGGCCAGCATTTTCGGTAACAGGTAGCTGCCAATCGTAGTACTCGCACCTATCCGCATGCCGTTGCCTGTCGTTCCCGTCGAGGGTGCGAACTGTTGCTCCAGGCTCATGGCCGAATCGAGTATCTGCCGCACTTGCGGCAACATCAGGCGCCCGTTATCGTTGAGCAAAAGCCGCTTGCCGACGCGATCGAATAATTGAATATTCAACAGCCCCTCCAGTTCGTTCAAGGCGGCACTGGTCGCGGACTGCGACAAGGCAACCATATTGGCGGCGGCGCTGGTGCTGCCTTCTTGCGCGACTGCGAGAAATATTTGTAATTGCCTGAGAGTGAGTCGCATTGGCGCGCTTGATTTCCTCTGAAATTTTTCCTTCAACTGGGACAAGGCATGCCCAGGCCCTTAGGGAATATATAGCGGGAACCGCGATTTGTGTACTTTTCAAGTCAATAACACCGTCTGCCTGCTCAAGCACGTCAGCGTACCTGAGCCGGTGAATATTACGGTGATGCGCTTGCGCTATTCCGGGCTGATCGCTGCAACAATTTTCTTCGTCTCCAGATCGACTCTGGACAGGCTTAAATCCTCATTCAAAACGAATGCCGTTTTACCGTCATGGGTGAAGACGATCGCCTGGCGCGGCTGTTTGAATCCGCTGACGGTTGCGCTGACTTTCATCGATGGCAGGGAAATCACGGAAAGCGTGTTGTCGGCCAGATTGCCTGAATACACCTCGCCTTCATTCGGTGTGAGCGCTGCGCCATACGGATCTTTGCCCACAGGAATGGTCTTCAGAATTTCCTTTTTATCGATATCCACGACGGCGATGCTATTGCTCCCGCTGTTGGCGGCGAACAGGGTTTTACCATCCGCCGTTACGGAGATCGCGCGAATTTTATTGAAGCCCCCGATCTCACCTTCGATCTTGTTGGTTTGATTGTTGACGATGCTGATTTTATCGCCCAGGAAATTCGTCACGTACAGCTTTTGACCGTCAGGACTGAGCTTCACGCCCTGGCGCGGTTGCGCAAAACCGGTAATCACCGCCTGCGTTTTTTCTGTATCGAGGTCGACCACCGTCACGGTGCTTGCCGCCTGATTATTGATGTACAAGGTTTTTCCATCTTTGCTGATGGCAGTACCAAAGGCACCCGCACCAGCTGGGATCCTGGACAAGGTTTTGAGAGTGGCGGTATCGATTTTTTCGACCACGCCGAGGCTGCTGTCGGACACGTAAAAGACCTTTCCCGACGGCGCGAATACGATATTGCGCGGCGTGACATAGCCTGGCAAAACAGCGCGCACCTTGTTGCTCTTGAGGTCGTACACCAGAACCTCCGGGCGTTCGCTATACGACACCACCGCGGTCGTTTCATTGGGACTGACGGCAAGAGAGTTGTTATGGATGCCGCCATCGAATGTCCAGCGTGCAGCAGCATGAACCGGACCAAGAGCAGCGCATGCTGCGGCAGCAAACAGCGCTGTTACGACATTATTTCTTGACAGCATGGTTATTTTCCCTATTTCGTGAATGTATGCAAAGCCCCGAACGTCTGCAGACCTTGCAGTGATGAATACGCTGTCGCTCAGCCCAACCAAGTCATTACTGCGGCATTGATACCCATACCGCCAACGATAAGCCATGTGAATAACACCGCAGCAAGGAGCAATGGCTTGACGCCGGCCTTGCGGATTGCGGACACATGGGTTGTCAAGCCTAATGCGGCCATTGCCATGGCCAGTATCACGGTATCGACATCAATTGCGCGGGAGACCAGCGCCGGCGGCAGAAAGGCGAGCGAATTGAGTCCGGCGACAGCAACGAAAATCAGCGCGAACCAGGGAATAACGATCTTTCCCGGCTTGTTGTCTGCATGGTGTAAATCGCCGGCGTTTTTCTTCGATGCGTCGCTACGGTTGAGATAGGCCGATAAAATAATCAGAAACGGGGCCAGCATCATTACCCGCACCATCTTGGTAATCACCGCTGTGTTGGCGGCATCGGCGCTGATTGCACGACCGGCGGCAACCACCTGAGCGACTTCATGCACTGTCGACCCGGTAAAAATACCGAAGGCATTGGGCGTCACATTCAACCAATGCAATTGTGCATTCAGATGGTAAAGCGCAGGATACAAAAAGATCGCGAGGGTCCCGAAAACCACCACCGTCGATACCGCAACGGTGACTTGCTCTGCACGGCCTTTGATCACAGGTTCTGCGGCCATGACGGCAGCCGCGCCGCAGATAGAGCTGCCGGCGCCGATCAGCATGGCGGTTTTTTGATCGAGCTTGAAGACCTTGGTGCCGAGAAACCAGGACAGGCAGAAAGTGCTGCTGAGTACGGCCGCATCAATGGCAACACCGCTCATGCCAACGTGGGCGATATCCTGGAACGTCAAGCGCAAGCCGTAAAGAATGATGCCGAGCCGCAGCAGATTTTGCTTGGAGAAAAGCACGCCGGGCGCACTGGCCGCAGCGATGCGGGGATAGAGGGTATTGCCTATCAACATCCCCAGTACGATCGCAATGGTCAACGCGCTAATGCCATTCGACTGCAGAAACGCTATTTTTCCCAACAGGATGGAAAGGCCGGCAACCGCTACGGAAAGCGCCAGCCCTGGAAGATAACGATAGAAGGTTGTTGCCGCAGACGGATTTTGCTGTTGTGGAATATCTGCCTGAGCGCGTGGCGGTAAGACTATAGCTGAAGTCATTTTCGAGCTCCTGATTGTATGAGCTCAACTGTAGTCGTTTGGAAAATACCTGTAAAACGCGTATTATTTGTAATATCTACCTAAATAACAGGTTAATTTACTGGATCGCATCGGTTGTAGTATCGGAACCGCGACAACTAATCGGTAATTTTGGCGGCAACAAACACATTCGTATTCGCCTCTTTGAACACATCGACCAGCGATTCCGGTATCGGCTGATCGGTGAACAAGGCGTCGATCCTGGATAACTCACTCATCTTTACCAATGCCGGACGCATGAATTTGGAATGGTCCGCGACCAGGAATACGGTGCGTGAATGGGCAATAATGGCCTCGGCCACACGTATTTCGCGATAATCGAAATCGCGCAAAACGCCGTCCGGATCGATACTCGAAATCCCGATAATCCCGAAATCCACTTTAAAGCGTTGAATAAAGTCGATGGTTTCTTCGCCGGTGACACCCAGGTCGCGTGCTCGCACCACGCCGCCGGTGATGATGACTTCGCAACCGGGATAGCCGCTCATGATCGCGGCGACGTTGAGATTATTGGTGATGACGCGCAAGTTGCGGCGACGGCTCAGGGCCTTGGCGACTTCTTCCGTGGTGGTGCCGATATTGATGAACAAGGTCGCCTGATCGGGAATGTGCTCCGCGACCAACGCCGCGATCCTGCGCTTTTCCTCGGATTGCAATCCTTTCCGTGCGCCGTAGGCAATATTCTCTGCACTGGATGGCAGGCCGACACCGCCGTGATAGCGCTGCAGCAGATTCAGTTCCGCCAGCATATTAATGTCGCGCCGGATGGTTTGCTGCGTGATCTGGAAACGATTCGCCAGATTTTCTACGGTGACAAAACTCTCGCGCTGGACGTAACTTAATATTTCCTGCTGGCGGGCATTCAGTGCGAACGTCGGTGTCTGGGCCATATAACGAATTCCGTCTCGGGGTCTTTAGTCAAAAATAAAAGGAATTGCGCATTATCTTTGATTTTTCTGTTGATCTGAATATTGATTATTCTGCTTGTAGTGCCGCTAATGCCTGACGACGAACCTCGCCACCGACATCGCCACGTATCAAAGTAGCCGCCTGCAGCGCCAGATAAGCACGCACACCGGACTGCCGCAACAATGGCTCAACAGCGCGCAGCGCGGCGATCAATTGGGGCGTCAGCCGGTCCAGTATCGGCCGTACGTCACGACCGAGGTCGGGCGCATCGCCAAACTTATAGCCGGGCGCAGCCGTCTGACGCCAAGCGGCCAGCAAATTCTTTTGCAGAATTTTGCCGGCGTCAAACTGGTTTTGAAAAAATTGACGAACAAATAGCGGGTCAAGACCGCCTGTTGCAGCGGCTTGCATTGTCACCTCATCGAGAATCTGCAGCTCGCGCCGGGGATCATCGACTGCGGCGCCGGAATTCCATTTGGCTTTGGCGACTTGCGACCCGACGCTCAGGCGCTGATCCATCAATTCAAGCAAATGGTCGATTTTTTGCGCATCGCGAGGAGAAATAACGACGCTCTGTCGCCCCTGCGCATCAGCAGTCGATAGCGGCAGATGTTGGCAGGCACTCAACAATCCGACTAGCAGCAGGCAAGACAAACGCCACATGCATGACTGCGCACGACAGGCAAAACGCGTTTTGGCAAACAACATAAAATCCTTTTTACTTTGGGCGGCGCCGGAATGTCGCTATTCTGAACGATTCACACATTCGTGCAACAACGCCATCTTGGTTCCCGTCACTTGTCCGCTGCGCCCGATGTTGGCGGGTATGCCGGTACATCCTGTCCGCTAGCTGCCTGCGCGGATACGGGCGACGCCGTTGACAGCCCGGATTTCGGCACCGCATCTTCAGGCAGCATCACCCGCTTCAAAATGCCCCCTTCAGACAGCAAGACATACGTGGCATGCACCTCTTTGACGCTGGTTCCAGAGAGCAATTCCTTCCCCACCTTGAGCGCCCGTGCCGGCTTGCCGTCGGCACTCAGTATGGCAACGCTTTCCTCGTCTTTTTTCGCCGCGACCACACCCAGTAGCCGGTAATTGCTGGCGACCGCTACCGTCCCGCGCCCGCCAAACAAGCCGGCCGCCAACCTGACGTCGATCTGTGCGTGCTGCGCCTGCGGCGGCGCTGCGAGCGCACGAATCGGGGGCTTGACCAGTTGCATCGTCCAGTAAGCGCTGCAAGCGCACAGCAGCATGAACAGCAGCAGGCTGAGGAGTTCCGGCAGACGCCTGGCGAATTGTTTACTTATTTGTCCGTTCATTTGCATTAGTGCACCAACTGGTTGATTTCAATAATCGGCATCAGCACCGCCAGCACGATCAACAATACCACCACCCCCATCGCCAGGATCAGCGCCGGCTCGAGCAAACCGGCAATGGTCATTGCGCGCCGCTCCAGATCCTGCTCCTGCGCACTGGCGGCCCGCTCCAGCATGGCTGGCAATTCGCCGGTTGCTTCGCCGGCACGGATCATGTGGATCAGCATCGGCGGAAAATGCCGGTGCGCCGCCAGCGCCCGCGCCAGGCCGACACCCTCGCGCACGCTGGCGGCGGCGCTGTCGACCTGCTGCCGCAGCGCGACGTTGGAAAGCGTATCGCGACTGGTTTGCAATGCCTTCAGAATCGGTACGCCGGAGCCGGTGGTAATCGCCAGCGTACGGGCGAAGCGGGCGGTATTCAGGCTGCGCTCGAATTTGCCGTACAGCGGTGCGCTCAGCAGCCAGATATGCCAGCGCATCCGGGTCGAGGGATTCTTGAGCGCAGTACGCCAGCCGTAGCACAACGCGATCGCCGCCATCAGTACCAGCCAGCCGTAGTTGCGCACAAAGTCGGAAACGGCCAGCATCAGCACGGTCAACAGCGGCAATTTCTGCTTGGTATTGGCAAACACCGAGACAATCTGCGGCACCACATACGTCAGCAGGAAGATTACGATAACGAACGCCACCACCGTCACGATGGCCGGATAAGTGAATGCCAGTTTCACCTTTTGTACCAGCGCATTGCGGCCTTCTATGTAATCCGCCAGCCGCGACAGCACGCGCGACAGCTGACCGATCTGCTCGCCGGAGGCCACCAGCGCCCGATAAATTTCGGCAAAATCGCGCGGATGCGCTGCGAGCGCGCCGGACAACGACGCCCCGCCCATCACATCCGAGCGAATCGATCCGATCAGATCGCGCAAATAGCTGCGCTCGGCCTGTTCCAGCAACGCCGTCAAGGCTTGCTCCAGCGGCAGGCTGGCTTCCAGCAAACTGGCCAACTGGCGTGTAAACAAGGCGATCTCAATCGTCGACAGATGCTCGCCAAAGCCACGCCGGCGCAGGTTGCCGGCGCCATCTACCTGCTGCGCAACCAGCTCTACCGTCAGCGGCAGCAAACCCTGGGCGCGCAGATCGGCACGCGCCGTTTTGGCACTGTCGGCATTCATCACGCCGTTGCTGGTGCTGCCGGCGGCATTCACCGCTTCGTATCGAAATGCTGGCACGCTGTCCTCTCTTATTCTTTGGTAACGCGCAGCAACTCGGCTTGCGTCGTGACGCCCTCGGTCAGCCAGCGCAGACCATCCTGGCGCATGGTCTGCATGCCGTCGCGTTGCGCCGCCTGCCCGATCTCGGCTTCGGCAGCGCGATTGTGAATCAGCGACCCGATCTCATCGGTGCATTGCAACAACTCGTAGACGCCGACCCGGCCGTGATAGCCGGTGTGACCGCATGCTTCGCAACCGACCGCATGCCACAGCTGGCCATCGTGACGGCGGCAATCGGTGCACAGTTTTCTGACCAGACGCTGCGCCACCACGCCCAGCAAGGACGACGACAACAGAAACGGTTCGATCCCCATATCCAGCAAGCGGGTCACGGCAGCAGCAGAGTCGTTGGTATGCAGGGTCGCCAGCACCAGATGCCCGGTCAGCGACGCCTGCACCGCAATCTGGGCGGTTTCCAGATCGCGGATTTCACCGATCATGATGACGTCCGGATCTTGCCGCAAGATCGCCCGCAGGGCTTTGGCGAAGCTCATGTCGATGCGTGCGTTGACCTGGGTCTGGCCCACCCCGGCCAGCTCGTATTCGATCGGATCTTCGACCGTCAGAATATTGGTTTGGCTGGTATTCAGGCGCGCCAATGCGGCGTATAAAGTGGTGGTCTTGCCGGAGCCGGTGGGTCCGGTGACCAGCACGATGCCATGCGGCTGCGCGATCAGGCGGTCAAACTGCGGCAGCACTGCGGCACTCATGCCGAGATGCTGCAGATCGAGCCGGCCGGCTTCCTTATCCAGCAAACGCAGCACTGCGCGTTCGCCATGCCCGGTCGGCAAGGTCGACACCCGCACATCCACCGGCTTGCCGCCGACCCGCAACGTGATGCGGCCATCCTGCGGCAAACGCTTTTCGGCGATATCCAGCTGCGCCATGATCTTGATGCGGGAAATCAGCGATGCATGGACCGCCTTCTTGGGCCGCACGACATCGCGCAAACGGCCATCGACACGAAACCGCACCACCGAAATCTGCTCGAATGGCTCGATATGAATATCCGACGCGCCCTCGCGCAAGGCCTGCGTCAGCAACACATTGATCATGCGGATCACCGGCGCATCGTCGGACGACGCCAGCAAATCCTCGATCGCCGGCATATCGTGCAACAGTTTGGCGAGGTCCAGATCGGATTCGAACTCATCCACCACTTGCGCCGCATCGCCACCGGAACCGGCATAGGCCTCGGCAATCGCCGCATCCAGCGCAGCGCACGCCATCGACCGCAATTTGACGCGACCGAAGCGACGGCTGACTTCGGCAATCGCGGTCGGCCGTGTGGCGTCGGAAATCCACAATTCCACGGCGTGGTCAGCGTCGTCGGCCTCCCCGCTACGCTGCGCCAGCAATGAGAAATTGCGGGCGAACGCGTAAGGTAACAGGCGAGCGTCGCTCATGGCGCTTTGTCATGCAGGAAACCCGGTGCCGGCACGGGTTCAGGTATCAGCATCGCAGGTAGCGCCGGTTGCAGGTCCGGTCCGGCTTGCTGCCTGGACCGCAGATCAAGGAACGGACCGCCATCTTCCAGTTTTGGCGATACCGACGAGCCGAAATCGGTCAGAATGCTGTTGCCCGGTTGCACGCTGCGTTGTGCTTTGCGCATGTAATCGTAACGGTCTGCCACCACCGTTGCGCTCTGCTCCCTGTTGCGAATAATGGTAGGACGCAGGAATATCATCAGGTTGGTTTTGTTGCGGGAACCGGACTGATATTTGAACAAGTTGCCGATCACCGGCAGATCGCCCAACAAGGGCACTTTTTGGATAGCGCTCTCGTTGTCGTCGCCGATCAGGCCGCCCAATGCGATGATGTCGCCATCGTCGATCACGACATTGGTATCCAGGGAACGCTTGGTGGTGGTCGGCCCGTTTTGATTGGATGCGGTACTGGGCACCACTGCCGACACCTCTTGCGAAATTTCCAGGCGCACGGTACCGCCTTCCGAGATATGCGGCTTGATCTTCAAGGCGGTGCCCACGTCCTTCCGGTCGACGGTGGTAAACGGATTGGTGGTGGTCCCTCCGGTCGTGGCGTACGAGCCGGTAACAAAGGGCACGTTCTGGCCGACTACGATCTTCGCTTCTTCGTTATCCAGGGTCAGTAAATTCGGCATGGACAGGACGTTGCTGCCAGTCGTCGCATTCAAGGCACTGGCGAGTGCGCCCAGGCCGATTTTTCCGGCAATCTGGCGCAACACGCCAAGCTGCAAACCGCTGCCGAGAGTCGGCACACTTGCCGTGGCGCTTCCTGAATTCAGCGCCTGGCCAAGCGCCGTGTTGAACAGGTTGCCGCTGGTGATGCCTGCATTGCTACCTTGAAATCCGGTACCGCCGCCGACCCGGTAAGCACTGTTTTTGTCCCCGCTCAGCGCCAGCCACTGCACGCCGATCTCGCTCGCCGCCGTGTCCGTCACCTCGACGATCAAGGCTTCGACATAGACCTGGGCACGCCGGGTATCGAGCTGATCGATGACGCCGCGAAGGTTGCGGTAGACCGGCTCGCTGGCGGTAATGATCAGCGTATTGGTGGTGTCGTCGGCCTGGATAAAGCCCGCCGCACCGGCCGCTGGCGCAGAGCCGCCGGAAGATGCCGCTGGTGAAGGTGGCGCTGGTGCCGGCGTGGCGGACGCTGCGCTGCCGGCACTTTGCAACATGCCGCCTGCGCTGCCGCCAGCACTCGGGCCGGCGGAAGAATGGCCGGTCGGCGGCGGCGAGGTATCGAGTGAAACGATGGCGCGCAGCGTTTTCGCCAGCTTGACGGCGTCGGCATTTTTCAAATAAACCACATGCACATTGCCGACCTGCGTCGTCGGCTGATCGAGCTTGGCGATAAGCGACTTGGCCAGGTTGGCGCGCGCCGTCGATGGCGCGCGAATCACCACCGAATTGGTTCTCGAATCGGCCAGCATAACGATGCGGGCGCTGTCGCCGCCAGCCGCTGCAGCGCTACCGGACTCCAGCAATTTGCCGGCCATAACGGCAATATCGCTGGCCACTGCGTAGCGGATCGGGACGACATCCAGATCGCTGATGGCCGGCACGTCAAGTGCCGCGATCATTTTCCCGAGACGCTGCAGATTTTCGGCGTAGTCGGTGACCACCAGCGTATTGTTGCCCGGGTTGACGTTGATCGTATTGTTGGGCGAAATCAGCGGCCGCAGCACCGGCATGATATTGCTTGCCGATTCGTAATTCAGGGAAAAAATCCGGGTTGCAATCTGGTCGCCCCTGACGCCCGCCGCCCGGGTCGGCCCCAGTTGCAACTTGGCGTCGGCTTCCGGCACCACTTTGACAAAGCCGTCGCCGCGCACCACCGCATAGCCTTGCAGACGCAAGGTCGACGCCAGCAAATCGAAGGCCTGGGATTTGCTCAGCGGTTTTTCCGATACCAGATTAATGCTGCCCTTGACGCGCGGATCGACGATGAACGTCGTATTGGTGTATTGGCCGACGGCCTTGATCACGGACTCGATGTCGGCGCCGACAAAATTCATCATGGCCTGGCCGCTGACAGTGGCGGGTGCGTTGGCGCCAGCGGTTGCCGCCATGGCTGAGCGGGCCGTCGCGGCGGCAACGCAGGACAGCAGCACGATGGCTGCGGCGGCGCGCCAGCTGCGGGCTTCCAATGTCGGGAGTATTGCGGGATGCATTTTATCTTTCATGATTTGAATTCTCATTTTTGCTGCCATAGCGTGACGGTGGCATTGACAATACCGGGCTGTGCAGCAAGCGGACTGACATTCGCATCCACCACTTGCCAATGCGCTGTCTTGTGCGCATCGGCAAGCCAGTCAAGCAAGCCGGCCAAAGCCACCGCAGACAACTGCACCTTGGCCATGTCACCGCTCAGCACCACGCTTTGCGGAGTCAACCCCCTGCTCTTGAGTGCCGCTTCAAGCGCCTGTTTACTCAGCGGCGCGGCTGGCCGCTGCGCCAGTTGAGCGGATAAAGACAGCGCCTTGGCGGTCAAGGATTGCAATTCGGCGGCTTGCCGGCGCAGCGCCGGCAACTCTTTTTGCAAGCGCGCCCTTCTGTTCAACGCCGGATCGATCAAGGCCAGATAAATCAATGCCGGCAGAATCAGTGCCGCGGCAGTACCCAGCAAGCGGCGTTCACGCTGATTCCGGTGCGACCAGCAGGCCGTTGCCGCTGCGCGCATTATTTCCCGGGCCTGATGGAATGCATTGCGTGCTGGCATCATTGGCGACTCCCGATTTGCCATACGCCGCTGGCTGGCTTGGTCAGCGTTAAATGATGAAGCGCCAAGGCATTCTTGACCGGCGCATCGGCGGCATCCGCATCGGCCGCATTTTTAAAACGCACCAGTAATCGGTGGTCGCGATATTCCAGCGCCGCAATCGCGCCGTTGTCCGCGGGTTGTGCGGCCCAGGCCGCGCCAAACCCGGCCGCAAGCGACATAAAATCGTCCGCCGCAAACTGGCCGTTGTCGCGTTCGGCCAGCGTAATCTTTTGTTTCATCTGGGCGACCGGATCGACGATCACGGTCTCGTTGGGATAGGCGGCGCGATAGCGTTGCAGCATGCCGGCACGTATACCGCCGGCTTCACGGCGCATGCGCCACCAGTCGAGGTTCAAGCTGAGAATATTCACCAGCAACAGCGCCGCCGCCAATCCCAGCGGCCAGCGCCAGCGACGCCAGCTGAATTCGGTGCCGGCGGCATGCGCTGTCAGTCCACGCATCAAATCAAGGCTGCCGGCGCGCACCAGCTCCTGCGCACCCACGATCCAGTGCGACCAGTCTTCATCCAGCACCGTGACCTGCGCAACGCCCGGTTCCTGATAGGCTTCCCGACAGGATGCAGGTACATACAAGGTGACCGGCTGCTGCGGCAAAATGGCAGTCAGCCCATCCAGCACTTCCCGCGCCGCCGACTGGCCGGAAAGCGCGGCCAGCGACCAGCCTATGCCCTGCTCCGCCGACATCCGCAAGGCGACATCGATAGCGCCGCCGTGCTCGCCAATCGCTGCGACCGCCGTATCCGGCGCGCGCAACGGCAGGCACAGCTGGGCCGGCAAGGCTTGCAGATTGCGCGCGCCGAGTGTCAGCAGCGTCTGGACCAGCCACTCCAGCCAGTCCCGCTGCACCACGGCGATCAGGCGCATATTCTCAGCGGCGCGGCCGGCAACCAAAACGCAGTCGAGCGGGTCGGCCAGCAAGTGCTCTTCCACCAGATGCGGCAAAGCCATCTTCAGCTTGGCATCCGACAACGGCGGCACCTGCAGCCGCAGCAGATTGACGTCGGCGGCGGCCAGGATCAGCACCACCCTTGCGGCAGCGCCGATATGCTCTGCCAGACCGGACAGTTGTTGCATGCCCTGGCGTTCGATGCGGTCCGGCTCGGATACCAGCGCGAACCGGCAGTCCGGCAGCGCGCTACCCTGCGTGGTCCTGGCGGGCAGGCGGATAAATAAGGTAGTCAAAGCATTTCGTCCATTTATTGTTCTCTGATCCACACGATGTTGTTGCCGCTACGGTTATTGGTGCGCTGTACCAGGGATTCGGTATTCAGTGCGGCACGGCCCATGCGAATCTTGCCGGTCACCAAAAAATAATTGCTGGAAAGAGCCACCTTCGCAATTTCCGGGAACTGCTTGCCAAACAGTTGCGTCATTTGCGTCGATAAATATGTCGTATCGAGAAATGGCGCGGTCCGGCGGCTGGCAACCAGCGTGCCGGCCTCCGCCAATGACAACGCTGCGAAACGTGCGGCGAGCACCTCCGCCGGTGCGGTATTCACATTGATCGGCGTAGCCGCCGGCAGCAGTACGACAAAATCCTTCAGCCGACGCAGCAGGTCCGGCGTGAAGCCGGGCAAGGACAACAGATCGTCGACCTGCACCATGGGCAGCGCGCCATTCCCGGAGTTGGCAGGGGTTGGCTGCCCGGCGGCGATAGCTTGTGCCGCCACTGCGGCCAGACTGACAGGCAGGCGCAGGTGAGCCAGCAGGCGCTGGAAAACCGCCAGTTCATCGGGATTCACGGCGCCATTCACGCTCAGGTTATTCAGGTTGTAGCGTGACTGGGCATCGATGATCTGACTGGAAAAGACGGCATCAGCGCGGGACTGACCGTCTTCCAGGTATTGGTCAAGCCGCATATCCGCCTGTGGCATAGCCCATGGCTGTCCCAGGTGATCGACATTCGTCTGCCGGCCGCCCGCACGCAAAATCATGCAGGCCCAATCCAGCGCGCCGAGCATTATCCAGTTCGTCTGTAACTGCAGGCGCTGGTTCTCGATCGAACGTACCTGCACCTGCTGTTGCCAAAACAGGCTGGCGACAATGGTGACTGCCAGCGTGGTCAGCAACAGGGCAGTGACCACCGCGACGCCGCGCTGGACGGCTTGCTGCGCGCGCGGCGCTCTCATGTCGCCCCCAGCAAGAAAGTCTTGACCATGTCGGCGTCACGGCCGCGCGCCCGCAAGGCGACTTGCAGTCCGGTCCAGCGGTTGGCGTTGGGACTGCTGTCCCGGCTGCCGGACGCAGAAGCGGCGGGCGGGCGCCAGCCCCGGCCATCGCTGCCCCACAATTGCATCTGCAGTGTCGCGATATCGGATTGCAACGCCACCGCCTGCGTATCCTGCTGATTCGCCGCGCCGCCGGCATCGTTGAGCGCGGCCTGCCACAGCGCATCGAGCGCGTTCAGATCGCGGGTCGCGACGGATTCCCGGCGCGTCAGTACGCCATTGCGCAGCCGGTAATCGACTAATTGCACGCGGGTTGGCTGTTCGGTAAATACCAGTCGCACCATTAGCAGCCGGTCTGGCCCCGCCAGCAGCGTGGGACGCGTCGGCAGCAGGCTGGCCGGCGCAAGCTGGGCGCAATCGGTTTGCAGTTGCGCAAAGGTCAGTTGCATACCGCGCGTTTGTTCCATTTCCGAAGTCAGCGCAACCCGCGCGCGCACGATACCGTCGAGCCCGCGCCAACCGAGTACGGCAACCATTGCCAGTATGCTGATCGCAACGATCATTTCGACCAGTGTGAAGCCGCGTGCGGCAGATCTGCGGCGCAACAAAGCCGGCTTATTTTCGCCACAGTCTTCAGCAGGCTGTTGAAAAACGTAGCGAGCGGGTCGAGTTTTGGTCGAGGAGCGCAGTCGTACGGATGATCGATGCGCACCGCAGACCAAAAATCGGCTCGCGCAGTAGTTTTTAGCGTACATTCGGGACCACCTGCGTAAGATTGACGATACGACGCTGCCGATTGGCGGCGTCGGATACCGCGACCTCGACCCGCCGGAAATCCGGGTTCGGCGTAGCGGACACATGCTCTTCGCACAGCAGCTGCAAGTCGCCCTGCGCGCAACTGAAGGAACGATTGCCGATGGGCGGCCATTCGTGCCCGAGGCGAATCTGTGTCAGCCGGTTTTCAGCCGACCAGCTTGCCATCATGGAAGCCCGCAGGCCGCTGCTGTTTTGCGTCAGGCTGCCGACCGCCCGCAGGCTGGCGCCCAGTGCGGTACCGACGATGACCAACGCCACCAGCACTTCCAGCAAGGTAAAGCCGGCTGTATACAGGCAGGGAAACGCGCGCGGAATAGCCATCTTATTCAACCGAAAAATGACCGATACCGTCAGCGCGAATAATGACGCTGGTGTCGCTGCCGGCCAAGGTCAGCGCGAACGGCTTGTCGACCGGCTCGCGGCCGAAGGTAATGCGCAATGAATCCGGTGCCCCGGCGTCCATTGGCGGCGGATTCAGCGATAACTGCATCGGCGTGTGTTTGAATGCGCGCTGCCGCAGCATGTCATCCTGCGGCAACGGCTGCCAGCCGCTTTCTTCGCGCACCAGAAAACGGTAGCTATCGGCGTCGGCCTCGAACGCGGTGGGCCGATTCCGCAAGATGGCCTCCTCACGCGTCAATTGCAGCAGCAAGGCGATCCGTTGCGCATCGTTTTGCACTACCTGGCGCTCGCTATGGAAGGCATTCAGCGCCACGGCTCCCAGCGTGATGCCGGCAATCACCACCACCACCAGCAACTCAAGCAGCGTAAAACCGCTGCGCGCGCCCACCTTGATCCGGCGCACATTGCGCTGCGCGGCAGTCAAGCTTACAGATCCCATGAGCCGATATCCGCATCGTTGCCTTCGCCGCCCGGCTGTCCGTCCGCACCGTACGAGAACACATCCAGCTCGCCTTTGATGCCGGGCGACAGGAATTGATAGGGATTGCCCCACGGGTCTTTCGGAAGCTTGTCGATATAGCCGCCGGTTTTCCAGCCGTTTGCGGCGGGATCGACGCTTGGTTTAGCGATCAGGGCCTGCAAGCCCTGTTCGGTGGTCGGATAGCGCTGGTTGTCGAGTTTGTACAACTTGAGTGCCTGCATCAACGTGCCGATGTCCTGGCGTGCCGCCTGAATCCGCGCATCGTCGGTACGGCCCATCAGCTTGGGAACCACCAGTGCCGCCAGAATTCCCATGATCACGACGACCACCATGATTTCAATCAGCGTAAACCCGCGTTGCATGGCAGCGGCAGAGCGGCGTCGAAGCGACGGGAACATTGTGTTGTACATTTATTTCCTTATCAAAAAACACGATCAACCATATTTGGATATCGCCCCAAATAAAACTCCCCGCCGCAAGCGACGGGGAGTAAGACCCGAAGAAACAGGACCCAACCTAACATCACCTAACAATCGCCGGCGTGAAATCCCGCAACTGTCAGGGCATGCCAACCACCTCTTATTGCTTCTTTCCTTGCCGCAACCCATCAACGACGGAAGCTTCCGTGTAGACCAGGTCAGTCACGCCATCCGGCTTTTTATCGCCTTCTCGTACATCGCCGTCCAGCGACCATACCATCACGCCGGCAAGCGACTTCTCTGCAGCGTATTGCATCTTCGCCTTGGCTGTGGCGGCGTCATCGTAAGTGATGAACACTTCGGTGTCGTATTCCTTGTTGCCCCATGACCAGGAGAAGTTCTGACCGCCCTTGGCATCTGCTGTGCTGTTGGTCTCGAAATTAAAATAAATCGAGTCCCCATTGACTTTACGCGCCGTACGAATCAGCCGATTCGTCAGAACCGCCTCGCCACCGTCCAGCTGATAGGCTTGCTTGAACGGCACATAGGGATTTGCCGTTGTCGGCTGCGAAGTTCCACCGTTAATGTCGTAGGTACGACCATACATCGGCACACCGACCACAATTTTTTTGGACGCGACGTTAAGTTCCATCAGGCGTTCGACAGCACCTTGCATACTAAACTTTGGGGCTAGTCCAGCGTCTTCGGCGCGCGGGTCGTTTTTCAACCCGGCGTTAAAACCAGTGATCTTGGGATCTTCCCACGGACCGTGAAAATCGTACGTCATCAGATTAATGGTATCTACCGTTTCTGCCAGCTGCTGCCAATACCCACCACTCTGATGATAAGTAGTGTCGACATGCTTGAGTACGGCCGGGCTGGCCGGCGCGGCAATCCGCAGCAGGTCATTGGCAATCTTTCCAGCTGCCTTGGCTTCGCGCAGAACCTGTTTCAGCTGCACCAGGAAGGCCTTGAAATTGTCGAGATCTTCCTTGGTCACCGTCTTGTAAATCGCCGGATCGGGCGCGGCCATCGTCCATTGATTGCCGTTCGGCTCCCAGTCGATGTCGACGCCGGAAAACTTGTTACCTGTCGTCGACTCCTTTTGTGCGCTCGTCATGAAATCCAGAATCGATTGCGCAAAGGCTGCGCGGTTATCCGGCTTGACGGCCTCGCGCAGTGCTGCGGACAAGGACCATCCGCCCACGGAAAGCGTGACCGCACGGCCGCGGTCCAATACCTTGGCGATATTGTTGAGCCCGCTTGCGCCATTAGCCTGCTTATTGAAATCAGACCAGGGGTCGGTCGAATTCAGCGTCTTGAAAGTTTGGGTACCGGTAAAGGGAGCCCTAATGGCGCAAAACTCAGGCTTCACCTCAGTCGCATACCCATTCGGGTGCTCGGCGTCCGGATCGACTCTGGCACAATCGCCTGCTTGCGCAAAGGCATATACAATCTCGTCAACCGCCGGGGGGATCAATGTCGGGTCATACTTTGAAGTTGTGTCATACACACTCCAGTTGGTGAAATAACCGGATATAAACGGCGCCTCCGCTGCGGCGGCATTTTGGCCTGCGATTGCCAGCAAACAGGTAACGCCGGGTAGTAACAAAGTATGTAACTTCACTAAATTTCCTTATTGAATAAAATAAAACTGCATGGAATATTTCTACCTTAAAAATCTAAATTAATAGAATTTTTTATTGCAGACAAACAGATTAATAGAAATATTTTCCAAAGACGATGAGACTGAGCCTTTAATGCATGCAGATTTATCTTAATTTTTACTTCCGCCGGACTGGGTAGGAATGCGCTACCCCGAAATAACCGTCCGAGATTCCGAGTCGCAAGCCCCATCCCGGAAAAGGCCTGAGACTTACGTTCTTTCAAGCACCAATCAACCCCTGACCGCACACCCGAATGGTGTCGCCACTGATACCGTACACACCCGGCGTGCACAGGAATGCAATGAGCTCCGCCACATCGCGCGGCTTGCCGCCCTGCTTCATCGCGTTCAGGCGTCTGCCAACCTCGCGTAGCATGAATGGCATTTCCTCAGTCATTGCCGTCTCGATAAAACCAGGTGCGACCGCATTGATGCAGATGCCGCGGCCGGCAAGTTGCGTTGCCTGCGCTGCGACATAGCCGATCAGGGCCGCCTTGGTTGCCGCATAGTTTGTCTGCCCGCAATTGCCAGCCACCCCGCTGATGGACGACAGGCAGACGATGCGCGCGCCGTCGCGCAGGATGTTCTCCGACAACAGCAGTTTGTCGACGGCAACGATGGCGGCAAAATTGATGTTGACCACCTGATCCCAGAATTGCTCCTTCATGTTTGCAAGGGTTTTGTCGCGCGTAATGCTGGCGTTGTGCACCAGGATGTCCAATCCCCCAAATCTTTCCTTGAAAAAGTCGGCCAGCCGGCGCGGCGCCTCCGGGCTCGCGATGTCCATCGTCAATGGGATGGCCTTGATCGCCGTGCAGGTCTCATGCAACGCGATGGATGCACCCGGGACATCCAGGCAGATCACTTGGGCGCCTTCTTGCACGAGCCTCTCGGCAGTCGCTTTGCCGATGCCGCCGGCACTTCCCGTCACCAGCGCAACCTTACCTTTCAGCGCATCGCAATACGGCAGCGCTGCCGGTGCGGCAACCTGAGACGTCACGTGCACGACTTGACCGGATACATAGGTTGTCTGCACCCCGCAAAAGAAGCGCACGACACCCGCGAGACGGTCGATCGCATCGGTTGCGACATAGGCGAGATTGACAGTGGCGCAGCGCTTGCCCAGCTCCTTGCTTAAGGAACGACTGAAACCTTCGACGCCGCGCGCGGCAGCTGCCGCGACCGGATCCCCGGTTGCGCCTGGCAGCGCAGCGGTGATCAACACTCTGGCATTGGGCGCAATCCGGCGCATGACGGGATGGAAAAAGTCATACAACGCGCGATAGTCCGACGGCTTGGTGCAACCGGTGGCATCCATGATGAGAATGTCCAGGCCCGCGTCCGTGTCTCCCTGCAGCATTGCGCCGCCATCGCTGACGATGGCACGCAGCCGGTCTATCGCATAACCGTTGCCCGAGCGGCCGAGCAAGACATTTTTCCCGGAGAACGGTTGCGCCACATAAGCGCCATCGGCGCGGTCGGGTGCGACGGGTGTTGCCAATCCAAGCATCTTGACTATGCCGGCGGTGGCCAGGTTGTTGGCCAGTTTGATCAGCAGGTCGGACATGAATGCTACTTCCCTTATTTTTCTAATATTGTCGGTAACGTCTTGCGCAGCGGCAGCGCAAATCGGGATCGGAGCGCGGCCATCGGCCGCCTGCTCAAACATCTTCGCTGGCGGCGCATGTAACGCTCACTTTTCATAGGCTGTCAGCCGCTTTTGTTCATTGGCGTCAAACATTTTGTTTCTTAATGCGGCAACCGCCTCTTGATTGTCCAGGTTGCTGCGCACCGCGAGATAAGCGCTGATCCGGCTTTTCCAGGCCGCTTCGTCCCGATCCACATCCGCCATGCGCGCGGCGGCTTCCGGCGACAGAGCGGCGGCGCGCATGCGGTAGATATCGTCGTCGCTAGCGCCCTGCTTGCGCATTTTGGTCGCCGATTCTTCCAGTTTGACGATCTTCAGAGGCGCGGCCCGCGCTTCCCGTAAATCGGCCGGCATGGCAGCGTCCAGTGCCGCCAGCTTTGCGTTTTTTTGCGCTTCGCTCAGTGACTTGTCCTGACCGATTTCCATGCGTGCCACCGTGTCCGAATCGTAGGCATCGCTGTCACCGAACATGCTCTTGTTTTCTGCCGCACTGAAATACCGGGAGCGCACCTGTTGCATCTTTTCCATCCGGTGACGGATCGCGCTAACGCCGGTCCCGGCCAATTGCGGGTTTTTATCCAGGTCGACCAGGGCGGTTTTATAGCCGATATACTGCATCAGCAGACGCTTGGCCTCGGCGGCGGCGGCTGGCTTCAGGTGCCGGTCGAGATCCTTTTCGATTTCCTGGTGGACCGTATCCAAAGGCTTTTCGCCGATGGCGGTCAGATAATAATCAAACATCCTGACCAGTCGTGCATCGACAACCAGACCATCGTCGCCGGTGACTTGAATGTCGTCGTCCGGGCGGGTTCCTTCCAGCGACCGCACAAAGGGAAAATAGTCGGGTGCGGCGGCGGCGGACGGCGGCGGCGGCTTCTGTTGCGCATGCCGCATCAGCAGCGGGATACAAATGGCGGCGGCCAAAGCCGCCGCCCCTATCCAGAGAATCGGACGTCGGATTGCCATGTTTTACAGTCCCAGACCCTGCAAGCGGTTAGCCTGCTGACGATAGACCGTGGTCGGATTGGTTTCGAAAATATTCACGAGACCGACCATTTGATTGACTTCATCCAGGTGGTTCATGGCATAGTCGTCGCGAATAACCCGGCCGAGATGGCTGCCGCAACTGCTGGCCATGCCATCGTTTTTGGCGCTCCCATAGGCGAGCGATGCGAGCCACAGACCTGGGTCACTCGGATCGAGAAAATTGGTCGCAGGCTGCGCGCCATTCCACGAGAAGTAAGACACACCATTCACCTGATAAGCGCCCTCGCCGCAAGCGGTCGTCGGCAGGCCTTCAGGATGCGCCAGGTTGAACGTGGCCATGCCGGCCGTGGTGAGCGAATCCAGCGCGGCGACTGCGTTCTCCGGATCCGAACCGCCGGAAAGCGCGTTGATCATCGTCGTAAAGCCGGTGGCAACCGATCCCAGCACATACTCGCTGAACGTTCCGGGAGGTACGACACCGCGCACAATGTCAGCGACCGCCGCACCCTTGTTCGGACCGCCGATGCTGGTCACCGAGGCTATCAGTGCAGGCGCAACCGAGGCGACGTAGCGGGCGGTCGGGCCGCCATGACTGTGGCCGATAAGGTTGACCTTGGTCGCGCCGGTGGCGGCCAGAACCTGCTTGACGTACGTCAGCAGCTCTTCGCCACGCACTTCAGTACTGTTGCCGGAGGCTACCTCCGCTACAAAGACCTGGGCGCCGTCCGCGCGCAATGCCTGGGGAATGCCATAAAAATAATCAAGCCCGGCGATGCTGTCGAAACCGAACAAGCCGTGCACCAGTATGATCGGATATTGGGTCTGGGTATAACCGGTAGCCCAGGATGAAGCGGGAAGGACGGATATGGCAAACAGGGCGATGCCAAGCCATTTCAAGAGTTGTTTTTTCATTTTTGTTTTCTCAGTTAAAGAATTTTTAGTTGCTCGTTAAGACGGAACCTCGGCAAGTTGCTGCCTCGCAATAAAGAGCAAAACACATGCCAGAGGCGAGCCCCATTAAACACTCTGTCTAAGTGCTTGTTTTTCCGGGTAATTCCTGGGAGGCGGCGAAAGTCGACAGCACTTTTCCGTACCAAAACTTGGTCCAGCGCACGAATTCCTGTAGGATTTTTCATACGCCATTTGAGGCAAACCATTTGATCGCTGCACCTATCCCACGCCGTTGATCAAAACGCGGTACCGGTTTTGGCGACGCTTTCGCAAGCCAGGGCCGGTTGATCGAAAGCAACCGGATGCCCTCTGTCTGCATGTGCCGAATGGCGTTAACTTGGTTCCTGTTACGTTACATGTAACGTAACAGCCGGGAACAATCTTCCTCGCGACTGAAATACAGATCTATCTAAATTGATAACGCAATTTAATCGCACAAAACGTACACTGTCGGCTTTCCGAATCGAGAACGTTTTTCATGCTGCCCACACTCAAACTGATTGCAGCCGACCCGCATTCCGACAACATTGAATACCTGACCGCACTGGTGAAGTCGTTGCGCCCACGCAAGCCGGAACATGGCGACCAGGCCGCAGAGAACATTCGCATGCTGGTGCAATTGCTACAGCGCGATCCAGTCCAGGCCGGCGCGCTGCGCCACTATTTACTGCGCATCTACGCCACCCGGCGCCAGACCAGCTTGTACACGGACATCGGGATCCTCCCGAACGCCGGCTTTTTCACTGAACTGTTTCAGCGCATGTCTTACCGGGTATTGCCACCCGCACTGGATGAAACCTATCTGCGCGATTGCCTTGACCGCATCTTGCCGGCCGAAACCGATTACCTCTGGGTCAACGCTGTCCCAACGGAGGAATGGCTAAGCCTGATCGCAGTATTAAGTACCGCCGCGCCGCATGTGGTCGATCAATTCACGGCAGTCGAAGATCCGGAGAATGCCGCGATCAATGTTGCAACCAAGGCGGCAAAGGCTGCCGCCAACGACGCTCGTGACCGCCGCAAAACCATCGTCGAGCTACTGGAGGCGACGCAAACCCTGTCGTATCGCATCAGCGCAATGGGACTGGAGCCATCGCTGATCCGCCTGTATCCGGAAATGGAGGATTTCGAATCGCCATTCTTAATGCAAAACGTCGAATTGCATCAATATCTGGCAGGTTACCGTCGTCGCCTTGATGGCGAAACTACGGCGAATAACGGTATCGGCACCGACGCGACGACAGGCATGGCTTCGGGCGGCGAGCAAGTCGCACCGGCATTGACTGAAGACACTAAACATTTGCAGGTGATGCTGGATCAATGCGACGCCGTGGTCATCAAGATCCGCAAGAATGCGCTGAAACTGGGAACCAGCGTCGCTCTCACCTATTTATTGGTGCGGCTGGACCAGAGCATCGCCCGCCTGCGCAAGCTGTTAACGCTGGTCGACGTCGACAACAACCTCGACACCGCCCGGCCAGCGGTCACGCCGCCGCAACTGGCAAAACACAACGCGGCGCTGGCGCTGGGACGAGAACTGGTGGAAGCGCATAACCGTAAATACGCGGTGCGCGAATTGTTTGCCGACAACATCAACTTGCTGGCGCGGAATATTACCGAGAATGCCAGTCGCACCGGTGAACATTACATCGCCGAAGATCGTAGTGAGTTCGGTGCGATGTTCCGCTCGGCATCCGGCGCCGGTTTCATCATTGGCTTCATGGCGATGCTAAAGATCTTGTTCTCGTATTTACGGGCAGCGCCACTGGTTGAAGCCTTTTTGTTCAGCCTGAATTACTCGACCGGCTTCATGCTGATCCATATATTGCACTTTACCGTCGCCACCAAACAACCGGCAATGACCGCCTCGCGCATCGCCGCCGGACTGCACAGCAAAGACGGCCGCACTATCGATATCGACAGCCTGGTCGACCTGATCGTCAAGGTATTCCGCACCCAGTTCATTGCCATTGCCGGCAATCTGCTGCTGGTATTCCCGGTCGCCTATTTGATTAGCGCAGGATGGCTGCATTTGTTCGGTCACCACCTGGTGACGCCCGACAAGGCCGAACACCTGCTGCACGATATAGACCCGCTGCATAGCCTGGCCCTGTTCCATGCCGCCATCGCCGGTGTCTGCCTGTTCGTCGCCGGTTTGATTTCCGGATATTACGATAACCGGGCGTTGTACACACATATGGCAAAACGCATAGAACGTGCGCGCTGGCTGCGCACGATTCTGGGCCAGCAGCGCCTGAGCAAAGTTGCGCGTTACCTGGAGGGCAATCTCGGTGGCCTGATGGGTAACTTTTACTTCGGGATATTGCTCGGCACGCTTGGCACCATAGGTTTCATGGTCGGCTTGCCGATCGATATTCGCCACATCACGTTTTCGGCGGCGAACTTCGCCATCGCGCTGGTCGGCCTCGACAATCAAATGGACTGGCACACGGCGCTGCGTTCGGTAGCTGGCGTACTCGCCATCGGGACGATCAACCTGTGGGTCAGCTTTTCGCTGGCATTATTCGTCGCGCTACGTTCCCGCCAGGTCCGTTTTCGGCAAGGCTTGCCGCTGACAAAAGCGATTTTTTCGCGCTTCCTGAAGCGTCCGACCGAGTTTTTAATACCGCCCAAAAAGGCTGCGCCGACGCCTGGTGAAAACGACCTGGCGGGGTAATCGCACAACGGCTGCCGTCCGTCCGCCTCACCGGCCTTACCTCATATGTCTACATTTCGCGCTTGAACGGCAGCGTCACGTCTGCCGGCAGGGATTGGCGCCGCCGCCGCGCAAACTGTTTCTCCTGTACCGCGACAGCATGGTGCTGACCGCTCCCGCCGAATACTTCGTGCGCTGCATCGAAGAGGCCGTCAAACAGGTAATGCCGTTCAGTTAAGCAAAATTTCTACTATCCGTTCGGACTGAGATACCGTCTTCCCGGTCAAGCCTGAATTTGCCAAAATTGGTCATAAGACTTGCCGGCTTTGACGACGCCAAAGCCACAAATGTGCGAACGATTGCAAAATGCCACCCGCCATATTTAAGGAGTTTCCCAATAGCAAGTTCAAAGCTTGCTTTGTAAAATTTCGCTTCGGGGAATAACGAAGAGAGCAACACATGAGCAAGTACGTCTTGCCGACCAAGGGCGCCGCGGGAGTGTCGCGCTATGTAAAGGGAATCGGACCACGCTGCTATTGGCAAGCATGCTGCACGATAGCCATGCCCTGTCTTTGCAAACACCGCCCGGCGAACAAAAGGAACAACACCACCGCAGTCAAGCCGAAGCCCTGGAGCGCCAACGGCAGTTGCAGGCGCCGAAGAAGGTCGATCTACACAGCGCAATGCCAGTGGCTGCCGACACGCTGGCGCTGCCGGCCGAATCTCCCTGCTTTCCGATTCAACAGTTCGTCCTCGACGTCCCGCGCCAGCTGTCGCCTGCCGGCAAGTTGGCCGGCGCCACTGTCGGCATGCGTGGCGGCTATCGGGGTTTTACCTATGACCTGTGCTCCAGCTGGTCACTCTACAAGCCGCAGGGCTTCCGCACCGCTACACCTGCCGTCGGCTTCAGCCTGACCTATCAATACTAATTGCCAGAGAGGCCATTTACCTGAACTGGAACACTGATGAACAAGCAAGCCTACCGCGTCATCTTCAATAAAAAACGCGGCATGTTGATGGCCGTCGCGGAGAACGTTTCCAGCCAGGCTACAGGTAAGGGATCGGGCAGTGAATCCGGCACGACCAGTTTGCCGCTGCTGCGCCTGGTACATCTGGGTGTCGCGATTGCCGCGCTGTTCGGTACCGTCACGGTGGTGCAGGCGCAAATCGTCGCCGACCCGAACGCAGGCGCCCAGCGTCCCACCATCGATCAAAGCGCCAACGGGCGGCCACTGGTGCAGATTGCCGCGCCGAACGCAGCGGGACTGAGCCACAACCAGTACAACCAGTTCAATGTCGACCGAAACGGCGCGATCCTCAACAACGCCAGGGCGATTGCCCAGACCCGGTTGGGCGGCTACGTAGACGGCAATGCCAATTTGACCAACGGCAGCGCTCGCCTGATCCTGAACGAAGTGACCGGCACAGGACGGAGTCAATTGAATGGCTATATCGAAGTCGCCAGCCAGCGCGCTCAGGTCATCGTCGCCAACCCGAACGGGATTTCCTGCAGCGGTTGCGGCTTCATCAATACCAGTCGCGGCGTGTTGACCACCGGCACGCCGGTATTCGGCGGCGACGGCAGCCTGAACGCGTTTCGCGTTGGCCGTGGCGATATTCAGATCGGCGGCCTGAATGGGGCGAACACCGGCCAACTGGATTTAATCGCCCGCAGCGTGCGTGTCAACCGCGAACTGTGGGCGAATAATCTGCATGTCGTCAGCGGTGCGAATCAGGTCAATTACGCCGACCTCGGTGTACAAGTCATACAAGGTGAAGGCGACAAACCCACCGTCGGCATCGACGTCGCGCAACTGGGCGGGATGTATGCCAACAAGATCAGACTCATCGGCACCGCAGCCGGTGTCGGCGTTGCCAGCCTCGGCAATATCGCCGCGCAAGCGGGTGATGTCTCGATCGACAGTCACGGCAAAGTCACACTCAATGGCGACACCAGCGCCAGCGGCCGGATCGCCATTCGCAGCGACGATGCGGTCAGCAACAGCGGCACCCTGTACGGTAAACAAGCGGTGCAAATTAACAGCGCCGGACAAATCGGCAACAGTGGCATGATGGCCGCGCAAAACGATCTCACCCTGACCGCCGCAGGCATCCAGTCGAGCGGCACCTTGGCAGCCGGTAGCGATGCCAATGGCCAAGTCACTCAGGCAGGCAATCTGAATCTGAGCACCAGCGGCGCGATTACCGCCACCGGACAAAACACCGCCGGCGGCAATCTCGCCATGAATGGTGCCAGCCTCAATCTCACCCATGCGCACACCAACGCTGCCGGCAGCACAGCGCTGATCGCAAGCGCCGGTGACATCGACCACACCGGCGGCACGCTGCAAGCGGCAGGCAGCACGACCATCAACGCCAGCGGTGCGCTCACCAACAACCAAGGCACGCTCAGCGCGTCCCAGTTAACCAGCCATTCGGCCAGTCTGTCGAACAGCGGCGGCATGATTAACCAGTCCGGCAGCGGCGCCACCACCATCGCGACTACTGGCGCACTCGACAACCACAATGGTGCGATCACCGCCAATGCCCAACATCTCACCCTCCAGGCCGGCAGCCTGAGCAACGATGCCGGCAACATCCAGCACGCTGGAGCCGGCGCGCTGACGCTGAATAGCGGCGCGCTGAGCAACCTCGGCGGCAGCATCGCCACCAACGGCAGCGCCGCATTCAACGTCATCGGCAACCTGGACAACGCGCAAGGCACTGTACAAGCGGCAAAAGCTTTACAGATCAGCGCCGCCAACATCGACAACAGCGCCGGTCGCCTCACCGCACTGCATACCGACGGGCTCAGCCTGAACGCCAGCGGTCAACTGAGCAACACCGGCGGCAACATCGGCAGCGCTGCCGACCTGGATATCAACGCCGGCACCCTTGCGGGCGACGGCAACATCAGCGCCGGCCAGGATGCGAGCATTCAGCTGCAAGGCAATTACACCAACAGCGCCGGCAACCGGATCAGCGCCAATCGCGATCTGCGTGTGCGTACCAGCGGCGACCTGATCAACGCCGGCACTCTTGCGTCCGTCCGCAATCTGAGCCTGGCGGCGAATAACATCACCAACCAATACGGCGCACTCATCCATGCCGGCGGCGGCACCGCCCTGATCAACGCCAACAACGCGCTCTACAACATCGGCCGGATTTACGGCGACGACATCGCCATCGGTGCGCGCAGCGTGGTCAACGATGGCGTGTTGCATCCCGATGGCAGCACGCATCAGGCCGGCGTCATCGCCGCGCGCAATACGCTGCAGATTGGCGCCCGACACATCACCAACCGCGAACATGCGTTACTCCAAAGCCTCGGCGACATGACCTTGGGCGGTGCGCTGGATGGCAACCATCAGGTCAGCGGCAGCGCCGCCGACATCCTCAATGCCTCCGCCACCATCGACGCCGGCGGCGCGTTGCGGCTGCACACCGCAGCATTGATGAATCAAAATAACCACTTTACGACCGAACTGCAGGTCGACCCCGGTAAAACCAGGCGCGTCACCGAATACCGCTCCTGGATCGACGGCAGCTGGTACCGCCCGGACCAGGTCGCATGGGATGACAGCGGCGACGGCGGGATCGTGCTGGTGCTGCCGGGAAATGCGCGCTTCGAAAAATTCTACAAGCGCGACTACACCCAGACCGTTGCGCGCACCGTGGTCAAGACCAGCGATCCCGGAAAAATCACCGCGGGCGGCCACATGCTGCTGTCCGGCAGCGTCACCAACGACAAGAGCACAATGATTGCCGGCGGCACGATCAGCGGCAGCGCCGGCCCCGTCGACAACCTCGGCGCCAGCGGCGAAATCGTCACCACCAACAGCATGACCGCCGGAGAGAACTACTATCACTGGGTCGACGGCCACCCGCACCAAAACCACTATAAATACGACCACAACGGCGCCTCCTACGATGTCGCCCTGCCCGCGACCCTGCTGGCGTTACAGGTCTGGACCAAACAAGAGAACACCCGGCCGATCACCGGCCCCAATCAGGCCGTCGGCAACCACGTCGACAAGCACAACGACATCAGCGGCAACCATCAAACGATCGGCCATGCGGCATCCCCGCTACCCAATCTGACGCTGCCGAACAGTCAGCTATTCCAGTTGCGCCCCCGGCCCGGCCAGTCGTATCTGATCGAAACCGATCCGACCTTCACCAACTATCAACACTTTATTTCCAGCGACTACCTGCTAAGCCGTCTCGCACTCGATCCGCAGAAAGTCCACAAGCGCCTGGGCGACGGCTTCTATGAACAAAAGCTGATCAACGACCAGATCACGCAACTGACCGGCAAGCGTTTCCTCGGGAACTACGCCAGCAACGAAGAACAGTACAAGGCACTGATGGAGGCCGGCAGCGCCAGCGCCGCGCAATTCCAGCTCACCCCCGGCATTGCCCTGAGCGCCGCCCAAATGGCTGCGCTGACCTCGGACATTGTCTGGTTGGTCAACCAGGATGTGACCCTGCCGGACGGCAGCACCAGCAGCGTGCTGGTGCCGGTGGTGTATCTGACCCGTGCCAGCGCCGGCGATATCGCCCCGAGCGGCGCCCTGATCTCGGGCAAGGACATTGACCTGACGATTAACGGCAGCCTCGACAATGGCGGTACGCTGCAAGCGTCCAACAACCTGATCGTCCACGCCAGCGACATCGCCAACACGGGCGAACTCCACAGCACCGGCACCGACGGTCATACCATCCTGGCCGCGCAGAATGACGTGCTGAACAACGGCGGCAACGTCGCCGGGCACCGGGTCGGGATACTGGCCGGACGCGACGTGAAGATGGACACCGAGGCAATAGCGGCCGCCAGCGTGAATGGCACCAACACGGTATTGGGTCGGGTCGCCAGCGTGACCGCCGATCAATTGTCGGTCCAAGCGGGCCGTGACCTCAACCTGACGGCGGTGAACACCCACACCACCAACAACGTCGCCTACGACAGCCGGAATCACCTGAACGAAAGCCAGACGCAAGTTACTGGCAGCAGCATCCATACCGGCGGCAAGCTGGCCCTGATCGCCGCGCGGGATATCAACGCCACGGCCGCCTACGCCAATGCCGGCGGTCAACTGGCAGCAGTTGCCGGGCGCGACGTCAAGCTTGGCAGCGCCGAACAAAGCAGCAGCCTCGACCAGGCCATCCATACCACCTCGAAAGGCCTGCTGTCGTCATCGACCAGCAGCTCGCAGGCCAACGCCCACAGCACGGATGCAATTGGCAGCACCTTGTCGGGCGATGCGGTAATCGTCCAGGCTGGACGAGATATTGGCGTCATCGGCAGCAATGTCGTGGCGACGCATGATGTCGCATTGGCTGCGGGTAATAACGTCAGCATCACTACCTCGCAAAATACAGTGAGCCAAAGCTCGTCCAGCGAAGAAAAGACCTCTGGCATGTTTAGCAGCGGCATGAGCGTCACCATGGGCAACAAGGAACAGAGCGATCAGGATCAATACCAGACCGTCAGCAACAACGGCAGCATGGTAGGGTCGACCAACGGCAATCTCGCCATCAGCACAGGGAATCAATACACCCAAACCGGCAGTCAGGTCATGGCGCTGGATGGCGACATCGGCATCGCCGCCAAGACTGTCGACATCAACGCCGCGTATGACACTGCAGCACAAACCAGCAAGCATCACACACAACAAAGCGGCTTGTCCCTGGGTGTCAGTGCGCCGATCATCACTGCCGTGCAAACCGTCCGGCAAATGGGACAGGCAACCGATAAAACGGACGACCCGCGCATGCAACTGATGGCTGCCGCCACCGCAGCATCGGCAGCTGGAAATGCCGCCAGCGCCGCACAAAATCCGACCGAAGGCGTCACCGTCAGCCTCACGGTCGGTGCCAGCAGCAGCGACAATGAAAGCAAGCAAACCGGCAGCACGGTGGTCGGCTCCAACGTCAAGGCCGGCGGCAATGTCATCATCGCCGCCACCAGTGCCGGCCAGGACCGCCACCTCAACATCATCGGCAGCAATGTCAGCGCCGCGCAAAACGCCCTCCTCAAAGCCGACGGCGACATCAACCTCCAGGCCGCGCAGGGCAGCAGCGATCAACACAGCAGCAGTGCATCAAGCAGCGCCGCGGTCGGCATCGCCGCCACCTACGGGTCCAACGGCAGCGATGTCACCCACGCCAACAGCCACGTCAGCGCCGGCAAGACGCTGATCCTGGAATCGGGTCACGACACCAACCTGATCGGTGGAGTTGCCAGCGCCAATCAAGTGCTCGCCAATGTCGGCACCAGCGGCCAGGGCAACCTCAACATCCACAGCCTGCAAGACACCAGCACCTACAACAGCAAAGACCAAAGCATCGGCGGCAGCGTCACCATCGGCTTCGGCGCATCGGGCAGCATCAGCGCCAGTCAAAGCAAAGTCAACGGCGACTACGCCAGCGTCGGCGAACAATCCGGCATCAAGGCCGGTGACGGCGGTTTTATTGTGAATGTCAACGGCAACACCGATCTCAAAGGCGGCGTGATTGCCAGCAGCGACCAAGCCGCGCAAGACAACAAGAACCTGCTCATCACACAAACACTGACGCACAGCGACATCGAAAATCACAGCAGCTACGACGCCAGCAGTGTTAGTGTCGGTGGCGGCTATGGCAATCAGGATAGCAAGGCTAGCGGTAACGTCCAGACCTTTAAAGGCGGCGCAACCGGCACCTCGGCAGGCTTTAGCAGCACCAGCGGGAATGCCAGCGGCACCAGCCACAGCGGCGTCAGCGCCGCCACCATCGTCATCGGCGACGACCAAAAACAACAGCAACTCACAGGACAAACGGCAGCGCAAACCATCGCCAGCATCCAGCGCGATGTCGGCACCGATAAGGAAACTACAGGCTCCCTCAGCAAAGACTGGGATCGGCAGCAGTTAAAAGACAAGGTCACAGCGGAAGCGCAAATCACGGCCGCGTTCGGACAACAAGCGGCCCGCGAGATTGGCGACTATGCCGGCAGAAAACAAGCGGAAGCCCTGGTCCGGGGCGATAAGGAAGAAGCAGCGAAATGGGCCGAAGGCGGCAGCTATCGGGTTGCGCTGCACACCGGCGTCGGCGCCCTGACCGGTGGCGTATCGGGCGCTGCCGGGGCATTCGCCTCGGCAAAATCCATGACCGCGATTGCCGCTGCGATTGACAAGATGGACGTGCCGGAGGCAGTCAGGCAAGGATTGTCGCAAGTAGCGGCAACGGCGATAGGAGCCACCGTCGGCGGTGGCGCGGGGGCGGCGGCCGGGTTGAATGTCGAGGCGAATAATCGGCAGTTGCATCAGAGCGAAAAAGACCTAATTGAGCTTCCCCTGAAATTTAGTCTTCCACAGGTGACTTAAAATAACGTTACTTTGGAAGAAGCAGAAATGAAGAAAATACCAAAACAGGCATACACGACTGAGTTCAAAAAGCTTGCCGTCAAACAGGAGGGCTATCGCGCAACAGCAGCCGGCAAGCCGGATTCAAGCTCGCCAGAGATTGCTTGCGACACAAGAATTTGACTATATACTTGCTCTCAGCCATGTACTTAGAGCGATGCCAATATCCACGATGTCAAACTTCCAGTTGCTGCGTCCCCTTCCCCGACTATTTTTCAGCGCCTTACTAGGCCTTATCATCGCGGCCTGCGCAACACTGCCGGATGTCAGTCATCTCAGCGAAGCGCTGCCGGCCAATGCGCAAGGGAGTAGCCTTTCGGCAAAGAAAACAGCCTCGATTCTGTCCACCAGATTGCAGCATTCCCGGGTCGATTTGCAGAAACTGGCAGCGCTTGAGCAAGCCGCCGCCGCCAACCCGCTGATTGCGGGCAACCGGATAACGCTATTGTTCGACGGCCCGCAGACGCTCAACGCTATGATCGCCGCGATTGCCGCCGCCAAGAACAACATTAATTTTGAAACCTATATTTTTGATCAGGATGCACTCGGCATGCGCTTCGCCAATCTATTGATTGAAAAGCAGCGCGCCGGGGTTCAGGTCAATATTATTTACGACAGCGTCGGCACCCTGGGTACGCCCGCTGAATTTTTCGAGCGGATGCGCAGCGCCGGGATTAATCTGGTCGAATTCAACCCGGTCAATCCACTCAAACGTTTTGGCCACTGGCGCCTGAACAACCGCGACCATCGCAAAATCCTGGTGGTGGATGGAAAAATTGCGTTTACCGGCGGCGTCAATATCAGCGCGGCTTACGCCAACAGTTCATTGTTCAGGTCGAAAAAAGCCGCCAGCGGATCGATCGGCTGGCGCGATACCCACGTCCAGATTGAAGGGCCGGCGGTAGCATCGCTACAGCTGGCATTCCTGCACACGTGGGCGAAGCAACGTACCGAAGACTTGCCCGACCTGGATTATTTTCCAGCGTTAAGCAATGCCGGCGACAAGGCGATGCGCGTGCTGATCAGTCGGCCCCGTGGCGATTACGCCCTTTACAAGGCTTATATTCTGGCCTTTCGGAACGCCAGACAATCCATCCATATCACCACGCCGTATTTCGCCCCCGATCGGCAAATGGTGAAGGCGTTGACCGATGCGGCACAACGCGGGGTCGAAGTCGCGATGATTTTTCCCAGCGTATCCGACAACGGCCTGGCGTTTCAGGCCGGACAATCGTATTACCACCAGTTGCTGGCCGCCGGCATCAAAATTTATCGGCTGCAGGTCGCGGTCCTGCACGCCAAGACCGCAGTCATCGACGGCAACTGGTCAACCGTCGGCTCCGCCAATCTCGACCTGCGCAGCTTTCTGCACAATTACGAAGCCAACGTAGTCGTCATCGGCGACGACTTCGGCGCTGAAATGGAAAATGCGTTTCAGGAAGACCTCAGCAGTTCGGATGAAATCACCAAAGAGGCGTGGGATCAACGCTCCTTGGCCGACCGGATAAAGGAATGGGCGGCAAGATCGTTGCAGTATTGGCTGTAAATGACCCGTTACCGCAGCCGGCAAAAAGCGGCTTAATCAACCCGATGGCTCTCCGCCCAATCCAGCATTACCCCTATAAACTCGCGCAAAGTCGGCCGCACCAGCGCTGCCAGCTTCTCATCGAAAGCAAAAGGCTTCTGCTCCGCCATGTAAGTACGCTGCGCCAACTCCAGCTGCACCGCATGAATATGCTGTTCCGGCTGGCCATAATGACGCGTGATATGACCGCCTTTGAAGCGCCCGTTCAATGCATGGCTATACCCGGATGCCGCAGCAGCAATGGCAACGCTGCGCAATCGCTCTGCCAGCTCGGGTGCACAAGATGCGCCGGCGGCGGTGCCCAGATTCAAGTCGGGCAAGCGCCCTTCAAAAAAGCGCGGCACCACAGAAGCAATGGAATGCGCATCCCATAACATGGCAATCCCATGCTCGGCCCGCATCCGCTCCAGTTCCTCGGCCAGCTGAGCATGATAAGGCTGCCAGTAAAGCCCTACCCGCCGCTGTATCTCCGCTGCATCCGGCGTCGCGCCCGGCTGATACAAGGTCTCCTTGTGAAAGGTATCGACCGGACACAAGCCGGTGGTGTCCTGGCCTGGATACAGATTGACGTTGTCCTGGGGCCGGTTCAGGTCAATCACATAGCGCGAATGGGTCGCCGCCAGAATCGACACGCCCATTTCTTTCAGGAAGTTATATAACATCGGCATGTGCCAGTCGGTGTCCGCCAGCTCCAGCGCCTCCGGCATCATGGCGGCGGCGATCTCGTCTGGAATATGTTCTCCGGCATGCGGCATCGACACCAGCAGCGGCAACCTGCCGCGATGAAATATGAACTTGGGTACGGATGTATTCGTCATTTTATTTCTTTCGGAATGAGGACTTGGGCAACAGGTTTTACGCAATATTGCGCTCAACCTTCCAATAATGCCTGCAACGTCGCGCCATAAGCACGGCTGCTTTGTTCCTGAAATTTATGCCGACCGTTCTGAATGACCCAACGCCCGCCTGCCATCACGTCGCGTATCGGTGTTTGAGCATGATTGCAGAACACCAGGCTGTCGAGCAACTGATCGCCCTGCTTGCCGCACAAATCCGCATGCTGGTCGTCCAGCACCAGCAAATCGGCGCGCTGTCCGACCGCCAGACCGGCAACCGGGCGGGCACTGGCTGCTGCACCGCCGCGCAGTGCTTCGCGGTAGAGATAGTCGCCCACCGAGCGGCCGCCATTGGCGACCAGCAGATTGCGCTGACGATGCTGCAAACGCTGACTGTATTCATACAATCGCAATTCTTCGCGCATGCTGGTACTGACATGGCTGTCAGAGCCGATACCCCAGAGCCCGCCTGCCGCGGCATAAGTCACGCCGTTGAAAATCCCGTCGCCCAAATTGGCTTCGGTGGTCGGGCAAATACCGGCCACCGCGCCACTCCGCGCCAGGCGCCGTGTTTCATCCTCGGTCATATGGGTCGCATGGACCAGACACCAGCGGCTATCGACCTCGACGTTATCCATTAGCCATTCAACCGGCCGCGCGCCGAGTTGCGCGATACAGTCTTCGACTTCCTTGGTTTGCTCGGCAATATGGATATGGACAGGTGCCTGCGCGTCCCATTGCTTGAGTTGCGCCAGCAATTGTTTCAGCGAATCGGGTGAAACCGCACGTAGCGAATGAGGCGCAACGCCGTAGCGCAAACCAGCATGCTGCGGATGCTCTGCCTGGAGCCGCTGCAACACCGCGATCATCCATTCCGGCGAGTTAATGAAGCGCGCTTGCCCGGCATGCGGCTGTTGGGCGCCGAAGCCGCTGTACTGGTACATCACCGGCAGCAGCGTCAAACCGATGCCGACTTCTTGCGCCGCCTCGATCAGGCAGGTCAGATTTTCAGCCGGATTGGCGTACGGTTTGCCACCGATATCGTGATGCAGGTAGTGGAACTCGCAGACCGAGGTGTAGCCGGCTTTCAGCATCTCGATATACAGCTGTACCGCAATCGCCTTCAGCGCCGGCGGAGACAACTTCTGAGCAAAGCCATACATCAGCGTGCGCCAGCTCCAGAAACTGTCGGTCGGATCCGAGCGGTATTCGGTCAGCCCGGCCATGGCCCGCTGGAACGCATGCGAGTGCAAATTCGCGATCCCCGGCAACACCGTGCCGGCGATGCGCGGCGCGACCGCAATTTCTGCGGCGTCGGCGGTAACGCCGGTCAACATGCCGTCCGCATCCCATTCCAGCAAGACGTTCTTGTGCCAGCCGTTCGGCAACAATGCCCGGTCAGCGATGAGTTGATGTATTTGAGTCATTGTTCTGTCCTTTGTCTGTTCTTTGTTTAGCGGGCGATGATGCCGGCGCGCACGACGCCGCTGCAGGGATTGAGTCCCGACCAATAAGCCAGTTCCGCCAGCGAGTCGATCGACCAGATCGCAAAATCGGCACTCCGCCCGGAGGCCAGCAAGCCATGCGTATCAGCCCGGCCGATCGCCTGCGCGGCGTGAGCGGTAACGCCCATCAGCGCTTCGGCGACGGTGAGCCGGAACAGTGTGCAGGACATATTCAGCATCAGCAGCAGCGAGGTGGTCGGTGAGGTGCCGGGATTGCTATCGGTGGAAATCGCGATCGGTATGCCGTACTGGCGTAACAACGCAATTGGCGGCAGTTTTGTTTCGCGGATAAAGTAATACGCGCCTGGCAACAATACGGCCACCGTGCCGCTTTGCTTGATGGCGACGATATCGGCTTCGCTCAGATATTCTAGATGATCGACTGACAGTGCGCGATGACGTGCTGCCAACTGCGTCCCGCCTATATTCGACAGCTGGTCCGCATGCATTTTCACGGGCAAACCGAGCTTGCCGGCGGCAGCGAACACACGTTCGCTTTGCGCTACCGAGAAGCCGATATTCTCGCAAAACACATCCACCGCATCGACCAGTCCTTCCGCATGCAAAGTCGGCAGCATGGTCTCGCAGACCAGCGTTATGTAGTCGTCTGCGCGGTCCTTGTATTCCGGCGGCAAGGCGTGCGCGCCGAGGAAGGTGGTGTATACGCTCACCGGATAGCTGTCTCCCAGACGGCGCGCGACGCGCAGCATTTTGCGTTCAGTCTCCAGATCCAGTCCGTAACCGGATTTGATTTCAAGCGCCGTCACCCCTTCTGCCAGCAACGCCTCCAGCCGCCGCGCCGCCTGCCGGAACAGACTGTCTTCATCGGCTGCGCGGGTGGCGCGTACAGTAGAGACGATGCCGCCGCCTTGGCGCGCGATTTCTTCGTAACCGGCGCCAGCCAGCCGCAACGCGAACTCGTCGGCACGGGTGCCGCCATAGACCAGATGCGTATGACAGTCGATCAGACCGGGCGTGATCCATTGGCGGCCGACGTCGTGCCGTGGCAGTGCCGAGCCGGCAAATTCGGTCGGCATCGCCGTACTGTTACCGATCCAGCAAATCTTGCCATCGCGCACCACAATCGCGCCGTCTTCGATGATGTCATCCGGATTGCCGGCAGGCGCAATCCGGGCGTTGTGCCAGATCCCGTTGCCTTGCTTCTTATCTATCTGCCGCATATAGTTCCTTGGTTCTTGAATTCAGATTGATGTTCAGCTTGCTTGTTCTAACGTCTGCAGCTTTATCCTGACACCGATGAGGGCACTGTCTGCGCTCAGCGGACGCACGCTCACCACGCCTGCATCGGCGTCGGCGCTGAGTGTCTGTTGTGCTCCCAGAATGATGACTCTTCCATCCGCTGCGGTCACCTCCCATTGCCCTCGTGCACTGAACAGCAGCAGGAAATCACTGGTGCCGGCCAGCGTGCCGGCTTCATGCCAGACCACGACTTCGCCGCTGACGGCTGCGCGCCGGAACATGAGGTTGAAATCCTGGCAGCCGGTACCGACCAGTCGCGCATCCAACCGGTCCTCGCCGGCAAAGCGATAGGGGACTAAAGCTGCGGTCAGTGAGTGCGTTGTACCGTCGGCGAAGTTGAGTTGCATGCCTGCACCGGTAAGCAATGTGATGATGCGGTCGATGCCGTCGAAAGGGGAGAATGGGCCGGACCGGCTGACGTCGGCGATGCTGACGCGCCAGAGGAAATCATCGAAAGTGGCGCCGGCCGGATAACAGGCCAATTCGCGCGTGATGCCGCCGCCGTTTTTCCAGGGCGTAGCGGTGAGGTCTTCGTAGGAGATCAATTTCATTGTTGTTCTATATTTCTTTCGTTAGCCTGAAATAAAGTTGTATAGTCAATTCAAGTATAATGTCTATACAACACGTGTCAACAATATTTTCAAGAAATTCTTCTTTCACGCCGAAAATGTGAGGAAAATCTTGCCGGCGACGAACCCGCATCCGACAAAGCCCCATCGAAACGTGTATTGTTATAAACACCTACATGGACCCGACCCGAGAATATGACCAACGCCACCGCCAGCAGCGCCAAAGCCACTCGCGAAACCGTCACCAGCGTGCATCACTGGACCGACAAATTGTTGTCGTTCAGATGCACCCGCCCCGCCGCCTATCAATTTACGCCGGGCCAGTTTGCGCGCCTTGGATTGGTGTCCGAGAGTGGAGAGACCGTCTCGCGCGCCTATTCGGTGACGTCGGCGGTCGAAGAAGATGAACTGGAATTTTATCTGGTGCTGGTGCCCGACGGCCAGTTTTCCGACCTGCTGGCAAAGCTGCAACCGGGCGACCCTGTCCTGGTGGAAAAAACCAGCTATGGCTTCATGACCGCGGATCGTTTTGTGGACGGCGAAGATCTATGGATGCTGGCTACCGGCACCGGCCTCGGCCCGTTTATCTCGATTCTGCAAGATCCATCCGTTTGGAAAAAATTCCGCAATCTGGTGCTAGTGCATTGCGTGCGCAATACTGAAGATCTGGCTTATCAGGCGCTGCTGAGCAGCCTGCCGCAGCGCGCCCGGCTCGCCGATGGCGGTGCGCGCCTGCTGTTGATTCAAGCCACCACACGTGACACGCAAACCATCAGCCCCAGGCACCTGCATGGGCGCATCACTACTTTGCTGGAAAGCGGCAAACTGGAAAACGCCGTCGGCCTGCCCATCACTGCCGCAACCTCGCGCCTGATGATCTGCGGAAATCCGGAAATGATCACGGCCGCCAGAGAAATGCTGCACCAGCGCGGCATGCGGCCATGTCGCCGCGCCGTGCCCGGGCAGTTTGTGACCGAAGATTATTGGTGAGTAACTATTTGCAGGACGGAAGATGGCATCAGACTTCCAGCCATTCACGGCGGATCGCTGCATCATTTCGGAATTCCTGCGGCGTGCCGGAAAACACAATTGTCCCGTGCCCCATCACCAGCACGCGCTGTGAAATCTCCAGTGCAATCGCCAGCTTTTGTTCGACCAGCAGCACCGACACGCCCTGCTGTTTCAAGCCCAGCAAGAAATCGGCAACCAGCCTCACCATCCGCGGCGCCAATCCTTCGGTCGGCTCGTCGACCATGATCAACTCCGGATTGCCCATCAGTGTGCGGCACAGGCTCAACATTTGCTGTTCGCCACCGGATAATTGCTCAGCCCGGGTCCGCAGGCGCGCACCGAGTTGCGGGAACAGCTGCAACACATCGTCGATAGTCCGGCCCGAGGCGCCGCCCTTCATCCCGCTTTTCATTCCGAGCATCAGATTCTGTGCAACCGACAGCGACGGAAAAACTGCGCGCTCCTCCGGTACGTAGCCAAGTCCGCTCCTGGCAACCTGAAAGGTTTTCAAGCCAAGCAATTCCTGTCCCTTGAAGCGCACCGAGCCAGTCGCCCGTAATTTGCCGGGGGGAGCAGAGATGCCCATCAGCGCTTTCAGCACGGTTGAACGTCCGGCACCGTTTCGCCCTAGCAGACTGACAATTTCGCCTTTCCCGACTGACAGGTCGACGCCGTGCAGCACATGGCTTTGATCGTAAAAGGCATGCAGGTTCCGGACTTCCAATAGCGCTGTCATCCGGTATCCCTTTCGATCTGAAGCTCATCTTGCCCGGTACCTGATTCGACGCCCAGAAACGCTGCCTGCACCGCTGGATTTGCGCGGATTTTATCCGGGGTGTCACAGGCGATAATCTGTCCTGCCACCAGCACCGCGATACGATCGGCCAGGTCAAACACCACGCCCATGTCATGTTCGACCATCAGCAAGGTTTTGCCGTTGGTGACATGACGGATCAGCGCGACCGCTGCGGCAGATTCGTGTCGGCTCATCCCTGCAGTGGGCTCGTCCAGCAAAATCAGCCCGGCATCGCCGGCAATGGTGATGCCGATTTCCAGCGCACGTTGCCCGGCATAACTCAGGCTACCGGCAACGCTGGCGCGCTGGGGCGCTAAACCGATCTGCTCCAATACACTTTCGGTCTTGCGCAGGGCCTCGCCCGATCCGCGCAAACGGCGCCAGAATGCATACCGATAGCCGAGCGACCACAGCACGGCTGCGCGCACATTTTCCTCGACGCTCAACTGCGGGAAAATGTGGGTAATCTGAAAACTGCGCGCCAGGCCCAGCCGATTAATCTGAAACGGCCTCAGACCAGCGATGTTTTTGCCATTTAGCAGAATGTCGCCGGCAGTGGGTGCAGAGCGGCCTGAAATCAGGTTGAACAGCGTTGATTTTCCGGCACCATTCGGACCAATCAAGGCCAGGCGTTCACCCGGATGCACTTGAAAATTTGCCGAGCGAATGATGTCGGCTTGACCAAATTTCTTGCTGACGTTGCGCAACTCGAGCGTCATGCCGATCATGACTGCGCCTCTTCCGGCGAAGTCATCGGCAGTTGCTGCAGACGCGCTTTGGCATAGCCCAGCATCAGCCCGCCAGGCACAATCAAAGCGATGCGCATCACGACCGCCAGCCAGCCGATCTGCGCAGCATGACTGTCGCCAACGCCTGCTGTCGCTTGATACAGCATCTCGATCAATGCGACACCGCCAAACAGGCACAACAGCAGTCCGACAATCAATGCGGCGACGGGACGGAACAAGCGCGCGCATTGACGCCACGTCAGCGCCCGCCAGGCACGCACAACGGCCGGCACCAACGCTGCAATACCACCCGGCGCAAAGAGCACGACCAACATGAACAGCAGCCCCAGATACAACTGCCAGGCCTTGGTATAACCCGACAGCACAACGGAAAACAATACGCCCACCACCGCGCCTATGATCGGGCCGATGAAAAAGCCGACACCCCCGATATAGGTGAACAGCAACACTTGCGCCGAACGCTGTAATCCAAGGTTTTCGGCGCTGACAATCTCAACATTGATGGCGGCCAGGGTACCGGCGATACCGGCAAAAAAAGCGGATAGCATGAACATCCGATAGCGCACCTGGCGCGGGTCATAACCGATAAAGGCGGCGCGCTCCGGATTGTCGCGTACCGCGTTGGCGATCCGGCCAAGTGGCGTTTGCGTCAGCAGATACATGCCGGCAACAGAAACCAGGACCCAGAACGCAATCAGGTAATACACCTGTATTTGCGGACCGAAATCGATACCAAGGATGGCTGGCCCCAGTACCCGATCGGTGCCGACCCCACTCTCGCCGCCAAAAAACCCCGGGAACATCAAGGCACTGGCGGCCACCAGTTCCACCAGTCCGAGCGAAATCATGGACAGCGCGACGCCGGATTTCCGGGTGGCGATAAAACCGAAGACTGCGCCAAACAGCATACCGGCAACACCGCCGGCCAACGGCACCAATAGCAGCCACGCCGGACTACTTCCCGATAGTGCGTTCATCAGGTGTAACGCGACAAACGCAGCGAGCCCGGCAAACAGCGCATGGCCAAACGACAGCATGCCGGTCTGTCCCAGCAACATGTTGAACGACAGCCCGAAAATCATCATGCTGCCAATTTGCGATAACACCGAGAGCGCTGCGCTCTGCGTAAATATCAACGGTGCGACGATCAGCAACGAGGAAAAACCGCCCCAGATCAGCAACGGTCGCAAGCGCGCAGAAGTAAGCGGCGTCACCGGGTCATCCTTCGCGGGTCCCGAGCAAGCCGCGCGGCCGCAGCAGCAGGACCAGCACAAGTATCAGGTAAGGCAAAACGGGCGCAACTTGCGCAATGCGCAGACTCAGCAACGGGTAAGCTGCGCTGCCGGCATCAATTTGCAGTCCCATTCCGGTCAGCCCGCTCAATAGCGACACGTCCAGCGCCACCGCATAGGTCTGAACGATGCCAATCAGCAGCGCGGCGACGAAGGCGCCACTCAGCGAACCCAGCCCGCCGACCACAATCACTACAAAAATGATGCTGCCGACAGCGCCCGCCATGCCCGGTTCTGTCACGAACGCATTGCCGCCAACCACGCCAGCCAAACCCGCCAGCGCACAGCCCGCGCCGAACACCAGGGTAAAGATACGCGGCACGTTGTGCCCCAGCGCTTCGGCCATCTGCGGATGGGTCAATGCTGCCTGAATGATCAAGCCGACACGGAAAGTTTTCAGCAACAGGTAACTCAGCAGAAAAATCAATAACGCCAGCAGCATCATGAAACCGCGATACAGCGGAAAGGTGGATGAGTACAGCGTGAACAGGCTGCCGTCAAGCTGCGCCGGAATCGCATACGGCACCGGGCCGCGTCCCCACGCCAGTTGCACCAGCTCGACAATCACGTATGACAAACCAAAGGTGAAGAGCAGTTCCGAAACCTGGCCGAAGCGATGAACATGGCGCAAACCATAATGCTCGATCAACATACCCAGGCCTCCGACCAGCAGCGGCGCCAGTATCAGTGCCGGCCAAAACCCGAGTTTAAGACTGATGGCGTAAGCGAAATAAGCACCCAGCATGTAAAAACTCGCATGGGCAAAATTCAGCACGCCCATTGTGCTGAAAATCAGCGTCAGGCCGGACGACAGCAAAAACAGCAGAAGGCCGTAGCTCAAGCCATTCAGTAAGGTGATCAGCGTAAATTCCATCGATTGCGGCCAGTGATTGATTTAAAAACCAGGAGGGGATTGCCCGGTTCAAAGATTGCGGAATAGTTAAGATGACGGCCAGGCGCGCCGCGTATTTTACCGGACTGGCTGCGTTTGATATGCGCAGCTAAGGTCTGCCGGACTTAGACAGGGCATCGAAGCGATGGCCGGCAGCCCTTGATATCGAACAAAGTCCCCCCCCACAGCCTGGTATTGGCGACGTCATTTGCCATCTCTGTCAAAATGTCGACTGACACCGAACTCCGTCCAACAAGGAAACCGCATGCATGCCCCTGCAGCACAGAACGCCCAACAAGAATTTACGCAACTTTCACTAGCCAATTCGTTCGCAACATTGCCGCCGGCGTTTTATACACGCCTGATGCCAACGCCTTTGCCAGCGCCGTATCTGGTCGATGCGAGCGCTTCGGCTGCCGCCTTGATCGGACTTGATCCAGCGCTATTTTCGTCAAAGCAATTCGTCGAAACCTTCGCCGGCAATCAACTGTTAAACGCGTCACAACCAATCGCGGCGGTGTATTCGGGCCATCAATTCGGGCAATGGGCCGGTCAACTGGGCGACGGCCGGGCGATATTGCTGGGCGATGTCGCCGCCCGGGATGGCACTGGCGGCCGCATCGAACTACAACTCAAAGGCGCCGGTTCGACGCCCTATTCGCGCATGGGCGACGGCCGTGCGGTGTTACGCTCTTCGATACGCGAATTTCTGTGCTCGGAAGCGATGGCTGCGCTCGGCATTCCCACTTCACGCGCGCTCGACGTCATCGGCTCGGACCAGTTGGCAATGCGCGAAACGCCGGAAACCACCGCGGTGGTAACCCGCATGGCGCCGAGCTTCGTCCGCTTCGGCTCGTTCGAGCACTGGTTTTATAACAATCAACACGCGTCGCTGAAAATCCTGGCCGATTATGTTATCGATCAGTCTTATCCAGAGTTAGCCGATGCCGAAAACCGCTATCACGCCTTGTTGGCAGAAGTTACCCGCCGTACTGCACATCTGATGGCGCAATGGCAGGCGGTTGGCTTCATGCACGGCGTCATGAACACCGACAACATGTCGATTCTGGGACTGACGCTGGATTACGGGCCGTTTGGTTTCATGGAAGCCTACGACCCACGCCATATCTGCAATCATACTGATCAGCAGGGCCGCTATGCATACAATATGCAGCCGCAAATCGGTCACTGGAACTGTTATGCACTAGGGCAGACATTGCTGCCATTGGTAGGCAGCGTTGAGGCGACCGAGGATGCGCTGAAAGATTACCAGGCCGAATACGCAGCGAAACTCGATACGCTATTACACGCCAAGCTCGGCTTGCAAACCTATCAGGCCGACGACGACAAGTTGTTCGATGCCATGTTTGCGGTAATGCAAGGCAGCCATGCCGACTTCACGCTGTTCTTCCGTCGACTGGGTGATTTGCAGTGCGACAATCCTGACGCCGATACGCCGCTGCGCGATTTGTTTATAGACAGAAGCGGTTTTGACGCCTGGACGCTACAATACCGGGCGCGACTGCGTTCCGAAAACAGTCTCGATGAACGCCGTCGCCTTGCAATGCACGCGACCAACCCCAAATACGTGCTGCGCAACTATTTGGCGCAAGTCGCCATCGGAAAAGCACAGAATAAAGACTACTCTGAAGTCAGTAAATTGCGACAGATTCTGGAGAGACCGTTCGACGAACAACCCGAGCATGCCGAATATGCCGCGTTGCCGCCAGACTGGGCCAGCGAACTGGAAGTAAGCTGCTCGTCATAAATAGCGAAACTGCAGAAAAAATTGCCGAACGAACAGGAATACATCATGAGTAACTTGAAAGTCACGAAAACCGAAGCGGAATGGCGCGCCGCGCTGGAACCAATGGAATATGAGGTCACGCGGCATGCGGCAACCGAACGTCCGTTTACCGGCAAATTCTGGGATCACCACGAACACGGCATTTATACTTGCGTCTGCTGTAATACACCGCTGTTTGAATCGGACGCCAAATTTGACTCCGGTTGCGGTTGGCCGAGCTATTTCAAAGCCATCAATCCGGAAAATGTCAGCGAGCGCATTGATCGCACCCATGGCATGACCCGCACTGAAATTGTATGCAATGTGTGCGATGCCCATTTAGGTCACGTTTTTCCTGATGGCCCGCCGCCAACCGGATTGCGGTACTGTATCAACTCCGCATCGCTGCGGTTTGATCCTGCATAATCCGGCTTATTGATATAAACCCATGTTTGCAACGGCGAGCGACAACCGTCACCGACATAGTTCTCACTATTCTGAAAGAAAGCCCAGTCCATGAAGTTTCTGTTCGACCTGTTCCCCGTCATACTTTTTTTCGGCATTTTCAAATGGGGCGAAGGCCACGCTGACGCCGCGCAATCGCTGGTGTCGCAATATCTGTCAGGCTTCGTGTCCGGCGGTGTGATCAGCGCGACCCAGGCGCCGATTATATTGGCGACTGCGATGGCGATTGTCGCCACCCTGTTGCAGATCGGCTATCTACTCACACGCCGTAAAAAAGTCGATGCCATGCTGTGGGTCTCGCTGGTGATCATTGCGGTATTTGGTGGCGCGACGATTTATTTCCATAACGAAACATTTATCAAATGGAAGCCAACCGTCCTGTACTGGTGTTTTGCCGCAGCGCTGCTGGTAAGTCAGCTGGCCATGGGTAAAAACCTGATCCGCAACATGATGGAAAAACAGATGGCGCTGCCCGAAGCTATCTGGGCCAAAGTGGGTTTGGCATGGGGCGCTTTTTTTGTATTTATGGGCTTGCTGAATCTGTACGTGGCATTCAACTTCCCGACCAACACCTGGGTCAACTTCAAGTTGTTTGGCGGCATGGGATTGATGTTCGCCTTCGTCATTGGACAAAGCCTTTTACTCTCCAAATACATCAAGGATCCGGAATGACTACCCGAATAGATGCCATTCGCACAAAACTAACTGCAACTTTCGCGCCGACTGAATGTCTGTTGGAAGATGAGTCGGCAATGCATGCGGGACATGCCGGCGCCGCCTCTGGCGGTGGTCATTATCGGTTAACACTGATTTCCGCAGTTTTTGAAGGGAAAAATCGTTTAAATCGACATCGCCTGGTGTATGATTGTCTGGATGACATGATGAAGCATGAGATTCATGCCTTGGCGATCACCGCTCTGGCGCCATCCGAGATAAACAACTCTTGAGAACGCGTAAATTAGCAATATATCGGTAAAATTTAGTTACACATTAATTAGACACTTCATTCTTTCTAGCTATATTCTGTTTTATTCTTCTACATCTCCCCATTCTATTTAGGATTTGAACATGACTTTTAAACCTGCTCGCTTGCTGGTGGTACTTTTTGCAGTTGCTGCTTTACCTGCTCTGGCTCAAAATATTGCTGTTGTAAATGGCAAGGCAATTCCTTCTTCACGTGCCGACATGATGGTTTCGCAACTGTCAGCTCAAGGTGGCCAACCTGATTCGCCGCAACTGCGCGCAATGGTTAAAGACGAACTGATCAACCGCGAAGTACTGATCCAACAAGCTGAAAAACAAGGCCTGGGTAACAACCCGGAAGTGAAAGCGCAAGCTGACATCGCGCGTCAATCGATCCTGATCCGCGCACTGGTTGCCGACTACGTCAAGAAAAACCCGGTTAGCGAAGCTGACATCAAAGCTGAGTACGACAAATTCAAGGCAAGTGCCGGCGACAAGGAATATCATGCCCGTCACATCCTGGTTGAAAAAGAAGACGATGCAAAAGCCATCATCGCCAAGCTGAAAGGCGGCGCCAAGTTTGAAGATCTGGCCAAGCAATCGAAAGATCCAGGTTCGGCAGCTAACGGCGGCGACCTCGGCTGGGCAACTCCAGTTTCATTCGTCAAGCCATTCTCCGATGCGCTGATCGCCCTGAAACCGGGCCAAGTCACTGATACGCCAGTCAAGACCCAATTCGGCTACCACGTCATCAAGCTGGAAGAGTCCCGTGCTGCGAAGATCCCTACACTGGCAGAAGTAAAGCCGCAAATCACTGAAGCGCTGCAACAGAAAAAACTGCAAGCGTACCAACAGGAACTGCGCGCAAAAGCCAAGATACAATAAGCCCTGCTCACGGTTGCAACCAGAAAAAGCGCTCTTCGGAGCGCTTTTTTATTGCCCAAAGACACGCATGATCTCCACCGGCTGGTCAGAATTCCGCCACGCTTATGTATAGAGTCCTGGCACCGACCTTACTGTGGCGCCCGAGAATTCAGCGCCGGCCTGTATGTGATGCGCAACCGAAAGTTGTTGTACCAGCTTATTTTTGCGTCGTTATCCCGGGGCGGGCTTTTCGCAGGGAATGGCAGCCTTGGGCCACCCAGGACGAAGCCGAAGTTGTTTCGGCTCTTGCTGACCCACTCGCACACTTGTCCGGACACCCTGACACTAATGGTCTCGCCAACTGGCAACAACGCTTCATTGTCGCAAAGCATATTGGAAGAAAACACTTCGGTGGCGACACAGAGCTTGTTGGCATAGGAAATGGGCGTCGGGCTGTCGATTAGCTTACCGTCGCTGCGAGATACCGACTTCACCGTGTCGAACAAGAGCTCCGCATTGACAATGGAATCAAACTGACTCAGGTCAAACTGGACCCCACCTCTAAATACCGAAACCCGTATATCGTCACAAGCAAAGGGCGGCGTACCAGCCTTGAAGAAGTCATCGTACCCGACCATCATCTGTGCCGGAGCCGGAGAAAAAGTGGTAGCTGGTGTTTTCCGTTGAGAAGCGCAAAAGCCAAAAGAGCCGGCTTCTCCTGAAGTGCCCGAGGTGGTGGCAACTGGCTGCAACTCCACCGTTTTAAGCATGACCGACGCGCACCCCGACAGTAGCAATACCAGCAAGCTGTGAGCAACGGCGATTTTCAGCCACGAGATGAATAGCTTGTTCATTTTTCCGAACCCCTCGGTTAAATTGTCGACCAAAGCCGCGGCAGCACCGAAGCTCCCTTCCTTTAATTTGGGTCGCGCCAAGCAATTCAACCATTGTTTCGGAAAACCTTGCTGCACGGCTATTCTTGCCGTTTTCAATCTATGTTCATTCCAATACAGTACTCAAAAATTACCAAAAATACCACCTAAAACCATCGCCAATTCATTTTTAGCAACACATGTGCCGCGAGGTGTCGGGCTTTATTTCACTTTGTCACAGACTTTCCATCAAACTGCATTTTTTCAGCCGGCGTAAGTACCGGCAACGGCCGCGCATAAGGCGTGGTAATGACATCCCACGGCTTGCGGCTCTGCGCACGCTCAAATCCAAATTTCTCAATGCGTGTCATCCACTCCCCATTAAACAAATCTGCTGCACCGGGCTCACTTGAAAACTCCGATGGAATCGCGGTGTAACGCATCTCGAGTTGCAGTCCGGGCACCTCGGCGTTGACCGCGCGCGTCATATCTTTCAAACCGGCAAGATATTGGAGCTGATGGTTCCAGAACATCAGTACGTTGCTACGCTGCACGATAGCTGCACGGCTGGATGGATCAATTGCGACTGGCCGGGGATACGTCCACATATTTACCAACACCCAGATGCGCACCGTCACCGGCTGTGTCAGTCCTGACGCTACGAGACGCGTGGCCAATTTACGGTAGCCGTCAAAATCCAGCACTGCAAGCGCATTCGACACGATACCGCCATCCGCATGAACGTGGCCATCAATCACCACCGGCGGAAATATGCCTGGAATCGCAGTGGTTGCCAGCAATATCTTTCGGACCCGATCCGCGCCGTCCGACGTCGCCGTCAACTCGTGACCTATATCCCAGATCCGCCCAATACCGAGATCGAAATCGGTGGTCCCAATCACCAGCTGTCGGCCTTCAGCAAAACTGGCCTGCAGCTGATCGGCCATGCGGGCATCCATCTCGCGTTCGATCATGCCCCGATAGCGCTTGATGTTGACTACTCCACCCGTTCGTCGCAACCAGAATAGCCGATCGAACGTTGGCGCGAAATCACTGGTGGCGCTGCGATACAGCGTTGACGCCTGATCGAGTGCCGCCTCGGTGCCGAGTAACGCAAACGGCGCCTGCAAGCCACCGGTACTAATCCCGGTGACCAGATCGAAGCGCGGCATCGGTGCATCGGTACGACTGCGCCATCCGCGTAAAAAGCCTATGCCGTAAGCACCGTGCTGACCGCCACCGGACAACAACAATATATCCAGCGTGCGGTCGCCACGGCTGATGCTGCGCTGGGCCAGGCCGTGGACGATGGCGTCTATCCTCGCTTCGTACTGCCCCCGGGTCGTATTACCGTCCGCCTCTAGCCGCGCAGACGTGGTTGCAGGGCGCTGCAGCGTGGCACGTAGTCCGGCAGCGGTCAGTAAAGCGAGGAAGTAACGCATCATGTTGAAGCCCTTGACCAGGATTAGTGACTATTCGCTGTCAGAAGCGAGCGTTTCGTACCCTGCCGCGCCGATCGCAGTGACAAGACAATTTTTGGGAAATGATTTATCCAATTCGATGATGCGCCTGTTTCACGAAAAAATGACAAGCCCTAATGACGAAAATCGCTTTCAAACATCAACGTCATGCTCCTGTCACATCATTTCGCTATGTTGCTGACAGAATCGCAGTGTTTGCCAGAGGCGCATTGCCGGCAACAGTTTTCACGGATAACGCATGTACAACAATAACAAACGACTTATCATCCTGGACGCGGACGGCACCACGATTGATGCGTTTAGCGCCATCGACAAAACATTTTCGCGTCATAGCATGGCGCTAGGCGATGAGGAAAGCTTTCAGAAGCGACGCCATATTTTCAAATATCTGGGTGGACTGAAAGATTTTCCGGCGAATATCAAAAAGCAGATCGGCAAGCAAAGCCGCAAACAGATCATCGCAACCCTGACCGAAGTGTATAGGGATGAGGCGCTGCTGTATCCGCAGATTGCGGCACTGATTCAAACGCTGATTGCTGCTCCCGACGTTGTGGTCGGCCTGGTCACGCGTAACGTCACCAACCAGCCGGAAGCAACGCTCCGCCAGCTCTTCCGCCGCCACGACATCGATCTCGATGCGCTCGATTTTTTCATTCATATTCCCGTTAGTCAGGAAAAGACCGATCATTTCCGCGCCGCCAGAGAACGTTTTGATATCAACCCGGCGCGCAGCTATATCTGCGGCGATGAACACAAGGATTTCCTTGCGGGGATAAATTCCGGCATGCATCCGTTCATGGTCTCATATGGATTTGAAAGCCATAAACGGCTGACCAAGAAATTTAAGGTGCCGGAAGAACTCATCTCACGGACTTCAGAAGAACTCTGCAACAGAGTCCGGCATGGACTGGGGCTGGTGGATTTTGCCTAGTAGTTGCCCAGCTGCAGTTTACGCGCTTCTCTTACTTGCCGATCAGCCTTTTTGCAAAAACTCACTCACCAGAATTTCATCCTGAAATGCGGTGGCCATGACGACAGCCCCGAAGAAGTTTTTGTTCAGACCAAGTGTGTCCGTTATCCGTTGATGGCCCGCCTTGTCAACCGGCATTCGTAATACGACGGTCATGTACTTTGGCGTGCTGTGCGAGTTTGCCTGCGGCGTTAACTCAGGAACCGATAACGCGGATTGCGCAGCACCGAGCGCTGCCGCAGCTTCAGGCTCAGCATCTTTGCCGTGCGACGTTTCCGCTACCGAATCCGCCGCCAATTCCTGTGCAATTTCTTCTTCAGAAACGATGACAGTGGTATGCGGCTCCGGCCATTTTTTGGCGCCGCCTATCAGCGTGGGGATGCCGCCGGTGACTTCAAATTCGGTAGCGGAAATTTTTTCATAATGAAATGGCTCCCAGCCTTCGATACCGTGTTTACGCTTCGCAACGTTCTCCATCGCTTGCGCCGGACCGCAGCCATTCGCAAGCATGCCGACCGGGAGGATTTCTGCATTGCTCGCCGGTGTTGTTGTATCGTTCATTTCAGACTTTCTTCACTCATTCACACTGCAAGCAGGCGGACATAAAATCACCGGTATTTGCTCTTTTTCCCGGTCTTGATATCCAGCGCAAAGCGCACGCCATTTTCCGTGAACTGCGTTTCATCCGGAGGTTCTTCTCCAGCCAACACACCGGAAACATTCAGCAAGCCCTCACCTTTACGGATCAGTTCATCCGACCGTTCGTACACGTTCGGACAGCCGGTTTCGGCCATCAGGGCCTTGACGATAGGAACCTTCCAGGCCTCAACGCCGGCGGCCTGAAATTCGCATATCAAATAACCTTTACGGCCGCCATACCAATCCACCAGCAATCCCGGCAGACCGTCTTTCTCGGCCAAAACCAGATGAACTACATCAGTAGCCGCGGCATTCTTGCCAGCGCCGGCGAGGCTGCGTGTCTCTACGGCGGTCTTGACGCGGCGCTTCATGAACGCGTGGTCGACCGCCTCGTTCTGGTCAAAGGTCCAGACCCGCGCACGGATTTCGGATTTCGGGCTATGCGCCGCACGTGCCAGAAATTTACCGGAAGACGAATGCACCAGCGCGGTAGCGCCAAACTGCATCTTTTCCCCTGGCTTACCATCGACCCGCTCAATTGCAGATGCGTAAATCCATGGCTGGCGAACCAGCAGGCTTTTTTCTTTGCCTTGTTTGATGGTAATGATGAGCATGGTGCCGATTCCAGAAGCTTTCAGGGGCGCCAATGATAAACCTGCGGCAAAGCCAGCGGCAACTTTATTTGCCTTTTCAGGTTTCATCCGCAGTCATAGGGAAATCGAGCAACAGGCTGAGAAACAGCAACGGGAGCATCAGCATGAAAAATGGCGATTCAGGGACAGCCCTGCTTTTCTGCACGGGCACTGGAACCGTTGCTGCATTATTGCTGCGCGGGTATTCCTCTTGCACATATGAAAACAGGCCGCAATGCGGCCTGTCAAAGTACTACGATGCAAATCGTTTATTTCTTGGCACTAACAGTCTTTTCTACAGATTGCGTAAGCTGGTTCGTGACCGTGGTCAAATTGGTTTCCAGCGCGTCAACAGCTTGTTTAGTGGTCTTGGTCAACTGATCATAGCCAGCGTTTACATTGCCAAAAGCCGATTTCAGCAGCGCAACCGCATTTTCTGAGCCAGCCGGTGCATTTTTTGTGACTTCGCTCACCAACGTGTTGACCGAGTTGCGTACTTCAGTAATCCGCTCTTCAGCGACTTTGGTGAACTCGGCTTGCGTGCTGGACGCAATCCCGGCCAAATGACGGCCATAGGAAAGCACCTTTTCAGCATTCGGTTGCACTTGGTTAGCGGTCAGCGTGAAAAATTCTTGCGCGTCTTTGGCGGAGAGTAATTGCTTGGTTGCAACAGCAGACTCTTCCAGAGAAGCTTTCGCGGCATTGACGTTTAATTCGACCACTTTTGCGACACCTTCAAACGTTCTGCTAGTCAGCGCGTTGATCATGGCAAGCTGGGCTTCGAAATGCGTTTTGGTGGCAGTTGAAATTTGTTCTGAGAACGAAAACATGGCTTTTTCCTTGAGGTTCAATAATTAATTCATTAGATCAATCAACGTATGCTGCGCCGCAGCAAATTTTATTTTAACCTACCAACCAATCCTGTCAAGATAAATATTTGTGCGACGCAGCATAAACAACCATCAATCGGGCGCACTAACCGCCGCTGATCCAATACCCTTAATCACGCTCCACTGCCAACGCCACGCCCATGCCGCCGCCAATGCACAGGCTGGCCAAGCCGCGCTTGGCATCGCGGCGGACCATCTCATGCAACAAGGTCACCAGAATGCGGCAGCCTGACGCGCCAATCGGATGGCCGAGGGCGATGGCGCCGCCATTCACGTTGATTTTGGCGGTGTCCCAGCCCATCTCTTGATTGACGGCGATGGCCTGCGCCGCGAAGGCTTCGTTGATTTCCATCAAATCGACATCCTGATGGGTCCATCCGGCTTTTTTTAGACACAGTTGGGAGGCCGGAACCGGCCCCATGCCCATGATGCTCGGATCGACGCCGGCCGACGAATACGCCTTGATCCTGGCCAGCGGCGTCAGGCCCAGTTGCTGCGCCAGGGCGGCCGACATCATCAGCACCGCTGCGGCCCCGTCGTTGAGGCCGGACGCATTGCCGGCGGTGACCGAACCGTCCTTGCTAAAGGCCGGACGCAGGCCGGACAAGGATTCCAGCGTGGTACCGTGTTTGATGTATTCGTCGCTGTCGAAGACTATCGTGCCCTTCTTCTGCTGAATCTCCAGCGGCAGGATTTCATCCTTGAACTTGCCCGCTTTCTGGGCCGCTTCGGCCTTGTTTTGCGAAGCCAAAGCGAATTCATCTTGTTGCAAACGCGAAATATCGTATTTCTTCGCTACATTTTCCGCCGTCGTTCCCATGTGATATTGGTTATAGACGTCCCACAGGCCATCGACGATCATGGTATCGACCAACTTGGCGTCACCCATGCGGAAGCCGTCGCGCGAGTTGTTCAGCACATGCGGTGAGGCGCTCATGTTTTCCTGACCGCCGGCGATGACGATTTGGGCATCGCCGCACTTGATGGCTTGCGCGGCAAGATGGACCGCTTTCAGGCCGCTGCCGCAGACTTTACCGACCGTGAATGCCGGCACCATATCGGGCAGCCCGGCGTGAATACCGGCCTGGCGCGCCGGATTCTGGCCGCAACCGGCAGTCAGTACCTGCCCCAGAATGACTTCACTGATCTGCTCCGGCTTGATCCCGGTCCTGGCCAGCAGTCCCTTGATCACATGCGCGCCCAGATCGGCCGCCGGGACCTTGGCCAACGCCCCGCCAAATTTACCTACCGCAGTACGGCCTGCGGCAACAATAACGACGTCATCCATTTCAAATCTCCTCTTAAAAATAGCCCGCAGTGCGGGCTATTTAGTTTGGTAAAACCCGGCGCTGTCCAGCTACCAGTTTACTGCTTGTTGCCCGGAAGATTCAAGGCGCCCACGCAACGCTCACTTCCTGGCAGCACTGCTGGTTTCCGCTGCTTGCGACGCCTGGTTTGCGGCAGCCGTCTTACGAATCGGACAAAAGCGCCGATTTGACGGACGAAATCCAGTGACGAATGGAGTATGCGTAAATTAAGCAGGCGCTGCTATCGTTGTTAGCGCGACTCTTTTGTAGGGGTTCACCTACAAGAACGTTGCCTGTAGCTGTAGTGGATCAGGTTTTTTGTTTTTTTTGAGGGCAGACGCCAATCAACAACCAGGCGCTCAAGGCACTCCCCAATGCCAGCAACGCAGAGAGCAACATCACCCAACGGAAGCCCGATACGTACGACTGGTTAATGGCGCTTTTCAGGGCTACCCGCTCCGGTTCGCTCGCTTCCGCCGGCAACGCGATTGCAGCAAGTCTGGCACGTTGCGCCGCTACTGTGTGCAACTTGCCCGGGGCCATACTCAAGGTCTTGAGATGCCGGTCCAGGCTGGCATTGAACGCCAGGTTCATCACAATTCCGAAGATCGCAATGGCCAGCAAGGCGGCGCTACGCGAGACGGCGTTGTTGACGCCGGATGCCGCGCCGGCAAGACTCTGATCGACCGCATTCATCACCGTCGTGGTCAGCGGCGCGACACTGATCGACATGCCGACTCCCAGCATCAGCACCGCCGGGAAATAATTCGCCCAGTAACTGCCGCCCACGCCGGGAACGGCGAACCAGGCAAATCCGATTGCCGCAATCGTCGGGCCAATCACGAGCGGCCTCTTGGCGCCGTATCGGTCAACCAGTCCCCCGCTCCACCTGGACAGGGAAAACATCAGTAGCACGAACGGCAGCAACGAAGCGCCAGCAGCGACCGCGGAATAGCCTTGCACTTGAATCAGGTTCAGCGGAAAAAAATACAGGCCGCCGCCAAGCGCCGCATATAGCAGGAGCGTCAGCAAGTTCGCTCCGCTGAAATTGCGGGAATGGAATAAGCCTAGCGGCAGCATAGGAGCCGGATGCCGTAACTCGACGCGAATAAAAATCGCAATCATCAGCGCAGCCAGAACCAGCGTTGCAATCACCGTCACGTCGCTCCATCCGTGGTTCGACGATTCAATCAAGCCGTAGACCAGGCATCCCAGCCCGCTGCTGGCCAGCGCAGCGCCGGTCCAGTCCAGGCTGCCTGAGGCACGCGGGTCGCGGCTTTCTGGCACGTATCTGAACGTCAGGATCATGACCAGCAAGGCGAGCGGAACGTTGATCAGAAATGCCAGGCGCCATGAAACATGCTCAATCAGAAAACCGCCGATCACCGGCCCAATCGCGGCGGTGATAGCGGTGTAGCCGGACCAGGTGCCGATCGCCTTGCCGCGTTCGCTTACGGGAAACGAAGCGCTGATGAGGGCGAGGCTGCCCGGAACCAGCAAGGCGCCGCCGATGCCCTGTACCGCTCGGGCGAAAATCAATTGCAGGACGCTACCAGTCGCCCCGCACCAGATGGACGCGACGGCAAATAGCGCGACGCCAAGGACAAACACGCGCCGCCGCCCGAAGCGGTCGCCTGCGGTGCCCCCGACCAGCAGCAGCGCCGCCAGGAAAAGCGTGTAGGATTCAACCACCCACTGCACATCGGAAGCGCTGGCGCCGAATGCGCGTTGCAAGGCAGGAAGCGCTACGTTGACCACGGTGCCATCGATAAACACCATGCTGGAGGCGAGTATCGTGGCCGCCAGCACCCATGGGCGCGCGCTGCGCCTGCACAGTGCATCCGCCGCCGCGTGGGCAATGGCGCCCTCGTCACGAGGGGGGACAGGCGGTACAGTCATTGACATCACTCCCGCATGAGCTGGCGTTTGCCAAGCATAGCGTAAATTGTCATTTGTACCGGGTGCAATATCGGCAATTGCAGGACTTCAACCGACAAGTCTTGCGATTGCGTCAAAAAAATGTCAGTAGTGGCGCAAAATGGCATCGGCGTCAAAAACCGTATCAACCAAAAGGATTTTTGCATGGCCCCCCTGAAAAATATCGTGGTCATTTACCACGCCCCCTGTCCGGATGGATTTGCCGCGGCATATGCGGCCTGGCGCAAATTTGGCGACAACGCGAGTTATCTGCCAGCAGGGCACGGCCTGAATTTCGATGTGAACCTGACCGGCAAAGAGGTGTATATGCTGGATTTCAGCTTGAAACGCCCTCAGGTCGCAGCGATTTTCGCGCAAGCCAGATCGTTCGTCATCCTGGACCACCATAAGACAGCGCAGGAAGACCTGGCGGGCCTGTCGTATGCCACATTCGACCTGCACCGCTCCGGCGCCGGCTTGGCCTGGGATTACTTCCACCCGCGCGTAGCGCGACCTTCACTGATTAATTTCGTCGAGGACCGTGACCTGTTCGTCTGGAAGTACGCGGAGAAAACGGAGTATTTCACATCGAACCTGGACACAATGCCGTACGACTTTCAGGCGTGGCACCGCGTTGCCGAGTTGGACCGGCACCCTGACGACCTCGCACGCTTCATTGAAAGCGGCCGGCAGATGAGCGAAAAGTTTCAATGGGCAGCGCGCAGGCTGGCTGAGTTGGCGGAGCCCGTCGAATTTCACGGCTATGCCGCTGGCCGGGTTAACCTGCCGTCACTCTTTACGACCGATGTCGGCAGGTACATCTACGAGAAAAACGGAACGCTCGCGCTCTTGTGGCGTATCGAGGGCAGGCAACTGTATGTCAGCATGCGCTCGGCCAACGACGTAGACGTGGGGGCCATCGCGAAACAGTATGGCGGCGGCGGGCATAAAAACGCCGCAGCGTTCCAGATGGACATCAAGCAACCTGAGGCGCGGGAGTTCATGCAGCGGTACTTGTTGAGCTAAACGTTATTCGACTGGCGCTTTTTTAGCGGCTGCTTTTCTTTGACGGGCTCCCCTTCGGAGCGCCATCTCGAATCTGGAAAATTTTCCACGTTGTTTGACAACCAATGGGCGACTATGGTGGCGGACCGGGAGCTCCTTGAACCCTGCCGGCAACTGTTCCGGTCCGATATCCAGATGTGTTTTTACACAAAGCTGGTCATAGAACCGGAATTGTCCCCGCCCTGCGGCTTTTGCAGAATACATCGCCATATCCGCATTCCTGAGGAGTGTTTCCGCATCGTTTCCATCGCGTGGGAACAGGCTGATACCGACGGATGCACCGACCACATGTCTGCGCCCCAGGATTTCAAACGGTGCGCGAAATTCCTGGTTGATGCGAAAGGCCACCTGCGCGACTGCCTCCTGGTTAGCGGCAGCTTCCAACAATACCGTGAATTCATCGCCACCAAGCCGCACCACCCTGTCTGCCGGACGCAATACTGACTTCAAGCGCAGCGCCGCGGCCTGCAACAGTGCGTCTCCGGCATGATGACCTGACGTGTCATTTATCGTCTTGAACTCATCCAGGTCAATAAATAGCAGGGCAAATAGCGTATCGCTGTTTCTTGCCTGGTTCAGCGCGGCAGGCAGAAAATGCATCAACCAGTGGCGATTCGGAAGCGACGTCAGGGCATCCATATTGGCCATGCTCAACAGCGCCTGTTCGTACGCCTTCGTCTCGGAAATATCCCGCACCGTCACCGCCAACCCCGGTCCCGAGCGCACCAGCTTGCGCGACATCCAGGTAACATGCGCCGGATTGCGACGCGATGCCCTGAATTCGTCTTCGTAATAGCCGGTTTCCATCGCACTCCGAAAAATAGTCAAAACGGGGTGCCCATGCTCGTCTGAATACAGGTCGGATAATTTTTTGCCGACGAGTTCCTGTTTTGTATAACCGGCAAGGACAGCGCCGCGTTCATTGCAATCTTCCACCATAAAATCGACCACGCTATTCTGTTGGTCGTAGACCGCCCGGACCATGTAAAAGCCTTCACGCGCACCGTCGATGGCCAACTGATAGGTATTTTTCACTTCATCCGCCTGGTGCTTTCTCCATGCCAGTCGTGCAGAAAAGAAGATACCAACCGTCGCCAGCACAAGCAGGAACGCACTTCCCGCAATGGCAATGTTGCGATAATTGTCTGCGGTTGCCTGATATGCAGCAAACACTTCGGCGTCAGATAACCCAACGAAGGAAACCAGGGGATAGTTGGCAAGTCTCTGCCAGGCAATGATACGTGGCTGGCCGTCGACAAACTTCTCCTTTGGCATACGCTCGACACCACTGTCTGATGCGAATACGGGGGGTGAACGGAAAATTGACGGTAGCGACCGGATGCGTTCGCCCATTTTTGCTGCCAATACGACACCATCCGTATCCATTACTGCCAGACAATCGCTCAGGCGTAGACTGGACTCGTCGTAAAACGATGCAAGATAGGCCGGTTCGACGCCCACTACGACTATCCCGTCAAATGCGCCGTCGACTGCATCCAGCCTTCGCGTAAAGCGGATGACTATTTTCGTGGAACGACGCCCCATGCCCGGCTTGCTGATTAGCAGGCCCTTGGCCGGGTTCAATTTCTGGGCCTTGAAATAATCCCTGTCAGCGATATTCCGGGCGTTAGTGCTACCCAATGTGCTCGTGACGACCGTTCCGTTGCGGTCGACGATGCTGACGAAAAGTTGCGCAGACCGTGGATACAGTCCTTGTTGCAATTCGTCTTCCAGCTTGAGCGCACCATGCGTTGTCTGCCAGTCGTATTTGACAGTGCGCGTTATCTGGTCGATTTGGTCAACGGAACGGGACAACTGTTCGGTGTAGGCTTTGGAAAGATGGTCGGCCTCCCTGAGCGCTTTTCTTTCGACCTCCGCTTTATCGCTTCCGATTTTCACCAGCGTTATCCCCCAGGTTAAAGCGCCCAGGAGAATGCAGACCAGGGGCCACAAAAGGATGACGCGAATGCTGCCGCGCAGAAACGCAAGGCGTTGCATCTGTCGGGTGAGGCGCTTACCTAGACTGATGTCGGTCATAGCGCGATATGCAATTTATAGGACAGCTTTAGAAAAAGCAGCGGCAGACGATATTTGGTGCGGCCGACTGCTTGACATTGGGCGCCAACCATTTTCTACACCGGGCGGGCGATTTAGTGTGAATGGAATGGCGCAAAAAAAGATTACCATAGTGCATCCAATGAGAGTGAATTTTACCGCAAGCGCCTTGTTGAAGAACTCGCTGCCGGGGCACGTTCCTGAGAGTGAATGGAAATCGACAGTTTGGCGCAGCTGTTTCCCGCAGTTGTGCCCTCCTCTTGCTGCAGTTGGCCCAACTGATCCGATGCCGTCGCACGAGCCCCATGTCATCAAGACGTAATCATCGAATGGTATCTTTCCATCTGTCCGATTTCTTTTCCACGATGAAATCGTATCTGCTAGTAGCTTAGCAAGCACTATTTGATGCGACGCACGCCTTTACGGCGACCGGCATTCACCATTCATTAAATCCCGAGGAGCAGTTCATGTTTTCTAATTCAGAACAATTTACATCCGCGACGAAAGCCCTGTTCGAATCCCACATCGCCGCCGTCCATGCGCTGAGTCGTACAACAATTGAAGGTGTAGAAAAGGCAATGGCGCTGAATATCGCTGCTACGAAAGCCTCCGTGGAAAAGTCTATTGCGGACGCGAAGCAATTGTCTTCTGCTAAAGACCCGCAGGAATTTTTCTCGCTGACAGCGGCACAAGCGAAGCCGACTGCGGAAAACCTGGTTTCGTATAGCCGTCACTTGACCGATATCGCCGCTGGCATCCGGGCTGAGTTCACGCAAGCCGCCGAAGCCCAATTCGCCGATACCAAAAGCAAGATAACTGCGCTGGTGGAGAACGTCACCAAAAACGCACCGGCCGGCTCCGAACAAGCGGTTGCGTTTCTGAAATCGACCATCGACAACGCTAGCGCCGGTTACGAGCAGCTGACTAAGACCAGCAAGCAAGCCGTCGCTTCTGTCGAAGCTCGGGTTGTCGAGGCAACGGAGCAGTTTTCGGAAGCCGTAGAGACGGTTACCCCTAAAGCTGCCAAAAAGTAAGCGATAGCCGGGCAGGATGTTGACGGGTCGCGTTTGCGGCCCGTTTTCAATTACGCGACAAAAAACAGAAACAAAAAAGCCCGCTGATAAAAGCGGGCTCAATCCAACTCTTGGATGAGTTGGAGGAGACAACTGAACTATGCGCCATTACCGCAAAAATTTGGACTTTATTTTCAGCGTCCGGACTGTTTCATTCGTCAATAGCATTCTGTATTGATACAGCCTGAACGCCAACATAGTACAACGTTTTATTCATCAAAGCAGTTTGCATGCTTCATCGAAATCGAGCCGCGGGCTACGTGGAAACAGCTTATCCGGGTCACCATACCCAAGGTTGCACAAGAAGTTGGTTTTGATGTGGCTGTCGGGAAAATTCTCGCACTCAAAATTCAGCCGCTTTTCAGCAGGGAAGAACTCATGGTCGACTTTTGCCTGATCAAAGCCGGACATCGGCCCACAGTCCAGTCCCAAGGCGCGCGCGGCAATGATGAAATAGGCGCCCTGCAGCGAACTGTTGCGCCGCGCTGTGACTTCCGCCAACTCAGGTGTATCGACGAACCAGGAGCGTGCGTCCGCGTGGGGGAACAACTTCGGTAATTGTTCATAAAACTTGCCGTCGTAGCCGATGATGGCCGTAACCGGTGCCGCCATGGTCTTGTCGACGTTACCCGGTGCCAATGCCGGCAGCAGCCTCTGTTTCGCTTCCGGCGTGCGCAGAAACAGGATGCGTGCAGGTGAACAGTTGGCGCTGGTCGGTCCCCATTTCATCACTTCGTAGAGCTGGCGCAACAGGTCATCGCTGACAGGTTTGTCTAACCACACGTTATGGGTACGGGCGGTACGAAACAGTAGGTCGAATCCTTCGTCGTTGAGTTGCTTGCTCATGATGATTTCCTTGATGTCTGTGAGGTGGGCAGAAATTCTTTGGCGACAAACCTGGTTCAGGCGGAGAAAGGAAAGAGGCTTGCCGTATTCCAGGATTCAGCATAGTACGCGAAGGTCTTTTTGTCGATGCGTACGGCCTTGACGGGAGCCTACGCCAGCCTGTGTCTGGAACGGCGCAAGCGTCGGCTGCTCGAGAGCCATGACGCGCCGATATCGACTAAGCGTTGAAAGTTAAATTCAGTGGGTGACCGACACCACCTGACCTGAAATGTCTTCCAAAATACATTTCAGGTAGGCTTGGGCGACCACTGCCGCCCGAACGCCCTTGCTGGGGTCGCGCCCCAGAGCGTCAAGCGTCTCCCACACCCATCCCGGGCTAACGACATTCACACGAATCTTTCCTTGCAGTTCAAGTGCCGCTGCCCGCCCAAACCCCTCAATGCCAGCGTTCACGGTGCTCACTGCAGCACTGCCGGGCATCGGGTGTTGCGCGAGCAGGCCACTGGTGAGCGTAACCGAACCCCCTTCGACAATGTACGGAACCCCATACCGGACAAGATTGGCCTGCCCCATCAACTTATTGGCAAGGCTGAACGCAAAATCATCGTCGGTGATGGCGTCCATCGGAGCGAATTTCGCTGTGCCCGCCACACAAACCACCGCGTCAACCGTACCCACCTGTTTGTACATCGCCAGAATCGACTGCTTCTCGGAAATATCTACAGCGATCTCCGCGCTTTGACGGCTGGCGCCTACCACCTCATGCTCTGCGGACAACAGAGCGACAATTTCTTTTCCAAGGAGCCCTGTGGCCCCAACGACCAGTATGCGCATACATCCTCCTGATGATAGATGATGGGCCGCGGCGTACAGCCCCACAGTCCTAGCTCAGTTTGAAGACGAAACAGCTTGCCTGCCTTAGATAGCATAGGCGCACTCCAAAGCCATTGCCAGCAAGGGAAACCAGGCATGCCTGTTTAATGGTCAAACCACCATTTCCCACCTTGTATTTGCCAATCTTCAGTGTTCATATATCCAGTACTTTGCATATCAAAATCATACGTGCGACATCATTTGAAGTGAAGAAAACCCATGTTGCCCCCACCCGTATGCCTACATTGGCATACCTACCCGCAGCAACCCTTTTGCTCTTGCATGGGCGGGCACTTCACCGAACCGTAGGAACAAAACACGCAGCAGTCGCCGGCCTTTGGCCTGAGCAAGGCTTTACAGTTTTCGCACTCGTAAAAGAACTGGCATGCGTCGGTCGGCATGGTTTCTGGCTTAGCGAAGCCACATTGCGGACAAGTCAGAACGGTGTCGAGAATAACTGTACTCATATAATCAGTAAATCCAGGGAATCAGTTTTTTCACACGCGATTTGTAAGCTGTATATGCGGGGTATTGCTCTTGCAGCCAGCGCTCTTCCCGGCGCGCCTTCATTCATAGTATCTAGTCTCTTCAAATTGGTGCCGACTACCTGACTCGAACAGGTCACCTTCTGCTTACGAAGCAGTTGCTCTACCAGATGAGCTAAGCCGGCGTAATACGTTTACCAATGACCAAATCGCCAGGTCAGCGCCGTCAACCGGGCTCCGTAGTCAATCGGGTCAAGTGCTAAGTTGCAAGACAGTGTTCCTCGCAGGATAAAGAGTCACGGTATTGCCGATTCCCTGGAGCGGTCCGAGATGCCAGGTTGTCCAGCACCTTCGCCAGGTCTCGCCGATGTTTCTCGATGTATTCTTGCACAGTCCGGCGCAATAGCTCGTGAAAATTGTAGCGTGGTTTGCAGCCTTTGCTGTAGGGCCGGCCTAGTTGGTCCGGCACTGCCGAAATATTCTGGTTATTCATCGCTGACCCTCATGTCACGCTTGATCCAAGCGATGACAGAGACGTGCTTCGGCGTCCAGCCGAGATCATTGCGCGCGCGTTTGGCCGAGACCCGGCTGTTGGAACCAAACGAATACACCGCATGGCCGAAGCCCCATTCCTTGATTGCCTCTTCGACCGGCCACGCTTGCGGCGCATCCAGCCCCAGTCGTTCGGCAATCGCTGCCGTAATGTCGGCATACGAAGCCTGACCGTTTTCAACGTAATAGAACGATCCGGCCGGCGCCTTCCGGAGTGCCAGCAAATACAGCTCGACCACATCTTCGATATGTACGTTGGACCAGATATTCACTCCCTTGCCGACAAAGCGTGCGATGCCGCTCTTGCGCGCCTGCGCCACCAATGGCGGAATCTGGACGCTATACGGATTCAGTCCGAGGCCGTTGCCGTAAATCATGCTGTTACACAGGATGACCGAGCGCACACCACGTCCGGCTGCAGCGATGATCAACTGGTCCAGGGCCGCGCGCCGGGCTTTTTCCGGGGCCGGTTCAAACGGCGTATCTTCATCGAAAATCTGCTCGGAGGCCCATTCGCCACGGGCGTCGTCGCCGATCACGCTGGAGCCGCTGGTGTGAATAAATACCTTGCCCGAGCCGGCCAGCGCGTTGAGCAGGGTTTCGACCGCGGGCGCGTTGTCCGAGCTGGCGGCATTCACCACCGCATCCGCACGCTGCGCCTCGCGCGTCAGGATCTCAGCATCGGAGAGGGTGCCGAGGACTGGTTGAATACCAAGCTCGCTGAGACGCGCAGCCTGCGCTTCAGTACGCACCAAACCTCGCACTGTGTATCCTTCCGCAATAAAACGCGCTGCAACGGAGCCGCCGATAAAGCCGGTTGCACCTGTGATAAATACGTTCATCTTGTTTCCAGTTCGGTAATTAGCGCTACGGTCAGGCGTTTGGTAATGGCGCATTCGCTGCGACTTGGCCCTCTTCGCGCAGTGCGAGCCAGAAATAACATATTGCCCAGGGGGCGGTGCCAAATCCGACTTTACCCGGTAAGTTGATACGCATAACAATTCCTAAAAAATGATTAAGTGGACGTACTATGCGCGCATTGATTGTTGTGAAAAATACCGCATTGATCAAATGATCTTTGACTGAATCGCAATAATTGACGACTTGACTTGGCGGTGGGAGGCACAGACACCCCAGACCGCCGCCATCATTCATCCAGTACGCCCGTTAGTTTCTGCGCCAGGAAACTGACCAGCGCACCAATGCGTGGTGCCAGCGCTCCCTGTTTGTAGAATACGGTCCACACTGGTTGATTCCATGGCAGTGTCACTGACTCCAGAACCGGCGCCAAACGGCCGCTTGATACATCGCTACGCGTTAGAAAGTCGGCCAGGCAAACGATACCGGCGCCGGCCAATGCCAGGTGACGTAGCGTCTCACCACTTGAGGCAGCAATGGCAGGTTGCACCGGCAATCCATCACCTCCCTGTTGCGGCAAGGGCCAGATATTCAGCGAAGCCGGCACCGTAAAGCCAAGCAGACGATGGCCGGCAAGCTGGTCTATGTTTTCCGGCGTACCGTGGCGTGCCAGATACGCCGGAGATGCCAACAATCGAAGACGACTTGTTCCCAGACGTCTGGCGTTAAGAGTGGAATCGGCCAAGGGGCCGATGCGTATGGCCAGATCGACGCGCTCCTCAATCAGATCGATCACGGTTTCGCCACTGATCAGCTCTAACCGCAGCAACGGATAAGCATCCATGAATTCCGCCGCCAAGGGGGCGACCAGGTGGTCCAGCACCGGCGTCGCAGCGCTGACACGTACCAGGCCTGAAGGCTGGGAAAGGCGGGCGGTCATTTGCTCTTCCGTGTCTTGCAAGTCGGACAGGATTTTCCTTGCGCGCGCCAATAACCACTCGCCCTCTTCGGTCAGGTCCAGCCGGCGGGTGGTGCGTGTGATCAAGGCCATGTGCAACTGCGACTCCAGGCGCGAGACGGCGCGGCTTATTCCGGACGGAGTCTGGCCCAGCCGCTCGGCCGCGGCAGAGAAGGAGCCGGTATCTATCACGGCAACGAAGGCAATGAGCGCCTCAATATTCAGCATTGGTGACTCCAAGTCAAAAATGTATTGTAGCCGCAGTGGTTTTTCTTTGACAGCGCCAGGCCCACACTGCGAGGCATCTTTTACCCACACAGAAGGAAAATCATGCCTCTCGCACTCTGGGCGCTGACACTCAGTGCTTTCGCTATCGGGACGACGGAATTCGTGATTGTCGGCCTCATCCCAACCATTGCTGCCAGCCTTGGTGTCTCCGTTCCTTCGGCCGGACTGCTGGTCAGCCTGTATGCCTTGGGTGTCGCAGTAGGTGCGCCGGTACTGACGGCATTGACTGGTCGCGTGCACCGCAAGCATCTGTTGTTGGGCTTGATGGCGCTGTTCACCATTGGTAATCTGGTCGCGTGGATGGCACCCGGATACGAAGCGCTCATGGCGGCGCGTGTGCTGACCGGTTTGGCGCATGGCGTGTTTTTCTCCATTGGCTCAACCATTGCCACCAGTCTCGTGCCCAAGGAGAAGGCGGCTAGCGCGATTGCCCTGATGTTCACCGGACTGACCGTCGCGTTGGTCACCGGTGTCCCGCTCGGTACTTTCATCGGCCAGACCTTTGGCTGGCAGACAACCTTCCTGGCCGTATCCCTACTGGGGGTAATTGCCTTTGTCGGCAGCCTGATTCTGGTGCCAAACAATATCGCCGGCAGCAAACCCGCATCCCTGCTGACGCAGTTGGCTGTACTGAAGAAGCCGCGCCTGTTGCTGGTGTATGCAATGACCGCGCTGGGTTATGGCGGATCGTTCATTGCCTTCACTTACCTTGCGCCAATTTTGCAGGAGGTGTCCGGATTCTCGGCTTCCAGCGTCAGTCTGGTCATGCTGGTGTATGGCGTGTCGGTCGCATTCGGCAATATCTGGGGCGGCAAACTGGCGGACAGGAAAGGCCCGATTCGGGCGTTGCAAGTTGTCTTTGCTTTATTGGCGATCGTGTTATTTGTGTTGACCTTTACTGCGACCAACACGTGGCTGGCTCTGGCGACAGTATTGGTATGGGGCGCGGTCGCATTCGGTAACGTACCCGGGTTGCAAGTGTATGTGGTGCAGCGCGCCGAACGTGATGCGCCGCAGGCCGTCGACGTGGCCTCAGGCCTGAATATCGCAGCGTTCAACGTCGGAATTGCCGGCGGTGCCTGGGGTGGTGGATTGATCGTCGCCCATCTTGGACTAATGGCTACACCCTGGATCGGTGCCATTGTGGTTGTCGGCGCTCTCGGCCTGACGACGCTGGCAGGCCGGCTCGACCGCATGAGCGGCATTGACCCGCTGGTCAAACCCGGTCGCATCGTCGCGACTCACTAATCCGGATTGAGGAGCATGCTGATGCACTCACCGGTCGACAAGCGCAACAGGACATTCCGTCCGGTGAAGTAGCCCGCTTGGGCACTGCATGGCGTTGTTGCACGGATTTTCAAATTCAGGGCTGTTTATCAGTGCCCCCGCTCAAAAAACGCTGTTCGACCGCATACACGGCAGCCTGCACCCGGCTCGTCAGTTTGAGTTTTTTTAGCACATTCTGCACATGAATCTTGACGGTACTCTCGGCCAGATCCAGTGTCCGGGCAATGCTTTTATTGCTTTCCCCGCGCGCCAGACAAGCGATAATTTCCCTTTCGCGCGGGGTGAGTTTATCGAGTTCGGACGCCGCTTCCGGGGGCTGGGTGCCGCCCTGTAGCTGCGCGACGAGCTTACTGGTCATCGCCTCGGCCACTACCGTTTCACCGGCTGCCGCACGGCGGATGGCACGAATCAAATAATCGGCGTCGATGTTCTTGATCAGGTAGCCGCAGGCACCGGCCTTCAACGCAGTCGTAAGATCTGCCGAGTCCTCGGACACGGTAAGCATGACGATCGCCGTTTTCGGACAATCCTGCAACATCAGTTGCAGCGTTTCCACGCCGGATATGCCGGGCATATGCAGGTCGAGCAGTACCACATCGGGCTGCAGTTGCTGCGCGCGCTTGATGCCTTCGACGCCGTCGGCGGCCTCGCCCACCACGGCAAACTCGGCATGGCGTTGCAGCAACGATCGAATACCGCTTCGAAACAGGGAATGGTCGTCAACCAGCAGCACGCTGATCGGTTTGGTAAGTGTTTCCATCGGAATACCGTTATCTCCAGTATGAATCAGGCCGCACGACGTTGTTCGTGCGGTAGTTGCAGCACAACGGTGGTGCCGGTCCCCGGTATCGAGGCGACATTCAGCGATGCGGCGATGCGTTGCGCCCGCTCACGCATGATATGAATGCCGACGTGGCTCTCGCTTTTCTGCAACAGGGTATCGTCGTCAAAACCAATCCCGTTGTCACGTATCGTCAAGACAAAATCCTGATGGTCTTCCAGCCGGATCTCAACCCGGCTGGCGATCGCATGCTTACGGATATTCGATAATGCTTCCTGCACGATAAACAGCAGTTGCAATTGCTGCTCACGCGGAAACGGTGCACCATCGACGTCGGCCACCAGTTCGGCAGCGATGCCGGTCTGGCGCCGGAATTTGTCGATCGTCGATTCAAGCGAACCAAGCAAGTCGCCTTCCACCAGGTGGCTGCGGAAATTGAGCAGCAGTTCACGCACATCTTCGTAGCTTTCCTGAACACCCGCGCGCAATGCCGGCACGATTTCGGTGACTTCCTCCAGTTTGCCGTCCTGCAGCGAATCGTCCAGCATCTGGACCTGGAGATTGAGGTAGTTCAAACCCTGCGCAATGCTGTCATGCAGTCCTTGCGCGACCAGATTGCGCTCTTCCGAGATCGCCATTTCGCGCTCGCGCGCCGCCAGCCGCAGGTTTTCGATGGCGATGCCAAGCAACTGGCCCAAGGTTTCCAGCAATGCCTCTTCGCGCTGATTGAAGCTTTTCGGTGAGCGAAAATGCAAGTTAAAGAAACCCAGATGCTGCTGGAGCGCATGAATATGAAATATCGATACAGTCACAAATCCCTCGCGGTGACATTGCATCTGGTGGGCGCGATCCATGCGCCGCAAGTCATGCACTATCGTCACTTTTTGCTCAACCGCAGCGCCACACAGGCACTCGCCGACTTTCAGGCAATGCTCGGTCTCGACCAACTCTTCGGAGAGTCCCTGATGCACCACCATGTGCAGGTTGCCGCGACTGGCATCGAGTACCCGCACCGAACCGCCATCGGCTTGAAAATACTCGCTAATGCGCTGCAGGAAACCTTCGCATACCGCTTCCACCGGTTGCGGGCGTTGCAGGAATGCAGCGCTGTCGTATAGCAATGCCAATTCGCGGTTCTGCTCTTCAAGCGCCGTGGTTTTGGTCTTGACCTGCGCTTCGAGATTGCCATACGACTCTTGCAGGCGATCTGCCATCTGGTTGAAACCTTGCGCCAGCTGGCCGAATTCATCGCCGCTCTCGACTGCCAGTCGCACTTCGAAATCCTTTTCTTTCATCCTGTGCATGCCTTCATGCAGGCGGGTAACCGGCTCGATGATCAGCATGAACATCAAGTAGATGATGCTGACCGTACCGAAGAATGCCAGGGCCAGCAGTGCCAGTTGCGACGAGCGCAGCCAGAAGGTGCGCTGCTCGCTATCCTGTTCAATCAGTTGCACCAGTGCATTCACCTCACCGACAAAACGATCGGCCTGCAGTTGAAAATCCCGCCAGCTGGACTGCTGCGCCGTACCCTGTTGCAGCAAGATTGCACTGGCCAACGGTCGCAGGCTTTGTTGCCAGTGTTCCACGATCTGCTTGAAGTCGGCCTGGATAGCGCTGGCCGGAGGCAAAAACAAGGGCCGCTGCGGATCGCCCCGGCGCAATTGCAGAAGCGTGGTATCGATCGCCTGCAATTCCTGCTCGGTGGTTGAGCGGATACCGGTCAGTTGCGGTTCATGGACGCGGCGCGACAACAGCATGGTCAAGCGAAAACTATGCATGCGCAGGCTACCTGCATCGTTGATCGCAGCAGCACTCCCTTCCAGCTGCCATGACAAGAACAGGGTAATCCCGATCACCATCAGGGCGAGTGCCAGGAAGCCGACCAATGCACCAACAATTTTAGTCGACAGCTTATGCCGGGTCGGCAATAGCGCGTCAAGTGTCATCACTGCTCCCGGGCGGCTTGCCAATGGTGGCCGGACCTGGCGATCCCGGTGTTGTCGACGGCAGCGTGCAGCGCATATAGGCATACAGCTCGCTACAGCACCACATCGTTATCTTGTTCATCGCCGTCATCTCCATGCAAAACGTTGGCTGTACATCCAACACCTGACAGTGTACGCGCCAAATGCCTGATAAACAGACTGTTAAACCGAACTGTTACCTCATCCACCCGTCTGGGCCATGAAGCGGATGATCTTGTCGGGCTGCTCGCGGAAGTCATGCTTTTGCGGTTTCAATTCAATTGCGCTGCGGATCGCCGCTTCCAGCTCGGCATCGCTTGCGCCGCCGCGCAACAGGGGCCGAAACTCAAATTTTTCTTCTTGTCCAAGACATAAGTACAAGGTGCCGTCGACTGCCAGCCGCACCCGATTGCAGCTTGCGCAAAAATGCTGCGACATCGGCGTGATGAAGCCGATACTCGCGCTGCCGTCGGCCGTCGCCAGATAACGTGCCGGGCCGCCGCCGAGCTCAGTTGCCTGGGGCCGCAAGCCAAACTTGTCTTGCAGCCGCCGTTGAATCGGCCCCAGATCGAGATACGCGGCGTCGCGTCCGGTCGCCCCCATCGGCATCGCTTCGATCAGGCGCAACATAAAGTGTTGTTCGATACAGAACGCCACCATGTCGTCGATTTCATCGTCATTGATGCCGCGCATGGCAACCATGTTGATTTTTATCGGTGAAAAACCGGCCGCCTTGCCTGCCTTCAGTCCATCGAGGATTTGCGCCAAGCTGTCGCGGCCGGTGATTTTTTCCATGCAGGCGCGATCGAGGGAATCGAGACTCACATTGATACGCGAGACACCGGCCTGCCTGAGTGCAGTCGCATGGCGGCCCAGTTGCGTTGCATTGGTCGACAAGGACAGATCACGCATGCCAGGCAGTACGGCCAGCCGTGCCGCCAGTTGCGGGAGGTTGCGCCGCAGCAGCGGTTCGCCACCGGTCAGGCGTACGCGCGACGTACCCAGGCGCGCGAAGGCCGCTACCAAACGCACGATCTCGTCAAATGTCAGCCAATGCCTGGGTTCTTCAAAGCCCCTGAAGCCCTTGGGAATGCAATAGCTGCAGCGCAAATCGCAACGGTCGGTCACCGACAAGCGCAAATAGTCGATGGATCGGCCAAACCGGTCGCTTAACATCCAAACCTCCTGTTGATAGCGGATAGATCGATCAATCCGATTACTGCACCAGCGGGCTGTCTGTGCCTTCCAGGGTCACGCCCTGGATATCCGCACGCCCCACCAGGATTTGCAGGTATTGATGCAGCGCACGTTGCCATGCCTGCCGACTCAAATTGTCGGCAATCTGCGACTTGACCGCGTCAAACGGTAGCAGGACGCCATCGACCCGGCGCAGCACTTGTACAATATGCAAGCCAAACCGCGTTTCCAGCAAACGTGCGGCCAACTCGCCGGGCGCAAGGCGGAACACCAGGCTGTCAAATTCCGCGACGGTCTGGCAGCGCGTCAACTGGCCCAGGTTGCCGCCGAGCGCACCGGATGCACAGTTCGAATACTCCTGTGCCAATTCGGCAAACCGTTCCGGATGGGTGTGCAATTCCGCCAGCACCGCGTTGCCGGTTTCGCGCAGCAGTTCCAGCGGCACGGCCGGCGTTACCTGGAACAGGATGTGGCGCGCCTCCACCATTTCACCGTTGGTAAAGCGTTGCGCTTGCTTGCGATACAAGGTGACGCAGGCGGCTTCATCGGCTTCCGGCACACGCACTTCCTGCGCAAACAATGCTTCAACCCGGGCATCGCCATCGTCGCCGGCAATGCCCAGGCGGTCCGCTTCCTGCAGCAGTACAGTGCGCAGCACCAGCTCGTGCACGGCTTCCTTGAGCGGATTGCCCGCCGTTTGATGATGCGGCAATTCCTGCGCGATCGCACGATCGGTAATCTCGACACCGTTGACTGAAATACCCATGCTGCCTCTCCTCGTTGAAACTGCGATCAGCGTGTGCGCACCAGTTGGTAAGCGCGGCCTAGATAAGCGACGGCACCGAAGCCGCTCCACACATGCACCAGGCGCGTGAACGGGAAAATCGCAAACAGCGACATGCCCATCAACAGGTGCAGCTTGAAGACCAGCGGCGCGTCAAGAATGAATTGTGCAGCGTCGCCACGGAAGGTGACGATGTGCTGTGCCCAATGCATTAGTTGCACCATCATGTGGCCGTCGGTATGCGACGCCGACGCGACGATAGACGACAGACCGAGCAGCAAGGTGGCCAGAATCCACAGCATCACCAGCTTGTCCTTGAAGGTCGTGACCGCCAGCAGACGATCATTGGTAAAACGCCGCACCAGCAGGATCAGGATGCCGGCCAGGCACACACCGCCCATGATGCCGCCCGCGACCATTGCCACCATCTGCTTGGCGCCATGGGATACGCCGAGCGTATCCCACACCCAGACCGGCGTCAGCAAACCGGCCACATGGCCGAAGAACAGGCCGATGATGCCGATATGGAACAGGATATTGCCGGCGCGCAGGCTGCCGCGGTGCAGCAGTTGGCTGGAATCCGATTTCCACGTGTATTGCTCGCGGTCGAAGCGGATCAGACTGCCGAGCAGAAAAATTCCCAGCGCGATGTAGGGGTAAATCCCGAAGACGAATTGATGTAAATAGTTCATGCTGTACTCCTTTAAACCTAGATTCCTCAGTTGGACATGTGCGAGTGTGCGTTTTTCCGGTCATCTGGCAAGGCGCGACGCCCGTAACCCTGCAGGGTAGGAGTTTGCCCTTGCAAGGGCAAACCGTTGCGCAGGCAGACGACATGTCGTCTGAATTCCCTACTCCACCGCGGCAGGGCTTTCCCTGCAAGGAGGAGCAACGCGGCCAGAGGGCCGGAAAAATGTGCAATCGCGCCTGTAGCGCTTTCACCCAATCGGTGCAGCTTATCGAACGATAGAAAGTGTGTGTTCATGCGGATTTCCAGACAAAAGTAAGCGGTCAACTGAGGAATCTAGGTTCAACGGCCTTCTCGACGGCACGCGCTGCCTTCGGATAAAAGTTGATCGGTTGCGGGCCGCCGCTCAGGTGCTTCAGCAGCGGCTCCACGCCATCCGCGCCCGGTCCGAAGGTTTCCAGCGCTTCATCCATATCCCGCACCGGCGGCTCCGTCAATTCTTCGGCGGCCACCGGACTAAGCTGTTGCAGTACGTCGAATACCACGGCGTACGGGCTGCCGTTGGCGGCCAGCTTGTGCCCGATATGGGCCAGCACGTGCACCGCGTCCGACAGCAGGCGCGCCGCTTCGGCCGCATCCTGCTGCGACAGGAATTCCAGAAACAGCGGCACAAAATCGGGCAAATCGTCCCCCGTCATTTCCAGTCCGTGTTGCTTGTATTCCTCCATCAGGTCCACCATCGCCTGTCCACGATCGCGCGACTCTCCGTGTATATGCTCGAACAGGTGCAGCGAATGCGACGGATTGCGATCGAAAGTCATGACGTAATTTTGCTGCAGCGTGATCAAGTCCTGAGTTGCCAGGTAATCGAGCAATGGCCGCAGCGGCGCGTGCAGTGTCGGCGTTGCGGCAAGCAACAGCGCGATCTCGGGCAAATTTTCGATCAGCACCGGCTCGGGATAGAGCAGCAGAGCGGATAAAACCTGGAAATGCTTCATGGTGTTCCTCATTATGGTGGGCTGACACGATTACAGACTTCAAGCCTGCTGCACATCCTTCTTCTTGCGCGACTTCGGCATCTCGACAAAGATCGTGGATCCATGCTTTTTCTTGCCGAACAAGCTAGTGTCGGTGACACCATCCGAACAGCCATTGCCGAAGCTGAAACCGCATGCGCCTTTTTCATTGAAACTGTCCTCAGCCATTTCCTTATGGCTGCTTGGAATCACAAACCGGTCTTCATAATTGGCGATCGCCATGATGTGATACATGTCTTCGACTTCGGCCTTGCTGAGTCCGACCTGTTTCAACACGGTCAGGTTTTCAACTTTATCGACCGACTTGCTGCGCATGTAGGCGCGCATCGCCAGCATGCGGTCGAGTGCAGACACGATCGGCGGTTCATGGCCGGCAGTCAGCAGGTTGGCCAGATATTTGACCGGAATGCGCAAGCTCCTGGTATCGGGAAGAATCCCGTTCAAACCCATCTTGCCGGATTCGGCCGCGGCCTGGATCGGCGACAGCGGCGGGATATACCACACCATTGGCAGCGTGCGATATTCCGGGTGCAGCGGAAAGGCCACTTTCCATTCCATGACCATTTTGTACACCGGCGATTTCTTGGCGGATGCGAGCCATGCTTCAGGGATCCCCTGACGGCGCGCTTCCTCGATGATGGCGGGATCATGCGGATTCAGGAAGACGCCAAGCTGTGCGTCGTACAAATCCTGCTCGGCGGGCACTGAGGCCGCAGCTTCGATCTTGTCGGCGTCATACAGCAGCACGCCGAGATAGCGGATACGGCCGACGCAGGTTTCCGAACAGACGGTTGGCTGGCCGGCTTCGATACGCGGATAGCAGAAGGTGCACTTCTCCGCCTTGCCGGATGACCAGTTGTAGTAAATCTTCTTGTAAGGGCAGCCGGAGATGCACATGCGCCAGCCGCGGCATTTGTCCTGATCGATGAGGACGATGCCGTCTTCCTCGCGCTTGTAGACCGATCCGGACGGACAGGATGCGACGCAAGTGGGGTTCAGGCAGTGTTCGCACAGACGCGGCAGGTACATCATGAAGGTGTTTTCGAACGTGCCGTACATTTCCTTTTGCATGTTGTCGAACAGCTTGTCCTTGCTGCGCTTGGCAAATTCGCCGCCGAGGTCGTCTTCCCAGTTCGGACCCCATTCGATCTTATCCATCTTCTTGCCGGTAATCACCGAAATCGGGCGCGCGGTCGGCGGAGTTTCCGACAGCGGTGCGTTTTGCAGGCGCTCGTAATCGTAGGTGAACGGCTCGTAGTACTCGTCGATCGCCGGCAGGTTCGGATTGGCGAAAATGTTGGCCAGGATTTTCAGACGGCTGCCCTGACGCGGTTCGATCTTGCCGGACGCCGTGCGCTTCCATCCGCCATTCCACTTGTCCTGGTTTTCCCATTCTTTCGGATAGCCGATGCCGGGCTTGGTTTCGACGTTGTTGAACCATGCGTACTCGACACCGTCACGGCTGGTCCACACGTTTTTGCAAGTGACCGAACAAGTGTGGCAGCCGATGCACTTGTCCAGGTTCAGCACCATGCCGATTTGCGCTCTGATTTTCATATTCCGCTCCAGATCTTTGACTCGTTTTAGGCGTCGGCTTGCAACGGGCCTTCCAGCCATTCCACATTGTTCATCTTGCGCACCAGCACAAACTCATCGCGGTTCGAGCCCACGGTGCCGTAGTAATTGAAGCCGTACGACAGTTGCGCATAGCCGCCTATCATGTGGGTCGGCTTGGTCACCACGCGCGTGACCGAGTTATGGATGCCGCCGCGCTTGCCGGACATTTCCGCGCCCGGCACATTGATGATTTTTTCCTGGGCGTGGTACATCATCGTCATGCCTTCCGGCACCCGCTGGCTGACCACCGCACGCGCCGTCAGCGTGCCATTCACGTTAAACACTTCGATCCAGTCGTTATCGACGATCCCGGCATTTTTCGCGTCGCGTTCCGACAGCCACACGTGCGGACCGCCACGCGACAAGGTCAACATCCGCAGGTTGTCCGAATACGTCGAGTGGATCCCCCACTTTTGATGCGGCGTGATGAAGTTCAGCGCAATTTCCTTGTTGCCGTTCGGTTGCGCACCCAGCATTTCCGCCGTGGTTTTGGTATTGATGGCCGGCTTGTAGACGCACAGGCCTTCGCCAAAATCGCGCATCCACAGGTGGTCCTGGTAGAACTGCTGGCGGCCGGTCAGGGTGCGCCATGGGATCAGTTCATGCACGTTGGTGTAACCGGCGCTGTAGCTCACTTCTTCGCTTTCCAGACCCGACCAGGTCGGCGACGAGATGATCTTGCGCGGCTGCGCCTGGACGTCGCGGAAACGGATGCTGTCATGTTCCCGCGGCAGCGCCAGGTGGGTGTGATCGCGGCCGGTCATCTTGGACAATGCGGCCCAGGCCTTCACCGCCACGTGACCGTTGGTTTCCGGCGCCAGCGAGAGGATCATTTCCGCCGCATCGATCGCGGTATTCAACTGCGGCTGCCCCTGCGAAACGCCCTCCTCCGTCACCACGCGGTTAATGCCGCGCAGCACGTCGACTTCATCCCCGGTTTTCCAGCCTATGCCCTTGCCGCCGTTGCCGGCGTTTTCCAGCAAAGGGCCGATCGAGGTGAACTTCTTGTAGACGTCGCGGTAATTGCGCTCGACCACTTGCATGTTCGGCATGGTTTTACCGGGGACCGGCTCGCATTCGCCGGCGCGCCAGTCTTTCGGATCGAACGGCTGGCCGAGTTCGCCCGGGGTGTCGTGCATCAGGGGCGTGAGCACCAGATCCTTTTGCGTGCCCAGCAATTCGCCGCCGATTTCCGAGAATTTCTCGGCGATGCCCTTGTAGATGTCCCAATCAGACTTCGACTGCCAGAGCGGTTGCACGGCTTCCGATAAGGGATGGATGAACGGGTGCATGTCGGAGGTATTCAGATCATCCTTCTCGTACCAGGTCGCGGTTGGCAACACGACATCCCCGTACAGGCAGGTGGTCGACATGCGGAAGTCGAGCACCACCAGCAAATCGAGCTTGCCTTCGGCGGCCGGGCGGATCTTGACATGCTTCGGTTTGACGCAGCTTTCCTCATCGCTCATCAAGGCGTTTTGTGTGCCGAGCAGGTATTTCAGGAAATATTCATGGCCCTTGCCGGAGCTGCCCAGGATATTCGAGCGCCAGACGAACATGTTGCGCGGGAAGTTGGCGGGATTATCCGGATCGTCGCACGAAAAATTCAGTTTGCCGGCCTTGAGTTGTTCCACCGTGTACTCGGCCACATCCTGATCGGCAGCCTCGGCAGCGCGGGCGATGTCCAGCGGGTTGACGTCAAACTGGGGCGCTGATGGCAGCCAGCCCATCCGTTCGGCCTTGGCGTTGTAATCGATCAGCGCCATTTCCGCCAGCTTGCCATCGGCCGATGGCGACAGAATTTCTTCCGCATGCAGCTTTTCATGACGCCACTGGCTGGTGTGCGCGTAAAAGAACGAGGTGCCGTTCATCTGGCGCGCCGGGCGGTTCCAGTCGAGTGCGAAGGCGAGCGGGGTCCAGCCGGTCTGCGGCCGCAATTTTTCCTGGCCGACGTAATGGGCCCAGCCGCCACCGGATTGACCCACGCAACCGCACATCATCAGCATGTTGATGATGCCGCGATACGTCATGTCCATGTGATACCAGTGATTCAGCGCGGCACCGACGATCACCATGCTCTTGCCGCGGGTCTGGTCGGCATTCTCGGCAAATTCGCGCGCCACGGTGATCACATCGGCGGCCTTGACGCCGGTATGCTTTTCTTGCCATGCCGGGGTGTACGGCACATCGTCATTGAAGTCCCTGGCCACATTCCCGCCGCCCAGACCGCGATCGATACCGTAGTTGGCCAATGACAGGTCGAATACGGTCGTCACCAGCGCGACGGAGCCATCCGCCAGTTGCACCTTTTTCACCGGCACGTTGCGCAGCAGCATATCGTTGGCATCCTTGCCGCCGAAATAGGGGAATCCCACTGCCATGACCTGGTCGCTGCTATCGATCAGGGACAAACGCGGATCGATGGCAGCACGGCTGCTGCCGTCTTTCTGTTCCAGATTCCATTTTCCGGATTCGCCCCAGCGAAAGCCGATCGAACCGGACGCTGCGCTGATGTCGCCGCTGATATCGTCGATGACCAGGGTCTTCCATTCGGGATTATTGGTTTCGTCGAGATTGTCGGCCAGATGCGAAGCGCGCAGAAAATAGTCCGGCACCAGCGTGCCGTTCTTTTCCTTCAGCAGCACCAGCATCGGGAAGTCGGTGTATTGCTTGGCATAGTCGCGGAAATACGCCGACTGGCCGTTGGCGTGGAATTCCTTCAGGATCACGTGTCCCATCGCCATCGCCAATGCGGCATCGGTGCCCTGCTTCGGCGCCAGCCAGATATCGCCGAACTTGACCATCTCGCCATAGTCGGACGATACGGCGACCGTCTTGGTGCCCTTGTAGCGGACCTCGGTGTAAAAGTGGGCATCCGGCGTGCGCGTCATCGGCACGTTGGAACCCCACACCATCAGGTAGGTCGAGTTGTACCAGTCAGCCGATTCCGGCACGTCGGTCTGTTCGCCCCAGACCTGGGGGCTGGCTGGCGGCAAGTCGCAATACCAGTCGTAAAAACTCATCGCGACGCCGCCGATCAGGCTCAGATAACGTGTGCCGGCGGCATAGCTGACCATCGACATGGCCGGGATCGGCGAAAAGCCGATGATGCGGTCCGGGCCGAATTTCTTGATCGTGAACGCATTCGCGGCGGCGATGATTTCATTCGCGTCATTCCACGTGGCGCGCACGAAACCGCCGAGCCCGCGCACCGACTTGTATTGTTTGGCGCGCTCAGGATCCTGGCTGATGTATTCCCAGGCCTCCGCCGGCGACATGCTAAGGCGCGCTTCGCGCCACATCTCCATCAGGCGGCCACGTACCATCGGATATTTGACGCGCTGCGCCGAGTAGACGTACCACGAATAACTGGCGCCGCGCGGACAACCGCGCGGCTCGTGATTCGGCAGATCCGGACGGGTGCGCGGGTAATCGGTCTGCTGCGTTTCCCAGGTGATCAAGCCGTTCTTGACATACACTTTCCAGCTGCACGAGCCGGTGCAATTCACACCGTGGGTCGAACGCACGATCTTGTCATGCTGCCAGCGCTGGCGGTAGGCTTTTTCCCAGGTGCGGTCTTCATTGACGACCGCGCCGTGACCATTGGAAAAGGTCTCCTTGGGCTTGTTGAAAAATTTCAGACGATCCAGAAAATGACTCATGCTGCCTCCACGCGTGCACCGGTGCCGATGCTGGGAAATAAAAACGTCGCAAAAACATAGGCATTGCCTACGTCGATGCAATCAGTCTACGCAGCGAGGCAGGCAATGGGTATTGGCAAGAAGTCGGTGGTGCGATTCGATAAGGACTAGCTGGTCTAGCTCTTTGTGACTATAGGGAGGCGGCCGTGCGGGGAGGCTTGGGCGAAGACGGGATGGCGTTTTAATCACCTATTGCCGGCGGGGTCCCCATCCGGGCGCGCATGGATGGGGTCATTTCGACATGTTTGTCGGTATCGATCAGCATCACCTCGTTCAATCCCAGCCGTTGCGCCATCGCTTTCCAGTGCGCGGGCCCGCTGATGAACAAGGGCTTGGAGTTCCCATCAGAGCGCAAGCCCGCATCGGTGCCCCCGGAGGTGATGATGGTGACCGAAGCCACCAGGTCGATGGTGTCGCCGGTCCGGGGATCGATGATGTGTGGATGGCGTTTTCCATCCGTCATGAAATAACGCATATAGTCTCCGCTGGTGCCGATCGCTTCATTGTCATGCAGCGCCAGCGCTGCAATCGCGCCGTCGCCGCGCGGATCGCGGATCCCGACTTGCCACGGGCGCCGGCCCGGCTGGCCGATCGCGAGGATATTCCCGCCGACGTTGATGAGCGCCGCCTTGACATGCGCAGCGCGTAAAATCTGGGCCGCGCGGTCAAGCGCATAACCTTTCGCGTAGCCGCCCAGATCGATCATGACCGCCTTGTTCACGCTTGAAATCGTATTGCCGTCATAACGCAGGTCGGCCAGGCGCGGATTGGCAGCGACCCAGCGCTTGATCTCATCAGGCGGCGGTGCGTGCGGGGTGATGTCGCTGCTCTGGAAGCCCCACAGCCGAATCAAATGGCCGATCGCCGGGTTGAACAGGTTGTCGGAGCGCTCGGCCAGCTCGGTCGCCGATTTGAGCAGGTCGACCATTTCGGAATCCGCCTGGAACGGCTCGCCGCGCGCAATGCTGTCGTTTAGCGCGGTCAGCATGCTTGGTTGCCAGGCGTGAAATTTGCGATGCAGGCGATCGAATTCGTTCAATACCCTGGCACTGAGGGCATTGGCCCGTTCCTCCGACTCGCCGTAAATGCTGACTTCGACGACGGTACCGAACACATGGCCTTGCGTCCGGTAGGTGCTTTCACTGCGGGCACAGCCCGACAACAAAGGCAGCAGCAACAATAGCGCTGCGAAAAAGCTGCTTGCTCGACGTAGTAGCATGATGCTGCCGCCTTGATTCTGTCTTGCCGATCTGATGCTGCGCACGCTCACTATGGAGAAAACACTCTCGCCGACAGTGCGTAACAACAGATACGGATGTTTCAACGTTTCCGGTCGGCGCGCGCCGATCAGGTCGCTTTGCTGACCATATAATCCACCGCGGCCTTGAGCTCTTCATCCTTGAGCAGCGCGTTGCCACCCTTGGGCGGCATCATCTTGAAGCCGTTCAGCGCATCGGTATACAGCGCATCTTTTCCTTTGGCGATCCGCGGCTGCCATGCAGCCTTGTCGCCGAATTTCGGTGCGCCCAATACACCGGCGGCATGACAAGCCTGACAGGTCGCAGTGTAAATCTGTTCGCCCTTGACCAGGTCGCCGGCGCTTGCCACTGCCACTACGGGAGCGGCCGGCGCTGGCGCGGAGGCGACTATGCTGGCCGCCGGTGCGGCTGCCGCAACACTGGCGGAAGCCGACGCGCTTGTTTTCGCAGCAGCAGTGTCGGTTGCCGGACTTTTCTGCCCGCATGCCGCCAGCGCCACAACGATAACGAGTGGCAAAAATTTGCTTGGGTTCATGATTTTACTTTCCAAAAGTGAATAAAATTTCTTGCTCTTGCGTGTTGCTTGTTTGGCGGCGCCAACCGGTTTCCGCCATGCGTTCAGATCTCGACTTTCCTGCTCTCCAGCAAGGGATCGACCAGGAGTACCTCGATCAGGCGGCTGAAATTCAACCAGCACGCCGCGCCCGGCTCTGTCATTGTGTCGGCGCGCAAGCCCGCTACGTCGTCATGCAGATGATGTGGAAAAGTGGCGCAATCGGCGTGTACCGGCGCGGTGTCGACGCGCAATTCCGCCTCGCCCCAGCTCCAGCAGATCGAATATTCGTCGCGACTGAAATAACGCACCTCCATGATCAATCCGCTGTTGAAAGACAGCAGCAGCGCATCCTGGGCGAAGCGCACAGGTCGGCGGAGCCGGTCCGCGTAATGTTCCTCGATTTTCTCCTTCAACATCAGATGCACTCTGATTTCGGCGCTGGCGTTCGTACCGGCTCCGCCCAATAGCTCCGCCGCCTGCGCCCTGACGTACCTGCGCGTCTGAGCAATGATCAAGGCGCTGAGATAATGCTCGTACGCCGGGTGGCACTCGAGCTTGCCGCTGCCGATTTTTTCCAGCAAGTCGGCTTCACTGGCGACCGCATATTGCTTCAGCATTGCCTTGTGCGACTCGCGCAAGGTATACAACGTTCTTGCGTAGAGATCCTGAAGCGCATCCGCTTCGAAGGTAGTGTCCGGTTGGTAATCCATCTGCTTCTCCTTAGTTCACCATTTCCAGGCTGATCTGATCGAAGGCGAATATCTTGCCGCCCTCCCGTTTCACGAAAGCTGCCGCGTCCCGCGGATTGGAAAAAGAGCCGAACGTCGGCCCCATCGAGCCGGGTTTCTTGCTACCGACGACATACAGCGCCGTCTTCGCGGCTATCCAGTGGCCACTCGGATGATCCCAATCCGTTTTGCCCATATCCTGCACGAACAGCCCGGCGATGGGGCGCTTCTGTTGCGGTATCAGCACCACGGTAAACATTTCCATCAGGTTGGAATAGAAGTCCGGCTTGCCTTCGGCATATTGAATCTGCGCTTTCGGCCCCGGATATTCCCGGAGCACCATGCCGTCCAGCGCACTCGCTGTATCAGCGCTCGGTTCCTGCGCCACGATCTTGTGCGACGCCGGGTTGCATGCTGCCAGCAGCAACATGGTTGCAATGCAGGCCAGCAGTGCCAGCCGGAACTCCGGATAGCGGCGCTTGGTTTTTGTTTGCGGGGTGTTCGGTTTCATTTGAACCTCCAGTTCGCTAAAAAGAATGGCACGATGATCCAGCCCAGCATGATGGTGAGCAGCACCATCGGGTTAGTCAGGCTATCCGGCATGACCGTCGCCAGTCCGTACATGTTCTGCACCTGTTGCGAGCTGAAAATATTCAGCAAGCGGAACACATCGGCCGGATTGAGCATCAACACACCGGCAAAAACCGCACTCCCAAGATTGCCCTGGCTCACCACCAATGCCCCCATCAGCAGCAGATCGAAAATCAGCACGAAGAAAAACCACAGTCCGATCGCGACGCCGCTGGCGCGCACGCGGTCCAGTGCCAGCACCGATACCAGCATGGAGATGCTGAGAAACGCCAAGCCCATCAGAATCGCGCTCAGTACAAAACCGGCGTAGTGATACAAATCATGGCGGCTCAAATCGGCTGCGAGGGGCAACAATCCCGTGCCGAATCCGATCACGGTCGAACTGCCCAGCGCGGCGGCGAGACCGAGATATTTCCCCAACAGGATTTCAAAACGGGTAATCGGCATCGACAGCAGCAACTCAAGAGAACCGCGCTCTTTCTCGCCGACGATGGCGTCGTAGCCGAGTATCAATGCAATCAGCGGCAGCAGGTAAATCACCAGGCTCACCAGGCTGGCAACGGTCACATCGATGCTGCGGAATCCGATCTCGCCCTGCTGTGCCGCGCCGAAATACGCGATTGCCAGCGCGAACAGGGAAAAAATCAGCGCCACCGCCAATACCCAGCGGTTGCGGATGCGATCGCGGAACTCCTTGGCGGCGATCACGCGCACTTGTGCCCATTCAATGCGCGCTGACATGCAAACCTCCATAACCGAGAAAAAGATCTTCCAGCGACGGTTCATGAATCAAGATGTCCCGTACCGAATCCGTCAGCGCGGCCAGCACCGCAATTTTCTGCGCGGCCGGGCAGGTGATCCGCGCGCAGTCACCGTCGACCCGTAGTCCCAGGCCGGCCAGATGCGCCAGCGCAGCGGCGATCCCGGCGCCTCGACCCGCAAGCAATGTGGCCTGGATGACCGAAGGCAGCACCATCTGCGCGCGCAGTTCGGTCAACGTTCCCTGTGCGGATATCTTCCCGGATTGCAGGATCACCAGACGGTCAACACGATCTTGTATCTCGGCCAGAATGTGCGAGGTGATGACGATGGTCGCGCCGCGCGCCTGCACCTCGCGCAGGATCGCGTAAAAATCGTGGATGCCCTCCGGATCGAGACCGTTGGTCGGTTCGTCCAGAAAGATCAGGTCGGGATTTCCCAACAGGACCTGGGCGAAGCCGAGGCGCTGACGCATGCCCTTCGAGTAAGTGCGCACGCGCCGCGCCGCCGCATCCGTCAAACCGACCCGGGACAGCAGTTCGGCGCAGCTGCTGCGCGGAACTTTTTTCAAATCGGCGAACAGGCGCAGCACTTCGATCCCGCTCAGGTTGTCGTAGGTCACGAAACTCTCCGGCAAATAGCCGATGCGTCGCCGCACTTGACGAAAGTCACGGCCGCCGCAGGGCGTGCCGTGAACCAGAATCTCGCCGGAGCAAGTCGGAATTAGTCCTAGCATCAGCTTGAACAGCGTGCTCTTGCCCGCGCCATTGTGGCCGATCAGACCGAACATTTCGCCTTTGGCGACCGTCAGGGTGATGCCTCTGATTGCCGGCACAGCGCCAAACGATTTGGTGACGTCGGTCATTTCAATTGGGTTGTTTGTCATTCCACCGTCTCCAATCCTGAGTCAAGGGGTGCATGCGCGGATGCATGTCGACGATGCTTGGGGCGCGCAACACCGGGAACTGCCGGGCCACGAAACGCAGTGTCTGTAGCGCGGGGCTGGAGAGCAGCGTCTTGACCAGCGGATATTCCCAATTCAGGCGATCCACCAGGTCATTGGCTTCGTAGGCGACATCGCCGACACCGTCGCCGTTTTGATCCCATCCTGTGTAGTTGCTCCAGTAATTTCCCTGCGCGCGGCCCCACTCGACATCGCGCGCTGCGACGAATTTGACCTGTTCCTGGTTGCCGATGAAATCATTTCCATCGACCTGGTTGTTGGCCGATCCGGCCGCCAGGTGGATGCCGATCCGGTTGTTGATGACGAGATTCTTGCGCACCACGTTGTACTCGGCGTCGTATATGAAGAAACCGCGCCCATTGGCGGCCACGATATTGTTTTCGATGACCGAATCCTGGATCGTGCGCAACATGATGCCGTGATCCGTATTGCCCCAGGCAATGTTATTGCGCACCACCAGGTTCCGTACTTCCATCAGCGCCAGTCCGCCGCGATTCAGATACGAGACATTGTTTTCCCAGGTGCTATTGTTGGTGTTCATGTAATGCGTGCCGTAGCGCACATGGTGAATCCTGTTGCCGCGAAACAGCGCGCGGGTAGAGATGTCGACGTAGATGCCATCGCGCGTATAGCTGATGTCGTTATCGATAATCCGGGCGCCGCTGGTGTTATAGACTTGTATCCCGTTGCCGCGATTGACCGACATCAGGTCGCGCTTGCCGGTAATCACGTTGCGGAGCAGCTGCGAATCGTTGGATGTTTCGAGCCAGACGCCGAACAGGTTATACACCAGCTCGCAATCCTGAACCGTGGTCCGGTCGGCGCCCGGTTCGACGTAAACCCCAGCGTTTTGCGCCCCCAGATCGGCACCGCTGTCGCGTATGACGAGGCCTGCGATGGTGACGCCGCTGGCACGCACCCGGATCACGTCGCCGCTATTTTTCCCGCTGATGGTGGGCCGATTGTGTCCTTGCAAGGTCAGCGCCTTGTCGATCACAAGATGCTCGGTGTAGTCGCCGCGCTCCACCTGCACGGTGTCGCCGGGCTGCGCGCGGCGCACTGCGTCCGCAATCGACTGGCCGCTCTGCACCTGCAGCACTGCGCACGCCGCGCCATGGGCCAGCGCGCCACTTAGCAGCGCAACTGCAAGCCTCCGCAGCAGCGTGGGTCCGGCAACAGGCACGGCAAGGCGGCGGCGCGTTGCGGCAATCATCACGGCCCCTTCTCGCCCAGTTCCGCCACTTTTTCAGACAACGTGCGGCGCACGCTGTCGAGCGGAATGAAATAGCCATGCGTGTCGATCCGTGTCAACGCCACACCTTGCCGTGCGCGCGACTTGCGCTCCTTGACCAGCGGCGGACAAGCGTGATCGTCGTAGTACATCACCATGCAGTCCAGGCACAGCATGCATTCCATCTGGTCGATCTTGCCGGCGCTGTCGATCGCATGCGAGCCGCAGCCGGCAGCGCAGGCGTGGCAGGTCTGGCACTCGGCCTTGCGCTTGAGGCCGAACAGGCGGAACTTGCCGGGAAGCGCGAGGCCCGCACCGAGCGGGCAAATATATTTGCAATATGGCCGTTCACTGAAAAACGACCAGCCGAGGATACCCCCGATGAATAGCCAGAATGGCCAGCTGCGGTTCCATACGCCAACCAGGAACGTCGTCTTGAACGGCTCGATTTCAGCCAGCTTTTCGGCGAATTCCATCGAATACAACGAGACCGCGATCAGGCCAAAGAATACGCCGTACTTGATCCATTTGAGCTTGTCATGCAAGGGCTTGGGCAGCAGGTGCTGGAAGCGCTTGAGACCGATCACCTTGCCGATGCTGTGCGCCAGCTGCTGCAGCGAACCGAACGGACACAGCCAGCCGCAGAATACGCCCCGGCCCCAGACCAGCACGGTGATGATGATGAACCACCAGAAAATGAAGATGAACGGATCGGACAGGAACAGTTCCCACTTCCATTGATGCAGCAACGAATGGAACCAGGTCATGACTTGCGTGATGCTGGGCTGCGCCTTCAAATAGAAGCCGAGGAAGGCGACGCTGGCAAGCCATAGCAGATGGCGCGGGCGCGCAATCCATGGCTTATGCTTGCGGGTCGACGCCCGTACCAGCTTGTCGCGTTGCGAATACATCAGCGCGGTAAATCCGAGTATCAGCGCGAATAACGCGATCTCCAGCTTTTCGCCCTTCCACAAAGACTTCCACGCGGCTTCCGGGCGATAGACCTTGGGACGGCCGCCCTCGAGATAACGGGCCGCCAGCCAGTATTCCTGGTCGAAATGCACAAATGTCTTGGTGCCGGTCTGCGCATCGACCTTGTTGGCAAGGAAGGCCAGTTGCCACGGCCAGGCCGGATTGAAATTGGCGGAGCGCACGATAAACACCGCGGACTCCTTGAACCCGGGCACATCGGCCGGCTGCAAATGATAGAGGTTCTGGTAATCAGTATCGCGGAAAGTAAACGTCAGCGGGTCTTGTCTGACCTGAATCCGGTCGTAGATCCCGCCGCGTACAAAGCCGGATCCCTTGAATGACACCTGGCCATTGGCGATGATGAAAATGGCGTGCTCGTCCGGTTTCAAATCCTGCATCAAGCGTCGATAGGCAGGTTCGCCCAGCAAACTGATGCCGATGCCGGGTACATTCAGATACCCGAAATACAAATCCATATACGGCTGGCTGGTGTCGCTCGCGCCCACTTCCGCAGCGGGAACCAGCAGATGTCCGACGCTGCCTTCCGCGGCCAGCTGGGCCCAGTTCAGCCGGTCGTTTACGGCAGTCAGGCGTGCGGCCGGCCGGGCTACGCTCTTGAAGATGCCGACTTGCCGCCCGATCTCATACGCGCTGCGTGAAATCACCTGATTCTCGGCGATCGTGGTCACCGTGGCGCCGCTGATGGCATCCAGGCCGACGGCACCATCGCCGCTATTGCTGTGGCCGATCTCCAGCTTCGCATCGCCCGCCTTGCCGACATATTGGTGGATGAATTTCAATAGCTCGGATTCCGGAATCCCGGCCAGCAGAATCGGTTCCGAGTGTTTCAGGACGCGTACGCCGGTAATCATGCCGTGTGTATCCATGCCGATCAGCGTGATGACCGGTTTGCCCGAATAGGCGGGAATATCGACCACATCGGTTGACAGGAACACGTATCCGACCAGGCGTTCCACCTTGTCATTGCCTGTCCCGATGGCCTCGACATAGCTGGGCGCGCCCTTGCGCAATGAAAATTTGCTTGCCAGCGGCATGACGTCGCGGCAAGGTGCAAGCGCGCACAGGTCGGGGCCGTGCAGAAGCTGCTCCGGCAATTCGGCGTCGTACATCGCCGCATGGGCCGGAGATGCGAGCAGCAGCGCAAACAAAAAGGAGAGCATTGGCAGAATGCGTAGCAACGCCCACCGATGGGTGAAAATGTGCTTCATCAGACGCAGACTTAGGCTTCCACCAAGAACCTGCTACGCATTTCCAGATGCAGCGCATGGCAGAAGTGGGTGCAGTAAATCCAGTACGCACCGGCATGGTCGGCCTTGAAGGTGACCGATTTGGTTTCCTGCGGATTGACGATAAAGTTGATGTTGTAGGTCGGAATGGCGCAACCATGCGTCAAATCCTCCACCTTGTCCTGGTTGGTCAGGGTGATGGTGACTTCATCGCCTTTCTTGACCTTGATGACAGGCATGCTGAAATTCGGCGCCTGCGACATCAAACGCACATGCACCTTGTTGCCCTTGCGTTCAATGCCCGCGTTCTCCGGCTTGACCGCATTCGGAAAGTCGTCGATGCTGTAGATCTGGCGCGTCTTGACCAGGTCGCGTCGCACAATGATGCCGTCATGCGGTTCCGAATACGCCGCATGATCGGCAATCAACACCATTTTCTCGCGGCTGATGTCGACCAGTTGCTCGGTATCGGCATGCAGAGGGCCGACCGGCAAGAAACGATCCTTGGAAAATTTATTCCCTGAATTCAGGTATTTTCCATCGGCTTCCCGGGTTTCACCCATCGATGAATAGTTATGGCCGGGCTGGTAATGTACGTCCATCTTGTCGATGATGACCTTGGCCGTTTTGTCGCCCTTGAACTGGGCAATCGCCTTGTCGACATTCCACTTTACGCACTGGCTATCCAGGAACAGCGAGGTGTACGCATTGCCTTTGCCATCGAAGGCGGTATGCAATGGACCCAGGCCGATCTCAGGTTCTGCTACCACGGAATCGCGTTCTGTTTTCAGTTGGCCGGCAAACCATTTGCTGACCAGCGAGAGATCGATCACGGTGGCTGTCGGTGACAGCTTGCCGGCACAAACGAAGTACTTGCCGTCCGGGGTGGCATTCACGCCATGCGGGTTTTTCCCTACCGGGACATAACAGGTCAGCGAGGTCTTCGGGTCCGGGTTGGCTGCCTTGCGGCCATCGACCACCGGCACCTTGGAACTGCCTATCGTGGTGAACTTGCCCTCCTTGACCAGCTTTTCAATGCGTTCGACATTGAAGAATACGCAGGCATCGCGCTCGGCCGACATCATGCCGTTCAAATCGACGCCGTTTTCGGTGTTGTACTGATTTGATGCGGCCAGCTTGCCGTCGTAGGAAGTGGCAACCAGATCCATATTGCCATTGACACGGCATTGCCAACGCACTTCCATGGTCGCCGCATCTACACAAGTGAACAGGCAACCCCATTTGGCCGGATCTTCCAGATCACGGCCGTCGTTCGGCAACGGAATATGGAATTCGGAGCCGCAGAATACACGCGTGGTGTAGTTGATCTTTTCATCAACCGGGTCGCGCTTGTCCGTGAACAGGCCATGCATGCCCATGACATTCGGCAATTGGGTAATCTTGTCGCATTCCATCGTATCCATGCGGATGCGCGCCAGGCGCGAATGAATCTTGTCGTTCACAAACAGCCAGCGGCCATCGTAGGTGCCGTCCTTGTAACTGCCGTGCACGTGATGGGTATCCCCGGTCGTGTATTTCAGGCTGCCATCGGCCTTGGTTCCCATGATCGCCTTGGATTCGTTGGTAATACCCCAGCCCAGCATGCAATCGATATTGAATACAGGAATCCGCTTCAAGGTGCGGCCGGAGGGAATGCCCACTATTCTTGCTTCTCCGCCGTGTCCTGCACTCATGAAGGCATAGTATTCGTCAAGTTGACCAGGCGCTATTTCATGACCTCCGCTAGTAGCTGCCTTGGCCGCAGAGCCGGCTGCCTTGGCTGCTGCGTCTTCCTTGCATCCCGCCAGGCCGAGCGACACGCCTGCCGTCGCCAACCCCAGCAATGCACTTTTACCCAGGAAATTGCGGCGCCCTCCCAGCTTCGGCAGGTCCTCATCCATTGTTATTTGCTTGATATTGTCCATCAGTTTTCTTCCGTTTAAGCTATCGTGAATTCGGGCGGAATCTTGGCGTCACGCGCAATTTTTCGCAAATATCGCCAGTACATATTGTGATGTTGGGCCTCCGAAATGCATATGATCTGCATCATGATTTCCCGGTGTCGATGCCTGGAATTAAAAACATAGGCATTGCCTGCGTCGATGGATGCAGTCTACGCAGTGAGGCAAGCAATGGGTATTGGCAAGAAGTCGGTACAGCGCTTCGATAAGGACTAGCCGGCCTAGCTCTTTGTGCCTATAGGGAGCGGGAAGCGGTTTGCGGTATACATGCTGCATCGCCGATCGCGTTCAGGGCGAACGCAGGTTCAAACAATCTCTGGCTTTATTCTCAAAAGGCACCCTATGAACATCTCCAGCTACAGCGATCTATTAAGCGCAGCCAAATTAGAAGCACAGCCACAGCGCCTGCTGTTTGCTTTCGCCAGGGCAGAACTGCCAGTCGACGCAGGATCTGCCGAACAGCAACGCTTTGCAGCAAAACAAGGCGGCGCTTTGGCGCCTGTCATGTGCGTGGACAAGCTGGCCGGTGAGTTGAGCAGTTTCGAAAAATTGGTAGAAGAGTCGTGTCAGACCGGAGAGCACTGGGACGTCGTTTTTGTAACGACCATGTCCGGGCGCAATGGCCAGGAACCCCGGCACAGCGAAGCGGAGGCCCCCTTGAAAATGATGATCGAGTCGATTCGAAATGGACAAATCGAACACTTTCTGGCTTTCAATCGAGAGGGGGAGTTGCTGCAATTCCACTGACGCTGCGCTTCATCAAACCTGCGGGCCGCAAGCGTGCGAGCAGGCGATGCGGCGCCATCCGGCCCGGATCGAAAGCCGACACGTCGATCGCATCGAGCGTGTTCTTGAACAGGAGTCCAAGCTCGGTATCGCCTTCGATCGCCAGCCGACGACTGAAGAACAGGGTGTCGGGGTCTTCCTGGCGCCGGGCCAGCAACAGGAAGTCGTGCGCGGCTGCGGAGATCGTCAGGTCCGCCTCGGCGTGGGTGCGGCAAGCCGCGAACGCGCCGCGCTGCCATTCGAAATCGAACGCCAGCTGCGCGTCATCGACCCGCAGCCGCAGCTTTTTCCCTTCCAGCGATTGCTGCACGTCGGCCGGCAGGTGCTTCGCCAGCACCAGGTTCAGGCCTTGGACGAAGAGCCACGAACCGGGGTAAGCCGGCAATGTTGAGAATAGTTTTGCCAGCGCTGCGGGCAGGGCGTAGCGTGTTTTCTGCATGGGGACGGTCCTCGCGTAGTGTCGGAGCAGACTATAGCGGCCATCGGACTTGAAGGCCTTGACATGGATCAAGGGAAAAGACCCTGCTCTAGGAGCCTGTCGGACTTGGGAGTAATCGGCTGCAAAAATATCTGGACGGTCCATATTTCACCGCCTTCTCGGTCAATAGCTCGCTATTGACACTTCGAATCCGGCAAAATCTGTCCTCGCCCAGCTATTTTTTCGCTTCGATTCCCCAAGTCCGACAGGCTCCTAGGGCGCTACCTTCATCCGGCGTACTGACGCAATTTTTCCGTATCGAGAATCGTGACGTCGCGGCCATGGACCGCAATCAGCTGATGCGCGCTCAAGTCCGACAAGATGCGCGAGAAGTGTTCGGGCGTCAGGTTCAGGCGCGACGCGACGACGGCTTTGCCGACGGACAGCGTGACCTGCTCGCCGTCTTCATGCGACTCCCCTTTCAACAGGTAGCCGATCACGCGCTGGGTCCCTGAACGGATGGAAAACGATTCCAGGTCGCAGATCAGGCCATGCATGCGCTGGCTAAGGCCGGCCAGCATCTTGCGCGCGAAGGCCGGGGTGCGCTCGAGCTCCGTGAACACGGTCGCCTTCGCCACGTGCAGCAAGAGCGAATCCGCCAGGGCCTGGGCCGTGACGATATACGGTTTTTCCATGAACATCAGTGCCTCGCCGAAGCTATGGCCGGGACCGATCAGTTCGATCACCTTTTCCGTCCCTTGCGCGGATGCAAACGCAAGCTTCACCTGGCCGTAGATCACACAATGAAAGCCGGCGCACGGGTCGCCGCGCCGGAAGATCGTGTCGCCGCGCGCGACATGGGACTCGGTCGTGCCAAGCGCGATCCGGTCCAGTTCATCGGGCGCCATCGCATTGAATAGCGGCAGGCGCGCAAGGAAGGCCTGGGCCTGGATTTTATTCCTGTCCATCGCGCACCTCAGATTGTCTTCGAATAGCGCAGCGGCATCGGCCTGACATCCTCCACCGCGCTCAGATAGCGATCGAACACCATGCAGACATTGCGGATCAGGAGCCGCCCTTTCAAGGTCACGCGCAAACCTTGCTGGTCGATCTTGAGCAGTCCATCCAGTTCCATCTGGCGCATTGTATCCAGCTCCGGCCCGAAGTAGCCTGCAAAGCTGATATCGGGCGGCAGCGGCACCGATGCGAACGGCAACGCAAAGTCGCACATCAGTTGGCCGATGATGGCGCGCCGCAGCAGATCATCGGCACTCAAGCCGATGCCGCGCGCGATCGGCAATTTTCCCTGGTCGAGCTGCGCGTAATAGCCTGCCAGCGTCTTGTCGTTCTGGCTGTAGGTGGCGCCGACCGCGCTGATCGCCGACACCCCGACGGCCACCATGTCCGCCTCTGCATGCGTTGAATAACCCTGGAAATTGCGATGCAGACGCCCTTCCCGCTGCGACACCGCGAGATCGTCATCGGGCTTGGCGAAATGGTCCATGCCGATATACACGTAGCCCGCAGCGCTGAGGCGGTCGATACACAGATGCAGCATATCGAGCTTGACGTCCGGGCTAGGCAAATCGTCGGCGACGATCAGGCGCTGCGCCTTGAACAAATGCGGCATGTGCGCGTAGTTGTAAATGGCGATGCGATCGGGATTGGCGGCGATCACCTTGCCCAGGGTCTGCGTCATCGTCGCCGTGCTTTGCTTGGGCAGCCCATAAATGAGGTCGATGCTGATGGAGCGAAAACCGGCCGCGCGCGCGGCCTCGATGACGTCCACCGTCTGCGCTTCGGGCTGGATGCGGTTCACTGCTTTCTGCACCTCGGCGTCAAAATCCTGTACCCCCAGGCTGATCCGGTTGAAGCCCTGCGCGCGCAAGGTGCGGACCCGTTCGGGCGTGACCGTGCGCGGGTCGACTTCCACCGAATATTCGCCTTGCGCGTCCGGTGCAAAGTCAAACCATTGGCGCAGGCAGGCCATCAAATCACCCATCTGGGCGTCGCTCAAATAGGTCGGCGTGCCACCGCCGAAATGCAATTGCTCGATCCGGTTCATGCCGGCAAACAGCTGCCCCTGCAGTGCGATCTCGCGTTTCAGGTAATCGAGGTAGAGCACGGCCTTCTCACGGTCTTGCGTGATGATCTTGTTGCAGGCGCAGAAATAGCACAGCGACTCGCAGAACGGGATATGCACATACAGCGACAGGGGATGCCGCGCGCCCCGGGCGCGCAGGCGCTCAACGGCCTGCCGATAGTCGTCGGCCGTAAACAGCCGGGAGAACCGGTCGGCCGTCGGGTACGACGTATAGCGCGGCCCCATCTGATTGAGCTTGCGTATCAACGCCGCGTCGAACTCGACCGACGGGACTACTGTCGTGGAAACGTTCATTTTTCACTCCTTAGCACGGCATTTCGGCATGCCTGCGCGCATAGAACCACCAGGTGATCGCAATGCAGGTGGCGTAAAACGCTATGAAGCACAATAGCGCGGCGTCCGGGCCACCGGTCAACGCAATCGACGTGCCGTAGCTTTTCGGAATAAAGAAAGCGCCATACGCCGCCACAGCCGAGGTAAAGCCCAGCACCGCTGCGCCCTCCTTGTTCGCATCGATAATTGCCTGGTCCTGGGCCAGCTGGCCTCTGCCGGCAGCCGCACGCTGCCGCTCGGTCAGGAAAATCACTGGAATCATGCGGAAGGTAGATGCATTGCCAACCCCGGTTCCGGCAAACAGCAGCATGAACATCCAGAAGAAGCCGCCAAAATTACCCGCCCCCCCTGCATGCGGCAGAAAGTTCAGTACACCGAACACGGCAGCGATCATTGCCGCGAAGGTCCATAGCGTGACTTTGGCGCCGCCGAGCTTGTCCGCGATCAAGCCGCCCAGCACGCGTGCCAGCGCACCGACCAGCGGCCCGAGGAAGGCATATTCCAGCGGATTGATCTCGGGGAACTGGGTCTTGATCAGCAAGGGGAATCCGGCCGAATACCCGATAAAGGAGCCGAACGTGCCGGTATACAACCAGCACATCAGCCAGTTGTGCTTGCGCCTGAAAATCACGGCCTGCTCCGCAAAAGAGGCTTTGGCCGACGAAATGTCATTCATGCCGAACCATGCCAGCAGGGTCATGAGCGCGATAAACGGCACCCAGATAAAGCCCGCATTTTGCAGCCACAGTTGCTTGGCTTGCCCGGCTTTCATCCAGGTTTGCGGGTCGCCGCCCAGCGTGCCGAATACGCCCGCGGTGATCACCAGCGGTACCAGGAATTGCACTACCGATACCCCAAGATTGCCGAGTCCGGCATTCATCCCGAGGGCATAGCCTTTCTGTGCCTTGGGGTAGAAAAAACTGATATTCGCCATCGACGATGCAAAATTACCGCCGCCAAATCCACACAACAGCGCCAATACCAGCATGGTCGGAAAACTGGTACTGACATCCTGTACCGCGAAGCCGATGCCAATGGCGGGAATCAGCAGCGAGCCGGTAGAAATGGCGGTCCATTTTCTGCCACCGAAGATCGGCACCATGAATGAATAAAAAATACGTAAGGTCGCACCGGACAGTCCCGGCAATGCCGTCAGCCAGAACAGTTGATTGGTGCTGTACTTGAAGCCGATGTTCGGCAGGTTCACCACCACCACGCTCCATACCATCCATACTGCGAAAGCCAGCAGCAACGCAGGAATGGAAATCCACAAATTTCGATTAGCGGTCGACCTGCCGGTTTTTTTCCAGAAGCTGATTGTTTCCGGCTCCCAGGTATTGATGACATATTTGCTCACTACACTCTCCTAGATTCACACGTATAACACCACCTGGGCGCACAAGACCGGCCCGGGTTGATCCGATATCCCTTCGACCAACGGGGCTGCTATGCGTTGTCCCGGCTTGAATGCGTAATGCATCCACACCAGCGAAACGCAGGCCGCGCCATACAGCAGCATGAAGGCGCTGGAGCGCACGCCGGTCAGATCGACCAATGCACCGAACATGATCGGCAGCGCGAACCCGCCCAAGCCGCCGGCAAGGCCGACGACGCCGGACACCGCGCCGATGTTGTCTGTGAAATCGTCGGCAATGAATCTGAACACAGATGCCTTGCCGATCGCCATGGCGATGCCGACCACAAACAGCAAGGCAGTAAACATCCACGGCCGCAGGCCGATATGCAAGGTCAGCTCGCCAGTCACGGTTTTGACCACCATGCTGGTCTGTGGATAAGACAACAGGAAGAAGCAGATCCAGCACACCCACATCACCCACCAGGTCACTTTGTAAGCGCCATATTTGTCGGATATCCAGCCGCCCAAGGCGCGCAAGACACCGCCGGGCAGCGAGAAGCACGCCGCCAGCAATGCCGCCGGCCGCATGTCGAAGCCGTATTCGGCTATGTAGTACTTGGTCATCCACAGCGCCAATCCGACATAGCCGCCGAATACCACCGAGTAATACTGGCAATAGCGCCACACGCGCGGATCCTTCAGCACTTTCATTTGCTCGGAAAACGACACGCCGGCCGGTGCCTGGTGCGATCTATCGGTATACGAAAAAAACCAGAACAATAGTGCCGTGACCAGCATTCCGGCGGCGTAGACTTTCGGCAGCATTTGCCAGCCAAAGCCGGTGATGATCGCCGGCGCGACGAATTTTGTCAGTGCAGAACCTGAATTGCCGGCGCCGAAGATCCCCATTGCCAGGCCGCGCCGTTCTTTCTGGAACCAGCGCGCCACATACGGCGTTCCCACGGAGAACGAACCGCCGGCCAACCCGACGAATAAGCCCAGGACCAGAAAATGCCAGTATTGCCTGGCATAGCTAATCAGATAAATCGGCAGCACAGTGGACAGCATCAGCAAGAAAAATACAATCCGTCCGCCGTATCTGTCGGTCCAGATGCCCAGCGGCACCCGCACCAGCGAACCCGTCAGAACCGGCATCGCCGCCAATAGACCGAACTGTGTTTCATTGAGTCCGAGATGCGTCTTGATGGGTATGCCAAGTACCGCAAACATCATCCAGACCGCAAAGCAGATGGTGAACGCAAAGGTGCTGCTAACCAGCACCGAAACCTGTTTATTGTTAGTTGCCACGATACCCCCATCGACGTACGACCTGATAACGCAAGGGTACGTCGCACAGCGCCGCAGCACTATTGGCCGGAGGGCTATGTTACGAAAGCAATCTGGCTAGCGTTCTCCACCAAAATGACTACTTTGGCTTTTTTCCGCATAGTTCGAGAGGTATATGGCGATCGGCGCGCGCACGATGTATTTTGAATGCATGCATTGCGCAGTTAGCGGGAATTTGGCCGGCGCGAAGTCGGCCGGCAGGAGTCGCGAGGCGTCTCCCTTAATCCGTACTGCCAGCGCTTTTCTTATTCGCGCCTGGATGGATGCGTATTGGGCTGACGACGGTACCAACAACCGCTTTCCGGTTACCGCGCCTGCCGCCTTTTCCGATTAGATCGTCGAGGGTGACGCCATCGAGCACCTCCAGATATGCCGCCGTGGCGGATCCCAATACTTTTTTTAAGGCGCAGGATGGTGCATATATACAAGTGTTGGATTCCCGGTCAAAGCACTCGGCCATGAAAAAATCGGTCTCGGTGTTGCGTACTACTTCGCCGATATTGATATCTGTCGGTTCCTTGTTCAGCTTAAGGCCGCCATTCCGGCCGCGCACCGTTTCCACCATGCCGGACAGACCCAGCCGATGCACCACTTTCATCAAATTGTTCTTGGAGATGCCGTGCGACTCGGCGATGTCCTGGATCGTCACCAGTCGATCCCGGTTCAGCCCCAGATACATCAAGGTGCGCAGCGTGTAGTCGGTGTAGGCAGTTAGTCTCATTGCTTTATCCAGATTGCGTTGGTGAAAATTTGTGAATACGGATGCGGTGTTGAATAGCCGACCAATGAAGTATATAGCATATATGTTTATGAAGAATTCCGTAGCGGATGCGTTTATTAAGATGTCTTTTACTTGCATCTTATTATTCATGTCTATAGAATGCATCTTTAACGGCATTGGATTCAACTCTTCGCCGGGCCGTATTTAAACTCCACCAATAAGGAATCTGCCATGCACGCCACGCGCAAACTCTGGACCTGGCTCGCTGTCATCTGTGTACTGTCCTTCGCCGTTTTAGGCTGGGTCGGAACAGAGATTTATCAGACCGCGCCACCCATCCCAAACCGAGTCATCAGTACCAAGGGCAATGTGTTGTTTTCAGAAGGACAGGTTCAACGCGGTCAGGAGGCATGGCTTTCCGCCGGCGGTCAGCAGCTGGGATCGGTATGGGGCCATGGCAGTTATGTCGCGCCGGACTGGTCGGCCGACTGGCTGCATCGTGAAGCGTTGGCATTGCGCGGGGTGTGGGCGCAGCATGATTTCGGCAAGCCATTCGAGCAACTCAGCGTCGGCCAGCAAAGCGAATTGAACGGCCGCCTGAAGATCGAGATGCGCCGCAACACTTACGATGCAAAGACCGGCACCATTACGCTATCGCCTGATCGTGCCGAGGCTGTTGCACAGGTCGCGCGGCACTACACCAGCCTGTTCGGCACTGACCCGGCATTCGACAAGCTGCGTGAACAATATGCGATGAATGCCGGATTGCTGCCCAATCCGCTTGATCTGCAAGCGTTGCCTGCATTCGTATTCTGGTCCGCATGGTCGGCCGCAACCGATCGTCCAGGTCAGTCCGATCTGAGCTACACCAGCAACTGGCCGCATGAACCGCTGGTCGACAATACGCCGACCGCCAGTGCCGGCATATGGTCGTTCGCCAGTATCATTTTCATGATCGCCGGCATTGCGGGCATGATTTTCTATCACTCGGTGAGCAAGGAAGAAGGCGATCCAACTCCGCCCAAAGCCGATCCCTTGTTCAATTTGAAGCCGACGCCGTCGATGAAGGCGACCAGGAAATATTTCTATGTAGTGATCGGCCTGATCGTGGCGCAAGTCGCGATGGGCGTGATTACCGCCCACTATTCGGTCGAGGGCCAGAGCTTCTTCGGCTTCCCGCTGGCGAAGATCCTGCCGTATAGCGTGAGCCGTACCATCCATACCCAGTTCGCGGTATTGTGGATTGCGACCGCGTGGCTGGCTACCGGTTTGTATATTGCGCCTGCGATTTCGGGAGTTGAACCGAAATTCCAGAAACTCGGTGTCGACGTGCTGTTCTATGCCTTGCTCTTCATCGTGGTCGGGTCCACCGCATTCGGCTGGGTCGGTAGCTTGCAGCATTTGGGCAATACTTTCAGCTTCTGGATCGGCAATCAAGGCCTGGCATACACCACCATGGGCCGCGTCTGGCAAATCCTGTTGTTTATCGGTTTGATGTTCTGGGTCCTGCTGCTGGGACGCGGACTGCTGCCCGCATTGAAAAAGCCATCCGAAAGCCGCGCTCTGATTGCGATGGTATTCCTGTCGGCATTGTGCATCGGCGGCTTCTATTCGACATCGCTGGCCTGGGGTCCGCATACGCATTACTCGATGATCGAGTACTGGCGCTGGTGGTTGGTGCATCTGTGGGTGGAAGGTTTCTTTGAAGTATTCGCCACTGCGGTCATTGCACTATTGTTCACCCGTCTGGGCTTGATCCGCGCCGCCACCGCCAACAGCGCAATCGTGCTGGAAACCATCGTGTTCCTGTTCGGCGGCATTCTGGGTACATTGCATCATCTGTACTTTACCGGCACGCCGACCTTCGTGATTGCGATCGGCGCCATGTTCTCGGCGCTGGAAGTGGTTCCGCTGGCGATGATAGGCGTCGAAGCCTATCGCAACTATCAACGCTCCAAGGCTGCGCCCTGGGTGCAAGCCTACAAGTGGTCGATTCTGTGTTTCATCGCGGTCGGCTTCTGGAACGTCGTGGGTGCAGGTTTGATGGGCTTCTCGCTGAATACGCCGATCGCGCTGTATTACATGCAGGGACTCAACATGACGGCAGCCCACGGCCATGCGGCTCTGTTCGGCGTGTATGGCATGCTGGGCATCGGCTTGCTGCTGTTTTGCCTGCGCGGCCTGTCCGATCGTGCCGCATGGTCTGACAAGCTGCTCAAACCGATGTTTTGGGGACTCAATATCGGGCTTGCGATGATGGTCTTTATATCGCTGGCGCCGGCAGGTATCTACCAGACCTGGGCCAGCATCACCAAAGGCATGTGGTATGCACGCTCACCGGAAGTAGTCCATTCGCATCTGATGGAAACCCTGGTGTGGATGCGGGTCCCGGGCGATATGGTGTTCGCATTCGGTATGCTGTGCCTGGTCTTGTTCGCGTTGCGTTTGCTGACAGGCGGCAAACGCGGACAGCCCGTCCCGGTGGCACTTGCCGAAACAGCTTGATCGGCATCTGATCAGCCGTCATCCGAAGTGGCCGGCCTGTGCCGGTCTCTTCGATTCATTGCACAACAAGGAGTTTTACCATGGCACACGATTGTTCCCTTCCCACTATGGCCGAAGGCATTTACCCATTCGACGCACGCGGCGTCGCCAAACGCTTCCGGCATGCCGCGATTTTTGGCGCGTTGGCTGCACTACACCCGGGCGAGATCATGCGTTTTTGCAACGATCACGATCCATTGCCATTGCTGTCGCAGATTGAAGGCCACTTTGGTGCACGCATCAAGATCGCGTATGTTTCGCGCGCACCGGGCGAAATCGTCATCGATTTTCTGGTGACAGCCTGATTGGCCCCTTGCGTCATGGACTACATCGCGATCAAGCATCTGCATATTGCCTGTGCCAGTTTAAGCGTCAGCCTGTTTTTTCTGCGCGGGATCTGGATGCTGCGCGACTCGGCAATGCTGCAGCGGCGCTGGGTGAAAACCGTGCCGCACATCGTCGATGTCTTGCTGCTCACCAGCGCGCTCATCATGGTGAGCTGGAGCGGGCAGTATCCATTTGTGCAAAACTGGCTTACCGCCAAGGTCGTCGCCTTGATAGTCTATATCGCACTCGGCAGCATCGCATTGAAACGCAGCCGGAACAAGACCGTGCGGGTTTGCGCATTCGTCGCGGCATTGATGGTATTTGCCTATATCGGCTCGGTGGCAGTCACGAAACATGCGCTTGTGTTTGCCTAGACCTGGATCAAGGCAATATTTCATTTCCCCATTTAGGATCTGTTGGGTGTCTTGTTTAACGGACGCCATGACATAACTCAAGGGGTGAGAATATTATGAAGGTCAATCACAAGCTGGCGTCGACATGGCTTGCAGCGGTTTCTACCGTGCTGGCACTATCTGTTAGCGCTGCCTATGCAACTCCCGAGCCCGCATTACCGGTGATCGTGCAGGACCTGGTGGCACCGCCCGCAATGCCGCCGCAAATTACCCGCAAGACGCCGGCCCGGGTCGTGGTGACGCTCACGGTAGAAGAAGTCGAGCAAGAAATAGCGCCTGGCACCCACTACACGTTCTGGACCTTCGGCGGCACCGTACCTGGGAAGATGATACGGGTACGTGAAGGCGATACGGTTGAATTGCATCTGAAAAATCTCGCCGGCAATAAACTCCCCCACAATATCGATTTGCATGCGGTCACCGGCCCCGGCGGCGGTGCGGCGCAAACCTTGATTGCGCCGGGCAATGAAGCGACGTTTACTTTCAAAGCCCTGGCATCGGGTCTGTATGTGTACCACTGCGCGACCACGCCGGTTGCCGTGCACGTTGCGAATGGCATGTACGGCATGATCCTGGTGGAGCCTAAAGAGGGCTTGTCCAAGGTCGACCATGAATACTATGTGATGGAGGGGGATTTTTATACCACCGGCGCGTACCGTGCAGGCGGGCTGCAAACCTTCGACCTGCAGAAGGCGATCGATGAAAGGCCCACCTATGTCTTGTTCAACGGTGCCGATGGCGCGCTGACCGGCAAGAATTCGCTGAGCGCCAGGACCGGTGACAAGGTCAGGATGTTTTTCGGCGTTGGCGGCCCGAACATCATCTCCAGTTTTCATGTGATCGGTGCGATTTTCGATCGCGTGTATACCGAGGGCGGCACGCATTATCAGGAAAATGTCCAAACCACGATGGTGCCGGCCGGCGGCTCAACCATGGTTGAATTTGTGCCCAAGGTGCCTGGCAACCTGACGATTGTCGATCATTCCCTGACGCGTGCGTTCAACAAGGGCGCGATCGGCTTAATGGCAGTCAGCGGTCCCGCACGATTTGATATCTACGGCGAAGGTGAAAAGAAGCCATTGCTCGCAGCGGCCAATGCAGCGGCTCCCGCCAAGGCGCCGGTTGCAACAGCAGCCGATGCCAGACTGGCGGCAGGCAAAGCGGTATACGAGCGTACCTGTGCCGCCTGCCACCTGCCCGATGGCAAGGGCGTGCCCGGGGTATTCCCTCCTTTGGCAGACTCCGATTTCTTCCAGCAACGCCCGCATGAAAAAGCCCATATTGTCTTGAACGGCCATAGCGGTGAGTTGGTGGTCAACGGACAGCATTACAACTCGGTGATGCCGCCGCAAGATCTCAACGATGAGGATGTCGCTGCGGTGATCAATTACGTCAACGTCGCGCTGAACCAGGGAACGCCGGTTCTGACTCCGGCACAGGTCAAGCAAATGCGCACGATTAAATCGCAGTGAAATGGAGATCAAACGCGGCGATCAGACGCATGGCCGGGCTGGTCGCGGTCCTGCTGATGCTGGGTGGACTGACGGCCCGCGCCATCGCGGGTGATTACCTGTTGCTACCGGGAGGCGAATTCCGCAGCGCATTGCCGGCGGACGGAAAAACGGCGCCGGCCATCATCGCGCCGTTTTTTTTGCGAACCAGACCGGTGAGCAATGCCGAATATAGCGATTTTATCTTGAAGCATCCGCAGTGGCGGCGCGGCGCGGTTCCGGCCGTGCTTGCTGGTGCGGATTATCTGTCCGGCTGGAACGGCCCCCTGGATCACGGCCGGCTCGCTTCCTCCGCGCCTGTGACGCAAGTGAGCTGGTACGCAGCGGCGGCATTTTGCGAATCTGAGCAGGCCCGTCTTCCACGCTGGTACGAATGGGAATTTGCCGCAGCCGCAGACGAAAGCCGAACCGATGCGCGCGCTGATCCGGCCTGGCTCGAGCGCATACTCGCCTGGTATTCCCGCCCTGCCAACAAGCCGCCTCAGTCGATCGGATTAGCGCGGCCGAATCGTTACGGCATGCTCGATATGCACGGTTTGGTGTGGGAGTGGGTGGAGGACTTCAGCGCCTTATTTATGAGTGCAGACAGCCGTGTCCAGGGCGAGCAAAAGCAGCTTGATTTCTGCGGCGGCGCTGCCGTGTCGCTCGCCGACCGTCAAAATTATGCCGTATTGATGCGCCTGGCCCTGCTGGCCGCAATGGAGGGCAATCAAGAGGGCGCATATCTGGGATTTCGCTGTGCGCGCGATCCCGCTCACAACAAATGAGGAACATCAGCATGACCATACCCGACATCCTGAATTCATCGTCGCGCTGCGCGGCCTTATGCCTTGCCTTGATCGGTGCGCTGCCAGCGGCGGTATTGGCGCAACCGGCAGTGACGTCAACCGGCAAGCCGTTGCCCGCCGAGTCGCTCTACTGGCTCTCGGTTCCCCTGACCGACGCGCAGGGCAAGCGCTTTGATTGGCGCGATCTGGCCGGACATCCTGTGCTGGTAACGATGTTCTATGGCGACTGCAATACCGCTTGCCCGATCGTTCTGGAAAATCTGCAGCAGACGATTGCGGCGCTCAAGCCGGCGCCGGGCAAACTCAGCGTGTTGATGGTCAGCCTTGATCCGCTGCGCGATACGCCGGCTTCGCTCGCACGATTAGGAAAGTCTCATCATCTGGACAATACAATTTTCCGGCTTGCCGTGAGCACGGACGAAACCCATACACGCACCATGGCAGCCGCACTCAACATCAAATATCGCGTGCTTGGCGGCGGTGAAATCAACCATGGCACGCGCATTTGCCTGATCGATGCCGATGGCAAGGTGGTCGCCAGCAGTACCCAACTCAGCGCCGCACCCGACCGGAAATTCCTGCAGCAAATCCGGCAGGCATTGAAATGATCCGGCTTGACGCAAATCAAGGAATTCAAATACAGGCCCGCTTTCGGTTGACCATACTACATATAGTTATTAACCTTCATCAAAGCACCATATGTTGTGCTTACTTGGAGATGTAATGACAGCAAAAGCAGTTTCTTTCCTGACCCAGGTTATCAAGCGCGACGGCAGCATCAAGCCGTTCGATGCCGGCAAAATCGCATCCGCCCTGCAACGTGCGGGCCGCGCCAGCGGCGAATTCGACGCACTGGCAGCGAGTCGCCTGACCGCACAAGCGGTACTCCAGAGAGTCGGATTGCAGGGTCAAGCGGCTCCCAATATCGAGCAAATCCAGGATGTGGTCGAGTCGGTGTTGTTTGACGCCGGCTATCGAAAAACCCTGCGCGCCTATATCGTCTACCGGGAGCAGCACCAGAAATTGCGCGGCGATCGCAAGACCCAGGTCGACGTCGAATCGTCGATGAACGAATATCTGAATCAACTCGACTGGCGCGTCAATGCGAATGCCAATCAGGGCTATTCGCTGGGTGGTTTGATCCTCAACGTGTCGGGCAAAGTGATCGCCAATTACTGGCTCGATCACGTCTATCCACCGGCAGTGGGCGAGGTCCATCGCAACGCCGAGCTGCATATCCACGACCTGGACATGCTGGCCGGTTATTGCGCCGGCTGGTCGCTGCGCATGCTGCTCTCCGAAGGTTTGAACGGGGTGCCGGGCAAGGTTGAATCGGGTCCGCCGAAACACATGTCGAGCGCGATCGGACAAATCGTCAACTTTCTCGGCACGCTGCAAAACGAATGGGCCGGCGCACAAGCATTCAGCTCCTTCGATACCTACATGGCGCCGTATATTCGCAAGGACAAGCTGGATTACGACAGCGTCAAGCAAACCATCCAGGAACTGATCTACAACCTCAACGTCCCATCGCGCTGGGGCACGCAAACCCCATTCACCAATCTGACCTTCGACTGGGTGTGCCCGGAGGATTTGCGCGCGCAAGTGCCCCTGATCGGCGGCATCGAGATGCCGTTCGCCTACGGCGACCTGCAGCCGGAGATGGACATGATCAACCGCGCCTATATCGAAATCATGATGGCAGGCGACGCCAAGGGCCGCGTATTTACCTTTCCTATTCCGACCTACAACATCACCGAGGATTTCGAATGGCACAGCCCGAACGCCGAGTTGCTGTTCGAGATGACGGCACGCTATGGGCTGCCCTACTTCCAGAATTTCATCAATTCGGAATTGAAGCCGAACATGATCCGTTCCATGTGCTGCCGTTTGCAGCTCGACTTGCGCGAACTGCTCAAGCGCGGCAACGGCTTGTTCGGTTCGGCCGAGCAAACCGGCTCGCTGGGGGTGGTGACGATCAACTGCGCGCGGCTCGGCTACCTGCATGCCGGCGATGAGGCGGCATTGCTGGATCGCCTCGATCAATTGCTCGAGCTCGGCAAAACCAGCCTGGAAATCAAGCGCAAGGTGATCCAGCGGCACATGGACAATGGCCTGTTCCCCTACACCAAGCGCTATCTCGGCACCCTGCGCAATCATTTCTCGACCCTGGGCGTGAACGGCATCAATGAAATGATCCGCAATTTCACCAATGACGAACACGACATCACGAGCGAATGGGGCCACGCCTTTGCGCTACGGCTACTCGACCATGTGCGCGCACGGATGCTGGCGTTTCAGGATGAAACCGGTCACATGTACAACCTGGAAGCGACACCGGCCGAAGGCACCACCTACCGTTTTGCCAAGGAAGACCGCAAGCGCTTTGCCGACATCCTGCAAGCAGGCACCGCCGACATGCCGTACTACACCAATTCGTCGCAACTGCCGGTGGGGTTTACCGACGATCCGTTCGAAGCGCTGGAACGGCAGGACGATTTGCAACGCAAGTACACCGGCGGCACCGTCCTGCATCTCTACATGACGGAACCGTTATCCAGTCCCGATGCGTGCCGCACCTTGATCAAGCGAGCGCTAAGCCGCTTCAAGTTGCCGTACATCACGATCACGCCGACTTTTTCGATTTGCCCGAAGCATGGCTACCTCGGCGGCAGTCACCGTTTTTGTCCGAAATGCGATGAAGAACTGATCGCACGCAAGCAGCGCGCAGCTGCATGATTTTTAATTCACCTGGAGCAAGCATGAACCACTTAAGCCAAACAATTTCTCTGGCCCAGAAAGCGATCACACTCAGCGATGGCGAGCGTCAGCCGTGCGAAATATGGACACGCGTGATGGGATATCACCGCCCGGTCTCATCCTTCAACACCGGCAAAAAAGGAGAGTTCCATGAGCGTAAATATTTCAGCGAGCAATGCGCCAATCTTGTCTGAGCCAGCCACTTCGCGTTACCTGAAGGTGGGCGGCGTCACGCCGTTCACCGCAACCGATTATCCAGGCAAGCTGGCTGCGGTCGTCTTTGTCCAGGGCTGCCCGTGGCGCTGCGGCTATTGTCACAATCCGCATCTGCAACTGCGTACGATAACCAGTCCCCTGGATTGGCCAAACGTGCTGGCATTGCTCGAACGACGTGTCGGCCTGATCGATGCAGTCGTTTTCAGCGGTGGTGAAGCGACTACCGATCCCGCCCTCCGCGCTGCCATTCTGAATGTCCGCGCGCTGGGTTTTTCCATCGGCTTGCACACTGCCGGCACGTATCCCAGGCGCCTTGCAGATCTCCTGCCGCTGGTGGATTGGGTCGGTCTCGATGTCAAGGCACCGTTTGCCAGCTACGAGCGCATCACGGCCGTTTCGGATAGCGGCCGCCATGCCCTGGAAAGTGCAGAAGTCGTACTCGCAAGTGGCGTGAAGCATGAATTTCGCACCACCATTCATCCAAGCCTGTTGGATGAAGATGAAATACTCAGTCTTGCCATCATGCTGTCGCGCATGGGGGTGCAAAACTATGCTTTACAGATGTTTCGAGCGCAAGGATGCCGTGACGCTCTGCTCAATGCAGTGGCCACCGTCGGGTACCCGACGGCGGATCTGGTGCGCCGCGTTTCTTCCTTGTTCCCGCGATTTACGCTACGCCAGGCTTAGGAGCATGTCGCCGCGGTCGGGTCCGGCCGTTTGGTGACGCTCCAGTCCTTCGATGACGAGACTGACAATCCGGTCCGCCTGGTCCGGATCGAAATCCGCATGAAGACGCTTCTTCACTCCGTAATTGTGCAGTTGCATATGGGTGTCCGGCCTGATCTGGTGCCGCTCGAGACATCTTGCGGCGCACGCCAGCGGGCAGCCGTCGATCGCAATGATCGGCCGCCCGGAGTGTACGACTTTCAACAGCGAGGGAACGTCTCCGCCGATCCCCGCAATGCAAGACATCTCGGCCACGCCACGCCGGTCGAGCCGCAGCGCGACATAGTTCGCCATCTGCGCGGCGCTGGAACATCCGGAGCAGGAATAGACAAGCGGTAGATCCTTTTTATCGGCAACCATCTATGAAACCTCCATCACTCAAGTCATGCAACATAGAACAGCACGGAAAAATAATGACAAACACTGCCGCCCAGCACAAACAGATGCCACACGCCATGGCCATGCCGCAGCTTGTCGTCGGTCGCATAGAAAAAAATCCCGACGGTGTATAAAACGCCACCCGCTGCGAGCCAGATAAAGCCGCCCCAGGTGAGCGCGGCAATCAATGGAACGATCGCCGTCACGGCCAACCATCCCATCAGGACGTAAATCACCAATGACATGACGCGCGCACCCTTGGCCAGCCAGATTTCCTGCACGATCCCCAGCAACGCCAGCCCCCACACGGCGCCGAACAGCGACCAGCCCCATGCACCGCGCAGACTGACCAGCGTAAACGGCGTGTAGGTGCCGGCAATCAAGAGATAAATCGCGCAATGATCGAACTTGCGCAGTACATCCTTGGCCGGTCCGCGAACGCTGTGGTAGAGCGTCGATGTCAGGTACAGCGTCTGCAACATGGCGCCGTAGACGCTGAAGCTCACAATCTTCCACGGATCGCCCAGGCGCGCAGCGAGTGCGATCAGCACTACTGCGCCGGCCGCGGCCAGTACGGACCCTACCAGATGGCTGATGCTATTAAATTTTTCGCTGTAGTACATCGTGTGTTGCTAGCCTGAAATGTTATTCAATCCAGTTGCTCGAGCCCCGGTTTGCCGTTCCAGTAACCGTTGCATGGCTGGTCCGGCATCCACTCCTGCATGCGCGCAAACCCGTCCTCCGGTCCGAGTGCCTGCGTTCGCACACGGTCGAACAATGCGATGATGTGTTCGGTGTTCTGGGCCTGTGGACTGATGCGCGCGACGTCCACTCCCATGGCTTGCATCTGCGTCAGCTCATTGACCAGGTTGTATACCCGCGACGATTGCGTCTGAATGCCGTTCAGGATCAGGAAAGCATGGCGCTCGCGCGTCTGCAGCAACAAGCCATCCGGATAGTCGATACAACTGAACTGGCAATTGTCTTTGGGCAAATTCCGATGGCGTGCGGTAAAGCAGCGCGCTGAAAAGGCCAGCGGCATGCGGCCATAAGCGAATACCTCGGTGTCGATACCTGCTGGCCTATCCTTGAGTATCTGCGCCAGCCCTTCGCGATCCATCTCGAGCGGCATCACCCAGCGCCTGGCGCCGAGCCCGGCCACCAGTTCCAGCGTCGGCGTGTTGTATACATTCAGATGCGGCCCTGCGATGAACGAGGCGCCTGCGCCTGCCAGACAGTGGACTGCACCCATATCGTTCGCTTCAACCGCAAACCTGCCGTTGTCCGCGATCTTGCGCAGCGTCGTCAGGTCCGCACCGGATTCGATCAACACCAGGGTCGACAGCACCACTTGCTTGCCGGCCGCAGCGAGCCGCTCCGCAATCTCCAGCCAATCGGCCAGACGCAACTGATTACGGCGCGAGCACACGGTCTCGCCCAGGTATACGATATCGACCGGGCTGCCTTCGAGCGCCTCGTAAAACTTGAATACCGTAGCGCGCGGCCAGTAATACTGTAGCGGCCCCAATGCGAGTTTCAACATGCTGCCTCCGGGAAATATGGTGGATCGATTACGATGTTCATTTCCATGAACGGTGATAGGCCCCGAGCGTGTGTTGCTGCCCTTCCGCCACCTTGTTGAGTTCCGTCATCCAGCCCGGCTTGACGGAATAGCGTTGCAGGCTGTCGTGGCAATGGTCGATCGCAGCGCGCCACACCCGCGTCACCTGTGCCACATACGCCGGACTGCGCTGCCTTCCTTCGATCTTGATTGCGCGCACGCCCATCGTCAGCAATTGCGGCAGCAGCTCAAGCGTGTTCAGGCTGGTCGGCTCTTCGATCGCATAATAATTCTCGTCGCCCACATCGAAACGGCCCTTGCACAGTGTTGGATAACTGGCGTTTTCACCATCGCCGTAACGGTCGATCAACACGCCGTTCAAGCGCGACTCCAGGCCCTGCGGCGTTTGCTGCCAACGTACCGCCTTGGCCGGAGAGCACACGCCGTGCGTATTCGGTGCTTCGCCGGTGACGTAGGATGACAGGGCGCAACGGCCTTCCACCATCACACACAGGCTGCCGAAGCCGAAGACTTCAATTTCAACCGCCGTCTTTTTCGTGACCTGCTCCACCTGCGCCAGCGATAGTACGCGCGGCAGCACCGCACGCGCCACCCCGAAGTGCTCGTGATAGAAATTGATCGCTTCATAGTTGGTGGCGGAACCCTGCACCGACAGATGCAGGCGCAGCGCGGGATAGTTGTCCGCCGCGTAGCGCATCAACCCGGGATCGGCCAGGATCACCGCATCAATACCGGCGCGCGCGGCGCGGTCGATTGCCGTACGCCACAGCCCCCAGGTCGCCGGTTGCGGGTAAGTATTCAGCGCCAGCAACACCTTGCGCTGCCTGTCATGCGCGTAGCGGATGCCCTCGTCGATTGCCGCGTCGCCAAAGTTGAGTCCGGCGAAATTGCGTGCGTTAGTCGCATCGCGGAAGCCCAGGTACACGCAATCGGCACCGTTATCGATGGCAGCCTTCAACGCCGGCAGGCTGCCCGCCGGGCAGACCAGTTCGATCTGCGCCGCTAAAGGCGTGGCGCTTTCTTGTGGGGGAATCATTGAAATCAGTGGGTTGGTCATGGCTGGCCTATCTGCTGCGACGCTGGCCGAACACCGGTCAGCATATACGCGATGAGTTCTCTTACCGGGCGAATTTCGCTACCGAAGGGCAGGCTTTCCGAACCGCGAAAAAAAAGTCCGCGCTTGATATCGCCGTTCAGCGCGAAAGCAAGCTGAGTGTCGATACAAAACTGGCCCGCCTTGCTGTTCCCGTCACGCAAGCCGCACTGGTACAGGCAATCGAAGCCGACCGTGCATTTCCTGGGCTTTGCCAGGCGCTGCAACTTGGCTTCCTTGTCCAGATAGTTGTCCAGCCACGGTGTACGCACCGCACGCGCCGGCAGGCCGGCGACGCTCATGAAAGTCACGATGTCTTCCGGCCTGGCTTCGGTCAGGACTTTCTTGAAGTTGGCATGCGCGTCGCCCTCCACCGTCACGGCAAACGGCGTGCCGAGCTGGACCGCAGTCGCGCCCAACGCGAGCAGATCGCGCATTTGCGCATGACTATGAATACCGCCGGCGGTAATCAACGGAATGTTCTCGCGCTCGATGCCCAGCTCCTTGAACAATTCCAAGGCACCTTCCAGCACGACCGGAAAAGCGAAGTGAGGATCGTTGACATTCTCAGGGGACGATGCCCCGAGATGACCAGCCGCGTAGTGCGGATTCTCAATCACGATCGCATCCGGCAGCCGATTCTTGCGCATCCATTTTTTCAGCACCAGCGCAATCCCACGCACATCCGACAGAATCGGAATCAGCGCCAGATTCGGATAGTCGGCGGTCAACTCGGGCAAATCGAGCGGCAAGCCGGCGCCGACCACCACCGCATCCGCCCCGCTTTCGCAGGCCTGGCGAACATAGGCGGCGTACGCCGACACGGCGCGCATGATATTCACCGCCACCATGCCATTCCCGATGGCTATGTCCCTGGCGGCTTTGATCTCGCGATCCAGCGCAATCAGATTAACTGCATTGAGCAGGTCCTTGTCGCGCGACCGATCGGTTTGGGTCATCAAGTCTTTGTGGTGGCGGCGCAGATCGACGCTGGAGATGGTACCGATGGCGCCGCACCTGGCCACAGCGCCCGCCAACCGGTGTGCCGAAACGCCAACTCCCATCCCGCCCTGAACGATGGGCAGCAACGACTTTCCTTTCAGCTTGAGTAGTGCAAAGGCAGTCTGCAACACAGTGTTTTTTCCTATTCAGATATGCGCCGGGCGAATGAAAAAGACAGTCCACCGTTCGCTGCCATCACTATAGCCGCCAAGCAGCTAGAGATTCCTTAATGTAGATCAAGGATATGAGGCACACCTCGATGTCAGAATGCATCATTGTCAGTCGAGGGGTACTAATATGGATACGATCAGCCGTTACCTGAGCGCCGACCACGCGCGCTGTGATGCTATGTTTGCGCAATTGGAAGCCAGTGTCGGCGCAGGACAATGGAAACCGGCTGAAACCGGCTTCCAGTGCTTTCACCAGGCACTCGAACGGCATTTCCGTATGGAAGAAAGCGTCTTGTTCCCGACTTTTGAAGAAGCGACCAACAGCAGCAGCGGACCGACTGGCGTTATGCGCACGGAGCATCAGCATATTCGCATTATCCTGAGCCGTCTGTCCGATGCTATCGGGCAGCGCGATACGAATGATTTCTTCGGCTACGCCGATACCTTGCGTATCATGCTGCACCAGCACAATCTGAAAGAAGAAAGTATTCTGTACGCCATGACCGACCGCGTTTTGTCCGGCCGGCACGATCAGATCATCAATGCAATGGGTGTAGTCGGCAAGGTCTGCGTGCTCGATACCAGCGAGTGAGCATATGGAAAACGACATCAGCCTGGACGTCTGCGGACTTGAGCCACCCGAACCGATGGAACGCGTGCTGGAAGCACTGTCGCATCTGAACAAGAATCAGCGGCTGTGTATGTTGATCGACCGCGAGCCGCATCCTCTTTACCGCATTCTCGATAGCAACGGCTTTCTGCACAGCACGCATGCGCGGCCGGATTATCTGTACGAAATACTTATCTGGCTCAAAGCGTAATGCAGCGCGTTTTATCGTTCGATCAAACGCCGCCGTTGTCGGTTCCGCTACGATTTTTCCTCAGCGCGCCGCTTTTTTCCGTTGCCGCTGCAGTGTTATTGTTCTGGCAGGGGCCGGAGGCGCTGATATCGCGCTGGTCGCCGTCCACCCTGGCGCTGACCCATCTGGTGACACTCGGCTTCCTGGCCACATCGATGATCGGCGCCCTGATTCAGATCTTGCCGGTGGTCGGCGGCATCCTGATTCCCCGGCAGCAACTTAGCGCCGCTGCCGTGCATGCGCTGCTGACAGCCGGAACTGCGCTTCTGGCAAGCGCGTTCTGCTTGTCGCAGCCGGTTTTGTTCAAACTGGCGCTGCTGTTTCTGGTGCCGGCGTTTGCCTGGTTCCTGACTGCCTGTGCAGTTGGGCTCTGGCATGCGCACACGCCGAAAACGACTGCGACCGTTGTCGCCATCCGCCTGGCCGTCGCGGCATTGCTGGTGACCGTCATACTGGGCGCCGCGCTCGGCAGCGCATTTGCGTGGCCGCTAGCGCTGCCACTGACGCTCCTGACGGATTTGCACGTGCGCTGGGGCTTGCTGGGCTGGGTTGGTTTGCTGGTGATGGGTGTGGCTTTTCAGGTGGTGCCGATGTTTCAGGTGACCCCGCTTTATCCACGCCAGGTAACGCGCTGGCTGACATGGCCGCTGTTCCTGCTACTGGCGCTGTGGTCGCTTGCCGAAATAATTTTACCGCCGCAGTTGCAGTGGACCGCAACAGCGATAGCCGCAATGATCCTGGCCGGCTTCGCCGTGTTTGCGGTGACGACGCTTTACCTGTTGTGGCGCAGAAAGCGCCCCAAAGCCGACGCCACCACCCTATTCTGGCGCACAGCGATGGCCAGCCTGCTCGGCTGCGCCGCGCTCTGGATCATGCGGCCCTTCGTCCACCACGCGCCCGATTCGCTCACGCTGGGCGCGCTGTTCATGATGGGCTTTGCCACCTCGAGCATTAATGGCATGCTCTACAAAATCGTCCCCTTTTTACTGTGGTACCACTTGCAAAGCAAGATGGCGGCAGGTTGCAAGACCGTGCCAAACATTAAGCAGATCCTGCCTGACAGCGTCGCCGTAAAACAATTCTGGGCTCACCTCGCCGCGTTGCTGCTACTGGTTGCAGCCACAATTTGGCCCATGACGCTGGCACGCCCGGCCGCGCTCGCACTGTGTGTATCGGCGGGCTGGCTGGAGATCAATCTGTTGAATGCCATGCGGGTTTACCTGCGCGTCAAACGGTGTGCAGCGTTACCTCTGGTGGCTACGTAAGGTGAGATGCAATGTAGGGCGCAATAACATTGCGCCGAACGTGACCAACCGCCGCAGCCGGCGCAATACGCTACGCTATTGCGCCCTACGATTGCATCCCAGCGAAGTAATCGGCTGGACGCCGCAAATCGGGCCGAAGAGACATAAATTGCCTGTATCTGATATTGCGTAAAAGAGTCGTTAAAGATCAGTAGCTTGTCTTGTGTGCCTTAAGAGCATTTCGGTCGTCGTTATTTGAAACGGTGACTACTCCGTGGATGCTGGTCGGGCCACCCCCGGCTAGTATCCACGGAGCAGTAACCGTTTCAATTAACGACGACCGAACTGAATGGCGCAAATCGCTGTCTCTTAAGAGCCTACCCCTCGCGCCCATCGAGTCGTGGCCGAAACAAATAAGGCCCATACACGATCACATACAGCAGAAATGCAAGCGACCAACATACAGTGGCCACAATCAACCCGGCGTCGCGCATCCCGACCGTATCGAGCGCGGCCGCCACGCGCGCAACGGCGCCCACTTGAATCAAACCATACATCGCCAACTCAGCGTGTCCCGCTTTCAGCGGCCGTCCGGTGTGGCCTAGCGCGGTGCGCGTCATCATGCCAAGAATCAGCCCCGCCATCGAACCGACGGTCAACGCATGGAATGCGGCACTGGCCGATACCAGCTTCAGCGCAGCCAACGCAAGCAGGAAAAAGCCGATCGGTATCCAGCCATAAGACAAATGCAAAATCCACAGCAAAGGCACACGGAATGTGCGCTGCGGCTTCCAGCCCATCAGGCGCAGCAATGTCGCACATGCCGCTGCAGTCGCTAAAGCGGCGACAGCCGGTGCCGGCAACCCGAAGATCCACGCCAGGCTGGCACTCGCCATCAAGGCCAACGTTATCCGGTCGCGTTTGGGGTGCACGATAGGCTTGGTGCCGGGTGCCCCGTTACTGGTAAACATCGGAATGACGCGCGCGCCGATGACCGATTCGATCACAACGATAATCAGGATCGCGGCCTGTATCGGCAAGATCGGCGACAGCTTGATCCAGCCCAGGACAGCGCCATGGAACAGAGCATTCGCGATTGTCAGCAGCCCAAGCAGTCCAACCAGAAACAGGTTGCGCTTATTGCCTGCCTGTTGCAGCACGCGATACAAAGGCCACGCAGCAAACGGCAAGAATAGCAAGTCGATTACTGCTGCCAGCGCCGGCGGCGCGGTCAGCATGGCGACGCGGCCGGCGAGCCACAGCGCCGCCAACGCCGCCAGATGCGCTTTCCTTGGCGTCCATAGACCGGTCCAGGCGCGTACTGCGGTAAGCAGGAAACCGACCACGACGGCAACGGCCATGCCGAACACCATTTCATGCATATGCCAGCTCAGTCCGACCCGCGGCCATCCGGATATCCAACCGAAGTATTGCGCGATCCATAACGGCACGCTGAGCGCGGCGAACCCTGCGGCCAGCAGGTAAAACGGACGAAATCCGAGACGCCACAGCGGATGACCGGTAAAGGCGTGATGCTCAGACGCTTCGGGTTCTTCGACAGTTAGCAGGCTCATCGCTTTCTCGATATTTAAAAGATATATAGCACATACTACTTTTAAAAAACACTTTCTACATGTGCTGCACCCGGCGACTTGATGTGGATCAAGCTTCACCGGATTATTCTTTGAAATAGCCACTCGTCGCTAGACTGACGACACGTCGTAGCTTACGCTAACAACACGTGATCGAAAAAACAGAGCGATGCCAATAGCCGCGATTGTGCGCTGTCCGGCACGCTTGCTCCACTGCGGCGAGCGCCGTCGCAAACTATTTACTCAACCACAAGGATGATATGCAAACCGAAGTAATGAAGGTGCAAGGGATCAACGGTGAGGGTTGTGCCGACAATATAACGCGCGCACTGGAAGCGGTCGAGGGGGTCCGTGACATACAAGTATCATTGGCGGCCAATCGGGCAAAGGTACAGTTCGATGAACGCCTGACGTCGCCCCAACAGCTGCATGAGGCACTCCTGCATGCAGGCTACCGCGTCGAGACAACGCCGCCCGCCGCTGACAAGCGCAGCGGCTGCTGCGGTGGTTGCGGCGGCTAACAGCCATTTCAGTAGCGCGTATATTTGGAGCATTCATGGCATTTTTGCAAGGCAAAAAAATCCTGGTCACAGGCTTGTTGTCCAATCGTTCCATAGCCTATGGCATTGCACAAGCCTGCAAGCGAGAAGGCGCCGAGTTGGCCTTCACCTATGTCGGCGCGCGCTTCAGGGAGCGCATTGCCGATTTCGCCAAGGAATTCGGCAGCGACCTGATTTTTGATTGCGATGTCGGCAGCGACGACCAAATCAATGCGCTATTCACTGACCTCGGCAAATCCTGGGATCACCTTGATGGTCTGGTGCATGCGATTGGATTTGCGCCACGCGACGCAATTAACGGGGATTTTCTGGAAGGATTGTCACGCGAAGGATTCAAGATCGCGCACGATATATCGGCATACAGCTTCCCAGCGATGGCGAAAGCCGCATTGCCGATGCTGCGCCCGAATTCCGCGCTGCTGACACTGACCTATATGGGTTCTATCCGCGCCGCCCCTCACTACAATACGATGGGACTGGCCAAGGCCTCGCTTGAAGCGAGCATTCTTTATCTGGCGGAGTCGCTCGGCCCCAAAGGTATTCGCGTCAACGGCATTTCGGCCGGTCCGATCAAAACCCTCGCGGCCAGCGGCATCAAGGATTTCGGCAAGTTGCTCGGCCTGGCCGCCGCCAACGCACCGCTGCGCCGCAATGTGACCATTGAAGAGGTCGGCAATACTGCAGCATTCCTGCTGTCAGACCTCGCAGCCGGCATTACCAGCGAGATCACCTATGTGGACGGTGGTTTTTCACAGGTGATGGCATGTCATGGCGCTGAGTAAAAAATAGAGCGCGGACGCCGCTATGTCTTGCTGCAATTGCGCGACCAATTCCTCGGGCACATCCAAACCAACATATTTGCTAAACTCTTTCATGGCCTGCCCCCTCAATTTTGGCTCTGAGCCTAAGGTTGAAAAACCCCAAGCTTAATCCACGTCGCTTGAGGTGCGGCAGGTCAATACATTCTGTCTAGCGGATAGTCACCAGTTCTTCGGCATTAGTCGGATGGATAGCCACGGTATCCTGAAAATCCTTCAGTGTCGCCCCCATGCGAATCGCCACGGCAAAACCTTGCAGCATCTCATCCGCGCCGTCGCCAATAATGTGGCAGCCGACTACGCGCTGATCCTCACCGGCGAGAACAAGCTTCATTTCACTATGGACGCGCCGTTCGGTCAACGCGTAATAGATCGGGACAAACGTCGTTGTCTTTACCTCGATAATCGGGTGTTGCGCACGTGCCTGCGCTTCCGTGAGGCCAACTGTGCCGATTGGCGGATGCGAAAAAACGACCGTAGGGATATTCTCATAGTTCAAATGCCTCTCTGGCTGGGCGCCGAAGAGACGGTCGGCCAAGCGCCGCCCAGCGGCAATTGCCACCGGCGTGAGTGCCTGGCGACCGGTAACGTCGCCGATGGCATGTATCGTTGCCACTGCAGTGCGCTGATAGCCATCGGTGCGCAGGAACCCCTCTGCATCGGTGACTAGTCCGGCGCGCTCCAGCTGCAATCCGGCGGTGGCAGGTTCACGTCCGATGGTCCAGAACACGGCGTCGTACGGTCCAAAACAGCGGCCGTCGTCAGCCATCAGCGTTATCCCGTTGCTGCAGCGTTCCAGGCTCTTGGGAACGACCCCTGTATGAAAACAGACACCGGATGACGTCATTTCGCGCATCAGCGCGGTCTGAATCATCGGGTCGAAATCGCGCAGCACCGCGTCGCGTCGCAGCAATTGATCGACACGCGATCCAAACGCACGCAATACGCCAGCCAGCTCAACCGCCACGTAACCGCTGCCGATGACCGCCACCCGCTCCGGCCTGACATCCAGTGCGAAGAAATCGTCGGAGGTCAGACCAAGATGCTGACCCGGGATTGGCGGCCGCGTGGGCTGCCCACCTGTCGCAACGACGATCTGATCCGCCGTGTAAAGGCGGTCACCCACGCGCACCGTGCGTGCATCCTCGAAAACCGCGTAGCCTTCGATGTGGGCGACGCCTTTCCGGTCAATATTGCGTGCGTAGATACCGTTCAGCCGCGTGATATAGGCATCGCGTCGCCGCCGCATTTCAGCCCAATCGACGCGAGCCGACGGAAGTTCGATGCCATAGCCAGTCGCATCCCGCGCACCTTCGACGAGGTGCGCGGCGTGCCACAACACCTTTTTGGGAACGCATCCGACATTGACGCAAGTACCGCCCAGTGGCCCCGGCTCGATGAGCGCAGCGCGCGCGCCATATTCGGCGGCACGCTGTGCGACCGCCAAACCGCCGCTGCCACCGCCGATGGCGATGAGATCGTAGTGATTCGTGGTCATTGCTTAAAACCGGTATACAACGCCGGCCTGAATCAGCACCGGGTTAAGGCGTACTGAGGCGGTTGCGGGAGTCGCTCCGATCATCCCGCTGGCAGAGGTCTTGAGAAATATCTTCTTGACGTCTATGAACACGCCCCAGCGTTCGTTGATCGCTACATCGAAACCCGTTTGCAGCACCGAACCAAACGCACTCTTCACGTTAAACGAGGTCAACGCGCCATCTTTTCGGGAGAGTACCATCGTGTAATTGATACCGGCGCCAACGTAGGGCCGAAACCGGCCCAACCCGTCGAAAGCCCATGTCGCCGAAAGTACCGCCGGAGCGTATGTCAGCTTTCCGAGCGTGCCGGCAGCGGCCAGCGTGCCGGTGCCGGTTACCGTGGTCGTCGGCGGCACACCCATGGTAAATCGCGCAGCAAGATTGGGCGTCAGGTCGTAGCCGACCTCAACGCCTAGCGTCGTATTATTACTGGTCTGGACGCTCCCGCCGGGAACGGTTTGACCGCCGATTTTTACCTCCGCCCCCGTGTTGAACAAGACCCCGACCGGACCGACGTGGGCCCACCACGGACTTGGCAGTGTTTGAGAAATCGTTTGGGCGATCGCCCCGCCCGATGCGGCGGTTAGCAGCGCCGCGACAACAACTGTGATTTTTTTTATATGATTCATATCTGTCTCCTATTAAGTACGACAAGTAGCGTTTGGATACCAAGCTTGCAAGCGTCAACCGAAGCGATCAAAAAACACCCGCTCGGCACGGGCTCTCCCCGTGCCAACAAAGTCACGCAATACGCTATCGATGAGTCCGGGTGGCCCCGCCATGTAGAGATCGCCCGTCAGAACGGCGCCGATATCCTGGGCCATCACCGCACCCAGCATGCCGATGCGGGCACTGGCCGGATCGGCATCCGACGCGCGCATCAGGACCAGATTCACGTTCAGATTCGGAAAGGTGCGGCGTGCCTCTTCGATCTCATCCAGCCAGAACAGGTCCTTGGCGCTATTGACACCAAAGTACAGATGTGTGCGGCGATCGGGCCAGCGCTGCAAGGCTGCCTGTCCGATTGACCATACTGGTGCAAGCCCAGATCCCCCCGCGAGCAGTACGATGTCGCCTTCGCCGTCATCGCGTAACCAGGCACGACCATAGGGGCCATCGACGCCCAGCACCTGTCCCGCGGAGACTGTTTCAAACAGATACGTACTGGCCGCGCCTGTCGGCTTGCGTTTTATGATGAATGCGAGACGCCCATCATCGGTTGGCAGGTTAGCCATCGAATACGCGCGCCGAAAGACGCCGCCACCCAGATCGAAAAGCATGAACTGACCCGGACGGAAGTCCACCGCATGTTCCATTTCAAGCACCAGATGCGCCACATCGTGGTTCAGCATGCGTATGCTGTGCACCCGTCCCAACTGCTTGCGTGGCCGTGTCGGCAAAGACTCACCACCTGGCTTTATCTGAATTACGCAATCCCCACTGACGATACTTTGGCAGCAAAGAATGCGGTCACCCTTGCGCCGGTCACGCTCGCTCAGGCCCGTGGCGTCCGGCCAGAGCGAGATGACTTTGCCATCCACAAGACGCGCCCGGCAACTACCGCAACTACCGCTCGCGCATTCATACGGCAAGTCAATCCCAGCAGCCAGCGCGGCTGAAAGTATGGTCTGGCCAGGTGCGCAGCCAAAGCGCACGCCGTCAGATTCCAGGCGAACAGAGGCCAGCGCGGCCTCAAACACCGTGTTTGTATGTTCCATAGTTACTCCGGGCGATAGGTCAGCCGTGCAGCTCCAGCCCGGCATCCGACAAGAATGCGGTCCATTCGGCGGTAACCCGATGTTCAACATCCGTTACCTTCGAAACAGGAGCATGGCGTGCCAGCAGACGGCTCGCGGCGTGGATTATCTCTAGGCCGCAAGGACGCCACTTTGAAAAGTGCATGCGCAGCACCTCCGCGTTGGCAACGTCAGCTTTGATGATTGCCTGACAGGCATCGACGGTCCAGCGGCGGCTGCGCTGGGCGTCCAGAAACAGATTTTCTGCAATCAGCGCGTCGAGTTCATCGCCGTGTTCGCGCGATATGGCCGCAAAGACTCTCAAGAACAGTTCATCGACCAGCGGTTTGACGACGAGATTCAAGGCGACAAAAGCCTCGTCCCAATCGTACGTCACCATGAGCGTCTCTACTGCCTTGCGCAAAGGTTGCCAGTCGCCATCGTCCTGCCACGTCGTACGCTCCCGCGCGCCGAAGCCGTCCTCTGGATGCGCATTAGCGAGCTGCCGCGTACGATACGCTACGCGCTGCACACGACGTAGCTGATCGGCGGTCTGGAACGCTGCACAGTTGGCGACATAGCTGGAGCGCGCAAGCTGCTGGAGATACGCCGAAATCATTTGCAGGCCGTGCCCGAGATAGCGTGCCGGGCTCAACGCCGATGCGAGGAATGCTACGCAGTCCGGGCTCAGCGTCCGGTCGCTCTCGACCACATCGCTATATTGCTGCAGCAGGCCGTCGATATAGGTCTCCTGCTGATCCATCGCCTGCGTGTATTTCCGATAGGTCATTTGGTCAGGATCGCGAAAGGCGTCCAACGCATCAAGGCGCAGTGCAACGCTGTCGCGGTGTCGCAGCAGCCACTGATTTCCGTGCACCTGCGGCCCCATTTCAAGAGGCACTGCTCCGACGGTGTGATTCATGTTGTGAGTGACTACCTCGTAGTCGCTCGGTTTGCGTCCGAGATTGCCAAAGCTCGACCACGTTTTCGATTTGCGCGTGCGAAGTACGGCGGGCGCGGCTGGGTTCGTCATGGTTTGTCTCCAATCATTATTTTATTTGTAGTACGTTATGACCATGCTCAGGATTTGAAGAACCACCGGTATTCGCGGTCGCTCGTCTGCATACGACCGGCAAACGATGGCATTTCAATTTCCAGCATGGCAAGATCGAAATTGCGGCCGAGGCAGAGTTCGAGACTGGCGCGGGTCAACCGACAGTCCATGAGCGTATGGATGTGCATGTAGTCACCGCGATCGGTGACGAATACATCACGACCGGGGTTGTCCTGTTCGACTGCGTCGATCACTGCCTCGGCAATATCCCCGCTCCGCATAATGGGACCGACCGAGTCGTAATGGACAACATCAGTCATGAAAACGCGCGTTGTTGACATCTGGTTCTCCTCAATTGAAACTTCATTCGCCGTCAGCGATGTCGGCAATCCACACCTTGCCATCGACGATCCGCAGCGGAAACCGGCGCAAGCATTCGCCAGCCGGATTGATACTCTTGCCGCTGCAAGCATCGAAACTCCATTGGTGTGCACGGCAGGTCAGCACGTTGCCGGTCAGGTCGCCCTCAACCAACGCCACACTCTGATGGGGGCAGATACCTTCGAACGCATGCAGTTGTCCATCGACGTTGACCACGACGACTTCATTCGCGCCTACGTCGAAACACTCCATCTCCCCTATCCACAGATCTTCCGCCGCGCACACTTCAACGAAAGTACGATTGTCAATTTCCGGCATCATCTTCTCCTTTAGGCCAGCCACTGGACCGTGACCCATTCGAGCGGCTTGAGCCCTGTCTCGGCAATTACCTGGGATAACGGTTTGTTGGCAGATACCAGTTGCTCGCCGATCTGAATGCGGTAACCTTTGTCGCCGGGGCGATCCGGCACGCGTCGCCCAACGGTGTGGACTGCAATTTTTTCCGCTACCTGTTGCATCAGGTCGTCGGTATCGACAGCCACCAGATGCGGCACGAAGTCACCTCTAAATAGGCCGTATATCGGGAATAGCGCCATCATTCATCTCCTTTTTTTAGCCGCACTTCAGGCCACTTTGTGGTTCGGTGACATGTATTCCTGCGCCCAACTGTAGGCGTAAGCATCGTCACCCATGACGCCAGGCGTGATGCCCATCCATTCCAGGCCCCCGGCAAGATTCATCGGTTGAATTTCTCCGAGGAGGAAACGATCGATCACGTTGGTGTGACCCGCATAGCGTTCCGGCTCGCTGTCAAAGATCCATTTCGACACGTCTGAGTCGAAGTTATAGAGGCGCCCCTTGTATTCGCTCGTGTACATCTTCAGGTGGTGCCGATCCCAAGCGGAGCCGAGCGGCAACTGCGTGATGTTGCACAGGGCGGGCAATGTCTCGGGAAAGGTCTTCGCCATGTCGCCGCGGTTGACATTGGCAATGACCTCGTCCCACAAGCCGCCCCAGCTATCCTCCCAGCTGGGGTACTTTTCATTGAGCCATTTGCGCTCTGCTTTCGAGACCCCGGCATTCGGCTTCCAGAACAGCGTCGGCCGCCAGAACCAGGTGCCTATATGCATTGCGTGATGTCCGTGATCAAGGCATTGCAGGAAAGTCTCCCAGTACCACGGCTTCTGCAACCCGTAATCCTTCATCGTGCGTTCGTGATGGTGCACGACCCATTCGAGCATGAACTCCTTAAAGGACATCTTGCGCTGGGACACCGGCGTGTAATAGTCCATCGCCGTGCCGGTCAAGGTCTGGAACAGCCGGAACGAGCGCCAGAAGGAGACGTCGAAGACATACTGCGCACGCTTTGGATCGTGCTTCATCAGTACCTCAAGCGTCGGGAATCCTAATTGCGCATGGCGTGCTTCGTCGGTCTGAATGCTCGACAACAGATTGGAAAAATCGACGTCGCCCGCCTCCATCGCGTCAGCGGCCAGCGCAACGAACTGGATGTTCGTGAAACCGTGTTCGACAACCAGGCTGGTCGCCATTGCCGCCTCGACGCAGTTCGCGTTCAGCATCCAGTCGTCGAAGAAATTCTTTACCGCCAGCACACCCCACTCGTTGGTGTGGAACGCCTTGTTGCACCAGTCGAAACGTTCATCGTGCTTGAGCAAGTCGTGCGAAAAGGCGAGATCGAGCTGCGCGTGGCGAACCTCGTCGAGCATGCCGTACACACCCAGATTGCGCCAACGCGGGGTGGGGGCGAAGCGACAAAAACGGCTCTGCATCGTTACCGCCATCTGCTCGACCATGCAGGTGGTTCCCATGTGTAACTGCGACGATGCGGTGTGACCGGGATCGAGTTTTTCGTAGATGTTTGCGCGCTTGAGCGCCTCCCGCACCGCATGCGCACCCGACTCCTTTTCCCGCTGGACGCGAACATAGTCGCGGTAAGTTACCCGATACGGTTCGTCCCATTCGTTCCAAGCCTCTGCGGGCACCGAACCAACACCGGTCCACGCATCGGGAAAAGCCTCCTTTTGGTCAACATAGGAAAGCGTCCAATCGACATCTCGCGCAATGTCGTACCAATCGTCACGTTCTAGCAAAGCCATTTTTGTCTCCTCGTTTTAGGCAACCTCTAAAAACCTACTGCACGAACCAATCTCGAATTTGCGATGCTCACCGTACTCTCGTACGGCTGCGCTTCTCAATCCGACCTTGGCCCGTTCGCTACGGTTTTTAGAGGTGCCCTTTAGTAACAACATTCACACTTGACGCTTAGCGGTCATTAGGAGCGCTTTACGTTCAACACCTGTATCGAGGTATATTCCTCAAGTCCGAGACGACCGATTTCGACACCGATCCCCGAGCCCTTGATCCCGCCAAAGGGAATGTCAAGTCCCATCGCCGGGTGCTGGTTAACCCAGGCGCCTCCCGCATCCAGACGGGCAGCAAGGTCCGCCGCCCGCTCTACATCTGCACCCCAGACCGAACCGCCCAGTCCATACTCGCCATCATTGGCAAGGCGCAGCGCATCCTCTTCATCATCGAACGGCGTGATGCTGAGCACAGGGCCGAAGACCTCTTCCCGGACCACGCGCATCTCTGGTGTAACGTCAGTCAGGATGACGATGGGCAGAAACAGCCCCGGACCGGATGGCACCGGGCCCTGATACAAGACCTTCGCACCTGCGGTGATTGCCTCGTCGACCATTGCCCGGACCAGATCGTATTGCGCTTTGTTCTGGATGGGACCAATGTCCACGCCATCTTGCGTGCCTGGTCCGACTTTGACCGTGGCGGCGAACTTGACCAACGCGTCGCACACCGCCTGATAGACACTGCGGTGCACGTACATGCGTTTCAGCGCCGCGCACACCTGACCGCAGTTAGAGAATTTCGCCCAGAACAAGTCCGCCGCGATCTTCAAAGGATCAACGTCATCTAGCACGATACCGGCATCGTTTCCACCAAGCTCCAGCGTCAAGCGCTTGAGATTGCTCGCTGCACTGGCCATGATCCGTTTACCGGTTGGTCCGGATCCGGTAAACGAAATCTTGCGGATAGCAGGATGCTCCGTCATCCAGGCACCCAGTTCGTTGCCGCCCGACACCACGTTGACCACGCCGGGAGGAAAAATGTCTTGCGCCAGCATGCCAAGTTTCAAAGTGCCGACTGGCGTATAAGGCGATGGTTTAAGCACCACAGTGTTGCCGGTCAATACCGCGGGGACGATCTTCCACATCGCCAGCAGCACGGGGTAGTTCCACGCGGTAATCGCGCCAACCACGCCCAGTGGCCGGCGCCGCACTTCGACGTGCTGTTCCGGCGTGTCGCGCAAGACCTCGTGCTGCATGTCCACCGCCGCATAACCACGGGAAAAGAACACCGCCGAATTGATTTCACTGCGCGACTTGGCTAAGGGTTTCCCCTGCTCGCGGGTGATCAGATCTGCGAGTTCGTCGGCATGCTTGACAACGTGTTCGATAAAGGCGGTCACCAAGGCCCGTCGTTGGTCGCCCGGCGTTGCGCTCCAGGAGGTAAACGCACGTTGCGCTGCGGCGATTGCTTCTTCGAGTTGTGCACGCGTGCAATCAGGTACGGTCGTAAATGACGCGTTGGTGGCAGGATCGATGACGTCAAGGCGACGCGGACTGTCGACTTGCTTGCCGTCAATCGTCATCTGCAGGTGGAGGGTAGCTGGCTGGTTCATGATGTTTCGTCCTATAGGTATGCGTAGATCATTTCATTGGGCAGCGGGTGGCCGGCTACCGCCATGACCGCCGAAAAGGAGCGCCCACGTATCGTCGGTGTAGTAGCCGGTCTTCGCAGCCTGCTTGGTTGCTTCGTCCCGCGCCAGTTTTTTGCGTGCGGACGGGCGCATGGCAATGGCGTCGCACCAGCGCTGCACGTTTGGGAAGTCGTCCAGGTTGATACCTTGTCCTTTGGCGACACGCACCCAGGGAAACGCAGCGATGTCCGCGATTGAAAATTCGCCATCGATGTACTCGCGATCGCTCAGTTGCGATTCAAGGACAGCATAGAGGCGCTTGGCTTCGCCGCTGTAACGCTCGGTTGCGTATTGCGCATTGATGCCGCGATTGGACGCGTGGCTCACGAAATGGGCGGCCTGTCCGAGCAACGGTCCCTGGCTGGATGTTTGCCAGAACAGCCACTTGATCACGTTCCAGCGTCTTGCCGCGTCGCTCGGAATCAACCGACCGGTCTTTTCTGCCAGATAGAGCAGAATCGCGCCGGACTCAAACAAGGCCAGCGGCCGCCCGCCCGGACCGTCGTGGTCGATCAGCGCAGGAATCTTTCGGTTTGGGCTGATGCGCGCATAGGCATCACTATGCTGGTCACCCGCGCTGATATCCACCCACTGAATCTGGTAAGGGAGCTGCACCTCTTCGAGCATCATCAGCGCTTTGCGGGCGTTGGGCGAGGTGTAGTAATAAAGATCAATCATCGAGACGCCTCCATGTTGGTTTGGCCGCAAAACCGGCTCAGATGCCGAAACGATCCTTCATGCGCGCCATGTACGCCACAAGGTTCTTCTTCGACGCAGCGTAGTCCCTGGTGTCGAATTCGAACGGTGCGTCGATGACATGCCGCAGGATCGACATGACAGGCGCATCGATCCAGCGGGGCTGGTTCCCCATGAAGAACGGCTTGTCGCCGAGAAAATCGGAGAGCGTGTCCATATCGGCGCGCGCACGTCGGTAGATGACGTCAGCGGACATGCGTCCCCAGCCTCCGGTCATGAACTCGTTGAGGATACGAAAGCGGAAGTCATCAAGAAACGCGCGTACCTCCGGAGCCACCGCGCCACCGCCAGTCATGACAGTAACGTACCTCTCCCAGTTCGCCGACTCGCGCCAGCGCGGCTGGATGACCGACACCCAGTAGGTGTGCTCGTCGATCATCCGGTTAAACGCCATCATCTGTGCCTGCTCGAGCGGCGTTACGCCATCGTCCAGCGCAACGCCGTACTTACTCCGCAGATATTCGATGATATGGGTCGAATCGTTGACGGTCGTGCCGTCTGTATCGACGATACAGGGTAGCTTGCCGGCTGGCGTGTCTGCGTCCAGCCGGGTCAAATCCTGCACCTTCATGTCGAAATCCAGACCGGCCATTTTGAGATAGTAGGCCACTTTTGTGACGTAAGGACTGATGCAGGGAACAGTCCACCCCGGAAGGAATTGATATAGCGTAATCATGATGTTTGTCTCCATCTTTATCGATTTTTTATGTCAAAACTACTGCGGGTGCCTTACCAGGCAAGCCTCTCGCCGTTGGCATGACGGAACTGGCCCGAACTGCTCAGTTCCAGTTCATCCATACGCGCAATCAACCCGCGCGCAGCGTCTTCCGGTTGAACATAGTTGTACGTGCCGGGATAGTCCTTGGTCAGATCCGTGGCGACCATACCCGGGTGCAATGCCACCACCGCAATGCCGCGTTTGCTAAGGTCGTAATGCAAGTTCAGCGCAACCATATTGGCCCCGGCCTTAGACACGCGATAGGCGTACATCTCACCCGAACCGTTGTCGGCGAGCGAACCAACGCGACTCGTCACGATGCCCAGCTTGGAACCCGCGCGCAGGAAGGGTACACACGCCTCAGCGACGCGCAGCGGCCCCAAAGTGTTGATTTCAAATTGTCGACGCATATCGTCATAGTCAATCTGGCCGAGCTGGTCGAGTCCGAGAACCCCGGCGACATGCAACACCCAATCAAGCGCAACCTTGCGACTTTTCAGCGCGTCGGCGAGTTTGGCGACTGCTGCCCCGGAAGTAACGTCAATGTTGCCGATCGTATCGATCCCGCCTTCGGTAAAGCCCTCAGCCGACCCGAGGCATGCTGCGATGACGTGATCGCCCCGTGCGTGAAGTTGCAGGCAAATCGCGTTGGCGATACCGCGGTCAGCACCGACCACCAGAATGTTTTTCATCAAATTTCTCCTTTATTAAAATCTATGCAATATCGCGAACTGTCTCACTTCCGATTATCTTTTGAGCGCGCAGCAGATCGAGCGCGTCGTCTGAATAACCGAGTTCCTTCAATACCTCATCATTGTGCTCCCCAAGCAGCGGAGCTCCGCACCGGATTGAGGTCGGTGTAGCGTCAAACTGCGCAGGTGACCGCGCCTGCCGCAGTCGGCCGGCCGCGTGATGATTGCTCTCAACGATGCTGCCCGCCGCAAGCACTTGCGGATGCGTCAATACCTCGTGTCGTTTCAGCGCCGGTGCACACGGCACATCGTGCGCCTCGAAGCGTGTCATCCACTCTTCGGTGGTGCGCAGGCACAGGACCTCTTGTGTCAGTATCAACCGCTCGTTGACGTGTTTGTCACGCGCGCCCGGCGTCGCGAACCGTTCGTCGTTGAGCCATTCAGGCTTGTCCAGCGCCTTCGTCAAACCGACCCACTCTTTGTTACTCATCACGGCGACGGTCATGTAGCCATTCTTGGTCTCGTAGATCAGGTCAATGAAACTCGCCGCGTCCTGATTACTGACGACCTTATCGGGGTATGTGTGCGCGCCCATGTCGGACGCCCAAAGGAAGTAGAGTACCGAGTCCAGCATCGACACGCGTACATGCTGACCTTTGCCTGTTTTCAGTCTCGACACCAACGCTGCGGAGATTGACTGGGCGACCGTAACAGCCGCCAGCTTGTCGGGGAGAACGGTTCTAATGAGCCGCGGACGCTCCAGATCGGATCCGGCCTGAACGGTAGTAAGTCCGGAAATGGCCTGGATGATCGGGTCATACACCGGTTTGCCGACCCAGGGACCGACGTCGCCAAACCCGCTAATCGATGTATAGATAACGTTCGGCGCTACCGCGCGGATATCCGCCTCACCCACCCCAAGCCGATCGACAACGCCCGGACGGAAATTCTGCATCACGACATCGGCGGTTTTGGCCAGGTCTCGGACAATGTCGCGGCCTTGTTGCGTCTTGATGTCTACGCTGATCGAGCGTTTGTTGCGGTTGATGTTCAGAAACATGGCCGACATGCCCGCGCGCTGGTTGCCAAGAGAACGCACATGGTCCCCGCTGTTCGGGATTTCGACCTTGATCACGTCAGCACCCTGGTCCGCCAATATCATTGCCGCCCATGGCCCCGACAGCATCGTCGTCATGTCTATAATGCGGATTCCTGCAAGAGGTCCACTCATTTCTCGTCTCCTAATATGTGCCGTTGATACAGGTATCCGGCGCTTGTTGTCTTAACCTTTGAAGCAAGAATATCGCTTCCGCCAAAACAACACTAGACGGTATCGGACGGAAATATAATCCGCTAAAATCGGACAATCAGATTCACAGGGGGGGACGTTTCATGATCAAGGAACTCTATCGGATGGCGGTTTTCGTGCAGGTAGTGGAAAGCGGTTCGTTTTCCGGCGCAGCAAGGACACTGGGCCTCGGTAAATCGGTTGTCAGCGCCCATGTGGCCGCACTTGAAAGCCGGCTCGGCACGCAACTCATCAACCGCAGCACGCGTGCGTTGGCACTGACTCAGGAAGGAAGGGTGTTCTACGATGGCTGCCGGCAAATGGTGGCTGCCGGGGAAGGCGCGTTCGCTACTGTCGAGTCACAGCGCAAGGGCGCGAGCGGCTTGATCCGACTTACGTCGTCCTACAACCTGGGGGTGAACTTCCTGATTCGCCAGTTAACCGCATTCGGCACAGTTCATCCGGACGTGTCGTTTGACCTTGTGCTCGAGGACTCCGTGTCCAACATTATCGAAGAGCGTTTCGACCTGGCGTTGCGCGTGGGGCGGCTCCCCGACACCGGCTTGTTCTCCACCGAGCTCGGCACCTGCCGCATGCTGGTGTGTGCGTCCCAAGAGTTCACCAAAGCACACGCTAAAATCCGTGAACCCGACGATCTGCTCAAGCTTCCGTGGATCAGCATCACACAACTCCCGCATCCGGAGAAGCTCAATCTCCAGCACAAGTCAAGCGCACAGCGATTGAGCCTGACGTTACATGCGGCGCTGAAGACCCATTCGGGAATCGCCGCGCGTGAATTCATTCGGTGTGGCGCAGGCGTCGGACTACTGCCGGACTATGCAGTCGAGGACGACTTGCGGCGCGGTGAGCTCGTGCACTTGCTGCCTGCCTGGCAAGAAGCCTACGAGCGGCCCATCTCTGCACTCTTCCCAAGCCGTGACCGCCTACCTACCCGAGTGCGCCTCCTGATAGACTTTCTGCGGCAGTCCTTTGCCAGCCGAGCAGTCATTGGAACAGGCGTATATCAGCAACCCCTATCGCCTGAGAAAGTCGAAAGCTCTCCCAGAGCGCGCAAGTAAAGCCGTTCTGGAAAATCAAAAGCCGGACGGTGGCGGGCTCTAGGAGCCAATAATCGGGAACGGGCAGTGGCTAGCGCGAACGCAGGAATATAGGGCTTCCGACCCTGCTTTGAGCAATGCCTTGATCAAACTTATCGTTACATGCAGAGCCACAAGTGGGTATGCCAGACACTCTTCAACCTGTTCACTGTAACTTTTCCCGTAGACACACCATGTACAAAAGTGCTCGCAGTTGTTGGTCAGGAGCCGGTAATGATTTTCGCCCAATCGGGAGCGCGCCCGCTGAACCGTTTCCTGGCCGGCATATTTCGGGAACGGAGTTGGCTTGATCCAGATTACATGGCCTGCAGCGAAACGTGCGATGCTAACTTCCTCCACCGGAGCGCTGTGCAGAGACCCGCAAAGTCCGGCGTAGTGCATCACCTTCCCATCACCCAGGTAAATGCCATGGTGATTGTAGCCATGGCGGGGCGTGACGAGATGGGTGCCTGGCGATGGCACCGGGTCCGCCGCCGGATTCCACGACGCTTGTGCCGCATCGGTATGGACTCGTGGCCGTTTCCAACGTATATGCTGGAGAAAATGTGTCATGGATCGCTCCATTTTCCTTCGCTCTCACTAACATCGTTCGTGCGATTTGTTGCCGCTAATATGACGGACACTCACTTGTGTGAATGATTGCTTGCCCCACAAATGAGGAGTGGCAACCAGATCGCCTAAAATGCGCCGTTGATGCATGGATCTGGCGCTTATTGTCTTAACCTGTGGCGCCAGAATATCGCTTCCGCCAAAACGAAACTAGACGGTATCGGACGGAAATATAATCCGCTGAAATCACACAATCCCATGCACGGGGGCTGTTGCTGAAAATGACGACCTGGCAGGGGTATTTCCCATCACCCACAACCACACGCTGCGGAAACGCCGTCTCAGGCTTCCGGGTGGATATCTAAAAATCCACTCAAACCCATCGAATTTCTCCTTCCAAACCCAACAAAGCGACGCATTACCAACGGCCGTACGCCTCTCAAATACCGCGTCCATCTGTTGAGAGACCCGCGCGCTCGTTGGAGCACGCGGGTCGCCCATTAGCCAAATGTCACACCGCACGCGGGGTCGCTACGGCTGGCGCCAGATTTCGCGCCTTGGCCAAGGTGAGCGCAGTGTCTTCGATCATGTCTTCCTGACCGCCGACCATCCCGCGTCGACCCATTTCGACTAGGATGTCACGCGCCGGCACGCCGTACCGCTGCTCGGCCCGCCTGGCAAACAGCAGGAACGAGCCATATACCCCGGCGTAACCCAGCGTGAGCGAGTCGCGGTCGATGCGGATCGGGAAATCCATCATCGGCACCACCAGGTCTTCGGCCACGTCCTGGATCTTGTACACATCCACCCCGGTTTCGATCCCCATGCGTGCACAAACCGCGATCAAGACTTCCATCGGCGTATTGCCGGCCCCGGCACCCAGCCCGGCCGCTGCCGCATCGATCCGGTTGGCGCCGTATTCCACCGCGATCAGCGAGTTGGCCACACCCATCGCCAGATTGTGGTGTGCGTGAAAGCCGAGTTCGGTGTCCGGTTTCAGTTTGTCGCGCAGCAGCCCGATGCGGGACTTTACGTCTTCCGGCAGCATGTAACCGGCCGAATCCGTGCAGTAGATGCAGTTGGCGCCGTAACTTTCCATCAAGAGCGCCTGTTCGAGAATCTTCTCGGGCGACGCCATGTGCGCCATCATCAGAAACCCGACGGTGTCTATGCCCTTTCGATTACCCACAATTTTCTTGTTTACTTTCGAAAGTTCTGTTAACTTTTCCGCATGAGGAATTTGATCGCGATCAGATGACAAAAAAGGGGGACGCCAAGCGATTCCCTACCTCGTCATCCGATGTCCTCGGAGGACGAGCAAACGTGGATGGACAAAGAGAATGCCGCCTGCAATTTTCGAGACGAGCGGCTCAAGAAACGCTTTCGGCTGTTGCTCAAACAGTTCTGGACTAGCATGGGTCAGAGCATTCCATTTGCCTGTCAGGATTGGGCTAGTACGAAAGCAGCTTATCGGTTTTTCGCCAACGATCACGTCAGCGAACAGGACATATTGGGCGGACATTTTCAGGCAACAAGTGAGCGTTTCGCCAGTACGGAAGGCCCGATACTTATTCTTCAAGATACGACGACGTTTTCATATCAGCGCGAGCAGCCAGAACGCATCGGATTCATCGGGAAGAGCGGCACTCGCAAGATCGATGGACGCAACAAACCGCTGACCCAATGCGGCATTCTGATGCATTCGAGCTTGGCCGTGACGACAGAGGGAGTACCGCTTGGCTTGGCTGCGATTAAATTTTGGACGCGCAGCAAATTCAAAGGCTGCAACGCACTTAAGAAGACGATCAACCCCACGCGAGTCCCCATCGAAGAAAAAGAAAGCTACCGTTGGTTGGAAAACTTGAGACAGTCAACAGCGCTTTTCGGGGACCCGCAGCGTTGCGTCCATATTGGCGACCGTGAGAGCGACATCTACGAGCTGTTTTGTACGGCCCAAGTCGTTGGAACGCACTTCCTTGTCCGTACCTGCGTCGATCGATTAGCTGGCGATGGCGACCATACCATTGCCCAGGAGATGGACGACGTGCGGTTGAAAGGATTGCATCGTGTCCAGACTGCAGACCAAAAGGGGAACGTCATCGACACGGTGCTGGAAATTCGGTATCGCCGTATCAGGGTGTTGCCGCCCATCGGAAAACAAAGCCGATATCCGGCACTCTCCTTGACAGTGATACACGCGCGCGAACGCACGGAGCCAGCGGATCGCAAGCGCATCGAGTGGAAGCTGATCACCGACTTGCCAGTAGCGTCCCGACGCGAGGCGATCGAAAAACTTGATTGGTATGCCATGCGATGGAAGATTGAGACCTTCCATAAAATTCTGAAATCCGGATGCAACGCGGAGGAGTCACGACTGCGCACTGCGGACCGACTGGACAATCTGGTCTCTGTCTTCTGCATCATCAGTTGGCGCATTTTTTGGCTGACGATGCTCAACCGCTCATGCCCGGATGCCGATCCAGAACTGGCATTGACTCATACGGAAATTGACCTCATCAACCGCTTGGTGAAGGACAGTAAGAGATGCCGCGAGGCTCTTCCTCTTTCGCGTTACCTTGAAAAAATTGCGCAACTCGGCGGCTATCTCGCGCGCACTAACGACCCGCCGCCTGGGAACACGGTCATGTGGAGGGGCATGCGCCGGTTGGCCGATATGCAGTTGGGTTTTAATCTCGCATCCGAAAGATATGGGTAATCGAAAGCTCGGACACACCGAGCAGGAGATCACTAAAAAGGTCTATCGCCGTGTTGGCGAAAATGTAAAACCAACTAGATAATCAACCGTACTAGCTCAGCTTTGACCAGACATTCGCTGTACAACGTCTCGTCCGGAAACGACCCTATGCGGCCAATCAGCTATCCGGAAAGCGGACGTTGGCTGATCCAACTTGGGCAGGGGGTAAGGATTTTCACCCTGGTCCGGAACAATGATGGGTTGGGCGGCTTTCTGGCACTGCTCGAATTGGTCACGGATGTACCTTTTCGTGTCGTTCCAGCATTTGCACGAACTGTGAAATTCGCTTGGCGCGCGTTTCAGCCTTCTTGGCGGTTTGTATTCTGAACAGAACGGCGTATCGATTCCGACTGTCGAGCGTTCCAAAGAAGTCCTTCGCTCGCGCATTGCTATCTAGCGCGGACTGAAAATCACTTGGTACAGTTGCCTTGCTGGCCGAGTCATACGCAGCGTCCCAGCGCCCGTCGATCTTCGCGCGCTCAATTTCTTTGAGTCCGGCTGGTTTCATGGTTCCTGCTTTGATCAGGGTAAGTGCCTTCTCTTTATTGATCTTGGACCAAATGCTTTTGTCTGAGCGTCGAGTAAATTTCTGGAGCCAGAATTGCTCGCTGTGGGCTTGCTTTTGTCCATCTATCCATCCAAAGCAAAGGGCAATTTCAACGGCTTCGTCGTATGAAACTGACTGTGTATTGGCTCCCTTTTTTGCAAGTTTCAACCACACGCCAGACGATGTGTTGTGGCTTTCTATTAGCCAGGTAGTCCAGTCTTGCTGCTGCTCAAAGTGATGAATAGGCAGAGCTGTAGAGGACTTGGTTTGAGATTTCATTCTCGATTCATCCTGAAGTAGGTGGACGCCCAACTTGTTACATACAAGAAAATTGAAAAAATATCAGCCATGGCGTCCGAAGGTAGTGCGCCGGCGACAAGCCATGGCCCGCATGCATGCTCGGTTCAGGCACTATGCATTGTATATGTGTACACGAATAACAAATCCGATGAAAACGTCAATCCCCCGCTTCAGGCAGCGCGCCTTCTCGATCAAGTTCGCGGGAGCGTCAGCGCGAATGGCTGCTTCGAGGCTAAAGCACTACCGGCCGGTTCTGGCCGACAGTTCCCATTGGCATTCTAAGCCCGAATGGCCGTTGCCAATACACAGCTGCCGTTCAGGTAAGAGATTCGGGTACCTTTGGCGCAATGGCCGCTTCGGAGCAGCGCACGGAATCAATGACCGCAATGGAGAAGAAAAGCCCGTGGCTGGTCATGGCCGTGTTGACCCGGTCGTGACAATCGCCTGTTTTTTTTACATCCGGCGAATGCAATACCCAATCAGCTTGTAGCTAGTTGCGGAAACGATGCGTTAGTTGCGGAAACGATTGCCCTGTAACCCGCATGAAATAAGTCCACCAAAAAACAAAAAAGCCCTGAATAATCAGGGCTTTACGTTCAATACTTGGCGGAAGCGGTGAGATTCGAACTCACGAACGGGATAAACCGTCGCTAGTTTTCAAGACTAGTGCCTTCAACCACTCGGCCACACTTCCAGAGCTGCGAATTATACCTAAGTCATGCTGAATTGACGATACCTGTATGCCAAATTATCGAAATTTACTGCGTTTTTAGCTTGCCAGTCGCCGCTAACCTCTTCAATCCAGCAAGAACATTTGCTGTAAATCATTCAGAAAGCGCTCTCCCAGCGCAGTCGGTTTGATCAGTTTGTGGTCGCGATATAACAAGCCTTTCACCTCCGCATCGTTCAGCGATTTTTCGATCACGTTGAGGGACATGCCGGTGCGTTCGGCGAACAGGTTGACTTCGAAGCCGCCGTTCAGACGCAACGCGTTGAGCATGAATTCAAAACCGAGCTCACCGCGTTCGATTTCGGTTTCTTCCTGTACCACATTGCCGAGGCGGGTCTGTTCCAGGTACGCTTTCGGCTGCTTGTAACGCATTTGCCGGATCACGCGGTGCGGGAAAGATATCTTGGAATGCGCGCCCGCGCCGATGCCGAGGTAATCGCCGAATTGCCAGTAATTCAGATTGTGGCGGGCCTGGCGACCGGGCTGGGCGTACGCCGATACTTCGTAATGGCCATAGCCCGCCGCGCCGGTCAGCGCGGCGATCATGTCCTGCATCTCGGCGCTGGCATCGTCGTCCGGCACCGTTGGCGGATACTTGGCGAAATAGGTATTTGGTTCCAGCGTCAGATGGTACAGCGACAGGTGCGGCGGCGCATAACCGATGGCGGTGGCGACGTCCTGACGTGCTTCTTCCAGCGTCTGTCCCGGCAGCGCATACATCAGATCGAGATTGAAGTTGTCGAATGTCTTTTGTGCGATCTCGACAGCGCGGCGGGCCTCGCCGTCGTCGTGGATACGGCCTAGCGCTTGCAGATGACGGCCGTTGAAACTCTGAATTCCAATCGACAGGCGATTGATGCCGCTGGCGCGATAGGACTTGAATTTTTCGACTTCGAAGGTGCCAGGATTGGCTTCCATCGTGATTTCAGCGGCGCCGTCGAGCGGCAGCAACGCGCGGATATCCGACATCAGTCGATCCAGTCCGGCTGCCGACATCAGGCTGGGCGTACCGCCACCGATGAAGATCGAGTAGACCTTGCGGCCCCAGATGAGCGGCAGAGCGTTTTCCAGATCAGCCCGCAATGCATCGAGATATTCGTCCTCTGGAAAACCGCCCTTCGCTTCATGTGAATTGAAGTCGCAGTAAGGGCATTTCTTGACGCACCACGGGAAATGCACATACAACGACAACGGCGGCAAGGCGCTCAGATGCAAAGCGCCCGGCTGCAGATAGGCCAGCGCCGCTTGCGCTGCACCGTCCAGCGTCTCAGCCGCTGCGACTTTTGCTTTGTTGTCCGGTTTGCTGCCAACCAGTTTGATAGGAATCATCGTAATTTCTCAACCAGCGCACGTAGCGCCTGCCCGCGATGCGATATGGCATTTTTCTCAGCGGCGCTCAGTTCAGCGGCAGTTTTGCCCAACTCGGGCAACAGAAAATGGGCATCGTAACCAAAGCCACCGGCACCACGCGGTTCCGCTATGATTTTGCCATGCCAGCTGCCGTCTGCGATGACTGGCTGCGGATCGTCCGCGTGACGGACGAATACCAGCACGCAGTAATAGTAAGCCGATTTATCTTGATGTGCAGCCAGGTCCGCAACCAGTTTGCGATTGTTTTCCGCATCGGATTTGGGTTCGCCGGCATAGCGTGCCGACAATACACCGGGCGCGCCTTGCAAGGCATTGACACAGACACCGGAGTCGTCGGCCAACGCGGGCCTTCCCGTCAGGCGAGCCGCGTGGCGCGCCTTGGTCAGCGCGTTTTCGACAAAGGTCAGATACGGCTCGTCGGCTTCAGCGACGTTGAATTCGCCTTGCGGATGGACGTCGAAACCGACCGGGGCCAGCATTTGACCGAATTCTTTTAGTTTGCCGGCGTTATTGGATGCCAAAACCAGGGTGCGTAACATAAGTAACTCAAAACAGAATGGAGGAAAGGCGGTACTTTAGCACCGCTTGCAGTTGCAGGTTAATTCCGGGGAATTATGTCGCGCGCAGGGTTAAGCGTAGCCCTTGCAGGCTAATGGCATGACATCGGAAAGGGCTGCCACCCTCCCGTCGAAGGCATCGGATAGGGTGAAAACACAATCGGACCATTGACTGCCGCCATTTTGCGTTAGCGGCGGACAACGCTACGCGCATCTGCATTACCAAGCTTTTATACAGGCAAACCCAGAGTCTGCCGCTGCAACTCGATCAGTTGGCCTATTCCAGTCTGCGCCAGATCCAGCAAACTATTCAGCGTCGGCCGATCAAACGCCACGCCCTCGGCAGTGCCCTGCACTTCGACAAAATGACCCGCATCGGTCATCACCACATTCATGTCGGTATCGCAGTCGGAATCTTCCACATAGTCCAGATCCAGTACCGGCGAGCCCTGATACACGCCAACTGAAATCGCGGCGACAAAATGTTTCAATGGCATCGCGGCAATCGCCTTACTGTCCTGCAGCGTCGAAAACGCATCGTAAGCAGCGACCATCGCGCCGGTAATCGCGGCGGTACGGGTACCGCCATCGGCCTGAATCACGTCGCAATCGAGGTGCAACGTCCGTTCACCGAATGCTTCCAGGTCAAATGCTGCACGCAAGGAACGGCCGATCAGGCGTTGTATCTCCTGCGTGCGGCCGGATTGTTTGCCGCGTGCGGCTTCACGATCCATGCGGGTGTTGGTGGAGCGTGGCAGCATGCCGTATTCGGCGGTAAGCCAGCCCTGCCCTTTGCCCTTTAAGAAGCCAGGGACTTTATCTGACAGGCTGGCGGTACAAATCACTTTGGTATCGCCAAATTCAATCAGCACCGAGCCTTCGGCATGCTTGGTGTAATTGCGGGTCAGGCGCACCGCGCGCAAAGCGTCGGCAGAACGGCCACTCGGACGGGCAAATGAACTTGAAGCAGACAACATTGTTATTCCTTGACATGGGGGTTGGCTGTGAGATTGGTCGTCACAGTTGTTGATTTTTCTATCGCGCAGCGGATTTCGTCTATCGCTTTTTCGATATCGGCATCGTTAATCACTTCTCTCGCTTCAGGGGCGGGACTTTGCGCGGCCTGAATTGTGGTCGTCAAGCTGCCAATTGGCAAGGTATGCGTGACTATCGAGGTCGACGGGTCGTCGATATTGCCGCTGCTCGCCCACGCCATCGCCAGCGCGGTGACATTATCGCTGGTTTTGCCGCCGATGCTGACCGCACTGCGGATCAACTCCGGCACCGCACGGACGATAGTATTGTTTTGCAAACTTTGTGCTAGTACATGGTCAGGCAGCATCGACCACAAGCCATCCGAGCACAGCAACATGACGTCACCCACCTGCAGGCTGACCCGGCGCGATAGTTCTACCATCGGCATAGTGTTGGCGCCCAGACAATTGAACAACTTGTTGCGATCGGGATGCGTGGCGCGTTCCGACGGATCGGCCCTGCCTTGGGCAATCAGGGTTTCGATGCGTGAGTGATCGCGCGTCCGCGCCAGAATCTGGCCCTGGCGCATCCAGTAGAGCCGTGAATCCCCGCAATGGGCCCAGAACGCGCTGTTGTGCTGAATCAGGCAAGCGACAACGGTGGTACGCGGGGTCTCCGGCAATTTGTGGACCTCACGATAGCGATGGATTTCCATGTGCGCCGCAACGAAGCTGTCTTCCAAAAAACGTTCCGGTTTTTTGATATACGGCTGGGCATTTTTCTGAAACAGCGAACCAATGGTCTGCAGCGCGATGCTGGCTGCAATTTCACCATGCAAATGGCCGCCCATGCCATCGGTTAACAGCAGCAGCAAGGCATCGCGCGTGAAGCTATAGCCCATTCGGTCCTGATTGACCTTGCGGCCGCCGATATGGCTTTCTTGATAAACGGAAAATCGCATGCTTGCTCGTGAGGTTGGTGACCAAAGCGCTGGCGCGCCGGGATACTGAATGAAAATTAACTAAATAATATTGGGAAGATACACCAATCATGCAAATCAAAGTACAACACAAGCCCGAAGTTATTGGGTATTTTCCTGAATGGTATTCTCCTCAGGATCCGGCGATTTGCGGCGAAACTGAAACTGTATTTGCGTGAAAAATATACTGCGCAGTTTGCGCAATATCTTGTCCACCATTCGCACTTCTTCTTGCTGCACCGGCATCATCAGCGCCCGCTGTAACGCGAACACGCTTTGCGGTCGTTCCATCGGATCAATCATCAGGCTCCAGCGCACTACCTGGATCAACTCAGGAGAATACAAACCTTCCAGTTTGCGGAAATGGCCTTCCATTTTGTCATTCACCTTGCGCTGATCGACCGGCTGCGGCGGCGCACCGACCATACAGGCGAAGATTGAGGCCCCGATACTGTAAATATCGGTCCAGGGGCCCAGGTTGCCATCTTTTTCATACATCTCGGCAGGCGCGAAACCCGGCGTGTACATCGGATACAGCTTGGGCGAATCGGTGCGCAGGGTTTGCCGGGCCGCGCCGAAATCCAGCAGAATCGGCGTACCATCCGCGCGCAAATAGATATTCGCCGGTTTAAGATCCAGATGCAGCAACTTATGGGTATGTACTTCGCGCAAGCCGTTCATCACCTGACGGAACATCTTGCGTATGAATTTTTCGGAAACCAACGGCTTTTCGCCTTTGTCGCGACGCCGCAGGATATGCTCCTGCAATGAGCGGCCCGACTCGTACGCCATCACCATGTACACGGTTTCGTTGGCGCGAAAGAAATTCAGCACCCTGACCACGTTCGGATGCGAAATGTGGGCCAGCGCCCGCCCTTCCTCGAAAAAGCATTTGAGGCCGATCCGGAAAGTCGGAAGATTTTCCGGCGGGATCGCAGGCGCCAGCTCGCCCCATTGGCGCAACGCCAGCGAACTGGGCAAATATTCCTTGATGGCAACGGCATTGCCGTCTTCGTCATAGGCCAGATAAACGATACTGAACCCGCCCGAGGCAATCTTCTTTACAATGCGATATCCAGCGAGCTTGAGCCCGTCAGGCAGTGGAGCATTGTTTTGTGCGGCCATAAGATCCTAGTCTTGTCAGTGGTTTGCAACGTGACTGAGATTGTCTTGATAAATCGCAAAATTGTAAAGAAGAAACAAAAAGGACCGTATTTTGACTATTTGCAGCATGACCGGCTACGCCGTCAACACCCGTGAAAGCGCCGCAGGCACCATCACCATCGAACTGAAAAGCGTCAATTCGCGCTTTCTGGATTTGCAGTTTCGCATCAATGACGATCTGCGCGCGCTGGAGCCGGTTTTGCGCGAAGCCATCATGGGCCGAATCAGCCGCGGCAAAGTCGAATGCCGACTCAGCTTTGGCCGTAAAGTCGCCGGCGGCAGCAGCCAGGCGCTAAATACGACATTGCTGGCGTCGCTGGCTGATTTGCAAAATGCGGTGCAGAAACAATTTGGCGAGGCAAGGCCACTCTCGGTTGGCGAATTGCTGCGCTGGCCCGGCGTTATCGAAGAAGCCGTGATCAGTCAGGACACGCTCCAGGCCGAAGTCCAGGCCACCATGGCGACCACCCTCGCCGCCTTCGTTGAATCGCGCGCGCGCGAAGGCGCCGCGCTGGCAGAGACTATCATCGCGCGCATCGATGCGATGGAGATCATCGTTCAGCGCATCACGCCATTGGTGCCGCAAGTGATTGCCCAGTTCCAGCAAAGAGCCATCGCCCGCATGCAGGAAGCATTAGGTCTGGCACAACAGGATGGCGGCAGCAATGCAACCCAGACAACGGCGTTATCGCGCGACGAAGCGATGGATAGAATTCGTCAGGAAGTGACGCTGTATGGCATCCGTATCGATATCGCGGAAGAACTGTCGCGACTGGGTGCGCACTTGACAGAAACCCGTCACATCCTGAAAAAAGGCGGCCAGGTCGGCAAGCGCCTCGATTTCATGATGCAAGAACTGAATCGTGAAGCCAACACGGTCGGCTCCAAAGCGGCGATCAAGGAACTGGCCGATGCATCGATGGAATTGAAACTGCTGATCGATCAGATGCGTGAACAGGTGCAGAATTTGGAGTAGGGTTTCAGGGGGGGTCATACCACCCCAAAAACTCCACTAAGCCGTTGATTTTGAATGGAAGTTGTCTTCATGGAGTTGCATAGCGTCCCAACATAGCGCATGTTTTTTGTGGGGTAAATCGTGGGGCAAATTCGACATTTCATAATGTGGAATTTACCCCACGATTTACCCCACAGATTCCTTGGAGAGGCGCGCCATGACTGGGTTTGCGGGAATTGCTACAGATAGAACGCTGAGGACTTGGCTGAGTGCCGGGCCGGTTGACCGGAGTGTCGGCGACGGGTTGACATTCGTTGCAACAGAGGCAAGTGCCCGCAAGGGCAAGGCTTCATGGATACTGCGATATCGGTTTGCCGGCCGCAACAAAGAAAAGGTGATCGGGCGCTACCCGGACATTTCACTTAAGGACGCCCGCGAACTTGCCCGCAATGACCGGGCCAAGATTCAGCAGGGTATCGATGTTGCTGCGACGAAACGTCGGGAGAAACTTAAAACAACTGACATGCACAACGTTCAGGGACTTGGCAAGCTCTGGATGGAACGCCACATTCTGCCCAACTACAAACATCCACAGGTTGTCGAACGCGTGCTTCGGCGGCATATCAATCCGGTCATCGGCAGATTACCCGTCGAAGAAGTCCAGCCGATTCACATTGACGATGTTCTGAGCCGTATCGTTGCGGCAGGGGCACCCACGGTTGCCAACGACGCGTTGCGTTATATGTTCCGTATGTTCCACTTCGCAGTGAAGCGCAAGTGGATTAACAGCAACCCGGTCTACGGCTTTGAGATCTCGGATGCTGGCGGCACGGAAGAACCGCGCGAGCGCTGGCTCAATCGGGAAGAGCTAGTCGCGTTGGCAGATGCGATGCGAACCACGCCTAACTTCGGGCGTCTCAACGAGCTCGCCACCTGGCTGCTGCTTGCCTTGTGCGTACGGAAGATGGAACTGCTATCGGCCAAATGGGCCGAGTTCGATCTCGCGAACGGAATTTGGAAACTGCAACCCAGCCGAACCAAAAAAAACCTCCCGATTGAGATACCGCTCGCGCCTCAGGTAGTCATCTGGCTTACCGAGGTCAAGGTGTGCGCGTACGATAGCGAATACCTATTCCCTGCACGCCGACTAGTGAGAAAAAAAGAAGGTAAGGAACACCGGAATCGGTTTGAGCACATCAGCCCGGATACATTAAATGTAGCCCTTAAAAGGCTTAACCTTGCGGATATTCCACATTTCACGGTACATGACATGAGACGCACGGCGCGTACGCTCCTTGCCGAATTGGGAGTTGATCGCTTTGTTGCCGAACGAGCACTCAATCATAAAGTGCGTGGCGTAGAAGGTATCTACAACCGTCATGATTATTTTGACGAACGTAAGGATGCCTTGGACCGCTGGGCTCTTTTGCTTGATTCCGTTCGTAGCGGAAAACCCTTCAACGCTATTGGACTGAACCGCAAAACTGCCTGAATTCTATAGATCAGGACCTGACCTGACCGCAACAACTGTATGTAGTAATCCAAACTTGACCTGACATCAATTGTCAGATGGGCTTACGTTGCAGCTTTTTGGAACGGCCGCTGTCGACCCAGGCCGTGTAAAAACGCGAATACGATCGCAGACCATTACTGATTCTTCGACCTTTCATCTCTGATCCTATGTGTGCAACCCTCCCCTGCACGAGAACTGGCAGGAAAATCAGCGGATTGTGATTTTGTTCGGCATAAGGCACTATCCTTACGACAACATTTAATGGAATCGGGACCATGAAGGTAATAACAAAAATCAAGCTCTCCAATTTCAAGAAATTCGAGAATTTCGCGGTCAACTTCGACCAGAAAATGAACATCTTGGTTGGCGACAATGAGGCCGGCAAGAGCTCTACGACCAGTTAGGTCATCGGGTCAGCGCCAGACTTACATTCCGGCATAAAGATGCACTGAGCACACAAGCCTGGCGAGCAAGCGTACCGGGCTACTGCTTCGCCGCTCAAAATCGCCGCCCTCCTCCTTGCCACAGCGATCACTTCCTCAGTCGATAGCAAATTGACCCGATGGGGAAACTTAAACTTGCTGCCGGGTCGCTGGATCAAGACATAAGCGTATTCAGCGACGCGCTCTCCTGTTTGCATTTGCACTGCAAGTCGCTGTGCCGATAACTCGATCACATCGGACAGATAAGGCCGATTCGCGTGTCGCGTCTTCAGCTCGACTAAGATGATCACACCTGTCGTGGTGCGATAGGCTCGATCTAATTTTGCGACGATTGGAATTGCCCCGTCTGCCCTGAATACCTGCTCCGCATAAGCCAGTTCAGCATCGCGCAACTCTCTCGGTCGCCAAGCATGCTCGGAAGCTGCGAGCCAAACATGCCGCCTCCAATAAATAAAAGTCAACAAGACGGATACAGCGAGTACAAACAAGATCCATTCGTTAGGTGACATGATCACCTCCCTTGCCACGTAACGCACGACCCACCAGCCATACAACCGGTTTCAGCATCATTCGAATAACAGGTTGTAACGACCAATAGCGCTCCAACACAATGTACAGTGCGGGCGCTGTCCGGTAGTACACGCCGATCAACCAGCGCCCCGTTGCATAGGGTCGCAATACCCGGCCACGAAACATTCTGAGCGTGGCAGTCTCACGTCCAGTGCCGAAGATGAGCGTCGCGATGTAGCAGCGCCCCTTCCTCGCAGACGTCGCGTTCGCGTCGGATAGCAGAACGCCTTCGCGGTAGAACTGATCGTGTGCGCGTAATCCGCGCTTGATCGCTTTGCGCCGGTGTTCGGTGCTTCGCTTGCCCAAGCTATGCTCAAACACCACCAGACGTTCGCACACGCCCATCTGCGCCAACTCCGAGGCACGCACGGCACGCGGTCTTTTTTTTCGATTCTGGTTATTCGCAGTAGTCGCTTCCTTCAGCAATTTCCGCTCGCCACGATGATCGATACCCATACGCTACTCCACGAGCGGTTCGTCGAACACTTGATTTGTAATCGAAGCCGCACCTACATTAGAAGGAATCGCTTCACTTTTTATTGCGACCATGTGCTCCGCTGCTATCGGTGACCAATGCTGGGCAAGCAAACCTTCCTGCGCCAGAGTCCGAAGCCGGTTCACGCGCTTCGAGCCCTTCTTGAACTGAATCAGGTCATCGTAGAGCCGCGGATTGTCGGCGCGCTCCAACTCAAAGACGAGCCGTATGTGCGCTGGCGGAATTAGTGTGCCTTCGCTCATGCTGCTCCTCCGTCCGCCTTCGATTCCGCATCGATACGCACATCCATTTCGAGCGCGCTACGGGCATAGTTCATTCCGGCGATCTGGAAACCTTTCACATTGGCATAGATCGGTTCCTTGATCTCGTGAATCTTGTGCTTCGGGAACGCATCCTTGACCGCCTTCTTGAACAGAAAGGCACCGCCGCCGACCAGAATGATGTTCTGAAAACTGTAGGACGCCTCGATCCACTGCAGCATCGACGAAACCGCCTGCTGCGCGATCGTCCAGGCGATCGGCATCAGGCGCGACATGTCGTAGGGCTTCTGATAGATCACTGGGCTCTTGCCGGTGCGCAGTGCAGTATCAATCGCGTCGAAATCCCGATAGGGGGTGCCGATGTCATCGCTGATTTCGGTCGCGATGGCTTGCAGGATGTCAAACATCCCGCGATTGATCGAGTGGCTCTTTTTTTGTACCAGGCGCATCCCTCTTGTGACCAGCCAGTCAAAGGTGCGGGCGCCGGGATCAATGACCAGGCTCTGTTCGTTCTCAATTGAATTCAGTTTCTGATGCAGCGAGGCGTAGTAGACCAGCGCTCCCTGCGGCTGAGCGACAGCAAGCGCCTTGCGTACCGTCACGCTCCGGCCACCGCCGACCTCGTGCTTGCCGGTCATCGCTTTTTCCAGCGCTGCTTTTTTCGCGGTGAATGCCGCAACCGGCAACCCGACGACCAGCAAATCGATGGTACCGACCTTCATCTGGTTGAGCGCGCCGCGCAACAGCGCCGCATACTCAGGCGTCTCGGTATAGCGGTCATGCATCTGGGTCGCCCGGAAAGTGTCGGCGGCCAGGTTCACCTCCGGCCCCACTTCATAGAACAACCCGTCAATCGGCACCGCAACGGTTTTACGCCGCTCCGCCGCCGGCACGGCGGATAAATCCCGTGCGCTCGGATAAGCGACCGAAGGAAAGGTGGCGCAACGGATTTCGTTGCTTGCACAACTGGTCACGTACTTCGTGTTGCCGAATCCAACATCTACTGCTCTGACGATCGTTTCCATGGGATCTCCGACAAAGTCGATTGATGCGTTCAGCATCGGATATTCGATGCTGCCGCTCCATACGAAACACGCACGATCCAAACCGGATTTCGCCATCAGACCCAAGCTGAATAGTTCTACGGTGTCATTCGAATCAAACCAGAATGACATTTGCGGATGCCGATGGCGGGTGGCGTGCTTTCGCGTATCACCACAGTCACATCCGAAAACCACTCGTCAAGGGCTAAAAAACCCGATGAACATGGAACAATTTTGAATCGGGAACCAGAGGCCACTTTTGCTCCCGTCAACCCCGCATGCCATCTCGCTTTCGTCCCCTATCGGAAGAAAAACACACATCAAGGGCATCATCCGACGCCACACGAAAGCGCCGGAAAGCGCTTGACGCACACCCCGCGATGTTGTCAACTGATAGCGCTCGAAAGGCTCCTTGCCCTGTTCCCATCGCGGGAACCAAAAGGCGTCGCGGTCGTTACCCGCCATTGAAGTGTCAATCCCGATCTTTGAATCGGTTTGCATGCCCCTTGAGGTCGTGCTGTGTAGTGATATTCCCCGTAGCGCAATTCGTCCTGACCTGTCAGCAACAGTCGCTGGCTTTCTTCGAGAAAGCGTCAAGGCGTAGCGGATGATTTTTCCGGCACCCGATGCCGGACCACGTTTCCTCGTCACCCACTTTGAGCACGCGTTTCACGCAGCGCACGGCTGTGCTTGCCTGTTTAGGCTCCCCATGCGTTTTCGCTCGAACACCTGACACCACCCCGGACTTTCGGTGAGGGGCGGACCCATGCAGGTGGGGTGACGACTACCAAGAACTGATCCACAAAGAGCGCGAGACCCGATCTCGACGCTGATGTCTTGTCCTGACCCGTTAGGTCGGACGGCATCCCCAACCCCGCGCGGCGCAGAAATGCACAAACGGGACGGATCAATTGAACCATTTTTAAGGCTAACCGAGCCTGCCCTGTTTCATGGGCAGGCAAATCTCTGGGTAAACGCAGCAAGGAGCGTGGTCGCGTGCTGCGCATGGCAATGACCACTGGGCGGAGATGGCGATGGAATCCGCCGTCCGGGTTCACATCTCTTCGATTCCACAATGACTGGACCCACCCACTTTTCGAGCAGTGGGCGTTCGACAACGGAGGGCAGTATGTCCAAGGGAACAATGCACATCCGCACTCCGCGTGCGGCGGCTTCGCTCGTCCATCAACCGCGCCGCCGCCAGGAATGGAACGGACTCAGCGCTGAGGAAATCCTTACGCGCCACCGGATCGGCGAAACCCCACCGCTCAAGGTGCTCGAACTCTTGATCGATCTGTTCAACAAGCAGCACACGGCCAGACACAAGGAAGTGTCTTTCAAGACGCGCCAGGAACGGGCAGAGTTCCTGCGGCGCTTCTTTCGCGACCTGAAACACAAGGCAGGATTCAAGACGCTGCCCGATCCACGCAACCTGGGTGAGCGTCACATCAAGGCAATGGTGGCGGTCTGGCAAAAAGAAAAGCTGGCACCGGCGACGATACAGACTTACCTGAGTTTCTTGCGGGGGCTTGCCCAGTGGCTCGGCAAACATGGACTGGTGCGCCAGCCGCAGCACTACGAATTGGAACCGGATGAGTATCAACGCCATGAGGCATCCGAACGCGACAAGAGCTGGACTGCACAACGGATCGATATCGATGGCTTGATTGGTGAAATATGCCTGTTCGACCCACATGTGGGGGCGGCGATGCGGCTGGTGCGGACCATGGGCATGCGCAGGAAGGAGGCGATCATGTTCCGGCCCCACGTCTGCGTGGTGCCGTTCGAGGCTACCGGATTGCCGCTCCACAAACGGAAGGCCGACCGGTATGCACGCATCAAAGCGGGTAGCAAAGGCGGACGCGAACGCTTCGTCGCGCTGGACACCCCAGAACGCATTGCGGCGATTGAGCATGCGCAAGCGGTCGTCGCTACCGCCGATGGTCACATCGGACATCTGTCGCACAGCCTGGAACAGGCACTACGTCGATTCAACTATGTACTGGAGAAATTCGGCGTCACCCAGAAGGCATTGGGCGTCACTGCGCATGGGCTACGGCACGAGGTGCTGATCGCGCAATTCGAAGCGCTCACTGGACATCCGGCGCCGGTGCGGGGCGGCAGAAGATTGCCGGCGGAAATCAGCGATCCAGCACGTCAGGAGGTTGCCGAGTTGGCCGGACATGCACGTAAGCGGGCATCGAACGCCTATTGTGGGTAGTTGATTGTTATGTGCAGCAAGTCGAATCAGTGCACATGGAGCCTTAATGCTAATGATTCGGTCTCACCATAATATTCGCGCAGGACACCTAGGGCCGCCGCGAAAGCGGCGGCCCTATCGGCTTACAGGGAGTGCAGCCATTCAAGCAGTGTCTTGTTCTGCTGCCATGACGGCATCGTCGGAAGCGGAGCATCCGCAACCTTTTCGAGCGCGCGTCGCTTCATCTCCAGGTTCGCTCGTGCGTAGATATGTGTCGTCTTCACGTCTACGTGGCCGAGGAAGTCGCGGATGATTTCGAGCGAGACGCCGCTCTGCAACAGATGCATGCCCTTTGTATGCCGAAGGCTGTGCGGACTCACTGGCTGCGTGAAGCCCGGCAGGCTGGACCGGACAGGTTGAACATGGTTTTGCAAGAGATAGCGTACGCCCCAGCGCGACAGCCGTCCGCCTTGCCGGTTCTGGAATAGCGGCTCATGTCCGCGTTCAGGGCGGTCCAGACCCTGCTCGCGCAGATAATCGCGAATAAGCTGCGCCGTGGCATCCATCAAGGGAACCACACGCACCTTGCGCCCTTTGCCGAAGAGCCGGACCTGCGCTGGTGACGTCAGGCGAACATCATCGGCATTGAGATCGATCAGTTCCTGCACGCGAGCGCCGCTGTCGTATAAGAGGCTCAACATCACGGCATCTCTGCGCCCGCCGCACGTCGTCAAATCGGGATGAGCGAGTATCCTGGCGAGTTGGTCCTTTGATAGATATTCGACCGTCGATTGCGCAATACGCCGAAGAGGGATGGCCAGAATCTTCTGGCACTGCAGCAAACGATCTGGCACCTCCGACTGTACGTACCGGAAGAAGGCGTGCAACACGGCCAAGCGCTGATTTTGTGTGCGCGCTGAACAGTGCCTGTCCTTGCCGAGGTGCTCAAGGAATGCATCTACGAACGCCACATCGACATGCGCAAGCGATAGCCGTTCCACGGGGATGCCACGGTTATCGCGCGCGAACCGCAGGAGCAGCGTGAACACGTCCCGATAGGCCTTGATGGTGTTGGGGCTCAGGTTGCGCTGCGCCGCCAAGTAGCGAGTCAGGAAGTTTGTGACTTGAATAGAGAAGTCTGTGGGCTTCATGACGCACTCCTTCCACGCGGAATGACGTCGCCGAATGCGCTGTTGGCTCGAACAACGACTTCAGGGAACAGTTCTGCCGTCATGTGGAGATACTCCTGGGTGCCGTCGAGCGAAGCGTGGCCCAGATAGGTTGCCAGCACCGGGAGCTTGGCATCAAGATCCGCACCTTCACGATACCAACGAAGCAGGGTGTGAACGGCAAACGTGTGTCGCAGATCGTGGATTCGTGGTCCTCGCCCGCGCCCGCCATGGGAGATTTGGCAGCGAAGCAGCAATTCCCGAAACAGCCAGTAGACCGAACTGACACACCAAGCTCCGCCGTGCGGTGACGTGAAGAAGAACGCGTCATCAGGCCGTGGACCGAATTCGGCGGCGTACCTCTGCAGGCGCTGTATGAGCGGCAAAGCTGGAGGCACGAGGCGGTCCTTGGCGAACTTGGCTGCGCGCACCGTCAGCTCGCCATGCCCGAGATCGACGTCGCCGACACGCAATCGCAGCACTTCGTTGACGCGAAAGCCACAACCGTAGAGCAGGCGTAGGACTTCGGGCATGATGATGTGGCGCAACGGTGCTCTTGCCGTTGGTTTTACATTGTCGACGGCATCGAACAACTGCCGGATCTCTGCGTGTGTGAAGATGTGCGGCGTAAACATGGTCGTACGCTTCGTGCCAAGCGCTCGGTCTGGGACATCGGCGCGCAGCCCCAGACGGCACATGTACATTGCCAACTGGCGAATCACCGAGATGCGACACAGTTGTGTGGCCGCGGCTTCGTGGGACTGCTTGGCGAGCCATTGCCAACTGAGTGCCCGAGGCAGTTCGCATTTATCCAGTCCTTGTGCACACAAGAAGGCGTCAAACCGACGCAGAATCATGATGCCTTCTTTGTAGTGGTAGCCACATGCCTGCTTTTCCAGAACAAACTGCTCCATGAGGGCTGCCACCGGGCTGTGCCCCGCAACTTGCCGAGTCTCATTGACCATGATGCATCTCCTCGGTATTGATTGCGGCGCTGCGCAGCGCTTCCACATCAGCCTTGGCATAAATAAACGTCGATGTTGACGACGCGTGCCCTAAGATGGCGGAAATGACATGGAATGGCGTATCCTCTTGCAACAATCTGGTCGCCAGCGTGTGACGCAGCGAATGCAGCCCCTTGCTCTGCTTGGACTTGAATTCGATGCCGGCGAGTTCTCGCCAGTTCGAGACGATATAGTGCAGGTGGTTCCCCGATGAGAAGGGAGAGAACGGCGGCGTCAGAGTGAGGAATACCTCGCGATGCAGGCTGCAAGGCCGGCCCGACTGTAGATAGTCGATCAACGCTGCACCAACTTCTTCGCTCATCGGAAGTACCAGCGGTTCACCGGTTTTGGCCTGTGTGATCTTGATCGTCGCAGACGCCCAATGGAGGTCATCAAGCTTCAGCGATCGAATGTCCCCCGAACGTATCCCAAGACGGGCCGCGATCAGGAGAATCGCGTAGTCACGTTTTCCCTTCGGCGAACTGCGGTCGACGGCCTGGAGCATCTGGTCTACGAGCCCACGCTCCCAGACCGCAGGAATCTTGGCCTGTTGGGCTACCCGGATGGTAGGAACCACCGTACTGAGGTCACTCGACAATAAGCCCCTCGAGAACAAGAACTGCAAGAACAGCCGTACCCCGGATGATACGTGAGATACCGTCTTGGCTTTCCAACTCGACCTCGACGCGATGAAAGCGCTGACGTCAGCCGCTTGCATCTGATCGAAGGAATCTACACCTCTTGTCCCCAGGAAGTCGAGGAATACGGCAATGCTGTGTATCCGATCCCGAAGACTTGACTCGCGAAGGTGCAAGCGCTCTCTGGAAAACTGCTCGTAAGTACGCATCGGCTTGTGCATAGCGAGCGGCACGTGAAGTCCGCGCGTTTCCGCGATAAATCGGACGACGCTGCCAGTGCGGGCATAGTCGTCGAGAATTCTAAGAGCAAATACGAGGTGCCGACGCCAACGTTCGCCTTGCTTGAGGCATTTACGATCGCCAAGGCCGTACTCTTCCTCGAAACGAAGCGCCATATCTCGAGAGTAGTTTTCGCCAAGCTTCTGTTCGCGAGCAAAATCCGCAAGGTGCTTCCAAACCATGCAGTAGCGCTCCACCGTCCTCCTACTATATGTGCGCAGCAGAAGTTCGTGCTGTGCTCCGCAACTGAGCTGCTCAATCGACAAGTCACCCATTGCCTCGGATGTGAACTGATCCATGATCGCCTCCTTATTGACGGCGGCCACTATGACCACCGGGGATGACTATCATGAACTTTTATGTTGAGTTGGCGCTCCTTGATTCCCTAGCTCAAATCTGGTTGGCAGACACGTTGTGACGTTTACTGCACATAACAGCCAACTACCCACAATGATCAAATGTGTTGCTGCACATATTGCCTATTGCGGTGTACTGACGCGTACGCGCAAACAAGATAGCGCTCTCTCAAGCGAGGAATGAGGTTGTGTCAACCTGACTGTTAATCCGCAGGTCCCTGGTTCGAGTCCAGGTCGGGGAGCCAGAATACATAAGGGGTTACGTGAAAACGTAACCCCTTTTCGTTTTGCAAAATCACGTTATATCAGACAGTTGTCTGAAACTCCTCTCCTAAAACTACGCCACGCTTCCGTTCTGACGAACGATTGATTGATCCGTCTGACCACCGCAGTCACTGCCATGTATGGTATTGGCGGATGTTCCAATCGCAACACAAACTTGCCCGACAGCGCGTGCCGTGATGCCCCCTACGTGGTTTTACTCTATCGCCTTAACCATATCCTCTATCACCTTCTTGGCATCCCCGAACACCATCATGGTTTTATCCATGTAGAACAACTCGTTGTCCAGACCGGCATAACCGGAGGCCATCGAGCGCTTGTTGACGATCACGGTCTTGGCCTTGTAGGCTTCCAGGATCGGCATGCCGGCAATCGACGACTTCGGATCCTTGGCGGCCGGGTTGACCACATCATTGGCGCCCAGCACCAGCACTACATCGGCCTGGCCGAATTCGCTGTTGATGTCTTCCATCTCGAACACCTGGTCGTACGGCACTTCGGCCTCGGCCAGCAAGACGTTCATGTGGCCCGGCATGCGTCCCGCCACCGGGTGGATCGCGAACTTGACAGTGACGCCCTTATGCGACAGTTTTTCGGCCAGTTCCATCAACGCATGCTGGGCCCGCGCTACCGCCAGGCCGTAGCCTGGCACGATGATGACCGTTTCGGCATTGCCCATCAGGAACGCCGCATCGTCGGCCGAGCCGGATTTCACCGGGCGTTGTCCTTGTGCCGCGCCCTGCGTCGCGTCAGCGGGAGCGCCGCCAAAGCCGCCCAGCAACACATTGAAGAACGACCGATTCATCGCTTTACACATGATGTAGGACAGGATCGCACCGGAAGAACCGACCAGCGAACCGGCGATGATCAGCATCGCATTGTTCAGCGAGAAGCCGATCCCGGCCGCGGCCCAGCCCGAATAACTGTTCAGCATCGAGACCACCACCGGCATGTCGGCGCCACCGATCGGGATGATGATCAGCACGCCCAGCACGAAGGCGATGATGGTCATCAGAATGAACGGCAACCAGGATTGGGTCAGTACAAAAATAATGCCCAGACCGAGCATCGCCACCGCCAGCAGCAGGTTGATGAAATGCTGGCCCTTGAAGCTGACCGGCGCGCCCTGGAACAGGCGGAATTTGTATTTGCCCGACAGCTTGCCGAACGCAATCACCGAACCGGAGAAGGTGATCGCGCCGACGAAGGTGCCGATGAACAACTCGATCCGGTTGCCGACCGGCAACGCGTCGCCATGCGCTGCGATGCCGAAGGCCCACGGCTCGGACACTGCCGCCACCGCGATACAGACCGCCGCCAGACCGATCAGCGAGTGCATCGCCGCCACCAGTTCCGGCATCTTGGTCATCTCGACCCGCTTGGCCAGCGTCGCGCCAATGCCGCCACCGACCACCACTCCGCCGGCGACCAGCCAGAAGCCGATACCTGCGCCTTGCGCTTCCGTTTTGAGTTTGATCATCAGGGCCATCGTCGTGACGATCGCCAGCGCCATGCCAGCCATGCCGAAGGCGTTGCCGCGCCGTGCCGAGGACGGATGCGACAAGCCCTTCAAGGCCTGGATGAAACAGACTGAGGCGATCAGATAGAACATCGTCACCAGGTTCATGCTAACGAATTCCATACTCATGATTTGGCTCCCGCGATATCGGTTTTAGGGAGCGCCTTCGGCACTGCTTTAGGTTCTTTCTTCTTGAACATCTCCAGCATCCGCTGCGTGACCAGGAAACCGCCGAACACATTGACGGCGGCCAGCGCCACCGCGAATGTCCCGGCGACCTGCCCGACGATGCCTTCGGTCAGCCCGGCGGCCAGCATTGCGCCGATGATGATGATGGCGGAAATCGCGTTGGTGACCGCCATCAGCGGCGTATGCAAGGCCGGTGTGACGGTCCAGACTACGTGGTAGCCGACGTAGATCGCCAGTACAAAGATGATCAGGTTGGTGATGGTGTGCGTGACTTCCATGATTTTCCTATTCTATTTGCGCAGTACTTCACCGGCGCTGCATAACAAGGTGGCAGCAACGATATCGTCTTCGCGGTTGATGACCAGACCACCTTCCGGATTGACGATCAGCTTCAAAAAATCCAGCACGTTGCGGGCATACAGCGCTGAGGCGTCGGCGGCCAGCAGCGCTGCCAGATTGCCTTCGCCGATGATGTGCACGCCATGCTTGATCACGGTCTTGCCCGCTTCGGACAAGGAGCAATTGCCGCCCTGATCAGCGGCCATGTCGAGGACCACCGAACCCGGCTTCATGGCCTTGACGGTCGCTTCGCTGATCAGCACCGGCGCCCTGCGGCCCGGAATCAGCGCGGTGGTGATGATGATATCGGCCTGTTTGGCACGCTCATGCACCAGTTCCGCCTGACGCCGCATCCAGTCGGCCGGCATCTGCCGCGCGTAGCCGCCCACGCCTTGCGCGATTTCGCGTTCTTCATCGGTAATGAACGGCACGTCGAGGAATTTGGCGCCCAGCGATTCGATCTGCTCCTTGACCGCCGGCCGCACATCCGAGGCTTCAATCACCGCCCCCAGCCGTTTGGCCGTAGCGATCGCCTGCAGACCGGCCACGCCCGCGCCCATGATCAGCATGCGTGCCGCCTTGACGGTCCCGGCGGCGGTCATCAGCATCGGCATGAAGCGCTGATAGGTGTTGGCCGCCATCAGCACCGCCTTGTAACCGGCGATATTCGCTTGCGACGACAGCACGTCCATCGATTGTGCGCGCGAGGTCCGCGGCGCGGCTTCGAGGGCAAACGCGGTCAGGCCATGACTTGCCATCAGCGCGATGTTCTCGGCATCGAAAGGGTTCAGCATGCCGATCACCACAGTGCCCGATTTCATCAGCGCCCGTTCGTCGGCACTGGGTGCACGCACTTTCAGTACAGCGTCGCAGTTGAATGCCTCTGCTGCCGTGCCCATTTGCGCACCTGCCGCCATATACGCCTCATCGGGGATGCTGGATTGCGTTCCCGCACCCGACTGCACGATGATCTGATGTTTGTTCGCTACCAGTTTTTTTATCGTCTCCGGTGTGGCGGCGACGCGTGTCTCTCCCAGCCGTCTTTCGGCGGGAATGCCGATTTTCATTCTTTCTCCATTAGTTTTTAGATATTGCGACTTCGAAACGGACAGTTTGAGCCAGCCATAAAGATCACGGATGGACGACGGATTTGCCTCATATCGCCGCCGGCTCAGCCCCGTGCGTTTCCTTTGGTTAGTGCATCCGCTGGTTGGTTAAAGCGCCGATGGCATTTCAGCACCGAGGCGCGCAGCTAATTCACTTAGTTGCTGCGTCGTTTTTTGTAGAACTGGCACGCCCAGTTTTTGGGCAGTAAGTATGCTGCGCTCGGCTTGTTCGCCTGGCATGCGTACGGGAACACCTTCGCGCACCGGCGCATTGTTGTGACAAGACTCGGTGAGATAGTCCATTTGATTCAGGAAAGCGTCGCGTCCGGCAAACGCTTCCGGATCGAGCACCTGCAGAAAGACGTTGCCACCCCAGCGCTTCTCGGTATCTTTACGACCGTGGCCCGACAACCCTTGCGTAAGCGCTTCGACCATGAGTGCGAGGCCGAATCCCTTGTGACCATATTCCTGCCCTCCGAGGAGCAGCAGGCTACCCCGAGGATCGGTTTGTTCCAAGACGCGCGCATCGGTGGTAGGGCGACCCTCAGCATCCATCAACCAAGGTTGTTCAAAGGGTTCTCCATCGGCTGCCTTCTTGCGTGCCATGGAAACGGTTGTGATCGACGAACAAATGTCAACCAGTACCGGCGTTTTACTTCCAGGATATCCAATAGCAAAGGGATTTGGCGTAAGCAACGGCTCACGTCCGCCATAAGGCGCAACGAAGCCGAAAGCTGGGTCGGATGTAGCCAGGATGGCAATATACCCACGGTCAGTAGCCTGCTTTACAAGTGCGGCCAGGCAGGCAATATGGTGGCTCCGTCGTATCGCAAAGCTGATCACGCCGTGCTTGGCGACGCGCTCGAACGCGATGTTGAGCGCGCGCTCGACCAGCCAAAGGCCCGGCATATAGTTGCCATCCCACACCACGACCGACCCTGTGTCCTTTACACACTCAGGTCCGCCGCTTGGCGTCATCAACCCCTTTTCAAGCTGATCGATATACAGTGGACACAACGCTACGCCATGGGTGTGACGGCCCATCATATCGGTCAGCACTAATAGTCGGGCAACACTGTGCGCTTTATCGGCTTCCATACCTGCCGCTACAAACAGGTCAACAATAAAGTGGGTCAGGGGTTCAGCGGCATAATGAAGTTGTGACATTTTGAGGTTCTCCTAATTATTTTTTCGTTCATTAAAAGAGCGCCCTAAACGCGATGGGACGGAATCCATCCGTTTTTGGGTATCGCCAAATTTTGGGACGTTTCGATGTGGTATCTGCGCTTGCACTAATACGTGGATTTCAGGTACCTGGAGCGAAATCGAGCAGCACCTTGCAGCTACTTTGCGGGTCACGCTGGATGAGATCAAACGCCTTTGAGACATCGTGGAAATCAATTTGATGCGTGATGATCCGCTCGGGGTGGATAAGTCCCTTGCTGACCCAATCGATCACACGCGGGAACATCGCGCAATTCAGGCGTGAAGCATGCAAGGAGAGTTCCTTCTTGGTGAGTTCCTGCTGTGGGATTGCCGAAGGCTCGGCGGCGAAGCCGAGCAAACCGATGCGCGCGGCTGGCGCGGCGATACGCACCGCTTCTTCCAAAATACTCGGGTGGCAGACGGCGTCAATGATGAGCGTCGGACCGTGATCGATGCCAAGCCTGGCAAGTGCCTCGGTCAATGGTTCACGCCCGGTATTAATGACTTCATCGGCGCCGCAGGTAAGGGCCAGCTCCAGGCGTTCGTCGAGGCGGTCGGTAACGATCGTACGCACGCCGTAGACTCCCTTGAGCACTTCAACTACGGTCAGTCCGATCGGCCCTGCCCCGTAGACAAGCGCGATGTCGTTTGGAAATATGCCGGTGCGGCTGAGCACGTTGGCAGCCACTGCGTAGGGTTCAATGATCGCGGCACACGTTTCTGTTATGTTATTCGGAATATCATAGGCATTCGCGGCAGGTACGCAAACCGACTCGCTAAACCCGCCGTCACGGTGCACACCGTAGACTTCCAGGTTGTGGCAGACGTTGGGGCGCCCCACGGAGCAGGGATAGCATTGACCGCAGCTCACCACGGGATCGACGGCGACGAGTGCGCCGATGCGATCAGCGTCCACGCCGCTGCCGACCGCATCGATGCGGCCCACGAATTCGTGCCCGATCACGCGCGGATATATGGCAAATGGGTTCATGCCGTGGTAGATGTGCAAATCCGAGCCGCAGATGCCGGCATAGCGCACGCGCACCCGCACCTGTCCAGCACTGGGTTCTGGCAGCGGTCGCTCCATAACCGCGATCTGATGAGGTTGTTCGACGACGATGCTAAGCATTACATGATCCCCTTTTGCAAATGACACATTAAACCGTCGCTCGGGTGCGATGGCGAGATATAGAGCCTTTGTAGAGCGATGAGGCAGCGAACCTTCTTTCAGATGCCGCGCACATGGCCATGAAGCCGCCCACTAAGAAACCAAGTAGGTCGAGTCAGCTTAATCGACAAAATAATTTGCCGGCGCACACTTGCGCAGATCGAGCAGGTGTTCAGCGACCGTATCGATGTGGTAATGAATGGCAGCGGAGAGACCTGCGCCATCTCGTGCAGCAAGCCGCTCAACAAGGACTTCGTGTTCGCTTAGCGCGCGCCCTGCGTGTTGTTCGATGCGGTCGAGCAGCAACCAGCGCACACGGTCAAGATGGACCTTAGTCGTCTCAATCAGGGTCCATACCCGTTCGCGGCCAGTTAGCTCGAACATACTGCGGTGCATCGCTTCATCCAGCCGGAAAAATTCGTCTATGTGTCCACCTTCAAGTGCTGCACGTTGCATCGCGAGAGCCGCTTTGATTCCAGCGATTTGCATGGGCGTAATGGTTTTCACCAATTCGACCAGGTTCGCGCTTTCGAGCGCGCTTCGCACAAAATGACCTTCGCGAATCAAGGCAACTCGAATCGGCGCCACCACGGTGCCAACCTGCGGGTAGACAATTACCAAGCCTTCCTGCGAAAGCAGGCGCACCGCCTCGCGCACTGGCTGACGACTGATACCTATGGCCGCGGCGAGGGCCGCCTCTGACAAACTGGTGCCAGGCAACAATCGCCCCTCCACAATCGCTCGACGCAGCTGGGCGTGGACTTGATCTGCATAGGACAACTTCGGATCGAGCAAGGATGCGTCAAGGGCGTGGCCAATCTGCTCATGGGCCGCGTCGGCATCACGACGAATCGCGGTCGGTAAGGGAAACTTGCTCACAATAAGCCCTCTCTCTTTTTTTGTTTGTGCATTTGACCGCATACAAACTCGGTCAAAAAAATTATTGCTACTTGCGCTATGCCAAGTGCAATTTCAGTTATTATACCTCCATACTAGTATGGTAATCAATCGATTTAATTCACCTGCTTGAATCCGTCGAACTAACGTCCGGTTCAGGTGATTCCCTCGGCTTACTGTGCCATAAGGCCGAAATAATACTTAGGTAGTGTAATACGCAAACAAAATCGGTTTGTCAGCAGCAGGATAGGAATTTGAATCAGAAGTTGAAATAGTGCTATCGGTCTTGTGCCAAGGCAAACACTCATGCAGTTACAAGGAGAGTCATTGTGGATATACCTTCAGTCGTAGTCGTTACTTCAGCGTTCGGGGCCGATTTGGTCCGTGCGCGCGGACAGGCGCATTTCTTGCCGCTCGTCGCGCGTGCAGGTGCGAATGGCGTTGAGATACGACGCGAATTGTTTACCGGACCAGCACGGGATTTGAAGGCTTTGCGGGAGTTGCTCACGGAGCATAATTTGTACGCTATCTATTCAGCACCGCTGAGCCTGTGGCGGGATGACGGCACTCTTGCTGTAGAGGAATTAGGCGAATTACTAGGTGAAGCTGCGCTTCTTGATGCGCAGTTTTTGAAAATAACGCTCGGTCATTATGGTGAAAGCTGCAATGTCTTAGCGCTTGCTGCGCTTCTCAGCGCCAGTAATGTGCGTGTGTTAATTGAGAACGATCAAACTTCCGCTGGCGGTCGGATTGCGCCGCTTGCGATGTTCTTTGCAAGTTGCCGGGATGCAGGTGTGCCCATCGGCATGGTTTTCGACACTGGGAATTGGTGTTGGACCGGTACCGATCCCGCACAAGCCGCAATGGTCCTCGGTTCGCATGTGGAGTATGTGCATTGTAAGGCGGTGACGACTGATGGCGGGCGTTTGAGAGTCGTGCCATTGAACGGCGCGGACCCCAATTGGAGGGAGCTGTTTCGAAACTTTCCGGAGAATGTGCCACGCGCTATTGAATTCCCACTGCTCGGTGAGTCTCTGGAACTGGTCACGCGCGACTATATTGAACGTTTGCGTATTCTGTAACCATTGCTTCGCGCATCGTTCAATGTTTCATGTCAGGATGAGAAGTAGTTCCGCCAAATAAGAGCATGCGATATCGGAATTGGTGGGAGTAGTTCGACGTTTACTTGAACTACCCCCTCCCGAAAATTTCCGATTGAAGGATAATGAATTCCGGCAAGTACCATAAGAATTTCAGTAGCTTGCCCGATATAGTTTCACCGCGCCATCGACTTCCGCCCAGTAACGATCAAAAGAAATGACGCATGCCGAGATTAAATCCGCGATTACCGGAACCGGCTTCGCTTGCGTTGCCCACGGTATAAGTGGCGCCATTTGAATTTTTGATTACTGAGTACGCGGTGTACAAAACGGTACGCTTGGACAAGTCATACATATAACCGATTGCCATCTGGTTAGCATTTTTTTTAGCCGCCATATTGTCATGTTCACGTATGTAAGACGCCATGACCTTGTTTGCGCCGAACGGGATCGAAATACCGGCCATTACGTCCTTGTTATCGAGTGTTGTCGCGCCAGCAGCGTCAGACTTGTTGACTGCGTAGGAGAAGTGAGCTTTGACTACGCCGAAATCGTAAGTCCCAGCCAAAAGGGTGATTTTGGCGGAACCGGTACCTGTCGCGTCGTTTAAATTCTGGTACGCCAGACGCGCATACAGCGGGCCGCTTGTGTACCAAAGAGAGCCGCCGATATACCGCTTGGCGGACGTATTGCCCGCGACTTCACCGAGGCCATAAATGACGTCGGCAGCCAAGCCGTTCACGGTTGGTGTTTTGTAGTAAACGCTATTGTCAACGCGGCTGATATAGGTTGAGGCGACGACATTGTTTTGTCTACCCGCCGTTCCTAGTATGAACGGATCAGTTGAGCCCAAAGTTGAATCAACTGCCGAGTATTGACGCCCCAACGAAACACTGCCGAAGTTCCCTGTCAGACCGACATAAGCCTGACGCCCGAACAGCAAACCGCCTTGGCCCATTACCCCAGTGTCAAGCAGAAACCCGCTTTCCAGCAAGAAGATTGCTGCCAGGCCGCTACCCAAATCTTCGGTACCTTTGAATCCAAGGCGGGACCCATTGAGTACGCCACTGCTTAATTTTAGTGTCGAGCCGGGCGCTGTGCCACCACTCTCACGTACGAGGGCTGCATCCGCAACGCCGTAAACGGTAACGTTGGTTTGCGCAGATACCGTACCAGCAAAAGTGGCGAGCGCGGCGAGTGCGAAAAATGATTTATTCATTAAAGAGTCTCCTGAAATGTTGAAGTGTTTTTAGTATGTTTTCGGCAAATGCATGAAGGAGGTTCTTGTTGAACCTGGTCCTTTTGCGCAAGAACTTCGCAGGCGCGCGCACGCTTGATCAAGCGCCAAATGAATTTGGCCTTTATAGCGAAGCATTGCCATGATTTTCAGAGCACCTCGCGTGCTCTGTGCCGTGTCAGCAGGGCTTTTGGCGCATGCCGCAGACGGTTGGGACGTCTACATCAAACTAATTTCGCAGCTAATTTTTCGAGCGAGCGTAGAAATTTCATTGTGCGACGCATTGCATCGCAACTACCGTTTATGGCGGCAACACAAACTCATTTAGTTGAGCATTTCAGCAGGCAATGACGTGCCGTGATATCTCTTATGGATTTCGTTGAGCTTGCCATTTTTCAGGTTTGCTTGCACCCAACCGTCTATCCAATTACGTAACTTTTCATCGTTTTTGCGAACACCTATACCTAGATCGAAATTCTGCATAACGAATTTCGCTTCGATCTGGCGATCCGGTTTTTTCTGATTAATTGAAACTACCAATGCAGGCGTCGTGGCAAAAATATCGGCCTGCCCACTGATCATTGCGCTCATGGACGTCGCGTCGTCATCGTAGCGGACGATATCTGCGCCGACTGCTTTTTCGGTCGCAACATGATCGCTCGCGGTACCGCGTGTCGTTATCACACGTTTGTTGACGAGATCTGCATAGCTTTTGATGTTCATGTTTTTGGGTGCTGCCATGACTGCTTGAATGACCGAATACCGCTTGGAGAAATCGATCACTTTCTGCCGCTCTGGCGTGATGCTCAGCTGCGATACGACAATGTCGGCCTTATTAGTAAGCAGGTATGGAACACGGTTTGCACCGTTGACGCGCACGACCTCAAGTTGCGCACCGAGGTCTTTGGCGAGAAGCTGAGCGGTTTCGACATCCGAACCTATTGGCTGAAGCTTGTCATCCATCATCGCGTACGGCGGAACTGCCAGGTCGATAGCGATGCGAACCTTCTTTGTTTGTTTGATATTGTCCAGGGTATCGGCCTGCGCGAACGGGCTGACAACTGAGACCATGCCGACAATGGCCAAGGATAGGCCGATCATTTTAATAAATTTCATTTTGTCTCCGTGAATTTTTTAAGTGTGGCGCAGTAAAAATCGCGATTATTTATTGCTGTATTACAAGCCGTTGCCGACAAACTCCTGCAGCTCAATCGTTTGCGGATTGGCGAGCATTTCCCCGCGTCCAGTCTCACAGACTTTTCCTTGATCCATAAAGATCACCGTGTCTGCAACCTGGCGGGCAAATTCCATTTCGTGCGTGACAAGGATCATCGTCATGCCTTGTGAGGCTAACACCTCAATGACCTTGAGCACCTCACCTGTGAGTTGCGGATCCAGCGCCGCTGTCACTTCGTCAAACAACATCACTTTTGGCGACATCGCCAGCGACCGCGCAATTGCAACACGTTGCTGCTGACCACCCGAGAGTTGTTCGGGATAACAATCTGCCTTTTCCTCCAAGCCCACTTGGCGTAGTACCTTATGTGCGACGTCGCGCGCTTCAGCTTTCGATAACTTTTTGACCGCGTGCGGGGCCAACGTGATATTTTGCTCGACTGTCAGGTGCGGAAACAAGTTGTAACTCTGAAACACAATGCCCACATCGCGGCGCAAGGCATTTAAGTCAATATTACTGTCGGTCACGCGATGGCCGCAGACTTCGATTTTCCCGCTGTCGACTGTTTCCAACCGGTGGATGCAGCGCAGTGCAGTGCTTTTTCCCGATCCGCTACGACCAATAATGGCGACGACTTCACCCTTGTTAACTTGAAAGGACACGCCGTTGAGCACCTTCAGGTTGCCAAAGCTTTTGTGAATATTTTCGATATTAACTACGACCGACATTGAGTTTCCTTTCGAGAGAGCGGCTCCATAACGATAGCGGATAGCAGAGTGAAAAATACAGCGCCCCCACCAGCCCGAAGACAAGAAATGGTTTGAAAAGCGAGTTATTAACGATCTGTCCGGCACGAGTCAGTTCGACGAAGCCGATTACTGATGCGAGAGATGTGTTCTTGATCACCTGCACCATAAAGCCCACAGTGGGCGGTGTTGCAATGCGCAACGCTTGCGGCAAAATTACCAGGCGCATGCGCTGGCTCCAAGATAGTGCCAGGCACTCGGCAGCCTCCCACTGAGTACGGGGTACTGCCCGGATACTTCCTCTCCAAATCTCGCCTATGTAAGCGCCGACATACACTGCCATGGAAAACGCGGCGGCGACTATCGCCGGCAAATCGAGTCCCATGACACTAAATCCGAAATAGGACAGAAACATAACAACCAGCAATGGCGTACCCTGGATTATCTGCACATAGCCGATGGCAAGCCAGTTCAATACCCGACTGTTTGAAACACGGGCAAGCGCAGTGGCTAGACCGGCGATACTTCCGCCGGCGAAAGCAAGCAGTGAAAGGCCTACTGTCCACACACAACCCTGTAGCAAGTAATAAAAGTGCTCCACAGTGAAGATATTGTTCATCAAAATTCCTTAGTCACAGCGGTGTGCCGAGCCGGCGACGGCGCGGAAAGATGATCTGACCAAGCGCCCACAGACCAAAACGCATCATCAGAGATAACACGAGGTAGATCAGCGCTACGACGATGTAAGTTTCAAACGAACGGAAGGTGTCAGACTGTATCCGGTTTGCCACTGCCATCAGTTCTTCAGCGGAAATCTGTGACACGATCGAGGTGGCAAGCATCAATAGCACAAACTGACTAGTAAGCGCCGGGTAGACACGTTCCGTAGCCGGACGCAGAATCACATGCCAATACACTTGGATCTTCGACAAGCCGAGACACTCCGCAGCCTCGATCTGGCCCTTATGTAGAGACTCCATGCCTGCACGCATGATTTCACTGGAGTATGCCGCGACGTTGATAACCAACGCCAGAACCGCGACAACAAACACGGACAGCTTTAAGCCCAATGTTGCCAAGCCAAAATACACGAAAAATATTTGGACCAGTAACGGTGTGTTCCGAATAGTCTCGACATACACGGTACATAACTTGGCGATCCACGTCTGGCCGCTACGCCGCCCGATCGCGCAAAACGTGCCCAGAATAAATCCAAACACCGTTGCAAGAAACGAGAGTGCGATCGTGAGCCATGCGCCTCGCAATAGCTGCGGCAACGCGTCGATAACGGGTCCAAACTCGAATTGAATATTCATGCCTCCTCCTATTGAATACATGCCACCAAAGTGCTGAAGACCGGACCTCAGCAATGTGCAGAGGTTGATGGACTTCAAGTTTGAATAAAGCACGATTTGACGCGGTCTAATGCCGCTAGATCAGTATGTATAACATACTAGTATGGTGTCAAATGGTTTTTATTAAAATTGGGGTAAATCAAAAATAATTCATCACCAGTTGCAAAGAGTGCCGTCATGCGCCAAGCGATTCACCGGCAAGTAGGCGCGTTGGTAGGGGTATTTTTCAGCCAGTTTTTCATCGATTTCGACGCCATGCCCAGGTTTTTCGCTAGGATGTAAAAAACCGTCCTTAAACCAGTAATCATGTGGGAAGACCGCATCAGTTTCATCCGTGTGTTGCATGTATTCCTGAATGCCAAAGTTCGGCACCCATGTGTCAAAATGCAATGCGGCCCCCATGCATACGGGCGATAAATCAGTCGCGCCGTGGCAACCGGTGCGGACCTGGTACATGGCTGCGAGGTCGGCGATGCGGCGCAGATGGGTAATGCCGCCAGCATGAACGATGGTTGCGCGGATATAGTCGATATACTGATTTTCAATCAAATCCTTGCAATCCCAGATGGTATTGAATATTTCTCCGACTGCAATGGGCGTAACGGTATGTTGACGGATCAGGCGAAATGCGTCCTGGTTTTCCGCAGGCGTCGGGTCTTCCATCCAGAACAAACGGAAGGGCTCGAGCGACTTGCCCAATCGGGCTGCTTCGATTGGCGTCAGTCGGTGATGAACGTCATGCAGTAAATGATGTTCCCAGCCAAGTTTGTTGCGCAGGCGATCGAACAGCTTTGGCGCATAATCGAGATAGCGCTCCGTCGACCAATCATGCTCGGACGGCAACGAACCATCTGCTGGCTCATAAAATTTGCTGCCATTCGATACCCCATACACCTTCTGTAGACCCGGCACCCCTGTTTGCGCGCGAATCGCTTTATACCCCAGCGACGCATAGCGCAAAACTTCGTCCACAGTTTCTTCAATATCTTTACCATTCGCATGACCGTACACCATGACGCCGCTTCGACTCCTGCCGCCGAGTAACTGATACAACGGCATATTGGCTGCCTTAGCTTTGATATCCCACAATGCCGTGTCGACACCAGCAATCGCGCTCATCGTTACAGGTCCACGCCGCCAGTAAGCCCCCTTGTACAAATATTGCCAAATATCTTCGATCTGCTGAGGATCGCGCCCAATTAAGCAGGGAATGACATGATCGGTCAGGTAAGAAGCAACGGCCAGTTCCCGTCCGTTAAGGGTGGCATCGCCAATGCCGGTTAATCCTTCGTCGGTATAAATTTTCAAAGTGACAAAGTTGCGTCCAGGAGAGCAAATGATGACTTTTGCATCGGTAATTTTCATGGATTCCTCTCTATTAAATGGATGGGAAGATTGAAATTGGTTCGACCAGTATCGCACTTAAAAATTAAATTGGCCAGACCCATTTCAATTAATTGGATAACCTGTCTATAATTGGTCAACCAATATATACTTCCATGTAATGATGTTACCTGCCACCGGAGGCCATGATGAATCGATTCGCTCTTACTCCTAAAGATAGCGCCACCCGAGATGATGCAAGCACGCAGGATACTCGCCCGTACCGCGTCGTCGCCAAGCGCATCCAGGAATTAATTCAGGATGAAAAGATAGCGCCGGGAGGGCGCCTGGCGTCTGAACGTGACTTGGCCAAACAGCTCAATGTGGGCCGCGCATTGGTGCGCGAAGCGATGATTGCACTGGAATTAAGCGGTGTCGTGGAAGTTCGCCTTGGATCGGGCATCTATGTTAGCCAGCAGGAGGACGCTCCATCAGGTATGCACGAAATCGGCTCCGGCCCCTTTGAAATCCTTTCTGCGCGTCGGCTAATCGAAAGTGAGATTGCCGCAATAGCAGCCCGAATGGCAACGGACAGTGCCATCGATGCCATCATGAACGCGGTCAATGACATGGAGCGTTTCTACAGCGACCGGAAGCGCAATGAAGAAGCTGACCGCACTTTCCATCTGGCGATTGCCAGAGCGACCGGCAATACTGCACTGGTTCAGGTAGTCGAAGGCCTGTGGAATCAACGCGGCAGGCTATGGAGCAAGATGGACGAACACTTCCATACTGACGAATTGCGTCATGCAACATTGGCCGACCATCGACGGATTTTGGAAGCGATTGCCACCCGAGACCCGGCAGGCGCAAAGCGTGCTATGCGCGCGCACCTCGAACGTGTAACGCGTGAATTCTCACGCGGGTGGGGGCCTAAAGATTCTGCAGTTCCCCCTCGCACGTGATTCAAATTCAACTTTACGTCGCTGACGTGCAGGCCAGGCAACGTTTGCCACTGCTAGATACAGTTCTACCAAACCATAAATCCAGGATGCCGTGCATCCGCTAACTGTTTAAGAAATGAATATGCGACTCAATAATGCGGCACTGTCGACGATATCAGCGAATGGCAAGGCATCAACGCCTGAGTACGATCGAGATGTCTTAGCCCCCGGAATTATCCACCTTGGACTGGGTGCATTTCACCGCGCCCATCAAGCCGTATACACCGATACGGTGCTTGCGGCAGGCGATGCCCGTTGGGGTATTGTCGGTGTATCGTTGCGTCAATCCGATACCCGCGATGCGCTCGCAGCGCAAGACAATCTTTATACCGTGGCAGTACGCGATGCGTCCGGCGAACGATTGCGGGTCGTCGGTGCCTTGGTCGGATCGCTGGTTGCTCCTGAGCAACCGCAAGCGGTGCTGGATGCGATGGCAGATCCCCGCTGCCACGTTGTCAGTCTGACCGTGACTGAAAAAGGGTATTGTCACGATCCTGCAAGCCAGGCATTGCGCTTGGACCACCCGGATATTGCGCACGATTTAGCGCACCCCGCCGCGCCGCGATCCGCAATTGGCTTCATCGTACGTGCCCTGGCGCTGCGCCGCGCCGCCGGCATCGCGCCGTTTACCGTTCTGTCTTGCGACAACTTGCCATCAAACGGGGCCACCACGCGGGCAATGGTACTGTCTTTCGCCACCGAGATCGACATTGATCTTGCAGACTGGATAGCGCGTTTCGGCGCATTCCCGAATTCAATGGTTGACCGCATCGTCCCGAAAACGACTGAGGAAGACCGTGCGCGTGTCGCTGCGCGGCTCGGCGTATACGATGCGTGGCCCGTCATGACGGAGGATTTCAGCCAGTGGATAATCGAAAACAAATTTGTTGGTTCCCGGCCGCAATGGGAAGATGCAGGCGCAACAATTGTGTCAGACGCGCAGCCGTACGAACACGCCAAGCTGCGGATGCTCAATGGCAGTCATTCAACCCTGGCCTACCTCGGCGTATTGGTCGGATACGAAACCGTTGACCAGGCAATGGCGGATACGAAATTGGCACACTTTGTAGAACGCATGTTGGCCGACGAAATAGAGCCAACCTTGTTGCGCCCTGGCTTGCCTGCCTATCGCGCCGAATTGCTGGCACGGTTTCGTAACCCGGCGCTCCAACACAAACTTCAACAGATCGCCATGGATGGTTCGCAAAAGCTTCCGCAGCGTCTGCTTGGCACTATCCGTACGCATCTGGCCAGTGGCGCTCATTGCGAGCGATCGTGTTTTGCGATCGCCGGGTGGTTTCATTATCTGGCGGGACGTGATGAAACGCAGCGTACCTATGCGATTGCCGATCCCTTGGCAGAGTCGCTGCATGCTGCGGCGACCAGCGCCTCAGAACCGGCGGTCCGAGTCAATGCACTGTTAAACATCCATGCAGTGTTTGGTGACGACTTGCCACAAAACACCCGATTTGTTATGGAGCTAACGCACCATCTAACGCAGATCAGTGCGCACGGCGTGCTCAACGCATTGCAAAGTCTTTAGCGTCGAAAAGCAATGTGACAGCCCATGCCAATCTTGGCGAAAACAGTGGACTTCGAGGCGCACCATTTCCTGCGAGGGCAGAGGCCATATGGCTTCACCCGCCCTTGAGCCTGGTTGATCAAGGTAAAAATACCCACGAAATCTTAAAGGACAAATGATGCATGTTGACAAGCGATTCGATATCGTCGCGCTAGGCGAACCAATGATCGAATTCAACGAAGCCATCCCGGGACAGTACAGCCAGAGCTTCGGTGGTGACACCTCTAATTTCGCGATTGCTGCGGCACGGCAAGGCGCACGCGTGGCCTATTGCACCCGTCTTGGCGATGATCGATTCGGCCATATGCTGCTTGATCTATGGCACAGCGAAGGGGTCGATGATGTGGGCGTGCAGATCGATCCTGAGGCGCATACTGGCATATATTTCGTTACCCACGACGCAAAAGGGCATCATTTTCAATATATGCGTGCCGGCTCGGCTGCCAGCCGCATGCAGCCAGCCAGTCTGCCGTTTGGTGTCATTGGAAGTTGCCAGTACCTGCACGTATCCGGTATTACCCAGGCTATTAGCGCCAGTGCTTGCGACGCCGTATTCGCCGCAATCGAGATCGCCCATCATTCTGGTGCGCGTGTTTGCTACGACCCTAATTTACGGTTGAGTCTGTGGCCACTAGAGCGGGCGAAAGCAATCATTGAAAAGACAATTGGATATTCCGATGTATTTTTGCCTGGCCTGGATGAAGCCTTGATCCTGGCCGGCGTGGACAGTCGTGATGCCGTGTTCAATTGGTGCGCGCGCCATGGTGCGCGACAAGTCGTCTTGAAGTGCGGTGCCGAGGGGGCATGGATCTGGCAGCACGATCAGCGCGTGGCACGTCATTTGCCACCGATGCTGGTACAACCGGTGGATGCTACCGGGGCAGGCGACTGTTTCGATGGTTCTCTGATAGCACGACTGGTTGCCGGAGATGATTTGGAAAATGCGGTGCGCTATGCCAACGTGGCGGCTGCTTTGTCGACCACCGGATATGGTGCAATTGCACCCATTCCGAACCAGGCCGAAGTCTTAACCCATTTAACTGAAACATCATTGCAAGATTGATTGCGATGAATTTGATGTCATGACCGTCGGAAGAAAATATGACATTGACACCGGACCTACTGCAAATGGCTTTGGTGCGAATTTTCCAGGCAGCTACACTTACCGCTTTTGAAGGCGGTGAATTGCGATGGCGAAGCTAAGAAGTATGGAGGAATTGTTCAAAGGCCGACATTTCGAACAAGAGATTATCATTCTGTGCGTTCGCTGGTATTTGCGATACAAGCTTTCTTTTCTCGACCTGGTCGAATTGATGGAATAGCGCGGATTGGCGATGAGCCTTACGACGATCATGCGTTGGGTGCAGCGGTCTGTACCCGAGTTCGAAAAACGCTGGAATCGCTACGCACGCAAGCCAGGACAATCGTGGCGAGTCGATGAAACGTATGTGAAGATTCGCGGCCGGTGGGTGTATCTATAACGTGCGGTTAATTGCGAGGGAAATACCGTCGATTTCCGTTTGAGCCCGAAGCGGGATGTGGCTGCAGCCAAGGCATTCTTGCGCAAGGCGGTCCGAACACAAGGCCGCGCACCGGAGAGCGTCACGTTCGATGGTTATGCGGCATCGCACCGTGCGGTGCGTGAAATGCGGTCAGAGAACGATGCATGGCACGATAAAATCACCACACTGAACAACTGAATTTGACCTGACAGTCGCCAACGTTAAATCGGGTAACTGTCAGGTCAAGTCTGAATGAAATGAACGCCTCCCTCCTGATGCAAGCGAGTCGTGCCGAGTTAATCCACCGCGCCGCCCGCTCTTGCACTGTAGAGGGTGCGGCGAGCGGCGCCATGGATAACTCTGCTGGCAAGGGAGTGAAGTTGGATGCGGGAGGCGGATCCTCACGGGCCGACGGCATCGAAGTGCCAAAAGGGGAAGAATGAAATCTTCACAGGCAAACCGGAGGATCCAACATGAATTCTACCAAAACCGTGGTCGGCGTGGATACGGCCAAACAGGTGTTTCAATTGCATTGGGTTGATACGGAGACAGGCGAAGTGTTCAGCAAGCAGCTCAAGCGAGCCAGGTTTCTGGAGCACTTTGCGAACATGGCGCCGTGCCTGGTTGGCATGGAAGCCTGCGGCGGGTCGCAGCATTGGGCGCGGCGCCTGCAGGAGATGGGACACGAGGTCAAGTTGATGCCGGGCAAGGCCGTCAAGGCCTTCGTGAGCGGCAACAAAAATGACGTCGCCGATGCGCGCGCCATCTGGCTGGCAGTGCAGCAGCCGGGCGTACGAGCGGTAGCGGTCAAGACCGAAGTGCAGCAGGCGGTACTGGCGTTACACCGGATGCGGCAGCAATTGGTGAAGTTCCGGACGATGCAGAGTAATGGCTTGCGCGGCTTGCTGGCCGAATACGGTGGTCGGACGGGCGGCACTAAACAGAGGCATGAAGGAGGCGCTGGCGCGGCTGGCGGAACGCTTGCCGGCGGTGTTGATCGATACGTTGCGCGAGCAGTGGGACATGCTGGCCAAGCTTGATGAGCAGATCGCAGAGATTGAGCGACGTTTGTCGGCGTGGATGAAGCAGGACAAGGGGTGCAAGAACATCGCCGAGATTCCCGATGTGGGCCTGCTGACGGCCACGGCCGCGGTGGCGACGATGGGCGATGCCAATACATTCAAGTCAGGGCGTGAGTTTGCCGCTTGGCTCGGGTTGGTACCCGGACAGGTCGGCACTGGCGGCAAGGTGAGATAGCTGGGTATCAGCAAGCGTGGCGACACGTATTTACGAATGCTACTAATCCAAGGCGCGCGCAGCGTGCTGTGTCATGCGAAGGAATCGGGAGCATGGGTTGAACAAATACAGAAACGGCGACCTTCGAACGTAGTCGCGGTGGCGATGGTCAATAAAACGGCCAGAACGATATGGGCCATGTTGGCACATGACAGGCAATACCAGAAGGACTACGTGAGCCTTAAGGCGACCTCTAAAAACCTCCCCGCCGCCCGCCCGAGTCAGTAAAATTCTGATTCCGAACCAAACGCCGAGTCCGACCGATGATGATGCCCAAGCCCAGCCTGTTTGCCGAAGAGGAACGCGGAAGCCGACGTTCCAGGTTGGGCGATCCGCTGGTCGGCTTATCTAAGCATGTCGACTTTGTGGCCTTGGCCGACGATATTGATAGCGCCTTGCCGCGCCCATCGCGGGCCAAAGGCGGCCGGCCACCCTATCCGACGGTGTTGATGGCTAAGATACTGATACTGCAGCAGCTCTACAACCTTGCGGACGACGCGCTTGAGTATCAACTTCTCGATCGCCGGAGCTTCCTGCAATTTCTCGGGCTCACCGAGAGCAGCACGATTCCCGATGCAAAGACAATCTGGCTATTCCGGGATCGCCTGGCGCAGGCGGGTTTGGGCACCAAGCTGTTTGAGCAGGTGCAGCAACAATTGCTGGCGCATGGTTACCTGGCGCGCTGCGGCCAGATCGTGGACGCATCGCTCGTGCAGGCTCCCGTGCAGCGTAACAAGCGCGACGAGGCCGACACCGTCAAGGAAGGCACAATGCCCATCACTTGGAAAGCGCACAAGCGCGCGCAGAAAGACGTCGATGCGAAGTGGACCAAGAAGCACGGCAAGAGCCACTTCGGCTACAAACTGCATGCGAGCATTGATAAGCGCCATAAGCTCATTCGCAAAGTCATCATCACGAATGCTGCCGTCGCAGACACCACTGTCTTTGAAGAACTGCTCGACCCCAACAACACCAGTCGCGATGTCTATGCCGACCGTGGCTACCCAAGCGCTGAACGCGAAGCGACCTTGAAACAGGCTGGATGGCGCGTTCAGATCCAGAGAAAAGGCAGCGCCACGAAGCCGATCTCGGATACGCAAAAGCAGCGCAACCGCCGCATTGCCACACCCCGCGCCCGCGTCGAACACGTCTTTGGCGCAATGAGGCAGATGGGTGGCAAGCTGGTGCGTTGCATGGGAATCGTGCGCACCACGTTTGCTTTGAACCTCAAGGCTGCCAGTTACAACCTGAAGCGACTCGTATTCTTGAAAGAGCGAGGTCTTCCGGCGTTCTAATTCGAAGGCCGAGCCGCCCAATTCGGCAGGCAATCGGTCCTGTTGACCCAGGCAATTGCGCCAGGAATCCCTGTTCTTGTATCACTCAAGCCAAACAAGCCGGTCTTAAATTCGTCGAGTTCCGCTTCCCCATCTCATCGCGTCAAAAGCTGGTTATTCGAGGTCCCCTTTAACGGCCGCTTTAGGGAAAATGGCCGGCCCATACCGACTATTGGCACCCAAGAACGATAACGCCTTCGCAGCACCCTGCTCCATTGCGAGGCTGTCGATGGCCTGACTAAGTAGAGGTTTGGGCCTTGTACCGGGGAACACCATGTAGGTGACGCCAGACTCGATGCCGACACCGCTGCCTCCGCCTTTTAGTTTCGTGCACGGATGCTCGCTCGTGTTGACACACTGAGGATTGCCAAGATCGGCATGGGCGCGCAATGAGGACTCACCGAGCCGGAACCAAGGCCCGGCATCGCCGACCACGCCGAAGGAGCATTTACCCCCCGCTTAACCACCACTGCCAGGTCACCCTTTCCAATACCGGTGTCTTTCAAAAAGGAAATTCCCACTGCAGGAACCGGCAGTGGAACGACGATGAATGGCACTTCTTCGGCATTGACAAAATGATCGGTAGAACCGGAATCGAAGGTGAGCCAAGTCTGAACGTCATTTGGCCAACCGCTTCCTCCAACGACCGGCGACCCGTCAGCATCGACCGACATCTTGGCGTTGAAAACGATGGTGCCATCCGGGTATTTTGAGACATGGGCAACCCTATTAGGGTCGATGGAACAACGTAACGGCTTGCCTTTATGTTTTGGCAGCGGCCGTCCGGCGAAAGTGTTGTCTGCATCGCAAACATCATACAGTTGCTTCCAGGTCTTGCCGCCGGTGTTACTGGCGACGAGCGCCTTGCCTGCATTGAGCTTTGGAAGCGCCGTTACTATCGCCGCGCAGGCAACATGCGCCGGCGTCGAGGCGGCCGGTACGCTGTCCGCTACTACCGCCTGATCTCGCAATCTGTTGCGCAAGACTGCTATCGCCTCCGCAAACAGGTTCAATTCGAAATTTTGCGGGTCGTCGTGAGCATCGGAAAGGCCTTGATCGATCGCCGCGTGAAACGCGGGTATCAGCCATACGCCACCACGCGCGCTGGCCGCAGCATAGAGCAAGGCCAACTTCTCATATTGGATAGCAGTAAAGCCGGGTATGGGCGCGATAGCATCGTTTTGCGCTCCACCCGATGAATCGCGGCGGCGCGGTTGCAGCAATTCAATATGCAGAAACAGTCCCTTGGCTGCCGTGCCGACTGCCAGTGTCTCAAGTTTGGTAGCGCGCCACGGCACTTTGAAGTCGTGCCCCACCAGCGTCTCGCCTATACGGTTGACGAAGACATGTGCAACCGAGTTTGGCACGTCAAAATTCGCCAATGCATTGAGCCTCGCAGCATCGTTGGGCGGGAAGCCGGCGACATTGCCAAGCGACGGCGAACTGGTGTCGTGTATAACAAAATAGCGCGCTGCTGGAGCCGAGACAGCGCCGCCCTGCGCATGTGACAGACTTGCATCCAGCGATCCGCCCATTTTGGCTTCTTCAATATTTTTGGTTGCAAGATATTTCTTCAGGTCGGCTCTCAACGACTCCACGGGCTCTCCGACAATTTGGGCCAGAGCCGGTGGCAGCAGCGCAGACACGACATCGACCTTGCCCCATTTGGCTACGTGCCGCAACAGACAGCCTGCCTGCTCCTGCGCCGTACCATGAAATTGGAGTGTGGCCTTGTCGAATCGGCATGCACCGACGTTTTCCGCCTGTGCGAGTGAGGCCATAAGAAGCAATAGGGTCAAGAGTGCGCGCATTATGATGTATCTCCCGTTCATCCGATTGTTTTACCCTGGAGCAACATTCTCGAACAGTATATCGTTACATATCTAGCCAGGAAGACAAAATTTTTTACATTGGGTATTGATCCGCAAGTTCGAAGCCGAGTGGGGCGTTCTAAACGGCAAGTGACTTCCTCTGGACAGGCCCCTTGTCCTGCATCCCGACAGACCCGTCCAAACCAGGGACTTATCCCGTCCACGTTCCTAAGTGAGGAATATTCCAAAGACAATTTCGAAGATGTGCGGGTTTGCGAGCAGAGAATTCAAGGAAATATTCCGCACTATCTTCCTTGAAACCCTTGCTGGAAGCCATTCTGCGGGCAGTATCCTACGGGACTGTACATGGCAGAACGATAGAACGACTTTACTCTCGTTGTTATCCACAGAATCTGTGGATAACAACGAGCTTCTTCGCAGCATGTCCGCACCAATAGGCGCTCTTACTGCTCCGCACATTTTTTAGGCACTTCGCTATACCCGCAGCAATCACTGACTGATAACAAAAGGAAGTTTGATCGCGGCAAATTCTTCATGAGGAGAATTTGGAACGACCGACTGGAATACCCAATTTTTCAAGGAATACCTATTGATGCGCGCTCCCTGCACTGTCCGCCAGTAGACCGCGATTTGCGAACGCCGCATCCGTGAACTTGAACACGACCTGCTGCATACCACGCATCTGCTCAATGAAGACCGTCGGACCGGGCTGCTCAATCGACGCAACTTCCAACATCTGTGTGAAATATTGTCAGTCAGCGCTAGCCATCCGAAAACCCTCGAATAAAAGTGAATTACGGATGGCGTACGGCCGCACCACACGTCCTCTTCTTGAACGCGCCTGCGCAAGGTGCAATACTTAAATCGCTATTTGTGAGCATCGTGCTTACACAGCCTTCACCCGGACCGCTGGTCGGGTCGCGTGAAGTCCGGCATCCGTTGCCGGCGTAGCGGTCGTTACCCGCCCTGAAGCGGTCGGACGTGTTCCGATCAAGTCACGAAAGTGATTCGTACTCCGGTCAGCCTCATCGGCTGAATATTCCGCACATCGAATGACCCGTTGGTCTGCTGGTGTCGCGTGCCGAGCGTTTGACCGTGCCGTGTGCCTGGTCGATGTGCGGTATTGAGAATGGTGTTTGAAGCAGGCCCCCAGTTCGCAAGGACCGAGGGCCTTTTGTTTTTTACACGCGCAGCGTCAACGATACGCGTGCGATCACCGAGCGCCTCTGGGCAGCACTGACAGAGGCATCCCAAGCGGGGAGCATCGTTCCCTGCCGGGGACTGGTGTTCCCCTTCTTCATTGAAGGAGAACGCCATGTTCGTAGCAAATCTCGATCGCGAAAGTCGCCTAGTCTGCGTGCTGTTAGGCGGTTCCGGTATCCGCCGGTTCGTTGCACAGAAACAACTGGATGTCTGCACGTTGTTGAAGCCGCGCACCGCCCGTATGGATGCAGGCCAGTGCCGATGGTTTTCATTACCCTACCGAGGATGGTTGATCGCCATGATTAACCTTTCCCGCAAACGTGTTTCGGCTCGCGCTGATGAGGCTGCGCAAGACGATCCGGAACGTGTTCTGGAGATGATCGGGCAGTTGGAGTAGTCAGGCGAGATCGCGCCGTGAACATAGCATCGTGATGACTTCCATATGGAGGCTGTCAGTTTGACAGCACTTTTCATCATCGCAACCCTGGGGAGACTTCGCCGCTTCCCCATCGGGAATGGCGTTCCCCTATTTTTCGGAGAACCCCATGTCCCAAGAGAAATTTCATCGTTCCCGTTCCCGGCGCTTCGGCGTCGATTTCGAAGAGGAGAAGGCCTGGATCAGCTTCTACCGCCGTGTCGGTAATCCTGCCATCGCTGTCGAAGTGATGAACCAGCTCGAATCCGATCCGGAGATGAAGCGGACCCACCTCGCTCTCTATCTGCGCTGCAAGGAAGGTTTGCGCACGCAGAAAATGCGACAGGCGCGTAACAAACGCATCGGCCAGTTCGTTCGCATGCTGTCCAACGCCGTGTTCGTGCTGCCTGTTATCGCAATCCAACGGTTGTTGCATCAAAGCGGCGAATTTGCCGTTGAGTGTCTGCCCGAGGTCCGCAAGGACCCGGCTGTGCGGCCAGTGGGCCGCCTGACGCGAGAACCCGAGTTCGCGCAAGCGCAATCGGAGTTCAACGATCAGGTTGCTGCACCATCCGCCCGACAGATAAATGTCGGGAAAGCGGCCAAAATAGCGTAATCGGCACAGACCGTTCTTCGGCAAGTTGTATCTCCGGAGGTCCGTCGTTCCTCCCATAGTGACGCTTGCAGCATTCGTTGTACGCGTCCAGAACGTCGAGCGCCCTCATCCTCACCGGCTTCGAGCCGGTGCCCTTCGTGAAGCGCTCGGCTTCTGTTCTATCTAGATTCGTTCGAACGCATTTTTATCCACTGCTGCCACTACCGCAGCGCAGGCGTTCCCGGTCCATCAGCCAATGCAAAAATTGCGTCTCTTCCGACACGCCCCAATAATGCCGTTTGCATTGTCCGATGTACGCGTCCAGGTCGTCGAGCGTTTTCACGTCCACCGGCGCGAAGCCGGTGATCTTCGTGAAACGCGCGACTTCCTTTCGGGTCAGTCGAATGTGATTACCAAGGCAGATCATCGTCAGGGCTCAACATGTCATTGCATGACGACGATTTTCGCGCGATTTTATTTGCTTGTCTCACCTCTTCGTTGGATTTCTCAAACATTTTTTCGCCTGCTGCTGTAGTGACACCACAGTGTGACTACACTGACACTTCACCCCTGCCTACCGTCCCACCCTGACGCGGTTTGCGGCAATTCTGCAACATCCTTGATGTCCGCATTAGTGGCTATATAACCAAATCAGCTCCATGCCGACGGATCAATCTCGATAGGACCACTGCGCTTGGAATCGAGATTGACAGCACGCCGTGTTGCCGAGTCCATCTAACTGGCTCCTTAGCAGCGATAGCGGGCCATGGAATCGGCAACGCGACCGGCGCGAACCGGCTAATAGCGGCCATTGAGGCCTAAGCTGGCAGCCACAAGGTCAAAACTAAAGTGCTAGTCATCTGTTGTTCACCGCTTTCCTTTAGAAATATCGGATCTTAAATGTATAGTGCTGCTAATCTCTTTAGCACGGGCCGCAATCGCAATACAATCGAGCAGAGTTGCAACAGCAACGTTAGGAGCGGAAGTTACGCGCTGCAACACGCCAATTTCCCTAAAAAAGCCTTTACCTCCCAACGGCAGAACACGTAACTTATTGCTTGATGCGCCTGCTGCGAGATCGTAAGGAATAATCGCCACGCCAAGCCCTTTCCTCACCATCTCCATGATAACCATAGGCTCGTCTAGCTCCATGGTGTCATTCACATGCAGGCGAGTTCGTTTCAGGTAGCGGTCCACTAACTGGCCGCCGTAGGATCTGCGGCTGTAGCGCAAAAATGGATGCACAGCCAATAAGTCCTTGACCGATGTCTCGCGTGCCGACAAAGGTGCGATCGCGACATAGGTCTCGTGCAGCATTGTTGTCCATTTCAATCCCTTGGTCATCTTCAGATTAGGGCGAATCATGATCGCGATTGACAAATCGTTGCTGTCAATCTGTGACATCAGTTGGACCGATGTTCCTGGAACCACGTTCACCTCGACCAAGGGCAATCTCTTCCTGAAATCAGCCAAGGCTGTCGGCAGCAATCTAAGTTGGACGGTTGAGATCGCGCCGATATCGATTTTTCCACGGGTGGCGACCACCTCGGTCTGCCCCTTCATCGATTCAAAAAGCCTGATGATTTCTTCAGAAGTGCGAAGCAGTTGCTTGCCGTGTTCGCTTACGGTGACGGATTTCCCCACACGAGTGAAGAGTTCACAATTCAATTCATCTTCCAAACGCTTAATCTGCATGCTTACCGCAGACTGTGTCAAGCCAAGCCTGGCGCCAGCGGTCGAGAACGACCCCAGTTGCGCTGCGGCGATAAACGTCTTCAGATAGCGAATCATGCTTATGAAAAATTAGAATTAGAATGATCAAAAACGATAATTTTACATCACAAATCTGTATATATAAACTGCGTTAAATCCCTAGCATGCAAAGGGATTTGCAATGGCAAGCGATTCGCCTTGTCCTTAGCCGACTTGCCCATCATCAATCGACAATTAGGAAAGAAAATTCAAGATGACATCGACGTCACTGTTCCATTTGGCATTCCCCGTGAACGACATTGCCGAGGCGCGTGCCTTTTATGGTGATCTGCTGGGCTGTCCTGAAGGTCGCAGCTCCGAAATATGGGTGGACTTCAATTTCTATGGGCATCAACTGGTGGCGCACCTGGCACCAGATGAAACCGGTTTTAGCGTGAGCAATTCAGTGGATGACCATGATGTGCCGTCACGGCATTTCGGAGCGATCTTGTCCTTGCCCGAATGGGAGGCACTGGCTGCGAAGCTGAAAGCCGCCAACATCAAATTCATCATCGAGCCGTATATTCGTTTCAAGGGAGAGGTCGGCGAGCAGGCCACGATGTTTTTCCTGGATCCGTCCGGCAATGCATTGGAGTTCAAATCGTTTGCGAACATGGATTACATCTTCGCAAAATAATCACTGAAATCATCAGAGGAATAGAAATGAAAAAGCTCATACTGGTGCTCTGCCTCATCGGCAGCCAAACCATGCAATCGAGTCAGGCGGCACAAGGCGAAGAACTGAACGGGACACTGAAGAAAATCAAGGAAAAAGGCCTGATTGTGCTGGGCGTTCGCGATTCGACCAAACCGTTTTCCTATCAGAACGACAAGCAGGATTACGAAGGCTATGCGATCGATTTGTGTCTTTCCATCGCCAAGAACATACAGCGCAAGCTCGGCATGTCGCAACTGGATATCACAATGTTGCCGGTGACATCATCAAGCCGCATTCCTTTAATTCAAAACGGCACGGTCGATATCGAATGCGGCAACACGACCAATACGGCAGAACGTCAGAATATCGTGGAATTCTCGCCTACATTTTACGTCAGCGGTTCCCGCCTCCTGAGCAAGCGCAGTAGCAACGTGCAGACGCTCGCCGATCTTCGTGGCAAGAAGCTCGCTATCAATAGCGGCACTACACATATCAAGATGATCACCATACTCAATAATGAGCAGAAGCTTGGTATCGACATTGTTACGTCACGCGATACTGCGGATGGAGTTCTGCTCGTGGAGAGCGGTCGGGTTGCCGCTTTCATGAACGACGATATTGTGCTCGCTTCGCTGGCTGGCAGCAGCAAAATCAAGAATGAGCTAGTCATCAGCAAAGATGCGCTTTCCGTCGAACCGTTCGGGCTAATCTATGGCAAGAACGATCCAGCGTTCAAACAGGTGGTCGATACCAGCATCACGAACATCTTCAAGTATGGGGACATCAACAAGCTCTATGCAAAATGGTTTCAATCGCCGGCGCTGCCGCATGGCCAGAATCTGAATTGGCCGATGAGCCCGGAAACTCAGGCCGCCATCGCGAAGGTCACCAACTCATCCAATCCAACTGACTACGCGCCGTTACCAAAGGAACAGTTGTCGGTGGCTAAGAAGAAGTAGCGTGTTGCCGCCGATAAATTCTGAATTTCTGGATCGCGGTGTAGAGGAGGTCAGTTTTGAAACGTTGAATAGCTATCTCATCAACGTTGAGACACGCAGATGACACGGTTTGTTCAAGGCGAAGAACGCACCCAAGGCGCTTTACTTCCAGAGCATTTGGATGACTACGTCACAGAAAATAATCCGGTCCGCATGATCAATGTCGTTGTCGATGAACTCAGCCGATATCGCCGCGTAAGCAGAACAAGCGCTTGCACGCGGTGTGCGGACTGCAATCGTAGTGCGGATGTCTATTTGAAAAAACCATTCGTGCAGATCGTATGAAACTGCCAAAACTCATCGCTGCCCTTGCCGGTGCCAGCAGCGGCGAAGAAAATGAAGAAGCTAGTATCGGCGCTCTGTTCATTGGCGGGCAAGCAGCGCAATCAAGTCAGGCATCCAAAAAGTACATACAGTAAGGAGACAATATGGAAACTCTCATCGAGAGCCGAAAGAATTTCGCAGTACCACGCAAGCCTCGAATGGGGCTTGCGTGGCAGATCGCCATAGGTCTTGTTGTCGGCATTATCATTGGCTTGGTATTGAACCAACATCCCCAGTATCGGACATCGTTCATCACCGAAATCCTTCAGCCTGCCGGGGACATATTCATCAAGCTCATCAGAATGATTGTCGTTCCGATCGTCTTCACAAGCATGATTGTCGGCATCGCCGGCGTAGGTGACGGTAAGTCGCTCGGGCGTATCGGCTTGAAGACCCTTATTTATTTCGAGGTTATTACCACGATCGCCATCGTGATTGGGCTGATCGTTGGTAACGTTCTGCAGCCGGGAGCGGGTACCGACATGTCCCTGTTGGGACACGTCGACTTGGCGAAGTTTCAGCAAACCGCCGCCCAGCAGGCCCAAGGACATCATGGGTTTATGTCACTGATTCTGGGTATCACTCCCGACAATATCTTCGCGGCGATGGCAAAAGGCGATCTACTTCCAGTGATTTTTTTCTCGGTTCTGTTCGGGCTTGCTCTCCAGTCGGTGCCGGAAGAGTTCCGGACGCCAGTGATCGCGACGTTGAAGGGAATCGCTGAGGCAATGTTCAAAGTGACCGGGATGGTCATGCACTACGCGCCCGTCGGCGTCTGTGCACTGATTGCCGTGACGGTTGCAAATTTCGGCTTCCAGTCCCTGTTCCCTTTACTGAAACTGGTTGGAGTGACTTACCTTACCATCATCGTGTTTACGCTGGTGGTACTCGGGACAACTGCCAGACTCTTCGGTTTTAGTATTTTCACACTGCTTCGCATCATCAAAAGTGAGCTCATCATTGCGTTCTCGACATGCAGTTCAGCGACCGTGTTGCCCCAGTTGATGAAGAAAATGGAGGACTACGGGGTACCGAAAAGCATCGCGACGTTTGTCGTTCCGACAGGGTACACCTTCAACCTTGATGGCGCGTCCCTCTATCTGGGAATCGGCACACTGTTCGTTGCTCAACTTTACGGCATCCATCTGGGGTTCCAGGAGCAGATCCTCCTGACTCTCACGATGGTCGTTACATCGAAAGGTGCGGCAGGCGTGCCAGGATTCATGCTGGTCATCTTGCTTACAACACTGGCAAGCGCGGGTTTGCCTCTCGAGGGACTCGCATTCATCGCGGGCGTCGACAGGCTAATGGACATGGGACGTACTGCATTAAATGTTATAGGCAATGCACTCGCGCCGCTCGTAATCGCGAAGTGGGAAGGACAATATGATCAGCAAAAGGGGGACGCTTATATTGCGGCGCTTGGTGACTGAGGTAAGGGAGGCGGAGCTGGGCGACCTTCGATTCGCAGCCTCTCAGCTACTTGTTTATCGATGCATCAATAGAGACAAATAATTCACGGCAATCGGTATTAACCAAGGCGCGAGAAATGCAGTTAGTACGCCATTCAATCCCATACCCAAACCGGCGAATGCTCCCATCTCCGGGCTGACTTGAAATGCACGCGCGGTGCCAATTCCATGTGAGGTTACGCCGAGTGCAAATCCGCGCACTTCATGCGAATCGATGCGCATCCAGTTAAATAGAAAACGGGCTATGACCGCACCGAAGATGCCGGTGCCAATGACGAGTACCGCCGTTAATGCAGGAAGACCCCCCAGCTTCTCAGAAACGCCCATGGCAATCGGTGTCGTTACAGATTTCGGTCCGATAGATATGCCGAGTTGATAGGAGCCTCCCATCAGACCGATAATGGCGACGGCAGAGATAATGGCTGTTGTCGCTCCGGAAAACAATCCGCAAATGAGCGGCAAGAATGAACGGCGCAGGCGCGGCAACTGACGTGCCAGCGGAATGGCCAAAGCGACCGTGGCAGGGCCGAGCAGGAAATGCACGAACTGCGCCCCTGAAAAATAATCGCGATATGACATGCCCGTACTCTCCAATATCAAGACAATCAATGCAATCGAAATAGCGACAGGATTGGCGAGAGGAGAAAATTTGAAGCGGCCATACAAGCAGAAAGCGCTGACGTATGCACATAAAGTCATTGTCAGACCAAGTAACGGTGATCCGGCAAGATATACCCAGATCGATCCAATCTCCGGGATGCTATGCATGGTCATTCCCTTCTGGCTGCTTGTCGCGCTGGAGCGCCATAACCAGCCGCATCGCGGCAGCGGTTACAGCAAGGGTGAGGATGGTACTGACAAGGACCGAAACAATAACCGCCAACCAGTGACCGCGAACCGTGGCTGCCGAGACGATAATGCCGACGCCTGCAGGGACAAACAGCAACGATAAGTGACGCAGCAGTTCACTACCGGTTGCCTCAATGCGTTCAAGCAGGCCGGGCGAAATCAGCAGGGCCACAAACAAGAACAACATGCCGACAACAGGACCGGGGATCGGCAAGCTTAAGGCAAATGTGATCCCCTCGCCAAGACACTGAAAAATGAGTAGGGTGGCGAACGTTGCAAGCATCAAGTTACTCCTCTGTGGGATAGGAACTGCTCGCTCGCACCTTGCCGCGCATACTCGAAAACTGAAGCGTTATCGTCATTCGCAATGCGAGCGCTACAAAGGTTAACTCTTTTTGAGTTCCCCGGCAAAGCCGCAGAGCTTGCCAAATTAGATAAGTCGATAGCACTGACGGAATCCAACATAAGGGGCTTGGGAACCCGGATGGGTCTTAAAACATACTCATTAAACCCAATATTTTCGTTCCACCTTCCGGTGCGGTTTTCAGAAATGCCTTCCATGTGGCGTGCGATACGGCCCGCTTCCACGTCGAGGCTTCATTCAAGGTTTGAATATGTACCACCATCCCTTTTTCCTTCAGTCCTTTTATCGCGTCTTCCGCAGCATGTTCGGTGATGGCAATCGCATCTTGCTCCGCTCTTGCGGCAGCTGCCTCAATCGCTATCCTGTTTTTTGGAGAAAGCTTTTCATACCATGAAGGATCAACATACATTACGTAATACACAACCATGTAATTGGGTGCGACAGTACCAAATTTTTGAAACGCGTAGTATTTCTTGCTGTAAGCGGCAGCCAAATCGGTCATGCCTACATCCAATGTTTCTGATATAAGAGCCTTGGGAATTTCAGGGGCCGGCATCACGGTCGGAATGGCGCCGATTTTGGACAATCCGGTATCGAGCAATGTGTTAACTCCTCGAATTTTCATCCCTTTCAGGTCTTCCAGAGTGACCATTGGCTTTTTATTCGAGGTATAAATTGTCTGACGGGAAACATAGAACCATGCCAAGCTTTTGACACCGCGGGTAGCAAGCTTGCCATCCAAATATTTACGTGCCTCCGACTCTGGAAATCTTCTGATGTCCTCCAGGTTCTCAAACACATACGGCAGATTGAGCACCAGCGTTTCAGGTAGCAAGCTTCCCCATTGAAAGTCAGTGCTCACGGCTGCTTCGATCTTTCCTTTCGTCACCGCGGATATATTTTCCGTGGCTTTGAAAAGCTGTTCCGAGCCTTGCAGGTGAACTTCGACCTCTCCATTGGTGCGCAGTTTTACATCCGACGCAAAGCCTTCCAGTATTTTTGTCAAGTGATAAGCATCCGGAGCCTGATGCGATACGCGCATCACAATCCTGTTGTTTACTTCCGCACCGGAAGCCAGTGTGGAAATGGATACAGCAATAAAAAAGATGTCGAACCTATTCATTCTCCGCCCCGAATTTTTATTTGAACATCTAAAGAGCGTGCATGTTCACGTTGACCGCCTTCATACGATGGACACTGCAGGCAACACCGTGCCGGAGCAGTCGCCAAAGCCGATGCGCCGCATGCCAGGTCGCTCGCAATAGCCACGGAGGATGACCGTATCACCATCTTCGAGATAGGTCCGAGTCTCGCCGTTGGATAAGCGCAGCGCCTGCTTGCCGCCCTGGCTCAATTCCAGCAACGAACCGCCCTGCTCTGGCGCCGAGCCTGACAGGGTTCCAGTACCGAGCAGGTCGCCGGTGCACAGGTTGCAGCCGTTTATCGTGTGGTGTGCGATTAACTGCGCGACGGTCCAGTAGGCGTCGCGGTAGTTCGAGCACGTCAGACGTTCGGCTGGTCGTCCTGCTTTCTGCATCGCTTCGGTTTGCAACCACACCTCCAGCTTGATATCGATCGCGCCGCTCAAACGATTTGCCGGCGAATCCAGATACGGCAAGGGTTCCGGATCAGCCTCTGGACGCTGAAACGGGACACGAAAGGGCTGCAACGCTTCGAGCGTGACGATCCACGGAGACACCGTGGTGGCAAAGTTCTTTGAGAGGAACGGTCCCAGGGGCTGATACTCCCAGGCCTGGATGTCGCGTGCGCTCCAGTCATTGAACAAAGTGAAGCCAAACACATGTTCCTCGGCATCCGCCATCGAAATCGCTGCGCCCAAGACGTTCGGGGTGGAGACAATCGCGCCAAGTTCCAGCTCGTAGTCGAGCCGCCGAGACGGCCCGAAAGTCGGCATGGAAGCGCCCGCATCCATGGTCTGACCGCGTGGCCGGCGAAAGCTGTGCCCACTGGCTCGGATGGACGACGCGCGACCGTGATAGCCAATCGGTACCCACTTGTAATTTGGTAGCAACGGGTTGTCCGGCCGGAATAGCTTGCCCACGGTCGTCGCGTGATGAATGCCGGTGTAGAAATCGGTGTAATCGCCGATCTGACAAGGCAAACTTAACTCCACGTCAGCCTGCGGCACCAAGGCTCCGCGTGCGCACCAATTATCCTGGCGTGCGCTGCCGACACTCAGGCCTTGAGACACGGCCACCCGCAATGCTTCGCGCACTTCGCGACCTGTCTTCATCAGGCGGTTCATGTCGTAGGAATCGATCAACTTTGCGCGTTTAAGGTCGAGCACCTGGTTGCCAATGGCGACGCCGATGCGCCAGTCCATATCGATGGCGCGACGGAATCGTCCGAACGGCAGATTCTGAATCGGAAAATCGGTCGCCGGATCGTTGGCCGATTCAACCCAACTCAATAGCGCCGGATCAAGGGTACGGTTCAGTGGTGTGTTCATGCTCGCGTCTGCCTTTCAGTGTTTCAACTCGTTGGCGTGCAGGAAAGCGGCATGTTTCGGTGCGCGCTTGGTGCGCGACCATTCTTCCAGCATGTCCCATTTCACCGCATCGAGCTTCGCGAGCATCGCCTGTTCTTCCGGATCGGGACAAGCCAGTTCGAGCCGGTGACCATTCGGGTCGAAGAAGTAGATCGAATGGAACACGCCGTGGTCGGTGACACCCAGCACTGCAACGCCATTCTTCTCCAGATGCTCCTTGAATTCGAGTAACTCTGCGCGGTCCTTGACCCTAAAGGCGATATGTTGGACCCAGCCCGACGTGTTGGGGTCGCGACCCATCTCGGGCTTGGTCGGTAGTTCGAAGAACGCCAGCACATTACCCATACCGGCATTCAGGAACAGGTGCATGTAGGGATCCGGCTCGTGGGTCGACGGTACCTCATCCTCGGCAATGGCTAGCACGAAGTCCATGTTGAGAGCATTTGCTGATACCAAAGCACGGTCTCCTTGGCGTCTTTGCAACGGTAGGCGACGTGGTGAATTTTTTCGATCTTCATCGTGTAAATCCTTGATTGGTTGTAGCGCATGGGCTGCAGATGTGTCGGCGGCGCCGATTCGCCACGTCGTGCGCACTGCGCGCGCGGTGGCCGCACACCTGTTTCACGCGGCCTGAATCACTCCGCGCCTTACCTGATCGCGTTCGATCGACTCAAACAAAGCCTTGAAGTTGCCTTCACCGAATCCGTCATCGCCTTTGCGCTGGATGAACTCGAAGAAAACCGGGCCCAACAGCGTTTCGGAAAAAATCTGTAGCAGCAGGCGTTTGTCGCCTTGATCGCTGACGCCATCGAGCAGAATGCCGCGTGCCTGCAACTCGCCGGCCGGCTCGCCATGGCCCGGCAGACGGCCTTCGAGCATTTCGTAATAGGTTGCCGGCGGCGCACTCATGAGCGGCACGCCGGCCTTGCGCAGACTGTCCACGCTGGCGAGCAGGTCATCGGAGAGCAGCGCAATGTGCTGGATGCCTTCGCCGTTGAACTTCATCAGGAACTCTTCGATTTGGCCGCCGCTGCCGGACGCTTCCTCGTTCAATGGAATGCGGATTTTTCCATCCGGCGCTGTCATGGCGCGTGAGGTCAGACCGGTGTACTCGCCCTTGATGTCGAAGTAGCGGATCTCCCTGAAGTTAAAGATGCGCTCGTAGAAGCTGGCCCAGTAGCTCATGCGTCCGCGGTACACGTTGTGCGTGAGGTGGTCGATCAGCTTGAGGCCGTGTCCGACCGGATGACGCTCGACGCCGTCAATGAATTCGAAATCGATGTCGTAGATCGCCCGGCCGTCGGTGTAACGATCGATCAGATACAGCGGTGCGCCGCCGATGCCTTTGATGGCGGGCAGGCGCAGCTCCATCGGTCCGGTCGGCAGTTCTAGCGCCTGCGCGCCGAGTTCCAGTGCGCGGACGTAGGCTTTGGGCGCGTCCTTGACCCGGAAGGCCATGCCGCAGGCGGATGGGCCATGCTCGGCAGCGAAGAACGATGCAACGCTGTTCGGCTCGTTATTGAGAATGAAGTTGATGTCGCCCTGGCGGTACAGCGCCACGTCCTTGGAGCGATGGACGGCCACCTTGGTGAAACCCAGCAGCGCAAAGACAGGTTCCAGCACGTTGGGGATCGGGGATGCAAACTCGACGAACTCAAAACCCATGAGTCCCATCGGATTTTCGAAAAGATCAGCCATTTCAGTGTTCCTTGTTAGATGTAAATCCGTTTCTACATGAACGTAGACTTCCGTTTATTCCGAAATTTCTTCGAGTCGCCTGCCGTTGGTCTTTGAACCAAATACCCCGATCGCGACCATGCATATAAGCATCGCAGCGGAAATGGCCGCGAACACGCCAACCACGCCAAAGTCGCGCAGGAAAAACGCAATAATGAAACCGGACATGCTGGCGCCGATGCGACTAAACGAATACACCAGCCCGCTGGCACGCGCTCTCACTCGAGTCGGGAACAGCTCGGTTTGGTATGCGTGATAAGCAACCGACAGAGCAGAACCGGACAAACTGATCAGGAGACCAAGAACAATCAGCGGACCGACATCCCTTGCCTGCGAGAACAGCATGCCAAAGACGATGACGGCAAATGCGGCGTAGACGATCAGCCACTTGCGTTCCAGCTTGTCCGCGATCATCATCGCCAGCAATGGACCAATCGGGCTTGCCGTGGCGATGACGAAGGCGTACAGCAGGCTCTTGGTGACGGTAATGCCCTGTCCGATCAAAAGTGTCGGCACCCAGTTGTTAAAGCCATAAAAAGCGAACGCCTGGAAAAAATTGAACACTAGCAGCATGATGACCCGCGAGCGGTAAGGTGCTTTCCAGATTTCGGAAAAGGCAGCCACTTCCCGTTTCTTTTCTGCGATCGGTGGCAGCGGCGGCGGCAGCGCAGCGCCGCATTGGGCAGCTACCTTGCCTTCTATCTTCTCCAGTACGCTTTCCGCGTCAGCAATCCGGCCTTTGTGCGCAAGCCAGCGCGGACTCTCGGGAACGGCAAGGCGGATAAACCAGACGACCACTGCGCCGGCCGAACCGATCAGCACGACCCAGCGCCAGCCGTCAAAGCCCAGCGGCGCCAGTGGCACCAGCCAAAAGGAGAGGATGGCGGCAATCGGGGCCGCGCAAAACATCACGGTCTGGTTGAATGCCATGGCCCGTCCGCGCATGTGATGGGGCACCAGTTCGGTGATATACACATCAATCGTCACGATTTCGATGCCCACGCCAATCCCCGTGATAAAGCGCCACAGCAACACGCCCTCGCTGGTGGTCTGAAGCGCCATGATGGCCGAACCGATCGAATACCAGAGCAGGGAGATGGTGAAGACGGAACGCCTGCCGTAGCGGTCAGACAGGAAGCCCAGGCCAAAGGTACCGACGAACAAGCCGGCAAAGGTGACGGCGATAAAGGCACCGATGCCCTTGAAACCAAAAAAAGTCGCAGTCGTGGTGGCAAACAGGCCGCTCTTGGCCATTCCGGGAGCGATATATCCAGTGAAAACCAGATCGTAGATCTCGAAGAACCCGCCCAGCGAGATCAAAAAAACCAGGATCCACAGATAAGGTGTGGCGGGCAGGCGATCCATCCTTGAGGTGATGGCAGGGGCGGAACCGACGGCAATGGATTCGTGTTTCATATGACCTCCGGGGCCGCGGCAGGTCGCAATGTATTCGGTAAGCCGGTCACGTCCGGCTTGCATGTTTTGTTCATGATGACTCCTTTGGGGTGGATGCCCGTTATTCAGTTCGGACTATTATTTTTTGTTTTGCGAGTGAGTTGTTTGGAATACGGGCAACAATGCACGGGACAACATCGCCATTCATTTTTGCCCGGCTCCTTATGGCTAGGTTGTGCGCGATTCGGCGAGCCGGGCCAGCACTTCCTCGGTATGCTCGCCGATACCCGGCAGCGGCCGCTGCACCCCCAGACGGCGCCCACCCATCAACATCGGCAGCAACACGACGTCGGTGCTATCGCCGTCATCGGTCTGCATCGGCACCAGTCCGCCGCTGGCCTTGAGGTGCGGGTCGTGCAGCAACTGATCGGGGCGCGCGATCGGGGCGTAAGGCAGGCCTGCCGCCTCCAGCTTCGCGGAAAGCTCTTCAATCTTGTGCTCCAGCAGGATCTGGCCCAGACGCGCCAGCACGGCCGGCCGGATTGCCACCCGCTGATCGTTAGTTTGCAGCGTGGGGTCATCCAGCAGATCCTGACGCTCCAGCACCTTGCACAGCAGGTTCCATTGCTTGTCGCTGACGGCGGCGATGAACAGCTGCTGCTCATCGGCCAGCGTGAAGACGTCATACACCGACCACGGCGACGCACGCGCCGGCATTGGCGGCGGTACCTCGCCTGACATCGCGGCTTGCTGCATGTGCGAAGCCACCAGAAAAGCGCAGTTCTCGAACAAGGCGCTCTGCACTTCCTGGCCACGGCCTGTTGTGCGCCGCTCCCACAGAGCCGCCAGCACGCCAATGGCACCGAACATGCCACCCATGATGTCGTTGACCGACGCCCCTGCGCGCAACGGCCGGCCCGGAGGACCGGTCATGTATGACAGCCCTCCCATCATTTGCACCACTTCGTCCAGTGCCAGTCGGTTTTCGTACGGGCCGGGCAGGAAGCCCTTGTGCGACACGTAGATCAGCCCGGGAAACGTCTTCGACAAGGTCTCATAGTCCAACCCTAGTTTATGCATGAATCCAGGGCGAAAGTTCTCCAGCATCACATCGCATTGGCCGATCAGCTCCTTGGTGGTACCCAGACCCTGGGGCGTGTTGATGTCCAGCACGACGCTCTTTTTGTTGCGGTTGAAGGTGCGGAAGAAACCCATGCCGACACCCGACATTTTACGGGTCTTGTCGCCGCTGGGCGGCTCGATCTTGATCACCTCGGCGCCCAGGTCGGCCAGAATCATGCCGCAGGTCGGTCCCATGACCATGTGGCTGAATTCGATGACGCGCACGCCTTGCAACGGCAAGGCCCTATCTGTGTTCTGGTTGGTATTCATGGCTATGGCTGATTCCATCAGGAAACGGTAGAGGTTAAGAAAATTTTCGGGAGGCCGGCAAGCCACAGCGTGCCGTGCAGCGTTTCGCCTTGCAGCCAGGAGGCCACCTTGGCCCGCAATGCCAGCAGACGCGGAAGATCGATGCCGGTCGACAAGCCCATGCTTTCCAGCATGAAGGACAGATCCTCGGTCGCTGCGTTGCCGCTGGCGCCGGGCGCATGCGGGCAGCCGCCGATGCCGGCCAGCGATGCATCGAAGCGTGTCACGCCGACCTCAAACGCCGCGTAGACGTTGGCCATCGCAAGCCCGCGCGTGTCGTGGAAGTGGCCGCAGCAGAAGCGATCGCCGGCGATTCGTAGCGCCTGCTCACACAAATCTCGCACCATGCGCGGATTTGCGTAGCCTACGGTGTCGGCCAAACTCACGCGATCCGCGCCGGCATCGAGCAAGGCCTGCATCAGGCGCAACACTTCGGCCGGTTCGACCCGGCCTTGCAGGGTACAGCCGAAAGCAGTGCCGACGCCGCCCTCGATAATCGTCCTGGAGCCGGCCGCATCGCGTGCGGCACGAATGCGCGCCAATTCTGCAACCACTTCGTCGGGCGTCTTGCGCAGGTTAGCCAGGCTATGCGCGTGGCTGGCCGAAAGCGGCAGAATCATCAGATCGGCGCCGCCTTCGATGGCCCGCTCGGCGCCTTTCAGGTTGGGCACCAGCACCGAAGCGCACAAGCCGGGCAAGGTTTTGGCGTAGGCCAACAGTTCCGCGGTGTCGGCCAACTGCGGCAGCAGCCGCGCCGGCACGAAAGAGCCAACCTCGATCTCACGCTGGCCAGCCGCATGCGCATCCCGGATCCATTCCAGTTTCTGTTCGGTGGGGAGAACGGTAGCGATGCTTTGCAGGCCATCGCGCAGGCCCACTTCGCGAATCACTACATTGTCAGGCAATTCGGTCATGCTCATGATTATCCGATCCGTTTCAAATTCGCTTGGTAGAACTGGCCGCGCTTGACGTACTCGGCAGCATTCCTGTGCATATCCGCGATCTGCTCTTCGTTCAGGGTGCGCACGGCCTTGGCCGGGGAGCCGATGATGAGGGAATTGTCGGGAAATTCCTTGCCTTCGGTGACCAGCGCGCCAGCGCCTACCAGACAGTTTTTTCCGATTTTGGCGCCATTCAGAATCACCGCCTGAATGCCGATCAATGCACCCTCGGCGATGCTGCAGCCATGCAGCATCGCCTGATGGCCGATCGAAACGTTACTGCCGATGGTGAGCGGATAACCCGGGTCGGTATGCAGGATGCAGCCTTCCTGCACATTGCTGTTTTCGCCGATGCTGATGCGTTCATTGTCGCCGCGAATCGTCACGTCGAACCAGATGCTGACGCCGGCTGCGAGGTTGACGTTGCCGATGATATTCGCAGAGTCGGCGATGTAAACTGATGGGTCAATATTGGGCGACGCTTCGTCTAATTGGTAGATAGCCATGGATTGAATATGCTTAATGAAAAGTGGCGTTGATCAACGCCTGATTGTTCGCGGGAATGGGGGATTTGAAGTGCATCAAATGTCTCCTTGGTTTTATTGTTTCAGCCAGTATGAGTGAGTATAAAACTTCCATATCCATTGTAAAGATTCAATTTGGAACGACTATAGTTCCAAAACGGAATTTCACAGTGGGGATATTTTCTAATCACTGCCGAGAACACCCATGAGACGGCTCGCTTCATGTCCCTGCGATTGTTTGCCGCGGTATATGTCACGGTAATATGGTGCGCTCGTCTGGTATTTCTATCGAGCGAAATACCAGCCTCTCAACCACAGGTCCAATAAAATTTGGGCTTTTTAGATTTTCTTTGGGCAAGAATGCGCTGTCAGGAAAAACGCATAAAAGGTGGCGTATTGACCCCTCTTCCGCAACCAGGAGAGTGATCTCAGCCATAGGTCAACCCACAATGAGCACGGCTGAATCTACATTAGAACTTGTGACGGATACCAACAGCAACTGCTGCCTGGTTGCCTGTGGCACCAGTTGTGTCACCCAAAACACCCGGGTTGCTAGTGTTTGTGGCACGCAGGTCCGACAAAAATGCATACACGTCAGTACGCTTCGACAGAAAGTAGTCGGTACCGACGTTGAACTGGTTCAATGTACCCTTCTTAGCGTCAATGAAATCCAGTTTGGTATGTTGAACGCTGGCCACCAGATGCAGAGGAGCCGTAAGAGCGTAGTTCACGCCCAATTCGAAAATGTCAGCCTTGTCGTTGCTTAGGCCACCGATGATGTTGTTGGCTGAAGCAGTCGCCAGTGGTTGCTTGGCGCGAGACCAGCTACCGTACAGACGTGCTGGGCCAGCTTGGTAGCTACCACCGAGACTGAATGTTTTCAGTGCTGTATCGCCCGGGTGGCCGGTGAATACCGGGGCGCTGTTAACCAGAGAAGTGTCGCTTGGTCCAGCGGTAGGAGTGCCCAGTTTCGATTGATAGTAAGCAGCGAACAAACCGAGAGGGCCGTTTGCGTATTGACCACCGAAGCCGAACGATTGACCAGCTGAAGTTTGGCCAGCAGCTTCACCGATTCCATAAATCGCGCTAGCAGTGAAACCAGCCAGGTTTGGTGAGTTGTAACGGATCGAGTTATTGGTACGAATACCTTCCAAGCGGTCCAAACCGTGGCCAACTCCGGCAACAATCTGACCGAAATCTATCACTGAAGTCCATGCGCCGCCGATGTCGTCCAGAACGTCAGTTTGACGACCCAACAGAACAGTACCGAAATTGTCGCCGCTCAGACCAACTACCGATTTACGGCGGAACAGATTGGTCGAACCTTTGTCGCCTTGCAATGCGCCGGTGTCATTGGCGAAGCCTCCTTCCAGTTGGAACAGCGCCCTCAGACCTCCGCCCAGATCTTCAACACCTTTGAAACCGAAACGCGAACCTTGGACAATGCCGGAGTTTAAGCTGAGTTTGCTGCCAGTCTTGCCGCCCAATACCGGAGTAGTGTCCACTTTGTTTGTGTAAACGACGGCAGTATCAACGATACCGTAGATGGTTACGGAACTTTGAGCTTGCGCTGCGCCTGAGATGGCGCCGAGTACGGCCAGTGCGATGAGTGTCTTTTTCATTTGAAATGTCTATCTATAAATTTATTTTTTGATGATCTGTATATCGAGCAATAGAAAAAGCCGGCAAGTGAGTTACTTTGATTGTTTGTCCCCTTCAATGTTGTGAGTTGTCATTCAAGATAAAACGGCGATGGACCACTTGAGTGGTGTCGCATTCGCTGTAAAGGCACCTGCTTCGGACGAGGAAATATGCCCGCCATCAAAGCACGGCGGATTTATTCTATAAGTGCATAAAACTGAGCAACAAAAGACACCTGTTTTTCCGCTGCAACGACCATTCGACTTTTGCACATCAAGTGCATCAGCTTGATACCCGTTAATAGATTTCCGGCCGAGCGAAAGGACATAAGTAAATTATTCGTCTGCGCAAGCGGTTGAAGGGGGGCAGTCCGGCTCCAGGATGTTATCGAGGTCCTTTCCATGGCGAACCACAATTGCATTTTCGCGATTGTTATCCACAGCGATAAATGCAGCAGGTGGCGTTAATGAACGCCTGATTGGTTGCGTGAATGTGGAATTGGACGTGCATAAAATGTCTCCTTGGTTTTATTTTTGTAACCAATGTGGGTTAGTATAGAATTGTCCGATTCATTGAGAATATCAATTTTGGAACGAATGGGATTCCGAACTGGAATTTCATAATGCAGCTTTTTGAATCACAGCCGAAGACACTCATGAGAGACCTCGACCTCACCACCTTGCGATTGTTTGTCACGGTATGCGCTACCGGAAATATGGCTCGCGCGGGCGAGCAGGAAAATATTGTGGCTTCGGCGATTAGCAAGCGACTTGCGGTGCTGGAGGACACAGTCGGCATCAAGCTGCTGGAACGTCGTCGCCGCGGTGTGGCGCCTACTCCTGCGGGGGAAACCCTGCTTGAGCACGCGCGCGGCATGCTGGCTGGCGCTGATCGCATAACGCGAGACATGACGAGCTATAGGTCGGGTGTAAAAGGCCAGGTCAGGGTTCTTGCGACCGTATCGTCCGTGGCCGAATCACTGCCGGATGACGTGGCGGCATTCTTGCAACAACCGTCCAATCGTGGCATTCGTGTCGATATCGAGGAGCGCTTCAGCAAGGATGTTGTGGGAGGCCTGAAGGAAGGGAGTGCCTCGGTCGGTATCTGCTGGGATGCTGCGGACATAGAATGGCTACAATCGCGTCCTTATCGCACCGATCATCTCGCTATAGTGGTCTATCCCTCGCATCCGCTGGCCGGGCGCAAGCGGTTGTCGTTCGAAGAGACGCTTGAATATGACCATGTCGGGTTGCCCGCTTCGAGTGCGGTGCAGATTATGCTGATGCAGGCGGCGGCAATCGCCGGACGGGTACTGACTTACCGCGCCGTAGTGTCGACCTTTGACGCCGCGCTAAAGGTGGTTCACGCTCAACTTGGAATCAGCGTAGTGCCGCGCGAAATTGCGCAGGCCTATGCAGCAAGCATGGATCTACGCGTGATTCCGCTGAACGATCCTTGGGCTCGGCGCCGTTTCGCCGTGTGCTTTCGGGACATGGCGGCACTTTCGCCCGCAGCCCGTCTGCTCGTGGAATATCTCGCCGCACGGGCAATAAATACTACGCCAAACGAATAAATCAGGGTTGTCAAACACCGTGTAACACTTTCCCGGTTAGGTTGGCGCGGCGCCAACGTTTCGAAGAGTCGCAATATGAACAAAATCGATCAGCACATTCATGCCGCCACGCGCGAAAATACTCGGCGCAGCTACCATAGATGCGCGATTTCTCGCCATACGGAAAAAACTGACTGCGGAATTCATATTCCGAATAACAGCTCTCAGCTAGCTTCCAGATGTTCAAGATATTTATGCAACTGGTTGATCTGGGTCCGGCCTCCCAAAGTTTAGAAAGCGGCCATTCAAAAAAGTAACGCCAAAGTATTTGTTGTTTAAATCGGCGAACGGCAGCTATGTGAAGTAGAGCCGCCGCTCGGAATTACATCTGAGAAAGGCCAATACCGTCGACATCAATAACCGCGTCAGAGAAAATAAAACTGCAGCCTAGCCTGTCCAACAGCGCACATAATTTCTTGGCAAACTGGAGGTGTCCATATAAAGCCAATGGCCGCAACCGCTGCTACAGCTGAGGAGCCAATCGGGATGCAGATGCTGACCGTCTGGCTCGAGTCGATGCTGCCCTATCGCGCCCGCAGCGTTCGGCCTGACCCACGCATTTCGATTGACCAATTGGTGCGCGATGCGAATGTGTGGCTGATTTGACTCTAATAGGTATTCCTCGTTTCTCCCCAGACACTCGTCATTTATCTGTGAGCACTTGCGATCGCCACCGCAACGCATCGCCATGGCGGGATATTGACATGGCAAATACCATAACTGGCTTGCCCTTGGCTGCAGCAGATGCAAAACTGGGCTTGCAATCTCGATCCGTCGATCGACACCCTCCTCGTGGAGGTCCTGATCCAATCAGGCGTAGCAGTCGTTACCTGCCCACCTAACAGCGCACGCGCCTTGCGTGCGTCCCGAGCGGGACCTCGTTCCCCTCGGAGCGGCGTTCCCGCTTTTCATTTTGGAGAACGCCATGAAGAATACTTCGTTCATGTCGCGTGCCGAACTCGTCTGCGAACTGATCGCCACGCCGCCATCGCCGACCGTTTCAGATGCCTCGGACGCCTATGTCGCTGCCTGCGACACACCTACATCGTCTGCCTGCGATGCGCTCGTATCACGCAAGCTGTCCATTGCCAGGGAAATTCTGCTGCGCGATTTGACCGCCAAGTTGAAAGCGGGACCCGTTATGAGTTCGTCCAACGCGGTGCGCGACTGGCTCATATTGCACTGCGCCGAGGTCGAGCATGAGGTGTTCCTCCTCCTGCACCTCGATGTGCGCAACCGCCTGATCGAGGCCGAGGAGATTTTTCGGGGGACGTTGACGCACACCTCGGTCTATCCGCGTGAGGTAGTGAAATCCGTGCTTGCACGCAATTCGGCCTCACTGGTCCTGGCGCACAACCACCCGAGTGGCGATACGGAACCTAGTCAGGCCGACCGTCTGTTGACCAAACAGCTCGCCTCCACGCTATCTCTGGTCGATGTGCGGGTCGTCGATCATTTCGTCGTTGCCGGAGACCGCATCCTGTCCTTCGCCGAATGTGGACTTCTTTGATATGTGGATACCGGGCGACGCTCTGTCCCGAACCGCTGGTGCCTTACCCGCTCGTAACGGCACATTTTTTTATCCCGAGGGAACTGCCCTTGGGGACAGTGTCCCTCTTTTTATCTGAAAGGAGATGAGATGGACCTGACTGCCCGTCTTCACCCCAATTAATGAGCGGTCCGATTTTTTTGTGGACATACCGCCATCCAGGCGAACGTCCTTTTTTATGGAGCCTGCCATGCAATACCATGACATGTCGAGGCCCGAGGCACAACACCCGCAACCGATCAACGAGGTTGCCCGCGTTTCCATCGTGCTTCCCGAAGACACATCCTTCTATAACGACCGGCGATTCATTGCGGTCGCATTCGATGCAAGCGCCGACGGCGTGACGCACCAGATTCTCGGCGCATCTCGCACCACCCTGCCCTTCTTCGCCGGTTACGAGATTTTCTCAACGCTGTGCACTGACCGTGCCATACGGGTCGTCGACGGTTCGCTGCGCGCGAACGGTGAAACCATCACTCCCGAGCGCTATCTGAGGTTATGGCGAACCGCCATCGGTCAACCCCTGACACCATCTCAGTTCACCGGGCACTTTGGGTATGCCGCTTACGCGGTTCTAGGTGGGGAATTTGATGTACTGCGCCACAAACGCAAATCCTGGAACAGTTCGCCGTTCGAGACCTTCGATGACTTCGAGGACAAATACCGTGAACAGATCGACTATCTGAATAACGGCCAATCCTTTCGCATCGAACTCGATCTGAGGCTGAAGCATGCCGCACGTGATGCGTTCTATCTGGCGTCCTTCCTGTCGTCCACAGGCCAGTCCGGGGGAGCGCGCATATCCATCGTGCTCACGTCGATCGATCCATCACGGGCACCCACTGGCGAAACGCCATTGGCCCAGTCAGACCTGTTCACACCGATCGCGGAGGCAGTATGAGTTATCGTCTGGAGTACCAATGGGGTGCGTTCCACATTCCGGCGGAGGTGCTTGGACTTACCGCAGACCGCTTCGTCGTCGCCATCGAAGGTGGTGACAATAACGTGCGCTACGCCAAGACCGGAAAGCGTGCGCGCGCATGGAATGTCTGCATGATCGGGACCACGGAACAGGTCTTGCAGCAAGCCGTGTATTGCGCCGGCGCCTGCGAAGGCGGCGGTCTCCAACCGTACGGCCGCTGCTGCACCCCGGAAGCCTACATCCGCCGCATCCGGCGCCTGATCGATGGGCCGGCTTATCTGCAGAACGGCTGGTGGTCTGCGAAGTTGCACGTAAACATCACCCACGCCATCGTCGCCGAGGTGCGCCAACTCGGACTGGAGCCGGGAAGCGAGCTGTGGTACGGACAGCAGCAGGCGGTCGTCCCGTTCCCTCAGGAACAGTACCCGGAGTTTTTCCGGCTGGTCGATAAGTACAGCTGCGATCTACCTGCCTGGTGCTTTGCCGAAGTAAATGGCTTGCCAGCATCTTAACGACACTGGCGGTTTGGATGAATGCCCCATCGCTCTGCGGTGGGGCTTTTCGTTACTCTTCGCAGGATGTGTTCAATTTCGACGACCGAAAAATCTCTTCCGAGGAAGGATGCGCGACAAAATACGTCGGCAGATCCTCTGTGGCACAAGGCACGAAGACGACATCGGTTACACCATAACAAGAGATGATCTTGCCAAGCTTTTCCGGATCGACAAAAGCAGCAACGACCGGCCCTTCGAGCTTACGTAGCTGAATTTTCTCGGTCAACAAATGCAAGATGATACCTTTCATCTCCAATTTATTGTCGCGCTCCAGCACACGGATCACATCGCCGCCAAATACCGTCCTCACCACGCCATCCAGATTGTCTTTCGAGTGAACCGCCAGGCCCATTGCAGTGCAGTCGCGCAACTGGAGCAAGGCGCAGCATTTTTGAAACGCGCTACGCAGCGCCTCTTCGTCGGGGCCGACGGATACGGTATGCAATCGATTCGGTGACATCTGGTTTAAGGGCTCCATATTGATTCAGTGCTGGGCGAATGCTGCATTGATTGCTGCCGCGACTGCATCGCCGATGTGCGGATCGGCAAGCTGAGGATAGGTCTTCTTCAGCTTGTTCGATAGTTGCCCGGCGTTTTCGCGTACGGAACGGATGATGCGGTCGATGTCACTGTCCGGTCCTTCGAGCACATCCTTGACCCGTTCACGGGCGGCGTGCAGGCTGCGCAGGTAGCCGGCCTCCTCGCGCATCTCCTGCTCAACCGTCACTTCGATCACATGCGCGAGATATTCCACATGCTCCGTCAGATCGGGGTAACGCCACGCAGCCAAAGCGTCCTCATCGGCTTCAAACTCAAGATTATAGGGAATACCATCCTCGGCAGTCCGCTCCGCCACGAACCGGTACGCGGCCGCATAGCGCCGCTTGAACGGCCTGGAGAACAGTTCAAGCACCTGGTCATGACCGCGCCGGTTAACGCTCGTGCTGTTGATGGTGGCGGACACCGGCAAAATAAAAGGTTCGGGGATCGCCCTGTCCCGACGCAACACATCGTTGATCAGGAAGCGGGAGATGCGTCCGTTGCCATCAGCCATCGGCTGGACGTAGACGAAACCGAACGCCAGTACCGCAGCCCGAACCAGCGATGAGCGGCGCGCCGTACGGGCAGCAAATTCACGCAGCCCGGCCAGCATGCCCGCTGCATCGTTCCAGTGTGGCGCGATGTAATGCACGACCTGCATGAAGCCGTCGACTTCGCCGACGAACACCGGGGACTGGCGGATGCCGTAGCGGGTCGCCCTGGGTCCGAGAATCTCGCGCTGGAGTTCCGTGAGTGCGCGAGTTGGCCGTCGATACGTAAAGGCTGTGCCGGTTCGATGCCATACTGTCCCGCCAGCCACCGGTACCCAATCCAATCGGTCATTTAACATTCCATGTTCCATGAATTGATCAAATTCGATTAATTTCAAGATATTTTGATTAAAAAAACATGATTCATCAATAAAACGATTAATTCTTGACGCACACGGAGTCATGACTCTTTCGTGCCCGCAACGCCACTGTGAGTGTGTTTTTATAGAATCCGCGTTCAGCGAATCCCGGTTTTGTGTCCCATCGCATTGCAGCGTGGCAGTTTTTCAATGTAAATCTTCGTGCATTTCGGTAACTACATCACACCAATGTGCTGGCGTATGCGAGCCAATATCGCGTTGAATTCTGGCTGACCCTCGTAATACAAGGCTGCGGTCTTCCGGTACTCAGATTCAAAGCGCGCACACTCTGCCGGACTTTCCAACAGAAAGGCCGGATTACGGGCAATCACCTGCTCATCACCGGTCCGAAAACGTTGCTGCTTGCGTGCTGCATAGGCCGGTGTGCCGATGAAAGCGAGAATTTCCGGCAGTGCGAGCAGGCAGTAGACATCGTAGTAATGGCGCAGGAAATTGGACGGAAATGCGTCCGATTCGGCCATTCGCCGGTACTTGGTTGAAATGGTTTGCAGCTTCTCGACGAACGTGTAAGTCGGCGCATAGCAAGGTACGTCAAGCGCCCTGTTGTCAGTCATCGCGACTTTGCGTTCGGCAGCGACATCGTAGGCCCACGACGACATCGTGACGGGTCGATTCGGCGCGGTATCATCAAAACCCAGTTCCAACAAAATACCCTGCTTGATTCCGGCCAGCGCTGGATTGCTACTCGGGTAAAACAAGCGGATTCCCGCACTGCGCATCTTGTCGTCGTCGAAGAAGGTGTCGCGTTCCACCCGCTCAATGCCGGGAATGCGAATCTGGCCGCACAACCAATCGTAGAAGTTGCGTCGCGAGGCGATGTGTGCCGGCTTGTCCTGATTGCGCCCGACCTTGACTTGTAAATCATTCGGCGGCTCGATCCGGATATCGATATCCTCGGAAAAACGATGGATGACGCCAAAGCCTTTCGAGAGCGACGTTCCACCCTTCAATTCGAAACGAAATCCCTGTGCCTGCAGACCCCACAGGCAATGCATGATCCAATAGTCCTTCTCGACCAGCACCGGATCGATGCCACGCTGCTCGGCGACGATAGCGATCAACTGACCGAAGTCGCGACGCTTGTGCAAAAACTCAGTCATGCAGCCATCCCGCCACCCGTTTTTTGGTCGCCATCGAACCGTAGCTGGCCAAGGCCCGCAGCAAATGCTGACGCTGGAATTCCATCGCCTTTCTCTCCGCCTCTGCAAGCACCAGCAGCTTGTCCTCGGCCAGTTCGTCGAGGTTGTTGAGCATGTCCACGAACAGGAACTCCGGCGTGAGTTTCTTGGGGAAGCGCGGTTTGACCCGGCAGTCGAACTGGCGATTACCCAGCGTAAACACGCCGTGCCGTTTGTGGTTATAGACCAGGGTACGGTTATAGAGCTGGGTGGTTCCCAGTCCGAGCGTGTTATAGGAGGATGGCGAAAAGATCAAGAAATCCTTGTCACGCAGGAAAGCCGCCACCAGCTCGTGATCGTCAGGCGGTACGGCGCCGAAGGTCGATTGGCGCGGTACGTAGTACAAGCCTGGCGCCAGCTTCTTCAATTGGCCGCCCGCGACCAGTTCGCGCAGATGGCGATCCACTGCGTTGGAGACCTGAATCAGATCTTCGCGCCGGTATACCCGGCCCGCGCGCAAAGCGCTGGCGAGGTCGGCAGAACCGCCCTTCACGGTGGCTGGAGGATGACGCAAGCTGGCTAACAAGATGATTCCTCATTGAAATTTCATGCAAATGATAGCATAAACCCGATTTCCACGCCAAGGCAGCGGCGATTGGCAACCGATGAGAAAAGTTGCTTCTCAGACTGTACTCAAAGGACCGCCTGCACTCCAAGCGGCTCCCTCAACGATCCCAAGGGTTACAAAATGGATCGCGCCGCCACCATCGCCTCCAAATCGATCACCGCATCCGCCGTCGCCGTCAAATCCGGCGTCTGCGACACGAAAAATTCCTGGTCGTAACCGCCCAGGCGCAACACTTCCCGCTTCATCGCCATGAACATCCGCTTGCGCTCCGGGTCGAGCGGGCCGTCGGCTTCGTCGGAGAACAAGGTCGCATAGCGCCGCCCGGCGTTTTGCGCCAGATACAAGGCCACCGCGCGCACCAGGCACTCGTTGATCCAGACCCGCTCACCGCCGCTCATGAGGCCCACGCTCTTGCTCTCGGTCGATTCGGCGTCATGCACCACGATGTCGAAACCCTCGCGCCGCTCTCCCTTTCCCGTTTCCACCAGCGTCTTGATCGACACCGTGAAGCGTGCACCGTAGCAGGCCAGCAGCAGTTCGTTCGCCAGCCCGGACAGCACCGGCCCGGCATCATCGATCGCCAGCGCGATCACACCGTCGTTGCTCAAGCATTTGGCAAACAGCATCCAACCACCCAACTCCATCTCCACGGTGGCAGTTCGCGCGGCGACTCGCTCCTTGCGCGCGGCCAGTTCGGCTGCCTGCCGATCCGCGATGTCCAGCGCCTGCGCCTCCCGTAGTGCAGCGGCATGCGCCTGCTCCGCCGCTGTCACGGCGCTGGCAGCCCGTTCTACGGTACGCCCGGCTGCAAGAAATTGCTGTTCATCGTAGGGTTCGGGCAGCGCGGCAATGGCGGTCTCGATGCGTTGCCAAGCGTTCCTCACCCGGATAACTTGACGTTCCCGTTGTGCTGCGATGGACTGGCATGCCGTCGTGATTTGCTGCCGCTCGACAATCTCTTCCGCCGTTTCGCCATTGTTGCCAGTTTGGGCGATCGCCGCCAACTCCTGATTGAGACTGGACAAGGCTGCACGGGCCTGCTCGATCTGGCCGGCCTGCGCTGCCAGCACGGCGAGGTGCGATGCCCGTGCCCTTGCCGCTTCAAGTTGGCGCTCCGCCGCGTTGAGGCTGGTGGGAGCATCGACGAGCAGCGCCCGTTGCGTACGGAGCGCGGCCAGTTCATCGTTGATGCTGCTTTGCTGCTGCGCCAGCGTGGCGATGTGCAGATCGGCGTTTGGTATCAGCATCTTTGCTTCGCGGGCGTCGCCGAGCAGTTTGCACCGCCCCTGCAAGTCCGTGCCAAAGCATGGCACTTCGTTCGTCAGACCGAAGCGCCGCGCCAGCTCTGCGGCCTTCAGCGACGCTTGGCCGGCCTCGCGTTCGACCGCCGCCAGTTTTTGGAGTGCCGCCCTCTCGTTGCCCTGGAGCTCCGCCAGCCGCTGCACGCTGTGACGAAGTTGCGCCACTTGGGCTGTGCGGGCCGCGACCATGTGTTCGGCCAAAGGCTGACGCCGACCGGCTCGCAGTACGGCAACGGCGCGGGCCAACATGTTTTCGAGATTTCCGCGTTTTTCCTCCAGCGCTAACCGTCGCCTTCGTGCTTGCTCGCTCCGTACTGAGATGCGCTGTTGGAGTTGCGTCAGCCGTTGCCGCTCTCGCGCCTGCTGCGCATCCAACGATTGCTCAGCATCTCGGCCGGACTGGATCAATGCTTGCCGCTCCGCATGCAACTCCGAACGCCGGACTTCGGTGCGCTGCGCCAGATTCTTTTCCGCCGCCAGTTGGGTCTGCGTCACGCGGGCCGCGTCGAGCGCCTGCTGTGCGGCTTGTCTTGCCGCGACAGCGGCTTCCACGCGCGTCCTTGCGCCGGCCAAGCGACCGCGCTCGGCCTCTATCCGACGCGACGCGTCATCGAGATTGGCCTGCTCACAGCGCATGGCAGTGAGCCCAGCTTTCAGGAGTTTGGCTGTCTCCGTCGCCTTCTGGCCCAGGACACGAATCTGGTCCAGTCCGAGCAGATCCGCCAGCAGGGTCTTGATCTCGGCGTTCTTGTACGCGGTGAGCTGCCGTTTCCCCTGCGCCGAAAAAACCGACGTAAAAAATGTCTCGGCGCTCCCCAGGATCGCTTCCAGACACCGTTCGTAGGTCTCGACCTTGCCATCGGACACCGTGCCGTCTTCCAACCGCAGCGGCTCCCACCCCGTCACGCCATGCACGAACAGGAAGGCCTCGGTCTTGCGCTTGCCGTTGAGGCGGAATATGGTCTGCGACCGATAGCGTCGGCCATCGTGTGCCCAGATCAGATCCTTTTCGTTTTCAGGCAAATACACATGGTCGTAATAGGAGAAGCCGCCCGGACCGGCGACGGTCGCCCGCGACGGCATGGTCAGATACGGGTGCATGTTGTCCATCAGGGTGGTCTTGCCCCGGCCGTTCGGTCCCGTGATGGCAATCAGTTGCGCATTACCGGCAAGTTGTTCGATATCGAGCACAAGTTCGTCGCGTCCCAGGCCATCGCGAACGCCGCGAAATCCTTTGAGCGTTAGTGAGAGCGGTTTCATATTAAGTTCCTCCTATAACATACAGAAGTGGCGACGCGGCACCAATCCGCTAGTGGTTCGTGTTTGCATGTCGGTATGTCGATCTCCATCGTAGATCTCGTTCCAGTGTCGCGCACGCATGGTGTGCGTCAAGCTAAGCGCGTCAAGCCGCCTAAAACAGATCCGGTGTGGCTTCATTGACGACTTGGTCGCACGAGGTTGGCGTTGCAACAGCCATCGTGCTCACCGAAACATGCTCCACCGTCCCTATCTGCCGTCCCAGAATGTCTGAAGCGATCGCTTCCGGCGTGCGCACCTGCAAGTCTTCCAGACAGGCCAGCAACGGACGCGCCTGCGCTTCGGTCGCTTTTGCCCACGCCCGCACTTTGTCGGCGATCGTCGCGGCCTGCGACATACCAGCGGCGCGCGTTCGCACGACCGGCACAATGCGTCCCTCGAGCTTCACCTCTGCCGCTGAGCTCAGCGTGCGTTGGATCGCATCGCGGTCGACTTCATGCCGGTCTTCATCGGGGACATTCCAACGCACCCGCACGAAGGCCCCTGCGATGTTCTGTGTCTGCGTGGCGGCCTGGATCGCATCGAGGTCCGGCTTGCCGTCGAAACAGAGGTCGATGGTGCGCCGCGCCGGGGTCGTTTCAAGCGTGAGCCGTGTCGTTGCTGTGCCGATCTCCCACAATAAAAAACCCTTGTCGCCTTCCTCACCGTAATGAAAGCGCCCGATTGATCCGGCATACGCGATCCGCTGTCCGTTCGCCTCCCATTGCTGGTGGCGATGGATGTGACCGAGCATGAACGCCTGTGCCTGCGCACCGAACAAGGATCCGGTCGTGAATTCGTGGTCAAACCCGGCCATCGGCACGCCGTGCTCGGTCAGGCAGCCATAGACGGTGCCGTGCGAGACGCCGATGGTCGGCACATGCATTTCCCGCGCGGCCTGATTCACGGGTGCAAACCCGCGCAACAGCATCCCGAGCTGCTCGCCGACGGCTTCGGCAGCCGCGCCGGCACCCACCGTTGCCGCGACAGTCGCCTTGTTCAGGGTCGGCACGCAGGAAAACAGCGCCCGCATGTCGTTCGGCGCCTGCTCGAAGCGCCAGCCATCGGCGGCGATCCAACGTCCGTCCGGCATCAGCGCGACTTGGCCGATCCGGTCTGCGACATGCACCGAATAGCGTCCGCCCAGCAAGCGGAAGATCGCCAGCGTGCCGGGCGGCTCATGCGAATACGTTCCCTGCAGCATCAGGATCGGGCAATGGTCCGCCAGCCGCCTGACGTTACGCGCCAGGCGTTCCACCGCCGGCGCATGCACATCGAGCGCATGGTCGGTTGCATCACCCGAGATGACCGCCGCATCGACCTGCATGGCGATGGCGCGATCGACGGCGTAAGTAAAGCAGCGATCGGCTTCCGCCAGATGCTTGTCGCTATAGTGCAGGTCGGAAAACTGCGCGATGCGGATCATGACCAGTCCTCCCCCGTCGTTTCATCGGAAAACAGGTCTTTCACATTTGATTCATGCATCATCTTTCTCCTTGTACGCTTGAAGGGAGCACATGACTATCGTCGCGCTGCACGCTCCTGCGTCAACCCCGTGCTGTTCCTCAAAAGAGCATCTTCAATTCGGACTCGATCTTGTCGCGGTAGCCGTGCGGATCGTTGCGATAGCGCTCGAGTTCTTCCAGTGCCCTCCGGCGTCCGCCCGCATTGATCTTCCAACCGCTACCCCAGCGCCGGTCCGCGTATTCCCCATACCGCGCCGCATCGATGCCATAGGAGCATGCGGTCTCGATCACCTGTTCCAGGCTGGGACCGGTATTTGTCCCCGCAGGTGTGCGGACAGTAGTTTTCGACGCATTGGGCGACTTGCTGTCGGCCGGTGCCGTGGCCTGCCTCGCTGGCGTGTCGTTGCCGCCACTGCCGTCGTTAACATCGGGCCGGGTCTGCGTCGTCGGCAGATCGGCAGGGGGCGACGTATGGGGTATCTCACTCGCACCGACTGGACCTTCGAGGATCTGGCTTGCGATCTGCGCATTGACGATCGCCGTTTCCTCATCGTCGTTAGCGCGCAGCAGCGCCGTCACATCGATCGGTGCCTCGAGCTCGATGATCCATTGCTGGACTCGAACCGCTCGCCCGGTTTCATCGATGTGCGGCACATCCATCAGCTTCTTGGTGATATAGAACGGCGTCTGCTTGGCATCGAGAAAACCCGATATTCGCCCGCCCCGCATAAAAGCGATGGTTTCGAATTTCTGGATCGCCGCGTTCATCGCGTAAAAGCTGTTGGTGTGCAGTTCGAACGCACTGATCGACTTGATGCCGGGGATGAAGAAGATGAAACGCCCCGACAGATTGCACTGTCGCTGCTGATACTCATCGCAGCTTTCCGGGTCGCACAACCCGCCGTTCTCGCTGCGTAACGTGGTCTTGCGACCGCCGAACACGCGGATCACCCGCTTACCGGAATCATTGAGCGGCACCGGCGCGTAGCACTTGCAGTATCGCACCCGACCATCGGGCGCATATTCCGACCAGAATTTCTTTTCGCTGGCGCCCCAGGCGACCAGCTCGTGCGGCATCACTGCCTGCCACATGTCGGACGGGAATACGACCGGAAACCGGTACAGGCGCTTGACGCCGTCACCCCGTTCCTCGCCATAGGCGTCAAGAATCTGTTTGGCAATTTCCGGATTCGGGAAGTCCTGCCCGCGCACCGTGAACCAAGCCACGTTCTTGGGTACCAGCGGCGTCTTCAGGTTGGGTAGCGCTTCGCTAAGAAACTTCTCGATCTGCTCGAAAGACTGCCCGGCGGCAACGCCCTGATCGTAGAGTTCCTTCGCTTTCGGGTTTTCCGCCGCCTTCTTGGTGAGAACTTTGATGCCGGCGCGGATCTTGCCGCCGGTTGGAATGCGTGCCGAGCCCGGTCCGTTATTCCCCAGCAGCGTGGGCAGCGCCGCGCCGCTGCCGTTGATGGCCACTATTGCGTTCTTCATGGATGCGCTCCTTCATGAAATGCGAGACATCTCGCCAATTCATGATCTCGTGCATCCTCGCCGCTTCAAGGGCGTGTGTTGGCGACGCGGATCGTGTCGATCACTCTTCAGAAAACCCTGTGTCGATACGCGGAGGTGTCAACGGCGCGCTGTGCTCATCCGCAAGCACCATGTATTCCCAATATCCGTGCTGATGTAACCAAATTGGGTCCGCGTTTGTTCGAATGAATTCATCTGCGGACATGCCATTAATGGCAGGAGGCCGTTTGACCCGTTTCTGTTTCCCATTGATAAAGATGGTCATGAATTCCAATTGCCTTCTTTTCCGGGCGGCCTTTTCGCGGGCGGTGAGTTTTGGTTTGGGCTTTGCCATGATGGGTTGGATCGCAGATTTTTAATTCGGTCTTGCACAGGTTTCCTAAATTAGGACATAAGTATCTTTCCCAGCTATCCGCGACGACGAACGGTGGCAGATATCGCACTCTGTCGCCATTGGTCGGCAATCATCCATACCGCAAAAGTCAACTGATTCTCACCGATATCAACCTTGCGAATTTCTTCAATCCTTGTGCGTCAAGTGTGTCGGCGCACTCCTGCGCGGTCTTTGATGGATTTCGCAGGTTGTCGCACATTCGCATGAACGCCGCAATAACATTTTCCGGTGAATCGTTTAGCAGGCGGCACAGGAAAACGTCGGGCGTTTCGGCCACCGCGCCGACCACTTCCAGTTCCTGGCGATCGAAATCCTTCACATTCCATGTGAGAATCGTGACGGTATTGGCGCCAGACCGTTTGCGCGCCGCAACCGCAGCCGCAGCTACATGACGATCCTTCGCATCGGTTTTCGGAAACAATCGTTCGTGCTGACGGTACCTGTCGATCAAAGCATCGCCAGCCGCGCGATCCATCAGCTGGCGCACGCGCTCCAGAACGCTGCGTGCAACGTCAAAGTCTCGCCCCACGTTGCGCATCCACTCATCGTGGATTTCATTGGTCCAGTGGGCACGGATTGCACCTCCCGCAGCAAGCCACATGAAGAGGTCGCGCTGGGCTGCAGGATAGAGTACAGAGGCATCCAGCACAACCACCGGCAACATGGCTGGTACGCTCAATTGCCAAGATGGTGACGTTGCGAGATGGCTGCAAGTTCCTTGAGCGCCGATTTGCGCTGGGTATCCAATGTACGCTTGTACTTCAGCACGACCGCCCGCGCAACGCGACGATGGCGCCCAACTTTGGGCAGTTGAGGGATTTGTCCCGTCTCAAGCAACTTGATCAGATGCGGGCGCGAGACATTCAGGAGGTCTGCCGCTTCCTGGGTGGTCATGGCTTCGTCGTCCTCGATAACGCGGACGTTTTTGCCGGCAAGAAGCAATTCCGTTGTCCGCTCGATAACAGATGTCAAAGAATCGACCAGGTCAGTCATCGCTTCGCTCGATGCTTTTCCCGGCGCTGCACGACGGACAACAGAGATAATAGAACGTGCGGATGTCTCGCAAACGCCGTGTAGAGCGGGCGAACGCTTGGTACGCGGTGGTGGCGGAGGGGTTGTGCGCAAGGTGAATCTCCTTCCGATGTTACTTATATGTTTCGATTATATACATTTATTCGAAACACTTCAGAATGCTTCGCCTTCTACGACAGCAATACCCATTGTGCAAACGGGCCACCCCTGTCCCAGTTTCCCGCCAAGCCAAGTACGGGGCCTTACACTCCTCATGACGGCCCTTGAATGCTTTCATGCACACCGGCAGGATTGGAATGCGAATATGTAATTAATAAAGGAGGTTAATGCGGAAGTGGCGGCATGTCGGCCACACCTGCCCGCCATATCCAGGAAGCCAATTTACTCACTTTGACCAACTCGTCTAACGCGACGTTGTATTCATCGCTGGCGCCAGGTGGCACGATATACATGGCGATCGGGTCAGGATTTGTGTCGGACGCGACTACGCAAGCGAGCGGTCGTGTCGACGGCAGGTTATAGCGCATGCCTTTCATGAATCGCCGGTTCTCACGCACCATCGCTTCGATTAACGCCTTGTCAAAAGCATGTTCCATCGGCAGCCATTGCTCCGTTACCGTCATTAATGCTACTTCTTCGAAAGAAGCAATTCCGGCAACGCTGACACCAAACGTTCCGATGATCATCAGATGCACATCATCCATCGCGTCCCATAATCCCAGCTCGGCATCAAAGCGCTTGTTCAGACGCTTGTGCAAGTCTTCGTTGATCATGAACGGGAAGTCAGACGAATGTTTCAGCACGATTTTATAGCCATAACGCGATACTGCAATTTCCTTCACTTCACCGATCGCCAACATCAGACGGCGCGCGCCCTTTGGCTGAGTAGCTACCTTTATCATTTGCGTAGCACGACGCAAAGCGATTTCGCCTTTTTTATCGGTCCCGAATGCCTCTGGCACATATAAAATATCTGCCAATGACGATCCTTTCGCAATCTTGTTTTCCGTTGCGCTGATGAGATATTTACGGATGACGAACCAGCTTCTCTTGCCCTGCATTGCAGGACTCCAACGATTAAAACCAGCTTGCTCCCACAAAAAATCTAGCGTGCCGCGCAACGTTAACTTGTTGCCATCTGTTTTGACGCTGTCGGCTTCTATTCCATTGGGAATTGGCGCAGTCCGACTTCCACTTTTGGTCAGCGGAAAATCCAGCATCAGCGTGGTAATTCCGTTTTTCGGATTCTCCTGAATGGCCGCACCCATGACTTGGCCTAGCCCTGACAACTCTAGTGGCGGCTCATACGAGGGGCAAGCAGGATGGTGTTGGGAGCCCGTATCGGGCATGCGCTTGACCACGAACAGCCGATGCTTGGCAACATACATCTCGATCCCGCCCTGGACACACATGCAGCGGGGTCGTTCAGGCGTCGCGTAGATTCGCGCCAGCGCATCCTGCAACTGCGCATCCGTCGTCGCGTAGGTGCCTCCCTTGATGAAGAAGCGCTGTTCGTCCATGGACGTATTCACACCAGATCGCGCACGACCGTCTGTAGGGGCAGGCGAAGGTTCGGCAATAGCTCCCGCACCGCCTTCAGTTCGCTGATTCCCAAAACCTCGCCGATCTGATCCTCGGCGGCACCGCGCTCGAGCAATCGTGCGGCTACCGTACGCCGCACGGTGAGTGCCGACACGCCCTCCAGGCCGATGCGCCGGAAGATCTTGCGGTAGGTGTCGAGAATACCCCGGCACAGAAAACGCTGCTGCCCCTGCTCACCGTAGCTCACGATCTCGAACGGCAAGCCGGTCTCTGTCAGGAACAATCGCCTGTGCGGGCTCAACCCACGATAGCGGGAAGGATTTTCGGTACCGAAATCCTGACCCAATCTCTCAATTAGATAGCCGTCGATCGACTCCCTGGCTTTTCGGCTGGTAAAGAACAATGGTCTGACCTTGTGGTTGACCGCGACTTCCGCGCGCACCACCGATTCTTCCCTCACGTTGCCGTCAGCATGCAGGTAATCGCGCACCTCTAGCCGCGCGATCTCGAGCGGCCGTGCGCCGGTAGTCAATAACAAATAGAGAAGCGCCACATCCCGCTGCGGGCAGGTGCTGCGCGTGCGCGTCCGTTGTACGGCGAGTCCGATCTCTTCGTCGGTCAGTATTCGGCCAGCACGTTTTTCAGGCGATAGGTTCGGCGTATACCGTTCGAGCGCCGCCATGATAGCGCCGCTGCATCTCCTAAGCCGCTGCACGAAAGCAAGTCCTTCTTCATTGAGTCCATCGATGCCGACTTCCCGGCTCAGCTTCAAGGCCAGGGCCTTGATACGACGCTCGACGGCAGTACGAGTCACGCCGTGCGCCGCCGCGACGGCTTCGTAGGTTTTTCCGGCGATGACTTCCTTGAGCATTTCGATCGATATCAGAATTGAGTCCGGTTCCATATTGCCCTACACCTTTCAGTCGGTGCACCCAATATTCGCGTCTCGACGTTTTACGTGCCAGGCGAAATCAGCCCCTAAATCGGGGGATTTCGGCATTAGTTACTGCATCCGCATAGTGAGCGACATTCCTGGCGTTATGTACCTTGCTGTTCAATCCAGTGCCGTACGTCTTCAACACGCCATACCGTGACCCGCGCGGAAAGCTTGACTGGCGCCGGGAATGTCCCGGCCACTACGCGTCGCCACAGCGTCGACTTCGAAATCGGAATGAAGAGCAATACCTGCGGTTGCCGTAGGAACCCTGTTTCAGGAAGAGCTGCATTGGCTGGAATCGTTGCTGACATGATCGGACCTTTCACCGGCGTTTGCGCCGGATAAAGAAGGTGACCCACTCTGTCGCGACCATGCGAGGCCAGGGAGACATGGTCGGTAGGGAACCAGAAACTCGGAGACACACCGCGGCGGTCCCAGCCGTTCGGTGTGGATTGAAAACGCGTCAGCACTTGCGCACCTGCGGAGGCATGTGAGCGACGTAATCTATGATGGATATAGTCAGGGAACAAGGCCGCAATTCCCAACCGGCACCTGCTTAGGCACGGACTGGACCGGACGCGAACGGAAGAGGCAGGTATCGACTGCGACGCCGGCGCACTTTATGCGACGGATTTAGCGCTATCGAGCGCTGCGGCCGCAATGTTGTGCGACCTGATGAAACGGTAAATCAGCGGCAGATCAATTTCAAGCACCAAAGCACGCGTCGCCACATGCGATGGCGAAAGCGCTTCCGACCCGAAAGAGTTCCGATTGGCACAGTACGAGACATGCCTGGCGTCCCAGCCTCCTGCCTGATGCATGTCGCAGAGATCACCATCTATGCAACAAGACAACTGAAAAGAATTCAGTTGCATTAATTGTGACTTGTCCTGACAAGCTGTATCCGATCGAGAAATTTGCGAGACTGACAATTCGCTTCCTTCTTATTTTCGTTCGAGGCTACTCCTTACAGGGAAAGGCTTCCTGTAGCGATAGTGTCCATGTAACGACTCCGGCAGCGGGGGTTACACGTTCCGGAATACAAAACAGACTTGGCCTTTAAAAACCGTTGCTGAGATTTGAAGTGTGTCCCCGACGCCCACCAAATGATCAGCGCACCTCATACGCTGGGCCGTCTTAGATGCATTTTAGTCGTTGACCGTGAATGCCCCAAATGCAATCAATACCATCCACAGAGCAGCACAGCGCCCAGCCGTTTCCGATTTTCTGCACGGTCACTTGACTGCCAATTTCAACAGCTAGCCGTTCAGCCCAATGCACTGCCGAACCCTTCCCTTTAAACAGCTCGTTTCCTTCGACGATTATTGTGGCATCGAAAACTGGAACGGCAAATAAGGTCATCATATGGTTTCTCGATTATTCTTACTAAAGATAGCGATTGTTATAACTGTCCGCGTCCGGGGTCGGGCCGGTGCTTTTGCAGGCGATGTTCTTACAAACGTACTCGGCCGCCAGACTGTCGACACTGCATCGTTACCCGATGCGCCGTTCCTTGCCACACAAGCATCATACTGAGCCGGATGATTCAGCGCCCTTGGATATTGTGAGTAATTGGCTGGACAGCCCGTTCTGCCAAAGCAAATGGTTGAATTTAGCATACCCTCAGTTTCAAAGCCATGCATGATGAACACCTCCGTCATGCTTCAACTCTGACGTCCGGCGGGGCCACGAACGCTTGCGCACTACCACCTCCGTCTGGCCTTACTTGGCCTTCGTCCGTACCTGTTGTGCCAGGATTCCGTGTGCTGTTCGGCTGTTCGCGCCCGGCTTCCTTCACCGAAAATTCATTCATTCGTCGCCGCAGACCAGTCGCCAGGTTACGTGCGCTGCCGGCTACACTGCGGACCGCACGCTTGAAGCCGGCGCGCTGGATATCGGCATCTCGCGGCGTAATGACTTCATGGATCTCAAGCGTCTGCAGCAGCGGCATCAGTTGATCGAATTTATTCAGTACCTCGAAATAGCGTCGGCCGCTCGATGAGATGATGCCTACTTCGAGTTCGAGCGGTTTGGTGTCATAGGTCGCGAAACTGGTAATGCCGTTGCTCTTGAATAGTGCTTCAGCTCCGTCGATCGCCTTGTTCAAATCGTCGGCCACCGATTCCAGTCGCTCGCGCAACGTGGCTTCGACGCGCTCGACATCTTCATGTTTAAGTTTCGTTCGCGCAATGACCGACACGAAATGCGTATTCAATTGCAGCGTGCTAAAGAATCGTACGAACAGTCGCTTCGCCTCGGCGCTCGTGAAATGCGTCATCATCTTCACGCTCGCCGCTTCAACACGACGAAAATCCGTCTTGACCTCCTTCGCCAGGATACGATCGTTTACTGCGCCCTGATCGACCTTCACGATTTGCGTGTCTGTCATGTCCGAACTCCGCTGAGCATCCATGATGGAACCCAATCTTCCCGGGCGGTGCCTGCACTCGCCATAAGAAAAGGCGCACCGCCAAGGGGCTTTTCGGCATCAGCCTGGGATTTGAACGGAAACCGTATTGACTTCACCGCGCCGGCGAATTAACTTCACATCATGCAGCAGCTAGCCCTGCAAGCAATCGGCAAGCCTCGAAGCCCACCGCGTATCACGCACGCGTTATTCGCACGCCGTCTGCAGTGCCTACTTTGCGCCGCCATCGAAGATTGCTTTCGAGGCGGGAGTCCCATCTCGCGCCGAAAGTTTTCTCGGATCGGTAGCTGGCATACCGATCAAGCGGTTCGCACCGCTTCGCAGTCAAGCCAGTCCCATTAGCGCCGGTTTCCACACCGGTCGTTCGTCACCCCAAGGGGGCAATTGCCCCCGCCCATGGTGAGCATTGCCTCCTTTTTTTTCTGGAGGCAATGATGCTGAACCATAGTTCACCCGCGAGTCAGTCAATCGCCGCATTCCCCGACGACTTTTGTAGGAAAGCGATTTCCAGTAATAGCCAATCGGCCATGTTGAGGACGATCGGACGCGCTCCCGAGCCTGCCGTCGCTCTCGATGCGCTCGACGACGACACAGCCACCGAATGGAGCGAAGAAGACGTCGTATTTCTTCATTGGCGTCTGCTCAAGGAAGTAGGTGATCTCCGAGATCCGGCAACGCCGTTCGAAGAAAAGCTGGATATCTTGCGCTGGATATTTACCGAACGCGACAAGGAAGATCGGCCCTTCTCATTCGTCAATTGCCTGAGAGTCGTCGGATGCAGTCCTTTGTCACCAGCACCCTACTTCGGGCTGGTGGACGCAGAGGAGATTCGCGACACGATCAGATATCAAGTCAAGACGTGGCTGAATGCCACGCTCGCACGCTATCCGTCCTGGGTGCGAGAAGCTGTCCTGACGAATCCGGGGTGGATCGAAAGCCGTCTGGCAAAAAACCCGCAATGGATCAACGAGCAGATCAAAAAAAACACGGTGGAAGGCGATTTGTTCGCCTGACTTATTTGAATAGGAATACAGGAACAGGATGCTGATCGGCAAGGATGTTTACGCATTCTGCACCGCATGCGGCCACGTCGGCACATGCCACTAGTCACGACAATCGAAAGGAAAAATCGGATGGAAAGCTACGAATTCGAAGCGCATGTCGAGGAAATCAAACGGCGCGCGCATGGTCGTTGGACGGAAATACTGCGCACGCTCGGTGTCGATCCGAACATACTGAACAAGCGCAATCAACCTTGCCCGTTGTGCGGCGGAACCGACCGGTTCCAGTACACCGACAAGTATGGAGAAGGTAACTACCATTGCCGCGGCTGCGGTCCCGGCGGCGGCCTCAAGTTGCTGCAGGGGGTGTGCGGCTGGGAATTCGGCACCGTCCTCAAGCGACTCGAGGAATGCGTCGGCAGCGTGCCCGCCCCCTTGCGTCATCGATCCACCGAACCGGCTTCGGATCAGATGAAGAAGCTGGCCAAGCGCATTTGGGACGAGGCAACACCCGTTACTGCAGGCGACGACGTCGATCGCTACCTGCGCAACCGTGGACTGTCGTTGTCCGAGTATCCCAAAGTATTGCGCTTCCATCCCGCGCTCGGCTACTACGAGAAGGACGATGCCGGTAAATCGAAGAAAATCGCCGAATACCCGGCGATGCTGGCCTGCATCCAGGGCGTCGATGGGCAGGCGGTCACGCTGCATCGCACCTATCTCCAGGACGGTAGGAAAGTCTTGAACCGCGACGCCAAGAAGGTACTGTCGGGCGGGATCAACGGCGCTTCGGTGCGGTTATTCGACCCGGCCGAGGAATTGGCGATCACCGAAGGGATCGAGACAGCGCTTGCCGTCCATTTAAGTACAGGCAAACCGGTATGGGCCGCGATCAATGCGGGCAATATGGAGAAGTTGTGGATACCGGAGACGGTGCACCGCATCTGCATCTATAGCGACAACGACGCCCATGCAGAGTATGACGGGCAGGCTTGCGCGTTCGTGCTCGCCCGACGTCTCATGAAGGAAAGCAAAAAAATCGGTCCCCGGCAGGTCGATGTCTTTGTGCCCAAGCACGCAGGAACCGATTGGGCCGACGTCTGGCGTTCGCATCTGGAAGGCGTGAAACAGGCGGCATAGTTCTTGGGGTGTGATGGCGACATCGTCACAATCACACCCACTTTTTCAGCGGTGCTTCATCCGAGACACCGGCGAAAAGGTTCAAATGTTTTCCCCGCTGGTAGCTGCCATACCAGGCTGCGTGACTTTCGCGCAGCAAAGGCAGTCCTCAAAATTCGCGCAACACCTGTTGCGCTCCTAGTTCCGACTCGGACGTTTTCGAGCCGTGTCATCGACCCCAGCGGGGATGTGCATCCCCGTTACGGGGTCTGCCGTCTCCGCTTTTCTTTTGGAGTTCATTATGAAAAGCGGACGTTCTCTCATCAATCTCGCGCAAGAACTCGAACGGCAACTGGCGACCAAGCAAGACATGGTGGTCCCTGCATCGTTGATGCGTTGCCACACCGACGACTTGGGCAGTTGCAAAATATTCATCGAAGAAAATAGCACCGTAGGCAAATATGGCGTCACCAACCTGGCGCGCCGCCAACTCGCCGAGAAGCTGAAGATCCCGTTTGCATACTTCGAGCGCATGCGGGCGGAACAACCGGCGCTGCTCGACCGCAACGTCAATACGTGGCTGCAGACCGACAACGAACGGCGCATGCTCCGCACCCTGGACGGCAATGTGCGTGCGGTGCTGTCGGACCGCTACCGTCGCCTGGACAACTACGATCTGGCAGAAAACGTGCTGCCGATCCTGCAAACGTTACCGGACGCGCGCTTCGAGTCGGTCGAACTGACGGAAACGAAGATGTACATCAAGGTCGTTACGCCGCGTATACAGTATGAGATGGTGCCGGGCGACGTGGTGCAGGCCGGTGTCGTGATCACCAACTCCGAAGTGGGGCACGGTACGCTGGCGGTGCAGCCATTGGTGTTCCGTCTGGTGTGCAGCAACGGACTGATCGTCTCGGACCGTGCCTTGCGCAAGACGCACGTCGGGCGCACGCTGCAGTCGGAAGAAGAGGCGATCACCATCTTCCGGGACGACACGCTGGCCGCCGACGACAAGGCCTTCTTCCTGAAGGTGCGGGACGTCGTCGAAGCCGCGGTATCGGAAGCGACTTTCCGGCAAGTGGCTCAGAAGATGCAGAAGATACTCGACATCAAACTCACCGGCGATCCAGTGAAAAGCGTCGAGGTGCTCGCCAATCGTTATACCTTGAACGAAGTCGAGCGTGCCGGCGTACTTCGTCACCTGATCACCGAAGGTGAACTTTCCGCCTACGGTCTAATGAATGCCGTCACGCATTACTCGCAGGATGTCGAGGATTATGATCGTGCGACCGAGTTCGAAGCACTGGGCGGCAAGCTGATCGAATTGGCCGCCAGCGAATGGAAAGGACTTGCGGAAGCGGCCTAGCCATTTCGGCAATGTGCATTCATGGGGCGTCAGCCCCTCTTACCGTTCGCGGTGACAGTCTTTTCAGGTGCGGCCTGATGTTCGCGGTAACAGTCTTTTCTGGTGCGGCCTAATGTTGGCCGCATCAGAAATCTTTCTTGTCACTATCATCATTCGATCCATTTGCACCATACTGATGCAGTGATCATTTCCAGAACCGAGTGATGCCGATGGATGCCAGCACCTTGCCGATCACTTTCAGTCCCATGCGTTTTGCCGCAGCAGCATCCTTCACCACACACTCCTGATACTTACGGTTCTCGCAACCCAGGATCAGCCCCTCCCCGATACGGCTTTCGACGTTGCGCACCATGACGCGCTGGTCATACTCCACCATGTAGATCCCGTTCCCACCGATAGTCGGATTCCTGCAATCGACAAACAGCATGTCGCCATCGTGGATGACCGGGACCATATCGTCTCCCGTCATTTTCATCGTTTCGCAGCCCGTCACCTCGTCCGCGAGCTTGCGGACGATGGCCTCGATGTTTGCTGTCGTATCGACAATATCGTATGCCTGTCCCCGATCCGGTGAAGAGGCGTTGTCGAAACGCGTGGCGTATCGGGGCTGTTGCAAGCCAATCAACGAATCTGCATTGCTATCGAACCCCATGCACAGCAGCGCAAACGATTCCAGGTCTGGGAGACCGGCCTTGACCGGGTCGATCCAACGTCTCGCCGTCTGAGGCGCACGCCGGGTCAGCGCCGACAAGTGGGCCAACCGAGCCTCCTCGGGGACGTTGGCGGCGTCCAATTTCTCGATCAAACGTTCCCGAAATCCCGGAATCAAATCCAGCCGGCCTGTCTTCATCTCCAATTTCTCTCTTCGCGTTCCTGTCTCAACCCGCTGCGCTCCCTGCGCCTGGGCGCGTCGCTCGGCTGAGGAATCGTTACGTTTCTTCAATTTCGCTTTCTCCTAAATATCTTTATTACCGGACAACAACGTTTCGGCGGCATTTCATCTGCATGCGAAAATCCTCCTGGATTGGAGCATTTGCTCGTGGCAATCGGTACAAGACGAATATTTGCTCTTGACCGAAGCGTCGATAAAAATTAACCTACGGAAACATGAATACAAGCAACATCGCGTCGCAGCTCTCACCCTGAGGCCCCGTCTGCATCGACCTTGTTGAGCCTGCGGCCTATCGGCTAGCACCTGCGAGCCACCATGCCTCACGAGGGTTTACCGCAAGGAAAGATCATGGGCAATATTCAATTTTCCGACGTTCAGGTCAGCAACCTGTCAATGCTAATAACGATCAGGGATGGCATCAAGCGCGATCCGGTATCCACTTGCTGCCAGTTTGGACTGCGCGCGGATCAGGCAAGTTTCTTTGGCGATCTATCAATCGACCAGATTTTCGTCATCGTCGCCAATATCGGTCAAGAATGCCTTTTTCCGCCAAGACAGGATTTGTTGTCTCTGCTCGGCTTGCCGTTACCGCTCGCGGGTCCTATTACCTCGGTCCATCCGCCGCATAAGGCTGCGTTCCTACCACCACAGCAATCGCAGCCCCAGCGTCCTTGTCCGCTCTGAACGCAGCGATGCGACGGCGGTGGAATCCAACCGCGTCGAGCGCCATATCCGGGCGCTCCGACTGGCCCAGGCGTGTGCCGCGCTCGGTGCGCGCGTCCGTACCATCGGCTATGTTACCGGTTTGCCGCGGGGCGAACTCGCACGCTTGTTCTTCGCCGATCGCAAGACCGCGCCCCGCGGGCGCCCACCCGATTCCCCGGACTGGTATCACAGTGCGAATCTACTCAACCGTGCCGAAGCGTCCATCTTTGTGTCGATTTACCGACGTATCCGGGACCTCGGATTCGGCCCCGCTGAAGCGCTGGTCGCGGGCTACAAGCATTATCGGGTGGTCTGCCCTGACCAGCCGCGGATCAGTTTCGATCGTGCCTTTGATCTGGCGGCTCACATGGACGGCCTCTGGCTGGCGAGAACGTCGAATTTCTCTCTGCTTGAATGCCCGGTCTGTACCAGCCAGTATGTCACTGCCGTCAGTGCGCAGCCGGTATCGAACCACGAGTGCCCGTTTTGCAAACTCGTCACCCGCTATCCGCGCGACCCGCGCATCCAGGCGTGTTTTCAGGTGCGTGACTTGCCCGACATGACGTCTGTGCAGCTTGGCGTGATCGCCTTGTCGCGTCAATCGAACGACTGAAACGCAGATGTCGAAATCCCCCTTCGAAACCCATCTGTTTCGCATGGACGGGCAGCGCGCCAGCGGTAAGAATTGAACGTCATCTTCATGTGCGATTTTTCATGCCCAGCTTCAGCCACATCTTGGGCGGCTTCGTCCGGACGGGCGCGGTGGTGCAAGCCGCGAACGCCGACCCGCCGCCACGCTCGGACGGCACAGCCGATATGCTCGCCTACCCGCCGGTCGATCCCGGCATTCCCGTCCACTCGATCGAAAAGGTGCTTGCCGCACAGAAGGACCTGATCAACCGCATCAAGCTGTGCTACGGGGTGGATCGAGCGACCTTCGAGCAAGAGATATTCGCGCTGATTCGCCGCTATGCCGAGTTCGTGCACTTGCTTCCGGCCACGCCAGACAGTTACTTCAACGTGCCAGGCGGACTGCTGCGCATGGGTCTGGAGGTCGCCTTCTTCAGTCTTCAGGGGACGGACGGCCATATTTTTTCCGGTCGATCGACGATCTCCGTCCGCCGTCATCTCGAGCCGCGCTGGCGGCAGGCGACGTTCATTGCCGGATTGTGCTGCGAGATCCATCGCACCCTCTGCCACGTGATCGTCACCGATGAGAAAGGCGAGGAATGGCAACCTTATTTGCTGCCCCTGTCGCGCTGGCTTGCCCAACAAAAAGCCTCTCGCTTTTTTCTCAAATGGCGTCCAAACGTGCACGAAAGTCGCAGTCTCGGCGTGTTCGTGCTGCCGCATGTCGTTCCGAAAGTGGTCCTGCAGCACCTCGCCGCCGGCAATGACGTGATCGTGCCGCACATGATGGCCAGCATTTCCGGCATGCCGCTCTACCGGGAACATAACATCCTGGACGATCTGGTGCGTCGCTCGGTCGCGCTCGTCATCGATCGTTACCTGCAAGCAAGCGCGGACCGCTACGGCACACCGCAATTGGGATCGCATCTGGAACGCTACCTGGTCGACGCGCTACGTCGGTTGGTTGGTGCCAACGCGGCCTGGAGTCCCAACGGCGAGAAATCAAGGGTCTGGTTCGGCAGCGACGGATTGTTCATCGTCTGGCCCAATGCGGCTGCCGACATGCGCCAACTCCTCGATTTGGACCAGTTGCCCGGGGTTCCCAAAGCGCCGGAAGCGATGCTGGAGATTCTGGTTGCAGCCGGCGTGTTCGAACCGCAAGATTCTTGCCAGGTTACCTGGCAGATCGTCCCACCCGACAGCAAGACCGCCATCGAGGCCGTGAAGCTATCGTCGCCGATGATCTTGTTCGCCGGCCTCGACTCGGCCCCCAAACCACTTTCCATCGCATTGGTTCGTGCCGCCGTACCAAGTTCACCCGCGCCTTCTGCGCCCGCCCCAGCCGCCAGCGATCAAAAGCCTCGACCGGCACACCAGCTCCCATTGCTGATTGAGACAGAACCGATCATGACGGAGCGAGCCACTGCCAGGCCATCGCCAGACATTGCCGAGAAGACCGCTGTACCGGCAGTCCCCATCCCCCACGCTCCCGTTGCGTCTCCTCCCGCAGCCTCGTCCGCAGCCAAACCTGTGTTGGCTCTACCGGAATTCAAGCTCGAAGCGCCCATGCGTCTGAATCCCGCCGTGCGAGAGGCGCTCGCGCAGATCGTCGATACATTGAATCGCGATGCTGCCGATGTGGCTGCCTGCACGATCTCGTCGGGACTCTTCATCCCGCTTGCCGAATTCGAAAAGCGGAAAATCGAACCGTCGCTGGCGGTGCGCGCATTGGACGAAGTCAAGATGCTGGTGCGACCCAAGGGTTCCCCATCGCAAACGCAGGTGCGCGACTTCGGCGTCGAACAAAGGGTCGGCTTGCTGCTCCATCCCCGTTTCATTGCAGGTCTCGATCCTGGCAATTTCGACGTCCCGGATATCAATGGGCAGTGGGAATTGACATGCTGATCCGTAAATATGAGATGCCATGGCGCCGCGCGTACGAGTCCTACGCCGGCATTGCATGGTTAGTCGCCTTGATCGCGTTCGTCACCATCGCGGTCCGTGAAGAATTGCCATGGCGATTCATTGGTCCGCTGGCGGTAGTGTGCTTCTGGATGGCAGTGCTACGCATTCATCAAGCGCTGCGGATTTTGATCGTGCGCGCATCGCTGTCCGGTCGGGCAATGCAAGTCGTCACCACCAAGGATTTAAAAAGGCTGTGCCAGCAACCCGAGCAGGTCTTCCTGGGATTCGGCTTCGAGTGGCTGCCGGTCCACTCGCAGCGTTTGTACGAGCTGGCCAAAGTGAATTTCCGCGACTATGCGGTGTCGCCGGCCTTGCTCCGCTGGCTGGGTTACGCAGTCAACCCGCAACCCGATAGCGAGATCGGCCTGCCCTACATCCACGGGGTCGAGCCGAAGGAGCAAGCGCTCTACCGGCCATTGCAGAACTTCGAGGGCGGCACGCTGCTGGTCGGCACCACCCAGTCCGGCAAGGGGGTCGCGCTCGCCAATCTGATCACGCAGGCGGTCCAGCGCGGCGACGTCGTTGTCGTCATCGACCCGAAGAACAGCCGTCGCCTGAAACGCGCCGTCGTCCGGGCCTGCGCGGACTACCGTGAGCCCGACACCTTCATCGAGTTTCATCCTGCGTTTCCCGAGACCGGGGTACGCCTGGACTTCACCTTCAACTGGCAAAAGCCAACCGAGATCGCGTCGCGGATTCAATCGATCATGCCGCCGGACACCGCCGGCGCCTTTAGCGCATTCGGCTGGGACGCCGTCAATGTCGTGGTCCAGGGCCTGGTCGATCTGGAAGAGCGTCCAAACTTGATGAAGCTGACCAAGTACATCGAAGGCGGCATCGAACCGGTGCTGGATACCTCATTGCAGCGCTTCTTCGATGCCACTCTCGGTCCAGCCTGGCGCGATCAATCGGACATGAAGAAATTGCTGAACGATGCGCAACGCGGCAATCTCAAGCGCCCGTCGGAAGCTGCCAGCACCGACCTGCTCGCCTTCGTCGCCTTCTATGAACACCATGTGCCGCACACCCAACGCAACAAGGTTATCGATGCGCAAGTGCGCACCTTCCGGCACAACCGCGAGCACTACCAGAAAATCACCGCCAACCTGCTGCCGATCCTGTCGATGCTGACTTCCGGCGATCTGGGACTGAGCCTTTCTCCCGATCCGTTCGATGCCGACGATGTGCGGGCGATCATGAACTTCGAGAAAATCGAGCGCAGCGGCCATGTCTTGTACTTGTGCCTCGATTCCTTGCCCGACCCATCGGTGGCCTCCGCGATTGGCGCGCTGTCGCTGGCCGACTTGGCCGCACGCGCGGGCATGCGTTACAACCTGGGAGGCTACCGGCGCATTTCGCTGTTTGTCGATGAAGTCTCGAACGTCATCAATCAGCCGCTGATCGAAATTCTCAACAAGGGTGCCGAAGGCGGCATCTTCACCACCTGCGCGATGCAGACGCTGGCCGATCTTGCCAAGCGGCTCGGCAGTGAAGACGCTGCGCGCATGGCCCTGGGCAACCTCAACAACCTGATCGCTCTGCGCTCCAAGGATCGCCCCACCCAAGACTTTATCGTCGAGACCTTTGGCAAAACAGCGATCCATACGGTGCGCGTCGGCTTGAACAATGCCTCGGATGCCCACTTGGGCGACTTCACCTCGGTGTACTCGTCGCAACTCACCGAAAGCATGGAAGAGCTAATTCCGGCGGACATTCTCGGAAAACTGCCGAACCTGCAATATTTCGCCTCGGTATCCGGCGGCCGTATCATCAAAGGGCGCTTCCCGATCCTGAACCCCGATTACGACCGCCCGGCTGCGGGAGCGCCGCCATGATCCGTTTCGTATCGACGGCTTCACTACTGGCCCTGTTCGCCTTGGTGCTGTATCTGCCATCCGCCTACCCGCCGGAACACTTCATCAATCAATTGCGGATCGAGCACGGGTTGACCACCAACTTTTGGGGCGAAAACCATGCGACGCGCATCCTGGCGCGTATGCTGGACTTTCAAACTACGACAAAACAAGTGAGCTCCATTCCGTCGATGAACGATGCGCCTGCGGCGAATGCCGTGGATGCTGCGGTTGCCAATCAGATGTCCCAGGTCAATGGACGCTTGTTCAACAACCCGTACTTCCGCTCAATCAACACCTTGCTCGCGTTAGCAACTTACCGCTTCTCCGCATTAATGGAATGGTTGCCGGTCCTGTTGGTGTTCATGCTGGCCGTCCTGTTCGATGGTTTTCTGTTGCGCATCGTAAAGTCCAAGGAATTTCTGCAGCACGACCCGGAGATGTATGCGTTGCATGCCTGTGCGGCGATCATGACCACCTGCGCGACGGTGATTGCGTTCGTACTGCCGATCACGCTCCATCCGCTGGCGCTTGCCATCGTGCCGGTAGCTATCAGCGTCTTTGTGAGCCGCGCAGTGGCGAATTTTCATCGGCGTGGTTGACCATCCAATCACCGTCGAGCGTTAGAAGCCGATCTCCTTGGGGAACACCGGAATAGAATATCGTCCTAAAGCCTGCATAAATACGACGTTTTAATATAGTTGATTTTAAAAATGCCATCAAAAGTACCGACAAAAAGAAAAGTGCCTAACTTGTCGCCCTCCTGCAACAGAAAAACGTCAAATGGAATTCTAAACTGTGTAGATTGTCTCTGTTGGCGCAAATGCATTTTTGACCCACCTTCCGGAATTTCGTTGTCCCGGCGTCATGCCTTGCAACCCCAGTTGTCACAAACGGGACATGGCAGCAAAAAAACCTACCGTAGTGTCCGAATTTACTTGACTGCCACCGTCGCTAATCGTGCCGACCAAAGACATGTTGCAGCGCATTAACGCCGAAGTCTTGTCGAGTACGGTATTCGATACGGCGTTGACCACGCGCAAGTTTCGAACTTGAAATACTTTCCCACCAGCACAGCATAGAGCAGCTCAGCGTAGGGTGACAGTTCGTACTTTGATGCTGTTGGGCATCTATATTCAACACTGAACGCTGGGCCTGCGCCGCACCACTTCGCCAGCTAACCTGTTCCAGCTACCCGACAGAACCCGACGAGTTGCCTGCCGTGCTAAGATTTAAGCACTGTTGCACCTTGACCCCCTCGGAGGCGGGGTAAGCCCTATGCGCTGCGCAAGCTGCAGGTTCGAGAATCCGACAGGTTCCAAGTTCTGCGAAGAATGCGGCGCCAAGATGGCGCGCGCCTTCCCGTCGTGTGAGCACGAGGCGAGCGCGAGCGCCAAGTTCTGCAGCGAATGCGGTGCGCCATTGATCGGGCCGCCCCCGGGCGCGGCGCTTGCGGCCAGCGCCCCCATTGAATACACCCCTCCCTATCTGGCCGAACGCATCCGGGCGGCACAGGCGGGCATGGAAGCCCGCGGCGCGGCGGACGGTGAGCGCAAGACGGTCACCGCGCTGTTCGCCGACATGGCCGGCTCGACCGCGCTGATCCACGACCTCGATCCCGAAGACGCACGCCGCCTGATCGACCCGGTACTGGCGCTGATGATGGAGGCCGTGCATCACTACGAAGGCTATGTGGCCAAGTCGATGGGCGACGGTATTCTGGCGCTGTTCGGCGCGCCGATCGCGCACGAAGACCATCCGCAACGGGCTCTTGTACATGCAGCCGAGCAGGGTTTGGGCAGTGCATTAACTTGTGGATAATCCGGGTTAGAACTCGTCGTCGATCAGGCCTGAAGGAAGCTGCCACAGATAAGCCGGAACGGTCCAGTAGTCTTCGTCGAAACAGAACATGAAAAAATTAAACATGGGTTGTTCTCCTTTTTGAAATATCAATCATTTGTTAGTCGTTCACGGAATGAACGCTGACGCCGACAAGCCTTATCTTGATCAGAATGAGCCGGTGTAGCGCCTCATAAATAAGCCAACGTATCAAGACCGCTCGGTTGCTGGGCTTAACAGACTAGTTGCAAGATATCTTGCAACTAGTCATGCCAGTTATGGCTCGTTCATCAATCGGGCTAATGCCTGTTCGTAACCTGCCTGCCAGTTTTCTGACCCATTCAACCCAAGTCCAATTGGTCGCAACAGTCCGTCATGCAAGTCATAGACCAAACCGTGGACTTCAATGCGATTGCCGCGATACCATGCACGCCGCACAATGGTGGTACGGCAGACGTTGGCCATTTGCTCTGCTACGCTGAGTTCACACAGATGACGTGCGCGTTCATCATCTGCGGTAAACCTATTCAGAAACGAGGCGTATTTGTTCGCGACGTCTTCAACATGTCGTAGCCAATTGTCAGACAGTCCTGCAGAACGATGTTCAGCAACTGCCTGAACACCGCCGCAACCATAGTGGCCAACAACCATCACGTGCTCTATCTTGAGTATCTCAATCGCATACTGAAGTACCGAAAGAAAGTTGAGATCGGTATGAACCACAAGATTGGCGATGTTTCGATGTACAAAAACCTCGCCCGGTTTTAATCCGAGAATCTCGTTGGCTGAAACGCGGCTATCCGAGCACCCAATCCAGAGATATCGCGGCGCTTGCTGTTTGGATAGTCGTAAAAAAAATTCTGGATCTTGCGCAACCATGCGCTCAGACCAGGACCGGTTATTGGCGAAAAGATCATCTAGGCTTGGCATACTTACCTACTCTCTGCAAAGAGGGACTGCGAGCTTTCCGGCTTGCCCGCCGCCAGTTCGTGTAGCGTCAAAGCCGCCTCCAGCATCTCATGCCCGCGGGTATACCCTGAGATTAAGGCCGAAGCGCTGGCGCCATACTCGTCAAGCGCGTGATGCGCCGCCGCTATCAAACGGGGATGTTTAGCAAGCCTCAGATAGTCGTTGCTGCAAAATGCGAGGTAACGCTTGCCGTCAGCTTGCAAGTGGACGGCCTGCGGACCTTCCGCAATACGTCGCTTGCGTAACAGGCCCTCTTGTTGCAACTGCTCAAGTTGTCGACGGAAGTTAAGCATGAACGAGTCTCTCAGCCAACGGCGTAAATCGCTCGCCTATTGCTGACCGTCGCTGGCTGGCCAAGCGTACGAGTAGTTTGGTCAGGCCGCGATAGGCGGCGTTTGATCCCCATGCCGGCGCGCTGTCGATGAGGTGAAGATCCGGGAACATTCGCAGCAGGCTGGCAAAAGCAATCTCCGCCTCGAGATATGTCAGTGAAGCGCCAATGCAGACATGCGGACCGTAGCCAAACGACAGATGATTTCCTTCACCGCGCGTTATGTCCAGTCGATCTGGGTCGGTGAATTTGGCGGGGTCACGGTTGGCTGCACCGATCAGGGGAATGACAAGCTGGCCCTTCCTGAGTTGTCGCCCGTGCATCTCGATATCGGTCATCAGGATGCGGCCGGTAAATTGCACAGGGCTGTCAAAACGCAGCAGTTCCTTGAGCGCGGATTGTATCAACTCTGGCCTGTCTTTCAGCGCTTGTAGTTGATCTGGGTATTTCAATAGGTAAAACAGACCGTTGCCCAACAGATTGCGTGTGGTTTCATGACCGGCAAACAGCAAGGTGCAGCACTGGGCCAGCAATTCATTCGTCGTGATCACGCTGCCGCTCGCCTCGGCCTGAATCAGCTGACTCACAAGATCGTCGCCGGGATGCAATCGCCGCTGCGGCAACAGCGCACGAAAGTAATCGTTGAGCGCCACCAGGCTGGTTTGGGCGCGGCGCGCAATGTCCAGTGATGGCGTCGGACTGCCGATGAAGTGCGCGATGTCGTCCGACCATGCGACGAAATCGTCGCGATCCGCCGCATCGATCGCAAGCATATCGGCGATCACAAAAGCCGGCAGCACACGCGCGAAGTCACGCATGAAGTCGATTTCCGCCAGCGTATCGAAACCATCGAGCAAGCGATCGACGAGCCGCTGGATGCGTGGCGCCAGATCTTGCAGTGCGGCCGGCTTGAATCCGGCATGCATGACCTTGCGCAGGCGCGCATGGTGGGTCCCGTTCAGGAATAGCAAGGACCTTGAAAAGATGCGCTTGAATTCGCGCAGTTCCGCGCGCGCGGCAGGCCCGCTGCCATTGATCCAGCGGCCCGCGCGCTGGGTGGAGAAACGCGGATCGCGCAGCACGCTCGCGACATCCGCATAATTCGGCATCAGCCACGCGCCGCCGCAGAATTGTTCGCTCCACTGCAGCGGCCCACCAGCACGCAGTGCGCGGTACGCCGGGTAGGGATCATCGAGGAAACCGGAATCTATCATCATGCCCATGCCTGCTGTTTAATCACTGCGGCTTCAAGGTCAGCAACCGGGTACCATCCGTCACTTGGTCGCCGGCCTCGAACAGCAGTTCTTCGATCACACCCGCGCTTGGCGATCAGGATTTTAGTGAGCATGGCTCCTCCATTTGTATTTCTGTTCTGCTTAAAAACAATTAAAACTGCTGCATCCGTCAGCTTGTGGAAACGAACAAGCGCCGCCTGACCTGATTTATCCCTGCGTCACTTCGCAACGCGCATCGATTGCGGTGGCGCGCGTGTGCATGCCCAGCTTGGCAAGCAAGGCACGATCTTCTTCGACTTCCGGATTGCCGGTTGTCAGTAACTTATCGCCATAGAAAATCGAGTTGGCGCCGGCCAGAAAACACAGCGCCTGGATCGACTCGCCCATTTGCCGGCGGCCGGCGGACAAGCGCACCCGCGCCTTCGGCATGGTGATCCGTGCCACCGCGATGGTACGCACGAACTCCAGCAGATCGAGTGCTTCGATCCCATACAGCGGCGTGCCTTCGACCTGCACCAGATTGTTCACCGGCACCGATTCCGGATACGGCGTCATGTTGGCCAGTTGCGCCACCAGACCGGCACGTTGCAGGCGCGATTCACCCATGCCGACGATGCCGCCACAACATACCTTGATGCCGACGCTACGCACGCTGTCGATGGTGTCCAGACGGTTTTGATAATCGCGGGTGGTGATGATGTCGCCGTACAGCTCCGGCGCGGTATCGAGGTTGTGATTGTAGTAATCGAGACCGGCCTGCTTCAGACGCTCGGCCTGGCCTTCGCCCAGCATGCCCAGCGTGGCGCAGGTTTCGAGGCCGAGGGCCTTGACTTCACGCACCATTTCTTCAACGTGTTCCAGATCCCGGTCTTTCGGCTCGCGCCATGCCGCGCCCATGCAGAACCGGGTAGCGCCATGTGCCTTGGCTTGACGCGCCGCGTCCAGCACGGTGTCCAGCGGCAGAATTTTTTGCGCGACAACGCCGGTGTCATAGCGCGCGGCCTGCGGGCAATAGCCGCAATCTTCCGGGCAGCCGCCGGTCTTGATCGACAACAGCGTGGCCAGCTCCACTTCGGTTGGATCGAAATGCGCGCGATGCACCTGTTGCGCACGAAATAAAAGGTCGTTGAACGGCAGGTCAAACAGTGCCTGCACGGCCTCGACCGACTAGGCGGTGGCAACGGTGGCGCCGGCGGCGGGATGAAAAATGAGGGGTTGGGCAGGCATCAAAGAATTCCTTCTGTCAGGTGAAACAAAGTTGGCGCCAGGGTGAATGCGAACGGCTGCATTACGGTGTCCGCGCTCACGCCAGCCACGACGGTTTGCGCTTTTTCAGAAACGCCTGCGGCTGTGCTCGCCAGCCCAATTTGCGCAACAAAGCCATATTTCATTGAGTTAGGTGGTGAGGCGAACGTCGGGCGCCGGCACGGTCGAAATGCCCTGAGCCAAGGCCGCTTTTTCCTGGGAAACCATTGCGCGTCGGAAGCCATCGCGCACACGTAGGCGCTCCCAGTAGGCCAATACGGCGGGTGTGAATCGAGGCTTCAGACCTAAGTGTTCGGCTAGTAGTAGCGCATAACCGACCGAGACATCGGCAGCCGTAAAGCGGTCCGCTGCCAAGTAATCGTGCTGCGTCAGAACAGGTTCTAGGCTACGGAGGCGCGCTAGAAACCACTTGGCGTAATCATCGGCTACTTGCGGCAGCCGACGTTCCTCGGTTTCAAAATAAGCATAGCGCAGCACCAAGGTTTGCGGAAACGTCAAGGTCGCTTCGCCGAAGTGCAAATAATTCAGGTAGGCAGCGTAGCCCGCTTCATTGGGGGCCACATTGACCGGCGTATTACCAACGCGCGCGGCCAGATATTGGCAAATGGCTGCCGATTCTGTCATGCGCACGTCGCCGTCAAAAAGCGTTGGCACAGTGCCCAGCGGGTTGACTTCCAGATAGCTCTTATCAGTCACGCGTGGCGGAAAAGGCAACATCTTCAGTTCATACGGTAGACCCAGTTCTTCCAACATCCACAATGGGCGGAGCGAACGGGCACTCATGCAATGGTAGAGGGTAATCATGTGGGGGAATGTCTTTATGAGTTCTGTTTGGCCAGCATGGCACGCTTGTATCAAGCGGGTCGTATTCTCACCGGTCAACAAACGAAGGAGCGCGCTTTTCGAGAAATGCCCGCATGCCTTCCTTCTGGTCCTCGGTGGCAAAAGTCGGCTGGAACAGGCGCCGCTCAAAGCGAATGCCTTCCGAAAGTGTCGTCTCATAGGCTGCGTTGATCGACTCCTTAATCATCATGATGACGGGCTGGGAATATTCAGCAATCTTCTGCGCAGTCGCCATTGCTTCGTCCTGCAGTTGTGCAGCTGGAACAACGCGCGAAACCAGACCGGCGCCCTCTGCCTCCTGCGCATCCATCATGCGACCGGTCAGGCACAGGTCCATTGCCTTGGACTTCGACACCGCGCGTGGCAGGCGCTGGGTGCCGCCTGCACCAGGAATGATGCCGAGCTTGATTTCGGGCTGACCGAACTTCGCGTTGTCGGCAGCAATCACGATATCGCAGGTCATAGCAATCTCGCAGCCGCCACCCAAGGCATAGCCGCCCACCGCGGCAATGATTGGCTTGCGGATGCTGCGCAACTTGTCCCAATTTCGGGTGAGAAAATTTCCCTTATAAACATCCATGTAGGAAAAATTCGCCATCTTGGCAATATCTGCACCGGCGGCAAATGCTATTTCGCTGCCGGTGAGGACCATGCACTGAATATTTTCGTTCCGGTCAAATTGCTCAACGGCATGGACAAGCTCATCTATAAGCGCGTCGCTCAACGCATTCAATGCATTGGGTCGGTTTAGGGTGACCAACCCGACCCTGCCTCGTGTTTCGACGATGATGTTTTCGTAGTCCATGCTGTGTTCTTTCTTAAGTCTTCGTTTCGTTACGGCGATGAGCTGCTGCCGCAGTCCAGCCTTTCATATACAAGACCGGATCTTAGGCCTTCCTTACTTCCACAGTGCGCACTTCGATTCCGCCTTTGTCGTGAAGGCCTGATCAGCCGGCACGCGCTCAACGATCTTCACGTAATCCCACGGATACTTCGACTCGGATGGAGCCTTCACCTGCATCAGGAACATGTCGTACATAACGCGGCCGTCCCCGCGGATCGTGGCGTTCTTCAGGTACATGTCATTAATAGTGGTTTTCTTCATTTGTGCGATGACCTTGCCTCCGTCGTCCGAATCCACCGCTTTAACTGCCTTCAGGTAATTCATCGTGGCGGAATACCCAGCCGCCTGATTTCCCGTGGGCATTTTTTTCATGGTCTCGAAATAGCGACGCGACCAATTGCGTGATTCCTCATCCTGATCCCAGTACCAGTTGTCGCTTAGATACATACCTTGGGTAAGGCTTAGGCCAAGCGCATGGATATCGGTGACGAACATGACCAATCCAGCAAGCTTCATGGTCTTGGTCAGACCAAAGTCATTGGCTGCCTTGATGGCGTTGATCGTGTCGGAGGTGGCATTGGCCAGACCAAGAATCTGCGCCTTGGAGGCCTGCGCCTGCATGATGAATGACGAAAAATCCGAAGCGTTGAGGGGATGCTTCACAGAGCCCAGCGAGGTGCCACCAGCCTGCTTGACTACCTTGGTAGTATCGGCCTCCAAAGAATGGCCGAAGGCATAGTCGGCTGTCAGAAAGTACCATGACTTGCCGCCACGCTTGACCACGGCCGAACCGGTTGCCTTGGCCATGGCGACTGTATCGTAGCCGTAGTGAATGGTATAAGGATTGCAATCTTCATTGGTTAGCCGTGCCGTGCCGGTCGCGATAACGAAGAACGGCTTTTTCTTTTCGTTGGCGACCTTAGCGATGGCCAGGTCGGCGGCGGAGCTGGCACCAGACATGAGCACGTCGACACCTTCGCGGTCAAGCCATTCTCGCGCCTTGGCGGCCGCGATGTCGGCCTTATTTTGATGGTCGCTGACCATCAATTCGATTTTCTTGCCGTTCATCTTCCCGCCGAAATCGGCGATGGCCATCTTGATGGCTTCCACATGCCCTTTACCAGAGATATCTGAATACACACCGGACATGTCGGTAATTAACCCGATGCGGATCACATTGTCGGAAACCTGTGCCAATGCTGGCACCCCCAGGCCTATGGCCAGCGTAGTGGAAGCAAAAACCGCGGCTTTCTTTGCTTTTACAGTTAACGTCATTTTGTCTCCTTAATTTCCAAGGTTCTTAACCGAAAATTGGCACATCGCGAGCTATATTGAGTATTACTCAACACAAAAATAACTTTCTGATTCGCCTGTTATTATGCCGTGATATTATCAGCATTAACAGATTAAGCAAGTTTAAATTGAGTATTACTCAATTCATAATAAACGGAGGTTGCGGATGCTCTACGCCGCTTTGAGAGCGCGCAAGCCGGCACGGAAAAGAACAGCCGATCAACGAATACACAATAGTGAGGAGACAATCATGCTCAAGAGAGAAGCTACATTCGCCGTACAGCAGGCCAACTTTAAATGGGAAGTTCCGGAGCGCTTCAATATCGGTGTCGCCGCATGCGACCGATGGGCGGACGGCTCCGGGCGGCGTGCAGTTATTGTCGAAGACCGGAACGGCGAAGTCACGACGTACAGCTTCGACCAACTAAAGGCACTCTCGAATCAGCTCGCCAATCATTGGCGCAAGAGCGGCGTCAAGCGCGGCGACCGGATTGGCATCTTCGTGCCGCAATGCGCGGAAACCGTGATTGCCCATTTGGCCGCCTACAAGCTTGGCGCCGTTGCCTTACCTCTGTTTTACCTGTTCGGACCGGATGCGCTGCAATTTCGCCTGAGCGACAGTGGGGCAACCGTACTCGTGACGGATATAGAGGGCGCACGGAAAATCGAAGGCATTCGCGCCGATTTACCGACATTACAATCCGTCTATTGCGTCGAGCAGCAAACCGGTAGCTATCCAAGAGAATGTGTATCCTTCTGGGCTAGCCTTGAGGGCGAGTTGGAATCATTCTCGCCAGTCGACACGCTGGCAGAGGATCCGGCAGTCATCATCTACACCTCAGGCACCACCGGCAAGCCGAAAGGCGCGTTGCATGCGCACCGTGTGTTGCTGGGACACCTCCCGGGCGTTGAAATTTCGCATGAGTTCTTCCCTCAGGAAGGAGATCTTATGTGGACACCCGCGGACTGGGCTTGGATCGGCGGCCTGCTCGACGTGCTCCTACCCTCGCTCTACCATGGCGTGCCGGTCCTGGCTCGCCGCTTCGAAAAATTTGACCCGCCCGCCGTGTTTGCACTGCTTGCCAGGCACAAAGTGCGCAATATCTTCTTTCCTCCTACAGCTCTGAAGATGCTGCGCGCAGTCGCCGATCCGAAACAACAGTGGAATTTCTCTCTGCGCTCGGTGGCAAGTGGAGGAGAATCACTCGGTGACGAGCTCATCGCATGGGGGCAAAAAGCGCTGGGCGTGACCATCAACGAATTCTACGGTCAGACCGAATGCAACATCGTCGTCTCCGGCTGCGCGGTTCTTTACCCACGTAAATCTGGCACGATCGGCCGTGCCGTTCCCGGCCATACCGTAGCGGTGGTGGACGAGCGCGGCGTGCCAGTGGCTGCTGGCGTCACGGGTAACATCGCTATCGAGTCGCCCGATCCGGTAATGTTCCTCGGTTACTGGAATAACCCAAAGGCGACCGCAGAAAAATTCGCCGGCAACTATCTGCTAACTGGCGACCTCGGCGAAATTGACACCGAAGGATACATTCGCTATGTCGGCCGCGATGACGACGTTATCACCAGCGCTGGCTACCGCATCGGCCCCGGCCCGATCGAGGAATGCCTGTTGAAGCACCCGTCGGTCAGAATGGCAGCCGTGATCGGCAAAAAGGACCCGCAGCGCACTGAAATCGTCAAAGCTTTCATCGTACTGGCGGACGGCTTCCAGCCTTCCGAGCAGCTAGTGGCCGAAATCCAGGATTTCGTGCGCCAGCGCTTGGCCGCGCATGAATATCCGCGTGAAATCAGCTTTATGGATGCACTACCATCCACGGTGACCGGCAAGCTCATGCGCCGAAGCTTGCGGGAGGCCGACGAAAGCTGAACATTTTGTGCGGATGCTGTTGACGCCGACTGAATTGGTGCTCAAAGGAACGGGCATTTCGTTGCAGAACCTTCTGTTGGAATGTGTCGATGTTTATGTCGTCTTCTTGGCGTATTCCTAGACCGTACAATTGGAAGTGGCTTGAGCCTGCTGATGCCCGATGCTTTCGTACGATGACTTACCAGCCATCACCGGCGTGGGTGCATGCAAGCGGATCCCGTTCTTCACGGCCACCACCTCGGCCATGATGGACAACGCTATCTCGGCGGGTGTCTTGCTGCCGATGTACAGACCTGCCGGCCCGCGCAGGGCCTGCAGCGCGTGTTCCGAAAGGTCAAAGTGCGTGCGCAGCCGTTCGCGCCGTTGCGCGCTGTTGCGACGCGAGCCGATGGCGCCCACAAAGAAGGCCTCGGACTGCAGCGCGTCGATCAGGGCGAGGTCGTCCAGCTTTGGATCGTGCGTCAGAGCTACCACTGCGGTGCGCGCATCAGGCCGCAGCCGCAGGATCAGGTCGTCGGGCATTTCGTGGCTGACCACCACCCCGTCCAGGCTCCAGCCTGCGCGGTGCTCCACGCGCGGATCGCAGACGATCACCTCGAAGCCCAGACTCAGCGCCATCTGGCACATAAAGCGCGACAGGTCCCCGGCACCGATCAGGATGAGCCGGGCCTGCGGCCCCAGGTAGGTGCTGAGGTACGAGTCCGAGAGCTGCGGCACGCCGTCGCGCCGGCCTTCGCGCAGCTCCACCCGGCCGGTGCGCAGGTCCAGCCGCCGTTCGGTGCTGCGCCGCTGCTGGCAGGCGTGCAGCAATGCGTCCAGCCGGCTGTGGGCGGACACGGGCTCCAGCACCAGTTCCACCGTGCCGCCGCAGGGCAGGCCGAAGCGGTGCGCTTCGTCGGCCGAGATGCCGTAGCGGAGCACAGCGGGCGTTTCGGTGGCACAGGCCGCCTGCACGCCACCCTCGCGGATACGGTGGATCAGGTCGTCTTCGATGCAGCCGCCTGACACCGAACCGACCGTCTCGCCCCGCCCGTTGATGGCCATGAGCGAGCCGGGTGGCCGGGGCGAGGAGCCCCAGGTCCGCGCGACAGTGACAAGCACCACGGGCAAGCCCGCCGCCTGCCAGCTCAGCGCGGTGCGCAAGACCAGAGTGTCGAGATCTTCCATGGTGCCGTGTCCTTCAGTACTCAAGCCAGGTTGAACGGCAACTGGCGCAGCGGCTTGCCGGTCAGCTGCGCGATGGCGTTGGCGAAAGCCGGTGCCAGTGGTGGCAGGCCAGGTTCGCCAACTCCTTTGGGCGGCTCGGCGCTGGGCACAATATGGACATCGAACGCCGGTATGTCGGTGATACGCGCCACGGTGTAGTCGCCGAAGTTGCTCTGCTGCACCTCGCCGTCCTTCAATGTGATGGCGGCACCCGGCAGACACATCGACAGGCCCATCACCGCCGCGCCCTGAACTTGCGCCTCCACACTGCGTGGGTTGACTGCCAGGTTGCAGTGCACGCCGGCCGTGACCCGGTGCAGCACTGGGCGGCCTTCCTGGATCGAGGCCTCGACGACGTAGGCGACGACAGTTTCGAAGGACTCGTGCACCGCCACGCCCCAGGCCCGGCCGGCAGGTAGCCGATTCTTGCCGTAGCCACTCTGGTCCACCGCCAGTTGCAGCGCGGCGCGGTGGCGCGGTTGCTTGTCGCCCCACAGCTGCATACGGTAAGCCACTGGATCCTGCTTCGTGGCGCGCGCGATCTCGTCGAGTAAGGTCTCCATCACGAAAGCAGTGTGGGTGGAGCCCACGCTGCGCCACCACAGCACCGGCACGTTTAGCTTGGGGTGATGCATGGTGAGGCGCATCGGCAGCGGATAAGGATCACGCATGCCCTCAGCCGCAGTGGGGTCGATGCCGTTCTTCACTCGGCCTCCGAACACGGTGCCCGTGACGATGGACTGACCGACGATGACGTGGTCCCAGGCCAGCACCTGGCCGTGTTCGTCGAAGCCGATGCGTGCGCGGTGCAGGTGCATGGGGCGGTAGTAGCCGCCCTTGATGTCGTCTTCTCGGCTCCACAGCGTGCGCACAGGTGCATTCAGGCCGGCGGCACGCGTAGCCTTGGCAACCTCGCAGGCCAGGACGACGAAGTCGCTGCTGCTCACGCCGCGCCGGCCAAAGCCGCCTCCCGCCATCTGCACGTTCACCTGCACCTGCTCAGGCTTGAGACCCAGCACGCGCGCGGCTGCGGCGTTGTCGATACCCGGGAACTGGGTGCCGGTCCACAGCTCGGCGCGCCCCTCCGAAAGTTGCACGGTGCAATTCAGCGGCTCCATCGGCGCGTGGGCTAGGTAGGGGAACACGAACTCGGCTTCCAGTTGCCGAGGCGCGATCGCCAGAGGCGCCATGTCGGCATCGAAATGGCGCGGGCCAGGCTGGCCAGCCAGCTCGCGGTACTGCGCCAGTTGCCGTTCGCTGTCCACTTTCTCGACGGCAGCCGTGTCCCACTGCAGCTTGAGTGCGTCGCGCCCTTGCTTGGCCGGCCAGTAACCGTCGGCGACCACAGCCACGCCTTCACCTCCGCGTTCCAGCGGCACGCGCAGCACGGCCTTCACGCCCCTGACAGCGCGCGCCGCGCTGTCGTCCACAGCGGAGAACTTGGCGCCGAACACCGGCGGACGGGCCACCACGGCAGTAAGTTGCCCCGGTCGGTGCACGTCGATGCCAAAGTCCTGCCGACCACTGCTCTTGGCCCGTGCATCGATGCGCGTGGTGGGGCGGCCGATGATCCGAAAGTCCTTGGGGTCCTTGAGCGTGACGCTCTCGGGCACGGGCAGAACCATGGCAGCCTCGGCAAGCTCCCCGTAGCCGAGCTTGCGCCCTCCCGGGCCGATCACGCTGCCAGCCTGCGTGCGCAGGCTCGCGACATCCACGTTCCAGCGGGCTGCCGCTGCGTCCAGCAGCATGGCCCGGGCGCGGGCGCCGAGCTCGCGGTACTGTGTGAAGCTGTTCTTGATCGAGTTGGAGCCGCCGGTGATGTGTATACCGAAGCGTGGGTCTTGGTAGGCGGCGTCGCTGGAGCCATTGCGGCTGCGCACCAAGCTCCAGTCGGCGTCGAGTTCCTCAGCCAGAATCATCGGCAAGCCGGTCTGCACACCTTGGCCGAATTCCAACCGGTTGATGGTGACCGTAACCTCACCATTGGGCGTGATCTGCACAAAGGCCGAAGGCTGTTGCGTCGGCTTGAGGGCGCTGGCCGCCTGGCCGGCACCGGTGGCCTGTGCTGTAGCTAGGAGCGGAAAGACACCGAGCGCCAGGCCGCCGATACCAGCCAGTTTCAGGAAGCTACGGCGCGGTAGCGTGGCAGCAGCTTCGTCGGGTTGATCACGGTTCAGCAGTTGCCGCAGGGCGCGGGGCATTTCGCTGTGGTCTAAATTGGGAAACATAGCGACTCCTTCAGGCTAAGGCTTTGGCGGCATCGGCCACCGCAGCTCGGATGCGGGCATAGGTGCCACAGCGGCAGATGTTGCCAACCATGGCCGAGTCGATTTCGGCAGCGCTGGGCTGCTTGCCGCGCGGCAGTGACTTCAGGAACGCGGTCGCACTCATGATCTGGCCGCTCTGGCAGTAGCCGCACTGCGCCACGTCGTGCTTGACCCAGGCGGTGTGCACGGCGGCACCGACCCGGTCGCTGCCATCGGTTGCTGATTCGATGGTGATGATTTTCTTGCCTTCGGCCGCCGAGATCGGCGTGATGCAGGAGCGGATGGCCTGCCCGTCCAGGTGTACGGTGCAGGCGCCGCATAGTGCTGCGCCGCAGCCGAACTTCGTGCCGGTCATGCCAAGAGTGTCGCGCAGAGCCCAGAGGATGGGGGTGCCGGGGTCAGCGTCGACTGTGTGGTCACGGCCGTTGATGGTGAGCGTGCTCATGTTCAGTTCTCCGCAGGTTGGTTGGATCGAGGATGGGCGAAGGATGCCGTGGAAGGAGAACGACGCTCAACAGCGTCCGCTTCTCCGGCGGCCTGCCTTGAGAGATCAATGCCGCTCAGCGATACGAGAGCCGCAACATCGCCTCCGCCAGTCGGGCACCCTGCACCTTGATCGTGGAACCGATCACCTCGATTTCAGATAGATCGTCGGCGGTCAGCACAATACCAGCCGCGCCAAGGTTTTCCTCGACCCGATCCATCCGGCGCGTGCCGAAGATCGGGACGATCCACGGCTTTTGCGCCAGCAGCCAGGCCAGAGCGACTTGAGCAGGCGTCGCACCTTTTTCGGCTGCGACACGCCGCAACAGGTCCACGATGGCGCTGTTGGCTTCACGGGCTTCGGTTGTAAAGCGCGGCGAGTTGGCGCGAAAGTCCTTGGGGTCGATGGGCGTGCAGGTGTCGATCTTGCCCGTCAGAAAGCCGGCGCCCAGAGGACTCCAAGGCACAAATCCGATTCCGAGTTCCTCACACAGCGGCAGGATTTCGGGCTCAGGATCGCGAGTCCACAGCGAATACTCGCTCTGAATGGCTGCAACCGGCTGTACTGCATGGGCGCGGCGGATCGTGTCGGCTCCGGCCTCGGACAGACCAAAGTGCTTGACCTTGCCTTGGGCGATCAGGTCCTTTACCGCGCCGGCGACGTCTTCGATCGGCACGTCGGGATCGACCCGGTGCTGATACAGCAGGTCGATGCAATCGATATTCAGTCGCTTCAGCATACCCTCGGTGGCGAGCTTGATATGGTCCGGACGACTGTTCAGTCCACCCCGTCGCTCGCCTGTCTCCAGATCGACATCCCAGCCGAATTTGGTAGCGATCACGACCTGGTCGCGGAAGGGGGCCACGGCTTCTCCGACGAGCCGCTCGTTGGTGAAAGGGCCGTAGACTTCAGCCGTATCGAAGAATGTCACGCCCAAGTCGTGGGCCCCGCGAATGACCCGAATGACTTCATCGCGGTCCGGCGACGGGCCATAGGTCGAAGCGAAGCTCATCGTGCCGAAGCCGATCTCCGAGACTTCGAGTTTGCCAAGTTTTCGTGTCTTCATAGTTAACTCCTTAAAATTGAAACGGGATCTGGATCTTTTCCGGCGCAGCTTTCGCGGCCAGAGCTCTCCAGGTTTTCTGCATGTGTAGATAGTCCATGCCCAGCGTGTCGCGCAGGGCCAACGGGACGGGGCGCGGCGAAGATTTCTGTTGCTGGTGGATGGTGGTCACGAGCGATCGCTTTCTTGGTGGCCGACCGCAGGAGATCCGCCCAATGCTCAGCGATTGACGAGCCGCTGCCAGTCGGCCGAGTACCGCGCACCCTCGACGGCGATGTTCGAGACGGCATCGTTTATTTCGCTGAGTTCCTCCGGGGATAGTTCCACACCAGTGGCTCCGATGTTCTCCTTCAAGCGATGCAGCTTGGTCGTCCCGGGAATCGGAACGATCCAGGGCTTCTGACCCAAAAGCCAGGCGAGTGCGATTTGCGCAGGCGTTGCATGTTTCTGCGACGAAATCCTGCCGATCAGATCCACCAAGACCTGGTTCGCCTTCCGAGCCTCCGGCGTGAACCGCGGAGCGGTGTTGCGAATGTCGGTACTGTCGAAGGTGGTGCTCTCATCAATGGCACCGGTGAGAAAGCCTCTGCCGAGCGGACTGAACGGGACAAAACCGATCCCCAGTTCTTCGAGTGTCGGCAGGATTTCAACCTCGGGCTCGCGCCACCATAGCGAGTATTCGCTTTGAAGCGCGGTGACGGGCTGGGTCGCGTGCGCGCGGCGTATGGTCTGCACGCCCGCTTCGGATAACCCGAAGTGCTTGACCTTTCCCTGCTGGATCAAATCCTTCACGGCGCCGGCCACGTCCTCGATCGGCACCTCCGGATCAGCGCGGTGCTGGTAGAAGAGATCGATGCGGTCTGTTTTCAGCCGTTTCAGTGCCGCTTCGGCGACTGCCCTGATGCGCTCCGGCCGGCTGTCCAGCCCCGCGGTTGAGTCGCCGGCCCGGAAGCCGAACTTGGTGGCGATCACGACCTCATCACGGACCGGGGCCAGGGCCTCACCGAGGAGTTGCTCGTTCGTAAACGGGCCATAAGCCTCAGCCGTGTCGAAGAAAGTCACGCCAAGCTCGACGGCCGACCGTATCAACTTGATTGCCTCTTGTTTGTCGGTCGCGGGACCGTAGGCGAAACTCAGCCCCATGCAGCCGAGTCCGATGGCAGAGACTTCCAGGCCGCTTGCTCCCAATGTGCGTTTGATCATGCTCAGATTCCTTGTTTGACTAACTTGCAGTTGTTCATAATAGGAACTTTACGCATATCTCTGTTAATTGACTAGACTGCTGGATTGACATAGACTTATAAGAAGCACTAATCAATGACGCGATTCAACGACCTGCCAGCCTTTGTCCGCTACCGATGCGAGAATAGCGTGGCGCCCTTGGCGAATCCCTGCGCCTTGAAGATCATCGCGCCGCGTCCGCCCATTTCATCCCAGGCGACGATGAGCATCTCCCGGCTGTCGGGCAGGAATGCCATGCTTGAGACGGTGAGGAAGTGGTTCTGCTCGCGCCCAGGCAGAAGTATCTGTCCGATCGGCACGCCATTGGGGCTGAAGGCGAGGATGCGGGCCTGATTGAACATCGCAACGTAGACGTTGCCGTCGGCATCGGTGCGCATCGAATCGGGCGCGCGGCCGGTGAAATGGTACGGCACGGTCGAGCCGAACGGGGCGATCCCGCCTTGCTCGTTCAGGTCCACGCGGTGCAGCCGTCCGGCCGCGAATTCGGTGGCCCACAGCACTTTGCCATCCGGGCTCAGGGTTACGCCGTTAGCCATCGCCATATTCGGCAGCAAAGGTGTGATTATCTTCGCGTCCGGCGCGATGTAGTACACGCCACCGGTCGGGCTGGTCGAGGTGCCTTTGACGTCGGTGAAGTAGATCCCGCCCTTAGGGTCGAAGACCAGATCGTCCGGCACGTAGCCGGCGCTGTCCGAAACGATGGTCCGTTGGTTGCTGCCATCCGGGTCGAGCGCAATCATCCGACCCGCCGCGAGGTTGCCGACGCCGACCACGAAGATACGGCCATCCTGATGGATGGCGATGCCTACTGGGGTCAGGGTCTTGTCGGTGAAAATCGTCGTGAGCTTCAGGGCCGGCGTCAGGCGCAGCACGCGGCCTCCGAAGATGTCAACGAACAACAGATTCCCTTGGCGGTCGAACGCGAGCCCCTCCAGCGGCAATGGCTTGTCAGAGACCTTGAAGTAGGGCTCCGCCAGTGCGGTCGCTAGGTACCGCTCGCTGGTGGGAATCGGCGACATCCCACGCGTGTCGTCTGTGTAATCCAGCGAGTGGCTGGCGCCCATCCCTGCAAACTGGCTGCCCGCGCAGGCCGACAACAGAACGGCGCAAGCGCAGGCTGCGAAGTGTTGAAACCGGTGAAGCCGGCGCTGTGCGGGGTGATTGGCCCGCGATGGGAGACGTGTCATCTTGTTTCCTTATACTCAGGTCAATTGGTGGTTATACGTGACAAGAACTCTAAGCACATTTCTGGTAGATGACTAGATTATTAAATCGACATAGACTCATAAGGAGCGATAATCAATGACACGATTCGACGACTTGGCGGCCTTTGCGGCTGTCGTCCGGGAGGGCAGCTTCACTCGTGCAGCTGCGCGAATGGGCGTAACGCAGTCCGCGCTCAGCCAGACGGTCCGGGCGCTGGAACGCAGGCTGGACCTGAAGCTGCTGAACCGGACCACGCGCAGCGTGTCGCCCACCGAAGCGGGTGAGCGGCTGTACCTGACCGTGGGTCCGCGCTTAGCGGACATTGAGGCCGAACTGGCCGTGCTGGGCGAGCTGCGCGGCAAGCCGGCAGGGACGGTGCGCATCACGGCGACGGAACATGCGGTGCAGACACTGATCTGGCCGAGGCTGCGGCCATGGCTATCGAAGTACCCGGACATCAAGATTGAGATCAGCAGCGACAACCGCTTCATCGACATCGTTGCCGAACGATTCGACATTGGCGTGCGCCTCGGTGTCGATGTCGCCAAGGACATGATTGCGGTGCGTATGGCGTTGGACCTGCGCATGGCGGTTGTCGGCAGCCCCGACTATTTCGCGCGCCACCCTCGGCCTCGTACACCGCAGGATCTCACCGAACACGACTGCATTTGCCTGCGCCTGCCGACCCACGGCGGGCTGTTGAGCTGGGACTTCAAGCGCCGAGGGAAGAGTATGAATGCCCATGTGACGGGGCGGCTCGTGTTCAACACGACAGAGTTGACTGTCGCTGCGGCGCTGGCTGGGCACGGTCTGGCCTGGGTTCCTGCGGACATCGTCAACGAAAATATTGCTCTGGGGCGCCTGACGGCGGTCCTGGATGACTGGGCGATAACTTATCCCGGCCACCACCTGTATTACGCCAGCCGCAGTGCCTCGCCCGCTTTGGCACTGGTCGTAGAGGCATTGCGCGCGCCAGGAAACCAGTGATTGATGCGCCTGCCGAAGTCCCAGACAGACGCGTCTCATAATGCGCCGTTTTATGGTGTTCAGGTCATTGAAGGTCCGCGCTGCCGTCCAAACTCCCAGGATGCGCCACCACCTCGCACTGTAGCGGTCATCGCTTGGCCAAGCCGCCGCTCAATTATCGGCTTCCACGGCACCAGGGCGAATTTCAGTCCGTCGTCCAGCATTGTGTAGCGCCCGGAGGCAAGCGTCACTCAAGAAACGATGCCCTAGCCCCGTTTCTGCCATGATGCCTTGACCAACTGCCGCCAGCTCTCGACCGCGCAGCGTAGCCAGCAGGTTACGCGCCAGGATCACGCGCTGCTCGCACCGTTCGGCTACGGCTGGACGGCCCGGATGCCTTAACACGACAGCCCCATGTCCACTTGGCAAATCGATACCAGCCATCCGGCTCGACGAACCGAGACGATTGACGCCGCGGTGGTGCCGTTGAAGTGGGCGCACGATGCGCAGACTGGCGAACCGCGATATATCCACGATCCCGAGGTGGCGAAAGGCGAGTGCGCATGCACTTGTCCAGCTTGCAACCTCTCGCTGATTTCCATGATGGCAGTCCAGCCCTTGCGAACACTGCCCACGACGCATTTTCGGCATCTCGCTGGCGCACAAAAAGATGACTGCTCTCTGGTCGCGGCACGCCTTGCCGCCACGCGACACCTGCTAGAGATGGGCATGATCGATCTTCCACGCCGGAGAATGTCGCGCACCGCCACCGGCTTCAGCGGCGAGGGCTATGAAGTCTGGGTTGAGGCGCCCGACGAACGCATTACCGTTGTCGGTGCGGCGTTGCATGAGTATGCGACGCCGCTGCTCACGCTCGACGATGGACGGGAGCTGCTGGTCGACCTGACCTACGCGAACCCGGCAGCGACGGTCGCGGGCGCGCAATCGTCACGCCATCGCTTTCAGATCCAACCATCGCGCTGCTTGGACCGGAGGAAATTCGCGCCCTACTGCGTATCCTTCCGGACATCCGATGGTGCGTCCACTGGAACGTTCAGGCGTTGGCTGCAAAGGGCGATGCGGCGGCCAAGCTAGCCTCGCAGGATGCTCTGGATGGTTGGCAGGACACCGACGAAGCGGACTTCCGTTCGCATCTGCCACCCGACGTCGACGCCACGACCATGCAACGCTAGCGGCGCGAGACGCTGCTCCACCGTGAAGTCAAAGCCATCCTTGAGCAAGCCTCGTCGATTGCGACGCCCGGCCTGGAAGGCGAGGTCAATCGCGACCCACCCGAAGAGTTCGGCGGCGACTGGGATAAAAACACGATTCGCAAGTCCTGGATGCCCCCCTCCCGCCTCTTGGACCTGGATGAGATACGGCTGGAACGACGCCTGGGCACCATCGTGCCCGACGTGATCGGCAACCTTGGTGGACGCCAGATCTACGCCCACGGCGGTACCATGACGATGGTCAACGGAGATTTTGAAGAGGATGTTGAAGATAACTACAGTCAAGCCTGGCCGTTAACCTTGTTGATCGAAGTCATTGTGACCCATGGCATTGATGAAGAAAAGCTACGTCGTATTCGCGAACTCGATCTGCCGACACTGGAGATCGACATAGGCTCGCTCGGTGGACAGGTGACCTTGGACGGGCTCTGCAATCTGGTCGTCAATCGGACGATAGGCAAACGCTGGGTGCACCACCCAGTCTGGCGAATCAAACGGAAAATCGTCGAAGTAGAGATAGATAGGCACCTGTCTCCATTCGCTACCAAGAGCGCCTGGCCGAATTGAGGCGCCCTCGCCTGCTCGCCACGCCAGCAACTGAATGGGCTAGCACCTACGTCGCGGCAGAAACTGCCTTCTACGATGCCAATACGCGCATCAAGAAAGCCCGACGCGCACGTAGTGGCAGCAACGCCGAAGCACTCACTTCTGGGGCCAGACAGTGAACTATGGGTGCAAATCATGGAGGCCGCCGAGGCCCTGGCCGTGCACGACTTGCCGGGGGCTGCCGATGCGACGATGGTGGACGAAGCTGGCGTCATTCCACGCCTCCTGTCGATTCAGCAGAACCGCGGAGTCGGCTACGCCGTCATACCGGGTTTCAGGTTCTCAATGCCATCATGCAAAGCGGAACGGACATCCAACAGTGGAATACGCTCTACCCCATGGCGGTGAAGGCCTATGGTCTGGAAAAACAGTTCACGCAGAAGCACCGATCTCTATGCTGCGTGGCGCCAAACCATCATCGACAAAGTGGTGGCCGGCGACGAGGCGTGTTTTCGACCAGCGCGGTATGACGCTGTGCTGAGCATGCTGTTCCCCGAACTGGCACCCCGTATCGCAACCGGTTATGGGAGAGCCAGAGAAAAGCATTAGGTCTGGGTCAACGGGATTACAAGCCGGGCAATGCGCCCAAAATTAGATACGCCCTTCCATGAACAGGGCCGAGAGTTGCCAACAGAATCTGTGCGCAGGTTTGCGGATAACCCGTCCCACACCGCTGGAGTCGGCCCCTATCTTGGCACTGAACGTGTTGCCCACAAATTGGGCTGGGCGTACTGTACGTGATTTCGGCCGCGAATACCTGGGTTGGGTCGATTTTCCGAGCTTGTGGCACCAGCCCGGCTTCTCGTCCCGATCAATGCCATGTACCTGGAGAACTTTCTTTGCCAAATGCAGAGTGAGTTCAGTCAGCGCCTTGTCGCCCTTCAGCGCACCCAATGCCACTTTGGCGTTGAATCCACTTGTATGGTTCGATCTCGTTCTCTTCGTCATGCTCTTGTTCCCGTATCCGAACTTCTGGGCGAAATTGTGAAGCAAAGCGTCCGCTTATTTTACTGCCTGAATTTTCGAAGCGACTTCTACAAAATCGAGTATGTATGCAGGGTTTGCGGGACCCCGCAATAATCCACGATTTGCCAGAAAATTCACGCCCGTTCATTCGCCTTGAAAATTCTCAATGGAAAATCTCGGAAAAAGAGGATAAAGGAGTGTTGGTCAGAACTTGAAATTGCCGAAACGTCAACCACTTTGGTAGGAACTAGTCAAGGCGGCGCAACTTCCCGCCTTGACACTCATGCAGTCACACGCACCCGCATTAAAACCGTAGAGGTCAGTGCCTCCTTCAAATGGATCCTCTGCGCAGAATAAACCCAGTTAAGCTGTTCTTCACTTGATATTAGGCAAATTAAGAATCAAACTGGCCCAATGTACAGCGGATTCGGTGCGACATACACTTTGATATCGCGATCAAGGGTGGTGCCGTCTGGAATAATTCTATTCAACGAAAAGCTAAGACCGTCTGGTGGGGTATCAAAATTCCAGGTAATCGACTTGCCACCGACAACAAACGTGACGGTCTCGCCAGCCGTCACGTTCACGTACTTGGTATTGGCGTCAATTGGGATCATACGTTTGGCTGCTGTTGGCGATGCTGGCTCGCCCAGAAGATCGGTTCGCCAAGGTGCCGCGATTGCGGAAGATGCTGCAGTAGTCAGGATCAGTGTTAAGGCAGTAGGAAGAAATAATTTCAGTTTCATGGCGACCTCCATAGATAGATAACATAACCAAGTAGATGGCGTGGGGTAACCTAGCCGCACAACCATAAGACACACAATAGTCCTTTTGGTTCGTTTGACATTAATGTGATTTGCGTAACTGCTCGTTCGCCATGATCGCGTAGTCTTGGTCGAACCTGGGCAGAGAAATATAAGGGGAACACGGTTGCCATGTGCTTCCCTTTACGCTGATACAGCGTCTAAGGACATGCCAGAAAAAAGACTGTTTTTGTATCAGAAATTACTTGAATAATGTGATTTCCGTGGCTAGCACGAGTGGCGATTCGGGGGTCATGGCTACGCCGGCGAAGTCGCGCCGCGCGTCGTACGGGAGATTCTTCATGAGCGCAGGCACCGTCCTGTGACCCGAAGCATTCATCCGCAACGTATAGCCGTCGGGCGGCGCGGAGGCCACGGTTGCGCCGGTGATCGTGCCAGCCGCCCCGGCTCGGTTCCCACGACGAACGGATGGCCGAAGGATTTCGCGACCGTTCGGCGAGAAGGCGCTCCGCAAGATCGACACCCGTTCTGGGACCGTACGGCACCAGGATTCTCACAGCCTTCAGCGGATAGTCATGCGCGAGTGCGGCCGTCGCCAGCGCGAAAAACAAAAAAACCATGGCGATCCGGTGGCCTCCATCGAAACGATGAAAATGTAAACCATGATTCGTGCCGAGCGAGATGGGACGGTCGCCCGCACCCATGTCAAACCGGGCAGCGTGATCAGTGCCAAGGACTTGCTGATGGAGTTTGTCGATTAATGCCGATAGTCCCGAACTAGCGATGCCCTTCAAATAATGGGTTTAACGACCAATAGACAGCCGTCCGTGCAACAATGCCGGACATCCCCCTCGGGCAGCGTTGGCGAATTTTCCGCGACGATCTCGACACTCTCAGACTTTGACAATAGGTACCGCGCTCGATGACTAGTTCCGCCACCAAAAACTACCTTCCATGGGTCGTCGCCACCGCCCTGTTCATGGAGCAACTCGACTCCACCATTCTCAATACAGCCGTTCCCAGCATGGCCGCCAGCCTGCACGTGACGCCGCTTAGTCTGAGAGCGGTGGTCACCAGTTACATTCTCAGTCTGGCGGTCTGTATCCCGGTAAGCGGTTGGATGGCCGACCGCTTCGGCACCCGGCGCGTGTTTGCTGGCGCGGTGGCAATTTTCACATTCTCCTCGATGATGTGCGGCTTGTCCCTCAATTCGCCGATGCTGGTGGCAGCGCGCATGCTGCAAGGCATCGGCGGCGCGATGATGATGCCGGTTGGCCGCCTCAGCATTATCCGCGCCTTCCCCAAGAATGAATTGCTGGCCGCGATGAATTTCGTCATCATCCCAGCCCTGATCGGGCCGCTGCTGGGGCCGACCGTGGGCGGATTGATCGTGCACTGGCTGTCCTGGCGCGAAATTTTCTTTATCAACGTGCCGGTCGGACTGGCCGCCCTGTTTCTGGCCCACCGCTACATGCCGGACTATTACGGCGACCAGCCCCGGCCGCTGGATCTGATCGGACTGGTCTTGTTTGGCACAGGAATCGCGCTGCTCTCATGGCTGCTCGAAATATTCGGCGAGCATACCCTCGATCCGACCTCGGCCGCGGTGCTGCTCCTGCTCGCCATCAGCCTGCTGGCCGCCTATGTGTGGCACGCCGGCCAGGAGCGCCATCCGCTGCTGCGCCTGACCCTGTTTCAGATACGCACATTCCGCGTCTCCGTTGCGGGCGGCTTCGTCACCCGCCTCGGGGTGGGCGGCATGCCGTTTCTGTTGCCACTGCTGTATCAGCTCGGATTGGGACTGCCCGCCTGGCAATCGGGGCTGTTAATGATGCCGTCGGCCGCGGCCGCGATGGGGATGAAAGTCATTTCCGCGCGCGTGCTGGCACATTTCGGCTACCGCCAGGTGCTCGTCGTCAACACCGTGCTGATTGGCGTGACAATTGCCCTGTTTTCGCTGGTTGGAGTGGGAACGCCGCTGGTTGCTATCGTCATGCTCAGCCTGTCGCTGGGATTTTTCAATTCGCTGCAGTTTTCCAGCATGAACAGCATCGCCTACGCTGACGTCGACAGCGCCGATTCCAGCATGGCCAGCACGATTGCCAGCTCGCTGCAGCAGTTATCGATGAGTTTCGGCCTGGCCTGCGGCTCGCTGATCACAGGCTGGTATCTGGCCGGCCGGCCTCAAACCGATCATCTTGTCGTGAGCAGTGCCTTGCACCATACGTTCCTGACGGTGGCCGGCTTGACGATCTTGTCGTCGCTGACGTTCTGGACCTTGCGCAAGGAAGATGGGGAAAGTATCAGCAAGGGCGTAGCGGCAAGAGCAGAGATCGAAAAAATCTAAGGTTGCTTGGAGTCGGCTTGCAGGAGCGAAGGGGAGGGACCTCTGTGGCGGGATCGTTCACCAGCGGATGTGCTCCAATATCTAGGCAAATTGCCTTAATTTATCATGAGCAAACGGCCCCTCACAGTGACGCGCCAACACCCGAGGATAGTGAAAGAGTGAATCAAACATGATCGGATCTCCTGTTTGGCTTGGGAGATCCAACATTACTCTTCAAAAATTTATGTGGCGTTTAACTCCCGCACGCCAGACGGGAGGCGCGCTGGACGCCACATTTCATCCAACGCCACATTTCGCACACGGCTCAAGCACAGTAAAAGCCTCGATACCGAAGCCGATTTCACGGACAAGTTTCCCTATCCACTCGTCTTCGCCGGCGTCACTGCCTGATTCTCATTGCGGGGACGCAGAACCATCCGTTTAGCCGATGGTTACTCTCTTGCTGAACCCGAGTAGCGCTCATGGAGCACTAGCAGAATCTAAGTAGCCGTCGGACGACTGCTGCACCCGGTGGAAGTGGGCATCCTTTCAGATCGCGACAAATCCTGAATCGCTATCCAGACCGTTACAGTCCGGCGATCGCTTTTTCCACCATCCTCTGCCCGCTCCACCAGCAGCGCCCCTTGCGGATCGCCTGCCGCCTTACGATATTCCGAAAGGTTGGGCGGTGAATCGGGTTTCCCATGTTCCGCATAAGTGACACGCGCGGGTTAGGTCCTGCCTCTTTGCCGACGATCGTTGTGTCCGTGTATTCCCACCCGTAACAGGAATAACCAATCGTGTGCCTGTTTGGCTCTAGCCTGTCAGCGCCTTTGGCTTGTCACAAATCACGACAATTCATTCAGCAGTTCGCATACGCTGACCATACCGCACAGCCTGGCACCTCATCCGCCTTGACGCTGGCAGAAAGCATCTTTCCTTCACAGGATCAATGCAGCTCTTGCGAGCAGGTTACGTTGTCCCGGAGGCTTCACACCAAGTCGTTACCAACTTCGCATGCCCCGATAAGCTACGGTTGACGGAACAACCGGTTTCTCTTCCTTTCTACAAACAGGTGAAACAATCACTTACGCGACCTCATGTCGCACTGCGGAATTTTGTGTAACCGGAATCTCGTTTAATTCGGCGTCATCCGTTCTTCAAACTGGATTGTGAAGCGGTTGAGTGCTCCTTTCCAGTCCCGCAAGGGCATCGTCCACTTCTTGCTGATATTGTTTAATGCCAGATAAAACAGCTTGCTGACGGCCTCATCAGTTGGGAATGAACTGCGAGTTTTGACGACTTTCCGCAGGCTCATCTTAATGGATTCAATGGCGTTGGTGGTGTAAATGACCTTGCGGATTTCCGGCGGGTAGTCGAAGAACGGCGCGATCCGAGCCCAATTTCGCCGCCAAGACAGGCTGATCGACTGGTAGTCCTTGTCCCACTTTGACTCAAATTCGGTGAGCATGAGTTCGGCTTCATCGACGGTCGCCGCACTGTAGATTCGCTTCAGATCGGTAGCCACTTCCTTCTGCACTTTCCAGGGAACGAAGTTCAGGCTGTTTCGCACCATGTGAACGATGCATAGTTGAAAGGCGGCTTTCGGATAGACCGCCTCGATGGCATCAGGGAAGCCTTTCAAGCCGTCGACACAGGCAATGAAGATGTCCTGCACGCCACGATTCTTCAGCTCGGTCACTACTTGCAGCCAGAACTTGGCGCCCTCGGTCTGAGCGATCCACAGGCCCAACACCTCCTTGTGGCCCTCCATGTTCACGCCGATGGCCAGGTAGACAGCCTTGTTTCGGACGGCGCCTGTGCCGCGCACTTTGACGTGAATGCAGTCGAGATACAGAATCGGGTAAAGGGCGTCGAGCGGTCTGGCCTGCCTGATCCTCCCATCTTCGCTCACAGCGTCTGTGACGGACGATATCAGGCTTGGTGACACCTCGGCACCATATATCTCTTCCAGGTGGCTCTGCATCTCCCTGACCGTCAGGCCACGTGCATACAGCGAGATGATCTTGTCGTCGAAACCGGTCCAGCGGATTTGATGCTTGCTGACGATTTGCGGTTCAAACGCGCCTTGGCGATCGCGGGAAATATCGAGCGGGAGCGCGCCAAAATCGCCTTTGAGAGTCTTGCTGCTATGGCCGTTGCGGGTGTTGGCCGTGTCGTTGATAACCGCGTTGCTCTTGCCGTGACCGAGATGGTCCTTCATCTCCACTTCCAGCGCGCGCTCGACCAACATCTTGGTCAGTTGCTTGAGCAAGCCATTTTCGCCAATCAGGTCTTCAGGGTTTTGTAGTTGGCGAGCAGGCTGTCAGCCAGCTTGACCAAATCGGGATCGGGCTTGGCCCGCTTAGTGCGTTTTACGTAGGTCATTTTTTCCTCTATGGTGGCAGTGTCCTGCCAAATGACCGTTGACACGAAACCAAATACACCCTCCTGCCAAACGCATAAAATTTGTTAAGATATTTGACCTGACGAACCACCATCGGCGCGTTCATGTCGGCATTGATTTCATCGATCTCCGCCTTGTTGGCTCCGCTCTTATCCATCGTGACTTTTTCAGGGACATCGTTTGCTTGCATTGCTTTGTCAAAGAAGCGCCTTGCAGTTGTCTTGTCGCGCTTTGCCGTCAACAAAAAGTCGACTGTCTTGCGCGCTTGTGATCGGGGAACACTTTTTCAAGTAGCAGCAGAAAACGTATCGTCCATTGATTGATCGATGAATGGTCAACAACCACACCACGTTCTTCCATTTCATTCTTCCATGTGCCGATAGCTCAATGGGTATGCTGCGTACCACCGGATGCGGACCAAAATCACCTCGATCGGAAATCGCATTCCTTTGGTATTCAGCATGTCAGTTCATTTACTTTTCAAACGCAGCAATCGACTCGAATGCGATGATGATCTCTACTAATGCGACACCAACAACCGTCGGAACAACCGGTAGCACTTCGCCCCCAAAAAAATTCGTATAACTGATATTGCCATTTGAAATTGGCGCATTAGATTAGCGGCAGGTATATTGTGCGCAGCAGCGTTAATTTAATAACCCTTTAGGAAGATCATGGCTACCTTTGAAATTTCTGCTTCACCTTCTGCTCTAGCCTGTTCTTTTCTAGGCAAGGCTAACGCAGTGTTGGATACCTTGGGCATTGCCATGGCGATGGCCCGTGTCGTTGACCAGTCTTCTCCTATCACCCGGCACCAAATCAACGAACTGCGGGCGATGGTAAGGTGCAACTTCCGAACCAACGAGTTAGGGTAGTCGAGATCCGCCCAGGTTCAAGTTCTCTAGCATATTTTTCTAGAGCGCCTTTAGGATTGAGCGCCTTGCCGTTGGCGCAGCTTGTTTGGGTAGCGACGCAATTATGACGCAGATAGACGAAGCCGCGCTTCATCGAGAGTAGAGTAAGAGCCAGGGCGTAGTCGGACTATTTCCCTGCCTCTCCTCTCTGAACCGGACTTGCACCTCTCGATGCACGACATGTGGCCGGCCACATCTTGTGGAGTGAAAGTCGCAAGCACGGTTCTGAGGAGGCGGTGGCGCAGGAATACGCTGCTGCTACCCGCCCACCCTCGTTGACAGGGAAAATCCGCCGGCTTAAGGGCGATCAAGAATCCCCGCAGAATTCCATCTCGCCGTCGCTAACGCGATACTACTCCAATATAAATATCAACTGGTTGATTGCTTGCGTCTTGGATTTGACTGCACTACACCTGGCAACGGAAATAATGCGCATGGCCTCGGCAGCGCCGGACTGGGACTTTGGAACAGCAGTCGCTTCGCCAGAAAGAACTGAAAGTACAGCATTCTCTGCATCTGTTGGGTCAGACTTGCTCTGTAGCCTACGTTTTTCGCGATCCGGGCGATTCACTTCCAGAACGTCAATTCCTTGCTCGCGTAGAACGCGAGCAAGGCCTGTGCCTTAGTACCAGTAAGCTCAGTAAGTGTAGAACCCGTGTCCGCTTTTTCGTCCTAGATAACCGGCAGCGACCATCTCTTTCAAGAGTTGGGCCGGGCGATATTTCGGATCGTTGAATCCATCGTAGAACGACTCCATCACGGCCAGCATGGTGTCGAGGCCGATCATGTCCGCGAGTGCAAGTGGTCCGATCGGCTGATTACACCCAAGCTTCATACCATCGTCGATGTCTTCGGCGCTCGCGAGTCCCTCCTGCAGCGCGAAGATCGCCTCGTTTATCATTGGACAAAGAATACGATTGACGACGAATCCGGGGCTGTTCTTCGCCGTGATCGGCGTTTTCCCGATACGTTTCGTAAAGTCTTCGACCTCGGCGTGCGTCTCATCCGAAGTCTGCAGCCCGCGGATCAATTCAACCAGCGCCATGAGCGGAACCGGATTGAAGAAGTGCATACCAATGAATCGATCCGTTCGCGCGGTAGATGCGGCAAGCCGGGTGATGGACAGCGATGAGGTGTTGGTGGCGATAATCGCCCCCGGCTGCATCAGGCTATCGACCTGTTTGAGGATCCGTAGTTTCAGTTCCTCGTTTTCTGTCGCCGCCTCGATCACCAGGTCCATCGGTTGCAGCACGTCGTACTGCGTACTTGTCTTGATGCGAGCCAGCGCCGAGTTTCTATCCGCCGTTAGCAACTTATCCTTCGTTACCAGGCGATCCAGGCTCGCGGCAATGGATGCAACACCTTTCTCCAGCGCGGCCTCGGTGATATCGACCATGACAACCTGCATTCCAGAGAGTGCGCAAACCTGGGCGATGCCATTGCCCATGGTGCCGGCACCGATGACGCCTACCTGTTGAATACCCATATCAGATTCCTTCTTTTTGGTGCTACTCGTTAAACACGCTCGAAAATTGCTGCAATCCCCTGTCCGCCACCGATGCACATCGTCACGAGCGCGTAGCGTCCGCCAATGCGGTGCAACTCGGCTAGCGCCTTCACGGTGATCATTGCGCCGGTGGCCCCGACCGGATGACCCAGCGAAATACCGGAGCCGTTTGGATTCACCTTTTCCGGGTCGAACCCGAGTTCCTGAGCGACTGCACAGGCCTGTGCAGCAAAAGCCTCGTTGGATTCAATCACGTCCAGGTCTGCTACCTGCAGCCCGGTGCGCTGCAGTACCAGGCGGGTTGCCGGGACAGGTCCGATGCCCATGTATCCTGGCTCCACCCCTGCATGCGCGTAACCAACGAGACGCCCTAACGGCTTCAACCCAAGCGAATTGACGCGCTCGCCCGAGGCCAGCACCACTGCGGCGGCGCCATCATTGATGCCGGAGGCATTGCCGGCAGTGACCAGTCCACCTTTTTTGAAAACGGGTTTCATCTGCGCCAAGGCTTCGAGCGTCGTAGCGGATCGGACATTCTCGTCGGTGTCGAACAATATCGTTCCCTTGCGTGTTGCAATCTCAACCGGCACGATTTGTTCTTTAAAGCGCCCCTCGACGATGGCGCGAGCCGCCCGCTGTTGGCTCACCAACGCCAACGCGTCTTGCATCTCGCGCGTGATGCCGTAGCGTGCTGCGACGTTCTCGGCGGTGACACCCATATGAAACCCTTCCCAAGGGTCATGCAAGATGGCGGTCATATAGTCGATCACCTGGACATCACCCATGCGCGCCCCCCAGCGCGCTGCAGGCAGCAGGTATGCACCGCGACTCATGCATTCGGCGCCACCGCCTATCGCGATGCCGGTATCGCCCAGCAAGATAGCTTGCGCTGCCGAGATGATCGCCTGCAAACCGGAACCACACAAGCGGTTGACGTTGAAGGCAGGGACCTCTTTCGGGATACCGGCATCCATGGCTGCCACCCGCGACAGGTAGGCATCTTTCGGCTCGGTTATCACCACATTGCCCATCACCACGTGGCCCACCGCATCCGGGGCTACATTCGACCGTTCAAGCGCTGCGCGCACCGCCGTCGTGCCCAGATGCGTCGGCGCAACATCCTTGAGCGAGCCGCCAAATGCACCGATAGCGGTTCGCGCTGCACCAACAACAAATACTTCACGTTGCATGTCGTATATCTCCGTTAATCAATTTAAGAGCATCCATGTCACTCCTGCCAGGCAGTTTCAGGAAAGTTGAGCAGACTCTCAGCCCCAAGACTGATGGTGGCGGCGAGCATCGGTGCGCGCACCAGCACATGCTGCGCGAAAAAATGCGCTGAAAGTTCCGTCGCCGTGAGTCGATCGTTCGACGACGGATTCTGTAGCACGGCTTGCAGGCGAAGCGCGTGCATCCAACCGCCGCAAACCGTACCCCATAGTTCGAGAAATGGCACGGCGCCGGCATACACTTCGCGTGGCTTGGCTTCCTTCTTTTCCAGAAACCATTGAACGACACCGCGCAAGGCCACGCAGCCGTCGACCAGACGATCAGACAACAAACGTGCGATCACGTGGTCCTGCGCCGCTAGCACCTGCGTGTCGGCGAGAATGCTGTCGATCAGCGAAAAAGCAGCTTCGCCCTCGTCACGCAGTGTCTTGCGTCCAACGAGGTCATTAGCCTGGATCGCCGTGGTGCCTTCGTAAATAGTGATGATGCGGGCGTCGCGATAATATTGCGCCGCACCGGTTTCCTCGATGAACCCCATACCGCCGAACACCTGTAACGCGTCAGTGGTAACCACCTGTGCTGTCTCGGTGAACCACCCTTTCAGTATGGGAATCAGCAATTCCATCCGGCTCGCTGCCGTCTTGCGGGCTTCCAGGGTGGACGCAGAGGAATGTGCGACATCCTTCTGCATTGCGACGTAGAACGCCATTGCACGCATTGCATCTATCTTACTTCTCATAGATAACAGCAGCCGTCGCATGTCTGGATGACGGATGATCGTCTTACCGAGGCTGCCATCTTCTCCGACAGCCTTTCCCTGCACCCGCTCTTGCGCATACGCCAATGCATGCTGGTAGGCGCGTTCGGAGATTGACAGTCCCTGCAGGCCGACCGCAAAGCGCGCCTCGTTCATCATGATGAACATGTATTCCAGGCCGCGGCTTTCTTCGCCGACAAGATAGCCGACCGCACCACTTTTCTCGCCAAACAGCATGACTGCGGTCGGGCTGCCATGAATACCCAGCTTGTGCTCGATCGATGCACAGCGCACGTCATTTTGCAGTCCCAGCGTGCCATCCGGATTGACCAGAAATTTGGGCACCAGAAACAGTGAAATGCCCTTGACCCCTTTCGGCGCATCCGGTGTGCGTGCCAGCACCAGGTGAATGATGTTGTCGGTAAGGTCATGTTCACCGTACGTGATGAAAATCTTCTGCCCGCTGACACGATAGCTGCCGTCAGTCTGACGGACCGCCCGGGTCTGGATAGCCGCCAGATCCGATCCTGCGCCCGGTTCGGTGAGATTCATCGTACCGGTCCATTCGCCGCTGACCAGCTTCGACAAATATACCGTTTTCAATTCATCGCTTCCTGCCGTCAACAATGCCTCCATCGCGCCGTTGGTCAGCATCGGGCAAAGCGCAAAACTGAAACTGGCTGCATGCCACATTTCATCAACAATGGTTGCCATCACCGAACACAATCCCTGGCCGCCATATTGCGTCGGAAAGCGCAAGCCATTCCAGCCGGCCTCACAAAAAGCGCGATAGGTATCCTTGAAACCTGGTGCGGTAACTACGCTGGAGTTCTCCCAACGCGCCCCCTGCGTATCGCCGCCCCGGTTGATCGGGTCGATCATTTCCTTAGCAAATTTACCTGCCTCGTCGGCAATGGCGAGTGCGGTATCAGTATCCAGATCGAACCCACACTGTTGCGCATGCTGGTCGAACCTGAATACGTCCTTGAGCAGAAAGCCGATATCGTTCAGCGGCGCCTTGTATTGACTCATGTTGATTCCGTGTTGTTAGATTAAAAAATTCAAGATTCCGTTACATATCCCGCCGATACTGTCCGTCGACCTCGGACAGCGCGGTGGTGATCTGCCCCAGCCAGCAGAACCGTACTGCGTCCGTCAGTTTTGATGATTAGCTGGATCGCCAGTGCGCGCCGCTCCGATTCATCGGTCGGGGTGGTGATCGCTTCGTCGTACGCGATGGGGTGCCGGCTATTGCAGTTGTCGTAGATCGCGATCAGCGCCTGCAGCGTGGTGCGGATGTCGTTGAAGTCGATTTCCTGCGCATGCAGCGAGCGGCCTAAGCTCTCGATGCAGTATTTCAGCTTCAGGCTGAATTCGGTCGAGAAGATGCAGGTGTTCTGGCTCTGGTCTTCCTTCAGGATGCCGGTCTGCACCGTGCCGCACACGTTCTGCAAGACCCAGGCACGGATCTTGGCGGCCTCGTCGGCAGTCGGCACGCGGCCGTTGTCGCCGCGGAATTTCTCCATTTGCTGGTCGAGCACGGCGTTTATGCACATCGCGAGTATCCTCGGGGCCGGGCCGCTGGTGGTCATCGAAACCGAGGTGGACGGGCTGAACAGGTCGAAACCACCATACTGCACCTTCATATCGTCCAGCGCCGCGATCGAGACGCCGGCGGTAAACCTGGCGACCTCCGCTCCGACGGCCGAGACGACCCCGGTGATCTGATGCCCGGACACTAGGGGGTAACTCGCGTTGCCGCGCGTGCTGCGCGCGTGGTCGATGTCCGAGTGGCAGATACCGGCGCAACCGCATGCACTGCGGTTGACGCCAGCAGGGTTACGGCAACTGCTCGTACGGCGATTCTCAGGAATTGGTGCATGGAAGTTTTCTCGGGATGCTTGCTATATTAATATTCGCAATTACGAACGCAAAATCTTATATGCGATCTTTTAATTTAATCGATAAAGCGCGCAGTGTCAATGGGGCGTCGCATTCACCGGTATTCAGCAAATTCTGAACGAACGATTCCGCTGGCCCCCAGGGCCATCGCATCAAAAGTAGTTTACGATCAGTGACTTAAAAATGTTGTTTTAAACGAATGAGAATTGAGATTTACTGTTGCTCTTGATTATTGAGGACGTAAATGGAAGAATCGATTCTGGCGAAGCTACTCGAGAGCTGTGCTGACATGCCTGATCCAAGGGTTGTTGGAAGAACTGACCACCATTTACTTGATATTTTGGTGTTGAGCGTGTGTGCGGTGGTATGCGGTGCGGATGACTGGGAAGCGATTGAAATGTGGGGAGAAGCCAATTCGGCCACCCGACGTAGAACGCCAGGTGGGTGATAAGCTCGATCAGCTCATCCTGCCAAAGTTAGCGGAGTTCCTGCCGCACTATCCGGACATTAAGGTCGCGATCACCGGTAACTATGGTCTCATCGACCTCGTCGCCGAACCGAGCGCCACGACGTTGGCGTGCGCCTCGGCGATCAGGTGGCAAAAGAAATGATCGCAGTGCGTATCGCGCCGGACTTGCGCATGGCCATCGTCGCGTCTCCGAGCTACGTCTTAAAGCGGCCGTCGCTCCAGGTGCCGCAGGACTTGGCGGTACACGACTGCATTAATCTGCGCCTGTCGATCCATGGCGGCATTTATGCTTGGGAGTTCGGGAAGGATGGACAGGCGCTGAACGCACACGTCGAAGGCCAGTTGGTCTTCAACAGCAGCCTGCCGCTGATCAGGGCGGCACTGGCCGGATTCGGCATGGCCTGGGTCCCCGAAGATAGCTTTGACCCAGCTTACCGCCCAACAGACCTGAACCTGGAATACCAACTCGCACAGTATTTCTCCCGGGCACCTTAAACCCTGTCATTTTCAGCACACTTTCAGGTAGCCGGGCTCCGTGCAGCGAGATCTTTGAAGCCGTCGCGCCGATCTCTTGAAGGTCGCCAGCGGTGAGTTCGACTCTAACCGCCCCAAGGTTTTCTTGAAGACGATGCAGCTTCGTGGTGCCTGAAATGGGTAAACCGGAAACATCCAACTTTCTCGGCTTCACGCACTGCTGTGGTCGGAAGAAAGGAGGTTTCATGATCACCAGGTTGACGATCAAGAAACGGATGCGTGCAACGCTTGCAGCTATTCAGGAAATGCTGATGCGACGCAGGTACGAACCAGTGCCAGTTGTAGGTAGATGGCTGGGCCGAGTGATCAAAGGGCATTTTAATTACCACGCGGTGCCAGGGAACATGTTCCGACTGTCGGGGTTTTTCAGCGAAGGGTGCCGCTCTTGGCTCCACACCCTGTTGCTCAGAAGCCAGAGACATCGACTGCCATGGATCCGATTCAATCGCCTGGTCAAGAAATACTTGCCCCCGTTCCGTGTAGTACATCCATTTCCGTCAGAGCGGTTTCACGTCAAGACCTCTGTCAGGAGCCTTGTGCGATATGTGGTGTCCGGAATTATGTTGTGTCGGCGGCAAATTATTCGTTCTGTACTAACCCGCTGTCGCGGGAGTCGCGGCGCAACCATCGGCAACATGGCGAACGGATCTGACGTATTCGAGTTTTTTCTTGCTGATGCCGATTTCACACGACAACTCTTTTTGCGCAAGGATATGGATGCTGTTCACCGCATTTATTTCCACCTTGCAAAAGGAGTATTGCCATGACACCGCTACGCCAACGCATGTCAGAGGACATGGAAATCCGCAATCTTGCGCTCAACACTCGGCGCTCCTATCTCCAACAGGTTTCGAGCTTTGCCAAGTATTTCCAGCGCTCCCCGGAACTGCTCGGGCCCGACGAAATCCGCGCCTACCAAGTGTACGTCACCAATGAACGCAGGCTCAATCCGGCCAGTCTTCGCTTCGAAAGCTATGCAATGGGAGGTGAACATCATGCGTGACACGACATTTCTGGGACCTTGGGTCCGACGCTTTATGCTGGAACATTTGGTCGGAGAGCGCAATCTCGCCCGTAATACACAGCAAAGCTACCGAGATACGCTGTGCTGGCTTATTCCCTTCGTCTCTGGCCGGCTTCACAAATCCGTGGACCACCTGCAGATGACTGATGTGTCTGCCGACATCGTCAGGAGTTTCCTCGCTGACCTGGAGTCCTTTCGTGGTAGCAGTATTGCTACGCGCAACCAGCGCCTGGCTACCATTCACGCATTGGCCCGTTCCGTCGGAGAACATAGTCCGGAACACTTTGACTGGTGCACGTAATTGCGCTGCATCCCCTACAAGAAGACCACTCAAGCTGTGGTGCAGTACCTTGACAAGGCCGAAATCGATGCGCTGTTGGTTTGCCCCGACCGACGCACCGCGCAAGGACGCCGCGACTATGCTTTGCTGCTGTTTCTCTACAATTCTGGTGCGCGGGCCGATGAGGTTGCCCAGTTGACGATCGGCGATGTCGATATCGCGTCCGCCAGTGTCCGTATCATTGGCAAGGGACGCAAGCAGCGCCAATGCCCGTTGTGGCCGGCGACGGTTTGCGAGTTGTCCGCTTTGATCGCTCAAAGTGCGCCACTGGAGCGGGTCTTCCTTAATCGCTGCACACAGCCAATGAGACGCTTCGGCATCTATGCGCTGGTAGAACGTATTGCCCTCAAGGCCCAAGCCCAAGCGCGGTCGCTGGCGACGAAACGAGTCAGCCCTCACAGGATCCGTCATTCGACTGCTTCACATCTGCTGCGAGCGGGTGTCGACATTAACACCGTGCGCGCATGACTCGGCCACGCTGCCCTCGACACAACCAACATCTACGCCGAGATCGATTTGGAGAGCAAGGCCAACGCGTTGGCCAAATGCGATATCACCGAACAACAAAAAACCAAGAAACGATGGGCAGAGGATCCCAAGTTGATGGCCTTTTTGCACTCAATTTAGCCGAAATTTATGTGGCGTTCCGGCATACGTCTCCTTTATTTTATGGAGAGAACCTCGCGGCGGACGCCACATAATTCTGGAGACCACATATCGCGACATGTACTAACCCGCTATCGCGGTAGTGCCGCCCGCAGGGATCTGTGCGGGCGGCGGGAGGCAACTCCTGTCCCTACCGCGACCCTTAAAATTCTGTGCAAACAGTAAGTGGTTGATTCGCCGATTGATTTTCTATCCCGATTGCCGCACACCTCGTTTTTTTCGCCTCATCACTTCACGAACAGCGCTACACGGCTGACATGTTTATGGCGCCCATGCTTTCGGACGCTGGTTGGCGACAGGACAGCCAACATCCGTTCGCAGTGAACGAAAAGTAGCACAGCGGAAAAAATATTATGCCCAACTCGTCCATCGGTTATCCATGCACCAACACCATGCGAACGTCAACAAACAATGCGATACCACGCGACATCATCGTCATCGAGTTGCTTCATGGCTTCGCCACGATGGATCAAGTAGTTGAAGTGGGCGATGCTTTCTCCAGTTGCCAGGCCGAGCAGGCTGTGATCACCAGGGGTGATCTGCCGCGAAAATAAGGTACTAAAGACGTCTACAGCGCGCTTTGGCTGTTGCAGTACAGTTCGTAGTCGCTCAAGTGCGTTCGCCTGGCTGGATGCGAGGTAATCCAGTCGCTCATGCAAACCGCGAAACGGCTCGTTGTGCGCCGGCAGCACGAGCACATCGTTTGGCACTTCCCGCTTGAGTTTTTCAAGCGAAGCCATCCAGTCCGCCAGCGGATCAGCGTCGGGCTCGGTCGGGAACACTGACACATTCGATGAGATCCGTGGCAGCACTTGATCACCGGAAATCAGGAGCTTCAGATCCGGGCAATACAAGCAGGCATGTTCGGGTGAATGGCCGTTGCCCACGACAACCGTCCATTGGTGATCCCCAATGGTGATCAATTCCTTATCTTGCAAACGCCGATAGCTGTCCGGCAAGGCATGCATCATTTTCCCGAAATTGCCGAATCGCGTACGGTAGTGCTCAATGGCGCCGTCGTCCCAGCCGGCCTTCCGGTAAAAGCGAATGCCATCCTCTGGCGCTTCGCGACCGGTGTCGCCAACGAGCGTTCGGCATGTCAAATATTCCATACGTGTCATCCAAAGCCGACAATCAAATTTGCGTGTCAACCAGCCTGCCATCCCGACGTGATCCGGATGCATATGAGTGACTAGAACGCGCGTCGCTCCGCTACCGAGCGGGCCGGAAAATAGCTTGCGCCACGCCGCGGTGGTATCGCTCGTCTGCAGGCCCGTATCGACTATGGCCCAGCCGTTGCAATCTTCAATTGCCCAGAGATTTATATGCGACAGTGCAAGCGGCATCGGCATCCGTATCCATAGCACTCCAGGTGCCACTTGGTGCGTGGAGCCGGCTTCGGGGGCATCCCCGAACGGATAAACCAGGATGGGTCTATCTTTTCTATTGTGTCCATTTCTTTGGTCAGTCATCGGGATTGCGCCTTGATTTTGAAATTCTGCAGGTTCCAGTGTAAGGTAATTACAGAATAGCGACATTGGGAGTCTGTTGCATTACCTGCCGAGAGTGCGAATCGGTTACATGCGGCCTTACGCTCATCGTGGCGTAATCGTGTTTTCGGGAAAAATTGATACGTAACGCGATCAAAAATCGTTGTGAAACGTGTGTTACCGATCACCGCAATTTGAAATTCCACACAAACGACAAGTGCTTGATTTGTCGACTAATTTTCTTACTAACGCATCGCCAGGTTTTTTTTCACTGGGATCCTTGTCAAATGTCGTGATGCAATTGATAAGGATGTCTTGAATAATAGGGCAAGGCTATACAAAGCGCACAGCGCATATAGTGTTATTTCGATATCGACGTAACGGTAATGCTTAAGAATTTCTGCGATTGCATTGATGATATCGGCAAATGTTTTAGCGAGAAGTTCGCCATAAGGCTTTCTTTATGCCCTCAAACGCCTTGCTACCAAAGGCATCCAATGCAGGGACCTTGTAAATGGTATCGTGCGGCATTTCCGCCCATGTGTGATTGAGAATGGTCTGAATCTGAATTTCGCAACGCATTCCGGCGAACTTTGCATATTCAGGCAATGCCGTCCGCTCCGAACGAAGCGTTATCAGATAGTGATTTGAGATATAAAATTTCGACGCCTCGGCACCGTTTCGCCGGGGATGGTGTCGCTTAACCTCAGTAACCTCAAAGTTGTCATGGAAAATACCTGATAGATTCAGGCGGGTGACATCGCTGTTCGTATAGAAAACGATGCGGCAACCGGCTAAATCCTTGATCTCCGTTCCAAGTTCCTGCGTTGTCGCAATTCCACGCCTTTCAAGCTTTTTGCGCATTTCGAACTTAGGCGGGAACATTTCCAATCGTAGCCACCCCTGGAATGTCCGCACGTGCGGACGCATCGACCAAACGCTGGGAGTTACTTACTATGGTGCCGCCCATCGACGCAATCTTGCTTGCCGCGCCCCAGCGCCTGGATTGAGTCAGCTAATCCGATAAGCAGTCGTACATTGTGAATTGATATATTTCAATCCTGCTTTCGGTCCTTACCATGTTTGGAAATGTCATATGGCGCTCGCACAATTAGTTGTAAAGGGATCCGTACGTGTTGTGGATCTCGGTCATGTTCGTCAGGGTCAGCCTATTTTGATATTTGGGCTGAAATTGCGGGCCGCTCGCGAAAAGCGTATCGATTCGCTAAAGCATCGTATATTGCATGATGCACTGGCAGGTTATGTTCCCTATGGAATTTGCGTGGCGTTGATCCAGCCCATGCGACTTGGCGCTGATCGACGCGCTGCAGTCCGAGGACTTCTATGTTGGGGCCATCGGATCGCGCCGCAACTCCGATCAGCGTCGGCAGCGGCTGCGCGAGCACTTTGCAGGGCCGGCCGGGCTGTACATCGGCAGCAAGACGTCCGCCGAGATCGCGTTGTCGATCTTGACCAACGTGCTGGCGGTGAAGAACAGTGCCCGAATGAGCGCGCCGGTGCCGGTCGCGGCGGGCAAGTCCCGGCCGGTGCGGTCTGACGGCCTGACATGAACACCCGACACCGTCAGCCCGTCCGGGCACGGCCAGCGAGCGCCACTGGCCGCCACCATCCTGGTGGCAGGGCTGGGGCAACGGCAGGCGCACCAATTACTGGTTCCCTGGGGCGCACAATGCCTCCACGACCAGTGCCAAAGCGGGCGAGGCACTGCGGCTGGCGTAATACAGGTGGTGGCCGGGATAAGTTACCGCCCAGTCATCCAGGACCGCCGTCAGACGCCCCAGAGCAATACTTTCGTTGACGATGTCCGCAGGAACCCAGGCCAAACCGTGCCCAGCCAGCGCCGCAGCGACAGTCAACTCTGTCGTGTTGAACACGAGCCGCCCCGTCACATGGGCATTCATACTCTTCCCTCGGCGCTTGAACTCCCAGCTCAACAGCCCGCCGTGGGTCGGCAGGCGCAGGCAAATGCAGTCGTGTTCGGTGAGATCCTGTGGTGTGCGAGGCCGAGGGTGGCGCGCGAAATAGTCGGGGCTGCCGACAACCGCCATGCGCACCGCGATCATGTCCTTGGGCACGTCGGCACCGGGGCGCACGCAATGTCGAATCGGTCGGCAACCATGTCGATGAAGCGGTTGTCGCTGTTGATCTCGATCTTGATGTCCGGGTACTTCGATAGTCACGGCCGCAGCCTCGGCCAGATCAGTGTCTGCACCGCATGTTCCGTCGCCGTGATGCGCACCGTCCCTGCCGGCTTGCCGCGCAGCTCGCCCAGCACGACCAGTTCGGCCTCGATGTCCGCTAAGCGTGGACCCACGGTCAGGTACAGCCGCTCACCCGCTTCGGTGGGCGACACGCCCATTTGCGCGGCTGCGCGGGTAAAGCTGCACTCGCGGCCGACGGCCGCAAAGGCCACCAGGTCGTCGAATCGCGACATTGATTAGCACTTCTTATAAGTCTATGTCAATCCAGCAGTCTAGTCAATTAACAGGGATATGCGTAAAGTTCCTATCACGGACAACCGCAAGTTATCAAACAAGGAATCTGAGGATGATCAAACGCACATTGGGAGCAAGCGGCCTGGAAGTCTCTGCCATCGGACTCGGCTGCATGGGGCTGAGTTTCGCCTACGGTCCCGCGACCGACAAGCAAGAGGCAATCAAGTTGATACGGTCGGCCGTCGAGCTTGGCGTGACTTTCTTCGACACGGCCGAGGCTTATGGCCCGTTCACGAACGAGGAACTCCTCGGTGAGGCCCTGGCCCCGGTCCGTGATGAGGTCGTGATCGCCACCAAGTTCGGCTTCCGGGCCGGCGATTCAACCGCGGGGCTGGACAGCCGGCCGGAGCGCATCAGGGCAGTCGCCGAAGCGGCACTGAAACGGCTGAAAACGGACCGCATCGATCTCTTCTACCAGCACCGCGTCGATCCCCAGGTGCCGATCGAGGACGTGGCCGGCACCGTGAAGGATTTGATCCAGCAGGGGAAGGTCAAGCACTTCGGGTTGTCCGAAGCGGGCGCGCAGACCATACGCCGCGCGCACGCGGTCCAGCCCGTCACCGCGCTTCAAAGCGAATACTCGCTGTGGTGGCGCGAGCCCGAGACGGAGATCCTGCCGACACTTGAGAAACTGGGGATCGGCTTTGTCCCGTTCAGCCCGCTCGGCAAAGGCTTTCTCACCGGTGCCATTGATGAGAGCACCACCTTCGACAATACCGACTATCGCAACACCGTTCCGCGGTTCGCACCGGAGGCCCGCAAGGCGAACCAAGCGCTGGTGGATCTGATCGGCAAGATTTCGTCGCAGAAACATGCAACGCCTGCGCAGGTCGCGCTTGCCTGGCTTCTGGCGCAGAAGCCCTGGATCGTTCCTATTCCCGGGACGACGAAGCTGCATCGCTTGAAAGAAAACGTCGGGGCCACTGCCGTGGAACTTTCCCCGGAGGAGCTTCGCGAAATCAACGATGCCGTATCGAACATCACCGTCGAGGGTGCGCGGTACTCGGCCGACCGGCAGCGGCTCGTCAATCGCTGAGCGTTGGCCTGATCTCTAGCGGTAGGCCGCCGGTAAAGCGGCCGCTCGTGACCACCGTTTTCGTTCAACGAAAGTCGTTGCCAAACCCTGACCTACACAACCTACGGAGATCTGCCCCACCATGAGCACCCTCAACGTCAACGGCCGCGCACACACGCTCGACGCCGACCCCGGCACCCCCATCCTCTGGGCCCTGCGCGACACTCTGGGCCTGACCGGCACCAAGTTCGGTTGCGGCGCTGCGCTGTGCGGCGCCTGTACCGTACATCTGGACGGCCAGGCCATCCGCTCGTGCATTACGCCCATCTCGGCGGCCGAGGGCAAGAAAATCATCACCATCGAATCAGCGACCGATGGCAGTGACCGGGTCGGTGCCGCCGTGCATGCCGCATGGATCAAGCACGACGTGGCGCAATGCGGCTATTGCCAGAGCGGCCAGATCATGAGCGCCACGGGCTTTCTCAAGTCACTGCCCCGCGGCAAGCAGCCGACCGCCGCCGAGATCGACTCGGCCATGGCCGGCAACATCTGCCGCTGCGGCACCTACGCCCGCATCCGCGCGGCGGTGGCCGATGCCGCCAAAACCCTCGCCTGAAAGAACTGCCATGTTGCCCAAATTAGATTACAGCGAAATGCCGCGCGCTTTGCAGCACCTGCTGACCCGAGGACAAACCGACGAAGCCGTCGCGCTTCCGCGCCGCAAGTTCCTCAAGCTGGCCGGTTCTGTCGGCTTGGCAATCGGCGCCTTTCCCCATCTGGCCATGGGACAAGCCACCAATAACGGCCAGGCTGGCAAGCCCCTCAAGCCGACCGAACAACCGTCGGCCTTCGTGCAAATCGCGCCCAACGGAGAGGTCACGGTGACCATCAACCGGCTGGAGTTTGGCCAGGGCGTGCAGACGGCGTTGCCGATGATCCTGGCCGAGGAACTGGACGCAGACTGGAGCCTGGTGCGCAGCCGGAACGGCTCGAACGACGCTGCCTATATCGACCCGAGTTTCGGCATGCACATCACCGGCGGTTCCCATTCGGTCAAGAACAGCTTCACGCAGTACCGCGAGCTCGGCGCGCGCGCCCGGGCCATGCTGCTCGGTGCCGCTGCGGTGCGCTGGAACGTAGACGTGACCACCCTGCGCACGCAGGCTGGCTCGGTGCTGGGTCCGGGGGGCCTCAAGCTGGGTTATGGAGAACTGGCCGAAACCGCCATGGCCCAGCCTGTGCCAGAGAAAGTCATACTGAAGGATCCCAAGGATTTCCGCATCATCGGACGTCCCACCACGCGCATGGATGCCCGGGCCAAGAGCAGCGGACGGCAGGACTTCGGGATTGACGTCCGCCTGCCCGGTCAGCTGACGGCCGTGGTGGCACGTCCGCCGATGTTCGGCGCCAAGCTCGCCTCGGTGGACGACAACGCGGCGCGCGCCGTCAAGGGCGTGAAGGCCGTGCTGCGCGTGGCGCTGGACCGCGGTGCAGAGGGCGTGGCCGTGATCGCCGATGGCTACTGGCCGGCCAAGCAGGGCCGCGACGCGCTGAAGCTGCAGTGGGACACGGCCGCCGTCGAGAAAGTAGACAGCGAACGGCAGTTGGCCCAGTACCGCGCGCTTGCCGGTCAGCCCGGCCCGCGCGCGTTCGACGCTGACATGGCGCCTCTGGCCACCGCACCCCGGCAACTGGAAGCCGAGTTCGTGTTCCCCTACCTGGCCCACGCGGCCATGGAGCCGCTCAACTGCACCGTTGCGCTCACTGAGGGGCGCGCCGAGCTGTGGACCGGCTCCCAGTGCCCTGGTCTGGACGGTGCCGCGGCCGCGCGCGTGCTAGGCATCAAGCCAGAGCAGGTGGTGGTGCATGTGCAGATGGCGGGCGGCGGCTTCGGCCGGCGCTTCTCGAGCGGCAGCGACTTCGTGGTCGAGGCCTGCGAGATCGCCAAGGCCGCCCGAGCCGCCGGCTTGAACGTACCAGTGCGCACGCTCTGGAGCCGCGAGGACGACATGCGGGGCGGCTACTACCGTCCAATGCACTTGCACCGCGCACGCATAGGCTTCGACGAGCGCGGCCAGGTGCTGGCCTGGGACCATGTCATCGTCGCTCAGTCCATCACCACCGGCTCTGTCTTCGAGCAGTTCCAGGTGAAGAACGGCATCGACGCCACGGCAACGGAGGGCATGCGTGGGTCCTACGCGCTGCCGATGCGCCTGACAGTTCATCACCCCAAGCTCAACGTGCCGGTGCTGTGGTGGCGCAGCGTGGGCTCCACCCACACTGCTTTTGTGATGGAGACCTTGCTCGACGAGATCGCGCGCGCCACGAAGCAGGATCCAGTGGCTTACCGTATGCAGCTGTGGGGCGACAAGCAACCGCGCCACCGGGCTGCCCTGCAATTGGCGGTGGACAAGAGCGGATATGGCAAGCAGCGGTTACCCGCCGGACGCGCCTGGGGCGTGGCGGTGCACGAATCCTTCGAATCCGTGGTGGCCTACGTGGTGGAAGCCTCGGTGCGGGACGGTCAGCCGGTGCTGCACCGCGTGACCGCCGGCGTGCACTGCAACCTCGCGGTCAACCCGCGCAGCGTGGAAGCGCAAGTGCAGGGCGCGGCGGTCATGGGGCTGTCGATGTGCCTGCCCGGTTCGGCTATCACGCTCAAGGACGGCGTGGTCGAGCAGAGCAACTTCGGCGACTTCACGGTGGCGCGCATCACCGACATACCGGCGTTCGGTGTCCACATCGTGCCCAGTGCCGAGCCGCCGACCGGCATCGGCGAACCGGGCCTGCCGCCGCTGGCGCCGGCGTTTGCCAACGCGATCGCGCGGCTGACCGACAAGCCGATGCGCCAGTTGCCGTTCAGTGCCGACTTGCTGAGGGTTTAGTCATGCACAGCACCGACCGGCAAGTACTCGATGCCGTACGCCGCTGGGCAAAGGCGGGACACCGCTTCGCCCTAGTCACGGTGGCCCGTACCTGGGGCTCGGCGCCGCGCCCGCCGGGCTCCTTGATGGCTTTGCGCGAAGACGGCCAGGTGCAGGGTTCCGTTTCCGGTGGCTGCATCGAAACCGACCTGATCGAGCGCATGCTCAATGAGGGATTCAATTCGACGTCGCCCTTCCTCCTGAAATATGGCGTGACCAAGGACGAAGCCCACCGCTTCGGCCTGCCCTGCGGCGGCAAGATGGAACTGCTGATCGAACCTGAGCCCGATCTCGCAGCGCTGGAGGAACTCACCGAGCGAATTGCCTGCGGCCAGCTGGTCCGGCGTAATGTCGCCATTGGTCGGGCGGGCACCGAGATCACTGCGGGTTCGGCGGGAGACGTCCTAAACTGGAACGGTTGTACGCTGAGCACCGTGCATGGTCCGGCCTGGCGCCTGCTGATCGTCGGTGCCGGGCAAATCTCCACCTACCTGGCGCAGATGGCGCAGGCGCTGGACTATCAGGTTTTCATCTGCGATCCACGCAGCGAATACGCCGTCGAGTGGGACGTGCCGGGCACGACGCTGCTGTCCTGCATGCCGGACGATGCGACCATCGAGCTGCATCTCGATCCGCACAGCGCCGTGGTCGCGCTGACCCACGATCCGAAGCTGGACGATATGGTACTGCTCGAAGCGCTGAAGTCGCCGGCTTTCTATGTCGGTGCGCTGGGATCGACGGTCAACAGCCAGCGGCGGCGGGAGCGGCTGCTGCAGTATTTCGACCTGACGCAAGCCGAAGTCGGGCGTCTCCACGGACCGGTTGGCCTTGCCATCGGCAGCCGCACGCCGCCGGAGATTGCGGTCGCCGTGCTGGCCGAGATGACCGCGGTCAGAAACGGGATGTGGGCGAAGGAAGGGCTGCGACCAAAGCTGGCATCCGTCGAGGCAGGCTGCAGTGTCGCCTGAGGGCAGGCCGTGTCGCGTGGGATAGTCGGTATCCTCGTTGCCGCCGGTGTCGCCCGTCGGTTCGGCGGCTACAAGCTGATGCATCGCTTGTCCGACGTAGACTTAATCGAAACGTGGAACGGTCAGCGTGACGGTCTGGGTAGCTGCCTATACGGGTGTAATGGCGGCAACAAGGGCAACAGAGGCAAATAACTTTTTCGTGGAGAACTCCTGTTAATAAAAAAAACGGCATTACATAGGGAAATCCGAGTGCGACCAAGACCAGCGCGGCCACGACCCAAAAATGGCTTGTAGGTAGCTCGCACTTGGGGAATCGCGCAGATTTCACCCGGTTTGCAGGCTTGCGCCGGGCGGAAGATGCGCCGCCCAGCGCGTCGGCCGACGGCAACAAGTGGAACATCTATGAGCAAAACCTGATTTCCGAATACCACATTCGTTATGGCAGCAATGGCGGAATCGGGTATTGCCATGTATCCGACAAATACATTGCGCTGATTTGATGCGATTGCCCTGCCGTATCGCCGTCGGATCATGGATAGTTTTCCGTTATACTACACTTTTGTTGAAGCACTAACGTATATTCGCGGGACTCAGTGGCGTCTTGAGCTCGAAATGAAGCAGCAAGACAAACTTTCACATGAACATTCATTGGATGTACATGCCGATAGGCAGACTGTATTCACGCGACCCGCATCGATCACATAATCGGGGAATTGTTCCGCTGAAATAATTCACTCTGATGTTCACGGCAGCATAAAGGAAGATGGGAAATATGGATCAGCACACGTCGGATGTCCGTCCTCAACGCATCCCGGAGAACCATCGTACGGTTGATAGGGTCACACGCATCCTCGAAGAGGTGGTCTATAACCCTGGTATGACGTTCGCCGAACTCGTTCGAGCCCTGGAAGCTCCAAAGAGTTCGATTCACGGATTTATCAGCGGGCTGCTGGCGAAGGGCTGGCTTTACGAGGTGAACCATCGTTTTTATCTTGGCCCCGCAGTTTATAGTCTCACACTCGCGAGTGGTCACATCCGAGCCGGGCTGGTAACGCATTCGGACTTGGTCAAACTGCACGAGGAGTCGGGTTTGGCAGTATTCCTCGGGGTGCCGGCCGGCGATCAGCTCATCTACATCGCGGAAGCAGGGAGCGATGCCTTGGCGGGATTCGAGGCGCGCTCGAACATCCGCCGCAAGCTGTTGGCCACGGCGGGTGGGAAGGCGCTTCTAGCAGCGTGGCCGATGGCCGAGCGGGAGTCGTATCTGCGCCGTCAAAGCGCGGAGGAAGCAGAATTGGTGCGCAAGTTTCTCCAGGAATATGACGAAATTATAAAGACTGGGGTCGCAACGAATACGGGTCTGAGATTCGCAATCGCAGCAACCGTCCGCAATCAGACCGGCGAGGCTGTGGCGTCGATCACACTCGTGGGACTTCCCTCTGATATGAAGCCCCGAGCGGAGAAGTTGCGCGAAATGCTGATGCGGTACGTCGACTCGTGGTCGCAACGCACAATGGTGCCGAGAGAGGCGATCTGACGTCTATCCTCGGCGGCCTGCGAAGCAAGATATACAACTCGTTGTTCGTGCGGCTTGATTTTGCAGCTCGCTGCAGCGACGAAGGCTTCAGTAATAAACTTAACTCCGCTCACATGCCGCTGCCATCCTAAGTGTTGTTGGTGCAATGATTGCTGCATCATCTGCTGGCGACAACTCAAACGGCCTCAGACATTTTGTTAGCGCTTTTTCTTAGTCATGAGAGCTACACTATCCGGGCGTCGACACTCTCTGGGTGTTTGTCTCAGCGATCGGGCTCGCCAACTACGTGATGGTCGTGCTCGACATTTCGGTCGTCATTGCAGCCCTCATGAAACTCGAGCAGAGTCCCAATTTTAGCCAACTGGGCTCAACTGGATGCAGATCTGCCCTCGACACCCCTTAAATACTCGCATAGGTCGCGTCCGTCCCGTTATTGCACGCACTGCAATGTTGGTACGCGCCCGCGCGCTTGTCTATTGACTGGTCGTCCGATTCCCCATGGAAGATATTGCTGCGAGCCGCGCTTCTGAACTGCCAGGATGAGCAGCTTGAGTGGTACATCGAGCACTACGTTGGCTCGGCGCTGACGTTGGAGACCTTCACAGGCGTTCAGATTGCGGATGTCGATCAAACTGGTCTACGTGGGGCCATGAGATTACAACGCCGTCGGAATGGACCTCGATTAGCAGCGACTACTTTGTGCTACCGAAGGTGAAAAGCACCTGATGGTGCTGGACGTTGCCTCGGACTTTAAGGCCAATGGCGGCGACACAGCCCACATGTCGCGCTGGCCATCTTGGCCATCGTCGATGGTGAGATGCAAGGACCTCCCCCTTGTCTGATCACGTGGTCATGCTCCTCAGTGGAACGGGGGCCAGACATCGCTGTGCAACATACATCAGAATTCCAAGTTGACATATGCCCACTTACGGCATATAGTAGTTCGTTAATGCGATCAAGAGTTCGCCATTGCGATTTACTAGGGCGACTCATGAACGACTCCCCAGTCATTATGACCGAGTTTTGTCGCGGCAACTTCACTGACGTGATGCTCAATGAAATGCGGTTGCTGATTCGCACTGAACCGCGTTGCGCCTCTTCCCTCGGCGACTAGTACGCCGCCCGACTGGCAAAGTTCTTGTTCGGTTGGAGGTTTTTTGCGGCTTACCCGTTGATAGACCTACTGTGTCATAAATTTAGCGTAAGCGTCCCCTCCTTCCTGGCAGGAGGAAGAAGCTCTGATTTTTTAACGAAGTAGGACTACCCAGCTGTCTTTGAATCAAAAGAGCGTTGGCCAGGGAGTTTTTTCGCAAAACATGGATGGTGTGATGGCAGCGATCAGTCAACCAAGTAAAGAGCAAGTCAGAGATTGGCTAAAGCATCGTCGACTCAAAACTGAGCCTCCGCCTGGCATTGAAAAGATCCGGCGCGAGTTGGGATGGGACTCGGCTGAAAAGATTAATCCCGCTCCTAGTGCACAAAGCTGTTGCCAACATTCGAGCTACCTGATCGGGCATGACTAATTGTAAGATATTTTGCAACTAGCCTGTTAAACCCAGTTACCGAGCGGCCTTGATAAGTTGGCTTATTTATTACGCACTACACCGGCGTTTACTGACCAAGATAGGGCTTGTCAGTGTCAGCGTTCATTCTCTGAATGATTAACAAATAATTGATATTTTAAAAAAGGAGAACAATCTATGTCTAATTTTTTCGTATTCTGTTTCGACGAAGACTGCTGGGCCGTGCCAGCTTATTTGGAACTACTGCCTTCAGGCCTGATCGAAGACGAGTTCTAACCCGGATTATCCACGGCTCCCTCGCTATTGCAGTACCTCAAGCTGCTGCCAACATTTGAGCTGCTTGATCGGGAACGACTTTCGTCAAAATATGTGGCAACGAGTCTGTTGAGCCCAGTAAAACAATGGGCCTTGAACAGTTGATGGAACCCTAAATTTTTAACACAGTAGGCGGAACTTGGCGAGCAGCGCCTCGGCCTCCTGCAGGTCCGCAGCGTCGAAGCCTTCGGTGAACCAGCCGTAGGTCTCGGCCAACATCTGGCGGGCATCTCCTGGCTTGCCCTGCTGCTGCCACAGCCGGCTCAGGTCCATCACCGCGCGCAGCTCCAGCGATCGGGCGCCCTGCTGGCGGGCGATCGCGATCGCCTGCAGGAAGCAGGCTTCGGCTTGGCCGCCGGGCTCCTCCTCGCGGATCGACTGCAGCAGCGTCAGCCCCCCCTTGAGCCGATACAGCTCCGCCTCGTACACACGCTCTTGCGTTCGCTCCACAATGGCCAGCGCCTCGGCCAGCGTCTTCAGCCCTGCCTCGGCTTGCCCCGCTCTTCCGTAGGCGTCGGCCAGCAGCGCCAGAAAATGCGTCCGCCAAAGTTCCGCCCCGGTAGCGCGGTAGGCGGCCAAGCCCTGTTGCATCCTTTCGATGCCTTCTGCTGCGCGTCCCTGCTCGGCCACCGCCCAGCCCGAAAGAATCGTTCCCCAAGCCAACCAAAACGGGAAGCCGTGCTCGGTCGCGAGGGCGAGGACTGCCTCCGCCAACTCGCGCGTCGGCTGCCCCTCGCGGCGCTCCAGATGAAGCTCGGCGGCGAAGATCAAGGCAACGGCCGAGGCAGGAGGGTGGGACAGGGTCTGCGCCAGAGCGAGCGCCGCCTGGCTGCGTGCGAGGGCTTGATCCGGATAGCCGAGAAGCCACAGGTCTACGGCTAAGACGGCCAGCCCCGCCACGCCGGGCTCCGATCCATAGAAGAAGGCAGGCGAGTGCTGCTGCCCAGGGTCATAGAGGGCCAAGCCCTGCTCCAGCTGCGCGCGCGCAGGCTCCAGCTCGCCGAGGCTGAACAAGCTGGTCCCCAACGCCCGATGGGCTTTTACGAGCAACGCAGGGTCTTGCGCCTTCACGGCCAGCGTCAGGAGCTGCTCCCCCAGTTCGCGTGCGGTCGGCAGCTCCCCGCGGGCCTGATAAAACGTGCGCAGCCCCAGCATGGCAGGGAAGAGCTGGATCGTTTCCCCGAGCGGCCGACACAGCGTCAACGCCCGGGTATAGGTCGCCTCCACTTCCGGGGCCGCGAGTCCCTTGGTGGCCATCCAGGCCGGACCGAGCGTGATCAGGAGAGCGAGTTCCTGTCGTGCGCGCTCGGGAGTGTCGGGCAGGGTCCCGAGCAGAGTCAGGGCAGCGCTGAGGTGCGCGACCGCCTCGGCATCGGCAGAGCGCTGCACCGCCTGGCGCCCGGCGCAATGGAGGTACTCCACTGCCTTTAGTACGTTGCCGCTGCGGCTGTAATGATGCGCCAGCTCGCTGCAGTGCTGATCGAGCTGGGCACCGAACAGGGCTTCGATCGCCTGGGCCGTGCGCTCATGCAGCGCACAGCGCCGCTCGCTCAGCAGCGCCCCGTAGGTCACCTCCTGGGTCAGCGCATGCTTGAAGCTGTACTCCACTTCCGGAAACGCTGGCTGCTCATAGATGAACTCCCGGGCCTGCAGCCGCGCCAGCAGGCTCTTCAGCGTGTCTTCGGGCTGCAGGGCGACGCGCGCGAGCAGGCTCCAGGGAAAGGTCTTGCCGATCACCGCCAGGGTCTGCAGCAGCGCCTTCTCGGCCGTCCCCAGGCGGTCGATGCGGGCGGCGAGCACCCCCTGCACGGTGGCCGGGATGTGCAGGGCGGTCGGGACCCGCTCGATACGGTAATGCCCGCACTCGCCGCGCAGCACCTGCTCCTCGATCAGCGCCTGCACCACTTCTTCGATGAAGAACGGGTTGCCTTCGGCCTGCGCCAGGATCAGGTGCTCGAGCGGGGCGAGCCCGGCGGCGTCGCCCAGCAGGGCTTGCAGCAATTCCCGTGCTTCGGCTTGGCCCAGGGGATCCAGTCGCAACTGGGTGTAATAGCTCTTGTGGCCCCAGTCGTGCCGGTACTCGGGCCGGTAATTGACCAGCAGCAGGATGCGGGCGTTGGCCACGCTCTCGCCGAGAAAGCCGAGGAAGGCCTCGGTCTCGCTGTCGAGCCACTGCAAATCCTCGACGATCAGCTCAAGCGGCTGGGCCAGGCTCTCGCGCACCAGGAGCCGCTTGATTGCCGCGAAGCTGCGCTGCCGGCGAATCTGGGGGTCCATCTGCGCCAGCGCCGCGCCCGGATCGGCGACCCCCAGCAGATAGAACAAATAGGGCAGGCTGTCTTCCAGCGCGCGGTCGAGGGTCAGCAACTTGCCGGTGAGCTTCTCGCGCCGCCGGCGTTCGTCGTCCTGCGGGGTGATCTCGCAGTAGTTCTTCAGCAGCTCGATCAGCGGCAGATACGGATAGGCCTTGCCATGCGAGACCGAGTAGGTCTCCAGCACCAGGCAATCGCGCGGCGCGCGCAGTTTGAACTCATGGCACAACCGCGACTTGCCGACTCCCGGCTCGCCGACCACGCCGACGATCTGCCCGTGCCCGGCCTGTGCCTGCGCGCGCGCTGCACGCAACTGCTCAAGCTCGCGGGCACGGCCGACGAAGCGCGCCAGCCCGCGGCTGGCCGCCACCTGCAGCCGGGTGCGTAGCGGGCCGACACCGAGCACTTCGAAGACGGCGATCGGCTCGGGCAGTCCCTTGATCGGCATCGCGCCGAGCGCCTTGAACGCGAAATAGCCCTCGCTCAGCTTGTAGGTGTATTCGCTCGCGACGATCGAGCCGGGCACCGCGATGCTCTCCATGCGCGAAGCAATATGGATTGAATGCCCCACCGGGTCGTAGTCGGTGTGCAAGTCGTCGGTGCTGATCGCGCGCACCACCACTTCGCCGGAGTTGATGCCGACGCGGATCTGCAGCGCCACCCCCTCCGCAAGACGCACGCGGTCGGCATAGCAGCGCATGGCGTCTTGCATGCGCAGCGCGGCATACAGGGCCCGCTGCGCATGGTCTTCGTGCGCGATCGGCGCGCCGAACAGCGCCAGGATGCCATCGCCCATTGACTTGGCCACATAGCCTTCGTAGTGATGCACGGCCTCCATCATCAGCGCCAGTACCGGGTCGATCAGGCGGCGGGCGTCTTCGGGATCGAGGTCGTGGATTAGCGCGGTCGAGCCGGCCATGTCGGCGAACAGCGCGGTGACCGTCTTGCGCTCGCCATCCGCCGCCCCGCGGGCGTCCATGGCCGCCTGTGCCGCCCGGATGCGCTCGGCCAGGTAGGGGGGCGTGTATTCGATGGGGGCGCTGGCCGCAAGCGCAGCGCTCGTGGGCTGCCCGCTCAACGGCGCGCCGCATTCGCTGCAGAACTTGGCGCTTGCGCTCGCCTCCTGCCCGCAGGCCGGGCAGGCGCGCGCCATCCTGGCGCCGCATTCCTCGCAGAACTTTGCGCCTGTCGGATTCTCGAACCTGCAGCTTGCGCAGCGCATAGGAATTACCCCTACCTCCGCGGGGGTCAAGGTTTAACAGTTACTAAATCGTATCACTTAGACTTACGCAAAAAGCCTCAAAGTGTAACAAGATGTAAATACATCAACCTAAGGAAACGCGGATTTATTCACTTGGGTTTGCCAACCTGTGTGGTCGCGATGCGCGAAAGAAACGTACGCAAAACCCCGCTTGACACCCGTCTTTGACCGGCCTAATATAATCATATACACGAACAACAGTTCATAGTTACGAACAAAACATGAGCGAGACAAAACACAGCCGACTAATCATCCTCGGTTCGGGGCCAGGCGGGTACACCGCCTGAGAGTTGATACCAAAATTACACCGCAGTATGAGGACACTATCTCGACTATCACCGTTTCACCCGCAAACAGGTGGCGCTGTCGGGCGAGCGGCAGCAATTGCAGGAAGCCCGGCGCATGCTGAGCTCTGCCAGCAAAAGCTCGGAGTTCGAGGTGATTGACGCGGATCGCATCGACGAGGCTTATCGTCGTCTGCTCGCGGGCAAGGTCCAGTTTCAGTTCATTATCGACAACAATACACTGACGAAAGTAAAAACATGTCCAACTTCCTGAGCTACGAACAAGACGGCCCTGTCGTCACGCTGACGATGAACCAACCGGAACAGCGCCCCCCCCTGACCGGCAACACCGCGGTGGCGGAGTTTCTCGCCGCGCGGGGGAAATAGGTACCATGGACCATCGCGAGAAGCTTGTCCCGATGGTGGTGGCGCTGCCGTTGTTCCTGCAGAATGTCGACTCCTCGATCATGGGGACCGCGCTGCCAACCATCGCGGACGCGCTGCACGTCAATCCGCTGCGCCTGAACCTTGCGATCACCTCCTACCTGATCAGCTTAGCCATCTTCCTGCCGGCGAGCGGCTGGATCGCTGATCGCTTCGGTCCGCGGCGTGTGTTCTGCGGCGCGATCGCGCTGTTCTCCGTCGCCTCCGGCCTCTGCGGGTTGGCGACTTCGCTCGAGATGCTAGTCGCATGCCGTGTGCTTCAGGGCATGGGAGGAGCCATGATGGTGCCGGTGGGGCGACTCATCCTGCTCCGCAGTGTCACGCCCCGTTCCATGGTTGCGGCCATGGTGTGGTTCACCGTGCCCCCGACGTTCGGCCGCATGATCGGCCCTCTCGTCGGCGGCATCACCGTTACGTGGGTCTCCTGGCGCTGGATCTTCCTGATCAATGTCCCCCTGGGCATCCTCGGCATCGTGCTCGCGCTCGCCCTCCTTGATGCGGACGAGGCCGCGCAGGATCCGCCGTCGTTTGACGCCATCGGCTTCGTTCTTCTCGGGATCGGGCTGGCAAGCTTCCTCGCGGCGCTCGAGGGTGCCAGCTCGCAACTTCTGCAGCGCTCGGCTTCGACGGCATTCGCGGCGTTCGGCATCGCGTGCCTGATTGGTTACTGGCTGCACAGCCGACGGGTCGCCGAACCCTTAATTGAGCTGCGGATCATCCGGCACCCGACCTTCTTCGCGTCGATCGTTGGCGGCAGCCCCCTGCGCCTGGCGATCGGCGCAGTTCCCTTTCTCCTGCCGCTACTGCTCCAGCTTGGCTTCGCCTTGTCGCCGCTCGATTCCGGACTGCTCACGATGGGAACGGCGATTGGAGCGATGGCGACCCGCGCCGTTCTCGCCCGAGCCATACGCAAGGTCGGATTCCGGCCGTTGCTTATTGGAGCGACCGTATGCTCGAGCCTGTGCTACTTGCTCTATGCCAGCTTCAGTAAAAGCACCTCTCACGGACTGCTCTTTGCCGCGTTTGCCGCAGGCGGGCTGGTGATGTCGCTCGTGATGACGTCGCTGCAGACCCTTACATTTTCGGAAATCCCCAAGCCCCTGATGGGCCAGGCCACCGCCCTCTCGACGATGGCCCAGCAGCTATCCTTCAGCCTGGGCGTCATGCTCGCCGTTGAATTGCTGAGCGTCTCTGTCTGGTGGCGCAAGGGGAACCCGTCCGAGTTGCTGGCCAGCGACTTTCCGCTGGCGTTCCTTTTCATGGCGGCGGCCGTGCTGGTCGCGCTGTTCTTCTTTCTGCGTCTGCCTGTGAACGTCGGGGTCGAGTTCCGCGACGCCCAGAGCGAGTGATGAGTCTTATGGTTTATTTCTTAACAATCAACGACTTACCAATTTAACTCAGAGCGTATTTTTCTTTAAAATCAATCGCTTAGCATAGGTTCACAACACTCTTCCAGACAAAAAATGACATGTCAATGAAAAGAATTTCGGCTATGCCGAGTCTCACATCAGGGTATGAAGCACTGCGTTCGATTTCAAAAGAAGCGGCCTCGCCAACATTACGTTCTAACTAGTAACTTTTTGTCAAAATTTGGAAAGGCGCAGGTCCGGAAGTCCAGCTCTTTTGTACTTTTTTATGAAGTAATATTCAACGTAGCAATAGGAGGATGACAATGCACAATTTTATCAACAAATACAACAAGGATTACTACGGCGGCGGTCTGATGGTCTTGCTTGGCCTTGGTGCCATGTTACAAGGAAGGACTTACAGCGTCGGTACATTGAGCAAGATGGGTCCCGGCTTTTTTCCCGTCGCGCTCGGGGCGCTTCTGGCTCTGGTGGGTGCAACAATCGTTCTCACCGCTAAACGTGCCGTACCGCACGGCGATGAAAAACCACTTGCTCCGGAATGGCGCGGTTGGGCCTGCATCACCCTCTCCATCGTCGCTTTCGTGGTTTTAGGGAAATATGGTGGCTTATTGCCAGCGAGCTTTGCCATCGTCTTTATTTCCGCGATGGGCGACCGCCAGAACACCGTCAAGAGGGCATTGATCCTGTCGTTGGCCATGGTTGCTGTTGCCACGGGCGTATTCTGGTGGGCGCTCCAGTTGCAGTTTCCTTTATTCCGCTGGGGTTGATCATGATCGGACAATCTTTGATGGACTTGTGGCAGGGTTTCGGCGTTGCGCTTCAGCCGGGAAATCTGATGTGGTCGTTTTTCGGTGTACTGATCGGTAATCTCATCGGCGTTCTGCCAGGCATGGGTGCATTGTCGGCCATTTCGATGTTGCTCCCATTAACTTATACGCTGCACCCTATCCCGGCCATACTGATGTTGGCAGGGATTTTTTACGGGTCCCAATATGGCGGTGCCATCGGCGCCATTTTACTGAACCTGCCTTGCCACCCACCTCATGCCGTGACCTGCTTGGATGGCTATCCATTGACCAAACAGGGCAAGGGCGGAACGGCGCTCGGCATTACCATGATTTCGTCGTTCTTCGCGGCATCCTTCGGAATTCTCGTCATGATTTTCGCCTCCCCGCTGTTGGTCAGTATTGCCTTCAAGTTCGGCCCGGCGGAAATATTCTCGATCATGCTGCTGGGGCTGCTGTGTGGCGGAACAATGTCCAGGGGCTCCCCGCTGAAAGGCGTGGCGATGACCATCATTGGTCTGATGCTTGGCATTGTCGGCACCGACGTCAATTCCGGGACCCCACGCTTTACCATGGGCCTGATCGAGCTATCCGACAAGGTGGAATTGGTGGCATTGGCACTGGGCCTGTTCGGTGTCACCGAATTTCTGCGCAGCGTGAACCGCATGGAAGCGGTCGGCAGTGGCGTTAAAGTGCGCTTGCGCGATATGCGCCCCAGCAAGGCCGAGCTGAAGCAATCGTTCTTTCCCATGCTGCGCGGTACGCTGATTGGCACCCTGTTTGGCGCCATGCCCGGCACCGGGCCCACCATCACCACGTTTATTGCTTATGCATTCGAGCGGAAGATTTCCAAAACGCCGGAGCGATTCGGCCATGGCGCGATCGAAGGCGTCGCCAGTCCCGAGGCGGCATCGCACTCCAAGACCCAGGTCGATTTCATTCCGACCATGAGCCTGGGCATCCCCGGCGACGCGGTGATGGCACTGATCCTGGGCGCCTTGCTGATCCAGGGCATACAGCCCGGACCGCAATTGATCACTGAGCATGCCGACCTGTTCTGGGGACTGATCGCCAGCTTCTGGATTGGCAATGTGCTGCTGGTGATATTGAACATTCCGCTGATCGGGGTGTGGGTAAAAATGTTGCAGGTTCCTTATCGCTACCTGTATCCAGCCGCCTTGTTTTTCATCGCGGTGGGCGTCTATAGCACCAATAACAGCCTGTTCGAGATCGGCGAAGTACTCGCGTTTGGCTTGATCGGCGCCGTCTTTGTTGCCCTGGATTTTCCGGTGGCGCCGATCCTACTGGGTTATGTTCTGGGACCGATGGTCGAGGAAAATTTCCGCCGTGCGCTGCTACTCTCGCGCGGCGACATGATGGTGTTTGTGGAGAGACCGATCAGTGCGGGATTCATTTCACTATGTGCATTGCTGGTCCTGGCGCAATTATTTTTTGCATTGCGCGCTGCCCTCCATAAAAGAAAATCGGCAGCACTACGGCAAGTTATTCACGCCACCATGCCTGTCCTTGACGAAGATTGAAAACGTCGATCAAGTCCAGACGCGAACAGGCCTGTCAGGAAAGATAAGCAGACTGCGGAGGATATGCCTGACGGATGGGTATTTCGGTAATTAATCTAATAAATCATTTGACCTTTGGAACCACAGGAGAAGTGAGGTGAACGTGATGGACGAGTAACAGATTATCCGGAATAAGGTCGGGCTGCCGAAGTTGGCGGAAGCATAAGGCAGTGTCTCGCAGGTATACACTGTAATGGGAATCTCGCGAGCCAGCTTTTACCTGCTCGTGCTTCACGCTTGCCAACTTCAGAGGCTTCGCGTATGCGACTAAACCGATTCAGCAGTTTGCATACACGACCGGGAAGAATGCGACAGGCAGTTCGCTAATCATCGACGCGGTGGATTTGTTGTATACGCGAAAATTCGATGGATTTTGTCTGATCGCCAGCGGCAGCGATTTCACCCGGTTCGCGATGCGGTTGCGCGAGGACGGATTGATCCATTCCTGCGCAAGCACCTACCGAAACGGCATCGCCAGCAAAACTGGAGTGTCCAAAGAAATTTGTTTTGGAGGCGCTCGATTAATCGGTTGACGATTTAGGGTGGGTTGGTCTTGGTGCCTTTGGAAGTTACTTAACGAAATTGCAACCAGACTTCGATTCACAGCTGCACGGTTTCAAGGAACTGTCGAATTTGGTAAAAGAGCGAAGCCGGACATTTTCGCGACAGAGGAGCGCACATTATCCGAGTCAAATCACTCCATCGCAAAAGGGGCGATAGATACGTGAAATCGGCATACTTCTCGTCGTCAAAAAACGACAGCAACATTTAATTCCCCATAACAGCATCACCTCGCAGCATCACATCACGTTGGTCGAACTGAAAACAGGACACCATATGTCGGCGAACGACCCGCATTCCTTCATCCGAATTCTCAGAGCCAGTAAAGTCCCTCGTGTACTCACGCGCGCTAGTAGTGCCCGCATAGGCCAACGCCATACGCGTGTTATCACTTACAAAAATCTTTCGAATACCATTGATTTTTATTTTCGGGAAGTTAATTGGTATCATCTAACCGTTCGAAGCAGTCATTGTCACGTGTCCGCTTGTCCTGCCAAGCCGATCGGCGGCCAGAAGTGAGTAGTCTTTATGAAGCAGGTTTAGAACAAGAGTTATCTGAATTTTCCTTTCAAACGCTTTCTGTCCCTATCGCTAAATTGCGCCACCTTGACCTAGACCATCGCTTGAATACCGACTACGACTCGATGCCCCCAATATCGGAATCAGTGAGTTCAATCAAGCGATCGCGCAACCATGCGTGCGCCCGATTATGTGTTTCTCGTTCATGCCATAGCATATCCACATGTACGGCGGGCAAGGAAAACGGTAATTTCTTTGAAACTAGCAGGTGCTCCATTCCGGTCGAAGCGATCAAATGCCGTGGTATCACCGTGAGCAAATCAGATTTTGCGACGACACGGCCAACGGTAAAAAATTGATTCACAGTAAGCACGAGTCGGCGCTTGCGCCCGAGGTTCTCGAGCACCTCCTCGGCCAGCCCATGCGCGCGTCCCGAAAAACTTACCAACGCATGCTCGGCCGCACAATAGCCGTCTAGCGTCAGTTCGCCGTCGGCCAACGGGTGATCCTTGCGCATTACGCATACATATTCCCCGGTATATAAGCGTCTGTGTCGTATCGATGATCCAACGCCTTGCTCACCCTTTACTTGGGCGACGACTCCCGGGAAAAAGCCGATTGCCAGATCGATATTGCTTTGCAACAGTATGGGGCGCGGATCACGTGTCGTCAGTGGTGACATCCGGATGTTCAGTCCCGGCGCATTTTGTTTAATCAACATCATCAGCGGCGGCAGCAGGAGTGACGCGGTCGCATCCGCCATGGCCAATCGAAACGTAGCTTGCGATTCCGATATTTCGGACGTGTGTGGTGCAATTGCCGTCTCCAAAGCGGTCAGCGCGCCCCGGACAATGGGCCACAATTCTTCAGCGCGCGCGGTCGGCTTCACGCCATGTACGGTGCGAATCAACAGTTCGTCTTGCAGCGCAACACGCAGGCGCCTTAGCGCATTGGATACTGCTGGCTGTGTCATCGCAAGGCGGTCGGCTGCGCGCGTTAAGTTCAGTTCGATCATCACAGCATCAAACACCCGTAGCAGATTGAGATCGAGATTAAGAAAACTCATTTCATTACCTTATTTCTATTTCAAATGCGACACAACCGCATCAACTCGCTTCGACCAAGTAGCTGCGTACAGTCGGTGGCGAGTCGCCAATATGGAACGTAAGCTTGCCCTCACGCCGGGCGACTTCAGAGGCTGTGAGCCTATCGAAGCGACGCAGGTACTCGGTCCACGACTCATCGGCGATTTGCTCCACGTAGCGACCGGGATCCGAAACGTCATGGAGCAAGTCCCAACGCAACACGCCTTGCCGCAACCTGCTTCTGCGACTCTCAAACATGAGTTCCTGGAATTCGGCGACATAGCGCGGATCAATCACATATTCAATCGTGATCACTACATTGGTTCGCCGCGAAGGGACGTCAAAAACTGGCGCCTTCAGTTCACGAGACAGTGTCAAATCCTCGTCCATCACCCGGTCGGACACTGGGTGCCCTGCTGCGATCATGGCTGTTGCCCCCGTTAACGCCGCGAGGGCGAGACTGAACTGCACGTTCTGAAGCGTCGCGACCTGCCCCCCCAGACGGCTGCCCCAATCGCACTTGAGCTCATGACCGCCATCTGAAACATCGACATACCTCGGGCACGAACCCAGTCAGGAAGGCCAAGCTGGGCGAAAATACTCAAAGAATTGGCGGTCGTGATCCAAGCCATTCCCGCAATAAACATGGCAGCGTCCGCTGCGGTAGAGTGAAAAAAGAACAAGGATATCCGCAAGAGCACGGATTTGAACCGCGCCGACTGGCAGACAAACTGTACTCCAATGCGCATCGCACTGACGAGCCGCTCTGGTCCCAGCGCGCTGGGAAAAGCCTCATAAGGCCAGCGCATGATCAGGAATGCGCAGATCACTGAGAGAAAGGCGTTGAGCGTGAATACGTAAGCACTTCCCGCGGCAGCAATGAGAGCTCCGGCGACGAGGGGTCGATACGTGAGGCGTTCATGGCGATACCATTGAGCGCCAATGCCAACGGGAGTTCGGTGCGCGGCACGAGCTCAGGCACGATCATGGCGCAGTCCGGCGCTTCGCGCGCTCCAGCATTGGCCAAATTACTTCGAACTGCTCAGCTGACGCCACTCGGGTGAACGGCATCGTGGGTTGTACCAGCCCTCGATCCAAGTGGACACCGCCAAACGCGCCTCGGCTTTGGTTTTGAATGACCCCACGAAACCAAACTCTCAACATTAGGTTAAGTTCGCAATAGAGAACAATTGATCGTATAAACGTCACTAATTTAAACTCTTAGGTTCTGCGTGTCAAGTCCCCGAGACGTGGTCCGCAAAATCTCGATATATGGCTTGAGGTCAACGGCCGCCGCGTCCAAAGCGGCAATACGCGCACCATGACCACTTTAGCGTCTCACAGCTAATCGCCCACATCAGCGGTTTCATGACCCTGGATCCCGGCGACATTATCAGCACAGGGACGCCAGCCAGCGTTGGCTTGGGACAAAAGCCGGCACCAATCTATCGGACCGCGGGCGATCAGATGCGGCTTGCCATCAGCGGCTTGCCACTTAACCTCTACTTTTAGCACGCTCTAAAAATGGGAGGATTACCGAGTGATCTGAACTTCACGGACTACGTCTACGTGATTCATACCGCATACGAACTCGATGCGCGGCACCATGTCCTGCCATGGTTAGGCCAGACCGGATTGCCATTTACCAGTCGGATGCCGCCGGGCCAGGCAACCGCCGACGGCACCAATTACCGCATGGTGTCCGACACCGGCGCAGCTGTCGATGCTGCTGGAAGGGGTCAATTGGAAGCAGCCAGAACAGTCCTGGACACCGCTGTCGGTGTTGTAAACATCACTGCATGCGCGCATGCTTTGCGGCCTGATCCAACGCTGGCGGAGCTCCCGTCGAACATATTCATCGGGCGACGTCGTCTGGATCGCAACGGTGAAAAACATTGGCATGGTTCTACTCCCAACATGGCGATGTTGGGTGTCGCGGCGCTTAATAACGGGCCGTACATATTTAGCGAGCTGCAAAATCAAGCCGCACGAACAACGAGTTGTATATCTTGCTTCGCAGGCCGCCGAGGATAGACGTCAGATCGCCTCTCTCGGCACCATTGTGCGTTGCGACCACGAGTCGACGTACCGCATCAGCATTTCGCGCAACTTCTCCGCTCGGGGCTTCATATCAGAGGGAAGTCCCACGAGTGTGATCGACGCCACAGCCTCGCCGGTCTGATTGCGGACGGTTGCTGCGATTGCGAATCTCAGACCCGTATTCGTTGCGACCCCAGTCTTTATAATTTCGTCATATTCCTGGAGAAACTTGCGCACCAATTCTGCTTCCTCCGCGCTTTGACGGCGCAGATACGACTCCCGCTCGGCCATCGGCCACGCTGCTAGAAGCGCCTTCCCACCCGCCGTGGCCAACAGCTTGCGGCGGATGTTCGAGCGCGCCTCGAATCCCGCCAAGGCATCGCTCCCTGCTTCCGCGATGTAGATGAGCTGATCGCCGGCCGGCACCCCGAGGAATACTGCCAAACCCGACTCCTCGTGCAGTTTGACCAAGTCCGAATGCGTTACCAGCCCGGCTCGGATGTGACCACTCGCGAGTGTGAGACTATAAACTGCGGGGCCAAGATAAAAACGATGGTTCACCTCGTAAAGCCAGCCCTTCGCCAGCAGCCCGCTGATAAATCCGTGAATCGAACTCTTTGGAGCTTCCAGGGCTCGAACGAGTTCGGCGAACGTCATACCAGGGTTATAGACCACCTCTTCGAGGATGCGTGTGACCCTATCAACCGTACGATGGTTCTCCGGGATGCGTTGAGGACGGACATCCGACGTGTGCTGATCCATATTTCCCATCTTCCTTTATGCTGCCGTGAACATCAGAGTGAATTATTTCAGCGGAACAATTCCCCGATTATGTGATCGATGCGGGTCGCGTGAATACAGTCTGCCTATCGGCATGTACATCCAATGAATGTTCATGTGAAAGTTTGTCTTGCTGCTTCATTTCGAGCTCAAGACGCCACTGAGTCCCGCGAATATACGTTAGTGCTTCAACAAAAGTGTAGTATAACGGAAAACTATCCATGATCCGACGGCGATACGGTATGTCGCCGATGTGTGCGAGCAGTAACATATTGCCCGGTTCAACGAGCTTGCCGAAGTGTTCGATCTCATCGCCGGCGGCAAGAATTGCCATCGGAACGACATCGTCGCAGTCTTTGGTCGCCGAAGCCCACGAGCAAAAGGTCGCAACCGGCGGCCTGAGCTTCAGTCGGGGCAATCCGGAACCTGGAGATATCGTGCTCACAACCTAGTGTCCTGAGTCATTAATTCGTGGAACAATTAACTGCCGTATTTGTCTCATTCTCGAACTGACACAGGAGAGATCGAGATGGGACGAGGAAGACGGCTGCTGGAGCTGACGTTGACGGACGAAGAGAACAACCGCTTGGTCGAATGGACGCGACGCCGCAAGAGCGCGCAGGCGCTGGCGTTGCGTGCGCGCATTGTGCTGGCATGCGCTGACGGCGCGTTGAACAGGGACGTCGCCAACCGCTTGCATGTGACGCCGCAAACCGTGGGCAAATGGCGGCAGCGCTTCGTCGACCTGCGGCTTGATGGTTTGCTGGACGCACCCCGTCCCGGGCAGCCTCGCAAGATCAGCGATGCGAAGGTTGAAGAGATCATTGCCTTGACCCTCGAGAGCAGGCCGGCCGATGCAACGCATTGGAGCACGCGGCAAATGGCGAAGGCGGCGCGCCTCAATCAGACTGCGGTGACGCGTATCTGGCGCGCATTCGGCTTGCAGCCGCATCGCCAAGAAACATTCAAGCTGTCCACCGATCCGCTGTTTATCGACAAGGTGCGTGACATCGTCGGTCTGTATCTGGCGCCACCCGCACGCGCGGTCGTGCTGTGCGTCGATGAGAAATCGCAGATCCAGACGCTGGACCGCACGCAGCCGCTTCTGCCGTTGTCGTTTGGCGTGGCCGAGCGGCGCAGCCATGACTATGTGCTGCATGGTACGACCACGCTGTTCGCCGCATTGGATCTGGCCACCGGCCAAGTCATGGGCCAATTGCATCGGCGCCATCGTGCTACGGAGTTCCTGAAATTCTTGCGTACCATCGAGCAAAATGTGCCGGCCGACTTGGCCGTTCATCTGGTCATGGACAATTACGGTACGCACAAAACCTCGTCGGTGCGCGCGTGGTTTGCGCGCCATCCTCGTTTCCACTTGCATTTCACTCCGACTTCCGGATCCTGGCTCAACCTCGTGGAACGCTGGTTTGCATTGCTCACCGAGCGTCAGATCAAGCGTGGGTCGCACCGTAGCACGATCGAACTTGAACGTGCCATCCGTGATTACCTTGCTGTTTATAACCAAAACCCGACTCCTTTCGTTTGGCATAAGACCGCTGATCAAATCATCGAATCGGTCGGTCGTTTTTGTACACGAATTAATGACTCAGGACACTAGCGTTAATGCTACTTATTCTGTCAGCGGCGCGAGCCGATAGAACTGCGGCCAGTATCGCCGCACCAACTCCCGTTCAGCGCCATACGCGTAGCACATGTCGACTCTCAGCGGCCGATTGCCGGTACCCAAGCGCTCCGGGCGGCTTCTGCGCAGCACACTTAGCGACTGGAATGCAACCGTAGCTAGCGGCGTCAGGAGTTCCATTAGGTGATTACAGCTCCGCGCCCCGCTAAGCCTAGCGCGCACCTCCTTGTTCCAGCCGCTGGTCATCCGTAACCCTATGAGGGATTGCAGCGCACGGCCGCCCTCAGGGCATTCGGTGTAGGGCGCGGCGTCAGTGAAAGTCTGTACGCCATGCACCTGCATCTGATCATCGAACACGAGTCGCACCCCCATGTCGTGAATCGGCTCTTGAGCAGCCACCGGCCGGCCGCCACAGGCTGGCGTAAAGTCGTATGGTTTGCGGTCGGTTAGGCGGCTCTCAACCTCGAAAAGTCCGTCGCTACGCCGGAAACCTCGCATGTCGATGCGACGGAAGTGTACTTCCTCCCTCGTGACATCAGGTGCGATCGGAAAAATGGAGAGATTTTCGTCTTTCTGTCGCATTTTGCATGTACCTCCTAAGCACGTCGTTCTCAATATCGCTTCGTACGAGCGATGAAAGCCAAGCGCCAAGCCGTTACGAAATCAGCAGCCGGCGACCACATGCCCCAGTTGCACTGAAAGTCAGGCAAACTGAATTAGTTTTACATTCCACCACAAAGGTGCCAGTGGCGGGCACACAGCGTTCGCCACAACCGGTCAGTTGAAACGAGGAACGCGCTTCTCGAGGAAGGCGTTCACCGCCTCGCTGTGATCCGGCGTCTTGTGCGAGATGGCCTGAAACACAGCAGAGAGCTCTAGGACCGTATCCAAACGTGAGTGAATAGACTCGCGCATCAGGCGCTTGGTCAGGCGCACGCCGTGGGAGGCGTGCTGCGTAATGCGGCCCGCCAACTCCCGGGCCGACGTGATCAGTTGGTCGTGTACCACAACGCGCGAGACCAAGTCCCAAGCTAACGCCTGCTGAGCGTCGATCATGTCACCAGTGAAAGCAAGTTCGGCTGCGCGAGACATGCCTACGATACGCGGCAGGAGCCAGGCGCCGCCGTCGCCAGGAACGATGCCCAACTTGATAAAGCTCTCTGCAAACTTGGCCTTCTCGGAAGCGATGCGGATATCGCACATGCAAGCAAGGTCAAGCCCCGCGCCAATGGCATGGCCGTTGACGGCAGCAATCACTGGCACCTCGAGATTAAACAGACTCAACGTCAACCGCTGGATACCGCGCCGGTACTCGTGGCGGATCTCCATCTCACTCACATCGGGAGTGGCCTGCCGCTTCATTTCGCGGATGTCGCCGCCGGCACAGAACGAGGGACCGTTACCGGTGAGAATTACACACCTAACCTGCCGGTCGTCATGGATGCGGTCGATGGCATCAAGAAACTCAGGTATCGCACTGTTGCCGGTCAGCGGGTTGCGTTGCTCCGGCTGATTCATCGTTAAGGTGACTAGGGGGCCGTCTTGCTCGTAGATCAGAAAATCCGACATGTTATTGCTTCTCCGGGAAAAATTTGGCAGTGATATTGGATTAACTTAAACAAAATAATCTTGTGCGAACCCGATCGGCATCGCCGGTTAGCCCTCCGCACACCCGTCCGCAGTTTCGTAGCGCGTCCTGAACGCCATCCACAACAGCGCGCTCGAAGTCGACATCATCGGAGATGAGGCTCGCCTTGATCTTGTCGCCGGCGCAGATGGGCCGGTTGAAAGTCAGCTTGGTTTCGCAATGGAAGCCCGCGTGGCCCTTCCAGCCTACTTGGACAAAGCCCAGGCAGACGAAGATGAAGATCGGCGGCGCGATCACGGTTCGGTGCGGGGACTGTTCAGCATACGCTGCGTCCATCCACAGAGGGTTGTAGTCACCGATGCCTTCGGCGAACCGGAGAATCGCCAACCGGGTTGCGTACTCGTTGTTTACGCATGTATCGGTGCGCAGCTCGGTGCCGAACAGGGCGCGCATCTCCGCGAGCATCTTGTCGGTGAACTTCCCCCGGGCGAGCTCATTGTTTATGACTGCAGGCTCGTTCATAAATTAAATTTTGTCCGTATATACGTATAAATATTCATATAAACGACCTAACAGTAACCCGGCAGTTGGCGTGTGTCAAGCCCCCCCCCGCGGGAACGATAGTTATTAGCTAGCTCCAGAATGGCAAACTGATTCATGGCCATTTCCCAGTCGTGCCCGGCACGACTCCATTTGGATGTGATATTACGCAGCGCCAGCAGGAGCAACAATGCGGCTTCGAACTTGATAGCGACACAGCACGCGCTATCGCTAAAAAAGCTAGGAAATTCGATAAAAGAGAGAATCGACCTGATCAATCGTGCCGGCGGCACTCAAGGAGCAAAATAGGAACACTCCATAGGTGTAACAGCGGAAGGTTTTAAAGAGATTTATCGAGCGTTTTCTGATAGTGGATGGAACGGACTACGTTTTCCAGAGCAATATGGCGGTCAGGGGCCATGCGCGGTTAATGGAACAGATAGCTGATTCGACAACGGCATTTTCATTCAGGACGTAACAGCGACAGCAGCTATATACGAATTGGCAACCTGCCGGAACGGCTCCATCAATCAATATCGCTCTATACACTCCACATTGATGGACGTTTTCACGTGGCCGTACAACGAGATGCTGGTATGCGCGACGTCGATGGACTATGTAGACCGACAGTCAAAAGAGCGAGTCTGTTGATTACTAAACGCGCATCTGTGGATAAATTTGCACTTTTTTCAATTGATTTTTAGAAAAGAGATAGCTATGGACAAGATAAGTAGCCCAAATAAGCAGCAAGTACGGAACTGGTTGAGGAATCGATACCTCACTCGTAGCCCATTGCCGGATCAGAAACAGATAGAGCGTGAATTGTGGTAATCGAAAAATGAGCTCATAGCGCCAACTGGAAGCATTGGCAATAGGAATAAATGTGCATTAGAGCAGGCGTAGAGTAAATGTGGCGAGGGCTTTGCCTGTATTAACCTTCTTGGAGAGCAAAATGTTGGATTACGCCGAATATGAGTTCCCTACCCTGCTGGCCGCATGGCCAAATCCGGATAACCACGTCATCCATCCAGGGGGATGTTGGCCTTGATGGCTTTGATGATAGCGGGGTCGAGCCGCGCGACATCGATGGTCGCCCGCAAACCGCGAGACTGTCAGAAATTTTGTGTGTAGGGCATATCATGTCAGCAATTAAAAGGACCATGAATGCCACGCAAGAAAAAGAACGACGGCGCAGTTGACGCCACATTGCCCGAGATCCCATCGGAATTGCTTGACCAGTTTGTGACCGGCCCGATGACGGCCGAGTCGGTCGACGCGGCGATGAGGAAATTCAAGAAAGCGATCCTTGAACGGGTGCTGGGTGCCGAAATGACACATCACCTGGGCTATGCGCCGGGTGCCGACAAACCGGCCGGATCGGCGAACCACCGCAATGGCAGCAGCGGCAAGACAGTCTTGACCGACGAAGGACCGTTGCGCATTGAGGTGCCGCGCGACCGGCACGGCGCTTTCGAGCCGCAGATTGTGGGCAAGCATGAGCGGCGCTTCACCGGCTTCGACGACAAGATCATCGCCTTGTATGCGCGCGGCCTGACGGTGCGTGAAGTGCAGGCGCATTTACAGGAAATGTACGCGGTCGATGTCAGTCCAGACCTGATCAGCAAAGTCACCGATGCGGTCATGGCCGAGGTCACGGCATGGCAGACGCGGCCGCTCGAACCGATGTATCCGGTGGTGTTCTTTGACGCGCTGCGCGTCAAGATTCGCGAGGAAGGCGTGGTGCGCAACAAGGCGATCTACCTGGCGCTGGGCGTGCTGCCGGACGGCACGCGCGACATCCTGGGGCTATGGATCGAGAACACGGAGGGGGCGAAGTTCTGGATGAAGGTCTTCACCGACCTCAAGACGCGTGGCCTGGGCGACATTCTGATTGCCGTCACCGACGGCCTGAAGGGTATGCCCGAGGCGCTGGGCGCGGTGTACCCGGCTACCACGCTGCAGACCTGCATCGTGCACCTGATCCGCAACAGTCTGGACTATGCCAGCTGGAAGGACCGCAAAGCGCTGGCGGCGGCCATTAAGCCCATCTACACGGCGCCGGGGGCAGAGGCCGCGGCGGCCGAGTTGGACGCCTTCGAGGCGGGGCCATGGGGGCAGCGGTTCCCGACCGTTGTCGCCAGTTGGCGGCGCGCCTGGACCCATGTGATTCCGTTCTTCGCCTTTCCGCCTGAGGTGCGGCGCGTGATCTACACTACCAACGCAATCGAGAGCGTGAATGCGAGGCTACGAAAAATCCTCAAGACGCGCGGCCATTTCCCCACTGACGAGGCGGCAACCAAATTGATCTGGCTGGCGCTTCGGAACATTACGGACGATTGGGGCCGCGCAGCGAATCACTGGAAAACCGCGATGAACCAATTCGCGATCTTATTTGACGATCGATTCACGCGAATGATCGGATAGAATAAGCACCGACTTTACCACCGCGCCGCACGCTCTTGCCCTGCGCATTGGGCGGCGAGCGGCGCCATGGAAAAGTCTCCGAGGCCCCGCACACAAAAAAACTGACACTCCCCAAACCGCGCCAGATCGTTCACGAGATCGGGCGATCCGGGTGGTACTTTACTGGGGGGGCACAGTGCCTAACGTCATGTTTTCTCCTTTAGATATTTATATATACGAACCTTGCGTCCGGCCCCGCGTGAAGGAGGCCGGGAGGGTGTAAATAATTTTGTGAAATTCTGATTCGGCATGGCCTCCGAAAGCACGGTTCTGAGGGGGCGGTCGCGCAGGAATGCGCTGCTGCTACCCGCCCACCCTCGGGTTCCGAGCACTTTAGGTGGCCAGCAGCAGCCTGTGCGCCACCGTCAGTCCCTTCGACCAGTTGCCCGATGTGCTGCCCAAGATCGAACCCGCTCCCGATCCGAAACTTCCGGCACACTTCTGATGCGTCGCCGTGCGCCCCACCGGGCTGGAACTGGCGGAGGTCTTCCGCCAAGTCGGCCCTGACACCGCCGCGACCATGCCGACACACTAGTGAACACTCAAACAGTTCCGTGGGGCAGGAGAATCTGGCGAACGACACCACCGCTGCGAAGCAGGTCGAATCCTTCGTTCAGCTGATTGAAACTGATGTGCGCGCTACGCAACTTGTCTACGGGGAGTTGCCCGCGCAGGTACATGTCGATGTAGCGAGGGACATCGTCCTGTGGCACGCCATCACCCATGAAAGAACCACGCAGAACGCGCTCCTCGCAGACCCAAGGCAAGTGTGCGACCGTGAACGTCGCCGTTGACTTGCCGACGCCGACGCCGACCACTTCGCCCCCGCGTACCGTAATCTTCTGTGCCATCTCGAGCGCCCCCAGATTCCCGGAGATCTCGAACGCATGGTCGACGCCGCCGTTGGTCAAGTCGAGTACCTTCTGCAAAGTCTCCGGATCGTGCGCATCAAAGCAATCTGTGGCACCGCACGCACGCGCCAGGTCGAACTTGCTGGGCAGCACGTCGAGGCCGACGATCCGCGAGGCACCCGCCTCGCGGGCCGCCATCACTGCCGCGAGGCCGACGCCACCAAGGCCGAAAATTCCCACCGACGCGCCCGGCTTGACCTTGGCGCTGTTGAATACCGCGCCAGCACCCGTGACGACCGCGCAACCGAACAAGGCCGCGATGTCCAGCGGAACGGCAGGGTCGATCTTGATCAACGACTGCGGCGTCACGACTGCATACTGGGCATAGACAGAGATACCGCTATAGTGGTTGAGTCGGCCGCCGCCGGCAAGGCTAAGCCGCCGCGCGCCATTGCTTAACAAACCTTCCGCCTTCGCTCCGCTCGCGGCTTGACAAAGCCCGGGGCGAGAGGCAAGGCAGAACCTGCACTGGCCGCAACCGGCAACCGCAGCCATAGTCACATGGTCGCCAGGCTTATAGCCGGTGACGCCGCGTCCGACCTCCCGCACTATGCCGGCACCCTCGTGCCCACCGACGATCGGCAGCGGCCGCTTTCTCATTCCTTCGATCACGGACAAGTCGGAGTGACACAGGCCAGCGCCTCTGACCTCGACCAGCACTTCACACTCGCCGGGGCCGTCGAGTTCGACTTCTTCGATCCTGAACGGCTGGCTTTGGGCGTAGGGTGCAGGCAGCCCCTGCTCATACATCACCGCTGCGAGTATCTTCATTGTGTGGACTTTCTATAAAAATTTTGTTGTCGGAATTAGCCCTGCAACCGCTTCAGGATGCCTTCATAGGCTTCGAGGGCTTAGGAACGTGGATCATGAGTGTCTGGCTGAGCGCGCCATCGACGAGGATGTCCTGACCATTGATGTAGCCGGCCCGATCGCTTGCCAGGAAAGTGATGACATTTGCCAAATCCAGCGAGTCGGCCACGCGGCCGGCAGGGATCATTCGCCCCCGTGCCTGACCGACTTCGGGGTCGCTATAAGCCAACTCCGTCAACGGTGTGCGCACCAGACCAGGGGACACGGAGTTGCAGCGGATTCGGTGCTCGGCAAGTTCCAGAGCAAGCATGCGGGTGAGCATCATCAGACCAGCTTTGCCTACGCTGTAGGCGCCACCTTGGGGCAGCGGAAGGTGACCGCAGATTGAAGCGACGTTGATGATGCTGCCACCACGACTCGCCTCCATCATCTGGCGCCCAAACGTGCGCGTGCAGATCAGCGCCCCCGTCACGTTGACCGCCAACATCCGATTCCACTGCCCCAGATCGGCCTCCATCAACGGACCGGCGGAGACCACAAGGGCTGCGTTATTGACCAGAACCTGGCATGGACCAAGCTCCTCCCGTACCCGCTCAGCCGCATCGGCAATCGCATCCGCACGCGTCACGTCCGCCGCCAGGCTGATTGCACGGCCTCCGGCACACTTGATTTCCTCGGCCACCGCCGTTGCAGCATCTCCGTTAAGGTCCAGCACTGCGACAGCTGCGCCGCTTGCGGCTAACTCGCGCGCAGTTTCAGCACCGATGCCGCTGCCGGCTCCAGTGACCACGCAGACACGGTCCGACATGTCCAACCATGGGCCTCTTGAAGCTTGCGCCGCGTCAGTCAAACGAAATTCTTCCATTTAAGGGATCCTCCTCGAAAGTGTCAAAAATCCTCCTATTGCAGATCGCGTGTTGAGCTCATCGCGATTCGGGGCCAAGAAAAGCTGGGAGCCGAGGTGGGCGTTAAAGCGCCGGGAGGAGCAGGCCCAAGACGAACCACATCCTCGAGGTTTCCGGGAGGGGTGGCCCCAGGAACACGTTCAAAGGGACCGCGTACTTGCAATTTCACAAACCGTGAATTTTTTCTCCAGCAAGCCGCACTTCTGCACGGCAGCAAGCCAGGGGGCGCAATGAGGTGCGTGGATATGCTTGTCGAACGTACCTTGATCGGGCCACAACTCGGAAAAGCGCAAGACACCGGCATCAAACGGATCGACCGTAACCTCGTACATGATACAACCGTCCTTTTGGTTAGCAGTCTCAACCAAGGTACGGGCATGAGGGAGAATTTCTGGCATCAGCTCCGGGGGAAACCGAAGAAAGCCGAAGACGGCAACTTTTGCTGTTGAGTTCATGATCTTTAGGTTTAGGTTTAGGTTTAGGTTTAGGTTTAGGTTTAGGTTTAGGTTTAGGTTTAGGTTTAGGTTTAGGTTTAGGTTTAGGTTTAGGTTTAGGATTTAGCAATAACCCGTTACGGGGCTCATTGATGCGAGAACATGGTGATGCCTTGAGTGAGTCCCTCGGCCCAGAAGATCATGGAACCGCGCCCCCCCAACTCATCACGTGCGACGATGAGCACCTCTCGCGAGCCGGGCACGAAAGCCAAACTCGTACACTTCAAGAAGTGGTTTTCCTCGCGACCAGGAAGCAATATTTGGCCTATGGGTATGCCAAAGGGACTGAAGGCAAGAATCCGCCCCTGCTGGAACATTGCGACGTAGACGTTACCGTCCGCATCGGCACGCATCGAATCGGGTGCACGCCCGACGAACTGGTAGGGCGTCGACGAGCCATACGGAGCGACGACGCCTGGTTGCTCCAGGTCGGCGCGGTGCAGGCGGCCCACACAAAACTCGGTGGCCCACAGAACCTTGGCGTCCTGACTGAGCGCCACACCATTGGCAGCGCACATGTCCGGCAAAACCGGGGTGATCGTCTTGTAGTCAGGCGACACGTAGTAGACGCCGCCACTATGCCTGGTCGACGTGCCCTTGAAGTCCGTGAAGTAGAAGCCTCCGTTGTTATCGAAAACCAGGTCGTCGATTACGTAGCCGGCTTCGGGCGCCACTATGGTCTGAAGGTTGCGGCCGTCGGGGTCCAGTGCAATGACGCTGCCGTTCGTGAAATTTCTTCCGACACCTGCCACGAAGATACGCCCGTCCTTGTGGATGGCAATGCCTGCTGGACCCAGCGTGCTGTCGGTATAGACCGTCGAGAGCTTGTGGTCTGTCGACAGGCGAAGGATCCTTCCGCCATAGACGTCTACAAACAGAAGATTGCCCTTTCGGTCGAAAGCCGGCCCCTCCAGGGCAACCAGACCGTCCGAGACCTTGAAGAACGGCTCCGCCGTTGCAGTGGGAAGTCCCTGTTCGGTGACCGGAATGGGGACCAGTCCGCGCGTTGCGCGGGTGTAAGACAGCGTTGCGCCAGAGCTTTCTGGTTTTATTAGATTGTTGGGTGCCACGGCATTGTTTCCTTGTCAGTTCACTGCGCAGTCGACATGCTGGGGTTGCATGAACTCCCGCAAGCCATCCTCACCCCATTCAGAGCCGACGCCGCTGTGCTTGTAACCGGTCATCGGCGCATCCGGTCGGATCGGACTGCCGCCGTTGATCTGGACAGTGCCGACCCGCAACTCCGGCACGAGCTTGAGACACTGGTCCATGCCACCGAACAGATAGGCCTTGAGACCCAACTCCGAATCGTTGGTGATCTGGACCGCCTCCTCCACGGTTCGATATGTCAGCACCACCGACACCGGCCCGAATATCTCAGTGCGGGCAAGATGGGCCTTGTTGTCCAACCCGCCCACGAGGGCAGGATTCAGGAACCAGCCTTTTTCCATGTTCGGCCGCCCTCCGCCGGCAATGATCTCCGCCCCCTGCTCGACGGCCTTTGCCAAACCTGCTTCGATGCGGTCACGCTGGGCCGACGTGATCACGGGACCGACGATGGTTTCAGGATCACGCGGGTCTCCGACCTTGATCTGCGGATAGGCCTTGCGGCTGATCTCGACGAATTCCTCGTAACGCGATTCTTCGACAAGGATGCGCGTGGGTGAACCGCAGCCTTGGCCAGCATTGCGCGCATAACGTGCATGCAAGGAAAAGACGTACTTGTTGAAGTCCACCCCGGGAAGCATGATCGCAGCCGACTTTCCGCCGAGCTCCAGCACTACGCTGCGCAATCCGGTCGCTGCCTGTTGCATCACTTGGCGCCCGACATTGACCGAGCCCGTGAAGCTCACCTTGTCGACGCCGGGGTGCTCGGTCAGAGCGCGGCCCACGTCGGCGCCACCGGCAAGGATATTGACTGCCCCAGGAGGGAAGCCTGCGCGACGCACCAGGTCCCCCAGCAGCAACACCGTAAGAGGTGCCAGCGGCGAGGACAGAAGAACCGTCGTGCAACCGACCGCGAGGGCTGCACCGATCTTGTTGGCAGCGATCAGAATCGGATAGTTGAATGCGGTAATCGCGGCAACAACACCCACGGGCCGGTAGGCCACCGTGCTCACGGCGGTCATGGTCGAGTTGAAACCTAGTTGTCGGGTGTGGTCACGGGTGCCGACCTCGGCGAACCAGCGCAGGACTGTGGCTGCTGTATCGATTTGGTTGGTCTTGAGGTTGACCGGCGTGCCGACCTCGGCAATCAGGGTGTTCATCAGCCGGTCACGGCTTTCCTCGATGAGATCCGCCAGCTTGAGTAGTGCTGTCTTGCGAATTGCTGCGCTTTTCCAGGCGCCGCTATCGAATGCGGCCCTCGCGCTGGCCACGGCCTCGTCCACCTGCTGCACGGAAGCACCGGCAAATTCAGCCACAAGTTCTTCAGTGGTGGGGCAGACGACCTTGAGAAGATCGCCGTGGCCGGCTTGATCAACGTTATTGATGAGTAATCCGGTATGAATGTGACTTGGGAGGTGGTATTGCTTCTCAGACATGTTTGCTTTTCTCCATAGGACTAAACTTGGTCTCAACGAATTGGATGAACGGGCTGAAAGGTCAGCTTGTGAGGTTGACTGTTTGCTGCGCGTTCGCCGGTCGAAAAATCGAACCACCGGGAATCGCGTTCGCCTTCTGTACGAGGAGCTCTCCTGCTTTGTGAGTGGGCTGAGCTACCAATCCGACATGAAGGTTGTATCCTCACGGTTGACAGGCAGTTTGGGACTCACGCCTGCTGCACGTCAATTGCTGTTTTAAGAACTCGGCGTGCTTGTTTTCAGAACGATTCAGCAGCGATACGCAAGGCTGCGCAAACACGAATGCCCGCCATGAAACATGGCGGGCCTCACTTCACTTGGGATCGGATCGGCGCGAAATCAGTCGCGCCGGTGGACCAATGTCACGTGGCTTGCAATGTTGGTCATTTAGAGCGCTCCTTCGACGGTCGTGTTGCCGTCGCCGACGACCGCGAGCCGCGTTCCCCGAAAGCCTTAGCCGTCGCGCGAGAGCGCCGTCGCCTGACCCATGAGGCGCTGAGGTACTTCCGTGACCGCCAGCGTTTGCAGCGAAGTCATGACTAGCGAGATCACTAGCCCGCCCGCCACCAGCGCGGCGAACAGCAACGGGCGGGGGTTTCGCCGCGTTGAAGTAGGCGTAGGCGAAGTAGCACAGACTCGTGCCCTCGGTCGCCCCGAGCACCAGAAGCCGGATACCCGCCTATCAACGACGCGGTTTCAGCCCATGGCGCGGCTGGCGGCCTATGCCCCCCGCCGGCGTGGGGCGGAAATACATGGGCATCGGCCCGGCGCCGGCGACCCGGCACGTGCTGGAGAAGGCGGGGTTGCGGCCGCAGGACCTGGACGTGGTGGAGCCCAACGATGCCTTTGCCGCGCAGGCGTGCGCCGTAACGCGCGAACTTGGCCTGGATCCGGCCAAGGTTAATCCCAACGGCTCCGGCATTTCCCTCGGCCACCCGATCGGCGCGACCGGCGCGCTGATCACGGTCAAGGCGCTGCACGAGCTGCAGCCAGTCCGCGGCCGTTACGTCCTGGTCACCATGTGTATCGGCGGCGGCCAGGGCATCGCCGTCATCTTCGAGCGCACGGGGACCTGAGCCCCCGGCCGTCAGGCCACCACCTTGCGGGAGCGCAGGCCCGCAATCTCGGCGTTGTCGAGGCCCGCTTCGCGCAGCACCGCATCGGTGTCCTGGCCTATGGCAGGCGCCGTGTTGCGGAGTGTCGGGGCGGTGCGGCTGAACTTGACAGGGAACGCCACCACCCGGCGTGGCTTGCCGCTGCCGTCCGGCGCTGCCTGCCAAAACATCTGCCGGTGGCGGATCTGCGGGTCTTCGAACGTCTCCATCGGGCCATGCACCGGCGCCGCCGGCACGTCCGCGGCGGCGAACAGCGCCAGCCATTCGGCGGCCGTGCGCTTCGCTATCGCCGCCTCCACTTCGGGCAGCAGTTCGGCGGCTTGAATGCGGCGGCCGTCGAGGGTGCGCAGGCGTTCGTCAGCCAGCCAGTCCGGCCGTTCCAGCACCTTGCAGAAAGAGGCCCAGAAATGGTCCTCAGCGACGGCGAGGCTGATGCGCTTGCCATCGGCCGTTTCGAAAATGCGGCTGACGGCGTTGAGGCGGCTCGGCGGCGCCTCGCCGTTCCACAGCACGTTGCCCAGGCGCACGCCGGCCCAAGCGGCCACGCAGTCAGTGATGGCCACGTCCAGGTATTGGCCCTTGCCGCTTTGCTGGCGCTCGAACAACGCGCCCAGGATGGAGTAGGCGGCGAACATGCCCGAGGACAGGTCGCCCACCGGCAGGGTGCCCTTGACCGCCGGGTGCTTAAGGTCGCCCGGCATCGAGAAACCGCCACCCACACCCATGTAGGCGACGTCGTGGCCGGGCCAGTCCCGGTAAGGGCCGTCCTGGCCGTAGCCTGAAATGGAGCAGTAAACCAGGCGCGGAAAGCGTTGCAGCAAGGCCTCGTGGCCCAACCCCAGCCTGGCCATCACGCCCGGTCGGAAGCCCTCGATCACCACGTCGGCCTGCTCCACCAGCCGCAGCGCCAGCTCACTGCCTTCCGCCTGCTTCAGATCCAGCGAGATGCCGCGCTTGTTGCGGTTGGCCATCTCGAATTGGTCGGGCAAGATCTCGCGCGCGTAGTCGCCGCGCCCGGGTTGTTCGACCTTGTTGATGTCGGCGCCCATGTCGGCCAACAGCATGGTGGCGTAGGGGCCGGGCAGAAGCCAGCTAAAATCGACGATCCGGATGTCCTTCAACGCATTCATCTCTTCTCCTCTTGGGTGGTCGGGCGATGGAATTGGGGCCAGCGGCCCATACCCTCGCTACTTAGTCGACCCCGGTCGGCTATCGCAGCACGGCTTGGCGCGCAGTTTTGAAAGAAAAACCTTTTTTATTCGTAGGACATTGACGGGTCAATACATATCAGTGTGCTGTTGTCGATCACGAACCGGAAGCGAACGTCGCCCGCCGCCAAGCGGCGGTAGTCCTCATTGATGCGGTCGGCGTCGATCACTTCCACCTCCGCGCGGATGCCGTGTTGGGCGCAGAAGTCGAGCATCGCCTGGGTCTCGCGCAGGCCACCGCCTCGCGTGCCGGCGATCGAGCGCCGGTTGTGCAGGAGCGCCGCGGCGGAGATGTTCAGCGGCTTCTCCGGAATCGCCAGGCTCACGAGGGTGCCATCCAGCGCCAGCAGCCCCAGATACGCGTCGAGGTCCACATTCACCGGCACCGTGGAGATAATGACATGGAAGGAGTTGGCGAGCTCCCTGAAGGTGTCGGGGTCGGTGGCAACGCGATAGTCGTCCGAGCCCAGGTGCAGTGCGTCGTCGCGCTTGGCGGGCGACAGGTCGAGCACGGTCGTGTGCGCGCCGAATGCCCGGGACATCTGGACGCCGACGTGCCCGAGAGCACCGAAGCCGATGATGGCCACCCGCTTGCCCGGCCCCACGTTCCAGTGGCGCAGCGGTGAATACAAGGTGATGCCTGCGCAAAGCAGGTGTGCGGCGCTATCGAGCCAGATGGCGTCCGGGATGCGAACCACGAAAGCCTCGTCGGCCACGATCTTCTCGCTGTAACCGCCGTAAGTCGGCTCGCCGTCGTAGCCGGTCGAGTTGTAGGTCAGCACGCGCCGGCCGTCGCAGTACTGCTCCAGGCCGGCGCGGCAGTTGTTGAACACGCGGCAGGCATCGACCATGGTGCCGACGCCGACGCGGTCGCCCACAGCGAACCGGGTGACGTCAGCGCCGACCGAAGAGATCACCCCGGCGATCTCGTGCCCCGGCACCAGCGGGTGGATGGTCTTGCTGCCGCGCGTGCTATACGCGTGATCGAGGTCCGAATGGCAGATGCCGGCGTACGCGATGTCGATCAGTACATCGCGCGGAGCGGGGTCGCGCCGCTGGATCTTCGTTGCCTGGAACGGCCCGTGGGGGCCGCAGGTGCAGCGCGCGTGGACGGTGATCACGCGACGTGCCAGCCCTTGGCCCGGAGGGCGTCGAGCAATTGGCTGACTTCCTCCAGATCCTGCATGGTTCGGAAGACGATTCTCACGGATTGCTTCACGCGCGTCTCACTCAGGTTGGACATTGGCTTCCTTGGCAAGCCGTAGGTACTTGGCGACCTCGGCATCCATATAGGCCTTGAGTTCGTCCGGCCCCATGGTCAACGTTAGCACTCCCTGGTTGTTGAGCTGCTGAGCGACCTTGGGCTGCTTCTGTACCTGCGCGATGGCCGCGCTGATGCGGTTCACCAGCTCGCGCGGCATGCCCGCGGGCCCGACGAAGGCGATCCAGGACGAGAAGTCGAACCCGGGCAGCGTCTCGGAGATGGCGGGCCAGTCCGGGGTGGCCGGGTTGCGCTTAAGCGACGAAACGGCCAGTGCGCGCAACTGCCCGCCTTTAACCTGCGCCATTGCGTTGCCCTGATCGATCAGCGTCGCATCCAGCACGCCGCCGATCACATCCGTAATCGTGGCCGGCGTTCCCTTGTACGGCACAGTCAACAGCTGGATGCCGGCCAGCTTGTTCATGGAGGCGATCTGCAGCTGCACGATGGAGGTCGATGAGCCGACGCCGACGTTGCCGGGGCGCTGCTTCGCGTAGGCGATGAACTCCGCGAAGCTATGGATGGGCGAACTGGCTTTCACCATCAGGACGTGGTTGGTCACGGTCGCGGCGGCGATAGGCGTGAGGTCGCGCCGCGGGTCGTACGGCATGTTCTTCACAAAGGCCACGTTCGCGGCGAGCGGCGAGAGCGAGGCGCACATGAGCGTGAGACCGTCCGGAGCCGCGCGCACTACTTCCTTGGTGGCGATGGCGCCGTTCGCGCCGGCCTTGTTGTCGATCACGACGGACTGGCCGAGCACTTGGCTCATGGCAGGCGAGATCACGCGGGTGATGAAGTCATTCGACGAGCCGGCGGATACCGGAACCAGCATTCGGATGGACCTTCCCGATGCGCCCTGCGCGAGGACGCAGGTGGTTGGGAACACCAAAGCGGTGCCGAGCGCCTTCAGAAAGTTTCGGGTCTTCATGGATGTCGTCTCCTGCTTGTAAATAGAGGGTTGAGGTCGGTCAGCCGATCACTGACTTGTATTCGAGAAACGCTTCGACGCCAATGCGGCCCCACTCGCGGCCGACACCGGACAGTTTGAAGCCGCCGTGCGTGCCCCGCTTGTTGAGCGGCGCGCCATTGATGCGGACGCGGCCCACGCGCAGCTTCGCCGCGATGGCGCGCGCCCGGTTAGCGTCGCCGCACCAGATTCCGGCCGCGAGGCCATACACCGAATCGTTGGCGATGCGGATGGCGTCCGCCTCCTTGTCGAAGGGGATGATCACCACGACCGGGCCGAAGATTTCCTCGCGCGCGATGCGGCTGGAGTTGTCGCCGGAGAAGATCGTCGGCAGCACGTAGTAACCGCAGGCGAGCCTTTCAGGTGCTTCGCCCCCCGGCGAGCATGCGAACGCTTTCCTCAAGCCCGGAGCGCACCGAGCCGGTCAGCGACACCATATCCACCATTGGGTGCGACGCGATCGCCTCGCCCACTTCCGGCCCGGTACCGCAGACCAGGTTGAAGACGCCAGCCGGCAGCTCGGCGTCGGCGCACATCTCCGCGAACATGAAGGCTGTGAGCGGTGCGACCTCGGAGGGCTTCAGCACGACCGTGCATCCGGCTGCGATCGCCGCTCCGGCCTTGGAAATGACGGACCGCAGCGGGGCATTCCACGCGGTGATGGCGCCGACAACACCCGAGGGCTCGCGGCGCACCTTCGTGTTGCCGAACTGCTCGAACCAGCGGAGCACACCCAGGTCGCGCAGCTGGCTGGGCACGCCAAGTGCAGCGAAGATTGTCCTCACCGTTTGAATGGTCATCAGCACCTGCGACTCGCTGTCCGAGCGCGGCAAGCGCCACGGCAACCTTGGCGAAACCCGCCCGCCCCGCTTCGGCGTTGAAGCGCCGCACGTCCGGCAGCACGATGGCGTTGACCATGTCCTTCTCCTTCTCGTAGCATGCGCCGATCGCGTGCCTTCATCAGGACTTTATTTCCCCGGCGCGAGTCGGCAGCGCGATGACGGCGGTGCCGGGCATCACGTTCTGCTCGCGCTGGTTGTGCGCCCAGGTGGTCAGGCGCACCACGTGCTGGCCGTCGGCATCGATTTCCTTGGCCTCCACGCGCCCCCCTAGCCGGACCACGTCGGACAGGTACACGTGCGCGCGGTACTGGCCGGTGAGCGACTTCAGGGAGCCGGCGTCGCCCATCCAGTTGGTGAGCGAATGAATCTGCCAGCAGGTGCGCTGGATGCCCACGTCGTAGGCGATCTGCGCACCCTGAAGCTTGGCCGCGTAATCGTTGTAGTGCACCGAGTACACGGGCTCCAGCGCATGGGTTTTGGGGTCGCGGAACGCCCATTTCGGATGCTTGTGGTAGCGCTTGAGCGCCACCGAGTGCGCGGAGATGCGCGGGATCGGCGCCGCCCCGGCCGCAATGAAGGCGATGAAGTCCGACAACCCGATCGGACCCTTGGTGATAACGTCGATCTCGTCGCCCACCTGGACATCTTCCCAGTAGCGGGGCGTCGCGCCGCGCGGCTTCTCGGCCAGGATCTGTTCCTCGATGGCGGCGAGCTCCTCGTCCTTCCACGGATGGGGCAGTTCGATGGTGCGGGTGGCGGCGCGCTTCTGCATTTCGGTGCGCTCGAAGCGCATGCGCGAGCAGATGAAGGTGGCCACCAGCTCGCTGTCCTGGTTGCGGTACTCCTGGCGCAGGTAGTCCTTGATGCGCCGGCCGCCGAAGTTGCTGTCGGCGATGGGGCCGTCGAAGCCGTCGAAGACCACCTTGGCGTCAATCTTGTCGCCCACGCGGATGGGCTGGTTGAAGCTCATCTTGGTCTCGCAGTGGAAACCACCCAGTCCGGGCCAGCCCACCTGCACCGAGCCCAGGCAGGCAAAGATGAAGCTGGGCGGCGCAATCTGCGTGCCGAACGCCGACTTCGCGCCGTAGGCCCCATCCATCCACAGTGGGTTGTCATCGCCGATGCCTTCGCAGAAGCGCAGGATCGCCAGGCGCGTGGCGTATTCGTTGTTGAGGCAGGATTCCGTGCGCAGCTCGGTGCCGATGAGATCGCGCATGTTCGCGAGCATCTCGTCGGTGAACTTGCCCAGTGCGAGCTCCTTGGTGATCCCTGAGGAATCGGTGGTCGTTTCGCTCATAACTGAGAACTCGTGGTCATTTATGCGATAAATAAACTGTAAGTCGATGGACTCCCAATGTCCATGCGTGTTTCTCGCAGCCCGTCTGCGGGAATCTAGGTGTTAAGTTGCAATAGGTTGTTGCCGCCGAGACGGGAAGCTGGAGGCTTGTAGCCCAAGGCAGAGTGGGGCCTGCGGGCGTTGTAGTAGGCCGGGAACGCAGGCAACCAGTCGGTGCGCTCGGCGCTGGGCCCCGAGAGAAATCTCGTCTGCAAAGCGGGTGAAAGTCGCCGCGAAATCTTCGTTCGTTGAAGTAACCGGTGTGCGAGTAACTGCGAGGCAGTGTAGGAAGCACCTCCGCAACCCGCCCATGACTATTTTCGGGAGCCGTGTCCATGTTTTTCGAACGCCCGTAGCGTCAGATGGTAGCGTCAGATGGTAGCATCAGGGTTCGAGAGCCTCAGAACGGCCAAAACGGCAGGAGACAACTATGCCAATCGATCTAGTTCCGTTGCGAACCTTTGTTGCAGTGGCGGAAGAGCAGCACCTCACACGCGCGGCCGATCGGCTCCACATGAGCCTGTCGGCGGCAAGCGGCCATGTACGCGCAGTCGAAGAGACTCTCGACGTCCAGCTATTCGTGCGTGCCAACCGCAGCCTTCAACTGACCCGCGCCGGTGAGCTACTGTTACGCGAGGCAGAGACACTGCTCAACCAAGCGGCGCTATTCACGTCATTCGCCCGCGAGCTTCGCGGGAAGATGGAGGGCAACCTCGTTTTGGGCTGTAACACCGAGCCAGGCACCCGCATTGGCGAGGTGATCAAAGCGCTTCGCGACAAGCACCCCCTCGTCAGCGTGGACTTGCACGCCCGGCCTTCATCAGGAACGCGCCAAGGCCTCAAGAGCGGTGAGCTCGATATTGGCGTCTTGTTGGGTCGCCCCATTGATGCGGGGTTCACCTACTATGAACTGATGACAGTGCCGTTCCGGGTGGCGGGACCTGCGGCCTGGAAGGCACAGATCGAAAGCGCGGACTGGGCCGCACTGGCAAGCCTGCCCTGGATAACGCCGATGGGAAACTCGGCTTATGCGGCTATGTTGGCGGGTCTGTTCGAGGAGAAAGGCCTTAAGCTCAACACAGTTGTTCGGTTCGATAATGCAGCGCATGCGCGCGCCATGCTGCAAACGGGCATCGGGATGATGCTTATGCGGGACGATCAAGCGGTTCACGGGGAGCGAGACGGCTACCTCGCGCTGTCCCCGATCACGCGAGCCGAATTCTCCCTGTCGATCGCGCATTTGTCCCGCCGGAAGGATGACCCTTTGATCTGCGCGTTTATCGAGGCGGCGAGAGTTGCGTGGCCTGAGATGAAACTGAGCGCGAGTCACGTGCACCCTTAACGGCCCGCGTCCAGCCCGACAGAACTGGCGCAATCATCGACCTTGGTGGAAAAGACCACTGGACATCAGACGAACCGTCGTCGACGAAGCGCTGAAAGGCCCCGCCGGATATCACTTCGGCGCCGCAAGGTGGTCATGGAATACCCATAATTTGATACATCTTGAGCTTCATGGCATCTGACGAATTCTGTTCATCTGCTTTTGAGCGCAGTTCCTAAAAATTTTCCGTCGGCAAATTGTGAACCACTGACAGAGCCCCTGCACGCCCCCCAAATGGCGCCAAAAGTGCACACTCGGACGGTGCGGGGAATTCCGAACCCTTCCGCGTCGGCGATGAACTGCTCGCAGAGCGGATGGTTCCAGCCTATATCGCTGATACCTACCGGACCATCGAAACCGCGATAACGCGTGTCACCAGGAACGAGTCGCCTCTAGTTGCGTTGGAAGTACGGAAGCACCTCTTCATAGCTCCATCGCGGGTTGCCAGCTTCGACCCAGCCGTCGTAGTCCTCGCACTGGTCGCGGGTATAGGCGAGTCCGTTAATCGAGGACGAGCCGCCCAATACTCGCCCCGGTGGTAACGGAATGCGCGGCCCGTTGGTTCATGACATGGGCTCAGTGGAAAACTGCCATGCGTACTTCGCATTGAAGATCACCCGGATGAAACCCGCCGGTATGTGCAAGTAGGGATGCAGATCAGGTGGGCCCGCCTCCAGAAGGCAGGCCGTGACCTGAGTGTCTTCGCTCAGCCGATTAGCTAAGATCACGCCGGCCGCGCCGCCACCCGCCAAGTCGGGCCACGCGGCTGTGGCTTGACGGCGCGCTATGGAATCGTCCGTGGGATTGAGGTTCTCACCCGCGACTCGATCGCATCTTGGACAATTTCTTCGGCATCGTCCTTCAGTACGAATCCGTCCTTCACGTTTCTCGCCGTCACCTCACGCACTGCGCGAACTTAGTCATCGTGAGTGACATACAGTGAAGCAATCTTGGCATCGCCGAAGGCCTCATGCGACCCGTAGAGACTGCAGAACGACTCCCCATAGTTCGCGCCAGTGTTGGTGGCGATTGGCGCGTCGACAGCCGCTAGACGCACGTCGCCAAACGCGTGTCCGTTCACATCTCGCGGGATCGTCGCCGTATTCCCTGTGACGGTCATCTCGATCGACTGTACGATCGACGGATGCTTGTCGCTACTGATCCAATTGACAAGATAGTCGAATCCAGCATTCAGAACGTACTTGTTGTCTACGTGACTTAGCGCAGGCCGGTTGCACGCGAAGGCGAGGGGCCGCAAGCCGTTCCGAGACGCCAGCTGCTGCCTGGACATGGTGAACCAGTAGTCCACGTGCGAAGCGCCAGCAATCTCCCATGCGCGGAAAACGGCCTAATCTGGCTGGTGTGGGACCAGGTTCAGAAACACCTCGTGCTCCTTATTGATGCGTAGCACCTTGGTTCGCAAGTCAGTGCGAAGCGTACCGTCGCGGCCCACGACTAGCATGAAGCCGTCGTAGACCTTGTGCAGAGGATGGATCGAGCTGTAGTACGAGGCGAGCAGTCTCGCCGACTGTGAGTAGCCGACGCCCAGCGCGTCCAGCCTGCGAAAAGATGTCATTTGCCAGTGAGTCGTCGGTGATCGTGCCGCCGGCGGTCACGTGCAGCGCCCCATATCGCTTGGGACGCCATGCGGTAAGGCCATAAGGTTCTTGATTCATGCCCATTCGCTGCACCGACACACCAACCCAAGCGTAGCCCTCGTGAATCAAGTGCCCGCGCGAAACTTCTCAGATTGCGTCAAGGTTGTAGCCAGCGGTCACATTGAGCCATTCCACGACAACGACGCTGTTGAACTTGGCGGCATCGAGGGGTCGTCTAACGATTATCCGTGTCTTGTAGGAATGTCCGGCAGACAAGACAACTGCGTCTGAAGACAGCGAAGGAGCCTGGTACCGCGAAGGACGGAAATAAGCTTCATGCATGTCTCCTATTTACTTGTTAGTTCGTTTGGGGGGGGACGGCAGCGTCCGCGCCGTCAACTCAGGATGCTCAGGAGCTCGGAAACGTCCGGCACCGATTCCAACTTTCGCACGGTGGCGGTGAGGCGGTCTGCTGCATCGATACGCAACGGCTTGACGGCGAACGTCGCGCAATCGGCGGCTTTGGCTGCGACCTCCGCGTCGGTCATCATGTTCTTCGGGTGGCCTTTTGGGTGGTCCACCCTCGCCTCGACGGTCTGGCCGTCGCGGAACCGCACGGTCACCGCGGCTGGCGTCACGGAGCGACTCCAGTCGCGTTCGATCTCCGCGTGCACATAAGGCTGCACCCGTGAGGCAAGATCGAGGATCTCCGTGCGCGTCAGGCCTTCGTCGGAGAAGTGGCCCATGCCCGGCGCACCGTCGATCCATGCGGCGGCCACGGTGTAGGGGATGCTGAACTGCGCCTCGACGATCGTGCGCGGTGTCTTGCGCACGGCCTCGGGAATGCAGACCGCCTGGTACGCGGGTGCGGTGACACCGACGCTGATCGACTCGATGTCGCTTGCGGGACGTTGCGTCTTGGCGCGTAACTCCAGCACCGCTTCGATCGCGGCGTGCGTCATGCGGCAGCACGGGTAGGGCTTGTAGCTCAGGTTCAGGAGTTCGAAGCGCTGGCCGAGATCCTTGCGCACGACGTTGGCGTCGGCTCGGCCCTGCATGTACACGCGGAAGAAGCCGTCGACACCTTCGAACACATTCTGCGCGCCGCGAATTCCGCGCTTGGCCAACTGTACCGCGACCACCGCCGCCTGCGCGGCAAGTCCGGGCTGCAGCCGCTTCATCAGCGAAGCGTCGCGCGTGACCTGGTGATTGCCCGCGACCGAACTGTAGACGATGCCGAACGCATTGAGCATCTCCTCTTCGTTCAGCCCGAGGGCGCGTCCAGCGGCCGCCGTCGCACCAAAGTAGCCGAGCAGCGAGGAGTAGATGAAGCCGCTTTCGATGATGTCGACCTTGATGGCCACGCCCAGGCGGCAGGTCACTTCCAGGCCGGCTGCCACGGCAGCGATCAGATCGGCGCCCGACAGCTTGCCGCGCAATTGTCCTGCCGCAATCGCGGCGGGAACCGCCGAAACGCCTGCATGAAGGATGGCGCCGTCATGCGTATCGTCGAAGTCGCGCGCATGGGACATGCCGCCATTAACCCACGCCGCGTGATGGGCAGGGAATTTTCCGCCGAACACGAACATGTCCGCCTGGGGCGCGCCGCCCCATTCCCTGACGAGACCCGAGACTTCGGCGATCGCCTTGGCGGACGATCCCGCCAGCGCGCAAGACAACGTATCGAGGATGTTGACCTTGACGGCCTTGACGACTGCGTCGTCCAGCCGAGAAACGTCGATGTTCGCCGCAAAACGCGCCAGATCGACCACGAGATCCGGCATCGCTGCCGGTTGTACGTTACTTTGGGACACTGACATCATGTTTTCTCCTGTAGATGGTTCATTGTATAAAAACGATTGCTCACTGAAGGCGTCACCACGCCTCATCCATAACCTGTTTCAGCTCGGACATGTCGCGCACGGGGCGCGGATTGCCGCGAAGAAACCAATCACCCATTGCGTTGGCGGCGATCTCGGGTAGTGTGTCGCGCGCTACGCCGACATCGCGCAGCCGTCCATGAACACCGAGCTGGGCGAACAACGACTCCACCGCATCGATCACCGTCGCGACGAGCGCATCGCCCTCGCATCGAGGCAAGCCCAACGATGTTGCCACCTTCTGCAAGCCGGGCGCATTTGCGCCTGCATTGAAGCGCAGCACATGCGGCAGCACGATGGCATTCAAGATTCCGTTGTCGAGGTGGTGGCGCGCGCCGATGGCGTGCCCCAGCACTGTCGTGATCCCGGCGCCGGTGTAGTCCGAGCCCTGGCCGCACAACACTGCGGCGAGCATCAGCTCGGCGCGCAGGCCCGGATCGTCGCCAAGCGCCGGATTGGGCAGATGCTGCACGAGCAGTCGCAACGCATGCATCAGCAGGGCATCCGAGAGCGGATCTCCCGAGCGCGACGTCAACCCTTCGATGCACATCGCGAACGTGTTCAGGCTCGAACTGACGATCAGATCGCGAGGCGACGACTGGATGAGCACCGGATGGATGAAGATTGCATGAGCCCGCGTCTTCGGATCGAAAAGCGCGAGGCGCTCCCCGGTAGTGGGATCGAAGACCGCGGCACCGGCCTTGACCATGGCCGTCGTCGGCGTCGTCGGCACGATCAATTGCGGAAGCTTCGGCGCCATCAGCTTTGGACTGTGAAGCTTGCCGCTTGCGTCGCGCGACGTGCATAGGCTCCGAGCATCGCCGTTCTCGGCGGCCAGGATGCTCGCCGCACGGGCGGTCACGATGGACGAACCACCGCCCAAGGCCACCACGGCGTCGCCTTGAAGGCGCTTCAGCTCTTGCGCGCCGGCCTCCACGGAAGCCAGCGGACTGTGCGCGACAACCCCCGTGAACACGCCGGCACACCGGTCGCCCATCCCTGACCATACCGCCTCGAGCAGCGGGCCCTCAGCCCATCGGCCGCAGAAGACCACCGCGCGGCGGCTGTTCAGTCGGTCGAGTTCACGGCCGAGAAACTCCAGGCTGTCGGAACCGCTGAAGAGACGCAACGGCGGCGTGATGTGTTGGAACGAAGCCATGTCCATGCTTCCTGCGCCGCTCATGCTCCGCTCCTGGCACGTTCCAGCAGGCACTCCGCACGTGCTTGCGCACTCAGGGTGGCTTTGTCGACCTTGCCGGTTTGGTTGGTCGGCAGCGGCTCCTTCTGGATTCGCCAACGGCTGGGCACCGCGAAGGATGCCACCTTCGCGCGCAACTGCTCTTCCAATTGCTGCTCAGTGAGTTCGCCCTCGGCGACGACGATCGCCATCACCTCTTCGCCGAGATCGGGGTGCGGAATACCGAACACCACCGCTTCTGCAACGCCAGGAATCGCCACCAGCGCGCGTTCGATCGCAACCGGCGCAATGTTCTCGCCGCCGCGGATGATCATGTCTTTGCAGCGTCCGGTGATCCAGAGGTTGCCCTTGTCGTCGAGCCGCCCCAGGTCGCCGGTGTGGAGCCACCCTTCCTTGTCGATCAGCGATTCCTCCATCCCGAAGTAACCCGACATCTGCGTGGGAGCGCGCAGCAGGACCTCGCCGTCGGGCAAGCCGGGATGGGTCTGGAACCGCACTTCGACGCAAGGCATCGGTTTGCCCGTCGAGCCCAGTTTCTCAATGTCCTCCGAACCGCCCGACGCGGTCGCCTGGCCTCCGTTTTCCGTGAGCCCATAGCCCGTCGGAATCCTCGGGCTGACGCTGGGCAATTCCGTGCGCATGCGCTGCATCAGTTCCACGTGCACCGGTGCTCCGCCGATGCTGATGGACTTCAAGCTGCTCAAGTCCCTGCGCGACACGTCCGGATGATCGAGCAGCCGCGACACCATGGTCGGTACCGCATTCCATCGCTTGACCTTGTTACGCTCGATCGACTCGAGCACCTCGGCGGGGTCGTACCTGCCGCGCGACAGGACCAGCGTGTCGCCGACGACGACGGCCCGCAGCAAGGTCTGCATCCCCCCCACGTGGAACAGGGGACCCGTGATCAGGGTGACGTCATGAGCCGCTTCGTCGACCTGGTGCGGAAGCTTGCGCGTGACGTGCAGCGTCATGTGCAGGCGAGCCAGCACGGCCCGATGCGACAGCACGACCGCTTTCGGTTGGCCCGACGTGCCCGAGGTGAAGATGATGAGGGCGGTCTCTCCCTCGTCTCGTGATCCTTCCGTCCCGGCAGAGGCATCGCTGTCCTGCCGGCGCACGGTGTCGATGCCCCAGGGACCGACGCGCCACTCCGCAGGCACTTTGGCGGCCGTACGCTCGTCGGCGAGAGTGAGGGCCGGTTTCAACGCTGCCAGGCCGTTCGCGACTTCAACTTCGCTCCACCAGGCGTTGGCGAGCACGGGTACGGCGCCGGCGCGCAGGCAGGCCCAGAAATTCACCGCCCATTCCGGGCTGTTCCAGCCCAAAAGGAAGACGCGCTCGCCCCGCTGCACGCCCAGGTCAGCGAGTTCGCGGGCCTTGTTGGCCACGGCCCGATGCAGGTCCTCGAAGGTGACCACGCGCTCGCCCTGCACGATGTGCGGCCGTGTTCCCCAACGGGCGGCGAACGCGAGCACTTCTTCGACCCGGCGCGGCCGCTCCGTATACATCCGGAACGGCACGCCGCCAATTTCTTCCACTGCGATCTCATCGCCCCATATTGCCGTTGCCGTTGCTGATGACATGCATGCTCCTATCGGTTAGTAGTGGAATGCCGGCGTTCCGGCTCCTTCCACATCGAGGCGTTGGCTAAACTCGAACATCGAGCGAGCCAACAGCCATTTAGGTTCTCAAGAGAACGAACCACTACTTTAGACGATCCCTTCCTTCTTCATGGCCGCGAGGTCGGCGGAGGTGATCCCCTGGGAGGCGTAGAACGCCTCGTTGTCACAGCCCATCGCGCGGCCTGGGTGGCGGATCTTGTGATCACGGCCGGGGAATCTCGGCACGATCCCCTGCATCGTGACCTCGCCAAGCTCGGCGTCGGGCAGCGTCACGAGTTGGTCGCGCGCCTTGTAGTGCGGGTCGTTCATGATCTCGGCCGCACTATATACCGGAGCGTGGACTGCATCGGCGGCTGTCAGAGCCGTCGTCACCTGCTCGTAGTCGTGTGCGGCGCCCCAGATGGCCATGTGCTCGTTGCAGCGCATCAGGAACTTCGAGATCGACCCCATGTCCTCGCCGTGCAGAAGGCCTGTATCCAGGATATCGACCAACTCTTGCGCGCCGGCACCGACCAGGATATTGCGGATCGTGGGGCCGACGGCGCTGACGACGAACCATTTGTCGTCGCGCGTTCGGTAGACGTTGCGCAGCGCGCCGTGGTCACCCAGATAGTTACCAGGCCGCGTCTGTACGACGCCGGTCTGCTGATAAGTAGGGATCTGCGTCGGGACGATGCGGAAGAGCCCTTCCATAAGCGCGACGTCCACCACTTCCACGCCCTTGACGGCGCAGTTGTTGCCGTAGAGGCTCGCCAGGGTGCCAATCACGGCCCACAGCGAAGCCACCCCGTCGGCCAGGGTGGACGAGGGAAACGTCGGCGGTCCGTCAGGGTAGCCGTTCATGTACGCAAAGCCGCTCATCGCTTCGGCCACCGTGCCGTAACCGGGCCGAGGGCTGTAGGGGCCCGTCTGCCCGAAACCGCTGATGCGCACCATGGTCAGGTCGAGCCCTGCCTTCTCCAGGTCCGCCGGGCCCAGTCCCCACTTCTCCAGCGTGCCTGGGCGGAAGTTCTCGACCAGCACGTCATAGTCCTTGGCGATCTGCAGCAGGATCTCGCGACCACGGGGCGTGGAAAGGTTCAGCGTAATGTGCTTCTTGCCACGTTCCACCACCTTCCACCACATTGAGTGCGCGCCCTTCTTCGGCAGCATGGTGCGGATCGGGCTGCCTTTTGGGTGCTCGACCTGCAGCACGTCGGCGCCAAGGTCGGCCAGGATCGCGCAGCAGTTGGCGGCGGCGTACTGGTGCGATATGTCCAGCACGCGCAGGCCGGAAAGGATGGGCTTGCGTGATTTCTCATTGCTCATGTCGATTTACTCCTTTGATGTACCGTTTTACTTGCCGTTCATTGACTGTTTTTACTGTTCAACTACGCTGGCCGCTTCCAGACGCCCGTGTACCCGAGGGATGATGAGCGGCTACGCCAGAGCCGTCTCTATTCCATGTGGATGTTCGCTGCCTTCACGATGGGGGCGAGAGTGGCTGTCTCCTTTCTGAGCATCTCGGCGAACTGCTCGGGCGTGGAAATCAGCGGAATGAGGCCGCGCGTCTCGAAGGATTCCTTCGTGCCCGGCGCGCGCAGAATCTTTATCATTTCGGTATTGAGCTTGTCGATGATGGACCTGGGGGTACCGGCTGGGGCGAACAGGCCGAGCCAGCCCCGTTCCTGGTATTGGGGCAAGCCCGATTCGGCGAAGGTCGGCACATCCGGCAGCGAGTGCCAACGCTGCTCCGAAGTGATCGCGAGCGCCTTCAAATTGCCTGCCTTGACCTGGCCTTCGGAGGAATTCACCGAGTTAAAGTTAGCCTGGATCCGGCCGCCCAACAGCTCGGTCATGGCCGGCCCGCCGCCCTTATACGGGATGTGCAGCATGTTCAACCCGGTCATCGCCCTGAACACCTCTCCAGCGATGTGGGAGCCTGCGCCCACACCGGACGAGCCGAAATTCAGTTGGCCGGGCCGGGCCTTGACGTACGCGATGAACTCTTGTAACGAGTTCACCGGCAGGGACGGATTGACGAGCAACACGTACGGCGTATAAGCGAAGCTGCCTACCGGAATGAAGTCCTTGGTCGTGTCGTATGGCAGCTTGGTGGCGATCAAGGGCAAGACAACGTGTGCGTTCGATGCAAATAGCAAGGTATAACCGTCGGGCGGCGCCTTGGCGACGACCGCCGTGCCAATAACCGTGTTGGCCCCGCCGCGGTTATCGACCGTCACCGGCTGGCCCCACGCTTTCCTCAGCTTCTCGGCGAGGATGCGCGCGCCATTGTCAATGGCTCCGCCCGGAGCGACCGGAACGACGATCCGGATCGGCCTGCTCGGATACTGCTGTGCACCAGCCAACCCCGCGATACACGCGAGCACGCCAGCGGCCAATGTCCGAAGTACGATGCGACGTTGATGCATGATATCTCCTATAACGTTTAACGAAACGAGCACGTCTTTAAACCGGCCCCAGAACAGTTGGCCCTCGCGATGTCACCGCGGGGCTGCGACTTAACAATGCGAGATGACTCGGCAGCCTCAGACGCCGATGCAGCGAACTTCTACAGTTCATTGCCCGAAGGAAGCGGTGGCGGGTGCTTTGGATGAACGCTCTTGGTGAGCGCGCTCCAAGCACACATCGGCATACAACGCGAACGCGCGGGCCGTCATTGAACTGAGTTTCCAGCACCAGGTTCGTCAAGGGCGCCGAAGCGTTGTGCGCGATCCGGCCGCCAACGCGTTCTCCCTGAAGCGCAAATTGCGCCCTCGCGCCATGCACCGCATTGCAGATCCCGAACTTATGCATCAGGCGATGTAGGCGACCGCGGACGGAAATGCTGCGGCCATATCATCCTGACCACCTCGCTGCTCCGTCCGTAGGCGTAGCAGGTGTCCAGCTTGCGCGGCACGCCGTTCGCATCAACGGCTCCTAGTAGCTTGACATTCACGCCGCGGATCCCCTGCAATGCCGTGGTTGCCAACGGAATCAGCATTTCCATCAGATGCGTACAGCTGGCGGAGCCGCGCAGGCGCTCCTTCACCTTGACCGACCAGCCGGAAGCGATACGCTCGCCCACCATCACGGACAATGTCGATTCGGCCTCCTTGCAGACGCTGTATGGCGTCTCGTCCGACGCCGCCTCGACGCTGCGCACCACGAACTGGTCGTCGACCGTCAGCCGAACCCACATGTCGTGTCGCGGATATCCCGCCGGCACCGGTTCGGGCAAACCAAAACAGGGGGAGGCAAAAGGCTTCCGGTCTACCAAGTGTGCTTCGACGTCGTACAGGCCGTCGTCTCGCGCGAACGCCTTCATGTCGATGACGCGGTGGTGGATCTCGCGGCGGCTGCCGGCAGTGGATAGGGGCATTCGGGTCTCCAAAAAAATTGAACAGAATCCAGGCTACGCTGGCCGCTTCCAGCCTTCGTTGACCTTGGTCGGGTGACGATAAATATGCGCACGCGGGGCCAACGGGTAATCGACGTCCGGTATCTGGGCGCGCACGGCTTGCCACTGCTTGATCAGCGCGTCTTCACGCGCGTAGTCGAACGGGTCGCCCAACTGCTCCTCCAGCTCGCCGGAGGACTCCGCGCGATTGGCGAGCAGCCATTCGACTGATTGCTGCAGTGCGCTGTGGGGATCCACAACGTCGGCGTAACCGAGCTCGCGCCGAATCTTGCCGGTGTCGCGGAACTGGCTGCCGCGCACGCGCCGCCACAGTACCTGGGAGGGCACCGCCAGCTCCCACGGCATGTCGACGAACTCGAATTCGTGGCCCATGATGCCGGCGATCGCCTCGATGCGCTGGCGCATGGTGTAGAGCGGATCGTCGGCTACGAGGTACTTTTGTCCCGCCGAGTTGTCCGGCTGGTCGATCGCGAGCAGCACGGCGTGGGCGGCGTTTTCGGCGAAGGCCCGCGCCTCGAGCTTGATGCCGCCGTCGGCGATGATGAAGTGCCGCCGCTTGTCCAGCACGCGGCGCACGATGCTCCAGTCGTGAGCGCCGGGCTGGCGTGGGCCGTACAGGATGGGATAGCCGATCTGGGTCGCGTTGAAGTGTCCCTCGCGATGCGCGCGGAACAACGCTTCCTCCGCCTGTGCCATCTGATAACCCAGCTTGTTGCGTTCCGGGGTTTCTTCCTGCAGGCCCCTGACCTCGTCCAGGTTGGCGGCCGGCCCGAGCGGGCCCCAGCGCGGATCGTCGCGTGCAGCCAGCGGGCCGCCGCCCATCGCCACCACCCGGCCCGTGCGCCCTTTCAACACCTCCACGGCCAGCTTCAGCCGTCCGTAGCTGGCCACCACCAGGTCCCAGCGGCGATCGCCCAGCGCCGCCTCGAAGGTTTCGCGGAAATGCACGTCGGCGTGGATGTGCTCGATTTCCGTCTTGAACTCGACCTCGTGCAAGCCGCTGTGCAGGATGGTGACAGCGTAGCCGCGATCGATCAGACCGTTCACGACGTAAGGACCGGTCGGGCCCGTTCCTCCGATGACCAATGCAGTTTTCATATGTGTCGCCTCAGATCTTGGCCGGACGTTCGGCCGCGCCGCGAGTCGGCAGCGCGATGACGGCGGTGCCGGGCATCACGTTCTGCTCGCGCTGGTTGTGCGCCCAGGTGGTCAGGCGCACCACGTGCTGGCCGTCGGCATCGATTTCCTTGGCCTCCACGCGCCCCCCTAGCCGGACCACGTCGGACAGGTACACGTGCGCGCGGTACTGGCCGGTGAGCGACTTCAGGGAGCCGGCGTCGCCCATCCAGTTGGTGAGCGAATGAATCTGCCAGCAGGTGCGCTGGATGCCCACGTCGTAGGCGATCTGCGCACCCTGAAGCTTGGCCGCGTAATCGTTGTAGTGCACCGAGTACACGGGCTCCAGCGCATGGGTTTTGGGGTCGCGGAACGCCCATTTCGGATGCTTGTGGTAGCGCTTGAGCGCCACCGAGTGCGCGGAGATGCGCGGGATCGGCGCCGCCCCGGCCGCAATGAAGGCGATGAAGTCCGACAACCCGATCGGACCCTTGGTGATAACGTCGATCTCGTCGCCCACCTGGACATCTTCCCAGTAGCGGGGCGTCGCGCCGCGCGGCTTCTCGGCCAGGATCTGTTCCTCGATGGCGGCGAGCTCCTCGTCCTTCCACGGATGGGGCAGTTCGATGGTGCGGGTGGCGGCGCGCTTCTGCATTTCGGTGCGCTCGAAGCGCATGCGCGAGCAGATGAAGGTGGCCACCAGCTCGCTGTCCTGGTTGCGGTACTCCTGGCGCAGGTAGTCCTTGATGCGCCGGCCGCCGAAGTTGCTGTCGGCGATGGGGCCGTCGAAGCCGTCGAAGACCACCTTGGCGTCAATCTTGTCGCCCACGCGGATGGGCTGGTTGAAGCTCATCTTGGTCTCGCAGTGGAAACCACCCAGTCCGGGCCAGCCCACCTGCACCGAGCCCAGGCAGGCAAAGATGAAGCTGGGCGGCGCAATCTGCGTGCCGAACGCCGACTTCGCGCCGTAGGCCCCATCCATCCACAGTGGGTTGTCATCGCCGATGCCTTCGCAGAAGCGCAGGATCGCCAGGCGCGTGGCGTATTCGTTGTTGAGGCAGGATTCCGTGCGCAGCTCGGTGCCGATGAGATCGCGCATGTTCGCGAGCATCTCGTCGGTGAACTTGCCCAGTGCGAGCTCCTTGGTGATCCCTGAGGTTGCGGCAATTTCAGTCATGATTGGTTTCCCTGAGTGAATGGAAAAGCGAGCGTCGTGTGATCGTAGATGCGATGGCGAGGCACTCACGCCTTGCGCTCGCATCTCGCACACCTTGGAGAAGGAAGTCCATTGTTGTCTCCGTTCAATGATGAGTTAACGTTCGTATATACGTACAATAGGTCTTATATGGGAACAACTTGATTTTAGGCGGGGAAATGGCGTATGTCAATGGGTTTGGATGTAATAAGTCAATACGCACATGGAGTTTCACGCGATGAACGACCATCTCAGCAAAATGAAGTGCGGCTAGTTGGCCGACAAGGCCCGCGACATGATCCGCGCCGCTATCTTCGAAGGCTATATCAAGCCGGAAGAGCGGCTAACCATCGAACACATCGCCGCCAAAATGGGAATCAGCCGCACCCTGTGTGCGAGGCGCTCAAGCCTCTGGAATCCGACCGCATCGTCAAGCTGCTACCCAACCGCGGTGCCATCGTGCAGAGCTTCACCCGTCCCGAACTAGCAGACCGCTGCACCGTCCGCGCGACCCTCGAAGGCCTGGCTGGCGAAATAGCCTGCCGCAACGCGGGCAAGCGGCTCGACGCGGTGCTGGCCGCCGATCATTGGCGCGGCACCATCCGTCAGCGAGTCGAAGCCGAGTTCCACGCCCAGATCAATCGAGGCCATCCAGCAGGAAGACGCAGCCGAAGTCCGGCGCCGGCTCGAGGTGCACATCCTCGAATCGCGTGATTTTTTGATTCTGAATTCGACTACTTAGTTGACGTCCATCTCTGTGTTTGCCGACTTCACCACCGGCGCAAGGGTCGCTGTCTCCCTCCTGAGCTGCTCCCGGCGAACTGCTCGGACGTGGAAGCCAATGGCATCCGTCCCTGTGCCTCGAAGGATTTCGGGATGTCCGCCGAGAGCAGAACCTTAGCGACATTTCCCCCTCTGGCACGCGCGCAGATCGTGCAACTGGCTTGCCTGGAACCGATCGCTAAGGGACTGCATATCACCGAACAGGCGAGCCAAGCGGTGGCTGATGGCATCGTACCGCGCCTTTCCGCCCGCACTGTGCGACGCATTTGACATTCTCTGGCGGTGGTCGGGTGGTCGGAGGGTGCTGAAGGTCAGCCCCTCGCGGTTGTGCTTATGTCAATCACGAACGGTCAGTGCACTGCGTTCACTCCATCTGGATATTGGCATCCTTTATGAGCTGACGCCAGCGCACGACCTCGGAACGAATAAGGTTGCGAAAGTCCTCCGGCGTGCCGGGTCGCGGAGTGGCGCCCTCCCGAGCGAGGAGCTCCCTCACATCCGGCAACGCGAGTACCGCTTTCAATTCCTCATTAAGCCGGTTGACCACTGTGACCGGGAGCCGCGCGGGGCCGAGCAATCCCCACCAAACCTCGAGTTGGAACCCGGGCAGGCCCGCTTCGGCCACCGTCGGCAGCTCCGGCGCAAGCGGCGAACGCTGCGCGCCGGTAATAGCCAGAGCGCGCATTTTGCCGCCGTGGATATGCGGGGTCACCGAAGCCAAGCTGGGCATCAGCATCTGCACGTTTCCGCCCATCAGGTCCGTGAACGCAGGGCCCATGCCTTTATACGGTACGTGCAAGAGCTGCACTTTGGCGACCGAGGCAAAAAGTTCGACGCCGATGTGATTCAAGCCACCGACGCCGGCGGAGCCGTAGCTGATGCCCAGCGGCTTCGCACGCGCAAGATCAATGAGCTCGCGCAGCGTCGTCACCTTGAGGCCGTTGGACACGACGACCACGAACGGCCCCGCACCGATCTCACCGATGGGCTGCAGGTCCTTCAAGAGATCGTACGGAAGCTTCTTGCCGCTCGCCGCGTTGGTGGTGATCGAAGATGATCCCAATAGGAGCGTGTAGCCGTCAGGCTGCGACTTGGCCACGGCGTCGGTGCCGATGGTGCCGCCCGCGCCAGGCTTGTTATCAACGATGACTGGCTGGCCGAGCCTCGAGGCGAGCTTGCTCGCCAGCACGCGCGCAATGTTGTCGTTGCTCCCGCCGGGGGCGATTGGCACGATCAACTTGATCGGGCGCTCGGGCCACGCGGCATGCGCGCTGCCTTGCACAGCCAGCAGCACGGCGGCACCGGTGGTGAGAAGGACTCGGCGTGTCACGCCGCTGATGAAGTTCGAGATCGACATGGTGTCTCCGTTGACCGGCCGGAGCCGGCAAGTTAAAAAGCAAAAAGGCTCAACCCTCCGTTGCGAGGTCAGGTCACTATGCGCAGGAGCTCGGAAATATCGGGAAGCGACTCGAGCTTGCCGACCGTGGATATGAGGCGGGGAACCGTGTCCGCGGGCATTGGTTTGGCTGCGTAGGTCGCGCAATCGGCCATCTTCGCCGCGAATTCCGCCTCCGTCATCATGTTTTTCGGATGGCCTTTCGGATAGTCTACTCGCGTCTCAACCGTCTGGCCGTCACGGAACCGGACCATCACCTTGGCTGGCGTCACAAAACGACTCCACTCGCGATCGATCTCCTCATCGACGTAAGGCTTTACTCGCGAGGCCAGAGCGAGAATGTCGGAACGCTGCAGAGCTTCGTCGGTAAAGTGGCTCATGCCCGGCGCGCCGTCGATCCAGGTTACGGCCAGCGCGTAATGAATGCTGAACTGCGCCTCGACGATCGTTTTCGGCGCAACGCGGACGTGCTCGGGGACGCAAATCATCTGGTACCCTGGCCCGGTGATGCCGACGCTGATCGACTCGATGTCGCTTGCGGGGCGTTGCGTCTTGGCGCGTAACTCCAGTAGCGCGTCAATTGAGGAGTGTGCATCACGGTTGCATGGATAGGGCTTGTAGCTCAGGTTCAGGAGTTCGAAGCGCTGGCCGAGATCCTTGCGCACGACGTTGGCGTCGGCTCGGCCCTGCATGTACACGCGGAAGAAGCCGTCGACACCTTCGAACACATTCTGCGCGCCGCGAATTCCGCGCTTGGCCAACTGTACCGCGACCACCGCCGCCTGCGCGGCAAGTCCGGGCTGCAGCCGCTTCATCAGCGAAGCGTCGCGCGTGACCTGGTGATTGCCCGCGACCGAACTGTAGACGATGCCGAACGCATTGAGCATCTCCTCTTCGTTCAGCCCGAGGGCGCGTCCAGCGGCCGCCGTCGCACCAAAGTAGCCGAGCAGCGAGGAGTAGATGAAGCCGCTTTCGATGATGTCGACCTTGATGGCCACGCCCAGGCGGCAGGTCACTTCCAGGCCGGCTGCCACGGCAGCGATCAGATCGGCGCCCGACAGCTTGCCGCGCAATTGTCCTGCCGCAATCGCGGCGGGAACCGCCGAAACGCCTGCATGAAGGATGGCGCCGTCATGCGTATCGTCGAAGTCGCGCGCATGGGATATGCCGCTATTAACCCACGCCGCGTGATGGGCAGGGAATTTTCCACCGAACACGAACATGTCCGCCTGGGGCGCCCCGCCCCATTCCCTGACGAGACCCGAGACTTCGGCGATCGCCTTGGCGGACGATCCCGCCAGTGCACAAGTCAGAATATCGAGGATGTTGACCTTGACGGCCTTGACGACTGCGTCGTCCAGCCGAGAAACGTCGATGTTCGCCGCAAAACGCGCCAGATCGACCACGAGATCCGGCATCGCTGCCGGTTGTACGTTACTTTGGGACACTGACATCATGTTTTCTCCTGTAGATGGTTCATTGTATAAAAACGATTGCTCACTGAAGGCGTCACCACGCCTCATCCATAACCTGTTTCAGCTCGGACATGTCGCGCACGGGGCGCGGATTGCCGCGAAGAAACCAATCACCCATTGCGTTGGCGGCGATCTCGGGTAGTGTGTCGCGCGCTACGCCGACATCGCGCAGCCGTCCATGAACACCGAGCTGGGCGAACAACGACTCCACCGCATCGATCACCGTCGCGACGAGCGCATCGCCCTCGCATCGAGGCAAGCCCAACGATGTTGCCACCTTCTGCAAGCCGGGCGCATTTGCGCCTGCATTGAAGCGCAGCACATGCGGCAGCACGATGGCATTCAAGATTCCGTTGTCGAGGTGGTGGCGCGCGCCGATGGCGTGCCCCAGCACTGTCGTGATCCCGGCGCCGGTGTAGTCCGAGCCCTGGCCGCACAACACTGCGGCGAGCATCAGCTCGGCGCGCAGGCCCGGATCGTCGCCAAGCGCCGGATTGGGCAGATGCTGCACGAGCAGTCGCAACGCATGCATCAGCAGGGCATCCGAGAGCGGATCTCCCGAGCGCGACGTCAACCCTTCGATGCACATCGCGAACGTGTTCAGGCTCGAACTGACGATCAGATCGCGAGGCGACGACTGGATGAGCACCGGATGGATGAAGATTGCATGAGCCCGCGTCTTCGGATCGAAAAGCGCGAGGCGCTCCCCGGTAGTGGGATCGAAGACCGCGGCACCGGCCTTGACCATGGCCGTCGTCGGCGTCGTCGGCACGATCAATTGCGGAAGCTTCGGCGCCATCAGCTTTGGACTGTGAAGCTTGCCGCTTGCGTCGCGCGACGTGCATAGGCTCCGAGCATCGCCGTTCTCGGCGGCCAGGATGCTCGCCGCACGGGCGGTCACGATGGACGAACCACCGCCCAAGGCCACCACGGCGTCGCCTTGAAGGCGCTTCAGCTCTTGCGCGCCGGCCTCCACGGAAGCCAGCGGACTGTGCGCGACAACCCCCGTGAACACGCCGGCACACCGGTCGCCCATCCCTGACCATACCGCCTCGAGCAGCGGGCCCTCAGCCCATCGGCCGCAGAAGACCACCGCGCGGCGGCTGTTCAGTCGGTCGAGTTCACGGCCGAGAAACTCCAGGCTGTCGGAACCGCTGAAGAGACGCAACGGCGGCGTGATGTGTTGGAACGAAGCCATGTCCATGCTTCCTGCGCCGCTCATGCTCCGCTCCTGGCACGTTCCAGCAGGCACTCCGCACGTGCTTGCGCACTCAGGGTGGCTTTGTCGACCTTGCCGGTTTGGTTGGTCGGCAGCGGCTCCTTCTGGATTCGCCAACGGCTGGGCACCGCGAAGGATGCCACCTTCGCGCGCAACTGCTCTTCCAATTGCTGCTCAGTGAGTTCGCCCTCGGCGACGACGATCGCCATCACCTCTTCGCCGAGATCGGGGTGCGGAATACCGAACACCACCGCTTCTGCAACGCCAGGAATCGCCACCAGCGCGCGTTCGATCGCAACCGGCGCAATGTTCTCGCCGCCGCGGATGATCATGTCTTTGCAGCGTCCGGTGATCCAGAGGTTGCCCTTGTCGTCGAGCCGCCCCAGGTCGCCGGTGTGGAGCCACCCTTCCTTGTCGATCAGCGATTCCTCCATCCCGAAGTAACCCGACATCTGCGTGGGAGCGCGCAGCAGGACCTCGCCGTCGGGCAAGCCGGGATGGGTCTGGAACCGCACTTCGACGCAAGGCATCGGTTTGCCCGTCGAGCCCAGTTTCTCAATGTCCTCCGAACCGCCCGACGCGGTCGCCTGGCCTCCGTTTTCCGTGAGCCCATAGCCCGTCGGAATCCTCGGGCTGACGCTGGGCAATTCCGTGCGCATGCGCTGCATCAGTTCCACGTGCACCGGTGCTCCGCCGATGCTGATGGACTTCAAGCTGCTCAAGTCCCTGCGCGACACGTCCGGATGATCGAGCAGCCGCGACACCATGGTCGGTACCGCATTCCATCGCTTGACCTTGTTACGCTCGATCGACTCGAGCACCTCGGCGGGGTCGTACCTGCCGCGCGACAGGACCAGCGTGTCGCCGACGACGACGGCCCGCAGCAAGGTCTGCATCCCCCCCACGTGGAACAGGGGACCCGTGATCAGGGTGACGTCATGAGCCGCTTCGTCGACCTGGTGCGGAAGCTTGCGCGTGACGTGCAGCGTCATGTGCAGGCGAGCCAGCACGGCCCGATGCGACAGCACGACCGCTTTCGGTTGGCCCGACGTGCCCGAGGTGAAGATGATGAGGGCGGTCTCTCCCTCGTCTCGTGATCCTTCCGTCCCGGCAGAGGCATCGCTGTCCTGCCGGCGCACGGTGTCGATGCCCCAGGGACCGACGCGCCACTCCGCAGGCACTTTGGCGGCCGTACGCTCGTCGGCGAGAGTGAGGGCCGGTTTCAACGCTGCCAGGCCGTTCGCGACTTCAACTTCGCTCCACCAGGCGTTGGCGAGCACGGGTACGGCGCCGGCGCGCAGGCAGGCCCAGAAATTCACCGCCCATTCCGGGCTGTTCCAGCCCAAAAGGAAGACGCGCTCGCCCCGCTGCACGCCCAGGTCAGCGAGTTCGCGGGCCTTGTTGGCCACGGCCCGATGCAGGTCCTCGAAGGTGACCACGCGCTCGCCCTGCACGATGTGCGGCCGTGTTCCCCAACGGGCGGCGAACGCGAGCACTTCTTCGACCCGGCGCGGCCGCTCCGTATACATCCGGAACGGCACGCCGCCAATTTCTTCCACTGCGATCTCATCGCCCCATATTGCCGTTGCCGTTGCTGATGACATGCATGCTCCTATCGGTTAGTAGTGGAATGCCGGCGTTCCGGCTCCTTCCACATCGAGGCGTTGGCTAAACTCGAACATCGAGCGAGCCAACAGCCATTTAGGTTCTCAAGAGAACGAACCACTACTTTAGACGATCCCTTCCTTCTTCATGGCCGCGAGGTCGGCGGAGGTGATCCCCTGGGAGGCGTAGAACGCCTCGTTGTCACAGCCCATCGCGCGGCCTGGGTGGCGGATCTTGTGATCACGGCCGGGGAATCTCGGCACGATCCCCTGCATCGTGACCTCGCCAAGCTCGGCGTCGGGCAGCGTCACGAGTTGGTCGCGCGCCTTGTAGTGCGGGTCGTTCATGATCTCGGCCGCACTATATACCGGAGCGTGGACTGCATCGGCGGCTGTCAGAGCCGTCGTCACCTGCTCGTAGTCGTGTGCGGCGCCCCAGATGGCCATGTGCTCGTTGCAGCGCATCAGGAACTTCGAGATCGACCCCATGTCCTCGCCGTGCAGAAGGCCTGTATCCAGGATATCGACCAACTCTTGCGCGCCGGCACCGACCAGGATATTGCGGATCGTGGGGCCGACGGCGCTGACGACGAACCATTTGTCGTCGCGCGTTCGGTAGACGTTGCGCAGCGCGCCGTGGTCACCCAGATAGTTACCAGGCCGCGTCTGTACGACGCCGGTCTGCTGATAAGTAGGGATCTGCGTCGGGACGATGCGGAAGAGCCCTTCCATAAGCGCGACGTCCACCACTTCCACGCCCTTGACGGCGCAGTTGTTGCCGTAGAGGCTCGCCAGGGTGCCAATCACGGCCCACAGCGAAGCCACCCCGTCGGCCAGGGTGGACGAGGGAAACGTCGGCGGTCCGTCAGGGTAGCCGTTCATGTACGCAAAGCCGCTCATCGCTTCGGCCACCGTGCCGTAACCGGGCCGAGGGCTGTAGGGGCCCGTCTGCCCGAAACCGCTGATGCGCACCATGGTCAGGTCGAGCCCTGCCTTCTCCAGGTCCGCCGGGCCCAGTCCCCACTTCTCCAGCGTGCCTGGGCGGAAGTTCTCGACCAGCACGTCATAGTCCTTGGCGATCTGCAGCAGGATCTCGCGACCACGGGGCGTGGAAAGGTTCAGCGTAATGTGCTTCTTGCCACGTTCCACCACCTTCCACCACATTGAGTGCGCGCCCTTCTTCGGCAGCATGGTGCGGATCGGGCTGCCTTTTGGGTGCTCGACCTGCAGCACGTCGGCGCCAAGGTCGGCCAGGATCGCGCAGCAGTTGGCGGCGGCGTACTGGTGCGATATGTCCAGCACGCGCAGGCCGGAAAGGATGGGCTTGCGTGATTTCTCATTGCTCATGTCGATTTACTCCTTTGATGTACCGTTTTACTTGCCGTTCATTGACTGTTTTTACTGTTCAACTACGCTGGCCGCTTCCAGCCTTCGTTGACCTTGGTCGGGTGGCGATAAATATGCGCACGCGGGGCCAACGGGTAATCGACGTCCGGTATCTGGGCGCGCACGGCTTGCCACTGCTTGATCAGCGCGTCTTCACGCGCGTAGTCGAACGGGTCGCCCAACTGCTCCTCCAGCTCGCCGGAGGACTCCGCGCGGTTGGCGAGCAGCCATTCGACAGATTGCTGCAGTGCGCTGTAGGGATCCACAACGTCGGCGTAACCGAGCTCGCGCCGAATCTTGCCGGTGTCGCGGAACTGGCTGCCGCGCACGCGCCGCCACAGTACCTGGGAGGGCACCGCCAGCTCCCACGGCATGTCGACGAACTCGAATTCGTGGCCCATGATGCCGGCGATCGCCTCGATGCGCTGGCGCATGGTGTAGAGCGGATCGTCGGCTACGAGGTACTTTTGTCCCGCCGAGTTGTCCGGCTGGTCGATCGCGAGCAGCACGGCGTGGGCGGCGTTTTCGGCGAAGGCCCGCGCCTCGAGCTTGATGCCGCCGTCGGCGATGATGAAGTGCCGCCGCTTGTCCAGCACGCGGCGCACGATGCTCCAGTCGTGAGCGCCGGGCTGGCGTGGGCCGTACAGGATGGGATAGCCGATCTGGGTCGCGTTGAAGTGTCCCTCGCGATGCGCGCGGAACAACGCTTCCTCCGCCTGTGCCATCTGATAACCCAGCTTGTTGCGTTCCGGGGTTTCTTCCTGCAGGCCCCTGACCTCGTCCAGGTTGGCGGCCGGCCCGAGCGGGCCCCAGCGCGGATCGTCGCGTGCAGCCAGCGGGCCGCCGCCCATCGCCACCACCCGGCCCGTGCGCCCTTTCAACACCTCCACGGCCAGCTTCAGCCGTCCGTAGCTGGCCACCACCAGGTCCCAGCGGCGATCGCCCAGCGCCGCCTCGAAGGTTTCGCGGAAATGCACGTCGGCGTGGATGTGCTCGATTTCCGTCTTGAACTCGACCTCGTGCAAGCCGCTGTGCAGGATGGTGACAGCGTAGCCGCGATCGATCAGACCGTTCACGACGTAAGGACCGGTCGGGCCCGTTCCTCCGATGACCAATGCAGTTTTCATATGTGTCGCCTCAGATCTTGGCCGGACGTTCGGCCGCGCCGCGAGTCGGCAGCGCGATGACGGCGGTGCCGGGCATCACGTTCTGCTCGCGCTGGTTGTGCGCCCAGGTGGTCAGGCGCACCACGTGCTGGCCGTCGGCATCGATTTCCTTGGCCTCCACGCGCCCCCCTAGCCGGACCACGTCGGACAGGTACACGTGCGCGCGGTACTGGCCGGTGAGCGACTTCAGGGAGCCGGCGTCGCCCATCCAGTTGGTGAGCGAATGAATCTGCCAGCAGGTGCGCTGGATGCCCACGTCGTAGGCGATCTGCGCACCCTGAAGCTTGGCCGCGTAATCGTTGTAGTGCACCGAGTACACGGGCTCCAGCGCATGGGTTTTGGGGTCGCGGAACGCCCATTTCGGATGCTTGTGGTAGCGCTTGAGCGCCACCGAGTGCGCGGAGATGCGCGGGATCGGCGCCGCCCCGGCCGCAATGAAGGCGATGAAGTCCGACAACCCGATCGGACCCTTGGTGATAACGTCGATCTCGTCGCCCACCTGGACATCTTCCCAGTAGCGGGGCGTCGCGCCGCGCGGCTTCTCGGCCAGGATCTGTTCCTCGATGGCGGCGAGCTCCTCGTCCTTCCACGGATGGGGCAGTTCGATGGTGCGGGTGGCGGCGCGCTTCTGCATTTCGGTGCGCTCGAAGCGCATGCGCGAGCAGATGAAGGTGGCCACCAGCTCGCTGTCCTGGTTGCGGTACTCCTGGCGCAGGTAGTCCTTGATGCGCCGGCCGCCGAAGTTGCTGTCGGCGATGGGGCCGTCGAAGCCGTCGAAGACCACCTTGGCGTCAATCTTGTCGCCCACGCGGATGGGCTGGTTGAAGCTCATCTTGGTCTCGCAGTGGAAACCACCCAGTCCGGGCCAGCCCACCTGCACCGAGCCCAGGCAGGCAAAGATGAAGCTGGGCGGCGCAATCTGCGTGCCGAACGCCGACTTCGCGCCGTAGGCCCCATCCATCCACAGTGGGTTGTCATCGCCGATGCCTTCGCAGAAGCGCAGGATCGCCAGGCGCGTGGCGTATTCGTTGTTGAGGCAGGATTCCGTGCGCAGCTCGGTGCCGATGAGATCGCGCATGTTCGCGAGCATCTCGTCGGTGAACTTGCCCAGTGCGAGCTCCTTGGTGATCCCTGAGGTTGCGGCAATTTCAGTCATGATTGGTCTCCCTGAGTGAATGGAAAAGCGAGCGTCGTGTGATCGTAGATGCGATGGCGAGGCACTCACGCCTTGCGCTCGCATCTCGCACACCTTGGAGAAGGAAGTCCATTGTTGTCTCCGTTCAATGATGAGTTAACGTTCGTATATACGTACAATAGGTCTTATATGGGAACAACTTGATTTTAGGCGGGGAAATGGCGTATGTCAATGGGTTTATACGTGCCCCTTCCTGTCTACCCTTGCGTGGCTACTGGCCTATTCGTCGGAGGACTTGCTGGACAGCCACGGGGTCGCGACAACGACCACCAATGTGTGCGGTTATTCTTCAGCTTCTGTCCAATCTATTGGGGTGTCGGGCATAGAACCTCCGTTGTGCAAAGAAGTGACTAAAGGTTCGAGGACTCTTCCGATTTGTCCGCCTTGTAACCGTCGAATATCACGTCCACTTTGCGCCGAGTTCGGCGACTATTTCCGCCCAAGTCGCGCCGGCGTCGATGACGCGAGCGGCTGCGCGCTTTCCTTGTAAAGGTCGTATACAACGAGATCGCGGCCCGCCGCCTTGCGCATGTTGAGCGCCATTCCGGTGCCCATGGTGCCGAGACCGATGAAGCTTACTTTCATGTTAGTTCCCTTAGTTACGTGCTGGTTGATGTATGCATTGGCCTCGTCGGCTTGGGTATCAGGCACATCACGGTCTGGCTCAAACCTGCCGTCGACGAGGATGTCTTGTCCGTCGAGCGCACCCGTAGGAGCGGGCATGTGGCCGCAGATGGAAGCGGCGTTGGCGATGCACCGAGCTTTGCGACTACCTTGTAGGACTCGCACAAGATGGGTGTTCTTCGTGGGCGTCAAGAGATCTGGCGGCGCACAAAGTGGCTGCCGCCGCGCTTCAGGTCGTACACGATTGGCACGCCATTCGGGACCTCGACCGCGGCGATTTCATCTTCGCTGATGCACTCCAGTGCCATCAACAGCGCCCGGATCGAGCTTCCATTCCGACATGCGTGGGTTGTCGGGGCTCTCGTTGATAAAAGGCTCCGCGCCTGCGGACGGGCTCACGTTGATTCCTGTCGTTCCGCTCATGTTGATGGCTCGGTGAAAAAGTCCTTTCGCACCGGACATCCCCATCAGAACGGTGAATTTCGTGCCGCCACCGGCTTGGGCAAAGAGCGTCACATTGCCAAGATCACCGCCAAATGCCGAGATGTTCTTCTTCGCCCAGGTCAATGCGGCGATAAGATCGAGCCGGCGTGAAGACATTCAGAACGCAGCAACTCTCGCTGAACGGCTCGGTCTGCCCACCATGCCAGCACCGGCGCGTCAGCGATGGTTTCCCAGTATCCGGGCCTCTGCCGCGCCGCCGAGTGTTGTGACGTACCGTACCGCAAGCTCGCCCGCCAAGCTGCGGCTGCCGATCTCGTCGAAGATCACCTGCTTGGCACGTTCCTTCACCTCACCAGGAATTCTGTCGATCGAGGGGACGTTGCAAAATGGTCGGTGTGGTGTTCAAGCGCTTCGATCGCAGGACCGCGAGAGGTGGGCTCCGCACACCCGCACGAAGACGGACCGGGTACAGGAGTGCGTGCCTTTGAGATTTTCCTGCGCCGCCCACAGAAGAAAAATTCCGTCTGAAGGCGGCTGCCCAAGGTTTCGTGCTTCCTGGCGAACCCCTCGACTCAGGTCAGATATCAGAAGTTGTAGCGGATGCCAAGGTCGAAGCCGTTCGAAGACTGGTTGGCTCCGGTAGTCGCGCCGCCGAGCGCCTGCCTGGAACCGCCGCTGTTATTCACGCGAGCAAACGTCGTGTACACCGCGGTGCTCTTCGACAGATTGTGGACATAACCGACAGCGAGCTTTTTCGCCTCCGGATCGCCGGTAGCGTTGCTGCGGGTCATGGAATAGGAAGCCTTGATTTCGCCGGCACCGACCGGCACCCGCGCGCCTACGAGCAAGCCTTTCTGTGCAAGAGTTCCTTCGGAATCGTTGTTGTAGACGACGGAGGCCTTGACCGGCCCGAAGTCGTAGACAACAGCTGCGGCCCGGTACACCGCGTCTCCCGCGGCGAAGTGCGTACGTCCCCAGTGAACAATGGCGCCGACCGGTCCGCTATCGTAGTTCAAGCGGATGCCATTGCCCGTGCCGTCGCGAGAGGTAGCCTTTCCACTCGGGTTTTCGCCGAGCCATTGCTGGATGTTCGCGGAGAGACCGCCGAAAAACTTGGGTGTGATGTAGGCGACGTCGTTGGACAGGCGGACCGCGCCGTCTTTGGAAGTGATGCCGGCTGAGTAGTTGATGCCGATACCCACGCCGACTGCGAAGGGGTCGAACTTCGCAGTGTAGGCATCGTACATAGGTGACCACTCGCGGCCCATATGGACCTCGCCCCATGCACCCGCAAGCCCCACTATCGAACGTCGGTTGAACGTCAAGCCCCCAGCAGGAGTGAGGCCAGTAGGCTGGTTGTTCGTGTTTGTGGCCTGACCGCTGCCGGTGTCGGCCAAGAAACCGGACTCGAGCCAAAACATCGCGGACATGCCGCCACCCAGATCCTCGGTCCCTCGAAAGATGAGCTTGCTGGTGCTGTTGCCGCCGCTCCCCAACTGCGAGAGGCTGGTCAAGGAGCCTGTTCCGCGGGTCAGCGTGGAATCAACGGTGCCGGCCAGCGTCACCGATGACTGTGCGTGGGCGGCTGTGGACAAGGCGAGAACCGAAAGGCAAATTAGTAATTTTTTCATAGGAATAGACCTAGTCTCCGTAAATTTTATGATTGGGCTGAAAGGTCAGCTTTTCGGGTTGCATGTCTGCTGCGCATGCACCCGTCGAAAAATGCCAGCGTCCGTGATCGCGTTCGCCTTCTGTACAAAGAGCTCGCCTACTTTGTGAATGAGTGAACTCCTGAATCAGCATGAAGGTAGTGTCCTCATACTGCGGTGTAATTTAGGTATCAACTCTCAGGCGGTGTACCCACCTGGGCCCGAACCGAGGATTATTAGTCGGCTGTGTTTTGTCTCGCTCATGGATTAGGCCGGTCAAGGGCGGCTGTCAAGCGGGGTTTTGCGTACGTTTCTTGCGCGCCTCGCGACCACCGCGCGCGTTTCGCGCAGTCAGTTCGAGGTGCTGTCGATCGCGATGCGATCGCGCGCTGCGCCATCCTCCGCCGAAGCTCGGGATGAACATCGACCATGGCGCCGCAGCGCACGCGCAGACGCCAAGCAGCGCCTTGGTCACCGCGCATCTCGTGAATTGAATCATTCGTGGTCTCCTTGTCTGTGCTCTTGTGACGCGCGATCGCAGGCCTCCTGGCACCTCGATTTTGATCACGTCTGCGTCCAGCATCACGAGGTGATATGAACCGAGCGGACCCGCAACGACGTTCGTGAGATCGAGCACGCGTACTTTGTCTAACAATAAGGCCATAGAAGTTCTAAGCGATCAGCGAGGCAATTTGCGTTGAAATGGACCATAGTCTTGCTAGACTTTGGCGGTCGAGGCATTGATGAGCCTCTCGATGCGTTCCAGGCACGCATCATTTCGTCGAGTGTAGCTAGATCAGCGGCTGACAAAAATGCCCCGCCAGGACAAATAGTCGAGACAGAATGTCTCGAATCGAAGGAGCTGAGATGGAGAAGTTTGGAGGGATTGCCGAGTTCGTCGCGACTGTTGAAGCGGCAAGTTTTGCGCAGGCAGCACAACGGCTTGGCATGACGCCATCCGGGGTCGGCAAGGCCGTCAGCCGTCTGGAAAGTCGATTAGGGCTACGCCTGCTGAGACGCAGCACGCGCCGCCTGATAGTTGCCGAAGAGGGGGGCAGAGTGCTACGAGAAGTTTCGGCAGTTCCTGTTCGACCTGGAGGAGATGGAGACGATAGGTGAGCCGAACAAACCCTTGCAGGGCAGATTACGGCTACATCTGCCTCCGGCGCTCGCGCGCGTGCTCATCATGCCTGCTCTGCCATCCTTCTATAAAAGTCATCCCGGCATGACTTTACACATCACCTTGCGAAACGACTTAATTGATCTGATGGAAGAAGGCGTAGACCTCACGGTGCGGGTTGGAAGTGTCAACGGTGCCAACATCATCTCGCGTCACGTAGGTGTCACGCGTTTCATTACGGGCTGCTCACCCGATTATGCACATTCCTCGGGTACTCCTATGCAGCCTGAGGAATTACTGCAGCATAATTGTCTGTGCTTCTTTTCGCGCCAGACAGGTCGGACTCGCAAATGGGTATTTACGCAGGACGGAGGCCCGCTCGAATTGGCGGTGACAGGAAACTTGACTCTCAATAATACAGATGCGTTGATCGAGGCCGCGATTGGCGGTATCGGTATTGTGCAGGTGCCTTACTATGCTGCAGAATCGGCGCTGCGCAATGGCAAGCTCATTAGCATTCTTGAGCCCTTCACGGTTGCGGAGCAAGAAGTGAGTGCAATTTATTCCGTAGCCCAGCGCTCCTCGCTCAAAATTAAGGCTTTCGTCGATTTTCTTCGTGACGTTTTAAAGCCAAATCAGCGTTCGCGCACTGAGTGACTCTGATGCGTTGGTGGCGATGGCTCCGAATCCCAACGCCGAGCTGCGCGCTGGGAAGGTGCGGTCGCGCCTGCGCATGGCCGGGACTCCAGTAACCATCCCCCGGCAAAGCCGAGGGTTTTCAAAATTGTGAGCCGCTCAAAGCGGCTGTGAAGCCCAAGGCATTTCGCGCCGAGCTGTTTTGTAACCACTTTTCTTGCACACACCATCATGTTGAATCACGCACGTTCGAACTCACACTCATCGTAAGATCGACCGCCCAGCGCTGGATCGTTCTCACATGAAACACGCCTTCGGCAAAAACCAAACCGCGGTAACCGTCAAACTCATACTGCCTCCCCGGCAAATCCGGGGGCTCCCAACTGAGGTGCGGGGCGCAGCCCGCGAGCCCGATCGCGGAAGGCCGGCACGCGATAGTCCCAGAAAACAACAGCGCTTATACCGCCGCCAATCGTGGTTGGCAGGCCTAACGGACCTTCTTGTTGGAACCAGAACTAAAATTTGAAGAAAGCGGGGCCGGCGTCCAAGTCCGCGCCCAGCGGACCGCGTGAGCGGACCTGAGGGCAACTTGATCAATATCTTTGCGATCGAGGACCTGTTCGGCGCGTTGCGGTTCGGCGGCAATGAAAGCAACGTCCCAAGCGCGCCCCTGCGCGCCTTCCGCGGTCTCGCCGGCGCCGGCAACAGTGATCAGTTCGACCTGCAGGCCCAGACGGCGGACGAGTTCCTAGGCTAGGTCCGGCACGATGCCTCGCAAAGCACTACCCGCTGAATCCTTGTTCGCGAGGAGGAAGTTGCCGAGGTTGCCGGCAATGCGTAAATTCCCGGTAGCTGCGAGTTGTGCTTTGATGATCGGGTCCATTTTTCACACTGCCTCGACCAGCTCCGGCACAGCGGTGAACAGATCCGCCACCAACCCGTAGTCGGCCACCGAGAAGATCGGCGCTTCCTCGTCCTTGTTGATCGCCACGATCACCTTGGAGTCCTTCATGCCGGCCAGGTGCTGGATGGCGCCGGAGATGCCGGCGGCGATGTACAGCTGGGGCGCGACGATCTTGCCGGTCTGGCCGACCTGCCAGTCGTTGGGCGCATACCCGGCATCGACCGCGGCGCGGCTAGCGCCCAGCGCTGCGCCCAGCTTGTCGGCCAGGGGCGTCAGCACTTCGTTGAACTTCTCGGAGCTGCCCAGAGCCCGGCCGCCAGACACGATGATCTTGGCAGCGGTGAGCTCGGGCCGGTCGCTCTTGGCGATCTCGCTGCCCATAAAGATGGACTTGCCGCTGTCAGCCACGCCGCCCGCGGTTTCCACCGCGGCCGAGCCACCGGTGGCCGCTGCAGGGTCGAAGCCCGTGGTGCGGACCGTGATGACCTTAGTCGCGTCCTGACTCTGGACCGTGGCAATGGCGTTGCCGGCGTAGATGGCGCGCTCGAAGGTGTCGGGGCTGTCGACCTTGCTGATGTCGCTGATCTGGGCTACGTCCAGCTTGGCCGCCACGCGCGGAGCGATGTTCTTGCCGCTGGCCGTGGCCGGGAACAGGATGTGGCTGTAGTTCGCTGCGATAGCCAGCACCTGGGCCGCCATGTTCTCGGCCAGGCCGTGGGCGAAGTGCTCGCCTTCCACGTGGATGATCTTGGCCACGCCGGCGATCTGCGCGGCGGCCTTGGCCGCTTCGGCGGCGTTGTGGCCGGCCACCAGCACATGCACGTCGCCGCCGCACTGGGCGGCCGCGGTCACAGTGTTGAGAGTTGCGCCCCTGATGGACGCGTTGTCGTGTTCGGCAATTACCAGGGATGTCATCAGATTACCTTCGCTTCATTCTTGAGTTTGGCCACCAGGGTTGCGACGTCGGGCACCTTGATGCCGGCGCTGCGCTTGGACGGCTCCATCACTTTCAGCGTCTTGATGCGCGGCTTGACGTCAACGCCCAGGTCCTCGGGCTTGAAGGTGTCCAGCTGCTTTTTCTTGGCCTTCATGATATTGGGCAGGGTCACGTAGCGCGGCTCATTCAGGCGCAGGTCGGTGGTGATGATGGCGGGCAGACTGATGGAGAGGGTCTCCTGGCCGCTGTCCACTTCGCGGGTGACGCTGGCTTTGCCCCCGACGCCTGCGTCGGATCCAGCTTGCACTTCCACCTTGGAGGCGAAGGTGGCTTGCGGCAGATCAGCGAGCGCGGCCAGCATCTGGCCGGTCTGGTTGCAGTCGTCGTCGATGGCCTGCTTGCCCAGGATCACGAGGCCGGGTTGCTCCTTGTCCATCAGGGCTTTGAGCAGCTTGGCCACGGCCAGGGGCTGCAGCTCTTCGCTGGTTTCCACCAGGATGGCGCGGTCCGCGCCGATGGCCATGGCGGTGCGCAGGGCCTCGGTGCACTGCGCGGGGCCGCAGGAGACGGCGATGATTTCGGTGGCGACGCCTTTTTCCTTGAGGCGCACGGCTTCTTCCACCGCGATCTCGTCAAAGGGGTTCATGGACATCTTCACGTTGGCAACGTCAACGCCGGTGTTGTCCGACTTGACCCGGACCTTCACGTTGTAATCGACTACGCGTTTGACCGCGACAAGTATTTTCATGACCATGCCTTTCCTGTGCTGCTGAAAAAAGTCTTCGATCTGGTAAGGATGCGGATCGCCTACCAGGCCGCCTCAAGGACTTCCATCAGCGATTCTTCACCCGCGATGGGCCGCGGATTGGTCTGCACAAACCAGTCGCCGAGTGCGGCCTGGGCCAGGCCCCGCAGAGCCTCGTGGGGAACGCCAACATCACGCAACCGGCTGGGCACAGGAACGGATGCAACGAGATCCCTGACGGCCTGGATGGCCGCCTCGACACGGTCACCGGCACCATGACTGCCAAGCGCATCCGCCACATTGTCCAGACGCTCGTGCGTGACAGACGCATTGAATCGCATCGTGTGCGGCAACAGGATGCCGTTGGCCATTCCGTTCTCGATGTGATGCCTTGCTCCAATAGCATGTCCGAGGACGGAGCAGATGCCCCCCGACGCGTGGTCGGTCCCCTGCCCGCAAACGATGGCAGCCAGCATCAGGTTGCAACGAACATCGCCGTTCGACTCCTGCTCCATCAGCGCCGGCAGATTGCGGGCCAACAAGCGGAGCGAATACATCAGGATTCCATCGGCCAGTGGGTTGCTGGATGTTTCGATACCCTCGACCGCCATCCCCAGGGTGTTCAGGCTGGCGGTCAGTGAGAGCTGACGGGGCGCCGAAAGAGCGAAATGCGGATGAATAAAGATGGCTTGGGCGCGAGTCTTCGGATCAAACATTGTCAGGCGCCCTTGCACCGCATCGAGGATCCCGCTGCCTGACTTGATCATTGCGGTCGTGGGGGTCGTCGGAATGACCAACTGAGGCAGCTTCGGCGCCATCAGCTTCGGGCTGATGAACTTGCCGTCATCTCCGCGGTACGCGCACAGTTTGCGAACGTCGCCTCCTTCGGCACGAAGAATGCTCGCTGCTCGCGCAGTGACAATGGCCGAACCCCCACCGATGGCAATCACTGCATCGGCCCTGGATTCGTGCAGCACGTTGGCCCCATCCTGGACGGACTCGACGGGGCTGTGGGGCCGCACCTTGTCGAACACTGCGACGCAACGGTCTCCCAGGACCTCACGCACGGCGCCAAGCAACTCGGGGCTCCTGGCAACGGTGGAGCCGCAAAAGACGACGGCTCTCTGGCTTTTCAGCCTGTCCAGCTCTTGTGGGAGCGAATTAAGGCTGTCGCTTCCACAGAAGAGACGGAGCCCGGCAGCGATGTGTTTGAAGTCCTTCATGGAATTCCCTGGTTGTAAACGTGTGAAAGGCCAAGCGGCAAGGAAGCGAAAAGATTCGCCCTAGCCGCGGTTCTCGTGCGTGGCGCGCAGCAGCGACTCGCGGTGGTCTGGATGGGCGATCTCGATCAGGCGCCGGGCCCGTTCGCGCAAGGGGCAGCCGCGGAGATGGGCCGCGCCGTACTCGGTGACGATGACATCCATATCACTGCGCGGGGTCGTCACCGGACGTCCGTCGAGCGAAGCGACGATGCGCGAGTGTTTGCCGTCCGGCGTTGTGGACGCGATGGCCATGATGGACCGGCCGCCCGGCGATGCCATGCCGGCGCGCACGTAGTCGACCTGGCCGGTGACTGCGCCGAGGTAGCGACCTCCTGCTACCTCGGCGTTGACCTGCCCGGACAAGTCGATCTCGATCGCCGAATTGATCGTATGGAATTGCGAGATGGTGGCCGTCACCGCCAGGCTGTGCGTGTAGTCAGCACTGCGCATGTCGATCAGGCCGGACGCAGCCGCGAAGTCCCGCAGGCGCCGCGTGCCGTACAAACATCCCGTTACCGTGCGCCCGGCGTCGCGCCCCTTGTGGGCGTTGGTGACAACGCCGCGCTCCACAAGTTCGACCAGTGAGTCGGAGATGGCGCCGGAATGCACTCCAAGCTCGCGATGTTCACCGAGCGCCTGGGCAACAGCCGCCGGCAGCGAGCCCAGGCCAAACTGCACCGTGGCGCGATTGGGGATGAGCGCCGTCACGTGCCGCGCCACCTCGCGCTCCACTGCCGAGGGGTCCAGCTCCGGACTCTCGATGATGCGGTCGTCGCCCTCCACCAGGAGGTCGATATCGGCGCTTTCCACCCGGGCATCGCCGCCAAGGGCCGGGAGTGAAGGATTGAGAACGCCGATGACGAAGCGGGCTTGGCTGATCATGGCCCCGGTGAAATCGGAGATCACACCCAGCGTGAACCCGCCGTCCGGCAGGGGCTTGACCTGAACCAGCACGACATCGACGCGAATTGTCCCGCTGCGCAGCAGGCCCGGAATCGAACTCATGTGGCAGGGAATAATGTCCGCCAGCGCGGAGACACGCCTGCTGGTGCCCGCGCCGTTGATGGCGCGAAACGAGAAATGGTCCGCGATCTCGGCACGAAGCGTTTCCGACTGCGACTGGCCGAAAAACAATCCCGGAGCGTCAAGTTCCGCGCGCTGGGCCACCAGCAACTCGGTCAGGGCCAGTGGCTCACCCGGACCTTGGGGCCAGCCGATCACCTCGCGGGGACGCAGGTAGTCCGCGAAGCGCAGTTGGGAAAGTGGAATGGTCTTTGGCATCGAAGCTCGCAATGTCAACGCCCCGGCCAGACAGGCGCGCGACGTTCGTTGAAAGCAGCCCTGCCCTCCTTGACATCCTCAGTCAGCGATATCGCAAGGATCTGGCCTTCAGCAAAGGAGAATGCCTCGTCCAGCGACATCGATGCCGTGGCCTTCAAGGCACTTTTTCCGCGCCGGATCGCAACCGGTGAGGCGTAAGTGATGCTCTTGACCAAGGCGTCGACACGGGCGTCGAGCTGATCGGCGGGCACCACATGCGTCAGCAGGCCGTACTCGCGGGCGGTATGAGCATCCACCGGCTCGCCCGTCAGGCACATTTCCACCAACGCCCGGCGCGGCATCACTTGCTGCAAGAGCGGGAGAATCTGCATCGGGAAGAGGCCGAGCTTGACCTCCGACAAAGCGAACTTCGCCGTGTCGACGCCGATCGCGATATCGCACACTGCCAGCAGGCCGACCCCCCCCGCCATGCAATGCCCGTTGATGCGTCCGATGATGGGCAGGCGGCAGCTGACAGCCGCCCTGCTCATGTTGACCGGTACCGTCGTCGGTTCCGCCGGGTTGAACGTGAAAACGCCGGTTTCCGGCTTGAGGTCGCCTCCAGCGCAGAAGGCCTTGTCTCCCGCCCCTGTCAGGACGATGACCCGGATGTCCTGGTCCGCCTCGGCGGAGGCGAACGCCTGGATCAGGCCGTTGAAGACGTTGGCATTCAGGGCATTGCGGCGCTCCGGCCGGTTGATCGTGATCCATAGCGCGGAACCCTTGCGTTCCGTCACGAGGTCCGTGGAAGTCTGTTGCTGCATGTTCAATCCGATGTGAAGAAGGTTAAAAATCCCGGCATACCGGGTCAATCCGCCGAAGTACGGGCTACGCCTTTTTCCAGAAGCGCCTTGATCTGGTCGGCGCCGTATTCAAGTTCCTCAAGGACTTCCAACGTATGCTCCCCCCGCATCGGCGCATGCCGCCGCACGGTCGCACGCTCACCGTTGACACGTATGGGCAAAGCGATTGCGTTCAGCTGGCCGAATGTGGGATGTTCATAGTCAAACAGCATGCCGGACTCCCTGGTATGCGGGTGCGCGGAGAGTTCACCCAGCTTGTGCAGCGGTGAGCAGGGAATTCCCGCCGCTTCGAGGTGCTCTATCCAGTAATCACGCTTTTGCCTGAGGAGCGCGGCCTGCACGATGGAGACGCACTCGTGCCGGTTGCTGACACGCTTGCCGCTGGTCACGAACCTGGGGTCATCGGCGTATTCCTCTAGCCCCGCCATCCCGCAGAAGCTGCGCCACATCTTGTCGTTCGCCACGCCCAGGATGATGGGCCGGTCCGCGGTCTGGAAGGCTTCGTAGGGGCAGAGGGACTCATGGCCTACCCCTTGTCGTTCAGTTTCCGTGCCCCGCTCCCAGTAGTTCTGGAGCATGGTCGCGAGAAATGCCGTGCCCGTGTCGAACAGGGAAACCTCGATGGACGCGCCCTTGCCGGTCTTGTGCCGGGCGTGCAATGCAGCCAGGATACCGGACAGCGCATGCATGCCGGTGCCCTGGTCGATCGGCGAGAAGGGGGTACGCACGGGGCCCCCGCCTTCCTCGCCGGTCACACTCATCATCCCGCAGAACGCCTGCAGGATCATGTCGTAACCCTTGCCCTTGCGCATCGGTCCGACCGTGCCATAACCCGAGATGCTGCAGTGGATGACGCGCGGGTCGATCGCCTGCACACTCTTCGCATCGAGGCCAAGCCGGGCGGCGGCGCCCGGACCGAAACTGGTGATCACGACGTCGGCGCGGCGGATCAGCTGGGTCACGATTTCCTTGGATGCCGGCGATTTCAGGTCGAGTGCGATGTCCCGCTTGTTGCGGTTCCAGGCCAGGTAGGAAGTGGCCGTGGAGCGCTCGCCATCGGGAGTCTGCATGAACGGCGGCCAGCCGCGCATGTCATCGCCGTGGTCGACGGATTCGACTTTCAACACATCCGCGCCCAGATCCGCTAGGTATTGGGTGCACAGCGGACCCGCCAGTACCCGCGAAAAATCGAGGACACGCAAGCCTTCCAGTAGTGGTTCATTCATGGTTTGTCGCCTATTATTTCTTCTCGATCTTGGCTTCGCTCACGATTTCGGCCCACCTCTTGGCCTCCGCTTCAACGAAGCTCTTGAGTTGCCCGGGGTTCATGGGCATGGGGGCTGAACGGATCGAAGTCAGATAACCGACGGTCGCGGGATCCTCGGAGAATTCATGAACCAGCGTGCTGAGCTTATTGACGACGTCCGGCGGCGTGTTCTTGCGCACGACCACACCGACCCAGGCGCCGAATTCAAAACCAGGAAGGCTTTCTCCAACAGTGGGCAGGGTTGGCATGCTTGGGAGGCGCCTGGCGCTTGTGACCGCGAGCCCCTTCAGTCGCCCGTCCCTGATGAACGGGCCCACGGTGTTGGCATCAATGAACGCGAAGTCGAATTGCCCGGCGATGAGGTCTACGACGACCTGCGGGGAGCCTTTATAAGGCACGTGGTCCGCGGGGATGCCGAAGCGGGCCTTGAACAGCTCCGACGCACCGCGCATCGAGTTATTGCCGGTAGCGAAGAACATGCGCTTCGGGCGCCTCTTGGCCTCAGCCACAAACTCCGGCACGTTACTCGCGGGGAAATCGGGCCTCACCGTCAAGACCATGGGAATGATCATGACGCCGCCGATCATTTCAAAGTCGTTGATCGGGTCGAAGGGCAACTCCTTGTAGAGGTTTGCATTGGCACCGTGCACCGAGTTTCCGGTGATGAGTACCGAGTACCCATCCGCAGGAGCGCGCAGGAACTGTTGCGTTCCAAGGTTCCCGTCAGCCCCGGCTTTGTTCTCGACGACCACGCTGGCGTTCATTTTAACCCGCATGAACTCTGCAAGCTTCCGCGCAACGTTGTCCGTCGTCGTTCCGGCCGGGAATGGAACGAGAAGCGTGATTGGACGTGCGGGATACGTTTGTCCGTTGACTTGTGCAGTGGCTGCGAGGACAAGGCTGAAGATGGCAACGAGTAATGCTTTTTTCACGGAAGATCTCATTGTTCAGAAGATGATTCGGATGGCTTTCTTGCCTAGTCGCTTTCATGCGACATGATCGGTGCGGAATTGCATTGCCGCGATTCATGACACCGACGAGAGCAGTGTAGGCATCGGCACCTCAGACTGTCCATGGTTGTTTTTGGGACTCGGAGTACGCGTTTTGCGAACGCAGCCCACTCAAAAGGCTCTTCGCAGCGTCGCAAGCCTCGCGCTGATCAGAAGTCCGACCATGTACCAGGCTCGCGGTGCAATTCGGAATCGGATTTTGCGAACCTCGTACGCCAAATATCCACATGGACCTGCCAGGAATTCCCGCTTAAAGTTGCCGTGATCATCGTAATAAGGACACAACATGACTATGAGCACCCCAGGAGTCGCCAGGCCAGAGGCCATCGACGACGTCCCCGATACCGCGCGCCGCGAGTCAGCTGACGCTGTAGCCAATGTCAGCCGCTGGGGGTGACCCGCTTTGGTGGACAGTTTAGCGTTTGAATTCCATAGGCAATCTCCTCATCAATGTTGCGCAGGGTTATCCACGGGGCCGCGGCCAGCCCCTTCTGAGGCTGGAGGCGGCGGCGCGGTGGGTAACCTGTGTTGCGAGAGACGATGTTTCCTTTCAAACTCGTTTGGCGAAAGATAACCAATGCTCGAATGCAATCTACTGGTGTTGTACCACCCTTCGATGAATTCAAAGACAGCAGTTTGCGCTTCCTCTCTCGTTTGAAAGCGATGGCGCGCCAACAGTTCACATTCCAGCGTGGCGAAGAAACTTTAGCACATGGCGTTGTCGAAGCAGTCGCCAACCGTGCCCATCGACGGACGCACACCCATCTTGCTGCAGCGTTGACCGAATGCCAGCGAAGTGTACTGGCAGCCTTGGTCAGAATGGTGAATGACCATGCGCGGCCGTCGTTGCAGCAAAGCCATGTCCAGGGCAGCCAACATCAGCTCGGTGCGCAGATAGGCTGCCATGCTCCAACCCACGATGCGCCGGCTGAACACATCGAGCACCACGGCCAGATACAGGAAGCCGGCAACGGTCGGAATATAGGTCGTGTCCGCCACCCACAGCCGGTTCGGTTGGTCCGAATGGAAATGGCGTTGCACCAAATCCGGCGCCGGACGAACGCGCTCCTGACGCTGCGTGGTGATAATCCAACGACGGCGGCTGACGCCGCGCAGACCTGCTTCCTGCATCAGGCGAGCCACCCGCTTGCCGCCGACATGGATGCCTTGCCTCGCCAATTCAGCCTGGATGCGCGGCATGCCGTAGGTGCCTTTCGAATACGCGTGGATTTGCCGTATCCGCGCCAGCAATGTGGTGTCGGAACGGCTGCGTATCGAAGGCGACCGCTCCAGCCATGCATAGTAACCACTGGCGGAGACCTCCAGCAGCCGACACATCGTATGAATCGGATACATGGCCTGATTCGCCTTCACGAATGCGTACCCTTGTCGGGCAGCGTTTCGGTCTCCCGCGCAAACCAGGCCGCGGCTTTTGCCAGTATCTCCCGCTCCATCTTGAGCTGGCGATTCTCGCGTTTCAACCGAGAGAATTCCTCGCGTTCGGCGCTGGTCAGTCCATCTTGCCGTTCGCCGGCATCGCGGTCGGCTTGCGCCACCCAGTTGTATATCGTCTGCGCAGTCGGCTCAAATTCCTTGGCGAGCTCTTCCGGGCTGCGCCCGGCATGCACCAGGTCAATCATTTTTCGGCGGATTTCCGCCGCGTAGGGAGTTCTAAATCTATGCATGATGAACACCTCCGTCATTACAGGATAGGTGTCCACGAAAGCGGGTCAAGTCCACGCGAGGAACTTCACTTCCGCCGCATCGACATGCGCGGTTGGCGGCGAAGCGACGGCCACTTCGAAGTAGAGGGCCGAGTCACTGACCGCAAACCGGTCGAGTTCGTACCGTGGAATGGCGATCGTGTCTTTCCAGCAAACGAACCCTTGCACGACATGGGCGTTCGCATCGTCTTCGACGTCGAGATGACAGTGCATGCAATCGAGACATTCACCGAGTCGGCCCCTTACGGCTTATGCCCAGAAGGCGGCCGGGCCCTCCAATCTCTCGTCGGCGTGCGAATGACAAGCGGATGGCACAAGGAAGTACGCAACAGGCTCTCGGGTGCACGTAGCTGCATTCACCTTATGGAGCTTCTCGCGCCGTTGGCGACCACAGCGTTTCAATCTCTCAGTTTCCTTGGCAAAGCGCGTGTTGAACGAGTCGACGCGACGGGGCGGCCATTGAAGATCGACAGTTGTTACGCCTACGGCGTGGAGCGCGAGCTTGTGATGCGCTTCTGGCCTGCATTTCGCCGGCCGCCGCGTAGCGAGGGCTGAGGCACGAGCGCCCCGCTACGCGTTCATCACGGCGATTGAACGTACGTTCAAGTAGCACTCAAGCGCCTCGGATCCGCCTTCCGACCCGTAGCCAGAATCCTTCACCCCCCCGAACGGCATCTCTGCGGATGGCTGAGCCGACATGTTGATCCAGAGCATACCAACCTCCACTCGCCGCGCGATCTCGTCAGCGTTCTTCAGCGAGCGAGTGAACGCGTACCCAGCCAGACCGAAATTCAAGCGATTGGCCTCGCGGATTGCTTCTTCGGTGGTACGAAAGCTGCGAACCGCTGCGATCGGTCCAAAGGGCTCATCGTTAAAAATGCGCGCGGACAGGGATACGCCGGTCAGGACGGTCGGCTGCCAGAAATATCCCTCTTCGCCGATGCGGCCACCGCCGTGAAGCAACCTGGCGCCTTTTTCCACGGCATCGCGCGTGAATTCCGCCATTGCGATGATGCGGCGCGCATTAGCCAGGGGCCCCATTTGACTCTCCTGCGCCAGGCCGTTTCCCACCTTGAGCGATTCCGCATGCGCGGTGAGCGCCTTCGTGAACTCGGCCTCGACACTCTCGTGCACGAGGAAGCGCGTGGGAGAGATGCATACCTGGCCCGCGTTGCGGAACTTCGCCGCACCGGTGGTACTCACTGCGAGGGCAATGTCAGCGTCTTCGCAGACGATCACCGGCGCGTGCCCTCCGAGCTCCATTGACACGCGCTTCATGTGCTGGCCGGCGAGCGCGGCCAGTTGCTTGCCGACGGGCGTGGAGCCGGTGAAGGTGATTTTGCGAATCGCGGGATGGGCAATAAGGTGGCTGGAAACCTCCGCCGGATTGCCGTAAACCAGGTTCAGCACACCGGGCGCCAGTCCAGCATCCTGGAATGCGCGGACCAGCGCGGCGGGTGAGGCCGGCGTTTCCTCGGGGGCCTTCACGATCATCGAGCAGCCGGCACTCAGCGCAGCCGCTACCTTACGCACCACCTGATTGATCGGAAAGTTCCACGGCGTGAATGCCGCTACCGGCCCTACGGGGTCTTTGACGACCATCTGGCGAATGGCGGGGTTCGTCCGCGAAGGCACGAGGCGCCCGTAGACACGGAGGCCCTCTTCCGCGAACCATTCGATGATGTCCGCTGCAGCCAGTGTCTCGGCTCTCGCCTCGGCCAGTGGCTTGCCCTGCTCCTGTGTGAGCAGTGGGGCGATGACTCCTGCGCGCTCGCGAACCAGCGCCGCCGCCTTGCGCATCACTTTGCTGCGCTCTGCGGGCGTCGTGTCGCGCCAGGTCTCGAAGCCTTTAAGGGCTGACTCGGCCGCGCGATCGAGGTCCGCCAGACCGGCGTGGGCTACTCGGCCAATTTCGGCACCGGTTGCCGGATTCAGGACGGCGAGGTTGCGCCCATCCGCCGCGTCGCGCCATTCGCCATGAATGAAGAGTTGAGTACAGGGGTAAGTCATCAGTGCGTGATGTTCAGTGCCACGAGGAAGCGCGACACCATGTTATAGGCTGCAACCGTCGCCACGACCTCTACCACGCCGCGCGCGTCGAAACGCCGGCGCACGCGTTCCATGAGCGCCTCGGGCACGTCCACGTCGCGCGTCATTGCGTCGGTGAGCTCAAGGACCAGCCGCTCGTCGTCGTTGTAGATTTCCCGGCCTTGCGGCCATCCGCGCACAGCTTCGATCTTGCCGTCGGACACGCCAGCCTTGCGCGCGTGCGGCGCGTGGGCGTCGAATTCGAAAGAAGCGCGGTTGAGAACGGCCACGCGCAGGATCACCAACTCGCGCAAGTTGGCCGGGATCGTCGTACGGTTGCGCACCGCGGTAAGCATCTTCTCCCAGCCGGAGGCGATGGAGGGGCTGTTCAGCAGGACCTGGTAGAGCACCGCAATCTCGCCGCCGCGCTCCGCGCGGATCGAGGCCTCGAGCTCGGCGAGCTCGGGCTGCGTGCCGAGTTCCACCAGCGGAACGCGGATCGATGTTGTCATGGATATTTCCTTCTCTTGGGTTCAGCGGGCCAGCACGAGGCGGCCCTGCACCTTGCCGGCGCGCAGGCGCGCGAGCGCGTCGTTGACGGCGGCGAATTCGAGGGTCTCCACCGGCAGCGGCTGGATCTTTCCGGCCTTCACCAGCGCGATCAGTTCCTTGAGCTCCTTGAGGTTGCCGACATAGGAGCCGCGAATCGTGATGGCGCGCTGCACCAACGGCGGAAGCGATATCGTCAGGTCGCCGCCAAACAGCCCCACCGCGACGTAGGCGCCACCCTTCTTCAGCGCGGCGATGGCGAATTCGGCCGTTGCCTTCGCGCCCACGAAGTCCACGGCTGCGGCTACACCGCCAGCCTGAGCCAGCAGGCCGGCAGCCCCCTCGTCGCGCGGGTCAATCGCCAGCGTCGCTCCGCTGCGCAGCGCCAGTTCACGCTTGGCGGGATCGATTTCGGCCACGGCGATCTTGCAGAAGCCCAGCCCCTGAGCGACCTGCAAGCCGCTCATGCCCACGCCGCCGAAACCCATCAGCAGCAACAGGTCTTTTTCCCCATCAATGTGGAGCTTTCGCAGCGCGCTGTAAGCCGTGATGCCGGAACATGCGTACGTGGCGGCGATGGTCGGGTCAATCCCCGTGACGTCAACCAGGTACTTCGGATGCGGCACGAGGCACTTGTCGGCATAGCCGCCCGGGCGGAACACGCCGATGGAAGCAGGTTTGGCGCAGAGGTTTTCCTCGTCGCGCCGGCACGCTTCGCACTGGCCGCATCCGAGCCAGGGATAGACAAGATACGTCTTGCCAATGTCCGCGTCGGCGATGGGCGCGTCCGGGCCCTTCGCCGCTAGGCGGCCGAGCACCTCGTGACCCATCACGACGGGCGGCTTGATCCCCCTGTCCTCCAGATTGAACCGCTTGCCGCCGCCAAGGTCGTAGTAGCCATCCTGGATGTGCAGGTCAGTGTGGCAGACGCCGCAACGCGTAACCTCGACCACCACTTCGGTACCCCTGGGCTGAGGATCGGTACTCTCCACTGCCACGAGAGGCTCGCAAAAACAATTCACCGCATAAGCGCGCATTTTTCCTCTTTCAATAAAATCAGTCGGCGTAGTTGAGCCGGTAGCCGTCGCCCCAGCGGCTGATGCGGCCGACGGACGGTGACGGGAAATGAGCCGTGCAACACAGCGTGGCTGTATCGCAGTAGCGCTCCAGGAAGCCGCGACGCGTCAAGGCCGCCAGCTGGGGGTCCTTGTCTCGCGCAAAATTCAGTTCCGGGTAGCGCATCTGCAGTGGCACGTGGATCAGGTCACCCGTCATGACGAGTTCGTCCTGCTTCTTGCCGAAGCAGAAGGACACATGGCCGACGGTGTGGCCGGGCGTTGGCAGCAGCCGCACGTGATCGCCCAACGCGTAGTCGTCCCCGACCAGCTCCGCACGGCCCTTGCGGATCACGGGCAGCACGCTGTCCTGGTACGCCGCGTTGGGTGACGTCGCGTCCAGTGCCTGCGTGGACGCGATCTCCCGCTGGCTGAAGACATAGCGCGCCTTCGGAAACGTGGGCACCCATTCGCCGTTGACGTTCTGTGTATTCCAGCCGACGTGGTCACCGTGCAAGTGCGTGCACATCACGTAGTCGATGTCCTCCAGGCGCAACCCGGCCGCTGCCAGCGCACGCATGTACGTGTCGTCGGTCTTCATGTGCCATTCGGGCCGGGAGCGCGATTTGTGGTTTCCCAGGCAGGTATCGACCAGGATGTTGTGATGAGGTGTTCGCACGACGTAGGCCTGGTAGCACAGCTTGAACACATCGTTCTCGTCCAGCGAGTGCGGCTGCAGCCAGTGCCGGTTCTCGTCCAGCAGCTCAGGGGTGAGCGCAGACAGCATCTCGCGGGCGGGCAGGAAAGGCGCATCAAGCTCAACGATACGGTGAACCGTCATGTCGCCTACGGAGAAGTTCAGGGGCATGGTGAGCTCCAATGTTCAGAATTCGACAAGCTGCTTGCCGAGGTTCTCGCCGCGCATCATCCGCACGTAAGCATGCGGAACGTTCTCGAAGCCCTTCGCGACGTCCTCGCGGAACTTCAGCGAGCCGGCCTTGTGCCAGACGGCCAGGCGGCGCAGTGCCTCGTCGCGCCGGTGCCACCAGTCGTAGACCACGAAGCCTTGCAAGGTCGCGCGAGTGGCGATGAGTTTGGAGCTGGCGCGCAGGCCGACGTCTTCGCCGGCAAGCTTGTTGGCCACGGCTATCTTGCCAACGACGGCCACCCTGGCGTGCAGTCCGAGATTCGCCAGCACGGCGTCGTGCACCGCGCCGCCTGTGCCGTCGAAGAAGACATTGACACCTTGCGGGCAGCTTCGTGCCACGGCTGCGGCCAGGTCGGTTTCAGCGCGGTAGTTGATCACCTCGTCAAAGCCGATCGCCCGGCACCAGTCGAGCTTGGCGTCCGAGCCCGCGATGCCGACTACGCGCGCGCCGGCCAGCTTTGCAATCTGTCCGGCGATCTGGCCCACTGCACCCGCGGCGGCCGAAACCACCACGGCATCGCCTGGCTGAGGCCGTGCCAGTTCAAGCATGGCGAAGTACGCGGTCAGGCCAGGCATGCCGAGCCACGACAATCCCGATTGCATGGGCGCGATGGCGGTATCGACCTTATTCAACCTGGCAGGCCCGGGAAGATCCGGCGTCAGCACGGCATATTCCTGCCAGCCCACTTCAAGCCCTTCGGCGACGTCGCCGGCACGCCAGCCGGCGTGATTGGACTCAAGTACCTCGCCGACGCCCCCGCCCTGCATGAGGTCGCCTACTTTCATGGCACCCGCGTTCAGGCGGCCACGCATGTAAGGATCGACCGACAGCCAGCGCGTGCGCACCAGGATCTGCCCGGGGCCTGGCTTTGGAACGTCGCACTCCCCGATCACCCAGGTGTTTGCGTCGGCTTCGTGCTTCGGGTACGTGGCTAGAAGCCAACGGCGGTTCTTCATTTCGCGAGGTCCTTTATGTTGATGAGAGGGAGGTTAGACGCCCGCAGTTCAAACGTCAACCATTTGGCGCCTCGATCTTCAACTGCCCGTCATCAGCAATCCCGCACACGAGCTTTCATTAGGAAACGTGCACACCGGCATCGCAAAATCGCGTTGGCTAACGATTGACACATGGCATACATTCCTTCGAAACCATCGAGGAAATCAACTATGTTCAATCTCACCGGAGAGCAGCGCGCCATCGTCGACGGCGTCGCCGCGGTCTGCCGCCGTTTTGACGACGAGTACTGGGCGCAATGCGAAGAGCATGAGCGCTTCCCGACAGAATTCCATCGCGCCATGGCTGACGACGGCTGGCTCGGCGTGACAATACCAGAGGAATATGGCGGCGCCGGTCTCGCCATCAAGGAAGCTGCGCTTGTTATGCACACTGTTGCCGCCAACGGCGGCGGCATGGCCGCCTGTTCCTCAGTTCACCTGAACATGTTCGGCCCGCACCCGGTGCTGGTCCACGGCACCAAGGCGCAGAAGGACGAGTGGATTCCGCGCCTGCTGGCCGGCAAGGACCAGGTCTGCTTCGGCGTGACGGAGCCCGACGCAGGCCTGGACACGACCAGCATCAAGACCTTCGCGAAGAAGGTGGAAGGCGGCTACAGCGTCACCGGCCGCAAGATGTGGATCTCCACGGCCCAGGTCGCCCACAAGATTCTCCTGCTCGCGCGCACGTCACCCAAGCCCGAAAAAGGCAAGGGCAAGTCCACGGAGGGCATGACCCTCTTCTACACGGACCTTGACCGCACGAAGATCGAAGTGCGGCGCATCCCCAAGCACGGCCGGGCAGCGGTCGACTCCAACGCGCTCTTCATCGACGACTACTTCATTCCCGAAGCGCACCGCATCGGCGAAGAAGGCAAGGGCTTCCACTACCTGCTCGACGGCCTCAATCCCGAACGCGTGCTGGTCGCTGCGGAGGCCATCGGCATTGGGCAGGACGCGCTCAAACGCGCTGCCCGCTACGCCCGCGAGCGTGTCGTATTCGGCCGCCCCATTGGCAAGAACCAGGGCATCCAGCACCCCCTGGCGGAAAGCTGGATCGAACTCGAGGCCGCGCTTCTGATGGTGGAGCGCGCCGCCGACCTGTACGACGCCGGCCTGCCCTGCGGAGCCGAAGCAAACAGCGCCAAGCTGCTCGGCTCCCGCGCCGGCTACCAGGCGTGCCAGCGAGCTGTCCTGACGATGGGCGGCATGGGGTATGCAAAGGAGTTTGTCGTCGAGCGCCTGCTGCGCGAGGTGTTGGTCTGCCGCATCGGCCCCATCACCGACCAGATGATCCTCAACTTCATCGGCGAGAAGGTCCTGGACCTGCCGAAATCATATTAAGAGAAATCCATATGTACATCCGTTCCATGCTCTACGTCCCCGGGGACAACGACAAGAAGCTCGGCAAGGTCGATGCCTGCGGCGCTGATGCCGTAGTGCTCGATCTGGAGGACTCCGTCGCTCCCAACAACCGGCCCGCGGCCCGCAGGAGCGTGCGGGAGTTCCTGGATCAAAGGCCGATTGGCGAGCGCAGCGTGCAGCTGTGGGTGCGCATCAACGCGTTCGACGACTCGGCGCTGGTGGATCTCGCCGCCGTGATGGGCGGCGGCCCGGATGGCATCGTTTTGCCCAAGATCGACGGGCCCGAGGACGTGGAGCGCCTCAGCCACATCCTGGACGCTCTGGAAGTGCGCGACTGCGTTACGTCCGGGCAGACAAAGATTTGCGCGGTGGCGACTGAGACCCCTGCCGCCGTGTTGCGCCTCGCTGAATTCGCCAAGGCAAAGTTGCCGCGCCTTGTCGCGCTGAACTGGGGAGCTGAAGACCTGAGCGCCGTCATTGGGGCATCCACCAACGTGGACAGCACCGGCCAATGGGCACTCACCTACCGCTGGACCCGTTCGGCGGTATTGCTGGCGGCGAAGGCCGCGGGCGTGCAGGCTATTGAGACCGTTCACATCGACTACCGCGACACGGAAGGTCTTCGTGCCACTTCCCGCGCGGCAGCGCAGGAAGGCTTTACCGGGCGCGCCGCCATCCATCCTGACCAGGTCGCGCCCATCAATGAATCGTTCGCGCCTTCTGCTGAAGAAGTTGAAATGGCGCGCCAGATCGTCGCGGCTTTCAACAAGGCCGAGGGCGTTGGCACCGTGGGCATCGACGGCAAGATGTTCGACATCCCGCACCTCAAGCGCGCACGTCGCACGCTCCACCTGCATGGCCTCTACGCGCGATGATTTGACAGGATTGCACGGATCCCTGCCGCCAAAAGCAGCCAAAGCCGCGCACAGCGGTAACATGGAGCATTCCGACACCAAGGCGCGGAACAAGGAGACAAGGCATGCTAATCGATCTCGTGCAATTGCGGACATTCGTGGCGGTGGCGGAAGAGCAGCACCTGACCCGCGCGGCAGAAAGGCTCCACATCAGCCAGTCAGCGGCGAGCGCACATGTGCGCGCCGTCGAATCAAGCCTGGACACCCAGCTCTTCATTCGCACCAATCGCAGCCTGGAACTGACCAAACCGGGCCAGATCCTTCTGTCCCAGGCCAAGCGGCTGTTGAGCGAGGCAGCTCAGTTCAGCTCTTCCGCGCGGGAAATGCGCGGGAAGATAGAAGGTTCGCTCATCGTGGGCACCAGCCCAGAGCCGGACAGCCGGATAGGCGAGATCATCGCGCAGTTGCGTACGGCGCACCCTCTCGTCACGATTGACCTTCGCGCCCGGCCATCCGAGGGCGCGTGGCAAGGCCTTCGCAGTGGCGAACTCGATATCTGTGTGATGCTGGGCGGCCCGGTGGACGCCAGCTACACTTTTTATGAGCTGACCAAGGTGTATTTCCACGTGGCGGGGCCTGCGGCCTGGCGCGAGCGTCTGGAGAAAGCCGACTGGGCCGATCTGGCGCAAATGCCCTGGATTGCGGCGAAAAGCATCAGTTCCGCCTATTCCAGCATGCTCGCGAACCTGTTTGAGCGGCGAGGGCTGACACTCAATGCTGCGGTTTACTTCGACAATGCGGCCATGGGGCGTGCGATGCTTCAGGCAGGCGTGGGGCTGATGTTGCTCCGTGAGGAGCACCTGGAGCGGGGCCTGCGCGATGGCACGCTGGCCGCCTCTCCTCTCGCAAGAGTCGAATATGCGCTGTCGATCGCACACCAGACGAGTCGCAAGGAAGATCCGCTCATCAAGGCATTTGTTGATGCGGCCAGCATGGTCTGGCCGGACATGAGGATGACCAAACCGTCCGGCGCAAGGCCCATCCGCTGAGCGCGATGGCGGCGCCTCAATTGGACCCTTCGGGTAGACGCACCTATCACATGAGCGAATGAAAGGCGGCGTTCAGCGCCGCTTGAGCGCCTTACGCCCCTTGGCCTCCGCCGCCGCTAGTTCCTTCGCCGTCAGGAAGTACGCCGGATTGCAGGCAAGCCGTTCGATGGCCAGGTCGATGAAGGTGCCTGCACGCACGGGCTGCGAGGTCCGGCGCCGTAATACACATACACCCCCAGGTGGTCGTGTCACATGCGCCGTGGCGGTGACGTCGGTCAACAGGCCGATCACGTGGCCAGCGAACACGGCTTCTATCTCCAGCTGCTCGTCGTTGGTGCAACACGCACCCGGCATCTCGCGCAGCACCAAGTCGTCGCCTACCTTAAGGTACCAGGTCAGCACCTTGCCGTTGGCCGGGTGGCGAAAGACGCTCCAGCGATGTGCTCCCAATGCGTCCAGGCTGTCCGGCGCGCCATGCTTTGCGATGTACTCCGGCGAGGCGCAGATGATGAGTTGCAGCGTGAACGGTCGACGCGCGATGACGCCCTCCTTCACCGAGCGGCCGATGCGAAAACCCACGTCCACGCGGTCCTCCACCCAGTTGCCGATGCGGTCGTCGAGCTGCACTCGTCCAGCACCGGCCACAGCACGGGGATGAAGGTGGAGCACGGTCCGACGACACGCAGCGGCCCGACGATCACATCCTTGGCTCTGCGGGCTGTCTGCAGGGCCCGCAGCAGGCCGGCCAGCGGGGCGGGGCTGGGCTGCTCTTACGCGGTAGCGATTGGCGAATTCTGTGGCCCAGCGTCGGACCGCTGGTCTGAAGGAAGCCTAATGGGCCATCAAGTTGCTGCCCGGCGTCAACCCAAGGCAGCTGTCTACAAAAAAACTTCCGGCGTACCGTCGCAGATCGAGGCATTTCAGGCTCTGCGTAAATTTTTTAAGATCTCGCGCGGCACATCAGGGAAAAAGGCGAACAACGACGCAGGGCTCAACAAGCGGCACTGGACGAGGCACTCAATTCGGACATGGCCCTGAGTCTTTCCACCTGGCGATCTGAAACGCAAGTTGTTGATCTTTTGCTCTCATTCATCAGTCGCTTGCTGGAAAATGCTGTGTGGCGGACTGGATTAACTGATGACTTCATAGGGTCGGATCAATAGTTGAAAAAAGGACGTAGTGTTGACTCGCAAACTGGGTGCAATTGGCTTAGAGGCCTCTGGAATCGGACTCGGCTGCATGGGTCTGAGCTATGCGTACGGGCCTCTACCAAAAAAGGGCAGCGATAAACCCGAAACGGTCAGCAGTCGAGCTTGGAATAGTCAAGGCAGCCGGAGTGAAGCCCGAATAGCGCCGGTCCCGTCCCGCGCTGAACACATCACGAAATTCACCAAGACCGCCGTCAGGCGCAAGGCATTCCCATGGAGCAATACATTCCAGTAGTTTCCCTCAGGAACATCCTTTTCTCAGCGTTCGCCTTTGCGGCGATCGTCACCTCGGCACGGGCGCAGAAATATCCGACCAGGCCCGTGCGCATCATCACCGCCTCGGCACCGGGGGGTAACGCGGACATACTGACGCGCATCGTCGCGGAAGGCCTGGCCAGGAACTTGGGCCAACCTTTCATTATCGACAACCGCCCTGGCGGCGGCAGCATCATCGGAACGCTGGCCGCAGCCAAGGCGGCGCCGGACGGCTACACCCTGCTTATGGTCTCCTCTACCCATTCAGTGAACCCCAGTCTGTTCGGCAAGGACCTGCCCTACAACACACTGAAGGACTTAACCGGCGTGACCCAGGTGGGCTCCACGCCCATCATCCTGGTTGCCTATCCAGGCATGGGCGTGAGCACGGTCAAGAGCGTAGCATTGCGCTTGCGGTAGCCGGTGTCCCACTCCAGCGCGGCTGAGTCCGGATGGCGTTCGCAGGTGATCTTGAGCACGTCTGCCCCGCTCTCGGCGAGCAGGCGCGCGCACGTGGGTCCGGCCAGCACGCGCGTGAGGTCGAGCACCTTCAAGCCGGACAGCGGACGCTCTCCGCCCTTGGGCAGCGGCACAGGCGCGCTGTCACCTATCTTCTTGATGTCCACCAGCGGCTCGGCCGCCAGCGCGGGTGTGTTCGCCAGTGCACGCCACTCTTCTATTTCTACATCCGAAGGCAAGGCGCAATTCAACGAGTTGATGAAGGGCTGCGACGTGCTCAGCCAGGCGTATCGCCCTGGCGCGCTGGCCAAGCTGGGCTTCGGCCATCCATCCGGGCATCGTCTACGCCAGCCTGAATGCCTTCGGCCACACCGGCGCCTGGAAAATTCGCCGCGGCTTCAACACCGTGGTGCAGTCGGCCTCGGGCATGGCTTACACCTCCGGCCGCGGCAAGGAACCACAGTTCACGCCGGTGTCCGCGCTGGATTACATCGGCGGTTACCTCATGACCTTCGGCGTCTTGGTGGCACTGAAGCGCCGTCACGAGGAGGGCGGCAGCTATGCGGTCAACGTATCGCTGGGGCGCTGCGAGGAATGGCTGGTCTCCATGGGCATGCACGACATCGCCACCGCCGACGCCGACGCCGGCGCCGAAGAGCTGGCGGAGATCGCGCAGTGGATCATCGAGGTCCAGACCCCGCTGGGCAAGCTGAAGCGGCTGCGTCCCATCATCCGCTATTCGGAGGAGATGATGAACGAGCTCATCGCCTAGCGCGACGCCGGCCAACCCGGGGCTGCCTGGTCATCCTGACAATATGGCTATCGTATATCAGAGAGGCCATTGATCTGGCCACATCAGATTTCCGGCGATAAACAATGGGCGCGGACCGTCTCCTGGACTGTTTGCGCTTACGCGCGAAGGCTGCGGGCCGACCGCACCTTCCCAGCGCGCAGCTCGGCGTTGGGATTCGGAGCCATCGCCACCAACGCATCAGAGTCACTCAGTGCGCGAACGCTGATTTGGCTTTAAAACGTCACGAAGAAAATCGACGAAAGCCTTAATTTTGAGCGAGGAGCGCTGGGCTACGGAATAAATTGCACTCACTTCTTGCTCCGCAACCGTGAAGGGCTCAAGAATGCTAATGAGCTTGCCATTGCGCAGCGCCGATTCTGCAGCATAGTAAGGCACCTGCACAATACCGATACCGCCAATCGCGGCCTCGATCAACGCATCTGTATTATTGAGAGTCAAGTTTCCTGTCACCGCCAATTCGAGCGGGCCTCCGTCCTGCGTAAATACCCATTTGCGAGTCCGACCTGTCTGGCGCGAAAAGAAGCACAGACAATTATGCTGCAGTAATTCCTCAGGCTGCATAGGAGTACCCGAGGAATGTGCATAATCGGGTGAGCAGCCCGTAATGAAACGCGTGACACCTACGTGACGCGAGATGATGTTGGCACCGTTGACACTTCCAACCCGCACCGTGAGGTCTACGCCTTCTTCCATCAGATCAATTAAGTCGTTTCGCAAGGTGATGTGTAAAGTCATGCCGGGATGACTTTTATAGAAGGATGGCAGAGCAGGCATGATGAGCACGCGCGCGAGCGCCGGAGGCAGATGTAGCCGTAATCTGCCCTGCAAGGGTTTGTTCGGCTCACCTATCGTCTCCATCTCCTCCAGGTCGAACAGGAACTGCCGAAACTTCTCGTAGCACTCTGCCCCCCTCTTCGGCAACTATCAGGCGGCGCGTGCTGCGTCTCAGCAGGCGTAGCCCTAATCGACTTTCCAGACGGCTGACGGCCTTGCCGACCCCGGATGGCGTCATGCCAAGCCGTTGTGCTGCCTGCGCAAAACTTGCCGCTTCAACAGTCGCGACCAACCCAGCGACACCCGTTCCGGCCAGTCCAACTAACGGACAAGACTATCGCGACCGCTACGAGCAACTCACCGGCAAATCGTTGCGTAGTTGCCCGCACTGCGGCCGTGGCCACATGGTGTGCATTGAAACTTTTTTGCCTGGAGCGCTGCCACGTGCCCCGCCGAAACTGGAGCATGCATGATGGCGGGATGCGCTGTTCACTTTGCTGCCTGTTTAACCCGAACCCGCTTGGCCAGACGAAGGCCTGAGCCAAGTCACCTCGCACCCATTGCATTGCCAACCCCTGGATGCACAGCCGAACAGCTTGCTGAGCCGGATACTGTAGGCTGCTTCCTGGCAAAACTACTCACCGAGCATCGATCGAATACGCTTTTAGCGCCGCATCCGCCGTGTCATGCCGCTACCACCTTGATTCAATCCCCATAGCAACGGCCGGAGAAGCGGCTCAGTCCAACAGGTCTTTAGCCTACCGGCCGCGGAAACAGCTTTCCAGCCACTTGCCAACCTCGGTGCGCCGCGTCCGCCAGCCTAAAAACCCTCTGCGATCTGCCGTGCCTCTTATGATTGCCGAGTCGGCATAATCCGTATGATTTCCTCAGGCTGGTAATCACGCCGGCCAAGGAGAAATCACATGAAGGCGACAAATTCAATCGAAGCCGGCATTTCCGAGGGCCTGCCGGTCCGTCACATTGAAGCATTCCTCGAACATCTGCGGACTGCGCGCTACGCCGAACGGACACTGGCCAAGAAGCGATGGATCTTGACCGCCTTCGCGCGGTGGATGAAGAACCAGAACATCGCCGTGACCCACCTTGATGAATCCGTTATTGCCGACTTCGTGAAGCGCTTAACTGACGTACCAGCGGACCGTGTTCAGTTCGAGCTTGCAGTGCTGCGGCTGCTACTTGTCTATCTACGGGGCGAAGCCATAGTGCGTTTGCCGGCACTGGACAACGAATCAGCTATTGACCACATCAACCGCTGTTACGTGGACTACCTGCGGCAGGATCGTGGCCTTGCGGAGAAATCGGTGCTCGTCTACGCACCGTTCGTTCGTGCTTTCCTCGACAGCCAGAATGGCGGTGACGGCTGTGTATTGTCTGACGCGTTCGACGCCATGACGATCCGAAACCATCTTCTTGCCCGCAGCAATGGCCGGTCGGGCGAGTACACGCGGCTCATGGCGGTGGCGCTCCGCTCGTTTTTCCACTTCCTCTTTCTGCGTGGATATACGTCGCGCGACTTGTCTGACTCGGTGCCCACGGTCAGAACGTGGCGGCAGTCATCCTTGCCAGCGTTCCTTACGCCAGAACAGGAAGAAACCATCCTCGCATCTACGGACCGGTCGACGCCGTGCGGGCGCCGTGACTATGCAATCTTGATGCTGTTGGCGCGACTCGGCTTGCGTGCGAACGAAATCTCGTCACTCGAACTTGGTGACATCCGCTGGCGTTCGGGGGAACTCGTTGTCCATGGCAAGGGCCGAGTGGTCGAGCATCTACCGCTGCCATCCGACGTTGGCGAGGCGCTGGAGACCTACCTTCACGAGGATCGTGGCGCAAGCGCATCCCGTCGCGTTTTTTTGCGAATGTGGGCGCCGCGCATTGGCTTTACGGGGCCGTCGGCGATTACTTGTATAGTCCGCTTGGCCTTCGCCCGTGCGGGGTTCCGTCCCGCATGCCGGGGTGCCGCACATCTGTTCCGTCACGGTTTGGCGACGACGATGATTCGTCACGGCGCATCCATGGCGGAGATCGCTGAAGTCTTGCGCCATCGCTCACAAGACAGCACTGCGGTTTACGCGAAGGTCGCTTTCGAGGACCTGCGTGGCGTGGCAAGGGCCTGGCCAACGACGGGAGGTGTGTGATGGGCGCGATTCGCGACTCTCTGGTTCAGTACGTGGCAGTTCGTCGTGCCCTTGGCGCGAAGTTCCATGAACATGCGTCGGCACTTCATCACTTTGTTGATCTTCTCGAACGCGAGGGAGCCGAGTTCATCACCACTGGTCTGGCCCTGCGCTGGGCGATGGAACCCAGACTTGTTCAACGTGCTACATGGGGACGGCGCCTCTCACAAGTGAGAGGATTCGCCAGATGGCTCAACGCCGCCGATATCCGGAATGAGATTCCGCCCAAGCTGCTCCTAGATGCCCGTCGGCGACGCAATTCTCCGCACATCTATACCGAGCAGGAAATTGACCTTCTCATGGCCCAAGCCGCCCGGTTGCGTTCGCGTACAGGAATGCGGGCGTTGACGTATTCGACGCTGATCGGGCTGCTGGTGGCGACTGGCCTCAGGCCAGGCGAAGCCATTGGTCTTGACCGGTCTGACGTCGATCTCGTGAACGGGATACTATCGATCCGGGAATCGAAGTTCGGCAAATCGCGCTTTATTCCGATTGAAGAATCGACCCGCGCGGCGCTTGAGCGTTATGCACAAGACCGCGACCGGCTCTGTTCACAAAGATTGAGTGAGGCATTCCTCATCAGCGAACGCGGCATGAGGTTGATTGCTTGCTCCGCCCGTCGCATGTTTGCAAGAATGTCCCGCGCCACCGGCCTGCGGGCAGCGACGGAGCACGGGCGCGATGGTCGCGGACCGCGCCTTCAGGACTTCAGGCATAGCTTTGCGACGGGGAGGCTTGTCGAATGGTATCGAGCCGGGCTGGACGTGACGCGGGAATTGCCGAAGCTTTCCACCTACCTCGGGCACGCCGATGTCGGCCTCACCTATTGATACATCGAAGCTGTCCCCGAGCTTCTCCAGCATGCGGCCAAATACCTTGGCAAGGATCGGCGCGGAGAACTGCCATGAACGCCGCCGGATTTCCATCACTCGTCCAGCACTTCTTTACGCAGCGCTTGCTCGAGCAGCAAGGTCTCAGTGCGCACACGGTGGCGAGCTACCGCGACACGTTCCGGTTGCTGCTGGGTTTCGCCACCCAGCAATTTGGGCGCGCGCCCTCAACATTGCGGATCGAAGAGCTCGACGCGTCCTTCATGGAGAAATTCCTTCGACACCTTGAACAGAGCAGAGGCAACTCCGTGCGGACAAGAAACACCCGCCTGGCCGCAGTGCACGCCTTCTTTCGGTTCGTCGCGCTCAGCGAGCCGGCGCTGGGTCTTCAGTGTCAGCGCATTCTCGCCATTCCAGCGAAACGCTGTGAGCATGGTCCGGTCGAGTTTCTCACCGAGGAAGAGGCCGCAGCCCTCGTGGCGGCCCCTGATGCACAAACATGGATCGGCAACCGGGATCGAACACTGCTTCTTGTCGCGGTTCAAACAGGGCTGCGCAACAGCGAACTGACTTCACTCAGGCGCCAGGACGTTGCGCTCGGCACCGGCGCTCACGTCCGTTGTCTCGGCAAAGGCAGGAAAATGCGATGTACGCCACTGCGGCCGGACGTCATCGCGATCCTGAAGGAATGGCTACTGCGCCACCCCGGTGAACCTGACGATCCCGTCTTCCCCAGTTCGCGCGGCGGTCGTCTCAGTGCTGATGCACTTCAGCGGCTCGTTTCGCATCATGTCGCGACTGCATGTCAGACCTGCCCATCGATCAAGGAAAAATCCGTGACGCCCCACACGCTGAGGCACGCGGCAGCCATGAGTCTGTTGCAGCGCGGAGTTGACCTGAGCGTGATCGCACTTTGGCCCGGTCACGAATCGTCGGAGACGACCCAAATATACTTGCATGCCGACATGCAGCTCAAGGAACGCGCACTGGCGCACGCCAATGCGAGCGGCCTCGCACCATCGCGATATAAGCCCCCCGACCCTTTGCTCGCCTTCCTCGATGGCCTATGATAATGCCGCCAAATCGGAAGACCAGAAACAGGGATCCTCCCGACAGTAGTGTCCGCATCCCTTGGGACGCGGCATTATCCGGGAGTCGGCATTACGGCAGCGAAGGCGATATCCGCGGCCACGTCCTCAAACAAAAGATCAGCGGTGGAACGCGCAGCGACCTCGGCCGCAAATGCCGCGACACCTTCTCCAGCTTGAAGAAAACCTGCCGAAAGTTGGGCATTTCGTTCTGGAGTTATTTGATCGACCGGATCTCATGCAGCGACCAGATTCCGGCCCTGCATCACATTATCGAACAGCGCATCGCCGCAGCATAACCGCCGGGCGGACGGTGCTCGCCACCGATTATTGAGGTGTTACCGATCCCCATCCCAACTCGCGCCGGATCTGTTCAATGCCGGGCGGTGGCTCAGTTTTGAATCGACGATGCTTTAGCCAATCTCTGACTTGCTCTTTACTTGGTTGATTGATCGCTTCCATCACACCATCCATGTTTTGCGGAAAAACTCCCTGGCCATCGTTCTTTTGATTCAAAGACAGCTGGGTAGTCCTACTTCGTTAAAAAAATCAGAGCTTCTTCCTGCCAGGAAGTTGTTCGGGGGACGTTGCTCGCGCGGAGACGGACGGGGTACATGAGTGCGTGCCTTTGAGGCTTTCCTGCGCCGCCCACAGAAGAAAAATTCCGTCTGAAGGCGGCTGCCCAAGGTTTCGTGCTTCCTGGCGAACCCCTCGACTCAGGTCAGATATCAGAAGTTGTAGCGGATGCCAAGGTCGAAGCCGTTCGAAGACTGGTTGGCTCCGGTAGTCGCGCCGCCGAGCGCCTGCCTGGAACCGCCGCTGTTATTCACGCGAGCAAACGTCGTGTACACCGCGGTGCTCTTCGACAGATTGTGGACATAACCGACAGCGAGCTTTTTCGCCTCCGGATCGCCGGTAGCGTTGCTGCGGGTCATGGAATAGGAAGCCTTGATTTCGCCGGCACCGACCGGCACCCGCGCGCCTACGAGCAAGCCTTTCTGTGCAAGAGTTCCTTCGGAATCGTTGTTGTAGACGACGGAGGCCTTGACCGGCCCGAAGTCGTAGACAACAGCTGCGGCCCGGTACACCGCGTCTCCCGCGGCGAAGTGCGTACGTCCCCAGTGAACAATGGCGCCGACCGGTCCGCTATCGTAGTTCAAGCGGATGCCATTGCCCGTGCCGTCGCGAGAGGTAGCCTTTCCACTCGGGTTTTCGCCGAGCCATTGCTGGATGTTCGCGGAGAGACCGCCGAAAAACTTGGGTGTGATGTAGGCGACGTCGTTGGACAGGCGGACCGCGCCGTCTTTGGAAGTGATGCCGGCTGAGTAGTTGATGCCGATACCCACGCCGACTGCGAAGGGGTCGAACTTCGCAGTGTAGGCATCGTACATAGGTGACCACTCGCGGCCCATATGGACCTCGCCCCATGCACCCGCAAGCCCCACTATCGAACGTCGGTTGAACGTCAAGCCCCCAGCAGGAGTGAGGCCAGTAGGCTGGTTGTTCGTGTTTGTGGCCTGACCGCTGCCGGTGTCGGCCAAGAAACCGGACTCGAGCCAAAACATCGCGGACATGCCGCCACCCAGATCCTCGGTCCCTCGAAAGATGAGCTTGCTGGTGCTGTTGCCGCCGCTCCCCAACTGCGAGAGGCTGGTCAAGGAGCCTGTTCCGCGGGTCAGCGTGGAATCAACGGTGCCGGCCAGCGTCACCGATGACTGTGCGTGGGCGGCTGTGGACAAGGCGAGAACCGAAAGGCAAATTAGTAATTTTTTCATAGGAATAGACCTAGTCTCCGTAAATTTTATGATTGGGCTGAAAGGTCAGCTTTTCGGGTTGCATGTCTGCTGCGCATGCACCCGTCGAAAAATGCCAGCGTCCGTGATCGCGTTCGCCTTCTGTACAAAGAGCTCGCCTACTTTGTGAATGAGTGAACTCCTGAATCAGCATGAAGGTAGTGTCCTCATACTGCGGTGTAATTTAGGTATCAACTCTCAGGCGGTGTACCCGCCTAGGGCCGAACCAGGGATGATTAGTCGGCAGTGTTTTGTCTCGCTCATGGTTTTGTTCCTATATACGAACTACTGTTCGCTTATAGGATTATATTAGGTTGGTCAAAGGCGACTGTCAAGCGGGATTTTGCGCACCTCTCTTTCGCGCCTCGCGACCACCGCGCGCGTTTCGCGCGGTCAGTTCGAGGTGCTGTCGATCGCGCGCTGCGCCATCCTTCGCCGAAGCTCGGGATGACTATCGACCATGGCGTCGCGGCGCACGCGCAGACGCCAAGCAGCGCCTTGGTCACCGCGCATCTCGTGAATTGAATCATTCGTCGCTTCCTTGTCTGTGCTCTCCTGACGCGCGATCGCAGGCCTTTTCGATCTATGGCCATCGGTACGTACGACATGCAGTCCGATAGACCACTCTCATCCGAATCATGGCCAGAACATGGCCGGGAAAGTCCTGGTCATGCAACGCGGGCGAGGCTCAAGCTCCAGCAGCAGCGTGCTGGCGGAGGCCATCCGTGCCGGGACGGGGCCGATCGCCATCGTGCTCTGCGAGACAGACGCGATCATTGTTCTTGGCGCATTGGTGGCGGCGGATCTGTATGGAAAACGATGCCCGATCGTTGTGGTTTCGCAGACACTGTTCGACGGCATACAGAGCGGAGACCGTCTGCACATCGACTCCGATCGGCATTGATGATGTCGAACGACTAACACTGAAATAGCTTTATATAAAAGTCCGCACCATGCTGAGTTTCATTCGCACGATTCAAACGATTGACGCCCATACCGGCGGCGAGCCCTTGCGCATCCTGGTTTCTGGAATACCGCCAGTTCCCGGAAACACGATTCTTGAGAAGCGAGCCTGGCTCAAGCGCAATCGCGACGATTTGCGCCAGTTCCTGATGAACGAACCGCGCGGCCATGCCGATATGTATGGTGCCTATCTGCTACCACCGACGACCCCCAATGCTGACTTCGGCGTCATTTTCATTCACAACGAAGGTTATAGCGACATGTGCGGCTACGGCATTATCGCGTTGGGTAAAGTGCTGGTGGAAATGGGCTATGTCGAACGCACAGCGCCGACGACGCGGATCGGCTTCGACTCGCCTGTGGGCTTCATTGAGGCGCAGGTGGAATGGGACGGCACGCGCGCCGGGAAGGTAAGCTTCAAAAACGTGCCTTCGTTTATCTATATGCGCGACGTCGAGGTCGAAACGCCTTCGTTCGGCAAGATCACTGGCGATATCGTGTTCGGTGGCGCGTTCTACTACTACATCAATGCCGACCAGGCCAAGTTGACGATCAAGCCGGAATTGGTTCGCTCGCTGATCCAGTTGGGCGCGGAAACCAAGGCAGCGGTCAAAGCCAAGGTGCGCATCCAGCATCCACTGGAGCCGGGTCTTGACGAGCTGTACGGCACGATCATTGACGGCGCTCCCAACCGCGAGGGGGTGGAGCAATCCAACGTATGTATCTTTGCCGACCGTGAAGTGGACCGCTCACCGACCGGCACCGGCACGTCCGGCCGTGCGGCTCAGTTGTTCTTGAGAGGCAGGCTCGGCCTGAATCAGCCATTCATTAACGGCAGCATCGTGGGCAGCAGCTTCGAGGTTCGGGTCACGAATACCCTGAAGGTCAGTTCGCTGGATGCGGCCCTTACCGAAGTGACCGGCACCGCCCATATCATGGGCAATAACCAGTGGGTATTGGAAGATTCCGATCCTTTCCCTACCGGCTTCTTTTTACGTTAAAGGCGTCGTATGCACATTTTCAACCCGATTCAAACGGCGGCGACCCTGCCCTACTCCAAGCTTGTGCCGGCGGTCGCCCAAGCGGCGCGCGAGCTGGCGGGCAAGCAAATCAAGGCTCCCGAGCGGCAGGTGGTCACCATCGACAGCACCAGCGTGTTACTCAGCATGCCGGCGATTGCCAACGACATCAGCGTCACCAAACTGATTACCGTGCATGCCAACAATGCACAGCATCGCCTGCCTGCGATTCAAGGCGAGGTCATCGTCTTTGACACGTCAACGGGCCGGAGACTGGCAATGCTGGACGGTCCGACGGTGACAGCGCGCCGCACCGCGGCGATGACCTTGCTCGGCATCGAGACCTTGGTGCCGAAAAAGCCGTTGTCGGTCTTGATTATTGGCACAGGCGCGCAAGCGGCCGCGCATGCCGACGCGCTGGTCGAGTATTTTGGCGTATCGGAATTCTGGATCGCCGGGCTCGACATGGCTCCCACGCAGACGTTCTGCGATGCGCTGCGGGCGCGCCACGCCCACGTCGTGGCCAAGCCGGTTGACGCAGGCTCGCTTCAGACGGCGCATCCCGTAACGGACGTGGTAATTGCATTGACCACGTCGACCACCCCTGTCATCCGCGTCTCGCTCGCGCCGCACACCTTAGCGATCGGCATCGGTGCATTCAAGCCCGACATGGCCGAATTCCCAGCCGAACTCCTGCACAGCCGCCGGATCGTCGTCGACGACCTGGAAGGCGCACAACACGAGGTGGGCGACTTGATCCAGGCCAACATCGATTGGACGCGCGTGGCCGAATTATCCGAAGTCCTTTCCGGTAGCGTTGCTCGATCGGGGGCGGCCCCCGTTTTCAAGACGGTAGGACAAGCCGCGTGGGATCTGGCCGCGGCACGTGTGGCGATTGCATCACAAGCGTAACGTCACTGTACTAAAAATATCATCCGGCGAAAATTGAAGTCACTCCCGCGATTCTGTGCACGTTGTAATTATGGCTATCAGGTAAGAGAAATGTAGGAGTTATGGTCACTAATGCAACGTGATTCAATTGTAAGAGCCAAGCGATCCGCCTGAGGAAGGTCTGACCGCGGGATGACGTGGTTAAGCAGGCGCAGTGCCGTAGCTGATCGTCATCGGTTCTGGAGGGAATTATCGATCAACAAGCATCTTTGTCTTCAGCACAATTCTACGATTTCAACATGGGGCGACTCATGTGCTCTTCCGCCATAGCCCCCTGCCCTAAGATTGCTGCAAATCTTTGTCCTGATCTATTATCCGCAGATTTCCAGAGGAATAGGGACATGGACCAACAATCCGAAGATTTGCTTGATCAACTTCAAACAATGCAACGGGGTGGAACCAACAGGGCGGGTCTTCATTTGAAGCTAAGATTTTAAAGATTACTTGGTGGTTCCGGGGTATTCCCCTTGCTATATTTTTAGCCTTGGCCGTGTTCGCTTTTTCGCTTCGTTATTTGGGACCGCTAAAACCGATCTGGTCGGACTACCGCCGCTGGCCCCGGCCTTCGCCAATGCCATTACGCGGCTGACCGGCAAGCCGTTGCGCCAGCTGCCGTTCAACCTGACGTAAACCGGCACCATGGAGGATCTCGATACCCTGGTCTTGCGCACAGCGCTGAGTTGGCAAACGGCGGGTCTGCCCGTAGTGCTCGTCATCGTTGCTCGAACCGGGGGCTCCTCACCGCGACCACCCGGCTCGCTCATGGCCATCAACGGCCGTGGCGAGGCCGTTGGCTCGGTATCAGGTGGTTGCATTGAAGACGACCTCATCCACAGTATCCGGAAACGCGGGGCAGAGGCAGTCTGCTCAAGCGATCTGCCCACCGTGCTGCGCTACGGCATCTCAGCCGATGAGACGCACCGCTTCGGTCTGCCTTGCGGGGGCACAGTAGAACTGGTGCTAGAGCGAGAGTGCGTGAAACCTACGCGACGCGAAATGATGTTGGCACCGTCAACTCTGCCAATCCGCACCGTGAGGTCTACGCCTTCTTCCATTAGATCAATTAGGTCGTTTCGCAAAGTGATGCGTAGAGTCATGCCGGGATGCTTTCGATAGAAGATTGGCAGAGCAGGCATGATCAGCGCGCGCGAGCGCCGGATGCAGATGTAGCCGTAACGTGCCCTGTAAGGGCTTGTTCGGCTCCCCTATCGTCTCCATCTCCTCCAGCTCGATCCTGAACTGCCGAAACTTCTGATAGCACTCTGCCCCCTCCTCAGTAACTATCAGGCGGCGGGTGCTGCGCCTTAGTAGACGTAGCCCTAATCGACTTTCCAAACGGCTAACGGCCTTGCCGACCCCGGATGGCGTCATGCCAAGCCGTAGCGCTGCCTGCGAACGCTTCCGGCTTCAACAGTCGCGACGAACTCGGCAATCCCTCCAAACTTATCCATCTCACGCTCCTTCTATTCGAGACATTCTATCTCCATTGACTGTCCTGACGGGGCATTTTTGTCAGCCGCTGATCTACCTATAATCAACTACATGATGCGTGCATGGAACGCACCGAGAGACGCATCAATACCTCGAACACCAAAGTCTACCAAGACTATGGTTCATTTCAACGCAAATTGCTTCGCTGATCGCTTAGAACTTCTATGGCCTTATTGTTAGACAAAGTACGCGTGCTTGATCTCACGAACGTCATGGCGGAGCCGCTTGCCAATCAAGACATCGACCACGCGCGGCAACACGAGTTACCTCCTGGTGCCCGGGTATGAGATCGCAGGGTTCGTCTCGGCCGTCGGAGCGGAGGTCACCAGGTTCACTGTCGGCGAACACGCAGGAGTCGGGAACATGGTCGACTCCTGCCGGGAGTGCGCCCGTTGCCGCGCCGGGCTTGAGCAGTACTGTATCGGCGGACGCGTGCTGGCCGACAACTCCATCAGCCGCGATGGGCAGCCGACGTACGGCGGCTGCAGCCAGAAGGCCTGAGGGAGAGGCGTAGGAGATGCGCGATTTCTGCGCCGCGCACGGCATCGGCGCGGAGGTCGAGGTGATTGACGCGGACCGCATCGACGAGGCTTATCGTCGTCTGCTCGCAGGCAAGGTCCGACTCCGGTTCGTGATCGACAACAACACACTAACGAAAGTCAAACATGTCCAACTTTCTGAGCTACGAACAAGACGGCCCTGTCGTCACGCTGACGATGTACCAACCGGAACAGCGCAACCCGCTGGCCGGCAACACCGCGGTGCTGGCGTTTCTAGCCGCGCAGGGGAAATAGACCACTATGCTCCATCGCGAGAAGCTTGTCCCGATAGTGGTGGCGCTGCCGATGTTCCTGCAGAACGTCTACACCCCAATCATGGGGTTATCGTGCTTTTGGTGCAAATTGACACGCAGCGCGACAAAAAACTGCTGTGCGACAAGGAGTTACAGATCACCGCAACCTGAAATTCTGTGCAAGCCGTAAGTTGTTGAATCGTCGATTAATTTCTCGGTTAGCCGCACCAATTTGCAACAAAAGTACGATAACCCCGTCCAGGCAGGTACATCGCCTGCGAGGCGATTCCTAAACTGGGGGGTTGCAAGCCCAAACTACATCGCAGTATGAGGACACTACCTTCATGCTGGTTCAAGAGCTCACCAATTCACAAAGTAGGCGAGCTCCTCGTACAGAAAGCGAACGCGATCACGGACGCTGGCATTTTTCGACGGGTGCATGCGCAGCAGACATGCGACCCAAAAAGCTGACCTTTCAGCCCGATCATAAAATTCTCGGAGACTAGGTTTATTCCTATGAAAAAATCACTAATTTGCCTTTCGGTACTCGGCTTTTCCGCGGCCGCGCACGCACAGTCATCAGTGTCGGTGTCTGGCACCGCCGATGCCACGCTATCCCGAGGAACAGGTTCGCTGGCCAGCCTCTCGCAGTTGGGTAGCGGCGGCGACAGCACCAGTAAGCTCGCTTTTCGGGGAACCGAGGATCTGGGCGGCGGCATGTCCGCACTGTTCTGGCTCGAGGCCGGCTTTTCGATCGACAGCGGCATCGGTCAGGCCACAACCACGAATAACCAGACCAGCGGCAACACTACCCCTGGGGGCCTGACTTTCAACCGACGTTCGATCGTGGGGCTTAAGGGAGCGTGGGGCGAGGCCCATATGGGACGCGATTGGTCGCCAATGTACGATGTCTTCACTTCAAGATATGATCCTTTCGTGGTCGGCGTGGGTATCGCCCTCAGCTATTCAGGCGGCATTACCCAAAAAAACGGCGCGGTGCGTGTGTCCAACGACATCACCTACATCACACCCCAGGTTTTGGGCGGTTTAAGCGCGAACATCCAGCACTGGCTGGGCGAAAACACGGGTGGAACGGCGACCTCTCGCGACGGCACGGGCGATGGCATCCGCTTCGACTACGATCAAGGACCGATCAGCGCCCGTGCTCACTGGGGACGTACGCACTACAACGCTGCGGGGAACGCAGAGTACCGGGGCGTGGCTGCTTCTTACGATTTCGGGCCGGCCAAGCTCTCTGCCAACTACATCAACGACGGCCAGGGACCTCTTACAATCAAAGGCGGGCTTGTGGGCGTGCGGGTGCCGGTCGCTAGCGTCGATGAAGTCAGGGCTTCGTATTCCTACAACCGAAGCAACGCCACTGGCACTCCGGAAGCGAAGAAGCTCGCTATCGGTTATGTTCACAATTTGTCGAAGCGCACCGCGCTGTACACGACCCTTGCGCACCAAACCAACAGCGGCGGTTCCAACCAGGCGCTCAACGGTGCAACGACGGCAGCCAATCATTCATCGAGTGGCATCGATATCGGCATCCGCCACAACTTCTGATATCTGCCTGAGTCGAGGCCAGGAAGCACGATCTGCTGCTGCGCGAGGCGGGGTACTCGATTGACGAGATTTCCGACTTCAGGCGCAGCGGCGTCATTTGAGAGAAACGAAAGGAACAACCATGTATTTCGGCCCTCCACCCAAAGTCATCGAAACAGAGATCTTCGCGGCAATCCCCGCGAAATTCCGCCCTGGCGCCTCGGAACCCAAGACGCGTCGCAACTTCCTGGAAGGTCCGTCCTTCGACCGCGACGGCAATCTCTATTGCGTCGACATGCGCATGGGCCGCATCTACCGCATCTCGCCTCGCGCCGAATGGGAAATTGCAGTCGAGTACGACGGCGAGCCCAATGGGCTCAAGATCCACCGCGACGGTCGCATCTTCATCGCGGATCGTCGCCACGGCATCCTTTTGCTCGACACCAAGGCCGGCAAAGTGGAGCCGATTCTGGAAGGCCCCTCCAGGCAGCGCTTCAAGGGGGTGAACGACCTCATCTTCGCGAACAACGGCGACCTCTATTTCACCGATCAGGGCGCGACGGGCCTGAGCGACCCGACCGGCTGCGTCTATCGCTACACGACCGCCGGAAAGCTCGATTGCCTGGTCAACAACATACCGAGCCCGAACGGGCTGGTCTTCAACCGGCGAGAAAACGAGCTCTTCGTCGCCGTCACGCGCGCGAGCTCGGTTTGGCGAATCCCGCTGGACGAGTCCGGCATCGTCTCAAAAGTCGGGCTGTTCGTGCAGCTCTTCAGCCCGGGTCCCGACGGGCTCGCGCTCGACGAAGAGGGTAACGTGGTCGTGACCCATCCCGGCCTGGGCTTGGTATGGGTTTTCAGCAAGCGCGGCGAGCCCCTCTACCAAGTGAAGTCGTGCGCGGGCGAAATGACGACCAACATCGCGTATGGCGGCGAGGACCGCAAGACGCTTTACATCGTCGACTCAGCGAAAGCCAACATCCTGGCCGCGCGCATGCCGGTTGCCGGCAAGCAGATGTACTCCCATACATGAAGTCGACAGTCTTGGCAGGCCGTGATGGCGGCCCGCATCAACCGCTCACGGAGAATCCATGAATAGAATGATAGAGAAACCCACCGTCAACGCAGCGCGTGCCTTGGTGGACGCATTGCTGAGGGAGGGCATCGAGCATGTCTTCGGTATCCCCGGAACGCAGAACTTGGCGATCCTTGACGAGTTGCGTCAGATCCCGGAGGTTCGACGATGAGCTTCGTGAAGGGCCTCACCGAGCGTGCCGCCGCAAGCGGCGTGCGCAAGTCGTGGGTCGACGTCCCGAAGTCGCGCGCGCAGTGAGAGGCCGAACTCTATGCAAAAGTGGACCACGAAGCCGAGCCAATCCAGTCGCAGCTCGTGGGTTACATGATCCGCAAGGTGCTGCCGGAGAACGGAATCTGCGTGGTGGACGCGGGCAATGGCGCCAAGCACGTGAGGCAGTACTTCAAGAGCTACGAACCGCGCACGTTCATGTGCATGGATGACTGGGGGGCTGTCGGCGGCTCGTTTCCGATCGCGCTGGGGGCCAAGCTGGCGCGGCCCGACCTCCCCGTTCTCTGCGCGTCCGGCGACGGCGGCGCCATGTGCAATATCGGTGAGCTCGAAACGGCCGTGCGCGAAAACATCCCCGTGGTCTACGTGATTTTCAACGACCAGGGGCTCGGCAATGAGCGCGCGTTCCAGAACGAACGCTACGGCGGGCGCTTCTATGCGGCCGATTACAACAACCCGGACTTCGGCGCGCTCGCGAGGGTATTCGGCGCGCACGGCGAACAAGTCACGCGACCGGGCGATCTCGAGGGCGCGATCAGGCGGGCGTTTGCGAGCGACAGTGGAAACCGGCGATTTCCTACTGCCGTTACGCTGATGATTTTGTGGTGATCGTAAAAGGAATCAAGGCGCACGCGGAAGCAATGCAGGAAGCATGCCGAGGATTCCTTGAAGGTCAACTCAAACTGACGTCGAACATGGAGAAGACCCATGTGACGCATGTCAACGATGGCTTCGTATTCCTTGGCCATCGCATCATCCGTAAGCGAGGTCCGCGCGGCCGCATGCGGCCTGTCAGCACAATTCCGTGGGAGAAGTACCGACGCTTTGCCGAGAAACTGGTCAAGCAACCGTCAGGCGATTACGGTGCAAATCGGATAGACGTCGTGGAAAGCCTAAATCGGCAACTTGCGGGATGGGCGAACTTTTATCAGCACCCCGAATTTACGGCCACCATGTTTAGCAAGCTGGATCGCACTGTCTTCTGGAAATTTGGGCATTGGCTTGCGCGCAAATATCGACGGGGATTCCCGTCATTGATGCGTGACCATGTCTGTGAACCAGAACCGGGGCAAGCAAAAACATGGGTAGTAGAAGGCCGAAATAGTCGTGGCTGGTAGGCGTGCGCAACGCCAGTCTCGTAAAAAAATACGTTGCGATTACACCCCCACTGAGATCGGAAATTATTCCGCAGCTTTGTTGAGCTGTAGGGGTAATAGCAAGCACTTATGAGCGTGAGGCCACAACTGTGCTGTGACGAAGGCATGGCCACCATCGATACCGGCAAATGGCACACCGTCCAATTTCGGGTCGTCATCACGCCTTGGTGCGCCACTTCATTTGAACCATCCGTGACCTGCAACATCAGCAATGTTCGAGCCGTCCCTGAATACCCGGATCCAGTCGAGGCTGAGGATCGAAGGCGCGCTGCCCTCGAGCGGGGCGAGCTCCTGCTGTGCTACCAGCCGCAGGTGGGCCTGAAAACCGGCGCAATTGTCGGCGCCGAGGCGCTCATCCACTGGTAGCACCCGCAGTTTGGCTTGGTCCTGCCGGCCGAGTTCATCACACTGACAGAACAAACCGGCCTGATCATCCCGATTGGCGCCTGGGTGTTGCGCACCACCTGCGCCCAGAATCAGGCGTGGCGGACAGCGAGTTTGGGCAAGCTGCGAGTCGCCGCCAACGTGTCGGCCATCCAGTTCGCGCAGCCCGATATCGTGCAGACGGTGGCCGCCGAGCTCGACGCGATGGACGCCTTGCATTTGCAGTTCATGCGTCTCTGGCAATCGTATGCCGGCAATCCAGCCAAGTCGAGACGGGTGCGAACCAGAAACTGGGTCTGCAGTACGTGCGATGTAAGCGAAAGGCCGCCCACATTCCCAGGCCAAACCCGCTTGCCGAAAGACCCTGTTGCACACGGCGTGCAAGCATCCGCAGTTGCGAGGTGCAGGCGTAGGCATTCGGAACCACCGCGAACGTCATCGTCCTCGCAGTTCATCACCCTCGTCTGCCCGAAGGCGCAAGAACGAGAAGACTGAGATCAGGGTCATAACGCCGATTGTCAGGAATACCGGCGAAAAATCCCTTGCCTGAAGTTGTGAGGAACTACCACCATGCAACGAGCTTATCAGCGCCAGGAGTGAAGCTCCCATGACCACGCCGAGACTGATGGATAACTGTTGCGCCATGGTCGAAGTGGCGGTCGCGTGACTCATGCGTTCGCGCGGAATCTCTGAAAATCCCAGAGTGCTTAATGCGACCATCGCCAAGGAGTTGCACAAGCCTCCACATAGCATTGCCCCGAACATGAGCACGTGTGGCGTACTCGGTGAAAACAGGCCGTAGGCAGCATAGAAAGCGCTGCTGAGCATAGTGGAATAAATGAGAAGGGGGCGAAATCCGACGGCCCGAATCAAACGCGCGACAATTGTTCGTGTACTCAGCGAGCCGATCGCAGTTGCCATCGTCAGTAACCCTGATTGAAGCGGTGAAAGTCCGAACCCTAGTTGGAACATCAAGGGAAGCAGAAGAGGGGCCGCGCCGATCGCCACGCGTAGCGGCATGCCACCGAGCACCGTGGTTCGAAACGTCAGATATCGCAGGATGCGGAGGTCGATGAGTGGCTCCTTGCAAACACTTACGTGCCGCAGGTAGCCCCACATGCTCGCGAAGCCTGTGCAAAGAAGCCCTAGGCTAACGGCCCAGGAAAAGAGGGCGTTACCTATCGATTGCAGGCCGCCGAGAAGACCCGTCAGGCCGACAGCCAGCAACGCAAAACCGATCAGATCTAGAGCTTGCTTGTCCGCACTCGCTATTATTTCGTCCTTTTCGATGAACCACATTGCCAAGGCGATTCCGAGCAGACCAATTGGAATATTGATCAGGAAGATCCAACGCCATGACACAACTGTGACAATCGCACCGCCTACGAGCGGGCCAGTCATACGGCCAAAAGCGCTGGGCACTGTGAACCAAATCATCGCGTTGATCATCTGAGATGCAGGGACACTTCGCAGAAGGATAAGGCGCCCAACAGGCATCATCATCGCCCCGCCCATCCCTTGAAGCAGCCGGTAGGCCACCAACTCAGGCAGCGAGTGTGCCGCCCCGCACAACGCAGACCCCGCCGTAAAAAGAAGGATCGCCCAGCAAAACATACGCCGCGCCCCCCAACGCTCCGTCAACCAACCGCTTACGGGGAGAAAGACCGCCAGACTGAGCAAGTACGCAGTGATTGCGAGGTTAAGATCAAGCACCGGTACGCTCAGGGCGGTTGCGATCGACGGTAGCGCGGTCGCCATGACTGAAGTGTCCAGATTCTGCAGAAAAAGGGGCCACGCGATAACAAGCGGCAGGATTCGCGAATTCGCAGAATAGGAAGACATGATTTTATCTCGATCAAGTTAACTTCGGTTGACACTGCAAATGCAGGATTCGCAATTGATTCAGCGCGGATTTTGAAAATTGTTGTTCGTCGTGTTGACGAAATGCAAAATTGACGGCAGCAGAGGGCCGCTTGACATCGGCATCGCACCCAGTCGCCCGCCAAGCTAAAGGCACGCTCATACGTCAAATTTCTTCACCTACTCTGGCTTGGAGCGACTTTACTCAAATGCGCAGGGACTCAACTCCACGGTCTGGAACAGACGGGATTCGTCTCGTCCTCACGATCGAGAATCCTCAAGCATGACGGCCATGCGGGCACGATAGGCCGCGCGAATGTGCTCGCGACTGGCCTGCTCAGCGGCGACTGGGTCGCGCTTTTCGATGGCAGTTACCAAGGCGTCATGCTCCTGGAGCGCAGTGGCCGAACGTCCCTCAACACCTAAGGTGGTCTGGCCGAGCAAGGCCATTGATTCACGTAGCGCATTGAGAGTCTTCGATAAATATCGGTTGTGCGCGGCGCGGTAAAGGCATTCATGGAACAGCCGGTTGTTGTGGGCCAGCCTGGCAGGATCATTGGCGATCGTTTTGTCCTTCTCGAAGATATCGCGCAGCATGCCAATCTCGACCTCGGATGCGTTGCGCGCCGCCAAGCTAACGGCCGTGCCTTCCAGCACTTCACGCATTTGGTAGAGGTCCGACACCATCGCATGGTCCAACTCCGCGATGATCATGCCCCGGCGCGGCTCTTGTACCGCTAGGCCTTCTGACTGAAGGCGATTCAAGGCTTCCCGCACAGGCGTGCGACTGATGCCCAGCCATTCCGATTGGCTCATTTGTCCACAGCCCCGTTTGCGCCGAACACCTACGTAGGGGCCTAGGTGTTGCGTACTGCGGACCTACTTGCTTTCAGCGGTAATACCCTTGGCGCGGATGATTTTGCCATAATTCTCATAGTCGGACCGCAGTAGCGCCTCAGTGGCAGCCACCGAGTTGGGATAGGCCTCGAGGCCCTGTTTGGCGAGGATGCGCCCAGTGTCGGCGGAGCTCTGCACCTTTCTGATGTCGGCGTTGATCTTCTCGATGATGTGTTTGGGCGTGCCGGCCGGCGCCAGCACGCCGAACCAGTCCTCCGCGGTGAAGCCCGGTAGTCCGGCCTCGGCAAATGTGGGCACATTGGGGACCAACGGGTGGCGCTTGTTGCCCGAGATGGCGATGCCCTTCAGCTCGCCGGCCTGCACGTGCCCGGCCAGGTTCGCCAAGTTGTTGAAACTCACCTGCAGCTGCCCCCCTATCAAATCGGTCGTAGATTGGGCGCCGCTCTTGTAGGGTATAACCGTCAACCGGATGCCGGTAGCGTCCATAAACAACTCATTCACCAAATACTGTACCGTGCCTAAGCCGTTCGCAGTCGAATTGACCTTACCCGGGTTCGCCTTCGCATAGGCGATGAATTCCTTTACGGTGTTAGGCGGGAAGGCAGGGCTCGCCGCCAGCATATAGTCGCTCCGCGTCAGCGTGGAAACGGCGGCGAAGTCCTTCATGGTGTCGTAGGGCAGCTTTGCCTGCAACCATGGGTTGATGACGTGGGTTTTGGCGATTGTCAGCAGCGTGTAGCCGTCAGCCGGCGCGCGGGCCACGACTTGAGAGCCGATGATAGTGTTGCCCCCGGGGCGGTTTTCCACGATCACGGGCTGCCCCCAGATCTCGCTCAACTTCTGCGCGATGATGCGCGTCGCTACGCTGGTGCTGCCGCCAGCCCCGTAGGGCACGATAATGCGCACTGGCTTGGTTGGATAGGGAGCGGGGGTCTGAGCACCCGCAGTCGCGGCCACTGCCGTTAGAGTGGCCACGCACACGAATTGCGCTGCCTTGCGTGGAAAATGAAACATTGAAATCTCCTTATGATTATGAAACGGGGATTTCTATCCCGGTTCTCTAAATTGCGCGAACAAGCTCATGATGCTGAGCCCGACATCGATTTGTCAGGTTAATTACCGACATGCCCTCCCTCAGGCATGTCCCCCACAGCCCACTTTTCTTACCTGCCAGGCTTATTCGGGTCCGGACTTGATCGACGATATCAACCTTCGTCCAAGACGGGCATGCTGGCGTCAATAACGGGCCGCAATCCTGCCGATTTCCGTTTATGCATGGCCGCGCGGAATGCAAAAAACATTTGTCCCACTATCAACAATGAGCTCATTGCGATGAAAGCCGCACTGATTGGCCGCTCCACGAACACTGCCATGTCGCCACGTGACAGCAGCATGGCACGGCGGAAGTTTTCCTCGATCATGGGCCCGAGGACAAAGCCGAGCAGAATCGGTGCCACGGAAAAATCCAGCGCGACGAAAAGGGCTCCGATCAGGCCGAACACCAGGACCTCGCCGATCTCGAACAGGCTGTTATTGGTACTGTAAACACCCACCGCAATGAAAAACAGGGCAGACGGATACAGATAACGGTAGGGAACCCTCAACAATTTGACCCACACCCCAATCAGCGGCACGTTGAGCACAATTAGCAACACATTGCCGATCCAGAAGCTGGCGATCAAGCCCCAGAACAGGTCGGGATGCTCGGTGATCAGTTGCGGTCCGGGCTGTATGCCCTGGATCAGCAGCGCCCCCAGGATCAGGGACATGACAGCGTCGCCGGGAATACCCAGACTCATGGTTGGAATGAAATCGACCTGGGTTTTCGAGTGCGACGCCGCTTCCGGGGCGGCAACGCCTTCGATCGCGCCTTTTCCGAAACGCTCAGGCGTCTTGGAAATTTTCCGTTCGAACGCATAAGCAATGAACGTCGTGATGGTCGGACCCGTTCCGGGCATGGCGCCAAACAAAGTGCCAATCAGCGTGCCGCGCAGCATCGGAAAGAACGATTGTTTGAGTTCCGCCTTGCTAGGGCGCATGTCGCGCAAGCGCACCTTGGAGCCGCTGCCGACGGCATGCATGCGGTTCACGCTGCGCAAGAATTCGGTCACACCGAACAGGCCCAACGCCAATGCCACCAGTTCTACCTTGTCGGATAGTTCGACCAGGCCAAAGGTAAAGCGCGCCGTTCCGCTGTTGACGTCGGTGCCGACGATGCCCAGGATCAGGCCGATGATCGTCATCGCCACGCCCTTCAACGGTGAGCCCTTGGACATGGTGCCGCCGCATATCAGCCCGAGCAGCATGATCGCGAACAGTTCTGTCGGGCCGAACTTGAAGGCAATGCCGACCAGCAGCGGCGACGCGAAAATCATCACGAGAATGCCGAACGAGGCCGCGAAGAACGAGGAGATCATCGTGATACCGAGCGCCGTTCCACCTTTGCCCTGCTTGGTCAGGGGGTAACCATCCAGGCAGGTCACCGCATGCGGTGGATGGCAGGGCAGGTTGAGCAGGATGGCCCCGATTGCACCGCCGTATTGTGAGCCGTAAAATATCCCGGCCAGCATCAGGATCGCCGGAATCGGGCCCATCGTATACGTGAGCGGCAACAGCATCGAGATCGCCGACAGCGCGCCCATGCCCGGCAATACCCCGATCAGGTTACCGATCAGGACGCCGACAAAGGACCACATCAAATTGTGCGGCTGAAGCGCCACCCCAAAGCCATGCCACAAATCCATAATTGCTTGCAATATCATGACTCAACCCCACTGAAACAAAGGAAACTGCAACTGCAGGGCCCACCAAAACACGATGACGCAGACCGCCACCATGGCCAGCGATAGAATCAATGCGCTCTTGAGGGTGTTTTGCCGGTCGCCCATCGCGGAAATGAAGGTGATGGCAAAGGTCGCCGGCAATAGCCCGCCATATTTGCCAAGCACGACGAACGCGACGATGGACAGGGTGATGCAGATCCAGCCGCGCCATTCGGGCGCCAGGTGTTTTTCTTCGCCAGGCTGCCTGGCGGCTTTCGCCGTTAGCGCGATGGCCGCGCCGATCAGCGCCAGCAGTCCTCCGAGGGCGACCGGAAAAAAGCCGGGCCCCATCTGCCTCAGGGTACCGACGTTATACGCCCTGCCCTGCAATATAACTCCCAGGCCGAGCAAAACCATCAGCCCTCCGCCATAGTAATCCTTGGTGTATTTGTTGATAAACCTGCGCATTGTCATCCTCATATTTCTAGTGAATATTATTTTATAAATAAGTAAAAAAACTCGGCGAACCGGACTTGTGCCTTTCCAAATTTTGAAAACGTAATTAATTAGTACGTTAGATCAGCGTCGCGCCTTCTTTTGAAATCGAACGCGACGTCTCATATCCTGATATGAGACTCGGCATAGCCGAAACCGTCTTTATTGCCATGTCACTTTTGCCTAGAGGGTGTTATGAGCCTATGCTAATCGATTGAAGTCGAAGTAATTCCAACGGCCGTTCCCCGTGCGGTGAAACCTGCTCAACGCCTCGTGCGTGGCACGCACGTACCCGTCCATTCGCACGTAGTTGCTGCTGCGTAGGAAGGCAGTGGCGCCGCTGACGTCGATCGCGATAGCGGGCCGCTTGCCGGTCTGCGTTTCGCAACTGGCACCACACGCATCGCCGCAGAGCCGCCGGTGGCAACCTTGTATTGTGTACTGCACACAGGTGCGGAGCCAGTGAACTCCATCTCCCCGGCCTTCGACCCGGAAAGCCCTGTGCTGCGTAGGATTTCCTGCCGGGATTGGAGAATGGTGGGCGATTTCTTCATGATCTTTTCTGAATAATAATGGTCTGGTGGAAAAAAACCATTGACGCTTTCGGCGCGGGTCAAGTAGCCGGATCCCGCGCGTACAAAGCTATCGCTTCATCTCCATTTTCTCGACTTTGACGTTGTTTTTCTTAATTATGCCCGCCCATTTCTTGATTTCCGAATCGATGAAGGCATCGAATTCCTCGGGCGTGCTTGTGTCGACGTCCACGCCCATCCTCCGCAGCTTAGCCTTCACCTCGGGGCTGCTCAGCACCTTGATGATTTCGATGTTTAGCTTGGTGATGATGGGCTTGGGAACGCCTACCGGGGCAACCACTCCGGTCCAGATGGTGGCTTGGTAGCCGGCCACTGTCTCGGCCAAGGTGGGAATGTCGGGGGCTACCGCAGAGCGCTTGCTGCTGGTTATTCCCATCGCAATAAGCGCGCCGGACTTGATCATGGCGCTCGCCGAGGGCAGGCTGGGATACGAAAGCTGCACCTGTCCGGACATGGTGTCGCTTACGCCTTGCTGCGAGCCCTTGTAAGGAATCTGCATAGTCGTGATTCCGGCTAGCGCATTGAGCAGTTCGCCGGCCAAGTGAGCCGGCGAACCCTTTCCGCTCGAGGCAAAGTTGATTTGGCCCGGCTCCGCCTTGGCTTTCGCAATGAGCTCCTTGAGGGTGCGCACGCCCAGGCCCGGATAAGCGACCAAGACCATAGGCGTGGAGCCAACCTTGGTAATGCCCACGAAGTCCTTCTGCGTGTCGTAGGGCAGATCTTTGCCGAACAGAGTGGGGTTCACTGAATGCGAGGAGGAGATCATCAGTATGGTATAGCCGTCCGGCGCTGCTTTGCCCACGAACTGCGTGCCTATGATGCTGCTGCCACCGGGGCGGTTGTCGATAATGAAAGGTTGGCCCAAGTTCCTGGACAAGCCTTCCGCGACAATGCGCGCCAGTATGTCCGCGTTACCCCCCGGTGCCGAGGCGGTAACGATGCGCACGGGCCGGGACGGGTAGTTTACAGCCTGGGCCGAAGTGGCGATCGCTGCCATAGCGATTGCCGAGAAAAGGATGTTACGGCGAGAAATTGCGGGCATGTTGTCCCTCCTGGGTGCGTTATGCTTGACGACGGTCTTGCTGAGTGAAATATGGTAACTTGATCAGCGCCAGTCAAAAACGCCCCGCCAGGATATTGAGTCGAGACGGAATTTCTCGAATCGAAGTAGTCCTGCGTCCCACGCGCCGTGACCTGCGGCGGCTGCATCGCTTTCTTTTGAAGTCGCCCCGGTCCCGCGCAAGCCACCGCTACGCCTCTCCCGATGCTCCTCCCCCGATGCTCCTCACCCGGTTCACGTGAATGCGGTCAAATTCACGGCGCAGCCAGGCGCTCGTCGCTGCCCGCCTATAACTGGTCCTGAAAAACTCTTCTTCCGGATATGCGCCGGAGCACGTCCTGCGGTGCGTCACGCATGCAGCGCAGGTTGCGGATGTGCTGCGTGCCTCCTCGCCACTCGCGCAGCGATGCTGCAAGTAGGCGTGGGAGGCAGGCGCCACAGTGAGGGTACACGACCTATGGGTAATCGGTGGCGGTAGTCGTCGTTGAGGCTGGCCAGCATGCTAAGGGGCCGCATGTGGCAATCAGCAATCTCGATTCGCGCGACTGCGTCTTGTGGCAATCGGAACGTAGCAGCGCCAAGCTGGATGGTCGCTCCGCGACGAACTCGGCAATCCGTCCAAACCTTTCCAACTCAGCTCCTGCGAGTCGAGACATTCTGTCTCGACTACTTGTCCTGGCGACGCGTTGACGCCTTGGTGGAGCTTACCGATAATCAGCAACGCTTCGACGTCAAAATCCAGCCTCTGCCCCATCGAGAGTTCATTCATATTGTGATTGATGGGCATTCGATTCACAAAGCCAAGCTCGTCATAGCCTAGGTCGATAACCAAAACGGAAATCCGGGCCCATTTTTACCTGCCGGCCTCCTCACCTCAATCGAGATTTTCGCCGCGGCGGCACCTCGCAGGAGAAGGTGTTGCACTTGGCCTTTGATAACGTCAGGCGAATAGGATGTTGAAAAAGGCATGAACACCTTCCGATTCTATCGATGATCAGAGGAAGGCATTTTTCACAGCTTGTTAGTATAAGGATTGATATGATTGAAGTAATTATCCTGGCCGTTGCTCTAAGCATGGATGCTTTTGCAGTTTCAATTGGGCTAGGAGCAAAAAGAAACGCTCAAGGATTGGCGCTCACTGCGGGGGTATTCTTCGGAACCTTCGGGGCCATAATGCCCTTAATTGGGTACTTTTGCGGCAAGGGCCTGATAGGTGTGGTGGACGCCTATACTCACTGGATTGCCTTCGTATTAATGGCGCTGATTGGTGGCAAAATGATTTACGCCGGTATTCAGGAAGATGTTGAAGAAGATATCATGACCGTCACCAGGAAAATGATGCTGATCTTGGCAATTGCCACCAGCGTTGATTCACTAGCCGCCGGATTCAGTTTGACCTTATTGGATGTCAATCCGTATATTTCTTGCCTCATGATAGGAACCATGACATTTTGCTTCAGCGTCGCCGGTGTTTTCATTGGCAGGAAGAGCGGCACATGGGTTGAAAGCAAAGCGGAAATATTCGGAGGGACAGTCTTAATACTGCTGGGTGTGAAGATTATTCTATAGGTGTACGGCCTTAGTGACTCCGGATGGCGTCATGCCAAACTGACGTGTTGCCTGGACAAATCTTGCGCCTTCGATAGTCGCGACGAACTCGCCAGATCCGCCAAACTTTCCATCTCGCGCCCTTCGAGTCGAGACATTTTGTCTCGACTCTGTATCCTAGCGGGGCGTAGACGCCTTGTTCGAACGTACCGATAATCATTAACGCTTCAACGTCAGGCCTCACTCATCTAAAGTTCACTGCAGCGGTTGATCGCATGCAACAGATATTCAATTTACTGAGAGACAAGATGATCCGGTTTCTTTCAACGCGCTGGGGGACCTCGGCGATCAGCAGGGCAGATTCAGTCGGATTGCCTAGCTCGAATCGCCGTCGGTTTTTGGTAACGTGGACTTCAGGCGCGATACTTGCGTTGAATCTGCCCATCGCCGACGCAGCCATTCCCCCTAGCCCCTTCGTGTACACGCCCCCGCCGGCATGGATGCCCTACCGGGAGGGCATCGCTGAAGTTAACGGCGCCAGGCTCTACTACCGCGATTCCGGTGGAGATGGCATCCCGGTTATTCTGATGCACCCGGCGACCGGGAGCGTCCTCATGTGGAGCTACCAACAGTCGGCCCTGGTCAAAGCAGGCTATCGCGTCATTGCCTATTCACGGCGCGGCTACAACGGCTCGTCCCCCGCCGTCCCGGGTGACGGCGGCGTTCCGTCCCGAGACCTCGCGGCAATGGCGGACTTCTTGCAGATCGGCCGTTTCGCCATCGTGTCGTCGGCCGCCGGGACCGCGATCGCGCTTGATTTTGCGATGGATCATTCGGATCGGCTTTACGCGCTGGTTGTTGCTGCCGGTTCTTACATCGATACTGACGAGCCCGAATACCAGAAGATCAACCAACATTCGCGGGTCTCGGGCTTCAACAATATGCCCTCATCTTTCCGCGAGCTAAGCCCCTCTTATCGAGCCGCCAATATCGAGGGAACGAAGGCTTGGGAGGAACTTGAGCACGCAGCGCTCACCGGCAACAGCAAAGGTACCAAAAGCGCCAACAAGCTTAACTGGTCGACCCTCGCACGGGTTAAGGCGCCAACATTATTCATCTCTGGCGGCGCGGATCTGGCGGCGCCGCCGACAATGATGCGGGTCTTCGCTCAACACGTCGCAAACGCGGATATGGTTGTGATGCCAGACGTCGGCCACTCGGTTTATTGGGAGCAGCCGGATATCTTTAACACGCTCGTTTTGGATTTTCTGAGCAAACACGCCCACAAATAGCTCGCGCCCAGATCCTTGGAGATTCGCCTCGGTCCACACCAACTAGTGTCATGAGTTAGAAATTCGTTGCATTATCGTGTTGCGTAGTAATCTGGGTTGCAGCGAATACAAACAATGAGGCAGCGATGAGAGGACGATCCAAAGCTCCACTGATATTGAATGATTCGGAACGCGAGCAACTCAATGCTATGACGATGCGGCGCAAGACGGCGCAAGCGTTGGCCTTGCGAGCGCGCATCGTGTTGGCCTGCGCAGATGGCGCCGGCAACAAGACCGTATCGGCGAGACAGCGTGTGACGTCGCATACGGTTTCGAAATGGTGCTCGCGATTCGTCGAGCACCGCCTGGACGGGTTGCTCGATGCACTGCGTCCGGGCACCCCCAGAACGATCGATGATGCACGGGTGGATGCGGTCATCGCCAAGACGCTCGAGTCCGTGCCGACCGGGGCAACGAACTGGAGCACGCGCACCATGGCTCGCGAGATGGACCTGTCGCAGACAGCCGTGACGCGGATCTGGCGTGCCTTCGGATTGCAGCCACATCGGCAGGAAACCTTCAAACTCTCCACCGATCCATTGTTTGTCGAGAAAGTACGCGATATCGTTGGGCTGTACCTCGACCCGCCGCTCAAGGCGATGGTGTTGTGCGTGGACGACAAGAGCCAGATTCAGGCGCTGGACCGAACGCAGCCCATGCTGCCATTGGCGCCCGGCATCCCCGAGCGACGCACTCACGATAACATGCGCCACGGCACGACGGCGCTGGACATCGCCACCGGCGAAGTTATCGGGGAGTTGCATCGACGTCATCGCAGCAGTGAATTCCTGCAGTTCCTGCGCACCATCGAAGCCGGCGTGCCGCCCCAACTGGAGGTGCATCTGGTGATGGACAACTATGGCACGCACAAGACGTCTTCGATCAAGGCTTGGTTTGCCCGCCATCCGCGCTTCCATGTTCACTTCACCCCGACCTCGGCCTCCTGGCTCAATCAAGTTGAACGATGGTTCGCCGCGCTTACCGAGAAATACATCCGTCGCGGCACCCACCGATCCACTCGGCAGCTTGAACAGGCCATTCGTCAGTACCTCGACATCCATGACGCTAACCCCAAACCTTTCACGTGGACGAAATCGGCCGACGACATCCTCGCCAGCATCGAACGATTTTGTCTACGAATTTCTAACTCAGGACACTAGAGTTCGGTGGCGTTTGAGAGTGCTTCAGCTACCCTGCGGCCCAAAGATGGGACGGCGCTCGACCAGCTGCATGCAGTTTGAGCTCGCGAGCGCGAAGCCGTGTACTGGCCTTCGCAAGAACGTCACCTCCGCTGGCTGAATGGGCCGCTTGGACAGGAAGCATGACATGGATCTACTTACCTGGCTCTTGCGAGCTGTCCACGTCATGCCGGCAGTTCGCTGTATTTGCCTCGCGGCGCCACACGACAGAGCTCTTAACCCATGGGATTGGAGGCGCGGCCACCGCCGAACCCGGCGCGCTCGCAGGAGGGGTCGCGGCGGGAGCGAGCTTGCCCAGATTGACTTAATTCTGGGCTTCGCGCAGCGAATTTCCGCCACCGAAATCGCGGTGAGCGTCGGCAGCAGCTTCTTGCTGGCAAAAATATCGGTCTGCTTCCACGCCAACTGATCCGACCACTGCTCCATGCACCGGCCCCGAGCAGGATCAGCAAAACTACCACCAGGACGATGAATTGCTTCCGGCTCATATTTTCTGTGTGCCTGAAAGGATCCGAAGTCCCGTTTGCGCCGACTGACGGCCGGCGCCAGGCCGGTGATCGTCACCAGCAGCGGCACGGCGCCGATATTGATGACATTGATCCAGAATTCGAGGGCGTCGCTGTCGCGGCGCAACTCCTGCCGGACCAGCTTCAATTCGCGCCGCGTGTCGGCGGAGGCGTTGCGGAAGCGGTCGATTTCCGTCTGCTGCTGGGGTGTCAAAAGGTTGGTGGAAGTGGTTCCTGTTCGGAAACGCCCGGCCGCTGCAGCGCCTGCGAAGTCTTCTACAGCGTCGCTTCGAGCGCCTGGATTTTGCCCAGGCAGGCCTGCTGCGCGCGCGCCTGCAGCTCAGAATAATGGTCAATGGACGCGCCGCCACCGCCCGGCTGCGCAGCGAAATCAAGGCCGGGTCTCCGGCGGACTGCGCCACTCCGGCCAAGAGGAAAAAGATCACAAGGAATACATCGGCCACGGGCGAGGCGAACTAGCCCGCCAACTCGCGCTTGATGAGCATCCAGACCACCACCCAGCCACGCATCGCCACCCCGCGCATCGGGCCTTCTCCAGCTGTTCTTTCCGGCCGTCATCCGCGGGGGCGCGCCTTCATTGCGAGGCGCCTGTGGCTCTGCCGTGTCCGATCAAGTGAGGGAACGGAACACTTGGTCCAGTCTTCCAATCTCGGTGCGATTATTCCAACTTCATGCCAGCCGCCTTGACTATCGGCGTCCAGCGCTTCATGTCCCTGACCAGCACCTTGGCGAACTCCTCCGGCGTCAAACTGGCGGGGTCGATGCCGAGCTTGGCGAACAAATCCTTGATCTCCTTGTCATTGACGATGGTTCCGATCGCGGCGTTCAGCTTCATCACCACGTCACGCGGCATTTTCGCTGGTCCGAAGAAACCATACCATAACCCCGCGTCAAAACCGGGCAGGCCTTGCTCGACGATGGTGGGGATGTCGGGAGCGGATTGCGAACGCTTATCGCCGGTCATCCCGATCGCGATCATCTTGCCTGAGCGCACATACGGCAGCATCGTCCCGGGCGGCGAAATGCTCAGCATGACTTCGTGGGTAAGCAGCGCCTGCATCGCCGGTGTTGCTCCCTTGTACGCGATGTGTTGGAACTGGAGGCCGATGACCTGACCCAGCAATGCCCCCGCCAAGTGACCTGAGGAGCCGGCACCCGCAGTACTGAAAGTAATGTCATTTGCAGGCCGTTTCTTAGCGTATTGGATCAGTTCCTTCAGATTTTTGAATGGAGCACCTACATGCGTGACCAGCAGCAGCGGCGCGGACCCCACCATGGCTATCGGCGTGAAGTCCTTAATTGGGTCGTAGGGAACGTGGTTGTAGATGGCTGGGTTGTAGACGTGCTGTGTAGGCAACAAGATGATGGTGTAACCGTCCGGCGGTTGCTTCGCCACGTAACTGGCTCCCAAGATGGTGTTAGCGCCAGGCTTATTCTCGACGATCACCGGCTGGCCCAGCTTCGCGCTCAGCCGCGCCGCCACCGCTCGGCAGATGACATCATTGCCGCCACCCGGCGAGTAAGGGGAGATAATGCGTATTGTCTTGGTGGGGAAGGCCTCAGCCCACGCATTACCAGTGCCTCCCGCTAGGCACAAGGCCAAGGCGACAAAAAGCCCCGCCGCTCGTTTCCATCCTGATTGCATGCAAGTCATATGTATCTTCCTTGACTGATTAAAATTCCTATTCGGCGTCAGCATAGTGTCCGGCACCCGTTTGAGTTGCAACATAAGGTCTCCTTCTAGCCAAGCTTCGGCTATCTGTATTTCTAGGGCAGAGTTAAATCATTATCTGGTCCTAGTTACGCAGTACCCGACAGCTGCGCTGCGGTTTGCGGCGGAAGAATTCCCGCGAACCCTCATCGCCGATGTGAGGGTGGGGTTGATCTCTTTCAGAACGGGATAGTTCAGTCCAAGTTTGGTCATGGTTCCCGGACGGAAATTTTCAATTACGACGTCCGCCATGCGCACCAGTTGACGGAATATCTCCTTGCCGCTCGCATCCTTGCCTATTCTAAGCAGATTGTCGACCGACAAAAATGCCCCGCCAGGACAGATATTCGAGATAGAATGTCTCGAATAGAGGAGCTGAGATGGATAAATTTGGAGGTATAGCCGAGTTCGTCGCGACTGTTGAAGCCGGAAGCTTTGCGCAGGCGGCACTTCGGCTTGGCATGACGCCGTCCGGGGTCGGCAAGGCTGTCAGCCGTCTGGAAAGTCGATTAGGACTGCGCCTAATGAGACGCAGCACGCGCCGCCTGGTAGTTACCGATGAGGGGGCGGAGTGCTACCAGAAGTTTCGCCAGTTCCTGATCGAGCTGCAGGAGATGGAGACGATAGGGGAGCCGAACAAATCCTTGCACGGTACCTTACGACTACACCTGCCTCCGACGCTCGGTCGCGTGCTCATCATGCCTGCTTTGCCATCCTTCTACAAAAGTCACCCGGGTATAACTTTACGCATCACCTTGCGAAACGACCTAATTGATCTGATGGAAGAAGGCGTGGACCTCACGGTGCGGGTTGGAAGTGTCGACGGTGCCAACATCATCTTGCGTCGCGTAGGTGTCGCCCGCTTCATTACGGGCTGCTCGCCCGAATACGCGCAGTCGTCAGGTACGCCCGGGCAACCTGATGAATTATTGCAGCATAATTGCCTGTGCTTCTTTTCGCGCCAGACGGGTCGGCCTCGCAAATGGAAGTTTACGGCGGACGAAGGCCCGCTCGAATTGGCAGTGACCGGGAGCTTGATTCTCAATAATACCGATGCGTTGATCGAGGCCGCGATTGCTGGTCTCGGGATCGTGCAGGTACCTTACTATGCCGCAGAAGCGGCGCTGCGCGAGGGAAAGCTCATTAGTATTCTTGAGCCCTTCACGGTTCTGGAGCAAGACGTAAGTGCCATTTATTCGGTATCCCAACGCTCCTCGCTCAAAGTGAAGGCTTTCGTCGATTTTCTTCGTGACGTTCTAAAGCAAAAGCTGCGTTCGCGCCACAAGTGACCTAGCATCAGGCTGTGCGCTGGGATTGGCCGTCGCGCCTGAAGCCTTCGCTACAGAGGGCACAGCGCGAATCCGCAAGGATTACGATGGGCTGGGGCGTGTTTGGCGGCAGTAAAATGTTGTACCCGCGCTGCGCGTTCCCATGTGGCGCGGCGGCTAGGCCTGTGATGAATGACCTGTTCTTGCCCGGAAAGCAATTCGTTCAGCATGCGTCCGGTACCTTGTAGGGAATGTGCTGAAGGTTCGCGTCCGCTAGCAGTTTGTCGGACTCAGCCATTTGAGCCGAATTGGCGGCGTCCGCTTAATGAGACGCCGCGATCGCAGTTTTTGCGAGCGCAGCGCACAGCGCGTCCTAACCTGTATTTTGCATGTGCGACACGAAGTCGCTTGTAGAAGTTGTTCCTACTTCAGCAGGAAGGAACCATCCATGTCACTGGATGAATCTACGGTTCTGAATCAAGAGCGAACCGGACAAAGTAACGAAGCATCGCGAGGTGTGAGTGTGATCACGTAATTTGATGGTCCGATGTTCACGTTTTGCGATGGCCATCGTGGCACTGAATTTCAAATAAAATGGCGCCGGTGGCGCCGTTTTATCGTTGATGGGTCCAATGATCAGAATGGCGGATCGTCGGTCGTCGCACGGTGAGTCCGTTGAACGATGTTGTGTTGAGAACGGTCATCGTAGTAGCGCCGAATCTGGTCTCCGTATCGGGTTTCAAAGTCCAACGTGAACACCTGCAGGAAGTTGAGAATTTCGACGGCTGCCTCGTCGGAGAGCTGCCGCAGTGGAATGCATTCGTAACAAGGATCTTCGCACATAAGTTTCCAGGGTGAATGATCAGCGCCCCGCCGCAACGCGGCGTTGTGTGGGCTGGGTGGGTTGTGCAAAGACATCCATATACAGCTTCTCGTAGAGCACCGGCAGGTCGCGTTGCGCAGCTGCAGCGAGTAATTCGGTAGCCAGCGTGGTCAGGATGCGGTAATTGCCGGCGGCGTGATCGCACAGGGTATGGCGCAGTTGAGGCGTCATCAGGCTGGCGTTGCCTGCACCGGCTGTCAAGTGATCGAGGCAGGCAAGCAGCTCATCGCGGCTGGCGAACTCGGTGGCAAGCCGGGTACGGATGCGGCTGCCAAGAGGAATGAGTTCCTCTCGGCGCAGTTTCTCAATCAGCCTTGCATCGCCCGCGATGACGATACACAGCAGCGGCTGGGAATCGAAGCGGGCACTGGCCAGCAGGCGCAACTCGGAGAGCACTTGCGGCGTCATTTCCTGGGCTTCGTCAATCAGCAAGACCGGCCGGCAGCGACTCGATTCCAGATGGCTGAGCCAGCGCTCGCGCAAGGCCTTGAAACCGCCCCAGCGATTGCTTGGCCGCAACGGCACCGCAAAGATGTCGCCGAGTTCGCGATAGAAATCGGCCAAGTTGCTCTGCGGGTGGTTGATGGCGCCGACGGTGATGTCGGGTAGTTTTTTAAGGCGTTCGGCAAGCAGGCGCAAGACGATGCTCTTGCCGCTGCCAGGATCGCCGTGGATCATGGCGAAGCCGCCCTCGCGGATTTGCGCATGCTCGATGCGCCAGCAGAAGTTCTCGATCTTGGTCGGTACGTAAATTGCCTCGGTCGGCAGCTCCGGCGAGAAGGGATTCCATTTGAGCCCGTAGAGGGCGAGTAATTTCTGATTCATGCATCGCTCTCGTCGTTGGTGGGCAGATAGGCTGGCGGTACGCCCGTGGCGGCGTAGTCGGCCAGCAGTTCGGTCATCAAGGCGGGCAGGCCCTTGGCTGGCAGCGGCGACAAATCGGCCGTCACCGGGGCCAGGCGCCGGCGCTGACCGCTGGCATTGGCTGACTTGTCGAGCGGCTTGACCGGGCACAGGATGGCGCCGGTGCGCGGATCGACCAGATCGACCCGGGACAGGTCCCAGCGGGCATAGCGCAAGTGGACGCGTTCGAAGTGGCGATAACGGGACGGTATCTCGAAACGCCCGCCACCCAGGCTGACGGTGCCGTCTGAGCGTCGCTGGCGACGTATCACCTCAATGCGGAAGGCGGCAGCGAGGACAGCGCTCGTCGGGCACCAGCCTTCAAGTGGTAATGCTTAGGGAGGGGTTTGGTTGGTGTTGGGCCAATCGAGGTGCCCGCAGCGCAGGGCGCTGTAGGGGCCACGGGCACATCCTGATGAACGGCGCTCATTTGATCGAGAGGATCAACTGCATGTCACGGGGAAGTTTTGCCTGAACTGCTGCAGGAGTCTGCTTTTGGTCATTCCGGGCGGAATATTCGATGGTCTTCGCTCGGGCTGCGCTATGGGCTTCTTCAACAATAAGACATTGAGCGCCTAACGGAATGGACGAATCTGCACCGAGAAGGTGCGTAAGATATACGGCCCCTTCCGGGCGGTCGTAAGAAAACTCCCCCACAGGGGAGTGTCAGTTTTTTTGTGTGCGGGGCCTCGGAGACTTTTCCATGGCGCCGCTCGCCGCCCAATGCGCAGGGCAAGAGCGTGCGGCGCGGTGGTAAAGTCGGTGCTTATTCTATCCGATCATTCGCGTGAATCGATCGTCAAATAAGATGGCGAATTGGTTCATCGCCGTTTTCCAGTTATTCGCTGCGCGGCCCCAGTCGTCGGTGATGTTGCGAAGCGCCAGCCAGATCAATTTGGTTGCCGCCTCGTCGGTCGGGAAATGGCCGCGAGTCTTGAGGATTTTTCGTAGCCTCGCATTCACGCTCTCGATTGCGTTGGTAGTGTAGATCACGCGCCGCACCTCTGGCGGAAAGGCGAAGAACGGGATCACATGGGTCCAGGCGCGCCGCCAACTGGCAACAACGGTCGGGAACCTCTGTCCCCACGGCCCCGACTCAAAGGCGCTCAACTCCTCCTCTGCCGCGTCCGCGCTCGGTGCCGTGTAGATGGGCTTAATTGCCGCCGCAAGGGCCTTACGGTCCTTCCAGCTGGCATAGTCCAGACTGTTGCGGATCAGGTGAACGATGCAGGTCTGCAGCGTCGTCGCCGGATACACCGCGCCTAGCGCTTCGGGCATGCCCTTCAGGCCATCGGTGACGGCAATCAGGATGTCGCCCAGGCCACGCGTCTTGAGGTCGGTGAACACCTTCATCCAGAACTTCGCCCCCTCCGTGTTCTCGATCCACAGCCCCAGGATGTCGCGCGTGCCGTCCGGCAGCACGCCCAGCGCCAGGTAGATCGCCTTGTTGCGCACCCGCGTATCTTGACGCGCAACGCGTCAAAGAACACCACCGGATACATCGGTTCGAGCGGCCGCGTCTGCCATGCCGTGACCTCGGCCATGACCGCATCGGTAACTTTGCTGATCAGGTCGGGACTGACATCGACCGCGTACATTTTCTGTAAATGCGCCTGCACTTCGCGCACCGTCAGGCCGCGCGCGTACAAGGCGATGATCTTGTCGTCGAAGCCGGTGAAGCGCCGCTCATGCTTGCCCACGATCTGCGGCTCGAAAGCGCCGTGCCGGTCGCGCGGCACCTCAATGCGCAACGGTCCTTCGTCGGTCAGGACTGTCTTGCCGCTACTGCCATTGCGGTGGTTCGCCGATCCGGCCGGTTTGTCGGCACCCGGCGCATAGCCAAGGTGATGCGTCATTTCAGCGCCCAGCGCTCGTTCGATGATGGCCTTTTTGAATTTCCTCATCACGGCATCGACCGACTCGGCCGTCATCGGGCCGGTAACGAACTGGTCAAGCAATTCCGATGGGATCTCGGGCAATGTGGCGTCAACTGCGCCGTCGTTCTTTTTCTTGCGTGGCATTCATGGTCCTTTTAATTGCTGACATGATATGCCCTATACACAAAATTTATGACACTCTCCCCCACAGAGCACGCATACAGCTTCGTATGTTGCTTTGCGGCCTGCATGATCCGTCTTTCGTATCGTTGACGGGTCGTGTCGACGGAGTCGAAGGCAATAACCTGTTCCTCCATTGCCTTACGAAGCGCCTGGCGCTCAATCCTGCGGCAGTCGAAGATACTCAGCTGCCGATCTGCAATTCCGTTCAACTCGGACTCAAGCAGCTTTTCGTGGTCATTTAAAGAGAGCTCCGTCTGGCCATAATGACAGCCGTGACCAGTGAAAAGGAAAAATGTATAGTCTGCTCGTTCGCTACGCATGCGAGCGATGGCTTCATTCACGAGTTTCTTTGATGGATTGAAAAGCTTCGTTATTGGCGTGACGTTCCAGATGTAGCGGAATCCGGGATGTTACTCATTTACGCAGGAATCCTTACGGTCGCCCGCGTTGACACGTGATGGCGGCGCCTTGATGTGGATCATTGATGACACAGGTTTTCCGAAGAAAGGGAGTCATTCGGTTGGCGTGGCGCGGCAATACTGCGGACAAGTGGGCAAGACCGACAATTGCCGCGTCGCGGTCATTCTGTCATTGGGAACACAGGCAGGTAGTCTGCCTTTGAGCTACCGTTTGTATCTGCCGCGTGACTGGACTGATGATCCCAAACGTTGCGGGGCAGCGGGCGTACCTTCGACGATCGCATTTGCCACCAAAAACGAGATTGCCCGCGCACAAATTGAAGCCGCATTGACAGCAGGAATTCCACGCTGCACCGTGCTGGGGGACGCAGCCTATGGCGACGACACCGGCTTGCGCGATTGGTTGAGTGAGCAGAACCTCATCTATGCGCTCGGGGCGCGTAGCGGCACGGCCGTTTGGTGGGGTGACTATCAACCGGTAGCAGCGCCGATCGCTGGTAAACGTGGCAAAACCAAAACACGTCTCACGCGCGATGAGAATCATCAACCCATTTCTGTGTTGGAATTGGCCTTGGCACTCAAACCGCAGTGCTTTCGCACCGTCACTTGGCGCCAAGGCGTCTCTGAGCCACTGCGCTCGCGTTTTGCCAGAGTACGGGTACGCGCGGCGCACCGCGATCTCCCGCGCGCGGAGGAATGGCTCATCATCGGATGGCCTAAAGGCGAAGCTGAGCTGAGCCGACCCGATATTGGATGTCAACGCACCCGAAGAACATGGCATTCGAGGATTTGGTGGAGTCCATCAAAGCACGTTGGCGTATCGAACGCGATTACCAGGAGCTCAAACAAGAATTTGGCCTTGGTCACTATGAAGGACGCAACTGGCGTGGATTTCATCATCATGCAAGCCTGTGTATTGCCACGTATGGATTTTTGATGCGTGAACGTTTGTCAGGAGCAAAAAAAAAGGCGATCGATTCAAGGAATCTACTCTACCCGAAGACTTCCGCGCACGCGGGACGAGGGCCGAGGCAGCGTCACATGCCGAACTCGATCGCCACATTACGCTTTCGCCTCGCGCACGCCATCTCCCAAGGCTTACGACAATGCCCATGTTGTGGGCGAAAGCCAAGCAAAGTTATGAGATTTTAATAACACAGTAGAACTAGGTTGTAGACTGCCGTGAGCCACCGCCGTTACCGGCGGAACCGTAATTGAGCACTCCCGGGTGTGCTTTGGCATAGGCGATAAGTTCCTGCACGTATTAACAAGCAGGGACTCACCACGACGAATTGGTGGCTGAGACCCAAGGTGCCCACCGGCGAAAAATCCTTCAAGGGGTCGTAAGTCAACTTCATCAATAGCGCAACCGTGATGTTCGCGCTTGTCGCCAGTATCATGGTGTAACCTTCCAGGGCTGCGCGCGACACAGTGGCAGCCGCCACTGCAGGACCTTCCGCGTGCATGCTTGTATCTTCGGAAAATGCTGCGACCAGGTCAGCCGCCTCCCTGATATACGATGGTCATCCTGTCAGGATGACCAGGCGTCCCCGTGTTGGCCAAAGTCGGGCCATGCGATGAGCTCGTTCATCATCTGCTCCGAATAGCGGATGATGGGACGCAGCCGCTTCAGCTTACCCAGCGGGGTCTGGACCTCGATCATCCACTGCGCGATCTCCGCCAGCTCTTCGGCGCCGGTGTCGACTGTGGTAATGTCGTGCAGGCCGATGGAAACGAGCCACTCCTCGCAGCGGCCCAGCGATACGTTGACCGCGTAGCTGCCGCCTTCATCGTGGCGGCGCTTGAGGGCCACCAGCACGCCGAAGGTCATGAGATAACCGCTGATGTAATCCAGCGCGGACACCGGCATGAACTGGGGTTCCTTGCCGCGGCCGGAAGTGTGAGCCATGCCCGAAGCCGCCTGCACCACAGTGTCGAAGCCGCGGCGCGTGCTCCAGGTGCCGGTGTAGCCGAAGGCGTTCAGGCTGGCGTAGACGATGCCGGGGCGGATGGCCTTCACCTGGTCGGGCCCGAAGCCCAGCTTGGCCAGCGCGTCGGGGCGATACGCCTGGCTGAACACGTCGCAGCGCTTCATGAGTTCGATGAGCGTTGTCTTGCCCTCGGCTGTGGCAATATCCAGCGTTACGTTGCGCTTGCCGTAACCGGTGTCCAACTCTAGGGCGGCGGAGTCCGGATGGCCTTCGCAGGTGATCTTGAGCACGTCTGCCCCGCTCTCGGCAAGCAGGCGCGCGCAGGTGGGACCTGCCAGCACGCGCGTGAGGTCGAGCACCCTGAGACCGGACAGCGGACGCGCTCCGCCGTTAGGCAGCAGCACCGGCGCGCTGTCGCCTATCTTCTGGATGTCCACCAGCGGCTCGGCCGCCAGCGAGGGTGTGTTCGGCAGGGCACGCCACTCCTCGGGCGTGCGAACCGCGGGAGCTAGGCCGCCCGCCTTGTCCACTGCGTCCTCCAACGCGAACGCATCCCACATGGCCGCGGCCTCGGCCACCTTCGCCTTATCGGCGGGTACCCCCAGCACCTTGAGCAGGGCTTCCTGATGCGGCGGATGGTTGCAGTGGAAGTAGCTCCAGCGGTCGTTTGCGGTGCGGTAAAAGCCGGTCATCGTCTTGTCCCTTGCCGGGACGTTGCCGTCTATGCTCACGTACTTGCTGCTGCGCAGTGAGGCGGTGGCGCCGGTGACGTCGATCGCGATAGCGGGCCGCTTGCCCGTCTGAGCTTCGCGAATGTCAGCCATGGCAATTGCCAGCGCACCCAGCGCCGCAGAGCCGCCGGTGGCAACCTTGTACTGTGTACGGTACACAGGGTCGGAGCCGGTGAACTCCACCTCCCCCGCCTTCGACTCGGGAAGTCCTGCGCTGCGCAGGATTTCCTGCAGGGACTGAGGAATGGTGGGCGATGCGGTCATATCTTTTTCCTTGATGGTAGTGGACTGGTGGGTGGAAAGGTTTGCCGCTTGATTACGCGCTTTCATTGCCGAGCAGTTGGACTGAAAGATGGTAACTTAATCCGCACCAGACAAAAACGCCCCGCCAGGATATGTAGTCGAGACAGAATTTCTCGAATATATCCGGGGAAGACTATCGCGCCATGCCACTGGCGACGCAGCAACCCAACGAGATGTCCGCGGAAGCTGCGTCTGCGCGCTGTTGGAAACTCCTCCCAATTACGTTCCGCAGGGATTTCATCATCCATTTTGCCACTGTCATTGTGCGCTTGCGCACGCTATTGGACGCGGGCCCACTAGTCAAACGGCAAGTTTAATGCAGAGCGTATTGTTATGCAGAGCCCCTTGTTCAGGAGCCCTGATTTGGCGCTATTTCCGGGATTGTTCTCTCCGCATAATAGGGCGAGCTTTGAGCGAGGCAATCAGTTGATCCGTTGCCTTAAAGCGACCCGAGCGCAGCTTCGGCGCGATGACAGATTCAAGCGCTTCCAACTTCACAGACGGATCGGCGCGCGTGTACATATCCGTCGTCTGCATATTGGCGTGTCCGAGCCAGAGGGAAACCTTTCGGAGATCTTTGGTCGCCTGCAGGATCGTTAACGCGCAGGTATGGCGCCTATGCGACGCGTCACATAGTCGGCACAGCTTCGCTTTGGCGCGTCTGGTTTCGTGGTACCACGACGGAGCTGACGTACAGCGCTTGTTGCCCCAGTTGGCGACGTACCTCGGGCATGTCCATATCGCAGGCACGTAGCACTATTTGACCATGCCTCCAGAGTTGCTTTGGGAGGCGAGTTTGCGTTTTGAACATTTTGCCTTGGGAGGTGATGGCCATGTCTAATACGAATCTTCTTCGATCTTGGGTCCGGCGTTTCCTTCTTGAATACCTGATTGACGAATGAAACCTCGCCAGGAATACCCAACAGGGCTATCGCGATACGTTGCGTCAGCTCATTCCCTTCATATCCAATCAGCTGCACAAGCCGGTTGACCGGCTCGCGGTGGTCGATGTGTCAGCTCAGCTAGTCCGTGATTTTTTATCGCATGTTGAAACTGTGCGTGGCTGTAGTATTTCGACCCGCAATCAACGACTCGCTTGCGTTCATGCACTGGCGCGATTCATCGGTGAGCACAGCCCGGACCATATCGATTGGTGCACGCAAGTGCGCCGTGTTCCCTTCAAAAAAACCACAAGAACGACTGTGTCATATTTGGACATACAGGAAATCGACGCGTTGTTGGCCTGTCCAGAACGCTGCACAAATCAAGGCCGTCGTGACTATGCGCTACTACTGTTTCTCTACAATTCTGGTGCACGGGCTGACGAGGCAGCCCACCTGAAAATCAACGATGTCGATTTCTATTCCAACAGTGTCAGTATCATCGGCAAAGGACGTAAGCAACGCCAGTACCCTCTATGGCCTGCTACGATTACAGAACTTGCAACTCTGGTTGCCCAGCGTGCGCAGCACGAACCCGTGTTCATTAACCGCTGCGGACACCCAATAACACGTTTCGGTATCCATACACTCGTGGAACGTTATGCTGAGAAGGTCAAAGCCAAAATATCATCTTTAGCTGCCAAACGCGTTAATCCGCACAGCATTCGACATTCGACCGCAACTCATTTGCTGCGCGCCGGCGTAGATATCAACACAGTACGCGCATGGCTCGGCCACGTCAGCCTTGATACGACCAATATCTATGCGGAAATCGATCTAGAAGGAAAGGCCCACGCATTGGCGAAGTGGGAGATAACCTGTGAAAAGTCGCCTAAAAGGCGATGGGCTAATGACCCTGATCTGATGGCGTTTCTACATTCCTTGTAGCAGAAATTTATGTGGCGTTCAACATCCCCACGCCAGACGAGAAGCGCGCTGGACGCCACATTTCATCCAACGCCACATTTTTCATCAGATGTGGCCGGCCACATCTGATGAATCGAAAGACGCATGCACGGTTCTCAGGGGGCTGGACGCGAGTAACCGCTTCCAGCTACCCGACAGTTTTCGGTGGGCGCCAACACATTGAATCCTCAATGTCGTTAAAGAGATGCGCATTACGCGCATGTGGCAGGCCCTGCGATCAGCTCGACCAGCGGTGCAATCGACTCCATTTTTTCGAGTCCTCGTAGCGTTTCGACGATCCGCTCGGCGCGCGCGCTTTCGACACACGGCGCGACGACGTGTCGAAATTTGTCTTCGACCTCTTCGCGCGAGAGTGGATTTTCAGGACTGCCGCGGCGGTCGAGGAGCAATTTCTCGAACGTGCGTCCGTCCCGCACTGTTACTTTCACCCGCGCCGCGTGGCGGAATGCGGGTCCCATTTTTTCGATCTCTGGATCCACATAGGCGCTGGCGCGCTCGATGAAGCCAAGAAGTCGCGGATCGCGCAAGCGGTTTTCCTGGTACTGCGTGGTAAATGCGGCCCCATCCACCGCAATCACCGCCAGGCCGTAGTAGAGATTCATTTGCGCGGCGGTCACGCCCTGCGCCTTGTATTCCCACGCGCAGTGTACGTGTGTCATGGAAGACAGACCCGCTTCCACACGTGAGATATCTTCGGCCGACAGCCCGTTCTCGCGCATGATCGCCGAGAGGCCGTCCAGCGCGGTGTGAATGCTGGTGACGCTCGCGTGTGGTTTATAGCCGACCTGAAGCGTCTCCCATGTGGTGCCAAGGCCTTGCGTCAGCCGCACAGGATTCGGCTTGTCCGAATGCGTACTGAGATATCCGCCATATGCGGCTTCGAGCACGTCAAGGATCCCAGTAAACCCATCCGCGGCGAGTCGCGCGGAATAGACGCCACTCTGCGCCGCCCGGCCGCTGTGAAGGCGCTTGACCATTGCCCCCTCCTGCGCAGCCATCAGGCCGCCCGCTTGGGAGCCGACGATGCCGAGCGCGTGCTGAAACGCGTCGGCATCGAGATTCAGCATGCGCGCCGCGGTCGCTGCGGCGACGAAAGCGCCGGACACGCCCTGCGGGTGAAACCCCCGGAAGAAGAGGCTCATCGTCGCCGCCGCGCCGACGCGGTGGCCAATCTCGTAACCTGCGATCATGGCTGTTATCACCTCGCGCCCGGATGCGCCGCCTTTTTCTTCCGCGAGCGCGAGCGCAACCGGTGTCGCAATCGAGCCCGCGTGAACGATCGATTCCTTGTGGATGTCATCGAGCTCAAACGCATGACCCGAAGTCCCGTTAACCAGGGCCGCGAGCGACGCCGAGCTCTTGCGGCCCATGCCGATAAACGATGCCGAGCCTTGCGAACGCTCCGCATCGGCAAGCGCAGCGACTTTGCGAGTCCACGGCAATGTCGCGCCGTAAAGGCAGCAACCAAGGCTGTCGAGAGCGGACAGTTTGATGCGCTCGACGGCTTCGGGCGGGATGTCCTCGTAACGCAGCGCCGCGCCAAAGCGGGCGAGGTCGCGTGTGGCGTTTTCCAGTAAGGGCGGTTTGGTGGTGCTCATGTGTTGATTCCAGTCAGCCGTGCGGTGAGTCGTTCAGTCAATGCTTGAGGGCGTCGCGCAGACGTTTCAGACTTCCGCCCTTCATCACCGATCCGGGAAGAGGATGGCCGACGATCTCTTCAACCAGCTGCGCGCAACCGATTAGTTTTTCGACGTCCAACCCGGTCTCGATTCCCATCTCCTCGCACATGAACGCGAGGTCCTCGGTGCAGACGTTGCCTGCCGCCCCCTTGTGGTTGGCAAACGGGCAGCCGCCCAGGCCCGCGACGGACGCGTCAAACATGGTAACCCCCATTTCGAGCCCAGCTGCCGCGTTCGCGATGCCCATGCCGCGTGTGTTGTGCAAATGCAGATTGAGCCGCATATCGGGATACTTCTCGCGAACGGCCCCGACGGTACGCTTGATTGAGAGGGGCGTGGCCCATGCCATCGTGTCCGAAAGTGAGATCTCCTTCAGCACCAATGCGTTCTCGTCCGCAATTTCGAAGATGCGCCGAATGATGTCGAGCAATGTCGGAATGGGCACCTCGCCCTGGAAGTTGCACCCAAACGCGCTGGCGACTGAAGCGCGATTCACTGGAATGCCGTGCTCCTTGTACCGGCGGACCACGCTGCGCGCATACTCGAATTCCTGGGCCATGTTCCGGTTGTTGTTACGCATGGAAAATGCTTCGGAGGCATAGATTCCGATCTTGGCTTCGAGCGTGAGCTTGCCGTTGGAGGCCGCGCGTGCCCGGTCGAAACCCTGTTCGTTGAGCCACAATGCGCGATACTCGACGCCGGGCTTCGGGCGAAAGCCACGGACGATCTCGTCGGCGTCGGCCATGCCAGGCACCTTCTTAGGGTTCACGAACGACGCGATCGTCATGTGCTTGAGGCCCGTCTCGGACAGCGCTTCGATAAATTCGATCTTGCGCGCAGTCGGTATGGCGCCGGATTCGATCTGGAAACCTTCGCGAGGGCCTTCTTCATGAATGCTGATTGATTTCGGCAAGTCGGACATATAAAAAATTCTCCAGTTGGTATTCGTTTGAAACGGGTCTACTGAAGACTCCAATAGAGCGCCTTGGTGTTCATGTAGATTCGCATTCCCTGCAAACCTTTTTCACTACCGACGCCGCTTTCCTTATAGCCACCGAAAGGGGTGCTGATCGACAGCTGCTTGTAGGTATTGATCCATACCGTACCAGCTTGAAGCGCGCGCGCAACACGCCAAGCGCGCCTGTAGTCCGACGTCCAGATCCCCGCGGCAAGGCCAAAATCGCTGTCGTTCGCCTGCGCGATCAAATCCGCTTCGTTCTTGAAAGGCAGCACGACGGCCACCGGTCCGAATATCTCTTCCCGGCAAATGCGCGCGTCATTTGTGACGCCGCTGAGTATCGTGGCCGGGTAATACGCGCCCTTGGCGAGATCGCCGCCCTGAGGCCGCACCCCTCCCGACAGCACTTGGGCACCTTCGTCCCGTCCGAGCTGGACGTATGCCTCCACCCGCTCACGATGAGAGAGACTCGCGAGCGGACCCATGTCCGTGTTGGCATTTTCGGGCGCTCCGAGGCGGTAATCGTCCGCGTAACGACACAGGCCTTCGACGAACGTTTTGAAAATGCTTTCTTCGACAAAAATGCGGGAACCCGCAATGCAGGACTGGCCGCCACCGGAAAAAATCCCGTCCCCGGCGCCCACGATGGCTCTGTCGATATCCGCATCCGCGAAAACTATATTCGGCGACTTCCCGCCGAGTTCGAGTGCAACCCGCTTGAGCGTCCTACCGCAAGCTTCCGCGATCCTCTTGCCGGTGGAGGTGCCGCCCGTAAAGCTCACCATATCGACGCCCTTGTGTTCCACTAGCATCCTTCCCACATCACTGGCGCCCGTCACGACATTGACGACGCCAGGCGGAAAGCCTGCTTCGACGGCCAGCCTTGCATACTCAAGTGCCATCAGCGGTGTCACTTCAGACGGCTTGAGGATGACTGAATTCCCCGCCGCGAGAATCGGCGCGAGCTTCTGTGCCTCCAGCGTAACCGGTGAGTTCCAAGGTGTAATTGCGGCAACGACGCCAACGGGTTCGCGATATACCATCGTGCTGTATTCCCCCCTTGGCGGGGTCACTTCCGATTCAAACGTCTCGCATGCAGCCCCGTAATAGCGGAACGTGCCGGCGGCACTTTTCACCTGCGCCCGGCACTCCTTGAGCGTCTTGCCGTTGTCACGCATCTGCAACTGCGCCAGCCGTTCCAGATCCGCCGTCATGAGTTCACTCATGCGGTAGAGAAGCGTTGCGCGTTCGTGCGGCTTCAAGCCGCCCCACGCCGGCACCGCTAGCGCCCTGCGTGCGGCAGCCACTGCGGCATTGATGTCCGCCACGTTGGCACCCGCTACGTGAGCCAACACACTTCCGTCGGCGGGATTGGTGGAAGCGAAAGCGCTGCCGCTACCCGTCACCCACTGGTTGTCGATAAGGAAAGGCTGTATTTGCATAATGTCGGTTCTATTCGTTGGATGGGAGTTAGTGCTTGACACGTTTTATGGCCTGTACACCACCGGCGCCAGTGTGTTCTTGTCGATCATCACATCCACGATCGCCGGCTTTCCGCTCGCAAACGCCCGCCTGATCGCGCCCTCGAGATCACCCGGTCGCGTGACTTGTTCGCCGTGCGCGCCGAATACCCTCGCGAGCGCGCCGAAGTCCGGGTTGTTGTAATCGACCGCATAGAAGCGCCCGCCGTAGCGTTCGTTCTGGAACGCGCGCTCATTGCCGAGCCCCTGGTCGTTGAAAATCACGTAGACCACGGCGATGTTTTCGCGAACAGCCGTTTCGAGCTCACCTATATTGCACATGGCACCGCCGTCGCCGGACGCGCAGAGAACGGGGAGGTCGGGCCGCGCCAGCTTGGCCCCCAGCGCGATCGGAAACGAGCCGCCGACAGCCCCCCAGTCATCCATGCACATGAACGTGCGCGGTTCGTAGCTCTTGAAGTACTGCCGCACGTGCTTGGCGCCATTGCCCGCGTCCACCACGCAGATGCCGTTCTCCGGCAGCACCTTGCGGATCATGTAACCCACGAGCTGCGACTGGATGGGCTCGGCTTCGTGGTCCACTTTTGCATAGAGCTCGGCCTCCCACTGCGCGCGCGACTTCGGAACGTCGACCCACGACTTGCGCACGCCGCTTGCGGCGGCACGCTCGGTGAGGCCCTTCACGAAGCTCATCGTCGATCCGGTCACGCCGAGCGTCACCGGAAAGACAATGCCGATCTGGCCCGGCGCCGCGCTGTGATGAACGAGCTTCGCCTGCTCGCTAAAGATGCCGTACTTGAACGTGGTCGAGAACACATCCATGTGGGCGCCGATCGCGATGATGAGGTCGGCTTTCGGCACAATACGATTCGCGCTGCCGGAGCCGTTGCGCCCGAGCGCACCAAGCGCGAGCGCGTGCGTGGAAGGAAACGCGTCGGGCGTATATTGCAGCGCCGCCACCGGAATTCCCGTGCAGTCGGCCAGCTCCGCGACCGCCGCCGTGGCGCTTTCGTTGATCACGCCGCCGCCGACCACGAATACCGGACACTGCGCCTTGGCAATGAGCTCCATCACATCGTCGAGCTGCGCCGGGTTGCATGCCGGCAGCTGCTGGTTGCGATAGCTCGTGGGCTCGATCGGCTCAGGCGTGACAAGCTCGTGCAGGATCTCGCTGGACGCGTCGATGTGCGTCGGGCCTCGCGGTTCGGTCATTGCGACGCGGAAGGCCTTGCGCACGAATTCCTGCACTTTTTCCGGGGTCGGGATCGTCTGGGCCCACTTCGTGATAGGACGCATGAAGGTCGTCTGATCGATGTCCTGCATCGAATCCCGATCGCGCATGAACCCTTCCTGATGACCGCAGATACTGATGACGGGAACGTAGGCCTTGTAAGCAGCGGCGATGCCGGTGGCAAGGTTCGTGATTCCGGGACCTTCGGTCGCGGTCACCACGGCAGGCGCGCCCTTTGTGCGCGCATAGCCGTAGGCCATGAACGCTGCGGCCTGCTCGTGCCGCGTGAGTATGAAGCGAACCTCCGGGATCTGACGCAACTCGTCAAGGATCGCCAAGTTCTGCGTTCCGGGGATACCGAAGACATGCTCGATGCCCTCCCTCAGCAATGCGTCCACCAGGGCACGCGCTGCGTTGACGGTCGGTTTCTCTATCGTTCTATTCATGGATTCTCCGTGAGCGGTTGATGCGGGCCGCCATCACGGCCTGCCAAGACTGTCGACTTCATGTATGGGAGTACATCTGCTTGCCGGCAACCGGCATGCGCGCGGTCAGGATGTTGGCTTTCGCTGAGTCGACGATGTAAAGCGTCTTGCGGTCCTCGCCGCCATACGCGATGTTGGTCGTCATTTCGCCCGCGCACGACTTCACTTGGTAGAGGGGCTCGCCGCGCTTGCTGAAAACCCATACCAAGCCCAGGCCGGGATGGGTCACGACCACGTTACCCTCTTCGTCGAGCGCGAGCCCGTCGGGACCCGGGCTGAAGAGCTGCACGAACAGCCCGACTTTTGAGACAATGCCGGACTCGTCCAGCGGGATTCGCCAAACCGAGCTCGTGCGCGTGACGGCGACGAAGAGCTCGTTTTCTCGCCGGTTGAAGACCAGCCCGTTCGGGCTCGGTATGTTGTTGACCAGGCAATCGAGCTTTCCGGCGGTCGTGTAGCGATAGACGCAGCCGGTCGGGTCGCTCAGGCCCGTCGCGCCCTGATCGGTGAAATAGAGGTCGCCGTTGTTCGCGAAGATGAGGTCGTTCACCCCCTTGAAGCGCTGCCTGGAGGGGCCTTCCAGAATCGGCTCCACTTTGCCGGCCTTGGTGTCGAGCAAAAGGATGCCGTGGCGACGATCCGCGATGAAGATGCGACCGTCGCGGTGGATCTTGAGCCCATTGGGCTCGCCGTCGTACTCGACTGCAATTTCCCATTCGGCGCGAGGCGAGATGCGGTAGATGCGGCCCATGCGCATGTCGACGCAATAGAGATTGCCGTCGCGGTCGAAGGACGGACCTTCCAGGAAGTTGCGACGCGTCTTGGGTTCCGAGGCGCCAGGGCGGAATTTCGCGGGGATTGCCGCGAAGATCTCTGTTTCGATGATTTGGGGGGGAGGGCCGAAATACATGGTTGTTCCTTTCATTTCTCTCAAATGACGCCGCTGCGCCTGAAGTCGGAAATCTCGTCAATCGAGTACCCCGCCTCGCGCAGCAGCAGATCGGTGTCTTGTCCAAGCACTGGCGGCGGACTGGCAACGTCGGGCTGCTCATCGCCCAGGCGAAAGCCCAGACGCGATATCTCGATGTCTCGGCCAACGCCAGGCACGTTATTGAATTTCTTGAGAAGCTGCCGACTTTCGATTTGCGGGTGTCGAATGACATCGGGCAGATTAAGGATGGGGCCAGCCGGCACCCCCGCGTCGTTGAACAGACGTTCCCACTCGTCCGCGCTCTTCGCCTTCAGTGCGTCTTCGAGCAACGCGCGCACATCCTCGCGATGCGCAGCCCGCGCATGGGGCTCGGCCAGGCGCGGATCGGTTTTGAACTCTGGGTGGCCAATGACATCGCACAGCGTCTTCCACTGCTTCTGCTCATTGATAACGATGTTGAGCGGACTACTGCCGGTCTTGAACGTGCCAGACGGGACAGACGTGTGACTGTCATTGCCCATGGGCATCGGGACTTTGCCCCCATTCAGATAGTTTGAAACCGGCCACGATGCCATCGTTGCGAGTGCGGTGTCGAGCATGGAGACGTCGATAGTCTCCCCCTTGCCGGTTTTTTCCCGACGATAAAGTGCGGCGCAAACGGCGAACGCGGCGGTAACGGCCGCCATGGTGTCGCAGACGATGTAGCCGGCCCGAGTGGGGGCGCTGTTCTCGTCTCCAGTGAGACTCATGAGTCCGCAGAAGCCCTGGATGATCTGATCGTAACTCGGACGCTGCGCAAGGGGCCCGTCCTGACCGAATCCGGATACGGCGCAGTAGATGATCGCTGGGTTGATCTCTTTCAGAACCGGATAGTCCAGGCCAAGCTTCTTCATGGTGCCGGGACGGAAATTCTCGAGCACGACGTCCGCCTTGCGCACAAGCTGCTTGAAGATCTCTTTTCCGCGGGCCTCCTTGAGATTCAGGGTCAACGACTTCTTGCCTCCGTTGACCGCGAGAAACGATGCCCCCATCCGCTTTTTCCCAAGCTCATGGTCCGCCCCCAACTTTCGCGAGAGGTCGCCCACGCCTGGCACTTCGATCTTGATCACGTCCGCGCCGAGCATCACGAGGTGATATGTAGCAAGCGGACCCGCGACGACATTCGTGAGATCGAGCACGCGTACTTTGTCTAACAATAAGGCCATAGAAGTTTTAAGCGATCAGTGAAACAATTTGCGTTGAAATAGACCACGGTCTTGGTAGACTTTGGCGTTCGAGGCCTTGATGAGCCTCTTGGTGCGTCTATTGTAAGTAGATTAGAGACTGAAAAAAATGCCCCGTCAGGACAGACAATAGAGACAGAATGTCTCGAATCTAAGAAGCTGAGATGGAAAAGTCTGGAGGAATGCCGAGTTCGTCGCGACTGTCGAAGCCGCAAGCTTTACTCAGGCAGCACAACGGCTTGGCATGACGCCATTCGGGGTCGGCAAGGCCGTCAGCCGTCTGGTGGAAAGTCGATTAGGGCTACGCCTGCTGAGACGCAGCACGCGCCGTCTGATAGTTACCGAAGAGGGGTAGAGTGCTACCAGAAGCTTCAGCAGTTCCTGTTCGACCTGGAGGAGATGGAGACGATATGGGAGAGGCCTTTTTTGCGCCACGGTCCTTTCCTACCCCGGATGGATGGCGCGCCATGCTTGCACCCTGACAACATTCCCCGGTCCCCGGAAATAATCCGGATTCCCGGATTGGGATAGCCAGACACGTTGACTCGCCAATTTGAACGCCTTGCAGCAACCCGGCTTCGAGCAGTACGTCTGGTGATGGATGTTGCGTGCATCGACCTGGAAAAACGCTTGGCAGCATGGATATTTGCGTCGATTTGCAGGCTTCATTGATTGGTCCTCCCGGAACCGATCATGGACCACAGCCAGTGCAATTCGAACCGCAAGAAATGACGCAAAAAAATGGAAGAAAAACAACGAAAGAAAAAGCGAAGAAGAGGCCAATGCCGTTCAGATAAGGACTTTTTTGAGATATCGGACAGCGTAACGCACTGGTTTTGACTTCACGACCCGGTCGCATTTGCGATCGGGTCGTTTTGCATTGGGCAGAGCAAGCAAACGCTGGCGCAGGCGTTTGAGTAGATCGGGTAATTTGCCGTAGGAGCGAACGACAGCGGCCCAGTGCAATTCATACTGAATGGTATGGAAGGCGCGCACGAAGCTGATGTCGGTGGGATCGCAGTTCGCCTCTGAGGCGGTTTTGGCCATTTCCAGGCGAATCAGATTGTAGGCCGTCAGCGCTCCCCAGATTTCCTGCTCTACCCCCTTGACGGTCTTGCTGCGCAAGGTCAGCGCCATGCCCATCATGGATTGCTTCAGTTCGCGATAGCTGGTTTCAATGTGCCAGCGTCGGCTATAGCAGGCGGCGATATCGGCGGCTTTGAATTGTTTCTGGTCGGTCAGCGATGTCAGCAATATTTTCTGACGCCCCAAGGGATCGATGACGGCGATGGCGCGGGCGCACCAGAATTCGGGGAGCGTTGGCGACTTCTTGCGGGCCTGGGGCGATACCCGCATTTGAACGATGCCGTCATCGAGCGTACCGTCGATCAGCGTCCATTTCGTATTGCTCTTGGCTGGAATCAGAAAGTGCCGGTTGTGGCCGCTGGCGGTCAAACCGTGCAGGATTTCCGCGGCGAGGAATCCCTTGTCAAACACGGTCAATGAATGGTCCGGAATGCTCGGCAACAGCGTCTTGGCATACAACATTTCGTTCATGTCGTATTGGCCAAACGCAGCATCGGCAATGATATGGGTCGGTAACGCGGTCACCGTCACACCGCGCACTTGCGGATAGCTGGCAATCTTCCCGCTGGCATAAACCTGCGCGCCAAAGTGTTCACGGTTTTCGGTGCTGTCAGCCGTCCTTAACGTCGTGCCATCCATCGCCAGCAGGCTTAAACCATTGAACAAATAGTGTTCACTGTTCTGCCGACTCCAAGCTTGCGCCGATGTGCGGAACAACCACTTCAGCGGTTCCTCGCCAAGCCGCTGCCGCGCCTGCGCCACCGCGCTCTTGCTGACGAAAGGCGCCTCCTCGTCGGGCAAGGCAAGGTCGAGCGAGTCGACCACTTCACTGATCGATTGGTGACGATACAAGGCCAACCCGATGACCAGCCATACCACCTGCTCCGCCGGCAAACGCCGATGTCGTATGCTGGCGCGCCCCGTATGCGCAACCGCCTGTTCAACCCACTCGTACGGCAGATGCGCACCCAGCCGACTCCAGTCGCATGGTTCCTGCGCTTCAAGTAAAAAGGTGATGTGGTCGGCTAGCATGGCGCCGAAAGGTTAACAGCAACTCTGCCGGTTTACAACCACTTGCCACAAATGAAAATGCCGTTCAGTTCTCTTAACTGAACGGCATTACGAAGAAGAGGCAGGTTTCAGATAGGGAAATCCGATGAAACCGCAAGTGCGGACTTCGCCGACAAGGCGGCATGGAAAAGTCACATGGATACGCTGTGCATCAACACGCCCCGTTATCGCAGAATCGCGACGGAGGGCGCCTTGCTCGGCAGCCTGAGCGATTTGCATATTGCAAAGAATATGGCGATCATCAGCGATGACGCCGGCCAGTTCAATGTCCTCACGCACGGTCTTTGCTGGGTCCATGCGGAAAGGCTCATTCATAAGATGCTGCCGCTCAACGATCAGCACCGTGTCGACATCGCACGGGTCCGCGCGCAGGTCTGGGAATTGTACGCCGACCTCAAATCCTACAAGCTGGCGCCAGCAGAGACACTCAAGGAGGGGCTGAAAAAACGCTTCGATGAAATCTTCACCCAGAAGACCAGCTACACCTCACTCAATCTGCTTCTGCGGCGACTGCACAAGAATAAATCCGAACTTCTGCTGATGTTGGAGCGGCCGGAAATACCGCTTCATACCAACGGCAGCGAAGGCGATATCCGCGGCCACGTCCTCAAACAAAAGATCAGCGGTGGAACGCGCAGCGATCTCGGCCGCAAATGCCGCGACACCTTCTCCAGCTTGAAGAAAACCTGCCGAAAGTTGGGCATTTCGTTCTGGAGTTATTTGATCGACCGGATATCATGCAGCGACCAGATTCCGTCCCTGCATCACATCATCGAACAGCGCATCGCCTCAGCATAACCGCCGGGCGGACGGTGCTCGCCACCGGTTATTGAGGTGTTACATTTTTTGATAGTACTCGATAGCCCCCGAATAACCTCAAATCACTCCCAAAAATTCCTGCATCAAGCAATGATCGCTCAACGATAGTTCTGCTCAGCGCATTGTTGATAATCACGCTCCTCTCCAGAGAAAGCAGCTTGAAACCTTCACTTGGTATGGCGCAAACGAGTGACCACAGTGGCTGGCCAAACAGGCGAACAACCGTCACCACGATGTCATCCATTCGGTAGCATGCGACCAGGTGCTGCGAGATCGTCGCCTTAGGTAGAAACGAAAAATTCTCACACAGGTAATGTTCGAGTCCACTGGACTCAAAGGTCTTTCGATCGAACGAGTGCATAGCGGCGCGATAGCGGGGATAAGCATCGACAGAATTTGGCCCTGTGCCCAGTTGATGGCCCCGGCGTAATTTGGGATATCGATCACAAGGAGGATTTGAGAGACAACTGTGGATTCCGTAGAAAGTTCTGAATGGCAGCTTTGGCCGAGCTGCTTCCGACGTGGGTACAAAGCTATGAGTCAACTTTCAGATTGGTAAGCAGTCATTTGATTCGCGTGATCTTCGTCATGCTCAATGACATATCCGAGGGCTTGTCGCGCATTTCACTCAAGGCCAGCAATCCGGCTTCAATTTCCTCGAACCTAGGCGACAAAACCCGGATTCGTCTCTGATTTTGGCTACTCGTCGACACGCCGCAATGCATTGTCAATGTCATTGCGAAACTGGACGAGCTTATTCATCGCATGGTTGGGAGGGGTGAACGCACACCACAGCATGGCGGTGAGCTGCAGCGCCGTTGTTTCAATATCCGGCTTGTTTTTATTCACCATATAGTCCCACAGCACATGTTCCATCGAACCATACACCATGTCGCGCAGCAGCGGCAAAGGCATGTCCGGGCGCACTTCTCCGCTACGCTGCGCATTCGACAACACTTTCATTAGCGGTGCTGTGTAGCGCCGCTTCAATTCCGCGATCAAGCCGGCGAACTCTGCATCGACAGTGCGCCCCTCGCTTAACACCAGCTTGCACATGCCGATGCCTTCCTGCATCAAGGTGATCAGGTGCTTGCGTACAACGTAGTGCAACTGCGCCCGCGTTCCGGCTATCTGCGCAACTTCAAGCTCCAGCACCGTCGAAATTTCATCGTACCAAGCCTTGATGACCTGCATGCACAAGTCGCGTTTGCTGCCGAAATAAGAGAAAATTGTTGCTTCCGAAATGCCGAGCTGTCGCGCGATTTCCAGCGTCGTGGTCTTTTCGTAGCCATGTTCGGAAAATACGTCACGGGCGACCGTCAATATTTCCTTCACGCGCTTTTCGGAGCGCGCGCCCAGGACTTCGCGCTTGCGCGTAATCGATACTGATTTATTCATAGCTTGCAGAACCTTGGAATAGACTTGCTTGCTGCTGCACGGCGATTCCGTCAGCGGCTAGCGCCGGGCCAGCCAGCGGCACCTCGTCCAGCAATTTTACCAGACCCGTCTCCAGCGAATATTCTGCGCCCACCAGCAGGTGGGCGTGGGCGACAAAATTTTCCAAAATCTCCGATCCATGTCGCAGTTGCTGGACTGATGCGCGGATATTCGCCCTAACCGCCATGTTCAGCAGCATTCGGTCCTCCAGGTCAGTGCCGCTTTCCAGCAGGGCTTCCACCGCCGGGCGCACCCGGTCCACGATCGAGCGCAGGCGCGACGATATTGCCAGCCACGCGAACGACGAACAAGTCGCCCAGCCCCTTGTCGAACACGATCCCGACCGGCACCCGAGAATCGGAGCAGCCGAGAATGATCGCGAACGGTTCCTGCTCGCCCGGTAAGCCGAATGCCAGCAGATGACTGGGCGGCGCCTCGCGGGTCAGCACATTCGAGACGAACCGGACGTTGCCCAGTTGCAGCCGCTCAAGCGCGGCTTGCGGAGAATCATGAATATTCAATCCCCGGTGATTATCGTATCGATTAAGGTGGGCGCGGAATTGGCCGCGTCGCTTCTTTAATAGGCCAGACACAGCTTGGCCGCGAGTGCATTGCCGGCGCGGCTGACCGACTTGCGGCCGAGGTGGTGCGAAATGAACTGCCCCGCCTCAACCACCGCATTCAGATCGATGCCGGTATCGATTCCCAGTCCCTGCATCAGAAACAGCACGTCTTCGGTGGCGACATTGCCGGTCGCGCCCTTGGCGTACGGACAGCCGCCCAGCCCCGCCACCGACGAATGGAAGATCGAGAGGCCCACTTCCAGCGACGCATAGATATTGCCGATGCCTTGGCCATACGTGTCGTGGAAGTGGCCCGACAAGCGCTCGATCGGGAATTCCCGGATCACACGCGGCAGCACGGCATGAATTTTTTTCGGCGTGGCCACGCCTATCGTATCGGCGATATCAATTTCATCGCAGCCGAGATCGCGCAGGCGCTGCACCACGTCGGCCACTGCGTCCGCGTCCGCCTCGCCCTGATACGGACAGCCGAAGGAACAGCTGATGCTGCCGCGCAGGCGCACGCCATGCTGTTTTGCGGCCAGCGCGACATCGCGAAAACGCTCGATCGATTCGGCAATCGAGCAGTTGATGTTCTTTTGCGAAAAGGCTTCCGACGCCGAACCGAAAATCACGACTTCATCGGCCCTGGCCGCCATCGCCGCTTCAAAGCCCTTCATGTTCGGCGTCAGCGCCGAATAGATCACGCCCGGGTTGCGCACGATGCCGGCCATCACCTCGGTCGAGGTTGCCATTTGCGGCACCCATTTCGGCGAGACGAACGAAGCCGCTTCGATGTTGGCAAAACCCGCCAGTGTCAGCCGGTCGATCAACGCGATCTTGATGTCGGCAGGGATGGTTTCCTTTTCGTTTTGCAAACCGTCACGCGGTCCGACTTCGACGATCTTGACGCGCTTGGGCAGAGAGTTCAGGTTCATTTCGATCTTCCGTTATCCATTGATTAAAATTTCACTAAACCTTGAATGAAAGCAGTTGCGTGCCTTCCTCGACCTGGTCACCCATCGCATACAACAGTTCCTCCACCATGCCGTCACGCGGCGCGGCGATCGTGTGTTCCATTTTCATCGCTTCCATGATCAGCAGCGGCGCGCCTTTTTGCACCGTATCGCCCTTCTTGACCAGGATCGCGACGATCTTGCCCGGCATCGGCGCGGTCAGCCGGCCGGCTTCGGCTTCGACTTGCCCCGCATGCGCGAGCGGATCGTTGTACGGCAACACGGAGTGCTTGCCGGCAGCAAATACATGCACGGTATCGCGGTCCATGACGACGGCGCCGCGCACCAGCCTGCCTTCGACCCGGATCGCATAGTCATTGCCCTGCTGCGTCACCAACGTCACCTGCGACGTCGTGTTGGCGTGCCCAAGTGTCCAGCCATTTTGCTGGTAGGCCAGTGTCACCGGCACGTTCTGCCCGAGGTCGACAAATTCGAGCGTGCGTTGCAACGCGGCATTCATGCGCCAACCCTTCAAAAGCCCCCATGGATCGTTCGATGCCGCTTTCGTGCGACGGGATTCGTCGGCCAACAGGCCCACCACCGCCAGCGCCATCTCGTCGATCGACACCGGTGCCGGAGCCGGGAACAATGCTGCGTGATGGCGTTCGATCAAGCCGGTATCGAGGTCGGCGCCGGCAAACGGCACGCTCTCGACCAGCCGCTTCAAGAATGCGATATTGGTAGTCAGCCCCACCACCTGATAGTGCGACAGCGCATTACTCATGCGCGCCAGCGCTTCTTCGCGGTCGCGCCCCCAAACGATCAGCTTGGCGATCATCGGGTCATAAAAAGGGGAAATCGCATCGCCTTCGCGCACGCCGCTATCGATGCGTAGCGCCGCCGGCTGCTCCGCCGTTCCGCCCAGCTCGAACGCCACTGCCGCAGGGGTGCGCAAATGGCGCAAGGTGCCGATCGACGGCAAGAAATCGTTGTCCGGATTCTCGGCATAGATGCGCGCCTCGAGCGCGTGGCCATGGATCTTCAGCTGTTCCTGCTGTAACGGCAGCACATCACCGAAGGCCACCCGCAACTGCCACTCGACCAGGTCCTGGCCGGTGATCATTTCGGTGACCGGATGCTCGACCTGCAGCCGGGTATTCATTTCCATGAAATAGAACGAGCCATCCTGGTTGGCGATGAATTCGACCGTGCCGGCACCAACGTAACCGACCGCCTTGGCCGCCGCGGTTGCCGCGTTGCCCATCGCCTTGCGGCGCTCGGCCGTCATGCCCGGCGCGGGCGCTTCTTCCAGCACCTTCTGGTGGCGGCGCTGCACCGAGCAGTCGCGCTCGAACAGATAGACGCAGTTGCCACGGGTATCGGCAAACACCTGGATTTCGATATGGCGCGGCTGGGTCAGGTATTTTTCAACCAGCACCTTGTCGTCGCCAAAGCTGTTGATCGCTTCGCGCTTGCAGGATGCCAGCGCATCCTTGAACTGCGCGCTTTTCTCGACGATGCGCATGCCCTTGCCGCCGCCGCCGGCGCTGGCCTTGATCAAGACCGGATAGCCCATCGCGTCGGCCTCCTTTTGCAGGAAATCTGGGTCCTGGTTGTCCCCATGGTAGCCCGGCACCAGCGGCACCTTGGCCTTTTCCATCAAGGCCTTGGCGGCCGACTTGGACCCCATCGCAACGATGGCGGAAGCCGGCGGTCCGATGAAGGCAATGCCCGCGTCAAAGCAGGCTTGCGCAAATTCCGCATTCTCGGACAGGAAGCCGTAACCCGGATGGATCGCCTGGGCGCCGGTGGCCAGCGCCGCCGCAATGATTTTATCGGCGCGCAGATAGCTTTCCTTGGCCGGCGCCGCGCCGATCGCGACCGATTCGTCGCACAGCGCGACATGGCGCGCATTGATATCCGCATCCGAAAACACGGCGACGGTTTTCACCCCCATGCGGCGCGCCGACGCAGCGACGCGGCAGGCAATCTCGCCGCGGTTGGCGATCAGGATTTTTGTAAACATGTTTTTCTCCAGAATACGATGGCTTGCGGTGATGACTTGCGCTTGGGCGCTGCGGCATCGTTCATTGATTGCTGTGGATGATTCATGCCAGCCACGACGGCTTGCGCTTTTCGAGGAACGAGCGCACGCCTTCGCCGCCTTCGGCCGACGCACGGATGGTGGCGATGCGCCCTACCGTGTCGTCGATCAGTTCAGGCGTCAGCGGCTGTCCAGCTACGTCGCGCACCAGGCGCTTGGCTTCGCGGACAGCATTCGGACTGTTGGCAAGCAAGGCCTTGACGATGCTCTCGACAGCGCCATCGAGTTCATCGGCAGCTGACACGGCGTGGAGGAAGCCGATGCGCTGCGCCTCCACTGCTGGGAATCGTTCCGCCGTCAAGAAATACCGGCGTGCCGCGTTTTCGCCCATGGCCTTGATCACATACGGCGCGATGGTCGCCGGAATCAAGCCCAGTTTTACTTCCGACAGGCAGAACTGTACCCCGTCGGCGGCCACCGCGATATCGCAGGCAGCCACCAGTCCCATGCCGCCGGCATAGCAGTCGCCCTGAATGCGGGCAACCACCGGTTTCGGGCAGGTCTTGATCGCCAGCAGCATGGCTGCCAGCTGAGCGGCGTCGGCGCGGTTTTCTTCATACGTATAGGCGGCCATCTTCTTCATCCAGTTCAGATCGGCTCCGGCGCAGAACGCGGCTCCTCTGGCGCCCAGCACGATGACTTTCACCTGATTGTTGGCGCCCAACGCGTTGAAGGCGTGCGTAATTTCGGCAATCGTCGTTTCGTTGAAGGCATTGCGCACATCGGGACGGTTGAGCCACACCGATGCCACACTGGCATCAAGCTCGACTTGCAGGGTTTGGTATTCCATGAACAGCCGCTTTCAGAATTGGGAATGGTTGAGCAATGCGCGGATAGGGAGCGTGAGGTGGGTTACATGCGGAACACGCCGAATTTGGTGTCGGGGATAGGGGCATTGAGCGACGCCGACAATCCCAGTCCCAACACCATGCGCGTATCGGCCGGGTCGATCACGCCATCGTCCCACAGGCGTGCCGACGCATAGTATGGATGGCCCTGATGCTCGTATTGTTCGCGGATAGGCTGCTTGAAGGCTTCTTCTTCCTCGCTGCTCCAGGTCCCGCCTTTCAACTCGACGCCATCGCGCTTGACAGTCGCCAGCACGCTGGCCGCCTGATCGCCGCCCATCACCGAAATACGGGCATTCGGCCACATCCAAAGAAAGCGCGGGGAAAAACCGCGGCCGCACATGCCATAGTTGCCGGCGCCAAAACTGCCACCGATGATCACGGTGAATTTCGGCACGGCCGCGGTGGAAACCGCCGTCACCATCTTGGCGCCGTTTCTGGCGATGCCTTCGTTCTCGTATTTGCGGCCAACCATGAAGCCGGTGATGTTTTGCAGGAACACCAGCGGGATCTTGCGCTGGCAGCACAGCTCGATGAAATGCGTCCCTTTCAGTGCCGATTCGGAAAACAGGATGCCATTGTTGGCGATGATGCCCACCGGCATGCCGTGAATATGGGCAAAGCCGCATACCAGCGTGGTGCCGTAGCGCGCCTTGAATTCGTCGAATTCGCTGCCGTCGACAATCCGCGCAATCACTTCCCGCACATCGAACGGTTTGCGGGTATCGACTGGAATGACGCCATACAATTCCTGCGGCGAATACCTGGGCTCGGTAGGCTCACGCAACAGCATGTCATGCGATTTTTTCCGGTTCAGGTTCGACACGATGGTGCGCGCCAGGGATAGCGCATGCATGTCGTTTTGCGCCAGGTGGTCGACCACGCCCGATAGCCGGGTGTGCACATCGCCGCCACCGAGGTCTTCTGCGGTGACCACTTCGCCGGTGGCCGCTTTCACGAGCGGCGGGCCACCCAGAAAAATCGTGCCCTGATTCTTGACGATGATTGATTCATCGCTCATCGCCGGCATGTACGCGCCGCCGGCCGTGCATGAACCCATCACCACCGCAACTTGCGCAATGCCCTTGGACGACAGCTGGGCCTGGTTGTAGAAGATCCGGCCGAAATGGTCGCGGTCGGGGAACACTTCATCCTGGTTCGGCAAATTCGCACCGCCGCTATCGACCAGGTAAATGCACGGCAAATTGTTTTGCTCGGCGATTTCCTGCGCGCGCAAATGCTTCTTGACCGTCATTGGATAGTAGGTGCCGCCCTTGACGGTGGCATCGTTGCAGACGATCACGCACTCTAGGCCGGCCACGCGGCCAATGCCGGTGATGATGCCGGCCGATGGCGCGGCATTGTGGTACATGCCATCGGCGGCCAGTTGGGAAAATTCCAGGAATGGCGTGCCGGGGTCGAGCAGCATTTGCACCCGGTCGCGCGGCAACAGCTTGCCGCGCGCGGTGTGCTTGCTGCGTGCCTCTTCGCTGCCGCCCAACGCGATTTTGGCAACCTTCCGTTTCAAGTCGTCGACCACGGCTTGCAGCGCGGCGGCATTGGCGTTGAAATCGTCGGAGCGTGGATTCAGTTTGGAATCGATGATGGTCATGGCGTCGCGTTTCGTAGGTGAGAGGAGGTCGATTATTGGGTTTCGCCGAACAGTTCACGGCCGATCAGCATGCGCCGGATTTCCGAAGTACCGGCGCCAATTTCGTACAGCTTGGCGTCACGCCAGAGTCTTCCCGTCGGATATTCGTTGATATAGCCGTTGCCCCCCAGCGCCTGGATCGTCTCGCCTGCCATCCAGGTGGCTTTTTCGGCCGAATACAAAATCGCGCCGGCGGCATCCTTGCGAAGCGCCCGCACCGCTTCCGGCGTGGTTGCGCGATCGCAGGCCTGACCAACCGCATAGACATACGATTTGCAGGCCATCATGGTGGAATACATATCGGCGATTTTTCCTTGCATCAGTTGAAACTCGCCAATCGGCTGGCCGAATTGCTTGCGCTCGTGAATGTACGGGATCACCACGTCCATGCACGCCTGCATGATGCCTAAGGGGCCGCCCGACAGCACGGTGCGCTCGGAATCCAGTCCGGACATCAGCACGTTGACGCCCTTGCCGAGGCCGCCGATGACGTTTTCCAGCGGCACTTCGCAATCCTGGAATACCAGCTCACCGGTGTGCGAGCCGCGCATGCCGAGCTTGTCGAGTTTTTGCGCAGTCGAAAAGCCCTGGTAGCCCTTTTCGATCAGGAATGCGGTAATGCCGCGCGCGCCGGCCTCTGGATCGGTTTTCGCATACACGACCAGCACATCGGCGTCAGGAGCATTGGTGATCCACATCTTGCTGCCGTTCAACACATAGCGGTCGCCTTTCAGGACTGCGCGCAATTTCATGCTGACCACATCCGAGCCGGCGTTCGGTTCCGACATCGCCAGCGCGCCGACGTGCTCGCCGGATATCAACTTGGGCAAGTATTTCAGTTTTTGCTCATGGCTGCCGTTGCGGCGGATCTGGTTGACGCACAGGTTCGAATGCGCGCCGTAGGACAGGCCTACCGACGCAGAAGCACGCGAAATTTCTTCCATCGCAATGATGTGAGCCAGGTAACCCATCGCGCTACCGCCATATTCTTCTTCGACCGTGATGCCGAGCACGCCGAGGTTGCCGAATTTTTTCCACAGATCCATCGGAAACTGGTCGTTGTGATCGATCACGGCGGCGCGCGGTGCGATTTCGGCCTGCGCGAATTGCTGAACCGTATCGCGCAGCGCGGCAATGTCGTCGCCGTGGTCAAAGCTGAGGCCGGGAAAATTGATGAATTGATTCGCCATGATTTCCTTGTAGTAAGGGTAGGAAAAATTGAAAAAAAGAATTGAAAAATGGTCGGTGTCGCCTGCTGCGTATTGATTAACAATCTATGCGCATTACGTGAAAAGTCCAAATTCTCGTCGCTTGTGGCACCGATGCCCGCACCGAGCAGCCAGGCATTCAGACGGCGCGCGCCCCTAGCTTTTCGCCAAATGTGAGTATAACTCACAATATAATGGAAATAAATAAGAATATCAAGTAACATCCTTGTTGATATCTTTATTATTTATGACTATAATCCAAAAAAACTTTATTTGAGTATTACTCATAATAAAATGATGAGACAGCAACTTCCTGCAGCCATATTGATCGCCGTCCTCAGTTTTCTCGCAGCACGCAGCGTCCGGCACAAAACCGGAAATTTTTGAATCTCCGCCTAGAATGAACTGTAGCTACCGTTAACCGCACCGGAGGGAGTGCGGAGCTGTAAATGCATGCAATCACTCGTATGCGAGCAATACCAACCCAAGCACACACGATTACCGATAAAACATTCTGTTAATGGAATTATTCAATGGAGACGAAGAACATGAATACGAGACTCAAGAAAATTGGGCTGGCGGCAGCCATGCTGGCGGCAGTGACTACCTCTGCTTCCGCGCAAATCAGCAATGATGTTGTCAAGATCGGCGTGCTGACCGATCTGTCCGGGCTGTATTCCGACCTGTCAGGTCAGGGTTCAATCGTCGCGGCCCGGATGGCCATCGAGGATTTCGGCAAGACCGTGCTGAGTAAACCAATCGAACTGGTCTATGCCGATAGCCAGAACAAGGCTGACGTCGCCGCCACCAAGGCACGCGAATGGATCGACCAGCAACATGTCGATGTGCTGATGGATCTGGTGCCGACCAATGTCGCTTTGGCCGTCATGGATGTGGCCCAGCAAAAGAACAAGATCGCGATCGTCGTCGGTTCGGCCTCCAGCACGATCACCAATGAAAAATGCACGACGACCTCTGCGCACTGGATGTATGACACCTATTCCAGCTCGGTCGGCACCGGCAAGGCGTTGGTCAAGCGCGGTGCCGACAGCTGGTTCTTCCTGACCGCCGATTATGCGTTCGGCAAGTCGCTTGAGAAGGATGTGTCGGATGTGGTGACGGCTGCCGGCGGCAAGGTGCTGGGTTCAGTCAAGCATCCATTGAATGCCAGCGATTTTTCCTCGTTCCTGCTGCAGGCGCAAACCTCGAAGGCGAAGGTGATCGGCCTGGCCAATGCCGGCGGCGATACCGTCAATGCGGTCAAGCAAGCCAGTGAATTCGGCATCGCCGCCAAGGGCCAGTTGGTCGCTCCTTTGCTGATGTTCATCAGCGACGTGCATTCGATGGGTCTGCAGGTTGCCCAAGGCATGTATCTGACCGAAGGCTTTTACTGGGATGCCAACAATGACACCCGCGCGTGGTCCAAGCGTTTCTTCGCCATTCAAAAGAAGATGCCGACCATGGCGCAAGCAGGCATGTATTCGGCCGTCACGCATTACCTGAAATCGGTGAAGGCCGCCGGCACCGACGACACCGCCCCGGTGATGAAAAAAATGCGCGAGTTGCCGATTTCGGACGTGGTGATACCGAAAGGCACGCTGCGCGAAGATGGCCGCGTGGTGCATGACATGCTGCTGTTGCAAGTGAAAAAGCCGGCCGAATCGAAGGCACCGTGGGATTACTACAAGATCGTCAGCGTGGTGCCAGGCAACGATGCATTCCGCCCGCTGGCGCAATCGGGCTGCCCGCTGGTGAAGAAATAATTTTCGTGTTGTAGACCATGTTTGTTGCGCGCATCCGGCGATGCGCGCAATCTGCCAAATCAAGGAGATCCCTCATGCAGCAACCAAGCTACGTTCACGGCGCCCATCAAATGCCGCTGATCGGTGTAACGATAGGTTCATATCTGGACTCGGTCGCCGAGCGCTTCGGCGAACAGGAAGCACTCATCGTTGCGCACCAGAACGTGCGTTGGACCTACCGGCAGTTCCATCAGCGCGTCAACCTGCTTGCTGCGGGCCTGCTGAAGCTTGGCTTGAATCCAGGCGACCGCATCGGCATCTGGTCGCAAAATTGTTCAGAATGGGTACTGACCCAGTTCGCGACCGCCAAGGCCGGATTAATCATGGTCAATATCAATCCGGCCTATCGCCGTTCCGAACTCGAATATGTGCTCGACCATGTGCAATGCAGCGCGCTGATCCTGGCGGCCACCTTCAAGTCCAGCGACTATCTCGCGATGCTGCAGGATGTGGTTCCAGAAATCCACCATTGCCAGCCAGGCGCGTTGCGCTCGGACCGGCTGCCGCACCTGAAGCAAGTGATCCGCTTGGGCACCGACAAAACGCCGGGCATGCTCAATTTCGATGATTTGTTGCTGTCGATAACCACCGCTGATCTCGAAAACCTGGCGAATGTCGCCGCCACGCTGCAATTCGACGATGCCGTCAATATCCAGTTCACCTCGGGCACCACGGGCGCACCGAAGGGGGCCACGCTGACCCATCACAATATTCTGAACAACGGGTTTTTCATCGGCCAGGCAATGCGGCTGACTGAAAAAGACCGCTTGTGCATTCCGGTGCCGCTGTACCACTGTTTCGGCATGGTGCTGGGCAACCTGGCTTGCCTGACCCATGGCGCGGCGATCGTGTATCCGGGTGAAGGCTTCGACGCCAAGGCGGTGCTGGAAATCGTGCAGGCCGAACGCTGTACCGGGTTGCATGGCGTGCCGACCATGTTCATCGCGATCCTCGATCATCCGGATTTTAAGCAGTACGACTTGTTGAGCCTGCGCACCGGCATCATGGCAGGGTCGCCCTGCCCGATCGAAGTGATGACGCGCGTGATCGACCAGATGCACATGAACGAAATCACGATCTGCTACGGCATGACGGAAACCTCACCGGTCAGCTTCCAGAGTTCGGTCGACGACCCGATCGACTTGCGCGTGTCCACCATCGGTCGCGTCCATCCGCATCTGGAAGTCAAGATTGTCGACACCTGCGGCCGCATCGTGCCGCGCGGAGAAAAGGGTGAGCTCTTGACGCGCGGCTATTCGGTGATGCTTGGCTACTGGGGCGATCAAGAAAAAACCCGCGAAGCCATCGATGCGGCGCGCTGGATGCATACCGGCGATCTGGCGGTCATCGATGAAAGCGGCTTTTGCAGCATCGTCGGGCGCTCCAAGGACATGGTGATTCGCGGCGGTGAAAACATTTATCCGCGCGAAGTCGAAGAATTCCTGTACCGGCATCCGAAAGTGCTGGACGTGCAATGCGTGGGCGTGCCGGACGTCAAATACGGCGAAGAGCTGTGCGCCTGCATCATTCTGCGTCCCGGCACGCAGGCCGATGCCGATGAAATCCGCGCTTTCTGCAGCGGCCAGATCGCCCACTACAAGATTCCACGCTATATCCGGTTTGTCGACAGCTTCCCGATGACGGTGACCGGCAAGATCCAGAAATACCTGTTGCGCGAGCAAGTCACAAGCGACTTGGACTTGAGCGCCGAATAGGCGTTTTTGCACCGTCGTGTGCAATCGCCTAGCCGCGCATGGGTATCCGCACGACGTCCATTTCATCCCGTCTCTGCCCAGAACCACGACAGGCAAAATCATCCGCGGAGACCTCCGACAACGGACGGCGGCCTAGTTTCCACATGAAGAAAAGGAGACTGCCTTGATTGAGATGCCAGTACCGGCTTCGCTGTTCATCAACTGCGAAGGCCTTGAAATACACTGCCTGGAGTGGGGGGTGCAATCGGCGCAGAAAGTACCGTCGGAGCGGGTAGCGTGTTCTGGTTCGAACTGCTCGCTGCGGCCGCACCACAAGTCGCCGTTGGCGGCGCCGCACCCGCCGTAGTTGCCAAAGCGCAAGTCCAGAGCGGCGCGTCGCCGCACACCCTGCTGTATGTCGAGGACAATCCGGCGAACCTGGCATTGGTCGAGCAACTCATCGCGCGCCACACCGAGATGCGCCTGCTGACCGCGGTGAACGGGCAACTCAGCATAGCGCTGGCGCGCAGCCGGAGGTGATCGTGATGGACATCAATCTGCCTGACATCAGCGGCACCGACGCCCTGAAAATCCTACCCCACAACCCGGCAACGACGCACATCCCGGTCGTTGCCCTCAGTGCAAATGCCATGCCGCGCGACATCGAGAAAGGTATACAGGCAGGATTCTTCCGCTATGTGACCAAGCCAATCAAGCTCGATGAATTCATGGACGCGTTGAATGTGGCACTTGAATTCACCAAGGTTAATCAGCACCATTGAAGCAGGGCGCATGCCATGATCAGTTCATCCGACATACTTGACGCCAGCGTCCTGGTCGTTGACGATATGGAAGCCAATGTCCTGCTGCTTGAGCGGATGCTGCGCGGGGCCGGTTATGCCGCCATCACATCCACGAGAGATCCGCATGCGGTCTGCCGGCTGCACAGCAAAAACCGCCACGACCTGACCCTGCTCGATCTCCAGATGCTCGGCATGGATGGATTCAAGGTGATGGAAGGCTTGAAGGAAATCGAAACGGACGGCTCCCTTTCGGTCCTCGTGATCACCGCCCAACCGGATCACAAGCTGCGCGCGCTGCAAGCTGACGCCAAGGATTTCATCAGCCAACCGTTTGAATTGGCCCAGGCACAGATGCGCGTTCACAACATGATGGAAGTGCGTCTGTTGCACAAGGAATCGCTGAACTACAGCAGAGTTCTGGAGCGGAAGGTGATGGAACTGGAGACAAGCCGCGAATTGATCCGTCGCCAGAGCGACGAGCTCAAGGGCCTGTACCTGCTCATCCAGCTCACGCGAGACACGTGGTGTTTGCGCCGGATTGAGGTACGTCTTACATCGGTATCGTGGCCCCCGCACAAAATTGTTAGTTGATTCGGTCCCGCTTGGACACGTCCAAAAAACCGGGAGACTAATCGCAAAATCCCCCTATAGAAGAATCAATTCTTGGGAGACTTCTTTCCCGCTCATCGTTAATCTACTCCCATCAGCCGCATCTACCAAGATGCATATCGATGGAAGGAAGATAGCGCCTATGTGTCCAGCAACATTGACTAAACAAAAAGATGGTTTAATGGGGGCCCAGTTCGATGTTGAACATATGGATGAAATCCTCGAAACCAGGCTGTGGCTCGAAGAGCATGAATGGCTTTACGCGCTGCTGAAAAGCGAAAAAAACGTCGCGCCGACATTTCGTTTTCCCGACTTGATCAGTGCCTGCGTATCGCTTGTTTTCGCCAACGAAAATGCTGCGGTGCGCATCTTCGAATTCTTGGGCACTGAGCTGATACTGCGTGTGCCGCACAGTCCGCGCCGTCGCGAATCCATGTGGATCGCGCAGTACGACCGACTGCTGGCACTACAGCGTTCACCTGCAAATCGCCATCCAAATCCGAAATTTCAGCTCGACCAGTTGACAACGGCTTGCGTGGCGTTGAGCCGCCAGACCGATCCGTCGGGCGCGAGCGTCTTGCATCAGGCTCGCGTCAACATGGCCAATCGATCTGCCAGGAAGAAGGAAGCGCATTTGACCAGTTGAGCAAACGCTGTAACGGCGGACATCTCGGCATCCACCGACCAGCGCTTTACCCACCCCGCCAAGGCCATTGTCGCCAAGGCTTACCTGAACACGACCGCGGCCGGTCACACCGGTCCTGACAAGACGCCCGCAAACCCTGCGTGGCGCATTAGTCCTCGTTGGGGTGATCTATGAGACATCTTCAAAAAGCCGGCTTTCTGTTGCTTCTGTGGTCTCCTATGTATGCCTGGGCATGCTGGGAACAGGCCGCCCAACGCTACGGCGTTCCGGCACAACTGCTGGTTGCCATTGCCCGTGTCGAATCGAACCTGAATCCCCAAGCGGTCAACCGCACACACCGCCAGCGTACCGGCTCCTACGATATCGGGCTGATGCAAATCAACAACTCGAACCTGCGCACGCTTGCGCAGTATGGTATCCGCGAGCGCGATCTCTTTGATCCCTGCACGAACATCCACGTCGGTGCCTGGCTGCTCGCACATAGTTTTGCACGTCACGGCGTGACCTGGGACGGCGTCGGCGCCTATAACGCGGCCTGTACCCAACTCAAAGGCGCTGCGTGCCAGAATGCCCGCGCCAAGTATGCGTGGCTGGTCTATCGGCAGCTTCCGTCGCAGCAGTCTGCGCAACGACAACTTACCGCAACGAAGGCAATACCCTATCACCGAGCTGCTCCAAGCGACGCACAGCTCATTCTTTCCGCGCGGGTGTCGCCATGATGTTGCGTGCGATCCGGCTCCTCTCGACGTTAAGCATTGCAGTTGGTATTGCATTGCTCGTCATGTCGTGCGGTCTGGTACCGCATCGGCAGATCGAACGAGGGCAAACAAACCGGGCGGCGCAACGGGTTCCGATGCGGCATATCGCTCAAATGAATTTCGGCCATGATGCGTCGTTTGCCGTCTGCACGGAACCGGCATGTCCCTCCGTCACCCCAAAATCCTTGGCCGTCGCTCCCGACACCGCTGCATTTTCGGAGTCGTCGACAATGGTCAATCCAACGGTGACGTCGAATACCGATACTTTCCGACCAGTGACCGACCACACGGCCATTGACGCTAAGCTTGGCATCGTTCCCATTTCAGCACGACACCGGATAATGGTGTACTTCGCCTCGGGAAGCGCTGCACTCACGCCCGCAGGCAAGGCTGCACTTGCGCAATCGCTGCCCTATGCTAGCAAGGCCGATCGCATCGTCATCTCCGGCCGCACCGATAGCGTCGGTGCCGACACGCCGAATCGGACGCTCGCCTTGGCACGGGTATTCAGCGTGCGCGACTACTTGCACCAACGCGAATCCACGCCCCCTGCCGTCATGGTGATCGATGCCAAGGGCCGTTGCTGCTTCATCGCATCCAATGACGCGCCGCGAGGGCGACGCCAGAACCGGCGTGTCGAGGTCGTCTTCAACGTTCCCGAAAAGGTGACCCCATGACGTTCAACCAAGCACCTGCTCACCGTCATTCAACTTTTCTTCGCTCAATTTTTGATTGGAGGATTTCATGAGTACAACACTTCTCAACATGCCTGCTTCCCGCTCAATTGCGAACCGTAAATCCATGATGGTCATCACGCTGATGGCGATATTCGTTGTCGGTCTGTGCACAGCGTTTCCCGGTTATGCCCTGGATCTGGTGACCTTTACTGGCATCACGGGTCCGATGACTTCGGCGCTGACCCAGATTTCTGCGCTCGGCCCCGGCATCAAGGCGCTGGTCGGGTTCGTGGGATTCGTCGTCGCATTGATCTCGCTTTCGGCATTACGCAACTTCGGACCGGTGCTGTTCTACGTCGGTCTGGCGATCTTCGCCGCAGTGGGTCTCGTGATCGCCGGCGCGATCATGGGCGCGGTGCTCTGAGCATCGGTTTCCGACCAGGAACTGGAGAGCACCATGCAAGCCGAAACCTATATTCCCCGTCGTCTGGACGATCAGTGGAAGTTCGGGTTCTGGGACATCGACGTCGCCGCCCCGGTCCTGTTCTGCTTCTTCGTCGGCTACATGTCTGGCGCCAAGATGCCGTTCGCGGTTTGTATGGCGATCGGTATCTTCCTCTCCCGCTGGCTCTCCCGTATCAAGGCCGATAAGCATCCAGCTTTCGCTATGCACTGGATCTACTGGTGTTTGCCGCCCAATCCGCTCACTGCGATGCGCGTGACGCCGCCCTCTCACTTGCGCCGCATGGTTGGTTGAACCGGACGGGAACCTGCCATGGATTTCACCAAGCTCAACAACGATCTGAAAGAGATGCGCCGCCGCAACCGCGATCTGGGTCTGGCAGTCGGCAGCCTGATCACAGCACTTATTACCTGCCTTGTCATCATCCTAAATCTGATCGGCATGGAACGCACCATCGTCGTGCCGCCGTCGATCGACAAGACTTTCTGGGTCACCAAGGACCATGCGAGCCGCGAGTATCTGGAACAAATGGGCAGCTTCGTCGCCTGGTTAATTCTGGACGTCACGCCCGCATCGATCGACTGGAAGAAAGACGTCCTGCTCAATTACGTGGCGCCCGATCAACATGGTGCGATGAAGTCGCGCCAGGAAATCGAGGCCGAGCGCTTAAAACGCATCAACGCCAGCACCTACTTTCTACCGCAACAGCTCGTTGCAAACGAAACCGACCAGACCGTCGTCGTGCGCGGTCGCCTGCGCACCCAGGTCAACGGCCAGGACACGGCGACGGAAACCAAGGCCTATCTCGTCGAGTTCCTGTACGCCGGCGGCCGCGTGCACCTGAAAGCGTTCAAGGAGATTTCCCAATGATCCACAAGCCATGGCTTTTGCCGCTGCTGGCGATGGCGGCCACGCTCGCCAGCATTCCCGCCCGTGCCCTGCAGCTCGTCGAAGCGCGCGACGGCGTCACGGTCGAAGCAGTTATCGCGATCAAGGAGCCGACCCGCATCCGGATCGAGAACGCGCCGATCACCGATGTCTTCGGCAACCTCTACTCGAGCAACTGTGCTCCTTCTGTAACCGCCGTAGCGGGCGCACCATCGCCGACGGCGCCCGCAATTAATCCGGCCGGCGAAATCGCGCTGGAATGCGACCGCGACAAGGGCGAGATCTACGTGCGGCCCATCGACATATCACGCACCGCAACCAAACCGGTCAACCTGTTCGTTTCCTCGGCGAACGCCACCTACACGCTGCTACTGCGGCGTTCGGACACACCATCCGACACCATCGTCATCCGCGACAAGAAGGCGCGACGCGCGGCTACCGATCCTTCGCCCTCGCGCCAAGGTCCGCTCGGGACATCCGCCAACCACATTCGGGTAATGAAAGCATTGCTAATGGCAATGGCTTCCAACCGGGTCGGACCGGAGGTGCGCGTGGAAGAGGTCAATCGCCCGATCCCGCTCTGGAGCGAAGCCAGGTTCTCGCTGATGCGGACCTATGAAGGGCGCAACTTGATCGGTGAAAAATACCTGCTCACCAATGTCAGCGATCAAACGATGGTGCTGGCCGAACAGGAATTCGACCGGTCGGAAGGCAATGTCATCGGTGTCGCCATAGAAAACCTCAATCTTCGCCCCGGTGAAAGCACGACCGTCTATGTCATCCGACTGGGGAGTTGACCATGGCCGCATTCGACACCTCTAAAATCAGGAGCGCCATCGAGCGTCTCACCCCGAGGCAACGCCAGTACGCAGCATTGGCTGCGATCATGGCGTGTGGTGTCGGGGCCTTGTGGGCCGTCTTTGCCTTCACCGGCAGCGGCATGAAGATCGCCAATTCACCCCAGTCGTCCGCATCGACCGGAACGGCTCCGCCGACCAACATCGGCGTGATGGCACCGGGCCAGCAGGTCAATCCGGTCGACCAGTGGGTCGGCACCGCCGGTCGTAAACTCGCCCAATACGAGCAGGAGCGCGAAGAGCAATCCCGCGTCAATCGAGACCGCAAAGAATTCGAAGACAAGACGATGCAGCGTTTCGGCCAACTGGAACAACAACTGACGGCCGCCGGACAGGCGTCACGGACGACGTCTGCACAGCTGGCGCCTGCTGCACCGGAACCGTCGGTAGCGACGCCAACCCCATATCCGCCTTCCAGCGCTTTACCGGCCAATCTGCCTCCTCCGCCCGGGAGATCCGTTCCAGTCGGGGCGATGCCTGCGGGCACGCCATCCGACCGATCCGACACAATGATGCTGGGACTGGTACATGCATCCATGGCCGAGCCGGGCAAAGTGGCGCAGACCCACGCCACACCCGCTGCTGCGGAGCGCGACGGCAGCAGCCATAGCGATACGATCGATACCTATCTGCCGGTCAGCTTCACCCGCGGCACCTTGCTGGGTGGGCTGGACGCGCCGACCGGCGGCCAGTCTCAGTCCAACCCGCATCCGGTGCTGATCCGTCTTTCCGACAATTCCGTACTGCCCAACCGAGTCAGAGCCGAGTATCGAGAGTGCTTCGTGATCGCCGCCGGTTACGGCGACATCAGTTCCGAACGGGCCTATCTGCGCACCGAGAACCTGTCTTGCGTGCGCGATGACGGCTCCACGCTCGAAGTCAAGATCCAAGGCAGCGTGTACGGCGAAGACGGCAAAGTCGGCATGCGCGGGCGGCTCGTCACCAAGCAGGGACAGATGCTCGCCAACGCGCTGCTCGCCGGTGTCGTCAGTGGCATCGGCCAGGGATTGGCGACGTCCTCCACGACGACTAGCACGTCGGCGCTGGGCACAATCGCCAGCGTCTCCGGCAATGAAGCCTACCGGGCCGGCGTCGGCACCGGCGTCGGTCGTGCGCTGGACCGGCTGGCTCAGTACTATATCAAGCTCGCCGAGCAAACTTTCCCCGTCATCGAAATCGACGCCGGGCGGGAGATCGATGTCGTCATTACCAAGGGGATACGCATCGACGCCCCCGTCACCGCAAAAAATCGCCCGGCCTCGAACCTGGCCGCTACGCGCCGTTCGCCCGAAGAACGTTATTTGAAGGAATCCAGCGATGAAGACTACTAATCTCCCGCTGTTTGCTGCCACCCTGCCCCTGATGTGTCTCCTGGGCCTTTCTTTCGGCGCCATTGCTGCACCTCCATCCGCAGCCGACGAGGAACACATCTTGGCTGCGCTACAGAAGGCGCACCTCGGCACCCGCTTCACTAGCGTCTCGCACACACCAATTCCCGGTCTGTACGAGGTGTGGATGGGTCCCAACGTGGCGTTCGTATCCAACAAGAATCTGCGCTATCTGGTGTTCGGTCGCGTATTCGACACGAAGACCATGACCGACCTGACCGCGCCGAAACTGGCGCAAGCAGAGCGCCTGCGAATGGCGGCCGACGATCGTGACGCCGTCGCGCCCGTCCTTCCGATTGCGCAGTTGCCACTGGCCGATGCCATCAAGACCGTACGAGGGAATGCCAGCCGCACCCTCGCCGTCTTTAGCGATCCCGCCTGCCCCTATTGCAAGCGGCTGGAACAGGAGCTCGCCAAACTCGACAATGTCATGATCTATACCTTCCTGGTGCCGTTCCAGGGCTATGCGCTGCCGACCGCCATCTGGTGTGCCGCCGATCGGCAAAAGGCTTGGCACCAAACCATGCTCGAAGGTGACCAGAGTCTGCTCGCCACGCCGTCATCCCCCTCACCTTCCTGCACGCATCCGCTCGACCGCATTCTCGCGCTTGCCCAGCGACTGAAGGTACTTGGTACCCCCACCATCATCTATGCAAACGGCCGTCGCACTGACGGCTATGCCGATGCCGCAGAAATCGAATCCCAGATCAAAGCCGTCCCGGAGATCGCGACCTCCCATGCACGCACCGCCGTACCCCGCCAGAAGGAGACCACACCATGATACGCATTCGCCTTTTGACGTGGAATGCTTCGGTGCTGATCCTTTGCGTCTCAACGCTGTTCTCCGGCTGCGCCAACATGAGCGGTCTGGGCGGCAGTTCCGAGTATGGCTGTAAAGCGCCGCAAGGCGTGCAGTGCGATTCGGTATCCGGCAACTATTACAACGCGATCCAGAACAATTTGCCGAGCCAACGGCAGCACCATCCGGCCGGTGCAGCGGGCAATGGTGCCACCTCCGACTCGCAGCCCGTGTCCATCCGTTCTTCATCGACCTCCGGGGCTGCACCCATCATTGACAAGGCCGGCCTTGACCCCGCCTCGCCTCAGGCGCTCGCACCGTCGCCCTTACGCTCCCAGGCGCGCGTACTGCGGCTCTGGTTCAAACCCTGGGAAGACGCGGATCACGATCTGGTCGACCAGGGCTTCGTCTACGTACAGATCGATGACGGCCGCTGGCTGATCGATCACGCGCAGCAGCGCATCCGCGACGCTTACGCGCCGATTCGACCGCCGAAGACGGCAACCATACCCGCAGTACCGCCCGCGACGGTCCCGGCCAAACCGGCCGACCCCAGTTTCTTTGGCACAGGTGCAGCAGGCAGAAATTCCAGCCAGTTGGTTACCCCATCGATATCGATGCCGGGCGCAACCGATCTGCCGGCCGATGACAGCCAATGAGCATCACTAACCAATTGAGCAAGGAGAGTTTCATGTTCGATACTATTCGTTCGGGGTTCCTTGATGCCGTCGGCGCCGGCCACGGCGGCAACGGCTTTTTTGGGTTGGGCGGGCGGGACGAATCGCCCGCCGAGCAATTTGCCAGCTGGCTGCCGTATTCGGCCTATATCGGCGGCGACGACATCTTCGTCAATCGTGACAATCTCGGCTTCATGCTTGAGATCATGCCGCAATCCGGCGCTGACGAGCGCATGGTCGAAGTGTTGATCTCGCTGTACGCAACCTGTCCCAAAAGCGCGGGTATCCAGTTTCACCTGTTTGCTTCGCCGCACGTGCGTGATCTGCTGCGCCGCTACGCCAATCTGCGCCTGGAGGATGAGGACCAGTCCGACAAAGCCAAGCATTGGGGCCGCCCCGCACGCAACGAGAACCTGTTCCGCCGGCTCGCGCGCCAACGTGTCGGGCATTTGTTGCTCGGCGCGCAAAAATCGATGACCACTGGCTTCCATTACACGATCCGCGACTTTCGGCTGATGATGAGTGTGGCACTGCCGGGGTGCGTCGACAATCTGAACCGGCGCGACGAACTGATCGCGCTGCGCGAAGCCATGTCCACCACCTTGCGCGCAGCGTCGTTGCCCAACCGCGTGTGTGACGCCGCCGACCTGATCAATTGGTGTTCCTTGTTCACCAACCCGGACAGGATCTCGCGCACCGACACCCCCGATCTGCACTACGACGATGGGCGCGAAATCCGCGATCAGATCGTCGATTTCGACACGATCCAGGATGCCAACGCGAATGGGCTGCGCCTATGGAAGGAAGGCGACCCGAACGTACTCGATGCGCGTTTCTATTCGATCAAGTCGTATCCGGAGCGTTTTGCGCTGTGGCAGATGGGTTCGTTGATCGGCGACCTGATGCAACCGGCACTGCAGTACAACGCCCCGTTCCTGCTGACGATGGGCGTCCATGTGCTCGATCCCAACACCACCAAGACGGCTGTCACGGCCAACCATGTGCGGGCAACGCAAAACGCCCAGAGCAAGATGGCGGCAGTCATGCCAGATGTTAACAAAAAGCTCAAGGATTGGAACGCCGCCGCCGATGCAATCGATGTCGGTGGTGCGCTGGTCAGCATGTATCACCAGCTCGCGCTCTTCACGCCGCCCGACAAGGCGGTCGCAGCCGAGGAAACCGCGAAGGCGATCTGGCGTGCGCGCGGGTTCGAGTTGAACGCCGATGTCTACATGCACCGCCAGGCGCTGATCGCCAGTCTGCCGATGACACTATCCGAACGATTTCACGGCGATTTGAAGAAAATGCGCCGCGTCACGCGCAAGACCATGGCCAACGCCATCCATCTCGCTCCTTTGATTGCCGAATGGCGCGGCACTCGCACGCCGACGCTGGTTTTTGGCGGACGGCGCGGACAATTGATGACGCTGGACCTGTACGACAACGATCTGGGTAATTACAACTTTGCCATCATCGGAGCGCCGGGTTCCGGCAAGTCGGTACTGATGAACGAGATGGCGTGGTCGTATCGGGCCATCGGTGCCAAGGTCTGGATGCTGGACCTGGGACGCTCTTTCGAAAAGCTCTGCCGCAAAGCCCGTGGCACCTATATCGAATTCCGCCCGGATGTCGACATCTGCCTGAACCCGTTTTCGACCGTGCAAGACATCAACGAGGACATCGACATGCTGGTGCCGGCCATCGCCAAAATGGCATCAATGCAGCACACGCTGGAAGAAGTGCAGTACAAAGCCATTTCCGCGATGACATTGAAACTGTTTCGGGAATATGGCCGCGACCTCACCGTAACGGGCCTGCGCGATGCGTTCAAGACCGGCACTATCGAAGAACTCGGCGTCCTCAACGACCCGCGCATACGCGACCTGGCGATCATGTTGAATCCCTATGCCAAGGGCGGACAGTACGAGCGCTTCTTCGAGGGGCCCAGCAGCATCGATTTTTCCAACGACTTCATCGTCATCGAGAACGAGGAACTGAAGCGCAAACCCGACCTGCACGCGGTCGTCAACATCCTGCTGCTGTATCAGATCACCGGCGAGATGTACCTGACGCGCAACCGCAAGAAAGTGTTGTTCATCGACGAACTGAAGCAGCAACTCGGCGATATCGGCGCCGACGATCCGGTCAAGGCGGCCGTGGTCGAGGAGGCGGCACGCCGTGCACGGAAATACGGCGGTGCGCTGGGGACCGCGACGCAGAGCGCCGACGACTACTACGGTTCGGCGCAGATGGAGGCCGCGTTCAACTGCTCGGACTGGGTCTTCCTGCTGCGGCAGAAGAAAGAATCGATCGAGATGCTGGACCGCAAGGGTCGGCTGACAATGGACGAGTCGAAGAAGCGCCTGCTCAATTCGCTGCGCACCGAGCCGGGTGTGTTCTCCGAACTTTACATCTCGTCGCCGGTGGGTGAAGGCGTGGCACGCAATATCCTCGACCCGGCAACGCATTTGCTGTTCTCCAACAAGCTGGAAGACAACGCGCCGATCGACGAACTGCGCGCCCGAGGGTACAGCATCGACGACGCGATCACCGAACTGCTGCGTCAACGAGGACACAGCGTATGAAATCCGTCGTCGCGAATTTGCTCACTACCGCCTTCATCGTCGCGATCGCATTACTCGCCTACGACCACATGGTGGTGCGTCCCGCGCAATTGATCGGTGTGGTCGATGTCGGCGAAGTTTATCGGCTGAAAGAAGCCGAATTCACGCAGATCCTCACAAAAACAACTTCGGAAGAAGAACGTCAGAAGGCGCTGCTGATGGCCCGTCAATTCGCGCAGCGGCTGCCGCTTGCGCTGGAAGAACTGCCCCGCGACTGCCGTTGCCTGGTCCTGGTCCGTATGGCGGTCGCCGGCTCCCCGCCGCATGCTGTCGATCTCACTGCATTGCTGAAACACAAGGTAGAGTTGCCATGACCATCGATTCCTTCACACTCGGCCCGCAACAACCAGTCGGCACCCTGCCGCGTCGCGCATGCCAACTCTTCTTCCTCTTCTGCGTTCATCTGCTGCGCCCTGCCCGGGCGCATTGGATTCTGTATGCATCCGTGTGCGCCATCTGGGGCCTCGCGTTCACCCGCCTTTTCATCGATCCGACGCCGCACTTGCCGATCCTCTTCAACTGGACACCCAGCGTTCCCTACAAGGTCGCCGTCGTGCAATACGGCAACCGGCAACTATTCCGGCGCGGCGATTTCGTGATCTACGCCTTCGACGGCGAAGCGCAACGCCTTTATCCAGGGCTGCGCGCACAGCCGTTTTTCAAGCAGATCAGCGGCGTACCGGGGGATCGCGTCACAGTCGTCGGCCGTCAGGTGTTTGTCAACAACCAGAGCGTCGGGTTCGCCAAGGCCACCACCTTCGATCGCCATCCGCTCGATCCGATCGCCGATACGGTGATTCCGGCCGGTCACTATTACGTGCAAGGGACGCATCCGGACAGCTTCGACTCGCGCTATCGCGCCAGCGGCCTGGTCCGCGCGGATCAGGTGATCGGCAAGGTCATTCCCTTATTCTAGTGGAGACAAGCATGCGCATCCCCCTTTTCCTGACGATGATGTCCTTATCCGCTACCACTGCGCTGGCCCAAAGTGCGCCACCGCTGCAGGACGATGTGCCGCTGGATGTCTATCTGGACGCATTGACGCAGATCTCGCCAGCGGCACGCGCAGGAGCCAATGCCTATTTACAGGCATTCGAGCGCCGCTGTGGCCGCCCTCTCAAGGCCATCGAACTGCGACGCGCTATCGCCGACAATAGTGGCGATCATCTCCTGATGGCGATGATGCGCGCCGCCTCCCAGCGCGACGCGGCGACGCTGCAGCGCTTGTCCGGCACCATTTCGTGCGCGAGAGGGAAGTGAACCATGCCACGCGACGTTTTTCTCATCTTACGTGCCGCTCTGGTGGTTTTCCCAGGCCTTGTATCGGCAACCGACCTCGGCACCATCGGACCGGTCTATCCAATCCAGGAGCCGCACCTGCTCGATTTCATCCGGCAACGCTTGCAGGACAAGAAACGCAGCGGCGAACTGCAAAAACTCGAAGAACAGGCCCGTGCGCGCGGCGTCGATGCGGTGACGCATCCGCAAGCGGTTGCCGGCATCCAGACGGCAAAGACAGCGCGCACCTTTTACTTCGATCCGACATTCACGCTCGATCGCAACATCCTCGACGACAAAGGCAACTTGCTGTTCCCCGCCGGCACGCGCAAGAATCCGTTGGAAATCGTGTCGTTGTCGAAGCATTTGCTGTTTTTCGATGCCCGCGACAAGCGCCAAGTTACACGGGCACGCGAACTGATCGCCTTTTACCAAGGCCATGTCAAACCAATTCTGGTCGGCGGCTCCTACCTCGACCTGATGAAATCATGGCGCTCGCCGGTGTACTACGACCAACAAGGCGTACTGACGCATCGGCTCGGCATCACGCGGGTGCCGGCGATCGTCTCGCAAGAAGGCATGCGCCTTCGTATCGATGAACTGGCGCTGCGATGAAAACACTCACGCGCCTCGTTCTGCTCCTAAGCTTGGTCATCCAGTTCAGTGCGGCGCATGCTGCGGGAGCGGCGACCTGTACCGGGAAATTCCTGAACCCGATCACCGATATCTGCTGGAGCTGCATCCTGCCGATTTCCATCGGCAGCGCGCAGATCGGCAACTTCGGCGGACAGGAAGACATCGACAATCCGTCCAACCCGGTGTGCAGTTGCGCCGTCAATCCCACCATCGGACTGTCGATCGGCTTCTGGGAGCCGGCACGCCATGTCGAGGCGGTGAGGAAGCCATTCTGCCTGGTGTCGCTCGGCGGCATCGACCTCGATCCGGGCATCCCGGCGCCGGAGGCGGCCCGTTTTACGCGCCCTGAAGGCGATGGCGACGGCGGCAGTTTCTACCAGGCGCACTTCTACGCGAACCCGGTCATGTACTGGCTGGACGTGGTATCCGATTTCCCTTGCCTCGAACACGGTTCGTTCGACGTGGCGTACCTGACCGAGGTCGATCCGCTGTGGAACGACGATGAACTGACGCTGATTCTGAATCCGGATGCGGTGCTGTTCGCCAATCCGGTCGCGTTGGCGGCCTGCGCCGCCGATTGCGTCGCGGCATCGGTCGGCTTCGGCATCCGCGACATGTTCTGGTGCGCAGGTTGTCAGGGCGGCATCTATCCGCTCGACGGTCAGGTGCCGTATCACCTGGGTGGCGTGCGCACTGCGGCGTTGATGGCGCAACGGCTGACGGCAAAGATGCACCGTGAATTGCTCGCCTGGGGCTGGCATGGTCAAGCCGGCTTGTGCGGCCCGTATTTCCTGCCGGTGATGGACAAGACGGCCTACAAGACGCAACTGACCTATCCCATTCCCAATACCGACAAGACGGATGGCAAGTGCTGCCAGCCGTTCGGCCGCACCACGGTGCTATGGGGTGCCGGCAAGGAATACCCGGTTCGCGGGGAAGACTTCGCTTTCATGCTGTTCAGAAAAAGGAACTGCTGTGTCGGCTACTAAACTTATTTACCTCTTTGGCCGCGTCGCCGTGCTGCTTCTGTTGTTGATGTCGCCCTTGATACCGCCGTTCATACGAGCGGCACTCGCGCAATCGTCGGTCTCCGTGACCGATGCAGACATCAAGCATGCCCAGCGATCCCAACCCGTGATCACCGAGCAGGACTTGGAACGCGCACGGAAGAAATACCGGATGCCGTCCGAGGCCGAGTTGCGCAATGTGCCGCCGCCCTCCACGCCGAACATCGGTGCGTTGCCACAGCCGAAGATGACAAAGCCGCCCGATCTTGAGGCGATCGCCAAGGGCTTCGAGGCCAACGCCGAGCGGATCGCGCAGGCGCAAGGACTGAGCGCCGGCCCTGGACTACTGGTGTTCGTGAGTTTCTCGATGCCGGACCCGACACTCCAGCGCCTGGTCGACCAGGCTGCGCGCGCCAAGGCAACGCTCGTGCTGCGCGGCTTCGTCAACGGCTCCTTGCAGGAAACGGTCGTGCGCGTGCAACGGCTAATTGGCAACCGCAACGCGGCTTTCCAGATCGACCCGCAAGCGTTCGACCGCTTCGCGATAAGCAAGACGCCGAGTTTCGTGCTGGTACGCGATGGCGCGCAGGCCAAGGATTGCGCAAGCGGGCTATGCTTTACCAGCGATGCCTTTGTCGTCACCGCCGGCGACGTCAGCCTCGATTACGCGCTCGAACACATCCAGCGCTTCGCGCCCGGATTTGCGCAGGGCGCTACGGCCTTCCTGGACAGAATCCGGAGCGGGCGATGAAGCAGCTCATTATCTGGGTCACGCTGGTCTGCTTCGTGGCGACCCAAAGCACTGCCGTCGCCGGTCCGAACGAAGAAGGCATCGCGGCCGGTCAGGCCGCCAATCCGGTCATCCACGGCAATATCAATGCGCCGAACGCCTCCACCGACGTGCCAGGCTACACGACCACACCACCGGAATCCACCTATTACGGCCAGAGCAACCTGACGAGCCAGGCCAATGCACGGCTGGCGAATTGCACGACGATGCCGAACGACCCGGTGTGCCAGGCGCAGAACGGCGCAGTGAATTCCGCCACAACGCCGCGCCCTGCCGTCACTGCCACCGATCCAAGCGTCGTCGGGGCGAGCAATGTCGCGCATGACCCGTCCTCGGTACTAGGCAGTCTTTCGACGTACTACGCCGGTTGCACGACCACGGCAGGAACCCCTTGTCCATCGAATGTTTTCTGCCTGGGAAACAATTGCTTCAATACCAGTTACACGGCAGATGCCGATTTCGCCCGTGCGATGTCGATGATGGAAGCTGCGCGTGAGGCTGGCGTCTACCTCGACCCCAGTAAAATGCAGGTATTCAAGGGCGAGGCGAATAGGTGCCGCAACCGGTTATTGAAGAACTGCTGCTATACCGATGCGGCCGGCGCCAGTATGACCAACCAGAGCCTATTCGGGGTTGGATCACGGCTGGTCTACGACATTCTGATGAATTCAGAGAATCGGGAGTTCATCTATCAGGGTATAAGCGCGCTGCTCACCAGCGGTGGCTTTTCCGGCAGCTTCACGACGTATGGCGTGACTTTCGCCGTCAACGGCACGGCGCTGCCCGCCGGATCGGTCACCGTCGCCACGACCGACAGTTTCGCGATCGCCTTCGACCCGTGGACGCTGGCCATCGCCGTCGTGATCTACATCGTCATGTCGATGATGTCATGCAACCAAAACGAAGGGAAACTCGCGATGCAGGAGGGTGCGGGCCTGTGCCACAGCGTCGGCACCTGGTGCTCGTCCTGCATCCGCGTTCTCAGGCATTGCGTGTCGTGCATCGAACACACCACCGGCAAATGCTGTTTCAACAGCCGCTTGTCGCGCATCGTCAACGAACAGGGCCGCGCCCAGTTCGGCAAGGGCTGGGGTAGCGGCCAAAGCCCCGACTGCTCTGGCTTCACCATTGCCCAACTACAGTCGCTCGACTTCGCCGCGATGGATCTGACCGAGTTCTACGCCTCGATCATTCCCGCCCTACCCAATGTGAACGCCATCCAGACCAACAATGCCGCACGGATCTCGAATTGCTATTACGGACAAGGACGTTGCCAATGAAAACCCTTCATTTGTATCCCCTCCCCTTTGCATGCCTGTTGGCGACATGGTCTGCCATCGCTCAGGCACAAGCACTTGAGCGCACGCCGGTAACGGATCCGCGCCCATTGATGATTGCCGCAATTGATTCGCCCACTGGCGCGGCGCACGGCGTCCTGGTCGGCGACCCGGCCGATGCCATCACGCGGCGTTTCAAGGCAACATCGCCGATCTATATCGATGTGTCGACCGAACGCCGCTACGCGCAGGCTGGCTGCTGCCGACTCAAGCTGTTGTTCTGGCAGGAAGGCGTGCTGTTGCCGGGTGCTCCCGCGCCCAGAAAGCAAACCATCGACATGGGGATCAATTATTGCCGCGACGGCCTGCCGCCGCGATCTTTGTCATGACCTCGCTGTCGTGAAGGAAACAGATCATGAAACATATCTTGTCCAAGATCGCCCTGTTTCTGTTCGTGCTATGGCTGCTGCCGACCACCACGTTTGCCCAGGAACAGATGCGCAAGGCCGCAAACTCGGTGGCGGCACCCGGCTACTGGTCCGATAGCTGGCGTGGCTGGCATTTCTACGAAGAGCCCGAACCGGACGACGAGGCCACCCCGCCTCGTAAGAACGATACCGCGCCTTCGCTTCCAGCGGCCACACCGCCAAAAGCACCTGAACTCGTCCAGTTTGACCACTTACAAAAGACGCTGGAGGAATACCGAAATATCGCCATCATCAAACCGACCGAGGCCAATGTGCGCCGCTACATGGAACTCGAAGCCAAGGTCGTCGCCCAAGCCTCCACTTTCGCCGATGTGGCGCAACGCGTTGCCTGGGCGACGCCCGAGCTGGATCCGACACTGCAGGGGCGTCCGGTCAACGCGAAGGCAATCGAGGTATTCGAACAGGAGCAACTGACGTCACGTTCCAGTGCCATGGCCGAGCTGGGCCGGGATCACGTACTGCTATTTTTCTTCCGTAGCGACTGCCCCTATTGCCACGCCTTCGCCCCGACGCTGGAGGCGTTCCAGGCACGTTACGGCATCAATATCGTCGCGATCAGTGTCGACGGCGGCCCAATGCCAGGCTTTCCGAACGCCAGAACCGACAACGGGATCGCGCGCACCCTGAACGTGACGCAAGTACCGGCCGTCTTCCTGGCGCAGCCCTATACCGGAAAAATCACGCCGATCGGTTTCGGTATGTTGTCCGAATCCCAGCTGCTCGAACGGATATCCACCGTTTCCACCCCCTCTTCAGCGGCGATGGTACCAAGCATAGATAAACATGTCGTTCTTCGTTAGGAGCAGTGTTATGCGCATCGGATGGATGAAACGGCCTGCTGGCGCGGCAATGGCCGTAATCTTCGCCATCAACTCTGTCACGGCCAACGCGGGAGACCTGAACAGCGAGGTCAACACCATGTTCAACAATCTCGGGGCGATCGGCAACTACACGGCGCCCGGCGCATTCCGCGGTCAGACGTTCAATACCTATACCGGCGGCAGCCTGTTCATGCGCTCTCCCAACAAGGTCTACCAACTCACAGCCATCCAGTTCCCGAGCGCCAAGGCCGGGTGCGGCGGCATCGACGTCTTCGGCGGGTCCTTCTCGCATATCTCGGCGACCGAGTTCAAGAACATGCTGAAGAACATTACCGCAGCGCTGCCTGGTATTGCATTTCAGCTCGCGCTGGAAGCCGTTTCGCCGCTGCTCGGCGGTCTGACCAAGTGGGCCAAAGGTTTGGAAACCTGGATCAACAATGCCCGCATCAATTCGTGCGAGACGGCCAAGGCCATCGTCAGCAGCGCCGCCGAATCCGTCGGTTACAGCTCACAGGAAACCTGCGCCGATCTCGCCATCGACATGGGGCTGGAGACGGATCGGGATGCGGCGCGTCGCCGCTGCGCCTCGGATCGCCCAGGCGTACTCGCTTCCGCGCGCGCGTCCAACGACCCCAATGTCCGTAACAAGGCCCCGTTCGTCGGCAACCTGACCTGGAAGGCACTGCAATACACCGGCTCCTACCTCGACGATCAGGAACGCGAACTGATCATGAGCATGGTGGGCACCATCATCTATTACCCCGACGAGGCGGGCCGCGATCCAGAACCGATTGCGCCGACGATTACGTCGATCAGCCAGTTGCTGTACGGCCAAGCTGCCGCGTCCGGTACCGACGTGGTGCAGCACCTGCTGCAGTGCAACGACTACACGAATTGCGATGCGGTCACGCTCAACACGAATTACACGCATACCCCGTTCACTGCCAAGGTCGAGAACATGATGCGTTCGATCGCTTCGAAAATCGCCACCCGCACCGCCATTCCCAACAATTCGCCCGAGGTCGGTTTCGTCAATCAGACTACCGAACCAGTCTACAAGATGCTGTCGATCGGCGCGACGATACCGGGTTCGGGGCTGGCCGACAGCCTGATCGCCCAATATCGCGATGTGATCGCCGCCGACTACGCTTATGTCTTTCTCGATAGTAATTTGCGCACAGGACTGGGGGCGCTCGATAAAGACTACAACCTCCAGCAGGCGCAGCGCGAGCGGGCCAATGAGATCCGGCGACGCGCGCAAGCCATCCTGCTGCAACTGGCGCAGGAGAAAAATCTGCTGTACCAGAAAGTGGGATCGTTCCAGGCCGTGGCCAGTCATCTGGAACAACTGGAGCGCCAGTTGCGCTCCAGCATGCCGCAGCACGTGATGGACATGTTGGGGCAACAGACTGCCGGGTTGGCAAACTGAGTGGCGAAACGGGCAATAAGGAAAGAAGAGGCACGCCCATGTGGGAGATCTACGCATACCAGAATTCGGACAGCCTGTTTGGCATTTTCAACGCCATCGCAGCCATCTTCGGTTCAAGCAATTACCTGAGCGCGATGGCCGCAGTCGCGTTCTGCGGCTTTGTCGCCGCATTGATCGCCTACGCGTTCGCCCCTGAAAAACTGCAAGGGTGGAAGTGGCTGGGTTCGGTCGTTCTGGTATTTACGATCCTGATCGTGCCAAAAGTCACAATCGGCATCGTCGACAAGACCGGCGGCGCACCGGTCAAGGTGGTCGACAATGTCCCCTTTGGGGTGGCGATGTTCGGCGGCTTGACCAACATGATAGGCAACACGCTGACCGACCTGTTCGAGACCGCCTTTCAAGTCATTCCAGGCCCGGGTGCGTTACCCAGCGAATTGACCTATCAAAAAAACGGCCTGATGTTCGGCAATCGACTGATTCGCGACACGCGCAATGTCGTTTTCCAGGATCCCAACTTCCGCACCGATCTGATCAACTTCATTCACAACTGCACGATGTACGATCTGATCGACGGCACGATCGACCCGGCCACGTTCTCGCGGTCGGAAGACGTGTGGAGTTTGATGGCGACGCCAAATCCGGCCCGCTTCAGCACGCTCACCGCTTCGGGCGGCGCCGTCACGATCGATACCTGCCCGAACGTATACAACAACCTAAATGGTCGCATTCCCGCCCAGATTACGCAGATACAAGGCCGATTGGCTTTCCAGCTGAATCCGACATTGCCCGGCGCGGCGGCCGCCGCAGTCATCGCGGACCAGATTCAGCAGGCTTATATCAAGGATAACATCGCCAATGCCGCCGCCACGGCCGCCGATCTGATCCGCCAGAACGCGGTAATCAATGCGATCAACGACACCAGCAAGATCATCGGCCAAAAGGTGAATGACCCGGCGTCGATGATACTGGCGGTCGGGCGTGCCCAGGCGGTGGCGCAGACGAACGCTTCGTGGCTCAACTACGGCAAAGTCGCCGAACAGGCGTTGCCGGTGTTTAGGAACGTCGTGGAAGCGCTGACTTACGCATTGTTCCCGTTGTTCGTGCTGCTGCTCTTGCTTACCAGCGGCCGCGATACGATGTTCGCCGTCAAATCGTACGTCGCGATTCTGATCTGGATTCAGTTATGGCCGCCGCTCTATGCCGTGCTCAACTACATGGCATCGATCTATGCCGCCTACGATCTGGCCGCAGCCGCCGATCTTGGCGGTGGTCTCAAGGGGCTGTCGTTGCAGACGGCGTCGACGATTTATTCCAACGCAATCTCCGGTGAGGCGGTGGTCGGCTATCTCGTCATCAGCGTGCCGCTCATCGCATGGGCCGCCGTCAAGCGCATGGAAAACTTCGGCACGGCCTTGGTCGGCGGATTGTCCGGCTTGCAGGCCGGTTTGAGCGGCGCAACGGGCGGTGCCGCAGCCGGCAACGTCAGCATGGGCAACGTATCGATGGACCAGATGCAGCTAGCGCCGAATCGTACGTCGGCATTCATGAAATCGTGGCAGGACGACGTGACGGGCAATACCATTTCTTCGAATGTCCTCAATGGGCGCACCGGCGTCAATCTGTTACGCAATCAGGGCTTTGCTTCCCGTGTGGTATCGATGCGGGTGTCGGAGCAGGATGTGACGGAAGCCAACAAACAAGTCGATACCGCGCGCAGCGAGGCCATTTCTGCCAATACGGAACGCTCAGCGGTATTGACGGATACGTTTACCAGAGGCTTAGCCAAGTATCGGTCGTCGCGCAGCACCGGTGGAACGGCGTCCAGTAGCTTCGAGCAGGCGGGTGAAAACCTAAATCGTCTGGATCAAATTACCAAGGGAGTGGCCGACAGAACCGGGCTATCGCAGTCACAAATTGCGCAGATTGCATTTGGTGCAGCGGGCCATGTTGGAGTGTCAACCCCACTGGCGGGAGCAGAAATCAAGGCTAGCGCCGGAAAAACCTTCCAGTCCAGTCTCTCTGGTGACCAGCAAAAAGTGCTGGGGTCAATGACGGCCGACCAGATTGCCGAGTTCAAGCAGTTTGGTGACCGCTTATCTCGGGATTCGAGTTTTATGAATGCCGTTGGATCCGACTCCAAAGAGACTAATGATATGTCGTCGCGTCTTGCTACGGCAACTTCAAGATCCGAGCGTGCGGATGCTATGCTCGCTGAACGGACGGCATTGGCAGAGCGGATTTCTGCCGCCCAAGAACATGGAGAGTCGATTTCCATCGACATCGCACAGGATCCGCATAACGTCGAGATGTTCATGCGCTATTCAGAACAATATGGTGGTAACAGTGCTGCGGCATTTACGTTGTTCGATGCGGAACTGGCACGTCAGGGCTTGCGTCCCAATCGTATTTTCTCGGATGGAACTGCACTACCGACGTCCTTCGACGATATACAGGCACGGCATGCCCAAGACGTGGCTGATCCACGCTTGAATCCAGACATGGCCGCGATCAGCCACGAACACCGCAAACCAGTCTCACATTTCAATACATCCGTTTCGAGTGGCACTGGCTCAACTGCGTCTTCCGGAGGAATTCGCAGTGATATTCAGACGCAAGGTGCGGAAATTCGCAAACAAATGGGTTCTGCGAGCCAGAAGTTCGATACAAAAGCGGAAATCGTCAAAACGCCTGATGGAACGCTCGCCTCGAAGAAATCACTGTTGCACCAGACCGAAAAGCAAGTGGCAAAGGATGCCGTTGCGACCTTTGACAATACGAAAGATGTCGTAAAGGATTTGTTGAAGAAAAAATAGTGCTCTGTCGTTAGAAATGACCTGGATCAAATTGATGATGTCCACGCTCCGGCTCCAGAGGATTGGACAGTGGGGTGCGACCTTTATCTCGCCAGTAGTTTTTCATTAGATCATCTGGCGTGACGCCGAGACCTGCGAGGGCGTCCTCGTCGGATCTAAGGAATTTCCCCTTTTTTCCTATGCGCGAAATTGCACCTCCGATTGCTACGCCAACAAAAATCCAGATAGTCATCGCAACAATCTTTACTTCGATATCATCATGAATTGCAGTAAAGAAGCCTATGACCGCTCCGAGAGCCATTCCAACAAAGATGGGGAGTTTCTTCATTTTTCCTCCAGCACAAACCTGATGATTCTTCAAAATGAATTCTATATCGATGAAAATGAAAATCAAGACGCATAGCTAGTCGACTGACTGTGTTGACGCGCTTACTTACGAAGCAGACGTAGCAACCACGTCCAAAAAATGCGGTATCGTGAGCGATTAATTCGAGGCGGAAAACCACCTCATCACACATAATCCTCATGAATAAACGATTTCGTGATTTTACGGAGCAACCGTGGCTCCAAACATAAAATGCTTTCCCCCTGTGCTTCGATCTGTTTGGTAAAATAAATTTTTCATACGTCTACGTTGGTTGCATGACGTCTCATAAAAGCCCCTGATTTTTGTGGGGTAAATCGTGGGGTAAATGTGCAGAGACTCCAAAAAATTTCAGATAAATCAAATACTTAGAATTCCATTACGGATTCAGGTGCAGAATTTGGAGTAAGTTTCAGGGCGGCTCACGCCGTCCCTAAAACTCCGCTGAGCCGATGGTTGAATCAACCCCAAGCGTAACCCGCGTCTCTTGAGATGCGGCAGGTCAATACATTCTGCACAGTCGCCAGGTTGCCCTTATTCGTCTTCCCGGTCCGGCAGCTTCAACCTGCCCTGATGGAAGTCATATTCGTAAACTTCGCCATAACGTCCCCATTCGACTGCCACCTCCAGCACGCGCTTTGCTTCATCCGCCTTCAAAAACTCCTCCAGCAGTTCAATGAACGGCTCTTCCGGTAAACTGCCAGTCGGCTCCTGCTCCAGTTCCTGCCGGATACGCGCTACCAACGGCACATGAATCAATAGTTGTTGACCAAAGATTTCCTGTCTCAGTGTCTGTTCCGCCTCGACATAGCGGCGGCCCAGTGAGGTCAGCGTAATGTCTCCTTTTTCCACCTGTGCCAAACCTAGCAAACCAAGCGCTTCGTAGGTGGGGAACAACTCCTCGTCCGGCAGTTCCGTCTCTTCGGCCAGCTGCGGCAGGTCGGCACGCCCATTGAATGGGGCGCCAGCCAGCAGGTCGAGCACGCCTTCGATATGCATGACATTGGTTTCCGGCAGGCGATAGCCTGGATGCCGCGCAGCTGCCGCGCCGGTAGCCGGTTCCTGCACCGGACGCATGGTCATCAACCCATACACCTCATCGATGAGCGCGCGGACCTCCGTCGAATCGACATTCCGAGGTCGAGGCAAGTCAATCTTGATTTCGTTGCGAATTTGCCCTGGGCCGCTCGACAAGATAATAATCCGGTCAGCCATCATGACCGCCTCTTCGATGTTGTGGGACACAATCAGGATGCCCTTGGTCGGAATCCGGTTGCTGTCCCACAGGTCCAGAATATCGTTGCGCAGCGTTTCTCCAGTCAATACATCGAGCGCAGAAAATGCTTCGTCCATCAGCAATACATCCGGATTGGTCACGAGCGCGCGGGCGATGCCAACCCGCTGCCGCATGCCGCCCGACAGTTCACGTGGCAATGCGCCGCCAAAGCCGGCCAGGCCAATCAACTCAAGCATCGCATCTGCGTGTTTTTCTCGTTCGGTCCCAGACACTCCCTGCGCTTCCAATCCCAGTTCAACGTTCTGCTGCACCGTTAGCCAGGGAAACAGGGCGAACGACTGAAATACCATGGCAACGCCGGACGCGGGACCGTAGACGCCTCGTCCGCGATAGGTGGCTTTACCCGCATCGGCAGGAATCAAGCCGGCCATGATGCGCAGCAAGGTCGATTTGCCGGAGCCCGATTTGCCGAGCAACGCGACGATCTCCCCCTCTGCGAGCGAAAAGTTGATATCTTCGAGGACCAAGCGCGGCGCCCCATCGGCGCTGCGAAAGGATTTGGTGACGCTATTCAATTCCATTAAGCCATTCTGGGCCATGATTTTTCCTCAACGGCTACGGTCTTCTGCCAGCAAATACAGTTTGCGCCAGAAGAACCGGTTCAACAACATAACAAATATCGCCATCACGCTAATGCCCAGCGCAATGCGATGGAAGTCGCCGGCATCGGTCATCTGCTTGATATAGCTGCCGAGCCCGTCGGCCACTAGTGTGGTTTTGCCCCAGGTGACATACTCGGCAACGATACTGGCGTTCCATGAGCCGCCGCTGGCAGTAATGGCGCCGGTCACATAGGCGGGGAACACCGCCGGCAGATATACCCGTTTCCATTTGAGCCAGCCTTTCAGGCCAAGATTATCCGCAGCCAGGCGCAACTCGTTTGGAATGCTCGCTGCGCCGGCGACCACGTTGAACAGGATGTACCACTGGGTGCCGAACACCATCAAGGGACTCAGCCAGATGTTTGGGCTAAGCTTCAGCGTCACCAGCAGGTAAACCACCAGCGGGAACATCAGATTGATCGGAAAGGCTGCCAGAAACTGCGCAACCGCCTGCACCCGCTGCGAATACTGGGGACGCAAACCAATCCACACTGCAACCGGCACCCACACTATCGAGGCCAGGCCAATCAGCAAGAGCACGCGCACCAGCGTAATCACACCAAGTCCCGCCACATGCGCTGCCTCACCCCAGCCGACGTCGCTGTGCACGAACATCACCATGCGATAGGCGGCCAGAAGCGACACCACGACTATCAGCACATCCCACGCGCGTTGCAAGGCTGGGCCGTACGCACGCGGACGCGCCTGCGGCGACGCTTCATCCGAGCCCATACTGAACCAACCCAGCGCACCGCTCAGCGTCAGCCAGAAACGGTCCGTCAGCGCCCGTATCCAGCGGCTGCGGCGCCCGAAATCCAGTAGCCACGAACTTTGTACGGTCTCACCCTGCGATTCCTCGAAGCGAAACTTGTCGGCCCAGGCCAGGAGTGGGCGGAAAAACAGCTGGTCGTACATGACAATGCCGGCCAACATCGCGCAGATTGCCCAGAGAATGGCGCGACCGTTTTCGGCTTCGATGGCAACGGCAATGTAGGCGCCAATACCCGGCAGCTTGATATCCTGCCCGGCCACTGAAATCGCTTCGGCCGCGACCAGGAAAAACCAACCGCCCGACATCGACATCATCATGTTCCACAACAGGCCAGGCATCGCGAACGGCAATTCCAGCCGCCAGAACCGCTGCCAGCCCGACTGCCGGAACACGCGCGACGCTTCATTCAGTTCGAGCGGCACAGTGCGCAATGATTGGTACAGGCTGAATGCCATATTCCAGGCTTGCGACGTAAAAATGGCGAAGATGGCGGCACATTCAACGCCGAGCAGATTGCCGGGAAACAGTGCAATGAACGGCGCAATCGCAATGGCCTGAAAGCCGAGGATGGGTACCGACTGCAGAATATCCAACAGTGGAATCATCACTTTCTCAGCCGCGCGGTACTTCGCTGCAATCGCCGCAAATGCAAAGCTGAACAGGAGCGAACAGGCCAACGCCGCGAACATGCGCAACATGGTGCGCAACAGGTAATACGGCAGATACGCCGGGTCGAGTGAAATCGGTGTTGCCTGGCCGACCGCAAATGGCCGGGTCATCTGCATGGCGCCAAAGCCTGCTGCCGCCAGCACGACCAGCACCAGCGGCAGCAGGATCCAGTCCCAACGGTTGGGGCCGGCCGCGAGCAGCGCGCGCTCGCCAGGGCGCGGATTGAACAACTCAAACATCATGGTTTCCTGATTAGTATTGTGCGTGCAGCCGGATAGAGCCGACGGCCACCGGCGGCCAGGTAAAGGAGTCCGATTTTGTTCGGCATCGACGCGAAAGCCAACTTTCCTGCGCTCGTTGCGTACTCCCATGCTGCGCGCAATTTGTTTTCACGCATTGTAATGGTTGAATTTGGTTGTCGTCCCATTATTGTTGCGCACGGCTTTAATGGAATGGACACCGGGGGACGCCCTCTTGCGGGGGTGGGGTGCCGAGAATCAGGACGCTTGACGGCGCATCCAAGCCATCAAGTCCTGCTGCACACGCTGCCGCAGCGGCGCCGCCTCATTGAAAATCTCGTGGTACGCATCGTCATACCAATGCATGGTCTTATGCGCATCCGGCAGACGCGCGAAAAAGCGTTCGCTGCCCGCCGGGTCGACCAGCAAGTCGTTGCCGGCCACTTGCAGCAGCACCGGGATCGCAAAATGATCCGCATCCGCATGGCATTTATCCATCGCGTCGAGCATGAAGCGGATCACGCGCGGAGCGATTTTGTTGTGATTCAACGCATCGCCCCGATAAGCTCGCAGCACCTCGCCGTCATGTGAAACCCCGTTCGGCGGCAGTCCGGACGGCACGGCCAGCGCCGGCGCCAGCAGGCTGCCGACAGCCAGCAGCACTCGCTGAAATCCGGACAACCTGAGCGCCAGCGCCGGCGAAGACAGCATCAGTCCCCGCACCTGGCCGAATCCGCCGGTCGCAAAGCGCGCCGCGATCAAGCCGCCCAGACTGTGCCCGAACAGGAACGGCACGGTGTTTTGCGCTTTGGCGAAATCGTCGAACACCAGTTTCAGGTCATGCAGGAAATCGTGGCGGCCGGCGATGCTGCCGCGCGCCCCGCCGGAGCGGCCGTGCCCGCGATGATCCTGGGCCCGCACCGACAAACCCAGCGCATTGAAAATGCCCGCCAGTTCGCCGTAACGCCCGCCATGTTCGCCCAGGCCGTGCACGATCTGCACCGCACCGCGCGCATCGTCAACCAGCCACTCGCGATAAGACAAGTTGACGCCGTCGGCGCTTTGCAGAAAACCTTCGGTCATGACCGCCATGACGCTACCCGCTTTCAGCCAGAAACTGGTGCAAAAACTGGATCACAGTTGCACCTTCTCCAACTGCGGCGGCCACCCGCTTTACGGATCCGCTGCGCACGTCGCCAACCGCGAATACGCCGGGGTGGCTGGTCTCCAGGAAATGGGGAACGCGTGCGAGCGGCCAGTCCTGCACCCGGATGTGCGATCCGGTGAGTACAAATGCCTTGTCATCCAGCGCCACGCAACCGCTCAGCCACCCCGTATTCGGTTCTGCGCCAAGAAAGAGAAAAACATGTTCGATCGGCAAAACCTCGGGCGGATCGTCACCATGCCGGCATTTGACCCGTTCGAGTTTCGTGTCCCCTTGCAACGCCACGATTTGCGTGCGTGAGTGAAGCGTGATGTTACCGGCCGCCTCAATCCGTTGAATCAGATATTGAGACATGCTGGCTGCGAGTCCTTCGGCGCGCACCAGAATATGCACGTGGCGGGCATGACCGGCCAGGAAAACCGCTGCCTGCCCCGCCGAATTGCCGCCGCCGACGACGATCACCTCTTCGGTAGCGCAAAATTTTGCTTCCATAAACGACGCGTTGTAATACACGCCCCGTCCTTCAAAGCGTGCGAGATCGGGCAGCGCCGGCTTGCGGTAGCGCGCACCGGTTGCGACGACCACCGCGCGCGCGTGAATCCGTTCGCCGTTGTCGAGTGTAATATCAAAAACATTGGAGGAATTACAATGCAAGGCGGTCACCTCAACCGGCACCGCCACTTCAGCCCCGAATTTACGGGCTTGCGACAAGCCCCGCCCGGCCAGCGCCTGGCCCGAGATTCCGGTCGGAAATCCGAAGTAGTTTTCGATCTTGGAACTCGTACCGGCCTGCCCGCCGGCCGCTTTGGTGTCAAGCACAATCACACTTAATCCTTCCGAAGCGGCATACACGGCCGCCGCCAGTCCGGCGGGACCCGCGCCCACGACTGCGAGATCGTAGTGCCGGCCATCGAGTCGGTCCGGACTAAAGCCTAGCGCATCGGCGAGTTCGCGCTTTGACGGCTTCTTTAACACCAGCCCCTGAGGCGTCACCACTGCCGGTATATCCTCGGCGCCGACACCGAAGCGCTGCATCAGGTCGCGCGTGGCCTCGTCCCGGTCAATATCGAAGTAGGCCGCCGGCTGGCCGTTTCTGGTGAGGAATTCCCGCAAGCTCAGGATATCGGCGGATTGCCGTGAACCGAATACGATCACACCGCCGCCTTCTTCATCCCGGATAAACACGACGCGCCGCAAAATATAGGCGCGCATGATGGTTTCGCTCAGATCGGCTTCTGAAATGACCAGAGTGCGCAGGGATTCCTCATCGATCACGAGCATTTCGCAATCCGTGAGTGTGCGTATCGTGGTGATCGCCGCCCGCCCTGCGAGCGTTCCGATATCCCCGCTGAATATGCCGGGACCGTGCGTGCCGATAACGCGCGAGTCGAGCGCCGTGCCGCGTTCCACCTGCACCGAGCCGGCAACGAGGACAAACATGGACGTATGCCGATCACCCTGTCGAAACAATATTTGGCCCGCAGGTATCGAGCGCCGCTCTCCATAGCGGCCCATGAGCTGCATTTGCGCCTGACTCAACGACGGGAAAATTTGATGACGACGACCGTCGCCGATCGTTTCATAGACGTCATCGGAATGCGTTGGTTTGGTCATGGTGAACCTCGTCTTTTATGTGGCGGGCCAAAGCCAGAGTATGGCTATTTTTGCCCATATCGCCAAATATGTAAAACTAGGCCCATCTCACCCTGGGGCAATCGCATGAAGCCCCTTGATACAGGTGTTTCGGCATGCGGCGCAATGCTATTGCGCCGCATTATTCAGAAGGCATCACCGGGCACGCGTACCCATCCCTCCATCAGCACCCGGGCGCTGCGGCTCATGATGGCTTTGGTCACGCTCCATTCGTCGTTTACCCGGCTGGCTTCCGCGCCCACCCGCAAGGTGCCTGAAGGGTGCCCGAAGCGCACTGCACTTTTCGCACCGCCGCCGGCGGCGAGGTTCACCAGCGTGCCCGGTATCGCTGCGGCGGTGCCAATGGCAACGGCTGCCGTACCCATCATGGCGTGATGCAGCTTGCCCATGGACAACGCGCGCACCAGCAGGTCGATATCGCCCGCGGCGACCTGCTTGCCACTGGAGGAAACGTAGCCGGACGGCTTTGCTACGAAGGCCACCTTCGGGGTATGCTGGCGATTCGCTGCTTCGTCGACGTGTCCGATGAGGCCCATGCGCAGCGCGCCATGCGCGCGAATGGTCTCAAACATGGCCAATGCCCTGGCATCGCCGTTGATGGCATCCTGCAGCTCGGTGCCCGTGTAACCGAGCGCTTCCGCGTTCACGAAGATGGTCGGGATGCCCGCATTGATCATCGTGACCTGGAGCGTGCCGACTCCCGGCACCTCGAGGTCGTCAACCAGGTTGCCGGTGGGGAACATCGATCCGCCTGCGCCCTCTTCGTCGGCTGCCGGGGCCATGAATTCAAGCTGCACTTCCGCCGCGGGGAACGTGACACCGTCGAGCTCGAAGTCACCGGTTTCCTGCACGGCGCCGTTGATAATGGGCACATGCGCGATGATGGTCTTGGCGATGTTCGCCTGCCAGATCCGCACGGTTGCCATGCCGTTGTGCGGAATGCGATCGGTATCGACCAGGCCGCTACTGAGCGCGAATGAACCCACCGCGGCGGACAGATTGCCGCAGTTGCCGCTCCAGTCGACAAAGGCCTTATCGATGGCTACCTGACCGAACAGGTAATCGACATCGTGATCGGGATGGCTAGCCCTGGACAGGATGACCGTCTTGCTCGTGCTTGAGGTCGCCCCGCCCATGCCGTCAATCTGCTTGCCGTAAGGGTCCGGGCTACCAATGACACGCAGCAATAACGCGTCACGGGCGGCACCCGGCACCTGCGCTGCTTCGGGTAAGTCCTGCAGGCGGAAGAACACGCCTTTGCTGGTGCCGCCACGCATGTAGGTGGCGGGAATCCTGATCTGGGGTACCTGAGTCATGGTTATGTTGTCCTGGTTGGTCTGTGCGGTGCATCTCTGTACCGCACAGAATCACGCGTTAGTGCTGTTTCAGGCAGCCGTCGACGATGCGAGGAAGTCCTGGGCGAAACGCTGCAGCACGCCGCCAGCTTCATAGATCGACACTTCTTCCGCAGTGTCGAGGCGGCAGGTCACGGGCACTTCCACCCGCTCGCCGTTCTTGCGATGGATGACCAGCGTCAGCGTCGTACGCGGCGTGCGTTCACCGATCACGTCGAAGGTTTCGCTACCGTCGATGTGCAGGGTGTTGCGGTTGACGCCGGGCTTGAACTCCAGCGGCAGCACGCCCATGCCGACCAGATTGGTGCGGTGGATGCGTTCAAAGCCTTCCGCCGCGATGGCTTCCACACCGGCCAGGCGCACGCCTTTGGCGGCCCAGTCGCGTGAGGAGCCTTGGCCGTAGTCGGCGCCGGCGATCACGATGAGCGGCTGCTTGCGCGCCATGTAGGTCTCGATGGCTTCCCACATGCGCGTGACCTTGCCGTCCGGCTCGATGCGGGTCAGCGAGCCCGCTTTTACCTTGCCGTTTTCCAGCACCATTTCGTTCTTCAGGGTGGGGTTGGCGAAGGTGGCGCGCTGAGCGGTGAGGTGATCGCCGCGATGGGTGGCATACGAGTTGAAGTCTTCCTCAGGCAGCCCCATCCTGGCCAGGTACTCACCCGCTGCGCTATCGAGCATGATGGCATTCGACGGCGACAGGTGATCGGTGGTGATGTTGTCTCCCAACACCGCCAGCGGACGCATGCCTTTCATCGTGCGCGCGCCGGCCAGTGCGCCTTCCCAGTATGGCGGGCGGCGGATGTAGGTGGTCTGCGGACGCCAGTCGTACAGCGGGCTGACTGTCTCGCCGCTATCGGCGACCACGGCGAACATCGGCTCGTAGACCTTGCGGAACAGTTCCGGCTTGACGCTGGAGGCGACGATGGCATCGATTTCTTCATCCGACGGCCAGATGTCTTTCAGCGTCACCGGATGACCATCGGCGTCGATACCCAGGACGTCTTTCTCGATGTCGAAACGGATGGTGCCGGCAATCGCGTAGGCCACCACCAGCGGCGGCGAGGCCAGGAAAGCTTGCTTGGCGTAAGGGTGGATCCGGCCGTCGAAGTTGCGGTTGCCCGAGAGGACGGCGGTGGCGTACAGATCGCGCTCCACCACTTCCTTCTGGATCACCGGATCCAGCGCGCCGCTCATGCCGTTGCAGGTGGTGCAGGCAAACGCCACGACACCGAAGCCCAGTGTTTCCAGTTCCGGCAGCAGTCCGGCTGCTTCCAGATACAGCTTGACCGTCTTGGAGCCCGGCGCCAGCGAGCTTTTTACCCAGGGCTTGCGGGTCAGGCCGCGGGCATTCGCGTTGCGCGCCAGCAGACCTGCGGCGATCATGTTGCGCGGGTTGTTGGTGTTGGTGCAACTGGTGATGGCGGCGATGATCACCGCGCCGTCTGGCATCCGGCCGGGCGTATTCTCTACTTTGCCGCTGATGCCGCGCGCAGCCAGTTCCGAGGTCGGCACGCGATTGTGCGGGTTGGATGGTCCGGCAATGTTGCGCACCACGGAGGACAGGTCGAACCTGATGACGCGCTCGTACTCGGCGTTCTTCAGGCTGTCAGCCCACAGGCCGGTTTCCCTGGCGTAAAGTTCCACCAGTTTGACCAGCGCATCGTCGCGGCCGGTGAGCTTCAGGTATTTGATGGTTTGTTCGTCGATGTAAAACATCGCGGCGGTGGAGCCGAACTCCGGCGCCATGTTGGAAATGGTCGCGCGGTCGCCCAGCGTCAGGTGGGAGGCACCTTCACCGTAGAACTCGAGATAAGAGGACACGACCTTCTGCGCACGCAGGAACTCGGTCAGCGCCAGCACGATGTCGGTCGCAGTGATGCCCGGCTGCGGCTTGCCGCTCAGCTCCACACCGATGATGTCCGGCAGGCGCATCCAGGAGGCGCGGCCCAGCATCACGCTTTCCGCTTCCAGACCGCCTACACCGATGGCCAGCACGCCCAGCGCATCCACCATCGGGGTGTGGCTGTCGGTGCCGATCAGGGTATCCGGGAAGGCGACGCCATCTTTCACCTGCACCACCGGCGACATGCGCTCGAGGTTGATCTGGTGCAGGATGCCGTTGCCCGGCGGGATCACGTCGACATTCTTGAATGCCTTTTTGGTCCAGTTGATGAAGTCGAAGCGGTCTTCGTTGCGCCGGTCTTCGATGGCGCGGTTCTTATCGAACGCGTCGGTATCGAAGCCGCCGCACTCGACGGCCAGCGAGTGGTCTACCACCAGCTGCGTCGGTACGACCGGGTTGACCAGGGCCGGGTCCCCGCCCTGGGCGGCAATGGCGTCACGCAGACCCGCGAGGTCGACCAGCGCGGTCTGGCCCAGGATGTCATGACACACCACACGGGCCGGGAACCACGGGAAGTCCAGGTCGCGCTTGCGCTCGATGAACTGCTGCAGGGATGCGGTCAGGGTCGCAGGGTCGCAGCGGCGCACGAGGTTCTCGGCCAGCACGCGCGAGGTGTACGGCAGTTTGTCGTAGGCGCCAGGCTGGATGGCATCGACCGCGGCCCGCGTATCGAAGAAATCCAGCTTGGTGCCGGGCAGGGGTTTGCGGTTTGCTGTGTTCATGGCTCAGTCAGGAAAGAAGGTAATGATCAGGGGTGAGGCTTGGCCGGCCCGGACTGCAGAGCGTCCGGGTCGACCTTCCTGTGCAAGACAAAGATGACTAGCGTTTGGCGATGGGCACGAACGCCAGATCGTCCGGGCCGACATAATTGGCCGATGGGCGAATGATCTTGTTATCGATGCGCTGCTCGATCACGTGCGCGGCCCAGCCGGACGTACGGGAAATCACGAACAACGGTGTAAACATCGCGGTCGGAACACCCATCATGTGGTACGAGACGGCCGAGAACCAGTCCAGGTTCGGGAACATCTTCTTGACTTCCCACATCACGGTTTCCAGACGCTCGGCGATGTCGAACATCGCTGTCGAACCGGCGTCCGCCGACAACTTGCGCGCGACTTCCTTGATGACCTTGTTGCGCGGATCGGACACGGTATACACCGGATGGCCGAAACCGATCACGACTTCCTTGTTCTCTACCCGGTTTCTGATGTCCGCTTCCGCTTCATCCGGATTCTCGTAACGCTTCTGGATTTCGAACGCGGCTTCATTCGCGCCGCCGTGTTTCGGGCCGCGCAAGGCGCCGATTGCGCCGGTGATGGCGGAGTAAATATCGGAGCCGGTGCCGGCAATGACGCGGCCGGTGAAAGTGGAGGCATTGAATTCGTGTTCTGCGTACAGGATCAGCGAAGTGTGCATCGCTCTTTCCCATGCGGCGGACGGTTTCACGCCATGCAGCAGGTGCAGGAAATGGCCGCCGATGGAATCGTCGTCGGTTTCGACTTCAATGCGGCGGCCGTTGGTGCTGAAGTGATACCAGTACAGCAACATGGAACCGAATGACGCCATCAGGCGGTCGGCGATGTCGCGTGCGCCCGGCGTGTTGTGGTCGTCTTTCTCAGGCAAGGTGCAGCCGAGCACCGAGACGCCGGTGCGCATCACGTCCATCGGGTGCGATGCGGCAGGCAGCGCTTCCAGCGCGGCCTTGACGCTGGCCGGCAAGCCGCGCAAGGATTTCAGCTTGGCCTTGTAGCCCTTGAGTTCGGCGGCCGTCGGCAGCTTGCCGTGTACCAGCAGATAGGCGATTTCCTCGAATTCGCAGGTTTCGGCGATATCCAGGATGTCATAGCCGCGGTAATGCAGGTCGTTGCCGGTCTTGCCGACGGAACACAGTGCAGTGTTGCCTGCGGTTACGCCGGACAGCGCGACGGATTTTTTCGGTTTGAAACCGCTTGCTTGTGCTTCGCTCATTTTTTAGTCTCCTGACGGGAAAGAATGGTAGTGATCGGGATGTCTTATTTTTTCTGGGCCGCAAACAAGGCATCCAGATGCTGCTCGAAATCGTGATAGTTGATCCGGTCATACAATTCCATACGGGTTTGCATGGTATCGACCACGTTCTGTTGCGTGCCGTCGCGGCGGATGGCGGTGTACACGTTTTCGGCGGCCTTGTTCATGGCACGGAAGGCCGACAGCGGATACAGCACCAGGCCGACATCGGCTGATTTCAGTTCTTCCACCGTAAACAGCGGTGTGGAGCCGAATTCGGTGATGTTGGCCAGCACCGGCACCTTGACGGCAGCCGCAAACTGCTTGTACATCGCCAGCTCTGTAATCGCTTCCGGGAAGATCATGTCGGCCCCGGCTTCGACGCAGGCGATTGCACGCTCCAGCGCCGATTCCAGTCCTTCGACTGCGAGCGCATCGGTACGCGCCATGATCACGAAATTCTCGTCGGTGCGGGCATCGACTGCGGCCTTGATACGGTCGACCATTTCCTGCTTGCTGACGATTTCCTTGTTCGGACGATGACCGCAGCGCTTGGCGCCGACCTGATCCTCGATGTGGATCGCTGCCGCGCCGAACTTGATCATCGCTTTGACGGTACGCGCCACATTGAAGGCGCTGGCGCCGAAACCGGTATCCACATCGACCAGCAAAGGCAGGTCGCAGACATCGGTGATGCGGCGTACGTCGGTCAGCACGTCGTCCAGATTGGAAATGCCGAGGTCGGGCAAGCCCAGCGACCCGGCCGCGACACCGCCGCCGGACAGGTAAATCGCCTTGAAACCGGCCCGCTTGGCCAGCAATGCGTGATTGGCGTTGATCGCGCCGACCACTTGCAACGGGGATTCTTCTTGCATCGCCTTGCGGAAGGCAGCGCCTGCTGAATATTGACTCATGTCTTCTCCTGATGGTTGGCTAGTTGTTTCATGCAGACATCTGCACTGGGACTTTCCAGCTATAGAGCAATCACCGTGCCAAGTATGGCACGGTAGCCGGACAAGCATGCTGAAACGAAAAATAAGCCAATAAAATCAATTACCTACGCAATAACACGGCAACAATGCAAATTGATCGAATACGGAAACAAGCAATAAAATTGTTTCAATCCATGTTACATTGACGAATATTGAAACACCACTGTAAAACATATTTGAAACATGCCAACTCCACCTCCCGCCCGACGTGATGCCAGCGACCCCAGCCACACCCCGGTGATCTGGACCGTCTCGGTGTCGCGCCTGTCCGACCTGTTTCGCGACATTACGCTGGAATACGACGACCGTGCAATTATCGAGCCTATCGATCTGGGATTCGACGAGGCCGCGCGCCACATCCGGGAACGGATGGAAACCGAGCGCTGCGACGCGGTGATCGCCGCCGGGTCCAACGGCGCCTATCTGAAAAGCCGGCTCTCGGTGCCGGTCGTGATCGCCAAGGCCAGTGGCTTCGACGTGCTGCAGGCATTGTCGCGCGCGCGCCAGATCACGCCCGACATCGGCATCATCACGTATCAGTCCACGATGCCGGTGCTCAAGGAATTCCAGAACGCATTCGGTATTAACATTCTGCAACGCAACTATGCAACCGAAGAAGATGCGCGGGCACAAATCAATGAACTCAAGGCCAGCGGCGTCAAGGCGATTGTCGGCGCCGGCCTGATCACCGACCTGGCCGAAGAAGCCGGGCTGGCCGCGGTATTCGTGTATTCCGCCGCATCGATCCGCCAGGCCTTCGACGATGCGCTGGAGATCGCGCGCCTGACGCAACTGGAATCGCGCCGCAGCAGCAGCACGCCGGTGGCCGACACGCTGCGCGCCAAACACGGCCTCAACGATTTGCGCGGCGATTCGGCGCTGATGGAAACCCTGCGCCAATCGATCGTGCTATATGCCAAATCGCAGGCCACGGTGCTGATCCATGGCGAAACCGGCACCGGCAAGGAACTGGTCGCGCAAGCGATTCACCGCGAAAACCCGCGCGCGATCATCGGCAACAAGCCATTTGTCGCGGTCAACTGCGGCGCGATTGCGGAATCGCTGCTGGAGTCGGAACTGTTCGGCTATGAAGAAGGCGCATTCACCGGCTCGCGCCGCGGCGGGCACGCCGGCCTGTTCGAAGCGGCCCATCGCGGCACGCTGTTTCTGGATGAAATCGGCGAAATGCCGCTGACGCTGCAAACCCGCTTGCTGCGGGTACTGGAAGAACGCGAAGTGGTACGGGTCGGCGGCACCCGGCCGATTCCGGTCGATGTCCGCATCATCAGCGCCACCCATTGCGACCTGGAACAGCGCATCCGCGAAGGCCGTTTCCGCGCCGACCTGTTTTATCGCCTGGCTGTGTTGCGCCTGACACTGGCGCCGCTGCGTGAACGCCCGGAGGACCTGATCGCTCTGGCCGAATGGTGCCTGAAAAAAGCGCTGGCTGCCCTGGGCGCCCGTCCGCACCCGAATCTGCATGCCGAAATCGTCGCCTGCGCACCCCTGCTCAGCGCCTATGCCTGGCCCGGCAATGTGCGCGAAGTACGCAACCTGATGGAAAGACTGGCACTGTTCCTGGCGGCCGAACCGCTGCAGGCACTGTCACCCGGCTTCATCATCAGCGTCGCGCCGGAATTTATCCAGGCATCGATGCCAACGCCGGCAATCGCGCAGGCAGCCTCCAGCGCCGCGCCACAGGCCGCTGAAAGCATCACGCAAGTACTGGCCCGTTTTGATGGCAACCGCGAAGCGGCGGCCAAATACCTCGGCATCAGCCGTACCACGCTGTGGCGCAAGATCAAGAGCCAATGAGTTGTTGCAGTTGAAGCGCCGGATACAACTTATCCACCGCCGCCACGTCCGCCCGGGTCTCCGCGATGATCCAGTCGCGGATCTCGGCGACGGCCGAACGAATCGGCTTGTCGGCCGGATGCAGCAATTGGCAAGTGCGCCTGGTGACGCTCGCCTCCTGCTCAGCCGGGACCAGGGCGCCGCTGATCATCCAGTGCGAGACCACGTTGAGCCAGCCGAGGGCGATGCCCTGGCCGAGCAGCGCCGCCTGCAGCACGATCGCATAGTCGGAGAAAGTCAGCGTATTGGCCGAGTGCCGGCCTTTCTGCTCGAAGCCGGGGAAACGCCCGTACCAGTCGCGCTCGCCATCGCTCAGGTTGATCAGGGTGTCGCCGCCGCCGTCCGTTGCCCGGCGCACGGCCTGGTCGTGATAGCTCGGACTGCACACCGGCAGCAGGATCTCCGGCATCACCATGGCCGCGTGGCTGTCGACCTCGTCGCCGTTGACGAAGCGCATCCCCAAATCGACATCGTCGACCGGACCGCCGATTTTGCCGGAAATCAGTTGAAACCTCAGGTCGACCGAAGGAAATTCCTTGTGCAGCTTGTTCATGCGCGGCATCAGCCAGTGCGTGGTGAAGGCCGTCGACACGGATAGCGTCACCGTCTCGGTGCCGGTGGCGCGCGCCTCAATCTCCTGGATCGCCGTCTCGATGCCGCGGAAACCTTCCGAAATCTTGCGGTACAGGATCTGACCGTTCTCGGTCAGGACGATGCCGCCGCTGACCCGATCGAACAGCTGCACCCCCATGTGCTCCTCCATCCGCGCGAGCATGCGGCTCACCGCCGGCTGGGTGACGTAAAGTTCGGCGGCCGCCTTCGTGAAATTGCCGCAGCGCGCGGCAGCTTCGAAGACGAACAGCGCGTTCGCGCTGGGCAATTTTCGGCGTAGGTTAGGCATTACCTGATGTTATGCCTAACCAAACAATTCCGCAATTGCGCACATCCACTTCAGCCGCCTATACTTGGTTCATCGCATCGTATTCCATTGCCAGGATCCACCTCAAGGAACACCCTATGACAGCGCGCACAAGTACCGGAGTTTCGATTCGCTCGGCGGGCAAGCGCTACGGCGACATGGTCGCCCTGGACTCCATAACACTGGATGTAGAGCCAGGCGAGTTCGTCTCGCTGCTGGGACCCTCCGGATCGGGCAAAACCACCCTGCTCGGCATCCTCGGCGGATTCGTCCAGCCGTCCTCCGGCTCGGTCTGGATCGGCGACCGCGACATGACCTACATGCCGCCGCATCAGCGCGACATCGGTATCGTGTTTCAAAACTACGCCTTGTTCCCGCACATGACGGTCGGTGAGAACGTCGCCTTCCCGTTGCGCGCCCGGCGCTTGCCCAAGTCCACCTGGGCCGCGAAAGTGGCCGAGGCGCTGGCGATGGTGGAACTGGGCGGCTATGAGGAGCGGCGCATCTCGCAGATGTCCGGCGGGCAGCGTCAGCGGGTCGCCCTGGCGCGCGCGATCGTGTTCGAACCCCGCCTGATCTTGATGGACGAGCCGCTCTCGGCGCTCGACAAGCAATTGCGCGAAACCATGCAAATCGAACTGCGCCATCTGCACAAAAAGCTCGGAGCGACCACCATCTACGTCACCCACGATCAGCGCGAAGCGCTGACCATGAGCGACCGCGTGGCCATTCTGCGCAACGGCCGCATGGTCCAGGTCGGCTCTCCGGACCAGTTGCATGATCGCCCGGTGGACTCGTTCGTGGCCAGCTTCATCGGCGAGGCCACGCTGTTGCCGGTGACACGCGCCGGCCACCAGGAAGTCAGGCTCGGCGGGCTGACGCTGCGCTCGGCGCGGCCGCTGCCGCCGGACGGCGAGATCCTGCTCGCGGTGCAGACCGAAAAGCTGCTGATCGACGACGGCCACCGGGACGCGCATGTGAATCGCTTGCCGTGCCGCGTCACGGACATCGTCTATCAGGGCGACAGCCTGAGAATTTTCGCCGCATTGGAGGATGGCACCTGTCTCAGTCTGCGCCAGCCCAGCCACCATGCCGCACGTCGGCTCATTCCACCGGTCGGTGAATGCATGACAGTCATCCTCGATCCCGAGGACACCGTCGTCGTGCGCAAATAGACCGGCTTCCCATTAATAACATCTGATCCACCTTACTAACAGGAAAAGGGTAAATACCATGTCGTTCGATAATTTCAAGGTTCTGACATTCGATGTCGTTGGCACGCTGATCGACTTCGAGAAGGGCATTCTGGACTCGGTACGCCGTCTCGGCGGCGAAGCGGCACGCAAACTCAGCGATGACCAGATCTTCGAGCCGTACAAACGCGGCCGCGACGCCCATCCGGGCCGCTCCAGCGAGGTCATGTCCGATGTCTACCTCTCGCTGGCCAAGGAGCTGGGCCTGCCCACCGACCAGACCACGGCGGCGGCATTCCAGATGGACGTGCTGCGCTGGCCCGCGTTCGCCGATTCGATTGCGGCACTCAAGCGTTTGCGCAAGCACTTCCGGCTGGTCGCCATGACCAATGCCGATCGGGTCGCGCTGTCCTGCTATGCCCAGACCCTGGCCGACCCGTTCGACGACAGCGTCACTTGCGACGATACCGGCGTACCTAAACCGAATCCGCAGTTCTTCGCCTACAACCGCGGCCGCCAGTCTGCACACGGTTACAAGTTCGGAGAAATCCTGCACGTCGCACAGAGCCAATACCACGACATCGGCATCGCGCGGGATCTCGGGTATTCGGTATGCTGGATTGAGCGGCGCCAGGGTCAGGAAGGGTTTGGCGGCTCGCCCAAGCCGGCCCAGGTCACCAGGCCCGACTTCCATTTTCCGACGCTGAAGGCGCTCGCAGACGCAGTCGACGCCGCCCGCGGAGCCTGAGGAATTCATGAACCGCATCGATCCAGCCATCATCGAACCGACCTTCAGTCCGGCTGCGGACTCGCTATGGGCGAGTACCTCCGGGCCGGCCCCACGGCTGCCCCGGCTGGAGACCGACATCAGCGCCGAGGTGGCCATCGTCGGCGGCGGTTATTCAGGGCTGGCGGCGGCGCATGCGCTGCAGCGGCGCGGCGTCGGTTCGGTGGTGCTGGAGGCGAATGCCATCGGATGGGGCGCCAGCGGCCGCAACGGCGGCGTGGTCTCGCCGAAATTCCGGCTCTCGTTCCCGCAAATGGCCAGGGACTACGACCTGGAGACGGCCAAACGCATGCACCGGATCGCCCATGACGCGGTGCACGCACTCGAAGAGCTGGTTGCCGAGTTCGACATCCGGAGCGCGCAGTTCGAGCGCAGCGGCAATCTGCGCTGTGCGCATACAGAGCGGGCCCAGGCGGCGATTGCCGCCGAAGCCGAGTGGCTGCGGCGCACGTTGGGCGACAGTTCGGTGTCGGTGCTGTCGCGCCGCCAGGTCGCCGAGGAAACCGGTTCCAGCGCGTTCACCGGCGGCGTCCTCAACACTGACGCGGGCACGATCCATCCGCTCAACTACGTGCGCGGCATCGCCGCCGGGCTGGCAGCGCGCCAGGTCGAGATCTTCGAGCGCAGCCCGGTCCTGCGCATCAGGCGTGAGCCGCAGGGGCTGCTGATCGAGACCGCGACAGGGACGGTACGGGCGCGCCAGGTGATCGTCGCGACCAACGCCTACTCGGACCTGACGCCGGCGACCGGGGACTTCAGGCGGACCCTGATCCCGTTCCGCAGCGCGATCATTGCCACCGAGCGCCTGCCCGCCGGGATCGATGCGAAGCTGCTGGCCGGCCGCCGCAGCTATTCGGAAACCCGGCGCATGATGAAATGGTTTCGCAAGGTCGACGGCCGCATAGTCTTCGGCGGTCGCGGCGCGTTCGGCAAAGAGGGCGCGCCCGCGGCGTTCGACGCGCTGCAGCGGGCCATGGTTGCGCTGTTTCCCGACCTCGGCCAGGTGGGCATCGCCTACCGCTGGTCCGGCTACGTCGGCATGACGCTCGACCAGTTGCCGCACGTCGGGCGGCACGACGCGCACACCAGCTTCTGCCTCGGCTACAACGGCGCCGGCGTGGCCATGGCCAGCCTGCTGGGACAGTACGCCGCAGCATTCGCGCTCGGCGAAGCGCCGGATGTCGGGCTGCTCGCTGCGGCCCGGCTCAAGTCGGTACCCTTTTATCCGTTGCGCGAATCCGGTGTCCGCCTGGTGGCGGCCTGGTATCAGTTGCTTGACACATGCGGTTATTGAAGTCCCTTGATCCACTCTGTCATCGTTGGAGGAAACAAAATGAAAAACGCATTTCCGGGCGGTTTGATGCTGGCCGCCGTTTCCGTACTCGCGACCGCCCCGGCGTCCGCAGCCGAGCAGATCACCTTCGTATCGCAAGGCGGGGCCTATCAGGAGGCCCAGACCGTCGCGATCCTTGACCCAGTGGCAAAAGCGCTGGGCCTGACGATCAACCAGGATAGCGCGCCCGACGCCTGGCCGATGATCAAGACCCAGGGCAGCACCGGCCAGGTCGTCTGGGACGTGGTCGATACGCCGACCGTCAACTGCATCCGCGGCGGCGAACAGAACCTGATCGAGAAGCTCGACTTCAGCAAGATTCCGAACGCAGCGAAGCTGCCGAACGGCTACAAGACCCCCTACTCGGTGGCGTATGAATTTTATTCCAGCGTCCTGGCCTACAATCGCAGCAAGTTCCACGGCCAGACCCCTGCCAGCTGGGCCGATTTCTGGAACGTCAAGAAATTCCCCGGCCGCCGCGCGTTGCGCAACCATCCGATGGGAACCCTGGAGGCGGCATTGCTGGCCGACGGCGTGCCGAAAGACAAGCTATACCCGCTCGACGTCGACCGCGCTTTCCGCAAACTCGAACAGATCAAACCGTCTATCACCGTATGGTGGACTTCCGGCGGCCAGTCGGCGCAGCTGCTGCACGACGGCGAAGTCGACATGATCATGATGTGGAACGGCCGGGTCAGCGCCATCGCCAAGGACGATCCGGATGCCACCTTTACCTACAACGACGGCATTTTGCAAAGTACCCAGCTGTGCATCCTGAAGAAGTCGCCGAACCTGAATACCGCAGTGAAATTCGTCAACGCCGCGATTGCGCCGGAATATCAGGCCAACCTGCCGCTGCATATCGACTACGGCCCGGGCAACCCCGCCGCCTTCGGCACCGGCAAGATCTCGGCGATCCGCGCGGCACAATTGCCCAGCTCTCCCGCGAATGCCGCCAAGCAGGCCCTGATGTCCTATACATGGTGGGCTTCGCCCGAGGGTGAAAAGGCCGAGAAACGCTGGCTTCAGTTCATGCAGAAGTAATCCCGCTCCTGTGGAGCTTCGCACCGTTTAACTTTGTCTGGAAAGCCGCATGAACACTCACTTTCTTTCGCTCGATAAGCTGAAAACGGTAGCCGAAGATCCTTCCAGCGTCCATCAGCGCCGCGAGCAGCGCACGATGCTGATGCTGGCGTCGCCGGCGCTGTGCGTGATCGTCGTGCTGCTGGTCCTGCCCATGGCCTGGCTGTTCTGGCAATCCATCTACAGCGACGGCTTTACGCTGGAAAACTACCGCCGGATCCTGACCGAGAGCGTCTACTGGCACACCTTCGCCCTGACGTTCAGGATCAGCATCGTCGTGACCCTGCTGGCGCTGGCATTGGGCTATCCGGTCGCCTACGCGGCGGCGGCGCTGCCGCCGCGCTGGGGCGGAATCGTGCTGGCCCTGGTGATATTACCGTTCTGGACCAGTGTGCTGGTGCGCGCCTACGCCTGGCTGATTCTGCTGCAGCACGCCGGACTGGTGAACAAGGGGCTGCAATTCCTGGGCCTGATCGACAGCCCCCTGTCGCTCGTGCATAACGAATTCGGAACAGTGCTGGCGACGGTGCACATCCTGCTGCCGTTCATGGTGTTGCCGCTCTACTCGGCCATGCAGAAGATCCCGGCGGACCTGATGCTGGCCGGCGCCAGCCTCGGCGCGACCCCTGCGCATGTGTTCCTGCGGGTGTTTCTGCCGTTGTCGCTGACCGGCGTACTGGCGGGTATGACGCTGGTGTTCGTGCTCTGCCTGGGGTTTTACATCACGCCTGAGTTGATGGGCGGCGGCAGGACCATCATGGTCTCGATGGTCGTGAGCCGGAACGTCGAGTTGTACAACCAATGGGGTGCGGCCAGCGCCGTAGGCGTAGTCCTGCTGGTGTGCGTGTTCGCCATCTTCACCATCGTCGGCCGGGTGATTTCACTCGAACGTATCCTGGGTGTCAAATGAGAAAATTTCCCTTCAGCCTCAGCCGTACAGTGCTCGGCGCCGTGGTGGTGCTGATCCTGACCTTCCTGATCCTGCCGGTACTGGTCATCGTGCCGATGTCTTTTTCCGATACGCGCTTCATGACCTTTCCGCCACCGGCGTATTCCTTGCGCTGGTACCAGGCTTTCTTCGGCAACCCGGCCTGGATGCAGGCGTGCAAGATCAGCCTGATCGTCTCGTTCTCCACCGCGCTGATCGCGACGCCAATCGGCGTCGCGGCGTCCTATGCGATCCACAACTCCAGCCACTGGAGCATGCGCTATCTGCGGCTGGTGCTGATGCTGCCCTTGATGGTCCCGATCATCATCGCCGCGGTCGGCGTGTTTTTCATCTATGCGCGGGTCGGACTGTTGAATAGCATTCCCGGCCTGGTGCTGGCAGACATCATGCTGGGTTTGCCGTACGTGGTGACGTCAGTCACCGCCGGCCTTCAGGGTTTCGACCAGACCCAGGAAATGGTGGCGCGCAGCCTCGGCATGAACCGCTTTCGCGCCTTCCTGGCGGTCACGCTGCCGCAGATCAAATCGAGCGTTATCGCCGGCGCGATCTTCGCCTTCATCCAGGCCCTGGACGAAACGATCGTGGCCCTGTTCATCTCCGGCGGTCAGTACCAGACCTTGACCAAGCGCATGTTTACGACCTTGCGCGACGAAATCGACCCAACCATTGCGGCGATCAGCACGTTGCTGACGGCGGCGTCGGTCATCTTGATTTTGCTGATGGTCTTCAGCCGCAGGATGGCGCAGCGCTGAGCTGCCGCCGCGCTGGCGGGATGGCAGGTTGTCCGTTCACCTGTCAGCCGGCCACTGCTGCGCACCATGCAAGATGCGCATTAGCTCAATGCGCTTGCTCATGATGCGATAGATCACGATAAACGGCGTGCGGCTGATGACCAGTTCGCGGGTGCCATGCTGGCGGCCGGCACGGCCTAGTTCCGGGTGGGCAATCAACTGACTTATCTGCGGCTCTATCCTGTCACCTTGCTCGATGGCTGCTGTCAAGTTGTCCAGCGCGATGCGGTCAATTTGCGCGTCACGATTTGCAATCGCCCTGGGTAGCCACACCAACTTCAAGCAGCGTTCCCTTTAGCGCGTTTCACCAGCGCAGCCCGTTTTTTGGCCCAGCTCGCTTTCGCTTCGTCATTCGTCACCCATTGGGTGTTCGGGTCGTCGGCTTCCGTGATGCCTTGCGCTACCTGGTCACGAAACCACTTGTCATGCGCGGCGGCCTCGTGCGCATTGCGCATCCGTTCGGACGCGCGGTTTTTGGCGCCGCCAGTCATCGGCTCGGCGCTAAAGCCTGTGGCGTCGAGCATGTCAAAGCGGGCAATATGCAATTCGTTTTTCAGATAATCGACGCAGCGATCGAGCGACTTCCAAAGGCGTGGTTTGTCGCTGCGCTGCGCCCCTAACGCCTGCTCGGTCGTGCCGATTTTCAGCATCACGGACCAGCCGCCAGGCTGGCCGATGATCGAAGCGGTGCGGATCGCGGAGGCTTCGACCATGCGTTTCGCCATGGCGGTGTCGATGGTGTTTTTGGTGGTCATGACTTCCTGGCAATGAAAAATAAAGCTCTATGGAAGTATTTATATCCTTAGAACCTTATGCAAGCGATTGTTTAGAGATATACCTTAAACATAATGCCCGTTGCACTACGGAAACGCGGAGTGGCGCACTGCGCAGCAGGATAAATCAGGGCTTGTGCGCGGGCCGCATCGTTTGCCGATAGGGCGAATGGGCTCGGTGACTCCCATCGTGGGGCCATGCGGCGTCATCGGTACCGAATCAGTTCTTTCATCTGGCCCCAGATGGCGCATGCTGCGCGGGCGTTCATGGCTTTCACTATAACCAAAGGTTTGGTATTCCGCAACGATCGGTATTGCCCCCCGGCGCGGGCACCGTCCAGAATAGATGCCATGAACTTCCACCCTCACCGCCACGGCAGCCGCCTCCCCATGAACGCTGGCCGTTTCATCCGCCTCGCCGAGACCACGCGCGCGTCAGTGCAGTTCACGAAGGGGGACGCCTGATGGGACAGGAATTGAGAGCCGACGTCGTTATCGGAACGCTCGCCAGCTAGAGGTCTTCCGCGCCATCATCCGCAACCGCTCGTTAACTACCGCCGCCGAGACGCTGCTGTTTTTATGCTTTGGCAGGACAAATCCGTCCAGTTTGAAGGTGGACCCAAGCACCTGCTAAAAATCCGACTCATCCTTGCTAACGCGACAGAACCGATAATCCCGAAATAGCGATGCTCTTCAAGTAATGGTTTTAATGACCAATAGACAGTCGTCGGGGCAACAATGCCGGACATCCCCCGCTCGGGCAGCGTCCGGCGAATTTTTCGTGACGATCTCAACACTCTCCGACTTTGACAAGAGGTACCGCGCTCGATGACTGGTTCTGCCACCAAAAACTACCTTCCATGGGTCGTCGCGATCGCACTGTTCATGGAGCAGCTCGACTCCACCATTCTCAATACTGCCGTCCCCAGCATGGCCACCAGCCTGCACGTGACGCCACTCAGTCTGAGAGCGGTGGTCACCAGTTACATTCTCAGTCTGGCGGTCTGTATCCCGGTGAGCGGTTGGGTGGCCGACCGCTTCGGCACCCGGCGCGTGTTTGCCGGCGCGGTGGCGATCTTCACGCTCTCCTCGATGATGTGCGGCTTGTCCCTCAATTCGCCGATGCTGGTGGCGGCGCGCATTTTGCAAGGCATCGGCGGCGCGCTGATGATTCCGGTTGGCCGCCTCGCCATTCTCCGCACCTTCCCCAAAAATGAATTGCTGGGCGCAATGAATTTCGTCATCATCCCAGCCCTGATCGGGCCGCTGCTGGGGCCGGCCGTGGGCGGTTTGATCGTGCACTGGTTGTCCTGGCGCGAGATTTTCTTTATCAACGTGCCGGTCGGACTGGCCGCTCTGTTTCTGGCCCACCGTTACATGCCAGACTATTACGGCGACCAACCTCGGCCGCTGGATCTGATCGGACTGGTCTTGTTTGGCAGCGGAATCGCGCTGCTCTCATGGCTGCTCGAAATATTCGGCGAGCATACCCTCGACCCGACATCGGCCGCGGTGCTGCTCCTGCTCGCCATCAGCCTGCTGGCCGCCTATGTGTGGCACGCCGGCCAGGAGCGCCATCCGTTGCTGCGCCTGACCCTGTTTCAGATACGCACATTCCGCGTCTCCGTTGCGGGCGGCTTCGTCACCCGCCTCGGGGTGGGCGGCATGCCGTTTCTGCTGCCGCTGCTGTATCAACTCGGATTGGGAACGCCGCTGGTTGCTATCGTCATGCTCAGCCTGTCGCTGGGATTTTTCAATTCGCTGCAGTTTTCCAGCATGAACAGCATCGCCTACGCTGACGTCGACAGCGCCGATTCCAGCATGGCCAGCACGATTGCCAGCTCGCTGCAGCAGTTATCGATGAGTTTCGGCCTGGCTTGCGGCTCGCTGATCACAGGCTGGTATCTGGCCGGCCGGCCTCAAACCGATCATCTCGTCGTGAGCGCTGCCTTGCACCATACGTTTCTGACGGTGGCTGGCTTGACGATCTTGTCGTCGCTGACGTTCTGGACCTTGCGCAAGGAAGATGGGGAAAGTATCAGCAAGGGCGTAGTGGCAAGAGTAGAGGTCGAAAAAATCTAAGGTTGCCTGAGCGATGATCACGCCACGTTCGCCCAGCAGTCCTCTCACCTGATTGATCAAGGCAGTACGTTGATGCACCAACAATTTGCGTACGCGATGAACCGCTCTCATGTCTTGCTGCTCAACTGATTTTGTCGGCACAAATCGCATGGTCGGCCGACTAGCTGCCTCAACGATCGCTGCCGCATCATTGGCATCATTCTTGGTGGTCTTGACGAAGGGGTGACACATTGAGGACTGATCAAACGTACTGCAATCCCCATGTCGGGGTCTGAGGTGCAGTGGAACGGTTATCGGAAGATTCCCACATGTTCGACTAGCTCGGCTGCGGGCCCGATCAGATGATGCATGTCTCGTCGAGCTTGCGGTATGACCTGATGACGGCGTCCGACCTGGGCTTCATGGCCAAGGCCTTCATCGACCGTGGTCACGAGCCCACGTCGAGCGAAGACGGCGTGAGCCGCTTGACCGACGTTCGTCAGCTTCCTGCACTGCTGGGACTCTGATGCTCGGCCTGAACCCCCACCCTGGGACCCAGGGGGTGATGCCTGATGGGCGCCCGACCGAGGCCGCGGCGCTGAGCACCGCAGCGCCCGACCTGGCGCCAGCCGAGGTGCAGGCGCTGGTGGCGCGCCTCTACGGCATCGACGGCAGCGTGAAGTCGCTGGCCGGCGAGCGCGACCAGAATTGCGCCGTGGAGTCCGCCGACGGCACGCACTACGTGTTCAAGATCAGCAACCCCTCCGAGCCGGTGTCGCTGGTCGATTTCCAGATCGCCGCCCTTGAGCACATCGCCCAGCCAGCCCGTCCCCCGCGTCGTGCGGACGCTGGACGGCCGCACGCGTGACACCGTGGCACTCGCCGACGGCGCCCGGACCACCGTGCGCATGCTCACCTACCTGGAAGGCATCCAGATCCGGGAGACACCGCGCACCGCCGCGCAGCGCGTGGCGATGGGCAAGGGACTGGCCGAACTGAACCTCGCCCTGCAAGGCAAACGGTGGGAGTGATGGTCCTGGGGCTCAGGCCCCTCTTTGAATGTACTGCGAGGAGTTATTTATTCTTGTCATCCTTCGGAGGATCATATTCTAAGCTATTGAAATCATGGATGATTTAACGCGGTACACCTCTCCAATATTATCAAAACGAACACGCGGTCAGCGCTTGATCGAGGCGTATAGTCCGAAGCTCGGCCGACGCTTACAGTGCTTTGATCAGCATGCATTTGAGCAACGGCTGCGGCTAGAATCCGATCCTTTAGTCGATACGTTCTGCGAGCGACCTGCGACGATAGAATTTGAGGGTCAGAAATGCGTCGCTGACTTTTCGGTGCGTCAATCCGATGCTGAAATGTTTTTGATCCTGGGCGAAGAACATCTCCCGACATCGGTGTTGATTGGCGATACCAGCGTGTTAGTGCGTTCGATACCGCCGGCTGAATTGGCCGCAGCACGGATGTGGGTCAGCAATTGGGAGCAGATGATTGTTAGCATCGTTTCGTGTCAGCGATTATTCACAGAACCTCTTATCCGATCGGTACTGAAATGCGTGACGGCACCCTTAGTGATCGGAGATCGCTTTAAGAAAAAGGGACAGATGCGATGGACCCCTGCAGGCGCCAATGCTCTGTTACACATTCGTGTTGCAGATCTCAATGGCGAGCTTGCGGATATTTTTAAGAAACCGCTATACGTAAAGCGCTCAAAGTTCACACAAAAAAATCTTTGGGAAGACTTTCCGATGGCTGCATAAATCAAGTATTCAGCCCTCGATTTCGTCCGCTCTCGAGGTAGATGGCACCCTGGCCAAGCTGATCCGCCAGGCGGGGCTTTGAGAGAGCGCCACTAGCCGGGGGGCCGGCCGCGCCTTCGATATTGAGATGCGCGCCCGGACATGCCGTTGCGCAAGGGTTTCACGCTCGCCCGGTGTGCACGCTAGCGGTACAGCAAATTATGCTACGCGCTGCCCTTCATTCCACCATTTCTGCGCTCCGGCAGTGCGAAAACAAGATATTCGTGTATGGCGCCCATGGTGTAATCAACCTCAGGAATTCATCCAATGAAGCCGGTGGCAAGTTCCCGCGAGCCGGCGCTATCAACAATCTATCAAGAGAATGGAAATGCAATCAACCACGAGCGGCCAAGCTGATGAGAAATTCTGGGAACGCGTGCGCGCAGCCTATCCCAGGCAACAACCATTGATGAACCTGAACAACGCCGCGGTCAGTCCGCCGTCGCTGGCTGTCGAGCAGGCTATGATCGACGCCTATCGCCTCATCAGCCAGAATCCGGATGTCAACATGTGGCGCAAGCTCGATGCCGCGCTCTCTTCGATCAAGCAGCAACTTGCGGTATTGGCGGACTGCAGCCCCGAAGAGATCGCGCTGAACCGGAATTCCTCGGAGGGCCTGTCGACGGCCATCTTCGGAATACCGCTGAAGGCGGGCGACGAAGTGCTGATTTCGGCGTGGGACTATCCGAGCGTGCGCGCGGCATGGCTGCAGCGCGAGCAACGGGAAGGCATCAAGGTTGTATCGGTAGACTTCGATCTGATGGATGGCGACGACATCGTCGTTAAGGCTTATGAAGAGGCGATCACACCGCGCACGCGCGTGATGCAACTGACCCATATGTTCCACTGGACCGGCCGAATCATACCGGCCAAGCAGCTCTGCAAGATGGCCCGGTCTCACGATATCGTCACAGTCGTCGACGGCGCTCAGACGTTCGCGCAGATGCCGGTCAGCTTCCGCGATCTTGATTGCGACTTCTTCATCACCAGTTTGCACAAGTGGCTGGGCGCGCCGGTCGGCAACGGCATGCTGATCGTGAAGCAAAGCCGAATCGACAGTACCTGGCCATTGCTGGGGCCGTTCGATCTGCCTCCACTAGGCATCGACAAGTTCGATCACTGGAATCTCGGCACCTACAATTCGGCAGTACAGGCGGGGATCGCGCCGGCGATCCGGTTCCATGAAGAGATCGGCGTCCGAAAGATTCATGAGCGGCTGCAGGAGCTGACCCGCTATTGGATCGATCTCGCCCGCAATATTCCCGGCTTCAGGCTGCACACGCCGCTGGACTCCAATGATCTGGGTGCGGTGAGCCTGTTCTCCATCGACGGTATGGATTGCCGGAAAATCGAGCAGGAGCTGCGGCAAACGCATCAAGTACACGTGAAATATCGCACGGTCAGGCACGTTAGCGGACTGCGCGTATCGCCGCATATCTACATGCTGAAAAGTGAACTCGACAGCTTTGTTGAAGCGCTTGAGCATGTGGCCACGCAAGGCTAGCGGTCCTGGCTCAACGGAAGCATACGCTCCTCGCTGGTTGGCCGCTAAGCGGCAACGAGTGAGGGCTTTTGCTTAACCGCCCGGTATCAGACATGCTACTGCGCTTGGTTTAATTGCTCAAGGATGGCCGGATTCTCGAGCGTCGACACGTCCTGTGTAATGGACTCGCCGTTTGCAATCGCACGCAAGAGGCGCCGCATGGTCTTTCCGGAGCGAGTTTTGGACAAGTTGTCAGCAAAGCGGACGGCGTTCGGATAAGTAGGTACACCTTCGAACACGATCTGAGTAGCACCGACTGCCAGCGGACCATAGGCGATATAGGTGTGGCCGGTGATCCATCCGATGTCAGCGGTACACCAGAACAAGTCGCTCGGCTTGATGTCGAAGGTCCACTTCATCGTCTGCATTGCCCACAGCAGGCAACCGCCGGAGGAATGCTGCACGCCGTTGGGCTTGCCGGTCGAGCCGGACGTATAGAGGATGAATAAAGGATGTTCAGCGCTAACCCAGACGGGTTCACATTCTGCTGCTTGGTTGGAGGTGACGTCATCCAGCCAGACGTCACGCCCAGAAATGAAATTGATGGGGTTGCCGGTGCGGTGGTAAACGATGACATGTATCTAGCGCGTCCGGGTCGGCAAATTTCTCCAGTCCAGTGTACTGGCCGGCGAAACGGAAGTCCGATCCGCTGGCCACAACCGGCGTCGTTACTTTGATCACAATTTGCTGTTGCGGCACCGGTTGCAGCCAGCCGTCCGGCACTTGGTCGGCGTCGAGGTTGTCGCACAAGAACAGGAAGCGCATGCAATAGTCCTTCGCCACCGCCAATGCGCCGTGTTCCCAATGCTGGCCGGTTTCGATCAAGAGCGCGTTTTTTGGACTGGCCGGGTCGCCAAAGCCGCCGTAGTCGCGCAGCCGGCGACCCTCCGGATGACCCGCGTCGCTGATGATATGTGCAGGCGTGCCCAATTCCATGGCCATCCTGATGCCCTTGTCCAGCGGGTCGCAGACCGTCAACGGCGCGCTGCGCTCGTGCATCGAGTGCAGGTCGAGCAGGCAATCGACGCTGTCGACGAGCGGACGCAAGGCGCGGGCCCGGCGCAGTTCCGAGGAGTCGAGCGTGCAGTCGTCCAGCGTGGCGGCCTGCCACACGCGGTTCATATCCTGGTCGACAAAGCGCGACGCGTCCGGCCTGGCCGGGTCGAAGCTGTGGTAGGCGTCGACATTCCCGAATGCCAGCGTCAGGCGGCCGCGGCGGGGCCGCAAGCCGGCATCCAGCATGGCCTTGACGGCCACCGCGCCGGACACTTCATTGCCGTGGGTCAGCGCGGTGATCATCGTGTGCTTGCCCGGTTTGCCGCTGTCGAAGGTGTAAGCGTAAGGGATGCCCGTATTGCCGCCGGCATAGGGGTGGATATCGGGGAAGTCGAACTCGATCGGATAGGCGTCCAGTTCGGCGCCGGCGACGGGTATGCTGCTCGTGGTCATGGGAGGCCTTTCATTCGCAGTGATCTGCGATTTCGGCAATCGCGTTGATTTCAATCAGGGCGCCGTAGTGGAGGGCACCAACCGGAACGATCGTTCGCGCTGGTTTGCTCGAACCCATGATCTGCGCGTAGACGCGGTTGACTTTGGGCCACAGACTGACGTCCGAGATGAACAGCTGTACGCTGACCAGCTTTTCCAGTGACGAACCAGCGGCAATCAGGATGTGCTCGACATTTTTCATGGCCAGGATCAGTTGCGCGTCGATGCCGTCGGGAATTTCCATCGATGGCGCTCGCAGAGGTAATTGGCCTGATACAAACACCAGTCCGGCGGCTACCTTCGCTTGCGAATAATGCCCGGCCGGAATGGGCACGTCGGGCGATAAGACAGTGTGCATTGAAAATCCTTTCGATATTTGAGAATCACCAGCCGCCAAAACGAGCCCAATATGCGGCCGGCGCCTGAGCGTCCGTCGCGTGATAGCCACCGTGTTGTGCGGCCGTGGCGCAGGCATGGTTCGGTAAAATACGCAACTGGGTACCCACCGGGACAGCGGCAACGCCAGCGCAACCGTCACGTGCCGCGACAATGCCGTGCTCCTGGTGCGCGCCCACCACGATCATGTCCTGCAGCGGCACGCCATTGATGTCGCAAACGACGCCGTAGCCTTGATCGACGGCCTGCGACGCGGTCGCGCGAGAGCGCCATCCATCCCGCATCGACGATGATCCAGCCCTTTTCCGGCTGATGCCCAATGACGGCGTTCCTCAGTTTGCCAACGGCCAGCAGCACCGCGTCGCGCTCCTGGCATGCGTAGGCCTCGATCTGCGCGATGCTCTTGCTGTTGTAAGAATTGCCGGCATGGGTCATGACGCCCTTGACTTCAATCCCACCTCGGCGTAGCTGTTGAGCGATCTCCACGATCAGCGGAGAGTCGGGGGCAGACCAGACCTGTGTCCATCGCAGTCGATCTCCCATCGAGGCCATCGGTTCGACCCGCCCGGTGGCCGACGCGGTTCGCTGGGACGTGCCGTTCGCGGCTGAGTCACTGCGCTTCTTTTCCGAGTTTGCCGACAAGCTGGGCGGTGACGTTGCGGCGACCCAGAGCGGTAGCCTGGGCCTGACGATTTGCGAGCCGTATGGCGTGATCGGCGCCATCGCGCCATGGAATTTCCCGCTGGTGATGGCGTCGTGGAAGGTCGGTCCGGCGCTGGCGGCCGGCAACGCGGTGGTCTTAAAGCCGTCCGAACTGACGCCGTTCTCGACGCTGCGACTGGCTGAGTTGGCGATCACGGCCGGCATGCCGCCGGGGATTTTTAACGTGATTCAGGGCGATGGCCAAGTCACCGGCGACGCACTGGTGCGCCATCCGAAGATTTCCAAGGTCACGTTCACCGGCTCGACCCGGACCGGTCGCGCCATCATGGCGGCCTGCGCCGAAACCGGCACCAAGCCGGTCACGCTGGAGCTGGGAGGCAAGAGTCCGCAAGTGGTGTTCGCCGACGCTCCTGACCTCGACAAAGTGGCGCGCATTTTGGCCGGCGCCATCACCGGCAACGCAGGCCAGGTGTGCGTGGCCGGCTCGCGCCTGATCGTCGAGCACAGCGTAGTCGAACAGGTGCTGAAGGGCTGGGACGGCCTGGGCCGCCCCGTAGTAGAGAAGCTTAGGCCATCAGTTCGCTCATCACCCAGAATTTGCTGGCCGGCTCGAGGATTTCAAAGATGCCTTTGAAACCGGGCGGAATGATGCCGGTGTCGCCGGCGGCGTAGACGATGGCGTCGGTGCCGTCCGGCTGCGACACCTGGACCTTGCCGCTAAGGATGTGGAAGAACTCGTGCTTGCTGTCGGCCAGTTCGATCCGGTAGGAACCGGCTTCGGCTTGCCAGGTGCCTGCCTTTACGCCGTGCGCGGCGTTGACGAAATACTCATTGGTGACGCGGCGTGGTTTGCCCACGATGCGTCTGTCCTCGTCGGGAAAGTGTTCCGTGGTCTTTGGCGTGATGGCGGCGAAACTGAGCATGTTTGGGTTGGTCATGACGATCCTTGTTGTGGTTGAGTAAGTGGGTAGTGCGAATTACTTGCCGTCACTGGGGATGACGGCAATGTTGCATGTGAGATGAATGGGGAGACGCTTCGGAACAGTTGAGTTACCGACTATGGTAGCCAGATGCGGGTGGACAGATGCTCCGTAGTGCCCCAGCTAAAACGGCGAAAGTTGTGAATTTTAATGCGGCGGCGGCATAGCATGCGGCGCGCGAGGCGCCGCTCAGCCGAGCGCCTGGTTGATGACAGAATACAATTGCAGGTCCGGATCTTTTGATGCCGGCGCGCCTTTCTGCATCGCCACCACGCTATTGACCCGCGTCAATCCGATCGCGCTCAGCCAATCGCTCAGGCCGCCGGCGTCGGGCACATCGACGCGAATGAAGGAGCCGGCGTAGGAGTTGGTCCAGTGGCTGATCAGGGCTTGCGCGCGGGCGGCATCGGGCGCTACCACCGGGCCGATCACGCGGCCGTGGCCAAAGCGCCGCACCAGCGCAAAGCCCAGCAGTTCGCCGTCGCGGTCGATGGCCACGCCTTCGGCGACGTCGCCCAGCGCTGCCAGAACCCGGCTGCGATCCATGCCGCTGGCGCGCGCATCCAGCGCTTGCAATCTGGCCGCATCGTTGCTGCCGACAGCGCGAATGCGCTCACCGGCGGGCAGCGGAATTGGCGCCGACAGCAACACCGCACCCTGATGCTGATGCAGCTTGCCGCTGGCAACAAACCCCAGTTTTTCGTACAGGGGCTGGCCGGCCGCGGTGGCGTGAAGCATGATGTTGCGCTGGCCGAGTTGCGCCAGCAACTTCGCCATCAGCCTGCGGCCGAAACCCAGGCCTTGCAGCGCCGGCTGCACGATCACCATGCCGAGCGAGGCGTGGCTGTCGCCGTAATGCCAGCTCAAGGCGCTGCCGACCACAACGGCGTCCTGTTCCCTGCCCCGGCTCTCGAGCGCAAAGCCGGCCCCCAGCGCATAGATGAATTGCCAGTCTTCCAGCCGGTGCGGCCATTTCAGGGCCACCGAAAGGCGATGACATGCGGCGAGATCCGCCGCGTTCAACGCGCGCAGCGTAAATTGCCTGGAAGCTTGATCATGCATCGAAAACTCCTTGTCGATAAGCGGCCTTCATCCGCAGAATGTGCGCATCGCACGCAGCCAGTTGCCGCCGATCAGCGCCTCGACGTCGTTGGCCGAGTAGCCACGGTCGAACAACCCTTGTGTCAGATTCGGCAGCTTGCGCGCCACCTCGACGTCGATCGGGTACGACTGACGGCCGAACGCCGCCAGCGGGCCAAAAATGTCGGGGCGGCGGGTGCGCCACATCACCACGCTCGGCGACGGCACCACCGTAGCCTGGTCCTGGAACGCCTCGACATAGTCCATGCCGATACCCACGTGTCCGACGCCAGCCAGCTTGACAAAGTGGTCAATGTGGTTAAGCAGGTCATCCAGCGTCGGCGTCTCGTCCGACAGCGATTGCGGCAGGCCGCAAACACCGATCATCCCGCCCTTGGCGGCCATGGCCGCGACCGTAGCGTCGGTCGTGTTGCGCCCGTTGGCGCGCAGCGCGTCGCTGTTCGAATGGGTGCATACGGGCGCGCGCGCCAGCGCGGTGGCTTCCGCACGCGTGCGGCGGCCGCAGTGCGACAGGTCCAGCATGACCGGCAGGGTGTTGGCGAGCGCTATCAGCTCCTCGCCGAGGTAGCTGAGACCGGCATCGCGGCGCTCGCCGCAACCGTCGCCGAACAGGTTCGCAGTGGTGTAGGCCAGGCCGAGGAAGCGCAGGCCCATGCGTACCATGGTCTCCAGGCGCCAGAACTGGTCCGCGCTTTCCATCATGCTCGCGCCCTGGGTGCCAATGACGACGCCGAGCTTGCCCTTGTCCTTCGCAGCTTGCACCTCATCGGCCGTCTTGCACAGCATCAGCAGCGGACTCTTGTCGATCTTGGCAAGGTTTCTTTCGAAGGTCTGCAGCGTCTTGTCCCAAGTCTCTTCCAGCGCGAAAGTGACGTTGGCGGCATTCACGCCGCCTTCGAGACAGCGCTGGGTGTACTTTTCGTCGAGCACATAGCCGATCGCAAGGCCGTCGAACACGAGGCTGCTTTCGTGGAAGCGGCGCGTCTTGTCGTCGGCGCTTAGGGTTTGGGTGGGATGGACGGTAACGGACATGGTGAATCTCCTATGAAAAAATATGGGGTGATCAGGCGGCAGCATTCAGCGCTGCGGCTGCGGCGCCGAACCGACTAATGTGAAAAAGTTCGATGGGCGTGCTGGTGGCGCCGGTATCGATCAGCTCCGCCATCACGTCGCCGACGCCGGGGCCGAGCTGGAAACCGTGGCCGGAGAAACCGAAGGCGTAGTACAGGCCGCTGACACGGGCGCTGGGACCCATGACTGGAAGGTCGTCGCGCATGTAGCCCTCGATGCCGCTCCACACGCGAATGACCTGCAACTTGCCCAGCGCGGGCGCCAGGCGGCGCAACTCGCGCAACTGGCGCAGCGTATTTTCCGGCAACACGTAGGCGCGTCTGCTGTCGGGGTAAGCCGGACCGCGCAGGCCGCCGCCAAACACGATGTTGCCGCGTTTGACCTGGCGGAAGTACACCACTTCGTGCAGTACTTTGGTTGACACGCCCACCACCGGGATGATCCCGTAGGGCATGGGCTCGGTGACTCCCATCGTGGGGCCATGCGGCGTCATCGGCACCGGCTCGCCGAAAGCGTCCGCCAACTTGTTACCCCAGGCGCCGGTGCAGATCAGCGCGGCGGGTGCACGCACCGTGCGGCCGTCAGCAGTCTGCACGCGGAAGTCCTCCCCATCCTTCTCGACCGACAGCACCTCGCAGTTCTCGATCACCTGGGCGCCTTCGCGCTGTGCTGCGCGGGCGAAGGCCGGGGTAGCGAGACGGGGATTGGCATGACCATCGTCTGGCGAATAGGAGCCGCAGATCACCTCCGGGCCGAAGAACGGGAAGCGGCGGCGGAACGCGCTGCCGCCGATGATCTCGAGATTGAGGCCCCATCCGCGCGCGTCGGCTGCATACTTCTCGATCACCTCGGCCTGCGCTTCACTGTACACACCGCGCACATGGCCGCTCGCCAGGAACTCGGCGTCGTCGCCGATCAGTTCTTTCATCCGGCCCCAGATGGCGCGCGAGCGGTGTGCCAATGGCAGTTGCGGCAGAAAGCGCCCCTGCCTGCGCACATTGCCGAAACTGGCTCCGCTGGCCTGCTGGCCGACCAGGCCGCGTTCAAGCAGGATCACCGAGCGGCCGCGCTTGCGCAAAAAGAAAGCGCTGGAGACGCCCATCAGCCCACCGCCAACGATAACGACGTCGGCTCTCAATTCCTGTCCCATCAGGCGTCCCCCTTCGTGAACTGCACTGACGCGCACGCGGTCTCGGCGAGGCGGATGAAACGGCCAGGTTTCATGGGGAGGCGGCTGCCGTGGCGGTGAGGGTGGAAGTTCATGGCATCTATTCTGGACGGTGCCCGCGCCGCGGGCCAATACCGATCGTTGCGGAATGCCAAACCTTTGGTTATAGTGAGGCCATGAACGCTCGCCAGCTAGAGGTCTTCCGCGCCATCATGCGCAACCGCTCGTTAACTACAGCCGCCGAGGCGCTGCACGTCTCGCAGCCGGCCGTGAGCAAGCTGCTGCGCCACTTCGAGATTCAGATCGGCTACAAGCTGTTTGAACGTTTGGGCGGGCGCCTGGTGCCCACCGCCGAGGCGCAGCTGTTGTACGGCGATGCCGACCGCATATTTCGCGAGATTGAAGTGCTCAAGGGTTTGTCGGACCGCATCCGCGACAAACAACTCGGCCTGCTGCGCGTAGGCGCCAGCGCGCCGGCGACCTTTGCCTTGCTGCCGCATGCGACTGAACGCTTCCGCCAGCGCAACCCCGGGCTGCGCATCGTGCTGCAGACCCTGCCGGCCGATGCGATCGACGAGCACATCCTGGTCGGCGACATCGACCTGGGCGTAACGATGCAGCGATCGAGCGAGCCGCAAATCCGTTGCGAGCCACTGGGCAAGGCCGGCATCGTCGCGTTGATGCGCGCTGACTCGCCGCTGGCCGCCCTCAAGGTCGTGACACCGGCCGACCTGGCCGGGCACGGGCTGATCAGCTACAGCGCCAACACGGCGCCAGGCGCCTTGCTCGAAATCGCCTTTGCCGAGGCCGGCGTCGAGCGCCAGTTGCAGATTGAAATCTCGCTGTCGATCGCTGCCCTGCCCCTGGTGCAGCGCGGGCTCGGCGTGGCGCTCGTCGATGGCTTGGTGCCGTGGACCAGTTATGGTGCATTTGAGGTGCGGCCGTTCCGCCCGGAGCTGCCGCTGGAGATCGTGCTATCGACCAGCAGGCTGCGGCCGCAGACGCGCTATGGCCGCGAATACGCGCGCGACCTGCGCACTGCCGTGGCCGAGCTGTCACGACGAGGCTGACAAGCGACTGGTTGCGGGTTTTGGAATCAAGTTTGCGGGCCCTGCCGGACGCACCAAAAAAACGCCCACTCAAATACGAATGGGCAAAATCCGGGAATCTCCCAGGGACGTCTCGCTACTACCCCTAAAGTGTAACTGTCGGGGAAATTTGCACCTGAACCCTCAGATGACCTGCGCCAACGCAGCGGGGACTTGTACCTGCTTCGAAAAACGATTGATCAGAAACGGCTCTATCGGCGTCGTGCTGCGGCCAGTCGCAATCAGTTCGGCCATCACATCGCCAACCCCCGGTCCGAGCTGGAAACCGTGTCCGCAAAAGCCGAATGCATAATGCAGGCCGCTGACGCGGGCGCTCGGCCCCATCACCGGCAGATCGTCCGGCATATAGCTTTCCACCCCGCTCCAGACCCGGATCACATGCAGATTGGCCAGCGCCGGCGCCAGCCGCTGCAATTGCTTTAGCTGGTTCAGCGTATTCTTCGGCATCACGTAGGCGCGCTGCAGATCCGGATAGGCCGGGCCGCGGCCGCCGCCGCCGAAGATGATGTTGCCGCGCGGTATCTGGCGGAAATACAGGATCTCTTCATCGCGCGGCGAGGTTACCCCGACCACAGGCTTGAAACCGTAAGGCACGGGTTCCGTGACGCCCATTTGCGGACCGCGCGCGACCAGATCGACCGGCTCGCCGAACTGCACGCACAGCTTGTCGGCCCAGGCCCCCGCCGCAACCAGCAGCGCCGGGGCGCGGAAGGCGCGGCCATCGACGGCTGTGGCAAGGAAATCGCCGCCCTCCTTCTCGATGGTCGTGACTTCGGTGTTCTCGAAAATCTGCGCACCGTTTCTTGCCGCGGCCCGACCGAAAGCCGGTGCCGCCAGGCGCGGATTGGCATGGCCGTCGAGCGCCGAATACGATGCCGCCCCGACTTCTGCCCCCAGGAACGGGAAGCGCGCGCGCATCCGCCGGCCGGCGAACAGTTCCAGGTCGAGGCCATAAGTGCGTGCCGCGCGCGCATATTCTTCCAGCATGCCGACCCGTTCCTGGCCGTAGCACACCCGGATATGCCCGGACGGCAAAAACTCGACGTCTTCTCCGATCAGCTCCGGCAGCCGGCGCCAGATAGCGAGTGAGCGATTGGCCAGCGGCAGCTGCGGCAGGAAGCGCCCCTGCCGCCGCACATTGCCGAAATTGGTACCGCTGGCCTGCTGGCCCAGCAGGCCGCGTTCGAGCAGAATCACCGAGCGCCCGCGCTGGCGCAGGAAAAATGCGGTAGCGCTGCCCATGATGCCGCCGCCGACGATAATCACATCCGCTTGCAGGGCCTTCATGACGCTTCCTCGTTGGTGTTGAACGCCAGCGGTTTGACCGGCGCCTGCGCTCGCAAGCGACCGACCTCGGCAATCGGAATACTGGCCGCCGCCGCAATCACTTCGGCGCCGGCATGCGCGCAGTAACGTCCCTGGCAACGTCCCATGCCGACCCGGCTGAAGGCCTTGGCGCGGTTCGCTTCGGTGGCGCCCATCTCGGATACCACGCGGCGCAATTCGCCGGCGCTGATGCATTCGCAGCGGCAGACTATCGCCTCATCGGGCAGGCAGGCGGCCTGTTCCGCCGGCCACGGAAATGCCTTTAGCAGCCCCTGGCGGAAACGCTCCATCACACGTTGCTGTTGGCGCAGCGTGGCCACTTCCTGTTGTTCTACCCTGTAACCAGCATCGCCAAGCGCAGCCAACGCTGCCAGACGGCCGGCATTCTCGGCCCCATCGGCACCGAGTATGCGTACCCCATCGCCAGCCAGATACACGCCGGGCACGGAGCTGCGGCCGTCTTCGCCAATCGTCGGCAGCCACTGACGCGAAGCCTGATCGAAACTGAACTCGCAGCGCGCAAGATCAGCGAGCTGGGTTTCCGCCCGCAGGTGATAGCCCATGGCCACCGCATCGCAACGCAACGTGACGGTCTTCCCTTCGGCATTGCGATAGCTGACTGCCTGTACGCCGCTGTCGGCAGCGCCGAGGATTTCCAGCGGCGTCACGCCGCTCTGCACCGGCACGCCGGCGCGCTTGATCGCAGACACCAGCGACATGCCCTTTTTCAGCAAAGAGGGCCGCGCCATCAGCTTCGGCAACGCGCTCAGTTGCTGTGTGAAACGCGCGGTATCCAGCACTGCCGCCACCTTGGCGCCGGCCTTGATATATTGACTCGCGACCAGATACAACAACGGTCCGCTGCCGAGAAACACGACTTCGCGGCCGACCGCGCAAGCTTGCGACTTCAGCGCTACCTGCGCTGCGCCAAGGCTGTAGGTGCCGGCCAGGTGCCAGCCCTTGAGCGGCATCAGGCGATCGGTGGCGCCGGTGCACAGGATCAGGATGTCGTACGCCAGACTGCTGGCGTGGCCAGCCCTGACCAGGTGCACCCGGCCTTCGCTGATATTCCATGCCAGCGTCTCCGGCAGGTAGTCAATCGCGCTACGTAACGCGTCGAAGCTGCGATGCAGCGACTCGGCACGTCCGGCTTCGGTGCCGTACAAGCTGCTGTACGAACGTGTGAAATTCTCCGGCTGACGACGGTAAATCTGACCGCCGTCGCGACGGCCTTCATCGATCACGGTCGGCCGCAAGCCGGCTTTGACGAACACTTCGGCGCAACGGACGCCGGCCGGTCCGGCGCCGACGATGACTACGCGAGGTTGGGCCATGTTGCCTCCGGTTGATGGGTTGATATTTCCAGTCCTTCGCTGACGATCGTCGAGCAGGCGCGCAAGCGGCCGCCGTCGGCAGTCCATACCCAGCAATCCTGGCAAGCGCCCATCAGGCAAAAGCCGGAGCGCTGGCCGTCGCCGAATTCGGACTGACGCAAATGATCGATGTTGTTCAAGATCGCCACCATCAGCGTATCGCCCTGCAGCGCTGTGGCCGGGCGGCCGTTGATCGAGAAGCCGACCGGCGCGCGCGCGGTCTCGCCGAGCCGGACAAAGCGCGGATTTGCGGCACCGTTCATACCGTCACTCATACCGTCACTCCTTCCACCGGAATCAGCGGCAATTGCAAGCGCTGCAGGTCGACATCGGAGCGATGACAAAGAATTTCGCCGCCATGCTGCAGCGACCGCCGCACGGGCGGCAGCGTATTGCAAACACCGTCAATCCGCAGCGGACAGCGGCGCAGGAAAGGGCAGATATCAGGCGAGGACGCGACCTCGCCGATGGACGGCATATCCTGCGGGACACGACCGCATACCTGCTCCAGCCAGCCCTGCTTGAGCGCCGGCACCGACGACAGCAGCAGATGCGAATACGGGTGGTACGGCGGCGCCATCATCGCTTCGCGCGGCCGCTTGGCGACCATGCGGCCGGCATACAGCACCACGATGTCATCGCAGATGGCGCGCACGGTACTGATGTCATGGCTGATGAACATATACGACACATTCAGCTCGCGCCGCAGTTCGGCCAGCAGATCCAGAATCGCCGCGCCGACCACGGTATCCAGTGCGGAGGTCACTTCGTCGCACAGGATCAGATCGGGGTTGGCGGCTAATGCCCGCGCCAGGTTGGCGCGTTGTTTCTGGCCGCCGGACAGCTCGCCCGGCAACCGATCGATGACGCTGCTCGGCAGTTGCACCAGATCCAGCAGTTGCGCGATGCGCTTGCGTTGCGCCTCGGACTTGAGGCCGTGATAGAACGTCAGCGGCCGCGCCAGCATGCGGCCGATGGTGTGGGCCGGATTGAGCGCGGTATCGGCATTCTGGAACACGATCTGCACCCGGCGGAATTGCTCGCGGGTGCGGCCGTCCAGGCCTGGCGACAAAGGCTCGCCGTCGAGCGCGATAGTGCCGCGCGCCGGTGCCATCAGACCGGCCACCGCGCGCGCCAGCGTGGTCTTGCCGGACCCGGATTCGCCGATGATGCCGATGCTGGTGCCGCGCCGTATCGTCAGATTGATATCGTCCAGAATCCGCGCCGACGGCAGTCCCCGGTTGTCCGGCCGGCCATAGCCTGCGATCAGCCCCTGTATCTGCAACAGCGGCGGCTCCTGCGCCAGCGCCGGCGGCAGCGCCAGCTGGCCGCGCACTTGCGGCGCCGCTGCCGCCAGCAGGCTCTGAGTGTAGGCGTGGTCCGGCGTGGTCAGAATATGGCCGGTGCTGCCAACCTCCCGTATCTGACCGTCGCGCAGCACCACGATCCGATCGGCCATCTGCGCCACTACCGCCAGGTCATGCGACACATAGACCGCGGTAGTACCGAGTTCCTTGACCACCTTCTTGAATGCGCGCAGCACTTCAATCTGGGTCGTCACATCGAGGGCGGTGGTCGGCTCGTCCAGGATCACCAGTTCGGGATCGGTAATCAGCGCCATCGCCGCCATCACGCGTTGCAGCTGACCGCCCGACACTTGATGCGGATAACGCTTGCCGATGTGTTCCGGATCCGGCAATGCCAGCGAGCGGAACAACCCGACCGCCTTGGTCTCGGCTTGGGCGCGCGTCATGGTCTTGTGGATCAGCGCGCTTTCGATGACCTGATCCATCAGCGTCCTGGACGGATTGAAAGCCGCCGCCGCACTCTGCGCGATATAGGCGACGTCGCGGCCGCGCATGTGCGACAGCTCGGCCGGTTTCATGCTCAGCACGTCGCGCTGGCCGACCCGTACGCTGCCGCCGACAATCCGGCAGCCGGAGCGTGCATAGCCCAGCAGCGCGAGCGCGATGGTGGTCTTGCCGGACCCGGATTCGCCGATCAGCGCCAGCACTTCGCCGCGCGCCACCGAAAAATCCACATCCCTGACGATGACCACGTCCTCGCCGCTATCCTTCAGCGCGACCACCCGCAAACCGGAAACGCTGACGAGGTCGGCGCCTTTGGCAATCTTGTTCATATTAGCAATCCTTCTTGACGCGCTTGCCACGCAGGTTATCAATCATCAGGTTGACGCCGATGGTCAAGGTTGCAATCGCCAATGCCGGCATGATCACGGCAGGCACGCCTTCGCCCAGGCCGGCGATGTTTTCACGCACCAGCGAACCCCAGTCGGCGTCCGGCGGCTGCACGCCGAGACTGAGAAAACTCAGCCCGCTGAGCAACAGCACGACGAACACGAAGCGCAGGCCGACATCGGCCAGCAGCGGACGAATCATATTCGGCAACATCTCGACACAGGTGATGTACAGCGCGCCTTCGCCGCGGGCACGGGCAGCCTGCACGTATTCCATGGTCTGCACGTTCACCGCCAGTGCCCGGGCAATCCGGTAGGCGCCCGGCATATAGGTGATGGCGGCGGTAATGATCAGCAGTTGCACCGAGGAGCCGAATGACGCCACCATCAGCAAAGCGAACATCTTGCTTGGAATCGAAGTCAGCGCGTCCAGCGTGCGGCTCATGACAGCGTCGACCCAGCCGCCCGTCAGTGCCGCGCACAGCGCCAGCGCGGTGCCGATCGAACTGGCCAGCAGGGTCGCCGCCAGCGCCAGGCCGATGGTGTAACGGGTGCCGAACAGAATCCGGCTCAGCATGTCGCGGCCAAGATAATCGCTGCCCAGCCAGAATTTGCGGCTGATGCCGCTGAACACGTCGACGTCGACGATCTGGCCGGCATCGTAAGGCGAAATAGTCGGCCCTATGACTGCCATCAGCAGCCAGAAAACGATGATGCAGATGCCGGCCAAACTGAGGGGGGACAGCGCAAAACGGCGCGGCTTGGCTGCCGATAACGCCTCTGACAGCACAGGATTGTCAATCGTTTCAAGCGACAATTCGTCGGGCGCAGGAGGAATGGAATTGAGCATGGGTTTCATCGATTTCTCAACCTTGGATTGGAGACGATCGCGCAGACGTCGGCGCTCAGCACCAGCAGCAGATAAGCGCCAGAAAAAATCATGGTGCAGGCCTGCACCAGCGGCAAATCGCGCGTCGTCACGGCATCGATCATCAGGCTGGAGATGCCGGGATAGTTGAAGATGGATTCGACGATGATCACACCGCCGAGCAGGTAGGACAGGCTTAGCGCCACCGCATTCGCAATCGGCCCGATGGCATTCGGCAGTGCATGGGTCAGCACGATGCGGGCCGGCCGCGCGCCCTTGAGCGCGGCCATTTCGACGTAGGAAGAGCTGAGTTGATCGATGACCGCCGCCCGCGTCATGCGCGCCATCTGCGCCACGATCACGCAGCACAAGGTCATCACCGGCATGGCGTAGGCCTTCAGGAACTGGCCGATGGAGGCGATATCGGCGGTATGGGAGAGCGCCGACAGCCAGCGCAGCTTGACCGCAAAGATCATCACGGCGACGGTTGCCACCAGAAATTCCGGTACCGACACCAGCGAGACCGAACTCACACTCACCACCCGGTCAAACACGGAGCCGCGATACATGGCCGAGGTAATCCCCAGGGTCAGCGCAATCGGCACCGACACTGCGGCAGTCACCCCGGCCAGCAGCAACGAACTCGGCAAGCGGTCAGCGATCAGTTGCGCCACCGGCATGTTGCTGACCAGCGAGATCCCCGGGTGGCCCGACAACAGCCCGACCAGCCAGTGAAAGTAACGCAACGGCGCCGGCTGATCCAGTCCGAACTGCAAACGCAATGCGGCCACCGTTTCCGGCGTCGCCGCCTGGCCAAGCGCCGCTTGCGCCGCATCGCCCGGCAACAGATTGGTAATGAAAAAAACCCCGATCGACACCAGCAGCAATGTCAATACTCCGAGGCCGAGCCGGTTGACAATAAGACGTCCGACTGTCCCGTTCATAGCATATTCCTTTCTGACATCCGCCCGACTGCAATGACGCGCCTGCAATGCGGACGCGGTAAGGCCGAGCGGATGCTGTTCTCCTACATTATGTGTGGCAGAAATGCTTTATGCATTTTCTTACTTGAACATCAAGCCTCAAGCCAGACATACTCGGCACAGGTGTAGTTCATGAACGATCCCAGCGGGATCGGCTGGATGCCCTTGACCTTGCTACTTACCCCTTCCAGGTTGCTGATGAACACCGGAATGCCGATGCCGCCTTTTTCATGCACCAATACCTGCATGTCGGCATACATCTGCTTGCGTTTGGCAAAGTCGGTCTGGGCGCGGGCCGCGACCAGCAACTGGTCGAACTGGGCGTTCTTCCAGCCCGACTCGTTCCATTGGGCATCCGACTTGAAGAACTGCGTGAACAGGAGGTCGGCACTCGGACGCGGACTGATGTTGCCGAAGCCGAGCGGCGCTTTCATCCATTGATTGGACCAATAGCCGTCGGCCGGCATGCGCTTGACGTCCAGCTTGAGGCCCAGCTTCTGCGCCGATTGCTGCAACAACAGGGCGATATCGACCGAACCGTCAGCGGCGACCGAAGCCACCAGCGGAATGGTGCTGCCGAGCACGCCGGCTTTCTGCAGATGGAACTTGGCCTTGTCCGGGTCATACGGACGTTGCGGCAAGCCGGCAAAATAGAAGCGATTGGTCGGACTGACAGGTTGATCGTTGGCGGTCACCGCAAAGCCACGGAAGGCGGCAGACTTGATCTGCTCGCGATCCATCAGGTATTTCATGCCCAGCGTGAAGTCGGCGCTCTTGCCAGGCGCGACATCCTGACGGATGACCAGGTCGGTGTAGAGGCCGGCTTTGGTTTCCAGTACAGCGTAGCCGGCCGTCGCTTTGATGCGCTGGGTCGAACGCGGATCCATGTCGCTGATCCACTGCACGTCACCGGACAACAGCGCATTGACGCGCGCCGCTTCATCCGGAATGGCAAATAGTTCAATTTCATCCAGATAGGGTTTGCCGGACTTCCAGTACTCTTCGTTGCGCACGCCGACAGTGCGTACACCCGGCGTGAATTCCTTGCACCTGAACGCACCGGTGCCGTTGGCAGTGGTAAATGTGGTGGTGCCATCCTTGATGATCAGCAACTGCGCAGTTGCCAGGATCACCGGCAAGTCTGCGTTGGGGCCGGTCAGCTTGATCTGCACTTCGTTGGGGCCGCTGGCCTTGATCGATTCGAACTGGTCGGCGATCGCCTTGGCCTTCGATGCCGTGGCGGGGTCTTTGTGGCGCATCAGCGAATACACCACGTCGGCCGGCGTCAGCGGCTTGCCGTCATGGAAACGGATGCCGCTGCGCAGCTTGACGGTCCAGAGCGTTCCATCGCTGCTGGCGATTTCTTCGGCCAGCACCATTACCGGCGCCAGTTTGGTGTCCAATGTGGTCAGACCGTTATAAAACATGTTGACCCGGGTGTAATCGGTGGAGTGCGCAGCCTTGGCCGGATCGAGGGTATCGGCGGTGGAGCTGGTCTGGCTCGCGAGCTTGATCTTGCCGCCGCGCCGCGGTGTCTGCGCAAAGGCATTCCCGGTGACAGCGAGCATGCTGCCGGCTGCGCCCACCATCATGCTGCCGGCCAGCACCGTGCGCATCATGTCGCGCCGGGTAAAGCCGGTGTGCGCGCTCTCCAGTTGTTCGCCGGAACGGATTGGATCATTCACGTTGGGATCATTCACGTTGTTTTGCCCGATTTTAATTTTTGTCATAAAAGCCTCGCCAAAGAAGTCCAAAATCAATATGACCAACCATGCCATCCGGTCGGCGGATTTTTCTACACCTGCAAACCAACTCTCAACTCAATTTGTCGCGCAACTGGTAATACGCGCCGACCAGCGGCAAGAACCAGGGCTTGCCGAAATGACCGGGGATAGGCGGCCAGCGCATCTCCCGCCACGGATTGCATTGCGGATTTCCACCCATCACTTGCGCCATGATCTGGCCCATGTGCACCGACATTTGCACACCGTGGCCGCTATAGCCGAGCGAATAAAACAAATCCTTGTGCACACCGGCACGCGGCAGACGGTCGGCCGACATATCGACCGATCCTCCCCAGCAATAATCGATCCGTGTGTCGCGCAATGCCGGAAACATCTCGACCATCGCCGCCTGCAACAGCGCTCCGCTTTTCTGGTCCGAACGCGGATTCGACATCGCAAAGCGCGCCCGGCCGCCGAACAGCAAACGATGGTCCGGCGTGATCCGGAAATAATTGCCGATGTTTTTGGTCGTCACATAGTTGCGACGGCCCGGTACGATCTGGTCCAGCAACGCCTGCGGCAAGACTTCGGTAACGATGATGAAGCTGCCGACCGGCACCAGACGACGGCGAAACCAGGCAAACGGACCGGTGCTGCAACCGCCGCAGGCCAGCAACACCTGTTTTGCCTGCAGCGTGCCTTTGCTGCTATGCACCCGGTATGCCTGCCCCGCCAACTGCTCCAGCCGGGTGACCGCGGCCGACTCGAAAATGCGGGCGCCATGGCGGGCTGCGGCATGCGCCAGACCCACGCCGAATTTGCCGACATGCAATTGCGCGCTGGTCTTTTGCAGCAAACCGCCATACAAGCCATTGCCACCGACTTCCTGTGCGATGTCCTGCGGGGCGACCAGGGCCAGCTGCGGATCGACCTCATCGATCAGATCGCGGTAGACCTGCTGCAATTTGGCATAGTGCTCCGGCTTGGCCGCCACCTTCAACTTGCCGCAGCGCTGAAAATCGCAGTCCAGCGCTTCCTCCTTCACAATGTTTTCCACCGTGTCGACGGCACGCACAAACGACTGATACAGCTCCTTGGCCTTATCCTTGCCGATGCGCGCGGCCAGTTCTGAAAAATCGTGCGCCAGACCGCCATTGCACTGGCCGCCGTTGCGGCCGGAAGCTTCGCCGGCCACCTGACCGGCCTCCAGCAACACTACCGACCGATTCTTGCGGCTCAGCGCCAGTGCCGCCGACAAACCGGTAAAGCCGCCACCGATAATGACGACATCCGCTTGTCCCTGAACCGGCCCCTGGGCGCCGGCAGAAAACCTGGGCGCCGTGTCCAGCCAATAAGATGCGAGTTTCATGCGACTCCTGACAGGATGCTACGGTGGAAAACGGCTCAAAGCCCGACTACGCCAGGCAAACCGCCTAGGTCGGTGATTTCGGTATAGCCATAGTGCGGTGTCGACGGCTCATGACCGCGCGCCACGAACACCTTGTTCTTGATGCCCATATCGCTGGCCGGCATCAGGTCGTAGCGCAGGCTGGAGGAGACGTGCAACACGTCTTCCGGATTGCAGTTCAGGTTATCCAGCATGTATTCAAAAGCGCGCAGGCGCGGTTTATAAGCTTGCGCCTGCTGCGCGGTGAACACTTTATGAAATGGTGCGCCGAGTTTGTCGACATTGTGTTGAATCTGGTCGTCGGCTGCGTTCGAGAAAATCACCAATGGAAATTCCTTGGCCACGCGCGCCAGCGGCGCCGGCACATCGGCATGCGGGCCCCAGCTCGGCACGGCCTGGTAAAACTTGCCGGCCTCTTCGTCGGTGGTCTGCACGTTCCAGCGCGCGCAAGTGCGTTTCACGGCATTCTTCACGACGTCTTCATACGGTTTCCATTGATCGAGCACTTCGTCCAGGCGGTAAGCGGCGAACTGGCGCAAAAACATCGGCATGTCGGCAGCGGAAACCCGATCCGCAAACAAATCGCTGGCCAGGTTGGACATCTGAAAACGGGTCAAGGTGCCGTAACAGTCGAAGGTGATGAATTTAGGCCTGAAGGTGGTCATATAGCGTCTTCCTCTAAAAGTTGTAGTAGCGTCCGGAGGTACTCCCGACGTTGAAAACAGGCATGCGCAGGTCGCCGCGCTGCTGCGCTTAATCGCTTGTTCCGGTGATCATTACAACATACAAAAATGCTGTGAATATCCCGTTTTCTGCCTGTCACGAGACAGAAACCTTGGTTTTGGATGCTGCAATCAGCATAACTTGCTGAGCAGTGCAGCAATGCGCGCTGGCGGGGCGGATTTCGGTCGATTTCACCAACTTGGGGCAAAAAATAGCGTGGTGCCGGATTGGGTTTATATGGGTTGCGGGAAGCCATGCTACGCAAGGCGAACGGATAAAAAAACGGCCGGCGGTGACGCTGCCGGCCTGTTGCATTCAGAGGCGATCCTTCAAGCTATTCGGCAAAATCGATCAGTACGCTTTTGATCCGCAGGTTGGCTTCGAATGCCTGCCGTCCCAGATCCTTGCCCATGCCGGAGCGCTTGTAGCCGCCGGTGGGAATGACGAAATCGGCCGTCCGTCCGTAGCGATTGATCCAGACCGTGCCGGCTTCGAGATTGCGCGCCAGGCGCAACGCGCGGCCGATGTCGCGGGTGTGCACCCCGGCAGCCAGTCCATAGTCCGGATGTGCTGCCAGTGCGAGCGCTTCCGCTTCGTCGTCGAATACCTGCACGGTCAGCACGGGGCCGAAGATCTCGCTGGATACCGCTTCCATCGTACTGTCGACTCCGGTCAGGATGGTCGGTAAATAGTGCGCGCTGCTGTCTGGCGCCAGCCTGCCGCCGGCCGCCAGTTGCGCGCCGGCCGCAACAGTGCGGGCGACGATGGCGCCGATGCGATCGGCCTGGGCTTTGGAAATGATCGGGGCCAGCGTGGTCGCCTGCTGCCAGGTGGGGCCCGGCAACAACGCACTGAACGCGCGCGCAATACCGGCGATCACTTGCTCGGCCGCGCCGCGCTGCACGATCAGGCGCGAACCGGCTACGCAGACCTGGCCGGCATTGCCGGCGATGGAAGCAGCCACCATGCGCGCCACCTTGTCCAGATCCGGGGCATCGGCAAACACGATTTGCGGACTTTTCCCGCCCAGCTCCAGCGTGACCGGCTTGGTGCCGCTTTCGGCGCAGGCGCGCATGATCGCGGCGCCGGTCAGGGTCGAGCCGGTGAACGTGACCTTGGACACTTTGGGATGACGGCACAAGCTGTCGCCGGTGGTCCGGCCATCGCCCTGTATCACATTGAAAATGCCGGCCGGCACACCGGCCCGGATGGCGAGTTCGGCCAGACGCAAGACACTATACGGCGTCATTTCGGAAGGTTTCAGGACCACCGCATTGCCGGCTGCCAGCGCCGGTCCGATTTTCCATGACGCCATGACCAGCGGGAAATTCCAGGGTGCAATCGCCGCCACCACGCCGTAGGGTTCGGTAATTGTCATGCCCAGATGATCGCTGCGGGTCGCCGCCACCTCGCCGCCGTGCTTGTCGGCGTATTCGGCAAAAAACCGGATGCCTTCGGCCGTGAACGGCACATCCCATTGCGCGGCGTCGCGAATCGGGCGGGTCGAACCGAGCGCTTCCATCGGCGCCAGCGTGGCAACGTCGGCCTCGATCAGATCGGCCCAGCGGCGCAGGATGCGCGCCCGGTCGCGCGGCGGCTGGGTGGCCCAGTTGCTGGTCCTGAACGCTTGCCAGGCGTTTTCCACCGCGCGATCCACCAGCGCGGCATCGGCCACCGGCAAGCCGGCATACACGCGACCGTCGGAGGGCCGCAACACATCGATCAGATTGGTGTCGACATCGACATAGTCGCCGCCAATGAAATGCGCACTTCTGACGGAAACCTGGTCCGGAGCAAAATCCTGCATGGAAAATCCTTGAGTGAAAGTAAAAAAGCTGACGAAAATGCGGGCACTGCATTACATGTTGATGATCTCGATACTAATCCGGAATGCTGCCTATTTTGTGCCGAGCCGCTATCTAAGATCGCTATAAAATTGCGTATTTTTGCGACAGAAGACTGAATCGTGTCAGCGGAAACGCTGCATCATTAAGTCCAGTGCAAGTCTCGCCGCGGCCCGCATCAAGAGCACGGCAAAGCAAACTATCGACAAGGAGTTTTCGATGCAGGATCAAGCTTCCACCCAATTTACGCTGCGCGCGTTGACCGAGCCAGATCTGGCCGCATGCCATCGCCTTTCGCTGGCCCTGAAATGGCCGCACCGGCTGGAAGACTGGCAATTCATCTATGCGCTGGGGGCCGGCTTTGCGCTCGATAACCGGGCCGGGGACCAGCCCCCCGCCCTGGTTGGCAGCGCCATGTACTGGCAGTACGGCGACAGCCATGCCTCGCTCGGCATGGTGATCGTGCAGTCGCTGCAGCAAGGGCTGGGTCTCGGCCGCAGGCTGATGGAACGGTTGCTGGAACAGCTCGGCCAGCGCAACATCATGTTGCATGCCACCGCGGCCGGCCAGCCCTTGTACGAAAAACTGGGGTTTGTGGCCAGCGGCAAGCTGCATCAGCATCAGGGTGCGGTGTTGCAGTCGGCGCTGATTCCGCTTCCCGCCGGTGAGCGCATTCGCCCTATCGGCAGCAACGATGCCGCCAGATTGCAAGCGCTGGATGCGCGCGCCAGCGGCATGGATCGCAGCCGGGTTCTGGCGGCGCTGGGCGATGTCGCCGAAGGCGTGGCCATCGACCGCGACGGTGAAATGCTGGGCTTTGCGCTGGTGCGGCGCTTTGGCCACGGCCGCGTGATCGGCCCGGTGGTCGCGCCGGATGCGGCCCGCGCGCAAGCCCTGATCAGCCACTGGATCAACACCTACGCCGACTCCTTCATCCGCGTCGATGTGCCCGACGCCGGCGGCCTGAGCGATTGGCTGAGCGCGATCGGATTGACTCGGGTCGATACCGTGGTCGCGATGCAGAAAGGCACACCGGCGTCCAAAGATCCGGGTATGCAACTGTATTCCGTCATCAACCAGGCGCTCGGCTGAAATACCGCTTCATCAAGGACCGTTATGAGTTTCATCTACAAGGCAGACCCGGTGCGGGGCGCCGAATGGGCCAGGCTGTTTGCCGCAAAGGCGCCGGACATTCCCTTTCACTGCTGGCCGGAATGCGGCGCGGCCGAGCAGGTGCGCTACCTCGCCGCCTGGCTGCCACCGGAAGATCTGACCAGCCGGTTTCCGAATGTCGAAATGGTCTTTTCTGTCGGCGCCGGCATCGATCAGTTCGATTTTTCTCTGGTGCCGGCGCATATTCCGCTGGTGCGCATGATAGAACCGGGCATCGCCGCCGGCATGGTCGAATACGTCACGCATGCGGTACTCTCGATTCACCGCCAGAGCCATCTTTACGCACGCCAGCAGCGCGAGCGCCGTTGGCTGGCGCACCCGGTGCAACCGGCGACGGCCAGCCGGGTCGGCGTGCTCGGACTCGGAATGCTGGGGCAGGCAGTGTTGAAAAAGCTGCACGACTTCGGCTTTCCATGTGCCGGCTGGAGCCGCTCGGCCCACAGCATCGACGACGTCAGCTGTTATGCCGGCAGCGACGGCCTGGCGCAACTTCTGGCACGCACCGATATCCTGATCTGCCTGCTGCCGCTGACCGACGACACGCGCGGGATCCTGAACCGCAGACTGTTTGCGGCATTGCCGGCGGGCGCTGCGCTGATCAATGTGGGCAGAGGCGGCCATCTGGTCGAAGCCGACTTGCTGGGGGCACTCGACAGCGGTCAGTTGTCATCGGCCACGCTCGATGTCTGCGCGACCGAACCGTTGGCGGCCGATCACCGCTTCTGGGATCATCCCGGGATCGTGCTGACCCCGCACATTGCCAGCATGACGCAACCGGCCTGCGCGGTCGATGTCGTGCTCGACAACATTCGCCGGCATCAGGCCGGCCTGCCCCTGATCGGCCTGGTCGACCGGCAGCGGGGCTACTGAAAAGAGGCTGGTGGCGCAAACACAGACCGCAGAAAATGCCGCGTTGGGCCTGAAATACCCAATTCCTGCCGTTTCCGAGGCCGCATCTTGCAAGCTAACGCTGGCGCAGCGGACGTAACATGGTTGCAGGCTATTTGGCAACCTCCTTACACTCCACAGGCATCTTCGAAAACCATGCAAACCTCCTCTCTCGTCGCGCTTGACCGCAACCATCTGATTCATCCCGTGACCAACTTCCGGGCCCACGAAAAACAAGGGGTCGCCATCCTGCAATCGGCGCGCGGCGCCTACCTGACGGATCATCACGGGCATGAATTGCTGGACGCCTTCTCCGGCCTGTGGTGCGTGAATACCGGCTATGGCCAGGACAGCATCGTGCGCGTCGCTACCGAACAGATGGCACGCCTGCCCTACGCCACCGGTTACTTCGGTTTTGGTTCCGAGCCGGCGATTCTGTTGGCGGCGAAACTGGTGGAACTGACGCCCGCTTCGTTGCAGCACGTGTATTTCACGCTGGGCGGCTCGGATGCGGTGGATGCGGCGATCCGCTATATCACTCACTACTACAACTCGCTGGGCAAGCCGCTCAAAAAGCAATTCATCGCGCTCGAGCGCGGCTATCACGGCTCGTCATCGGTCGGCGCCGGCCTGACTGCGTTGCCGAACTTCCATCTCAACTTCGACCTGCCGCTGCCGAACCAGCACTATATCCCGTCGCCCTATCCGTATCGGAGCGCGGTCGGCGACGACGCTGCCGCACTGATCCAGGCTTCCGTGACGGCCCTGCGCAATAAAGTGGCGGAACTCGGGGCGGAGCGGGTCGCGGCCTTCTTCTGCGAACCGATCCAGGGCTCGGGCGGCGTGATCGTGCCGCCGGTCGGCTGGCTTAAGGCGATGCAGGACACCTGCCGCGAACTGGACATTCTGTTTGTGGTGGATGAAGTTATTACCGGCTTCGGCCGCACCGGCCCGCTGTTTGCCTGCAGCGCGGAAGACGTGCAGCCGGACCTGATGACCATGGCCAAAGGATTGACGGCAGGTTATGCCCCGATGGGCGCGCTCATGATGTCGGAGCGGGTCTACAGCACGATCGCCGACGGCGTCCCGGGCGACGCCGTGGTCGGCCACGGTCAGACCTATTCCGCCCATCCGGTCAGCGCGGCCATCGGCCTGGAAGTCCTGCGCCTGTATCACGAAGGCGGACTGCTCGCCAACGGCATTGCGCAAGCGCCGCATTTTGAACAGGGTTTGCGCGATCTGCTGGCGCATCCGCTGGTCGGCGACGCACGCAGTCGCGGGCTGCTGGGCGCGTTGGAACTGGTCGCCGACAAGGACAGCAAGCAGCGTTTTGCACCATCCCTGAAGCTGCACGAGCGGATCGCCGTTTGCGCGTATCGGCGCGGCCTGATTTTCCGGGCGTTTGGCGACAACATCCTTGGTTTTGCGCCGGCGCTGTGCTACACCGCTGACGAATTTGCGCTAATGTTTTCCAGGCTCAGGCAGATTCTGGATGAAGTGCTGGAACAACCCGAAGTCCGCAGCGCGCTGGCCTGAACGACATGCTATATCGTGCGACGAGGCCCGTCGCGACGGGCTGCAAACGTGTACCATAGGAGCCAGATACGAAGCCTGAACACGGAGTCAACAATGATTGCTAGCGGCGCCCTGAAACTTGATCGAATTGACTTGCGCATTCTTTGCCATTTGCAACAAAACAGCAGCATCACGAACGTGATGCTGGCCGATTCCGTGGGCTTGTCGCCGAGCCCCTGCCTGATCCGCGTCAAGCGTCTCGAAAAAGCCGGCTACATCACCGGCTACGGCGCCCATATCCAGCTGGAAAAATTAAGCAACGTACAACTCGTGTTCACCGAAGTCACGCTGTCCGATCATCGGCGCGAAGATTTCGCCAAATTCGAAGCCAGCATCCGCGGCATCGATGAAATCGTCGAGTGCCATCTGGTCAGCGGCGGTTACGATTACCTGCTCAAATTTGTCACCCAGGGCGTGGTGCACTACCAGAGCATCATTGAAAACCTGCTGGAACGCCATCTCTGCATCGAAAAATACTTCAGCTACATCGTCATCAAATCGCCGTTTATCAAAAACTACTACCCGCTGGAAAAATTCATTTCCGAACAAAGCTGAGCGCCATGCAGACACTGCGGCTTACTTCAGGTATTCCGCGGCGCTCGCCTGCACAAAATATTCCTGCAAGAATTCCACGCATACCCGCACCTTGGCCGAGTTGCTGAGGCGCGATGGGTAAACCGCCCAGATATTCGCCTCCTGCTGACAACCGGGCAACACCCTGACCAACTGGCCGCTTTGCAAGTACGATCCAATGTCCCAGATGGAACGCAGCACCACGCCCCGGCCGTCAATGGCCCACTGCACCGCCACTTCGCCATGATTGGTCGACAGCGGCCCGGTGACCTTCACCGTCTGTTCCTCGCCGCCTGCCCGCAGTTTCCATACTCCGAACGGATGGTCGCGCTCTTTGATCACCAGGCAATCGTGTTGCGCCAGGTCGCTCAGCGCATGCGGCTGCCCGCGCCGCGCCAGGTACGCCGAGGAGGCGCATAACACCCGGTAATTGGATGCCAGGCGGCGCGCAATCAAATGCGGCGCGATCTCGTCGCCGACCCGCACGTCGAGATCGAAGCCTTCACTGGCCACGTCCACCAGCCGGTCGAACACTTCGAAGCGCACCGTCAGCAAGGGATAACGCGCGATCAGTGTTGAAATCGCCGGGCCCACGACATTCCGGCCAAAGCCGAAACTGCTGCTGATGCGCAACGCCCCGCGCGGCACCTGGCGGGTGATGGAGACTTCCTGCAGCAAATGATCGATATCATCCAAAATTCGCTGCGCCCAGTGGTAGACGCGCTCGCCTTCCTCGGTCACCACAACGCTGCGCGTGGTGCGCTGAAACAGGCGCGTGGCCAGTTCCTCTTCAAGAATCCGGATGCGTTTGCTGATATAAGCGGGTGAACTGCCCAGTTCATCCGCCGCCGCAGAGAAACTCGATTTGCGCACCACGGCGATAAATACGCGCAGGTCGTCTGGGGTCGGGAGTTTGTTCACGGTCTGTGCACAATGGCTTAACGGAAATGAGCATTATAGTATTAAGCAGAGTGAATATACTGTTCAACATACCCGCGTCGACGACGCAACGAAAGGACCTCATGAACACCACATACAAAATCGCCGTGCTTGCGGGCGACGGCATCGGCAAGGAAGTCATGCCTGAAGGCCTGCGCGTCGTCAAGGCCGCCGCCAAGCGTTTCGGCATCACGCTGGAACTGACGGCATTCGACTGGGCCAGCTGCGACTACTATGCGCAAACCGGCAGCATGATGCCGGAAGACTGGAAAGCGCAGCTGGCGGGCATGGATGCCATCTATTTCGGCGCAGTCGGCTGGCCCGACATCGTCCCCGACCACATTTCGCTGTGGGGCTCGCTGTTGAAGTTTCGCCGTGAATTCGACCAGTACATCAACCTGCGCCCGGCCCAGACCTTCGAAGGCGTGCGCAGTCCGCTGGCCGACCGCGCCGGCGGCGATATCGACATGCTGATCGTGCGTGAAAACACCGAAGGCGAATACTCGTCGGTCGGCGGCATCATGTACGAGGGCACACCGAACGAAATCGTGATGCAGCAGGCAGTGTTCTCGCGCCGCGGCACTGACCGGGTACTCAAGTTTGCATTCGAACTGGCCAGAACGCGTGCGCGCAAACACGTCACGGTCGCCACCAAAAGCAACGGCATTTCGATCTCCATGCCCTGGTGGGATGCACGCGCCGCCGAGATGGCCAGCCAGTATCCCGACATCGGCTGGGACAAGCAACATATCGATATCCTGTGCGCGCGCTTTGTGTTGCAGCCGCAGCGCTTCGACGTCGTGGTCGCCTCCAATCTGTTCGGGGACATCCTCTCGGACCTCGGACCGGCCTGCACCGGCACCATCGGTCTGGCGCCGTCGGCGAACCTGAATCCGGAACGCAATTTTCCCTCGCTGTTCGAACCGGTGCACGGCTCCGCCCCCGATATCTACGGCAAGAATATTGCCAATCCGGTGGCGATGATCTGGTCGGGTGCGCTGATGCTCGACTTCCTCACCGGTAGCAGCGGCAGCGGCCGCCAGGCGCATGACGCCATCGTTGCGGCGATCAAATCGGTGCTGGCGAGCGGACCGCATACCGGCGATCTGGGCGGCAATGCCTCCACCACCGCGATGGGCGAAGCCATCGCCAGATTAGTCACCGAAGCCCCCTGAATCCCGAACGGAACGCCGATCATGCCTCTTTTACTCGCTCATCCGGCGCTGTTGCGCTCACAACATTTTATCGGCGGTAGCTGGCGCGACGCCCGCAGCGGCGCCAGTTTTGCCGTCGCGGATCCGGCCACCGGCCTGGATTTCGCCCGGGTCGCGGATGGCGCTGCCGCCGACGCGCGCGCCGCCAGCGATGCCGCGCATGCGGCGCTGGACCAGTGGCGCCAGACCAGCGCCCGTGAGCGCGCCCGTTTGCTCAAGCGCTGGCACGCGCTGATCCTGGCCAACACCGAGGACCTGGCCAGCCTGATTTCGCGTGAGCAGGGCAAGCCGCTGGCCGAAGCGCGCGGCGAAGTCGCTTACGGCGCGTCCTATGTCGAATGGTTTGCCGAGGAAGCGGTGCGCGCCTACGGCGATATCATTCCCGATCAGGTGCGGGGCAAGCGCATGAGCGTGGTGCGCGAACCGGTCGGCGTGGTCGCGGCGATCACGCCATGGAATTTCCCGCTGGCGATGATTGCCCGCAAGATCGCACCGGCACTGGCCGCCGGCTGCACGGTGGTCGCCAAGCCTGCGGAAGACACGCCGCTGACCGCCCTGGCGCTGGTCAGACTGGCAGAAGAAGCGGGCTTCCCGGCGGGTGTCATCAACATCGTCAGCGCTTCGCGCACGCAGACACCCGCAGTCGTCGACGACTGGCTGCAAGATGGCCGGGTGCGCAAGATCACCTTCACCGGTTCCACCCCGGTGGGCAAGCATCTGGCGCGCGGGTCGGCATCGACCCTGAAAAAGCTGTCCCTTGAGTTGGGCGGGAATGCGCCGTTTATCGTCTTCGACGACGCCGACCTGGATGCCGCCGTCGACGGCTTGATGGCATCCAAATTCCGCAACGGCGGCCAGACCTGCGTCTCGCCCAATCGCGTGTATGTGCAGGAGGCCGTGTACCAGGCGTTTGCGCAAAAACTGGTGGCGCGCGTGGCGGCGCTGAAGGTCGGCCCGGGCGGCGCCGAGGGGGTCCAGATCGGTCCGATGATCAATGCCCGCGCCATCGAGAAAATTTCCCTGCACGTGCAGGATGCGCTGACGCGCGGCGCCACCCTGTTGCTGGGCGGCGCAGCGGTGCACAACGCCCTGGCCAGCGGTCCGCTGTACTACGCGCCGACCGTGCTTGGCGACGCCACGGCGGACATGCTGTTATTCAAGGAAGAAACCTTCGGACCGGTGGTGCCGCTATTCCGCTTCGGCAGCGAGGAAGAAGCCATCCAGATGGCCAACGACACGCCGTTCGGCCTGGCGGCCTATTTCTACGCCGGCAACGCGGCACGCATCTGGCGCGTCTCGAACAGGCTGGAAAGCGGCATTGTCGGCATCAATGAAGGCGCCCTGGCCAGCGAGGCCGCGCCGTTCGGCGGCGTCAAGGAGTCCGGCTATGGCCGCGAAGGTTCGCGCTACGGGCTGGACGATTATATGCATACCAAATACATGTGCCAGGGCGGCCTGGCTTGAACCCATTTTTAAAGAAAGAAATGATGACCGCTGCCCTTCTTCCCGAATACCCGATCGAAGTCCGGTTTCCCGATCTGCTGCCCTACATGGCGGGCAATACCGGCATCCCGTATGTGCATACCTTCGCCGCCGAGACCGACGGTCCGCACGTGATGATCAATGCCCTCACGCACGGCAACGAAGTCTGCGGCGCGATCGTGGTCAAGGCGCTGCTGGACCTCGGCCTCAGACCGCGCCGCGGCAAACTGAGCCTGTCCTTCGCCAACGTCGAGGCGTATCAGCGCTTCGATCCGCTGCATCCGGATGCAGCGCGTTTTGTCGATCAGGATTTGAATCGCGTGTGGACGCGTGCAGTGCTGGACGACAAACTGCGCGATTCGTCCGAGCTGCGCCGGGCGCGCGCCATGCTGCCGGTCATCGATACGGTCGACCTGCTGCTCGACATCCACTCGATGCACGAACGCAGCGCGCCGCTGATTGTTTCCGGGCCGCTGCCCAAAGGCATCGCGCTGGCGCGGCAACTGAATATCCCGCGCCATGTGATCAGCGATGCCGGACACCCCGAGGGCCGCCGCCTGCGCGACTACGACGGCTTCGGCGCCAGCGCCAGCGAGAAAAATGCGCTGCTGATCGAATGCGGACAGCATTGGGAAAGCGCCAGCGTCGAGGTCGCCAAACACAGTACGGCGCGCTTCCTGTTGCTGGCCGGCGCGATCGAACGCGGCGACTTGCCGGACGACTGGTGGGCCGACGCGGCGGGCGCCAGCGTCGTCATCGAAGTCACGCAACCGGTCGTCGCCAGCAATCTGGATTTTCGCTTTGCCGCTGCGTACACCGGTCTGGAAACCTTTGCCGAGCCGGGCACCGTGATCGGCTGGGACAACGGTCAGCCGGTGCGCACGCCCTACCCCGACTGCGTGCTGGTGATGCCGTCCCTGCGCCAGTTGCGGGCAGGGGTAACGGTGGTCCGGTTTGGGCGGATCGTCTCCTAACCGACGACGTACGTTCCTCCTGACGGATCATGGAACGCCGCCCTCCCGCCAGATCAACGCTTCCGGGCAAGGGTCAGTCCATCGCCGACCGGCAACATCGACAGGTCGACCCGCGCATCGCCGCGGAGCTTCAGATTGAGCGCCTGGAGCGCCGCCGTGTCGTCATCCTCGGCCGGCTGCGCGACCCGGCCGCTCCACAGCACGTTGTCGATGGCGATCAGGCCGCCCTGGCGCAACAGCGTCAGGCAGCGTTCGTAATACGCGTCGTAGCCGGTCTTGTCGGCGTCGATGAACGCGAAGTCGAAACTGCCGGCCTGGCCTTCGGCGATCAGCCCGTCGAGCGTGTCGATGGCGGGCGCCAGACGCAAGTCGATCTTGGCCGCGACACCGGCCTTTTCCCAATAGCTGCGGCCGATGTCGGTGAATTCCCGGCTCACGTCGCAGGCCACGATGCGGCCGTCGGGCGGCAGCGCCAATGCCACGGCCAGCGCGCTGTAGCCGGTGAAGACGCCGATCTCAAGGGTCCTGCGGGCGCCGATCAGATTGACCAGCAGCGCCATGAACTGGCCTTGCTCGGGGGAGATCTGCATGCCCGCAAGCGGATGCTTGTGCGTGACCGCACGCAGTTCAGCCTGGACCGGATGTTCACGTAGCGAAACATCGAGCAGGTATTGATACAGGGTGTCATCCAGGTTCAGGGTGCGGTCGCTCATGGTGTCAGTCCAGTCGGTGGAGAAAGGTGTAAAGGTTATCACCGCTTTCTTTTGACGCGCAAGAGTATCGCTCTGATCGCGCTTTTGATCGATTAAGCAACGCTCCTATCCGGTTTAGGGCTGGAGCCAAAGATCCTTGACCATGTGCACTGCATCTTCCACTCCCTGGTAGTAGCCTTTTCGCAGCCCCAGCTCTCTGTACCCATGCTTCTGGTAGAACGATATCGCTCCGGCATTCCGCGCTCTTGCCTCGAGACGTATCAAATCTATACCCGCGACCCGCGCCGTCACTTCAAGCCAAGACAGCAATGTAGATCCTGCCCCCTTTCGGCGATGGGCAGGATGAACCGCAAGCAGGAGCACATGCGCTTCTTCTGCTTCATACTTCATGATGGCAAAGCCGACCAGACTGTCTCCCTGACGCACAACCACCACGTTCGTTGAGCTTTCCACAATGCTCTTCGCGACGCGCCGTGGCGTCCAATTCCACGACAGACCGTGTTCAATGGCGTCCCTGGACAGCTCAGATATCTCAAGGGCGTCACCCGGAACCGCAAGCTTGACTTCGTATTCGATGATCATTCCGCGCTCACATAAGCAAAAGTCATCTTGTCTACAGGAGGGCGCGCGTTCAAACCAGAATCGACGCTACCAGCGTTATACTCCTTGCCGTTGTAACAGGGCTCGCCAGATCCAAGAGACTAAGTTCAGAAGGAATAAGACGCTTCTCAAATATTGTAATTGCTCAGCGCGATCTTGGCCGATTCGGCGAGGTCGCCACCAGCCAGCGCTCAGTTCGGACACGGTTTCATCTGCGGCTTGATCAACGCCATAATTGTCGGCGCTTCGCAGGAGCTTACTCCAAGGATTCCACATCGCACGCAGGGGTAGAGACCTCCGGATAGAACAGTGCCCTTGGCAAGCCTTCGCATATGCCATCCAGAGTGCGTCTGATCGGCTTGCTTTCAGGAATAACCACATACGTCCGCGTCGAAAGGACCTGTTCAATCGCCAACAGCCCTGTTCCGAGAAAATGGCGGTATCCAGGCATGTCCTCGACCTGCACTTTCAGCAAGAAATCGAAATCTCCGATGATCCGGTACCGTTCCACAATTTCGGATAACACCTCGACTTTCCTCTTGAACACGCTAAGCGTTGCGATTTTATGGTCGACCAGCGCCACTTGTATAAAAATGTCCATCCTTTCTACTCCTCGCACAACACTTGGTAAGCCGCCCCTAGCGCCGACGAGCGTTGTTCAGGAGTAACTCTATGGAACGGCCTATCCGGAGAATTTTGCTATCGGTCCCCGACGGACCGCAGATGCTTAAGCCGACAGCCTGTTCGCCTGTTTTGTGACAGGGCAAGGATAGTGCACATCCATCGATTTGATTAATCACACTACTGTTCCGGAGAACCAATGCGTTCATGGAAAAAAACGCGTTGTCGTCCGACGCAAGGGTGGCGATAGATGGAGCGGTCGTCGCGACCGTCGGCATGAGCCATGCGTCGAAGCGCGCAAGCCGCCTTTGGCTTGCGCTGATTAGCTTTTCGCGAAACTGCAAGAGTTCGATGTAGTCGCTCGCACTTAATTGGGCGCCGCGCCGGATGCGTGCAGCGACACGCGGGTCGTATTCGGTTTCCCGCGCATCGATTAGCTTCTTGTGCCACGCCCACGCCTCTGCCGCTACCAGGCCGCCCTGCCTGTTCATCTCGGGTAGGGCAAGCAATTCCGGGAATGAGAAAGTTTCGACAATGGCGCCTTCCTGCTCCAGCGCACGCAAGGCGTGCGTAAAAGCGGTCGCAACCGCCGAATCGAGACCCTGTCCGACCAGGTCGGTCGTCACGCCGAGGCGCATTCCCTTGAGCGGCAGGCCAGCGGACATGTGCGTTGCCCCGATCAGCGCGGAGTCGATAATCTCGCAGCATTCGACCGTTCTCGCGATCGGCCCGATCGAATCGAGAGAATCCGACAAGGGAATTGCGCCGGTTCTGGGTATGCGCGAGGCGGTGGGTTTGAAGCCAACCAAACTGCAGAACGCAGAGGGAATACGAATCGAACCGCCGGTGTCGGTGCCGAGCGCTGCCACGGCCATATCCAGCGCCACCGACACAGCACCGCCCGAGGTCGAGCCGCCGGCAACACGCATGGCGTCAAGCGGATTGACGGGTGTCCCGTAATGCGGGTTCAACCCCAAACCCGAAAAGGCGAATTCGCTCATATTGGTGCGTCCCAGCAGTATCGCCCCAGCGCGGCGCAGCCGGCTAACGGCCTCAGCATCAGACATTGCCGGAGCGGCATTGCGCAGTACTTTTGAGCCGGCCGCAGTGATTTGTCCCTTGACGTCAAAGAGGTCTTTCACTGACACCGGCAAGCCTGCCAAGGGAGACGGCACATATCCGGCTTTGCGGGCCGCGTCGCTGGCCCGTGCGCACAGGACAGCCTCGTCAGGATCCACGCTCACGTATGCTGTACCCCCGGCGCTTCGATGCGCATCGATCCGGGCCAGCGCGTTCTGCACTAGTTCGACGCTGCTTACCTGCCCGCTTGCAAGGGCGTTCTGGCTTTCGCGGATTGATCGCATGCTTTATCTCGCGACCGGCAACGGATTGACTGTATAGCGGTGGCACAAGCTGCGATTCAGGCGGGGATCATGCAGTTCCAGCTCGAATGCGTCACCGAAAGCGAGTTCTCCGATGACCGGCTGCGTTCCGCAAAACATGGCCGTCCCGCGTGGCAGTTCTGCAGTAGAAAAACAGCGTTGGAGGAGATCTTTTGGCGCATGCATTCTCGTGACCGGCCCCTCTTGATACAAGACACGCTTGCCAGCGCTCTCCCGCCAGGCGAGCATGAGCAGTTCGTCCCAATGCGGTTCCACTTCTGCGAACCGCCACAGCGAATTTCCGACAGGTTTGGCGCACATCTGCTTCGACACAGTCACATCGTAGCTTTCAACTTTGCGGTCTGTGTGATCGGAGCCGATCCCGACCAGCAGGCCATGGTCGGAAGAAAACAGAACGAATTCTGCTTCGCCGGATGAATCCTGGCCCGGCACCTGTATGCCAGGCCCTTGCTCAAGGAGAGAGGCCGCAACTTGATAAAAGCACGGAATGGTTGTCGGTGGCGTCACACCAATTGCCGCGAGTTCGGCGATATGTTTTTGCACCATGTCAATATCGCGGCCGGTCCAACCGGCAATGATTGCGTGATCGACGCCGATCTCGATCGGACCATGTCCGACGAGGTTGAATTTAAGAAAAGTCATGTTGATTTCCAAAAAAATGGATGATAAGAGACCGCAGCATCCGCATGCTGCATCAATAGTAAGTACAGGATCAGTCGAACAGCGTCAGGCCAGCCAATCGACCATCTCTCGTGGCGCTTGCAAGAGGAGCTCCGGCCCATGGTCAGTCAACAGGACCATGTCGCCCAGGGCCGCACCGCCGTTCCCGGGGATGAAATGGTTGGGATGCAACTCCAGAAGCATGCCCGCGCGCGCCGTGGCCGGTTGCGGATCGGCTGGCGCAGGGTGTTCGAAATGCTGTGGAAATGCTGCCGTCGTCACCGGGTCCTCGTACGAAAAGCCCAGACCGTGGCCGTAACGAAAGCGCACCATGCGCGCCACTTCTTCCTCGGAATAGTGCGCAAGCAGCTCCGCGTGCATGGCGCGTTCGACATCGGCTAGCTGCGCCCCCGGGCAAAGCGCAGCCAATCCCCGTTCCTGCATGGCTTCGACGATTTGAAAAAGACGAACATGGCGTTCGGCCGGGACGCCGCATGAACCCATCCGGATGCCGTGCCCCCAATAGCCATCCAGGCGCAACATGATCCCGAACAGGACCTGGTCCCCCGGTTGGGGAATGTTTTCGCATTCCTCCCGGTAGTACCTGGGATAGTCGGCAGCGGGTCCTACCGTCATCCAGGTCTTGCAGTATTCCGCGCCGGCACTCTTTCCAATCGCTTCGAGTGCTGCTTGTACCTGGTAGACCGGCCTGCCACCGGCCAGTTCTCTGCCAACGGCCGCGAACATCGCGTCGCAGACTTCTGCCGCACTGCGGTGGGCGGCAATCTGTATTGCGTCTTTGATCACGCGCATCTGGTCAACCTGTGCCGTGACGTCGACGAGCGCGACCTGTGGCAGTGCGGCAGACAATGACTGAAACACTGGATACGGCATTTCAGAGAGACCGACAATGCCGAGGCGACGCGTTGTCATCCTTGCCTGTTCCAGCGCTTGGGCAACGGCCAGCCCGAAAGACGGTGGCTTGATGAACCGTGTCTCGGGGGCGATATTGCGCAATTTTGCGAGCGGCATGAGAAAGGCGCTACCCACCAACAGTCGGGACAAGACCGGTGTGCACACAAACATGGAGGACGCCTCATGACTATCCCAATCCGTAAGGAAACGCATATAGCCGTGGGAAGATGTGCTTGCACCCAGGGCGCTGCCATAGCCGTACACAATGAACCCGCAGATTTGATCCTGGGCCAAGGTTGCTAACAGTTCACGCCGCCGCATCAGCAGGTGGGATGGTGGGGTTTTCATAAGATTCCGTTCGCTTTAATCAGCGCTCCTATTACACATGATAGTTAGCATCCCTTCCTGGCGCGGCTACTTCACCACCGTCAGCATTTTGCGTTCACCATGCGCGTAGGTGTAAATCGTCAGCGCGCCTTCTCTCAGGTCGCCCTTCTTGTCGAAGTCGATTTGCCCCGTAACGCCGTCATAGCGGGTATTTGCGAGCGCAGGCAGATACTTTACAGGCTGCGAAGAGTTCGCCGCTTTCATCGCCCCTACCATGACATACACGGCATCGTAGGCGTAGGGCGCATAAATTTGCACATCGCTGCCAAACTTCTTCTTATAGGCGTCCTTAAAGGCATTCATTTTTGTTTCGCGGGCGCGCTCGACGCCACCGGGTTCGGCACAGACGACCTGATTATCGACGAGCGCGTCCCCGGCCAGAGAGATCAACGCCAGTGTGCACAAACCATCCCCGCCTAACAGTTTTGCAGTGACGCCTAGCTGCTTCATCTGGCGCAGCATAGGGCCGGCCTGGGCGTCGGTACCGCCATAGAAAATAACGTCGGGCTTTTTGCTTTTAATACTGGTGAGAATGGCCGCAAAGTCCGTTGCCTGGTTGTTGGTGTATTGCTGTGAAACGATTTCGGTGTCTTTGGCATTGCTCTTGACCCCTTTTATAAATTCCTCAGCAAGTCCCTGGCCGTATGAAGTGCGATCATCCACCACGGCGATTCGCTTGGCTTTAAGAATCCGGAGCGCGTATCGTCCGAGCGCCCCGCCCAGTTGGCTATCGTTAGCAACCACCCGGAACGCCGTCTTAAAGCCCTGCTCCGTATATTTCGGATTGGTCGCAGACGGGGATATCTGGGGAATGCCCGCATCCGAGTAGATTTTCGATGCTGGGATAGTGGTCCCCGAGTTGACGTGGCCTACCACCCCAACCACTCCTGCGTCGACCAGCTTTTGCGCCACTGCCGTGGCCTGCTTCGGATCGGCGGCATCGTCTTCGCCATCAAGCTGGAACCTGACTTTCTTTCCCCCGATAACTGGCGCCGTGGCGTTGATCTCATCTACGGCCATCTTTGCCCCGTTTTCGGCATCTTTGCCGATGTGCGCGGTATTGCCGGTCTTTGGCCCGACCTCGCCAATCTTGATGACGCTTTCCTGCCCGAAAACGGCTGCGCAGGTGGCGACAGAAAGGACGGCAACATAGGTTCGTGCTAGCAGCGACATGATAATCTCCGTTGTGAATGATATATATTTGCGACGACTACGCCGTCTCTTGTGTTGCAGGCTTTAGTTTCGTGCGGGCTACGTAAATAGTCCAACGACTAATTTTTAGTTGTTCCGATCAAATATTTTTATCGGTCGCGCTGGCGCTTCGTGGCGCGGCTTGAGGAGCGTTGAATGAACGTGCGGTTCCTGGAAACCTTCGTATGGGTGGCCCGGCTGAAGAACTTCCGCCTGACCGCTGAACGGCTGCACACCACGCAGGCCGCTATTTCGAGCCGGATTGCGGTACTTGAAGAGGATTTCGGCGTGCGGCTCTTCGACCGCGGCACCAGGGAAGTCGCATTGACCCGCCACGGCACCCAAGCCCTGGCGTATGCCGAAAGGATATTAAAGCTTGTGTACGAGATGCGGCAGGATCTGTCCGATCCGCAGCAGGTCGCCGGCAACGTGCGGGTCGGCGCAATCGAGTCGGTCGTGCATAGCTGGCTGCCAATGTTCATGAACCGCATGGACGAAACCTACCCGAATATGTCGATAGAACTGTCCAGCGACACTACCAGTCACCTATGTGAGCAGCTTGCCTTAGGGACACTGGATATCGTTTTTCAAAGCGCGCCGATTGTCGATTCCGGCGTTACCAACCTGCTGCTTGGCGCATTCCCGATGTATTGGGTTGCCAGCCCGCAATTGCAGATCGCAGCGGAAACCCTGTCGCCTGTGGACCTGGCCACATTCCGTATCCTCAGTTTTGCGCGAGACTCGGCACCGCATCAGGGCATCGTCCGCATGTTCGACGGTCTTTCCCCGGAGCACCTCAGTATCAATTGCATCACGACAGCTGCCGCGATAATCCGGCTGGCCGTCGAAGGATTCGGCATAGCCGTCCTGCCTCCGGCCATCATCCAGCAGGAGCTCTTGCGCGGTGATCTTTGCCTGTTAAAGGTGGCCGAACGTTTTCCGAACCTGACATTGGTTGCTTCTTACCGGTCAAGTCCCGAAAACCCGTTGTTTGGCACAATCGGGCGACTGGCGCAAAAAGTCGTCGCAGAATTCGCGGCTATTTCAGGCGGGGATGTAGCGTTGCTCCCGGAAACGTTGCTGCCCTAAGCAAGCTGAGATGACGATATCGCTTTCACGATCCTGCCGAAATCTTGCCTGATCCTGCAAACAAACACGCCAAGACAACACGAATAGGGCATAAACTCATAGACTCTTTGCCTCTTCGTCCAATCTGCCGCCATGAATAGCCAGCCACAGTCATCATTCGCTCCCGCCGTCGCGCCGGAGCTTGAACAACAACAAAAGGAACTCGCCACGCTGGCCGGACGCTTTGCGCAGGCCGACGGCTTGTATCTCACCGGGATACCGGGTTTGTCGCTGTACCGCTGGTCGATGCCATCGGATCCGTGTCACGGCCTGTACGATCCGGCGCTGGCCGTGATTGCTCAGGGAAGCAAGCGGGTTATCTCCGGCGATGAGGTGTTTGTTTATGACGAGCTCAACTATCTGGTCACCTCGGTCGATTTGCCGACCGTGGCGCAAATCAGCCGGGCCACGCCCGAGCACCCGTTTCTGTGCGTCAAGCTGGATCTCGACACCGAGCAAATCAGCGACATGATGGCAGAAGGCGCACTGCCAACGTCGGTGGTCCAGCATGCCGGGCGCGGCATGTTCGTCGGTCGTCTGGATAGCGCGCTGCTGGATGCGGTAATTCGCTTGCTGCGCTTGCTGGAGAACCCGCACGATATCCCGGCACTGGCGCCGTTGATTCAGCGGGAAATCCTGTATCGTCTGCTGACCAGCGAGCAAGGCGCGCGCCTGCGCCAGATCGTGCTGGCCGACAGCCAGGCGCAAAAGATCGCCAAGGCAATCGATTGGCTGAAACAGAATTACGCGTTGCCGCTAAAGATTGAAACGCTGGCGCGCAGCGTCAACATGAGCCCGTCCTCGCTGCACCATCACTTCCGCTCGGTGACTGCCATGAGCCCTTTGCAGTATCAAAAACAGTTGCGGCTACAGACAGCGCGGCGGCTGATGCTCAGCGAAATGCTGGATGCGGCCACCGCCGGTCATCGCGTCGGCTACGAGAGCGCTTCGCAATTCAGCCGCGAATACAGCCGCATGTTCAGTGCGCCGCCGTTGAAGGATATTGCGCGCTTGCGCGAGATTCAGCTGGTACCGACCTTCGGTAAAGAGGCCGTCAGCGAAATGTAAGCTTCACGCGGAACACGCTGCCAGCGTGCCGTCCTGTTGCTGCCCGTCTTTGGCCGCGCCTACCGTCAATTGCGGCGGCAACGATACAGCATTCTTGACCGCAACGATCTCGGCCAATATCGACAACGCGATTTCCGGCGGCGTCTTGCTGCCGATATACAGCCCGGCCGGTCCGCGCAGGCGCGCCAGTTCGCTGTCGGACATGCCGAAATGCTGTCGCAGGCGCTCTACCCGCCTGGCATGATTCGCACGCGAGCCCAGCGCACCGACATAAAATGCCGGCGAACGCAACGCATCGATCAAGGCCAGATCGTCCAGCTTGGGATCATGCGTCAATGCAATGATGGCGGTTCTGGCATCCGGTTGCGCGGCCAGCACCACATCGTCCGGCATCTCGCCACTCAGTTGTACGCCGCGTACATTCCAGTCGGCCCGGTATTCTTCACGCGGATCGCAGACGGTCACATCGAAGCCCAACCCGACGGCAACTTCGGCAAAATAGCGCGACAACTGACCGGCGCCAATCACAATCAGGCGATAGCGAGGACCAAGCACATGGCTGAGAATGCTGCCGTCGAATGCCAGTTCGCTGCCGGCGCCTGCCGCATCCAGACTCACCTTCCCGCTGCGCAAATCAAGTGCGCGCCGCGTCGGCTGGCGTTGTTGCAGAAGCGTTACCAGCTCATCGATCCGGCTGCGCGCGCCAAGCGGCTCCAGCACCAGTTGCAGGGTGCCGCCGCAGGGTAGACCGAAGCGCTGCGCCTGTTCGGCCCCGATACCGTAGGTCATCAGGCCCGGCAGTCCATTCTTGCATAAGGCGGAAATCCCGGCATCCCTGACTTTGGCGATCAGATCATCTTCGATGCAGCCGCCGGATACCGAACCGGCCACCACGCCATCGGCACGAATCCCCATCATCGCACCCGGCGGCCGCGGCGACGAACCCCAGGTCCGGACCACCGTGACAAGTACGCTCGGTTGCTGCGCGCCCAGCCATTGCCGGCAGGTCAGCAATACATTCAGATCGGCGGCTTCCATGGCATTCCTTTCGCGCTACCTGTCATGTCTTCGTCAGTTGATCGGCGACAGGCAGCTTACGCAAACGTTTGCCGACCGCGTTGAAAATCGCATTCACGACCGCAGGCGCCACCGGTGGCACGCCGGGTTCGCCGACCCCGCTAGGCTTCTCGGCCGATGCCACGATATGTACCTCGATCCTGGGCATCTCGTTGATGCGCAAGACCTGATAGTCATGGAAGTTCGATTGTTCGACCACGCCGTCCTTGAGCGTGATCGCACCGTGCAGGGCAGCGGCCAGACCAAAGCCGATGCCGCCTTCGATCTGCGCCTTGATCACGTCCGGATTGACCGTCAGTCCGCAATCCACCGCGCAAACGATGCGATCGACCTTGAAACTGCCATCCGCTTTGACCGTGATTTCGGCTACCTGTGCGACGAAGGAATTGAATGACTCGTGCACCGCCAGACCGCGCCCGCGCCGTTCCCCCTTGGCGCCCGCCGCCAGCGGTTTGGACCAACCTGCCTGGCGCGCTGCCAGTTGCAGCACGCCGCGATGACGCGGATGCCGGGATAGCAAAGCCAGGCGGAACGCCAACGGATCCTTACCGGCCGCAATCGCCGCTTCGTCGATCAGGCCTTCGGATGAAAAAGCGGTATGCGTATGGCCTACCGAACGGAACCACTGTATCGGTACGCCGACGTCGCTCGGCGTGTACAACTCAACCTGCAAATTGGGCACCTCGTAAGGCAGGTCGGCTTGCCCTTCTACCGAGGTCGGGTCGATGCCGTTCTTGACCATGCCCTCGAATCCCGTGCCATGCATGATCGATTGTCCGGCCAGCCTGACATGCCAGGCCAGCAAACGCCCCTGCGCATCCAGCGCCAGCCGCGCCCGGTGCAGGTTCAGCGGACGGTAATAACCGCCGCGCGTATCGTCTTCGCGCATCCAGACCATTTTGACCGGGCCCTTGACGCCCTGCTCGCGCGCGGCTTTGGCAATCGCAACCGCTTCCAGCAAATAGTCCGCATGCGGATTGGCGCGGCGGCCGAAACTACCGCCGGCATATAGTTGGTTGATCTTGACCCGGTCCGCTGTCAGGCCCAACAACTTGGCGACTGCCGCCTGGTCTGTGGTCTGAAACTGTTCTCCATTCCAGATTTCGCAGGTGCCGTCGCCGAGCTGCACCAGACAGTTCAACGGCTCCATCGATGCATGCGCCAGGAACGGCACCTCGTAGTCGGCTTCAATCAGTTTGGCGGGCTTGGCCAGTGCCGCGTCGACGTCGCCGACCTTGTTGGCGATCATGCCGGGACGCGCCACCGCTGCGCGATACTGCGCCAGGATTTCGGCCGATCCCTGTCTGTAGGCCTGGCTTTCGTCCCACTCCACTTTGAGCGCATCGCGTCCCTGACGGGCGGCCCAGGTATTGGTCGCCAGCACGGCAACACCGGCAAAGCTGTGCGGCGTGCCGGCGAACTGCACCACCTGTACCACACCGGGAATGGCCTTGGCCTTGCTGGCATCGACGCTTTTAACCGTCGCGCCGAAGCGGCTCGGATGCAACGGCACCGCTACCAGCATGCCGGGCAGCTTGATGTCCTGCGTAAACATCGCCGTGCCATTGGTCTTTGCCTGGCTATCGATGCGCGGCAATCTGGCGTTGCCGATCAGTTTGAAATCTTTCGGCGCTTTCAGTTGGACGTCGGTCGGCACCGGTTGCGCCGCCGCTGCGGCGGCCAGTTCGCCGAAACCGGCCTGACGCCCGGATGCGGCATGCCGCAGCACGCCGTTACTGACGGTAATACTGTGCGGCGCCACTTGCCATTTGGCCGCCGCCGCCGCAACCAGCATCGCGCGCGCCGTTGCGCCAGCCTTGCGCATTTGCTCGTAAGAGTTGGCGATCGAAGTGCTGCCGCCGGTGCCTTGCAAACCGAATGCATTGTTCTTGTAACGCGCGACATCAGCCGGCGCGCCTTCGACCCGGACCCGGCTCCAGTCGGCGTCGAGTTCCTCCGCAGCCAAGGTGGCCAGGCCGGTATACACGCCCTGCCCCATTTCCAGGTGCTTGGCAATAATCGTGACAATGCCATCGCTGCCGATCTGAACGAAGGCATTCGGTTCAAACACGGCAGCAGTGCCGGTGGCGGCCATCAGCGCACCGAGCTGCAGGCCTAATACGAGGCCGCCGCTTGCTTGCATGAAGCGGCGACGGCTGACGTTGGCGATAGGCGGATGACGGCTATTCTCTGGGCCGGACGATACAGCTGGGAAAGCGCGATCGATGGATTTCATCAGGGTCTCCTGTTATGCCAGCGTCTTGGCGGCTTCGTGAATCGCCGCACGGATGCGTACGTAGGTGGCACAACGGCAGATATTTCCGCTCATGGCAGAATCGATATCGGCATCCGTCGGCCGCTTGTTCTGGCTCAGCAGCGATACCGCGGACATGATTTGCCCGGACTGGCAGTAACCGCATTGCACCACGTCCAGCTTGCGCCACGCCGCCTGTACCGCCTGTCCCACCTTGCCCGCATCAACGCCTTCTATGGTAGTGATTTTTTTTCCGGCTGCGGCCGAGATCGGGGTGACGCAAGAGCGGGTCGCGGTGCCGTCCAGATGGACGGTACAAGCGCCGCAGAGTGCCATGCCGCAACCGAATTTGGTGCCGGTGAGGTTGGCAACATCGCGTAACGCCCATAACAAAGGCATGTCGGCGGGAGCGTCGATTTGCGTATCCTTGCCGTTGATGTTCAGGCTGACCATGGGTTCCTCTTTCGGTTGGTTGAAGAGTGCATTGCGCGTAGGTGAAGACCTTGTTGCGAGCGCAAGGCGACGACGCAAGATTGCACGACACAGCAAGATTAAAGCCACAGGGGAAGAACGACAATGCCTGATCCTGCTGGATTATTGCCTGATCCGGCGCGCTTGTCCGAATGCCGGGCCAGTAGTCAGTCCAGTTGGATTGGAGGGAAAGAAATCGATGGATTTTCTCCCGCCGGCACGATGGTGGCGGCGGACGATGGTTGCGCCTCTGGAACACTTGTAACGTAAGCGGATACCCTGAATGTCACTGCGGGGTCAAAGACCCCGCAGTTAATTAGTATTTCGACAGCCCGGGAATCCAATCGGTGCCGGCCAAAGGTACCTGCGTCATGGCCGCCGCTTCTACCGTCAACGCCACCAGATCTTCCGGCTCCAGATTGTGCAGGTGCGACTTGCCGCAGGCACGCGCGATCACCTGCGCTTCCATGGTCATCACCGACACGAAGTTGGCGAGGCGGCGACCGGCCTTGACCGGGTCGAGTCTTGCCGACAGCACCGGATCCTGCGTCGTGATGCCGGCAGGGTCACGACCTTCATGCCAGTCGTCGTAGGCACCGGCCGTCGTGCCGAGCGCCTGATATTCAGCTTCATGGCTGGGATCGTTGTCGCCCAGCGCAATCAGCGCGGCGGTGCCTATCGCCACTGCGTCGGCACCGAGTGCGAGTGCCTTGGCGACGTCAGCCCCATTGCGGATGCCGCCGGAGACAATCAACTGCACTTTACGGTGCATGTTCAAGTCGCGCAGCGCCTGCACCGCAGGACGGATTGCAGCGAGAATCGGGATGCCCACATGCTCGATGAATACTTCCTGGGTCGCGGCAGTACCGCCCTGCATGCCGTCCAGCACCACCACGTCGGCGCCGGCTTTGACTGCGAGCGCGGTATCGTAGTACGGGCGGGTTGCCCCGACTTTGACGTAAATCGGCTTTTCCCAGTCGGTAATTTCGCGCAGTTCCGCAATCTTGATAGCCAGATCATCGGGACCGGTCCAGTCTGGATGCCGGCACGCCGAACGCTGGTCGATACCTTCCGGCAGGGTGCGCATCTTAGCCACGCGGGGCGTGATCTTCTGGCCCAGCAGCATACCGCCGCCGCCCGGTTTCGCACCCTGCCCGATCACGACTTCGATGGCATCCGCCTTGCGCAAATCATCCGGATTCATGCCGTAACGCGACGGCAGGTACTGATACACCAGAATCGACGAGTGTCCGCGTTCTTCTTGCGTCATGCCGCCATCGCCGGTGGTGGTGCTGGTGCCTACAATGCTGGCGCCGCGTCCGAGCGATTCCTTGGCGGCGCCCGACAACGAGCCAAAACTCATGCCGGCGATCGTGACCGGCGTTTTCAGGTGAATCGGCTTTTTCGCAAAACGCGATCCGAGCACGACATCGGTGCCGCATTTTTCACGATAACCCTCGAGCGGATAACGGCTGATCGATGCGCCTAAAAACAGCAGATCGTCAAAATGCGGCAGTTTGCGCTTGGCGCCGGCGCCGCGAATATCGTAAATGCCGGTGGCCGCAGCACGCCGGATTTCCGCCATGGTGTCGGGCGTGAAAGTGGCTGAAAAGCGCGGGAGCGTACGCGGGGTTTTAGGTTGGTCGCTCATTTAGTAGGCTCCTGAATTATCAACGTGGAAGTTGTAGAGGGTGCGCGCGGAGCCGTACAAACGGAAGCCGCTCGGGTCGACATCGATGTGACCGGCTTTTTGCAGCAAGCCGAGCAGAATGGCGCGCTCGTCCGCACCCATTTCCTTTTGTTCGCAATCGGCGCCCAGGCTCTGGACGGTGCCGCGCACGAAGATGCGTGCCTCGTAGATTGAATCGCCCAAGGCTTCGCCCGCATCACCCAAAATAACCAGGTTGCCCGCTTGCGCCATGAATGCGGAAAAACTCCCGACCGAACCGCCGACCACAATATCGGCGCCCTTCAGCGAAATGCCGCAACGCAGGCCGGCATCGCCGTCGATGATCAGCAAGCCGCCATTGGCCGTGGCGCCAGCTGCATTCGAAGCAAAGCCTTTGACGTGCACGGTGCCGCTCATCATGTTCTCGGCCACCCCGGTACCCACGCTGCCGGTCACCGTGACCTTCGCCAGCTGATTCATGCCGGCGGCGTAATAGCCTGCATGGCCGTCGATTTCCACTTCGATCGGCAGGTTCAGGCCGGCGGCGATACTGTGCGCGCCGTCGGGATTGACGATCCTGACCGATTTGACGTCAGTGCCGGCAATGTCGTTATGCAGGTAGTGATTGACTTCGCGCAGCGTAGTCTCCTTGAGATCGAAATTTAAACTGTCCATACGTAAATCTCCTTCGGCGCAGGCTCATAAATCCTGGCGTTTTTAACATTGGGCAAATGAGCGAGGGCATGAAACTCGGATGCAATCGCGACGTAGTCGTCGGTTTCCGCGACCACGGCAGGTTTGCAGGCGAATGGATCGCGCACCAGGGCCATCGCTTTTTCGGTACCGATCAGGAAGGTGTAAAAACCGTCCAGTGCGTCGAAGCCCTTGTTAATGGCGGCCGACAAGGTATCGCCTTCACGCATGCGCCACTCCAGGAAACGGCAGGCCGCCTCGGTGTCGTTGTCGGTATCGAAATGGATGCCTTGCGGTTCCAGCTTGCGGCGCAGGTCATGCGCATTCGACAAGGAACCGTTGTGCACCAGGCAAAAGTCTTCGCCGGCATTGAACGGGTGTGCCCGATTCGGGGTCACGGCGGATTCCGTCGCCATCCGGGTATGTCCGATGGCGTGGCTGCCTTTCAGTTTGCTGAACTGATAGCGCTCGGCCACCTGCGCCGGTGTGCCGATGTCTTTGTAGACGTCAATCCGTTGGCCCGCAGACAAATAGTCAACCTGCGGATAATGCTCGCTCAGCCATTTTTTGAGCACTTCGGGCAGCAGACTGGACACCAGGATCACGTGGTTTCCCTTCTGCACCAGCGCCTGCTTGCGGCCGAACTGCTTCTCGAAATCCAGCATGAAGCGTTCCCACACAAAGCCTTCGGCATTGCAGAACAAACTGTATTTCAGCCCATCCCGCGACTGCTCGGTGTAGACCGCCAGTCCGGCCGAATCCGGTCCACGCTCTGTCATGCCCAGCATCATCGGCATGAGCAACTCGCCAAGGCGCTCGCGCATGGACGGCTTCTTGATCAATAGTCCAACTATTCCACACATATTTGCTTCCCCTTTTCTGCTGACGAACTCGACGGGTTAAAAAAACTCGATGTAATTTGCCACTTCCCATTCAGAAACATGGCGCATGTATTCAACGCTTTCCATCTTCTTGAGCTTGACGAATTCCTGGACTACCGGCCCCAGGGTCTCGCATAAGGTCTGATCGGCTTCCAGCGCCGTGACCGCCTCAAACAAGCTCTGCGGCAAGGTGGCAATGCCCTTCTCTGCCAACTCTCCCGCTGACAGATCGTACAAATTGAAGTTGTTCGGATCACCCGGATCCAGTTGGCGGTCGATCCCATCCAGTCCGGCGGCAATGATGGCGGCAGTCGCCAGGTACGGATTACACGCGCCGTCAGGCAGGCGCAATTCAATCCGCCCTTCCGGAATCCGGACCATGCACGAGCGATTATTGTTGCCATAACTCACATAAGCCGGCGCCCAGGTCGCCCCGCTCAGCGAACGGCCGACCACCAGGCGCTTGTACGAATTGACGGTCGGTGCACAAAATGCGGTGAGCGCCGGCGCGTGTGCCAGCAAGCCGGCCGTGAACTGATACGCCAGCCTGGACAAGCCCAGGCCACGCTTGTCGGCCTTGTCGGCAAACAGATTGGAATCCCCGTCCGACAGCGACATGTGGAAATGCAGGCCGTTCCCGGGACGATTGGCAAACGGCTTCGGCATGAACGAGCAGATCATGCCCATCGCGTTGGCAATTTCAGAGGCCGCCATCTTGAACATGATGAAATCGTCGGCCGATTTCAGGCACTCGCTGTAGGTATAGTTGACTTCGAACTGGCCGTTGGCGTCTTCATGATCGATCTGGAACACGTCGATATTGCATTGCTGCAACGCCGCGACCAGTTTTTCCAGATAGGCGCTGGTGCGGCTCAAGCCCTTGTAGTCGTATCCCGCCTTGGCCAGCGTATCGGTTTCGTCGAACGGGTGAATGGCGCCCTTCTCGTCTTTGCGCAGCAGTGAAAATTCCGGCTCCAGCCCTGTATTCAGAATCCAGCCGCGCTCCTTGAGACGCGCCACCTGCTTGAGCAGGACCACGCGGGAATCGATCTGGTGCGGCCTCTTGTTGACGTGCCCGTTGCAGACGATGCGCGCGAAGCCCGGCTGCCATGGCAGCAGCGACAAGGTCGACAGATCGCCGACCGCCATATAGTCCGGCCCATGCGGATCGATGCCCATGCCCCAAATAGCAAAACCGGCAAAACCGGCGCCATTTTTCAGGATATCGCCGAAATGCTTCACCGGAATTGCCTTGGTCTTTGCCGCGCCGTGAATGTCGACAAACTGGGCGAGCACAAACTTCACCTGGTGCTCTTCAAAAAACGCTTTCGCCTGCTCTTGGTTCATTTGCATCTCTCCCATTTTCACGCGTTAAGTAAAAATCCACTTTCAAGAAATATTAGTGAATACTATGAACTTAGAATTCACCCTGGTCAACTAATTTTCACCACATTCACTAATTTCAATTTTGAGGTATCATCTCGGTATTCGAAAAATGAGAAAACCCATGGAAAAAGAGACTCACACTAGCGACCAATCAGTGACGCGCTATGTAGGAAATACGATTCATGCACTGCGCCTGAAACACAATCTCACGATCGCTGACATCGCCGAACGCACCGATATCAGCCGCAGCATGTTGTCGAAGATAGAGAATGGACAAACCTCAGCCAGTCTGGAAACGCTGACACGCGTGGCGAAGGCGCTGGGAGTGTCGATGTCGGCCCTGTTCCGGCAATACGACATACCGGAAGGCTCGGCGCAGCTGATCAAGAATGGCGAAGGCATGGAAGTGGTGAGACGAGGCACCAAACGCGGCCATACCTATCACCTGCTCGCCTATGATCAGGGACCGGTGAAACTGTTTGAGCCTTTCCTGATCACGATGGACGACGAGTCGGAAATATTCCCTACGTTCGAGCACGAGGGAACCGAATTTCTCTACATGCTTGAAGGAGAAATCGAATATCGCCACGGTACCCAGACCTACCTTCTGCAACCAGGCGATTCCTTTACCTTCCGGGCCGACATTCCGCATGGCCCCGAGCGTTTGCTCAAACTGCCGCTGCGCTTCCTGTCGATCACGGTATATCCGACGCCCGGCGACAACTTCTGATCAGCTTGCGCGATATCAGGCACGGCATAACGCGATGCGGGTAGAAATCAATGTATCCCCGGATCCGGTTGGCAACAGTTGCAGATGCGGCATGCCGGTGCGGACGACGATGCCATCTCCGGCCTGCAGCTCGCAGGCGATGCTGCCTGCCATCAGCAAATTAAATCCACCATTCAGCACCATACAGATATGCGGTGCGCCATCAACGTCGAGTGCCCGGTTAGTCCGAAGCTCCAGCACACAGCGCGCTGCCCCACGCCTGGTCATGACGTTCCATAAGCTGACCGGGCCGCTGCCCAGAGACGCCCGCATCAGCGCATCGCCGGGAAACTCCGCCAGATCACCGGTCTGCCGCAGCGCCACTTGCAGCGCTTCGCCGCACAGCGACAAACCTTGACCACGGATCATTACGGCAGCGCGATCGATGCCCGGGAATACCGAAAATGGGCCGCTTTGCGTGATATCGGCAGCGCTCACGCGCCAGGTGAAGTCACTTTCCCCCTCATCGGCGGCGATGGTGCGCGTGACCCCGCCGCCATTCCGCCACGGCTCCGCCGACAGCGCATTCAGGCGAAATTTCTGCCAGCCGGCAGTGATCGCCCTGATATTCATCGGCCTGCCTCTGCCGACGACAGGCCTGTGGCCAGGCGCGGCAATACCTCGAACAGATCGCCCACCAGTCCGTAGTCGGCGACGGCAAAGATCGGCGCGTCCGCGTCCTTGTTGACGGCAACGATCACTTTGGCATCCTTGATGCCGGCCAAATGCTGGATGGCGCCCGAAATGCCAAATGCCATGTAGACATCCGGCGCCACCGTTTTGCCGGTTTGACCGATCTGAATAGCGTTCGACGCAAAACCGGCGTCCACCGCCGCCCGCGACGCGCCCAGAGCGGCCCCAAGCTGGTCTGCGAAGGACTCGACCAGAGGCATGTGCTCCAGTCCGCCGATGCCGCGGCCCACGCCCACTACGACCCGCGAGCGGGTCAGATCGGGACGGCTGCTCAACGACGCCTCGCGCCCCAGCAGACGGCTTTTTGCGTAGGCGGCAACGGCTGCTACCGGTTCTACCGGACAAGCCAGTGCCGCGGCACCGGCCGCAACAAACGCCGTGCTGCGCACGGTGAACAGAACCTTCTCGGCCAGGGGCCGTACTTTGGCGATCACACCGCCGGCATACATCGGCCGCGCAAACAGTTCGCCGGGCGCGATGGCAACGACGTCAGCGAAGAAGGTTCCGTCGCACAAGGCAGCCAGGCGCGGCAGCGCCGCACGTCCGAGCGTGCTGTGATGCGAAAGCACGAAACGGTAATCCTGCATCAAGGCGTGCACCTGGCTTGCCGCCGTTTCCGCCACCAGATCATTGAATTGCGGCGCATCGGCCAGCAGCACCTTGCCGACACCCTCGATCAGCGCCGCTTGCTCTGCTATTGCGGCACAGGCGCTACCCATGACCAACACATGCACGTCATCGGTCAGTTGGCGCGCAGCGCCGACCAGTCTGGCGGTGTTTGCGTCAAGCTGCTGCTGGTTATGTGCAGCAATCACTAAGGCTTTCATAACAACTCCAATCGCATCAGGCGGTTTTATTGCGGGACAAGCAAAGGACGCAAACACGCGATCAAGGTGTCGACATCGGACAACACCACACCCGGTTGCCGCACCGGCGGTTCTTCCATTGCCGTCATTTCACTTCCTGCCTCGACCGACAGTTTCAAGTCATCGAGCGTCAGGATCGTTATCGGCGCTTTTTTTGCGCGCATCATGTTTGGCAGCGTAATGATGCGCGGGTCACACAAGCGCAGATCGACGCTCAACACGGCAGGAACATCGAGTTCGACTTGTTCAAGGCCGTGGTCACCGTCACAGGTAGCGTGTATTTTGTCGCCTGTAATGCCGATGCCATTCACCGATGTGGCTTGCGGCCAGTCGAGCAAGGCCGCCAGCATCGGCCCGGTGGCGCCAAGGTCATCATCGATGGCCTGCTTGCCGCACAACACCAGCGCGACCTGCTCGCGCTGCACCAGGGCTTGAAGAATCTTCGCTACGGCGAGTGAATCGAGAGGGGTCGCGTGGTCCACCAGCAGCGCCGCATCGGCACCGAGTGCCAGCGCCGTGCGCAATACATCTTGCGCCAACGCCGGGCCGCAGGTGACCACCGTGACCTTGCTGGCCAAACCCCGCTCGCGCAGACGGATCGCTTGTTCGACCGCGACTTCGTCAAACGGATTCATCGACATCTTGACGCCGCTTGTTTCCACGCCGGAACCGTCGCGCTTGACGCGAACCTTGACGTTGTAATCGATCACCCGTTTAACAGGAACCAGAATGTGCATGTTGAAGCTCCAAATAAAGTTGCAAATCAGGAAACGGCACCGAGACCGTATTTGCCCACCAGCATCTTCCCGGTCCGGAAGCGCTCCAGCGAATAAGGAGCCAGCGGTACATCGGTAGTCAATCCCAGCGCTTCCTGGGCCAGGACCCGGCCCACACCCGGCGACAGCTTGAACCCATGGCCGGAAAATCCGTAGCCGACGATCAATCCCTGGACGTCATGGACGCGGCCGAGCACCGGATTCCAGTCAGGCGTCACGTCATATACACCGGTCCAGGAAGATGCGAGGCCTGCCGTTTCGTAACTTGGAAAACGTTGCGCAACCTGCTCTCCGACTTCAACGATGTAGTCCAGGGAAATATCGCCCTGCTCATTGTCCGGCTGCGCCAGGGTTTCTCCGACAATGCCTTCACTGACCAGCATCTGATTGCCGCCGTAGCTACGGCAGTACAGCATGCCCGGCGAGCCGAGATCCTTGAAGACCGGCATCGCAAACGTGTAGGGTTCCGGCCCTTCCAACGCCAGGACACTGTGCCGTTCGGCCGCTACCGGCGACGGGATACCGGTCCACTTTTCTAGATCGCGCGCCCAGATATTCTGGGTACTGATGACCGTCCGGCTAAGGAAACGCCCCTGCGAAGTGTCGACGCCGATCACCTTGCCGTCTCCGACCAGCAAGCGCTCCACCTCGACGCCTTCCATGATTTTGACACCCAGGCGGCGGGCGGCACGGGCAAAGCCGGTCGCCACCAGATACGCATCGGCAAAACCGGCTTCCGGCTCATAACCGATCAACGCGGCGTCATCCAGACGTGCAATAGGCAGGCGTTCGCGCGCCTCCTGCTGGTCCAGTAGCTTCACTTCGATGCCCATGGCTTGCTGTGCCGCCAGCGCAGCGCGCAGCGGCGACAGCTTCGGGCCTTCCGGTGCAGCGATCAGGTAACCGCATTTCACCAGGCCGGCGGAGTATTCCTCGTCGCCCAGGTAATTTGCGAAATCCTTGAAAACACCCCACGACGCCTTAGCCAGCTCGACATTTTCTTTCACGGAATAGTGGGTACGCAAAATGCCGGAGGATTGCGAGGTCGTTCCAGCCCCGATTTGGGTACGGTCCAGAACCAGCACGCGGCCGGCACCGAGCTGCGCCAGATGGTAGGCCACCGAACTGCCGATGACCCCGGCGCCGATCACGATTACGTCATAGCTTTCCATGGATTGCCTTTCAAATTGCATCAGAAGTGAGGCCAAGAATAGGATGCATGCCACGACCGGCCTTCAACTTAAGTAAATTTAATGCAATACTTAAGTTTTTAAACTTCTCCATCTGTCAGCGACACTTCCCAGCAGAATCAATTCCATAGCGAGCATCCAATGACCCATCCACCAAGCCAACGTCCAATCAAAACCTTGCCCGACCTGCGCACTCTGGAAGCGTTCGTCACAGTCTGCGCAGCGGGCTCGATGGCGCTGGCTGCGCAACGTCTTGGCATCAGCCAGAGCGCAGTCAGCCAAATGATCAAGGCACTTGAGCTGGACTTGGGCGCGCGCTTGTTCGATCGGGACACCAGGCCGGCTGCGCCGACCCGCGCCGGACAGGTGTTGCTGGAATTGGCCAACGCGCTCTTGAGCAGCGCCAGGGCATTGACGGAAAAGGTCAGCGCCATGAGTCGGCAGGACTACCCGCACATCCGTCTGGGATGTGTGGATTCGTTCGCGGCAACGGTGGGACCGCAACTGATCCGGGCGCTGTCCGAGTCGGCACGCGAGATACAGATGTGGTCGGGCCTGACGCCGGCACTCAGCGCGCAATTGCAGGCACGGGAACTGGACATGGCAATCTGCACCGATACCCATATCGACGATCCGCGCATCAGTCAGCGCCCGCTGTTTTCAGAGGCTTGGGTCGCCGTATTTCCACGCCAGCATGCGGTACGTGCAATGGCGTCGGTGCGGGACCTTGCGGCGCTGGTCGGCGAACTGCCGCTAGTGCGCTACAGCCAGCGCTCAGTCATTGGTCAGCAGATTGAACGCTTCTTGCGACATATCGGCATCAACGCAGCGCGCCGCTTCGAATTCGATGCAACCGACCCATTGCTGAGCCTGGTCTCGGCCGGTCTGGGCTGGGCGTTGAGTACGCCGCTGTGCCTGTGGCAGTCGCGCCAGTATCTCGATTCAGTGACAGTGTTGCCCTTGCCGGTGTCAGGGCTTGGGCGGCGCAACTTTTTTCTGTTAAGCCGCGCGGATGAGTACGCTCGCCTCGACGATGAGATCACCCGCGTGACGCAATGGGTGCTCGAGCACGATACCGCGCCCGCCATCCATCGGATCATGCCCGGATTACCCGCCGATGTATTGACGTGGTCGGGCGAAAAACAGGCATGAAAATGGCATCTGCCGCATGCAGTGCTACGTTGAAATGATTGACCGGGAGAATAAGGCATGACCGCATCAACTTATACCTTTCATCAAGGCAGCGTGCCGCTGCTGATCAGCCTGCCGCATGTGGGGACCGTGATTCCCCCAGATCAGCAAGCGCGTTATGTCGCTCAAGCCCTTGCCGTAGAAGATACCGACTGGCATCTCGAAACCTTGTACGGTTTCGCCAAAGAACTCGGCGCAAGCATGCTGGTCCCACGTTATTCGCGCTACCTGATCGACCTTAACCGGCCGCCTGAGAACACACCAATGTATGCCGGCGCGAACAACACGGAACTGTGTCCGACGCATTTTTTTTCCGGCGCATCCCTGTATCGGGAAGGACAGGCGCCCGATACGGAGGAGATTGCGCGTCGGCGCGACACTTATTGGCAGCCGTATCACGACGCATTGTCGACAGAACTGGCGCGCCTGAAAAATCAGCATGGATACGCTGTACTATTCGACGGCCATAGCATCAACTCGGTGTTGCCATGGTTATTCGAGGGCCAATTGCCCGATCTCAATTTGGGCACTGCGGCAGGCAGCAGTTGCGCACCGGCCTTGCGCGCGGCGCTGGTCGCAGCGCTTGAGGCGCAGACGGCGTTCTCGCATGTTGCCGACGGCCGCTTCAAGGGTGGCTACATCACGCGTCATTATGGCCAACCGCAGGACGGCATCCATGCGGTCCAACTGGAGATGGGATTCCGCTGCTACATGCAAGAACAAGCTCCTTACCTGCTCGATCACAGCCGGGCGGCGGCATTGATTCCGCTGTTGCGCGCTCTTGTGAAAACGATGATCAAGTACACGCCAATAGCAAAAGAGGCCAGCGATGGCTGGCCTCTGTCGGGATAGCGCGGCTATCAACCCGTTTAGTGCAGCTCTTCCAGGCGAATCCTGGTGACCTTGCCGACCACTGTCGCCAGTGCTTCGATTTTTGCAATCGCGGCTTCGACGTTCTTCTCCTGGGTCTGGTGCGTCAGGATGATGATGTCGGTGCGCGTTTCGCCTTCAGCCGGCTCTTTTTGCAGCAAGGCATTGATGGAAATCGACGATTCAGCCAGGATGTGCGTCACATCGGCCAGCACGCCCGGCTTATCCGTCACACGCAAGCGCAAATAGTAGCTGGTGGTGATTTCAGCCATCGGCAGAATCTGTATATCGGTCATCGCATCCGGCTGGAATGCCAGATGCGGCACCCGATGCTCGGGGTCTGCGGTTGCCAGGCGCGTAATATCGACCAGATCCGCGATCACCGCCGAAGCGGTCGGCTCTGCACCGGCGCCCTTGCCGTAATACAGCGTTTCGCCCACCGCGTCGCCACGCACCAGCACCGCATTCATCGCACCTTCGACGTTGGCGATCAGGCGACTGGCCGGCACCAGCGTCGGATGGACGCGCAACTCGATCCCGGCGTCGGTACGTTTGGTGATGCCCAGCAGCTTGATGCGATAGCCGAGTTGTTCGGCGTAGCGAATATCGGTCGCTTGCAGCTTGGTGATGCCTTCGACATGCGCCTTGTCGAATTGCACTGGAATACCGAAAGCAATCGCGGCCATGATGGTCAACTTGTGTGCCGCGTCCACCCCTTCGATATCGAAAGTCGGATCCGCTTCGGCGTAACCCAGCCGTTGCGCTTCTTTCAGCACGGCTTCAAAGTCCAGTCCCTTGTCGCGCATTTCCGACAGAATGAAGTTGGTCGTGCCGTTGATGATGCCAGCGATCCACTCGATGCGATTGGCGGTCAACCCTTCACGCAGCGCCTTGATGATGGGAATGCCGCCGGCGACAGCCGCCTCAAACGCAACGATCACGCCTTTTTCCTGAGCGGCCTTGAAAATCTCGTTGCCATGCGTTGCTATCAGCGCTTTGTTGGCGGTGACCACATGCTTGCCGTTGGCGATCGCCTTCAGCACCAGATCCTTGGCGATGCCATAGCCGCCGATGAGTTCGATGACAATGTCGATGTCAGGGTTGTCGACCACCAGGTTGGCGTCATTGACCACTTCGACTGTGCCGTGCGTCAATTCCTTGGCGCGCTCGATGTTGAGATCGGCCACCATCGTAATTTCAATGCCGCGTCCGGCACGTGCAGCAATCTCGTGCTGATTACGCTTCAATACGTCGAACGTGCCGGAACCGACCGTGCCTATGCCAAGCAAACCTACCTTGATGGATTTCATAATCTCTACTATCTGTAAAAAAATGCTGATATCGACATGACACTCAAGCCACCTCGACACGGCGAACAACAAAGCCTTGGTCGCCCGCCTATTAATAAAAATTACCGTGTTAACCTGTTCCCTGCCTCAGCCAAAACCGCTTTTATGCATTCCCGTGGCGCTTGCGATACCCCTCCAGGAAGTGTGCAATCCGACCGACCGATACCGCCAGATCGTCGGTGTTCGGCAGAAACACTACGCGGAAATGATCTGGTGTCGGGCAGTTGAAGCCTGTGCCCTGCACAATCAGAACCCGCTCTTCCGCCAATAACTGGTAAGCAAAATCCTGATCGTCGGCAATCGGATACATGTGCGGATCAAGACGCGGAAACATGTACAGCGCCGCTTTTGGCTTGACGCAGGTTACGCCGGGGATATCGGTGAGCAACTTGTAGGCCGTATCGCGCTGACGCGTCAAGCGTCCGTTTGGCGCAACCAGGTCATTGATGCTTTGATAACCGCCGAGCGCGGTTTGAATCGCATATTGGCCCGGTGCGTTGGCGCACAAACGCATCGATGCCAGCATGTTCAAGCCTTCGATATAACTCTTGGCGTGTTTTTTCTCACCTGACACTACCATCCAGCCGGCCCGATAGCCGCATGAACGGTAATTTTTCGACAAGCCATTAAACGTAATAAACAGCACATCGTCCGCCAGCGAGGCAATCGAGGTATGGGTATGGCCGTCGTACAACACCTTGTCGTAAATTTCATCCGCAAAGATGATCAGCTGATGCTCGCGCGCCAGATCGACGATTTCCTGCAGCAGCGCATCCGGATACAGGGCACCGGTCGGATTGTTCGGGTTAATCACCACGATCGCGCGCGTATTGGCGTTGATTTTGCTCTTGATGTCGGCGATATCCGGGAACCAGTCGGCCCGCTCATCGCAGATGTAATGGCGCGGCGTCCCGCCGGATAGGCTGACCGCAGCGGTCCACAACGGATAATCGGGCGACGGCACCAGTACTTCGTCACCGGTATTGAGCAACGCGTTCATGCTCATCACAATCAGTTCCGAGGCGCCGTTGCCGAGATAGATATCATCGATGGTGACGCCCTGGATGTTCTTTTGCTGGGTGTAATGCATCACCGACTTGCGTGGTGCGAACATGCCCTTGGAATCCGTATAGCCTGAGGCGTTACCCATGTTGCGGATCATGTCCTGGACGATTTCATCCGGCGGCTCGAAACCGAATACGGCCAGATTGCCGATATTCAGTTTGATGATCTTGTGGCCTTCTTCTTCCATTTGCCGCGCTTTTTCAAGCACAGGCCCACGGATGTCGTAACAGACATCGTCCAGTTTTTTCGATTTTTGAATCGGTCGCACAGCGCAATCCTTGTTATTTGATGCCATATAGACATCTATTCAATCGGCGCAAAGAGTTGGCCGGAACTAAGCATTTTGCCGAAAGCGTGAAGCTTTATCAATCGAATTATCATGTAATAGCAGTTCGTTACCGACGGAAAACGCTACAATGCAGCACTTTATTTTCCATTTTACGGAAATTGGCGCGCCGACAACGATCTAATCGCAGTCAATCACGCGGAGAATTAGACTATGAAGCTGCATCACACCCCGACGCAACAATACCAAACCGTGACCGCTTACGACGACAATGGCGTCGAAATCAACACGGTCCGTTTCGAATACAGTTTACTGGTCTTGCCGGAAACGCCACCCGTGGCATGGCCGGTCCGCAGCTTTGAGCGACTGGACCCTGAACACTTTGCCCATATCGCCAGCACAGATCCCGACGTGGTGATACTCGGCACCGGCAAGCGCCAGCGCTTTGTCCATCCGAAACTGACCACGATGCTGACTGCGCGCCGCATCGGCGTCGAGTGCATGGACAATCAGGCAGCTTGCCGTACTTACAATATTCTGATGGCGGAAGGCCGCAAGGTCGCGCTGGCATTGATTTTCGATATGGTCGATCCGATCCCCACTATTAAGGAACCCGCTCAAGATGCGTGAATTGCATAAATCCAAGACCTTTGTGTGGGTCCTGTTCCTGCTGTTTTGCATTATCTGGTGCTACATGCTGGGCGCGCGTACGCTGGTGCCGACCGACGAAGGACGCTACGCTGAAATGGCCCGCGAAATGGTGGCAACCGGCGACTGGATCACATTGCGCCTGAATGGCATCAAGTATTTTGAAAAGCCGCCACTGCAAACCTGGATGAATGCACTGACCTTCGAACTGTTTGGCCTGGGTGAATGGCAGGCGCGTTTGTGGACCGGTTTGTGCGGTTTGCTGGGCGTGGTACTGGTGGCGTTTACCGGGCGCAGGGTATTCTCGGAGCGTACCGGCTTCTTCGCCGCATTGGTATTGGGTTCAAGCTTCCTGTGGGCGGGCCTGGGCCACATCAACACGCTGGATATGGGGCTGGCCGGCATGATGACGCTCTCGCTGTGCGGCTTGTTGCTGGCGCAGCGCAGCGATGCCAACGCTTCCGAACAACGCAACTGGATGCTGGTGTGCTGGGCCGGCATGGCGCTGGCGGTATTGTCGAAGGGACTGATCGGCATCGTCCTGCCGGGTGCGGTACTGATTCTGTACACCCTGTTTTCACGCGACTGGGCGATCTGGAAGCGCTTGCACGTTATCAAGGGACTGCTGCTGTTCTTTGCCATTACGGCACCCTGGTTTGTGCTGATTTCATTGAAAAATCCGGAGTTCCCGTATTTTTTCTTTATCCACGAACACTTTCAACGCTTCACCAGCAAGATCCATCATCGTTATGGCCCGCCTTATTATTTCGTGCCAATTTTGCTGCTCGGGATTATTCCTTGGTTAGGCGTCTTTTTCCAGAGTCTGTGGAACGGCGCCCATGAGCGCAACGCGGCGTCCGGCTTCCAGCCGAAAAAAATGTTGCTGATCTGGTCAGTGTTCATTTTCTTCTTTTTCAGCATCTCGGACTCGAAGCTGCCGTCGTATATTTTGCCGATCTTACCGTCGTTGGCGCTACTCATCGCCTGTCATCTGGATAAAGCGTCCAACAAGGCGATCAATGCCTCGGCCTTGCTATTCCTGATACCAAGTGCGCTCGGTGTTGCGCTGGCCTGGAAGATTCCAACGCTGGCAAAAGATGCTTACTCGCTGCCGCTGATGGCGGCCCATGTACCCTGGGTATTTGCCGCCTCCGTCATCGGTTGTATCGGCGCCGTCGCCGCCATGTTGCTGTCACGCCGCCAAAGGGAATGGGCGATTGTGGCGCTGGCTGCCAGCGGTTTTGTTTCCGGCCAGGTGCTGATGTATGGGCACGACCCGCAAGGTCGTTACTCGGCCGGCGTTGACATGGTGCCGGCGATCCAGGCTGAATTGACGCCGGAAACGCCGCTCTACGTGGTCGGCAAATATGAGCAGGCATTGCCGTTCTACCTGCGGCGTACCATGACCATGGTGCAGCACATGGATGAGCTGGAATTCGGCCTGACGCAGGAACCGCAGTTGTGGATCCCGACGATAGACGCGTTTGCCACCAAGTGGACCGCAGATCACGTCGCGGGCAAGAAGGATATTGCGGTCATTCGTCCTGAAAATTATGTCGAGCTGGAAAAACGCGGCTTGCCAATGCGCGTCATCGCCCAGGATCCGCGGCGCGTGGTCGTGACCAACGCGATGAGCAAGCCCGGTGCGAAACCTGACGCAGCGGTTGCACAAGCTGCGCCGGAACCCGCCTCACCAGGTCCGGTTGCGGACACCGCTGGCGCTGCTTCAGCGTCGGCACAATAAGGAGCAAGCCCTATGACTCTCACTACCTTTGGCTTTATCCTGACCGGTGTGTTCCTGAATGCATTGGCGCAATTATTGCTCAAGGCGGGCACCAACGCTGTCGGCGCGATCCATCTGACCAGCGCGAACTGGTTCGCCACCGGCATCAAACTGGCCACGCAATTGCCTATCCTCGGCGGCCTGACCTGCTATGTCATCTCGGTCGGCGTCTGGATCATCGGACTATCGCGGGTGGATGTGACTATCGCCTACCCTTTGCTTTCGCTGGGTTACATAGTCAGCGCCATCGGCGCCTGGTACTTTCTGGGCGAAGCGATCTCGGCACAACGCATCCTGGGAATAGGCGTGATTATCGTCGGCGTGGTGCTGCTGACGCGCAGCTAGTGTAGTGTTGCACGCAGATTGCAGCATATAAAAAGGATGGATTTTTCGCCGAAACAAGGAAAAACCCGCAGCAATACTGAAGTATTGCGAGGATTTTTGACGCAGTGTCGGCGGAAAAGACGCCTTTTTATACTGCAAGATAAGTGCAACACTGCACTAGCGGCATACGGGCTGTCCGCGCGCTATCTGGCATATAGCGCGCGCTCCAGCTAGTCCGGGTAGATTCGCCACACGATTCATGCAGTACCGAGCACTTCCGACATTTTAAATACTTCGGTCAAATTCACTATGAGCCAACAACCATTCCTTCCTTTTTCCAAACCCACCATCGATGAAGACACCATCGCTGCAGTTGGCGATGTACTGCGTTCCGGCTGGATCACCAGCGGTCCCAGGGTGCAGGCTTTTGAAAGCCAGTTGTCCGAATATATGGGCGGTCGTCCGGTGCGCACTTTCAACTCCGGCACCTGCACCATGGAAATCGCTTTGCGGATCGCCGGCATCGGTCCCGGCGACGAAGTCATTACCACGCCGATTTCATGGGTCGCTACCGCCAACGTCATTATTGAAACCGGTGCGACACCGGTGTTTGCCGATATTGATCCGCTGACCCACAATATCGATCTGGACAAGCTGGAAGCTGCCATTACACCACGCACCAAAGCGATTATCCCGGTCTACCTGGCCGGTTTGCCGGTCGATATGGAGCGCCTGTATGCGATCGCCAACAAGCACAATCTGCGCGTGGTGGAAGATGCGGCGCAAGCCCTCGGCTCAAGCTGGAAAGGTCAGCGCATCGGTTCGTTTGGCGACTTCGTCTCCTTCAGCTTCCAGGCCAACAAAAACATCACCTCTGCCGAAGGCGGTTGCCTGGTATTGAATAACGCCGAGGAAGCGCGGCTGGCGGAAAAATATCGTCTGCAAGGCGTTACCCGCAGTGGCGTCGACGGAATCGATGTGGATCTTCTGGGCGGCAAATTCAACATGACGGATGTCGCCGCCGCGATTGGCCTCGGCCAGTTTGCGCACATCGACGCCATCACCGCCCATCGACGTCGGCTGGCGCAGCATTACTTCGCCAGTTTCGGCAGCGACTTCACCGAAAAATACGGCGCTGAATTGCCGGTCGCCGATTTCGAAAACAGTAACTGGCACCTGTTTCAGCTAGTCCTGCCGGAGCGGGCAGACGGTAAGCCGGCACGCGCCACGTTCATGGAACAAATGCAGGCGCACGGCGTCGGTGTCGGCTATCACTATGCGCCGATACACCTGTTCAGCATGTATCGCAAACGCGGCTTCAAAGAAGGCATGTTTCCGGTCTCGGAACGGGTCGGCCGGCTCATCGTGACACTCCCGATGTTCAATGCGATGACAAGCGGGGATGTCGAACGTGCGGTGGACGCGGTAAAATCCGTGCTTAAATAAATTTGCCAGCGATTCATGAAACCAGAACTCACCGTTGTCATCCCCGTTTATAACGAAGAATCCAGCCTCGCCAAGCTATTCGATCGCCTGTATCCGGCGCTCGATGCACTCGGCACCTCTTACGAAATCATATTCATCAATGACGGTAGCCGCGACACCTCGGCGGCTGTGTTGGCCGAGCAGTTCCGGGCACGCCCGGATGTCACCCGGGTGCTCCTGTTCAACGGCAATTTCGGCCAGCACATGGCGATTCTGGCCGGTTTTGAAGCGAGCCGCGGCAAAATTATTGTGACGCTCGACGCCGACCTGCAAAATCCACCGGAAGAAATCGGCAATCTGGTCGCCAAGATGCGTGAAGGCTATGATTACGTCGGCTCGATCCGTCGCGAGCGTCAGGATTCGGCCTGGCGCACCATCGCGTCCAAGGCGATGAACCGATTGCGCGAAAAGATCACGCACATCAAAATGACGGATCAGGGCAACATGCTGCGCGCCTATGGCCGCAATGTGGTCGACCTGATCAATCAGTGCAAGGAAGTAAACACCTTCGTCCCGGCGCTGGCATACACCTTCGCCCGCAAGCAGACCGAGATCGTGGTGGAGCATGAGGAACGCTCGGCCGGCGAATCGAAATACTCGGTATACAGCCTGATCCGTTTGAATTTCGATCTGGTGACCGGATTTTCGCTGGTGCCGCTGCAGTTCTTTTCGCTCGCCGGTATCGTCCTGGCTTTCGCTTCTGCGGCGTTGTTCGTTTTGCTGGTAATCCGACGCTTCGTGTTGGGCGCGGAAGTTCAGGGGGTCTTCACGCTGTTCGCGATCAGTTTCTTCCTGATGGGCGTGCTTCTGTTCGGCATCGGCCTGGTCGGAGAATACGTCGGCAGGATTTACCAGCAAGTACGAGCCCGCCCGCGGTATGTCATTCAGGCGATGCTGGAACAATCCTCGGCCGAAGATAAGGACGCCTCATGAAAGCCGTGGTCTTTGCGTATCACAACGTTGGCGTGCGCTGCCTGAAGGTGTTGCTGGCGCGTGGCGTCGAAGTTGCGCTGGTGGTCAGCCACGAAGACAATCCGGCGGAAACCATCTGGTTCGACTCGGTCGCTGCGGTATGTCGCGAACACGGCATTCCGGTCGTCACACCGGCAGATCCGGGCAGCCCTGAATTACTGGCACACATCACGGCGCTGCAACCTGATTTCATTTTCAGTTTCTATTACCGTCACATGCTGCCGGTGAATTTGCTGGCGCTGGCAAAACACGGCGCCTACAACATGCACGGCTCGTTGCTGCCGAAATACCGCGGCCGGGTCCCCATCAACTGGGCGGTCCTGCACGGCGAAACCGAAACCGGCGCCACCTTGCATGAGATGGCGGCCAAGCCCGATGCCGGCGCCATCGTTGCGCAAACCGCAGTTCCCATTCTGCCCGACGACACCGCCTACGAAGTATTCGGTAAAGTCGTCGTCGCAGCAGAGCAAACATTGTGGAACGTGCTGCCCGCGATGCTGGCTGGCGCAACGCCGAAGCTGCCGAACAATCTGGCGCAAGGCAGTTATTTCGGCGGACGCAGGCCAGAGGACGGCAAGATAGACTGGCAACAATCGGCACAGGCGGTGTATAACCTGCATCGTGCGGTAGCGCCGCCCTATCCCGGTGCCTGGACGATGGTGGGCGACACCGCTTTAGTGATAGAAAATGCACGTTTATCAACTATCGCGCTGCCAAATTTGCCTATCGGCCTGACGGTAGTGGATAATTGCATTTTTGGCGTGTGCGGCGATGGCCGCGCGCTGTTGATCAACAGCTTGTCGGCGAACGGGAAAACACTGACACCACAAGCGCTACAGGCGATTCTTTAGCAAAACCTTCGACAAACATCCTGGCCGTCCCGCCGTTCGACAAGTGGTCGACGCGGGGTCTCAAACCACCATGCTCCGGCTCGGACTACATAACAAGCCGCAGTGATAACCCAATAACAAGATACCACTATGAAAAAAGTCCTCATTCTCGGCGTTAACGGCTTCATCGGCCACCACCTCTCCAAACGCATTCTGGAGACCACCGACTGGCACGTCTACGGTATGGACATGATGACGGACCGCATCCGTGACCTGCTCGACAACGAAGATTACAAATCGCGCATGCACTTCTTTGAAGGCGACATCACGATCAATAAGGAATGGGTTGAATACCACGTCAAGAAATGTGACGTGATTCTGCCGCTGGTCGCCATCGCGACGCCATCGACTTACGTCAAGAAACCGTTGCGCGTCTTCGAATTGGATTTCGAAGCCAATCTGCCTATCGTCCGTTCGGCGGCAAAATACGGCAAGCATCTGGTGTTCCCATCGACATCTGAAGTCTATGGGATGTGCCACGATGAAGAATTCGATCCGGAAGAATCGGAATTGATCTGCGGCCCAATCAACAAGCCGCGCTGGATTTACTCTTGCGCCAAGCAATTGATGGACCGCGTGATCTGGGGTTACGGCATGGAAGATGGCTTGAACTTCACCCTGTTCCGTCCATTCAACTGGATCGGCGCCGGCCTGGATTCGATCCACACGCCAAAAGAAGGTAGTTCGCGCGTCGTCACGCAATTCTTCGGTCATATCGTTCGCGGCGAAAACATTTCGCTGGTTGATGGCGGCCAGCAAAAACGTGCATTCACCTACGTCGACGACGGTATCGATGCGCTGATCAAGATCATCGCCAACAAAGACGGCATCGCCAGCGGCAAGATCTACAACATCGGCAACCCGGTCAACAATTACTCTATCCGCGACCTGGCTGAGATGATGTTGAAACTGGCGGCGGAATATCCGGAATACGCGGACTCGGCGAAGAAAGTCAAACTGATCGAGACCACGTCCGCTGCGTACTACGGCAAGGGCTATCAGGACGTACAGAATCGCGTACCGAAAATCACCAATACCTGCGGTGAACTGAACTGGCAACCAACCACCAACATGGCCGACACACTGCGCAATATTTTCGATGCGTATCGCGGCCAGGTCGCCGAAGCACGTGCATTGATGGATTAAGCGCGCAGCGCAAAGGGTGGAAGCGCATTGCCGTCCGCCCTTTGCGCGTCACATGCGATGACCAGCACGTAGCAGTTGCAACTCTGACGGCGGCGGACATCCGCCCTGCCAGCCTGTCCACTCTCAAGTATCAAACCGACCTTGCCGCTTCTCACCCTGAAAATCGACGCCGACACCTATCGCGGCACCCGTGAGGGAGTACCGAACCTGGTGCGCCTGCTGAACAAATATCAGGCCCGTGCGACCTTCCTGTTTTCACTCGGCCCGGACCATACCGGATGGGCATTGAAACAGGTATTCCGGCCCGGATTTTTCAAAAAAGTGTCACGCACTTCGGTAGTCGAACATTACGGTTTGAAAACGCTGATGTACGGGGTGTTGCTGCCGGCGCCGGATATCGGCAAGACCTGCGCCGCTTACATGCAGGCGGTACAGGCAGCGGGCTTTGAATGCGGCATCCACACCTGGGATCATCGGGTCTGGCAAGACCATGTAAGGCAGCGCGATGCGGCGTGGACGCAGGCCACCATGCAGCGTTCGTTTGATCGCTTCGAAAGCATCTTTGGCGTCGCGCCCAGCACCCACGGCGCGGCGGGCTGGCAAATGAATCCGTACGCGTTCGAGCAACTGGAAGTGTTCGGGATTGCCTACTCGTCGGATGGTCGCGCCATGCTGACGGACTCCGGCACATTGGCCAACCGGGCGGCTGGCCCACATCGGTTAAGCGTTAACGGCAAAACACTGCCATGCATCCAGTTGCCAACCACCTTACCGACACTCGACGAATTACTCGGGCGCAGTGTTGATGGCGTCGAATTGAATCCGTCAAATATCGCGGCGCACCTATTGAAATTGACCGCAACGCCACGCGATCATGTATTTACCTTGCATGCAGAACTTGAAGGGCAAAAACTCGCCCCAATATTCGAGCAGTTACTACAGGGATGGCGTGCGCAAGGCTACGATCTGGTAGCTATGGAAGATTATTATCGGCACATTAAAGATCAGGCCTTACCAACCGTGCCGCTGCTCTGGGCCGAGTTGCCGGGCCGATCCGGCGCCATGATCATGCAGCCCGGCGTTTGATGCAATCTCACTGTCCATCATTTTATAAATTTCATTCAGGGAACAGGACAATAAAGTGGCAGATCAACCATCGATTATCAACATGACGGTGCCAGACTTCTCCGCAGCCATGACTGGCGATCAGACTTTTACACTGTCCGATTATCAAGGTAAAAATCTGGTGCTGTATTTTTACCCAAAAGACAACACGCCTGGCTGCACGACCGAAGGCATCCAGTTTCGCGACCTGTATCCGGAGTTCCAGCAGCACAATACGCTTTTATTCGGCATCAGCCGCGACAGCGTGCGTTCGCATGAAGGCTTCAAAGCTAAACTGGGCATGCCATTCGACCTGATTTCCGATCCTGACGAAACGCTGTGTGCTATGTTCAATGTCATGAAGATGAAAAACATGTACGGCAAACAAGTTCGCGGTATCGAACGCAGTACGTTTGTGATTGACGGCGCCGGCATATTGGTGAAAGAATGGCGTGGAGTGAAGGTGCCTGGGCACGTCACGGAAGTACTGGATTTTGTGAAGACCATTACTTGAGTTTCTAAGTCATTGAAATCTAAAAAACTTATTTCTGGAAGCCGTTTGAGGATAAGGTCTTTGGCCTTCTCAAACGGCTTTTTTACTTTGCGATTTGACCATTTTCGCAATTCGCGAAACAGCTACTCGTAGTTTTCTGACGCCTTTTGTTGTTTTTACGTTTGTTTTACCGGTTGGTCTGGTTCGTGTTTTACCAAAGCGAACTATTTTTTCATCACTAGAGCGAGGTTTTTATGCCCCTACCAAAACTACCGACCAAACCCGCTGCCCTACTCTCCGTTCAGGATTATCCAAAAGCGGAAGCTGGCAAAACCGTCAAGCCTCGCATTGCAATCGTTGAGCCGACCGCCCGCACTGCGCGCACAACAACCCCGACAGTAGCGCCGCAAGCACGCAACAAGCAAGTAGAAAAACGTCCCGTTGAAAGCCGCAAAGCCGACAAGGCGCCAAACGATAGCCCGCGTGCAATCATCGATAAAACCGCCAAATCCATAGAAGCCCGCCCTAAATCCAGCATTAGCCGTGCGGCCGACAAATCCGGCATCACCAAATTGTTCGTGCTCGACACCAACGTATTGATGCACGACCCAAGCTCGCTGTTCCGCTTTGAAGAACACGACATTTACCTGCCGATGGTGACACTGGAAGAACTCGACAACCATAAAAAAGGCATGTCGGAAGTCGCACGCAATGCCCGTCAGGTTTCGCGTTCGCTCGATGCCTTGGTCGGCGATGTGGTCGACGAGCAGATCGACCACGGCATTCCATTATCCAAACTCGGCAACAAGGATGCCAAAGGCCGCTTGTTCTTCCAGACCAAACTGCAAAACGGCGCGCTGCCCGAAGGTTTGCCGGTCGGCAAAGCGGACAATCAGATTCTCGGGGTGGTCCGTGCACTTGAGACTGAAACACCAGGTCGTGCGGTGGTGCTGGTGTCGAAAGACATCAATATGCGCATCAAGGCCCGCGCCATGGGTTTACCCGCGGAAGATTATTTCAATGACCATGTGCTGGAAGATACCGATCTGCTGTATTCCGGCATCCAGCAACTGCCGGATGATTTCTGGATCAAGCACGGCAAAGGCATCGAGTCCTGGCAAGAAAACAAACTCGGCACCGGCTACACTTATTACCGTCTGAGCGGCCCGTTGGTGCCATCGCTGCTGGTCAATCAGTTCGTGTTCATCGAACCGAAAAACGGTGAGTCGGCATTCTACGGCCAGGTCACGCAAATCAACGGCAAAACGGCTGTACTGCAAACACTGCGCGACTATGCCCACGCCAAAAACAGCGTGTGGGGCGTCACCGCACGTAACCGCGAACAGAATTTCGCGTTGAATTTGCTGATGAACCCGGAATGTGATTTCGTGACCTTGCTGGGTCAGGCCGGTACCGGCAAGACACTGCTGGCGTTGGCGGCAGGCTTGGCCCAAGTACTCGAAACCAAAACCTATAACGAAATCATCGTTACCCGCGTCACGGTGCCGGTCGGCGAAGATATTGGTTTCCTGCCCGGTACCGAAGAAGAGAAGATGGGGCCATGGATGGGCGCCTTCGACGACAACCTCGAAGTCCTCAACAAGTCCGATTCCGATGCCGGTGAATGGGGTCGTGCGGCAACCCAGGATCTGATTCGCTCACGGATCAAGATCAAGTCGCTCAACTTCATGCGCGGGCGTACTTTCGTCAACAAGTTCCTGATCATCGATGAGGCGCAAAACCTGACGCCTAAGCAAATCAAAACCCTGGTGACGCGCGCCGGCCCCGGCACCAAGATCATTTGCCTGGGCAACATCGCGCAAATTGATACGCCGTATCTGACCGAAGGTTCCAGCGGCCTGACCTACGTCGTCGATCGATTCAAAGGCTGGTCACACAGTGGCCATGTGACGTTGGCGCGCGGCGAACGATCACGTCTGGCGGATCATGCGAGCGACGTGCTGTAATAATTTTATGGGCGTCGGTTAGTAATTCAGGACACTCGTCCTGCGACGTACTTAAACTGAAAAGGGAGCGATTCATTTGAATCGCTCCCTTTTTTATTCGGTATCGATATGTCATCAACGGCTCTGATGATCCCACCAATCAATCGCTCAGCCTATTAAACCAAAGCGCTTCAAATGCGTTCTCAGTCGCAGTCTGAACAAAGTTATAAAACAACTACCGCGAGCTCTTAACCCGGACCAAGAGCATTGCCACCGGCGGTGATCACGTACATTTGAAGTCTTTACCTAAACAACAGACTGCGAATTTGATCGAATTCATGTATATTCTTGCCTAGGCAATGATTATTGAAGCAACCAAGTGAGCGACCCTGTGAGCAATTCAGCCCCCCTTTTTCCTCTTGATAGCTATCAAATCGAGGATAGCATCGGCTATTTACTGGCACGCACACGTACCATGCTGGTGAAAAGCTCAGACGAATCACTGGCCGGGTATGGCATCACCCATGCGCAAGCAGCTATTCTATTGATGCTTTCCACCGGCAAGTATTCAACTGCCGCCGATCTGGCCCGCGAAACCTACAGCGATGCAGCCTCCATGAAGCGCATGATCGATCGACTTGGCGCACGGGGACTGATTCGGCGCGAGCCATGCTCACAGGATCGACGCCTGGTGAAGCTATGCCTCACCGACGATGGTGCCGAACTGGCAAAACAGGTCCCTGCGGTTTTCTGCGGTGTACTGAACCAGCATTTTGCAGATTTCACTGCGGAAGAAATCGGCTTTCTGAAGTCCATGCTGCGTCGCGTACTGGCGAATAACACGCCAGCTCATGCAGCTAAAACTAAGTGACCAGGCAACAGTAATTTCATTGCATTTGTACTTGTAATCGCATACGGAACACTTTTCTAAACACACCATCACCGACAAATAGCCGTTAAAGAAATCATCCCAATGAACTCTCTTCCAATCCAATCCGGGCGCGGCTTGCCATTTGTAAGCATGCAGCGCCTTGCCATCTGCGCCGCCGCTGTCCTGCTGTCGGCTTGTGTCGGCATGAACGGTATTCACACCAACGCGCACTCCAATACGCCAGCCGACTATGCCTCCGCAACGTCGCTGCCAGATCAAGGCGGACTGTGGCCTGATGCCTCCTGGGTCGCAAGCATTGGCGGCGCACCGCTGCAACAACTCACCGATGAGGCGCTGGCAGGCAATCCGGGACTACAAGTCGCAGCGGCCCGCGTCGCCGCAGCACGTGCGATGGTGGAAGCTGCAGGTGCCGCATCCAAACCGCAGGTTAGCGCCGGCTTTTCGACTACACGCGAACGCTTTACCGCAAACAGCATCTATCCTCCACCTTTCGGTGGCGCCTATGTGACGGATAATGAATTGGCGCTGAACTTTTCTTACGACCTCGACTTCTGGGGCAAACACGGTGCCGAATTACGTTCCGCACTGTCTCAGAGCAAGGCAGCCGAAGCCGAACATTATGCGTCGCGCCTGATGTTGACTACCGCAGTTGCCAAAGCATGGGTACAACTGGCACGTGAATATGCGCAACTGGATTTGACCAACCAGCAGTTAGGCTTGCGCGACCAACTAGACCGTCTGACCCAGCAACGCGTCGCGGCCGGCCTGGACACACAAAGCGAGAATCAGCAAAGTCGCTTGCTGGTCGCCAATCTGCGCGCCGAACAGGCCCAGTGGAATGAAGCAATTGCGTTGACCCGTAACCAACTCGCGGCATTGCTTGGTCACGGTCCGGATCGTGGCTTGAGTATTCCCCAGCCAACTCTGCCGCCAGACGCCGCCATCGCCCTGCCCGACCAGTTGCCGCTGGGCTTGCTGGGACGCCGCGCCGATATCGTTGCTGCACGCTGGCAGGTCGAAGCCGCGCAGAGCGATATCAAGGTGGCAAAAACCGAGTTTTATCCCAACGTCAATCTGTCAGCGATGATCGGCCTTTCCAGCCTTGGCTGGAGCAACTTTCTCAGCAAAGGCAGCATGGTCAACGGGATTGGCCCTGCCATTCATTTACCGATCTTCGAAGGCGGCGCATTGCGCGCGCAACTCAAAGGCCGTGTCGCCGCGTACGACGGCGCAGTCGCGACTTACAACCAGGCCCTCAACGACGCCCTGCATGAAGTCTCGGACCAGGTGCAGTCGTTACGCGCCGCTGAAATTCAGAAAAATAATCAGCAAGCGGCAAGCGATGCCGCCGAGCGCGGCATGAAACTGGCGCAGCAACGGCAGCAGGTAGGCACCGCCAATATGCTGCAAGTTGTCGCTACCCAAATCACCTACCTGTCGCAGCGCAAGCTGGAACTGGATACCCGTGCCCGTCGCGCCGATCTGCGGATAGGCCTGATCAAGTCACTGGGTGGCGGCTTTGATGCCGGCGCCGAAGGGCTGGCACCAGCAGCGTATGGCACTCCCGACACCAACAAAAGCAGCACACCATCAAACCGCCCACCTCTTGCGAATGCCGCGCCATGAACACACCTAATCAAACTCCTCAAGACAAGCCAGTTGCCGCTACTCCTGCCAACGGCGGGGTGCCAGACATCGAAAAGCCGATTGAAAGTCAAGGCAAGCGTCGCGGCCTGCTCATCGCTTTCACCGTCATCCTGATTATTTTGTTGATCGCCTACGGCATCTGGTGGGCGGTGTTCGCCCGCCACTACCAGAGCACCGATGACGCCTACGTCTCCGGGAACGTGGTGCAGGTAACGCCGCAGGTCAGCGGTACCGTGCTGGCCATCAACGCCGACGATACCGAACTGGTCCAGGCGGGCAAGCCATTAGTTGAACTGGATCAGGCCGATGCCAAAGTCGCCCTCGACCAGGCCGAAGCGCAGCTGGCTCAGACCGTACGTGAAGTGCGTACGCTGTTTGTAAACAACAGCGCATTAACCGCCAACGTCACCGCACGTCAGTCGGAAGTCGAAAAATCACGTGCCGATGTGGCGCGTCGCCAGCAATTGATCAGTACCGGTGCGGTGTCCAAGGAAGAATTGGAACATGCCAAAGTAGCGTTGCAAGGCGCACAAGCAGCACTGCAAGCTTCTACTGAACAACTGGCGTCGAATCGCGTGTTGACTGACAAGACCACGGTTGAACAGCATCCAAACGTGCTGCGCGCTGCGGCCCAGGTACGCAACATGTATCTGAACTACTCACGCACTACCTTGCCTGCGCCGACCACCGGCTACATCGCCAAACGCTCGGTACAAGTCGGTCAACGTGTTGCGGCTGGTACGCCATTGCTATCGATCGTGCCGTTGAATGCGCTGTGGGTCGATGCCAACTTTAAGGAAGTACAGATCTCCAGCATGCGTATCGGTCAGCCGGTGACACTGGTATCGGATTTGTACGGCTCGAAGATCGAATACCACGGCAAGGTTTCCGGCCTGGCGGCAGGCACCGGCTCCGCTTTCGCCTTGTTGCCGGCGCAGAACGCCAGCGGCAACTGGATCAAGATCGTACAACGCATCCCGGTCCGCATCACGCTGGATCCTAAAGAACTGGAAACCCATCCGCTGCGAATCGGTGTCTCCATGGACGTCAAGGTTGACATCGCCAAAACCGAAGGCACCTCGCTGACAGCAGGTTCAGCGGCACGCACGACGCCAGCCTACAAGACCGAAGTGTTCGACAAATCGGGCGAGGAAGCCGATGCCATTATTAGCCGCATCATCGCCGCAAACAACGCTGCTGCAGCGCGTTGAAACCTGTTGCATCAGAAGCCGTGAAATTTTCTGAAGTGCTTGTTTTGAGTATGCTGCAGAAAATTTCACGGCGTATTTTGCGCAATAACCAAACCGGAATGCATGCATGAGTCCCCCTAATCAACCACACCAGCCGTTGCAGCCTTTGACCGGCGGGAAACTGGTTCTGGGCACGGTAGCATTATCGCTAGCCGTGTTCATGAACGTACTCGACTCGTCGATTGCGAACGTCTCGATTCCGGCCATCTCCGGCGACCTGGGCGTGTCACCGCAACAAGGTACCTGGGTCATCACGTCGTTCGCGGTGGCGAATGCCATTTCGGTACCGCTGACCGGCTGGCTGACCCAGCGCTTCGGTCAGGTACGGCTGTTCATTAGCTCGATCATCCTATTCATCCTGTCATCGACACTATGCGGCCTGGCGCCGAGCATGGAAGTATTGATTGCGGCGCGCGTGCTGCAAGGCGCCGTTGCCGGACCAATGATCCCATTGTCGCAATCGTTACTGCTGGGAAGTTATAAGCCCTCAAAAAGTGGCATGGCGCTGGCATTTTGGGGTATGACGACCCTGGTGGCGCCAATCATGGGGCCATTATTGGGCGGCTGGATTTCAGACAATTACACCTGGCCATGGATCTTTTACATCAACATTCCAATTGGTGTCTTCGCCGCCTGGGCTACCTGGTCTATCTATAAAACGCGCGAGTCGGCGACCCGCAAGTTACCCATCGATGCGATTGGTCTGGGGCTACTCGTGGTATGGGTGGGCTCGTTGCAGATCATGCTGGATAAAGGCAAAGAACTGGATTGGTTCAACTCCGGGCAGATTGTCATTCTGACTGCCATCGCAGTAGTTGCCTTCATCTATTTCGTGATTTGGGAGTTGGGCAGCAAACATCCGGTGGTCGACCTATCCCTTTTCAAAACCCGGAATTTCAGCGGCGGCGTCGTCGCAATTTCAGTCGGCTATGGCCTGTTCTTCGGCAGCCTGGTGATTCTGCCGCTGTGGTTGCAAACACAGCTTGGTTACACCGCAACGCTAGCCGGTGAGGTCATGGCGCCGGTGGGTATTTTCGCCATCATCCTGTCGCCGATGATCGGCAAGATCTTGCCCAAGGTGGATGCGCGCTGGGTTGCATCGGCAGCGTTCCTGATCTTCGCAGTGGTGTTCTTCATGCGTGCCGCATTTACCCAGAACGTCGACACCATGACGCTGATGATTCCAACCGTGATCCAGGGCGCTGCGATGGCAATGTTCTTCATCCCGTTAACTTCCATCATCTTGTCGGGTCAACCGCCGGAGAAAATTCCGGCGGCTGCAGGTTTGTCGAACTTCGTCCGGATCATGTTTGGCGGTATCGGCACCTCTGTCACAAGTACGTTCTGGGATCGGCGCACCGCTTTGCATTATTCACAATTATCCGAGCATAGCGGTCCGCACAATCCGGCCTTTACAGATGCAGTGCACGGCCTGACGGCGCAAGGAATGCCACAACAAAGCGCCTATGCCGTCATCGACAGATTAATGACAGTCGAAGCCAGCACCAAGGGCGCTACCGATATTTTCTGGATATCGGCGATACTGTTCCTGTTCCTGATCGGACTAGTCTGGCTGACCAAACCGCAGCGTTCCAGCGTACCGATTGATGCTGGTGGCGCGCATTGATGACTTGGTAAAGCGGAGCTGGTAGCGCACTATCGATAGGATTGAATACTCGGCTCGCTAAATTACCAGCACGGATGATGCGTATGCGAATACACATCATCCGTTTTTTTATTCGCACCAGTGAACCACATGGCTGCACGCAATTGGCGAGCCCCATGTCGTCGTACTGCCGTTGCCGGCGAATCGCACGCATCGCCTTGATCGCAGGCATACCTGATGCCGAATATTTTCGTACCTCTCGTACCAATAGAAACGGGCCGTGCAAATCAATTTTGCACGGCCCGCACCAGGTCAGGTCAATTGCTAACGGAACGCTTACAGCAGATGCATCCCTACCCACCAGGCAATCGCTGCAATAAATGCCGATGCCGGAATGGTGAGAATCCAGGCCCAGACAATATCGCTCGCAACGCCCCAGCGTACCGCCGACATCTTGCGCGCCGCGCCAACGCCAACGATCGCACCTGTGATGGTGTGGGTGGTAGAAACCGGAACCCCTAACATGGTCGCCATGAACAGCGTAATGGCGCCGCCCGTTTCGGCACAAAAACCGCCAACCGGTTTCAGTTTGGTGATTTTCTGTCCCATGGTTTTGACAATCCGCCATCCGCCGAATAACGTCCCGAGACTGATCGCGGTATAGCAGGAAAAGATCACCCACCATGGCGGCAACGAGTCGGAGCCATTCGAAACACCCGCAGCGATCAGCAGCATCCAGATGATACCGATGGTTTTTTGGGCATCATTACCACCATGGCCCAGGCTGTACATCGAGGCCGAAAGCAATTGCAGGCGGCGGAACCATCTATCGACCTTGCGCGGCGTCGAGCGCGCGAAAATCCAGGATACCAGCACCATCATGATCGAGCCGAAAACAAAGCCGAGCAACGGTGAAAGGACAATAAACGCAATGGTTTTGATGAGTCCCGAAGAGATCAGCGCGCCAGTACCTGCCTTAGCCACTGCAGCGCCAACCAGGCCACCAATCAGCGCATGCGATGACGATGATGGAATGCCGTAATACCAGGTCAGAATATTCCAGCAGATGGCACCGATGAGTGCGCCAAACACCACGTAATGATCGACCACTTCAGCGTGAATAGTGCCTTTGCCGACGGTGGCTGCGACATGCAGTTGAAAAACCGCAATCGCGACAAAGTTAAAGACTGCGGCCATTGCTACGGCTTGTTGTGGCTTCAGAACGCCGGTAGAAACAACCGTGGCGATGGCGTTTGCAGCATCATGAAAGCCGTTCATGAAATCGAACACCAACGCCAGTGCAATAAGGAAGGCAAGAACGTAAATACTTATATGAAGAGTATGCATGGAAAGTTGAGTCGTTTTTTTGAATTACATCAAGGTGGCAGATGCATGCTGTAATGCTTTTTAGCCCACGGGGCCCGTCACCGGCTACCCCGTGTCGAACGTGCCGCTGCGTAGGGCTTAAGCGTTTTCTACGATGATGCCTTCAATGATGTTCGCGACGTCTTCACAACGATCTGTCACTGTTTCCAGGATTTCATATATCGCTTTCAACTTGATCAGCGTGCGCACATCCGGCTCGTCGCGGAACAGCTTCGACATCGCAGCGCGCATCACGTGATCCGCATCCGATTCAAAACGGTCAATCTCGGCGCAGATTTCCAGAATTTTTGTCGAGTTATCCATGTTGTGCAACAGCGCTACTGCCGCCTTGACTCTTTCGGCACAAGACAGACATAACTCGGCGAGACGCTTGGCTTCCGGCGTAATGGCCTTGATGTCGTACAAGGAAATGGTTTGCGCCGCATCCTCGAGCAAATCGAGAATATCGTCCATGCGCGTAATCAGCTTATGGATATCATCACGGTCAATCGGCGTAATGAAAGTCTTGTGCAGCATGTCGATCGCCGCGTAGGTCACCTTGTCGGCCTGCTTTTCGATGCTTTCAATCGCGTGGACCCGAATCTCCAGATCGTCGAAATTGGTCATCAACGCCACCATTTCTTTAGCGCCCTTGACGCACAACTCTGCATGCTGATTAAAGAGCTCAAAGAATTTGCCCTCGGTGGGCATCAATCGTCCAAACATGTTTATTCTCTCTTCTTCTTGATTAAAGCTGAACTGGGTTAAATCTGTGCGGCACTACAAGGAATTTAGGTCGAACTAATGAAATCCGGACAAGTTGGATTCAATTTTTCAGACCGGATTGTTACATATATTTCAAACCATCTGTCCAAACTGAAAATTTCCAGATTGGATTGCTGCTATTCGGCAATAAGGAAATACTAGCTTGACGCCGACCAGGATTGACAAAAATACAGCATGTAACGGAAATTAAACATCGCCCGATTAATCACCGCCATAAGGTGCTGCAAGGCCGCCGGCATAGTTATCAAATTTGGTGTATTGCCCCAGGAAAGTCAGGCGTACGCTACCAATCGGGCCATTACGTTGCTTGCCAATGATGATTTCGGCAGTACCTTTTTCTTGCGAGTCGGGGTTGTAGACTTCGTCACGATAGATGAACAGGATAACGTCGGCATCTTGCTCAATCGCACCTGATTCACGCAAGTCGGACATGACCGGGCGCTTATTCGGTCGCTGCTCCAGCGAGCGGTTCAACTGCGACAACGCAATCACCGGGCACTGCAGTTCTTTGGCCAGACCTTTTAAATTTCGGGAAATTTCAGAGATTTCAGTGGCGCGATTTTCACCCGCACTATTTCCGGACATCAGCTGCAAGTAATCGATAATGATCAATCCCAACTTGCCGCACTGTCGCGAAAGCCGGCGCGCACGTGCGCGCAGTTCCATTGAGCTCAACGCCGGCGTTTCATCAATGTACAGCTGCGCGTCATTCATCTTCTGAATCGCATGCGTCAGGCGCGGCCAGTCCTCGTCGTTCAGGCGGCCGGTACGCAAGCGATGCTGATCAAGGCGTCCAACGGAACCCAGCATACGCATCGCCAGCTGGGTGCCCCCCATTTCCATCGAGAACACCGCGACCGGCAGTCCGCTTTCAATGGCCACCGTCTCGCCGATATTGATCGAAAATGCGGTCTTACCCATCGATGGCCGACCGGCCACGATAATCAGATCGCCGGGCTGCAAGCCCGAAGTCATTTTATCGAGATCGGTAAAGCCGGTTGGCACGCCGGTGATTTCACTTTGATTGTCGCGACTGTAAAGCTCATCAATGCGTTCGACCACCTGGGTCAGCAACGGTTGAATTTCCTGGAAGCCCTGCGCACCGCGCGAGCCCTCTTCGGCAATCGCAAAAATCTTCGACTCTGCCTCATCCAGCATCTGCTTGACTTCTTTGCCTTGCGGACTGAAAGCCTGACCCGAAATTTCATCGGCAACAGTAATCAGTTTGCGCAGGACGCCACGGTCACGCACGATCTCGGCATAACGACGAATATTGGCAGCGGAAGGAGTGTTTTGCGCCAGCGCATTGAGATAAGTCAGGCCACCGACTTCTTCGGCCTTGCCGGTACCCCCCAGCGACTCATACACCGTGATGACGTCGGCCGGCCTTGAGTTATTGATCAGCTTGACGATATGCTGAAAAATAATCCGATGATCGTAGCGATAAAAATCGTCAGCCCGCACAAAATCAGCGATCCTGTCCCAGGCGGCATTATCGAGCAGCAACCCACCCAGAACGGACTGTTCTGCTTCGATCGAATGGGGTGGTACGCGGAGGGAATCTAACTGAGGATCTGAAGGTGCATTCATGGCGCGAATTATACCTGCTTAGCCATGTTTAACTCTGCTGCCGCGCACAAAAAACGGCAATAAAAAAGCCGGGCGAACCCGGCTTTTTAGCATTACAACAAATACTGGCCACAAACTTAATGAAATTAAGCGTGCTCGCCGATCACTGTAACAGTCACGTCAACCAGGACGTCAGTGTGCAATGACACGGCAACAGCGTGGTCGCCAACAATCTTCAGCGGACCGACAGGCAAACGCACTTGCGCTTTTTCAACGGCAAAACCTTGCTTGGTCAACGCTTCAGCGATATCAGCATTGGTAACCGAACCGAACAAGCGGCCATCGACGCCCGATTTTTGCGAAATCTTCACGGTCAAACCGTTCAGTTTTTCGCCTTGCGCCTGGGCAACAGCCAATTTCGCCGCAGCAGCGTTTTCCAGCTCGGCGCGCTTGACTTCAAATTCAGCGATTGCCGAAGTTGTAGCACGGCGTGCCAGACGTTGCGGGATCAGGAAGTTACGTGCGAAACCATCTTTTACGCGAACGACTTCACCCAGATTGCCGACATTAACGACTTTTTCCAACAGAATAATTTGCATGTTTTTCTCCTATTTCAAGTCGTCAATTAAACGTTGTGCAGATCGGTGTATGGCAGCAATGCCAGGAAACGTGCGCGTTTGATCGCGGTGTCTACCTGACGTTGGTAAATTGCCTTGGTACCCGTCAGGCGTGCCGGCATGATCTTGCCGTTTTCCTGAACGAAATCTTTCAACGTATCGACGTCTTTGTAATCAACGCTAGCAACATGTGCTGCTGTGAAGCGGCAAAACTTTTTACGCTTGAACAGCGGGTTTTGTTGTTGACGCTTGTTTTTCAGTTTGCTTTTATCGAACTTTTTACCGAATGCCATTTGTGGCTCCTGTATAAATAATTAATCTGCAGTTTCAGCTGCAGCAAATTCAGTGATGTGAAATACCAGACTTCTGCCGTTGCGACTCTTGCGGGCCAAAAATCCCGTGAACCAGTATTGACCGCCCAAAACCGTCTGATTGAATCTGCCCGAAATCTCACCTATGGCAAGCGCGGCAATTTCGAACTCAACCTGACGCTGAATACCTGCTTCAATTGGTGACGAGCGACTCAGCAATGTTGCCGAAACGATCGGGATGCCAGCCGGTGTGTAACGCAATACTTCGCGTTCGGCAATTTCGGCAACCAGTTGAAACACATTATTGAGTTGGCTCACTCCGGTTTACTTGGAAATTTGATGACGCAATGAATCCACGTTAATCGGCAAAATTAGGCGGCTGCGGCTGGTGCGGCTGGCGCTTCAGTACGATGGCTCTTGGCCGCATCTTCCTTTTGCACTGCCTTCATCATTGGCGATGGACCAGTTTCAGCTTTTTTCAACTTGACTGTCAGGTGACGCAAAACTGCATCATTGAATTTAAAACCAGTTTCGATTTCGGCCAGTGTTTCGCTGTCGCACTCGATGTTCAGGCAAACGTAATGCGCTTTTGCCAGTTTCTGGATCAAATATGCCAGTTGACGGCGGCCCCAATCTTCAACGCGATGAACGATACCACCACGTGTAGTGACGATACCCTTGTAGCGTTCGATCATTGCAGGCACTTGCTCGCTTTGATCCGGATGGACGATAAATACGATTTCATAATGACGCATGTAAGCTCCTTTTTGGACTGTTGAAAATAGCCCACCCCGGCGTCAAGACGAGTGTGGGAAGAGGAAAACCAGCAACTATACAGTGAAACCTTAGCAAACTCAATGCTTTCAAGCGCGCAAGCAAAGCGGCTCCGAGTTTGGCAAATTCGCTTGCATTCCCCCGAATACTGTACAAAAATACAGACTGTTTATATACACAGCATCAATGACTCATCCGAATTGCGCGCATGCACACTCAGTCTGCACCCTCCAATACCTCGACATCAGCCGCCGCCAATATGATCAAATTAACCGCACGTCAACAACAAATCCTCGATCTGATCAGGGATGCCATCGAAAACACCGGCTTCCCCCCCACACGGGCAGAAATCGCTACCGAACTGGGGTTTCGCTCAGCCAATGCCGCCGAGGAACATTTGCAGGCATTGGCGCGCAAAGGCGCGATTGAAATTTCACCTGGCACCTCACGTGGCATACGCTTGCTCGATAAACGGCTGGATCCGAGCGCTCGAGCCGAGCGCAGTCCTGGACGACAATTGGCACTACCGCATCCGGCCTTGATGCAACTCAGCCTGCCGCTGGTTGGACGGGTTGCCGCTGGCTCGCCAATTCTCGCGCAAGAACATATTCAGGCGACCTACAACGTTGATCCGGCACTGTTTAGCGCCAAGCCGGATTACTTGCTCAAGGTACGCGGCATGTCGATGCGGGATGCCGGCATTCTGGATGGCGACTTGCTGGCGGTAAAGAAGACCGACAGCGCCAGAAATGGGCAAATTGTCGTTGCACGCCTCGGCGATGACGTGACTGTCAAGCGTTACCAGAAGACCGGCTCGACGATTCAACTACTGCCGGAGAATCCGGATTTTGAACCGATCATCGTCAGCGAGGATCAGGATGATTTTGCGCTTGAAGGCCTGGCGGTAGGATTATTACGCAACTGGGCCTAAACGCATCCTTTCGGACCACAATTTTCCTTGGGCATTTATTTAGCGTGCATTCAGCGATCAAGGCGTCGCCGCTTGGTCAAAATCTGATTGGCGATACCGCGCAGGATATTCACCTCTTCGGTCTCCAGTCCGGCGCGGGAAAACAAACGTTTTAAGCGCGGCATCAGTTTTTTCGGATGGGCCGGATCAAGAAAATCGATTTCGATCAGCGCCCGCTCCAGATGCGCAAACATGCCTTCGATCTCAACCAGGTTGGCGGCATCGCCATGAAATCCGATCTCACCACTCGGGCTCGACGACTGGTCTTCGCTGGCAGCAATCCGGCACTCGTAAGCCAACACCTGTACCGCTTGCGACAAATTCAACGACGAATAATCGGGATTGGCCGGAATATTGATCAATACATTACATTTTTCGACAATTTCATTCGGCAAACCATAGCGCTCGCTGCCAAATAACACCGCTCCCGTGAGGCTGGCATCATTGGCAAGTTGCGTTGCCAGCGCCCGCGGCGCAATCACTGGCGGCGAAAACTCGCGCAACCGCGCACTCAGTGCAGCTGCGAAATTGCAGCCGACCAGGGCCTGCTCGACACTCTCGACTATCCTGGCGGACGCCAGAATGTCCTGAGCGCCGCTGGCTAATGCGATGGCCTCGTCGCGCTGCAGGACGTCAGGGTACCGAGGATTCACCAGTACCAGTTCGGAAAATCCCATGGTTTTAATGGCGCGCGCGGCGGCGCCAACGTTGCCAGGGCTACTGGTTTCGACCAGTACAAAGCGCAGGCGATTGAAAAGAGACGTGTTGGTTTTTGTCAGGTTCATTTAAAATAGCGACATTCGCAGGTAATTTTCAGGGAAAAGCTGATTTCGAGTTTCAGCCGACACCCGCTGCATCGCTCATTATTATTCATATAGGTGGTTCTGTTCCTTTCGGCGCAGTGCCGCCATTTTAACGGAACCGAATCCAGTTATGCATCCTATGCTCAACACGGCCATCAAGGCCGCCCGTCGCGGTGCCACGGTCATCTCGCGCGCCTCCTTCGATCTCGACTTGCTCCAGATTACAAAAAAAGCGCATAACGACTTTGTCACCGAAGTTGACCAGGCTGCCGAAGCAGCGATCATCGACGTGCTGAAGAACGCTTATCCGGATCATGCGATTCTAGCCGAAGAGTCCGGCGCTTCTGACAATCTGCACGACGAAAACGAAAACGTCTGGATCATCGACCCGATCGACGGCACCACCAATTTCATCCACGGCTTTCCACAATACTGCGTATCGATTGCGCTGCAGCACCGCGGCCAGATTACTCAGGCGGTAGTCTATGACCCTACCCGCAACGACCTGTTTACCGCCAGCAAAGGCGCCGGCGCTTACCTGAATGAAAAGCGCATCCGTGTCAGCAAGCGCGTCCGTATTGCCGACGGCCTGATCGGCACCGGCTTCCCCTTCCGCGAGACCGAAGGCGCGGCAATGGACGAATACATGAAAATGTTCCGCGTCATGACCCAAAGCTGCGCCGGTCTGCGCCGTCCTGGGTCTGCCGCACTTGATCTGGCGTATGTCGCTGCCGGCCGCCTTGATGGCTTCTTTGAGAAAGGTCTGAAGCCTTGGGATATCGCTGCCGGTTCGTTGCTGATTACGGAATCGGGCGGTATCGTCGGTAATTTTGTGGGCGACTCCGACTACCTCTACAAGGGTGATGTACTGGCCGGCAGCCCGAAAATTTTCGCGCAGATGGTTAGCCTGCTGTCACCATACGCCAAAAAGTAGCAGAAAATCAAAAGGCGTTCTAATCCAGATCGGCCGCAATGAAGGAAGACAACGCATAATTAATACCCTGAGAACAATAACAACAGCAACCTGCGGCGCTATTCGCGCCGCAGGGAACGCTAAAATATCGAACCCTCACCTCGGAAACGCTGGTTTTCCAGCTATCGCTGTTATACTCTGCGCGAGCGCGGCCGTTCTCCAGTCAAATGCCGCCGCAAGGGGGTCAGTTGGACTTACGGGATCGCAGCAATAGCTGCCAGGCAGATGGCGTTAGCTGCCTCGAATTAAATCCGACCGACTCCTGAATTCTCTAATCCGTTTGCCTGCGACTGGCGCCCTGAGCGGCGACAGGCCAATATTCTTCTATTGAGCTTCCATGTTATTTTCTGAACTCGGCTTGTCCGATGCCATCGTTCGTGCCGTTACCGAGCACGGCTACACTACGCCCACCCCAATTCAAGCGCAGGCAATTCCTGCCGTGCTGGCTGGAGGCGATTTGCTCGCAGGCGCCCAGACCGGCACCGGCAAAACCGCTGGCTTCACGCTGCCGGTGCTGCATCGCCTGGCGACCTCCGCCACCAACCCAACCGGCTCGCAGCGCCCGATACGCGCGCTAATCCTGACGCCAACGCGTGAACTGGCGGCTCAGGTCGAAGAAAGCGTGCGCCTGTACGGCAAGTATTTGCCGCTGACATCGGCCGTTATTTTTGGCGGCGTCGGCATCAATCCGCAAATTAAATTATTGAAACACGGTGTCGATATTCTCGTGTGCACACCAGGTCGTTTGCTGGACCACATGCAACAGGGCACGGTCAATCTGAAGCATGTCGAGATTTTGATTCTAGACGAAGCGGACCGCATGCTGGACATGGGTTTTATCCGCGACATCAAGAAAATTCTGGCAGTGTTGCCGAAGAAACGCCAGAACCTGCTGTTCTCCGCCACATTCTCGGACGACATCAAAATACTGGCAGATAATTTGCTGAACTCACCGGCGATGATCGAAGTCGCGCGTCGTAATTCGACCGTTGAAGTCATTCAGCAAAGAATTCATCCGGTTGACCGCGATCGCAAACACCCCTTATTGGCACATCTGATCAAGACGCATGAATGGCCGCAAGTATTGGTGTTTACCCGCACCAAACACGGCGCAAACAAGCTGGTCGAACAACTTGAAAAAGACGGCATCAGCGGCATGGCGATTCATGGCAACAAAAGCCAGTCGGCACGTACCAAAGCGCTGGCTGAATTTAAAGACGGCAGTTTGCAGGTACTGGTCGCCACCGACATCGCAGCGCGCGGCATCGACATCGATCAACTGCCACACGTGGTTAACTATGATCTGCCGAATGTCCCTGAAGACTACGTCCATCGTATCGGCCGCACCGGCCGTGCCGGCGCCACCGGCGAAGCGGTATCGCTAGTCTGCGTCGATGAACATCAGATGTTGAAAGACATCGAAAAACTGATCAAGCGTGAATTGCCGAAAGAGATCATCGCCGGCTTTGAACCAGACCCGCATGCGCGTGCGCAACCGATTCAACTGCGTAGCGGCGGCGGTGGCAATCGTGGTGGCGGCGGCGGTCGCTCACAAGGTCAGCGCACAGCAGGCAAAGCGCCCGCAGCCGGCGCCAAGCCAGGCACTGCTCCAGCCAGAAGTCATGGCGGAGGAGGCGGCAATAACTCGCAGGCTCGGCCTGCTACTCCACACCGCTCCGGTGGCCGTGGTCGCTAAGAAATCCCCATAGCAAGCAATTGCAATAAAAAAATGGCCGCGCAATTTTCTGTATGAAAATTGCGCGGCCATTTCAATTTGGCAGGGCCTAACGCGATCCCCGACAACCCTCGTCATGGTTTGCGATTGCAGCGCGCATAAAGCCTTCTGTATGCTATGCGGGACTGCAGGATGGAGATTATTTGGTTTGAATTAGTGCGACTGAATATCGCGAAATGCTACTGTTGATGGCGATCCTTAAATCTTCATTTTTATGCGGCTTCTTTAATCTTTATTTCGCCGTAAATCGAGTAAGGGACGGGATTACCCCCGTCGCCTTCTCACACCACCGTACATGCGGTTCCGCATACGGCGGTTCATTCAACACGCTGGAAGCGCCGCTGGGTGTCCAGCAGCGAAACCAACCCTAATACATCAAAGAAGCGTTTAGGATACGCCGCGTTCATATGACTCGCTCCGGCGTTCCACCAGTGGCCGCGTCCGTTGCTTGCCGACTTCCATGCGCGCGTCTTATCCAAACCTTGGGCTTGCAGCTTCTTGTTACGGGTGGACGGTCGCTTCCATTGCCGCCATAGCAGGCAGCGCAGTTTGCGCCGAATCCATCCGTCCAATTCCTCCAACACACCTTTTACCTCTGTCAGGCGGAAGTACGATGTCCAGCCACGCAGCACCGGGTTGAGCGCTGCGATCGTTTCGCCGAGATTGCGCGAGGCGTTCCCGACCACGATTTCACGCACCCTGTCTTTCAATCGCTTCAGACTGCTATCGGCGATTTTAAGACGGACTTGCTTATGCCAAGTGACGCTGTAACCTAGAAACTTCCGCTGCCAGGGCCGTGCGACGGCGCTCTTGTCCCGGTTGACCTGAAGTTTTAATTTCTTCTCCAGATAGCCGGTAATCGCAGCCATCGCATGCCGTCCTGCCGCTTCGCTTTTGACGTAAATGTTGCAGTCATCGGCGTAACGGCAGAACCGGTGTTCCCGCCGCTCCAGTTCGCGGTCCAAGTCCGTCAGCAGGATGTTCGACAACAACGGTGACAGCGGGCCGCCCTGCGGCGTACCTTCCGTCCTCGCGCTGACGATCCCTGCCGACATCATGCCCGCTTCCAGATAACGACGGATCAGTTTCAATACCCGTTCATCTTTGACTTTCCTGGCTATCCGCGACATCAGAATGTCGTGGTTCACCCGGTCGAAGAATTTCTCCAAGTCGAGGTCGACCACCCAGCGGCGGCCTTCCTTGATATAACCTTGCGCTCGTTGCACCGCTTGCCATGCATTGCGGCCCGGTCGGAACCCATAGCTATGTTCGGAGAATTCAGGTTCGAACTCTGGTTGCAGGACTTGCAACAGCGCTTGCTGGATCAGGCGATCCAACACCGTCGGGATGCCCAGTGTGCGTACCCCGCCGTTGGGCTTGGGTATCTCCACTTTGCGGATCGCCGCCGGTATATAGTTGCCTGCCAGTAGCGCTGTCTTGACGCTTGGCCAGTGCTGTTGCAGCCACGCCTTGAATTCGAACACAGTGAGTCCATCGACTCCCGCTGCACCCTTGTTCTGCATGACCCGCTCATACGCTCGCCACAGGTTGTGACGTTCGACCACGACGTCCATCTGCCGCAGTCCTTCCGCTTTCGTTTGCCCATCCGCCGCCGTGCCAACCTCGGCACCCGACCCGGCCATCGACGAAATCCGTTCGTCTCTCTCCGTGTCGGGCGCAGTTGCCTGCCTTGTTGCGTCATCGATTTGCATCGAGGTCGGATGTCCTAATCGCGTTGTTCAATGTTCAGGCCTTCAGTCATGGCTCTCTCCGGCTCGCCGCCTCGTCCTCGACCTACTATGCCCTCTGCTGACTTCTGCATACGCATCCCAACACCTCTCGATGTCGGTAGCACTAGGCACGCATGCAGATCTCCCCGGGTATTGCGCACCTACCTTCACGCTTATGCCTGTCGGATCTACGTCATAGCCTTCCGGACAAGTATCGGGCTTTGATGATATTTGACATCTCACCCGGCTACGCCGCCTCATATCCGCTTCCTGTTCGTCAGGCCAGCGCTTTGCCTTCGGCTTCCTCCAGATTCGCAGTCGCCCGCGACACCCTTGCCTTCAGCTAACTCTTCCCCTTGTCGGGCGAGTAGAGGACTTCCACCTCCAAGTAAGCACGCCCTGCCGGGCGCACAAATAAAAAAGGCCCGTCAAAGACGGGCCTTTTTTATTCAATATGGTCGGAGTACAAGGATTCGAACCTTGGACCCCCTGGTCCCAAACCAGGTGCGCTACCGGGCTGCGCTACACTCCGAAGACCAGCATAATACACGTAAGTGTCGTAGCTGGCAAAACAATTCTGCAATTATGGCAATTTTATTGCAGGCATCAAAACAAAAAGCAAAATCTTAAAATCAGAATGAAAATAATCACAAAAAACACAGACATTGCGAAGACTGAAACTGGTCCGGCCGGAGGGAATCGAACCCCCAACATTTCGGGTAGAAGCCGAATGCTCTATCCAGTTGAGCTACGGCCGGATTAACCGACTGTCTTTGCAACTTATTGCGACTGCAATTTCACTTAATTCAATGCGATTTTCCAAGGCGATTTCGATAAAAATTTCGATCTCGGATATAACTTTTTATTCTGCACAAATGAAAAGCGGGCTGTCCTAAGACAGCCCGCTTTAATATTGGTCGGAGTACAAGGATTCGAACCTTGGACCCCCTGGTCCCAAACCAGGTGCGCTACCGGGCTGCGCTACACTCCGAAGAACAGAATCATACCCGGCAACATCATTTCGGTCAATATGTTTAAGTAAATTTCCATTAAAAACTTGCCGTCAATCTTCGGACAAGACCAACTGCGAACGCTCAAAAACAGCACTGAAACAACTGCCCTTGCCGGGCTCCGAAGTAATCACCAAATGACCCCGATGCCGCAGCAAAACATGCTTAACGATTGCCAGGCCAAGACCGGTTCCCTGAGTCACCCGCGAACGGGTTTTATCAACGCGATAAAAGCGTTCAGTCAGGCGATTCAAATGCTCCGGCGCAATCCCGATTCCATTATCCCGCACTGTCAGTCCCGCTCCATCGCCAAGCAACTTCCAGATAATCTGGATTGATCCGCCGTCAGGCGTATACCGCACCGCGTTAGTTAATAAATTAGTGAAAGCGCTCTCCAACTCATCGCGATTACCTTTTAGATCAACCTCCTGCGCTTCCAGCGCAATCCGATGTTTCCCGCCAGATAAAGCGCGTGCCTGCTCCAAGATGTGATTTAGCATCGGCACAATTCGTACTGTCTCGCTGGACGGCTGCTGGGCCAAGGATTCGAGTCTGGTCAAGGTCAGCATATCTGCCACCAGACGCTGCATGCGCTGACCTTGCTCGACCATCAAATTGAGTTGCCGCTGACGCGTCTTCTGATCCATCTCACTGGATAAAGCGTGCTCCAAAAACCCGTTGATAACAGTCAATGGCGTACGCAATTCATGAGAGGCATTCGCGATAAAATCACGGCGCAAAGTGTCGAGCTTTTCAGCTTGAGTGACGTCATGGGTGACTAGAATTTGCCGTCGATTCTCGAAAGAAATTAATTGCAATTGTATTTTTCGATGATGATGTACAAACGGCAGCGGCTGCTCGAAACGGCCTGACAACATGTAGTCGACAAACTCGGGCGCGCGAATCAGGTTAGTCAAAAGGCGTCCCTCATCACGCAGCAGATCAAGTCCCAAATGCCTTTCCGCGGCGGGATTGCACCACTCCAGATGCATGACGCCATCAACAATCACAACGCCATCCGGAAGCAGACTCATAGCCTGTCGAAAGCGCGCCAACCACTCCGCCATATCGACCCGCGAACGCTCATCCTCGCGCCGAATATCTTCCAGCCGGGTCGCCGCATGCGCCCACAATCCCCAGGTCTTGGGGCGCGGCGTACCGGCCGGCCGGTCCAGCCACTGCTCAATACGGTAGAGCGACCACATTTGCAAAAATAACAGGACCACCAACGATAATCCGAAACAACTCAGACCAGCTATGTGGCCGTAATAAGCGCCGACCGCCAGCATCACCAGACACAACAGAGCGAACCACAATAACGCCGGCACCCAAAACGTACTGGCTGTACGGCTCGCCCGTTGGTGAATATTCATCGGCACCTCATGAGACCGGTTCTGATGTAATTTTGTAGCCGACGCCACGTATGGTTTTCACGTAATCCGCTGCCGATCCTAGCGATTTGCGCAGGCGCATAATGTGGACATCGACAGTACGCTCTTCAATGAAAGTGTGATCTCCCCACACTTTGTCGAGCAATTGTGCGCGCGAAAATATGCGCTCCGGATGGGCGATCAGGAAGCGCAGCAACTTGAACTCCGCCTGATCCAGTTCGATCGCCTGATTCTCAACAGAGACCTGATAACGGTCAGTGTCGATACTAATAGCGCCATACTTCAATGCACTGTAACCGAGCTCAGGCACCTTACGACGCAACAGCGCCTGAATCCGCGCCACCAGTTCCTTGGGAGAGAACGGCTTGGTAACGTAATCATCCGCACCTTCATTCAAGCCCCGGACCTTATCTTCGTCCATGCCCTTCGCCGTCAGCATGATGACCGGCAAAGTGGCCGTCCGTGACTGGCCACGCCACTCTTGCAGCAACGACAATCCGGAAGTATCGGGCAGCATCCAGTCAAGCAAAACTACCTGGGGCAACATCGTGGCAAGCGCCTCGCGCGCCTCACTGGCGCTGTAGGCAATTTCACAGGAAAAACCCGCATCATCGAGCGTGAACCGCAAGAGCTCGGCAATACCGGGCTCGTCTTCGACAATCAGAATATGAGTTTGATGTTTTGACATCTATGGTCTGAAAGTTGATAAGGGTAATCGGAGTGAATCAACTAATATTCAAACAACGACTTTATCCGCTATGCGGCGCGCCATGGTCTGGGCCAGATCAGCTGTCTTGGCTTCAACCATGACGCGTATCAATGGCTCGGTGCCGGAAGCGCGAATCAATACTCGCCCGTCTTCACCAAGCTCTGCCTCAACCGCAGCCTTCTCAGCCACGACTGCCGATTGCTGTTGCCAGTCGAAGCCGGCGGCAACCTTCAAATTGATCAAGGTTTGTGGATACAGGCTGATGTCTGCAGTTATTTCTGCCAGGGACTGGCCGCTACGGCTTAATGCAGACAGGACCTGCAGCGCTGACACGATACCATCACCGGTCGTATGCTTATCAAGGCAAAGCAAGTGGCCGGAACCTTCCCCGCCAAGTATCCAGCCACGCTCATTCATCTGCTCCAGCACGTAACGGTCGCCGACCTTGGCGCGGGCAAACTCGATGCCCATTTGCTTGAACGCCACCTCTAACGCCATGTTGGTCATCAAGGTGCCGACTGCACCTTTAACCGCACCGGTTTTTAGCCTGTCCTTGACCATCACATACAGCAGCTCATCGCCGTTGTAGATGCGTCCGGTAGCATCGACCATGATCAATCGATCAGCATCACCGTCCAGCGCAATGCCAATGTCCGCACGGTTCGCACATACCGCAAGCGCGAGTGCCTCAGGTGCAGTAGCGCCATAACCGGCATTGATATTAAAGCCATTCGGTTGATTGCCGATAGCGATTACCTCGGCACCCAACTCATGAAAAACATGCGATGCAATATGATAAGCAGCCCCGTGCGCCGTATCGACAACAATGGTCATCCCGCGCAAATCAAGGTCATTCGGGAACGTGCTTTTACAAAATTCTATATAACGGCCAGACGCATCATCCAGACGTGTTGCCTTGCCCAGCTTGTCCGACGTTACGCAATTCATGGGCTGATCCAGCGCCGCTTCAATTGCAGCTTCGACACTATCGTCCAGCTTATTCCCATGTGCCGAAAAAAACTTGATCCCGTTGTCATCAAACGGATTATGCGAAGCGGAAATCACAACCCCTGCGGATAGGCGCAGCGCCCGTGTCAGGTAGGCGATCGCCGGTGTCGGCATCGGCCCCGCCAGCATCACGTCGACGCCGGCAGCAGCAAATCCCGCCTCCAGAGCGGCTTCCAGCATATACCCCGAGACCCGCGTATCTTTACCGATGAGTACAGTCGGCTTGACCGTCGCAGACTCCGATTGCGCCAGCACTTTGCCGGCGGCATAGCCCAGTCTCATGACAAAATCCGGCGTAATCGGAGCGACACCCACGCGACCACGGATACCATCAGTACCAAAATATTTTCGAGTCATTTATTGTCCTAATTTTTTCGTTCAACTAATTCTTATTGTTTCCGGCAGAACCGCCACTTTAGAGGTTGCAAAATTATTCTGGCTAGCCGTGCCGATGCAGACAGTACGCGTAATACGGTAGGAAGACACGGCAACGTTAGATTGATTTTGCAACGGACTCTTAATTTGTAGTCTGACCAGCTCGCCAAATCGCAAGTGCGTCGACTGTTTCCGCAACGTCGTGCACGCGCACAATCTTAGCCCCCTGAGCCACAGCAACCAGCGCCGCCGCCACGCTACCAGCCAACCGTCGCTCAATTGGCTTGCCGGTCAAATCACCGATCATGGTTTTGCGCGATATTCCGGCCAACAACGGCAGATCCATCAATTGCTGTAACTTTCCGATACTTTTTAACAAGACCAGATTATGCGCCAGAGTCTTGCCAAAGCCAAAACCAGGATCAATGCTAATGCGTTCGCGGTGAATACCGCACTGCTCCATGACAGCGATACGTTCGTGCAAAAATGTGCTTACCTGGCTCAGCACATCGTCGTACTCAGGCTGTTCCTGCATGCTTTCGGGCTGGCCTTGCATATGCATAACACACAATCCGCAATCACTATCCTTGACCGCTTCCAGCGCACCTTCTGCCCGAAAGCCATTGATGTCATTGATTAAATCGGCACCGGCGGCAATCGCCTCGCGCATGACCACTGACTTATAGGTATCGATCGATAACGGCTTGCCGCAATCGCGCAGTGCATAGATCACCGGCATCACCCGATCCAGCTCCTCCGAAAGTGACAAAGCCGGACTACCAGGGCGACTTGACTCTCCACCAATATCGATAATGTCCACGCCATCCGCGATCATCTGCTCCGCATGAGACAAAGCAAATTCAAGCGAATAAAATCGTCCGCCGTCGGAAAATGAGTCTGGCGTGATGTTGAGTATCCCCATTACCAACGGTCGCGCATTAGGCGTATTCACTGGCAGGCGGTAGCGGCCACATTGAAAATATTGTTGCATCTTTTATCTGGATAAAGAAAAAGGGCGAGGATTGCTCCTCACCCTTAATTTGATTACGTCATCTTTCGCCAGCCGAACGATCAGGCCGGCGCGGTCGCAGTTGGAGAAACGCCACCGGAAGAATTATCTGTTGGCGCTTTCTTGGCCGGAACACCGTATTTCGGCAAACGTGGCTCGAGTCCATCCATGATGTCGTTAATCTGATCGGCATCAATGGTTTCCCAGTCCAGCAACGCTTTAGCCATAGCCTCAACCTTTTCGCGATTTTCTTCCAGCAATCTACGTGACAACGCATATTGCTGATCCAGAATGCTGCGGATTTCCGCGTCAACTTTTTGCTGAGTCGCTTCCGAGACGGTCTTGGAAGCCATACGGCCAAAGTAAGCATCCTGCTCGGTATCCTCGTACACCATGGTACCGAGCGTTTCAGACATGCCGTAACGCGTCACCATCGCACGCGCCAGCTTGGTGGCACGCTCAAAGTCGTTGGACGCGCCAGTCGACATCTGATGCATGAAAATCTCTTCAGAAATGCGACCACCAAACAGGATCGCGATCTCTTCCAGCATCTTGTCTTTGTACATATTGACACGATCATGCTCCGGCAACTGCCAGGTCAACCCGAGCGCAAATCCACGTGGCATGATGGTGACTTTATGGACTGGATCAGCTTTTGGCAGCAACTTGGCGACCACGGCGTGGCCCGACTCATGGTAAGCGGTATTGCGACGTTCTTCTTCACGCATCACCGCAGACTTGCGTTCCGGACCCATGACAATCTTATCCTTGGCATCCTCAAAATCCTGCATCTCTACCAGACGTTTGGTACGACGCGCCGCAAACAATGCAGCTTCGTTGACCAGATTGGCCAAGTCCGCACCCGAGAAGCCAGGTGTGCCGCGCGCCAGGATATCTGCCTTGACGTCGGTTGAAATAGGCACCTTGCGCATATGCACATTCAGGATTTGCTCGCGACCACGAATATCCGGCAAGCCGACCACTACCTGGCGGTCGAAACGACCTGGACGCAACAGCGCCTTATCGAGCACATCAGCACGATTGGTAGCAGCAATCACGATGACGCCAGAGTTCGCCTCGAAGCCATCCATCTCAACCAGCAGTTGATTCAACGTCTGCTCACGTTCATCATTACCGCCGCCCATACCGGCACCACGGTGACGACCGACCGCATCGATTTCATCGATAAAGATAATGCAAGGAGAGTGCTTCTTGGCATTTTCGAACATGTCGCGCACGCGTGATGCGCCGACACCAACAAACATTTCAACAAAATCGGAACCGGAAATGGTAAAGAACGGCACCTTGGCTTCACCTGCAATCGCACGCGCCAACAATGTTTTACCGGTACCCGGAGGGCCCACCATCAACACCCCGTGCGGAATACGGCCGCCCAATTTTTGAAACCTGGTCGGATCACGCAGGAAATCGACGATTTCCGACACTTCGTCCTTAGCCTCATCGCAGCCGGCGACGTCGGCAAAAGTCACGGTGTTTGTGGTTTCATCCATCATCCGTGCTTTTGACTTGCCGAACGAGAAAGCGCCACCCTTGCCGCCACCCTGCATTTGACGCATGAAGAATATCCAGACACCTAGCAACAAAATCATCGGGAACCAGGAAATAAATACCTGCGACAGGAACGATGGTTCTTCCGGTTGCTTGACGTCGAATTTGACGCCGTTGTTCAGCAGGTCGCCGACTAGGCCACGATCCAGGAAGGTGGCAGTAGTCTTGACTTTTTTACCATCCGAAGTGTTAGCAATAATACTACGATCCTCAATAACCGCATCAGCGATGTGCCCGGCTTTGACCTCGCTAATGAAGTCCGAATACGCAATCGGTGCCGCACCGGTGGCCAGTCCTTTAGTATCGAACTGTTTAAATACGGTGAAAAGCACCAGGGCAATGACCACCCAGATGGCGGCTTTGGAAAACATGTTGTTCACTAGAACTCCTTGGGCGCGCTACGCGCCGGTATACGTGGTGCTTCGGTGTAGCCCTGCACTATTGCTTTGTTGCTTTCGGGTGGAACCTCGATTTTACTCGGAATAACCAGTGGTTACTAGGTTGGAGATGCGGCCACACCCGTGAAAAATCAAGGATAAATTCACAATAACTTTATTAACACCCAAATTTATTGCGAATTCTTTAAATTCCGTCCCAATAAAAATATTTCCGACGATTTATCACGGCTGGCTTTCGGTTTTCTGGAGGCCACGGCCTCAAATGCCAGCCGAAACTTGCTCAACACCTCGTTATAGCCCCTGCCATTGAAGCATTTGGCTAATAATACGCCGGATGGTTTCATATGATTTTGCGCAAACTCAATTGCCAAATCAATAATTTCCTCAACGCGTGCCGCATCGGCAATCGCAATACCCGAGAGATTCGGCGCCATGTCAGACAACACCAGATCCACCTTGCGACCGGCCAAAAGACGCTCGAGCTGAGACAAACTTTCCTGCTCGCGAAAATCACCCTGAATGAAATGCACGTCGGCAATCGGCTCCATCGGCAATATATCCAGGCCAATAATCATGCCGTGAATGCCGCCACCTTCTTGTCCGGCCAACTTGTTGCGCGCGTATTGCGACCAGCTTCCGGGCGTCGATCCGAGGTCGACAATAATCTGGCCTGGTTTAATCAGCTTGTCAACTTCGTCGATTTCTTTCAGCTTGTAAGCAGCGCGAGCGCGATAGCCATCTTTCTGTGCCTGCTTCACATATGGGTCATTAATGTGATCGTGCAGCCAGTTTTTGTTTAATTTCTTCTTTGCCATTCGCGTAGAATACCGTTTTTAAGGAATTTTTTATTTATGTTGAAACTCACACCCGCCGAGCGCAGCGAACTCCGCTCCGAAGCCCACGCACTTAGTCCAGTGGTCCTGATCAGCGAAGAAGGCTTAAAGCCGTCGCTGCTAAAGGAAATTGATAACAGCCTGAATTCTCATGGACTGATCAAAGTGCGCGTATTTGGCGACGATCGCGAAGCGCGGATTGCAATCTACGAAACCATTTGCGACAAACTCGGTGCCGCGCCGGTACAACACATCGGTAAACTCCTGATACTGTATCGTCCGCAAAAAGACGCTGCCAAGGCACGCACTGAAACACGCGGCAAAGGTATGCGTGAAGTAACCATCGTCAAACCAAGTCCAAGTGGCACCAAACGGCCATCGGTTACCAAGGTGATGGTGAAAGGCAATGAACGCGTAACCGCCGGCGGTAACATCAAGCGTTCAAAACCACGTCAGAAGAGCCACAAGAAATCTGCACTAGGCCAATAAATCTGCATCAGGCGCACCGTACTTATGGCATCAGGGGAGTATGCGCATTTTACGCGAAGTAGCTAGTGTAAAGGCCGCTAATGGCCTACTCCCCTGCCGTTACATCCATTGCGCTGCGCTAGCGCAGTGTGCGCAACTTCAAAATCAGGCCAACGCCCAACAGGCTCTGAATCAGGTAAATCCCGCTAGCAACACCATGCAATATCCCGAATTGGGTCTTTACAGCGGAACTCATCACACCGCCTGCCCCCGCTGCCTCGCGTAACGACGCCATGATCGGCTGGATACCAAAATAACCGATCAGCGTACATAGCAGCATCACCAGTGTCAGCCGCAACAAAGTCTTGCGTAACGGCGCATTGTCGTCGGCTGTGCGAAAGCCAAACAGCAGCGTCAGCAACAAGCCGCAGGCAAGCGCCAGCCAGGCCTCTACCCTGAATAGACTTCCGGCAATCGTTCCTGCCAGGATCCGATCAGGCAAAGTTGCAAACAAGGTCGGCGCAACCAGATAACCAAGAGTCCACAAACTACCTACCCACAAGGTGGCAATCAACAATCTTGCACGCACTACTATCATCGTGACTCCTGAAACGGGAATTGTTGAGCGAATTTCAATTGGAAGTTACAAGCTGCCTGAATCTTGTCGCCCCAGCCAAAACTGACTTAGTTATCAGCGCGGCCACGGGCTACATGCTGCAACGCACGAACCCATTTACGGAGGTCGGTACGGACTCGGTCAGCAAGAGATGATCGGCCAGGTTCTTAGATATAACGTACTTCAAGAATCTCGTACTCGCGGATGCCGGACGGCGCCTGCACACCCACCACTTCACCGGCGCTTTTACCAATCAGCGCACGCGCAATCGGCGATGTTACCGAGACTTTTGAGAGCTTGATATCGGCTTCGTCCATGCCGACGATTTGATAAGTGACCTTCTCACCCGTCTCCAGATCTTCCAGGTCAACGGTAGCGGCAAACACCACGCGACCATCAGCATCCAGCGCAGTCGGATCGATAATTTGCGCCGCTCCCAGCTTGCCTTCCAGATCTGCAATGCGACCCTCAATAAAACCCTGGCGTTCCTTAGCTGCGTCGTAATCAGCATTTTCCGACAGATCGCCGTGCGCACGTGCCTCTGCAATCGCATTGATAACGGATGGGCGTTCTTTGGTTTTCAGGCGTACCAGTTCGTCTTTCAACAATTCGGCGCCAAACTTGGTAAGAGGTACTGAGCTCATAGGAATATTATTCAAAATCTAAATACAGTTTGTCAATTCGGCGAATTACCGGGCATGTGCACCATGACGGTTGCCACTCTCCCGGCTGAATTCACTGGCGTTATTTCACTAACCTTGGTTGCTACATTTTTCGCTGGCATGGATCTGCCAGAACACTTTCACCAGAAGTCTTTGCCACGACACAATAAAAGGCCGCGGAGGCCACAAACGGAACCGGATTTCGGCACTGTCTGTGACCTCCGCTGGGACGTCTATGGCGATGAATTGCAGGTATCGGTCAGTGTAAGGTTTTATGCAAGCCTTGTAAATCGTAGACATGCAACTCGTCCAGATGACGCATCCCCTCAACCGCAGCTTCAGCACCTGCAATCGTAGTGTAGGTAGTCGCCCGCGCCTGCAACGCCGAAGTCCTGATTGCACGCGAATCGACAATTGCACTACGCTTTTCTTCGACGGTATTGATCACCAATGCAATTTCATTGTTCTTGATCATATCGACGACGTGCGGACGGCCTTCAACCACCTTGTTGACGGTTTTCACCGGAATCCCGGCAGCATGGATCGCGGCAGCCGTGCCCTTGGTCGCCACTACCGAGAAGCCTATCGCCACCAGATCCCTGGCAACCTTGACCGCGCGTGGCTTGTCGCTGGCTTTGACACTCAGGAACACCTGGCCCGAAGTCGGCAGCTTGATACCGGCACCAAGTTGCGATTTAACGAACGCTTCACCGAAAGTTTTGCCGACGCCCATCACTTCACCGGTTGATTTCATTTCCGGTCCGAGAATGGTATCCACACCCGGGAACTTAACGAACGGAAACACCGCTTCCTTGACGCTGAAATACTTCGGCACGACCTCTTCCTTGATCCCCTGGCTATCCAGCGATTGACCTACCATGCAGCGTGCTGCGATCTTGGCCAATTGCAAACCGGTTGCCTTCGAAACGAATGGCACCGTACGCGATGCACGTGGATTCACTTCCAGCACATACACCACATCCTTGCCCTCGACCTGTTGAATCGCAAACTGCACGTTCATCAGGCCGACCACATTCAGGCCCTTGGCCATCAACGCAGTCTGACGCTTCAACTCGTCAATGGTTTCCTGCGCCAACGAATATGGCGGCAACGAACAAGCGGAGTCACCCGAATGGACACCAGCTTGCTCGATATGCTCCATGACGCCGCCAATGAAGGTGCGCTCGCCGTCGGATAAACAATCCACATCGACTTCAATCGCATCATTCAGGAAGCGATCCAGTAACACCGGCGAATCGTGCGACACCTTGACCGCTTCACGCATGTAGCGCTCAAGATCACGTTGTTCGTGGACGATTTCCATAGCGCGGCCACCGAGCACATACGACGGACGAACCACCAGCGGATAACCGATTTCCTGCGCCAGACGCAGCGCGTCTGCTTCGGTACGCGCAGTCCGGTTTGGCGGTTGACGCAGATTCAGATCTTGCAACAGTTTTTGGAAACGTTCACGATCTTCCGCAGCATCGATCATGTCTGGCGAGGTACCTACGATAGGCACGCCGTTCGCTTCCAGATCCAGCGCCAGCTTCAACGGCGTCTGACCGCCGTATTGAACGATCACGCCGTATGGCTTTTCCTTGTCGACGATTTCCAGCACATCTTCCAGCGTCAGCGACTCAAAGTACAAACGGTCAGAAGTGTCGTAATCGGTCGATACGGTTTCCGGATTACAGTTGACCATGATGGTCTCGTAACCGTCTTCGCGCAGCGCGAGTGCCGCGTGAACGCAGCAGTAGTCGAATTCGATACCCTGGCCGATACGATTTGGGCCGCCGCCGAGCACCATGATTTTCTTTTTGTCGGTTGGATTCGATTCGCACTCTTCCTCGTAGGTCGAATACATGTAAGCCGTATTCGTCGAGAATTCACCTGCGCAGGTATCGACCCGCTTGTAGACCGGGCGGATATTCAGCGCGTGGCGCTTGGCACGGACTGCTGTATCAGTGACTTTCAGCAACTTGGCCAGGCGGCGATCGGCAAATCCCTGCTGCTTCAGCTTGAACAGCGTATCGCGATCCAGCCCATCCAGTGTTTGCGTCGCTTCCAGCCACAATTCCGTATCGACAATTTCCTTGATTTGGGACAGGAACCATGGATCGATATGCGTCAGTTGGTGCACTTCTTCCAGCGTGAAACCTTGCGCGAAAGCATCACCGACATACCAGATGCGATCCGGGCCAGGCTCCCCGAGCTCTTCTTCGATAACTTCGCGATCCTGGGTTTTTTCATTCATGCCATCGACGCCGACTTCAAGTCCGCGCAAGGCTTTTTGGAACGACTCCTGGAAGGTGCGGCCAATCGCCATCACTTCGCCAACCGACTTCATTTGCGTGGTCAGATGATCGTCGGCGGCAGGGAATTTTTCGAATGCGAAACGAGGAATCTTGGTCACCACGTAATCGATCGACGGCTCAAACGATGCAGGTGTTGCACCGCCGGTGATTTCATTGCGCAGCTCGTCCAGCGTAAAACCGACCGCAAGTTTTGCCGCGATCTTGGCAATCGGAAAACCGGTTGCTTTCGATGCCAGAGCGGACGAACGCGAAACGCGTGGATTCATTTCGATGACGATCATGCGGCCATCAGCCGGATTGACTGAAAACTGCACGTTGGAGCCGCCGGTATCGACACCAATCTCGCGCAATACCGCCAGCGAGGCGTTGCGCATGATTTGATATTCTTTGTCGGTCAGCGTCTGTGCGGGCGCAACCGTGATCGAGTCACCGGTATGCACGCCCATCGGATCCAGATTTTCGATCGAGCAGACGATGATGCAGTTGTCCGTTTTGTCGCGCACGACTTCCATCTCGTACTCTTTCCAACCGATCAGCGATTCTTCAATCAGCAGTTCTTTGGTTGGCGACGCTTCCAGACCGCGCTTGCAAATCGCTTCGAATTCTTCAGCGTTGTAAGCAATGCCGCCACCGGTGCCGCCCATCGTAAACGATGGGCGAATGATGACCGGGAAGCCGAGTTCTTTTTGCACAGCCCACGACTCATCCAAGGTGTGTGCAACGCCGGAACGCGCCGAGCCAAGACCAATCTTGGTCATCGCAGCCTTGAATTTGGAACGGTCTTCCGCCTTGTCGATTGCTTCTGGCGACGCGCCGATCAATTCAACGTTGTACTTGGTCAGGATGCCGTGGTGATGCAAATCAAGTGCGCAATTCAGGGCAGTCTGGCCACCCATGGTCGGCAGAATCGCATCCGGCTTTTCCTTGGCGATGATGCGCTCCACCACTTGCCAGGTAATCGGCTCGATGTAGGTCACATCGGCCATCTCCGGATCGGTCATGATGGTCGCCGGATTGCTGTTGACCAGAATGACTTTGTAGCCCTCTTCACGCAATGCCTTGCAAGCTTGTGCGCCGGAATAATCGAACTCGCAGGCCTGGCCGATGATGATCGGACCAGCGCCTATGATCAGGATGCTTTTAATGTCGGTACGCTTAGGCATTTTTATTTTTCTCCAGCATCGCATGACTCATAAGTTGAATAAAGCGATCAAACAAAGGGGCGATATCATTCGGGCCGGGCGATGCTTCCGGATGCCCCTGGAAGCAAAACGCCGGCTTATCGGTACGGGCAAAACCTTGCAATGAACCATCGAACAGCGAGACATGTGTCACGCGGCAGTTGGCCGGCAAGGTTGCCGAATCAACCGCAAAACCGTGATTCTGCGATGTGATCATGACTTGTTTGGTATCGAGATCCTGCACCGGATGGTTCGCGCCGTGATGGCCGAAACTCATCTTCAGGGTCTTGGCACCAGATGCCAGCGCCATGATTTGATGTCCGAGACAAATACCAAAAGTAGGAATACCGCGTTCGATCAATTCTTTGGTAGCAGCAATCGCGTAATCGCACGGTTCTGGATCGCCAGGGCCGTTCGACAGGAATATTCCGTCCGGATTCAGCGCCAAAGCTTCGGCAGCTGTCGCTTGCGCTGGCAAGACGGTGATTTTGCAGCCACGCTCGGCCAACATGCGCAGGATATTGAACTTGACACCATAGTCAAACGCGACCACATGGTACTTAGGGGTAATTTGCTGATCGTAGCCTCGGCCCAGACGCCATTCCGTCTCGCTCCAGCTATACGCCTTGGTAGTGGAGACTACTTTAGCCAAATCCATACCCGCCAATCCCGGGAAGCTGCGCGCCAGATCCAGCGCCTTGGCGGTGGCGGCGGCAATATCTGCCTCGCCAGTCACGATGGCGCCGCTTTGCGCGCCTTTTTCACGCAAAATGCGTGTCAGTTTGCGCGTGTCGATACCGGCAATAGCGACGATATTCGCATCTTGCAGATAAGACTCAAGCGTTTGGCTGGAACGGAAATTCGAAATCAGCCGTGGCAGATCGCGAATGATCAGGCCTGCAGCGTGCACCCGGGAAGATTCGATATCTTCCGGATTAACGCCGGTATTGCCGATGTGCGGATAAGTCAGAGTGACAATTTGACGGCTATAGCTGGGATCTGTGAGAATTTCCTGGTAACCGGTCATGGCGGTATTGAATACCACTTCGCCGGTCGTATGGCCGACAGCACCAATCGAAAAACCTTGAAAAATTGACCCATCTGCTAGCGCGAGGATGGCCGGAACAGCATGGCCAGAAAAAAATGGCGGCAAAGGTAACTCCTGATGTTGTTACCGCCGCTGCGCTGCGCCAAACGACCGCTATGAAACCCCCAAAGAAAAAGAATTTGGAGGTATTAATAGTCTTTTTGGGACGAAATGGAAGTGGTAAGCGCTACGGCGGAGTAAATTGGGCTAAACCCTGCGATTATAGTGCAAAACCACCTTACCGACAATCCAATCTGGCTCTGACCAGGGTCTTTCTGAAGAAATACTGGTTATCGGCCAATTCAGAGGCGGCATCGACAAAACCCAGTTCATGAGCCACGACAACCAGCCCCCGCAGCTTTCTACCAATCAAGGCTAGTCGCCTTAGCCAGCGCCAACCGATTGCCAGCCCAGCGTCGCGCTGAACGTTAGGCAGATAACGCGGCAATACCAGCCCTGGCAATTTGCACATCTTCCGAAGATTTGACGCCAGACACGCCGACCGCACCGAGATACTCGCCATTGACCACGATTGGCACGCCACCCTCGAGCAAACCCTCCAGGTTAGGGGCGGTAATGAAAGAGAAGCGACCATTGTTGATCATATCTTCATAAATCTTTGACTCGCGCTGACCCAACGCGGCAGTTTTGGCCTTGGCCGGAGCGATATGCGCAGAAATCGGTGCGGCACCGTCCAGACGCTGCAACCACAGCAGGTGGCCGCCGTCATCAACGATGGTAATCGTCACCGCCCATTTATTCGCCAGGGCTTCCGCTTCCGCTGCGCTTGCGATTTTTTTTACGTCGTCGAGTGTCAACACTTGTTTCGATTTCATTATTGCTCCTTGTGATAAGGGGAATTATTGTACTTGAGTGAAGCAGGAATATACATCCCTGCCAAATTGATTAGCGCAAGAATTGACATACAAGTATTGACATACGACATGCATTTTTGAATCGATATAAATAATTCAGCTAATTTTTGCTTTTTTTGGAACTTTCCACCGAATTTGCCATCTTGTAATGCGCCTTGCATTAAGCCCCTGGTTTGACAAGGGACGGTTATTCACTTACATTCATGCGGTCATATCGACCCGAGCCCCAATTACGATGACGATCAAAGCAGCCTCCCCATTTTTTCATGTCTTAGCGCTGACGTGTGCCATGCTCGCCAGTTGCTGGCTGGCCAGCCCGGCATGGGGAACTGATATTACCGATCTGTATAATGCGCCCCCTCCTCCTCGCAGCAAATTTCAACAATTTCAACAATTCACAGAGCAATTCACCGAGCGCGCATCGGATCTGGCGCAAAGTGCCATTGGCCTGATCGGCATCCACTACAAATATGGCGGCAGCTCACCGCAAACCGGTCTTGATTGCAGCGGCCTGGTTCGCTATGTGTTCAAGGAAGCGCTAGGTATCGAATTGCCACGCACCTCAGCGGAACTGAGCCGTGAGGGCGAGAAAGTCGACCAGCAGGACTTGAAGCCGGGAGATCTGGTGTTTTATAACACTTTGCGCCGCAGCTTCTCTCATGTCGGTATCTATTTAGGCAACAACAAGTTCATCCACGCACCACGTACAGGTGCCTCGGTACGCGTTGAAAGCATGGACATCGCATATTGGAAAGATCGCTTCAATGGTGCTCGCCGCATCAGCGATCTTGATCCGGCGACGGTTAACAGCCTCACGGCGCCTCAGCAGTAAGTAGCGGTAACCGAGCCCCTGTCAAAAAGCCGCATGCGGAACATGCGGCTTTTTTATTGGAAAACCCCGGCCGAAGCTGCGGATTGCATCTTCGGCAGCGCGCGCATCATTCCTCGCGCTTCTCTTGCAACTTCTTTTTGATTTGCGCCATCTCCGCCATCGTCGCCTGCTCACCGGCCAGAATCGCCGTGTTGCGCCCATTAAAATCGTTACCCTTCATCGCGTCAAGACTAGGACGAATCACGATATCGGCTTCTTTCAGGTCTTTGATGTTAATGCTTTGCCCCATGATGGCGAAGGTCTGGAGCAGTACATCCACCGAACTGGATGCAGCCTGCGCCTCAGGTGCGGCAGATATATTCACGGCGATCACGAAATCAGCCCCCATTTCCTTGGCATAGCGCACCGGTACCGGCGCCACCAGGCCGCCATCGACATATTGATGACTACCTATTTTCACAGCCTGAAATACGCCCGGCACCGCTGACGATGCACGTACCGCCAGTCCGGTATTGCCACGACGAAACAGAATCGGCTGACCGGAATTCAGATCGGTCGCCACCGCGCCAAACGGCATTTTCAGTTTCTCGATGGGCACATTGCCGACCGCCTGATTCACGTAGTTCTGGAGACCCACGCCTTTCAGCACACCACTCACCTTCGCAAACAACGGTATCGACCAGTCCGAGAATGCCGTCTCATCCATTTTCAGCGCCATCTTTTGCAGCGCGAAACCATTATTGCCTGCCGCATACAACGCGCCGACGACGCTGCCGGCGCTGGTGCCCACCACAATATCGGGCACGATACCCTGCGCTTCCAACGCCTTGATCACGCCAATGTGAGCAAAGCCACGGGCAGCCCCGCCGCCCAGCGCCAAACCAATTTTGATGTGACGAGGCGCCTCCTTCTGGGCCACCGGCGCAACAATCGGCGGCGCAATGGTCTTACAGGCGGTGACCAGAGACAAGGTAAGCAAAATAACAAGCGGCGAACGTATTGACCGCAGGCAACGCAGTGATGAGATTGGATTCATTGAATAAGAAACGCGATGAGAGCGAGGGATTCTACATCAGATGCCCGGCAGTTCAGCGCGCTCAGGGGAAGAATGGGAACTGCAGAATTGTAGCCGATGTGGTGCTGCCCCGTCGGCCACCGGATCGAGAGCCGGCACGACGCTCGCAAAGCCGGCTAAGCAATCAATAGCAAGCGTTGTGCAAGCAACATCTCAAACAGTGCTTGATTCAACTTTGCAGTCCGCCACAATGGATGCGGGAAGCCGCGCGGTGAACACACTGCCTTTTTCCTGGCGCGACTCGATCCCCAGCGAACCCCCGTGACGCAGCAAGACGTGCTTGACAATGGCAAGGCCCAGGCCGGTTCCCTGCGTTTCGCGGGAACGGCTTTTATCGACCCGGTAGAAGCGTTCGGTCAGACGTGAAATATGCTCCGAACTAAAGCCGATACCGGTGTCGCGTACCACCAGCTGTGGACCGGCTATGGTGTTTTGCCAAAGTAAATCTATTTTTCCGCCAGCCGGGGTATACCGCACCGCATTGGAAACCAGATTATTGAACGCACTACGCAATTCCTCGGGGCTTCCATTAATATCGGGGCCCTCTATGCGCAAGGAAAAACTATGCTGACCAGCCGACAGGACTTCAACTTCTTGCAAAATATTCTTCAGCATGGCTTGGATATTCACCCGCTCGGGACGCATCGGGCAATCGATCGATTCCAGCCGCGTCAGCGTCAGCATGTCGCCAATCAGGTTTTGCATGCGCTGCCCCTGTTCGGTCATCATCTTCAGATGACCGGCGCGCACCTTTGGATCGAGATGCGGATGGGCCTGGGCAATCTCCAGAAAGCCGTTAATCACCGTTAATGGCGTGCGTAGCTCATGCGATGCGTTGGCGATAAAATCGCGTCGCATCATATCGATGCGTTCCGACTCGGTCGCATCATGCGTCACCAGAATTTGCCGGCGGTTTTCAAACGGAATAATTTGTACGACCAGCTTGCGATCGCGCAATGTCAACATCAACGGCTGGTCATAACGGCCGAGAATAATGTAATCGATGAAGTCCGGATTGCGAATCAAATTGGTGACGCGCATACCCTTGTCGCGGCCGTGCTGCAGGCCCAGATGACGCTCGGCGGCCGGATTGCACCATTCCAGGAACAGCACATCGTCCATGATGACGACACCGTCCGGCAGCAGATGCATGGCCTGACGAAAACGCGCCAGCCATTCGGAGAGCTCCGCCTGATTTTTTTCATCGTCACGTCGCAGCCGATACAAGCGCGAAAAAATGTCAGTCCATGCACCCCATCCGTCCGGCAGCTTTTCGCTACGCGGATTGTCCAGCCAGCCGCTTAAGCGGAATAGATAATGCAGCTGCAATACAACTATCGCGACCATCGTCGCCAAGCTCAGCAGCAAACCGGGAATCGCTCCGAAAAAAAACCATACCACGGCCGAGATGGCAAAAATCAGCAGCATCCGTATTGCTGCCGGTATCCAAAACAACATCTGTGGATTCATAAGTAATTCTTCAGAGAAGAGCCTGCACTTTTCACAAAAGCGTCTATTTGGTCGATAGCATGTAGCCTACACTACGCACGGTGCGGATCAAATGTTCGGCTTCGCGCAGGGCCTTGCGCAGACGCAACACATGGACGTCGACTGTACGCTCTTCGATGACAACGTGGTCGCCCCAGACTTTGTCGAGCAACTGGCTGCGTGAAAAAACACGGTCCGGATTTGCCATAAAAAACTTTAGCAGGCGATATTCGGCATGACCGATATCGATTTTCTGCTCATCCAACGACACTGAACAACTCGCCGGATCAAGCTGAATTCTACCGGCCGACATGACTCCCGGCATCTGGTCCGGATTCTTGCGACGCAACAACGCTTTGACGCGTGAAGTCAGTTCACGTGGCGAAAACGGCTTGGTCATATAGTCGTCAGCGCCATTATCCAAACCGGATATCTTGTCCTCTTCCATGCTTTTTGCCGTCAGCATCATCACCAGCATCGACTGCAATTGCCGCTCCGCACGTAAACGCGACAACAACCTGAGTCCGCTCTGGTCCGGCAGCATCCAGTCCAGCAACACCAGATGCGGCATGCGACGCTGAATGGCGTCCCAGCCATCAGCCGCGGTGTGCACCACCGCGGGGTTCCAACCGGCCTCCGCCATCGTATATTCGATCAGCTCGGCAATCGATGGCTCGTCCTCGATAATCAGAATTGAAGTTTTATCGGAAAGCATAGGCATGTGTTACGTCAGATGACACAGGCCGCATATCAAGCGCCCGGTCCAAGGTGAGTCGCCGCATAATCGGTGTGTCGAATGTCTTTACCTTCGACGATGTAGATCACGTATTCAGCGATATTTTTGGCATGGTCACCGATGCGCTCGATCGCCTTGGCGACCCATAACGTATCCATCAAAGCAGAAATCGTGCGCGGATCTTCCATCATATAGGTAATCACATTACGCATGATGGAGCGGAAATCGCGGTCAATAATCGCATCATGTGAAATCAGTTTGAGCGCCTGCTTTTCGTCCAGCCGCGCCAGCGCATCCAGTGCGTCGTGCAACAGATCGGCCGCGGCGCTGGCAATCACCCGCACGGTTTCGATATGATCGACGCTGCCAATGCCACGCTTGTGCAAATGAATGGCAGTGCGTGCGATCTTGGCCGCTTCATCGCCGACCCGTTCCAGATCGGTAATCACCTTGATGGTCGCCATCACGGTGCGCAAGTCGTTGGCGGTAGGCTGCCGACGCACGATCAGATGACTACAGGCATTATCCAGTTCGACTTCCAGCAAATTGACTTCATCGTCATCCTTGATGACGCGCTCGCCGGCTGCGATATTGCCGGTACGGTAGACGTTCATCGCCTCCTGAAATTGGCGCTCGACCAAGCCGCCCATCAACAATACTTTGGAGCGGATGGTTTCCAGGTCTGAATCGTATTGCTTTGAAGAGTGTTCGCCTGTCATCTGGTTATTCCTTACGGTTCTATGCGGTTCAATATATTGGTTAAAAACGGCTTGTTGAAAGCCGGTTGGCAGCGACAAATTAACCGAAGCGGCCGGTAATATAATCCTGCGTTTCCTTGCGTGCAGGATTCATGAATATCTGATCCGTCTGACCAAACTCCACCAGCTCGCCGAGGTACATATAGGCCGTGAAATCTGAACAACGCGCGGCCTGCTGCATGTTGTGGGTAACGATGGCGATGGTGTAATCCTGCTTGAGTTCCGTGATCAGCTCTTCCACCTTGGCGGTCGAAATAGGATCCAGCGCCGAAGTAGGCTCATCCAATAAAAGTACGTCCGGACGTACCGCGACACTACGCGCGATACACAGCCGCTGCTGCTGACCGCCGGACAAACTCAAACCGCTCTTGTTCAGCTTGTCCTTGACCTCGCCCCAGAGTGCAGCCTTGGTCAGCGCCCATTCAACGCGTTCATCCATTTCGCCTTTCGGCAAATTTTCGTAAAGACGGATACCAAACGCGATGTTGTCGTATATCGACATCGGAAACGGCGTTGGCTTTTGGAACACCATGCCAACCTTGGCGCGCAACATGTTCAGATCCTGGCCCGGTTCCAGGATATTCCGACCGGCATACACAATCTTGCCTTCAGCGCGCTGGCCCGGGTACAGATCGTACATCCGGTTTAGCGTACGCAACAGGGTCGACTTACCGCAACCGGACGGCCCGATAAATGCCGTCACCTTCTTTTCATTGATATGAAGATTGATGTCTTTCAATCCTTGAAAATGTCCGTAGAAAAAATTTAACTTGGAAATTTCTATGGTCGGCTTTTTATGAGCGCTGTAATCCGTGCTTTGCAGTATTTGATGAGTAGTCATGGCAATCGCAGTCATTGAATTCAGTTAATGGTCCAGATGTTCGTCTGCATCAAGCGTCCTGGTTGTTCGTCTCCGCTACGCGCATCAACCAGGGATTTTCTGGCTGAACAAGGTACGTGCGAGTATGTTCAGGATCAGTACGCCCAAGGTAATCAGTAACGCACCGGCCCAGGCCAGCGCCACCCAATTGTCGTACGGGCTATTGGCAAACTGATTAATCACGCCTGGCAGGTTGGCGATCGGCTTATTCATGTTGGTACTGAAAAATTGATTGTTCAGCGCTGTAAACAGCAATGGCGCGGTTTCGCCAGCGATACGTGCGACGGCCAGCAACACACCAGTCACCACACCGGCCTTGACCGCACGCAGACGGACCGTCAACGCCACTTTCCAGCGTGGTGCGCCCAGCGCAAACGCCGCTTCACGCAAACTGCCGGGCACCAGCTTGAGCATATTGTCAGTGGTCCGCACCACCACCGGCACGGCAATCAGCGATAGCGCAAAAGTACCGGCCCAGCCCGAAAAATGGCCGATTTTAGCGACATAAATCGCGTACACAAACAAACCAATGACGATCGATGGTGCCGACAACATGATGTCGGTGACGAAACGCGTCACTTGCGCCAGTTTGCTTTCTTCGCCGTATTCAGCCAGATAAATCCCGGCCAGAATCCCGATGGGCGTACTGATCAGCGTCGCCAGGCCAACCAGCATCAAGCTACCGATAATCGGATTCAGCAAGCCGCCGCCTTCAGCACCGGGCGACGGCGTGTTTTGCGTTAGCAAACCCAGATTCATCGCACCCACTCCCTTGACCACCAGGGTTGCCAAAATCCACAGCAACACCAGCAGCCCGAACGCCATCGCCAGAAACGACAGCATCATGCCGATTTTGTGGATCAGGACGCGCTTGCGATACACCTTGTTGGCGGCTGGATTCGCTGGAAAGGTCTGTATTTGTGCGCTCATTTGACACCTTCTTTGCGGGACATTCCCATCAACATCAACTTAGCGGCGGACAGTACCAGGAAAGTAATGACAAACAGGATAAGACCGAGGGCGAACAAGGCCGATACATGCAGTGTTGAAGAAGCTTCGGCGATCTCATTTGCCAGCGTCGATGCGATACTGTTACCGGCACCGAATAGCGACCACGACAAGCGGTGCGAATTACCGATAACGAAAGTCACCGCCATGGTTTCGCCCAAGGCACGACCGAGACCCAGCATGACACCGCCAACCACACCGGTCTTGGCGTATGGCAGCACCACTTTGCGGACGACTTCCCAGCGCGTGCAACCGAGGCCGTACGCCGATTCTTTTAACACTGCCGGTACTACCTCAAAGACATCGCGCATCACTGAAGCAATAAAGGGAATGATCATGACTGCCAAAATCAGTCCCGCGGTCAAGATACCGATTCCCATCCGCGGCCCGGAGAACAGGATGCCAATGCCAGGTATGTGGCCCAAGGTCTCGCCTAATAGCGGCTGGACGTATTCGGCAAACAGCGGCGCAAAGACGAACAAGCCCCAGATACCGTAAATAATGCTGGGCACGCCGGCCAGCAGCTCGACCGCGGTGCCTAACGGCTGGCGTAATTTTGCCGGGCAAATTTCGGTCAAAAACAGGGCTATGCCGAAGCTGATCGGGAACGCAATCACCAGCGCGATAAAGGATGTCACCAACGTACCGACAATCGCCACCATTGCGCCGTACTGCTCGTTGACCGGATCCCACTCGATTCGAGTGATGAACGACGGTCCGAATTCGCGGAATACCGGCCATGCGCCGATCGCCAGCGAGACGATAATTCCCATCAGCACCAGCAGCACCAGCAGCGAAAACAGCATCGTGACTTTGTGGAAGAAGAAATCCTGGATGCGTTGTTTGCGCATGGTGGCAAGCAATGCCTGCTGCGACAAACCGGCCTGTTCAGCGCTTTTGGCCTGGAGTGATATTGGTTGTGCCATAACGGGAATATTTGCACTCATGAGTTGCGATATCCGATGAAGAGTGTGCCGTGTCGGTCGAAAAGCCCAGGGTCTGAAGCATCTGCTCGGCTAACCCGCGGCAATACAGGGATGGGTGTGATCAATTGGGCGACGAGCTTGCTGCCCAAGTAGCCAGTCCAACCAAATTAATACTGATAATTTTGCGATTTTATTACTACCGGCAGGCCATCTGGATTGACGACCTGCCAGCATCTTGCTTCAATTTTTCTGCAGTAACTTATTGCTGACACCAATAGCCAACATTGATTACCAGACCGGCTTGCCTGCACTGTCTTTAACTTGTACCTTCCAGGCTTCTGTCACCAGCTTGACCACTGGTGCAGGGAGCGCGACATAGTCAAGTTCAGTGGCCGCTGCGCCGCCATTTTTGTAAGCCCAATCAAAGAACTTCAGGACTTCCTTGCCCTTGGCTGCATCCGCTTGCGACTTGTGCAGCAAGATGAAAGAAGCGCTGGTGATAGGCCAGCTTTGTTTACCGCCCGCGTCGGTGAAATCAACTGCGAAGCCAGGTGTCTTGGCCCAGTCAGCGCCAGCCGCTGCAGCTTTGAACGTTTCGTCATCCGGTTGCACGAAGGCGCCATCACGATTCTTCAACTGCGTATGTTGCAGCTTGTTCTTCTTGGCGTAAGCGTATTCAACATAGCCAATCGCACCCTTGATTTTTTGCACGTTGGCGGCAACGCCTTCGTTACCCTTGCCGCCTACACCGACCGGCCACTTGACCGCAGTGCCGGCGCCAACGCCGCTCTTGAAGCCCGGGCTGGTTTTCGACAAATAGCTGGTGAACACGAATGAAGTACCGGAACCGTCAGCGCGGTACACGACTGTGATGTCGCTGTCAGGCAGCTTCACGCCAGGATTCAGTGCAGTAATTTCTGGCGAATTCCATTTGGTGACTTTGCCCAAATAGATATCTGCCAACACCGCGCCGGTCAGTTTCAGCTGGCCTGGAGCGATACCGTCCAGATTCACTACCGGCACAACACCGCCCATGATTGCGGGGAATTGCATCAGGCTATCGGCGTTCAGTTCTTCTGCCTTCAATGGCATGTCCGATGCGCCGAAATCGACAGTCTTGGCTTTGATCTGCTTGATGCCGCCACCGGACCCGATGGATTGGTAGTTCAGGCTATTTCCAGTTGCGGCTTTGTAAGCCTCGGCCCATTTAGCATAAATTGGATATGGAAACGAAGCGCCGGCGCCGGTGATTTCCGCTGCCATTACCGATGAAACCGCGAGCGTTGCACCTAACGCCAAGACTACGGATGTAAAGAGTTTATTGAGTCGCATTCGTTGCTCCCTTAATCACTAGAATTAATAACCGGACTTAAAATCAGAATTGAGATGCCTACCAAGAGACTGTTGTGAAATAAAAAAACCTAGCGTACTCAGCGTGCTTTTAAGCGCTTCAATTTCACAACAGCCTCCAAGACAGGGCGAACTCTATCCAACATTTATGACAGCTTTATGACACAAAGTGCAGCGCAACAAAAATTGCCAATTTGTATCGGAATAGCGGCAAATAGCTTCCACTCTTGTCATCAAGCTGTCATATTCGCTGCATACACTCCGCCCAAAACTCTTCAGACTAGTCGTTAGATTCATGATAAAAAAAGCCAAGTCAGACGAACTTACAGGAAGATCAAAAGTAAATCTCGACAGTAATCCCGCCTTTCTGAATCGCGAGCTATCGCTGCTGGCGTTTAACCGGCGCGTGCTGGCGCAAGCCGAGCAACGCCACATACCACTGCTCGAACGGTTGCGCTACCTGTGTATCGTCAGCAACAATCTGGATGAATTTTTTGAAGTGCGTATCGCAAGCTTGCTGGCGAGTGGTCGCAAAGACGGCGATAGCGATGCCGTCGATCCACCGGCGCTGACCGAGGCATTCAAGCTCACCAGTACAGAATGTCATCAAATCGTCGCCCGTCAGTACGCGATTCTGAATAAGGAGGTGCTGCCGCAACTGTCTGCAAACGGGCTCCATCTGCTGCGTCACAACGACCGCAACGAAGCCCAGCGCGCCTGGGTGAAATCTTTCTTTGAGCAGGAAATCCGGCCGTTGCTGACACCGATCGGCCTTGATCCTGCTCATCCATTTCCACAGGTTCTCAACAAAAGTCTGAATTTCATTGTTGAAATGGCGGGAAAAGACGCGTTCGGGCGCGATACCACGATTGCCATCATCAAGGCACCGCGGGTATTGCCACGGGTCATTAGATTGCCCGACGTATTATCGCCAAACGGCATTTCATTCTGCCTGCTATCCTCCATCATCCATGCGCATATCAATGACCTGTTCAGCGGACGCGAAATTCTGTCGTATTATCAATTCCGGGTAACGCGCAATAGTGATTTGTGGGTCGATGAAGAGGAAGTTAAAAATCTGCGCCAGGCACTGCAAAGCGAACTGCAAAGCCGCCAGTTCGGGGTGGCGGTCCGGCTTGAAGTGGCGCAAAACTGCCCTCCCCATCTTTCGCAGTTTTTACTGAGTCAGTTTTCGATCGCACCGAATCGCTTGTACGCCGTCGATGGCCCGGTCAATCTGGTGCGGCTGTCGGAGATGATCGATCAGATCACCCTCCCGGGTTTGCGCTTCCCGCCCTTTGCGCCGGGCCAGCCGTCATACCTGACGTCCGAGGACATCTTTACCTTATTGAAGAAAAAAGATGTCTTGCTACACCATCCGTTCCAGTCATTCCAGCCGGTCATCGATTTTATCCGCAGCGCTGCAAATGATCCGCTAGTGGTCGCCATCAGGCAGACGATTTACCGCGCCGGCATGAATTCCGACCTGATTGAATCGTTAATCATGGCCGCCAAGCTCGGCAAGGAAGTCACTGTCGTTGTTGAATTGATGGCACGCTTTGACGAAGAAGCCAACATCAATTGGGCCGACCGGCTGGAGCGGGCGGGCGCACAAGTGGTATACGGCGTGGTAGGCCTTAAAACGCATGCAAAACTTGCACTCGTCATTCGCCGCGAACTCGCCAAAGATGGCACCGGCGAGTTGTGTTATTACGCACATCTCGGCACCGGCAACTATCACCCTAATACCACCAAAATGTACACGGACTTCGGGCTGTTAACCTCCAATCAAAAGCTGGCAATGGAGGTCAACGAAGTATTCATGCACCTGACCAGTCTGACCAAGCCGAAAAAGCTGGATTACCTTTGGCTGGCACCGTTTGCACTGCAAAAAGAACTCATCCGGGCGATTCGGAATGAGGCAGAAATCGCCCGCCAAGGCCGGCCCGCGCGGATTGTCGCCAAAATGAACGCGCTGCTGGATGAATCAGTGATTAAAGCGCTGTATGCCGCCTCGGCCGAGGGCGTGAAAATCGAACTGATCATTCGCGGCGCCTGTGCTTTGCGTCCGGGCGTACCCGGATTGTCGGAAAACATCACCGTGCGCTCGATTATCGGCCGCTTTCTCGAACATACGCGCATCTACTACTTCCGCAATAACTTGCAGCACGATGTCTATCTCGCCAGTGCCGACTGGATGAATCGCAATCTGTTCAGACGCATCGAAGTGGCCTTTCCGGTATTGGACAAAACACTGAAAAAACGCGTCATTAGCGAAGGCTTGACCCCCTATCTGAAAGACAATATCAATGCGTGGGAACTGTCGTCTGACGGCACTTGGAGCAAACGCAAACCGGGACCGCGGCAGGCAGCGTTTAGTGCGCAGCAACACCTGATGTCACTGCTAGGCGCTGCGCCAGAGACCAACTAACAAACTTTTCGTACTGAAGGAAAGCATCATGGAACTGATACTGTGGCGACACGCAGAGGCCGGGGTAGGAGAGCCTGATGAAGGCCGCGCGTTGACCGGCAAAGGCCACAAGCAAGCCTGGAAAATGGCCGACTGGCTGGACCGTAATTTGCCCAATACCTGCAAGATCCTCAGCAGCCCCGCCGTACGCGCGGTCCAGACCGCGGAAGCACTTGGCCGCAAGTTCAAGATTCACGCCGGCCTGGCCCCGGACTGCACGCCACAACAGCTATTGGCAGCCGCCAACTGGCCGGATTCGCGCGAACCTGTCCTCATCATCGGCCATCAACCTACCTTGGGCCAGGTAGCGGCCATGCTTATCGCCGGAGAAAGACAAGAGTGGTCAATTCGTAAAGGCAGTGCATGGTGGATCGCTCAACGTGAGCGTGGCGATATCACGACCAACTATCTGAAAGCGGTAATGTCACCCGATTTGGTAGTCAAGTAACCCAGTATCCTGCCTTTCTTGAAAATACTTGTTTTAATACTATTATTAACCTAACCAACAATACAACAGCACACGTCCATCCGATCATTTCTTCGGTACACTATGACGTCACAAAATATAACCGATGCTTGTGTAATCCGTTGAATCGGGGCAACAAACAGATGCGCGTCCTATTGCAAGTACTTAAATTTCAATATTTATTTACATAAGTTAAGTTAGAATAGTGCGCTTGTTGCATTGCAGCATAGCAATTTTCCGTATTCTCGGCAAAGAGTCACCCAAGAGGTTTGTATGCTTTATCACTTGCACGAATTCAGCCGTTCCTTACTTACACCTCTGGTGCAATTCGCAGAAACAAGCGCCAAGTTGTTTACCAATCCGGTCTCGCCGCTCGCCCATGCCCCGTTCGCGCAGCGTATTGCCGCCGGCTACGAACTGATGTTTCGACTGGGCAAAGATTACGAAAAGCCACGCTTTGACATCGACACTGCCCTGGTCGGCGGTATGGAAGTGGGCATCGTTGAAGAAGTCGAGATGACGAAACCGTTCTGTCGTCTGCTGCATTTCAAGAAGAATTTAAGCAACAAAGAGAGCACGGCACTAAAACAACCAACGGTCCTGCTGGTCGCACCACTCTCCGGTCACCACTCCACCCTGCTACGCGATACCGTGCGGGGCCTGCTCCCGGAACATGATGTGTACATCACCGACTGGACCGATGCACGCATGGTGCCGGCAGCCGACGGCGCCTTCCATTTGCACGACTACATCTATTACGTCCAGGATTTCATACGTCTGCTAGGGCCCGATCTGCATGTCATTTCAGTGTGTCAGCCGACCGTACCGGTACTGGCCGCTATCTCGCTGATGGCGACCGAAAACGACCCCAGACTGCCAAAGACCATGACCATGATGGGCGGCCCGATCGATGCGCGGATCTCGCCGACGGAAGTTAACGACCTGGCAACCGAAAAGCCGTTTAGCTGGTTTGAAAATACCGTCATCTATACCGTTCCCGCGAATTACCCCGGTGCCGGTCGCAAGGTGTATCCGGGCTTTCTGCAACACGCCGGTTTTGTCTCGATGAATCCGAATCGCCATGCGCAAAGTCACTGGGACTTTTACATGCACTTGCGCGAAGGTGACAACGAGTCGGCGGAGAATCATCGCAAGTTCTACGACGAATACAATGCGGTACTGGATATGCCGGTCGATTACTATCTGGAAACCATCCGAACTGTGTTCCAGGATTTCAGCCTGCCGTTAGGCACTTGGGAAATCGAAGGTAAGCTGGTCCGGCCACAAGACATCAAGAACGTTGCCCTGTTTACGATTGAAGGTGAACTCGATGACATCTCCGGACCTGGTCAAACCAAGGTCGCGCACGATTTGTGCTCTTCTATCCCTAAAGCCAAGAAGCAGCACTTCACTGCCGAGAAATGCGGCCATTACGGGATTTTCTCGGGACGTCGCTGGCGTGAGCTGATTGCACCGAAGATCACGGAATTCATCAAGGCCAACGCCTGACAACGCCGATCTGAGCCTCGCTGCGCAGTTTACAAGCCGCTCTTTCATACAGAGCGGCTTTTTCCATTTGGCGCACCGCTGATTTACTCGGATAATAGACAATTATGTCATCATCATCTGCCGTGTCCAACCAAACCGCCCTCTCACTCCCCGACCGTATTGAAGCGCTGCTGCCGCAAACGCAATGCACCAAATGTGGTTATCCCGCCTGTCGCCCCTATGCAGAGGCAATTGCCGACGGTAGCGCGAATTACAATCAATGCCCGCCCGGTGGCCAGCAAGGCGTGGCTCGCTTGGCACAACTGTTGGGTGCGCCGGTGATCCCACTCAATCCGGTCAATGGCCTGGAGCGCCCCCGTCCGCGCGCTGTCATCGATGAAGCTGTCTGTATCGGCTGTACCTTATGCATTCAAGCCTGTCCGGTGGACGCCATCATCGGTGCTGCCAAGCAAATGCATACTGTTATCAGCGACTTGTGCACCGGTTGCGATCTGTGTGTCGCCCCCTGCCCGGTCGACTGCATCACGATGGTCGACGTCACCCAAAGCAAGACCGGTTGGGACGCCTGGACACAGCAACAGGCCGACGATGCGCGCGAACGTCACGATTGGAGAATCTTCCGTTTGAAACGGGAAAAACAGGAAAATGACGACCGCCTGGCCGCCAAGGCAGCGGAAAAATTAAGAGTTATCGCGGCAGAAGCAGCCGCCAGTCCGGAGCAACACACCGAACAGGCCCGCAAAAAAGCCATTATTCAAGCCGCCATCGAGCGTGCTCGACTAAAAAAAGAACAACAAGCTGAACAAGACCAGCGCGCCAAGCAACGCAAGGACGAGCAATGAATGCAGAGAAACGCCGCGAAATATTCACCCGTCTACGCACTACCATGCCGCACCCGACTACCGAATTGGAGTACAGCTCACCATTTGAATTGCTGATCGCGGTACTGCTGTCGGCGCAAGCTACCGATGTGTCGGTCAACAAAGCCACGCGCAAGTTGTATCCGGTCGCCAATACGCCAGAAAAAATCCTGGCGCTCGGCGTCGATGGCCTGATCCCATACATCCAAACCATCGGCTTATATCGAACCAAAGCCAAGAACACCATCGAAACGTGTCGCCTTCTGATGGCGCTGCACGGCGGCGAAGTCCCGCGTACACGCGAAGCGCTGGAAGCGCTCCCCGGAGTCGGTCGCAAGACTGCCAACGTCGTACTCAACACCGCATTCGGCGAACCGACCATCGCCGTCGACACCCATATTTTCCGGGTCTCAAACCGCACCGGTATCGCCCCCGGCAAAGACGTCAATGTGGTCGAGCACAAGCTGATGAAACTGGTGCCGGCAGAATTTCGGCTTGACGCGCATCACTGGCTGATACTGCATGGCCGCTACACGTGTATCGCACGCAAGCCCTTATGCTGGAATTGCAGCATCGCGGATCTGTGCGACTACAAATCGAAAACGCCGCTACCGGAAAAAGGGATCTAACGCTTCATGCCAACCCCGCATACCGAACATCACTTCGAAGCCAGCGACACCATGCGCGACATCGTCATCGGCATGGCCGACGGCCTGACTGTGCCGTTTGCACTCGCCGCAGGCATCAGCGGCGCGTCCGTAGCGATTCAGATCATCGTCACTGCCGGCGTCGCGGAAATTGCTGCCGGCTCGATCGCCATGGGATTGGGCGGCTATCTGGCGGCACGCACCCAACGCCAGCATTATTTCGCCGAGCGCCAGCGCGAAGAGCAGGAAATTTTGACAGTGCCGCATCGTGAACGCAAGGAAGTGATCGACATCATGGCGCAATACGGCGTAACAAAGCAGGAATGCGAACCGATGCTGGCAGGCCTGGAGCGCAACCCGCTGGCCTGGCGTGATTTCATGATGCGCTTTGAACTTGGGCTGGAGGAGCCGCAACCGGCCGCAGCCAGAAAAAGCGCGCTGACCATCGCCTTCTCGTATCTGGTCGGCGGGCTAATTCCGCTAAGCCCCTACATATTTCTCACATCAACCGAAAGCGCACTAGCGCTATCAACCGTGGTGACGCTGCTGGCGCTATTTATATTCGGCTACCTGAAAGGCAGCGTCACCGGCACCGGTGCGCTAAAATCCGGCTTACAGACTTTGCTGGTCGGCAGTCTGGCCGCCGCAGCCGCTTTCAGCATCGCCAAACTCATTAGCTAGAATTGCATTCATGTTCAAAATAAATCATACACTTAGGTGTATTTTGGACGAATACAATCCCGCGGCACCATGCCATTCTGACGGATGAAAATGCGCGATGAAGGATCGGAACGGTTTGCGCAATGGTTCGTCTCGGGCGATGATAACGACGCATGGAGCTCATCATGGCAATAACATTTGACGAATGGATCAACTCAATCCAAAAGGAAGATCGCGGCGCACTTTCCCTTACAGACGCATCGGATGCCGCATTACGTTCTGCTCAGCAAGCATGCGAACAAGAGGCTGCAATTTTGCGCAAAAATAACATGGTGCCTCACTCCATTGGAGCCCAAGATTGCGTGAACGCAATCAATGAGTTAAGAATTGGCATTGAACCGCAGACCACGATTTGAGACGATACACATGGGACTTGCCCACGGGTACCTGATCGACCACTAACAACCCGTTGCGGTCGGTCGTAGGTCTCGTCAGCGGACATTCGTATCGGACGTTATGCGTTCTTTTGATTAGAGCGAGTTGCCGACTCTTCAAGTTCAATAATTCGAGTTACTCTTCCTCTACCGACGGTTCTTGCGCCCTCTCTAATTTCGAACGTCATATCGGGATAAATTTCCCCAAGGTGTTGTGCCGGACTCAGGAACCCAAAAAAAGCTCTGACGACCAAGCCGAAAGTTGACTGCTAACAGTGGGCGGCTGTGTTTTTCACTGGGCTACGTGCGACAAGGTGCCAGGCCAAAATGAATTGCCGACCTGCCGATTACCCGCACACGGCAACCGCAACTTGACACTTCGAGGGGCGCGAACTATATATAAAAGTACATTGTCCTGTTCCAGCCATTGCCGCCAGGAGTAATGCGATTCACGCCTGTCTGCACGGTCGTATTTGTTGGTAAAGGCGCCAATAAAGGATCTCATACAACCAGACCTCGAAGGAGTGTAAACATGAATCGTTTTTTCAGAATGATCAGTCGCGTGTTGATTGTAAGCATGCTGCTGACGTTTAATCCGGCTCACGCCGGTATTGTGGGAACCGACCAGCTGATTAGCGCGACACAGGTACAAGGCGATCGTGAAAAGGTGGTGAACTTTATCAGCCGCACGAACGTCCAGCATCAGTTGGAGACACTCGGGGCGAAGCCGGGGGCGGCGAAAGAGCGTGTCGCCGCCATGACTGACGAAGAAGTCAGAACCATCGCCGGCCAAATCGATAGCTTGCCCGCCGGCGGCACCAACGGCTGGGCTATTGCGGCAGTCATCCTGGTCGTAGCGGCGATTTTCTATTACGTGTACAAGTAATGCGCGGCATGCGGCTCGGCATATCGGCCCGCCTCCTGGCGGGCATTCTTTTTATTGCGCTGATGCTTGGCGGCTGCGCAATTGCGCCACAAACGCGCCAGCTGGAAACCACTCGTCCGACCGACTTGCCGGAGCGTGTAGAGCTTACGGCAGTCCCCTTCTTCCCGCAGGAAGAATACCAATGCGGACCGGCCGCACTTGCCACGGCCCTCAACAGTGCCGGCGTGGCGATCCGCCCGGAAATATTGACCGATCAGGTTTATCTGCCTTCACGCAAAGGCAGCCTGCAGATCGAAATGCTTGCAGCCACGCGCCGCAACGGGCTTGCCGCATATGTTCTCGCGCCGCAGCTTGCCGATGTGCTCAGGGAAGTCGCGTCGGGTACGCCGGTCGTCGTGCTGCAGAATATGCTGGTGAGCTGGTATCCGCTGTGGCATTACGCGGTCGTGGTCGGGTATGACCTGGACAAGTCGAAGCTGATCCTGCGCTCGGGCACCAACGCCCGCCAGGTATTACCGTTTTGGTATTTCGAACACACCTGGAAGTCCGGCGAGCATTGGGCGATGGTGACGGTCCGCCCTGATCACATACCAGCGACCGCCACCGAGATCGGCTATGCGTCCGCTGCGGCTGCGCTGGCCGCAAGTGGACAAAAAGCAGCCGCCACCACGGCCTATTCCACGCTTTTGACACGCTGGCCGAACAGTCTGGTCGGCCAGCTGGGGCTGGGCAACATTTACTATGCCGCCGGCAAGCTGGGCGAGGCTGAATTCGCATTCCGGAAGGCAACAGAAAACCACCCGGACTCGGCCCCGGCATTCAACAACCTGGCGCAGACCCTCGCGGATCAGGGGAAGCTCCCGGAAGCATTGCAGGCAGCGCAAACGGCGGTTGGTCTCGGTGGGCCTTTTCTTTCTGCATCCAAGGACACGCTTGAGGGCATTCTGGGCAGAGGGGCCGCGCCACCTTTATCACGCTAGAGTGCAGCTTATTGGATGGATCCGTGTCACTACCCGAATGAAACGGCAAGGTGAACTGGCCGCGCCTAACCGGCACCGTCGATCGTGACTGGCCGGACTCGCTGCTTATGAATAGCACTCACTTATGAATAGTTGCCGATGAGCGAGTATGTCGACGCCTTTGTGATGTGACCGAAGCATGCTCGCCGGTTGAAACGGCACACGGTTGGCGCGGCGATTCCTTACTGGTGTCAGCGATTACCGAATGCTTGATTCCTGGCGCTCGCAGCACAAGCCGTCAGATGCGCCTGGTTGCCTGCCCACTATCGTATCGAACGCGTACAATCGGCCAGAAGCGCACGGTCATGAGCCTCTACAATCTCGTGGTGATTCACACTTCAAAAATTCCTGAGCAAATAAATTATGAAAAGTAGCTCAAAAGGCGGGCTCGTATATTCCACCGATGTCGGACGCATATGTACCGAATGCCGGCTTGCGCTTGCGGCATGCGTCTGCAAGGCCAGAGCCAAGGCCGCGCCTGTAGGCGATGGCATGGTGCGAGTGTCACGCCAGACCAAGAGCCGGGGCGGCAAGACCGTGACCATCATCAAAGGGCTAGCGCTCGACTCTCTTGCTCTGGCGTTGCTGGGCAAGCAGCTGCGCACGGCCTGCGGTTCTGGCGGGACGGTCAAGGATGGTGTGATTGAAGTTCAGGGCGACCATTGCGAATTGGTCATGGAAGCGCTTAGAAAGCACGGCCATAGTGCGAAGCGGGTTGGTGGCTAAACCTTGCACACCCGAACGCCGGCGATCGGCCAAAACGAGACATTGATACACGTAACGTACAATATCGCGAAGTTGGGCTGGCAAGCCTAACGCCGGCTATGGCGAAAAAACTGTTGGGCTTTCCAGCCTGGCCAACAAACTGCGATTAAACGGTGAACCGCACGATTCCCGACCGGCTCTTTCCAAGTTGCTTTGGGGAGTTATCTCTATAAGATTTTGATGACATCAGATTTCAACTTACCCATTTTTGCGCTGAGCACTGCGGTCATACTCCTGACACCTGGGCCGACCAATACCTTACTGGCGGCTGCTGGCCTGGAACGGGGGGCAAGAGGCGCGCTGCCACTAATTGCATGCGAGCTTCTCGGCTACCTGATTGCGATCTCGGTTTGGGGCGCAGTGCTTGCGCCCTTGCAAAGCAGTTATCCGTGGGTAGCGATCTTGGCACGCGCCGCCAGCAGTCTGTACCTGATCTACATTGCGGTGAAGGTATGGCGAGCGGCATCCGTGCTGCCAACATCGGGACAACGGTCGATTGGTCCCAATGCCTTATTCGTGGCAACCCTTCTCAATCCAAAGGCGCTGCTTTTTTCGTCCGCGATTTTCCCCACCGTCGCGTCTGACAATATGCAAGTCTATTGGGCAGCGACGGCACTGTTTTCCTGCCTATTGATACCTATCGGCATCGCTTGGACCATGTTCGGCGCAGCGTTAGCCAACGGGCGCTTGAAGTTTGTGGACCGGCTCAAGTTGCAGCGTGCAACTTCGTTGGTACTTTGTGCGTTCTCGGCGTCTATCGCTTGGGCTGCTTTTCATTGAATTTACCCGTTGGCATTGTTGGACGCAATGCCAACGGCGTGATCACAAGAGCTTGCGCACCCTACTTGACCTAAAACGGAATGCACGCGTTGATTTTTGTCAATGTCTGCAATAGTACGGTCGGCGGACGTAGGGTGTTGTTGGGCGGCCATCGTACAACCCTTAACAGGTCCTGACCTTCGCGAATGAGGCAATTCGGCAAAAGCCGCCGACCGCCAATCGCTCTTATCAAGAAGGCTTTCTCGGCAGTTATTTGACGTATAGGCACCGACCTTTGAAAAAAACGGGGCATGAAAGAGCGTCCAATCCTTTTTAACGACGCCATGGTGCGCACCCTGCCGGATGGTAGCAACACGCAGACGCGGCGCGTGGGACGCAAACCCCTGGATCTGGGTAGTGAATTTTACGAAGGTTACGGCGTGAGCCATTCAAAAATCTTCTGGGCCCAACACCTTCGTGTGACGGCCGTGAATTTCGAGAAATTTTCTTGCAACGGCTTCAATATCAGATCGATTGCGCTGGAATGCTTGCAACATATCGCCGTCACCCGTGGATCTGAACTTCTTTTCCAGCGCTTCAAACGAAACAAAGCACTCGAAGTCCACTCCGTTGACTTTGGCCGGAAAGCGAACCGACCTAAACGCCGTGATATTTGGATCCTGTCGGGTGAGAAATTCGATTTGCATAACGGTCTCCAATTATTGCGAAAGCAATGCATGGACATGCTAACCGATAGAAAGATAAGGCGCAGGAGAGCAATCCACATTGCGCCGCGAATCAGGGGGGCAGATATTATGATTTACCGTGAATTCAATACCCTTACGTCGACCGCCGGTGCCATCTTTTCCGACTGCGAGCAATAGGCAGCCGGCATGCGCGCTGCGGATGTCCTGCGTATCTTCCGGATCACCGGAATGACCGGAAAGCTGTTCCACCTTGGACTCAACCAGGACGGCAGCCCAAAACACCCGCTGTATATCGCAATGAAGACGAAGCCAAAGAGATTTGAACTATGACCGCCGCAACAATATGCGCCATCGCCGTCTACCCACAGCCGACGTATGACGCAGTTCCTAGATAGGAGGAAAAAACAATGCACTGGGCAGAACCAGCGGATCTCCGGCCATTCCTCCCTGAATTGCCTTTGTGGCCTTTTCCAAGATCAGATGGAGGTGCGCATCAAACTCCGTCTGGAGGGCTTCGCCTTTCAAGTTGGAGTGACTCAAGTTGTTCAATATTTCTCGACTGACAAGGCAAAAACGATGCCGGCCATCGACCACGATGCCGAATTTTATAGCGTCACCGGGGAAAGGCCGAAATCCCGGAATCTCGTCTGTCATTTGGATCTCCCTTTCTTTCCAAGGACCACCGTATGAACGAGCATAGGACATTTCCGCAAAGAAACAACTTCAGAATTAAGAATGAGGTGAAATGATGGGGCACAAGGAAGCAAAGACAACCGCGATCTACGACGGTCTACGCGGAAGCGCCTACCAGGAAATCTCTGTAAAATGACTCACCCATTTTGGACGAATTTTGGACGATTCACCAAGACCCTCATAAACAAAGGCTCTCAGACTTACCTCATGTTCAACCCATCCCAGCACGACGTGCGCCGCTTTTTCTGCGAAACCTATCGCAAGCAGCAGGCCAATGAAATACTGACACCGATCGAGGCCATCGCCCGCGACTGGATCATCCAGCACCCGGAATATGCCGACGATCTGGCCAATGTCGAAGCCGCCCTCGCCGCCGATTATTCCGTCGAAAACGGTCAGACCAACCCATTCCTGCATCTGGCGATGCACCTGTCAATCGCCGAACAAATATCGATCGATCAACCGCCAGGAATCCGTGCTGCATCAACCGCGCTGGCACAACGCCTGCAATCGGAACACGACGCCTATCACCGCATCATGGAATGCCTGGGCGAGATGATCTGGAGCTCGCAACGTAGCGGCCTGCCACCCGATGGCGCGGCTTATATCGACTGCGTTAAAAGGAAGGTTTAGCGCCACTCAGGATGTTTTGCGACTCCGCAAAACCAAGCGACCATTGTGACAGTGACAGGACCAGCGGTAGGTACTCCGCACACTACCCCGATAAATATCCATGAAACGCAGTCTGTTTCAACTAACAGCAGCCGAGCAATAAAAAAGCCACCGGGATAAAAATCTGGTGGCTTTATGGGCAAGCTGCAACCGAGGCAACCTGCAAACTACTTACTTACGCAATACCAATGAAGTCGGCAAGCTATGCAAATAAGCTGCTATATCCTGAATATCCTGGTGCGTCAGTGCCTTGGCAACACCACCCATAATCGCATTGGTACGGCCATTCGGGCCTGCGGCACCACGCTGATAAGAAATCAGCGCATGCCTGAGATAGTCCTCATGCTGACCAGCCAGCTTCGGGTAGGCTGGATCGACCGGTGTTTGAAAGTTTGCGCCATGGCATGAAGCGCAGGAATATTTTTTGACTGCGGCTTCGCCAGCGGCAATGTTACCGCCGGCCAGCGCACCAACAGAAGCACTCGCGGAAAGAAAAAACACCACGCCAGCAAGAATCTTTTTCATAGTGTGGGTTCCTTATTTTTGCTGAGAGTAATATGCCGCGAGATCGGCCATGTCCTGGTCCGACAAAGTGGCTGCGATACCATGCATGGTCGGAAACTGACGCTCACCCTTTTTATAGGCAACCAAAGCATTTTCGATGTACTTGGCCGACTGACCGCCAAGCATAGGCACCTGATATACCTCCGGGAAAGTGGCTTTGTAACCTGGAATACCGTGGCATCCGATACACATCGATACCTTGTTTTCAGCTGCCTTAGCGTTGCCGACGACATCCGCAGCTGCGGCGAAGTTGGCAATACCCGCGAGCGCGAGAAGTGCAATTATTTTTTTCATAGTAGCTGTGGGTGAATAGCCGAGTAATTGTAGCGAAACCGGTTTGGTGTTCGGTGCGCATGCCGCATATAGTGCCCAAATCGCCCACCAATACCGCATACAGTAGACAGGCGTGACAAAATAACGCCGCTACCCGAAACCAAAAACGGTTAATTTTAACTCAAGATCAGCACCTAGTCCACGTCCGGAATCACCGTTAATCAGCCATGTCGCTTGCTTTCAACAAATTCCGAGGATGCCTTGGTGACTGGCTCCGGCGCTTGCCCGACGACATTCTGGGTGTCCTGATCGGCAACCGGCTCGCTTTCGGAGGTTGCCATTTCTTCCGCATCGTCTTTGGACGACGGTGTCAACGCCTCTTCAGGAAACAGAAAAGAGCGCGGCGAAGCACTGACGCGCCGCAACACGGCCCGGAATACCAAACGACGTATCCGTGCCGGCACCTCGCGAGCGCGCATGGCCAGTGCCAATGCGCAGCCAAACGACACCCCGACATTCAGCAATCCAATACTCGCGATACCGGCTACCGCTAACCAGAATTGTGGCGACAATAACACGGGCCAGCCCAGGCTGCTGGCTGCTGCGGTCAAACTACCAGTGGCCAGTGTCACATGCCGCACATCCAGCGGCAAACCGAAAAACTGCGCGATCACAGGCGACATCCCCAGCAACAGACCGAGCGAAACATTTCCGACTATCTGTGCCACATGGCGTTCCAGCCAGGCCGCCCAGCGCTCAGTGCGCACCACCCCCAACACATGCACCAGGCGGCGTTGATGGGTTAAGCCCTCGCGCAGACGGCGTAGCGCAAACCAGTTATCGGCGAAGCCGGACGCCAGGCTGGACAGCCATAACAAAATGCCGGTCAAGGCCGCAAACAACGGCGTCGGCCCGACTATCGACAAGCTGTCCAGGCTTTTTCGTGCATGCTGGACATCCAGCATCGGCGCATGCGTGGTGAACATGATCACAACCGAGATGATCAACATCGTCGGTACCACCGCAATCAAATTCCCGAACACGGCAGCAGCCTGGGAGCGCAACAGCAACGCAACTTCAGCCAGCAACGCGCGCAGACCTTCGACCGTATCCAGTTGGCTCATCTTGGCCGCCAGCGCCGGCGCCGTGACGGCTGGCTGCTTGGTCGCCAGTACACCGCCAAGCGCGGATATCGCCAGGAAACTGGCGGCATAATTCAACGATGCGAACAAGCCTTCGAAAAACCGGGCCAGACCAGCATACGACAGCACAGCCTTCCCTAGCACGGTGAACGCGGTAACGACGCCGCCGCGACAGGCCGCCGTCAGCATCGCGCGGTATTCAGCCCGATCGCGGGCAATGTAATGCTCGCCATGATCCGCGTTACGCTCCACCATTTTGCGCGCGAGCAGTGAAAAGCTGCGACGCACCAGACCGCGGATAGAAGACCGATGATGATGGGCCAGGATAAAGTCCGCCAACAACGCCTGGATGTGCCCGGCACCCGACTTTACTTTATCAAGCGCGCGGTCACTCTCCATTGATGCGGTTCCCGCCCCGACTCCGTGCGCACCCGCTGCAAGTTCCGAATTCTCACGCAGCATCTCCGACGCATCAAGTTCCCGATTTGCGGCAACGACGGCACGCAAGTCGATCAGGCGCGTCATGCGGCTCAAATGCGCACGCATGCGTTCCACCCGATACACCAGGCTGACTGACACCCCATACTCATCCAGATGAGCGTAAATCCGATCGGTCTGAGCCTGACATACCGCGATCAGCATACGCACACTGCGTAAGGCCCCTTCATCGGTCGAATTGAGATACAGGTATTTTTCCAGCTCACGACGCAATACCATAAACGGCGTGGCCTGCAACGGCATTTTTGGATCCAGCCGGTAGCGAAACGCTTTACTAATCCCGTCTGCCAAAACCGCGGTCACCAGATAGATCAGCGCTTCGTCGATCTGCTGCTGATACATGTGCGAAATACCATCGTCTGCGCTCAGCTTCCAGATCCGCTCGACCGTGCGTGCATCAAGTTCCAGCAGCCACGCGGCATCGTCAGGATGCGGAAACATCGCCGTAAACAACACCGAAAGATCCTCTTCGGCAGGCGGCTTCGGCAACAGGTATTTGATGATGTGCTCGGAGAACTCGCTAAAGAAGGCGGGCTCATGCGGTAATCCAGTGGCGCAAAAAAGCTCTGGTCCGGCAGCTTCACGCAAGGTTTTTTGCAAAGTGGTTTGCACCACTCGGCGGACGTCGCGATGTTCATCCAGCCAGTCCAGCATAAACACAACGCGCTGCTGTTTTTCACGCCGCCGCACCTCGTCCTCCAGTAACGAGACGGTAGGCGCATGACGTATCCAGTCGGTAATATCGATAGTCCAATTGGCGCGCTCTTGCCATGATGCAAATGGATTGGCACGCCGCATCAACGATTCAATCTTGGCTGCATACTGGACACGCTGCTTGTTCTGGTGACGGTCACGGTCGCGGAATCTCCGCCACATGACACGCAAACGAAGAAGAAATATTTTCATTTTTAATTATTATTTGTTTAAAAGATGCCGGGCGACGCCCAGGCATGTAAAAAGAAGGTTTGCCAGTGTACGCATGTCAATTTTTCCAAACGGTTATTTTTTCGACGTTTTCCTCGAATTCCTCGCGGCAGCCGCGATCGATGTTCTCCCTTATACTGCACTCTATTTTCTTCCGGATGACATCACACTATGCGACAAGAGACACGTTTTGAAGGTTCCAGCAATTATGTAGCGACCGATGATCTGAAGCTGGCTGTCAATGCCGCGCTGGTACTGCAACGGCCGCTGCTGATCAAAGGTGAACCCGGCACCGGAAAAACCATGCTGGCGGAGGAAGTGGCTGCTGCACTTGACATGCCTTTGCTGCAATGGCATATCAAATCCACCACAAAGGCGCAGCAAGGCTTGTACGAGTATGACGCCGTCTCACGTCTGCGCGATTCGCAACTTGGTGACGAGCGGGTCAAGGATATTCACAATTACATTGTTCAAGGTGTGCTGTGGCAGGCTTTTAACGCCGACCAACAAGTTGTTTTACTGATCGATGAGATAGACAAAGCAGATATTGAGTTCCCCAATGATTTGTTACGAGAACTCGATCGGATGGAATTTTACGTCTATGAAACACGTGAAATGGTCAGAGCCAAACACCGGCCGCTGGTCATCATCACCTCGAATAATGAGAAAGAGTTGCCGGATGCGTTTCTGCGCCGCTGTTTCTTTCATTACATCAAATTTCCCGACAAGGAGACCATGCGCGACATCATCGACGTCCATTTTCCTCACTTGAAAAAGGATTTGCTGGCGCAGGCTCTGGAAACTTTCTATCAGGTACGTGAAGTCGCCGGCCTGAAGAAAAAGCCATCAACTTCCGAATTGCTGGACTGGCTGAAGTTGCTGCTGGCGGAAGACATCCCGGCATCCGCCTTGCACAGCAGCGATGCTAAAACCATCGTACCGCCATTACATGGCGCATTACTCAAAAACGAGCAGGATGTGCATCTGTTCGAACGGCTGGTCTTCATGGCCCGCAAAAACCGATAACCGCAATAACTCCGCGAGCATTCAATGCTGATTGATTTTTTCTACACGCTGAAAGACGCCAGGATTCCGGTATCGATCAAGGAATTCCTGCTTCTGCTGGAGGCCTTGCAAAAGCAGGTCATCGCGCCTTCTCTGGATAATTTTTATTACCTGGCGCGCACTACGCTGGTCAAGGACGAAGCGCATTATGACAAGTTCGACCAGGCGTTCGGCCTGTACTTCAAAGGCATACAGACGATTTTTGACAAGAACCCCGAGATCCCGCTCGACTGGCTGACCCAGCGCATGAAACGCGAACTGTCGCCAGAGCAATTGGCGCAACTGGAAAAGTTCGGCTACGACAAGCTGATGGACCGCATCAAGCAGTTGCTGGAAGAGCAAAAGGAACGCCACGAAGGCGGCAACAAATGGATAGGCACCGGCGGCACATCGCCGTTCGGCCATGGCGGCAGCAATCCGGAAGGCATCCGCATGGGCGGCAGCGGCGGCAATCGCAGCGCGGTGAAAGTATGGGAAGCACGCGCCTACAGGGACTACGATGACGAACGTGAACTGAACACCCGCAACATCAAGGTGGCGCTGCGACGGCTGCGCAGTTTTGCCCGCGAGGGCGCGGCGGAAGAGCTGGCGCTGGATGACACTATCCGCGCCACCGCCAACAATGCCGGCTATCTCGATATCAAGATGCAGGCAGAACGCAAGAACAACATCAAGGTGCTGATGCTGCTCGACGTCGGCGGCAGCATGGACGATCACATCGCCCGCACCGAAGAATTATTCTCCGCCGCCAGAACTGAATTCAAAAACATGGAATTCTTTTATTTCCATAACTGCGTCTACGACTACGTATGGAAAAATAATCACCGACGCCACGCCGAGCGCTTTCCCACCTGGGACATTCTGCGCAAATACAAGCCGGACACCAAGCTGATTTTTGTTGGCGACGCCACTATGAGCCCCTATGAAATCATGCAGCCCGGCGGCTCGGTCGAATACAACAACGAAGAAGCCGGCGCCGATTGGCTGCAACGTTTCACCAGCGCTTTTCCGAAATTCATCTGGCTCAATCCTGAGCCGGAGGGACTCTGGCAATACCGTCAATCGGTAGAGATCATTCGGCAACTGATGAGCAACCGCATGTTTGGGTTGACTATTGATGGACTGGAACGCGGCATGCGGTTGTTGAGCAAGTGAAGATCAACGCGCCAGCGACAAAAACTTGCTTAACGCCATAAATATCTGCGGTTGCCCCAACTCCCGCATCAGGAACCCGTCACACCCGGCCTGCCGCGCCAGTTCCTGATCATACGAAAATCCTTCCTCGACCAAAAAAATCACACTGATGCGGGTTTCCTGATGGCGATGTTTAATTTGCCCGCAAAAAAAATACGGATCCAGATCCGGCAACTGTGGATTGACTAACGCAATCGAAATCGGTTGCTGCCCGTAAACCTCTGCCGCACTGGCGGCATCGCCAGCCCACTCCACCGGCACCACATGCTCCGCCATGGTCAGCGCCAGATCGTCGCGAAACGTCGAATGATGATCGACCACCAGAATCCGATCTATCTGCGGCGCTTTGCTGCGCATTCGCCTATATTCTCGCGGGTCGGTTAAGTCAAGATCGAGGCGCTCGCGGCGGCGGCGCTCCGGCGGTCCCGCATTCAGCGCAAAGTCGCCAGGATTTTGCTGCGCCAGCAACTGATCGCGCTTGCCGATCAGTGCATCCATCGCTTCGAACAACTTCCGCCATCGAATCGGCTTCTGAACCGTTGGATACGGCAGCTCCACTTGCGGCAGACCTACCAGCAGTACAGGAAAGATGTCGCCAGGAGTCAATTTGGCCAGGCTTGCCAGGGCTTTCAGGTCGTCGGCGTTCACCAGACAAATGTCGCACTCCTGCAAACTATCCTCAGACAAACGAAAGTAGTGATAATCCAGGTTCTGCGCAAGAGCAAAAGTAGCATCGAAAATATTAATTTCGTGCGTGGAAAATCCCAAAAAGCGGACGGCGATAGACCTATCTTTATTTTTCATGCTGGTATCCTGAAGTCCCTCAAAGGCCTGAAAATCCATCCTTTCAAGGCAATTCGGTGATGTAGCCATCCGTTTGCCTCGCTTCTGCAGCTTCAACCACCTAATATGATGGTTGCCCCTGAACCGGGCTGCCGACAAATTTTCTTGCAAACACGTTTTTCAGAATTACCCATCTGAAATATTAATAAAACGACATTTTATCATCGCCAGATTCCGGCGTTGCCATGAGACCATTGAAAAATAACAACACGCCGCCATTTATAGGCCCTCAATTGTTTTTGCAAGCGGAAGCCAGCGATCCTGTAGTTCTGCCGTTTTTTTCATTAGAATGCGCACTGGTAGATATTTCCCACCATTTTCGATAATACTTGTTTTTTTGCATTTAATTATCAAAAAACAATAATTAACATCGTATCCCAACTGAATTGCATGGCAACTAAAAAATCCCCGCTGTCCGACTATAGTGAATCATCCATCCGCGTCCTTAAGGGTCTGGAGCCGGTCAAGCAACGTCCCGGCATGTACACGCGCACCGAAAACCCGCTGCATATCATTCAAGAGGTGATCGACAATGCATCGGACGAGGCACTTGGCGGCTATTGCAAGAATATTCTGGTCACCTTGAATGCCGATGGCAGCGTCAGTGTCGAAGACGACGGCCGTGGCATTCCCGTCGGTTTGCACCCGGAAGAAAAAGTCCCGACCGTCGAAATCGTCTTCACACGCCTGCATGCGGGTGGCAAATTCGACAAAGGCAGCGGCGGCGCCTATGCGTTCTCAGGCGGCCTGCATGGCGTCGGCGTATCGGTCACCAATGCGCTCTCGACCCGGCTCGAGATCACCGTCTGGCGCGAAGGCGGCGTACATCAACTGGTGTTTGCCGGTGGCGACGTCATCGAGCAACTGAAAACCCGACCACAAAACCGCGACGACAAAAAATCCGGCACCCGCGTCACTGCGTGGCCAGATCCCAAATATTTCGATTCACCGGCAATTTCACAGCCCGAATTGCAACGCCTGCTGCGCTCCAAGGCAGTGTTGCTGCCAGGCGTCAAAGTCACCTTGCTCAACGCCAAAACCGGCGACAGCCAGACCTGGCAGTACGAACAGGGTCTGCGCGGTTACCTGATGGAGGCGTTGGCGCAATCGTCCAGCGCCGAACCGCTGATCCCGCTGTTTGAGGGCGAACAATACGCCACTGCCGAGACCGATGGCTTTGCCGAGGGTGAAGGCGCCGCATGGGTGGTGGCGTGGACCGAAGATGGCGGCATCGTCCGTGAATCGTATGTCAATCTGATCCCGACCTCAGCCGGCGGCACCCACGAATCCGGCTTGCGTGAGGGGCTGTTTGGCGCGGTCAAAAGTTTCGTCGACATGCATTCGCTGCTACCCAAGGGCGTCAAACTGCTGCCGGAGGATGTCTTCGCCCGCGTTTCGTTCGTGCTATCGGCCAAGGTGCTCGATCCACAGTTTCAGGGCCAGATCAAGGAACGCCTGAACTCGCGCGACGCGGTACGGCTGGTCTCCACCTACACCAAGCCGGCGCTGGAATTATGGCTCAACCATCACGTCGAATACGGCAAAAAGCTGGCCGAACTCGTCATCAAGCAGGCGCAAAATCGTCTGCGCTCGGCGCAAAAAGTTGAAAAGAGAAAAACCTCCGGCATCGCCGTGTTACCGGGCAAACTGACCGACTGCGAATCCAGCGATATCAGCCGCAACGAACTATTCCTGGTCGAAGGCGACTCCGCCGGCGGTTCCGCCAAAATGGGTCGCGACAAAGAGTTTCAAGCGATCCTGCCGTTACGCGGCAAAGTCCTGAACTCGTGGGAAACCGAACGCGACCGTCTGTTTGCCAACAATGAAATCCACGACATGGCAGTCGCCATCGGGATTGATCCCCACAACAAAAACGACACGATCGATTTCGGTGCGCTGCGCTACGGCAAAATTTGCATACTGTCGGATGCCGACGTCGATGGTTCGCATATTCAGGTATTACTGCTGACCCTGTTCTTCCGTCACTTCCCGCAGTTGATCGACCGCGGCCATATCTGTGTGGCACGGCCGCCGTTGTTCCGCGTCGATGCGCCTGCCCGCGGCAAAAAGCCAGCGCAAAAAATTTATGCGCTGGACAACGGCGAACTGACTGCGATCGAAGACAAGCTGCGTAAGGACGGTGTCAAAGATGGCAGCTGGACCATTTCGCGCTTTAAAGGCCTGGGTGAAATGAATGCCGAACAATTGTGGGAAACCACGATGAATCCGGACACCCGCCGCCTGCTGCCGATATCGCTGGGCAGCTTCGATCTGGAAGCGTCCGAAAACCGTTTCAACATGCTGATGGGCAAAGGCGAAGCCTCTGCACGCCGGGCATGGATTGAAGAACACGGCAACGAAGCCGAGGCCGACATCTGATGAAATTACCGGCACGCCTGCGTGGATGGCTACTTGCGCTGACGCTTCTGTCAGGGCTGGTAACGATCGACGCCCGTGCCGATATTTATGGCTACATCGACGAACAGGGTGCCGGGCATTTTGCCACTGAAAAACTGAACCCGCGCTATCAGCTTTTCATGCGCGGCAATGCGACATTCGACTCGTCGAATTTTTCATTACGCAGTGACCAGAAGCCCGTTGTCCTGGATCCGGGTTTTACCAAGACAGCGCTGTATCGTTATCTGTCGCAACATCCTGCCCTGAAGAAATATGAAGCGTTTGTGAATCAGGCGGCCAAGGAATTTGCACTCGAACCTGCACTGTTGAAAGCCGTCATGGCGGCCGAGTCCGGCTTCAATCCGGCCGCAGTGTCGTCCAAAGGTGCGATCGGACTGATGCAAATCATGCCCGACACCGCCGAACGCTACGGCATCACCGGCGACACCAGAAAGACCGTGCAGGAAAAGCTGACGGATCCGCGCACCAACATCCGCCTTGGCGCGCGTTATCTGCGCGATTTGCTGCACATGTTTCCGTTCAAGCAGGATTTGGTGATTGCCTCCTACAATGCTGGCGAAGGTGCGATAAAGAAATACAAAAACCAGATTCCGCCCTACCCTGAAACGCGCAATTACGTACAGGTGGTAGGTCAGTTCTATCAGATATATAAACCCGCGTTAAGTCAGCCTGAGATCGCTATCACCAATGCCAGCGATGACGATGGCAGCGGCCGGGCGCGCATCCACATGGTCATTCCCGGGCGTCGCAACATGCCTGACGGAACACAATCCATCATCGACTAAACACCACGAATAATCCTCTGAACCTTCATGACTGAACAAAACGATCTGTTTGATGTACCGCCGCCCGACGGCGAACCTAGTGAATCACTAACCCTCGCCACTTTCGCAGAACGCGCCTATCTGGATTACGCCATTTCGGTGGTCAAGGGCCGTGCCTTGCCGGACGTCTCTGACGGCCAGAAGCCGGTGCAGCGGCGCATCTTGTACGCAATGAACGAGCTGGGCCTGAACGCCGCCGCAAAACCGCGCAAATCGGCCGCAGTGGTCGGCGATGTGCTCGGCAAATTGCATCCGCACGGCGACCAGTCGGTGTACGACGCGCTGGTGCGCATGGCACAGGATTTCTCACTGCGCTATCCGCTGATCGATGGTCAGGGCAACTTTGGATCGCGCGATGGCGACGGCGCGGCGGCAATGCGTTACACCGAAGCGCGCTTGACGCCGATTGCCAAATTGCTGCTCGACGAAATCGACATGGGCACGGTCGATTTTCAGCCGAATTACGACGGTTCTACCGAAGAACCGAAACTGCTGCCGGGACGCCTGCCGTTCGTGTTGCTGAACGGCGCCTCCGGTATCGCCGTGGGTCTGGCGACAGAAATCCCATCGCACAATTTGACCGAAGTCGCCAAGGCGACGGTGGCATTGATTCGCAACCCGAACCTCAGCCACGCCGAATTGATGGAATTGATTCCCGGCCCTGACTTCCCTGGCGGCGGTCAAATCATCAGTTCCGCGGCGGCGATTTCCGACATGTATGAAGTCGGCCGCGGCAGCCTGAAAGTGCGCGCTTGCTGGAAGATCGAAGAATTGGCGCGCGGTCAGTGGCAGGCGGTTGTCACCGAATTGCCGCCCAACACTTCTTCGCAGAAAGTGCTCGAAGAAATTGAAGAGATCACCAATCCGAAAATCAAGCTTGGCAAAAAATCGCTGACACCCGATCAACTGACACTCAAGCAAACCATTCTGTCGGTACTCGATGCGGTGCGTGACGAGTCCGGCCGCGATGCGCCGGTGCGCCTGGTATTCGAGCCGAAATCAAAAAACCTCGACCAGACCGAATTCACCAACATGCTGCTGGCGCATACCTCGCTGGAAAGCAGCGCCTCGATCAATCTGGTGATGATAGGCGGCGATGGGCGGCCGCGCCAAAAGGGCCTGGGCATGATATTGCGCGAGTGGATCAGCTTCCGCTTCGCCACCATCACCCGCCGTTCGCAATTCAAGCTGCAAAAAGTGGAGGACCGCATCCATATCCTGGAAGGCCGCGAAGCCATCCTGCTGAATATCGACAAGGTCATCAAGATCATCCGCGAATCGGATGAGCCGAAACCGGCGCTGATGGAAGCCTTCAAGCTGTCTGACCGTCAGGCTGAGGATATTCTCGAAATTCGTCTGCGCCAGCTGGCCAGACTCGAAACCATCAAGATCCAGCAAGAACTGGCGACGCTGCGCGACGAAAAGAAAGCACTCCAGGACCTGCTGGAGAATCCATCCTCGATGAAGCGTCTGGTGATCAAGGAAATCGAAGCCGATCAAAAGCAGTTTGGCGATACCCGCCGCACATTGATCGAAGCGGCAGAAAAAGCCGTGGTCGAAACCAAAGTCATTGACGAACCGGTGACCGTCATCGTCTCGCAAAAAGGCTGGGTCCGGGCGCGTACCGGTCATGGCCATGATGCTGACCAATTCACCTTCAAAGCGGGCGATGCCCTGTACGGCGCGTTTGAATGCCGCACGGTGGACAACCTGCTGGTGTTCGGCTCGAATGGCCGGATTTATTCAGTGTCGGTGGCGACACTCCCCAACGCGCGCGGCGACGGCATCCCCATCACCACGCTGATCGACCTCGCCAACGGCAGCAGCATCTTGCATTACTTCGCCGCTGCCGCCGATGTCACGTTGTTGCTGGCGTCGTCGGGCGGCTACGGCTTCACCGCCAGAGTTGGAGATATGCTGAGCCGCATCAAAGCCGGCAAGGCCTACATCACACTGGATGACGGCGACCAATCGCTGCCGCCCCGCCCTATCGGCGCCGCTGCCAGCGCAATCGCCTGCTTGTCCGAAAAAGGACGATTGCTGGTGTTTGGCCTGGAAGAATGCAAAGCGCTGACCAACGGCGGCCGCGGCGTGATTCTGATGGAACTGGAAACAGGTGAAAAACTGCTGGCCGCGCAACCGATCAGCCAGCGCGGCGTGCTGGTCTCCGGCATTGGTCGCGGGGGCAAGGCGCAAGATGTCGCACTGTCAGCCACCGGTCTGGTCCCGCATATCGGCAAACGTGCGCGCAAAGGCAAGTTAATGGAATCGAGGCTAAAGCCCGTGACGTTGACCGCGCAACCATAAAGCATCACCGACTCTCTCAGGACCTACGCAAAATTAGCCCAGCAACGAGCTTGTCAAAACCTGCCGACGAAGACAGTACGATGAGTACGGCTAGGAGGCGTAACGCTGCTGGGGCGGTTTCGCGTAGGTCCTAACTCTAAAGGAAGACGATTTGCGGAATACAATTTACCCGGGCTTGATCGCTTTGCTGATGCTGTCAGGCTGTGCGACCTGGAAGCACCCGACCAAGGGTGAAAACGACTTCTACCACGACAAACTGTCTTGCGAAAAACAAGCCGTGCAAATTTATCCGACAGTGATCGTCAACCAGCTCAATCCCGGTTATCAGAGCCAGGGCACCACTTACTGCCGACGCATCCGCGACGACAACGACAGCCGGGTGATCTGCAACACTACACCCGGGGTATACCTGCCGCCATCGTATTCGCAGAATGATGTGAATGCAGCGCGGAGGGACGAAGCTACCGAGTCCTGCCTGAAGGCCGGTGGATGGCGACTGGGGTATTGATCATCAGATCGTAGAACGGCAAAAAAGGGGAGGCATTGGTATGCCTCCCCTTTTTTGCCGTCAATCCCATTTGTTCTCAACGAGAACGATCGGTGAAGGAACTCCGCAGACTACAGCTTGGCCGCAATCAACTTGCCCAATTTCTCAATACCTTCACGAATCTTCGCCGGCGGCACCGTCACAAAGCTCAGACGCAAGGTATTCGATTCCGGGGTGTTTGCATAGAACGGCGCACCCGGCACGAATGCGACGTGCTGTTCGATCGCCTCAGCCAGCAATTTCATGCTGTCGATATGCTTCGGCAAGGTCACCCAGATGAACATGCCGCCGTCCGGTTTGGTCCAGCTGGCACTGCTTGGGAAATACGTTTGCAATGCGGCCAGCATCGCATCGCATTGATCCGAATACAGCTGGCGAATGGTCGGAATATGCGTGTCGAGGAAGCCATTCTTGATCACTTCGTGCACCACCATTTGCGTCAATTGCGCAGTGTGCAGATCAGTCGCCTGTTTGGCCTGTTCCATCTTCTCGACCAATGGGCGCGGCGCAACCACGTAACCAAGACGTATGCCCGGCGTCAATACTTTGGAGAACGAACCCATGTAGATGACGCCATCCGGATTCATGTTCAGCATCTTCGGCAATGGCGCATTCCGATAGCTGAGTGCACCGTACGGATCGTCTTCAATTAGCGGCACGCCGAGCCGGGCACAGGTTTCCACCAGCGCCTGACGACGTTCCAGCGACATGGTGCGGCCGGTCGGGTTCTGGAAGTTGGGCAGGGAATACAGCAGCCGTGCACCCTGACCAAGCGCCGCCACTTGCTCCGGAATCAAACCACCGTCGTCGGTCGGCATCGAAACGAACTCGGGACCGTACAAAGAGAACGCCTGCAGCGCACCCAGATAGCTCGGCGTCTCGACCAGTACCTTGCTGCCTTCGTCGATCAGCACTTTACCCAGCAAATCCAATCCTTGCTGCGAACCGGACACCATCAGCACCTGATCCATCGAAATCGTCGAACCGTTCACCGACAATGAATTGGCAACCCATTCACGCAGCGGGCCATAGCCATCGGTCGGACCGTATTGCAATGCAATCTTGCCCTGCAGCGACAACACCTTGTCGAACGCCGCCTTCATCTGCTCTACCGGGAAGGTGGCAGGCGAAGGCAGGCCGCCGGCGAAAGAGATCACCTCCGGCCGCATTGTTATTTTCAGAATTTCGCGAATAGCGGAACCCTGCAGTTTTTGTGCGCGTTGCGAAAAATTCCATTTAAGCGGGTTTGGGTTCTCAATTTTCATTGCTACTCTCTTTTTATCTGGTGCTGATGATTGCGGCGCTGACCACAAGGATGGCCGCCGCAATCATAAAAATGCTTACATTCACTTAGTCAATTTCAGCAATCATTTCGATTTCAACGCACGCACCCAGCGGGATTTGGGCAACGCCAAATGCGGAACGCGCGTGTTTGCCTTTCTCGCCGAATACTTCCGCTATCAGTTCGGATGCACCGTTGGTGACCAGATGCTGCTCGGTGAAATCGGGGGTTGAATTGACCAGGCTCATCAATTTGACGATGCGCTTAACCCGCGTCAGGTCACCGCCGCAGGCAACTTCCAGTGTCGCGATCATTTCGATGGCAACACCACGTGCAGCTTCCTTGGCTTCTTCGGTACTGGTGTTCTTGCCCAACTGACCAACCCATACCTTGCCATCTTTTTTGGGAAGATGGCCCGACAGGTAAACATTGTTGCCGCTTTGGACATACATGACATAGGCCGCAGCAGGTGCGGCGACCGTCGGCAGGGTGATATTCAGGGCTTTCAGTTTTTCGTAAACAGACATCTGACACTCCAGTATTGGTAGGTAGAAATACAACTGCCATCGGAATTCCGACGGTGAAGCAATGATTATCTCAAATCTACTCGCCGCTTTGCGGAAAAATACACATTTGGCATTAACAACAGCGACACCGCCCTTCCTTTACCGTTTTGCAAACCTTAAACAGGTTGCCGCCGCACGGCCATCTGTCGCCCTACCCCCACCACTGCAATCACCGCCAGGGCAAACAGCAGATTCGTCGTATCCAGCGCTTCACCCAGAATAAGCGCCGCACCCAACAGTGTCAGAAACGGTTGCAGCAACTGGACCTGGCCAACCCGCGCAATGCCGCCCAGGGCCAGCCCCTTGTACCAAAAGAAGAAACCGATAAACATCGAAAATAACGATACATACGCAAACCCTAGCCAAGCTTTCGGCGTCGCGCTCACACCGTATTGCCAGCCGAGCCAGATCGTCAACGGCAACAGAACCGGCAGCGACAGCACCAGCGCCCAGCAAATCACCTGCTGGCCGCCCATGGTTTGCGACAACCGACCGCCTTCCGCATAGCCCATCGCAGCGGCAATCACCGCCGCAAACAAGGCCATATCCGCCAGATGAAAACTCCCTCCGCCCTGGCGCAACGCAAACCAGACCACGATGCCGCTGCCGCACAGCGCCGCCAGCCAAAACCCCGCCGAAGGCCGCTCTCCGAAACGCAACGCACCAAACAGCGCGGTCGCCAACGGCAATATCCCCAGCACAATCGCGCCGTGCGCCGCCGGCACATAGCGCATCGCCACGGAAGAAAATAACGGGAAGCCGACCACTACGCCGAGCGCTGTGACCAGCAGACTCTTCCACTGCAAAGCCGTCGGTCGCACCGCCCTGGATCGCCACAACAACACGATAGCGCACAAGGCAGCCACCACCGCTCGCCCGAAAGCGACAAACACCGGATTCAGTTCCGCCACGGCCATTCTGGTAAACGGCAAGGTCAGACTGAACACCGCCACGCCGACCAGACCCAGCCACATGCCCTTCGATTCGTTTGTCAAAATAATCTTTCTCAAAGCCAGATTGAAATCGCCGAATAAATCGTCAGCAACACCATCACCGTACAAAACACGCGCTGCCATAAGGTTTGCGCCAGATAGCGGCGCAGCACCGAACCGGCACCGGCCCAAACGCTGACGCACGGCAGATTGATCGCACTGAATATCAGACAATACAAGCCGAGTGCCAGCCAGAACGGTTGCACCACCGGCAGGAAGGCCGAGGCGCTGGTAATCGCCATGACCCAGGCTTTCGGATTGGCAAACTGAAACAGTGCCGCGCCAACAAATGACAGCGGCCTGGCGCTGCTGTTCTGGTCGGCCTTGAACGACATATTGCGCAGTTTCCACGCCAGATACAGCAAATAACCGGAACCCAGGGTTTTCAATATCACGTGTATCGACGGCAGCGCCAGCAGCAAACTGCCGATCCCTAACGCACATATCAGCAACAGCACGCCAAACCCGAAAGTAATCCCTAGCATGTGGGGGATCGAACGGGTAAAGCCGAACATGATGCCGGACGATGTCAGCATGATGTTATTTGGTCCCGGTGTGATCGACGACACGAACGCAAACACGGCAAGCGGAAACAACGATTCGATGATCACGATGCACCGCCGGTTACAGGACGAAAAGGCTGCCGCAACAGGTTGCCAACGCTACGCAATACGGCGGTCAGCGCACCACGATGATTGACGCAGGCAATCTCGACCTGACAGATAGCCGCATCCGCTTCGACCACAATCAATTGATCGGGACGCAGCGCCAAGCGCTGACCGGCGCTCAACCAGTGGTCTTCGATCTCCCCCGCGCTGGTAATCCACACACGTCCTGTCAGCACCCGCAAAGTGCATGGGCGGTGCGCGACACCGGCCAATACCTCCCCGGCAGCGATTGTGTGGGCAGCTTTCATGAACAGTTTTTTCATCACATTCAACCTGGAAATAGTAGTTGGATTGGTGCAAGTGTGCGTTTTTTCAGCTTCCTGATGACGCCCGACATTCGTATTCGTCTCCTTATCCAGGCCTATTAGGCTCCAAGGTTGTCAACGGCAATCGGATAGGTGTATCCTAAACGACAAGCACGATACAGTACCTGTACACTTCACAAAGTAATTTCTTATATTGCACCGGCAAAATGACCAATACAGTTACCTCTCGCAAACCGGCAGTGCCTGGCGTACTTAGCGCGCCGCAGCTGCTGTCGCGTGACGCAGACACTTCACTGGTTGAACAAATCGTCCGTTCGATCGAAATCAGAATCGATGACAAACTACTACGCACCGGCGCCCGCATGCCCTCCATCCGGCACTACGCCGACCTGAATAGCGTGTCGCGCTTTACCGTAGTCGAGGCCTATGACCGGCTGGTTGCCAAAGGCTTCCTGGAGTCGCGTCGGGGTTCCGGCTTTTATGTGCGTGAGCGTTCGCCGCTGATCAGCGCGCATCAGGTACAGCAATCGGAGCAACCGCGGGCACAGTTGATGGATGTGGTGTGGCTGGTGCGGAATATGTTTCGGCAGATGCCGACCCAAAAAAAGCCGGGAACCGGCATGCTGCCAGTCGAATGGCTGGATGGCGACCTGATTGCCAACGCCTTGCGCGGCATCAGTCGTCAAAATGCCAATCAACTGCTCGGCTACGGCGATCCACAAGGTTTTTTACCACTGCGCCAGCAGTTGCAACTGAAACTGGCAGAGCTGGAAATCGCTGTCACGCCTGAGCAAATCGTCACCACCACCGGCGTTACCCAAGCGCTCGACATTGTGGCCCGCCACTTCACGCAGCCGGGAGATGTCATCTTTGTCGACGACCCTTCCTGGTTTCTGATGTTTGGTTCGTTTGCCGCGCTGGGCGCCAAAGTGATTGGCATTCCGCGCCTGGCGGACGGCCCGGATATCGCCAAACTAGCGGAACTGGCTGCGATACATAAACCCAAACTGTACGTGCTGGTATCCGTTCTCCACAACCCAACCTCGACCTCGATGTCGGCAGCCAAGGCGTTCCAGATACTGAAACTCGCCGAGGAACACGACTTCACGATCGTCGAAGACGATATTTATTGCGACATGCACCCCGGCTCAGCGGTTCAACCTGCGACACGGCTGGCAACACTGGACCAACTGAATCGGGTGGTCTATCTGGGCGGTTTTTCGAAAACCTTATCGGCCAACCTGCGCGTCGGCTTTATCGCCACCTCGCATGAAATGGCCCAGCATTTGGCCGACCGCAAGATGCTATCGACGCTGACCACCTCGGAAATCGGGGAACGCGTGGTCTACAAAATCTTGTCTGAAGGCCATTATCGAAAGCACGCCGACCGCCTGCGCAGCAAACTGGACAGCGCCCGCGACAAGACCACGCGGCAACTGGAACGGCTCGGCATGCACGTCGACATCATCACTCCAGCCGGCGTGTTCATCTGGGTTGATACCGGTTGCGACACTAACATCCTGGCCGAAAAAGCAATGGCACAGGGCTTTATGCTGGCCCCGGGCAGCCTGTTTTCGCCCACTCAACTGCCTTCGCCACGCATGCGCATCAACGTCGCGGCGATGTCTGACCCGGGAATCTGGCGCTTCCTTGAGCAGGAATGTGGCCGATAGCGATACAAACGGCCCTTGAAATAGCCCGTTCACGCCCCATTTTTGAGAGAATTCGTTTTTTCTGAACGGGCTTGAGCTGCTGCAACAATCTGCTGCAAAGGCCGCCAAAGATTTTCTTTCATTTATATCAATCAATTACAGAGGTAACAACGATGGCTGTATCCGAAAAGCAAACCCTGGGTTTTCAGGCAGAAGTCAAACAGTTGCTGCAACTGATGATTCATTCGCTGTACTCCAACAAGGAAATTTTCTTGCGCGAATTAGTCTCGAATGCGTCCGACGCCGCCGACAAGCTGCGCTTTGAAGCGATCAACAACAGCGCCCTGTTCGAGATCGATACCGAACTGAAAATCAAGGTTACTTTCGACAAGGCCGCACGCACCATCACCGTGTCCGACAACGGCATCGGCATGAGCCGCGACGACGCCATTTCCCATCTCGGCACCATCGCCAAATCCGGCACCAAGGAATTCTTCTCAAAACTGTCCGGCGACCAGCAAAAAGATGCCGCTCTGATCGGTCAGTTCGGCGTCGGCTTCTACTCGGCCTTCATCATCGCCGACAAGATCACGGTGGAAACACGTCGCGCCGGCGCCAGCGCCACCGAAGGCGTGCGCTGGGAATCCGAAGGCGCCGGCGAGTTCAGCATCGAAGCGATCGACAAAGCCAGCCGCGGCACCGACATCATTTTGCATCTGCGCGCAGAGGAAGATGAATTCCTGTCGGCCTGGAAACTGAAATCGATAATTCAAAAATACTCCGACCATATCTCGCTGCCGATCCTGATGCAGAAGGAAGAATGGGATGAGGAAAAGAAAGAAACCGTCGTCAAGGATGCGTTTGAAACCGTCAACCAGGCCAGCGCGCTGTGGGCGCGCAGCAAGTCCGACATCACCGAAGAACAATACGTCGAGTTCTACAAACACGTCTCGCACGCCTTCGAAGCGCCGCTGACTTACACCCACAACCGGGTTGAAGGCCGCAGCGAATACACGCAGTTGCTGTACATCCCGGCACGCGCACCGTTCGATCTATGGGATCGCAACAAGCGCGGCGGCCTCAAGCTGTACGTCAAGCGCGTCTTCATCATGGACGATGCCGACCAGTTGCTGCCGATCTACCTGCGCTTCGTCAAAGGCGTGATCGACTCGGCGGATTTGCCGCTGAATGTCTCGCGTGAAATCCTGCAAGAATCGCGCGACGTCCGCGTCATCCGCGAAGGTTCGACCAAGCGGGTACTGAGTTTGCTGGAGGAGCTGGCAAACAGCGACGAGCAAACCCAAAAAGACAAATACGCGACATTCTGGACCGAGTTCGGCCAAGTCTTGAAAGAAGGTATCGGCGAAGATGCAGGCAACAAGGAGCGCATCGCCAAGCTGCTGCGTTTTGCTTCCACCAACAGCGACAGCGACGCCCAAACCGTGTCGTTCGCTGACTACATCGGCCGCATGAAAGAAGGTCAGGACAAGATTTATTACGCCACTGGCGAAACCTATACTGCGGCCAAGAACAGTCCGCATCTGGAAATCTTCCGCAAGAAAGGCGTCGAAGTCTTGCTGCTGACCGACCGCGTCGACGAATGGATGCTGTCGTTCCTGCAGGATTTTGAAGGCAAGGAACTGGCATCGGTCGCCAAGGGCGGCCTCGATCTCGGCACTCTGGAAGACGAAGCCGAGAAGAAGAAGCATGAAGAAACCGAAACCCAGTTCAAGGACCTGGTCGAGAAGATGAAGACTTCATTGGCCGACAAAGCCAAGGATGTCCGCGTCACCTTCCGCCTGACCGACTCGCCGGCTTGCCTGGTAGCCGATACGCATGAACTGTCCGGAAATCTGCTGCGCATGCTGAAAGCCGCCGGTCAAGACGCGCCGGACTCGAAACCTATCCTGGAAATCAACCCGGATCACCCGCTGGTGCAACGCTTGAAATACGAAGAAGCCAAGTTCGACGACTGGTCGAATATTCTGTTCGATCAGGCGATGCTGGCCGAAGGCGGCGCATTGGCTGATCCAGCGACTTTCGTCAAACGCCTGAATGAAATGTTGCTGGGACTGGCGGCAAAATAAGCGTCAACGAAGCAACAATATTGATGAACACAAATGGGGGAGCCTGGCTCCCCCATTTTTTTGACCTCGGAATAAGACAATCGGGTGCCCCTATCTGCCCGTTGGTCGTTACAATACTTCCGTCAACCTAACGATTGCTCTCGATGCCAAACACGCCAGAACTCACCGGCACCCGCATCATTCTGCGTCAATGGCGCGCTGATGATCTGGCACCGTTCGCAGCATTAAACGCCGATCCTGTGGTAATGGAATACTTTCCTGCGACCTTAAGCCGCGCCGAAAGCGATGCCATGGTCGAACGCATCCACGCTCTGTTTGCGCAGTTTGGCTATGGCTTTTGGGCGTTGGAAATTCCCGGCGTCACACCTTTTGCCGGCATGGTAGGCGTCGCACATGTCGGCTTCGAAGCGCCATTTACGCCTGCCATGGAAATCGGCTGGCGCCTGGCCCGTGCATACTGGGGCAACGGTTACGCCACCGAAGCCGCACAACTGGCACTGACCTACGGCTTTGAAAATCTGCAATTACCGGAAATCATCGCATTTACCGCCAGCTGCAATCTGCGTTCGCAAGCGGTAATGCAGCGGATCGGCATGACCTATGATGCCAGCGAGGACTTTGACCATCCAAGGCTAGCCGTTGACCATCGGCTCCGGCGCCACGTGCTGTATCGTAAAAAATCCGATCAATAACGCAGATGCCAGCGCCGGTACAAAAAGCCCAGGACGAATAACGGCCCTATCAGCAAAAACCGCAGATCATCAAAGAAAGATGGCTTCTTACCTTCAATGTTATGGCCAATAAACTGACCGATCCAGGCCGCCACAAACACGACCATCGACAGCGGGAATACCCAAGCGGATGGCAATACATCCAGAATCAGCAGCATCAGCGCCACCATGAATACCATCCCGGCGGCAAACGCGAGTGACAGCGAACAGTAATAAATCAACGCTGCAATAGCCGCCAATGTCGCCACGAATGGATGCAGCACCCACAACAGACCCAGCAACGCAAACACAATCGCCGGAACACAGATGCAATGGATAAGTTCGTTGGCGGGATTGCGATGGCTTTCAGCGTATGTGCCCAATAGTGCATCGATTTTTCTGGTGCTTGTTTGCATCGTTTCTTCCTTGTTTGTAGCGTTTATTTTAGACACTTAACGACCACCGGCCACGTCAATAAACGTCCCGGTGGAATAAGACGCCTGATCTGACAACAACCACATAATAGCTTGCGCCACTTCGTCGGCACGACCGCCGCGCCGCATCGGCACCGTATCCTTGACCCTATCCACGCGCCCTGCTTCGCCGCCGCTGGCGTGGATGTCCGTGTAGATAACGCCGGGCCGGACGGCATTCACGCGGATGCCCTGATCGGCAACTTCCTTGGCCAAGCCTACCGTCATCGCATCAATCGCGCCCTTGGAGGCGGCGTAATCGACATACTCCCCAGGCCCGCCAAGACGTGCCGCCATCGACGACAGATTAACGATCGCGCCACCGTTGCCACCCAGTTTGGTGGACATGCGCTTGACCGCTTCGCGTGCGCATACAAAGCTGCCGATGATATTGGTGGTGAATATCCGCTGCAAGCGCGCAACGTCCATTTGCTCGACGCGCATTTGCGTTTCCAGAATGCCGGCGTTGTTGACCAGCGCCGTGACCGGACCGAGTTCCGCGTCGACGGTCTCGAACAGTCTTATCACGTCAGCCTCCACCGCGACATCAGCGGCAACGGCGATCGCCCTGCCGCCGCCTTGAACAATGGTATCCACCACGGCGTCAGCTGCAGCCCGATTATGGACATAATTGACGCAGACGGCGTAGCCGCGCGTGCCTGCCAATAGTGCGGTAGCGGCACCGATGCCACGGCTGGCGCCGGTAATGAGAATGATGGGTTGCTGCATGTAATTGCTCCTGACTAGCAATGGCCTGCTGATTTATCCTACTCCGCAACAGAGTGGTCAAAGATAACCGGATAATATACCGATGCTTTAAAATCTTCGCCACTGACACTCGCAACACGATGCCCATGACCGTATCACCGCCCTCATCTCCCACCCTGAACGGCTTTGCCCCTGTGATCGATCAGCGCACCCGCATCTTGATACTTGGCAGCTTCCCCGGCGTGGCCTCATTGACGGCCCAGCAATATTACGGTCATCCGCGCAATCAGTTCTGGCCCTTGCTGTCGGCGCTGCTTGACGATGATCTGGTCGGCTTGCCTTATGCCGATCGGCTCACAAGACTGCTGTCGCATGGAATCGGCTTATGGGATGTTCTGGCAGGTTGCGAACGTAGCGGCAGCCTCGACAGTGCGATCCGTAACCCGCTCGTTAACCAGTTCGATTTGCTGCATCAGCGCTGCCCGGAATTGACGCGGGTTTGCTTTAACGGCAAGACATCGGGCAAATTCGCTGCGCAATTTGAAGCCGCCGGTTTCAAAACCCTGGTGCTGCCCTCTTCCTCACCCGCCAACGCGCAAACCACATTTGAGCAAAAACTGGTGCTGTGGCGCGGTATCATTGGATAAATATCGATTCTGTCGATTCATCTCGTTCATTTACGTCGTACTCATATCCTAACAATGCTGATCAAACGCAAATCCATCGAAGCCGAAGCGAATCTCAAAGCCGGCCCTGGCAAACGCCTCCAAAAAGCTGACGCGAAGGAAGCCAAAACGGAACCAAAAGCCCCGCGCAAGCCCAAATTCGCCCCTGTCACGCTGTCGGAACAGGATGGTGTGCGCTATCTGCATTTCGGCACCGAGTGGGTACAAGGCGCGATGCGGCTGCGCAAACCGGACTGGCCGGAACTGGAATACGCGCAACAAATGATGGCTTGGATGTTATTCAATGACCAACCCCAACACATCGTTCAACTCGGCCTGGGCACGGCCGCACTGACCAAATTCAGTTATCGCCAATTTCCGCAAGCGCGGGTAACTGCGATTGAACTCAACCCAGCGGTGCTGGCGATCTGCGCATCCATGTTCAAGCTGCCACGGGATGATGAGCGCTTGTCGGTGCTCGAAATGGATGCAATGGACTTTGTCCTGAACGAAGCCAATCACGCTACCATCGATGCGCTGCAAGTCGATTTGTACGACGCCACGGCAAAAGGTCCTGTGCTCGATACGCCAGAGTTTTACAGTGCCTGCGCGGCTTGCCTGACCGACGACGGCATCATGACCGTGAATCTGTTTGGCGATCATCCAAGCTACGCAAAAAATCTGAAAGCCATGATGTTCGCCTTTGATGATGTCTGGTGCTTGCCGGAAGTACATGATGGCAACGTCATTGCCATCGCCTTCAAGAATGCATGGAAGCCGGATTTCGCCACACTCTACGAACGCGCAGCAGAAATCACCGCCGAGACCAAGTTACCGGCAAAGTCCTGGGTCAACGGCATAAAAGCGTGGCACACCGAGCATTAAGCGTTTAGGCTAGCAAGACCTTGGCCGATTTACCTGATTAACTTTGGTCGCCTAGCCAGCTAGCCGGCCACAGTAGCCAGTCCAGTTGGACTGACTACTAACTACCGACAACGCGATGAATAAAGCAGCGCCAAAAATACTCGATCTGCAGCAAATTTTCACCTGGATGCTGGCTGATGGCACGGTCGCGAAAGACGATGTCAAAGACTTTTACACGCAAGCCCAAGGCATCTTCCGCAACGCCAGCATTGCCATTCATCCGTTAAGCGCAGTGGCACAATGCAAGCGCCAGACCGCACAGACACCGCACCGGACCATCACGCTGGAATGGCTGACCGAATGGCTGGCCCACAAAGTGCAATTGCCGTTCTATCGGATCGATCCGCTCAAAATCGACTTCGCCAAAGTCGCCGACGTGATGTCGGCGAACTACGCCACCCGCTTCAATATTCTGCCGGTCGAACTGACGCCAACCGAACTGGTGATCGCTACCTCGGAACCATTCCGTACCGAATGGGAGGCCGAAATCGCCAAGATCACGCGCCGCAATATCCGGCTGGTGATTGCCAATCCACTCGACATCACGCAATACATCACGCAATTCTTCACACTCGCAAAATCGATCAAGAGCGCACACAAATCGGGGGGGCAGGAGTTAGCCCTACGCAACAACTTTGAGCAACTGGTCGAACTCGGCAAAGCAAATAAACAGGTCGACGCCAACGACCAGCACATCGTCAATATCGTTGACTGGCTGTGGCAATACGCGTTTGAACAACGTGCGTCGGATATCCACATGGAACCCAAGCGCGATTTCAGCGCCATCCGTTTTCGTATCGATGGCGTGCTGCACCAGGTGTATCAGGTGCCCGCCGTTGTCATGATCGCCATGACAGCGCGGATCAAATTGCTAGGCCGGATGGACGTCATTGAAAAACGCCGGCCACAAGATGGTCGGATTAAAACCCGCACCGCTGGCGGCCAGGAAATCGAGTTACGCCTATCCACACTGCCCACCGCTTTTGGCGAAAAACTGGTGATGCGGATTTTCGACCCCGACGTCGTCGTCAAAACATTACCGGAACTGGGCTTCCCGCCGGACGACGCGATGCGCTGGGATGCGCTGACCAACCGCCCGCACGGCATTATTCTGGTCACCGGCCCCACCGGCTCCGGCAAAACCACCACGCTGTACACGTCACTGAAAGCGCTGGCGACGTCAGAAGTCAACGTCTGTACGGTAGAAGATCCGATCGAAATGGTCGAACCTGCCTTCAACCAGATGCAGGTCAATCACGGCATCGACCTGACCTTCGCCGACGGCGTCCGCGCCCTGATGCGACAAGATCCCGACATCATCATGGTCGGTGAAATCCGCGACCTGGAAACCGCCGAAATGGCGATCCAGGCCGCCCTCACCGGCCATTTGGTGCTATCGACCCTACACACCAACGACGCGCCATCCGCGGTGATGCGATTGCTGGAGCTGGGCGTGCCCTACTACCTGCTGGAAAGCACGCTGATCGGCATCATGGCGCAGCGACTGGTGCGCACCTTGTGCCCCCATTGCAAAAGCGCCGACGGCGAGATCACCGACGAAGTCTGGCTAAATCTGGCGGAAAGCTGGAATATCCCCAAACCCAAGACGGTCTACCAACCGGTCGGCTGCCCGGAGTGCCGTCAAACCGGTTATCGTGGTCGTACCGGTTTGTATGAGCTGCTGACTGTCACGCAGCCATTCTCCAAAATGATTCAGGCTGAAACCGACATTCACGCGCTCAAGCAACAAAGCACTGCCGACGGCATGAAGCCACTACGCGTCGCCGGTGCCTTTAAAATTATCGAAGGCGTCACTACCGCAGAGGAAGTTCTGAAGGTTACCTCCGCCCTGACTTAAAAGTGGACACGTCAGCAACGGATTGACATCCAAACCAAGATGTTTTTCGCCAAATGCTAATTAGTTCATCTGGCAATCTGGCTAACAGGGCCCCGAAAACAGTCCGTCGATTAGTCGACAAAAGCACCCCACCACCAAGCCAGTGAAGGTAAAATTACAGCCTCACGACCAAATTCGGCGCGATCTGGCTGGGCACGTATTGAGTAACCATCCGCTCAATTTCGTTCTGTAAGCAACCATCAATAAACACAAGAGGAATAGATTGAAAACAGCACTAGTCGGAGACTACGACGTCCCCGAGTTCGACAAAACAATCATGACTAACCTGCTGGTATCTGTAGTAGAACTGAACATCGTTAGACAAGAATACAAACTCATCGGCGTCCGCAACGCCAATCAGGAAATCTACCGCGTGATCGGTGCCGCCACGGAAAACCAGTACATCAACGCCAGCGAAGAACTGGAAGACATGGGACTGGTCGACGACCTGCAAGAAAACGATCGCGAAAAAAATGGCTACGACGCCATCTTTAGCCTGAATCTGGATGCCGATGCGTAATAGCTCTATCCTGCACCGACGATCGGTAGTGATAGACGAGGCTGCATAAATAGTTGCCAAGAAAGCTGCACTTACTCGCTTAAAGCACTATTGCTCTAAAAGCAACACTAAAAAGCCGCGATTTCTACGCAATAAGTGGAAATCGCGGCTTTTTAGTGCTTGTGTACCAATAACAAGGACCCAACCGCCAAAATGGCGCTCTCAAGAAAACATCCCACTTCCATCAAGATCATGTCATCAAATGGACAGACACGTTCGCATCCTTACCGCCGAGCAATTCCTGCAACAAAAAATCAATCAAAAATATGCGCGAAATAAACGATAACTACTGGCAATGTTGCCCAGCAATCGCTATAATTCGCCTCCTGTTGGGGCGTTAGCTCAGTTGGTAGAGCAGCGGACTCTTAAACACATTCCTGTAGCATCAAACTCCCCAAATTATCCGCATAGACTGCCAAATGCCCGGCAGACAAATGTGCGTATCGTCGAACCATATCCGCATTCTCCCAACCGCCCAATTCTTGCAAGACATACAAAGGCGTACCGTTCTGCACGTGCCAACTAGCCCATGTATGCCGGAAATCATGCCATCTAAAATCATGAACCCCGGCACGCTTTAATGCCTTATACCAAGCCGCTGTAGTTGTCTGCACTATCCGCCTCCCCTTATAAGCGAACACGTAAGTCTGATTCTTCCCCACCTGCTTTGAAACAATACGCACTGCATCACCGTTCAACGGGACAGCGATTGCTTTTCGCATTTTCGCTTGATCCGGATGAATCCACGCGAGACGACGGTTCAAGTCGACCTGCGACCACTCCAAGCCAGTCACATTAGATTTCCGAAGCCCCGTAGCCAAAGAAAAAGCAGCCATATCCGACAAATGTTCCGGCAACTCATTAAGCAGTTTTATCGCTTGTGCTCGAGACAGATAACGCACCCTACGCAGAGGCTCACGAAGCAATCGCACCTTAGGAACTGATCGCAACCACTCCCAATCTGTTGCCGCTCGATTGAGAATTGCGCGCAGCAACGCAAGAGTGCGATTCACAGTCGCATTGCCAACGCCTGTAGTGAGCTTCTTGTGGTGGATAGCTGCGACAACGGAACGATCTATGTCAGCCAAAGGAATGCCAGCGAGATGTTGATTCAGCCAGCGAATAATTGATTTATCGGAGTGCAAAGAACTCTTATGCGCCTGTTCAACAAGCCACCGTGCAGTAGCGTCATCCCATGAATAAACCAACTGCAATTACCCCCGAATACAGCCGAAATTCGAAATCGTGCTTAAATATACAATATTGCCATTAAACAAGTTCGACCAATCGAGACCCGGAGAAAATATGGCACGCGACATAATCAGCAGAATCGTAAGTTTTACCTTGGCGATAGCCATCATCACCGGGCTTGTATGGATGGCGTCGAAGTCGATCAGGCCGACACAGACCGACGAAGGCCCGGCAGCAACAAACATACCGCCCGACCGGACTAATACCAGGGACACGGCCGCAGTATCGAACCAACAGCAGCAACTAGCATCAGACGAGCCAGGACAAATCTACAAATGCGGATCAGCGCAGAAGCCAACCTACTCAGATAAAAGATGCATCGACCGTAACCACGAAAAAATAGTCAACATACGTGAAACCAGCGGAGGCTTCATAAGCCCAAATCCACAAACCATTGCCGACACACGCGAAAGAACCAGGGAAGAGATACAGCAACCGAGGAGCGTAGCAATAACTGGCACGACAACGTCAAACAGTGACCAAGAATGCTCATCCCTTTCCCAAGAAATCAACGCCATCGATGCCGACTCCAGACACGGACAAAGCGGTCAATCGCAAGAACGACTGCGGACAATGCGAGAGGAAGTAAGAACGAGAATGTATCGACTCAGATGCTAAGAATTCGACGACTCAAAACGGACACGAACTAAGTAGCGGTCCACTTCGTGGTGCAGTAGCAATCCAGACCACCCCCAAGGCGTTATTGCACCACGTCTGGACACCTTCCAGCCCGAACTCAGCAGCGACCGTAAACGCCGTTTGAACAGCTCCTAGCATATCGGTAGACGCAATTCGCCAGGTGTTGACTTCCGGCAGAACGATGCCACGCGAACGGAAATACCGCTTTTGATTCAACTCGCGACAATCCATCTGCTTTGCCACGTACTTGGCAATGTACGCCGCCAGCTTGTGAGCGCCATTCTTGCCGAAGCCGAACTTATGCGGATCACGCACATTGGCTTGCCCCATCTGTTCGCCGTTCGGACCAAGGCCGACTATCGATTGCCAGATCGAACGCACCAGCACATACGACTGGCGACCGTGGACAGCAATATGAAAATGTATAGCGCCCCGCTCTTGCTGTTCAATGACCGCGACATAATGAAAATCCACCACCTTGCCAACACGCCGTGCAAAGGCTTTCAGGTGCTTTAATGCGAGCTCACGATCAATCATGTTTTCGCGGTACGTCAACGTCACCAAGCGATCAGCATTGATTTCCTTGCAGCACAAGCGGACATTCTTCTTTGCGCGACGACCGGCCACCTCATCATTACGCTCACGCTCTTTAGACTCACCACGCTTAGCACGCGGCAAGGCACGCATTTCCGAGCTTATGCAGTACTTTTCCTTGGAGATGGTTATCTCGGACTGACCATTCGGAAAAACGCGCTGGCGAGCCGTGTAGATGTCTTGCCAGCCATTGCCGTCATCAGTCCACCAGTGTGGTTTTTCTTGGGGAGATGTTACGAAAGAACTTGACGACTCGTTAGAATCGAGGTGAAATTCAGGCATTCGGTACTCCAGCTGTAACTGGTTTATCGGAGAGCCCGAGGTGTTTCGATCACCTCGGGCTTTTTTTACGATCTTTTTACTTTGTTACCGGCGCTACCAACGCCTCAAGAATGTTGTGATACGAATTAGACTCAATCTCTGAAATAAACCCAGCCTTGAAGGCCATCCAAATAACACCACGCGCATAACCGTCATTGAATTGACCAGACTCAGCAAGATTGCAAGAAACAACATCTTGAATTGCCATGCAAATCTGTTCGGTGACCAACTCTTTTTCCATACCAAATCTCCATTAATTCAAAAACTGGATTTCAAAAAATCAACCCTGAAAACACCATCTGTCATAGACGTTTGCAGCGGTCATGTTCTTAAGTGTTCGTAATACAAGTTTAGCGGCGCTGGCGCGCCGCTCGTCGTCGTACCTCCGCCGGCGGCGCGCATCCCCACTATCCCGCGCACTCGACACACAGACCATCAGCAACAGGTCAAAAACGGTTTTCAGGAGCGAGGGTAAGGCACGTGAAACGCTTCCACCCTTTACAACCGCCAGGTGACTACCCGACTAAAAATTACCCTTCGGACGCCTTGAAGGCGATCACCACCGAGACCCAGCAAAATTGTATAAACGATTTATCTCGACCGGACAGGTAATATTTTGCACTGCGTGCCGTCTCTACTCAGCATTAAACGTAACGCGTAACATTTATTCGAGCATCACTAATACGCGCCAGCACCTGCAACAACCATTTCGCCAAGTCAACCGGCGTACGCTCACGCTGGGCCTGACACATCTTCTCTATGCGACCGTGAGCAACCTCAAGACATGGCGAAAATACAGGCAAATCCGCCAGCTCGACACCACACACATACAGCCAAGTCGGCTTAGGCGCAGCATGACCAAACCAAGACTGCTCAATAAAAACCGTGAAGCCGCCAAAAGCATCGAATTCGCCAGGTAGAGGCAGTCCGGCAGCGCCCCACAACTTGGAATACTGCGGATGCTCCAGCACGCCACCGACCGACCGGACAACATCGACAGCAAAAAGCGCCAGATCTAATTCGCCAGGTCTAACTTTCGCCAGGTGATGAAAGCGACCCCAGCCACGACACGGAGGATGAGCAATCACCGGCAACGAACCAGAATAATTTCGAGCATCCCGATGCTGATCGTAGACATCACAACCGAGGAATTTGTACACCGAATTTCGACGCGTAAACAGCACTGGGAACGAAGCATTCATTTGTTTTTATTTTCGAGAAAAATTAGCAAGGGCGGTCGATTCGCATTTGGAAAAACAGGTTTCGTGTTCGGAATTAGCAAGGGCGAACCATTCTCAATTAGAAAATTGAACTTAAGCGCTTTTGCCCGAAGATGAGGAGAATACGTCATCCCCTCCCCCGGCTTACCCTGATACAAGATAATCATTTCCCCACCACCGATTTAGGCAACGACCCGCCCCGCTTACCCAGCACACCATAACCATCTTCCGTCTCAAAACTCACCACAGACGAGCCGGGCGACTTGACAACCTCAACCACCGGCTTAGACGCATTCACCGGCACCGCGCCAGCATTGACGACACCGCCAACCTGGACTTGCTGGCCATGACCGCCCTTGTCATCGAAATCCACGAAATAACCGCGCGCCACAATATCCCGACACAGCAAATCCGGCACATTCATCGGCGTCGACTGTTGCGTAAAACAGCTGCAGCGATATTTATTGGCGACACAAGCAACCGGTACCGGCGCCGTCGTCGGCTTAGTGATTTCATCATAGCGAGGCGCAGTTTGCGGAAGACCGACAACCCGAGGCGTATGGTCAAACACAAACTGCTTCGCATCATCCATTGCGTTTTTATAGGACGCCTTTACAGCCGCGGCACCAGTTCCAGCGGCACCTACCCCACCCGCCTCCGCAACACCACCTACAGCCGCCTCCTGATGCTTCTGGGCCTTATCTTTGTAGCGATGCAGGACATACGCACCGAACGCAAATACCGACACCACGAACAGACACGCCAACACCAGCTTGACCGGGATCGAGCGCTTGACCGTATGCACTTCAGCCGATTTGTAATACTCATAAACCGCCTTAGGATATTTCCATTTGTGCTGAATAGCATTTTTGTGACTCGCAGCACTTTGAGGACTCACATTGGCCGCCGCCCACTCCCAAATGTTGGCCCGCTGCATACCGAATTTCCGAATCACATGCAGATGCCGCCCGCACAACTGGCGCACGAAATTATCGACCAGACTCGGATGCTGCGTGATGATGAAAATGTCGAAGCCGCTATGCCGATGCACAGCCAATTTTTCGTACCACTCGGGCAGCTTGGAGCCGTTCGGCTTCTTCGGAAAAACGAACTGAGCCTCATCGATGACGATGATTGCGCCAGCTGGAAGACCAGGCCACTCTTCGGGCTTGAATTCCGTCCACGGCAGCTTAAGATCCTTGATGCCCGAGTAGTACACATCACGGTTTTCTTTCTCTGCATACGCCTTGACATAGAACAGTGCGTAGAGCGTTTTTCCGTTACCCGGCAACCCGGTAATGACGGTAATCATTTGAACACCATCTTCTTCAACGAACCACCAATCGCACGCATGGCCAGCGATACCGCAATCGCTGAGAACATGATGCTAATGCCCTTATCGAGCCACAGATAGCCGACCATGCCCAACGCATCACCGGGCAACGCATTCACACCGGCAATGGCAGATGATTTCATGGCATTGATTGACACCGTAATCCCGGTATACGTCACAAAGCCAATCCCCAAGGCCAGAATTGCGCGGCCTACCAGCGAGGCCATCATCGTAGCCAACGCGCCCCACAGCATCGGAATGAATACAGCGAACATTATTTACCCCTGCAACACGGACTTGGAAACCAGCATGCACGCCGCGATCAGCGAACAAGCCAGCACGATGTAACGAATAGGCGTGATGTTGGAACACACAGAAGAAAAACTCACCGGGATAGCATGACCGGCCAACGTAATTGACCGATCCGACAAGCAGGAGCCGCCACCGAGAAAACCGGATTGATCCAACGATTGACCGCTCATATCCGTCGTCGTGCCCGTCATCGCCGCATTAATTGCCGACTGTTGCGGATCAGTACCGGCCAGCAAATTATTTCCCAATGTCAGAGAGGCATTCGGCACCGCATTAGCGCACTGTTCATCGGCAAGCTTTTTAAGAATCGCGCCCTGTATCGCGTCCCCCGTCACCGACACCGTGGACACAGAACCGCTGCACCCATTACCCCCGACTTGGGAGTTCTGGCACACATTCAGCAATGGATGCAGCGCACACAAGTCTTTTTTCGAAGGATCGTCAGCCGCAGTCGGCTCACCTGAAGGACTCGCGCCATTCCCGGTATTCGATCCCGCACCGGCAGCAGGCTTGCCATCGGACACACCGACCGACCCATCAGACGCATTGCCGGTGGACTGGGTGGTGTTGCAAGTCGTCACACCGGCAGAGGTCTTGTTACAGGTATTGGTAAACGTCGTGGTACTGCCATCAGTGTTAGCCATCGTCTGCTTGTTCACAGAAGTCGTGGAACCATCAGCGTTCGTGGTGGTGGTCTCCGGACTCGTCACCGTCGTATTCGTCGGAGCAAGTGGAGACGTTCCCGTACCCGCACACATCGCCGTGCCAGCCGAATCCGTACCAATGTTTAACGAACCTGCAGGACAACTACCGCCAGCACCGGCAGAGGTCGGAGACAAAGGCGCAGGAGCCAACGAAGCGGGCACATTCGTCAAACCGGAACCGCCGTTCGTCTGGCCACCGGTCTGATTACCACTAAACGTGCAATACACAATGCTCGACGCAGTGCGCGGCACCGAAGCATCCGTTTCGCACCGGTTGAGCTTAGACACCGTCACATTACAAAAACCATCGCTTTGCGGAAACGCTTGCGTAGGATTCCCAACGGTCCCCATTTGCACGCTGAACGTCTCCGCCTGACCAATATTGCACGCAACCGCACCGCAAATCCCGGAACCCTGGTCGACCTTACCCGTTGGGCAAGCCGTCGCAGTCTGCAACGTAAGCGTCCACCCATTCGCACCAGCACAATAGCCCGAACTCCCGTTCACATGCCACGTTAAAGACGTACCGTAATACCCGCCAGAATTATCATGACCCGCCGACGAAAAAATCGGATACCACGCATTGCACCAACCCTGACCGCTAGAATTCGGCGCGACAGATGCCATCGTGGGCGCATTCCCGGCAGTATTGGTCGAATAATAATAGGTAGTCGCATGGCCGAACATGCAGACCGCCATCAGCACCACACCGCACAAAAAGCGCTTCATCACCAACCCCCATGCCGCGTGAAATGATGCACCACCATCATCACCACGGCGATGCAGACGCCCACAAAAATCCGCTTGAGAAAGTAACTCATGCTCTTAGCAATATCCAGAAAGCGCCACACACAGCGGCAATCACAAACAGACCATTCATACATCCCCCGAAGAAAAAAAACGGGAGCCACAGCCCCCGTTATCTGGAACGACAAGCCGTGAAAATTAATGAACGACTTTGCGAATCCACGCAATCGCAGCAATCGCGACCACGACGCCGATGATCAGCGCACCAGCCGCTTGCACATCGGTTGTTGCTTGTGTAGTCGAAGCCGAGATATCGACACCACCAGTAGCCAACGCATTACCGGCAGCCACAGCACTCAATGCAACAGCGCCTGCAACTTGGCGACCATACTTACGCACTTGTTTAAACAGTTTCATTTGATCCACTCCCTTGTTTAACGACAGAAATTACTTGCCTAATACCCCAAGCAGTTGCCCACACCGAGACCAAGCCCGCTGAGATCAAACCGCCATCTTCGGCAGACATGGAGAACAACGAATTTCCAATATCCACCCCGCTTTGCACCACGTACGCACACGTGGATACATCTGTGATCGACGGATCGATTTTGAGCATGTACGACCCGTCAGACTGCAATACTGCTACCGCGCAGGTACTCATACGCCGACACCACAAAACCACCTGTTCAACCGATGCACAGCCACCACCGACAAAGGGAACAGCAGAGGCATCACCAGCAGCATCAGTTGCGCTTTATCGAGTGGCGACATGAATGATCCTTCAAAGAGTAAAGAGATAATTACCAAGACCCGCGTGATACAACTTGGACTTCCCATCCACCCAATCACAAGCACGCTCATACGCACGATGGCCATCGAAGAATTGCGCCACCGCAGGAAGACCGGGAACATTCGGAGCTTGTGAGCAGAAACCGACATAGCCGATGCAATGCTCGAACCCAATGTCATACGGCTCGAATTGCGGCACCACGCCGGACACCACTTGAGGCAAGATCATTTGAACGCCATCGATGCGAGATATCATCACCACTCCCCCGCCATGCCGCCGAGCTTCTTCAGCCAGTACCACGCATGCTCAGCAAAACGCGCATCAGAAGGCCAGCGATTAGCGAAATAAACGACTTCTAAAAATTCATCGCGCCGCTCAGCAACATCAGCACACTTAGTCCGGAGATTAATCAAACGGTCCAAATAGCCCGGCGACATGACGGCAGCCATGATCAAGCAGCCTTAGAAACGCCAGGTGCAACGGCAGCAGGAGTATTCGCAGCCTGAGCTTTTGGAGACATCGGCGTAATCATGTAGACGGCAGATTCAACGCGCTTTTGCTGCGAAATCGAAACCTCAAATTCGACCTCATACATGCCCGGTTGAGTGTCTTTAAAACGTTCCGGCAGAACCAATTCACCAACCAGAGGTTCAATCACGCCAGTATCGCGATTAGCCTTGTGAACGATGCATTGCGCCATGCGCATATCGTAGTCATTGCCGGTTTTTTTCGAGCGACCGGCGACGGTGACAACGTGCAAAATTTGAATAGTGTTTTTCATGGTTTTCTAGCCTCTAGACTGAATGGTTAAATGTGATATTGTTTACTCACGCCGCGAGAGAAAACTCTCGCGGTGAAAGAATGTTACTGCAAAACAATCTCACCGTGAGAGATATTTTATGAAAAGTTCAATTGATTTTTTAAATCAAGCCCTTAAGACTTACAAGGGAACCACTATCGCGAAGATATTGGAATTAAAAGGCTCAGGCACAGTAAGCACATGGAAACAACGCGGACATATCTCCCCGTACTACGCTGCAAAACTAGCGGAATTAATCGGTGAAGACCCGCAGCTAGCGATTGCGCTAGCAGGCGCTGAAGCAGAGCCAGATGAAGAAAAACGAGATTACTTGCTCGAAATGGTAAAGAGCCGCTATAATTCGTCCCCTGTTGGGGCGTTAGCTCAGTTGGTAGAGCAGCGGACTCTTAATCCGTAGGTCGTGTGTTCGAGTCACACACGCCCCACCAACAGAATATGAATGAAATCAAAGGATTACACGCTTCGGCTGGTAATCCTTTTTTTATTTACGACCTTTCATTTAGACATCTTGTTAGACACTGTCTAATATGCAGTGCCGTTGTACAGTGCTTTTGGCGGCGAATTCCGACCGATAAACGCGAATCCACATCAATATCGTGGTGCCGGCTCGATTACCGTTCGAACGTAATGACTATTGTAAATATGTAGCTCATTGCCCTCTCCTACTGGTCGACAGACCTATTCTTATAGTCGTATGCCAGCGTCAATTCGAGGACGGCTTTGCCTACACCATCGTAGCCAGGGAAAATGGAGGCGGCCGAAAATCCAAATTTGGCGCAACGAAGCAAAAGTTCGCCGGCTAATGCCTTTGGCAGTGTCACTTTTTTCAGCACTGATCTACTAGTACCGCCGCCTGTCAACTTCGACTCCAGCGATACATCGGTAGTGAAGGATTCAGATCTAAATCCAGAATTGTCCACCAATATGAACGAACCTCCTTGTGAGGACAGGTTTGAGGAGGTGCTTCCTGGGACCCTCACGTGCTTTAGGGCGCGAACATTGTGGATCGCGTTCAAGTCTAAGGCAAAAAGTGCAATCTTTTCACCGTCATTGAAAGGTTCGTTAATAGCTGATGCTGCCGCAAAATAACAGGCAACATATGGATTGTTTGACCAATCAAGGAGCCGCGTCGGAATTCCGTGATGTTGCGCCAAAGCCATGAGTGGATGAACCCGATCTTCGGGCCACAACGAACTGTTTATTCCATGAATATTGGTGATGTTGTTCTGACTAAAGTAGTTCCGGAAATCCATCGAATCATTTGGAATCGCTAAACCCTTTGTATCACAAAGGATAATAAAAGATGACAACAGGGCCCATTCAAAGAAAAATTGACCAGGATGGTCATTGAGCCCCGCCATCATTCCTTTTTTGTATTTGTCTAGCACTACTTTTCGATAAACGTTCGGAACCAATTCCCACGCGCTATTGCTTTGTCCCCGGTAGATAAACGACGATCCAGGCGCGCTGCACATATCACCAATTGGAGAAACAAGGTTCCAAAATTCATCCAAGGTTTCACAGGCAATCCAATCAATATCTGAAGTCATTTTCTGGGCTATTTAATAATGGCGGTGATAGGTGAGTGCGTTTTGCACGCTACATAGTGCCAATTTCAAAATCGAAGCTACCAGGCACATGTTTCACGCGTTTTATTTCAACGTGTGACCATTCCGGCGATTGAAGGATGCCCCCAATTCGCTTTATGTCATTTTCGGCGGTTCTCATACCAAAAATGACTTGCTTTAAGCATTCAGGCTGGAACGTCCGAGCACCCTCGCTCGCGGCAACGATTCGAAATTCCTCTTCATACTTCCATTTGTCAGACTTGACAAATAAATTTGCTGCTGAAATTTTGCTGATTTGCTTTGTGTAAAAACTATCTGCCTCCTCATCCGAATGGTGATGCCCTTCTTCCCAAGGTCGTACAAATTCACTCATATCCTCAACTAATTTTATGAACACATCTTCGTAATTTGGCACCCTAAGATAGTCAACATCTGCAACGCAAACCTGTCCCTCGAAAGTATGATTAATGAAATCGAAACCAAAACAAACTCCTTTGTGTGAGCCACCATAGTGTGACCACAATAGTGCGTCGTGAGGAGTTTTAGACAATGAAAGAATTCCTAATCTTGTTAGCCATTCTTGCAGAGCATCGTTTAGATTTATTTTCCTTTCATCATTCTTAAATTCATTTGAATTTAACAAAAAAAGTATGAACGACTTTCGCTCGTTCTCTGGTTGTGGCAGACCAGCCAATTTAAGCTTAACTTTTTCGTAGTAGTAATTGATGTCGATCCGTGAATCTAGAGGGTCGTTTAGTTTTAGCGAATCTGAAAAAAAAAGTTCTCGCTTAAGCAAAATCTCAAGCGTTCTTTCTGTAAAGGCTCGGTATTTATAATAGATCATGTCTGTACGTGCAATTGTTATTTTATCAATTTCCCGCAGTCATAGTTTGAAATCGGCCAATACCTCGGCGCAGAAGTAAATATATCAACTATTTCAATCCGAAATCAGAGAGACTCTAAAATAAAGTCCCCCTAGGGAAAAAGGTAACATTGGTAACCTTTTTTGAAAATCAACCGGAAAGCGTTGCTGCATAAGGCTTTGCTAGTTTTGGAAAACGGTAACATCGGGGTAACCTTAGGGTAATCTGGTTACCATAGTAGAAGGTAATATAGGTCTAAAATAATAGTTATATATATCAATGACTTAGCATGAAGTTACCTTTTTAATTACCAAAGATTACCTTTCAAAGGTAACCACATAAACTTATATAAATCAGTCACTTACAAACGAAATGTAGTCATGGTTACCAAGGTTACCTTTTCCCCGAGGTCAAACCTAAAATCAGTTTTTCACCGCTCACACTCCGTCCCCATTTTTACCCCTCCAGGTGCGTCATTTCGCGTCACTTTTTTTCGACGTGTTGCCGCCCTTCGACGCTAGGTTTCTCCTATGTGCATCTATTTCAAAAATTTGAGTCGAAACCGCCCTATTTAGCGGGCAGGCGTGGTGGGGGGATGACTGCGCGCCGTGACACTTGGACTCGGCGCCGCTGACAAGTTACCGCTTCCGGTGACGAGACTAGCGCAATGGCAAGGACAGTGTAGAATCACGAACTTTTGCTAGCACCAAGTGTCCACTTCTGTGTACACTATTTAAAATTGCTGTCAGGAAGCAACGTTTCGGTCGGTAAGGATCACGCTTTTGACACCTAGAGGAGAATACCGATGAGCATCGCAACGCTTGGCACGTGGCGTACCCCCCCACTTGCCTATGTTGTCGCAGAACTAGTGATCTCGCCGCACTACTCTATCGGCAACGCCATGCCGGCAATCCAAGACACTTTACGAGCCGACTATCCGCGGACCGTCGAAGCCACCGAGATTGTCATCGAATCTAGTGCAGCACCCACGCCTTCACCTGCGTGGCGACTCTTGTCGGCCGACCAGATGCGCGGAGTGCAAATCGGGTCTAGAGCTATTAGCCTTCATGCAACAACCTACAGCAATTCAGACGATTTCAAGGAGCACTGGAAGCAAGTTCTCAATGCTGTCGGCCAAGCCAACTTGGGTGCATTCGTCGAGCGCGCAGGTCTACGCTACATCGATCTGGTGATCCCAAGCGACGGCAGGTCAACACAAGACTATTTGGTCCCAGCTCTACAGAGCGTCACTCCTCCAAATGGAGCCGAGGTACAGCATAGCATGTGGGTTTACAGCTACTTAGTCGACGACGTAACGGTCCAGATTAGGACAGCGGCACCGTCTCCAACCGGAGCGTTGTGGCCACCGAATTTCAACGCATTGCCACTCAAGAAACCAGCAATTCTCTCGGCTGCCGAGAGGGCGTTACAAGGGGGGCAACGCATCGGATTTATCGACACTGATTGCCAAGCCGAAGTGCAAGCGATCCTTGACCCAGTTAACCTGGCAGATGTGTACACGGTGCTTCATCGGAAAATGTCCGAAACGTTCGGAGCCTTGATCTCGGACCTGGCAAGAGAGGAGTGGAAATGAACAACAACGGTATTATTGAAGATCGACGTCGGCCAGGCTTTCAGGCTGTCCTATACAATCTTCCAGCGAACCAGATCATCCAAACAGCCGAAGACCACTTAGCCGACGCGATTCCGTCCGCAAAACGAGTTTCACAGGTTTGGCAAAGACCCGTGGTGATCGAGCGCGAGATCAACACAGCCGAATGGTCGACGGCATCAGACCATCTTTTCTTTGTTTCAAACGAAGATAATATCCACGCTCAGTTGTTTCAGCTGTGGGCGCGGGCTACAGGTGGCACCCACGCGGCTTCTGCCGAAGCTGCTCCATCTCAACGAGTACTGTCGCTAGCGCAACTGAGGGTGGAACGGTTAACGTCAATTCAGGCGGCATTCGGCTTTCCTATTCAGACCCTTGCTGAGGTCCTCGCCGTCTCCCGAGCCCAGATTTACAAGTGGCTAGATATCTCCAACAACGTTACCCTCCATGGCAGCAGTCAGGAGCGTATTGCCACGATCGATAGACTCGCCAATAAGTGGCACACACTATCGAGTGCACCACTTAGCCTTATTGCTCGCGAACAACTTACCAGCGGTGGGACAATGGTGCAGATGTTAAGCAGTAAACTGATCGATGAACCTGCCATTGAGGCGGCGTTTGTCGAATTGGCTAAGCGCCTGTCTGGCTCTCCAAAGTCCGATAGCCAAAGAATGATTGAAGCTGGCTACACACGGCGCCCGACTCGTCGCTCGTTGCCTTCGGATGAGTGAGGGTCTAGGATGTCTCAGACGCCCCTTGGACCGCAAGTCGCAGCGCGTGGTTGGTGCGCTGGACGCGTAATCCCTCACGACTCCTCTGCTAGCCTTCTCGCCTATTTGATTCACCCTGGCGAAGAGCAAGCAGTAAACGTGGGTGTAGACGACTGGCTGATCGTCGTGTCACAGACCTGCGATGTAGTGGCCCACACACTGACGGCAGAACCATTTGTAGAGGTTCTGCACTGCCGAACCCTGATCGGTGGAAAAGTGCGATCTCAATATGCAAAATTTCGGTCAACCCGCGTCATCGACTTCAAACCAAACCGCACTACACATGATGGGTTGGTGCTGACGGCGCATGCTACCGCAAACCGTTATCTTATACCGCGCCAACTCCTGATCGACTTCAATCCAGATTCAGAGAAACGCCTCGACGCAGTCGCCGTGCAACGACTGGCTGAGTGGTACGCTTTACGCTCTTCTAGACCAGCCTGGCCAGACAACTTCGTGGAACGAGTTGGAACGGTTAAGAAACAAATCGAAAACATAATCACCGAGTTCGGTGATGAACTCGAAATCCGAGTCGCGATTATCCCCAGAGACGAAGAGCTTGCTGCAGACCAATCGTACAAGGTTGCCGTTTGGTTCGTAGTTGACGCTGCAGTATGGGAGGCCGACTATAAAGCTCGTCAGGCTGCCATAGCGGCATATGGCCAGTTCACAGCAGCGCTCGAATCATGCGATGGCGTGGTGATTGACATCGACCACGGGGACGTCGTCCCAGGCAACATCTTCACGTGGCAACAAACGGGGTCCACTGATGAGTGGAACTTCGCCAATCTGAGCCACATGGAGTAGGCGTCTTCCTTTATCGAAGATTAGGCACCACATCACATAGAGTCGACGTGGTATCACGACAAACCTCGGTATCAACCGTAGATTTGAACAACCGACTGTTTGCCGCTAATCCGATGGCAATGTCTTATCTTCCAGCTCGTCGCAAAGCCGCTTGCTCCCTGTCGAAATCGTCGCGGCAATCGACATTGCAAAAGCGCCCAGGATGAGGCACCTGCTCATCGCAGAAACAGCAATGACCATCCGGTGCAGTGCTAAGCGCCGATTTACGGACAGCAGCCAAAGATGCCACGATCTCAGTTGCGATCACTTGATCTGCGCGGTCGGCAATATCACTCATCGTTTCGCTCCCTCACCTGTAATTAATTCGTATTTTTCAAATCGCACCACCTCCTGCCCCAGCCATTCGTTGAGCGCCAGAAACTGCGTCTGCAACGGCACCAGCTCATTCCGCGCAAACACGCGCGCCGATGGCTCGACCGCCCCGAATCCACCGGTATTGTTCGGCATGATCCCCAGCAATTGCGGCGGCACGCGATGGGCTGCCAGCACATCGTCACGGGTCACGCCTTTGATATTGAAGAACTCATCCTTCGCCGCCACATCCGACACCGGCAAGATCTGGATCCCGTCCTTATTGCCTCCTGGCGCGTACATAAACAGGTTGCGGAAATTGCCCGGCCCCTTGCTTTCGTGGATCGCCTGTCGCAGCTTCAAGACATCCTCGTTGTTCGCTTTCGCATCCGTCATGTAGAACACGAAACCGGCGTGCGAGCCGTTCTTGTAATACTTGCGGCGGAACAGCGTGGCGGCTTCGTTGAGCCACGCCGACTGCAGCGCGCTCAGATATTGCGGCACGCCGTACACTTCCTGGTTCAGATCCGGATCCATCAAATGGAAGATCGTCCCCTTGTCAAAGGCATGTTCCTGCTGCCAGCCATTGATAAAAAAATACGTGTCCAGTTCACGTCCGCGCCGCATGTATTTCGCCAGCGCATGGCTGAGCCGCAACGTCAGGCCGCTTCGGCTGCTCCGTTTCTCCAGGTAGGCATTGCCAAAGGTCAGGAAATCCAGCGCGAAGCGTTTAAAGGCATCCCGCGACAGGACTTTGTTCGGCACAAAGGTCGAGGTCAGAATGTTGGTTTTAAAATAAATCGCACTGCTGTGATGGACACTCGCATTAAATGATTTCGCCAGGCCGGGGAAACTCACCGGCGGCTCGTACCATTTGCCGTTGAGCCAACACTCGAAGCAATCCAGCACTTCGCTGCTATCGAGTACCGGCGTCGGATCCCCGAAGCTGAATGCCTCAAAGTCGCCTGCTGCGGAAGGAGTTGCCGATGGCACGGTGGGCGATGTAATCAATGTTTCAGTACGTTGCCTGGCGCGCTGTTGCCGCTTGTTTCTCATGATGTGAAGATCTCCATAAAGGATTGGGTGTTCTCGTTGCTGCCTTCGAACGGTTCGTTGTCAAGGGCGTGCATGCAGGCCCACGCCAGGTCTGCATGGCCGGTTGCGTCGGTGCGGCCGGCGTCATAGGTAACCTGCCGGCCGCTGGTGGTCAGCGTTTTGCGGATAGTCATGAACGATTGGGCGATATCGGTCCAGCCGGCGTCGAATTCCAGCCGTGCTTTACTGATGATGTTTTGCGCCTTGAGCACCATGCGGGTTTTGACTTCCGGCGAATAGTTGATCGCGGTCGCCAGCGGAAAAAACTGCTTCACTAGCGGAAACACGCCGATGCCCATGCCGGTGGTATCGATGCCGATATATTCGACGTTGAAGCGCGTCGTCATCTCCTGGATCTCCTTGGCCTGCGCTTCGAAGTCGATGCCGCGCCACTGGAAGCGCTCCAGGATCCGGAACTTGCCACCGGCCACCAACGGCGGCGCAATCACCACGCAGCCGGCGCTGTCGCCATTCAATGACGGGTCATAGCCGATCCACACCGGGCGGTTGCCGAAGGGACGCGAAGTGAACGGCTTGTAGTCGTCCCAATCCACCCAGGAATCGATCATGCAGCGTTGCAACGCCATCAACGGAAACACCGATTGCGTGTCGTCGATGAAATTGCACATCAACAGGTTTTCAAACTGGTCCGGGCTGTATTCGAAATTGCGCAGCTCATCGATATCGAACAGGTTGCATCCGCCCCGCTCCGCATCCAGGATCGTGACGATCTGACGCCATATCTTGTCCTCGCCGGTGAAGCCCGATGACAGCCGCTGGTGACTGACATCGATGTCGACCTGGTCGGCTTTGGCACGGCGCTTGTTGAACAACTCGCCGGTCCAGAACGGATAGGCCTGATGCGTGATCGAGGATGGCGTCGAGAAGTAGGTTTTGCGCCACTGCTTGTGCAGCGCCATGCCCGACGCCACCTTGTTCAACTCCTGGAAGTTATGCGTCCAGAAGAATTCGTCAAAGTAGAAATTGCCGTGATAACCCTGCGCGGTCCGCGCATTGGTGCCCAGGAAATACAGATGCGCGCCGTTCGGCAACACGATCGGGTCGCCGGTCAGATCGATGCCGGCCGCCTCCTTGGCAAACTGAATGATGTATTGCTTGAAGACGTGCGCCTGCGACTTCGATGCCGACAAAAAAATCTGATTGCGCCCAGTCGCCATCGCATCGGCCAACGCTTCGCGGGCAAAGTACCAGGTCGCGCCAATCTGGCGCGATTTCAGAATCACCCGCGTGCGCTGGTGGCCATTGCGGTGCCAGACCTTTTGATAATCGAACAGCGAATCCTGGAACGCCTCCAGCAACTGGTCTTTCTGTTCCTCACTGAAATCGTTCCTGGTCGGCTTCTTCTTTGGCTCCGCATTGCGATTGGCCAGCTTCGGATTCAGATCGACTTCGTTGCCGCCCGGGGCTTCGTAGCGGCGCACGCGGGCGGTCTGCACGACCTGGCGCATCAGCAGATCAATTTCCTTGAAGTCGCCGCCGGTCTTGGCGTCTTTGCCGATCAGCTGCACCAGACGCGCTTCCAGTGACGATTCGATTTTTTCGAGGGGCGACGCCTTGTCCCATTCGTCGCGCTGTTTCCAACTTTCGATGGTGGGGCGCTTCTGCTTCAGGTGTTTTGCAATCGACGTGACGCGCCAGCCTTGCCAGTACAAATGCTTGGCAATGCGGCGCGGATCCGTTTCAGGTTCTACAACGGGAGGATTTTCTTCGAGAAGCTCAGACATGGCGCAAGCGTAGGCGTCACGCGCGCGTAACGGGGACAGCAAAGGGTTGATATGCCGCTTATCAACCCTCTGCCGGTTGAGTCGGTGCGTGCCAGGGTCGACCATGGAGTCCTGATTCCAGCATCGAACCCTCAGCACAACCCGAGACCACCATGGCAGACAAACAGAAATCGAAATTCTTCCGCATTGCCACCGAAGGCGCGACCACAGACGGTCGCAAGCTCGACCGCAGCACCATCGAGCAGATCGCCAGCACGTTTAACCCGGCAACCTATGGCGCCCGCGTCTGGATGGAACACATACGCGGTATTTTGCCCGATAGCCCGTTCAAGGCCTATGGCGATGTGCTCGCGGTAAAAGCCGAAGAAGTCGACACCGACACCGGCAAGAAGCTGGCCCTGTTCGCGCAAGTGTCACCGACACCGGATCTGATCGCGATGACCAAAGCACGCCAGAAGATCTACACCAGCCTGGAAATCAACACGAATTTCGCTGATTCCGGTCAGGCCTACCTGATCGGGCTGGGCGTCACCGACACCCCGGCCAGCCTTGGCACCGAAATATTAATGTTCTCGGCAAATCAAGGCAAAGCCAGTCCTTTTGCATCGCGCAAACAGAATCCTGACAACCTGTATTCGGAAGCGGTCGAAATCGAGCTGGAGTTCGAAACAGCGGATTCCGAACCGGGCAAGCTGGCGACCAGCATCAAGAACCTGTTCAAGAAAATCACCGCCGGCGACACCAGCAACGATGCGCGCTACTCAGACGTCAGCGAAGCCATCCAGACCGTCGCCACGCACGTCGCCGCCGGCGCTGAAAAATTCTCAGCCAGCCAGGCACGCATCGACACCCTCGAAAAATCCCTGACAACCGTGACCGCCGATTTTGCCGCCTTCAAACAGCAAATGGACACCACCGACGGCAATCCGACGCAACGCCCAGCGGCGGCAGGCGGCACCGGCGCGCAGCAAACCGACTTTTAAGCGCCACGCCGACCTCGCAATCCCCATTTGAACCAACACCGGAGCATGACCAGATGAGAGCCAATACCCGTATCGCCTTCGAAGGCTACACCAGCCGCGTCGCGCAACTGAACGCGACCTCCAGCGTGCAGCATACCTTCAGCGTCGCCCCCAGCGTGCAACAGAAGCTGGAAGACAAGATCCAGGAATCCAGCGAATTTCTGAGAAAGATCAACATCATCGGCGTCACCGAACAGGAAGGCGAAAAACTCGGCCTCGGCGTGTCCGGCCCCATCGCCAGCCGCACCGACACCAGCAAAGGCGACCGCCAGACCCGCGATGTATCCAGTCTGGACGACCGCCGCTATCGCTGTGAAAAGACCAACTTCGACACCCACATCGGCTACGCCAAACTCGACGCCTGGGCCAAGTTCGCCGACTTCCAGAATCGCATTGCCAGGCAGATCCTGATTCGCCAGGGACTGGACCGGATGGTGATCGGTTTCAACGGCACCAAGATCGCCTCCGACACCGATATCGCCACCTACCCGCTGCTGCAGGACGTCAACAAGGGCTGGCTGCAGCACTACCGCGACGACGCACCGCAACGCGTGATGTCCGAGGGCGAGAAAGAGCCCGGCAAGCTGCTGGTCGGCACCGATGGCGACTATCTGAATCTCGACGCCGCCGTGGCGGACGGCATCAACCTGCTCGATCCCTGGTACCAGGAAGACACCGGCCTGGTCGCCTTCGTCGGTCGCAAGCTGTTGAACGACAAATATTTTCCACTGATCAACACCAAACAGGCACCCACCGAAACACTGGCCGCCGACATCATCCTCAGCCAGAAGCGCATCGGCGGCTTGCCGGCGGTGCGGGTCCCGTTCTTCCCCGACAACGCGATTCTGATTACCCGCTTCGACAACCTGTCGATCTACTGGCAAGAATCGGCACGGCGTCGCCGCATGGTGGATGAAGCCAAACGCGACCGCATCGAAAACTACGAATCGTCGAATGATGCGTATGTAATCGAAGACTTCGGCCTCGGCGCTGTCATCGAAAACATCGAGCTGGTGGCGTAACACTATGAGCCACCTGTCCCCCGCCCTGCGCCACCAGGCGCGCATCCTGGCCGAGCGTGCGGCAGCTAACACCGTACCAGGCGGTCCCACCTCCGGCTCCCAGTACGAGCTCCAGTTATACCAACTGGCCGAGGATCGTCGGCGCTTAAAAGCGATCCAGTCCGTCAAAAGCAAGATCGCGCTGAAACAAAAACTGCTGCCGAACTATCAAGCCTGGATCGACGGCGTGTTGGCCGCCGGCAAAGGTGGCCAGGACGATGTATTGACCACGATCCTGGTCTGGACCATCGATGTCGGCGAGTTCGAACGCGCCTTGAAAGTCGCCCGCTATGCGGTCGACCACAAGATGACCTTGCCGGACCAGTACAGCCGCAACATTCCGACCATGTTGCTCGATGAGTTTGCCGGCGCTTATCTCAATGGAAGCCTCGCCAATGATCCGGAGCAAGCCGTACAGATCCTCGGTGCAATTGGCGACCTGACGCAAGACAGCGACACCCCCGACCAGGCCCGCGCCAAGCTGCACAAGGCGCTCGGCTACGCGCAGCTGGCCGTCGCAGGTCCCGAGAGAAATACGGATGTCACCCCCGAGCAGTTGCCACTTGCCGAAGCCGCCAACGCCAACCTGCACCGCGCCCTGGCACTGTTCGAAGGCGTGGGCGTAAAGAAAGACATAGAAATCCTGGAACGTCGCCTCAAGAAAGCGACGCAAGGCTAACCGAGCCCCCCCTGGCGCACGGCGGCGCGGGCCGATCTCTGACTTGAAAGTCCAGCGTGAAGCCCGCCCACCGCCGGTTTTTTAAAGAGTCCCTGATGAGCTTTCTTGCCGTAGAACCCGCGACACCCCATAGCACGCCACCCTCCCACGCAACGCTTGTTGAAAACGACGGCTGGTACACCGACATCCATTTGCCGCAGATGCGCGATGCGATGCGCCTGGACGGCACGGTCACCGATCCGCGCCTGCGGCAAGCGGTGGTCGCCGCCATCCTGCACGTCAATCAAGAACTGGCCGCCTGGAAGCAAGAAAAAATCGCTGCCGGCTATCTGACGCTGGCCGCCGTCCCTGCAGACCATATCGACCGCGAAAGCGTGCTGATCGCCCATTATCGACGTGCCGTCTATAGCACCGCCAAGGCCGACCTGATCGAGCGTTACCGCGATTACGACAGCACCGCGTCATCACTCGGCGACAAGAAAGCGATGGAATGGCTCGACAACGCCCCTAGCGATCAACGCCGGAATGCGCATTGGGCCATCGCCAACATCATCGGCCGCCCGCACCTGACCGTCGAGCTGATCTGATGCTGGTACGCGCCCGACAACACGACACGCTGGATTTGCTCTGCTGGCGGCATCTGGGCGCGACCGCCAATGTGGTCGAAGCGGCACTCGAACTCAACCCCGGCTTGGCCGATTGCGGACCGATCCTGCCACACGGCCGGCTGGTCAGCTTGCCCGAACCCACAGCAACTCCCACTAAAACCGCCCAGATCGTCCAGCTCTGGGACTAACCGCGAGAACCTACCATGGCAGAACCCAGCACCACCACGTTAGTCGTCACCGCCGTTGCCGGCATCGGCTTGTCGTCCATCTTCCCCGGGATCGACGGCAATGCCCTGATCGGGTCCTTTGCCGGTGCCACTTTAGTGGCGATTTCCAGCAAGAAACTGCCACTCCTGCAGCGGCTGGCGTATATGGTCATTTCGCTGGCGGTCGGCTACCTGGCGGCACCCGAAGTCATCAACAACACCCCGCTCAAACAATCCGGCGTCGCCGCGTTCTTCGCTTCTGCTGCCGTCATCGCCTTGACGCTGCACGGCATCGATCTGATCAAGACCATCGCGCTGCCCGACTGGATGCGCAAAGGGGGCCGTAATGAGTAACGCAATCGATCACTGCATTACCGCCATCGCGCTGCTCTGTTATGCCGTCACCTGCGTGCAGCTGCTGTGCTATCGACGCGGGGTTGCCAATTACCGCTTCGACGTGTCGTGCATGGCCTGGCTGCTGATTGCGCTTACCGGCAGATGCGTACTGGAGATCCTGCTCGGTCACGGGCACATCTCACTCGGGCAGGCCGGAATCGCTTTTACCTTGTGCGTGCTGGTGTATCGCGCCCAGGGCAACGTCGCCAACATTGTCCGGGGGAACCTATGACTGCACTGACCGACCATTTCACCTTGGAAGAATTCCTGCGCAGCGACACCGCGCGCATCCGGGGGATCGCCAACACGCCGACGCCGGCCATCGTCTCCAACCTGCGCCGCCTGGCCCGCATTGACGAACTGGTGCGGCTGGAACTGGGCGGCGCGCCGATGCATATTTCCAGCGGCTATCGCTGCCCCGCCCTAAATCGGGCCGTGGGCGGTGCCAGGAACAGCGCCCACCTGGTCGGCCTGGCCAACGACTTTACCGCCCCGGCGTTTGGCACGCCGTTGGCGATCTGCCACAAGCTCGATCAGTCAACCCTGCGATTCGACCAACTGATTTATGAGCGCGCCGGAGCGGCGGTCTGGGTCCATCTGGGGATTGCCGCCGAAGGCGTCAAGCCGCGCCGCCAGGTGTTGACGATCGACGCCAAAGGCACGCGGGCCGGCCTATGGACTTGATCGTCAAAGCGCTGATCAGCGCGTTGTTCGTCGGTGCGCTGGGCACGGTGATCTATGTCCAGCGCGCCAGTCTGATCACAGCAAAGGCGCGTGCAGCACGGGCCGAGAAAACCATCTCCGAGCGCGATGCCAGCATCAACACGCTGAAAGCAGCCGACGCCAACAACAGGAAGGCGCTGATCAAGCTGCAAGCCGCTCGGCAAAGCATTGCCGCCACCCTGTCCGAACGTGAAACCATGATCGAGAGCCTCCAACATGAAAACGCCGCTATTCGTAGCTGGGCTGATACTGCCTTGCCTGATGCTATTGCCCGGATGCGCGAACGTTCCGCCGTCACCGGTGCCCACACTTACCGCCTGTCCGGCGGTCACGCGCTGCAGCCTGCCGGCGTCAGCACCCAAGACTAACGGCGCACTCAATCTCGCACTGGAACGCGCCGAAGCCGCCTGGGCGTCCTGTGCCGCCCAGGTCGACATGATTTACAACTGCCAACAAGAACCTGACCATGTACAAACCAAACAGCCTTAGAGCGCACCTGGGTGCGGCGAATCCCGGGCTGAAGCGGGATCCCAATAATTTTCTGGTGTTTGCGGATGAAGGGCAGGCTGTAGCCGTAGGTACTGGCTCACTGTCCTTTGAGTATCGTTACAAACTCAATGTCATCATCATCGACTATCCCGGCGAATCAGATGCCATCATGGTGCCGCTGCTGGCATGGGTAGCGGTCCACCAGAATGACTTGCTTAGCAATCCGGACCTGCGCAAGACCGGTATTGGCTTTGAAGTCGATTACAACAACCATGAAACGATCGACCTGTCGATCAAGCTCGACCTGACCGAGCGCGTCGTCGTCAAACGCGTCGACACAGGCAGACTGGAGGTGCGCCATCTGGCCGAACCGCAAGCCACTCCCGCCTACACCGACGACTTCTGGAAGCTATATGCAGGAGACACATTAATCGCCGAATGGCATACGCCAGGCGATCCCCCATGACGGACGATCTGCGCGCCCTTGAGTTATGGGCCGGTGCGTTGCTGGCCAAGCTGCAACCGGCACAACGTCGCCTCGTCAATCGCCAGGTCGCCCAGGATCTGCGGCGCAGCCAGACGCAACGGATTGCCAGCCAGCATGCGCCGGATGGCGCGAACTACACAGCACGCAAAAGGCGCAAGGAATTGCGCGGTAAAAAAGGGCGCATCAAACGCCAAAAGGCGGCGATGTTTGACAAGCTCCGGACGCAAAAGAACCTCAAAATCCGTCAGGATGAAAATCAACTCTCAGTGGGATTTTTTGGGAGGGTGGCGCGGATCGCCCGTGTGCATCAGGACGGCTTGAAAGATCGGGTATCCAAGAAAGGGCCGGAATATCACTATCCGGCGCGCCCCTTGCTCGGCTTTAGCGCGACGGACCAGGCATTGATTCGTGATTCGTTGTTACGCCATCTTGGCGGCTTTTGAGAGGGTAGGAACTCTACAAATTCTAATGACCAGATATCTCCACATTGCTTTTCTGCTTCTTGTCTACGCACTCTTCAAGCGATGTGAATTCAGGCCTCACGCATTCGCGCCACATGCAATTATTTCTAGAGAAGTAATTACTCTCATTACTGCAGATTTTTGATGGTGTGTCGTTCGATGTTCCATTCAACTCCGATGCTGAGTTTGACTTATCCACGATTGGGTCTTCGGAATGGGTTTCTGAACTGCCTACGCGGTTTGTTTTGATTAACTCATTTGAACTGGCAAATTGTGTTGCTTCTTTTTGTTCGATCACAGCTGGCGTCTCTAAATTCTCGTTGCTTGTAGTAGGCTCAATAGCTGTTGGTGTTACTGCTTGCTGCTCGATAATCGCCGGCGCCTCTACATTCGCATCGGTGGTCGTAGACTCTGTGGCTGTTTTTTTGTTGCTGCCGCCAAATATAAAAAACGCTATCACTACCAGTAGCGCTATACCTATGCCACCTCCGACAACGGAAACGTTGCCGCTGCCGCAGCTCGGACATTTGAGAGACACACTCTTCCCTCGTGGATACCATGTGTACCCGCAGGCCTTGCATTTATTTTGTGGCCGTTTCGTAGCTTGCATTGAGGATCAATTTAATAATTATTCTTAGATTATTCAATGGCCATTGGTTGCTATTAGATGGCGCACCATAACCTAGACTTCTTCGTATCGAGCAAGAGCCGGGTGAGTCAGCGGAGATCAGAATAAAAATTCTGATCTAAATTAGCATATTTCCCAAAAGTAAGCATTATCTTCTGCCATCACTATTTCCTGCTAAGTTATCGCTAGAAAAGCTGTCCACAACTCTTTGCATCCCAGTTGATAATGACCAGTTCCTTGCTCGTACCCGACTGGCCATGCGCGCTGCCCAGGCTGTATTTGATGTCCAGCCCCATCATCGTGAAGCCCTCAAACGCCGCCCGAATATCCGGGCGATCGTTAATGCTGACCATCACCTTGCCCTTGCAGGTGCGCATGAATTCCGCCATCTGCTCGTATTGCTCGAATCCAAAATCCACGCCATACCCCTCGGTCTGCCAATACGGCGGATCCAAATAAAAGAACGAATGCGACCGGTCATAGCGCTGCATGCATTCCAGCCACGGCAGATGCTCGATGTAGGTACCGGCCAGCCGCAAATGGGCCGCGCTCAGATTTTCTTCAATCCGGCACAGGTTAATCGCGGGAGCCGTGGTAGCGGTACCGAAATTCTGCCCCACCACCTTGCCGCTAAACGCGTGCTGTTGCAGATAGTAGAAACGCGCAGCGCGCTGAATATCGGTCAAGGTCTCCGGGCGCACCGCCTGCTGCCATTTAAAAATCTGGCGGCTGCTGATCGCCCACTTGAACTGCCGCACGAATTCCTCCATGTGGTGCTGCACCACCCGGTACAAATTGACCAGCTCGCCGTTGATGTCGTTGATGACTTCGGTATGCGCCGGCACCGGCCGCAAAAAATACAGCGCGGCCCCGCCGCAGAACACCTCGACATAGCATTCATGCGGCGGAAACAGCGGGATGAGTTTGTCAGCCAGGCGGCGCTTGCCACCCAGCCACGGGATGATCGGACTGGCATCCATGGTGTGTTCCTGGTTCGGATGCGCAACGGCATGCTGGTGTGGGGCGCATGGCCCTCAGATGAGTGGTTCTGAATTGATTCAGTGTGCCGCAACGCGGGCATTTGATGGCGAGGGCGATGTATTCGCCCTCGCCGAGTTTTCGGGAACAATTCCCGCAGCGGATGTCCTGCATTTGGGTATACCTGCGTAAATATGCTAGCCTTCGAGTCGCCTGATCAGGTGGCGCGGCCCTGGGCCTTGCTTGCAGGTAGGTCTGCCGGTACGGTGGCGTGGTCAGTGTTAGCGCACTGTCCGCGTCGCCGCGTCTGAGGCTGCACTTTCTCACGCGCACGCATGGTGTGGCACATCGACGGAGTTGATAAGCGGCTTATCAACCCTGTGCTTGCTGCGCTGCCAGCGGCAACGCGGCAACATGCACTGCATGACTGCCGAACTCTCCGAACTGCTGCGCCTTATCCTGAACCTGATCCGTATCGGCACGATTGCCGACATCGATCACGACGCCCAACGCGTGCGGGTGAAGGTCGGCAATAACACCACCGCGTGGCGGCCCTGGGCGACCGCACGCGCTGGCGATGCGCAGACCTGGTGGCCGCCATCCATAGGTGAGCAAGTCATTCTGCTGTCGCCGGAAGGCAATTTCGATAACGCAGTGTTGCTGCCAGCGGTGTATTCAGACAAGTTCCAGCCACCATCGACCAATCCGGCGCATCACACCACGCGCTATGCAGATGGTGCTGTGGTGCAGTACGACAGCGCAGCCCATGCCTTAACTGCCACGCTGCCAGACGGCACCAGCGTGACGGCACTTCCCGGCAAAGTCACCTCCAACGCCGAAGACACGCTCTGCACTGGCAATCTGACCGTGCAAAAGAATCTCACCGTCAATGGCTTGAGCTCGTTAAAGGCAGGCATGGCCGTGACCGCCGGTGCAGATGGCGGCCCGGCGGCGGTCATCGACGGCAAACTGGAAGCCACCGACGATGTGGTGGCCAACGGCATCAGCCTGGTGAAGCATCCGCATGGCGGCGTCAAGCAAGGTGAAGACCAGTCAGGGCCGCCGCAATGATGGGCATGCACCGCAGCACCGGTCGCGCCCTCACCGGCCTGGCGCACATCCGCCAGTCGCTGGCCGACATCATCACCACGCCGATCGGCACTCGCGTGATGCGCCGCCTCTACGGCTCCGAAGTGCCGGAGCTGATCGACCAGCCGCTGAACGGCGCCACCACCCTGCGCATTTACGCCGCCACAGCGCACGCCGTGCGCTTGTGGGAGCCACGCATCCACCTGACCGGCATTGCCCTGGAGCGCGACCAGGACGGCAAAGCCACCCTAATCCTGGACGGCGTCGCCGATGGCCAGCACATTTCCCTGGCGGTGCCGGTATGAGCGCACCAATAGACTTGTCGCGCCTCCCCGCGCCATCCGTGGTCGAGACGATTGACTACGAAACCATCCTGGCCGCGCGCAAATCGGCCGTACTGCACCTGCTGCCGGAAGCCGAACGCGCCCAGGTGGCGGCCATGCTGTCGCTGGCATCCGAACCCGCCACCAAACTACTCGAAGAGAACAGCTACCGCGAGATGATCCTGCGCAGCCGCATCAACGACGCCGCCCGCGCCGTGATGCTGGCCTATGCCGTCGATACCGATCTGGATCACCTCGGCGCAAACGTGAATGTGGCGCGCCTGGTCGTCACGCCAACGGATCCCGCTGCCGTGCCGCCGGTGGCCGAAGTGTTAGAGGACGACGACGCCTACCGCCTGCGCATCCAGGAAGCCCCGGACGGCCTGTCGGTGGCCGGGCCGCAAGCCGCTTACGAATTCCATGCCCGCAGCGCCGATGGCCGCGTCAGGGATGCCAGCGCCACCAGTCCGTGGCCGGCCGTGGTGATCGTCACTGTACTGTCGGCGCTGGGCGACGGCAAAGCCGACGGCGAATTGCTGGATATCGTCTACACGGCCTTGTCGGCCGAAGAGATCCGGCCCATCGGCGACTGTCTGCTCGTGCGAAGCGCACAGATCATCGATTATCAGATCGCCGCGACGCTGTATATCGGTGTCGGTCCGGAAGCGCCGATAGTGACGGCGGCCGCCCGGGAGCAGGCGGCGCGGGCGGCCACACCACGCCGTCCGTTGAAATACAGCATCTATCGCAGCGCCCTCAGCGCCGCGCTGCACGTCGAAGGCGTGCGCCATATCGACCTGCATTCCCCCGCCGTCGACCTGCTGATCGACGCCACCCAGGCGGCCCGTTGCACGGCGATCAACATCACCATTGAGGTGGTCTATGACTAATGTTGTGGCCACCCTGCCGCCGAATACCACGCCCCTGGAACGGGCGCTGGCTAGCGCCTGCGCCCGGATCGATACACTGGCGGTACCGGTGCGCTATGTGCGCAATCCGGATACCTGTCCGGTTGACCTGCTGCCATTCCTGGCCTGGGAATGCTCGGTCGACCGCTGGGACGAGACCTGGCCGGAAGCGCTGCAGCGCGCCGCGATCAAGGCCGCGTATTACATCCACAAGCACAAGGGCACGATTGCCGCCGTGCGCCGTGTGGTCGAAACGCTGGGCTACCTGATCACCATCACCGAATGGTGGCAAACGACGCCAATTGGCATACCCGGCACTTTCCAGCTCGAAGTCGGCGTGCTGGACGGCGGCATCACCGACGTGATGTACGCCGAAATGGAGCGCCTGATCGCCGACGCCAAACCGGTCAGCCGCCATCTGACCGGGTTGTCGATCCAGCTGGAAACGCACGGCACGACCTACCTAGCCGCAGCCACCTTCGACGGCGACGAAATGACCGTCCATCCGTGGCTCGATGAACTCATCGAAGTCCACGGCAACCTGCTGCATGGCGGCAGCTCCCACACCATTGACACCATGACGGTTTATCCATGAGCACCTATTTCGCCACGCTGACCGAACTCGGTGAAGCTAAAATCGCCAACGCCACCGCGCTGGGCACCACCATCCAACTCACGCACATGGGCGTCGGCGACGCTTTTGACCAGACACCGATCCCGGACCGCACACAGGAGGAGCTGCTCAACGAGCGCTACCGTGCGCCGCTGAACCGGCTCGTCGTCGATGCGGCCAATCCCAGCCAGATCATCGTCGAACAAGTACTGCCGGAAAGCGTCGGCGGCTGGTGGATCCGCGAAATCGGCGTCTACGACGAAGACGGCTATCTGTGCGCGGTGGCGAATTGCCCGCCCAGCTACAAGCCGCAACTCTCCGAAGGCAGCGGCCGCACCCAGGTCGTGCGCATGGTGTTGTTGGTGTCCAGCACCGAGGCGGTCGAACTCAAGATCGATCCTGCCGTGGTCCTGGCCACGCGTGCTTATGTGGAAGATTATGTCGAAGAGTATGCCGCGCCATTGATCCATCAACACGACGCTGCCGATATCGTCAGCGGGCAGTTATCGGCACAACGCATTCCCTCGCTGGCGATTAAAAAAACGACTGGTTTGCAAGCCGCCCTCGACGCCAAAGCGCCCCTCGACAGCCCGGAGTTCATCAACTCACCCACCGTCCCCACGCCCGATGATGACGATGATTCAGAGCGCGCGGCGAACACCGAATTTGTCCAGGCGGCGATAGCGGCAGCCGCATTTCCGTCCGGCACGCGCATGCCGTTTGCGCAGGCTGCGGCGCCAACCGGCTGGACCCAGGATACCTCCGATGATGCGGACAACCGCATGCTGCGCGTCGTCAAGACTGCCGGTGGCGGCGTTGCAGGATCCCACAGCCCGATCCTGAACAATGTCGTTCCCGCGCACACGCACGGCGTCACCACCGGTAACGCGAGTTCCGATCACACCCACGGCATCGGCGACCCTGGCCACAGCCACGTCGGTGGTGAATCGCATAATACAAACCTGGTCGGTGGCGACAGCGGTGCCTTTGTACGGTTGACGAATGCAGCGGGCGAAAACACCGCCGTGGCCTATACCGGCATCTGGGCCGGCGGCATATCAGCCGGCCACAGCCACAGCGGCGGCACCGACAACGGCTCGTCGCAAACCAACTGGACCCCGCGCTACATCGACCTGATCATTTGCGAAAAAAATTAAGGAGCCATCCCTTGGAAATTCTCATCACAGGCTATCAATACGGCGACGATATGTCCTACATCGGCACGTATACCTTCGACGGCAATCTCGACCAGTGGGCGCTGCATCTACCGCCGAAGACCACCCTGAAAGCACCACCCATGAACCTATCGGTCGACCAGGAAGCCGCCTGGGACGGCAATGACTGGATCGTGCGCAACCTGTCCATCCCCTGGCTACTTTCTCCACCGCCGGGAGTCCTCAATGGAGATTAAAACAGTGTTGTCCTGCCCACTCGGCCACACCTGCGAAGAAATCAAAGACGGCGCGATTCATCGTTGTGTCTGGTTTACCAAGCTGGCCGGCAAGAATCCATCTACCGGGGAGGCGGTGGACGAGCATGGCTGCGCCATCAGCTGGATGCCGATTCTGCTGATCGAGAACTCACAGCAGCAGCGCAGCACGGCCGCCGCCGTTGAGTCGTTTCGCAATGAAATGGTCGATGCCAATGCGGCCAGCCAGCGTGTTCTGGCTGCTGCTGCCGGGCTGCCAGCACGGCTGAAACCTGAATGAAGCAGTACCACCGATATTTCACACCCCATTATCCATAGGAGCCCACATGGCAACCGATTATCACCACGGCGTGCGCGTCATCGAAATCAACCAGGGCACGCGCCCGATCCGCACCATCAGCACCGCCGTCATCGGCCTGCTGGCCACCTCCGAGGATGCCGATCCGGACACCTTCCCGCTGGATACGCCGGTGCTGCTGACCAACGTGATTGCCGCCCTGGGCAAAGCCGGGTCCCAAGGCACGCTGCGCCGCTCCCTGGACGCCATCGGCGCGCAAACCAAACCGTTTACCATCGTCGTGCGCGTCGCCGAAGGTGCCGACGAAGCGGAAACCACCGGCAACGTGATCGGCAGCGTCACCGCTAGCGGCAAATACACCGGTAGTAAAGCCTTGCTGGCCGCCCAGAGCAAACTCGGCATCAAGCCGCGTATCCTCGGCGCACCCGGACTGGACACCAAACCGGTCACCAACGCGCTGGTCAGCATCGCCCAGCAACTACGCGGCTTTGTCTATGCGTCGGCCCACGGTTGCCAGACCAAGGAAGAAGCGGTCGCCTATCGCAAGGATTTCGGCCAACGCGAACTGATGCTGATCTGGCCCGATTTCGTCAACTGGGACAGCGCCATTGACGCCGAAGCCAGCATCCCTGCAGTCGCCTATGCACTCGGCCTGCGCGCCAAAATCGACGAAGAAATCGGCTGGCACAAGACGCTGTCGAACATGCCCGTCAACGGCCCCACCGGGATTTCCAGCGACGTATTCTGGGACCTGCAGGACCCCGCCACCGACGCCGGCTATCTGAACATGAACGAAGTCACCACCCTGATCAACAACGGCGGCTTCCGCTTCTGGGGTTCGCGCACTTGTGAAGTGCCGGAATTCTTCTTCTTTGAGAACTACACCCGCACCGCGCAAGTGCTGGCCGACACCATCGCCGAGGCGCATTTCACCTTTGTCGACAAGCCGTTGCACCCGTCATTAGTAAAAGATCTGCTGGAAAGCATCAACGCCAAATTCCGCGACCTCAAAGCCCAGGGCTACATCATCGACGGCAGCGCCTGGTATGACGAACAGTTCAACAGCAAGGACACGCTGAAGGCCGGCAAGCTGGCGATCGACTACGACTACACCCCGGTCCCGCCATTGGAAAACCTGGTGTTCCAGCAACGCATCACCGACCGCTACCTGGCCGACTTCGCCAGCCGGATCACCGCTTAATCGTTCCTTCACCAATCGGAAACTATCATGGGCCTACCCCGCAAACTCAAAGATTTCAACCTATTCAACGACGGCGCGTCCTACATGGGAATGGTACCGGAAATCACGCTGCCAAAACTCAGCCGCAAGATGGAGGAATACCGCGCCGGCGGCATGACCGGCCCGGTCATGGTCGATTTCGGCAACGAAGCCATCACGCTGGAATGGACTGCCGGCGGCTTGATTGTCGACGCCTTGAAGCAATACGCCGCCAGGCGCCACAACGCCGTCCAGCTGCGCTTCGCCGGTGCCTACGAAAACGACGATCTCGGCGAGGTCTCGGCGGTAGAAGTGGTAGTCCGCGGCCGCCACAAGGAAATCGACATGGGATCCAGCAAGGTCGGCGACGACACCGCCCACAAATTCTCCACCGCCTGCAGCTACTACAAGCTGACCATCGACAACCAAGTCATCTACGAATTCGATTTCATGAACAGCGTCGAGATCGTTGACGGCGTCAGCACCAACGACAAAATCCGCAAGGCCATCGGCCTGTAACCCTCCACCACCAAAGGACGCACCATGACAGCCGCAAAAGAAGCAAGCACAGCCAACACCGGCACCCACGTCACCATCACCCTGGACGAACCGCTCAAGCGCGGCGACACCACCATCACCGAGATCCAGCTACGCAAGCCCAAAGCCGGAGAGTTGCGCGGCGTCTCGCTGCTCGACGTCGCCCACCTTGATGTCATGGCGCTGCAAAAGGTGTTGCCACGCATCACTCAGCCAACCCTGACCACGCAGGAAGTCAACAACCTCGACCTGGCCGACCTGATGTCGCTCGGTGCCGAGGTCGCCTATTTTTTGGCGACGAAAGCGGATCGGAACATGGTGTCCCCGACCGCGTAGAAAACGCGATGGCCGACATTGCCGCGGTGTTCCATTGGTCACCATCTGCCATGTCGGATTTTTCCTTGAGTGAATTAATGGACTGGCGCGAACGCGCCAGACTACGCAGCGGCGCGGAGCAATAAACATGGCGGACCTGAGACTACAAGTAATCATGACAGCGCTGGACAAGATCACCGGTCCTCTCAAAAAAATCCGGGGCGCTACCACGCCGACGGCGAAAGCACTGAAGGCGACGACCGACCGCCTGAAAGAACTCAACAAGCAGCAAGGTGCCGCCGGCAAATTCCGCGAACTGCACGCCGGACTGAGCGCCACCTCCAACAAATTAAAAACCGCACAAGAAAAAGTAAACGCCTTAGCCAGAGAAATGAAGGCCGCCGACAATCCAACCAGGGAAATGACAAAAAGCTTCGAGAGTGCACAAAATGCCGCCAAAAAACTCAAAGAGCAATTCAGTCAGGACCGCATCAAACTGCAAGGCCTGCGCGACGAGATGGCCAAAGCCGGCATCCAGACCGGCGCGCTACGCGGCGCAATCGCCAACGCCGGTAAAGGCACTGCCAATTTCGGCCAGCATCAGCGCCAGTTGCGCAGCGATATCGCCGCCACCACCGCCACAATCGAAGCCCAGAAAAAGCAACTGACCGCAATCGCGCGCCAACAGGAACGCATGGGCATGGCACGTCAGCGTCTGCAAAAAACCCGCGCCGTGGCAGGCAATGTCGCCATGGCCGGTGCCAGCATGGCTGCCGCCGGCGTCGCCACCGGCATGCCGGTATTAAAAACCGTCACCGCATTCATGCAATACGAAGACAGCATGCTAGGCATCGCCAAACAGGTAGACGGCGCCCGCGACGCCAACGGCAAGCTGACCAACACCTACTACGACATGGGCCGCGAAATGCGCGCGCTGGCCACCCGCATCCCGATGACCACCACCGAACTGATCGACCTCACCGTGGCTGGCGCGCGCATGGGAATTCAGGGCAAGGAGAACCTGATTGCCTTCGCCACCAACAACGCCAAGATGGCGACCGCCTTTGACATGCCGGCTGCCGAGATCGGCGACCAGATGGGCAAGATCGCCGGGATTTTCAAAATCCCGATTCAAAGCCTCGACAAGCTCGGCGACGCCATCAACTATCTCGACGACAACGCCATCTCCAAAGGTGCCGACATCATCAGCGTCCTACAAGGCGACTTGGCCGGCGCCGCCTCCACCATCGGCCTGTCCGCCCAAAACGCCGCCGCACTGGCATCGACCCTGCTCACCCTGGGCGAATCCCCGGAACGCGCCGATACCGCCTCCTCCGGCATGATGCGTCAGCTGCAAATTGCCAGGATGAACCCGGAACGCTTCCAGGTTGGTGCAAAGATGATCGGCATGAGCGGCAAAGACCTGCAAATGGGCATGATCAAGGACGCCCAGGGCACGATCCTGACGGTCCTCGATAAAATCAACGCGCTGCCGACCGAATCCAAGATGGAAGCCGTCACCCGCCTGTTCGGCAAAGACTGGGGCGGCGCCATCGCCAAACTGGCCGTCGGCGTCGGCGAATATCGCCGGCAACTGGAACTCGCCAACGGCGCGGCCGCACAAGGCAGCATGGACCGCGAGTTTCAGGCCCGGCTCGACACCCTGTCGGCCAGATGGCAGATTCTGCAGAACAAGGTGTTCGGGTTTTCCTCCGCCACTGGCGGCACCCTGAAACCGGCCCTGACCGACATCATGGAGACGCTCGGCGGCGTGATGGAGCGGATCTCGAAATGGATCGAGGACAACCCTAAACTGGCTGGCACGTTATTGAAGATCACCGCCATCGTTGCCGTCCTGTTGGTTAGCCTTGGCGGTTTGGCGCTGGGCGTGGCAGCGCTGCTCGGCCCGTTCGCAATCATGCGCTATGCGCTGACCGGTATCGGTATTTCAGGCGGGGTATTGATGCCGATTTTGCGCAGCCTCGGCACTGTCGTCATGTGGTTAGGGCACGTGTTCCTGATGAATCCCATCGGTTTGGCGGTGACGGCCATCGCGGTGTCGGCGCTCTTGATTTATCAATTCTGGGACCCTATCAAGGGATTCTTTCGCGGCATGTGGAGCGAAATAAAACAAGCCTTCAACGGCGGTTTTATGGGCGTCAACGCGCTGATCCTGAACTGGTCGCCGCTTGGCTTGTTCTATAAGGCCTTTGCCGGTGTCATACGCTGGTTTGGCGTGGACATGCCAGCCAAGTTTACCGACTTCGGCATGAACATCATGCGCGGCATGGTCAACGGTATCACCGGTGCGCTCGGCTGGGTCAAGAAAACCATCACCGGCGCGGGAGAAAGCGTCATCGGCTGGTTCAAGGACAAGCTCGGCATCCATAGCCCCAGCCGCGTCTTTGCCGAACTCGGCGACTTCACGATGCAAGGTCTGGCCGTGGGGCTGCAGCGCGGCGAGGATGGGCCGATTGCGAAGGTCAGCGGCCTCGCAAAACGCTTAACCCAGCTAAGTGCCGGCATCGCCATCGGCGCAGCCGCCATGCCTGCGATGGCCTTCGACACCCGCCCACCACTCGCGCCGCGTGCTGCCGGCAGCGGCACGGTGATCCACGGCGACACCATCCAGATCATCATCCAGCCAAGCCCCGGCATGGACGAACACGCCATCGCCCGCGCCGTCGCCCAGGCACTGGAGCAGCGCGACCGCCAAAAGGCCGCACGGCTACGCTCCAGCCTTTCCGACCACTACGCATAAGGAGAACGACCATGATGATGGCCCTCGGCATGTTCGTCTTCAGCCTGCCCACGCTGGCCTACCAGGAGCTGCAGCGCCAGACCGAGTGGAAGCATCCCAGCACCGCACGGGTCGGTACCCGCGACGCCCGCCAATACACCGGCAAGGGCGACGACACCATTACCCTGAGCGGCTGGATCGCGCCCGAACTGACCGGCAGCCTGTATTCGCTTGACGCGCTGCGTCTGATGGCCGACACGGGCAAGTCGTGGATCCTGATCCAGGGCACCGGCCGCATCTATGGTTCGTTCGTGATCGCCAGCATGGCCGAAGGCCGCACCATCCTGGCGCGGAACGGCGACGCCGCACGCGTCGAATTCTCGCTGACCTTGAAACGCACCGACGAATCCGTGCCGGGCCTGCTGAGCAGCCTGGGCGACCTCGGCAGCATCAAGAACATGCTCAGCCTGGAAGGCCTCGGCAAGACCGTCAACGATGCCGTGGCCAGCGCCAAAGGCATGTTCTGATGCCCTACCCGACACCCGCCTTCCGAGTCACCCTGGACGACCAGGACATCACCGCCAAGATCGCCCCGCGCCTGGTCAGCCTGACGCTGACCGAATGTCGCGGCGAAGACAGCGACCAGCTCGACCTGACCCTGAGCGACGCCGACGGCCAGCTGGCGATCCCGCCACGCGGGGCCAGGATCAATCTGCAAATCGGCTGGGCCGACACCGGCCTGGTCGACAAGGGAATATTCACCGTCGATGAAGTCGAACACATCGGTACGCCCGACACCATCACGCTACGCGCCCGCACCGCCAATCTGATCGACACCTTCCGCCAGCTGCATGAGCACAGCTTCCACGACACCACGCTCGGCGCCATTATCGAGGTCATCGCGTTCCGCCAGGAACTGAAAACCGGCATCGCCGACGCCCTGCGCCATATAGCGGTCAAACACATCGACCAGACCCGCGAAAGCGACGCCGCCTTCCTGCGCCGCCTCGGCAAAAAATACGACGCCGCCGCCACCGTAAAAAACGACACCCTGATCTTCACCCCCGCCAGCCGCAGCCAGACTGTCTCCGGCAAGGATCTGCCCACCATCCGCATCACCCGCCAGCTCGGCGACAGCCACCGCTACCACAGCGCCGAACGCGACAGCTACTCCGGGGTGCGCGTGTTCTGGCATGACGACAGACACGGCCTGCGCCGCAGCGTGGTGGCAGGTGCTCCCGGCAACGCCAAACGCTTACGCACCACCTACGCCAGCGAAGCCGACGCCCGCACCGCCGCCGTCGCCGAATGGCAGCGGATCCAGCGTGGTCTGGCAACATTCGAACTATCGCTGGCACTCGGCAATCCGGCGCTGATGCCGCAGTCGCCGGTCGCAGTCATGGGCTTCAAGGCCGCCATCGATAGCGTCGACTGGCTGACATCGAAAGTCACGCACAGCATCAGCGATGCCGGATTTACCACTCGCATCGAGCTGGAGACAAAAACCGAGGAAGCCGAAGTCGAGCGTGAGGAGCAGACCGATCCGGACGACGGGATTACCGGCGTCACCGCGTTATGGCGCAACAAAGTCAGCAAGAAGAACGGCGAACAACTGGCCGGGTCACGTTCCAACGCCAAGGCACTTAAGCACGTCTATGCCAGCAAGCAGACAGCCGCACGGGCGGTCAAACTGGAATGGGAAAAGATACGGGAGCGGCGGGAGATCATCAAAGAAAATAGCGATATCGATCAGTCACACTGAATTTTCATGGTTCACAAAAAACCGACACTTAGCAAAGCTACCGCTAAGTGTCGGTTTTTCCTACTTTTGACGATTCAGTCACGATGCAGGAATGCCCATATGGGTAAACTTGGTCGTTAGATTTCGTAGCTGTTAATCGTCCTCTAATGCTTAGGGGCAGCTGCGTTTGAGAGTAATTTTTTTGTGAAATGTTCTTTTTGTTGCTCATCGGTAAAATGTTCACAAAATTTCTGGCATGCAACCCCGTCCAAAGCTATTGGATTCGGCATCTGTAAGAGCGCTAAAGTTGTAGCATGAAAATTTTTCTTCGAGTTAATTATATTATCAAATGCGTCGGTCACGGCATGAGGGAACTTATTTTTTAACCCCGTAATGGTAAAGTTAATAGTACGCTCCGACTCAATTTGAATGTTGCTCACTACAAGAGTGTCTTTTTTTGATTGTAATATTTCAGCAATTGTTGAATACGAATTTCTAAACATTATTATTAATATACGGGAATTTGATTTTGGGGCATTAAACGCTCCCATACCAAATCCTACATCGAATACATCCGAAACATTACCAACATCCAAAAGGGCCATTGTTTCTCTGAATCCTTTATTTACAGGGAATCCATTTCTCAGTAAAACGTAGTTACTAACAAACGTTATTTGCTTTCTAAGTTCTATTTTATCGACGGATATCAGAGGATTAATTTTTTTGTAGCTTGAATTCCTATAGTCCGTAAAGGCCTGTGCCAAGGGGAGTGAAAAATATTTCCGAAATGCTGGCGGATCTAAGTCGTAAATCTGATCCAGCATGTTTTGAAATCGGTCTAAACTGCCAGTTTCTTTTAAATATGTAAAGACTTCATCTTGCTTATCTTTTCCCTCAGTACATATATATTGAGCTGCAAAATATTCCGCAAGAGACTTGTGTGACCATTTATAAAAAAGACCATCTCTTGAAAAAACAGGAACAGCTCGGGTCAAGTCCTCAAGGAAGTCACTTTCGGAAAATGACATACCCACGCATACACTCTTCGCTTCTCGGATCCATCCAAGAACTTTATCTTTATCTCCCTCGATTTCTCCATTAATTGTAGACATAAACCCAATAACCCGCAACACTCGGTGGAAGCTATCAAGATCGAGCTTCGATTTCTTTTCGCGTGTATTATAACCATCTTTACTTGAATCATGCCAATCAAATAACGCATCAAATACTTGGCGATAAAAAATGTGCTTCTTTGTAGGAACGTTTTGTTTATACTCAAAGCATCTGTACAATAAGCTAGTTAAGAGCGGGTTCTTTAAGAATTCATGAACAGCACTAAGCTCTCGTCCCTTTAGGCGATCAATTAGTTGCGTTGATCGAATACCATTCCGATCATATTTCTTTATCAAAGAAAAAGACTCCTCTTTCTCTAAAGGTCGGATCCTAAACTGAACGAATGAAGGAAAAGACGAAAGACCGCTCTCTGGCCGAGAGGTTATTGCAAAGTAATTTTCCGGATATGTCTCGATAAAATTTTTAATATCTTTGGTAACTGGCTCTCGATCCTTGAAGGCTATCTCGTCATAACCGTCAAAGAAAAATACTAACTTCCCCTTTCCTAGAAGTTTTGAAATTTTCTGCGGAGTGAAACGAGGTGCGGCTTCTAAGCTATCTCGATTAAGCTCCTGCTCAATTAATTTCAAAATTGTCTGAGTTTGAGATAGATGCCGCAGTTCTATAAACACCGGTATAGCAAAGTTCGACCTGATGCATTGTATGAGTAGAAACTTCATTAACGTGGACTTTCCCATACCGGCCGTATCAGTAACCAGGATGCGCCTATGCTCCTCGAAAAGGTCTTTACTGAACGCATCAATCTTTAAACTAAAGTTATTATCATATTTTTCTTCGTCACCAACGTGCTGAACAGTTAAAGGTACATATAGTTCTTCTAACAAAATTTGATTTTGAAAAACTAAGGTACTTAAATAAGAATGTTTTTCTAACTGTCTTTCAACATAATAGACGAACTGATTCGTAAATGAGTCAACTGCAACCTCTGAAACGGCCGCTACTCCTTTGAAGGCTGCTCCGATTGCAGGTTTAATCAGGAGAGTTAGGGCTTCCTTGATTGCTATCGTTATCACCGTTGATGCAACTGCGTCAGCCATTTAAGTGTCCTTGTATGATATGCCGCCTATTTGGCGATGGTTTTTCCCCTGCTCAGGTAGCATGGGATATGGTCATAAGCCCACTAACTACTCATCTTTATTTTCTTTTTTTTTGCCCCCCACAAACGTAGACAATGAGTCAGAACTTTTTTTAGCCTTAGACCTTGGGTCAGACAGTTTTTCAACATCACTAGTTTGCATAGTTTTGAGCCACTCAGAAAGAGATACTGAGCCAGACTTCGCAACGAGACGCTCAAACTCTAAGACGCGGATTAACTTATTTGTGACGAGAGGAGTTCGTTCCGCCGCACCTCTAAGTGCTGAAACTTCCGTTTGAAGTAGTTTAATTGTTTCTTTAGTTTTTGCATCTTGCTTTTGGCTGCTATTCAATTTATCCAAGAGACTTTCCATTTTAGTAAAAGTATCTCTCTTCTCACTCTTCTCGCTTTGCAATTGCCTGGACAAATATTTTAGCTTGACATCAAGATTTTTAACGAAACTTCCCATTTCGTCTGCGCTACCAGCTAACCTATTGAATATGTCCAAGAAAGCTACGATCTCAGGATCGTCTGAGAAATTTGGGTATTTAAGTTGATGATCAATTTCACTCCATCCTTCCTCAAAAATTGTTCTTACTTGCACTTCCGTAATTATTTTTCTTTTAACTGGCTGGCTTTGAAAAACGTAATGTACCGAGCGATAACCAGCGGGATGTTTTTTGACTTCAAAACCTTGTTTTTCGTAGGCAAGGTTCAACTGTTCTTGATCCCCTGTCCTCACATAAGCGATTGGAGGTTCTTCCTCCAGGGTCCACATAGCTCTCAGCGCTTGGTCAATCTCAATATAATCAGTTTTGAATAGATGAAGAGCGCGGACACCGACAAGGTCCGTGACCAAAGCAAAGTAGTTTTCAGAGGTGACGGTTTTATACTTATCACTTTTTTCGATTCTTTTTCTAATGATTTTAGTTAGGAGATGATTGGTATCCTTTATTCGCCAGCGTACCGAATGTACAGCACTCACTTGTTGAATAATTTTCGCAAAAAATTCTGCGGACTGTTCCAATGACTGCCGCTGGTTTTCATGGTCTACTGCGATGCTACAAAGAACATCCCATGATATGTCGGCTTTTACCCAATCCTCAGAAGTAATACGATTCAAGGAGAGAAATTGATCCAAATCGGGCATTGCGAAATTCATGGGTTGATAGTTCATGTATTGCCTCTTGGATTTAATAGCACAATTTTTGCAGTTCAATTAATGCGTGACAATCTGATATCGTGCCAATGTGGTGGTAAGTTTCCGCCTAGACCCATACACTCGCGGATCTCACCTGACGTCATCCTCATAGCACTACCCACAGAATAAATTGTATGGTCCACATAGCAATGCAGGTGCGCCTGCTTCATCGTTGACGCACTGACGTCAGGCGACATCTGGTATAGCAACCAGCCACAGAAGCTGAGCGCAGCAACGAGGGCGGCAGAGAGTTGTTTGTTAAGGTTGCGCGCTACATGGACATCGCCCAGCACGATTTGCCCGACATCCCCTTCAAAAGCGGTGTCCGTTGTTTTCCACCATCTGATTGTTAGTTTTCCGGACTTTTTTTCTTTTTTTTGCCGCCGACGATGGTGTTCAAGTCACCGGCTATGTGCTGACCGCCATGCTTGATGTCACCAACCTTGCCGTGAAATTGGACGCTGCCAATGTTATGTCTGACGACAGTCGTTGGCTTCTCTTTTGGCGCCGTGCCGACTACATCAAGCATGCCAAGCATGTTTGCCTTGCCGCGAATATCAAGTCCGCGATAACCAGATAGCAGCTCTTTTTCATCTGCGGACAAAATCGTTGTTGAACGCTCACCAGACAGGATGTACTGAACGTCACCACCAATTGCCAAGAGCGCGGCAAGCACATCGCCACCTGGCACGGCTTGCCCACGTTCGTACTTACTCCACATATTCTGGCTAATCCCGATATGAACTGTCATTTCTTGTTGGGTAAAACCTAGGCGGTCCCGTTCTTCGCGTAAGCGAGCGCCAAATTTATTCTCAAAGTTCATAAAAACCATTCACAAGTAACACTTTAGTGTTATACAATTGCGCCATCCCTAGCGATCACGAATCATACCATTATGAAAAGACTAGCCTTAGCACGGCGTGCTCCCAAAAACATCCTTGCGCAGTCCATCGGCATCCGCTTAACGCCAGAGGAACAGGCCTCCATAGAGCAATGCGCCTCCGACGAATTCCTGTCCCGCGCCTCCTTCCTTCGCCGCATGATCTTGCGCGGTTTTCAGCAGTACAAGCGCGAACGCGCCCGTAAAACCTCATCAACCAGGACGCCGCCATGACCCCAGATCCGCATTGCGTCAGGCTTCATCGCCAGCACTCTTCGCTCGATGCCTGTCAGCACCAGAAACAGCTTACGCAGTCGTCCGCCCATCAGCACGCAGCATTGATTGCGGGGCAATGATGAAACGCCCGATGCAAATTGAACATGCCTTGCGCAGTGCCCTGACCGGCCCCGGCCGCCAGGACGTGCAAAAAAAGGTGGGCTGGGACGATTCCCAGGTGAGCCGTTTTCTCAACGGTGGCCAGGGTGTCGTCATCGACAAACTCGATTCACTGGTGGCCGCCGTTGGCTTCGTCATGGTCACTGGCAAGTATCTCGACGCGATGTCCACATTGGGCGAGGTCGGCATGCATTGCGAGTGTGCGCGGCAAGGCCAGGGCGAATGCTCGCGCCGGGTGTAACTGTTGTTGGAAGTTGTTTTAAAACCGGCGTCAGGGGCCGATTGAGGTATCAGGTAAAAAGATTGCCGACATGAGAAATATTGGACTGTGCTGTCCCCATTGTTCGACCACACCACGCGCCGTTAAAAGCCGTGTGCTGTCAGCGTTGATGAAAGAGATCACCTACATGTGCCAGAACCCGGAATGCGGTTACGCCTTTGTCGCCAGGCTGGAAATAGCGCGGACCTTGTCGGTCTCGTCGATCGCCAGGCCCGAGGTCAAGGTGCCGCTTTCGCAGCACATCAACTGGACGGCGATTCATCAGCTGTCCCTGAATCTGACTATCGCCTGAGGTGCGCCGATGACATTCCCACGCATCCTGGCCCCGCCGTAAGCACGGCCTAAGTAGTCCTCTCCCATGTTGTCTTTGGTCATGCCTGTTTTCAGGCGTGCAGGTTTCGCACATCCTCAAATAAGGAGTTCCCATGCAGCCCTATGTCGCTAAACAGATGGTTCACCCGTTCCCTCGCATCGCCTATCAGCGCAAGACCCGGATGCAGCAGCTGCGGCGACTGGCCGCTCGCAAAAAGGTGTGCAAGATCATTGGATCAGGTCTGCTATGTGGATTTGTGATGTTCGCGCCGTCGCTGCTGGTCGCGCTTGGCTGGGTAAAGGGGTGATGCAATGTCCTCGCAGATCGATTTTTCCGCTCCGCCCGCACTACTCGCTCGCCAGATCATGGCCGATGGTTTTTTGAATCAGCTTCGTGAGTACCGTATTTGCGAACAAATGTATCTTTGTCGTGCCCTTTACGCGCTGAGGCCTGTTCTTGCTGAACGTTTGGATTATCTCGGCGGCATGGCGGGAGAGTGGTGATGAAACAAGCCGCCGACAAATTCACCCTGGACGCAATCACCAAGCCCGGCCCCGGTCGATTACGGAAGCCGCATGCCAAGTCGACCGCGCAACGCATGCGCGAGTACCGGCAACGTAAGAAATTCAATTTCTTAAATTCCGTAACGCGTTACGAAAAACAGCCATGAGCGCGCCCATCGTCAGCCAGGCGGACCTGCAGCGTGTGCATGCGGCGTTGCACCTCACCGTGCCACTCGATCAGGCATCGCCGTTGTTGCTGACCACCCTGGCGGCGGTGGCACGTGCATGGAAGAAGAAGCCGCCACGGCAAGCCACTGATTTAAAACGCCGTGCAGCCGGCGACAACGATTGATTTTTTACCCAAGGAGAAAACACCATGCATCATCATGAAGCATCCATTCTTGTTTTTGGAAATACCGAATTCGACATCGTCGATTTACACAATATTCCGTGGCTAAGGGGCTTGCAGGTTGCAAGTGCCTTGGGGTATCAAAACCCGACTGCGGACATCACCAATCTCTACACCCGCAACGCTGACGAATTCACCGAAGAGATGACGCAGATCATCGAACTCGACACCGCCGGCGGTCGTCAGCCCGTCCGCATTTTTAGCCCACGCGGCTGCTACCTGATCGGCATGCTGGCCCGCACAGAAAAAGCCAAGGCTTTTCGTCAATGGGTGCTGGATGTATTGGAAGGTCGCCAGTTGCCACGCGCATCCGGTCGCATGACCGTGCCACAGCAACTATCCGCCTTGCGCTATCGCGGCTTCCTGATCAAGGAGCTGGCCAACACCAGCAAGCAAGGTGTCGCGGTTGAACTGTACGCCAACTTTCGTCACGTATCGCGCATGTTAGCGATGCCTGTTTCTGATCTGGATGCCCTGGCGCCCGGATTGCGGCAGACAGCGCTGCCGGCGATTGCGTAAATGCTCCCTGCCGGATGCGCAAGCACACGCCATTGCCCTGAAACGCCGCGCCTCCGGTGACATTGACTGACCACTATGAATCCATCGTTACACGCCGACATCCTTTCCCGCCTGGCCGAATTCAATTTCAAGCAAGAACAAAAGGGCTATCTGCGCGGCGGCACCTGCCCGCAATGCCAGAAAAAAGAGCTGTACATCAACGCCGACCATCCGTGGGTATTGCGTTGCGGCCGCCTGAACAACTGCGGCTGGGGAGGCCACGTCAAGGAACTGTATCCGGATCTGTTTGACGACTGGAGCAAACGCTATCAGACGCCCGAGGCGACCAGTCCGCATGCTGCCGCCGACGCCTACATGCAACATGGGCGCGGTTTCGAACTGGCACGCGTGCAGGGCTTGTACAAGCAGGAAAGCTACTACGACCAGGATCTGCATATCGGCAGCGCCACCGTGCGCTTTGCGGTCGCTGATGGTTATTGGGAACGCCTGATCGACAAGCCGCAGCGCTTCGGCAAGAAGAAGGCGCGCTTTAGCTATGGGTCGCATTACCACGGCAGGTTCTGGTCTCACGCTGGGCACAGCCTGCAGTCGGTGAACGAACTCTGGATCGTCGAAGGCATCTTCGATGCTATCGCCCTGGAGCATCACGGCATCGCGGCGGTGTCGATCATGAGTTGCAACAACTACCCGCAGCAGTCACTGCAGGATCTGCGCGATGCGCGTGGCAATCAGGACTGCCGCCTGGTCTGGGCGCTCGATGGCGACGCCGCCGGCCGCAGCTTCACGACTAAGCATGTAGAAACTGCGCGGAAGGTTGGCTGGGACTGTACCGCCGCGCAGATCCCGCAAAGTGGCCGCGCCAAGCTGGACTGGAACGATCTGCATCAGCGCGACAAGCTGAGCGATCACGATATCGAGAATTACCGCTATCACGGCGCGTTATTAATTGCCGGCAGCGCCACCGAAAAGGCGCTGCTGATCTACGGCAAGGACAACAAGCTGGAATTCGACTTCGAGTTCCGCAATCGTCTGTTCTGGTTCGAGCTGAACCTGTCCGAGTACAACAAGGAAATGGACCAGCTCGAGCGTGATGACGATGCCAATGCGTTGTCGGAAGCCGGCAAGCGAGAAAAGGCCCTCTACGCCTCGCACAGCATTCGCCCGATCGCTAATTGCAATCCGACCGCGTTGTATTACCAGAAGAATGAAATTACCGACGAAGCCTGGTATTACTTCCGCGTCGATTTCCCGCATGACGGCGCATCGATCAAGAACACGTTTACCAGCGCGCAGATCTCCAGTTCGGCGGAATTCAAGAAACGCCTGTTGGGGATCGCCCCTGGTGCAATGTTCAGCGGCAGCAGCGCGATGCTGGACCGCATCATGGAGCGCGACCTGTTCCACATCAAACGGGTCGAGACCATTGATTACATCGGCTACAGCAAGGAATACGGCTGTTATGTGCTGGATGATGTCGCGGTAAAAGACGGCACCCTGCATGAGGTCAATGGCGAGGATTTTTACGATCTGGGGCGCATTTCCGTCAAATCGCTGAACCGCTCGGTGACGCTGAAGATCAACCGCGATCCGGACGGCTACACGACCGAGTGGGTCAACCTGCTGTGGCAAGCTTTTGGCGCAAAAGGCATGGTCGCCCTGACCTTCTGGTTTGGTGCGCTGTTCGCCGAACAGATCCGGGCCACGCAAAGCTCCTATCCGTTCCTGGAGGTGGTCGGCAAGGCTGGCGCCGGCAAGTCGACGTTGATCGAGTTTCTGTGGAAGCTGTTCGGCCGCAATGGCTATGAGGGCTTCGATCCAAGCAAATCCAGCCTGGCCGCCCGCGCCCGTAACTTCTCCCAGGTGTCCGGCTTGCCGGTGGTGCTGATCGAGTCCGACCGCGAGCGCATGGACGGCGAGAAAAGCCATGTCAAATCATTCGATTGGGATGAGCTGAAAACCGCCTACAACGGGCGTTCGACTCGGGCGCGGGGCATGAACACCGGCGGCAATGAAACCTACGAGCCGCCGTTCCGGGGCGCGATTGTAATTTCGCAGAACAATCCGGTCAACGCGTCCGAGGCAATTCTGTCGCGCATCGTCCATCTGTATTTCGACCTGACCACCCAGACGCCGGCATCAGGCGAAGCCGCCGACGCCTTGAAGTTCATGCCAGGCGAGAACGTCTCCGGCTTCATCCTGGCCGCAACCAAACGCGAAAAGAAAATCATGGAAACCGTTGCCGAGCGCACGGCGGTCTATCTTAAAGAGCTACGCCTGCGCCCAGAGATCAAGATGCCGCGCCTGGTCGAAACCCACGCGCAGATGCTGGCCCTGACCGATGCCCTCGCCCTGGTGATCAAACTGACACCCGAACAGCAAACAACGATGCGCGAGCAAATCATCACCATGGCCGGCGAACGCCAACAGGTCATCAATGACGATCACTGCCTGGTGCAGGAGTTCTGGGAGGCGTTCGACTATCTCGACAGCAACGACTTGCACCGCCTCAACCATTCCCGCGACCCGCAACTGATCGCCGTCAACCTGAATCACTTCGTGCAGGTCGCCGCCGAGCGCCGCCAGCAGATCCCGCCCATCGGCGACCTCAAAAAAGTGCTGCGCACCAGCCGCCGCCGCAAGTTCATCGACGTGCGCGTGGTCAACAGCCAGATCCGTGCCCGCGACAACGCCATGGGCAGCACCGCCATCAAGTGCTGGGTATTCCAGAACGACAAACCGACTATTTAACCGAAGGAGAAATCAATCATGTACCTGATGAAATTACAGATGAGGAAATGATGACGCCATTTCTAACTGACGAAGAAATTTTGCTTATGGTGCGGCCTCTTGTTCAGTCGGCGGCGATCATGCGCTGGTTCCGCAAAAATGGCTTCACGGACATCAAGCTTCGTCCGAATGGGCTGCCGCTTATTTCCCGGTCATATTTCGATGCGGTCACAACATCGACTGTTGCAAACCAGGCCAGCGAGAAGCGCGCCGAAGCGCCCGTGCAGCCAAACGTTGAAGCGTTCCGCGAGAAGTATGGCAAGAACACTAAAATTCGACCTAACCGCTGAAGGGTGTAAATTATGGCCACTATGGGCCGCAGAAGAAAAGACAATACGCTCGGGCTTGATCCGAAGAAGCACGCCAGGCTGACGTTCAAGCATGGCGCGTTTTACTACATACACAAGGACGAGCGAGGCTGGGAACGTCTTGGCACAGATGTCAGGGAGGCGAAAGCCAAGGCCGAGCACTATAACGATGCAGGTGGCAGATTCGGCACGATGGCATATTGGCTTGACGAGTTCGTTCTGTACTGTCAAAAGCGAGTCGGCTTGTCGAAGGCGCAGCGCGGTCTAGCAAAGCGCACCTACGAGGATTACCAGAAAAATATCGAACCACTGAAACTGTTCTTTGGTCACATGCTGCCTTCGCAGGTAGAACCTCATCACGTTGGGTCGTACCTTGACCTTGGTGCGGAACAAGGCAGGCCGGTACGGGCGAATCGGGAGAAGTCATGCTTGTCGGCCGCATTTAGCTGGATGCTGCGGCAATCAGATGCCGGTATCAAACTGAACCCATGCATAGGGATCAAGAGGAATCCAGAGTCGAAGCGAGAAAGATACGTGGAGGACGCCGAATTTCAAGCCGTGTATACACGCGCCACGCAGCCAGTGCGTGTGCTGATGGACTTGATCTATCGCACACTACAACGCCCTGAAGACATTATCACCTGGACGCCGAAGAACCTCATTACGAAAATTGAAAATGGGATTGCTAAGCGGGTTATCCGTACCAGGCAAGGTAAAACGGGCGCGGATCTTGACATCGAAATCACCTCAGAAATCGATGCAATTCTGAAAGAAATTTGGGGGCCGTTGGGTGTCCCGTTCGTTGGAATGCCGCTAATACACACTAGAAAAGGCAAGCCTTACGTCTACAGCGGACTGACATCAATGCTGCAACGGTATCGAGCAAAGGCAAAATTAGCTGCGTCATTCGGTTTCTATGACCTCAAGGGTAAGGGTGCTACCGATATGTGGCTTTCGGGAGTGCCCCTGGAGAAAATCCAGGTGCTTTGCGGCCATGAATCTGTGACCACGACAGAGATTTATGTGAAGTGCCGGTGGCGTGGAACAGTCATGCCAAATCAGGTGCAAATGGCGTCTAATTAGAGAGCAGATGCAACGTATTCATGCGGGTTTCAGGCGCATCGAATTTTGCGAGATATTAGACAATTCTCTTGCCGGTATTCAATACCAGCGCGGCATTGCGGACAGAACAGAGACGGGGCTCTTAATCCGTAGGTCGTGTGTTCGAGTCACACACGCCCCACCAACAGATTTAGGTAAGAAAATCAAGCACTTGCGAATCATCGCGGTGCTTTTTTTTCGTCCATAGATCGGGGTGCCTCGCGGCAAAAACTGGCCTTTGCCGGAAATCTGCCGGAATAGGAAAATTCAGACCAAGCGTTTAATCAACAATTGGAGAATCTGGAATGGCCTATATCAAACAACGTGGTGCCTACTGGCGAGCAGAAGTCCGCCGCAAGGGGCGCAAGCCCGTATATCGCACGTTCGACACCCAGAAATTAGCGCAGCAATGGGCGCGTCGGATTGAGTCTGAAATGGACTCAGGACTATACATCGACAAAACCGAAGCCGAGCGGACCACGCTGAAAGATGCCCTGGAGCGCTATCGACGCGAAATTGTCCCGACAAAAGGATACCCCTACCAGGAAAATCGTCGTATTGATCGGTGGCTTCAAAACGATCTCGCGTACCGCACGCTGGCCAATCTCCGAGGAGCCGACTTCGCTAGCTATCGAGATGCCAGGCGCGGCGACGGTCGCGCTGAAAACACGATCCGCCTTGAACTTCAACTACTCAATCACCTATACGAAATTGCTCGCAAAGAATGGGGCATGGAAGGCCTAGCCAACCCACTGAACAATATACGTAAACCAGGTGGTAGCCGCGCCCGTGATCGGCGCTTGCAATTGGGTGAGTACGAGCTGATCCATACCAACCTGAAGGCCAGCAGCAATACTTATGCCGCTCCCGCTTTCGAACTTGCTATAGAAACAAGTCTGCGACAAGGTGCGCTCTTTTCGCTTCGTTGGGAGTGGATAGATTTTTCGGCTCGCATGATCCGCGTCCCAGCAGATGCACGAGGTGCAGAAAACAAGAGCGTGCCTCCCATCCTACCAATGTCCAGCCGGGCAGTAGCCACATTGCAGACGATTCGTCCGAAAGATGAGCATGGAAACGCTGTCCCACACCCGTCTGGGTTGGTTTTAAATACCACGACAAACGCCGTTGTCTGCGTATGGAAGCGAACAATGGCGAAACTTGGCATCACGAATCTCCGATGGCACGATCTGCGACATGAGGCAACGTCACGTCTTTTTGAGAAGGGCCTCCATCCGATGGAAGTAGCCACTATCACTGGCCATAAGAGCATGCAAATGCTCAAGCGTTACACACATTTGAAGCCAGAAAGCTTACTGGATAGACTGGGGTAATAAAAATACCGCTGAAAACCTTTATCATGGTGATGCTATTCCATTGATATTGACTGCCTGCTCCTAGTTGGCACACTGTGGTTCATGGTGATAAACGACATACCCTACATGTGGAGTTGTTTTCAAAAAATACAACCGTTTTTGAGGAGACCATGACGACCGTTCTGGAATTGATCGCCGCGCTACGACAGTTAACGCAGGATGCAATTGTGTTGATGCATGTTGTCGAGTCGGGCACATTAAAAAACGTGCTGGGCGTCGGCAGCGCCGGCGGCCGAGTCTATACGATATGAGCGAAACGCCGTGGGTGCGTCCATCGTCGGCGCTGAATGAAAACCGAGACAGGATTGTCGCCCCACTCGCGCGCTTCGGTCTGACAAATTTCGGGCAGCCGTGCTATCAGAGGCGATGCCACTATGACAGCTCCGATGCTTGGTGATGGATCTGGAGCTCTATAGGGGTCGCAAAGGCAGACTGAATTTTGAAAGGCGGGCCCATGAATACAAGCTATGACAAAGATGTTGTTGCATGGGCGCAGGAGCAGGCTCAATTATTGCGATCAGGCCAGTTCGCTGATTTGGACATCGAGCATATTGCAGATGAGATTGAGAGCGTAGGTAAAAGCGAACAGCGTGAATTGGCGAGTCGGATGACAGTTCTACTCGCCCATTTGCTCAAGTGGGAGCACCAGCCGGATCGGCGTTGTTCGAGCTGGGAGCGTGCCATCAAAGTGCAACGGGATAGTATCGAGCGCCGTATTCGCAGGGCACCCAGTTTGAAAGCGTCGCTGTCCGATGCGGATTGGTGGGCAGATGCTTGGGGCGACGCCGTTGAGGCGGCATCGAAGGAAGGTATGGCCTACACGGATTTCCCGGAGGTTTGTCCGTGGAATCAAGAGCAAGTCATGGTGGTAGGGCCACGCTCATGAATATGGCGACAACACCTAACATGTGAAGGGTCGCTTGGCGACGCCGGTTGCGCCTGCCGCCCGCCCGTGAGGGTGTATTTAGTTTTGTGTAAACGGTCATTTGGCAGGACACTGCCACCATAGAGGAAAAAATGACCTACGTAAAACGCAGCAAACGGGCCAAGCCCGATCCTGAACTGGTCAAGCTGGCGGACAGCCTGCTTGCCAACTACAAAAAACCTGAAGACCTGATTGGCGAAAATGGCTTGCTCAAGCAATTGACCAAGATGTTGGTCGAGCGTGCGCTGGAGGTCGAGATGACGGACCATCTCGGTCACGGCAAAAGCGACGCGGTGATCAACGACACGGCCAACACTCGCAACGGCCACAGCAGTAAGACGCTCAAAGGCGATTTCGGCGCACTCCCGCTCGATATTCCCCGCGATCGTCAAGGCGCGTTTGAACCGCAAATCGTCAGCAAGCATCAGACCCGCTGGACCGGCTTCGACGACAAGATCATCTCCCTGTATGCCCGTGGCCTGACGGTCAGGGAGATCCAGAGCCACCTTGAAGAGATTTATGGTGCCGAAGTATCGCCAAGCCTAATATCGTCCGTCACAGACGCTGTGAGCGAGGATGTGAAGGTCTGGCAGGCCCGGCCGCTCGATGCCTTGTATCCGATTCTGTATCTCGACTGCATCCACGTCAAAGTGCGCGACACAGGGGCTGTCCGAAACAAGGCCGTCTACCTGGCCATCGGCGTGAACATGGAGGGCCACAAGGAAGTGCTGGGCCTGTGGATCGCTCAGACCGAGGGTGCCAAATTCTGGTTGCAAGTGGTGACCGAGTTGAAGAACCGTGGCGTGCAAGACATCTTCATTGCCTGCGTCGATGGGTTGAAAGGCTTCCCTGACGCCATCGAGGCGGTCTATCCGAAAGCAGCTGTTCAGCTATGCATCGTTCACATGGTGCGTAACAGCCTGAACTTCGTTCCCTGGAAAGTGCAGAAGGAAGTGGCTACCGATCTGAAGCGAATCTACAGTGCGGCGACCGTCGATGAAGCCGAACTCATGCTCACCGAATTTGAGTCAAAGTGGGACAAGGACTACCAGTCGATCAGCCTGTCCTGGCGGCGAAATTGGGCTCGGATCACGCCGTTCTTCGACTACCCGCCGGAAATCCGCAAGGTCATTTACACCACCAACGCCATTGAATCCATTAATATGAGCCTGCGGAAAGTCATCAAAACCCGCAGTTCATTCCCAACTGATGAGGCTGTCAGCAAGCTGTTTTATCTGGCACTCAACAACATCAGCAAGAAGTGGACGATGCCCTTGCGGGACTGGAAAGGAGCACTCAACCGCTTCACAATTCAGTTTGAAGAACGGATGACGCCGAATTAAACGAAATTCCGTTTACACAAAATCCCGCACACCCTCGCTCGCTGGCCAGCAACTCCCCATCGCTGCTCACATCCTCGGACAGTCATAGCCTTCCATGTTGGCCGATATGTTGAGATCGGCGTCAATGGCGAGTGCTGGAGCGGCGACCACCACGATCTGCTTTGCCGGCTTCGGCCACGCAACAGTTTTGGCTGTATTGCAAGCATTGGCTACTGTCCGTTCATGTTCTCACATGAGTTTAAAATCCATCATCGCCGCTCGCGCAGTGTTCTGCTTATTCCTCGTTTGGGTCCGGCTGAGCCGCTAATTTTCCAGGACGTGTCAGTGCGCGAAATCGCTGGACTGTCTCGAAATCATCTTCGTTGTATGGAACACCGCGCGGGTCTTTGCCAGAGGCTGCAATGCGTGCAAGACGACGCTCCAGGTACTCGATGATCAGGTCAGCCCGATCTGCCTTATTACCAAACAACCATGGACGGATTGCGCGTAAGAAAACAATGGCTTCGGTAGGCTTGGCAATTTTGATGGCCAACATAGGATCGACAGATTTGTATTCGCCACCACCGGGCCTGAGCATGGGCTTTTGCACCCGCTCCTCAAGCCACGGTTCGATGCCGATCTGACGAATGATTTCTACGCACTTTTTGATGAGACGCGCATCCGTGTTGTAGATGCGAATTTCCGTGCAGATTTTCGGGATGCGGTTGCCCGCTTCATGTTCGCTACGTGCTTGGGCACTCATAAGCAATGTACCCTCGCCCTCCAGAAATCCTGCAAGCCATGCGAGTTCATGGTCGCTGGCGTTGCGCTTTGTGGTTGCATGCCGATTATCCATTTTTTACATCCTCCCGATTCTCGCTAAGTAGCACGGTTGGCGTTAGGAACTTCCAGCAATTCGCAGAATTTAACGGCAGCTATTGAGATTAGCTGTTCGACGGCCTCCAATTGGCAAGGTGGCGCAGCTCTACGATCAGGATGCTTCCTTGAACAGTGCGCGCAATCATGTGGATGTTCTTGCCGATGGGTACTACGCCGATGACTAAGGCACAATCAATTAGCATCGTTACCAAAATGCACCATTTTCAAGTCCATCTACAAGCATAGCGAGCAGTTGCATAAGAATATTCTACGTTTATCGTAAGTAAAAATAAAGGGCAATCTACGATTATCGAAGGATGTCCAGCAAGTCCCTGCCGAAGTCCACCGTATTGAGTCGCCGCCTGCGTCAAGCCAGGCAACGCCTTGACTTGTCCCAAGACCGGCTCGGTATCCTTGCAGGACTGGAGGAGTCAACAAGCAGCACGCGGATGAGTCGTTACGAAAGCGGCATTCATGAGCCGCCGCTTCAATTCGTCGAGGCCGTCGCAAAGGTGCTGGGTATTTCAGCCGCTTATTTTTACTGTAGCGACAACCGGCTTGCCGAAATCATCCGCATCTATTCCGACCTGTCCGAAGCAAAACGCAAAGCGCTGCATTCGGCAGCGACCACGCTGATTGAATAATGCAACACCCGCGAAGCAGCCGGCCAGTTCGCCGGCGTTGGCAGCGAGGCCCGGCTTCGTGTCGTCAAGGGGCCGTTGCTGTGCGAACCAGGTCATCAATCCACTTTCATACCGGTGCCGTACTGCTGGCGTGACCGTCGCTTTGTGCTGACCTGTACGCTGTGAAGATACCTCATCACCTCCCCCTTCATCCGCAAACCAGTATTCGGCTTGGTACCCGGCGCGCTCAATACTGAAATTCTGTTGTCCGATAGAAACAGGTAGTGTATTTTATGAAAATATTAAGTATTGCATGATGCAAACTGTCACTGCGGCGGCCAGCTAGACGTGGTAGTGGCGTATGGCAGTATGGCAACGCTGATCGCGGGTGAGCTACGAAGAACAAGGCGCAACGGCACGCCAGGATGCTTGCCAAACTAGGTCGCAATGATCGAATAACCAATCACTAGGGAGTGAGAATAAAAATGAAACTAACGTCGTTGATTGCGATAATGATCCCGTTTGCCTTGGCGGCGTGCAACAACAAAAAGGTAGATGTAGGCTGCTCCGATGTCTCAGGCACATCTGCGGTGATTGAAATAATCAAATCTTCTGCCGCTGACAATGTAGCCAAGCTAATTCCTAGCGTGTCACAAGAAAGAATTAAGCAAATCGTTTCAAGCTTTGCCGTGGATTTGGTTGACCCTCGCACAAACAGCAAAGAAACAGGAGGAACAAAAAGTTATTGCTCGGCAAAAGCTGGCGTGACAATTCCGGAAAATATTGCTGATGCTGTAAATCAATTGTTGAAAGAAAATGGCAAATCGATTTCGGATTTAACCAGTGATATGGGCGTCGAAATGGCTGGGGGCGCTCGCAAAGGGCTTTCTGATCTGGATTACACGGTGCAGCCTACGGATGACTCAGAAAAAGTATATGGCGCAACAAACTCCCGAAACCATGCCAGTACTTTTATCGCAACATTGACTTCTATCTATTTGCAAAAGGAAGCCAAAGAAGCATCAGATAAAGCAAACAAATTAATCGAAGAGCAGGCCGCAAAGGACAATGCTGCAAAGGAAGAAGTAGAGAAAACCAATTCCATGCTGCAAGATAAAAAAACTTTTGATGATGCAAAATTAAATATTGATAACGCCAATAAGTTGATAAATGTTGTCTGGAATGGAACATCAAAAGAAATCCGAAATACTTTGCTTCCAGAGCAAAAGGAATGGCTATCCAAGCGGGCTGTTGATTGTTTGGATTCTGCTATCAAGGCGCAAAAAGAGAATCAAGTGTTGCAAGATGTCGCAAAATTCCAATGCGAAGCTCAAATGACTAATGACCGAGTGACAGAATTGCGAACAAAAATTGCTGAACTTTCAAAAAGTGTAAGCCCAATGCCTTCACTTACGCCCAGCACATTTCACCAGCCTAGCTTTGATTGCAGTAAAGCAAAATCAATAAATGAGCATCTTATTTGTAGTGATGATGCCCTTGCTGCAATTGATAATGAGCTTGCCGGCCTACTCGCACAGGCAAAACAAAGGGCAACGGATAAGCAGAAATTGCTTGATGAGACGCGCGCAGCATGGAACTGGCGTGAGAAAAATTGCCAAGACAAGGCGTGTTTGTTGAGTTGGTATGCTGATCGGAAAAATGCTTATTTGGCAGTGCAGTAACCGGACCATGAAACCCCTAATCGCGAGGGTGTGCGGGATTTTGTGTAAACGGAATTTCGTTTAATTCGGCGTCATCCGTTCTTCAAACTGAATTGTGAAGCGGTTGAGTGCTCCTTTCCAGTCCCGCAAGGGCATCGTCCACTTCTTGCTGATGTTGTTGAGTGCCAGATAAAACAGCTTGCTGACAGCCTCATCAGTTGGGAATGAACTGCGGGTTTTGATGACTTTCCGCAGGCTCATATTAATGGATTCAATGGCGTTGGTGGTGTAAATGACCTTGCGGATTTCCGGCGGGTAGTCGAAGAACGGCGTGATCCGAGCCCAATTTCGCCGCCAGGACAGGCTGATCGACTGGTAGTCCTTGTCCCACTTTGACTCAAATTCGGTGAGCATGAGTTCGGCTTCATCGACGGTCGCCGCACTGTAGATTCGCTTCAGATCGGTAGCCACTTCCTTCTGCACTTTCCAGGGAACGAAGTTCAGGCTGTTACGCACCATGTGAACGATGCATAGCTGAACAGCTGCTTTCGGATAGACCGCCTCGATGGCGTCAGGGAAGCCTTTCAACCCATCGACGCAGGCAATGAAGATGTCTTGCACGCCACGGTTCTTCAACTCGGTCACCACTTGCAACCAGAATTTGGCACCCTCGGTCTGAGCGATCCACAGGCCCAGCACTTCCTTGTGGCCCTCCATGTTCACGCCGATGGCCAGGTAGACGGCCTTGTTTCGGACAGCCCCTGTGTCGCGCACTTTGACGTGGATGCAGTCGAGATACAGAATCGGATACAAGGCATCGAGCGGCCGGGCCTGCCAGACCTTCACATCCTCGCTCACAGCGTCTGTGACGGACGATATTAGGCTTGGCGATACTTCGGCACCATAAATCTCTTCAAGGGTAAGCCCCCGGCGATCCCATCTTGACGACAAAGCCGTTAAGGCTAGATCGGGACCGCCGGCTTCCAACGGTGCGGCAGCAATTCGCCGATGTCGCTCGCTCGTTGCGTCGGCAGCCGCGTGATGACATCCTTGAGATAGGCATACGGATCGTGACCGTTGAGCTGCGCTGACCGGATCAGACTCATGATGGCCGCCGCGCGCTGGCCCGCCCGCAATGAGCCCGCGAACAACCAGTTCGAACGACCAATGGCCCACGGCCGGATTTGATTCTCGACCCAATTATTGTCAATGGGAACAGATCCGTCATCCAGGTAACGCGTGAGCGCCGCCCATCGCTTAAGGCTGTAATCGAGTGCCTTCATGATGGCAGAACCTTCCGGCACCCGTTCGCGCTGGCCAATCATCCATCTGTGCAACGCGTCGGCCACCGGTTTGGCGCGTTCCTGGCGAACCGCGCGCCGGTCGTACGGGTTGATGTCGGCAATGTCACGCTCGATGTCGTACAGCGTGCCGAAGAACTTCAAGGCTTGCTCGGCAATCTGGCTCTTGTTGGTGGCGTGCAGGTCGAAGAACTTCCGGCGCGCGTGGGCGGCGCAACCGATTTCGGTAATACCCTGCTGGAATCCGGCTTTATAGCCACCGTAATCGTCGCAAACCAGCTTGCCCTGCCACTCACCGAGGAAGTTGCGGGCATGCTCGCCGGCGCGACTTTCTGCAAAGTCATACACAACGGCACGTAAATCGGTGAATTGCGTTGCGGTATAGGCCCACAGGTAGGCACGATGGGTCTTGCCCTTGCCCGGACTGAGCATTTGCACCGGCGTCTCGTCGGCATGCAAGACCGCTTGCTGCAAGAGTTCTTCACGCAGCGTTTCGACGATGGGCTGCAAGCGCACGCCGCATACGCCAACCCATGCGCCAAGTGTCGATTGGGGAATGGCGAATCCGGCCCTGGCAAAGATCCGCTCGAGCCGGTACAGAGGCAAGTGGTCGGCGTACTTTGACACCAGAATCCATGCAAGCAGCGCTGCGGTGGGAATGCCCTTGTCGATCACATGCGCGGGAACGGGTGCCTGAATCAGTGTTTCACAGGGCTTGCAGACCCACTTGCCACGAATATGGCGTTCGACCGTGAACACGCCTGGCGTGTAGTCGAGCTTCTCGCTGATGTCTTCGCCGATGCGAACCCGTTGGCAGCCGCACGCGCAGGTGAGGTCATCGGGTTCATGGTGAATGTCGGTGCGGGGCAGGTGCGCCGGCAAGGGTGCGCGTTTCGGCTGCTCGCGTGGCTTGCGCTCGGATGCCGGCGATTGCAGCGCGTCGAGTTCGATTTCCAGCGCGGTCAGATCCGCGTCGACGCTTTCCTCGAGCAGGCTGGCCTGTCCGACACTGAGTTGCTCACTACGCTTGCCATAGCGAAAGCGCTTGAGCATGGCAAGTTCCTGCGTGAGCAAGTCGATGCGCGTTTGACGGTAAAGCAATTCAGAATCGCGCCGGCCGACCGTGACGATCAGCTCGGCAGCCAGTAGGCGAAGCTGTTCCGGGCTGAGGGTGTCGAGGTCTGCGATGGAGGTCATGCACCCAAGTTTGCCAGAACCGGGCGCACCAGGGAATCGAAACAGTTTACGTCTTTGTGCAGAAAGTGCTACACCACCGCAATTTCATGGTCGTCAGCCAGCGTCTTCCACGGCAGCCCGATGACGAGCGCATGAAGCTGCTCGGCGTTGAGCGGCACGGCGATGGCCGTCTGCCCATTGGTCCAGACGAACCGCCCCTTGTTCAATCGACGCGCGGCGAGCCAGATGCCGAAGCCGTCATAGACGAGTACCTTCATGCGCGTCGAACTGCGGTTGGCAAACAAATAGGCATGGTGCGGCCGGGCCGCACCGAACACCTTGACCACCCGCGCCAGCACCGTATCGGTGCCGGCCCGCATGTCCAGCGGCTCGGTTGCCAGCCAGATGGTGTCGATGCGGATCACCGCAACCAGCCTTGTAGCCAGGTTGCGCAGTCGGCAGCCGCCGAAGTCGGCCAGCGGACCGTGACCGTCGCAGCGCCACGCCGGACTTCGATCACGATCTCCTGCATGGCTGCGGCGGACGGCGCCGGGGGCAGTTGCAGTGGTACGAATTCGGGAACCGCAGCCGTCATCGCTTGTCGCGCCTGGGCGATACCATCTCGTTGCGCCTGCGCAGCGACCCAACGTCGCAAGAGATTGGCATTCAATCGATAGCGCAGTGCGACTGCTGCGACTGAAATACCTGGTTGACTGCAGGCTTTGACGACCTCCGCCTTGAACTCTGGGCTATGTTGCCGGCGCCTGGCCGGTGAAACATCGATATGCTCTTCCATGGCGTACACGTGTCCACTTAAATTGTTGGTGGACACGATCCTCGCAGAAGCTAGCACGTCACTTCAAGATGGGATCGCCGGGGGCTTACCTTCAAGGTGGCTCTGGATCTCCCTGACCGTCAGGCCACGGGCATACAGGGAGATGATCTTGTCGTCGAAGCCGGTCCAGCGGGTCTGATGCTTGCTGACGATTTGCGGTTCAAACGCGCCTTGACGATCGCGGGGAATATCGAGCGGGAGTGCGCCGAAATCGCCTTTGAGCGTCTTACTGCTGTGGCCGTTGCGAGTGTTGGCCGTGTCGTTGATCACCGCGTCGCTTTTGCCGTGACCGAGATGGTCCGTCATCTCGACCTCCAGCGCACGCTCGACCAACATCTTGGTCAATTGCTTGAGCAAGCCATTTTCGCCAATCAGGTCTTCAGGTTTTTTGTAGTTGGCAAGCAGGCTGTCCGCCAGCTTGACCAGTTCAGGATCGGGCTTGGCCCGTTTGCTGCGTTTTACGTAGGTCATTTTTTCCTCTATGGTGGCAGTGTCCTGCCAAATGACCGTTTACACAAAACTAAATACACCCTCCTAATCGCCGCCCTACTATTTGTCACCTCAGCATTCGCCCTTCCCGTCCATGCGTACAGCAATGGCGAGCCGAACGAATCCGATCTGACCTCGCATAGCCATTACACCAACCACAGCGGCCAGGTCGTCCATTCACCGTCGAAAAGCAAAACCGGCAAAGCGCCGGCCAGCGCAAGCGCCCATTGCAGGGACGGCAGCTACAGTAAGCACCATAGCGGGACATGCTCGGAACACCATGGCGTTGCTATGTGGATGCAATAACACTAGGTGAACTTTCGAGCGATGCCGGGTTTTGTCTTGCAACTTCGGCACCATCAAGGTGCACTCTACCAGCGGCTTTTAGGGTCTCAGCGTCCAACTAAGCCTGCGACTCGATAACATGCTCCTTGCCGATGTTCGCCGTTTGCATCGTGTACTTGATGTCGTGCGTATGGCCTTGTGAGGACCAGTACCCCCGCCAATGTTGGCGGAGCATATGCCTCTCCTCACAGCATCCGTCCGATGGGCCAAGCGGCCGGTCGAACTGATCGGCAAGCGCGACGCGAATGACGGCGATAATGCTGCACTATTTTCGCGGGCGCAAGTCGATCACGCGTCCATCGGAAAAAACCCACACGTCACCATCAGTACAGATGAACTTGATCGCACCCTCGAATGGATACCCGCCGCTTTCTGTGCCGGGTTCAGCCGCACGAAGCCGTTCAGGGTCGAGAAAGTTTGGGCATTCGCTAAACTGCCACATGCCGTTCCCCTTGGTTCGACGCTTCAGGGCTTCCATGTGTTTCCGTCGAACGTAACTTATGACGGCGCGGCACATTTCACCAAGATGGCTTTTCATTGACTTGCCCTGGGCTTGACGGTGGCCAGAACGGTAACCCTAGAGACGCTATAGCGCCGCGCCAAGCTGCTGATGTCAACGTGCAAGGTGGGGCCGTGCAGTGAGTGGACGACTGCCGCTTGTGGAGCGTCTCTCTCGACCGCAATGTCAGGTTTCGTCGTCGACATTTCCCTCCTCCTCAACGTCATCGTCGGAGCAGGCCACCTTCTCGAAATGCTCCTTTAGTTCATGCCAAGACACCGCTCCGTCAAAGACTTCCAGCGCACGCTCACATGCATTGACGTAATCCCACGGAGTGTCGTAGTCAGACCAAACACCAAGGGACGGATAGCTGCCGAGTTCATGGTCCTGCCACATGACATCGAGTTGACTTCCCTCCGGCGGTTCTCCACACACAAATTTGATATATCTCTTCGCGAGGCCAAGACTCAAGAGAATCCAATCCTGCTCATGAGACATCGCACCTGTGCTTGTACTACCGATACTTTCCCAGGCCATATCGATACCTAAACGAAGAGAGGTTACCCGCCGCTCCAGTTCAGTATGCCAAAAGCAAAAGCACCGCACGATTAGTGGCGCAAAACCGCTGTTGGACTGAACCACCACATCGGGCGGTGGTTATGAGGATTGTAAGCCGGAAGAAGGTTGTTTTGGCAAACCGCCGATCTCGGCATGTCCGCGCAGTCCGCATTTGCAGCGCCTGAAAATCGCCGGTGCCAAAGTCCATCCCGGCAAGCTGGTGCAATCGGCGGCGATGGCGATGGTCGAGCCGCTGGCTGGACGAATGCCTCATCGCGGTTCTTTGGGACGAAATTCGACCATGCGGGGAAAACCCACACATCACCCTCATTCGCGATGCACATGATCCCGCTATCGAACGGATATCCCCTCGTAACAGGCGGCGTGTTCGAGACGACTGTGTTCAGTTTGATCGATATAGAGTGAGCGGAGACAGTTGTTCGTGCCTCTTTTGGCCGCAAGACCCAAAATCTGGAGTTCTAGGTTTACGAAATCATTGAACCATTCTGTCTAGGTGTTGCCATAGCGTAACATTTTGTGCGGAGCAAACGATGAGCGAGGCCATGGAAATCAAACTGAGCGATGAACAACGTGATGAACTGGACTGCCGTATGAAGGCACAGACGATTGCCGCGCGGGTAGCAAGGCGCGCGCGAATTGTTCCGCTTGCTGCTGATCGTGTGGACAATCATGAAATCGCGCGACGGCTTGAAATCGGTCGAGGTCAGGTAATTCCGTGGCGCAATCGGTTTCCCCAAGGCGGGATTACGGCGATTGGTGGTGACTTGTCGAACAGCGGACGCAGGTCGCAGATTGATGCGGCCGAGATTGTGCGCTTGACCACGCAAACGATCCCGGAAGACGCAGCCCACTGGATTACGCGCAAGCTGGCCGCGCACGAAGAGCGCGTCAAGGAAGAGGAACGCAAGCGCATTGCGCGCGAAATCCATGACGAGCTGGGTGGACTGCTCACCGGCATCAAGGCGTACCTCTCTGTCGCCATCGACCAGGCGGAGCGCGCCGGCGTCGCAGCAGATTTGGGCCTGATCGAGGCATCCAATCTAGCCAACAGCGCGATTGAAACAGTACGCCGAGTAATCACCGACCTGCGTCCCAGCGTATTGGATCAACTTGGCGTGTGGTCGGCACTGGAATGGTATGCCGGCCAAATTCAGGAACGCACCAGGCTGCGCTGCGAATGGTCGATTGATGCGGCTACGACGGCCACCACCATCGACCCGGAGCGCAGCATAGCGCTGTTTCGCATCGTTCAGGAGGCGCTTACCAACGTCGTGCGTCATGCCAACGCGTCGCGGGTGTTGGTTCGGGCCACACGTCGCGGCGGTGCGGTGATGATCGAAGTCGAAGACAACGGCAACGGAATAGAAGCCGAGCGCCTGCTCAATCGCGAATCCTGTGGCATTGTTGGCATGCATGAGCGCGCGCGCAACTTCGGCGGCGAACTGAACGTCACCGGCAGCTCCGGCCACGGTACTGTCGTAGCCCTGCGTGTACCAATGAAAGAGATAGATGACTAAGCGCAAGATCAAAGTTTTGGTGGTGGATGACCATAGCATCGCCCGAAATGGCGTGCGCTTGATGCTGGGGAGCGTAAGCGATATCGACCTTGCGGGTGAGGCGGAGACGGCGAAGGACGCCATGCAGCTTATCCGAACGAGTGATTTCGACGTGGCGCTGCTGGATATCGCGCTGCCGGGAACGAATGGTCTGGAACTCCTCAAGGCGTTGCGGGCAGAGAAGCCCGAACTCGCCGTGCTGATGTTAAGCATGTATTCGGAGGATATCTATGCCTTGCGTGCAATCAGGCACGGTGCCTCCGGCTATCTCACCAAGAATATTTCGGCAGCGATATTGATTGCGGCGGTGCGGAAGGCGGCTGCGGGTGGCAAGCATATTAGCCCCGAGCTGGCGGAAATATGTATCGGCGTGATCGGCGGAGATGACATGGCGCGGCACGCAGCGCTATCGGACCGCGAACTTGAGGTATTAAAACTGCTCGCCACAGGCGAAAGACTTGTCGATATTGGCAAGATGCTGCATTTGAGTCCGAGTACCGTCACGACTTATCGGGTTCGCATTATGGAAAAAACAGGCATGGCCAGCAACGCCAAACTCGCCCGTTACGCACTTGAAAATGGCTTGCTTGCTTAGTCCGTTTCGATTGTTGTCGAGGTCGCTACCGGCAACGTGCTTGCCGTCGAATCCCTACACGCTATTGACTGGCACCTGACCTTGTCGCTGCCGATACGTGCACAGCAACGCTTTGAAAAGAAACACGGATCGCCACAAAACATCATGAATAATTTTGACGAAAAAAAATCAAAAAATGGATGAAGCACTGAAACATTCAAGCGCTTGCCGGGAGTTGCTTGATGGAGACCACCTTGCTGGAGCTATCAAATATTGTGTAAAGCAAAGAATTGAACCACCGGAATGCTCCCTCACTTCAGAATCACCGAATGCTAATCGGTTGAGGGCACTGGCGAAAAACAAGCTATCGGACTACGGTTGGTGGGCAAAGCGGCTGAAAATTCGAGCAGCGCGTGAAGATGCAATGATGCGGATGCGTCAGGAGCGCATCCCAAATTAATCGCTGTCTGATATGGTTGCTGTTGGGGCCGGAAGAAGGCGATGGCGTTAGTGCATAGGCATGGTAGGCGGCCCAGGTACGCGCAATAACGTGACAGCCAGGCCATGCTTTGTGTCGTCACAGAGCCGTTGCTGCGCAAACCAGCCGTGATCTACTCATCGGTCCACCGGCATAGCCGTGCCACGCTGCTGGCGTCACCGTCGTCCTGGCCGTGGTCGATGGCGTGGCTGTGGCCTTCCGCTGACCCGTACCTTCCGAAGATATCTGCTTAGGGTCTGCCTTCCCTGCAAGAATTTGCATCAAGGGTACCGCCAGATTGCTCGGTACTGTGCAAAACATGACGCGGGCCAGTTTCGCTTGACGCAGGTACTGAAAAAAATGCCGACATTGGCACCAATGTACGCGTAGTCCAGGTCGCGCTCCGTTACAATAATGTGGGCGTTGCGCGCTTGGCTTGGCCGTTCTTTGAGTCCCGCGCAGCATCAGCCCAAGCAATCCGAGCAATCCAATCCACGTTACTTTAGGAATGCCATGGCACTATATGATGAACAAGAACTGGTTAATCGTGCACGAATCGCCTACGCGAAGTCGGGCGCAACGGATCAACCGGGCAATGGGAGTGATGTGACGGAAATCGACGGAGTGCCACATGTAGTTCTCCGCAACATCAACGGGGTGCAGGCCGTTTATAAACTGGATGGCGATGCGCTGAGGTCAGTGTCGAGCTGGCCAGCGTCAATCGAATAGCGTCATAACAAGCCCCGAAACTGGGGCTTTTCTCATTGGGTTGCCGCAGATGAGTGCACGCTCGACTCCAAATGTTTCGTCGATCTCGTATAGGTAGGGTATAGGGTGGCCTCTGAAAGGGGCGATAACGTTGCTGCCTTGGTCAAGACAGTCGGCTCCAATGCCTGGGTGCTGACCGGTTTTGAGAAAAGGCCGTCAGGTGAACAAGGGGAGTTCTTGATCCCGTCTTGCCTACGCAAACCACTCCTATGGGTACGCGTCGTGGCCTGGGTGCTGGCGGCACGTCCAGTATAGACCCTTAGACGGCGGCACCGTGCATGATGCAGTGGCGCACCGCTGGCGCACGACATTGCGTAGCACCGGCACATAGCCCACACCTGAGAACCGGAAAACCGACCGCGAGATTGTCGATACCGCATGGTATCCGTCTATTTCAAAATAGCGGCTTATAAAAACCGATTACGGTTTGGGGGTAAATTGCCCAGTCTGGCTATTAACGAACCCTGCGCCAACGTCTTGCGAAAACGTCCCAGTGGTGCTGTTCACGATGCCACCCGCAACACCCTGGTAATGCTGCCCGCTCGTGCCAAAGTAAGATGGACTCACGCCTGTTGGGAGCGAGTTTCCGTCCACGCCGGACTGTGTTTGGTATTGCATTTGCGCCCGCTCTTGCGCATGGGCTTGTGGCAAGGCCTGTATTCTCTGCGCTTGATCTGCCAATGCCCATGCCCTTTGATTTTCAGCCTCTGCTCTCTGTCCCGCGACGGCTGCCGCATCCGGCGCGGCCTGGTTCGGGTTGCTGCCGTAAATGATGCCCTGATTGACTTGGGCGTTATAGTTTTGCACGGCAGTGGATGGATTACCCGCAGCAACCCCGGCGTCATAGATGGTTTGCGGCACCTCGTTATAGCCGTTGCCTTCCGCGCTCGGGATCGCCATCGTTCCCTGCATGCCTCTGATGACCTGCACCGCCCCATCGATGCCAGCCGTTGTAGCGAGCGCGACATTGTTGCGGTCGTCGGGAGTCGTGTCGGGCGTCACATTTTTGGAGATCGGGTTGATTGCTTGCTGCTCGTTGTCGTCTTTTGCCATATTCCCCAACACTTTTTGTGCAGCACCGGGGCCATAAAGACTGTCAAACTGCGGCGCGAGATACGGGCTTTTCTTCAACTCGGCGATTGCGATTGCGTTTGGGCTGTTAATATCGCCGACCGAATTGGTTGGCGGTACTCCCGATGCGACGGCACCATTGCGCAGCGCTTTGAGTTGCGCCTGGCGGGCGTTGAATTGCGCGACATTGTCAGGAATCGGCTCGCCGGCTTGCAGCGTGCGTGCCGTGCCGTCCTTGAAGAACACCTGGAGATTCTGGTCGCTTCCCATCGTGGTGAAGGCAATCGGGCTGGCGTCCTGCTGTGCTTGCAGCGCGTTGTATTGGGCCGCCCGTGCCGGGGTGGGGGCGGCTGGCAGCTCTGTGGTGTCGAACTTGCCGTAGGGGTTGGACTTCGCCGCAGCGGCCAGGTCTGTTTCGTTTTTATTCTGCGACGTTACTGCTGCACCTTGGATATACGCCACAAGCAAGAAAAAAATGAAGTAGCCGATGCTGGCAGTAAAACCGGTAAGCAACGCTTTACCCCAAGGATTCCTGGCATAGTTCAGGCCGAATTTTTCTTTTACGAATTTTCCTTGAGAGCGTCCTGTTGAAAAATACCAAACGAGCAAATACAGAAAACCCAGTCCGCGAACTGCGCCATCTGCGGCCTTGGAGTCGGACATGAATACACCTATCAATACATAGATGACTAGAATTGATAGGCTGGCATAGAACCAATTTTTAGAGGACGCGGCCTTATCAGGTTCTCCGAGTGCTTTCCAGTTGAGCATTTGCAAATATGAGCCAAACGCGGGTGTAAAAATAAGGCTCCAGTTGGCTGCTGCATTTGGATTCCATATCGCATGACCTTGAATGGAAGCTGCGGCCGATCTTGGGCTGTTTTTGTGTGTGCCGACGCTCGATAGTGACGCGCCGCAATTATGGCAGTAGCCGGCTTCAGCATGATTTTCTGCACCGCATCTAGAGCAGAACATATTTTCTCCCTAAAACGTATTGCTTTTATCTGTCGCCACTCGGGAACTGCCAAGGTGGTGTTCAAGCGCTGGCACATGCTCAATACTATAGGTTATGAATATCAATTTAACAATTTTTAATTCACGCCACTGCTTGACTTGGTTGTTTGGCTGACAGCCACTGCGCGCGCTCCGCGGCTTTGGCGGCGTCGAGCCGGTCACGCGTTGTCAGATGGGCGTCCACCTGCGCAATGGTTTCCGTTTTGATGAATGCGACTGCCAGGTCATCGCGCATGTCGGCAATGTCTTGGTTGGAGAAGTGGTCGTGCGCGCAGAGGGGCGAACCAGCTCATCGATCCACTTGCATTTTCGTGCCGTGCTGCTGGCGTGACCTTCACGCTGTATCGTCGCCTTGGCCTTGGTCAATGACGTGGGCAACTCAGGGCCGCTTGGCAGGCGGTCGCGAAGGAACTATGCGATTACACCAACAAACGACGTGGTCTCCGTCGCAGATAAAGGCGGGAACCCTCTTAGTGCCGACCGCATCATCCGCCGGATTCAGGTCATCAGTCGGGTCCGGGCCGCGTTCCCTGTAGGCAATGCGAATGCCGCGAACAGCAGCAAAGCGGAAACTGAAGGCAGGTTGGTTTTGTTTTTCATGGTCATCCTTATAGGTGTTTTGTCGCCACATGACCCCATGCTCCAGGCGTCTATAAACAGGATAGGCGAATTAGAGAAAATTACAGGGCCTAGACGTGGCCCGGATCAGAGGCGTGCTCTTCATCACCTCGGCTCTCGCGGATGCGCCGCGCCGGGTCATCAGAGGGTGTATTTAGTTTTGTGTAAACGGTCATTTGGCAGGACACTGCCACCATAGAGGAAAAAATGACCTACGTAAAACGCACCAAGCGGGCCAAGCCCGATCCTGAACTGGTCAAGCTGGCTGACAGCCTGCTTGCCAACTACAAAAAACCTGAAGACCTGATTGGCGAAAATGGCTTGCTCAAGCAACTGACCAAGATGCTGGTCGAGCGCGCGCTGGAAGTGGAGATGACGGACCATCTCGGTCACGGCAAGAGCGACGCGGTCATCAACGACACGGCCAACACCCGCAACGGCCACAGCAGCAAGACGCTCAAAGGCGATTTCGGCGCACTCCCGCTCGATATTCCCCGCGATCGTCAAGGCGCGTTTGAACCGCAAATCGTTAGCAAGCATCAGACCCGTTGGACCGGCTTCGACGACAAGATCATCTCGCTGTATGCCCGTGGCCTGACGGTCAGGGAGATCCAGAGCCACTTGGAAGAGATCTATGGTGCCGAGGTGTCACCAAGCCTGATATCGTCCGTCACAGATGCTGTGAGCGAAGATGTGAAGATCTGGCAGGCCAGACCGCTCGATGCCCTTTACCCGATTCTGTATCTCGACTGCATCCACGTCAAAGTGCGCGACACAGGCGCCGTCCGAAACAAGGCTGTCTACCTGGCCATCGGCGTGAACATGGAGGGCCACAAGGAAGTGCTGGGCCTGTGGATCGCTCAGACCGAGGGCGCCAAGTTCTGGCTGCAAGTGGTGACCGAGTTGAAGAATCGTGGCGTGCAGGACATCTTCATTGCCTGCGTCGACGGCTTGAAAGGCTTCCCTGATGCCATCGAGGCGGTCTATCCGAAAGCCGCCGTTCAACTATGCATCGTTCACATGGTGCGAAATAGCCTGAACTTCGTTCCCTGGAAAGTACAGAAGGAAGTGGCTACCGATCTGAAGCGAATCTACAGTGCGGCGACCGTCGATGAAGCCGAACTCATGCTCACCGAATTTGAGTCAAAGTGGGACAAGGACTACCAGTCGATCAGCCTGTCCTGGCGGCGAAATTGGGCTCGGATCACGCCGTTCTTCGACTACCCGCCGGAAATTCGCAAGGTCATTTACACCACCAACGCCATTGAATCCATTAATATGAGCCTGCGGAAAGTCATCAAAACCCGCAGTTCATTCCCAACTGATGAGGCCGTCAGCAAGCTGTTTTATCTGGCATTAAACAATATCAGCAAGAAGTGGACGATGCCCTTGCGGGACTGGAAAGGAGCACTCAACCGCTTCACAATCCAGTTTGAAGAACGGATGACGCCGAATTAAACGAAATTCCGTTTACACAAAATTCCGCACACCCTCGGTCATCACCTTCTGCACCGTCTGTGTTGATGGCGAACACCTCCATACAAAGATCCTCGAGCCTATACCTCTTTGCAACACTATCTGCGAAACGAAAGTGTGACCTCTTCCAGAAATGTTGGCCTTGGCTGCTCGGCCGCAAGTCGATCCGGACATGTCTCCATTCAATATCGAGTACGGCGTCTGCCCGCACAACATTCCCAAGAAGGCGGACCTCGCCCAGCCGATCTGCCGGGCTATAGCGCGCGCCAAGCACGTAGTCGTTCGGGCGCAGCTTCATTGCGAGCTCCGGATCAAGGTCGGCCAACCCTCGGCTTTGAACGAGGTTGGTGATGTCAAAGTTAGATGGGTAATTCAAACGAAAATAATTTTTGTTCATAGCTTCTTTCCACATTAGGTGCTCCTGGATTGAGCGAACCACACCCGTGGTCTCCTGTAGTTAATTATTTATTTGTTAAACTTGTTCGCTTAAACGCCTTTTCGAGTTTCAACGCCACGCCGCGCTCTTCCGCAAGCCACTTCAAGTGCGGGTTATGCGATAACCACCAAGCTGTCCGCCGAAATGCGCGCTCCACGTCGCACATGTCGTCGGTGCCAGTCTCGCTCAGCACGCGCCTTAGCCGATCAACCACAGACATGCTCTCGGTCGGCGAAACCCATTTGGCATGCCGAAGCATCGCCAAAGCCTCCATGTCAAGCGGCAGAAGATACGCTCCGCCCTCCTCGCCAGGCGAATACAGCGTCGGCACAAGCCGTTTGCCGTTCGGATGCGGATAGATCAAAAGCCAAAAATAATATTGCAAATCCGAGTTCGTTGGTTCGGTTTGTCCACTTGGCCGCTGCGTGATATCGTCAAACGCGTCGGTAGGCATGACCTGCACGGGTTTGCCCTCTTTTTCGGCCTGCATCTGCTTAACCTCCCGCGCAACGGCGATGTCATAACGCGACTCATCAACGGAGCGGTCGGGCAGATCCCAGATTGCAAGGTATCCGAGCGGCGCATGCGGCACATAGAAAAAGTCATCGTTCTGCAGTACCTCCGTGTCAAACCCAAATAGCTGCCACTCGTCCTGCCGGTGCCGTCCAAGAAGCTCGTTCTCTAGCCAGAATGCCTGCCCAAGATCGGCGGCCCTGGCCCTCTTTAGCTCCTCGCGGTATTGATCCAGCTCTTCAGGATCCTCAGATATGGGTACATTGACTCCATACATGGGCCAGCACTCACGCCGGCCTTTCTTAAAACCTTCAGCTTTCGCTTTAGCTGTCTCCTGATAGAGCTGAAACAAGCCACAGTCCTTGTCGACTTTATCTACTATCGCCTGCAGCGTGACTTGTACCTGTTCTATTTCTTCAAAGCCCTTCCCCCACGCGCTTTGCGGATGAAGCTTTGTTCCCCAAAGGATACGATCAGCGAGCGGGCCAACGCTTTCGTTAGTGGCTTTAGCTATTGCTTTTATTAGTGTTCGGTACTTAAAGGCATTGCGGCGGACATCTCGTTGCTTCGGGTCTACATCTGGTGGCAAAGTGAGCCGATACAGCTCTTTTGAGTCCTGATAGCCCGTTCCAAACGCCTCTTGGCACAGGGATGATTTGGTCCATCCCTTTGCTTTCAGTACCGGCCGATACTCCTGCAGTATTTCGTGGAGATGTCGCGCGATGAGCACTGCATCCGCCTCGTCGAGCAGCTTGCCGGAATGAGCGCTTGTGCCCGATTCTGCGCGCTCGAGCTCACTCCACGCATCGCGCCCATCGGATAGTCGGTCTCGCGGCGACAATTGGATGCGTCGTAGCGCCTGCTCCATAGCCTTCTTTGCCTCAGAAGTCTTCCCTGCCTTCGTCTTCTGTTCCATGGTGTGCTCTGCCTTTCCTTTAATGTTGTATCCGCTTGTAACGCCAACCTATGGTTACGAGCACGCCTGCCTCATTCATCACCGCATACGCGTCCAAGAGAGACCCCAACCGATCGACGACCTTGTCGCCTACAGCCTTAGCCAGGTGCCGCCTACTCTGCTTGTCGAACCACACCAATTCACATCCCCTACCATCTGGCATATGCGCACCATATCTATCAAGCCATTCGACAATCACCGGTGGAACGCCACGCTGCACGAGGCGTTGCTGAGCATGTTTCGATACTTGTAATTTCGACGCCATTCTTACATCCCGTTGCATCAGTAGGGCTATTGTCGGACGGGCGCACCCATTGTTCCATCCCTATATTTTGAATTACCTGCTACCGTTTTCGGGAAAGCAATCGTTTTTTTCGGGAAATTGGAAGCTAGTTTTTCCCTGAAACTAGGTAATTGGCTTTGTACAAAAAGCGCAGTGCGGCGGCGAGGCTGATACTTTTAGGAGTAAGTTTCCGGACTCCGGCAGGCGGACTTTCCACGCGCGAATCTCTTCCGGGCCGAGCTTGTCCGGCGATCGACCGACGTGGTTCGCAAATGCACTGACCTGCTGCAGATAGGAAGACTGGCAGCACCCGACACAACGGCGTTACCGCGTTTCCGGGGCGCAGTGACTAGGATACGGCCAGGCAATTTTTTTGTTTTTGCAATTGATATTTTGCTAGAACGTATCTCTCGCGCCTCAGATAACCAGCGGCTCGCCGTCATGAAGCCGCACGATGTTGAAAAAGCCGTCGCTGTTGCTGTCCCAAGCTACGCCATGAATCGGGATCAGCATCTTCGGCTTCATGGCCACTGAAAACGCCTTGAGGTCGGCTACTGAGGCATGGCCGGAGGTATGGATGTGGGCCGCTCTGGCCCCGCCCTCATCGAACCATTTCTTTAATGCGACCCCATCAGGCTGTTCGAGATAGCCGCGCCATTGGGAATAGCTCCAGGCGTCGTCCGGGTTCGGCACGACTCCCTTGGGCATCATGTCCCGCATCAGGGACGGACGGATCATGATGACCCACTTGTCCGAATTCTTGACCAAACGGGCGGCTGAGACACCGTGGGCCGCCATCCGTTTGACAAAATCCTCGCGCCCCTTGGACTTGTAGAGGCGGGAAAAGGCGCGGGTGATGACGACCTTGAGATTATTCCAACCCACTCTCGGCAGGCGGCCCGCGTCGGCGAGCAGTTCGAGAACCTCGGCTGTGTAGAGATCGACGGCCAAGGTGCGCCCGGACTTTAGACAAGCCCGATAGAGCGTTACCGTCCGGTCGATGTTTTGCGCTGACCAGCAAACGAACACACGCCCACGCGTTTCCCGGAAAAGCTCGACGAAATCGTCCTCTAAGTCCGTCTCGCTCTTGGTCGGCTTGTCGCTGCCTAGATTGGTCCCCTCCATGAGGAGAACGTCGATGTCGGGAGGCTGCGATTGCATAAGCCGTTGAACCAAGGCGGCCTTGCGCCCATGCGCACGGAAATCACCGGAATAGAGGATGCGCTTCCCCGCAGCCTCGATCAGCAACATATAGGCGTCGAACGCGGAATGATCGGTCAAGTAGGGCGTAACCAGAAAGGGCCCGATCTCAATCGGCCTCCCGCCTTCCCAGTGGCGGTAGTCGCGTACAGGGGCCGTGCCGAAGATACTGGCTGTGAGGTGCATCAGGCCCCCGGCGGCTCTGCCCGAATAGACGGGCCAATGAGCAGGCGTTTCGTTGAGGAGGCCGTAGTGGTCCTGATGAGGATGCGAAATCAGGACGCCTGCGACTGGCCGGTCCAGGTCTAGGGATTTCGGAAGAAAGTCCGTCGCGGCCTTGGGTGCGTCAAGCGGTCGCCCAACATCAAGGATGATTCGCTCGCCACTAGCAGACGATATCTCAATACAGTTGCCGCCGATCTGGTCTGTAGCGCGGTGAACGGTAAGAAGAAGGCTTCTCACGCTGGTGACATCAAGACAAATGAACCACCTTCCTCGATGACGGTCGTTTTGACGCCGGGCTGTCGAAGCTTGTCGGCATGAATTGCCCATGCCGTCTGGCTTGAGCCATTCTTGTTCAGGACGACAAGGCGGGGTTCGCAATCGACGCTTAGCTCAGACGATGACGCAGCAGCCACAATCTCGGCTCCAAGAGGATGCACCTCCCCGAGGCCGTCCGCCATTGCGCGAAGCTTGACGATCAGCTTTGCCGCATTCAGGTAAGCCTTGGCGACCAATTCGACGTGCCCTTCCGCGTTTAAAAACTTTCGATAGTCGGCCAACTGCTTCAAGACCTCTGGCTTCTCGTCCGCCACCACATCGTCACTGCATCGAAGCCGGCCATCTGTGACGAGTTTGGCCTCCCAGAAAACAACCTTTCGGCCCTCAGTCGATGATTCAATCGCGACGAGGTCGATTCGGGGAGCTGTCTTTTTCTCGCCCCAAGCTGGAAGCCCCATCTCCAAATCGATGACGTTCGGATTTGCAGTAACCAACTGGTCAACGAGATTCTTCTCCGTTCCGACATATTCCTCGTCAACCGCCTTAATCCATTTCTCAAGGGTCTTGCTTCCTCGGTATGAGTCCCATTGTTTCCCCCCACGCAGAATCCAAGTGTCGCGGAGTTTCACGTACTCTCGGCCGAACGGCGCGTCAATGCTCTTACCAACATATTTGATATGCATCGTCGCTGTGGGGGTGCCCTTTCGGTCGAACTCGATACGGGCGATGGACTGCCCACGCCTATAGAAATTCAGGTAGCCATTGCGGATTGCGAGGCGGAGACCGAAGTCGCCAGCTTCGACTCCACTTGGTCGCCACAAAGAAAGCAGGTCTTTCCACCAATGTGCTCCTGGCTTGGTGGAAAGCTCACCAAGCGCGTCAATGCCATCTAGCTGCCGTGCGAACTGGCTCATCGTTGGACCTCGATTAAACTACATCTTGTTGTGTATGATTCTGAGCAGCGAACCCATTGATTCGATTATATGTTAATTGACCAGTCGTCCTGCCACCAGAGGATGCATTACTCTGGATTCTTCTTCGAGTATTGGTTGAAAAGATACCCCCGACGACGCCAAGGCCGGATTGGTTGCGCGTGGTGTTATGCAAGCTGCCACTGCGTCGCCACGAGACGTTATTTTTCAATCGGCGGTGTACGCGATTCCACCCGATTGGCGGCCTCAAGCATTGCATACATGCTGATTGGGGAGAGGTCGATACCTTCCATCAGACTGCTCAGATACTCACGCGATTTTGTCAGCACGCCGTTGCGTTTGCACACCAGCCATGCAACAGCCTCGGCTTCCACTTCTCTTTGTGCATGGTTTAGATGCAATCTTGCGGGCCAACGCCCCTTCCTGTCTGCGCCAACATGGCCGCAATAGACATGCCCCAATTCATGCGCCAGCGTGGCATACCGGGTCGGCAAGTTGTGCGTAGCGTTGACCTTGATTCGGAAGGCTGTCGTCCTACTATCGTCATCCGCGCATATTAACGTACACGTCTCAGGCATGATGTTAATCCCTGAAGCAGTTCCTGCCAGCAAGGCACCGTAGCAGCGCGTTTCCTCTACCTGAACATCGTACTTCGCGGCGGCTTTGCATGTTTGTTCATAAATTGTCGGGGATAGCTCTCCCGCCGCGAACAATGGGTTTTCATCTTCTCCGGGTAATGAATCGCCTTCCGTATCCCCTTGCTCAAACAGGAACGACACTGGTCCGAAAGCTCGGAGAACCACAATGGGTATGGCATCGGACTTGACGTGTCGCCCTATACTTCTCCATTTTCTCCGCGAAGCCACAGCCCCTGATCCTGGCCGCTGAACACGCACAAGCATGGCGTTGTAGATCGATAAGTTGTTGAAGCGCGTAACAAACTCTAGGAATTCATGGAATCCATCCACACCGTTCGTGGCAAGCGATTCCACAAACAATTGATCAATCGCTGATTGGCAGTCCTCGAAATGCAGGAGCTGATTCCCCGCCGCCGTATTGACACTTTCCATTGCGATCTCCCTCAAATCTCAGGACACCCTGATAGCACAAGAACGGCGGGGAAAGCCGCAGACGTACCTACGCACGGCACTGCTTCGCGCACCCGCAGGCCTCAGGCGCGGGGTTCGATTCCATTATAGACAATCCAGACCGTGATGCTCATTGTGCAGGCCAAGGCTGTATGCGTGTGCGCCGAATAAGTTGCCCTCCAGCATGGCGCCTAGGTGCCCGTAGCGAACGAGCTATTTACGCGGACGCAGGTCAATCACGCGGCCATCGGGAAAGACATACACGTCACATTCCGTCGTGATGAATTTGATCGCACCATCGAACGGATACCTGCCGCTGCCACAAGCACCGGGTTCGGTCGAACGACGACGGTCCGGTTTAAGAAAGGCCGGACATTCCGCGATCAACCGGCGGCGCTCCAGGAGTCGGCGTATCGTCAGCAGGCGGGCGATTCGCCGAAAGCAACGTTCTTTGATGGCAAGATTTATGTGGTGGAGGATACGCATAGGTTTCAGCCGCTGATCTGGAAGCAACGATTTTCCACGAATTCTACGGCCATGCATCTACCCGCAGTTTGTTCGCCGGGGCATGGCTCGCAAGAGCGACTACAACGACGATGGTGTGCTATTTTCGAGCGCGTAAGTCGATTCCAGCATCGGCACTGGTCTTGTCGACTACGCCCTCACTGCTCGTTTGGCTACGTTGCTCATAGTGATATTTTTCCTTCAGGTTGCTGTCTGTATGTGACAGGATGAACGCGAGGAATCCGTAGAACAGCAACTTGAGGATCTCCCACCAAACTCCCGGTCTGCGTCGTCTCATGTCGGCTCCATAAAAATATCCGGCTCCGCATTTGTCACGTAGTGATAATTTCCAGATATCAGCGCCCCATTTGCCGAGGGGGACTAATCGAACTACGGTCCTGGCAGTGCCATGTCGCAATTGCACTGGGAATACTCAACGCTGATAAGTGGAAAAAATTGGAAGCGTATTGACAACCTAGATACATCCCTTTGTAAACTGTTGCCAGCACCGGGTTTGCAAGGGTTTTTCATGGGGCAGTTTAGTTTCGGCATCTGGAAAAAAAATGGATCGGCGCCTACAGGATTCCTCAACGAGCGCTTGGGTGGAACTGCGCCACGTAGCCGCCCTGAAGCGCTTTGATAGTGCAAGCGGGAGTCAGGACGATAAACGGCCCACTAACTGTCGACATCTGCTTTGCTGGACTATAACCGTCAAATGACCATCGATACAGGTTGGCACCACGGATGAGGTAGCAGGCGCCTAGCTCCGCCTGCTTAACAATAGTGCCGTCGGGACATCCAATTATCGAGGATGTCTCCACGCGCGCACTGAGGGCGCGATCCTGCTTCATTTTCTTATCCACGTCGCTGGCCAGCACCTTTGCGCTATTCTGGTTGCCCACGCTCCAAGCAGCAAGGAAGGCGTCGTAACGGTCACGCCGACACGTGGCGCAGGGGCGGTGGCCAGCGGCCAGAGCTGTCGCCTCGTCGAGGAAAAACAACTCGGTATAGTTACCAGAATCCATGATCGTTCGACGGCGATTCTGAAATTCAAGCAAACACGTGACCCAGGCATCCCGTTTGGAGCGGGCAACTATTTTCCTGGCCTCGTTATGGAGGCAGCCTCGGTTGCCCATCAACCCTCCACGTGCCGAGGAACAACAAATTTCACCCTCCGGATTGACTCGGTTCTGCAGTGACATCTCAGTCTCCTTCGTTGCCTACAAAATGTTGGGCCGTGGAACAGGAACTCCGAGGGCATAGTCAACAGTTTCGCCGGCGTGGTTGCTCCGGTCAACATATATATATTTAGGCGGCTTTCTTGCACAAATCAGGCCCAGAAACGGTTGAGTACATCGTCAGGTAAGGTATGGGATGACCAGTCCCGCTCCCGCCAAGTATCTAACAATTGGTGGAGTGATCCAGTTTTGAACGACAATCGCGGCAGAACAATGTGCCGGCGGGAATTGATATTGAACGTCACTGATACTGATGGCGGCGCGCACGTGGACACTGAGCTTGAAGAGGCATGCATGGCTATCTCTCGAGAAAATTCACTCGGGTGCCCCCTCGAAGCGTAAGCGTGTTTCCACAGCGCGGGCTTCACCTCCGCCAGCCTCGCCACCAATCCGCATCTACGGACGCATATAAATGGCGGCAACATGCGCATGAAACCGGGCGGCGCGTTGTCACCCCGGACGCTTCCGGCCAACGGGATTCACGACTGTAGCGAGGAAGTGCTGGAAACCTTCCTGCAGTTCAATGCCCCAGGGGCACAAGCGCCGGTCACAGGCAACGAACCATCGGCATCGACCAGCAATTCTTACGGCACCTTCAAGCACGCCGCTACAATGAGATCGGTGGCACAAACTTCGCGGCATTACCTGGCCAGCGCCGCTTCGATACCGGCACCGCGGCGCGCTTCTCCTATTGCGGAGAGGCGAGCCGGGCCGACCGCAAGGAAGGATGCGAACACATGGAGTGCAAAGCGCTGCATTGGTCGAGCGCGTACCGCCGCACAGTCTCAGCGCGAAATATTGCTGTGGTCTAATTTTGCCGGACACCTCAATGGGTGGATAATCCATCAACTGAGGAAAAGTACATGGCAAAGCAACGCAAGAAGTTTGACACGAATCTGAAGCTGGAAGTCGTGCGCATGATCAAAGAACAGGGGCTGAGCGTCCAGCATGTCAGCGAAAGTATGGACATAGGCCCGACGGCGATCCGTCGTTGGGTTACGCAGTACAGCGCCGAGCAGAGCGGCCAGGCCGGGATTGGTTTGCCGCTCACGTCAGAGCAACAGCGCATACGACAATTGGAACTCGAGAATCGCCAACTTCGCCAGGATGTCGATATATTAAAAAAGGCCTCGGCCTTCTTTGCCCGCGAACTGAAATGAGCTATCAACTCATTCGTCAACTGCAAGAGAAGGCCTTCCCTGTGCAGCACTGTTGCCGCGTTCTGTCGGTCAGCCGTTCTGGCTATTACGAGGCGCAGCGTCGTTCTGCTAAACCGGTTTTGTGCAAAGCAAGCGTCCACCTGAAGGCTGCTTTCATGGCCAGCCATCAAAGCTATGGAAGCCGCCGGTTGGTCACCGCGATGGCGAACCAAGGTATCCAGGTTGGACGCCACAAGGTGCGCAGTCTGATGCGCAAAGCTGCCCTAAAGCCCGTGTGGAAGCGTAAATTCGTCCACACCACCGATAGCAAGCACAACTTGCCGGTCGCTGCCAACATCCTCAATCGGCAGTTCAATCCGGTCGCGCCGGACATGGCGTACGTGACCGACATCACGTACGTCCGTACCGGTGCTGGATGGCTTTATCTGGCCATCGTGCTGGACTTGTTCGCACGCAAAGTGGTCGGCTGGGCCATGGCCCCGAACATGCCTGCTGAACTAGTCTGTGCTGCTCTGAACATGGCGATTCAGCAGCGCCGGCCAGCCCCCGGGCTGATCGTCCATTCTGACCGTGGCAGTCAATATGCAAGCGAGCTGTACCAGGACCTTCTCGACGAACATGGCTTTGTTTGTAGCATGAGTCGCAAAGGAAATTGTTGGGACAATGCCGTCGCGGAACGCTTCTTCTTGAATCTCAAGATGGAGCGCGTCTGGCAGCGCCAGTATGCCAACCATGCCGAGGCCAGGAAAGACATCACTGCGTACATCGTCGGCTTCTACAACACCGAGCGATTGAATTCAGTATTGGGCAATCTGCCGCCCGCCGCCTACGAGCGGAAAATGGCAGAAAAAGAACCTATTGTTGTGTCCGAAATTACTTGACCACCGCATATCACGGCCCAAGCGTTTAGCAAAGGCCGCGCGTAATTCAGAAAAATCGTCGTCCACCTTAGCCTGATGCGCTTCCCCATTGTCGACCACGATCTGCGAAACGACGCGGTCACGCCATTTTTGCGGCTGGCGGTTTTTCAGCCAGAAAATCGCCGCCGTCGGATCCGGTGCGTATCGCTTGATGATCGGCGTCAGCGTGATTTCGCCCTGATAATTCGAGACGTGGACGTCGTCGTGGCTGTAGCCGAGCGCGCGTTGGTACAGCTTATCGACCACCTCGGCATCGGCCTGGGCTTTGCCACTTTTTAAGGACTTAAGAAATGTCGGGTGAGCATGCTTCCACGCGTTAATCGTCACCTCCGACACACCAAAAAAATCGGCCAGCTCGTTGTCAGTCGCGCCGAGCAAGCACAGCTTCCGCACCTGCTCACACATCTCATCGCGGTACGCGGTACGCGGTACGCGGTACGCGGTACGCGGTACGCGGTACGCGGTACGCGGTACGCGGTACGCGGTACGCGGTACGCGGTACGCGGTACGCGGTACGCGGTACGCGGTACGCGGTACGCGGTACGCGGTACGCGGTACGCGGTACGCGGTACGCGGTACGCGGTACGCGGTACGCGGTACGCGGTACGCGGTACGCGGTACGCGGTACGCGGTACGCGGTACGCGGTAGGTCGACCAACCGTTTTCTTTTCATGCGCGTCCAGTATTTCTAACGACCTCGTATTTTTTTTCATATTGCACTCTCAAGATAACGGACTGTTTCCACCGCTGCCTGCGCGCGCGAGATTATTCCGTCAAAGTTATTCCACGCCGTCGGTTCCGGAAAACCCTGAGGCGACCGCGCAGGAGGCTTACCTTTCTGCCGACATGATTTGTGAAACACCCGGAATACAAACGTCATCGCGATTCACCTTGATCCCGGTCCAGGTAAATTAGTAAGATTCTTTTCATTTCTGTTTTCCTTGAAATTATTCCTTTGTCATTTTTCCTTCCTCGACCATAAAACCACTGATCCTTACTCCATCTCACTCCACCCCTAAAGGGTAGCCCGCTCCTGCAAGCCGACTCCGAAGGACCTTCCTTCATCTTCAATAAAGCACCGCAAACGTCGATGCGCTGACGTTCGCGTTCTTGGCACACCCCAACAATTTCCTTTGCGACTCATGCTACAAACAAAGCCATGTTCGTCGAGAAGGTTCTGGTACAGATCGCTTGCATATTGACTGCCACGGTCAGAATGGACGATCAGCCCGGAGGCTGGCCGCCGCTGCTGAATCGCCATGTTCAGAGCAGCACAGACTAGTTCAGCAGGCATGTTCGGGGCCATGGCCCAGCCGACCACTTTGCGTGCGAACAAGTCCAGCACGATGGCCAGATAAAGCCATCCAGAACCGGTACGGAGTACGTAATGTCGGTCACGTATGTCATGTCCGGCGCGACAGGATTGAACTGCCGATTGAGGATGTTGGCAGCGACCGGCAAGTTGTGCTTGCTATCGGTGGTCTGGACGAATTTACGCTTCCACACGGGCCTTAAGGCAGCTTTGCGCATCAGACTGCGCACCTTGTGGCGTCCAACCTGGATACCTTGGTTCGCCATCGCGGTGACCATCCGACGGCTCCCATAGCTTTGATGGCTGGCCATGAAAGCAGCCTTTAGGTGGACGCTTGCTTTGCACAAAACCGGTTTAGCAGAACGATGCTGCGCCTCGTAATAGCCAGAACGGCTGACCGACAGAACGCGGCACAGTGCTGCACAGGGAAGGCCTTCTCTTGCAGTTGACGAATGAGTTGATAGCTCATTTCAGTTCGCGGGCAAAGAAGGCCGATGCCTTCCTAAGAAACACACCCTGATTCTGATAAATCCTGTGGATGCAGCGTAAATCCGAATTGCGCGGCACGACGATGAAGCTGCTTGATGACGCGGTCCCGGTATTGCTGCTCATAATGGTCTGCGCCCGGATCCCGGTAGTCCATGCCATATCGCATCGCGTTGTAGAACAGGACGGCGATCTTGCGCGCGGTCGCGGTCACTGCCTTGGCTTTGCCGATGCGTGCGGCAAGGCGCCGGTAGAACGCACCAAGCGCGGTATTGCCGAGTCCACGACTTGTGCCCATCACTTGTCCGGTGTGCCCAGTGTTAGGGGGGCTGCAGGCACATCCTGGTTGATAAGCGCCGCCGGGGCTGGCGCCAATACCGGTGACGTAGTTAACAGCCCCGGCTTCGGCCGCGCGCCTTCAGGCAGCATCACACGCTTTAGAATGCCATCTTTAGACAGCAGGACATAGGTGGCATGCACCTCTTTGATGCTGGTCCCGGGCAGCAATTCCCTGCCCTGCATGACCGCCTGTGCCGGCTTGCCGTCGGCGCTCAGAATGGCGATGCTTTCCTCGGTTTTTTTTGCGACCACTACGCCCGTCAGCTGGTAATTGCTGCCGACTGTTGCCGTGCTGGGCCCGCCAAACAAGCCGGCAGCCTGGGAGATATCGATCTGCGCATCCTCCGCCTGAGGCGGCGCTGCGACCGCACGCAACGCCGGCTTGACTAGCTGCATCACCCAGTAAGCAGTGCAAACGCATAGCAGGATGAAGAGCAGCGGGCTGAGGAGTTGAGGCAGACGCCTGGTATATCCGCCCAATTTTTTACTTATTTGTCTGTTCATATACTGTCCACGAAAATCACGAAAAAAAATTTGTAGGCTGGGATTACATCCCAGCCTTGTAATCGGCGCCATGATGCGAAAACTCGTTCATGTGGGTTTCGGTGTCCTCAAATCAGGGGAATCATTTAAGTCCGCCTTGCATCGCACTTGGCGGTCATAACAGTATCTACTTCCAAGGTGTTGTTTTTCCTTGATGGAATGCGCATTAACAGGTTGTTGAAAAATCCCCGGGGCCTGTCAACACCTGGGGGCGGGTATACGTTGTACGGTCAGGGCAATTTTTCTTGATAAATCCATGCGCAAATCCGACGTCACCCAACACGCCATGTTCAGCTACCGTACGCTGGAAGAACGCATTCCTGCCGACCATCCGCTGCGCAAATTGCGCGTTCTGGTCGATGGCATTTTGCAGAGCATGAGCCTGGAGTTTCAGGCGCTGTATTCGCGCCGTGGCCGGCCGTCGATTGCGCCGGAACGCTTGTTGCGCGCCAGTCTGATTCAGACGCTGTTCTCGATCCGTTCGGAGCGGCAACTGGTGCAGCATATCGAGTACAACCTGCTGTATCGCTGGTTTGTCGGGCTCAACATCGACGAGCCTGTGTGGAACCATTCGACCTTCAGCGCCAATCGGGAGCGCCCGTTCAGTGAAGCGATGACGCAGCGGTTCTTCGCGCAGGTGCTGCGCATTGCGCAGTGGCAGAGCCTGGTATCGGATGATCATTTCACGGTTGACGGTACGATGATCGAAGCCTGGGCGTCGGTCAAAAGCTTCGTGAAGAAAGATGGCAGCAGCCCGCCGCCTGAGGGTGGCGGCCGCAATCCCACGGTGGATTTCAAGGGTGAGACGCGCTCGAACGACACGCATGCATCGACGACCGATCCCGATGCACGGCTGTACAAGAAAAGCGAAGGCGAGAAGTCCCGCCTGAGCTACCTGAGCCACGCGCTGATGGAGAATCGCAACGGCTTGATCGTCGATGCCGAGACGACGCTGGCGACCGGCACAGCGGAGCGCGAGGCGGCACTGACCATGGCCGAGCGCACTATCACCAAGTCGGGCGCGACACTGGGCGCCGACAAGGCATACGACGTTGCCGGCTTCGTCGAGAAGTTGCGCAAGTTGCGGATCACGCCGCACGTGGCACAGAAGAAAAGCAGCGCCATCGATGCACGCACGACACGGCACGCCGGCTATCAAGTGAGCCTGAAAAAGCGCAAGTTGGTCGAAGAGATTTTTGGATGGAGCAAGACCGTTGGAGGATTGCGCAAGGCCAGATTCATCGGTCTGGCCAAGGTCAAGGCGCAAACGGTCTTTACCTTCGCCGCGTACAACTTGACCCGTATGGCGACGATTCTTGGTTGGCGTTTGTCGGCCGTATAGGGCGTAATCCGTCCGCAGCATGCCGAAAGGCACGGAATTCTGCCCAACATGGACTAAAAGCCCGCTAGAAACCGGTTCCCAGGCTTCATCCGTGGTCGCAGCGAATTGATTTCGACTAGTCATCGATAAAACCCGAAGGTATTCATGCCTTTTTCAACAGCCTGTTAACGTATCAACTGGTTGATTTCAATAATCGGCATCAGCACCGCCAGCACGATCAACAATACCACCACCCCCATCGCCAGAATCAGCGCCGGCTCCAGCAAGCCGGCGATGGTCATTGCGCGCCGCTCCAGATCCTGCTCCTGCGCACTGGCGGCCCGCTCCAGCATGGCTGGCAATTCGCCGGTTGCTTCGCCGGCACGGATCATGTGGATCAGCATCGGCGGAAAATGCCGGTGCGCCGCCAGCGCCCGCGCCAGGCCGACACCCTCGCGCACGCTGGCGGCGGCGCTGTCGACCTGCTGCCGCAGCGCGACGTTGGAAAGCGTATCGCGACTGGTTTGCAATGCCTTCAGAATCGGTACGCCGGAGCCGGTGGTAATCGCCAGCGTACGGGCGAAGCGGGCGGTATTCAGGCTGCGCTCGAATTTGCCGTACAGCGGTGCGCTCAGCAGCCAGATATGCCAGCGCATCCGGGTCGAGGGATTCTTGAGCGCAGTACGCCAGCCGTAGACCAGGGCGATCGCCACAATCAGTACCATCCAGCCATAGTTGCGCACAAAGTCGGAAACGGCCAGCATCAGTACGGTTAGCAGCGGCAATTTCTGCCTGGTATTGGCAAACACCGAGACGATCTGCGGCACCACATAGGTCAGCAGGAAGATCACGATAACGAATGCCACTACCGTGACGATGGCGGGATAGGTGAATGCCAGTTTCACCTTTTGTACCAGCGCATTGCGGCCTTCTATGTAATCGGCCAGCCGCAACAGCACACGCGCCAACTGACCGATCTGCTCGCCGGAGGCCACCAGCGCCCGATAAATGTCGGCGAAATCGCGCGGATGGCCTGCGAGTGCGCTGGACAACGAGGCACCGCCCATCACATCCGAGCGAATCGATCCGATCAGATCGCGCAAATAGCTGCGCTCGGCCTGTTCCAGCAACGCGGTCAAGGCCTGCTCCAGCGGCAGGCTGGCTTCCAGCAAACTGGCCAGCTGGCGTGTAAACAAGGCGATCTCAATCGTCGACAGATGCTCGCCAAAGCCACGCCGGCGCAGGTTGCCGGCGCCATCTACCTGCTGCGCAACCAGCTCTACCGTCAGCGGCAGCAAACCCTGGGCGCGCAGATCGGCACGCGCCGTTTTGGCACTGTCGGCATTCATCACGCCGTTGCTGGTGCTGCCGGCGGCATTCACCGCTTCGTATCGAAATGCTGGCACGCTGTCCTCTCTTATTCTTTGGTAACGCGCAGCAACTCGGCTTGCGTCGTGACGCCCTCGGTCAGCCAGCGCAGACCATCCTGGCGCATGGTCTGCATGCCGTCGCGTTGCGCCGCCTGCCCGATCTCGGCTTCGGCAGCGCGATTGTGAATCAGCGACCCGATCTCATCGGTGCATTGCAACAACTCGTAGACGCCGACCCGGCCGTGATAGCCGGTGTGACCGCATGCTTCGCAACCGACCGCATGCCACAGCTGGCCATCGTGACGGCGGCAATCGGTGCACAGTTTTCTGACCAGACGCTGCGCCACCACGCCCAGCAAGGACGACGACAACAGAAACGGTTCGATCCCCATATCCAGCAAGCGGGTCACGGCAGCAGCAGAGTCGTTGGTATGCAGGGTCGCCAGCACCAGATGCCCGGTCAGCGACGCCTGCACCGCAATCTGGGCGGTTTCCAGATCGCGGATTTCACCGATCATGATGACGTCCGGATCTTGCCGCAAGATCGCCCGCAGGGCTTTGGCGAAGCTCATGTCGATGCGTGCGTTGACCTGGGTCTGGCCCACCCCGGCCAGCTCGTATTCGATCGGATCTTCGACCGTCAGAATATTGGTTTGGCTGGTATTCAGGCGCGCCAATGCGGCGTATAAAGTGGTGGTCTTGCCGGAGCCGGTGGGTCCGGTGACCAGCACGATGCCATGCGGCTGCGCGATCAGGCGGTCAAACTGCGGCAGCACTGCGGCACTCATGCCGAGATGCTGCAGATCGAGCCGGCCGGCTTCCTTATCCAGCAAACGCAGCACTGCGCGTTCGCCATGCCCGGTCGGCAAGGTCGACACCCGCACATCCACCGGCTTGCCGCCGACCCGCAACGTGATGCGGCCATCCTGCGGCAAACGCTTTTCGGCGATATCCAGCTGCGCCATGATCTTGATGCGGGAAATCAGCGATGCATGGACCGCCTTCTTGGGCCGCACGACATCGCGCAAACGGCCATCGACACGAAACCGCACCACCGAAATCTGCTCGAATGGCTCGATATGAATATCCGACGCGCCCTCGCGCAAGGCCTGCGTCAGCAACACATTGATCATGCGGATCACCGGCGCATCGTCGGACGACGCCAGCAAATCCTCGATCGCCGGCATATCGTGCAACAGTTTGGCGAGGTCCAGATCGGATTCGAACTCATCCACCACTTGCGCCGCATCGCCACCGGAACCGGCATAGGCCTCGGCAATCGCCGCATCCAGCGCAGCGCACGCCATCGACCGCAATTTGACGCGACCGAAGCGACGGCTGACTTCGGCAATCGCGGTCGGCCGTGTGGCGTCGGAAATCCACAATTCCACGGCGTGGTCAGCGTCGTCGGCCTCCCCGCTACGCTGCGCCAGCAATGAGAAATTGCGGGCGAACGCGTAAGGTAACAGGCGAGCGTCGCTCATGGCGCTTTGTCATGCAGGAAACCCGGTGCCGGCACGGGTTCAGGTATCAGCATCGCAGGTAGCGCCGGTTGCAGGTCCGGTCCGGCTTGCTGCCTGGACCGCAGATCAAGGAACGGACCGCCATCTTCCAGTTTTGGCGATACCGACGAGCCGAAATCGGTCAGAATGCTGTTGCCCGGTTGCACGCTGCGTTGTGCTTTGCGCATGTAATCGTAACGGTCTGCCACCACCGTTGCGCTCTGCTCCCTGTTGCGAATAATGGTAGGACGCAGGAATATCATCAGGTTGGTTTTGTTGCGGGAACCGGACTGATATTTGAACAAGTTGCCGATCACCGGCAGATCGCCCAACAAGGGCACTTTTTGGATAGCGCTCTCGTTGTCGTCGCCGATCAGGCCGCCCAATGCGATGATGTCGCCATCGTCGATCACGACATTGGTATCCAGGGAACGCTTGGTGGTGGTCGGCCCGTTTTGATTGGATGCGGTACTGGGCACCACTGCCGACACCTCTTGCGAAATTTCCAGGCGCACGGTACCGCCTTCCGAGATATGCGGCTTGATCTTCAAGGCGGTGCCCACGTCCTTCCGGTCGACGGTGGTAAACGGATTGGTGGTGGTCCCTCCGGTCGTGGCGTACGAGCCGGTAACAAAGGGCACGTTCTGGCCGACTACGATCTTCGCTTCTTCGTTATCCAGGGTCAGTAAATTCGGCATGGACAGGACGTTGCTGCCAGTCGTCGCATTCAAGGCACTGGCGAGTGCGCCCAGGCCGATTTTTCCGGCAATCTGGCGCAACACGCCAAGCTGCAAACCGCTGCCGAGAGTCGGCACACTTGCCGTGGCGCTTCCTGAATTCAGCGCCTGGCCAAGCGCCGTGTTGAACAGGTTGCCGCTGGTGATGCCTGCATTGCTACCTTGAAATCCGGTACCGCCGCCGACCCGGTAAGCACTGTTTTTGTCCCCGCTCAGCGCCAGCCACTGCACGCCGATCTCGCTCGCCGCCGTGTCCGTCACCTCGACGATCAAGGCTTCGACATAGACCTGGGCACGCCGGGTATCGAGCTGATCGATGACGCCGCGAAGGTTGCGGTAGACCGGCTCGCTGGCGGTAATGATCAGCGTATTGGTGGTGTCGTCGGCCTGGATAAAGCCCGCCGCACCGGCCGCTGGCGCAGAGCCGCCGGAAGATGCCGCTGGTGAAGGTGGCGCTGGTGCCGGCGTGGCGGACGCTGCGCTGCCGGCACTTTGCAACATGCCGCCTGCGCTGCCGCCAGCACTCGGGCCGGCGGAAGAATGGCCGGTCGGCGGCGGCGAGGTATCGAGTGAAACGATGGCGCGCAGCGTTTTCGCCAGCTTGACGGCGTCGGCATTTTTCAAATAAACCACATGCACATTGCCGACCTGCGTCGTCGGCTGATCGAGCTTGGCGATAAGCGACTTGGCCAGGTTGGCGCGCGCCGTCGATGGCGCGCGAATCACCACCGAATTGGTTCTCGAATCGGCCAGCATAACGATGCGGGCGCTGTCGCCGCCAGCCGCTGCAGCGCTACCGGACTCCAGCAATTTGCCGGCCATAACGGCAATATCGCTGGCCACTGCGTAGCGGATCGGGACGACATCCAGATCGCTGATGGCCGGCACGTCAAGTGCCGCGATCATTTTCCCGAGACGCTGCAGATTTTCGGCGTAGTCGGTGACCACCAGCGTATTGTTGCCCGGGTTGACGTTGATCGTATTGTTGGGCGAAATCAGCGGCCGCAGCACCGGCATGATATTGCTTGCCGATTCGTAATTCAGGGAAAAAATCCGGGTTGCAATCTGGTCGCCCCTGACGCCCGCCGCCCGGGTCGGCCCCAGTTGCAACTTGGCGTCGGCTTCCGGCACCACTTTGACAAAGCCGTCGCCGCGCACCACCGCATAGCCTTGCAGACGCAAGGTCGACGCCAGCAAATCGAAGGCCTGGGATTTGCTCAGCGGTTTTTCCGATACCAGATTAATGCTGCCCTTGACGCGCGGATCGACGATGAACGTCGTATTGGTGTATTGGCCGACGGCCTTGATCACGGACTCGATGTCGGCGCCGACAAAATTCATCATGGCCTGGTCACTGGCGTTAGTGGCAGCTGTTGGCGCCGGCACCGGCCGTGCCGCCGTTGCCGTCGTTGCCGCAGCGCAACTCAGCAGGGCGATGGCTGCCGCCGCCGCTACGCGCCGGCTGTGTGCTTCGAATGTTGAGCGTATTGCGAGATACATTTTATCTTTCATGATTTGAACTCTAGTCCGATAACATTCTTGCCGTTGATGCGGCGCGGCTGGCCCAGCAAGCTCAGTAAGGCGGCCAATTTTTCTTCCTGACCCGCCGCAGCTTGCGCCGTCCCCGAAAACTGTAGATGACCGTCATGCAAATTGCCACTACCCTCGAGCAACATCGATCCGCCCAATGTCTGCAAGGTCAATCCGGCCTGCCTGCCCTGCCAGTCAAACCGCATGCGATAACTGCCCAGCGGCTTCTGCGGCGACAGGCGCGTTGCCATCCCCATCATGTCGAGTGTCATCACGCCGTAAAAATCGACGCCATCGGTGCGACGCGCAAGCGCCATCTGCTGCCAGCTTAGCCGCAGCTTCCCCGACGGCTGCAGGGTATTTAATGGCGCACCCAATGCCGCCAACCGTTCCGCCGGCAACGACATGCTGGCCGCACTAATGGTCCAGGTACTCCAGCTGCCGCGAATGCTGACCGGTTGTGACAGCACTTGCGCGTTCTCCAGGGTCGCACCCACCCGCCCGACCAATACCAGCGGCGACAATTGCCAGACAAAGCGGCCCGGCAGCAACGGCATCACGGCATCCCTGCCGCTGGGTGCCGCGCCGATAAATGCAGAGCCGCGCCACAGCGAACCTTGTGCATCGCCCAGCGTGATCCGTCCGCCGGTCCGGCTTTCGAGTAGCGGCGCCAGCCATGCTGCCGGAAGAAAGGCAAGCACGGTGATTAGCACGCTAAGGAGTGCTGCTCCCGCCCACAGGAGTCCAATGCTTAGCGCTCGCCCACGCTGAAAACGCAAGCCCTTACTCATGCTTGGGCTGCCACAGCGTGACAGTGGCATTCACGGTATCGGGCTGCGCGCCTGGTCCGCCGGGGGCGCTGACATTGGTGTCCACGACCTGCCAATGCGCGGTCTTTTGCGCATCGTCAAGCCAGTCCACCAAGCCGGAAAAAGCCACCGCAGACAACTGCACCTTGGCCATGTCGCCGCTCATCACAATGCTTTGCGGATGCAGGCCCTTGCTCTTGAATGCGGCGTCAAGGGCCTCCTTGCTCAACGGCGAGGCCGGTCGCTCGGCCGCATGACCAGATAAGGACGCAGCCTTGGCCGTCAAGGACTGCAATTCGGCGGATTGCTGGCGCAGCGCCGGCAACACTTCTTGCAAGCGGGTGCATCCGCTCAAAGCCGGATCGATCAAGGCCAGATATATCAATGCCAGCAACATCAGTGCCGCGGCAGAACCCAGCAAGCGCCGTTCACGCCGATTTCGTTGCGACCACCATGCGCTAGCCGACCCACGCGTTTTTTCCCAGGCCTGCTGGAGTGGATTGGATGCCGGCATCACTTGCTACTCCCGATCTGCCATACGCCGGCGGCCGGCCTGGTCAAGGTTAACTTCTTCTGCTCCAGGGCTTTGCTGATTTGCGCTTCGGCTGCTTCGGCAACGGCGGTATCTTTCACATGCACCAGCAAATGGTGGTCGCGATATTCCAGCGCCGCAATCGCGCCACTGTCCGCGCTCTGCGGCAATGCGGCCCAAGCCTCGCCAAAACCGGCCGCAAGTGCAATAAAATCGTCAGGCGCAAACTGACCGCTGGCGCGTTCCGCGGCGGCAACCTTTTGCTTCATCTGCGCGATCGGATCGACGATCACGGTCTCGTTCGGATAGGCGGCACGATAGCTTTGCATCATGCCTGCACGCAGGCTGCCGGCCTCACGGCGCATGCGCCACCAATCGACATTCAAACTGACAATACTCACCAGCAACAAGGTCGCCGCCAGTCTCAACGGCCAGCGCCAGCGGCGCCAGCTGAACCCGGTCCCGGCGGCACTGGCCGTCAGTCCGCTCATCAAATCCACGCCACCGCCGCGCGTCAACGCTTGCGCGCCTGCAACCCAGTGCGACCAGTTGTCGGCCAGTACCGTGACTTGCGCCACGCCGAGCTCCTGATAGGCCGAACGACTGGATTCAGGGACATACAGTGTGACCTGCTGCTGCGGCAGAATAGCAGTCAGCCCATCCAGCACTTCTTGTGCCACCGACTGGCCGGAAAGCGGCGATAGCAACCAGCCTATCCCCTCCTCTGCGGAGGTACGCAATGCGACGTCGATAGCGCCGCCGTGATCGGTCACGGCAGCGACTGCCGTGCCGGGCCCGCGCAACGGCAGGCAAAGCTGCGCCGGCAAGGCTTGCAGATTGTGTGCGCCGAGCGCCAGCATAGTCTTGACCACCAGCTCCAGCCAATCCCGTTGCACCACGGCGATCAGGCGCACATTATCGGTAGCGCCATTGCGCCCGCGGCCGGCAACAATCACGCAGGCTAGCGGGTCGGCCAGCAATTGCTCCTCCACCAGGTTCGGCAAAGCCAGCTTCAGTTTGGCGTCCGACAATGGCGGTATCGGCATCCGCCACAGGTTGACATCGACGGCGGCCAGTATCAGCACTACCCGCGCGGCGGCGGCGACAGTCTCGGCCAGATCGGACAGTTGTTCGGTTCCCTGGCGTTCGATGCGGCCCTGCTCGGATACCAGCGCAAACCGGCAATCCGGCATCGGCAGCGCGGCCGCGCCATCGAGCATGGCCCTGGCGGGTAGCCGGATAAATAAGATACTCAAAACGTTTCGTCCATTTATTGTTCCTTGGCCCACACGATATTGGTACCGGTACGGTTATCGGTGCGCTGTATCAAAAATACGGCATTGAGTGCAGCGCGCCCCATGCGAATCTTGCCGTTGACCAAAAAATAATTGCTGGAAAGCGCCACATTCGCCGTGTCCGTGAAATTCCTGCCAAACAGTTGCTTCATTTGCGCCGACAAGTTTGGTATATCGAGAAAGGGCGCGCTACGACGACTGGCAACCAGGGTATTCGCCTGCGCCAACGATAAAGCCGCAAAACGTGCGGCCAGCAGTTCCGCCGGCGCAGTATTCACATTGACCGGCGTTGCCACCGGCAGCAGCACGACAAAATCGTTCAATTGGCGCACCATCTCCGGCTTGAAGCCGGGCAAGGACAACAGGTCGTCTACCTGCAGCATCGCCAGTGTGCCCTTGCCGGCGTTGGCTGGCGTCTGCTGTGCTGCCGAGGGTGACGCTTGCGCGGCGATGGCCTGCGCCACAACGGTGGCCAGGCTGACAGGCAGGCGCAGGTTGCCCAGCAGGCGTTGGAAAATTGCCAGCTCATTGTGATTGACGACGCCATTGGCGCTCAGATTACTCAGGTTATAGCGTGACTGGGCATCTATGATATTGCCGGAAAGGACGGCATCACCAGCATCGCCACCGGACTGAGCGTCTTCCACATACTGGTCAAGGCGCGTTTCCGCCAGCGGCGTAGCCCATGGTTGCCCCAAATGATCCACGGACGATTGCCGGCCGCCTGCGCGTAAAATCATGCTGGCCCAATCCAGTGCGCCGCGCATTATCCAGTCCTTCTGCAACTGCAAGCGCTGGTTCTCGATCGAGCGCACCTGCACCTGCTGTTGCCAGAACAGGCTGGCAACGATGGTGACCGCCAGCGTGGTCAGCAACAAGGCGGTGACCACCGCGACACCGCGCTGCGCGGATGGGGGCCGGGCCGGCGCTCTCATGTCGCCCCCAGCAAGAAGGTCTTGACCATGCTGCCGTTACGGCCGCGCAGCTGCAAGGCAACTTCGAGTCCGGTCCAGCGGTTGGCGCCGAAAGTGGTGTCATGGCTGCCGCTTGGCGTAACGGCGGGCGGCAGCCAGCCAAGTCCGTCGCTGTCCCACAATTGCATCTGCAGCGCCGCGATATTCGATTGCAATACCACTGCCTGCGCATTCGCCGCGCCGTTACCGGCGTCGTTGAGCGCCGCCTGCCACATCGCATCGAGTGCGTTCAGATCGCGGGTCGCGACCGATTCCTGGCGTGTCAGTACACCATTGCGCAGGCGGTAATTGACTATCTGTACACGGGCCGGCTGTTGGTCTGCAAATACCAGTCGCACCATTAACAGGCGATCCCGGGCTGCCAGCAGGGTGGGACGCGTCGGCATCAGGCTGCCCGGCGCAAGCCGCGCACAATCGCTTTGCAGTTGCGCAAAGGTGAGTTGCATGGCGCGCGTTTGTTCCATTTCCTCGGTCAGCGCGACACGGGCGCGCACGATACCATCGAGCCCGCGCCAGCCGAGTACGGCAACCAGCGCCAGTATGGCGATCGCAATGACCAGTTCGACCAGTGTGAAGCCGCGCGCAGCGCAGCGCGGACTCTGTCTAGCGCACATTGGGCACCACCTGGGTCAGCTTGACGATGCGCGACTGCTGGGCGTCGAACACTGAGACCTCGACCTGCCGAAAATAGGGGTTCGGCGTGCCTGACACATGCTCTTCGCACAGCAGCTGCAATTCGCCTTGCGTGCAATTGAAGGAACGATCGCCGGTTGCAGGCCATTCATGCCCGAGGCGAATTTGGGTCAAGCGGTTTTCAGCCGACCAGCTTGCCATCGTGGTGGCACGCAGACCGCTGCTGTTTTGCCTCAGGCTAGCAACCACACGCAGGCTAGCGCCCAGTGCAGTGCAGACAATGACCAATGCTACCAGCACTTCCAGCAAGGTAAAACCAGCCTTATAACGGTAGGCAAGCAGGCGCGGGATAGGCATCTATTCAACCGAAAAATGACCGATACCGTCAGCGCGGATGATGACGCTGGTATCGCCGCTGGCCATGGTCAGTGCAAACGGCTTGTCGACCGGCTCGCGGCCGAAGGTAATGCGCAGCGCATGCGGCGCTCCGGCGTCGGTTGGGGGTGGATTCATCGATAACTGCATCGGCGTACGGTTGAATTCGCGCTGACGCAGCATGTCGTCCTGCGTGAGCGGTTGCCAGCCGCTTTCTTCCCGCACCAGAAAACGGTAGCTGCTGGCGTCGGCTTCGAAGGCGGTGGGCCGATTGCGCAAGATGGCCTCTTCACGCGTCAATTGCAACAGCAACGCGATCCGTTGCGCATCGTTTTGCATTACCTGGCGATCGCCGGGGAAGGCAGTCAGCGACACGACTCCCAGCGTCATGCCGGCAATCACCACCACCACCAGCAATTCCAGCAAGGTGAAGCCGCGTTCCGAAGCCATCACAATGCCCAGGAACCGATATCGGCATCATTGCCTTCGCCGCCCGGCTGCCCATCTGCTCCGAAAGAAAGGACGTCGATTTCACCCTTGATCCCCGGCGATAGATATTGGTAGGGATTACCCCAGGGATCTTTCGGCAGCTTGTCTATGTAGCCGCCGGTTTTCCAGCCATTTGCTGCGGGACCGGCGGTCGGTTTGACGACTAGGGCCGGCAAGCCTTGTTCGGTGGTCGGATAATGCTGGTTGTCGAGTTTATAAAGCTTCAGCGCCGACATCAAGGTCGAGATATCGGAGCGTGCCGCCATCACGCGTGCGTCGTCGGTGCGGCCCATCAATTTAGGCACTACAAGCGCCGCGAGAATGCCCATGATGACCACCACCACCATGATTTCGATCAGCGTAAAACCACGTTGCGTGTGAGTGCGATGTGCTTTGCTGCACATCAATTTCGCGTCCGGCTTACCCATCTCTGTACTTTCCCTAACCATCGTTGTATGAAATTTTGAAAACGTCGCTCCATCAATTGCCGCTTCCATCCACTAGGGGCACCTCGAATAACCCATTTTTGACACTACGAGCCAGCGTTACGGATTTTCTCGGGCGACAGGGCGCGTTTTTGGCCAATTTTATTGGCTAAAAATGGAGCGATATCTTTAATCAGTTCACCCGATTAGGCGTGCTTGACACCATTCGCGTGCTCTGATTTTTTGGGGTATCAGGCTATTGAGCTCAGCAATATATTTATCCAACAAAGCCTCGTCGCCGAAAGAGTAGGAAATTTATGAGGTCCCTGCTCTCCGAGAGAACAAGGACCTTATCTTCAAACTAAGGCTTAAAAGAATTTTCGTATACCAACCATCGCGCCCGTCTGCGAGACTCCGGCAACAGGATTGCTTCCCGGAGCAGCAGCACTAACAGATAAAGCCGACACGCCACCATTGGCAATATGACCTGCGGTGACATAAACAGCAGTCAATTTAGAAAAATAATAAGTGGCTCGAAGCGCAACCAAGGTTGCGTTGCTCGAAGCATTCCTTACAATGAGCCGAGATACTTCGCCGTCGAGCAGTATCGACGGCGTAAGCAAATAGGCGGCATCAAGAAAGTACAGGTCACTGCGCGGCGTCGCACTGGCGCCGTTGTTACGCCGGATATCCCCACCGCCAACCTTGAAGTCGCCAAATTTTGCATAGCCATTGAGCATAGTACGCGTGTCCGTCATCGAACTCCTGATCAAACCGCCGAAAGCGCCAGGGCCGCCGTGCAATTCATCTCTGACTAGCGCAACACCCCAATTCGCTGCATCGTACTTGAGCATCGCCGACCATTCACGGCATTGCTGTGCGTTTGCAGCATTTTCGCCTGCACAGTTGGTTCCAGCAGGGCTTGGTCCTGCATTTACCACGTCGCGTCCCAAACTATATCCAGCCCCCACGGTAAGCCCGCTGAATGTTCCGCGGTAAGCAATTGAATTGTCAGCGCGCGCGTTTGGGATGTAACTATCGAGGGAAGCCATACTGTAAACATTTGGCCCCAAAAGATAGCTGTCCAAGATGGACCAAAAGAACATCGTATATTGACGCCCCACCGTCAAAGTTCCCCAGGGATTAGAAAGGCCAACGAAAGCCTGGCGTCCGAACAATCGACCACCTTGATTCGCTTGTCCCTTGGACAAAGCAAAACCATTTTCAAGTGCAAAAATAGCTTTGAGTCCATCGCCCAGATCTTCGGCACCCCGAAATCCCAGTAAGGATGGTAGACTCCCTGACAAGGTGGGCGTACGGATTAAGCCTTCGCCCTTTGCGCCAACGTTATTGACATACTCGACACCGGTATCGACCAAGCCGTAGATGGTTACATTCGATTGTGCATAACTGGCACTTGCGACACATGCCATTAGTCCTGCGATCAAGTATTTTATTTTCATCACTGTCTCCTCTTTATAATAATTTTGGCAAAGCGTCTCCCTTAAGCTTGCGACGACGCAGCCCTCTGGTGTTACAAAATCAAAAGACTTAAAAAAGTTTCTATCAGCCCTGTATTACGAATAATGCAGATTTTTCTTCAATATCATGGATGTAAAAAAGGCATTTCCGTAATAGGCATCTCTTCCAGCGACAAATGCGCCGACGCAATATTTTTCAGTGCTTTAGCCAGCGCTAATCGATTCCTTGCGTAGATTACCGACTAATACCGCTACATTTTTTGAGTGTCCATTCCATTTCCTATTATTCAAATTCAAATTTCCCGTCGGAGAAGGTCACGCGCAAACGAAAACCGCCTTCGTTGATTAACCACGGGCGAACTTTGAATGAGCGTGCGCCGGCCCGATGCATCGGATCGGCGGCAGCGATTTCTTTCGCGTGCACCAATGAAGTCGCGCGAATCACAAACGTTCCCTCACCCAACCATTCCGATTCATCATCGTTCCAATGCGGGCCGGCGGCCAGCATCACGCCGCTCCGCTCAATCGCGCATTGATGTTCTAAATGGACAGGTAGATTTTCCATCACCGGCCCCAGTCCATTGGTCGGGGTTGAATGCACCATATAAAATTGTTTTTGCAGCATGCCCTTGCTGGCTTCAAGTAATTGGGTTTTGGTTACTTTCACGTTGGGATCGCTCAAGTCAACGTTCGTCTTCAATCGTATTTCGAAGTGTTCCCAATCCATCGATCTCTATCTCGCATACGTCGCCAGCCTTCATGAAAAGCTGTGGTTTTCGTGCCAAGCCAATCCCCGATGGTGTGCCTGCAATAATCAAATCACCGGGTTGAAGAGCGAAAGGCTCGGAACAAACCGACACCAGGGTTGCGACATCAAAAATCATTTCTTTCGTATTCGCATCTTGTACAGTTACGCCATTCAAACGTGTCTGAAGACGTAAGCCTTTCGCACCTGACGGTAATTCGTCTGCCGTGACAAATTCCGGGCCAAACGAGCCTGATTTTTCGAAATTTTTTCCCATCATCCATTGCGCGGATTTGAACTGATAATCACGGATGGACCCTTCGTTGAAAATCGAATAACCGGCGACGTAATCCAAGGCGTTCGACTTGTCGATATAGCGGCCAGCCTTTCCAATCACAACAACCAACTCACCTTCGTAATCGAATTGCGTCGATACGCGAGGACGAATGATTGGAGTTCCATGACCAACCCAAGAACTCGGATATCGGTTAAACAGCACTGGATAGGTCGGCGCTTCGAAATTACTTTCCGTCGCATGGTCTGTGTAATTAAGACCAACAGCGATCGCCTTGGACGGCGCGCGCACCGGTGCAAGCAATTTCAAGCTGGACAATGGCGTGCGCACTTTCGCGTTTTTAATCGCGCTGTTTGCACCGTCCATTGCCGATGAGCCTAGCGCCAGGAACGCTTCTAAAGTATTCGGTAAGCCAGCCATCGTGAGATTGACTATCTCATCACCGAGGCGAGCACCGAGCGCCGGGATTTGGCCATCCATAAAGGAGACAATACGCATATAAAACTTTCGTTAGTGAATAAGATGAATAAAATTTCTCAGGTATCTATAGGAGGCTGATCGATTTCGTAATTTTTCACAAAATCATCGGGAAGCTCCGGCCCCCATACATACAGCGAGTCATGCAGCGGATGATCGGCTGCAGGCCAGGTGAAGCCGCTGGGTACAAAGTCCATGTCAAATGAATATTCGCAATAACTGCCCCATGGATCCCGCACGTAGCGAAAATAATTGGAGCCCAGTACATGACGGCCCACACCCCACCCGCGTTTGTAATCGGCCTGAATCATTTGCTCCATGCCCTTGCCCACTTCATCAATGTTCGCGACATCCCAGCTGAGGTGATGTAGACCGGGACCTTCACTTTTTGCCATGGCAATAAGGTGGTGATCACTGCCATGGATTCCATGCATGAACACGATCACGTCGCCGGAGCGGTCTGTAACACGCAGACCTAGTGCCTCCTGATAAAACGCTATAGATGCCGGCACATCACCAGAAAAAAGCAAGATGTGCGAGAGGCGGCGTGGTCGTACCGGCAAAACTTTTGCCCGATTGGGCGCTGCGCCAGCCCCCAATCGAACCGCAGGCTCGATTAACGGGCTGCTTTTCGCATAGGGGGAGCTTTTCTCCGACACGATGATCTGTATTGGAAAACCCTCTGGATGCCGTAGCCAGAGACCATTTGCCGTTCCGAATGAGTGTGGTTCGGCGCGAGTAAAACCACCTAGCTCTGCTTGCTGGACCAAGCCAGGGAAGTCAGTGTCATAACAGGCAAACGTCAAAAATTGCAGCTTTTTTGGTTGCCCGACGTGCTCATGTATGACACCCCATCGATGGGAATGCCCCAGCGTGTAGAGCTCAAGGTGCGAGTCGGCCTCTCGTACATCTAAGCCGAACGCAGTATAAAAACGCGCTGCTTCTGCCAAGTCAGGAACGCTAAATGCAAAACAATCGAGGGAATGGACGGCTGACATATTTTTTGAATATTCGTTTTGATGAAAGATATTTTTTCTGTTTTGAGACCAGTCTTGAAGTAACTATTGCAAAACAGCTCTTCCGATAGTTCTATGGGCCGCGGCGAGAAAACTTGCATCCAGCGCATTCCCGCGCCAAGCAATATGCTGGTCCGGACGTATCAGCGCGAAATCGTTGCCATACAATTCGCGTACCTCGTGATCATGCACCCTGACTAATGAGAAGCCTGGCAACAAAGCGCGCGCTTGAAGTAGCTCATCGGACTCCCCCACTTCGCTGCCCATATGGAGTAAGGTAAAACCCATTCCGAATCGGTCATACAGCGATGTACCGTCCTCAAGCCAGAAATGGGGGGCCCGATGGCCAGCTCGTGCGCACGGTTGATAAAGATTGGCGCTATCCTGCGTAGTAGGTCCCGACTCAATCTCGACCAGAGGCGAATCTTCATAGCGCGTACCCAGTTGGACGCCTGGGATCACGAATTCACGATAAGCGTGGAACGCCAAGTAGTCTCCAAGCGCTTCGCGCATCGGAGCGCCACGCGCGCTCCCCTCGAAGGTGGCTCCAGGGGGATGAATATGGCCAATGCTGTCGGCAAATTCACGCGCGAAGCGGGTATTACGTAAAGCAACCGGATGCCGTTCAGCGTGATAGCTTTCTCCCAGCATATCGTCGGCATGTCCCTTCACCATCGCTTCCAATTTCCACGCCAGGTTTGCGGCATCATCGATACCCGTGTTGTAACCCAAGCCACCCGTTGGCGTAAATAAATGAGCGGCGTCGCCAGCCAGGAACACACGACCGGTACTTAAGCGTTCTGCTACCAAAGCAAAGCCAGCGGTCCAGGACGATTTGCTCTTCACTTCAAAGGGTATATCTGCTCCGATGGCAGCAGCAATGCGACGGCGAATATTCTCGTCGCTGGCAGCTTCGCCTTCGACTGCCTGTACATTCATGATGAAATGCCCGGTTCCATCGACTGCAATCACCAAAGCCCGCTGTGTCGGACCGAAAGTCCAGTATTGCCAAGCCGGCTTGTGTGGCCCAACTTCGTAAAGCCCTGGTGCATAAAAATAGACCGCATCCATTTGACCTCCCATGAAGCCGCGTTTTTCTCCTGCGACGCCTTCATAACGAATATTTAGTCCCTTTCGTACCGAGCTGCGCGGCCCATCACAACCGACCAGATAACGGGCGCGTATGGAACGCGTTTGTGCAGGACGATCCTCTGTTGCAGCGATTGCGACCAACGCGGTAACGCCATGCTCATCCTGTGTAAAACTTTCCATCTGTGCCGAAAATGCAATATCGCAGCTTGTTTGTCGACGCGCACAATCCAACAAAATGGGTTCAATATATAACTGAGAACAACGATGCGGCGGCTCTGCCGTGGGCCATGTATATACGTGATCGGCGGCCCATCGGACCGCATCGGCGGATGTCGGCTGTTTCAGGCGGGCCAGTTCGTGTCCAGCGATCGACGTAAAATAAGCAATATCCGGCGGATAGTCTGAAGGCAAGCCCGACGCGCGCACAGCGCGGGAAACACCGATGCGGCGAAAATGTTCCATCGTCCGCGCGCTATTTGCGTTGGCAGCCGGGTGCACACTCGTGCCTGGCTTATTGTCGTAAAGCTGCACGCTAACGCCTCGCTGTCCTAGTTCTGTAGCCAAAAATAAGCCGACAGGTCCACCGCCGACGATAAGAACATCACAATTGAACACTTTAGTTCCTCTAGTTATTTATATAAATTCGCTATTTCTTCTGCGGCCAACGCCATATGATCTTAGGCCGTTCTATTTCGCTGAAACAATGAATTGGATGCAAATTAAGTAGCCACCTTTTCGGCATCCAATTAAATGCTAAGTCGCGACCATAGAAATTACTTCCTTGTATGCCTGTGATAAATGGCTCCCGTACCGAGCATCGCAAGACTGGCAATCACGGTCGGTACTGCAAAGACGACAAACGCTACTTGCGGTGTATGCACTGCGGCCAACAAAATTCCACCAGTCATGGACCCGATGATCGAGCCGACGCGTCCGACTGCCAGTGCCCAACTCACACCGGTAGCGCGAGCGACGGTCGAATAGAATCCGGAAGCTAATACATTTGCGCCAGACTGCGCACCGGCTAAACCCACGCCAGTAAAGAACACCATGACATACAGCAAACGCACATCTGACATCGCCAGGCCGATGCAGGCGATCGAAACTGCTGCAACCAGATAGGAAACGCTAAGCACCACAAACGGATTAAAGCGATCCATCAGTTTGGCGTTGATCAGGGAGCCGATCACTCCGCCAGCGGGCATCATCGCGCCGATAGTTGCTGCTTGCGTCACCGGAATGCCAGATTCGGTAATGATGGTTGGTAGCCAGCTGCTGACTTGGTAGTAAACCCACAGAGTACAAAAGAAGACAATCCACAGCAGGACGGTACCAGCTCGATAATGCTTATTAAACAAAGTGGAAATGACACCGTTATTCTTGTTGAACAAAGTCCAAATAAGGCCATAGTTTTTAGTGGACGAAGATAGTTCAGCTATCAAAATTTCCGGTATCGGATTGTTCTTGCCAACTTGGCGTTCAACTACTTTACGTGCTTCTGCATCGAAACGTGATTTGCCGGCCATAAAGCGTAGCGACTCCGGCAACCCGATCCAGATGATCGGTGTCAGAATGAACGGCACGATACCGCCAAACAAAAACACGCCCTGCCAGCCAAAAGATGGAATCAGCAACGACGCGATGGCACCGCCAAATGCAAGACCTAACGGGAAGCCGCAAAACATCAACGTGACCAGCCACGCTCGATTTTTCTCGGGAGCGAATTCGGCTGATAGCGTAATCGCTGTGGGCATCGCACCCCCAAGTCCTATACCGGCCAAAAATCGTAACCAGCCCAGTTGACTCGGTGATGTTGCATAGGCACAAGCTATGCTTCCGATGCCGAACAAGATCATCGATATGAGAATCACGCGCTTACGGCCAATACGATCCGCGAGCGGACCGAAAACAAAACTACCGATAGTGAGGCCAAACAGACCGGCACCGAAAATCGGCCCCAGTTGCGTCGATGTCAATATCCATTCCTTTTTAAGCAAAGGTGCGACGTAGCCAACTGAGCCCACATCGAATCCATCGGCTGCCACTACCAAAAAGCATAAAAATAAAGTCAGAATCTGTAGACCGGACGTCTTCCTGCCATTCATCAAGGTGTCCGACGTCATTGTTAGTGTTTGCATGTTTTGTCTCATTTGTTGTTCGCTAATGCGAATCTCTAGTAGTTATTCGTTGTTGCCTGGATGCGTCGGCAGTCGCACGAAAAATGGCACACGACTTGATCGCCACCTGCGCCGGTTTCCAACTGCTTGGGTCAATTTGCAGACGCACAACGGGAGAGTCGCCCACAGCGGTCGCGGCCAGCGCCTCGCCTAAGCGGCGGCAGTGGGACCAGTCATCGTTAATACGCTTGCTCCAGGCACCGTCTTCGATTTATTGCCGGGTGATACTAGTGATGGACAGGGCACAACCTTTGGTGGCACCGCTGTCTACCGATATTCACGAAATGTGTCTGTCCCAGCGATGAATGTAGACTTTGTCATACAGACCTGCCAGGGTGAACGGATCGCCGTTGTGGAAGCGCGCCACATCTTCAAGGCTAGCCGCCTCAAGAATCATAAAACTTGCCAGATTCGTGTCGTCGTCATCGCTCACGCACAGGGGCCCGGCTTGAATCAAGTGAGGCATGACATCCGCCTGTAGATTCGGTTTGAAATATGCGCGATGATCAGCTCGAAGCTGCTCACGTAACTCCGTGGTACCCACCCTGTCGAAACACAATCGAATGTAGAGCATTTTGATTTCTCCTTTTTTTTGTCAAATATTTCCGCCAACATGAGACGCACATCGACATCCATTTCACACTTCAGTGCTGAGTACAAAGTGCAGGGACATCCTGCCTCCGAGAGGCCAACAGCATTCATACGGGCAGACAACTGCAGGCCACTCCCTATCTGCAGAAACGAGCTCAATACGAAATTAAGCCATTCACTCGGAAGCGATCCAAGAATTCGAATCGAGCGGTCCCCTCTTCCGGGCCGGCTTGAATCACGTTTCCAATCTGCATGGCTTGACCGCCGGCGCCTGTGTATTGAGGCCATTGAGGCAAGCCAGCGCCATTCGGATTTCCAGTACGCGCAAAATTCGTCCAATAAGACTGCATCGTGTCCGACACAGCAATATCCTGTGCCGATGGTGCCGCCGTTCCGGGCGCGAAATGGCCAAACACGTACCCCACTTCGGTCCCGTGCGTTGCGATCGGGTTATAAGCAGACGTCTGTCCAAAGTTATACTCATATACGGGCGAGTGCCCTGTCTTTCGATGCTGACTAAGCCAACCCCAAGTCTGAAACTTGATGACCTGATCCCCAATCAAACTTTGAGCCGATTGTGTTGCCTGATCGACAGAAGTAGCCGGATATACATGTAAGAAGCTCTGCAGATTCGCGGCACCGAATTCTGCTGTTGCAGCGTCGGTGTAGGCCTGGATAGTCTGGTGCGGCAATGCCCAGTTAAAAAATGCCAAACCTTCGTCGGCATTCCAGCCAGCGAGAAGCGGAACGTCGTTTTGACGTCCGTTCATGAAGGTAACATACGGATTTTCCTGCAAGACATAACCATCGACAATCGGTGCATAGTTGGTCACACCGGGGTCGGTCGCCAAGGTCCAGTTGGTCGCAGTTTGCAATTGCAGCGCGGGAACGGCTCTGAGCTTATCAAGCGTCCCGGCATTAAACTGGGTGCCTAGCGCGAGTCCCATCGACTGAGCGGCAGCATAGGGCTTCATCTCGCCATTTACGCTCTCCCAGAATGCGCCACTTTCGCCAATCGCTTTCTGGAACAAACCTGCAGCCAGAGGTGATGCCATGAGTATGCCTGTGGCATGAGCGCCGGCCGATTCCCCGAAGAGTGTTACGTTTGCCGGATCACCGCCGAACGCGGCGATATTGTTCTTCACCCATTGGAGAGCTGCAATCTGGTCTTCCATGCCATACATCCCTGACTTGTGCCCAGTTGACTCGGCATCAAGGTCTGGTCTCGACAAGAACCCAAACACACCTAACCGATAGTTTAACGTGACCAAAACAACGCCCTTTTTGGATAGAGAGGTACCGTCCAATGGGAATCCGTATGTTGAACTATCCGAGGTCGTACCAAACTGAAAACCACCGCCGTGCAGGAAAACCATCACGGGCAACTTTGCTCCGCGTGTTTTCGCGCCACTCCAGACATTTAAGAACAGGCAGTCTTCGCTGACATTGTTTGTGATTATTGGCCCACCGAATGGAGCCGCACCCCAACACCTGGCGCCAGAAGTGGTAGCAGAGCGTTGGCCGCTCCATGGCTGAACTGGTTGAGGCTCCTTCCAGCGCAGGTTACCAACGGGCGCTGCGGCATAAGGAATGCCCTGGAAGCTGACGATGCCCGAAGCGTCCGCAGGATTGCCGGCGAGGCTTCCCGCGGCAATCGTGACATGATTGTCTAGAGGCGTCATTGAGAGGTCGAACGTTGAATCCCCCCCTCCGCATGCCGCCAAGATCATAGTCGCGAATGAAATAGCGATCCCGCATCGAAGCGTCTTATTTTTGAGCTGAAGCATTATTTGTCTCCTGGGTCAAGCTGACTCCAACATGCGCGACGCACTTTGCGAGGCGGATGTTGGGGGGCAGATTAAACATTTGAAAAGCTTATGGGCGGTCGGATTTGATCATCCAACCTTCTAGATCAAGCAACGTTATCCAGATCAGCAGCACCGATAAATATACTGAGGTGACTGATCAATCAAGACGCTGTCGGTCTGGGCTTACCAGGAAGTTGTAGATGCAATGATATTGCCAAATTGCAATATGCCGTTTTCAAATAGCACATGATTATTGTCTCCTAGCTGTCGATTATTTTTTATTTAGAACTGATTTTTACCTGATAATACCGACTTATATTTATTTGAAAATAGAATTATCATAATAATATTTATTCGATTTTCATATAGTCGTATCACCAATCGAGGCTCGAGAGAAAACAATGAAATTTGATCTAAACCTGCTGCAGGTGGCACTCGCAATTTTTGAAGAACGCGGTGTCAGCGCGGCATCGCGCAAGCTTGGCATGAGTCAGCCCGCGGTGAGTGTGGCTTTGAATAAATTACGTACAGCGCTGGGAGATCCTTTGTTCGTGCGTACGGCCCACGGTATGGAACCGACGCCGCGCGCGTTATCGCTGATCAGTCCAACGCGTGACATCTTGCAACGAATTGATGTCGACGTACTATCCAGCGAACAATTCAATCCAGCAAGCACAAGTAGAAATTTCTCGATTGCGCTTTCCGATGTTGGTGAAATGACTTTTCTGCCTAAGATCTTAAGCAGCTTTCGCCGGGATGCTCCAGGCGCGACTATTAGTTCTGTGACAATGGCACCCGCCGATTTAACGATGGCGCTCGAAATGGGAAGGGTCGATCTTGCGATCGGCTATTTTCCTGATCTCAAGAACCGCAACCTCTATCAGCAGCGGCTGTTTTCCCATAATTTTATCTGTCTGCTCAGCAGGACAAATCCAGTCAAGTCAAAGCGCATTTCGATGGAAGAATTTCTGAACGCAGACCACGTGGTGATCAAGGCGGAATGTCGCAGCCAAGACTTATTTGAGCAACAGCTAAGCAAAAAAAAGATACGGCGTCGGATTGTGTTGTCGACACCAAATTTCATCTCAATTCCATTTTTGATCGCATCAAGCGATCTCGTAGCCACGGTTCCGCGCGCGCTCGGTGAAATGTTCGCTGGCTTTGCCGACATCAGGGCAGTCGAACCACCGTTGGAAATGCCGAAATGTGATCTGATGCAGCATTGGCACAAAAAATATCACAGGGATGGCGCCAACATCTGGCTTCGAGGAATAGTTGCGGACATGTTCAAGGACTAAGCTTACGCAAGGCGCTGTCCGCCGACCTCAGACAAGATTGAGGCTGATCTTGCTGCATGCGAAATTTATCAAAGCACATCTTGTCATGCATTAATTAGCGAATGACAAGATGTACTGCTTACATATTTTCATCTTCGGTCAGTGCATGCTAAGGCAAATCTTGAAACAGTTACTGCAAAATGTTTTCTCCGGTAGCTCTATGAGCTGCCGCGAAAAATCTTACATCCAGCGCATTACTGTACAAAAACTAGTCATACTGAATTTCTTAGTTGCTCCTAGCTTGAGTGAGCTCTAGAAGATGGTTGTCTTGGCAAGAGGTAATTATGCGGATCTATGACGAATTTCTTTGGTGCACCTGCATCGAATTGTTCATAGCCGGAGGGGCCCTGATCAAGCGAAATCACTTGCACACCGACGATATCAGCAATGTGGATGCGGTCCCACAGAATCGCCTGCATCAATTGCCGGTTATATTTCATGACCGGCGTTTGGCCGGTATGCAAACTATGTGACTTGGCCCATCCCAAACCCAAACGAATGCTCAGGCTGCCGCGCTTCGCTGCTGCGTCGCTTGCTCCCGGATCCTCAGTAACATACAGCCCTGGAATACCTATGCGACCGGCAGCGCGCGTAATTTCCATCAGAGAATTTAGAACGGTCGCAGGCGCCTCTATTTGAGAGCCGTCTTGACCATGTCCTCGCGCTTCGAATCCAACGCAGTCTATTGCGCAGTCGACTTCAGCATCGCCAAGTAATGTAAATATTTGATCCGCCAGTGTAGTTTCCAGTGATAGATCCACGACTTCGAATCCGACATGGCGGGCATGCTCCAGGCGGGCCTGGTTCATATCGCCAACAATCACAACAGCAGCACCCAATAGCCGAGCGGATGCGGCGGCAGCAAGACCAACGGGCCCAGCGCCGGCCACATAGACAGTCGTGCCAGGTCCGACACCTGCAGTGACAGCGCCGTGAAAACCGGTTGGTAAAATATCGGAAAGACAGGTCAGATCCGTGATCTTCGACATTGCCTGATCCTTGTCCGGGAATCGCAATAAATTAAAATCTGCGTACGGCACCATGACGTATTCCGCCTGCCCACCGATCCACCCACCCATATCTACATAGCCGTACGCGCCACCTGCGCGTGAGGGATTTACGTTCAGACAGACACCGGTATGTTGCTCCTTGCAAGTACGACAGCGTCCGCATGCGACGTTGAACGGTACCGACACCAGGTCTCCCTTTTTCAAAGTCTCGACATCCTTACCAATTTCGAGGACTTCACCGGTGATTTCGTGCCCCAATATTAATCCCGCCGGCGCCGTCGTCCTGCCACGTACCATGTGCTGATCCGAACCGCAAATATTGGTTGTAACCACTTTCAAAATCACACCGTGCTCTATTTTCTTTCCTTGCGGGGTTTCCAATTTTGGAAAAGGAATTGAACGAACTTCGACTTTGCCCTGCCCTAAATACATTATTCCGCGATTTTCTAGCATTGCCATCTCCGATGTTTTGAACGTTTTAGAATATTTTTACGAAATCCCGGCATCTACGATTACAAATCCAGTACCAACTCCGCACTCAGTGCCCGCGAGACGCATGGACAAATCTTGTCTCCCTTGGCCTTCTCTGCATCCGTCATATAGGCATCTCGATGCTCTGGTATCCCTGCCAGCACACTAATCAGACATGTACCGCAGATCCCCTGCTCACAACTGGTAGGGATTTCCACTCCCTGCTCCGCAAGCGCTTGCACTATACTTTTGCCAGACGTAACCGAATATCTCCCTCCCGAACGAGCAAGGGAAACAACAAAATCTTTCTCGAACCCCGATATCACATTTGGCGCTGCGCCGAAATATTCACGATGAAGTGCCTCGGATGGCCAACTTGTCGCAGCGACCGATTCAACCGTATTCATAAACGGTCTTGGTCCGCAGAGATAAAGCTGAGCGTCAGTCGCTCGATGTCTAAGCAGACTGAATAAAGAAGCCTTCACCTGATCGACGTTACCCTCATGGTGAAACGTAACCTTGCCCAAAAACGGGGACATAGATAGGTGCCCATGAAACGCCGTGTGCTCGACCGATCTTGTGAAATAGTGGAGAACAAATTGCCGGTCGGATTCTAGCAAGTCATGCGCCATGGAAAGCAATGGCGTAATCCCGATTCCACCTGCGATGAGCAAAATCGGCCCGCCGCCCTCGTTCAGTAAAAAATTATTTCGTGGTGGACTTATTTTCAGAACGTCTCCGACACGGATTTTTTCGTGCATCGATTTCGAACCACCTCTTGAAGCAACTTCTTTTTTTACCGCTATTCGGTAGACCTTATCCGATGGCGAATTCCACAATGAATATTGTCGAATCAAACCATCCCCGATAAATACATCAATGTGCGATCCAGGTGAAAATTCGGGTAACGGTGCACCGTCGATGCTAAGTAGTTCAAAAGATCTGATGTCGATCGCTTCGTCACGAATACTCGCCACCGTGGTAAAAATAACAGTCATTTCTTGCATCTCCTTCAAGCCAAGGAACAAGATGATGAAACCAATTTTCTTTGGCCCATGCTCATTCTCCGAGACAATCTAATAATTTAGCCGGATACATTGGGCTTCTTTACATCTCACCCTCGGGCTGATTAAGTGACTTGTTTGTCGCCTTCGGCGCGAGCCTTGATGATACGGCGAGCTCGGTTGGGACCTACGTCAACGTGGATGTCGATCATGGGGCCTTCACCGAAACGGCACATATTGCGGTACTGCGCTTCGATGATTGCTTTGTCTTCTAGAAATGTCATAGCCGTCTGTTGATAAAGTGCTTCAAGACTATCTGGCTTGTCCGGATGAGATGATTTTGCTATCGTCCAAAAGTAATGGCTCGTCGTCGCGGTCTCCGGCGTAACACCGTGAAAGCCTCGAATATGCAGCCCACCACGTCGTGGATCGTCCAGCGATTCGGTATCTACATCGACAGCGCCAGTAAATATATTGAGATGACTGACGTGAAAGTCAATTTCCATCCAGCGATCAACCTTGCCTTTGAATGGCCAAACAGCAATATAAGTGGCGGGCGGTTCTGACGCTTTTAAAAAACGCACCACACGAACGCTTTCCGCATCGCTCGTTACTTCGTTTGATGCTTCCATGTGCGCCTTCGGGTTGCCACCGATTGTCTTTGAATGCACATAACCGACGTGACTTAGGTCAAGCAGGTTGTCATGAATGAGTTGATAGGGTGCGTCATAGTGGAATACCCCACCTTTGAATTGATATCGGGGATCCTCATGAGTGGTCACTTCCGGCGGTGCGCCGACGGGTTCGGTTATCGTGTCCGTGCTGTCGCTCTTACCCATCCAGATCCAAATGATCTGGTTTCTGATTTCGACACGATAAGCTCGCACACACGCTTTGACCGGAATTTTTGCCTGACCCGGAATTTCGATGCACTTACCATTCGGCGCATATAACAATCCATGGTAGCCGCAACGAATACCGCCTTCATCCAGCATGCCGGAGGAAAGTGGAAGGTTGCGATGACAGCAGCGATCCTCCAAAGCGGCAACTTCGCCGGATTCGGTGCGAAACAACACAACCGGCTGGCCCAGATAGGTGCGAGCCAAGGGCTTGTCTTCTAGCTCCCAAAGAAAACCTGCTACATACCATTGATTCAGCGGAAACATAATTTCTCCTAATGTGTAGCCTTGACGATGGCGCCTTGGCGATATTTTTATAAATAGGCATCTATGCAGACAATGCCTCGACGATTCGACGCGAAACAAAGTTGTTGAAGATCGTGCCAAATCACGTTTCAGTATTCATACTAAGAACGAAATCCGAAACGGTCGAGAGCATGCAGCGGGAGCCGCGTTAAAGATCTGTCCAGCAAATGGTCGCAGGTTGCGCAAAAATTTGGGAGACGCGTGCGTTGCCAACAATGAAGACCTTACCAGCCTGAGCTTGTCAGAGAGTCGTAAATACATCGCTGATATTGCACGGCAAGACAATGTTTCCAAATGGACCGTGATTCTTGTCTCCGAAATATCACCCTGTATTTGTGATTCTTTTGTTCGTCGATCATTTTATTTAAAACAGATTTTTATGAGATGATACCGATTTAGGATTATTTGAAAATAGAATTAAGCGAATAATATTTATTCAAATTTCGTATAATCATTTCGGTGATTGGGAATTGAAGGCGTTGATCGGCGCATTGATCATCGGCGTCACCGGAACCGCATTCGAGCAGATCGGGCCTTTACTGGTGATCTCTTCGACCAGCTTCACGCGAACACCGGCTGAACCTATGCCGCAAACCAAATGCGCCCACCGCACTTTGATACACGGCGCAGGCCAATGTTCTTTATCATGCGAGGATCGTGTGCACTAACGAAATAGATGGACACGTGTACACCATGGAAGAGAATGACATGAAAAAAGCCATGAACAACCCCACCGCAATCTCTTCAGAATTGGCTAAAGCTTATGCCGACGCCCGATACCAAGTCGCAGGCCCCCACGCGAACTTCACACTGCATCCCGGCGAATACTCGCCAGAACTGATGTCGCTGTATCGCCGCAACAACACATTTTCGTCGGCGTTTTTAACCGCTCACAACCCGCTATCGAACATCGTTACGGATGCGGAAAACGCGACCGCACAACATGCGCTCGAAGCCAAGCTGGCCGAGCTCGGATTGACGTTTCTGAGTGGTTACGGCTGCGATGGCGGTGGTGCGTGGCCGAAAGAAGTAAGCGCACTCGTTTTAGGAATCGATTTTGAAACCGCCCAGGCGATTGCGATCCGGTACGGCCAGAATGCGTTTTTGTTCGCGGCCGATGATGCTGTGCCGAGGTTGATTTTGAACCGATAACGGATGCGTTTTGCGCGATTCTTTCCGGCGCCGATCGTCCCGATATCGAAACACTCACGACAATTGCACACGGGGCGCCAGCGCCGAAGATGGCCCGTGGGCCTTCAATGCGCTGCCCGACGCCGTCGGTATCGGTCGTGATGGTCACGCCATCGAACGAGCTGGAAGCGGATAATTTTTAGGTCAACTTTCGTTGCATTCGTGCACGCTTGCGGCAAACGAACTGGCGTTTCGTTGACCTTCTCGCGCACTGGCCAAGACGCAGTCAAGCGCCGTTTTTATGTCGATTCCGGATAATCATCCTTGACCATGCATTTGGGCTTTTGACTGGGTTGGAAGGTAACAACACGACGCGCAGCAATGGAGATCTCTTCCCCAGTCTTCGGGTTACGGCCAGGTCGCTGGGGTGTCGCCCGCCGTACCGCCGAAGGGCTATCAGCCAAAGAAATTCATCGCTGTTTGAAGCGCTACATTATTTGAGAACTGTACCCGCTCATTCGGGCTGATCTATCAGATGCATCGAAAATTTCTTGGCATAGGAGCGTCAATGCCGTCGCGGAACGCTTCTTCTTAAATCTCAAGATGGAGCGCGTCTGCCAGAGCCAGTATGCCAACCACGCCGAGGCCAGGAAAGACATTACTGCGTACTTTGTCGGCTTCTACAACACCGAGCGATTGAATTCAGTATTGGGCAATCTGTCGCCCGCCACCAACGAGGAGCGTGTACTTATCGTCCGGTTTGAGGTTTTTTAGATTCATTGTTTGTCTCCAGGCCACCCTTTGGGCGTGCTATGTTTTGATCGTTAAGGGATAAAGATCGTGTGTGAAGTCATCGAGACGGGAAAAAGAAAGAAGGGTCTCGTTATTGAGCGACTGGATTCGCCTGCGCCAAGCCGCCAGAATCGCCAGCCGGTCTTCATTGGAGACATAGGGCACATGCCAGCCGATGAACGGCGGATGCACTTGCAGCCCGGTGTAGGCCAGGGTTCCTTGCAGGAGATGCTTCAACATGTCTTGCAGCGGCCCGTGGATGCCATCAGGTCTGAACATGTGCTCCTGCTATTGATTATTTATATTGAAGCCCGACTTAGACAAACGTTTTCATTGCTGCGAAATGGTCCACTCATTTACCTTTGCGTTTTTTGTAAAACAATTGAAGCACTTTGCCATATTCCGATTTCCTCTGACTGACCTTGGTCCTATATCGGTGAGATTCGGCTATTTAAAGCAATTCAAGACTTGGGCGATCAGATCGCGACTGAAATAAAGTGGCGGTCCTACGAGCTCAATCCAGATATGCCTGCTGACGGAAAAGATCGCAAAGAGTATCGCTCAGGAAAGTACGGCTGGGAGCGCTCGAAACTCATGGATGCGCAGGTGGAGGAAGTTGGCTCCCAGGATGGCTTGGCGTTCGATTATTCAAAGATTACACGTGCACCCAATACCCGCCTTGCGCATCGCTTGACTGAACTGGCAAAGCACTATGGTCGCGCCAACGATTACGTGAACAACGTATTTCATGCGTACTTTGAAAATGGAAAGGACATCGGCGACAAGGCGGTACTGTTCGCTATCATCGAACAGATTGGGATCGATAAAAAGCAGGCAGAAGCCTACCTAGACATTAACGAAGGCCTGTAGGAATTAATCGACGCCGAAAAAGAGGCACAGTTTCATGGAGTCAGTAGCGTACCGCAATTCGAAATTGGCAACCTGATTATCGGTGGGCAAAACCATGGACCGTATGTCGCGACGCGCTGGTAGCCGTAGCGTCATCTGCGAAAACACCTGCACCTGGACTTTCCTGCGACGTTAATATCGGTCTTTGCGCCGAGTAAGAGAGACACCTAATAGCCAGCCCAAGCATATTGGATTCGGCAGTTGCATCAAGAGTTCGCTTCGCCGGGCTGCGCCCTTGGCCTGCCTGCCGAACCCACTCATTATTCAAAAGAGGCTGAAAGGTATCAAGATTTCTGGCTCCCTAACATCGGAATGGGAAGGTGGGGTTAATTTCGCGCTTACGTTATTTTCAGAGGAAGGCGGCGGTGGTGCTGCCAAAGTGGTGGCAAGGTCAGAACAGATCCGTATCAGACCTGCATGCATCAGTTCATCCAGATGTTCTTGACCAAGACCGAGACCGGCCCCTTTCTTTAATAACGCGTCGCCACTATTTTTTCCGTCAACCAGCAATAGTAGTGTACGCAAACGCGATGCCAGTTTCTGGCTACGGGTTCTTATTTCTTCACGGCCTGAATCCGTTTTGTCAAAAATTATCATGATCTCCGTGCGCTCTTATGTAATTTATTTTCGCCAAATAACAGTACGACAAATTATTGCGAATTGCAATACAACAATGTGACAGTGCCGCATAACGATCCGAACTTCGTGCGTACTGAAATGCATTGTCGTATTCTCTGCTTTGCACCCAGCGATGATGCTGTCGCCCAACTCACCAGAAACGTTTCGCATCGACTGCCGTTTGAACGTTGTAGCCAACCATCCCGGTTCCGCGCGTCTTCATGGAGCGGGAATCAGGGTCGGTCAGGGAAATCTGTCCATCTGGCGCATCCTTGAGCTGGACCTCGATTTCCTTGAGTACCTGCATTTGTTTCTTGAGGGCGGCAATCTTGTCTTGCAAGCGTACTGTTCTCAATTGCGCTACGTCGGGTTCTTGACGGTCGGCGGTGTCGAGGGCCGTGAGATATTGATTGATGCTGTTTTCAATCTCTTTCATCCGCCGTTGCATTTTCTCTTTGGTGAAGTTCCGGTCGCGGTTGTTGACTGCCTTGAACTTACTACCGTCGATGGTGACGAGCGCGTCGGAGAACAGATCAAGATTCTTGCATAGCACCACAAACTCGCGAGACACATTACGAATCGCCTTGCCATTGTCTTTACGAAAGTCGGCAATCGTCTTGAAGTCGGGTGCCAATCGACCGGTCAGCCACATCAGTTCAACGTTACGTTGCGCTTCCCGTTCAAGACGTCGACTGGACTGGATGCGGTTGAGATAGCCGTAGATGTAAATCTTCAAGAGCATGGCGGGATGATACGAAGGCCGGCCAGTTTCCGCGGGAACGACGCCACCAAATCCGAGCATGGCCAGGTCCAGTTCGTCGACGAACACATCGACGACGCGCACTGGATTGTGTTCGGTGATGTAGTCATCCAAATGCTCGGGGAACAGCGTGCCTTGCGTGCGATGCTCTCCTTGGATAAAGCGCTTCATCTAGCTACCCCGCCGTTGGATGAGATAGCCAAATAACGTTTCGGGAATAACTTCGTTTACACAGATGGCCAAAAAAATGGTGAAAATGCAATCCCCTAAGAGCATCGCGTTTTCACACACTCTGGGCCGATGTTGGGATTCAAAGTTTTTCGCTGCGCGCGCATCATCCTGGACGGTATTGAGACGATGCACATGATCAAAAAGGGGCAGCTCAGCTGCCCCGAAGGCGAAGTCTCGTCCGCAGCGTCCCAGTTCTATTCCCTCGCTTTCTAACCAACTGCAGTCGGCGAGCGTCTAGCCGCCTCCATCGTCTTATCGCGACAAAACCGTGCTGAGTGGGTAGCGGCAGCGTGACCGATGCTCCGTAGCCTTGAGTAGGCTCAACTCTTTACTTCCATCAATCCGTTTGAAGCATCGATTTTCTTCGAGGTTGGCTCAGTGTCTGGCAGCAGCATCGTAGCGACACCCGCTAAACAATAGAACACTGCACATAACGCAATCCCAAAAGAAAGACCGTAGGCAGTGGCAATTCCCCCTAGCAGAAATGGCGAGAATGCCGATATTCCCCGGCCAGTGTTGAAGCAAAATCCAGCCCCTGTCGTTCGAATCCTTGTCGGGAAGAGCTCAGAAAAATATGATCCGAAAAGGCCAGCGAAGGCGATAAAGAACGAATAGACGGGACCTAACCAGAAGAGGGTGACATGGTCAGTCGTCACCGCATAGATTGGCAGCGTGATTGTCGTTCCAACAAACGAAAGAATAATGGCGCGCTTCTTTCCTATCGCGTCTGCGATATAGCCAAACACGTGATAACCAATGAATTGGCCGACACTCAGAAGAGTGATGAACATAGCCATCGAGTGAACGGAAAGCCCTCTCTCTCGCACTAAATACGTAGGCAACCATGTCGCTGCTCCCCAGTATGCCGTCAATGCGAACGTCGAGGCCATCGTACCAAGCAACGTTCGGCGGAGAAGCTCCGGCGCGAAAATCTCCCTCATCGAGACCGACTGTTGCGCGGTAGCCTTGTCTCTACGGACACTTCGCGCCTCCCATGCAGGCGATTCTGGGACACAAAAATAGACGTAAACAACGGCCGTTGCGACGGCGCCTCCACAGACCAGAAATAGGGCACGCCAACCGTACGTGGGCAGGACTGCGGCCGCGATCAACGCCGCAAGACCTCCGCCAACTGGAAACGAACTCAGGACAAAAGCAACAGCCCGGCCGCGCTGGGCTGCCGGCCAAGTCTCAGCTACATACGTTGAAGCGATGGCCCACAGCCCGCCCAGACCCAAGCCCGCCAGGAATCGCAATACAAGTATCTGCCACCATGCATTTGTCACTGCGATTGCAGCAGTAAAGCCCCCAAAAATGATGATGGAAAGAAGCAAGGACTTGCGCCGCCCGAAATTGTCCGAATATGAACCAAGCACGACGCTGCTGGCTCCAATTCCAATCAGGGTAGCTGTCACCAGCAAGCCCGCCTCGGAAGGGGACATTTTTATTGAATTCATCAAGATGGGCATCGCGATTGTAAGAACGATGATTTCCATCGAATCGAACATATAGCTGACGAAACAACCGATCAAGACCCGCCATTTAAGAGATTTCATGTTATTCCTTACGGTTGTCATCCGAACCATGCATTCGTACGGCATCGATCAGTGCTCAACCCAATGTTTCTAATTAACCTCATGGATATTGAGGTCATGAATTATGCCGTTCGGATAACGTATTAAATAATAGTATACGTATCCGTCTTTCATGGATTTACCTGTCAGGATTGGCTTCAGAACGAATGACTGATTCCCAAATACCCACCTATCTGTTTCTCGCCTGGAAGCGGGTTATTGCCCGATGCTTCAACTGAAAAATTGGCGGTCGCGCTATTCCGTACCTGACCTACCGTTGTATATAGCAACGTCCGCTTCGACAGACTGTAGTTCAAGCCAGTCATGAACAAATTTGCGTTTCCTGCACCGCCGCTATTGGTTGTAACCCGGAAAACGCCGCCGATGAGCTTTAGCGCGGGAGTTACCAGATAGTTTGCACCAACCCAGTAATGGTTGGCCTTGTTGGTAGCGCCGGCAACAGCTTGTGGCGAACGCAAGTTTTGGTAGCCCGCGAATAGTTTGAGCTTATCCAAAGTCAAAGTTCCGCCCAACATCAATTCTTTGGATGTTTCGAAAATGCTGACGTATTTGCCATCTATGTTGCGCACAACGTCGTAGACTGCACGCACTTCCATGGATGGCGTCGCATAAACAAGCGACACCGCGTCTTTTCGCAATGCTGTGGTTGATCCGGCCTGCTCGCCCAGGCTGATCTGAGCCGCAGCATTAAATCCGTTCCAGTCGGGCGTTTGATATTCGATCATGTTGGTCGTCGCCAGCCAGCTACGCCCCCGCACCAGGGTCGGTGTCCCAATGAATTGTTGGCCGCCCGGGTCGAGGCTATAGAAGGCCCCGCTGTCGAGAAACTTATTGCTTCCAATTTTCACGGATCCCCAGGTTGGACTACCCAAGCCAACGTAGGATCGACGATTGAAAAGCGCCGGACCATTGGTCGTCCCCTTACTGCTGTCGAAGCCGGATTCCAGTAAGAAAAACGCTTGCAAACCGCCGCCAAGGTCCTCGCTTCCCTTGAAGCCGAACCAGCTGGTCCCCCACTGGTTACCAGCAGCGCGCAAAAGATTTCCAGTTGAGCCATCCGGCTTTCGGACATTAGTCTGAAAATCCACGCCGGCGTCGACACGACCATATAGCGTAACGTTGGTTTGCGCTTGCACCTGGCTAACACAGGCGCAAGCGAGTATCGTTGCAGCGCCGAATTGCGAGGTTTTCAAAACAGATTTTTTCATTTCATCTCCTAAGTAAATAATATGGCGTTAGCCATTTTTTCGAGTCTGGAAAGCTCGATTTCTTGATTCGGACGACGCGAGTCACATAATTTTGGGTATAAAAGTCCCCAGATCCCATTGGATCTTTTAAAAATTTCAGATTGATTTGTTCCCGGGACCGGCCGGAAATCAGGGAGTAAAAATAGTTATGGCAAAAATTCGAACCTGTTCGTTTACAGCAATGAACAAGCCTGTTCGAACGTCAATCGAGGATTTCGAGGAAATATTTTTGCGCTATCGCCATAGCCAAGACCGCAAATAAAATTGGCTTTCACGACGCCATCCGGAAAAAATGCCTGATTGACCTTGCTTGCGTCAAATCCGGACATTGGCCCGCAATCCAGTTCCAAAGCCCTGGCGGCGATCATCAAATACGCGCCCTGCAAACTGCTATTTCTGAATGCGGTCGCCTCCGACAATACGTCATTGTCTTTGAAGAGATTGCTTGCATTCGGATTATGCGGAAACAGATATGGAAGCTGACCGAAGAATTTTGTATCGTATCCAATGATGGCGCACACGGGTGCACTGTTCACTTTATCGATATTACCCGGCGAAACTGCCGCAGCTAGACGGGATTTTGCTTCCGCACTTCTCAAAAAGATAATCCGCGCCGGACTGCAATTCATGCTCGTGGGACCAAATTTCATCAAATCATAAAGCTCGGTCAATATTGCGTCGCCGACCGGTTTCTTCGACCATCCGTTTTGACTTCTGGCTTCAGTAAAAAGCTGTTCGGATAATTCCTTAGATATTCTTGTCATCATCAATTTCCTGCTAAATGTTTAACTGCATGAATGGATCAGTGTTAATGAGGTAGGTTGGCAAACGGTTATTTCAGCGATCGCCCTCCATCTACGGGAATAATGATGCCGGTGGAAAACTTGAGATGGCTCGCTGCGGCAACGACTGCATCCGCCACTTCTACCGGCGACGCGAGGCGTCCCAGGACGGCGAGAGCGACTTGCTGGTCGCGCCACTCCTGATCCAGCGACTTGACGAATTCGGTGTCGATCAAGCCGGGCGAGACCGACACCACGCGGATCGAAGGGCCGAGCGCGCGCGCCAGCGACATCGTCATGTTGTCGATGGCGGCTTTGGACGCGCAGTAGATGACGTTGCTACCCATCGCCGTACGCGCCGCTATCGACGAAATATTCACAACAAGCCCGTCACCCTTGGCTGCCAGCAAACGCTTGAACGCTCGTATCACCGCAAACGGCCCACGGACGTTGGTTGCCAGAATCTCGTCGATGAGGCGGTCATCCAGTGCATCCAGATCGGCATGCTCTACGAAGCGCGTAGTGCCGGCACAATTGACGAGGATGTCGACACGGCCTAGCTTCGTGTCTATTGCCGCCGCTGCGGCCGACAACGCCGGTCCATCCGTCACCGGCATATGCACCGCGAGATGCGGGTGGCCACCGAGTTCGTTCACCAGTTTGTCGGCTGCTTGTCCTGAGCTGTTGTAGCCAGCCGCAACGGTGCAACCCTGAGCCGCCAAGGTATGACAGATGGCGGAGCCCAGGCCACCGGACGCGCCAGTGACGACGGCTACTTTTCCTTGAAGTGATAAATCGCGGTTCATGACCTGGTTTACTCCGCGCAAACCGCAGTGTTGGGCTTTCCGTAACGCCGTACCCGGATATCAGCCTGTTCCTGGTGGCCGGCAAAGCCTTCCAGCGCGCACAGGCGCGAGCAGTATTCGCCGATGAGCGCGGACGCCTCATCGGTCACAACACGTTGATAGGTGCAGGTCTTGATGAATTTTCCGACCCACAGGCCACCGGTAAAGCGCGCAGACTTCATGGTGGGCAGCGTGTGGTTGGTGCCGATCACCTTGTCACCGAACGACACATTGGTGCGCTGGCCGAGAAAGAGCCCGCCAAAGTTGGTCAGGTTATGGAGAAAGTAATCCGGGTCGGCGGTCATCACCTGCACGTGTTCAAATGCAAGACGGTCGGCTTCCTGCACCATCTCATCGACGCTGTCGCACAGGATGATTTCGCCATAGTCTTGCCATGCCACGCGCGCCACCGCTGCCGTGGATAGTTTAGCGAGCTGGCGCTCGATTTCGGCGGGGACCTCTGCCGCGAGTTTTGCGCAGGTTGTGAGCAGGATGGACGGTGAATTCGTACCGTGTTCCGCCTGGCCCAAGAGGTCGGCCACCGCCAGTTCAGCATCGCAGGTTTCGTCGGCGATTATCAGGGTTTCGGTCGGGCCTGCGAGCAAGTCGATACCGATCTTGCCGAATAGTTGACGTTTGGCTTCGGCAACAAACGCATTGCCGGGACCGACGATCATGTCGACCGCGCCGATCTGCTCAGTCCCCAGCGCCATTGCGGCGACCGCTTGCACGCCCCCCAGGCAATAGATTTCATCGGCACCGGCCAGATGCATCGCAGCGACGATTGCGGCATTGGGTTTGCCGTCGAATGGCGGCGCGACCGCCACCACACGTTTTACGCCCGCGACTTTGGCGGTCAGGACGCTCATGTGGGCGGAGGCGACCAATGGATACTTGCCACCGGGGATATAACAGCCGACAGAGCTCACTGGAATGTTTTTATGGCCGAGAATCACACCGGGCAAGGTTTCTACCTCGACGTCGCGCAAGCCCAGCATCTGAATTTCGGCGAAGCGGCGAATCTGTGCCTGCGCGAACCGGATGTCAATCAGGTTTTGTTCCGATAGCTCGGACATGCATTGCTGGATTTGCGCGTCCGAGAGGCGGAATACGTTTGGCGCCCATTTGTCGAATTTTTGTGAGTACTCCCGAACCGCCGCATCGCCGCGCTCTGAAATTTCCTTGATGATGCCCTCGACGGTTGAACGCACTTGCGTTGCAATTTCCGCCTTTGCCTCGACTGGCTTGCTGCTTTTCAAAATTCGTATCATCGTTTTCTCCTATGTTCAAAAAATGGTTATTTACAGAAGTTGCTTGAATCGACAGGCGAGCGAGAACCTATGTTCATCGCCATACCGCTCTCTCATCATCAAATTACCGTCGTACCGAAAGGGACAATCAGGGCACGCCCATGCCTGCGGTGGCTACCCTCATGCTGCGAATAAATCCGTGGCGTCGAATAGTCGACTTGTCGCTATCGTCTAGCTCTGCATACAGTAGAAAAGGGTTTTACGGTCTTCGCCGCCGAGCACGCATGGCACTCCTTATCTGAGATGAACTTTAGCACCCATTAAATACTAATTCAATAAAAATATATATTTTATTTTGCTAGGTAAGATCTGAAATAGGTTCGCACCGAGGTTGCCAATAGGAAAAAATGGGCTCCATACAAATTTTAGGAAAGTCAAATATGTATATCTACCAGGTTGAGGGAAGATAACTCGCAGAAGCCGGGCGGCTTGATAAGGAAGGATCGACGAGGCGATAGCCTCTGAGTCAGGGGGGGGGGAATGCGCCGAGCGTATTCCGGTGCGCGTCGGCGCTCGGCGGCGGTGGAGTTTATGCAACCAGGGAAGGATCTTGTTTGCGCTTTGGCTCTTCATGGTCAGACCCGGCGTCAATTGCCGAAAGACCGGCAATCACAATGTTCATGGTGACTTCCATGTGCTGGGCGAGCAGTTGCGCAGCGCGCGGCACGTTGCGCGCCACCGCAGCATTCATCAAGTCGAAGTGCTCCTGATTTGTATCGCGCTTGACCGTCTGGAAAGGTATTGAAAGTTGCCGGTAGCGCTCCGTCTGCTGGTAGAGCTGTAACCGAATTCGCAAAAGCCAGGGGCTGTCGCAGGCGGCAATCAGCTTTTGATGGAATTGGGTGTGCACGTTGGACCACCCATCGTTCAAGCGCACCGCGCCATCGGTACTGATGCGCTCTGGGGTCCGCGAGAGCAGGTGATAGGCCGCCACAAGGTCAGCCTCCCAGTTAACATCGCCGCATGACATTGCGCGCTCAAGGCAGATGGTTTCGATCTGAATCCTGGTACGCGTCAGGTCACGCAATTCTTCGATCGAGATCGGCGCGACCCGAAATCCTCTCTGCGGCTCGGCAATTACCAGCCCCTCCGCAGTAAGACGCGATAAAGCCTCACGCACAGCACCCAGGCTAACACCCAGACCTTCGCACAAGTCCTTTGTTTTGAGTTGCTCTCCCGGCTTGAACTTGCAAGATAGAACGTCAGCTCGCAATCGCTCGTACGCCACTTGAGTCAAACTCCCCTGCCCACTCAGTCCATTCATTTCATACTCTCGCACATTCTTAAGACACTACAAGTCTAGCACAAAATATATATTTTACTTGACTCAACATTTTGATTCACATTATAGTTTAATATATATATATTTTTCTTATCAACAAATCAGAAAGGTGTCCACGTGCGCTTTATTTCTTTCAATTTAAACGGCAAAGACGGGCTGGCCGTCGTTAATTCCTCCGGTGAAGCACGCGGTTACTTCGTCGGAGATTCCAAGTTCCCGGGTACGCTCGACACGCTGATACGGGATGGCGCGGCCGCATTGAAGGATGCCGGTCGGATATTGCAGGATGGTGCCTTGGTGAATATTCAAGATGCCGATTATTTGCCACCCTTTCTTGCAGCGGAAAAGATACTTTGCGTCGGCCTTAATTACGTCGACCATTCCAAGGAAAGCGGATACGATGTACCGAAGTATCCAACGATCTTCGGCCGTTTCAACTCAAGCTTGATAGGTCATAACGCACCCTTGATTCGCCCGCGCAACTCGATCCAGTTTGACTACGAAGGCGAATTGGTCGCCGTCATCGGCAAGAAAGGCCGGCACATTTTGAAGGACGCCGCGCTTGAGCACGTGGCCGGCTACTCCCTGTTCAATGATGGCTCGATACGCGATTTCCAGCACATGACGCCGCAATGGACCGTTGGCAAAAACTTCGACGGTACCGGCGCCTTCGGCCCCTGTTTCGTCACGGCGGATGAACTGCCGCCCGGCGCACGCGGTTTGCGGCTTCAAACCCGCTTGAATGGCGCTATCGTCCAGGAAGCGTCTACCGACGACCTCGTATTTGACGTCGCCACGTTGATTTCACTACTGAGTCAAGCCTTTACTTTGACGCCCGGAGATATCATTGTCACTGGCACACCGTCGGGCGTCGGCGCCGCACGCAAGCCGCCGCTGTTTATGAAAGCAGGAGACATCTGCGAAGTGGAAATCGAGGGTTTGGGTATTTTGCGCAATCCGGTCGCCGACGAATGACAGAAGCGCGACGCCAGACAGCGATATGAACATGACAACAGCTAACCACAGCGTGAGACGGCGTACAGATCGACTAGGCGTGCATTCGCTAGACCATTTCTGCATGACAGTGCCTGACCTGGAAATCGCACATCATTTTTATTCCACCTTCGGTCTGAACGTTCTCCGCGAAGACGGGGAGCTGCACCTGTACACGCATGGGCACCCCCATAGGTGGGCAATCCTCCGACGAGGACCGTCCAAGAAATTGCAATACCTGTCTTTCGGCGTATATGAGGAAGACTTTGACGCCTTTTGCGAACGGCTCGCCGTTACAGGCGTTGCTTTGGTGGATCCGCCCACCGACCATGATCGAGGCGGTCTGTGGATCCGGGATAATGAAGGAACCCTGCTGCAACTGAAAGTGGCAAAGAAGTGCTCGCCAGACGCCAAAGCGGCAGTCATCAATCTTGCCACGCCGCCCGGCGTTCGCGGTGTACAGGAGCGAGAGCGGGTGAGCGCAGTTCGGCCGCGGCACCTGTCGCACATCTTATTGTTCGCCTCGGACATGCCGCGTTCGCTAAGTTTTTACGTCGATATACTGGGATTGCGGCTTTCCGATAACGCAGGTACGGTGGCATTTCTGCATGGCGCACACGGCAGCGATCACCACCTGGTTGCCTTTGCTCAAGGTCGTGGTCGTGGCCTGCATCACTCGTCCTGGGACGTAGGATCGATTCAGGATGTCGGTCTTGGCGCCATGCAGATGGCGGCCCAAGGATATAAAGCCGGATGGGGCCTGGGACGGCACGTATTGGGATCAAATTTTTTCCATTATGTACGTGACCCCTGGAATAGCTACGCAGAATATTCTTGTGATATGGACTACGTTCCCAATACGATGGAATGGGAAGCGAAGGTGCATACGCCTGAAAATGCCTTTTATCTTTGGGCACCAGATCCTCCGGAGGATTTTGCGGTCAATTATGAAGCTAACATCCCGGCGTAAAATCCCTTAGCGTTGGCGGTCCAGATAAACGGCTTAGAGTTCTTGAAGTGAATATCTGGCACGCTCCATTCCGATCGACAGATTGATCGCGCTGGCGCAAAACCAGATAACACTAAAAACGACGAATAACGCGCTGCCGCTGATGCGTGGCGCCAACCAAGCCCGGCCTGCAAACAAGGCGCCCCACAACGCAAGTCCGCCTAAGATCACTTTGACGCTGTGCATATCACGCTCCGCGCATCGGCACGCACGCAGATCGATAGCGTTGCTCCAGCGATGACGGAAAAATAAAAAAATATTTCGGCACGGCACTCTCCCTGATTGCTGATCCGCACCATCCGCCATTGTTGATCCGATGGCGGATGATCTGTCCGGGCTAAGCGATGGTGGATGGATGCAACAAATCTGCGATACCGATGCGTCGCGCGAATTCTTCACGCACCCGTTCGGCGACTTCTGTGACTGCGCCAGCGCCATCGTCGATAAAGTCAATTACCGAACGGAACGGCCGTTCGCCAGCCGGCAGGTTGACGATGCGGGTCATTTCTTCGGCCACCGCCAGCGGATCTGCATGTTCCGGCGACATCGCCGCCAGGCGCGCCCCAATCTGGTCCATTAGACCGTTGTAACGTGCATAGGCTGCAGCCGTTTTCTGGTCGGCTGGCTTGCCAGCGTTGGGGAAATGATCGGTGCCACGCGTGAATGCCCCTGGAACGATGATCGACGTTTCTATACCGAAGCGAGCCAGTTCGTAAGACTGTGTGACTGCCAACGAATCCATTCCCGCCTTGGCCGCTGCGTATGGTCCGATGAACGGCGGAAAGCCACCGCGGGTGGTCGTGCTGCTGACCCACAGCAGCAAGCCCGATTGCTGCTCCCGCATCTGCGGCAGCACGGCGCGATTGACACGCTGGGCGCCAAGCACATTGGTATCGAATACCTGGATCATTTCTTCAGGGCTGAACGCTTCCGTCGGTCCGACCACCAAATGGCCGGCGTTGTGAACGACGACGTCAATGTGTCCTCGCTCGGAAATAATCTTCTCGGCTGCTGCATCGGCCGAGCTCTGCGATAACACGTCCAGTTCCACCGCGCGCAGATCAAATCCCTGGGCAAAGCTCCAGTCCTGCAGGTCACGCACCTTAGGCGCGTTCTTGCCATTGATATCGCGCATGCTTGCGTACACGGAATGTCCGGCCTGCGCTAGGGAACGTGCAGTCAGGTTGCCGATTCCGGCCGAGGCGCCTGTGACCAGGATGACTGATTTTTTCATGATGATTCCTTTCGATGAATTGATGCGGGGTCTGGACGCGTCCGATTAAACCAGGCCGCCGTTGGCACGCAAGGTCTGCCCATTGACCCAGGCGCTGGCAGGTCCCACCAAAAAGCTGACCGCTTTGGCGATATCTTCAGGAGTGCCCAAGCGTTCCAGCGGCGCGGCCTTAGACAAGCGTTCGATGACTTCAGGGCTTTTGCCGTTGAGGAACAAGTCGGTCGCTGTCGGTCCCGGAGCGACGGCGTTGACGGTGATCTGTTTGCCGCGCAATTCCTTGGCCATGATGTTGGTCATTACCTCGATTGCACCCTTGGTCGCGGCGTACACCGCGTAGCCGGGAAGTGCCAAGCCGATCACACTTGTGGAAAAGTTGACGATGCGTCCACCTGCCTGCAGGCGATTGGCCGCTGCACGCAGGGTGTTAAAGCTGCCCTTGAGATTGACGGCGATCAGGCGATCAAAGGTGCTGTCATCGGTGTCTGCCAACATGGGCAGATTTGGCGGCATGATTCCAGCATTGTTGACAAGAACGTCGACCCGGCCGAACGCCTGTATCGCCTGGTCGAACATCGCCTCGACTGCAACAGGATCGGCGACATCGGCCTGCACTGCGATGGCTTGCCCCTGGGCTGACACGATCCGGTCCACGACTTTTTGCGCTTCCACCGCGTTGCCGCTGTAATTAACGACGATGGCGTAACCGTCACTGCTGAGTTGTGCGGCGATGGCAGCGCCGATGCCACGGGATGCGCCGGTGACGATGGCGACTTGTTGGGATGAGGACTGTTGCATGATGAATTCCTAAGAAAATGGATTAAAGGTCAGTTGGGCTAACGTGCCTTTGTTGTTTGGCGGCGAGTCAGTGGATGCATTCTCGCAGCTGGAATGATTTGGATAAATATGCTTAGATTGCCATCATTATTCAGCCAGCATCAACAATCAGGAGTGGACATACATGGACCGTTTTGATGCAATGCGCCTCTTTACCCGCATCGTGGAGCTAGGCAGTTTCACTAAGGCGGCCAATGATTTACAGATGCCGCGGGCGACCGTGACATACACGATCCAGCAGATGGAAGCGCGCTTAGGCGTGCGCCTGCTGCAACGTACTACCCGCCATGTCAGGGCAACGCTGGATGGCAACGCTTATTACGCCCGTTGCATTCAACTCATAGCAGATCTGGAGGAAACGGAGACGGCCTTCGACGCCAGCGCATCAAATCCCAAGGGGAAGTTGCGCGTCGATATGCACGGCAGCCTGGCCATGCATTTTGTGCTGCCGCATTTGCCGCAATTTCTGACGCTGTATCCGGATATCGAACTTGAAATCGGCATGGGCGACCGCCTCGTCGATCTCGTTCGCGAAGGCATCGACTGCGCCTTGCGTGTAGGTGAATTGCGCGACTCCAGTCTGGTCGCCCGAAAAATTGCGGTGCTGCCGCAGGTTACCTGCGGCAGCACCGACTATCTGGAACGCTTCGGCACCCCGGATTCGATTGCCGCCTTGAACGAACACCTTGCCGTGAATTTCTTTTCATCGGTTAGCGGCAAGATCCTGCCTTTCGATTTTTTGGTCGATGGGGTGGAGCAGAGCTTGATGCTAAAAGGGAAAGTTGCAGTGAATAGTGCCGATGCTTACATACGTTGCTGCGAAGGCGGTCTCGGTCTGATCCAAGTTCCGCGCTATCACATTGAAAGTCAACTGGCAGCGGGAATTTTGGAAGAGGTTCTTGCCAGTTTCCGACCCGCGCCAATGCCCGTCTCTATCCTGTATCCGCATCACCGGCAGTTATCCCGTCGTGTGCGGGTGCTGGTTGACTGGGTCGCTGATCTGATGAGTCGCGCTGAAGGGATTTAATCAGATATTTCTAGTTTGAAGAAAAAATTTTTGGCCGCCGCTAGTAGAAAAGGATCCGCTCCGCCTTATCGCTGATTTCCATCAAATCCGTTTTTGAAGGTCACCTTAAGCATGACTGAGCTCGAGGTCAATCTGTTCTCCCTCTATGTACACCGCTTTGAGGTTTAGCTGGCGATCAAACACCAGAATGTCGGCATAACAGCCGGTTTTCAGACGGCCGCGTTCTGTGACGCCAAGATAATCGGCCGGATAAGTCGACGTGCGCAGCGAGGCTTCAGCCAGCTCAATCCCGAGCGACACCAGATTGCGCAAGGCCTGATCCATGGTCAGCGTACTGCCGGCCAAGGTGCCGTCGGCGCGGCGCACACCACCCATGCATTTGTGGACGACTTGTCGTCCCAGCATGTATTCGCCGTCCGGCATGCCCGACGCTGCGGTTGAATCGGTCACGCAATACAAGCGTGGAATGGCACGCAATGCCGTTTTGATGGCGCCGGGATGAACGTGCAGCAGGTCGGGAATCAGTTCGGCATATTCGGCATGCGCCAAGGCGGCGCCCGCCATGCCTGGTGCGCGGTGATGGAAGGAACTCATGGCATTGAACAGATGCGAAAACCCGGCTGCACCATTGTTGAGCGCCGCGACGCCATCCTCATAGGTGCCGAGCGTGTGACCGATCTGCACCCGCATGCCACTGGCACTCAGGGTCTTGACAAGTTCCAGGTGGCCGTCCACTTCCGGCGCTATCGTAATCAGTTTCAGCGGTGCGAAGCTGCGCAGCCAGTCGACCTGTTCGAGTGTTGCCTCCACCGCAAAGTCAGGCTGGGCGCCAAGCTTGCCTGGGTTGATGTACGGACCTTCAAGATGTGCGCCCAGCACGCGCGCGCTGCCGCTGCGACGCACGCGGCTGGCGCGGCCGATGGCACTCAACGCTGCTTCGAGATCAGCAACTGGCGCTGTCATGGTGGTCGCCAGCATGCTGGTAGTGCCATGCCGTGCCTGCATCTTTGCGATCACATGCACCGCTTCGCCGGCATCCATGACGTCCTGACCGCCGCCGCCATGAACATGCAGATCGATAAAGCCGGGCAAGATATAGTCACCGCTATGCGTGATGTGAGTCGGATCAAGGTCCAGGGCTTCGCCGCTGATGCCTGTTATCAGCTCGTGGAAGCTGATTGCACCGGCGATCCAGCCCTCGGTGGTCAGCACGTTGCCGTGCAGTTGTGAGATCGAAGGCATCAGATTTTCTCCGCAATAAAGGGGTATGGAACTCTTGGTGCGGATTGCTCTGGGCGCTTGGGTGAGTGATCATCCAAGCCTGCCCGACCGGTCTCCTTGGGCGTAGCGCTGCGCCATCCGTTCCAGCGGCGTTATCTTGATCTTCGACGCCTGCCCGGCTGAGCCGAACGCTTCAAAACGCACTTGGCATATTTCCCTGGCTGCCGCCGTGGCATCCTTGAAAAACTTGCGCGGATCGAATTCGGACGGATGCTGGGCCACGCTGCGACGCATTGCGCCGCTCATTGCCAGGCGAATATCGGTGTCGATATTGACCTTGCGCACACCGTGCTTGATACCTTCCAGAATTTCTTCGACCGGCACACCATAGGTTTCCTTCATGTCGCCGCCGTACTGGCGGATGATTTCCAGCCATTCCTGCGGCACGGAAGAGGAGCCGTGCATCACCAGGTGGGTATTGGGAATGCGCGCATGGATTTCCTTGATACGGCTAATCGCCAGAATGTCGCCGGTCGGCTTGCGGCTGAACTTGTAGGCACCATGGCTGGTACCGATCGCAATCGCCAACGCATCCACACCGGTGCGCTTGACGAAGTCCGCTGCCTGGGCAGGATCGGTTAGTAACTGGTCGTGCGACAGTATTCCCTCGGCACCGGAGCCGTCTTCCTCGCCCGCCTGACCGGATTCGAGCGAACCCAGACACCCCAGTTCACCCTCGACCGACACGCCGATATAATGAGCGAAGTCCACCACCTGACGGGTTACTTCCACGTTGTAATCGTAGGAGGAAGGGGTTTTCATATCTTCCATCAGCGAACCGTCCATCATCACGCTGGAAAACCCGGAACGGATCGAAGCCTGACATACCGCCGGGCTACCGCCATGGTCCTGATGCATGCAGATCGGGATATGCGGATAGGCTTCCACCGCCGCTTCCACCATCTTGCGTAAAAATGCTTCACCGGCATATTTACGCGCACCGGCCGAGGCCTGCAGGATCACCGGGCTGTCGCAAGCATCTGCTGCCTGCATGATAGCGAGAATCTGTTCCAGATTGTTGACGTTGAAAGCCGGTAGGCCATAGCGGTGTTCAGCAGCGTGGTCCAGCAGTTGGCGTAGCGATATGAGGGACATGCAAATTTCCTTTAACGGTCTGTGTAGTCAAGCGTTGAATTTTTTCACTGACACGGGATTCGGTACATCACTCTTCTGCGGCGCATTATGATAGCCCTCAATGCGCTCGACTTCATTGCGCGAACCGAAGATCAGGCCGATGCGCTGATGCAACGAGGTCGGTTGCACGGCCGTAATCGATTGACGGCCGGTACTGGCTTTACCGCCTGCCTGTTCCATGATGAAGCCGATCGGATTGGCTTCGTACAGCAGCCGCAGTCGACCTGGCTTGCTGGGGTCTTTTGAGTCGCGCGGATACATGAACACACCGCCGCGCATCAGAATGCGGTGCGCTTCGGCCACCATGGAGGCAATCCAGCGCATATTGAAGTCCTTTCCGCGCGTCCCTGTTTTACCGGCCATGCATTCATCCACATAGTGTTTAATCGGTTCTTCCCAAAAGCGGCTATTCGATGCGTTGATGGCAAATTCATTCGTATCGGGCGGGATTTGCAAGCTGGGATGGGTCAAAATGAATTCGCCCAAATTAGGGTCGAGAGTGAAGCCGTTGACGCCATTCCCCACGCTCAGCACTAGCATGGTTGATGGGCCGTAAATGGCATAGCCGGCAGCAAGTTGCTGCGAACCCGGTTGCAGGAAATCCTTTTCGCTGACGCTTTGGATACCATCCGGTGCGCGCAGTACCGAGAAAATACTGCCTACCGACAAATTCACGTCGATGTTGGAAGAGCCGTCAAGCGGGTCGAACACCAGCAGGTATTTTCCCTTGGGAAACTGGTGTGGAATCTGATACGGATCCTCCATTTCCTCTGATGCCATTCCTGCCAGTTGGCCACCCCGTTCCGTGACATGCAAGAAAGCATCGTTACTCATGACATCTAGTTTTTTTTGCGTCTCACCCTGGACATTGACTGAGCCGCCTGCGCCACCCGCATTGCCGAGTACACCGCCCAGCGCGCCAAAGGCCACTGCACGCGCAATACTCTTGCATGCCAGCGCAACATTCAGAATCAAGCTATTGAATTCGCCGCTGGCTTCTGGATAACGACGCCGTTCTTCAATCAAGAACTGGGCCAAAGTAGTGCGATGCTGGGACAAGGGCATGATAATTTCCGATAAGTTCATCATTCATAGTTCCGAACATGCTTCCATTGTGGAAGCAGTGCACGGACCGTATTACAGACATGCGGCACGGTAAACCCAAAATGTTCGTAGAGTGCGCTAGCCGGCCCGGACTCGCCAAACGTGTCCATGCCCACCACAGCGCCACGCAGCCCGACGTACTTGCGCCAGTAGTCGGACACACCCGCTTCAATGGCGATACGCGGCGCATGCTCCGGCAGCACTGCGTTCCGGTAGTCGGCATCCTGGCGATCGAAATTGTACGGCGATGGCATCGACACCACGCGGACAAATATCCCTTCGTTCAGCAATGCTTCCTGTGCCTTCATCGCCAGATCGACTTCGGAACCGGTGGCGATCAGCACGGCTTGTAGTTCACCGGCTTCTGCCTTCAGCACATAGCCGCCCTTGCGGATATCGGCCAGTTGCTGCGCGCTCTTCGGCTGGTACGGCAGGTTCTGCCGGCAGAAAATGAGGCTGGTCGGCGTCTGTTTGTGTTCAATTGCAACCTGCCACGCCACCAATGATTCAGCCGTGTCGGCAGGACGCCATACGTCCATGTTCGGGATCATGCGCAGCGTCGCGGTCTGTTCGACCGGTTGATGGGTCGGGCCGTCTTCGCCGAGGCCGATCGAATCGTGCGTGAACACATAAATGGGATTGATCTTCATCAGCGCGGCCATACGCAGCGCGTTGCGCGCGTATTCCGAGAACATCAGAAAGGTGCCTCCGAACGGGCGGAATCCACCGTACAGCGTGATGCCGTTCATGATCGCAGCCATGCCGAACTCGCGCACACCGTAATAGATGTAATTGCCGCCGTGTTGTCTGGAAACGCCGGATGCCTCTTTCCACAAGGTCAGGTTAGAACCGGCCAGGTCTGCCGAACCGCCAATCATTTCCGGTAAGCTGGGCGCCAATGCCTGAATGGCATTCTGGCTGGCCTTGCGGGTGGCAATGGTTTCAGCCTTGGCATTCACTGCCGTCAGTTGCTGCGCGACGTATCGATTGAAGTCGGCCGGCAATTCTCCATCGAGCCGACGCTGGAGTTCCGTCGCCAGCGCGGGGTGCGTTGCCTGATATTCGGCGAACAGCGCATCCCACTCGGCTTGCCGCCCTGCCCCCTCTTCCTTCGCATCCCATTCGGCGTAAATGTCGGACGGGATCTCGAACGGTGCATAGGGCCAGTCAAGGGCGGCCCTGGTGGCAGCAATTTCTTCGGCACCAAGCGGGGCGCCATGCACATCATGGCTACCTTGCTTGTGGGGCGATCCTTTGCCGATCACCGTCTTGCAGCAGATCAGCGTCGGTTTGCCTGCCTCTTTGGCGATATCGACGGCTGCATTGACAGCATCGACGTTGTGTCCATCAACATTGCGCACCACATGCCAGCCGTAAGCTTCAAAGCGCCTCGGGGTATCGTCGGTGAACCAGCCCGCCACGTGACCGTCGATCGAGATGCCGTTGTCATCGTAAAAAACGATCAGCTTCTCAAGACCCAGCGTACCGGCCAGCGAACAGACTTCGTGGGAGATGCCTTCCATCAGGCAGCCGTCACCGACAAACACATACGTGTGATGGTTGATTAAATCAAAGCCGTCACGGTTGAATTCGGCAGCCAGCATCTTCTCCGCCAGCGCCATGCCGATCGCATTCGCCAGACCCTGGCCGAGCGGACCGGTAGTGGTCTCGATGCCGGGCGCATAGCCATATTCCGGGTGGCCCGGGGTCTTGCTGTGCAATTGGCGGAATTGCTTGAGATCGGCTATCGTCAGCGCATAGCCGGTCAGATGCAACAGCGAATACAGCAGCATCGAGCCATGACCGTTGGAGAGTACGAAGCGGTCGCGATTCGGCCACTTCGGATTGGCCGGATTGTGGCGCAAGTGCTTGTGCCAGAGCGCCACCGCGATATCTGCCATGCCCATGGGCATGCCGGGATGGCCGGAATTGGCTTGCTGCACAGCATCCATGGCGAGGGTGCGGATGGCGTTGGCGAGGCGTTTGTGCTTGGGCATTAATGTCTCTTTCTAGAATTAAAGAGCATTCAAAATTGATTCAATTGCGATTGCGCAATATCTGAATGCGGTTTTTTTGCTGCCAATACTTGCCCACCACGGCAGCAATGCTGGCTACACTTTGGGATTATTTGGCGTCTGGCTTGAGCAAGACTTTGATCGAATCCATTGAGTCGGCCACTTTGATCGCCTGCTCCCATTCCGACAGGGAAAAGGTATGTGTGACGATGCCCTTTGATGTCACCAATCCGCGCGCGAGGAGGTCGATGGCTATCGGATAGCAGTCCGCGCTCAGATGCGCACCGCGCAGATCGAGTTCCTTTTCTTCGCCGATGATTGACCAGTCGACCGTGGTGTCTTTTCCGAACACACTGAACTCTACAAAACGCCCCAGTTTGCGAATCATGTTCAAGCCTTGAATCACGCCGATCGGTGCGCCGGTCGTTTCAATATAGACGTCGCAGCCATAGCCATCCGTCAAGGAGCGAAGAATCGCTTCTGCATCTTCCTTGCCAGGATTGATCACCACATCGGCACCGAATGTTTTGGCTAACGCTAATCGCTCATCTACCATATCGATGACAATCAGCTTTTTGGGCGTCTTCAAATGCGCTACCTGAACCATCAGCAAACCCAACGTTCCGGCCCCGGCAATCACCACCACGTCATCCAGTTGAATATCGCCGCGATTGACGGCATGGATGGAACATGACAGCGGTTCGGTAATCGCAGCATCTTCAAACGCAATACTTTCTGGAATTTTGTGGACGATTGCGCGTCTGGAGAGGCGCATGTAGTCGGCCATCCCGCCCTCGGCCACATCGCGCTGAAACCCATACACATCATGCACTTCGCACATCCAGCGGTAGCCCGTCTTGCAATACCGGCATTTGCCGCAGGGAACGATCTGCTCGGCAATGACGCGATCACCGACCTTGACGCCGTGGTGCTCTTCGGCTCCCTCTCCCACTTCGACCACATGCCCCCAGAACTCATGTCCGGGAATCACCGGCGGCTTGACGTACGACGGCTTGTTCTTCTCGGCATCGCCCCAAAACCTCGCCGCGCCGGCATAACATTTACAGTCACCGGCGCAGATGCCGCAGGAAGCGACCTTAATCACCACTTCGTCCGGCCCGGCTGCCGGGCGCTTGACGCGCTCAAGGCGATAGTCTTTGGGCGCGTGACAAACCACCGCGAGCATATCTTCATCGTGGAATTTCATTTTTTTCCGTATATTTTTCTAGGCGTAGAACCTGATATCCCGCAGGGCGTCAATGGCCTAAGACAAGTTTGATGAGTCATCTACTAGTTGCATCAGCGACTGGCCTATGCTGCGCAAGATCAGAAAGCTGGAGCAGGCGCCGGCGTCGAGTACGCCGATCGATCGATCCCCTAGTCTGGCTGCTCGGCCAATACGCGCACGTAGCGCGCGGGTCGAATCCATGCCGCTTTCAGCCGCCGCAATCATGTCGCTCAGACACGCCTTAAAAGACTTGTTCTGATCCAGTGCCTGCTTGTAAGCTTCTCGCGCCGGGATCAGCGTGTCGATCAAAGTCTTGTCGCCGACCTTGGCGTCGCCGATGGTCTGAACCGCCTCAATGGCGGCATCCAGCGCCTGGAAAAACAAGGCCTTGTCCAGAGTGTCATGTCCTTCCAGCGTCTCGCCAATAGCAAAAAAGAAGCTACCGTATAGCGGGCCCATCGAACCGCCAATGCCTTCCAGCAGCACCATCGAAAGATCGTCGAATGCGACCGATAATGGTGCGCTTTCCCCACGCTCTGCCAGCCGCAAGCCGCATTGGGTAAAGCCCTTGCTCATATTGATGCCGTGATCGCCGTCGCCGATGGCGCCATCCACCTCGCTCAGATACTGGCGATTGGCATTGATGGTATCGATCAGCTGATTGACCACCCAGCCGGCCTGGGTGACGTTTACAGAAATGTCCGTATTCATGCGTTGTTCTCCTTGTTGTCTCCTACTGTCAGGCCGATGCTGCTGCAGGCGTGCCGCATGCAGGTTTCGAGCTCAGTATCCAAGCGGGTCAGTGTGAGTGTTACACCCATCATTTCCAGCGAAGTAAACAGATTGCCGACGAACGAATAACGCACATTGAGTCCGGCTTCAGCCAGATAGTCCGCAACGTCGGCATACAAAATGTATTGTTCCATCAGCGGTGTTGCGCCCAGACCGGACAACAGGACCGAGACCGTATCGCCTCTGGCGAATGGCAGGTCCGGCAACAAGCGGTCAAGCATCATGCGCGCCATGTCCCGGGCCGGTACGACTGCCTGCACCGCGATCCCTGGCTCGCCGTGGTGGCCGATGCCAACTTCCATTTCGCCATGCTTGATCGTGAAGTTGGCTTTGCCTACAGCGGGGATGGTGCATGCAGATAAGCCAACGCCTATCGAGCGGGTGTTGTCTACCGCCTTTTGCGCCGCGCTGATCACTTCGTCCAAGGTCCCACCTTGTGCGGCTCTTGCACCGCCGACTTTCCACATCACGATTTCCCCGGCAACCCCACGCCGTTTAAGGATATCTTCAGGCGGTGCCGAGGCAGCATCATCGTTCGCCACCACCGTTCGCACCTGAATTCCAGCCCGTTCCGCCATCTTGATCGCCATCTTGACGTTCATGTTGTCACCGGCATAGTTGCCGTACAGGCAGGCAATACCGGCACCGCCGTCAGCCGCCTTGAAGGCATCGAAAAAAGATTTTGCGGTAGGTGAAGAAAACACTTCTCCGACTGCCACCGCATCCACCATATTGGGACCGACGTAACCGATAAACGCCGGTTCGTGGCCCGAGCCACCACCGGTGACAATCGCAACCCGCCCTTTTCGGGGCGCAGCGACATGTCTGACAACGCGCGGATTTTCCGGGACAACGATCAGTTCAGGATGGGCCGCAAGTATGCCTCTCAGCATGTCCTCGACAACCATATCGGGATTGTTGATCACTCTGTTCATTTTGTTCCTCTATTCACTATTGTGCGGTGTATCCGCCATCGATCAGGATGTTCTCGCCATTGATCATTGCAGCCCCGTCACTGGCCAGGTACAGGATCAGTCCAGCCACTTCCCCTGGACGTGCAAAGCGGCCAACCGGAATCTTTGCCTTCATTTCATCGCCAACTTTTCCGGCCCAGGCTTTTTTCCCAAGCTCGGTTTCTACCACCGTCGGCGACACCGCATTGACCGTCACGCCGTGCGGTGCCCATTCGACCGCCAACACCTTTGTCATGCCGATCAACGCGGCTTTACTGGCGCAATAAGCAACATGGCGCTCCAGCGCAATGACGCTGGCCTGCGAAGCCAGGTTGACGATACGACCATAGTGTTGACGAATCATGTGCCGACCTGCTGCCTGCGCCAGCATAAACGGGGCCTTCAAATTGACGGCCATCGTTTTATCCCAGTCGGATTCGGACAAGGCAGCCGCCGACTCCAGCAAGGCGACTCCCGCGTTGTTGATCAGGATATCGATCTTGCCGAATTGCTCGACGACCTGTTTTATCACCAAGTCAATCGCCGCTGAATCCGTCACGTCCAGCGCAATTGCCAGATGTCGGTTTGCGCCACCCGCCAGACGGGCCGGCAACTCAGACACGGCAGGGCTCATATCGAGCAGCGCAACCTGTGCGCCGCATTGCGCGAACAACTCCGCTACTGCCAGACCGATGCCATTAGCCGCCCCGGTCACAATAGCGACCTTACCGGTCAGATCAAAGCCGTGTGTTGATGTTGATTCTGTTATCACCGTTGCTCCTACTACTGATTGTGGGTCATTGAAGATACCTCTGCGAGGTATCTTCATTTCGTCATTTCTTCACTTTTTTGAGAAATGCATCTGCGTTGGACGGTATGATTTCAGTCCATGGCACTGTATATGACTTTGCTGTGCCATCAGCCCACGGCATATTGGCGGCATACTCCGTCCAGATTGCAGAGCGCGGTTTGTATGACGTACCTTTCAGTGTCCGCAGCGCAACATCCAGCGCACCCTGTGCCTGCGCCTGTGCGTCCTGGAAGTTGGTAGTCATTTCGCTACGCTTGACCGCTCCGATAGCGTCGGCAATGCCGTCCACGCCAACGACTGGAATCATCTTCAGATCGATTCCTTTGGATTTGATCGCTTGTACCGCCCCCAACGCTTCATCGTCATTTTGCGCGATGACGCCATTGATCTTGCCCGGAAATGCAGTCAGCCAGTTCTCCATCAACGCCATCGATTCCGCACGCGACCAGTTAGCCGTTTTGCGTGCAAGGACTTTGACATTCGGGTATTTATCCAGCACTTCCTGATTACCTTTGGCACGCTCGATTTGCGCGGACTGACCGATCGGACCTTCAATGACGACGACATTGCCTTTACCACCGATAGCCTTGATCAGCGATTCCGCCTCCATGCGACCGGCAACCACATCATCATTACCGACGTACGATGTCAATTGATCACCCGACACCCGTGTATTGGAACCGATCACCGGAATATTTGCGGCCCTGGCTTTGGCGACCGCTGCCGCGCCGGCTTTCAGATCGATGGGGATAAAAATGATGGCGTCAAACTTTTGCGTAATCATGGTGTCGAATTGATTGCTTTGGGTCAACGCATCATAGTTGCCGTCGAACACCGTCACTTGTACCGATCCGTCTTTGACCGATGGATGCTCTTTCAACGACTTGCTCCACATTTGCATGAACTCGCCCTTCAATCCATATACCGCAGCACCGATACGCAACGGCTTGGCTGAAGTTTGCGCCATGGCTGAAGTTGAGGTAGCAACCGCCAGTACCAAAACTATCTTTTTCAGTAACATCATTTTATTTATCTCCATGATTGAATAATCGATTAATCGCTTAATCGCTCAACTACTTTTTTTACGTGAAGCATCCAACAAAACGGCACCAACAATGATGACGCCTTTTACCACCTGCTGATAATACGAAGACACGCCCAACAGATTCAAACCGTTATTGATGACACCTATCAGCAATGCGCCGACGACTGTACCGCCCAACGACCCGGCGCCACCGGACAGGCTGGTACCGCCGATTACCACCGCGGCGATCGCATCCAGCTCGTAGGACAGGCCGGCTTGCGGCAACGCTGCGGTAGTTCTGGCGGCCAGCACCAGACCGGCAAGTCCGGCCAGTAAGCCGCTGACGACATATACGGAAAAGATCATCTTTCCAGTGGCAATGCCGCTGGTCTTGGCGCTCTTTGCATTGCCGCCAACCGCATAGATATAGCGACCGTAGGTGGTGTATCGCAATACAAACCAGAAGACGACAATTACCACCGCAAAAATCAATACCGGCACCGGTATCTGCCACAGATGACCGCCGCCAATTGCTAAAAATGCGCTCGGCAAATCGGACACCGGCATGCCGCCGTTATAGATGTAAGTAAAACCGCGTGCGACGCTTAACATGCCAAGCGTTGCCACGAACGGCGGAACGGAGAAGCGCGCCACCAGCAAACCATTCACAGCCCCCAGTCCGCCACCGACGCACAAAGCAGCAGCGATCCCCACCGCAATGCCATGCGGGTTATCACCGGACACCAGGGAGGCACTGACAATGCCGGCAAATGCCAGAATCGCGCCGACCGATAAATCAATCCCTGCGGTAAGAACCACATACGTCATGCCGATCGCCAATATGCCGTTGATGGCGGTTTGACGAAGGATGTCGGTCCAGTTACCCCAGGTCATGAAATATTCGTTCGACAAAGCCAAGATGACGCACAACAAAATGAGTGCAGCAACAATGCCGTAACGGGCGTAAAGGTGCTTTAAATCCACTACATTAAAGCGCCGCGAAGTTTGAATCATGGAGGTTTTAGTATTCATCATGAGGCCAAATGTAAAAGTTCTTCCTGGGTTGCGGTATGGCCGTCGATCAATGCGACTAGCTGGCCTGATTTAAATATCGCGATACGGTCGCTGACGTCGAGAATTTCTTGTGCTTCCGAAGACACCACAATAGCCGCGCCTCCGTTTAGCACAAAGTCGTCCAGCAATTTATATACTTCTCGCTTGGCGCCCTCATCGATGCCACGGGTCGGTTCGTCGCACATCATAAAAATCGGGTCCGTCGAAAAGCAGCGAGCCAATACAACCTTTTGCTGATTGCCGCCACTCATGGAAGAGACCGGGAGGGCGACAGAACTGGTTTTGATGCTCATCCGACTCACCATCGCGGCAACCAACTTCTGCACTCGACTTTTATCAATCAGAGAAAAATGCGATAAGCGCTTGTATGCCGCCAACGCAATGTTGTCGCGCACAGAACTACTTAACACCAAGCCAGTATCCTTACGATCTTCAGTGACCAGCGAGATGCCAGCTTTAATCGTAGCCCCCGGATTGCCAATTGGTATGGCTTGATTGCGCAAGCGCGCTTGGCCAGAATCAGGACGCGTCAAGCCATAGACGCAATTCAGGAACTCGCTGCGCCCCGCCCCCATCAAGCCGTAAATGCCCAACACTTCACCCTCATGTACGGTCAGAGAGATATCATTGAATTCGCCTTTACGGCTCAATTTGTTGGTTTCCAGCACGGCTTGCCCGGTAGAACGACGTTTCTTTTCGGCGCCGTTTAACTGTCGACCGACAATCGTACTGACCAGATAGCCGCGGTCGATATCTTTGATTAAGCCGCTATCGACGAAAGCACCGTCGCGAAATACCGTGTATTCATCCGCGATCTGGAATATCTCGGAAAGTCGATGAGAGACGTAAATGATCCCGGCGCCCTGCGCCGTCAAGCGGCGGATGGCATCAAACAACACCTCGGTCTCGCGCTCGCCAATCGCAGAGGTAGGCTCATCCATGATCATGATGTCGCAGTCATGACTGAATGCCTTGGCGATTTCGACCAGCTGAATCTGCGCCAGGCTCAGCGTTGACATCAATGCGCGGGGATTGATAGGGAATTGAAGTCGGTCGAGCAATTGCTCGGCTTGCCGGATCAGGCGTTTAAAGTCAACCAGAAAACCGGCCCTGCGCGGCTCCCGTCCAAGAAACAGGTTTTCTGCAACCGTCATTCCGGGAATCGGTGACAACTCTTGGGTGATGATGGCAATTCTGTGTTGCAGAGCCTCGGCTGGCGTCGCAAAGTCGACGGATTTGCCTTTCAGCAGCATCTCGCCACCATCCCTGCGGATGATTCCCATCAGGGCACCTAAAAAGGTAGATTTCCCAGCGCCATTACCGCCGCATAACGCATGGACAGTGCCGGGTCGCAGGCTCAATCGGCCGTCCTCAAGTGCACGGACGCCGTTAAACGCTTTTCGCACACCAGTCGCTGCAAGAAGAAGTTCGTTCACTGTGCCTCCTGTTGTTAATCATTTGCTCTATGCTGAGCAATTGCTTGCTGATTTGAATCATAGAAAACTTTTTAAGCACTGTCAATTAATTTGACTAAATAAAATTCAGCGTCCCCCGTCCAGCCATCGCCAACACTTTCCTCAGAATGAAAGTCGCGTTAATTGTGGAGCAAAGTCGATTTTCACTGAATGAGAATAGCGCTTGACAGTCGCCTCTACACAAATGAGAATATGTGCAGCCGTGAGTAATTTCTCATTCATTTGACGCTTGTAACGGCTGACAAGCAAAGGAAACTAACGTGAAAATAGCGCTAGGCTGCGATGAAGCAGCTTTCGAACTGAAGGAAATCATCAAAAAACATTTGCTGGCCAGGGGTCTTGACGTGAGCGACTTCGGCACGCATGATACGAAACCGGTAATTTACCCAGACATTGCATTCGCCGTCGCAGAACAGGTCGCGCAGGGGAAGTTCGATAGAGCCGTCCTGCTGTGCGGAACCGGAATCGGCATGGCGATTTCAGCAAACAAGGTGCCCGGAGTACGTGCAGCACAGTGCCACGACACCTACTCCGCTGAACGCGCCAGCAAGAGCAATGACGCGCAAATTATTACGATCGGCGCACGTGTGGTAGGACCGGAACTGGCGAAGGCCATCGTCGATAAATGGCTGGACGCTGAATTTGACGGCGGCCCCTCGCAGTCAAAATTGAAACGTATTGAAGAATACGAGTTGAACCTGCGAAACACCGACAATCCAAAGAACCAAACCTGATGCCGCCGTCACAGCACCGGCAGGCACCGTAGCCATGAAGATGAAAGGAAAGTAGATGTCGACTGACGAGCTAACACGGATAGCCACGCTTTACTATGTAGATGGGCTGACCCAGGAAGACTTGTCAAAGCGCTTTTCCATTTCGCGCGCCACCGTAGGGCGAATGTTAAAGCGGGCCCAAGAAGTAGGTATCGTCGAGATCAGGGTGCGCCATCATCCGCGCGATACAAGTCAGCTGGAAGAGGAATTAATCGCTCGCTTCGGGATAGAACGGGCGATTGTTTCGATCAATCACAAGGATCAGGATAAACAACGTGAGCTGCTGGCGGGTCTGGTTGCGAGCCACCTGGACCGGATTCTCGTCAACGGTGCGATTGTCGCCGTCGGCATGGGCCGCAATATCAGCGCCATCTCCGAACACGCGGTTTCTTCGACCCAGCGCTCCTCTACGTTCGTGTGTGCCATCGGCGGTTCCTACCGTGGCGGCGAGACGATGAATGCAGACCACATCTGCCGTCGGCTTGCCGCACGGTTTGGCGGAGAAAGCGAAACGCTATACGCCCCTGCCCTGGTCAGCGATCCTCTTGCGCGCGAAAGCCTGCTAAGCAACGAAACGGTAAAACAAACACTTGATAAAGCCAGAAGGGCCGATATTGCCCTGATCGGGATCGGCGACATGAACGATGACAGCAACATGGTACGAATGGGATGGTTCACGCCGGAAGAAATCTCCCAGCTAAAAAGCCTCGGTGCCGTCGGCGACATGATGGGCTACGATTTTATCGACATGAGCGGCAATCTCAGCAAAACTCCGATGCAGGCCCGCGTAATAGGCCTGACGCTCGTGGATTTGAAGAGGATACCGAATGTCATCGCGGTTGCCAGTGAAAGCACAAAAACCACTGCGATACTTGGTGCGCTGCGTACGGGCGTGATCAATACGCTTGCTACTACTGAGCATATAGCACAGTCGATTTTGAGTCTGGAGGAAGCGACGCGAGCATTGCCAGCCTGACCAGAAAAGATCAGCATTTTATTTATGAAAGTTGAGTTTAGAAAATTCTACTTTTAAACGCGATCATTTGGCGGGGGATTACCGACTTTGCGCAGCGCGGATGTACGTTCAGCGTAGACCCACGAAGGCATATTAAGCATTCCATAAAGGCGCAATCTCAAGGGTCAAATCGTGTAATCCGTGGCGAGCAAGGACATCCAGTTTTTACACCTTTTTTCCCAAATCATCTTGGTGTTAGTTGGTTCAATATTTCCATCTGATATAGAGAGCCGCCGCCACTGGTATCAAAAATACCGCAAGGGAAATAGGCAGTTCCTCACTCACGGAATAGCCAGCTCGGCTCACCCCGAACCATAGATTCGCCGCCGCTCCGAACAGCCACAACACAATGAACACCTTGACCGAAGCGCCGATAGCGCTAGGTCCGCCGAGCATACGTCCCATACCGAGACAGATAGCCAGCAATAGCAGACCGGATGCAATCGCCTTAACGGTATGCATGAAATATTTCCTTCTTGGTTAAGGTTTGAGAATCTCGGAATAGAATTGCACGCCGCGTCGCAAGTGCTGGTCGAAATCGAAACCCTGGCGGATCATTTCGTTGAAATCTTCCAGTCGGATCTCCATCAGGTAACTGTCGGCGCTAGCCACTAGGCGCGAAGCAACGGCAGCTGTGTGTACTGTGTCGGCGCCGTACCAGTTGCCGGGATCAGCGTGCCCGACCGGATACTTACGACTGTCTGTCTCGATTTGCCAGCCGCCATCCAGCAACACCCAGAAACTGCCGGGATCGCTGTCGCTGCGGGCAATAAGATTACCCCTGGTAACTTCCCATTCCTTCGAGTGGTCGATGACCCATTGCAACTGCTTACAATTGAGGCCGGTGAAGAATGGCGTCTTGGCCAGCAGATGTAGATAGGTGATGGACGGTTTCATGCTGACTCCTTGCGATGCTAATGCAGCGGTTTTGGGGCTGGCCGCCGCTACCACCGGCGGCGGGTACTGTAGGGCTTGCAGATCCGCACTCAAGCGTTCACCCGTGGACTGAGCAGGTCTTCCAGGCCAATGCGGCGGTGCATCTCGCTGCGCACGCGGTCGGCGACGCCGTTGACGATCTCGCTGCCGTCCTGCGATGGATCGATGTGACGGTGGAATGGCCGGCTACCGAACTGCATACCAACTATTTCGACGATGGCATCGGCCACCGAGCCGGCATCGGAATCCGCAGGTTCCAGCGCGGCCAGACCTTGCAGGGCCTGCTCAGGCACGCCGGCAGACGGACTGTCGTTATATTCAGCGGCACGCACCTGCTCGGCCGGGGCGGCGCTGCCGGAATAATTGATGACTATGGCGAAGTCGTCGTCGGCCAGGCGTTGCGCCACTACTGCGCCGATGCCGCGTGATGATCCCGTGACGATCGCTACTTGTTGGCTCGTGTTGTTCATTTGAAGTTCCTTGATGTTGACTTTTAGCGCCACCGAAGTTGCTCCGTCACTACCGATGAATTTGTTGTGCAAAGCAGTGGGTACATCATGCCGATTAATTTCCCGTAGATAAACCACCTAAAATTGACTACATAATTCGACTGCGATCAACAATAGCCTTGACCCAGTCCGAGGGGTTCACTTCACAAAATGATTGAATGAATGATCCGCTGTGGAGATACATGTTCGACCATAAGCTCTTACCACTTGCTTACTGCCTCCTTTTAAATTGAAAACATTTTGACTCGACAGAACAATGTGATTACGTTCGAGCTTTCCTGTCCGAACGTACCGGTCGGCGCCATGAAGCGCCTTGTCGAGAAAGGGAAAGTGTTGTCGCTTGGCTTGTGCGAAGTGACCGTTATCCAGCTTCAGCGATGAAGCAGCTGGATCCGGCGCTCTGGGCGATGTCGTTCGCAGCAGGCCGGACCAATAACCGAAACAGAAAAATTATTAGGAGACAAGAATGCACACCCAACAAGCGGGCATTGCAGCCGATAGTTTCGGCATCTGATTTCGCTAATAAGGGGTGCTATTTTGTTACGTTCTGGAGTACGGTAAGCTTGCCGCTGCGCATACCGACGATTTGCATCGACGTATGCGAATGATTGTTTTTATCCATCATGAAGGTTCCACCAGAAAGAGACGGCATTGTGCTTGCTTTCAACGCTGCCTGAATGGCCTGGGGAGCGTCGGAACCAGCACGACCAATTGCGTCGGCGATTAGTTTTGTCGCTTCGTACGCGAAGAATGCGCGTTGTGTTGGCACAATTCCATATTTGTCTTGATAGGCGCGAACAAAGATTGCCACGTCCGGGACGATCGGCGTGAACACGGATATACCTGATGCTTGCTCAAATTCACGCGAGGTCAGAAATTTGGGAGAAAGCGCCGTTGCGGCAACTGCAAAGTCAATGCGTCCAGCTAAAGGAGTTTTCCCACCACTTTGCTCATAGGCACGGAGAAATACGGCGCTCGAATTGGTCAGCACTGTAAGGATTCGATCCGGGGTAGACGCCATAAGCTTCGTAATGACATCGGCAATGTCTGTTACACCACTCTTGATTACTTGTGTGGTGACGATCGGAATTCCCAATTCGTCGGCTGCCAACTCCATAGCCTGCGCGTTTGCAAGACTGAAGGCATTGTCATCTGCGACAATTGCCACGCTGTGAACGCTCTGCGATTTCAACCAGCGAATCGTCGCCATTGCGATGTCCAAATCTGACGGATTGGTCTTGAAAACGTACTCGAAACCACCAATACCAGCGGCAGTGACGAATTCTTGCCCGGAAGAGATGTCTATAACAAATGGAATCCGCGCTGCGTTTGTGATCGGCATCACTACTCTTGTGACCGAGGTGGCCAAGGCCCCCAAGAGTACCGAGACGTGTTGTTGTTCGATAAGGCGTCGTGCCGCAGCGATTCCGATAATTGGATCTGCAGAGTTATCGGCATAGCTCGCTTCCACTTGGCGACCAAGCAAACCACCCGATTTGTTAATTTCGTTTAGCGCCAATTCGACGCCATACTGTTCGCTTTGCCCGCGATCAGCGTTTGGCCCGCTCAAGATAGTTGTCACTCCAATTCTGACCGGAGGGGCGCCGAACGCGGGCACTCCCGCAAACACGCAGCATAATGCCAGCAAACTCGACAAAAATTTCATTTCTAACTCCCTGTTTCCGTTTTCTCTTAGTGGAAAATTGTACTTACTCCAGATGCAGACGAACATGCATTATTGGAAGATTCTGTATTGACTGGCAGTGAGAGCTGATCGGCTAACAGGCTCGTGGCTGGGTGCTCTACGCGCCCAAGTTCGGCAATGCTGCCTGGATTTGATATACCTTCATCGAAGTCCCTCAAAGGACGTGCGCAGCCCAAGTCGATCAATTCGCCTAGTTCGAGAGGCCATGCTCCGGGCTGTTATACGAACCCCTTTTTGTTGGTGACGGGCTAACTGGCGTAGACCGCGCGGCGCGCTGATAGACGACCTTGCCATCTTTCGCGGCAATTACTGTGGTGCCGACGGTCTCAGCCGCTACTGACTGCGTCCTGAATAACCACATCCAGCGCATTTGCACGATCTCACAGAGACTTTGTCTTGAGCAGTGCGAGTCATCCCTCAGGTTACATTCCCACTCTGCGGCTGATAATATGCTCAGTAATATTTTCAGTTGATACTAGAGGTGTTAAATAACCATGCTCGATCGCATTACAGGAATGCAGATTTTTTCGCGTGCCGCCCGAGCAGGAAGCCTTTCGGCCGCTGCTCGTCAACTGATGCTGTCGCCAGCGATGGCCACCAAACACGTGGACGCGCTGGAGGAGCGCCTGGGAGTGCGATTATTCCACCGCAGTACCCGCAAGCTCACGCTGACCGAAGCGGGACAGCAGTACTTGGAGGTTTGCAGCCGATTGCTACCCGAATTGGAAGAAGTGGAAGCGGCGATTGCATCGCAGCGCCTGGAAGCGACCGGGCTGCTCCGGCTCAATGCGCCGCTATCATTCGGTGTGCGTTACGTGGCGCCGCTCTTACCAGCCTTTAACAAACAACATCCAAGAGTCACCGTGGATCTCGGATTGAATGATCGCGTCGTCGACCTGATGGAAGAAGGCTGGGATCTGACGATCCGGGTGGGGCCGTTAAAAGACAGTCGACTGGTGTCCAGAAAACTGGCCGACAGCGCCATGATCGTTTGCGCGGCTCCTGGTTATTGGGCGCAATACGGACGCCCCAGGCGCTGGTCCGACCTACAAGCCAACAATTGCCTCAGCTTCACGTTGTCAAACCTGTCGCGCCCAGACGAATGGCGTTTCGGCAAGGCCGGAGATCGACGCGTTGCCGTGAAGGGAACCTTGCGCACCAACAACGGCGATGCACTCGTCGCGGCCGCCATTGCTGGGCTTGGTGTTCTCTACGAACCAGAGTTCATCGTTGCCGATGCTGTCCGGCGCGGTGAGTTGGAGCGAGTCGCGCTCGATGCCGACACCGCAGATCTCGGTGGCATACATTTGGTCCGTTCGTCGGACCGAGCACCACCGGCAAAGGTCCGTGTCATGACCGACTTCCTTCTCGCGGCGTTCAATTCCAATCCTCCCTGGAAGATAGCTTGATGTCCCATATTCCGCCCTCTCCCATGCCTACTCCATGGATTCAGGCGATACGCAGCAGATGGTAAGTTGAATGAGGCGACAGGCTTGGCATCGTCGAACACCAGATGAGGGGCCTTACCTCCAAGTTCGAGCCCGATACGCTTGAACCGCGCGGCACCAGCGATGGCGATCGCACGTCCGGTCGAGGTACTGCCAGTAAAGCTGATTACCGGCACATCGGGCGATTCGACAAGAAATTTTGCGCCATCGGAGCCGCTTTCGACAAACAGATTAACTACACCTCGCGGTAACTCAGGAACGCTTGCCAGGATTTGAGCCGAAAGGTGTGCATTCTGCGCGGCCTGTGCGGGCAGCTTGACGACAGCGGAACAACCGGCTGCAAGCGCCGGCACCAAAGCCCGAATCAACAAGTAGGCTGGCGAGTTCCACGGGACAATCAGGCCGGCTACCTGGACTTCTTCAATCGCTTTCGGCCACACTCGTCGCTTGACCGCAAAACACCGGACATGGTCAACTTCGCCCCCCCCTATCAATTGCAGGCTGCTTGATGGGAATCCGAGTTATACACCGGCGCGTGCACTCGTGCTTGATGGAAGAGCAGCACACGCGCCCGTTCATAACCCTACGCTGCGGAGTTTCCACTTAAAAAGCTAAAACGCGGTCCTAACAAGCTGGGCCACCTCTTACGCGATGAATTAGTAAAGATTCGCACGTCTATCGAACAGCATCCCTTGGCAAGTCCTTGCTTACCGATTAAGTCGGAATTACCACAATTGAGTAACCACAGCGGACAGCCTTGAAATCGCGATGACGTCAACGCGCGCTCCCGTCCACGCCAATTTCCGGACGCTGTCTGCTGTATCTGAGTATCCATGCTCCGGAGTCTCTAACACATCGACATTTCACGTCTGACACAAACCAGATATGAATCATCTGCATGAGTATTTCGCATTTATCGTGCAACATGAATCAACACTTTGCCCACGGAATGTCCTGACGCAACATGTTTAAGGGCATTACCTGCTTGTTCAAATGGATATACGGTATCAACGACCACTTTTAGCAGTCCGGTTGCTACTAGCAAAGCGATCCCATGCAACGTTGCTGAATTGTTGGTAAGTGGTGCAAAGGCACCGCGGATCTCACCACGATTCCCAATCACACGATCAATAAGTGAAACCAGAACGCCATCAGACTTGATAACACTCCATGAGCGTTCTTGCGTCTCTCCGCCGATTGGGTCTAACACTACGTCGACGTCTGTCACACGCTGGGTAAAATCGTCTTTCTTGTAGTCGATTACCTCATCTGCCCCTAAATTTTTGATCAGTTCATGATTTTCCAAGGATGCAGTAGCAATCACGTATGCGCCGGCTAGTTTTGCGAGTTGTACGGCTAACGAACCCACGCCACCAGATGCAGCATGGATCAAGATTTTTTGTTTGGCACGCAGACGTCCTATATCGAACAAGGCGAGCCATGCCGTGCCAGCCGCAGTAGGTAGAGCCGCCGCAATCTTGAAATCAACAGCCTCTGGAATCAGGCACAAACCGTGCTCAGGGGCGATGGCATATTCGGCGAATGCCCCACCAACCCGAGCATCAAGGCGGCCGAACACTCTGTCTCCGCATTTGAAACGTTGAACCAGCTCACCTGTTGCCTCGACTATTCCTGAGATGTCAGTCCCAACGGTATAAGGAAAATCCAACGGGAAGATGGTTGCCATTCGGCCGGAGAGCAACTTAAGGTCGAGAGGATTTGTGCTAGCAAACTCTATTCGCACTCGCACTTCATGCGGTCCTGGCTGCCTGGGCTCGCAATCCAGCATCATTACATTATCAAGTGACCCATATTCGCTGAAGCGTAAAGCTTTCATAATCTTCTCAATCATTAAAGGCATGTTGAATACGACCCATCTGTAGAGATGAAAAACGTAGTTACATTAAAAGCAGCATCGAATTGCCGACAACAAAATAGGCGCACTGCCAGATTTACATCGCGAATCGATGTAACAGTGCGATGGCAACAACTCGAAATAGGTCCCATAAAAAACTCCACTGATGATCTTTTCAAGATAAAACGATCCTACATTTCATTCTCTGAACTGATAATCTAATTACTACGAAATTTAGTTCGCACTAATAGAAGGAAATGTACCGTCTAGGTAATCGTCATAATCTCAACCGCGTCGAAAGTGCGGCGCTGATCGGAGCATTTGTCCCCAGACATCCACTGCTCCCAAAAAAAGGGAAATCGAATGAAGGAATGGACCACGCACGACATGCCATCCCAGATTGGCAAGTTAGCGATCATCACCGGTGCGACCGGTGGCCTCGGCTATGAGATAGCGCTTGCGCTAGCGAAGGTGGGCGCGGAGGTCATCGTTGCGGGCCGTAATTTCGATAAGGGACGAACGGCGGTCGAGCGCCTTCAACGTTCGACCGTGGGCAAGCTTAGGTTCGAACCACTTGATCTGGCTAGTCTTTCATCCGTCCGGGCTTTTGCGGATCGCATCATCGGTCAGGAAAAACCGATCGACATTCTCGTCAACAATGCAGGTGTGATGGCGCTGCCCAAGCGCCTGACGACCCGCGACGGCTTCGAGATGCAATTCGGCACCAATCACTTAGGGCACTTCGCCCTGACGGGGCTCTTGCTGCCGCTGCTCTGCCGTGCGGCGGCCCCGCGCGTTGTTACGATGAGCAGCCTCGCCCAACGTACCGGAAAGATCGATTTTTCAGACCTTCAAGGCGAACAAACATACAGTCCGGGCGCGTCATACGCGCAATCGAAACTGGCGAACGTGCTTTTCTCGCAGGAATTGCAGCGCCGGAGCGAGCGGCGGAGCTGGGGTATCACAAGCGTCGCGGCGCATCCCGGCTCTGCGAAGACCGATTTGATCGTCAACGGTCCCGGCACTACCGGACTATTGGGATGGCTGGACAAACTACTAGGGCCCTTCCTCAGCCACTCTGCCGCAGAGGGAGCGCTACCAGCCCTGTTTGCGGCAACCTCCCCGAACGCTATCCCTGCCGGCTATTACGGACCGAAGAACGCATTCGAGATGAAGGGGCCGGTCGCTACAGCGAAGATCGCGCCTCGGGCCCTTGATACCGATGTTGCCGAAATGCTTTGGAAGGTTTCAGAAGACCTCACGAGCGTGCGCTTCTAACTGTTGGTTTAAAAAAAGATTTGGGTTACACACCGTTATGGCATTTGCTTGAACAGATGGAATATTCTGGCCCGCATGAGGTGAGCAAAGAAAAAATAGGTGCCGAGCACCATCCCGTTGGGCTCTTTGCTCAATTGCCACAGCCCTGGCGAAACTGGGGTCTGAGGTGCAGTGGAACGGAAACCCGGGTTAAGGAAACTGCTTGATGTGTTGACACGGCGGTCCCCTGCCTATGTGTCGTTGCTGACTGCCCCCCCGCTGGCCGGGTTACTCATCGTTTGCCGGATTACGCAAAGGCCGCAGCTCGCCCTTTGCCACCGCATCCGGCACCGAGAACGAATAGCGGCCGTAGTTTTCGCGCTGATCGTTCGAGAGAAAGCTGACTGGCATAGGTCCGATCTGTCGATTTTCTGGATGAACATTAAATCACTAAACTTTCGCGACCAAGGACGCGATTATCTTCACCTACTGCTCATTGTGTTTTGGCATGCCCTGTCCTCGCGACAGCTTCCGTTCTTCTAGAACTGCAAGGCCGCCCCTTGAGGGAAAGGGTCCGGCACCGGCTAGAATGTAGCGCCGACTTCAAGTTTCGCCGGTCGCCTCCAGCGCTCAGTTCGGCCCAATCAACCAAGCCGAGGAATCCTCGGCGTCCCAACTTTGTATTCATTACTGGGACCATGACTGGTTCCTCCTGTTTGCGCTTTGTTCTGTACGCTTTAAACATCGAGCCTTCGCTCGCTCATCCATTTGACCATTGCCGGATCGCGGTGCGAGAAGAAACTACTTTCCGCTTTGTCCAGCATCGCAATCCGCGCCATGTCGGCGTCATCCAGCGCAAAATCAAAAACGTCGAGGTTCTCTTCCATTCGCTCCTTCCGGACGGATTTGGCAAGGGATACGACGCCGCGCTGAACGAGCCAACGAAGAGCGACCTGACCAACTGATTTGCCATGCTTTTCGCCCATGGCGATCAGCTCCGCATTCTGAAACAGGTTGTTGCGCCCCTCGGCGAACGGTGCCCAGGCCTCTGCCTGTACGCCGTTATCGCGCATGAAACTCACGCTCTCTTCCTGCTGATGGAAGGGGTTGATCTCGATCTGATTGACGGCAGGGACCACTTCATTAAAGGCGATGATGTCCATCAGGCGATCAGGCTGGAAATTGCTGACGCCGATGGCGCGCAGCTTTCCTGCCTTGCAGGCCTCTTCCATCGCGCGCCACGAGCCATGAACGTCGCTATATGGCTGGTGGATGAGGTAGAGGTCCAAGTAGTCAAGCTGCAGCCGGCGAAGCGACTTATCGATCGCCTTCAAGGTGCGCTCGTATCCAGTGTCCTGTACCCAAAGCTTGGATGTGACGAACAGCCTATCGCGCGGCACGCCACAGTTTTTCAGTCCCTTGCCGACGGCCTCTTCGTTCATATAGGAGGCTGCTGTATCGATAAGTCGATAGCCGGCCCCGATGGCATCTACGACACAGCGCGCGCATTCCGCGTGATCGGGGATCTGAAAGACGCCGTAGCCGACGATCGGCATCTGAAGACCATTGTTCAAGGTGACGTTTTGCATGGTAGTTCCTTTCAAAGTTACCGCGGTGAGGTTGGTTCTGCCGTCATCCAGGCAGTGACGCGATTCATGGTCTTCTCGCCCGGGTGGCTGACTTGTTCGATGCTGCTCTCCCTCTGCGGCGGGATGGCGAGAATTACTTGGTGTTCTTTTCTGGTGCGGACGAGCCTGCAAAGTATTCCGCATCGGTGACCTTCTCCATCCAGTTCACGTTCTTTCCATCAAGCGCCTCCTGGACTGCGATATGAGTCATCGCAGTCGTGGGCGTGGCACCGTGCCAGTGCTTATGACCGGGAGGGCACCAGATTACGTCGCCGGCTCTGATCTCAACGATCGGTTCACCTTCACACTGAGTCCATCCGCACCCTGCGGTGACGATCAGCGTCTGTCCAAGTGGATGCGTATGCCACGCAGAGCGGGCACCAGGTTCGAATGTGACGCTCGCGCATGAGACGCGTGAGGGCGCGGGTGCGACGTTGAGCATGTCGACGCGTACGTTCCCGGTGAAATATTCCTCGGGGCCTTTGGCTGATGGCTGTGAGCCTGGACGTTTGAGGTGCATGAGAAGTCTCCTTTGAGGTTGATTGCGGGTTCCAGTTTTTGGGGTAAGACGCGTAACGCCGACATACCTGCCGGTCACTTCGGAGCGAGTTCTCCGTACCAATAAGATGCCGTCACACCGCCGTCCATAAGGAAGTCGCTGCCGGTGATGAACCCACCATCCGCCCCCATTAGCAGTGCGCCGACAGCCCCGACCTCGTCCGGGGTGCCGCCGCGTTTGGCGGGCGACAGATCGATCATGCGGCGGTAGCCTTCACCGCGCGGACCGCTCAGTTCGTCCCTGGCAAGGGGCGTGAAGATGATGCCCGGGCTGATCGTGTTGATACGCGCGCCGCGTTTGCCCCATCGCACCGCTTCGGCCATGACCCGCAGAGAATTCCCGCGTTTGGCGAACTGGTAGGCATGCAGCGAGTCCTTGACCTGGTCAGCCTGCAGCATCGGCAGAGCCAGCAAGTCTTCCACCGGGCTAGTTGCGAGAGCCGCGTTTTCCTCCGTGCTCAGGCCGGGCAAGCGGTGCCCGGACTGCGAGGCAATCACGACGCCCGCGTCACCCTCCGCGATGACATTGCCGAACTCTTCCAGCACAAGGGCGGTGCCGTACAAGTCGACCTTTAGGATCGTGGCCGGAGAAGCCTGCGACGGCGAGACGCCAGCGGCATGGATCAAGCCCGTCAAGCTTCCTAGTGCTGTAGCGGTCTGTACGAGTGCATGAACCGATGCGCGTGACGACACATCCACGACAGCCGTCGTCACCTCGAAGCCGGCGTCAGCAAGAACCTTCGCGGCAGCGTCCGCGTTCTCTTGCTTCAGGTCTGCAAGCAGCACATGCTTGCCGGCACTGACGCGGCGTGCGATAGCCTGGCCGATTGAACCGGCTCCGATAACAACAACAACGTTAGTCATGGTCTATTCCTTCTTGGTTGGGGTGATGTCCTTTAGCGCGGCGTTTTCACTTACCGACGAGCTTTTGCCGGTCTGCCGAATAGCGCGCGCCCTGAACCGGGACGCGGGAAACTGCCACTTCAATTTCGATCAGGTCGTCGGGTGACAGCACGACCGCCGCAGCGCCAGCGTTTTCTTCAAGACGATGCAACTTGGTCGTGCCGGGAATCGGAACGATCCACGGTTTTTGCGCAAGCAGCCATGCGAGCGCGAGCTGTGCAGGTGTGACCTGTTTGCGGGTGGCGATGCCTGCCAGCACATCCACGAGCGCCCGGTTCGCCAGACGCGCCTCCGGTGCAAAGCGCGGTACGGTGTTGCGGAAGTCTTTTGCGCCGAACGATGTCGCGGCATCAATAGCGCCGGTCAGGAATCCCTTGCCAAGAGGGCTGAACGGCACGAAGCCGATACCGAGTTCCTCCAGGACTGGAAGGATCTCCCTCTCGGGCTCACGCCACCACAGCGAATATTCGCTCTGCAGAGCGGTGACGGGCTGGATCGCGTGCGCACGACGAATGCTCTCAACGCCAGCTTCCGACATGCCGAAATGCTTCACCTTGCCTTCGCGGATCAGCTCTTTGACGGTGCCTGCCACATCTTCGATCGGGACAGCCGGGTCGACTCGGTGCTGGTAGAACAGATCGATGCGGTCTGTACGAAAGCGCTTCAGCGCCTCTTCAGCAACCTGCCGAATACGTTCCGGCCGGCTGTCGAGCCCTTTGGTCGTGTCTCCGTCCCGAAAGCCGAACTTGGTTGCGATCACGACCTGATCACGCATCGGCTCAAGCGCTTCGCCAACCACGCTCTCGTTGATAAAGGGGCCATAGGCTTCAGCTGTGTCGAAGAAGGTGATGCCGCGCTCGACGCCTGCACGAATCAGCTTGATGGCGTCAGCCGTGTCGGTTGCAGGTCCATAGCCATAGCTCAAGCCCATGCAGCCAAGCCCGAGGGCGGAGACTTCTAAACCACTTTTTCCTAGTTGTCGTTTTTGCATTTTGTTCCTCCTTTGATGAAGCGTTTAAGTTGCGTTCACTGACTTACACCGATGCTGCAGCGGACGTGCAGCGTTGGATCAAAAGCCAGCTTGACGATCAGATCGGACAGGCTGTTCAACGACACATCGTGTCCGTGGAACGGTTCTCCCTTCTGCGTGATTTGGTAGTCGACTTTCGGGTTATGCGTAAACCAACCGGGACGCAGAACCGTGTAGTCCAGGCTTGAAGCCTCAATGACGGCGGCGGCGTCACGGTATGGGTCCAGTACGCTGCGGTACTTCTCCCCCGGCACCTCGCCATAGATGCCCATCGAGCTGATGAAGATCAGACGTTTCAGACCGGCTTCTTTCATTGAAGTCTCAATGTTCCGGGCCTGCTCCGCCATATCGCCGGCAAGGCTGGCGAACACAACTTCCTGATCCTTCATCGCATCGATCAAGGCTGCGCGGTCGAGGACATCGCCCTCGACGATCGTTGCCCGCTGTGGGTCTGGATTCTTCAGCCGGCTCGCATGGCGCAGATAGAGGGTCAGATCTGCATCTGTGTTTTCAAGAAAGCACGCGGTCGTGTGGCGAGCGACCTGACCGTTTGCACCGAGGATAAGAACGCGGGTCATTTCTGCCTCCTATCGGTCCGCAATTGAGGTGAGGCCTTCCGATAGCGGAGCGCCTTTCACATCGATGGCTGCGAATGCCTCATCGATGTGTCGCAAGTCTTCGGGTGTGAGGGTCAGATCGGATGCGGCCAGGTTGTCGTCGAGATGCGCAAGCTTTGTTGCGCCAGGGATCGGCACGACCCACGGCTTTTGAGCAAGCAGCCAGGCGAGCGCGATCTGTGCGGGCGACGCGCCCTTGCTGGCAGCCATCGTCCGGAGAAAATCAACCACAGCAAAATTTGCCTTAAGCGCCTCCGGCGTAAAGCGCGGGAAGGTAGCGCGCAAGTCCGTTGCGTCGTCGAATTTAGTATCCGGTGTGATCTGACCGGTCAGGAAGCCCTGGCCGAGCGGCCCCCACGAGACAAAGCCGATGCCGAGTTCTTCGCATAGTGTTAACAGTTCAATCTCGGGTTCGCGCATCCAAAGTGAGTAGTGGTTCTGAATCGCCGCAACGGCTTGGACCGCGTGCGCACGTCGCACAGTCTTAGCGCTTGCTTCAGAAAGACCAAAATATTTGACCTTGCCCTCGGCGATCAGTTGCTTGACCGCACCGGCTACGTCCTCAATTGGCACGGCTGGATCGACGCGGTGCTGGTACAGCAGGTCGATACGGTCGGTGCGCAGGCGCTTCAATGAAGCTTCAACGACTTCACGAATATGTTCAGGGCGACTGTCGAGGCCGACCATCGTGCCGTTCGCGTCGAGCTTGAACCCGAACTTGGTCGCTATGACGATCTGCTCGCGGATCGGCTCGATTGCCTCACCAACGAGGAGTTCGTTGGTAAACGGGCCATATCCTTCGGCCGTGTCAAAAAAGGTCACACCGCGCTCGAAAGCACCGCGGATCATGGCGATGCCTTCTGCCTTATCGGAGGCGGGGCCGAGGCCAAAGCTCAGGCCCATGCAGCCAAGGCCGAGTTCAGAAACGGTAGGACCGTTGCGGCCCAGTTGACGTGTTTTCATGATGTTTCTCCTGTCTTGTGTTGATCCCATCTAGGTTAGGCCAGTTGACATTCAATGACTAGCCTGTTAAAACGACATTCAATTATTAGGAGATCTAATTAATGGCAGTTTTCGACGACCTTGCAGCCTTTGCTGCCGTAGTGCGGGCGAGGAGCTTTACCCGCGCAGCCGCTCAGATCGGCGTTACACAGTCCGCTCTCAGCCAAACAGTCCGATCGCTGGAGCGCAGGCTTGATCTGAAGTTGCTCAACCGCACGACGCGAAGTGTGGCACCCACGGAAGCGGGCGAACAGTTGTTCCGAACTGTCGAACCCCGACTGGCAGAGATCGAAGCCGAGCTGGCGGTCCTCGGCAACATGCGCGGCAGGCCCGTTGGCACTGTTCGGATCACAGCGACCGAACACGCGGTGCGGTCAATCGTTTGGCCCAGACTTTTGCCGTGGCTACCAAACTATCCCGAAATCAAGATCGAGATAAGCAGCGACAACCGATTTGTCGACATCGTAGCGGAGCGCTTCGACATCGGCATCCGCCTTGGCGGTGACGTTGCCAAAAACATGATTGCGTTGCGCATTGCGCCGGACATGCGCATGGTGGTCGTGGGAAGTCCGGCTTATTTCAAACGCAATCCGCCGCCGCAGACGCCGCAGGAGCTGAGCGAGCACGACTGTATTGGTTTGCGCCTGCCGACATACGGCGGTTCGCTGGCCTGGGAATTCAAGCATGGCGAGCGAATCACTACCGCCCACGTCGAGGGCCGCCTCGTGTTTAACAGGAGCGACTTGATGGCCGATGCCGCAGCGGCCGGGAATGGGCTGGCCTGGCTGCCGGACGACATGGTCCGTGAGCATCTCGCTGCAGGGCGGCTCGTGACGACTCTCGATGACTGGGAGATCACCTTTCCCGGATATCACGTCTACTATGCAAGTCGTCGCTCCTCGTCAGCGCTCTCGCTTGTTGTCGATGCCTTGCGACTTCCAAAGTCGCGCTGATCCAATCTTAGGGTAGCCGTGCCTGTAAAAGCTTCGCGCAAGACCCGGACCGACAGCGCCACAAGACGCTTCCATTGTCGACCAGCGCGACCGTGCAGAATGGCCACGGCAAACAGTGCTACGCCGATCAGTTCGATGGTGGTAGACCTAACATCTTCCCCTTCCCGTGTCAGATTATCGGGCTGGCCTGCCGCTTCCGTCGATGCAACCGGAAGCTGTCCTTCTCTTAGCAATTGAAGCCAAATAGGTGTGAGCGATCAATCAGTTTGCAACTGGACGCGTTGGTGGAAAGAGTATGATTTGGTATGCATTTTGGATGGCTACCGGTCAAATTGACGGCGGAAATGTTGGATATTGCAGAGCAAATCGCGCCTGTAGCGCCGTTGACGTTGGCAGGCACTAAACAGCGATTATTGACGCATCATCCTGGACGCGCCAGATTTCAGTCTTGATCATTGCTTCGGAGAGGTCTGACATGACATCCCAGGTATCCATTACTGGTAACGCATTGCCTGAAAAGAATAATTTTTTGTTGGAGGCGAGAGGGATTTGCAAGCGCTTTCCTGGCGTGGTGGCCTTGAACAAGGTAAATTTGAGCATCAATGCCGGTGAAGTTCACGCACTGATCGGTGAAATCGGCGCTGGCAAATCGACCATGATGAAAATTCTCGCCGGAAGTGATATTCCCGACGAGGGTCAATTGCTGTTGCGCGGTGAAGCACTTGCTATGCGCTCGCAGCGCGAGGCGCTCGATCACAGCATCGCAGTGGTTTACCAGGAGCTCAATTTACTTCCCGATATGACGGTGGCGGAAAATATCTGGATGGGGCATTTACCGACTAATTTTTTAGGATTGGTCGACCATGGTGCATTGCATGAAAAAACGACAGAACTTTTACATCGGCTCAATATCAATATTGACCCCAAGCGTCTGATTGGTGATCTGAGCCTCGCTAACAGGCAGATGATTGGAATCGCTAAAGCGGTTTCGTATGATTCGGACGTGCTGATCATGGATGAGCCGACTTCTGCCATTACCGAAAAAGAGGTGGCGCATCTTTTCGAGATCATCAACGATTTAAAAAAAACGGGAAAGGCCATCATTTACATCACAGACAAGATGAATGAGGTTTTCCAGATTGCCGACAACATTACCGTTCTGCGTGACGGTCAGCATATCTTGACGCGGCCCGCATCAGATTTGACTGCCAGCACCTTGATTTCAGCCATGGTCGGTGGCGAAACGGATCAGTTATTACAACACCTTGCCGGTACCATCGAACATCTGGAAGCGGTATCCGCGGAGGCGAATCGCGCCAAGGACGCTGCCGAAATGGCCAACCAGGCCAAGAGCAGGTTTCTGGCCAACATGAGCCACGAACTGCGCACGCCGCTGAACGGCATTCTGGGCTACGCCCAGATACTGCTGCGGGACAACACGCTGGGCGAGCGGCAAGGCGCGGGGCTGCGCGTGATCCAGCAAAGCGGCGAGCAACTGCTGACGCTGATCAACGATGTGCTGGATTTTGCCAAAATCGAAGCGGGCAAAGAGGAGCTCGACCTCACCGACATCCCGCTGGCCAAGTTCCTGGGCATCATTACCGAAATCATCAGCGTCAAAGCGGAGCAGAAGGGCCTGGTCTTTATCTGCGACACGGCGCCGGACTTACCCGGTGGGCTCCGTGCCGACGAGAAGCGGCTACGCCAGGCGCTACTCAACCTGCTGGCCAATGCCGTCAAGTTCACCGACCGCGGCCAGGTCAGCCTGCACGTCCGCTTTTCGCCTCCCAGCCGGCTGCGCTTCGAAGTGCAAGACACCGGCATCGGCATCCGCGCGGACCAATTGGAATCCATCTTCCAGCCTTTCGAGCAAGGGGGCGAGGCGCAGCGCCGGCTTGGGGGTACCGGCTTGGGCTTGGCCATCAGCCAGCGGTTTGTGCGATTGATGGGTGGTGACATCCGGGTCGAGAGCCGGGTTGGCCAGGGCAGCACCTTCTGGTTTGAGCTGGACCTGCCGGTGGTAGAGGCCGAGATGGCGGCGGCGCCTGCCGAAGGGGGCGTGATCGGCTATCAGGGCGCGCGCAAGAGGATAATGGTGGTGGACGACGTGGCCGAGAACCGGGCCGTGCTGGTCGACATGCTAGGCCAGATCGGCTTTGAGATGGTCGAGGCGGAAAACGGCTGCGAGGGACTGGAAAAAGCCCAAGCCTTGCGGCCGGACTTGATCTTGATGGACATTGTCATGCCGGAGATGGGCGGGCTGGAAGCCACGCGCCGCCTGCGCCAATTGCCGGCCCAGAAGGATGTGCCCATCATCGCGATTTCCGCCAGCGCTTCCGGTGGCGACAAGGAAAGCAGCCTGGCAGCCGGAGTGAACGCCTTTCTGCCCAAACCGATCGACTTCGGCACACTCTTGATACAGATTGCCAGGCTCTTGAAGCTCAACTGGACTAACGCATTGCCCCAAGCGAGCCCCGCTCAGGAACATGAGGCGTCCGGGCCACTGCTTGCGCCACCGGTGCAGGAGATGGAAATCCTGCATCGTCTGGCCCGGGAGGGAAACATGCGCGACATTGTGCGGCGCGCCGCTCATCTGGCCGAACTCGACGAGCGCTATCGTCCGTTCGCCGACCAACTGCGGCTGCTGGCCAAAGGGTACCAGTCCAAAGCCATTCTAAACCTTGTGGAGCAGCACCTGGAAAGGAGACCAGCGCCATGACGGCGACCTCGGCAGCGGAAGCTTGCACCCGCACGATCCTGATTGTGGATGACTCGCCTGCCAACCTGGGCGTGATCGTGGAAAGTCTTGAAGAGCGCGGCTTTCGTGTGGTCGTCGCGCAGGACGGCGAAGAAGGGCTGCAACGCGCCGACTTTGTCCAGCCGGACCTGATCCTGCTCGACGTGATGATGCCGGGACTGGACGGCTTTGAAGTCTGCCGACGTTTGAAGGCTCTTGCAAGCACCCGGGATATCCCGGTGATTTTCATGACTTCACTGACGGAGACCGAAAACAAGGTCACCGCGTTCACGGCGGGAGGGGTCGACTATGTCACCAAACCGTTGCGGATCGACGAAGTGATGGCGCGGGTCAACACGCACTTGAACCTGCACGCGATGCAACAGCAGTTGGAGATGCAAAACGCACAGCTGCAGCAGGAAATCATAGAGCGCAGACAAGCCGAAGAAGCGCTGGAGACAAGCCGTGAGCTGATCCGTCGCCAGCGGGACGAGCTCAAGAACCTCTACGATAAGATCGTAGCGGAACAGAAGGTGTCGGAGCGGCTGCTGCTCAACGTGCTGCCCTACCCGATTGCCGAGCGCTTGAGGGCGCGCCCCGACGTCGGTGCCGATAGCATCCCGGAAGTCATTGCCGACAGCTTCCAGGACGTAACGGTTTTGTTCGCGGACATCGTGGAATTCACACGGTTTTCTGCCGGCATGAGCGCCGAGCGGCTGGTGGCCATGCTGAATGAAATCTTCACCGACTTTGACAGCATTGCCGACCACCGTGGCCTCGAGAAGATCAAGACCATTGGCGATGCCTACATGGCTGCTGCAGGACTGCCCGTCCCGGCAGCCGATCATGCGGTGCGGACAGCGCACATGGCGCTGGACATGATGGATGCGCTGGAGCGCTTCAATCAGCGCAGCGGCTACCGCTTGCAGTTGCGCATTGGCATCAACAGCGGCACGCTGGTGGCCGGCGTCATTGGCAAGCGCAAGTTCATCTACGACTTGTGGGGTGATGCCGTGAACACCGCCAGCCGGATGGAATCCCACGGCGTGGCCGGACGCGTGCAGGTGACGGATGCCACCCGGCGGCGGCTGGGTGAGCCGTTCCTGTTCGAAGAGCGCGGCATCATCGAGGCCAAGGGTATGGGCGCGCTGCATACTTGGTTCCTGGCCGGAAGGCGCAGTGTGTCGTCCGAATGAATGCCGGCATTGCGGCGCCCGGTAGCGCAATCGGCGCAGCTATACAGCCCGTTCCGCCAGATGCCATGGTTGAAAGGAAGCAACGGCTTCGGGCTAGACAACTCGCCCTGGTACCTGATGGCGGATTTGCACACTTTTATCGCGTCATCCATGGCCGTTTCAAGGGCGCTCTCCGCTACATTAATCACTCGCTATTTAAAAGTTCTTTTGGACGCCAGCTATCGTTCCGGTGATAGGGGTGAAATTAAGGCGGATGTCATCCCAAGCTATTTTTTCGCCTTTTTCCCGTTTGCTGGGCGTCCGGTAATGCCAGTCAGCGCCTCTCTTTTGATTGTTTGCCAGTCTAAAAATTTTCCACGAGTGCCGACGATTCCCCGAACGATTAGAATTCCTTCAACATATTTTGCAATATCTGCGGTGGTCAAGTAATTTCGGACACAACAATAGGTTCTCTTGCTGCCATTTTCCGCTCGTAGGCGGCGGGCGGCAGATTGCCCAATACTGAATTCAATCGCTCGGTGTTGTAAAAGCCGACGATGTACGCAGTGATGTCTTTCCTTGCTTCGGCGTGGTTGGCATACTGACGCTGCCAGACGCGCTCCATCTTGAGATTTAAGAAGAAGCGTTCCGCGACGGCGTTATCCCAACAATTTCCTTTGCGACTCATGCTACAAACAAAGCCATGTTCGTCGAGAAGGTCCTGGTACAACTCGCTTGCATATTGACTGCCACGGTCAGAATGGACGATCAGCCCGCGGACTGGCCGCCGCTGCTGAATCGCCATGTTCAGAGCAGCACAGACTAGTTCAGCAGGCATGCTCGGGGCCATGGCCCAGCCGACCACTTTGCGTGCGAACAAGTCCAGCACGATGGCCAGATAAAGCCATCCAGAACCGGTACGGATGTAGGTAATGTCGGTCACGTACGCCATGTCCGGCGCGACAGGATTGAACTGCCGATTGAGGATGTTGGCAGCGACCGGCAAGTTGTGCTTGCTATCGGTGGTGTAGACGAGTTTACGCTTCCACACGGGCTTTAGGGCAGCTTTGCGCATCAGACTGCGCACCTTGTGGCGTCCAACCTGGATACCTTGGTTCGCCATCGCGGTGACCATCCGACGGCTCCCATAGCTTTGATGGCTGGCCATGAAAGCAGCCTTTAGGTGGACGCTCGCTTTGCATAAAACCGGTTTAGCAGAACGACGCTGCGCCTCGTAATAGCCAGAACGGCTGACCGACAGAACGCGGCAACAGTGCTGCACAGGGAAGGCCTTCTCTTGCAGTTGACGAATGAGTTGATAGCTCATTTCAGTTCGCGGGCAAAGAAGGCCGATGCTTTTTTTAAAATATCTACATCCTGGCGAAGTTGGCGATTCTCGAGTTCCAATTGTCGTATGCGTTGTTGCTCTGACGTGAGCGGCAAACCAATCCCTGCCTGGCCGTTCTGCTCGGCGCTGTACTGCGTAACCCAACGACGGATCGCCGTCGGACCAATGTTCATACTTTCGCTGACATGCTGGACGCTCAGGCCCTGTTCTTTGATCATGCGCACGACTTCCAGCTTCAGACTCGTGTCGAACTTCTTGCGTTGCTTTGCCATGTACTTTTCCTCAGTTGATGGATTATCCACCTATTGAGGTGTCCGGCAAAATTAGACCACAGCAGTCCGAATAAGCGTTCATCAGTTTTTATGAAAGTAATGACATGCTCGCCGTTGACATCTCTCCCCAAAAAAATGGGCATTTCAATCATGTCGGCATCGGTCAACTGAGCGGAGACGGGGCGTTGAGTAGGAAATTTCTCCTCCTGCCCCGCAGGCATAAGTATTTCACGGACCTTCGATAGCAGTGCATCGCTCATTTCATTTATTACGCTAGCATCTTGGGAAGAAAATGTAAGGGGCCCGTCGGATGGTGTTTGAGGCTCAACACTCATGATGGCTGAGTTAGGCGCTTGAAATTCTGGCGCGTTGGAAGCGTTGGCACGCTCTGTTGCATCAAGCCCTTGAAGCTTGGCCAAATGCGCCAGGTCACCAACGTGATGCTCGCGCAGTAGCGCTTCCAACCAACTATGGAATCGACTAACACGCACCAGGTATTCATCGACAAACTGGTGAATGTCAATGTGCTCTCCAGCCTGTTCTATGTATTTTTTTGCGGGCGCTGTCCAACCAGACCACTCAAGTAAAGATTTGGTATCGAATCGAATTCCGCTCCTAAGTTCTGTGCCCCGCTCCGGATTTGCAGGGTCTTGCTCGAAGGACAGAAACATATGTGAATTAGGCAAGCCCTTGTGTAACATGAAATTTCTAAGGTCATGTACGAACTTCGAAACGGGATCGCCAGCAAATGTACTCGTAACCTGAGCTCTAAAGCTACTCAGAATCTGAGTTTCAGCGTAGTTTTTTTCAAAAAAAACACGAGTGTGATCCACTAGTGTCTTCGACGAGGCCACAAAATTGTGGATATGACGACTGAGTTCTCGATGAGCTTGTTGACCGGCCTCCTTATGGTCGGGAGACATTAGGGCCAGCCCTTGGTCAGGGTCGCGTACCTTTCGCGTTGCTTCCATTAGCTCTAACGCGTTCATTTGAAATATATTTAGCGAGAAGCTGCGGGCATGAAGCTGATTTAGGAACTTCATACCCGATGAAGCAAGTATTCTCCGAAAATATGACCCCTCTTCCATGTCTGGCTTATTTTCCATCGACAATCCTAATATCCGCAAATATTAACGACCCAGAATGGCTTCGCAAAGCAAGGCTGCGGCGTCCGCATATCTATCTATCACGATGAGCGTTTATGCCAAGCCAGCTCAGACTTGATGCAGCGTGTTTAGGCTCTACCAAGACTACACCGCGAATCAGCACGGACGTTGCCCGGCATGACAGTCTTCCTTTCTGGAGTACGGTCACCTATGAGCCGTCATTCTGAGTATATCAACGAAGATGGGCTTTGGATGACCTCTTTTGGCCGACACCATCCGTTAGCGGATGTCTCAAACGGACTCGTACCCGAATTCCACTCTATGACTTCTGCAATGCCGGTCCAGCCGCTCTTTTCTTCTCAAACCCGGCATACACTAACTCCAGCAATATCTCTGACAACCCATCCTGTACCCTCGGACTATTGAGTACTTGCTTGGCCATTTCCTGATACTTATCCAAGCCGTCAGCAACGGAATCAATCATGACGTTTTTATAGTCAGGACTAGCACCGAACTGCTCCCTGGTATTGGCTGCGGCCTGTTGTGCAAGCATCTCGCTTTCCATCATCAAGCCCCCAACGTGATTCGCCAGGGCCAGCAGATCGTTGTCAGATAAATCGCCTTCAAACAGGGCATTCATCTTGGCGATAATCGCCGACAGCATAGCCGCTTCAGGATCATGTGCCTTGCCAGAGCCAAGGTCAGTCAGCGGTTTCAGCTTATATTCGTCAAGGTCCTGGCCAAGCTTGATCGCTTGCTTGCCCGTATCGCTTAACTTGTAATGGGTCAGCTTGACTGCAGACAGGTCCACCACGTCATGGCTACGCTCGTCCCTTAGCCACGGCAACAGGTGCTTGAAAAAGATCGACCGCTTCTCCAAATCGGTGTCGCCAAAGTCAACGATCTGTGACAGAAAATCGTAAGCCCGGATAAAGCCGCCGACATCTTTCCGGAAGATTTCCAGATTGAATGATTGTGTCCATGATTGAATTTGTGGGCGCAGACGATTTGTGCTTCACCCTCAATCATGATCACACCGGGACGCGTTGAACAGACGGTACTGGCATGACGCATACAGTCCGGCGCGACCAGCCGTCGTTGCAAGTCCACACGATAGTTCCACCATCTCTGCGGTCTTTGCTTAGCGGGCTGCGGAGAGAAAACTTCCGCGACTGGTACGTCGGCGGCAGGCCGAAAAATGTTGCTCCGTGTTATGATGCGCGCCGAGGTAACGGGAGAGAGGGAAAGGCCGAAATCGTGCGAAATAGATGACCTACTCCTGCATATTACAAAAGTATGATTATTTACGTAAAAGGAGAGCGCTAACCCTGTCGTTAGCGTTTGAGAGGGTTTTGAATGGCATTTTTTCTTATTTCCCCATCCGTTGTGTTAGTTATACGCAACCAGTTATGTAGCGCTAAAAACACAATAATTTGCGCCGCTACCGACATTTTTCCCGTTGTCGGTGACTATAAATATCATTTTAGACAAAGTGTCCGTTTTAAATTCCCACCTGTTGTGGATGCGTGCGCACTTCGTGTTTCATCCCTCCTATTGAACGTGGAGGAATAATCATGAATGGCACCTTTACAGCAGCATCAAAAAATGCCGCCCCTCCTCATCTCTCCGTCGTTATTCCGGTGTACAAAGCCGAGAATTGCCTCGACGAGCTATACCAGCGCCTAAAGACTGCTCTGGAAAGCATCTCGCCAGATTTTGAAATAGTACTGGTCGAAGACTGCGGCGGCGACAACTCATGGCAGGTGATAGAGCGATTGGCTATGGCCGACCCGCGTGTGCACGGCATTCAGTTCAGCCGCAACTTCGGCCAGCACTATGGCATCACCGCCGGTCTGGATTATTGTTGTGGTGAGTGGGTGGTGGTTATGGATTGTGACCTACAGGATAGACCCGAGGAAATTCCGCGTCTGTACGCCAAAGCACAGGAAGGCTATGACGTCGTGCTGGCGCGGCGCGGCGTACGGCGCGATCCGTTACTTAAACGCATTACCTCATGGCTGTTCTATAAAGTATTCAGCTATCTGGCGGATATCGAATATGACGGAGAAAGCGGCAATTTTCGTATCGTGTCGCGCAAGGTGGTGGTGAATTTCCGTCGAATGGGCGAGCAACTGCGCTTCTTTGGCGGACTGATGCAGTGGATGGGCTTTCCCACTGCCAGTATCGAGGTGGAACACTCTGAACGTTACGAGGGCAAGTCTACCTATACCTTCGCCAAGCTGTGGACGATGGCTTCCGAAACAATCATCGCCCATTCCGACAAACCGCTGCGGTTGGCTGTGCGTTTCGGGTTCCTGATGGCGTTCTTTTCTTTTTTTTATGGCGCATACATCCTTGGAACGGCATTTCTTCACAGTTCACCGATTCCTGGTTGGAGCAGTTTAATTGTTTCATTATATTTCATCGGCGGTATTATTATTGGCATCCTCGGCATCCTCGGCATCTATCTTGGCAAGACCTTTGACGAAAGCAAGAAGCGACCTCTATATATCATAGGGCGGACAACCTTCAATGAGCCAAGTACAGTTGATTAAGGCCACGCCGTGGGACACAGCCACGTTTGGTATACCCACCTGGGAGCTGCTCGAATACTCGGCGGCTGCGCTACAACAGGCTGAACAGACTGCGGGCCATTACACCATCAAAGTGGATCCACTAGCGGATAAACGGCTGCTGCACGAATGTGGATTTTATTACTGTGATTCTTTGATTGAACCATATTGTAGTGCCGCTCAGTTGCGCCCAGCGCAGCATCCTGACTCAACGATTTCGAAAGAAGTCAACACAGAGCAGGTACTGGCAATCTGCCACGGCGCATTTACTCATGGTCGCTTCCATCGCGATTTCAATCTATCTAAGGCAGCCGCTGACCAACGCTATGACAACTGGCTGGGGCAATTGCTTGAAGCACAACATGTTTATGGTCTGTACTGGCAGGGTGAACTGGCAGGGTTCATCGGCTATAGCGGCAATAACCTAGTGTTGCATGCGGTGGCGGATAAGTATCGTGGTAAGGGTTTGGCAAAATACTGGTGGAGTGCGGTATGCAGCGAATTGCTGGGAAATGGAAATGAGAAAGTGAAAAGCTCGATTTCCGCTACTAATCTCGCTGTTCTTAAGCTCATCTCGTTATACACAACTCTGACTGCGCAGCCGGCATGACGAGAAAATTCGTTAACATTCAATGAGTTACGCGCACCACTTGTAAACTTCGACGAAATCGCGTTTACTCTTGCACTTTGGACGACGAAATGGCCAAGGCTGCACTGCGGTGGACCGATCATGAGTTTGCCGGACTCGACCTTGGCGACGGTCGTCTCAACAAAAGGGCAAAGATACTCATGGAACGATTTGCGGCGAATCCTGAAGCGAGCATTCCGGCGGCATGCGATGGCTGGAGCGAGACGGTGGCGGCTTACCGCTTTCTGCGCAACACGGACGTGGACTGGCGTGACATCTTGGCGCCGCACTGGGCGCGCACGCAGGAGCGCATGCAGGCCCATCCGGTGATGCTGTGCATCCAGGACACGACAGAGCTGGACTTCAATGGACAGGAAACGGCGGGGCTCGGGCCACTGAACTATGAGGCGCGGCGCGGGATGTATGTGCATCCGACCTACGCGGTCACGCCCGGGCGCGAACCGTTGGGCGTGCTCGATGCGTGGATGTGGGCACGCGAGAAGCGCAACGCCGACGGCGCGCGCCCTGGGCAGAAGGAAAGCACGCGCTGGGTCGAGGGTTATGAACGGATCGCCGAGATGGCGGCGCAGATGCCGCAAACGCGACTGGTATATCTGGCTGACCGCGAGGCCGACATGGTCGCGATGATGCGACGCGCCAGCGAGCTGGGAACGCCAGCGGACTGGCTGGTGCGCGCCAAGCACAATCGTTGCCTGCCCGATGAGGACGGTGAGAAGCTGTGGGCCTACACGACCAACGGCGCGGCGCTCGGCGAGATCGCCTTCACGATGCCGGCACGGGGCACCCAAAAGTCGCGCCCGGTGCGCCAGCAACTGTGGGCGCGCGTGGTCGAGATCGCTGACGGCAAACGCGGGCGCATCAGCGCTACCTGCATCGTGGCCCGCGAAGTCGGTGAGCCCGAGGGCGTCAAGCCGCTCGAATGGCGCCTGCTGACCAACCGCGCAGCGACCACCTCCGATCATGTCGTCGAGCTGATCGATTGGTATCGCGCACGCTGGGAAATCGAGATCTATTTCCATGTCTTGAAGAATGGTTGTGAAGTGGAAACCCTGCAACTGGGCGCAATCGATCGGGTCGAGCGCGCGCTGGCGTTGTTCATGGTGGTGGCTTGGCGGATCACCTACCTGATGCGTCTGGGCCGCAATTGCCCCGACTTAGACGCCGCACTGTTCTTCTCGGCAGACGAAATCCGCGGGACTTATCTGCTCGCAAAGCAACCTAGGCCAGCGCAGCCGCCACGCCTAAATGACGTCATCCGCTTGATTGCCAAAATTGGCGGCTTCCTTGGACGCAAGAGCGATGGTGAGCCTGGCGTCAAGACAATCTGGCGTGGATTGGACCAGGTGATGACCGCAGCTCAGACGTTGCAGGCGTTACGCGAAGAAGGCGGCTGAGTTGTGTATAAAGGTATGTCTTAAGCTCTATACTTCTCTCGGCTTTTCCTTCAACAACCCGCAAGATATTTACCATCGTTTGGTGCTATGAGCTATTACTACATTTTTCTCACCATCCTACTCACTCTATACTCGAAAATTGCCGTTAAATGGCAGGTGATCAAGTTCGGAACACTGCTGGAAAAAATCAACATTTGTTATTCATTTCACTACTATTTGGTTAATAGATGAATAAAGCCAGTTGTTTACTCAAAAATGGTGACTACTATGATCAAGTTGGTTTTGGCTTTATGGTCCTGAAAAATGATTGATTTATCTGGAAATACACAAATTGGCAAGTCCATTCAGCAACTGCTTCGCTACGGTTTGGTGGGTGGGGGGATCAACTTAATGCTTTATCTTGGCTACCTGCTCAGTAATCATCTTGGATTAGAGCCAAAAAAATCGATGACTTTGATATATCTCGTCGGGGTAGCCATTAGTTTCTATGGTCATCGCCAATGGACGTTTTCTCATGGAGGAAATGCTCGGAAGTCAATGGTACGTTATGCATTTTCCCATTTACTAGGATATTTCATCAATTACTTCCTTCTTCTGTGCCTGGTTGATCGCTTGAGGTATCCACACGAATTAGTTCAAGGAGGTGCAATTTTTATCGTGGCTGCATTTCTTTTTATTGTCTTTAGATATTGGGTTTTTCCTGGAAACAATAAATATGTCATTAAATAATATTCCATTCAATAAACCCTACATGACGGGACGTGAGCTCTCGTATATCGAACAGGCTCATACGAATGGTCACCTCGCTGGCGACGGCATGTTCACAAGAAAATGCCACGCCTGGCTGGAAGCGCGCACTGGTGCCCGCAAGGCATTACTCACCCATTCATGCACGGCGGCACTTGAGATGGCAGCAATGCTCGCAGACATTCAACCGGGTGACGAGGTTATCATGCCGTCCTATACCTTTGTCTCAACCGCCAACGCCTTTGTACTGCGCGGCGGGGTGCCGGTGTTTGTGGATATTCGCCTGGATACGCTCAACATCGATGAAACGAAGATCGAGGCGGCCATTACACCTCGAACCAAGGCGATTGTCCCCGTCCATTATGCGGGGGTGGCTTGCGAGATGGACACCATCATGAATATCGCCCAGCGTCATAATCTGTTAGTCATTGAAGATGCTGCACAGGGGATTATGTCCACGTACAAGGGTAAAGCCATACCTTTATACACAACTCAGCCGCCTTCTTCGCGTAACGCCTGCAACGTCTGAGCTGCGGTCATCACCTGGTCCAATCCACGCCAGATTGTCTTGACGCCAGGCTCACCATCGCTCTTGCGTCCAAGGAAGCCGCCAATTTTGGCAATCAAGCGGATGACGTCATTTAGGCGTGGCGGCTGCGCTGGCCTAGGTTGCTTTGCGAGCAGATAAGTCCCGCGGATTTCGTCTGCCGAGAAGAACAGTGCGGCGTCTAAGTCGGGGCAATTGCGGCCCAGACGCATCAGGTAGGTGATCCGCCAAGCCACCACCATGAACAACGCCAGCGCGCGCTCGACCCGATCGATTGCGCCCAGTTGCAGGGTTTCCACTTCACAACCATTCTTCAAGACATGGAAATAGATCTCGATTTCCCAGCGTGCGCGATACCAATCGATCAGCTCGACGACATGATCGGAGGTGGTCGCTGCGCGGTTGGTCAGCAGGCGCCATTCGAGCGGCTTGACGCCCTCGGGCTCACCGACTTCGCGGGCCACGATGCAGGTAGCGCTGATGCGCCCGCGTTTGCCGTCAGCGATCTCGACCACGCGCGCCCACAGTTGCTGGCGCACCGGGCGCGACTTTTGGGTGCCCCGTGCCGGCATCGTGAAGGCGATCTCGCCGAGCGCCGCGCCGTTGGTCGTGTAGGCCCACAGCTTCTCACCGTCCTCATCGGGCAGGCAACGATTGTGCTTGGCGCGCACCAGCCAGTCCGCTGGCGTTCCCAGCTCGCTGGCGCGTCGCATCATCGCGACCATGTCGGCCTCGCGGTCAGCCAGATATACCAGTCGCGTTTGCGGCATCTGCGCCGCCATCTCGGCGATCCGTTCATAACCCTCGACCCAGCGCGTGCTTTCCTTCTGCCCAGGGCGCGCGCCGTCGGCGTTGCGCTTCTCGCGTGCCCACATCCACGCATCGAGCACGCCCAACGGTTCGCGCCCGGGCGTGACCGCGTAGGTCGGATGCACATACATCCCGCGCCGCGCCTCATAGTTCAGTGGCCCGAGCCCCGCCGTTTCCTGTCCATTGAAGTCCAGCTCTGTCGTGTCCTGGATGCACAGCATCACCGGATGGGCCTGCATGCGCTCCTGCGTGCGCGCCCAGTGCGGCGCCAAGATGTCACGCCAGTCCACGTCCGTGTTGCGCAGAAAGCGGTAAGCCGCCACCGTCTCGCTCCAGCCATCGCATGCCGCCGGAATGCTCGCTTCAGGATTCGCCGCAAATCGTTCCATGAGTATCTTTGCCCTTTTGTTGAGACGACCGTCGCCAAGGTCGAGTCCGGCAAACTCATGATCGGTCCACCGCAGTGCAGCCTTGGCCATTTCGTCGTCCAAAGTGCAAGAGTAAACGCGATTTCGTCGAAGTTTACAAGTGGTGCGCGTAACTCATTGAATGTTAACGAATTTTCTCGTCATGCCGGCTGCGCAGTCAGAGTTGTGTATAACGAGATGGCTTGAGGCCTGGATTATGGAAGAAGTGCAGGGTGGAGCATCGTTGCCCGGACTTTATCCGCCGAATGCAGCCAATAAAGCACGTTACGAAGCCGCAATGGCTGGCAAACAGGTTTAATCTAAAAGCAGCGCATCGCACGGGTAGTTGCGCGTGCGATGTATCGCTTGCCAAATCAAATTCCTCCGTGTTTCTTGCTTCCCTTTCCCGCCGTTTGTTTCAACAGCCTGTTAAGCCGTAAACTTCTCATTCGGGGCGTTTATGGGCAGTTGCAATGAAAAACGCGTATCACTTGTCGGGCCAGCGAACGGATATCATTGGAAAGTAACTGTATGACCGGAGGTCAATTCGAACAAGATCCTCACATGGCCGGCACAGAAGTTCAGAATTAAACGCAAATCAGTCCGAAAGCAAACGCGACGTTACAGTTTGTTTTTCTGAAGTGTCCCGCCAGTGCCCCATGGGAGTGGGAAAAGAAAAAAGAGCTACAGGCCAAAGCGTGTAACTCTTTGATTTCATTTATGCTGTTCCAGCACCTTGAACGCCTGTCCAACGACGATCTGTTGCTGATGGATCGGGGCTATCCGTGCCGCTGGCTACCAGCTTTGCTGAACTTATGTGGCATCCCTTTTTGCATGCGCGTCAAGCACCCCGCCGAATGCGGCGGCTGCACCTGTGTGCGCCAGTTTCTGCGCTACGGTTTGCCTGAACAAATCGTCACGCTGCAGGCACCACCACGGCGCGATGCCGCCGATTATGAATGTCTTGCGACTCCGCAGATCGTTCGGCAGGTCCGCCATGTTGCCTCTACCGGCAAGATGCGCGTTCTGATGATAAATCTGTTTGAACCCACACGCTTTCCAGCCGCAGAATTCGGCGGCCTGTACCACCACAGCGCTGGCGCATCGAAGAAGCGTTCAAGCGGTTCAAACACCGCCTCAACCTGGAACACGTTCCCGGTCTGTCACAGCTGGCGTTGATGCAGGATTTCGCCGCCAAGACCCTGTGCGACAACCTTCAATTGCCCACTGTCGTGGTGGCGTACGCCATGGTCCCGTTGCCACCAACGCGCCGCATCAATCACGCCTTCGCGCATACGGGGATCAAGGCATTGCTGCCCGCGCTGTTGCTCGGGACGGCTACCGCAAAACTGCTCAACACCGCAGTGCGCCTGATTGCCGGCCACACCTAAAAAACTTAAACAAATCGGCTTGAAACCCGCGCCAGCATTGACTTTGCAGCTTGGATGTCACGGATTCAGGCAAATGATAGCAACGTCATTTTCAACAGTTATTGATTCAGCATGAGGCCATGGCTGTTTAATCTTACAATAACTTTTTCCAACAACTTCCCTGGATCCCAGTGCTCTTTCAAACTTGTATCCGGAAACTTCTGATAACAACGTAACTTTTGAGTAATCGACAAAAAATGCAGAAACATTCATATCGCCCTGTACTGTTCTCAACCTAGCGGGAAAGCCCCATGACCCTCCATTGATGTATACGAATTGGACATTGCCGAAATTCGGATCCATTTCAAGACGAGAAATTATTCGATTCGCCATCATCTTGTCCTGCTGGTTAATCCTTTGTTGGTCGGCCAGGATTTGATTACTTAGAAATACGAATCCAACGAGAACTATAACCCTAAAAACAAAAATTGTTGACTTTAGAAAGCGGTTGCCTGAATCGTGCACACACGAGTCTGCCAAGAGAAAGATCAATCCAATAATTGTTGCAACGTGAGCGATGACTCGAGGGACCGGCCACCAATCCCCAAAGGGTATGACAACTCCTAGCGAAACAGGGATAAGTAGTGAGAACGCACAGCAAGTAAAAAATACATTACTAATAGAATTCTTTCTATCCCCCGTGAAAAAATGCCTAAGAATTATTGCTATTGATATGACAAGCATCAATGCAACCAGTGTCTTCAGCCATCCTGGGAAAACCGGTTCAGATGCCCAATAAATCTGCACCACGGAAGATGATATCTGCTCTATTCGCTCAGGGATCTTATCAAAAGCTATAAAGTTAGCTCTGGCTGTTCCCTTAGTTAAACCCAGCGCTTTAGCTAGCCAAGTAATTGCAACAAAAATAATGGTTGAAATAGTGCTGATAGTTGTCAGCGTTATCGCTCGCTCACGATAAACATTATTAGTAGCCGATAATTGACCATTTTTGTTATGTGTAACTTGCCCACAGATAAAGGAAAAAATAATCGCAACTGCAAAATAGTTTAGAAAAATTTGATAGGTAAAGAGCATTGCAAGAGTCGCAAATAGAGCGAATGCTCGTGCGCCCCAAGTTGCCGGTCTCTTGATCACCATTTCCAATACTATGATGGAAAAAATCAGAGCAACACTGTAAGTAGGTAGTGCCATCCGAAAAGTAAGTATTTCAGTCAAATACGGATGGGCTATCATTATGGCGCCTACTAGACCCGCTGCTGGTGCATCCTCCATTCCAACAAAACGCAAGATAGACGCCAAAAAAGCTGCTTGCAAAAATAATGCTGCTAGCCCAACAGAAAAATACATGTCGTAGATGTTGGCACCGATTGAATCAACGATCCATATGATTGCCGCCGTGATGTAACGACCTTGTGAGAACATCGTCTCGAAGGTTTTGGCGCTAATGCCAGACATGAACCCGTAGTCATCGATTGAATATCCACGAAAAAGGACAGGCCCTTTTGCAAACAAAGCGGCAATAAATATTATTATGAGGAGTCGAATATATGGTTGACCAATATTGAACCGTTTATCGGAAAACATGAATTTTTTTTGCATGACTCACTATGATTATTATTATATTTTTCAAAGAAAACAGGCAGACAATTCGTGCGCTATTTTCTGCTGATGAGCTTCGACGCCAAGCCAGAATGGTAATCGTAACAAGCAATCTGAAGTCAAACGGGTAATTGAAAGATCGTCATGAACACGTCCATGTTTTTTTCCATACGGTGCGTCGTGGAGAGGGACATAATGAAACACTGTATTGATGCCAGCCTCCTTCATTTGCGCGATGGCTTTCGTGCGAATTTCCAAACTGGGCAACACAATGTAGTACATATGGCCATTATGCTTGCACTCCTTCGGAACGACAGGTCGACGCAACTTTTCGGCCGCCTCTAGAGGCGCCAGAGCATTTTGATAAAAGGACCAAACCGCGAGGCGCTTACCAGTGATCTGATCAGCCTCTTCCATCTGCGCCCAAAGAAAGGCAGCGATCACCTCTCCCGGTAAATACGAGGATCCAATATCCACCCACGTGTACTTATCAACTTGGCCACGGAAAAACTGGCCACGGTTGGTACCTTTTTCACGAATGATCTCGGCGCGCTCGGTAAAGCGTTCATCGTTGATCAGAAGAGCCCCGCCCTCACCAGAAATAATGTTCTTAGTCTCGTGAAAAGAGTACGCGCCTAGGTGGCCTATTGAGCCGAGCGCTTTACCCCATCTCGTTATACACAACTCTGACTGCGCAGCCGGCATGACGAGAAAATTCGTTAACATTCAATGAGTTACGCGCACCACTTGTAAACTTCGACGAAATCGCGTTTACTCTTGCACTTTGGACGACGAAATGGCCAAGGCTGCACTGCGGTGGACCGATCATGAGTTTGCCGGACTCGACCTTGGCGACGGTCGTCTCAACAAAAGGGCAAAGATACTCATGGAACGATTTGCGGCGAATCCTGAAGCGAGCATTCCGGCGGCATGCGATGGCTGGAGCGAGACGGTGGCGGCTTACCGCTTTCTGCGCAACACGGACGTGGACTGGCGTGACATCTTGGCGCCGCACTGGGCGCGCACGCAGGAGCGCATGCAGGCCCATCCGGTGATGCTGTGCATCCAGGACACGACAGAGCTGGACTTCAATGGACAGGAAACGGCGGGGCTCGGGCCACTGAACTATGAGGCGCGGCGCGGGATGTATGTGCATCCGACCTACGCGGTCACGCCCGGGCGCGAACCGTTGGGCGTGCTCGATGCGTGGATGTGGGCACGCGAGAAGCGCAACGCCGACGGCGCGCGCCCTGGGCAGAAGGAAAGCACGCGCTGGGTCGAGGGTTATGAACGGATCGCCGAGATGGCGGCGCAGATGCCGCAAACGCGACTGGTATATCTGGCTGACCGCGAGGCCGACATGGTCGCGATGATGCGACGCGCCAGCGAGCTGGGAACGCCAGCGGACTGGCTGGTGCGCGCCAAGCACAATCGTTGCCTGCCCGATGAGGACGGTGAGAAGCTGTGGGCCTACACGACCAACGGCGCGGCGCTCGGCGAGATCGCCTTCACGATGCCGGCACGGGGCACCCAAAAGTCGCGCCCGGTGCGCCAGCAACTGTGGGCGCGCGTGGTCGAGATCGCTGACGGCAAACGCGGGCGCATCAGCGCTACCTGCATCGTGGCCCGCGAAGTCGGTGAGCCCGAGGGCGTCAAGCCGCTCGAATGGCGCCTGCTGACCAACCGCGCAGCGACCACCTCCGATCATGTCGTCGAGCTGATCGATTGGTATCGCGCACGCTGGGAAATCGAGATCTATTTCCATGTCTTGAAGAATGGTTGTGAAGTGGAAACCCTGCAACTGGGCGCAATCGATCGGGTCGAGCGCGCGCTGGCGTTGTTCATGGTGGTGGCTTGGCGGATCACCTACCTGATGCGTCTGGGCCGCAATTGCCCCGACTTAGACGCCGCACTGTTCTTCTCGGCAGACGAAATCCGCGGGACTTATCTGCTCGCAAAGCAACCTAGGCCAGCGCAGCCGCCACGCCTAAATGACGTCATCCGCTTGATTGCCAAAATTGGCGGCTTCCTTGGACGCAAGAGCGATGGTGAGCCTGGCGTCAAGACAATCTGGCGTGGATTGGACCAGGTGATGACCGCAGCTCAGACGTTGCAGGCGTTACGCGAAGAAGGCGGCTGAGTTGTGTATAAAGGTATGGCCTCAAGCCGCTCCTGTTCGGGCGCAGCTGCGACAATCTCATCGACCAATGCAGATGGAATAAGTACCGCACCGTCGCCGTCAACCACGATTACGTCACCGGGCATGATGCAGACGCCACCGCATCCCACCGGTTCTTGCCAGTTCACAAAAGTCAAACCCGCGACCGATGGCGGTGCTGCCGTGCCCTGTCCCCACACTGGCAAGTCGGTTGCCAGCACGCCCTCAAGATCACGGATAACGCCGTCGGTCACCAGCGCCGCCACGCCCCGCCGTTGCATACGGGCGCACAATATGTCGCCAAAAATACCGGCATCAGTGATGCCCATCGCATCAACCACCACGATACATCCCTCTGGCATCGCTTCGATTGCTGCGCGTGTGGACTTGGGAGACGACCATGATTCGGGCGTGGCCAAATCTTCTCTTGCCGGTACGAAGCGCAAGGTAAACGCTTCGCCGACCAAGCGCGGCTGACCGGGGCGTAATGGCTTAGCTCCCCGAATCCATACATTTCTCAATCCCTTTTTCAACAACAGAGTGGTAAGCGTTGCTGTCGTAACGGCAGACAATGTCGCGATAATTTTTTGATCAAGTGCCATGTTGCATACTCCTTTGCTAGGTGTTAAACCGCGTTTGTAGTCAGGCGCTGGCGATCAGGCCGCCGTCGATACGCACGACACTTCCGGTCACGTAGGCTGCGTTCTCACTGGCAAGGAACGTCACAACATCGGCATACTCTTCCGGCTTACCATAACGACCGGCGGGAATGGATGCGGTACTCTCGTCGATCACGTCTTGCAGATCGCGCCCTTCACGTGCAGCCTTGGCGCGATCAAGAAAATGAATGCGCTCAGTCGCCACCCGTCCCGGCAAAACGATATTGGCGGTAATACCGTCTTTTCCGACTTCGCGCGACAAGGTTTTGGACCAGCCCACCAGCGACATGCGTAGCGCATTCGACATACCCAGATTGGCAATCGGCGCGATAACCCCGGATGAGGTGCTGGTAATAATGCGTCCCCATTTTTTCTGACGCATACCAGGCAATGCGCGGTCGGTAATCGAGATGACGGACAGGACCATTAACTGGAACTGCTTTAACCACAACCTGGAAGACTGATCAGACGCCGTGCCGGGCGGCGGTCCGCCGGTATTGTTGAACAGAATATCGACACTGCCGAAATGCGCCTCGATGGCCTTGAAATTCGGTTCAAGCAACGATAAATCACCGATATCCCATTGCAAAGACAGCACTTTCCCCCCTGCAATTTCAATCGCTTCCGCCGATTCTTTCAGCGCTGCTGCATCGATATCAGCCACTACGACATTGGCACCTTCACGCGCCAGTGCCAAGGCGATAGCACGTCCCAGTCCGCCGCCAGCGGCCAGCACCAATGCCGTTTTGTTTGTTAAGCCCAAATCCATAAAATTCCTTCGTTAATGTGTCGGTGTTGTTGATAGTATTGGTGGTAATAATTCAAGCATGCGAGAACATCGGTTTTCCGCCAATCAGCAGACGTGCACGTAAAATGCAGCCGCTTTCTGCCTCGGTAATGTACAGATCGCGTCGGTCGATTCCACCATAGGCGAGGTTCGTCACTGATCGTCCCTCGGGCGAGACTATCCGATGCGTAGGTTCGCCAAAGCTATCGAAAATCCATACTGACCCCAGACCAATGTGAGCGACCGCCAATCCACCTTCCTGATCTAACGCCATGCCATCCGGCCCGGTTCCGCCAGACAATCGAATGAAGACCCCGACCTTGGACACCGAACCGTCCAGCAGGAACGGCAACCGCCAGATCGCGTTATCGCGGGTGACGGCCAGATATAACGCCGTTTCATCGCGATTCAGGACCAAACCGTTTGGGCTGGGAATGCCGGTAAGGATGCGTGTCAGAACACCGCTGGCATCAAGCTTAAATACCGAGCCAGACGGATCATGCAGGCCGGACTGTCCCTGATCCGTAAAATACAGGTCGCCATTTTCAGCAAATATAAGATCGTTCACACCTTTAAAAGGCTGACCCTGATAGGCGCCGCAGACCAGCGACATCTGGCCCGAATCCGGATCGAGCAGCATGATGCCGTTGCGATGATCGGCGACAAAAATACGGCCATCGCGGTGTATTTTCAGCCCGTTCGGCTCGCCGTCATACTCCGTAACAAGCGTAAAAATACCGGCTTCGGATACGCGAAAAATTCGCCCGAAAGGAACGTCTACTACATAGAGATTGCCGCGCAGATCGAATGATGGCCCTTCCAGCAGGGAATGCCGGTCAGCACCGCGCAGATTCAGTTGCAGCCAGCGATTACCGCCGCTGCAACGCTTGCGATATTGCTCTGGCAGACGGGCGAAGATCTCGGGATGGATGGTTTTCGGTTGTTTGTACATGGGAGCAACGCAATCTAGTTGGTCAATCGATACGATCAATATCGCCGTCGAATTCCTCACCGCAAAACGGACCGCCCTGAAATTCACGCTCTACCGCCAGGTCTTCTTCCGTGTTTTGCGCCAATATCTGTTGCGCGTAATCTTCCGCATTGTCGAGAGGAGTAAATCCGATGTTCGCTGCGCCCGTGTTCTGATACCAGGCCCGGGTGTTGGCAGAGACGCCGTAGACAACTTCAAAGTGGACCTGCGCCACGTCCAGGCAACTACGCGCAAGGCGCACCATATCGGCGGGGCTAAGCCAGAGACTCAACATGCGCCGGTTGGTCGGAATCGGTCTGAATTGGCCGATACGCAGGACAATGGTTTCGATGCCGTGCTTATCTGCATACAAGCGCCCCAGTGCTTCGCCGAATACTTTGCTGACACCATAGCGGGTATCGGGACGGACCGGTTCCGCACCGTCGATTTTCCGTTCGCGCCGACAAAATCCGGTGACATGGTTTGAACTGGCGAAGATGATGCGTTTGACCCCGGCCAGCCGCGCCGCCTCATAAAGGTTGTAAGTCCCTACGATATTGCTGTCGAGGATATTAGCCCACGGTGCTTCCACCGGAATGCCGCCAAGATGGATGATCGCATCGACCTCCTTCATTGCCGCCATCACCGCAGCCATATCGCTCAGATCTACGGTCATCGTTTCCTCTCCGTGTCCGGCTGGCGCAGGTGGGACGACATCGATCAGCCTGAGTGCGGGACAATAACCAGACAGCTCCCGCCGCAGCAGTCTGCCGATGTTCCCGGCAGCGCCTGTAATAAGTACGCGATTAAATTGTGACATCTGGTCTCCGGTAGCGCTTACGGTGCCGCATCGGTCGACGCTGGCAAACCGACGCGCGACCTCAGCATTAAAATACTAGCCAAATTTAAGCATCACTTCCAGGCATCGGCCTGATAATTGGCGATGGAGGATTCATCAAAACAATAACCAAGACCCGGTTCAGTTGGCAGCAAAAGATTGCCATCCACGGCGGTCAATTGACGATCGATAAGGCGACGGAAATTCAATACTTTATCGTCAGAAAAGAATTCAACGAAGCGGCCGTTCGGCGAAGACGCGACCAGATGAATATGCAGGTCGTGGAACCAATGCGGACACATCGTGACGCCATAGCTGTCGGCCATCGCTGCGATGCGGCGGAACTCACTGATACCGCCGCAGACCGCTGCATCGGTTTGCAAAATGGCCGCGCCTTTCTTGTCGAGTAATTCCTTGAAGCGCCACCGCCCTGCCTCGATTTCGCCGGTCGCCACCGGGATCTCAATGGCGGCGGCAAGCGTCGCGTGGCTATCGATTTGGTCGGGGCTGAATGGTTCTTCGATCCAATACGGATCATAGTCGCGGTAACGCTCGATATAGCGTAAAGCCGTCGGCACGTCTTGCCATGCATTGTTGGCATCCAGCATCAACAACACATCGGGGCCGATTGCTTCGCGGGCAGCGGCGATACGCGCCTCTTCCTCGTTTGGCGATAGTCTTCCGACTTTCATTTTCACGGCCTTGAATCCCAGCGCCACGTAACCGGCTAACTCCTCACCCAGATGCTGGGGTGTCTTGCCTTCGAGATAATAGCCGCCACTGGCATAAGCGGGCACATGCACACGCGAAGCAGCGCCCAGATATTTGTACAGCGGTAATGCAGCGGCACGCGCATTCCGATCCCATAGCGCAATATCAACAATGCTGATGGCCCGCATGACCGATCCTGTGCGCCCGTGCAGCAAGGTCTCTTGATACATTTCGTTCCACAGAATTTCCGTGTCGTTTGAATCACGGCCGATCAATAGCGGCGCGAGCAACTGGCGGACTGCTTCGGTCACCAGCGCGCCCCCGGCATGACCGCTGTAGCAATGACCGATTCCTTCAAAGCCATCGTCACATTTGATTTTTACCAACGTATATTCACGCGCATGGACTTCACGACGGGCGAACGACGTTGCCCGATCCAACGGCATGCGAACCGTTCGCGCTACAACGGAAATAATCTTCGACATACTTACTCTCCTTTTTTGTAATCGCTTACATTTCAGCGAAAATTGAACATGAAACATGTTTGCCCGACGGGCATCCATCAATGATGGGTGGTGCATTTATTTGGTTTAAAAGTGCCGAAGCGCATCACATACCTGCCGCATGACGCCGCGCGCATCGACTTGATCCAGCCACAGAGCATTGGGGGTGCGGCCGGTTGTTCCCCACAGGTCGACGACGGTCATACCTTTGGTCAACGCCGATCCGTATTCGATTGCGATGTTGACCTTTTTACCGGAGAACAGACTTCGCTCCAGCAGATAGGCAATCACGCAGGGATCGTTAAGCGAAGTATTGTCTGAGCTATAACCATAAACCTCGACCCGCCGCCGATTGAAGAAGTCCAGCATTTGATGCGCGGCTGCAGCAATCGGATTGCCTATTTTGGCGATCGCATCTAGTCCTTCTGCATTGACGATCACCTGACTTGATGCGTCGAGTCCAATGACGACCAATGGGCAACCGCTATCGAATACGACGTGGGCTGCGTGCGGATCGCACACCACATTAAACGTCGCACACGGCGTGACGTTGCCACCGGCACGCCGCGCACCTCCCATGAAGACGATTTCCTTGATGCCCGCGATGATGCCGGGTGCCTTGACTAGCGCCATCGCCAGATTGGTCAATGGCCCCAGACAAACAACCGTGATGGGTTCAACACAATTGGTGAGGCAGTCAATCATGAAATCGACGCCGTGCTGCTGGTCGGGCGCACCGGCGATATCCTGCATTGGTAAGCCATCGAGTCCACTTTCTCCGTGGAAATCGGTGGCGTCTGACCCGCGCTCTACCATCGGCCTGGCGCATCCGGCGCGTACCGGAATATCGGACCGACCGGCAAGCTGACAAAGAAAACGTGCATTTCTTTCCGTAAGCGCTACCGATGCATTGCCTGCAACGGTAGTAATACCGATCACGCGCAGCGCCTGGGGCGAGCCCAGCGCCATGAAAATCGCGACGGCATCATCGTGCCCCGGATCGCAGTCAATTAAAATATTTTCCACAGACATAATGGCATTTCCCGTGATTGCAAAAGAAGCAGTTACTGCCTGCGTCAAGATGAAATGATGTCGAGATATTTGGCCTCTGCTTCGGTCAAATGTTCACGATACCAATCCTCGCTGATCCGAATTTGCCGCGCCAAATTTTCCGGTTGACCGGGATCGTAACGCTTGAGTTCATTCGGGATCAGCGCCGATGCGGCTGGATTGCTCGGGCCCATGCCGATGCTCTTGAACAGCTCAACCTGGCCCACCGGTTCCAGCGACAACTTGATAAATTCCATGGCTTTCTTTTTACCCGCGGGATTTCCTTTGGGGATAATCCAGACCGCCGGGGCCACCACGCCGCCTTCCCATGTCCAGTCGATATCGCCCTTGGTTTCAAGCCGCAACACGTTGGTGCGGTTATGCCACATATTCCCCATGACGACTTCCTTTTGGCGGAACAGGTCTTCGCATTGCGCGCCGGTCTTCCAAAATATCGTGTGCTGTCTGATTTCCTTGATTTTCTCCAGCGCTCGCTTGAGATCAATCGGATAGATTTGCGCTGGAGGCACGCCGTCGGCTAGTAAGGCACATTCAAGCTGGCCGATACACGAGCCGCGCAACGTTCGCTTGCCCGGAAAATCTTTTACGTTCCAGAAATCCTTCCAATTCTTCGGCTGTTTACCGCCCAGCTGACTTTTATTAAAGGCCAGCACGTAGGAAAAAATATAGTTGCATATGGCCCATTTGAATTGATATTCCGGGCGAACGCTTTTGGTCCCGATCACGCCGTAATCGATTGCTTCAAGTACACCGGCTTCTCCCAACAGTAAGGCAGCACCGACGCTGGCATCGCACACGTCCCAAGTAACATTGCGGGCATCCACCATTGCGCGGATCTTACCCGCGCTGGGTCCGCTACCATCGATGATGAGCTTCATACCATTGCGTTGCAGTTCGGTCGCGGCCCAGGCTTTCATAAAAGCCTCGGATGCCAGACCGCCCCAGTTTGCAATCAATATTTCCGAATTATTCGCACCGAAGGCTCTGCCGACTGGCACGGCTGTGAGACCCAGGACGGCAAGTGCGGCAAGAAAATGTCGCCGGTCCATGCCAGCCGGGGCATGCTCTGAACCGTCTGAAATATCTGAAAAAATGTTTGGTGATACACCGCTTCCGATCTTTACCATGTTCAATTTCCCCCTGTTCGATTGAGTTAAGCAACGTTGAATAACATCATGTTCACCGATGGTGCGATGGTTCAACTGTCAAGCGCAATACCGGCCTGCCCTTTGGAATCGCGCAGCGCCATCACGGTGCGATTCAGCACCAGCAGCGCAATCGAAATCACGATCATGACTGCCGCCACGGCCGCAATCATCGGATCCAATTGATCATTGAGACCGTCCCATATCCTGCGTGGAACTGTAAAAATTTCTCTGCTGGCGATGAACAGCACAATCACAATTTCATCCCAAGAATGCATGAATGCAAGGATGCCGCCAGAGACGATGCCCGGCAGAATGTTCGGCAATACCACCATGCGCAACACCTGGAAATAGTTGGCACCAAGACCCCTCGCCGCCTTCACTAACGCGCTGTCGAATCCGGCAAGCGCCGAAACCGTCGTGATCACGACATAAGGCATGCCGGTAACCGCATGCGCAATAATGACGCCGGTATAAGTGTCAAGCAAACCGAGTTGAATGAAGAAACGGTAGATACCCAATGCGTACACCACGCTGGGAATAATCAGCGGCATCAGCATCAGCGCTCGCACAAAATTGGAAAACCGCGTTCCAAGCAACCAGCAACCAACCGTGCATGAAACACCTGCCACCAGAGCGATTGCGGTCGCCGCGGCACCGATAATGCCGCTTTGCGCAAAGCTTGCCAGCCAATCGCTGCTGGCAAAAAGTTTGGCATAATGCGCCAATGACAGGCCGCCTTGCGGCATGGAAAGATACGGCCGATCTGTCAGCGAAAGCGGCAAAACGATCGTCATCGGTAAAATGAGGAAAGCCAATACCAGCCAGTTGCCGGTGATCGCTGCCGCAGATGGTCCTAAGGTTTGTGTATTTTTCATGTTATGTCCCCTCACCACCGAACACACGCCGCACGCCAACCAGACGTATCACCGTGCCCAGCAATATAAATACAGCCACCATCAGCGTCACAGCCAACATGGTGCCTTGTCCCCAATTCAGTAATTCAACGATCTGTAGTCGTACATATTCGGCGATCATCAAGGTTTTTCCACCGCCCAAAATGGCCGGGATCACCAGGAAGCCGAGAGAATAAACCCCTACCAATGCGCCTGCCCCCAAGACGCCGGGAAAACTGAGCGGCAGGAATACTTTCAGGAACGCCTGACTGCGTGAGGCACCCAGCCCGCGACTTGCCATGACATAGCGTTTATCAATCGCCCGCATGTTTGCGTACAGCGGCAAGATCGCATAGGGCAACATGTAATGGATCATGCCGATGGCGACACCAAATTCATTCCAGACCAGATTCAACGGTTCATGGATCAATCCCAGATCCATCAACGCTGTATTGACTATGCCTGCGCGCCGCAACATCGCCACCCAAATGAACGCACGCACCAGCGCCGACACCCACATCGGAATGATCACCAGCACCAACGTTAAACGCTGGATGCGGGCCGAACCATTTACCATGACATACGACACTACATATCCCATTACCAGCGTAGCGATCACGGTAATGCCGCAGACTCTGGCCGTCGTCAGCAGCATCCGCTGGATCGAATCGCTGGTGACCAGAAGCGCAAAGTTTCCCATCCCGGGAACCGGCTCGGTAACGCTGATCGATAGAACCTGTGCCAGAGGATAGAGAAAGAAAACGCACATCAGCAGAATGGCGGGCGCAGTCAGCAACCACGACATCCCGGCATGGGTGATGCGCGGCGGCCGCATTGACCGCGCTGAAGCACTCATTATTGTTTGGTTCATGGCCTTATCCATTGACGACCCGGATCGATTCGTCCGCTCCCCAGCCCAGCCAGACGGTCGCGCCCTCCTCCGGCGAAAATTCGGCTTTTCTGGCGGGAACGGTCACTGACAGATCGATTCCAAGAACGGTACGCACGGTCACGTGATCGTGAATACCGGCATAACTAACGGCAACGATCTTGCCTTCCACGCAATTCACACCGGGCCGAAACGGTTGCGCACCGATGGATACTTTCTCTGGGCGCAGCGCCACTAAAACCGATTCATTCGCAGCCGGTGGCGCGATGCCATCCAGCGATTGCGTGAACATGCTATTACCGCAAGAATAGGTAAATCCGCCCGCATCAATATGCTGTACACGCCCCTCTATGAAATTGCTGCGGCCCAGGAAGTCCGCGACAAAACGGCTACGGGGCTGCTCATACAATTGTTTGGGCGAGCCCACCTGTTCAATCCGTCCATCGCGCAGAATGGCCACCCGGTCGGAAAGAGAAAGCGCTTCGTCCTGATCGTGCGTGACACAGATAAACGTCATGCCCAGACGTTTATGCAAATCGCGCAGTTCTTGCTGTACTTCCGCCCGCAATTTTTTGTCGAGAGCGCTCATCGGCTCATCCAGCAACAGCACATCAGGCTTAAACGCCAGCGCCCGGGCGATGGCAACGCGTTGTTGCTGGCCGCCGGAAAGCTGTTTGGGCATGCGATCTGCCAAATGCGCGAGTTGGACCATGTCCAGAGCCTGACGCACGGTTGCGCTGATCTCATCCTTAGGACGTCGGCGGACATTCAATGAGAACGCCACGTTGTCGAATACGGAAAGATGGGGGAACAGCGCGTAGCCCTGCAGGACCATGCCGAAATTCCGCTTTTCGGGCGGCAACGGCGTGATGACTTTGCCATTTACCAAGATGTCGCCCGAGTCCGGCGTGACGAAGCCAGCAATCGTCATCAAAATGGTGGTCTTACCGGAGCCCGAAGGTCCTAGAAGTGTAAGAAATTCCCCCTGATCGACACTCATAGAGACATTGTCGATCGCCGTAAAACTGCCATAGCGCTTGGTGAGGTCTTTCAATGCGAGAAATGATTGCATTCATTTTCCTTGATGGGATGGTTGCCACATAATGTAATCGCTTGCAATGAATCTATACTATGAAGAATTTCAAAGATCGCAAGATAATTCGTAAAGATCAAATATAGTTCTTCCAACCCATAAATTCACGGGCTTGAATACGCTTCTTGGACCGCACCGCATCGTCCGGCGCAAAAAATTTGTTCGTATTTCCTAAAATTTTTCTATTCAATGTAACCGCTTACATTTAATATACAGATTCAGATTTTCTATGTCAACATGCGGACCCTGTAAATGGCTAAATAATTTTGCGATCAATGATAAAAATCGCCATATTTGCCTATGAAAATCGTAAAAATATCGCTTAATTGATAAACAAATAAAATTTTTACAGTATTTTATTTTTCATTGTAAGCGATTACATTTCAACATAAAGTAATGCACCAATCTCGCCGCACACGCCGAAAACAACGCAACGGCGACTTGGCCGCAAGAGAAAAATTGATCGTGCCCTGTTGTTTCAGGGCTTTTTTTGATGGAGGTAGGAGGTGGAGGTCGATAACGGATATTTAGCAATGAACCAATGGAAAATTACACAACAATGGAGAGGAAACGCAATATGAAGAAAGTAATAATGATGAGCACCTTAGGATTCGTATGCAGCGGTGCCGCCCTGGCGCAGTCGAATGTCACTATCTATGGCGTACTGGATTCGTATGTCGGATATACCAATGCCGCAGGAAAAGGCAACGTCGTCTCGATCGACAGCGGCGGGTATCAGGCTAGTCGCCTCGGCTTTCGCGGCACTGAAGATCTGGGTGGCGGCCTTAAAGCCAACTTTGTGCTCGAAAACGGCTTTTCATCCGATTCGGGTGGCTTAGCCGATTCAACGCGCCTGTTTAACCGGCAGTCATGGATAGGTCTGAGCAGCAGCGAGGGAGAAATCCGGGCGGGTCGCCAAAATTCACCGGCGTTTTACATGTTGGGAAAAATGGACGCTTTTAACGCGGCAACATACGGCTCGTTCATGAATAACATCTCTGGTTATGCGCCCCGTTACGACAATATGATCGGCTATCAGTCGCCCAGTTTCAGCGGTTTCAAAGTACAGGCGCACGTCAGTCTGGGAGAACAAGTCGCCAACCAGAGCAGCCTGAATGTTTACATGCTTGCCGCAGAATATGAAAATGGACCGCTATATCTTGGCTTAACGACTGCAAGGCAAAACAGCGCCAACAACAATCAAAAAGTCATGTCTTCGTTTGCGGGTGGAAGTTACGATTACGGCCAGGGAAAAATTTATCTGGCCTATTATCACGGCAACAATTTAAATGCTGCTGCTGCCACCAACACGCCGGGCACGTATTACAAAGGCTACTCAATATCCGCAAATTACCGCGTCACCGCGGCTGGCACAATCGGGGCAGGATACGGCTGGGCAACCGACGAAAGCGGCGCTGGCAAGGATGTACGGCAACTTAGTCTGATCGGCACTTATGATTTGTCGAAGCGAACCATGCTATACAGCACATTAGCAAGCATGCGCAATAGCGGTGGCGCTACATTTGCGCTGAGCGCAGGCGGTCCTATCACCAGAAACGTGCCGACCGCAGGCGGTACAGCGAACGGCTTCCAAATAGGTGTGCGGCACCTTTTCTAACCTGAGCGCAGGCATTGCGGCGGCCGGACGCGGCTGCCGCAATGCAGCATAATCAGGCGATTTTTTTTACGGCGCTACGCTTTGGATTGTTGGCGGGCGGCGGCGCGGTACTGCCACGGACCACCAGACTTACGGGAATTTCGGTGACTCTTGGTGCCACTTCTCCCGCCAACGAGGAAAGCAAAAAACTTCCCGCCGCATTGCCAATTTCTTCGGCCGGAACCCGGATAGTGGTCAAAGACGGCACCAAATACGCGGAATACACGATATCGTTAAAACCGACTACCGAGACATCGCCCGGCACCGACATCCCGCAAGCAGTAGCACCGATCAAGGCGCCGAAGGCCAATTGGTCGTTACCGCAAATAATGGCAGTCGGTTTGATTGGCGCGGCCATTAATTCCAGCATCGCGTGCCGCCCCTCTAAAATGCGGTAAGGGCGCTCAATCAGCCACTCGGTCTGAATAGTCAAACCATGACTTTCCAAACAGGTCTTTATCCCCTCCACACGTGCCGCAGCCCGATCGTTATTGCGCATTTGCCCGGCAATCACCGCAATCCGCTGATGACCCAGACTCACCAGATATTCGGTGATCTGACGTGCCGCTTCTGCGTTATCGAAACCCACGCAAGGCAGATCTTCGGACAATGTCCAGGTTTCGATAATGGGCACGCCCTGCTTCTGCAAAAGAGGAATCAGCGCAGGATCATGCACGTCGCCAACCAAAACAATGCCGTCGATCCCACGTGAGATAAGCATCTGCGCTTCGCGCAATTCCATTGCCGGGTCATATCCCGAGCTAGCTAACAGCAGCGTGTAATCCGCCTTATTCAGTACGCGTTGCAAAGCCGAAATGGCAACGGAAAAACCTTCATTTTCGATACTGGGGACAATTGCGCCTATCGTCATCGTGCGGCGCGAAGCCAGCGCCCGGGCGGCACCGTTGGGCATGTATCCGGATTCCTTCAACGCACGAGAAACCCGGGCGGCCACTTCGTCGCTCACCACAGCAGTACCGGTAAGGACACGTGAAACCGTTGCAGTCGACACTTTTGCAAGCTCCGCAACATCTTTGAGGTTTACAGACGCCCGCTGGCTGCTACGACTGCGCTTGATTCTGACTATTTTTTCCATTTGCTTCAAACCTGGATGATGATTTGTGCAAATGATAGCGCATTCTTTGAAATCGCTTACATCGGGATACGTGTTTAAAAATAATCAGCGCGCATATGAGACCGGGTTGGGGCCAGCGAGACCCATTAAGTTTTCATATAAACAACGCCATTCGTGCGTACCACTCCGCTGCTTCCGTTATGACAGGCAGAGCGGATGTGGACCGGACTGGAGAATGTCCACCAATACAACGCACACGGTTGTCACGATGCGCTGGAATGTTCCTTATCCTTTAAAAATTGCTCAATCAGATTCGGATTCCCTTCTTGATGAACCGGTGTCATTTTGATTTTGGTTATCTTCCAATTTCCATTTTCTTTCATGAGCGCATGCTCGTACCGGCAATAAAGAAGCCAAAATCCTTCACATGGTTCACGAATCACGTTAGGGCAGCATCTGGATTTCTCTGACAGAGTCGGCGCGATGTTTCAGACTTCAACCTGACAGGTTCGCCCTTATCGTACGATTTTTTCCATTTTCTGCGGCGCCCCTAATTCGGGCTTACGTAAATTGTGCATTCCTACAATTTATTTTGCTTAAATCCCAATTAAATCGAAATGGTAGTGGTACCATTTCTTGGCATAATTGACTTGAAAAGTCGGGCTGGATAAGTAAAGTAGAAGCCGAAAATGCAAGCCTTGCATTATGTGGCAATTTGCCTCACCACGCTGTTCTCGCAAACAGGGGGACGTTGCAGGGATGGCGGATCAGCGTGGCTCCGGCCCTAGGTCCCCGTTTGGGCGGCGATGTCCAAGGCAGCCATGGAGGCGATACGCGATGAAAACCGATATCAACACGAAGGCGAGACTCGCGTTCGTGGCGTTCTTGCTTGTCTCGATAGTCGCTGGGGCAATCTGGTATTTTTTTTCCGTAAGTAAATACGTGAACTATCAGATATCTACCCAGGACGCCGTCTCCGGTCTCATCGCCGATGCTCCCGTCGAATTCCACGGCGTCGATGTGGGAAAGGTGATAAGCATCAAGCTGGTCCATCCGCATTCAGTGAGTATCTTGTTGAGTATTGACAAGACCGCTCCGATCTCTTCGGCCAGTGTCGCGACGATTACTTCCCGTGGACTCGCAACGCGAGGATTTACCGGCTACGTCTACATTGCTATCGAAGACGTTGTCGGCATCGATACGCAGCCATTGGCAACACGACCGGGCGAGCCTTATCCGACAATACCGGCGGCACCGTCCAAATTCTTGACGCTCGATACGACGCTGAATCAAGTGAACCAAAATGTACAAGTCGTCACCGATCTGCTGCAATCGATACTCGACAAGAAGACCATGGCATCGCTGAAGCAATCGGCCGACAGCTTGCAGCAAGTGACCAAAGCACTGGCGGAAAATACCAAGAAGCTAAACTCTATCGTTGCCAATACCGAGCGTGCGAGTCATCGCTTTGCGCCACTGCTGGAATCTAGCCAGGACACGGTGAGAGCACTCCAGACGCAAATCTTGCCGGAAGTGCACAAGACTCTGTCCAATCTCGATGGTCTGTCCAGTTCCTTCGCCGGCGTAGCGACCAAAATCAATCGAGACCCATCGATCTTGATTCGCGGCACCACGCCGCCACCGCTTGGGCCGGGGGAAGAGAAATGAAGGTCGATATGGCTGGGATGGCTTTGGTTGCACTATGCGCCATCCTATTTTCGGGTTGTACCCTGTTCTCGCCGGTCAAGATTGCTGCCAAAAAATATGTGCTGAACAGCATTCCGCTCGACCTGCCCAAAGAAAAGACTCACTTTGCGACGCTGTTAGTCCAGGTCCCCGAGAGCAATCCGGTCTTTGACACAACGCAAATGGCCTACACGACCCAGGCTTATCAAATCGCGTATTTCAGTAGGAATGAATGGGCCGAAACGCCAGCGCAGTTCATTCTTCCCTTAATCGTTGAGACAATTCGGAACACGCACTACTTTCGCGAAGTTCTGTCGCCCCCCCATTTCGGTCACCACACTTTCGCGCTTCGTTCCGAAATCCTGGAACTTAAGCAGGACTTCACTTCGGAGCCAGCGATGCTGCAGCTAACGATGCGTTTCTATCTGAGTCGCGAGGCAACGAATCAGGTTATTGCGACCAAGGAAGTGTCGGTGCGCGAACCCATGCGGGAAAGGAACCCTTACGCCGGAGTCGTGGCTGCCAATAAGGCTATGGAAAAAGTATTGCGGGAACTCGCCAAATTCGTGGTCGAGAAAACTGTTTAGGGCAGCATTTTGCGTAAGGTATCGTCCTTGAATACGAAATGATGCCTGAGCGCCGCGCCCACATGGACGAATATGAAAAGGATGAGCACGTAACCGAACCATTTGTGGATATCGATGAATCGCTGAAACAGATAGTCGTCATGCGGAAGGAAATCAGGCAGCGTGAATAGGCCAAAGAACGACACCGGGATACCAGCGGCGGAAGACATCAGCCATCCAGTCATCGGCAAGGCGAACATCAGTGCGTAAAAAGAAAGATGAACAAATCGGGCGGCGATTTTTTGCCAATCCGGCAGGTGCGCAACCAGTTGTGGCAGTACATGTGTTAAACGCCAAGCCAAGCGCCCTGCAAGTAAAGCAAGCACCGACAAGCCAAACTCCTTATGGTAGAGAATCAACGTGATCTTTTTCGTATTGAAACCGACATCTGGAAGTGTGACCATGTAAAGGCCCAATGCCGCGAGTCCAATGATAAGCAAAGCCATTAACCAGTGGAGCAGGATCGCGACAGCTCCATAGCGGTCTTCGGTGTTCTCAATCGGCGTCATCGCTTGTGTTCCGTTCATAAAAGATCGCGTCAGTGCGAGGCTGGTCCATTTCCTCTTTTTGCGGCAGCAATTTAGACATCATTTCCGCTCGTTTGTGTCCGGTATGCGTCCACTTCCGGGTTCTCCAGCGGCAAGTGCAATGCCACCAGGGTGCCGTGAGATGTGTCGGCAATCCTGATATCGCCTCCGAAATAGCGTGCGCGTTCAGCCATGCCGGCGAGTCCCCAGGACTGGCGGTTAGGTATGTGTCCGGCATCGATGCCCTTGCCGTTATCTTCCACCTCCATCCTGATCGAACCATCTTCATGCATCACCCGAATATCGACTTGCGATGCGTCGGCATGACGCGCCACGTTGGTGAGCGTTTCCTGCACGATACGAAACAGCGCCGTGCTGCGTTCCGCGTCGATGACGGCCTCCTCAACAAAAGCATCTATGCTGACGTGGCAGCGGAAGCCGCTGCGTGCTTCGGCTTGCGCGGCAAGCCATTCCAGCGCAGCCCACACCCCGAGTTGATCCAGCACGCTGGGGCGCAAGTCCGTGATCACTCTGCGCACCGTATCTACTGCTGCATCCAGTAATGCACAGGCATCGAGCAGGCGTGGATTGGGTGCGTTACCGGCGCGGTCATCCTGATCCATGGCAACCGACAGGTTGGCCCTGATGCCGGTCAGCACGCCACCTAGTTCGTCATGGATTTCGCGTGCGATGCGGATGCGCTCGTTTTCCTTGATGCGCTCCTGATAAGCTACCAGCTCTTGCAGTTTCACCTGCGCCAACTGCAACGCGTCTTGCGCTTGCTTGCGCTCGGTGACGTCCGCAATCACGCCGACGAGGCAACGTTCCTCGGCGCTGGCGTCGTAGAAACACCTTCCCGTCAGGTGGCCCCAGAATTCAGTTTGGTCCGCGCGCCAATAAAGTCGGTCCAAGTCCACCGAGGGAATTTCGCCAGACAGCAGCGCCAGCATTTTCTCTCGCCCTAACTCGCGTTCCATAGAGGGCACAAGGGCGACGTATTCTCTCCCCTCCAACGCTTCAATAGACGATCCGAACATCTCGGCCATACGCTGATTAGCTTGCCTGATGCGCCCCTCTTTATCGATCACAAAGATCGCCACGCTGGACGTATCAAGAATTTGCTTGAGCAAGGTCTCCCGTTGTCCCAAGGTTTCCAGCAGGCGATTGAAGCCCCCAATCAGTTCCCCTATTTCATCCTGTCTGGCAATGTTCAAGGGCGGTGGGCGCCGGTTTGTATCCGACAGGGTGGCCAGCGTTGCCGCAGCGGCAAGCAGCGGTGCAAGTTGGCGTCTTAACATCCACCAGGTAAGGACACCCGCCAGCAGCGTCAGGAAGACCGTGGCAATCAGCATGCGTTGCTGTATGGCGCGAATCGGGGCAAAGGCTTCTGCCGTGGGCAATGCAGCTGCCACTAGCCAACCCGCGATGGGAATACCTTTATCCGAAGCCAGGACTTCCACGCCGAGTGGATTGACGACGACCGCAGAACCCTCGTAGCCATGAATAAATCGGTCGATCAACGGATTGATGCCCGGGACGGGGAGGGTTTCCATGATGCGACTTTTGTCGGTGGCGGTGATCACCATCCGGTACTGCCGCGCGACAAGCAGATAACCGCCGGTCTTGCCGTAGCGGCTGTCTGTGACGACGTCCAGGAAATTGGATTTGCCCAGGTTGGTCACCCCCGCCAAGGCACCGATCACTTTGCCCTGCGTATCGCGAATGGGCACCGTCATGCCCACAACCGGCGCCCGCAGCATCTTGCCCATGACCGGCCGGCCGATTGTCGATTTACCCTCCGTGAGCGCAGCCGCAATGGTATCAACGTCCATGTAATTGACGCCAATCCGTCCTGCCGCAAGCGGCACCTCGGCAATCGCGCTGCCATCCAGTCGGTAAGCAATGACGCCACCGTTGAACAGATCCTGAAGAGCCGGGTGCTGCTCCAGAAATGTCTGCAGGGTCGCCGCATCGCCCAACATGGCGGGGCTAACGCTTGCGGCAACTAACTCCAGCGCACTCAACCGGTCTTTCAGCCGGTCGTTGATCACTGCGGCTATGACAGAGGCCGTCGAGAACTGCTGTTCGCCCAACAGGCGTTGCATATCCTCGCGCAGCGTGCGGCTGGCATAGAACGCCAGCAACCAGATGCTCACCAGGAAAATCGCCAAGGTGGTGAGCGTCACCCTTGTCTTGAGCGACCGCCGCTGAAAGTTGTTCAAGTTCATGTAGATTTTCCACCGTCGACAACCTTGCCCCATAAGAAACAACGACCCATGTTCCATCTCGCGCGTGGCAGTGGTGGAATCTGCCAGATTCCGACTGCGAGTGGCGGCAATCGGTCGGTCATGAATGTAGCATATTCAGGGACAAAGTTGCGTCAATAAAATACCGAAAGGCATGGGCTTGCTTGTCGTTGAACCCCTACAAACTCCAGGGATTCCCCTACAGAAGAGTTCCGCCAACAACGATAGCAGTACTTGTGCGACTTGCGCATACTTCACACTCCAACTTGATTTCGTCTGCGGTGTCGATAGCGTCTTGCGCAGCGCTTTTTTCCCGGAGCAGAAACAACACCTATTTGATGAGGCGCATCGGTGTCGACGATGCGTTCGTTGTCCGAGTCCCCATTATTGTTGCTGAAATAGAGAACTTGCCACTCGTCGGAAAAGTTTACTGTGTCCCACCACCATACCTGCTGAAATACTTCGATCTCGTTTTTCTGGGCGAATTGAAATATATCGTCGGTGATTTTTTCACTTTTTTGTAACCATTAAAGGTAACGATCATGCCAACTATCATTGAACAAATTTCAGCCGCCGCAAAAACCAACCATGAGGCCCGGGTCGCGCTGTTCACCGCGTTGACCAGCAGTGCGTTCGATGGCATGTCCAAACTGATCGCATTGAACCTGGATGTCGCGAAGGCGTCGCTGGCGGAATCTACCGCCGCTACCCAGGAATGGTTATCGCTCAAAGACCCGGAGAAACTTTTCGGACCGGTGTCGGCCCAGCCGGCGGTTGAAAAAGCGCTCGCCTATGGGCGCCAGGTGGCAAGTATCGCCTCCGCTACGCAAGCAGAGTTCAGTAAAACCACGGAAGCGGCCATTGCAGAGATTCGCCGCAACCGGACGGCACTGATGAACGAAGTCGCAAAAAATGCGCCGGCCGGCTTTGAACAGACTTTTTCACTGATCAAGTCCACCATCGACAACACCGCTGCGGGCTACGACGCATTGACCAAGCAGGCGCAGCAGGCTGCCGGCGTGCTCAACAGTGGTCTGACGGCAGCCAACCAGACTCCACTAGTTGTAGCCAAAGCGGCCGCTACTGCCAAAGCAAGTGCCGCCTGACGGTCAAAGCCGCAAGCGGAACCCGCATTGCAAAAAAATGCCGCCAGGACAACTCTGGCGGCGGGATCAGTTCGCCATGGTCAAGCGTGGCCTGTGCATTGACGCAGCATGGGCAGCAGAAAGCCGGGCGTTCAGCAAGCAGCGTCATTTTCAACGACATCACAAACTACAATACCAGGAGACAACAACATGGCAAGAATTGCATTGGTGACTGGCGGTATGGGCGGTTTAGGCGAAGCGGTGTGTATCAAGCTGGCATCGCTGGGCCACCGGGTGATCACGACCTATTCGCCCGGGAATACCACGGCCAACAAATGGTTGGCGTCGATGGAACAACAGGGTTACAACTTCCGCGCCTATCGGTGCGATGTGGCCAACTACGAGTCCGCCAGGGAATGCATCCGCACCATCGAGCAGGACATCGGTCAGATTGAAGTGCTGGTCAACAATGCCGGTATCACGCGCGACATGTCCTTCAAGAAAATGGACAAGCCCAACTGGGATGCGGTGATGCACACCAATCTCGATTCCGTATTCAACATGACCAAGCCGGTGTGCGATGGCATGGTCGAGCGCGGCTGGGGGCGCATCATCAACATCTCGTCGGTGAATGGGCAAAAAGGCGCGTTCGGACAAAGCAACTACGCGGCGGCCAAGGCCGGCATGCATGGCTTCACCAAGGCGCTGGCGCTGGAAGTGGCGCGCAAGGGCGTGACGGTGAACACCATTTCGCCGGGGTATATCGGCACCAGGATGGTGATGGCGATTGCGCCGGACATACTCGACAGCAAGATCATTCCGCAGATTCCGATGGGGCGCCTGGGCAAGCCGGAGGAAGTCGCCGGCCTGGTCGCTTATCTGGCGGCGGATGAGGCGGCGTTTGTGACCGGGGCGAATATCGCCATCAATGGCGGACAGCATATGTACTAAAGCCTGTCGGTCAATGCGGCGCACTGAGCGGCCTCGCCGGTGTTCAGAGAGCGCTGCAATTGACTGGTGTTACTTAAGTTTCAGTGTTGAAGACATGATCATTCAAGAAAAGTCTTTGAAGGCGCGCTGAACGTTCTTGATCTGATTTTTGTCCTATACTTTCAATCCCGCTTCAACCATCAACTGCTTCCAAGCCACGTTTGTTTTGATTTCACCTGATTCTGTTGACTCCCCCCAATATTGTTCTGGGTGGCATGTTTAATAACAATGAAGGAGACGAAATGCTAACAACTACTTACGCTCTTATCAGTCTTTCAGTGGAACAAAAGAGGGCACATAACCTTTTATCGACGGTCCAGCAATTATTCCAGAACAGCTCGGCGGACAGGCAGCGCACCGACCCGGTGATTCTTGAATCGGTCGTCAGTCAGCTTGCCAGACTCGATGCATCCTGCCATCGACGCAAAGTGGAGGTTTACCTGATTCCCGCGCTCCAGCATGCAACCAAGGAAGCGGATGCGCTGCTGGCCGAACTGGCATCGTTAAGTGCCGCCGGCCTGCGCATTCTCGAATCGGTCAGGGAATGGGTACGGCAAGCGTTTGATCGTGGAGTGACTGAGGTGAAAGAGTTGTATTCGTCGGTCGAACTGTATTGCAATAACCTGCTGCAACGATTAGCCAAAGAAGAAGAGGAATTGCTGCCGCTGGCGGAACGGGTCATATCGAGCGAAGAATGGTTTGCCATTGGGGCGCAATTTCTGTCACTCTATGCAGAAAAAAAGCCGGCCAGCAATCCATGGGTGTGGTACGGCGACCATTGGCGGCGTCGATTAGCCATTCCTTGCAATCCATCTTCTGGTCAGCCGGGAAATTTGGCACCCGCTTTTCGTAACGGCATGTCGGCGTCATTGTAGCGACTGGTTGTGGGCAAGCGTGGCACGCTGCATGGGGGAAAGGGCACAGCGCCCCTACTCTCCCGCTTAGTGTAGATTCAAGCGGTGAAGCCACGGCCCGGTGCATGACCGATACCGCACCACTTGGGTCGTGGTTCAGCAGCAGATAAACGGCATTTATGGCAAGTCGTTGGCGAGGTTTTCATGTGTACCCATGAAGTGCAGTTTTACCAGCACGACACATTTCTGGTGGCGAGGGTGGCCGACTTCGTGAGCGCAGCGCTACAAGCCGGCGGTAGCGTAGTCGTGATCGCCACCCCTGCGCATCGCGTGGCATTCACTGAACGGCTTCACAGCAACGGCATCGATACGCGCGAGCGGCTGATCTCGCTTGACGCCCGCCAGACCTTGGCGCAGTTCATGGTCGATGACTGGCCTGATGAAGATCGCTTCAATGTGCTGATGGGCACCGTCATTGCCCAGGCTACGGAGGGTGGCGTACTTCAGTTGCACGCCTTCGGGGAAATGGTGGCATTGTTGTGCGCGGATGGTAAGCCGCAGGCGGCACTACGGCTGGAAACACTCTGGAACCAGCTTGCCAGGCAGCATACTTTCTCGCTGCTGTGCGCCTATCCGGCCGCTGTTTTTGATACCGAGGAGCAGTCCCAGGTATTCGATGCAATCTGTTCGGCGCATTCGCATGTCAGCCCCTGTGAGGCGTACCAGTCGCTGCCGGCCGACCCCGACGATTTTCACAGGACGATTGCGAAGCTGCAGCACAAGGCGCAGTTGCTCGAACGTGAAATCACCCGGCGCAAGGAGGCTGAGCGTGCCATCAGTCGTCTGGCCGCCCACCAGGAACATATTCGCGAGGACGAACGCAAGCGTATCGCGCGGGAAATCCATGACGAGTTGGGTGTTGTGCTGACCGGTATCAATGCCTATTTCTCGGTGGCGCTGGACCGCTCTGCGCGGCAAGGCAGGCCAGCGGACGAACATTTGACTAACGCGGCCGATCTAGCCGATAGCGCGGTGGCTACGGTGCGCCGGATAATCACGGATTTACGGCCCAGCGTGCTGGACCAGTTGGGTGTCTGGGCCGCGATTGAATGGTATGCCGGCGAAATCGAAAAACGGGCGGAACTGACCTGCACATTCGATATCGACGATGCAGCGGCCGCCGCCGAGCTGGATGCTGCATGCAGCAATGCGGTGTTTCGCATCGTCCAGGAGGCCTTGACAAATGTTGTGCGTCACGCCGAGGCCTCGCGCGTCGACATCAAGGTGCAGCAGCAGGATGGATTGCTGAGCGTCGTGATAGTGGACAATGGCAATGGCCTCGGCCCGATCCACACGCAGGAGCGCGAATCCTGGGGCATTGCCGGTATGCATGAACGGGCACGTCATTGCGGCGCCGAACTGAAGATGATCCCGCTGCCCGCGCAAGGTACTATGGTCGCTCTGCGCCTGCCTGTGGGAGCCCGGAACGGTCGACCGCCTGCCATATCTATGGACTAATGCCACCGCAATCTTCCTTGGCCCGACAGCAACCAAAGCCGACAGCGACTAATTTTGGATGCACTCCTGGCGTATACGCATCATTGCATCTTCACGCGCTGCTCGAATTTTCAGCCGCTTTGCCCACCATCCGTAATCCGATAGCTTGTTTTCCGCCAATGCCCTCAACCGGCTAGCATTCGGCGATTCTGAAGTGAGGGAACATTCGGGTGGTTCAATTCTTTGCTTTGCACAATATCTAATAGCTCCAGCAAGGTGGCCTCCATCAAGCAGTTCCCGGCAAGCGCTTGAATGCTTCAGTGCCTCATCCATTTTCAGTTTTTTTTCGTCAAAGTTACTCATGATGTTTTGTTGTGATCCGTGTTTCTTTTCAATGCGTCCCTGTGCACGTATCGGCAGCGACAAGGTCAGGTGAGGCGATCATCAATGACGCCAAACCTGCGGAAAGTCATATGCCGTTCATATCGTTAGTAACGTGACTCTTTTGTAGGGGGCTGCCAGTCAATAACGTGTAGGGATTCACCGACAAGCACGTTGCCGGTAGCAACCTCGACAACAATCGAAACGGACTATGCAAGCAAGCCATTTTCAAGTGCGTAACGGGCGAGTTTGGCGTTGCTGGCCAAGCCTGTTTTTTCCATAATGCGAACCCGATAGGTCGTGACGGTACTCGGGCTCAAGTGCAGCATCTTGCCAATATCGACAAGTCTTTCGCCTGTGGCGAGCAGTTTTAATACCTCAAGTTCGCGGTCCGATAGCGCTGCGTGCCGCGCCATGTTACCTCCGCCGATCACGTCGATACATATTTCCGCCAGCTCGGGACTAATATGCTTGCCACCCGCAGCTGCCTTCCGCACCGCCGCAACCAGGGTCGCTGTCGACACCGTTTTAGCGAGATAGCCGGCGGCGCCGTGCTTGATCGCACGCACGGCATAGATATCTTCGGAATACATGCTTAACATCAGCACGGCGAGTTCGGGCTTCTCTGCCCGCAATGCCTTGAGGAGTTCCAGGCCATTCGTTCCCGGCAGCGCGATATCCAGTAGCGCCACATCGAAATTACTCTTCCGTACAAGCTGCATGGCGTCCTTCGCCGTCTCCGCCTCACCCGCAACCTCGATATCACTTGCGGTCCCGAGCATCAGGCGCACGCCATTGCGGGCGATGCTATGGTCATCCACCAGCAAAACCTTGATCTTGCGCTTATTCATCTGTCTCCGACATTGGTATCTTTCTGTACTCGGTGGTGGCGAGAAATGCGCCGCCAACCTGCATGAGCGCGCGTTCTCCGTTATGAACAGTCTCACCTTCGCTACGTACATACCGGCTTAATCCGTCATTGCTGATTCATCTGGCTTCATGTCACTTTGGCACATTATTCAAGCGCTATTTATATGCGGCAGCATATTCCTATTATCCACATCCGAATACCTGATATTGCTTACAGGCAATATTTTAGCGCTGACGCTGCCACGCAGCATGGCGGTTCTTATAATCCACCAGTGCGGACAAAGACCATGCTGTAGACGGTCGAGAGCCAGCGCCTTGAAATCGAGCGGATCGACTATTCGATTGCATACTGGTCTGGCGCACCTCGGTGGTTCAGCGCAGCGGCCGCAGTTCCTTGAACTGCTCGGCGAAATTCGCTTTATTGATACGCTTGTGGTGGTGAGATTTGATCGGCTCGGATACGTTGCGCTGGAATGGATGCGGCCAAGGCATCGAAGAACGGCGAGTACATCGTCAGCGCTGCGCAAGTCACTTACCGGAAGAATTGACACCGCGTTTACTTCTCCTCTCTATTTGTCCTTGCTATTCTCTTTATTGTAATTAATATAACAATTGAAACTGTGCCATTGCGGTTGTGTGCGTGCCAGGCTTGCGTACGCTATGGTAATCACGGTAGTGGCTGTTCCTGGCAGCACAATCGTGGTTTACGTGCAGCAAAACCGGTCCGGTGGCATACCTCATGCAATCATCCGGCCTATTGCCCACAGGGCGAGGAAATCATGAATCAGCCAGCAACGGTAACTCAGCAAGGTTACGACCCTGACCGTCTACTCGATGCGCTGATTGCGCGAATGCACTTGAAAAACGATGCAGCACTGTCCCGTGCACTTGAGGTCGCACCGCCAGTCATTAGTAAGATTCGACATAGGCGACTACCAGTCGGTGCCTGGATGTTGATTCGGATGCACGAAGTCACAGGTATGAGCATTCACGAACTACGCGAACTGATGGGAGACACCCGTATGAAGTTCGGGTTAAGCGATCCCGAAGAAAACCCGAAGCCAGTCGATAAAGATTTCTCCGGCCCAACTTAGCTCCTTGCGCTAGAAATCTGCCTGGTGGGCCACTAATGCCGAATCTCGCAAGCCATGCCACGCCGAACAAATTCCGGGTAACGTCATGGCCGTATAATTCGTGGAAAATCGTTGCGTCCAGATCAGCCGCTGAACTATGCGCATCCTCCGCCACATAAATCTTGCCGTCAGGGAACGCTCCTTTCGGCGTATCGTCCGACTGCTGACGATGGGTCGACTCCTGGAGCGCCGCCGGCTGATCGCAGAATGTCCTGCTCGAATCAGCGTTAACGCCGCCACTTCCGCCACCTGTGACTGATGTTTTCCAGAAAGGGGATTGCGGCCTGGTCGAGTGGCCACTGGTTCGCTAATTGCACCCGGTTGAATTGCTGTATGTCGTGAATCTGTTGCTGGCGCGGCCAGAACGCTTCGAGTCGGCAATACTGGCATTTAATGCTTTTTGTGCAAACGCAACATTATTCCTTACAAATTAAGATGGAACGGCTTATTTATATAGGCGTCTATCAATTGTGCAAACGCACATATTGGAGGTTATATGTTTCAAAAACCATATGAAGTCGACGAGTGCCTGGAAGGTGAAGTTGCGGATTGCGTGGAATGGCAGATGCCGCCTGCGCAGATGGAAGAACTACCACAAGGGTTAATCGGAGATGAGATTTAATCTTCTCAAAAAGATTTTGATAACCCGATCTACCGCCCTCGATCTTGAAGCACGTTCATATCGGTGGCGGTTACTGGGCATTGCAGTCATTTTTCAATCGGCAATGCTACCACGGTGCCCAGTTGGTGCCAGGCCAAATCAACTCATCCAGCTCCGTTAAAATGCACCGAACCACGCATCTGCCACCGCTACAAGCCAACCCTGTCCGAGTACCCATACAACTGCATGAAGCAGCGAGGAGTAAAAGGCGAGTCCCCCCCCCCTTCCCTTCGATGGGAAGGGTAAAACGAAAGCGCTGGCCGATGTCGGCATATCCACCTCAATCGCGACGAACAGCTCTGCTGTTGTCCCAAAAAATCAAAGTCCGCCGGGAAGCAAGTGTCCCGATCGCCGGTTGAACTCCTGCCACGACGGGCACCGTTGGATGAACAATAGAAATTTATCGCCAAATATTTTTTTATAGCCGACAATCAACAAAAAACCAATTCAACTACCGCTTTATCTCGACCTTCTCTGCAACGGCGTTGAATGGGTATTCATCACCAAGCAATATCCCTCACCGAAAGTTAATCCAGTTGTTTTGGTACGACATAGCCGGACATATGGCCACGTAAGTCGTACTCATGTTGCTTGAGGTTATGATATGTTTGAGTCATTCTGGCATAAAAATCAATACAGTAGAGCTGACCACGGAGCGCTTCTTTTTTGTAAAGCATTGAGTTGCTTTGAATTAATGAATTGAATGGTATGTAGCTTGAAAAAGTAATATCGGCAGCCTTTTCAATCGAGGACACTTCACAAATGCGCTCAATCGATGATCCATTTGCCGTAAGCGATACTTGGGAGTTGCCGACTGCGTCAATTCTGCAGGACGACCCCTTGCTGGGTTGTCTGCTGGCATTAGCCAAAATGCATAACAAGCCGGTATCGGCCGATACGCTGATCTCCGGCCTGCCGCTCGTCAAACATCGACTGACACCCGAGTTGTTCATCCGCGCAGCGCTGCGTGTTGGTTTGTCCGCGAAACTGGTCAAGCGTTCGCTCGACAACATCCCGGATCTGGTCTTGCCTGCGGTCCTGCTATTGAATGACAGACAAGCGTGCGTTCTGGTGCGCAAGGGGGACATCGAAAGTGCGCAAGTCATCTTGCCGGAATCAGGCGCCGGCGAACATGAGATTAGCCTGGATGAATTACAGGAGCGCTATGCGGGCCATGTGATTTTTGTGCGGCCGGCCTACCGCTTCGATGAGCGCACCGCCGATAGTGCGATACCCCGGCCGCTACACTGGTTCTGGGGCGTGGCTGTGCAAGCCTGGCCTATTTATGGTGAAGTCCTCATCGCTTCCTTGCTGATCAACCTGTTTGCGCTGATCATGCCCTTGTTTTCAATGAACGTATATGACCGGGTAGTCCCGAATCATGCATTGGAAACGCTTTGGGCGCTGGCGATCGGGGTGGGCCTGGTGACAACTTTTGACATCCTGATGCGCGCCTTGCGCGGCTATTTTATCGATGTGGCCGGAAAAAAGATCGATGTCATCCTGTCCGCCAACATTTTCGAGAAAGTGCTCGGTATCCAAATGACGGCCCGGCCTGCTTCAGTGGGCGCGTTTGCAAGCAACCTTCAGGAATTTGAAGCATTCCGTGAATTTGTTACCTCCGCCACCATTACGACCTTGATCGACTTGCCGTTTGTGCTGCTGTTCATTGGGGTCATGTTCTGGGTCGGCGGTCCGCTCGGGTGGGTGCCCGTCATTGCGCTGCCGCTCATCATCGGTGTCGGCCTGGCCCTGCAGTTACCGCTTGCGCGCGTGGTGCAGGCAAGTGGCCGGCTCGCCGCGCAACGACAGGCGACCCTGGTTGAAACCCTGGTCGGGCTGGAAACGATCAAGGTCATGGGGGCGCAAGGCCCGGTGCAGCGCAAGTGGGAACAGGTGATCGGGCAGATTGCCAAACTGGGGCTGAAATCCCGCTTCCTCTCGGCCTGTGCGGTCAATTTTTCCGTGTTCGTGCAGCAGGCGGCCTATCTCGCCGTGGTCGTGTTCGGTGTTTACCTGATCGCCGACGATAAGCTCACCATGGGCGGCTTGATCGCGTGCTCCATTCTCACCGGCCGCGCGCTGGCCCCCCTGTCGCAGGTGGCAGCGCTGCTGACCCGCTACCATCAATCCCGCGATGCGCTGAAATCTATCGACCGGCTGATGCATTTGCCGGCGGAACGGCCCGCCGGCAAAGGCTTCGTGCACCGTCCGGGCTTGCGCGGCGGGATCGAATTCAAGAATGTCAGCTTTGCCTATCCCGACCAGTCGGTGGAAGCGTTGAGCGATGTTTCATTCAGGATCGCACCCGGGGAGCGGGTCGCGATCATCGGGCGGGTCGGCTCCGGCAAGACCACCATCGAAAAACTGGTTCTGGGCTTGTATCCGCCAACTTCGGGGGCGATGTTGATCGACGGCACCGATCAGCGCCAGATCGATCCGGCAGCGCTGCGCCGTGACATTGGTCACGTGCCGCAGGACATACTGCTGTTTTATGGGAGTGTGCGAGACAATATCGTGCTGGGCGCGCCGTATGCAGACGATGCCGCCGTGCTACGCGCGGCGGAAATCGCCGGGGTGACGGAATTCACCAACCGTTCACCGCAAGGATTCGATCTGCAGGTGGGCGAACGTGGGGAAAGATTATCCGGTGGGCAGCGGCAGGCGATCGCGATCGCCCGCGCCGAACTGTTGTCGCCACCGCTGCTATTGCTCGACGAACCGAGCAGCGCCATGGATAACCGCTCGGAAGAGCAATTCAAAGCCCGGCTCGCGGCCCAGCTTGACGGCCGCACAATGATCTTGATCTCGCACCGCGCGTCGCTGCTTAGCCTGGTCAACCGTCTGATCGTGCTTGACCAGGGCCGCGTGATCGCCGATGGTCCCAAGGATCTGGTGCTGGCAGCACTGGCAGGAGGCAAACTCAATGCTGCACATTGAACCGCCCGCAGGAAATAGTCCGCCGCTGGGTGAAATCGTGGCACCCGGTGGATGGCGTGCTCTAACAAGCCGCATTCTGGCGGCACTCAAGCCTTCTGTCGACGACACCGAGTTCATGCGCGAAAGCAGTGCCGCAGTGATGGAAGGGCCGCGCTATTTTACCCATTGGATTCTGTGGGCGACGCTGATTTTCTGCATCATTGCACTGGTGTGGGCCGCGCTGGCGACCGTTGATGAGTTCACTGTCGGGGAAGGCAAGGTCATTCCCTCAAGCCAGGTTCAGGTAGTGCAAAACCTGGAGGGTGGCATCGTTTCCGAAATTCTGGTGCGGGTGGGACAGGTGGTGCAAAAAGACCAGGCCCTGATGCGCATCGACGACACCCGCTTCAGCGCGTCGTCTCGGGAAGGCCAGGCGAAAGATCAGGCGCTGCTCGCCAAGATTGCGCGCCTGACGGCCGAGGCAGGCAATACCGCTTTTGTGCCGCCGGCCCAATTGGAAAAGGAAAATCCCAAGCTGCTGGCCGAGGAAAAATCGCTGTACCTGTCCACGCAACGCGAACTGCAAGCCAATCAGGCTGTACTCAGGCAGCAGGCCGAACAGCGCCGGCAGGAACTCACCGAGAAGCGTTCCCGCGAACTGCAATTGCAGGAGAGCCACAGCCTGGTCACGAAGGAACTGGCGATGACGCGTCCGCTGGTGCAGCAGGGCGCTGTCTCTGAAGTGGACATCCTCAGGCTGGAACGACAGGCAATCGATTTGCAGGGCGAACTGGATGCAGCCCGGTTGGCGCTGCCGCGGCTTGAATCCGCCTACCGCGAAATGAACCAGAAGATGGAAGAGCTGACGGCGCACTTCCGCGCCGACGCGATGAAAGAATTGAATCTGGCGCGGGCGGAACAAACCGCGCTGAGCGCCGCCAATACCGCGCTGGAAGACCGCGTCACGCGCACCTTGGTGCGGGCGCCCTTGGCGGGGATCGTCAAGCAACTCAAGATCAATACGGTGGGAGGCGTGGTTCAGCCCGGCATGGACCTGATGGAGATCGTGCCGCTGGATGACACTCTGTTGATCGAGGCGCGCGTGCGCCCCGCCGACATCGCCTTCCTGCACCCCGGCCAGGAAGCCATGGTCAAGCTGTCCGCTTACGATTTTTCCATTTACGGTGGTTTTCCCGCCACGCTGGAACACATCAGCGCCGACACGTTGATGCCCGAAAAGCCAGGTGAAAAACAGGAAAGCTATTACCAGATCCGGGTGCGCACCAAGCAGAACAAGCCCAACGGGCAGGCCAAGCCATTGCTTATTCTCCCCGGCATGATCGCCACAGTGGATATCCGGACCGGCAAGAAAACCGTGCTGCACTATCTGCTCAAACCGATTATCAAGACCAAAGACATGGCGCTTCGCGAACGCTAAAGGCACATAGATAAAGGCATATCGTGATCCTACTTGCTAGTTCATCCCCCGCTACACTTTCTCGCTGGCAGCAAGGCCTGCAGGGTTTTATCGCTGTGCAGACAGTGACCGAACTGGGCGCACTCAAGGAAGGCATGGTGCGGATACAGCCGCAAGCCTTGTTGCTGGACATCGATTTGCACGGACTGGATGGTCCGAAGAGCATTGCCGGTTTCATCAAATCGCACTCGGCCACGAAAATCATTGTACTGAGCGGCGCCATTTCCGACCAAATAGAATTGGCCTTATTCAAGGCCGGTGTGCGGGGCTGCTGCCGAAGCGATATCGACCCGCAACTCCTCAAACGCATTATCGTCGCCATCCAGCATGGAGAATTGTGGATTCGGAGAACGCTCACTCCCCTGCTGCTGGATGAACTGGGCGCCAATGCGCGCGACGAAGAAGCCAACACCAGGCGGGCCACCGCCAACCTCGGCCGCCTTGCCGACCTTACCCGGCGCGAGCGGGAAATTGCCGCGCTGGTTGCGAGCGGAGAAAATAACAAGCAAATCGCCCGACGACTGGCCATTACCGAACGCACAGTCAAAGCCCACCTGACCGAAACCTTTCGCAAGCTGGGCATCCCCGACCGGCTCAAGCTGGCGCTCCTTGTGATGGGCATCGACGACACCTGAGCGTTTACTCGTCTACCCTCTTACCCGCTTGATCTCCAGCCAAGCGATCGGAACGACGCTTCCTCTCCCGGTCGACACTCAGCAGGCCGGTTATCCATAAGTCCGACAGCCTCCCCGGCTAGTAGAACCAGTACACCTGTACCAAAGTACAGGGTGTACCAAGGTCCAATAGAACATCTTTCCTGAACACATAAGCTTGAATAGAAGGCGATTTCACGCCGGACAAATATTGAGCGTCGATTCCGCCAATGCGGGAATACTTAGCCAGACGCCGACAAAAATCAAGGGGAGAGTCATGGCCACAACTACGCTATCGTCAGGGACTGCCGTTTCGATCAGCAATACGCCGCAAGCCGGGGATGACCTGTTCACTTCGGCGCAGACCGGCCTCACCGACAATTCGCTTGGCATCGTCTACTTGAACGTGATGGCGAATGATCTGGGCGGCGCCGCCAAGACGCTTTACTCGATCGATGCGGGTAGCGAAACTACAACAACGCTCGAGCAAACAGCGCTGCTGACGCAAGATACAACCAGGACGGAGGCCCTGAGCACAGACCACAGCGATAGGGGCGCGCACATCTGGATTACGTCGGACGGAAAGGTCGGGTACGATGCAAGCACCCTGGATACCGCTTGGCTCTCGAACAGTTACAGTACGCTTGGATACGCACAAGACAGCTTTACGTACGCGATCCGGCTCGGCAACGGGACCCTCAGTTGGGCCACCGCGTACGTGGAAATCGCGCCGCCGGCACCCATCGTTGCGCTCACGCATGACACCGGCAGTTCAAGCAGCGACAAGGTCACCGGCGACGGCACGCTCGGCCTGACTGGTGTCGCGTATGGTGCGACGGTCCAGTACAGCTCCGACGGCGGCGCCCACTGGGGTACGAGTTTTCACGGATTGGAAGGCTTGAACAACTTGCTGGTGCGTCAAATCGACGTGAAGGGCAACACTTCGGCGGCCACAAGTTTTAGTTTCACGGTCGACACCTTGGCACCGACCGAAACCATCAGCAGCACCCTCGGCACCGATACCGGGCTGACCACCACCATCAGCGGCGGCGGGCTCACCAAGGACAACACCCTGGCGCTGTCCGGCACCGCCAGCGACGCCAACGGCGTATCGTCAGTCCATATCTTCGACGGCTCGACCGATCTTGGCGCTGCCGCGCTGGACAGCTCCGGCCACTGGACCTTTACCACCAGTGCGCGCAGTGACGGACTGCATAGCTTCACCGCCGTCGCCACCGACATCGCCGGCAACACCACGACCACCGCGGCGGTCACCGCCATGGTCGACTCCACCATCGCCACGCCGACGGTGGTCCTGACCAGCGACACCGGCAGTTCTGCTAGCGATCACATCACCAGCAATGCCGCATTGACAGTGAGCGCGGCGGCGGGTGACGTGACGCGCACCTACAAGGTGGATGGCGGCACGGCCTCGGCCAGCTATGTGGCGCCGACCGCCGATGGCAGCCACACGGTGGTGGTCAACGACATCGACACCGCCGGCAACACCGCCAGCAGCAGCCTCACCTTTACGCTGGACAAGACCATCGCCACGCCGACGCTGGCGTTGGCCAGCGACACCGGCAGTTCCGGCAGCGACCACATCACCAACAATGCCGCGTTGACAGTGAGCGCGGCGGCGGGTGACGTGACACGCACCTACTCGGTGGATGGCGGCACAGCCTCGGCCAGCTATGTGGCGCCGACCGCCGATGGCAGCCACACGGTGGTGGTCAACGACCTCGACACCGCCGGCAACACCGCCAGCAACAGCCTCACCTTTACGCTCGACAAGACCATCGCCACGCCGACAGTGGCGCTGACCAGCGACACCGGCAGTTCCGCCAGCGACCACATCACCAACAATGCCGCGTTGACAGTGAGCGCGGCGGCGGGTGACGTGACACGCACCTACTCGGTGGATGGCGGCACAGCCTCGGCCAGCTATGTGGCGCCGACCGCCGATGGTAGCCACACCGTCGTCGTCAACGACCTCGACACCGCCGGCAACACCGCCAGCAGCAGCCTCACCTTCACGCTCGACAACACCATCGCCACGCCGACCCTGGCGCTGACCAGCGACACCGGCAGTTCCGCCAGCGACCTGATCACCCAGAGCGGCGGGCTCACCTTCGGCGCGGCGGCCGCAGATGTCACGCGCACCTACACGGTGGACGGCACGATCAGCAGCACCTATACCGCTCCCACGACTGACGGCAGCCACACGGTGGTGGTCAACGACATCGATACCGCCGGCAACACCGCCAGCAGCAGCATTACCTTCACGCTCGACAACACCATCGCCACGCCGACCCTGGCCCTGACCAGCGACACCGGCAGCTCGGCGAGCGACCTGATCACCCAGAGCGGCGGGCTCACCTTCGGCGCAGCCGCTGCAGATGTCACGCGCAGCTACACGGTGGACGGCGGCAGCGCCAGCAGCAGCTATACCGCGCCGACCGCCGATGGCAGCCACACCGTCGTGGTCAACGACATCGACACCGCCGGCAACACTGCCAGCAACAGCATTACCTTTACGCTCGACAACACCATCGCCACGCCGACCCTGGCGCTGACCAGCGACACTGGCAGCTCGGCGAGCGACCTGATCACCCAGAACGGCGCGCTCACCTTCGGCGCAGCCGCTGCAGATGTCACGCGCAGCTACACGGTGGATGGCGGCACGGCCAGCAGCACCTATACCGCGCCCACAACCGATGGCAGCCACACCGTCGTGGTCCACGACCTCGACACCGCCGGCAATACCGCCAGCAACAGCCTCACCTTCACGCTCGACAACACCATCGCCACGCCGACGCTGGCGCTGACCAGCGACACCGGCAGTTCGGCGAGCGACCTGATCACGCAAAATGGCGGACTCACCTTCGGCGCAGCCGCCGCTGACGTGACACGCAGCTACACGGTGGACGGCGGTGCGGCCAGTAGCAGCTATACCGCGCCGACCGCCGACGGCAGCCACACCGTCGTGGTCCACGACCTCGACACTGCCGGCAACACCGCCAGCAGCAGCCTCACCTTCACGCTCGACAACACCATTGCCACGCCGACGCTGGCGCTGACCAGCGACACCGGCAGTTCCGCCAGCGACCTGATCACGCAGAACGGCGGGCTCACCTTCGGCGCAGCCGCGGCTGACGTGACACGCAGCTACATGGTGGACGGCGGTGCGGCCAGCAGCAGCTATACCGCGCCGACCACCGATGGCAGCCACACCGTCGTGGTCAACGACATCGACACTGCCGGCAACACCGCCAGCAGCAGCCTCACCTTTACGCTCGACAACACCATCGCCACGCCGACCCTGGCCCTGACCAGCGACACCGGCAGTTCGGCGAGCGACCTGATCACGCAAAATGGCGGACTCACCTTCGGCGCAGCCGCCGCTGACGTGACACGCAGCTACACGGTGGACGGCAGTGCGGCCAGCAGCAGCTATACCGCGCCGACCGCCGACGGCAGCCACACCGTCGTGGTCAACGACCTCGACACTGCCGGCAACACCGCCAGCAGCAGCCTCACCTTTACGCTCGACAACACCATCGCCACGCCGACCCTGGCCCTGACCAGCGACACCGGCAGTTCCGCCAGCGACCTGATCACGCAAAATGGCGGACTCACCTTCGGCGCAGCCGCTGCAGATGTCACGCGCAGCTACACGGTAGACGGCGGTGCGGCCAGCAGCAGCTATACCGCACCGACCGCCGATGGCAGCCACACCGTTGTGGTCAACGACCTCGACACCGCCGGCAACACTGCCAGCAACAGCATTACCTTTACGCTCGACAACACCATCGCCACGCCGACCCTGGCGCTGACCAGCGACACTGGCAGCTCCGCCAGCGACCTGATCACCCAGAACGGCGCGCTCACCTTCGGCGCAGCCGCTGCAGATGTCACGCGCAGCTACACGGTGGACGGCGGCAGCGCCAACAGCAGCTATACCGCGCCCACAACCGATGGCAGCCACACCGTCGTCGTCAACGACCTCGATACCGCCGGCAACAGCGCCAGCAGCAGCCTCACCTTTACGCTCGACAACACCATCGCCACGCCGACCCTGGCGCTGACCAGCGACACCGGCAGCTCCGCCAGCGACCTGATCACCCAGAGCGGCGGGCTCACCTTCGGCGCAGCCGCGGCTGACGTGACACGCAGCTACACGGTGGACGGCACGATCAGCAGCAGCTATATCGCGCCGACCGCCGACGGCAGCCACACCGTCGTGGTCAACGACATCGATACCGCCGGCAACACCGCCAGCAGCAGCATTACCTTTACGCTCGACAACACCATCGCCACGCCGACCCTGGCCCTGACCAGCGACACCGGCAGTTCCGCCAGCGACCTGATCACCCAGAGCGGCGCGCTCACCTTCGGCGCAGCCGCCGCAGATGTCACGCGCAGCTACACGGTGGATGGCGGCAGCGCCAGCAGCAGCTATACCGCACCGACCGCCGATGGCAGCCACACCGTTGTGGTCAACGACCTCGACACCGCCGGCAACACTGCCAGCAACAGCATTACCTTTACGCTCGACAACACCATCGCCACGCCGACCCTGGCGCTGACCAGCGACACTGGCAGCTCCGCCAGCGACCTGATCACCCAGAACGGCGCGCTCACCTTCGGCGCAGCCGCTGCAGATGTCACGCGCAGCTACACGGTGGACGGCGGCAGCGCCAACAGCAGCTATACCGCGCCCACAACCGATGGCAGCCACACCGTCGTCGTCAACGACCTCGATACCGCCGGCAACAGCGCCAGCAGCAGCCTCACCTTTACGCTCGACAACACCATCGCCACGCCGACCCTGGCGCTGACCAGCGACACCGGCAGCTCCGCCAGCGACCTGATCACCCAGAGCGGCGGGCTCACCTTCGGCGCAGCCGCGGCTGACGTGACACGCAGCTACACGGTGGACGGCACGATCAGCAGCAGCTATATCGCGCCGACCGCCGACGGCAGCCACACCGTCGTGGTCAACGACATCGACACCGCCGGCAACACCGCCAGCAGCAGCATTACCTTTACGCTCGACAACACCATCGCCACGCCGACCCTGGCGCTGACCAGCGACACCGGCAGTTCCGCCAGCGACCTGATCACCCAGAGCGGCGCGCTCACCTTCGGCGCAGCCGCCGCAGATGTCACGCGCAGCTACACGGTGGATGGCGGCGCGGCCAGCAGCAGCTATACCGCGCCGACCGCCGACGGCAGCCACACCGTCGTCGTCAACGACCTCGACACCGCCGGCAACACTGCCAGCAACAGCATTACCTTTACGCTCGACAACACCATCGCCACGCCGACCCTGGCGCTGACCAGCGACACTGGCAGCTCCGCCAGCGACCTGATCACGCAAAATGGCGGACTCACCTTCGGCGCAGCCGAGGCAGATGTTACGCGCAGCTACACGGTGGACGGCACGATCAGCAACAGCTATACCGCGCCGACCGCCGATGGCAGCCACACCGTCGTGGTCAACGACCTCGACACCGCCGGCAACACTGCCAGCAACAGCATTACCTTTACGCTCGACAACACCATCGCCACCCCGACCCTGGCGCTGACCAGCGACACCGGCAGTTCCGCCAGCGACCTGATCACCCAGAACGGCGGACTCACCTTCGGCGCAGCCGCGGCTGACGTGACACGCAGCTACACGGTGGACGGCACGATCAGCAGCACCTACACTGCTCCCACGACTGACGGCAGCCACACGGTGGTGGTCAACGACCTCGATACCGCCGGCAACACCGCCAGCAGCAGCATTACCTTCACGCTCGACAACACCATCGCCACGCCGACCCTGGCCCTGACCAGCGACACCGGCAGCTCGGCGAGCGACCTGATCACCCAGAGCGGCGGGCTCACCTTCGGCGCAGCCGCTGCAGATGTCACGCGCAGCTACACGGTGGACGGCGGCAGCGCCAGCAGCAGCTATACCGCGCCGACCGCCGATGGCAGCCACACCGTCGTGGTCAACGACATCGACACCGCCGGCAACACTGCCAGCAACAGCATTACCTTTACGCTCGACAACACCATCGCCACGCCGACCCTGGCGCTGACCAGCGACACTGGCAGCTCGGCGAGCGACCTGATCACCCAGAACGGCGCGCTCACCTTCGGCGCAGCCGCTGCAGATGTCACGCGCAGCTACACGGTGGATGGCGGCACGGCCAGCAGCACCTATACCGCGCCCACAACCGATGGCAGCCACACCGTCGTGGTCCACGACCTCGACACCGCCGGCAATACCGCCAGCAACAGCCTCACCTTCACGCTCGACAACACCATCGCCACGCCGACGCTGGCGCTGACCAGCGACACCGGCAGTTCGGCGAGCGACCTGATCACGCAAAATGGCGGACTCACCTTCGGCGCGGCCGCCGCAGATGTCACGCGCAGCTACACGGTAGACGGCGGCAGCGCCAGCAGCACCTATACCGCACCGACCGCCGATGGCAGCCACACCGTTGTGGTCCACGACCTCGATACCGCCGGCAACACCGCCAGCAACAGCCTCACCTTCACGCTCGACAACACCATCGCCACGCCGACAGTGGCCCTGACCAGCGACACCGGCAGTTCCGCCAGCGACTTGATCACGCAGAACGGCGGGCTCACCTTCGGCGCAGCCGCTGCAGATGTCACGCGCAGCTACACGGTGGATGGCGGCACGGCCAGCAGCACCTATACCGCGCCGACCGCCGATGGCAGCCACACCGTCGTGGTCCACGACCTCGACACCGCCGGCAATACCGCCAGCAGCAGCCTCACCTTTACGCTCGACAACACCATCGCCACGCCGACCCTGGCGCTGACCAGCGACACCGGCAGCTCGGCTAGCGACCTGATCACCCAGAGCGGCGGGCTCACCTTCGGCGCGGCCGCCGCAGATGTCACGCGCAGCTACACGGTGGACGGCACGATCAGCAACAGCTATACCGCACCGACCGCCGATGGCAGCCACACCGTTGTCGTCAACGACATCGATACCGCCGGCAACAGCGCCAGCAACAGCATTACCTTCATGCTCGACAACACCATCGCCACGCCGACGGTGGCGCTGACTAGCGACACCGGCAGTTCCGCCAGCGACCTGATCACCCAGAGCGGCGGGCTCACCTTCGGCGCAGCCGCCGCAGATGTCACGCGCAGCTACACGGTGGACGGCGGCAGCGCCAGCAGCAGCTATACCGCGCCGACCGCCGATGGCAGCCACACCGTCGTGGTCAACGACATCGACACCGCCGGCAACACTGCCAGCAACAGCATTACCTTTACGCTCGACAACACCATCGCCACGCCGACCCTGGCGCTGACCAGCGACACTGGCAGCTCGGCGAGCGACCTGATCACCCAGAACGGCGCGCTCACCTTCGGCGCAGCTGCGGCTGACGTGACACGCAGCTACACGGTGGACGGCGGTGCGGCCAGCAGCAGCTATACCGCGCCGACGACTGACGGCAGCCACACCGTTGTCGTCAACGACATCGATACCGCCGGCAACACCGCCAGCAGCAGCCTCACCTTCACGCTCGACAACACCATCGCCACCCCGACCCTGGCGCTGACCAGCGACACCGGCAGCTCGGCGAGCGACCTGATCACGCAAAATGGCGGGCTCACCTTCGGCGCAGCCGCGGCTGACGTGACACGCAGCTACACGTTGGACGGCGGTGCGGCCAGCAGCAGCTATACCGCGCCGACCGCCGACGGCAGCCACACCGTCGTGGTCCACGACCTCGACACTGCCGGCAACACCGCCAGCAGCAGCCTCACCTTTACGCTCGACAACACCATTGCCACGCCGACCCTGGCGCTGACCAGCGACACCGGCAGCTCGGCGAGCGACCTGATCACCCAGAGCGGCGGGCTCACCTTCGGCGCAGCCGCGGCTGACGTGACACGCAGCTACACGGTGGACGGTGCGGCCAGCAGCACCTATACCGCGCCGACCGCCGATGGCAGCCACACCGTCGTCGTCAACGACCTCGACACCGCAGGCAACACTGCCAGCAACAGCATTACCTTCACGCTCGACAACACCATTGCCACGCCGACCCTGACGCTGACCAGCGACACCGGCAGCTCGGCGAGCGACCTGATCACGCAAAATGGCGGGCTCACCTTCGGCGCAGCGGCGGCAGATGTCACGCGCAGCTACACGGTGGACGGCGGTGCGGCCAGCAGCAGCTATACCGCGCCGACCGCCGACGGCAGCCACACCGTCGTCGTCCATGACCTCGATACCGCCGGCAATACCGCCAGCAGCAGCATTACCTTTACGCTGGACAACACCATTGCCACGCCGACGCTGGCGCTGACCAGCGACACCGGCAGCTCCGCCAGCGACCTGATCACCCAGAGCGGCGGGCTCACCTTCGGCGCAGCCGCGGCTGACGTGACACGCAGCTACACGGTGGACGGCACGATCAGCAACAGCTATACCGCGCCGACCGCCGACGGCAGCCACACGGTGGTGGTCAACGACCTCGATACCGCCGGCAACACCGCCAGCAACAGCCTCACCTTCACGCTCGACAAGACCATCGCCACGCCGACGCTGGCCCTGACCAGCGACACCGGCAGTTCCGGCAGCGACCACATCACCAACAATGCCGCGTTGACAGTGAGCGCGGCGGCGGGTGACGTGACACGCACCTACTCGGTGGATGGCGGCACAGCCTCGGCCAGCTATGTGGCGCCGACCGCCGATGGCAGCCACACCGTCGTCGTCAACGACCTCGACACTGCCGGCAATACCGCCAGCAACAGCCTCACCTTTACGCTCGACAAGACCATCGCCACGCCGACGCTGGCCCTGACCAGCGACACCGGCAGTTCCGGCAGCGACCACATCACCAACAATGCCGCGTTGACAGTGAGCGCGGCGGCGGGTGACGTGACACGCACCTACTCGGTGGATGGCGGCACAGCCTCGGCCAGCTATGTGGCACCGACCGCCGATGGCAGCCACACGGTGGTGGTCAACGACATCGACACCGCCGGCAACACCGCCAGCAACAGCCTCACCTTTACGCTAGACAAGACCATCGCCACGCCGACGCTGGCGCTGACCAGCGACACCGGCAGTTCCGCCAGCGACCACATCACCAACAATGCCGCATTGACAGTGAGCGCGGCGGCGGGTGACGTGACACGCACCTACACGGTGGACGGCGGCACGGCCTCGGCCAGCTATGTGGCGCCGACCGCCGATGGCAGCCACACGGTGGTGGTCAACGACATCGACACCGCCGGCAACACCGCCAGCAGCAGCCTCACCTTTACGCTGGACAAGACCATCGCCACGCCGACGCTGGCGTTGGCCAGCGACACCGGCAGTTCCGGCAGCGACCACATCACCAGCAATGCCGCGTTGACAGTGAGCGCGGCGGCGGGTGACGTGACACGCACCTACTCGGTGGATGGCGGCACAGCCTCGGCCAGCTATGTGGCGCCGACCGCCGATGGTAGCCACACCGTCGTCGTCAACGACCTCGACACCGCCGGCAACACCGCCAGCAACAGCCTCACCTTTACGCTCGACAAGACCATCGCCACGCCGACAGTGGCGCTGACCAGCGATACCGGCAGTTCCGCCAGCGACCACATCACCAACAATGCCGCGTTGACAGTGAGCGCGACGGCAGCAGACGTGACGCGCACCTACAAGGTGGATGGCGGCACGGCTAGCAGCACCTATACCGCGCCCACGACCGATGGCAACCACACGGTGGTGGTCAACGACATCGACACTGCCGGCAACACCGCCAGCAGCAGCATTACCTTCACGCTCGACAAGACCATCGCCACGCCGACAGTGGCGCTGACCAGCGATACCGGCAGCTCCGGCAGCGACCACATCACCAGCAATGCCGCGTTGACAGTGAGCGCGGCGGCAGCAGACGTGACGCGCACCTACAAGGTGGATGGCGGCACAACCAGCAGCACCTATATCGCGCCCACGACCGATGGCAGCCACACCGTCGTCGTCAACGACCTCGATACCGCCGGCAACACCGCCAGCAACAGCATCACCTTTACGCTCGACAAGACCATCGCCACGCCGACGCTGTCCCTGACCAGCGACACCGGCAGCTCCGGCAGCGACCACATCACCAACAATGCCGCGTTGACAGTGAGCGCGGCGGCGGCTGACGTGACGCGCACCTACACGGTGGATGGCGGCACGGCCAGCAGCACCTACACCGCACCCACGACCAATGCCAGCCACACGGTGGTGGTCAACGATGTCGACACCGCCGGCAACACCGCCAGCAACAGCATCACTTTCACGCTCGACACCATTGCGCCGACGGATACATGGACTTTCTCTACTAGTGCCAAGGCAATCGCGGTCATCACAGACGCTTCAGGTATCGCCACCGTTTCGGCCGTGGACACCACCGACGGCACCGTCACGTTTGGTGCCGCAACGCATGTAGGTGGAACCTGGACGATCCCGACCTCCCCCTCCAAAAATATACATAATGATAACGTTACGGTTACCGTGACGGACATCGCAGGCAACGTGACGACTTCAACGCACACAGCCCCAGCCGGTGTATCCGGCGAACCTATCAACCTGGGCTTGAGCAATCCGTCGGCGGATCATGTTGGCACTGTCACGGTCTCCGGAGTCCCCTCGGATTGGACCCTGAACACCGGAACAAAGCTCGCCGACGAAACTTGGACTGTGCAGACGAACGATCCAACCACGCTGACCGTCACCACACCCGCCGCCTACACCGGCGCAATGGTCCTCACAGTCACCCAAACCTGGACCAACACCGACGGCACCAGCGGCACCCACATCATCGCCGACAACGTCGAAGCCTACGCCCCAGGCTCGCCAATCTTCGCTCTATCCTCAGACGATCACCTCACCGGCTCTTCCGGCGCCGACCTCTTCGTCTTCGCCCAACCGATAACGAACGACACAATCCACAGCTTCGACGCCGCAGCAGACAAAATCGACTTGATCGGCTTCGCAGGTTTCGCGAGCTTCGCCGACGTCCAGGCCCAAACGGTCAACGACGCCAGCGGCAACGCCGTAATTACTCTCTCCAACGGCGAGACCATCACGGTATTCGGTGTCGATACTGCTTCACTGACCGCCAGCAATTTCGTCTTCGACCAGGACCCCGTCACCATCAATGCCGGCACCCTGACCATCAGCGACGGCGCCATCATGCCGTTCAGCGGGGTCATCGAAAACACCGGCACGATCGCGGTCGCTTCCACCGGCAGCGAAACCAGCCTGGAAATCCTGGTCCACAGTGTGACGCTGCAAGGCGGCGGGCATCTCACGCTGTCCGACAACGACCACAACGCCATCTTCGGCGGCACCGGCGAGGCCACGCTCACCAACGTCGATAACACCATTTCCGGCGCCGGCCAGCTCGGTGCCGGACAGATGACGCTCGCGAACGCGGGGACCATCATCGCCGACGGCAGCCACGCGCTGGTCATCGATACCGGAAGCCACGTGATCACAAACACCGGTACGCTCGAATCAAGCGGCAGCGGCGGCCTCCTCATCGAAAGCGGGATCGCCAATTCCGGCAGTCTGTGGGCCAACGGCGGCAACGTTACCATCCATGGCGATGTTACCGGCTCCGGGAGCGCGACGATCAGCGGCGCGGCGACACTCGAATTCGGCGCCGCCTCTGCCGAGAACACCACCTTCGCCGATGGCGGAACTGGCACGCTCATGCTCGATCATTCGGCCAGCTTCACTGGCTCCGTCTCCGGATTTGCCGTCGGCGATTCACTCGATCTCGTGGATGTCGTGTTTGGCAGCGCTACGACGCTGAGCTATTCCGCCAATGCCGGAGGGACAGGTGGAATGCTGATCTTGAACGACGGTGTGCATAGCGCCCAGATCGCGCTTCTGGGCCAATACACGACAGCTGGCTTCCAGGGGACGCACGATCAAGGCAGCGGCACGCTATGGACTTACAACGCCAATCCCGGCGATGGGCATATTTACGGTTCAAACGGCGATGACCTGATGTTTGGCGGCGACGGCAATGACATCCTGGTGGGCGGCGGTGGCAACGACATACTCACTGGTGGCTTGGGTAACGATACGTTTGCCTATAACGCGATCACAGACCGCGGCACGACGGGCGACGTCATTACTGACTTTAGCAAATCAGGAGCCAACGGGACCGATGTTCTGGATCTGCATGATTTGCTCCATGGATTCAGCGGTTATAGCGGCACAGACGCCGGCACCAACGCATTTACCGGCGGCTATCTGCAATTCGACACGACGACTTCGCCCGGCAATACCATCGTCAAAGTCGATAGCGATGGCGGCGCTGATTCCTTTGTTACCCTGGTGACACTGAATCACGTATTGCTGACGCCGAGCGATACGCATAACTACATTGTGTAGAGGGCCGCAGCCGTACGATCCTTCTGGAGGAGCATTATTCATGCAAACCATCACCGTGGCGATTGCTGATCCAGACAGGACAGAGCTGATGGCGTGCAAGCGCATGCTGCGGCATGAGCGCGATATCCTGGTGGTGGGGCAGGCTGCAACGTGCAAAGATGTTGTCGCCACGGTTCTCGGACTCAAACCGCGCATTCTGCTGTTCAGGCTGGGCCTGTGTGCCGATGCGGATTTGCTCTTGCTGCTGGCATTACGCAGGGAATGTCCGGCGACGCGCGTGGTTCTGCTGACCGATGACCCCGTTCAGGAAGAACGGCTCATGCTCGCCCTGTCTACTGGCGCGCGCGGCTACCTGACGCATGACACCGTTCAGCTTTATCTCGCCAAGGCCGTACACGGTGTAGATCAGGGCGAGGCTTGGGTGCCCCGCAAAATGCTCGGCAGGATTCTGGAGCAGATCTTGCGTGAACGATGCTTGGCTTCATGCTGCGATACAAGTTGAACGGAGTGTTGTCGTCATGTAACATCGTGTCGTATCCACCAAGCGCCAAACCTTTCACATCCGACTTTTGTGGCTGGTTTACCATACCTCGGCGGCACGCAGGGAGTTACATGAAAAGAAACAGGTTTTGGTCAGTGTTCGCACTGGCGTGGGTGACCGCTGTTTCATCCGCATGTGCAGTTGCCCAGACGCTAAGGGAAGCAGTCGAGCAGGCTGTGTCGACAAACCCTGAAGTGTTGGCAAGCGCCAATCACCGGCTGGCGGCCGACGAGGGCCTCAAGGGGGCGCGTGGCGGTTACTGGCCGCGTATCGATCTGAGTGCCGGCGCCGGTCGGGAACGGCTCGATAATATCAATACGCGTGCTCTCAATCTGAGCGACCCTAGCTTCGGCCGCCGCGACGCCGGCGTGACCCTGTCCCAGATGCTGTTTGACGGCTTCGCCGTGAAGAGCGAAGTGGCGCGTCAGCAGGCGCGGGTCGATTCTTCCGCCTATAGCGTTGCGGCCACCGCGGAGGATATCGCTCTACGCACGGTGGGCGTCTATCTGGAGGTTCTGCGGCGCCAGGAAACGGTGGCTGCCGCCGTCGACAATCTGGACGCCCACCAGCGTATCTACGATCACATCAAGATCCGCAGTGAAAGCGGGGTCGGCCGACGCGCTGACCTTGATCAGGCCGAGAGCCGCCTGGCCTTGGCAAAAACCAATCTGAGGACGGAGCAGAGCAGCCTCAAGGATGCAGAAGTCTCCTATTTGCGTTTGGTCGGCACGCAGCCGGGTACGCTTCTCAGACCCGTCGCGCCGGAGAATGCATTGCCGCGCAGCGAGAGGCTGGCGCTGGATACCGCCCTGGCCGGCCATCCCACGTTGAAGGCGGCAGAGGCCGACGTGGCTGCGGCCAAGGCGCAGTATGCGGCAGCGAAAGCCGCTTTATCGCCACGCATCGACCTGGAGCTGGGAGTAAACCATGACCGGGACAGAATTAATGGGGTGGCGGACGATCGCACCATCATGCTGCGCCTTCGCTACAATTTTTCGCGCGGCGGGGCTGACTTGGCGCGGATCAGCGAAACCCGCTTCCAGATCAAAGAGTCCGACGAAGCGCTCAATCGCAGTCGTCGCCAGGTCGAAGAAAGCCTGGCGCTGGCTTACAACGCCAACTTCACTGCGCGCGACCAGTTGGAGGTCTTGAAACAATATGTTGATTCCAGCGCTGCAACCCGTGAGGCCTATGCCAAGCAATTCAGCATTGGGCAACGCACCTTGCTGGACTTGCTGAATGCAGAAAATGAGTATTTCAGTGCCCGCTTTTCATACATCACCGGACAATATGCCGAACTCGCCAGCACGTTCAGGATTTATGCCGGCATGGGACAGTTGCTCACTACCTTGCAAATAGCATTGCCGGTTGAAGCCGCCTGGGTAGGCGCAGTGAAGTAATCTGCATGTCTGACACCTGGGCTGCAACAGCAACTGTTTTCAATATATATCAGGCTTTACCCAACCAGCATATCCCGTGAAGGACGGCGGCAGTCTTTACCGTAACGTCATGAATTGAACGCTTGGCAAACTGAAGGGGGCATCGACCACGATCAGGCCACGCATGTCAATAGCAGCGCGGGCTTTCGCATTTTTAAGTGCGGTCGCGTAAGGTAGCCAATAGAAAGGCGACCTTTCTATTGGCGCTAAATCGACCTGCATTTGAACCGCCCACTTCCCCGATTACTCATTCCTGCATGTGGGGATGCATTTCAACTCCTCCAACGATAAAACTTCGTGCTTCAAGTACTGCGCTCGAAATAACTGCCATGCATCGGTCTTGACAGCGAAAAAATGACAAAGAAAACAACCTTTGCCATATCAATCCCGTATGTACTGAACGCCATTTCGAGCACGCTTTCATTTTCACTATGGCATTTTAATGCCGCTTTCAGTTGGATCCATCCATTCCATTAGAGTCGTTATGGTCGTGCATCTGAATGTTATCCGCCGAGATAGGCCTTGCGGACGTGCGGATCGTCGATCATGTCTTTCCCGGTCCCTTCGAGGGATAGCGAACCTGATTCAAACAGATAGGCACGATCACACATATCCAGCGCAGCGTAGGCGTTCTGCTCCACCATCAGCACGGTCATTCCATCGTCGCGAACACGTCTGATGATCTCAAAGGTGCGCTCCACAATATTTGGCGCGAGGCCAAGAGACGGCTCGTCGAACAAGACCAGCTTAGGACGCGACATCAAGGCGCGCCCTATTGCGAGCATTTGTTGTTCCCCGCCTGAAAGTGTGCCGGCCATCTGATGCCGGCGCTCTGCCAGTTTCGGGAAATTGTCGAACATCCGCCCCATATCGGCAGTAATCCCTGCCTTATCCTTGCGTCGATAGGCGCCGATTTCAAGATTTTCCTGGATCGTCATTTGCGGGAAAACACGTCGACCTTCCGGACAATGCGCAATCCCCATTGACAGAATGCGTTGGGCCGACGCCTTTGTGATATCCACTCCCTCAAAGCTTATGCGCCCACTGACCGGAGGCAGAAGACCGGAAATCGCCTTAAGGGTGGACGTCTTGCCTGCGCCATTGGCGCCGATCAAGGTGACGAGCTCGCCTTTCCTGACCACGATCGATACGCCTTTAATTGCATCAACCTTGCCATAACGACAAACTATATTATTAATTTCAAGCATGTTTGACTCCATGCCCTAGATAGGCGCTGATAACGTCGGGGTTTTTCTGGATTGCCGCCGGAGTACCGTCGGCGATGATCTTTCCATAGTTCAGGACGACGATACGGTCCGACACGCCCATCACCAACGGCATGTCATGCTCCACCAGCAGGATGGAAATGCCGCGTGCGCGGATCTTGCTGAGAAGCGCCATGAAATCGGCTGTCTCGGACGGATTCATGCCGGATGCCGGCTCATCGAGAAGCAGGAGCGAAGGATTGGCAGCGAGTGCCACCGCGACTCCCAGCAGACGTTGTGCCCCGTATGGCAGAGCACCGCCAAGTTCGTTGGCGTGCTCGGCGATACCGATGAAGTCGAGTATCTCCCATACTGTTTCACGCAGCCGTGCTTCCTCGCGCTTGACGCTCGGCAGCGAAAGCAGCGTTGCCCATGCCGAAGCGCTGCCGTGGCGATGCAGGCCGGTAAGAACGTTTTCGAACACCGTGTTCGTCGTGAAGAGGCTGGTCTTCTGAAACGTCCGCACCAGTCCGACGCCCGCCACCTGGTGAGGCTTAAGACGGTGAAGGGCTGCACCTCGAAAGTGTACCTCCCCTTTTGTCGGTCGTAAGAAACCTGTGACAACGTTGAATGCGGTGGTTTTACCGGCACCGTTTGGCCCAATCAGGCTCACCAGTTCGCCTTCCCTCACATCGAATGTCATGTCGGAGATTGCCACCAGACCGCCGAAGTGGACCGCCACATGGTTGATCGACAGGATCGTTTTTTTGGTATGCGTTGCCGTCATCATGGCTTCATCTCCCATCTCGTTGAGAGTATCTCTGCCGACGCAAGTTTAGCCCCGTGCTCCGCTTTGTCTCTGCTGTCATGGTGCTCATGCCATCGCGATGGCGAGTTCGACGTCACCGGTCGCACGTGGGCCTGTGCACTGCCCGTTTTTCTGTGCCACCAGCCGGATACTGCCGGTACGATGCCGCGTGGCAGGAAAAAGACGATCAAGATCATTGCCACTCCATAGACGATCCACTGAACTTCGGGTGCTGCGACGGCACGTAAGGCTACCGGCAGCCCCCCGAAAATTACGCCTCCAACGATAGGGCCTGCCAGTGTCCCCTTGCCGCCTGTCACTACCATAATCACCATCGTCACCGTATAAATGAACAGGAAAATGTCCGGGTCGATGATCCTGATGTAATGCGCGTAAAGCCCGCCGGCCGCACCCGCCAGCGCCGCTGCGGCGACCGCTGCGAACACGAGGTAGTGCGTAACGTCGATGCCGACCGAGGTCGCCAGAGCCTCATTCTCTCTCAAGGCGATCATGGCGCGCCCCATTCGAGAGCGCACGACGCGTTGAATGAGAACATAGGCGACGAACGCCACTCCAAGCATCAGGTAGTAGTTCGGTGTTTTTTGCCAGAAAATCATTTCTCCGATTACAGGCAGGTTGAATCCGACTGGCGGGATGTTGTTGAGCGCGAGCGGACCGTTCGTCAGATCAACCCAGTTAAGTGCCACCAGACGAACGACTTCAGCAAAACTGATGGTGACAATAACGAAATACGCGCCCCTGATTTTGAACGAAAGTTTACCCACTATGTAACCGCACACACCGGCAACCAGCGTGCCCATCAGAATCCCGGCGACCGGGTGCCAGGGCTGGTGAACGATGTGGAGGTCGCCGACAATCGGTATGTCGAAACCAAGCGAGGTCAGCGCGCTGGTGTATGCACCGATGCCGAAGAACGCGATGTGGCCCAGACTGAGCTGGCCGGTAAAACCGAGCAGGAGGTTCAGGCTCATCGCCCCGATGATAAAGATGCCTGTCGTGATCAGGATATGAAGAAAGTACTGATCATGAAGCCATAAGGGAATAGTGAGCAAAATTCCCATAAATAGGTAAGTACAGAGGTGTTTCATCCGATTCTCTCTCCGCGTACGTAGAACAAGCCTGTGGGCTTAAACATCAAAACCAGGATGATGAGAATGAACCCCATCGCGTCGCGATAGCCGGACGAGATGTAGCCAGACCCCATCTCCTCGGCGAACGCAAGGATGAAGCCGCCGATGGCGGCGCCCGGAATGCTGCCCAGGCCACCCAGAATGACGATGGCAAACGCTTTCAGTGCCGCCATATTGCCCATCGTGGTCGTCACCACGAAGACCGGTCCAAGCAGTGCCCCGGCTGCAGCTGCGAGCCCGGAGCCAAGCGCAAATGTGACGGTATAGATGATATCGATGTTGATTCCCATGAGCGAAGCCGTTTCGCGGTCCTGGAATGTCGCCCGCATGGCCTTGCCCAACGGACTCTTATTAATCAAGAGATAGGTTGCAAGAATCAGGATCATTGCCGCAGCAAGCACAAAAACACGCAGCCATGCAATGGAAACAGGACCGATAATCAACGGCTCGGCGGGAAACGGAGTCGGAATTGATTTCGCAACGCCACCCCAGATCAGAAGCGCGAAGTTTTGCATGGCGATCCAGCAACCGATCATGACGATCATGGTCGAATCGATATCCGCACTGCGCATCCTGCGCAGAAACACTCTTTCGATGCAGGCTCCAAGCAGGATGCCAAGCATGATGGATACGGTCATGGCGAGGAAGAAGTTCCACCCCAGCGCCGATACAAAGAAATAGGCCATGAAGCCACCGAATGAATACAGCTCGCCATGGGTGAAATTGACGACTTTCATGATCCCGAGGATCAGGGTCAGACCGATCCCGAGAAGAGCATATGTGCCTCCCAGGATCAGCGCATTTGCTATGTGCTGAAGTAATTGGTCCACTTGGATTCCCGCACGCGCCTGAAGACGAAGTGATTGTGGATGGCGCTGAATCCACAACATACAAGACAAATGCCTGGCGTATTCCACTGCAGGATTGCGCGGATTACACCAGGCCTGACTACCTTTTCGTTACGGAACGAGCGCGACCTTTCCATTTTCGATTTTCACAAGGTAGGTATTCGGCGTGCTTTGGCCGCTTTCTTTACCCTGCGGCCCCACCTTGTTGAAGGCGATCTTGCCGGTCAGGCCGATCAACTGGGTTTTCCAAAGTGACTCGCGGATTTTTTCCGCATCCGGGCTACCCGCTTTGGCGATTGCCGCGGCGATTGTGCGGATGCCATCATAGCCGCGGAAACCTTCGGTCAGGCCGGCGGCGTCATAGCCGCGCCGCTGCCACTCGGCGATAAAGATTTTAGCGGCTGCCGGATCGGCGGAAGCCTCGGGAAACCATGGCGCAAACATCATGTTATGCATCGTGCCATTCGCTGCGGAGCCCGCCTGTTCAATCAACTGGTTCGGACTTTGCGAGCCGCCCAAGGTAATGATCTGGCGTTTGATCCCTAGCGATTGGGCCTGCTTCAGGACCAGCGTCAGTTGCTCGACAGCGGTGGTAACGAACAGCGTGTCGCTATCGGTGCCCTTGAGGGTCGACAGCTGCGACGTCATATCCTGCGCTGATGCATCCATGGTCAGCACGCGTCCGACGGTGACCCCCTTCTCCTTGAGCATGGCCTGGAATGCATCGGCCGAGCCGCGTCCCCAGTCATTGTTCACAACGAGCATGTCGGCTTTACGGATGTTCAGCGCGGCGACGTGCCTGGAAAAACTGAGAGCTTCCATGCCGTTGGTCGGACAGATTCTGAAGACATAAGGATTGCCCGATGTCGTGATCTTGTCCGCGCCCGATGTCTCAACCACCATCGGCACCTTGTATTCCATCAGCTTCGGCATCGCTGCGAGCGTATAAGTGGAACTCCACGCACCCAGCATGACCGGTACCTTGTCCCGGACAATCAGCTTCTCGGCAGCGTTAGCCGCTTCAGTCGGATTGCTCTTGTTGTCTTCAATAACAAGTTCAATTTTGCTGCCGTTGACACCTCCTTTCGTGTTGATTTCATCCGCCGCAATCTTCGCGCCATTGGTAACGAAATTTCCGGATGCAGCGACCGCCCCGGTCAAGGGTTGGTTCACCCCGATCTTTACGATGCCTGCAGCTTGCGTTTGAGCAGTTACCGCGAAACACACGGCAGCTGCGGCTAGCGTCATCCCAAACCATTTCTGTCTCATCCTTCTTCTCCTTTTGTATGCTTTGCCGTACAAGATGTCAGCTCAGTCTGCCTATGAATCTATCAATAGGACGTTAGAAAGTCAATGTCATTTCATTTTAATTTGTTATTTCACCGAACGGCCATTTGATTTCTTGCATCCGACTTTTATTGGTGATATGGTTCCATCAATGGAATGATATAACAATGAGGCGAAACAGCTTCTTGATATCAGCCATGCGAAGGGGCTATTGCTGTCGGGACGTGCTTAATTTCATGTCCGGACATTCGATTCGCCGCGTTCTGCGCATAACTCCCTCTCGGGCGTTATGTCAAAACACTAGGAGACAATATGGAAGTTAAATCTTATCTTGAACTGCGCGGAAACCTTGCGCAACGGGATCGAAGTCTGCGCGAAAAAGTGCTTTCGCTAGAAGAAGCGGCTGCACTGGTAAATAATGGGGACTCGGTAGGCATCGGCGGAAGCACGCTTTCACGTACTCCAATGGCAATGATCTGGGCGCTGATCCGAGCCCGGAAAAAAGAGCTTTCAATCGCGCGCAGTATCGTATCAAGTGACGGCGATCTGCTCTTCGCGTCCGGGATCTGCAACCACATCACTACCAGCTGGTTCAGCCAGGGTATCGTGTGGGGCGTGTCCAAAGTCATGCGTCATTACGTCGAGAGTCGTAAAGCCCGATATGACGAGTGGAGCCATCTCGCGATGGGCATGCGCTTTAAGGCCGGCGCGATGGGCGTGCCCTTCCTGCCCATGCGCTCGATGCTCGGCTCTGATGTCATGCGCCAGCGCCCGGAGGCGCGCCAGATCGATTGCCCTTTCACCGGTGAAAACCTGTTGCTGGTGCCGGCGCTCAATCCGGACGTGGCGATCATTCACGTACAGCGCTGCGACGCTTACGGCAATGCGCAGATGGATGGCTTGCAATTCATGGACATTGATCTTGCAATGGCCGCGAACAAGGTCATTCTGACAACTGAGAGGATCGTCTCCAACGATCAGATCCGGCGTGCTCCTGACCAAACAAAGATTCCGTTCTTCGCCGTCGATGCCGTGGTCGAAGTGCCGTTTGGCTCGGCACCGCACGAATGCAGCGGAATCTACGAGCCGCTATTCCACCACATGGATTTCTACACTTCGCTTGCCAATGGCGATCCGGTTGCCGGAATGGAGGAATATTTGAATCGCTATGTCCGCGAGCCAAAGACATGGAACGACTATCTTGGTCTTCTCGGATTAGATGAATTACTGGATGCTTCGCGCCGCGGAAGGAGTCTGCTCAATGACTGATATCGCCAATTTCACCGCCGGCGAGCTGCTGGCGGTCATGAGTTCACGCTTACTCAAGGAAGGACAAATCGTGTTCGCCGGAGTGGGTGTGCCATTGTTGTCGGCAACGCTGGCGCAACGTCTGCGTTGCCCAGGCCTCACGATCTTGTTCGAGGGAGGCGTCGTTGGCCCGATCATTGAGCCGGGTGCGCTACCGCCATCCACCAACGAACAACGTTGTACAAAGCGGGCCAATATGGTGCTCAGCAGTACCGATGTACTGCTTCTACTGCAACGTGGATATGTCGACATCGGCTTCATGGGCGGTGCGCAGATCGATATGTACGGCAATCTGAACTCATCGTATATCGGTAGTCCAGCCAATCCGAAGACGCGTCTGCCAGGCACTGGCGGCGGCAACGACATCTCGAGCCTGACCCAGATGATCGTCGCCATGAAGCATGAAAGGCGCCGCTTCGTCGAAAAGGTTGACTTCGTCACAAGCCCGGGGTTCCTCAACGGTGGTACGACGCGTCGCGACCAAGGTCTTCTTGCCGGCGGCATGTACCGGGTGGTGACCGATCTGGGGATTTTCGGCTTCGACGACAGGACCAGGAAAATGAAGGTGGTCGCACTGCATCCTGGCGTCAGCGTCGAACAAGTAAATGACAACACGGGATTCCGACTTGCGTATGACCAGGATATCGCCGTGACTGAGCTACCGACCGAGCGTGAGCTCGGCGTGCTGCGCGAGCTCGACCCGGAGCGCCTTTACATCGCATAGCGTCTGCATGTTTTACAAAATTTCAGAATGAAAACGACTTTACAGGAGAACACACATGGCTGGTCTGCATAACACGTATGGTATCGCTGCTCGCAATTTCACCGCCTATCCGGAAATGCCGGATGCGAAGGCACTCGTCGACTACGGCGTCAGAATGGAGGAACTGGGTTTTGATTCGATTTGGGTCTGGGATCACATCCTCTTAGGTGTGCAGCCGAATTTCCCGATCATCGATTCGCTGACACTGCTCACCGCCATTGCCGCCCGCACCAAAAAGATCAAGCTGTCTACCGGCATTCTGGTACTGCCGCTGCGTAATCCGGTGGTGCTCGCCAAACAGCTCTCCAGCATGGATCAGCTCTCCGACGGCCGCCTTCTGCTGGCCATGGCCGCTGGCTGGTACAAGCGCGAGTTCGACGCTGTCGGCGTGCCGTTCGACCAGCGCGGCAAGATCATGGGCGAGAACCTCGAGATTCTGAAACGTTTCTGGACCGAGGACATGGTCGAGGGCGAATGGACCAATCACAAGATACCCGCTGGTGTGATGTATCCGAAGCCAGTGCAGAAGTCTCGTCCGCCGCTCCTGATCGGCGGCTACGTCGATCGCGTACTGAAGCGGGCAGCAGTCGAAGGCGACGGATGGTTGACGTATTTCTACCGCCCCGAGAAATTCGCCAAATCGTGGGCGAAGATCCGCAACTATGCCACCGAAGCCGGCAAGGATCCGGATACGCTCATGAATGGCGCCCAGCTTCCAATCATGGTCGGAGAATCACGCGCCGCCGTGGAAGGAAAGATGATGGAATGGCTGAACACGGACTTTGATATTGCACAGGGGAGCGAATCGACCATGGACAGCGCGATCATGGGTACCGTTGACGAATGCGTGGCGCAGCTCAAGGAGCACCTCGCGGCCGGCGTGCAGAAGATCGTCTTCGTTCCTTACAAGTACGAGATGAACCAGTGCGAGATTATCGCGCAGGAAATCATCCCGCAACTCAGGGCATTTCAGGCGTGACGCGCTGTTCCGGTAAATGCGCAAATGGCGTTGGGTTGGACCACTGAAGGAAATGCCGATGAAAGCCAATCACAACCAACTCGCACAACGCCGAGAGCAAGCCTTGCTCGGCGGCGGTGCGGATTGTATCGCCGCGCATCACGCACGCGGCAAGCTCACTGCGCGGGAGCGTGTCGAGCTATTGCTCGACCAAGGGTCCTGCATTGAGTTTGACATGTTTGTGGAACATCGCTGCGCGGACTTCGGGATGGCGGAAAACAAGATACCGGGTGATGGCGTCATCACCTGCCAAGGCACTATCAACGGACGCCCGGTATTTCTCTTCGCCAAAGATATTTCAGTATTCCGCGGCACGCTGTCCGAAGCACATGCACGGAAGATTGCCAAGATCCAGGATTTGGCGCTCAAGAACCGCGCCCCCCTCATTGGTCTGTTCGACAGCGAGGGCGCACGCGCTCAAGAGGGGACGGCGGCACTTGCGGGCTACGGCGAGCAGTATCGGCGCAGCGTGGCAGCGTCGGGCGTGATTCCCCAGATTTCGCTGATTCTGGGCCCATGCCCGGGTGCCGACGCGTTCTTGCCGCCGATGACTGATTTCGTCTTTATGGTGGATGACACGAGTTCAATGTTTGTGAGCGGACCGGATGTGGTGCAGGCCATCACTAATGAAACGGTTACCGCCCAGGAACTCGGGGGCGCCTCTGTGCACACCACGCAATCATCGGTCGCAGATGGCAACTATGATAATGATGTCACGGCGATTCTACAGATGCGGCGTCTTGTCGGCTTCTTGCCCGCGAACAACCTGGACGGCGTCCCGGCGTGGTCCAGCTTCGATGATCGGGAACGGATCGAGCCCTCACTTGATTCGCTCATCCCGGAAGACCCGGACCAGCCCTACGACATCAAGGAGCTGATCCTCAAGCTGGTGGATGAAGGCGACTTCTTCGAGATCCAGGCGATGTTTGCCTCCAATATCGTGACCGGATTCGGGCGCATCGCAGGGAGCACCATAGGCATCGTCGCGAATCAGCCCATGGTGCTTGCCGGCGTGCTTGACTCCGACGCTGCACGCAAGGCGGCACGCTTCGTGCGCTTTTGCGACGCTTTCGGCATACCCATCGTCACGTTGGTGGACGTTCCCGGTTTCCTGCCAGGCACAGCGCAAGAACATGATGGCCTCATCAAGCACGGGGCCAAGCTGCTGTTCGCTTTTTCGCAGGCGACCGTGCCGTTGGTTACCGTAGTCACCCGCAAGGCATTCGGCGCCGCATATACCATGATGGGCTCCAAGCATATCGGGGCCGACGTGAATTATGTGTGGCCCACTGCGCACATCGGGCTCATGAGCGCAAAGAGTGCCTTGACAATCATCGACGGCGGCACCGAAAACGATCCGGATCAAGTCGTGGCCCGCGTAAAGGAGTATGAAGAATGTTTCAACTCTCCTTTTGCCGCAGCAAAACAAGGCTATGTCGACGACATCATCATGCCTTGTCAGACCAGGCGGCACATTGCGCAGGCCCTTGCTGCGCTGGTGCGCAAGACGAGCGAGCAAGCGTGGCGCAAGCACGACAACATTCCCCTATAACCGCATGCATCACGGATAACAACTAGATCCATGTTTTCAAAAATTCTTATCGCCAACCGTGGCGAAATCGCCTGCCGGATCATCAAGACCGCACGCCGCATGGGCATCAAGACGGTCGCCGTCTACTCGGACGCCGACAGGCGGGCGCTGCATGTCGAAATGGCCGACGAATCAGTTCATATAGGACCCGCCGCTGCGGGTGAGTCCTACCTGGTCATGGAAAAAATCATTGCCGCCTGCCGACAGACGAACGCAGACGCAGTCCATCCCGGTTATGGCTTTTTGTCCGAGCGAGCTGCCTTCGCCAAGGCGTTGCAGGCTGCCGAGTTGGTTTTCATCGGGCCGAATCCGAAGGCCATGGAGGCCATGGGCGACAAAATCGCGTCGAAAAAGTGCGCCAGCACCTCGCAGGTCTCGACCGTGCCCGGCTATCTCGGCGTCATCACCGATCCGCATCACGCGGTCCGGATCGCCGACGAGATAGGTTACCCGGTGATGATCAAGGCCTCCGCCGGGGGCGGCGGAAAAGGCATGCGTATCGCCTACTCGGCGTCCGAGGTTGCCGACGGCTTCGCGCGCGCCAGATCCGAAGCGGCGTCCTCGTTCGGAGACGATCGCGTCTTCGTCGAAAAATTCATCGTTGATCCGCGCCATATCGAAATACAGATACTCGGCGACAAGCACGGCAATCTCATTTATCTCGGCGAGCGCGAATGCTCGATTCAGCGACGCAACCAGAAGGTCATCGAAGAAGCGCCGTCACCGTTGCTCAACGACGTGATGCGCAAAAAAATGGGGGATCAGGCCGTGGCGCTGGCCAGGGCGGTCGGATACGACTCGGCGGGTACCGTGGAATTCGTTGTGGGGCAAGACGGCTCGTTCTACTTCCTGGAGATGAACACACGCTTGCAAGTCGAGCATCCCGTGACGGAACTGATCACGGGTATCGATCTGGTCGAACAGATGATCCATGTTGCGGCCGGAGGCAAGCTCGCGCTTACGCAGGCTGACGTAAAACTCAATGGCTGGGCTGTCGAGAGCCGAATCTACGCAGAAGACCCGACGCACAATTTCATGCCGGCCACAGGCCGTCTGGTGAACTACCGACCGCCTGCCGAAGGTACTCATCAAGGCATCACTGTGCGTAATGATACGGGCGTGTATGAGGGTGGAGAAATATCCGTCCACTACGACCCCATGATCGCCAAACTCGTCACGCACGCGCCGACCCGCCAGCAAGCGATCGCATCGCAGTCGCATGCCCTCGACACCTTCGTGATCGACGGCATTCGCCACAACATTCCCTTTCTTTCCGCGCTCATGCGCCACCCCCGATGGCACGCAGGCAATCTCTCAACGGCGTTCATCGCAGAAGAGTTCAAGGGGGGCTTCGCGCTAGCGGAACCTGCGGGGCGCCTGGCACAGAGGTTGGCGGCCGTGGCGGCGGCAATCGACGACCTTTCCGCCGTGAGACAACGTGCGATTTCCAAGTCCGTACGGGAGACACCGGCAAGTCCGCATCGACGCGAGCGCGTGGTGATGCTCCATTCGACACGCTTCGACGTATCGGTGGAAACTACGTCCGATGGCTGCCTGGTTCGCTTCGAGCGCGACGAAGAACCCGCTCATATCGTTGTGTCTGACTGGCGGCCAGGTCAACTTGTCTGGTGCGGCACGGTTGACGCTGAGTACATGGCTGTTCAAGTTCGTGCCGTCCTGAACGGGGTGACACTGGCGCATGCCGGTACGCACGTCGAAGCACGGGTCTGCACGCGTCGCGAAGCCGAACTCATTGCTTTCATGCCCTCGAAGAAGGCCGATGCCGCCGACACGCAGCTGCACTGTCCGATGGCAGGCGTCGTCATGTTGATAGCGGTAGAGGTCGGTCAGGAGGTTCAGGCCGGTGACCCGCTATGCGTCATCGAGGCGATGAAAATGGAAACGACATTGTATGCGGCGCGAACCGGAGCCGTATCGAAAATCAGCGTCAGAAAAGGAGACCTCCTCGCAGCGGAGGCCGTGATCATGGAGTTTGCATGAACATCGGCAGCGCAACTGCATTTCAGAACTGCCCGGCATGGTAGCAATGTCGGGAGTCTGAACGACAAGCAGCACGCTGCCTCAACAGGAACAACATGGATTCTGAAAATTTTGCCACGCTACAAGCAGCAGACGACTGGCGACGGCAAGGCCACGCGGTTGCGCTGGTCACTGTTGCCGAAACCTGGGGTTCGTCGCCACGGCCGGTCGGCGCCATGCTGTGCCTGCATGAGGATGGCAGGGTCATGGGTTCGGTATCGGGCGGTTGCGTCGAGGATGATCTGATCGAACGGCTGCGCCGCGATGGTATGCCGACAGCCTTGACGACCGTTACGTATGGCGTCACACGGGAAGAAGCTGCCCGCTTCGGCCTGCCCTGCGGCGGCACCCTTCGGCTCATTGTAGAACCGCTGACCGATGCACAATGGGTCCATGAAGTCCTTGAGGCTATCGCAGGACATCGACTCGTGATGCGCACCATAGACTTGAACACGGGTGCGCACACGCTGGGCCCGGCATGTAACGATGATCTTTGCGGCCTGGAGGACGGAAGGTTTCGGTGTCTGTTCGGCCCGCGCTGGCGTCTGCTGCTGATCGGGGCCGGGCAGACGTCTGCGATTGCCGCCGAGATCGCCAAGGCATTGGATTTTCATGTGATAGTGTGCGATCCTCGCGATGAGTTCTATCGTGGCTGGTCGGTATCCGGCACCGACCTGCTGACCATCATGCCGGACGATGCGGTGCTGCACATTCAACCCGATTCCCGCACGGCCATTGTGGCCCTGACGCACGACCCCAAGCTTGACGATATGGCTTTGCTCGAGGCGCTCAAGTCACCGGCTTTTTATGTCGGCGCACTCGGCTCCCGGGAAAATCAAAAAAATCGCCGCGAGCGCCTTGCGCTATTTGATCTGGCGACATGTGAAATCAACCGATTATATGGACCTGTCGGCTTGCGCATCGGCAGCCGGACGCCGGCTGAGATCGCAGTCTCGATAATGGCCGAAATTATCGGCGTGCGAAATCAGGTGACGACCACGGTAGCGATCGAATCAAGCGCTTGCGTTTCCTAGCAGCACACTGCAGATACCTGGCGGAGTTCGAAAGCAAGCGGTACTTGGCATTGCCGCAGCATCGCGTTGCCGCAGTCATTTCAAGTGCAAGCCTCTCTTTTTAGCTGATTTACTTGCCTTCCTGTCGCGCCCTGCTCCCCTATTCCGTCTTGAAACGAAAAGGTTATTCATCATGTTGCAACCTGTCACTTTTCATCCTGTTGTCCCTGCCATCACGCCATCGCATGGCGCTACCTGGCCGGTCGATGAGGTATTAGCCTTATTCGAGCTGCCGTTCAATGACCTCATGTATCGGGCGCAGCAGGTACATCGCGCAAATTTCGATTCCGGTGATATCGAGCTGGCGACGCTGCTATCGATCAAGACCGGCGGTTGCGAGGAAGATTGCGGCTATTGCCCGCAAGCTGCACGTTACGACACCGGTGTCGAAGCGAAAAAAATATTGCCTGTTGAAACGGTGCTGGAAGCTGCGCGTGAAGCCAAGGCCAACGGCGCCACCCGCTTCTGCATGGGCGCGGCGTGGCGTTCGCCGAAAGAGCGCGACATGAAAAAGGTCGAACAGATGGTGCGAGAAGTCAAGGCGCTCGGCCTGGAAACCTGCGCCACGCTCGGCATGCTGGAAGAAGGCCAGGCCGACCGCCTGAAAGAAGCTGGACTCGACTATTACAACCATAACCTCGACACCGCGCCTGAGTTCTACAACAACGTCATCTCGACCCGTGAATATCGGGACCGTCTCGATACGCTGGGCCGCGTGCGCCATGCGGGCCTGAAAGTGTGTTGCGGCGGCATCGTCGGCATGGGCGAATCGCGGCGTCAGCGCGCCGCTCTGATCGCACAATTGGCGAACCTGAATCCGTATCCGGAATCGGTGCCGGTCAATCATCTGGTGCAGGTCGAAGGAACGCCCTTGCACGGCATTGACCCACTCGATCCCCTGGAATTCGTACGAACGATTGCCGTAGCGCGCATCACGATGCCAAAAGCGCGTGTCCGTTTGTCGGCCGGACGGCGTCAAATGGGTGAAACGGTGCAGGCGCTATGTTTCCTGGCCGGCGCCAATTCGATTTTTTATGGTGACAAGTTGCTGACCATCGGCAACCCCGATGCCCAAGACGACCGTGCGTTGCTCGCCAAGCTGGGCTTGCGTACCCGCGCCGGTGCAGCCGATGCGGGCTGCGGACCGGCATCGTAATACCGTTTACAGTCAAAGATAATGGACACAACCCTCATCAATCGGGCCTTCTTGGATGACCCTTATCCGACCTACCATGCGTTGCGTGCCGCAGGGCCGCTTCACTGGAGTAAGGAATTTTGTGGAGGAGCGTGGCTGCTGACGCACTACACGGATGTCGCAAACGTGCTGCGCAACCCCGGCTTTTCGGCGCAGCGAGCGAGCCGATGGGTCAACGGCAGCGGGCCCGGAGCACGTGCGGAATTGCGCGAATTCAAGCGGATTTTTTCAAGATCGCTGGTCTTTCTTGATGGATCGCGGCATACCCGTCTGCGCCAGGCGATGAATGCAAGCTTCAAGCCCGCAGCCATTCAATCAATGGGGCCGCGTGTCCAACTTATCGTGGATCGGCTGCTCGACAGCTTCGATGCTAGTGATGAGATGGATTTCATCAGCGACTTCGCACGTCCTCTACCCGCGATGGTAATCGCCGATATGCTCGGCGTAAATGAGTGCGACCATGCGGATTTTATTGCATGGTCGGACGATATTGCTGCCTTTATCGGCAGTCCTACGCCATCTCTGGAGATCGCCCGTCGCGCACAGAGCGGTCTCGTCGCGCTGAACGATTATTTTCGCGCATTGCTGCCAGAGCGGCGCCTGCACCCAGGTGACGATCTCGTGAGCCAATTGATCCTGGCTGAAGAAGCTGGCGGCCTCATAACGACCAGGGAGCTTCTGGCGCAATGTTGCACGCTGCTGTTTGCCGGTCATGAAACGACACGCAATCTGTTGGGCAACGGCCTTTTCGCGTTGCTTAAAGACCCGGGACAATGGCAAATATTGAAGAACAATCCGGCATTGATGCCATCCGCTCTCAAGGAACTGCTGCGTTTTGAGAGTCCTGTCCAATATACGGGGAGAAGAGTGATGGCGGACATTGAACTGCACGGCCATCGACTCAAAAAGGGCGAGCTTGTGATACCAATGATCGGTGCGGCGAACCGTGACCCAGCCAAATTCAGCAATCCCGACACGATCGACCTCACCCGAAATGAAGGAAATCACTTGTCTTTTGGCTACGGCCCCCATGTCTGTATTGGCGCGACCCTTACCTGCATGGAGGCTGAGGTGGCTTTCAACACGTTAATGCGGCGACTACCGAACCTGGAACTCGATAACGCTACGCCGAAGTGGGGCTCAAACGCCGTGTACCGGGGTCTGATAACGCTGCCGCTGCGTTTTTCCCGCAGCGCAGCCGGCCGAGTGCGTCCCGCCAACACACCATCTGAAAAGCTGTAGTCGATGAAATCACGTCCAGACGTTCATGCAAGCTTAACGGCAGTCCACGTGAGGCAATTTTATCGAATGTAGCTTGCCACTTCAGGGTTAAGAGAAGACTTGCTCTTCGAGCGGCCAATCACCGATATACCGCTTCAGCATTCGGTTCTCAAAGCTCTGTTCCTCATGGACAGCCTTTGCGACGTCGTGGAATGACACGACGCCATGCAGGCAGTTCCGCTCGACGACAGGCAAATAGCGCTGACGGTGGCGAATCATCAGCGAACGCAGGTCGGCCACCTCCATGTTGAGCGACGCAACGATTGGTTTTGCATTCATCACCTGCTGCACCGTCAACTCCGTGAAGTGTGGCGTCGGGCCGCACCGCAACTCCTTCTGCCGTTGCGCAAGTATGTTGATCACCTCTCGAAACGTCAGCAAACCGATTAGCTGGCCATGGCTCACCACGAGCAGCGAACCGACATCCTCCTCGGACATCAGGATCACGCACTCGGACAAAGATCGTCCCGGTTCAACTGCAAAGAGTGGGTTGGGTTTGTGCTTCAGAATGTCGCTGACACGCATGATTTTCCTCCATTTCGTTGAATTTCCTGCAATCAGTCTGTTGTTTCACAAGCGAGCAGTCGCTGCGGGGTTTTTTGAGACGCTGCGCTGACGGCATCGCCAGCACGGTTTATACAGGAGCTTAGTACAGCCGCTTAATCGACCGCCTTCACCATATCCTCAATCACCTTCTTCGCATCCCCGAACACCATCATGGTCTTGTCCATGTAGAACAACTCATTGTCCAGCCCGGCATAGCCGGACGCCATCGAACGCTTGTTGACGATCACGGTCTTGGCTTTGTAGGCTTCCAGGATCGGCATGCCGGCAATCGACGACTTCGGATCCTTGGCGGCCGGATTCACCACGTCGTTCGCGCCCAGCACCAGCACCACATCGGCCTGGCCGAATTCGCTGTTGATGTCTTCCATCTCGAACACCTGGTCGTACGGCACTTCAGCCTCGGCCAGCAGGACGTTCATGTGGCCTGGCATGCGTCCCGCCACCGGGTGGATCGCAAACTTGACGGTAACGCCCTTGTGCGACAGCTTTTCGGCCAGTTCCATCAGCGCGTGCTGCGCCCGCGCCACGGCCAGACCGTAGCCGGGCACGATGATGACGGTTTCGGCATTGCCCATCAGGAACGCGGCATCGTCGGCAGAACCCGATTTCACCGGACGTTGTCCTTGTGCGCCGCCCGGCGTCGCGTCAGCGGCAGCGCCGCCAAAGCCGCCCAGGATCACATTGAAGAACGAACGGTTCATCGCCTTGCACATGATGTAGGACAGGATTGCACCGGAAGAACCGACCAGCGAACCGGCGATGATCAGCATCGCGTTATTCAGCGAGAAACCGATCCCGGCCGCCGCCCAGCCCGAATAGCTGTTCAGCATCGACACCACCACCGGCATATCCGCGCCGCCAATCGGGATGATGATCAGCACGCCCAGCACAAACGCGATGATGGTCATCAGGATGAACGGCAGCCAGGATTGGGTCAGTACAAAAATGATCCCCAGACCGAGCATCGCCACCGCCAGCAACAGGTTGATGAAATGCTGGCCCCGGAAGCTGACCGGCGCGCCCTGGAACAGGCGGAACTTGTACTTGCCCGACAGCTTGCCGAACGCAATCACCGACCCGGAGAAGGTAATCGCGCCGACGAAGGTGCCGATGAACAACTCGATGCGGTTGCCGACCGGCAAGGCGTCGCCATGCGCCGCGATGCCGAAGGCCCACGGCTCGGACACGGCTGCGACCGCGATACAGACGGCGGCCAGACCGATCAGCGAGTGCATCGCCGCGACCAGTTCCGGCATCTTGGTCATTTCGACTCTTTTAGCCAGGAAGGCACCGATGCCGCCGCCGACCACCAAGCCGATCAGCACCAGTCCGAAACCCAGGCCGGTACTGCCGGCTTGCGTCTTGAGTTTGATGATCAGCGCGATGGTGGTGATCGCGGCGATCGCCATGCCGCTCATGCCGAAGACATTCCCGCGCCGGGCCGAGGACGGATGCGACAGCCCTTTCAAGGCCTGGATGAAACACACCGAGGCGATCAGATAGAACATCGTCACCAGGTTCATGCTAACGAATGCCATGCTCATGATTTGGCTCCCGCTAAATCTGTTTTAGGGAGCGCGACTGCTTTCGGTTCTTTCTTCTTGAACATTTCCAGCATCCGCTGCGTGACCAGAAAGCCACCGAAGACATTCACGGCAGCCAGCGCCACCGCGAGTGTCCCGGCAACCTGGCCGACGATGCCTTCGGTCAGTCCGGCGGCCAGCATCGCGCCGATGATGATGATCGCGGAAATCGCGTTGGTGACCGCCATCAGCGGCGTATGCAAGGCCGGTGTGACGGTCCAGACCACGTGGTAACCGACGTAGATCGCCAGTACGAAGATGATCAGGTTGGTGATGGTGTGGGTGACTTCCATGATGGGTTTTCCTTTGTCCTTGTTTATTGTTTTCGCAATACTTCGCCGCCGTGGCACAGCAAGGTGGCGGCAACGATATCGTCCTCGAGATTCATCACCAGGCCGCCTTCGGGATTGACGATCAGCTTCAAAAAATCGAGCACGTTGCGCGCATACAGCGCCGACGCGTCGGCCGCCAGCAGCGCTGCCAGATTGCCTTCGCCGATAATGTGCACGCCATGCTTGACGACAGTCTTGCCCGCTTCCGACAACGGGCAATTGCCGCCCTGGTCGACCGCCATGTCGAGGATCACCGAACCCGGCTTCATGGCCTTGACCGTTTCTTCGCTGATCAGCACCGGCGCCCTGCGGCCCGGAATCAGCGCGGTGGTGATGATGATGTCGGCTTGTTTGGCGCGCTCATGCACCAGTTCAGCCTGACGCCGCATCCAGTCGGCCGGCATCTGGCGCGCGTAGCCGCCGACGCCTTGGGCGATTTCACGTTCTTCATCGGTAATGAACGGCACATCGAGAAATTTCGCGCCCAGCGATTCGATCTGTTCCTTGACCGCCGGCCGCACGTCGGACGCTTCGATCACCGCACCCAGTCGCTTGGCCGTGGCGATCGCCTGCAGACCGGCCACGCCCGCGCCCATGATCAGCATCCGTGCCGCCTTGACGGTCCCGGCGGCGGTCATCAGCATCGGCATGAAGCGCTGGTAGGTGTTGGCCGCCATCAGCACCGCCTTGTAACCGGCGATATTCGCTTGCGACGACAGCACGTCCATCGATTGCGCACGCGAGGTGCGCGGTGCGGCTTCGAGGGCAAACGCGGTCAGCCCGTGACTTGCCATCAGCGCAATATTCTCGGCATCGAAAGGGTTCAGCATGCCGATCACGACCGCGCCGCTGTTGAGCAGCGCATATTCTTCCGTACCCGGTGCGCGCACTTTCAGGATCGTCTGCGCGGCAAAGGCTTCGGCGGCGGAACCGATCGTGGCGCCCGCAGCGGCGTAAGCCTCGTCGGGAATGCTCGACAAGATGCCGGCGCCAGCCTGCACCACTACCTGATGCTTTGCCGCCACCAGTTTTTTGACCGTCTCCGGAGTCGCCGCGACTCGTGTCTCGCCTATCAATGTCTCCAGCGGAATGCCGATGTGCATAGTTGGAATCTTTATAAAAGTAAAGTTATCGTAAGCGCGAAAAACCGGTCGAACAACATGGGCAATGCGCCTCACAGCGCATGCTCCGCCCGCAATGTCTATCGCCTCGTTGCTGGAGTCATCAAATTTCAGCAGGTGCCTGGACGTTGGCGTGATTACGCCAACTTACCTGGGAAGCCAGAACAGTGTCGGCCGACTGCCCGACAAGTTGCTCGTAGACCGAGGGAGCGGTAGCGCCTTCGGTGCTAATCAGCAACACCTTAGACTCGGGCCCAAGACCGGTTCTTTGTCGAAGTTCGAATGACCGCGCCAAGTGAACCAGACCGGCGAGGCCTGCTGCGCCCGACTCGCCGCTTACAATCGGAATATCCTCGGCGCTGCCCGCGGCAAGCAAGCGCATCGCTTTTACGGCAGCGTCGTCCGTGATCGTCTCGAAAAAATCCACCGCAGGTTGCAAAAATCGCCATGCAAGCGGCGAGGTTTCGCCGCAGGCGAGACCGGCCATCACCGAGTCGACTGAACCGGTTGCATTTGCCGCACGGCCTTGAATCGCGCTTTGATACAGGCAATCCGCTTGTTGCGGCTCGACGACGATGAACGTCGGGCGCCTTTCCCCATAAAGCTCGCTGAAATAGCTGACGATGCCTGCGGCCAGGCCGCCGACCCCACCCTGCAAAAAAACGTGCGTATAAGGGCAAGGGGCATCCGGCGAAGCGCCTTCCTGAGCCAGCAATTCCGCCGCAATCGTCCCATATCCTTGCATCACATCGCGGGGTATCTCTTCGTAACCGTCGTATGAAGTGTCCGATACGACGTACCACGCGTTTTGCTCGGCGAGTCGTGCCGCTTCTTGAACGGATTCGTCGTAGTTGCCTGCGATCCGGACGATTTTCGCCCCGAACGCAGCAATCGCCGCTTCACGCTCTTCGCTGACGTTGCGGTGTAAAACGATCACACAGCGGCAGCCGACACTTTTCGCCGCAGCGGCAAGCGCTCGGCCATGATTGCCGTCGGTGGCGCTGATGACAGTAAAATCGCGCAACCGGTCTGCATGGCGACCCAGAAAAAGGTCCTTGGCTGTGAACGAATCCTCAGGCCATTTTCGAAGAATCAGACGAATCAATGCGATTGGGGCTCCTAACGCTTTGAAACTGCCAAGCAGGGCCCGCTTTGATTCGTCCTTAACGCTGATCCGCGCAACGTTAAGGCCTTGCGCCAAGCGCGGCAGATGCCACAGCGGTGTTGCTTCCCGGCTTAATTCAGGCCAGCAAGACAGCCAGTGACGGCTTTCTTCCGCTTTCGCAACACTCATTACCTGCCGCAAATCGTCACTATAGGGAGCGCGGCGCGCGTATTTATTCTCAACTAACATACATTCTCCTCAGAAATTAATAAGACTCACCATCTGTAATTGCAGGCACCACAACTTCCGGCAACACGTCAATGCCCGAGGCAAGTCCATGTTGCAGCGTTTCCGGGTCGGACATCGAGACATTCAGGTCGTGCAACAATCCATCCTGCAAGCCATACACCCAACCATGCAGGGTCAGCGCCTGCCCCCGTCGCCATGCGTCTTGAACGACTGTCGTCTGACTGGCGTAGGCGACCTGCTCGATCACGTTGAGCTCGCACAAACGGTCGAGCTTGAGCGCCTCACTCTCGCAACCAGCGAGGAGTCGCTTATGCTTTTCGCGGATGTCGCGCATTTGCCCGAGCCAGTTGTCGCTCAAACCCAGCCGCTCGCCTGACAGCGATGCCCGCACGCCGCCGCAACCGTAATGTCCGCAGACGATGATGTGTTTGACCTTCAGGACGTCGACTGCGAATTGCATAACCGAAAGGCAGTTCAGGTCAGAATGCTTGACCATGTTAGCCAGGTTGCGGTGTACAAAAATCTCTCCCGGCGGAAGACCGATGATGGTGTTGGCCGGAACCCTGCTGTCCGAGCATCCAATCCAGAAGTATTCGGGCGCCTGCTGCCGGGATAGTCTTTCGAAAAACTGCGGATCGTGGGTGCTGACGCCCTCCGCCCACTGTCGATTATTCTGGAATAAGTGCTCCAACTGACCCATCGTTGCCTCTCATTAATCCTTGTTAGCCGATACCGCAGCCTTAGCCATCCAACCCGAAATGCTCCGTTGCCGCTCTAAGCCTGAATATCCGGCGCGACGCGTCCCCAGTCATCGTTTGCCACGGCTTAGGCGGCGCAGGTGTGACCGGTTTCTTTCTTCTTGAACTCGATTCGTACCGGTTCCACCGGCGTCGTCACGGCGCGCGCCTTGTCTTTCGCGCTGTCAGTGGGCGTGCCATACAAAGTGGTCCGTTGGCGCGGGATGCGACCGATCGATTCGAGCAATGCTTCCATCGCCATTGCTGTCATCTCCTGACCGTGTGAAGCACCGGCTGAGCGCGAAATGGTCTCGTTCATCAGAGTGCCGCCCATATCGTTGACGCCAGCTTGCAGACACGCTTTCACGCCTTCCGCGCCTAACTTGACCCAGGAGGCCTGAATATTCGGAATGACCGGGTGCAAGGCAAGACGCCCCACCGCGTGCATCAGTACCGTTTCGCGGAAGGACGGCCCCCGGCGTGCCTTGCCTTTGCGATAGATCGGCGATTCCATGTGTACGAAGGGGAGCGGTACGAATTCCGTGATACCGCCGGTTTCCACCTGCAGCGCACGCAGTCGCAATAGATGGCGCGCCCAGTGCTCGAATTTTTCCATATGGCCGAACATGATCGTCGACGTGCTGCGCAGGCCCAGACCGTGTGCGGTGCGCATGACTTCCAGCCATTCTTCCGTCGTCACCTTGTCGTGGCAAATGACACGGCGCACTTCATCATCGAGAATTTCGGCGGCGGTTCCCGGCAGTGTGCCAAGGCCCGCTGCCTTCAGTTGTGCGAGATAGTCTTGCAGCGGAATTCCCAATGTTCGAGCACCTTGCCACACCTCGAGCGGCGAAAATGCGTGCACGTGCATGTCGGGCGCTTCCGCCTTGACGGCACGGCAGATATCAAGATAGGTCGCACCGGTGTATGACGGATGGATGCCGCCCTGCATGCAGACTTCGGTTGCGCCGCGATCCCATGCTTCGCGCACACGGCGCTGAATTTCTTCCAGCGGCAGGTCGTAGGGTTTACCGCGCAGATCTTCGGTGGTCTTCCCTTTGGCAAATGCACAAAACTGGCAACGGTAGGCGCAGATATTCGTGTAGTTGATATTGCGATTGACGACGAAGCTCACCACGTCGCCGTTCATCTCTTTTCTCAGCGCATCAGCTGCTGCACATACCGCGGTGAATTCCTTGCCGCGGGCGCGGAACAACCGCACGATCTCGGTTTCCGTGAGTGTTGCGCCAGCCCGGGCGCGTGCCAGAATCTGTTCGACTTCACCATGCACCTTGGTGGTCGGTTTTTCTCCGATCAGGCTGATATCTGCCAGAGGCGGATCTTCCTGTGCGCCGGGCGACCAGCTATCGGTACGGGGAAAACCATCGCTGTCGACCCGATGCAGGAGCGCGGTGCGGAATGCCGGATCGACCCAGCGCTCCAACTCACGCGCGTAGGCCGGATAAATGGCGAGGCGCTCGGTCAATTCTTTGCCAGCTGCCTTGGTTGCGCGTGCCAGTGCGTCGAGATGCGGCCACGGGGCTTCCGGGTTGACGTGATCGGGGGTCACGGGCGACACGCCGCCCCAGTCATTGATGCCCGCATCGACCAGCGGACGCAGCGCGCCGGGACTCAGATTCGGCGGCGCTTGAATGTTCATCGACGGTTCAAAGATGAGCCGGGCTGCGGCTATCGTCCAGAGATGCTCTTCCAGCGACGGAGCAGGAGCGTTGACCATCAGCGTTCCCGCCTTGGGCCTGAAATTCTGGATGATGATCTCCTGAATGTGCCCGAACCGGTCCTGCAAATCACGCAATGCCAGCAGTGCATCAATGCGCTCCTCGCGTGTCTCGCCGATGCCGATCAGGATACCTGTCGTAAACGGTACACCGGCTTCGCCCGCCAGGCGGATAGTTTCGAGCCGGGCTGCGGGATTCTTGTCCGGTGAACCAAAGTGCGGGCCACCTCGCTCGCACAGGCGCTCGGAAGAACTCTCCAGCATGATCCCCTGCGAGATGGAGACCTGTCGCAGCGCTGCGAGGTCCGCTGCATCCAGCAGGCCGGGGTTGAGGTGCGGCAGCAGGCCGGTCTCGTTGAACACCGCGCGTGCTGCCTCGGCCAGATAGGACAGCGTTGAGTCATGCCCCAGGCGCAATAGCTCTTCCCGCGCCACGTGGTACCGGTCCTCCGGCTTGTCGCCCAGCGTGAAGAGCGCTTCCTTGCAACCTGCGGCGGCGCCGGCCCGGGCGATCGCCAGCACCTTCTCGATCGACAGGTAAGCTGGCTCTCCCTTGCGCGGCGGGTGGGCGAAGGTGCAGTAGTGGCAAACGTCGCGGCACAATTGCGTCAAGGGGATAAAGACTTTGCGCGAGTACGAGATAACGAGGCCATGGGCTGCATCCCGGCGCAAGGCCGCGGCCCGCGTCAGAACTTTAAGATCGATGACTGGCAGCGTATGGGCCTGAATGCGCGAAAGCCGGTCGTATTGTGTAAAGATTGGCGTAGTCATAAGCGTAGTCATAAGAGGTGTCATCCCTTTTGGTAGAGCGCGACGGGTTCGGCGCGGGTGAAGTCGGTGCGTTCAAGCTGGCGATGGCGCAGTCGTTGTGCGATACCGCTATCGGTCAGGTAGGCATAGCTTCGCGTCGGTGACGGATGCTGGAGGAATGCGAACAGATCGTCCGGCCGGTCAATGTCGCGGCCGAAACGCGGTAACGTCAGTACCTTGGGCAAGAGCCCAAGCGACAAGGCCGCATCGCGATGGCGACGGAAGCTGTTTTCGCCAAAGCAGAATGGCATGGCGGCCGGCGGCGAGCACGCCAGCGCGTTGGTGCCGCCATCGTTGCTGGCGGCCACCAGTGTGATCGACGGCGAGACCTGGTGGGCCAGCGCGATCAACTCGATATCGGCGGCTGTGATGAGTGGCAGGTCGGCGGGGACCACCAGCATGCCGGCGCGCCTTGCGCCGGCCAGATGCTGCGCCGCGTGCTGAACGGCCGGAACGAGCCCTGCATTGGCGCTATCGTCGAGCACTCCCACGCCGGCAGCGTGCGCGATCGCTATGGCATCGGCATCGCTGGTCACGACGATGGTGCCTGCGAGATGTCGGCAGTGTGCCAAAACCCGCAGCACATCCTCGAACATCGCCCGCGCCAGACCCGCTCGCTCCTGTGCAGAAAGAAGCGGCATCAGGCGCTGCTTCGCGCATGCGAACGATTTGACCGGGACTACGGCCCAGAGCAGCGCGCGTTTCATCGGTGGCTCCCCGTCAATCGAGTGCTAACCACGGCCCGCTCGGTCAGCACCTGCGCGAAATCCAGTACCGCCCAGGCCAGCCGTAGTTTGTCCTCTGCGGTCTGCATCAAAGTCCGCGTAATCTGCACGGGCATGGCAAGTTCGTTTGCCTCTGCCGCGTCGCTATGATCAATGACCAGTCCATCGATCAGACTGCGATAATGCTCGGCAACCGCGCCTGAGGTGACGCTGATCCCAAGCTCAGTCATGATTTTTGCCGTCGGTCCCTTGACCGCTTGTCCGCCTACGATCGGTGACACAACAATGACAGGTGCTGCTGCACGCTGCAATGCTGCACGGATGCCGGGCACCGCGAGAATCGGATCAATGCTGAGGTAAGGATTGGACGGACAAATGACGATTGCCGTCAGATCGGGATGCGCAAGCGCGTCCAGCAACGCCGGATTTGCCGCGGCATCGTCAGCGCCGGAAAACGTGATTTTCGACACCGCCGGCTTGCAGGCATGCTTGACGAAATACTGCTGGAACGGCAAAGCGCCGTCCGCCGTATGCACGATGGTGTGTACCGGCTCTTCTGTCATTGGCAAAATCCGCGCTTTCACACCGGTTCGATGAGCGATATCGCTCATTACGGCGGTCAGCGTTTCGCCGGCCAGAAGGCGGCGTGTGCGTTCCACATGCAGTGCCAGATCGCGATCGCCTAGAGAGAACCAGGTTTCACCGCCGAGTTCCTGCATTGCGGCCATGAAATTCCAGGTTTCACCGGCGCGTCCCCAGCCGCGCGTTTGATCGTTCAAACCGGCAAGGGTGTACAGGACGGTGTCCAGGTCGGGCGAAATACGCAAGCCGAGATACTCGAAGTCATCCCCGGTATTGACAACCACTGTCAATTGCCCGCAGCGCAACAGTGTGTCGAGACCCAATGCAAGCTTGGCCCCCCCCACGCCGCCGCACAGTGCCACTACCCGCCCGGATCGCTCGTTTGGCGGGGACCGTTCTTCTTTGTACGATGTCATGAATGCCTCTTTTCCGTCATCGGAACATGTCTTGCTGTTTCGGCCTCAACAGGGCCGCCGCATTGCGCTCAGGTGCGTTCCACTGTAGTCCGCGAACATGAATGACGGGCTTGCCTGCATCGGTCTGCCCCATGATCAGAGAGGCCGCTGCGGCGATTTCATCAGCGACCGCAACCTCGGTCACACGCATCGCCCGTCCGTACAAATCGGGGGCGCCGATGAGGTTCAGCAATGACGGTAGCCCTGCGGCGCCAAGTGCTACACCGACGACGCCGTTGCGCCACGGACGACCGAAACTGTCGTTGATAACGATCGCCAGATCAACGCCGAAAGCGCGGTCCAGCCGCGCCTTCAGTTTGGCGCAGCTTGCGTCAGGGTTTTCCGGCAACAACAGGGCGCGCTCGCGTCCGCCGGGGTGATCGATATTCGATTGATCGATGCCGGCATTGGCCATCACGAAGCCAAGCCTATGCTCCACCACCAGTACGCCACCGCGATGACGCAGCACCTCACGGCTTTCCGCAAGAATGAGCTCGATCAGGCGCGGATCCTTGTTCACCTCTGCAGCGAGATGAACGGCGCGAGGAGATGGCACCACCTCGCACAGATCCACATAGCGGCCTTCCGCTTTCGAGACGATTTTCTGGGCGATGACGATTACATCCTGATCACGCGGCACAATCGATGCGCGACTCAGCTTGTCGATGAGTATGTCGGCGAGATCGTCGCCGGGCTGAACCATCGGAATACCCGCAACTGCGGTCAACGTGACGACTGTGCTCTCCATGATGACCTCTACGCTGCAGCGTTGGCGGTGATGCCAGTAATCTGGATGCCCGCACAATCGACCTTGTAGCGTCGGTTGATGCCGATCAGAATTGAGGTCAGCGCTTCGGAAGCGGCCGCATTCGCAATCGGCCCAGCGTCGATGCCGCGCATGCCGATTGCGTCGGTGATTGCAATCACCGCGTCACGCGCCTCTTTGTCGTTGCCGCACACCAGCACGTCGCATTCGATCGCGCCGCCATTCTGCAACTTTGCCGCACCGACATTGTGGAATGCGGATACCACGCGGGCGACGTCACCCAGGCGTTCCTGTGCGATCTGCGCTGCCGAGCCCTGCGGCGGCAACTGCACCTGCGAAACTTTCGGCGGCACCAGCGGCACCACCGCATCGACGACGATCTTGCCGCTGACAACACTCTTGATGTCATCGAGCGTTGCATCGTGGTGTGAAAACGGCACGGCAATAATCACGATATCGGCTGCGGCCGCAGCGGTGACATTATCTGCGCCACGCACCGCCGGTGTGCCGTTGCCGGCCTTGATCTGAAGTGCCGCTTCCTTGGCCTTGTCGCTTGAGCGCGAACCCAGCACGACCGGAAAACCTGCGGCGGCCCAACGAATGGCTAAGCCGGAACCGAGGGCGCCTGTGCCACCGATGATTGCCAGAGTAGGGCGAGTTTGCATTGTGTACTCCTGTAGTTGCTAAGTGTGAAAGCTATATAGGTGAGCGCGAGGACTTCAGCCCAGTGCCATTTCCGTGAGCGGCACGATCTTGACGCCGGCTGCTTCCAGTCCCTCGCGCACTGCGCGCGAAAGTGCCAGCGCCGTGGGCTCGTCGCCGTGCACGCACAACGTATCGACTCGCCGCGGGATGCGCTTGCCGTTTCGCGAAATGATTTCGCCCTCAAGCACCATCTGCACCACCTGTTTGGTGGCAATGGCAGGATCCTTGATGACCGATCCAGGAATTTTGCGGGAGGTCAGATTTCCGTCGTCTTCATACAGACGGTCGCAGAAACCTTCGCGGGCAAGTTTCAGTCCTAACTTGAGCGCGGCCGTTTCCATTTCAGAGCCGGACAACGCGACATAGATCAGGTCGCGATCGACAGCTTTAATGGCGCGGCCGATGGCCATGGCGTAGTCGGCGTTCTCTGCTGCCATATTGTTGAGTGCACCATGCGGCTTCACATGCGTCACCTTCTCGCCCGCGTATGCGGCCATCGCCTGGAGCGCGCCGATCTGATAAGCGATCAGGCTTTCAAGCTCGTCCGCACGCATGTCGATACGACGGCGTCCGAAGCCCCATAGATCGTTGAAACCCGGATGGGCGCCGATGCTCACGCCCTCCTCCCTGGCGCGCTGCACCACGCGGCGCATGGTGAGCGGATCACCGGCGTGGAAACCGCAGGCGATATTCGCCGAACGGATGATTTTCAGGATTCCGTCGTCATCGCCGATGTCGTATGCACCGAAACCTTCACCCATGTCTGCATTGAGATTGACCGATAGTGTCATTGCCTGTCCTTTATCCTCTAGGTAAAAAATCCATATGGGAATTCGTCCTGACGCGACCGGCAATACCATTGTTGCGTGTTGCCATGCACCGGTAGCGATGGTTTCTCTTGATATCTTCCCGCTTGCGAATTAGTATATGTTACTAAAGATGGAAAGACAATACGATTTTTGAGGTATTCATACCAATTGCTGCATATGCGGCGAGTTACCAGGAGAAGGCAGAATGGATGTAAGGTTTCTTTCCGCGGGTGACACCGCGCTGGCGGTCGAATTCGGAGACGTGATTGATCGCGCTTTGAGCGACCGCGTCCTGCGCCTGGCCGCCAAGGTTCGTGCGGCGCAATTGCCGGGCGTTTCGGAAGCAGTGCCGACGTATCGCTCCTTGATGGTTCACTACGACCCGTTGGCGACGGATAGTGCCAGCCTGATCCAACGACTGAAACAGTTGATCGACGACGCCAGTGTAGTCACCAGAGCGGCGAAACTATGGCGAATTCCCGCCTGTTACGAGGCTTGTCATGCGCCGGATCTCGCGGAAGTGGGCGAGCGCACCGGCCTCGGCAGCGACGAAGTCATTCGATTGCATAGCGGCACGCGCTTTCATGTATATATGATCGGCTTCGTGCCGGGCTATCCCTACATGGGGGATCTTCCCGACACACTCGTGCTCCCCCGCCGGCCGGATCCGCGGACGCGCGTTCCGGCCGGCTCGATTGCAATCGCCTCCGCCATGACTGCGATCTACCCGCTCGAAAGCCCGGGCGGATGGCACCTGATCGGCACCACACCGATCCGGCTGTTCAATGAGCGCTGGCCTCGTCCGGTCTTGTTGAGTCCCGGTGACGCGGTCTGCTTCGAGCCGATCACTACTGCTGAATTCGCGGCAATCCGCTCGGCAAGCGATGCCGATGCCTACCAAGTTCCTTACGAAATGATAGAGATATGAAGCCTGCACTCAAAGTAATCAATCCCGGCCTGCATACCACCGTGCAGGATCTTGGACGTATCGGTTTTCAAGATGTCGGCGTACCGGTTTCCGGTCCTCTCGACCGCATCAGTCTGCGTCTTGCCAACGTTCTGGTTGGCAATTCTGCGGGCACTCCGGCGCTTGAAATGCTCCATCAGGGACCTGCACTGGAGGTGCAGGCGGAATCCGTGCGGGTCGCACTGGTCGGCTGCAACGCCGTGATTGAAATAGGCGCCATCGGCGCGCGCCCGATTTCGGCCGGACGTAGCGTCAGGCTGACCCGAGGTGAGGTGTTTTGCGTAACCAGGCTCGGTGATTCGGGCTGCGCCTATCTCGCGATCGAAGGCGGGGTTGACGCGGCGCCCAGCCTCGGTAGCGCGTCGACTTACGTGCGCGGCGCCCTCGGCGGATATAGCGGACACGCGCTGCGGCAGGCAGACCTGATCCCGTTAAAGCATGCGGCCGTGGATGTGCGCAGCGAACATGCCTTAGCGCGCCCCTTTGACCTGGCCCTCGATCAGCCGATTCGGGTGGTGCTCGGACCGCAGGCCGATTTTTTCACTGACGCAGCGATTGACACGTTCCTGTCCGCCGAGTACGCGGTATCCGCGCAGTCGGATCGAATGGGCTTCCGTCTGGAAGGCCCCAGGCTCGATCACGCCAAGGGGTACAACATCGTGTCCGACGGCATCGTGACGGGATCGATCCAGGTACCGGGCTCCGGCCTGCCGATTGTACTGATGGCCGATGCGCAGACAAGCGGCGGATATCCCAAAATTGCGACCGTCGTTTCCGCCGACATCCCCATACTCGGACGCCGCAAGCCGGGGCAAAAGATCCGCTTCACGGCGATTGGCGTGGGTGAGGCGGAAGCACTGCGCAGGACTCAGGAGGCGGATTTTTTACGGTGCGTTGAAACGCTCCGCGTACTGAGCGCCTCCGCCGGCATCGACCTTGCGGCACTGTATTCGGAGAATCTGGTCAGCGGGGTTGCGAATGCTCTTGGCTGACGGCCCGCTAATATTTTCTTATTGACAGCGTCATGATGGCTATTCCCGGAACCCATCGCAGACATCTGACTGTATAATTCCATCATTAGAATGATAGGAGTATAAAACCATGCAAAAACTGAACAGCGCGGATCGACGCGGCCAAATCCCAGCGTACATTCAAGTCGCGTCCGCGTTGCGGCGCCGGATCGAAACCGGCGAATGGCTACCCGGCAGGAAAATTTCGACTCTGGAAGAACTCGAACAAGAATTTAACTTTGCGCGCGTCACCGTTCGGCAGGCAGTCGGACTGCTTGAGAAGGAAGGCCTTGTCACGCGTCAGCAGGGGCGCGGCACTTTCGTCAACGAACACGTCAACGACAAGCGCTGGCTCAGACTTGAAACCACCTGGGAATCAGTGATTACGTCGATCAAGGAAAACGTTCCCAAGTTCATCAAAGTAGCCACCCCTCCCCTTTTCCCAAAGATACATGAAGACGAAGGGTCGATGGCGTCCGAATACGTCTTCCTGCGTAGCGTGCAGCTCAAGGACGGCGTGCCGTATGCCGTCGTCAATCTTCATCTCGCGCGGGAGGTCTTCGACCAGAACCGGGACGCCTTCCTGAAACATACTGCATTATCGGTATTGGCCACACTCGAGAGCGTCGACATCAAGGAAGCGCATCAAACTCTCGTGATCGGCACCGCCGATCGCGAAACCGCGGATCTGCTCCAGGTACCCTTGAGTGTTCCGACCGCGGAGTGCCGTTGCGTTGTCACCGATCAGGACGACGTGGCGATTTATGTTGCCGAGATCACCTACCGCAGCGACTGCATGAAGCTGCACATGAACTTGCTGGACAGAGTGAAGCCGACGCCGAAAGCGCTTCCGAAAACCCGGAAAAAGCCAGCCTGATCATCACCCGGATTTTCCTGAGTGCGCCGGCCAATAATTACTATCATTCTATAAATGGTATGTTAGAATGATGCCTCTGCTGTAGCATAGAAGTCGGCGGCGTGTTCCACCTTGCCGCGCATGACTCAAGATTGCCAGGGGTGCTTGTTGCGTGACTAGCAGCGGCACCATGGTTTGTATGCCCATCAACGGGCACAGTGAGTGATTAGAGGAGCAGGCCAATGTCAGGACAAGGTGTCGGTGCGCGCGCCCTGCGCAAGGAAGATGATCGCTTGATGCGGGGACGCGGTCAGTTTGTTGCGGACATACGTCTGGCTGGAATGCAGGATGTCGCGTTCGTGCGTAGCCCGCTCGCTCATGCGGGAATTCTGGGCGTCAATATTCCAGATGTCCACCGGAAAGACGTCTATACCATCGAGCAGCTCGCTACAGTCAAGGCGATCAGGTCGGTATCCGGGTTGCCGGGCTTCAAGGTTTCCGAGCAGCCGGTGCTGGCACGCGGCAAGGTGCGGCACGTGGGTGAACTGGTCGCGATGTGTGTTGCTGCCACAAGAGCCGAAGCGGAAGACATCGCGGCAACCGTCAGGCTTGATCTCGATGAGTTGAGCGCCGTTCACGACATGCTGGCTGCCCGCCGGAGTGACGCGCCCCTGCTGCACGAGGCATGGTCGGATAATGTCTTTCTCGAAACAAACGTCAACATCGATATCGCGCAGGTACGCAATGCCCCGATTCAGGTTACCCGCGAAATCAGGACCTCGCGCCAGTCCATGGCGCCGATGGAAGGGCGCGGTGTGGTCGCCTACTGGGATCATCGCCTCGAGCAGCTCGTCGTCTATACTTCGACGCAGATGCCGCATATCGTACGAACCGGCTTGTCCGAATGCCTCGGCCTCGACCAGGGCCAGATCCGGGTCATCGCGCCGGATGTCGGCGGTGCATTTGGCTACAAGGGTATCTTGTTGCCAGAGGAAGTGGCGCTAGGCTGGCTCGCGATGCAGCGCGGTCACCCGGTACGCTGGATCGAGGATCGGCGCGAACATCTGACAGCGGGCGCCAATTGCCGCGAGCATTTCTACCGCATTACCGGCTATGCCGACAATGACGGGCGCCTGCTCGGCATCGATTGCGAGGCAACCGTCGATTCCGGGGCCTATTCGTCCTACCCATTCTCAGCCTGCCTGGAAGCAGCGCAGGTCGCCAGCATCTTACCCGGCCCGTATGACTTTCCGGCCTATCGCTGCAAAACCTATTCGGTGGCGACCAACAAGTGCCCGATTCTCCCCTATCGTGGCGTGGCGCGCACCGGCGTCTGTTTTGCACTCGAACTGGTATTGGATGCCATTGCACGGCAAGCCGGTGTCGAACCGTACGAGGTGCGGATGAAAAGCCTGGTACGGCCCGAGCAGATGCCGTTTGACAACATCACTAACAAGCATTTCGATAGCGGAGACTACCCGGAAGCCCTGCGCCAGGCGATTGACGCAATCAACTACCCGGCCATTCGGGCCCGGCAACAATGCCCGGAAGCGGATGGTCGCCTGATCGGCGTCGGTATTTCAATCTATTGCGAGCAAGCGGCGCACGGCACCTCGGTGTACGCCGGCTGGGGCATCCCGATGGTACCGGGGTATGAACAGGCCACGGCGAGAGTGACGCCCGATGGCGGCCTGGAGCTGCGCATCGGCGCCCATTCACACGGCCAGAGCCTGGAAACCACGCTGGCACAGGTCGCCCATGAGATTCTCGGGATTGATATTTCGCGCGTGAAACTGGTGCACGGCGATACCGCTGTCACACCATACTCTACCGGCACCTGGGGTTCGCGCTGCATGGTGATGTCTGGCGGCGCCGTTTCTCGGGCTTGCCAGACCTTGGCAAAGCGCCTGATCCAGATCGCTGCCTGGATGCTCAAGACGGATCCGGATCAGCTGACAGTGCGCGACGGCTGCGTCGTGGGGCCCGCCGGCAGCCTGACACTGGCAGAAGTGGCCCGGACCTGGTATCTGCGGCCGCAGGACTTGCCTGCCGAAGTCAACCCGGGCGGTCTCGAGGTGACGGAAGGGTACAAGCCGATGCGCGACTCCGGCACCTTCGGCTATGGCGTGCATGCCGCACTGGTGGCGGTCGACCCCGAAACCGGCGATATCGAAATCCTCGACTACGTGATCGTCGAGGATGGCGGAAAACTGGTCAATCCGATGGTGGTCGATGGCCAGATCTATGGCGGAACCGCACAAGGCATAGGCACTGCATTGTATGAAGAAATGGCGTTCGATGCTTCGGCGCAGCCGCTCGCGTCTACCTTTGCCGACTACCTGCTGCCGGGGCCAACCGAGGTACCCGAGCCGCGCATTATCCATATGGAGACCGTGTCTCCGTATACCGAATTCGGCGTGAAAGGGGTTGGTGAAAGTGGCGCGATTCCACCGCCGGCCGCGATCTGCAATGCGGTCAATGACGCCTTGCGTCCGCTGGGTGCCGAGCTGCATATCTCGCCGATCACACCACGCCGCGTTCTGGAAGCGATTGCCAATGCCGCGATACACGCGCAGGCGCCGAAAGCATCTTCGTCCACCACCAAGGAGTTCGCATGAAGCCGTCACGGTTCGACTACGAACGTCCCGCCAACCTGGCCTCCGTCATCGCGCTCATGCAGCGCGATGATATTGTCGTCAAGATCCTCGCGGGAGGCCAGTCGCTTGGCCCCATGCTCAATCTGCGCCTGGTGCAGCCCGATCTGCTGGTCGATATCACCGGCATTCCCGAACTCAAGCGGGTCGAGCTCAGCGCCGATGCGATCACCATCGGTGCTTGCGTCACCCATGCCGATATTGAAGATGGCCGGGTTCCCGACGTGACCGGCGGCGCATTATCGAAAGTAGCCCGCGCAATTGCCTATCGCGCCGTGCGCAACCGCGGCACCATCGGCGGCAGCCTCGTCCATGCGGACCCGTCTGCGGACTGGATTTCAAGTCTGGCGGCAATTGGTGCCGAAGTACTGATCACTGGACCGGCTGGTCAACGCCGGCTGGCTATCGAGGATTTCATGACCGGCGTGTTCGAGGTCGCACTCGCACCAGGTGAAATGCTGGAAGCGGTGCGCATACCGCGCCTGTCTGCGAATGCGCGCTGGGGCTATTACAAGCTCTGCCGCAAAACGGGGGAATTTGCGCATGCCATCGGCGCGGTGCTTCACGACCCGGATCGGGCGGTGTGCCGGGTGGTGCTCGGTGCAACAGAGTCAAAGCCCATCGTCCTCACCGACGCACGTGCGCTGTTCAACAACGCAGCGCACGGCGGGCGGGCACGAGGACTTGATCTCGATGCTGCCAGACACACGCTCACCAGCGCCGGGATGACTGACCCGCTGGAGAATCAAATTCACATTGCCGCCTTGAAGCGCGCCGTTGACCGGGCTGAACTATCATGAAGACGATTAACTTAACCGTAAATGGAAAGAACGTCGCTGCCGCGACCGTCGAACCACGTACGCAACTGGCAGATTTCCTGCGCGACACGCTGAACCTTACAGGCACCCATCTGGGCTGCGAGCATGGCGTCTGCGGCGCTTGTACGCTGCTTATCGATGGCGTACCGGCACGCTCGTGCATCACACTTGCCGTCGCCTGCGACGGTGCCAGTATCACGACTATTGAAGGAATGGATGACGACGAGGTCATGCGCATGCTGCGTGCCGCGTTTTCGCGCGAACATGCCTTGCAATGCGGCTACTGCACGCCGGGCATGCTGGCCTCCGCGCGTGATGTGGTGCTGCGCATGCCGGATGCGAGCGAGCAGGATATCCGGTTTGCCATGAGCGGCAATCTATGCCGCTGTACCGGTTACGTGGGCATCATCAAGGCGGTGCAAAGCGTGATCGCCGAGCGCAAGGAAGCAGGCGTGGTATTGCCGGAAAATCCGCGCACCATATTGGGACCGGCTGGTTCCGGTCATGCTCAGCCCATGGCGAGCGGCAACACGGCATCTGCCGGGACGGCCAAGCCGGTCGCGGCACCGGCACAAAGGGCTGCGGCTGCCACGGCGGCGGCACCGGCCAATAAGGCCGGCGCGTCCGATACCGGCAAGCCACTGACGACATTGCACCAATCCTTCAGCGTCGACTTTCCGCGCGAGCAGGTCTGGGACTTCTTCGGCCGCCTCGGCGATGTGACAACATGCCTGCCCGGTGCATCGCTACTCGCCCCACCCACCGAGACCCATGTCGAACCGAAGCTTCGGATCAAGGTCGGACCGATCGTGGCCGAATTCGAAGGGGCTGCCGACGTAGTGCGCGATCCCGCGAACCACTCCGGGACAATATACGGCAGTGCCCGCGACACGAAGTCGAGTTCCGCAACCCGTGGCGAAATTCGCTACGACCTGATTGAAGAAAAAGGCGGCGCCGCGACCCGGGTCGAGGTCCAGGTCGGGTTCGCGCTGACCGGCCCCCTCGCGCAGTTCAGTCGTTCGAGCATCGTGCGGGACATTGCCAAGCGCATGACCGATGCATTTGCCGAAAACCTGCGCGCGCGTCTGAGTCGGACCGGCAGCGACATCGCGGATGGTAGCGCGGTGCACGCCCCGGCGGCTGAGCTCAATGCGGGAGCGCTTGTTTTCTCGGTGCTACGTGACCGGATAGTGGCGTTTTTCCGTTCGCTGTTTGGGCGCTAAGGCTTCAGCCGGTCGCCCAGGAAATCAGTCTCCGAACAGATCAAAGAACAATCCGCGCAGCCAGCGGTTGGCGGCATCCTCATGGAATCGTTCATGCCAGTATTGCTTGATCGAGTAAACCGGCAGCTTGACCGGCGGCGCCAGTAATTTGATATTGCCGGCGGGGAGATAGGACTCCGCCAGCATGGCCGGAATGGTCACGATCAGATCGGTATTAGCGACGATCAGCGGAATGGCCAGAAAATGCGTCACATGCAGCGCGATTCTGCGCTTGAGACCCTTTTCGGCCAGGACTCTTTCCACCACGTCGTGACCGGTTCCCGGAGCGGAAACGATTGCATGCGATGCCGCCAGGTATTGCTTCAGGCTAAGCCTGTCCTTGATAGTCGGATGATCCGGTCGCGTTACGCACACGTAAGATCGATTGAATAATCTTTGCTGGTAGTAGCCGGCGTTCAGGTCCGGGATGAAGCCGACGGCCAGATCCATTTCCCCGGATTCCAGCGCTTCCCGCATTTCCCTCACCGGTAACTGCACCGTCCTGATATTGAGTCCCGGCGCCACCGTGTTCAGCCGCCGCAATAGATCGGGGAGGAAAACTCTTTCTCCGATATCCGTCATGATCAGCTTGAAAGTCCGGGTCGATGTCGCCGCATCGAAATGCTTGTCCCGATTCAGCGTCTGCCGGATCAAATGAAGGGCATTTCGTATCGGTTCCGACAACTCCAGCGCGAACGGAGTCGGCTCCATACCGCGCGAAGTCCTGACGAAAAGAGGATCGCCCAGCACCTTTCGCAGTTTTCCCAGACATGTACTCATTGCCGGCTGCGTCAATCCGATGGCATCCGCTGCGGAGGTGACATTGCGCGTTACCAGCATGGCTTCGAAAGCAACCAGCAGCTTCAGGTCTAAATGGAGAATATCCAATTTTCTGTATACCTTCCATCAAAAATATGCGATTTACATATGATATGCCAAGGAATATATTCGTGCCAAGAGATAGCGCGATGAGCGCTGACAGTTTAATCAAACACAAAAAAACGGCAGTGCCGATTGGCGAAAAAAACCATGGATCCCATCGTAATCGTCGGAAGCGGTCTTGCAGGCTATTCGGTAGCCCGTGAATTCCGCAAACGGAACAAGATCGATCCGCTCGTGGTCGTGACAGCTGACGACGGACAGTTCTATTCGAAGCCGACCCTTTCCGAAGCCTTTCGCCTGGGCGTCCCGGTGTCGGAGCTGGCATCCAGGACCGCAGATGGAATGGCTGCCCAAATCAAGGCAGACGTACTGACGAAAACCCGTGTACGACACATCGATACGGTCGCCTGTTCGCTGTCAACAACTCAGGGAACCATCGCCTACAGTCAACTGGTTCTTGCCCTTGGCGCTGAACCGATACGGCTGCCACTCGCCGCAGCATCTCTGGAAAACATCTTCTCGGTCAATGACCTCGCAGATTACGCGCGCTTCCGGGCGGCGGCACGCGGCAGGAAAGTTGTTGCCATTCTCGGTGCAGGACTGATTGGCTGCGAATTTGCGAACGATCTGGCGCATGCCGGTTATCGGGTAAAAGTCATCGACATCGCTCCCGCACCCCTGAGCCGGCTTCTTCCCAGCGCCAATGGGCAGTTCCTGTTAAACGCCCTGCGGCAAGCGGGTATCGACTGGCATCTGGGCACCGGGGTGAGTGCCATCGAGCGACATGGGGATGGTGTCATCATCCGTTGTACCAACGGCGATGCGCTCGAAGCGGACATCGTGTTGTCGGCAATTGGCTTGAAGCCGCGTACCTCTCTGGTCCAGGACACGTCGATCCGGGCAAGTCATGGCATATCGGTCGACCTGGGTCTTCGGACCAGTGACCCTAAGGTGTTTGCGCTTGGCGATTGCGCCGAGGTAGGCCGGTTATGGCTTCCCTATATCGCACCGATCGGACCGGCTGCCAGAGTCGTGGCCGGCAACCTGGCGGGCGACGCTGCGCTGGTCCGCTATGCCGCGATGCCAATTATCGTAAAAACCCCGGCCTGCCCGACCGTGGTCTGCCCGCCTCCGCAGGGTGTGGAGGGAGAGTGGAACACTGCATCCGAAGACAGCGGCATGCAGTCGCTGTTCCGCGACGGCAGCGGCCTGTTGCGCGGATTCGCGTTGAACGGGACATGCGTCGAGCGGGCCTACACATTGGCGCAGTCCATGCCGATGTTGCTGGGATAACGAAGCGCATTCATCGATTCGCGGCTGCATCCGCACCTGCGTACGCGAGAAACATACGACAAGGCGTCAACAGACGTCGCATTCCATCCAAGGAGAAGGCATGAACCATCCACAACCGATTTCATTCGTCCGCCACTGGCGTGAACCGGGCTCGTCCCGCGTTCCCTACTGGATCTACACGGATCCTGATATTTATCGACGCGAGCAGGAACGTATCTTCAACGGCCCGCACTGGAACTATGTGGCGTTGACGGCAGAGATCCCGCATGTCGGCGACTTCAAGCGTACCTGGGTCGGCGAGCGCTCCGTGATCGTGGTGCGCGATGAGGAAGGTAATATCAATGTAGTGGAAAACCACTGTGCTCACCGAGGGGCGCAATTTTGTCAGGAACACTCGGGTAACCGGAAGGATTTTATTTGCCCGTATCACCAGTGGAGCTACGATCTTCAGGGCAATCTCCAGGGCGTGCCATTCATGCGCGGCATCAAGGGCAAAGGCGGGATGCCCGCGGACTTCAAGCGGGAGGATCACGGACTGAGAAAGCTCAAAGTGGCGGTACACAACGGCGTCATCTTTGCCAGCTTTCACCCCGATGTGCCGGACTTCAAAGAGTTTCTCGGGCCTACCATGCTGAAATACTTCGAGCGCGTGTTCGACGGCCGCGAATTGAAAGTTCTCGGCTACAACCGGCAGCGTGTTCCCGGCAACTGGAAACTGATCCACGAAAATCTTAAGGACTGCTACCACCCGGGATTACTCCATACCTGGTTCGTCAATTACGGACTATGGCGGGCGGACAACGAATCGCAGAATGTCATGGATGATCTGCACCGCCACTCCGCCATGGTGACGACACGCAACCAGGGCGGGAAAGGTGAGGCAACCACAGGCGTGAGCAGTTTCCGGGCGGACATGACACTGAATGACGGCCGCTTCCTCGATGTAGAGACGGAGCCGTGGTGGGATGGGCCAACGGCGGTAATTCAAAGCATTTTTCCAAGCGTGATCATGCAACAGCAAATCAATTCAGTTGCAGTCCGCCAGGTAATTCCGCGCGGTCCGCAAGCCTTCGATTACATCTGGACGCATCTCGGCTTTGCGGACGATACGCCGGAGATGACCGAGCGGCGCCTGCGCCAGGCCAACCTGTTCGGACCCGCCGGTTTCGTCTCCGCGGACGACAGTGAAATCATCGGACTTGTCGAAGAAGGCATGGCGCAGGATCCCGAATCCGAGACCCTCTGCGAGTTGGGTGGCCACGAAATCGCCGACACCGATACGCATATTTCCGAGACGCTGATCCGGGGCATGTACGAGTATTACCGCAAAGTAATGGAGGTCTGACATGGATGCAACAACACGTTTCGCGCTTCAGGACTTGTACGCTGACTACACACGGTGCGTCGACGACAGCCACTACGAAGAGTGGCCGGAATTTTTTACAGACGACTGCCTTTACCGGAATGTTTCACGCGAAAACTTCGAAGGAGGATTACCGATGTCGGCGCTGGCGCTGGAGAGCAAGGCGATGCTAAAAGACCGCGTCTACGGCGTTACACAGACGATTTTCCATGCCCCGTACTACCAGCGGCATATTGTCGGCATTCCGAAAGTCATCAGCGAAAGCGATGGGGTCATCGTTTCGGAAGCGAACTACCTGGTGATACGGACCAAACTGGATTCGTTTTCCGAAGTCTTTAACGCTGGCCGTTACATCGATACCATCGTCAGCGAAAACGGGCGATTGAAGTTCCGGCAGCGCATCTGCGTCTTCGATAGCGAGCTGGTGCCGAACTCCATCATTTACCCGATCTGAGGTGCCACATGTCTATCGTAAATCCAGATGTGGAGTGGCAGCGGGCAGCGGGCTTCGACGACGTGGTGGAAGGCGAAGTCACCGCCGCGAACGTGGGTGGGCAAAGTATTGCGCTCTATAAGGTCGAGGACGCGGTATATGCGACGCATGACATTTGCACACATGAGCATGCGCATCTGTCGGAAGGATATCTCGATGGCTGCGAGATCGAATGCCCGCTGCACCAGGGCCGCTTCGATATACGCACCGGCAAGGCATTGTGCCGTCCCGTCACCCAAGACTTACCGATCTATCCCGTGAAAATTGTCGGGAAAGATGTGTTCGTAATGCTGGGCATAACCCGATGATTCCGCCATATCGGGCTGTGTCTTCATGCCTTTTTGCAGCCTCTCCCGCTTGGCCTGATCTTCGCTATTGAACGCAATCACATCGACTATACGTTGCTGAGAAAATATGCCGGCTCGGTGTCCGCCGAGCACGGCATCGGCTTGCACAAGCGTGCCTGCTTGTCATATACACGTAGCCCGGAAGAAATCGACTGTATGCTACGCATCAAGCATGCACTTGACCCGGATGGCATCATGCATCCCGGCAAACTGTTTGCGTAATGATTCCGGCAACGAACCCAGGAACTCCCGCAATGAACGACGCCAGCCATGTCCTCACTGTCGATATCATCGTCTACCCCGGCTTCAAGGCGCTGGAGGCGATAGGTCCATTGAAGGTATTCGACTATGCCAACAAGTATCTGGGCTTGCGTCAACTGCCTGGCCGCTATGATGTATGCATTGCCGCCACACATATCGGCAGCATTTGCTCCGACACGTTAATGTCGCTGCAGGCAACGAAAGCAATCAGCACGCTCGCATTGCCAGACATCGCGATGATTGTCGGCACCCCGGACATTGAGGCGGCGCTGAAAAACACTCCTGAGATAGTCGAGTGGGTTGCCGCCATTGCCCCCAGAATCAGGCAACTCGCAGCGTTATGCACCGGCAGCTTCTTCCTGGCCGAAGCAGGCGTACTGAATGGCAGGCGCGCGACCACTCATTGGGGTGCTGCCGAACGATTAAAAAATCGCTATCCAGAGGTGACCGTCGATGCCGATGCGATCTTTATTCAAGACGGCAACATATGGACATCGGCTGGCGTGACGGCCGGAATCGATCTGGCTTTAGCGACCGTCGAAAACGATTTCGGTCGTGACATTGCGTTAGAGGTGGCGCGCGAACTTGTCGTCTATCTGAAGCGACCCGGCGGCCAGTCCCAATTCAGCGTTCATCTGTCAAGCCAGATGACCAGTCATCCGATGATACGAGAATTACAGAATTGGATACTGTCGCATCTGCAGGACGATCTGAGTGTGCCGCTGTTAGCCGCAAAGTCCGCCATGAGCAATAGAAACTTCACGCGGGTATTTCAGCGGGAAGCATCGATCAGTCCCGCCGAGTTCATAGAGAATGCGCGCTTCGAAATCGCCAGACGGCTATTGGAAGAGAATAAATCATCCCTGAAGTCGATCGCATTTAAGTCAGGCTTCAAGACAGAGGAAAGGATGCGCCGGGTTTTTCAGAAAAAGCTCGGGATTACGTCGTGTGCGTATCGCGAGCGCTTTTCGACTACTGCGCGATCTTGATCGCTAAGAAACTATTCAAAATCTTTTTGACAATTCCTCGCCTTGCCGCGCTGAGCAAAGCCAACTGCTCGGAACAATTGCATGCAAATGCAGACGTAATTGCAGCAATTTCGGCCAATATTCCCCCTGTTTTTATTTGCCTTCTTTTTCGTGTCGCAATATGCGTCTAATAAATATTACGGAACTGAATAATGAAAACGAAAGCCGCTATTGCATGGAAGGCCGGTGCGCCACTGACGATTGAAGAAGTCGATCTCGCGGGGCCCAAAGCCGGTGAAGTACTGGTCGAGATTAAGGCGACAGGGATTTGCCATACCGATTACTACACTCTGTCAGGCGCTGACCCCGAAGGGATTTTTCCTTCGATTCTGGGGCATGAAGGCGCAGGCGTCGTGGTCGAGGTCGGTCCGGGTGTCAGCACGCTGAAAAAAGACGATCATGTCATTCCGCTCTACACGCCGGAATGCCGTCAATGCAAGTTTTGCCTGTCGCGCAAGACCAATCTATGTCAGGCCATTCGCTCGACGCAGGGCAGAGGGCTGATGCCGGACGCCACCTCGCGTTTTTCTATCGATGGCAAACCGATCTTTCACTATATGGGAACCTCGACGTTCTCCAATTACATCGTGGTGCCGGAAATCGCACTGGCCAAAATCCGTGAGGATGCGCCATTTGACAAGGCCTGTTACATCGGCTGCGGTGTGACGACAGGCGTGGGTGCCGTGGTGTTCTCGGCCAAAGTCGAGGCCGGCGCGAATGTCGTTGTATTCGGACTCGGCGGCATTGGGCTCAACGTGATTCAAGGCGCCAAGATGGTCGGCGCCGACAAGATTATCGGTGTCGATATCAATCCGGGCCGCATCGAGATGGCGCGCAAGTTCGGCATGACCCATTTCGTCAATCCGAAAGAAGTCGAAAACGTCGTCGATCACATTGTCCAGTTGACGGATGGCGGTGCCGATTATTCCTTCGAGTGCATCGGCAACGTCACGACCATGCGCCAGGCCCTGGAATGCTGCCACAAAGGCTGGGGCCAGTCCTACATCATTGGCGTGGCCGCCGCGGGGCAGGAAATCAGCACGCGTCCGTTCCAACTGGTCACCGGGCGTGAATGGAAAGGATCGGCTTTCGGCGGCGCACGCGGGCGTACCGACGTACCGAAAATCGTTGACTGGTATATGGAAGGCAAACTGAATATCGACGATTTGATCACCCATACCTTGCCGCTGGAACGGATCAACGAAGGCTTCGATCTGATGAAAAGCGGCGAATCGATTCGGTCCGTCGTGCTGTATTGAGCGGGGTACGCCATGCTTGAACTGATCAGCGAGCACTTCACCATCGACGATTAAGTGCGGCCACGCCGTAACGTTATTGATCATTTCCATCCCATTTTATTCAACAGCCGTTTAACCATAAAACCCTCAAGGAGAAATTATTATGAATAGTGCAGTCAACATACATCCAGCCGTCGATAACGGATTGAAACCCGCAGTTCCCCCCGTGCCAATATAACTTGAGACACCTACCCAATTAATTTAGAGTACAACGGTAGGTTCCCAATATGCAAAACCGAAAGCAGCAGATTATCAACATAGCAGACGCCATTGCGCCGGAAGAAGCCACGCAAGGAGCCCGCAGGGCGACTGAAGAGGCTTCTTCCGGCGCGGCGCGGCCCAATCCCGAAGTCGTGGCAACGGCGAAACGGCGCTCCTTTTCCAAGGCCGAGAAGCAGCGCATTCTCATCGCCGCTGACGCTTGCGTCGCAGTTGGCGACATTGGCGCGCTGTTGCGCCGGGAAGGCATCTACTCGTCGCATCTGGCGACCTGGCGCAAGCAGCGCGACGCCGCGGAACAGGCACTTCTCGTCGAGCGCAAGCGCGGCCCAAAAATCAAACCGGGCGCGGCAGAGGCCCGTCTGGTGCTTGAACTGACGCGTGAGAATGAACGCTTGCGCAACAAGCTGGCCAAGGCAGACCTCATCATCGACGTCCAAAAAAAACTTTCCATTCTGTTAGGCCTGACCACGGCCGACGCGCCCAGCGAGCCCAAGTGATGAATGCAGCCATCAGCTTGTCCGCCGACGTTGGTTTGGCCCACGCCTGCCGCGCCTTGCATCTGCCACGCAGTGCGGTCTATCGCGAACGCCTGGCGCGGCGTGCCAGGATGATGCCGCCATCGTCCGCACTGACCATCCCGGCGCCAGCACGGCGCCCGCCGTTGGCTCTGTCTGGCGATGAGCGGCAGGCCGTACTCAACGCGCTCAATAGCCCGCGCTTCGTCAATTGTGCGCCAGCTGCCGTGTATGCCCAGTTGCTCGACGAAGGGTGCTACCTGGCATCGGTAAGGACCATGTACCGCCTATTGCAAGGCTGTACCGCCGTGCGCGAACGACGCAATCAGCTCAGGCATCCGGAATACACCAAGCCGGAGTTGTTGGCTGTGACGCCGAACCAGGTGTGGAGCTGGGACATTACAAAATTGAAGGGGCCAGTCAGGGGCACCTGCTTCCACCTGTATGTCATCCTCGACATCTTCAGCCGGTATGTCGTCGGCTGGATGGTGGCCGAGCAGGAAACCGCCGAACTGGCCGAACAACTGATTGCCGACAGTGCCGCGAAAGAATGTATCGTGCCTGGCATGCTGACCTTGCATGCCGACCGTGGCAGCAGCATGCGTTCCAAGCCTGTGGCCACATTGTTAGCCGATCTGGGAATCGTCAAATCGCACAGCCGGCCATATGTCTCCGACGACAACCCCTATTCGGAAGCGCAATTCAAGACCTTGAAATATCAGCCCGGTTTCCCGTCACGCTTTGGTTCGATCGCCGATGCAAGAGCGCACTGCGTACCGTTCTTCGCCTGGTATAACACCCAGCACCGGCACTCCGGGATCGGCATGATGACGCCGGAGAACGTCCATACGGGCCGCGCTGCAGAAGTGCGCCAACAACGGCAGATCACGCTAAGCGTGGCGTTTCAGCGCAACCCAAATCGTTTCAAGAGCCGGCTGCCGCAACCACACAAACTGCCCACTGCCGCTTGGATTAACCCACCAACCAGGGAGAAAAACGCTGCTTGATACTGAGATTTAGACTCTCATCGCATTCAAACTGGTGTTTCAAATCAATTGACACATTCCGGTTGCGGGATTTTCTGGCGGGACGCTTGTCTGCGCCTGCTCGACGCACAAGGTCGAAGTGGCGATCAAAGGTCAGTGTGCACACAATCACGTGTGTGGTTGTACAAAGTGCTGGAAACCGGAAGGCGCACTGTTTTCACAAGTAGCGGTGGTATCGCGCGATAACGTCAGCGTCATTGCAAACGCCGACAAACTGGCGGTGGTGGATGCGAACGCAACGATTCAACGGCATGCTTGCAAAGAGTGCGGTGTCCATATGTATGGCCGCATCGAAAATAAGGCGCACCCATTCTACGGCCTCGATTTTATCCATACCGAGCGTTCCAGCGAAGAGGGTTGGGCACCGCCGGAATTTGCCGCATTTGTTTCATCGACTATCGAATCGGGTGCAAGCCCGGATAACATGGGCGCGGTCCGGGCACGGCTGGTAGAACTTGGGCTGTCCCCTTACGATAGCTTGTCTCCAGCGCTGATGGATGCCATCGCAACGCACACGGCCAAAGCAAGCGGCGTACTGCAGTAACGGATGCCGGGTGTCGGCAGCGATCGCGAAATCCCCGAAAGCATTGTGTGTCAAGTCTAGGCAACCAGTCAGGAATGTTGTGTTGTGACATTCTGGCGAATGCTATCAATTAACCGGCGTTGTGTTCATTGGTTGCCAGGAGAGCAAGCCTTAGTAATGCGCACGCTGTTGTGCGCATTATTGCCGGCATTCATAAAAAATAAGATTTGCGAACCCTTGGGATGAGGCACGAAACTTGATCAGCCTTGGGGCTGAACAACACTACAGCCCGGTGCTCAGACCATGACACCTTGGCATCTGCAAGCATTTCCGTATTCAGATGCCTGCCCGAAGCGGGCATACGCTCTCTAATGCACTCGCCCAGCGATCGATCCAAGAAGCGTAAATGCACTTTCTTGGCACGCGCCCACGCTTTGGAGGTCGAGGCTCACCGACCAAGCCGCCGTCCGGTCCAGTTCTACGTCCCTTCGCCTTACGGTATTACTCATCCCCTTTTTAACCATCACAGGACCTGGCGCCGAGTGCGTGCCGTGATCCGGGACGCGTCAAGCTGACAGGACAAAGTGATGCCCCGCTTATGATTTTTCGGCGCTTAGTCCAAAGCATATTTCCTACAAGACAGGTGGCTATATCACTGCGGCTATTGCGATTGCTATGATGCCTTGGAAAATTCTGGAAAGTACGCAAGGCTATATCTTCACCTGGCTGGTCGGCTATTCAGCCCTTCTGGGTCCGATTGCCGGCATTTTGATTGTCGACTATTTTGTAGTCCACAAAACAAATATGGAGGCTACCCCGAACAAGAGGTTAACGGACCTTGAAGATTTCGACTATATCGTTGTCGTTGGAGGCCTTTTGTACGGAAGGGATGTTTCTCCGGATATCATTTCTTTCTTGAAATTGGCTGCATTATCGAATATCCCTCTCATCGGGGTCTGCACGGGCAGCTTCATTCTCGCCCGGGCAGGATTGATGAAGGGGTATCGGAGTTGCGTCAGTTGGTTTCATCACAATGAATTCGCAAATGAATTTCCGGAACTGTCCGTAAGCTCGGATGAACTGTTTATCGATGAACGTGATCGGCTGACAAGTGCAGGTGGAACAAGCGTCGTGCATTTGGCTGCTTATCTTGTCGAGCGACACTGCGGCAAGGCCGAGGCGGCAAAAGCGCTACGTATCATGATTGAAAAGGCTCCCTTGCCATCAATATCGCCCCAACCGCAGCCGCTGCTGACTGAGGAAACCGACAATATCCGGGTCCGCAAGGCCATGTTGCTCATTGAACGAAATCTTGACACACCTGTTTGTCTTGAACAGATAGGGGAGCACGTGCATATCAGCGTCAGACATCTCGAACGTTTGTTCCATTCGGAGCTCGGCATGAGTCCCTCGGCGTTTGCCATGAAGCTGCGCTTGCGCAACGCCTACAATCTGCTGCTTAATACGAACAGATCAATTATAGATATCGCAATGGCATGCGGATTCTTGAGCAATTCACATTTTTCCAACAGCTTTCGTCGCGCTCATGGAAAAGCACCTTCGCAGGTGCGGACTAAGCTCATAAGCCGAGCCTAGCCTGCGAAGAACCAGCTTTGGCGGATCGTCATCTTTGGGCAACTTCACGTGCCGCGCACCAGTTCACCGATCTGCCAATGGCTTACCAGCCGTCTCCCGACTGGCAAGCATAGCAACAAGCGCGATGAGCGCAGCACCTACCAAATACCAGGCTGGTGCCAGCTTGTTGCCCGTCACCTGAATAAGCCAGGTGGCAATAAAAGGCGCGGTCCCGCCAAAGACTGCATTAGCCAGATTAAAACTCAATGCGAACCCGCTGTACCTGATTTTCGTCGGAAAGATCTCGGATAGAAAACAGGGAAGCGTTCCATCATTCATGGTCAGCATTGCACCGAATGCGATCTGAATCAGGATCATGCCAACGAGGCCGACCGAACTCAAGTGGCTAAACAGCGGCACCGTAAAGGCAATAAAGAAAAGCGATGCCACGACCAGCATGGTCTTCCTGCCAAAACGATCCGATAATTTACCCATCAGGAATATGAGCCCGATATATGCGACCAACGCAATGGTGGTGGCAAGGAACGATTCCGACTCGCTAACATGCAACTCTACCGACAAGTATGTCGGCATGTAGCTGAGGATGGTATAGAACCCTACGGCATTCAGCATGGTGACGCCAAGAGCGATGATGAAAGCACGCCTATGCGTAGTTAACAAGACGGAGACCGGCGCCTTGGTTACCTGATGAGATTGCTCCAGTGCCTTGAACTTCGGCGATTCTTCAAGCTTTACGCGGATATAGCGGCCAATAAGTCCAAGCGGCGCAGCCAGCAGGAAAGGAAGTCTCCAGCCGAATGACTGCATCTGTTCAGCGGACAGCGCGCTATGCATAACAGTAACGAACAGCGATCCCAGCAACAAGCCCGCCGCGGTACTGGCAGGTACGATGCTGGTATAGAAGCCTCGCTTATCGTCTGGTGCGTACTCTGCAAGGAATGCCGATGCGCCGGCATATTCTCCCGAAGCGGAGAATCCCTGCACAAGACGAACGAGCAAGAGCAGCGCCGGAGCCCACAACCCGACCTGCTCGAAAGTCGGCAGGAATGCGATCAAAAATGTCGCCAGCGACATCAAAATGATAGACAGGGAAAGTGCCTGTTTGCGGCCGATTTTGTCTCCGTAATGGCCCCAGATAACGCCTCCGAGGGGACGGACAATAAAAGATAGCGCAAACACCCCAAATGTTGCCAGCAGCCCTGAAACAGGTGACGCTGCGGGGAAAAATACCTTTGTGATGACTGCCGCAAGATAGCCGTAGGAAGCATAGTCGAACCACTCCACAAAATTCCCTATGAAGCTTGCTGTCGCCGCTTTTCTCAGCTCCCTGTTGTTTTGTCCTGCATCTGCCGTCACACGATTTTGGTGCTGGGTCGCTCGCGACCGGACGTCCACGGTTGATCTCGAATTACTCATTTTTACCTGTCTCCTATAGTGATTAAATTAGGCTTGTGCGATTCAACCGGAATTTTTTCACTTGAAAGTGAGATGCCGGTTAATTGATCTCTGAAGGACCTTGTTGAATATTTGGGGCTTCACTTCCCCCCAAAAAGTCTCGCGTAAGCTCAGAATATGCAGTCTTGCCTGGTCTTTTTGATACGGCTAACGGTAGCCGCCCATGTGTTCGTATGCATTCATCCTTAAAACCCATTCTAGGAGGAAAAAAATGTGCATTTTTCCTGATATCGACGGAGGTTTGCGCAGATTCGACATCGCCATACGTCTCGCTATACAACCCGTCACCGCAACACCACCGTCCTGTTGCCATTAAGAAAAATACGGCGCTCCACCTGGAACTTCACGGCACGGGACAGCGCCAGACATTCCATGTCGCGACCTGTTGCCAATAACTGATCCGGATCGCAGGCATGGTCTACGCGCTCCACCACCTGTTCGATAATAGGCCCTTCATCCAGATCGGTAGTGACATAGTGCGCGGTCGCGCCAATCAGTTTGACGCCCCTGGCGTACGCTTGATGGTAGGGCTTGGATCCTTTGAACCCTGGCAAGAATGAATGATGAATGTTGATGGCCCGACCTCTTAGCGTCGCGCTCAATTCAGGCGACAGAATCTGCATATAGCGCGCCAGCACGACCAGATCAGAACGCGTTTTTTCAACAATGGCGAGTAAGCGCTGTTCCTGCCCAGCCTTGGTGTCCGGCGTGATCGGTAGATGGTGAAACGGAATGCCGTGCGCTGACGCAATCGGCTCCAGCTCCGGATGATTCGAGACAATGGCGGCGATGTCGATCTTGAGCTCGCCGATACGCCAGCGATAAATCAAGTCGTTCAGGCAATGATCGAATCTGGATACCAGAATCAGGACGCGGGACCGCACCGCAGCATCACGCATGGCCCATTCCATGCCGAACCGATTGCTGATCGCCTGAAAATCCTCTTGCATCTGTTCCAGCGGCAAGGCGTCGCCCGAAGCGGCATGAAATACGCAACGGACAAAAAAGGACTGGTTGATACTGTCGTCGAATACTGCGATTTCCTCGATATAGCAACCCCGCGCTTCGAGAAACCCGGTGATGGCCGCGACCTGTCCAGGGGCGCTGGGACACGATAAAGTGAGAATGTATTTTGGTGCAGAACTAACTGAAGACATGATGGATATTCCTGGTTGGAAAAACAGGCGCAAAGCGTTGCACCCTTGCTTTTCGCGAATTTTCAAATATGACAGAGCACACCGCTGGTGTGCGTGCTCAACGCACACCATGCCAACGCATGCGGCATTAGCTACGTATGCCGCGGATGCGCTCGTTGCGACGACGCAGCATCTCCAGGGTTATCAGCAGCAGCACCGAGAAGATGGTCAATAAGGTCGCCACCGCAAGTATGGTGGGGTTCAATTCTTCCCGTATCCCGGTCCACATCTGGCGTGGAATAGTACGCTGCTCAATACCGCCGACAAACATCACCACCACGACTTCATCGAATGAAGTCCCGAACGCAAACAATGCGCCGGAAATCATCCCTGGCAAGACCAGTGGCAGCGTGACTCTAAAAAAAGTGTAGACAGGACCGGCGCCCAGGCTTGCCGCTGCCAGCACTAACCGTTTGTCAAAACCGACCAGCGTGGCGGACACCGTAATGACGACGAACGGTGTACCCAGTGCAGCATGCGCAAGGATCAGTCCGAGCAGGTTATTCGTCAGTCCGATTTTGGAATAGAAGAAGTACATGCCGACCGCAGTGATGACAATCGGTACGATCATCGGCGAGGCCAACAGTGCCATGAGCAATCCCTTGTATGGCAAGTCGCGCTTGCTCAGGCCCAACGCAGCAATAGTGCCCAATGTGGTGGCCAGAATCGTCGCGAAAAAGCCAATGATCAGACTATTCTTCATCGATAACAGCCACAGCGGATTGTGAAAAATTTCCTGATACCAACGCATGCTGAAGCCTGGCATCGGATAGCTGAAATAAGGTTCCGCGTTGAAAGACAACGGGATGACGATCAGGACTGGAAGTATCAAATACAGCAGAATCAGGCCGCAAACGAGGCGGAAAACATAGTGCCAGGCCCTGCCGAGCAGTCCTACATAAGGCGGTAAAGCGGTCATGATTTCACCCCAATTTCATCGCGTTGACGCCAACCAGGCGGTTGTAGATAAGGTACAGCCCCATCACGCCTGCCAGCAGCAAGCCGCCAAGCGCTGAGGCCAATCCCCAGTTGAGCGAGCGGTTGACGTGGTCGGCAATGAAGTAACTCGCCATCTGATCGTTCGGCCCTCCCACCAGCGCAGGCGTGATGTAGTAGCCGAGCGCCAGAATGAAGACCAGCAGGCCGCCCGCCCCGATACCGGGTACGGTTTGCGGGACGTACACCCGCCAAAATGCGCGCACAGGATTCGCCCCCAGAGAACGCGCCGCCCTGACATACACAGGCGAAATGTTTTTCATCACGCTGTAGAGGGACAAAATCATGAAGGGCAGCAAGATCTGCGTCATCGTCACGACGACGCCAAACCGATTGAAGATGAGCTGGACGCGATGATCGATCAGGCCGACGTGGATCAGAAAGTCGTTCAACAGCCCATTACTCTGCAGTATCACGACCCATGCGGTCGTTCGCACCAGCAGCGAGGTCCAGAACGGCAGCAATACCATGATCATCAGGAGGTTGCTGGTCTTTGCCGGCAAGCTGGTCAACAAATAGGCAATTGGATAGCCTAACAGCAGGCACAACGCCGTGACCACCACACTCAACCAGATCGTGCGGCCGAACACATCCACGTAAAGTCGCAAATCCTCGGGCTGGCGCGCAACTGATCCGGCGGCATCGTAGCGGAGGTCCAGAGCGTCCAGATAGTAACCGAGCGTATACGGGTTGCCATAGTGCTGGATCAACGTCCAGGTCTCCGGCTTCGCCCAGCTCTGATTGAGCGCCAGAAATCTGTCCTTCCACGGCCCGGTTTCGGCTTGGTCGATCTTGCGCGCCGTATGCATGATGAGCGTGCGCATGCCGTCGCTTTCATAGTTCAAACGGGTAGCCAGCTTGCTTACGCTCCCATCCTGGGCACCACGCTTCAACTCCCCAGCGAAGGTTGCGTAGAGCGCTTCCGGCACCATCGGTCCGGTCTTGTAGTCCCATGACTTCAGGGCCGCCATGGTCTTCGGAATAGTCTCTGCCACCGCCGGATTGTCGACGCTCTGAAACAGCATCAAGCCGATCGGTGCGAGAAACGTGATGAAAATAAACAGCAGGAGCGGCAAAATCAATCCGTAGGCCTTCAGACGGCCCATCCGTTCAGCCTGACGCAGCTTCGTCTTCAACGAGCTGCCGACGCCCGCTGCGACCCCGGGTCGTCTGTCCGCCTGCTCCATGACGAGGGGCACGCTCACCTTTTCCATGATGCTATCCGATCGAAAATTTTCCTAGAAATCTGAGTACGGCTACCGAGGACTTACCGTCGACAGTAGCCGCATGCATTACTTCGACAGCCAGGCCGCGAACTTCTGGTTGATTTCGTCACCGTGGTCAGCCCACCATTCGGCGTTGCTGACAAGATATTTCACGGAATTTTGCGGTGCCGTCGGCAGGTATGGAAGGATCTTCGGATCGATCAGCTTCATCGCAGATTTGCGCACCGGTCCGTAGGGTACATATTTGGTCTGGTCAGCCAATGCTTGCGAACTGGTGGCGAAACGCAGATAGTCGCGGGCTGCCGCCAGGTGCTTGGTCCCTTTAAGAATGGCATACAAATCCATGACCCGGACGTTGCTGTCCCACATCATGGCAAAGGGCTTGTTCTCGTTGGTAATGGCATCGTAAATGCGCCCGTGGTAAGCGGATGTCATGACGACTTCCTTGTCCGCAAGCAGTTGCGGGGCTTGTGCACCGGCCTGCCACCAGACTACGCTGGACTTGATGGTGTCGAGTTTCTTGAAAGCCCGCTCCAGTCCCTTAGGTGTATCAAGCACTTCATATACCTTGTCTGCCGGCACGCCATCGGCCATCAAGGCCCATTCGATATTGACTTGCGGCTCCTTCTTCATTCCGCGTTTGCCCGGAAACTTCTGGAGATCGAAGAAATCCTGAATGGTCTTGGGTGCGCCGGATCTGTATTTGCCCTTGTCATAAGCAATGATATTCGACCAGACGATGGTACCCACAGCGCACTTTTGCAGTGCGCCGTCGATGAAATCCCTGGATGCCGGCGTACCGTCCGGCGCCGGCGCCAGTTTCGAGACGTCGACGTGCTCGAACAGTCCTTCATCGCAACCGCGCAATTGTTCAGCGAGCTCGACATCCATCGCATCCCACGTCACGTTGCCGGTTTTTACCTGCGCCCTGACTTGCGCCAGGCCGCCGTTATAGTCCTCCGACAGCACCGTGTTTCCGGTTTTGTTCATGAAGGGCTTTTGCTGCGCCTCGATCTGGCTCTTGCCATAGGCGCCGCCAAACGAGGTAACGGTGATTGTTTCTGCCGCCGAGAGATTGGCTGCCGAGAGAGCAGCAACAAACGGCACGGATAAAAATAAAATATTCAGCCTGCGAACGGTAATCATGAATCGTCTCCTGGGATTGTTAAAGTCAATACCTCTGTAGATACATTTAGTGCGATTGGAGTCTGATGGCTCTCTTGTTGTAATTCAGTGCGCCGGCAACTGTTCCGTATGCAAGTCGTGCGGCAGATCAAGCGCCCGACAGTCCTCGGCATGCCAACCGATTTTGATGGTCTCGCCAACTGCCAGGTGCTTATGCGCTTTGGCGTTCGGAACCTTGATGATGAAATTCTCCATTCCACAAATATTTACCCTGGTACGGATGTGATCGCCCAGGTAGATAAATTCCTTTACCGTGCCATGGAAAATATTGGGGTAACTGCCATCCGGCGGATTGATCATGACGCGCTCCGGTCGCAGCGACAGCATCGTGCTGCTACCGACAGCCATATTGGAGACAGGAAGCGCCCGGATTATTCCAGAGCCGTTTACTGCAACATCACAGCTGCTGCCACTGATATTTTTTACAGTGCCGACCAGGCGGTTATTCTCACCAATGAAACCGGCTACAAACGCATTGGTTGGATACTCATAGAGGTCTTCCGGTGAGGCCAGCTGCTGAATCACGCCGTCGTTGAACACCGCAACTCTGTCGGACATGGTGAGAGCTTCACCCTGGTCGTGCGTCACATACACGACTGTCACTCCCAACGCATTGTGAATGCGCTTGATTTCGTACTGCATCTGTTCGCGCAGTTGCTTGTCAAGCGCACCGAGCGGTTCGTCCATGAGTATCAGTTTGGGTTCGAACACCAATGCCCGGGCAACGGCTACACGCTGTTGCTGACCGCCGGAAAGCTGCGCCGGCCGGCGCGCCGCGAATCCGCGCAAACCCACCATATCGAGTGCCGCCAGCACCTTGCGCTCACTGTCCGATTTGGAAATTCTGCGGACATTCAGCGGAAATGCCAGGTTCTCTGCAATGGTCATGTGAGGGAACAAAGCGTAGTTCTGGAACACCATACCGATGTTCCGCTTTTCCGGTGCAATTCTGTTGATCGGCGAACCGTCCAAAAAAATCTCGCCGTTGGTCGCTGTCTCGAATCCCGCCAGCATCATCAGGGTGGTCGTTTTGCCGGAACCAGAGGGGCCCAGCATGGTCAGGAACTCGCCTTTCGCAATGTCGAGATTGAGATTCTTTACTACCAAAGTGTCGCCGTCGTACGTCTTTTGCACATTTTCAAAACGTACGTACGACCTGCTACTTGCAGCCTTGGATTTCTGGTCCATTTGATTCATCCTTTTGGCCCAACGAATTGCGGGCGTTCACCGTATATGCGCCCCATATCACAAACATGGAGCAGGACGCAAGCAACGCCCGCCTTCTCAATTTTTGACGATGTTATGCTCCGGCCCGAATGGGAACTTCGTGATGTTTTCCGCGCCTTCTTTGTTGACGATCAAGATGTCATGCTCGCGGTAACCACCCGCTCCCGGTTGACCTTCGGGGATCATGATCATCGGTTCAATCGACACCACCATATTTGGTTGCAGCACAGTGTCGATGTCCTCGCGCAACTCCAGCCCTGCTTCACGTCCGTAGTAGTGCGACAGCGTGCCGAACGAATGTCCATAGCCGAAGGTGCGATATTGCAGCAAACCATGTTCATGGAAAATCTCATTCAACTCGGCGGCGATATCGGAGCAGCGGGTGCCGGGCTTGATCAGCTTGAGCCCGGCCTCATGGACTTTGACGTTGACTTCCCACATCCGTAGATGCGCATCCGAGCATTCCTCGGCAAACAAGGTCCGCTCCAGCGCGGTGTAATAACCGGCGATCATCGGGAAGCAATTCAGGCTGAGAATATCTCCCTTCCGGATTTTTCTCGATGTCACAGGGTTGTGAGCGCCGTCGGTATTGATGCCGGACTGGAACCAGGTCCAGGTATCCATCAATTCGGCATCAGGATAAGTCCGCGCGATTTCCCGCACCATCGCCTGGGTTGAGGCGAGCGCCACCTCGTGTTCCGGCACGCCGACGCCGATCGCGTCGCGGCATGCGGCACCGCCGATATCAGCAATACGCGCACCATTGCGGATGACGTCGATCTCTTCGTCCGACTTGATCATGCGCATCGCCATGCAGGCCTTCGCCACGTCGACGATGTCGGCATCCGGCAATGCATGCTTGAGCTTCTGCATATTTTCTGCCGTGATGTGATCGAATTCGACCCCTACCCGGCTGCGGCCCGCAACCAGCGACTTCACTGCATGAAAATAATTGTCGCGTTGCCAGTCGGTATACACGATGTTGTCGCCGAAACTGCGGCGCTGCGGTTGGCCGCCGTCGATGTTGGCACTAATGGTGGTGTGCTTGTCCTGCGTGACCACCAGACCGTAAAAGCGACCGAACGAACAGTAGACGAAGTCAGCGTAATAATTAATGTTGTGATACGAGGTAAACAACACCGCATCGATGTTTTCCCTGGCCATGTGCTGACGCAGTCTGGTCACCCGGCTTTGCATTTCCGCATTGGAGAAAGTCGGACGGACCCTGTTCCCGTTCGGAATCGTAATGATCCTGGTGCTTCTCATCAATTCCGCCGCACTACCTGCAGTCGCCGTATTCGTCGTTTTGCTCACTACTGACATAGTCATCTCCATTTAATAAAAGAAAATAAAAGCCTTCGGTTGAAGCTATAGTAGGCTTCTCATCCAATTTATTTTTTTCAATCCCGACAGTAACTTGACTGAATCCGAAGAGCTTTTGGCGGAGTCATTTCGGGGTTGACGCATGGCTTTTATCAGGCCGGAAGCGCTGATTTTTTTGGGAATGGAAGGTAAGGGAACTTGCTGCCGGCGTACTGATGAAAAACGTTGCGGAATTCAGGAGGGCTACAATGATGTCGACGGACTGCTATTGATGCGGCATCAGGACAGCAATTCTTATCCACCTGGTCAAGCAGGCGGATAAGAAGCAAGCGTCACTGGTACCGAAATGAAGGGCTAGAGGAAATGTCCGTGCCGGCCGTGTCAGGCGCTTAACCTTACAGTTGCGAGAAGCTGCGATGGACCGGTATTTCGCCGCTTGATCACCGCCAGTCCGTATTCTTCCGACGCATCTTCCAGCCATAACCAGAGATAATCGGCGAAACTCCGACGGGCTATCAGCTCAAAGGTTGGCTCTGCATCGATTTGACGAATGAGAATCGGCGCCTTGGCCAGATGCGATTGCGCGCAACGGCCAGGACCGAACTCCCGCGGATGTAAATCCAGAGGACAACCCTTGGCCAATAAGTCGCGTGCATTTTGTCCGCTCAAGGTAATGACGGTTTGCCCGCCGCCGACTTCTGTAACGGCGAAGAATTGTCCATGCAGCGCTTTGCGCAAGCCCGCTGCGAGCAATCCTTCCTGCTCACCGGGCGCCACGATCAACCACTCGTTCGGCCCAAGCCAGAGCGCGTAGTTCTCCCGCTCACCCGCAACAGTATTTGACTCCAGAGGCAATTCGAATCCCAATACTCCCGTTGCGGCCGCAAGGAAATCAGAAGCAGACGGATCGCCGCGCAAGTTGATGTGAGCGCAAAATGCACGCTCCCAGACTTTCACCCCTGCTGCCATGGGTGCCGGCGTCGTGCGCTGCTCCAGGCAAAAACGTGCCAGCGGGCTTTCTTTCAATATTGACTTAGACATTTTGTCGTGCTCCTTCAGGATCGATGAAAACCGGGCTTGCGATCATTGCCTTAATCACCCGGCCATTTTCCAGCGGAATCAGTACCGTTTCGCCCAGCCGCTTCAGTCCGCCCTTGACCAGCGCCATCGCAATAGAGCGCCCCAGGCACGCACTGTAATAACTCGACGTGACGTGCCCGAGCATGGGGATAGGTATGGCGACCGTTGCGTCCATGACTATCTGCCCGCCTTCCGGCAAAACCTCCATTGGGTCTTCCGTCAACAGCCCTACCAACTGTTTGCGACCTTCTCGCGCGGTATCGGAGCGGATAAGTGAACGCCTGCCGATAAAATCCTTCCCCTTGGCAACGATCCACTCCATATCCAGATCGATCGGCGTAACAGAGCCATCGGTATCCTGACCGACAATGATGAAGCCTTTTTCTGCGCGCAACACGTGCATGGTCTCCGTGCCGTAGGGTGTAATGTCGTACTGTGCGCCGGCCACCATCACGGCTTCCCATACGTGACGGCCATAGTTCGCGTCGATGTTGATTTCGTAGGCAAGCTCGCCTGAAAAACTGATGCGCATGACACGTGCAGCGACTCCCGCCACGGTCCCTTCCTGGTAAGACATGAAGGGAAACGACGCCGACGAAAAATCAATATCGCTGCATACGCTCTGCAATACCTTGCGGCTGTTCGGTCCGACCACCGCCATCGTTGCCCAGTGGTCGGTCACCGATGTCAGATGCACCTTCAGATGCGGCCATTCGGTTTGCAACCAGCGCTCGAGCCAGGACATCACCCGCGCCGCGCCGCCGGTGGTGGTGGTCATGACAAAGTGATGCGCGTTTAAACGGACGGTGACGCCATCGTCCATTACCATACCGTTTTCATCCAGCATCAAGCCATAGCGACAGCGCCCGATACCCAGCTTGCTCCATGCGTTGGTGTAAACCCAATTCAGAAAAGTGGCGGCATCCGGTCCCTGAATATCGATTTTTCCCAGCGTCGAGGCATCCATGATGCCGACGCTTTTACGGGTCGCGACACACTCCCGGTTGACGGCATCGTGAATGCTCTCTCCCTCTTTCGGGTAATACCATGGCCGCTTCCATTGCCCCACATTCTCGAATAATGCACCCTGTTGCTCGTGCCACTGATGCATGGCGGTTTTACGAACAGGATCGAACAGATCGCCCAGGTCGGTGCCCGCAATGGCGCCGAACGTCACCGGCGTGTAATTGGGCCGGAAAGTCGTCGTCCCGGTAGTCGGAATATCCTGCCCCAGCGTCTGCGCCAGAATCCCCATGCCGTTGATATTTCCCAGTTTCCCCTGATCGGTACCGAAACCGAGCGCGGTATACCGCTTTACGTGTTCCACCGAGCGATAGCCCTCACGCGCCGCCAGGACAATATCGGAGGCGCCGACATCATTTTGCAGATCCACGAATTGTTTGGGCACGCGTCCGATCGATTTGGGAGCAGGCACTACCCAAAGCGCTTTTATCGGTTCTTCGTCGATACGCTTCGCAACAGGAACTTTGCTCACTACCCCGGTACCGAAGCCGGCCAAACGCGCTGCTTCCGCACCATAGACGCTGCCTTCGCTGAGGCAGTCGGCTAGTCCAAAGCTGCCATTGCACGCTCCCACCGAGGACTCCGGCTGCACCGAAGTGCCCGGCACGAAACAGGCCTTGGCGTCGTCAAAGCGTGCCTTCCCGCCAGATTGCGCGTGCAAATGCACCACCGGACTCCAGCCGCCAGATACAGCGAGCAGATCGCACGCAATATCGTTGGCAGAACCAATCACTCCATCACCATTGGTGTTGAGTGCCATTACCTTGATACTTTTTAAACGCTTACTGCCGCTGGCATCGGTGATCACCGAGTTGGCCATGATTTTGATACCGCGTTTGCGTGCCAAGCCCGGCAAGAAACCAGACGGGCTGGTCCGGGCATCGACGATCGCGGCAACAGTAATACCTGCATCGGCGAGATCCAATGCCGTCTGATATGCGCTGTCGTTATTGGTGAAAATCACCGCTTGTGATCCTGCGGTCACCGCATAGCGATTTACGTAGGCCGACACGGCAGAAGCCAACATGATGCCGGGCCGGTCATTGTTGCTGAACACCAATGGGCGCTCGGTTGCACCAGTTGCCAGCACAACCTGTTTTGCCCGCACCCTCCAGAGTCGTTCACGCGGCCCCTTGCGCTGTTGCAACGGCAGGTGGTCGGTAAGACGTTCGTCGATGGTGAGAAAATTATGATCGTGATAGCCAAACACGGTGCTGCGGTTCAGGATACGAACTTCCTTCATGCCTTCCAGCTCGGCCACTGCAGTCGCTATCCAGGCATCGGCAACCTGGCTGTCGATCACATTACGGCTACCAAGCAGGCTGCCACCCAACTCATTTTTTTCGTCAGCCAGAATCACCCGTGCACCGGTTCTTCCCGCCGCAAGCGCCGCTGCCAGACCAGCCGGACCTGCGCCGGCAATGAGAACATCGCAATGGTCGTCCATCTTGCTATAGCAAGATGGATCTTGTTCCCTAGGTGCCTCGCCAAGGCCGGATGCCTTACGGATGAAATGCTCATACTTCTTCCAGAAGCTCTTCGGCCACATAAATGTTTTGTAGTAAAAGCCGGCTGGCATGAAGCGCGAAAACATTCCGGTCAGTGACATCAAATCAAAATCCACGCTAGGCCAGCAATTGACGCTGTTGGCGCTAAGCCCTTCGTACAGCTCAAGTTCAGTGGCGCGTGCATTCGGCACGGTATGGGCGCCAGTTTCCAGCTGCAGCAACGCGTTCGGCTCTTCTACGCCGCAACTGACGATACCGCGCGGACGATGATACTTCCAGCTGCGCCCAACCACGGAAACGCCGTTCGCCAATAACGCCGACGCCACGGTGTCGCCCCTATACCCCTGATACTGTTTACCGTTGAACAGGAAATTGACTGGCTTGGCGCGGTCGATGCGTCCACCGCTCCCGATGCGATTATTCTGGCTCATTGCTGGTCTCCGGGAATAGTTTCACCCACTTTATAAATTCTATTTATTTGATAAGTCAGCGTGTTGCGTTCAACGTTAAACCAGCGGCGGCAACCGTAAGCATGCATCCATTGCTCCCGGTGAAGACCGCGCGGATTTTTACGCATAAACAGGTAATCGCCCCACTGCTCATCCGTCAGTGCATCGGTATCGATAGGCCTCGTGATGTGCGCCTCGCCACCGTAGGAAAACTCAGTCTCTTCTCGCGGTCCGCACCAGGGACAGGTAATTTTCAACATATTCGATCTTCCTTGGGTTAGTGGGCTACGCCTGCGGCGCCGTGTTCGTCGATGAGATGCCCGTTGGAAAAACGCTCCAGTGAGAATGCCGCATTCAGCGCATGCGGCCGATTCTGCGCAATGGTGTGGGCAAACACCCAGCCTGAGCCTGGCGTTGCCTTGAAGCCACCAGTGCCCCAGCCGCAATTGAAATACAGGCCTTTCACCGGGGTAAGACCGATAATCGGACAAGCGTCAGGACACACATCGACGATCCCGCCCCACTGCCGGTTCATGCGCACCCGGCTAAATATCGGAAACAGTTCCATGATGGCCTGGGTAGCGTGTTCAATGACATGAAAGCTGCCGCGCTGGCCGTACCCGGTATACGCATCAATGCCTGCACCGATGACCAGGTCGCCCTTGTCGGTCTGGCTAATGTAGCCATGCACCGCATTCGACATAATCACTGAATTCAATACCGGCTTCACCGGTTCCGACACAAAAGCCTGCAACGGATGGCTTTCGATAGGAAGTCGCAAGTCGGCCATGGCGGCCAACACGCTCGAGCTGCCAGCTGTGACCACGCCGACCTTCTTGCTGCGAATGAAGCCTTTGGTGGTTTCCACGCCGATCACCTCGCCGCCATCGCGCCGGATACCGGTGACTTCGCATTTCTGAATGATGTCTACCCCGTACGAGTCCGCCCCGCGCGCGAATCCCCATGCCACGGCGTCGTGGCGCGCCGACCCGCCCCGGCGCTGAAGTGATGCGCCAAGAATCGGATAGCGCGCGTTCGGTGAAATGTTGATGAGGGGCTCAAACTCCTTAACCTGCTGCGCATTCAATACCTCGCCATCGACCCCATTCAGGCGATTGGCATTGACCCGTCGCGTAATATCGCGCATGTCCTGCAGGCTGTGCCCGAGATTGAGCACACCGCGTTGACTGAACATGACGTTGTAGTTGAGATCCTGAGACAGGCCTTCCCACAACTTCATTGATTTTTCATACAAGTGCGTGGCCTCGTCCCAGAGATAATTGGAACGCACGATGGTGGTATTTCTACCGGTGTTGCCGCCGCCTATCCAGCCCTTCTCGATAACCGCAACGTTCGTGATGCCGTGTACCTTAGCCAGGTAGTAGGCAGTGGCAAGGCCATGGCCCCCACCACCGATGATGATGACATCGTATTCCCGCTTCGGCTCCGGGCTACGCCATGCCGCCTGCCAGTTCTCGTGGTAGCTGAGCGCATTGCGCACCAGACTGAATATTGAATATTTTTTCATGATACCGTCTACCTCCTGTTTTCCCGCAGTGTTGCTTGTTTTGATGCGACTCGTTGAAACGACATGCTTGCCGCGCATTTGCTTGCGTCACTAGCACTCAATGACGTTTACAGCCAGTCCGCCACGTGAAGTTTCTTTATATTTCAGTTTCATATCGGCTCCTGTGTCGCGCATCGTTTTGATTACCTTGTCAAGCGACACAAAATGTTTGCCATCCCCTCTCAAAGCAATCCGCGCCGCATTGATTGCCTTCACCGAGCCCATGGCATTACGTTCGATACAGGGCACCTGAACCAGGCCGCCGACCGGATCGCATGTCAGTCCCAGGTTGTGCTCCATACCGATTTCAGCGGCATTCTCTACCTGCTCTACCGTCCCTCCCAACACTTCGGCCAAGCCACCGGCGGCCATCGAACACGCGACCCCGACTTCGCCCTGGCAGCCGACTTCAGCACCGGAAATGGATGCATTTTCTTTGTACAAAATGCCGATAGCTGCAGCGGTGAGGAGAAAGCGGACCACGCCATCTTCGTTGGCGCCGGGAACAAAGCGCGTGTAGTAATGCAGGACCGCCGGAATTATTCCTGCGGCACCGTTGGTGGGTGCCGTGACGACCCGGCCGCCAGCCGCATTCTCCTCATTGACAGCCAATGCGTACAGGTTGACCCAATCCAGAGTCGTCAACGGGTCACGCAGACTCATCTCCGGCTGACTCGCCAATTTGCGGTACAACTCGGTAGCACGACGGCGTACCTTGAGGCCGCCGGGCAAAACACCCTCGACTTCGCAGCCACGCTTTACGCAAGCCTGCATGGTCCGCCATATGTTGATGAGGCCATTCCGAATTTCACTCTCTGAGCGCCATGCCTTTTCGTTTTCCAGCATCAGCTGGCTAATCGAAAATTTATGCTCCTGGCATAGCGCGAGTATTTCCGAGCCGCTTTTGAATGGGTAAGGCAACTGCGTATCGTCTTCCTTGAGAACGTCGGCCTCTGCCGCCTCTTTATTGACGACGAAACCGCCACCGACTGAATAATAGATTTTGCTGTATAGCTCGACGCCGTCCGCATCCTCGGCGCTAAAGGACATGCCGTTCGGGTGATAAGGCAACGACCTGCGCCGATGAAAAATCAAATGCTCGGCCTCGACAAAATTTATCTTGTGCGTATTCAGAATGGTCAGCGTCTTCAGCTCTCGAATACTCGCCAGACGATCCTCGATACAATCCGGATCGATCGTGTCCGGCGCTTCGCCTTCCAGCCCAAGCATCACGGCCTTATTGCTGCCATGCCCCTTTCCGGTCGCGCCGAGAGAACCGAATAATTCCGCCCGGATGGCGACGGTTTGATCAAGCAGACCTTGATCACGCAGCCCTGTGGCAAACAGCAGCGCTGCGCGCATTGGACCTACGGTGTGGGAACTCGATGGGCCGATGCCGATCTTGAACAATTCAAATACGCTGATGGCCATTTTCAACAACTCCTACTGATAACCTGGACTGTGCAACGAACAAAGCTTTTGTTAAACGACCTGCTGAGCCTTAACGCGCGTACACGGGAAATCTGGCGCAAAGCCCCTTGACTTGCTCGCGCACGCGTTGAATCACGTCATGGTTGTCGACATCATCGAGCACATCGCACATCCACCCGGTCATTTGACTGGCCTGCTCTTCCTTAAAGCCGCGTGTCGTAATGGCCGGAGAGCCGATGCGAATGCCGCTGGTAACGAATGGCGATTGCGGGTCATTCGGCACCGCGTTCTTGTTGACCGTAATGTGCGCTGCGCCCAACGCAGCATCAGCGGCCTTGCCGGTGATGCCCTTGTCAATCAGATCCACCAGGAACAGGTGGTCGTCGGTGCCGCCGGAGACGATGCGGTAGCCGCGATGGATAAATACCGCCGCCATCGCGCGGGCGTTCGCCTGCACCTGTTCTTGATATACCTTGAAGTCCGGTTGCAGGGCCTCTAAAAATGCCACCGCCTTGGCGGCAATTACATGCATTAGCGGGCCGCCTTGGGTACCAGGAAACACCATGGAACTGATTTTTTTCTCAATCTCTGGGTTGGCACGCCCGAGTATCAGACCGCCGCGTGGTCCGCGTAACGTTTTATGCGTGGTGGTCGTCACGATGTCGGCAAACGGCATCGGGCTCGGATAGATGCCGGCGGCCACAAGTCCCGCCACGTGCGCCATATCCACCATCAGGTAGGCTCCCACCTTGTCGGCGATCTCGCGAAAGCGCGCAAAATCGAGAACGCGCGAGTAGGCGGAGAAGCCGGCAATAATCATGCGTGGTTTATGCTCGATGGCGAGTCGCTCGACAGCGTCATAGTCGATCAGATCCTGATCGTTGAGGCCGTACTGCACGGCGTTGTAAATCTTGCCTGAGAAACTTACTTTGGCACCATGGGTGAGGTGTCCTCCATGCGCCAGACTCATCCCCAAAATCGTGTCGCCGGGCTGCAGCAGGGCCATGTAAACCGCAGCATTGGCCTGGGAGCCGGAATGCGGCTGGACGTTCGCCCAATCGGCGCCAAACAGCTGTCTGGCACGATCAATAGCCAGTTGCTCCACTACATCGACATGTTCGCAACCGCCGTAATAGCGCTTGCCTGGATAGCCTTCCGCGTATTTGTTGGTCAGCCCCGTTCCCTGCGCCTGCATGACGCGCGGACTGGTGTAATTTTCTGAAGCGATAAGTTCAATGTGCTCCTCTTGCCGCTTCTCCTCAGCTTGAATGGCGCGCCATAATTCTTCGTCGAATCCTTGTATCTGATCTCGTTTAGAAAACATTTATCTCTCCATGTAGATGTCTCAATTCACTGAAGCTAACTCAGCCGCTGTACTTGAATGAGATTCTAGGTGGAGCACAAAACCGGTTTTGCTCAGATCCGACATTGCATTGCATGAATTCGCCGATCTGCGTTCACAGGCGTCGGCGACATACGAAAGAGGAGCGAAAACCGACTAAAAAGTCAGTGAGGCTGACCAATTAACGCAATATGGAAATTTCCTGCCGGCTGCACTGACGGGGCACAAAAGAACTGCACCCTCGCGAAAACGTACGATGGCGCAGTCTGATTGCATCTGAAAGTCACCTGAAATTTCTTGGGATGGCGGATCCTGACAGGAGCCGATTCCTGATCTGCCACACAGGCGTAGCATTCACAACGAGCCGAGGCGGCGCTCCTTGCCGGGAGGTATGCCAAAGAATTCGCTGTAGCGTCTTGTAAAGTGCGCTACAGATGCGAACCCGCACAAATCTGCCACGTCAATAATCGACTGTTCAGTACGCAAGAGTAATTGGCGCGCACGCACCAGGCGCAACTCAAGATAATAGCTCCCTGGCGTGCATTGGAGATGCTCATGGAACAAGCGCTCAAGTTGCCGGCCGGACAATCCGACATAATTCGCCAACTCATCTACGGTGAGCGGTTCTTCCAGATTGCTCTCCATCAGCGCCACTGCCTCAGACAATTTCGGCTGGCCGGTACCGACCTTTTGGCGTAACGGAATACGCTGCATATCACTGGTCGTACGGATGCGTTCACAAACCAGTAGTTCGGCTACGGCAGCGGCTAACTCCTTGCCACCAGGCTGACCGGCAATCAAGGTAATCATCATGTCAATCGGCGCGACGCCGCCGCTGCAGGTATAGCGGTCACGATCCAGCTCAAATATTTTCCCGGAGACAACAATGCCCTGAAACTCATCGACCAGGCTGTCTGTATCCTCCCAGTGAATCGTGCACCGGTATCCCGCCAACAATCCGGCTCTGGCCAGCAAATGACTTCCCGTACAAATCCCTCCCAATGGGATGTGCTGATGACTTAGCTTGCGCAGCCAGGCGATGAGCGCCTGATCCCCGGTTAACGGAATAGGATTGGGGCCGCACACAAATAATGCATCCAGGACCGGCGCATTTTCCGTCGAGCAATCAGGCAGAATTTGCACGCCGTTACTTGCCGGGACCGGCTTGCCATCAGAGGTAATGGTCAGCCATTGATAGCGCGTGGTTCGCGCCACCATATTCGCCATGCGCAGGGGCTCGGTCGCGGACGCAAATCCAATCAAAGTAAAATTTGGGACTAACAGGAAACCAAACCGGTATTGCTTTTCCTTGCCATCACCACTCTTTTTAACTTTTTGTTTAACTTGACGCGCAACCCTTTCTTCCGATTCCGGTGCATCTATTGGCATTATTTCATCCCCTCTTCATTTCCTGGCAACTGCCAAAATCAGGCTAATCGATTGTATTCCGGCGGATGCTTTAAAACCAGAGGCCGACAACAATTCGCTGTTCGGCTTCTACCGCCTTCTTCACATGCCATTCTGAAAACAGAAAGACTATTCGGATTTGGGCAATTTACTGTCGGGACTGAAAAAAAAAGATTGAGCAAGAACGCTACCATGGGTACCACGCGCAATAGCTTTTACGCCCCCTTCTTATCCACTTGCGGAAGAGCAAATAATGAGCACACGAGTCATTCCCTGGACCATCGAGATTTCCAATCTGGCGACCAAGCTGCGGGTTGGCATTTGGGATCATGAACGCGAGTTCCAGCCGATACGCGTCGATCTTTCGATCCGGGCCATCACTTCGGTAGCCCCGCAATCAATCGAAGACTGCCTGGACTATCAGCCAATTTGTCACTGGATAACAGACGAGTGGCCTAAACAGGTACACACGCCGTTGCTGGAGACCAAGTTGTGCGAATTAATGCATTTCGTCTTTGCCTTCGATGCACGCATCGAATGGATAGACGCCGCTATTTCAAAACCCAAGGCGATTGCCGAAGCGCGTGGCGTCGGGGTGAGGATGGCGATAGCACGTGGCGACCACGAATCGGCATTTGGTTCTCAAGAATCATCTGTCAATGAAAATAGTAGTTATTGTCATTCTGTTGCAAGTGTGTTGGCGCCGATGCGCCATTGACCCACCTGCCGGGATTCCGTTGACCCAGCCGGCATTGTCAACTTGCCGAAACGAAAAGTCGACGTTGGGAAGTCGAGGTCGAGTTGCGCAGTCCTTTGAGCAGTTTGCGAAAGAAGCGCTTGGCCGCCTGCCGGTTGCGCCGGCTTTGCACGAGCGCATCGAGCGTTTTGCCGTCCTGGTCCACAGGATTTTTCCAGGAAAAAATTCTAGCCATAAATCTTCAGGTACAATCCAAATTTTTGCAGCGCACCATTTTCGGCGACCAGCATGAAATGTGTAATTGAACCTCTGGAGAATCTCATGTTTTCGAATCTGGCGGGCCGCACTGCGGCCCGTTTTCATTTGTTTCCAAACTCACCATGCGTCATAAGCACTGGCAGTGACATGATAAAAAGTTTTCTCGCAGCCTCTTGATCTGATCGCAACGCAGCGACTGGCGGTGCCGGAACACCCCTCCCTGCCGGCGCTCACAGGGTAGCTGACTCAAAAAAAAGGATATTAGCTATGTGCAAACTCCCCCTAACCGGCGCAAAGGCCGGAGAATTCAGGAGCAATTGATGACTAACTCGAACACCCCCAAAAACAACGCGAAGCCATCCTTCTTACGCAGGATTCCTCTTGCCTTCGGCGCGTTCTTCGGCACCCTTTCCGATGCCGGATTTGCTGCGCGCATCCAGGACTTACGGCAAGATCCGCCTCAGGTCACACCGCAAGAACCACCGAAACCCGTCCCGCGCCCGCTGAAGGAAGCGCACCCCGACGCAGCGCTGCAGCTGCTCGGGCTGCTGCAGCGGGACGCGCGCCTGATCGATTTCACCGAGGAGAATCTGGCGGGCTATTCCGACGCCGACATTGGCGCCGCCGCCCGCGTGGTGCATGAAGGTTGCGGCAAGGTGCTGCGCGAATATTTCGTGATCGAGCCGGTGCGCCAGGAGGCTGAAGGCAGCCGCATCACCTTGGCCGACGGTTTCGATGTCGCTGCCATCCGGCTCACCGGCAACGTAGTTGGCCAGTCGCCGTTTTCGGGCAGCATCAGCCACCGCGGCTGGCGCGCCACCGCGGTCCGGCTGCCCAAACTGGCCGAAGGTCACGACGCAGCAATACTCGCGCCAGCCGAGGTGGAATTATGAGCGAGCCGCGTTTTGCCATCGGCATCGACCTCGGCACCACGCACTGCGCGCTTGCCTATGTCAATATCGCTGACTCCGACGGTGAAAAAACCAGCCACGGCGTTCTCGATGTCCCGCAACTGACCGCCCCGGGCGAGGTCGAGCAGCCGGCGCTGCTGCCGTCCTTTCTCTACCTGCCTCACGCCGCCGAACTGGCGCCGGGCGAACTGGGCCTGCCGTGGTGCGACGAGCAAGACTATGCCGTCGGCGAACTGGCGCGCAGCAGGGGCGCGACGACGCCAATACGGCTGGTATCCAGCGCAAAAAGCTGGCTTTGTCATCCCGGTGTGGATCGCCGGGCGGCGATCCTGCCCAACGATGCCCCGGCGGAAGTGGCACGCGTGTCGCCGCTCGAAGCCTCCATCCGCTATCTGGCACATCTGCGCCAGGCATGGGACCATGCCCATCCCGAGGCACCGTTCATCGAACAGGATATTACCGTCACCATTCCCGCCTCGTTCGATCCCGCGGCGCGCGAGCTAACGGCCGAAGCGGCCAGAGCAGCCGGTTATGACTCCGTGACCTTACTCGAAGAACCTCAGGCCGCGTTATACAACTGGATACAGACGAGCCAGGGCCGCTGGCGCAAAGAGGTCAAGCCGGGCGACATCATCCTGGTGGTTGATGTCGGCGGCGGCACCAGCGATTTTTCCCTGATTGCCGTGGTCGAGCGTGACGGCAACCTGGAACTGCACCGGGTGGCCGTCGGCGATCACATCCTGTTGGGCGGCGATAATATGGACCTGGCACTGGCCCATGTCGTAGCACGGAAACTTGCTGCCGATGGGACCCAGCTCGACCCGTGGCAATTGCGGGCGCTGACGTATGCCTGCCGCGCGGCCAAGGAAAACCTCCTGAGCGATCCGGCGCTCCAGGCACTTCCGATAGTCGTCGCCAGCCGCGGCTCCAAACTTATCGGTGGCTCGATACGCACTGAATTAACACGGGAGGAAGTCACCGCGACCATCCTGGAGGGGTTTTTCCCGCAGGTGGAAGCGTCGGTTCGCCCGCTCGGCCGGGCTCGCGGCGGCCTGACCCGCCTGGGTCTGCCGTATGCGCAGGATGCCGCCATCACCCGCCATCTTGCCGCCTTCCTCGGGCGCCAGGTGGCGGCGACCGCCGAGCTCGAAGGCTTCGCCGGCAAACAGGGTCCCGACGCCAGTTTTCTCCATCCCACCGCCGTGCTGTTCAACGGCGGCGTTTTCAAGTCCGACATCCTGGTCGAACGAACCCTGGCCACGGTCAATGGCTGGCTCAGCGCCGAAAGTGCCGCTCCGGCACGCATGCTGGCCGGAGCGGACCTGGATCTGGCGGTGGCGCGTGGCGCCGCCTATTACAGCTATGTCCGTCGGGGCAGCGGCGTGCGCATACGCGGCGGTACTGCCCGCGCCTACTATGTCGCGGTGGAATCGTCCATGCCCGCCGTGCCGGGAATGGCGCCGCCGATACAGGCGCTGTGCGTCGCCTCGTTCGGCATGGAAGAAGGAACGGAGATGGAACTTGCGACCCAGGATTTTGGCCTGGTGGTCGGCGAACCGGTGTATCTGCGCTTCTTCGGCTCATCGGTGCGACGCCAGGATCAGGTCGGTACCATGCTCGACTTCTGGCAACCAGACGAGCTGCAGGAACTGGATGAGATCCGAGCCACGCTGCCGCCCGAAGGCCGCCAGCCGGGCGAAGTCGTGCAGGTGAAACTGCACGCCAAAGCCACCGAAGCGGGCACGCTGGAACTGGTGGCCGTTTCCCGCAGCGGCGGCGAGCGCTGGAACGTGGAGTTCGACGTGCGCGGCAACGGCCAGATCTGAAGGCGATGAACCAATACATCGTCGGCATCGACCTCGGCACAACCAATACGGCCGTCGCTTATGCGGACGTAGTCGCGGCGCCCGGCAGCAAAGATATTCGGCTATTTGAAATTGAGCAGCTCGTAGCCCCCGGCCAGGTCAGCACAGGCAGCCTGCTCCCATCCTTGCGCTACCACGCCGCTTCTGGCGAGATGGCCGAGGGCGAACTCCAGCTTCCTTGGCCGCAAGCCGATGTGGCCGGACTGGAACAGGTAGTGATAGGTCGTCTGGCGCGCAAACTGGGGGCGCAAGTCCCCGGTCGGCTGGTGGCCAGCGCCAAGAGCTGGCTATCGCACGCGGCAGTAGACCGGTTGGCGCCCATACTGCCTTGGGGCGCCCAAGCCGAGGTCGGCAAGGTGTCGCCGGTTGCGGCCAGCGCCAGCTATCTGGCCTACGTGCGCGCGGCGTGGAACGCGCGTTTTCCACAACATCCACTGGAACAGCAAGAGGTGGTGCTGACCGTCCCGGCCTCGTTCGACGAGGGTGCGCGCGCGCTGACACTGGCGGCGGCACGCCAGGCCGGGTTACCGCATCTGCGCCTGCTGGAAGAACCGCAGGCGGTGCTCTACGACTGGCTGTTTCGCCACCGGCAAACGCTGGCCGCGGAACTGTCGCAAACCCGGCTGGTGCTGGTCTGCGACGTCGGCGGCGGCACCACCGACCTCAGCCTGATTAAGGTGGACATGCACGAAGGCCAGCCACAATTGACCCGAATTGGCGTCGGCAATCATTTGATGCTTGGCGGTGACAACATGGACCTGGCATTGGCGCATTTGGTCGAAGCGCGCATGACTGCCGCGGCTGGGCCTGCGGCCACGCGGCTATCCGCAATCGGGTTGTCCCAACTCATTGAGCGTTGCCGCGCAGCCAAGGAACTACTACTGACGGCGGGGGCGCCGGAGCGGACCACGGTGACGCTGCTGGGCACGGGCGCCCGACTGGTCGGCAGCGCCCGGTCGGTCGAGTTGACGCGGGAAGAAGTGGAGCGCATCACCGTGGATGGCTTTTTCCCAATGGTCGGCCCGGAGGAACAGGCAAGGCACCGGCGCGGCGGCATCGTTGAGTTTGGGCTGCCCTATGCCAGCGATCCGGCCATCACGCGTCACCTCGCCAGCTTTCTGCACCAGCACGCCGCGGCAGCGCGCCAGGCTTTGGGTTCTGGCAAAGCAGCGGTCCCTGACACTTTGCTGCTCAACGGCGGCGTGTTCCGTGCCGACGCGTTAGCCAGGCGGCTGGCAGATACGCTGGACACGTGGCGTGGCGAGCCGCTTCGGCTTTTGCACAACGAAAATCCGGACGTCGCCGTGGCCCGTGGCGCAGTGGCTTACGGGTTAGCGCGCCGGGGACATGCACCAAAAATCGGCGGAGGCTCGCCGCGCAGCTACTTCCTGGTCGTGGATGAGGAAGGCGGCAAGAATCGCGGCCAATCCCGGCGTGGCATCTGCATTTTGCCGCGTGGCAGCGAGCAAGGCCGCGAAATCCTGCTCACAGATCAAACCTTCGCGTTACGTCTTGGACAGCCGGTGCGCTTTCACTTGGTTTCCTCGACGGCGCAGTCCGGCAACGACCCGCCCCGCCTGGGCGAATTGGTCGATGTCGACGGTCGCGACTTCGTCGGTCTGCCGCCGATCGCAATCGTGCTGCAAGCAGGGATGGCGGGCAGCCGGCGGGAAGTTCCGGTACGGCTGGCGACGGCGCTGACCGAAGTCGGCACTCTCGAGATGCACTGCGTCGGCGCGGCTGACCCTGACCAGCGCTGGCTGCTGGAATTCCAGTTGCGTGGCGAAAACCCGGCATCCTTGAACGCTGAGGAAATCAAAAAGGAAGGTGCGCTGCCACCACGCTTCGCCGAAGCAGTCGAGAAAATCGACCGCATCTTTGGTACCCGCGGGCAGAAGGTGGCGCCGAAAGAAGTCAGGCAACTCAGACTGCAACTCGAGCAACTGCTCGGCAGCCGCGAGCGCTGGCATACACCGCTGTTGCGCCAGCTGTTCGACACGCTATGGCAATGCATGCGCGGCCGCCGGCGCTCTGCCGATCACGAACGTCTATGGTTGAATCTTGCCGGTTATTGCCTGCGCCCGGGATTTGGCTATCCGCTCGACGACTGGCGAATCACGCAACTCTGGTCGCTGTTCGAACCCGGCGTCCAGCATGTCAATGACAACCATGTCTGCACGGAATGGTGGACGCTGTGGCGCCGCGTCGCAGGCGGACTGGACCGGCAAGCGCAATTGCGCCTGCTCGACGATTTCGCATTCAACCTGCAAGAGGACGCCGCGGTACTCCTGGAACGCCCGGCGACGCTGGTCAAGGGCAGTTACGACGACATGCTGCGGCTGGGGGCATCGCTGGAACGCATCCCGGTGGAATACAAGATCGAAATCGGCACATGGCTGCAGGGCCGTATCAGAAAGTCGACCATGGTAGCTGACAAGGTGGCTGGCATGGATAGCCGGAACCTGTGGGCTATCGGCCGCGTCGGCGCGCGCCAGCCGTTCTACGGAAGTGCACACGACGTGGTGCCGCCAGACATTGTGGCCGGTTGGCTGGCAATCCTCCTTGCGCTCGACTGGAAACGGGTCGAACCGGCGGCGTTTGCCGCGGCGCACCTGGCGCGTATGACCGGCGACCGATCGCGCGATTTGCCGGCCGAGTTGCGCGACCAGGTTATCCGGCGACTGGCGATCATGAAGGCCGCGCCTTCCTGGATCACTATGGTGCGCCAGGTCGTGCAACTGGACGAGGCCAACGAACGGCGCGTGCTGGGCGAGTCACTGCCGCCAGGCCTGAAACTGATTGTGTGCGAAGCACGGTTATGAATTTTCAGTTCTGCCGATCGCGCTGTCCTTGATGCACGCTAATCAACGGCAATTTCAATACGGTTGCGACCACTTTCTTTGGCACGGTAAAGTGCCATGTCGCTACGAGAAAGAGAAGCGTCAGCGCTCGCATCGGTTACGTTCATGACAGCAATACCGATACTCACTGTCACTGTGATCGTTTCATCGCCCTCAACGAAAGGCGTTTCAGCCACCTGTTTTTGCACGCGTTTAGCAAATATCTCTGCCTCAGCGACTCCCGCACCGGACAGAACAACTGCAAACTCTTCCCCTCCCATACGGCCCACGGTATCGTTCTTGCGCAGTTGATCACGCAGAATGGATGCGAAATGCTTGAGTACCAGGTCGCCTATGGCATGACCGTAGCTGTCATTGATTATTTTAAAATGATCGAGATCACACATCAGTACCGTACTGCACGTGCCGGCGATCCTCTGAATTCGAGCCAGTTCTTCTTCCGTTCGGGCCATAAAATAGCGCCGATTGGGTAACTGCGTCAAAAAATCTATTTCGGCGAATTCATGTAACTCAATCTCTATACGCTTACGTTCGGTGACGTCGGTGATGAAACCATGCCACAGTGTACTGCCGTCCTGCAATCGACGAGGCCGCGCATCCCCATTGCGCCAACGCAAACCTTGTCTAGGCAATATGACGCGGTACTCAAGATGCCAAGGCATCAGGCTGGCGGCGGATGCATCGAGCGACGCACAGTAACTTGGGAAATCATCTGGATGAATAATTTCATGCATGAGGGAGACATTATTGGCGAGTTGTTCCGGCGTGACCTCGTAAATATCACTGATTCCCTCGCTGACATAAGAGAAAAACGCATCCCCATTCGGCAATAACCTATATTGGTATACGAGGCCTGGCACTTCATTTGTCAGACAGGTTATCAAGTCAACACTCTGCTGCAGCCTATCGGACAACGCCCGCATGGCCGTTATATCGGTGGTCGTGCCTATCATGCGCAGCGGCTTGCCTTCCATGTCTCGGCTAACAACCTTGCCACGGCTCGATATCCATTTGTAGCTGCCATCCTTGCAGCGGATTCTGTGTTCCACCGCATAGCTGTCTGTCTTTTGATCGAAATGCGCCTGTATAGTCGCTTGAACAAAAGGAAGATCATCGGGATGCACACGCGTATAACTTTCCTCAATCCGATTGCCGATCTCTGAATCCGTATAACCCAGAATCGCTTTCCAGCCGATTGAATAATGAATCTCACCAGTCAAGATATTCCGATCCCAAACCCCGGTTCCACTCCCTTCGATTGCCAGCGCCATTCTTGTTTCGCTCTCGTGCAGAGTGATCTCCGCCTTTTTTATCCTGGCTTCAACGATATTGCGCTCAATGGCAATCGATGCCAGCGCTGTGACATCGCCAATGGCTTGTCGATGCTTGTCGCTTGCCTGATCAAGTGTTTGTGAATAGGCGACAAAAATCCCAAGCATACAGTTGGCGGTGGACCGGATAGGGATCGCCGAGCATGCATACAGTCCATGTTGTAGAGCCAGGTCGCAAAAGCTGCGCCAGAATCGGCTTGCTTCGACATGCTCGGCCAAGGTATCCCTTGCAAGCTGACGCGCCAGGATGCCATCGTCAATAGCGATACTGCCAATTGCGCGACTGTAGTCTTGATCCAGACTGGGTGCAGCACCTAGACGCAGGTGATTGGCATCCTCATCCAGCAGAAGAATGGCCCCTGTGATTTCGGGATGCTGATCTTCAATCCCATTCACAATACAGGTCAACGTCTGGGCAAGCGAAGCACCCCGTGCAATGTGCGCTAACGTCAAATTGGTTGCCGCTAGCAATCTCTGATGCAAATTAAAATCCGGGTTGTTGTGAGAGGTGCCGAACGTCGCTATGTACTCAGCGTCGGTTCGATGATGTTTCGTCGTGGTTGCGGCAATATTTGCCCCAAAATTGAAGTTGCTTAGCTCCGCATTAATTTTTTCGAGATCAGGCATTGCTTCTCCTGGGACTAGACATTAACCTTCACTGTAGCGAGTCGTCGCTCACGGAGCTAATCGTGAAATATGCGTAATGCAAACCACTCAGTATGGTTGGAGAAAATACTCAACCAGCGTTGCTGTTCCATTGCGATAACGAATCCAGTCTACTCATTCAACGCACATATGTCCATGAGGCAATAGTGGGTGAATGAATGCCAGTTCAGCCGCGGCCAGATCTCACAGACCATCCCCGACGCTCTTGAACAAAACCGGGCGTCCGTTGCCTTTCCTTGGGGTCTCCACGATGTGCAGCGGCGTGACGCCAGGCCACGCCAACCGCGAATAGATGTGCGAGCCGGAAAAACCGATGGCGTACCCATGTCCAACCGAGGCGACCACCAACCCGGATCGCAGCGAGTCCGCCTATGATAATAAGCGCCACTTGCGCATGCACAACGCGCACCGCGTCGGCCAGCCAGATCATGATGCCCTCACACGGTGCGCTTCGGGGGATGCGCCTGACCTGGCGCTATCGGCCAAAAACAGGCCGGGGTGGTGGCAACCTGCTTTTACATCATGCGACGTGCGAAGTGTCCTCGCTCCGCGTCGGCCATCAGGTCGACAAACTGGCCGATGCTCATATGGACCAGTTCCTGATGGTCGCCTGCCTCGAAATAGATATCCGGCTGCTTGAGCAGGCTGTCGTCCAGGTAGGTGTGCATGCCGTACGCCATCGCCACCGGTGGGATGGCGCCTACGTCGCAATCCTTGAACACCTCACGGATCTCATCCTCGTCCGCAAGTACCAGCTTGCGCCCGGTCTGCTCGCAGATCGCCGCCAGCAGCAGGTGGTGGCTCGAAGGAATCACGGCCGCCACATAGCCGCTTTCATCCTCCAGCAACAGGGTTTTGGCCAAACGGTCTCCAGGAACATGTGCAGCCTGTGCAGTGGCCATGCTGTTGGGGGTATAGGGGTGACGGACGATGTCGAAACGACAGTTCTTGCTGCTTAGGCAACTTGCCAGGGTGTTAGCCAATGCCATGATGCTTCCCCTCTCATTGCGAAAGAGCCTCGGGTTATCCTTGCTCCGCTATCAGTATAGTTTGTGCGGCGTGCCGTCGATAGCATGGCGTGTAAACGGCTAGCCGACAGTGGTTTTCCTTGCGTCTCAATGGGGGCCGGCGGCCATACCGGCAGCTTGTCGCCATTTGCCTTTGTATCCGCGGTATTTTCGATGCCTACCTGATCCTTGGCGGTCGGCACACATCGGCCGCGCGCTTGATTATAAGAACCGCTAATGCTGCATGACAGCGTCTGCGCTCAAATCTTGCCTGTCAGAAATACCAGCTATTTTGATGTAAGTAATAGGGATATGCTGACGCATAAAAATCGCGCTTGAAAAATATGCCAACGCGACAAGCCGTCAGATGAACGGGCAATGACGGATTGATCCGGTATGTACCGCTGTTCATAACGAAGAGCGCGCACGGCAGTGGTTCAGCAAGCGGTGTTATTTTCAACGGCATCACAATCCAAAACACAAGGAAGCAAGAACATGGCAAGAATTGCATTAGTGACCGGCGGCATGGGCGGTTTAGGCGAAGCGGTGTGCATCAAGCTGGCAGCGTTGGGCCACCGGGTGATCACGACCTATTCGCCGGGAAATACCAAGGCCAACGAATGGTTGGCGTCGATGGAACAACAGGGTTACAACTTCCGCGCCTATCCGTGCGATGTGGCTGACTACGCGTCGGCCAGGGAATGCATCCGCATCATCGAGAAGGACGTCGGCCCGGTCGATGTGCTGGTCAACAATGCCGGCATCACGCGCGACATGACCTTCAAGAAAATGGACAAGCCCGACTGGGATGCGGTGATGCACACCAATCTCGATTCCGTATTCAACATGACCAAGCCGGTGTGCGATGGCATGGTCGAACGCGGCTGGGGGCGCATCATCAACATCTCGTCGGTGAATGGGCAAAAAGGTGCGTTCGGACAAAGCAACTACGCGGCGGCCAAGGCCGGCATGCATGGCTTCACCAAGGCGCTGGCGCTGGAAGTGGCGCGCAAGGGCGTGACGGTGAACACCATTTCGCCGGGGTATATCGGCACCAGGATGGTGATGGCGATTGCGCCGGAGGTACTCGACAGCAAGATCATTCCGCAGATTCCGATGGGGCGCCTGGGCAAGCCGGAGGAAGTTGCCGGCCTGGTCGCTTATCTGGCGGCGGATGAGGCGGCGTTTGTGACCGGAGCAAACATCGCCATCAATGGCGGACAACACATGTGCTAGGGTGCGCCCTGTTTGTAGTCATATATGACTACAACGCACAAATATGTCTTGATATGGCAAATTCGCTGACTATGCAGCATTTTCCGCATCTGATTGTTGCTGTGCCCCATATCGGCGGCAGCTCATATAAAGTATCTATTGAACATCAAGGAAAAATCCATGCTTTCGATTCCAGAACAATTTTCAACCGCTATCAAGGCCAACTTCGAGACCCAACTCGCCATGATCAATGCGCTGACCGGCAAAGCGCTTGAAAGCGTCACAAAAGTGATCGAATTGAACGTCAGTGTAGCTAAAGCGTCAGTGGCGGAATCCGCCGTTACTGCCAAGCAACTGCTCTCCGCCAAAAACCCACAGGAATTTTTCGCGCTGAGCGCAGCACAAGCGCAGCCGAATACGGAAAAGGCGCTGGCCTATGGCCGTCACTTGGCTGCTATTGCGTCTTGCACCCAAACTGACTTCACCGCAGCCGCTGAAGCGCAAATTGCCGATGCCCACCGCAAGGTAATATGATTGGTGAACGAAGTCACCAAAAACGCACCGGCCGGTTCCGAACGCGCGGTAGCGATACTGAAATCGGCCTTTGACAACGCCAATGCCCGCTACGAGCAGTTGACCAAGACCGCCAAACAAACGGTGGAAGCGCTGGAAACCAATCTGACCACGGTCACGAGCCAGTTTTCGCAAGCGGTAGAAAAAACTGTTACTCAGACCGCCAAGAAGTAAAGCGTGTGCGTGGGAGGTTTTGACGGGTCGCATTGCGGCCCATTTTCTTTTTCGCAAGCCCGTCATATGGCGCCGGGTTGGCTATGGCGCGCGGCAATCGAATTCCCCGGATTCCACGCTTCTCGATTTTTTACAGACGACCTGCGAAGCCGCCGCCAACTTGGCGAGGTGGGATCGCACCTCGCTGGAACGTGATCTTATTTCCTCATTGGACAGAAAAAGACTCAAGCTCTTCGGTAGTCCGCTTATGAAGCGCACCGCTGGCACTCATGTCTTCGTCAATGATTTTTACGTCACGCTTAATTGCCGGTACGTACCATAAGGCCTTGTACAGGCGCCCGCTGACTGGCGGCGGCGTATAAGGAGCACGCGCCTGCACGACAATAGTCGCTCCAGTTGCGGCACTGCCTGCGGCGCTGCTGGTCGAAGCACCGCGCTGCTCGAATTCTTTTGCCCACTCACCTTCTACTTCAATCTTAAGCGCCTTGAAAGTACCTGCTGCTACTTTCACATCCTCCCAGCCCACAACTGTGTATTGCAACGAGATTTTTTGCGTTTTAGCTTGCGAATCAGGTTTTTCTTCGAGTGTCTCTAATTTCCACGTTTTGCCTGCTTGCATCGGAAAGTCATACGGACGAGAAGTTACCGCATTTTTTCCATTGAGACTACGAGTGACGCTCCAGTCGGCATTGAGGCTGGATTCTTTTGGCGGCAAATTGCTGTCAACCGGTTTACTGGCAAGGATGATGGTGTGCAAACCAGCGCGATTGATCGAGGATTCCCATTTGCGCGTGGAGGAGTTGATTGTTCCAGATCTGTCCTCATCCACACGCACACTATAGACCCACTTGTCACCCTCTTTGAGTGCGGGACGATCAACGGTCTGCGCATGTAGTGTGCTGCTTGCCAAACAGATCAACGTAACGATCGTAGTGCGAAAAGCTATTGTCATTATTATCTCTACAGAAATTTTCCCAGCAGAAATTATAGCTGTCAGGCCAATCAAAAATATCAGTAAATGTTGAATGTTCCATAATTTTTCGGAGGTGAGCGTGTTTATTCAAGCAGCTTCAGGTAGGCGGGCGTCAATGTTCGCGATTCCTTGCGGCAGGATCACGCCACACGCCGATAGCAAGCCGCGAATCTGATCGGCCGCCATAATTCTCAAGACGTCCGCATAACGGATTCAGATCACAGGGTAAGGTTGAACCAGGTCGTCTTCAGGTCGCTGTATTTATCGAGCGCGTGCAAAGACTTGTCGCGTCCGAAGCCGGATTGCTTGACGCCCCCGAACGGGACCGTGATATCGCCATCGGCGTAGCAGTTGACCCAGACCAGCCCGGCCCGCAGGCGGCGCGAGACCCGATGCGCCCGGCCAAGATTAGCCGTCCACAACCCTGAACCCAAACCGTACGGGGAATCGTTCGCCAGCCTGATCGCCTCTTCTTCGGTAGCGAATTTCTGCGCCGCCAGAACGGGCCCAAAGATTTCTTCGCGCACGATGGTCATGTCCTGCTGCGCGCAGTCGAAGATGGTCGGCTCGATATAGTAGCCGCCGCTGGCCGTACGTACCTGCTTGCCGCCGCTGCGCAAATGCGCCCCCTCCTGCACGCCGGCGTCGATATACGACAAGACCTTGCGCATCTGCTGCTCATCCACGATCGCGCCCATCGTCGCGCCCGGATCCAGCGGATCGCCGGGAAGCATGCCCTTGGCAAAGTGCTCTACCCTGGCCATGAAGCTATCGTAGATACTGTCTTGCACGTACAGCCGCGAACCCGCAATGCAGACCTCGCCCTGATTCGAAAATATGCCGGTTGCAGCCGCCAGCGCCGCCTTGTCCATATCCGGGCAATCCGCGAACACGATGTGGGGCGATTTGCCGCCGCATTCCAGCCAGACCCGCTTCAGATTGGACTGGCTGGAATATTCCATGAAGCGTTTGCCGGTCATGGTCGAGCCGGTAAAGGCAATACAGTCGACATCCATGTGCAGTCCGAGCGCCTTGCCGGTCACCGCGCCAAGTCCGGGGACTACGTTGAACACTCCCGCCGGGATACCTGCCTCGGTCACCAGCGATGCCAGTTTCAGGGCGCTCAAAGACGACTGTTCGGCCGGCTTCAAGATCACGCTATTGCCGACTGCCAGGGCCGGAGCGAGCTTCCACGCCGCCATCATCAGCGGATAATTCCAGGGCACCACGGCAGCCACCACCCCGATTGCTTCCCGCGTAATCGTCGCCAGAGCGTCTTCGCCGGTCGGCGCGATTTCATCGTATTGCTTATCGCATGCTTCGGCATACCAGGCATAACATTTCACCGTTTCGGGGATGTCATACGACAACGCGTCGCCGATAGGCTTTCCCATATCGAGCGTCTCCAGCAATGCCAGTTCTTCGCCATGCTGCGCGATCAGCCGGGACAAGCGCAACAGGCACTGTTTGCGCTCACGCGGGTGCATCCGCGCCCATACGCCGGACGCGAAAGTGCGCCGTGCCGCAGCCACGGCAAGATCGACATCCTCGGCCTGGCAAGCAACCACGTCCGCCAGCTTGCGGCCATCGACCGGACTGAACGCGGCAAACGTCGCCCCGTTTTTTGCCTCGACAAAACGGCCATCGATAAACGCCTGACGCGGAATCCGGAGTGTCGCCGCACGTTCTTGCCAATAAGCTAAATCATGTAAATTCATTCGTTACTCCGTGATAAATAATTCCGGGATGCCGCTCACTGCGCCCGGCCCGATCGTGCCAGCATTGCCGCCAGCAGCACATTGCAGCCTGCTTCAAGATGCTCCGGCTTGGCGTCTTCGATTTCGTTGTGGCTGACGCCATCCTTGCAGGGGACAAAAATCATTGCCGTCGGTGCGATCGATGCGATGTACACGGCGTCATGACCGGCACCTGTAACAATATCCATATGCGACAAGCCGGCCTGCGCTGCACCGTCGCGAATCATGCCCACCAATCCCGGGTCGAATGGCGTCGGCTTGAAATACTGGACATCTTTCAATTCCACGGTGAGGCCGAATTTTTTCTGCGCAGCGATACAGGCCTGGCGCCAACGGCGATCCATCGCATCCAGCGTTGCTTCGTCCTCATGCCGGATATCGGCAGTAAACATCACGCGCCCCGGAATCACGTTGCGCGAACCGGGATGTATCTGCACCGCCCCGACCGTTCCGCGCCCATGCGGCTGGTTGGCATTGGCGATGTGCACCACTTCCTGCATCAGATGGGTGGCTGCAAACAGCGCGTCTTTGCGAATGGCCATGGGGGTCGGTCCTGCGTGCATCTCCATGCCGGTGACCGTCACGTCATACCAGCGCACGCCGAGCGAGCCGGTAACGACGCCGATGACCTTGTCTTCATGCTCAAGAATCGGCCCTTGCTCGATATGCGCTTCAAAGTACGCTCCCAGTGGCCGATCGCCAACCGGCGCCGTACCGGCATAGCCAATCGCCTGCAGTGCGTCGCGCACCGAGAGCCCGGCGAGATCTTGCGCATCGAGCGCGGTTTCAAGCGTGAATTTTTGGGCGAATACGCCCGAGCCCATCATCACCGGTACAAACCGCGATCCTTCTTCGTTGGTCCAGATCGCCAGCTCAAGCGGCGCTTCGGTCTGCACCTGATGTTCCTGCAAGGTGCGCATGACTTCCAGGCCGGCCAGCACGCCATAACAACCGTCGAATTTGCCGCCGGTAGGCTGGGTATCGATATGGCTACCGGTCATGATCGCCGGCAGCGCATCGTTGCTGCCGGCACGCCGGCCGAAGATATTGCCGATCCGGTCCACGCTGACGCTCAGCCCGGCGTCCTTCATCCATCCCACCACCAGATCCCGGCCCGCGCCATCCAGAGCCGTCAAGGCCAGGCGGCAATTGCCGCCCTTGTCGGTTGCCCCGATTTGTGCCAGCGTCATCAGCGATTGCCATAGGCGGTCGCCATTGATCGCGATCTTATTGCGTCTGCTTTGCATAAAATTTCTCTCTTCAAGCGGGTTGCTGTTGCCGGATAAATGCTTCCCGACGAATCGCGGACAAGGTATCGCCCGGTGCGATGCCGTCCGGGTCATACCGGATTTCCAGCAATGCGGGCAAATGCTCGCGATCGGCAAACGCACGAGCGCGCTCGAACGCCGGGCCGAAATCCTCGGTTTTTTCGACGATTTCGCCATAGCCGTGATAAGCGCGTATCAGGTCAGTGAACTCAGGATTGTCGAAATTCAACGCCATTGGCCGCGCCGGGAATTCCCGCTCCTGATGGGCGCGTATCGTTCCCCACATACCATTGTTGAACACCAGAACAACGATCCCAAGCTTGTATTGCATCGCCACGCCCAGCTCTTGCATAGTCATCTGAAAGCAGCCATCGCCGGCGTAGCAAACGACGGTGCGTTCGGGGTGCTCCAGCTTCGCTGAAATGGCTGCGGGTAAGCCGTAACCCATGGTGCCGACGGTCGAGGCAAGGCTGGTGCCCAGTCCGGAAAACTGGCGGTAGCGGTGCGGATACAGCGCGTAGTTGCCGGCACCGACCGTAATGCATGCTTGCGCGGGCAAATGGGTGCTCACGTATTGCGCGGCGCGATCGAGACTCATTGCCCCCGGCGCTGCCAAAGGCTCCAGGCTATCGTGATATTGCGCATGCGCCTGGCGTGTCATGGCACTCCATGCCGGCGACCGCGCAGGCCTGAGTTCGGCCACGGCGGCGGCAAAGCCCACCGCATTGGCGGTCAAGGCGAGGGTCGGCATGAACACGCGCCCTAATTCATTCGGGTCGGGATAAACGTGAATCAGCTTTTGGGTCGGGCGCGGGCTTTGGATGACGGTGTAACCCTCGGTGCTGGCTTCGCCCAGCCGGGTGCCGACGGCCAGAATCAAGTCGGCATCCTTGACCCGGTTGCGCAATGCTTCCGTCATCCCCCAGCCGACATGTCCGGCAAAATTCGGATGGCGCTGGTCAAAGCATTCGAGACGACGCCAGGCAACCCCGACAGGCAGGTCAAAACGTTCGGCGAATTGATGCAGTTGCGCGCTAGCCTCGGCGTTCCAGCCGCTGCCGCCGACCAGCATGAACGGCCGTTCGGCAGCTTCAATCATTGAGCGCATGCGTTCGATATCCGGGGCGCTGGGACTGCTGCTTGCGCGCACGTAGTGTGGCAGATCGGCAACCTCGGCCGTTCCCCACAAGGTGTCTTCCGGCAATGCCAGCACCACCGGGCCGGGCCGGCCGCTGGTCGCCACGGCAAACGCGCGCGCAATGTATTCCGGAATACGCTCGGTGCGGTCGATCTGTGCGACCCACTTGGTCATCTGTCCGAACATGCGCCGGTAATCGATCTCCTGAAACGCTTCACGCTCATAGAAATCATTGCCGACCTGGCCGACAAAGAGAATCATCGGCGTCGAATCCTGGAATGCGGTGTGGACGCCGACGCTGGCGTTGGTTGCGCCCGGTCCGCGCGTGACAAAGCAAATCCCCGGCTCGCCGGTCAATTTCCCATAGGCTTCCGCCATATACGCGGCACCGCTTTCCTGGCGGCAGACCACCGCTTGTATCGCGTCCTGACAATCATAGAGCGCGTCTATGCAGGGGAGATAGCTCTCACCCGGCACCAGAAATACACGCTTCACGCCGTGGTTGCGCAATTGTTCGATTAGTATCTGACCGCCGTTGCGTGCGGAATTTGTTGCGATCATATTGTCCTCATACTTGTAGGGATGGCGTCAGTGTGCGACGCAGGTTGAAATCTGGAATAGTCGGAAAAGGCAGCGTGACGTTCCAACAGGCGACGTGCATTGTTGTAGCGAGGCGCATCTATCCACTGCGAATCTACCAACCTAATATCGCAGTCGGGATTGCCGCGTTGCCGCTCGTACGCCGCGCATAACTCACGCGCGGTATGCGCGTCATGATCTGATGGCGTCAGTGCGTTGTTGAGCACCTGGACATGTTCGGGAAACACCACGCATTTCGACTTGAATCCGAGACGGCGCGCCAGACGCAGATCTTCCTCCAGCGCGGGTATTCCACGAAAGGTGAAAGGACAGTCGATGGCGACACAAGCGGCTGCAGTGCATTCAAGCAGGAAGCGGCCGCGTGCATGCAAGAGCTCGACGCAGTCCTCGCCTCGTTCTGCACCCAGACTGGCGGCAAAATCTTCGGCCGCCAGCAAACAAGCCTTGACGCGCTCGCTGGCGCGCAATATGCCGCTGATGGCCAGCAATCCGGCAGCCGATTCGATCGTGGGCACGATCTCGGTACTACCGGCCTGTATGTCGTGCGCTTCTTCAAGCGTGGAAATTTCCCGCGCAAGCGCAACGATCTGCTCCGCCGTTTCGACATGCGGCAAAAAGACAACATCGGGACGAGCATGCATCACGCCCGCCAGATCTGCACGGCCATCCACCGCCAGTTTGTTCACTCGCACTGCGCCGACAACGCCACGTTCGCGGCATGCGGACAACATCGCGGCAATCCGGGCACGCGCAACCGGACGGTCGGCGGCTGCGGTAAATTCCTCCAGATCGGCAACGACCACGTCCGCACCACCGTTGATTGCCGCCACTTGCGCTGCCGTATCCATGCCCGCAACAAACATCCAGCCGCGCCGCAGCGAAGGCGGACGGCGTGGCAGGTGAGCGCGGTTCGTCGTATTGTTCATCGTAAAGCTCCTTACTTCTGACCCAGGTCAGGCACTTGTTGTGCCAGTACCTTGCAGCTTGGCTCCCCTGCTTTCAACCGTTCGAGCAGCTTTGGCTCGGCCCGATCAGATGCCAGCGCTTTCTCGACCACAGCGGCAGCTGTCGCCGCATCCAGAAACAGCACCCCGTTATCGTCGGCAACAACGATGTCTCCCGGATGCACGACAACGCCGCCGCAGTGGATGGCGCCGTTCAAGACACTCGCCCCGCTGTCTTTCAACTTGGTGGTCAGAAGACTGGTTCCGCGGGCAAAGACGGGTAAGCGCATCTCCTGGAGTTCGAGCAGGTCGGTGACCGCGCCATCGACAATAATTGCTTTGGCGCCGGCACATTGCGCTGCACATGCCGTCACAGCGCCAACCGGCGCATGACGATGATCTCCTGCCGTATCGATGACCAAGACATCTCCCGGCCCGAGCTGTTGCAAGGCGCGATTGACGGCAATGGCGTCGGCGTCCGCAAGAAGCAGCGTCACAGCGCGGCCGACGACTTTGACATTGGAGATCAAAGCGCGAATCTTCGGGTCGGCAAAACCATTCTCAAGAAAATGGCCGAGGGTGGGAAAGCTCACTTCCTGCAAGCGTTCCAGTAGTTGCGTGTCAATAGGCTGGTTCACGGGGCATTTCTCTTTCAAACGAGGCATTCGCTGCGCTCTTCCACGCTGCTAGGGATATCTTTTTTTACCGTTTCTGCCAGCAGCAGCAATGCCACCAGCGAAAGCAGGGCCGAGCCGATCATGTACCAGGCAACCGACGATCCATGCCCTGTCATGGACAGCAGCGCGGTCGTGATGATCGGCGTGGCGGCACTACCTAACAGCCCGGACAGCATATAGCTGATCGATAAACCGGAATACCGCACCTTGGTGCCGAACAGCTCTGCCAGAAAAGTGGCGATCGGGCCGTAGTTCGCTGCGAACGCGGTCATCATCAGCATATAACCGAGTATCGCGAACAGAACCTGTTTGGTATCCATTAACCAGAAAAACGGAAATGCAACGACGGCTTCAGCGACGATTCCCCAGACGATGACCCGCATGCGTCCGAACCTGTCAGACAGTCCCCCAAAAACCGGAAGCATGACAATACACAGCAAACATGCGAGCAGCACGATGAATAGCATTGCATTCCGGCTCAGACCCAGCGTTTGCGTGCCGTAGGTAAGGCCGAAGGCGACCATCAGGTTGAAAGAAGAGCCGGTCGACATGGTTGCGATGCCGCCAAGAATGACTTTTTTCCAGGATTTTTTAAACACTTCGGCGATCGGGAGCTTGACCTGGGTTTCGGTCTTTTTTACCGCTTCGAAAGAAGGCGTTTCCGACGTATTGAGCCGAATATACAGGCCGACTCCGACCAGCAGGATGCTGGCCAGGAATGGAATGCGCCAGCCCCAGGCGAGCATATCTTCACTGGAGAACACCAGGGTGCAAAACAGGAATACCAGATTGGCGACAAGTGTCCCGGCCGGAACACCGATTTGCACCAATGAGCCATATAGGCCGCGCTGTTCACGGGGCGCGTGTTCAACAGCCATCAACACAGCGCCGCCCCACTCCCCGCCCAGGGCCAATCCCTGGATGACGCGCAAGGTGAGCAGCAGGATCGGTGACCAGATCCCGATGGATGCATAGTTCGGCAGCAAGCCTATCGAGAAAGTGGCAATACCCATTGTCAGTAGCGATATAAGGAGCATCGATTTGCGCCCCAGCCGGTCTCCGAAGTGACCGAACACGGCAGCGCCCACGATGCGGGCCAGATACGCCGAAGCGAAGGTACCGAACGCAAGCAGCGTCCCTACCAGCGGGTTGAAACTGGGGAAAAATATCTTGTTGAACACCAGCGCGGAAGCCGTGGCGAATACGAACAAGTCGTACCATTCGACCGTTGTTCCAATCACGCTCGCGATGGCTATTTTTTTCATTTTCGACTTCGACTCTTGTACAGCCGATCGATTGTCGAGAGAGGCCTTCTTCTCCATTTATGTCTCCAATAACTCTGGTTGACTATCTTTCCGATAGTTGTATTTCTTGCTGACGATTTTTACGGAATGTCGGCTAGCCCGGTCCATCAACTGGATCACGGACCAACTTCTAACTGAACGGCGATCATGTGAGATATAACCGGGTGCCGCTGATGGGGTGAAATAAACGCATTGCAAATAATTTATATAATCAAGCTATCAAGTGGTAAGGCCACTGACAAGTGTCAATATATCTGAAAAAATTTGTATGTCAAGCCGCCCCGCAACAAAAAGGGCAATTACATGAATCCCCTTGAATCCCATGGTATTGACGGCTGAGGGGGACGCCTGGCTGGGATTGCATCCCAGTCAGCCGGGTTGCTTCCCTGGCAAGACCAGAGCAGCGCCTTCTGGATATCGCAAGCCGGTTGAGTATCAACGCAGCCCATCCCTCTCCCGCAAAGCCTGTAAAACATTTGCAGGCGCCAACTCGGCGTAGCCCTCTAGCCGCTTGAACGCGGTAAGTTCCGTCGATTTCTGAGTCTGAGAAATGATGTCGGCATTGGTCGCGCCACGCTGCGCGGCTTGGTCGATCTCGGCGCGCAATATTGTGAGGTAGGCGCGCGTGTCGGCGTCCATGCGCGCCAGGTTGCCGAGCGTGCCGCGGCCGGGCACTATCTGGCGCGGGTGCAGGCTGGCAAGGCTATCGTAGGCAGCAATCCAGTTGGCAAGACGGCTGTCGGCGCTGAGCGCGAGCAAGGCATCGGACTGCATGATGGCGCCAGCGAACGCGATTTCCTCTCGCGGCAGCCAGACGGCGATGTTGCCGGAACTTTGCGCAGGGCCGAAATACAATAATTGCAGCAGACTGTCGCTGAAGCGTATCTCTTGTGTGTCATTGGAAAAACCGCGTGGCAGCGCGAGTTCGGTGCCATGGGCCTTGTCCTGGAGCAGAGCCTGCATGGCCTTGAGCTGGTCGGCGCCGCGCGTTTCCATGAGTTTGCGGGCTTCCTCATGGGCCAGCAGGGGCACACCAAGCTTCTTGAAGTAGCTGTTGCCGAGCCAGCGCGCCGGGTCGGGACCTGTGTTGATGACGTATTTGATCGGGTAGCCGGTGACTTTCTGGATCGCTCGATGCAGCATCTGGGCGACCCGATAAGAGGGACCGCTGTCGATGACCACAACTCCGGCCGAGGTGGCGACAAAGCCGAGGTTGACTGTCAGCGCGTCGTTGTCGTAGCTGGCCGCCTTGAGGTCGCCATACACGACATACACGCCGGGAGCGACACGCACCGGCACCAATTCCAGATCGGCCGCAACGCCCAGCATGCAGCAGCACGCCATGGCAATGCCAAGCAAGCCTTGGAATAACGCAGCGAATTGATTGTTGGTCATTCTCAACATTGGATCGAGTTCCAAAAATCGGATGCTAAGTCGTACTGCAACGGTCCTTAAGGACACGCAGCCAACCAATATTACGGCTGAATTATCGAAGTAATGCGCCGCCTTGTCCTCTCACGTAACGAGCATTCGCGTAGCGTATCAGCCAGTGATTCAAGGTTCTGGATGCCGTAGATTGATACGGCCTGGAAATTGGTATCAGATGACCGAAGTCGTAGAATGCAGTGCCCCGCCAGCCGCATTCCCAGCGGCTTATGCAGATCAAAATGCTCGATCGTGAATAACTCAACACTGTCCTTGGTTTTGGACAGAACTCCGCGTTCTATCTTGATTCTTTGGGTTGTGATCTGGTAGGTGATCCCGATACTGGTGAACCAGTAGAACAGGTACGCAATCCCCACGGTGAGAACGACTGGTATCCACTGCCACGCACTGTAGATGACCGTCGGATGGCCTGAATACAGGGTCTTTTCAATTCCGGCCTCCTGGCCTGCTTTAAAGGCCAATAAATCGGTATTGCAAAAGCGGCACCTGATTGCTGCCTGCTTGATCGTCTCTCCGCATACGGGACAAACCTTTATATCCTCAGTACTCATTTCTCTCCCCCGCATTGTTCGATTTCTTCCAAGATTGCCGCGTATCAATTACGACATGTAAAGTGGACTATTCGCCGCGATTCCACGTCGACTACGCTCTGCGATCACGCAGAAGGATACATGCTCGAACAACAGTTCTCTCTAAAAATTTCGTTTGCATGGGCATGCTGCGTGGCGTTTTCGCCCTACTCCCTGCGGGCCAACCTCTCCCGCACCAACTTGGCTGTCAGGGAACGGGAGGTCAAGAAAAGTTGCATTTCATTTTAATAAATGACCGGCAATATCAGGCATATTTGTTCTAGATCAGCTTTGGCAGATCCGAGTCGGGCTATTCTCAATCCTCGTTCACCCCGATTTCATGGGCTTTTTTGTTAGCCATGACGATTACTCCCCCAACTTAAGGCAGCCGCCTAAGAACTTGTACCGGCGGCTTGATAGCCCCCATATGAAGCATCGGCATGCCAGATTTGCCGTGAGCGTCACGATGAATGCCGAAAGCAATCCTCCTTGGGAGATTTTGAATGCTGACTAAATCGTTGTATAGCGATACCCAGGATCAATTGTGGCATCTCCGGTACATTAAAATACTTGCTCAGGAACTAGATCGACCGGTACAAGAGATTACGCCTCTGTATGAAGATGTCCTGATGCATCTAAAAGGACACGCAAAAATCGAAAACTATCTGGCGATATTTACGTCAAGGCGCGTGAAATCGATCTTCAATAACGTATCTCAGACGCGATCCGGCAGTCAAAATATCCAACGTGCAAATTGACTCTGGCCAGGCGGGATGATTAGTAGCTCCAGGTCACGTTGATCAATGCACCGTGCCTTGATCCGCGGACGTGCATGACGCCGTTGTCGGTGAATCGATACGCAAGCGATGGGCGTTGTCCGGTTGCGTCCAAGTGCAACCAGACGAGAGGATCGCCCCCAAAGCGCACATTTTTTCCTTGAGCATCCTGGACTTCGCTTTTGAATAAGGGCTCAAAGGCAATCCGTCTGACACCCGGCTCTATCCATCCTGTGCCCAAGTCTTCGAAACGAAGCGGCGCGTCGTGCGGCAGTTCCGGAGCAACGAGAAAGAGCGGATCAGCGAACGTATTTATGTCGGCGCGAGCGGGCGGCACCGCCACCAGGACAGCCGATAAAATCAGGATTTTCTTCGTCGCCAACATGCCCTATGCCTCTAAGGAAATCACGTTGCTTGAGGGAAATCTCCAGACCTCTTGCGATCCTCGCCACGCATCTCCAACCGAAATCCGACTGCCGCTTATCTGGAAATATCATACAACTGAATCTGCGTAGATTGTTGTGAATTTTACATTGAATGGCACCCGATTGTGCGGTGCCGAAAAAGAGGTAATCGAAATGCGAAATGTTATTTATCAGACGGTTGTATTGCCAGCTTCGGCCGAAGAACTTTTCAGCATGTATCTGGACCCCGTTTCGCACCAGGCCATCACCGGGCTTCCCGTCGTCATCGGAGCCGAACCCGGTGCGAAATTTGAGGCGTTTGGGGGAGTGTTGAGCGGTACGATTCTGCAAGTCGCCAGCCCAAGGCTCATCATCCAAACGTGGCGTTCACCTGCGTTCGCATCGGCAGATCAGGATTCGACCTTGATCTTGTCCTTCCATCAGGAAGGGGAAAATGGAAGAATTGACCTGGTGCATCTGGATGTTCCGGATCAGGATTACGACGGCGTTGTAAAAGGCTGGCAGGAAAAATACTTTGAACCATGGAGGGCATTTCTGGCAAGTCGCTGAAATGCAGAGATTAATTTCCTTCTTCACTTCCGTCAACTGGCTCATGTCGGGCCGGCGAAAAATCTACGTCGGTCCCTCGGCTGTCACTACCCACTTGAGCGCACCGACTGGTATATTACGAACGCAAGTCCGACCGGTGCGCTTGCCGCTAACGACATTTTGTGATCAACGATAATGATGATGCCATGCGTGATGACGATAGCGATCATGATCATGATGAAAGTGGTGACGATAATGATCGTGACGTTCCATGGGTCCACGGTCGTGCGCTTGGACGAGAGGTGTGAATGCCAGCAAGAGTGCAGCAATGCTAAGTAGCTTTTTCATTTTTCAATCCTTCGAATGATGGGATTTCACAATCCGCATTGGCAGCGGCATGATATGTAACGCTGCTGGCGACCATCGGCTGACATGCTGAATAAACAGACGCCAATGGATGGAACGGGCGTTTAATTAATGGTCATGGCCACCGTTTTCATGGTGGTCTTCACGATCATGGTCACGACGTTCATCATGGCGCTCGTGCGACCGCTGCTCTTGCCATTGACGCGCTCTTACGTGACGCTCACGCCAGTCTTGCTCCCGTTCCGCCTGCACATACACCGGACGCGGTTGAACATAGACCGGTGCCGGCGCAACATATACGCCTGGCAGGCCAATATTCACGCCGACATCCACGTGCGCCATCGCAGGGCTTGCGGCCATCATTAATGCGGTACTTGCGATCAATCCTGCAGCAATGCCGAGATATTTTTTCATGATTGTTTCTCCTTGGGTGTAAGTCTATTAAACGCCGAATCGGCTTGCGCCACTACCCTGCCTTGGTAACTGCCGTAACAAGATATTTCTTCGATAGAAAAATTAACCTATCAAATATTTCGTTGTTTGATACACGACGCTTTGCTATGTACTGATCGAGTAAGGGACGGGATTACCCCCGTCGCCTTCTCACACCACCGTACATGCGGTTCCGCATACGGCGGTTCATTCAACACGCTGGAAGCGCCGCTGGGTGTCCAGCAGCGAAACCAACCCTAATACATCAAAGAAGCGTTTAGGATACGCCGCGTTCATATGACTCGCTCCGGCGTTCCACCAGTGGCCGCGTCCGTTGCTTGCCGACTTCCATGCGCGCGTCTTATCCAAACCTTGGGCTTGCAGCTTCTTGTTACGGGTGGACGGTCGCTTCCATTGCCGCCATAGCAGGCAGCGCAGTTTGCGCCGAATCCATCCGTCCAATTCCTCCAACACACCTTTTACCTCTGTCAGGCGGAAGTACGATGTCCAGCCACGCAGCACCGGGTTGAGCGCTGCGATCGTTTCGCCGAGATTGCGCGAGGCGTTCCCGACCACGATTTCACGCACCCTGTCTTTCAATCGCTTCAGACTGCTATCGGCGATTTTAAGACGGACTTGCTTATGCCAAGTGACGCTGTAACCTAGAAACTTCCGCTGCCAGGGCCGTGCGACGGCGCTCTTGTCCCGGTTGACCTGAAGTTTTAATTTCTTCTCCAGATAGCCGGTAATCGCAGCCATCGCATGCCGTCCTGCCGCTTCGCTTTTGACGTAAATGTTGCAGTCATCGGCGTAACGGCAGAACCGGTGTTCCCGCCGCTCCAGTTCGCGGTCCAAGTCCGTCAGCAGGATGTTCGACAACAACGGTGACAGCGGGCCGCCCTGCGGCGTACCTTCCGTCCTCGCGCTGACGATCCCTGCCGACATCATGCCCGCTTCCAGATAACGACGGATCAGTTTCAATACCCGTTCATCTTTGACTTTCCTGGCTATCCGCGACATCAGAATGTCGTGGTTCACCCGGTCGAAGAATTTCTCCAAGTCGAGGTCGACCACCCAGCGGCGGCCTTCCTTGATATAACCTTGCGCTCGTTGCACCGCTTGCCATGCATTGCGGCCCGGTCGGAACCCATAGCTATGTTCGGAGAATTCAGGTTCGAACTCTGGTTGCAGGACTTGCAACAGCGCTTGCTGGATCAGGCGATCCAACACCGTCGGGATGCCCAGTGTGCGTACCCCGCCGTTGGGCTTGGGTATCTCCACTTTGCGGATCGCCGCCGGTATATAGTTGCCTGCCAGTAGCGCTGTCTTGACGCTTGGCCAGTGCTGTTGCAGCCACGCCTTGAATTCGAACACAGTGAGTCCATCGACTCCCGCTGCACCCTTGTTCTGCATGACCCGCTCATACGCTCGCCACAGGTTGTGACGTTCGACCACGACGTCCATCTGCCGCAGTCCTTCCGCTTTCGTTTGCCCATCCGCCGCCGTGCCAACCTCGGCACCCGACCCGGCCATCGACGAAATCCGTTCGTCTCTCTCCGTGTCGGGCGCAGTTGCCTGCCTTGTTGCGTCATCGATTTGCATCGAGGTCGGATGTCCTAATCGCGTTGTTCAATGTTCAGGCCTTCAGTCATGGCTCTCTCCGGCTCGCCGCCTCGTCCTCGACCTACTATGCCCTCTGCTGACTTCTGCATACGCATCCCAACACCTCTCGATGTCGGTAGCACTAGGCACGCATGCAGATCTCCCCGGGTATTGCGCACCTACCTTCACGCTTATGCCTGTCGGATCTACGTCATAGCCTTCCGGACAAGTATCGGGCTTTGATGATATTTGACATCTCACCCGGCTACGCCGCCTCATATCCGCTTCCTGTTCGTCAGGCCAGCGCTTTGCCTTCGGCTTCCTCCAGATTCGCAGTCGCCCGCGACACCCTTGCCTTCAGCTAACTCTTCCCCTTGTCGGGCGAGTAGAGGACTTCCACCTCCAAGTAAGCACGCCCTGCCGGGCGCACAAATAAAAAAGACAGGGCCAGCCTGTCTTCTTTTTCTACTAAATGACTTGATTACTTAGGTGCGGGCACTGTCGCATCCACCTTGACTTCGGTAGCGTCCGCTTTCGCTTTCGCCTTGGCTTTTACAGCCTTATGGTGCGCCTTCGCTTTTGTTGCCTTGGCGTCGGATTGAACGTCCGCTACTTTTGCATCGACTTTTGCATCGGTTTTCAATTCCTTTGCATCGGCTTTGACGTCAACCTTCGTTTCCTTCGCATCGGCTTTAGCAACTTTGGCGCTGAGTGCGGTTGGCGTTGCCGGAGCAGCCGGTGCAGCAGCTTGAGCGAAAACAGAAGTAGCGAACAGGCCGGCGATCAGAGTAGCGAGTAATTTATTCATTTGTATTCCTTTACGTTATCTTGATTTTCTCAAGTGATTCTTGAGGACTTGCGCTATAAACGACCGGCGCAAGAGTAACGTTGACCGCTATTACAACCCGTTACACTCTACGAGGAGCCTGTCGGACTTGGGAGTAATCGGCTGCAAAAATATCTGGACGGTCCATATTTCACCGCCTTCTCGGTCAATAGCTCGCTATTGACACTTCGAATCCGGCAAAATCTGTCCTCGCCCAGCTATTTTTTCGCTTCGATTCCCCAAGTCCGACAGGCTCCTAGGCATATGTGTCAGAATTGGATCGGCGCCGACGGTTAGCCCACAGAACCTGGAACCAAGAACCTGCATCTTTTCCGAACCGACTTCGTATACGTATTTCACGATCCGTTTTTAAGCGGCCCGGCGTGGCGTCACTAACCAAATGAAGGCTCAAACGATGAGACAACTTCGCTGGAGCAAGATGATGATGGGTCGGTTCCACTTTTCGCTTGCCGTGCTGCTGGTCGCGCTACTCAGCGGTTGCGCGTCGCTGCCGCCGGGTTCCGCTTTTCCAAAAACTGCTTCCTCGGCGCTGGCGCATCCGGAGCAGACCCGGCTTGGCCGCCAGTTTGAAACTGCGGCGCGCGAACATGACGGCAACTCCGGATTTCGCATCGTTCCGGTGGGCGCCGACGGGTTCCTGCTGCGCATGCAAATGATCAATGCCGCAGAACGCACACTCGACCTGCAATATTTCATTTTTCGCGGGGACGAAACCGGCCGGCTGCTGACCGACGCGGTATTGCATGCGGCCGATCGCGGGGTGCGGGTGCGGGTGCTGATCGACGATGGCGAAACGGTGGCCGGCGACGAGCAGCTTAGCGCGCTGGAAGCGCACGCTTCCATCGACATTCGCATCTTCAATCCCTTCGCGTATCGCGGCCACACTACGCTGTTTCGCGCCACTGAATTCATGCTCAACGCTTCCCGGCTCGACTATCGCATGCACAATAAATTGCTGGTGGTGGACAATGCCATGGCGCTCATAGGCGGGCGCAATATAGGCGATCAATACTTTCAGATCGACCCGGATTCGCAGTTCGCCGACGACGACGTATTTGCCGCCGGCCCTATCTCCCGACGACTCTCGGGAACCTTCGACGAATACTGGAACAGCGCACTGGCGATCCCGGTTCAGGCGCTTTCAGGTGGCAAGACGTCCCATGCCGACTTAAACGCGCATCGCACGGTATTGCACCAGCAGACCAGGCAGCTGAAGGCGGACGGTATCGACTATGTGAAGCGGGTGGCCACCGGCGAGCCGTTTAACGGGATCATCTCCGGCCGCTTGCCCTTGGTCTGGGCGCACGCGGAGGTGGTCTGCGACAGCCCCGACAAGAAGAAGGTGGAAAGCGGCGCGATGGTCGGCAGATTGATGCAGCGGGCGGTGGCGAATGCCGCTGGCGCGGTGCAATCCGAATTGCTGATGGTCACGCCCTACCTGATACCGGGGCACGAAGGCATGCAGTTGTTCAAAGACCTGCGCCAGCGCAACGTACGTGTCCGTATCCTGACCAGCTCGCTGGAATCGTCGACAGTGTTGGCGGCACAATCCGGCTACATGCATTATCGGGTGCCGCTGCTTGAGAGCGGCGTGGAGCTCTATGAGATCCGCTCGCTGCTGGGCAACACCAGAGGCAGCGGCGAAACGGCGGCCATCTCGCGCTATGGGAATTATTCGCTGCACGCAAAACTGTTTGTGTTTGACCGCCAGCGGCTGTTCATCGGTTCGATGAATTTCGATCAACGCTCGATGCACCTGAACACCGAAATTGGCGTGATCATTGACAGTCCCGCGCTTGCGCAACAGATCGCCGCGCGTTTTGAAGCCATGGTGCAGCCGGTCAATTCCTACATGCCGGCATTGCGTCCGCACGACACGGGGAGCGCGCCCGGTTTGGTGTGGCGCACCCAGGAAGACGGCAAAGCCGTTGAATACGACACCGAACCGGCGCGCAGTGACTGGCAAAGAATCAAGGTCCATATGCTATCGCTGCTGCCACTGGATAAGGAACTATAAACACTCTGGTTGATGAAATTCACAACTGGCAAACAGCGCCGCAGCCCATTCGACAAAGGCCCGTACCTTGGTCGATAAATGCCGGTTTTGCGGATATAAAACGTAAAATGGCCGGGCCAGGGTTGGGTACTGACTCAACACCACCCGGAGTTGTCCTGATGCGACGTAGCCCCGCATCAAAAGTGTTGGTAGCTGAGCGATGCCGAGACTGGCAAGACAAGCCTCGATACACGCGTCTGCATCGTTCAAGGCTATGCGCCGCAGCCCTTGCACCGTCGTTTGAATCCCATCGTTCACATATTCGAAGTGAAAAATCTTCCCTGTTTTTGGCGAAAAAAAGTTCACCAGCATGTGCCGCTCCAGGTCGGCCAGTGTCATGGGCGTGCCGGCTTTTTCAAGGTATGCGGGAGTGGCGCATGTCAACACTTGATAATTCCCCAGTCGTCGCGCAACCAAAGACTCATCCAGGATTTCGCCGCCGCGGATAACGCAATCGATGCCCTCCTGCAGCAGATCGACCGGGCGGTCGGTGCAGCCCACCTCAAGATCGATTTCGGGGTAACGCGCAAAAAAATCAGGCAGCGCGGGCACGATGAAGCGCCTTCCAAACGAACCGGGGACATCCACCCGCAGCCTGCCTTTGGGCACCATCGCGGCGTCGCTGACGGCGGCTTCGGTTTCTTCCAGATCACTGAGCAGACGGACGGCGCGTTCGTAGTAGGCCGCGCCGTCCGGCGTAACGCTGACATGGCGCGTGGTGCGGTTCAACAATTTCACGCGCAGGCGTTTTTCCAGGGCCAGCACCTGAGCTGACACGGTAGCCTTTGGCAGGCTCAGCGACGCGGCCGCCTTGGTAAAGCTAGTCAACTCGACCACTCGGGTGAACGCCAGCATGGTATCAAAGCGATCCATCAGATTACCCAGTAAATGAAGACAATACCGCTGATTTTAGCGCATTTATCTTGGTTGACTTGATGCCGAGCCTAACGTTGCGGCTTCACGGCGTGTGGAAAAATTGGCTTCATTTACCTCATCGGCCGATATTTCGCCGCCAAGCCTTGGATCTTATTATCCAATAAATCGAGACAGTGTTTCTAAATTTGCCTTATTTATCTTTCCCTATTGGATGCCTATACTCATCTCAACGCTTCACTATTGTACGAAGGAGATCCGAATGAAGACCAGTTTCCACCGCGTTACCGCTAATCAGGCGGGATGACATGATGCAACAATTACCTGCTTCCAGCGCCGCCTTGCATACAGCCTTTCGCGCCGCTTCGGGCGCCTCTGAGATCGCGCTGAACGTGTTTGGCAAAAGAGCCGGCGGCGCGGCGGCACCGCTCATCGTGTATTTTCATGGCGGCCTGTTCAATAGCGGCAGCTTGGAAGATGCGCAAAGCATCGCGCAGGTGCTGGCCGATAGCGCGGTGGTCGTCTGCGTCGACTATCCGTTGGCCCCAAAAACCCAATTCCCCGCGACCGTGGAAATTGCCTTCGAGGCGCTGCAATGGGCCTGGGCTCACGCCGCAGAACTCGGCGCGGATGCCGCCCGGGTTCTGGTCGCAGGCGATCAGGCCGGCGGCAATCTGGCGGCAGCGCTCGCCATGATGGCGCGCGATCGCGGCCTGTCCGCCACTAGCGGCGGCAAGCTCAAAGGCCAGATTCTTATCACCCCGATGCTCGATCCCATCCAAAGCACGCTGTCGATGCGCGCAGCCGCCGATTGCCCATGCCGGCAAGCCTGGGCCGACTACCTGCCGGCGGCCAGCGATGCGATCCATCCGTATGCCGCGCCGCTGCACTCCAGGCGCCTGGCCGGACTGGCGCCAACGCTGATCATCACGGCGGAACGCGACCCGCTGCGCGACGAAGCCGAACAATACGCCGCCAAACTGATCGCCGCCGGCGTTCCCGTGCAGGTACGTCGCCTTGAGGTGGCCGGCAGCGGCCCGCTCGATCAGCACTGCCCGCACTTTACAGCGGCCGCCGACGCGATCGTCCGGTTTATCGCCGACACCCTTTAAAAACCCAGCTTTCCACTGCGCTACTCGCCATCACCACACAGGGATATCCCATGAAAACGGTCACACCATTATTTTCCCGCAAGGCCATTGCCATTGCCGTAGGCATTCTGATTATCGCTGCCGCCGGCGGTTTTGCCCTCAGCAGCCGGGCCGCGAAACCGCTAGCCGCGGCACCCGCCCCCGCGTCTGTCACGGTCGCCGCAGTTCTGCAAAAATCGGTTACCGAATGGGACGATTTCTCGGGACGAATAGAGGCCGTCGAACGGGTTGAGATACGTCCGCGCGTATCCGGCACGATCGATGCAGTCCACTTCCAGGAAGGTCAACTGGTCAAAAAGGGCGACCTGCTGTTCACGATTGATCCGCGCCCCTATCAGGCCGATCTGGCGCGTGCCGTTGCCACCCAGGCCGGCGCGCAGGCGGGACTGTCCCTGGCTAAAACCGAACTGGCACGGACCAGCCGCCTGATCGAAGAACACGCAGTGGCACAGCGCGAACTAGACCAGCGCAACAATGCACTGCAAGAAGCCGATGCCAGCCTGAAGGCGGCAGAAGCCGCCGTGCTGAGCGCACGCCTGAACCTGCAATACACCGCGATTACCGCACCGGTCAGCGGTCGCGTCTCGCGCGCCGAAATCACCGTCGGCAATCTGGTCGGCGCCGGGGTCAGCTCCCCAGCCTTGACCACGGTGGTGTCGGTATCGCCGGTCTACGTCAACTTCGAAGTGGATGAGCAAACTTACATCCGTTACGCCGCCAACGGTGCCGTCGGCAACTCCGGCGTCAGCCGGCTGCCGGTCTCGATCGGGCTGGCCAGCGAAGACGGCTACCCGCACCAGGGCCAGATCAAGTCCTTCGATAACCGGCTCGATACCGCTTCCGGCACGATGCGCGTGCGCGCTGTCGTCGACAACCCCAATGGCGCCCTCACCCCAGGCATGTACGCCAGGGTCCGCACCGGCGGCTCAGCGGCAGAGACAGCCATGCTGATCGACGATAAGGCAGTCGGTACCGACCAGGACAAGAAATACGTGATGGTGCTGGGCACCGACAACAAGGTCGCTTATCGTCCGGTCAAGCTGGGCCCGATCGTCGATGGCATGCGTATCGTCCGCTCCGGGCTCAAGACAGATGAGCGCATCGTCGTCGACGGCTTGCAACGGATTCGCCCGAACGACGTCGTCACACCGGTGACGGTAGCCATGGGCGGGGAAAACCCGGCATCCGCGCAGGCGGCACCGGTTGTGGCGCTAGCCAAATAACCAGGGCGCCGGCGCTTACGCCAACTCGCATCGACCGCATCGACGCCAAATACCCAGCAGAACCCAACACCATGAATATTTCAAAATTCTTTATCGATCGCCCGATTTTTGCGGGCGTGCTATCTGCGATCATTTTGATCGGCGGGCTGCTGGCCATGCTCAATCTGCCGATCTCCGAATACCCGGAAGTGATTCCGCCGTCGGTGATCGTCAAGGCGCAGTATCCGGGCGCCAATCCACAGACCATTGCCGAAACCGTCGCCACCCCGATTGAAGAACAAATCAACGGCGTCGAAGGCATGCTTTACATGTCGTCGCAAGCGACCTCCGACGGCCTGCTGACGCTGACCATTACTTTCAAGCTCGGCACGTCGCCCGACCAGGCCCAGCAATTGGTGCAGAACCGTGTCAACCAGGCGCTGCCAAGGTTGCCGGACGTAGTCCAGCGGCTCGGCGTCACCACGGTCAAGAGTTCGCCCAACCTGACCATGGTCGTGCACTTGCTGTCGCCCAACGACCGCTACGACATGGCTTACCTGCGTAACTATGCGGTGCTGAACGTGAAAGACCGGCTGGCGCGCCTGCCTGGCATCGGTTCGGTGGCGCTGTTTGGTTCCGGCGACTATTCGATGCGGATCTGGCTCGATCCGCGCAAGGTCGCTGAACGCGGACTCGCCGCCAGCGACGTGGTCAACGCGATCCGCGCGCAAAACGTGAATGTCGCCGCCGGTGTGATTGGGGCCTCGCCGTCGGTGCCGGGCGTCAATTACCAGATTTCGGTGAATGCGCGCGGCCGGCTGGCCAATGAAGAAGAGTTTGGCAACATCGTGATTCGCACCTCGCCGGATGGCGTGGTGACTTATCTGAAAGACGTCGCCCGGATCGAACTCGGCGCCAGCGAATACGCGCTGCGCTCGCTGCTCGACAACAAGCAGGCGGTGGCGATTCCCATCTTCCAGGCACCCGGATCGAACGCGCTGGAAATCTCCGACAACGTCCGCCGCACCATGGCCGAGCTGAAGAAAGACATGCCGGAAGGGGTTGACTACAAGATCGTGTATGACCCGACCCAATTCGTCCGCGCATCGATCGAGGCGGTGATTCATACGCTGCTGGAAGCGATTCTGCTGGTGGTGATCGTGGTCATCATTTTCCTGCAAACCTGGCGCGCATCGATCATCCCGTTGCTGGCGGTGCCGGTATCGGTGATCGGTACCTTCGCGGTGATGCTGGGACTGGGCTTTTCCATCAATGCGCTGAGCCTGTTCGGACTGGTGCTGGCAATCGGGATCGTGGTCGACGACGCCATCGTCGTGGTTGAAAACGTCGAACGCAATATCGAAAGCGGCTTGTCCGCCAAACAGGCAACCTATAAGGCGATGCGCGAAGTCTCGGGACCGATCGTCGCGATTGCACTGACCTTGTGCGCGGTGTTCGTACCACTCGCCTTCGTCAGCGGTTTGACCGGACAATTTTTCAAACAGTTTGCGCTGACGATTGCGATTTCGACCGTCATTTCCGCGTTCAACTCGCTGACCTTGTCACCGGCGCTGGCGGCCTTGTTGCTGAAAGGTCACGGCGCCAAGAAGGACGGCTTCCAGCGCGCGATCGATCGCGTGTTTGGCGGTTTCTTTGCCGGTTTCAACCGAATATTCCAGCGCGGCTCGACCGCGTATGGCGGCGGCGTGACCGGCATCCTCAAGCGCAAGACGGCGGCGCTGGGCTTGTATGCGGTATTGATCGGCGTCACCGTGCTGCTGTTTCATACCGTGCCGAACGGCTTTATCCCGGCGCAGGACAAGCAATACCTGGTCGGTTTCGCCCAGTTGCCCGATGCGGCCTCATTGGACCGTACCGAAGACGTGATGCGCAAGATGTCCGAGATCGCGCTGAAGCAACCGGGCGTGGAATCGGCGGTGGCCTTCCCCGGCCTGTCGATCAACGGCTTCGTCAACAGCCCGAACTCCGGGATTGTCTTCACCACGCTCAAGCCGTTTGATGAGCGTCGCGCAGCCGATCAGAGCGGCGCTGCGATTGCGCAACAACTGAATCAGAAATTTGCCGCGATTCAGGGTGCCTTCATTGCCGTGTTCCCGCCCCCGCCGGTGCAGGGACTGGGTACCATCGGCGGCTTCAAATTGCAGATCGAAGATCGCGCCGCACTCGGTAACGAAGCACTGAATAACGGCTTGCAGGCATTCATGGCGAAAGCGCAAAAAGCCCCGGAACTGGCCGGTATGTTCTCCAGCTTCCAGATCAACGTGCCGCAGTTGTATGCTGACGTCGATCGCACCCGTGCACAGCAACTGGGGGTCTCGATCCCGTCGGTATTCGACACCTTGCAAATCTATCTGGGGTCCTTGTACGTGAATGACTTTAACAAGTTTGGCCGTACTTTCCAGGTCCGGGTACAGGCCGATGCACCGTTCCGCGCCCATGCCGAAGATATCGGCTTGCTCAAGGCCCGCAACGACAAAGGCGAGATGGTGCCGCTGTCGTCGCTGCTGAAGATGACGCAGAGCTACGGCCCCGATCAGGCGATGCGCTACAACGCCTTCCCGTCGGCGGATGTGAATGGCGGACCGGCGCCGGGTTACAGCACCGGCCAGGCCCAGGCCGCGGTCGAACGTATCGCTGCCGAGACACTGCCGCGCGGCATCGGTTACGAATGGACTGAAATCACTTATCAGGACAAGATCGCCGGCGACACGCTGTTCATCATCCTGCCATTGTCGATGTTGCTGGTGTTCTTCGTGCTGGCCGCGCAATACGAAAGTCTGGCGCTGCCGCTGGCGGTGTTGCTGATCGTGCCGATGGGCATCCTGTCGGCCATCGCCGGTGTCTGGCTGACGCGCGGCGACAACAATATCTTCACCCAGATCAGTCTCATCGTTTTGGTTGGCCTGGCGTGCAAGAACGCCATCCTGATTGTCGAGTTTGCCCGTGAACTGGAACATCAGGGCCGCAGCATCTACGCCGCCGCAATCGAAGCTGCCCGCCTGCGTCTGCGGCCGATCCTGATGACCTCGATCGCCTTCATCGCCGGTGTGGTGCCGCTGATTCTATCGAGCGGCGCCGGCGCCGAAATGCGCCATGCGATGGGTGTCGCGGTGTTCTCGGGAATGATCGGCGTGACCGCTTTCGGGCTGTTCCTGACACCGATCTTTTACGTACTGTTGCGCACCCTGGCGACCCGCTGGACCAATGCCAGACCGCAAGCCGGCCGGCCTGTCGAGACGGCTCCTGCACCAACAACCACAGCGTCGCCAGCCGTAGCAAGCGCTGCGCACATTGACGGAGTCTGAACATGAAAACTTTGCATTTAAAGCTCGCCACGCTGGTTGCGGCGCTGGTCCTGGCCGCTTGCTCGACCACCAAACCGCCGGAAAAGGTCGACCTCGATCTGCCGACCCGATATCGGGAAGCGGCGGCAACGCTGGATGGCAGCTGGAAAGTCGCCCAGCCCGCCGACGCCGCCGATCGCGGCGCCTGGTGGTCGGTGTTCGGCGATGCCGAGCTAAGCAAGCTGATTAGCGCAGCGACACAATCCAGTCCGACCCTGGCGATGGCCATGGCCCGCGTCAAGGAAGCGCGCGCCACTGCCGGCCTGGCCGATGCCGACCGCGCATTTCAGTTGGGGGCCGGCTTCGGCCCCACCCGCCAGGGCGATGCCGCTTCCGCCTCGACGCAGTGGCGCGCGCAATTCAACGCCTCATACGAAGTCGATCTGTTCGGCCGCCTGTCGGACAGCAGCCATGCCGCCCGTCTGGATGCAGAAGGACAGGAGGCGGCGTATCGCTCGGTCTTGCTGGCCTTGCAGGCTGATGTGGCGCAGCAGTATTTCGCCATCCGCTCGCTCGATTCCGAGCGCGATGTACTGCAACAAACGATCAAGCTGCGGCAAGACGCCTTGCGTCTGGTCCAGCATCGTTATGATGCAGGCGACACCAGCGAACTGGATGTGGCGCAGGCCAGGACCGAGCTGGCGGTAACCCAGGCCGAACAAGAAGGCGTCAGCCGCAATCGCGCCCAGCGCGACCATGCGCTGGCGATCCTGCTTGGCCGTGCCCCGGCCCAGTTCACGCTGGCAGTGGCGCCGCTGCAACCGGTCACCGTCAGCGTACCGCCCGGCTTGCCTTCGGATCTGCTGGAGCGGCGGCCGGATATCGCGCAGGCGCAGCGTCAACTGGCTGCCGCCAGCGCCCGCATCGGCGTGGCCAAGGCAGCGTTCTTCCCGAGCCTGGTATTGACCGGATCCGGCGGGTTTGAGTCGAGCGCGCTGCACAACCTGTTTCAGTGGTCGAGCCGCAGCTGGCTGCTGGGGCCGCTGGTCGGCACGATGCTGAATCTGCCGTTGCTGGACGGCGGGCGCAACAAGGCCAATCTGGCACGTGCCGATGCCAGCTACGAATCGGTGGTGGCCAATTACCGGCAACAGGTGCTGGTCGGCTTCCAGGACGTTGAAGACAATCTGAGCGCCCTGCGCACGCTGGATAATCAGATTCGTTTTCAAGAGGATGCGGTGAATTCGGCCCAACTCGCCGCCCGACTGGCCGATTCACGCTATCGGAATGGCTCTACCAGCTATTTTGAAGTGATCGATGCGCAGCGTTCGAGTCTTTCTGCCCAGCGCGCGAAAAGCCAAAGTGTCGGACAGCGGGCGGTGGCGTCGGTGGGCTTGATACGGGCGCTGGGCGGTGGTTGGGACCGTGCGGAGCCGGTTGCCCTGGCCAGGTAGCTCGCGCCGGAATTATTTGGTTCACCGAACAAAAGCGGCTCACATCGATGTGAGCCGCTTTTCATTACAGCTTGGTTTTTGGCTATACAGACTTCTCTCAAGGCAAATAATCGATACATCACTGTGAGTCAGGGAGCGTACACTAGTCACGACACAATCAAGAACTCCCGGCTTCTTAACTACCCTTGAAAGAGGTACGCATGGAAAACAAAATCACCACAAATTTTGCCACCCTGCAGGTCACACTGATGCGTAACTCGGATCCGCTCAAGGAGTCGCAGTTGCGAGTCGATGTGCGCTACGAGCTACCGACGCAGACAGATCCGGAATCTGTTCAAATATCTGTCCTTGTAACAGCTGGGGATCGAAGCCTGGTGGAAATTCAAAAGGAAGCGATCTCTCGCGCGATAGCGATACTTCAAGGTGTCGGCTTAGGAGACAATCGGTTCCCATTGCTTCAACCGCACGAGTAACGCGCATTTCCGCCGGAGCCGATTCCGGTTCCGGTTCCGGCAAGTCAGCGTCCGCTCCGACAAAGTCTAATGGTAGCCACCTTCGTTGTGACGTTCGCCGCCACCTTCATGTCGATCGCCCCTGTCATGGTCATGCCAATCGCCGCCATGACCATAGCCTCCGTCCCGTCCCGGGCCATACGGCCACACCACACATCCGCCGAGTAACACAGCCAGGGTAAGCAAAATAGTGAGACGTTTCATAGCAGACTCCACAATAATCGGCAACATTCAATTCGACGCCGAAATCTGCCTATGGTTCACTTCATATTTTCGATCAGACACCGGTCAAGTGCGCTGATAAGATTCCGGATACTTGCATCGGTATCTGTATGCATGCGCCTTAACTTTTCTCTGTAGTCTTGCAAGCTCAGATCGTAGCCGGCGATCAGAGATTCATCAAAATCTGACTGATTGGCATTAAATCTGACCTTCGCAGCCGCCGCTTCCTCAAGCAGAAAGGCATTCATTTTGACGGTCAGAATCAATCCACGCGCCTGGGCATAAGTTCCAATGATATTTCTACGCAGCGCCTCATCCGGAAGTTTGCCGACCTGGCCGACGCAAGCGTCAAAGGCCGTAAATTGCCTTTCAGCGGGATACCATTGGTACCGAAATAGTTTGCCATCCGCGCTGTCATCGAGCACGTCGCCAACGTGACTCGCAAGTCCTTCGCTCATCACCGCTATTTCATCGCGCAGACATTGCAGAACGCTGTTTATCTCATTTCTTTCCTTGGATGCATCGCGCTCTTTGCTCCTTTTGATCTGATCGAAAGCAACCCACACCGCGGCCGATATCGCGCCGATGCTGCCGAGCGCCTGCGCCCAAGCCAGGCTATTTTCACGGTTGTTCTCGAAAAATATAAGCGTCAAGATGGTGCTGACCGCTACCAGGCAGAGTATTCCGATTGCCAAACTTTTCTTTATTTCCACCGTTCCGCCCTTGCGATTTTGGGGAGAATCCTACCATGTCCCAAACCCGCTGCGGATACCTGTTCGACCCCATAGTCAACCTGCTGATGGACTACCCGAAGACATTCGACTTAACCCCATACGCATCGCTCGGCCAATGCAAGCCCGCCTACAGCCGGGAAGGATGTGGGTCAATGGATTCTCTACAGCGGATCTGTCTCAGGAAGCGGCTCTTGAATGGGATGCGGTATTCCACCGGGAATTGGCTCTTCGACCGGCGGTGGCGTCTCCGGGACAGGCTTACTGGGGGGCACTTCGTCTGGGGGCGGCTCTTGGGGCGTATGCATGGTCACTCCTTGCGCGATGTCGTCATGGACATCAGATTATGAACTCTGCCGATAGTTGCATGCGAGCCGGCAGGCTTGGGCATATTCGTTCAAGTAAATTAACAATTAACGGCTGGCATTGATCTATGCTGCCCTATAATCAAAAATAGTTTCCATAAGAAAATACTGATTGGATGCCGCGACTAATCCAAGTCCCCCAATCTCGCCAACCTCCGAATTTGTAGTAATTACGCCCGAAAAACCTATGAGCGGTCTCCTCGACATACCGGCACGCAAAGCTGGATTAACGACTAAACAGATACCGATTACGTTGCTGGGTGTGATTTTCGTGATTCTCGTTTGCCTCTCGCTTGTTTTCATTGATGGATGGCGCAGCTGGACGGCACGTCAAATACAGTTGCACGAAATGGAAATTTCCACGGTCAACATGGCGCGTGCAATAGCCCAGCATGCCGACGATACGATCAAAGAGGCCGACACCACCCTTGTGGGTCTCGTCGAACGCGCACAAACGGACGGCACCAGTCGCGCCGCCCTAAAGCGGCTACATGCGTTGCTGATGCTGCGGGTCGCCGAATTGCCCCAGCTCAACGGCATATTCGTCTATGACGAAAACGGCCGCTGGCTCGTCAATGCACAGCCATCGATGCCAACCAACGTGAATAATTCAGATCGGGATTATTTTGTTTATCACCGCACCCATCTTGATCGGAAACCATATATTGGCCTACCCATACGCAGCCGCTCGACGGGCGCCTGGATCATCACCTTGTCGCGCAGAATCAACCATGCCGATGGCAGTTTCGCCGGTGTCGCACTGGCAACGATCAGCATGGATTATTTCAATAAATTCTACGATAGCTTCAATATTGGCCGTCACGGTGCGATCGTGCTGGGTTTAGACACTGGCGTCATGCTGACCCGCAGTCCGCTTTTGAAGGATTCCGTCGGAAAAAACATGGTAGACACCGTCCTGTTTCGTGACAACGTAGCCAAGACGGCAGCCGGCACAGTTTCCATCACCTCGGCGCAGGACGGGGTGAAACGGCTGAACAGCTTTCGCCATCTGGAGCAATACCCCCTATTCGTCGCTGCAGCGTTGTCAGAGAAGGAAATTCTCGCCGCCTGGCTGGCAGACACTTATCTGCATTCAGCCGGCGTGGCGATCCTGCTCGTTGTACTGAGCCTGCTAGGATTTCATCTGGTTGGTCAAATCAAGCGACGCCTGGATGCCGAAGCAGAAATCGTTCGGACTCGCGATGCCCTGGAGACACTCAACCAGACACTTGAAAGGCTGTCGCTGCAAGACGGTCTCACCGGGCTGGCGAATCGTCGTCACTTCGACATTGCGCTGGACAAGGAGTTTAGTCGTGCGATACGCAGCGCAAGTTCACTGGCCCTGGTAATGATCGACGTCGACTGCTTCAAACAATATAACGACATCTACGGTCACGTGGCCGGCGACGAATGTTTACGCAAGATCAGTCAGGTCGTCCAAAGCAGTCAAAATCGGCCGGGGGATGTAGCCGCTCGCTACGGCGGCGAAGAGCTTGGCGTGCTGCTTCCCGGTACTGACGCGAGCGGAGCGATGGCGATTGCCGAAAAAATCCGCGTGGCGATACACAATCTGGGAATCGAACATGTCGGCAACCCGGCCGGCGTGGTCACGATCAGCGCCGGCGTCGACGCGTTTGTCCCTGTGCGGCACCAGAATAAGCCGCTGGAACTGATACAGGCTGCGGACAAGGCGCTTTACACCGCCAAAGCCAGCGGACGCGATCGTGTCTGCGACAATACCGGTTCGGCAGCCTGCGCTGATCCGTTGTCGGCCACGCTCCGGTAGCTGGCGGCATGCAAAGCTGAATAGCGTTCAAGTCTGAGGCAATCAGGCAAGCTGCTGATACAAGCCGGTAACGCCATCCATCACCTCCAGGATGCGCTCGCTGGTGGTAGCAACATTGCTGGCATATTGCTGGCGATTTCTCGGGTCTCCGCTTTGGCGCAGCGCATTGTCAAAAAACATCCATTGCTGTTGCGCCAGTGCCAGGTCGTCGCGGATTCTTGCCGTGTTGGCGGGCGCATTGTTCAGGGTCTGCATGCCGGCGATAAATTCCTTGCGCGCCAGTTCCAGCTTGCTCACGGCATCGGCGGGCGCCACGCCCCATTGCAGTGCCTGATAAAACTTGGCCATTCTTTGCGACAGCATGCGTTGACGACCCGAGATGTTCACCAATTGCCCGCTTGCACTGCCGGAATATTTTTCCAGTTGTACGGTAGCGGTTTGCGCCAGCGTCAGTAGCTCTTCATTGATGACCATGACGTTCCTGGCATCTTGCTGATTCGGTGTTTTCCCCATCAGTGCCTGCTTGTAACCGAGCCAGGCTTTTTCCATCTCGGCCAGTACCAGTTTATTCTCGGCAGTCGGAGCAAAAGTGCGAAGTTCGACCAACTGGCGATCAAACAGGCTGAGGGAAGTATCCAGAATTTTTTTGGAATGCTCGACATCAATGGCTTGCCCCAGTTGCAGATAAGCCTTGGCCAGGCGCTGCGACAACATCCTTTGTCGTCCCGATTTGTTGATGGCGTCGTTGATGTTGAGAACTTGTGCCACCGCGTAGGAAAGCAGCCCCACGCCACCCGCAATAACCAGCGTCCGGCCAATAAAACGTCTTCTATTCATCATGCTTTTCTCCCGTGATCAAGACAGTGCATGTTCACGGCAAGCAAGCTTCATGCCCAATATCATTCACCAAAATGATGCATGCCGCCATCATGATAGCGGCCCTGGCGCTACGTCTCGGCAACTGCGGCCGATCCTGGGCCCACTGCTGCGATTGCATGCCTCAGTTTTTGCCAGCGGAAAACCACGTCGGCCGCCAGGCTGCATACCTGAGAGCAGCGACGCGTAGATTACGAACCCGTTTCCGGCCGCTACCCTTGCGGCAAACTACATTTTGTGATCTTCGTGGTGACGGGGCTTCGCATGATGCGGTGCATGACGCATGTGCTTCGCACGGTCATGATCGTGATGTTCCATGGCGCCACGGTCATAGGACTCCATTCGCCGATCGTTACGTGCGTCTTCATGACCGGGCAGTCCCTCTGCCTGTGCGAGTGGCGTAAACGCCAGGATGAGTGCAGCAATGCCAAGTAGCTTTTTCATTTTCAATCCTTCGAATGGTTGGATTTCACTTTCCGCGTCAGCAGCGGTATGACCTAAAACGCGGCCGGGAATATTCGGTTGACAGCGGCCAATCCGCCAGGCCGTACAGGCTATTCCGAAGTGCCGACGTAACGGCTACTCCCGGGAAAGCCAATGCTTACTTAATGCTTGTCATGATGCATGTGCTCCATCATTTTGCGATCCCATGCGTTCTTCTCGAAGAGATCGAAGATTGTCTTTTGCTCTGCGCTCAAACCGTTATAAAAAATCTTGGTGTCCGCAGCGGTCTTGCTGAGGCTGTCGGCATGGGCGCGCATCATGGCGGCCATCTTTTCCATTTTCTCAGGCGTCGACATATTTTCGTAGTCGCGGCCGAGGGTGTCTTTCATTTTTTCCCTGGATTGCGCTTGCGCTCTGGCCTGAGCGGTCATCGCATTCGAGAACGTGTCCCATGCCGTTTGTTGGGATGGCTTCAGGTTCAGCTTCTGTTTCAGTTCAACCAGGCGTTTTTGTGTTGCAACGACCGGATCCTTCGTAGGGCTGTGCGATCCCTCCGCGCTCCCCTGTGCCGCAGGGTGCGCGGTGTGCGTTTCTTGCGCCATGGCATAAGAGCCCGCTCCGGCCATAAACAAACCGGATATCAAACATATGGCTGTGATAGATTTTTTCATTATTTTTCCCTATTCGCTGGGCGGAATTGACCTTGCCGGTACGAAAAATGAAAAAGAAGACAGGGCCTGCCTGTCTTCTTTTTCTACTAAATGACTTGATTACTTAGGTGCGGCTTCTTTCGCATCCGCCTTGTCTTCGGTTGCCTCCGCCTTAGCTTTGGCTTTCGCTTTTACAGCCTTGTGGTGAGCCTTTGCTTTCTTTGCGTCGGCGTCGGCTTGCGCGTCGCCTGCTTTCGCATCTGCCTTTGCGTCAGTTTTCATTTCCTTTGCATCTGCCTTGGCGTCAGCTTTGGTTTCTTTTGCTTCAGCTTTGGTGGTTGGTGTGGCCGGGACTGCCGGTGTAGCCGGCGCTGTAGCTTGCGCGAAAACAGAAGTAGCGAACAAGCTAGCGATCAGAGTAGCAAGTAATTTATTCATTTGTATTCCTTTACGTTATCTTGATTACCCCGGTGATTCCTGGGGGCCTGAGCGATAAACGACTGCGGCAAGAGTATCGTTGACCGCTCTTACAACCCGTTACAACATTGCCTGGTCGTCAAGATTGTAAAAATACCGCCCGTCAAGAACCTGTAATCCAAAAACAAAAAGGCGGCGCCCTAAGGCGCCGCCGCAAATCGACCATTCAAGGAGACTCAAAAAGCCGAGGAACTCAGGTTTGTGCGTCAATCGCAATCAACGCTTCAAATCGCCCAACCGCCTGCGTAGAAAACCACCAGTGCGATGGCAATGGCAACCGTACCTACGTTCAGTTTCCGATATTCGCCACCGACAACACGACCGATCACCAGCGTACAGAAGCCCAGCATGATGCCCGTCACGATATTGCAGGTCAGCACGATGAACACGGCGCATACCAGACCGGACAATGCATCGACCTTATCTTCCATATGCATGCGGCTCACGCTGCCAAGCATCAGCAAGCCGACATACATCAGCGCCGGAGCCGTCGCGTAGGAAGGCACCAGGCCGGCCAACGGCGAAAAGAAGATTACACCGAGAAAGAGCAGGCCGACTACGACTGCCGTCAGGCCGGTCTTGGCGCCGGCAGCTGTACCTACCGTCGATTCAATGTAAGCGGCAGCAGGTGCGCCACCGACCAGGCCTGCGAAAATCGAACTGAGCGAATCGGATGTCAGCGCGCGGCCGCCATTGTGAATGTAGCCTTTGTCATTGACTTGCCCCGCCTGACCGGCTACCGCCCGGATCGTACCGGTGGCATCGAATACCGCTGTCATCACCAACGCCAGCACACTCGGCAGCACAGCCATGCTCAGCGCACCCTTGATATCCATCGCGCCGATCAATGAGGCGTGACCAGGAGCGCTCAGCGCCGGCAAGGCAAACACGCCGGTGAATTTGACCGCCGGATCGAACATCAGGCCGATGGCCGATAAGGTGACAACTACGAGCAGAATTCCACCCGGTACGCGGCGATGCTCAAGACCGAAGATGGCAGCCAGGCCGAGTACGCTCATCACCACCGGAAACGCGGTGATATGGCCGAGCGCCACTGGCAAGCCAGGACCCGCATTTTTTACCACCAGCCCTACGCCGTTCGACGCGATCAGCAGCAGGAACAGACCGATGCCGACGCCAGTGCCGTGCGCCACGCCGGCAGGCAGGTTTTGCAGGATCCAGGAACGCACGCCGGTAACCGAAATAGCGGTGAAGACCAGGCCCATCAGGAACACCGCGCCTAGCGCCACGGCTGGCGACAAACCTTTGCCGAGCACCAGTCCGAAGGCAGTGAAAGCGGTCAGCGAAATCGCACAGCCTACCGCGATCGGCAAACGTGCCCACAAACCCATCAACAGCGAACCAAAAGCTGTGGTCAGACATACGGCAACGAACACCGCACTGACATCGAAACCGGCCTGACCCAACATGCCGGGCACAACGAAAACGGAATAAACCATCGCCAGGAAAGTGGTGATACCGGCAATAACTTCACGGCGTTGCGTACTGCCGCGTGCGGTAATCTGAAAGTATTCGTCGAGTTTACCTACGCCGACGGCGATAGGCGCGTCCAGGCCCACTGCGGGCTGGAGTTGTTGTTCAATCATGATCGAGCTGCTCCTGTATTTGTCCGCTGAAACGGTCTTCGTTCGACCGTCATCAGGGTGTCTCGTGTTATGTTTTTGAGTAGTCAGTGACCAATATGCCGAACCCTGGTAACTGGACTGCTCGCCGTGGGAAAGAAGATGAGCCCGGCGAAGACAGCTTATGGTATTGGAAGTGGCGAACCCATCATGGCAGCTAAATAGCCGCCATTTGCAATTCCACATACAGAGCTGTTCCCAGCCGGCAAGAAACGGATGAGAAACGGATGAAAAGCGGGATCATAAGCGGATGAGAAGCGGACGCTTGTCCATTGCAAGGCAATGACGGGGCATGGAGGAGCACTTCAGCATCAACTCAACGGCGCTAGCAGGAATTGCAGATCCTCCGTACTGAATTTGGGTGCCAGCGCAGCATCGCTACCCAGCACGCCTTCGGCCAAGGCCGCTTTGCGAACTTGCAGCTCCAGCATGCGTTCCTCGATACTGCCCTCGACCACCAGCTTGTAGACGAACACGACCTGCTCTTGTCCGATGCGGTGAGCGCGGGCGCTGGCCTGCTCTTCCACGGCCGGGTTCCACCACGGGTCCATATGGATCACGGTGTCGGCCGCGGTCAGGTTGAGCCCGATGCCGCCGGCCTTCAGACTGATCAGCAGGATGGGCACGCTTTTACTTTGGAATTGCGCCACCAGGGCAGCGCGTTTTGACGGCGGCGTCTTGCCGGTCAATGCCAGCCAGGGAAGTTGCAAGGCATCGAGTTCGGCTTCGATCATGCCCAGCATTTCCGTAAACTGGGAAAACACCAGGATGCGGCGGCCCTCGGCCACCAAGGCCGGCAGCATGTCGCGCAGCATTTCCAGCTTCCCGCGTTCCATGGTTTTAGCTGGCTTGATGCCCTTCAGCAGATACGGATCGCAACACACCTGCCGGAGTTTCAGCAGCGCGTCGAGGATCGTGATGTGTGCGCCGGCAAAGCCCTTGCGCCGCAGGACGCGACGCACGTGTTCGTCAGCGGCCACGCGCACGCTTTCGTATAGATCGCGTTGGTGGCCCCGCAATTGCAAACGTTTGACCACCTCGGTCTTGGGCGGCAACTCGGTGGCCACATCTTCCTTGCGTCGCCGCAAGATGAAAGGCCGCACCCGCTGCGCCAGCAACTGGGCCCGTAACGATTCTCCGTTGACCTCAATCGGCTTGCGCCACAAGCGCATGAAACTGCTGGCATCGCCCAGAAAACCGGGCATCAAAAAGTCAAACTGCGTCCACAGTTCGCCCAAGTGATTTTCCAGCGGCGTGCCGGTGATACAAAGACGGTGGCGCGCCTGTATGCGCCGCACGGCGTTAGCGCTGCGGCCCGCCGCGTTCTTGACGGTCTGCGCTTCATCCAGGATCAGCAGGTGAAACCGCTGTGCCTCCAGCGCTGCGCGGTCACGCCACAGCAACGGGTAGGTGGTCAGCACGACATCATGCTCGGCCATGCGGCAAAAATCCTGCTTCCTGTCTGGTCCTTGCAAGGTCAGCACGCGCAGACTGGGCGCCATGCGTTTTGCTTCGGCCTGCCAGTTGAATAGCAGCGAGGTAGGCAGGACCACCAATGCCGGACAGTCCAGCCGGCCGGAGCGCTGTTCGATCAACAGGTGCGCCAGCGCCTGCGCGGTTTTGCCCAAGCCCATGTCATCGGCCAGAATACCGGCCAGATGCTGCTCGCGCAGGTATTGCAGCCAGGCGACGCCGTGCAATTGGTAGGGCCGCAAGATCACCCCCAAACCCGCGGGGGCGTCGACCGGTTGCGGGCCAGCCGTCCCTTGCAATCTCTGCGCCAGGTCGCGTAGCCCCGCCTCTCCTCGCAATTGCCAGGCACCCTGCGCACCAGCGCGCTGCTGCCGGGTTTCCAGCAGGCTCAGCCGCATGGCATCGAGGCGATAAGCGTCCCAGGATGACAGTCGCAACGGGCCGTCTTTGCGACGGGGGTCGGTCAGCAGCTCCAACATGCTCCCCACGATGGCCTTGAGCGGCGCGGCCAGGGCCTCAATCCGCTTGCCGCCCGGCGCACGGAGCAGCACCAATGCATGGTCGTCAATCAAGCCGATCTGCCTGGCATCCAGCCAGCGCGCATCACGCTGCAGCAGATCAGCCAGCAACGGCGTCAAATCCAGCATCTCGCCATCGATCTCGATACCCAGCGTCAACAGCCACGATGCGCCAGCAGGTTGACCCAATGCCGTCACCGACGGAGTCCGGCCGCGCATGCGCGCAGCCACTTCTTTGCTGAGTACCTCGCCGGTCTCCGGGCTGACGATCAGGTGCCATGCATCTACCGGCACGCTCTCATGTGCAAAGCCGGGATGCACCGCCACGGCCCAGCCCTCGGCCTGCAAAGCGGGCAATTGCTCGGCCCAGAAATCGCCAAAGAAATCTTCTTGCACCAGCGTCCATAGGGGCTCATCACCTTGGCCCCCGTCTTCCGTGCGCCACTGCAAGGTCTCGGCAGGTAGCGGGTAGAAGCCCAGATCCCACACCCGGTCCAGCGCATCGGCCTCGGCCCCCAGGTCGCGCAGCAACACGCACTGTCCGCCGGCATCTTCAACCAACTGCGAGGACGCGGGACGGCGGTTCAACAGGGTGGTCGGTGCCGGGGTTTCCCAGTGCACGCCATCGTCAGTGGTATAGGTCCAGGTGATCCGTACCACCGTCACGTAACCGCCGCGCGGCCCAAACGGGCCGGACGGCTTCATTCCCAGCAGGCCGTCGCCACGGGTCAGGGTTTGCAACGTCAGACGAGGCCGGAAGTGGCCGGGGGATGCGGTCGTACGGATCATCTATCGCGCTGCGAAACGTACTGTCAACCGGCCGAGGTCGCCGTATTGAATGACGATCTCCTGTCCCAAAGGCAAGTCGACACTGCCCGCATACGACCCCGTGATCACGGCTTGGCCAGCTTGCAATCCCTGCCCTTTACTGCGCAAGAACTCGGCCAGCCAATACAGCGGCGCGTGTGGATGGGTGTCCGGGTGACGGCCCGCCAGCTGGATTTCGCCAGCGCTCTCAAGGCTGATCCGTAGCGCCATCTCGCTGGTCGTGCCTGCGCTCTCCCCCGCCACCTGCGGGCCGATGAACAGACCCTGATTGAGCAAGCCATCCGCCAAATTTTCAACAAAACCGGCGTCGGCGGAATCGCTGTAGCGGCTATCGATCAGCTCAAGAGCGAGGTGGGTTTGCTGAATCGCGGCATCGACTTCTGCCGGCGTGTAGGGGGTGTCGCGCGTGGGCAGATCCCGGCCCAGAATGAAAGCCAGTTCCGGCTCAACCCGCACTTGGCCGGCGCGGGCCCATACGGCGCAGGGACTGCCGGTATCAACGGTATGGATGGTGCCGGCATAGATCGGCGCCACGACCAAACGACCCGCGGCAGGCATGCCGCATTTCCAGGCCCCGATGCCAGCGCCGAGTTGCGCGGTCACGGCTTCTTGAATCGCCAACGCGGCGTCAACGTCGAGCGGCCGCAAGGATTCTGGCAGGCGCGGCCCTTGCTCGCCACATCTGCGGCGCGCCGCGAGGATGCCGGCGGCGATGGTGACGTGATGCTGAGCTTGCGACATGGTTGCCTTCGAATAGGGAACGGATTTGTGGTTCTGCAGGAGATCAAGCCGGCGCTGCCGTATTGATCTCCTGCAGACCTCCGCCTGCATTCTAGCCGAAGCGCTCAACCGAAGTGCTCATCCGACCTGGCCGCCATGTGTTACTTGGTGACCGCCAGTTGCTGGCGTTTACCATCTTTGTAGGTATACAGCGTGAGGACGCCTTCCTGCATGTCGCCTTTAGGATCGAAGGCGATATTCCCGGTGACGCCTTTGTGATGAATTTTGGCCAGCTCGGGCAGGTACTTTGCGGGTTGCGCGGAGCCCGCTTTTTGCATCGCCTCCGCCATGGTCATGACCGCATCATAGGCATACGGCGAATACGTCTGGACCTCGATGCCGAACTTCTTCTTATACGCCGCCTTGAAGTTCTCAATGCCGCTTTTCCCGGACTCTTCAACACCGCCGGCTTCGGCACAAATGACCTGGCCATTCACCATGCCGTTGCCTGCCAGTGCCGCCAGTCCTTCGGAGCAGATGCCGTCGCCGCCCATGAACTTGGCATTGATGCCCAGTTGTTTCATCTGGCGCAGCATCGGTCCGGCCACGGCATCCATCCCGCCGAAGAACACCAGGTCCGGGTTCTTGGCCTTGATCGCGGTCAGAATGGCATTGAAGTCGGTGGCCTTGTCGTTGGTGAACTGGGTCGCCACGATGTTCACGCCAGCGCTTTTTGCGCCTTTGCTGAACTCTTGCGCAACCCCTTGGCCGTAGGCGGTACGGTCATCGATGACGGCGACGTTTTTGGCTTTCAGGACCTGGGCCGCATAGCGGCCCAGGGTGCCGCCCAGTTGGCCATCGTTGGCGACCACGCGGAATGCCGTGTTAAAGCCTTGCTGGGTGTATTTCGGGTTGGTCGCAGCAGGTGAAATTTGGGGGATACCCGCTTCGAAATAGATCTTCGACGCCGGAATGGTGGTGCCGGAGTTCAAGTGGCCGATCACGCCGTTGACTTTTTCATCGACCAATTTCTGGGCGACGGCAGTTCCTTGCCGGGGATCGCCGCCGTCGTCTTCAGCCGCCAGTTCGAATCTGACTTTCTTGCCGCCGATGCTGGTCCCTTTTGCATTCAGTTCATCAATCGCCATGCGGACGCCATTCTCGACGTCCTTGCCCAGATGCGCGATGGGACCGGTAATTGGGGCGACCTCGCCGATCTTCACAACTTCCTGCGCGTAAGCAGCGCCTGCAAATACGACCGCAATCGCGCCGGCCAGCGGCATCATTTTCATTTTGAATTGCATCTCTCATCTCCTAAGGATTAAAAAGCCAGGAACTACAACACGCAGCTATTCGCCGATACGAACAGGTTGAACTTTGACAGATTGAGCGCTGACGAATCACTTGCAGCATTCCGCGATGCTGCCGCGCAACTTCATACAAATTGGGCTATCCGGGGGGCCGCTCCGGAAGACAGTGCGAACGGTTTTTGCGCTACAAACTGATACAAGTCTTTGGGATCGGATGGCGCGGGAATCAGGTCGATTTTTGTCCCGATATCCCGGGCTTCAGCCACGTCGCGCAGATAGCGCAGTGCAGAAAAGTCTTCCAGTGCAAAGCCGACGGAGTCGAATACGGTTACCTGTTCCGCACTTTCCCGTCCCACGGTCTGGCCCGACAGGACGCGCCAGAGTTCGATGACAGGGAAATCCGGGGCCAGCTGCTGAATATCGCCTTCGATGCGTGTCTGCGGCTCGAACTCAACGACAACCCGGGCATGGGTCAGGATGTCGGCATGCAACTCGGTCTTGCCCGGGCAGTCGCCGCCAACCGCATTGATGTGCATACCCGGTTCAATCATGTCCGGCGTCAGAATGGTGGCATTGGTCTTGTCTGCCGTCACGGTAGTGACAATGTCGGCGCCGCGCACGGCCTCGCTGGCAGAACTGGCGCGAATGATGGTCAAGCCCTCGATGCCGGCCATGTTGCGGGCAAATTTCTCCATCGCCGCCGGATCGATATCGAATACCCGAATTTCGTTAATGCCAAGGATGGCTTTGAAGGCAAGCGCCTGGAACTCGCTTTGCGCGCCATTCCCGATGATGGCCATCGACTTCGATTCAGGCCTTGCCAGCGCCTTGGCAACCAGCGCCGAAGTAGCCGCCGTGCGCAATGCGGTCGTGATGGTAAATTCGCTGAACAGCAGCGGGTATCCGGTATCGACTTCGGCCAGCACGCCAAAGGCCATCACCGTCAGCATGTTCTGTTTGGTATTCTTCGGATGGCCGTTGACGTACTTGAATCCGTATAGTTCATTGTCTGATGTCGGCATCAACTCAATGACCCCGCCCGGAAAATGGTTCGCCACCCGCGCCGATTTTTCGAATGCATGCCAACGCAAATAATCGGCGCGAATATACTCCGCCAAGGTCGTCATGAATGGTTCGGCACCAACCGTTGTTACCAGTTGCTGAATGTCGTTTACGTCAATATATCTAGTCATTTCTGTTTTCCTTCATCGATTTTTCCGGGATTGGACGACGCGTCCTTCCTGGATGGCGCACATTGCGCCAGCAGTAGCGCCCATGCTGAAACGCGTGCTCAGCGGCCTTCAAAGCCCAGCAACACGTTGACTGCATTCACGCCGATATCGTCCACCATGTAGCCGCCTTCCATGACGAACAGCGTTGGCTTGCCTACGCCGGCAATGCGTTCACCCATGCGCAGGTAATCGTCGCTTTCCAGCTTGAACTGGCTGATGGGATCGTCCTTGAAAGTATCCACGCCGAGCGACACCACGATCGCATCCGGCGCATACGCGGCCAGCCTGCTACAGGCATCGGCCAGCGCGACGCTGTAGGTATCCCAGGCGGTACCGTGCGCTAGCGGATAGTTGTGGTTAAAGCCGACACCGGCGCCGTGGCCTTGCTCGTCCCGATGGCCGAGAAAATACGGATACGAGTTTTTCGGATCGCCATGCAGCGAGATGAACAGCACGTCGGCGCGATCGTAAAAGATGCTTTGCGTACCATTCCCGTGGTGATAATCGACATCGATGACCGCCACCCGTTTGGCCCCCTTGGCAATGAAGCCCTGTGCCGCAATCGCGGCATTGTTCAGATAGCAGTAACCGCCCATGTATTCGGCTGCGGCATGATGTCCCGGCGGGCGGCATAAGGCAAAAGCACTGGCTGCACCGGCGGCTACTGCCTCCATGCCTGTCAACGCAAGGTTGGCGCTGGTTCGGACCGCTTCCCATGTGCCGGCTGTAATCGGCACACCGGCATCCATCGCGTAGAAGCCCAGCTTGCCATCGATATGCTCGGGTTCGATGTCACTGCGCATATCGCGTACCGGCCAGATCAGCGGCAATGCGTCATGCGAGCGCCCAATGGCGCCCCATTCGGCCCATGCATTCTCAAGAAAATTGACATAGCGCGCACTGTGGACGGAACTGTATGAGGAAGACGGATAGTCACGCGGCCCAATGATGTCGCCCAAACCGACAGTCCGAACGCGCGCCAACACCGTGTCGGCGCGGCCCGGCATTTCAACACTGGGTTTCAAGACGCCATCTTTCAGTTCAGTGCCATGATGCAGGCGATGATTATTGCTATATATAGTGAGCATATTGGCAAGACAGAGGAGGTAGAAGTTGGGATTATTATGACGCCGGGGAGATGGAATTACTTTGCTTTATTGGCGCACCAGAAGCTATGATTTGAGCATAACAAACTAAATAATGGCGAAAAATGAGTAGCAAGAAACTAAAATATGATCTGGACGACACTGATCGGACTATCTTGCGTCTTTTGCAGCAGGACGGCACCATGTCCAATCCCAAACTGGCTGAGCATGTTTCGTTAAGCGTTACGCCCTGCTGGCGGAGATTAAGGCGGCTGGAAGAAGACGGCTTCATCACCAGCTACCAGGCGAATCTTGATCGCCGCAAACTCGGCCTGGATGTCTTGGCTTTCGTCCAATTGAGCTTCCTCGTTGTGACGGATGTCTCGACTAAACATTTCGAGGAAGTGATCCTGGCGCATCCGGAAGTGTTGTCCTGCCACAAAGTCACCGGCCAGGCGGATTACTTGCTGCAGGTGGTGGCGGAGGACTTGGATGCCTACAGCGATTTTGTTGAGAATGTGCTGCGCGTCGTGCCCGGAATCAGTTTGATCCACTCAAGCCTCGCGATGCGCGAAATCAAATCATCGAGCCGGCTTCCGATACCCGCTTAGGCACGCGGTGTTGAGCGAACGCTTTTAGCAAAACCAGATGAATGGGGACGATGCACGCATCCCAAGGCTGGTTGCGAAAAAAAATCCCTTGAAATCAAGGGATTTTTTAACAACAAAAAGCATGTTCCAACCTTACGCAGGCTTCGGACCTTTGCGATGCGGCTTGGGTTTAGGCTTGCCGGCATCGGCGCGATTACTAAAATCGCTTTTGCTTTTGAACGGAGGCTTGTCACCCAGCTTTTCGCCCACCCTGCGATCGCCGCCTGTCTTCGGGGCAGCGAAAGGCTTGCTCTTGCCGGCGAACTTGTCGGTTGCCTGTGAACGCTCGCCGGCGTGGCTGATGCGTAGCTGCTGTCCCGCCACCCACACGGTTTTCAGATGTTCAAGAAGCTCTTTCGGCATGCCTTCCGGTAAGTCCAGCGTACTGTGGTCATCGAATATTTCGATGCGGCCGATATATTTGGAGTCCAGGCTGGCCTCGTTGGCAATGGCCCCGACAATATTGCTGGCTTTAACACCGTGCTCATGACCTACTTCGATTCGGAAACTTTCCATACCGACGTCTGCTTTGCGACCGCTGCGCTCCTTCTTGGGCAGATCGGGATGCGCAATTTGATCATTGCGCTCCGGGCGCTCTTTGCGTTCAAATTTATCCGAGCGCTCGCCTGCGCCGTCGCCTGCCTTGCTTGCGGCAAAAGACGCTTTCGTTCCAGCTGATTTAGCGGATACATCCGCATGCTCGCCATCGCGGCTGATGCGTAGCTGCTGCCCTGCTACCCACACAGTTTTGAGATGTTCGAGCTGTTCGGCTGGCATGCTATCCGGCAAATCCAGTACGCTGTAGTCATCAAAGATTTCAATGCGGCCGATATTTTTAGAGTCCAACCCCGCCTCGTTAGCAATCGCACCCACAATATTGCCGGGCTTGACACCGTGTGTATGACCAACTTCAATTCGGTAAGTCCGCATGCCGACATCGGCTGCGCGCTCGACACGCTCTTTCTTGGCGAAAGCAGGACGATCGCTACGCTCCGGGCGCTCACTGCGCTCAAACCTGTCCGAGCGCTCGCCTCTATCGCTACGTTCGGAGCGATCAAACTTACCCGCATGTGCAGGCCTTTCATCCGACCAGGAGGTCGTACTTTGTGGCTCGCGCTGATTTTTATCCAGCAATAGCGGCACACTGCCGCGCGCCATTTTGGCGAGTGCCGCTGCAATTTCAATCGCCGGAATATTATTCTCGCGCTCATATTCTTCAACGATGGATTGAAATTGATCCAGTTCGCCGAGGGACAAAATCTCGCCGATTTGATTTTTGAACTTGGCAATACGCACATCGTTGACGGCTTGAATACTCGGCAATACCAAGGGTGCTACCGGCTGGCGGGTAGCGCGCTCGATGGCCTTGAGCAGATTTTTTTCGCGCGGGGTAATAAATAAAATCGCCTCGCCGCTGCGACCGGCGCGCCCGGTGCGGCCGACACGGTGGGTATAGCTTTCCGGATCGTGGGGCACATCGTAATTGATCACGTGGCTGATGCGTTCCACATCAAGGCCGCGCGCTGCCACGTCGGTGGCGACCAGAATATCAATCCGGCCATCCTTTAGCTGCTGAATGGTGCGTTCGCGTTGTTGCTGTGCGATATCGCCATTAATCGCCGCCGCAGAGAAGCCGCGCGCCTGCAATTTGCTGGCTAATTCTTCGGTGCCCAATTTGGTACGCGAAAAAATGATCATGCCGTCAAACGTTTCGGCTTCCAGGATACGCGTGAGCGCGTCGAGCTTATGCATGCCGCTGACTAACCAGTAGCGCTGACGAATATTGTCGGCAGTGCCGGTTTTGGCTGCAATAGCGACCTCGGCGGGATCGCGTAAATAGGTCTTGGCGATGCGTTTGATCACCGACGGCATGGTGGCGGAGAAGAGTGCCGTCTGGCGTGTTTCCGGGGTTTTCTGCAAGATGTTTTCGACATCGTCGATAAACCCCATGCGCAGCATTTCGTCGGCCTCATCCAGCACCAGCGTTTTGAGTTGCGACAGATCCAGCGTGTTTTTGTCCAGGTGATCGATCACGCGGCCGGGCGTGCCGACGACCACATGTACGCCACGGCGCAATGCCCTGAGCTGCGGCTCATAACTTTGGCCGCCGTAGATAGGCAGCACATGAAAGCCGGGAATATGCGCGGCATAGCGCTGAAAGGCTTCCGCCACCTGGATCGCAAGTTCGCGCGTCGGCGCCAGCACCAGGGCTTGCGGCGAAGTTTGCTTGAGGTCGATGCGGGACAGGATGGGTAGAGCAAAAGCAGCGGTTTTACCGGTGCCGGTTTGCGCCTGGCCAAGTACATCGCGATTGGCTAGCAGGATAGGGATCGTGGCGGCCTGAATCGGCGACGGAGACTCATAGCCGACTTCCTTCAGCACCCGTAACAGCGGCTCGCTGAGGTTTAAATCGGCAAATAACGGAATAGGTATTTCAGACATGTCATAACTCGCAAGTTTGCTCGAATCGCACTATGCGAAACAATGTGCTGCGTAGTTTACTCTGTTGTTGCGCAGGCGGGGCTACTGCCTACAGAGTGACGAGCAACATGCAAGCGGAAAAATACCTGCGCAACCGACAGCTCCGGCACCAACCACGCGACGGAAGCGCGTCTGAACGCGATGGCAAATTTCATGCTCCGGTCATATATGAGGAGTATTGTCGCCTTCTCGTATCAAAAAATATAAAAACCATTGCCTTTAAGGCTGGAGACAGAAATTATGGATTTTGATATTGTGATCGTTCGCGTTCATGACGGCTATCGTGTCGCCCATGGACACCTCCATCTGGCCAGCGCCCTTAACACAGCGAATGAAGCGGTCGCCTATGTGCCGGGCGAGGGAAATGTCAAGGTCGTCAAGACCCGTCGCGGATTTCTTGTGGGCAAAGATAGCCAATGCTACCGGTTCTCGTCAATTGAGAGAAAGCAGTCGCTATCCGCTACGCAACTGCACTATCTTGGCCTTGTAGCCACAACGCGCCACTAAGTTTCGAACGTTTGTGCGGCACTCAAGCTAAATCGCGCAAAAAGTTGACGACACGTTCGCTGGACACCTTGAATCCGTTTGCGAGCAGCTTTTCCGCTTCTTCGACCTTCCCGGCTTGGGTCAGGCTTACTACATTCGATGCGTGGAAATGAAAATGCTTGTGCTCAGCGACAAGTTGCTGGAACGATGTGTACTTGCCCAGCTGCTCTCGCCCCGTCCCGTACAACCATTTCCCAAGCTCGCAGCGGTTATCAAAACAAATAGTTTCCGGACGTAAATCCTCGGTAGATTCGCCTGACAGATAGGCCGTCAATCTGGCTTTCCAGTTTTCATGCGCCGCTATGGCTGCGCGAATATCCAGTTCACGGATGGTGTTGAGCTCAATTTCGGAAACCTTTGTCGGAGCGTTATGCTTTGCGTCGGAACCCGATCCAAAGATATTTTTGAAAAAATTTAACATGATGTGCAGCGGTCCTGTGTTCTGATTTACGGGCAATTAAAGTTGAATTACAACAACATTACTTTAAATCAATTTTATTGGATCGAGGGAAATAATGATGTTTTGACCACAAACTTCAATTACTGGCAGCCTGGACAGAACTTGAAACGTAACGTTACCAAGAGAAATGTAACGAAAGATACGAGAAACATTTCTGGCATTCAGCGTTCGTATAATCGAATCACCCAAACAGCCAGGAATCCATCGTGAAGCTTCCTCTCAGCATCGCTGCGATCATCGCCCGCAAGTTTTCCGTCGTGAAATCTTTCCCAGAGAAATGCCCCGCAAGCATCGACATCGTTCTTAAAAATGCACCGCCGCCGCCAAAGGCGGAAGCGACGCCAAGCCCACGTGCCGGGCTGGTGTGGATTCCCGGATTCTGGAACTATGTCGGCGGCTGGTATGCATGGCAGGCCGGTGGCTGGGAACTGGCCCGGGAAGGACAACACTACGTGCATGCTGAATGGAAGCAATGCGTCGACGGCTGGCAACTTCATCGCGGCCGGTGGCAAGATCTGCCTGGCAAAAAGCACTTGGGCGATGACGATACCAACGCAAATTCCACTTACGATCCACTTGCGGCTTATCGCTGACAGCCGGCAAACGCGATCGACTTGAGCGTCTTAATGCTGAACCAGCTTTCAGCAAAGCCATGCTCACGAAAAATAACAGGCATCGCAACTTCCCATCAGTACGGCGCATTTAGCGCCGCCTGCCGCACTCCCCTTCTTCGCGCCATCGGCAACGCCGATGCGCTTCGTGACGTCCAGCCATTTCAAAGTCAAGTTCCAGACCGCAGCCGATCCGACTGCGCCAACTCTTGAACACAAAAAAGAGCCCGCGAACCTTGCGGTGGCGGGCTGAATCCAAACCTTGGGGGAATTGGAGGAGACGCATTCACTATATCGCACAGCAACATTTGGTCGTCACGCTTTTACACTCTCTTACAGCTGCAACAATATGAAAAAAAACGACACACGTACAAAACCGAGAACCTGTGCAGTTGATTCGCCTCGGTAGCTGCGTGAATTGGTGGTCCCTGCATCATCCGCTACGCCGCTCCCGGTCGATACGTTACTCAGCGCCCGCCAGGCAATATCAAAGCAGGCCGGCTGGCCCCTTTCCTACGTCGTAATGAGTAATCGTCCTACTTCGCGACCTGGATTCAGGGACTATAGTTAATTCTTAATTCGCCTTGAATGCACCGGCACGCGTCTATCCATATACGTGTTCGATGCCGCCGTTGACCACCAAGTAATGATGACGGCCGACATGGAACCCATCTGACAAGTCAAGCAAGAAGCGAATCCACCTGGCAAGGAGATCCAAATGTATATAGGCATCGGAACCATCGTCTTGATTCTCGTATTAGTTCTGCTATTTAGATAGCCAAAGCAGTTACCGGAAGTCTCATCGTGCAGCAGGAGTCCGCCCGGATTCTTGCTGCAACAGCATGCATGACAAGACGCCGTAATAGCCACCGCTGCTGTTCAAGACATCCGGCTGGAAATGGCTGTGCGTGTCCATGTCGTCGACATCCAGCATTAAACAGATCCTTACATCACAATTTATAGTGGATAATTCGCCCCCCAGCCAACAGCAACTCCCTGGCTCACCAATTATTGTCGGAGAATCCCGTGATCATCGAAGCACAACTACCTGCCATAACTGAACTTATTAAAAAAGCATCAATCTTGAGCGACAGCGTTGCTTTTAATGCCTTGTATGCGCTATTCCCGAAGAACACCCCGGCGCAAAAAGTCCATGCAACGCTTGACGCCGCCTGTACCGGCATCGTGGATTACGACCAGGCGATCTACTCGGTTGTCATGGTAAGAAAAGACACCGGCTTGCCTGGCGACGGTTTCTTTGCGACGTTTAGGGCCGTGCGCAATGCCGAGTACACAGCGATTGCCGGCGACACCGCCATCCTGAATTTAACGTTGGCGCAGAAGCAGTTGATGGTGAATGCTGAAAAAGCCAGAGTCTACGCGCACGCGAAAGCCTGATTAACTTCCTCAGCGGACGATATCGCGCAGCACCTGCCGCAAATCATCGGTAATCGGCACAATCGCTAACACCATCAAGGTCGCGGCGAGCGGCGCCGTTGCGATAAACCCGATGTTTTTAAATCCCAGCGCGCCGACAAAACCACCGCTGAAGAACAGGAAAACCAGGGTTGCCAGCAAGCGCAACTTGACCAAATCGGCGCGGACCGCGTATTTGGGGTCGTGCCGGGTACTGTTCCAATAAAACATCTTGCCCAGTTCTATGCCGATATCGGTGACCATCCCGGTCATATGGGTGGTACGAATTTCTGCCTTGGAGATTTTGGTAATAATGGCATTTTGCAAGCCCATGATGAAGCACAGGAGCAGCACCGTAACGGGTACAAATAACCACTTGTGACTTTCCAGATTGCCGCCCAGCAGGCCGAACAATAGTAGCAATGCAGCTTCCAGCATCAGCGGCAGTGCATATTCTCCGTGCAGGTGACGTTTTCTGCCCCAATTAATGCAGATTGCGGAACAAGCGGCACCGAACACGAAAAATAGCAACGATGCCAAACCGGCCAGCATCAGACCGACCGAGCCAAGCGCGAGATGATCGCCCATCGCGGAAATAATCCCGGACATATGCGAGGTATATTGTCCTACTGCCAGAAAGCCGCCGGCGTTGATAGCACCGGCAATAAACGACAGGAAGCACGCCAGATGGCGATTAGCTTGCTGGGTACGCTCTTTTCCGGTCAATTGCCTCAGGTACGGGATCGGCATTTACGCTCCATCATGGTGAGCACGAAGATAACCCGCTGCAATCAAATTACAGCCGGCCGGCAAGAAAGCCAACGCGTACCACAATACCACTTGCGTCAATACTTCCCACGGTAATCCGCCTTCAGCACTGCTTCGCGCACCTTGTCGTAACCCAGGTTAAACAGCAAGGTATACGGCAAGAAAAAGAGAACCAGACCGATATCGAGCAAGAATGCATCGAGCAGACGCATGTCCCACCACCACGCTGCCAGCGGAACCACTGTCACGATCAGTCCCAACTCGAACGAGACCGCATGAACGACGCGCACGCCAAATGTGCGGACCAGATTAAAGTGCCGCGCGATCCGGTCAAACAGCGTATTGAAGACCATGTTCCAGACCATTGCGATCAGTGAAATCATCAAGGTCAGGAGACCGGCAGCGGCCATCGACACGCCCATCAACCATGACAAGGCCGGAGCGCTGAGCATGATTGCCAGCACCTCAAAGGTCAGGGCATGGAAGAAACGTTCAGCGAAAGATTTGTTCCTGCTCATATCAGCTCCTAAGCTTTATTGAAAAACCGATGCTTGCTATTCTCTCCAGTTTTTTGGATACTACAAAAGCAGTAACCATCGGAATTTCCGATATATTGAAATACATCACAAACCTAAGCTGCCGCTCCCATGTCACATTCGTTCGAATCCCTGTTCATGTTTGTCGAAACGGCCGCGCTAGGTTCGTTCTCGGCGGCGGCGCGCAAACTTAACAAACAGCAATCGACTGTCAGCGAAGCCATCGCCAATCTGGAAATTGATCTGGGCCTGACACTGTTCGATCGCAGCACACGCCGGCCGACGCTGACCGAACACGGGAAGGCGATGTTGATTCATGCGCAGCAGGTGCTGGATGCCGGTGACCGGCTATCGCGTTCGGCGCATCGGCTGGCGGATGGTCTGGAGCCGACGCTCACGCTGGTGCTATCCGATACGTATCAGTCGAATCGTTTCGAATCCGTCCTGACGGAATTTGAGCAACGCTACCCCGCACTGGAACTCGAATGCATGATCGCCGAACACACCGACGTGGTGGCCTTGGTACAGGAGGGTCGGGCTCAACTTGGCTTGGTTGGGGCGCAGCCGGACTATCCGCCCGACGTCGGATTCGCGTCCATTTCCGAACGCTCTGAGATTGGACTGTATGTGAGCAAGCGTCATCCTCTGGCAGCGGTTACACACGTGACCACGGAAATGTTGCGCGCTGCACGTGAACTGCGCCTCAACACGTATCTGGACGACATCGTCGAGCGCCGACGCGGCCTCTGCTGGTCGTCGTCCAGCTACCTGCTGTTACTGGAAATGACCGAACTGGGATTCGGCTGGGCTGAGCTGCCGCGCTGGCTGGCGCAACGCTTCGCCGCCGATGGCTTGCTGGAATTGCAAGTGCGAGGCTGGCCCAAAACCGTTCAGGTCGACGCAGTGTGGTCGCGGCGCCATGGGCTGGGGCAGGCTGGCGGCTGGCTGCTGGATACCTTGCTGGCGCCCTAGCAACTCAAACCGCAAAAAACGCAATGCCCGTCACCATTTGAAACATTTCTTCGGACGGCAGTATCGCGGTTTCGACTTATAATGCAACACTGTTGCAGGCTGACGACATCGAACATTATTCAGTGCACTCCTGCGGCAACTCAGCATCAAAAAAAACATGAAAGGCATCATGAAACGAGTACTTTCCGGCTGGGCCGTCAGCGCCCTGCTCTGCACCGCATTCTCCCCCGCGATTGCCCACGAAGCGCATGTCCACGGTGTCGGAAAGCTGGACGTGGCGATAGATGGGTCGCAAGTCAACCTCCACCTGGATACCCCGTTAGCGAACCTGTTAGGGTTCGAACATGCCGCCAAAAGTGTGAAGGATCGTCAGGCCACCCAGCAAATGGGGCGACAACTGCGCGATGCCGGAAAAGTGTTTGTGACAACACCCGCCGCCGAGTGTCGGCCGGCGTCGGTCAAGCTGGTATCCGCCGCGCTTGATCCGGCATTGCTGGGAGAGCCGGCAACACCGGTTGCAACGGACAAACCCGCAGAACCGGGACATGCCGACCTGGATGCCGATTTCGTGTTCCAGTGCGCCCATCCTGAGCGCCTGCAAAGTATCGACGTCAGGCTGTTTACGCAATTCAAGGGTTTTCAGCAAATCGACGTGCAAATGGTTACCTCCAAAAAACAGCTGGCGGCCAAGCTGCTGCCATCAGCCACCCTTATTTCCTGGTAACAATATGAGTTCAGCGTCATGACCGAAGTTGTCATTCATCTACAGGATGTGTCCTTCAGCTGGCCGGGTCAGCCTGCGCCAACCTTGCAAATGGACGCATTCATGGTGGAGCGCCAGGATCAGGTCTTTATCTCCGGACCCAGCGGCAGCGGCAAGAGCACCTTGCTGGCACTGATCGGCGGCATCGTGGTGCCGCAACTCGGAACCATTACGATACTCGGCACCGAACTCCACAGCATTTCCGCTTCGGCGCGCGACCAGTTCCGGGTCGATCACATCGGCTTTGTTTTCCAGCAGTTCAATCTGATTCCGTACTTGTCGATTCTGGACAATGTGCTGCTGCCGTGCCAGTTTTCGCGCTATCGACGGCAACGCGCGCTGACGCAAGGCGCGACCTTGCGCAGCGCTGCCGAGTCGTTGCTGCGCAGTCTCGACCTGGTACCGTCGTTGTGGAGCAAACCCGTGACACAGCTATCGATAGGTCAGCAACAACGGGTTGCCGCCGCCCGTGCGCTGATCGGCCAACCGGAGATCATCGTCGCCGATGAGCCGACCTCGGCACTGGATGCCGACCGCCAGCAAGGCTTTCTGGATCTGGTACAGCGTGAATGCGAACAGGCACGCTCTACCTTGCTGTTCGTCAGTCACGATCAGCGCCTGGCGTCGCATTTCAGTCATCGGCTGGCATTGAATGAACTGAATCATGCCGCACACCTTGAGGATCAGGCATGAACATGTTGATCCGACTGGCCGCGCGCAGCGCCTGGAACCGCCGGTTTACGTTAGGACTGATCCTGCTGGCGATTGCACTATCGACCACCTTGCTGCTGGGAATCGAGCGTATCCGCCACGATGTGCGCGAGAGCTTTTCGCAATCAGTGTCCGGTACCGACCTGGTGGTCGGCGCCCGTACCAGTTCGGTACAGCTGATGCTGTATGCAATCTTTCACATCGGCGGCGCCACCAACAATATCGGCTGGGACAGCGCACAAAAACTGGCGCACAATCCCGCCGTGGCATGGACCATTCCGCTGTCGCTGGGCGACTCGCATCGCGGCTTTCCCGTACTGGCGACCAATGGCGACTATTTCACGCATTTTCATTACGACGACAAGCAAGCGCTGCGTTTCCAGGGCGGCCAGCCGTTTCACGATGTGTTTGACACCGTGCTCGGCGCCGAAGTAGCGCAACAACTGCATTACAAAATCGGTGACAAAATCACCCTCAGTCACGGCAGTGGCGTCCATCTGACCGAGCACGCCGATAAACCGTTCGTGGTCAGCGGGATTCTGGCCGGCACCGGCACGCCGGTCGATCGCACCGTGCACATCGGGCTGGACGCGATGGAAGCGATACATCTCGACTGGGAGGCTGGCGCGCCCATCAAGGGCCTGGTGATTCCATCCGAGCTGGTCAAAAAATTCGACCTGACGCCGAAGACGGTCACCGCCGTGCTGGTCGGTCTGAAGAACCGCGCCAGCGTATTTGCAGTGCAACGCGCCATCGCCGGCGACAAGGACGATCCGCAGATGGCGGTATTGCCGGGCGTGGCGCTGGATGAACTGTGGCAAGTCGTCGGTATCGGCGAAAAAGCCCTGCTGGCCGTCTCGGCCATGGTGGTCGTGGTCGGACTGGCCGGACTGGTATCATCTATCCTTGCCAGTCTTGGCGAACGGCGGCGCGAGTTAGCGATCCTGCGCTCAGTCGGTGCCCACCCGATCGATATCTTTTTCCTGTTGGCGCTGGAAGGCTTTGTCGTCATGCTGATCGGTGTGCTGCTGGGGATCGTGTTATTGAATGTCGCCATCCTGCTGCTGGGGCCGTTGCTATCCTCGCAATTCGGTATCGCGTTGCATCCTGCCCTACCGACCGCTGGAGAGCTGGAGTTACTGCTATGGACCGTGATTGGCGGCTTGATCGCTAGTCTGCTGCCCGGCTTGCGCGCCTATCGCTTGAGTTTGTCGGACGGCTTGACGCCCAGAGTTTAAGGTAAAGTTATGAAGATGTTTTTATGGATAGTGGCGATCGTCATCGCCGGTCTCGGCACCGGAACAGTGGGCCGCTATATTTATGCCGAGCGCCATGCCACAGCAGCGCTGAAAGCATCGGCAGCCGCACAAGCGGCCGCCCAGGACGGTGGATACAAGGTCGGGGATCGTCTGCAACAGGCCCCGCTGGTGGCATCAAAGCCAGGCACACCGGCCACTGCATCGCCCTTTCAGGAAATCAAATGGGAACAACTCGCCCCCGCCAGTTGGGACCCGATGAAGCCGTTCAAGGGGATCAATCTCGACAAACTCGACGATGCCGATCCGCGCGCCGATGAGGCGCTGCAAAAGGCCAGGGAATACTGGAAGAACGCGCCGGTCAATCCCGCCATGAACGGCAAGTCGATCAGGATTCCCGGCTTCGTCGTGTCGCTCGACCGCGAAGGCGAAGCCTTGAAAGAGTTTCTGCTGGTGCCCTACTTCGGCGGCTGCATCCACGTGCCGCCACCACCGGCGAATCAGATCATTCATGTGAATAGCCTCAAGGCCGTCAAAGGCGTGCGCACCATGGATGCGGTCTGGATCAGCGGCGTATTGAACGTCAAGCCGTCATCCACCGAGATGGGCGATGCCGGTTACTCGCTGGTGGCGCAAAGCGTGGAAATGTACAAGGATACGGATGCCAGGCAATGAGTGTGATCGGGATCATCCGCCCGACCAACGCTCAAGTATGCGGCAGCACAATCGTCGCCACCAGTCCGCCGTCAGGATGATTCGCCAATAACAACTCGCCGCCGTGCGCCTGCACGATATTGCGGGCAATCCCGAGCCCGAGCCCCATCCCGCCGGCGTTTTGAGCGCGTCCATGGTCGAGTCGCAGATACGGCTGAAACAGGCTGCCGAAGGCCTCTTCCGGCACACCGGGCCCGTGATCGCGGATCTGGATCTGGATGTTATCGGTCACCTGATCGCCAGACCGCGCGGTCACCTGGCGCACTGAAATCTCCACTTTTTCGCCGTAAAACAGCGCATTGTCGAACAGGTTGCCAAGCGCGCGTTTGAGTGCCAGCGGTTTCGCCATCACTGTCAGTCCCGCGTCGACGAACGCCACCTCATGTCCGGCCATCCGGGCGTCGCGGATCATCCGGTGGATCAGCGCATCGAGCCGGACCTCCGTGCGGTTTTCGTGGATATCGCTATCCTTTACCGACTGCAACGCGCCCTTCACCATCATGTCGAGTTCATCCAGATCCTCATGGAAATCGGCACGCAAGGCATCGTCATCGAGCAATTCCGTGCGCAGTTTCAGGCGCGTAATCGGCGTGCGCAAATCGTGCGAAATGGACGCAAAGAGTCGCTCCCGGTCTTCCAGATAACGCTTTATCCGTTCGCGCATGGCGCTAAAGGCGCGCGCCGTTTTGACAAACTCGCGACTGCCGGTTTCCGGCAATGCCGGTACCGTCTCACCTTTCCCGAAAGCTTCCGCGGCATCCGACAAAGCCGCCAACGGCCGCGTGGTCCAACGCACGACCAATATCGACAATAGCAACACCGCAGCCAACGACAAGGCCTGCAGCACCAGCCGATCCGGCGACAACGGACTGCTGCTTTCCAGAAAATACGGATTCGGCATCAGCGCCGCCAGATACAGCCACTTGCCCGGTTCGAGCTGGGTCTGGATCACCAGTACCGGCGCCGGATTTGGCTTGATCAGCAAAATATGCTGGACCCAGCTATCCGGCAGGTCGGCAACTTTCAGACCGTCATCGGATACGGTTAACTCATCCGGCCAGGCGAACACCAGTCGAAATTCGGGCAAAAACGGCAAGTCTTCCCTGAGCGTTTTGAGGACAGTCTGGCTGGCCATGTCGGCCAGCACGTTATCGCCTATCGCTTGAATCTGAAGCGGCGCATCATTCGCGTTGACAAAAAAACGGGTGCCGCCCATTTCGCGCAATTGCTGGATCATGAGCGGCCGGTAGTTCGCGGGCAAGCTTTTGAAAAACCGAATCGCGCTGGCGGCGCTGTGCCCAAGATGCTGCGCCGCGATCCTGGTTTCGATTTCGGATCTGGTACGCAACTGGGCCGCCCATATCAAGCCGCCGACCAACTGCGTCACCAGCACTCCGAGCACCATCACCACCGATAACTGCCCGAGTAAGGAATGCGGTAACGCCCACGCCAGAAAGCGGGTGGCAAGCCGACGGTGGGAGGCGCGTTCCGGCATGGCTCAGGTATCGGAGACGACGACGTCGGCAGAAAACACGTAACCCGCACCGCGCACCGTCTTGATCAGTTGCGGCGACTTGCCATCGTCATTCAGGCGCACGCGCAGCTTGCTGATTTGCACATCCAGCGAACGATCCAGCGGCCCCGCATCGCGCCCGCGGGTTTCTTCGCACAACACACTGCGGTCGAGAATATCGCCCGGATGCTCGACAAAATATTTCAGCAACTGATAATCCAGGCCGGTCAGCGCCACCGCCTGCCGATCGGCGTCGAGCACGGTGCGCTCCACGGTATCCAGTGTGAAGCCCAGAAAACGGTAGTAGCGCGGCGGCGCGGCATGATCGACGCCCATGCGGCGGTGGATCGCCTTGATGCGCGCCAGCAGTTCGCGCGGACTGTAGGGCTTGGCCATATAGTCATCGGCCCCCAGTTCCAGCCCGACCACGCGGTCGGTCTCATCCGAGCTGGCCGTGAGCATGATAATCGGCACGTTCGAACGACGCCGGACGATTTTGCACAACGCAAAACCGTCGGTATCGGGCAGCATCACATCCAGGATGACCAGCGACAACTCATCGACATAGCGCTGGAACTCCGCCAGAAAAGCTTCACCGTTATGTGCCAGCTTGACTTCGTACTGATTTTTTTCCAGATAGGCCTTTAACAGGGTCCGGGTTTTCTGGTCATCGTCAACGATCAAAATCTTACGCATGGTGTGTGCTCATCTTTGTGTTCGGGTCGTTTTGGTGCGAAGGTATTGCGCCCATTACTCCGACTTATCTGTTTTAGGCGAGGTCCGTGCAATCGCCGCCAGGCGGTGTTGCGTGTCGGCTTCGGTTATTTGATCGTCCATGAAATAGCGTCGTACTTCAGCCACGATGGCATCCTTGGTGATCTCATCGGTCGCCATTCTATGCACCAGACTCGGCGCCTGAAATGCCGCGCCTTTGCTGAAGCTCTGCCACGACGCCACCGAACAGCTATCCATTTTCGACAAGGCCGGAGAACGCCATACCGGGATCGCACCCTTGAATCGATTGTAATCGGTTTGAACTGGCGCAGACATCACGATCTGGGCCAGCTTCTCCTGCGCCTGCTGATGCGAATAATCGCCGGCAAACATGGCCAGCGTATCCACGCTATACAGATGATAGTCGGTGGTGCCCGGTACAGTGCTGCACCCGAAGTCGACATCCGTCGCCTGCCCCCAGGCATTCAATTCACCTTTGGCCCAATCGCCCATCACAAACATGGCCGCCTCACCATCGGCAAGTTGCTGCGTCATGTCGTTCCACGGTTGCTCCTTGAGCGGCGCCGGCATCCACTGCTTGAGCGCGCGCAGTCGTTTTAGCGCGTGCAGCAGACGCGCATCGTTGTAGGCGTTGGGATGCAACTCGACAAACAGCTGGCGATAATACGCCGGGCCGCTTTCGGCCAGCACCAGCGTCTCAAACAAGGTGGCGACCTGCCACGCTTCACTGCTCTGTGCCAGCGGCACGACACCCGCCTGCTTCAACTTAGCCGCGACGCGCTCGAAGTCGGCCCAGGTTTTGGGTACGGCCAGCCCCAATCGCGCGAACACCTTGCGGTTATAAAACAGCGTGTTGATGCGATGAATGCCGAGCGGAGCGGCGACCACATGATCGCGGTTTTGCACCAACGACCAGACCGTCGGAAACAACAGTTTTTTCCAGCCCGTGGCCACATCATCTAGTTCCAGCAGCAAGCCGAGATCGGCCCATTCCCCGAAGACTACGCCGTTAAGTTGCGTCACCTCCGGCGCATGGCCCGCCAGTATTCTGCTCTTCAGGACTTTACCGGCGCCAAGACCGGCGCCGCCCGGGATCGCCGCGTCGTGCCATGCGATATTTTCTTGCGCCAGTCTGGCGACCAGCACGTCGACCGCCTTGCGTTCGCCGGCCGAAGTCCACCAATGTAAAACCTGCAGCGAGGCCGCCTGGGAATTTGCCGGAACAGCCGCTGCCGCGCCATACGAAAACAGCGGCAGCACTGCACCCCCGACCAGCGCATGCCTGCACCAGTGCAGGACCCGGAATGCGCGCAGGTCCGTCTTCGATCGTTCGTTCGCTGGTTTTTTTATGGATATAAACATTTTCATCTTGTCCCACATCGCGAGTGACTATAGCGTAAGTCGGCTGCAAGACGTTAGTTCCCGCCCGTGTTCTGCCGAAGTTAACGCTTCGTTTTGTAAAGATTTGTAAAGATAAATTAATTTTCATTTCGACACCAAAGCAGCGCTCGCCTGGCGCCGGAAATTTACAGGATGAAAACAGAGGAGTGACCTGAGGCGAACGTAAATATATGTAATGCCGGCATTCTTGAGATAAGCAAACTTATCCATAAAAATCAATCACTTACAGAATTTCATTGCATGCAAACAAGTCGGATTGGCATCACAATTACTATGGTGCTACTGTCTTTTCGCGTTAGCAAAGAGCTGCGATCACGACACCTTCGGAATCCAACAAAGAGGAGACAAACAATGCATGCCGTTCGCAAAATTCGTACCATCCGCAATGCCGTACTCATCGCACTTGCCGCCGTCGGCACCGCCCAGGCCGGTACGCTGACCATAGAAAGCTGGCGGGTCGATGACAAGGCGTTGTGGGAAAGTGTCCTGATCCCCGCTTTCCAAAAGAAAAATCCCGGCATCCAGGTCAAATTTGCGCCGACCGCACCCACCGAATACGATTCCAGCCTGACCGCGCGTCTGGCCGGCGGCACCGCTGGCGACCTGGTCGCCTGCCGCCCGTTCGACGTTTCCCTGTCGCTGTATAACAAAGGCAACCTGGAAAAACTGGATGGCAAGCCCGGCATGGAAAACTTCCCGGCATCCGCCAAAGTCGCGTGGCAAACCGATGATGGCAAAGATACTTTCTGTATGCCGGTCGCCTCGGTGATGCACGGCTTCCTGTACAACCAGAAAATCTTCAAGGAACTGAACATTCAAGCGCCGAAGACCGAGGCGGAATTCTTCAAGATCCTCGACATCATCAAGGGCAATGGCAAATACACGCCGCTGGCGCTCGGCACCGCCGATCAGTGGGAGTCCAGTCAAATCGTATTTACCGGCGTCGGCCCCAACTACTGGAAAGGCGAAGAAGGCCGCAAAGCGCTGATCTCCGGCAAGGAAAAATTCACCGACCCGCAATTTGTCGCGGCCTTCGCCTATGAAGCCAGGCTCGGCAAATACCTGTCCAGGGGTGCCAGCTCGCAAACCTATGGCGACAGCCAAAACCAGTTTGCCTTGGGCAAAGCGGCGATCTATCCAACCGGCTCCTGGGATATCGCCTACTTCAACAGCAATGCCAAATTTGAAATGGGCGCCTTCCCGCCGCCCGTGCCTAAAGCTGGCGACAAATGCTACATTTCCGATCACAACGATATCGGCATGGGCATCAACAAGAAGTCCAGGAACAAGGAAGACGCCTACAAATTCCTGGCGTGGCTAGGCTCGCAGGAATTCGCCGACATCTACACCAACAAGGTCACCGGCTTCTTCTCGCTCTCGAATCACCTGATCTCGGTAAAGGATCCGGTCGCCAAGCAAATGATCGACTGGCGCAAGACATGCGCATCGACCATTCGCCTGAACGCGCAAATTCTTAACCGTGGCACGCCCAGCATGGAAAACGAACTGTGGAACGTGAATGCGCAAGTCCTCAACGGCAAACTGGCGCCCAAGGATGCCGCCGCGCAAATCGAGACCGGTTTTGCCAAGTGGTACAAGCCGCAGCAAAAATAAATGTCTGGAGATTCGCAGTGAAAAAAGCATTTCCCTGGCATATCGCAGTTTTTCTGGCGCCGGCGGTGGTCATCTATTCGATGTTCAGCGCGCTGCCGCTGCTGGACACACTCCGGCTCGGCTTCTACAGCAGCAGCGACGCCGGCGTCCATACCTTCGTCGGCCTGTCCAACTATCACACCATCCTGTTCGATTCCGACTGGTCCGCCGCGTTCTGGAATGCGATGTGGAACAACGGCAAGTTTTTCGCGATCCACATGCTGTTGCAAAACCCGATAGGACTGTTGCTGGCGACGCTGTTCAGCTTGAAAGGCCTGCGCTGGGCACGCAGCTATCGCACCATGATTTTTTTGCCGACGCTGTTATCCGTGGTCATCATCGGCTTCATCTGGCAACTGATTCTGTCGCCGTTGTGGGGCGTCGGTGAAAAGCTGATGGGCTTCGTCGGCATGGCCGACTTGTTCGCGCCATGGCTAGGCCAGCAAACTACCGCGCTGATCACGCTGGCGCTGATCTCGGTCTGGCAATACATCGGCATCCCGATGATGCTGATCTATGCCGCGTTGCTGGCCGTGCCGGAGGAAGTGCTGGAAGCCGCGCATGCCGAAGGCGCCGGCGGCTTGCGCATCTTCTGGCAAATCAAGCTGCCGCTGATTCTGCCCACCCTGGGGCTGGTGACGATTCTGACCTTCGTCGCCAATTTCAATGCGTTTGATTTGATCTACTCGGTCAAGGGCGCGCTGGCCGGACCGAATTATTCGACCGACCTGCTTGGCACATTCTTTTATCGCACCTTCTTCGGCTATCAGGCGCAAGTCGGCAGCCCGACCATGGGCGCCGCCGTGGCGACCCTGATGTTCCTGGTCATCCTGCACGGCGTTGCCGTGTATTTCTATTTCGTCCAGCGCAAGCTGACACGCTACGAACTGTAAATATGAACGCATCCTCTTACCTGCCACGTCGTCCATTCAGCAATCTCGGCCGCATCTGGGTCCACATCGTGCTGTGCGCGTATGCGCTGATTGCGCTGTTTCCGATTGCGCTGATCCTGATCAACTCGGTCAAATCGCGCGCCGCCATCTTTGACAATCCGCTGGCGTTGCCAGGCATGGACACCTTCTCGCTGATCGGTTTTCAGAAGGTGCTGACCAACACCAACTTCATGCTGTATTTCGGCAACAGCCTGATCGTCACGCTCGGCGCATTGCTGCTGATCGTATTGTTCGGCGCCATGGCAGGCTGGGCGCTATCGGAATACAAATTCCGCGGCAATCGCTGGATGGCGCTGTATCTGGCGCTCGGCATCATGATTCCGATCCGGCTTGGCACCGTGTCGATCCTGCAGTTGGTCGTGGCGCTCAACCTGATCAATACCCGCACCGCCTTGATACTGGTGTACGCCGCCCAGGGCTTGCCGCTGGCCGTGATGATACTGTCCGAATTCATTCGCCAGATACCAAAGGAATTGAAGGAGGCGGCGCGTTGCGACGGGGTCGGCGAATTCAAGATTTTTTTCCAGGTCATTCTGCCGCTGATTCGGCCGGCGATTGCCACCGTCGCGGTGTTCACGATGATTCCGGCCTGGAACGACCTCTGGTTCCCATTGATTCTGGCACCCGGCGACGACACCAAGACCGTGACGCTCGGCGTCCAGCAATTCATCGGCCAGTACGTCACCGACTGGAATTCGGTGCTGGCAGCCCTGTCGATGGCAGTGATTCCGATTCTGATTCTGTACGTATTGTTTTCACGCCAACTGATACGCGGCCTGACCTCCGGCGCGGTGAAATAAACTAACATCTCACGGTAAAACAGGTAAACACCATGGCTAACGTCAGTATCAAACAACTCAGAAAAACTTACGATGGCAAGCAGGATGTGCTGGCCGGGATCAATCTTGAAGTCGAGGACGGCGAATTCTGCGTGCTGGTCGGACCGTCCGGTTGCGGCAAATCGACCTTGCTGCGCATGCTGTGCGGCCTGGAAGACATCAGCGGCGGCGAATTGTCCATCGGCGATCAGGTCGTCAATCATCTGCCGCCGGCCGAGCGCGGTATCGCCATGGTGTTCCAAAGCTATGCGCTGTATCCGCACATGACGGTGTATAAAAACATGGCGTTCGGCCTGAAAGTCGCCGGTACCGACAAAGCGGCGATCGACCAGCGCATCCGCCATGCCGCCGGGATTCTGAAGATCGATCATTTGCTGGAGCGGCTGCCGCGTGAGCTATCCGGCGGCCAGCGCCAGCGCGTCGCCATCGGCCGCGCGATTGTGCGCGAACCGAAGCTGTTCCTGTTCGATGAGCCGCTCTCCAATCTGGATGCCGCCCTGCGCGTGCAGACCCGCCTTGAGATCGCCAAACTGCACCGGCAACTGGCGGCCACCATCGTCTACGTCACCCACGATCAGGTTGAAGCGATGACGCTGGGCGACAAAATCGTGGTCATGAACGATGGCCATATTCAACAGGCAGGGACACCGCTGGAGTTGTATCAGCAGCCGCAGAATTTATTTGTGGCGACGTTTATCGGCTCGCCGAAAATGAATCTGTTTCAGGGACTGGTGACTGCTATCGAAGCGGATTGCCTGACAGTGCAACTGGAGGGCGGCCAGGAAGTGCGTGCCGATGTCTGCGCCACCGAAGCCAATGGCATTCTCCGCATCGGTGATCAAGTCACCTTAGGCTTACGTGCCGAGCACATTCTGGAAAATCACAATGGCAGTGAAGCCTTCAGCGGCACGGTCAACATCGTCGAGCATCTGGGCGAAGCGAATTTCATTTATGTCACGCTGCAAAACGGTCAGGATGTGGTGGTGCGCGGCGACGGCAACAATCCCGTCCGTATCGGTGAGAACATTATCCTGTCGGCCGCCAGCAGCGCATTTCATGTATTCGATGCCAACGGCCAGGCGCTGCGCCGCGTCAAGCCGGGGAACATGATTTCATCCAAACAAACCACGCCGCCACAGCAGAACCTACAGAACCCTCCTATGTTAAATGTCCCCATCGGACAAGAAAATAGATAAACTTTTGCCCCTCTGCCCCAAAAAACAGGACTCGAAGTGAAAACAGCGCATGACTCGGTTTACGACTACTTGATCGGCGTCGACGGCGGCGGCACCAAAACCCAGGTGCGTATCGCACGTGCGGACGGCACCGGGATCGCCGAGGCCACCGGCGGACCATCGGCACTCATGCATGGCCGGGATAAAGCCTGGGCCGCTATCGGCTCCGCGATTAATGAAGGCTTTCGCAACGCTGGCGTAGCGCCGCCGCCCTACGAACGGATGGCGGCGGGTTTCGGCCTGTCCGGTGTAAATGTGCCGGCATGGGCTGCGGAGTTCACGGCGTTGAACCCGGGCTTCGGCCGCATTGCCGTCGTTTCGGATGCGATTACCACCCTGCTCGGCGCCCATCAGGGCCGGCCGGGGGCCATCATTGCGCTGGGCACCGGCAGTATCGGCGCGGTGCTCCAGCCCGATGGCGTACAACGGATAGTCGGGGGCTGGGGCTTTCCGTCCGGCGATGAGGCCAGCGGCGCCTGGCTGGGCTTGCTGGCGATCAATTATGTGCAACAGGTGTTCGACGGCCGCGCGCCATGCTGTCCGCTGGCCGCGAGCGTCATCGCGCACTGCGGCGGCGACGGCAGCGACCAGGGCAATCGCGCCAGCGTGCTCGGCTGGCTGGCGCAGGCTAACCAGAGCATGTATGCGCAATTGGCGCCCCTGATCGTCCAGCACGCCGCCCGCGACGACGTAGCGCGCAGTATGATGGATCAAGCCGGCCTGGAGATAGCCAGAATGGCATCCGCACTGGATCCATCCGGCCAGTTGCCGCTGGCGCTATGCGGTGGCCTGGCGCAGGCGCTGCGCGATTATTTGCCGCCGGCCTTGCAACTGCGCGCCGCCGCGCCGCTGGCGGATTCGGCAACCGGCGGCCTGCTGCTGATTCGTCAACACCTTGCGGAGCAAATCTGATGTCTTCGATCACACAACTGCACGGCAACGTGCTGACCACCCGGGGCTGGATCGCCGGTGCCATCAGCTTCAACGATCTGATCACCGGCATCAGCGGCGACGCCCTGGATGGCGATCCGACGCAAGACACCCATAGCGGCGACTACATCTTGCCCGGCTTTATCGATTTGCATGTCCATGGCGGCGGCGGCCGGGACGTCATGGATGCCGGCGAAGCGGTGCATGTGATCGCCAGGATGCATGCGCAGCATGGTACTACCAGCATGCTGGCGACCACCATGACAGCGCCGCCGGCCGATCTTGAAGCTGCATTGAGCGCCATCGGCCGCGCCTGTCTGGCGCGCCGCGCTGGCTGCGCGCGCGTGCTGGGCGCCCATCTGGAAGGTCCGTACATCAATCCGGGCAAACTTGGCGCGCAACCTGACTTTGCTGTGGAAGCAACACTCGAACAGGTCGACTGGCTGCGCAGTTTCGCGCCGCTGAAACTGATTACGATCGCGCCGGAAGTGGATGGCCATCTGGCCTTGCTCAAGACCCTGAGCGCCAGCGGCATGCGGGTGCAGATCGGTCATACGCTCGGCACCTACGAGGACGGCGTCGCCGCGCTCAACAATGGCGCCGCCGGATTTACGCATCTGTTCAATGCCATGAGTTCCTTCCATCATCGCGCGCCAGGCATGGCCGGCGCCGCCCTGGCGCATGCCGAATATGCCGAACTGATTCCCGACCTGCTGCACGTGCATCCCGGCGCCATCAAAACCGCATTGCGCGCCATTCCACGCTTGTATTGCGTGACCGATTCGACCGCAGCGTCCGGCATGCCGGACGGCGAATACATGCTGGGACGGCAAGTCGTCCATAAATGCCTGGGCGGCGTGCGCCTCGCCGACGGCACGCTGGCCGGCAGTACGCTGACCATGGATCAGGCCTTGCGCAACCTGGTGTCGCTCGGGCTCGATCTGGCCGAAGCCTCGTTGCGCACTTCGACTTATCCGGCCGATTATCTTGGCCTCACGGAACGCGGCCGTCTGAAAACCGGCTGTTTCGCCGACATTCTGGTGTTTGACCGCCAGCTCAACCTCAAAGCAGTGTACGTAGAAGGAGAATCGATTGACCTCAAGCTCACTCATGCTTAAAGAAGCCTGCTCGGCCAGCGCCCATGTAGCCGTCCAGCTGGGACAGGATCGTGAACGCTATGCCGAACTCGGCCGCAGGCTGCGCGCGGCACCGCCAGCCAGCATCCTGACCGTGGCCCGCGGCAGCTCGGATCACGCCGCCAGTTACTGCGCTTACCTGATCATGGCCCGGCTCGGACGCATCGTCGCGTCATTGCCGATGTCGCTGGTGACGTTGAACAAAGCCCCGCTGCTGGCGCGCGAGGCGCTCGCCATTGCGATTTCGCAATCGGGCCAGAGCCCGGATGTGATCGAACCGATCCGTTATTTCCGTGCGGGCGGGGCCACCACCGTGGCATTGGTGAACGACGCCGCATCAAAGCTGGCCACCAGCGCCGAATGGAGCATGCCGCTGCACGCCGGCGCTGAACTCAGCATCGCCGCCACCAAGAGTTTTATCGCCAGCCTGGTCGCCGGGGCTCTGCTGACCGCGCATTGGCAAGACGATCCGGCCTTCCTGGCGGCGCTCGATACGCTGCCGGAAGCACTGGATGCCGCCAGCCGTTGCGACTGGTCGGCCGCGCTGGAGGCACTCACGCCAGCCACCAATATCATGGTGGTCGGACGCGGCATCAGCTTCCCGCTGGCGCTGGAATCGGCGCTGAAATTCAAGGAAACCTCGGCCATTCAGGCCGAAGCATTCAGCGCTGCCGAAATCAAACACGGCCCCATGGCGCTGATCGCCGAAGGCTACCCTCTGCTGCTGTTCGCCACCCGCGGGCCAACCCAGGCCGGCTTGCTGAAACTCGCTGAAGAAATGCGCGGACGCGGCGCCAAAGTGTTGCTGGCAGCGCCGGACGACATCGCCGAACGCGACCTGACGCTGCCGACCGCAGCGACCCCCGATCTGGATCCGATAGTCGCCATTCAGGCATTTTATGTGATGGCCGCGCAGCTATCGGTCGCCCGCGGCATGGACCCCGATTGTCCGCGCCATCTGAGCAAGGTGACCAGAACCAGCTAGAGCGCAGTGTCAAACAACGCCATATCGTCGCTGCACATCAATCTTTCGATATCAAGCAGAATCAACATGCGTTGTTCTATCGCACCGAGTCCGGTCAGATATTCGGCCGCTGGCGCGGCGCCAAACTCCGGCGCCGGCTTGATCTGGTCCGCGCTGAGCGTCAGCACATCGGAGACGCCATCCACCAGGATGCCGACCACGCGCTTGCGGATGTTCAGGATGATGACCACGGTCTGCTGGTTGTATTGAATATTTTCCAGCCCGAACTTGATGCGCAAATCGACAATCGGCACGATGATGCCGCGCAAATTGGTCACGCCCTTGATAAATTCCGGCGCATGCGCGATGCGCGTCACGGCTTCATAATCACGGATTTCCTGCACCCGCAGAATGTCTATGCCGTACTCTTCGGTGCCGAGTGTAAAGACCAGGAATTTTTCTCCATCCCGTTCTGCGCCATCTTCCGGCGTATCCACTTTATTTAGCGCAACCATCTCTCTCCTTATGTAAGGGTCATGTTCATTTCACGCTGCCCGCGCTGCAATGTCGCCACATCGACAATCAATGCAACGCTGCCGTCACCCAAGATGGTGGCAGCAGAAATGCCGGGGACTTTGCGATAGTTGGTTTCCAGATTTTTCACCACAACCTGATGCTGACCGACCAGTTGATCGACCAATAATGCGAAACGCCGGCCTTCCGCCTGCACGATCACTACAATCCCTTGCGTCGGATCGCGGCGCGCAGCGGCGACATCAAACACCCGATGCAGTGCGTAGAGCGGCAAATATTCGCCGCGCACGTGCAGCACCCGCTGGTCGTGGGTGACAGCGTAGATATCTTCCGCGCGCGGCTGTAACGACTCGATCACGTAGTTCAGCGGCAAAATGTATACTTCGTTTCCGACCTGCACCGACATCCCGTCCAGAATCGCCAATGTCAGCGGCAGGACGATCTTGACGGTGCTGCCCTTGCCCTGCCGCGATGCGATGCCGACATGGCCGCCCAGCTCCTGGATATTCCGTTTGACGACGTCCATACCGACGCCGCGTCCGGAAACATCGGTGACTTTTTCAGCGGTGGAAAATCCTGGAGCGAAAATCAATTGCCAGACTTCGTCGTCCGAAATAGCCTCCGCGTCGTCTATCGGCATGCCCTGCTGCATCGCCTTGGCCAGAATTTTCTCTCGATCCAGGCCGGCGCCGTCATCGCTGACTTCGATCACGATGTTGCCGCCCCGATGCTGGGCCGACAGCAGCAAGCGGCCGAGCGGGTCCTTGCCGGCGGCGATCCGTTGTTCCGGCCTTTCAATCCCATGATCGAGACTATTCCGGACCAGATGCGTCAACGGATCAACGATACGTTCGATCAGGCTTTTGTCGAGTTCCGTCGCTTTACCCAAGGTCTCGAGCTGCACTTGCTTGCCCAGTTTGGCGCTCAGGTCGCGCACCAGGCGCGGGAAGCGGCTGAATACATACTCCATTTGCATCATCCGGATCGACATCACCGCTTCCTGCAAATCGCGGGCGTTGCGCTGCAACTGCCCCATGCCGCCGAATAGGCGCTCATGCAGGACGGAATCAAGGGTCGCAGCGGTTTGCGCCAGCATCGATTGCGTAATCACCAATTCGCCCACCAGATTGATAATCTGGTCGACCTTCTCGACATCGACGCGAATCGAACTGGATTCTTTTGCTATACCTGCGTGCGGGTCAGCGTTCGGGGCGGCTTGCGCCGGCTTGACCGCATCGACCGCTGCGCGACTGATCTCGATCTGGTCCACGTCGACAATAAAACAGCACACCGCGATGATGTCGTCGGGATCGCATGCGGTCTGCAACCACAGCGTCGAACTGTCCTCGGTTTGGGTCTGCTCAAGCACTTCACCCAGATTGGCCAACTCGCCGGTCAGCAAGGAACGATCGCTCTCGGAGATGTCGATAAAGCGAACCTTCAGGCGGGTTGAGCCCGCTGGGTTAGCTGGCGCTGCAGGGGACGGCAGCGCCATCGCTTCGGCGGCAGCGGCGCTTGCGCCACCTTCCTCCTCCATCTGCCGCAACAGCGCGCAGATGCGGGCAACCGACGCCGGTTCCGGTTCCGTGCCGGCGCGATAAGCGCCTAATTGTTCTTGCAACGCGTCTTTGGTTTCCAGAAAACCATCGATCATTTCCTTGCGCAACGTCAATTGACGTTGCCGCGCCCGGTCCAGCAGATTTTCCAGAAGATGCGTCGTCTCCGTCAGGGCGGCAAAACCGAACGTTGCAGCGCCGCCCTTGATCGAATGCGCGGCGCGAAATATGGCATTCAAATGCTCGCTGTCAGGCCTGTCGATGTCGAGTCCCAGCAGCAATTGCTCCATTTCAGCGAGCAATTCATCGGCTTCCTCAAAGAAGGTCTGGTAAAACTCGGTAATGTCCATGGGTAATCACATCCTATGACTTCGGCGCAAGTGGCTTGACCGCTGGCGCCGGCAATACCGCCCGCAATTGGCCGGCTGCATCTGGCGGGCCGGCCGTGCCGATATCGACGTTGTCACTGCCGGCATTTTGTTCCGAGGGGAGCCTGCCGGCGGCGTTCCTATTGGTGGCGTTCTCGCGCTCGATCTGCGTCTGCGCGCGTCGATTCAGCACAATAATGCTGATCCGCCGATTCACCGGATCCAGAGGATCTTCCTTGTTCAAATGCATGGTCGAGGCCACTCCCGTTACCCGCAACACCTTGGCCTCCGTCATGCCGCCGGCGACCAGCTCGCGGCGCGACGCGTTGGCCCGGTCAGCCGACAATTCCCAATTGCTATAGGATTTTCCACCCGCCACATAAGGCGTGGCGTCGGTATGGCCGGACAAGGTGATCTTGTTCGGCAAGTCATTCAGGACCGGCCCGATTTCTCGTAAGATCACGCGCATGTAAGGCTCGACCGTGGCACTCGACAGATTGAACATCGGCCGCTTCCGGCTATCGACAATCTGAATCCGCAAGCCTTCGCTGGTGATATCAATCAACAGTTGGGGCCGGAACTGCCTGAGCAGCGGATTGGCATCGATCACCTGATCCAGGCGCTGCTTCAACTCCCGCAACCGCTCAGTATCGCCGGCATCGCCAGCAGAGCGCCTGACTTCGCCATCCACCCGGCTCGGGTCCTGACCGCCGCCGGGAATGACGCCGCTGCTCATGCTGCTTTTGGGCCCGCCATTTATCGCCACCTTCAGCGGCATGCGGAAATACTCCGCAATGCCGGCCAGTTGTTTCGGCGACGCAATCGCCAATAGCCACATCACCAGAAAGAACGCCATCATCGCAGTCATGAAGTCGGCGTAAGCAATTTTCCAGCCGCCTCCGTGGTGCGGATGTTTGGCGTTTGCATGGCGTCTTACGACGATGCGATGTTTTTCTTTACTCATTGCCTCTCCGCATCACGGTCGTGCACAATAATCTATTGGTCATCAGCGGCTCTTGACTTCGCGTACATGCTGGTCGAGCTCGGAGAAGGATGGCCGTTCGGTGGAGTACAGCACCTTGCGGCCGAATTCGACCGCCAGCTGGGGCGCGTAACCGTTCAGGCTGGCCAGCAAGGTCACCTTCATGCATTGATACAGCTTGGTCGACTCGGCGACCTGATGTTCAATCAATGTCGCTAACGGCGACACGAAGCCATAGGCCAGCAAAATGCCGAGGAAAGTACCGACCATCGCATGGGCAATCAATTCCCCCATTTGCGCCGGCGGCAAATCCGCCGAGCCCAGCGCATGCACCACCCCCATGACCGCCGCAACAATCCCGAATGCCGGCAAGGCGTCGCCTACCTTGGACAAACTTTGGGCCGGCACCTCGGCCTCATGCTTGTAGGTTTCAATCTCGTGATCCATCAGCGATTCGATTTCGAACGCATCCATATTGCCGCTGACAATCAGGCGCAAATAATCCGTCAGAAACTCAATCACGCCGGGATCGCTCAATATCAACGGGTATTGCGCGAACACCGGACTGTTATTCGGATCGTCGATATCGGATTCCAGCGCCAGCATGCCGTCCTTCCGGCCTTTTGCCAACAGCACATACAACAGCGCCATCAGCTCCATATACAGCGCCTTGTCGTGTTTGGAACTGCGCAGCAGCTTAGGCAATTCCTTCAACGTGGCACGGATTGCCTTGCCGTTATTGCCGACCACAAAGGCGCCAATGCCGGCACCGCCTATCATCAGCACTTCGATCGGCTGAAACAGCACGCCCAGATGCCCGCCCATCAGTGCGTAGCCGCCGAACACCGATCCCAATACCACTGCATAACCAATAAAAACTAGCACTATCCATTCCCTCTTAAAAAGCCCTATGCCGGACATGCACCCTGTGCATCCGGGCCGATGCAGCACACGTGCGATTACGTGCGCTTATGTGTGATTGCGCGCTATTCCGGCTGCGCAAGCGCAATCCCTGCTGCCGCCGGCGTGCAGGCATAAGCTGTTTGATTGTTGAGATGATTCTGCGCCGCTTCAGCTTTCGCCTGAATGCCGGCAGCCCGCTTGCGGGTCTTGCCCGCGCGTGAAGGCGGCCGGCACAGGACGCAGACGAAGCCCTGTTGCGGGTCATGCGCATGCGCCACAAACCGGCCGTTGCAACGGCTGCAGGCGGTGAGTTGCAACATGCCGCTATCGAAGAAACGCGCCAGCGTCCAGGCCCGTGTGAAATCGAGAACCGGTGCGCCGTTTTGTTGCTGCGCCTGTTCCAGATACAGCCGATAACTTTTGACGACCGCGACAATCTGCGCGCATTCACCGTGCGTGACCATGAAACGATAGGTGTTGTAGAACATCGACGAATGGATGTTGGACAACCACGTCATGAACCAGTCGGTGGAGAAAGGCAACAAACCTTTAGGGGGCGAGATCCCTTTGATTTCTTTGTACAACTTAATCAACCGGTCACGACTGAGGCTGGTTTCGGCCTCCAGAAAATGCAGCCGCGCCCCAAGCTTGATCAGATCCATTGCCAGCTGGATTTCCTGCGCTTCCAGAATCACACTTTTTCTAGTCATGACGCAGTACCCGCAACGCATGACAGGTGGCGCCGGTGATTGCAGCAACGCTGAAGCCACGATGAAGGGTAACCATCAACGTATCCCTTCAAGCTGCTGCCCGGCCAGCAAAATCGCTGCATGCGCCTGTTGCAGGCTGTTGTCTTTTCCCTCATGCGTCAACGATGACAGGATGGCGTGGTCGTTAAAGCGAAAGCGGCACAACAACAAACTTGAACCTGCCAGCCTGACCACCTGCGACAACGATAAATTTCCAAGCAGATCCGCCAGCTCCCCGGACAGTCCGAGGCGAAACATGGCTGTCGCCCGATCTTCTCTCAACAGCCGCTGCGCCAGCAGCAGATAAGACAAGTTCACTTCCCCGATTTCATTCCCAATGCCGCCCATGTCTTCCTCCTTAGATAAAGCCCGTTACCCGACAACATTTCGACTACTGTTGCCCTTGAGCAATTATCAAATATTTCCACACGGAAATAAGTCGGCACTGGTCTCAATCTGAAAGAAATATTCGGGCAATCCGTTGTAGGAACTACTTCTACAAAAAAACATGCGTCAACATCTCGACCGGATGCCGACAACCTGGCGTGAAGCCCCGGATCCTGCTGGATTCAGCCTGGAAACAAACCAGGTATGGTGCGGCCATTCGGTGCTTGCTCCACTTTAGCGATATGGCGGCGCAAATGGTCCAACAGGTATTCCAGGCGATCGGATGCAGCACTCAAACCGGCAGTCAGCCCGAGCCGCGACTGGGTTTCTATTTCTGTCGCCGCTTGCGCGATTTGCGCACATTGCAATACCGCTGCTGCGCCGCGCAAACCATGCGCGATGGCTGCTGTCTGATCCAGCGCGCCGGTGTTGATGCTGCTGCGCAATCGCAGCAACTGATCCTCACCGAACTGCACCAGATCGACCAGCAAGTCGCGCGGCATACCGGTTATTGATGCATTCAGGCAATAGGAGGGGTTGGCAAGAACAGCCGCATGCTGGCGGCATTCGGCTTGCATCAGGGAGGAACTTGCATCGATTTGCGCCAGCACCGCGCGCAATTGGCTACGGCTGATCGGTTTAGTGATAATCGCGGCGTAATCGAGCCCGCGAGATTCCAGCTTCAAATAGTCGAGCGACATGCCGCTATACAGGATCATCGGCAGGCGCGCATGGCTGGCAGCGCTATCCGGCTTGCTGGCGGGGTTGCCGGCGGCGGCAGCCAGTTCCGCTTCCCATGCGCGCACCCGATGCAGCAACTCGATGCCGGTCATATCCTCCAGCACATAATCCGTCACCACCGCTGCCACCACCGCCGCCGACAGCAGTTGGCTATCTGCATGGCGCCGAGCCAGCCAGAGCAAGGCTTCCGCACCGGTCGCCGCCACCTCGCTCTGCCAGCCTTCGGCAGCTAGCTGTGCCTGCAACAGACGACGATTGATGGGATGGTCTTCGACCACCAGAATGCGTGGCGAGCGCATCGTCACTACGCCACTGAGACGAACGTGAACGTCCGAAGTGACAGCATTTCTTGCCCCCGGAATTTTGTGTTGCTTTTACGCTCTATTAGGACTTACGCAAAATTGTCTCGGCATCCATGGGAATAGTGAGTTCGACCACCGTCCCGACACCGGGCTCGGACTCAATGCGAATACTCCCGCCAATCAATTCCGTGAATTCTTTTGCCAGGGAGAGTCCCAGCCCCAACCCATGTCCACGCTGTGCGCGTACCGTGTCGGTTTGATAAAAATGTTCAAACAAGTGCTTCAGGTCTTTTTTTTCCATACCGGGACCGGTATCCGTCACCCTGAAGCGAATTTCCCTTTTCAGCGCCGCTATCTCCAGAGCAATACCACCATGTGCCGTAAATTTTATGGCGTTGTCCAGGAGATTGTTCAGCACTTGCGATAAGCGCAGCCGGTCGCTAAAAAACTGCGCCGGCAGGTCTGGCGCCAGCAACAGCCGGAAACTTAACTTCTTCTTCTGCGCCGCGAGTTGGTGCAGCGCACCGATGTAGCTGAAAAATGGCGCTGCCTGTATCGGCTCACGAAATATCGCCACCTTGCCCGCTTCAATTCTCGCCAGGTCGAACAATGTGTTGAGCAAGCTATGCAGATGGATCGCACTTTGATAAATCAAATCGCTGAATTCCCGACTCAGTGCATCGCTGCTCTCATCCCGTACCAGTTCGGAATAACCCTGAATACCGGTCAACGGCGTCCGCAGTTCGTGCACCACGGTCGCCAGGAAGCGTGATTTGCGCTTGCTTGCCTCCACTGCACGACGCCGCATTCCATCATATTTGCGCACCACCATATACTGACGCCGCAGCGTCTGGTAAATGAAAAACATTAATACCGATATCAGTAGCGTCGGTATCACAGCGAACGTCATGTAAGCGCCCAGCTTGCGCCTGGCCAGCCTCTCGCCAGCGCCCGCCACATCGGCATGGCGATCAACATCCGGCACGGGCGGCAAGCGCGACGGCGCTTGCGTTTTGTCGCCGCTTCCCGAATAGTCGGCGCACAGCTGTCGCAACAATCGATTCCGCTCCTCAATTTCACGCACCAGGACTGCCCGCTCTCGCAGCGACGCGTTCAGCTCACGGTCAAGCTCAGCCTCGATGCGATAGCCTGCATGCAGCCAGATATAAGCAATCGTCAACGCAGCAACGATCGCGATAGCACGCAAATGCCGCATGACGCGCATCCCGCGAACGACGTTTCCTTCCTGAACCGTGTCGGACCGGCGTGGCCGGCGCGAGATGAATCTTTGCATCACGGTCGCCAGAATGTCAGTTGGAAGCTGTGACAACATCACCGTCCTGGTGCTAAATAAAACAAATTAATCTGGCCTTGACGTAAGCAACGCTTATTTCCGGAACACTGAATATAAACAGAACGACGCTACATTAATGCTTCGAAATGGGCGTCAAACAGCAGGCAGTTTGCTGCATCGGAACCGTGCTTCATCGGCGCTTATCTTTTGCGGGGTTTACGCAAACCAGGAAAATATCGCCTATCCGTTCGGACTGGAATGTGTTGGATTGGATTGATGGAAATCAATATCCGGCCCGTTCGGACCGGGTAGCCCGCAGGGTGCAATGGGGAGTGGAAATTTTTAGCCGGTCCAGCAGCCATTTCCCGGTTAGTCGAGTAAACCATGCTTGATAACGTATTGCGTCAGCTGTGCATTGGTACGCACGCCCATTTTTTCAAATACGCGTGAACGATAAACACTGACGGTCTTCGGGCTGATCGACAAGGTTTGTGCAATTTCGGTACGTGTCTGCCCCGCGGCGATCATCCGGACCGTTTGAAATTCGCGATCGGATAGCGTCTGATGCGGCATCAAATCGTCCTCGCCGACGACATGATTGGCCAGCGATTCGGCCATGCCTCTGGTGATGTATTTCTTGCCGCGCGCGACAACGCGAACGGCCTCGATCAATTCGTCCGGCGCCGCGTCTTTGGTCAAATAGCAGGCAGCACCGGCTTTCAGTGCGCGCACCGCAAATTTTTCCGGACCATGGCTGCTGAGAACCATGATCCGCAACATGGGTTCGCGTTTCTTAATAAGATGCAAAATTTCGATGCCGTCTTTCCCCGGCATCGAAATATCCAGCAACAACACATCGCACGGTTGCTCACGCAGCACCTGAGTGATGCCGCCATAATCGCCGGCCTCCCCGACCACCATGATGCCGGGACTGGAACTCAAAATATGCGACAAACCTCTCCTGACAATCCGATGGTCGTCGGCAATCACAACCCGGATTGATGATGCTGCAGTCGTATTCATACCTTTTTGCCTTGCCTGTCGCCGGAGCGGTCCGCTGAATCTCCGGATACGGCACACTTTTAAACCTAGAAACGGCAGTTGACCGCTTCAAGTTACCTATAAAAGATTGAATAAATTGAAGATTTCTTCAATCAATACAATCACCTGTTGGGTGACCCCGCTACCGGCACGATTGCACGCTTTTCCGGCTCCCTGGCGGTTGTGCGGGGAATTCTGGCGACATGTCGCCTGCCCGCGCAACGGTGTTCCCTTGCAAGGGAACACTCCTGCCCTACAGGGCCACGGGCGTTGCTCCTCCTTGCAGGGAAAGCCCTGCCGCGTCGTCGCCCTTGCAGGGCGCATATCCGCTTGCAAGCGGATATCGTTTCGCAGGCAGACGGCATGCCGTCTGAAACCCCTGCTACACCCTAGCCAGAAAGCCGGAAAAACGCACACTCCTGCCGGTCCAACTACCGTTTCTAGGTTAAATTGAATTGCCCGGCTTATTACCAATGCCGATTATTCTGCAGAGGAAGAATTAAGGTGTATGTAGGAAATATCCGAGATGGCGTGTTGCAACTGCAATAAAGGCTGAAAGTGGAGAGCCGCACAGGATGGGACTATCCCCTGCGAGGGCGGCTCTCGCGGCCCGTCAAATCTGGGCCACCCTTGCATTCATATTGCCAAGAACATTGCTGAGGCTGGTCAAGTTGACGTCGGTATTGACCACGGTAGGCGCAAACACGCCGATTTGCGTGTTGGGGCTGGCAAACCCGCCGCCTTGAAGTGCGGCCTGGTTGAAGCTGCCGATATTCGAGACATTAAAACCGCCCCGTACGGCAGCCATTTCACGGCCGTCGAGTTGTTGGTCGAGGGACAGGTCTTTGATCATCAGAGTCGATTTCATTTCAGTTCTCCTAAGGGTAAGGATCGGGTGAGCATGCCGTTGCAATTGCACCCATGTTGTAGCTGTAAAATTGCCTGGAACGGAAAAGCGGAGAGCAGCACAGGAGGGGACTATCCCCTGCGAGGGCGGCTCTCGCGGCCCTTTAAATCTGGACCACCCCTGTACGCATATTGCCAAGAACATTGCTGATGCTGGTCAAATTGACGTCGGTATTGGTCACGGTAGGCGTAAACACGCCGATTTGCGTGTTGGGGCTGGCGAACCCTCCGCCTTGAAGTGCGGCCTGGTTGAAGCTGCCGATATTCGAGACGTTAGAACCGCCGCGTACGGCAGCCATTTCACGGCCGTCGAGTTGTTGGTCGAGGGACAGGTCTTTGATCATCAGAGTCGATTTCATTTCAGTTCTCCTAAAAGTTTGGTTCCGGTTGGATGAGCATTTCGTTGCGCTCGATGAACATAGAGCATAGGCCGTGCCAGCCCGGGTCATGTGCTGTGCAAATAAACGCAAGTGATTGAAAAATATAAGGATATTTTGATTTCAGCCCATCGTTTCGCGATGCATTTCGAAATGGCCGGAGATCAAGTGTCTGGCTGCACCAAACACATTTCATGGCAACTGTCGGATCGAACCCAACACCTTCGCCGCTATCGTAGAAATTCGGCCTTAACGTAAGCCTGATTCAGATTCTGCTGACGCCGCAGGCTGTCCATCAGGGCGCTCAAGCGCGCAAACTGCGGCGCCGCCAGATCGCGAATCTCTGCATCGTCGGCCAATATCCGTTCGAGCAACAACTGTTTTTGCGCCAGTTGCGATTGATCGAGCACATGCCCCGGCTCTATCGTTTTCAGACGCTCGACACAGGATTGGAATTCCTCTTGCAGCGCCGTCATGGCATCCCAATCGCCGGCACGCGCCAATGCCAGCATATGTCCGGTGATCGGCACAATTTGCGCGTAGCAATGCATTACCTCGCTTTGATCTTCCATCGCACTCTCTTGATTGTTCGGTATCCGGTACTCCGCCGGACCGTTCCCGGGCAGACTAGCCCGATATCTTGTTGCCATCGATTTCACGCCAGGCAGAACCGATATTTTCCAATAAGCGCTCCGCCTCATCCAGCAACGCCGGATCGTTGCGCAGGTTGGCGAACAACAAACGCTGATTGATATAGTCGTACAACGCAGATAAATTCGCCACCAGCTCGGCGCCCGCCCGGCCGCCGGCTTCAGCGTCGAGACTGGCCTTGAGACCGTTCTCGATAATGTCGATGGCCTTGGAGATCGCGTTGCCTTTGGCGCCAATCTCCTTATTTGCCATATGCTGGCGCGCCATGCCGATAGCGGCCCTGGCGCCGGCGAACAACAGGCTGATCAGTTGATGGGGCGAGGCGCTCAGCACCGCGCTTTCGACGCCCATCCTGGCATAGGCGCGTGCGCCCGGATTGACGACTGGACTGGATCCTGGTGGCTGGTACATGGCTATTTACCTTTTATTCAGCGCGTCGAACTGCTCGGTCAAATATGCGCTGGTCTTATTCAGTCTGGCGACCAACAGATCGAGCGCCGTAAACTGCTTTTTATAGCGCGCCATCGTGTCATCCAGGCGAGCGGACATAGTGTCGTACTTCTTGTTTAAATCATCCCGTGTCTTCGTCGCTCCTGCCGTCGCCAGCGTCAACAAGCCGCCGGTTCCACCAAAATCCTTCAGCAGGGATGCCATTTGTGTTGCGTAACCAGTGCTACGACCATCACCGCTGCCGACAAATAATTTGCCGACCGCATCCGGATTGATGTTGAGTTCCCTGGTCAGCTTGTCGGCATCGAGCGCCAGTGTGCCGTCCTTCTGCAGCGACACCCCGATTTGCATCAGTGAAGTCAGCCCGCCGCCGCTACCGTCTTGTTGCGTGGTGAGCAAGGACCGAATCCGGCTCTGGATCGCGTGCAAGGCTGAGTCGCCAGATAATACCGGCGATACCCGCTCGTCTCTTTTTGTCAGGTCATTGTATTTTTTTGCGCCATCGTATTTGGTGAATGCCGCGGCAGCGTTTTGCAGATTGTTATACGCCGTCACAAAAGCATTCACCGCCGTCGCCGCTACGGGCGTGTCGCGCGCCACCGCAACGGTCGAACTGCCAGTAGCCACCAGCGTCATGGTGACACCCGGTACTGCGTCTTGCACAACGTTGCCGGCTCTTGCGACAGCAATCCCGTTGACGGTCAGTTCGGCATTCCTGGCAGCCACCGTTTGCTGCATGTTCTGCGCCCCGCCGCCGACATCCTGCGCCAGCAGTTTTTGCAGCGCCGGATCGCCCGCCACCGAAATCTGCATGCTGGAGGCGGCGCCGGTGGCGTTTGAGGTCAGTACCAGGCGATGCGGACTGCTGCTGCCGTCATTCATAATCGTCGCCGTGACGCCAGGCGCCGTGCTTTTGTTGATCGCATCGCGGATGCCCTCCAGCGTGTTATTCGCACTGTCAATCGTCACGGAAGCTGCGCTACGGTCTGCATCTGCGGTAAATTTCGCATCGTTATATTTACCGGTCTTCAGGTCCAACGTACCGCCCGAAATTGTCCCGAATGCGATAGTCACCGTGCCGTTTCCAACGACGGTTTTCGCACTGGACAGTCCGGCAGTGGCGAGCGACTGCGCTTGCGCCAGTTGCGTGACGTTGACAGCATACGAGCCGACAGCGGCGGTCGCGCCCGCGCTGGCGCTCAATACGCCCGCAGCGCCCGAGCCGGCCTTGACTGCCTGATACAGCGAGGCCGCAGCCAGTCCTGTAGAAGCTGCCTGAAAAGCGCCCAGCAGACTTTTCAGCGTGCCATAGGCCGACAACCTGGCGGTATAACTGTTCGACTGATTCTGAATCTCCACTAGCGACTTCTCTTCGAACTTCCTCAATTCAGCCAGCGTTTTCGCCAGCGGAAGCCCCGAGCCGACGCCATCGGTAACGATACCCGCCATGATAATCCTCCGAATTCCCTAAAATGCGCGCCATCCGCGCTATCCGTACAACTTGCGCCAGGCGGCGCCCGCCGACGCATCAGGCCGGCGGAGCCCCGCCGGCCTGACATGACTACCGGCAGGCATCGGATCGACATGCCTGCCGCCGTCAAGCTTATTGCAGCAACGACAGAACGCTTTGGGTGGTCTTGTTCGCTTGCGCCAACACCGAAGTACCGGCTTGTTGCAGTATTTGCGAACGTGTCATGTTCGACACTTCGGTCGCGTAGTCGGCGTCTTCAATCCGGGAACGTGAAGACGACAGATTGACAGTGGTCGTGCCGAGGTTGGCGATAATGGAATTAAAACGGTTTTGTACCGCACCCAGCGCGCTGCGCAGGTCGTCGACTTGCGTTAATGCCTTGTCGATCGTTCCCATCGCCGATCCGGTGGCAGCCGAGCTCAGCTCGGACAAACTGATTTTGGCGGTATCGATTTTGAAGTCGGCTTTTTTACCATCCGTCGATTTCTCCGCTGCTTTCGGATCCAGTGCAATGTAGAAATTGACCGTCGCACCGCCTGCAATATCGAAGCCATTGGCTTTCAGCTTATCCGACTCAGCCTGGTCCTTTGGCTTGATCGCCACTTCGGCATACCAATTCCCCGATTTATCGACCATAGTGGTCTTGGTAAACTTCGCGCCACCGGCGGCAAGACCGAGACGCGTGGACAAAGCATCAGCAGTAACCTCGGCAGAGTCACTGCTGGTCACCGCTGTACTGTCGCCAAAAGCAGCCTTGAATTCAGGCGCGCCCGCAGCACGCACACCACCTTGCGGTCCGCTGACATTGAAGCCTTGCAGACCCAATGATTTCGAACTGATTTCTTTCAAACCGATCGAAATCGTCTCGCCGTCGTTCGCGCCGACCTGAACGCTCAGGGATTTGGCCGACGCAGACAACACTTTGACCCCGTTGAAATCGGTTTGCGCCGAGGTCCGGTCGATTTCCGCCAGGCGCTGGGTGATTTCATCCTGGATCGATTTCAGATCGCTGCGCGAGTTGCTGCCGTTGGCCGCCTGCACCGCCAGTTCACGCACACGCTGCAGGTTGTTGTTGACTTCGTTCAACGCGCCTTCGGTGGTTTGCGACAGCGAGATGCCATCGTTGGCGTTGCGCGATGCCTGGGTCAGGCCTCTGATGTTTGCAGTAAACCGGTTGGCAATGGCTTGACCGGCGGCGTCGTCTTTGGCGCTGTTGATGCGCAGGCCGGACGACAGGCGTTCGATTGCCGTGCCTAACGTGCCTTGCGACTTTGTGAGGTTATTCTGGGTCAGCAACGAGAGGGAATTGGTGTTAATGACTGATGCCATGGTACGACTCCTGTTTACAAAGAAAGATTAAGGTTGCCGGCTACGGTGCCGTAACGCTGGCCGTGCTGCTTCGTGCAAGCCACCGTTGTTCAGGTTATCGGCAGGTGTCGGGCAAACCTTTAGGGCCGCCTTGAAAAAACCTGAAATCACCTGCGCTGACCGCATGCCAGCAACACCTCAGGCAGGCAGATTCATAATTTCCTGATAGGCGGAAACCACTTTATTCCGTACCTGCAGGCCCATCTGAAAACCGACATTGGCTTTTTGCAAGTCCACCATCACATCATTCAGCGCCACCCCCGGCTTGCCCAGTTCAAACGCTTCCGCCTGTCCCGTCGCACGCGTCTGCGCGGCACTGATGCGCTCCAGCGATTTTTTCATTTCGTCGGCAAAGCCGCCGCCGACCGGACCCGCGCCCGCGCTGGAAAATGCGGATCCCGCCGCCTGGGCCGTCGCCCGTAATTGCTGCAGTACGGATTCAATTGCCGCTATCGCCATGTTGTTCTCCGATGTTGAAATCCTGCAGCCTACCAGCTGTGCATGTGCGGCAAAGCGCCAGGTGACGGCAAAAATCCCGGCTATTCAAGCGATCGAAAGCGGGCCAGGCGGCCGACAATCGATAAGGTCGTCAGAGCCCGCACAGAGTCTCTGCCGCGCGTTCTGTATCGACACCAACTCTCACATCTTTAAGAAAGACTGCTGTATGTCACCCAAGCAGAAGCATGAAGTGAACGACACAAATCACAGGCGCCACTTATCTTCTACGGACCAGCCTTGCCGGTCGTTGCTGTTGGCATCCGCCAACTGCATTCTCCGGGTGTCTGCATGAGCCCGGCGGGCACAAATGCCGGGACATCGGGCAACGGCAAGCCGGCGCTGCTGGCGCAGCTGCGGGCCATGCCGCGGCTGCCGTTGATGATTGGTGCGGCCGCGGCGATTGCCACGATGGCGGCAGTATGGCTGTGGAGCCGCGCCCCCGACTATCGTGTGTTGTACAGCAATCTGTCCGATCGCGACGGCGGCGCGATCATCGCCTCGCTGCAGCAAATGAATATTCCGTACAAATTTGCAGAGGGCGGCGGCGCCGTGCTGGTAGCCTCCGGACAAGTCCACGAAGCACGCCTGAAGCTCGCCTCCCAGGGCTTGCCGAAAGGCGGCTCGGTCGGCTTCGAGTTAATGGATAACCAGAAATTCGGCGTCAGTCAGTTTGCCGAGCAGGTCAACTACCAGCGCGCTCTGGAAGGCGAGATCGCCCATTCGGTCGAGTCGATTGCGGCGGTAGCGTCGGCCCGCATCCATCTCGCGATTCCCAAACCGTCGTTGTTTGTGCGCGACCGGCAGAAGCCCAGCGCCTCGGTCATACTCACGCTGCAGCGCGGGCGTTCGATTGACGACGGCCAGGTCGGCGCCATCGCCCACCTGATTTCCAGCAGCGTGCCCGACTTGAACGCAAACAACGTGACGGTGGTCGATCAGGCCGGGAATTTGCTGTCGGCGCCGCATGCCGGGAATCGCGGACTGGATGCCAGCCAGCTGAAATACGCTCAGGAAATAGAACAAAACACCATCCGTCGGATCGAAGCGATTTTGCAGCCGATCGTCGGCGCCGCCAACGTCAAGGCGCAAGTCGCCGCCGATATCGATTTTTCAACGGTCGAAAATACCGACGAAAAATACCGTCCGAATCAGGACCCGGCGAGTGCGGCGATCCGCAGCCAGCAATCGAGCGATTCCAATCAGCAAGGCGCGACGCCGCCCGGCGGCGTTCCCGGCGCGTTGTCGAATCAGCCGCCGCTTAACCCCACTGCTCCGATCACCGCTGCCGCGAGCCAGGCAAATGCCTCCCCTGGCGCGAACGCCAACCGCAGTTCCAGCAACGTGCGGCGCGACGTCACCACCAATTACGAGGTGGACCGGACGATTCGCCATGTGCGACAAGGCGTCGGCGGCGTCAAACGCTTGTCGGTGGCGGTAGTCGTCAACTATCGCGGCGTGCGCAACGCCCAGGGCAAGGCAAGCGCGCAAGCGATGCCGGCGGCGGAACTGGAACAAGTCAGGAACCTGGTCAAGGAAGCCATGGGATTCAGTGCCGAACGCGGCGATTCGCTGAACGTCGTCAATAGCCAGTTTGTAGCGACCGACAATGTGGCAGCAGATTTGCCATGGTGGCGCCAGCCGGACAACATCGCGCCGGCCAAAGCCGGTGGCCAGTACCTGTTGCTCGCCCTACTCGGCCTGTGGCTGTGGCTGGGTGTTGTGCGGCCGTTGTTGCGCAAGCATTTGGCGCCCCCGGTCGTCGCGCCGCTGGCGTTGCCCGGCGGTGCGGCTGGCGCTGCAGAGCCTGCGCCCGTCGCCTTGAGCCCCGAAGCGCAGGAGCGGCTGGACCAGCGGTATCAGGACAACCTGGAACACGCGCAAGCGATCGCGGAAAAAGATCCACGGCAAGTCGCCATGGTGATTAAGAACTGGATGGAAAGCGGGACGGACAGCAATGAGTGACGACGGAATCAGAAAAAGCGCCATCCTGTTGATGGCGCTGGGTGAAGACAGCGCCGCCGCTGTGTTCCAGCATTTGGCCCCACCCGAAGTGCAGAAGCTCGGCTTCGCCATGTCCACATTACGGCATGTGACACGGGCGCAGATCGCCGCGGTGCTGGAAGAGTTCCGGCTTGAAACCGAGCAGTTCTCGGCCATCACGCTGGATCCGGGCAGCTATATCCGGGCCGTACTCAACAAGGCGCTCGGCAGCGATCGCGCTGCCAGCCTGATCGAGGACATTCTGGAATCGGGCCAGAATGCCAGCGGTATCGATAGCCTGAATTGGCTGGAGGCGAGCGAAGTCGCCGAGCTGATCCGCGAGGAACATCCGCAGATTATCGCTACCATGCTGGTCCACCTGGATCGCAGCAAGGCCTCGGAAGTGCTGGAATTGTTCAGCGAACGGCTGCGCCACGACGTCATTCTGCGGGTCGCCACCTTCGGTGGTGTGCAGCCTGCCGCGCTCGATGAATTGACCGATGTGTTGTCGGGATTGCTCTCCGGCCAGGGCGTCAAGCGCAGCCGCCTGGGCGGCGTCCGCGCCGCCGCCGAGATTCTGAACCTGATGAGCAGCGCCCAGGAAGAAAGCGTGATCCGCCACGTGCGGGATTTCGACGGCGACCTGGCGCAGCGCATCATCGACGAGATGTTCCTGTTCGAAAATCTGCTGGAAATCGAAGACCGCGGCATCCAGTTGCTGCTCAAGGAGATCGAATCGGAATCGCTGATCATCGCGCTCAAAGGTGCGCCGCAAGAACTGCGCGACAAGTTCCTGGGCAACATGTCGCAACGTGCCGCCGAGATGCTGCGCGAGGACCTGGAATTGCGCGGCCCGGTACGGGTCTCCCAAGTCGAGACCGAACAGAAAGCCATTCTGCAAACCGTGCGCCGCCTGGCGGATGCGGGCGAACTGGTCCTTGGCGGACAAGGCAGCGACGCGTATGTCTGAGTTCTACGACCACCCCGCCGGAAAACTGTCCATCAGCGCCTGGCAGCGCTGGGAAATGGGGGCTTTTCCGCCGCCGCCGGACCCAGCGACGGACGCGCACAGCGACCGCGCCACCCACGCGCCGCCAAGTGCCACATCCGCGCTCGAACAATTCCAGCCGATCCTGCTGATCGATGAAGCCGAACTGACCCGCCTGCGGCTGGAAGCGCAGCAGGCCGGCGCAGAAGAAGGCCGCCAGCTCGGCTATCTGGAAGGCCGGCAACAAGGTTATGCAGCGGGCGCGGCGCTGGCCGCCAGCGAGCTGGCGCAGTTGTCCACCCTCGCCGCCGCGCTGCCTGCAGCGTTGCGGAATGCCGATCGGGAAATCGCCGATGCGTTGTTGACGCTGGCACTGGACATCGCCCGACAGCTGGTATTGCAGGAATTGACCGCCGACCCGGAAGTCGTTCTGGCCGCAGTACGCGCGTTGCTGCAAACCGAACCGGCCCTGAGCGGCAGCCCCCGGCTATGCATGCATCCCGAAGATCTGGCCCTGGTGCAGCACTATCTCGCCGAAGATTTACACGCCGCAGGCTGGTTGCTGCGCGCCGACCCGAGCCTGAGCCGCGGCGGTTGCCGGGTCCATGCCGGCAGCGGTGAAATCGATGCCACGCTGGAAACCCGCTGGCAGCGCGTCACGGCGGCACTCGGCCGCAGCGACGCCGGCAGCGGCCGCTTACTCCCTCCCGCTCATGACTAAGGACGACACCGGCAGCGCCAACCCGCATCTGCTCAGCTGGCGGCGCAGCCTTGGCAACGCCGGCATCAACGTTGGCCGCAGCATGCCGATCCGCAGCTACGGCCGCCTGACCCGCGCGGTCGGCCTGGTGCTGGAAGCGGTCGGACTGCGTTTGCCGGTCGGCAGCGATTGCCTGATCGAACTGCCGCCCGGTTATTCCCAACGCAGCACCGAAGCCGAAGTGGTCGGCTTTGCCGGCGAGCGCATCTTTCTGATGCCGCGTAGTGAAGTCGCCGGCCTGATACCGGGTGCGCGCGTGTATCCGATGGAATCGGCCCCGTCCTCCTCTGCCTTGGGCGGCAACCCGCTCAGCGCTGGCGAGCCTGCGCTCCAGGCCGGCGCGAAGCGGCTGCCGGTCGGCGCCGGCATGCTGGGGCGCGTGGTAGACGCCAGCGGCCGGCCGCTGGACGATCTGGGACCGCTCGATTTTTCCCGCGAAGTGCCGCTCTCCGCCGCCCCGATCAATCCGCTGGCGCGAGCGCCGATCGATGCCGTGCTGGATGTCGGCGTGCGTGCCATCAATGCCTTGCTCACCGTCGGCCGCGGCCAGCGCATGGGCCTGTTCGCCGGTTCCGGGGTCGGCAAGAGCGTGTTGCTCGGCATGATGGCGCGTTATACCAGCGCTTCGGTGATCGTGGTCGGCCTGATCGGCGAACGCGGCCGCGAGGTCAAGGATTTCATCGAAAACACACTCGGCCCGGAAGGCATGGCGCGCGCAGTGGTGGTCGCCGCCCCAGCCGACACCTCACCCTTGCTGCGTTTGCAAGGCGCTGCGTATGCGACCTGTCTGGCCGAGTATTTCCGCGATCAGGGCCAGGACGTGCTGCTGATCATGGACTCGTTGACCCGCTACGCCATGGCCCAACGCGAAATCGCCCTGGCGGTCGGCGAACCGCCCGCCACCAAGGGTTATCCGCCGTCAGTGTTCGCCAAGCTCCCGGCCCTGGTCGAACGGGCCGGCAACGGCGCCCGCGATGCCAACGGCGCAGGCGGTTCGATCACCGCGTTCTACACCGTGCTGACCGAAGGCGATGACCAGCAGGACCCGATCGCCGATGCCGCCCGCGCGATCCTGGACGGCCATATCGTCTTATCGCGCAGCCTGGCGGAAGCAGGCCACTACCCGGCGATCGATATCGAAGCCTCGATCAGCCGAGCCATGACGGCCTTGATCAGCAGCGCGCAATTTGCATCGGTGCGGCGCTTCAAGCAGATGCTATCGCGCTATCAACGCAATCGCGACCTGATCAGCGTCGGGGCGTATGCCGCGGGTAACGATTTGCAACTGGACCAGGCCATCGCGCTCTATCCGGACATCGAGGCATTTTTGCAGCAAGAGATGGATGAGCGTACCAGTTACGCAGATTCCAGCGCCCGCTTAGATGCCATTTTCTCCAACGACTAACCTGAAAGAACCGCATGTCTCATGCCTTACCGCTCGCCATGTTGCTCGAACTGGCCCAGAGTAAAACCGATGATGCCGGCCGTCGGCTCGGCCAGCTGCAAAGCCTGCAAACCAGTGCGCTGCAAAAGCTGGCGTTGCTACAGGAATATCGCAAGGAATATGCCGACAAACTGCAAGTCCAAATGCGCGCAGGCGTTCCGTCGGCACGCTGGCGCAACTTTCAGCATTTCATCGGCAGCCTGGACGGCGCCATCGAACAACAACGCGCCATTGCCGACCAGGCCGATACCCGCCTGGCGCACGGCCGCAGCGACTGGCGGCAAAACAAGCGCCGCCTGTCATCGTTCGGCACACTGGCCGAGCGCGTGCGGCAACAACAGGCGCGCCTGCTCAACCAACGCGAACAGCGCGACAACGACGAGCATGCGGCCAGACAGTTCCAGTTGCGTAGCGTCACCGATTGATTTTTTAAGGAACTTCCATGCTTACTCCGACAGTCGTCAACCAGAGCAGCGCGCCGGCGGCCAACTCTTTGCTCAAAAACACTGACCGGCAAAATAACCCGGACAGTTTCGGTCAGGTGCTCAATCGTTCCCTGGCCGGGAATGACAGCAGCACGGCCAAAGCATCCGAAAAGCAAACTGAACCAACCAGACGACCGGCTGCGCGCGCCGGTGACGAGCGGGATCAGCAGCCGGATCAAAACCCCGCATTGGGGCTGGCGCTGATGCAAATCGACGGAAAGCTTGCCACGGTTGCGGCAGACAATGCGCAGGCAGGCGTCGGCAACACGCTCCGTACCTCGGCGGATAGCCAGTTCGTCGGCACAACCGGCGCGGCAGCTGCCAGCCGCGAGAGTGTCGATACAGATCTGAAGCCAGCCGCGGATAAAGCCGACCCGGCGCCGACCCGGGATGCCGGGATGGATCCAACCATACAACTCACCGGCATCGGTAGCGCCGCCAATGCACGGCTGTCGGTCAGCGCCGGGACAGAACCAGGCCCGGCCACGCTAAGCGCCAAGGATGACAACACCGGCCTGGCCGACGGCAAGGCCGGCACGATCGCCGCCGAGGCCATGATCGCGCAAAGCGCCTCAACCAACGGCGGCGGCAATCGCCCATCTCATCACGGCGACAGCGCCGGCAATGCCAGCGAACAATTCAAGGTTGCAGCCTCAACCGCAATGATGCCGCCGGCACCGGCAGTACAGTTGCCGTCCGCCATGGCCGGCATCGACGCCAGCGCGACAACCGCCGTACAGCTGCCGCTGACGCCCGCAGTCGGCAGCAGCGAATGGGGTCCCGCACTGGGCAAACAGGTGCTCTGGATGGGCAACAACCACCAGGCGCTGGCTGAGCTGCATCTGAACCCGCCTGAGCTGGGTCCGTTGAAAGTGGCCCTGAGCTTTAACGACAACCAGGCGCAAGCCCTGTTCGTATCGGCCCACCAGTCGGTCCGCGCAGCCATCGAGGCCGCCCTGCCGCAGTTGCGCGCCGCACTCGCCGACAATGGCATCAGCCTGGGCAACACTTCCGTCAGCGCCGACACCCGGCAACAGCAACCAGGCGCGTTCGGCCAGCAGCAGGGCAACCAGTCCCACTACCGCAGCTCGGATTCAGCAGCACCGGTGCAGCCAGCCGCAACCGAGCGGCCGACAGTCGCAGCAACCCGGTCCGCCAGGCGTAGCGCTATTGATACGTTTGCCTGATGGATTTCGGTCGTCGTTATCTAATACGGTTGCTACTCCGTGGAAGCTAGTCGGGGGTGGCCCGACAGCCAGTCGCTTTTCTTGCTTCGCCAAGAGCGGTTCGGTCGTCGTTAATTGAAACGGTCGCTGCTCCGTGGGTACAAGCCGGGGGTGGCCCGGCAGCCAGTCACTTTTCTTGCTTCGCCAAGAAAAGTAACCAAAAGAAGGCGACCGCAAAGCCACTGCCCTCCCGTTGGTCGGGTCCCCAAATGAGCCAACTGGCATTCGGGAGGGGAAACAAACTCGCTGCGCTCAGACAAGTTTCCCCTCTTTATCCGAATGCCAGTCGTCTCATTTGGCAGCGTCTCAATGCGGAAGATCAACAGCAACGTCAACAGCAACGTCAACAACAACCCCTCGGCGCTCCGTGGTGGGTTAAGCGGGGCGCAGTCATTCGGCACGCTCGCTGCCTGATAAACACAGTCCCCGATTCACCGCAGAGGCTGTGGGTTTTGACGTTGCTTTTGACGTTGCTTTTGAATTCCGCATTGAGACGTTGCCAAATGGGGCGGCTGTCAGTCGGGAATTGTGGGGAAACTTGTCTGAGCGCAGCGAGTTTGTTTCCCCACCCGACTGGCAGACGACCCATTTGGGAACCCGCCAACGGCGGGCAACGGCTTTGCGGTCGCCTTTCTTTGCTTACTTTCTTTGGCGAAGCAAAGAAAGTGAGCGGCTGCCGGGCCGCCCCCGGCTAGTATCCACGGAGTAGCAACCGTGTTATTTACGCGACGACCGAACCGCTCTTTGCGAAGCAAGAAAAGTGACTGGCTGTCGGGCCACCCCCGACTAGCTTCCACGGAGTAGCTACCGTTTTAGATAACGACGACCGACCGAAATACAACAGCCACCCAATACTCAAACCCCCGAGTTAAACCCATTTCTCCCCCTTGATCAGCAATTAGCCCCCACCCCATATCGCCAACAATGACCGCTGGAATATCAAGCAGAAACAACATGGCAACCACCACCGACAATCAAGCAACCTTACCAAAAAAAACCAAGATAGCCATCGCCATAGCGCTGCTACTCGTCGCCGCCATCGCCGGCGCTGCCGCCTATTACCTCGGCGGCAGCCGCGCACCGACCGCTGCCGCACCGGCGACCAAGGCCGAAGCGCCGATCTTCGTCGCGCTGGAACCGTTCACGGTGAATTTGCGCCAGGAAGAGCACGAGCGCTTCCTGCACATCGGCGTCATGCTAAAAGTCAGCGATGCCAAATCGCAAGCCAGAATCACCGAATATCTACCCGAGGCGCGCAGCCGGATTCTGCTGATGCTGGCGAACCGGCAACCCGATTCGCTGGTCACGGCAGAAGACAAAAAACAGTTGGCCGCCGAAATCCTCAAGACGCTGAACCAGCCCTTCTCCGCCGACCAGCCGGCACAGCAGATTACCGATGTCCTGTTTACTGCGTTTGTGGTGCAGTGACACCCGGCTCCTGCACATCCGCACCGGTCCAACCTAGGATTAATTAATGGCTTATGAACAGCTACTGTCTCAGGACGAAGTAGACGCACTCCTGCAAGACGTTACCGGAGAGTCCGATCAGGCGCCCCCGCCAGCGCTTGCGCCGGAGGGTGTCCAAACCTATAACCTGGGCACCCAGGAGCGTATCGTGCGCGGCCGCATGCATACGCTGGAAATCATCAACGAACGCTTCGCGCGCCAATTGCGCAGCGGACTGTTCAACTTCATGCGGCGCAGTGCCGACATTTCGGTGGGCGCGGTGCATATTCAGAAATACGGCGAATTCATCCGCCATCTGCCGGTACCGGCCAACATCAATCTGCTGCATATGAAGCCGCTGCGCGGCACCGCACTGTTTGTATTCGATCCCAACCTCGTGTTTCTGGTGGTCGACAATCTGTTCGGCGGCGACGGTCGCTTTCCCATGCGAGTCGAAGGCCGCGATTTCACCCACACCGAGCAGCGCATCATCAAACGCTTGCTGGATCTGACACTCGACAGTTACCGCAGCGCATTCAATCCGATCTATCCGATCGAATTCGACTATGTGCGGGCCGAGATGCATACCAAATTTGCGAATATTGCGACACCCAACGAAGTGGTGGTCAACACCACTTTCCATATCGAATTCGGACCGATCGGCGGCGCTCTGCACGTCTGTATGCCGTATTCGATGATAGAACCGATCCGCGCCTTGCTATCCAACCCGGTGCAGGATGAAGTGGAAATTGACAAGCGCTGGGTCAGGCAACTATCGCAACAGGTGCAAAGCGCCGATGTCCGGCTGACAGCGGACTTCATCGCCTTGCCGTCCACCATCGGCCAGCTGTTGCAACTCAAAGCGGGCGACGTCCTGCCGCTCGCGATGCCGGAAACAATCCTGGCCAAGGTCGACAATGTTCCGGTCATGGAATGCGCTTACGGCACGTCGAACGGCCACTATGCGTTACGCGTACGGCAAATGATTAATCACCGCGAGAGCGATGTCAGCAAGGGGAACGAGCATGAGTGACGAGCAGCAACAGGATCAAACCGGCGAGATGGCAGATGACTGGGCCAGCGCGCTGGCGGCGCAAAGCGCGGCAGCGCAGCCGGCGACGGCGACACCGGAAGCGGACCCGGCAGAAAGCAGCGCCAGCGTATTTCAGCCATTGAGCGGGGAAGCTGCCGGCGCAGGCGCTCCTAAAACCGATATCGACATGATTCTGGATATCCCGGTGCAACTGACGGCCGAATTGGGACGAACCCGCATCACCATCAAGAATTTGCTGCAGCTGGCGCAAGGCTCGGTAGTCGAGCTGGACGGTCTGGCCGGCGAGCCTATGGACGTGCTGATTAACGGCTATCTGATTGCGCAGGGTGAAGTCGTCGTTGTGAATGACAAGTTCGGCATCCGCCTGACCGACATCATCACGCCATCCGAACGTATTCATAAACTCAATCGATGATGACGATCATGCAGCGCTCTCCAGTACTCCAACGATTGGCCGCTGGCTTGACTATCCTGGCGGCATTGCCGGCCGCTGCGGTGCCGACGTCAGCGGCAGGAGGCGTCGCAGCAGCAAGCGAGGCGGCCGCTTCCAGCGCTGCCGCGAGCGCACCGGCATGGGGTGCAACCGGTTTGTTGCAAGCCGCCTTGGGTCTGACAGGCGTGTTGGCGCTGATTTTCCTGTGTGCCTGGGCAGCGCGTCGTCTGGGCCTGCAACGCCAGGGCGGCGGCAATCTGCTGAAGGTGGTCGGCAGCAGCATGCTCGGCCAGCGCGAACGCGTGGTGATTGTCGAAATCGGCGGCGCGTGGCTGGTGCTCGGCGTGACGCCGGGCCGGATCAATGCGCTCCACACCATGCCGGCCGCAGCCGCAACGCCGGCGCTTGTCCCCGACCATGCTTTTTCCGGCGGCGCATCATTTGCCGCCAGCCTTGCCCAAAAACTCCAGAACGCGCTAGGTAAGCCGATGCAAAAGCCTTTCGCACAATCCGCAGAACCTCCAAAACAGTCCGACTAATGTACGCCTCCTCCCTGCTCTCCCGCCGCACCCGGCGCTTATCCGCCGTCACCAGCGCTGTCGTGCACCTATTGCTGGCGCTGGCGCCGGTGTTCGCCGGCGCCCAGGGCATCCCCGGCATCACCGCCACACCTGGCCCGGGCGGCGCGCAAACCTGGTCGCTCAGCGTCCAGACCATGTTGCTGCTGACCTCGCTGTCATTCCTGCCGGCGCTGTTGCTGACGATGACCGGTTTCACCCGCATCATCATCGTGCTGGGACTGCTGCGCACCGCCATCGGCGCCCAATCCTCACCGCCGAATCAGATACTGGTCGGGCTGGCGCTGTTCCTGACCTTGTTCGTGATGTCGCCGGTATTCGACCAGGCCTACAGCGACGCCTACAAACCTTTCTCCGAAAATAAAATCAGCGCCGAACGGGCGCTCGAACGCGGCGTGCAGCCGTTCAAGAAATTCATGCTGAAACAAACGCGCGAGGCGGATCTGGCCTTATTCGCGAGACTCGCCCACAGCGGGCCGATGCAGGGACCGGAAGAAGTGTCGTTAAGAATACTGGTGCCGGCATTTGTCATCAGTGAATTGAAAACCGCTTTCCAGATCGGCTTCACCATCTTCATCCCGTTCCTGATCGTCGACCTGGTCGTCGCCAGCGTGTTGATGTCGATGGGGATGATGATGGTCCCGCCCGCCACCATCGCCTTGCCGTTCAAGCTGATGTTGTTTGTATTGGTCGATGGCTGGCAACTGCTGGTCGGGGCGTTGGCGCAGAGTTTTTATACGTAGAACTTACACAGACCGCCCCAGTGGCGTTACGCCCACAACCGTTCCAATTACCGCATATCGAGTACCGAAAATGACCCCCGAATCAGTCATGGCCCTGGGCTACCAAGCCATGAAAATATCCCTGCTGCTAGGCGCTCCTCTCCTGCTGGTCGCCCTCGTCACCGGCCTCATCGTCAGCCTGTTTCAGGCGGCAACCCAGATCAATGAGATGACCCTCTCGTTTATCCCGAAACTGCTCGCCGTATTCGCCACACTGGTCATCGCCGGTCCGTGGATGCTCAACGCCATTCTTGACTACATGCGCCAGCTGTTCTCCGGCATTCCCCAACTGGTCGGCTGATGCAGCCGGTGCTGGCGCTCACCTCGGCCCAGCTTAGCGCCTGGGTCGCTGCGTTTTTGTGGCCGTTCGTGCGCATGCTGGCGCTGATCGGCACGGCGCCGGTATTTGGCGAAGCGATCGTGCCACGGCCGCTTAAAATCGGACTCGCAGCGCTGCTGGCAATCGCGATCGGGCCGACTCTCGGTCCCCTGCCTGCCGCTCCGCCGGTCTCCGCCGCCGGCGTCTGGATCCTGATGCAACAAGTCATCATCGGCGCTGCCATGGGCTTTACCATGAAACTGGCATTTGCCGCGGTACAGGCGGCAGGCGATTATGCCGGCCTGCAAATGGGCCTGTCGTTCGCCTCATTCTTCGACCCCACCAGCGGCGGCAACACCATGGTGCTGGCGCGGCTGCTGAACATGCTGGCGCTGCTGATTTTCCTGGCGGGAGACGGTCATCTGATGGTGATCGCGACGCTGGCGCAGAGCTTTGCGATCTTACCGATTTCCGATGCACCGCTGGCCGCCGGCGGCTGGCGCCTGCTGGTGCTGGCAGGCGGCAATGTGTTTTCTGCCGGCCTGATGCTGGCACTGCCGTTAGTGACCGCGCTGCTGACACTGAATCTGTCAATGGGCATTCTCAACCGCGCCTCGCCACAGTTAAGTATTTTTGCAGTCGGCTTCCCGCTGACCTTGCTGGGCGGCATCCTGGTCCTACAAATGCTGATGCCGCACCTGGCCCCGTTCCTCGAACAGGAATTCGCCCACGCGCTGACTGCCATGTTGCAGGTTGTCCAAGGATTGCGGCAATGAAATCAGATACACAAACGAGGAGGATGTTGCCTATCCATTCGGGCTGGGTATGTGTTGAATTGGATTTATGGAAATCAGCACCCCGGCCCGTTCGGGCTGAGTAGCCCGAACGGGCGTATCGAAGTCAGCGCTGATGCAAGCGCGAAAAGTAGCTTTTGTGGAGTTGGAAGCAACGAGGGCACAGCACTGCACTGTGCCCTGGCGGTTATTCAGGAAGCTGAAACCGGCATTGCCGGCAAGCTCTGCATCACAAATAATTCATCAACGAAATTTTCTGAATTTTCATGAAAGCCAACTGCGTTGCCTGCAACGACACCTGGCGCTGGGCCAGCTCGACACTCGCGCTCATGACGTCCAGATCCTGCAACTCGGATAAATAGCTCTGATCCGAGATCTTGCGCATGGCGCCGCTGGCGTCGAGCGCATCGACTTCGTTCAGGCGCGAACCGACCGACGCAGTCACCGTCAATACGTTGTCAAGCGCGTTGGCCAGTTTGACGTTGCCGGTACTCAGCGCATTCAGCAATTGCGCACGATCGGCAGCTGTCCCCTTGTCCACCGGCTTGCGCAACGCCGCGATCATGTCGCCCAACGCCGCAAAGATATCGCTGCCGGCATTTTTTGCAGTCGATACATGCAGCGTATCGCCGTCGGCAGGCGCGCCGCTGACCTTGATCTGCAGGCCGCCGAACGTGATCGGGGCACCGTCGTTGTAGGCACCGGTCGCCACCGTCACCGGCGGCGTGGCGATCGTCGCGACAGTGTAGTTGCCGCCGGTGAAGCGAATGCTGAAATCCTTGCCGAAATCGGCATTCGCCGCATCGACCACCGCGCCGGGTCCGAATACGGCAGTACCGGTATTCGGACCCGGCGCTGACGTGACGTACCGGGCTCCGCCCTGCACCGACTGAAAAATCGTCCGGCCATCGTCACTCGCAGCCATCTGACGCGATGCGTCAACCTGCGTCAGACGCCGGCCCTGATCGCCGAGGTAGGAAACGCTCCCGTCCGCCTGCCTGACGAACGGCGGGCTGCCGCTCTGAAAACCGGCAAACAGGAACTGGCCGTTGCCATCGTCGGTATTCGCCAATCCCAGCAACTGATCGGCATGGCTTTGCAAGCTCGTGGCGATGGCGGCACGGTCGGCATCCGACAGGACGCCGCCGCCCTGCACCACCAGCGTTTTGACGTTGTTGAAAATATCCGTGACATTGCCGAGAATATTCCCTTCCAGCGACAAGCTGTGTTTAACCTGATTGCGGCTGGCGGCATACTGCTCATTGAGTGCAATCGCTTGCGCTACTGCCAGCGCGCGGGTGGCGGCAATCGGGTCATCCGACGGCGCCAGCATCCTGCGGGTGGCCCCGATTTGCTGTTGCACACGCAACAGGCTGGCTTGCTGCATGTTCATCGCAGCCTGACTTTGCTCATAAAACGATTGGGTGCTGATGCGCATCGTATTCTCCAGACAGTTTTAATTAGTCATAGGGCTTAGTTGCCGACTTGTTTACCGCATCAGCTCCGGATCCCCAACACCGCGTCAAACAGGGTGGAGGCAGTCTGAATCACTTTGGCATTGGCTTGATACATTTGCTGAAACATCAGCAGATTGGCGGTTTCTTCATCCTGATTCACACCTGACACCGCTTGCTGCGCTGCCTTGATCTGGGCGCTCAGGCTGGTTTGGGCGGACTGCGCGATCTGCACTTGCCTGGTCTTGTTACCGACCGAACTCACCAGCTGGGCGTATGCATCGTTAAAGCTGGCGCTGCCGCCTGCCATGGTTTTTTTACTTTGCAAGGCCCCCAGCAGCAGCGCGTTGCTACCGTCGGAAACACCGCCCAGATTCGGCTTCAACGTGAACTTGTCGCCATTCGCCGGGCTGCCGCCGAGCGCTATCGAAATCCCGTTGAAACGCATCGTCGCAGCGGCCGTCAGCGGTACCGGGACCCCCGGCCCGTAGGTGTGTGCGCTACCGTCGGCCAGCGTCACCGTCACGCTCGCTGCAGCCGGGAAACCGCTCAGCGTGTTGCTTGCTTTGTCATAGGTCAGTGTGGTGATTCCGGCCAGCGGAGCGTCGCGATAGGCGGCATCGATGCTGGCCGGACCGAGCGCGCCGCTGCCTTGATTGGCGGCCGGATTCCCGCTCAGAACCGGGTTGGCGGCAGCCACCCTGGCCGGATCCGTCACCAGGACACTCAGATCGCGGGCGCCGTTGCGGGTCGGCTGGATCAGGAATGAATCGCCGGGCTGCGCCGTACCGCTGCCCAGCGCCAGCGTGACGCCATCGAACGTCACCGGAAAATCCGCATCGGCATAGGTGCCGACGACGTTCTGGTCCGACAAGCGCGTCAACGCATACTGCAAGGCGCCGGGAGCGCCGCTGACGCGCAGTGCATAGTCGCTGGTGGTCAACTGACCGACATCGGAAAATCCCGGCGCCAGTCTCATGTCGCCCTTGTTGCGCGCATTCGAGAGCGCCGCAGGACCGGCTTGCGTGAAGAAATCCTGGCCCAGCGCGCCATGCAAATCGACGCCCAGCTTGTGCTGCGCATTGAACCTGTCAGCCACTGCAATCGCCATCCGCCCCAGCGCATTTTGTGCCGCGCCCAAGGTTTCATTGCGGAACTGCAGCAGGCCGCCCAGCGTGCCGCCGCTCAGCATACTGTCCTGCATTTCGACCGGCTTGCCGTTGGCATTCACCAGCGCAACCGCGCTGCGGCCCGGATCGGCGGCGGAATTCACCGCCTGTAACTTCGAGGCCTGATCGCCCAGCACCAGCGTCTGCCCGTTGCCGATAAACACGTTGTACTGGCCGCCATCCTGCAGCACGACCCTGGTCGAAACCAGCTGGCCCAGGTCGCTCACCAGCTGATCGCGCTGGTCCAGTAAATCGTTAGGCGCCTGCTGTCCACCCACGCCGCCTGCCAGCGCGATCTGCTTGTTGAGGTTGGCAACCTGATCCGCCAGGGTATTGATCTGTTCGAGATTGCCGGCGATGTGCTGATTGACCCCGCTATTCATATTGCTCAGCTGTAAACTCATCGAGCGGTACTGGTTCGCGAGCGCTTGCGCCCCGCTGATCATCTGCTGGCGCGCGGCGGGATCGGCAGGCGTATTGGCAACACCTTGCACACCGCTGAAAAAAGTCTGCATCAGCGGTGCCAGACCGGCAGCCTGATCGGCCAGCAAATTATCAATCTGCTTAATCTGCGAAGAATAAGCAGACAGTGCCTGATTCTCCCCTTGGACCTGATTCAGTTGCGCGCTCAGGTAGTGGTCATAGCTGCGGACCACATTCGTGACTGCCGCGCCGTTCCCGAAAAAACCGACGCTCGGCAGGTAAGTACCGCCATTGGTCGCGACGACAGCCGTCTGGCGACTGTAACCGGGCGTAGCGAAATTTGCCGAATTATGTCCGGTGGCAAGCAGCGAGGACTGGGCGGCGTTCAAGCCGCTTAGACCGATATAAAACATGTTGTTCGACATCATTCCATCCTGAAAAAAATGCGGGTGAACGCCGCTGCGAGCGCGGCTGATATTCGGTATAACGGCAATTGCGCTGAAAAATTAAGGGGGTCAGCTCATCTGCCGCATAATGCGCAGCAACTTTTCCCCATATTGCGGATCGGTCGCATACCCGGCCCGCTGCAGGCCATGCGCCGCCGCAGCCGGATCGCGCGCCGCCAGCACCGCCGCATAGCGTGGGTTACCCGCTAAAAAGCTGGCGTAGTCGGTGAACGCCTCCTGATACGAGCCGTAAGCCCGGAACTTCGCGCGCGTGTGCTGCGCCACGCCGTCCACGTATTCAGTGGTAGCCGTTTCCACCACCGCCCCCTTCCAGCTCTTGCCGGCCTTGATCCCGAACAGGTTGTAACTGGGGGAGCCGTCATCCGCCTTGATTACACGACGTCCCCATCCGGACTCCAGGGCGGCCTGCGCCAGAATCAACTGCGACGGCAAGCCGCTGGCCTGGCTGGCCGTCTGCGCGGATGCCGCCATGCTGCCGACAAATTGATCGATCTGTGCTTGCGAGGTACCGCCGGCACCGGCCGGTCGGCCGGATTTACCCGAGGCCGCGTCGTAAAACGACAAGTTCGGCAGCGCCACCGCGCGCTGCAACCCGGCTTCAGACATCTGTTGCAGATTGTGAGACGGTTGCAGCGGCATGGGCTGCGGCGGCGACTGCCCGCGCTGCGCAGCCGCCTGTTGCTGCGCGCGTTGATTGACATCGCGCGTCAGTTGCGCCTGCATCGCCTCGGCCAGCCCCAGTCCGCGGCCTGACAGATTTTGCGCCAGCTGCTGATCCAGCAGCGAGGTGTAGGTCTGCGCTTGCTGGCTGTCGAACAGGCCATCGGACGGGGTCGCGTCGCGCATGCTTTTCAGGACCATCTGCATGAACATCGCCTCAAACTGGCGCGATACCTGCCTGATACCTTCGGCCGGCGCGGTTCTGCTGGTCCGGCGCAAGGCATCGACGCCCTGCACATCGAGCGCGAAGCGCTGATCGAGATCGCCGCTGCGGTTGGCTGGACTGACCGAACCGGCGGTACTCGCTGCTGCAGGTCCAATGGGCAGATTGCCGGGGGATGGGATGAGATTCATGCTCGCCTTAATCTAAATGATTTCCAGCTCCGCGCGCAAAGCCCCGGCGGCTTTCATCGCCTGCAATATCGATACCAGATCCTGCGGATTGGCCCCCAGGGTATTCAAGCCGCGCACCACATCGGCCAGCGCTGCGCCGCCACGCACTACCTGCAACGCGCCACCGCCCTGATTCAATTCGATTTGCGAAGTTTGTGCGACGACGGTCTTGCCGCCCGCCAATGGATTCGGTTGACTGATCACCGGCTGGGTATTGATCACCACCGACAGATTGCCGTGGGCCACGGCGCAATCTTGCACCCGCACCGTTTGATTCATCACCACCGAACCGGTGCGGGCATTGATGACCACCTTGGCAGATGCCTGGACCGGCGTCACGTCGATATTTTCAATCCTGGCCAGGAAGCCGACCCGGGCTTCCGCTTGCGTCGGGCCGACGACTTGAATCACGCGCGCGTCCAGCGCCTGCGCGGTACCCGAACCGAACGTCCGGTTGATCGCATCCACCGCTTTTTGCGCAGTGCCGAAATCCGAGAGATTCAGTTCCAGCGTGAAGGTCCCGCCATCGCCCAGCGGCGATGCCAGCGCGCGTTCGACCATCGCCCCGGCAGGAATCCGGCCGGCGCTCAGCTGATTGACCTGTACCTTGCTGCCATTCGCCGAGGCACCGGCGCCGCCGACCACCATATTGCCCTGTGCGACCGCATACACCACACCGTCGGATCCTTTCAATGGCGTCATCAGCAAGGTGCCGCCGCGCAGGCTCTTGGCATTCCCCAGCGACGCCACCGTGACATCGATATGCTGACCGGGCCGGGCGAACGACGGCAGGCTTGCCGTCACCATCACGGCAGCCACGTTTTTAAGCTGCATGTTGTTACCGGATCCCACGGAAATCCCCAGTTGCGACAACATATTGCTCAGACTCTGGGTGGTGAATGGCGTTTGCTGGGTCTGGTCGCCGGTGCCGTCCAGCCCCACCATCAGGCCGTAGCCGATCAGCGGATTGTCGCGCACCCCTTGAATGCTGAGCAACTCCTTCAGCCTTTCCGCCCGGACCGGCGTGGCGAGCAGCAGAGCGCAGCAAAAAATGCCGGATAACAGCGCAGCGCCAGTCCTGGCCACGCGCAGCTGAAGAGAACGGAATGTCATAGGCATAAATGGATGAAGACTCAGAACGGTAAAACATTAAGGAAGAAGCGCTGCAGCCAGCCCATGTTCTGCGCCTCGTCGATATAGCCTTTGGCGCTATATTCGATCCGTGCATCCGCCACCTGGCTGGATGAAACCGTATTGCTGCCGGAGACGGTGCGCGGGTTGACGACACCGGAGAAACGGATGAATTCGGTGCCCTGATTGATCATCATCTGCTTTTCGCCGCTGACGATCAGGTTGCCGTTGCCGAGTACTTCGGTGACGGTGACCGTAATCACGCCATTGAAGGTATTCGCCGCATTCGCGCCGCCCTTGGCGCTCAAGGCATTCTTGCCCTCGGCCCCGGCATCGAGGTTGCCGAACAAGCCACTGAATATTTTTGGAATCGCCTTGAGTCCGCTGCCAGCGCTGCCGCTGCGGCTGGCATTGGCGCCGGAATTCTTGCTGGCGTTGACGTTTTCGTTGACGACAATGGTCAGAATATCGCCGACGTTGCGCGGCCGCCGGTCTTCAAACAGGGCTTGCGCGCCATATCCTGACTGAAAAATGGCGCCGTTCACCGGCGCGGCTGGCGGACGCGGTTCGGCGCGTGCCGTCATCGGCTGCTGCACCAGCGGGTCGCGCGGAATCTGGGCGCAAGCACTGATTAATGCGAGCGCCAGCATCAGGCACTTGCCGGCAAATTTATCAGCAGCATGCATTCCTATAGGCCCCGTCGTCACAACTGCGTCAGTTTCTGCAGCATCTGGTCGGACGTGGTCACCGCCTTGCTGTTGATTTCATACGCACGCTGGGTCTGAATCATGTTGACCAGCTCTTCCACCACGTTGACATTGGAGGCCTCGACATAGCCCTGGCTGAGTATGCCGCCGCCATTCTGACCAGGTGCGGTCTGATTGGCGCCGCCCGAGGCGTCGGTTTCGACGTACAGATTTTCGCCCTGGCTTTGCAGACCGGTCGGATTCAGGAAGGTGGCCAATTGCAGTTGTCCGATCTGCACCGCGCTGCTGCTGCCGGCCTGCATCACCGACACCGTGCCATCGCGCGCTATCGTCATGCTGGTGGCGTTTTGCGGCAGGGTGATCGCCGGTTGCACCGGAAAGCCGCCGGCAGTCACCAGCTGACCGTTCTGATCGGACTGAAACGAACCGTCGCGGGTGTAGGCGGTCGTGCCGTCCGGCATCAGCACCTGGAAAAACCCGTCGCCGTTGATGACGACATCCTTGGCATTATCGGTCTTGGTCGGATTGCCCTGCGTATGGATGCGCTCGGTAGCGACCACGCGCACGCCGGTACCGATTTGCAAGCCGGACGGCAAGCGGGTCTGATCCGACGTCTGGGCGCCGGCCTGACGCAGGTTTTGATACATCAGATCTTCGAATACCGCGCGGCTGCGCTTGAAGCCGGTGGTGCTGACGTTGGCGAGGTTATTCGAAATTACGTCGAGATTGGTCTGTTGAGCATCGAGACCGGTCTTGGCAATCGAGAGGGAACGCAACATTTTAGAACTCCTGGTAAGCCTGGGTTTAACTATTTATGCTGAGCAATTGATTCGCATGCTGATCGTTGCTATCGGCGCTCTGCACCACTTTCATTTGCATCTCGAACCGGCGTGCATTGCTGATCATGTCAACCATCGCCTCGACCGGATTGACATTGCTGCCCTCGATCGCACCGGTGGTGAGCGTCACGCCGGGATCCGCTTCTGCTGCGGCCAGGCCGTCGCGCAGGCGGAACAAGCCATCGTCGCCGCGCACCAGGTCGGCATGGACCGGCCTGACCAGCTTCAGACGGCCGACTGCGCCGGTGCCGGTGGCCGGATCGCCCGCGCCCAATGCGCTGACCAGGCCGTCTTTGGTAATCATCACCTGCGCCCCCGGCGGCACCACCATCGGGCCGGCCTCGCCCAGCACCGGGCGTCGGTCCATGGTGGTCAACTGACCGTCGGCCGCGACCTGCAGATTGCCGACGCGGGTGTACGCCTCGCCGCCCGCAACCTGCAGCGCCAGCCAGCCGTCGCCATTGATGGCAACGTCCAGTGCGCGCCCGGTTTCCGTGATCGGACCGCTGGCCATATCCGCACCGGGGGTCGACGCCACCACAAACGCCCGGGTAGCCGCCTCTTCGCCCAGCACCGGTACCGCGCGAAAGTTGTTGAGCTGGGCCCGGAAACCGGGGGTCGAGACGTTGGCCATATTGTTCGCCACCGAAGCTTGCTGCTCCAGGGTGTGCTTGGCGCCGCTCATGGCGACATAAATCATCCGGTCCATGTTGTCTCCCTGATGCGTTGAGCGGCGTAATGTAAATTAAGCGATGGCGTGTTCATCAGCGCATGCTCACCAGTGTCTGCATGACCTGATCCTGGGTCTTGACGGTTTGTGCATTGGCTTGATAGGTACGCTGCGCAATGATCATGTTGACCAGTTCGGCGGTCAGATCAACGTTGGAGGCTTCCAGCGCGCCGGAGCGCAAAGCGCCGAGTTTGGTGCCGACGCCAGGTGCGCCGGTCAGCGCCTGGCCGGACGCCGCCGTTTCGGCATAGCCATTGTTGCCGATCGGCTTGAGGCCATCCGGATTGGCAAATGCGCTGAGTACGATCTGGCCCAGCGCCTTGGTTTGCTCGTTCGAATATTTGCCTGTGACAGTGCCGTCCTGGTTGACCGCAAAAGCCGTCAGCGTGCCGGAGGTATACCCGTCCTGGGTCTGCCTCTTGGCTTCGCTGGTGTTCCCGAACTGGCTGGTGCCGGCGATATCCATGCTGAACGCCAGCGGCGACGAACCGTTGCCGAAATTCAAGCCGGCGAAATTGATTTTTCCGCCGGCCGGGCTGATCGGTTGACCGCCGGCATCCAGCGCCAGCTTGCCGTTGCTGTCGAATGCAATCGCACTAAGCGCCGCGCCGCCGTTCGCCGGCCTGGCCGGATCGGCCGGATCGGCGGGCACCTTGGCGCCCTTCGCATCCAGCGGCCAGCCGTCGGCGCTGGCGTACATGCTCCAGGCATTGGCGCCGGTCTTGACAAAGTAAGTGGAGATTTCATGCGCATTCCCCAGCGAATCAAAAATTCTGGTGGCATTCGGATAATTGTAGGTGGTCGAATCGTTCGCATCGAATGGCGTTTTGGCTGGCACCGCACTGCGCGCATCCAGATTGAATTGCGCCGCGATCGCCGTGGTCGGCTGCGGCGCCAGCGCTGCTTGCGGCAATTGCAGCGCAGTCGGACTACCGCCGGCAAGACTGCCGTTGGCCGTCACCGGATAGCCGGTCAGACGCAAGCCGCCAGGACTGACGATGTAGTTATCTTTATCGACATTGAACTGCCCGTTCCGCGAATACGATATTTCGCCGCCAGGGCTGGCCAGACGGAAAAACCCATCGCCGCCGGTGATCGCCATATCGAGCGCGCGGGTGCTGCTCTGGACCGCACCCTGCGTGAAATTTTGCGAGACGCCGGCAACCTGCGTGCCGAGCCCGACCCGCGAACCAGCATACACGTCCGCAAACAATACGCTGCCGGTCTTGAAACCGACCGTTCCCGAGTTGGCAACGTTATTGCCGATGACATCGAGATTACCGGACGCGGCATTTAAACCGCTGACTCCCTGCGCAAAACCCATTCCGTTCCCCTTTTCAGATTACTTTTGAACAAACCGATTGATGCATTTGGTGCGGCTACAGAATCAACTTAACGTCTCTCAGACCGACCTTGGCCGACCTGCCCAGATCGAGCGAAACGCTGCCGCCGTCCTGGACGACGCTGGCGACTTTCTCGTAGGTGAGGGTATTCGCCGCGACGCGCTGCGCGCCATACACAGCCGCCACGCTGATGCTGTAGGCACCGTCGGGCGCCGCCGTCCCGTCTTCGCGCTTGCCATCCCACACCAGGTTCTTGACGCCCTGCGGCTGCGCACCCAGATCGAAGTTGCGGACCACTTCCCCCCTGGCATTCAGCACGCTGACGCTGACCTTTTCCGCGGAACCGAGCATTTCAAGCCCGAACCTGGTGTCGCTACCGCTCGCATGCCTGATCTCCGTACCCGGCACCAGCACGGTACGGCCGATCAGCGCAGCTGCCTGCAAAGCCTGATTGGGGCCGCTTTGATTGACCAGAGAATCGAGCGTGGCATTCAGTTTCTCGATGCCGCTCACGGTGCTCATCTGCGCCAGTTGCGAAGTCAGCTGGGCGTTGTCGAGCGGGTTCAGCGGATCCTGATTATTCAATTGGGTGACCAGCAACTTGAGGAAACGCTGCTCACTGTCTGCGCTCGCTTTAGCGTTGGCCGACAGCGCCGCCGTGCCCTGACCGTTCAGTGAATTTGCCGCGTTGATTGCCATAAGAATTTTCCTCTCCGGTATTACGTGATCTGTCCGCTTATTGACCGACGGTCAGCGTCTTCAGCATCATGGTCTTAGCCGTATTCAACACTTCGACGTTGGCCTGGTAGGAACGCGATGCCGACATCATGTTCACCATTTCCTCGACCACATTGACGTTCGGCATGCTGACGTAGCCATCTGCCGCCGCCAGTGGGTTCCCGGGGTCGTACACCATCCGCAGCGGCGACTGATCCTCGACCACGCCTGCGACTTTGACGCCGCCGATATCGCTTTGGTCAACCGACGCCACTTCAAATACGACTTGCCTGGCGCGGTACGGCTTGCCGTCGGGACCGCTGACGCTGTCGGCATTTGCCAGATTGCTGGCGCTGACGTTCATGCGTTGCGATTGCGCGCTCATGGCGGAACCGGCAACGTCGAAGATATTCATGGAGACATTCGATGGCATGTGTTTATCCTTGTCTGACTTACGACTGCACTGCTGAGAGCATGGATTTGATTTGCATACCAATCACGGTCAGGCTCGATTCGTAGTGCAACGCGTTATCGGCAAAATTGACCCTTTCGGCATCCATTTCCACGGTATTGCCGTCGATGCTGGATTGGCTTGGCGTCCGATACAGCAATGCCGCATCGTTGCTTAGCGCTTGCTCTCCCGCCAGATGCCGTGCAGAGGTGACCGACATCGACATCGCATGCGCGTGCCGGCCGCGCTCGACCGCTTGCGTCAGCGTGCTGCTGAAATCGAAATCGCGGGCCTTGTAATAAGGAGTGTCGGCATGGGCGATGTTCGCCGACAGGATCTCTTGCCGCCGCGCGCGCAAATTCAGCGCCTCCTGCTGAAAACGCAGTGCATTATCAAGTTTGTCGAGCATGTTTTTTCCTCACCGTTGAAGTTCCCATACCTGTTAATGAAAACAATTATAGGTAGCCGGATGCAATCGCAATCGCCGGAACAGGCGGGGAATTCCAGTGCAATTCAAACCTTGCCGGCGTCGAGGATTCGATAGCATCGCCATGCTGGACAATCCGGAAATATGGCCAACGGCAGCCCATCGCCCGCGCCCGGCCCCACCAACAACGAGCTCACACCATGCATTCATACAGAAGTCATCAGCGCCCGGTCCGCACACGATGGAGCGCACTCTTGCCGCTCACCGCTGTCACCGCGCTGTGCGGCATCAACCCAGCCGCCGGCCACGCCGGCACGCAACGTCCCGCGCCGCTGACCGGCCCTGCGCAAGCCGTCATCCAGCAGTTTCTATCCAGTCAGGCCGTCGGCCTTCCGGGCAAAGTAGTCATTTCCATCGACACCCCGATGTCCGGCGCACTGCCGCCGTGCGACGCGCCGGAAGCGTTTCTGCCAAGCGGTGCGAAGATATGGGGAAGAGTTTCCGTGGGTATCCGCTGCAATGGCGCAGCGCCGGCAGCCGAGTCTGCAACCGCCTCGCCCGGCCGGCAGGCATGGAGCCGCTACGTCCCGGCGTATGTCGCCGTCATCGCACCTTATCTGGTAGCAACCCGTCCGATCAACGCAGGCGAGACCTTAACCGCGGCTGACTTCACGCTGCGCGAAGGCGATCTGACAACCCTGCCGCGCAACATCCTGACCGGCACGGCCCAGATCGACGGCATGGTCGCGCTGAACCGGCTTGCCGCGGGCGCACCGGTACGGCCGGAACTGCTGCGCGGCGCCATCGTGGTGCAGCCCGGACAAAACGTCAAAGTCATGGCGCAAGGCGCAGGTTTCGTGGCCAGTACAGAAGGCCGCGCCATGACCGGCGCCGCCATCGGCACCCGCTTGCAGGTCAAAACCCAGGGCGGCCAGATGGTGGTTGGCATAGTACGTGCGGATGGCAGTGTGGAGTTATCGAATTAGATCCTATGATCTAAAGTAAGGAAACCGATTGCAAAATAAATTAAAGTTTCTCCGCCATCTGCCGTTATACCGGGGGAGAGCCCCTTGAGGAAACATCTTGAAAATCAATCAACCCGCAAATTCGCCGAACAACGTCGCCAGCCAGGCCGCTACCGGCAACAGGCAAAACCCAACCCGCGCCCGGACCAATGACGCGCCAGCTAGCGCAGCGGTAAACGCCAGCGCGAATAGCGCCTCCCCGCTGGCAACCCGGATGCGTCAACTGCAAAGTCAGCTGATACAACCGGGCAGCGGCGATTTCAACGCCACCAAGGTAGCGGAAATTCGCCAGGCCATCAGCGCAGGCCGGTATCAGATCAGCACCTGCAAGATCGCCGATGGCCTGCTGGACACAGTGCGTGATCTGCTGGCCAAAGCAGCCGCCCGGTAATCATCATGAGCGCTCCTCTCCTCCATCGTCTGAACCAGGAATGCGCCGCCGTGGAAGCGTTTCTGCTATTACTGGATCAGGAATCGGCAGCGTTAATCCAAGGCAATTTTTCCGGATTGCCGCTGCTGACGGCGCGCAAAGGCCAACTGGTCGATCGCATTGCCCTGCTCGATCAGGAACGTGAGCAACAGTTGCAGCAACTGGGCTATCCGGCTAACCGCGCAGGTGCCGACGCTGCCGCGGCAGCCGGCGGTGACAGCCTGCAACAAGCCTGGCATGCATTACTGGCACGCGCAGCCGAAGCGCGCGAGCGCAATCATCGGAATGGCATTCTGATCCATACGCATCTGGACTTCAGCCGTCAGGCGATCAATTTTTTGAGCGCATGCGGGCAGTCGCTTTATGGGCCTGACGGGCAGCATCAGGTTGGGCGAGGGCTAGGCGCCCCCCAGCAGTTCGGTCGTCGTTAATTGAACCGGTCACTGCTCCGTGGAAGCAAGCCGGGGGGCGGCCCGGCTAGTATCCACGGAGTAGCTACCGTTTTAGATACGCAACGACCGAAAACAATGAAGAACAACAACCAACCTCACCCCCTCCCAACAAACGGCATATTAGTCGCCATCACAGTCATAAACTGCACATTCGCCTCCAGCGGCAGCCCCGCCATATACAACACCGCCTTCGCCACATTCTCGACCGCCATCGTAGGCTCAACCGCAATCGCCCCGCTCGCCTGCAAAATCCCCTTTTCCATCCGCTCCGTCATATCGGTCGCCGCGTTACCAATATCAATCTGACCGCAGGCAATGTTGTACTTGCGGCCGTCGAGCGAAGTCGACTTGGTGAGCCCGGTCATGGCGTGTTTGGTGGCGGTATAGGCGACCGCATTCGGCCTTGGCGCATGGGCTGAAATCGAGCCGTTATTGATGATCCGGCCACCGCCCGGCTGCTGCTCCTTCATGATGCGGAAAGCCTCCTGGGTGCACAGGAACGCCCCGGTCAGATTGATATCGACAGAAGCTTTCCAATGCGCATAGTCAACTTCTTCGAGCGAAGCCGGCGGCGTAAAAATACCCGCATTATTAAATAGCAGATCAAGCCGGCCAAAGCGCTCGCGAATCTTCGCAAACAACAATTTTACCGACACCGGATCGCTGACATCCGCCGACACCGCCAGCGCATTCACACCGAATTCACCGGCTGCGGCCACAGTCGATTCCAGCGCCTCAAGGCGCCGCCCCGCCAGCACCACGGAATAGCCATTGCAGAGCAATGCCAGGGAAATATATTTGCCGATGCCGGAACCGGCACCGGTAACAAGTGCAATTTTTTGTGCTGAACCCGTCAGGGCGGAAGACTGCGTCAAAGTCATAGCGATACTCCTTGATGATCGTTGGTAGTTAGCGCATCATTTTAACTACCTTCCGGCCCCAATAGGAAATCCGAAACCGGTGGTCCGGCCGGATTCGGTAAATCCGATGACAGGTTCGATCGTATGCTATAAAAGCTTAAACATGCCCGATTCTTGAAAATGGAATCCAGCCTTTAGATAAAGGCTTTTCGCAGGATCGTTATTAGTAAAAACGTGTAAGCGAATATCTTTCAAACCTAGTTTTCTTGCATAACTTTCTATGTTTTTTTCAGGACTGCTGTGGCTAGGCCGGATCTTTGAAAGGCTGTGAAAATATAGATATCGTAAATAAATAAAGTTTCCATATTACTATCCACATGAAACCAAAGTGCTCCTGCGACATTGCTTATTCTACCGACACAAATCGAATAGAATTGGTGTCCGTCGGTACTTTGTCCAGCCGGCAGAATATTTTTAAATATTGCACTAGCTGTTTCAATCGGACCAGAATTCAAGGTTACATTTTCTGTTAAATTTTTCGCATAGCGAGCAATTGATCCGCGAGAGAAGTCTCGGAATGTCGTTTGCGACATCGGAGTTAGTATCAACATGGATAATTTTAACTAAATATGAGACCAACGAAATTTCACAATAACAAGCGAAAAAACAATGAAACTTAAAATCGCTGTTATTAAGATCATAAAAAGTAAATTTGTAACGATCGCAGTGCCCATTGTACTAACCATAGCGCCAATTACTCCTCCTCCAATAAATCGTAAAGTATTTGCAGCAGCAGCAGCAGCTGTTCCTGCCATATGATCAAACAGAGTCATTGCTTCTGTCGCTGTGGCCGGCCGTATAAGAATAGTACCGGCCGTGCAAAAAATCATTGGTACTAACACTGATACTATTGGCTGTGTTACTAAGTAGTGTAATACCCCCATCAGGATCGCTGAAACTGTCATCAAAACCAAGCCCAAAAAAATCTGTTTATGACTATCTACAATTTTTGAAATGTACGTGGCGGCTATTCCCCCTAGTACGTAAGCAGCTCCATAAAAAAGCAGAATCAACGAATACTCATAAGCAGTCATTTTCATTTCAACTAGAAAAATTAATGGCGACACGATGATAAAGGAAAAATGGCAAGAAAAAGCAAAAGTGCCAATCAACGAGTAAGAAACAAAGAGTTTATTTGAAAATATTTTTATATAGGCGCGAAAATGCGATTTCTCTCGTAAATTTGATTTTTCAGCTGTCTCAACAAAGCAGAAAAATATTTGCACCAAAATTATGAGTGATAAAAAAATGAAAAATACAAAGCTTCCACGCCAACCTATAAAATATTGCAGCACTGTCCCGAGCAACGGTGAGCACGAAATACAAACCCCGCCAAATGTAGTAACAAATATACGAACAAAATGTCCTTTTTGACCTTTGAATGCGTCTTGAACGATGGCTTGCGCTAGTACAAAGCAAGCACATCCTATTGATTGAACGACCCGAAAAACCAAAAATAATATATAGTCAGAGGATAACGCGCAGCCTATGGCGCCAACGATTGCAACTACCAAGCCGATCATCAAAAATATTTTCCGCCCGTATTTATCTGAGAGTGGCCCCACAAATAATTGTGCAACGGAAAATCCGACCGCAAATAGACTGATAGATAGGGAAATTCTATTGGTGTCGATGCCAAAATTTCCAGCCAGAGCGGGAAATGACGGAAGCATTACATCTAAAGGGATTGCACTAAGAGCAATCAATGCACTGATCAAGAATAATAATGCGCCCATAGTCATCCGTGACGTAACGCCTGAGGTCATAAAGACAGCCTACTTTTCCCGTCAATCAGCCCTTGCTTCACAAATATATCGACATAGGAAGAAGTCGAAAAAAACGAAGTTTTTTGCAAGGCGCATAAGGTCGCGCTCCATCCATTTCGCGCACGTTCGAGATTCGCTTGGTCGGAATTTCGATCGGATGAAATATCTGTCGCAATATCCTGGGAAACTCCAACCTCCATCAAGTTTTTTCGTAACCACTCTTTTTCAAGTCGAAAACATTCAAAGATGATTTTTGGTAGCTGCTCTGCGCAAAAGTCCTTTTCATTTATTGATAAGCGCTTCCAAACGTACGCGAACATTGCGCTAAAGTAGCGACTATGCGCCCATTCATCCTCTAGATGGTCTCGCAACATGTTGTAGACCGGCTTTACTATCGTGGATTTTCCCATTCGCAGAAACTCTTTAGTAATAACCGTTTCGGATACGAATCCTATTAAAAACCATCCCAACGAACAAAAATTTTTATCAAAGCCTGCCGCCAGTTTTTCTAACCGTAAAATTCGGCTAAAATTTTTCTGGTCTGAACCTAATCCGTATACATCCGCCACCTGCGCCGCCACATTGGCGGAAATAACTGCGTGAAATCCTTCTTTTGTTAGCCGTTGCGTCAAACTCCCGAGCCTCAACGATTTTCAACAGTCGCGTTATATGGGCGAAATCGAGCGAATATTGCTGATGCGATTTAAAATCCCAAAGCACCACTCCTCTTTGCGTAAAGAGAAAAAAGATATTTGGGTTGAGGTAGAGTTTCATTTTTTAAAGAAAGAAGGCAACCAGTAACTGGATGCCTTCTGTTTCTTACTTACTCTTTAACTGGACAGGTAACGTTAGTCCAATTAGCCATTTGATTTGACTCGAGAGTTATTTTTTCCATGATAATCTCCTTAATGTAAAAATAGAAATGCCTGACCAAGATGATGCGACACGAAAATCCTAACAAAGAAAATTCAGATTTCATCAATCACTTTTGAACATATAGGGATTTTTCTTATGGCCAGGCGGCGCGTTTGCGGAGAAACTGCCGCAAGCCATCCATCTTCCGAAACGGCAGCATGTCAAACCGCCTGCGCGCCGACCGTTTCCCGCATCCGTGCGCGCAAGCGGCTGATGGCCTGGCTGTGCAGCTGGCAAACCCGCGACTGGCTGACTTCCAGTACGGCACCGATTTCACGCAGATTGAGTTCCTGTTCGTAATACAGACTCAGCAGGAGACGCTCACGCTCAGGCATGCCTTCGATCGCCGCCAGCAGCGCGTGACGCAAGCCGCTTTGCAGCAATTGGTGCAAAGGGTCGCCTTGATCGGCGTGCCTGCTGTTGTCGTGTCGATTTTCGCGATCCAGTTGTTGATCAAGGAAGGAATTTTCATTATTTCCGCCTTCGAAATCTTCGTAATACACCAGCTGGCAGCCGTGGATATCCTGCAGCAACTGTTGGTATTCCTCCAGCGGCAACTGCATGGCCTGCGCGACTTCGCGCTCGGTCGGCGGGCGCGCGAGTTTTTGCTGCAGTCCTTGCAACGCCGCTTCGACGCTGCGCGACGACTGCCGCAAACCGCGCGAGAGCCAATCGTTGGCGCGCAATTCATCCAGCATCGCACCGCGAATGCGCTGGCTGGCGTAGGTTTCGAACTGCGCTCCCTGATTTTCCCGATAGCGATTGACGGCATCCAGCAAGCCCAGCATACCGGCCTGTATCATGTCATCGAGCTCGACGCTGGGCGGCAGCTTGGCAATCAACTGCAAGGCCAGACGCCGCACCAGCGGCGCGTACTTCGTCAGCGTGCCGGGCATATCCATTTTTCCCTGCGCGGTATACATTGCGGTGTCCTTTTCTATCCTGGTTGACCCTGCAGGCAAAGTTGCCACCTTCTTTCAATGCAACGCCAGCATTGCCTGGCTGGCGTTGTCGCCGGCTGCCTTATGTGCTGCCTTATGTGCTGCGTTATGCGCTGCATTAGCGGCACTTCCGTGGAGCTTATTGGCGGCGTTCAAACTTCCCCCCCGATCGTGGCGCTGATCCTGATATGCCGGCTATCCGGAATTTCGGCCAGCGACAGCACTTTTAGCTGTGGCAGGCTGCGCCGCAGGAAGCGCGCCAGCAGCGCGCGCAACGGCTGCTGCACCACCAGCACCGGCGTCTGCCCCAGTTGTTGCTGGCGGTCGATGGCCGCCTGCGTCTGGGCCAGCAAGCTGTCCGCCAGACCCGGCTCCAGACCGCTGTCCGTACTCAATGCCTGCAGCAGCACGCGGTCGAGCGCGCCATCCAGGCCAATCACCTGCAATTCGCCGTTGCCCGGGAACAGCTGCTGGGTAATCGCCCGCCCCAATGCCAGACGCGTCAGCGCGGTCAGTTGGTCGGCATCGCTGACGCTCGGCGCATGTTCTGCCAAGACCTCCAGGATGGTGCGCATGTCGCGGATAGGAACGCTTTCGTCCAGCAGGTTCTGCAACACTTTCTGCAAACCGGTCAGCGACAATACTTTCGGCACAAGGTCCTCGCTCAACTGCGGCGCTTCCCGGCCGATCCGGTCCAGCAGTTGCTGCACCTCCTGGCGGCCCAGCAGTTCGGCAGCGTGGGCATGGATCAGATGATTCAGATGGGTCGCGACCACCGTGCTGGCATCGACCACGGTGTAGCCGTAAATCTGCGCCTGTTCGCGCAGATTGCCATCGATCCAGATCGCCGGCAGGCCAAAGGCCGGATCGGTGCCCGGGGTACCCGGCAACGCGGCGCTGACCTGACCCGGATTAATCGCCATCCATTGGCCCGACAGCGCTTCGCCACGGCCGATTTCAACGCCTTTCAGCGTAATCACGTAAGCGTTGGGCTTGAGCTCCAGGTTGTCGCGGATGTGGACTACCGGCACCAGGAAGCCGATGTCCTGGGCGAATTTTTTGCGGATACTCTTGATGCGCCCCAGCAGCGCGCCGTTCTGGGCGCGATCCACCATCGAAATCAGGCGGTAGCCGACTTCCAGTCCGAGCGGATCGATCAGCGCCACATCGTCCCAGCTAGCCTCCGCCGGTTCCATCGAAGCAGCAGTTGCGTCCGGTGCAGCCGCCGTAGCGGCCGCCGCCCTGCGCTGCAGCACGCGGCGCCCCAGCCACACCAGACTGCCGGCAATTGCCAGAAAAGCGAGATGCGGCATGCCCGGGATCAGTCCCATCAGGCCGATGATGCCGGCGGTCAAAAAAAGTACCTGCGGATTGGAGAACAATTGCCCCATCAGCTGCTCGCCGACGTTTTCGTCGGTGGTCACGCGCGAGACGATGACGCCGGCCGCGGTCGAAATCACCAGCGCCGGAATCTGCGCCACCAGACCATCGCCAATCGTCAGCAATGTATAGCTCCTGGCGGCAACGGCAATATCCAGCCCGTGCTGGGCCACCCCGACCACCAGGCCGCCGATGACATTGATCAGCATGATCAGCAGACCGGCGATGGCGTCGCCGCGCACGAACTTGCTGGCCCCGTCCATCGAGCCGTAAAAGTCGGCTTCCTGCGACACTTCCGCACGCCGCTGGCGCGCCGCATCTTCGCCGATCAGACCCGCATTCAGATCGGCGTCAATCGCCATTTGCTTGCCCGGCATCGCATCCAGCGTGAAGCGCGCGCCCACCTCGGCAATCCGCCCGGCGCCTTTGGTGATGACCATGAAGTTGATCAGCACCAGAATGATAAAGACCACGATCCCGACCGCGAAATTGCCGCCGACCAGAAAATGGCCGAAAGCCTCGATCACCTTGCCGGCGGCATCCGGCCCCTTGTGGCCTTCCATCAGCACAACGCGGGTCGAGGCGACGTTCAGCGACAGGCGCAGCAAGGTCGAAAACAGCAAAATCGCCGGAAAGGCGGCAAAATCCAGTGCCTTCATGGTGTACATGCTGACCAGCAACACCATCACCGACAACGCGATATTGAAGGTGAACAGCAAATCGAGCAGGAACGGCGGAAGCGGCAAAATCATCATGCCGAGGATCAGGATGATCAGGATCGGCCCGGCCATGCCCCTGATCTGATTGCCGGCCATCAGTAACTTCGGCAGTTGCATGAAGGAGCGCAAGGCCGCGCCCGAGGTTGAAACGGAAAACTTCATGCCGGACTTCCTAATGGATCGAGTGATTCGGGTACCGCTAAATCTGCGGGAGCGCGCGGCCGGTCGCCGGTGCTGCTGCCGTCGCGCCAGCGCTGCAGTTGATAAACCCAGGCCAGCACTTCGGCCACCGTCGCATACAATGCCGCCGGGATTTCGTCGCCGAGATTGGTATGGCGGTACAGCGCACGGCTGAGTGGCGGCGCCTCCAGGATCGGCACATTGTTTTCGGCACCGATGGCGCGAATCCGGAGCGCGATCAGATCGCTGCCTTTGGCAACTACCCGTGGCGCCCGCATTTCCTGATCCCGATATTTGAGCGCCACCGCAAAGTGGGTTGGATTGGTGATCACGACGTCGGCGCCGGCGACTGCCGACATCATGCGGCGGCGCGCCATCTGTTGCTGCTGACGGCGGATCCTGGCCTTGACCTGCGGATCGCCGTCGCTCTCCTTATGCTCTTGCCGGAGCTCTTCACGCGACATGCGCAGCTTCTTGTGAAAACTCCAGAGCTGATACGGCACATCGCTGGCCGCTATCAGGAACAGCGCGGCGACAATCAATCCACAACAGTTGGCGACCAGCCGCACCATGTGGGGCAAGGCCGCATGGACAGGCTCGGTCAGCAGCGCCAGGATCGCCTCCATCCTGGCAGAAATGACCGTGTAGGCAATCCCGCCAACCAGCAACGATTTGGCGATCGCTTTGGTCAATTCGGCCAGCGACTGGGTAGAAAACAGGCGTCCGATGCCGGCCACAGGATTCAGTTTGGAGAATTTCGGCGCCAGCGATTCAATCGAAAACAGCCAGCCGCCCAGCATCAGCGGCGCCGCCAGCGCAGCCGCCAGCAGCATGCCCAGCAGCGGCAAGATGGCCTGCAATGCTTCGATCCAGACCAGGCCGGCTTGCGCCAGCATATGCGCGGTATCGAACGCCGCGGCCCGCTCGAATTGCAGCCCATGCTGCAACGCGCGCCCCAGATGTTCGCTCATGGGTTGCGCCGTCAGCCAGAGTCCGCCGATGCCGGTGACCAGCAATACAAATGTGGTCAATTCTCGCGAACGGGCAACCTGACCTTCTTCCCGCGCCTTTTCCAGACGGCGCGGAGAGCCGGGTTCCGTTTTTTCGAGATCGCTTTCTTGCGCCATGCATGCTCCCAGCAAGAGGGAGCGAAGATCGCTCCATCAGGAGAGATTATTGATGCGGAAGCAACGATTCGATCGGCGGAACAGGGGCGGGATCGGGGCGTTTCTTGGGCAATCCGGGGAAAATCGCCCAGTTGACAGCTCTCCGCACATCCCCCAAAAAAATCGTATAACTGATATTGCCATTTGCAATTGGCGCATTACATTGGCGCGACATATGCTGTATGCAGCAGCATTAATTTAATAAGCCGTCAGGAAGATCATGGCCGCTTCACCTTCTGCTCTGGCCTGTTCTTTTCCAGATACGCGTGCCACGCACTGATGTAGCGCCGGACAGCTGAGTCCGAAGTCATTCACTACACTTTTTGGAGAATAAAATGCATGCTAAACAATTGATCGCGGTTGTTGCCGTGTTGACCGCCAGCACTTCCACCTTTGCCAGATCGCTGCCCAGGATTGATCTCTTGGGCGATCCGATACCGGTATCAGCAGCCGCCCGAACAATCGTCATTACTCCGGACACCAAGTACGTGAACGTCACCGGTGGCGAAACGGTCAGGTTCATTGTGGGCGATAAATCATTCGCCTGGAATTTTGATGGCTCAGTAGTGGTTTCCTCATTCGACTTAAACCGGACTGCACCAGCAAGCGTGCTTGACCACAGAGTGATCGCCTATGTCGCACCCAATCCTCTTTACGTGCCATGACCATGGGCGCGGTGGAGAGCGGGCAAATCCGGAGGCATCCGGATACTATGAATGAAGGCGGGTCGGCAAGATACACAAAACAATCCTGACCATCATTTTTTTGTTCACCTGATCTTTTCGAATATCCTGGTGATTTTTTCTTCCAGAGTGGCGGCGGTAAACGGCTTCACTACATAGCCGTTCGCGCCGGCCTGTGCCGCGGCAATGATGTTTTCTTTTTTTGCTTCCGCGGTCACCATCAGCACCGGCAATCTTGCCAGCGCAGGGTCGGCACGGATAGCCTGCAACATGGCCAGACCGTCCATGTTGGGCATATTCCAGTCGGAGACGACGAAACCGAAGTTGCCGCCCTTTAATTTTTCCAGACCGGCAGCGCCGTCTTCCGCTTCGTCGACGTTGATGAAATCCAGCTCTTTGAGCAGATTGCGGACAATCCGGCGCATGGTGGGGAAATCGTCTACTACCAGGATTTTGATGCTTTTATCGACCATGATTACTCCAGACTATGTTGACTATGGGCATGTTGCTGCCGTAACTGTTTCCTTGAGGACTTCCGCAAAACCGCCGTTTCCAGGTTTAAACACGATTGCTTGTTTCCCCAAACGCCGTCAGGCGCACCATCAGGCGCTGACTCATCTCGTTGATGCCGGCCACTTCGCTGGCCGCGCCGATCGCTATCGCTTCGCGTGGCATGCCGAACACCACGCAACTGGCCTCGTCTTGCGCCAGCGTATAAGCACCGGCCTGGCGCATCCGTAGCAAACCGGCAGCGCCGTCGCGGCCCATCCCGGTCAAAATGACGCCGATGGCGTTCTTGCCTGCGTACCTGGCGACAGAGTCGAACAGCACGTCGATCGATGGCCGGTGTCGATTTACCGCTGGCTCCTGATCCACGTGAGCGACATAGTTGGCACCGCTGCGCGCCAGCGACAGGTGATGACCGCCCGGTGCAATATAGGCATGGCCGGGCAATACCCGTTCGCCCTGCACGGCTTCCTTGACCGTGATCCGGCACAAGCCGTTCAGGCGCTGGGCAAACGAATTGGTAAAACCTGGCGGCATGTGTTGCGCGATCATGATGCCCGGACAATCCGGCGGCAATGGCCGCAAGACTTCCCGAATCGCTTCGGTGCCGCCGGTGGAGGCACCGATGATGATGAGTTTTTCGGTGCTCAATAACGGGTTGCGCAACAGCGGCGGCGCCGTTGCGCCGGCCGTTGCAGCGCTGCCGCCGCCCGGGCGGCGTGCCGGTTGCAGGCGTGCCCGTGACGCTGCCCGGATTTTGTCGGCAATCAGGTCGGTGTATTCAAGCAGGCCGTCGCGGATGCCGAGCCGCGGCTTGGTGACAAAATCAACCGCACCCAGTTCCAGCGCGCGCAAGGTGATTTCCGAGCCGCGTTCGGTCAGCGACGACACCATCAACACCGGCATGGGCCGCAAGCGCATCAGCTTTTCCAGAAAATCCAGGCCGTCCATACGCGGCATTTCGACATCCAGCGTCAGCACATCCGGATGCAATTGCTTGATCAGATCACGCGCGACGAGTGGATCCGGCGCGGTCGCCGCCACGGTCATATCGGGCTGGCTGTTGATGATCTCGGTCATCAGACTGCGGATCAATGCGGAATCGTCGACACACAGCACCTTGATCTTGTTGGTCGTCACATGCCCTCCTTATTTTTTATCAATAACCCCGCACTTTGGCGGAAGCCAGTTCATAGACGGTCTGACCGCGCAACCTGAACGCTTGATCGGCGCAGGAAAAATTCTCGGAATGCCCGGCAAACAGCAAGCCATGCGGCTTCACCAGCGGCGCAAAACGCTGCAGGATCTTGCCCTGCGTCGGCTTGTCGAAATAGATCATCACGTTGCGGCAGAAAATCGCGTCGAATGGCGCTTTGACGGCCCAATGCGGATGCAGCAGATTCAATGGCGCGAAGCGCACCAGCTTTGCTACTTCCGGCCGGATTCTGACCTTGCCCGCCTGGGCCCCGGAACCTTTCAAAAAGAAGCGCTTGAGGCGTGCCGGTGGCAACTTGCTCACCTGCTCCATGCTGTACACACCGGTCGCCGCCGTTTCCAGCACCTGCGTATCGATATCGGTTGCCAGCACCCGGACCGCGCCGGCGCGGCTGCCGAGCGCTTCGATCAGCGTCATCGCAATCGAGTACGGCTCTTCCCCGGTGGATGCCGCCGCACACCAGACGGTCATCGGTTGCGGACAGTTGGCGGCATGCTGCGCCAGCAGCGGAAAATGATGCGCCTCGCGGAAAAAAGCGGTCAGATTGGTAGTCAGCGCGTTGGTAAACGCCTCCCATTCGGCGTGGTCCCGGTCAGACTCCAGCAGCGCCAGATAGAAAGAAAATTCCGTCAATCCCAGTGCGCGCAAGCGGCGCGCCAGGCGGCTATAGACCATCTCGCGTTTTTGCTCCCCCAGAGCTATTCCGGCGCGCTGATGAATCATGCTGCGCACGCGAGAAAAATCGTGGTCGGTCAAGCTGAAGTCGCTGTGCAGATATTCCGGTAACGCGCCCATCATCAGAAGGTTTGCCAGTCATCGTCGGAAGCTGGCGCTTTGGTGGCGGCTAAACCGGGAGCCTGCCTCAAGCCAGGCTGATGGCCGGCCCCTGACTTAGACTGAATACCGGCTTTCACCCTCGTTGGCGCATATGCGCTCGCCTGCGCGGCAACCGCTGTCAACCGCTTCGATGGCGTTGCCAACGCATTCTGCGAATGCGCTGACCGCATAGCGGCGCTCTGCGCCTGCGGTGTGATAGCGAACTCCCGATTCAGCTTGAATGCACTGACGACGTGCGACAGGGTTGCCGCCTGATCCTGCAGGCTTTCCGCGGCGGCGGCGGCCTCTTCCACCAGCGCGGCATTTTGTTGTGTGACCTGATCCATCTGGTTGACCGCCTGATTGATCTGCTCGATACCGGCGGTTTGCTCGTGGCTGGCGGCGCTGATTTCGCCCATGATGTCGGTCACGCGGCGGATGCTGTTGACGATTTCATCCATGGTGCTGCCGGCCTGATCGACCAGCCTGGAGCCGACGCCGACTTTGGCCACCGAGTCGTCAATCAATGCCTTGATTTCCTTGGCCGCACTGGCAGATCGCTGGGCCAGATTCCTGACTTCAGCCGCCACCACGGCAAACCCGCGCCCCTGCTCGCCGGCCCTCGCCGCTTCTACCGCCGCATTCAGCGCCAGAATATTGGTCTGGAACGCAATCCCGTCAATGACACCGATAATGTCGACAATCTTTTTCGACGACGCATTGATCGAACCCATGGTACTGACCACCTGCGTCACTACCGCACCGCCGTGGACGGCAACTTCCGAAGCGGATACCGCCAGCTGGTTGGCTTGACTCGCATTCTCGGCATTTTGTTTGACGGTCGATGTCAGCTGCTCCATCGACGCCGCTGTTTCTTCCAGCGAACCGGCCTGTTGTGCGGTACGCGACGACAGATTCTGGTTGCCGGCGGCAATCTGGCCGGATGCGGTGGCAATCGTGTCGGTGCCGCTGCGCACGTCGCCAACGATCTTCAGCAGGCTCGCATTCATGTCTTTTAAGGCCTGCATCAGTTGCCCGGTTTCGTCGGCCGAGCCGACTGCGATATCCGCGGTCAAATCGCCATCCGCCACCCGCCGCGCAACTTCTACCGCAAACGCCAGCGGCTGCGCGACAATGCGCGCCAGCCACAATGCCAGGCCGACGCCGAGTGCAATCATCACGACCAACAGCACGCAGATGGCGAAACGGGCGCTTTCAAACAAGGATTTCCCGGTTGCATTGGCTTGTCTGATACCGTCGCCATTAAACTTTTCCAGCTGGTCGACCTGGGTATTCAATGCCATATACACCGCCAGGGACTCAGCGCGCATATGCTTCAACGCCCCGTCTTTTTCCAGCGCCCGCGATTGGGCCATGATCGTGTCATCCAGCGCAAAATAATCTGCCACGCCGGCTTTGATTTTGCCGAAAATCTCTTTTTCTTCCGGCGCGAAAGCGATCTTTTTTTCATACGCGCCCAGCGTCTTCCGTAACGCGTCTTTTATCTCCAGTATTTGGGTTGCGTAGTCTTCCATGTGGGTAACATCGGTAGACAGAATATGTTGCAATTCCAACGTGCGCAAACGCGCCGCCTGCGCTTTCATCAGCAGTACATTGTGCACACTCGGCAACCAGTTACCGCTCATTTCGATTGCGGTGTAATTCACCCGCGCCAATTGGATAATCGAAAATGCCCCCAGCAACACTGTCATCATCAGCATCAGGGAAAATGCAAGCAGCAGCTTCTTTGCAATCTTCAGGTTATAGAACCAAGTCATCATTTTCTTTCCAAATCGCGTGATACAAATCGCGTGTCCATTCCTATCCAGAAATCACCATCGCCGCGCTGAATCCGCCGGCTTAATGGGGTTAACGGCAGCGTGCAGGATTTATTCAGGGCTTGAGGGATATCGGGTACTACGGAAAAAGAGGCAAATGCGCGTAAGCCGCGCAGTAGAATGCGCTGTGCATTTCCTTTTGGAAGCGCTGAGTAAGCGTGGCCTCAGCTAAAGCTGACCTGGTCCAAGGTCAGGAGGAGAAGCGCAGTCGTACGCTAGTACGATGAGCATCGCAGTCCTGAGATTGGGCCGCGCAGTAGCTTAATCAGAACTTCCTTATTTTTACTATCGAAAGTCGGCATGCTTAGATTAAGTCTGGACGCGTTGCAAATCCTCGACGCCATTGATAGACGCGGTTCGTTTTCGGCAGCGGGCATTGAGCTGCATCGCGTTCCCTCGACCATTTCATACACCGTCGCCAAACTCGAACAGGATCTGGGAGTCCAGGTATTCGAACGCCTGGGGCCCAAAGTCAAGCTGACCCGCGCCGGCGCAGAACTGCTCAAGGAAGGGCGTTACCTGCTCAAGGCCGCCGAAGATCTTGAACATCGGGTGCGGCGGGTTGCCTCCGGCTGGGAAACCGAACTGACTGTCGGTCTGGATTCGGTGTTTTCACCGGCGGCGCTGGTCGACGACATTGCGGCTTTTTATCTGGTAGCCGACCGAACACGGTTACGGTTTTCCCGCGAGTCGCTGACCGGAACCTGGGAAGCCTTGCTCGACCGCCGCGTCGATTTACTGATCGCCGCGCCCGGCGAGGGCCCGGCCGGCGGCGGTTATATTGCAGAACCGTTAGGGACCATCCCGTTCGTCTTTGCAGTGGCGCCGACGCACCCGCTGGCACAGGTATCGACCCCGCTCGGGAAGGCTGACATGCATCCGTATCGCGCCATCACGGTGGCGGATTCCGCCAGAAAAATGGCGGCGCGTACGGTCGGACTGCTATTTGGGCAAGACACGCTGACGGTGCCTGACATGCAGAGCAAGTATGCATTGCAGGTGGCCGGCATCGGCTTCGGTTTTCTGCCGGAACCCTGCGCCCGGGCAGCGCTTGCGGCAGGCCTGCTGATTGCGAAAGAGGTAGAGGAGCCAAGGCAAGCCGAAGTGTTTTATCTGGCCTGGCGTACCGGTGAAGATGGCGCCGCGTTAGCCTGGTGGATAGACCGGATGCGTGGGTCCGATGCGATGCTGCGACTGACTGAACGGATGGCGCGTTTTATATGATGAACGCAAACGGAGCGGGATGGTCAGTGTTGCCCGGCTTCGATATTCAAAGTAGGTTACTGTGAGCGGTACGCTTTTGAATCAAGGCTGTTCGACCGGAGCGATTTTCATCATGATCAAATATCTTCACAGGTTAATACTCATAGTTGGCATGTGCATTTTTGGCCAGCCGATCGCATTTGCCGACCAGGGGCAGGCGCAAGACTTTGCGATAGCAGTTAAAAAAAGCGGGGAAATACTGGTGGTTGACGTCAGCTTCACGGTGGCGGCAACGCAGCACGAAGCTTGGGATGTATTGACAGACTACGATCACATGCAGGAATTTTTACACAACCTTCAACTCAGCAAAATAATCAACACCGCCGGCCATACAATTCAAGTGTTGCAAAAGGGCAAGGCATCGTATGGCCCGCTGTCGTTTGCATTTGACTCGGTGCGCGAAGTGGAACTCAGCCCCTACAAGGAAATTCATTCACACGTCATTAGCGGAACCATTAAGCAGGCCGACGGGACGACGCGACTGACCCCGGAAGGAGATGGCACCCGCATTACTTATCACAACGAATCCGTGACCAATGTCTGGCTGCCGCCGGTCATCGGCCCATCGTTTGTCAAAAGAGAAACCCTTGCGCAATTCACGGATATGAGAAATGAAATATTGCGGAGAAAAGCCGCGCAGCAAAAATAAGGCCGGTTGAGCTACAGGTTACTGCGCCTTCTGCTGGCGCGAATACTCATTCCGTTTCATGTCGAGGTAGGCGGCGCGATCCATTTCATGCAACTGCCTGCGATACAGCTCGGTGGCAGTAAACCAGTTCTGCAAGCGTATTTCGAGCTGTGCCGGAGGCGGCGCGGCAAATGCGGCGAGATAGGCGTCGATCGCGAGGTAATAGCGCATGGTATTGCGCTCGATCAGGCCGCGCACGCCACCGATATAGTCGGGCTGACTGCCGGGCTGGCTGGCGGACTGCTTGCCCCTGCTGGTGAATCCCACCTTGTCGCGGCCGATTGTGGCGAGATAGCCTTGCATGGCCAGACGCCCTGTAAAACTATAGGCGTACGAATAGGTGAGATGCAGGAAAGTCTTGCCGCCCTGGACAGAAACTGCTTCCAGCTGGATGTGATAGTCGCTGGTGTTCAGCGGCCCCGTCTTTGCGTTAAGACGGACCCCGAAATATTCGGGCGTCGTCGCTGCGACGCTATAGGTAAACCTGACCTGGTAAGCGTCAGCAAGCGGCCTGTCGTATTTGGCCCCGATGCCGACCATGAGGATATTGCCGGCCTGCTCTGTCGACGCATGACAATACTTTATATTCAGATGCAGCGACAACACGTCGCACCAATGCGCCGGGTTGTTGAGCGCGGCATTCACGGTGGCAAACGGATAGGCGACCAGCGCGTAGATATCGCCCTTCAAATGGCTGGGAGATTCAACCGAATCGAGATATAACGGCCGCTTGAACTGGTTGTGGCTAAGTTGTCCATCCAGTTCGGCGTACTTGACACGCAGCAATGCCGCGGAATCCGTATCCGGCCCGGCGGCAATAGCCAGCCCTGCGCCTGCACACGCCACACAGACGACTAGCAGCCGTATCATTCGCCATATCGGATTCATCTGGAATATCTTTGTCATCTGCGCCTATCTTACGCTTGCAACGATCATTCGTTGGAAATTCATGGCTGCGCACAGAACGACTTTCCTTAAAGTTAACTTGTAGCCGGCATGCCGGCAACTATAGTTACACCATGCGCTACAAACTATATTACTGGCCGACGATACAGGGACGCGGAGAGTTTATACGCCTGGCATTGGAACAGGCTGCTGCGGCCTATACGGATGTCGCGCGCCGCTCGGAACGTAGCGGCATGGGGGTAGCGGCCATGCTGCGCCTGATGGAAAGTCAAAAAGCCGCTTCTCCATCCTTCGCACCGCCATTCCTGCAGGCGGGCGATCTGCTGATTGGACAAACGGCGAATATCCTCCTGTTTCTGGGACCCCGGCTGGGATTGGTGGCGCCGGATGAAGCGAGCCGATTGTGGGCGCACCAGTTGCAACTGACCATCGCCGATCTGGTGACGGAAGTCCATGACACCCACCATCCGGTCGCCAGCGGCCTGTATTACAAGGATCAAAAGCCGGAAGCGCTGCGCCGCGCCGCTGACTTTACCGCTGCCAGGCTGCCGAAATTCCTGGACTATTTTGAGGCCATCCATGCGCGCAATCCGCACAGCGACGACTATCTGTTAGGCGATACGCTATCCTATGTCGACCTGTCGATGTTTCAGGTGATCGCGGGCTTGCGCTACGCATTTCCAAAGACCATGAAACGGCTGGCGCCTGACTACCCGCGCTTGCTGGCACTCCATCGACTGGTCGCATCGCAACCGCGTATCGCCAGGTATCTTGCCTCCACCAGACGGCTGGCCTTTAACCAGCAGGGTATTTTCCGGCGCTATCCGGAGCTGGACATTTAGTGCTAGCCCTGCCCGGGCGAACCGGCTTGCACCCTTCTCAAAACAAAATTGACTAATGGATTCCAGTAAATATACTGTATATTCATACAGTAAAATGCTGTCACGCCTTTCCATTTCATTTTGCCAACTCAGCCATGTCCGCCACAGCACGCATTAATCCGCCATGCAACATATCGTCCGCCGCGCAATCGCTGGCGGAGACGCTGCCGCATGCGTTGTGGCGCGGTAATCAAATGGCATCTTTCCGGAGTGCCGTCATCGCATCCGGCCACCCGCTGCTGGATCGGGAATTGCCCAACGGCGGCTGGCCGCATGCGGCGCTGATCGAACTGTTATTGCAGCAAGCGGGCAGTGGCGAAATACACCTATTGCAGCCGGCATTGGCCGCCCTCACCCGACAGCGCCGGCGGATCGCGCTATTACAGCCGCCGCATCTGCCGCAGATCGCAGCCTGGAGCGGCTGGGGCCTGGCCGCCGACTGCCTGCTCTGGATCAAGGCCGCCGGCAGTGCGGATGCAGTATGGTCGGCGGAACAGATTTTACGCAATGGAAGTTGCGCTGCGCTGCTGTTCTGGCAATCCCATATCCGCACCGATGCGCTACGCCGTTTGCATCTGGCAGCACAAGCCAGCGACACCATGCTGTGGATGATCCGGCCGCTGAGTGCCGCTCATGAATCATCGCCCGCACCGTTACGGCTGTTGCTGCGCCCGGCCAGTAACGGCATCGCAGTGCAGCTGCTCAAACGGCGCGGACCGCAACACGAGCAACCGCTGTATCTGGCGTGGACAGATGACGCGACCGATGCTTCTTTCGCGACGATTGCATCCGCCCATACGCAGCTTAAGACAACCCCGGAAACCGCAGCGATGATGGTGCAATCCCTGGCGGCGCACACGCGCCCTGCCGGGACAGCCAGCATCACCGAGCCGGGATTGGCGCATGCGGCGGGTTAATCAGGAGAGCTTGAATCATGCCTTTATGGATCGGCGTCCATCTGCCGCTACTGCCGCTGGAAACCTTGCGCCCGCGCTGGTCCGAGCCCGGCGTGGTGGCGGTGCTGGAGCACGAGCAAGTGCTGACGATGACGCCTGGCGCTGCCGCCAGCGGCATCCGCCGCGGCATGCGGCGCGGCGGTGTGCTGGCAATCGCACCGCAAGCCACGCTCTGCGAGCGCGATCCGGCGCAGGAACAAAGTGTGCTGGACGCGATTGCACTGACATTGCTGCAATACACACCTGAAGTCGCACACGCCGAAGAAGCCAGTCTGCTACTCGACGTCAGCGCCAGCCTGAGCGCCTTCGGTGGCCGGCTGGCGCTATGCCGCCGGGTGCGCGCAAGCCTTGACACGCTCGGCTTCAGCGCACAAATCGGCATGGCGCCGACCGCACAGGGGGCCTGGCTGCTGGCGCGCTATCGCCCTCATCCGCGGCTGCGCAAACAACGCCGCAGCCTCCGTATCGACAGCATGGCGCGCTACATCGATGCATTGCCGTTTGCGATATTGCCGGCGACGCGCCCCTATCGGGAATGGCTGGATGCGATCGGCTGCCGCACTCTCGGCGATCTCCGTCAACTGCCAAGGGCCGGACTGCAACGGCGCAGCGACCGGCGGATACTGGAAGCGCTGGATCGCGCCCATGGGATCGCACCGGAAGTGTTTGAATGGGTGCAGGCACCGAAAGAATTTTCGGCACATCTGGAATTGCCGGATCGCATCGAACATGCCGAAGCGGTCCTGTTCGGCGCGCGCCGCCTGCTCCAGCAAATGATAGGCTGGCTAGTCGCACAACAACTGGCCGTCTCCGGTTTTACGCTGGCACTGGAACACGAACGCGGGCGTCAGGCGATCGCCCCCAGCACACTCGACATCACACTGGCCGAGCCGGCCTGGCATGAAGATCATTTGCTGCGCCTGCTCAAGGAGCGGCTCAGCCGCTTTCAGTTAAGCGCCCCCATCATCGCCCTGCGCCTTTGCGCCACACAGGTCACGCCGATGCTGCCGCCCACCGCATCGCTATTCCCGGAACCGGGCGGCACCGCAGCGGATTATCACCGCCTGCTGGAACTGTTAAGCGCGCGCCTCGGCACCGAAAACGTCCTGACGCCGGCAGCACTGGCAGACCATCGGCCAGAGCTGGCGAATGCCTGGCAAGCCGCCAGTCACCACCCGGCACCGGCAGCAGCAGCCATCGTTCCCGGTCAACGGCCATTCTGGCTGCTGCAACAACCGCTGGCCCTGCTGGTACGCGATCACCGGCCGTTTTACGGATCGCCGCTGCGGCTGCTATCCGGCCCGGAACGGATCGAAGCCGGCTGGTGGGACGGCGGCCTGGCCGTACGCGATTATTTCATCGCGGAAGGCAGTGAGACAGCGCGCTATTGGGTCTATCGCGAACGCGCTGCGGAGGAAATAAACTGGTTTTTACATGGGCTGTTTGCCTAAAATGAACAATCCCTCCCAACAATCACCCCTCCCCGCCTACGCCGAACTCCAGTGCGCAAGCAACTTCAGCTTCCTGCGCGGCGCCTCGCATCCCGAGGAACTGGCAGCCCGCGCTGCGCAATTAGGCTACAGCGCCCTGGCCATCACCGATGAATGCTCGCTGGCCGGCGTCGTCCGCGCCCATACCGAAGCCAAGACACACAAACTGCAGCTCCTGATCGGCAGCCAGTTTCAATTGGTCGACAAAGAGGGCAAGCCGACTTTTTCGATCATCGTGCTGGCGCAAAACCGCGAAGGCTACGGCAACCTGTCGGAGCTGATTACGCTGGCCCGCACGCGCGCCGCCAAAGGCGCTTACCGCCTGAGCGCCGACGATCTCGGCGCGACCGGCAACCCCGATGAGGCCGACCATGCCTACGCCCACCTGCGCAACCTCCCCGACTGCCTGATCATCCTGCCAGCCAGTCATGGCATCGGCGCCAACGCCCTCGCCGCGCAAGCGCAATGGCTGCGCGACACCTTCCCGCAGCGCGCCTGGATCGGCCTGACGCTGCACCATCGGGCCGACGATGAGCGGCACCGCGCCACTGTCGAACTTGTAGCGAGCCATCATTCAATTCCGGTGGTCGCCAGCGGCGATGTCTGCATGCACGTCCGCTCGCGCAAGCCATTGCAGGACACGCTGACCGCGATCCGCCTGGGCCGGCCGGTCGCTGCCTGCGGCTACGCTCTGGCACCGAATGCCGAGCAGCATCTGCGTAGCCGGCTACGTCTGGCAAACCTGTACCCGCCGGCAGCATTGGCAGAAACCGTCAGGATCGCCGGTTTGTGTCATTTTTCGCTGGATGAATTGCGCTACGAATATCCGGATGAACTGGTGCCGGCGGGTCAGACGCCGACCACCTATCTGCGCCAGGAAACCTATATCGGCGCGCGCCAGCTATTTCCGCAAGGCATCCCGCTCAAAGTCCAGAAACAGCTCGAACAGGAACTCGACCTGATCAACGACCTCGGCTATGCATCCTACTTCCTGACGGTATACGACATCGTCCGCTTTGCCCGCAGCCAGGACATTCTGTGCCAGGGACGCGGCTCCGCCGCCAATTCGGCAGTCTGTTATTGCCTCGGCATCACCGCAGTCGACCCGGCCCGCAGCACGCTGCTGTTTGAACGCTTCATCAGCAAGGAGCGTAACGAGCCGCCGGATATCGATGTCGATTTCGAGCATCAGCGGCGCGAAGAAGTGATCCAGTACATTTACAACAAATACGGCCGGCTGCGCGCAGCACTGACTGCTGTGGTCGTCAGCTATCGTCCGCGCAGCGTGTTGCGCGATGTCGGCAAGGCCCTCGGCGTCGATCCCGGCGTGGTCGATCAGGTCGCCAAATCGCATCGCTGGTGGGACGACAGACACCAGCTGGAACAGCATTTCCTTGAATGCGGCATCGATCCGCACACAGCGCTGGTGCAACAATGGTCCGGGTTGGCGCACACGCTGCTGGGATTCCCGCGCCACCTGTCGCAACATCCGGGCGGCTTTGTGATTTCACGCGGCAAGTTGTCGCGCCTGGTACCCATCGAAAACGCTGCGATGAAAGACCGCAGCGTGGTGCAATGGGACAAGGACGATCTGGATGCGCTGGGCCTGCTCAAGGTCGACATCCTGGCGCTCGGCATGCTGACCATGCTGCGGCGCGCGCTGGCGCTGGTGGCACAGCAACGGGGCGAAGCTTTTGAACTGCACAACATTCCATCCGAAGATCCGGCGACCTACGAGATGATCTGCAAGGCCGACACCATCGGCGTATTCCAGATCGAAAGCCGGGCCCAGATGAGCATGCTGCCGCGCTTGCGACCGGAAAAATTTTACGATCTGGTGATCGAGGTGGCCATCGTCCGACCGGGGCCGATTCAGGGCGGCATGGTTCATCCCTATCTCCTGCGCAAACAAAACAAGGCGCCGGACACGCTTCCTCACGATGAATTGAGAGAAGCCCTGGGCCGCACCCTGGGCATACCGATTTTTCAGGAACAGGTGATGCAAATCGCCATCATTGCCGCCGGTTTCACTCCGGGCGAAGCGGACGGCCTGCGCCGCTCGATGGCAGCATGGAAACGCAAAGGCGGACTTGAAAAATATCGCGACAAGCTGATCGACGGCATGACCGCAAACAATAAATACGACCGGCAATTTGCCGAAGCCATCTTCAACCAGATTCAAGGCTTCGGCGAATACGGCTTCCCCGAAAGTCACGCCGCCAGTTTTGCCTTGCTGGCGTATGCCAGCGCCTGGCTGAAATGTCATGAGCCGGAAGCTTTCCTGTGCGCACTGCTGAACAGTCAGCCCATGGGATTTTATTCACCGTCGCAACTGACGCAGGACGCGCGCCGGCATGGCGTCGAAGTGCTGCCGGTCGATGTCAACCTCAGCAACTGGGAGGCGACACTCGAAACCTCCACCCAACCGCATGCAACGCGCCCGGCCGTGCGGCTGGGCCTGAACCTGGTACGCGGCCTGAGCCCGGACAGCGGCGCGGAGATGGAAGCCGCACGTGCCGTCAGGGCATTTAGCGACATCCACGACATGGCCTTGCGCGCGAATTTAAAACGCGACCAGTTGCAGGCGCTGGCGGCAGCCAATGCGCTGCTTGCGATGTCCGGCAATCGGCGTCAGGCACTATGGCAGGCACTGGTCAGCGCGCCCGGCAAAGACTTGCTGAAAGCCGCAAAAATAGAAGAACCGCCGCTGCTGCAGGGCGCCCCCGGCGAAGCAGAAAGCATAGTCAACGACTACCGCGCGCTGGGCCTGACCCTGGGCCGCCATCCACTGGCATTGTTGCGCGAACAATTAAGCGCCAAACGCTTTGTCCCCGCCGCTGTCCTCAACACCTTTGCCAACGGCCAGCCGGCACGCGGCTGCGGCATCGTTACCGTACGTCAGCGCCCCGGCACCGCCAAAGGCACAATGTTCGTCACCATCGAAGACGAGACCGGCCCGGTCAACGTCATCGTCTGGCCTGCACTGGTCGACCAGCAACGCAAGGAACTGCTTGGCGCATCGCTCCTCGGCGTGTATGGCATCTGGCAAACCAAAGATAATGTCAGTCATCTGGTGGCCAAACGGCTGGTGGATTTATCACCGCTACTGGGACGATTGCAAACCGGCAGCCGGGATTTCTGTTAAGCGCGCACTCAAGCGGGGATGCGAAGTTGCAAGCGCAACTTATCCGTGTCAGGATGTGCCGACACTAGCAGCCTTTTGTCTGCGTACAAAGACCTGACAACCCGGTCGCAATGATGACTATCGAAGCTATCAAACAGCATCGCCTCTTTTACGCCATATGGCCCGACGCGGCCACCGCCGAGCGCCTGATCCGGCTGCAGGCGCCTTTGCATGGACGCAAAACGCAGCCCGATGATTTTCATATCACGCTGGTGTTTCTGGGCAGGCAATCATCAGAGTTACTCCCCACTTTCCAGGAAATCCTGACGCACTTGCCCAGGATCAAGATGACGCTTGAAATTGACCGGCTCCGGTATTCTCAACGCAATCGCATTGTCCGGCTTGAGATGAAAGCAGCGCCCCCTGCGCTCTTTGAATTGCAAAGCGAGCTGACCCGGGAACTGACGCGCCACCAGATTCCATTCCATGCTCACCCTGAATTCAGGCCGCACATTACCTTGGCGCGGCATGCCGATGCGCCCGGCGAACTGCCATTTTCTCCGCTCATCTGGCATGCCGGCCGCATCGCTTTGGTTGAGTCATTGAGCGCTGTTGAGGGTGCCAAATACAGGGTTCTGGCAATGCGGTGACGCAATCCTTGGTAGCGGGCCGGCAGCAAGCCGATGCCCGATGGCATTGTCGCGGTCAGGTGATGGAATACAACGTCGCGGCGCCCCAAGCAACCAACAGGACGCCGGCGCCACGGCCGATCCAATGGCCGGCGGGCGCAAGCTTTTCGATCAGGACAAACAGGGCGATCCCGCCGATCCACGCAAAGTTCATCACGCCACCGACGAACAGCAGCAGCATCAGCAACCAGCAGCAACCAACGCAATACGCACCGTGCCGAAAACCCATCACAAACGCGCCGCGTACCCCGGCACGCCAATGCATCGTCAGGAACTCAAGGGGCGAACGGCAGTGGCGCAGGCAAAACTGCTTGAGTGGTGTCCATTGGTACAGGCCGGCGGCGATCAGCACCGCTCCCGCCAGGACGATGCTCGTCGTTTCCATCATCGGCGACATCAGCGCGGCCTGCTCCAGCCCAAACTGAAGCGCCGCAGCGGCCAGGCTGAACGTCGCCCAGACCGCGACGTAGCCAAACGTGAAGCCACCCGCTGCGGTCACCGACCCGCCTCTTGCGGCTTGCTTGCGCGCGATGGTGCCATACAGCAGGATGACCGGCGCGGCGCTGGGCAACATCATGGCCGCCATCATGGCCGCCCACATAGCGAACACAAGAACGGCATGGCCGAGCGTCCACGGCCCCGTGCTCATCGGCATCAGCATGTCGCCCATCTCTTGCAGCATGCCGGCGCCGGTCAGCAGATACGCCCAGGACAGAACGACAACGACCAGCAGCCCGGCGACGACGAGCAACCGATCGTGCCGCAGCGCCCTTTGCGTTAGTGAGCTCCCCGCCACTCAGGCCGCCACGCCTTGCGGTGTCTGCACTACGCGGGCAAGCGAAGCGTGCCCGCCCTGCGTCTCGAACTTGATGGCCCCGCTGCTGCGGATGTTGGAGGAGGCCACCTCGGCCTCGTGGTGCTCGAAACCTTCCGGCATCACGACTTGAATGCGGTGCGGCTCGCCGGTCGCCGGGTTCTTGATCGGTTCCACCTCGGTTTCGAGCACGCCGGGGATGACGACGCGTGCGGTCCGGGCGGCCTGATCGAACTGGAACGTTATGGGAGCGAAGATGGGATCGTCCATCTTGGTCACAATGAGGCTGAAGATATGGAACAGCGTCCCTTCCGCCGAATTCTGCCCCGACATGATGTTGAACAGCGCCTCGCGCTGCGCCGGGCTGGCCCGCTCTTCAATGATCGGTTGCAACTCGCCGTTTCCTTCGTGCAATGGGCCCGGGAAGGACACCACCACGAAGAAGCTCAATCCATCGAGGTTGGTGGCGTCGAAATGGCCCTTGGTGATGCGCATGCCGGCGAGGCCTTTGCAACTGCCTTGCGTCGGCGGCGCATTGAAATCGCATGGGCATCCGAATGCGCAGGTGCAGTTCTTGATCCATTCGCCTTCGAGGCGCCAGTTGGCTTGTGTCATGTGATTCTCCTGTCAGAGTTTGTGCACGAATCAAACTTTCGACGCAATCAAAAAACCTGATCGAAACAAGCCGGAAAATCCTTTGATACAGTCCAGAAATGTTGCGCCTCGGCATTGACACGCTCTACAAACGAAAGATGATGCATTCATCATCAAAATGCGTTTTCACTAAGTAGAGATTAGTGCACGCCCTCACCTATTTCAAACAAATTCATACTGTTCCCGTGACCCTGGCCAGGTTTCACGGATACGCTCTGAGACTCGCCCGGATCGGCACGCGACCTCCCGGTTATCGGAGTCGACCGCAGCGCATCGGGGGCCATATCACTCCGGAAACCGAAGTCGTCACATATTGCACGATCGGCAATCGGGCCTGTCCCGCTCATCCGCCAATTACCGCAACGAACTTGGTGTGATGCCGAACTCGCGTTTGATCAACTTGCGTAACGCCGTACTATCCCGATAACCGACCTGCGCCGCAACCGCTTCGATCGAGAGTGTGGTCGTTTCGATCAAATGCGAGGCGCGCGATAAGCGGCGCCGCTGGATGAACTTGATCGGCGGCACTCCCGTTGCCGCTTCAATGCGGCGCGCCAGTGTCTTCGCCGAAATGGCCAATTCGGATGACAGCGCCTTGACTGTCATCGGCTCCGCAAGATGGGCGTCGATCCAGCGCTCCGCCGCGATCACGGTCTCGTCTTCATGTATCAGGTGGCTCTGCATCATGTAACGCGCCTGCGAGGAGCGCTGATCGATCAGCAAATAACGTGAGCACAAATGCGCTACCGACTTACCCATCACGTCGGCGACGATCGCCAGCATCAAATCCATTTGCGACAAGGCCGCGCCCGCAGTCAGTCGCGGGCCGTCACGTACCAGCATCCTTGCCTCGTCGAGTACCACATCCGGATAGCGCGCCCGAAAAGCCGGGGCCAGCCACCAGGTGGTGGTGGCGTTTCGACCGCGCAGCAAACCGGCCTCTGCCAGCAAGAATACGGCACTGCACGACGCCGCAATGTTCGTCTTTCCCGCCCCCGCCGCAGCTAACCACCGCATCGCCTGCAAGGCATCGCTGCGCGCAAGACGCTCACTGATTTCCTGATCCGAACGGGTGCCGAGGCCGGGAACAATGATCCAGTCGGATGCCTGTTGGGCCGCCGACCTGAAATTCAGATCAGCCCTCAGGCGCAAGCCGCAGCCGGTTGTAATGTGAGCGTTGACAGCGATGGTCTGGACCCGGACCTGCGGCGCTGCGTCAAGCGCCACCAGAAAGGCCTGGGCAGCGCGTAAGGTATCCAGCGTAATGGCCAGGCTGCTGTCCATGACGTCATCCAATACCAGAATCGAGATAGTTTTCATTTGTCCATTCTGACATAAAAAATGTCAAATATGATTCTTCACGCAAAATCCGTCAGCCGCCAGACTGCAGATTCACTCTCTGAAAAGGAAATCAGTCATGCCAAATATCATCGTCAAAATCCCCGCCGGCATCTTCGATGCCGCAGCCCGTGCTTGTCTGGTTGAAGGCATCAATGCCGCAGCTGCTCATGCCGAACAGATTCCGGACGATCCAAAAAAACGCATGCTGTGCTGGGTCATTGTTGAGGAAGTTGCCGCGGGATTCTGGACCTGCGGCGGGGCGGATCTGAGTTCGGCGCTGGTTCCTGTGCTGGTACAGATCAATTTACCGTCCGGTGTGCTGGATGACGGCGCCCGCACCCGCTATGTCGAAGACGTACACCAGGCGATAGCTACGGCACTGCATGGTGAAAACCGGCGCATCGCAAGCTCTTGCATCGTCAATGATGTCGCCGATGGCAACTGGGGCATCAATGGCATGATTTGGCATTTGCGCGACTTTGCGGAGCATGCCGGATTTTTACATTTGCAAGGATTGGTGAAGTAGGACGCCAAGCTGGAACTTGCGATAGTCAACGTCGTCATAAACCTTGACACACCCGTTGAAGGCCGGTGTGACAATCCCTATCGCGGCGATACCGCTTGCCATGAACGCCTTCAAGACGGTCCTGTGCTCCCCCCTTAACCACGGAACAAGGAGATTTGTCATGAAATACATGTTGACGTTCAACTGGACCCCCGCCCCTGAAACACGGGCTGAAACCATTGCAAGATTTCAGCAGACTGGCGGACTGCCACCGGCAGGCGTCAAGTTGCTGGGGCGCTGGACACGCGTCGATTTCAGCGGCGGTTTCGGTTTAGTGGAAAGCGATGACCCGCTGGCCCTGGCCGAATTTGCCCTGATGTGGAACGACCTGATGACGATAGGGATTACCCCGATCATGGAGGACGAGGGGCTTTCCGAAGTATTGAAGCGTATTGCGAAGTAACCGCCGGTACGATTGCAGCCTGGGCGCACTTTTTCCTCGCGGTGTGCCCGGCCCGCCTGCAAAGGCTCGCGCGTTGTTTGACAAACCGCAGCCGGTATTTCTACAATGGCGGCGCATTCTCAACATGAAAGCGGGCCGCCCCATCGAACATCCTTCCATCGCCACACCATCGGTCCTGCAGGTCAAAGGTCTGGGCTTCCACTATCCGCAGCGCGCGCTGTTCACCGACTGGTCGGCGCGCATCCCGCCCGGAGTCACGCTGGTGCGTGGCGGCGATGGCAGTGGCAAGACCACACTGCTGCGTTTGCTGGCGGGAGAGCTGCCAGCCCAGGCCGGACACTTGCAGGTCGGCGACGTCCGCCTGGACGACCAGCCGGTCGCCTACCGGCAGCAGGTGTTCTGGACCGACCCGCGCTCGGATGCCTTTGATCAGATGACGCCGCTCGACTACTTCAAGTCCCTGCACCGCCTCCATCCCAGGTTTGACGATCAGGTCCTGGCCGACCTGATCGAAGGCTTGTCACTGGCGCCGCACCTCGACAAGTTTCTTTACATGCTGTCCACGGGATCGAAACGCAAAGTCTGGCTGGCCGCAGCCTTCGCCTCGGGTGCCGCGGTCACGCTGCTGGACGAGCCGTTTGCCGCGCTCGACAAGGCGTCGGCTGGTTTTGTGATGGAACTGTTGAAAAACGCCGCGAGCCACCCTGCACGCGCATGGGTGGTCGCCGACTACGAAGCGCCGGGCGACGCGCGGCTGGCGGCGATCATTGATCTGGGAGACTGAACGGGATGGTGAATTGAGACCATCCCGCAGGCAGTTCAGTTCTTGGCCCAATGTGGCAGGTATTCTCGCAAAACCTCTTCGACTGCCTTAGCTTGCAGGGTGTCTCGTCGACGTTTGAGCGGGTCTCGCTCCGGCAGAGTGCTCATCCACTGCTTGAAGCGGACAAACGCCATCGGATCGAGAGTGTTCATTACTGACGCATTGCGTCGGCCGACCGTTCTAGCATGGGAGGTCTTTCGGTATCTTTTATGATTTTTTAGTTTCATACCGAAACGATATAAAAATCAATAGCTTATTGCACGTGGCGCGCTCCCGAGTCGCGTCACACTACCCGCGCCGGTCACCGATTTGCTGACCTTCGGGTCGCCGTAGTATTTGACGCCTCCGGCCCCGGCGATGTTCAGGCTGAGCATCTCCCTGGCCCATACCACTGCCTCGCCAGCGCCCGCTACGTCGATGTTCACATCCTTTGCGCTGAGCCATGCCGCTTCAACATTGCCGGAACCGCCGATGGCGAGGGACACCGTATCGGCCCTGCCGGCGGCTTCGAAAGTTCCGCTGCCGCCAAGCGTGGCTGTGAGCGATTCGCTGTCCAGCGACTTGATGCGCAGTGTGGACGAACCGCCAATGTCAACGTGCAACTTTGCTGCCTGGAGCTTTCCTGCGTAAATAGAACCGGCGCTGCCGGAAGCGAGGCTATCGACTTTCCTGGCCTCGATGATGATTCTGAGTGCATTGAACCGCACGGAAACACTTTTCTGGACCAGACGAATGTTGAGCGTCCCATCCTCGACCACGGTTTCAATCAATGGCAGCAGGTTATCGTCGGTTTCGATGGTGACCCTTTCGGCGTTACCTTGGCGAAGTTCCACATTTGCCGGAAGATTAAGACTGATCGCGGAAAAGTGATCCAGATCCCGGACTTGTTTCTTGAGGATGCCGGAGCCGGAAACGTTTTCGCCCGAGAACGAATTCACAGGCGCTGCCAGAGCGGGAACGGCATGATGTGCCAGCGTGAAAACGCCGATAACAAGAAGCAAAAGGCGAAATCGTCGGGCGGCATTACTATCTATATGCACGCTTGTTCCCCTTGGCAAGCCGGCGCCGACGACCGTGTCAATCAGGATTAGCGCTTGATCGGTGGTTTTGAGGGCGGGCAAGAGAAGCGCATTGCCAGATTCATGCGATTCCACAACGCATCGTCGGCGCTTGCTTTTTGATGCTTCTCTGCGTCGCTGGCAGCATGCGGCGGTATGCCGGTCTGCGCTAGTCGCGAAGGTTGATTTGCATTTTCTTCATCACGAAACAAAGGATGTCGGACCATGACTCACTCCATATCAAGTTGTGTTGATCGGGTGCCAATGTCTTATTCTTATTTATCGTTATTTGCCATTCTTCTCAAGTATCGCAGGCGATGGCGGCGCAGCGGCGTCAGGCGCATCAGCATGTATTAAACTGCTACCGCTTTCCGCCTTGGACTCCACCATTTGCTCGATGCCGGCACCCGGATCTTCGGTTCCATCCGCCTGCACCGCGACTTCATGCAGGACATGCTGCGGCGCAGAATTGTCTTTAGGGTTGCCGGTAGCAGAAGATTGTCCCGATGGCAATGTGCTGTCCGCCTGATCAAGCGCCTGTTTGTCTGTACTCATGTCAGCCTCCGACTTATTGTAGCCTTTGAGATTGGGACTCTCAATCAGAATATAACAAACAGAGGACACATCAATATAGGACAAATACCATAGCCGATGTAGGATTTACGGAAGATATTATTAAGTTAGGCTGCAGCAATCAAGGCAACGCACACAGCGGACCTGGTCAAGCTGCGCTATTCAGCCTCGACACTCCATCCTGCGAATGCATCACGGCGGTCGTCCTCGTGCTGCCATTTTGTGCCGCAATCCGTGCAGACATAGTGGGTCATGATTACCGCCGGTTGCCCCATATTGCGGACCTTCACCGGCTCACCGATTTGCGTCAGTTTTGCGTGCCCCTGAGCTTTACGGTTTCTTTGCTGAATAGCATTGCATGCTTCACACGACATATGGACTCCATTGATTTCGCCAGATCCTACAATCCCACAAAGCACTAGCTCGCCGTGGAATCAATGTCGGCCAGGCTTTCGCGCCCTCGTGGCGTGATGTCGAAACCGCCTCCTGATGCGCGCGGCGCGATGTGTCCCTTTCTGCCGAGGAATAGCGCAACGTCGGCTGCCAGCGGGGCCAGCGGATCATTCGAAACAGCCCGCAGTCCTTCAATGCAGTCCTTGACAAACAACGTTTGCTTGCCTTTTTCCGTTAGCGCAAGCCGCCCGTTTTTTCCATACGCAATATATTTAAGACCTGAAAGACGCTTGGCATTGCGCGCTACACATGCGGTTTCGGTGCCGCGTGCAGGCGCCCGGGCGATCTGCCCAAGCGCGTCGTATTCATCTTTTGTTAAACCATTGCTCATCACGATTTCCCGGGAAATATTTTTTCTGGGCCTCATGGTACGCGCCACGCGGGATAGCGGCAAGGCGGAGCGAGCGCTGAAGCCGATTTACAGCGCCCCGATATCGCTGGAATCAGCGCGTACGCTTATTCAACCACCTTCTCCAATCGGCGATCCGGGATCAGCCACATCAACGCGACGGCAACGTAGACCGCCTGAGCCAACCAGCTGTAGCGAAACGAAAGGAATATTCCGGCGATATACAAGACCGGGGATATCTTCCCCTTTACATCAGACCCGAGTGCATGCGCTATCGACGATTCGCTGCCCTGGGCACGTACCAGCGCCGACTGCAACATCTTGTATGCCACTGCCGCCATTAACAGCACAGTCCCGTACAACGCCGTCGGCACCGCCGAAAAATGGTTTTCGCCCATCCATCCGGTCGCAAACGGGATCAACGACAACCAGAACAGCAGGTGCAAATTTGCCCAGAGCACGGCCCCCGACGCGCGTTTCGCCGCGTGCAGCAAATGGTGGTGATTATTCCAATAGATCCCGACATAGACGAAACTCAGCACATAACTCAAAAACACCGGAAGCAGCGCCGCCAGCGCCTCCCACGTACTCGCATGCGGCACCTTGAGCTCCAGCACCATAATCGTAATGATGATCGCCAGCACCCCATCGCTGAACGCTTCCAATCGGGCCATGCCCATAATCTCTCCGAAACTTAAACTGCCAGTCTAATTCGGCCCCTCCGTGAAGGAAAGACACGGCGAATTGCAGAAAATGCGATCAGGCTGGTCCGGGCTGACGCGATCTTGCCTTTTCGTCTTTTTTCATGCTTTTCGTGGACCATGTTGTTGCCTTGCATGTTTCTTTGGCCCAAGCGCCTGCAGCGCGTTGTTTTCCAGAAACAACCCCATCGTCTGGAAAAAAAGGAATGCTAGAATGTAACAGATTGTTAAATCGCAATCACTGCAACACCCAGGTTCATGGCGGAAAGATAATGTATCTTTCCGATTTTTTTGCTATACAAGCCCCCGCCTATCTTTCTTAATTCCGGATTTTCCGGATTGAGTTAAGTCTGGGGGCTATTTTTTGGGTTGCTGGACTTGTTAAACGTACTCCGTAAATCAATCAAATACACCTGCTACGGCTTTCTTGTATTCGGGGGTGCCCAGGCCATAGCAGCCACACCGAATAATCACGGACAGTCCGGTTATATCAATATGCCAAGCGCTTCGGTAGAAGCCGACGGCACCTTCAGCATGGGATATAGCTTCGACAAGCCGTATGGGGATTTGTGGGCGACGGCGACTGTCCTGCCGTTTTTGCAATTGACCGGCCGCTATATGTCGATCGAGGGCATTCCAGGATTTACCAATGCCAGCAATGCCTACGGCAGCGGGTACGGCCGCTATAAAGACAAGATACTGGATATCAAGCTCAAATTATGGGACGAAACCGCCTGGCTGCCTTCGGTGGCGGTGGGACAATATGATCTGTTTGGCACCGAACTCTTCAACGGGCGCTACATCGTCGCGACCAAGACATTTGGCAGCAGCAAGAATCTGGAAGCCAGCATAGGCTATGGTCGTAAAAGACCGGACGGCCTGTTTGCCGGCGCACGCTGGACGCCCGACGGTTTGCCCAACTGGTCCCTGGTAGCCGAATACGATGCCACCAATTACGCCAACGATTTCCGCGCTGCGCAGACATTCGCCGGGCAACGCAAAAAAGGGCCGGCCGCCGGTGTCGAATACCACTGGGGCTGGCTGGGGGTGCAGGTTGCCGAGCATCAGAAAAATGCCAGCATCAACGCCTACGTCAGCATCCCGCTGGCCGACCGGGAGTTCATTCCAAAAATTTACGAGCCGGCTTATTACCAGGAAAAAACCACCTGGACGCGCCCTTCGATCGATGAATGGCAACACAACAGCGGCCACGGCACCGCCCTGGTGCAGGCGCTGGTCGAACAGGACTACAAGAACGTCCGCCTCGAACTCAAGGGAGATGCGCTCAATCTGACGTTGACGAATAACCGCATCAGCAACCTGGGCCGTGCAGTCGGGCGCGCCGCTCGTACCGCCCTGGCATTGGCCCCGGCCGGGATCCGCAGCATTCGCATCACCTACACCAAAAACGAACAGCCCATCGCCACCTATGAGTTTTTCGACCTCGACAAGCTGAATAAATACCTGGATGGGAGGATCACCCGGCAAGCGTTTCTTGACTCCGTACTGATCCGCTATGCCAACCAGGGCGACACCATTCACGAGGAGCAGGAAGGCATGCTGGCCGGCGTCAAGGATAATGCCGGCCTGGCCGTACTGGTGGGTTACGAAGGGCATATTGTCCAGCTCAACTCGGAAGATCGCGAAGACAATCGTTTCAAGGTCGTGCCTGCGTTAAGTTTTTTCTTCAACGATCCAAGCGGTGCATTGCGTTACAACCTGTCGGCGTTTGCCCTCTACGACCAGCGCCTGGGCGAGGGTCTGTATCTGAACAGCGCATTGGGCTTGAGCATCCTCGATACCGTCGGCGGCGTCACGCAAGCCTCCAACAGTCTGCTGCCGCACGTACGGACCGACATCGCCGAGTACAAGCGCGGCGACCGCCTCAAATTGCAGCGCCTGCTGCTCAACAAATACCTGACACCGGACGAGCGCTGGTACGCGCGTCTATCAGCCGGTATTTATGAAGAAATGTACCGCGGTGCCGGCGGTCAAGTCCTGTATCTCCCCAACGATAGTCGCTGGGCCGCCGATTTGTCGGTCGATTATCTCCAGCAACGCGACTTCAACGGCTGGTTCGGTCAGCGCGATTACAATACCGTCACTGCGCTCGGCGCACTGCATTATCGCCTGCCCTACGGCATCACCGCGACCGCCAGGGTCGGACGCTTTCTGGCCAAGGATGTCGGTGTGCGGACCGAACTCAAGCGGCGCTTTCTCTCCGGCGTAGAAATAGGGTTCTGGTATACCCGCACCAACGGCCGGGACACGACCAACCCGGGCACCCCAACCTCGCCCTATCACGACAAGGGCGTTTTTCTCTCCATTCCATTGGGCAGCATGCTGGCCACCGACTCACAGGCAACCTCCGGGTTTTCTATTGCGCCATGGACACGCGATGTCGGGCAAATGGTGTCCTCCCCGGGCGACCTGTACGAGATGCTGGAAAGCCCGCGCCGCGACATGAGCACATTTGACGGTCTGGGCAACTTTGCCGAGCGTGCGGACGAACAAAGTCTTCCCGCTGTCAATCCGCCGAACAAGACCTTCTTCAATCCATGACCGGAAATACGCATGCGATGTGCATGCGTCCGGGCCGGTCATGCTCCGCGCTCCCACAGCCTCCGACTGGCTAAAAGGGGCCGGAGCACTTGGCGCCACCGGCGCGACATCCCACCAGCTTATCTTGCCCGCACTGTTTCTTGCATCCCTTATTGCCCCGTGAAGCGGGGTTATATCGCTCAGCACGAACGGCTTTTGTTATTCATTAACTGAACAGCATTACCTCTTACGCAGCCCATTTTTTCGGTGAGCTGCCCTCTTCACTCTCCACGATAGCGGCCAATGTGTTGGGTTCGATCCGACAGTTGCCATGAAATGTGTTTGTCACAGCCAGACACTTGATCTCCGGCCATTTCGAAAAGCATCGCGAAGCGATGATCTGAAATAGAAATATTCCTATATTTTTCAATCACTTGCGTTTATTTGCACAGCACATGACCTGGGCTGGCACGGCCTATGCTCTATGTTCATCGAGCGCAACGAAATGCTCATCCAACCGGAACCAAACTTTTAGGAGAACTGAAATGAAATCGACTCTGATGATCAAAGACCTGTCCCTCGACCAACAACTCGACGGCCGTGAAATGGCTGCCGTACGCGGCGGTTATAACGTCTCGAATATCGGCAGCTTCAACCAGGCCGCTGCCCAAGGCGGCGGGTTTGCCAGCCCCAACACGCAAATCGGCGTATTTGCGCCTACCGTGACCAATACCGACGTCAACTTGACCAGCCTCAGCAATGTTCTTGGCAATATGCGTGCAGGGGTGGCCCAGATCTGACGGGCCGCGAGAGCCGCCCGGGGATAGTCCCATCCTGTGCGGCTCTCTGCTTTCCCGTGCATGGCAATTTTGGAGATACAACATGAGTGCAATCACGATCAATGACCTCCCTGCAAGCTGCGCCCTGGACCGCAAGGCGATGGCGTCCATCAGGGGCGCCGACGGTGCCCCGTGGGTGTATGGATGGATCAGTCCTTACGCTCCGGCAACCCCCAGCTTCGTTCCGGTCATCAACTTCTACCAGGTCAACAACAGCTTCTATGCCGAAAAAATGATTAATCAGTCCCAAGTCGTCAATATCAACAATTCGGGGGCCAATTCGAACATTAACGCGGTCCTGCTGAGCTCCCTCACCTCGGCATAATCGACGTCGGCGAGGATCTGGAACGTCTGGCCTGCGCAACCTGGTTGAGCCGTCTGCCTTCCTGGCCTCGATGAACAGGTTTACATTTCAACAGCCTGTTAAAGTGAGCATTACGCGTTTTTCAACACAATCCAGGCCGGAAAAAAAACAAAAATGACCACCGTTTCTCCCTCCATCCCGTTGCCGGCCATGGAAGCCGCGCGCACGACCATGGAGAGCAGGCGCATCATCGTCGCAGCCGCCATTGGCAACGGCTTGATCATGTACGACTTTACGGTGTACAGCTTTTCCGCCGTTATCATCGGCAAGCTCTTTTTTCCATCAAGCAGCCCGCTCGCATCGCTGTTGATGGCACTCGCCACATTTGGCGCCGGTTTCGTGATGCGCCCGCTGGGGGCCATGATCATCGGCAACCTGGCCGACCGCAAGGGACGCAAGGCGGGGCTTACTTTCTCCATCGCACTGATGACGCTGGGCACCGGGATCCTCGCCTGCACACCGTCTTACGCATCGATCGGCGTGACGGCAACGCTGCTGATTGTATTTGCCAGACTCACGCAGGGACTCGCGGCGGGCGGTGAAATCGGTGCCGCGTCTGCCATGTTGATGGAATTGGCCAACAAAAATCGGCGCTGCTATCTGGTCAGCTGGCGCGCCGCCAGCCAGGGAGCGGCCGCGCTTGCGGGAGCCCTGGTCGGGGCCTGCAGCACGGCGCTGCTGACGCCCGCAGCGATGCAAAACTGGGGATGGCGTATCTCCTTCGTACTGGGGCTTCCGATCGGGTTGGTTGGGTGGTATATCCGTCGCCACGTGGTGGAAACCCCGATGGAAGCAAGGCCCCGGCCCACCCTGCAGAATGTGTTCGCGCAACATCCCCGCACGCTGTGGTTCGGCATATTGTCGATGGCCGCACCCACGGCCAGTATCTACATCATGGTGTTTTACATGCCGACCTATCTGGTCACGACGCTGCATCTGTCGCCTGTCATCAGCCTGCTCTCGGCCTGTCTGGCCGGCACGGCGATCTTCCTTGGCAATCCCGCGCTGGCCCGCGTCGCCGACCGGCAACGCCGCCGCAAGCCGATCCAGTACCTGATGCTGACAGGCAGCATCGTGCTGGTTTATCCCATTTTCCTTGCCTTGACGCATGGAGCGGGCGAACTGGCCTCACTCTTGATGATCGTGGGATATGCCGCCGTGGCGCTAACCAATGGAGGCGCAAGCTCGGTGATGATGCTCGAAGCTTTTCCGCGCCACCATCGTGCGACCGGAATGTCGATGACTTACAGCTTCGGCGTCACGATTTTCGGCGGCTTTTCACCATTCATCGTGACCTGGCTGATAGGCGCGACCGGAAACCCGATGGCACCCGCCTGGTATCTGCTGGCAGCGCTGTGCACCAGCCTGTATGCCCTGATCCGGTTTCCCGATACGGTTGAAGATCACTGACAGGTGCTCTTTGCTGCCATGCGGTTCCGTCTATTTGCCCCTGCCACGCCGCAACTTAAGCGCCAGCGCGCGCAAATCCTGCGGCGCCATGTAGTAGGCACGGCGAAAGGCGCGCGTAAAATCCGAAGCGCTCTTGAAGCCCAGCCCGTAAGCAATATCCATCACAGCCAGATGCGGAGACCGGACCAGCTCATCCGCCGCCTCGCGCAGCCTGCGATTGCGAATATAAGCGCCAAGACCGCCCTCATGCTCAAACAAACGATACAAGGTAGGACGGGGTAGTTGCAGCGCATTCAGCAGGCTTTCGGGAGACAGCCCCGATTGATGGAGGTTGGCCTGAATATAGCGCCGCGCCCGGCCGAACATGGCGGCGCGGGCCGCCGCGCGCGCATTGCCGCTCAGGTGCGCCTGTTTGCCAAAAGCGGCGAGCAGGAGCTGGACGCCGGTGCGCAACGCGCTGTCCGCTGCGCTTGCGCTGATACCCGCCATGTTTCGATTCAGCGACACAACATGCTCGACGAGCAGCCGGGTCAGCGGCGTTGTGGCTTCAATGACACGGCCATGCAGGGTTTCCGCATCGGGAAAGGCCGCATCCACCAACGCCCGCGGTGCGAAGAAAGTCAACACCCGGCAGGCATTGCGCTGCATGCGCACCGGCTGATTCATGTCCAGCGCAAGCATGCTTGCCACCGATGACGCGCTGTGGCGCTGCGGGGAACCTCTTCCCACGGACTCGACCCCTCCCTCCAGAAACACATGAAAAACGTAATCGCGGATGCTATCGGTAGAGATGCGCGCCACCGAGCGCTCAAGCAACAGCGCATCAGAGCGACAGTCGGTGAAAACCAGCTCGCCGACCGCATAGCGGTCAATCGACGCGTAGAACGGATTTTCCAGCTGCGCCAACGAGGGCAACACATCTATGATATGGCCGACCCGGTCGCGCCAGGCCAGCAACTGCCGCTGCGGCGCCTCGCCCTGCACGTTGAAATGGCTATGCACGATGCCAGCTGCAAGCGCAGGACGGCCATAACCCAAGATCCGATCGGCGTGGTTTTCCGGCCGCTGGCCAGCCGCTTGACTACCGGCTTCAGAGAATGGTGTCAGCGGTACGCGAAGGACATTCTTGATTTTTCCGTTACCCATCACACCACCATAGTTCTGCCTTGTTCCTGCATGGGGCAATGATCGAGCCGTGCCGTCATGCAAACGCAGCGAGTGCAGCACCGACGAATTGCGTCGGAAAACAGGTGATTTTTTAAAAACTGAGACGCACGGTCAAGTCAGTTGACCCAGAGCAATTACAATTGCCAAGAAGCAAAAATATAATTCTATTTAACCAACCTTAACTGTATTTAACTAACCAACAATCATCCATTCGAGCAACAAAGATACTTGTCCTGCTGAAATTTCCTGATGGCAACATTTAAGCACCAATTAAGAGGAAATGCCGGGCATATGTGGCATAAACCTTGATTTTTGGCAATGTAAATATGATGAATTTCAAGCAAAATTTCCACCCGGATTTTGCCAATAAACAACACAGTTTCTTTCCACCTATGTGAAAATGCCAACGATTGTTAATAAATGTTAATTTACAATAAGAAATGTTGCAATACATATATCAGACTATCGCTACCAAGGTCGGTTGAGAGCAGAAATCGCCACTCATGTTTTCCCAGGGAGACATTGTTTTTTGGAAGGCGCAGCAGGAATTTCCGGTTGAAGCGTTGGTAATAACTTGCTTTGCAGCGCTTCAAACCACTTTAAGAAAAGTACTAAAAATTGTCGAATCCAAAAATATTGCCCGCACATTCTGAAAAACTCCCCTGCTTTCCTCCCGGATTTTTAAAACGCGTGACATCGCCGTACGCGCATGTTGTCGCCCAAGGGACAGGTAAGACCAGGGATATTTTCATGGTATCGAAAGCAGGCAAGGCCGCATTCCTGAGAACCTTACCATGACAAAATTTGAGCTGTTTGGAATCGTGTTGACTGTCGCCATCGCCAGCTTTGCGCTCAGCATGTTGATTGTGTACACGCAACACTGGCACGGCAGGCTTTCCCTGGACCACGACCTCTCCGGCGTCCAGAAAATTCATACCTGCCCTGTCCCGCGAATAGGTGGGTTTGCCTTGTTTGGCGGCATGCTATTGGCCCTCGTTTTTCTTCACTTTGCGTATCCGGCCATGGCCAAGCAGCTTTACGCGATCCAGATCGGTAAGTTGCTGCTGGCAAGTATCCCCGCATTCCTTGCAGGAATTGTGGAGGATCTGACCAAAAAAGTCTCCGTCAGAATACGCCTGCTGGCCACGTTCGCAAGCGCTCTGATCGCATGCTGGTTGCTGGGTGCGACCCTGGTCGATATCGACACAGTCGGGTTCGACATATTGCTGAAATTTACCCCGGTTGCGATCGTCTTTACCGTATTTGCAGTCGGCGGCGTGGCAAATTCCATCAACATCATCGACGGCTTCAACGGCCTTGCCAGTAGCACCGTTGTCATCATGCTGGCGGGCCTCGGGTTCCTGTCGTGGCAGGTGGGCGACGTCTTTGTCATGCAGTTGGCGCTGTGCGGGATAGGCGCAACGCTCGGTTTTCTGCTGGTGAATTATCCGACCGGCAAATTATTTTTGGGCGATGGCGGAGCGTATTTTCTGGGCTTCTGGCTGGCAGAAGTAGCCGTCTTGCTCATCGTGCGAAATCCGTCGGTGAATTCCTGGCAAGTGCTGACCATCTGCGCTTATCCGGTCATTGAGGTCATGTACAGCATTTATCGCAGAAAAGTGGTTGGCAATAACGATCCCGGCAAAGCCGACAACCTTCATCTTCATTCGCTGATTTATGACAAAGCAGTGTGCCGAGTATTCCGAAGCAACGACGCCATGCCATGGCTGCGCAATGCGATGGTGACGCCGATGATTGCGACAGCGGTAGCAACGCTGACACTGATTACAGTGTGGGCCGGGCATTCCTATGCTGCAGCAGTTGTGATCGTGCTTTTTGAAGTCTGGTTATATCTGGCCGTGTATATGCGATTGACATCCGGTCGCTGGCGCCTGAACCCGCTGGCGTTTGTTCACATAGGGACGGATAGCTCAGTTGGGCCGGTGGCGGAGTCGCCATGAGTAGTGACTCGCTGGTCCGCTGTCAAAGGAATTTTTTTATATTAAGGCAACAAAATTATGTCTGGCCGCCAGCCAGGCAAGAGTAGAGACCTCCCTGGCTCCGCTGCACACGCAACAATTCAAGCAACAATTATCTGACCACGAATATAACTGTACCAGCCAATATGACTATGACGCTCTCAAAAGATACCCGCATTGCAATTATCGGTCTCGGCTATGTTGGCTTGCCACTAGCCGTAGAGTTTGGCAAGAAATATCCTACGCTAGGTTTTGACATCAACCAGCGCCGCGTAAGCGAATTAAAAGACCATATCGAGACCACACTGGAAGTTGACGCAGAGGAACTGAAGGCAGCAACCCACCTCACCTACTCCACGAATCTCGAAGACCTGCGCCAGGCAACGGTCTATATTGTGACGGTACCGACCCCGATCGACGAACACAAGCAACCGGACTTGACACCGCTGCAAAAAGCATCCGAAACGCTGGGTAAAGTGATCAAGAAGGGCGATATCGCAGTGTACGAATCGACTGTCTACCCAGGCGCCACAGAAGATTATTGCGTACCGGTGATAGAGCGCGTTTCGGGCCTCAAATTCAATGAAGATTTTTTCGTCGGCTACAGCCCGGAGCGCATCAACCCGGGTGACAAGGAACACCGATTAACCACCATCACCAAGGTCACCTCCGGCTCCACGCCAGAGACTGCCGATTTTGTTGATGCGCTGTATGGCAGCATCATCAGCGCCGGTACTCACAAGGCATCGTCAATCAAAGTCGCAGAGGCAGCCAAGGTAATCGAGAATACGCAGCGGGATCTGAACATCGCACTGATGAACGAACTCGCCATCATCTTCAAAAAAATGGAGATCGATACCGAAGACGTACTGAAGGCGGCAGGCACCAAATGGAATTTTTTACCATTTCGCCCAGGCCTGGTAGGCGGCCATTGCATCGGGGTGGATCCCTACTACCTGACCCACAAGGCAGAATCGCTCGGCTATCATCCGCAGGTGATCCTGGCCGGCCGGCGCATCAATGACAACATGGGCAACTATGTGGTCGGCCAACTGGTGAAACAAATGCTCAAGCGCTGCATCCATGTTGAAGAGGCCAATGTCCTCATCATGGGCCTGGCCTTTAAAGAAAACTGCCCTGACCTGCGCAACACCAAGGTGATCGACATCATCAACGAATTAAAGGATTACAACGTCAACGTTGACGTATATGATCCCTGGGTCAGTGCAGAAGGTGCCCAGCATGAATACGGTATCACCCCCGTCCGCACGCCGGAACCGGGTAAATACGACGCCATTATCCTTGCTGTGGCGCACCGCGAATTCAAGGAAATAGGTGCCGCCGGCATGCGCAAGTTCGGCAAAAAAGAACACGTCCTGTTCGACCTGAAATATGTGCTGCCAAAAGGCGACGCGGATATCCGCCTGTAATAATGCCGTTCCCAAACCAACGAGAATAGAAATACAACGCATGAACCGTTTCGAACAAATCCAGCACGAATTACGCGAACAACCAAAAAAATGGCTGATTACCGGGTGCGCCGGTTTTATCGGGTCCAATTTGCTGGAAACCCTGCTGAAGCTTGACCAGACCGTCGTCGGTCTGGACAATTTTGCGACAGGTCACCAACACAACCTGGATGAAGTACAAGAATTGGTCGGCTCCAAGAGATGGGCACGTTTCAGCTTCATCCAGGGCGACATCCGCGATATCACAGCATGCGAACAGGCAGTCCAAGGCATTGATTATGTGCTGCATCAGGCAGCACTGGGATCCGTCCCACGTTCGCTCAAAGACCCGATCACCACCAACGACGTCAATATCAACGGCTTTCTGAACATGCTGGTCGCGTCAAGAGACGCAGCGGTAACGTCGTTCGTTTATGCGGCATCCAGCTCCACTTATGGCGACCACCCTGGCTTGCCCAAGGTCGAAGACACGATAGGCAAGCCGCTATCGCCTTACGCCGTCACCAAGTACGTCAATGAAATGTATGCCGAGGTATTTGCGCGCTGCTACGGATTTAAAACCATCGGCCTGCGTTACTTCAACGTCTTCGGCAAGCGGCAAGACCCGAACGGCGCTTACGCCGCAGTGATTCCGAAGTGGATCGCAGCCATGATTAATAATGAAGATATCTTCATCAACGGCGATGGCGAGACCAGCCGCGATTTTTGTTTTATCGAGAATACCGTACAGGCCAATCTGCTTGCAGCGACGACATCAGCCGACAACAAGAATGAAGTCTATAACGTTGCCGTGAGCGACATCACGACGCTCAATGAGCTTGTTGGGAACCTTAAATCGACATTAAATGCGAATGGCCTCCAGTACGAGAAAGATATTATTTATCGCGATTTCCGGGATGGCGATGTAAGACACTCTCAAGCGGATATCAGCAAGTCCGCACAGCGACTCGGTTATGTACCTGCGTATCGTATCCGTCAAGGGCTTGAGGCTGCGATGCCGTGGTACGTAGGACAAAATAATAAAGAGTGATTTTGAGGAAAATGATAGCGACTCCGGGCAGACGCACTTCCGCTGGCAATTGGCTGCGCAGTCACTATCAAACATCGAAAAGCAATTGCACGCTTCTTCAACGCCACTACACACCTCATCCGCAAATGGCGCCATGTCGCAATGGGCTGGGATGTGGATACATTGATGCAGCAAGGAAAACATGAGCAACAGCAAACCCCTTTACGCTATCCAAACCCCGGTTAGCAAACCCATCTACGTCACGCAACCCTACCTGCCCCCGCTGGAAGAGTTCATCCCGTATTTGCAAAAAGTCTGGGACAGCAAAATCCTGACCAATGGCGGTCCCTTCCACCAGCAATTGGAAAAGGCGTTGTGCGAATACCTGGGTGTGGAGCATCTCGCCCTGTTTTCCAACGGCACCCTTGGGCTGATTACCGCGCTGCAAGCGCTGCGCATCACCGGCGAAGTCATCACTACGCCGTATTCATTCGTGGCCACTGCCCATTCATTGCTGTGGAACGGCATCAAACCCGTGTTTGTGGACATCGACCCCAATACGCTCAATCTTGATCCCGCCAAAATCGAAGCGGCCATCACGCCGCAGACCACCGCCATCATGCCGGTGCATTGTTACGGCCATCCCTGCGATGTGGAAGCCATTCAGAAGATTGCCGACAACTACAACCTCAAGGTGATCTACGACGCCGCCCACGCCTTTGGTGTGCAAAATCAGAGTGGTAGCGTGCTGAACTATGGGGATTTGTCGGTTCTCAGCTTCCACGCCACCAAAGTGTTCAATACTTTCGAAGGCGGCGCCATCATTTGCCCCGATGCCAAAACCAAGCTGCGCATCGACCATTTGAAGAACTTTGGCTTTGTCGATGAATTGACGGTGGTCGCCCCCGGCATCAACGGCAAGATGAGCGAAATCAATGCGGCCTTCGGCATGCTGCAATTGCAGCACATTGACCATGCGCTTGCCCGACGCAAGGAAATCGACGCCACGTACCGCGAACTGCTCAAGCACGTCAAGGGCATCCGCTGCCTGCAGGACGCAGGTGAAACAATTGCCAACTATTCCTATTTCCCTATTCTCGTGGACGCGGCATACCCGATCAGTCGGGATGACCTGTATCAAAAGCTCAAGGATCAAGGCATCTTTGCGCGTCGCTACTTCTATCCATTGATCACGGATTTCCCCATGTATCGAGGACTGCCGTCGGCGCACCGGGATAATCTGCCGGTGGCAACGGATGCGGCGTCTAAGGTGCTGTGTTTGCCGATTTACCCTGCGCTCCAGCAAGATGAACAGGAACGAATCATTGAATTGATCCGGGAAAACTGATTATGGCGATGCTCGATCGCTTAGCGATAAAAAGCATGGGTTTTGCCTCCGTAGGCGAAAACGTTTTTATTTCTGATCGTGCATCGTTCCATAACTGCGCCAACATCTCGCTTGGCAACAACGTACGGATTGACGATTTCTGCGTACTTTCCGCCGGAGCGGGTGGCATCACGATTGGCAACCATATTCATGTTGCCGTGTATTGTTTGCTGATTGGTGCAGGAAAGATTACACTCTCCGATTTTTGCAATATGTCCTCACGGGTTTCCATCTATTCCAGCAACGACGACTACTCCGGCACCGCCATGACAAATCCCATGGTCCCAGCCGAATATACCGGTGTCACCCACGCTGACGTATCCGTTGGCAGGCACGTCATCGTCGGAAGCGGGAGTGTCATTCTTCCTGGCGTGACCTTGGAAGACGGCGTGGCTATCGGTGCCCTTAGCCTGATCAACAAGAATTGCAGGACTTTTGGCATTTATGCCGTTTCCCCCGCGAAATTAATCAAGGAACGCAAGCGCGATCTCCTGGAGCTCGAAAAAACATTTCTCTCCAGTGTTGGTCAATAGCGTCAAGCATGTCACTCAAAAAAAACATCCTCGCCAACTACGTCAGCCAGATTTACGTCACGTTGATTGGCATCGTCATGGTGCCCATGTATGTGCGTTACATGGGTGCGGAGGCCTATGGCCTGGTCGGCTTCTTTGCCATGCTGCAGGCGTGGTTCCAGTTGCTGGACATGGGTCTCACGCCGACCATGGCGCGGGAAACCGCCCGGTTTAATGGCGGAGCCACCGATGCCTTGAGTCTGCGCCGCCTGCTGCGGGCGCTGGAAGGAATTTTTATCGGCATTGCCGTGTTGGGCGGTGCGGCCATGATGGCAGGGTCTGGTGCGATTGCCGGCAGCTGGCTCAAGGTGCAGCATCTGCCGTTGATCGAAGTACAGCACGCCATCATGCTGATGGCGGTGATTATCTCGCTGCGATGGGTGTGTGGCCTGTACCGTGGTGCCATCAACGGCTTCGAGCGCCTGGTATGGCTCAGCGGCTTCAACATCGCGGTAGCGACCGCCCGCTTTGTGCTGGTGATTCCGTTATTCATATATGTGGGCACCAGCCCGACGCAGTTCTTCAGTTACCAGCTGGTGGTGGCGGTAATCGAGGTACTGGGGCTTGTGACACAGACCTATCGTATGCTTCCCAGAGTAGCATCAGGCCAGCGCATGCCTTGGCAATGGGAGCCATTGCGTGGCGTACTCAAGTTCTCACTCAGTATTGCCTTTACGAGTTCGGTGTGGATACTGGTGACGCAAACCGACAAGCTGGTGTTGTCCAAACTGCTGCCACTGGCGGATTACGCTTACTTCACCCTGGCCGTCCTGGTGGCCAGCGGCGTAATGGTCATCAGTGGACCTATTAGTGGCGCCTTGCTTCCGCGACTGACCAAGTTGTCTGCGGAGGATGATGACGCCGGACTGATCCGTCTATACCGCAATGCCACCCAACTGGTGAGCGTGATCGCTATTCCCGCTGCACTGGTGCTGGCGTTTTTTGCGGAACAGGTGCTGTGGGCCTGGACCGGCAATGCCGACATTGCCCGCAAGGCGGCACCGGTGTTAACACTTTACGCACTGGGCAACGGTATTCTGGCCTTGGGTGCGTTCCCCTACTACCTGCAGTTTGCCAAAGGCGATTTAAAGTTGCACATGATCGGCAATGCGTTGTTTGTGGTGCTGTTGATCCCAGCGTTGATCTGGGCCACCTTGCAATACGGGGTCATTGGCGCGGGCTACGCCTGGCTGGGTGCCAATGTGGTGTATTTTTTGGTCTGGGTACCAAAAGTACATGGTCGATTTGTAAAGGGCTTGCACACTCAGTGGCTGCTGCGGGATGTGGGCGCTATAGCGTTGTTGACCGTGACAGGTGCGACGCTTGCGCATGGCCTGTTGAAATGGCCGCAAGAACGCGTACAGGTTGCCATAGAGATTGCGGTGGTGGGTCTGGCGTTGTTGGCAATTGCTGCCGCAGGCTGTTCATTGGTAAGAGAAACAATCAGCGGCAGATGGCGTGCGCGCTTTGCTGGATAAGGATAAGTGACGGAAATGAATGAGAAAAAGCCCAAGGTTTCAGTGTGTGTGGTTACCTACAACCAAGAGAAATATATCCGCCAGTGCCTGCAAAGCATCGTCGATCAGGAAACGGATTTTGATTTCGAAGTAATTGTAAGTGATGACTGCTCAACGGATGGTACGCGTGCAATTGTGCAGGCGTTTGTGGAAAGATATCCGGGGATAGTAAAGCCAATTTTTCATGAGAAAAATATTGGAGCGTATAAGAATTTTGTTTTTATTCATGAGCAGGCAAATGGTGAATATACCGCGCACATGGATGGGGATGACTATGCGTTGCCCGGCAAGCTTAAATTGCAGGCAGATTATTTAGATCGTAACAGAGAATTCAATATTGTGTGGCATAGAATGTTCGTAGCTAATGATGAAACTGGCGTGATAGTAGAAGATTTAATTAATGTATCGAAGTTTCCACGGAATGGTTTTGATCGACCTGATGTATTGCGATTTATTACGATCGGTATGAACAGCTCAAAAATGTATCGATCAACAATCAGGCAATTTGATCTGCCCAACTTTCCAGTCGTTGATTATTTTGCAAATGTCGAGCAAATAGGGTCTGGTCGTGCGAACTTTGTTGGTGACAGACCACTGGGCGTATATCGCGCGGGAATTGGAGTGGCATCTTTAGGTAATACAACTAAAGTTTTATTAAAAAAAACATTTCTTTATTTTTCTGAAAAATATCCAGAGCACAGGAGAGATATATGCACGGCGTCACTTCTTTTGTTGCTGGCAGCCATAAAAAATAGGAGATGGTCAAATTGTTATTTATTTTCTTCCGTAGTAATAAAAACATTTCGCCTTACTTCGATATTTGATTTATGGAAGTATAGGGGTGTTTTTAATATGCTTAGAATTCCCGGAGTCATCCGATCAAATAGAGGTTGATGTATGAGTCTAAATCTATTTTTGGCTGATTTAAAAGCCGCCACGAAAACGAATTCAATATTGATAAACATGAAATGGTTTATGTTTAATCATACTTTACATTTATTGTTTTTGTTTAGGCTTGGGCAGGATTTGTGTAGATTGCCAATTATTGGAAAAATACTTGGTTTTTTTGTCGAATATTTTATCCGCGTCATTTATGCGAGCGACATTTCCTGTAAGGCAAAGGTGAGTGAAGGTTTCGTAATTGTACATGGACACGACATCGTAATTGGTTCAGACGTAGTAATAGGGAAGAATTGTAAAATTTTTAACGGAGTTACGCTTGGAAATAAAGACACAACTAAATCAAGTTATGGCGAACAGCCGCAAATAGGCAACAATGTAACATTGTCAACAGGGTCCAAAATCCTAGGTGGAATTATAATTGGCGACAATGTTACTGTAGGGGCAAATGCTGTGGTAATCAAAAGCTGTCCATCGAATGTTAAATTAGGTGGAGTTCCAGCCAAAATTATTGGAATAGTTAATGAATTTTAACAAAACATTGTTGTACGTAGCTCTTTCAATCGTACGATTTTTTTATAAACTTACAATTTTCTCAGAACGACGTTGTAGGGTTGTTTCCGCCAAATTAAACGGCATGAAAGTTGAGGAAAATACTAAGTTTGTTGGAACGCAAGACTTTGGATCTGAACGTTATCTGATTAAGATTGGATTGAATGTTCTTGTGACAGATGGTGTTCGTTTCATCACTCATGATGGTGCAATACAAGTTCCTTATTTAAACAGGGGGCGATGATGTCAAATGTTTATGGAAAGAAATCGAGCTTTGGTAGTTGTGATATTGGGAACAATGTATTTATTGGCGTCGGCTCTACAATTCTTCCCAATACTAACGTAGGTGATAATTCCATCATTGCGGCGGGGTCAGTTGTGAAGGGATTTTTTTCAGAAAAGTCTATCATTGGCGGAAATCCTGGAAAAGTAATTGGATCGATCAATATTTACTTTGAGAAGAACGTGTCTGAAGTTTTAGATTTTTTAAATTCTGATAATTGTGTAAGAAAAAACAAAATTATTTCTCATGTTGCTAAGATGGGAAATATGTTGTCCAGGAATATTTCGTCGAGTGTTAAGCAATGAACCCACGTTTACCTTGGCTTCTTATTTATGTTTTTGCAAATATTATTGCCACTTGTATCATGCTTGAAAGTGGTGAGTTGATTGGTGACTTAAGTGGCAATCCTCTATATAGCCATAGTGCCGTGATTTTTGCGGCGACACTTGTCGTTGCCTCGTACTTGCTAATTTTAGGTCCTCTTTTTTACCGTATATCTAAGATAAAGATTGCAAGTATTAAATTCAAGGATAACAAGCAGGATGTCGGTGAAAGAATTGGTAGGTTTCTGATTTTTCTTCAAATTGGTTTCATGATTTTTAATTTGACGACCGGCGTCAATATTGCTGGAGATAACAACACAAAGACGAATTCACTATTTTCTCTTGTTTGGATGTTAATACCAGCTGATGCCTTATTTATTATTTACTACGGCTTCTATAGAGATAATAGATATTTTTATCCAAATTTGTTTATTTGGATGATTTCAAATATTTCTCGTGGCTGGGCATCAGTTTTTATCTTTATATTATTTTTTGAGTGGTGCCGTGCGTATAGGAAAAACAAAATAACTGTATTGCGCACCATAGTTACCGGCTTATGTACGCTTATTTTTTATCCACTAATAACAAATCTCAAATTTTTTTTCCGTTCACTTTCAGCAACTGGTTTTTCTATTTCATCTCTTTCCGATTCATTTCAAACCATGTTTGGCGGGGTAGATTATTTTTCATTGATCGGTGATGGTATCACCCACATGGTGGGACGATTACAAGTTACATCAGTTGTTTCTGAGGTTATACGCCTAAGCCCCGTGTTACAACAAGACTTTGCGAAGGGAGCATTCACGCCATTTTGGCTGGAGGGACTTCATGGTCTTGTATTAGAAAAATTATTCATTGTAAAAAAAACCATACAAATTAGCGCAGCTTTCACGAATTATGAGAACTTTGATTGGCTGTTTAATGTTGGTGATTGGAATATAAATATTGGGTACGTCAGTTGGTTCTTCATTGCGCCTTACTTAATACCCTTCTACATCTTATACACATTATTTTTAGGATTTATTTCCTTTTTTCTGGTAAAAAAAATAGGCATTTCAGAATCATCAAAAGATATGTTGTGGATTGTGTGGCTTCTGTATCTTATGGCTCCTTGGTTGAATACTTTTGTTGCTTTTCTTTATGCATTGTTTGTATTTCTTGCAATTAAGTATTTTTTTACACGTGTACCGAGGCGTCGGTTTTTTTGATAGAGCAGCTATTTAACAGTTCAATTTCCCAAACAATTACAGCGGAGTACCTTGTACAAAAACAACCCAAAAATACATCGTCACTCCGGCAGCTTAAAAATATAGATTTCGCCAACAACAGTCTTTCGCCTTTAATAAATTAAAGAGGTTCTGCACAAAAATTTATACCGCCTATACAAAAAATGAATATTTGATAAGTTTTCTCACAGTTATGCGTCAATAATGAAAAAAATATTTCGCAACCAAAAAGGTTTGGTTATTCTTGAATTATTTTTTTCAAAAAAAATATTGCTAGAAAAATCATGTGAAGATATTCAATCGTATCTTCAAGCATCGCAAAAAAATGATGCAAGCACTCCATTTTTTACTTCTATAATCGATTTACAATTAAGTGAAGCCATACTCTTAAAAGCTATTCGAAAGAATTACGCTTATGAAATTCGTCGCGCAGCTGAGAAAGATTTAATTCGTACAAAAATCATTAACCAGCCAAGTGCGAGTGATATCAATAGCTATGGAGAGTTTTTCTCTACCTTTGCAAAGAGTAAACATTTGGATGATGCAAATATCCCCAAACTAATAGAGCTGACTAAGAATGATGCGTTAATTTTAGCCATATCATACTCTTCAAGTAAAAGCCAAATATGGTGTTCTGCCCATGCATATATTACTGACGGTCGCCGAGCACGTTTGTTGTATTCCGCAAGTAATATTGAAATGACTGATACCACAGATCGCCAGCTGATAGGTCGGGCCAACAAATTTTTGCACTGGCAGATGATTCAGTACTTCAAAGTTGAAGGATATCAAGAATATGATCTAGGCGGCATCAGTAAATCTAGCGCCCTTAAACAAATTGATGAGTTTAAGGAAGGCTTTGGTGGACGCGAAGTTCTCGAATATAACTTGGTACGGGGTGTAACCCTAAAAGGAAAATTGGCAGTATTCAGTTTCCGATTACTGAATAACGTTAAAAATTTTGTGCGTGGAATGCGATCGTGAAAGTTTTCCACATTATCGTTGGACTGGGTGTCGGCGGCGCTGAATTGATGCTCAAACGCCTAATTGAATCTCATAAAGATAACCCCGATTACTGCCATGCTGTCGTCTCGCTCACCACAGATGGCAAAGTTGGGCAACAATTGCAAGCCTTTGGTATTGAAGTTCATGTCCTGGGTATGCGCTCCCTGCTCGGTATACCCAGTGTGATTTGGCAGCTTGTGAAGCTTTTTCGTTTGTCTCGGCCCGATGTTATCCAAACCTGGATGTATCACGCTGATTTGTTGGGTGGCTTGGCTGCGCGCTTGGCTGGCTACAACAAGATTATCTGGGGCGTCCGTACTACCGAAGTTAAATCCGGTGGTTCACGCGCTACGGCGATGGTCAGGAAGGTGTGCGCATGGCTTTCTCATGTTGTGCCCGACACCATAGTTTGTGCGGCCGACGCCTCTCGTCGAGCGCATATTGCGGTCGGTTACGATGCTTCACGCATGGTAGTGGTGCCCAATGGGTTTGACGTTATACGTTTGGTCGCTACACAAGAGTGTCGTGAATCGATGCGGTCACGATGTGGTTTTGTTAAAGATATTGTGGTCATTGGCTGCATGGGGCGCTTTCATCCCGTCAAGGATCAGGAAAATTTTGTTCGTGCCGCGGGCTTAGTGGCACAGCAGCACAGCAACGTACGCTTTTTAATGGTGGGCCGTGACCTTGATTCCAGTAATGTGCAACTGGCTGGCTGGATTGCCGAGACTGGTTATGCAGCACACTTTGTATTGTTGGGTGAGCGGTCTGACGTGCCGGTATGTCTGGCCACGATGGATATTTTTTGCCTGTCTTCGCGCACAGAGGGCTTTCCAAATGCAGTGGGCGAAGCTATGGCGATGGGCTTGCCGTGCGTAGTGACGGATGTTGGGGATGCAGCCATGCTGGTGGCCGATACCGGCGTAGTAGTTGTCAAGGAAAATTCTGCCGCCCTTGCACAAGGTCTAATGCACTTGCTAGGGATGCAGCCCGCAGCACTGCAGCAGTTGGGCCAGAAAGCAAAGGCACGCATTCATGCGGAGTTCACCATGGTGCGTACTACTAAGCGTTTTGAGCATATTTATCAACAGATAACAAAAAAATGATCCCTCCAAAATTCATTTTGCGCTTCGACGACGTGGCACCGGAAATGGCTTGGTCGAAGTTTGCTGCCTTTGACGCGCTAGCGCATGAACTGGATATTCCGCTGCTGGTTGGTGTGGTGCCGCATTGTCTTGATTCTAAACTTGCTAAAGAGCCTGTGAAGGCTGACTTTTGGGAGGTGGTTCGCGGGTGGCGTAATCGCGGCTGGACGATTGCACAGCATGGCTACACACATCAATACGTTACGAAAAATCCTGGAATCATGGGTTCTAGCAACAAGTCAGAGATGGCTGGCCTCTCTTATGAAGATCAGTATGCCAAGCTGAAGGCAGGTAAAGATATTTTGGTTCAACAGGATGTGTGGCAACCAGTGTTTATGGCACCAGCTCATTCGTTTGATGACATTACGTTGCAGGCATTGTCCGATCTTGATTTCCGCTATGTGACGGATGGGTTTGGAGTGTATCCCTACAAGCTGGGGACCTTGACTGCCCTGCCCCAACTGTTTGCGTCAACAACACATTTTGGATTTGGTGTGTACACGATATGTTTGCATGTAAACAATATGACGCAGCCGCAGATACGGGATATTTTGCAGTTTGTGAGGACACATCGGAAGCAATTCATCTCGATGGATGATGCGGTAGCCATTCACTGCCCATTCCCCGGAGTTGCCATGGCAAGTCGGTTTGTAACGTCTGCCGCATTGCGGACTATTCGTAAGTTTCGTCGAAAAAGGACATAAAGCATGTGCGGTTTAGTTGGATTTTTTGGTGGAGCCCCTCTATATGGTCAAGGTCAAGTGGGTGATGAAGCCATGCTACGGCGCATGGCTGATACGATTGCCAATCGTGGCCCGGATGATGCAGGTTATTGGTCGGATGTGGATCATCGAATTGGCTTCGGTCATCGGCGCCTTTCGATTGTGGATCTGTCGCCTGCCGGGCATCAACCGATGCCGTCTGCTAGCGGCCGCTATGTGATTGCCTTTAATGGCGAAATTTATAATCACATGGTACTTAGGCAGGCATTGGAAAGTGCGGCGCAAGCACCTGCATGGCGCGGCCATTCCGATACCGAAACGCTGCTTGCCGGCTTCGATGCATGGGGTATTCAGGACACGGTGGAGCGCGCGATCGGCATGTTTGCCTTTGCGGTGTGGGACAAGCAAACGCACACACTGACGCTGGCACGCGACCGTATCGGTGAAAAGCCGCTGTATTACGGCTGGCAGGGACAGGGCAATGATGCGGTGTTTTTGTTCGGCTCCGAACTGAAGGCCTTGCGGGCACATCCGGCCTTTGAAAACAACATCAATCGCGGCGCGTTGAGCCTACAGTTACGTCACAACTACATTCCAGCGCCGTATTCGATTTACAAAGGTATTGCCAAATTGCCCTCGGGCAACCTGCTATCGGTGTCAACGCAGCAGCGTGAGCCGAAGGTGCGGGCCTATTGGTCCGGGGCACAAACGGCTGAGTCTGGCGTGGCCAGTCCTTTTGTCGGTAGTGCTGTCCAGGCTGTGGACGAACTGGAGGCTTTGCTCAAGGATGCCGTGCGTCAGCAGATGATGGCGGACGTGCCACTGGGGGCGTTCTTATCCGGTGGCGTGGACTCTTCCACGGTAGTGGCGTTGATGCAGACACAGTCTTCACGTCCGGTAAAAACCTTCACCATCGGTTTCCACGAGGCCAACTACAACGAGGCGGAATATGCCAAGGCCGTGGCAAAGCATTTGGGTACGGACCATACCGAGCTATATGTCACTCCAGAGCAGGCGATGGCAGTCATCCCGCGTTTGCCCACCTTGTATGACGAGCCGTTTTCAGATTCCTCACAGATTCCGACTTTTCTGGTATCCCAACTTGCCCGGCAACATGTAACGGTGTCGCTGTCCGGCGATGCGGGCGATGAGCTGTTTTGCGGGTACAAACGTTACCAGATGACTGCAAATCTGTGGCGCAAGCTGGATTTTATGCCGCTACCTTTGCGCAAACTGGCGGCGAAGGGTCTACGCAGCGTTTCAACGCAGACATGGAACGGGCTGGCAGCTTTGGCAGAAGGCTTTACGCCTCGATCTGCGCAGTTTTCCAATGTCGGAGACAAGCTGTACAAGGGGGCAGATGTATTGGCAAGTAAGTCGTTCGATAGCTTGTATCTCGGCTTTATGTCGCATTGGCTTGACCCGGCCTCGGTGGTGATCGGTGGGCATGAGCCATCCACCCTGCTGACAGGCGCTGCACCTGTTCTTGATGGGCTCGATGCAATCCAGCGGATGATGGCTCTGGATATGCTCACATATTTGCCGGATGACATTCTGGTCAAGGTGGACCGAGCAGCAATGGCCGTTTCGCTGGAAACTCGGGTGCCTTTTCTGGATCACCGGGTGGTCGAATTTGCCTGGCGCTTGCCCCAATCGATGAAGCTGCGCGATGGGCAAACCAAGTGGGCATTGCGGCAGGTGCTGTATCGACATGTACCGCAAGCGTTGATCGAGCGACCCAAGATGGGCTTTGGCGTGCCGATTGCCAGTTGGCTGCGTGGTCCGTTGCGGGATTGGGCCGAATCGTTGCTTGATGAATCACGACTGCGCAATGAAGGTTTTTTTCAACCGGCGCCAATCAGGCAAAAATGGAAGGAGCATCTGTCGGGTCAACGCAATTGGCAAAATTCCCTATGGGATGTGCTGATGTTTCAGGCGTGGCTGGAAAATCAATAATTTTTATTCTCTAAACATTAGTCATTCGATATTACACAGGGGCATCCGTCATTCTGATAATGAATCCTAAAATTATCATTTCAATTAATACAGCATGGAATATCTATAATTTTCGTTCCGGGTTGATCAAGGCGTTCGTTGCTCAGGGTTACCAGGTTATTGCAGTAACACCTGACGATGAATACTCGCACCGTCTCAAGGATTTTGGATGCCGTTTCATTAGCTTGCCCATGGATAATAATGGCACCCATCCTGGTCGTGACTTGCTTTTGTTAATGCGCTATTTGCTCTTGCTCCGATCTGAGCGGCCATCGGTTTATCTCGGTTATACCGTCAAGCCTAACGTATACGGTTCGATGGCGGCGCAAGTGCTCGGCATTCCTGTCATCAATAATATTGCCGGCCTGGGCGCTACATTTATCAACGATAATTTCCTGACGCGCATCGTACGGGGCCTATATAAATTTGCGCTATACCGATCTCATTGTGTTTTTTTCCAAAATTCGGATGATCACCATCTATTTACAACAACAGGTTTGGTTCGCCCTGAGATTGCTGATCGGCTTCCCGGTTCAGGAATAGATTTGACGCGTTATCAGCCAGTACCGACTTCACCTTTGCTTGATCGCTCTTTTCGGTTTTTGCTGGTTGCGAGAATGCTGAAAGATAAAGGTGTTCGCGAATTTGTCGAGGCCGCCAGGATGGTTCGTCAACGTTTTCCCGAAACCCAATTTCAACTCCTGGGTTTTGTGGATGCAGCAAACTCCAATGCCATTGCAATTGAAGATATAAAAGCTTGGGAGGAGGAAGGTCTGGTGCACTATTTTGGCAAGACCGATGACGTCCGCCCTTATTTGACCGAAGCAGATTGCGTCGTTTTGCCGTCTTACCGCGAAGGCGTTCCACGTTCGCTTCTGGAGGCGGCTGCTATGGCACGTCCCATCATTACGACCGATACTGTCGGTTGCCGAGATGTTGTCGATGATGGCATCAATGGAATGCTGTGTCAGGTAAGAGACGCTGGCGACCTCGCAGAAAAAATGATGCAGATGATCAGGTTTTCTCCCGAAAAGCGTTTAACAATGGGTGAGGCTGGAAGGCGAAAAGTTGAATCTGAATTCGACGAAAATGTCGTGATTCAAAAATATCTGGATGTGATTAGTACGATTGTGGGTTCGAAGACTGGTTTAACAAAAAGAAAATAAATAATGACATTAAAATAATGGGATTGCTGCTTCCGCCGCTAAAATTAATGCTGAAATTCATCGCTGATTTGACTTTGTTCCGACCATATCTGTGGCTGTCATTGAGCGTGAGTGCGCTCATTTTAGCGGCTTTATTATGCACTGAGGCAGGCGCTCAATTGTTTGTGATCCCCCTTGAAAATCGTACCGCTCCCCTTCCCTCAATACTCGATACGGGGGCACAAGCGATCGTGGTATTGGGTGGAGACAGAACTCTTGCCCGAATAAGATATACCGCTAGGCTGCATCGCGAAATGGGGTTGCCGCTGCTGGTAACGGGCGGTCGAACAGATGACCCGATTCATTCCGAAGCGGCTGTTATGGCGCAGATTTTTCTCAAGGATTTCTCGACCCCCGTTCAATGGCTTGAAGAGGATTCACTCAATACGGCAGAAAACGCGCAATTTTCCGCGCGTATCCTAAAGAACGCGGGCGTGCATCGCATCATTCTCGTTACACATGCGATGCATATGCCACGCTCTCAGGCAATATTTGTACAAAACGGTATTGAGGTAGTAGCGGCACCGATAGTGTTCTTCAGCCGCGATAGGCTCACCCTGGTTGATTTTTTTCCGAGCCGCGAAGGTCTTTACCACGCTCAGTACGCCCTTCATGAATGGGTAGGAATCCTGTGGTATTGGATACGATATGGTGCCTAAATGAAGTTTTGCATGTAGAAAGCAAAACCTCAGGTGGCAATTTATGATCGGCTTAGACTGTCAGCGGACTGCGCAAGCCGCGACTTATCGGGTTGGACAAGAAGGTCAAGGCGCAAACGGTCTTCACCTTCGCCGCGTACAACAGTCTCGCTCCGAGGAGGCAGACAAATGCCGAAATTGCAAGCTCACCATTTCGGCATCAAGGTGGGTATTTATGATTGCGTCAAAATAAAAACGCCCGTCACACCGAACGCTATCAAGAGACCGCAAAGAAAAACAGAACGGCGTGCGCGGCGTGACATATGAAAAATATTTTGTTTCTTCTTTACTCTTTTCATTCTTACCCTCCCCCAAACAAACGACAACTATTTTCCTCAGTCTTATTTCAATATTTATATTGGGTATAACGATATTTGCCATATTTATAACCGTACCCGTAGCTGCCTGGCCGGCGCTTGATGTCGTTGAAGATGACACCTTTGACCGGGATACCGGTATGGCTGCAGCGCTTGATCGACTCCTTGATGTCGCCTATCGTACTTTGACCGGCGCGCGCAATAAAGAAGATCGCACCGGCGTAGGGGCCAAGAATGAGCGTGTCCGACACCGCCAGAACGGGTGGCGTGTCTATCAGGACGTAGTCATAGCTGCCGGATAAGGACTTCAGCAGGCGGCCGATATTTTCATGCAACAACAATTCCGACGGGTTTGGCGGGAAGCTGCCGGTAGCGATAAAGTCGACATTTTCGACCACTCCCTTGTGCAGGGCTTTTTCCATGCCGCAGGTTCCTGCAACAAGTTCGGACAGTCCGTTTTCCCGACTGAATCCAAAGTATTGGTGGAGGTAACCTTTACGCAAATCGGCATCAATCAGCAGGACTTTTTTGCCGGCTGCTGCCAGCACTGCGGCAAAATTTACCGAGACAAATGATTTCCCCAGGCCTGGTGTGGGACCTGTGATCAATACGACATTGTTTTTGGCATCCAGCATCGAAAATTGCAGTGATGTGCGGAAGCTGCGCAAGCTTTCGATCGCTGTATCGGTCGGGTCGGTTTGTGCCAGCACGGACATTTGTGGCGACTTGGCAAGCACCTGTCGATACAAGGCTTCCTGCTTCTTGCTGTGTGGGATGTTGGCATAGACGGTCAGCCCCAGCATTTGTTCGATCTCGTGGGCGTCGCCGATCCCGCCAAACAGCGATTTTTTGATAAATGCACTCATTACACCAAGAAACAGCCCGATCAACACCGCCATAGCGATCACGAGTAGCCGCTTGGGCTTGATCGGCTGTTCAGGCACCATGGCCGCATCGACCAGCCGCGAATTGCCTACTTTGCCGGCTTTGACCAGGCGCAATTGCTGCGCACTGTTTAACAACGCAGTGTACAAATCGGTACTGACCTTGACGTCGCGGGTGAGGCGCAGCACATCTTGTTCAACTAAAGGCAGATTTTTGATCTGCGCGGTAATTGCCTGCATTTCGCCCTTGATCTCCTTCATCTGGCTGTCGATCCCTACCACGGCCGGGTGGTCGCTGGTGAAGCGGATCAGCAACTCTTCTCTTTTTTGTTTCAGCTCGATCAGTTTGCTTTGGGCGGCCACGGATTGCTGTAACAGCATTTTGGCTTCTTCACCCAAATCGATGGTGCCGCTCGTGTTGCGAAACTGGTTGAACTTGGTCTCGGACTGCTCCAGTTGGCGCTTCAGGTCCGGCAATTGCCTGTCGAGGAAGGTAAGGGATTTTTCAGCCTCTTCCGATTTGCGCTCTACGTTCTGGCGCACGTATTCCCGGCCGATTTCGTTGAGGATGCTGCTGGTTAATTTGGGGTCGGTGCCTTCCAGCGTGATGCCGATGATGCCGGATTGCTTGCCTTTTTCCGCAATTGCCATGGAATTCTGCAATTTTTCGATCGTCGTCAATCGGGAGGTGCTGCTCAACAGGAATTGCGCACCGGGTTTGGCAGAGAGGCGATCTACCCGCAACTCAATGTTGCCGCCTTCTTCCTCTGCTGTGAGCGTAGACCCTACGTTACCCTTCAACTCAATATCTTGTTTGCTTTCGCTTAGCCTGAACTGGCCATTCGCCTCAACCGTGAGCACAAAATCATGCCCCTGCAACGATTGGGGCACATTGAAGGTGGAAACATCAATTTGTTCGGCGCCCCACACATAACCACCGTAGCCGAACAGCCCCGGTGCCGAAAGTTGTTTGTTACGACCGGCCAACCATGCGCCAATGAAGGGGAAATATTTGGGTCGCACAGTTGTGTAGAGCCGTAGGTTGTCGACCGCACGGGATACCACCATGCGCGAACGGAGGATTTCCATTTCGGATGTAGCGGCCGTCTTAACGTCGAACATCGAAGACATGTCGCCCAATATGTTCTTTGACGAATTTGGGCTGTCTTCTACCTGGATCAGAATATTCGCTTCGTAGACCGGTTTGGCGATAAACGCATAGGCGGTACCGAGCAGCGCGATCACGAGCGCAATGCTGACGATCAGCCAGCGATTGTCAAAAAGGACGTCGAGATAGGTTGCCAGGTCGGTTTCATCGTCGTCTGGGATATTGATTGGGACTAATTGCTGAATGGGTTGATTCATCGATTATTTGAACGACTCTTTTAGTTGATGTTTACGATGCGCTCGACCAGCGCGTCAACGCCTTGGGCAATCAGGCTGTAGGTCTGACGGAATACGGCCAGGTCTTGTCGATACGGGTCGGGGATGTCGTATTTGCCGAATTCGCCAAGCCGGAACACTTTGCCTTTGGAGGTGGCATATTTTTGTTCGAGAAAGCGCTTTTGCTCCAGATCCATGACCAGGATGATATCGGCTTCACTGACCATCCAGGTCATCAGGCTCTGCGCGCGGTGTCCGCCGATGTCTATGCCCTGCTCTTGCATGATCTGGATCGAAAATGGGTCGGCCGGATAACCGATCATTGCGCCGATGCCGGCTGAACGTACCGTTTTTTCAGGCAAGGCACGCTTCAGCAAGCCCTCCGCGATAGGGCTGCGACAGATGTTGCCGATGCAGATGACCAGAATATTGCTAATCATTTTGAGGCCTGCACCGCGCTCGTCAGCGATAGCGCACTCGGCACAATCAGGTTGACGACGCGCGCCCAATTGGCGAGCCCGGAGGCATCGACATAGACCACGTCCTTGGCCTTGAGCTCAAAATTTTCTGCCAAAGCCATGGCTACCGGCGAGCGGGCGTCGAGGTTATACACGATCGGATTCATGTCTGCAGCATTGCGCACAACATAGACCTGCCGCCCTTCGGCGCTAAGCTGGTTGAGGCCGCCGGCATCCCCTAGTGCCTCATTGAGCGTCAGCCTGCCGTTACGCAGCATCAATGTTGTCGGGCGCGTTACTTCGCCCAGTACGAAGACCTTGCTTTCCTCCCGCGCAATCACGCGGACGGCATCGCCGTTTGCCAGCAGGATGCTGGATGGATTGATGCCTTTTTGTAGCAGTTGTGGAAGATTCACCCGGTAAGTTATGCCTGCGCGGCTGACGTCTACCTGGCTTTGGTCACCGGTCGGCAGGAAACCGCCTGCGCGGCTAAGCGCCTCCGGCAATGTCATCGGGAGGTCGTTGATGGTCTGGATACCCGGCGTTTTGACTTCACCATCGATATAAATACGCTTGCTGCGGTAAGCCTGCACACGCAGCGTGAGGTCCGGTTTTTTGATGTAGCGCGCCAGCCTGCCAGTAAGCAGGTTGCGTGCTTGCGCCTCAGTCAGGCCGGCAAGTTTGAGCGATCCTACATACGGAAATTGCACCAGTCCATCCTGATCGATCACAAAGCCCGGGGTGGTGGTGGCACCAGTGGCACCAGCATCGGTGCCGGGTGCGGTGATTGTCGTCGCCCCAGCCATCGCAGGAGTAGAGAGCTCAGGATGGTCCCATACCACGATGGAAAGGATATCGCCGCTGCCGATCAGATACGGCGTCGGACTCGCGACCAGTTGGCTGATGTCCTGGCTGGCTTGTTGTTCGCGTATGGCTTTTTCAGCCTGCAACAATTGCGGTGTGATGGGCTTGAGGACTGGCGTCACACCGGAATCGGCCGGCGCAGACGCATATTTGTTTTCCATACGCATGCCGGGAGCGAACGCGCATGCGGCCAACAAGGGAATCAATCCAACTATCCCCCACCTTTTGAGATGGGTTTTCGACAAAAAATGCATGAAGTTATCTAACCTGATAATGCAAGCCTGTTAAGGCTTGTTCTGTTGCACAAGCACTAGGAATACATGTCCACCACAGAACCCGGTTTACATCCAAATTTAGTACGCTAATGTTGACAAACGAATTTATAGAGATGCGCATTTTACAACACTTACCCAAACCAAATTATGGAGATGGCTGGCAATCGCTTGAAGCCCTGCGTAGACAGTAGTTTTGAACTGAAAAGATGAGGCGTTTACCCTCTATATCTGGGCGAGAGTAATGCAAGGTGCAGAGACAACCGTTTCATTAATTCAATATCGCGCAAATTTTAACATTCCTTTACTGAAATAATCTTGGGCCTTGCCAAATAATTAGGACTCGTGCGAGAAATGGCGTTTGCAAACAACAGCTTAAGGCGATGGAAGTTAAGGCGACTTGATCCGGTCAGCGTGAGGCAAGCAAAAAAACGATGGATTAGTTGGTATAAGGAAGCGCGTGCCGAGCCTATCGGACGTAGGCAGAAACGGCTGCAAAAGCAGAGAAATAACGGGATAACGCCGGTTTGTACCGGGAGAGAAAATGCGGGAACGCCTAAGGGCGTTCCCGGCGAAAATCAATGATGGGTCGTGGTCGCGTGGGAATTGCCAGAGCTACCGACAGCAGCCGCTAAACCTGCAACACCGGCGCCGATCGCGATCGATGTCCCGATACTCAGGCCGGCTGCGGTGGCTGCCGCACCTGCACCGATGGCAGCGCCGCCGGCCACGGCCGCGCCAGCGCCAACTCCGGCGCCGACCCCAGCTGCAGCTCCGGCTCCAACTGCAGTTCCAGCGCCAACTGCAGTTCCGGCGCCAACTGCAGTTCCGGCGCCAACTGCAGTTCCGGCGCCAACTGCGGTTCCGGCTCCAGCTGCAGTTCCAGCACCAACTGCGGTTCCAGCACCTGCTGCAGTTCCAGCACCTGCTGCAGTTCCAGCGCCTGCAGCGGTTCCAGTGCCAGCTGCAGTTCCAGCACCAGCTGCGGTTCCAGCGCCAGCTTCAGTGCCAGCAGCAGCGGCACCGGTCGTCGTCCCGGTTCCGCCAGTTGTACCAGCAGCAGCTGCGCCGGCCTGAGCATATGCCTCGGCGGAAAACAGGCTGAAAATAGTTGCAATAACTAGAATCTTCTTCATAAGAATATCCTTTCTTTAGTAATAGGAGGAATGGTAAGTGGGGAGTTGATTGTTGTGGCTGCTTGCATTCTAACAACAATCCTAAAAAAGTAGTTGGCTCAGTTGTTGAATTCGCCAGATTACGTGTGGGTTTGGTACACAACAAGGCGGAGCCAATGGCCGATGCTATTCAGTTAAGAAAATGTTCTTGCTGAGTAGTCCGTCAGGGGATACGTCTGTGCGTCTTCGACACGACGCTGCGCGTCTGCTCAGCCCGAACGGTTCATTGGAATTTTTTCACTGAACAGTATTAGATCCGATTGCCGTTTATTAACGATAAACAACCTGATCATCAACCATATATAGACGACATTCCTGCCCGGCATATTTTTGGCAAACGTCAAGCGCTCTTTTTTGGGGATCGGAAAACACGCTTTTATCGTCTGAACTATTTCCCCAGGCATACCCGTCGGCACCATTTTTTGAAATTGCAAAAGCGCGCGGCAAAGGTTTGGTCAGAAAGATTTGATAGGAAGCCTGCTGCTTGTCGGTGAAGCCAAGCACTTTCCCCGAACCCAAATCCGTGTATTTTTGTGGGTCAAGGTCAAGATTGGAAATGACTTTTAGCCCTTGGGCTATATTGTTTCTTGCCGCGCCCTCCACCGCCCGGCGTAACTTGGTTCGGCCGGAAGAGGCATCGCTCGGCGAGACGGAATAGGATGAAATGACGACTTTCCTTAATGCAATGCTTTTATCGGATGCCTTGACAAGCGACCATGCGGTTTCCAGATCAGCGGTATAGCCTGTTGCAACGGTAGGTTTTCTGATCTGCGTTATCGTCACTGTCAATATGTATTCCCCGCCTCCTCCCTGGATAATCCTGTTAAACAGGTTGGATTGAACAATTGAATTTTCAATCGCCGCCTGCAGGTCGGCGTCCGAGATATTCGTGCTATCCGAGGACTTCGTTTCTGCGCCGCCATAGGTCATGACAGTGACACTATGCGGTTGTTTTGCTTGTAGCGGCATACCTTGAACGGACATGGCTTCGGGTGTTGCCGGTGTTGCAGAACACCCTGCCAGAACCAGGGCCGACAAACCGAGGAAAAGAAAAAGCAGGCTCTGAAATATTGATTTCATTTCATTTCCCCTTTTTGAAAATATTGTCGATAACCTCATCCACCATTTCATGCGGATTTTTTCTTGTCAGGGATGTGTGGTAAGAGTTGCCGCTAGCCAAGGGAAAGTCACTTTTGACGTCACGGATGACGACGCTTAGCTCAAGCATATAGGCGGTGATGTCCCTTGCGTTTTCGTATTGATAGGTGACCTTGGCATCTGCGCCGGCAGACTTTTCCGGATCGGTTGTGACCGTGTAGCCTAAAGCACGAAGCTTGTCTGCGATCAGGGTATCTACGCCTTGCTGATCGTCGATAAATTTAGCCACGTGCATCGTTTTCAGGGCGCCGAGATTAACCGATGGATCAACCATCGCTGTGGCGCGATTGACGGCGCAGCCCGTTGCGATGAATGAAACCAATGCCAGGCAGGAAAAGACTTTTATAAACCTCTTCATTTCCTTCTCCCCTTGTTATTTGACTTCGATAATTCACCATGTTGACATCGGGAAATACCGACACGTGCTTCTGAAACGCTGTAAAAAAATCACATCCGGCGTTTTCATAATAGTAATTTTTTTGACATTGCAAAAGAAATAATCAAGGCCCGTTGGCATAGAAATTGTGTGTGTGTTCAATTTCTATGCCGTCAGGCCTTTTCCCCCCCTCCGCAACGGGCTTGTTTAACAGCCCGCCCATCTGGACGCGCTCTCCCTTTCTACCCTGGCGGGCGCTCTGCCAGGCTCTCACGCCAGTCGCCTGTATAGTGGAACGACGGTGCGGGTCGCTGTTCAGCGAACCAGAAATCGGTAAAGCTCATGATGCTTGGGGCAAGGAACCAGTTCGCCTCCCCGTTGGCATTCATTGCCCACCATTGCGCCGTCTTTGGCGCATGCTTCCAATCAATGTTTGGCTGCATAGTGATCACCTCATCACTTCATTGTAGCCAACTGATTTGACATGGCAATTTGTCTATTCCATTCGCCTGAATAGAATACGCCGCACCTACGCTGGCGGCCGCTCTACCAGGCTGTGGTGCCAGTCGCCGGCAAAACCAAAGCGTGGGGCCGGTATTTCATCCGCAAACCAAAAGTCCGTTCCCGCAATCACATTGGGCGGCATATGCCAATGGGCATGGCCATTGGCATCCATTGACCACCACCTGGCCCCCTCCGGTGCCTGCGTCCAATCTACTTTTGCGTGCATGATCGCCTCCCGTCATTCCATTGTAGTCAACGGATATGACATGACAATTCTGTCCAGGTGTTTCGGTGGTTTTTGACTTCAAAACGGCGCGGCGGGAAGCTGCTATTTCAAATCGTCAACGGAACGCGTGGGATGAATGCGATCAACAATCGATTTCCCTTCCTCGTAGCCAACATCCAGAGCCGCGTCTTCGTTGACAAAGGCTGCCAGCGGCTGAGAGAAAAACACCTGTTGTCCACCCACATGGATTTCAGAGCTCGGTCTGCAAACGTATCCGGTGTACCAATACGATATTCCCGGGAACGACGGACTGTGCTTGGGAAATGGATAAACGTGAATTTCGAAGCCTTTGTAATCGATGTGCTGCCACATGGCTACCTCCCTAGTGGAAAGGCAATCCTACCACGCCCAAACTTGCGGGATTGTGAGCTTGCGTGAATTTACACATGCGCAGTTTACTCGGAGAAAGCGCCGCGGTTTTTCGGGTTTTTCCTACATCCACATGCGTTGGCGATTTTTAGAATGCAGCCTGCGGTAACGAACGACAGGATCGGGACAGGTGAACGACGGAGCGGGTGCCGCGACTAATTATTGAATAGATCAAACGGAATATTTTGAGTGTGAGAAATGAGGATAAAAAGAATAGCGCTCATGTGCGCGTGAAATCATTGGCGGCGGGTGTCGTGCTCTGTGCGCTGTGGAGTTCGAGTATGGCGGGCGAAATCAATGCCTTGCGTTTTGACGACAATCTGCTCAGGTCGCTGGGGCTCGGACAAGAACAGGTCGACGACATCGTCGCGCAACACGCCAGGCCGCATGGCAAACAAGATGTCGGCGTCTATGTAAACGGAAAGTACACGGGCGTGCTGAGTATTCATTTTGGCGACGATGGCGAACCATGTTTCGACGCCGCCCTGTTAAAAATCTTCAAGATCAATCCGGAGCTGATGACCATGCGTCCTGAAAACAAATGTGTAGCCTTCAATGCCGTTTCGCAATTCAAGAGCCGCTACGCGCCGCGCGAAACGGCGCTGTATGTTGCCGCGCCGGACTATTATTTCATCAGGGATGCCGAATACGCGAATCTCCAGACTGGCGGATTGGGCGCATTCCTGAACTACAACATCAGCAGCAATTATGGCGAGTCGCGCGACACCAGCGCGGCATCGCTCAGCACGATGATGACCGCCGGCGCGAATATCCGGAACATTATCTTGCGCTCCGATTTTTCGTATTTCAGATACCGCCCATCCAGCGGACCGGGATTCAGCCGCCAAAGCGTCAACAACGCCTATGTCGAAACCGACATCGCGAACAAATACCGGACCAGGGCGGGCTACATCCCGGTCGGTAATGGCATGTTCGGCGCGGGGCAGGTGGTTGGTTTGACACTCAGCGACGATGGCGGGATGCCCGGCGGCGACACCACGGTAGATGTCAGCGGCAGCGCGACCGGGTATGCGCAGGTGGAAGTGTTGCAACAGGGCCGCATCATTTTCAGCCGACCCGTGCCTGCCGGGGCTTTCCGATTCGCGGCCGTGCCTTTGCATACCGCCTATGCTGACGCCGAAGTGGCCATACGCGAGGCAGACGGCGGCGAGCAGCGTTTCACGATCCCGCGCGCCGCCTTCACCGGCAGCAAGAATATGGCGAGCAGCTTTTCGCTGTTCGCTGGCAAACTCGATGCTAACCGCGGCGCGGTATTCGGTGCGCAATACAAGCTTCCCTTGGGGGGAACCATGCGGCCCGTGGTGGGCGGCATGGTTGCGCAAAACTACCTGGGTGTGGGGGCCGGCCTGGGGCTGGACTTGTTCTCCCATGACACGCGCGGCGATCTCAACGTGATTGCCGCGCGCAGCGGAAATAACCGCGCTCCTGGCGTCAAGGCCGCTGTGAACCTGTCCACCCAACTGATCAGCGCCAGTCCGTATTTGTCGCTGACCTGGCAAAGCCGCCAATACCGCGACTTGACGCAAAGCCGGCAGCAATCATCGCTTTCCGATGCGTCCTCCGTACTGCCCCCGCATTACAGCATCGGCGCAGGCGCCGGTATGCCGGTTGCCAAGCGGATGAGCGCTGCGTTCTCGGTATTCAGGAGCGTTTACTATAACCAGCCGTCCGGCAACAGCCTGGCGCTTTCCTCGACCTACGCTGCCGACCGTTTTACGCTCAGCGGCAATCTCGGATACGGTTGGGAAAAAGGCCGCAATTCGCAAAATACGCAACGCAACGGCGCCTGGTCCGCATCGGTGACATTGCGCATTCCCTTTAAATTGCGCGGCAGGTCCGGGACCTCATCTTCCTACGTCAGGCGCTACGGTGGCGCTACCCGGATTGGCACGAGCGTGGATCAGACCGTGACCGACAAGCTGTCGATAGGCGTCGGTGCCGACGATACGCCTGGCACGACGCGCAATAGCACGCAACACGCACAAGCATTCTGGCGTACGCCCTACGCGCATACCGGCTGGTACGCCGGCATCGATGGCGGCAGCAGGAATTTTGCGGCCAATGCGGCGGGCGCGCTGGTGGCGGCAGACAACAGGTTCGCATTCTCGTCGGCACAGATTCAGGAGACGTTTGCGATGATCGACTCTGGCGTAAAGGGTTATGTCGACGTCGATACGCCAACCAGCCGCGTCACGACGAATTACGACGGTCTGGCAGTCGCGCCGCAGTTGTTCGAAGCGCGCAGCAATGTGATCGACATCGTCACCAAAACGCTGCCCGACGGGGCTTACCTGAAGAACCCGCGCCAGGAGCTCACTGTGAGGCGCGGCGCCGTCGCCAGCGTCCATTACGCGTCCGACCAGGATCGGGTCTACCTGATACGACTGCTAACCGGCGGGGTCGCTTTTCCCATGGGGTCGAAAGTATTCACTGACAAGGGGGAATTGATCGCTTACACGGTTGACGAAAACATTCTGATGGTGAATGAGGAAAGCCTGCAGCGCCTGACGACAAGTAACGCACATATAGCTAACCCGGCCAACCCGGCCGGCGCAAGTTGCGCACTTGGCGCAGACAAGCAGCTGCGCGCATCGAAAAAATCCGACCTGATCGACATCCAGGTTTTGTGTGGAGGCGGCCATGAAAGCATTTAAAACCTCGGCGCTCGCCGCCCTGCTCCTTGCGCACAACCTGGCGGCGGCTGCGATCTTGCCGGACACGTCCGCGGTGATGATCGATGAAGCGGACAAGGAGGGCACGATAGGACTCAAGAACACCGCTGCCAGGCCCGTATTGCTGTACGCAAAAGTCATGCGCCTGAAAGACGACGAGATCGACGGCGCGCTCATTCCGGTACCGGCGGCGGTGCTGGTGCAGCCGGGAGAAACGCAAATTGTGCGCATCTTGTTTCGCAGCAACAAAAAGCTGACGCAGGAGCACATGGCGCGGGTCGTTTTCACTGGCATTCCTCCCAAGGAAGACCAGCTTGCAGGACGCGTGCGTTTTCTGATCGGTCAGGACCTGCCCATCGTCATCCGGCCCATGAATCAGGCCGCGGTTGAGCACAGATGGAAATATCTGAGATGGTTTACCGAGGAAAACAGATTATGTGTCGCCAACGATACAAAAATGGTTATTCGCTACGTCAACAACGTGTCGTTGCTGCCCATGCGCAGCACGGTCGTATTGCCGCAAGCTTATTCGCTCCCCGGCTCGAAAAATTGCGGGCCATTGCCGGAAAACTTTCAGAAAACCGCCGACATGGAAGTGCAGTTTTCCGGCATATCGGGCTACAACTACATGCTCGATGACCTGCAGCTTCCCGTTGCAACGGACGGCTTGGCAAGCCCGCAGGAAAAATCGACGTCCGAATCCGAAACGAAGGGGGCGAACAATGGATAAATAGCGCTCCCTCAAACCCGCCAGCTCCGCTCTTTTCCCGAGTCGCGAGATCGACGAACGGCAATCTGCGGCAATCAACGAACCGATGGTTCATACAATAAATTCATAAATTAAGGTGTAACAACATGCGGCTTTCCAAAGTCCTATTTTTTTCTGCGATGGCGTTGTCCTTCAACGTCCAGGCGCAGACGATTGATGTCAGCGTTAACGGCAAAACCAAACCGCCGGGTTGCAAGGCTTCCGTCAGCGGCGCGGGCATGACCTGGGGTTCTGTTTCCTGGGCTGACCTAAGCACCACGCAAATGACGACCTTGCCCAGGAAGCCGATTACATTGCAGGTGCAATGCCCGGCCGGCACCAAGATCAGGTCGGCCTTCTGGGCGGTCGATCCGAATGCATCCAGCGCCCTGACAGGGCCTAACACCCCATCCGCCAATAACGCGGGCAACCACGGCGATGCGCGTCGTATCTTCGGTCTCGGCTTGGATCCTGTTACAGGACAAAAGCTGGGTAATTTCACGATGATCAGCACAGGATCGTCCTTCGACGGCACGCCGCAGAACAAGTACCTGGGTTATATCGGCAGCGCCGATCACACCGCCACGGCTTTTGGCAAGGCGGATATAGGCTGGGCGATACCGAAGGATGAAGACTGGACGGTGTGGGACGCAACTGCCAACGCTCCCGCATCGGCCAGTATGTTTACGTTCAGCTTTGACGTCGAACCGCAATTGAATACCGCCAACAAGATTACTGCCACCCAGGAGGTGGAGTTCTCCGGGCTCGCGCAATTCAATGTGCGCTATTTCTAACGGCTAGACAGAATGTATTGACCCGGCAGGGAAATTTTGCCAGCGATAAAACATGCACGGCTACCCACATCAGCACTAACCAGACACCCCCACTGCCAAGCCGATCCTGCTGGCAGTGGGGTTTTTTGCGTACCGACCCTCTCAAAAAAACTGCGGTTTTCTCCGATTACGCCAAGCAACTATCTTGGTGACAAGCTCCATTCCCCGGCGGGCCATGAGCACGCAACGCCAAATTTAACGTTATTAACAATCAATTTCATTCAATTAGAGAAGATGCCGAGATTCTTCGTGTTTTATCAGATAAAGCGACACAGCTTCTCAGGTTTTTCCTACATCAACATTAGGCCGTACTTTCTAGAATGGAACCTGCAGTAACAAATGAGGGTTTCATCTATCGAGGCGGTTCGAATAGCGCGATCGATGCTTCCCGCAGATGAACTGTTCACTTTCTCAAAACCAATTTACAGGAATAGAAAACCCATGAAAAAAACCATCATCGGCGCAGCATTTGCCATCGCTCCATTCGTCGCCTTCGCAAACAACACCATTACCTTCCAGGGTGAAGTGAATGCTCAAACCTGTGCGGTTGGCGTCAACGGCAATGTAAATGGCGCAAGCGTGCTGCTGCCGACAGCGAAGGTCGCGGATCTGTCTGAGGCAGGCAAGACTGCAGGTCTGACCGAATTCACCGTTGGTCTGTCGGGTTGCACGGCCCCAACCGCCGACACAGCCATAGATACAAAGTTTGTCGGCAGCAACAGCATCACTCCTAACGGCAACCTCTCCAACACCGGTACCGCAGAGAACGTCAGCCTCCAGTTGCTGGATCCTGCGAAAGAGGCCGCACCATTCAAGCTGACCGCCGCTGGCTATAACGCTCCGGGTCTGGAGCTCAAGAAGGATGCCACCAGTGCGGAATATAAATTTGGCGTGCGTTACTTCGCAGAAGGTGTAGCGAAGGCAGGTACCGTGGTCGGTGCCGTGCAGTACGCGATTGCTTACAAGTAATTGCCGTTTTACTCCCGACGCGCATAGCGCGCCGGGAGCCGACAGGCCAGGCGAAGCTATCGTTGGAATCTGGCCGCGTGGCTTGTTCGAAGAAAGGAAATGTATGTCTGGGTTAGTTAGAAAAATGCTGTCGGTGTGTCTGCTCGGGTTTGCTTGCATCGTCCAGACGGCGCCAGCCTCCGCCAGCGTCGTCATCACCGGTACCCGTGTCATCTTTCCAGGCAAGGCACAGGAGCACAGCGTTCAGTTGACCAACCAGGATGACGTGCCGAATGTCGTCCAGGCTTGGGTCGATATCAATAATCCCGCCTCCACCCCAGATACCGCAGATGCGCCATTCGTGGTCACGCCTCCACTGTTCCGCATGGAACCGAAAGCCGGGCAAACCTTGCGTCTTGTATTCACCGGTCAGAATTTGCCGCAGGATCGCGAATCGGTGTTCTACCTCAATACCTTACAGATTCCGCCCATGCAGGCGGCACATGCCGGCCAGAACCAGTTTGTGGTGATGCTGCGCAATCGGGTCAAGTTGTTCTATCGGCCCGAGAGTATCGCCGGCAGCGTCGGGCAAGCATCGCAGCAGTTGCGCTTCAGCGTCGACCAGGCCGGTCCCGATTGGCGCGTAACCGTCAACAACCCTTCGGGTTATTACATTACCCTGGACAAAGCCAGTGTCGTCAGTGCCGGGCGGGAAGTCGCCTTTGCGCCGGACATGGTTGCGCCGCGATCCGAGACGAGTTATCGCATCAAGGACGCCGGCCGCCTTGCGGATCGAAACCTGCGCGTGAAATTCAAATTCCTGAACGACTACGGCAGTAGCGTCGATGGCGACTACCTGATTCAGCCGTAAAGCGAAAATTTCCCCATGATTATAGTTATACAAAGTCGCGTGGCGCGGCAATCGCGCCACGCCGGGCATCGCCGCCGCTATTTGTGTGCTGCCATTGCCGCGGCACTGGCGCTGCCTGCGCTCCAGGCATCTGCGGCAACCTCAACGCCAGCCTCGGAGCGGGCCACGCTGGCCTATGGCTTCGACAGCAGCCTGTTGCTGGGCACCTCGCTCGGCGCGGGCGGCCTTGAGCGTTTCAATCGGGCCAACGTGGTCGATCCCGGCAGCTACCAGGTCGACATCTCTGTCAACGGCGTTTTTCGCGCCAGAAAGACCGTGGAATTCCGTTCCGCTGCAGACGGCAGCGTGTTCCCCTGCCTGGATAACGCGTTCCTGATCGCATCCGGCGTGCGTGCGGACAGCATTTCCGCTGAACAGTCGGCACCCGCTGCCGATCGGGACCAAGCGGCGGATTGCCGCCCGCTGGAACAACGCGTTGCGGGCGCCGGCAGCAGTTTCGATTTTTCTCGCCTGCGCCTGGATATTTCCATCCCGCAGTTGCTGATGACGCGTGTGCCGCGCGGCGCCGTGAGCCCTGGCGACCTGGATGCCGGCGAGACCATGGCGTTCGTCAACTATGACAGCAGCTACTACCGCTACAGTGCAACCGGCCGGGTCAACGATTATTCCTACCTGGGCCTGAATTCCGGCGTCAACCTGGGATTGTGGCGTTTGCGCCAGCAATCGAACTATCGTTATACAAGCGGACCCAGCAACAGCGGCGGACACTGGCATTCGATCCGGGCCTACGCGCAACGCGCCTTGCCCGCACTCCAGAGCGAGCTCACCGTCGGGGAAAGCTATACGAGTGGCAGCCTGTTCAGCGGCGTGGGTTTCCGCGGCGTCCAGATCGGGACCGACGAGCGCATGCTGCCCGCCTCGCAGAGCGGATACGCGCCGGTGGTGCGCGGTGTCGCCTTGACCAATGCACGCGTCGTGATTCGTCAGGGCGGGCACCAGATTTACCAGACCACCGTGGCGCCGGGACCTTTCCTGATCGAGGATCTGTATTCCACCAGCTACCAGGGCGATCTGGAGGTCGAGGTGGCCGAGGCGGATGGGCGTGTCGCCCGCTTTACCGTCCCCTTCTCGGCCGTGCCGGATTCCATGCGCCCTGGCACTTCACGTTACGGCGTCACGCTCGGCCAGGTGCGCGATGTGGCGGATAGCCGGGCGGTTTTCACCGATATGACCTATCAGCGCGGGCTGACCAACGCGCTGACCGCCAACGTGGGCGCCCGGCTTGCCAGCGACTATCAGGCTTTCCTGGTCGGCGCCGTGATGGGGACATCCGTCGGCGCATTCGGGGTCAACACAACCTATTCGCTGGCCAAAGACGTCGATGGCAAAGCTGTCAAAGGCGGGCGTGCCGCGCTGACCTACAGCCATACGTTCCAGCCGACCTCGACCACATTTTCGCTGGCGGGCTATCGTTATTCGACCCGCGGCTACCGGGATCTGGTCGATGCCCTGGGCGCGCGGAGTGCGCATGACAAAGGCGAGACCTGGTCTTCAAGCAGCTATCAGCAGCGCAACCAGTTCACGGCGAATATCAGCCAGAACTTCGACCGTTACGGACAGCTCTCGCTGTCGGCATCGGCCAGCGATTACTACGGCGCCAAGAGCCCCGACACCCAGCTGCAATTCAACTATGCCAACACCTATCGGTCGATCAGCTACAACCTGTCGTTTGCACGCCAGCGCACGGCCTCGCTGTATGACCGGCGCCGGAATCTCGCCGGCCAGACGCCAGCCACCGTCAGAGAGGGCAAGACCAGCAACGCGGTGATGCTCTCGGTCTCGATGCCGTTCGGTTCGTTCGGTTCCGGGTCGCGTGCTGCCTCGGTTTCCGGCGGCGTCACACATAGCGGCGGCGTCAGCAGCTATCAGGCGTCGGTTTCCGGGATCGTGGACGAGGCGCAGACGCTCAGCTATAGCGCGAATGTGTCGGGCGCAACGCAGGGGGCGAGTTCCAGCGCCAGTGCGAGTCTCCAGAAGAGCTTCCCTATTGCGACGGTTGGCGGCAATTATTCCCTGGGGCAAGGCTTCTGGCAGGCCAGTGCGAATGCCCGCGGGGCTGCTGTGGCCCACGCCGGCGGCCTGACGCTCGGCCCTTATCTGGGCGAAACGTTCGGCCTGGTGGAGGCGAAAGGCGCCAGCGGTGCCGCCGTGCGGAATAGCCAGGGAGCCAGGATCGACCGCTTCGGCTATGCGCTGATTCCGTCGCTAACCGCCTATCGCTACAACGACATCGCCCTGGATGCGCAGGGTATCGGCCGCAACGTCGAACTCGACGGCAACCAGCAACGCGTAGCGCCCTATGCCGGCGCTGCGGTCAAGCTCAACTTTGCGACCCGGACCGGCTATGCGCTGCTGGTGAAAGCGGCGCTGGCGGACGGTTCGCCGTTACCGCTCGGCGCCAATGTTTACGCCGGCGACGATGGCGCCAGCATCGGCATGGTGGGACAGGGAGGGCAAGTGTATGCCCGCGCCGCGGCGGAGCAAGGCCGGCTGCGCGTCAAGTGGGGCGAGTTGCGCGCCGAGCAATGCGAAATTCGCTACGATCTGGGCGGACGTAAACTGGATCAGGCGCTGTATAGAGTGAATTCCAGTTGCGTTTCCCTTGGAGCTACAGAATGATGATTTCTTATCGAGACACCATGCGCTGTGCGCTGACGCGACACTATTCGGGAGTTTGTATGGCAATACGTTTACTTTTGGGTGCAAGACGATCGAACCGCTACCGGTTGATGATGCCTGCGTTCGCACTGGCCGCTACGATGGCCGCTATCCCTGCGCCGGCATGGGCGGCGTGCGTTAAGGAAAGCGCGTGGATCGGCACACGCGATGAAGCCGGTGGGAGCGGCGGATTGCCGGCGGTAGTCAATCTGAACAACAGTGCATTTCAACCTGACGGCACCGTGATCGCCAGCAGTATCGCGAGCTTCACCACGTTTTCCTATGGAAAAAACACAAGCTACGCGCCGGAGCAGGTCCTGTATCGCTGCGCTGTCGGCGACGTCAATCAGCTATACGAGTTTTTTTCCACCAACGAAGACAGTCCTTACGGCGGGATGTATGAAGATGGTGCGCGCTTATCCCCTCCCATTCCAGGCGCGTATCGCACGTTTGTCAAAGGCATGCTGATCCGCATCACCAATATCGAAACGGGGAAAGTCTTCTCGATGAACTGGCAGGCCCGACGGCTGACCGGTCTCGATACCGACCCCGTTACGAAACAAGTTCTTGTCAAAGCCAAGAATTTCAGCGATGTCAAGGTCGAATTGATCCGCGGCGGCACCCAGGGGGAGCGGGATGATACCGGCACCGGTATGTATCCCCACAGTCAACCGGCAGGCTACATCGCATTCAGCGGACCAGGCATGAATGCAGACCTCATGAACCACATAGACCAGCCGGCACGGGGTCATTACGATGGCTGGTACGACAGATGGCCGGGTACGGTCAACCTCTATGACAGGCTTGCCGTACGGCGTCGCGCGACTTGTACGTTCGATACCGTTACCCCTGTGGTGTGGTTTTCCAAACTCACCGTCGGGCAACTTGAACAGGGCGAGGAATCGACCAAGCCTTTCCAGATACAGTTCAGGTGCCAGCGATCTGCCCCCGCCACTAACGGAGTGGGCGCCTTCGGGAACGGGGTCAACCCTGGCGACACCGCAATGGGCCTGTTGATATCGGCTGCCAACTATCAGAGTGCCGTCGCCGAAAGGCTGGTGACTCCAGCTAACGGCGTCACCTACCTGCTTTCCGATGGCTATCGCACGGATCCCGGCATGGCGACCGGGGTCGGCATCGCACTGGCAGAGAACAACGTGCCGATGAATTTCCTGAGCAGCGACCTGGTCATGGGTGGCAAGCAACCCGCCGGATGGTATCCCGTGCTGGGCAGCCCAGCCACCACTATCGCCGGGGATACGATAAACGGCGTCACCGCGTACACCAAGACGCTGACGGCGTCGCTGAAAAAATTGCCGGGCAAGACCGTGACGCCGGGCAAAGTGTATGCCAAGGCGCAGGTGGTCATTCGTGTTCAATAGGATGCCGCCTGCCGTGCAATCGCGTGATGAGGGCTGTCCCTCAAGAGGGTTCGTACACCGCTTGTATATGTCACTCTTATCTCCCAACGCTGAGACACTGCGGTTCGCTTTGTACTGTCTGCTGCTCTATCTGGCCAGTGTGCCGGCGTTCGCCGGTGTGACGGCGGAATCGACCAGGGTCGTTTTTTCCGCCGGCGCTACCGAGCAGTCCCTGCAACTGGTCAACCTTAACAAATATCCGGTGGTGGTCCAGGCCTGGGTCGATGACGGCAAGCTCGATGCCGTGCCGGAGGAATCGACTTCCCCGATCATCACCCTGCCGCCGATTTTCCGGATGAACCAGGGCGACCAGACCAGCCTGCGGCTGATCTATTCCGGCGCACCCCTGCCCAAAGATCGCGAGTCGCTGTTCTGGCTTAACCTGTATGAAATCCCGCCGAAGGCAACGGACTTGCCGCCGGAGGCCGCGACCCTGTCGGTTGCCATGCGGACCCAGATGAAGGTCTTTGTGCGCCCCGAAAAACTGCCATTTTCCGCCGACAAACTAGCGGAGCGGCTGGTGTTTTCCCTCAAGACGGATGCGGGAAAGCCCCATTTGACGATAGCGAATCCGACGCCGTATTTCGCCACGATCGGGTCGCTGCGGGTGGTCACCGGCGGCGCGTCTCAGGAGCAAGCTGTCGAGATGATGGCGCCGTTCTCGCGCGTGACGCTGGAGCTCGCCCCCTTTCCTTCCGCTGCTGCCTCGAATGCCGAGATCCTGTTTGCCTTGGTCAATGACGACGGTAATCTGGCGCTCGGGAAGCAGACGATCACGCCGGAATAGGGTCCTTAGGTATTGCTGAACACCCCCCGTTATAACTAACTCGGCCCGCCAAGCGAACATTCAATCGCTGGCGGGCCACATTCTCTACACTCTTCGAATCTTCATCGACCAACAATTTTTTTCAAATAATTGTAGCTATTGTCATTCCGGTCTCTGCTGCCGCGATATTTACTATCGAATTTATCACTCCAGATAGCCGTGGCTGGCTGATTCTGATTCCAGTCGAAAACCGTAAATCGATGCTTGATACGCCACTCGCCGTTACGCCGTTCGAAATGGAAATGATGTCTTCCGCCCAGGATCCCTTCCATATCCGTACCGTTTTCGTCATGAACATGATAGGCCAGGACGTAGCATTCGGCGCTGGCCTTGTCGCCGTCCAGCTCGATCAATATATTGCTGATGCGATGTTGCGAGACTTTCAGCGCTGCAAAGCCCTGCATGGCAATCGGCACGAATGCCAAGGCGTTACCGTCATAGGAGAACAGCTCGGGATATAGCGGGTCCTGATGCGCCTCAATGGCGTCTTCCCAATAGGTCGATTTCATCAGGTCGCCGTCCATTCGATCCAGGGCGCGGGCAAACTTGTAGATCAGCTCCGTGAGTTCTTGCTTATCCAGCAGCTCCTGCAGTTTTTTTTGCACATCCATATCAATTTCCTTTTAGAGTGGCATTCGGATGCCTATTTTGAGCAATATGAACCCGTTCCAATGTAGGAAAATTCTGAAAAGAAACAGCATTCTCTCCGATCAATACTTCCCTCTTGGTGAGTGCCATCTCTTTACCACTCGTAGCGATCCGCTATTCGGCAGGATGATTGTTGGCACTCACGCCTGTGTTTTCTTCAGCCTGCGGTCCAGTTCCAGTATCGTCTGGTACAGCACACGCGTTCCATCCAGCAGTTGCGCGGGCTCTATCCATTCTTCGGGGCAGTGGCTGCGGCCGTTCAGGCAGGGAATGAAAATCATGCCGACAGGGCCGGTGGGCGCGACGTAGACCGCGTCGTGTCCGGCCCCGCTGGGCATGCGCATGCACGGATATGCCAGTCCGGCTGCCGCCTGTTCTATCGTCGTCATGACCAGCTCGTCGCAATCGGTCGGCTTGGAGCTGCTGACCGTTTTCATCTCCGCCGTCACGCCCAGGAACGCGATATCGGCGGCGACCGCTGCCATCAATTGTTCCGGAAAGCTTTCCAGAACAGCGGCGTTTTCGCTGCGCACTTCCATCATCATTTCCACGCTTCCCGGTACCGCATTGGAAGCGTTCGGCGTCAGGGACAAGCGCCCTATCGTCGCGACGACATAGTGCGGCTTGCCGGACATCGCGCTGGCTTTGCGGCTGGCCGCATCGATGATGCGGGCGGCGCCGACCAGTGCATCCTTGCGGATATCCATCGGCGTGGTGCCGGCATGGTCCGGCTGTCCGCTCACGCGAATCGATACGCGGCGGATGCCGACGATATTCGTCACGACGCCGATCGGCAGACCGCGCTTTTCCAATACCGGTCCCTGCTCGATATGCAGCTCCACGAACGCTGCGGTGCTGGCGGCCGGGCGCAGCGCTTGCGCCAGGCGCTCGGGATTGCAGCCTATGCGGCGCATGCCTTCGGCCAGGGTTTCGCCGTCGGGATTGCGCGCTGCCAGCATCTCCGGCCCCAGCGCACCGGAAAAGGCGCGGCTGCCGATGCAGGAAATGCCGTAATCGCTCGGTTCCTCCGAAAGAAAATCGATCACCTCGAACGGATGATCGAGGGCAATGCCCTGCTCATGCAGCGTATGGGCGACTTCGATCCCGGCCAGCACGCCGATGATGCCGTCGAAACGGCCACCCATCATCACGGTGTCGCAGTGCGAGCCGGTGACGATGGGTTGGCGTTCGGCGCTGCCGGCACGCGCCGCGAGACGGCCGACCAGATTGCCGCCGTCGTCTTGCCGCACGCTCATCCCGGCGGCGGCGAACTGTTCGCGCAGCCATGCGCGCGCCTCCAGAAATAACGGTGAAAATGCGCGGCGCGTCCAGGGCACGTCGGGCAAGGTCATTTTGGACAGGGTTTCGACGCGTGCCCACAGGCGGTCGGCGTTGACAGGAGGGAATGAAAGGTTGGACATGTGCAGATTTCCTAAAGATTGACTCAGGCCGAGGGACGGTTGGCATGCGGACGCAGGAACCGGCCGTAGCCGGCGTGGTTGGTGATTTTCTCGCCGTCGTAGGCAAGCCTGCCGCGACAATAGGTGGCCGCTACCTTGACGCTGAATTCGCGGCCCTCGAACGCACTCCACTGCACGGCCGACAGGCTGTGCGCGGGATCGAAGCGGTAGCGTTCCGGCGCCAGCACGACGATGTCGGCATCTGCGCCGACATCGAGCGAGCCCTTGCGGTCCTCCAGCAGGAAATGGCGCGCCGGATTACGGCACAACTGGCGCACCACCATCGTCGGCGCAATTCCGTGCTCTTCACATCCGGTCCAGAATGCCGGCAGCAAGGTTTCCAGTCCGGGGCCGCCCGAAGCGTTTTTGAAGATGTTCGGATTTTCCTTGCGTTCCAGTCCCCAGCTGACATGGTCGGATGAAACGAAGGTACATTCGTTGCGCGCCATATGCGTCCACAACAGGTCGGCCTCGGCCTTTGGCCTGATCGGCGGATAGTGCTTGGTCTTCGCGCCGAATTGTTTGCTGTGTTCTTCGTGATTCAGCATCAGGTATTGAATACAGGTTTCAATCGACGCCTGATGCCCGGCGCGGCGGTACATATTGCACAGTTCGAAGCCGCGCGCCGTCGACACATGCACCGCATGCGCCCTGGCGCCGGTTTCCGCGCCGATTTCATAAATCAGCGCGGTCGCCAGATTTTCGATCAGCGGCGTGTGTGCGCGCATAAAGGCGTCCCAGCCGGTGTCGCCATTTTCGATCAGCCGCTTGATATTCTTGCGCGTCAATTCCTGCATCTGGTTGTGCACGCCGCAGGCCAGCCCGGACGGTGCAATCAGCCTGAAGGCTTCGTACAGATCGTCTTCATCGACGCGCGGAAAGCGCCCCGGCGTCGCTTCGAAGGTCGAGAACTTGAAGGCGCATACGCCGCCCTCGATCAAGCCGGCGGCGGCATCCATCCCGTGCTGGTCGTTGAGCGTGCCGAACAGCGCGACATCGACGTGGCAGTCGCTCTCCACTTCAGCTATTTTTGCGTCGAGATGAGGGCGCGAAGCGACCGGTTCCGGATCGTCGTAAGGCATGTCCACCATCACCGTGATGCCGCCGGCGGCGGCGGCGCGCGATGCCCATCCCAGGCCTTCTTGCCCGGCCTGGCTGCCGGAATGCACCTGACCGTCGACGACGCCGGGAATGATCCAGCGCCCTTTGGCATCGACCATGTCCCTTGCCGCCGGCGGCTGGCCTTGTCCGCGCGCGGCGACCTTGCCATCGCGCACGGCGATCCAGCCGTTTTCCAGCACGCTATCCGCATCGACAATATCGCCGCGCACCACCAAATCGAAATCGCTCATCGCCAACCCTTTTCCCAAAAGTTAAACACTGAGCGAAAGTGTAGGATGGCTTGATCCAAAATACCTTATGCTTATATATACGATTCAATTAACATGAGGTTAATGGTTATGAAGTTGAACTTGCGCCAGATCGAAGTCTTCCGCGCCATCATGCTGAGCGGTTCCATCAGCGGCGCGTCCAAGCTGCTGTATGTCTCGCAGCCTGCGGTCAGCCGGTTGATTTCCTATACCGAGCAAAGGCTTGGTTTGCTGCTGTTTCAGCGCATCAAGGGCCGCCTGTATCCGACGCCTGAAGCGCGCCGCTTGTTCGAGGAAGTCGGCGCCGTGTACCAAAGCGTACAGCGGGTCAACGAAGTCGCCGAAAATCTGGCGGAAAACCGGATCGGCCAATTGCGCATTGCCTGCAGCCCGAATATCGGGCAGTCGCTGATGCCGTCCGCGGTGGCTATTTTCTGCCAGCGTTTTCCGGAAGTCAGGATCGTGCTGCACACGCTGCTCCCCAGCATGATGCTGCAGGGCTTGCTGACGCAGCAGGTGGAGTTGGGCGTGACGTATATGCCGGTCCCGCATCCCAGCCTTGAAATGCGGCCGTTATACAAAAACCGGATCATGGCGGTGCTGCCGGCCAATCACCGGCTGGTGTCGCACGCCGAAGTCACGATCCACGATCTGATCGACGAGCCGCTGGTCGGTTACAGCAGCGATATCCCGTTCGGCCAGCTGGTGCATCAAATGTTTGGCAGCGAACAGCATCAGCCGGTGTCGCGCGTCGAAGTGCAGCAGGCGCACGTTGCCTGCGCGATGGTCCAGGCCGGCGTCGGCGTGGCGCTGATCGACGAAATGACGATCAAGGGGCCGATCTGGTCGAACGTGGTCGCAATTCCCGTCACGCCGCAGGTGAATGCGCCGATCAACGTCTTCAATATTCAGCTTGAACCGCTGTCGCGGCTGGCGCAGGAATTCATCTCTATTCTGGAAGGTCTGGGGTCATAGGCCCAAGGGAGTGTAAATGCCGGTTTTGGCCTCATTTGCCGGTCGCTTGGGATCGTCCAATAAACCTCCGTTTTTTGGACCATCTTGAACCTTGTCCTATCTTGGTGTATAAACATACAAACACATAAACACCGATCAAGGAGTAATCATGAGCCAGATACGCTGGAATATTGCAGTTTCATCCGATACCGATCAATCGCTTCGCATGTTTCTCGCCAGCCAGGGCGGCGGTCGAAAAGGCGACCTGTCACGCTTTATTGAGGAAGCCGTTCGGGCGCACATCCTGGAGTTGACCGCAGAGCAGGTCAAGTCCGCCAATGCTGGCGTGACCGAAGGTGAAATGACCGCGATTGTTGAAGAAGCTTTGCAGTGGGCGCGTAATCACTGATGCGGGTAGTACTCGACACAAACGTGTTGCTCTCGGCACTTATCTCGCCGCATGGAGCGCCGGATGTTATTTACCGTGCTTGGCGTGCCGCCAAATTCGAGGTAGTCACGTCGCTTGTGCAACTTGACGAGCTTCGCCGTGCCAGTCGTTACCCGAAGTTTCAAGCGGTACTGCAACCACACCAAGTGGGCGCGATGGTCAACAATCTCCAACGCGCGATCGTTCTGGATCGGCTTACATCGGATGTTGAGGCTGACGATCCGAACGACGCGTTTCTGCTTGCGATGGCGCTCGCAGGGGATGCTGACTATCTGGTAACTGGAGATCGTCGAGCTGGCCTGTTACAGAGAGGGAATTTTGGCCGAACGCGGATTGTCACATCCGGTACGTTCTGCTCGGAAGTCCTCTGACCGCTTGTGTGGATATCAAGAATGAAATTCCAGCTAGATCGCCTGTCGGATAGCTGAATCAGTCGGGCTTGGTAGCCGCTTCGGGGTAAAGCTCCGGGAAAAGGAACTGCAGCGAGTCCACCGGCAAGCCCCAGCGCACCGGCGCCGAGGCGGTATCGCTGACCAGCAGCCCGTCGTGCAGCAGCCTGGATATCAGGGAGCGGGCCGTGCGCTCGCCCAGGCCGGTCATCTGAGTGAACTCCCGGCGGGTGAGCGGGCCGGCCAGCAGCGTTGCCGACCGGACAATATCAGCCGCCTTCTCGGTCAGCGCTAGGGGAATGAGCGACGGGACCAACGGTTCGAACTGGTGAGGGGAATCGTACATCTTTTTTGCCGCCATTTTTTCCAGGTTGTCTGCCATTGTAAGCCATTGAAACGACTGTAAATTATAAGCAAATCAGGTGCATGTATCCATGAAGTTTTGCCGCCCAATTTGCCTCTGTACGCTATTGAGCGCTCGAATGTCCACACTGCTTATGCCAGCATGTTGACAATCTGGTTGCTTGTATAGGAAGCATCAAAATAGCGACTATTTGGAGGTTTGGGCCATCTGCTTATCAACACCCGTACCGGCGTCAATTATTTTCGGCATTACTTGCCCTTCCTTCATGGTGCACGCGCGCCCCTTTTTCATGCGTGCATGCCGCTGCGCCCTTCCCGCCGGCCCTGGTTCCCAGGGACGCCAAAACTTCCGCATCGCACCAAAAACAGGCGTTAACTTGCTGTTATATGCCATTCACAAAAAGTAATGCGACATTAAGAAAAATCCTACTTAGTATCGGAGCCGTCAAGACATGCAAAGTGTCTGGCAGCGCACTCTTATCAAACGTTGCATCAGGTTTGGCAGCGATGCACCAGGCGATTGCTCCAACAATAAATGATGATTAAAAAGGATACAAAAATGGGACAGCTATTCACTTTCAGGGATCTGGCGGCAGCCGGCGCTTCCGTCTTTGCCGGCGGCCGCTCGGCCAATCGTCGGCCCGGGCGCCTGCAGCGCCGGACGTTGACTCTCACGTTCATGGCGGCCGCCGCGCTCTGCACCGCTCAGGCCCGTGCCGATGTCGAACTCGATGGGCATAACGCCACGCCCGAATCCATTGCGCGCATCGCCCAGGGTGAACCGGTGCGGATTGCGCCGCAGGCGCGCGAGCGCGTGCGCCTGGCGCACCAGGTGCTGCTGAATGCCGCACGCAACGGTCAAAAAATATATGGCTTGACCGTGGGCGTCGGCCTGAACAAGGACCGCGAGATGGTCGATGCCAAGGGCCAGCTGACGCCGGAAATCATCGACGCATCGCGCCGCTTCAATGTCGGTCTGTTGCGCGCGCACGGTGGCGGCGTTGGACCGGATGCGCCGGTGCTGGACACGCGTGCGGTGATGGCGGTGCGTCTCAACGCCCTGCTCAGCGGCGGCGGCGGCGTACAGGAAAGCATTGTCGATACCTATCTGCGCTTCCTGAACCAGGGCGTGACGCCCGCCGTCCCATCGGCGGGCTCCATCGGCGAGGGCGACATCACACTGCTCAGCCACGTCGGCATCGCCATGCTGGGAGAAGGCGATGTGTATTACCAGGGACGCAAACAACCTGCGGCGGATGCGCTGAAGACCACCGGTATTGCGCCCATCCAGCCATTCGGCAAGGACGCACTGTCTATCCTCAGCTCGAATGCCTATGCGTCCGGCCTGGCCGCGCTGACGCTGAACGATCTCGCGCACCTGACCCGCATTTCGAAGCTGGTGTACGCCCTGAGTCTGCAGGCATTCAATGGCAACGTCTCGCCCCTGCTCGAAGATTCGCTGGCGCTGCGGCCGTTTCCGGAAACGGTGCGGGCCGGCGCCGACATCCGCAAACTGCTGGACGGCGCCAGTCTCTGGAATCGCGACCCGGCGCGCGCCTTGCAAGATCCGCTCAGCTTCCGCACCGGCGTCTATCTGCTGGGCGAGCTCGATCGCAGCTATGCGGAGACCCGCGCGCTGATCGACGTCCAGCTGAATTCGTCCGACGACAATCCGGGCGTGGCCATCGGCGTAACGCCGAAATCCGCACGCTGGCAGGAAAAGCAAGGCTACCTGAACAGCAAGGGCGCGGTGCTGCCGACCGCGAACTTTGAACCGCTGCCCTGGGTGCTGGCATTCGAGGAAACCGGCCTCGCACTGGCGCACAATTCCCTCGCCTCGGCGCAGCGCATCATCAAGCTGAACGATCCGAATTTCACCGGACTGTCGCGCTTTCTCGGCACCGACAACACGGTCCACGCCTTTGGCGCCATGGAAAAGCCAGCGGTGGCACTCGCCATGGAAAACAAGGCGCTGGCCATGCCGGTATCGCTCGATTACCTGCCGGTGGCCGGGAATATCGAAGACGTGGCGACTAACGATCCGGTAGTCGTACAGCGCGTGCGCAAGCAGGTCGACAACAGCTATGCGCTGCTGGGCATCGAACTGATTCACGCGGCGCAGGCGGCGGAACTGCGGCGTCGCAAGAATCCCGATTTCGTGCTGTCGCCGGCGACCCAGGCCTTGTTCGATGCACTGCGCAAGCGCGTACTGTTTCTCGACCAGGATCGCCCGCTGACCAACGATTTCCGCGCCGCCGCGGACGTGCTGCGCCAGTTGCCGCAATAAGCCGCTTTTCCCCCTAAAAAAATCGGACGGCGAATTTGCCGTCGATCCGACGCTGCGTATGCAGCTCTCTAGTCACGCCTGTTGTGTCTGGCATGTTGGCGTCTGCCGTCAGTTCACCGGCGCTAGGGGGGAAGCCGTCGTTATGCGTGCAGCGTTGTGCGCATGACCAAAAACAGATTTTTCCATCCCTTGGGAGTACTACATGAAGAAAGTTATTCTGGTTGCAGGTTTGTTGAGCGGTATTGCCGGCATGGCGCAAGCCCAAACCAACATCACGATGTATGGCATTGTCGATTTGGGGTTGAACTACACCAACAATGACGCTGGTAAAAGTGCGGTTCAAATGGAAAGCGGCTACGCACAAGGTAGCCGCCTGGGCTTCAAAGGCAACGAAGACCTGGGTGGCGGCTTGAGTGCGGTGTTCCAGCTTGAAAACGGTTTTAATGCAAGTACTGGTGCGCTGGGTCAAGGCGGGTTGCTGTTCGGACGCAAGGCATTGGTCGGTTTGTCGAGCACAACCGCCGGTACCGTCACACTCGGGCGTCAATATGACTCCATCATCGATTACGTCGCCGGGCTGACAGCGAATGGCAACTGGGCCGGCTATCTGTTCGCGCATCCGCTGGATAACGACAACACCGATTACTCGTTCCACATCAATAACTCGCTCAAGTACACCAGCCCAAGTTTTAGTGGCTTGCAGTTCGGCGGCGTGTATGGCTTCGGCGAAACAGCCGGCAATAATACGGCTAATCGTACCTATAGCCTGGGCGCCAGCTATGTTAACGGTCCATTGTCGGCTGGCCTGGGGTACATGAATCTGACCAGCCCCGGCAGTACTGCCAGCGGTTCTGTCACGCCAACCGACGTGACCTTCCTGGCTGCGCGGCAAAAAACCTTCGGCGCCGGTATCAACTACGCGATTGGTGATGCGACGCTCGGGTTCGTGTATACCGGCACCAATCTGACCAATCCAAGCGGCGTGAACAGTTACATCAACTCGTTTGCACCAGCCGTCGGCACCTTGACTTCGCTCAAGTTCCAGAACTACGAAATCAATGCCAAGTATCAATTCACACCTGCGTTTTACGCCGGGGCGATGTACACCTACACAAAAGCCAAGTACGACACAACGGTTGGCACTGCCAAACCGAAATGGTCGACCTTTGGTCTGATGGCGGATTACAACTTCTCCAAGCGGACTGATGTTTATGCGCAAGCCGTTTATCAAAAAGTTGGTGGGGATGCGACTGGATCGGTACTTGATCAAGCCTACATCCCCGGTTCCGGCGGCAGCGGTTCGGACAATGAAAAGCAAGTTGCCGTGCGCGTAGCATTGCGTCACAAGTTCTAGGCAACATCCGGGTAGCGCAGGGTTGCGCCGTTGGAGTTTGGCGCGACCCTGCAATATCTGTCATTTTGGTGCGGTGAAAGTCGTCCGGCGACAACCCGGGCTGGCAGGAACAGCTAGGCTACCTTTTCCACAGACTGGAGCCGAAACCGTCACTCGCTTTACCCGATAGCGGCCGTTTGAAGTTGGCCATAAGTACGGTCAGCTACTGACCCGTTTTGCAAGGCCCAACGCATTGTGACGGACGCATCCAGAACGAAACCGCCTGCCATCAGCGTCGTCCTCGCAGGCGCATTTCGGAGAATTGCTCTTGATTAATCGCAGCTGTACGCATTGCCTTGATAGCAACGATTGCTCCCCGCGTCTGTTGCGCAGCGCGACTGGCGCTGGGCACCAGATCAGCCACAGGTTCGCCCCGATTTGTAATGGTGATCCGTTCGCCCTGTTGCACTTGCTTGATGAGATCGGGCAGTTTTGTCTTTGCCTCATAAATACCGTATTCGCGCATGACTACCTCCGTAATTTCCGTGACATGGTCTAATCTAGACACTAGACCAACTTCATGCAAGGGATGAAATACTCAATGTCCGACAAATTAGGTTTTTATCTTATGGATGATTTGGAGCGGTCAACTGCCGGCAAGTACGGTCCTACCAGTTCGGGGTTTGTTTGCCAGGGATGTTGATTTGCCCATCGGATTGACGCATTTCCAGCCTACTTCTTAATCCGCCATGGAGGGATCGGCCCAAACTGTTGCGTCACATGCTCGATAAATTTCTTTACCCGCGCAGACAGGCCGCGGCGTTGGGGAACCAGGGCAATGACGTCGGCGGGCGGCATGCTCCACTCGGGAAGAAGTGCAATTAGCTTGCCGCTCCTTATGTTGTCAGCGACGTCCCACTCGGAACGGATGATGATTCCCTTCCCAAGCAAGGCCCATTGGTGGATAACTCTCCCCAAATTTTGACGCCCTGGTTAACCGACCTTGAAACCCCGGCACTTGTCCTGGATAGAGACCGGATGGACGGCAATATTGCGCGCATGCGTTCAAGCCTGGCCCGGTTCGATGTGCGTTTCAGGCCGCACGTAAAGACCAATAAGTCGATCAACGTTGTCAAGAATATGCTTGGAAATGCCTCCGGGCCAATGACGGTATCGACACTTAAGGAAGCCGAATATTTCTCGGCATATGGCTTTAAAGATATTTTGTACGCCGTGGGCATCATTCCGGGCAAGTTCGACCATGTGATCAAGCTGCGGCAAGCGGGTACAAAACTCATCGTGGTATTAGATAGCCTCGAAATCGCGCAGGCGTTATGCGACAAGGCGAAGCAAGCGAGCACCAGCTTTGACGTAATGATTGAAATCGACTGTGACGGTCACCGCTCCGGCGTCGCCCCCGAATCGTCATCCCTGATCGATATCGGCACAGCCCTGGTCGCAGGTGGACAACATCTCAGCGGCGTCATGACGCATGCCGGCAACTCCTATAACTGCCGATCCATAGACGCCATAAAAATGATGGCCAGCCAGGAGCGCGATGCCGCAGTGCGTTGCGCGCAACGCTTGCGCGACGCCGGAATTTCATGTCCCACGGTCAGCGTCGGCTCGACGCCTACGGCCATGTTCGCCGAAAACCTCGATGGTGTGACCGAAGTCCGTGCAGGCGTTTTCGTCTTCGGCGACCTGGTCATGGCGGGGCTGGGTGTCTGCAGCGCGGAAGACATTGCGCTTTCGGTACTCACAACGGTCATAGGCCATCAAAAGGATAAAGGCTGGATTATCATGGACGCGGGCTGGATGGCCATGTCGCGCGACCGTGGGACTGGCAAACAGCCGGTCGACCAAGGTTATGGCCTGGTCTGCGATCTGAACGGAGAGCTGCTTCCCGATGTTCTGGTGATCGACGCCAATCAGGAACATGGCGTGATAGCGCATCGTTCAGGGGATCCTTTGAAAACGCCCGATCTGCCCATCGGCACCATTCTGCGCATACTGCCAAATCATGCTTGTGCAACCGGCGCGCAACATTCCCGCTACCACGTAGTCCATCGTCATTCTTCCGAAATCCTGGACGTATGGGAGCGATTTCGCGGTTGGTAGAAAGTGAGGCGCTGATAGCGCTTGCTGAAAAGTTCGAAAGGAAAAATTCCAAGCTCAAGTCACCCGCCCGTAGTTTCAAAGCCTTGCCGCATGCCGATCGTCCTCAGCGCATCCAGGAGAACTTTAGTGCGACGTGGCAAGCCCTTTGAGCCATACACGGCATGCATCTGAGGGCTCTGTCCCGCTGAAGATACCAGGCGATATGCCGGGCATACCTGTACCAGGGTGCCGGCCTTGAGCGCCGGTTGCGCCACCCAGCTTGCGAGTCGTCCTATCCCAATCCCGGCGCACACCAATTCATACAGCCCGCTCCCGGTATTGACCCGATGGGCGGCCTGCATGCGCATCCGTACCGTGCGCAACTCAGACTTGAAGTACCAGTCCTTCAAAATTCGCGGAGCGGTATGCAGCGCCATGGCATGGCCGACCAGATCCTCCGGTTCCAGCGGCGCTCCATGCTGTGCGATATACCGGGGGCTGGCGCACAGGATACGGTCATACTTCCAAAGCGGATAACCAATCAGCTCGCTGGAAGCGGGATAGGCGCCGCGAATCGCAAAATTCAGGTTCTCCTGGATTGGATCGATTACCACGTCGGTATACAGAACATCGATCCGGATATCCGGAAAATCTCGCGCCAGAATGCCAATTTGCTCTGGAAGAAAGAAGCGGCTGCAGATTTCCGGCGCCGAGAAGCGGATCCATCCTTTTGGGTCGGATTGGAGGCTTGAAATTTCTTCTTCCGCTTCAGCCTGGACTTCAAGCATCTTCTTTGCGAACTCATAATAAATTTCGCCGGCGCCCGTCAAGCTAAGAAGCTTGTGCGAGCGCTGGAGCAGCTGGACGCCTAGTTGCTCCTCCAGAGACTGCAGGGTTCTTGTCGCGGAGCTGGGGGATATACCCATGAGTCTTGCCGCAGTGACGAAGCTTTGTTTCTCCACGACGGCACAAAATACCTTGAGTTCCCATAGTGTTCTTCCTTGCATCTGTCCAGATCCTCATTTGGTTTGCTGCAACACCGTGTTGCAGCAGCAACCAAGGCATCGACTCTACACTTCACCCGTCCGATTCTTAACCAAAATTCATATCCTGAGTCGGAGCCTTCTTCCGGAATCATTGTTAAGTGCAGCTTAATTTAGCAATACGGATAATTTAACCACATTGGCGAGGCGGGGAATGATAATTCGCAAACGCCAACCTGATTGGGACTGAGATGACCCCAAAATACCCAGCTTTGCATTCTAGAAAACGCGCTACGCGTTCATCTGATTCTGAACTATCAAAACAAATTCATCATGAAAATTATCCATACGCAAGCATCGCCGGCTCCGCTCGGTCACTATTCCCAGGCTGTTGAACAGAGCGGCTTTGTGTTTGTATCAGGAATGCTGCCGGCCGTCGGCGTGATTGACCCAGGCAAGCACGATTTCAAGCAGCAGTCTGAAGCGGTACTCAGTCAATGCCAGAAGGTATTGGAGGCAGCAGGTTGTACCTATGCCGACGTGGTCCAGGCCACGGTCTATTTGGTTGGCGTTGAAAACTGGGGCGCGTTCAACGAGGTGTATAGCCGCTTTCTCGGCGAGCACAAACCGGCCCGCGCGGTGGTGCCGGTTCCAGCCCTGCATCATGGTTTCGCGGTGGAGTTGCAAATCGTCGCGTATCTGCCGCCGGAGAAGCAATAATGACCAGCGATCAGAACGAAACTGCCATTGGCAGTCAGCACATACTTCTGCTCTCGGAAACAGGTACTGCTCCTCATTTGGTCTAGTGCAACACCGCGTTGCAACAGCAACCAAGGAATCGGCTCTACACTTCACTCATCCCATCCTTAACCATAGCCGAGAGATAAACATGAACACTAGCGATAACCTGCGCTTCAGCGATGTGCGACAAGCTGCCCAAAGGATAAAAGGAGCGGCGCATCGCACGCCGGTCATGACTTCCAGAACGGCGAATGAGCTCGCCGGCGCGGAACTTTTTTTCAAGTGTGAAAACCTGCAGCGCATTGGCGCCTTCAAGTTTCGCGGCGCCTGCAACGCATTGTCCCGATTCTCTGAAGAGCAGCGTCGCAACGGTGTGCTGACGTACTCGTCCGGCAACCATGCCCAGGCCATCGCATTGGCCGCCAACCTGCTTGGAATCCGTGCAGTGATCATCATGCCCGAGGATGCGCCCGAGTTAAAGATTCAAGCGACGAAAGGCTATGGCGCAGAAGTCCTCACTTACAACCGCTACACGGAAAACCGCGAAGAAATCGGCCGCAAGCTAGCCGAAGAAAAAAACATGACGCTGATTCCGCCCTATGACCATCCGGACGTCATTTGCGGCCAGGGCACGGCGGCGCTGGAACTGTTCGAAGAGGTGGGCGAGCTTGATGTGCTGCTGGTCTGTCTCGGCGGTGGCGGTCTGTTGGCTGGATCGGCGCTCGCCGCAGCGGGGCTCAGTCCACAATGCAAGGTGATCGGGGTCGAACCGGAACTTGGGAACGATGGACAGCAATCATTCCGTAAAGGGGAGGTTGTACATATTGCGGTGCCGGACACCATCGCCGACGGCGCAAAGGTAACGCATATCGGCCAGCATAATTTTGCGGTGATCCAGCGCCATGTTCACGACATTGTCACGGTATCAGATGCTCAACTCATCGAGACGATGAAATTTTTTGCCGAGAGAATGAAGCTCGTAGTGGAACCGACAGGTTGCCTGGCGGCTGCAGCGGCGCTTCACCACGCGTACCCGATAGCGGGAAAAAGGGTCGGCGTCATCATCAGCGGCGGCAACGTCGACCTGACTTCCTTCGCAAAATTTATAGCCTGACGTCATGCGGAGGGGCCGCCGCTGAAGCGGCCCGGCCCCTGTGAACAAGGTCACATTCGTCAGATTGCCGGCCGTCCGAGCGCCAATACTTTGCCCAGAAAAGCGCGGGTGCGCTCATTCGCCGGATTCGTGAAAATGGCTTCCGGCGGCCCCTCTTCCACGATCACGCCCTGATCGATAAAGATGACCCGATCGGCCACCTCGCGGGCAAAGCCCATTTCATGGGTGACGACGACCATCGTCATGCCTTCGATCGCCAGCGCTTTCATGACGGCCAGAACTTCCCCGACCAGTTCCGGGTCCAGTGCCGAGGTCGGCTCATCGAACAACATGACTTTCGGCTCCATCGCCAGGGCTCTGGCAATCGCGACACGCTGCTGCTGGCCGCCCGACAGATGATTCGGGAAGGCCGCGATCTTGTCGCTCAAGCCGACCTTCTCCAGCAGCTTTACCGCCATTTTCTCGGCGTCCTCGCGTTTTGTGCCGCGCACCTGCATCGGTGCCATCATCACGTTTTCAAGCACCGACAGATGCGGGAACAGATTGAAACGCTGAAACACCATGCCGACGCTTGCGCGCATTTTATTCAAATCGGTTTTGTGGTCATGCACCGCAAAACCATTGACAAACACTTCACCGGACGAGAGTTCTTCCAATGCGTTCAGACAGCGCAGGAAAGTACTTTTGCCGGAGCCGGACGGTCCGATCACGCAGACCACTTCGAACGGACGGATATCGCAATCGATACCTTGCAATACGGCATTGCTGCCGTAATTTTTGTGCAGAGCCTTAACGTGAATCATTTTTTCCATACCTTTTTTCCAGATGCTCCACAAACGCCGACATCATCAGGGTCATGACCCAGTAAATCACTGAAATCGTCAGATACGGCTCCCAATACCGCGCATACGCGCCCGACACGGTGCGTGCGGCGTAGGCGAGTTCGCCCAGGCCGATGGCAGACACCAGCGACGATTCCTTCAGGATAGCGATCGCATTATTGCCGAGCGGCGGCAACATGCGGCGGAATGCCTGCGGCAGGATGACGCGGCGCATGGTCTGCATATACGTCAGACCCAGCGAACGCGAAGCCTCGCTTTGTCCGCGATCCAGCGATTGAATCCCGGCCCGGAAAATCTCGGACACGTAGGCTCCCGAATTGAGCGAAATGGCGACCACGCCTGAAATGAACGCGCCGTAGTTGGAGCGCAGATAGCCGCCCATTTCGCCGGAGAAAATCAGGCCGTTGTTCGGGCTGATCAGCAACGGCATCAACGCAAAATGAATCATCAGAATTTGCACGAACAACGGTGTGCCGCGAAAGAAGCTGACGTACACGCGTACCGGAAATTGCACCAGATACTTCAGGACGTATTTGAGCGGCGCGTGCCGTGCCTCGGCCAGCCGCCCGACGCCCAGCAATAGACCGAGCGAAGTGCCGACAATGACACAGACCACCATACTCTTGACCGTCATCCAGGCACCCTCGACAAACAAGGGGGCGTATTCCTGGATGATGTCCCATCGGAACCAGGGTTGCATGTATTAAATCCTATAAAGTAAAGATGACGTAGCAGATCTGCGTACGTCGTCGAGGCAGCGCCAAATTGCCAGGGATTATTGGGCCGGTAATGCCGGTGCATCGGCACCGAACCACTTGCGATGGATCTTGTTGTAAGTACCGTTGGCGATCACGGCTTTCAGCCCGCCGTTGAGTTTATTCAGCAATTCCTTGTTGCCTTTTTTCACGGCCATGCCCAGATACTGGTCTTTGAAACGCGGATCGCGCATCACTTTGAAGTTCTTGTTCGGGTGGCTGTTGGTATAAAACTGCAATACGCCGACATCGCCGATAGCCGCACCGACGCCGCCCTGGAACAGCTCTTCGAGCATCAGCGGGGTCGAATCGAAACGTTTGATGGTCGGGCTGTTTTTACCGAATTCTTCGGAGGCGGCCGTGTCGCCTGCACTCGAATTGACGACCCCGATATTCACGCCCTTCAGGTCTTTCAGGGTCGCGGCCTTGCTGTCCTTGTTCAGCGCAACCGACTGATAGGCCACAAAATAGGGAGCGGAGAAATCGACTATTTCCTTACGTTTATCGGTGATGGTGATGCCGGACATCAAAATGTCGCGGTCGCCGGTGTCCAGCGTTGCGAAAATACCTTCCCAAGGCGTATTCACCACCTTGACCTTGAAGTGGCCCGCTTCGGCAATCGCCTTGATCAGGTCGATATCGAAACCGACGATTTCCTTATCTTTCGTTTCAAACTCGAACGGCCGGTAAGTCGCGCCTGAGCCGACGATGTATTCGCGTTGCTGTGCAGCAACGCCACTGGAAATCAGGACCAGCATCGCGCTCGCGGCGACGGTCAACAACTGTTTGAAAGACATAAAAACTCCTGTGGATGAAGATGAAACAATAAAACAGCATAAAACGAGCATGAAGCCATGAGCGGTTTAGCGCCCCTCGCTGACCCATCTTGCCGGACGCATGCCGGGTGCAATGCATCGCTGCGCTGACTGCCGGCGCGGTGCCGCTGACATGATTTCGTAGTCGAACCGATCCGTCAAGCATCGGCACCGAAAATATCCCGGTCAGCGTCCTGCGGACCCATTCGCAGGTATTCCGGCTGCAGCGCCTCTCAAGAGCGAAAAGCGTGCCAACTGCAGCAGGCATTACAGAAGCTGGCGGCATCCTGATGCATCACTTCGGTGACTTCCGTGATACATGCTGCACCGAAACAACGCTAGCACAGCAACGCCCGTGATTTTGCGTCGCCGGCCAGCTGGCGCGCTCATTGCACCGCCTTTCGATGCCGTGCATAGATTTCCACCGGATGGCCCGGCTGGTTGCCAGGGACGCTTTGGCGCCACCAGTCGGCGACCTCGGCGCCGCTGGCGAACCAGACGTCGCCGCACGCGCGCATGTGGCCGAGCAGTTCGCGCAGGACCTCGATGCGTCCCGCCGTGCCGATGATTTCCGGATGCAGCCGCAGCACGAAACACAGGCCGAAACGATGGAACCCGTCGAAGTCGGCCTTCCAGTTCGCCAGCACTTCGCGATACGATGGAATTCTCGGCTGTCCGACCGGCACCGCCGGTGCCAGGTTGTAGACGAAGTACGGTTCGTCTTCCAGTTCGTAGTGCAGCGGCAGCTCCACCAGACTTGGCGCGCTGCTTTCCGCAGCGGTATCCGCAACATGAAAATAAGGCAGATCGTCGCCGCGCCAGGAGGACGACCACGTCACCCCCTGCTCCCGCAGAAAGTCCGCGAATCCCGGCGCCCAGTTGCCGCTGAACGAGCGAAACCCCTGGGCGGGTCGGCCGAGCGCTTCCGCCAGCGCAGCCTGTCCCGCGCAGAACGCTTGTTTTTGCTGGTCGAGCGTCAGCCCGTCGAAATCCTCGCAGCGATAGCCGCTGATGCCGATTTCGTGCTGCTGCGCAGCAATGCGCCGCAGCAGCTCGGTATGCGTCTGGGCGACACAACCGGGCACAAACCAGCTCGCGCGCAGATTGAATTCTTCGAGGGTATCGAGAACCCGGTCCACACCGCGTTTTGCGCCATAGCGCCATACGGAAAGCGATTTTTCGCGTCCCGCGATAGCTGGCGCTTGCGTCAGGATGCCGTGTTCGTCGTTGAAGTCGACCGTGATGACGACCGCGCTTTGCGCGTTCTCCGGCCAGCGTGGATGTTTCATCTGTGGATTTCCTGTTGATGCGACGATGGATCTTGCGTACGCCACCACTCGGCCACTTCGCGGCAACGCGCGAACCACACGTCGCCTTGCGCCAGCATGTGGTCGATCAGACGTTCGAGCAGGACGATCCGGCCCGGCTTGCCCGACACCTTCGGGTGAAACAGCGTCGTCAGACACAGGCCGTCGCGATGCGAGCCGTCGAATTCGCGCCGCCAGTTGTCGAGCGTGCCGTCATAGCCGGCGATACGATCGAGGCCGGCAGGAAAGTCCGGATTGCGGTGATACGCGAGCGACGCGTAGTCGTCCAGTTCCCAGCGCCCCGGTATCTCGACCATCGTTTGATCGCTGCCGTCCACGTGCAGCAAATAAGGGCGGTCGTCGCCGCGCATCGAACTCGAATAGCGCACACCGGCTTCCATCAGCACGCGGATCGTGTCAGGCCCCCAGTCGCCGGAGGGCGTGCGAAAGCCGACCGGCCGAATGCCCAGATAGTCATCGAACACCTGTGCCGAGCGCGCCATCACTGCGCGTTGCTGAGCGCGGTCGAGTACCCAGAACGACTCGTGCCGGTAACCGTGATAGCCGATCTCATGACCGCGCGCGACGATCGCCGCGCATTGATCCGGCCAGTTCTCGACCACCCATGCGGGCACGAAGAAGGTGGCCGGAACCGCGCGCTCGTCGAGCATGTCCAGCAGCCGGCCGAGCGCGCGCCACGGACCGTAGCAGCCAAGCGTGAAATACGACGGATTGTTCCAGATCGAGCCGTCGAGCATCGCGGCGCCCGTCGGGCCGTCCAGGTCGAACGCCAGCGCGACGCAGGAACGGCGTCCCCCGGGCCACTGCGGCATAGATTGCATGTTCAAACCCCTTTCCACCCAGTTTCAATTGCTGGCATTCACCATTTGTCTTTGGATGCACTTAACTTAATACGATGGTCCAGTATAGGCATTGGCCCAGGCAACCTGTTCGTCGATAGCGCTTTGCAGGCGGGCGATCTGTTCAGCGACGCGCGCCGGCGCCGTGCCGCCGAAGCCGCTGCGCGCCGCCACTGCCGCATCCAGCGTCATGCACTCCAGCACCGCCGGCTCGAGGCGGGCGTCGACCTGCGCCAGCGTGGCGACCGACACCTCGCTCAACTCGATGCCCTGCTGCTCGCATGCGCGCACTAGCGCCCCCGTGATTTCATGGGCCTCGCTGAACGGCACGCCGCGCAGCGCAAGCCAGTCGGCCACTTCGGTTGCCAGTGTGAAGCCGAGCGGCGCCTGGCGCCGCATCTCGGCGACGTTCACCCGCATCGTGCGGATCATGCCGGCCATCGCCGGCAGCACCAGTTCGAGCGTGTCGAGGCTGTCGAAGGCCGCGATCTTGTCTTCCGCCAGATCGCGGTTGTAAGCCAGCGGCAGCGATTTCAGCGTCGCCAGCAAACCGCTCAGGTTGCCGATCAGCCGCCCCGCTTTGCCGCGCGTCAGTTCCGCGATGTCGGAGTTTTTCTTCTGCGGCATGATCGAGCTGCCGGTGGCATAGCCGTCGTCCAGTTCCACCCAACGGAACTGGCGCGAAGTCCAGAGGATGACTTCTTCCGAGAGGCGCGACAGGTTGACCGCCAGCATGCTCGTGATGAAGACGAATTCGGCGGCGTGATCGCGTGAGGCGACGGCATCGATCGAGTTCTCGCACGGCGCATCGTAGCCGAGTTCTGCGGCTGACAGGTCGGGCCGGAGGCAGATTGCGGATCCGGCCAGCGCTGCCGCTCCGAGCGGCGAACGCGCGCTGCGGCGATCCCAGTCGCGCAGCCGGTCGATGTCCCGATAGATCGCCTGGGCATGGGCCAGCAACTGATGGGCGAACACGATCGGTTGCGCCGGCTGCAGATGGGTAAAGCCCGCGACCACGCTGCGCAGGTGCGTGCCGGCTTGCGCGATTAATGCATGTTGCAAATCAATCACCGCCAGCGCCAGTTTGCGTGCCTTGTCGCGCAGGAACAGGCGCAGGTCGTTCGCGGCCTGATCGTTGCGTGAGCGGCCGGCGCGCAATTTCCCGCCGGTTGTGCCCAGCCGTTGCGTCAGTTCGCGTTCGAGGAAGGTGTGCACGTCTTCGTCGTCCGGCGACGGGCCGATCTTGCCCGCGAGAAACTCGCCTTCGAGACTATCCATCGCGCTCAGCAACTGCTGCAACTCGTCGTCGGTCAGGATTTCCGCGCGCTTGAGTTCCTGCGCATGGGCGCGCGAGCCCGCCAGGTCATAGGGTGCCAGGCGAAAGAAACTCGGGTCCGAGCGCGACAGAGCGGTCAATGCGGATGCCGGTTCGGCTTTGAAGCGGCCGCCCCACAGGCGGTCTGAGTGTTGGATCATGTAATGCTTCCTTGAAGTTGATGTTGCAAATGTGAGGCCGGCGAGCGGTGTTGCGTCATGTCCGGAATTCATGAATTCGACCGAAGCGGCGTTCAGGACCGGTGCAGCGATTTATGGATTCTAAAGGCTATTTTTTTTGCGACAAGTGGTAAAATTTCATGGTTTCCATGCACAACTTGCATAAATGAAGATCGATCGATATCCGCCGTTCAATGTGCTGCAGTCGCTGCTGGTGGTCACCCGCTGCGGCAGTTTCACGGCCGCGGCCCAGCAACTGTTCCTGAGCCAGAGCGCGGTGAGCCGGCATATTCAGCAGATCGAAGAGTATTTCGACTGTTCGCTGTTCGTGCGGCATACGCGCATGGTGGTGCCGACGGCGGAATGTCTGCGGCTGGTGCCTATCGTCGAGGAGCTCCTGGCCACCGCGCGTCGCTCGATGCAAATTGCCAGCACGGGCGGCCAAACCATCACGCTGCGCGTCACCCCGACGCTCGCTACGCGCTGGCTGCTGCCGCGCCTGATGAACTTCTATGCCGAGGTGCCCGGCACCCAGTTGAACATCGATACCGCGTGGTTTCTGCCGACCAACTTCGGCGAAGGAACGCTCGACGCCGTGATCCAGTTCGGTACCGGACGCTGGGACGGCCTTGAAGCCACCTGCCTGATGCGCGAAAGAGTGACGCCGGTTTGCTCGCCGCAGACAGCGCGCGGCACGCCGCCGCTGGTCGTACCGGCGGATCTGATGCAGCACACGCTGTTGCATTCGAATTTCGGCCGGTACGGCTGGATGTTGTGGCTGGAGCAAGAAGGCGATCTGGCGGCGCAGACCTATCGGGAACAGGTATTCGACACGCTGGACCTGGCATTCACTGCGGCCGCACGCGGGTTGGGCGTTGCGCTGGGCGACCTGAATCTGGTGGAAGAAAGCCTGGCGAGCGGCGAGCTCGTCACGCCGTTCGAACGCGTGGTCGAGACGGGTGCCGGGTATTACCTGGTGCACCCGCCGCGCAATGAGTATCGGGAAAAACTGAAGCCGCTCCTGACCTGGCTACTCGATTGCGCCAAGGATCAGCGCTGATCGGATGTGATGACGCCGCTCGTCTTCAGGCGTCGCTGGCCGGCGGCATCAGCGAGATGGCGAGCAAGGCGACCAGCGCCGCTCCCATTACATACAGCGCCGGCGCGAAGGCAACGCCGGTGGTGTAGGTGATCCAGGTCAGGATCGCCGGCGCAAAGCCACCCAGCAGCGTGACGGCGGTGTTATACGACAACGACATGCCGGACGAGCGCACCGCCGTCGGAAATATTTCCGCCAGGGCTGCCGGCGCGACACCGGCGAACATGGCAATCATTGCGCAGAACAGCGATTGGACGATGACCAGCGTCGCGGTGGTATGCGAAGCCTGCAGCCACATCATCAGTGGATAGACGCCGACCAGCAGCAGCACGGCCCCGATCCGCAGCATGGCGTGACGCCCGACTTTATCCGATAAGGTGCCGGAGAATACGCAGCCGGCGATCAGGAAGAAATTGCCGATGAACGCCGCCAGGAAGGCTTGCGAACCGGTGAAGCCCATCGTCTTTTGCACATAAATCGGCATGAAGATAATCAGCGCATAAGGTCCCGCGGCCCACAGCACCGACAGGCCGAAGCCGGCCAGCAACTGCTTCGGGCAGGCGCGGATCACTTGCAGCAGCGGCGTCTTGTTTTTCACGCCGGCCAGTTGCATGCGTTCCTGTTCCAGCTTGAAGTGCGGCGTCTCATCCAGCGTTTTCCGCATCCACAGTCCGACCGGCGCGATCGCCAGTCCGATGATGAACGGAATTCTCCAGGCCCACTCGCCGATCTGATCTTGCGTGAACAGCATCGTGACGACGGTCGCCACCAAGGCGCCGAACACATTGCTGATGCCCATGCTGGCTTGCAGCCAGGACGCATACTGCCCTTTCTTTTCGGCCGGTGCATGCTCGACCAGGAAGGCGGTGGCGCCGCCGATTTCGCCGCCGGCGGAAAAGCCCTGCAATACGCGGCCGCAAACGATGAGCAAGGGCGCGCCGATGCCGATGGCGGCATACGGCGGGGCAATCGCGATCAACAAGGTGCCGAGCGCCATCAGCATGATGGTCATGGTCAGCGCCGCCTTGCGTCCGGCCCGGTCGCCATACGAACCCAGCAGCAAGGCGCCGAGCGGACGTGCGACATAACCGAGCCCGAATGCCATGAACGCCCCCATCAATTGCACAGTGGCATTATCGTTCTTGAAAAAATTCTGTCCGATATACACGGCAAACAATGCGTACACGGTAAAGTCATACCATTCCAGCGCATTCCCTGCCGACGCGGCGATCACCGCCCTGCGACCGGTTTTTGCATCGTGCCTGACCTTGTCCGCGTGCGCCACGGGAGGATGATCGATGCCATCTCTTCCCGGATTGAATGCAACATCTTTCATTCGAATATCTCCTGTTGATCACATTGTCTGTGTTGCTGAATCGGATCCCGTCGCAAATCCAGGCGCAAATCCCATCGGTTGTCCGCCGACGGGCAACTTTCGCCGTTACCGATACCTGGCATCCGCAGTGTCGATCCGGCTGATCCCTTTTTTTGCAACCTCATCCAGCGCCTCGTCGTAACCGGCATCCGCATACCGCAGTACGCCGCTGGCCGTGTCATTGGTCATCGACAGACGCAGACGCTGTTCGGCGGCTGCGCTGCCGTCGGCGACCACGGTCACGCCGGCGCTGGTCATGTAGCCGCTGTAACCGCCGCCGCCGGAATGGATGGCGACCAGATCCGCGCAGGAAGAACAGTTGATCATCGCGTTGAGCAACGGCCAGTCGGCGATGGCGTCGGAGCCGTCGCGCATGTTTTCGGTCATGATGTTGGGGTGCGCCATCGCCCCGGCGTCCAGATGATCGCGGGTAAACGCGATGGGGCCGCTCAACTCGCCGGCGCGCACCATGCGATTGACTTCCAGCGCCAGTTCGGTGCGTTCGCCGTGACCGAGCCAGGCGATGCGCGCCGGCAAGCCTTCGAACGGAACGTACTGACGGGCCAGCCGCACCCAGTTGACGACGATCGCATTCTCGGCAAAGCGCTGCAGCAGAAATGCATCGATCTTGCGGATGTCGTCGGCATCGTTGGTCAGCGCAATCCAGCGGAACGGCCCGATCGCGCGCGCAAACAGCGGGCGCAGGAAAGCCTCGGTAAACACCGGAATCTCGAATGCGCGCTCGACGCCGCCCTGTCTGGCGTGTGTGCGGATCAGGTTGCCGTTGTCGAATACCACCGCGCCCCGGTCCTTGAACCCGAGCATCGCTTCGACATGCCGCACGATCGAGTCCCGGCTGGCTTGCATCAAGCCCGCGATATCCGTGGCGCGCAGCGCTTCGACTTGCTCCAGCGTATGGCCGGCGGGAACGTAGCCGTACACCAGATCGTGCGCGGAAGTCTGATCCGTCACGATGTCGGGGACAATCCCGCGCGCCAGGATTTCCGGGTAAATCTCGGCGGCATTGCCAAGCAGGCCGACGGAAATCGGCACGCGTCTGGCCATGGCGTCATGGATCAGCGCCAGCGCTTCATCCAGCGTGTCGGCGCGTTGTTCCAGAAAGCCGATTTTCAGGCGTTTCTCGATGCGCTCCGGGTTGACCTCAATGGTCAGGATTGCCGCGTTCGCCATGCGTCCCGCCAGCGGTTGCGCGCCGCCCATGCCGCCCAGGCCTGCGGTCAGGATAAAGCGCCCGCGCAGGTCGTGATCGAAATGGCGCTCGGCAATCCGGCAGAAAATTTCATATGTGCCTTGAATCACGCCTTGCGACCCGATGTATTGCCAGTCGCCTGCCGTCAATCCGCCCCAGCAAATCAGGTTTTGTTTTTCCAGCGCATAGAAATTCTCGGCCTTTGCCCACTGACCGATCATATTGCAGTTAGCCATGATCACCAGCGGCGCCTGGCTATGGGTTTGCAAGATGCCTATCGGTTTGCCGGATTGCACGATCAGGGTTTGGTCTTCTTCCAGATTGCGCAAGGCGTCGACGATGGCGTGATACGCCGGCCAGTCGCGCGCGGCGCGGCCGAGCGCCGCATACACGACCAGTTGTTCCGGCGCTTCGCCGACGGCCAGCACATTTTCCAGCAAGCGCAGCAGCGCTTCCTGACGCCAGCCCTTGCAGCGCAACGTGGTCCCGGTCTGTACATCGAATGTCTGCTGCATCGTCATTCCTTTCCCAATGCGTAATCGCTGAAATTAATCCCCAATGCCTGTTCCACCGCCGGATAGACGGACGGATCGGTGACGCTGGACGACAAGGGGATCTGGCTTTTATGGATATGGAAGATCAGGATTTCCATGCCTTCGCGGACGTTCCCGGCGCTGACCGGATTGCCGTTGCTGTCCAGCGTCGTGATGACGTCCGGATAGCTGGCGATGCGACTGCCCTGCGCATCTTCCACCGCCATATGCTCGTTCATCACATGGATCAGGCGCCGCTGTGCGCCGCTACCGATTTCGATCAAGCCGATATCGAAGGCCTCGTGCGTGTATTGCAAGGTGTTGCGCACAACTTTACCGCTGCCGATGATCTGGCCGCCGGTCTGTTTGCAGATGGCGTCGATGACTGCCGAGCTGCCTTTCGGTTCTGCGGCGAGAATCGCTTCGCCCAGTGCCAGCGCCATGCTGATGCCGCCCAGCGCAGCATGCTGGCGTACATAAGATGCCGGAATCGGATTGCGGCAGCTGGCGATAAAGCCGCCCGACATATCGGATGCCTTGCGCAGAATCGGCGACACCTTGGCGGTCGCGCCGCGCACCACCAACTCGATATACGCATTGCTGGCGCGCTTGCCGCCCACCGCACTCTGTATCATTTGCTGCGGACTGCTGGCCAACCCCAGAGAACCCATGTCGCCGGTCGGATGCGCGCGCAGATCGCCGACCGCATCGACCACCTTGGTGCCGAGCACGGCGGACGGCAGCCAGCCGTTCAAGGTGCTCGACATCCCGTTCTGACCGATGATCAAGCCGTAAATCGGCTGCCCCAATGCTGCTTGCGTGAGTTGCACCGCCTTCACGTAATCCATGCCCAGCATTTCCCAATCGCTGAGTCCGCCGGGCGCGCCGATGGCCGCTGCGGTAGCAATCCAGGCGCTGTCCGGCACTTCATCCATGCCGACCAGTTCCGGCCTGCCGATGGTGACCGCCATCGTTCCCAGTTCGCGCCCATGATCGGCCCAACCGCCTCCGCCGCAGGCAAACACGGAACCGCCTTTGACCGCCGCCTCTACATCCTTGAGAGTTAAGATTCGTCCCATTTCTCCATCCTTTTTTAATTGATTTATATCAGCGCAAGGCGCGGGCACAGGCGATGCCGGACACATTGCAGGTTTTGATGACCCTGATACTAGGTAGGATTTTCAATAATGTCGCATTACTTTTTGTGAATGGCACATAACATCAAGTTAACGTTCTTTTTTGGTGCATTGCGGTAGTTTTGACACCCTTGGAAAACCAGAGGAGCGGAGCGGGAACGGCGAAAGGCATGCATGCAAAAAGTGCAGGCATGCACCATCAAAGGACTATAGGAATTGTTGAAAAAATCGACGTATGTTGGTCTACCGTATAGAAGAATGCCGGTCCGCGCCTTGCCACTGTTCAGCGGCAAGTTATACGGGCATGCGTTCGAGCCGGCCGGCCCTCCGAGTTGCGGGGCATAGCGCAGAGCAAACCATGCGCGGGCCTCACTTGGGCAGCGGCGGTATCGGGATCGCACCCGGAAAAACATAGGCTTGCAGCATGGCAATCACGCCGATCACTGCGGCGCCGGCGATCGAGTACCAGAACACCTTGCGGAAAATCGGTCCGAGCGCGTGCGCGCGCTCGTGCGGATCGTCGTAACAGGCGGCGCAGGCCACCATGATGGACTGCGCGTCGATCATCTTGCCCATGACGCCGCCGGTTGAGTTGGTCGCCACAATCAGGATCTCGTTCAGGTGCAGCTGTTGCGCCGTGATGCGCTGCAGGCTGCCGAACAAGGCGTTGGACGCCGTGTCCGACCCGGTGAGGAAGACGCCCAGCCAGCCCAGATACGCGGCAAAGAACGGGTACATCACGCCCGCGCCGGTGAAAGCCAGACCCAGGACCGCGTCCGTGCCCGAGTAACGGGTAAGAAACCCGAGTCCCAGCACCAGAGAGATGACCAGAACCGGCGTCGCCATGCGGCGTCCGGTGTAGACAACGGCGTCTTTCCACTGCGTCGCGCTCAACCTCAGAACCAGGCCGGACAACAGCGCGGCAACGAACACGCCGGTCCCCGCGGCCGACAGCCAGTTGATGACGAAGCGCGCCGCCTCCGGCTTGGCGCTGGCCGCGACCACCGGCGGGGTCCGCTGAACCAGGTTGTGCAGCGCCGGCATATCCCATGCCGGCAAGGACAGCGTGCCCGTAAACGGCGAGCCCAGGAAGGTGGTCTTGAATGTGACGCCGGAGAACAGCGCATTCAGATAGGTCTTCCATGCAGGCATGCCCCATACCGCGCAGCAGATGATCAGGATGGTCCACGGCAGCCAGGCGTAGATTGTTTCACCGACACTGTAGGCGTACTTCCAGCTGCTGCGGTCAGTCGTCACAGCCGCAGCCTTGCCGGCTTTCGCGAGCGCCTCGCGCTCCGTTTTGAGGAGAAAGCGGGTCTTCGGATGCCAGACAAAACGCAGGAACAAGGCCGTGCAGATGACGGAGAAAACGCCCGCTACGACGTCGGTCATCAGGTGGAATTGCATGGTTCCCGAGGCGAAATACTGCATCAGCGCGAACGATCCGCCCGCGCACAGCGTAGCCGGCCACACCTCGAAGACCTCCTTCCACGTGCCCCCCTCCATCTTCACGAACACAGCGACCAGCCAGAATGGCACCAGCATCGATACCCAAGGCAACTGATGACCTGCCATGGCGGAGAGCGTGACCTGATCCAGGCCGCTCACGGAGGCCAGCACGACGATGGGAGTGCCGATCGCACCCCAGGCGACCGGGGCGGTGTTGGCGAGGAGATTGAGCACGGCGGACTGGAACGGTTTGAATCCCAGGCCCACCATCACGGCGCCGGCGATGGCCACCGGCGTGCCGAAGCCCGAGGTTCCCTCAATGATCGCGCCGAATGAAAAAGCAATCAGCACGCACTGGAGGCGCCGGTCAAAGGAGATGGAAATAATGGATTCCTTCACGATCTCGAATTTCCCGCTGATCACGGTCATCGTGTAGAGGAACATCGCACCCAGAATGATCCATATGATTCCCAGGAATCCCGAGAGTGAGCCCAGTGCGAAAGCCGACACGGCCGCAGCCAGCGGCATCTTGAAGGCGACGCAGGAGACCAGGAAGGCGGCGAGCACACCGCAGAATGCCGCGTAAGGAGCGGAGATGCCCAGACGCATCGTTCCACGGGCGTCGCGATGCGGATGCAGGGCAATGAAGTACAACAGGACGACAATGGGAACCGCTGCTACCAAAGTGGAAAGGAACGCGTTCCCCATCGGATCGTAACTTTGATAGTACATAAGTCCTCCTGCTGAAGGAACTACGTGGCGCTTATTTCCGGGGAAACGCGGTCTGTGTTCTTGTCTCCTGACAGCGCTCCGGGTAACTACGCTCAACGCGTATGACGCGATTCACGGTCGTTGTCTTAGCGACCACTTGACTTTCATTCTTGTTCATGAATCAGTACCTGTCAATCGCTGTCTCGCTTTTGGGGAAATCCTTGAAGGACCGCTTTTGGCCTGGCTCTCAGCGGATTGAGGAGCACTGTTAATACCCCCAAATCAAGGAGAAAAAAAAGCGCCCGGTCCGAAGACTTGGGCGCTTTCGCCTACCGAAGATTAATTACTTGACAACAGAAATTTGCGTGCGTGCACCATCTTTGTAGGTGTACAAAGTCAACGAACCATCCTTGATGTCGCCCTTGGCATCGAAAACGATATTGCCGGTAACACCCTTGTGATGGATCTTGGCCAGATACGGCAGGTATTTTTTCGGATCGGCCGACTTCGCTTGTTGCATGGCGTCGACCATGGTCATCAGCGCATCGTAGACATATGGTGCGTAGATCACGACTTCCTGATTGAATTTCTTCTGGTACGCGGCCTTGAAATCTTCCAGGGCTTTTTTACCGGACTCAGGCACACCGCCGGCTTCCGCACAGACTACCTGATCGTCTTCCAGGCCGTCGCCAGCCAGTTTGGCCAGTGCGTTACTGCACAGGCCGTCGCCGCCCATGAACTTGGCTTTCAGCCCGAGCTGCTTCATTTGACGCAACATCGGGCCGCCAACGGCATCCATGCCGCCGAAGAACACCAGGTCCGGATTCCTGGCCTTGATCGCGGTCAGGATGGCGCTGAAGTCGGTCGCCTTGTCGTTGGTGAACTGGGTCGCCACGATATTCACGCCAGCGCCTTTTGCGCCTTTGCTGAACTCGGCCGCAACCCCTTGACCATAGGCGGTACGGTCATCAATGACGGCGATGTTTTTGGCTTTCAGGACGTTGGCGGCATAGCGGCCCAGGGCGCCACCCAGCTGGCCATCGTTGGCAACCACGCGGAACGCCGTGTTAAAGCCTTGCTGGGTGTACTTCGGGTTGGTCGCCGATGGAGAGATTTGCGGGATGCCGGCATCGTAATAGATCTTCGATGCGGGGATCGTAGTGCCCGAGGTCATGTGACCGATGACGCCATTGACGTGGGCATCGACCAGTTTCTGGGCGGCCGAGGTTGCTGCCTTAGGATCGGCGGCATCATCTTCCGAGGCCAATTCGAATTTTACTTTTTTGCCGCCGATCATGGTGCCTTTGGCATTCAGTTCATCGATCGCCATGCGGGCGCCGTTTTCATTGTCCTTGCCCAGGTGGGCAATCGCGCCAGTGATCGGACCAACGTGGCCGATCCTGACGATCTGTTCCTCGGCGGAGGCCGTGCCTGCCAAAGCCAAAGCCATTGCGCCAGCCAGTGGAATCATTTTTGTCTTGAACTGCATGAACGTCTCCTGATAATTATAAAAGTGCATGGCTGCCGGAACACTGTTTAGAAAGAATGGGTAATGCCCACGTTGACCAGCGTCGAATAATCGAAAGCGCTGCCGTCGTGACCGTCGTAGCCGTCGATGCCGAAGGCTGCGTTACCCTTGTTCATGATCTTGGCAGCTGAGGCGTACAGCGTAGTCCGCTTGGACAGCGAGTGCAGATAGCCGATGCCGAATTGATCCGCGGTATTCGCATTGGAATTGCGGCCGGACGAGCGATTCCAGCTTGCCATCACCTGGTCGGCCTTGCCAACCGGCGCACTCATGCCGACCAGATAGTAGTTGGCCTTGTCTACAATGCCTGCGGAGTCCGCCTTTTTGGTCGCGACCAGCGTGTGCAGCTTGGCCGGGCCGAAGTCATAGGTGAATGCAAGGGCGTCGCTCTTTTGATTGAAGCCCACAGTGGCAGCACTCACCACCCCGGCGCTCTTGTCATCGATATGCACATAGCCGACGTACACCGGACCCTGGCTGTAATTCAGGCCGACAACGCCGACACTACCCTGGCTCGACCCGGCCACCTCGCCTAGGCTATACAGCAAGCTGCCGCTGAAGCCATGCAGGTTTGGCGTGTCATAGCGGAGACTGTTGTTGGCGCGGATTGCGCCCAGGCCGATCCAGCCCTGTTCCGGCACACCTTTCAGTCCGCCCACCGGGAACAAGGCTTTGTTGCCGATGTGAATATTACCGGCAGAACCGGCCAGGCCTACACCCATCGGATCGGCATTGTTGAGCAACTCGAATGCCGGCGTATCTTGCCGTCCGAGATGCACTGAGCCGAAGCCGCCGTTCAGGCCGACCTTGGCTGCGCGTCCGAACAACACGCCGCCTTGCTCGGAGTGGCCGGTATCCATCTGAATCCCCATTTCCAGCTTGAAATCGGCGCTGAGTCCGGCGCCCAGATCCTCCGTGCCCTTGAAACCGAGACGACTGCCTGCCAGGTTATTGCCTGCATTCGAGTCCAGTCGATTGACCGCGCCGTTGGATTGCAGGCCGCCATTACTGCCGGAGAAGTGGTTGAGTGATATATCAGCGATGCCGTAGATGGTGACGTTGGTTTGCGCCGCCGCGAACGCCGGCACGCCGAGTGCTGTGAGTGCTGCGAGCGCAAGTAGTGATTTTTTCATTTTTTTTAGTCTCCTGATTGGATGGATACAGCTGATTGATACCTTGCAAAAATTCGGGCAAGCGCCTGCACTGCATTGCCGTCTTGAACACGTTTTTCTCGCGACCACTTGCAACTCAAGACTTCTGGTCGCTATAGCGCAGGGAACGGCTATTTGTGGATTGATGGTAGAAACAAAAATAAATCACACTCAATATCAGCAGAAACGGAAGGCCGAACAGCAGCGTGAATTTAAATTCGTCGGTAAAGAAAGTGGTGACCAGGATGGCCAGCATGAGTACCGCACCCATGCCAGTCAGCACCGGAAAGCCCCACATCCGAAATGCCAACGGGCCATTCTGTTCTGCCATCCAGCGGCGTCGAAAAAAGTAATGCGTCACGAATATCATCAGCCAGGTAAACATTGCCCCAAACATCGAGATCGCCATCATCAGCGTGAACGAGGTTTTCGGATACAGGATACTGAGACTCGTTGCGAGCGCAATGCCGATGCAAGATAAGGCCAATGCCTGCACTGGCACGCCACGCTTGTTCACATTGCCGAAACGCGGCGATGCATAGCCGGCGCGTGACAGACTGAACATCATGCGGGTGGTGATGTACAACTGGCTATTCATGGCCGACAGTGCCGCGACCAACACGACGAAGTTGATGACCGCCGGTGCACCGGCGATGTGGATAGCCTCCATGACGGTCACGAAGGGGCTTTTGACGGTGCCGGCCGCAGACCACGGAACGATTGCCAGGATCAATGCCAGCGTCAGCATGTAAAACACCACCAGCCGGCCGATGGCAGCGCGGAACGCGTAGCTGACGGCCTTGCCCGGCTCTTTGGCTTCACCGGCGGCGACGGCAATCATTTCGATACCCAGGTAACTAAAGATAGAGACGATCACCGCGACCCAGGTACCCCGGAACCCCTTCGGAAAAAAACCGCCGTATTCAATGTAATTCTTGAAGCCGATCGGGCTGCTGTGCGGCGCGCCATACACGATATAGGTGCCGAGCAGAATGAAGCCGACAATCGCCACGATCTTGATCGCGGAAAACCAGTACTCGACCATCCCGAAAATGTTCACGCTGAGTGCGTTGACGATGATCAGGCCGCCGGAAAACAGTACGATCCAGACCCAGGACGGCGAGCCGGGAAACCAGTACTGCATGTAGAGCGCCACCGCCGTGACTTCGGCACCGATGGCCAGCACATTGCAGGCCCAGTACGCGTAGCGCACCATGAAACCGGCCCACGGACTGATGTAGTGCTCGGCATAGGCACCGAACGAACCTGAAGTCGGGTGCGCTACCGTCATCTCCGCCAGGCATCCCATCAGGAGCAAGGTGATGAAGGCACCAATGGCGTAGCTGATCAATACGCTGGGACCGGCGAAGCTGATGGCGAAACTGCTGCCCAGGAACAGACCGGTGCCGATCGCTCCTCCGATCGCAATCATCGACATCTGGCGGCTGCTCAGATTGCGGTGCAGTCCCTGTTCGCGATGAATGATTTTTTGAAATGTATTCTCAGTGTTACTCAACATTGTCTCCTCTTGTTTTGTGAAACCTGCGATGAATGCTATTGCCCTTGGGAAGGGGCCATCGCGCTTAGGCAGCCGCGGATTTTGCAAGCCCATGACTGTCCGGGCCTGGGATAATCCGCATCATCTATTTCGGGTAAAGCCCCGTTGAATGTCTTCTGCTCACGAAGACTGCACCAATGTCACTGAGTAGCAAAAGGCGCGTCGCCTGCTATCGGACAGTCAAAAAAACAACGCAACTGCTGTTGCCAAACAGGCCCAACTACTTTAGACATAAACAATTTAATCGTCAATTATTATTTCGCGTTTGCCGCAATGATTGCCCGTCACAGCAACATCCGTTGCCACTATCCAACGACTGGCGTCCGGTTGGGGCTACTTCAAGCGGACTCATGCAGCGCCGACCTTACCCGGCAGGACGAGTATCAATACAGAATTCAGTGGCAGACGCCTGCCTTGGTGCACTGCGCTGTCATGGTGCAGGTTTTGCCCAATACCAGGGCATCAGTTGCCGCTCGCAAGTTCAAGAAAGCAGCCAGGTCTCTGAGTTTTTGAATTACGCTCGTGCGGTTGTCTTTGGCATGGTTTCTGCTTACTATCGCTATATTCCACGAGATATAGCGAGAAGCTGATGGACCTTGGTTCGCAGCACACAACATGACCAGCAACAGCATAAAAACCGTTTGCCCGTACTGCGGCGTCGGCTGCGGCATGATCTTGCACGTTGAAGGCGGCCAGGTCGTCAAGATCTCGGGCGACAAGGACCACCCGACCAATTTTGGCCGCCTCTGCACCAAGGGCTCGTCCGCCCATGTGGCCTTGCGCAAGTCCGGCCGCCTGGAGAGTGCCTTTGCGCGCCGCGACCGTGGCCAGGATCCCATCCCGCTGCCGATGGCCGAGGCGATTGCCGACACCGCCCGGCGCCTGCGCGGGATCCTCGACAAGCACGGGCCGGACGCCCTCTCCTTTTATGTTTCGGGCCAGATGTCGATCGAAGCGCAGTACCTCATCAACAAACTGGCCAAGGGTTTTGTCGGCACCAACAATATCGAATCGAATTCGCGGCTGTGCATGGCCAGCGCCGGCAGCGGCTACAAACTCTCGCTGGGGGCTGACGGCCCGCCGGGCTCCTATCAGGACTTCGACAAAGCCGATCTGTTTTTTGTGATCGGCGCGAATATGGCCGACTGCCATCCGATTTTATTTCTGCGCGTCATGGACCGCGTGAAGGCCGGCGCCAAGCTGATTGTGGTTGACCCACGACGCAATGCGACGGCCGACAAAGCCGGCCTGTTCATGCAAATCAAGCCGGGAACCGATCTGGCACTGCTGAATGGCCTGCTGCACCTGCTCCATAAAAATGGGCATACGGACACCGGCTTCATCGCGGAGGCCACCGAAGGCTGGGAGGAGATGCCGGCCTTTCTTGACGACTACGCGCCTGACAAGGTGGCTGCAATCACCGGGATTCCGGAGGCCGATATCCGTCAGGCGGCGCAGTGGATTGGCGCAGCGCCGGAGTGGATGAGCTGCTGGACCATGGGCCTGAACCAGAGTACGCACGGCACCTGGAACACCAACGCCATCTGCAATCTGCACCTTGCCACCGGCAAAATCTGCCGTCCCGGCAGCGGGCCGTTTTCGCTGACAGGTCAGCCGAATGCGATGGGCGGGCGTGAAATGGGCTATATGGGACCGGGCCTGCCAGGGCAACGCTCGGTGCTGGTTGAAGACGACCGCGTTTTTATCGAGGACCTATGGGGTGTCCCTCCCGGCACACTCACAACCACGCTGGGCCAGGGCACGGTGGACATGTTCGCGCGCATGGCCGCCGGCGAGATCAAGGCCTGCTGGATTATCTGCACCAATCCGGTGGCCACCGTGCCCAACCGCCAGAATGTGATTGCAGCCCTGCAAGCAGCCGAACTAGTGATTGCGCAGGATGCCTTTCTCGATACAGAAACCAATCGCTACGCCGACATTCTGCTGCCGGGCGCGCTTTGGGCCGAGGCCGAAGGCGTCATGATCAACTCCGAACGGAATATGACACTCATGCAGCAAGCCATCGCGCCACCGGGCGCAGCATTGCCGGATTGGCAGATCATCGCGCGCGTCGCCTGCGAGATGGGTTTTGCCGAGGCCTTCAGTTACGCCTCGGCGGAACAGGTGTTCGCGGAAATCACGCAGGCCTCGAATCCCAAGACCGGTTACGATCTGCGCGGCGCCAGCCACGCGCGCTTGCGCGAAACGCCCTTGCAGTGGCCGTGCGCGCCGGGCAGCACGCATGACCGCAATCCGCTGCGCTATATCAATGACGGCGTCAGTCAGACGCTCAAGGAAAAACCGGACGGCAGCCGGCCGCGCCTGAGCTTTCCCACCCCGCAAGGCAAAGGCGTTTTCTTTGCACGCCCGCAGGTATCTCCGGCGGAAATGCCGGACCCGGATTTTCCTATTGTGCTCAATACCGGGCGTTTGCAGCACCAATGGCACACCATGACCAAGACCGGCAAGATTCCGATGCTGAACAAGCTCAATCCCGGCCCCTTTGTGGAAATTCATCCGGAAGACGCCAGCGCGCTGGGCATCAAGGAAAAAGATACGGTAGAGGTTCGCTCACGCCGTGGCCGCGCGCTGCTGCCGGCAGTGGTGACTGATCGGGTCCGTGCCGGCAACTGCTTTGCGCCAATGCACTGGAATGATGTTTTTGGCGAAGACCTGTGCATCAACGCGGTCACCAATGATGCGATAGACCCCATCTCGCAGCAGCCCGAATTCAAGTTCTGCGCCGTCGCGCTCAGCCGCGTGGCACCTGCGGCAAGCATTGCGGCAGCTGACATCTCGGAAACTGCCGCAGGCCCGGAACGGCCTGCACCAACGGCCTCCCATCACTCACCCCAGGAACTGGACATGTCTCGTATCAATGCCCTCGCCACCCTGATCAATCTTCCTGAATTCCAGGTGCCCCAACTCAGCGATGCCGAGCGCACCTACATGGCAGGTTTTATCAGTGGCTTGCGTTCGACCGAGGGCCGGCAAGCAGGCGGCGTTCCCACGCTACCGCCCAGCGCGCCGCTTCCTGCTGCCACCAGGCTCTGGCTTGATGGCGTTCTCGCCGGCCTCTTTAGCAGGGCCGATCTGCCCGTGCCCACACTAACGGGACCAGCCGACCCGCTGCCTGTGACTGGAAGTTCGCCCGCCGTGCAGATACTGCACGCGCGGCCAAAAGTTGCGCTGCTTTGGGCATCACAGACGGGGAACATCGAATCGTTGATCGAGCGTTATGCGACGCAGTTGATGGAATCAGGATTTGAGATACATCCTTTCAGCATGGCCGATTATCAGATTTCGGCATTGGAAAAAGTTCAGTATGTATTGCTGATGACGAGCACGTTTGGCGACGGCGACTCTCCCGACAACGGCCAGAGCTTCTGGGCAGCGTTGAAGGCCGATAGCGCTCCCCGGCTGGACGGTTTGCGTTATGCGGTACTGGCCTTTGGCGACCCGAATTACGATCAATTCTGCGGTCATGGCCGTAATCTCGATGCCCGCATGGCTGAACGCGGAGCGGTACGGCTGCTAGACCGGGTTGACTGCGACACCGAGTATCAACCTGCGGCCGATGCCTGGCTGGAACGGATAATCACGCGTATCAAGGAGGAAGACGCGGCGATGCATGCAACCCCCGCCGGTGAAATGATGCCTGCCGCAATGTCTCGGGCCGTGCCTTCAAAGACGCATCCAGCGGCTTCGCGTTTGGTGAAGAATCTGCGACTCAATAAACAGAGCACCAAGGACACACGCTATTTCTCGCTGGCGACCGGCGATTCGGGCCTCGAATATGAGGCTGGCGATGCGCTAGGGATATGGCCCAGCAACTGCCCGGAACTGGTCGATGAAATCATCAGCCTTGGCCAGCTCACAGCCGATACCACCGTGAGCGTGGCAGGTTCCGGCGATATGCGGTTAGCCGAAGCGCTAGGCAGCCATTTCGAAATTGCACGTCCCAGCCCGGAAACGCTGGCATTCATTGCGACCAGGACCAAAAGTGGTGGATTAAAGGACTTGTTGCGCGAGGACCGTAAAGCCGACTTCAAGCAATGGCTATGGGGTCGGCAACTGGCCGACGTGCTGCATGAGTTCCCGGTGGCGCTTTCAGCGCCGGAGCTGATCGGCATGCTCAGGCGCATGCAGCCGCGTTTGTATTCGATTGCCTCCAGCCCGAAGGCGCATCCGGGCGAGGTGCACCTGACCGTGGCAGCGGTGCGGTATGACAATGGCCGGCGTCAGCGCAAAGGGGTTTCCTCCACTTTCCTGGCGGACCGCGCCGGTGATGTCAGCGTGCCGGTGTTCGTGCAAAAGTCGACGCATTTCCGTCCTCCTCACGGCCCCGATACACCCATGATCATGGTCGGCCCCGGTACCGGCGTGGCACCGTTTCGCGGCTTTTTGCATGAGCGGCGTGCGCGGGGCGATAGCGGCCGCAACTGGCTGTTTTTTGGCGAACAGCGTGCCGCCACGGATTTCTACTACCGCGAAGAGTTGGAAGACATGCGCAAGACCGGGCTGCTGACGCGGCTCGATCTGGCTTTCTCGCGCGATCAAGCCGAAAAAATTTACGTGCAGGACCGAATGCGCGAGCAAGGCGCGGAACTGTGGACCTGGCTGGAGGCCGGCGCCCATTTCTATGTCTGCGGTGACGCCAGCCGCATGGCCAGGGATGTCGATGCGGCGCTCAAATCGGTTGTCGCCCGGCATGGCGGCATGACCGAAGAAAAGGCCTCGGAGTATGTGAGTCGCCTGGCCAAAGAGAAGCGCTATGTGCGAGATGTTTATTGAGTTACGGCGCTCGAAGCTTCCCCCGCAAGCCGGTTTGATATTGCGATCATTCGGAAGGTAAGCGCAAAGAGTCAGATTTTCGAATTTCTATTATTTTGCGGGCGCTATGTTTATAAGACAGCTTAAGTATTTGGTTAGCCTGGCAGAGCTGGGTCATTTCTCGCGTGCGGCCGAAGCATGCCACGTCTCGCAACCGGCCCTCTCCACCGCCATCCGTAATCTGGAAAAGGAGTTGGAACTCAATCTGGTCCGCCGCGGCAGGAACTATGAGGGATTGACCGCAGAAGGCGAGCGGGTGGTGGGATGGGCGCAGCATTTACTTTCCAGCTACGAAGCGATGCGCCAGGAGACGGTGAACGCACACAAAAACCTGTCAGGAACATTACGCATCGGAGCGATCCCGACCACCATGCCGGTGGTGCCGTTTCTGACTGCGCCTTGCCAGGAAGAATATAGCGAGATCAAAGTGACGGTCCTGTCGCTGTCTTCAGACGAGATTGTGCGGCGCCTGGACAATTGTGACCTTGATATCGGCCTTACCTTCCTTGACGAAAAGTCCCTGGCCGGCTTCCAGACACATCCCTTGTTTGTGGAGCGCTATGTGCTGGTGGCACGCGATGAGGCGATTTTCCAAGGCAGGCAATCGCTAAGCTGGAATGAGGTCGCGGAGTTGCCTTTGTGCTTGTTGACTGCCAACATGCAGAGCCGCCGGATGATTGATGCGGCATTTCGGCGCGCCGGCGCGACGCCACGGATTCGGGTCGAGACCGATTCCATCTTTGCGCTGTATGCCCAGCTGCGCTGCAGCGACTTATGTGCGGTAGTGCCGCACAGTGTGTTGAGCTTGATTGAACTGCGGCAGGAAATATCCGTTGTGCCGATCACGCCTTCGCTGTCGCGAGAAATCGGCCTGGTGGTGCGCCGGCAAAATCCATATCCGCCGGTGACAGCGGCAGCATTGGAAATGGCTTTGAAAGTGCCGCTACAGGCACGATTCGATAGTTTGATAAGCGGCAGCTATTGAACTATTGCCCTTCGGTATTGGGAAATCCGGTTCGAATTGCGCAGAATCCTCCTCACGGCCTGCCTGCTGCATCTTTCTACATTGATAAAGCAGAGCGGTCGCAACGATGCGCCAATTCTTTGGCTCAGGGCGACAATAAAACCATTTCGCCCTGCAATTCAACCATCCAGGAGGATTCAAATGGCAAAGATTATCTGTGTTCTGTACGATGACCCGGTCACCGGCTATCCGAAAACCTACGCGCGCGACGATCTGCCGCAGCCGGAGCGTTACCCTGACGGCCAAACATTGCCCACGCCGAAGGGCATCGACTTCAAGCCAGGCGCGTTGCTGGGCAGCGTTTCAGGCGAACTTGGTTTGCGCAAGTATCTGGAATCCCAAGGACATCAACTGGTGGTGACCTCCAGCAAGGATGGCGCCGACAGCGTGCTGGATCGCGAACTGCATGACGCAGAAATCGTCATTTCGCAGCCATTCTGGCCGGCCTATATGACGGCCGAGCGCATCGCCAAGGCCAAGAAGCTCAAGATGATCGTGACCGCCGGCATAGGCTCTGACCACACCGACCTGCAGGCGGCGATGGAGCGCGGCATTACCGTGACCGAAGTGACTTACAGTAACAGCAACAGCGTGGCCGAACATGTGGTGATGATGATCCTGGCGCAGGTGCGCAACTACATTCCGTCCTACAACTGGGTAGTCAACGGCGGCTGGAACATTGCCGATTGCGTGGCACGCTCCTACGACCTGGAAGCCATGAACGTCGGCACCGTGGCCGCCGGCCGCATCGGCCTGCGCGTGTTGCGCCTGCTCAAGCCCTTCGACGTCAAACTGCACTATCTGGACCGCCACCGCCTGCCTGAATCGGTCGAGAAGGAGCTCAACCTGACTTATCACACCAGCCTGGAAAGCCTGGCCAAAGTGTGCGACGTCGTGACGTTGAACTGCCCGCTGCATCCGGAAACCGAACACATGATCAATGAAACGACGCTGAAGAACTTCAAACGCGGCGCCTACCTGATCAACACGGCACGCGGCAAGCTGTGCGACCGCGATGCCATCGTGCACGCCCTGGAGAGCGGACAGCTGGCAGGCTATGCCGGCGATGTCTGGTTCCCGCAACCGGCGCCGAACGACCATCCGTGGCGCACCATGCCGCATCACGGCATGACGCCGCACATCTCCGGCACCAGCCTTTCGGCACAGACGCGCTATGCGGCCGGCACACGCGAGATTCTGGAGTGCTATTTCGAAGACCGGCCAATCCGTGACGAGTACCTGATCGTCCAGGGCGGCAAGCTGGCTGGCGTCGGCGCACATTCCTACAGCAAAGGCAATGCCACCGGCGGTTCGGAAGAGGCTACCAGGTTCGACAGGAAGAGCGCTTGACCTGACAGAGCAATTGTGTGATTTAGTAGCGGGAGAGCGATGATTGCAGCTGGCAAGCCATCGCAAATGGCGGTTTGCCGGATTGCCGTATCACTTCAACCTCGATCCCGAGACAGGCTTGCACCAGCGCTGGCGTCATGCTGACGCCCGGCGTGTCTTGCGCCAACAGCGTGCCATGCGCCAGCCATGCCAGCTGATCCGCATAACGCGCCGCCAGATTCGGATCATGCATGATCGCCAGAACACCAATATTCCATGCACCAGCCAGCTGTCGCAGTGTCGTCAGCATGTGATGTTGATGTGCGAGATCCAGCGCGGCGGTTGGTTCATCCAATAATAAGTAACGCGGTGCAGGCTGTAACGCCTGCGATGGCTTCTGCGTCGGCCGCAATTGTGCCAATACGCGCGCAAACTGCACTCTTGCCAATTCACCTCCCGACAAGGTGGTGACATCGCGTTCTGCCAGCGCGGCGGCGCCTGCCAGCGTCAGCGCTTCCGCTGCGACCATGCGATTCGCCATGCTGTTACCGCCACCGTGCGGATAACGTCCCAGCAGTACTATTTCCATCGCCGTAAACGGAAATGCCAACTGTATGCTTTGCGGCAATACCGCGCGTGTCAGTGCCAACGCTTGTGAGGTCATCGCGTCGAGCGGTATGTCGTTGAGCGTGATCTTGCCCTCCAGCTGTGCGCCACTCCTTTGTCGTGGCGCATGAAATTCACCTGACATCGCTTTTAGCAAAGTGCTTTTCCCGGCACCGTTGCGTCCTAACAGTGCAACGATCTGGCCCGGCGCGATACGCAATGTCAGGTCGCGCAAGATGGTTTGATTCCCGCGTCGTACCGAGAGTTGATGGGCGATCAGCATGGTGATGGTTATCCTTTATATTTTTTTAAATGCCCATTACAAGCCAAGCTGACCGCGCCGACGCCACAACAACGCCAGGAAGAACGGTCCGCCCAACAGCGCCGTCAATATTCCCAGCGGCATCTCTGCCGGTGCGGCGACGGTACGCGCCGCCAGATCGGCAAGCAATGTCAGGATGGCCCCGAACAGGGCGGCACCGGGCAGCACTATGCGTTGATCGGGGCCGCAAGCAAGGCGGATGCAGTGCGGCGCTACCAGCCCGATAAAGCCGATGGTGCCGGTGCAGGCGACCAAAGCACCTATGCAGACTGCGCTGGCGATCAGCACCTGGCGCTTGATGGCCTGTACCGGCACGCCCAGATGCTGCGCTTCTGCTTCCCCCAGCAACATTGCATTGAGTGCTGCGGAATGCCGTGCCAACAGAGCGACACTGATGCAAACGACCGGTATGGCGACAGTCAGCAATGACCATTCCGCACCGGCCAGGCTACCCAGATTCCAGAACGTCAGTGTGCGTAATTGATCGTCGCTGGCGATATACGTCAGCAAGCCGATGGCGGCGCCCGTCACCGCGTTAATCGCGATGCCGGCCAGCAGCAATAGCGGCAATGCCAATCGACCGCGGCTTGCGGCAATTTTGTACACCAGCATGGCGACCGCCAAAGCACCGGCGAAGGCCGCCAGCATGGGGGCATAAATGCCGCTGAACAGCAAGGCAGCCGGCCAAAGTGCGGTGCCCAATACGATGGTCAGCGCCGCACCGAGCGCCGCGCCGCTGGAAACGCCGATCAAGCCAGGGTCGGCGAGCGGATTGCGAAACAAGGCTTGCATCGCGCTGCCGGCCGCACCGAAGCCACAACCCACCAGCAGCGCCAACAGCACACGCGGCAGGCGGATATCCCGTAGCACTGCGCGCGCCTGCGTTTCGGCCTGACTGAGTTCGGCACCGGGCCAAAGCAGCCGTGGAATCTGCATGGGAGCAATGCGGTACGCGCCGAGCGCAGCGCACAGCAGCGCGCTGATGCACAGCAGAAGCAGCAGGCCGATCAGGATCAGGCGGCGGCGTTGACTATGCGTGGCCGGCAGTGGCATAGGCTGGATACCTGGAAGAGAAAGCGAAGATGGCATGAAGACTCTGCTGGCAGCTTTAGAAGATTGGCAATGTTTAGCTATGCAGTTGCGCGGACAGCCTGGTTAATGCCTGCGGCAAACGCGGCCCGAAACCCAGCAAAAACAACGCATCCATATCGGCCACGACGCGCCGCTTCCTGGCCGCCGGAGTGAGCGCGATGCCAGGCGTGCCGATGAGTTTGGCGATGCCGCCGATGGCAGCCAATCCTTCACTGGTGATCATCAGCACATCGGGTGCCGCCAGCACCGCGCTTTCGGCGCTGAGTGGCTTGTAGCCCGAGAAACCACCCCGCCCGCCTTCGCCGCCAAGCGCATTGCGCGCGCCGGCGTAGCGGATCATGGCATCGGCCGCCGTATCGCGCCCGGCTACCATGGCTTGGGTGCCGCCATGACTGAGGATGAACATCACCCGCGGCGGGTGCGCCTGACGCTGGCGCTGGATTGTCGCCAACGCTTGCTCCCATTCCATATCGAAGCGTTGCAGCAGACTGTCGCCGCGTGAGGACAGATCGAGTGCGGCTGCCGCGCCGCGGATGCGGTCGCGCACGGCCTGGACATCGTGGCGCGCACCGAGCCTGATCACCTGCACGCCGGCAGCGGCGATCTGCGCCAGTGCCGTAGGCGGACCCGCTTCAGCCGTCGCCAGCAGTAAATCCGGATGCAGCGACAGCACGCCTTCGGCCGAGAGCGCGCGTTGGTAGCCTATCTTTGCCAATCCTTGCGCAGCGGCCGGATAGGTGCTGGTGGTATCGGCACCGACCAGCATGGCTTCCGCATCGAGTGCGTAGACCACTTCGGTGATCGCCCCGCCAGCGACGGCGACGCGGCGCGCTTGCGCCGGCCCTCGCGCCATTTTTGTCCGTGCAGCAGCGCTTGCCGATGCCGCCATTAACGGCAGCAGTGTCGCAGCGCCGCTTGCCAGACCGGTCAGCATCAAGCGGCGGCGTGTACTGAAGAATGGCGCCATCATTTTTCACCCATCGCAGGCAGTTGTGTCGCGGCTTGACGCCATGCCGGCAATTCGGCCTGACCCGGTTTCCGCACACCGAATAGCATGGCGATTGTCTGGCCTTCACGGTCAAACAATTCCAGGGAGGTGACCTCGCCATCGCTGGTTGGCTTGCTGACGACCCAACTGCTGGCGATATGGTCTTCACGCAGATGCAGATTGAATCCCGGATCCAGCACATTGATCCACGGTCCCATGACCTTGATGTTGGCGACCGGGCCGGAATGGATTTGAATCATGCCCGCATTACCAACGAACACCATGATGGGCAAAGCGCTCGCGGCGGCGTCTTCCAATATGTTTTTCAGGGCGTCGTTGTGCACCTGGCGCGCATATTGCGGCGCTGCCAGACGCAATGCCTGCGGGCGTCTGACACCGAAATCGCGCAACAGGTCAAAGAATTGGTGGGTATCTGTCATGCCGCTCCAGGCAGCCCGAAAACCAGCGACATCAATCTCAAGGTCCGGTGTTTCGGCAGTCGCAGGCGGTTTTTGTTCTACTCTGATCCCGGGTTGCTGATCGGCATCGCGCCAGCGCGCGACCAACGCAGCGAAGGCTGCGTGATGGCTGTGTTCACGCAAAAATACTTTATGTACGGCGCTGCCGTGCCGATCGAAAAACTGCAGACTCTTTTGCGTGCCGCGTGGCGTTGGTTCGATTACTGCGCAGCCGAAGCGCCATTGTTTATAAAAGATGCGCAAGTCGATTACCGGGCTTAGCGCGAGGCCGACATGACCCTCGTGGCGCATGTTTTGATAGCTGCCGTCTTTTTCATGTACCGCGCTGTCATTCCGGGTCAGCGCCATGACCGGGCCGAGTTGCGGGACTTCTTCGAAGAGCGGGATGAAGTCCGGCTGCAAGCGGATCACGTCGGTGCCGATACAGGCAGCGAGTGCTTCGCCTTCGGATACACCGACGGCAGCCGCAGCATCGCGGTTGCGCAAGTTTTGTTCGGTTTTCGCGCGCAGGAAAGCTGTGCGCAATTGTTGCGGGTGCTGCTGCAGACTGGTTTGCATAGTCTGGTTTGATGGGATTGCGGCAGGCATGGGCGTTCTCCTTTTTAGTATTGCAATTTCAGGCCGACATTGAAGCTGCGGCCGGGGGCCGTGTAGGCATCCTTGACGGTGGAACTGTCTGTCAGACCACGAACGTCTGACCAGTTCCAGTATTTGTTGTCGAACAAGTTGCTGACCCCGGCGTACAGCGTCGCGTATTTGTTGATGTGGTAGCCGGCGCGCAGGTCAGCGATGGCGGCAGCGGATGGTGCGAAATCGGCCGGTTTCGACATGTCGCTGCGGCGCTTGCCTGCCTGATAGCTGACATCGGCTTGGGCATGCCAGCGTGCGCCGGGCTCGTAACGCAGGCCGAGCACCGCCATGAAGGGATTGATACTGTCGAGCGGTTTGCTGACCCCATCGGACTCGGTGCTGCCCTTGGCGTACGCCATACCCGCCTTGACGCCGAGACCGTTGGCAAATTGCCAGTCGAGCCGCGCTTCCAGTCCGCTGATGCGGGCGTTGCCGCGGTTGACATATTGGATGATGAATGGATCGTCATAGGGGCGACCGCTGCCGCTGATGCGTTCTTGCGAGATGAAGCTGCGATAGCGTCCGGCAAATGCGGCCGTGCTATAGCGCAGCACGTGGTTGCCCGCGGCGCCGATCTTGCCGCGCAATCCAAGTTCAATCGTGTCGCTGGTTTCAGGCTTGAGATCGGGATTGCCGATGGTGACGTAGCCGTGCATCGGGTTGCCGAAGCTATTATTTACCTGGTCCGGCGTCGGCGTGCGGAAACCCCGTGCATATTGCATGTAGGGTATGAGCGCCGGATTGATTTCAAGCATTAAAGCCAGTCTTGGCGAGACGGCGTGTCCGCTGGAGGCGGTTGGGTTGCCGGTGTAGGCCGGGTCGTCCGTTTTGGGGGTCAGCCGATAGGCATCGAAGCGTACGCCGGGAATCAAGGTCAGAACGCCATGCGGCGCGAACCGGATTTCATCTTGCAGAAAAGCGCCGAATAGAGCGTAGTCGGTATCGGGAAAGGCCTTGTTCGGGAACGGTTCCTGGCCGGAGCCGGGGATAGCGCCGTTACGCAAGCCCGTGATGCGCGCCATGCTGGTATCGAAACCGGCCACCAGCTTGTGTAGCAGGCTGCCCGTATCGAACCCGCTTTCAGCTTGCGCCGAACCACCAAGAGTATTTTCGCGATAGGTGTTGTCGCGGCTGCGATCGACGGCTGGAGTGCGTTTTTCGTAAGAATACTGACGATTGCCGGCATCCTGAAAATACAGCTGCGCATGCGCCTTCTGGAACAGGCGGCTGCCGTTTTCCTGGCTGCCCTTGAAATCGTAGTCGAGGCTGTAGCGATTCCGCTCCACCCTGTCGTCGGCGTTCAGTCCCAAGGTTGTCGGCGTGATGGCGGATAAGACATCGGAGACGGTCTTTTTTTCGTGATGTTCAAGCGTCAGCGTCAACTTGTCGCGCGGACTCGCCTTGAACACCAGCTTGCCAAGCAAGGAGTTGCTATCGCTATCCTGAGGATTGGCGGTGTCGCGATCCGGGCCGGCGATGTTGCGCCGGCCCTGGGTTTTTACTTCATGGCCATGCCGTTTATTCGCAATCAACATGGCGTCAAAGCGTTCGCCGCCAAGCGCCGCCACTGCCGTGGTGGAGACGCTGCCATCCATCGAATCGTAGGATGGCTTGATCGAGAAGTAAGTCGTTGCGTGAAAAATATCCAGGAAATCGGCGGGATCTTTTGTGATGAAATTCACCGCGCCGGTCAGGCCGTCGCTGCCATACATTGTCGAGGCCGGGCCGCGCAGAATTTCGACCCGCTTGTACAGATCCATCTCGCCATAATCACCGCGCCCCGCCTCCAGCGGCCCGAATGAAAATGCGCTTGGCAGCCGAATGCCGTCTTCCATCAACAGGATGCGATTCCCTTCCAGCCCGCGAATGTTGATGCCTTCATTGCCGCCACGTCCGCCGCCGCTGGCTGCGGAGGACGGACGATAAGGACCGCGCCGCACCGTCACGCCGGGTTCGTAACGCAGCAAATCCTTGACGTCCCTGGCTTGCTGCTCTTCGATGGTGGCGGCATTGATTACCGAGATACTGCTGGGCGTGCGCGCCAACGGCGTCTCGGATCGGGTTGCCGTCACCGAGATTTCTTCGAGTGCGTGATCCGGGTTGTAACCCGCTGATAACGGTGTGGCGGCTGGGCTGTCAATGTGTGCCGGTTGTGCTGATGCAGGCAAAGATGTGACTGCCGCAAGCAAGGCCAGCAAGCGTGTGGCGGTGGCTAACTCCGATAGGGCAAGCCGAGGTGAGGAAGTGGACAAAGCGTACTCCAAAGTCAATAAACAAATGCTTATTGGCTGGCTACGCTAAGATGCGGCTGGCTAAGATAAGGGGCGCGTTGAGATGAAAAACTGCGCGGACGAATGGGGTGTGACTTGCACGAACGAGATGCTAGCACAAGTGCATCATGGAATCATGATAGGTGACAATCATTCTCATTTGCAAGTGCAAAACCTAAGCAAAACCTTAATAGGACTTCTGCGACGTAGGTTTGAGAACACCCTCCTTTCTGAATTTGCAGGAATAGGCACTATTCATATGTTAGGCAACGGACCTGCATACTCAGGTTTTCCAAAGCGAAGCGCCTCCCCGCCAATTGCCTCACGCTTGCCTTTTTAACTTGCTTCCACTACAGTCAACGTTCGCTGGGATAACCGAAGCCGCACTACGAAACCCGATTCTTTGCATTGCTCGGTCATGGCTGTCAAGCACATGCCGAGATGATCAGTATCGGATTCGCCATGGGCATACAGGTCTACCTTCTCGCGTTAACGGCGTTCATTGCCGCCATTGATGAAAATATTTTCATCGGCATCCTCCCTGTCGTTGCGCAAGACTTACAGGTGTCGGTCGGGGCGGCGGGGCAATTAACCAGCATTTTCTCTATCACCTTTGCGCTGACCGCGCCGCTGCTGCTGGCATTCACGGCCCGCATCGAGCGCAGAACTCTTCTCGCCTTTGCCGTCGCTGTCTTCGGGCTCAGCAATCTGCTGGCCGCATTGAGCGGTAGTTATCTGCAGCTGTTTTTTGCCAGAATGTGCATGGCGATGAGCTGCGCGTTGATTTGCCTGCTGGCGACGACCATTGCGACCAGGATCGTGGCGCCAACCCATAAAGGGCGTGCCATCGGCATTGTGTTCATGGGCATCAGCGGATCCCTGGTGCTGGGGATTCCGGTCGGCTTGCAGGTATGCGATATCTGGGGCTGGCGCGCGATATTTTATGCGCTGGCCGCGCTGTCGGTACCCTTACTGGTCGCGATCAACATGATGCTGCCGAAGCTGGCCCCCGCTGCGGCGATCCCCATGATCAGCTACTGGCGGCATATCCGGCAAAGCAAAATGCTCAGCGGACAAATGATCTCGATCCTGATGATCGGCGGTCATTTCACGCTGTTCGCTTATCTGACGCCGTATGCCCAGGCGAAGCTCGGCATCAGCCTGGCGTCGATCAGTTTGCTGTTTATGCTGTTCGGCATCGCTGGCGTAGTGGGTGCTTATCTCGGCGGCTGGGTATCGGATCGGGTCGGGGCAACGCAGGCGCTGATACTCAGTCCGTCGCTCTATCTGCTGACAATGTCGATGTTGCTGTTTACCGGTGGCTCGGTATTCCTGTTTGTCCCGTTCATGATGTTATGGGCTTGCCTGAGCTGGACTATCACGCCGGTGGTACAAAATTACCTGATCCAGAGCGACCGCAAAAATGCCGACGTCAGCGTCAGCCTCAACCTGTCGGCGATGCATGTGGGAGTTGCGCTGGGCACGGCGGTTGGCGGGTGCGTGGTGAACTACGGTTTGCTCGATGCCACACCATGGGTCGGCTGCGGCATTGTCTTGCTGGCGATCGCGGCGGCGATTTTTTCCACCCGCAGCGGCAGTGTTGCTATCGACCCATCGACACAAACCGACGCTGCTTAACAATCAGGACTTGCGCAAAACCGCCGGCATCCGCAATGCATGCTCGAATGCCGGTCGACCTCATGGGCGCCTATAGCTTCTAGTTGTTGCCAAACTCCCTGGACCACTCACGGGCGAGCAGCGCGAAGAGCACGTCGTCAACCCACTCTCCGCGTAAATGATAGCTTTCCACGTGATGCGCCTCTTGACGGAAGCCCAGCTCTCGGAACAGTGCCACGCTCGCCGTGTTGCGAGGGTCGACTGAACAGATCAACCTGCGATAACCCCACTGCCGGAAAGCGAGGCTGATAGCGGTCGCCACGACCTCGCGTGCATATCCTTTGCGCTGATGAACTGGTCTGAGCGATACACCGAACTCGATTGGATCCTCCGTTGTTGCCGGGAACTGTACTCCGAAGTCGCCGATCAACTCGCCGGTTTGCTTGTGGCGGATGGCAAGTTGACACCATTCACAGGCCTGGCCGAATTTTATGTTCAACTGCCCGGAAATGAAATCGACCGTCTCTTTGACGCTGGCAGGTTGCCAGCCTTGATACCTGGCCACCTCCGGATCGCCACGATGTTCATAGAGAGCCTTTGCGTCTTTTTGACTAAGCGCGTCAAGTATCAAGCGCTCCGTCTCAATCAATGTTCCTATGTTTCGCTCCACTTCTGCGTTCCTTTATTTGGGATCCGTTCGTGCACTGCGTCGCGCAGTATACCGCTGGCCGGAGCTGACCCATCCAAATGGATAGTGGATTTCACGTCCGATTAAAACTCGTCTGTCGCAACCGAGAAAATCAGCGTCGCGTGGTTGCAGGCGCAGGTACTGACGGCAAAGTACGCTCGGCTGGTTGCCCTCACTGCTTCGGAGAATGAAATGTTCAAACGCCACTTCGCATCCAGGATGCCAGGCCTTCTCACCATGTCGTTTGCGGCGGCAGTCGTGGGCGTGTCCGTAACGCCCGGTACAGTACATGCGGCTGGCGCAGCCTACGACCATGTCTATGCATTTGGCGATAGCTATTCGGACAACGGCGCCCTGCTACATCTCGCGCAACAGACCGTCGCAGCGAAAATTCCCGAGGCAGTGGTTTTGCCAGCCGCTCCCGAGGCGAACCTATATTGGAAGGGCCGCTGGTCTAACGGCGCCACCGCCGTAGAGGATCTGGCGAAGAAGCTGGATGTCGAAATCACCGATTACGCGATGGGCGGTGCGAAGAGCGGCGATGGCAATTATTATGCGTGGCTAGACTACTTCCGCGACACCGGGCTGCTTGGTCAGGTGCGAGCGTTTACCGAGAGCCTCGGCGGCAAGCCCGCGAATCCGCGCGCGCTGTACTTCGTTTCGGCATCGGCGAACGACTACTTCCAGATGGGCGATTTCTCGCGTACTGAAACTCCGGAACGGCTTGCCGAGCGCGCTGTGGCGAACACAAGGTACGCCGTGGAACAATTGGTGTCAGCTGGGGCGCGCAACATCATGGTGTCGAAGTCATATTGGCTCAGCAATGTACCGGCAGTATTTACGGCTGCTCGGGCGGTCGCCACCGCAAAGGCGTTCGCGCAGAGATACGACGATGAGTTGCCGCGTGCATTGGGCGGCATCGGCCGCCTTGCGGACGTCAAACTGACTTACTTCGAATGGAGCAGGGCCATGCAGCAGATCGCAGCCAATTCGAAGCAGAATGGCATTTCCGATGTGCAAACGCCTTGCCAGGTGACGCTGCCCAAGCCTGCTCCCGCCTGCGCTAATCCTGATGCGCATCTGTGGTGGGATGAGTACCACCCGACGCGGCACACGCATGCGTTGTTGGCCGACGCAATGGTTAAGGCATTGAAGCCGCGCTGAGACGTCAACGAAACTTACCTGTCCCGGACGATATATTGGGGGCTGTTATATGGACGTCGACGCACGGAAGCCGTTGGCAATCAATAGAATATGTTGGCATAATCTTTGTCGGCATTATTCATTGTTCCAGTCCAAAAAGGAGAACCCATGCAACTCATCGGAATGCTCGATTCGCCTTACGTGCGCCGCGTCGCGATCTCGTTGCAGCTTCTGGATCTGCGCTTCGAGCATCGTTCCATCTCGGTCTTCAGCACATTCACGCAGTTTCAGCAAATCAATCCTGTCGTCAAGGCGCCATCGCTCATCTGCGACGACGGCGAAGTCCTCATGGATTCAACGCTGATCCTGGAGTACGCCGAGGCGCTCGCCGCTTCGCGCAAGAGCCTCATGCCCGCCGGCATCAGCGAGCGTCGGCACGCGCTGCGGGCCATCGGGCTGGCCCTGGCCGCGTGCGAGAAGAGCGTGCAGATCGTCTACGAACGGAACCTGCGGCCTGCCGAGAAGCGCCACGAACCCTGGGTTTCCCGCGTAACCGGCCAACTCCTCGCGGCCTATGAGGCGCTCGAAGCCGAACTGGATCGAAGGCCGCCCGCCGTTAGCAGCGCTGCCATCGATCAAGCCGGTGTGAGCATGGCGGTCGCGTGGCACTTCACGCAAATGATGCTGCCCGACGTTGTCGATGCAGCCAACTATCCAACGCTGCGCAAGTTCTCGTCGCAGGCCGAGTCGCTGGCGGAGTTCAAGGCTGCGCCGCATGGGCCAGACACCTACCGCCACGGAGGCTGACACCTGTCGAGCTTTCGCTCTTGGGAAGCGCGAATGGCGCAGTGCGGCAGGAAACAGATACCTCGTTTCACGACGTGCCAAGAAATCGCAGATCACCATTATCTACAGGGATTGACAATCGTTTTCAAACACGCTAAGTTTCCACACGGAAACAGACAGAGCCGTACGGGAGCGTCGCATCCGAGTGAATAAAGCGGGAGGCAAGCATGCTGGATACCCTTTCTTCTTACTTCGAGACGAGCGGTTTCATGCCGCACGGTCATTGTTTTCTCTGGACCCCATCATTGCTTTGGAGCTATGTAATAGCTGACTCCATCATCGCCGCCTCCTATTACTCGATCCCGGTCGCACTGTGGTACTTCGCGCAGAAGCGGCCGGATCTCCCGTTCCGCTGGATTTTCGTGATGTTCGGCGTCTTTGTGATGGCTTGCGGTACTACCCACATCTTTGCGATCTGGAACATATGGATGCCCAATTACTGGGCTGACGCGGGAATGAAGGTGCTCACGGCAAGTGCTTCCGTCATGACGGCGGTCCTACTGTGGCCGCTGATACCCCAGGCGCTCGCCATCCCAAGCCCTGAACTGCTTAGGCGTGCCAACCAGGAATTACAAAATGAAGTGAGCCGGCGCATTCAGGCAGAAAACGAGCTGCGCAAAGCCAACAGTGCACTGGAACAGCGCACTGCACAACTTGAGGCCGCAAACAAGGAACTTGACGCTTTCAGCTATTCAGTGGCCCACGATCTGAGAGCCCCTCTGCGCCGCATCGGTGCCTTCTCGCAGTTTCTCCAGGAGGATCTTAAGAGTCCTAATGGTCTTGATACCACAGACGCCCACTATTTCGACATCATTATCCAGTCGGTCAGCAAAATGGGCAAATTGGTGGATGACTTGCTCATTTTGGCGCACACAGACCGTCTTAAGATGAATCGGCAAGCCGTCGATCTGAACGGCATTATCGAAGCGGCGCGCAAGGAATGTGAGCCCTTGGGCGGAGAAGATGCCGAATGGCAATTAGGCAGCCTGCCGACAGTGCGGGGGGACGCAACGCTATTGCAGGTGGTTTTCACGAACCTGCTCTCCAATGCGGTGAAGTTTAGCCGTAAGCGTGACCACCCGATCATCGAGATTAAATCTCTGCCCGGTAAGGGCGATGAGATGATTGTGGTCGTGAAAGACAATGGTGCGGGCTTCGATCCCAGTCTGGAAGACAAGCTGTTCTGCGTTTTCCAGCGCCTTCACCGGGACGACGAATTCGAGGGCAACGGCGTCGGCCTCGCAACCGTGCAGCGTATTATCCATCGACTTGATGGTCGGGTCTGGGCTGAGGGAAAACTGGGTCAGGGCGCGATTTTTTTCGTTGCCCTGCGACGCGCATAAACTGGCGGCTTGCCCGCATGACGGATCAAGGCAGTAGATCGTATGCGGCCGGTCGCAGCGTTTCATACAATCCTTTCAAGCCGGATTTTCGACATGGCTGACAGCCGCAAGCAAGCCGGACGGATACGGAAAAACCAGCGAACTTCTTACACCGAAAGATACGCCCGGCGCACCGCATCATCGGCCGCCAATTGCGCCATCGTGCCCTGATACCGGATATGCCCGTTTTCCAGCACGTAGGCGCGATCGCTGACCAGTTCGGCGAAGTGCAGATTCTGTTCCGACAATAGAATCGCCATGCCTTCCCGCTTCAGGGTCATGATCATGTTCGCCATCTGTTCGACGATCACCGGCGCCACCCCTTCCGACGGCTCATCCAGCAAGACCAGGTAGGGATTGCCCATCAGCGTGCGCGATACGGTCAGCATTTGCTGTTCGCCGCCGCTCATCTGGCCGCCCGGCCGTTGCGGCATTTCGCCCAGGTTCGGGAACAGCGCGAACAGCTTTTGCGGGGTCCATTCGACCGCGCCCGGGCGCTGCGGCTGACGCCCGACTTCGAGATTTTCAAGCACTGTCAAATCGGCAAAAACGCGCCGGTCTTCCGGCACAAAGCCCATCCCCATGCGGGAAATCTCATACGGCTTGGAACGGCCGATATCCGCACCGCGAAAATGCACATCGCCGCGGGTGCGGTCGAGCAAGCCCATCACGGCCTTCATGGTGGTCGATTTGCCGGCGCCGTTGCGTCCCATCAACGCCACGACTTCACCGCGCCGCACTTCCAGACCGACGTCGAACAGGATATGGGCGCGCCCGTAAAATGCGTTGAGGCCAGCGACCTTCAACAAAATATCGTTACCGGACTTCATACAGCGCCCTCCTCTTGGTCGGCGGATGCCTTGTTTTCAAACGTTTTACCGCTGCCGAAATACACTTCCTGCACTTTGGGATGATTGCGGATGGTCTCGCCGTCGCCTTCCGCGATCAACTGTCCGCGTGCCAGCACGATCATGCGGTCGGCGAAAGCGAACACCACATCCATGCTGTGCTCGGTAAATAACACCGACAGATTGCGCTCAACCACCAATTGCTTGGTCAGCGCCATCAGCGCGTTGCGTTCTTTCGGCGCCATGCCGGCGGTCGGCTCATCCATCAGCAACAGCTTGGGACGATTCGCCAGTGCGATCGCGAGTTCCACACGCTTGACGTCGCCATATGCCAGCACGCCGCAAGGACGTTGCGCCTGGGTTGCCATGCCGACCTGCTCCAGCAATTGCATCGCTTCATCGCGATAGAAAGAAGCCGCCGGACGCCATAGCTGGAACAGCTTGCGCTCGCGCGACATCAAGGTCATTTGCACGTTTTCGACGACGCTCATCGAACCGAAGGTGGCGGAAATCTGAAACGTGCGGCCAACACCGAGACGCCAGATGTCGCGCGGTTTCATATGGCCGATATCGTGGCCGTCGAACTTGATGGAGCCGGTGTCCGGACGATACTGGCCGTTCAGGATATTGAAGCAGGTCGATTTGCCGGCCCCGTTCGGCCCCAGCAAGGCCAGCAACTGGCCGCTGGGCAAATCGAACGACACGCCATTTACCGCTTTGACGCCGCCAAACGCCTTACTGATGTTATTTACCTGGAGCAGACTCATACTGCCTCCTTGCCGGACGACGCCGCTTGCTCTGGAGCATCGCTATCTTTATCTCGCTCAAAATATCTCTGGAAAAAGCCCACGATACCGGCCGGGAACAGCAATACCAGCAACAGAATCGTCATGCCCAGAAGCGCGCGCCAATAATCGGTTTCCCTGGCGACGGTATCCTGCAGCCAGGTAAATACGGCGGCGCCGACCACCGGCCCCAGCAAGGTTTGCACGCCGCCCAGCATCACCATCACCAGGCCATCGACGGAACGGCCGACGCTGATCGCTTCCGGCGAAATGCTGCCTTTGGAAAAGGCGAACAGCACCCCGGCAACGCCGCAAAACAGACCCGCCAGCACGAACGCCATCCATTGCACCCGTTTCACATTGATGCCGATGGCATCGGCGCGCAACATCGAATCGCGGCCGGCCCGCATGGCATAGCCGAACGGCGAAAACAGCATGCGCCGCAACAGCCAGACTCCCACCACGCTAAGCCCCAGCGCCAGGTAATAGTAGGCGATGGGCGACGCCAGCCAAGGCGCCGGCCAGATACCTAGCAGGCCGTTACTGCCGCCGGTAAACGCATCCCACTGATAAATGATGGCCCACACAATTTGCGAAAACGCCAGCGTCAGCATCGCCAGATAGACGCCGGACAGGCGCACGCAAAACCAGCCGAACAGCAGTGCCCCAAGCGCGGCAATCAGCGGTCCGGCAATCATTGCCACTTCCATCGGCAGATGCAGTTTGGTCAGCACCAGTGCCGCACCGTAAGCGCCCAGTCCGAAATAAGCAGCATGACCGAAGGAATGCATGCCGCCCGGTCCCATGATGAAATGCAGGCTGGCGGCGAACAGCACCGCGATCAGGATTTCCACCAGCAACACCGTCAGGTAGGGAAACATGGTGGACAGCAACGGCACCAATAACAGACCGGCCAGCGCGACCCAGCCGAGCTTGCGCAGCAATCGCGTGGCCGGGCGCAACGGCGTCTCCGGCTGCCCGCTGCTGCGCGCCGCCGCCTGCGGCCGTCCCAGCAAACCCCAGGGGCGCACCACCAGGATCACTGCCATCACCAGAAACTCGACCACCAGCGTCAGCTTGGATAAGGACACTTCAAACCCGCCCAGCGATATCTGGCCGACGCCGATACAGAGCGCCTTGATTTCAGCGATCAGCAGCGCGGCCAGGAAAGCGCCGCTGATCGACCCCATGCCGCCCACCACGACCACCACGAACGCATTGCCGATGGTTTCCAGATCCAGCGCCAGATTGGCCGGCACCCGCGGCCCTTGCAGCGCGCCGCCCAGACCGGCCAGGAAGCAGCCCAGCGCAAACACGCCGGTAAACAGCCATGACTGATTGATGCCGAGCGCGCCTACCATTTCCCGGTCCTGGGTCGCGGCACGGATCAGCGTGCCCCAGCGCGTGCGATTCAGGATCAGCCACAGGATGCCCAGCACCAACGGGCCGATCAGGATCAGGACCAGATCGTATTGCGGCAGCCGGTGCCCAAGAAATTCGATCGAGCCGGCCAGGCCCGGTGCGCGCGGCCCAAACAAATCTTCCGGCCCCCAGATATACAAGGCGGCATCCTTGAGTACCAGCACCAGCGCGAATGTGGCCAGCAACTGGAACAGTTCCGGCGCCCGGTAGATGCGCCGCAAAATGACGATTTCCACCAGCGCGCCGAGCAGCGCCACCGCCGCCGCCGACAGCAATACCGCCGACCAGAAGCCGACTCCGCTGGCGCCGATCAGGCTGACCAGGGTATAGGCGATATAGATCCCCAGCATATAAAACGAGCCATGCGCAAAATTGACGATACGGGTCACGCCGAAAATCAGCGACAACCCGGCCGCCACCAGAAACATGGTTGATGCATCGGCCAGGCCGTTGATCAACTGCACTAACAAACTTGAGAGATTCATACACTAAGTCCCATAAGGTGGCGGGGAAGGATCACACTTCCATAGCCGGAAATCGCTTGCATCCCCGCGTACCGGTCAGTCCGCCGGACGCAGTTTTTTTACTTCCGCATCGGGCAGTTGTACCGATGCCCCATCGACATACGTAAAGCTGGTCATCACGCCTTTGCCGTCCTTGATTCCGGTGCGTCCGACGAAGGCGCCCATCGTGGACTGGTGATCTTGCGCGCGATAAGTGATCGTCCCGACCGGCGTATCCACTTTGAGTCCGCTGAATGCCGCGGCCAGCTTCTCGCTATCGGCCGCCCCGGCCTTCTTCAAACCGGCCGCAACCGACATCAGCGCCGAGTAGCCGACCAGCGAACCGTTGCGCGGATAGTCGTTGTATTTCTTGCGATACGCCTCCACAAATTTCTTATGTTCCGGGGTGTTCAAGGCATACCAGGGGTAACCGGTCACGATCCAGTTGGCCGGTGCTTCGGCGCGCAACGGATCGAGATATTCCGGCTCGCCGGTCAACAGCGACACCACATCGCGGCCTTCAAACAAGCCCCGAGTGTTGCCCTCGCGCACGAATTTGCCAAGGTCCGCAGCAAACAGTGCATTGAAGATCGCATCCGGCTTGGCATCGGCCAGCGCCTGGGTGACGGCACCGGCATCGACCTTGCCCAGCGGCGGCGCCTGCTCGGCGACGAACTGGACGTCCGGTTGCGCTTCTTTCAAGAGCTTCTTGAAAGTCGCCGCTGCGGATTGACCGTATTCATAATTCGGATAGACGATGGCCCAGCGCTTCTTTTTCAGCTTGGCGGCTTCCTTGACCAGCATCGCGACTTGCATATACGTGGATGCGCGCAGGCGATAGGTATATTTATTCCCGTTTTGCCAGACGATCTTGTCGGTCAACGGTTCTGCCGCCAGGAAAAATATCTTGCGCTGCTTGGCGTAGTCGGTGAGCGCCAGACCGGTGTTCGACAGAAAACCGCCAAACAGCAAACTGACTTGCTCACGCGTCACCAGTTCTTCCGCCACCCGTACCGAATCGCCGGGATTGCCGTTGTCGTCGCGCGACACCACTTCCAGCTTCTTGCCCAGCACCCCGCCGGCCTGGTTGACTTCATCCAGCGCCAGTTCCCAGCCGTGCTTGTACGGCTCCAGAAAGGCCGGCTGCATCTTATAGCTATTGATTTCACCTATTTTGATGGTGGCCTGGGCCATTGCACCTGCCGCGGCGGTCAAGCCGGCGATAGCAATGGCATGTCGTAGAAAACGTGTACGCAAAGTCATGATGATTCCTTCCGTCAAACGAGATTAGTGAAGCGATCCGATACTGTTAAAACACCCTGCCATCCCGCAGCAGCCACGCGTCGCGGCTGCCGCCTTGCGAGTTCTTATCAATGCTCCGCCGTTGCCTGCGCCCGTATCCGCGCCACGCTGTCCTCTATCCCGGTCCAGGCCGGTTTGTCGGCGGCAAAACGTGCACGCAAATAGCGCGCCAGTTCGACCACCTGCCGATCGTTAAAGCTATCCTTGAACCCCGGCATGTAACCGAGCTCCGCGCTGGCCGGTGCCGCGATCCCGTTGAGAATCACTTGCACCAGGTTGTCCGGGGTGGCGCTATGCAAATTGGTATTCAGCGCGAGCGAAGGCTTGACGCCGAATAGCGCCGGTCCGCTGCCGGCCTGGTGACACACCGCACAGGCGCCCTGATACAGATTCTTGCCCAGCGTCGACACATTTTGCGCCGGCAGCAGGCTGTTTTTTTCCATCTGCGCAGCCAGTTCGGTGTGCTCTGCCGCGGGCGCGGCGGGTGGATTGAACGAGGCGATGTAATGGGCGATCGCGCGCACATCGTCTTCCGGCAATTGCGTCAACTCGGTGACCACCGGCGCCATCGGGCCGGCCGCCACACCGTGCAGCCGCGAGTAGCCGGTGCGCAGATAATTGAATAGCTCTGTCTCGCTCCAGGGAATGGGCGCCGTCGACAATGCCGTCAGCGCGGGCGCTTCCCATCCTTCCGCCACGCCGCCGGTCAGATAGGCGCGCCCGCCTTTTTCCGCGCCGAGCAGATTGCGCGGCGTATGGCAGGCGCTGCAATGCCCCAGCCCTTCGGCCAGATACGCGCCGCGATTCCATTGCGCCGAGCGGGCCGGGTCCGCCTGGTACACCTGCGCTTTGTGGAACAGCAGGTTCCAGCCGGCCATCAGGGGCCGCAGATTGTAGGGGAAGGCCAGCCTGGTTGCGGGCGCTGCGCTCGCAACCGGCGGCTGCGCCATCAGGTAGCCGTACAGCGCCTGCAAATCGGCATCGCTGGTTTTGGCGAATGCGGTGTAGGGAAAGGCGGGATACAAATGTTTGCCGTCGCGATGAATGCCCTCGCGCATCGCACGTTCGAATGCGGCATACGACCAGTTGCCGATACCGGTTTTCACATCGGGCGTGATGTTGGTGCTGTAGATGGTGCCAAATGGCGTGTCCAGCGCCAGTCCGCCGGCATTCGGGACGCCGTTGGGCGCGGTATGACAGACCACGCAATCGCCTGCCGCTGCGACCAGCCGGCCGCGCGCAATGGTCGCCGCGGAATACAACGTCGGGTCCGGCGACGCGACCGGTGCAATCGACGAACGCCACGGCAACGCCAGCAAAACCAGGCCGGCTAACGTCGCGGCGGCAGCGCCCAATGCACCGTAGCGCCGCTTGCCGGGCGCGCGCCGATTCCCGGCCAGTGCCAGCTTGATGCGTTCACCGCTGAACGGCGGCGAACGCAGGCGCACGCCGGTCGCATCGAAAATCGCATTCGCGACCGCGGCAGCGGCAGGCAGCGCAAACGCCCCGCCGGCGGCCAGCCGGGTTGGCCCGGCCACGGTCGGGCATGCGCCGACCAGTTCCACCGCAGGGACCTGGGCCAAGGGCGATACCGCCAGCGTTGCAAGGTCATACTTGGCCGTGCCCCAGTTGTCAAACGACGCGCCGTGTTGCAACAAGCCGCGCACGGTTTGCCTGGCGTCGTCCTGGATCGGTTGGTTTTCAATGGCTTGCAGTGGCGGCGCTACCTGATCCGCGTCGGCAAAGTCTTGTCCGACCACCACCCGCGTCACGCTGACCTCACCCGATTGCTGATCGTACTCGACATCGGCGACCCAGGCCGACCAGCTGCGCCGCTCGTCGGCGCCGGCGTTTTCGATCACGTTGGCGTAGGCAAAGCCGCGCCCGCGCAGGATGCCGTCGGCTGTGGACGCGGCGCTTGCATCGCCCTGCGCACACCAGCCGGCTTGCCGCGCCACTGTTTCAATCAACGCCGCGCCGCGTGCATCCTGCAGGTGGCGCAAGCGAAATGCGAGCGGATCGGCGCCGGCCTGATGCGCGGCCTCATGCATATACGACTCATGGGCGAAGACGTGCGCCTGCGCCGGCTGCTGCAGCACACCGGCGCAGGCCTCTGCCACAGCGGTGTTGACGATATGCAGATTGGGAAAGGCATACGGCGGCAGCAGCGCCGGCGCCAGCCCCGGCTTATCCTGCACATCGCTGACCGGCAGGCGGGTGCCGGTCAGCAATAAAGCCAGGGTCGGCATTGGGCCTGCGCCGCTGCGGGCAGTCGTCGTATAGGTGTAGGCGGCAATGTTGCTTGCCGCATCCAGCGCGCCGGCGACATGCGCGACCAGATCGTGATGTGTGCCGGGTGGATGGCTGCGTACCTGCGCGGCATCCAGTTGGACCCGCACCATTTTCCTGACCGCATGCGACAGCAACGCCGCATCAGCGGCGGCATGGTTGCCGCCAGTAAGATGCGCGCCGGCACCCGGTGCAGCGGCAATGATACTGACGGCCGCTTGCGGGAGTGCCAGCAACGCTGCAATTTCCGCCGCCAACACGCGCGGCGCCGCGGTGGTCGCCCAGACCGCGATGTTTCTGGCGCTGCAATGCGCGATGGCCCATAAAGAAGGATCGCTTGCGTCGGTGGCGTCAGGGAGCTCGGGCCAGGCATAGGTCCGCTCCACCAGCGCAACGGCGTTTTGCATTGCGTCGGCCACATCTCCGCGTGCGAATAACGTTTGCCGGAGCGGCACCGACGGCTGGTTTTTATCCGCGCGGCCGAATGGCAGTGCGCGTTGCGGCAGCTTCCACGTCACCTGCAATCTGGCCACCGCCTGCAGCGCATATTTATCGTGCGTCGCCACCACGCCGACAAAATTGCCCTGCACCACGATTTTCACGATACCCGGGATATCGCTGACCGAGGCCGCATCTACCCGCTCCAGACGCGCACCGTTGTAGCGCTGGCCATCCCAACCGGTCAGCGGCGGACGCAGCACGCGGCCGAACAGCATATCGCTGCCGCCAGCCGTTGGCATCGCAGCGGACGGCGAGCCGGGGCGCATGTTCTTGCCCATCATGCGGCCCCCTCCTGCCGGCTTGCCGCGGCCGTCAATTTGACCGCGAGTTGCGCCGCGCGCAGGATTTCGATATGCGTGCCGCAGCGGCACAGGTTGAATTCCAGTTCGGCGCGAATCTCTTGTTCCGACGGATCCGGCTGGCGCAGCAGCAGTGCCTTGATGGTCATGATCATGCCGTTCAGGCAGTAACCGCACTGCGCTGCCTGTTCTTGAATGAAGGCTTGCTGCACCGGATCGGGCCGCCCGTCGCAAGCCAGGCCTTCCAGCGTGAGTATCTTGCGGCCTTCGACACCCTTTACCGGAATCACGCAGGAACGCGCCGCCACACCGTCGATCAAGACGGTACAGGCGCCGCACTCGCCCAGGCCGCAACCGAACTTGGGACCGTTTAAACCGAGGTCGTTGCGCAGTACGTACAACAAGGGCACGTCCGGCGCCACGTCCAGCGTATGTCGGGCGTGATTGACATCAAGTGAAAAGGCGCGTGTCGCTGACATGGCGTGTCTCTGAAAAGCTCTGCTGGCTTATTTAATTTAACGGCGATTTAGGTATCAGACCAACGGCACCTTGAAAACGTCATAACCGAAGCACCAGTCCGGATTTTCATTGTCGCGCAACCAGGTGTTGTTGTGCGAAACCAGTTGTACTTTGCTGGCACGCTCGGCGCGATTCGCCTCGTATAACGCAAATGCGCTGGAGAAATCGCTCAGACCGACTTGCTGGAAACAGCGTGTCAGCATCGCGGCATCCTCGATCGCCATCGCCGCACCCTGCGCCATATGCGGCTTCATCGGGTGGCAGGCATCGCCCAGCAGCACCAGGCGGCCACGGCTCCAGAGCGGCAATGGATCGCGCTCCAGCAGCGGCCACTTGGTGACATTCTCGCTGGCATCGATCAATGACTGCACGCCGTGGTGCCAGCCGTCGAACGCGGCGTGCATTTCATCGCGGCTGCTCGGCACCCAGCTTTTGCTCAAATCCCAGGTCGCTTCCGGCACCCCGGTCACATAATAAATCTCGTCTTTCTTGCCGGTAACGAAATACACCATCATATGGCGGTCGTCGGACCACCACTTGGTGCACAGGTCGTGGGTAAAACCCTTGACGCCGGACACCGGGAACACCGCGCGGTGGCCGACGTAGCCGGTGTATTTTGGCGGTTCCTCGCCGAGCAAGGTATCGCGGATCTTGGAATTGATGCCATCGGCGCCGATCACGATATCGGCTTCTTCGGTAGTGCCGTCGGTGAACGTCAGGTGCACCACGTCGCCGCGGTCTTCCACCTTGCTCAAGCGCTTGTTGTACGCCAGCACGCCGGCTGGAATCGCATCGATCATCAAGGCATGGAAATCGCCGCGATGCACGGTCAGGTAGCTGGAACCGTAATGCGACAGCGCATAGTCGCCCAGCGGGATCTTGGCGATTTCCTCGCCCGTCTTCCAGTCGCGGCTATACCAGAAATCGGGATGCGAGCCGGTCCTATTAAGCGCGTCTTCAATCCCGATCTTGCGCATCACTTTCATCACGTTCGGCCCCAGATGGATACCGGCGCCCAGGCGGGAAAACACCGGCGCCTGCTCATACAGCCTGACGTTAAATCCAGCCTGATGCAGCAACGATGCCGCAGCAGCACCTCCCAGTCCGGCCCCGATAACGGCAATACGCGGTGATTTTTGCACGATCTCTCTCCTAGCGATGATTCGAAAATTTGGTCGTCGTTTGATGAACTCGAATTAAGTGTACACACCACAAATTGCATTGTAAAGAAAATGTTTTCAGCAAATAAGCGCGCCCTTGTTTCGGGCGACAAATGCTGCATTGCGCCAATTTAGAGCATTCATACGCACTATATTGGTGATGAGAGTGAAAACCCAGACAAAGGCGAAAGCTCGCTTGCAAAGCGTCAAAAATTGTAATAATGTAGTGCATACACTATACATTGCTGGAAATAGCTCCCTTTACGGAAAGCTGCCGGCCTCTCAATGCAGCACTGTCAATTGGCTGTTTCACACTCAAGGAGATCAAGATGCAAAAAGCTTTCCGAATCGGGCAGATCGTGCCGAGCTCGAACACCACGATGGAAACCGAAATTCCAGCCATGTTGATGGCACGTCAACAGATACGCCCCGAACGGTTCACCTTTCACTCCAGCCGCATGCGTATGAAGAAGGTGGAAAAAGAGGAGCTTGCTGCGATGGATGCGGAATCCGACCGCTGCGCGCTCGAACTCAGCGATGCGCGCGTCGATGTGCTCGGCTATGCCTGCCTGGTTGCCATCATGGCAATGGGCCACGGCTATCACCGCGTTTCGGAAAAACGCCTGACCGCGCATACCGCCGCCAACGGTGCCGACGCCCCCGTGGTGACCAGTGCCGGCGCGCTGATCGATGCCCTCAAAGTCATCGGCGCCAAACGCATCGTCGTCGTCGCCCCCTATATGAAACCGCTGACCGAACTGGTGGTGGACTATATCCGCAACGAAGGTTTCGAGGTCGTGGATTACCGTGCACTTGAGATTGCCGACAACCTGGAAGTCGGCCGTCACGACCCCTCGCTCCTGCCCGCGATCGTAGCCCAGATGGACACCAGCGGTGTCGATGCGATCGTGCTCTCGGCCTGCGTCCAGATGCCGTCGCTGCCGGTGATTGCGCAGGTTGAAGCGATGACCGGCAAACCGGTGATTACCGCAGCGGTCGCCACCGCTTACGCGATCCTCAAGCAATTGCAACTGGAGCCGATCGTACCGGGCGCCGGCGCCCTGCTGTCCGGCGCATACTAATCGCACGCATCCGCAGAAAGCCATCATGAACAGCACTTTCCTCTACGGCGCCAACGTCAACGCCAACGGCATTCGCCAGCATTATCTGCGCTATGGCGGCAGCGCCGATGGCCGCGACCGGCGCGATGCCGTCATCATCGTGCCCGGCATCACCAGTCCCGCGATTACCTGGGGCTTTGTCGGCGAGCGCTTTGGGCGCGCATTCGATACCTATATCCTGGACGTGCGCGGGCGCGGCCTGTCGCAAGCCTCGGACACGCTCGATTACGGACTCGACGCCCAGGCGGCCGACGTCAGCGCTTTCGCGGCGGCGCTTGGACTGCAGCGCTACGCCATCGTCGGCCATTCGATGGGCGCCCGGATCGGGATCCGGGCCGCGCGCGCACAGCCGCCCGGCCTGTGCAAGCTGGTGCTGCTGGATCCGCCGGTATCCGGCCCCGGACGGCGCGCCTATCCCGCCAAATTGCCGTGGTATGTCGATTCGATGAAAATCGCACGGGAAGGCTGCAGCGCGGAACAGATGCGCGCCTTTTGCCCGACCTGGACCGAGGCCCAGTTGCAATTGCGCGCCGAGTGGCTGCATACCTGCGACGAACGCGCCATCATCGCCAGCTTCGACAGCTTTCACACGGACGACATCCATGCCGATCTGGCGCAGGTCAAGGTCCCGTCGCTGCTGATCGTTGCCGGGCGCGGCGACGTGCTGCTGCCGGTCGATATCGACGAATGCCGCAGCTTGCTGCCGCAGCTGGAAGTGGCGCGGGTAGCCAATGCGGGGCACATGATTCCGTGGGATGATGAAGAAGGCTTTTATGCCGCCTTCGGCGACTTCCTGGGCGCCCCGCTGCAAGCTGACTAATTACTGTAATCAACACAAGGAGCGCACATGGCTGTCAGCGACCACGATCTTATCCAAGCCTGGACCCAGGTATTGACCCTTTCCAAACTCGCACCCGGACAAATCGTGACGGTGCTGACCAGCAGCGCCACGCATCCGCAAACACTATCCACCGCGATCACGGCAGTGGGCTTGCTGGGCGCCATTCCGAACCGGCTCGACCTGCAACCGGTGAATGCCGAAAAATCGCTCAGCCGCGACGCGCTGGCGTATCTGGGCACCACCCCGCTGACCGGCAATCGCGCCGCCATCGCCGCCCTCAAGGAGAGCGATCTGGTGCTCGATCTGATGACCTTGCTGTTCTCGCCCGAGCAACATGACATCCTGAAAACCGGCACCAAGATCCTGCTCGCCGTCGAACCGCCCGAAGTCTTGCTGCGCATGGTGCCGAGCGAACATGACCGGACCCGCGTGACGCGCGCCGCCGAACGCATCGGGCGCGCCAGGGAAATGCACATCGTGTCCGATGCCGGCACCGACCTGCGCTGCCCGCTGGGCGAATTCCCGGTCATCAGCGAATACGGCTTTGTCGATCAGCCGGGGCGCTGGGATCACTGGCCGAGCGGCTTCGTGCTGACCTGGCCCAACGAACGCGCCACCCAGGGCAGCATCGTGATCGACCGCGGCGACATCCTGCTGCCGATGAAGTCGTATGCGCAAGCGCCGGTCCGGGTCACCGTCAAAGACGGTTTCGTGAGCGCGATCGACGGCGAGCTGGATGCCGAACTGCTGAGCGAATACATGGCGTCATTCAACGATCCCGAAGCGTATGCCATGTCGCATATCGGCTGGGGCCTGCAACCGCGTGCTCAATGGTCGACACTCGCCATGTACGACCGCGAAGCGACCATCGGCATGGATGCGCGCGCTTACGAAGGCAATTTCCTGTTTTCCTTCGGCCCCAACAATGAAGCGGGCGGCAGCCGCACCACCGCCTGCCATATCGACATCCCGCTGCGCCGCTGCAGCATCGCGCTGGATGGCGAGCAGGTAGTACGCGCCGGCAAGGTTCTGGACGGTTACCAATACACATAAGGAGTCGACAAAATGCATGCAGAAGTATCCACCTACCAACGCCAGGGCTTTGGCAATGACTTGCCGATCAAGGCGCCGTTCGGTTTGCTGATCGTCGATCTGGTCAACGGTTTTGCCGATCCGGAAGTCTTCGGCGGCGGCAATATCCCGGCGGCCATCGCGCAAACCGTGAAGCTGCTGGCAGCGGCCCGCGCGCAAGGCTGGCCGGTGGCGCATAGCCGCATCGTGTTTGCGCCGGATGCGTCCGATCGCAACATCTTCGGCATGAAAGTGCCGGGTCTGGTGACGCTCACGGAAGATGCGCCGAACAGCGCCATCGTGCCCGAACTGACACCGCAAGCCGGCGAACTGGTGGTCCGCAAGACCGTGCCGTCCGCTTTCTTCGGCACCTCGCTGGCGCCGTGGCTGACCCAGCATGGCGTGCAAACCCTGCTGGTGGCCGGTGCCGTGACCAGCGGTTGCGTGCGCTCCAGCGTGGTCGATGCGATGTCCTACGGGTTCCGCCCGCTGGTGGTATCCGACTGCGTCGGCGATCGTGCGCTGGGCCCGCATGCAGCCAATCTGTTCGACATGGCGCAAAAATATGCGACGGTGCTGCCGCTGGAAGAAGCACTAAACGCCATCAGGCAAGTTCAGGACTGCTAACCAAGGAAGCAGGATGACCCGGACGCCCTATCAAACGCCGAAAACCACCCGCCGCAGCCTGCTGCAATCCGGCAATGTGCTGCTGGTGACGCGCGCGCCGCAAGCCGCGCCGCAGCCGGCCTCCGGCCAGCCCGGCGCGGCATCAGCCTATGTCGCAGCCGAACCCGATGTATTTATCGCGGTGTTCGGCAACGGCACGGTGTCGGCCTTCAACGGTCACGTCGATCTGGGCACCGGCATCCAAACGGCGCTGGCGCAAATCGTGGCCGAAGAACTCGACGTTGCGCTGGAACAGGTCAGCATGGTGCTGGGGCATACCGGAGAAACGCCCAACCAGGGGCCGACGATTGCCAGCGCCACCATCCAGATATCGGCCGTGCCGCTGCGCAAAGCCGCGGCCCAGGCGCGCCAATTCCTGCTGGCGCGCGCCGCTGAAGTCTTGCATATTGCGCTGGAAGACCTGACGGTCGAAAACGGCACCATCGGCACCATCGGCGCCGGCAGCGATCCCGCCAGCGCCATTGAATACGGGCAATTGCTGCAAGGCCAACGCATCGAACTGACGCTGAGTCCGGCTGACATACCGCTCAAGCCGGTCAGCGCATATCGCATCGTCGGACGCAGTACGGCGCGTGTGGATATCCCGGCCAAGGCCGGCGGCGCGCTGGTGTACGTCCACGACATGCGCGTCCCCGGCATGCTGCACGGCCGCGTGGTACGGCCGCCGTATGCCGGTCGCGACAGCGGCGACTTCATCGGCCGCAGTTTGATTGCGGTCGATACCGGCTCGATCCGGGATCTGCCGGGCATCGTCAAAGTGGTGGTACTCGGCGACTTCGTCGGCGTGGTGGCCGAACGCGAAGAGCAGGCATGCCGCGCCGCCAGACAGCTCAAGGTGGAATGGCAGCCGCATCCGCCCTTGCCCGACCTGTCAGACCTGGAAACCGCCCTGCGCGATATTCCATCGAAACGCCGCCACTTGCATCAGCACGGCGATGTCGCTGCCGCGCTGGCGCAAGCCGCCACCGTCTTGCAGCGCAGCTATGTCTGGCCGTACCAGATGCATGCCTCGATCGGACCTTCCTGCGCGCTGGCGGATTATCGGGACGATAGTCTGACCGTCTGGTCCGGCACCCAGAATCCGCACGTCCTGCGGATCGACCTGGCGCGCTTGCTGCAGCTGGACGAAGCGCAGATTGAAATTGTCCGGATGGAAGTCGCCGGCTGCTATGGCCGCAATTGTGCCGACGACGTCAGCGCCGATGCCGCGCTGCTGGCGCATGCGGTGGGCCGGCCGGTGCGGGTGCAGTTGTCGCGCGAACAGGAACACGCCTGGGAACCGAAAGGTGCAGCGCAACTGATGGATGTCAAAGGCGCCATCACGGCCGATGGCGACCTGGCCGCCTACGATTTCGTCACCCGGTATCCCTCCAACGACGCCCCGACGCTGGCCCTGCTGCTGACCGGCGTCGTACCGGGCCAGCCGCGCGTGCTGGAAATGGGCGACCGCAGCGCGGTCCCGCCCTACCAATATATGCACACCCATATCGCCTGCGACGACGTTGCGCCCATCGTGCGCGCGGCCTGGTTGCGCGGCGTATCGGCATTGCCGAATGTCTTCGCGCATGAATCGTTCATCGATGAACTGGCAGTGGAAGCCGGCGCCGATCCGGTTGCACTCCGGCTCCGCCATCTGACCGACCGCCGCGCTATCGAGTTGATCGAGGCCGTCGCCCGGCGCGCCGACTGGCACAGCGGCGCCGCGGGATCGCGCGGCCGGGCCGATAGCGCCGGCCTGCTGCATGGCCGCGGTTTTGCCTACGCCCGCTACATCCACAGCGCGTTCCCCGGTTTCGGCGCCGCCTGGGCCGCCTGGGCGATCGACATTGCAGTCGATACGCGTAGCGGAAATATCAGCGTCAAGCGGATAGTCGTCGGCCAGGACACCGGCATGATGGTCAATCCCGACGGCGTGCGCCACCAGATTCACGGGAATGTGATCCAGTCGCTCAGCCGGACCCTGAAAGAACAGGTGACGTTCGACCGGAGCGGCGTGACCAGCCTGGAGTGGGGTGCCTACCCGATCCTGAGCTTTACCGAGGTGCCGCCGATCGAGGTAGTCTTGATGCCGCGCCAGGAGGAACCCCCGCTCGGCGCCGGCGAATCGGCTTCGGTGCCGAGCGCGGCAGCCATCGCCAACGCGCTGTTCGATGCCACCGGCCGCCGCTTCCGGCAGCCGCCGTTTACGGCGGAATGCGTGCTGAGGGCGTTGAATTCATGATGCGTCGGACTGTGCATCATTCGGCGCGCCGCCGTACCTGATGGCCGTCGTCACGAACGTCGATTCTGCCGGAATCAATCAGATATTTCAGACGCGACATCAAGAACTGGTCCCCCAGTGGGTTACGTCGGTCACAACGCCACATGGCGTCGCCAACAACCCGTAAGGCCTCACGCCATTCGCTCGAACAGGCGTCGATGAGCAGGTCGTCATGGGCAGAAAGACTCTTGAAGACCAGGCATCCGGATTCATCGACTTCGCGCAGAAGCGCCGGGTGTGCGGCGATTGCTTCGAATTCTTGCGCCAGGAGGCTGCACTCGTTTGCGGCCAAGGCAACCGCGCCGGCGACTAGCGGTGCCAGAATTTCAGGTGGGTGGGCGGCGACGGCGCGCATGCCATCCGGGCATGGTGGTACCGGAACCTGGTACAACGTGCCCCCCGTATCAGCGAGCCGATGACAAGCCATCCGCAGGAATACGTAGTCTTCGCCGCTGCCGCTTGTCCATATGAGCAATCTATCCGGTGCGTGTTTTTGTAGTTGGTCCCGCATAGTCTGCCATGGAGCGAAAGCATCACCGGAAGTCGTGTAATACTCGACGAACGCGGGATCGTCGAGAGGAGGCGGAGGATAACCATCGCAGAGCTCTTGAAAAAAAGCCATGCGCTTATATCCGTCGGTTAACGGACCAAGGTTAAGCGGATACTCGATGGAGAACACTTTGCCGGACAGCCGGCGCTCCGAGACGGCATACCGCAAACAACCGGCTGCGGGTATAGAGGCAACAATGTGAAAATCGCTCATTTGAACTCCCGGATTTCGCTAGAACTTCGCCACAAGCTGCCAGGCCCCGCCCACAGGCCCGGCAGCCTTTTGCTACAAACTTATTTTGCCCCCGCTTTGCCACCCGCAAAATTGCTGCCGTCAAGTGTCGTCTGCTGCGCTTCCAGCGCATGGATACGATTTTGCAATGCTGCCAATTGGTTACGGGCAGATTGCTGCTTATTGCTCAATGTCTGGGCTTGCTGACGCGACTGGTCTTGTTGTACCGCGACGCGTTGTTCTTGCTGATGCTGTACCGCCAGATCGTTTTGCAGTGCCACCAAACGTGTTTCCTGATGCGAAATCAATTGCTCGGTGAAGTCCTTGTCCGCTTCCAGCTTGATCCGGCGGATATCCACTTCGGCCAGTTTTTCGGTCTGACCGACAAAACTTTTATAGGTCTGCTCGGCTTGTACTTCGGACGTGGTTTTCACTACGCGCCAGAAATTCTTTTGCTGAAACAGCGCAACGTAATAGATCCGGCCCTCCGGCTTGAACAGCAGGCTGGCGCCGTAATTGCCGTTATAAGTGGTGCGCAACTCGCTGATCGCCTGACCTTGCATCAATTGCTGCAGTTCGCCGCTGGTGCTGTTGGCGCTGTCGATAGCGCTACCAGCGGCAGGCAAGGCGCTGCCCGATGCTGCGGCGACTGCCGGCACGGCCGCAGAACGGCTGGATGACTGCGCCATTGCGTTAGCCGACAGCCCTGCAATGCACAATCCGACTCCCATTGCACTGACCATATTGCGTACATTCACGTTCATCCCCTATTTCCCTTCCATCATTTGATTTGTCGATACATGGCACAGCATAGTCGCCAATTTTAACTTGAATGCTGTTGCTAATAAGCACTGTTTTTCAGTAGTGTCCGGTTTAATTCTGGCGGGACCGCCGCCAACACAATATTGATACGGGCTGTGCGAAACTCATGGGTATCCACGAACTGAAATTTGGCTTGAAAATTGACGACGCTTCCGGGTTTCGACGACCTCGAGTGGCGCATGAACGTTGGCAAGATGCTGACATCATCGACATTACTTAGACGTGTTGCGCAGTGTGCGCTGCCGCCAATTGGTAGGTATCCGCATTGACGCTGCTTGCCACAAAGTTTGGATCAATCCCTGTACCGCCATCCGTAAACGCCGCCATGGCTTGAATCAAGTTGTTCACTTGCGTCGCCATGCTGGCCGAACTATTCGACTGCGCACCAGGAGCAACCACCACGTTCGGGTTATATGCCAGTTTGACGCCGGCGATATCTCCGGTAGTACCGTTTGCCCAGGTGAACGTGCTGTCGCTCAGAATCGTATTGCCGTTGCTGTTGAGGTTCACGTTGGCCGCATTCAGATTGATGGAAGTGATCCCTAGCTTATCCAGCGAATAGAGGTCGCTCTGCTGGAAATTGGCGTTACCTGTTGGGTCAACCCATACCTTCAATTTCTCCCACAATGAATTGCTGGCATCGAGTATGCCTGCCTGATTCGATAACACTGCGGAAACACCGGCCAGATCGGCGCCGTCCGTCACAATTCCAGTGTTGTTGGGATCGTAGACCAGCACGCCTTCACCGGCAGTGGCCCAGCCGGTGTGCACCTGCTGACCATCATTTTGCATATCGAAATAGGCTGTCGACGTGCTGAGATTGGTGGTTTGGACTTTGTCGCCAGCCAGGTTCAGGATGATTGGCTCATACTGCTGCGACTGCACTGAAACAACCTGGTTATTGGCGTTCCTGGTAGTGGTGGTATCGCTTTGCAAACTGCCGTCGACACCTTTGGATTGATAGTCGTCGACGGTGCTGCCACCGGCTTTGGTGATGGTCTCGGTGGTATGTCTATCCAACGTTCCATCGGGATTCAGAACTGTAACGTCATATACCTTTGTGCTGCCATCGGCATTGGTTGTGGTGAGATCATGGATTACCAACTGGCCTTTATCGTAAATTTTATGGTCATCGATCGTACTGCCATCGGCATTGGTTGTGGTTACGTCTTCGTCAAACATCGCGCCGTCGGCAATTTCCGTGGATTTAGCGTCTACGATCTTGCTGCCGTCAGTATTGATGGTGATGATGGTATCGCCTTGTGCCGTGCCGTCATAGCTCAGGGCCTTGATTTCTTCGACCGAGCTGCCATCAGTATTGATGGTTTCGATGTCGCTCCTTAACACCGTGCCGTTGGCATCAAAAACCTCATAGTCTGTGACTTTGGTGCCATCAGTTTTGGTGGCGACGGTGTTTTCGTTTTGCAATGTGCCATTGCCATCCATATTTTTTTGGACTGAGACGCTGCTACCATCGACATTGGTGGTTGTTTGGGTTCGCACAATCTCAGCGTAAGGTGTACCGGCGTAAGCTGAATACATGTCGTCTTCGATCTTACTGCCATCAACATTGGTGGTGATTATGCTTTCGCCGGTCAATGTGCCATCGGGGCTCAGGATTTTTGTATCATTGTTTTTAACACCATTTGAATCGGTTGTAATGCTCTCGGTTACCACCTCTATCCCATTCACATTTTCTGTGATGAATTGGCTCAGACCATCAGCACTCGTCGCAATAGTCTCGCTTAAAATGAAGTTCCCTGGGTACCGATAGGTGACGTCTTCAAGCGTGCTGCCATCGGTACTCGTGACCGTATTTGTCTCGTGCCCCAACGTACCGTCGGGATTCATGATTTTCAGGTCGTCGGTTTTCACGCCGTTGGCATCGGTTGCAATGGTTTCACTTTGACTGATATTGCCGTCAGTATCGATAACTAGCGTATTGCTTTGATTGACTTCGCCGTTGCTGCTCGTTGTTGAAGTGCGGTAAGTATTTGCTGCCGCGTCAGCAACGGTTGTCGAGGTCACGACCGGACTTCCGTCCGTCCCAATGACGAGCGTTGTCGCTGTCATGCCATCTGCGGAAACAGTCGTAGTGCTGGTAGTGCCATCGGCATTCAATTGAAACACCGTTGGCAGTAGTCCGCTTTGCGCTTGAGGTATCGTGACTTGAGCGCCCGACGGATCGGTCATCGCTATGCCGCCGTCCGCCGTCTGCCCAACCATTCCTTGCGCGTTGCCAGTTGCCGGATCGGTAAACTGCAGACGGCCATTCGCATCAGGCGTCACTTGGGTAGATATCGTCGCCCCTGAATTGTCACTTGCAGTCAACACACCGGTTTGGTTATCGACTGCAATATTTTGACCTCCTGCCAGTTGTACGCCAGTGACGTTACCCTGACTATCGAAGGAATACACGGCGCCATTCGCTCTGATTGCATAATCCCCAGTCCCATAGGTCGTGATGGTCGAACCATCGGAAAGTGGATGAACATCAATAGTCGACGGCCCCTCAGATATTGCATCTTGCTGCCATTGGTTGAAGGTATCAATGCCGCTAGTAACAAACTTACCGAAACCGTATGCAGTAACAACCGCCATACCAATTCCGATGGCAGCAACAGCAGTTGCGGGAAGAGCGACTACAGCTGCCACAGATGCAGCCCCGCCAACTACAAGGCTTTCAGCTCCCCAGCCCGCCAATGTACCTGCTGCTGTACCAGCCATTTCTCGGAAAAAGCCACTGAGTCCGTCTTGCGCTCCTCCAATAGCAATACCGGGAACCGCTCCTTGCCCACCAATCAATAAGTCCGCCGCATGAGCAGCTTCCTCGGTCAGCTTTGCCGCCTCTCCGACCAGCCCACTCACTGCCCCCATCCCAGCACCTAACCAATCTGCGGGCGTTGGGTTGCTCGCCTGTGCGATGAAATTGTTGCCCCATGAAGAAATAAATGAGGTTGGAGTGGTATTCGTTTGCGCCATGATCACTTCCTAAATGAGGTTGATATATTTTTTTTGAATGCAACAAGGGCTGCAACGGCTAATTTTGTAAGCCAAAACCATAAAGTAAAGATGAATGATCCAGGGAGAAGCAAAAAAAATACGGGGATAACAGCTGTAACAAAAAACCCATGCATATGAAAAACAAACCAACCATTTATGCCATTTAACAGGCAAAGAGTGAAATAAATAGCAGTGGAAGGAAAAACAGTAGCCACGGTCAACCAAGTACGAACGGGGCCCCAGTTCGGCTTGTTCTTAACCGCTCGTTGTCTAGATTCAGCGGTACTCGGGAATGTCCAATTGTGGAAATACAAAAACAAAACTGATGCAACGTTATAGACGAGCGCGCCCCACACGGCGATACCGGTTAAATTCACATAAAATTCTGTCGGCATCACACCATCCATGAATGGCGTGGCAATGCCCAGTCCAACGAATCTCAGCGCGTGCACCAGGGGCGTCAAGATTGTGTCGATCCAGGACAGCATGCGTGGACTGTAGGCGCCGGCCAATGTATAGAGCACGATCAGCGGAACAAACACGCCCCAGAACGGTGTTTGAGGAAACCATGTCTTTTGCTCTCCTTCCGCTACCTGCAACCGCCATTGCAAACCGAATCTGTTCAACACCGACTTTTCGAAATTTCTTCGCTTTCCAACCGATTCACCTTGATCCGACATCCGGATATCTCCATAAAAATTTATTCGATCGGTAGTATCCGATTTAATTGCGGCGGGAACGCTGCCAAGCCAATATTGCTTGGTTTTAGTCGTTCGTCCCGTTAGCCGGTTTCGGCCTCGGTCTCGGCATCGGCAATCTGGAATTTACGCATCTTTTCCCACAACACTTTGCGGCTGATGCCGATCGCGTGCGCGGTATCCTGGCGCCGCCAGCCATTCGCATCCAGTGCGGCAATAATCCGGTTACGCTCCGCCAGCTCGCCTTTTTTGCGCACCGCCAGCAGATCGGTACTCTCGTCGCTACGTTCCAGCGTTCCCAGCATCGCAAAGACCCGATCGATGCGGGTCCTGTCCCAGTTGCCCAGTTGACGATAAATAATTCCCACCCGCTCCGCCACATTGCGCAACTCGCGCACGTTGCCGGCGAACCTTGACGTCGCCACGCGCTCCAGCAGCCAGTCCGGCGGCGCCGGCACTTCATCGTAGGTCTGCGCCAGCAAGGTGCTGAAAATCGCGATCTTGTCGACACTGCCGCGCTCTTCCAGATTCGGCACGCGCAACTCGATCACCGCCAGGCGGTAATACAAATCGGCACGAAACATATCCTGCTGCACCTGTTCCCGCAAATTGCGGTTGGTCGCCGCCACCAGCCGGAAATCCAGCTTGATGTCGGTTTGCGAACCGAGTCTGGTAACCGTACTCTGCTCCAGCACGCGCAGCAGCTTGACCTGTTGATACAACGGCAAATCGCCGATCTCATCGAGGAACAAGGTGCCGCCGTCGGCCTGTTCGAAATATCCTTTATGCGCCAGCAAGGCGCCGGTGAACGCGCCTTTTGCGTGACCGAAAAACAGCGATTCGAACAGCCCGTCGGGGATCGCGCCGCAATTCACGGCAACGAACGGTCCAAGCCGATAGCGTCCATGGCGCTGATGCAGCAACTGCGCAATCCGTTCCTTGCCCACGCCGGTCTCGCCCATGATCAGCACACTCGATCCGCAATCGGCAAAGGCCTCGGTTTCGGCGACCAGTGCCTGCATGCAGCCGGATTCCGCAATCAACGGTTGCGGCATCCGATCAGGCGCACCATTGGCTTGCAGTTCCGCCGCCAGCCGGAACACCAGCGTGCGCAACTCGGCACAAGTGAAATCCAGCATCAAAATGTGCGAGTACTCGGTTGGATAGACGCGCGGATTGGCCGTGCGCCCCACCTCGGCCACCCAGATCACCGGCATGCAATGCGCCTTTTGCCAGGCCTCGGCGGACAACTCGCCGCGGTCGATCACCGTCACCGACATGACCGCAATCGACGGCCGCAACGCCACCTGATCGCGCGTGACGGTCATGCCGTCGGCACGAATCACTTGCACATCGAAGCTGCTCAGACAATGCGAGATCCGATCGGCAATATCCGACTTGCCTTCCCATACGTAGATATCCAGGCTCTCTGGTATTGGCTTGTTTTTCATTGTCATTTACTCCCGCTCATCCTTGCTCTTGATTACTCTTTGTCAGGTGCCGCATTGCGGCCTGCCAGCAGATCGCGGATTTCACCGAGCCGCTGAAAAATATTAAATGCCAGAATCCACAATTCGCTCATCAGACGCCACAGCAGCAGCGCCAACAGCGTGCCGCCGACAGCCAGCAGCACGCGCCCGATGCCGGCACCGCCATGCTCGACGGCGCTGAGTACGCCGGCGACCGCGATGACCAGCAAGCCCAGCCGGTAGATCAACTTGATCAGGCAGGGTGCGATCAGATGCTCGAAGCCGAGCAGGCTGGAGAGTTTGGCGTAAGTTTTTTTGGATAACACAGTGCCCCCTTAATTTGATATGTCGTTCTCAATAAACCAGTTTCACGCTGCTGCAACTGATGGAGGCTAATTTGAGCGTGCTTTGCCCAACGCCGATCCCCAGCAGCGACAGCACCGAATCGAGCAAACCGCCCACAGCGGACAAAATCGGGTTTAACAGCGCACCCAAACCGCTCAGCACCGCCGTCAGCAACCAACTCAGAAGTCCCAGCGGATCCAGATCCAGACCAGCGCCTATCGTTCCGGGCTGAATGATCCCACCCAATATGCTGCCCAAAGAGGAACCGACAGTCACACTGCTCGGAAGCGGCGCACTCAAAGTTACTGCTGCGGGAGGATTGGTCAGCGAAGCGTTGATGCCGAGATTGAGTACCCCTGCAATCAGGTCAACCCGATTCGCCGCTTGCGACACATTCGGGCACATAAATGGCCCACTGGCGGCCTGCCCCCCTTTTGCCAGACAGACTTGCGCCAAGCCTGTCTGAATGCTGAATGTCGCGCTTTGCGGCGCGTTGCATTGCAAGCTGTTCAGCGTGGCTTTGCCCGGGGCCAGATCAACGTAAAGCGGGAGATTCACCAGCGAAAATCCGCCGATCGACAATGCCTGAACGTTCAGCGCCAGCCGCATCTGGGCCGAAGTAGCTACCGCGCCGACGCCGCCGACGGCCATCTGCGGCGCTTCGATCAGGCTTAATTTCAAGCCGACTTTGCCCAACGGACCGAGATCGACATTCGTGCCAAGATTAAGAAAATTACCCTTGTTGGCGACCTGCAAGGTGCCGACGTTGAGCAAATCCAGGACATTGACTTGCGCACTCAGCGCGCTCACGCCATCGGCTGCATTCAGGTTCAGAATATCGCCGATTTTCAGCATCGTGCCACCCAACGATCCAGTGGTCAGGCTCAGCAGGTCGGCGACGTTGATGTTCGCCACCTGTGCCGGCGACAGCGCCTGCACGGACGCATTGACCAGCTGCGCCAACGATACCTGGGTGTTCAATACCTGATCGATGCTGCCGGCATTCACATTCAGGTTGGCCAGCAGGTCCAGCAATGAAACCTGCGCCCCGACCAGTCCGTTATACGTGAGCGCGGACAGGCAGACATTGCTGCCCAGCAGGCCATTCACCAGCGGAGCCAGCAGCGCACTGGCGCCGCTGCACACGGAAAGCAGCCCGGTTCCGAGCGAGAATGCCGCCACCGGCTGCGATTGCGTCGCAATCGCCTGGACCACGACCGACTGCGGCGCCAATCCGAAAAAACTGATCACGTTCTGCGACACAATCACTTTGACGGCATTCAGGCTGACGCCCGCCTTCGGCGTACCGAAATTCTTGTCGAGCGGCACTTCGTAGCTGAGCACCGTCGTCAACGCCGGAGCGGTTTGCGGATCCCAGCGGCCACAGGTGGGAGTAATGGCGCTCGCCGAAGCATTCGGCGCACCCGCGGAAAAGTTGTTGGCCTGCGCATTGGCCTTGGCGGCCGCCGTTGCCGCAGTGCAGTCAAGTGCGTTGCCGGAGAGTGCCTGCGCCCCCGCCAGCGCCGCCAGATCCGCCACTTTCTGCAAGTCGCGTTTCTTGTAAAACAGATAGCCGATATCAATCGAAGACAACAGGATGACGATGATAGCCAGGAAAACCGCCGCCATCACTGCAATCGAGCCGCACTGCCGGCGCGCCTCGCACCTGGGCTGGCGCGCGGGCGAAGATTGATTGGCAATGGGGTTAGCAAGTGAGCGCATGATAGGTGGAGGTCGATCCGATGGGGTTATCTGAATTAAAGAGTGCTTAATTTGCGTTGCTCTTCGCGACTTTATTTTCAAAAAATTCCGGCAATGGATGCTTGAAGCTATCCAGATAACGCTGCCAGCCGGCGTCGGCAGTCACCCCGAGCATAGGCAAGCGCGGAGCGGCGACACGCCCATCGGCCTGGGCCTGCAATAAGGTGCGCGTCACGGCGCCAACGCGGGCGCTGGCTTGCTCCGCTACCGGCATCGGCTGCGCAGCGACGGGCGCCGCAGCCGGCAAGTCCTGCGTGGCGGCGAGCGCGGCTGGCACAGTCTGTGCCATGCCGTCGCCGGTCCGGGCGTCGCTCTGTGCATGCAACGCCGGTAACGCTAGCGCCGCCAGCAGAATGAATAACGCCGCATTGCGCGTCAGGGCCAGGTTGCAGCAAGGGAGTTGTTGCGCTTTCATTTGTTGCCTTTCTTGTTGGTATCGCCGACGGTTGAAGTGTAAATATCGTTGCTGCGCGCAAGCTGACAAATGCGCAGCCTTAGCTGCCGCTACCGAAGCGGTCCAGCATCGACTGGAATGGGTTGGCAGGTAACGGCACTGCGGGCAAGTCCCGGCGTTCCCCCGCTGCCGGCCGGGCCGCCTGGGCCGCATCAGTCGGACCCTGATGCCCGTTCGCCGGCGCCGCTCGTCGACTGTTGCTGATCTCGTCGGCCAGACGATATACCGTGGCGCGGCCATCTGGCGACAACTTGGCCTGCTCCATGACTGCACGCGCCCGGCCGCTGTCGCCGGATACCAGCAACAGCAACGCCAGGTTGGCGATGATCCGGCGATTGTCCGGCGCCAGTTCGGCGGCCTGCGCCAACGGTATCCGCGCAGCGCTGGTATCGCCGCTACGCAGCAGCGCATAGCCCAGATCGCTCAGCATGACCGGATTGGTCGGCTCGCGTTTTGCCGCGGCCTGCAGCGGCGCTACGGCGGCCCCGTAGTTGCCGCTCCCGGCGGCCAGCAAACCCAGGCCATGCCAGGCTGCTGCAGCTTCGGAAGATTTCAGCAAACTGCGATACGCCGCATCGGCGGCCGCTGCCTGCCGGGTTTCCCGGAATGCGTCGGCGCGCAGCCGCTGCAGCTCCGGTCCACTGCCATATTGCTGCTCGTAAGCATCGATATGCGCCAGCGAGGCAAAGTACAAACCTTGCGCCTGCATTTGTCTGATCAGGCCGAGATACATGCCTTTGCTGTCCGGCGCGGCCGGTTTGCTTTCCGCCTGCTGACGCAGTTGCGCCGCTTCGTTTTGCTGCGCGTACAGGCGCGCTGCAGAATCGCCGGCGCAACCGGACAAACACATTATCGAGACCAGAACAGGCAGCAGCAGATTGCGCAGGGAATCCACGAGATCAGTCCGCATGCAGGTCTTCATACATTCCCCGACATTTTGGACAAGGCCCGGATCACTGCCAGAAACCCGACCCCGCCCGTAATCACCAGCAAACCCGGCAGCAGCGTCAGCACCATCACGCCAGTCATCTTCACGGTCACTTTTCCGATCCGTTCTTTCATGTCCAGTTTGCGTTGCTCACGAATCCGGTCGCTAAACAGCCTGAGCGGCTCCTGCACGGCCCCGCCCTGATGTTCGACCTGGACGATCAGACGCGCCACCGATTGCAGATCTTCGTTGTCGAACACCGTTGCAAAGCGCCGCATCGATTGCTCGCGGCTGCGGCCGGCACGATACTGGCGCGCAGCAATGGCAATTTCTTCCCCCAGGATCTTCAGCACATTGCTGAACTCGGTTTCGATCACGTGCAGGCTCTGATCGACCGATAAGCCAACCCCTTGCAGCAAACGCAACAGGTCAATCAGCAATGGCAGTTCTTCCGCGGCCTGCCGCCGACGCTGGGCCGCGACCTGCCGCATCACCCATTTCGGCAACATGTAACCGAGCGCCAGACCGAAAAAAGCAATCAGCAAAATGCGCAGCCAGCTGCCATTCTCAAACAGCAGAAAACCCAGCAAGGGCAAGCCGAATGCCAACACTGCACGCGCCACGAAAAACAGTGCCTGACCACGCTTATCATTGACGCCGCATTGATCCAGCAGATGGCGATCCTCGTCCGCCACCAGTTGCCGGCCGAATGGCGTGTCGACCCAACCCGCACCCAGCGCCGCCAGACGATCCTGCCATCGGATCGGCTCCACTTCGGGTTGCAGCGCGGGGCGATCCTGCGCGGCGATCTTCTGGTCAACGGTGTGCAGATTCCGTTTGAGGCGCCATGCCAGTGCCAGCAATGCTGCGCCGATCAGCAACAGTGCCGCCGCCATCAGCAGCGTCGCCAGAATGATCAATCTGTGTTGTGTTGTGCTCAAGCTTCTCTCCGCTTATTCCATTCCCAATCAAACGTGCACTTTGTTGTCGGCACTTGCCTTTGATTTGGAAATGAAATGATTTGATCGCGCCATTTACATCGTTTTCGCTAACCGATATAACCCAAAGCCTCCAGTTATTTCCAACAGCACGGCGCCGACCAGCATTTTTCGGCCCATCGGGTCATGCCACATGCTCATGAACATGTTGTTATTGAATATCACTAAAAAAATGCCGATGCCCACCGGCATCAGTCCCATGATCCAGGCCGACAGGCGGATTTCCGCGGAGAGCGCCGACAACTCGTGCTGTGCGTGCTCCAGATCCCGCATGAAACCGGCCATGCGATCCAGCACCTGATCCGAACGGCCGCCAAAACGACCGGCGACGCCGATCACCGCCGCCACCAGATCCAGTTCCCGGAAGCGAAAAATCTGCGCCTCCCTGCGCAATGCATATTCCAGTTCCACCCCTGCCTGGACTTGCCGGTTGGCGCGGTCCAGGACCACGCGCAGCGGCCCATCGGCAGTCACAATCGCCGCCTGAAATGCGGAACCGATGCTATTGCCTATCGTCACCAGACGCACCATCGTGTCAAGAAATCCCGGTAACTGCCGCAGCATGGCGCGTTGCAATCTGGAGATCCTCAGCCAAAAATTGAAACTCACCAGCAGCCCATACAGCAACAGTGTTCCCAGCACCGACAACCAGCCGCCGAATGCTGCCGCCAGCGCAATCAATACCAGCCCCGGCACGCTCAATTTCACATACAGCTTGCTGGAAGGATGCGGAATTCCTGCGCGTAACAGGAAATGGCGCAATGCTTCCGTCTGCACATGCTGGCCCGACACGCCCGGCGCGCTGGCGACTGCTGCCGGAAGCCCCTGGCGGCCCTGGATCTGCTGATTGACAAAGGCGGCGCTGACGTCCTGGCGCGAACGCTGCCCGGCGCGTTGCCACAGCCACAGCGCGGCGCCTGCCAGCAGTAATGCGACGGCTATCAGCCAGAGTGCCGGATGCATGCTTAGCGCCTCCCCGGCAGGCCGCCGCCGGCACTGGAATTGCCATTGCTTTGCTGGCCCAGCTGACGTTGCCGCTGCAGCTTTGGCGCATGCGGAAAAATACCCAGCGACACCCAGCGATCGGCTTCATCCCCGTCTGGCGCGATGTAGCTTTCGTGACGATAGAGCTCTTGCAAGGTAATCATGTTGTCGCCCATCCCGGTCACCTCGGTAATCGAGAGTATCCGGCGCCGGCCGCTCGACAGGCGGCCGATCTGCACAATGAAATCGAGCGCGCCGGCAATCTGGCGCCGCAGGCTGTTTTCACTGCCTTGAAAGCCGGCAAAGCCGGCCAGCATTTCGATCCGATACAGACATTCGCGCGGCGAATTGGCGTGGATGGTGGCCATCGAACCGTCGTGGCCGGTATTCATCGCCTGCAGCATTTCCAGCACTTCGGCCCCGCGTACCTCGCCGACGATAATGCGATCCGGGCGCATCCGCAGGCTGTTCCGGATCAGGTCGCGGATGCTCACCGCGCCGCTGCCCTCAAAGCCGCCCAGACGCGACTCCATCCGCACCACGTGTGGATGGTTAAGCGCCAATTCGGCGGTATCCTCAACCGTCACCACGCGCTCGTTTTCGGGGATGAAAAATGCCAGCGCGTTAAGTAATGAGGTTTTGCCGGAACTGGTGCCGCCCGAGACCAGAATATTGCAGCGCGCTTTCACCGCATTTTCCAGCAGCGTATATATCTCCTCATTCATGCTGCCGAGCCTGAGCAACTCGCTCGGCGTCAGCGGGTCTTTGCGAAACTTGCGGATCGACACCATCGGGCCGTCCACCGCCAACGGTTCGATCACCACATTCAGACGGCCGCCGTCCGGCAAGCGGGCGTCGACCATCGGATTCGATTCATCCAGGCGGCGGCCCAGCGGCGCCAGGATGCGGCGCACTATGCGCAGCAGATGGGCGTTATCGGTAAAGCGCAGCGTATCGCGCTGCAATACACCATGGCGCGAGACAAACACATCGTTGTAGCCATTGATCAGGATATCCTCGACCGCGACATCGGCCAGCAGGTCTTCCAGCGGCCCCAATCCCGCCAATTCCTTGGTCAGCGCATCGGCCAGCTGCCGTACTTCGCTCTCGTTCAACGGAATCCGTTGCAAGCGCACAAAGCCATCCACATCCAGATTGACAAATTGCTGGATGGCGCTGCGCGACCAGCGCCCGAACTCGGCGCCCAGCTCCTCGATCCGCGTCAGCAAATGATCGTAGGCCGCCGTCTTGATGTCCTGAAATTCCTGCGTATTGGAGAAACTCTGGTCGTCATCCGCAAATTCAATCTGGTTGCTCACGTCTTTATCTCCGGTCTTTCAGTAACGGCCATCACATGGGTGTATGTCATCGCGTCGCTTCATCTAATTGCATTTGTCATGCCCGCTTATTTTCGCAGCAGCATTTTCGGTATCCAGCGCCCCATGCCCTGACGTTGCCCGCCTGCTGGAATTGGTTCGGTCAGGTCATCGACCAAGCCCTCGACCGCCCGCACATAGGCGTCATGCGGCGCCACCTCGTGCAGCAACTTGCCGCGATTGGCGCTGGACAGCAAAGCTGTCGCGCGTTTCGGCAATATTGCCAGCAACGGCAAGTTGAAACGTTCGGCAATCTGCGCGGCGTCCATTCCGTAACGTTCGTTAAAACGGTTAACCACCAGCCGCCTTTTACGCGCGTCAAGCTGGAGTTCATCCAACTCCTTCAAGCTGCCTGCCAGCGACACCAGCGCACCGACGCTTTGATCGGTGACCAGCCACACCTGGTCCGCGGCGCCGGCAAGATTGGCGACAAATTCCTGATTCGGGAAACCGCCCAGATCGGCGATCAGGACATCGAAATACAAGCGCAGCCGGTCCAGCAGCGCCAGCGCGCCGCGCTGCGACACAGTGCGCATTTCGCCCAGACTGGAAGGTAATGAAATCACCGTCACGCCGCCCGGACTGCGCGCCAGTGCGGTATGCACCAAGGTCTCATCAAAGCGATGCAGGTTGCGCACGGCGTCGGCAAAATCGAAATTGCCGCTGGTGCTCAGATACAGCTTGCCGTCGCCGGCCGGCAGCCCGAGATCGAGCAACGCCACACGGCTCCCGGCGGCAGCCGGATTGGCAGCATGCCCGGATTGGACGCGGCGCTGATACAGATCGGCCAGATGGGCCGCCAGCGTGCTGGTGCCAACCCCGGGACGCACCCCCAGCAAGGTCACCAGTCGCCCGCGCCTGACGGATGCAGGTGTGAGCACCTCCGCATTGCGCAATACCCGCTGCACCACTTCACGTGCGTCATCGGCACTGGCACTGATATCGATGAAATCGCTGACGCCGGCGCGCCACGCTGCGAGCGCGCCTTCGGGGTAACGCATGCTACCGATCGCCACCAGCGGCAAACCCGGTACCGCTTGTTGCAATGCCTGCGCCAATTCGATGGCCCGGGCGATGGCGCCGGCACTGCCCGCTGCGGCCCCCTGCAGCGCGGCATACCCGGAAAAATCCAATAGCGCGAGTAGCGGATCGCGTTCGACGACGCGGGCCAGGAGCAATGCCGGATCGCCCTGTTCCTGCCACAGCGCACCCCATTTTCCCAGCGCGCTGCCGAGCCATGCCGCTTGCTCGCTGTTCTCCGAGCACAATACAAAACGGCTCAATCCGGTCCGTTCATTCAAGGCTGTGTTGCGCGCATTCATGATGTGGCCCAAAAATATCCTGTGGAATCTCTGATTAAGTAGAGGAAGTTCTGAGTAAGCGTAGCCTCAGCTAAAGCTGACCTGGTTCAAGTTCAGGGGGAGAAGCGCAGTCGTACGAAAGTACGATGAGCATCGCAGCCCTGAAATTGAATCGCGCAGTAGCTTAATCAGAGCTTCCCTGTCATTACTTCGAAAACCCGGGGACTTCGTCTTTTCCTGCCGCCCCTAACAGATAACTGCCCCATGCGGTGCCGGCAGTATTGCGGCGCTCCTGCTCTTCACCGGGCAATGGCAAAGGAACGTTCCTGGCAAGCGCCTGGACCACATGCGGCGTAACGATAATCACCAGTTCCTTATCGTCCTGGCTGTAGTTCAGATTGCGAAAGAAGCTGCCGATGATGGGCAGGTCGCCGAGTAGCGGGACTTTATTAACATTCGATCTGGTGGTGCGTGATACCAGGCCACCGATGATGAAACTTTCACCATCGCCGAGTTCTACCGTCGTATCTGCGCGGCGCGTCGTAATCGCGGGAATCGATATGCCGGTGGTATTAATTGCATGGCTATAGTCGAGCTCGCTAGCCTCCGGCGCCACCTTCAAAGCGATTCGGTTCTGCGCCAAAATGGTCGGCGACACCGTCAATGCGATGCCGAACGGCTTATACGCGATCGTGATGTTATTGGCGCCGTTGTTGATGCTATTGGCGACAGGAATAGGCAGCTCGCCGCCCGCCAGAAAGCTGGCGCTCTGCCCGGAAAGCGCTATCAGCGAAGGCTCTGCCAGCACCCGGGCCAATCCATTGCCCTCAACCATGCGCAAGTTGCTGGCCAGGTTGAAACTGCCGCGGCTAAAATTTGTCAGCAGGGCAAAAGCATTGGACGCGGTCGATACATCGCCGTTAGAAGCCAGATTGGAGGCTGGATTAAAACTGAAATTGCCGCGGGTCACGCCAGCATTGAAATCGAAGCCAATTTGCTTCAAAACCGTTTTACTGAACTCAACAATTTTGACGTCAATCTGCACGACGCCGCCGGTATTGATCGTCGAAGTATCCAGTACGGTTCCCTTGCCCACTGCATCGGCCGCCGCCATCACGCTACCCGCGTGCGCCAACACCGACGGCGCCTGTCCGCTGATCACGGCGGCAGCACCGCGCACCTGCACATCGGCACCGCCCTGCCCTGCCAGTGCCGCTTGCAGATCGCCGGACACTTTCACCCGCCAGGTAGCCGGCGCAGCGCCTTTCGACCACGCCGTGACGGTGGTGCTGCCGGCTTTTTTCCCGACCAGAATGACGCTGCCATCCTTGCCGCCGGAACCGCGCACCATCAGCACATCGGCGACCTCCGGGTCGGCGACCGCGATGCGCTCCAGCGTGCCGGCAAGGTTCAGGCTGCGCTGCTCGCGCATACCCAGCGAGATGTCGGTAGTCGCCGCCATGGAGACGAGCGGCGCCATGATTGCGCTCAGTGCCAGCGGCAAAATTGTGTCGTATATTTTCATAAGATGCATCTATCCTGTGGTTGATCTGGGAGCTAGTGGATTGCCGGTCAAAAAGCCACTGACTCGTGCTGTACGCCGCGGATCACCTCGACCGTATTTCCGGCGCTGCCGCCGTGCGCGGACTGGACCGCTGGCCGGGATGCCGCGATCGGCCCCGCCGCCCGCGCCGATGCCGACTTCGCAGCGCCCGCCAGCCCGGTTAACTCGACGCCGGCAAAAGCCTGGTTGTCCGGCGCGTTAAGGGCTTCCGTCTGATCGCGTGTCAGACCGCTCTTGCCGCTGAGGACAACCGGTGCCGTCGGGAACAGTGCCACATCAGGCATTTTTTCATCGCTGGGATTACGTAGCGCCAACATCAATTTCCCGCTCTGGGTTGCCAGCAATAGCCGGTTAACGTCTGCCACCGGCGTCGCCAGCACCGCAGTGCGGGCCGCTTGCGCCACTGCCTGACCAGCCTGTGAAGAGGGAGTTTGCAGCGATGCCGTTGCGCCGGCGCTGCCTTCCGCAGGACTGCTGCCAATCACTGCAGCGCCATACGACAGCACGCGCAACCTCGATACCAGCAAACGCGACTGGCTCTTGTCGATATCCTGCCCCTGTTTCAGCGTAAAAAACACATCCACATAATCGCCGGGCTGGACCCGATTGCCGGCGCCGGCCACTTCGTCCACCGGGATCGCAACGGCACGTTCACCGTCTCCCAGCTTGAGCGCCAGGCCGCTGGCCAGAACGGTTTCGGTAATCGGGGTGCCGCTGCCGATGGCCGTCATCGGCACTTTTCCAACAATCGCATTGACTTGATGGTAGTCGCCTGCCGGATCGATCGGCAATGTCACCAGCCGCAGGTCATCGGCGGCGATGGCTTTGCCGGCATCGAGATTGTGCGCTGCCACGACGACCGGGTAAGCGGCGGGTGCGCTGGCGGCCGCGGAAGGTAACGCTACCGGCGCTGGCCTACTCCCCAGCCACCAGGCGACGAAAGCGAGTGAAAGCGCGGCAATGACCAGTATTGCTGCAACAATTTTTGTCAGGTTATTCATGGCATGTGCCCGGTGTCGGTTGAAACGGCGGAATCTCGTTGTGGCTAAAATCCGGATGAACTACAAGTACCAGCGTAGCCGGCTCAATCAATCTGTACCGTCGCCGAACTCCCTAATGTCGCCGGCACCGCAACGCTCATTAACGAGCCTAGTAAAAGCGGCACCAATGGCTGCGTGCCATAGGGATAGGTAACAGTCACCTTGATTGGATAAGCGGCACCCGCCGCAACGCATGCAACGGCGGGAACCGCGGGAGGAACGGAACAGGTCGGCGTGACCGCCGCGGTGCATGAAATATTCGCGCTGCCGAGCCAGCCCGCCGCTTGCGTGGCGACGGCGCAGGCGGTCGTGCCGCGCGCAGCGGGCGTGGCGGCATAACGCAATGCGGCGCGCGCGCCTTCTTCGGCAGCAAGGGTGAGCGATTGCTGGGCGACGAAAATGAGGCAGTAGGTAAGAATCCCATACAGCAGCACGAAAAATACCGGGAACACCAACGCAAATTCAATCGCCGCAACCCCGCGCTGTGTTTTGCCGGTTGCGATTTTGCTGATCCCCTTGCTGACTCCTGCACCGGCAATCGCATGGCCGCTATAGTTGCTATCCATCCCCACTCCCGATTTCGGCACATCGTTCAGCACTTCCGTGCGGACGATGCATGCAAAGTTTACACAAGCTGCATCCGTATTTACGTGGCGCGCATGATCACCAGCGCGGCCCCGCATGCCAGATAGGCAGCATAAGGAATCCCGGCCCGATTCCTGCGCTTTTCCAATATCCGCCGGTACAGTTGCCAGCGCGCCATCTGCATCGCAACAATCTGCAACGCCGGCACCATGCCCGCTCTCATTGCGCAAAACAGCACTGCATGAATACCCGCCAACAGCGAACCCAACAAAACAACCGGCAGCAATGTCGTATGCCCGAGTAACAAACCAAGCACCGCAAAAAACTTGACATCCCCGGCTCCCATGACCCGTAACGCATACAACGGCAAGAAATACACCAGTCCGGCAGCAAAGCCCTCTAGTCCTTTTAGCGGGCTGATGCCGCCGAACCCGACTCCCAACACCGCAAAACATCCAAATTGCAGCGCCATCGCCGTCAGCAGCAAGTTGTTTGGCACGCGGCGCGCCAAGACATCGTAAAGAAATATCGCGGCACACCAGACGACAAACAGCATCAGCAACCAGGGATTGATATCCGGCATTTTCCACTTCCATCAATGACTTATTGAAAACACCGTCCCTGCATGTCATGCAGGGACGCATCTTTTTTTTTACTAGACTTTAATTGCGGTGAGTTTTGTGCCAATCGCGTTAAAGATGGTGGACAAGTCCGTACCGATTATCTGCGTTCCTGCAATGATTGCGACCGCAATCAAGCCCGCGATCAGGCCATATTCAATCGCAGTCACGCCGTCTTCGCCGCGCAGAAATTTCATCAACTTTTCATTCATTTTGATCTCCCTAAAAAGGAACCTACCGAGTTAAAAAAAACACATCTTCTTTTCCAACAGCCCACCAGATTTCTTGACTAAATACTGCGTACGCCAGAGCATGATCGACTAGGTAATAATGGCGGTGAGTTTTGTGCCAATCGCGCTAAAGATGGTGGACATGTCGGCACCGATTATCTGCGTTCCTGCAATTATCGCGACCGCAATCAAGCCCGCGATCAGACCATATTCAATCGCAGTCACACCGTCTTCGTCGCGCAGAAATTTCATCAACTTTGCATTCATTTTGATCTCTCTAGAAAGGAACTTACCGAGCTTAAAATACACATCTTGTTTTCCAACAGCCAATCAATCCATCTGATACGAATACGCTGCATTGACGCGCGGCGACCTTGACTTTGCATTGAGCGGCTTGTCCGCCACCGGCTGCGCCAGCGACAGATCAAACGTGTAGTAATGGCGGTCGGAAAAACGCGTCCCCAGTGCGATCGAGCCCAAGGTATCGTGCGTCAGCGGTGCGGCACGCGAGTACACCCGGGAATGATCTACGAGGAAATAAGGCTGCACGGTTTTCAGATAGGTTGTATCGACCGCGAACAGGCGATTGATTTCAGCTTTGACTCCCCAGCCTTTGTCGCCAGCGACTTCACCGGCCGGATAGGCAAGGCCGAAAAGGGTTCCGCCGAAACCGATCTGCTCGGACGCAGGCAGGATATTGCTGCTGTGCTGGGCGCTGGCGGCAAACGCCACGCCAAAACCTCCCGGCAGCTGGTTCGATTGCGACAACTGCACGGTCGCCTTGGTAAAACCAAGGGCGACCGTGCTGTTCTCACGTGAAGCGCCGAGGCCGTTGATGCCTTTATACAGACCGGCACTGATTTGGCGGGTCTGTTGGAGCTTGTCCGCGCTTTGCCTGGCTGTAGTCCATGCGACTTCGGCGCTCAGAACCCGCACCTGCGAACTAAGCTGAACCGACATCGGCGTGGTTGGCACCGAGCGGTTAAAAGTCTGGCCGTTTTCGGCGGCATAGAGGCCGCCCGTCGCAGTCAGGTTGTGCGTATTATCCAGAATCAGCGGATAGCTGACGGCCGCGCCGATGCGCACAGTCTTGGTTTGATAGCGCGGTTGAAATTGCAGACTTTCCAGCGACTGACTTTGTGGTTCGGACCGATAGTCGGACCAGTTCAACTTGGCCAGCATGCCGTTGCTGCCGAGCGGCTGGACATAATTGATGGCATAAAATTTCTCATGCAATGGCCCGCCCGGCTGCAGGGTGCTGACCGTTACTTGCTCACCCAGCGGCGTCAGGCCATTGGCACTGGCGGTCAACAATCCACGAATTCCGGGCTGGCGGTAATCTGCGCCGATGCCCACAGTTACGGGTTGCCGCTTGACGGTCAACACCATATCGGCGCCACCGTCAATGGTGGTGGGTGGATGAACATTAGCGACAATCCGGACCCCGGGTTGCAAGCTGAGAATACCGGCCACCCGTTCAAATGTCGCCTGAGATAGCGGTCGGTCCTGCTGCAGTTGCTCGGCAATCGCTTTGAGACGCTGTTCGCCGTTACCCGAATTTCCCTCCACTTTTACCGTCTTGACATAACCCTCGACGACGGTCACCGCCACTACATTGTTCTCAAAACTCTGCGCGGGAATGAAGGCAAACGACAACGGATAACCGTGCTCCCGATACATCTGCGTAACCTTGTTGGCCGCTGCCAGCAATTCAGCAACGGTGGTGTCGCGCCTGGCCAACGGCGCAAATTGCGCCGCTACCTGCTCAAACGGCAATGCCTTGACACCGGCGATCTGAAAGTGCGACGGCACCAGATGACTGTTCAACAGTTTTTGCACCGCCGGGTCGGGTGCCTGCGGCTGGATGTTGATCGTCATCGGCGCACTCGGCGGCGCCTCAGGCTTGGGCAGCGCGTCGAGTGGGCTGCCTTGCACCGGACTGCGGCTGTCCGCGCTGGCCGGTAATGCGTACAGTGCCGCAAGGACACTCGCAGCACCAACTGTTATCGCTACCATGCGACGCATGACGCTTTGCTGCCGCCGATCACGCCGGATCCTCCTGGATAGCTGCATGCTGCCTCGGCCGTCTCGGGATGGCACTGCCATCGCGGAGAAGCTTAATACGCCAGACGTACCCAGGCATGCACGTTTCAATTTCACTTCTATCCCCTTATCAGTTGTCAGGTACTTCATAGGAAAATTCCTACTTAACATAGGATACCCTATTTAAACATAGGATTGCCTATGCGTAACATAGGCAACCCAATTTTAATGCTCTTTGTTGCTTTTCCGAAACATGCACTTTGCACTCAAGCGCGTAAGTCGGAGAGCTTCTCTTTGACCGAAATGAACGTGAACCCGGCGCATAGCGAAGCGACGATAGAGCGCGTTAAATCTTTACCCGATTCTTGCCCGATGACCTGCCGCGCTCGCGCCGGCGACAGGCGGCTCTTGCCCAAAGGAAACATAGCAAAGCGCATGCCAGCGGCGGGCAGCAACGCAGCTTCTTTCCAAGTGCTTGTTTCTATGAGTGATCGCTGGGAAATGCATGGAATCGACAGCGCTTGCCTGTACTGAAACTTGGACTGATGCACGAATTGCCGTATGAATTTTCATACGTCTTTTGAGGCCGGAAAATCTGGCGTCGATGACTGTTTCCAGGCAGTGGGAAGGGTGCTCTTTAAAGAAGGGAAATTGGGGTTGCAGGCCGGGACCTGCCTGACATGCCGATGCCCGGATTTCACAGCATGGCGGTTTTGAACTTTTCGGCCACCAGGTTATATTTCTGCATCTTGTGATACAGGGTTTGCTTGGGCAGACCCAGGGCGGTACAGGCCTCCATCACGTTCCCGGAATAATTCCGCAGTTCCTGTTCAATCATGGCGCGTTCGAAGCAATTCATCTGTTCTGCAAGGGGGACTGCCGCCAGTGGATGAGCGGACAACATCCCACCGCCTCCCCCCATAATCCCCAGCACAAAGCGGTCCGCGATATTCCGCAATTCGCGCACGTTGCCGGGCCATGAATGGGCCATCAGCTCGCGCATTTGCGCACACGACACGATGGGCGCATTGCGGTTGTAGCGGGTGGCCGCCTGCAAGAGAAAATGTTCGAACAGCATCGGGATGTCTTCTCGCCGCTCGCGCAAAGGCGGCAGATTGAGCACGATCAGGTTGAGGCGGTAATACAGATCGCTGCGGAATTTCTGCTGATTCGACAGCTCCTTCAGGTCCAATTTTGCCGCAGCGATAATCCGCACGTCGACCGGCAAGGCTTGATTGGAACCCAGCCGCTCGACATACCGCTCTTGCAACACGCGCAATAATTTGACTTGCAGCGACAAGGGCAGGCTTTCGATTTCATCCAGAAACAGGGTGCCGCGATCGGCATGTTCAATCTTGCCGATCTGCCGTTTCGAGGCGCCCGTAAACGCCCCCGCTTCATGGCCGAACACTTCGCTCTCGAAGATGCTTTCCGGAATCGCGCCGCAATTGACGGCGACAAAATGGTTTTTCTGGCGCTGGCTGTGTTCATGCAGACAGCGCGCCACCATTTCCTTGCCGGCGCCGGTGTCGCCATAAATGAGCACGTCGGCAGGGGCATCGGCGATATCCAGGATCGTGCGGCGGATCTCCTTGATCGCCGCCGAGTTGCCGAGCAGGGTGGCTTCGATGCCGCTGCGATGTTCCAGCTTGTGCCGCAACGAGTGGACTTCCAGCAGCAGCCTGCGCGTTTCCAGCGCGCGCTGTACGACGTCCACCAGATGTCCCGGCGCATACGGCTTCTCGATAAAATCATAGGCGCCGTTACGCATGGCTTGCACCGCCATCGAGATATCGCCATGGCCGGTGACCAGGATGACCGGCAGGTTCGGGTCGATTGCCTTGATCTGCAGCAGCAGTTCCAGGCCGCTGATGCCGGGCAGTCTGACATCGGTGACCACAATCCCGGGAAAATCCGGCACCAGATGCCGGCGTGCCTGCTCGGCTGAAGTGCATGCCAGCACCTCCAGGCCGGCCAGTTGCAGTGCTTGCTCGCTGACGGCTCTCACGGTAGGGTCGTCTTCCACCAGCAAGACCTTGAGTCCATCAAACATGTTCGACCTCCTGCCGAGAAACGCTTAGTTCAATTGTAAATACCGCCCCATTTCCGAAGCAGTTTTCGGCGCGCAAGGTGCCGCCGAACTCGCGCACGATTTGCCCGGAAATAGCCAATCCGAGTCCCAGCCCGTGCCCCGGCGCCTTGGTGGTGAAAAACGGCTCGAACAGGTGTTGCCGGACCTCTTCCGAGATCCCCGCCCCGGTGTCATGGACCCGTATCAGGACCCGCTCTTGCTGGTTGACGACATCCACCGTCAGGCGCCGCACCGTAGCGTCCACCATCGAATCGAGCGCATTGTTGAACAGATTCACCAATACCTGCTCAAGGCGGTTGCTTTCGCAGCGTGCAAAGACGTCTTCATCGGGAATATGCTGCTCGAACGCGACGTGTTCCAGTCGCAGCCGCCGCTCAACCAGGAACAAGGCATTCACGATGGCCTGACGAATCGATACGGACGTCATACGGGTCGTGGACTTACGGGCAAATATCTTCAGCTGGCCGGTAATCGATCCCATGCGCTCAACGATCTGCGACATGCCGGAAAGGTTGGCTTGCACTTCTTGCAGCCGTCCTCTTTCCAGCAAAATCAAGGCGTTGTCGGACATGCCGCGCAACGCGGTCAACGGCTGATTCAGTTCATGCGTAATGCTCGCGGACATCTGTCCCAGCACCGCCATTTTTCCCGCCTGGATCAGTTCATTCTGGGTCTTGTGCAGCTCCCGTTCCGCGTGCCGTCGTTCATCGATCTCCTGGCTCAGATTGCGGGCCGTCTCACGCAATTCTGAAGTGCGTTCGGCGACCATCTGCTCGAGATTATCGTAGGCGTGCTGGAGTGCCTCTTTGGCCGCGATATTCTGGGCAGCCGCATGCTGGCGCTGGCGTACATGCAGTAACAACAGCAGAAGAAATCCAAACAACACACAGGAAAAAACGGCCGCTGCACGGGCGCTGGATTTTGCCTGGCTCAGGTCGGACAGATAGAGGAATTGCCAGTCCGGTTGCGACCGCACCCGACTGCGCGTCAACAGACTCGACCCGCTATCGAGCTGTCCGCTCAAGCCAGGCCCGGCACGGACCGAAACGATGTGCGATCCATCACCGAAACTGCTTTGCTCGACGAGTTCCAGCGGCGTCAGACTTTGCGCATCGTACTGACGCGTCTCGCTCAGACGATCCAGCGTATCGAGCGACGGTTGCCCCAGGGTCCGGTATTTCCACGCGGGAACAGAAGACAGAAAGATCACGCCCTGTTGATCTACCAGAAGCACCTTGTCGGCACCCTGCGACCAGGTCTTTTCCAGTTTTTCAATATTCACTTTTACGGTCACGGCACCCAGCATCTTGCCATCGCGATAAATCCCGTGCGCAAAGAAATAGCCCGGCTCCAGGGTAACCGCCCCCACCCCGTAAAATCTTCCCGGCTTGCCCCTTAGGGCGTCCTGGACATACGGACGAAATGAAAAGTCGTTACCGACGAAGCTGTTTTTTTCCCGCCAGTTGCTGGCAGCCAGTGTCATGCCATTCAAGCCGACTATATAGATCGCGGTCGATTTTGCCTGCGCATTCACCTGTTCCAGATAGCGATTGACGGGCGCAGCAAGTTTCGGGTCGCCCGGGGCAAGCAAAAGACGCAGGATGTCTTGATTCAGCTCCAGGGTTTTGGGCAAATAATTGTACTTGTCCAATGCGCTGTCCAGGCTGGCCGCATACACTTCAAGTTTTTGCGATCCGCTCGCGCGCAGGTTGCCGATGGCGACTTTTTCGGCCCAGAAGTAGGCGCCATAGGCGACCAGAAAAAAGCACATAAGAACTGTGCCCCAGCCAATCGCGCTTTTTCCGGAAAATTGCGACATGCGACGGATACAAGCCATCACCACTTTATTTCTTTGCATATTCATCGCCTGTGTCATGCATCGACCTGCACGATCTATTTTTACTTACGTTGTGGCAGAGCGCCGCCACGTGGTCGTGGCGGCTGCGTTAGCAGCGCGTCAAAGCCGGAGTTATCGTACTTTGATTGTCCCCATCCTCGTTTTCCGGCCACCTGCGCGAAACACAATTCTACGGCAGCATACCCAAGCCATCGCTCGTTTGTTGCATCTTTAAAAATTATTTGACACTCCCTCAAACAGAACTTAACGAATTCTACATAGGAAACCCGATCCTAACATAGGCCTCCCTATTTATATCGCTATTTAACCTTTTTTGACATTTCATGGCCGCTGCGGCTTTGGCGAAAGCATGAACTATAATGGCGGCTGCCAGCTGCTTCTGTCCGAACGCCAACGCCGACTCTACGCAACACGCGTCCGGTGGATTGGCCGCTATCGCGCAGCGCCTTGATTTTGACAGTGAAAGTCGCCTGTACAAATAAGCATCGCTTTGACGGCAACGTTTGTTAGTCTTGCAATAAAATGGCGTACAGGCCGGGATGTCCGGATAGCCGCTTGGACGATATGTCATATCAAGAAAGGAAGGAAACTGGAGTGCAGTCCGACAAAACAACGCCCGAATCCCCGCGCCGGGTGAAAACGAAAAAAATTCTTTCGCCAGACGACTGGATTGATGCCGCGACCGATTTATTGATCAATAAAAGTATCGATGCCGTACGCGTTGAATCGCTGGCCAGAGAGCTTGGCATTACGGTAGGAAGCTTCTATTACCATTTTAAGGATCGGAACGACCTACTCTCGCAATTGCTGAAGAGGTGGCATGAGAGAACTACAGCTCAGGTTCTGCGCGGATTTGAAGGACGGGTGCTTACCCCTGAAGAAAGTCTTCACGAAATGTTGACGCTGCCCTTTCACGGTATGACAGCCCGGCGAGCGGCAATGATCGAATTTGCCATCCGCGCATGGTCGCGCCGGGATGAGATGGCGCGTCAGGCCGTACTGGAAGTGGACCAGCAGCGGCTCGCGCACTTCACCCGCGGCTTTCAGGAAATGGGCTGCTTTAGTAAATCAGAGGCCGCTAACCGTGCTTTTACTTTATATAGCTTCCAACTGTCGCAGTCATTGTTATGGGAAGCGAATGACGATAAGGCGCGGAAAATGCAGTTGAAATTCACCAAGGAACTGCTGGCCCCGCGTCCGAAGTAGATTTCATCGTCACCGGCCATAAAAGGGGCAAAAAATGCCAACGCAAATTCACAAGCGACAGCTCGCCGGCACGCACTGGGACGCGAATCAGTATTTGAAATTTTCGGATCACCGCTTGCGCCCGGCATTGGAACTCCTCGATCGCGTTTTTCTCGCATCTCCCACGCTGATCTATGACGTCGGCTGCGGCGCAGGAAACGTGACTCGCCTCATTGCAGAACGCTGGCCCGCAGCGGCGGTCCACGGGCTCGACAACTCCAGGGAGATGCTCGAAAAAGCCCGCCTCGAAACAGGAAAAGTACAGTGGATTGAAACGGACATTCGTGACTGGCAACCCGTCAGTCCACCTGATCTGATCTACGCGAATGCGACCTTGCAGTGGCTGGACGACCACCGTACGCTTTTTCCGCGTCTGGCCGGATTGTTGAAACCGGGCGGCTGTCTCGCGGTACAGATGCCGCTTAGCTGGAGCGCGCCTTCGCACCGGATAATGCGGGAAACGCTGACAAACGGCGGGCCCGGCGGAAGCGCCATTGGCGATGAAAAACTCCGGGACGCGCTGGCACGCAATTGGGTTGAGGAACCGCAGGCGTACTACGACTTGCTGGCAGGCTGCACCAACCATATCGACATTTGGGAAACGGAGTATTTACAGGTACTTGAAGGCGACGATCCCGTACTCGAATGGGTGAAGGGTACCGGCCTCAGGCCTATCCTGAACAGTCTCGGCATCGAGGATCGGGAACATTTCCTGGCAGAATACACCCGGCGCCTGCGCGACGCTTATCCTCGCAGGGCCGACGGACGGACGTGTTATCCGTTTCGCCGTTTATTCATCGTGGCAACGGTTGAATGATTCCAGACCGCACCAGTCCTGCATGTACTGCGCCATCACCGTTGCCACGCGCAACATGCTGTCGAGCGATACGGATTCGTCCACGCCGTGAATGTTGTCGGCCTCAGGCCCGTAGCATGTGACCGGTAAATTCGGGATCAGACGAAAGTGGCGCGCATCCGTGGTAGCCGTCAGGGCCAGTCGCTGCGGCGGAACGCCATGGACTTTTTGATGGGCATCGGTCAAGCTCTGCATGGCCGGGTGGTCCAGATCGAATTCACAACCCGGCGCCTGAAATCCGCGATAGTCGAAACTCAGCTCCAGGCTATTTGGCAATGCTGCAAGCGCGGCATGTACCGTCTGTTCGACCGCCTGCTTGACCGCATCAATGGTTTGATCGGGATAAAACCCGATACGCAACCCCATGCGGCACATGCACGGCACCGAGGAGTTCCACTCACCACCGGCAATTTGTCCGAGGTTGAAATTGACCGGATGCGGATGGTCGCGGAAGGCGGGATGGCGCTTCTGCGGAAGGTTCCATTCCTCCTCCAGCTGTTTCAACGCCGCATGGATCGCAATGGCGGCCTCGATCGGATTCACCCCATGCGACATGTAAGCCGCATGTGCAGGGCGTCCCGTCAGGACGATCGATACCCACAGCACGCCAACCTGGGCGCACATCACCGATTCATTGAACGGCTCGGGAATAATCACCGCGTCGTATTGCGGAAGTTGCATCACACAGGCCAAGGTGCCATTCCCGGTATTCTCTTCTTCGAGTACCGCATTGAAACCGACGCGCCCGGCCGGTTGTACGCCAAGACTGCGCAGCGCCTTGAAAGCAATCAGTGCGCAGATAATGCCGGCTTTCATATCGCCTGCACCGCGCCCGAACAGACGGCGCTCCTGTACCACTGCCTGTAACGGCGCGCCGTTCCACAGATGCTCCGGCCCGGTGGGCACAATGTCGACGTGACCGTTAAACAGGACCGATTTGCCGGCCCCGGTCCTGGGCTGATGTTCGGCCAGGATGTTGTAACGGCCGTTATCGGGATCGCACGCGGGAGAAAAAAGCGGGGCATTTTTCAGATCCTCGCTGAGCAATGGAATGCGTGTCGACTTCAGTTCCATTGCCGTCAGCGCTTGCTCGATAAATGCAATGGCTGACTGTTCCTGCCCTGAAAAGCTCGGACAGGCGACAAACCCGGACAGCAACGCGATCATTTCCTGCTCATGCGCTGAAACTGCGCTTCTTAATTGTTGCGGGGTCAAAATCATCATATTTTCCAGTTCGGGGAATAGATCAAGTTAGTTGTCTGGCTTCGGCTCCTGGCGGGAACACGAAGACCACGCAGTAGATCCTGCAATACATCAAATGGGTGCTCGGCCAGCCAGGCATCAGTAACCGAGGGAGACGTCTACCAGGTTCAGCAAAGGCTCAGCGCGGGCCAGACGATGGGCATTTTCGACAACTTGCTTGGCAATACAGTCATGCGAGGCGACTGAGGCCATGTGCGGCGTCACGACAACACCGGCAACATGCCAGAGACGATTCTCAGGCGGCAGTGGCTCTTGTTCGAACACATCCAGCACTGCGCCACGCAATTGCCCGCTTTCCAGGGCGCGCTCCAGATCGTCCGCCAGCAAATGCTGACCACGCCCGCAGTTGACTACTGCAGCCCCCCAGGCCAGTGCCGCGAAGGTATCGGCGCAAAGAATGCCGCGGGTCGCATCTGTCAGCGGCAGCAGGTTGATCAGGACATCCAGTCCATCGAGAAACGCTGCAAAACCGCTCTGCCCCTCGAATGTCGCCACCTTACTCAGTTGCTTCGCAGTTCTCGCCCAGCCGCGCACGTCGTAGCCTGCATCGGCAAGATCGGTCGCGACGGCGCTACCTAGCGAACCCAGGCCCATGACGCCAACTTTGAACTCTGCGGCAGGCAATTGCCTGGGGCGTTGCCAACGCAGATGCCGCTGATTCTCCAACACCTGATCGAATCCGCGGTGATAGTGCATCACTGCCCAGCGGACATATTCGGCCATGCCTTGGCGATGTGCCGGATCGACGACTCGGCATATCGGCAGGCAAGGGCGCAACGGATCGTTTTCCAGATGGTCGAAACCTGCAGCAACCGAATGGATAAGCCGTAGTTTCGGTAAGGCGGCCAAACTGCCGGGAGGTGGAAACCAGCACACTGCAATTTCGGCCTCAAGGGCGTCCGCCTCACCGGCCAGCACCACCTTGAGTTGCGGAGCTTGCCGTCTGAATGCCGCCTTGAGTTGCTCTAGCAGAACGGCATCGTTTGAAAGCATGACGACGGTATTCATGAGCAATACGACTCGCGTTGATCTTCAATTAACATCAAAGCCGCCTTCCAGCCCATATTCACAATGTCATTGATACCGTCACGCTCGAACTGTGCGGCGGTTTGCCGGCATACTTCCTCCGACGGAAAGTGCAGCACCGTGCCACCGGACTGCGCCTGCACCTGGGCCTGGCAGGCGCGCTCAAGGAAGTGAATCTCATGGAAGGCTTCTGCCACGCTGCCGCCTCCGGCGAGCAGTCCATGATTGCGCAAGATCATGGCTTTATGCGGTCCGAGATCGGCAACCAGGCGCTCGCGCTCAGCCAGTGAGAGCGCGATCCCTTCATAGGTGTGATAAGCCAATTTGCCATAGAACTTGAGCGCATGCTGGCTGATCGGTAACAAACCCTGCTGTTGCGCCGCCACGGCGATGCCAGCGGCCGTATGCGTGTGTATGACACACTTGAGATCCGGCCGGGCCATATGGATTGCCGAATGGATGACAAAACCTGCGGCATTCACCCGACCTTCGCCATATTCGCTGTCAATCACGTTCCCGTGCTGGTCGATGCGTACCAGATCCGAAGCTTTCATCCGATCGAAAATCACGCCATAACGATTTATCAGAAAATGACGCTCCGGCCCTGGAAGCTCGAGAGAAATGTGCGTATCGATCAGGTCGGTCATCCGAAAATGCGCAATCATCCGATACAGCGCAGCCAGTTCGCAACGCGCATGCCATTCGATATCATTATTCTTGTTTGGTTTGCTCATGAATACTCCGCTTAACTAGCTAGAACCGGGGTGGAAACTGAAGATGGTGCCGGTTGATCACGTAAGCGCGCGAGACCACACACACCGATCAGGGAAATTCCTGACAAGAGTGTGAAAAACAACGCCAGCGGCAGCCATTGCCCAGTGAACTTGCTGGCCAGGAACGTGCCGATTAGCGGGGTTGTCCCTCCCGCCACGGCGCAACACAACTGGTAGGAAATCGAAATACCCGAGTAGCGGAGTCGCGCAGGAAAGGCCAAGGTCATATAGCCCGCGATCACCGCATAAAGCGCCGAGAGAATCACCACAGCGAGAGCGATACCCAGGGTCATCAGAACGATGTTGTGCGTACCGACCAGCAGGAACATCGGATAAGGCGTCGCCATACAGAGCACAGCCGCGATCTTCAGGAAACGTCCTTCACCGATCCGCTCTGCAATCAAGGCGGAAACAGGCTGCGATACAAATTGGATAATAGTGACCAGGAACAGGCAGTCCAGAATCGTCGACCGCGGAATCCCCTGGTACTGGGTCACGTAAGTGATCATGAAAGTATTCGTGAAGAAAAATCCTGCAGAACCGATTGTCACGGCTGCTGCTGCAAACAGAATTTGCCGCCAGCCGTCGCGGATAACCTCGATGATCGGGTATTTGGCAGTCTCATTGCGTTCGCGTACCGCCTCGAACTCGGGGGATTCCTTTACGCCAAAACGGATCATCAGCCCCACAAACATCAGAACGCCGCTAAAAAGGAACGGGATGCGCCAGCCCCAGTCGAGCAACGCGCTCTGATCCAGCGATGTTGCCAGACGAAATGCTATCAACGACAGCAGAAGACCCGCAGGACTGCCGAGCTGGGCAAAAGAGGCGTAGAAAGTCTTGCGTCCGGCCGGTGCATGTTCACTGGCCATCAGCACGGCCCCGCCCCACTCTCCTCCTACAGAGATGCCCTGAATCAGACGTAAAACGATCAGACCGGCAGGCGCCCAGATGCCCGCAGTTGCATAGCTGGGTAAAAAACCAATCCCGGTGGTTGCCAATCCCATGAGTGCCATCGTTACCAACAACATCTTCTTGCGGCCCAGGCGATCGCCCAAATGCCCGAAAACCACACCGGACAGAGGGCGTGCGATGAAGCCAACAGCAAAGCTGCCGAAGGCAGCCAACGTGCTTAGTTCCAGATTGCTGCTGGGAAAAAACACCTGGCCTAATACCAGCGCTGCCGCCGTTGCATAAATATAGAAATCGTAAAACTCGATCGTTGTGCCAATAAAAGCAGCCGCTGCGGCACGGCGCGACTGATTGGTTCTGCTTTCCATAACTGGATCCTTTGTAGACTCTCTTAGAGGCAGTTGTTTGTCTCTCTCCGAATGCGCTTTGAAAGCGCATGCGTATTTATCTCACACACTTAATAATTAGAATAATTAACATTTATAATTCATTGTAGTAGCAGCACTAATACAAGGAGACCCGATGACCGCAGAGCCATCTCAAAGCGATACCCCTCTCAGCAAATGGGGGGGACGGCGCTTCCTCAATGACAGATTAGACTGGAATTTATTGCGGACCTATCTTGTTATTGGCCAGGAAGGCAGTATCAGTCGCGCTGCTGCGCGGCTGCATATCACCCAGTCTGCAGTGAGCCAGGCCCTAAAGCGTCTGGAGGAACAACTTGAGTGTTCCCTTATTCTTCGGCATGGGCCACGCTTCAATCTCACAGAAGTTGGCGATGAAGTCTTGCGCATTGCCACAGATATCTATGGCAATGTGTCTCGGGTAAGCACCGCACTGGAGAGCCGCGACAATGACGTGGTCGGAAAAGTCAGGCTATTGGCGATAAGTACCGTTCAATCTCCCGCATACGATGCATTTCTGGCTGAATTCCATCGCAGCCATCCCCGGGTCAACTTTGAAGTGGAAGTCATGCGTAGCTCCGACATCATCAACGCTCTATTGCAGAAAACCGCCACGGTTGGAGTAGGACTGTGCCGTATCCCACAGGCGCGATTGGAGCAACGCATTCTGATCCGCCAGCGTTATGCCTTCTTCTGCGGACAACGCCATCCCCTCTTCGGTCGCAAGGACCTGACACTTGACTCACTGCAGGGGGAAAACTTCGTCAGCTTCACTAGCGACCAAATCGGCGGCAATCTCTCGCCATTGGCAATTTTCCGTGATCAGCAGGGTTACACAGGAAGAATCGTTGCGTCGTCGCCAAGTCTTGAGGAAATCCGGCGACTGGTGTGCGCAGGATTTGGAATTGGTTGCCTGCCTGAGCATGTGGTCGGGAACGATGTTGAGGAGGGACTGCTTTGGCGCCTCCCCCCTGCTGAAGGCATTGTGGATGTAAATATCTACTTGTTATGGAACAGAGAGCAGAAGATGACCACAGCGGAAAGAGTTTTTCTCGAGAGCTTTCAACATATGCTGGCAGCGCATGAAGTCGATTAACGTTGTCCGACCGGGGGATCCGCACTCGCCAATTCCGTGCAGTTGCACCATGCCGGTCAAATTTTTGCCGCAATCGCCGCAGCGCTTTGCTTTTCATTTTTCCTGTCGACCGACGCCACGTCCGCATCGTTGCCAAAATCTTCACGCAACCGGTCAATGATGTCCAACAAATGGCGATACATCGCCTGGCGCGCAGCATCCGAATCACCGGCCCGAATTGCCTGGAAGATACGGTCATGCTCAACTTCGGCGAGCTGCCAGACTTTGTGCGTGACAAAATGCCGCTCCAGGCGGCCCAGCACTGCGCTGCCATCCCGCAAATCCCACAAATGCACCACCGTCGCAGCCAGTGCCATATTGCCGCTGGCATCGGCAATCGCGATATGGAATGCGCGATCATGCACGCTCGGGTTAGAAGACCCATGCAGCGCCCTGGCTGCGACCTCGATCGCGGCCATCTGCTGGGCCGACGCATTTTGCGCTGCCAATGCGGCGCATTCGGGCTCGATCAAAATACGTGCCGCGATCAAATCAAACGGGCCGATGTCGCCATACGGCACTTTCGGCCCATTCGATCCACCCGACGCATCTTCTTGCTTGGGTTGCGCGACAAACACACCGGTCCCGACCCGTACTTCGACATACCCCTCGATTTCCAGGGCAATCAACGCTTCCCGGATCGATGGCCGGCTGACTGCCAACTGTTCGGCCAGTTCGCGCTCGGAGGGCAAACGCTCTCCCGGCAAAAAATCGCCGGCGCGAATACGCCCGGCGATCTGATCCGCGATCATGCGATACAAGCGGGTGACACTAACGGGATGAAATGAACTCATTGCAAGAAAATGGTGGAAGCCAAAATGTCAGGTGGTAAGGCCGTAAATATACCCTGCCAATCCTGTGTGTCAAGCTGCGCTGCAGTACAGGAGCACGGTGTGTTTTGGCAATTCTTCAATTAATCGGCGGGCGATCCGATTCCTTACCCCACTCCCCGTCAGAAACAGTCACCGCGTGCGCCACTCAGGATTTCTTGACTGCGTACGCTCCAGCAGGCAGCAGCACGCAGATGGCCGCGCAAAAGACCAGTGTAAATCCCAGCGTGTCCGCGGCGCTGGGACGCTCGCCCAGCAACAGTACCGCGCTGGTGACGCCCACCACCGGCACCAGCAGGGTTCCCAATGCCGCCGCCCCAGCCGGAAGGCGGGCAATGATCTCGAACCAGAGTATGTAGCCCAGCGCCATGCCAAAGAAGATGTGATAAGCGAGCGCGAACAGCACTTCGGAATGCAACTGCCCCAGATGCGGGATGCCTTCGAACGATAATAAACCGGTCAGTGCGGCCAGCGCACCTATGAGCAACTGCCAGGCCGCGATCGCCAGCGGTTCGGCCGCTATCCGGGCCCACTTCATGTGCACTGTGCCGAGCGCCCAGGTCAGCGCCGCCGCAAGTGCGTACGCAATCCCGTGCGGCAAGCCGTCGGCGCTCAATGGAACAATCAGGGTCATCAGTCCGGCGGCACCCAGCGCCAGTCCGATTCCACGCACGACATCCAGATGCTCGCCTAACACCAGACGGGCCATCAGCGTAGCCCATAAAGGCATCGAGTAAGTGATGATGGCTACGCGAGAGGTGGCGGCGCCCAATTGGGCAAAAGTCAGCAGAATATTGAACAAAGCGATATTCAACAGTCCCGCCACCACGATATGCCGCCTGTCGCGGCCCGCCGGGATTCTTAGTGTGCGCCGTCGCACCAGCGCCAGCAAAAACAGCGCGCATGCAGCCGAGCCCAGGCCGATAGTGCGCAAGGTCCACGGCGAGACGCCGCCCAGCGACACTTTCACCGCCGGCCAGTTCAGCCCCCAGACTATTCCCAGCAACACCAGCATGGCCTTGGCCTTGCCGGCTTCCGACAGCTTGTTTAGCATAATGGTTGGCGCAGTGCGCTGGCTGCCGACACGTACCGGCATCCAGCGGATAAATAGGGGCGGCGCACGTGTCCTAGTGATTCTCAAGCGATGAGCTTGCGATACTGGATAAATCCGCTCTTGTCTGCAATGTGGTCATACAGGTGCATCGCCTGCAGGTTGCTTTCATGCGTGAGCCACCACACTCTGGAGGCTTTTTCTTGCGCGGCGCATGCATACACGTGCTCAATCAAGGCGCGTCCCACACCCGTTCCACGCAGGTCTGGCAGTGTGAACAAGTCCTGCAAATAAACGTAGTCGCCCTGGGTCCAGCAGCTGCGGTGAAAGATGTAATGCACCATGCCTGCCAGCACACCGTCAATTTCGGCAACGGCGCAATGCATGGGCTCACTTGAGTTCAGGAAGCGCGCCCAGGTTTGCTCCGTGACCGCTTCTGCAATATCCACCTTATAAAAAGCCTGATAGCTCTTCCATAGGGGCAACCATTGGGTAAAGTCTGAGTCCTGCACCATTCGAATGTTCATTTAAACGCTCCTTTGTTGATGAAACCACCGCGCATCTCCGTCAACGATGTGCGCTGTCGCCCTTGCGCATCGAAGTTCTCCGGCGCGAGCCAGCGTTCAAAGACCGCGCGCAGCGCCGGCCACTCGCGGTCGACGATGGAGAACCACGCTGTATCGCGCGATCGTCCCTTATAGACGACGGCTTGAAGAAAGATTCCCTCGAACCGGAAACCAAGGCGTTCGGCCGCTTGACGCGAAGGCGCATTCAAACTGTCGCACTTCCATTCGTAGCGCCGATAGCCGAGTTCGTCGAAGGCATGCTTCATCAGCAGATACTGGGCCTCGGTGGACACCGGCGTGCGCTTCAGCAGGGGCGAGAACGCAACGAATCCGACTTCGATGACGCCGTTGGCCGGGTCGATCCGCATCAGGGCCAGGGTGCCGACCGCGATCCCCGTCTTGCGGTCGATGACCGCGTAGTGCTGGGGATCGCCACTGACTGCAGCGCGCGCAACATGGTCGCGGTAGCTCGCAGCGTCGGCGAACGGGCCAACCGGCATGTAGGTCCAGTCGCGGCCATCCGGGGCCTGATTGTAGGCCGCATAAAGGTCTGCTGCGTGGCGCTGCGGGTCCAGCGGTTCCAGGCGGCAATACAGTCCTTCGATTGGGCTGCGCGGCGGCAGCGCGCGCACGGTCCAGTCGGGCAAAGGCTCGCCAACCGGCTGCTGATACGGATTCATAGTGATGAGCATGGGCGGTTCCTTATTAAATGAAGTCAGACATGTGTGTGCTAAAGTACGCCCTTCGTGGAACCTTAAAAAGTGCCACATCATATATATTTCATAGTGCCACGGAATGACACTGGCACCACGCTCGCAGACTTCTCATGACGACTACTATGCCGGCTCTCGTGCCACAGGCCTTGCTCGAAGCCCCGTTGGACAAAGGCACCGGCGCGGCGCCCATGCAACGCCAGTTGCACTATCGCCTCAAGGAAGCCATCCTGGATGGTCGGCTAGCGCCCGGAAGCCGCCTGCCGGGCTCGCGCGCCTTGGCCGAGGCGCTGTCGATCTCGCGCAACACGGTGACTGCTGCGTATGAACTGCTTGCTGCGGAGGGCTATGTGCAGCCCGACCGCCAGGGAACCAGGGTGGCAACGCTATCGCGTCCAGCGCCACCGCGCATGACGCGCAACACGCCATCTGCGCCGGCCGCCGCGCTGCGCCTGGCGCGCATCCAACCGACCGGGCCGCGCACCGATGCCAACGCAGCGTTGCGCCCGGGCGTCCCGGCCTTGCCCCATTTCCCATTGACTGCCTGGCGTCGCGCGATCGACCGTGCCATCCGCCGCGCGGGGCCATCGGCCCTGGGCTATGGCGATCCCCTGGGCGAGCCGGCGTTGCGTGCGTCGATCGCCCGCCACCTGGGCATCGCCCGCGGCGTGCGTTGCAACCCGGCCCAGGTCGTCATTACCGAGGGCGCGCAAGAAGCCCTCTCGCTATGCGTACGTTTGCTAACCAACCCCGGCGACACGGCCTGGATAGAGGATCCGGGCTATCGCGGCGCGAAGGCAGCGCTGCATGCGGGCGACCTGCACATAGCGCCAATCCGCGTCGACGCCGACGGGCTGAGCGTGACCGAAGGCGATTGGAAGTCTCAGCCGCCACGCCTGATCTACACCACGCCTTCGCATCAGTACCCTGCCGGTGCCGTGCTGACCGTTGCGCGCCGTCTGGCGCTGATCGCGCAAGCGCGGCAGCACGGCGCGTGGATCATCGAAGACGACTACGACAGCGAATTCCGCCACGCGGGGGAGCCCATCGGTGCCATGCAGGGACTGGTGACGCAAGCGCCCGTGCTATACGTGGGCACGTTCAGCAAGACCATGTTTCCTTCGATGCGCCTGGGGTTTCTGGTACTGCCGGAGGCGCTCGTTACGGAAATGCAGACGCCGCTGGAAGAAATGTTGCGTGGCGGCCATCGCTACGAACAACTGGCACTGGCCGACTTCATCGAGAGCGGTGAGTTCAGCCGACACCTGGGCCGCATGCGGCGCTTGTATCGCGACCGGCAGCAAGCGCTGCGCGAGGCCCTGACCCGGCACATGCGTGTGCCGCATGCCATCGAAGGCGGTTACTGTGGATTGCACCTGACTGTGCGATTGCCGCCGCGCTACCCCGACCACATGATCGCCGCTGCAGCACTGCGTTACGGCATCGCGCCCGCCCCGCTATCGGGTTTCGCGCTGCGGCCCATGCCCGAGGACAACGGCCTGGTGCTGGGGTACGGCAATACCTCCGCCGAATTGTTCGAACCCCTGGTCCGACGCCTGGCGCAGCTGACCCGTGCCGTGGAGATTTCTTAGCTTAAGATTCCTTTAATAGCTCAGGAGCAAGCGCATGGGTGTCCTTGATGGTTTGCAACACGATATTCGAACGCATATCGAGTACGCCCGGCATTTTATATAGCTTCTCCAGAACAAACGTCGAGTAATGCTTGAGATTGCGCGCCTTTACGCGCAACAGGTAATTGGCGTCGCCGGTGATGATGTACGAGCCCACCACCTCCGGGCAGCTTTGCAGTGCCGCTACGAAGTCTTCATGCCAATGTTCGACATCGCGCCGGATCGTCACTTGCACGAACGCGTCGAGTTCCAGTCCCAGCGCATCCGCATTCAACACCGCACTATAGCGGCTGATCATCCCCGCTTCTTCCAGTATGCGCACCCGCCGCAAACACGAAGACGGGGACAAAAACACTTTCTCGGCCAGATCGAGATTGCTGATCCGGCCGTCTTCCTGCAAATAGGTCAGGATGTTGATATCAATGGCATCAATTTTCATATCGCATATTTATTCAAAATTACGGTGAATTACTTAAATATATTCTATTTAACCTATTTTACACGCGCTATTTTGCAATAAAAATTCAAGGATTTCAGCATAAAATAATTCATCAAATTTCACATAATTAAGAGACGAACCATGCAAGCGCCAAACATCCTGTGGGACATCAGCCCCCTCGTTTCACCCCGGATACCGGTCTGGCCCGGGGATACGGCTTTCAGCGCGGAACCGACCTGGCAGATCGCCGATGGCTGCCCGGTGCATGTCAGCCGGATGACGCTATCGACCCACACCGGCGCGCACTGCGACGCCCCTTCGCATTACGATCCGCAAGGCCTCTCGATCGATGCCGTCGCACTGGATGCGTATATCGGCCCCTGCCGGGTCATCCACTGCATCGGTGCCGGCCTGGTCGAGCCGCAACATATTGCACACGCACTGACCGACTTGCCGGCGCGGGTGTTGTTGCGCACCTATCAAACCGCGCCGCAAACCGCGTGGGATGCCGCATTCAGTGCCGTCGCCCCGGAAACTGTCGCGCTGCTGGCGCAGCACGGCGTGCGGCTGATCGGCATCGACACGCCCTCGCTGGACCCGCTGGAATCCAAAACGCTGGATGCGCACCAGGCCGTACGCAGCCACAAGATGGCGATTCTCGAAGGGATCGTGCTCGACGCGGTTGCCGCCGGCGACTATGAATTGATTGCACTGCCGTTGAAACTGGCCGGGCTGGATGCCAGCCCGGTGCGCGCGATATTGCGCTCGCTGTCCGATTAATACCCAACAATTAACAACTGGAGGCTCCCCCTCATGACAACCCGTAACGACTGTCTGGCACTGGATGCAACCGATCCGCTGGCCGCACTGCGTGAGCAATTCGACTTGCCGCAAGGCGTGATTTACCTCGACGGCAATTCGCTGGGCGCACGGCCGAAAGCAGCGCTGCAACGCGCCCAGGAGGTGATCACAAAAGAATGGGGCACCGACCTGATTCGCAGCTGGAACCAGGCCGGCTGGTTCGACCTGCCTACCCGCCTGGGCAACAAGCTGGCCCGGCTCATCGGCGCCAAAGATGACGAAGTGGTCATCACCGACTCGACCTCGATCAATCTGTTCAAGTTGCTGGCCGCTGCGCTGCACATCCAGGCCGGCAAGACGGAAACCGCCGGACGCCGTGTCATCGTCACCGAGCGCGACAATTTTCCGACCGACATTTACATGGCCGAAGGCCTGACCAAATGGCTCAATCGCGGCTACCGCCTGCATTTGGTGGACTCGCCGGAAGAACTGGCCGGCGCGGTGAATGCCGACACTGCCATCGTGATGTTGACGCACGTCAACTATCGCAGCGGCCACCTGCATGACATGCAGGCCGTCACCGCACACGCGCACGCGCAAGGCGCATTGATTACTTGGGATCTGGCGCACTCCGCCGGCGCCGTGCCGGTTGATCTGAACGGCGCCAACGCCGACTTCGCCGTCGGCTGCACCTATAAATACCTGAACGGCGGCCCGGGCTCGCCGGCATTTGCGTGGGTTGCCCCGCGCCACCAGGCCGACTTTCAGCAGCCATTGTCCGGCTGGTGGGGCCACAGCGCACCGTTTGCCATGCAACCGGCATACCAGCCGACCAAAGGCATCCGCCGCGCATTGTGCGGCACCCAACCGATCGTGTCGCTGGCGCTGGTCGAGTCCGGTCTGGATGTGTTCGCGCAAACCAGCATGGCAGCGCTGCGCAGCAAGTCGCTGGCGCTGACCGACCTGTTCATCGCGCTGGTGCAAGCACGCTGCGCCGACCATCCGCTCGCGCTGGTGACGCCACGCGCACACAAAGAGCGCGGCAGCCACGTCAGTTTCGCCCACCCGCACGGCTACGCCGTGATGCAAGCCCTGATCGCACGCGGCGTCATCGGCGACTACCGCGAACCGCAGATCATGCGCTTCGGCTTCACCCCGCTCTACACTAGCTTTGTCGATGTCTGGGACGCCGTGGCAACCCTGAAACAGATTCTCGATGACAAGGACTACGATCTGGATGCCCGGCGTGATGCCGTTACTTAAATTACTTCATTTCCGGAGATCATGATTATGGAATGCCCATATAACCCATCAACGCCGTCAACCGACTGGCACGGCGCCAAGATGGATTTTAGCGAATCGATGAGCTACGGCGATTACCTGGCGCTCGATCAAATACTGGCGGCGCAACATCCGCGCTCACCGAATCACAACGAGATGCTGTTCATCATCCAGCACCAGACCAGCGAGCTGTGGATGAAGCTGATGCTGCACGAGCTGCATGCGGTGCAGCAGCATCTGCGCAGCGGCGATCTGCCGCCCGCGTTCAAAATGCTGTCGCGGGTGGCGCGGATCATGGATCAACTGGTGCACGCCTGGGATGTGCTGGCGACCATGACACCGCCGGAATACACGGCGATTCGCCCGTATCTCAGCAATTCGTCGGGATTCCAGTCGTATCAATACCGGGAAATCGAGTTCCTCCTCGGCAACAAGAACGCCGCCATGCTGAATGTCCACACCACAGCCCCGGAGCCGTATGCCAAGCTGGATGCCGCACTGTCCACACCGTCCATCTATGACGAAGCGGTGATGCTGTTGGCACGATCAGGACTGCCGATCGACGCCGATCGCCTGGCGGCCGACTGGACTCTTCCCACCGCCGCCAACGAATCGGTCAAGGCCGCCTGGTTGACCGTGTATCAAGCGCCGGATACGCATTGGGCGCTGTATGAACTGGCTGAAAAACTGGTCGACCTGGAAACCGCCTTCCGCTTCTGGCGCTTCCGCCATGCCACGACGGTGGAGCGGATTATCGGCTTCAAGACCGGCACCGGTGGCACCGCCGGTGTCAGCTACCTGAAAAAAATGCTCGATGTCGTGCTGTTTCCTGAGTTGTTTGCGCTAAGGACGGAGCTGTGATTTAAGCTGGAAGAAAGGACGTCTGGCCTTGCGCACAAACAGCGCAACGCCGATCGCCTGCTCCAGCTCAACCAGCCGTTTGCTGGCGGCCGAAACGGCAATCGCTTCACGCACTGCCGCGCGGGTGAGTGTGCCCTCCTCGTGAATCGACAGGAACAGCCGCAAGGTGGTGAGGTCGAAACGCCTCAGGAGATTGTTCAACGCCATAGAGTGCCTTCGGTGCCGATAGTCAGGTCAGGGTTCTGTATGGAAACCGTTAATGCTGTCCCCGGCGAGTGCGCGCCAGGTCGAGTTTCTCGCATAAAACGGCGGTACCGTCGATTATGCGTGGACCGGCCCGGTTCATCAGGTCGGCATCGATACCGAACAAATTGCCGCGCCGCACCGCCAGCAAGCCCGGATAAGCGGTCCAATACTCCAGGTCGCTTTTATCCTCTTTCCGCTGGCCGCTCACCAGCACTTCCGGATTTTCCACCAGCACCGCCTCGATATTCACAACCGGCGCGGTCACCGCCAGCTGGGCGAAGATGTTTTCACCGCCGCACACATGAATCGCATCGCTGACTATCTGGCTGCCGTTGAGCGTATACAACGGCCGGCTCCAGACCTGATAAAAAACCCGCACGCGCGGACGCTGCTGATATTTGACCGTCAGGGCATCGATTCTCTGACGCAACTCTGCAGCCGTTTTTTCCGCTTGTGCCGCAGTTCCGAGTAATTGACCCAGGCGCACGATACTATCCGGGATATCGCGCAGCTTATGCGGGTCGCTGTAAAACAACGGTATGCCCAATTTGCGCAGTTGTTCCAGCTGACGATCGGCGCTGTTATGGCGCCAGACCACCAGCAGGTCCGGTTTCAGCGCAATCAAACGCTCGATATCCAGCAGACTGTTATCGCCGATCCGCGGAATAAGTTTTGCCGGCGGCGGGAAGTCGCTGTATTTCACGGTACCGACTATGCGCTCCCCGCCGCCGGCCGCAAATACCAGTTCGGTCACATGCGGCGCCATCGTCACCACCCGCCGGACCGGTTGCGGCACGGTGACGATATTCCCGGCGTCGTCACGCACGCTGATCGCGGCCTGCCCCGCTGTCGCCATCTGCATGCCGGCCAGCAGAGAAACAAGAGAAATGGCGCACTTCATAAATATCTGCCTAGCGTTGCTATCGTTCTCAGTCATGCCGGCTGCTCCGTGGGAAGATAAATGGTCCGCTGCCCGTGCCGGACTATTTCTATCGGATGTCCCAGACAGCGGCTCAGGATCGGTGCGGTCATCACCTCGGCCACCGGTCCGGCCTGCCACTGCCCATCCCCCATCAGCAATAGTGCATGGCTGGCGACGCTATGTGCAAGATTCAGATCGTGGCCGACCATCACGACGGCTTTGGCGGCGCCGTTGCCGCCGCAAAGCTCTGCCAGCAAGCGCATCACGCTGACCTGATGCGCCAGATCGAGGGCATTCGCAGGTTCGTCCAGCAACAATAACGGCGTGTCTTGCGTCAATACCGCCGCAATCGCCACGCGCTGACGCTCACCGCCGGACAAGGTGCGGATATCGCGCTCGGCCAACGCCTCCACATCCAGCGCCCGCAGGGCACTGTAAGCCGCCTCCCGATCCGCATCCGACTCCCAATAACGGCTGTCGTGATACGGATGACGCGCCGCCAGTACGGTTTCGATCACGCGATAGCCAAACGCGTCGCGACTGCCCTGTGGCAAGAACGCACGGGCGCGCGCCAGATCCTGCAGCGACCACTGCACCAGCGGCCGCCCGGCCAGTTCGACCACCCCGCCATCCGGCTGCCGCAAGCCGGCCAGACAGCGTAGGAAAGTACTCTTGCCGGCCCCGTTACGACCAATCACACACCAGAGCTGACCAGGACGTACTTCCCAATCCAGTCCGGCGACCAACGCGCGAGCGCCGATACTCAGCTGCAAGTCGCGGGTGCGCATAGGTTGCGAAATGTCTGTCATCCTAGATTCCTCAGTTGGACAGGTGCGAGTGTGCGTTTTTCCGGTCATCTGGCAAGGCGCGACGACGCGGCAGGGCTCTCCCTGCAAGGAGGAGCAACGCGGCCAGAGGGCCGGAAAAATGTGCAATCGCGCCTGTAGCGCTCTCACCAAATCGATGCAGCTTATCGAACGAAAGAAACTGTGTGTTCATGCGGATTCCCAGACAAAAGTTAGCGCTCAACTGAGGAATCTAGGATCACCGTTGTCGAATATGGTGCAGCTGCAACAGGAAGGCCGGCACACCGATCAACGCGGTAATCACGCCTACCGGCAATTGCTGCGGTGCCAGCACACTGCGCGCCAGAGTATCGGCCAACACCAGGAAAGTGCCGCCGGCGATAGTCGCCGCTGGCAACAACAGGCGGTGATCCGGACCCAGCGCAAAACGGCAGGCATGCGGCACGATCAAGCCGACAAAGCCGATCGCACCAGCGCCGCTGACCGTACACGCGGTCAATAGCGCCGCACAAAAGAACAGTCCCTTGCGTAGCCCGCCCACATGGATCCCCAGCGTCGCCGCTGCTTCGGCATGCAGCACCATGACGTTGATGTTGCGGGCTTTGCGCAGTGCAAAAATCAGCGCCCCGCTCAACACGATCCAGGGCAGCCAGCGCAACTGGGTACCGGACAAGTCCCCGATCAACCAAAACACCATGCTGCGCAAACGACTATCCGGCGCAATCGACAGCATCAGTGTCACCAATGCCCCGCAGCCCGACGCGACGATGACACCGGTCAGTAATAACAATGGTGCGTTGCCATCTGAAATCCCGCCGCGCAAATCGCGATACGCCAGTCCAAACAACAACAGCGCCACCCCGATCGCGCCGGCGAAAGCGGCGACATCGATCATCCAGGCCACGCTAAACAATAGCATCGCCGACAACGCGCCGACTGCCGCACCGCCCGAGACGCCGAGCACATAAGGATCAGCCAAAGGATTGCGCAACAAAGCTTGCATCATGACGCCAGCCAGCGCCAGCATGGCCCCGGTCACAAAGCCGGACAAGGCCCGCTCCAGACGCAACTCCAGCAAGGTCGCCGCCATCGTCGTCGGCACCCCGCGCAGCGCTTCACCCAGAGCGCCGAATAAATCGGAGACAGGTAAAGTCACCGAGCCCACGGCGCAGGCGAAAACAATGCTGGTCAGTGCCAACAAGGTGAGCCCGCCCAACACGGCCAACGCACGACGCCCATCCTGCGACGCGCGCATCTTTATAAAAGTGGCCGGAGTGGCTGGGGAATTTTTCATGGCTCGACTGGTTATCGCTTGATCTTTCATGCATCAGGTTCAATATTCTATTCGGAATAAGCCGCAAGCCTGCTACATCCAGCTGTGGAAGTTGCAGTTGCAGTTGCAGTTGCAGTTGCAGTTGCAGTTGCAGTTGCAGTTGATTTTTCCCTGCCGTTCCGCTCTGACGAGCGGTTCGGTCGTCGTTATCTAATACGGTTGCTACTCCGTGGAAGCTACCGTTTTAGATAACGACTCATCGGCCTTCACAGCAACCGCCGTCAGCAGAATAAGGAAATCACCTCACCGTAAGCAATCGCATGCGGCGTACCGGCAGCCCGACGCGCGACTTCCGCCAGCGCCAGCGTGTGCTGACAGGCCAGTAGCAGACGGATGGTGCCGGCGTGGCAGACCACGATGACGTCATCATGCTCATTTTGACCACCAGAACCGCGACGCTGCAGATCCGCATAGAATTCACACACGCGCGCGGCCATCTGCGTCACGCTCTCGCCGCCACCCGGTCGATAATCGAGCATGTCGCCGGCCCAGGCATCGATCTCGGCGCGCGGAATATCCTGCCATGTTTGCATTTCCCAGCGTCCAAAGTCCAGCTCTGCCAGACGCCGATCGCGGATCGGTGGACACCAGCCACGTCCCGCCGCCAGGCTATCGGCCAGATCTGCACAACGCCGCAGCGGGCTTGAAAACAGCAGCGCCGGCGTTGGCAACGCCGTCATCAAGCGGCTCAGCAGGCGTGCGTTTTCCGCTGCCGAGACCGGCAAATCAGTAGCGCCATAGCACATATCGGGCGCAACTATCGGTTTGGGATGACGGACGAGATGCAGCTGCATGATTAGCCCGAATGGGCGATGACTGACAGACCGAGATAAAACGTCACCTCCGCCACCTGCTGCACCGCGCCCAGACAGTCGCCGGTGTAGCCGCCGATGCGCTTTACAAAAAACCGGGCCAGCCACAAGGTTGCGACGCCGCTCAATCCCATGCCGGCCGCAATCGCCGTCCATGGCACCCAGCCGAATATGCCCACTGCCAGCAACGGTAACGACGCGGAGACTGCGGCAATCGACCATTCCGCGCTCGACATATGCTGTGCCAGCGCTTTAGCCTTGCCCTCGGCTTTGACATACGACAGCCGCCAGATCAAGGCGGAGGCCATCAGGCGTGAGACCGGATGTGCCATCGTCAGGGCGGCGATCGCCGGCCAGAATGACAAACCGGCGAGTAGCGTGCATTTCAACCCCAGCATCAGCACGATGCCGATGACGCCGTACGCACCGACCCGCGAGTCTTTCATGATCTCAAGAATGCGGGCGCCAGTGTAACCACCGCCGAAGCCATCGCACACGTCGGCAAAGCCATCTTCGTGCAAGGCGCCGGTCAGATAAATTCCGCCAATGGTCGAGAGCAGCACCGCGACCGCCGGCGGCCAGAAATACGCCGACACCCCATACAGCGCCGCCGTCGCGACACCGACGACGATCCCGACCGCCGAAAAATAACGAGAAGCCTGCGCCAGCCACGCAGGGTCGAAACCAATCCAGCCCGGAATCGGCAGCCGCGTGAAGAATTGCAAGGCAACGAAGAACAGCCGCACTTGATGCAAGCTGGCATTGATCAACCCAGCGGGCGGTATCTCACTGGGCGGCATGTTGGACATGTTTCCAGGTTAAAGGCTTTGGCTAACAGCGGCGGAATCGAATGTCGCCATCTCGGCCATAAAATTCACCGCTGCCTGCACCAATGGCAGCGCCAATGCGGCACCGGTCCCCTCACCCAGGCGCAAGCCCAGGTGCAGTAATGGCTGCGCGTTCAGGTAGGCCAGCATCTGTTTATGTCCACGCTCATCCGAGCAATGCGCAAAAATGCAGTAATCAAGGATATCCGGACGCAGTTGCGCCGCCACCAGCAACGCGCTGGTGACAATGAAACCGTCGATCAGCAACACCATGCGGCGCTCGGCAGCCGCCAGCATCGCGCCGACCATCATGGCGATTTCGAAGCCGCCGAACGTTGCCAGGATATCCAGCGGCGCAACCACGCCGGCATGATGATTTACGGCACGCTGAATCACGCTTTGCTTGTGCAAAATACCGGCGGCATCCAGCGCCGTACCCGCACCGACACATTCGGCCAGCGGCAGGCCGGTGATCTTATGCATGATCGCCGCCGCTGCCGTCGTGTTGCCTATGCCCATTTCGCCGAAACCAACGATATTCCCGGGTAGCGCTGCGGCCAGCGTCATCCCATGCTGGATCGCTGTTGCGCAGTGTTCGGCGGTCATCGCCGCCTGGTGGGCGAAATTTTTTGTGCCGGGGCCGACTTTTCTGTCGATGAGCCGGGGGCGGCTGCCAAAGTCGTGGTTCACGCCGGCATCGACTATGTGCAAGGCGCAATTGTTCTGCCGGGCAAAAACGTTGATCGCAGCGCCCTGCGCGAGAAAATTTTCGACCATTTGCCAGGTCACGCTTTGCGGATAGGCGGAGATGTTCTCGGCTACCACGCCGTGGTCGGCGGCGAATACCAGGATGGCTGGTTCGGTTAATGCTGGGTGTGCGCTTTTCTGGATCAGGCCGATCCGGAGGGCGATTGTTTCCAGTGCGCCCAGACTGCCTGGCGGCTTGGTTTTATGATTGATGGCAGTCGTTAGCGTTGTGTGCAGGTCGGCATTCCGGGTGGATTCGATGTGAGGGATGTGCATGGGCTTGTTGTCCAATGGATTTTTGCAATTAGTTTGCAGATCAATGACGTAGAAATATAGACAGCGTGCCTGGATCGCATGCGGTCATTCGTGGTTCCGAATGACCGATGTCCCGGTGTCTCATTGGATGGAGAATTGTTTTACTTCTGCGGGGTACTGCTCTGCTGGATTTGCGCTAAAACCGGTTCAGCAAAGGCAGCAAGCACACTGCCACACACAACGGTTTAAATACTTACACCGCTTCCGGGCCTGTTTCACCGGTACGGATACGAATTACCTGCTCGACATTTTGAACAAAAATCTTGCCGTCGCCAATCTTGCCAGTGCGGGCGGCTTTGATGATGGCGTCGACGGCTTGCTCGGCCAGCGCGTCATCGATCACCAGTTCGACTTTTACTTTTGGCAGAAAATCGACAACGTATTCGGCACCGCGATACAGCTCGGTGTGGCCTTTTTGGCGACCGAAGCCTTTGACTTCGGTCACGGTCAAGCCATTCACGCCAACTTCGGCCAATGCTTCACGGACTTCGTCCAGTTTGAACGGTTTGATAACGGCAGTAATTTGCTTCATGACAACTCCTTTATGCAAGTATTCCGACCCGCTATTGTAAGCGACGTCAGCCCGGCATTCACACTGGCGAACAGCAAAATGTTACAAATGCCTGCAATGCAGTTTTTTTGGACGCAGCGTCGGGAATTTGGCTTTTCTGTTCTACACTCGTCTTTTTGCATAACCTTATTCCATGACCCAACTCATTAACGCCCGCATCCTGTCGCAGGAAGGCCTGCCGTCTCCGGCCAGCATCCACCGGGAAATCCCCCATACCAAGCAGTCCCTGCATACCGTCTTGCACGGCCGCACGCAACTGGAAAACATTCTTGACCGCAAGGACCAGCGCCACTTTGTCGTGGTTGGCCCCTGCTCGATTCACGACCCGGAAGCGGCGATGGAGTATGCCGGCCGACTGAAAACACTGGCTGCAGAGGTCTCCGATGTATTGCTGGTGGTGATGCGCGTATATTTCGAAAAACCCCGTACGACGGTCGGCTGGAAAGGGTTGATCAATGACCCTGACCGGGACGACTCGTTCGACATGGTCAAAGGCATCCGGATTGCCCGCACCCTGCTGCGCGACATCAGCGAGATGGGTCTGCCCGTGGGCACCGAGGCGCTGGACCCGCTCATGCCGCAATACCTGGGCGACATGGTTAGCTGGAATGCGATTGGCGCGCGCACTACCGAGTCGCAGACGCACCGCGAGATGGCCAGTGGGCTCTCGACTCCCGTTGGACTGAAAAACGGCACGGATGGCAGTTTGACCGTTGCGATCAATGCGATGCAATCGGCCAGCACGCCGCATGCGTTTCTGGGTGTCGATGCCGATGGGCGCGCCTCCTTGATTCGCACAGCGGGCAACCCGCACGCGCATCTCATCCTGCGCGGTGGTTCGGCACCTAACTACCAGGCCGAATCGGTGGCCAAGGCTGAGGGCCTGATGGCGAAGACGGGTCTGACGCCGTCCATCGTGGTTGACTGCAGCCACGGCAATTCCAGCAAGGACTACGCGCGCCAGGTCCTGGTGATGAAGGACGTCTTGCAGCAGATTACCGAGGGTAACAAGAGCTTGGTAGGCGTCATGCTGGAATCCAACCTGGTGCCCGGCACGCAAAAGATTCAAGCAGACTTGTCCAAGCTTGTGTATGGCCAGTCCGTGACAGATAGTTGCCTGGGTTGGGAAGACACCGTGTCCGCCATTCGTGATGCAGCAGAGTTGCTTCGCAGCTGACGGAGCTAGCCCCAGACGGATGCTGCATGTCATCAAAGAGACATCAATCCCATGCAGAATACGTTGGAACCAGGTATTCGATACTGCGCCAGATTAATGTCCCGAAGCCTTAAGAATTTCTGCTACTGTCATGACGCTGGCATCGGACTCAGAAATTCTTAATATTAAAACCTGATATCAAAGGAACAAATTTGAACTGTTTTAATCGACCTGACAAAAAAGATGGCGCGAATGTTGCGTCGCTCAAAGACTTGATGAGCACACCGCCAATGACTGCGGAACAGCACTGGGCGCTAATGCGCAAACGTAGGGACCAGCGCAGGATGGTCGAGGCAGCCCGGGAATTGAGGACGGATGCCCAAAGAGATTCCTGGTGCTAACCGGCTATGGCAGTCGTTCTGAAGTTTCCGGCATGGGTCACGCTGAAATGCAATTTTGCTGACATTCTGGCGCAAATCAACAACTAAAAGCACTTGGTCGGAGATGCAGCTCTCGAACCTGCGGCCTCGTGCTCCCGAAGCACGCGCTCTACCAACTGAGCTAATCCCCGACAATCCGCAGGCTGCGCCATGTGCGGCATCCGTAATTTTGCCATCGCAGTGCACTGGTATCAATGCACATCCCTCCCCTTTTCGCGTCATTTTTGGACCTTTTATTTTAATAACGTGACGCAGCAGTCGCCGTCAGGTCCGGAAATTCGATAGTTCCGGCCCAACGGGTGCTGTCATTTGACGGGTAACGCTCACCTGTCGATGCGAATCGACATATGTGCGAGGTGATAGTCACTTGACGACCAACGTTCCTTTCATGGTCGGGTGCAGTGCACAGGAATAGGGAAACGTCCCTTTTTTTCTTGCTAAAAACTTCCAGGAACGATTCGTCGATATCTTACCCGAGTCGAAACTCCGGTTGTCAGAAGTGGCCGTGTGCGGGAAAGGGTCTTTATTCTTCCATATCACCGTATCTCCGATATTCACTTCGACAACCTGCGGAGAAAACCGCATCGCTTCGATGACGACTGTATGCACCTCGGACTTGGCCGCTGCGTACGACCCATAACTCATGCCCAGGAACACGCACGCCAGGAGCAACGCCATTCCTGCATGGCGTTGCCCTTTCGCCTGGCTATTTAAAAGAAATAGCACGGCGGCACCTTACTTCATGGAAGCCTGGATTTGCTTCGCATGCTGCAAGTGCGCATCAATCGCCGGACGAACTTTTTCAAGCAGGTCTTTCAATTCAGCGTTCTTGGCACTTGGTATCAAGGTCTTGTCGATCGCGTCCAGGACGGTCTGATGATACGAAACCTCGTTATCGACGTACGCCTTGTCGAACTCTGCCCCCTTGAGCCCCTTCAGGTTGGCAACGTTCGCCACGCCGCCGTCCTTGAGCGCTTTGCTGGTGTCGCTATCCTCTGGCGTCACATGCAGCTTTTTGACCAAGGCGGTTGCCTGCTTGTTCACACCGGTGTGGTCGGTCACCATCAGCTGAGCGAATTCCTTCACCTCTTTGTTATGCGACTTGGATTTGGCAAGCTTGCCGGCGTTGATGTCCACCGTGTTAGCAGTCACCACAATTCCTGCGATTTGTGCATCGCTAGGAGCTACCGCTTGTGCGAACGACACGGATGACGCAAAAGCGAACAAGCCGGCTACAAGAGCGCGTGAAATATTTTTCATGAGATATCTCCATTTAGAGTGGTTAAGTAAAGCAAAAGAACTACTTATGGGCATTTCCGCAGGGAGTCGTTAAACATCTTTGCCCTGCACTCTTTCAAGACGCGCCAAAACCTCCGCCACGATGCGGTCGCAGCGCGCGCCGTCGAAACTGAAAGCATCCTCGAAAGCAAAGTCTATTTCGCGCGACAGGGATTCCCGCAACAGGCTTCTCGCCCGGAAGAACCTTGTGCGCACGGTGGCCTCGGGAATACCGAGGCAAGTAGCGACTTCTGCGACAGTCATTTCTTCAAGCCCGCGCAGCACAAAGACTGTTCGGAAAACGTCCGGTAACGCGTCGATTTTCTTTTCAAGCAGGCCGCGCGCCTGTGCCAGCATGGCGGCCTGTTGCGGATCTTGAAATGTAGCGTCATTCACGTCGTTCCCTTCTGCATCGGCATCCCTGGAAACGTCGCCAAGCTGAATTACCTCGGCTTGGCGGGCCGTCTTCCGTGACCGCGCAATAGCCTCATTGACGACGATCCGCGTCAGCCACGTCAACAGTCTGGCATCGCCGCGAAACGATTTGATGCCTCGATAGATGAGCAAATACGCTTCCTGAAGCACGTCTTCGGCTTCAGTGTCGTCCTTCAAAATACTGCGCGCCGTGCGATACAGCGGGCGATTGAAGCGGCGCATCAAAACAACGAACGCGCTCTGGTCGCCGGCCACTATGCGTGCGGCAATCTCCGCGTCGGATAACTCCTTGTGCGCTGCACCTGTCGTGTTTGTCACCATGGTTTATTGGTTTTGTTGGTAGGTACAACATTGGATGGATATAACACTCGGCACGTTCCCGGTATTTAGGACAGGCAGTGAGATTGTTGGCAGCAATCGGCAATCGCTTTGCCAAAATTCACAAAACCTGGTGAATAGGCAATTAATCATGGGAAGTGGTTGTTGGCTGGCAGCTAAAATAGTTTCTGTCCGGTATCCAGGCGTGTTTCTACACCAAGCTGCCGGTCATAGAACCGGAATTCTCCCTTGCCATCGGCCTTTGCAGAATACATCGCCGTATCCGCATTCCTGAGGAGTGTTTCTGCATCGTTTCCATCGCGTGGGAACAGGCTGATACCGATTGACGCACCGACCACATTTTTGCTTCCTGAGAACTCAAACGGTGCGCGAAATTCCTGGTTGATGCGAAAGGCCACGTGAGCGGCTTCCTCGCGACTGGCGACAGAACCCAGCAATACCGTGAATTCGTCTCCGCCAAGCCGAACGGCCCTGTCTGCCGGCCGCAATACTGACTTCAAACGATGCGCCGCTACCTGCAGCAGTGCGTCTCCGGCTGGATGACCCAATGTGTCGTTGATCGTCTTGAACTTATCGATGTCGATAAATAGCAGGGCAAATAGCGTGTCGCTGTTTCTTGCCTGGTTCAGTGCGGCAGGCAGAAAATTCATCAGCCAGTGGCGATTCGGAAGCGACGTCAGGGCATCCATATTGGCCATGCTCAACAGCGCCTGTTCGTACGCTTTCGTCTCGGAAATATCCCGTACCGTCATCGCCAAACCGGGTCCCGAGCGCACCAGCTTGCGAGACATCCAGGCGACATGCGCCGGAGCGTGGCGCGAAGCCCTGAATTCGTCTTCGTAATAACCGGTTTCCATCGCACTCCGGAAAATAGTCAATACGCGTTGCCCATGCTCCCCGGAATACAGGTCGGAGAATTTTTCGCCGACGAGTTCCTTCTTTGTAAAGCCGACCAGGACAGCGCCGCGTTCATTGCAATCTTTCACCACAAAATCGACCACGCGATGCTGTTGGTCGTGGAGCGCCCGGACCATGTAAAAGCCTTCATGTGCACCGTCCATGGCCAACTGATAGGTATTTTTCACTTCGTCCGCCTGGTGCTTTCGCCATGCCAGCCGCGCAGAAAAGAACATACCAACCGTCGCCAGCACAAGCAGGAACGCACTTCCCGCAATGGCAATGTTGCGATAATTGTCTGCTGTTGCCTGATACGCAGCAAACGCTTCGGCGTCAGATAATCCAACGAAGGAAACAAGGGGATAGTTGGCAAGTTTCTGCCAGGCAATGATACGTGGCTCGCTGTCGACAAACTTCTCCTTTGGCAATCGAACGACACCACTGGCTGATGCAAATCCGGGAGGGGAACGGAAAATTGACGGTAGCGAGCGGATACGTTCGCCCATTTTTGCTGCCAATACGGCGCCATCCGTATCCAATACGGCCAGACAATCGGTCATGCGTAGACTGGACTCGTCGTAAAACGAGGCAAGATAGGACGGTTCGACGCCTACTACGACTATTCCGTCAAATGCGCCGTCGGCTGTATCCAGCCTGCGCGTAAAGCGGATGACTATTTTCGTGGAACGGCGCCCCATGCCCGGTTTGTTGATAAGCAGGCTCTTGGCAGAGTTCAATTTCTGGGCCTTGAAATATGCCCTGTCAGCGATATTTGGGGCGTTAGCCGTACCCAATGTGCTCGTGACGATCGTTCCGTTGCGGTCGACGATGGTTGCATACAGTTGTGCTGACCGTGGATACAGTCCTTGTTGCAATTGCTCTTCCAGCTTGAGCGCACCATGCGTTGTCTGCCATTGGTATTTGAGATTGCGCGTTATCTGGTCGATTTGATCAACGGAACGGGACAACTGTTCGGTGTAGGCTTTGGAAAGCTGAGCAGCTTCCCTGAGTGTATTTTTTTCAACCTCCGCCCTATCGCCTCCGATTTTCACCAGCGTTATCCACCAGACTAATGCTCCCAGGAGAAAGCAGACCAGAGGCCACAAAAGGATGACGCGAATGCTGCCCCGCAGAAATTCAAGTCTTTGAACTTCGCGGGTCAGGCGCTTACCCAGACTGATGTCGGCCATAGCAAGGTAATCAATTTAGAAGACAACTGGAGAAAAACAGCGGCAGACGAACTTTGCTGCAGCCGACTGCCTGACATTGGGCGCCAACCATTTACACCACTGGGCGGGCGATTAGCGTGAATGAAATTGCACAACGGAAAGATTACCATAGCGCAATTAATGAAGGTGAGTTTTAGCGCGACGATGGCCGACGTTTCGGACCAGAACAGAGAAAGGCGTGAAACTGGCGACGTCACCATGCCGTTTTTTCTGTAAGCTATAGCATCTACAGAAGGGAGAGCATTCATGAAGATTGCCATTATCGGCGTCACCGGCCGCGCCGGCTCGCGCCTTGCCGCAGAAGCCCTGCGCCGTGGTCACAGTGTCACCGGCATTGTCCGTTCGCCGGAAAAAGCGGATGTGCCCGAAGGCGTGACTGTGCAGAAATGTGATGCCACGCAAGCGGAGCAGCTGACCCCGCGCTTGCGCGGTCACGACGCTGTGATCAGCGCGGCCACTTTTCAAGTGTTAAAGGCAGCGCCGCTACTGCAGGCTGTCAAGGCATCCGGCGTGAAGCGCCTGCTCGTCGTCGGTGGCGCCGCCAGCCTGGAAATCGCGCCGGGAACTCTCCTGCTCGACAGCCCGACTTTCCCCGAGGCGTACAAGGCGGAAGCAGTCCCGGGCAAGCAATTCCTCGACGACTTGTATGCTGAAACCGCGTTGGACTGGACCTTCCTGTCCCCACCCGCCATGTTTGCGCCGGGCGAGCGCACCGGCAAGTTCCGCGTTGGCAAAGACCAGTTGCTGGCAGATGAAAGCGGTCAGAGCCGCATCTCGATGGAAGACTACGCCGTCGCCATGATCGACGAGCTTGAGCAGCCGCAGCACATGCGCGAACGCTTCACGGTTGCCTATTAATCGGGAATATTCCGCAGGTCATTGATCCACACGGTCGCCTCCGAGTCGCTTGGCGCGCGCCAATCGCCACGCGGAGACAACGAGCCCCCGGTGCCGACTTTCGGAGCGTTGGGAACACATGAGCGCTTGAACTGGCTAATCCTGAAAAACCTGTCGAGGAAGATGCCCAGGTTGTGCTTGATCGCTGCCAGATCGTATTGATTCCGCTCTACCTGCGGGCCCTCGGGCCAGCGTCCCTCATCCCTGTCCTTCCACGCAGAGAACGCCAGAAAAGCGACTTTCGACGGAGCAAATCCGAACCGAAGGATGTAGTACAGATTGAAGTCTTGCAGTTCATACGGGCCAATCACGCTTTCCGTCATCTGCTCCGGCTGACCTTTTGACTTGCCGGGTACCAGCTCCGGGCTGATGTCGGTACTCAGTATGTTCAACAGCACATCAGTGCCGGTGTTGCCAATTGCCCCGGACTCGGCGACCCAGCGGACTAAATGCGTAATCAAGGTCTTTGGAACGCTGGCGTTGACGTTGTAATGCGACATGTGGTCTCCCACACCGTATGTGCACCAGCCCAAAGCCAATTCGCTCAAGTCTCCGGTACCGATGACAATCGCATTGTGGAAATTCGCCAGCCGGAACAAATGGTTGGTTCGCTCGCCGGCCTGAACGTTCTCAAACGTCACGTCGAACTTGTCTTGACCGGCGGCATAAGGATGGCCAAGGTCTGTGAGCATCTGGACACAGCTGGGCCGGATGTCGATTTCCGTCGCGGAACAGCCAACCAGACTCATCAATTGCCTGGCCTGAAGCAGGGTCCGGTCGCTTGTTGCAAATCCTGGCATGGTAAACGCAAGGATATTCGTACGAGGCAGCTTTAGGCGGTCCATCGCTTTCGCACACACTAACAACGCGTGCGTGGAATCCAGGCCGCCTGAGACGCCAATCACCACCTTGGAAATGCCGCTCGCGGATAAGCGTTGGACCAAGGCCTGCACTTGAATATTGTAGACCTCGTTGCAGCGCTCATCGCGGCGCCTGGTGTCGGCGGGAACGTACGGAAAACGCTCCACAATTCTCTCGAGCGGCAAGACCTTATCGATAGGCAAGTCAAGATTGAAGCGTATCAGCTGGAACCTGGAAACTTCTTCGGCATGGCGGCGGACCGACTGGCCGAAGGTGGTCTGATGCATGCGCTCGCGTGATAGCCTTTCAAGGTCCACATCGGCAAATATGACGTGCGATGCGTCCTGAAACCGCTCGGACTCTGCGAGAAGTTCACCATTTTCGTAAATGATTGCTTGACCGTCCCAAGCCATGTCAGTCGATGATTCGCCCTTGCCCGCTGACGAATACAGGTAGGCGGACAAGCAACGCGCTGATTGTTGCGCCACTAGCTGGTGGCGATAGTCGGCCTTCCCGACCAACACGTTGGACGCGGACAGATTGACCAGAACGCTTGCTCCCGCTAATGCCGCAAACGAAGATGGCGGAACCGGCACCCAGACGTCTTCGCAAATTTCAACGTGGAATCTGAAAAGCGGCATGTTAGCCACTTCAAACAGCAACGAGGCGCCGAATGGGACGCTTTCGCCGCACAGTTGAACTTGCCGGGATACTGCGCAATCAGCGGCACTGAATTGGCGCGCCTCATAGAATTCGCCGTAGTTCGGCAGATAGCTTTTCGGGACAATGCCCTGAATCCGGCCGCCGGCAATCACTACCGCACAGTTAAATAGCTGATGGTCAACGCGTAACGGCAAGCCAACGATCAACGCGAGAGAGAGTTCCTGAGAGGCTGCCACGATGGACGCCAGCGCCTCTTCGCATGCGTCAAGCAATGCCCTCTGGTGAAACAGGTCTTCGCAAGTATATGCAGACAAGCCCAGCTCCGGAAACGCGACCAGCGCTGCTCCCCGTTGTTCCGCTTGCACTGCCAGCTCGATGGTTTCAGCCGCATTAAAGGCCGGGTCGGCAACGCGACAACGCGGCACCCCGACCGCTACGCGCACAAAATCGTGGGAGTAAAGGTTAAAAAAACTCTTCGTCATAAACATTTTTCCTTGCAGGTCCTGGCGAGCTGCCATACCCGCTGCTCATTAAGCAATCTGTCATCTTTTTCGTCACGACCCATTCCGGGCCGCCTGTAATGTGGTCAGTATAATATGCCTGAGCAATCGCACGTTTCACTTCGGGATATTTTCTCCGCGAGTGCTAAACTCAGGCCCATCCTCCGCAACCTCCAGCATTCCCCACTGCATTGACTAAACCAACGAAATCGACAACCACAACGCGCATCGTTTCTTCCTTGAACGAAATCGGCCAGTACGCCTGGGATGAACTGCTCGGCCTGCAAGCCGACGCCAATCCCTTTCTGTCGTTCGCCTTCCTGCATGCACTGCATGAAACCGGTTGCGCCTCTGAAAAATCCGGCTGGCAACCGCAATATCTGACGCTATGGGACGACGGCTCCGATGACGCGTCGTCGTCGCCGCAATTGATGGCAGCGTTGCCGCTGTATGTGAAATATCACTCTTACGGCGAGTACGTATTCGACTGGGCCTGGGCCGATGCGTATCAGCGCAGCGGTCTGGAGTATTACCCCAAGCTGCTCTCGGCAATCCCGTTCACACCGGTGACCGGCGGCCGTCTGCTGGCACGCGATGCGGCCTCTGGCGCAGCGCTGATCGGCGTATTGAAGGCATTGCGGGTAGATAGCCAGACCTCCTCGACCCATATTTTGTATCCATCTGCCGCGCAGGCCGAAGCACTCCAGCAAGCCGGTTTTCTGCTGCGCAGCGGCGTCCAGTTCCACTGGCTGAATCCGGGCTATCCCAACTTTGAAGCGTTTCTCGATACGCTGGAACGCAAAAAACGCAAAAACATCCGCGCCGAGCGGCGTAAGGTGGCCGATGCCGGCATCCGCTTCAGGCATGTGCGCGGGATTGACGCGAGCGAGGCCGACTGGGTGTTTTTCAATCGCTGCTATCGCCGCACCTACGCAGCCCACCACTCAACCCCCTATCTGAACCTGGCATTCTTTCAGCGGATTGCCGCCACCATGCCGCAGAATATTTTGCTGATCGTGGCCGAACGCGATGGCCGGCCGATTGCGTCCTCGCTATTGATTCATACCGATACGACCTTGTATGGCCGCTACTGGGGCGCGATTGAAGAAGTCCCTTGCCTGCATTTTGAAACCGCGTATTACCAGCCGCTGGAATTCTGCATCGCGCAAAAGATCGCCTGCTTTGAAGGCGGCGCACAAGGCGAACACAAAATGGCACGCGGCTTTCTGCCGCAAAAAACCTGGTCGGCGCATTGGCTGGCGCATCCTGATTTTTTCAATGCCGTCGCCAATTTTCTGGAGCGCGAAACCGATGGCATCGCCGCTTATATGGATGAACTGAATGATCGCAATCCGTTCAGGACGGATGATTTGATCTAGGCTTTTTTTATCGGCGAGACCGACGATTTCTGTCATTGGCCGAAATGACAGTCCCGGATGACCGCGCTCCCGCTTGAATCAGCAAGGCCGGCTCGCGATCACGCGCAAATTGGTATGATGTCGCTCCGCCTTCAAAGCCGTCAATATGCAACCGACCGACATCCTACTCGCACTCCTCACCGTCACGATCTGGGGCTTCAATTTTGTCGTGATCAAGATCGGCCTGCAGGACTTGCCGCCGTTTTTATTCTCCGCCATGCGTTTCATTTTCGCGGCGCTGCCGCTGGTATTTTTCATTAAGCGCCCGGCAATCCCCTGGCGTCTGCTGGTCGGTTACGGCCTGTTCCAATTTGCGCTGCAATTTGCGTTACTCTTCTCCGGCATGAAACTAGGCTTTCCCGCCGGTCTGGCGTCGCTGGTGATTCAATTACAGGCGTTCTTTACCATCGGACTGGCGGTCCTGATACTGAAGGAGCGCCCGCGCGCCGCACAGTTGATAGGTGCATTTATTGCATTGGCAGGCATTGGCTTGGTCGCCGCCCACATGGAAGCCAGCGCTACCCTGATCGGATTTTTGCTGGTGGTCGGCGCCGGCCTGAGTTGGGCCGCGGCCAATATCGTTACCAAAACCATCGGCACAGTCAATCCGCTGGCACTGGTAGTCTGGGGCTCACTGATTGCCGTACCGCCGTTGTTGCTGGCGTCGTTACTGATGGAAGGCCCCGCAGCCTGGGCCGCTGCAGCGACCCGTTTCAACTGGCGGTCCGCTGGTGCGGTGTTGTTTCAATCGTATCCAAATACGATCGTCGGCTTCGGCATCTGGTCGATCCTGATGCGCAAATACCCCACCGCCACCATCGCACCATTTGCACTATTGGTACCGGTAGTCGGCATGCTGAGCGCAGCGCTGGTATTGGACGAACAGTTGCAGTGGTGGAAAATCACGGCTGGATTGCTCGTGCTGAGCGGCCTGGCGTTGAATCAGTTTGGCGGGCGCCTGATGCTGCTGCTCAGGCCGGCAAAATAAAGGGCTGGGCTGGCATATCAACAACCAAAAAAGCGCACCAAAGTGCGCTTTTTAAAAAACCATCTCGGCCAGCTTATTTAGCTTCCAAAGTCTTCTGGTATGCCGCAACGCCCGCCAGGATTTCCTGGCGCGCTTCGTCAGGACCGCCCCAACCATCAATCTTGACCCATTTACCCTTTTCCAGATCCTTGTAATGCTCAAAGAAATGCTGGATCTGCTTCAGGCGCAATTCATTCATGTCTTCCGGCTTTTGCCAATGGGTGTAGATACTCAACACTTTATCGACCGGCACAGCCAGCAGCTTGGCATCCTGACCCGCCTCATCCGACATCTTCAACACACCGATCGGGCGGCAACGCACCACCACGCCCGGGAACAGCGGGAACGGCGTGATCACCAGCACGTCAACCGGATCGCCATCGTCCGACAAGGTTTGCGGAATATAGCCGTAATTACACGGATAGTGCATCGCGGTACCCATGAAGCGATCAACAAAAATCGCGCCGGATTCTTTGTCGACTTCGTACTTGATCGGATCGGCATTCATCGGGATCTCAATGATCACATTGAAATCGTTAGGCAGGTCGCGCCCGGAGGATACGTCATTCAAGCTCATGTTGTGCTCTCGTCTTAAAGGGTAAAAAATCGGTCAGCCCGAAATTATAACGGGTCTGGACTGAATCATGCACTGCAACATTTTAAGTTGCGCACATGGAAGTTGACAAATAATTACTGTTGTTAGTATGTTCGCAACGCGATGGCGAGGGCTGATCCGCTTAAACGGCACGCAAATCAGATGTTTATCTTGCGACCAACGGGACACTCGGGCTAATCGCGTTCGGCATGCGAATGCGGCAGGAGTGCGCCCGGGATGTCGCGGCTATCCAGCCCGCCCGACGCCAGCCAGCGGCGGGTTTCCGCCGCCGCGCGGTCTATCAGCAGGCCGCACTGGCTGTAGTCATACGGCGATATATCCAGCGGACAGAGCGGTGCCACCACCGCGATCGCAGCATGCGATGCCCAATGCTCCAGATCGGCCACCAGTTGACGCGCTACCAACAGGTTGAGCGCACTCATGGCATGCTCAAGCGCGCCCTTCGGCTGACGCCGCTCGGCACAGGTAAACCCGGTGGTAAGCACAATGACGCGCGTGGCGCCCAGCCGAATCGCAGTCGATATCGGCGTATTGTTGGCAACGCCGCCATCAATCAACATATTGCCAGCCAGCGCCACCGGTGGGAAAACGCCGGGAATAGCGGTACTTGCCAATACCGCATCGACTGCCGGGCCCGTGGAAATAACCACTTCATTGCCGGTTTTCATATTGGTGGCGACAACATGTACCGGAAGATCGCACTCCTCCAGCGACCGGGTCCCGAATTGCGCGTAAAGAAGCGCGCGTAATTTTGTAGAACTGACCAGATGCGTGCCCCTGGCGCGAAACGCCCCAAGGATAGCGAGAATCGACCACGGCATGATCTGCTGGCGGCGGATACCGCGCCACAACGACTCCAGCCGCTGCGCACCGGCCAGATGCGGCTGGTACGCAAAGAACACGCTATTGATGGCCCCGGCGGACGCGCCGACCAGGAAATCCGGCTGGACGCCGGAAGCGATCAGCTCACGCAACATGCCAGCCTCGATTGCGCCAAGACTTCCACCACCGGCGAATACAAATGCGGTCTTTTCCATAGGGCAACCTGCAAACGGCCACAGACAGATACATGACAATGTACATAGCCTACCCCACCATGCGTCAGGGTGCCAGAGCGGCGGATAGCCGCCGAGGCTAATTGGGACGGAGCGGCCATCTCGTTAGTAAATGCATCAAGTTCAAGGCGGAGAAATTCGCGAGTGGAAGATGGCACATGGCAAAACACTATGTAACACTATGCATTTGGAATCCGCTTCGTGTTGGATTTGATGTGCGCGGCACTCGCATCGCTGTGGGCCGAGCCAGCTATCGAACCCGATATTAAAAAATAACAGCCCGGACAAACCTATTTAATTTATGAAATCCATCAAAGTTGGCTTGCTTGGCATAGGTACCGTCGGTGCGGGCACATATAACGTACTTAAGAGAAACCAGAAAGAAATCAGCGGCAGAGCGGGTCGTCCTATTGAAATAGTGATGGTTGCCGCACGTAACGTTTTGCGCGCGCAGCAGATAGTTGGCGACGAGGTAGACATCGTCAACGATCCTGCGCAGGTAGTGAATCATCCGGATATTGATATTGTGGTGGAAGTCATCGGCGGCACCACCATCGCTAAAGACTTGGTGCTACAAGCGATTGCCAACGGCAAGCATGTCGTGACCGCCAATAAGGCATTACTGGCATTGCACGGTAGTGAAATTTTTGCGGCAGCATATGAAAAAGGAGTCGCGGTCGCTTTTGAAGGAGCGGTTGCCGTTAGTATTCCCATCATCAAGGCATTGCGCGAAGGCTTGGCCGCCAACCGCATAGAATGGGTTGCTGGCATCATCAATGGCACTACTAACTACATTTTGTCCGAGATGCGTGACAAAGGCTTGGACTTCGGCGTTGTTCTGAAGGAAGCGCAGCGCCTTGGATATGCCGAAGCTGACCCGACCTTTGATATTGAAGGCGTGGATGCCGGGCACAAATTGACGATCATGTCAGCCATTGCGTTCGGCATTCCGGTTCAATTCGACAAAGTGCATATCGAAGGCATTGCCAATCTCGAAGCAATCGACATCGAATATGCGGAAAGTCTGGGTTATCGCATCAAACTGCTGGGCATCACCAAACGTACCCCGGAAGGCATTGAGATGCGCGTGCATCCCGCATTGGTGCCGGCCAAACGACTCCTCGCGAATGTCGAAGGATCGATGAACGGCATCATGGTGAAAAGCGATGCCGCCGGTATCACGATGTACTACGGCGCAGGGGCGGGCTCGGAACAAACTGCGTCTGCGGTCATCGCCGATCTGGTCGATATCACGCGTCTGGCAACTGCCGATCCTGAGCATCGTGTTCCCTATCTCGCATTCCAGCCGAATGCCATGCCTGACACGCCGATCCTGCCAATGTCGGAAATCACGACCAGCTACTATCTACGCATGCACGTTGTCGACCAGCCGGGCGTATTGGCTGACGTCACGCGCACTTTTGCAGACGCGTCGATTGCAATTGATGCCATGCTGCAAAAAGAGCCGGCAGAAGGCGAGAATCAGACGAACATCATCATTTTGACGCACCAGACCCAAGAGAAGAATGTTGTAGCGGTCATCACGAAAATCGAGGCGTTGCCGACGGTGGTGGGTGCGGTTACCAAGATACGCCTGGAGGCATTGGCCTAGCGCTTCCTTGTCAATGCGTTGTTCCGGCTGTAGTTAAAGCCGCTCTGGCGGCGCATGCTCCCCTTGGTCTTTAACTGTTTATATTGGCTGTCATCAAACTTGGCATGCTACCGTTTCTCGGGCGGAATGGCCTTGATTGCGGCCGCGAATAGGGCATGCGCTTCAGGCGCGACCGGCCTATGTCTGACCTTGGTACTCGCTGGATCTTTGCCAAGGAAGTTGTCGCCTTTTAAATTTTTCGCAGGTCTGATTGGCCTGGGGGCGAAACCACCACCGCAGTTCGCGCAGACATTCTCCAAAATATTATCGACACACGTTACGCAAAATGTGCACTCGTAGGAGCAAATGCGCGCTTCAAGTGACTCGGGCGGCAACGCTTTGTTGCAGTGCTCGCAGGTAGGTCTGAGTTCAAGCATCGTGTCCTCTCGTGGTGGCGAATAGTGTTTACACGGGCAGCAAGGTCCGCATAAAAACTTGCAATATACCGGAGGACGCCAAATCCAGATGTAAAATTTCTACCTATGTTCGCTAACGCACGGTTTAACCGCGTTTGAAAGCTTATCCTCAAAACGTCTCCTCCAACGCATCCCTAAGGCGTGGATTTAGCCCGCTGCCGAAAGGCGATGCGGGTTTTTTTCGTTCAAACAATGGATAAGCGCTTTACGTTCCGCCCCACCTGTGCAATCGGCCAGCTTCTGCGGAGATCAGGTCCGCTTGGGGATATCAATACCTTTTGCGACCGCCGGACGCGCAAGAAACGCAGCGAGTGCCCGTGTGACATGAGGGAAATCCGCGATTCCCACCAGATCACCGGCCTCATAGAAACCGATCAGGTTGCGTACCCAGGGAAAAGTGGCCATATCGGCGATGGTATAAACATCACCCATGATCCAGAGGCGCTCTGCAAGACGCCGGTTAAGTACCTCAAGCAGGCGCTTCGACTCTGCGACATAGCGGTCGCGCGGTCGCTTGTCTGCGTAATCCTTGCCAGCGAATTTATTGAAAAAGCCAAGCTGGCCGAACATGGGGCCGACACCACCCATCTGGAACATCAGCCACTGGATCGTTTCATAGCGGCTGGCGGCATCCTGCGGCATGAACTGCCCGCTCTTGTCGGCGAGATAGAGCAGAATCGCACCGGATTCGAACAGAGCGAGCGGCTTGCCGCCCGGACCGTTCGGATCGAGGATGGCCGGGATCTTGTTGTTGGGATTGAGCGACAGGAACTCTGTCGACATCTGGTCATTTGCCTCGAAGCGGACCAGATGCGGCTCGTAAGGCAGGCCGGTCTCTTCAAGCATGATCGAGACCTTGACGCCATTCGGGGTGGGCAGAGAATACAGCTGGATGCGGTCGGGATGCCGGGCTGGCCATTTTTTGGTGATGGGGAAAGCGGAAAGTTCGGTCAAGGTGAGTCCTCCAGGCAAATATGGGGCTGTATGAAAATTCAGAAAATCGACGCACCGAAGGCAGTCAATTTTACGAGCCATATAGAGTATCGGAAATAGCGTTCGTCGGTGCGGCTGTTCGCTTTCTTTGCGCTGCATCTGCGAATCGTTGGACCAACGTCTGCCCAATATGCCGTATGGGTGCCAAATTCCGGAAAGCCGCCGCGTCCGAGAAGGAGCGGCCATTCCGTCAGTCCCGCTCGAGATACCCGCCCCCGTCAGTCAATGCCATCGGACGCGCGCCGTTATTTCACTCCCATAAGAATAGTCGGCAATCCCACTGCAATGCCGGGGAAGAGACACAACAACACGATGGCGACGAACATCAACGCCACAAACGGCAGGACTCCCCGAATGACATCGGACAAAGGAATATCCGGCGCAATGTTCTTGATGACGAAGATATTCAATCCCACGGGTGGATGAATCAAGCCCATTTCCATGACGATCGTCATCACTACGCCAAACCAGATCAAGTCGAAGCCGGCCGCCTTCAGCGGCGGCAAAATGATCGGCGCTGTCATCAAGATAATCGACACCGGCGGCAGAAAAAATCCAAACACCACGACCATAGCCAAGATCACTGCCAGCAATAGCCATTTTGACAAATGCAATCCGACCACCCATTGCGCGGCAGATTGACTGATATGGAGGTAGCTCATCACGTACGAATACAATAATGACATCCCGATGATCAGCAACAGCATGGTCGATTCCTTGATCGCGGAACCGAGAATCGGTGTCAGGTCTTTCGGTTTCCAGAGGCCATAGACGATCGCCACCAACACCATTGCCAGCAACGCGCCCAGACCGGCAGTCTCGGAGGGTGTCGCATAGCCGCCATATAACGCCACCATCACGCCGATCAGCAGCACGACAAACGGCAGCACCCGCGGCAGCATTTCAACCTTATGCGAAAAAGTGAAATGCTCCTCGTCCAGATAGGCAGATTTCAGACCGCCACCCTGGTACACCTCCAGCGCGACCCTGTATTCTTTTTTGGCCCGATACACGGCATACCCGGCAAACAAACCAACCAGCAATATCCCCGGCCCGACGCCGGCCAGGAACAGGCGGCCCAGCGATTGCTCCGCTGCTACCGCATACAGGATCATCGTGATGGAAGGCGGCAGCAAAATCCCCAGGGTGCCGCCAGCCGCAATGATGCCGGCGGCAAACCCGGGCGAATAGCCGCGGCGGCGCATTTCCGGGATCCCTGCGGAACCGATCGCAGAACAGGTCGCCGGCGATGAACCCGCCATCGCGGCGAACAGCGCGCAAGCAAACACGTTGGCGATACCCAAGCCGCCGGGAACGCGACTGAACCACACGTGGATAGCCGAATACAGATCCTTGCCGGCCGGAGATTTTCCGATTGCCGCCCCTTTCAGGATAAACAACGGGATAGACAATAAGGTGATCGAGGCCAATTCTTCATACACGTTCTGTGTCACGGTATCCAGCGCGGAAGCGGGCATCAGGAAATACATGAAGCCAGTCGCCACCACACCCAGCGCAAATGCTATCGGCATGCCGGAAAACATGACAACCAGCGTGACGATGCCATACAGGACCCCGATAGTCAGCGCACTCATCGTGCCTCCCGGTTTTTGGTTGGGTTGGTTGCGTTGGTGGCGTTGGTGGCCCGCGTCAACACCTGCACAAGAATTTGCAGCGTCAGCAAAGTCATTCCTGCCGCCATCATCGCGTAGGGAATCCACAGCGGCGGTGCAAAAGTCGATGAGGTGGTTTGCCCGTCTTTCAGCGCCTCATAGAACAAAGTCCATGATTTCCAGGAGAAGAAGGTGCAGAACAGGAAGGACACCACATCCACCATGAACAGGCGCACCGCATTGACCGATGCCGGCAGTATCGACGACAGCGCCTCAATGCCGATATGACCGCGATAGGACTGCACATAGGCGGCGCAGGAAAAGGTCACGCCGACCAACATGAAAACCGACGCCTCATCCTGCCAATCGGTTGGCACGTTGAAGAAATAACGTGTCACGACCGAGTAGGTGAATATCAACGCCGTCAGCACCAGCGCCCCCATTGACATGCTCAGCACGGCGCGATTGATCGCGCCAAGCACGCGCGACAAGCTGGCGACGAATGGCGCGTCCGGTATGGCTGGCGCCTTGGGATGCGCGGCTTCAAGGCCGTGATGCATACCGCGGCTCATAGGGTTTTCTCCGCCAGCCTGAGTAGTTTGGCGCAGTTATCATTTTTCGCCGCGTAGTCTTTCCAGGCCGTGGTACGTGCGATGGCCTGCCATTTCCTGACGCTGGCTTCATCCAGATCGACCACTTTGGCGCCGCTCTTTTGAAACACCGCCGCCACCAATGCATCATCCTGTTGCGCCGCCTTGCGGGCGAACTGCTCCAGGCCGGCACCTACCGCCATGATTGCTGCCTGATGCGCTGTGCTGAGTTTGTCGAAGATGGCCCGGGACATCATCAATGGCTCAAACATGAACCAGTAAGCCTTGTTGCGACCGCTGGTTAAATTCTTCGACACTTCTTCCAGACGGAAAGACATCAGCGAGGTGGACGAGGTCAATGCGGCGTCCATCGCACCGGTTTGCATGGCGGCATAGATTTCGTTGGACGGCAAGGTCACAACCGCTGCCCCGGCCTCCTTCAAAATCAGATCCATCTCGCGCGAACCGCCACGGATTTTCATGCCCTTCACGTCCGCTGGATCGATAATCGGCCTGGTTCTTGAGGCGACCCCGCCGGCCTGCCAGATCCAGCTGACCACCACCAGGCCCTTGTCGTGCAAAATCCTGGACAACTCTTTGCCAACCTCCGCATTTTTCCAGCCGTAGCCTTGCTCATACGAGGTGACCAGGCCAGGCATCAATCCGATATTCACTTCCGGCACTTCGCCGCCCGCATACGACAGCGCCAGCAGCGACATGTCCAGCGCGCCCTTGCGCAGCGCGGAAAACTGCGCGTTGGTCTTCATCAATGATGCGCCTGGATAGATCTCGAACTTGAGCCCTCCATTGGTGCGCTGTTCGACTTCCGCTGCAAACTTACGACACATTCGATCTCGGAAGTCGCCTTCGCTCACGGTTCCGCCGGGAAATTGATGAGAAATTTTCAAGGTGGTGGTTTGCGCCCAGACCGACTCGATGGACAGCAGCGGCGTGAGGGCAATGGCGCCGAGAATGGCCCTGCGCTTCGTTAAAGACATACGATCTCCTTTTTTTTGGCAACATGTTATGAAAGCTTTTATTTCAAATACCTTCCCATGAGCAACGGGCCTGCGGTCGCGCAACTGGCGCGGATGTCAATCGCGCTTGGCCGCAGCTGCGACGCGACGCTTGAGTTCTCCCGAACGCAAGGAACGCTCGTGATCATCGCGGGACGTGGCGGCTGTCGGGTCGCCTGCTGCAATCGCATTGATCTGCCGTTTCAGCGACATGACGGTCAGCGGTTCGCAGGCTGCGATAGCGTCTGCATAGTCGCGCACCCTGGCCGGTAACTGTTCGCGCTCAAGCAACTCGTTCAAAAACCCGATGCGCAACATTTCCTCTGCATCAATCGCGGCGGCGCTCAGGAACAGCCGTTTTGTCTCGCTTGGTCCCAATTGCGTCACATAGCGCCGTAGTCCGCCCGGGTAGTAATGCAGGCCGAATTTCGCAGCCGGCATGAACATCCGGGAAGGCCGCACGCCGATGCGGATATCGCAGCACAATGCCAGATCGGTGGCGCCGCCATAGACGCTGCCGTTCAGCGCGCAAATCGTCGGCAGCGGATAGTTCTCCACCGCATCGAGCATTTCTTCGAAACTCCTGTCCAGCTTTTCGACGATGGCCTGCACCGTGTAGCCGGAGCTGAACGTCTTCTCGCCGAGTCCGGTAAACACCACGACCCGCATGTCGCTGCGCTGTTGAATTGCCTCCAGATGCGCGCGGATCACGGCGATATCATCGGGATCGATCCGGTTATGTTGGCGCGGACGCCGGAGCAGAATCGTCGCGGTCGCGCCGACGTATTCCAGGCTCGGGCTCGCATCGGGAAGCGTGTTGGTCAGTGTCATTTTTTTCTGCCTTTCAGGACTCGGCGTTGGCGCCCCGGTATTGGGCGATGACGCCGTCAAGCGCGAGTTGTTGCAATTGATCGTCGGCATAGCCGAACTCGGTCAGCACCTCGAAAGTATGTTCGCCCAACAGCGGCGGTGGCATGCGCACGCTGCCTTCGGCGAAGGCGGCGAGCTTGATCGGATTGGCAACTTGCTTAAGCGCGCCTAACAGCGGATGCCGGATTTCTTCGACCAAACGGCTGTGCCGGACCTGAGGGTCCTTGAAGACATCGGCCAGATTGTTGATCGGTCCGGCGGGAATGCCGAGCGCGATCATCGCTTCCGTCCAAGCCATTTTCGTGCGCAGCTTTAGTCGCGCCTCAATGATCAGGCGCAGTGCGTCGCGATGCTTTACCCGTGCGGCGTTGTCCCCAAAGCGCGCATCTCCGGGCAAGGCTTCCAATTGCAAGAGCTTGCATAGCTTCAGCCACATATCGGACGTCGCGGGAGCAATGTTGAGCGGACCGTCCTTGGTTGCGAAAACGCCATACGGCGCGATCACGGAGTGCGCGTTGCCGGTGGGCTCGGGTACTTCTCCCAGGCTGAGATAACGTTGGCCCTGGACGCCGAGCAAACCGATCAGGCTCGCCAGCAGAGAGGTTTCGACGCGTTGACCTTGCCCGCTTTGCTGACGGCTAAACAGTGCGGCAAGTATGCCCATCGCAGTCCACATTCCCGAGGTCAGATCGCCGATGGCGGTACCTACCCGCGTCGGCCCGCTTTCCACTTGACCGGTCAGGCTCATGAGTCCCGAGTAACCCTGGGCGATCTGGTCGAATCCCGGCCAGCTTCCCAGCGGACCGTCGCTGCCGAATCCCGTGATGCTGCCGAACACGAGCCCGGGATTCTCCTTGGATAATTGCGCATGGCCGCATCCCATGTCTTCCATCACGCCCGACTTGAAGTTTTCCAGCACGACATCCGCGCTGGCGGCCATGCGACGGATCAACGCCAGGCCACGCGCATCGCGGAAATTCAGCGCGATGCCGCGCTTATTCCGATTGGTGGATAAATAGTAGGCGCTCTGGCCCTGGTCGAACGGTCCCCAGGTACGGGCCATGTCGCCGCTAGCCATAGGCTCGACTTTGATGACGTCGGCCCCGAGATCCGCAAGAATCATCGAACAAAACGGGCCGGATAACGCGCGGGTCAAATCAACGACCTGAATTCCTGCTAAAGGCAAAGCCAAGTTAGTCTCCTCATTGTTCTGCACCAGAAACGGGTCCTGGCGCTGGTGATTTGTTATTTTGAATAATACATCTGAAATTTCAGTTTAACAATATGAAGTTTTACAAATGCAGTTTTGTATTTTCTTGCATCAGGATCGGATAACATATAATTTTGAAAATAATTCTGAAGTGAAGAAGGAAACAATGCAGTCGACCAAGGAAAGCGCCGTCGAAAGAGTGCGACGCGAACTCGAACACGAGATCAATAGCGGGATACGCCCTCCGGGTGAGCCGCTAGATGAAACCGAGCTGATGACACGCTTCAAGGTGTCCCGGACGCCGGTCCGGACGGCCATATTGCAATTGGCGTCGCATGGCTTGATCACCATCATTCCGCGCTCCGGAACATATGTGGCGCGCATGTCTCCGCAGGATTTGCTGTCGATGCTGGAAGTGTTGGCTGAAATGGAAGCGGCTTGCGTCAAACTTGCCACGCGCCGCATGCGGGCCGAGGACCGCGAGAAACTGAAAGCGCTGCACGCCGCGGCAGAAGCCGTTGCCAACAGCGAAGACGCGCCGGCCTACGAGCGTTATAACCTCGAATGGCACGGGATCATTTATGCGGCCTCTCTCAACGCTTATTTGACCGAACAGATTTTATCGATCCGGCGCCGTACCAAGGTGTATCGCCGGAGCGTCTTTCAGGAACAGGGGCGTATCAAGACGTCGTATAGCGATCATGGGAAAATCCTGGACGCCATTCTTGTCGGCAATGCCGAGGAGGCATATCGCCAGATGCTTGAACATATCTCCGGTTCGAGCAAAGATTTCCTGGAACTGCTCGCGCGCATTCCAGGCTTGATGAAGCAAGACCATGCCACGCCTAAAGGCGCTGCCAAACGGCGCTGATCACAGGGTTCAGCCGCTGCCGTCCAGAACTCGGAACGTGATGCGGGCCGGATTGTTGCGCGTTATTGCGCCCGGTAATCCGTTCGCGCGAGTTACTATTACTACTTTCCACCTGATTTTCCGTTCATGCTTATGACTGATTCCGCGCCCGATATCGCGCCTGCTTCTTTCTCCCAGGTCGAAGCATTGATCCGTGAGCGGTTTTCCGAGATGCGCCCGCAATTTCAAACCGGGGCAGCATTTTTATTAGACAACCCCGGCGAAGTGGCCGTCTCCACGATGCGCGCTATTGCGACCCGTGCCGGAGTCCAGCCTTCCACCTTGGTCCGCCTCTCGCAATATCTTGGATTCCCAGGCTGGGGCGAGTTGCGCGCCCTGTTTGTTTCACGCTTGGCAGGCTCGCCTAAAGCGTATGCCTACAAAGCAAAGGGGCTCGTCAAGCGGAATAACAGCGACATCCTGATTGCCGAGTTATTTGATGCGCAACGCGCGAATCTTGATGCGTCCGAACCCAAAAATGCAGATGATTTATTGAAAGCCGCCAAAACCTTGTCCAAGGTGCGGCACGTCCATATTGCCGGATTTCTTTCAGCGTTTTCAATCGCATTTTTACTCCACTATCTTTACCGCTTGTTTCGTCCCTCCGTCAGCTTGATCAGTGGCGGTGCCGGGCTGCTGGATATGGAGTTGCGCGGACTGACATCACAGGATGCCGTCATCGCCATTAGTTTTGCGCCCTACTCGGCAGAGATCGTTCGTGTGGCCGAAGCCGCCAAGAATGCGGGGGCAAAGTTAATTGCGCTCACCGACAGCGTCGTCGCCCCCATCGCCCTGAAAGCAGATCATACAATTCTGTTCGCGCATGAGAGTCCGTCGTTTTTCCCCTCCATGTCTGCTGCCATCGCAGTGGCTGAAAGCCTGATCGGGCTGATCATCTCCCTGGACGACGATCAGGCTGTAAGACGCCTCGAAGAAGCCGAAGAAGCGTTGTATAAAGCCGGCACCTACCTGAAATCACAAAACAGGTAATCCCCCACCGCAACGTCATATTGCAACAATCGTTGCAACACCTCCCTGACAACGCGATCACAGTCTGGCCTGGCTCAAACCTGAAAAAAGACGATTGGACGCCCCCAAGTGTGGGGCTGGATTGATGCGTCTTTCCAAGCGGCGGCAAGCGGACGATTGCCGCTCTTAGGTTAAATGCCGCAGAGACAAGTTTGCACCAGCATTTTTTCGTGCGGTAACACACCTTCTTCCCTCAAAAGCATTGCTGAGCCCTGCGCAGCATCACCTTTCTTTGTCCGCACCAAAATCGGGCACACTTGCCAGCGTGCAACATACGGTATTTTTTTATATAAATGCGCAACAAACGTTGCATATCCATTTTTTTTAATCTATAGTTCCTCTACCCCTGCAATGCTACAAACGTTGCAGCAACAATCCTCATACGACATAAAAGGGCGGATTCAATGACGCACATATTTCATCGCAATCCTAAACAGACGCTTCCGGTTGCGGTCGCCGGGAACGGCATCGAACTTATCGACCGGCAAGGACGGCGCTATATCGATGCTTGTGGCGGCGCCGCGGTTTCCTGCCTCGGACACGGGCATCCACGCGTGATTGAAGCGATCAAGAAACAAGTGGAATCGCTGGCGTATGCGCATACTTCATTTTTCACAAATGAACCCGCTGAAGCGCTCGCAGACAATCTGGCCGCGGCAGCGCCGGGCAATCTGAATCACGTCTATTTCTTGTCCGGCGGCTCGGAAGCAGTGGAAGCCGCATTGAAACTGGCACGGCAATACTTCGTGGAAATTGGGCAATATCAGCGCCAATACTTCATCGCACGCCACCAGAGTTATCACGGCAATACGCTGGGGGCGCTGGCAATTGGCGGCAACGCGTGGCGCAGAGAAGCTTTTTTACCGTTACTGATAACGGCACACCACGTTTCCCCATGCTACGCATACCGCGATCAACTCAGCGGCGAAACGGACGCCGACTATGTGCAACGTCTGGCCGCTGAACTTGAATCAAAAATCCTTGAACTGGGAAGCGACAAGGTTGCGGCCTTTGTCGCGGAAACCGTGGTTGGCGCGACGGCAGGCGCGGTGCCGCCGGTGGGCGCATATTTCAAGAAAATACGCGCTGTTTGCGATAAGTACGGCGTCTTGCTGATCCTGGATGAAGTGATGTCCGGCATGGGGCGAACCGGGTATTTATTCGCGTGCGAAGAGGATCAGGTCGCGCCCGATATCCTGGTAATAGCCAAAGGGTTGGGCGCCGGCTATCAAGCGATCGGCGCCATGATCAGCAACGACAAAATATTCGACGCCGTCATCCACGGTTCCGGATTTTTTCAGCATGGACATACTTACATCGGCCATGCAACCGCATGTGCTGCCGCACTGGCGGTCCAGCAAACCGTCAAGGAAGAAAATTTACTAAGCAATGTGCTGGAGCGCGGAGAACAACTGCGCTCAAGGCTGCGGGAAGTATTTGCCGATCATCCGCATATCGGCGATATCCGGGGGCGCGGCTTGCTGGTCGGGGTTGAGTTGGTCGCGGACCGAGTAAGCAAGGCAGCGCTGGACCCTGAAAAACGCACCCATAGTCTCGTCAAAAGCGAGGCAATGAAGCGTGGCTTGCTGGTTTATCCGATGGGCGGAACCATCGATGGCAAGCAAGGCGACCACGTGCTGATCGCGCCGCCGTTCATCAGTACGGCCGCAGACATCGACAAGATCGTTGATCTGCTGGCTCCGGCAATCAATGCCGCCACCGGAGTTCATATGTAAAACCCAAGCGCTGTCCCTAGTCTCATATACAACAAATGCTCCACGAGATGCTTTACCCATTACGAGAGGAATTGAAATGAAACTATGCACCTTGCCCTTCGCAGCCGTCTTCGTCATGTTGTCGGCTTGCGCATCCGTTCAGGCCGCCGACGCAGGACTCGGCCCCACATTGCAAAAAATCAAGGACGGCAATGTCATCGCCATTGGTCATCGTACCGGCTCCATTCCGTTTTCTTACTACGATGAAAACCAGAAGGTCATCGGCTACTCGCAGGATCTTTGCCAAAAGGTCATAGAGAGCGTCAAGACGAAACTGAATGTACCCAGTCTTGAAGTGCGGATGATCCCGGTGACGTCGCAAAACCGTATGCCGCTGCTGCAGAACGGCACTATCGATCTGGAGTGCGGCGTCACCAGCAATCTCAAAGAGCGCTGGCAGCAAGTCTCTTTCAACACATCGTTCTTCGTCGCCAGCAGCCGGATATTGACGCGCAAAGACAGTGGCATCAAAGACTTCCCCGACCTGGCCGGCAAAGCGGTCGTGACCAACGCAGGAGTCTCGTCAGAACCTCTTTTACGCACGATGAACGAACGACAACACATGAACATGCAGATTCAAAGTGCCAAGGACTATGGCGAAGCATTTCTGATGCTGCAATCCGGTCGTGTTGCCGCGTATGTGATGGATGACGTCCTGCTGGCAGGTGCGCGAACGACCGCACAAAAACCTGCGGACTGGGTACTGACCGGAGCACATTTAACCACCGAAGCTTACGGCTTCATGGTGCGCAAGGATGACCCGCAGTTCAAGCAACTGGTCGACACGACGTTAAGCGGGCTGATGAAAAGCGGCGAGATCAACAAGATCTACGCAAAATGGTTTACCACGCCTATTCCACCGAAGAATATCAACTTCAATTTTCCGATGCCTGAACAGGTGCGTAAGTTATACAGCGCCCCAAGCGACAAGCCGATGGACTGAGAAGCAAGCGATGGAATCACTCGGTGTGCTTCCATCCTCGACAGGAATTGACATGCACCCAACACATCGACTGCCCGAGTTTCAACCAGAACAGGCCACCCCGGAACAGCGGGCGCTGTTAGATACGATACTGGCCGGGCCAAGAAAAAATCTGGATGGCCCATTCATCAGCTGGATTCATAGCCCGGAACTGGGACAGCTTGCGCAACAACTCGGCGCCTACTGTCGCTACCAAACCGGGCTTCCGCTACGCTTGTCGGAATTGGCCATTCTGACCACCGCAGCACTATGGCAGTCGCAGGCGGAATGGCATATTCATTTGCCGATCGCATTGGATGCCGGACTTTCCGCCGCGGTTGCGGAGCAGTTGCGGCAAGGAATGACACCGGATTTTATCAATGAAGACGAGCGCATCGTTTGGAAATTTGCGTCCGAGCTTTATGAGAAAAAACGGGTAACGGACGCGACTTTCTGGGCCGCGCGTCAGACCTTCGGCCTGCCGGTGGTCGTCAATCTGGTCGGATTATTGGGTTATTACGCCCTGGTCGCCATGACCTTGAATTGTTTCGATATGCGCGCCAAGGGACAAGTGGATCTTCCGTTTGCAGAGCCAACTTCTAGCGGTAAGGACGGATCATGAATTACCACTGGAATTGGGCCATATTGGGGCACTCGGCGGCCGGAAATCAAACTTATTTCGACTGGCTGCTCTCCGGTTTGTCGATCACGCTGGCGCTCGGTCTGTCGGCATGGCTGATCGCAATCGTGCTCGGCACGGTGTTAGGCATATTCAGGACGGCGCCTAGCAAGTTGCTCGCTGGTTTTGCGACGTGTTATGTGGAACTGTTTCGTAACGTACCGCTGCTCGTGCAATTATTCATCTGGTATTTCGCGATGCCGGAAATTTTGCCCTTCGGCGACACCATCAAAAGCATGAGCCCGCTAGCGCAGCAATTCATCACCGCCATGCTGTGTCTCGGCAGCTTTACGGCGGCGCGCGTTTGCGAACAAGTCAGAGCTGGTCTCGACGCCCTGCCTCCTGGACAAAAAAATGCCGGACTGGCCATGGGATTCACCTTGGCGCAGACCTATCGATATGTCTTGCTACCGGTATCGTTGCGCATCATTCTGCCGCCGCTGACTTCCGAGTTTATGAGTGTTTTTAAGAACTCGGCTGTCGCATCCACTATCGGCCTGCTCGAACTGGCTGCGCAGGGACGTCAGCTGGTTGACTACACGGCACAACCATACGAAGCCTTCATCGCCGTCACCTTCAGCTACATGCTCATCAATGCAACGGTGATGACAGGCATGCGCTGGATCGAAGGCCGCACCAGCCTGCCCGGCTACATCGGCGGTAAATAAGTCCTAAACAAGGAATCCCCATGGCTTATCAATTTGATTTCAGTGCAATTACCCCAGCAGCCATCAAGGTGCTCGGCGACGGCATGCTGATATCGCTGGAAATTACGCTCATCGCCATTGTCTTCGGCATTGTCTGGGGCACGCTGCTGGCAATCATGCGCCTCTCGGACAACAAGGCATTGCAATGGTTTGCGGCAGGATACGTCAACCTGTTTCGCTCTGTCCCTTTGGTCATGGTGTTGTTGTGGTTCTTCCTGATCGTGCCGCAATTCCTTCAGAAAGTGTTTCACTTATCGGCATCCAGCGACCTGCGGATGACGTCGGCGCTGGTGGCATTTGCGCTGTTCGAGGCGGCATATTACTCGGAAATTATTCGCGCCGGCATCAAGAGCGTGGCGCGCGGACAATTCAGTGCCGCGTTTGCACTCGGCCTGAACTATGGCCAGGCAATGCGGCTGATCATCCTGCCGCAAGCATTCCGAAACATGCTGCCGCTGTTACTCACGCAAGGGATTATTTTGTTTCAGGATACGTCCCTCGTGTATGTGAGCGCATTGGCCGATTTCTTCGGACGCGCGTACAGCATCGGCGAAACCAATGGGCACCTGATTGAATTGCTGTTTTTTGCCGGCGCGGTCTACTTTGCTATTTGCTTTAGCATTTCCTTATTCGTCAAACGGTTTAAAAAGAAAGTATCGGCATGATCGACATAAAAAATATCTCCAAGTGGTACGGCCAGTTTAAAGTCTTGTCGGACTGTACGGCCTCAGTAAACAAGGGTGAAGTTGTTGTCGTTTGCGGACCGTCCGGCTCAGGAAAATCGACCCTGATAAAAACGATTAATGCGCTGGAGCCATTTCAGGAAGGAACAATCAGCATTGATGGAATATCGGTTGGAGATCCGAAAACCAACCTACCAAAATTACGCTCGCGTGTCGGCATGGTTTTCCAACATTTCGAACTTTTCCCGCATTTAAGCATTATCGACAATCTCAGCATCGCGCAAATCAAGGTCCTCGGTCGCAACAAGGTGCAAGCGACAGAATATGGCTTGAAATATTTGCAGCGCGTTGGACTAAAAACGCATGCCGATAAATTTCCTGGACAACTCTCGGGTGGTCAGCAACAGCGTGTTGCCATCGCCCGCGCACTATCGATGGATCCGATCTGCATGCTGTTTGATGAGCCAACTTCTGCACTTGATCCGGAAATGGTGAATGAGGTATTGGACGTCATGGTGGGACTGGCGAAGGAAGGAATGACCATGGTGTGTGTCACGCACGAAATGGGCTTCGCTAAAAAAGTCGCCAACCGTGTGATTTTTATGGATCAGGGCAGCATTGTCGAAGATTGCGCCAAAGAGGAATTTTTCGGCAAACAGGCCAATCGCTCTGGCCGGGCACAGTCTTTTTTATCAAAAATCCTGGTGCACTAAGTCACGGCATAGCAGGCCGTCCCGCGTATCGCCCCTATCGTGCAATCCACATGCATTCCTCCAGTAAGTCTCATTTTTAACATCATCAAAACCAGTTTTCGGAGAAATCCATGCGTCAAAACACAGCAACAGAGACCAAGTTTTCCCACGTGAAGCCGGAAGATGGCCGCTTTATAGCAGAAGGCCTTCGTGACTTCTTCATCTACAGAGATTTGGGTGTCGCTGAGGCTACCGTCGGGCCGGCTTGAGCTGAATGCGCAGAGACCGAAGAACTCTCGGCGTGCTGGCCCGCATTGATCCGGCAAGATCAAGTTGCTATGCAGCATACTTCATAAGATGCTGTCCCCGACAGCCTCAGGGTTTGCGGTTTTTTAGCATATTCGGCGCCAGCGCCGCCTCCAGCATGATTTGGCTGTCACTCTCGCGCCCGCGGTTGCTCAACCACCACACCCCGCTTTTTTTGATCGCCCAGTCGGCGCTGCTGCCTGACAGCAGCAGTGCGGCGATCCGGCCCAGCGTGGGTTGATGACCGACCACCAGGACAGCGCCTTCCGCATCGGGCCAGTTGGCGGAGGTCAGCGCCTCGGCGGCGTCGCTTCCCGGTGCCAGCGCTGCGCAGGTTTCATAGGCAATACCCAGCGTCTGGGCGGTTTGCTGAGCCCGCCGCGCAGGACTCACCAGGATCCGCAGGTCTTGCGGCAGGTGCGCTTTGAGCCAGCCGGCCATCAAGGCGGCTTGTTCCCGCCCCTTGTCGGTCAGGCCACGGGCGTCATCGGGCAAGCCGTCTTCCGCGTCGGCGTGACGCCACAAGATCAGATCCATGATCTCCTCCTATTTGCAATTTCAGTGCAGGCACGAAGACGGGCGTTGCCAAGTCATTTCCTGCAGGGGAATTTCATCGGCGCGAACTGCGAAAAGACTGAAAAATCGTATAAATAGTATATTCTGTTTATCGAGGCGTGCTGTTTATCGCATCACGTCGTTTGATTGTCAGACAGGAGGTTTGTCATGCGTACAGCGACACCTAAAACCACCCGCGCCATGCCCGTAACAGCTCCGAGGAAGTCAGTAGCCGCGAAGGCTCAAAAAGCCGCCGTCGCGCCAGGCCCGGCGCTGAAGCACAACGCCATTGATGTTGCACGTGCCAGGCCCATTGCACCAGGCGTCGAAAAACCCGCCAGGACAACCAAGACCGTTCGCGACCGTTTCACCATGCCCGAGGCGGACTACGACAAGCTCATCGAACTCAAGAGCAAATGCGTGGCCGCCGGTATGCGCGTGAAGAAGAGCGAGCTGCTGCGGATCGGCCTGCATTTCCTGGAAACGCTGCCCATAGCAAGATTGAAGGCAGCGGTAACTGGGCTGGAGAGCGTGACAACCGGCCGCAAGGCAGCAGCGAAAGCGGCAAAAAACGGCAAGCTCGCCAAGGTGCACTGAGCACTTGCAGGCATCAGGCCAGCGCGGCCAGCAGCTTGCTCTGGGCAGAGTAAGCGCGGCCACGGTGGCGCTTGCGCCGGTAGCTGCCATCGGCGTCCATTTCCCAGGCCTCCCTGTTGCCCTTCAAATACGGTTGCAGACCTTCCATGATGACGCGCCGCTTGAGGCGCCGGTCCAGCACCGGGAAGCACACTTCGATGCGCCGGAAGAAGTTGCGGTCCATCCAGTCGGCACTGGACAGGCGCACGTCTTCCGCCTTGTCGTTGTAAAAATAGAAAATCCGCGTGTGTTCGAGAAAGCGGCCAATCACCGAACGCACCCGGATATTTTCCGATAGCTGCGGGATACCGGGCCGCAGCGCGCAGGCGCCGCGCACGATCAGCTCGATCCTGACGCCGGCGCAGGATGCCTGGTATAAGGCCTGGATGATCTTCGGTTCCAGCAGCGCGTTCATTTTGGCAATGATCAGCCCCTTGCGCCCGGCCCGGGCATGCTCCTCTTCCCGCTGGATGGCATGGATCAGCTCCTGGTGCATGGTGAACGGCGACTGCCACAGATATGCAAGTTTGCTGGGGCGGCCCAGCCCGGTGAGCTCCATGAAGATGCTGGCCACGTCGCTCGTTATCGCCTCGTTGCAGGTGAGCAGACCGAAGTCGGTGTAATGCTTGGTGGTCTGGGTGTGGTAGTTACCCGTGCCGAGATGCACGTAGCGTTTGAGTTGCCCCCCTTCGCGCCGCACCACCAGCGCCATCTTGGCATGCACCTTGTAGCCGACGACGCCGAACACGACATGGGCGCCCACTTCCTCCAGCTGTGCGGCCCAGTTGATATTGGTTTCCTCGTCGAAACGCGCCAGCAACTCGACGACCACGCTGACCTCCTTGCCGCTGCGCGCCGCGTCGATCAACGCCTGCAGCAATGCCGAATCGTGGCCGGCGCGGTATACCGTCTGCTTGATCGCGACCACCTCAGGATCTTGCGCCGCCTGCCGGATGAATTCCACCATCGGGGAGAAGGACTGGTAGGGGTGGTGCAGCAGGATGTCGCCGTTGCTGATGGCGCGGAACATGTCGGGCTGGGCCACCAGTTCCTTCGGCAAGCCCGGTCGGAACCGCGGATACTTGAGCACCGGGCGGTCGACCCAGTCCGGCACCTGCAGCAGCCGCACCAGGTTGACCGGGCCGTTCACGGAAAAAACATCGGCCGCAGCCAGACCGAACTGATGCTGCAGGAACGCCGTCATTTCCCGCGAACAATTGTCTGCCACCTCGAGCCGTACCGCGTCGCCAAAATGGCGTTGCGGCAACTCGCCTTGCAGGGCCAGGCTCAGATTCTTGGTTTCCTCCTCGTCGACAAACAACTCGCTGTTGCGGGTGACGCGGAACTGGTAGCAGCCGCGCACGTTCATGCCGACAAACAGTTCGCCGACGTGGGCGTGCAGGATGGACGAGAGAAACACAAAGCCGTATTCGCAGCCGGCGATCTCTGCGGGTAGCCTGATCACCCGCGGCAAGGCGCGCGGCGCCTGCACGATGGCCGCGCCCGAATTGCGTCCGAAAGCATCCTTGCCCTCCAGTTCGACGGCGAAGTTGAGGCTCTTGTTCAATACCCGCGGAAAAGGGTGCGCCGGGTCCAGTCCGATCGGGGTCAACATCGGCATCAACTCGTGGAAGAAATAAGCCTTGATCCATTCCGCCTGCTGCGCTGTCCAGTGCGGGCGGCGCAGAAACCGGATGTCGTGCGTGGCCAGTTCGGGAATCAGGACTTCGTTGAACAAGCGGTACTGGTGCGCTACCAGTTCGCGCACGCCGACACTTACTCGCGCAAAGACCGTAGCGGCATCAAGGCCGTCAGGGCCGGTGGCGGTCGCGTGCAACTTGATCTGCTCCTTCAGCCCGGCGATACGAATCTCGTAGAATTCGTCCAGATTGCTGCTGAAGATACAAAGGAAACGCAGCCGCTCGAATGGCGGCGTGTCGGGATCTTCGGCCTGGGCCAGCACGCGCCGGTTGAACTCCAGCTGGCTCAATTCCCGGTTGATGAACTGTTCCTGCGGGTTCGGTTTGTTCGGTTTGTCTAGCTGCTCAGTGGGTTTGGCCTTGGCCTGACTTGGGGTGGATATGGAAACGTCAATGCGAGAGTGAGGGGTGGAACGTTCGTCCATGCGCTATTTTGTCCTTCTATTGTATGTGCTAGGACAAGCTCACTTGCTGCTGAGCATGTCGCCACGCGAGTCATGCACTGAAACCTTGGGGTCATTCTCGCGCTTTTCCGGAAGGCACGCAAATATTGCATTCACGAAATATCGGTGCGTCTGCAAGCTGCGCCAACTATGCAAGGACTGCCGCCGCATAGTCGATATCCAAGCGCTGAGTGAGAAATCGCAACGGCAAGAGCAAGTCACGCAGGGCCGTTTGCTCCAATCGTTGCAAAAATTCCTGTTTTATCATACATTTCAGTAATTACTGAAAATTCAAAACAGGTTCCTGAGATTTATGCCATCTGAAACGTCAAGCCAGAGTGCCAGTTCACTCACTCCCCTGACCCCGCTCACACTGCGTTTCATTTCGCACTTTGGTGAAATGGGCAGCCGCTGGGGCATCAATCGCACCGTTGGCCAGATTTACGCGTTGCTATACGTCCTTGGACAGCCGCTGAATGCGGATCAGATTGCCGACTATCTGGCGTTTTCGCGCTCGAACGTGAGCATGGGGCTGAAAGAATTGCAATCCTGGCGTCTGGTCAAGTTATTACATCAACCGGGCGATCGCCGCGAATACTTCGAGCCGCCCAAGGATATCTGGGATATCTTCAAGGCTTTGCTCGAAGAGCGTCGGCGGCGTGAAATCGAACCGACGCTGTCCATGCTGCGCGATGCATTGCTGGAAAATCCGTCATCGGAATCGGATAAACTGGCACAGCAACGGATGCGGGAAATGTACGATCTGATTGAATTATCAAGCTCGTGGTTCGACGATGTGCAGCGGCTTTCTCCGGAAACGCTGGCATCGTTGATGAAGATGGGATCCAAAGTGGGCAAATTGCTGGACGTGCGTGACAAGTTTCGGATTGCGCCGCCCGGCAGCAAAAATAAGACAGAGAAGATGGAGAAAACAGCGACCAGTCGCCCTGACGTTCAACCGAAGGAGTAGAGATGACGTCTTTCAGTTTGCCAAAACGTTGGTCGCGCCTGCCGCTGGCGCTGGAAATCACCCTGATTCTGGTGGTCAAACTGGCATTGCTGTTCATCCTGTGGAAACTCTTTTTCTCAGAGCCGCAAACCAAAAAAATGCGCATGCCGACCAATCTGGTCGAGCAACACTTCCTGACCAACCGACCAGCCGCCATCCCGGCAACGCTGTCGGCCGGCACCGGCATGCACCCATCCTCCCCCACATCCGAGGCGCTACATGATTCCAATTGATGAAGTTGTCAATCTGTCGCGGTTGCAGTTTGCTGCCACCGCGATGTTCCATTTCCTGTTTGTTCCGCTGACGCTCGGCCTGGCCTGGATTCTTGTCATCATGGAGTCGGTATACGTGATGACCGGCAGCCCGATCTATAAAGACATGACGCGCTTCTGGGGCAAGCTGTTCGGGATTAACTTTGCGATGGGGATTGCCACCGGTATCACGCTGGAATTCCAGTTCGGGACTAACTGGTCGTACTATTCGCACTATGTGGGCGACATTTTCGGGACGCCATTGGCGCTCGAAGGGATGATGGCGTTCTTCCTCGAATCGACTTTCGTGGGCCTGTTCTTCTTTGGTTGGGATCGACTCTCGAAAGTCCAGCATCTGTTCATCACCTTTCTGGTGGCGCTGGGCTCGAGCCTGTCGGCGCTGTGGATTCTGATCGCCAACGGCTGGATGAATAATCCGGTCGGTGCCGAATTCAATTACGCGACCATGCGGATGGAACTGACCAGCATCGTCGACGTCATTTTCAATCCGGTCGCGCAAGTCAAGTTCGTCCACACACTCTCGGCCGGTTACGTGGCGGCTTCGATGTTCGTGCTCGGCATCTCTGCCTTCTATCTGCTGAAGGGGCGTGACACCGCCTTCGCATTGCGTTCGTTTGCGATTGCCGCCGGCTTCGGCCTGGCCTCGACCCTGTCGGTGATCGTCCTCGGCGACGAGTCGGGTTACACCGCCGGTGAAGTCAACAAGGTCAAATTGGCGGCGATGGAAGCCGAGTGGCATACCGAACCGGCACCTGCCGGGATCACGGTGTTCGGCTGGCCGAACGAGAAGGAACAACGCACTGATTACGCCATCAAGATTCCCTACGTATTGGGTCTGATCGGAACACGCTCGGTCGACAAACAGATCACCGGCATCCAGGACCTGAAAAAAGAGCATGAGGTCCGCATCCGCAACGGCATGCTGGCTTACGCCGCCCTGACCCGCCTGAAATCCGGCGACAAATCGCCTGAGGCGATTGCTGCTTTCGACGCACTGAAACAGGACCTGGGCTTTGGTTTGCTGTTGAAGAAATACACGCGAACGGTAGTCGATGCCACGCCGGAACAAATTACGATGGCGGTCAACGACACCTTCCCGAAAATTGCACCGATGTTCTGGTCATTCCGGCTGATGGTCGGACTCGGCCTACTGTTCCTGTTTATTTTCTCGACATCGTTCTATTTCCTGATCCGCAAGCAACTCGCCAGGCAGCGCTGGCTATTGCGCCTGGCGCTGTACAGCATTCCATTGCCATGGGTCGCCATCGAACTCGGCTGGGTGCTGGCGGAATATGGCCGCCAGCCGTGGACCATTTCCGGCATTCTGCCAACGCACTTGTCGGCCTCGACCCTGCAACCGTCGAGTTTATATTTCAGCCTGACCGGCTTTCTCGGCTTCTATACCTTCCTGTTCGTGATCGAAATGATCCTGATGGTGAAGTACGCACGCCTCGGCCCCAGCAGTCTGCATACGGGAAAATATCATTGGGAGCTGTTCGACAAGCAAGCGGAAGTCACGCACAAAAATGCCAGTGATGGCACCAATCCGGCAGCCTGAGGGGGAAACACAATGATCTTCGACTATGAAACGTTAAAAATAATCTGGTGGGGCTTTGTTGGCGTGCTGCTGGTCGGTTTCGCATTGACCGGCGGCTTTGACTTCGGTGTCGGCATCATGTTGCCGTTCATTGGCAAGACTGATCCCGAACGACGGGTCGTGATCAGCGCGATCGGCAGCACCTGGGAAGGCAATCAAACCTGGTTCATCACCGCCGGCGGCGCGCTGTTCGCGGTCTGGCCGCTGGTGTATGGCGCCGCGTTTTCCGGCTTTTACGTGGCCTTGATGCTGCTGCTGTTTTCGCTGTTCTTCCGCCCGGTCGGCTTCGACTATCGCAGCAAGGTCGCCGATCCGCGCTGGCGCAACTTCTGGGACTGGGGCCTGTTCGCGGGCGGCCTGGTGCCGGCATTGATTTTCGGTGTCGCCTTCGGCAATCTTCTGTTGGGTGTGCCGTTCCATTACGACGACAGCATGCGGGTCGAATACACCGGCAGCTTCTTCGGGCTCCTCAATCCATTCGGCCTGCTGTCGGGGGCTCTCAGCATCGCCATGCTGGTGATGCACGGCGCCGCTTTCCTGCAGGTCAAGACGGAAGAGGCGATCGCCTTGCGTGCGCGCAAGATTGCCATCGGGGCGGCACTGGTAACGATCGCCCTGTTTGTACTCGGCGGATTCTGGATCGCGTTTGGGATCGACGGCTACCGTATTACGGCGATGCCGGATGCCAACAGCGCCTTCATGCCCATCGCCAAAACCGTCACCACTGCCAGCGGTGCCTGGATGGACAACTATGCACGCTGGCCTGCGACCCGGGCCTTGCCGGTCATGACGATCGTGGCGGCGTTACTCTGCGTGGCGTTCAGCCTGGCACGGAAAGCGCTGCCGGCGTTTCTGGCCAGCGGCGTAGCGGTCGCCGGCATCATTCTGACAGCAGGAACCGCGATGTTCCCGTTCGTCATGCCATCCTCGCTCGATCCCGGCAGCAGTTTGACCGTATGGGATTCGGTCTCCAGCCACAAGACGCTGGGCATCATGTTCTGGGTAGTGGTGATCATGCTCCCGATCATCATTCTCTATACCAGTTGGGTGTATCGGATCATGCGCGGCAAGGTCACGCTCAAGGATATTCACGACAACGAGCACACGGCTTATTAGCATTGTTCAAACCGGTTCAAAAAAAGGAGCAACTTATGTGGTACTTCGCATGGATTTTGGGAGTTGGACTGGCGCTCGCCTTCGGCATCATTAACGTCATGTGGCTGGAATCCAACTATGCATTTGGCAGCCGCGACGAGGAAACGACACGTCAGCGCTTCGAGACTGCGGCCAAGGATGAACAAGCCAGGGCGCGCAAGAAGTAAGCGGCAATCCCACGCAAAAAGGCCAACCGGTTCAGGTTGGCCTTTTTATTCCCGCTCGCGTGCGATCAATACCAGCAACGTGTCTATCCGGTTATCGTCGCAAGCGAGCGCCAAACCTTCTGTGAAGAGCGGCGCGGTGAGATTGCTCAAGACGGTTCCGCTCGGCATTTCAACGGCGAGTCGCGCACCGCGTTCCCAGGCTAGTCTTGCCGTATCCGACCAATGCACCTGTCTTGCCATATTGCCGGCCAGGTCGGCGGCGATAAGTGCCGGATCGAACAGCGCCCGTGCGGCGCTGGCGCTAAGATAGGTCAATCGCGGCCGGCGCATCGTTACGCGGGAAAAGGCTTCCTGCATGTCCAGCGCTGCCGCGTCAAACAGTTCGCAATGCGACGGAACGCTCACATCCAGGCGCACGGTTCTGGTCGCACCGGATGCCAGCGCCAGCGCCATCACCGACTGCAGCGCCGCCTCGGCACCGGATATCACCATCTGCCTGGGCCCATTCAGATTGGCCAGATACACCGGCGTCGCCGCTGAATGGATATCCGCGATCAGGGTTGCCAGATGATAACGGTCAAGACCGCCAATCGCGGCCATGCCGTAACCTTGCGGATAAGCATGCTCCATCAATTCTCCGCGCCGTTGCACCAACCGCACTGCATCGGCATAGTCCAGGGCACCGGCGACGACCGCCGCCGGATACGCGCCGATCGACAAACCCGCCACCATGTCGGGAGCCGCATCATTCGCTAAAAAAACCCGCGCCATGGCGACCCCCGCTATCAGCAGACAAAGCTGAACCGCGTAAGTGGATGTCAGCGCCGACGCGGTATCGAGGAGTAAGGCATCGCTGCCGAGGATGGCGGCAGTTTCGTCCAGCGTGCGGATCACTTCCGGATCTTGCGGCAGCGCGTGCAGCATGCCGGGCCGTTGCGCCCCCTGCCCGGGAAACATGAATAGAACGCTCATGATGAACCGACTGCATCAACGGCATTGAGCGGGGCCCACGGATCGGCGCTGAGAACAGGACCGATGTCGGTCTTCAGCAAGACGGTCTTCCCGCCGCGAATCCACTCTGCAAAGGCGAAGCCGCCATTGCCGGTATCGATCTGGATATCGATACGACACAGCCAGGACGACTGCACGGCTTGCAGCAATGCGATTTGCTCGACCCGCAATGGCACGCTCGCACGCACCACCACATCAAGATCGCTTTCTTCGCGCAACACCGGCAACCCGCTTGCCAGCGCGAAGCCAACGCTACCGGTCGGCCCCCAACGCAAGCCCATGTTCGTCAGCGAAGACGCCATGCCCGCCAGCGCCTGGACCGCCGGAAACGCACTAAACTGCGAGTGCGCGTTCCACGCTTCGGTGCGCACCAAAAATTCCGGCGGCACCCACTTCACGACTGCATCGCGCGACAGCAAAGCCTTGAAGCGTTCGCTGCGCGTTTTGCCACGCAGACCGACCGGCAGCCATGCGGCATCGCTGACCTTCTCGCGCCGTATCACCAGCGGCGCGCAGGCCAGCCATTCGGCGCTTGCCCAGACTGGCAATGGCTGGTCGCTTGCAAGTCCGTCCAGGCCCGACATCCATAACAGATCGTGCGGGCGCGGAACGGTCTGGCTGGCATCGTGAAGAAAATTTTCGCTCATCGCAAGACCTTCGATCGGTGCAATAAATGACGCAACATGCAGCATCCCTTTACAACGCTATCCCATGACCGCTTTGGTAGCAAAAAACAATACCGACGGCCCGAGCAGGCAGCCGATGCCGGTGTGGAATGTCGCCACCAGCGCACCATAGGGAACCAGCCGGCGGTCGGTCGCCGCCAGCCCTGCCGACACGCCGCTCACCGTCCCGGCCAGGCCGCCGAACACCATTGCCGACCTGGGCGTTTTCAGGCCCAGAAAGCGTGCTGCGATGGGCGTGCCCACCATCACCATGATCGCTTTCAACAGCCCGGTAGCGATACTCAAGGCCATTACATCAGAGCTTGCACCAATCGCGGCACCGGTTACCGGACCGACAATATACGTGATGGCGCCGGCGCCAATAGTGGTCATGCTGACCACATCGGTATACCCGAAAGCCCAGGCCACGCTGGCGCCGACGATGAACGGCAGCACGGTCCCCAGCAGCAGCGCGACCACGCCGATCAGTCCGGCCTTGCGGGCCTCGGTTGCCTGCACTTCGAACGCCGTGGCAACGATGGCGAAATCGCGCAGCATGGCGCCGCCCATCAGGCCGATACCGCCGAACAGCGATACGTCGGCCAATCCTTTTTCGCCACCGCTGTGTATGCCGCCCCAGTAAGCCAGCCCCAAACCGATCAGGATCGCAATCGCCGATCCATGCACGCGGCCAAAGGTGAGCTTGCGCGAAATGTAACCCGATAGCAGTACGATGATGCCGACCACTGCAAAGGCAGTCACCAACCCATTTTGCAGCGCGGCTTTTTCAAAAATTTCCAACATGATGCCTCCTGTTAAGCCAACTGTGCCGGTTCGGCTGCGAACGGGTCTTCAGCGCCCGCAGGTTCCATGCGATTGATCAGCGCGATACAACAAGCGCACAGAGCGGCCGCGCCAAACGCCGCCAGCAGGGCCACCGGTCCGCCGCGCAATGCTGCTACCACGTTCTGTTGCGCCGCCATCGCCACTACTACCGGGATATACATGGCCGCCCAGAATCCGACGCCCGCTTCGGTAGGCTTGGGCAGCAGGCCGCGCGGTTGCATATACAGCCGGGCGAAAATAAGCAGCAGCATGGCGATGCCGACACCGCCAACGTTGGTCTTGACACCGATCAGGTGTCCCAGCAGATCGCCCAGAAAGATGCCGAGCAGATGGCAAATGGCCAGTAAAGCTGTTCCATAGATAATCATGTTTGTCTCCTTTGATGATTTCAGTGCTGATCTGAACTCTTTGTATAGCGTCTGTTTTAGTTTTTTTACGCTGCAACATAGGCTGGCTTGTTCTTCCAGTTAAGGCTGCTCTCCTTTCCATTGCGCGCGCAGCATCTCGCGCACCTTGGCGGAGGCACGGCGATGCTCCGCGCCCAGGCGACTGCCAAGATCGCGCAGCGGATCCGCTTGAATGCTGTCGAGTGCAGCTTGCAGGCTTTGCTGCACCGTCCTGACCTCGGCGGCGCCAGGATTATCCGGATGTGCCAGCGTCAGGCATTGCCACAACAAACCCAGCGATGCGTAACTGTGAATGTCGTAAGCCATCGGTGGAATTTTGGCGGCGAAGGCTTCCAGCGCTTCGACTGAGCGCAGCGTAATCCGCGCCGCCGAAGCCTTGCCCATCGCGTGCACCATGACTTCGGGATCATCCAGCGCAATCAGGCGATTGGCCTGGTAACCGTGGGCGAGAAAAGCGCCGGACATGGCTTTGCCGACGATCAGGCCAATCACCGGATGACCGGCCAGGCGGGCGCTGGCGTACGCACCTGCAGCGCCGGCCAGCGCCTGATGGATGCCGTAACCTTCTTCGCGCCGGCCATAGGCCTGACTGGCCACGTCAATCACGGCGACGATAGGCGTCTTGCTGGCACTGCTGCGATCGGCATCGATCACCTCTTGCACCGCACGGGCCAATTGCCAGCCTTCGACCAGTCCGACTTCGCCGTTGCGGACCCGCGGAAACCGATTTTCGGGATCGCGCACCACCGCGATGTAACGCGCACGGCGTCCCGCCAGATCGGCATCCGCCACCAGCACCGAGGCCGCATAGCCGGGATTTTTCGTAGCGTTGCCGATCAACTTTAGAAACCAGGTGGCACCGCGACTTTGCGCAGTTGTTACCGTTACTGCCGGGGTTGCACCGCTGACTACTGCGTTCATAATGAAAACCCTTTCCGGTAAATGCTGCGCACCATCTCCGGTGTCGCTTGCAGACTGGCATCGACCTGATCCAGGCACGCCAGAAACTCCTGATACCGTTCGCTACGATTTCTGGCCGACATACCGCGCAAGATCAAGTCGCGCACGGTAGCGCGCATCTGTTCGCTATCGTCTTCAACGTAGGCGTCTGCAAGACCCGAACGATAACGTTGCTCGCCGCCGGTAAAGCTCCAGATGAATGGCTTGTCGCGCGAGTCGTACTCCGCGATCCCGGCTTCCTGTTCGATCACCGCAGGGCCGTTGAGTCCCACCCTGGCTTCCCGCGTCACCACCAGATAACTGCACAAGGCGGCGGCGATCGACATCCCGCCGAAGCAACCGACCGTGCCCGCCGAAATCCCGATCACCGGCTGATACCGGCGCAGATCGACAATTGCCGCATGGATTTCGGCAATTGCCGCCAGTCCAAGATTGGCTTCCTGCAAACGGACGCCACCGGTTTCAAACAGGATCGCGGCACCCGTCGGGATGCCATGCCGATTGTCTTCTGCCGCCAGTTCCAGCGCGCCGGCAATCTTGGCGCCGCCTACTTCGCCCAGGCTGCCGCCCTGAAATGCCCCCTCGATCGCCAGCACCAGATACGGCTGGCCGTCGAATGTTCCCTTGGCGACCACCACCCCGTCATCCGACTGCGTGACCACGCCTTGCATTGCCAGCCACGGCGAACTCATCCGGTCAAACGGGCCGATCAATTCGCGCATCGAACCGGCATCGAGCAAAGCGCGCGCACGGCTGCGTGCGGTCAGCTCGATAAAACTATCGCGCTTGAGTAATTGTTCTGGGTTCATCGTGTCCTCACCGTGACTTGTCACTGCTAATTTGACTGAGTTCTTCAAACGCCTGCTCGATGCGCAAACGCACCACGCCCGGGGTCGCGCCAAAGTCATTGATCTCGACCCGCATTGCCGGCAGCAGCTCGGCCGTGAAGATGCGCCGCAACAATGCTTCCCACACGCTGGCCATGCCGTCCACCGATGTGCTGACCTGGATGCTGGTGATGCCTGCTTTATGCGGCGCATTCTGAGGCTCGATCAACACTTCCAGATCGCCGGAGCCGACCACGCCGGTCAGTACGCGTTCTCTGGCAGGTTCTCCCGCTGCATATTCATAAGAAATTTTTTCCATCGGTTGCTCTCTCTTTCTGCGGACGGATTCGTCACGAAAATTCTTTTGGCAGTTGATCCAGGAACAGGGTAGCGGCCAACAAATCCGCCGCACCTCCCGGCGACAGGTGTCGCGCCAACAGTTCATCTTCCAATTCTTGCAGCGCGATTTTTCCTGGAACACTGCCGGCCCCGCCTTGCACCAGTACCTGATGTGCGCCGCTTTGCACAGCCTGTAACGCGCCAACGCCGCCGCGTGACAACACACAGGTGTCGTCGAGCTCGGCGATGACTGCCAGCAAGGCATTCAAACGCGCGGCATTTTCGCTGTCGCCACGGGTGCGGCTACTTGTCAGACGTGGCAGCGCAATGTGCAACACGTGTGGAAATCCCGCTTGCGCCTGCGCCCGTGCGCCACCGACGCCGTAGGTCTGGCAGGCGCGTTCGCCGTTGTTGTCGGTGCTGACCGGTGAAAATCGATCATGACGACGGGCCAGCACGGCAGCGCGCGTAGCCACGGATGTCGCGGTCAACGAATCGATATCCTGCGCCGCAGCGGTCACCAACAAGCCCAGCGCCCAGATGGCGCCGCGATGCGTATTCACACCGCCGGTCGCCTGCATCATCTGCGCTTCGCCCTCGCGGCCAAGCCGGCCGATTTCTTCACGCAACCGCATGCCGTCCGGAATGCTCAGTCCAGCCACCGCCATCGCGTAAAACGTCGGATGCAAAACCCAGGCCGAATGGCACATCAGATCCCAGCTCAGATCACGATGCGCACCGCGGCTGCGCAGATCGACCAGGCCTGGTTTCGGTGTCAGCGTAACTTCAGCGATCAATGCCGACACCACCATGTCCGCCAGGCGTTCGGCCAACGATTTTGCCGCTACAACAGCGCGCGTTTCAGCGCGGCTGGCGGGAGGTATCTGCAGACAGTCGGCGTTGGCGATCATTACCAGCTCCTGAACTTTGCCGGCGGGTCATACAGACCGTCGGACCAGGTCACCAGATCGGCCACGCTCTTGGCCGCCAGCAACGAGCGCGTCGCTTCGTTCCGGTTCACGCCCATATCCTCCGGCAAGGCAATCAGGCCATCCTTGCGCAATTTTGCGGTGGTCGCCGGATCGTGATGCATGCCGATCGGTGTGACACCGGCCACCGCTGCCACCATCGCCTTGCGCTCTTCCAGCGAACGCGCCTTGTACAGATAGGCGATGCCTTCTTCGGTCAGCACGTGGGTGACGTCATCGCCGTAAATCATTACCGGCGCCAGCGGCATTCCGGATTCTTTGCCGACCGCCACCGCATCCAGGGTTTCAACAATGGTCGGCTGACCGCCGGCCTGGAACGTTTCGACCATCTGCACCACCAGTTTCTTGCCGCGCGCCAGCGGATCGTCGGTTTCAATCAGATCGAGCCAGGCCGGGCTCGGGTGCCGGCGGCCGCCCGGATCGTGGCCCATGTTGGGCGCACCGCCAAAACCGGTTAAGCGGCCACGCGTCACGGTGGATGAATTGCCCAGTCCATCCATTTGCAAGGTCGAGCCGATAAACAGATCGACCGCGTATTGGCCGGCCAGCTGACAGAAGGCACGGTTGGAACGCATCGAACCATCCTTGCCGGTGAAAAACACATCGGGCCGCGCGGCAACGTAGTTTTCCATGCCCAGCTCGCCACCGAAGCAATGCACACTCTCGACCCAGCCGGATTCAATCGCCGGGATCAGGGTCGGATGCGGATTCAGGGTCCAGTTTTTGCAGATCTTGCCCTTGAGCCCCAGTTTTTCGCCATAGGTCGGCAAGATCAGCTCGATGGCGGCAGTGTTGAAACCGATGCCATGATTCAGCGACTGCACCTGATGCCGTTCATACACGCCGCGGATCGCCATCATCGCCATCAGCACATGCACCGGCTTGATCAGACGCGGATCCCGGGTGAACAGGGGTTCGAGGAAGAACGGCTTGTCGGCCTGGACCACGAAATCGATCCATGAACCGGGAATATCGACGCGTGGCAAATCGGCCGGATCATCGACTATCTGGTTGACCTGGGCGATCACAATGCCATCGCGGAAAGCCGCTGCCTCGACCAGGGCCGGCGTGTCCTCGGTGCTCGATCCGGTGTAAAGGTTGCCCTGGCGATCCGCTGTGAAGCCGGCCACCAGCACCACGTTCGGGGTCAGGTCGACATACAGCCGCGCATACAGTTCGACGTAGGTATGAATCGCGCCGACTTCCAGTATTCCATCCTGCAAAAACTGCGAGATCCGCAAGCTTTGCGCACCGGCAAAAGCAAAGTCCAGTTTGCGGGCGATGCCGCGTTCAAACAGGTCGAGGTGTTCCGGCCGGCTGACGCTTGGCATAATCAAATGCAGATTATTCACTTTGGCCGGGTCGACCTGCACCAGCGAACGCGACAGGAAATCCGCCTGTTTCTGGTTATTTCCCTCCAGAACAACCCTGTCCCCGGATGAAATGAGGGCCTCCAGCGCTGGAACGATGTCGGCGCTGCGCAGCACCGGGCCGTCGGCCAGATGCGCTACGGACGCCAGGCGCCGGTTTTTTTCGGTACGGCGTTTGCTCCACTGCGGGTCAAGCGGTCTTTGGGCTTGCATCGTTACTCCGGCATTCAGTCATCGTGATCCTTACATTAGAACCATCTACGAGGCACTTCAATCAACCTTAACGGATTTTTATTACTCCAACAGTAATGATTTGGCGTTACCATGATGGCAAAAGAACGGAGTATATATGGCGATCGACGACGCAATTACGCTGAAGAAACTGGAAGTTTTTCTGGCCTTCATGAAGCAGGGCAACATGGCGCGGGTGTCCGAGTCGCTGGGTCAAAGTACCGTCAGCGTGCATCGCTCCCTGCACTCGCTGGAGGAAGCCATGCGTTGCCCGCTGTTCAAGCGCGAAGGACGCAACCTGATTCCGCTGCAGGCCGCCTACACTTTTGCCGAATACGCGCAACGTGCGCTCAATGAATGCGAAGAAGGCGTGCGTAAAGTACGCGAGGCGGCCGGATTCAATGCCACCCGCCTGAAGATAGGCTCGTTGTATTCGCTAACGCTGCGCTGCATTCCCCAGCTGATGATCGGGCTGAAGTTGCGCAAACCTGCGCTGGATATTGATTTGACACTCGGATCGAATCGCGACCTGATGCAGCATCTTGCCGATGGCCGGCTCGATGCCATAGTGATAGGTTTGCACGAACCAGGCGATCTCAACGACCGCGTCGGCCAGACCCTGGTGGCTGTTCCACTTTTTGATGACGACGTCTTTTTGGCGGCGCCGCTGAATTCGCCTTATGCAGGCCGGAAACGTATCGATTTGCAGGACTTGCGTGACGAGAAATTTGTCACCCTGACTGAAGGTTTTGTCACCTCGCAGGACTTTGCGTATTGCTTTGAGCAAGCCGGTTTTGCCCCCAACATCAGCATGCGCGTGCAAGATATTTTTTCCCTGATAAATCTGGTCAGTGGCGGTATCGGCTACAGCCTGCTGCCGGGACGTGTGGCCAAGTTCAGCTCCCACATTGAACTCATTCCGCTCGCATCAAAATATGGCGCCCGGCAACGCATCACGCTGTTGCTGCCGAAAACCCGGGAACGCGACCCGAACCTGCTGGCGCTGTCGGCGGAGTGTCGAATGTATGGCAGACACGACAGTAAAAATGAAGGGTTTCTTTAATCGGATTCAGACAAACCGTTCGGGCCGGGTAGCCCGAACGGCGTGCCCTTCGATACGGTGCTGCGCACTACTCAAGGCGATCGGCAGGGATTACGCCAGCGCAGGATAGTCGATATACCCTTCCGGTGTCGGCGAATAAAAGGTTTCAGACTTGGGCGCATTCAATGGCGCATCGAGCTTCAGGCGACGCGGCAAGTCCGGGTTGGCGATGAATAACTGGCCGAACGCGACGGCGTCCGCCTCACCTTTGGTCAGCAATTCCTCCGCCGCGGCTTTGGTCAGCTGTTGATTGGCGATGTAGGTGCCGCCGAACGCTTGCTTGAGTTGCGGGCCAAGACGATGTGGCGTTTGCGGTTCCCGCGCGCAGATAAACGCAATGCCGCGCTTGCCAAGTTCGCGGGCAACATAGCTGAATGTTTCGAGTGGATAGTCATCGCCCATCGAATGGCTGTCGCAGGCTGGCGCCAGATGCATGCCGACACGCGCTGCGCCCCACACGGCGAGGCAGGCATCGGTGACTTCCAGCATCAGGCGTGCGCGATTTTCCAGCGATCCGCCGTAGATGTCAGTGCGCCGGTTGCTGCCGCTTTGCAAAAATTGATCCAGCAGATAGCCGTTCGCACCGTGGATTTCGACGCCGTCAAAGTTGGCCGCCTTGGCATTTTCGGCGCCTTTGCGAAAGGCTTCGACGATTGCTGGAATTTCTGCCAGATCCAGCGCGCGCGGCGTGACGTATTCACGCTTCGGACGGACCAGGCTGACGTGCCCTTCCGCGGCAATCGCACTTGGCGCAACCGGCAATTCGCCGTTCAGGAAAATCGGATCGGAGATACGGCCAACGTGCCACAGTTGCAGGACGATGCGGCCGCCGGCGGCGTGCACCGCGGCAGTCACGTGCTGCCATCCGGCGACTTGCTCATCGGACCAGATACCCGGGGTGTCCGCATAGCCTACGCCATGCGGGCTGACCGACGTCGCTTCGCTGATGATCAAACCGGCGGAAGCGCGCTGGACATAATATTCAGTCATCAATGCATTCGGTACGCGCCCGTCGCCGATGGCGCGGGAACGGGTTAGCGGCGCCATGACGATGCGGTTAGCCAGTTGCAGATCGCCAATTTTGATGGGGTCGAATAATGTAGTCATAGTAAGTTTGAGTGTTAGATGTTGAGAGAGTGAAACGGAAGAGTCAGCGACAGAAAAAAATTCACAAATCGCCGTTGATGTGTTCAAGAAACGCCTGGATCGTTGTTTCGTTGCGGCGATAGAAAACCCACTGTCCGACGCGCTTCGTGGTCACCAGCTCGGCCCGCTGCAAAGTCGCCAGATGTGCCGAGACCGTCGACTGCGACAATCCGGTGCGTTTATCAATCAAGCCGCAACAAACGCCCAGATCGAGCGGATATTCCTGAGCGCCGAAATGCTCTTCAGGCGTCTTGAGCCATTGGAGTATCTGGCGCCGTACCGGATTGGCGAGTGCTTTGTGTATGAGATCGAAGTTCATGGTGTTTACCGAATACCTGTTTCGTCTTTAGCAGAAACAAATATTGTGGTTTATAGAAATTAATATCGCCATATTACGATATTCATGAAAAGTTTGCTGGGCGCTCCCGAAACCGGCTGCTTCCCAATTTGCGCCTGTTCCAAAACGCCAGACCAGCGCCAATCACATATGCTGCTTATTTGCAGCCAGCTACGCTGCCTTATGGCAGGTGCAATTGCCCCATCGATAAAGATGCAGCCTGTGCATGAAATCCTTGACCGAAGTCGGTCCTCCTTCAAACAGAATCTCGCCGGCGGTCAAACCGAATACACCCAGGCTGATGGATGGTTCGAGCGATACCACCGCATGCCAGGTGTGCTTCGGAATAAACAGTGCGTCGCCCGGCTCAACCCGCGCGTACAGTCCTTGGGTTTTCTCGAATTCGCGCAATTGCTGCGGCTGCTCCGTCAGTCGGGAGATATTGATATCGCTCAGCGTCGCACCCCAGTCATACTTGGCCGAAACGCACATGTGCGGCGTTTGCTCTGGTGGAAACAGCAGGAATTCCTTGGTGCCGCGCATCTGGCAAAACCAATTGTTCGGGAAGTCGTAGTGTAAACCCGTGACCGTGTTGGCCGGTCCGACGAACACATATTCCCAGGTCCAGCGCCGCCCCGGCCACAAATCACGAATGGCGAAATCGCGCCTGAGCGCCGGAAACTCGTCCAGAATATTCCACTGCGCCAGATACAGCCGGTCCGGACGGAAGGATTGCATGTGCGACCAGTCGAGAGAAAAACGCTCGTCCTTGCCAAGCAGTCGTCGCTGCCTGTTTGACAACAAACCGACATCATCGCTTAACGGCTGTGCCGCCGCCGCCGCAAGCTCCTGCAAATAGGGGCCAACCGGAAGCCATGGCCGCTGCCTGGTCGCTCCCTGCTCCACCAGGCCATTCTGGAATTTTACGACCGGCTCCGCACCGTCCTTGTGACGCAATTGCGACAAATACTCGAAGGACCAGTCCTTTTGGGCGGGCCAGCCGTGGAGCGCGCCCTTGACCAATAGCGGTGACGTGCGTGCACCAAAACCGCCTTTCCGGGCAAGTTGTGCCGCATCGATTTCGTCAACTAATTGAAAAGTAGGGCCGATGATTGAAGTCATACAGAAAGTCTGCAGGCTGGAAAATGGAAGGTAGGAGTGTAAACGCAAATCCTGTCGCATACATCAGGCTCGATCCGAGAAAATGCGCTCTGGCAATCAATCCAGAGTCAACATAATACCCGGTTATAACGTTAGCGATGATTGATAAGGATTTCGCATGTTTAAACACCAAAGACATCGGTCCGCTGTACCTGCGGTGCAACCGTCGCCAATCGAGATCAACGCATAAAGTAGACAGAAGTCAACGATACTCGTAAGCTATAGTTCCATGCGGCAACTTGTTCCCAGCTACAGTTGCGCGTGTGTAGGCGTATCTTCATAGCAAGGGTATCCCATGCGACTCGATGACCCACAATACCTGGAAACAGCATCGTTGGTGCCGCCATCAAACAGCAATCGTCTTCAACTATATGTCCGTATAGTCACCAAGGCATATTCGGTACTGCTCCTGCTGCTGTTCGGATTGTTGCCGCTGGCAACCATTATTTATTTAAATCTGTTCCAAAGTCCGCTGCTGCTATTCGAAGACCACGGCTTTCATGAGCTGGCTATCGGGGTGGCTACGCTGGAAGGTGCGTTCGTATCGTATGTCACCTGGCGCTGCTATCAGTATTCCGGCGAGTCGTTTCTGCGCTGGCTGACGCTGGGTTTTCTTGGATTCACGCTGATTTACCTGCCGCATGGCGTATTTACCGGCATGGCGCATCACCACATGGCGCTATTTTTATTGTACGGCCCTGCTTCCAGGATCCTGATGGCAGTCTTCTTCTTTGCCGGACTGCTGTCCTACGGCCAACCGGCCGAACTGACCGAACGGCGCGCGCATGCCGCGTATTGGTGGCGCTGGGCCGCTATTTTCATCTTGATCGATCTGGCGGTTGGCGCCCTCGCGTTATCTCCTATCGGCGGCCATCCGGCGCTCAGGCTATCGATGGAAATTGGCGCTTTGTGTATCTCCCTGCTGGGAATCGCCGTGGTTTTTGCGCGCCGTATCAAGTCGCCGTTGATGACCATTTTCTTCACGATGTCACTGGCTTACTTTGCCCAGTCCTCGCTGGCCTTTGTGCTGGCCAAACCCTGGAATCATATGTGGTGGCTTGGCCATGCCATCTTCGCTGCCGGATTTTTTATCCTGAGTTACGGCGTTGTCACTGCTTTTTTCACCACCCGCGCCTTTTCGACCATATTGCGCCAGGAAGAACTGATGAACCAGCTCCGGACCACCAATGCCCGCGCTGAAAACGCGCTCATGGAGTTGCGTAAGGCACATGAAGCGCTTGAGCATCAGGCCGCGACCGACCCCCTGACCGGCGCGGCAAATCGCCGGGAATTCCTGGCCAGAACCGGGATCGAGATTGCGCGTTCGGAGCGCACCGGTGAACCGCTGTCAATACTGGCCCTGGATCTGGATCACTTCAAATACACCAACGACCGCTACGGGCATCACGCCGGCGACGCACTACTCATGATGCTGGTCGCCCAAATGAAAACGATACTGCGCCCGGGCGACCTGATCGGCCGATTCGGCGGCGACGAATTCATCATTGCGCTACCGGGCACCACGCGCGACGGGGCCACCATCATCGGCGAACGCTGCCGCAGCCAGCTTGAGGATAACGTCAAGATCGCGCAAGAACCCGGCGCCAAAGTCAGCATGTGCATCGGGGTTGCCGAATTCGGCCTCGATGGCAATACCCTTGAGGCCTGCCTCAAGATAGCCGATGAACGCATGTATCGGGCCAAAGTAGCGGGCCGCAACCGGGTCGTGGCGTTTTAACCCGGATTTCCGTACTCGGCCAAGCGCGTCAAGACGGGACCGTCCATTCCCGGCCGCCCCGCAAAGCACTCAGGACGTGTCGGACAGGCACGTCCCGCCATGGCGGCAAGATTGGCCGCATTGCCGGCACCAGCAGAACAAACCACGCCAATACCAGCATCTGCCAGTCCGGCGCATGAACTTCGATGGGATGCCGGAGCCGAACGAATCCACCTATTTGCGTCTTTTTCCAATTATCGCAACACATGTCATCAGAATGCAATATTCGCTTGGTAAGGTAATTGGATGTATGAAAAAATACGTCCCGGCAATCAGATCCCACATCCCCTTCATTGAAACTTATAGCTTAGGTAATCAGGAATTCCAGGTATGACTGCAAATGTTCACGCATTACCTCTGTCAAAAAGACTTACCCCCAACCGCTGGGATTTTCTGGTTTTCCCACTTGTTATCGGTATTATTGCTTTTAGCGGGATAGGCGTTAAGGAAACCCTGGCACCGCTGTCCAGCCTCGCCGAAAATGTCGTCACTCTCGACCCTCACAACCTGCCTGAATATGCCCTTCGCACCACGCTGCGCATGTTGGCAGCGATGGCCGCTTCGCTGATATTCACGCTGATCTACGCCACCGTTGCGGCCAAGAGCCGTCGCGCGGAGAAACTGCTGATTCCGGCATTGGACGTGCTGCAATCGGTGCCGGTGCTTGGTTACATCTCGTTCACGGTCACTTTTTTCATAGCGCTTTTTCCCGGGCGGGTGATCGGCGCCGAGCTGGCGGCAATCTTTGCCATCTTTACCAGTCAGGCATGGAATATGGCGTTCAGTTTTTATCAATCGTTGACGACCATTCCTGAGGATTTGCAGGAAGTCTCACGCAGCTTTCACCTTTCCGGGTGGCAACGCTTCTGGAAGCTGGAGGTCCCCTTCGCCATACCGGGCCTGATCTGGAACATGATGATGAGCATGTCCGGCGGCTGGTTCTTCGTGGTGGCGGCAGAGGCCATCACGGTGGGCAACAAGAGTATTACTTTACCCGGCGTCGGCTCCTATCTGGCGCTGGCGATCAGCGAACACAATTTGGGTGCCGTCGGATGGGTGATTGTCGTCATGACCGCGGTCATCATTGCTTACGATCAGTTGCTGTTTCGGCCGCTGGTCGCCTGGGCCGATAAATTTCGCATGGAAAACACCAGTGCGCAGTTTGCGCCCTCTTCATGGCTGCTCAACCTGATCCAACGCACGCGCCTGATTCAATCAATGCTGGCACCGTTCGGCCAGCTGTTCCGCCGCGTGATCACGACACCCTTGCGCTTTAACCCGGGCGCGCTCGGCAAAAAGGACCCGCACCAGACGCCCAGTGCGCTGGTGGACTTCGCATGGAACGCCACGCTGCTGCTGCTCGGATGCTGGATCATTTGGCGGGTTGTCACCTTCGTCGGAACAGAGGTAACTGTCGGTGAAGTCGGCACGGTGCTGCTGCTGGGTGTCTACACGCTGCTGCGGGTGATGCTGCTGATTGCGATCGCCTCCGTGATATGGGTACCGCTGGGTGTATTAATCGGCTTGCGGCCGCGCTTGGCCGAGAAAATCCAGCCACTGGCCCAGTTCCTGGCGGCGTTTCCGGCCAACCTGCTATTTCCGGTGTTCGTGATTCTGATTGTTCGCTTCAATGGCAACCCCGACATATGGTTAAGCCCGCTGATTGTGCTGGGTACGCAGTGGTACATCCTGTTCAATGTGATTGCCGGTGCCATGGCGTATCCCAACGACTATCGGGAAGTCGCGGTGAATTTTAAAATTCGCGGCTGGCAATGGTGGTGCAAAGCCATGCTGCCGGGTATTTTTCCTTACTACGTCACCGGCGCGATCACGGCTTCCGGCGGGGCCTGGAATGCCAGCATCGTTTCCGAATCGGTTTCGTGGGGCGATACCAAACTCAACGCCCATGGACTGGGCTCTTACATTGCGCAGTACACCGCCGCCGGCGACTTTCCCCGCATCATCCTGGGTATCGCTGTCATGTCGCTATTCGTGGTGCTGTTCAACCGTCTGCTGTGGCGACCGATGTACCACTTCGCCGACAGCAAAATGAACTCGAATTGAGCAAAAATCCAAATGCCGAAAATAACCCAAAATGAAATACTGAATGTCAGCCATGTGCGACGCGGTTTTGCCAAATCGCAAGGTGAGCTGCTGGTGCTGGATGATGTCAGCATGACCTTGCATGAAGGAGAGATCGTCGGCCTGCTTGGACGCTCCGGGTGCGGCAAGTCGTCTCTATTGCGCATTATTGCAGGATTAATTCACCCCACCGGCGGCGAGGTGAGCTATCGCGGCCAACCCGTGAAGGGGCCTGCCGATGGGGTGGCCATGGTGTTTCAGACCTTCGCCCTGTTCCCGTGGCTGACCGTTCTGGACAACGTCGAAGCCGGCCTCGAAGCGCTCGGCACGCCGCCGGAAGAGCGCCGCAAACGTGCGCTGGCGGCGATCGACCTGATCGGCCTGGACGGATTTGAAAATGCCTACCCTCGTGAACTTTCCGGCGGTATGCGACAACGTGTCGGCTTTGCCAGAGCATTGGTTGTCGATCCCACTTTGCTGCTGATGGACGAGCCTTTTTCCGCGCTGGACGTGCTCACCGCGGAGACCTTGCGCACCGATCTGCTTGACCTGTGGAACGATGGCCGACTGCCCATCAAGTCGATACTGATCGTCACCCATAACATCGAGGAAGCCGTGTTCATGTGCGACCGGATCCTGGTTCTCTCGTCCAACCCCGGTCGTGTCATTGCCGAGATAAAAGTACCGTTCGCGCATCCGCGCAACCGGCTGGACCCTGCATTTCGCCAACTGGTCGATGATATCTACGCCAAGATGACCGCCAGATTACAACCGATTTCCAGCCGCAGCAGCCCCGGACTGGAACTCGGAAGCCGGCTCAATCCCGTTTCGACCAACTTGATGGCAGGCCTGCTGGAAACAGTGGCAGCCGCGCCATACAACGGCCGGGCCGACATGCCGGACATTTCCGAACGGCTCCACCTGGAAGTCGATGACCTGTTTCCTGTGGCTGAAGTACTGCATTATCTGGGATTCGCCGAAATGACAGAAGGCGACATCACCCTCACCCCTTTAGGCCTGGCGTTTGCCGAGCATGGCGTGCAGGAACGCAAGCAAGCATTTGCGCAACAACTGCTGCGCCAGGTCCCTTTGGCGGCGCGCATCAAGTCGGTATTGCAGGAAAGACCCGGCCAGCGTGCGCCGCGCGCGCGTTTTCAGCAGGAATTGGAAGATAATTTGAGCGATAACGCCGCTGAAGAAACGATAGATGCCATTATTAGCTGGGGGCGCTACGCCGAAATTTTTTCTTATGACGACAAGAGGGAAATCTTCAGTCTCGAAGATATAGCCAGTTAGCCTTGTTATTGCGCTGCGCGAGCAGCGCAGCAAATCTGATCTACGCGCTGACAGGCTTGCCCAGCAAACGCTTCAACGTCTTCACCATGCTTGCCCCCCACTGCAGCGGCTGCGGTTCGGCGATATACAGCGAGACACGATCCCGCGCATCGATGCGTATCCACCCTGAGCGCGGCGCCACCCACTCGCCGCTTCCAATCAGTGTCATTTCCTCATTCCAGCCGTAACCATCCATTTGCACATTGCGGAGCGTCACGCACATACTTCCGTCCAGCAGTACGACGCCGGTGCCGGAGCTGGCGTAAAAGTAGAATGTCTGTCCTGCCATCAGTTCGCGAGTTTGCATGGTGGTAGCTCATTAGTCGTTGAGGAAGATGATCCAGAGTAAGCCGATAGCAAATGCAGCGAAATGCACAGACCGATACAATCTGTATCGCATCACAGGCACATTTAGACGTCTGTTACCCCCTGTTTTCAAGACCTCTGTATCTATTCGACGCTGAACATTCACTAGATCATTACGCATGGATAGCAAAACCCAGCAGCCTCTGTATCGCCAACTCGCCGCCCACTATCTGGATGCGATCAAAGCGCGCGTCCTGCATCCCGGCGATCGGGTGCCATCGGTGCGCGCCCTGATGCGGCAGCACGCCGTCAGTCTCTCCACCGCACTCCAGGCTTGCCGTTTTCTGGAGAGCGAAGGCTGGCTCGAAGCGCGGCCGCGTTCCGGTTATTTCGTCAGGTCGCCAAAACGGCCGGGCATGATGGCGGTAACCGAGCCTGACATGACCAGGCCGCACGATGCTGCGCAGTTCGTCGGCATCCATCAAAAAGTCTCCGAAATCATCTCGATGGGGCAGCGCAAGGTGCGTATCAATCTCGGCCGCGCCGCGGGTGCGCCGGAACTGTATCCGGGCAAGCAACTCAACGCGCTCGCTGCCAGGGCATTGCGGCAGCACCACAGCATGTTTTCGAAACAGAGTTCTCCCACCGGCAACGCCGCCTTCAAGCATGTATTGGCCAAGCGTGCGCTGGCCAGCGGCATGACCCTGAACCCGGATGACATCCTGGTCACGCATGGCTGCATCGAAGCGCTCAATCTTGCGCTGCGCGCCGTGGCGCAGCCGGGCGACGTCATCGCCGTCGAATCGCCGACCTTTTACGGTCTGCTGCAGGTGATGGAAAGCCTGGGCATGCGCGCGCTTGAAATCCCCACCAGTGCGCAAACCGGTATCTCGCTCGAAGCGCTGGAGTTAGCCATCCGGACCTACGACAACATCAAGGCGATCGTAGTGGTGCCGCATCTGCAAAATCCGCTCGGCAGCATCATGCCGGAGACGCACAAGAAGCGCCTGGTGCAACTGTGCGAAACCAACGACATCGCGCTGATCGAAGACGATTCGTATAGCGCACTGGTACACGACGGCCCGCCGCTGACATCGCTGAAAGCGCACGACACCTCAGGCAATGTCATCCATTGCGCCTCGCTGCACAAGATCCTGGCACCCGGCTTGCGGCTGGGCTGGATGGTGGCCGGACGATGGCAAGCCCGCGTCAACATGCTCAAGTATGCGCAGACCCGTTACAACGACGAGTGGTCGCAAACTATCGCCGCAGAATTCATGGCTTCGCCAGCGTACGACAGGCATCTGCGCGGGATACGCGGTGCGCTGCGTACGCAACGCGATCTGACCGCCGAGGCCATTTCCATGCACTTCCCCGAAGGTACGCGCTGCAGCCTGCCGAATGGCGGCGTGTCGATGTGGGTGGAACTGCCTGCAGGCCTGTCTTCCAAAAAAGTATTTGAGGCGGCACTTGCTCGCGACATACTGATTTCTCCGGGATTGCTGTTTTCCAACTCGCATCGCTTCGACCATTTCATCCGCCTCAATTGCGGCATGCCTTTCTCGGATGAGGTCAAGCAGGCGTATGTCCAGCTTGGCAATATCATGCGCGCGCTGGCGCAGCAGGGTCTGGGAATGGTGTCCTAAACGGCTGTTAGCTGCGTCGGTGAGCAATCCAGGCCCCCCAGAACAAGCTTGAAAAAAATCTCAGCGGCTTGCCGAAGCCGCCATCCGCAAGCAGCGTTGCGACTGCGTCTTCTGAATGCGGCGGGTCTGCGCCCTGCAGGATCTTGCCGAGCTTTGCCTTTACCTCGTCTGGCGATGCGCCCTGCATGCGCCAGCGCTCCCCCCAGGCCGCGAGTAACAGCGGCTGACTCGCATACGCATGGTGATTGCCTGCCAGGATCAGCGGCGCCCCCGGTTTCAGACGGCAGGCAATGGCTTGAAGAATTGACAGCTTTGCGGCATCTCCCGGCAGGTGATGCAGCACGCCGATCAGGGTGGCAGCATCGAATACGGGTTCTACCGGTAGATCCTCTACCCTACCCAAGCTCGCCGCCGTGCGCGCCATCAAGCCCGCCTCTGCCACCCGCGCCAGCGCGATGTCCAGCATAGGCTGCGAAGGATCAACCGCGGTAAACCGCCAATTTGGCGCCAACCTTCCTGCGTTCGTAATCTCCTGTGCGGGACCGCCGACACCGACTACCAAAACATGCGCAGCGGTTTCAGTCCCGATGGATGCCGCCAGCATGCAGGCGGCCAGTTCGTGGCAGGCGTCATAGCCGGCCAGCGCTATGCGGCTTTGTTGTTCATATTCGCCGGCACGGGAAGCGTCGAACTTGCCGGCGCTGTCAGTCGCTGCTGTGGTCATGACGGTATTCCTTCTGAAGATAGGTAAATAGGAAATTAAGCTAGTCATGCCAAGCGTACCAGCGACTTTATCCTATTGCAATATTGACATTTATCCTGGTATAAACATTACCAGCCAGCAACTCGCCTAAAAATGAAAATGCTGCGTGGCAACCAACCTTAGAATGTACGTGAGTGTACGTAAGCCGATTTTCTGTATCATTGCCCAATGCCAATTTTCCAAAGCATCAAGTTCCGCTTCATCGGGCTCGGCGTATTGCTCGTCGTGGCCGGCGTTGTGCTGCGCTTGTTTGTTGCGCTGCCCGTTGCGCAGGAACTCCTGCGCGACCAGGTGGCGGCCCAGCAATTGTCGATTGCGTCTTATGTCGCGCGCGACATTGATCACAGTATCCTGGCGCGCCGCGCGCTGATCGGCGAACTGAGTACCGCGCTGCCGCCCGCGCTGGTGCAGCAGCCCGGGAAACTGGCGCTTTGGATTCAGGAAAGACAGCGTGTGAACCCCTTATTTAATAGCGGGTTGCTGGTGCTGCGACCGGATGGCAGCGGCCTGCTTGCGGAATATCCGGTGGTGGCCGGGCGCAATCATCTCATCTATTCTGATGCCGACTGGTTCCAGGCGGCGTTGCGTGCCGATGTGCCGGTGATGAGTAAGCCGCAGCGCGGACGCGCCAACGGCCAACCGATCCTGATCATGGCGGCACCCGTACGCGACGCCGCCAGGCGCGTGGTGGCGGTGCTGGCGGGGGTGGTTGTGCTGAATACACCGGGCTTTCTCGATCGCCTGCAAGAAGTCCGGCTCGGCGCAAGCGGCGGCTTCCTTTTGGTATCGCCGGCCGACAAACTGTTCGTCGGCGCCAGCGACCCGGCCATGGTATTAAGGCCGACCCCGGCGCCCGGCGTGAACCTGCTGCACGATCGGGCCATGGCAGGTTACCGCGGCACTGGCACCACTATCAACGCCAACGGCGTCGAGGAACTGTCGGCCATGGTGACGGTGCCCAGCACCGGATGGTTTGTCGTCGCCCGCATCCCTGCTGCGGAAGTGTTCCACCCGCTTGCGGCAATGCGTAGTCTGGTCTTTAAGTACACGCTGGCGATGCTGGTCGGGATGATGGCGCTATTGATGTTGCTGTTGCCGCGCATATTGCGGCCACTGACGGATGCGGCACGTTCGATGCGCGAGATGGCGGACGGCAAACGCCAACTGGGGCCGCTGCCTGTCAAGCACCGGGACGAGGTAGGCGATCTGGTGCTCGGCTTTAATTATCTGGTGGCGCGGCTGCATGAAAAGGAAACCGCGCTCAAGGCGAGCGAGGCGCGGCTGGTATTTATGGCACATCACGACGCGCTCACCGGTTTATACAACCGGGCCATGCTGGAAGACCGTTCGCAACAAGCGTTGGCGCGGGCCGAGCGCGACGGCTCGCATTTTGCGCTGTTGTTTTGCGATCTCGATGATTTTAAGCCGATCAACGATCAATATGGACATGAAGTCGGCGATGCCATCCTGTGCCAGGTCGCGGCGCGCCTATCGGACGGACGCCGGCGCACCGATACCGTGGCGCGTCTCGGCGGCGACGAGTTTGTCGTCCTGTTGACCGATCTCAACGATACCCGCGACGCGGCGATTCGCGTCGCGCAGCAATTGCTGGCGGCGATCGGCATGCCTTTTTATCTCGAAGGCAAGACATTTACGCTCGGCGCGTCGATCGGTATTGCGCTGTATTGCGGCAGCAGCATCTCTGCTTCGCAATTGATGTCGCAGGCCGATATCGCCATGTATCAAGCCAAACGGGCGGGGAAGAATGAGTTTCGTGTTTTCGATGAGGCGCTGAAATCCCTCACCATTTGATGCCCGTACGGGGGCGCCGGCTCACTGGATCCGTTTCGCAGCAAATCCAGCTTATCGGACTTTCCCCAATGCAGGTTTCGCAGTTCCAGGCATTCTGGCCGGAGTATGCGCTTGCATGAACGTCTCCAGTTGCGCAATCGGCACAGGCCGGCTGAACAGGTAGCCCTGATAGGCATGACAGCCATGGTGAGCGAGAAAGTCTCTCTGGGCGTCGGTTTCCACCCCCTCGGCAATCACCGTCAGTCCCAGGCTCCTCCCCAAAGCCACGATGGTGCGGGCAATGGCAGCATCATTCGGGTCAATCAGTATGTCCTTGACGAAAGACTGATCAATCTTTAACTGGTCCAGGGGCAGGCGCTTCAGATAAGAAAGAGAGGAATAGCCGGTCCCGAAGTCGTCCAGCGAAAAACTCACTCCCTGATCTTTCAGTACCGTCATTTTGGCGATGGTAGCGTCCATATCGTCCACGATCAGGCTCTCGGTAAGCTCCAGCTTCAGTCTCTGCGGATTGGCGCCGCTACGATCCAGCACTGTCGTCACCTGATGCACGAAGTCCGGATGGCGGAACTGGCGAACGCTGACATTCACCGCAATGGTAAATTGCGCCGTTTCCGGCCGTGTCGCCCAAGTCGCCAGTTGCGCGCAGGCGGTTTCCAGCACCCATTGGCCCAACGGCAGAATGAGCCCGGTATCTTCGGCCAGCAAGATGAATTCAGCAGGAGGAACCAGGCCACGCCGCGGATGCTGCCAGCGCACCAGTGCCTCGGCACCTGTCATGCAGCCGTCTCCATCCATCTGCGGCTGGTAATACAGAAGGAACTCATTGCGCGACAGGCCCTGGCGCAAGTCCACTTCCATGGCTGCACGAGCGGTGACAGCTGCCTGCATCTCGACATCGAAGAAGCGCATGGCATTCCGGCCCGCCGCCTTGGCCTGATACATCGCGAGATCGGCTTGTTTCAACAGGTCACCCACGGTGTCCTGCGGATCGCTGAACTGGGTAATGCCTATGCTGGAAGTACTGTGGTGTTCAAGCCCGGCGATCAGGTAGGGCTGGCTGAGGATGGCCAGGATTTTTTCGCCGACAATCTTCGCCTGAAGCGCGGCTTCCGCCAGGCTTGCATCCAGGCCCAGCAGCATCACCACGAATTCGTCCCCGCCCAGACGGGCCACGGTGTCGCTCATGCGCACGCAGGTCGCCAGTCGCACAGCGGCTTGTTGCAGCAGCAGATCACCCTTGTCGTGCCCAAGGGTATCGTTGATGATCTTGAAGTTGTCCAGATCGATGAACAGTAGCGCTCCGGTCTGCTGGCTGCGGACGTTGGTCGCCAGCGCTTTTTGAAGCCGATTTATCAATAGTTGCCGGTTAGGCAGCAAGGTCAGAGGGTCGTAGAAAGCCAGGTGCTGGACTTCATGTTCAGCCGCCTTGCGTTGCGTAATATCCGTGTCGATGGCAAGAATGGATTGCGGCCGACCGTCATCATTTCTCACCAGAGTCCAACGGCTTTCCACGCTCAGCGTAGTGCCATCCTTACGCCGCCGGCTGATCTCGCCGCTCCATTCGCCGAGCTCCACTGCCTCGTGGTTGGCCTCGTCGAAGGCGGCAGGATTATCAAAGAACAGGTCGTCCATCGCGCTACCAAGCACCTCTTCCCGGGTCCAGCCATAGAGCCGCTCGGCGCTTTTATTCCAGAACAGAATACGATGATCCATCCCGCGCACAATAATCGCGTCCTGTGCCTTGTCGAGCAGCGATGCCTGATCGCGAATCCGGACATCCGTTTCCTGACGCTCCATTTCGGCGGCGGCCCGGGCGGCAAAGATCTGCAGCGTGGAGGTGACGAAATCAAGTTTTTTCAACGGTTCGCGAAACAATATGAAGAGCAAGCCGATGGGCTGTCCAGCCGAATTGTCGAGGCGCCAGCCGACGTATGCCTGCGTGCCGAGCGCCGTCAGCGACGGTGACCGGGAAAAATTCATGGCAATCTCGTCAGGTACAAGAAAATTGTCGGCAGCCAGAATTTCTTCGCAAGCATTACATGCGATGACGTAGTCGAAATTATCCGCAACTCTGCCATCAATTACCGCCGCCAATATGCGGGCGGTAAGCGGTTTTCCAGGCAGCAAGCGTGCCACAAATCCAGCACTCGCTCCCAGCGCCTCCGCCATATTGCGGGCCAATTGCTCAAAGAACTCCGTGCCGGTGCTGGCAGAAACGCCAGCTGCGATTTTCAGAACGGCTGACTGGATTTGCTGCTGCGCATACCCAACGCGGATGTTGCTAATGCCGAATGCCAGGTCATCTGCCAGTTCCTTGAGCAGCTTGATTTCGTCGCCCGACACCGCGATGATCTCTTCGGAATATAAGGCCAGCAAGCCGAAGGTGCGGCCTTTATCGCACAGCGGCAGGTAGATCCCGCCACGGTAGCCGCGCCGTTGCGCAGCTGCCAGCCATGGCGAGGAGCTGGACTCCTGCGCGATATCTTCGACCACGACCGGCACGCCGCCGCGGATGGCCCGGCCCGCCGGCCCCCGGCCTGCCGCGTCATCCTCGGACCAACTCAGTCTGATTCCGTCGAGGTAGGTTGTATCGTCATGATTTCCTGCCTGCGCCGCTGGCGTGATTGTGCGGGCTGCATCGTCCTGTGCGTAGCCCACCCACGCCAGGCGGTAGCCGCCGACGTCTATCGCCAGGCGACATATATGCAGGAGCAGCTCGTACTCGCTTTCCGCCCGGATCACGGCTTCGTTGCAGCGGCTCAGCATTTGTAATGCGCGATTGGTGCGCGTCAGTTCCAATGCCGCCTGTTTGCGTTCAGTGATATCAGTAATTGAGCCCGCCATGCGCACCGGCTCACCTTTCGAATCAAGCGCCGACTGCGCGCGTGAGCGCACCCAGCGTAACTTGCCGGATTGCGTGAAAATGCGGTACTCAACGTCATAGGAGGAATTGTTGCGCAAATAATTTTTCATGGCCGCACTTACGGCGCCCTGATCTTGCGGGTGGACATATTTGAGAAAATGGTCCGGCGTATGGTGAATTTCATCGCCTCCCTGCTCCAGCAGTTCTTTCAGGCGGGGCGAATAATACACGCTCTTTGCGAGGATATCCCAGTCCCACAATCCGTCGCTGGTGCCACGCATGGCAAGTTGCAGGCGCTCCTCGCTGATGCGCAGCGCATTTTCAAATTCCTCTTTTTTTTGCAGAATGGAACGCGAAATAAAGCTGGCGGCTCCCATCAGGGCCGCTGCAATTGCCAGCGTCCCAAGGAGCAGGAGCTGCTGCAATTTGCGTGATGCATCTCCCAGGCTGAACGAAAATGCCGCCTCCAGCTGATTGAGGCGTAAATTGATAGTCTTGATGCGGACACGGGTGGCTTGCGCCGAGGCTACGTCAAATTCGCCGGCAATCGTTGCGCTGTGCAGCCGGCCAGCCATGGCGTTGAGCTCGGATACCTGACTATCGGCCTCAGCCCAAATCGAAATCACCTCATTCATGAAGCTGACATGTCGAAAATTCCGAAACAGGCTGATCATGCCATTGATGTCATCGGGGTGATTCCGACCTTGAAGCAGACCCTGGCGTGCGATGTCAAGGTTGGGCGCAGCCCTCTCCAATTCCAGGCGCGCCTTGCGGTCTCCCAATGGCACCGCAATCGCATCCAGAAACGCTTGATAATGGGGCTGGTCACGCGTCGTGACATATTCCAACAAGTGTGCGACTGCGTCCTTCTGTGCTTTGGAATACAGGCTTTCGCCCGCAACAAAAGCACGTACCGATGACAGCATGCCCATGCTGAAAACCCCCAGCCCCACTAACAAAGCTGCTGTAGCAAGGAGAGGCCAAATCACTTTTATCCAACGCCAATTGGACTCAATCCTGAACAGCGTTCCTAGTCGGTGCATAGCAAGCCATTGGCATAAGAAAACTAAAAAATTTTAGGCTAATTGTGCGTAATGACCTCGATTGGAAAAGGCTTTAAGCGAATACTGAAGTGGCTTTATCATAGGCCCGGCGGTTGCCGGAATGCAAGTTTTATAATTTTTATTGCGAGGGGTATTGTGAAGCGGCCACAGCCCAATGTATGTTTCGCAACTTTATATCGCGAATTGTGCGCCAGCGCACGGAGCGGATTCGGCCAAAGCGGGACAATCGGATCACGCTGGGGAAAAGAGCGGCGTCTCGCATTGATATTAAAGGGAATACCATGAACAGACATATTTGGGGCGGCATCGCCATCTGCGGATTTTTAGTAACCTGTTTTGCGCTGGGCGCAATGAATCCGACGACCATCGTAGCGAATTCCTTCTTCCATGAGGGCGTGGATCAGGAGGTCATTTTTTTGCTGACCGGGGGCATAGTCATCTGCCTCATCGGCTTTATCGGCCTGATCCGCATCATGGTTGGATTCGAAGATGCCATTGACCTGTATCTGGAAAAGCCGTCCGAATCGACAAGCGCCTAGCACGGAATCCCCCCATGCAGTGCCGCTTGCTGCGGACCCGAACTGACTGCCCCGGACAACTGTGTGTTGATAGGTGCCCTGCCCGCTAACAGCCACAGCGCAGATTTCGTTGACCCAGTGTCCTCTATGTGCGTCAGCGAACAGATACTCTTTAAAAACAGTGGGATTATGCGTACTCCACTCTAAAAAAGGACAGACCATGAAAATCAAACTCGCGACAAGCTGTTTCGTCATCTGCACCGTGCTGGCGCCCTTTGCGGCCCATGCCGGAGATTCAGATGCAGACCGCACCCATCCTGCGGCATTCGTCAAGAACTCGGTAATCACGACCAAAATCAAAACCAAGCTGGCAGCCGAAAAGATCGACAGCCTGATGCATGTCAAGGTGGATACCGACCACAAGGGCGCGGTGGTGTTGCGCGGAAAAGTCAGAAACCAGGAAGAAGCGGACAAAGCCGTCTCCATTGCACGCGAAACCGAAGGCGTAACTTCGGTCAAGAGCAAGATGCAAATCAAGAAAGACGATTAAGGTTCTGATTCACACACCAGATGCATCCGGCGCGGATTTTATGTCCGTGTCATGCCTGCGCGTGGCCCCCCCGGTTCCAGCAGAATCGGGGGGCGGCCTTGATTTTTTTATCAAAACGTTCGAGACCACGCCGGTTCGTCGCACAGCCATTGCGGATGAGCTAGCCGGTCGCGCTGACCATCAGCGGTATATGCCGGAGCAATGTGATGATTGGTCGGTTCCACTTTTCGCTTGCCGTGCTGCTGGTCGCGCTACTCAGCGGTTGCGCGTCGCTGCCGCCGGGTTCCGCTTTTCCAAAAACTGCTTCCTCGGCGCTGGCGCATCCGGAGCAGACCCGGCTTGGCCGCCAGTTTGAAACTGCGGCGCGCGAACATGACGGCAACTCCGGATTTCGCATCGTTCCGGTGGGCGCCGACGGGTTCCTGCTGCGCATGCAAATGATCAATGCCGCAGAACGCACACTCGACCTGCAATATTTCATTTTTCGCGGGGACGAAACCGGCCGGCTGCTGACCGACGCGGTATTGCATGCGGCCGATCGCGGGGTGCGGGTGCGGGTGCTGATCGACGATGGCGAAACGGTGGCCGGCGACGAGCAGCTTAGCGCGCTGGAAGCGCACGCTTCCATCGACATTCGCATCTTCAATCCCTTCGCGTATCGCGGCCACACTACGCTGTTTCGCGCCACTGAATTCATGTTCAACGCTTCCCGGCTCGACTATCGCATGCACAATAAATTGCTGGTGGTGGACAATGCCATGGCGCTCATAGGCGGGCGCAATATAGGCGATCAATACTTTCAGATCGACCCGGATTCGCAGTTCGCCGACGACGACGTATTTGCCGCCGGCCCTATCTCCCGACGACTCTCGGGAACCTTCGACGAATACTGGAACAGCGCACTGGCGATCCCGGTTCAGGCGCTTTCAGGTGGCAAGACGTCCCATGCCGACTTAAACGCGCATCGCACGGTATTGCACCAGCAGACCAGGCAGCTGAAGGCGGACGGTATCGACTATGTGAAGCGGGTGGCCACCGGCGAGCCGTTTAACGGGATCATCTCCGGCCGCTTGCCCTTGGTCTGGGCGCACGCGGAGGTGGTCTGCGACAGCCCCGACAAGAAGAAGGTGGAAAGCGGCGCGATGGTCGGCAGATTGATGCAGCGGGCGGTGGCGAATGCCGCTGGCGCGGTGCAATCCGAATTGCTGATGGTCACGCCCTACCTGATACCGGGGCACGAAGGCATGCAATTGTTCAAAGACCTGCGCCAGCGCAACGTACGTGTCCGTATCCTGACCAGCTCGCTGGAATCGTCGACGGTGTTGGCGGCACAATCCGGCTACATGCATTATCGGGTGCCGCTGCTTGAGAGCGGCGTGGAGCTCTATGAGATCCGCTCACTGCTGGGCAACACCAGAGGCAGCGGTGAAACGGCGGCCATCTCGCGCTTTGGAAATTATTCGCTGCACGCAAAACTGTTTGTGTTTGACCGCCAGCGGCTGTTCATCGGGTCCATGAACTTCGATCAACGCTCGATGCACCTGAACACCGAGATTGGCGTGATCATTGACAGTCCCGCGCTTGCGCAACAGATCGCCGCGCGTTTCGACGCCATGGTGCAGCCGGTCAATTCCTACCAGCTGGCATTGCGTCCGAACAACGCAGGCGGGGCGCCAGATTTTGTGTGGCGCACGCAGGAAAATGGCAAGGCCGTCGAGTACGACACGGAACCCGCCAGGAGCGACTGGCAACGCGCCAAGGTCCATATGTTATCGCTACTGCCACTGGATAAAGAGCTATGACCATGCATTCGACAAGGTGCTTGGTACGCATGCCGGGATTCTTGTTGGTACCAGTTGCGCGTGCGGAAGCACCGATTTTAAAAAAATGCTCCTCTGTACGCCAACGTACAGAACAGCTTGATACTTTCGCTTAGTCTCTGAATATCGAATCTGGAATCACCCACTTGCACAAGATGGTTCGAATATCTCGGCTTGTCTATGCACAATCTTGTGCGCATTTTTCTCTCATCAGATAAAAGGATCAATATGCGATATTCATTACTGTTAGGCGCACTAGTCACTGTGCTGGGTCTGAGCGCTTGTGAAAAATCCACGGTCAGCACTCCTGCACCGCCGGTAGTGGTCGTTCCCGGCCCGGCTGGAGCGACTGGCGCAACCGGTGCCACCGGCACTGCAGTGGCTGTTCCCGGCCCAACCGGGGACACTGGTGCAACCGGTGCTTCCGGTGCTGCCGGCGATAATGGCGCAAAGGGTGACGTCGGTGCAACGGGCGCTGAAGGTGACAAAGGCGACACGGGCAAAACCGGCAAAACCGGTGGGGACGTGGTCGTAGTCGTTCCTGCACAGAAGTAAGCGCTATCGTACAACACATGGATCAATTCCATGTCGTTGACGATGTATCCGGACACTCTCCGGCGCTGGCGGCAACTTCGTTGACAAACACCGGCCGGAAGCAATTGTGTACGGAAAACTAATTCATGTAACTGATCAGGATATACACCATGAACAAAAATCAAATTCAAGGCACTGCTAAAGATATCGCCGGTAAAGTGCAAGAGGAAGCAGGTAAATTAACTGGAAATAACAAGCAACAGATCAAAGGACTGGATAAACAGATCACGGGAAAAGTGCAGAAATCGGTTGGCGATGTGGAAGAACTGATCAAGGCCAAAGTCCGTTCCTTGTAGGCTTGCCTGAACAGCAAAACGAGGCATCCTTAAAAAATCCCCAAAAGGTTTTGTCGACCTTTTGGGGATTTTCCATGACCGGACCGGATAGCCGCTTGCATGCGTTACATTGCCTGTTTGCTGACGACACCGACCACGATCCAGTTGTCGACCGTCCGCAATGCGCGCCAATCGATCACGGCGGCCAGGCTCGAACCGTCTTTACGGCGCAATGCCGTTGTTTGCGTGTGCGCCGGCCCGCCTGCGATCAGTTCATCAAAGACGGCCGTCAAGTGCCCACCGCTATCAATCCCCAAATCGGCCAGATCCAGGGCGAACAACTCGTTCCGGCTATAGCCCGACATGCGGCAAGCCGCCGCATTCGCATCAATCACGCGCATGCTGGCGCGATCGAGTAAACACACACCCTGATCGATCACATCCATGGCATTCCGAAAACGCAATTGCTCCTGGTCCGGAAGCATGCGATCGGTGACGTCCATACCGATCCCGCGATAGCCGATAAAACGGCTGCCTGTATCGAACATCGGCTCCCCGCTGACTTGCAGATATTGGATCGTGCCATCGGTCTTGCTGCGGCTATAGACGAAATCGAGGAAGGGTCGCCGATTGGCAATGTTCGCATCCAGCAGCGCGCGCTCGGCCACATTCCAGCTCCCCGGCAGCACCATCTGGTTAGCGCCCGGCGTGCCGTCCGCTTCAATCCCCAGCATTTCAAAGACCGGGCCGGAAAATCTGGTTAGCTTGCCTTCCGGGTCTTGCTCCCAATACCAGTCCGATGACAGTTCGGTGAAACTTTTGAAGCGGGCCTCGCTCTGGCGCAATTCGGCCGTGCGTTCCAGCACCGTCTGTTCCAGCACCTTGTTGTAATTGTCGAGCTTTTGGTACAACAGCCGTACTTCCAGCATGTTATGGATACGTGTTTGCACTTCGATCAAATCGAATGGTTTGCTGACGAAGTCTTTGGCGCCCGCTTGCAGCGCGCGCAGCTTGTGACCCGGTTGCGCCGTGATGACCAGCACCGGTAAATAACCGCCGGTCTCGACTTCCTTCAAGCCTTCCATGACCTGGAATCCATCCATTTCCGGCATTTGCAGATCGAGCAAAATCAAGTCGTAGCGATGCGCCACATGCAAGGCGCAGACCGCGTGCGGATCCAGCGTCGAGGTAATGCGCGTATAGCCTGTACTCTGCAGCATTTTTTCCAGCAGCAGGACGTTCGTTTGCTGATCATCGACGATCAAGATGCTGGCGTTGAGAATCTCGGATGCTTCAAGCATTGCGTTCTTTCCAAAAGGTCGTCCTACGCGGCGGCATCACCCTACGACATCTGATCTGCTCGCCTGTCCATTCTCCGCAGCATAATGCAGTGCGACATCCAGCGCATCCATGAACTCGTTGACCTTGATAGGCTTTGTCAAATAGCGGAAGAACCCGGCCTCCAAACCCTTCTCGATGTCACGCGGGACGGCATTCGCCGATAGCGCCATGACCGGGATGTGGGAAGTAGCAGGATCATCGCGCAAAATTTTCAAGGCGCCAAAGCCACTGATGCCGGGCAAATTAATATCCATCAATATCGCGTCCGGCTGATAGGCGCGTGCCAGCTGGACGCCCAGATGACCATCGACGGCGGTCAGCAATTTCAAATCGCTGCGGCGTGCAATCAATTGCTCGACCAGGGCCAGATTTGCCGGATTGTCCTCGACATACAGCAGCGTGCGCTGGGACGACAGCACCTGTGCCGCCGCCGGATCCGGTTCATCCACGCCGACGGTGCTGCCGAACACCAGCTCCGGCGCATTCGATGCGGCCAGCTCGACCCAGAATACGCTGCCGACACCGACATTGCTCTCGACGCCGATGATGCCGCCCATCAACTCGACCAGTTGCTTGGTGACGACCAGGCCGATGCCGGTGCCTTCTTCGGAACTGGTCTCTTGTCCCAGCCGATTGAATGGCTGGAATAGTTGCGCCAACTGTTCCGGCGCCAGGCCGGCGCCGGTGTCCTTGACGCTGACGCGAACCCGGCTTTCGGCGCTCATGACGCATTCGACAATCACCGCGCCGCCGGCCTGATTATATTTAATCGCATTCGACAGCAAATTGATAATCACTTGCTTGACTCTGGTCCGATCGGCATGGATATAGAAGAGATTATCAAAACGCGGGAACTGCATCTGTATCCCGCGCTTCTGCGCCTGAGGCTCGATCATTGCCTGGCAATCCTGCAGCACCTCGGCGAGCGACATCGATTCTTGCGACATCGTCACCTTACCCGATTCGATCATCGCCAGATCGAGGATTTCATTAATCAGGCGCAGCAGATACCAGCCGGCTTGCAAGATCTGGTCGATCGACACCTTCTGCGCCGATGAGGGCGGCGGTGTCTCGGATGCCATCAACTGCGCGAATCCGAGCACGGCATTGAGCGGCGTGCGTAGTTCATGGCTCATGCTGGACAAGAATTCCGATTTTGCCAGGTTGGCTTTTTCCGCGGCCGCCTTTGCATTTTCGAGTTCGATGTTATTTTCTTGCAGCGTATGCTCGAATTGCTTGCGGTCGGTGACGTCGCGGGCTGCCGCGAACACGCCTTGCAGCTTGCGGTCGCGGTCATAGAAGGTGGTGGCGTTGTACGAGACGACCGTTTCCTTGCCATCCCTGGCCTGGGCGGTCAGTTCGTAGTTGGTCACCTTGCTTTCGCGCAGCACACGCGTAATGGCCGCCTCAGCCCGTTCCGGCTCGGTAAAATAATTCTTGAACGGCGCCCCGATCAATTCATCGCGGGTGCAGCCGGTAAGCAGTTCCATCTGCTGGTTGACGTCGCTGATGATGCCGCGCGGATCGGTCGTCATCAACGCATCGATATTCGATTCGATCAGTGAGCGCGTATAGAACTGCTGATCGCGCAAACGCTGGTCGAGCAGCGCCTGCTCGGCTTCGACTTGCTTGCGTGCCGTGTTATCGGTGCCGATCAAGAGGTAGCCGATCACTTTGTCTTGCGCATCGCGCAGCGCGGTGACCGACACGATCGCCGGAAAGCGGCTGCCATCCTTGCGGATATAGGTCAGCTCATAAATATCTTCGATGCCGCGTGAGGCCTTGAACACCAGCGCCTCAAACCCCGGCGTGATCGGGGTGTCCCATTCCAGGCTCAAGGCCGCCGCCCGCGCGATCAGCTCCGGCGCGTCCGAAATGCCGGCCGGGGTGATCTTGTCGACCACGTCCTCCGCCGTGTAACCGAGCATACGTTCGGCGCCGACGTTGAAAATCTGGATCACGCCCTGTGCGTCGGTGGCGATACTGGAGAAATTGGCACTGTTGAAAATGGCGTTTTGCAATGCGCCCGCTTTCAGCAATGGCTGCTGCGCCTCTTGCAACACCTGTTCGACCGCCACACGGCCGCGGATCTCCCGTCGTAGCCGCGCATACAGCAATGCCAGGGAAGCCAGCAGCAAAGCGATGCTGCCCGCAATGAAGGCGGCGGCGGATGACGCAGCGATGTTCCAGCCGACACCGCCGACTGCGAGCAGCACGGCAAGTGTCATCCCGAGCCCGATCAACATCAGGCGCTCGACCGGTGTTTTTTTCATTTTGTACATAAATCAGACATTAATTAATTTGCCACTGAGCGCTAGCCTCGGCTCAAACAAGGTTGATTCTCAGGCGGAAGGCCGGTTCTGGCGCTGGCGCACATCCGACAACAAGCGGGTGAATTCTTTCCTCACGACCTCATAACATTCGCAGACACGACCTTCCAGGCCGGCCCGGTCCGCGACCGTGATATGGCCGCGTCGATAGCGGATAAAACCGTGGTTTTGCAATTTCCCGGCGGCCTCGGTCACGCCTTCGCGCCGCACGCCCAGCATACTGGCGATCAATTCCTGGGTCATCGTCAATTCATTCGATGGCAAACGATCCAAGGTCAGCAGCAGCCAGCGGCACAATTGCTGCTCTACCGAATGATGGCGATTGCACACGGCGGTCTGCGACATTTGCGTGATCAGCGCCTGGGTGTAGCGCAGCAACAGGCGCAGCACCGGACCGGCACGGTTGAACTCTTCCATCAACAGGTGGGACTTGAGACGGTAGCCATGGCCGCCCGTCTGCACCACCGCCCGGCTGGGCGTCGTGTCGCCGCCCATGAAAAGAGAAATTCCCAATACGCCCTCATTGCCGACGCCGGCAATTTCAGACGAACCGCCGTTTTCGAGCACGTAGTGCAGCGAAACGATCGATGTGGTTGGAAAATAGACATGCTGCAGCTTGCCTCCGGACTCATAGAGGACGTCGCCGAGCAGCATCGGAATCAATTCCAGATGCGGCGCCAGGCGGTCGAATTCAGCGTCGAGCAAGGCTGCAAGAAGGTGATTTTGGTTCGGATCATGCGTGCCGGACATATCAGAATTCCTGCTTCCAGTCGTTAACCAGCCAGTAAAACGCGCCCGAAAGAATGCAGCTGCCAACAGGCTAACATACCAGCCCGTGTGGCCGCAGCGTAACACAGCGCCAATCGCAAGATTTTTATTTTTGGTGGGATATTTGACACAGCAAGGCATGCCAACGCGAGACACGATCGCAAGCTGGAACCGGTCATGCGGTGTCTGACGAATGCGGCCGCCTTGTCGGGCGGGCGCTTGTCGGTAGAGTATAGGTGACGTGACAGCTTTGGCGAACCCCGCATATATCAAGCCAGGGTTCGCCCGGCGCCTCCTTAGCGGGCCGGCACAACCACGACGGTTTCGCCACTTCCTTTTGCCCCCGTGTTTCCTCTTGCACCAGTGTTACCGGTCGCGCCGGTGTACCCGGTTGCGCCGGTATTGCCCGTTGCGCCGGTATCTCCGGTCGCACCGGTGTAGCCGGTCGCGCCGGTATTCCCAGTACTCCCGGTATCTCCCGTCGCACCGGTATAGCCGGTCGCGCCGGTATGGCCGGTATGACCTGTTGCGCCGGTATCACCGGTTGCGCCTTGCGGTCCGGCCGGACCTGCGGGAAGCGTGAGGCATCCACCCAACGCGAGCGCCGCCAATGCTGCGACAAAATGTTTTGTATACATCATGATGATTTCCTTTAATTGGCTAACGAGAACTGTTCACTTTATTGTGAGCAGGCACCCAGATTTGATCAGTCTCTGGCGACAATGATCAGCGTCGGCAGATCAGGCCATCGCTACTGCAGGATCGTATCCGCCCAATCTGCACGCAGGAATTCGAGCGTGCGTCCCGGCGGCGGTCTACGGTTGCAGATGAGGCTACGCGAACCACTCGGCCGGCTCAGTACGCTGACGCACATAGCGCGGTCTATCTGCAATGTCATCGCGCATCCTCCAGGAAATAGAGGCTTGATCGGCTGAAGCAATGGCCCGCATCCTGTACGTGCGCTAACGCACAGAATCCATCGGTTCATCAGCCTATATTCCGTAATGAACGGCAAACGGTGCACAACAAGGTGCATGAAACGAATCCGAAACTTCCTAAAAAATGGAGCCCAGCATGAACAAGAAAGCAGTCGTTTCCGCCATCATGGCGATGTCTTTGGTTACAGGAGGACTGGCCTTCGGCCAGGATTACGGGAATCGCAACGGCCGCGATGAACGGACGCAGCGCGGCGGCCACCAGGATCGCCGCGACAACAACGATGCCCGAAGGGACGAACATGGCGCCGGCCCACACCGTGAATTCCATAAAGGCGACCGCCTTCCACCCGAATATCGCAATAAACAATACGTGGTCGATGACTGGCGCGGCCACCGCCTGAGCGCCCCGCCCCGCGGCTACCATTGGGTTCAAACCGGCGGCGACTATGTTCTGGTTGCGATCACCAGCGGCGTCATCCTGCAAATCTTTCTAAACAATTAAAAAGGACATGTCATGAAAAATATCCGCACTCTTCTGATCGCTGTTTCGGCACTGGTATTGGTCAATGCCGCCCAGGCACAAACGGCAGTTTCTACCGATGCATCTGCAGCGGTTGCAGTGACCGGTGGCGCAAACGCTCCTTACTCCGCCGATCCGCTGGTACAAAAACGCCAGGCTGACAGTATCTCCAAAGCGGAATATCACGCGCGTAAGAAAGCCGCGAGAAAGCAAATGAAAGCAGAAAAGAAGGAAGCAAAATCCGAGTTGAAAATGGAGAAATCGGAATCGACCGATACCCGCAATAAAGCAATGGCAGCAGAATTGCCAGCAGTCAAGGGATCCACAAAGGTCGCCGAACCGTTATCGAAATAAGTCAAAGCATGGTGTTGGCCGGTAGTGAACTTCGCACGTCGATATCTGGCCGGCTAAAAGGGCTCACGGTTATAAAAATAGATGTATACGGCAGTCTGAAAATAGCCGGAAAACGCATTTCAGAATGGCCATTTTCAGGTCAAGCGAATCACCTCCACTAGGGGAATAATCATCAAAAACATATTGGTTTCGGCGGCCGTAGCGGCCGCCCTTGCAGCCTGGGGTCTGCCAAGTTCGGCCCGCCAGGCGGTAGCACTTCCCGGTGTAGTCGGTACCGAGGGTGTTTTGAACGGGGTAGATACAGCAGGCGCAGGGACATTGAGTGTCGGCAATCAGAATATCAATACGAATAACGATCCTGGCGGCGCCATCACGAGCAGTGCCGCCGATACCGGCATCGTCAACTTCAGCGGCAGTTCCACGGTAACCGGATTTACCGGTACGGTTGGATCCGAGTTCCTCCGCATAGACGCCGGCGCTAACGGGAATGTCGTCAACTTTAACGGACCTGTTTTTGCCAAAACATTCAATGTCACCGGGACGGGCGTCGTCAATTTCAATGGGGACGTTCGGGCAGCACCTCTGTTTGCCGCTGACGGCTTTATCAATCTGGGTGCAGACCGAACATTGACGGGCGCCATCACGACCTCAGCCGCCAATACCGGGACGTTGACGCTGAACGACGGCAGCAGAGTGGTTGGCGCCATCGGCGGAGCAAGCGGCATCAGGCAGATTAACGTGGTCGGCGGAAACGCCTCGATTACCGGCGCAGTCCAGACCCTGGGACTCAACCTCGGCACCAATACCTTGAATATCGCGGGACAACTGACCACTAACGCCGGTGGTACGATTTCTACCACGCTATACAGCGATACACTGTTCGGCAAGGTCATAGCAGGTAATTCCCAAGTCAATGCCGGCGGGATCACGGTGACCCCGACGGTGACCGGTGTGCTGACAACGGGAACCAACTTCAGGATTATCAGCGCGCCGGCGGGAACCATCGGCGCTCCTGTATTCGTCGTCAATAATAATCCGCGATATCAGTTCAGCGGCGTGCCAACCACGACGGGCGACGTCAACATATTGCTGACGGGCGTGAAGCCGCTGGCAACATTTGCCACTACGCCCGGCGCTCTCGGGATCGCGCCGATATTGGACGTGAGCGCTGCGGCCGGTTCCGACCTTCTGGCTATTCAGAACGCCATCGCCGTCCTGCCCGATGCCGCGTCAATCAACAATGCATTGGCACAACTTGCTCCCGGTACCGCAAATCTCGCCGCGCCCCTGGCAGCCGCACAGACCACGCAACTTTTTCAAGATCTGTGGATGACGCGCATGGAAGAGATTCAAGGCGCATGCTGCGATACCGCCTGCATTCCCAAAGATGCTCTCCGGACGGAAACCAATCCGCAAAAATGCAAAAGCCCGGATCAGCGCGGTAGCTGGTGGGGAAAAGGGTTTGCCAGTTCAGGCCGTCAAAGCGACGTATCGAATATGAACGGGTACGGTAGCAAAGCCGTCGGCGTGATGCTGGCTTATGACTTGCCCTTGAACGACCGGACACGCGTCGGTTTCGGCGGTGGCTATGCCAACACAACCGTCGACGGGAACAATTCTTCCGGTCGCACGAAGATCGACTCTTACCAGTTAACGGCTTACTTCGACCACACCATGGGGCCGGTATTTGTCCAAGGCTCCTTGATGGCCGGAGTAGACAAATACGATGGTTCACGATCCATCGTATTTCCAGGAATCAATCGCAATGCGAACGCCGACTTCAATGGGCAGCAATACACTGCAATGCTTGCCACGGGAAAGCATTTTGTCTTCGACCAGACCACCATCACGCCGCTGGCCTCTCTGCAACTGTCTCGCATTGCCGTCGACAGCTATCAGGAAAATGGCGCTGGCGACGCAAACTTGCGTGTCAATGGTCAACATTACAACTTCGTTCAATCAGGCTTGGGAGTGAAGGCGGAGCGCGTCATGCAATCCGGCGGTCACACGTATGCGCCTGAAGTGCACGTTAAGTGGTTGCATGATTTCAAGGCCACCACCATGCACGAAGACGCTGCTTTTGCCGGCGGTGGCGGAACGTTTTCAGCGAACGGGATAAAGCAGGATCGCGATCTGTTCAATGTGGGCGCAGGTGTCACACTTCTGACTTGCAATTGCGACCACGAATCCTGGACAGTCAAGGGGCTTTATGACTATAAGTGGAATCAGAGCCATTACTCGGCAAATCAAGTATCGCTCGTCGCGAATTTGAAATTCTGATATTGGCATGACTTAGGTTTACCCGAAAAGATAGCCTTGACACTGGATTGTGGTTACTGTTCTAACTGCAATCCGGAGCGCCCGGGAAGCGGGTTTGATTTTCAGACCTAGTCGATGCGCCGCACTGGCACAGCTGAAACTATCGGCCATTGGGAGGCGCGGTACTAACGCTTATCGGATATCGTTGCTCGTTCTTCTTTGGCCTTAAGTTGCAAGCACAACTCGATCCGGCAACAATCGTCAGATCGGTTCGAAGTCTGAAAGGCTGCACCCGTTAAGGATTGCGTCATTCGAGAAAGTCAGGACTTCGACCCAAAGCGGACTTACTAAATGCTCGGAAGCGGCCGTTCACAGTTCGCTATGAGAGACGCACGGCTTTATACGCGACCTGTCGCACGCGTGGTTAGTTGCACACCGCAAGGCACCCGACTCGACTACCACACGAATGGTACAAGACGATACCGGACCCGTTTCTGGTATGCGGTATAACCGGACAGATTCCTGGCGAGGAAGCGTTCCTCGTCAATGAGTCGCCATATCAGAAATGGCATCATCGCGGCGATTGGGAGAAACCCCCAATACGAGCCTAGCGCTAACGGTGTGCCGAGAAGGTACAGGGATGCGCTCGCGTACATCGGGTGGCGAACGATTGCATATGGCCCGGTCGAAATAACCTTCTGATTCTCCGCGACCTCGATCGTTGCTGAAGCGAACGTGTTTTCTTGATACACAAGGGAAATGAGATAAAAACCAATCGCAACGAGCGCGTCTCCGGCCATAACACCTCCGAGTGGCATGGTGGACCAACCAAAGCGGTGGTCAAACGCTGGCACGACAAGAAGGGCTATAAAGGCGCTTGACGTACACAGCATGATGAACTTCTGAGCTGGTTGCTTCTCCGCCGCCGGACCGCCGCTCATCCGACGCTCAAGAAGCGCCGGGTCCTTTCGCATGAGATAGAGCGTGATGAGGACCGATGCGCCCGTGAAGATCAACAAGTACGCCCATGCTTCCCAATAATGAACGGTCCCCGCCGGGACGAACAGCAGAAGGCCCATCACAACGGCGAGTACGGTAAGTGCGAGCCATGCCCTCGCATTAAGATTCTTCATAGCGCCATTTGCCCGTACTCGGTAATCATCGCCATAGCCTCGACAATCTTCACCTTTTCGTCCTCAGTGATTTCAAGGTTGATACGCACACCCAAACTAGACGAGGCATCCTGCCACAATGTGAATTGGAAGGCAATCCAGAGGGGCTGCTATTGGCCGACCTCGGTCCTTCGCGAACGCCTCAATCCGCCACGATGCAGCCATTCATGTATTTAACGCCGGAATTCACGGGCTCCGTCAACATCTCCAGTCCGGCTAGCGAGTGGCGCTTTCGCCGTTAGCATTGAAAAAATTTCGCGTGCCTTATTATTCGCGCGAAATTTATTACGCTACTGACGGTTCCAATAAATTCGCCTCTATGTGTGAAAGTGCGCGCGCAACGTACTCATCTTTTTCGCCGACAGGGGCGAAATAATGCAGCACCTCCCTGGCTTCTGCAAGTCCCTTCAATCGCGCAATCATCCATGCCGAAATGTATTGAGCAGACAAACATCCCCCTGCGGTTGCCAGGTTGCCGTGCGCAAAAAAAGCTTGATTCAAGATATTTATCCCCGCAGCTTGTACCCAAGGCTTGCTGGTTGAGTCTGTGCATGCCGGCATTTGGCCGATGAGGCCAAGCTTTGCAAGCAAAAATGTTCCGGAACACTGCGCTGCTATAAGCTGACGTCCCGGATCGAGCTGTAGCTGATTCAGGATGGATGAATCATTGGCTACTTCACGTGTTTTCATTCCGCTGCCTATCAATACGGCGTCGGCCTTATTCGCTTCTTTCAGGTCGATGTGGGCATCGACTGTTAATCCATTCATTGACGTTACTCGGGCAGTTGGACTGGAGATACTCACCGTCCAATTGGTATCACCCAATAATGAAATCCGGCTCAGCATTCCATATGCAATTAATGAGTCCAGTTCGTTGAATCCGTCGAATGTCAGGATGGCTATGTGCATGAATACGTCCCTGAGTTGGTGAAAGAAGAAGCCTCACTGCGGTTATGCAGACGGAAATCATATATCACGCCGCGCCCCGATCCATGGACAACGCTAGCGGGCTGACCGTCACCCTCACCTCAAGTTCCTGCTCGCCGCCGCCGAGGACAATGCCGCGCATCGGCGTGACGTCGCTGAAATCGCGGCCCCAGCCCAGCGTGATGTGCTCGCTCTGCACGAGACAGCGGTTGGTCGGGTCGAAATCGACCCAGCCCAGACCCGGGCAAAAGACCGAGACCCAGGCATGGGAGGCATCCGCACCGATCATGCGCGGCTGTCCGGCAGGCGGGTGCGTCAGGATGTAGCCGCTCACATACCGCGCAGGCAAGCCGAGACTTCTCAGGCAACCGATCATCAGCTGCGCGAAATCCTGGCAGACGCCGCGACGGCCTTTCAGTACCTCCTCCAACGGCGTTGAAATTTCGGTCGCTGTATCGTCGAATTCAAAGTCATCGAAGATGCGTTGGGTCAACGCCAGCGCGGCATCGAGTTGCGGCCTGCCCGCTGTATAACTGATGCGCGCGTAGTGTTCCAGCTCAGGGCTGCAACTGACATGCGGTGAAGCGTATAAATAGCGGCATGCTTCCTGCGTGGCAGCGCTCCGGTCCTGGAGCATCATGGCGCGCAGGCGCTCCCACGGAAGCGTCCCTTGTATCTGTGCAAGGTTGTAGCGCGGGGTGAGCGCGACGGTCGATTCGGCCCGCACCAACAGCATCTTGTGCGGCATGGTAATGGCGATGTGCCTGGTGCTATTTCCGAAATAATCGGCGCCATCGGCAGCTTCCTCTTCCAACGGCTCGACCCAGATCCGATGCAACTCGGTTTGTTGATAGGGAAAGGAGCGCGGCGTCAGGTGTAAATATTGCTGGGATAGCGTGACCGCACTCTGATACGTATAGCGGGTTTCATGCACGACATGGTAACGCGCGCAAGGTACGACACTCGCTGGCAAATCGCTCATGCTGTCTGGGTCCTGTGTTGATGGTTGCCGGTATAGCTGAAAAACTGCACGCTGATTTGCTCCGACATCGCCTCGCTGGCGACCTGGATGCGCGACAACAGGTCGATCAGATGGGCGTTACCGCAATACAGGTCGGTATCCGGCGCGAGCGCCAGTAATTCGTCTTTGAGCGGCGCCAGTCGTTCTGCGCCGCAAGGGCCGTAGGTGGATGCTATTTTCTTCAGGCCCTTCAAGATGCCGGCGAGCTGGAACAGGATGGAACGCGGATTGCTCTCGTCCAGCAACAGCAGGTCTAGCACCGGCAACCATTCGGGCTGGGCCCGATAGCGTGCGCGATAGGTGATGATGCTATCGGACAGTTCCAGCAGCCAGTCCAGGCTGCCGTTCGCATCCATCCCGAGCGCGCGCTGCAAGGCAATGCTTTGAAATTGCAGCCGCTCCAGACGCCGGCCAAGGGAGAGAAAACGCCAACCCAGATCCCTGGTCATGCCATCCAATGCGAACCCTGCCATTGTCATCAATGATGCGGTCGCATCGTCCAGAATGGACATCGCCTCCGCCGGAGACAGCTGGGTGTCAGCCACGCTCGGCACCATCCGGTTGAGTGCGCGCCAGTTGTCGACCGAGAAGCGTTCGCTCAACTGGCTGGCAATGCGGTACAGCTGTTGCTGCTGCCTGGCCAGGCCCGGCACATCAGGCGATACCACCGCCAGTAACAGCGCCGACTCGATTTGTGCATCGCTCAGGATCGCCGCCTGGTTGCCGGCCTGCCCTTGACGCTGACCTTGACCTTGACCTTGCGTCTGGAGTTGGCTCTGCGCCGGTTCCTTGATATCGATCAAATGGAACCATGCGCACAGTGCCATGACGGTCGGCCATTCGTCGTCGCGATTCGCGGGTACGTCATTCGACAGAAAATTCAACGCCACCCGCAGCAGGCGGGCGGTATTGTCGCAGCGCTCGGCGCTACGGCCGAACCAGAACAGGTTTTCCGCCACCCGGCTCGACAGATGCGTGTCATCGCGGATCAAGTCATTGCCGGTGGTGGTGCGCTTCAAGAGATTGTGCGCATCGACCCGTGCGCTGGCCTGCACCCAGGTATCCTTGCTGCCGCCGCCCCGTTGCATGGTAATGACGCGCGCATCCGGCCCCGTCGCGACCCGGGTCAGGCCGCCCGGCATCACCACATAGCCGTTCGGCGTGGCACACGCATACACGCGCAAGCCGATCGCGCAGGCGCTCAGGCCCGTTCCAGGCTTCCATACCGGCGCCTGCGACAGCCGCACCAGTTCCTGGGCCACATAGTTGTTCGGATTGGCGCGTATCGTATTGATGAATGCGGCGCGCGCATCCCCCTTCATGTCTTGACCGAAGACGGGAAATTGCCGCAGTTGCGGGAAGCTCGGTTTGATGACGAGCTGGTCCAGCCTGGCGACCACGGCTTCCAGCGCGGCAGGTTCCCCGCACCACCAGGTGGCCACCGATGGCATCTTCAGCGCTTCTCCGAGCAGGCGCTCACAGAGCCCCGGCAAAAAGCCGAGCAGTGCGCCCGATTCCAGCAGGCTCGATCCCAGGCTATTGGCGATCAGCACATTGCCCAGCCTGGCCGCCTGCGTCAGCCCCGCCACGCCCAGCGCGGAGTCCGGCCGCAGTTCCAGCGGATCGCAAAAATCGTCATCGACCCGGCGCATGATCACATGCACCCGCTGCATGCCGGACAAGGTCTTGAGCCAGACGATGCCGTTGCGCACCGTGAGATCGCTGCCTTCGACCAGCGGCAGTCCGAGGTAACGCGCCAGAAACGCTTGTTCGTAATAGGTTTCGTTATAGGGGCCGGGTGTGAGCAGCACGATCAGCGGCGGCTCGCTATTGCGCAGCGGTGCGCCGCCATTGGCAGCGCAGCGACGCCCCCAATGGGCCAGGCTGTCGCGCATGGCGCTGAAAAATCCGGCCAGATGCCGCACCTTCAGGTCGCGCAGCAAATCCGGGAAGGTGCGCGCAATGACGGAACGATTTTCCAGCGCATAGCCGGCACCGGATGGCGCCTGCGTGCGGTCGGCCACTACCCACCAGCGCCCGTTCGGAGCCCGCGCCAGATCGACCGCATAAAAGTGCAAAGCGATCCCGTCGCTGTGCCGCATCCCATGACATGGCCGCAGGAAACCGGCATGGCCGTGGATCAAGGCCGGCGGCAGCAGGCCCTCCCCCAGCATTTTCTGTTCGCCATACACGTCGCCCAGGATCCGGTTCATCAGTGTGGCACGCTGGATCACCGCCGCTTCGATGCCAGCCCACTCGTCGTGCGGCAGGATCAGCGGCAGCACATTCAAATCCCAAGGGCGTTGCATGCCCTTGGCATCGGTATACACATTGTAGGTGACGCCGTTTTCGCGCACCTGGCGCTGCACCGCTTCGAGGCACTGACGCATCATATCGGGCGGCTCTGCGGCCAGGCTGTCCAATATGGTGCGCCAGTGCGCACGCGGTTGCTTCGATGCGTCCAGCATTTCATCGAAACTATCTGGCGAGGCAGAATAGTCGGCGAGTAGTTGATTTAACATTATTAGATCGGTTATTTCTGACGGGAAAAACTTGCAGAGGCAAACAAGGCATCCATGCACGTTGCGGGAACGCGCATGGATGCCCTAGGAGCCTGTCGGACTTAGGAAGAATCGGCTGCAAAAGCGCCTGAGCGGTCCATATTTCACTGATTTTTTGGTCAATAGTCCCGCTATTGACACAAAAAATCAGCAAAATCTGTCCGCGCTCAGCCACTTTTTCGCTTCGATTCCCTAAGTCCGACAGACTCCTAGGCTACATAAAATCAATTTGCCTGCCAACGCAAATCGAGCGTCATGGGAAAGCCCGGATTGAGGTCTTCCTTATACACGGTCATCGGCCCCGGCGTATGCCCATGCGCCCAGAAGCGCGCAAAGCGGCGTGCTTCGGCAGCGTTCGCATTGACCGGCGCACTCGCTTCGCTGCGTCCGCCCGGATGCGCTACATGGTAGGTGCAGCCGCCGATGGCGCGGCCGCTCCAGGTATCGACCAGATCGAACGTCAAGGGCGCTTGCACCTTGATGCTCGGATGCAGGGCAGACCAGGGACTCCAGGCGCGGAAGCGGACACCGGCCACATATTCGCCCGGAATGCCGGTCGGATGCAAAGGCAGCATGCGGCCATTGCAAGCGATCACGTGACGCCCATCGGTCAGCCCGCGCACCAGCAATTGCATCCGCTCCACCGACGAATCGACATAGCGTGCGGTTCCGCCGGCGCTCATTTCTTCACCCAGCACGTTCCATGGCTCGATCGCCTGGCGCAATTCCATCTCCACACCCTCGTACACCACGGTGCCAAAACGCGGGAAACGGAATTCGATAAAAGGGTCGAACCAATGCTCTTCAAACGCATAGCCTGACGCACGCAAATCCCTGACCACGTCGCGGATATCCTGCGCCACGAAATGCGGCAACATCCAGCGGTCATGCAATGCCGTGCCCCAGTGCACCAGCCTGGCCTGGTAGGGCTGACGCCAGAACCGGGCCACCAGCGCGCGCAGCAACAACATTTGCAACAAACTCATGCGCTCGTGCGGGGGCATCTCGAAGGCGCGAAATTCGACCAGGCCCAAGCGCCCGGTCGGGCCATCGGGGGAATACAACTTATCGATGGAAAATTCCGAGCGGTGGGTATTCCCGGTCAGGTCCACCAGCAAGTTGCGCAGCAAACGGTCCACCATCCAGGGCTTGTCGCCTGGGTGCATGCCCGGCAAAACCTTGTCCATCTGCTGGAACGCAATCGCCAGTTCGTACAGATTATCGTCACGCGCTTCATCGACCCGCGGCGCCTGACTGGTCGGCCCGATGAACGTGCCCGAAAACAAATACGACAGCGCCGGATGGTTTTGCCAGTACGTGATCAGGCTTTTGAGCAGATCCGGGCGGCGCAGCATGGGGCTGTCTTCGGCGGTGGCTCCCCCCAGCGTGGCATGGTTGCCGCCGCCGGTACCCGTATGGCGCCCGTCAACCATGAATTTTTCAGTCCCAAGACGCGTCAAACGCGCCTCCTGATACAGGGTCGACATGTTATAGACCAGCTCATTCCAACTGGCCGCCGGGTGAATATTCACCTCGATCACGCCGGGATCGGGCGTGACGCTCAGCAGCTTGATACGGTGGTCGCGCGGCGGCGGGTAGCCCTCGATCCAGAGCTTCAGTTTCAGCTTGGCCGCCGTATTTTCTACCGATGTGACCAGCGCCAGATAATCCTCGATGCGCTTTAGCGGCGGCATGAAGATATGCAAGCGTCCATCCCGCACCTGGACGCACAGTGCGGTATGAATCACGTCGCGCGGCGCGGGCTTGGCATCGCCCCGCGGGGCGGGCTTGCCGGTCTTGTCCGGATCGAGGCCGAGAATGGGCCGCTTTTCCTTTCTTCCGGCAGCCAGCTCGGCGCGCGGCGCGAACGGATCTACATCAAAATCGGGCGGCATGTCATCCGGCAGCACCCATGGCAGCGCATTCAGGGGCAAGCGCAGCCCCATTGGCGAGTCGCCTTCGATCAGATACAGATGCTCGCGCTTGAGCGGCCATGCGGAGGTGCGCCAGCCGGTACCCAAGGCGATGTTCGGGTCGATCTCCCTGGCTTTCAGCGGCAACACATAACCCACCACCTGGCCCAGCCCCGCCTCCAGCAGACGCGCCAGACGGCGCCGCTGTTCCGGCGCCTTCAGGTCGGCCTGGAGCGGGTCGAGGTTGACCGGCAGCCCTTGCTCCAGCCGGGCTTGCAGCATCACGTCTTCATACGCCGGGATCTGGCTGTAGGCCGGCAGGCCCAGCGCCTTGACCAATTCGGCGGTGAAGCGTTCGGCCTCGCCGCTGCCATAGCCGTCGTTCTTGTTTTCATCCGAGAACAGCGTGGCGTCGAGCCACATCGGTTGCCCGTCGATGCGCCAATAGATATTTAAGGCCCAGCGCGGCAAAGGTTCGCCCGGATACCATTTGCCCTGGCCATAATGCAGCATGCCACCCGGCGCAAAATGGTTTTTCAGGCGATGCATGAGTTGCCCCGCCAATTCACGCTTTTTATCACCGTGCGCCAGGGTATTCCATTCGGGCCCGTCCATATCGTCGATGGAGACAAAGGTCGGCTCCCCGCCCTGGGTCAGGCGGACATCCTGCAGCTTCAGATCGGCGTCGACCTGCTGGCCGAGCCGGTCGATTTTCTGCCAGTCGGCTTCGGTGTAAGGCTTGGTGACGCGCGGGTCTTCGTGAATCCGCGTAATCGTCATCTCGTGGAAAAAAGTGACTTCGGCCTTGTCGGTAAAACCGCTGACCGGCGCCGCCGATGACGGCATCGCAGTACAGGCGAGCGGAATATGGCCTTCACTCGCCAACATGCCTGAGGTGGGGTCCAGCCCGATCCAGCCCGCGCCCGGTATATACACCTCGGTCCACGCGTGCAGGTCGGTAAAATCGACTTGGGTCCCACTGGGGCCGTCGAGCGACTCCTGATCGGCGCGCAGCTGGATCAGATAACCCGACACGAAACGCGCCGCCAGGCCCATCTCGCGCAGAATCTGCACCAGCAGCCAGCCGCTGTCGCGGCAGGAGCCCGAGCGTTTGTTCAGGGTTTCCTCGGGGGTTTGCACGCCGGGCTCCATCCGCAGCAGATACGCGATATCGCCCTGCAGACGTTGATTGATGGCCACCAGAAAGTCGTTGGTCGCCAGGTCTTTCTTCAGGAGATCGCGGCGCGCCGCTGCGACCCATTCGACCAGCAATGGCCCAGGCGTTTCCGCCTTCAAATAAGCGCTGAGCTCGGCACTGAGTTGTGCCGGGTAACTGAAGGGAAAATGTTCGGCATATTTCTCAACGAAAAAATCAAACGGGTTGATGACGGTCATGTCAGCCACCAGATCGACCGCGAATTCCAGCATGTCCGATTTTTCCTGGAACACGAAACGGCCGATGTAATTGCCGTAAGGGTCTTGCTGCCAGTTGATGAAATGATCCTGCGGCGTGACGGTCAGTGAATACGACAGAATCGGGGTACGCGCATGGGGTGCCGGACGCAAGCGGACTTCATGCGGTGACAGGGTAACCAGGCGATCATAGTGGTAGCTGGTTTTATGATGCAGCGCGACACGGATAGCCATTGGATGGTGCCTTTCGATGAATGTTGACGTGTAGCGGGCGGATCGCATCGCCGGAAACGATGCAAAGGCCATTATGCAGGATTCATGCCCAAAACCAATAGAGGTGAGGCAACAATTCCGGCCGGAGCAGGCACGTTTCTTGATAGTATGTTCATGTCAACACGGAGGACACATAACATGTTAAGCGCAACCGCAGATCACCTCTTCTGGATGGCCCGCTACACCGAACGGGCCGAAAACACGGCCAGAATGCTGGATGTCCGCATCCAAAATGCGCTCATGCCGCAAACGGCCTTGGCCACCGAACAAGGATGGCGAGCCGTGCTGGGCATTTCCGAACTGGAGCATGCCTTCGATGACAAATACGCCGCACTGACACAAAAAAATGTGATCGATTTCATGGTGCGCGACCCGGACAACCCTTCCTCGATCGCCACCTGTCTGACGGCAGCGCGCGAAAATGCCCGCGCCGTGCGGGGCACCCTGACCACCGAAGTATGGCAAACCGAAAACACGACCTGGCTCGAACTGCAGCAGCACCTCAAGTGCAACCTGCCGGAGAACCATCCCAGCCAGTTCTTCGAGTGGGTCAAACACCGCTCCCACCTGTCGCGCGGCGTCACGTTTGGCACCATGTTGCAAGATGAAGCCTTCAACTTCATCCGCCTCGGCACCTTCCTGGAACGCGCCGACAATACGGCGCGCATCCTCGATGTGAAGTTCCTTGCCGCACAACACAACAATGCCATCGAACCGGGTGCCCAGGCGGAGTTCTACTACTGGGCGGCCCTGTTGCGTTCGGTCTCGGCGTTCGAGGTCTACCGCAAGGTCTATCGCGACGTCATCACCCCGGCACGCGTGGCCGAACTGCTGATGCTGCAGGCCAATATGCCGCGCTCTCTGCTGGCCTGCATGACCGGCGTCGTCGCAAACCTGAAAGATATCCGCAACGAACTCTCGCTGGACACCGAGCGTTTCGCCGGGAAATTGCACGCCGCACTGCAGTTCGCCCGCATCGAGGACATCCTCGAACAAGGCTTGCATGGCTACCTGACGAAATTCCTGGCAAGCATCAACGAACTGGGGAACCGCTTAAGCGGCGATTTCCTGGTACCGCTGGAAAGAGAGGCAGTCGCCTGACGCGCTGCCCGCAGCGTTGCTCCCGGCCGCGGCGATGAAGCTGCCGCACCAATTAGAGGCGCTCGCCGTGGTGGCGACGAACAACTCACCATCACGGCGCACATCACACCAATATGATGCACCCTCATCGCGCAACGAAGGAATTCCTCCATGTGGCTACGCACCAGTTGCAACCTGAGCTTCACGGTAAGCAGTCCCACGCCGTTTATTTTGATGCTGCGTCCGCGCAGCGGCGCACAGCAATGGGTAGCGCGTGAAAGCTACACCCTGAAACCGAGCTTGCCGGTGCTGGAGTTCACCGACGGTTACGGCAACCTGTGCCAGCGCCTGATTGCGCCGCCCGGCGAATTTTCCATCCGAACCTCGGCCGATGTCATGACCGCCGACGCGATCGACGTCGCGCCAGGCGCTGCGTTTTACGAAGTGCAGAATCTGCCGGATGCGGTGCTGACGTATCTTTTGCCCAGTCGCTATTGCGAATCTGAACTGTGCTTCGACATGGCCCACGACATCGTGAAAAACGTCGCGCCGGGATACGATCAGGTGGCATGCATCAGCGCCTGGATTCAGCGCTCGGTACGCTTCGATCCGGCCTCCAATCACCACCAGATGTCCGCTATCGAAGTAAACCAGAGACGCGCAGGCGTGTGCCGCGATCTCGCGCATCTGGGCATCGCGCTATGCCGCGGCCTGTGCATTCCGGCACGGATGGTGGTGGGGTATCTGTATGGACTTGAACCCATGGATCTACATGCATGGTTCGAGGCCTACGTCGGCGGCCGCTGGTACACCTTCGATGCGACCCAGGACACAGCGCGCGGCGGACGGGTAACTGTCGCCTATGGACACGATGCGGCCGATGTCGCGATATTCAGCCAGTTCGGTCCGGCGCTCAGTCCAACCTCGATGCAGGTGACCGTGGAATTGCTGGATGCGCCGCATGACTGATGCGATTTTAATATCTCTCTAATAATGATTGTTTTTAATTTGGGTATATTTGAGGATTGAAAATCCTTGTGTCGGTGGTTCGATTCCGCCCCGGGCCACCAAGGATGTACCTTACAGAACGCCAACCTTCGGGTTGGCGTTTTTGTATCCGGGGATTTACGGTCCTCGTGTCTGGTCTATTTCCGGTCTTGCGGCCAATTCGAGTTCCCACTGTCTTCCACAAGCTTTTCCCGTGTCGCGTGCACCATCGTCGATGCACCGTACAGACACAACTGGCACCCCAACACGGATTAAGCATGTTTATAGTGTCAGTGTGCCTGCTCGTGAGCGTATTCAACCGCCTCTCGGCGTGACTTAGTCCGCTTCGCGTTTACGCCGTATCCCCGTTACCCCCCACGCTACCAGCGCCAAGGAGATGAATATAAATACGTAGCCCTCCATTTTTCCTCTTGTATTCGCTTTATTCAAAAATTCCTGGCTTGGTGGGACTGATCTAAAAACCGAATTCCCGGACAGATCCACGCGAATCAAACTAGAGCCACAAAAATCAGCATGGACGGATTTCCCAATATTGTTTTCAAGTTGTCGGAAAGGCCCGTCGCACCCACTCCTTCCACCGCATCCGGCTAGGTGCGTCAGTTTATATTTCGTCCCATCAAACTGACGCGCTAATATTGAAGGACCAGATCGCACTAGGACGCCGTCAATAGTTCTATTTGCGACCATTTCACCGGACGGGGATACAGGACAGTAATTAGCTATATCTGGGTGGCGAACGATCAGAGACACAGCAATTGGAAAGGTAAACAGCATCCATAATCCCGCAAAAACCAATATGGCCCAGTAGCCCTCTACGTTCCTGCCTGCTTGATGAACTGATTTCATTATTTTCCGTAACCAATATTGTTGCCCGTTCTTCTTTGGCCTTATGTAGCAAGCACAACCTGATCCGGCCGGCAACAAGTGTCCGATCGGCTAGACGCCTAAAGCCTAAAGGTCCGCACCCGACCCGTTGCGGCTGCTCGCAGTTTCATGACAAGTGCCTACTAAACATTGTGCAGCGGCCATCTGGTCCTGCCCACTCACTATACTTTCGGCACTGTCGAAGTCGCAAATCAGAGCTAGGGGCTTTGAGTACTAGAGGAAACGACAGATTCCGCCTGCTCTCGAAGGGCTGCGAGCGCCTGCGCAATCAGTTGATCAGGATCGCTGTGCAAGTGGGTTCTGGTTAACCCTTCTTGGAGGCTCTCGCCCGTGAGCAGTAGAACTCCATAGTTTTTTGCCGCATTAGCATGCACGATGTTCTCTCGCGCTACCCGGCAAACAAGCACGGCGACCGGATCAGTTAGATGGCTTGATGAACCAATTGCTTTTTTAAGAACCTCTCTTCGGTCGACAAGCTTCCCGATTTTGCTCTCAATCTCGCTGGTCTTGAAGGTACATTCAACGAGCACCAGTCTGCCGCCGGGTGTCATGACAATCAAATCAGGGGCATCGGTTTCGTTTGGCGCGGCCGGGATGAAACCGAGCATGAAAAGCAATCCGGCGACAGCCTGCTCGAAGTGGCGCGACTGCTCGCTATCAAATAATGCGGCTTTGAGCCTCTTGAGATCCTTGTCGAATGTATTCATCGCAACGAGTCTGAGGTTCGGAGCCTTGGTTGGATCCAAAAACCAGTGCCGTCGAACGGTGTGCTTCCCTACGACCAGCATAACCAATGCACTGTTCGCATCTTCAAGATAAACCGTCGCTACTCCCGTCTTCTGTCCATCCAAGTCGGTCCATGTGAAGTTGCTCGAAACCCGGTGTCGAAATCGCATGTTCTTACCCGGAACGGCTCGTACCGAAACGTCCATGCTAGAGATTTCCAAGTTCGGATGAGCATGGATGACCAGGGTGAGCTCGTTGTTGCTCAATTTACATCTTTCCATGACCAAGTCGGCCGGAGGTGATACCGATACTGAGATCGTTGGTTCGACCAGCGCAGCAGCGATGTTGATACCAAAGGACTGTGCTACATCAGCAAGTCCATCAAACGGAGGGTCTGCGCGCCGAAGCGCCGTATCGAGCCCGTAGACACTGCGCGTCGGGAATGGCGCCTCGAAATCAGCTCGTGCGCGATAGTGCAAGGGCGAGAACCACGTGTCCCGTTCCGAAAGAATTTCAAAGCGCTTGGCCCCCGACCCGAACTGTGTGTTCTTGGGATCATCGGCCAGCCAGTAGCTTTGATCTCCCACGCTCAGTATGCCTATAGCAGCATTTTGTAGAAATTTTTCGAGGTCTCCACGATTCTCCACGCGATACTCCGTATGCCCGAAGATTACGTCATCAATCTGAATCTCGAAATCAATGCCCTCACGCGGCGGCTCGCCGCTTACCGCAACCATTGCGCCCCAAAGTTCGGCGCGCTCCCCCTGCTGCTGTTTCACCTTTCGACCAACATAGCTAACTTTTACTGCGTAACCATCGCATATCCATCCGGCGGCTCCATCTTTGAATGCCTGCCTAATATCGTATTCGTTCAATTGGCCCTCGCTTATTATTCGTCATTCGTGTCGTCATGATCAGCTGCGCGCACCAGGCCGAAGTCTGCAAAACTGCGCGGGATCTCGTAGAGATTGGCCATGTTAAATCAATCGGAATTTGGCCGCCGTCCCGACTCGTTACGCAGGGCATGGTTACTCAACAGTTACATGATGGCTCGTGCCACGCATGAATTATCTGCGATGACCGCACTGCGCTAAATAGCGGACTTCGCATGATTTTTACGATCAACAGCTTCGGGCCGACATCGGCCCTTGCCATTGCTTCTTCATTTGCCCGACAGTGTTGGCGGCAACAGTTAGCCGCCACTTGGAGGCGAAAACAGCTGGTTTATGATCTCAGCGCAAACAAGTAGCACCGTACCTCCCTTCATGTGGAGCGTCGCGGTTCCGTGTGCTAGTGAGTTTCGTAGTAACCGCATGGCTTCGGCCACGTCTTCAACATAGTTGCGGGTTGGTGGGATTTCTGTGGAAATCTTGATCTCAGGAGGATAACGTTCCCTCGCCGGGTTTCGGCCGTACGTAAAACCCTCTGACTTCACCAGACCCTCAGAGATCGCTTTGGCGAACAACTTCTTGAACGAAGCGCGGGGGTGGTCCGGATACTTCAGCTTTAGTGCGAACTCAACGGAGACGTAGCCTTGAAGTTCGGCGGTAACATTGAATGGGTAATAGAACCACGAATAGGCAAGTAAGTTCTGGGCAGTCGCAAAGTGACTCCGTATCTCTTCCGGGACGCCAGCGTGTAGGGAGATTCCCTCCGCGCTTTCGTAGATGTCTTCGGCTCGCAGCGGCCGTATTTTGTCGGACACGGGGTCGCGCAACGCAAAGGAGTGTTGACGAGTGTCTGGCTCAGTAAGCTCGACGAATGACTTCAGTTTTTCCATGATGCTGCTCTGCCCGGGGTTCTGCATGACGGTGATCGGCATGTCACTGGGATTCGTTGAATGAAATATCGTGTCCGGGGAAGGCTTGAATCAGTGCCTCAATCGCTTCGCTCGTACGCAGTCCCCACATCTTTGAGACAGCATACGTTTTGCCGTTTGCGCGTATCAATTCGTCGTCTGCGATGAAATAGCGGTAAGTATCAGGCTTCTTGCCGAGCGCAATAAGATGCTTTGCAAATGCATCTTCGAAAGACTTTGCGTCGAGCTCTCCATCGACAGACCAAAGTGCATTCCCTCTCCAGGTAATGGTGCTGCGTATCTGTTCGGGATCAACTTTTCCGTCACACAGACTTCGAATCACTTGGTAAATCGCCCTTCGCTTTGGAAGGCTATTAAAGATATTAGGCCCAACAGTAATGTCGTAGCGAGTCATGTCCCGGTCTTGAGTTCGGGCCGCTCGCTCGACAACCTTTTTTTCACGAATTTTTATCGTATAGTCCATGGCCTCTGGTAGTGGCACCACCTGCTGCACATCAATCAGTAGCCGGTTGCCGTCCTTATACGGACGTAGGCGCACGCACCTTATGTCCAGATCGCGATCATTTAGCCACAGAACTGCTGTTGTGATCTCCTTGGAGAACTCCGCTCCCGCGAGAACGATGCGCACATCTTGCGCAAATTGCTCCTCGATCGCATTTTCCCACTCCAAAAATTCAAGGAGACGACTACGAGCGTCATCGTTGCTATCGATCGCACGTAAATACCTCTGATATACGTCAACTGCGGCATCGAACGTCAGCGTAGACACCATAGCCGCATAACGAATCGCTTGTAGCTCCATATGCCCGCCGTCCTCGGTACGTTTCAGTTCGATAACCACTAAATTGGCGTTCTTGTCGATGGCAAGTAAATCGATGCGACGTCCCGCCCTCATTTGCTCGAACGAAAATGTCCAGCACCCTGTCATAGTCTTGGTCAGTCTCCGTATAGTAAGCAATGACCTCATCAACATGGATGGCGTGGTACAGACGCCCCAAATTCCGCTCAAAAATTCGCCGTTCGCTTTTCGATAAACCACGAGCGTCCAACTCTTCATCTTTTTTTTCCAAGAAGTCGTCAAGCGTTTGGCGTTGATCGAAATCCATGATTTGTCCCACGCGGAACCAATAGTGCTCCGAATCCGACGGAGGGGTTGCCTCCATGAACGCGAACTTGTAGTAGATGTTGGTTTCAGCGCCTTCATTGTCGAGGCGGGGATCAGCCAAAAGGTCGATGTGCAGACGCTGCGCGCTCCATGTATCAGCACTATCCCAGCGCCCGTACTTTTTCTTCATCGTGTACGTTCCCTTAAGCCCGATCATTAGGGAAGTCAGACGCTGTTGTCCGTCAAGTACCATCGATAAATTAGCAACCCCGTCCGTGCAGGCGAGTTCGTTGTGCGTGCCGCCGTGTCGTGCTTTCTCCAAGAATTTATAGACTTGCCACTTGTCGCGATTTTCAGGTTTCAGCTCCCAGAACAAAAACGAACTAATCGGATATCCTCGCAGAATAGAATCGAACAACTCGACGATCTGCTCAGGCTTCCAAACAAATTCCCGCTGAATCGCCGGAAGAAAATACTGTCGGTTCATCCGGCTTACCGCTAGTGCGATAGATTCTGATCGATAGCTCATCGAGTCCTTTGTGGGTATTGAAATATTAGTTGAAGAAATAGGACTACAAGTCAATTTATTCAAGGCATCGTAGCTTATTATCACTGCAGCAGGGCAGGAAAAATCGATCAATTTATCAATTAGACCACGCCGGAATTCGTGTCAGGGACTGCTCCCGATTGGAGAATAAACGAGGTCTCAAGTTTGCGATTGTCGCTTGCTGGTCTTTTCGCTGGACCATCCGTGTTGATGGGGACCCAATGAAAAAATCGCGTAAGCAAAAGACCCTGAAGCACCGGTTTTGATGCATGGAAACCGGCCGGTCTTTGGCCGGTCCATTGTGGAAATTTGGCTGCTTCTTTGTCTGAAACAGTCGATGACGAAAGCCCGTATGTGCCGGTCGATCGGCAGACAAACGCGGCTCCCAGGTTTCCCCTGGAATCTATCTGCAACAAACCATGCCGACCCTGTGAGCCCTAGGCGATCCGCGATCGCCGAAACGTCAGCACCACCGCCAAGCTAGACACTCGTCTTGAAAATCCTTGTGTCGGTGGTTCGATTCCGCCCCGGGCCACCAAGTATGTACCTGCATGAACACCTGAAGGAAGTTCAAAATTCCGACGGTGGCCTCGTCGGAGAGTTGCCGTATCGGGATGCAGTCGTGGCAAAGGTGTGAGCACATGGGGCCCTCAATCGTGCGCCCATGCGCACAAAAAAGCTCGCCGTAGCGAGCTTTTTTCACACCAGACTCAGTTGTTAGAACTGGTTCATCGTGTTGTCTTTACCTGATGCTTTCAGAGCAGCTTCGCCACTGAAGTAATCTTTGTGATCATCGCCGATGTCCGAACCGGCCATGTTCTGATGCTTAACACAAGCGATACCCTGACGGATTTCCTTGCGCTGAACGCCAGCAACATAACCCAGCATACCCTGGTCACCGAAGTACTCTTTTGCCAGGTTGTCAGTAGACAATGCAGCAGTGTGATAAGTCGGCAGAGTAATCAGGTGATGGAAAATACCGGCTTCACGCGCTGAATCAGCTTGGAAAGTGCGGATTTTTTCATCTGCGGCAATCGCCAATTCAGTTGCGTCGTATTCAACACTCATCAGTGCAGCGCGATCGTAGGCAGAAACGTCTTTGCCTTCGCTTTTCATAGTGTCGAAAATTTGCTGACGGAAGTTCAGTGTCCAGTTGAATGACGGACTGTTGTTGTAAACCAGCTTGGCATTTGGAATGACTTTACGAATCGCATTGACCATACCGCCGATCTGAGCAATGTGTGGCTTCTCGGTTTCGATCCAAAGTAAATCTGCACCGTTTTGCAGAGATGTAATGCAATCCAATACGCAGCGCTCTTCACCAGTACCAGCGCGGAACTGGAACAAGTTGCTGGGCAAACGCTTAGGACGAAGAAGCTTGCCGTCGCGCTTGATGACAACATCACCGTTGCTCATGGAGTCAGTAGAAACTTCTTCAACGTCCAGGAAGGAGTTGTATTGATCGCCCAAATCGCCTGGCTCACGCGTTACCGCGATTTGCTTAGTCAAGCCTGCACCCAATGAGTCGGTACGCGCAACGATTACACCGTCGTCTATACCCAGCTCAAGGAACGCGTAACGTACAGCACGGATCTTCGCGAGGAAGTCTTCGTGAGGAACAGTTACTTTACCGTCTTGATGGCCGCACTGCTTTTCATCAGAAACCTGGTTTTCGATCTGGATACAGCATGCACCCGCTTCAATCATCTGCTTAGCCATCAGGTAGGTCGCTTCAGCATTCCCGAAACCGGCATCGATATCAGCAATGATTGGCACTACGTGGGTGATGTGGTTGTCAATTTTGTCCTGGATCGCTTGCTTGGCAGCGCCTTCTGCACCGTCTAATTGGCGGAACAAGCCGCCCAACTCGCGTGCATCAGCTTGACGCAAGAAAGTGTAAAGCTCTCTGATCAGGTCGGCAACAGCAGTCTTCTCGTGCATAGACTGGTCGGGCAACGGGCCGAACTCAGAGCGCAGCGCAGCAATCATCCAGCCGGACAGGTACAGATAGCGACGGTCGGTGCTATTGAAGTGCTTCTTGATAGAAATCATCTTCTGTTGACCGATAAAACCGTGCCAGCAACCCAAAGACTGGGTGTACCTGGACGAGTCGGCGTCGTAGTTCGCCATGTCATCGCGCATGATCTTGGCTGTGTACCTGGCGATATCCAGACCGGTTTTGAATCTGTTCTGGGCGCGCATACGTGCAGCGGACTCAGGATTAATCGCGTTCCAGGCACTACCTTCTTTGTCTTTCAGGCCGGCAATGGCTTTGATGTCGTCTTGATACTGTGACATGTGTATATCCTAAATAATAAAGCTAGATTGAAAAAACGTTTTGAGTGTCGGCACATCTGTTTACTCGCGTACGAAAAACAGGGTGGTGAAACCGAAGAAAAACTGCATGGAAGAATAATAGCCGGTTTTTTTAATATCAGCCATGTCTTATATAAGACATATGACTTAAATTAATATGTTTATTTTCAATGACTTAGATATAATATCTTGCTATGTGAAATGCATTTTCAAAAAAATGGAATGAGTTTTCAGATTTTCTTTGCATCCACATCCCACAATGTGGAATTAACTTTTCGCATCGTGGAAAAATGACAGTTCCGGCAAAAAAAAGTCATCAAGCTAAAACAGATTTCCGGTAACCGAAGTCTGACTGTGAATTACTGAGATTTTGACTCGCCTTGGCTCGTTTTGGCCTCTGGAATTTTGGGCTGACGATAGACACAATTGATGTAAGCGGTAAGCCATAGGCGTTGTATTCAGCGGGCCGCAGGGGAGGCCTTGCAGGCGTGGTGCCGCGAAACAGGCATATTCGCCCATCATCTGACTAGCTGGAAAACCGCTTTTTGCGCAGGAGCTAAAGTGCCCGGGTCGGGTGCCCGCGAAACGTTCGACTTACCTCAAAATGCAGAGCTGATTTTATCGAGCGAATTTTGCGCCAATCAGGCCTACGTTATCCGCGATCTGCATCTCGGTATGCAATGTCATCTGGAGATGACGCCAGAGTTGGTGCGCAAATGTGCAGCAAAAGGTGCTTCCGAGGTTGAAAGAGAAATCTCTGCAAATGGAAGCGCGGCGGTACAGCCGGTCGAACAGATGCTCAAGGACCTTGATGCGAGGACCTGCAATATCAACGCGACCATGCGTCGCCTGTATGACCGGTGGACGATCGGACTCAGGCGATGAGGCGAACCACAAATGCCTTTGCAAGTCCATTGCAGCAAGACAGAAGTCACTCGCGTTGATGTCATTACGGTGCATGTCAGTTCGGCGTTGCGGCGATCACTTGCGCAACCGCGTCAACGACCGCATTCACGTTGTCTGCGTTCAGGCCGGCAACGCACATGCGTCCGGAGCGCAGCAGGTAAACCCCGTATTGATCGCGCAAACGATCGACCTGCCCGGCACTCAGGCCGGTATAGCTGAACATGCCGCGCTGGGTCAGAAAACGCGAGATGTCGCGCTGCCCTACTTTGGGCAGCAAGCCCGCATGGATCGTCGTTCGCATCGTTTGAATACGCTCGCGCATCCCGGCCAGTTCGTCGGCCCAGGACTGGCGCAACTGCGGTGAATTCAACACGCTCGCGATGATGCGCGCACCGTGGGTCGGCGGGTTGCTGTAGTTGGCGCGCACCGTGCACATCAGTTGACCGAGCACGCGCGCAGCCTCCTCCGCGGTGGCGCACACCACGCTCAGGCCACCGCAGCGCTCGCCGTACAGCGAAAAGTTTTTGGAGAAGGAATTGGCGACGACGCAGCTCACTCCAGCATCAGTCAGCGCACGAACGGCAAATGCGTCTTCCTCGATGCCGTCGCCGAAGCCCTGATAAGCCATATCGACAAAGGCGATCAGATCGCGTTCCAGCAGCACCGGAATGAGCGCAGTCCATTGCGCCCGGCTCAGGTCGACACCGGTCGGGTTGTGGCAACAGGCATGCAGTAATACCACGCTGCGTGGCGACAGCTGCGACAGCGCGGCCAGCATGTCGTCGAAGCGCAAGCCGCCGGTCTGTGCATCGTAGTATGGATAAGTGTTGACTTTGAAACCGGAGCCTTCGAAGACCACGCGGTGGTTCTCCCAACTCGGATCGCTGATCCATACCTGCGAATCCGGGAAGTAGCGCCTGAGGAAATCGCTTCCCACTTTCAATGCGCCGGAGCCGCCGATACTTTGCAGCGTCGCGATGCGCTTGTCTAATAGCGCCAGGCAGCTAACGCCGAATACCAGTTCCTGCAGCGCTTTGCGGTAGTCTGCGGCCCCTGCCATGGGCAGATAAGGGCGCGGTCCGCCATTCGCCAGCAGGACGGATTCGGCCTCGCGCACCGCGTCCATCACGGGCAACTTGCCCGCGTCGTCGAAATAGATGCCGATGCTGAGATTGATTTTATTGGGGCGGGGATCGCTCTGAAAACTTTCGTTCAGGGTCAGAATTGGGTCGCCGGGATAGGCGTCAACATGGTCGAACATGATGCTTCCTTTGTGAAATGTGATGAATCGTATTAATGTGCGCCTCTTGCACCTACTCGCCATTCCGGTTTGTCGATCGCGTTGATCTTGAGCCGATCCAGGGAAAACTGACGCAAATGCTTGAACACGTTCTGGTTGATCGCCATGGTCACCTGCGTCACCAGCAGATCCGCGCCGTAGTGGCTGCATTCCCGTTTGAGCACGCTCGGCCTGCTGCTGGCGGATTGCTCCCCCAGAACACACCGGAATACATCTTCCAGCGTGACGGCAACGGGCGCGCAAGCGAGCATCCACGCATCCTGCCGGCTTTCATGCGGCTGTACCAGCGCCGCGCGCTGCAGGTCCTTGCATAGTTTCCGTAACGCAGCCGCGGGGCGGCAGGTGTCGCCTTCGAGTTCCGCAATGCTGACAGGCCGCGGTGCTCGTGACACCAGGCAGCCCAAAATTTCCGTGGCGGCGAGGAAACGATCGTGCAGTGCGCCGTCGCACAGGATGTAATGATCCATCAGGGTTTATTGTAGAAAAGTTGGATGACGATCTTGTCTCGCTATGACAGAGCAGACGCTCCTCAGAGCAGCTTACTTCATTATACGAACCGGCACTCGCTCCTCGAGCCAGGAGCCAAGTGAAATCAACACATCTTCGCGCGCCTTTGATGCAACAAACTGCACGCCAATCGGCAGCCGAAATCCTGCGGGCCAAATGGGATAGGAAAGTGCAGGGGCGTGAGTCAGGTTGAATGCCGGGGTGTAAGGATTCCAAGACATCCAGTCGTCGCTCTTCCAGCCAGACGGAACGTTCTTGCCAGCCTCGAATGCCGGGATGGGCATCGTCGGTAGCATCAGGACGTCCACATCGTCAAAGAGAGCTCCTAGCTTGACAGAGTGCTCATCGCGCGCCCGCAGTGCACTAAGTACCTCTTGTAATCCTGAGTGCTGCGCTTTCTCAACGAATCGCAGAAGACCTTGATCGATCTGGCTCCGGTCTTTCTCAGGTACATTTTTGATGGTGGCGACGCAACCCATTCGATATAAGAACTCACCTGTCTTCGATGCCGCTTTGACGTCGTATGCAACTTCTGGTACTGAAAATCCCCCTTGCCTGAGGATGCTCAGCATTTCGCTCATGCCTTGCTTGACCGAATCGTCACTATCATTCCATTGTTCCGGGGTTAACAAGCCGATCTTCAGCTTTTGGGGCGTAGAACCTGGCGCATTCAGCGCTCCCATCCCCACCGAGCTCCAGTCCTGCCCGGTAGGGCCCGCAATGACGCTCAACACTTCAGACAGATCGGTCATGCTTGCAGCAATAGGACCTGTGTGCACTACGTTAAAGAAGGTACTGGGAAATGGCGTTAAAGGAATACGACCGAACGTCGGTTTCAATCCGATAGTTCCGGTAAATGCTGCGGGGATCCGGACAGATCCACCGGCGTCGCTACCAATGGAGACGCGGACCACACCTGCCGCCACTGCGGCAGCGCAGCCTCCGCTGCTTCCGCCCGGCGTCAGTCGCGCATCCACTGGATTCGACGTAATGCCAAAACCCGGGCTATCCGTGACGCCTTTCCAGTTAAACTCTGGCGCACGTGTCTTGCCAATAAAAACGACTCCAGCTTCAATCAGCCTCGAAACGAACACCGCATTATCGCTGGCGGGAAGCGGAGAGCTCAACAGGGAGCCGCGGCGAATTGGCCATCCTGCGACGGAGGCAAACTCTTTGACAGTGATGGGCATCCCATCCAACAAGCTATTTGACCGTCCTGCTTTCCAACGCTTCGCCGATTGTTCTGCGTCGAACAAAGCACGGTCTCGATCAATGAGCGCAAAAGCATTGAACTTCCGGTTCACCTCCTCAGCATGATTCAATGCTGAGAGCGCGACATCTACGGGCGAGATCTCGCCGCTTGCATACTTTTCCCTTAAAGCGGCATACGATTGTCTGTGTAGCATTCCTGTTCCAATTCATAGATGGGCCATTTTCAATTCCGGATCGGCATGGTGCTGCTGCTCGTCCATAACCAGTCCCGAACCGCTTTTACGCGGCGTGCGGGAAGCTGGTTATATGAATATCGGACGCCTTTCGTTTGCTGATGTTGAATTACTTGACAACAGCGATTTGAACGCGTGCGCCACCTTTGTAGGTATACAGCGTCAGTGCGCCGTCTTTGATATCACCTTTGGCATCAAAAGCGATCAGGCCGGTCACGCCTTTGTAATGGACCTTGGCCAGTTCAGGCAGATACTTCGCCGGATCAGCCGAGTTTGCCTTCTGCATGGCGGCCACCATCGCATTGACGGAATCGTACACGTACGGTGCGTACTCTAATGGATCCACGTTGAATTTTTTCTTGTATGCGATCTTGAAATTCTCCACGCTCTTCTTGTCAACCTCTAAAACCCCACCAGCTTCGGCGCAAACGACTTGGCCTTCGCCGATTGCATCGCCAGCCAGTTGTGTCAGCGCGGGGTTGCAGATACCATCGCCGCCCATGAACCTGGCTTTGATCCCGAGTTGTTTCATCTGGCGCAGCATTGGGCCTGCAACCGCATCCATACCGCCGAAGAACACCAGATCCGGGTTCTTGGCTTTGATCGCGGTCAGAATGGCGCTGAAGTCGGTCGCCTTGTCGGTGGTGAACTGTGTTGCGACGATGTTGGCGCCATCTTTCTTTGCGCCTTTGGTGAACTCTTCCGCAACCCCTTGACCGTAGGCGGTACGGTCATCGATCACGGCGATGTTCCTGGCATGCAGTTTTTCGACTGCGTAACGACCCAGTGTGCCACCCAGTTGGCCATCGTTGGCAACCACGCGGAAAGCGGTGTTATAGCCTTGTTGGGTGTATTTCGGGTTGGTTGCCGATGGCGAGATTTGCGGGATCCCGGCCTCGTAATAGATCTTCGACGCTGGGATCGAGGTGCCCGAGGTCATGTGACCGATGACGCCATTGACGTGGGCATCGACCAGTTTCTGGGCAACCGAGGTTGCTTGCCTGGGATCGGCGGCATCATCTTCCGCCGCCAATTCAAAATGGACTTTTTTGCCGCCGATCATGGTGCCTTTGGCATTCAAATCATCGATCGCCATGCGGGCGCCGTTTTCATTGTCCTTGCCCAGGTGAGCAATCGCGCCGGTGATCGGACCAACGTGGGCGATCCTGACGATTTGTTCCTCGGCTGAGGCCATACCTGCCACAGCCAAAGCAATTGCGCCAGCCAGTGGAATCATTTTTGTCTTGAACTGCATGAACGTCTCCTAATAATTATAAAAGTGCATAGCTACTGGAACACCGTGATCAGGTGATCATAATTACGTAAGCTTTATTGCTGCATCAGGCCGCAATTGACTCTGTAGGCCCATTGTCGTTGTCGATATCCACCACTGCCTTCCATGTTCCGTCGATCAATTCCCACACCACCACATATTTTCCTGACAAGGTAATGGGCCCCTCATCTTTCGTCATGCTGATCTTGTAGTGGCCGATGTCGTACGCCATATCGCCGGACTGCGAAACATGGATATCAGGGGTGTACTCAGCGACAAAATCCTTGCGCTGGAGATACGTGTTCCAAACGCTACGCAAAACCTCCTGGCCACTGGCTTTTGCCCTACCGGGAGGCATGTAGGTAGCATGATCTGCATAGATTGAAATGATGGTCTCGAGATCCCGCTCACGGATGGCTTGCATCCACTGACGGTAGCGTTCAGTTATAGCTGTCACGACAGGTTCGAAATTTGACATGATCATTTTTGCTCCGGTTGAAATCTTGGCAGTGAAGAATGACGCCCTGGAGGGATGGTCGGACTAAAGCCTTGTGCCCGGCAGTGCACAAAGTTTGATCCCGGCTTGCCACCTTTCAGTCTTGCAATGCTGCCCACATTTCCTTGTCGCGTTGTGCGGTCCAAATGCGTGGATGCGCAATGCCGCTCGCTTCGTCGAAGGCACGTGAAACATCGAACGGCAAGCAATGCTCATAGATGAAAACATGACCGAACTTCGGATCCATCAATTTGCGTGTATGCGCCATTGCTCCTTTTAGATCAAGTTTCAGTTCAACGGCATCGCGACCACTCTGCAGCAGGGTTGTAACGAAATCTTTGGTGTAGTCGATGCCCTTGTTCACATCTGAGGCTGAAAGCAGTGCAGGTCCTCGACCCGGCACGAGTTTTTCGGCGCCGAAGTCGCGCAGTGCTTCAAGCGTCACAGGCCACTGTTCAAGTTGTGCATCACCGCAGTAGCAGGCTGCGTCATACTCAACCAGGTCGCCGGAAAACAAGACCTTTTGCGATGGTAGCCAGACAACCGTATCGCCCTTCGTATGTCCCGAACCTATGTGCGCGATCCGCACTTCGAGTTTGCCCATCCACAACGTCATTTCCCGTTCGAAAACGAGCGTTGGCCAAGTCAATCCTGGAACACTCTCCACACCCGCGAAAAGTCGCGGAAAGCGCGCGATTTCGGACTGCATGTCCTGTTCGCCACGTTCAACGATCATCTCGTAAGTGCCGCGACTGGCGATGATCTGCTGGGCACCCTCGGTAAGATAGGCCGAGGCGCCAAGAACGCGTACCGCATGGTAGTGCGACAGCACCACATACTTAATTGGCTTATCCGTCACCGAGCGAATCTTTGCGATGAGATCTTGCGCCATTGCCGGAGTGGCAGTCGCGTCGACGATCAATACGCCGTCGTCGCCGATTACGACGCCTGAATTTGGATCCCCTTCCGCAGTGTAGGCATAGGTATTTTCGGAAAGCTGGGTGAATGTCACCTTCTTTTCTTCCAGGTCTGCCTGGGATGCGAATACTTTGCTCATAGATTGATTCCGATCACTTTTTCAGGGCCGCAACAGCCTTGATTTCAATAAGAAGTGTTGGGCGGGCAAGTGCCGCAACGCCGACAATCGTCCATGCCGGTGCGTGTTCGCGGATGTACTTATCTTTGATTTCCAGAAATGCCGTTAATTGCGTGTTCACGTCGACGTGATAGCTAACAAGCTCGACGATGTCATCGCAGCCCAGCCCCGCTTCGCCCAAAATCGCTTCGAGTCTTTTGAATGCGAGGTCTATTTGTTCCTCAACACTTTCGGGTACTACGCCATCTGAGCGAATGCCGACTTGACCTGCAACAAACAACAGCCCACCGGCAGCTACTGCCGGTGCGTAATTAAATTTCTGGAACACTTCCGTGCTGCCGAAAACCGGATGAGGATTTGAAAGCGCGATTGTCGTTTTGTTCTGGTGCATCATGTTCTCCAGTAGATTGGTAAAAGAAAACTAAATAGTGAGAGATCCGCGTTGTTGTTGATCGTGCTCCTGCGATTCAAACAGAGCCTTGAAATTTCCCTGCCCGAATCCATCTTCGCCACGGCGTTCAATCAGTTCGAAAAAAATCGGCCCGATCTGCCTGCGTGTAAAGCGCTGCAGCAACATGCGCTCAGCATCTTTCCCGTCAACGAGAATGCCTTGCTGCGCGAGCCGCTGTACGTCGAGCTGATGACCAGGCAAACGCGCAGCGAGTCCGTTGTAATAGTGGGCCGAAGGCGGCTCCATGAATGCAATGTTGTTGCCGCTCAAAAACGCAATCGTCGCCTCGATGTCGGAGGTGAGCAGGGCGATATGCTGAATGCCCTCGCCACCGTAATCGCGGATAAATTCGTCGTTTTGATTGAGTACCCCCTCACTGTCGTAAGCTGCTGCAGCGATTGGTATCGATACCTTTTCATTAGGGCTGACCATTGAACGCGCTCGCATGCCGGATACTTTGCCCTTCACCTCAAGATATTGTTTTTCGGTGAAGCCAAAAGAGTTCTTGTAAAAATCGGCCCACTTGTCCAGGTTCGATGGATGAACGATATTCGACGTGTGATCAATGGCAACGACGCTTGCGTTAGTAGCTTGGACAACCGTTCCCGCTGAAGGCGCTGCGTCGAACGCCGTACGAGGATCGAAATCGATAAAGTAAACAAGGCTATCGCCGATACCAAGAATGGCTGGGGCATTCACGACAAAGTCGCCCTCACGCGACGGATCAGCGAGAGTAGCGCCCCCCTCAAGTGCTTGCTGCACGGCTTGCGCGGCATTATCTACACGAATACCGATGGCTCTCACTGACGCGCCATGTTTTTGTTGAAAATGGTTTGGCCGCCCGTTGACCACAAACGCCGCCTCTCCTTGCATCATGAGGAGTGCGCCGTCAGTTGATTGTCCGTATGGTGAAAAGCCAAGACGCCCAAACAAAGCTGTCAATTCAGATGGCGCAGATGAAACGAATTCCACAAATGCAAATCCGGCGGTTTGAACTTTTTCCAATCTAATCTCCGATATGGTGTCTAGGAAGGACTATATTTTCTCACCATAAAATAAGGAGAATGCTTTAATATAGTTAGCTCAATCACAAAATTACTTTAATTATGTTAGCCAATGTCGATAAAAACTTAACCGATGAAACCGACCTCCGGCTTCTGGCTTTGCTGATGCAAGATGCTCGCGTTCCGTTCAAAACATTGGCGGCTGAAGTAAACTTAACCGGACCTGCATGCGCCGAGCGTATTCGAAAACTACGCGAACGTGGGTACATTGAAGGATTCACGGCAGAGGTAAATTGGAAGAAGCTTGGTTTTCCCATCAAAGCGATTGTTCGCATCGGTGCGAATGCTGAGCAAGGAACCAAATTAGTGAAGATTTTTAAAGAAACCGCGAACGTGATCGAGGTCAATCGCGTGACTGGCTCGGATAGTTACGTGCTGCAGGTGCTTGCCAGATCACCTGACGAACTCGAGGTCATTATCGACAAGCTGGGTAGATACGGAACTATAACGACGTCACTTGTCCTATCGACGCCAGTCATGCCACACGGGCGCCTCAGTGATCTGATCTGCAAAGCAGATCCAATGAATCCCCCCACCTCGGCTTAAAACCAATCTCATCTATCGAGGCAAAAAACGCACCTTTCGTGTCACTTTACGCTCGCGTAGAGTGACACGAAAGGCGAAACTGGAAATTGCCGGAATCAATGACTTAGCGGCAGTTTTGCCAAAGAAGATGAGGCGATTTGACAGAGAAGTTGAGATTTTCTGCGGTTCCGCCACGAAAGATGAGATTTTCTGGAAACCCTGCTTTTTAAGCATATTTCGAATGAAATTGGGGAATTAGGCGCTTGACGGTTCGCTAATAAAACCGCTCCTGCAAATCCGATGGCTACCGTTGCCGCTAGCTCGAATTTGACCGACGGTGCTGCTTTTGACTGACCCATATCGAACCTCTGCAATCCCGCATTGGGTCGTTGTTCTCGAAGCATGCGGGTGGGTCAGCGATTTCCGGCAGCCCAGGTCAGGCTGCCTCGCCCCTTAGGCTCAGCATCATACGCAGCACAGTTTACTCACCTTGTACTTCATCATCCGTATGTGGTGACGGAGTTTGGCGTTGTACTTGTTGGGCATAGCTCGATAAGGATTGTCAGAATCGATCATATTTTACTGAACTTCAACGGTAGCCGTGCAACAACGCTTATTTATATTGGCTGACTGCAAACTTCTCTTCCGCAGCGATGACCGCGTGGTCGCCGAGGTAATAGCTCTTGATCGGTTTTAGGTTTTTATCTAACTCATATACAAGCGGCTGACCATTGGGAATGTTCAGATTTACGATATCAGTATCGTTGATTCCATCCAAGCTCTTGATGAGCGCGCGCAGGCTATTTCCGTGTGCCGAAATTAGGATGCGCTTTCCGGAGCGGATCGCTGGCGCAATCTCCTGTTCCCAAGCAGGCATTACGCGCGCAACCGTATCCTTCAGACATTCGGTCAGTGGTATCTGGTCCCGCGTCAGCGAGGAATAGCGTGGGTCGTCATATGAGGTCCGCACGTCTTGGACCTCCAGAGGTGGCGGCGAAGTATCGTAACTCCTGCGCCAGATCAGCACTTGCTCCTCGCCGTATTTGTAGGCAGTCTCGGCCTTATCCAGCCCCTGTAGTGCGCCGTAGTGGCGCTCGTTCATTCGCCAGTCGTGTGTCACCGGCAGCCCCACCTGGTCCATTTCATGCAACGCGAGCTGCAATGTCAGGATCGCGCGCTTCAAGACCGATGTGTAGCCGATGTCGAATGTAAAGCCAGCCTCCTTCAAAAGGCGACCAGCTTGGCGCGCCTCCGCAACGCCTTTCTCGGTGAGTTCAACATCAGTCCAACCGGTGAAACGGTTTTGCAGATTCCACGTGGATTCGCCGTGGCGCATCAGTACAATTTTATACATTTTTTATAATGATAGTGAGTCGTTGTATGGAGTTAATTACATCTGTTGAAATGCATCACGGCCCGGATAGCTGGCGATGTCCCCCAGATCTTCCTCAATGCGCAGCAACTGGTTGTATTTCGCCATGCGGTCCGAGCGCGACATCGAGCCGGTCTTGATCTGCAAGGCATTGGTACCGACCGCGATATCGGCAATGGTCGAATCTTCGGTTTCGCCCGAACGATGCGAAATCACGGCAGTGTAGCCGGCGCGTTTTGCCATTTCAATCGCTGCAAAGGTTTCCGTCAGCGTACCGATCTGGTTGATCTTGATCAGGATCGAGTTGGCGATGCCTTTCTGGATGCCTTCACGCAGGATCTTGGTATTGGTGACGAACAGGTCATCACCGACCAGCTGAATTTTCTTGCCGAGTGTTTCGGTCAGCAGCTTCCAGCCATCCCAATCGTTTTCGGCCATGCCGTCTTCGATGCTGATGATAGGATATTTGTCGCACCACGATGCCAGCAAGCCAGTGAACTGGGCACCGGTCAACGTCATGTTTTCGCCGGCCAGGACGTAGTTACCATCTTTGTAGAATTCGCTCGCAGCGCAATCCAGACCCAACGCGATTTGCGTACCTGGCTCGTAACCTGCGGCTTCAATCGCCTGGATGATCAGCTTGATCGCTTCTTCGTGGCTGGAAACCGATGGTGCAAAGCCACCTTCATCGCCAACCGACGTGGCCAAGCCTTTATCGTGCAGGATTTTCTTCAGTGCGTGGAATACTTCAGCACCGTAGCGAATCGCTTCGCGGAAGCTGGGCGCGCCGATCGGGATAATCATGAACTCTTGAATATCGAGGTTGTTGTCAGCGTGCGCACCGCCGTTGATGACGTTCATCATCGGCACCGGCATCTGCATCGCGCCGCTGCCGCCGAAATAACGGTAGAGTGGCAAGCCGGCTTCTTCAGCAGCCGCTTTAGCGACCGCCATCGAGACTGCCAGCATGGCATTCGCGCCTAGACGCCCCTTGTTTTCAGTGCCGTCGAGATCGATCAGAGTGCGGTCCAGGAACGCTTGTTCGTTGGCATCCAGGCCCATGATCGCTTCGGAAATTTCGGTATTGATATGCTCGCAAGCAGTCAACACGCCCTTGCCGCCGTAACGGTTTTTATCGCCGTCGCGCAATTCGATTGCCTCACGCGAGCCAGTCGAGGCACCGGATGGTACCGATGCGCGGCCCATCACGCCGGATTCCAGCAGGACGTCGCATTCGACAGTTGGATTGCCGCGCGAATCAATGATTTCGCGGCCGATGACGTCAACGATGGCACTCATAAATATAATTTCCTGTTAGTCGGTTAAAAGAGAAATAGTGATCATGCGCACGGATCAGCGCTCGTTGATGCGCATGATCTTCAATGCATTGGTGCCGCCGACTTGCCCCATCGGATCGCCCCAGGTGACCACGATCAGGTCGCCGTTCTGGACGATCCCTTTTGCCAGCAGCAATGCTTCAGTCGCCTTCAACACCTCTTCGCTGTCATGCGATGGCACCACCCCCAGCGTGCGCACATTGCGGTACAAGGCGACCTTGCGTTGCGTGGCAAGACTTGACGTAATGGCAAAAATCGGGATGTCGATGTTGTTGCGGCTCATCCAGAGCGCGGTCGAGCCGGATTCGGTCAATGCCGCAATCGCCTTGACCCGCAGATGGTAGGCCGTAAACAACGCGCCATACGCAATCGATTGATCGATACGGGTGAAGGTGAGATTCAGGAAATCGGCATCGAGCTTGCAGACATCCGATTTTTCCGCTTCGAGGCAAATGGCAGCCATTGCGGTGACGGTTTCAATCGGATATTTTCCCGACGCGGTTTCTGCCGACGTCATCACCGCATCGGTGCCATCCAGGACCGCATTGGCGACGTCCGACACTTCGGCCCGCGTCGGGATGGCATTGACGATCATCGACTCCATCATTTGCGTCGCTGTAATCGTCAGCTTGTTGGATGCGCGCGCCATTTTTATCATGCGCTTCTGCAGCCCGGGTACCGCGGCGTTGCCGACTTCCACCGCCAGGTCGCCACGGGCCACCATGATGCCGTCGGAAGCATCGATGATTTCCTGCAATACCGGGATCGCCTCGGCGCGCTCGATCTTGGCGATCATCAGTGGCTTGTGGCGATACGCCTCGCCGGCGATGTTGGCCAGTTGCCGCGCCATTTCCATGTCGGTTGCATTTTTCGGGAACGACACTGCAACATAATCGGCCTGGAAACTCATCGCCGTCTTGATGTCTTCCATATCCTTGGCCGTCAGTGCGGGCGCCGACAGGCCGCCGCCTTGGCGGTTGATGCCCTTGTTGTTGGAAAGCACGCCGCCGACTTGCACCGTGGTGTGGATCGCGCTGCCGATCACCTTGTCGACCACCAGCACGATCAGGCCATCGTTGAGTAGCAGGACATCATCTGGCTTCAGGTCGCGCGGCAGTTCTTTATAGTCGAGGCCGGCACGCTCCTGATTACCCAGTTCGCAGGCGGCATCGAGGATGAATCGAGCGCCATCTTGCAATTCAATCTGGCCGTTCTCGAACTTGCCGACCCGGATTTTAGGCCCTTGCAAATCGGCCATGATGGCAACTTCCCGCCCGCAGGCGGCTGCCGCCTGACGTACCAGGTTGGCGCGATCGATGTGGTCCTGCGCCTTGCCGTGCGAGAAATTCAGGCGTACCACATCCACCCCGGCCGCAATCATGCGGGTAAGTGTGGTCAGGTCGCTTGAAGCAGGTCCGACGGTGGAAACTATTTTGGTGGCTCTATGCATGATGGGTGACACCGACGCGAAGTCGTGTCTTTCTCCGAAATTGGTGGAATGAAGAAGTTAACGAGCACGTTCTAGCAATACCTCTACCGCAGGCAGGATCTTTCCTTCGAGGAACTCCAGGAAGGCCCCGCCCCCGGTCGAGATATAGGCGACCTTGTCGGTAATGTCGTACTTTGCGATCGCGGCGACGGTATCGCCCCCGCCTGCGATCGAAAAGCCCGGGGATTCGGCAATGGCTTGCGCGATGGCTTTCGTTCCCTGGCCGAACTGGTCGAATTCGAACACGCCGACCGGACCGTTCCATACGATAGTGCCGGCCTGGGCGATCTGCTGCGCAAACTGAACCGCGGTGCGCGGACCGATGTCGAGAATCATGTCGTCGTCAGCGACGTCCTTGAGATCCTTTAATGTCGCGATTGCGTCGGCAGAGAAGTTCTTTGCGCAGACCACGTCAAACGGGATGGGAACCGAGGCGCCGCGCTTAGCCAGCAGGGCGATAATCGCCTTCGCCTGGTCGACCAGGTCCGGTTCGGCCAAAGACTTGCCGATGTTGTGGCCGGCTGCCAGCATGAAGGTATTCGCAATACCGCCACCGACAATCAGATAGTCGACCTTGTCTGCCAACGATTCCAGTATGGTGAGTTTGGTCGAGACCTTGGAGCCGGCAACGATGGCAATCAAGGGCCGCGCCGGTTGCCCCAGGGCCTTGCCTAGCGCGTCGAGTTCTGCCGCCAGCAGCGGACCGGCACAGGCGACGGGCGCATATTTCGCCATGCCGTGGGTAGTCGCTTCTGCGCGATGCGCCGTGCCAAAGGCATCATTGACATAGATATCGCACAGCTTTGCCATCTTTTGCGCAAGCTCATCGCTGTTCTTTTTCTCGCCTTTATTGACGCGACAGTTCTCTAACAATACTAGCTGGCCCGGAGCGACGGTCACGCCATCGACCCAGTTCTGCTTGAGTTCGACAGGCAAGCCGAGCAATGTAGAAAGCCTGTCTGCGATCGGCGCAAGTGAGTCCGCCGGTTTGAACGCGCCTTCAGTCGGGCGCCCGAGATGGGAAGTGACCATGACGGCAGCGCCAGCCTCCAGTGCTAGCCGGATCGCGGGGACCGAAGCGCGTATGCGGGTGTCGTCCGTGATGTTGCTGGCATCGTCCTGCGGCACGTTAAGATCGGCGCGGATAAAGACACGTTTTCCCTGCAGCTGGTTGTGCATAGCTAAATCGCTTAAGCGTATGAATTGCATGCTCATTGCGCCGCCATCAGTGCAACAGTGGTATCCAGCATGCGGTTGGAGAAGCCCCACTCGTTGTCGTACCAGGACGAGACCTTGACCAGACGGCCGGACACTTTGGTCAGCGTCGCGTCAAACGAGCTCGATGCCGGGTTGTGGTTGAAATCAACTGATACCAGTGGCTCCGTGTTGTATTCCAGGATGCCCTTCAACGGACCGTTTTCCGATGCTTCCTTCATGATCGCGTTGACTTCCTCGACCGTCGTGTCGCGTGCGGCGATGAACGACAGATCGACGATCGATACGTTGATGGTCGGCACGCGGATCGCAAAACCGTCCAGCTTGCCGTTCAGTTCCGGCAACACCAGACCGATCGCCGCAGCAGCGCCGGTCTTGGCCGGGATCATCGAATGGGTGGCGGAACGGGCGCGGCGCAGGTCTTCATGCATCACGTCGGTCAATACCTGGTCATTGGTGTACGAGTGGATGGTCGTCATCAGGCCGGTTTCAAGGCCGATTTTCGCGTGCAAAGGCTGGACCAGTGGGCCCAGGCAGTTGGTGGTGCAGGAGGCGTTGGAAATGACGGTGTCAGTCGCCTTCAACACGCCGTGGTTGATGCCGTACACGATGGTGGCGTCCACGTCCTTGCCGCCCGGTGCCGAGATGATGACTTTTTTCGCGCCGCCGGCCAGGTGGGCCGAGGCTTTTTCCTTGGTGGTGAAGAAGCCGGTGCATTCCAGCACGATGTCGACGTTCAGCTCGCCCCAGGGGATGAGGGCCGGATTGCGCTCAGCGAAGACCTTGATCGGGTCGCCGTTGACGATCATGGTGTCGCCTTCGACCGTGACAGTGCCTGGGAACTTGCCGTGGACGGTATCGTGGCGCGTCAGATGGGCATTCGTTTCGGCATTTCCGAGGTCGTTGATCGCGACGATCTGGATGTCATTTTTTTTGCCGCCTTCGTAGTGGGCCCGAAGAACATTGCGGCCGATGCGGCCATAGCCATTGATTGCAACGCGAATAGTCATGATGAAAGTCCGAAAAAGTGGGTTGGCTCGCTATATTTTTTAAAACATCTGCGGGTGTCAGCCGCTATTGCGCAATCCGGCGGCGATGCCGTTGATCGACAAATGGATTCCTGTCCGTACGCGTGTGTCGTGGTCTCCTTCGCGGAAGCGCCGCAATGTAGCCGAGTTTTTCCGTCAGGCCCGGCAAATCGCCCAGACCGTCGCCATTGCCATCCGCAAAGCTGCGTGGGTAGACCTGATAAATCACAGCGCCCCGCCACCAGTTGTTACGCATCAGTCGTCTCTCTTTTATGCAAACCATTCTTCTGCCGAATATTAATCCGGGCGCCGCGCGATTACTTCCACGCCCGTATTGAGATACGAAATCAAACATTTACCGCAAATCAGGAGGCCAACAGCGTCTCTGCAAGCGAGCCAGGCCGTCCGTTCCGGACGTAGGCTTAATGCAACAAAAGCAGCAGTAAACGACAACACATAAAAATATCGATCAAGTTGTGTCGATAAACGCTTTACCGCGATCTCGATTCGGAATATATTCTTCATTAATAAATCAAATGCCTTTATTAATTAACTTACCTCCGACTTCCACCTCATGGCTATGCCATAGGTGCGGAAACTTTGCTTTCTGATAAAAAATATTCAACCTGCTGCTGCGCGATTACTTCCACACAGTTATTGAAATGGAAATCAAACATGAGCCAAAAATCAGACCGCCAACGCCTTGAATACAGTGGGGCTACGCTGTCCGTTCCGGGTCTACGCTCGCTGGGGCATTACCGCTATCTGACGGCACAGCCGGGATTGCCGCCGCATGTCCATGCCGATGCGATGGAAATCTCGCTGCTGGTGCGCGGACAACAGACTTACCGTGTCGATGAAGACAAATACACGATCGAAAGCGGCGAGGTGTTCATTACCTTTCCTGGGGAGCGGCACGATAGCGCTGGCCACCCAGAAGAGAAAGGGGAATTGTATTGGCTTCAGTTGCATCTGCTTGAGATGGATAATTTCCTCGGCTTGTCTACAAGCAGCGCCGCCGCGCTGCAGTCTGCACTCTGCGGGCTTGCCATGCGCCACTTCCGAATTTCACCGGCGGCCCAGCACGATCTGGAGCAATGTCTCGTTTTTTTACAGCAGCCGCGTACGCTTCAGATCCAGTTGTATATAGAAAATCATCTACGCAATTACGTCATGCATGTCTTGCATGCGGCCAGCGCTGCGCCGGTGCAGGCCACCAGCGCGGGCATCCAGAAATGCATAGACTATATTCACCAGAGCGAGCAAGACGATATCGGGTTGGAAGAATTGGCCGCTCTGGTCGGGCTCTCACTGCCCCAGTTCAAATGCCGCTTCCGCCGGGAGGCGGGCCTGCCGCCTGCCGAGTTCATGATTCGCCACAAAGTGCAGCAGGCCTGTCAACTGCTGGAACAAAAGCGGATGCCGGTAACCGATATGGCTTTTATGCTCGGCTTTTCAAGTTCGCAATATTTTTCCACCGTTTTCAAACGCTACACCGGATGTGTACCGAGCCGTTACCTAGAGACGAGAGGGCATGAAGAAAACGTTCCGGCGACAAGAGTGCGGGCTTTTTAGGGCCTATTATCTTTGTTAATTAATGACACCCTTCCTAAAAATGAAGTTTGCGTAAGTTTGCATCTCACCGGTTTGCACGATCGCGTAGGCTTGCTTGACGCGTTCGTAAAAGCTGAACCGCTCGACCGCTTCGCATTGCCCGGGTGCGGCCAAACGGCCCGCCTCCAGCAGCACAATCACCGATGACTGCAGCGCCGACGTGTAGCCGTCGGGCGTGTCGGACACCTTCATGTAAGCGACCGGCCGGGCAACGGCAGCGTCCAGCGGAAACACCGTCAGCACCGCCGCGCATGCCCGCTGCAGATCGCTGCCGGGCAGTCGGACGATGGGTTTGCCTCGCCCTAACGATTCGGCGGTGAAGTTGGCGTCGACCACCGCGACCTCATCGCCATGCCCCATTTCGCACAGGATCTTGAGCAACTCCGGCGACAGCAATGGATCGATACCCTTAAGCATGTGTTTCCTTCAATAATAAATAATGAAATAACAAACAACGGTAAGGCAAGAAAGTGCGCCTAGTACATGTGCTGCCCACCGGTGATGGCGATATTCGCCCCGGTCACAAACGCGGCCTCATTCGCCGCCAGATAGGCGACCAGGCCGGCGACTTCCTCCGGCTTGCCCAGACGCCCCATCGGAATCTGCGGAATGATCTTGGAGTCAAGTATGTCCGGCGCAATCGCCATGACCATCTTGGTGCCGATATAACCAGGCGAAATGGTGTTCACCGTCACGCCCTTGCGCGCCACTTCCAGCGCCAGCGCCTTGGTGAAGCCATGCATGCCGGCCTTGGCGGCCGCGTAGTTGCTTTGTCCGAACGCGCCTTTTTGCCCATTCACCGACGAGATGTTGATGATCCGCCCCCAGCCGCGCTCGACCATGCCGTCGCACAGCGGTTTGGTCATGTTGAATACTGAATCGAGATAAGAATCGCGCTGCGAACTAGTAGCGTTCCACCGCCAGTGCCACGCCCATGCCGCCGCCAAATTTACCTACCGCAGTACGGCCTGCGGCTACAATAACGACGTCATCCATTTTGACTCTCCTTCAAAAACCACAAAGACAGAATATTAATCCTGGCACCGCGCAATTACGTCCACGCCGGTATTGAAATACGAAATCAAACATGCGCCACAAATCAGAGCACCAACTTTGGGCGAGCGATTTCGCTGCCCCCTGAAACTGAATACGCTTTCCTCCCTCGAAAAAAAAGCCCACTCAAATACGAATGGGCAAACAGGGAGTTACCTGGGGACGTCTCGCTACTGCCATTAATCGGCACAATTTCAAGATAGTGCAGATTGCCGTTTAGAACGTGTGACTTATACCCGAGTAGAACGCGTTCTGGTTGACGCCAGGTGCACCAGTGCCGGTTTCAACGGCAAAACTGGTGAGCGCGCTATTCCGTACGGTACCGATGCTTGCATACAGCAGGGTGCGCTTGGACAGGCTGTAATTGGTGCCGAGCATGAACAGGTTGGCAGTGCCGCTGTGCTGATTGAGCTTGACGTGATACGCGCCGCCGATCAGCGTCAGCGCCGGACTGAGTTGATAGTTGGCGCCGAGCCAGAACTGGTTAGCCTTGTCGGGATTGCCTTGGCTGGCGATCACGGCGGGTGCCGATAGATGTTCGTAGCCGGCAAACAGCTTCAGCTTATCGATGGTGACAGTGCCGCCGAGAGTCAACTCTTTCGAATATTGAAACAGGGACGAGTATTGTCCGTTGGCGTCATTCGCAAAGTCGTACATCGCCCGCAACTCGTAGCTCGGTTGTACGTAAGCCAGAGAGAGCCCGCCCGTGCTGCCTTTTTTGGTCGAGCCGGCCACTTCACCCATGCCATACACGCCTTGTGCGGTGAAGCCGCCCAGGTTTGGCGTGGTGTAGTCGATTTCGTTATTGTAGGTTGGCCAGTTGCGCCCCTTTACCAGAGTGGCGGTGCCCATTCCTTGTTGGCCGCCTGAATCCAGATTCCAGACCACGTCGCTGGGAAGGGTTAAATCCCGACCTATTTTCAGAGTACCGAAACCACCGCTCAGGCCGACCAAAGAACGCCGCGTCCACAGGCCGGAGCCGCCATTCACGGTGCCGGTGCTGCCGTCAAAGCCGTTTTCCAGAAGGAACAGCGCGCTGAGCCCGCCGCCCAGGTCTTCAGTGCCCTTGAAGCCGAACATGCTGGTGCCCCAGACATTGCCGTCGACGCCCCATTTGCCGCCAACGATGGCTTTGCCGTTGCTATCGACGCGACCGGTATCCTGATTGCTTTGGTAATTGATGCCATCCACGACGCGGCCATAGATGGTCACATTGGTTTGGGCTTGCGCCTGACCGATACAGGCGCAAGCGAGTATTGCCGCAGCGGCGAGGGGCTTTGCCAGCGGCAAGGTTTTCAAAACAGACTTTCTCATTTCATCTCCTAAGTAAAAAATGTGGGGTTGACCACTGTTTTTTGAGTCTTGTGCAACTCGAGTTAGATGTTTTTTAGTAAGGCATGTACTTGTGCCAGCTGTGGTGGCTTGGCGCCGGCATTCAGGCAAGCAGCAGAACCGCAAGCAACCGAAAATCGCAAGTGGTTTAGCCAGTTGATATCTGAGGCGGGGCGTGGCGTCTGCTGAGACTCTTGAATCAGCGAGTAAATCAGTCCGGCGATACCGGCATCGCCAGCGCCGACGGTATCGACGATCTCGATGGACGGAGGAGACACATGCCACTGCCGGTCGTCGACCAGCATCGTCGCGCCTTGGGCGCCTAATGTCAGCAGAACGGCCGCATCGGGGTTGAGGCTGCGCAATGTATCGAGTGCGGCGTGCTGATTGTCGGTGCGGAATAGTCCGCATAAGTCCTCATCCGATACCTTGATCACGTCGGCCAATTGCGCCATGCGCTTCAGCACGGAATCGTATTCCGCATTCATCAGGTTGCGGAAATTAGGGTCGTAGCTGATCCGCACGCCAGCTTGTTTAAGTTCTTCGGCCAAGGCGATCAGAATCCCGGCAAGTGGTGCGCGGGTCAGGCTGATACCGCCAAAATGCACCCATTTCGCCGCAGATTGCCAGTGCGCTGGCAATTTGGCGGAATCAAAGGCGAGATCGGCGCTGTTCTCGCCGATGAAGTTATATTGCGGCGGAGAGGTTTCGTAGACGATAGCCAGCAAGGGCGGGCGCGCGACGCGCTGTAAAAATCGCAGATCGAGGCCGGCTGCGCGACTAGCGGCAAACAGGCAGTCTCCAAACCAGTCCTGGCTGATTGCCCCGGCAAATCCGGTAGAGACGCCGAGACTCGCCATTGCGCGTGCGACATTCCAAATGGCGCCGCCGGTTTTGCTCAACCACCGATCGCCATCGGTACGAATCAAGTCAGTGAGCGCTTCACCGGCGCTGACAAATTGCGGTAACCGGGCAGTACCAGCTTGGGTGTTGGCAGCCTGCTGGTGGCTGGTTGGTGGCATGGTTCGCTCCGGGCGGCTTCGATCAAAGCCAGTTAAATATCTTTTAGTTTAATTTTGCGCGATCTCCCCTCCCCTATTTTCCTGGAGATAAAATCGCGCCTTCGTTAGAAGTCTATTCGGCGCCAGGCAGGTACTAACCGGCGCTGGCACTCACGACGCGGGCTATCTAGGGCACCGGCCGTTCGCTTGGAAGATCAGTCATAAAGGACGCTGGCGATCTTCGGGTCGTTGATGTTGGTCTTGTCATACCAGTAGAAACCGGTGTCGATCACCTTGGGCTGCTTCTCGCCCTTGAGCGTCTTCACAGCGGCTTCCACGGTCTTGTAGCCAATGCCCACCGGGTTCTGCGTGATGGCGCCGGCCATGCTTCCATTCCGAATGGCGTCTTTCTGCTGTTTGCCGGAGTCGAAACCCACAATCACCAGCTTGCGCTTCATCTCCTTGCAGCCGTTGAGTACGCCGATCGCCGAGCCTTCATTGGTGCCGAAAGCGCCCTTGAGATGAGGGTAGGCCTGCAGGATCGACTTGGTGACCTCGGTGGACTTCAGTTGGTCGCCGCCGCCGTACTGGATGCTGACGATCTTGATCTTTGGATAAGCGGCCTTCATGCGTTCCACGAAGCCGTCACGCCGATCGACGCCGGTGCGGCCGGTCTGGTCGTGGGCCACGACCGCCACTTCGCCCTCCTTGCCCACCAACTCGGCCAGCTTGTCGGCCGCCATCGCCGCCGCCGCCTTGTTGTCGGTGGTGGCGGTGGTCACGGGGATGTCGCTATCCACCCCCGAGTCAAAGGCGACGACCGGAATCTTGGCCGCCTGCGCCTTCTTCAGCAACGGCAGGGCTGCCTTGCTGTCCAGCGCTGCGAAACCTATGGCCTGGGGTTTCTTGGCCAGCGCGGCCGACAGCATGTCAATTTGCTTGTCGACCATGGTCTCCGATTCGGGGCCTTCGAACGAGACCTTCACGTGGAAGTCCTTGGCCGCCTGCTCGGCCCCGGATTTCACAGCTTGCCAAAACTGGTGCTGAAAGCCCTTCGAAATCAGGGGAATGTAGGTCTCCTGCGCCAGCGCTGCGCCGCTAAGGCCCAAGGCAGCCGTCAGGCCGATGGCAATATTCAGTACTCTTCTTTTCATCATGTCAAGTCTCCTTTGGGGTGGTTGTAAAACGACGTAGCTGCAGTGCTGGATGCGCCCCTCACTGCCTGCGGCGCCGCAGAATATCCGTGTAGACGGCCAGGATGATAATCACGCCGGTCACCACGGTCTGCCATTCCTGGGCGACCGACATGATGCGCAGCCCATTGATCAGCACGCTCATGATGAACGCGCCGATGATAGTGCCGAGGATGGTGCCGTTGCCCCCCGACAGCGAAGTGCCGCCGATGACCACCGCCGCGATCGCATCGAGTTCGTAACCTTGACCCAGCGCCGGCTGGGCAGAGTTCAGCCGCGAGGCGATCAAGAGGCCGGCAATGCCGCAGATGGCACCGCTGACGGTGTAGACGACGATCTTCCAAAAGTCGACGTTCACGCCCGAGAGACGCACAGCCTCTTCGTTGCTGCCCAGCGCAAAGGTATAGCGGCCGAACATGGTTTTGTTGAGAACGACGCCCGCCGCAATAGCGAGCAGAAACAGGATCAGCACCGCATTCGGAATCGGCAGGGCGGGAATAAAATTGCCGATCAGCGAGTCCTGCGAGATGGCCGAGAACCCCGGAGTGTCGTTGAAATAAATAGGCTTGGTGCCGGAGATCACCAGCGCCAGCCCCTTGAGCAACATCATCATGCCCAAGGTCGCGATGAAGGGCGGCACTTTGAGCTTGGCGATCAACACACCCGAGACCGAGCCGCACAGCGCGCCGAAGAAGATCGCGGCAAAGATGCCGACGTAGAGCGGCAGACCCCAGTTGGTAAGGAACACACCGGCCATGACGGCGCAAAAGGTCATCAGCGTACCGACGGACAGGTCGATGCCCGCGGTGATGATGACGAAGGTGCAGGCAATTGCCAGCACGCCGTTGACCGCCGTGGACTGCAGGATGCTGACCATGTTGTCGGTTTGCAGGAAGTTGGGCGAGGCGAAGCTGAAGAACATCATCAGCGCCAGCAGGCTGGCGAAGGCCAGCAGCTTCTGTCGCGTGGCGGGCTGGAAGATCCTGGCCTTGAGGATGGCGAGCGCGCCAGGGCGAGCCTGGGGCATGAGCGGTGCTACATGCGATAGGGGGTTCGGGTTGTTTGCCATGGTCGTCTCCATTGAGTTATTGGATTAGTGTGTTATTGCGCTGTCACGCTGCGTGGCTAATTGCATGATCTTTTCTTGCGAGGCTTCGTGCACCGGGAGTTCGCCGGTAATGCGGCCCTCGCACATGACCAGGATGCGATGACTCATGCGCAGCACCTCGGGCAGCTCCGACGAGATCATCACGATCGCCTTTCCTTGTGCCGCCAGCGCATCGAGCAGCTTATAAATCTCGCTTTTGGCGCCAATGTCGATGCCGCGCGTGGGCTCGTCGAAGAACAGGATGTCGCAATCCTGCAGCAGCCATTTCGCGATCACGATCTTTTGCTGGTTGCCGCCCGACAGCAGCCGCACCAGTTGGTGGATTGACGGGGTCTTGATGCTCAGTTGCCTGACGAAGCCTTCGGCCGCGTCCTTGATCGCGGCTTGGTCGAGAAAGATACCGAGCGAAAGGAACTTGCTCATGCTCGCCAGGACGACGTTGGTCTCGACATCGAGCCCGGTGGCCAGGCCGAAGTGTTTCCGGTCTTCCGACAGGTAGCCGATGCCGTGGGCTACGGCGTCCTTGGGCGACTTGATCGACACCTTGACGCCGTGGACCCGGATTTCGCCAGCCTCGATAAGGTCGGCCCCAAAAATAGCGCGCGCAACTTCGGTACGCCCCGCGCCCATCAAGCCGGCAAAGCCCAAAATTTCGCCCTTGCGCAAAGTGAAGCTCACGTCCTTGATGGCCGAGCCCCGCTCCAGCCCCTTGACCTCCAGCACGATGTCGTTGCCCGAGGTGTCGGGGATCTGTTGCTTGGTGTTGTCTATCTGACGCCCCACCATCATGCCGATGATGGTGTCCATCGGCGTGGACGCCATAGGCACGGTGGCGATGTACTGGCCGTCGCGCATCACCGTGACGCGGTCGGAGATTTGCCGCAGCTCGTCCATCTTGTGCGAGATATAGACGATGCCCACACCATGCGACTGCAGTTGCCGGATGATGCGGAACAGGTCCTCGATTTCGGCGTTGTTCAGCGCGGCCGTGGGCTCATCCATGATGAGCACGCGCGAGTCGAAGGACAAGGCCTTGGCGATTTCCACCATCTGCTGCTTGGCCACCGTGAGCTCGCCCACCGGCGTGCGCGGATCCAGGTCCAGATGCATGCGCTCGAAGATGGCCCTGGCCTGCCGGTTCGAGGCATCTTCGTCGAGAAACAGGCCGAAGCGTCCGCGCGGCTCGCGACCGATAAAGATGTTTTGCGCAGCACTCAGGTGCGGCATCAAGTGGAGCTCCTGGTGAATGATCCCGATGCCCAGAGCCTGCGCGGCGCGCGGGCTTGGCAAGTCGACCGCGCGCCCGTCGATGCGAATTTCGCCAGCGTCCTTTTGGTAAACACCCGAGAGCACCTTCATCAGCGTGGATTTACCAGCGCCGTTTTCACCCATCAGCGCGTGAACCTCGCCCGGCAACAGCTCGAACTGACAGTTGTCCAGCGCACGCACACCCGGGAACGACTTGCTCAGGTTGCGGATGGACACGATCGGGGTAACAGGATGCATGGATAATCTCCTCTTATAGTATTCAACTGCTACTTTCTATTCGGTGCGTCAAACCGCTGCGACAATCATCCGGCGCCCGCCAAAGTCCAGGTTTTTCCTGCTTGTCGTATTGAGATTGTTGGCTTTTGGTGATTGATGCAGGATATTAATCCTGGCGCCGCGCGATTACTTTCACGCCCGTATGAAATACGAAGTCAAACATGCGCCACAAATCAGACCGCCAACGGCTTGTCTACGGTGGCGCCAGTCTGCCCGTTCCAGGCGTGCTCGCTGGGGTTTGGTCGCATTTTTACGCATTGCCATAATTGTGGGCGCAACTTGCCATCTGCCATATTGAAAATGCCTGTTGACGTGCATCACGGTATGCTGAAGCGGTGACATGAAAGCGGCGGATGCGGAATAGATTGTTGATCGGCGCATGCGCTGACAGGAATCGTTGTACCTGGCGAGGCGATTTGAATCGCCGCATCTGCCGTTCCCGTTGCCGGGTCGGTTGGTGCGACACCTCACATCGATTGTTCAACCCCTTGTGCTGGCGATGTTCGGTATTGGGAATGATGTCGCGCTTGGCCGCAGCGTAACTTTTCACCTTGTCGGTGATGATTCCCCTAGGCACGTAGTACAAGCCTTTGAGCAGCATGCGGAAAAATCGCTTGGCAGCGTGTCGATTGCGCCGACTCTGCATCAAAATATCGAGCGTAAATCCATCTTGATCGACTGCGCGCCAGAGGTAATGATGCTGACCCTTGATCGGCAGAACGACTTCGTCCAGAAACCATTTATCGCCGCGTTTAGTGGCCAATCGATACGATTCGCCGTTCATCTCCAGGAGGTGAACGTGACGGGAAAGCCGGTCAAGCAACGCACCGGTCAGGCGCTCCGATCCGAGGACGCGGGTCCACTCGTCAAACGGCAAGTTCGATGCACCAGCGTGGCGCCCCGTTCATAACGGCGGCTAAAGACCTCAAACAACAATTTCGCACCCACCGCCGTAAATGGGACATAGTCCAGTTCATCGACAATCAGCAGCCTCACGTTAGTCAGTTGCTTATGCAGGCCACGTAACAATACGGACGAAATGACGCTTCCGCTTAACAAGCAACCGAAAATGACACTTCTGCGAAGTGCTAGTCTCAACTATCGTGGCAAAAATCTCACCTTCTGCGGCAAAAACATCACCTTTCGTGTCACTTTACGCGCGCACGTAACAACAAACACCACCGTCAAAAGACTTCCACCCTGTAAGTTTCTGTAAGTTTCAAGCAAGACTTGCGTAAGGTTACGGCCCCACACTCCACTCGTGCAGACCCGTGCAAAAAGCGGGCGTTCCCCAAGGCCGAAGCCTGCAGGGCAATACCGAGGCCCGGGTGCGCAGTAGATCTGAGATTTTAAAGTTGCCCTACACAACATCAATAAATTAAGGAGACAAGCATGGCGACCAGCATTGCGACAGGCGGAGGACTTGCTTCACCCGGCATCACGTCGGAGGAGCGCAAAGTCATTGTGGCCTCATCCCTCGGCACGGTATTCGAGTGGTATGACTTTTATTTATACGGCTCGCTGGCAGCGATTATCGCTAAACAGTTCTTTGCCGGCACCGACCCCAACACGGCATTCATTTTTGCGTTGCTGGCATTTGCCGCCGGTTTTCTGGTGCGACCGTTTGGCGCATTGGTATTCGGTCGTCTGGGCGACATGATTGGGCGCAAGTATACGTTCCTGATCACTATCCTGATCATGGGGTCGTCCACCTTCATCGTTGGTATTTTGCCAAGTTACAAGTCGATCGGCATCGCGGCACCGGTCATTCTGGTCGCCTTGCGCATCTTGCAAGGTCTGGCGCTGGGCGGCGAGTATGGCGGTGCCGCCACCTATGTCGCCGAGCATGCGCCGAATGACAAACGCGGTGCTTTCACCTCCTGGATTCAAACCACTGCGACACTCGGCTTGTTCCTGTCGCTGCTGGTGATTCTGGGCGTGCGGACTTCGATCGGCGAAGAAGCATTTGCCGACTGGGGCTGGCGTATTCCGTTCCTGGTATCTGTCATTTTGCTGGGCGTCTCGGTCTGGATTCGCTTGTCAATGGCCGAATCGCCGGCATTCGCCAAGATGAAAGCTGAAGGCAAAGTCTCGAAAGCACCGTTGACCGAAGCATTCGCTGAATGGAGAAACCTGAAGCTGGTGATTCTGGCATTGCTTGGTTTGACCGCCGGTCAGGCCGTGGTCTGGTATACCGGTCAGTTCTACGCGCTGTTCTTCCTGACACAAACCCTGAAGGTTGACGGCGCAACGGCAAATATCCTGATCGCCCTGTCCCTGTTGCTGGCCACGCCGTTCTTCGTCATTTTCGGTACGGTGTCGGACAAGATCGGCCGCAAGCCGATTATCATGGCGGGCTGCCTGATTGCCGCGCTGACCTATTTCCCGATCTTCTCCGCCCTGACCCACTATGCCAATCCTGCCCTGGAAGCTGCACTGAAGAGCGCACCGGTCATCGTCACTGCGGATCCGGCGACCTGTCAGTTCCAGTTCAACCCGACCGGTACCAAGAAGTTCACGTCCTCCTGCGATATCGCCAAGGCCAAGCTGTCTGCCATGTCGGTCAATTATGAAAACGTCGCTGGCGCGCCAGGTTCCGTGGCAACGATCAAGATCGGTGATAAAACCCTGACTTCGTACGATGCCAAAGGTCTGTCGAAAGAAGATGCCGGGGCCAAGGACAAGAGCTTCTCTGCCGAGCTGTCCGGCGACATCAAGGGTGCCGGTTATCCAAGCAAGGCCGATCCGGCGCAAATCAACAAGCCAATGGTGCTGCTGCTGCTGTTCATCCTGGTCATCTACGTGACCATGGTGTATGGTCCGATTGCGGCGATGCTAGTGGAGATGTTCCCGACCCGTATCCGTTACACTTCAATGTCGCTGCCGTATCACATTGGTAACGGCTGGTTTGGCGGTCTGCTGCCGACCACGGCATTTGCGCTGGTTGCGTTCAAAGGCGATATCTATTACGGTCTGTGGTATCCAATCGTGATTGCCGTCGGTACGTTCGTCATCGGCATGCTGTTCGTTAAAGAAACCATCCATAACGATATCTACGCGGAAGAACGCTAGATCAACCTGGCAATGTAGAAGTCGCTGTCATAACGTCAGCGTTACAGCGACAATATTTTTTGCCATTCCTTCAGTAAGAATTGAGCCGACCAGGTTACCGGACCTGATCGGCTTTTTTGTTGGCTTTTTGGAAATCTTGAACCCAGTCAAAAACACGCAGCGCCTCCCCAGGTCTCACGCCTAAGCTGAAGTCACAGGCCTTAGCCTTGGAAATTGGCATTTATGGCTGTCCAAAACCGCCAGGATTTGCTATCTTCATCGGTCATCGACCCACCTCATGAGAATATGAAGACTGCTGTCAGAATCGGTACCCCGCTCTCCCCATCCGCCACCAGAGTCATGTTGCTGGGCTCCGGCGAACTTGGCAAGGAAGTCATTATTTCGCTGCAACGCCTTGGTGTTGAAGTCATCGCCGTCGATCGTTATCCAAATGCCCCGGGCCATCAGGTCGCGCATCGCTCGCACGTCATCAACATGACTGACGGCGCCGCGCTGGAGGCGCTGATTGCGCTGGAAAAACCGCATCTGGTGGTGCCTGAAATCGAAGCCATCGCCACTGAAACGCTGGTCGCAATGGAAGCTGCCGGCAAAATCACCGTGATCCCGACCGCCCGCGCTGCATGGCTCACCATGAATCGCGAAGGCATCCGACGGCTGGCGGGCGAGACGCTCGGCCTGGCGACTTCTCCTTATCTCTTTGCCAACAATCTGGACGAACTCCAAGCCGCTTGCGACACCGTTGGTTTCCCGTGTGTGATCAAGCCGGTCATGTCGTCGTCCGGCAAGGGCCAGTCCAAGATCGATAGTGCAGATCAGGTGGAAGCTGCGTGGGCTTATGCCGCCGCTGGCAGCCGCGTCGATGCCGGTCGTGTCATCGTCGAAGGCTTCATCGACTTCGACTACGAAATCACGTTGCTGACGGTACGCGCACTGGAAGCCGATGGCAGCATCAAAACCCATTTCTGCGAACCTATCGGCCACATTCAGGTGCAAGGCGATTATGTCGAATCATGGCAGCCGCACCCGATGCATCCGGAAGCCTTGGCCCGCGCCCGGAATATCGCCCAGAAAGTCACCGACAACCTGGGCGGACTGGGCGTGTTCGGCGTCGAATTGTTCGTCAAGAACGATATGGTCTGGTTTTCCGAAGTCAGCCCGCGGCCACACGATACCGGCATGGTAACCATGGCCAGTCAGCGGCAAAGCGAGTTTGAATTGCACGCCAAAGCCATCCTCGGCTTACCCGTCAATGTCACGCTCAACAGCCCGGCAGCCTCGGCGGTGATCTACGGCCAGCACGACGCCAAGGGCATCGCCTTTGAAGGTGTGGCTGACGCATTGCGTGAACCCGGCGTCGACATCCGTTTGTTCGGCAAGCCGGAGTCTTTCGCCCGCCGTCGTATGGGCGTGGCACTCGCCACTGCTGACGACGTCGACAGCGCACGCATCCGCGCCAAACAGGCGGCCGCCAAAGTGAAACCGGTCATCCCCGCTTAAGTCAGCGTAAATCAAAGGGCAGACCTGTCGCGTCGCCAACCGGATATGACACGCAATCTGCCCTGGAATCGAATACATAGGGCAAAGCACAACCCGGCGGCAGGCGTTACACTGGTCCACCCTACTCTCTTGCCATTCAGAGCAATCAGCATTTCTACATTCATCTATTCACTATGAAATTCGACGTCGCCATTATCGGTAGTGGCCTGGCCGGCCTGTCAGTCGCTCTCCATCTTGCAGAAAAAAGCAAGGTGGTGGTGATCTCAAAACGCGCTCTGCTGGACGGCGCCAGCAACTGGGCGCAGGGCGGCATCGCTGCGGTGCTGGATTCCGGCGATAGCTATGACGAGCATATTTCCGACACCCTGATTGCCGGTAGCGGATTGTGCGACGAAGGCGCGACCCGCTACATCGTCGAACACGGTCGCGAAGCGATCGAATGGCTGATCGAACAAGGCGTTCCATTTACGCCGGATACCAAAGCCGAACTGGGTTTTCATCTGACCCGCGAAGGCGGTCACAGCCAGCGTCGCATCATTCATGCCGCCGATGCTACCGGGCATGCGGTGCAAGTCACGCTGGAACAGAAAGTCCGCGCCCATCCGAATATCACGCTGCTCGAAGATCATTACGCGATTGATCTGATCACTTCCCAAAAAGTTGCTGCCAATGGGACTGCGCCACACTGCCTCGGCCTGTATGCCAAGAACGTGAAGACCGGCAAAGTGCTGACCATCGGCGCCGACCACACGGTGATGGCCACCGGCGGTGCCGGTAAAGTGTATCTGTATACGACCAATCCCGATACCGCCACCGGCGACGGTATCGCCATGGCGTGGCGTGCCGGCTGCCGCGTTGCCAACATGGAATTCATCCAGTTCCATCCGACCTGTTTGTACCACCCATACGCCAAATCGTTCCTGATCACCGAAGCGATACGCGGCGAAGGCGGCTTGCTGAAACTCCCCGACACCGAAGGAGAAGACGCCGGCGCACGCTTCATGCCGGCCCATGATGCGCGCGCCGAACTGGCCCCACGCGACATCGTCGCCCGCGCGATTGACTTTGAAATGAAAAAGCGCGGCCTGGATCACGTCGATCTCGACATCAGCCACAAGTCGCCTGAATTCTTGAAAGAACACTTCCCGACGATTTATGCGCGCTGCCTGGAACTCGGCATCGACATCACCACACAACCGATCCCGGTAGTGCCTGCGGTCCATTTCACCTGCGGCGGCGTGGTGACCGATCTCAGCGGCCGCACCGATCTGCCAGGCTTATACGCGGTCGGCGAGACCGCCTACACCGGCTTGCACGGCGCCAATCGGCTAGCCAGCAACTCGCTGCTGGAATGCGTCGTCATCGGTCGCTCCACCGCCAAATACATCGAACAGCAAGCCAGGCCGGAAGCCATACCGCTGCCGGCCTGGGACGAAAGCCGCGTCACCGACGCCGACGAGGAAGTCGTGATCGCCCACAACTGGGATGAGCTGCGTCGCTTCATGTGGAATTACGTCGGCATCGTCCGCACCAACAAACGCCTGGAACGCGCCCAGCACCGGATCAGATTGTTGAAGGAAGAGATCGACGAGTACTATGCGCACTTCCGCATCAGCCGTGATTTGCTGGAACTGCGGAATCTGGTGCAAGTAGCGTCGCTCATCGTCGAAAGCGCGCTGTCACGACGCGAAAGTCGCGGCCTGCATTACAGTCAGGATTATCCGGAAACGCTGGCCAAGGCATTGCCGACGGTGTTGACGCCGGAACGCCGTTGAGTCTGCAGTAAGCGTAGGATCGGAGCAGCGTCGCGCTGCTCCTGAATCCGCTTCTTTTTGACTTATCCCACCACCCGCAACGAAAAATCGGTGGCCCGAATATCCTTGGTCAGACTGCCGATCGAAATCCGGTCGACCCCGGTCTCTGCGATCGCCCGCACGGTTTCCATGTTGATGCCGCCGGAAGCCTCCAGCAGCGCCCTGCCGGCGGTAAATTTCACCGCATCACGCATCGCATCGAGGCTGAAATTGTCGAGCAGGACCGATGTTGCGCCGGCCGTTAACGCTTCATCCAGCTCCGCCAGACTTTCCACCTCCACCTGTATCGTCACCCCAGCCTCCAGGCTTTGGGCAGCGCGCATGGCGGCGCGAATACCACCGGCCGCCGCGATGTGGTTTTCCTTGATCAGGATGCCGTCATACAGCGCCAGCCGCTGATTGTGACCGCCACCGACGCGGACCGCATATTTTTGTGCCAGGCGCAGGCCGGGCAAGGTTTTACGGGTGTCGAGTATCTTGGCGTTGGTGTCTGCGATCAGATTGACGTAGCTGCGCGTAGCAGTGGCCACACCGGACAGCAATTGCAGGAAGTTGAGTGCAGCGCGTTCGGCGCTGAGCAAGCCGCGGGCTGGTGCTGCGATACCGCAAACTTCACTGTCGGCGCGCATCAGATCGCCTTCGGCATAGTGCCAGTCGATCCGGATGCGGCGGTCGAGGCGCTGCATCACGGCTTCAAACCAGGGTGCGCCGCAGAGAACCGCTTCCTCACGCACGATGACGCGGGCTTTGACCATGTCGTCGGCGGGAACCAGCATGCCGGTGAGATCGCCGCTGCCGACGTCTTCGGCCAGCGCCGCGCCGATCGTGTTGTCAAAGGCGGTTTGCAGTGCTTGATCAAACGGTGCAAAACGATTTTTTAAAATGCTGCTGGGAGGGAGACTCATGCCGGACCGATTCCTGAAAACAGTTTTTGTTCTTGCGCCAGATCGCCGGACGGACGCGTGTTGGCTTTGCGCTCTGCTGCGAAATCGAGCATGCGGTCGATACATACGACAGCCTTGCGGCCGGTCTCGGCATCGACGTGAATTTCATTGCTGCCCGACTCCAGCACATCGGCCAGATTCTGCAATCCGTTCATCGCCATCCACGGACAGTGCGCGCAGCTCTTGCAGGTCGCGCTGTTGCCGGCGGTCGGCGCATCAATGAAGCGCTTGCCCGGCGCTGCCATGCGCATTTTGTGCAAAATCCCATTGTCGGTGGCCACGATGAATTCGTCTGCGTCCAACGTTCGGGCGGCGGCGATCAATTGCGAAGTGGAACCGACTACATCGGCCTGATCGACCACGTCCTGCGGCGACTCCGGATGTACCAGCACCTTGGCAGCGGGATGCTCGCGCCGCAGCAGTTCCAGTTCAATCCCTTTGAATTCGTCATGTACCAGGCAGGATCCTTGCCACAACAACATGTCGGCGCCGGTTTTTTTCTGAATGTAACCGCCCAGATGCTTATCCGGTGCCCACAGGATTTTTTTACCCTGTGCATGCAGATGGGCGACGATGTCCAGGCCGATTGACGAGGTCACCATCCAGTCGGCGCGCGCCTTGACCGCTGCGCTGGTGTTCGCATACACCACCACCGTGCGATCCGGATGGGCGTCGCAAAAAGCGCTGAAGTCGTCGGCGGGACAGCCCAGATCCAATGAACAGGTGGCATCCAGGTCGGGCATCAATACGCGCTTGTGCGGACTCAGGATTTTCGAGGTTTCCCCCATGAACCTGACACCGGCGACAACCAATGTCTGCGCTGGATGATCGCGGCCAAAACGTGCCATTTCCAGCGAATCGGAGACGCAACCGCCGGTTTCTTCCGCCAGGTCCTGCAGGTCGGCATCGACATAATAGTGGGCGACCAGCACGGCCTGTTGCTCTTTGAGCAAGCGCCTTATGCGTTCCTTGAGGGCTATTTTTTCCTGCGGCGAGGGAGTGGCGGCAACGCGGGCCCAGGCTTGTGCGGTACAGCTGCTGCCTTGCGCCATTTGCGGTCGCTCGAATTCAACGGTTTTAATGAGTGTGGATGGCATGACGACAATTAACCTGATATCTAGTGAGAGGCCAAAAAAATAAGCAAATAATCGAGGAAAAAGCTCGGTCCCGGACTGGCGGGGGATGCTAATTTTACTGCCAACACAGATTCATTGCTGCGGTATTGACTGATTGCAACGCCGAATGATCTACCGTACTATGATCCGACAATAATCAGGAAAAATACGGAGATGACACTATTTGACAAAACCGCACGTGGCCGCGAAGAAATCGCCACCCGCGCGCACGGTCTGGCTCCCCGCTTGCGCACATTGCTGTTACTGGTTGACGGCAAAACCGACAGCGATGTGCTAGCAAGCAAAGTCGCCGGACTGGGGCTCTCTCAGGAACACCTGGAGACGCTACTGGAAATTGGCATGATACAGTTCCACGAGCAGCCCCACGATACCCAAGCCGCTGACAACGGCGCGGTTGCCGCCCCAGGCCAGGCAGCCAATGCCGGCCCTGCGCTGACGCAGGTTGCATCCTCTCCGGCTCCGCAGCATGAAGCCATCCTGCTACCGGGACAAACGCAATTTGAAGCCATCTATCGGTTCTACAACGAGACCATCAAGAGCATGATCGGCCTGCGTGGCTACGGCCTGCAATTGAAGGTTGAGCGCGCCAACTCCATCGAGGATTTCCAAGCACTGCGCCAGGCTTATCTGGAGGCAATACTCAAATCCAAAGGCGAGGAAATCACCCGCAGCCTGCGTGACCGGCTCGATCAATTGCTGTATATGGTTGCACCGGCGCCGATCTCGCCCGATCTGGAATAGGCTCTGCAGCATGTAAAAAAAGCGCATCCGGGAAATTCCCGCTGCGCTTTTTTCTTGCCCTTACATCAAGACAGGACGATCTTTACTCGATACCTTGGCTGCTGAGGTAATCCTCATACGTGCCCTGGAAATCGATCACTTCATTCTCTTTCAGTTCCAGCACGCGGGTTGCCAGCGATGATACGAATTCACGGTCATGCGAAACAAAAATCAGCGTGCCGGCGTACTTGTCGAGGGCGATATTGAGTGATTCGATCGACTCCATATCCATGTGGTTGGTCGGCTCATCCATCAACAACACGTTATGGCGTCCCAACATCAGCTTGCCGTAGGTCATGCGGCCTTTTTCACCGCCTGACAGGACTTTTACCGACTTCTTGACATCGTCGCCACTGAACAGCAGACGGCCCAGAATCGAGCGGACCGCCTGATCGTCGTCACCTTCCTGGGTCCATGCACCCATCCAGTCGGTCAGGGTGATGTCTGCGGCGAAGTTTTCGGTAGGGTCTTGCGGCATGTAACCGGCGTTGGCGTTTTCCGCCCACTTCACCAGACCGCCGTCAGGTTCCAGACCGCAGAGATCCTTACCGCCTATGCTGCGCAGCAGCGTCGTTTTACCGACGCCGTTGGCGCCAATGATCGCAATGCGCTCACCCGCTTCGACCATGATGCTGAAATTTTTAAACAGCGTACGGTCGTAACTCTTGCTGATGCCTTGCACGTCAACGGCCAGGCGATGCAATTTTTTCTCGCCATCGAAACGTATGAATGGATTGGCGCGACTGGATGGCTTGAGGTCTTCGACCTTGATCTTTTCAATTTGCTTGGCACGCGAAGTGGCCTGACGCGCCTTCGATTTGTTGGCCGAGAAGCGCCGCACGAATTCCTGCAATTCGGCAACCTTGTCTTTGGCCTTGGCATTCACCGACAGTTGCTGCGCACGCGCTTGTGACGACGCCAGCATGTAGTCATCGTAGTTGCCCGGATACACCTTCAGTGTGCCGTAATCCATATCGGCCATGTGGGTGCAAACCTGGTTCAAAAAGTGACGATCATGCGAAATGATGATCATGGTCGAGTTGCGCTGATTCAGCACATCTTCGAGCCAGCGGATGGTGTTGATGTCGAGGTTATTGGTGGGTTCGTCGAGCAGCAGAATGTCCGGATTCGAGAACAATGCCTGCGCCAGCAATACGCGCAGCTTCCAGCCTGGCGCCACATTGCTCATGGGACCCTGATGCTGATCCATGGCGACACCAACGCCGAGCAGCAATTCACCGGCGCGCGCTTCAGCGGTGTAACCGTCGTATTCCGCAAATTTCGCTTCGAGATCGGCGGCCTTCATGTAGTCGTCGTCGGTGGCTTCAGGATCGGCATAAATCGCATCGCGCTCGGCCATCGCTGCCCACATCTCGGTGTGGCCCATCATCACGACATCCAGCACCCGCATTTCTTCAAACGCAAACTGATCCTGACGCAATTTACCCAGACGCTCATTGGTGTCCAGCATCACATTGCCAGCCGACGGCTCCAGATCGCCCCCCAGAATTTTCATGAAGGTCGACTTGCCGCAGCCGTTAGCGCCAATCAGGCCATAACGGTTACCATCGCCGAATTTGACGGAAATGTTTTCAAACAGCGGCTTGGCGCCGAACTGCATCGTAATATTTGCGGTAGAAAGCATGTTGACGTGGTTCTTTTCTTAATTGAATCATAGGGTTATGTAATGTGGCGGCATTATACAGCATCCACATTTGACCACTGTATGAGCCTATATAAGAGATGGGCTGAGGCCGGGCATCGTGGGCATGGCCGGATTCCGTTCGTCGTGGCCGAAGGACTAGCCATCAAGCGCATCGCGCCGCTTGATGTGATCAAAGAAGAAGTGACGTTACCGGCCGCAATGAAGACGAGCGCTTCGACGCTGGGCGCTGAACCCGCGCTGACATCACGGGCATTCGAAACTATGGCGTCATGTCTTGCGATCTGGTATCGGCAGGCCTGGTATTCAACGGCGGAGTCTGAGACGCACAGAACTTCGCGTCTACAGTGGCAATACATGCTTCAAAAGCATCCGCATCGTCAGCTGAGGCGAATACGTAAATCGTGTCCTCGACCTGAACTTCGGCCGGAGAAATTCGAATAGTTGCCATTGGTAACCTTTCAAAATTTCAAATCAATGTTATGTAAATCGTAGCATGAAATGCGACTTTTTCACTCTCCCATTGACACCGGAATTTAACGCATGCCGCCTGCGATACATGCATGGGTATTAACAGCCCTTTGCATTGACAAATATCTGTGCTTTTGTGCATTTTCGGTATCGCTCGGCGTAAATTATTGATCACTGGCAAGTTGGGCGAGTGTTAACATCATTAGCCAAAGCCGCCGCAGCGGATTCACTTATTCATTGATAAAACATGACAACCAAGAGCCTGCGAGATGCGTTCGGACTGCCCATCATTGAACTGGAATCAACGACGCAACGGTTGCACGTTTTACCGACATTGGGCGGGAGCATCGCCGCATGGGACTGGAAGCTGGGCCAGTACTGGAGTCCGCTCTTCCGACCGTGGGACAGACAATCAAAAGACTGCAGTTCAACCGCATGTTTTCCGCTCGTCCCCTGGTCAAATCGCATTACCGAAGGCGGCTTCACACATCAGGGCCGGCATTATCCTGTGCCGCCGAACCGTAGCGGCGAACCATACCCGATTCACGGAGATGGCTGGCTGCAGAAATGGCGCGTTACCAGCCACACCGCCAACAGCCTCGAATTGACGCTGAAGTCAGATCGGTTCGATGGCAATCCGTATGTCTATCGCTGTACGCAGACGCTTACTTTATTGAACGACGGGCTATCGATAGCGTTAACCGTGACCCACCTGGGAAGCGAATCGCTGCCTTACGGACTTGGCCTGCATCCCTACTTTCCACGGAGTCCGGCTACCCGCTTCAGTGCCTGCGCCGAAGGCGTCTGGCTATCGGGTAAAGATCCGATTCCGACTGCACATACCCGCAGCTTTCCGCAAACCTGGAATTACAATCAGCCAGCCGCACTGGACGGGCCATTGGTTGACAACTGCTTTACGGGCTGGGACGGCAAGGCCCTGATCAGTTACCCCGACCGGGGCCTGCAACTGACGTTGATGATGGATAACTGCAATGGCTACAGCCTGCTGTATCGACCGCCAGGGCTGGACTATTTTTGCTTTGAACCGGTTACGCATCCGATTGATGCATTCCACATGTCAGGCAAGCCGGGGCTGGCCATACTCTCGCGTGGACAGGCCCTGTCGCTGAAAACCAGCTTTCGGGTCAGCCTGGGGGCCTCTCGGAGGCTAGCGTAAGAGCGCTTTTGATATTTAGCTGAAAGCCGGTACTGTCGGAGATCAGTTGCGCCTGACTACCGACCGGGAGTGTGACTTTGTCGCGAATGTGGCCAAATGGCAGGCCGGTCAGAATCGGTACGGCAATGTGCGCGCGCAGATAGGCCAACATTGCTTCGAAGTCATAACCATTGTCATGCTCCGCCAGCTGATAGTTGGAAAAATCCCCCAGCACAATTGCTTGCTGGCGCCCGAGGATGCCGGCATATTGCAGCTGTAGCATCATGCGTTCGATCCGATACGGGTGCTCGCCGATATCTTCGAGGAACAGGATACCGTCTGCAATTTTCGGCAAATACGGCGTGCCGATCAGGTGATTGAGCATCGCCAGATTGCCGCCCCACAGCGTTCCGCTGACGTTGAGCTCGGGATTGCCTTGCGCCGCCACCTGGAATGTCTGCTCCGGTTGGCGCAGGCATTCCCAGAAATGGGAGATCGTAAATTCGCTTAATTCAATGCCGCCGAAGTCGCTGCAAAGCATCGGCCCGGCAAAACTCTGCAAGCCGGTTTGTGCCAGCAATGCCAAATGCAACGCCGTGATGTCGCTATGACCGACGAACAGTTTCTTGCTCGCCGCAATGCGATGAAAATCCAATACGGGCAACAGCCGTGACATGCCATAACTACCGCGCAGCGCCATCACGACCTGCACTTGCGGGTTGTCAATCGCGGCATAGATCTGCGCTACCCGGGCTTCGTCCGTGCCACCAAAACGCTGGTGCTTCTCGGCTGCGTCGTAATAGTTATAGACGACGCAACCCTGTTTCTGCAGCGCCAGGATGCCGCGCGCCAGGACTTGCTCATCGAGCGCGTAGCCGCCCGGCGCGATCAACGCTACGCCAATCCTGGTTGAGGTGACAGACGCTTGCGGATTGAGATTTTCTTGGTGCACTGATTCACCTCGGTTCAGGATAATTCAGGATGATTTTTGCTGCGCCAGACGGCGCTCTGCGAAAAACCGTTTAAGCAGTGTGCCACATTCTTCGGCCAATACGCCACCAGTCAGCGCGGTGTGATGATTGAGCCTGTCCTGCTCAAACAAATTAAGCACCGAACCAGCGGCGCCGGTCTTCGGATCGCTGGCACCGTACACCACTCGCGCCAGTCGTGCGTGCATCATCGCGCCCGCGCACATCACGCAGGGTTCCAGCGTGACGTACATTTCGCAACCGGGTAAACGATAGTTGCCAAGTAGCGTAGCGGCCGCACGCAAGGCCATGATTTCGGCATGGGCGGTCGGATCGTGATTGCCTATCGGCTGGTTGAAACCGGTCGCGATCACGACGCCATCCCTGACTACCAGCGCCCCGACCGGCACTTCACCGAGCGCCCAGGCATTGTGTGCTTGCGAGATCGCTTGCTGCATGTAGATGGCGTCACGCAATGTGGTGTCGAGTGGATTGACTAGGGCATTCATACGGGAGAATTGTTTTATTGGTGATTGAACCTAGAAACGGCAGTTGACCGCTTCAAATTATCTATCAGAGATTGAATATATTGACGATTTCTTTAACCAATACGGTCACCGTTTGGGTGACCACGCTACCGGCACGATTGCACATTTTTCCGGCTCCCTGGCGTCGTTGCTCCTCCTTGCAGAATGCAGTCTGCCGCGTCGTCGCGCCTAGCCAGAAAGCCGGAAAAACGCACACTCGCGCCGGTCCAACTGCCGTTTCTAGGTTGAATCAACGATCTTCGGAAATCTCTGCCCAGCAATTCGGGGTCTCGTGCAATACCAGTTTTTGCAAATGCAAACCGGTGCCGTAATGATCCTTGTAGGCGGCCTTGAGGATGTCATACGCGGTGCGCGCCAGATTTTCAACGGTCGGAATGCGATCGATCACCACTGTCTTGTGATCCGGCAAGGTGGCCAGAAATTCGCGCACTGCAGTGTCTTTTTCATACACCAGAAATGCGTGATCCCAGACATCCACCAGATGCTGCTTGGCCAACGTCTTGATATCCGAAAAATCCATGATCATGCCATTGTCGGAACTGCCTTCGACTTCAATGACGGCGCCGACCAAGGTGATTTCAAGGGTGTAACGATGGCCGTGCAAATTGCGGCACTGGCTTTTGTGATCCGGAATCCGGTGGCCTGCATCGAATTCCAGTTTGCGGGTAATGGTTAACATAATGAGGTTCTAAATAAATACTGATCGGAGGCGCCTCTCAAAACCGCAGCGAACATCGCAACCTCAAGATCGGGTCGCGCAACAGGTTTTCAGAGGTGGATTTAAGGGATTTGCAGAAGTTTGTGCGTCTGCAAGCTCAACTTCCACTTAGGGTTGCGCTTGCAGGTTTCAATCGCACGTTGCAGATTATCCGCCAGCAACGGCCCATCCATCGCCTGCAAATAGAAATGATCGAAATCAAGCGCTTCATATGTCGCCAGCGATTGCCCGAGTTGCGGAATCACGACTTTCAACTCGTTTCCCTTATGCACTTTGAGCAGCGAGCCCATTTTCGGGCTGACGCAAACCCAGTCGACGCCAACCGGCACCTCTATCGTGCCATTGGTTTCAATCGCAATCTCAAAGCCTGCCGCATGCATGGCGGCGATCAATGCTGTATCCAGTTGCAACAGCGGTTCGCCGCCGGTGAACACTACAAATTTGCTGTCGGTATAAGTGGTCGGCCACAATACGTTGATGGTATTCGCCAGTGCCTCGGCATCCTTGAACTTGCCGCCGCCCTCACCGTCAGTGCCGACAAAATCGGTGTCACAGAACTGGCAGATCGCTTTGCTGCGATCTTCCTCGCGTCCGGTCCACAAATTGCAACCGCTGAAGCGGCAAAATACCGCCGGGCGCCCGGCATGTGTCCCTTCGCCCTGAAGGGTATAAAAAATTTCTTTGATGCTGTAGGTCACGGTGCTTCTCGCAAGATGGCTGGTGATTGATCGTAATGATCGCACTGTTCTAATTTACGCTGATTTTTCAGGCCAGGGCTGCTGATATGCGGTCCGGCAACGGAAGCACACTCTGTTTTACCGTTGTTTTTAGCGTCAGGAAATGACCGCTTTTGCTGGCGCGCGAGATGGACTCGGCTTGCGAGGGGTATCTATGAGCAAATTCAGCCTGAACCCGCCATTTTAGCGTACAAAGGCCGTTCCCGTTGTATGGAGCTAGCGCCCAATCGGCGGGAACACCGTACTTTCCAGCAAGTCCCTACTCTTTATGGCGTCTGCGAGCGACGCCTAACCTGCCTCGGCAACCTGCTTGACCTGACTCGCCTCCTGTAGTTTTGCGGCAGCGATAGCGGCCACCCGACGCACGTGCGCGACCGACATTTCGTGCGCTTTGTCCGGATCGTGATGCGCAATCGCATCCAGAAGCGCGCGCATTTCCGACACCGCATCGGCACCCCGACCGCTGGAACTAATCGTCATTGCACGCAGGCGGTTAATGCGTGCGTTAAGCGATTGCACGATTTCCAATGAGGTGGTTTTCCCGCCGCCGATAAACATCACTTCATAAAACTCGGAAGTATTCCGCATCACTTCCTGAAAGTCATGCTCGCCGAACGCGCTTTCTATTTTGCCAATTAAGTCATCCAGCTGCCTGATCACTTCATCGCTGGCCAACACCGCGCAAGCTCGGGCTGCGTGCCCCTCCAGCAGCGCGCGAATCTCATAGATCTCCGCGACCTTGCTGAGGTCGAGCGTGGCCACCACCGGTCCCTGTTGCGAGCCGGTTTCCACCAGCCCTTCCGTTTCCAGATGCCGCAACACTTCGCGCACAATGGTCCGGCTGACGCCCAGCTCGTCGCAGAGTGTTCTCTCGATCAGGCGCTGTCCAGGCAAAAAGTAACCGTTGATGATCGCTTCCCGCATTTTTTCCAGAGATAGTTCCCGCAGGGTTTTGACCGTGCGTTCTATTTTGATCGAGTTAGCCTTGGGGTTCATACATCGCCTCTTCTATATGTGCGCTTCCGCTTTGGCGCGCAGTGTGGCAACAAATGCGTCATAAATCAAGTCGTGCACATAAAAACGGATGCGCAGGTTAGGCAAACACCCGACCATGCCGGACATCCCAATCCATCATCGCCTGTGTACCGATCGCCAGCTTGTGGCCGTCCTGCACCTGCATCGGGATGCGAATATCGATTTGCTGCTGCCACGGCGTCTGCACCGAAAAATGCATGCTGTCGCCCAGATACGTCATGTCGCGAATCATGACTGCCAGGCCGGCCTGATCGGACGCGCCGGAAAGCGGCTGTATGCGCAACTGTTCAGGACGCAGCATCAAGGTGCCGGCGCTGCCGCTCGCCAGTTTTTGGCTGGCCGTGCCGCCTTCGACGACATGGCCGTTTGGCAGCACCGCGCGGGTGATATCGCCAGCGACCTCTGCCACTTTGATCGGCATGAAATTCGAATTGCCGACAAAGCCGGCAACAAAGCGCGAAGCCGGTGCCTTGTAGAGTTCCTCGCCGCTGCCGACTTGCTCGATCCGGCCCTGATTGAATACCGCAATCCGGTCCGACAAGCGCAACGCTTCTTCCTGATCGTGCGTCACATACAGGATGGTGACGCCGGTTTCCTGGTGTATCCGGCGCAGTTCGAACTGCAGTTCTTCGCGCAGTTTCTTATCCAGCGCCGACAGCGGCTCATCCATCAACAGCACCGGCGGATCGTAAGCCAGCGCACGCGCAATCGCTACCCGCTGTTGCTGGCCGCCGGACATTTGCGCCGGCAGGCGGTCCCGATAGTCGGCCAGATGCACCAGTTCCAGCATCTGGTCGACCTTGGCCTTGATTTTTGCTTCAGGCTGGCGCCGCACCCGCAGCGGGAATGCGACGTTCTCGCCCACCGTCAGATGCGGGAACAGCGTATAGCGCTGAAACACCATGCCGATATTGCGCAGATTCGGCGGCGTCGACAGCAGCTCTTTGCCATTCAGCAACACTTCACCCTCGGTCGGTTCCTGAAAACCGGCCACGATGTACAAAGTGGTGCTTTTTCCCGAACCGGAAGGGCCAAGAAAGGTCATGAACTCCCCTTTCTTGATGTCCAGCGAGACCCGATCAATGGCCACAACCTGGTCGTAGCTCTTTCTCAGGCCGCGAATCTGCAGAAATGCGTTATTCATGACGATTTACCTTTTTTAATCAGAGAAACAAGCAGCATCATGACGACGGTGAGGCCGATCAATAATGTGGACGCTGCGGCAATCACAGGCGTCAGGTCCTGCCGCAGCGTGCTCCAGATCAGTACCGGCAGCGTGCGCAAAGTGGGGCTCGCCATAAAAATCGACAGCACCACCTCATCCCAGGACACCAGGAAAGAGAAAATGGCAGCGGCGAACAAGCCCAGACGAATCGACGGCAAGGTCACCCGCAATTTCACCTGCAGCGGACTGGCGCCGCAGATCTGCGCCGCCTCTTCCAGCGAGATGTCAAAGCTGGCGAGCGAATTGCTGATGGTGATGATGGAAAACGGCAGCGCGATGATCAAATGGCCAAGCACAAACCCGGTGATGGTGCCGTTCAGGCCCACCCGCAGGAAAAATGCATACAGCGCGACCGCCAGCACCACCACCGGCAATACCATCGGCGTCATGCAAAAAATTTGCAGCAAATTGCGCCCGACGAACTTGCCGCGGGTGAGCGCCAGCGAGGCCAGCAAGCCGAGTGCGACGGACAACACGGTGACCATGATGGCAACCTTGGCACTGTTGAATAAGGCGTCAATCCAGGTTGAGTCGGTAAACAACAGTTGATACCAGTGCAGGGTCCAGCCCGGCGGCGGGAAAATAAGCCATTGCGAATCGCCAAAAGAAAGCGCGGCGATGAAGATGATCGGCAATAGCAAAAACAGCACCACCAGCACGCCGATGCTGACCAGGACCCAACGCCAGGAACCCAAACGATCGAAATCAAGTAGCATCTCAGCGCCCTCCGTCAACGGTTCGCACGCCGCCAAAATAGCGCAGTTGCACGGCGTACAGACTCAGGGTGATCGCCAGCAGCACAAACGATGCCGCACCCGCCAGGCCCCAGTTCAGCAACGATTGCACCAGTTGCGCAATCAACTCAGCCAGCATCATGTAAGACGGCCCGCCCAGCAATGCAGGCGTGACGAAATAGCCGAGCGACATGACAAACACCATCATGGCGCCGGACACGATGCCGGGCAACGCCAGCGGCACCAGCACGCGCCAGAACGCTTGCCAGCGCGTCGCACCGCAGATGGCGGCCGCGCGCAAGGTGGACGGATCGATCGCGCGCAAGGTGGCGTGCAACGGCATCACCAGAAACGGCAGCATGATGTAGGTCATGCCGATGGTGACGCCGATCAGGTTGTTCACCAGCGCCAGCGGTTCGTGGATGATGCCCCACTGCATCAGCAGGCGATTGATCAACCCGGTTTGCTGCAGCAGCACCATCCAGGCATAGGTGCGTGCCAGCAGGTTGGTCCACATCGACAACAGCAAAATCGAAAACAGCAGGGAACTCCACTTCTTCGGCAGAATCGCCAGCAGCCAGGCGATGGGAAAACCGAACAGCAAGGTCACGGCAGTCACCATCGATGCCACCAGGAAAGTGTTGGCGAACACCCGCAGATAAGTCGAAGAACCAAGCAGCTCGGCATAATTCCCGATGCCGGGCGTGGGTTCCAGAACGCTGCGCAGCAGTAGTGCAACTACCGGCAGCAGGAAAAAAATGGTGAGCAGCAACAAGGTCGGCAGCAATAATTTGATGCCGCGAAACCTTGCCCCCAGCCTGGATCGCTGTTGTGCGGGGGCGGCGATTGCGCCCGATGCAGTTGACATGACAACTCCTATTCAACAAGTGACCGGGTCGCTGCATGCAAGCGCTACAGGGCCCGAGGTAGGTTCAATGATTATTGCGCCTGCCACGCGTACCAGCGCTTGGCGATTGCCTCGCGGTTGTCCGACCAGTACTTCATATTCAGATTGATCTGGCCAGTGGTGAATCTGGTCGGCAAGCCGCTCACCGCTGCGACCGGCATCAAGGCCTCGGATTTCAGGTTGATCGGTGCAAACCCGGTTTCGTCAGCGAACTTGGCCTGTCCTTCAGGACTGGTCGCCATTCCCAGGTATTTCATCGCCGCGGCCTTGTTCTTGGCCCCTTTAGGCACGACCAGCATATCCGCTGCGGTCAGATTTTGCTGCCAGGAAGTGCCGACGTTGACGCCGCTTTGCTTGAGGACATGCAGACGGCCGTTCCAGAACATGCCGAGCGGCGCTTCTCCGGAAGCCAGCAACTGCTGCGACTGCGCACCGCCGCTCCACCAGACGATCTGGCTCTTGATGGTGTCGAGCTTTTTGAACGCACGATCCAGATCCAGCGGGTACAGCTTGTCAGCCGCAACGCCATCCGCCAGCAAGGCGATTTCCAGTACGCCAGGTGCCGCCCATTTGTAGAAGGTGCGCTTGCCCTGGAATTTTTTCAGGTCAAACAAATCGGCCCAGGTCGCCGGCTCGGTTTTTTTGTAGGTATCTTTGCTGTAGCCGAGTACGAACGAATAATAAAAACTGCCAACCGCGAATTTATCCACGAAGCGCGGGTCGAGATCCTTCTTTGGCACCACGGAGAAATCGATCGGCTCCAGCAAGCCGTCCTTGGCCGCCTTGTAAGCGAAATCCGCCTCGACGTCGACCACATCCCAGTTGACGTTGCCGCTCTCCACCATCGCCTTGAACTTGCCATAATCGGTCGGACCATCCATCGCCACATTGATGCCGGTTTTGGTCGTAAACGGCTGCGCCCAGTATTTTTGTTGCGCCTGCTGGGTCGAACCGCCCCAACTGGTGAAGACGATTTGCTCGGCGGCCAATGCCGGGGTGCAAGCCAGGACAGTCGCACAAGTAGCGAGTGCGGTGCGGGCAAAGTGGAAAGTCGATTTCTTCATGCTATATCTCCAATATGGTCTAGTTTTACAAGCCTGAGAACGTCAATTGTTTACTGCAATGGGGAAAACGCTGCTGCCTTCATGATCTTGTTTTCCATTTCTTCCATCAGCGCCTGGATCTTTGGCGCAAATGCTTGCCAGTCCGGATCCTGGCTGAGTGCAAGGCGGCGCTGTTCGCGCACATCCAGGCTGGGGTAGGCCCAGATATGCACGATCTGATTCAATGGCCCGATTTCGGAATAAAAATAAGCGATCAAGTCACCGAGATAACGCTTTTGCAATGCGATGCCCTCTTCCTCAACCAGCTTGAGGTAGGTCGGCAGCGTGCCGGTTTTTACCCGGTAAGTTCGTATTTCGTAATACATGGTCGCCCTCGCTTATCGCATGACAAAAGGATCCTGGATCGGCTCATCCGAGGTACGAATCCAGACCGACTTGGTACGGGTATAGTCGAGCACGGACTCCATGCCGCCTTCGCGCCCCAGACCGCTCTGCTTGTAGCCGCCAAACGGCACCATCGGCGACACCGCGCGATAGGTATTGACCCAGACGATGCCGGCGCGCAGCGCCCGGATCAGACGATGGGCCCGGGTCAGGTCGCGTGTAAACACGCCGGAGGCGAGCCCGTATTCGGTGCTGTTGGCCAGCGCGATCGCCTCGCTTTCGGTGTCAAAAGTCACTACGCTTAACACCGGGCCGAACAGTTCTTCCAGCACGCTCGGGATGTGGTGATCGGGACAGTCCAGAATGGTCGGCTGGTAGTAAAAGCCGGCGCCAAACCCGCCTGGCTGCTGGCCGCCGGTCAACACGGTAGCACCCGCCTCGATGCTGCGCGCGACCACATTATTGATGTGCTCAAGCTGGCGTTTGGTCGCCAGCGGGCCCATTTCGGTCGCTTCATCCTGCGGATTGCCGATGCGGATGCCGTTGGCTTTGGCCACCAGTTTTTCCAGCAGGCGGTCGCGCACGCCGCGCTGCACCAGCAAGCGCGATCCCGCCACACAGCTTTGCCCGGTGGCGGCAAAAATCCCGGCCACGATCGCATTCGCAACACTATCGACATCCGCATCGTCGAATACCAGCACCGGCGATTTCCCGCCCAGCTCCAAGGTGGTGTAAGCCAGGTTTTCAGCCGAGTTGCGCACGATCTGCCGCGCCGTCTCCGGCCCGCCGGTAAATGCGATGCGCGACACCAACGGGTGGCTGGTCAGAGCGCGGCCGCAGTCAGCGCCAAAGCCCGTAATAATATTCACCACGCCCGGTGGGAAGCCGGCTTCATGCACCAGCCGGGCAAATTCCAGCAATGGCGCCGGCCCTTCCTCGGATGCCTTGATGACGATGGTGCAACCGGCTGCCAGCGCCGGACCGATTTTGACCGCAGACAGGAATAGTTGTGAATTCCACGGCACGATCCCGGCCACCACGCCGATCGGCTCGCGCCGCAGGTACACCTCCATATCGGCTTTATCGGCTGACAGATGGGCGCCCTGGATCTTGTCGGCCAGACCGGCGTAGTAACGGTAGTACTCGGCCACATAGCTGATCTGGCTGCGCGTTTCCCGAATGATCTTGCCGGTATCGGCCGTCTCCAGCTCGGCTAAACGGGGCGCCTGCTGCTGCACCAGATCGGCCAGCCGGTACAGCAATTTGCCGCGCTGGCCGGCCGTCAGGTCAGCCCATGACGGTTCGCTGAAGGCGCGGTGCGCAGCCCGTACCGCACGATCCACGTCCGCTGCGGAAGCGGCCGGCATGACGGCCCAGGGCGCGCCGCTGGCCGGATTGACGCTTTCGAATGACGCGCTGCCGTCTTCGAACTCACCGTCGATATAGTTTTGAAATCGTCTCAACATAGCCCCTTACTCCTGTTCTATCGAGTGGTGTTGACGCACGCGCTGAACGCAGGCATGACTTGATTGATGAACAGTTCAAGCGATTTCTTTTTGCGCTCGAAACTCATATGGCTGTCGATCCAGAAGCTGTACTGATCATAGCCCAGGCTTTCATAGGCTTTCAGCCGCTCCACCACTTGCTGCGGCTGGCCGATCACCAGGTTCTTGCGCATCATCTCGGGCGTGTAGTTCGGGAACGATGCAATATCTTCAGCGCTGAGGGTCTCGATAAAACCTTCCTCCATTGGACGCGCATTTTTGAACAATTTACTGAAGTAGCAATAAAACGTCCCCAGATCCCTGGCACCTTCCTGCACTTCCGCTTCATCCTCACCGACGAAGGTATGCATGAGCATCATGATTTTCGGACGCGGAATGTCCGGATGGGCGGCGCAGGCGTTGTTGAATCGCTCCATCAGGCTGATCACCTCGGCGTCGCCGGCGGCCAATGAAGTCACCTGCAGATTGCATTTGTTGGCGACCGCAAATTCATGCGAATTCGGGTCGCGCGCGGCCACCCACAGCGGTGGCTGCGCCTGGACCGGACGCGGCTGCGGCGTGGTCGTCGGAAACGACCAGAATTCACCCTGGTGCGCATAATCGCCGTCGAACAGTTTTTGCAGGGCAGGCACCATTTCACGCAAACGTGCGCCGGCACCGAAGGCATCCAGGCCGGGATGGAGCCGTTCATATTCAAACGAATACGCGCCGCGCGCAATCCCGATATCCAGGCGGCCGTTCGATGCGAGATCGGTCATCCCGGCTTCGCCCGCCAGTTTGATCGGGTGCCAGAAGGGTGCAATCACGGTGCCGGTGCCGAGCCGGATGTTGGTGGTCTTGGCCGCCAGATAGGTCAGATTCAAGAAGGGATTGGGCGCGATGGTGAATTCCATGCCGTGGTGCTCGCCGACCCAGGCGGTCTCGAATCCGCCGGCCTCTGCCATCTGCACCAGCTCGGTCATCTCATCGAACAACTCACGCTGTGATTTTTCCTTGTTGTAACGTTCTATATGGAGCAACAGTGAAAATTTCATGATTGGTAATCTCCTTGATTCATTCCGATAGATAAATGCCGCTTGTGCGCTAGACCGGTTTTGCCAGCGGCTGCACCGATCCGGTATTGGCGTCGCCGACATACACCCCAAACGCGTCTTCACTGCGTTCTTTCACGTAACGCCGCAACATCGCGCTGACCGCCTCATCCTGCAAACGCTCCCAGGGGATCGCGTCCAGCGGCACTACCCGCAGCGCGCCATCCTGCGGCAAGTCGCCGATCGCCTGGCCGCGGTAATACACGTGCACCGCACCGGCTTTTGCCCCGGCATCTTCAAATACGGCAAACAGGAAATCCAGTTGCGCATCGACCTTCAACTTGCTGAGTACGCCGCGCAAACTGGTCGGATCAGAAGCCGGGTCGAGTCGGGTGCCGGCCGGCAACTGGAACACATGGTCCGGGGTCTCCAGCATGACGATACCGCCTTGGCTTTCCAGAATTGCGCCGACGCGGGCGCTGGTTGCCGCGGCCAGTGCATCTTGCGACAGGCTAAAGGTCAGGTAGCCGCCGCGGCAGTAGCCGAGCGGGCTGGCTGAAGAAGTCGAAAAGCCCACTACTTGCCCCAGCAGAATGATGTGGTCGCCGGCTTCGATGACTTGATAGGTTTCGCAATCAAACCAGGCGGCAGCGCCGTCCATGATCGGGCTGCCGGTCGCGCCCTTATGCCAGGCCACCTGTTCAAACTTGTCCGGCGACTTGGAAGCAAACACGCCGGACACGTCCTTTTGATGTTCGGCCAGCACGCTGACCGAAAAATGCGAAGTGCCGGAAAAAACCGGATAGCTCGATGCCACCTTGCCGATGCAGACCGAGACCAGCGGCGGCGTCAACGAAACCGAACTGAAGGAATTCGCGGTAAAGCCACGCGGCGTCCCATCTTCCTGGGTCGTTGCCACCACCGTCACGCCAGTGACAAATGAGCCAAGGGCCTTGCGAAACTCCAGCGTATCTATTGATGCGGTCATGGCATGCGTCTCCTTGCTGCCGGTTGTCTGCAGCGCTGTCTCTTCTACTGGCATTCTAGTGCCGATAAACCTGCCGAGATGGCGGTTTACCTCGGCGGCTGCGGTCAGACTCATCATGTGACGCTCTCCCGGGATAACCACCAGTTGTGCGTTGGGTGCCGCCTGCGCCATTGCTGTCGACATCTCCGGGCTCGAATTCACATCGCATTCACCGGTCATGAATAGAGCCGGTGCTTTCAGGCCAGGCAGACTATGCACATGCATCTGGTCCGAGCTTGCAAACAAGTCGTAAGTTCTGGCATAGCCAAGCGTATTGATCGATTGCAGCAGTGTATGCACCAACTCGGCCGCATCGGTCAGCGCGGCCGGCACCGCAGTCCCGAACCAGCGCTCCATGGTGGAGTCGACGGTCGCCGCAATCCCGATCTCACGCAAGGTTTCGGCGCGCTGCAGCACCGCGCGGCGCTGCTCGGCGGTACGCGCATACACCGCGTTCAAGGCAGCGACTTTGGTGGTGCGCTCCGGATAGCGGAGCGCGAACTCCAGTGCGATCAGCGCGCCCATCGAATGACCGACCACGATGGCCGCCTCGACCTTTAAATGATCGAGCAAGTCCGCCAGCTGCTGCGCATACATTGGCAGCGTGACGCCTTCCGGCGGCACCTTGCTCGCGCCGTGGCCCAGCATGTCATACACAATGACTTGATACTCTCCGGCAAAAGCGGCGATCTGGGGCGCCCAGACCACCTTGCCCATGCCGACACCATGGATGAAGACCAACGGCTGCCCCGCGCCATACACCGTGAACGCGGTACCGTTGGCGACGCCGGTATTCACCGGCTGTGGCAACAGGCGATCAGGCTTCATTGCTGCCAAGTTCCTTCATATCCTGGTAACGGTCGCCAATCCGGTGATGTGGCCGGCCACCGACCGAAGCTCCCAATGCCACCAGAATCTCGTCATGCGCCGGTGCGTCATTGATCGAAAACTGGATGGTCAGGTAGTGCGAGCGCATGCCTTCGTCGTCCTTGTGCATCATCGGAATCGCGACCGGGCAGTTGGGGCCGCCGCGCACATTGGTGAAACTGAGGAAACTCTTGGCGCCCACCGCCTTGCGATAATGGTTGCCGAAACGCAAGGTATGGATCAGCGCCGAAGCATGTTCGACTTCACCGGACGTGCCAACCACGGCGGCCTTGCCATACGCCTCGACAGCGGCGCCGGCCCCCACCATTTGAATAATTTTCCGGGTCAGCAATTCGCCCAGCACTGGTCCAATCGCGTGAATCTCCGGCTTCAGGTCCTCGACAAATCCGCGTCCGAACCATGGGTTTTTGAGCACGACTGCTGCTGCAAACAGTTTTAGCGGCGTTCCCGCCTGCTTGCCACCCTCGATCAGGGTTTCTTCCATGTAGGTTACAACTTTACGAATTTCGAGTCCCATCTTGCATTCTCCTTGAGCCGGTCAGATTAAGTATTACGGTATTACTGTATACCATCATATTTAAGAAGTAAACGCATTTGTATTATGGTATACCAAAATATTTTTCGAGGTGCGCGAAGGTGCCGCTCACCTCTTTTGCTTAAACCGTGATGGTGTAATAACTACAAAAATGACAATGACTCGCGTGGGCACTCTCACTTTGGCGGCGCAAAATACGGGCGGCCGGGATTTCTTAACAACGGGGGACAGGACTTATAGCTTGCGGAGGACTTGCGCTGTTTTATTTTCAGCTCAACCATGACGTTGAGCAGCGGCGTGGCCCGCTTAGGCGACCGGCGCCAACGCGGTGGCTGATGGCCGATAACTTGTGACTTGATCGGACAACATGTGCCGGATCGCGAATGTCGTGAAGACATTGTTCCGTCATCGCAAAACGCGCTACGGCTCAATCAGTCTCCATCGATCCTTACAAATCGATCTTTTCGTCAAACCCGGCACGCGCCTTAATGATGTGCGCCACGTGCCCTCGTGCCCATACGCCGAGCGGTTCGACGGCATTCCACAAGGAGTGCCCGAGATGGGTCAGCTCGTAATCCACGCGAGGTGGAATCGTCGGGAACTGCGTTCGCGTTACCAGGCCGTCCCGTTCCAATCCTCGCAGCGTAAGCGTGAGCATTCTCTGTGAAATGCCGCCCACTGCCCGCTTGATCTCATTGAAGCGTTTTGGCCCGTCGCCGAGAAAGACGATGATAAGGACGCTCCATTTGTCGCCGACACGCGCCAGTACGGAACTGATGGCGCGGCAATCTTCGCTCGCAGGATCGGGTAGCTTGACAGTCACTTTTATGTGCTCCGGTATCAAATATGTGCCTTCTTGTAGAGCCTATCACTGGTAACTACAATAGGCTAGGTAACAGTTTTATACCTAGTCCAGGTTCTTTGCCAGGCATGAAGCTGTGTGCCCGTGACTATCCTCATTGGCGCTCGATGGAGCAAGCGGGTCTTTCTCAACTGTCAGCAAGGAGTAACAAATGAACGTCATTTCCGTGATCATTGGAAGCACTCGCGAAGGCCGCTTTTCCGATAAACCGGCAAATTGGATTGCGCATCACCTCAGGCAGCGCGATGGCATCGAAACGCGGCTGCTGGATCTGCGCGACTTTCCGATGCCCTTCTTTGACCAGCCAGTGCCGCCGGCCATGCCCGGCCGCCCGCCTTACCAGAACGAAGTCGTTCAAAAATGGACCGCCGAAATCGCGCAGGCCGACGGTTTCGTCTTCGTCACCCCGGAATATAACTACGGCCCGGCAGCAGTGCTGAAGAACGCAATAGACTGGGTTTATCCAGAGTGGAATCGCAAGGCGGTGGCATTCGTGAGTTATGGCGGCACTGCCGGCGTGCGCAGCGTCCAGCAACTCCGCGAGACCGCCATTGAACTTCAACTTGCCCCGGTCCGCTCTGCGGTACATATCCCTGCCACTACCCTTTGGGCGCACTTCCAGGGCGGCGATGTCGACGCCGGACTAGCCGCACTTTCGGAACCCGCCGGGAAACTGATCGACGATCTGCTTTGGTGGACAGCAGCGCTGAAGACGGCGCGCGAGCGGTCGTGATACTGCTTCGGCACGCGCAACCGCATACCCCACACACTACGAGGATACAAAATGCCCATTCCTACCAGATACCCCCACGTTGCATCTGCCACTGTGCGTCGCATTGCTCAGCTCACGCGAGGACGGACGCACGGCCCGGTCACACGTCTGATGAGTCCGTCCGACTTAGGCGAAATTCTGAAGCCGTTTGTATTTCTCGACCTGTTTGAACACGACGGTCCGCCCTTCAATGGAGGCTTACATCCGCATTCCGGCATCGCCACGCTGACTTACGTCACAGAAGGTGCCGTCAGCTATACAGACCCGGACAACGTCAAGGGCGTGCTGCCAGCCGGCGGGGTCGAATGGATGCAGGCCGGACGCGGCATGTGGCACGACGGTGGATTGGACAAGGCAGGCCGGACGCGCGGCTTCCAGCTTTGGATCGCATTGCCCCCGGAACTCGAATTGGGTCCGACCATAAGCATCTATCAAGCACCCGAAGAGGTTGAGGTCGACGGCCCTGTGCGTGTCCTCCTCGGTAGCTACGGTGCTGCATCCAGCGCCATTCACTCCCCTTCATCCATCAATTATCTAGCCGTGCGCCTGAAAGCCGGCGAGCGCTGGCGCTACCAACCGCCGACGGGCCACACTATCCTCTGGACCGCTATCGCATCGGGTGCCATATCGGTTCCCGACGCGTTGCGGCATGGGGACTTCGCCGCTTTCGAACCGTCGAGCGAAGCGGTAGAAATCGAGGCTCTGACCGACGCCGAATTCGTTCTCGGCTCTGCCGTCCCACACAAGCACGATCTCGTCCTCGGTTACTACTCGGTACATACGACGCCCGCCGCACTAACTGACGGCGAGGCGTATATTTCGGCAATCCGTACAAGGCGTTGACCGCGCCGGCAGGCCAGCGATAGCGCCCAGCTTAACCAGGCCGGGGCCGACTCGGGGAAAAAGATACCTGCTCCGAACGGCAGCTTCGACTGGCAACAAGGTAGTAGGCCAGCGCTGTGGCGCCGACCCACCGCCTCGATGCAGACCAGTACTAGTGCCACAGGAGCGGGGGCAGGTTTTGGCCGAACTGCGTCTTAGCCAAAGACCGAAGTCGACCCATTGCTGACGGTGATGAGCGCATGCCCTCACCCACCGCTACGTGTTTAGAACACCACCACGCTGCGGATCGACTCACCGCTGTGCATCAGGTCGATGGCCCGGTTGATGTCTTCGAGCGGCATGACGTGGGTAATCAGCGGATCGATCTCGATCTTGCCTTCCATGTACCAGTCGACGATCTTCGGGACATCGGTCCGGCCACGCGCGCCCCCGAATGCGGTTCCTTTCCAGACCCGTCCGGTGACCAGCTGGAAGGGCCGCGTGGCGATTTCCTGGCCGGCTCCGGCGACGCCCACCACCACCGATACACCCCAGCCGCGATGGCAGCACTCTAGCGCCTGCCGCATCAGTTTGGTATTGCCGACACATTCGAAACTATAGTCCGCTCCACCGCCAGTGATCTCCACCAGATGCGGTACCAGATCAGCTTCCTCCATGTCTTTCGGATTGACGAAATGCGTCATGCCGAAACGCCGCGCCAGTTCGACCCGACGCGGGTTGATATCGACGCCGATGATCATGTTGGCGCCCGCTAACCGGGCACCTTGAATCACATTGAGTCCGATGCCGCCGAGACCAAACACCACGACGTTCGCGCCCGGCTCCACCTTTGCTGTATTGATGACCGCGCCAATGCCAGTGGTCACGCCGCAACCGATATAACAAACCTTTTCGAATGGCGCATCGGAGCGAATCTTCGCGAGTGCGATGGCGGGCATCACCGTAAAGTTGGCGAAGGTGGAGCAACCCATGTAATGGTGAATCTTGCGGCCCTTGATCGAGAAGCGGCTGGTTCCGTCGGGCATCAGGCCTTGCCCCTGGGTGCTACGGATCGCGGTGCACAGGTTGGACTTCTGCGACAGGCAGGTTTTGCATTCGCGGCACTCAGGTGTGTACAGCGGGATGACGTGATCGCCCGGTTTGAGCGAGGTCACGCCTGCGCCGACCTCGACCACTACACCGGCGCCTTCATGCCCGAAGATGGCTGGAAACAATCCTTCCGGGTCGGCGCCGGAACGGGTGAACTCGTCCGTATGGCAGACGCCGGTCGCCTTGATTTCCACCAGGACTTCTCCTGCTTTCGGACCTTCCAGATCGACCATTTCGATAACGAGGGGTTGCCCCGCCTGATAGGCGACTGCGGCTCTGACTTTCATGTGGTTTCCTTTGTGAATTGTGCGTAATGGATAATTGCTGACTGTTGCCGTGTCATCAGGCCGCCAGGGATTCGGCAGGCAGGGTTGCACGCAATTGCGCCTCCGTTTCACGGATCCAGCGGGCCAGAGCGACGCTGTGTTCGAATAACGAATAGCGGGCGCCGTCACCGTAGTCCGGCAGGTCGATGATCTCGGTGGTGATATAGCGCAAACGGCTGTTCTGATGTTGAAGATGGGCGCGCAAGACCTTTCGCACCACTTCCTTGCTAGGCTCGAGCTTGTACGCAAACCAGTCGGAATGCCATTCGCCTGGTCGCGGCCGCAGGAACGGGTACTGGCAGGCTCGCCCGAGTCGCCCGTCCGGATGTTGCGCCCATGCATTGCGGGGGCCGTTGGGTGCGACCGGACGCACCGCATGCCACAGTGTCATGTTCTCGGCAATCCACGCATCCACGATGTTGCCAGACTCGAACGGATCGAGAACCATCCGTCCCGCTTCGACATCTTCCCGGATTCCGCAGAGATCCTGTTCTTCGGGATTTTCCAGCTTGATCAGCACATGGCTGTGGTCGAGCAGGAAGTTGAACGGCATGCCGGCCGCACGCACCTGCTGCGCCACCGACAGGACGCGGCGCACGTCTTCCGACCACATGTAGATGTGCACTTCGAAGGTGATGTCGATGCCAAGACGGGCCGCTTCCTCGTAGGCAAGGCGATAGAACGCCACCACTTCGGCGTCGCTCATCGGGTGGCCGTCGGCATGGTCGCGGAACAGCATGATGTTGTGGCATTTGCCACCGGAATCCCGGGTCAATCGCAGGTTTTTCAGCAACAAGGCTTCATCGCGCCCGGCGGTGTAGGTCCACAAACCTGTCAGCATCGGGAGGTCGTGTTTTTCCGATGCGCGCAGATATTCCGCTTCCTCGCCAGGTTGCGGCAGGCGATCGAAAAAATCGAAGACGCCGCTGGCCTTGACCATGCGGAACTGTTCATCGATCGACGGTGGCGCTCCGGGGATATGCTGGGCTCCGCGCCCGTTACATCCAAGTAGTAGTTTGTGCATAGGGTTCCCCTGATTACGAATGGTTGCAGATGTCGTTCGTCCGGGGCGCAGTCGCCTCGGTGTCTGCCATGCGTTCGAGCGCTCTGCGCAATCGGATCGAGGCATTGTCGATCACTAGCCGTAACGGTGTCCCGAGCATGTCGTCGCAGTTGCGCTGGATGGCGCCAAGCAGCGCACGGTCTTCGTCGAACGTATCGATATAGGCCTGCCGCATGTCGTCCGACACTTGCTCGTTGCCCAACGCGAAGCATCGGAGTACGAACCAGAAGTAATGCGTGGTGTCTCCAGTTTCCGGCGTCAGAGCTGCGTACGACAGCGTCCGATACTGCGCGTTGCGAGCAGATTCGTCGCGTGGGGTGCCGGCATCGACCGCGCCCATGTCAACCAGCGAGATGTTCGGCAGGAAGACGGTGTAGTACTGCCAGCGGTCGATCAGGCCCGCAAAATTTCCATACTTGCGCATGACGGGAACCGGCTCGGACTGTTCTATCCAGCGACCGACCACAACGGTGTCGCCGCTTTGCTCGACGGTGAGCGGCACATCGCTTGCATCCGCACCGCCAATGGTTTTTTTATGCACAAAGGTCGTGTGGGCCGGATCGACCAGATTGTCCAGGATGTTTTCGATACTGGCAGGAAAGTGGGTGTACGGCCCCTGCAACACTTCCCATTCCGGCGCACCGTAATGTTCGAAGTGGAACAGCAATGCCTCGTCGGCTGTGGCGGGATCACCCGGCCAGAACCAGACGATGCCGTAGCGCTCCAGACAAGGAAATGCCTTGACCTTCGCCGTCGGTGGAATCGCGCTCTGGCTGGGAATGCGCACGCACTTTCCCGAGCAATCAAATTCCAGGCCGTGATACGGACAGGCGACGACATCGCCCTTCAACTCACCGAGGGATAGCGGTGCTCCTTTGTGCGGGCAGCGATCCAGCAGCATCGCAACGTCCCCATTCTCCTTGCGGTAAAGCAGCGTTTTTTCTCCAAAAAAAGATCGCGACAGCATGTGTCGGCCGACCTCCTGGCCCTGCGCGGCCGCATACCAGCGGTTCCTGATCATTTCCATATTCCTGTCTCCTTTTAGTAATCAAATATCCAGCACGAGTCGTTGCGTTTTAGCCCGAGACACGCAGATGCACATGGTGCTGTTGTCCCGCTTCTGCGTTTCCGACAAAGCATAGTCACGATGCTCTGGCACGCCTTCCAGTACAGGCACTGCACAGATACCGCATTCACCACGCCGGCAGTCGTAAATCAGGTCGCATCCATGCTCGAGAAGCGCGTCGAGAATCGGCTTGCCTGCCGGGACTTGCACCGTTTGGCGTGAGCGGGCAAGCGTCACCTCGATCGCGCTGTCCCCGGGATCCGCGACCGGCGGGGCAAACAGTTCGGAGTGGATACTGTCGCCGCTCCAACGCTGTAGTTGTGCGGTAGCGAGAACACTGTCGATCATTGGCTGTGGGCCGCACACATACACATGCGTTCCATTTTCCGGACGCGCCAATATCCGCTGCAGCGGTATCCCCATGGAAGGATCGCCATGATCGAAATAGACTTGCGCGCGGTTGTCGAAAGCCGCCGTGATGTCATCCCGGTAGGCCATGGATTCAGGCGTTCTGGCAACGTAGTGGATGTCGAAAGACTGATTGGCGGCAGCCAGCGCTTTTGCCATCGAAAAGATCGGCGTGATACCGATGCCGCCAGCCAGCAGCACGTGATGGCGGCCGCCTGGGGTCAGCGCAAAATCATTTTTGGGCGGACGCGCTCGAAGGCGAGTACCGACAACGACGTGTTCGCACATGAAGGACGACCCGCCTTTGCTTTGTGCCGCACGATGTACGGCGATGCGATAAATCGCGTTTTGCTCGGACGCATTAATCAGCGAATAACAACGTTCCACTGCACCGGTATCGACCGGCAGCATAAAGCGCAAGTGAGCGCCGGCGCGGAATGCAGGAAGTGCACTTCGGTCCGGCGCGCGCAGTTCGAACTCCTTGATCGCAGACGTCAGTTCACGGATTCCGGTGACGTCGAGATCCAGCCATTCTTCGTACATAATTTTCTCCAGAGATACATTGCCGCAGTCATCGGCTGGGAGGCCGTAGCTGCAAGGCCTGCTCAAACTATACGGAGCCTCTGGCGCGAAAGCAGCGGGATACCGTTGATTCTGGAAATCGTTAAATCGGATAACAGCAGAGAGTTCAACTTTTTGGACTAGTCCGGGCCATTCTTCGTCAATTCCCGAAGTTGCGAAAGCTGATAATGCGCAGATTTGTTGCGCTTGCACATTTAGTGATGCCGACACAAATGTTAATTAAAGTCCCTATATATCTTGTTCAAGGCTGAAGTTGTGCAAACGGGAATAATCAACAAGTTTTGCTGCGAAGCACAAGTGCGCTGGAGCAGTTGCAGCCCATGGTGAATAAGCACAATATGCATTCAACCACCGGACTATCCGGAATACAAAACACAGGGAGGTAAGTCCCTCCACTGTCACCAAAGGAGACATCAACATGAAACATTCAGAGACACTGCATCCGGTGGATACCTGGCTACCGCCAGGAAAAAACCTGCTGTTGGCGATGCAACACTTGCTGGTAATGTACGCGGCTGCAGTCTCGATTCCGATTGTGGTTGGCAACGCTATCGGTCTCAGCCATGCGCAGGTTGTCATGCTGATCAGTGCCGACCTGTTCGCCTGCGGCATCGCCACGCTGATTCAGTCGGTCGGCTTCTGGAAGTTCGGTATTCGGCTGCCACTGATTCAAGGATGCAGTTTTGTCGCGGTGACGCCGATGATCCTGATCGGCAAGGAACATGGCATGCCAGCTGTATATGGTGCGACGATCGCGGCCGGGTTTTTCTGCATGCTGATTGCGCCCTTCTTCGGTAAGATCCGGCGCTTCTTTCCACCGGTTGTCATGGGCACCACGATCCTGCTGATCGGACTATCGTTGCTGCCGGTCGCAGTGCGCTGGGCTGCCGGCGGTGCGCCAAAAGCACCGGACTTCGGAGCGCCAACCAATCTGCTGCTCGCCGCGGTGTCGCTGGGTACGGTGCTGGTGACGTATGGCTTTGGGCGCGGTCTGCTGCGCAATGCCGCTGTCCTCGTCGGTCTGGTGGCCGGGACGGCGGTTGCCATGGCGCTCGGTCATGCGGATTTTTCAAAGGTGGTGGGCGAATCATGGTTTGGTGTCATCACCCCGCTGGCGTTCGGGATTCCGGTGTTCGATCCGCTTTCGATATTGTTGATGTGTGTTGCCATGTTGGTCATCATCACCGAGGTGACCGCAGATTTTTTTGCCGTCGGTGAAATGGTCGACAAAGAGATCGGCGATAAAGAGATCGCCAACGGACTCAGAGCCGATGGACTTTCCACGGTGATCGGCGGCCTTCTGAACACCTTCCCGTACTGTGCTTACAATGCCAACGTCGGATTGGTGGCGATGTCGGGTGTGCGCAGCCGCTGGGTAGTGGCAACAACAGGTGTGTTGCTGCTGGCGCTAGGGCTGGTACCAAAGATGGCGGCAGTCTTTGCCTCGATGCCGCTCGCTGTACTGGGTGGTGCTGCAATTGTCATGTTCAGCATGATCGCCACTACCGGCCTGCGCATTCTTGCCAAAGTAGATCTCGGCAACGGCAACAATCCACTGATTATCGCCGCCAGCCTGGGCATCGGCCTGATTACCGTGGCGGTGCCAGAGTTCTATGCAAAGATCGACGGCACCGTCAAAATCTTCCTGCATAGCGGCATCACCACCGGATGCGTGACCGCGATCGTTCTCAATGCGGTGTTGAATCGTCGTAACCGGCAGCCGGCACCAGCGTCCGCGCTTGTGGTGTAAGCGGATATCGTCCCGGGACCGGAGGCTTCATGAAATTGCTCAGCGATCAACTCGACGGATTTCTGTTACGCGTACTTGTTGCGGTAACGGAAGAGGAAAGCGTTTCACGCGCCGCGGCCAGGCTGAATCTACCGCAATCCACCGTGAGTGCAGGCCTGACGCGTCTGCGGACGATTTTCAACGACCCCCTGTTCGTGCGCGGGCGCAACAGCATGGTGCCGACCGCAAGGATGGCAGAACTCTATGAGCGTATCCGCAGCGTTGCCGCAGACCTGGAACAACTCTGCGTGCCGGAAGCCATACCGGCAGCCGCAGATATCAATCGCGAGTTTCATATCGGGACGCTCGATTACATCAGTTCCCGCTTCATTCCGAACATCATTGCGCGTTTGTTGCAGAAAATGCCGCGCGCTTCGATCCAGGTGCACGCACTGTCGCTCGACTTCGACTATCAGGAATCGCTCGAGAGCGGCGCCCTCGATCTGATGGTGGGAAACTGGGGTTCGCCACCGGAACATCTGCACCTGTACCCGCTGTTCGAGGATGAGATTGTCTGTCTGGCCCGGCAGAACAATCCGGTGCTGAAGGGCGGCTTCAGTCAGGCCGATTACCTTGCCGCCGATCACCTGGGCCTGTTCCCTGTCAATGCCAACCAGCTTGGCGTGATTGACGCCTATCTTGCGCAGATGGGCCTGCGGCGCAATGTCAAGGTTGTATTGCCTTACTTCAACAACATTCCCAATTTGCTGGTCCAGTCGGATCTGATCTTTACGACCTGCAAACGTTTTACAGGGGAGTACGGCGCGGATCTTCCCCTGCAGATTATTCCGTCGCCGATTCCTTTTCCGGCAATGAGGTTTTACCTGCTGTGGCATGACCGGAGCCACCGGTCGGCCGCGTGCAGGGAAATGCGCGAATGCGTAGTGGATGCCATCGCGCGCTCTGATACCTGATCTTTTTCACACACGTACTGGAGGGAAAGCATGAATTTCATGCAAGGGGAAACTGTTGTCGCGACATTTGTATTGATGCTGTTCGGCGTGGGGCGGCAGCGCACAGATATAGGGCGTCCCTGGGAGCAAGATTGATTTGAAAAATATTCGGTATCACCCGCCTGGCTTTCTTGCCTGTCAAGGAAGCTGTGGAGGATATCGGCCTGTGCTTGGTGCTGCGCTACATAGTCGTTTAATAAAGGAGAGGTTTACATGAAGAAGCTTGGGTGGGTACATGGCATGACTGTCGCGTTGACAGGGTTGGGGATTGCTCTGTCGGTGAGTCACGCGGCGTATGCCGTCGACTGGAGCGATACGTCGCTGGGCTGGTCTTATGGCGCGAATTATCACGAGCCGGGCGTATTGAACAATAAAGGAGAGCCGGCGCAAATCGGCAAGAACGTCATTTCGTTCACACATATTGACGGGTACAAGTACGGGACCAACTTCTTCAATGTGGATATGCTGCTGTCAAACAGTCAGGACCCATCCAACAACTCCCATACCGGTGCAACCGAAGCCTATGCCATCTATCGCCATAACCTGAGCTTGAATGCGGTTTCCGGGACAAAGGCGTTGTCCTTCGGCCCGGTAAAAGATGTGGCGATTGATGCCGGCTTCATTCTGGGCACCAAGAACGACGCCTTTGCGTCCCGCAAGCGTGCTGTCGTGATTGGGCCGAATTTACTTTTCGATGTCCCGGGGCCGGGACACTTTAATGTCGCCTTGCTGTATTACAAAGAGAATAACAACAACGGAATCGTCGGTACCGAGGTGAGCTTCCGCAGCACCTATTCGATCGAGTCCGCATGGGGCATTCCATTTCAAATCGCTGCGCTGCCAACGAGCTTCGAGGGTTACCTGACGTATGTCGGGCCGAAGGGGAAAGATGGGTTTGGTGCGGACACGAAGGCGGAGCTGTTGATTCATCCGAAGATCATGTTCGACATCGGCGCGCTGGCCGGACACAAGGGGCTTGTTCGAGTGGGATTCGGAATGGAGTACTGGCGCAACAAGTATGGCGATGACCATACCAAAGTCAAGGGGGCATCGCAGAACACAGCACTCCTCTTGGCGGATGTGCATTTCTGATCCGCAAGTACGCATGATATAGCTTTAGATAAAAAACGAATTTTAGGTGTCTCGTGTTTGCTGGGCGACTGCTACGCAGTAGCCCAGTTTTTTTCCATTACAGCACAACTCAATCATGCATTCTTTACTCGAGCCTTACCTAGCCCGCTCTTTTTCGGACGACAATCACGCCAACTTTGAAGTTCTATCAGCCAGCGCCTGCCATGGCGGACTTCAGGTCTTTCTAAAGCATTCTTCACAAAAAATCGGCCTTCCCATGCGCTTAGGAATTTATCTTCCGCCGCAGGCTGCATACCGTCGCGTGCCGGTACTGTACTACCTAGTGTAGTGTTTCATTCTTGATGCTTCGTATTGAAATTACGCACTTAAAAGGCTATTCTTTCGTATCTGATAGGAGAGTGCCAGTGCGAATTGCGACCGAGCTTGTGTTGACTACCGAAGAGCATGCGGAACTTGCGGCGTTGATTCGCTCCGGTCTCACCAGTGTGAGGCTGGCGCTGCGCGCGCGCATTGTGCTGCTGGCGGCCGAGGGCGTGCAAAACAAGGACATTGCTGTGGAACTTGGCGTGGACCGTGGGCAGGTCAGGCGCTGGCGCGAACGCTACGCGCAATTTCGCCTGTCGGGCATTGAGCGAGATCTGCCGCGCGGGGCACCGCCGGTGAAGGTCGATGTTGCCCGCTTGGTTACGCTGACGACAGAGACCACACCCGAAACTGCGACGCATTGGAGCACTCGCAAGATGGCAGCCGAACTTGGTGTCAGTGCCGCCAGCGTATCTCGGCATTGGCGAGCCAAGGGTTTAAAGCCGCACCTTGTGCGCGGCTTCAAAGTTTCGCGCGATCCAAAATTTGTCGAAAAGCTCGAAGATGTAGTGGGGCTGTATTTGTCGCCTCCCGAGCATGCGATCGTGTTGTGCTGCGACGAGAAAAGCCAAGTGCAGGCACTTGATCGCACGCAGCCGGGCTTGCCGCTGAAGAAGGGGCGCGCAGCGACCATGACGCACGACTATAAACGCAATGGCACGACCACCCTGTTCGCCGCGCTGAACGTACTCGATGGTCAAGTCATCGCCCAATGTCAGCAACGCCATCGTCACGAGGAATGGCTACGCTTCCTTCGCAAGATCGACCGTGAGACACCGAAGGGAAAGACGCTGCACCTTATCTGCGACAACTACGCCACGCACAAGCATCCCAACGTGCAATCATGGCTCGAAAAACATCCGCGCTTCAACATGCATTTCACGCCGACATCGGCATCATGGTTGAACATGGTGGAGCGGTTCTTCCGAGATATTTCGGAGAATCGCCTCCGACGCGGGGTGTTCACCAGTGTGCCGGAATTGACCGCAGCGATTGAGCAATACGTCGCTCATCACAACGCCAATCCGAAGCCATTCATCTGGACCGCAACGGCCCGCGACATCCTACAAAAAGTGATTCGCGCAAACAGCCGATTAAGCGGCAAACAGAATGCAACACTACACTAGCTGGTCTTACCTGTACCGAAGAAACGTTCTTTACAAAAGGCCAAGCCGCGGCGTTAGCCTCGACATTGGGAATGGCGCTCGTCTCTCCAGACACGAGTCCGCGAACTGCAAACATTGACGGTGAGGCGGACGATTGGACTTTCGGCCTTGGCGCAAGTTTTTATGTAGATGCTACCGAATCACCTTGGTCAACCCATTTTCGGATGTACAGCTACGTGACCAGCGAGTTACCTCAACTTGTCGCATCACACTTCCGCGTCGATTCCGAACAACAAGGCATTTCCGGTCATTCGGTGGGCGGTCACGGCGCCCTTGTCTGTGCTTTGCGCAACCCTAAGATTTTTCGTTCTGTTTCAGCCTTTGCCCCGATGATAAATCCGATGCAATGCCCGTGGGGCCAGAACGCGTTCAAGCGCTATCTAGGTTCCAATCAGAGCGACTGGCTCCAGTACGATGCGACCGAATTGTTCCGCCAACGTGGCTATCCAGGACGGATACTCATTGATCAGGGCGGTGCCGACAAATTTCTACAGGAGCAGCTGCAGCCATCCGGTTTGCCGGGCGCGGCGAGTGAATTCAACCAGACAGTCAACTTCCGGCTACACGCCGGCTATGACCATAGTTACTACTTCGTGAGCTCATTTATGGAAGATCATCTCCGGCACCATTACAATTCATTGTCGGATAAGACGCATGAAGCTGTAACCGCGCTGGCTTGAGCGCGACAAATGACAGCTTTCAGTCCCAAGCAGCCGGTGGCACTCTGGACAAACATTCATTCACATCATCGAAGCCACCAGGCCGGCTGTAATCAGCCATACCGTTTCCGAGGCTATGTCATTGCTATTTGAGCGCCCGGCTTTGGCCGGATAGGCTAAACTAGGTGTCCAAGGAGCCCAGGCAAAACAATGACAGCCGCTGCGGCGTTCTAACTATGGGTTCCGCTCGCGGACCGGCCAAACCAGGAGGAATTCATGACGTTCAAACGACAAGTTCTTGCGGCCGTGGCACTTACGGTCGCGTCCATAGGATCGGCCAGCGCGCAGGCTCCGCTCATCGAGAAGAATGTATCGATGAAAATGGCGCTGGCCATTATAGAAGGTACGCTCGCGCAATGCGCGAAGGACGGCTACAAGGTTTCCGTGGTGATCGTGGACAATGCCGGATTGGTGCGCGCGTCGCTGCGCGGAGACGGCACCAGTCCGCATACCATGGAATTCGCGCGCAAGAAAGCTTACACGGCCCGTGTGCGGGGCCAAACCTCGCTCGAATTTATGAAGCTGACCGACGATCCTGCCAGCGCAAACTTGCGTCAGATTCCCGATGTCGTCACCATCGGCGGCGGTGTCCCGATCAAGATCGGCAACGTCACGATCGGCGCGGTTGGCGTCTCCGGCGCCCCCGGCGGCGAGAAGGACGAAGTCTGTGCCAATGCCGGCATCGCCAAGGTAGCCGATCAACTGAAGTGAAGGAACCCGGCCTGATTGATACTGTGACCCCGGCATTCGGGGCGCTTGCACTTTTGGGTTCAACAGCGTTGATCGAAATCGTGTTGCCGCGTCACAATTAACGTCAATTTTGCGTCAGCTGTGGAAGACGAAATTTCACGGGAACCTCAGTTCCATCTCACCTCCGTTCGAGTTAAACTCAAAAACAGAAGGTGGCAGGTGCCGGTAAATCACCTGACCACTGCAATCCGGGGTACGAGTCAGTTCGGCAGGCCACGTTAAAGACGAGGTCAAGCCGCCATCGCAATGCCCGTTAAAGCTGCCTCTTATTTCTTTACGCTGCTACTCGTCATTTATTTGCACGCAATACGCCATGGATGATTTGCCCTTCAAAATCTTGCTATATCGATACTTTTTCTTTGGCTGGCTGTTCCTGGACGCCAGCAAGGGCAATTTGTACGAGCGGTCCGCGGCGTGGCGGCACAATCAGGTGCAGGCCAGATGGCTGACTACGTACCTGAGGCGATGGCTTTTCGTGGGCGTCATGATGTATGGACTTGGCGCTGTCTGCGAGACACTTCTGCATGCGCAAATGTTGTCTGCATTCTTTTTTGTTCCAATGGCCGTCAGCGTATCCATTAATACAGTTATCGGGGCGCTGATACTTGGTTTTAAATCATGGTCAGGCCCGCTTTAGCCCGGCGTTTTCATCTGCTGCCTTATCCCACAGGCGTAGATAGCCGTTCTTCCTGCCGAGAGTGATATCGGCGCATCTCGCCAGGTGCCGTCTCCTGCCCTGACCATTTAAGCCGCAATAGACCTGCCGGCAGCGCTACGCCGTTTTAAGGCTTACACTGTTGGCAGGAGTACAGCTATGCCTATCAGCACGCTAAATACAGAACAGCCAAACCCTCGCAGCCGCAATTTCGACCGGCTAAGCAGCCTGGAGATGGTGCATCTCATCAACCAGGAAGATCAGGCTGTGATCGATGCAATCGCCCTCGAAGCTGAGCATATCTCGCTCGCGATAGATTTAATCGTTTCGAAAATGCGTCTTGGTGGTCGTCTTGTCTACATTGGGGCCGGTACGAGCGGCAGGATCGGCGTCCTTGATGCGTCGGAATGCGCGCCGACGTTTGGTTTAAGGAACGACCTTGTAACAGGGATTATTGCCGGTGGCGATGATGCGCTCAGACACGCGGTTGAAGCAGCGGAAGACAACGAGGCGGCGGGAATCGCGGACCTGAAGGCAATTCATCTTAACAGCACAGACGTTCTGGTTGGCCTGGCTGCAAGCGGCAGAACGCCGTATGTGCTTGCTGCCCTGCGCTACGCACGCCAGATCGGCGCGGCGACGATTGGCGTCTCGTGCACATCCGCATCCAAGTTCAAACAAGAGGCTGACATCAGCGTTACGCCGGTGGTCGGTCCCGAAGTGCTCACCGGATCGACGCGCATGAAAGCTGGAAGCGCCCAAAAAATGGTGCTCAATATGTTTTCGACGTGCGCCATGGCACAACTGGGAAAGGTCTACGGGCACTGGATGGTGGACATGCTCGCTACCAACCATAAATTGATCGAGCGTAGCAAAAATATCATTACACGGCTGACCGGAGTCACTGAAGAGGCCGCACGCACCACGCTTCTCGCGTGTAACGGGAATGTAAAACTAGCGCTTTTTACGCTGATGAGTGGATTATCCCAGCACGATGCAAGAACCCGGTTAGAGGCAGTGGGAGGAAATGTCAGACTCGCCCTGGAGCGTGTCAGCCGCAATCGATAAACACTGAACCGGGAGCCTGTCAGACGGTCGTCTGCCCAGATCGCTCAGGAAGTTACGTGTGCGCCCAGACACCCCCATATAATATTTCATGACTACCCCATGTCCCGCCGCCGACACCTGGGAGGACTTCCATCCCGCTGTCGCTGCCTGGTTCCGCGGCACCTTCACCAGCGCGACGGAGGCGCAACAACGCGCCTGGCCGCTGATCCGCAGCGGGCGCCCGACCCTGGTCGCGGCGCCAACCGGATCAGGCAAGACCCTGACCGCTTTTTTGGCGGCCATCGATGCGCTGGTTTGCGAAGGCATTGCGCACGGAGGCGTACTACCGGACGCAACTACCGTGGTCTATGTTTCGCCGCTGAAAGCGCTGTCTAACGATATCCGCGTCAATCTTCAGGCGCCGCTAGAGGGCATCACCCGCGAACTGGCCCGCATGGGCCTGCCCGATCCCGGCATCCGCACGGCGGTGCGCACGGGCGACACCACTGCGCACGAACGCCAGGCGATGCGCAAGCGCGCGCCGCACATCCTGGTGACCACCCCCGAATCCCTGTATGTGCTGCTCTGCTCCGATAGCGGTCGCGCCATGCTGGCCAGCACGCGCACCGTCATCATCGACGAAATCCATGCCGTGGCCGGCAGCAAGCGCGGCAGCCATCTCGCGCTCAGCCTGGCGCGCCTGGACGCGCTGTGTTCCCGACGCCCTACCCGGATTGGCCTGTCGGCGACTCAGAAGCCGCTGGACGCGGTCGCGCGCTTTCTGGTCGGACGCTCCAGGGATGGTGACTGCGGCGACTGCGCCATCGTCGACGTCGGCCACATCCGCCGGCGCGATCTGGCGCTCGAGCTGCCCCCGGTACCGCTCGAAGCGGTCATGGCCAACGACGTCTGGGAGCGGGTCTATGACCGGATGGCGGAACTGGCGGCGCTGCATCGCACAACACTGGTGTTTGTCAACACGCGGCGCATGGCCGAGCGCGCCGCGCGTCATCTGGCCGATCGCCTCGGATCCGTGGCGGTCGCCGCTCATCATGGCAGCCTCGCCAAAGAACACCGGCTGGATGCCGAACAGCGGCTTAAGCGCGGCGAACTGCGGGTATTGATCGCCACCGCCTCGCTGGAGCTCGGTATCGATATCGGCGACGTCGATCTGGTCTGCCAGGTCGGCTCGCCACGCAGCATTGCAGCCTTGCTGCAGCGCGTGGGCCGCTCCGGGCACCACGTGGGCGGCATGCCCAAAGGCCGGCTGTTCCCCACGTCACGCGATGACCTGATCGAGTGCGCGGCGCTGCTCGATTGCGTCAGACGCGACGAACTTGATGCGCTGCGCATCCCGTGCGCGCCGCTGGATGTCCTGGCGCAGCAGATCGTCGCCGAGGTCGCCTGCCAGGAATGGAACGAAGATGCGCTGTTCTCCCTGGTCCGCTGCGCCGAACCCTACGCAGAACTGGAGCGTGCGCGCTACGACGCGATCCTGCGGATGCTGGCCGAAGGCTATACCGGCCGCCATGGCGTGCGCGGATCCTATCTGCACCGCGACACGGTCGCCGGCACGCTGCGCGGCCGGCGCGGCAGCAAGCTGACCGCAGTGACGTCCGGCGGCACGATTCCAGACAACGCCGACTACACGGTGTGGCTGGAGCCACAGGGGCACGCCATCGGCACGGTCAATGAAGACTTCGCCGTAGAAAGTCTGGCCGGCGACGTTTTTCAGCTGGGCAATACCTCTTACCGCATCCTGCGAGTGGAGGCCGGGCGAGTGCGTGTCGAGGACGCGCACGGCGCTGCGCCCAACATCCCGTTCTGGCTGGGCGAGGCGCCCGGCCGCAGCGACGAACTGTCGGCCGGCGTCGCGCGACTGCGCGCAGAGATCGACCGGTTGCTCTCAGGCAAGGCCGGCGCCTTGGCCGCGCGGGATACCGGCGCGGCGGCGAATAGCTCCGACTCACCCGCGAGCGGGGACGCAACCACGTTGAACGCTGCCATCGACTGGCTGGTAGAGCGCGTCGGCATCGACGCTGGCGCAGCACGCCAGATCGTCGAATATCTGGCACGCGCCCGCGCCGCGCTGGGCGCGCTGCCGACGCAAGACACCCTGGCGATGGAGCGCTTCTTCGACGAATCGGGCGGCATGCAATTGGTGCTGCATTCGCCATTCGGCAGCCGCATCAATCGCGCTTGGGGGCTGGCGCTTCGCAAGCGGTTTTGCCGTACCTTCAATTTCGAACTGCAGGCCGCCGCCACCGAAGACGCAATCGTCCTGTCGCTATCGACCAGCCACAGTTTCGCGTTGGACGAAGTATGGCGCTACCTGCGCTCCGGCAATGCCGAGCATCTGCTGATCCAGGCAGTGCTCGACGCACCGCTGTTCAACGTGCGCTGGCGTTGGAACGCGACGACCGCATTGGCCCTGCCGCGCTACGTCGGCGGACGCAAGGTCGCGCCGCAATTGCAGCGGATGAAAAGCGACGATCTGCTGGCGGCGGTATTTCCGGATCAAGCGGCCTGCCTCGAGAACGTGGTCGGCGAACGCGAACTACCCAGTCACCCGCTGGTCGATCAAACCATTGAAGACTGCCTGCACGAAGCGATGGACAGCGACGGCTGGCTGGCGCTGCTCAGGCGCATCGAACAAGGACAGCTGAAGCTTATCGCGCGCGACCTGCCGGCGCCGTCGCCGCTGGCCATGGAAATACTCAACGCGCGTCCGTATGCTTTCCTCGACGACGCGCCGCTGGAAGAACGCCGCACCCAGGCCGTGCTTAGCCGTCGATGGACCGATCCCGCTGCGGCCGACGATCTGAGCGCGCTGGATGCGGACGCGATCGCCAGCGTGCGTGAGGAAGCGTGGCCGCGCGTGCGCGATGCCGACGAGATGCACGAAGCGCTGATGAGCCTGGCCTGTGTGACGCAAGCCGAGGCAAGCCAGCAAAACGGTTGGCCCGACTGGCTGGACACGCTGGCGCGCGGCGGCCGGGCGACACAGATGCAGATCGGTGGCGGCGCTATCTTGTGGGTGCCGGTGGAGCGCGTGGACTGCCTGCGGGCAGCCTACCCGCAGGCAGACTTCGCCCCGGCGCTAAAGGTCCCGGAAAGCTGCCGCAGCGCCTGGGACCGGGACGACGCGATCATCGACATTGTGCGCGCCAGGCTGACCGGATTCGGACCCCAGCCCCTGTCCGAGATCGCGCAGGCGCTCGGACTGCAAGCGGCCACCGTGGCCGCCGCGCTGGCGCGCCTGGAAACCGAAGGCTATATCCTGCGTGGCCGCTTCACACCAAGTGCTGCGTCCGAGGAGTGGTGCGAGCGGCACCTGCTGGCGCGCATCCATCGCTACACTATCAAGCGCCTGCGCCGCGAAATCGAACCGGTCGAACGGCAGGATTTCATGCGTTTCCTGTTCGACTGGCAACACCTGGCTCCGGATGGTCGGCGGCAAGGACGTGACGCGCTGCCGCAGATCATCGCCCAATTGGAAGGATTTGAAGCCGCAGCCGGCGCCTGGGAAAGCGACATGCTTCCCGCCAGACTAGGCGACTATTCAACGTCATGGCTGGACGACCTGTGCCGCGCCGGGAAGGTGGTCTGGACCCGGATCGCGGGGCCGCTGCACGCAGCCGGCGGCCCGCTGCGCAGCACGCCGATCGTTCTGCTGCCGCGGCGCCATCTGGGCATCTGGAATGCCCTGCCAAACCTGGATGGGCAGCCCGAGATATCGGCGCGGGCCCAGCGCGTTCATGCCGCACTGCTGCGCGACGGTGCGATGTTCTTCGATGAACTACTCACCGATACGCGTTTACTGCCGACTGAACTGGAAAATGCCTTGGGCGAGCTGGTCTCGACCGGCCTCGTCAACGCCGATAGCTTTGCGGGGCTGCGCGCGTTGCTGTTACCGGCCGCAAAACGTGCAAGGCATGCCACGCGCCGGCATCGTGGCGGGGCCATGCCCGGCATGGACGAGGCTGGCCGCTGGGCACCGGTGCGCCGCGCTGCCCCCAGCGTCGGCGTCAGCCCGGTGGCCGTCCCCGGCAGGAAGCCGCGAACGGATCCGCGCGCGCTCGAACACATCGCGCTGGTGTTGCTGCGGCGCTACGGCGTCGTGTTCTGGCGCCTGCTGGAACGGGAAGCCGGATGGCTGCCGGCATGGCGCGAACTGCTGCCGGTCTTGCATCGTCTCGAAGCCCGCGGAGACATCCGCGGCGGGCGTTTCGTCGGCGGCCTGGCCGGTGAGCAATTTGCATTGCCGGAAGCGATCCCGCTGCTGCGCGAAGTCCGCAGGCGGCCTGCCGACGGCAGCCTGGTCTGTATCTCGGGAGTCGATCCGCTCAACCTGTGCGGGACCCTGCTGCCTGGAGAAAAAATCCCGGCACTGACCGGCAACCGCGTGCTGTTCCGCGACGGCCTGCCGGTTGCGACGATGATCGCGGGGAAGACACAGTATATGGTCGAGTTGGAGCCGCCCGACAGGGAACAGGTGCGCGCCGCGCTGGTCGGGCGCCACTGAATGTCGGTTGCGGTCAGCAAACCTAGCTAGACACCTCGACCAGTAATCAGACGCAGCAATACCATGACCACGGCGACCACCAATAAAATATGAATGAAGCCACCGAGGGTGTAGGACGTGACTAGGCCAAGCAACCACAAGATGAGCAAAACGACGGCAATTGTATATAACATGATTTTTTTCCTCCTATAAGTAACGTTATGCAATGCCGTATTAGCGTAGGCGCGCGCGTTTTCGCGCGGTATAGGACAATGTGTGATTCTCGCGTAGGACATCACGCGCATCTTCGTCGTCGCCATCATGGCGCCAGCGAGGAACGCCGACATAGTATTACGTTGCCTTGCCGACTCCGCGTGCAATTACCGCGCTTTTGGGATCACGACCAAGTTCCAGCGAGGTCCGATCCCACTTCGCCAAGTTGGCGGCGGCTTCGTAGGTCGTCTGCAAAAAGTCGAGAAGCGTGGAATCCGGGGAATTCGATTGCCGGACCACATCGTACGGCAGAATGAACTCCCGAAAATCGGGACTGTAGAACGCGGCGCCAGGCTTGACCGGCGCCACCGGGAAGCCGGCTGGCTCCGGGTATGCATACGAATAAAAGGCGGCGTAGGGAATCATCCCTCCACCAGGCCAAAACCCGCAGCTGCTTACCTCGTGCGAGTAGGCCTCTCGCGTCACTCTGTCCGGCAGGTTCGGAATGCCGCCGGGATGTTCCGGCGCTCTTCGCCCGGAAAAACGGGTGACGGCGAGGTCGGGGGCGCCCCAGAAAAAGTGCACAGGGCTGCATTTGCCGATGAAGCGAGCGCGAAACTCTGTGAAAACCCGGTCAGCTTGTACAAGAATGCGCCAAAACCGATTGGCATACTCACCATCATATGCGCAGCGAATTTCGTCTTGGTCGAAACGGACAGCGTCAGCAACTTCGTTGGGTTTCGGGTAAATCTTTACCTGCAACTCGAGCTTCGCCAACTCTTGCATCAGTCGCGTGTAGAAAGTCGCCACCGACTGTGGTTCGAGCGCAAAACCACCGCTACCGCCGTCGCTCGAGTTGACCGCAAGCCAATGCTTCACGAAGTCAAAATCGATCTGGAACGTTCGATTGCCATACTGGATGGTCGACGTCGTGAGCCCTGTGGCCGTGACATACAGCGTGACATGCCAGCTATGATTGACCCAGGGACTTTGGGCTAGCCGGACTTTGCCGACGATCTGGGTCCACCTGTGCAATGTCGCATAAGTCTCGCTCCAAGCCTCGAAGGGCAGGCTTGGCCATGCTTCCAGATCCGGCCCGGTAAGAACAGTCATCGGTGCTCCTCCTCACAACAGGCCCGGCATATCAACCGGCCTCTTCTGACCCGCCCCAGTGTATCTATCACTGCGCATGCAGGGCAGAAAAATCCGCTTGGCCATCTCGGCTTTTCCAGGTACGCCGAGCACGCTTCGTCACCGGAAAACCAGTCTTCGAACTCAACCCGATTCTTCTGGTGGTCACGACCAGCGACGAGGTTGATTTCGCTCATGTACCCATTATCGTAAATGTGGCGCCAAATGGATAGCCCTTACATATTCGTGCGCCAGCGCACACACAGTACTCGCTTTGGCATGTATTTTGCCCAGACTGATATTAAGTAATGGCAGCAATTGCGAACCGCCTCCAGCGGAGGAGCCCAAGTTTGAAAATTGACGTTCTAATACATCCATTGCAGTTTTAAGGATTTGATCCCTTCAGGAGGGTTGTTATGAAATGGGCAGGTATGTATCTCGTTGGTTTTATTGTCCTGATTGGCGGTCTTCTGGCAGCGCTCTGGAAATTGGGTATTCTGGCCAGCATCGGCACAACGTGGACAGTGATCGGAGTCGTGATCGCGATCGGCATTGGCATCATGCCGACAGCATCGCTAGTCGGCATAACAGAAGCGCGATAATTTAGAATTTGAATATGGTGTTGAGGCTGACCAGATCTACATCTGGCTTGCCGTTGTTGAACCAACTCACCTTGGAGCGTTCCCATTCACCGCGAACACCCCATTGTTTGTTAATGTCGTACTGATGAGGGGGAATGAGATAAAGGTACGGGGATAGCCGAGATAAATGGGAACAACTGGGATGATATGGGAGAAGTTGGGATAGCCGAAATAAAAAAGAGTTACAGAATTGAGCAATGCGAAACGGGCCGTCGAAAGGCCCGTTTGTTATTCTGGAAACAGATCGTCTTGCCGACGTGCCAACTCTTCTAGTCGGATGGCTTTGACGATTTTGTATATCCACTGGAGCGACACGCCGAATTTGCGGGCTAGTTCGCTGTGGTTGGTGCCGTTGAATTCGGCGTAGATCACGTGATCCCTTTGGGACAGCTTATAGGACAGACCCATCGGGAAATAGATGTTTTGACCACCCCAGTGGCTGGCCATGCGATCGACGATCTCGCGGCCAAGCTGTTCCGCCTTGTCTTGTTCGATTTTGCCATTCTCGGTCAAGATAACGGCGACGTGCTGAGCGAGGTCAACTAATAACTCTGGGCCTTTGCTGCGAAATTCACCTCTCATGTAGCCTCCTGCTGTAAGCGGTCAAGCAGCTGCTGCGCAACTGTCTTGGTGATGCTCTTCGTGCCAAACCATAAATGCGCCAAATTCGAGAGGATCGACGATGGCACGCGGCCTTGCGCAAACAGCACAGCAGCCAGCTTCTGCAACCTGCGTTCATCGCGCCAGCGCCATTGCTTCAGCTTTTCAATCGAGGTCTGCGCTTGTGCGCCGGTGAGCCACTGCAAGGCGTCAACGTCGGTTTCGCGCTTGATCCATGCGGCCAAAGCCGCCTCGCTCGGATCGTTGACGTAGCCAAACGCATGCAGTTCTAGCCACAATCCACGGATCATTCTTGACTGTGCATCGTCGGCCTGGGCGCGATCTGTCGATTTGGAACGCACCTTGAAGCCTTTGCTCTTGAGGTGCTCCAACACCTTGGCCAGTTGTGGAATGCCCATCCTGGTAGTCGAGTCCGGCAATTCCAAACCTGCCAGCATGGCGCGATAGGTCGCATCATCCAGGCCGAGTTGCGATTTGGCTATGTGGATAAGTTGTATAAATTGCTGGCGGTTTTTCATTTGCGTCTTTATTTATTCAGGCGGCGGCAATGTCCAAACTGATCGGCACATACTGATCGGTGTCGCCGACCCGTTCATAAAACCGGATGTATTGCTTGCTGCCGACCACCTGGACCGACTCCGCAATGGCTTTCATGGCACGCAGCCAGCGCTCGTCGGTGATCTCCAGCCGACGCAGGCCAAGAATGCGGCCGGTATTCAGATTGCCTTCCTTGTCGGCCTGAAAGGCTTCTTGCACCAACACCTTGATTTCGGGGCTGCTGCCCTTGCTCCAGTCCGCAATGCATTCATCAACTAGCGCTTTCGCCGCCTGCAGGCGTTCGTCGAACATAATTTTGTCAGCGGTCGCCACCAGTATCTTGAATGCGCCATCGAACGTGAATAAGGTGACATTGCCCTTCTTGCCGCCAAGTTTTACTCCGTACTCTTCGCCGGAAAGTTGCACGAAGGCCGCTACGTCGCCGAATACGGTCGCTTTGAAGCCTGCGATGGCCTTGTGTAACGCCTTGGCCTTTTCCACCAGTTCCAGGACAAGTTTGTCCCGCGTGGCGTCAATGGGTTTAATCATCGACAAGGGAATCAAGTGCCCCCTCGCGTCTCGCTTATAGCCATCCAGAATTGTGGTATTCATGCGCTTTCCTTTCCATTCTTGGTTGATGTCTGACTACTACCTTCTGGCGATGGCTTGATCGGCTCTCTGGCAACAGCGCCTGAACCAACAACCTGAGCTGCCCCGTATCCAGCCAGGAACACCGCCGCCACAATCAACATCGCCCCCGCGCGGGTGCGCGCAAATTGTCTGATGCTCATAACACCCCCATATCCAAGTCCAACAGTCGGCGTTGCAAGCTGTACCGGCGCCGGTTGTTCGCCATGAACATCTCCCTGGCGCCGTCTTCCATTGTTTTCAGGTACATGCGCTCATGATGGACAGAGGCATGTATTTGCGCGTCGTGCCGATCAAGTTGCTGCAGCTGCCAGATCAACATTAGGCGCCGGAATGCCGTGTGTACAGATGGGTACAGTTTGGATATAGGCATGATCAAGCCCTCACCGCTGCGGCGATCAGCTCGCCGGTGATACGTGGCGCGCCAATCTTGACCGCCTCGTTCATGGCACCGGCAACCAGGTTGTTGACGGCCAGCGGATAGCACAGCGATTTGGTCTGCACCGAACGGCTACCACGTCCGCCATCGGGTTCCGAGCGGCGCAGGCGGTTACGTATTTCGTCGACGGCGCTGATATCGAACAGCGCATCGAAATTCACCTCAACCCGTGCAAACTTATGCCGCAGATAGGCCTCGATGTGGTTGTCGAGCGGCGGCAATTTAACCGTCTCGCACCGTTGCACCACCTCGCGCACCTCTGGATTGCGTTCGGACAGCTTCCACTCCAGCTCGGTCTGGCCGATCAACACAATCGACAGCAATTTCTTGAAACCTTCCTGCAATTCAAAAAAACGCTTCAAGTGCTTGAGCGTCGGAATCGGCAAGCCATGCGCCTCTTCAATCACCAGCACATGCTGGCGGCCGGTTTGCGCCGATGCGCGCAGCAGGTCATGCATTTGTTTGGCGCGGGCCTCGCCGCCACGGCGTGGCTTGGCGTTAGGATCAATAGTGGTAATGATGGCAGCCGCAATATCAATCGACTTGATCATCTTGCCCTTGGCATCGTTATCCTCCAGGCCAAGCACATACGGCTCGATCACCGTAATCGGCTCATTGTTAACGTTGATCCACTCAATCAGATCGTGGCGCAAGGTGGACTTACCGGCACCAGACTCGCCGATCACCGCCAGCATGCCGCCGTGCTTGGCAGTCTGCCGGATCGTGGCGCGCACATAGCGGATATCGTCCGACAGGAATACGTCGGCATCGCTGGTCATTTCATCCGTGAACGGATCACGCGCAATCTTGAACTTACGCCTTGCATCGGCGCTAAGGGTATGTTTTCGTAGTAGCATCTCGGCAGACTCCTTGTCATTGAGGGATGGGTGGTCTTCCTGCGTAGCGTTTGTCTTGGCGGATTGCGCTACGCCGGATTCTTCTTTAAACAGGTGGCGGATATGATCGTTGTGGCCACCGTGAGAAAACAAAAACGATTTAATCTGTGACGCAATCACACCGCGATCCGTTGTCTTAGGCCATTCGTCGTGATTGACGATCTGGGCCAGCGTCGCCTGACTCATAGGCCGCCCGTTTGATAACAACACCTTGGCGGCCAGTGCCGATTGCGGCAGCCGCAACTCGACCAATACGCGTTTCAATTTGAGTGCCATATTTATCCCTCTTAAACAGCCCGTAAGCCACCGACAGCAACTCTCGGCACATCCTGGGCAGCATTGTTGAATTGATCAATCAAGGCAGCGATCTGATCTTCTCGTACACCACCTGTAAAACGAGCGTGGAAGAAAGCGTTTTCGTCATCGCTCAGATAGCGGCCAATCCCTTTAACAATCCGCAGCATCGCTGCTGAAGCCGTCAACATTGGTACGTCAACGTGTGTCGGATTGGCGACCTCCAGCTGCTCACCTTTGCGCGGCATATAGGCTGGCAATGGGGTGTCTTCGATGCGCTTGAACGGATTGATGCAGCCACCGAACGCCAGCCTTTTCGCTTTACGCGCCGCCTGTGCCTCGGTCAGCGTGGTCGTGCCGGTGGCCAGCATTTCCAGTTCTTTACGGGCGGTTTGTGCCGGTGTATCCGCATGGCGCTTATACTCTTCACCAATCATGGCCGCATTGATCGCGAAGCCGTGTTCGTTCTTCTCGATGCGATCCAGCACGTAATACAATGCGTGCCCATCCTCACCAATGCCAATCGCCTGGGCGCTGTTCTCACGCCACGGATTGCGGCAGATCAACAGCTTTTGACGCACCATCACGTCCGGCACCGCCGACACGTCCCAATCGGCACCGTCGTATTGCACCGTCAGGTAATCCGATACGACACGTGACACCGGTGCCGATATCGCCAGTTCACGCAATACATCAGTCGGTGGTGCAATGCGCAGTTGCTCCGGCGTGATTTGCATCCACGCTGCATAGCGGCTCTTGCCAGTCCGCGAATGGATCGCCGTCGCGTTAAAGTGACGCAGCCATTGCCAGGCCAGCGCATTCAACTGCGCATAAGAGTCGACCGCCAATAATTTCAGGCCGGATTCAAACGACCGCTCGACCATGTCCTGCGCTTTTTCGACTTGCCCCTTGGCGCGCGGAGCGTGCGGCTTATTGATCTGTACCCGCACCTGGAGCGCATGGCACAGGTTTTTAAACACCGCGCCGGTATTCGCAGAGCCCGGGTCCAGCATCACCATGTAAGGCACGCCGTGGAACGGATCGGCGCACCGCGCCACCATCGCCGTGATCAGCACATCGGCCAGATTGCCGCCCGTTTCACCGCCGCTGACATACATCACAAAGATAGTGCCGCTGGTATGGTCGGTAATCACGTAGCGCCAGCAAGAATCATCCAGGGCACGTTTCAGATTGGCCGGTTTGTTGTCGTAATACTCCTTCCGGTCCATCACTTGCAGACCGGCATTTTTACTGCCCGGCGCAACTTTCAGGTAATACAACACACAGCGCGACGCATCTATCTGCCAGACATGATTCGGATGCTTCGATGCCAGACGAATGGCCGGTTCCGGCTGCAACAATTGATCCGGATGCAGGTTGTAGGTACGCAATGCCGCAGCCACTGCGGACGTGGACAACATACGTACTTCACCGGTTTCGGGATCGGTGCGCGCCGCCGTAATTAAATCGTTCGCACGCAGCATGTCGATAGCCTCCTCGACAGATTTCAGCCGCTTACCATTCTTGCGCATGTGTTCGATCAATACCGCCGAGATCAGCATGGCTTCATCGCGGGCCAGTGCTGTTTTACCCGCATCACTGCGGCGTTTACGCGGTGCGGTCACGGCGACCGCCTTGATTTTTCTGTGTAACGTTCCCATCGAGATCTGCAGTTCGGCGCATGCGGCGACATAGATCGCACCCTTGGCACCCTGCGCTGCCGTGCGTGCGCGTTGCGCTATCTCTACCAGGCGTTCTGTCATGGCCGCGCTCATCTTTATTCCGCTGTTGCAGTAGCCAGGGTGAGCCCAGCAGCACCCTGCATCCACTCGGGCAACGGGTTGCCGTCTGCGGTCTGCTTAATGCCGAGTTCGCCGCGTACCTCAGCGATGCAGCGCTCCAGCTGGGCCAGAATGCCGGACATGTATTCGTCGTGGTTGGCGTGGTTTTCCAGCGCGTGTGATTGCAGCTGGAGAAAGCCTTCCCGGATGGAACCGCGCACTAAACCTTCAGCTTCCAGGGCGTAGCTGCTGCTCTCGCTGCGCAGTTGTGCGCCGATTTCATCCTGTGTCGGCGCTGCAATACGGGCTTGCTTGGTTTTTAGTCTGGTGTATTTTTGGGTGGTGTCGTCCAATACATTGCTGGTGGCCTTGTGTTCGGCACGCTCTTCGCGCAGCGCCGCCTTCAACTCCCGACTAGTCATGCGGTCAACCTCGTCCAGCTTCAAACCGGCAACCGTGCCGCCTTCGGCCAGTTCTACGATGTCGTCATCACCCAAAACCATCAACTCGAACAGCTTGGTTTTTCCCAAAAGCGCAAGCGCTTGCGCTTTTGATGCCAACGCAGGACTTTTCAGGTAACGTACCGCGGCTTGCATCATTAATTGCACGGTACGCCCCGCAAGCCCTAATTGTTCTTCCACAATATCGATGAATGTTCCGTGTGGTTCATTCTCTTTCAGCAGAATCAAGCGCTTGCCGGCTTCCAGCATCGTTTCAGCCGACTGCGCCATATAAAAGCGCGCTTCCTGCACCACACGCTCCCGGTTGTATTCCAGTTCATAACCGAGTTGTTGCGCGACCATAGTGGTTTGCTTGGCCAAAACGGCTACGGCGTTGGCATCGGCGCTCAGCTGTCCAGTGTCGATGTGCGATTCAAGGTCTTCTACTGCCGTCGTTTTTGTTGATTTGCGTGCCATCTGGCGCTCCTTTAATCAGGGTTGCGGGTGTAACGATTGCGGGTCTCGGCAACGCGTTGCTGGGCGCGTTCCATTGCCTCCAACATGGCCAGTGCTTTCTGCGGCAAGCGTGGCGTCAAGCGCCAGCGGTGGCTATCGGCCATCTGCTCGGCCAGACCGGCGACTTGCAGGTTATGCAGATCGCGCAGAGCCACCGGTGCGGCGACATGCATCCATTTAGCGGCATCGGTCAGCGTGACGCCGTGCATTTCATGGCCGAATAGCTGCAGCATCAGTTTCAAGACGCGCTGTTGTCCGGCATTCGTGTAATCAGGTTTATTCACGGCTGTCCTATGATTCAAAGGAAAATTCCGGTGTCGCGTGTTTGGTCACATTGACGTGGTGGAATGCCACCTGCTGCAGGTGATTGGTCAACGCTTCCAGCGTCTTATCGGCATCGGCCTTACCCACATGAAAATCCATCAGCATCTGCATAGCAGCACCGAACCCGCTATGCATATCCACCAAGTCTGTCTCGACCAAGGCTCGGCCAGTCGGCATGTCGATCAACAATTTGCCGCAGCTGGACGCCATCCAGCGCGTCACATAGTCGATGCCGCAGGCGACTTCGTAGGGGCGAATCATGTTGGCCGGAATGCGGCCGGTCTGTATCCACTTGTAGATGGTCCAGTGATCGGTCACGCCCATCTCGACCGCAATCCGCTCTATCGACAGGTTGCGGCGCTCACGGCCGAACTCCTTGCATAGCTCCAGGGCATGGCGCAAGCTGGTCGGTTGAATGCGCTTCCAATTGCGTCTTTTAATTGCATTCACATTAGGTCCTTTACTTACGGGCATTCCAAACAAAAAAATGCTCTGGTACTATTCAATGTCAGTTAGTTAATCTAACCTTTGAGACCTTAACCACACCAGTTGTGAGGCTTGGATGACGAAGGAAACTGACTTTCATGAATTGGCTGGACGGCTTGAGGGAACTGCACGGGCGCTGTTACTACTTGCGACGAAAATGGAACTGGCTGGTGCGCTGGATGGCAGGCAGTATGCAAAGGACTTACGTCACATAGCCGCTGGTCTTTGGTTTGATGGCGAGCATCTGCAGGCGACCCGCCGCACAATGAAAGAAATGGCAAGTGCGATGGAGGCAGCGCGCGTGTACCGAGAATCACTGTAGTCAGCGGAAAGCCGAACGCGTCATAGTTAGACATGGCGTACCTCACGCAGCAACAAGTTGACGATGCACTTCGCCTTCTTTTAGGCCGAGTGCAACAGCGATGTTGTGGCACTCACCGCGCAGGCATTTGCGTCTAGGGTTGCTGTCGTCGTCGTTGATGATCTCGATCACCATGTTGGCGCTGTAGCCGTGTTTTCTGGCCCATGATGTGTATGACAAGCCCTTACGGGCAAATTCTTCGCGGACTTTTTTGCGTGATTTGGTCATGGTGTTGCGTCCTTGTTTGTGTGTGCTGATTTGTATTTACGCGCTGACATGTGAGTTGATGTGAATAATTATAGTAACTAATTTGTTACCTGTAAACATATTTGGAGATATTTTTGTGTCCATTGGCGAGAGACTGAAAGAAGAGCGTGAGCGGCTGGGTTTTACCCAGCCTGCCTTTGCCGGGCTCGCGGAAACCACTAAAAAAAGTCAGATTGACTATGAAAAAAATCTGACCCAGCCCAAAGCCGGTTACTTGGTCGTCATTGCCAAAGTTGGTGCAGACATCCAATACATCGTGACTGGCATTCGCTCAACAGCAGCCTTAGCAAACGATGAAGCAGAATTGTTAGCGAGTTATCGTGCAGCACCGCTAGCGGTGAAGGCTGCAGTGATTGCTGCGTTATCAGCAGGTTCTGCACCGCCGACATCAAATAGATTTGGTGGGTCAATGCAGGTATTCCATGAAGCACCCAAAGGTGTTGTCGGTGGACGGGATATCGTTAAGAAGAAGGTAGGTAAAGGGAAGGAATGAGCCAAGAATTTAGTGGATCGGTGCGGGATGTTGCTGGCCGTGATGTGGTCAATCACATTCATACAGGCAGTAGCAGATTGCTTACCAGAGATGAACGTCGCAGTCTGCATAAGCTAGTCAGGCAGCTGGAGCGGTTCGGAGAATCTGGGAAGGAAACCTGGGCATCCATCCACAAAATTCTCGGCACCGACAACATTGAAACCATGCGCCTGGAGCAATTCAGGGCGGCCGAGACAATATTGCAATTGCTGATTGCGAACGCGCAATTGCGTCTTCAGCCTGGCAACACAGAAAGCGAGGGCGCACTCCGTGCGCAACTGGATCAGTCGACTAATGCCCTGACTAAATTGATTAAGCGCAATCGTGAGTTGGTGACCAATTTTAAAGAATTTCAGCGGGCGTTTACCGATCTTGATACGCGTTTCAAAAAACAAACTGCCGATCTGCAGAGCGTTGCGGCCGCACTGGAATGCTCTCGGGAGGAAGCCGAATATGCGCTTAGCTGCAATCAGGCGGCCATTGCCACTGCGCACAAGCGGCTGATACTGTCGATTCTAGTACTCTCTCTGGCAACTCTGAGTGCGGTTTTCTTTGCTTACAAAGCGCAAGTTTTGCGCGGGCACTTACAGACCACCAAGGCCCGTCTGACGGTATGCGAATACGACGGCCAGCCTTATGCAGTTGGCAGTGTTTTGCAGGATAAAAAGGCGGCATCGACTTTGGAATGTGCCGCTATCGCCGATGATTTGCCCCCGCAATGGCAAGCCGTCAAACAAAAGACTTCTGGGAGGGGTAGATGAGAGACGAATTCCAAGCGGTATCCCGATTGCCAAATCACATGAACAAAAAGAGACTGTTCAGCATAATTGGCGCCATCGTTTTAGGGGCACTGGGGTCTGGACTTTGGGACTTGATGAAGCCGCTTCTCGGCTGGAGTTGGTCAGGGATTCTCGCACTGTCTACACTGGGAATGGATTCGCTTCGGGACGGAATGTATGCAAACGCAGCGAATGTCATCGGAAGACCACCGGGAATTATGTTGACGGTTCAATTGGTTGGTGCTGTAGTCACCTTCACCGGAGCGGTGATACTTTGTGCCATAAGAACCACATCTAGAGCCGCATCTCCAAGCCCCACACACCCAGTTGCTGCGTACTATTTGCTATTGTTACTTGTCGTGACGATAGCGCAAAGCGTAGCTGCTAGTCGCTACGGCTATATCATTCAACTTGCAAACTACAGTGCGAAGCTCGAGACTATAGCAGCACCTTACTTGTCAGACCTCCAGCTTAAGCAACTCCGGGCTGAGTACGTTCAAATTGACGGCAGAGCCGCGTACTTGGCTCATATCGAGGCGCTACGCAAGAAAATCGAAGCAGCGGGGAAAATTGCACCAGCTCATGAGTTTTTCTGAAGATGGCTAACCCTCTTTTCCGTATCCATCATGAATAAGCCTGAAGAACTGATGCAAAAATCAATGGAAGAAGCGGTTGAGGCATGGAATACATGGAAGGGGCGTTATGTCGAACCGACAGCGGCTCAGTTTCGGGAGTTCAACCTTTGCAATGGATGTGCGAAGATAACAGATGGCGACAAATTCAATTGGCCACCTGAAGACGAAATGATTGGCGCATCAAATATGCTACCAAACGGAGGGTGTATTTAGTTTTGTGTAAACGGTCATTTGGCAGGACACTGCCACCATAGAGGAAAAAATGACCTACGTAAAACGCAGCAAACGGGCCAAGCCCGATCCTGAACTGGTCAAGCTGGCGGACAGCCTGCTTGCCAACTACAAAAAACCTGAAGACCTGATTGGCGAAAATGGCTTGCTCAAGCAATTGACCAAGATGTTGGTCGAGCGTGCGCTGGAGGTCGAGATGACGGACCATCTCGGTCACGGCAAAAGCGACGCGGTGATCAACGACACGGCCAACACTCGCAACGGCCACAGCAGTAAGACGCTCAAAGGCGATTTCGGCGCACTCCCGCTCGATATTCCCCGCGATCGTCAAGGCGCGTTTGAACCGCAAATCGTCAGCAAGCATCAGACCCGCTGGACCGGCTTCGACGACAAGATCATCTCCCTGTATGCCCGTGGCCTGACGGTCAGGGAGATCCAGAGCCACCTTGAAGAGATTTATGGTGCCGAAGTATCGCCAAGCCTAATATCGTCCGTCACAGACGCTGTGAGCGAGGATGTGAAGGTCTGGCAGGCCCGGCCGCTCGATGCCTTGTATCCGATTCTGTATCTCGACTGCATCCACGTCAAAGTGCGCGACACAGGGGCTGTCCGAAACAAGGCCGTCTACCTGGCCATCGGCGTGAACATGGAGGGCCACAAGGAAGTGCTGGGCCTGTGGATCGCTCAGACCGAGGGTGCCAAATTCTGGTTGCAAGTGGTGACCGAGTTGAAGAACCGTGGCGTGCAAGACATCTTCATTGCCTGCGTCGATGGGTTGAAAGGCTTCCCTGACGCCATCGAGGCGGTCTATCCGAAAGCAGCTGTTCAGCTATGCATCGTTCACATGGTGCGTAACAGCCTGAACTTCGTTCCCTGGAAAGTGCAGAAGGAAGTGGCTACCGATCTGAAGCGAATCTACAGTGCGGCGACCGTCGATGAAGCCGAACTCATGCTCACCGAATTTGAGTCAAAGTGGGACAAGGACTACCAGTCGATCAGCCTGTCCTGGCGGCGAAATTGGGCTCGGATCACGCCGTTCTTCGACTACCCGCCGGAAATCCGCAAGGTCATTTACACCACCAACGCCATTGAATCCATTAATATGAGCCTGCGGAAAGTCATCAAAACCCGCAGTTCATTCCCAACTGATGAGGCTGTCAGCAAGCTGTTTTATCTGGCACTCAACAACATCAGCAAGAAGTGGACGATGCCCTTGCGGGACTGGAAAGGAGCACTCAACCGCTTCACAATTCAGTTTGAAGAACGGATGACGCCGAATTAAACGAAATTCCGTTTACACAAAATCCCGCACACCCTCACCAAACGGGACCTTTACGCAACCGTGGCCACTTCTAAATCATCATCAAGCCAAAGCCCTCGTCCACCCAAATCTGGCGTCATTTTCTGTTGCTGATGTTTTCTCGTTGCGAGCCAGATGGTGCACCCTTTTTCCATCTATAGTTGAATACAGAAACACAATTCAACAACTCATTCGTGAAAACGATCGAGATAACAACCGGTTGAACGAACAATTGCTGAAATGGAATGAAAGACTGTCTCAGCTTGACCTTCCTCCATTTCAAGAGAACGATCTCCGAGGCGTTAACCTCGGCGGACTCGAATTAGGGGGCGCGGCCTATGACGGGGTTTGGCTCAGAAAAGTCGATCTACGCTTTTCTGAGCTTTCATTATCTCAATTGGATGGAGCAAATCTTTATGGAGCAGACTTGCGCGCCTGTAACGCCGTTTGTGCGTCCTTGCGAAAAGCAATACTTTCATCAGCAGATCTATCAAGCGCCTTCCTAAGTCAAAGCAAGTTTGAGCTCTCGGATTTATCGTACTGCAAACTTACCTCCTCTCAATGCTATCTGTGTCAATTCGATGGCTCCATTCTCAAAGGGGCAAACCTAGAAGGCGCAAGGCTTCCTAACGCATCGTTTGCATCCGTCGAGCTATCCGACAACGGGCTTTTGAAAACAAGGCATGCACAACTGGAAGATACTGTACTTAACAATGAAACCGATATGCGTGGGGTCGATCTTGGATCACAAGCGATCCAAAGGGCTGCCAACGTCCTAGAGTTTGTGAAGAGCCAAAATACTTTGAAACGAGATTCTGTGAGTATTTATCGGAGGATCTATGCATCCTTGCAGATAAAACCTACTATGTTTGGTGTTGGAGTTGACCTCAAAGAACTTTTCAAGAAGAAAAACTAATTTTTTCTTGATGACTCACAGCCTGCCGTGTGCAGGCTTCGTCGAATGTTAGGTGACGAGAATGTGCCTCAGCCCGGATCTTTTAGTAGCAGCTGAAAAACTGAGGGCATGGGCATTGGCACGGCTCTATGTCAAAAAAGTTTGGATATATGGTAGTCGGGCAAAGGCGACGTCCTTTCCTGACAGCGATTTGGATGTTGCAATCGAAATTGATCCTGTCGGAAATGACGAAGACGCATGCACGTCGTTTGTGTCAGAGCATCAAAAGTGGCATGACGAGCTTCAACCCCAACTGCCACATACGCTGCACCTTGAATGGTACGATTCTGCCGGGCGAAACGCCGTTGTTCAACATGCGGTGAATGCCGAAGGCATAGTGATCTATGAGCGGAACACCTAACTTTTGAGGCGGCTCGCAAGCGGCACCCTGAGCTAGCACGGTAGGCCTCGCATCAAAACTTGCACCGTCAGGTCTGGAAAATATATGAAAACCCCAAGATTTTTGTATTATCAACGAGGTGATAGTGAAATTGCTGGACTGGCTACATTGGTTGGTATCGGACTATTTGTATGGTGGGTGATCGCAGACAGAGGTGAAAGAGAAGGATATGTTAAGTATGATGATTGCAGGGAAATAGTGAGTATTGCGTCTGATAATTTCCAAAAATATTACAAACCATTTACCTGCTCTGGTAGAAAGACCCAGAGTGGTAAGGTGATGGGTGGCGAGTGTGTTCACATTGAATATGAAAGTTCATTATTTTCAAGTAGCCATTTTTGTAAAGAAGCCTTTGTCTATCAAAGAAAGCTGGGGGCAAATTGCAATGACCCGGCTTTTCCTTATCTAGGATATGACGATAAATGCTATCCCACGCCGCAATGAAATCAATGCAACATGGCTCAAATCAAATCCGAGCTAGTACAAATAACGCTCTCTAAACCAGATTAAAAGACCTCCCCCAACATACCGCCGAACATGGCGGTATGTTCATTGAGGGAGGTCTTATGTCGCGTCTCACCGCATTCATTCCGCTGGTCCGCCGTTTCCCACGCGGCACTGCGTGGTTCCTTGTTTCCCTGCTGCTGTTGATCTTGGTGGCGGTGCTGTCACCGGCACAAATCCCCATCGCCATCTACAAGCTGTCCCTGATTTCACTGGCCGCATTCGTCGGCTACTGGATTGATCGAGCCCTATTTCCGTACAGCCGTCCAGACGGCTATCTATACCGCGACTGGCGCTACGGCACCGACGAACCCGAAGACGATGTTGATTTTCCGGTTGTCGGCCCGTATCACCATGTATTCATCGCAGCACTTCTGCGTCGGGCGATTGTGGTCGGCGCGGTGGTGATTGGCGTCGCGCTGGGGCTGTGATGCTGCGCATCTTCTGTCTTGTCCTGCTGTTTTCCGGCGCGGTTTGCGCTTATTCCCATGCCGCCGACGTGCCGTCGGTTGCATCGAAATATCGCGCCGATCTGATCCGCAATGGCCGTGCGGTGTGGGGCATGGATGCGCCGACTTCTACCTTCGCCGCCCAGATACAGCAGGAATCCGGCTGGCGTGCCGATGCGCTCAGTCATGTCGGTGCGCAAGGCTTGTCGCAATTCATGCCGGGCACCACCGCCTGGATCGCGGGCCTGTATCCGCAGTCGCTCGGGACTGCGCAGCCATTTAACGTGGCGTGGGCGATGCGTGCCCTGGTGCAGTACGACTACTGGCTATGGCAGCGTGTCGCGGCTGTAGACGATTGCCAGCGCATGGCCAAGGTGCTGTCCGGTTACAACGGCGGCCTCGGCTGGGTGCGGCGGGACGAACGTCTGGCGCATAAAAATGGCGTCGATAAGTCAGTCTGGTTTGATGCCGTCGAACGCCACAACGCTGGCCGATCCGCTGCCAACTTCCGCGAGAACCGCGACTATCCGCGCCGCATCCTGCTGCGCCATGAACCAGGCTATGTCGCCGCCAACTGGGGACGCGGAGTATGTCATGACTAATCCCATCGCAGCAGCTAGTTTCCTGTTGACCGCGCTGACAGCCGGTTCGATCGGCGGCTATTTTGTCGGCAATGCTCAGGGAGTTGCCACCGAACGCGCCGCACAGAATGCCAAAACCGTCCAGAGCCTGACCGCAATACTCGATGCCTACGGCAGCTTGATTGCCGACAGCAATGCCGCCAGCAAAGCGATGCGTGCCGCGCTGGCGACCCGCAGTGCGCTGGATGCAAACACCACGAAGGATTTAAAAAATGCACTCGCTAAAACGGCTGCTAGTCGCGTTGACTGTCGCTTTGACGACGACATCATGCGCAACCTCACCGAGGCCCGTGAGCGCGCCGCCGCCGCTGCTGCCGGCGGAATACGCCACCCGCTGCCCGCCGCCGGTGGCAACAGCCAGCAACCACGCCGATGACACGGCCATCGCGCTGAAGGAAATGTACGACCTGTATGGCATGTGTGCCGGACGGCTGATTGATGTGGTTGATTGGGTGATGAAGGTTAGGAAATGATATGACGGTGCAAATGACGTTTTGGGAATTGGTTACCTTATTGCTGGCGTTCTTCGCGTTCGCGTTTGGTGCCGGAAGATTATTACTGGCGCAGATAGACCGCCGTCTGAACGAGCGCTTTGCCGCAATGGAGGTGGCGCGCGAAACCGGTGCCAGGCACTGGGATGAAAAATTTACTGCGGTGATCGAACAGAACCTGCGCGAGGCCAAGGGCTGGTCGAATCTGGAGCGGGATTTCCTGCGCTTCCAGGCCGAGTTGCCGCTGCAGTACGTGCGGCGTGAAGACTATGTGCGCAACCAGACCGTGATCGAGGCCAAGCTCGATGCCGTCGCTTTGCGCATTGAAAATCTGCAACTGAGAGAAAGATAAGAGACCCGAAAAATGATTGATCAAGCCAAAGTACGTCGCGAATCGTTGCGCTGGTATCTGCTGCTGGCCCTCAACAACGCCCGGCCGGAAGAATTGTCCGAAGGGCCGATTCAAATGACGATGCAATCGATCTATCCCGACGTTACGCCGATGGAGGTGCGGCGCGAGTTGGACTATCTGGCTGACCGTGATCTGGTAAAACTGCGCAAGGAGCCGTCCGGCCGCTGGTGGGGCGACCTGACGCGCTACGGCGTCGATATCGCTGAATACACGATCGCCTGCGAGCCGGGTATCGCCCGCCCGCAGAAATACTGGAGCTGAGCATGGCGCGCCGTAACAGTGTCACGCAATTGCCGAAGGCGGTGCGCGAATGGCTGGACAACGCGCTGATCGAAGGCAATTTCAGCGGCTATCAAATGCTGGAAGAAGCGCTCAAGCAGCATGGCTGTTCCGTCAGCAAGTCGGCCATTCATCGCTATGGCCAGAAGATCGAGCGCCGCTTTGCCGCCATCAAAGCCAGTACCGAGGCTGCACGTCTATTGACTGAAGGCGCGGCCGATGATCAGGACGCCCGCTCGGAAGCGGTGATCGCCCTGGTGCAGACTGAATTGTTTGAGACGCTGGTCAATCTGCAGGAGGCGACCGACGAAGACATTGACCCGGGCGAGCGGGTCAAACTGCTATCCACCGCTGCCAAGAACATCGCCACCTTGTCGCGCGCCTCGGTCAACCTGAAACGCTTCCAGTCCGAGGTGCGCGGCAAGGTCGAAGCGGCCGCTGCCAGTGTTGAAAAGATCGCCAGGAAAGGCGGCCTGTCGGCGGAGTCGGTCGACCAGCTGCGCCGTGAAATTCTGGGGATCACCGCGTGACCGCCGTTCCCGTTCAACTTCCGAATACGGCTTTGGTCGAAGTCCCAGCCGTGCTGATGGCATATCAGCAGCGCTGGGTAGCTGACAAGTCGCCGTTGAAGGTAATCGAAAAATCGCGCCGCACCGGTTTCACCTGGGCCGAGGCGGCAGACAACGTGCTGACCGCTGCGGCCAGTCGATCGGCCGGTGGCCAGAACGTGTATTACATCGCCTACAACCAGGACATGACGATTGAGTTCATCCAGGCATGCGCGATGTGGGCGCGGGTATTTAACCATGCGGCCTCTGAGATCGAGGATGGGTTCTGGGAAGAGGATGAGGCCGACAAGCACATTAAAACCTACACCATCCGCTTTCCTGATTCGGGTTTTCGGATTGTCGCACTGAGTAGCCGCCCCTCCAATTTGCGCGGTCGTCAGGGCACCATTGTGATTGATGAGGCTGCCTTCCATGAACAGCTCGATGAGCTGCTGAAAGCGGCGCTGGCGATGCTGATCTGGGGCGGTCGTGTGCGCGTCATTTCCACGCACAACGGCGCAGACAATGCATTTAACGAGCTGGTAACGGATATTCGCGCAGGCAAGCGCAAAGGCAGCGTACACCGCGTCGATTTCCGGGAGGCTGTGGCTGACGGCTTGTATCAAAGGGTCTGCCTGCGTCTTGGCAAGGAATGGTCGGCCCAGGAAGAAACGACTTGGATGGCCGGTGTCTACGACTTTTATGGCGATGGCGCTGAGGAAGAACTGGATTGCGTGCCGGCCAACTCGGGCGGCACTTGGTTATCCCGCGCCCTGATCGAGGCGCGCATGTCTGCCGACACGCCGGTGTTGCGCTGGGAGTGCAAGCCCGGCTTCGAGCTGCTCAGCGATGGGATTCGCAAGGCTGAGGCTGGCGACTGGCTAAAAGAAAAAATGCTGCCATTGCTGATGGCATTGCCTGCCGATGCCATTTCCTTTAACGGCGAGGACTTTGGCCGTACCGGCGACCTGACCGTTCATGTGCCGCTGATCCAGTTACAGAACCTGGTGCGGCGCGTGCCTTTCATGGTCGAGTTGCGCAACGTCCCGTTTCGCCAGCAGGAACAAATCGCCTTCTATCTGATGGACAGGCTACCGCGCTTTACCGGCGGCGCATTCGACGCACGCGGCAACGGTCAGTTTCTGGCAGAGGTCGCCATGCAGCGCTACGGCCCCAGCCGCATCCAACAAGTGATGCTGACCGAGGGCTGGTACCGCGAACACATGCCGCCGGTAAAGGCCGCGCTGGAGGATGGCACGCTGACCGATCTGCCGCAAGACGCCGATGTGCTGGCCGATATGCGCACCGTGCAGGTGGTGCGTGGCGTGCCGCGCATACCGGATAAACGCACTACTGGCGAGGATGAGGGCAAGCGCCACGGTGATGTGGCAGTCGCGGTGGCACTGGCGTATTTCGCCAGCCGTGAAATCAACAAAGGCCCGGTGACGGTGAGGTCACGCCGCCGTCGCAAGGCAGCCAAACTGACGCGGGGATATGTATGAAGGAATGTTCATGATGCGCAAGGGAATCTGGGTTAGCCCAACGGAGTTCGTGAATTTCGGCGAATCGAGAAAATTGCTCACCAGTCAGATTGCGACACGCAGCAACAGCATTGATTTTTATGGGCTGGGCATGCATCTGCCCAATCCAGACCATGTGCTGAAGGCGCTGGGCAAGGATATCAAGGTCTATCGTGAACTGCGTGTCGATGCACACGTCGGCGGCTGTATTCGTCGGCGCAAGTCAGCGGTCAAGACCTTGGAATGGGGAATTGATAAAGGCAAAGCCAGCAGTCGTGCGACTGCCGTAGTCAAGGGCATTTTCGCTGACATCGACCTGAGCCGGATTATCACGGAAATGCTGGATGCGGTGATGTTTGGCTACCAGCCGCTGGAGGTAATGTGGGGTAAGGTCGGCAGCTATATCGTGCCGATCGACATCGTTGGCAAACCGGCCGAATGGTTTGTCTACGACCAGGACAATGCGCTGCGCCTGCGCACCAGGCTGAACCGCCTGAAGGGGGAACAAGTGCCGGTGCGTAAATTTCTGGTGCCGCGCCAGGATGCAAGTTACGACAATCCCTACGGCTTCGCTGATCTGTCGATGTGTTTCTGGCCCACGGTGTTTAAAAAAGGCGGTCTGAAATTCTGGGTGCAGTTCACCGAGAAATATGGCGCACCGTGGGTGATCGGCAAGCATCCGCGCAGCGCCTCCGAGGGGGAAAACAACTTGCTGCTGGATAGCCTGGAAGACATGGTGCAGGATGCCGTCGCCGTCATCCCCGACGATTCCAGCGTGGAGATCAAGGAAGCGGCTGGCAAAACCGGCAGCGCCGAGGTCTACGAACGCTTGCTGCATTACTGCCGTTCCGAAATCTCGATTGCATTGCTGGGTCAAAACCAGACCACCGAGGCGACCGCCAATCGCGCCAGCGCCCAGGTTGGGCTGGAAGTGACTCGCGATATTCGGGACGGCGACAAGGCCATCATTGAAGAAGCCTTGAATATGCTGATCCGCTGGATCGGCGACCTGAACTTCAGTGACGATGCACGGCCGGTGTTCTCGATGTGGGAACAGCAGCAAGTCGATGAAGTGCAAGCCGGTCGCGACGAGAAGCTCATGCGTGCCGGTGCCAGGTTCACGCCGCACTATTTCAAGCGTTCCTATGCGCTGGAAGACGGTGATCTGGTCGGTGCGGCCCAGACCGATCCGGCTTTTGCAACATCTGCGGCCTTTGCCGACACTGCGGATGCTCCTGATCAGGACGCGCTGGATGCCGCGCTCGATGCGCTCTCGGTCGGTGCATTGAATGCGGACGCCCAAGCCATGCTGGCACCGCTGTTGGCGCTGGTGAAGGACGGCGCACAACCGGCGGTGCTGCTGGCCATGTTGGCCGAGTTGTATCCAGAGATGGATGCCAGCGGTTTGCAGGAGCGCCTGGAGCGTGCGTATTTCGTCGCCAACGTGTGGGGCCGCCTCCATGCCTGATGCCGACAAGGTCGATCTGGCCTATTGCATGACTTTGCCGCCGCAGCAGGCGATGGCGTATCTGCAGCGCAAGGGATTCGCCATTACCTGGGATTGGGAGGAGCAATGGCAAGAAGCCCACGCCCTGGCATTCACCGTCGCCAAGGTCACGCGCCTGGATATCCTGGAAGATATCCGCAGTGCGGTGCAAAAGGCGATTGACGAGGGCAAGACTTTCGCCTGGTTTGAAAAGGAACTGACGCCGGTCTTGCAAGCCAAGGGCTGGTGGGGAAAACAGGATCATATCGATCCTGGCACCGGCGAGGTCAGCCAGGTGCAGATGGGCAGTCCCTGGCGCTTGCAGACCATCTATCGCAGCAACCTGCAAACGGCGTACATGGCTGGCCGTTTCCAGGCGCAACTGGCGAATGTCGATGACCGGCCGTACTGGATGTATGTCGCCATCCTGGACGGCAAGACGCGGCATAGCCATCGCGCCATGAACGGCAAGGTGTTGCGTTACGACGATCCGTTCTGGCAGTCGTTCTATCCGCCGAACGGCTGGGGCTGCCGCTGCCGTGTGGTTGCCTTGTCGGCACGCGACGTGTTGAAGCTGGGGATCGTGGTCGAGTCATCGGCCGGCAAACTGGGGCATGTGCGTTCGGTTTCCGAAAAAACCGGCGAACGCCGGGAAGTCGCTACCTACAAGGCAGTTGATCCGGTGACGCAACGCCAGTTCACGGTGTCGCCGGATGTCGGCTGGAGCTACAACGCCGGTGCCGCCGCCTGGCAGCCGGAGACACAGCGCCATGCCGGTGAGTTAGGCAAGCTGGCCAAACGAGAGTTGCCATGAGTCAGACCAAAGCGATCATCATTGACGACCGCCAGCTGCAAGCAGCGCTGTCGCGTCTGGAGCGATCTGCCGCCGATCTGACACCGGCCATGCGCAAGATCGCAGGCGTATTGGCGTTTGAGACTGAGCGCAACTTTGCCGAGGAAGGACGGCCGAAATGGGAGCCGCTGGCGGAAGCCACCAAGCACATGCGTATCGGCGGCGGCAAGGCGTACAACAAGAATGGCAAATTGAAGGCATCGGTCCAACGCCAGCTTGATGCGGGATTTCGCATCCTCCAGCATACCGGTGGGCTGGCTGCCTCCGTTACCACCGATTACAACAGCATGGAAGCGATGATCGGCAGCAACAAGGTGTATGCCGCCATCCAGCACTTCGGCGGCGATGCCGGTCGCGGCCGCTCGGTGAAGATTACGGCACGGCCTTATTTGCCGCTGACTGCCGATGGCGAATTGCAGCCGGAAGTCCGCGTATCGGTGCTTGATTCCATCCTCGATCATCTCAAAACTGCTGCGGGCGTATAGCGCCGCTGGGCGCGTCCCGGCACCGAGGACGCGCAACGGCGCAGTTTTACCGGATTACCGCGCTGTAAAGGCTTGTAAAGGCGCTATTGCGGCCTTGCCAGCGCCGGTCTCTCCCGCAATTACTATGGCGCTCAACTAAGAAGACGGCAACAAGGCAATAAATTTGACACACAACGCCTCCACCTCCTTGATCTTGATCTTGCTTTTCGGGGCGGATAGTTGACTCCAGTACTTCGCAGCATTCCACTTCGTGCCGTTGCGAGAACCTCCCTTTGAGTTCTGCGTAAAAAATCCCCAGAACCACAGGTCATCCCACGTTAGCATCTGTTCAGCGGTGTACTTCTGCTTCTGGAGATAGCTGTTGATGCTTCGAAAATCACTGCGACCTTCCGTCGAGATATTCTTGAAAATGTGAATGATGACGGCGTCCACCGGTAGGTAAATCCGGTCAGCCTCAATTGGCTTCTGCGCCACGGAGATATCACTCAAGAAATGCAAGTTATCCTGCGTTGAGCGATGAATCTTTATCACGCATTTGACGAAGAGCGCTGCAGTCTTTGGACCCCAGCCTTTTTGCGCCTTGATGACCTGGAAAAGGTGGTCCCAGGGACCAGTTTTTGACTTTGGCGGTTTGCCTTCTTCGAAGAAATTGATCAGCTCGGATAGTGATGGGCCATTCTTCTCCCACCGGTGCTCTTCAAAGCGCTGCCAAAACTTCGCTAAAGGTTCGAGCTTCGGCTTTGATTGCGTGTTGACTATCATGTGCATCAGCGCCCTAAGACGAGATCTAGCGTCCTCACAGTGAGTCAAGGTCTTCTTGTATTCCTCAATTTGAAACGCATCATTCCAAGCATGATGCTTATCCAGGAACGCAAATATTTTATTCACTTTTTCATTCAAGGCCTGTCCCCGGTTGTCGCTGAACGCCCAGCCGAACCTAAAAACCTAGGGTTCGGCTCCTCCAGACTAAGAGCATTTTAGCAATGCTATTGGAATAGTTGAGGTTATTTTGGCCGCTATCGACTGTAAAGCGGATTAAAAGACCCCATCCTTTCGCCGCCTGATCATTGCGGCATGAACTCAATCAAACCTCTGCATATTTTCAAGTCCGGCCGCCGCAAGGCCATGTCCGGCCTGACGCTGGATTTCTCTGAATCCGATCTGGAAGCCAGTGCGCGCGCTTACGATCCGGCCACGCACGAAGCGCCGATTGTGATCGGCCACCCCAGACACGATGCGCCAGCGTATGGCTGGGTCAAGTCGCTTGCTGTCGATGGCGACGGCCTCACAGCCGAGTCGCAACAGGTCGATGCCGAGTTTGCTGAACTGGTCAGCGCCGGGCGCTATAAAAAAATCAGCGCTAGCTTCTATTTGCCGGATGCCGCCAACAACCCGGTGCCTGGCGTTTATTACCTGCGTCACGTGGGATTCCTCGGTGCGATGGCACCTGCAGTCAAGGGGCTGAAACAGGCCGAATTTGCCGATGCAGAAGATGGCGTGGTCGAGTTCTCTGATTGGGGAATGGAAACAAACGCATCATTATGGCGTCGCTTGCGCGAATGGATGATCGGCAAGCATGGCCAGGAGGTGGCCGATGAAGTCGTGCCGAACTGGCAAATCGACAGCATGAGCGAAGCCGCTCGCCAGAATGATAACCGTGGTTCATTTGCCGATCCGATCGATAACCCGGCCTTACCGAACACAACCACTGCAACCATGAACGAGGAGCATCAAGTGACCCCTGAAGAAAAAGCACGGCTGGAATCCGAGAATGCCCAGCTAAAAGCGCAACTGGCCGCTGAGAAAAGCGAGAAGCAAGCCGCTGCCGCGACCCGTCGTCACGCTGACCATGTTGCCTACGCCGAGCAGATGATCGCCGATGCCAGGCTAGCCCCCAAGCATAAAAATACCGTGGTGGCATTCCTCGATTTCGCCGATGGCGACACCGTCATCGAGTTCGGGGATGGCGCTGAAAAACAACCGCTGGCCGTTGCCTTTAAAGGTTTCCTCGGCGACCTGCCGAAGGTGGTCGATTTCGGCGAGCACGCTACCAAGGGCAAGTCCGTCAAAGGTGGCGATGTCGGCAGCGCAGACTTTGCAGAAAAACAGACCGACCCCGAGCGCCTCAATTTGCATGTCGACGCCACCGCGCTGGCGGCAGAAAAAGGGATCTCCTACGAAGCAGCAGTGCGCTCACTGCTGTAGCCCACAAGCTGTCACTCACAACATCGTTAACTGGAGTTTTACATGGCAGATCGTTTGAAGAAACTCCGGGTCGTCGACCCGGTACTGACCAACCTGGCGCGTGGCTATCACAACGCCCAATTCATTGGCGAGAACCTGTTCCCCATCGCCGAGATCGGTAAAGAAGCCGGCATCATCCCGCTGTTCGGCAAGGAGGCGTTCCGCTTGTGGGTAACGGAACGCGCCATTCGCGCCAAAACCAACGTCATGACGGCCGATGATGTCGACACGATGGATGTGGTGCTGCGCGAACACGATCTGGCTTACCCGATTGACTATCGGGAAACGGCCGAAGCGATGTTTAACGAAGAGGCCAAGGCGGCCAAACGCGTCAAGGATGCGATTGACTTGGGGCGGGAAGTTGCCGCCGGACGTCTGGCGCAGAGTCCAGCTACCTACGATGCCGGTGCCAAGATCCTGTTGTCCGGTGCCAGCCAATGGAGCAACAACGGCGGCGACCCGATCAAGAATATCGAAGATGGCAAGGAAGTCGTGCGTCAGCGCACCGGCATGCGACCGAATACCATCGTCATGGGCGCGGCGGCTTATGCCTCGCTGAAATTCCATCAGCGACTGGCGATGGCGCTTGGCAGTCAGGAACGCAAGCTGATCACCGTGGAACACCTGAAGGCATTGTTTGGTGTCGGCGACATTTTCATCGGTGAGGCGCTGGCTGCCGATGGCCAAGGTGCCACCGGGGATATCTGGGGCGACAACGTCGTGCTGGCGTACGTGGCCAGGCCCGGCGCAGGCGCATCCGGCGATCACGACATCCCTTCGTTTGGCTACACCCTGCGTAAAAAAGGCATGCCGGAAACCGACAAGTACGACGCCGAAGGCAACAAGGTCGAGTACGTCCGTCACACCGACATTTACAAAGTCGTCGTGGTCGGTGCCGATGCCGGTTACCTGATCGCAGGCACCAATGGCGTTAAGCCTGCAGCTGGCGACCCTGCCCAGGCAAGCGCTCCGTCTGAAAACCTAGCCAACACTAACGGCCGCCGTAACGGCCAGGGAGCGAACAAATGAATGCAGCGCAACAAGTCATCCTGACCACCTCGGTGCTGGCCGCAGCGGCGCTCATGCAACGGCGCTTTGTCGCCTTGGATGGTAGCGTCTGTGCCGATGGTGCCAAGGCACTGGGTGTAGTCGAGGTCGATACCAATGCCGACAACATGGCTCCTGCCAATGTGCTCGGCATCATTCTGGTCGAAGCCGGGGACTTCATTGCCGCTGGCAGCGAGGTGCAATCGGACGCGGCTGGCCGTGCCATTGCAAAGGCAGCAGGCGTTGGCAACGGGATTGCCCTGGACGCAGCTGGAATCGCTGGCCAGGTCATTCGCATCGTGCGCGGCATCTGAGATTTCCCATGCGCTATTGCTCATTGGCTGATTTGCAGCTGTCCATTCCGGGCCAAACCTTGATCTGGCTTTCCAACGACGATGCAACGGCTACCGCCATGAATGTGGCGGTGATCGAAGAAGCCGTGCGCCAGGGCGAGGAACTGGTGGACGCGCATTTGCGTGGCCGTTACAACCTGCCGCTGACGCCAGTGCCATCGGTGGTCAAGGATATGACGGTCAATCTGGCGCGGCATTGGTTGTATGCGCGACGGCCGGAAGGCAATGAACTGCCGGATGCGGTCACCCGCACGTACAAGTCGGCGCTGCATATGCTGGGGCAGATACGGGACGCCAAGCTGACCATCGGTGTGCCGACCGGTGCGGCGGCTCCCGAGCCTGGCGAATTCAAGGTGCGGGCAAAAAATCGCACATTTACCCGTGACCTGCTGGATCGCTATTGATGAGCACCCTACAGATTATCGATGCGGTGGTGGTACGCCTGAAAGCCCGGCAGCCACATTTGGCGGTCGAGTACTTTCCAGAGAAGCCGCTGGAGTATCGGCTCAACCACGCCAGGGGCGCGCTGCTGGTCAGTTACGCCGGCAGCCAGTTCGCCGAAACGATCGATCAGAGCTATGTCTGTCAGCCGCGCACCTTGAAACTGTCGATCACCGTCATCCTGCGCCAGTTGAATGGCCGTGGCGGCGCGGTGGACGAACTCGATGCCGTGCGCACGGCGCTTATCGGCTACAAGCCACCCAACTGTCGCCGCAAGATATGGGCGATGTCGGAGAAGTTTCTCGGCGAGAACGCTGGCCTGTGGCAGTACGCACTCGACGTGGCTACCGAAAACATGCTGGTTGAAGATGCCGATGTTGGCACTGAGCCGCTCCTGACTCAAGTCAATTATATGGAAAGTGAAGAGGAAGAAAATTCATGAAATACATTTACAGCGGCCCGACCAGCGGCGTCACGCTGCAGGGCAAAGAAGAAGCGCTGGAGGTCATGCTGCACACCGGCGCGGAAGTTGATCTGCCGCGAGACAATGAATACACCATGACCTTGCTGGCATTGGGCCACCTGACGCCGCTGCCAAATCCCAAACAAGCCAAATCGAAGGAGCTCACCAATGCCAGCTAATTATCTGCACGGTGTCGAGACGATCGAAGTCGAGCGCGGCAAACGTCCGGTACGCACCGTCAAGTCGGCAGTCATTGCCTTGATCGGCACCGCGCCGGTCGGCCCGGTGAATGCGGCCACCTTGAGCTTGTCCGAAAAAGATGCGGCGGCATTTGGCGCGCAACTGCCCGGCTTCACCATTCCGCAGGGACTGGATGCGATCTACGATTACGGTACCGGCACGGTCATCGTCATCAATGTGCTGGACCCGGACATGCATAAAACTGCGGTGCCCGACGAGGCTATCGCCTTCGACGCAGCCACCGGCCGCGCCAAAACTGCGCATCCTGTTGTCGCCAATCTGGTGTTGAAAAACAGCGATAGCACTGTCACGTATCAGGTCGACACCGATTACCTGCTTGATCCGATGACCGGCGTCATCGAACGTGTCAAAACCGGCGCCATCGACGCTGGCGCGGCAACGCTCAAGGGTAGCTATGATTACGCCGATCCGACCAAGGTCACAGCTGCCGATATTATCGGCACGGTCAATGCGGCCGGAGACCGGACTGGCATCAAAGCGCTGAAAGATACCTATAACCGGTTCGGCTTCTTCGCCAAGATTCTGATCTCGCCAGCCTATTGCACCTTGAATTCTGTCGCGACCGAACTGACCGCGATGGCATCTCAGTTGGGCGCAGTAGCCTATATCGACGCGCCGATCGGTACCACCTACGCCCAGGCGCTGGCCGGACGCGGGCCGCTTGGCACCATCAACTTCAATACGTCGAGCGACCGCGTGCGCCTGTGCTATCCGCATGTGAAGGTCTACGATCCGGTATTGAATGCCGAGCGCCTGGAGCCACTGTCGGCACGCGCTGCGGGACTGCGTGCCAAGGTCGATCTGGACAAGGGGTTCTGGTGGTCGAGTTCCAACCAGGAACTGGCGGGTGTGATCGGCGTTGAGCGACAACTGTCGGCGATGATCGACGATCCGCAGTCTGAGGTGAATCTACTCAACGAGCAGGGAATCACCACGGTGTTCAGCAGCTACGGCTCGGGTTTCCGCCTGTGGGGCAATCGGACTGCGGCCTGGCCGACGGTCACCCACATGCGCAATTTCGAGAACGTGCGCCGGACTGGCGATGTGATTAACGAGTCGATCCGTTATTTCAGTCAGCAGTTCATGGATATGCCGATCAATCAGGGCTTGATCGATGCGCTGACCGAGTCCGTCAATGGCTATGGCCGCAAGTTGATCGGCGACGGTGCGTTGCTTGGATTCAAGGCATGGTTCGATCCGGCGCGTAACGAGGAAACCGAACTGGCTAACGGCCATTTGTTGATCTGCTACAAGTACACCGTGCCGCCGCCATTGGAGCGCCTGACGTTTGAGACCGAGATCACCTCGGAGTATCTGGTAACACTGAAGGGAGGCAACTGATCATGGCCGGAAAAATCGAGATCAACCGTATCACCAACGCGAATGTCTACCTGAACGGCAACTCTCTGCTCGGCCGTGCCGAAGAGATCAAATTGCCCGACATCAGCGCGATCATGGCGGAACACAAAGCGTTGGGCATGATCGGCAAGATCGAATTGCCGAGCGGCTTTGACAAGCTGGAGGGCGAGGTCAAATGGAATTCGCTCTACAAGGAAGTTGCCAAAACGGTCGGCAATCCCTTCAAGGCGGTGCAGTTGCAATGCCGCTCCAGTATTGAGACCTACGCCTCGCAGGGGCGGATCAGGGAAGTTGCGCTGGTCACTTACCTCACCGTGATGTTCAAGAAGAATCCGCTGGGCACATTCAAGCAGCATGACAATGCCGAGTTCGGATCAAACTTTTCCGCCACTTACATCAAGCAGGTGATTGATGGCGAAGAAGTGCTGGAACTGGACTATATGGCGAATATTTTCCGCATCGATGGCGAGGATATGCTGGCGGATTACCGTGCCAATATAGGTGGGTAATCACACAATCATCTGTAACTTCATTTTTATCTCATAGAGCAGGCTCACTTCGGCGAGCCTGTTTTGTTTTGCGTCAATCGTTTTTAAATCTGTTTAACTGACTCCATCGTCGCATCGCCCGACAATCCTTGTGTGCATCATTTATTTCAACTCACACCAAGGAAACAGCCATGACCAACACCACCGCGTCATCTCCCGTGACGGCTACTTCAGAAGTCACCATCACGCTCCAATATCCATTTAAAAGCGCTGCAGGTCAGCGTATTGAAACGTTGACGCTGCGTCGCGGTAAACGATCCGATGTGAAGGCGGCTGACAAATACAGCAAAAATGCGGCGGAACAGGAAGATTTTCTGTTTGCTCGGCTGACTGGCTTGACGCTGGAAGATATTGATCAGCTCGATCTGGCTGACAACAAATCACTCACAGACTCTTTTCGCAAAATGGTGGGCGACTGAGGAGTCACTGAGGCCGCTGGATGAAATATTGCTTTGCGTTCTGGGAATGCAACCGTCTGAAATAAACGGCCTGGAGATGGAAGATTACTGGTTTTGGGTGGATGCGGCAGAGCGCAAACTCAAGCGCGATGTGCAGCGAGATCAAGCACTTTACGGATTACAAAGCGCACGCTAGCGACCAGTACTCCAATGATGAATGCCGCGCCAGCAAGCAACGGTGCTACAGCCATTGCCGATAACACCAAAGCGAGTGGAAACAGGCATAGCGCCGCCCAAAATGGCAGATGCGCAAAGGATATCCACGCCAGCCATGACACGCCAATGCACATCGTTAGCGCGTAGATCACTTTGGCAGTAGTTAGTGTGGTTCTTTCAAACATGGGTCAAGAATAACAAACAGGTAAGCCGCATGGCAAACGAATTTATCATCGGCGTCAAGATCGGCGCGGCATTGGCGGGTAATTTTAACGCCATTTTTGCATCCGCTCGCACCACTGCGATGAAACTGGGGCAAACCGCCACAGACATCGGCAACCGTCATGCCCGCATGGGTGACGTGATGGCGCGAACCTTGCGCCACCCGACGCGGAATGTCGGCGAGTTGCGTCGCCAATATGAACGACTCGGTCAGACTCTGGATCAACTGAAAAACAAGCAGGAAAAACTCACGGCCAGTATGGCGCGTGGTGCGGCGTTGAAAAATGTTCGGTCTGAATTGCGTGGACAGGCAATGGAGACGGTCGGTACTGCTGTGGCGTTGGGCGCGCCGGTGGTGAAGTCAGTTATGGTCGCAGCTAGCTTCCAAGACCAATTACGTGATACCGCCATCACTGGCGAATTCAATAAGGATGAAGAGGCCAAGATTGGCGGCACCATCCGAAAGGCGGCAACTGACTGGAACCAGACGCAGTTGGAAATTGGTCGCGGACTTGGCGTGCTAGTCGCCGGTGGTATCCAAGATGCCCAGGCATTGCAGGGTTACGCACCCGTCATGGCGAAAGCGGCAACTGCCACCCGTGCCAGCATGGATGATTTGGGCAGTGTTGCTATTGCGCTCAATGACAGCCTGAAAATCGGCAAGGATGGCTTCGAGGGCGCACTCAATATGTTGGCTTACGCTGGTAAACGTGGGCAGTTTGAAATCAAGGACATGGCGAAACATTTACCAACTCTCGCGCCAATGTTTGGCAATCTTGGTATTACAGGCAAGGAAGCTGTAGCGGAAATTGGCGCGGCTTTTCAGATCGCTCGTAAGGGTGCTGGGTCGAATGATGAGGCGGCGAACAATTTTAAAAACTTCATGCAGAAACTCACCGCTCCTGACACGATCAAGGACTTCGAGAGGGCCAATATTGATCTCAAGCAGAGCATGATGGATTTACGTGCTCAAGGATTAACGCCGATGCAGTCGATGCTTGGCGTTATTACCGATTATATGAAGACCAAGGGACCTGATGCCGCAGGGCAGTTCCAAAAGGCCATGGAAATCAAAGACGGCAAGGAGCGACAGGTCTCTTTAGAAAAACTAGCCGGTGCTTATAAATTAGGTGAGTTGTTTCAGGATATGCAAGCGATGTCGTTTATTCGTCCAGCAGTGGCGAATGGCGCTGAAATGGAGGATATAAAAAAGGGTTCGATGGAAGCCTCGGACAAAGGCTTGCTCGATGCCGACTTCAAAAAAAGAATGGACATCGCGAATGAACAATTCAAATCGCTCAAGATCAGCATGCTGGAACTTGGTATTACCGTTGGCAATACTTTACTGCCATCGTTGACAGAATTTATGACGGCATTGAAGCCGGGCATCAAAGCCTTCGGCGATTGGGCCAAGCAGCATCCCGGCGTGATCAAGGGTGTGGTTGGTTTGGTCGGCGGTCTGCTGGCCGGTAAACTTGCTTTCATCGGTCTGAAATACGGCATCAATCTGGTGCTGTCGCCATTCAATGCGTTTGGTACAACAATGGCGGCTGTTTCCGGTAGATGGACGCTGCTAAGAGCCGCATGGCAAGCTGGCCGTTTTGCGCCAGCAATATCAGGTCTGCGGATGCTTGGCGGTGGCTTGTTGTCGGTCGGCCGCGTTCTGATCCCATTTGGCAAGGGCATCCTGATGACCTTTGGTACGCCATTGATGCTGGCGGGTCGCGGTGTACTGTTCCTGACCAAGCTGTTGGGTGGCAGTCTGTTGTCTGGATTGCGTCTGGCGGGACAGGCTGTGCTGTGGCTGGGGCGTGCTTTGCTGATGAATCCGATCGGCTTGATTATTACCGGTATCGCTGTCGGTGCTTACCTGATCTATCGCCATTGGGATAAGTTAAAGCCGTGGTTTAGCGCGCTCTGGAGCGGTATTAAAACCGTTATTGGCACGGCGTGGACAGGCATCAAAACGATTTTCTTCAATTTCACGCCGCTTGGTTTGATCATTAAAAACTGGGAGCCGTTGATGGCGTGGTTCCGCAATCTTCCCAAGAGTTTCAGCGGGTTCGGCGCTAACCTGATCAGCGGCCTGATTGGCGGCATCCAGAGCAAATTGGGGGCGGCCAGGGACAGCATCGTCAATTTCGGTAGCGACATTAAAAACTGGTTCGCCAGCACGCTCGGAATTAAATCGCCTTCTCGCGTGTTTATGGGCTTTGGTGACAACATCGCCCTGGGCGCGGCCATCGGCATCGGTCGCTCGGCCGGGATTGCCTCCAAGGCAGCGGGTAGCATGGCGTCACAGACCGCAGCCGCTGCGCTGCAACGCATTAATGGCAGTCGTGCTGCTGGTACTGGTGGTGGCATGGCCGCAGGTGGTGCTGGAATGAAGATCGCGTTTAGCCCGGTGATTCATGTGCAAGGCGGCAGTCCCGAGGCGGTCAAGGGCCAAGTCGGCGAAGCACTCAAATTGTCGCTGCATGAACTGGAGCAACTCATCAAGCGGGTGATGCAACAACAAGAACGGCGGTCTTACTGATGTTTGCACTTCTCGGCGATATTCAGTTCGATCTGATCACATACTTCGACGGCTTTGACGCGCAGTTCGGTGTCGACTATGCCGAACACGCGTTGATCGAGGGCAAGCCACGGCTGCAGTTCATTGGCGATAGGCTGGACGAGATCACGATTGCGCTGGCATTTCATCGGTATTACTGCGATCCGGAGCGGGAACTGGCGCGGCTGAAGAAAGCTCTGTCGGCGCACCAGGCAATGGCGTTTGTGCTGGGTAATGGCGATTACAAGGGCTGGTTCGTGCTGACCGATGTGCAGGCCACCAGCAAGCAGACCGATCTGGCCGGAACGCTGATCGAACTCGATGCCAGCGTTACTCTGCGCGAGTATGTCGGCGACAAGAAAAATCCGTTGCCGCCACCGGCCGTGCAACCGAAGCTGCCGCCAGCGGCTGCCAAACTATTACCGGGCAAGGTGACGGCAAATGCGGCTGCACTGGCCAGCGGTACGAATTCAGTGCGGGAGAACATCCGTAGCGCTGTGTCATTAGCCGGTCAGGCGCAGTCGGCAATGCGGGTGGCGGTCGACGCCGTCAATCTGGCGCGCAAGCTGAACAATAACCCGCTGGCGGCGATGGGACGTGTGCCGGGCTTACTCACCAACCTGAATCAAGTCGTCGGACCGTTGGCGAAGCTGTCGCCAACCTTGGCAAGCCTCACCGATCAATTGCCGGAGACGGCTGGCATCTTGCGTGCCAGCACGAATGCCCTGAGTGCCGTGCATAACGCGCAGGGCGCGCTGTCCAGCGTGAATACGGGCAGCGTCACCGGCAGCATGGAGTACATGGCCGGTCAGCTGGGGACGGCAACCGGTGCGTTGGAGTCGGCTGCACCCGGCATTAGCAAGCTAGCCAGCAAGATTGTTACGAGAACAATCTGATGGTTTTGACCCATATCACAACCGAAGGCGAGCGCTGGGATCAACTGTCGATGCGCTATTACGGTGACCCGATGCAGTACGAGCGCATCATCGCCGCCAATCCGCATATTCCATTGACAGCCACGCTGCAAAGCGGCCTGACGCTGTCGATCCCGGTGATTGTGCTGGAGGACTTGTCCGAGGAGTTGCCGCCGTGGCTGCGTTGAATCGGCAAGAAAATACGCACACTCCGGCCTCGGTTGCGGAGGTGCCGCATCCGGTGTTTGTGCTGTCGTATGGGCAGAAGGACATCACGACCGATATCACGCCGTATGTGTTGTCGGTGACGTATACCGATTATCTGTCCGGTCAATCCGATGAAATCGAGGTCGTGCTGGAGGACAGCGATGGTCGCTGGTCGAACGCATGGTATCCGGGCAAAGGCGACACCTTGTCGTTGAAAATCGGTTATGACCGCGAGCCATTGCTGCCGTGCGGGGCTTTCGAGATCGATGAAATCGAAATCGACGAGTCGCCGTCAACGGTGACGATCCGTGCGTTGTCAACCGGCATCAAGAAATCGGTACGCACCAAGGGTGCTCGCGCTTATGAGAACACCACGCTGGCGGCTATCGCTGGCCGCGTTGCCAAACGCAATCATCTGACGCTCACCGGCAAAATCCGCGATATCCGCATCGACCGCGTGACGCAGTACCAGGAGCGCGATGTTGCGTTCCTGACGCGGCTCGGCCGTGAATATGGCTACGCCTTCAAGATTGTCGGCGCTAGATTAGTCTTTACTGAACTGACTAATCTGCGTAATGACAAAGCGGTGGCCACTATCAACAGGGCGGATCGCTTGCGTCTGAATCTGCGTGACAAGATCAAGGCGATTTACCAGGAAGCCAAGGCCAAATATCACGATCCGAAGGCGAAAAAGCTGGTCGTCTATGGTGTTAAAAATGACCAGGTGACTGCGGTGGGTACGTCTTCCAGCGGCGACACCTTAAAAATCACCTCGCGGGCTGGCTCCAAGGCCGGTGTCGAATCCAAAGCGAGAGCGGCATTGGACAACGCCAACCTGCAGCAGACCAGCGGTTCAGTGACGCTGATCGGCAATCCGAAGCTGGTCGCTGGTAATACCTTCGATCTGGCAGAATGCGGCAAGTTTGCCGGCAAGTACCTGAGTGAATCGGCGCGTCATCGGCTGGACCGTGGTGGCGGTTACACCACTGAACTGGAGATCAAGCGGGTGGCGCTGCCGCAAAATAAGCAAAGCGCATCGGCCGCTAATAAAAAAGTCTCTGGCAAGGGCCTCAAGGTCTATGGCATGAAGGACGGCAAGGTGCAGGTTGTCGGCAGCACGCCACAGCCAGGAAAGAACACGTGAACCATTCCCAGGAACAGACCGATGATCAATTCTTTGCAACCGTCAAATTTGGCACGGTCAGCGCATCGCGCCCGGGTTTTGCGCGGGTGCGCCTGCCGGACCTGGACAACATGCGCACCATGTGGCTGCCGATTGCTTATCCTAAAACCAAGGACGATCAAGCCTGCTGGACGTATGACGTCGGTGAACAGGTTGCGGTGGTGCTGGATGCGCGCGGGGAAGACGGTTTTATCGCTGGCGCGATCTATTCCGATGCGGATACGCCGCCGACGACTGATCCGAATAAATTCATGATGCGTTTCAAGGATGGCGCTGTCATTGAATATGACCGCGCCATGCATGTACTGAAGGTCAGCGGCGGGGTCGAAAAAGTCGTTGTTGAGGTTGCAGCAGAGATTCTGCTGAAGTCAGGTACCAAGGTCATGCTGGATACGCCGGATGCCGAATGTAGCGGCAACCTGCTGGTGAAAGGTAAGCTGACCTATCAGGGCGGGATGGCTGGATCGGGTGGTGATGGTTCAACGATAGCCGGTGACTTCAATGTCGATGGCGACGTCAATGCTACCGGTACTGTCATGGATGGCGGGGGGAATTCTAATCACCATAGCCATTGAGTTACGCACCCTTTATGGTAGCCTTATCTCGCGAATTTATCCCTTCAAGTTTATTAGAGGGGAGAGAAGCATAAAGACTGTCTAAATCATTTTTATCTGTGATCATCCTCGTGACAATCATGTTCACCAATTTAAACATGGTGGCGACGACTTCAGGTGTGTCATCAAGATCTAGTTCTCCAGGATGCACGGCTTCATTTCCCGCTATGCGTACAATGTCTAGGGCTTTTTGAATTTGCGTCGGCAAACCTTTTTCTACTAGTTTGCCAATGTCATGATTGATATCTTTGCCTAATTCTCCTAGGTGTTTGCATAGTTTTTGTACTACAAGACGAAGCAATGCGGCGGCACCGCGAGGAGACCTAGCCACAATATCTCTAGCTTCTAAATAATCTGTCTGGCAGTCTTCCGGTAGGTCTGGATGCGGCATTGGAGCGATCGAGGCAGTTGGATAGAGCATCTTTCCTTGAGGTGTATCAGGTACTGACCCATCTATAAAATTAGGACCTGCCTTCATCTGTAGAATTTTCGTAGCAGTAAAAGTACAGCGCCAAATCGATTTTTTACCGCACTTGGCGCACGTCGCCCAATGGACACTTGTGGGCTTAACGCCGGAAGAAACATCGCAAACCCCCCGTGCCAATATAACTTGAGACACCTACCCAATTAATTTAGAGTACAACGGTAGGTTCCCAATATGCAAAACCGAAAGCAGCAGATTATCAACATAGCAGACGCCATTGCGCCGGAAGAAGCCACGCAAGGAGCCCGCAGGGCGACTGAAGAGGCTTCTTCCGGCGCGGCGCGGCCCAATCCCGAAGTCGTGGCAACGGCGAAACGGCGCTCCTTTTCCAAGGCCGAGAAGCAGCGCATTCTCATCGCCGCTGACGCTTGCGTCGCAGTTGGCGACATTGGCGCGCTGTTGCGCCGGGAAGGCATCTACTCGTCGCATCTGGCGACCTGGCGCAAGCAGCGCGACGCCGCGGAACAGGCACTTCTCGTCGAGCGCAAGCGCGGCCCAAAAATCAAACCGGGCGCGGCAGAGGCCCGTCTGGTGCTTGAACTGACGCGTGAGAATGAACGCTTGCGCAACAAGCTGGCCAAGGCAGACCTCATCATCGACGTCCAAAAAAAACTTTCCATTCTGTTAGGCCTGACCACGGCCGACGCGCCCAGCGAGCCCAAGTGATGAATGCAGCCATCAGCTTGTCCGCCGACGTTGGTTTGGCCCACGCCTGCCGCGCCTTGCATCTGCCACGCAGTGCGGTCTATCGCGAACGCCTGGCGCGGCGTGCCAGGATGATGCCGCCATCGTCCGCACTGACCATCCCGGCGCCAGCACGGCGCCCGCCGTTGGCTCTGTCTGGCGATGAGCGGCAGGCCGTACTCAACGCGCTCAATAGCCCGCGCTTCGTCAATTGTGCGCCAGCTGCCGTGTATGCCCAGTTGCTCGACGAAGGGTGCTACCTGGCATCGGTAAGGACCATGTACCGCCTATTGCAAGGCTGTACCGCCGTGCGCGAACGACGCAATCAGCTCAGGCATCCGGAATACACCAAGCCGGAGTTGTTGGCTGTGACGCCGAACCAGGTGTGGAGCTGGGACATTACAAAATTGAAGGGGCCAGTCAGGGGCACCTGCTTCCACCTGTATGTCATCCTCGACATCTTCAGCCGGTATGTCGTCGGCTGGATGGTGGCCGAGCAGGAAACCGCCGAACTGGCCGAACAACTGATTGCCGACAGTGCCGCGAAAGAATGTATCGTGCCTGGCATGCTGACCTTGCATGCCGACCGTGGCAGCAGCATGCGTTCCAAGCCTGTGGCCACATTGTTAGCCGATCTGGGAATCGTCAAATCGCACAGCCGGCCATATGTCTCCGACGACAACCCCTATTCGGAAGCGCAATTCAAGACCTTGAAATATCAGCCCGGTTTCCCGTCACGCTTTGGTTCGATCGCCGATGCAAGAGCGCACTGCGTACCGTTCTTCGCCTGGTATAACACCCAGCACCGGCACTCCGGGATCGGCATGATGACGCCGGAGAACGTCCATACGGGCCGCGCTGCAGAAGTGCGCCAACAACGGCAGATCACGCTAAGCGTGGCGTTTCAGCGCAACCCAAATCGTTTCAAGAGCCGGCTGCCGCAACCACACAAACTGCCCACTGCCGCTTGGATTAACCCACCAACCAGGGAGAAAAACGCTGCTTGATACTGAGATTTAGACTCTCATCGCATTCAAACTGGTGTTTCAAATCAATTGACACATTCCGAAAGCGCTGTCCATTGCATATGAGAAAAAGCATTACAGTTAGCGTAAGGACAATTGAAGGCATCTAACTGAAATTCAGGGGCCACATAATCCATTCATTCACCTATTCAAATTTTGTCATTTTAATGTCCGTTAACATCCTTAACAGACTGTAGTCGTCATGATAGCCGAATGACTACCCGGCTATCTGATATCACTTCTGTCCATTGGCAATTCGCCCTCAAACGCTCCGGCATTGTCGAGGGTGTTCCCGACATTGACCAGTCCATTCGGATTATTCTCGGCACGCCCAAGGGCAGCGATCCGCATCGTCCTGATTTCGGCTCCAACATTCACCTGTACATCGACCATCCGATCGCCGAGGCGACGCCGCACCTGGTGCGCGAGGCGGTGGAAGCGATCCGACAATGGGAACCGCGTTGCGAACTGGTCAAGGTTATCCCGACGGTGGAAGATGCGCGCAACGCGCTGCGCGTGTTATGGAAACTGGCCGATGGCGTCGAACGTGAAACCAAGGTGGTGCCATGAGTCTGCCTGAACCGGATTTCATCGCGCGTGACCCGCAGGTCATTACGTCAGAGATTGTGGCGCAATACGAAAAGCTCACCGGCAAGACCCTATACCCGGCGCAAGTCGAGCGCATCCTGATCGACATCATTGCCTATCGGGAAACCTTGGTCCGGGTCGGCATTCAGGAGGCGGCAAAGCAGAACCTGCTGGCTTTCGCCCGTGCGCCGATGCTGGACTACCTGGGCGAGTTGGTTGGCGTTACGCGCCTGACTGCGAAACCGGCCATCACTACGCACCGCTTTGAGCTGGAGATGCCGATGACCACCGGTCTGCTGATCGCTGCGGGCACCCGCATCGACGGTGGTGACGGCACTGTGACGTTTGCCACCGATGTCGATGTGACGCTGGTAGCCGGTCAGCGGTCGGTAGATGTCACCTCCACTTGTGAAGAGCCTGGTGTGCTTGGCAACGGCTGGCAACCTGGGCAGATCAGTAATCTGGTCGATGATGTGGGCGACATGGAGGTGATCGTTGCCAATATCACGGTGACCAGCGACGGCGTCGAAGAGGAAGAAAACGATCCCTTGCGTGAGCGTATCCGGCTGGCACCGGAGGCGTTTAGCACCGCCGGCAGCAAGCAGGCGTATGTATTTCATACAAAAAGCGTGCATCAGTCCATCGTCGATGTCGGTGTCATCGGTCCCGAGTTGGCAATAGTGGATGGGCAGGTTGTATCGTTGAACGGCGTACCGGCTGGATGTGTGCGAATTTACCCACTGACGAAAACCGGGCTTCCGAGTGCCGATCTGCTGGCATTGGTCAAGGCGACCTTGAATGCCGATCGCATGCGCCCGTTGACCGATCTGGTGGAAGTATGGGCACCTACGCCGATTGACTACAAGATCGATGCCGAGCTGGAGTTGTACACGAATACCGACGCAGACAGTCTCAAGGCGATGGCGCAAACGAATGCCGAAAATTACCGGGGTGACCGCGCAGCGGGCTTGGGTCGGGATCTGGTGCCAAGCCAACTGAATAAGGCACTACAGATCAGCGGCGTTTATCAAACAAAGATCAATTCACCGTCGCATCGGGTTTTGGCAGAGAACGAATGGGCGCAATGTACGGGTATCGATCTGCGCGTGACGGGAGCCGTCGATGGCTGATTTACTGCTTCCGCCACCGTTGGCTGGCGACGAACGAGTGCAGGCGCTGGGACAAATTGCCTCTCGTCTGGGCGATATTGATCTGACGCCGTTGCTGGTGTATCTGGTCGATACCGTCGATGTCTCGGCGTTGCCGCATTTGGCTGGCCAGTTCCATATCCTGGGCGAAGGCTGGCAGTTTGCCCGCAATGAAGCCGAGCAGCGCAAGTTGTTAAAACGCGCTATCGCGCTGCACCGCTACAAGGGGACGCGCTGGGCGATTCAGCAGGTGCTGGAGACGCTCACGCTCTCCGGTCAGATCGCGGAATGGTTTGAGTATGGCGGTCGGCCTTACCACTTCAAGATTAACGTTGATGTTTCCGACCACGGTATTGACTTGGGGACGTTCGACAGCCTGGTGGCCTTGGTCAACGAGTACAAGAATGTGCGCTCGCACCTGGAACAACTGACGTTGACGCTGTCCACCAGGAGTCCGGTGCCGGTCATTGCGGCCGCCACGCTGGCTGGTGAAATCGGCAGCGTTTATCCGTATGCGCTGACCGAAATCAGTCAGACCAATCGGTTTTACCTTGGTGTCGCGCACTGGAGCGTCGAGACCGTTTCGATATACCCGCTTAAACCAACATGGAGTCACTGATGGCCAATGAGTTTTATACAATCCTGACGGCCAGCGGCCGTGCCAAGCTGGCGCATGCGGCCGCTACCGGCACACCGCTTGCCTTCACGCAGATGGCGGTAGGTAGTGGCGACAATGATGACTATTACGATCCGAGTGAATCGCAGACGGAGTTAAAGAATGAAGTCTGGCGTGCTGAGATTAACAACTTGCAGGTTGATCCGACCAATGCCAACTGGATTGTCGCCGAACTGGTGATTCCCGATACGGTGGGTGGTTTCACCATCCGCGAGGTTGGCCTGTTCGACAGCTTTGGCGTGATGATCGCTGTGGGCAAATATCCTGCGAGTTACAAACCGACGCTCGACACTGGGTCGAATAAGCAGCTTTACGTGCGGATGATCATGGAAGTGTCGAATACCGATGCAGTGACCCTGCTGGTCGATCCTAGCGTGGTGCTGGCCACGCGTCAGTATGTCGATAGCAAGGTGACCTGCGAGATCAACAAACTGGACAACAAGCAATCGGTCAGAGTGGCCACTACGGGCGCGATCACGTTGTCGGGAACTCAGACGATAGACGGTATTGCGCTTGTCGCCGGCGACCGCGTACTGGTCAAAGATCAGCCTGAAGGTATGGATAACGGTATTTATGTTGTCGCTCCCGGTGTATGGACACGTGCGGCCGATGCCGATACCAGCGTCGAGGTAACGCCGGGCTTGCTGGTGTCGATTGAAGAAGGCGCGGCAAATGCGAATTCGATCTGGCAGTTGGTGACGGATGCGCCAATTGTACTGGGTACCAGCGCATTGGTTTTTGAGAGGACGGACGGCAGCACTGGCGTTGCGGCCGGTACTTATCGAAGCGTAACTGTGAATAAACGTGGGCAAGTGACTGGCGGCACCAATCCGACTACGCTGGCAGATTACGGCATCACGGATGCAGCACCGAAAAATAGCCCTGAGTTAACAGGTACGCCAACGGTGCCGACACCGGACGAAGACGACGACAGCAAGCAAATTGTCAATTCCGAGTTTGTGGCGCGTGCCATTAGTTGGATCCCCGCACCATACGATTTCACGCCGGTTCAGCAAGGCACCGGGATCGACCAGCTATCCAACATCGTCAAGATCGGCTGGACGAAGAAGGAGGGACTCAAGGCGACCGTGGATGCGACCGATCAAGGCAGCTTCGTGTTTCAAGGGGCATTGAATACCGCGCTGGCCGACAAGGTCAGCGGGGGTGCCGGTATCCGGTTGAAATGGGAAGGACGCGGCGGCCAGCCGACCTGGGTGTATGGCGGCTACGCTGATCCGGGCGATAGTGCGCTGTATAACCCGGCCTCCTTCAGCGTCAATTACGCCAACAGCGCAGGCTCGGCCCCTGCCAACGGCGGCACCGCCAGTTACGCCCATCAACTCGCTGGCCCGGGCCTGGTGGAAGGCACGATCGGTTCTTACCGGCTCAATAAAAATCACACGACGTCGGAGTTGGGTGGAGCCTGGCAGTTACGCGGCTCGTCCTATGACGTTGGTTCGGGCGGCGACTGGAACATTGGCACGCGCACATGTTTATGGCAAAGGGTTGGATGATGAAAAATACTGACAAAAATGCTTCCGTTAAAGCGGCGCAAGCGGACCAGATGCAAGCTCATACTACTGACGACATCGCATCAACAGTCGCTGAGCAGCAAGTGCTGGAGCCAGTGGAGCCGGAAAATCCATTTGCTTTTACAGATGTCCGCACCCCCATGCGAACGCCATTAGGGATTATCTGCCAAGTCAAATTTGTATCGATAGACGATTATTTGGTATTTCTGGCTACACCCGATGATGTCGAGAAGCATGGGCAAAAAATTTATCAGGAGTGCGAACAAGGTTTATGGGGGGAAGTGCCTGACTATGTGCCGTCAGACGAAGAATTGCTTGTTGTTGCAGTGAATAGGCGTCGCGATTCGCTTGTCGACGCAGGCAAGAAGATATCGGACTATCAGGATTTGATTGACACTGACCAGGCGACCGATGCCGATGTCTCGCTGCAAAAGGAATGGAAAAAATACCGCGTTGCACTGAATAGGCTGGAGACACAAAGCGGCTGGCCACGCACGATTGTGTGGCCGCAAACGCCGGAATAATCCGAAGTCGTTGACGTTTTTTTTAAAAGACGCGGCGACGTGCCTGGTGCAACGAACACCAGATACACCCCGCACCAGCAGAAAGGACCTGCCAGCTTGGCCAAGGCCGCGCCACCTCCGGAGGCGACCAAAGGCTAGCATATTTTTGTAAGGCTTTTACAAAATGCAGGATATCCGCTGTGGCCAGTGCCGCAAAAAACTCGGCGAAGGTGAGTACCGAAGCCTCAACATCAAATGTCCGCGCTGCGGCAATATGAATCAACTGAGGGCCGTGAGCCTCGAACCAGAGCGCCCAAGAGCGTCACCTGAGCCAGGAGCATCACATGGACTCCAGTCCAATCATCCCTTGGTTAGGCGGTAAACGCCGCCTGGCCGATAAACTTATCCCACTGTTTCCGCCGCATGAATGCTATGTCGAGGTGTTCTGCGGAGGTGCCGCACTATACTTCCTGCGTCCGGTACCGGCGCAGACCGAGGTCATCAACGACATCAATGGCGACCTGGTCAACCTGTATCGGGTTGTGCAGCTGCGTATTCCACGGAAACTGGACACCCAAACCGCCGCAAACTGGACAGGCATTCCACGCCAAACTGGACACTTCGGGCGTAACGACGCGGGGTCGAGCTTGAGGTTTTACTCCTGATCAGGTGAGCTTGTCAAACGAGCACGCTTTTTACGCAGCGAATCCCCATTCAAATTGATCTGGTGGGCGTTGTGGACGAGCCGGTCGAGGATGGCGTCGGCCAGCGTGGCGTCACCGATGGCGGCATGCCAGTGATCGATCGGAAGTTGGCTGGTCACCACGGTCGAACGTGCGCCGTGCCGGTCGTCTAGCACCTCCAGCAGATCGCGGCGGTGCGTGTCGTTGAGGACAGCGAGTCCCCAGTCATCGATCACGATCACATCGATCCTTGCCAATTGCTTGAGCAGCTTGCCGTAGCGGCCGTCGGCGCGCCCGATGCTTAACTCGTCGAGCAGACGCGGCAGGCGAACGTAGTAGGCGCTGTAGCCCTGCCGGCAAGCCTGGTGGGCCAAGGCGCAGGCTAGCCAGGTCTTGCCGACGCCGGTCTTCCCGGTGAACAGCACATTCTGCTTCTCGCGCAGCCACTGCCCAGCCAGCAGCCGCTGGTAGAGCATCTTGTCCAAGCCGCGTGCATGGCGGAAGTCGGTGTCCTCGGCAGCCGTGTTCGGCTTGAGCTTGGCGCGCAGCAGGCGCTGGGCCAGCAGGCGGCCATCGCGGTCGGTCGTTTCGCGGTCGACCAGCAGGCCAAGGCGTTCCTCGAAACCGAGGTGGTCAAGGTCCAACGCGCTCTGTTCGGCCAGGGCACGGGCCATGCCAAAGAGCTTGAGCTGGTTCAGTTTCTCGTGGGTGGGGTGGTTCAGCATTGTCGTCCTCGGGTGGGTGGTTTAGTGCAAACTGAGATTGGATTGGTAGTAGGCGGGGCCGCGCACATTCTCGTGCTCGGGCAGGTCGAGCGCGCGCTGGTAGTCGTCCGGCGCCTGCTGGTCCAGGCCGTGCTTGAGGATCGATTGCAGGCTCTTCCAGCTGACCGCGTTGTGCTTGAGGGCACGCGCGCAGGCCGCCTCCAGGCGCGTGCTGCCGAACTGCCGGCCCAACTGCAGCACACCCAGGCAACTGCGGAAGGCTTGCTGCGGATGGCGCCGCTGGTGCAGCAAGCGTTCGATCAGGGTTTCGGTACGCGGCCCGATGGCGACGGCCTGGTTGCGCAGGCTCTCTGCGCTCACGCCGGCCATCGCGCGGTGTGCCGGCGGCATGTGTTCATCGATCGTTGTGTGACGGCCTTTGACCGTGCTGCGCAGGTGGCTGCTCAGGCGCGCGCCGCGCCGGAAGATCTCGACTGTAGCGGCCGTGATGCGGACGTCGACCTCTTGACGTGCATGCTGGCAAGGCACCGAGTAGAAGTGGCCGTCGGCCTCGACGTGGTAGTCGACGCCAACGCGGGCCAGCTTCCATTCAGCGTACTCGTAGGCCTTGAGCGGCAAGGCGCGCAGGGCTGGCTGGTCCATATCGGCGAAGGCGCTTGCGCGGCTGCCGGGCAGCTTCTTGAACGGGCGCTGGTTCAGGTCGGCCAGCAACGTGCGCAGCATGCGGTTGAGCTCATTGAGACTGAAGAAGCGTTGATGGCGCAGGCGCGCCAGCACCCAGCGCTCGACCACGAGCACGCCGTTCTCGACCTTGGCCTTGTCCTTGGGCTTGCGGGCGCGCGCAGGCAGCACCGCCACGTCGTAGTGGGTGGCCAGGTCCTGGTAGGTCGGGTTGATGTCCGGCTCGTAGCGCGAAGCCTTGCTGACGCCGCTGCGCAGGTTGTCGGGTACCCACAGTTCGGTGGCGCCGCCGAAGAAATCGAGCGCCCGCACGTGGCTGCCGATCCAGTCCGGCAGTTGTTGCGACCAGGTCGCCTCGATGTAGGTGTAGTTCGACGCGCCCAGCACGGCCACGAAGATCTGCGCTTGCCGGATTTCGCCACTGTGCATCTCGGTGATTTCTACGGTCGGGCCGGCATAGTCGATGAATAGCCGCTCGCCCGGCGTGTGGGTCTGCCGCATCGATAGCGACAGATGTTGGCGCCAGCGCCGGTAGTGCTCGCAGAAGGCGCTGTACTGGAAGCCATCGGTCTGTTCTGCCTTGTATTCCTGCCACAGCAGGTCAAGGGTGACGCCCTTGCGGCGCAGGCCGGCATGGACCGCCGCCCAGTCTGGTGCGGGGCGCTGCACAGCCGACGGTTCGCTGGGCGGAAACAGCTGGCGTTCCAGCGCCGCATCGTCCAAGCCGGGCGGCAAAGGATAGGAAAGGCCCGCCAGTTTGGCGCGGGAGAGGTAGTCGGTGACGGTACTCGGCGAGGCGCCGATGATGCGGGCTATTTCCCGTTTGGAGCGGCTGTGCTCAAAGTACAGCCGAAGAACTTCAGTGATTTTACGCATGGATAACCTGTTGTTGGCCATAAGCCTTTCTCCGGCAAAAACTTGCCAGAGTGCCACAGTTATCCCGCGTCGCTACGCTCTTTCAGGCCGTTTCAAACTGTCCAGTTTGAAGCGGAATTGCTGTCCAGTTTGCGCTGGACCGGGTGGCCGGTTTGCCGTGGAATCGGTGATCGGTTTGCCGTGGAATGGGTGTCCAGTTTGCCGCGGAAAACGCATGCAGCATCATCTGGAAGAATTCGTCCGGCAATTCAAATGGGCCATCAGCAGCCGTCAGATATTCAAGTGGCAGCAGATGGCGCGGCCGGAAACGCTGACCGATATCCAACGCGCTGCAAGGTTCTTTTACCTGCAGCAGCACGCATTTAGCGGCAAGGTCACCGGCCAGTCATTCGGCACCGCCACCACCGGCCCATCAATCAACCTATGCCGGATCGAAGAAAATCTCAGTAACGCACATCTGCGCATGGGCGGCACCTATGTCGAAAACCTGAGCTGGCAGGATTGTATGAAGCGCTATGACCGGCCGCATACGTTTTTCTACCTTGATCCTCCGTACTGGGAAACTGAGGGCTATGGCGTCGCATTTGGCTTTGAGCAATACGAACAGATGGCCGAAGTGATGCGGGCCTGTAAGGGGAAAGTGATGGTTTCTATTAATGATCACCCTGATATCCGGCGCGTGTTTGATGGTTTGCACATCATGGGGCTGGATATCAAATATAGCTTGGGGAGCGTTCATGGCGAAGCTGGGGTCAGTAAGGAACTGGTCATTACCAACTGGAGCCCTGAAGCATTCGGCCAGTTGTTTTAGCCAGTTCTGGCCACGGCATGAGGATACGGAGGCAGCCTTTGGCCGCCCCGGGGGTAAATAAAGCGCCTGCGAATCTATTCACGATTAGCACGGCAAGCTAGATTATTTTTTATGGGTCAAGGCTTTGACCCCTTTTATCGTAAATTTCCTTGAATACAAAGGGGAAGTAAAGTACGCCGCCGTTGTCCGGGTTGCGGACTCTATGAGATTTTTTACGGCGTCTTCCAAACCAGTTTCCGCATAGGCCGTCGATTGATCATTTGAACTTGGATAAGCTGGATCGCGAGTAATGCATGGCACGGAGGGATGTCCGATTTCATCAAGGTATTGAAAAAATGCCTCTTTGGCAATGCATCCACCGAACATTCTCCATGCATATTTCTTGCCCCAATAGTAGTCGCCAACAGCTGCATGGGAAACGCGCAAGTCATTTTTTGCTTTTTCACCGGCGTACGCCTCATACGCAAGATGCTGAGCCGACATGAAGCTGAACATCGGGGTTACGTGGGAGGTAAGAGACAACGCGGATTGGTCAATGATATTTCGCCCGCGCGAGTCAACTGTGTAGCCAATGTTGTAGCGTTCCCCTTCCTCAATCACTGGCGATTCGTTCGCTTCAAATTCATAAACCGTGCCTGTTGTAGCTGGGCTAAAACTATGTCGGAATTTCCCTGATGGCAACTTCTCAATATTGTAATCTGTTGCAATCAGGTCGTGGATTGTAAAGAGTGCGCTTGACTTCATTGTTTTTCCCTACTTAGAGACACGCAAAGGTAGCTGCTGCGCATTTGCAGTTCTGTCCTTGGCATAATCTTCGCTGCCAGGCCAGACTCGTGCATATATCGTATCAATCTGAAATTAATTCAAGGGGGGAAGCATGAGTAAGTGATCCTCGCGAACGGTTTAGTCCATTCGACTCATAGCTTCCGGTGTCGCTTCCCAAGAGCGGACGTTTAACGTCAAGGTAACCGGCCTGCGCGGCTTTTCTCACGCAGGCCGGTTAGCCGCATGTTAGGTTTCTTGGCGCTGAACCGCGATGGATGAAAGAACTAAGCCTTGTTGAAACCACTTGCTGACAACATATTGGTAGAAGTCGTGATTTCGTGACGAGCCGCAAATGGGGATAAGCTCCTTGCCAATACTCGTTAGTAAAACGTGGCCCAGTTGAAGTTGGTTGTTGGCGTCTCCACCGAATTCAATGGTGGTGGGCTGACCGTAATAGAAGACGGGGAGATACTTTCCAAGTCCCGTTCTTGCATAGCTACTCGCTGACTCAAAAGAGATCAAACCGATCGAATCCAAGTGCTTCAACGTCGCGAAATTGATTCCTTGTTTCGTGTAAATTTCATCTTGGGAATCATAGATAAGAGGAGTAGGTTCGCCAATCAACCACACGAACTGGCAAAAGGTGGTGAAAAATGCCGCGTCCTTTTTATCAATCGAAGAAATAAAATCGACGGTTCGTTTCGAAAATGTTCCGGGGCTTGTGGCTTCGCCTGAGAGTAGCCGTGACCACAGGGATTGCATCTCATTATCGGACACGGTGTCACATTGTTTGAAGAAGTGAGCAACCCAGTCTTCGTCTAAATTTTCAACCTTAGCATCCAGGGGCAACGACGCGGCCGCTTGAGCGGTGATTTTCTCAATATTTTCTTGCTTCCGAGATTCTTGCTGGACAAATCTATCTACCGCTCTATGTTCCAGATCGGTCAGTTCCATTCTTGCGATAGCTTTAATTTTCTCGGCTTCCACTTCAGCGCGGGCCATTCGCTTGACGTGGTAGGGCTCATAGATGATCCCAACGGCACTCGACACCTTTTCAATGAGCACAGTCGCCGGCTTCGAAAGATCGCCAAGATTAATAAGCGAATTACTATCTGCCACGAGATATCTCCTGAAACTAACGATGGGGTAGACACCATAAACATCAGATATCCTGGCTATCACAGAATATCTGACAACGAATCCCAAACAGGCCCGTGTGATGGGCAGAATAAACTTGGTGCAAATGTAGTTGCCATATGCTGCCACACATGAATTATCAAAGCAATATCGAATTGGCGGTATGGGGAAAGGTCCAGTACTGGCCGATTCAGGCCTTCCAGCATGGAATTAATTGGTTTCGACTAATTCCGACATTGCATGTGAGATCGGGCCTGAGCTCGTTCAACTTAGTCCACGATTGAATCGAATTACAATGTGCGCAATTATGTTTTTGCAGGTGTAATTATCTGTGATGGCATTTATCTCACCAATTCACGCTAATTTATCGCGAGCCGCTTCATACTGAAGACCTAAGCCGTAATGGAGTTGGGTCGTTGTCTCAGTAATCTCTTGGGCACCGGCAACGATGATCGAACCAGTGGCAGAACGAGAGTCGGTTGTCCGAGAAGCCAGAGCCCCCACACGTGCGAGCACGGAAAAACTGTCACTGACTGGCAAAATACCAATCAGATCAAGATTAAAACCGGAAGCTTTCAATTTGCCAGTAGCCGTGCCGTTGAACGGTGCGGTAACCGTTCTGGTCGCACTGACGTTGCCAAGATCAATCCAACCGCCCTCAACTGCGAAATTGCGATTTATCTGAAAACCTGCAAACAGCTTGTACGCCGTACCGGTTTCATCCTTACTCAAACTGGATGCCGTAGCGTTAACTACCGGTATGTTGTTATCACCGACATGTGTACGAGACGAACCCACCCCTGCGCCAAGATACCAACCGTCATCTGCCTGTGCAACTACGGGGATGAGTACCGCACTCATGAACCCCGCCAATATTATTTTTTTCATTTATCAACCTGATTTAAGATTAGAATTTTCTCACTCTAAAGGCTCAGCATTGCTTGCGCGGACAACAACGTCCGAACAACAACCTGTGATATACCGGACTGTCGAAGTGCCGTATATCAATGTGACATCACATCGTCGCCCCGTGTTTCCTTGACGTTATGAAACATTTTGTCAAATTAACATTCATAACAATTCAGTAAAAACCATCATAAAATTGTTGGCGTCAAACTAACATATTCCCCAGGAGAAATCATTACATTTTGCAACTGCTATTTCCGATTAAGTTATCGGTAAGCTCATGCTGCGCATACCGCCAGAAGTGCATGCTGCCGCTGCTATTGCAGCACAGGCATCCGGTAAGAGTTTGAACCAATGGGCAAGCGAAGCATTAGCGCAGACGGCGCACGCTTAACCAAAGCTATTCGGACATCCTGTTGCCAGGCCAAGCCAGCCAGCGAGATGTTCACGCCAGAAACCTATACCGCATTAGTTGCCATCAAGCGCCGTGATCTTCCGAAAGCAGAGGAAGCCATGACCGCAGCCAAATCCAAATTCAGCATCTCCCGCCGCGATCGCGCGTAGCTTCAATCTCAACGCCTTGGGCCTGTTTGTCAAACAGACCCACATTTCATTTGATCGCGACACTATCAATTCTTACAGTTTGTTTATTTATTTCTTTTTTGTAAATTAGAGTCCATAGGCTATCCCTCCATTCGTAGTACATCAACGTATCGCGAACACACGATGCGCTCAACTCTGGGCGCCAAACGCAACACAGGCTTGCTCGCTTGCAGGGACCAACCCGCACCGCACGAATCAAAAGTTGCATGACAAAAACATCGCCGACACCGCAATTGCCGATCCACAGAAGGTACAGATGCAACAGAACATCTTTTTTAACGCTCGGATGAGTTTTCAAATCAGAAGTCCTTCTTTCAAAAGGAAAAAAGCATGTCTTGCACACAAGGTTGGAGTTACGGCGTTTCAATGAACAGCCAGGTTCTCGATTTAGCGAAAACGGCGTTCATAACAAAATGGAAACAAAACGGTCACAGCGCCACATGGGAGGGGGATTACAACGGCAATCCTGTCACCATCAACTTCTTGACGCAAACGTCCAAACTGACGATCTCTACGGATCAGAGCAATGTACTGGAGATGTTTATCGCATTTAACGGGCAGACAAACATATCGAATTTATTGGTGAGTTTTAATGGAAATTTCATCGTCTACCTGAATTTGAATGATCTCTCTGTCCAGCAGACGATGGTCCCGGACAGCGATCCCGCCGACTGGAATGCCTATTTATATTTATCGTCGGGCGTTTTCACCCTTGGGGCGGTAACGATCGTCAATGCCACGCCGGCCTCTGACGCCGCGACGATCCAGGCCGCTCTGACGACATCCCTGCAAGCTGCGCTGGATCAGTTCGTCGCCGATTCACCGATTTTTCTTGGAACGCACTCGGGCAACAGCGAGGGTAAGGTGTCCTCGGCCGCTGCTCAGGCCGCAGAGCCGACACTGATTGAGTTCATTACGATCAATACCGACACCGATACGCCTCTTTTAGTGAGCCTCGCCATGGTTGAGGGCGAAACCGCACCGACCGGAGATTGGCAAAGCAACCTGGAGACCGCCGGGACGTTTAACCTGCCGGACAATGCAAACACAGTTTTTGCTGTCGCGGACAATACGTTGTGGGACTTGATTGCGCAGTTCGGCCCCTCCTCGACGGAAAGTGACGGGGCTTTTTTCAGTTACGGCGTCAGCGGAAACGACCCATCGGTGCTGACGATCGACATAAAGCCAGGGGATACCACTGCCATATTGCAGGCCGCTCAAGATTTTGACTGGAGCGGAGTTTGTCAATTAACGATGCCATATAATCAACTCCAAATTAATCTCACAATCAAGGGGGCCTATACGGCCAGTTACCAGTTTGGCCTGGCTGTTTCGGTGGTGCAAAATGCCGACGGTACGGCAAGTCTGCAGAAATCCTTTTCCTCGGAAGGGACGGTCGTCACATTCAACCCATCGGCAACGGGTCCTGTTGCGGTAATGGCGTCGATTAGCGGATTGATACTCCTCCTTCAGTTTGGCGTGGCGCTTTTGGAGGCGATAGCGGCGATCATCTGGTATTCCGTGCTGTATGAAATTCTTGAACAAATTCCGGATAAGATTACTTCGGCTATCAATGACAACATCAACAAGAATCCGAAGGAAATCGGCAACGCCAATTTCTCGCTTCAGGCGGTGACTTTCGATGACGGCATCATTGTGGGGCTTGAAGTGTTCAATCTCCGCCAGTCTTCGGGAACAACTTCCACAGCGGATGTCCTGCAGTTGGGTATACCTGCGTAAACACAGGCTAGCTTTCGCGTCGCCTGATCAGGTGGCACGACCCTGGGTCTTGCGTGCAGGACTATCTGCCGGTACGGTGGCGTGGCCAGTGTTAGCGCACTGTCCACGTCGCCGCGTCTGAGGCTGCACTTTCTCACGCGCACGCATGGTGCGGCACATCGACGGAGTTGATCAGCGGCATATCAACCCTGTGCCTGATGCACTTCTGGAAGCTACACGGCAACATGCACTGCATGACTGCCGGCTATTCCGAACTCCTCCGCTTACTGCTGAACCTGATCCGTATTGGCACGACTGCCGAGTAAGCCCCCGGCGATCCCATCTTGAAGTGACGTGCTAGCTTCTGCGAGGATCGTGTCCACCAACAATTTAAGTGGACACGTGTACGCCATGGAAGAGCATATCGATGTTTCACCGGCCAGGCGCCGGCAACATAGCCCAGAGTTCAAGGCGGAGGTCGTCAAAGCCTGCAGTCAACCAGGTATTTCAGTCGCAGCAGTCGCACTGCGCTATCGATTGAATGCCAATCTCTTGCGACGTTGGGTCGCTGCGCAGGCGCAACGAGATGGTATCGCCCAGGCGCGACAAGCGATGACGGCTGCGGTTCCCGAATTCGTACCACTGCAACTGCCCCCGGCGCCGTCCGCCGCAGCCATGCAGGAGATCGTGATCGAAGTCCGGCGTGGCGCTGCGACGGTCACGGTCCGCTGGCCGACTTCGGCGGCTGCCGACTGCGCAACCTGGCTACAAGGCTGGTTGCGGTGATCCGCATCGACACCATCTGGCTGGCAACCGAGCCGCTGGACATGCGGGCCGGCACCGATACGGTGCTGGCGCGGGTGGTCAAGGTGTTCGGTGCGGCCCGGCCGCACCATGCCTATTTGTTTGCCAACCGCAGTTCGACGCGCATGAAGGTACTCGTCTATGACGGCTTCGGCATCTGGCTCGCCGCGCGTCGATTGAACAAGGGGCGGTTCGTCTGGACCAATGGGCAGACGGCCATCGCCGTGCCGCTCAACGCCGAGCAGCTTCATGCGCTCGTCATCGGGCTGCCGTGGAAGACGCTGGCTGACGACCATGAAATTGCGGTGGTGTAGCACTTTCTGCACAAAGACGTAAACTGTTTCGATTCCCTGGTGCGCCCGGTTCTGGCAAACTTGGGTGCATGACCTCCATCGCAGACCTCGACACCCTCAGCCCGGAACAGCTTCGCCTACTGGCTGCCGAGCTGATCGTCACGGTCGGCCGGCGCGATTCTGAATTGCTTTACCGTCAAACGCGCATCGACTTGCTCACGCAGGAACTTGCCATGCTCAAGCGCTTTCGCTATGGCAAGCGTAGTGAGCAACTCAGTGTCGGACAGGCCAGCCTGCTCGAGGAAAGCGTCGACGCGGATCTGACCGCGCTGGAAATCGAACTCGACGCGCTGCAATCGCCGGCATCCGAGCGCAAGCCACGCGAGCAGCCGAAACGCGCACCCTTGCCGGCGCACCTGCCCCGCACCGACATTCACCATGAACCCGATGACCTCACCTGCGCGTGCGGCTGCCAACGGGTTCGCATCGGCGAAGACATCAGCGAGAAGCTCGACTACACGCCAGGCGTGTTCACGGTCGAACGCCATATTCGTGGCAAGTGGGTCTGCAAGCCCTGTGAAACACTGATTCAGGCACCCGTTCCCGCGCATGTGATCGACAAGGGCATTCCCACCGCAGCGCTGCTTGCATGGATTCTGGTGTCAAAGTACGCCGACCACTTGCCTCTGTACCGGCTCGAGCGGATCTTTGCCAGGGCCGGATTCGCCATTCCCCAATCGACACTTGGCGCATGGGTTGGCGTATGCGGCGTGCGCTTGCAGCCCATCGTCGAAACGCTGCGTGAAGAACTCTTGCAGCAAGCGGTCTTGCATGCCGACGAGACGCCGGTGCAAATGCTCAGTCCGGGCAAGGGCAAGACCCATCGTGCCTACCTGTGGGCCTATACCGCAACGCAATTCACCGATTTACGTGCCGTTGTGTATGACTTTGCAGAAAGTCGCGCCGGCGAGCATGCCCGCAACTTCCTCGGTGAGTGGCAGGGCAAGCTGGTTTGCGACGATTACGGTGGCTATAAAGCCGGATTCCAGCAGGGTATTACCGAAATCGGTTGCGCCGCCCACGCGCGCCGGAAGTTCTTCGACCTGCACGCCACCAACAAGAGCCAGATTGCCGAGCAAGCCTTGAAGTTCTTCGGCACGCTGTACGACATCGAGCGTGACATTGCCGACATCAACCCGTACGACCGGCGCGCGGTTCGCCAGGAACGCGCCAAACCGGTGGCCGACGCGTTGCACAGATGGATGATTGGCCAGCGCGAACGGGTGCCGGAAGGTTCTGCCATCATGAAGGCACTCGATTACAGCCTTAAGCGATGGGCGGCGCTCACGCGTTACCTGGATGACGGATCTGTTCCCATTGACAATAATTGGGTCGAGAATCAAATCCGGCCGTGGGCCATTGGTCGTTCGAACTGGTTGTTCGCGGGCTCATTGCGGGCGGGCCAGCGCGCGGCGGCCATCATGAGTCTGATCCGGTCAGCGCAGCTCAACGGTCACGATCCGTATGCCTATCTCAAGGATGTCATCACGCGGCTGCCGACGCAACGAGCAAGCGACATCGGCGAATTGCTGCCGCACCGTTGGAAGCCGGCGGTCCCGATCTAGCCTTAACGGCTTTGTCGTCAAGATGGGATCGCCGGGGGCTTACACTGCCGACATCGATCACGACGCCCAACGCGTGCGGGTGAAGAGCAGACGGCCGCACGGGCGGCAAAACTGGAATGGGAAAAATTCCGGAGCGACGCAACGTCATTCAAGAAAACAGTGAAGATGGACAAAGCCAAAATTGATATGTAGATACATACCTACATAAATAGGCTGTCGCAATCGAACTGTTAAACGACCTCGTCCTTAATCATGTCATCAACCGGGCAGGCGGCCAGTATTCGCTGCATCTCAGTCGCGAATGCCGTGACGTCAAAGTATTTTGGTTTTCTTCTCATCTCACTGACGCGAGAAATGGCACGGAGAAGTATCTCCGCGAAGCGCAGGAACTGCTCCCTTCCAGTCAGGTCTTTGATATCGGGCCAATTGAGTTGGCCAACCGACACCGCAAGCTTCATCTTTGGTCGATAACTGGTGTAGTTGCTCATTGAGGTGAAGGAATTTCCCCATCCTTCAAGCTCACCAATTTCAAAACCAAAAACGAAAGTTTCGATAGATTCTCCGAAGGAAAAGTTGCTTAGCTCCTTCTCGAAGTAGTCTTCTAGACGCACCACATCAACTTTCCATATTCCGGACTCTGGCGGCGGGCCACCGTAGTAAGTCGGTCCGTGAGAGGGAATACCCGCCCAGCGAACCTCGGCACCGCTAGTTGTCTTGATTCTTAAGTGCATAGTAGGCCGCCCCTTGCCTGGACTCGTGTAAATAACTGCGGTGCTCTATCGTTTGCACTCCTCCCGCCCTTGTTTGTCGGCCGACAACGATTGTTCTAAACAGCTATTCGTCTCCTGTACGGCTTGTTCTAGCACCTGCACCGGATATACGGCACCAACGCCACAGCTACTCAGGCAGCCCCTCGCGGTTAGCCCATTTCCGAGACAACCAGCTACGCAACTTAGCGCCGAGCTGGAGAGCCCCGAACGAGCGTTTGCAAACACATTTTGCACTTTGTATGCGCAATTCTTTCGATCCTGATTTAGCCGACCGCCTGCACTCTTGACGCACGCCGCGTACTCAAGTCTATCCTTGCAAAAATAATTGTCCTGATCTTCTCCGACCAACATTTCGTTTGACCGGCACTGAGCATACAGTGACGTTGACCAGATGATCATGACGAGAAACATGAACCGCGACGATAGGGGCCGCATATGCTATTTCCCACCATCAAAAGTCTTACTACAATCGGGCGAGCCCTTACAGTGGTCATTGCCGGTAGCGGGCGTAGGTGGCGTGGGCGATTGCGTACCCTTATTGCCCCCATCTTGGCTGCTACCAGGATTAGTGGCGCCGGGGATCGCCGAAGGCGGTAACGCTGGCGGCTCCTTCTTCTTGGGTTCTTTACGAACTTCGTTATCAGCCAACAGGATTACGCCTTGTGTCATTGACATGGAAGTAGGCGCTGACGGAATCGTAAGTGCAGCATTAGTGAGCGACGAAACACTAAGCGCCATGAGCGCAATTGCTGTCCGCAGGTATCGCATGAATCCTCCTTCTGGTTGGCTTGCAAAAGACCGGTGTGCAGCACCGACAACAAATTGCCTTATTGTCAGATCAAGTCTGAGCTACTACAACTTACATTTTCTTGGCGATGGCAACAAGCTGATCGAGAGCCTTTCCCCAACCGTCGTGGAATCCCAGTTCCTCGTGTTTCTTGCGGCTCTCTTCATCGCCGTGGACGACGAGGGCAGTGTACTTCGTCCCATTTCCGTGCGCTTCAAGCGAAATGATTGCCGTGAAGGCGAACGTATCGCAGGGCATCGAGGCCGACGGCTTGCATGGCCGGTAGCCAGGTGCCAGGGCGTTGGTCCAGACGAGCTTTTCGTTCGTGACGATTTCAAGGTAACAACCAATGTTCGGAAACTCCTGCCCCTCCGGTGAGCGCATCACCGTGCGGAAGATACCACCGGGGCGAAGATCGATTTCGCAATCTATCGTTGTCCACGGCTCAGGCGTAAACCATTTCTTGAGGTGTTCCGGCGTCGTCCATGCCATCCAGACGAGTTCTCTCGGGACGTCGATGGTGCGTTCAAATACGAGGTCGAGCTTGGGGTCCGCCTGGTGAATGATCGAATGTGTCATCATTTCTGCTCCTTGATGTCTGCGAAGTGAGTGCCCAGTTGATTAATTATGCTGCAAGTCGCTTACCCTTGATCGTCCATTCATCAATCATATTCGCCCAAAAATGCATGGCATGCTACTTGCCCGCATCATGGCATCGACGGAAATAATACCATCACACATACCATCTGAAATAGGTACTTGGGCGCACATTAAGATGCCAACCAATGCCTCACCAGAAAGCAAAAAAACCCGCATTGACGCGGGCTTTGGAGGATTTTCTGCTTTTGTTTACTTACGGGTGCTGAACGCTAAATCACTCCCACTCGATCGTGGCCGGCGGCTTACCTGAAATGTCATACACCACACGATTGATGCCACGTACTTCATTGATGATGCGGTTTGATACGCGGCCCAGCAATTCGTGCGGCAAATGTGCCCAATGCGCGGTCATGAAGTCTTGCGTCTGTACTGCCCGCAGCGCCACCACGTAATCGTAGGTGCGGCCATCGCCCATCACGCCGACTGACTTGACCGGCAAAAACACGGCGAATGCCTGGCTGGTCTTGTCGTACCAGGATTCATCATTATCGTCCTTGGTATTGCGCAGTTCTTCGATGAAAATTGCATCGGCGCGACGCAACAGATCGGCGAATTCCTTTTTGACTTCGCCCAGAATCCGTACCCCCAAACCTGGACCCGGGAACGGATGGCGGTACACCATCGCATGCGGCAGACCCAGCGCGACACCTAGTTTGCGGACTTCATCCTTGAAGAGTTCGCGCAGCGGCTCCAGCAATTTCAGATTCAGCGTTTCCGGTAAACCGCCGACGTTGTGGTGACTCTTGATGGTGGCGCCCTTCTTACCCTTGCCGGCACTTTCGATGACATCCGGATAAATCGTCCCTTGCGCCAGCCATTTGGCGTTCTTCAACTTGGCGGATTCGACCTGGAATACCTCAACGAATTCGCGGCCGATGATTTTGCGTTTGGCTTCCGGATCGCTAACTCCCGCCAGATGCCCCATGAACTGCGCCGTCGCATCGACACGGATTACTTTAACGCCGAGGTTCTCCGCGAACATTTCCATGACCATCTTGCCTTCGTCAAGACGCAGCAAGCCGTGATCGACGAATACGCATGTCAACTGATCGCCAATTGCACGATGAATCAAAGCCGCGGCGACACTGCTGTCAACGCCACCGGACAAACCGAGAATGACTTCGTCGGTACCGACCTGCTGACGAATAGCTTCAACCGCTTCGGCAATGTAGTCCGGCATATTCCAGTCAGGCTTACATCCACAGATATCGACAACGAAGCGCTTGATGATGGCTTCGCCTTGCACCGTGTGGGTGACTTCCGGGTGAAATTGCACGCCGTAGAATTTGCGCTCTTCGTCAGCCATGCCGGCGATCGGGCAGTTCGCTGTCGATGCCATCAGCTTGAACCCTGGCGGCATGTGATTGACTTTGTCGCCATGACTCATCCATACCTTCAACATCGCGTGCGCATCCGGCGTGACGAAATCGCAGAGATCCTTCAGCAGCGCGGTGTGGCCGCGAGCACGTACTTCGGCGTAGCCGAACTCACGTACTTTGCCCATTTCGACCTTGCCTCCGAGTTGTTCAGCCATGGCTTGCATGCCGTAACAAATACCGAATACCGGCACACCCAGTTCGAACACCGCTTGCGGCACGCGTGGCGTGTCGCCATCGGTCACACTGTTCTGACCACCCGACAGAATCACGCCTGCAGCGCCGTAGTTGCGGATGAATTCATCTGAGACGTCGTACGGATAAACTTCGGAAAACACGCCGGCATCACGCACGCGACGTGCAATCAGCTGAGTAACCTGGGAACCGAAATCGAGAATGAGTATTTTTGAGTGCATGGTGTGCGCCTAAATAGCTTAAGAATATAATTTAAATCCGAATCGAGAACTTGCTCAAGATCTGTTTCAAGCGACCATCAGCGAGTGAAGAGCAGCGCATGCGCCGCAATCATGATTGCGCGGCAAGATCTTGAGTAGCCGCTAAAACTGCAAGCGCCACGTGAGGTAAACCACACGTGGCGCGAAGTTCAAGGCAGCCTCAAGAGCTTATCCGTAGCTCCGATCAGTCAGTCCGATAGTTCGGCGCTTCCTTGGTGATCTGCACATCATGCACATGCGACTCGCGCATACCGGCCGAAGTGATTTGCACGAATTCGGCCTTGCTTTGCAAGTCTTCAATCGTTGCACAACCGCAATAACCCATCGAAGAACGTACGCCGCCTATCATCTGATACAGAATCGTCAAGACGCTGCCCTTGTACGGTACGCGCCCTTCAATGCCTTCCGGTACAAACTTGTCGGCCTTGTTGGCCGAATCCTGGAAGTAACGATCAGCCGAACCATCCGACATCGCACCCAGACTCCCCATGCCACGATACGACTTGTAGCTGCGCCCCTGGAACAGAATCACTTCGCCCGGCGCCTCTTCAGTACCTGCAAACATGCTCCCCATCATCACGGTGGAAGCACCAGCTGCAAGCGCCTTGGCAATATCGCCGGAGAAGCGCACGCCGCCGTCGGCAACCACCGGAACACCGGTGCCCTTGAGGGCCGCAGCCACATTCGCGATAGCCGAAATCTGTGGTACGCCGACGCCGGCAACAATCCGCGTGGTGCAAATCGAACCGGGGCCGATACCGACCTTGACGCCGTCAGCACCATGTTCAACCAGCGCCAGGGCGGCTGCCGCTGTCGCAATATTGCCGCCGATAACGTCAACCCCGGGGAAATTCTGTTTGACCCATTTAACGCGATCAAGCACACCTTTGGAGTGGCCGTGAGCGGTATCCACAACGATCACGTCAACGCCGGCCTTGATCAGCAACTCGATACGTTCTTCATTATCGGCACCAACGCCGACAGCGGCACCGACGCGCAACTTGCCCTGGTCATCTTTCGATGCCAGCGGATGGGTAGTGGATTTTTGAATATCCTTGACGGTAATCAGGCCGCGCAACTCAAATGCGTCGTTCACCACCATCACACGTTCCAGACGATGCTTGTTCATCAGGCGCTTGGCTTCGCTCAGATCGGCGCCGTCCTTGACGTACACCAGGCGATCGCGTGGGGTCATCTTGGCGCGCACTTCGGCGTCCAGTTCTTCTTCGAAGCGCAAATCGCGGTTGGTGATCACCCCGACCAGGCTCTTGCCTTCGACTACCGGGAAGCCACTGATGCCGTGTTGTTCAGATAAAGCAATAACGTCGCGAATACGCATGGTTGGCGGGATCGTGATCGGATCGCGCACCACACCGGACTCAAAACGTTTGACCTTGGCCACTTCGCGCGCTTGTTCTTGCGCGGTCAGATTCTTGTGAATAATGCCGATGCCGCCTTCCTGCGCCATGGCAATTGCCAGGCGGGCCTCAGTCACGGTGTCCATCGCCGCCGACAATAGCGGGATGTTCAACGCGATGTTGCGCGTCAAGCGAGTCTTGAGGGTAGTATCTTTGGGGAGTACGTCCGAATAAGCCGGAACCAACAGCACATCATCGAATGTGAGTGCATTTTGAACTAGACGCATAGCTTTTCCTATAGGCGCAAAAGCGAATTATACAGAAATCCGGACAGCACGTCGCTCGCGTACCGCGTTTTCAGTAGATATTTGCTCAAAAGAATCACTGGCAGATTGACATGACTGTCAAAGCATGGCGAAATCACTCATCTGTTTTTCGACGTATCTCCCGCGTGCCCAAGGACTGAAATGACCGCAATCCGTTTGAAGCAATTTTTTATCGCAACTGCCGCCCTGTGCATGCTGAGCATCGGCAGCGCCGCTTTGGCGCAATATGTGTGGCTGGATGAGAAAGGCACCAAACAATATTCCGACCTGCCGCCGCCAACGTCGGTGCCGGCCAAACGCATACTCAAGATGCCCGGAAATTTTTCATTGCCGAGTTCGGACGCCGGCAACGGCGCGGCGGATAGTAAAGACGCACAAAACAAAGACAAGGCGCCACCGACCCTCGCCGAACAAAATGCCGCGTTCAAGAAACGCCAGGACGAGCAGGCCGCAAAAGATAAAAAAGCCGCTGACAGCGCCAAAGACGCTGCCGACAAAGCCAAAAACTGTGAAAACGCCCGCGCCTTCCAGCGCACGCTTGATTCCGGCCAGCGCGTTACCCAGACCGACAAAAATGGACAGCGCGCCGTTTTCGACGATAGCCAGCGTGCACAGGCATCGCGTGATAACAAGCAGGTGCTGGACGAGTGCAAATAAAGCCGCCCTCGCATCTCATAAAAAACCCGCTGATCAGCGGGTTTTTTTATCGGCGGCCAGTTTGGCCTCTTCTTTAGCGATCCTGATCGCGCGTTTTCGCCTGGAGTCCATCGGATCCGCGCTCAGCGCGCGATAAATTTCGATCCGATCCCGATCACGCACAACCGTATCCAGTGTTTTCAATTTGCCAAATATGCCGACACGGCAACAGCTCAAGTCAATTTCCTTGTATTCTTCCAGCAGACCGCTACGCTTGATTGCATCGTGCAGCAAGGTTCCCTGCGGTACGGTCAGCGCTCGTATGGGCTGACTCGCCGGGGTGGCGTAACAAACCTGGATCCGAATTGATGAAGCTGCGCTTTCAGCGGCACTCTCGGTACTGACTTCCTTCGATATATTCGTCATCGCAGCAGCTCAGGCATTATTGCCGTAGACAACATCGGCACGCTTGCAGAACGAGTCGACAAAGCTGTTGGCGATCATGCTGAACACCGGTCCGATCAGTTTTTCCAGAATCTTGCTGGAAAATTCGTAGTGCAGATCGAACTCGATCTTGCATGCATCTGTCCGCAAGGTCTTGAAAGTCCAGGTTCCATCCAGATGTTTGAACGGCCCTTCCACCAGGCGCATCTGCATCGCGACGGGCGCAGTGTTGATATTTTCAGTGGTAAATGACTGCTTGATGCCGTGATAGTGTATGTTGAGGGTCGCGACCAGCTTGCTGTCACTTCGTTCGCGCACATCGACGCCGCCGCACCACGGCAGGAACTGCGGGTAATCCTCAACCCGATCGACCAGCGCGAACATCTGTTCAACGCTATACCCCAACAAGACCGTTTTATGTACAACCGCCATTAAATATCAACCATTTGATAGAATCACAACTTGAAATTTTAACCGACCTGCGGCACTTCCGACTACATGAGTATTATTGATAACAAAAAAGCTTTTCACGATTACTTTATCGAAGAGCGTTTCGAAGCCGGCATGGTACTCCATGGCTGGGAAGTAAAATCGATCCGTGCCGGGCGCGCGCAGCTAAAAGAAGCCTACGTCATCGTCCGTGACGGCGAAATCCATCTGTTCGGCGCGCATATCAGCGCCCTGCTCAGCGCCTCCAGCCACGTCCACCCGGAAGCGGTGCGTACCCGCAAATTGCTCCTGCATGCCGAAGAGATCAAAAGAATGATCATCAAGGTCGAGCGTTCGGGCTACACATTGGTGCCGCTGAATCTGCATTACAAAGGCGGTCGCATCAAATGCGACATCGGCCTGGCCAAAGGCAAAAAACAACACGACAAACGCGATACCGAAAGACAACGTGACGGCGAGCGCGAAGTTCAGGCCGCGATGAAGCAGCACCGACGCTAAATTTCCGGGCCGCAGATTGCCATTGCCGACAATCAAAAACGGCTCCAGCAAAAGCAAATCGCTGGAACCGCTTTTTATCCGGTTACTGACTTACGGCTTTTTAGCAATACTTTGCGATTTCACGACTTGCATAGCGGTAGCAATCAATCCGCTCATTTCACCCAGATTCCCTGGGACGATGATCGAATTGTTAGTCCTCGCCAGTTGGCTGAAAGCGGCGACATATTGTTCCGCAACCTTCAGATTCGCCGCATCCGAACCGCCCGGCTCCTGCAACGCCGCAGCGGTTTTCCGGATAGCCTCCGCACTTGCTTGCGCAATCGAAAGAATCGCTGCCGCCTGACCTTCAGCGCGATTAATCGACGCCTGCTTTTCACCTTCCGACTTGGCAATCGACGCTTCCCGTTCGCCGGTTGCAATATTGATCTGCTCTTGCTTGCGCCCTTCCGACGCTGCAATTAATGCGCGCTTTTCACGTTCGGCAGTTATTTGTGCCTGCATCGCATGCAAAATTTCCTTTGGCGGCGTCAAATCCTTGATCTCGTAGCGCAATACTTTGACACCCCAGTTAGCTGCCGACTCGTCAATCGCGTTGACGATGCTGGTATTGATGTGATCGCGCTCTTCAAACGTTTTGTCCAGTTCCATCTTGCCGATCACCGAACGCAACGTGGTTTGCGCCAACTGTGTGATCGCAGCAATGTAGTTGGATGAACCATACGATGCGCGCATCGGATCGGTGATCTGAAAGTACAGAATACCGTCGACTTGCAGCTGTGTATTATCGCGAGTGATACAAACTTGCGGCGGGACGTCGAGCGGGATTTCTTTGAGAATATGCTTGTAGGCAATACGGTCGATAAACGGCAACACGATACTCAGCCCTGGACCTAGCGTTGCATGATATTTCCCTAAACGCTCAACTACCCAAGCGTGCTGTTGCGGCACTACTTTGACAGTTTTAATGACAAATACGACAGCAATGAAAAATATAATTAACGATACGCTTCCGAACATAGTGAATCCCTTCCGTTATTTTTGATTTGAACGACTTGCCACAATCAAGCGGCTGCCACGTATTTCCTGGATCAGGAATTGCCCTGTATGTGCCGTTTCCCCCGGCGCCAGTTCGACATCCCACAACGCCCCGCGATACTTGACCCGCGCCGTATAAGATGCGGAGTTGGCGGCATCCTCGCCAGCACTTTCGGGATGCCAAAGATCGATGTTGATAGTCTGGCCAATATCCAGATTGACATTGCGGTCGCGTGAAGCGCTGACCTTTTCGCGCTTGCCAAACCGACTGCGGCGCAACACCACAGTGCCAGCCACCGCAACCGCGGCAGCCACGACAAATTGCCACTCCAGCCTGACACCAAGCGATCCCGCAAGCGCGCCGGCCAGCATGCCGACCGCCACCATCAACAAATAAAAGGTTCCGGTAAACAGTTCAGCCAACACCAGCACGCCACTTAACAGCAACCATCCCACCCATGCAGTCATGTATTGCTCTCCTGCGATTGATCGTCTCAGTAGTCTAACGCACAATTAAAAATGCGAGCACCAGGCTCGCATTTTTATTGCAAAACAATTAATCAGAGCAGGAAATAATGCCCGCTCCGAGACACTTCCGACAAATTTATTGCGCCGCAGCCAACTTCTGCCAGGTATCGATGACGGTATCCGGATTCAGTGAAATCGATTCGATACCTTGCTTCATCAGCCACTCGGCAAAGTCCGGATGATCGGATGGGCCCTGACCGCAAATACCGACGTACTTGCCCTTGGCGATGCAAGTCGCAATGACTTTACTCAACAACGCCTTGATCGCCGGGTCACGCTCATCAAAGTCCGCCGCCAGCAATTCCATACCGGAGTCACGATCGAGACCGAGTGTCAGCTGGGTCAAATCGTTGGAGCCAATGGAGAAGCCATCGAAATGCTCCAGGAACTCTTCGGCCAGAATCGCGTTTGACGGCACTTCGCACATCATGATGACACGCAAACCGTTCTCGCCACGCACCAGACCATTTTTACCGAGCAAGCCGATGACTTTTTCAGCCTGGCCGAGCGTCCGTACGAACGGCACCATGATCTCGACATTGGTCAGGCCCATGTCTTCGCGCACCCGTTTCATCGCCTGGCATTCCATTTCGAATGCTTCGGCAAAATCGACAGACAAATAACGCGCAGCGCCGCGGAAACCGAGCATCGGATTCTCTTCATCCGGCTCGTAACGTGAGCCGCCGATCAGCTTTTTGTACTCGTTCGACTTGAAGTCGGACAAACGGACAATCACGGTCTTGGGCCAGAATGCGGCGGCGATGGTCGCAATGCCTTCTGCTAACTTATCGACATAAAAAGCCTTGGGCGATGCGTGACCGCGCGCTACCGATTCGACCGCCTTCTTCAGATCGGCGTCGATGTTCGGGTATTCCAGAATCGCCCGTGGGTGAACCCCGATATTGTTGTTGATGATGAATTCCAGACGCGCCAAACCAACGCCGCCATTTGGAATCGACTGGAAGTCGAAAGCCAGTTGCGGGTTACCGACGTTCATCATGATTTTCAACGGCAGCTTTGGCAGTTCGCCACGGGCGACTTCGGTAATTTCGGTTTCCAGCAGACCGTCATAGATCTTGCCTTCGTCGCCTTCAGCGCAGGATACCGTCACAAACGTGCCATCCTTCAGGATATCGGTAGCATCACCGCAACCGACCACGGCCGGCACGCCCAGTTCACGCGCGATAATCGCCGCGTGACAGGTCCGGCCGCCACGGTTGGTGACAATCGCCGCCGCCCGCTTCATTACCGGCTCCCAGTTAGGATCGGTCATGTCGGCCACCAGCACGTCACCGGGTTGCACACGCTCCATGTCGGCAGCGTCATGAATTACCCGTACCGGACCTGCACCAATTTTTTGCCCGATGGCACGGCCGGTCGCCAGCACGTTACTGCTACCTTTCAGCCTGAAACGCTGCTGCGAGTCAGTGGCTTTTTCCTGCGACTTCACGGTTTCCGGACGTGCTTGCAGGATGTACAACTTGCCGTCACGGCCATCCTTGCCCCACTCGATATCCATCGGACGCTCGTAGTGCTTCTCGATGATGGTGGCGTACTTGGCCAGTTCAACGATTTCAGCATCGTTGAGCGAATAGCGATTGCGCAACTCGATAGGCACGTCAACGGTCCGGACCGAACGGCCGGCTTTGGCCTCTCCGGTGAATTCCATCTTGATCAGCTTGGAGCCGATATTGCGACGGATGATAGGCAGCTTGCCTTGTTCCAGCATTGGTTTGTGGACGTAGAATTCGTCCGGATTGACCGCGCCCTGCACCACTGTTTCGCCGAGACCGTAGCTCGACGTAATGAACACCACATCCTTGAAGCCAGACTCGGTATCCAGAGTAAACATGACGCCGGCGGCACCGACGTCGGAGCGCACCATGCGTTGCACACCCGCCGACAAGGCCACTTCAGCGTGAGTGAAGCCTTTATGGACACGATACGAAATCGCACGGTCGTTGTACAACGACGCGAACACATGCTTCATCGCTTCCAGTACGTTATCGATACCGACCACATTCAGGAAAGTCTCCTGTTGGCCGGCGAACGATGCATCCGGCAAGTCTTCAGCAGTTGCCGACGACCGCACCGCGAACGACATCTCGCTGGAAGAATCGGCAACCAGACGCCGATAGAATTCCTGGATTTCCTGCTCCAGACGCGGCTGGAATGGCGTTGCCACGATCCATTCACGAATTTCCGCACCAGCTTGCGCCAATGCCCGCACGTCTTCAATATCCAGCGTTTCAAGACGATCAGCGATGCGCTGTGCCAACGATATGCCACCGTTTGCGCTGTACGCCAGAAAATCACGGAAAGCCTGTGCCGTAGTGGCAAAGCCACCAGGTACCCGGACGCCGGCCGTCGCCAGCTGGCTAATCATTTCACCCAGCGACGCGTTTTTGCCGCCGACGGAATCAACATCCGTCATTCGCAGATTTTCAAAGGGAACGACGTAAGCAGCCCCCTGGGTGGCACCCATCTGTATTGCATTGGACATAACAACCTCTAGTTTGATGATAAGAAATCTATTGCTGCCAATGAAGGCGTACCGCGCATTGGCGCATATTATAAGGCTGAGCCAGTAATTTATGGGAAGTCTGAGTTCCGCAATTCCGATCTAGTTCCGCAAAACCATGGTTTGCTGCCGCTGCTGCTCACGTCTCGTTTGCTTTCAATCAGTCAATAATATTTTGTTTATAGCAACAAATGTGCGAACGAATCACCCAAACCAGAGCAGCCATGCCACACTATCAAGACACAAACACAACAGGACCCTGACATGGATTCAGTATTGAGAGTCGGTCTGATGGGCTACGGCTTCGCGGGAGCCACGTTTCACGCGCCTGTCATCGAAAGTTGCGGCCGCGCGACCATTGCCGCCATCGCCACGGCGCAAACCGAGCGTGCGCAGGCCGATTACCCGCATGCGGCAGTCGTGCCCGATTTCGATGCACTCATCGCGCGCAATGACATCGACTGCATTGTCATCGCCACGCCGAACGACACGCACTTCGACCTCGCGCACAAGGCACTCGCGGCTGGCAAGAATGTGGTCGTCGATAAGCCGGTAACGCTTTCCGCCCGCGACGCCAAAGCACTCGCCGATCTCGCCGCAGAGCATGGCCTGCTGTTCGCGCCCTTTCATAATCGACGCTGGGACGGTGACTTCATGACCGTGCGCGCACTGATCGAAAGCGGACGGCTCGGGCGCGTCACGCACTATGAATCCCATTTCGACCGCTTTCGGCCGAAAGTGCCGCAGCGCTGGCGCGAAGAGGCTTCGCGTGGGGGCGGTCTGTTGTTCGATCTGGGCCCCCATTTGATCGATCAGGCGCTGACGCTGTTCGGTGCGCCACGGACGGTGGCGGCGACGCTCAAGCAGCATCGCGATCAAGCGCAAGCGCCGGACTACGTGCATTTGCAACTCGGTTATCCGGACAAAGAGGTGATCCTCCATGCGAGCGCCCTGGCCGCCTTGGCGCCGCCGCGGTTTGCCGTTCACGGCACGCGCGGCAGCTATGTGAAAACAGGGCTGGATGTGCAGGAGGATCAGTTGAAAGCCGGTCTGCGGCCGGGCGATGAGGGGTTCGGCAAAAATCCCCCCGGATTCTTGTGCGAAGTCGATGGCGATCACGATTTGAGCATGGAATTCGCGACCCACAATGGTGCATATGCCGATTACTATCGGTCGCTTGCGACGTCGATTCTCGACGGCAAACCGTTTCCTGTTACAGCGCAGGATGCCGTCGATGTGATGACCATTATTGATCTCGCGATTCGAAGCAATGCGGAAGGCCGTCGGTTAGCGTTCACGCGGCTTTCTTGAGCGAGTTTTCGTTGCCTCCGAGAACTCGAAACCCGGTCTGTTGATGTTCCGTGCTCGCGATTTGGCTTTTTGTTATTCTTCGCCAAGTTGGGCTTCGATCTACATTTTCGTGACCTTGCCTTGCAATACCGTTCTTTTTTCAAATGCACGCTGGTGCTGCAGGTAGCCAATATTTCACCTGCAAGCCGCCATTTTTTAACAGTTTTCATTCCTAAATACATCATGTCAGAAGCTCCTACGCTCCCACTGCCGACCGCCAATCGCACCGTTTTCTTTGTTTCCGACGGCACCGGCATCACCGCTGAAACGTTCGGTCACTCGGTATTGACGCAGTTCGAACTGCGCTTTAAGCAGGTGCGCCTGCCGTTTGTCGATACACTCGACAAAGCATATGACGCGACGCGCAGGATTAATGAAGCTTTTGCAGCCGATGGCAAATTGCCGATTGTTTTTTCAACACTTGTCAAAGCCAACCTGTCAAAAGTCATCCAGCAGGCCAAGGCAATGCACATGGATTTGATCCAAACCTTTGTTGAGCCGCTGGAAAATGAGTTAGGAATCAAGTCATCCCACACGATCGGACGCAGCCATAACGCTGCCAATTCGGAGGAATACAAGAACCGGATCGAAGCGATCAACTTTTCGCTGGCGCATGACGATGGTCAATCAAACAAGAATCTGGCCGATGCAGACGTCATCCTGGTCGGCGTATCCCGCTCTGGGAAAACGCCAACCAGCTTGTATTTGGCCATGCAATACGGCATTAAGGCAGCGAACTATCCGTTAATTCCAGAGGATTTCGAACGCAACAAACTGCCAACCGGCCTGCGACCATTCAAACAAAAGATTTTTGGCCTGACAATCTTGGCCGAGCGCCTGTCTGAAATCCGTAACGAACGGCGTCCTGGCAGTAAATATGCGGCGCTGGTCAATTGTCGCTATGAAGTCAACGAGGCGGAAGCCATGATGCGGCGCGAAGGAATACGCTGGATGTCGTCCACCACCAAATCGATTGAAGAGATTGCGGCGACGATTTTGCAGGAAATTAAACCGGATTCAGCGACGTATTAAGCCCGCACCAAGAGAAAAGCGGGCAGAACGATAGCCGGTTACGACGCGCCCAAGAAGCGCGAATCAAAGATGGTGAGCCAGTGCAATCGCGCTGGCTCACCGGAACAATTCAGGATTGCATTTGCCGCACTTGTTCAAAAAAGCAGATAGCGGCAGCGGCGGCAACGTTCAATGACTCCATCTCGCCCAGATGCGGAATCACCACTTGCCCGCTGGCCTGCGCCAGTAAATCTTCAGCAACGCCCTGCCCTTCATGACCGAACAACCACGCCACCGGCGCTTTCAGATCGGCTTCAAATATACTTTTTTGCGCATAAGAACTAGTCGCCAGAACCGCTATCCGGGCACCGGCGACAAGCGCCAAAAGATCTGCATTCTCAAAAATCTGCAGTAAAAAATGTGCCCCCATGCCAGCGCGCAACACCTTCGGCGACCATGCGTGGACAGTGCCGGACGAGCAGTAAATCTGTTTGATACCGGCGGCGGCGGCACTCCGCAAAATCGAGCCGAGATTGCCAGGATCCTGCAGATTATCAAGCAAAACCGCAGATTGCGTCATTGCTGCCGGCGCCGCAAATTGTGGCGTATCGATCACAAACAGCAGACCTATACCATGTTCAACCTGGCTAATAACGTTGAACTGCGCATCCGGAAAGGCGACACACTGGACACCGCCGGCTTCGCATCGCGCAATCAGTGCCGCTGCTTCGGCATGTAATAACGCACTCTCGCTGGCAACGCACAGCGCAGGAAAACCGTAGTGCTGCAAATAGGATTCAGCCAGGTGTATCCCATCCAGCAAGGACTTCCCCATCTTGCGCCGCGTTTGCGAGCGGGTGGCCAGCAGTTTCAATTCCTTGTATAAGGCATTGTATGGGGAAGAAATCAGTTTCATGTGTGTAAAAATCGTGTGAGAGCTGCTGCGTTAATTCAATGCCGTACGGAAATTTACCTTGAAAATCGGCGCTGCGAACTATAAAACCGATCGCGTTATCGGCACTAACGTCGCACACCAATTTTAACGGCAAACGGGATTAGCACTCAGGCTGCAGCAGTGCTCGCACTGGTGCATAGGATTTACGATGGACCGGCGATACGCCATGCAGCCGCAGCCGCTCCATGTGCAGCGCGGTCGGATACCCCTTGTGCTGGTCGAAGGCATAATCCGGATATTGTTCATGCAGTACCTGCAAGGCTGCATCGCGCGCGGTTTTGGCGAGTATCGACGCCGCCGAAATCGCCGCCACCTTGTCGTCGCCCTTGACAATCGCCTCGGCCCGTATCGCCATGACCGGACAACGATTGCCGTCAATCAGCGCCAGCGTCGGCAGTTGCGACAAACCTTCGACCGCACGTCGCATTGCCAGCATGGTGGCCTGCAAAATGTTCAGCGTATCGATTTCCTCTTCTGAACATTCGGCAATCGACCAGGCTAACGCACGTTCCTTGATTTGCGCTGCCAACACCTCGCGCCGTTCAGCAGTCAGCTTCTTGGAGTCACGCAAGCCCGGAATGGGGCGCGCCGGATCAAGTATCACCGCAGCAGCGAAAACAGGTCCGGCAAGAGGCCCGCGGCCAGCCTCATCGACGCCGCAAATAATTTCGTCAGCGTAATCGTAGTCAAATAAAGGCAGATTGTTATCAGAGGTTTTCAAGGAGCGGTCTGTACCTGTACGTATAAAAAATTAAAAATCATGTATGTTGCTGCCCAATGATTTTTAACACCACTTGGGCGCTCTCATTAGCAGTGTCGCGCAACAGTGCATGGTGCATGTCGGTAAAGCGCTGGCGCAACATCTCTTGATGCGATACGTTTTGTAATTGCTTCCACAAGGCGTCAGCGAGTGCTTGTGGCGTCGCTGCATGCTGCAGCAATTCCGGCACCAGGAACTCGCGCGCCAGAATATTTGGCAGGCCTATCCACGGCTGGTAGCTCATGTGACGCAAAATTTCCCAGGTGGCGCGCATCATCTTGTACGCGATCACCATCGGCTTTTTATACAATGCGACTTCTAGCGATGCCGTGCCGGACGCCACCAATACGGCATCCGCGGCAGCCATCGCGGTATGCGATTGACCATCAAGCAATTGGATCTCAACATCCTGCAAGCCGGCTTCTTTCACCAGTTCGATAAACAGGTGACGCTGCTTGTGGCCTGCCATCGGTGCGATGAAACGCACATTCGGATCACGCTGCGCCAGCAATTTGGCGGCGCCGACAAAACCAACGGTGTTGTACTTTAATTCCGACATGCGGCTGCCGGGCATGATCGCCACCACTGTGCCGCTGGCCGGCAAGCCAAGTGCGGCACGTGCTGCTGCGACGTCAGGCACCATGGGAATCACTTGCGCCAGCGGATGGCCGACGTAAGTTGCGGGAATCCCTGCCTTGCGATAAATCTCTTCCTCGAACGGGAATACCACCAGCATGTGCGAGCCGGAGCGCGCGATTTTCTTGATGCGTCCGCCGCGCCAGGCCCAAATCGACGGACCAATAAAATGGACAGTGGGAATGCCGGCGTGATTCAGTTGCGTTTCGAGCCCAAAATTAAAATCAGGGGCGTCGACGCCAATAAAAATATTCGGCTTTTCAATCAGCAGACGATCGCGCAAGGCGAGCTGAATACCCTTGAGTTCACGATAATGCGCAAGCACTTCGAACAAGCCATTTACCGCCAGCTTATCCATCGCCCAATGACTGACAAAACCATATTCAGCCATCTTCGGGCCGCCAATGCCATACATATCGGCATCCGGCAGGTGCGGCCGCAAACCCGATAGCAAACGGCTCGCCAGCAGATCGCCGGAAGTCTCCCCGGCCACCATCGCGACGGAAATATTCGATGTTGTAGACACGTCAGCGGATAATGCCACGGCTGGATGAGGCGATAAAGTCGCGCATCAGGCGCAGATATTCCGCCGAATCGGGTGACTTGATTTCTTCAGCGGCGAGTGCTGCTTTGGCGTCATCCAATGGCAAACCGGAACGGTAAATCATTTTGTAGGCACGCTTGATCGTCATGATTTGCGCACTGCTAAAACCGCGTCGCTTCAGGCCTTCGCTATTAATCCCGGCAGGAACGGCACGATTGCCGGCGGCCGTCACAAACGGCGGGATATCCTGACTTACCGCAGCCGTGAAGGCGGTCATTGCGTGAGGGCCGATGCGGCAAAATTGATGTACCGTGGTAAAACCACCGAGCAACACCCAATCGCCCACATGCACGTGCCCTGCCAGCGTTGCATTGTTCGCAATAGTCGTATGACTACCGATCTGACAGTCATGCGCTACGTGTACGTAAGCCATGATCCAGTTGTCATTGCCAAGTCGCGTCACGCCGACATCCTGGGCCGTGCCCAGATTTAGCGTAACGAACTCACGGATGGTATTGCCGTCGCCGATCTCCAGGCGGGTTGGTTCGCCAGCGTATTTTTTGTCCTGTGGGGCAGCGCCGATCGAACCAAACTGGAAAAATGTGTTGTCGCGGCCAATGCTGGTATGACCCTCGATCACGACATGCGGACCAACCTTGGTACCGGCGCCGATAGTAACGTGAGGACCAATGATCGAGTAGGCACCGACTTCGACCGAGTTGTCAAGCACCGCATTCGGATCAACAACGGCAGTAGGATGAATTCGGGTCATCGCAAATCACACAGATGGATTAGTCGGAGCCGGGGCATCCGCCGCAGGCGCAGGCGTTACTGCATGGCGCATGGTGCACATGAATTCCGCTTCGACCGCCAGTTCGCCATCCACGCTGGCAACGGCTTTGTACTTCCAGATGCCGCGCACGACACGCACAATTTCGACTTCCAGCTTGATCTGATCGCCAGGTTCGACCGGGCGACGGAAACGCGCCTTGTCGATACCCAGAAAATACACCACGGTATTTTCATCCGGCTTGCGTCCCTCGGTCAAAAACGACAGCAGCGCCGCGGTTTGAGCCAGCGCCTCTATCGTCAACACGCCGGGCATGACCGGCTTGTTCGGAAAATGGCCGTTAAAGAACTCTTCGTTGATCGTGACGTTCTTGATCGCGGTGATCGTTTTGCCGCTTTCCCAGCCCAACACCCGGTCAACCAGCAGTAGCGGATAGCGATGCGGCAAATATTCTTTGATCTGACTGATATCGAGACCATTGTTAAGACTGTTCATTATTTTTTTCTGTAAGCTGTTTGATTGATTTTTCCAGAGCCCGGATTTTCTCACGCATGCTGCTCAAATTACGCACCAGCGCCGCAGATTTTTCCCAATCGCCATGTTTGGCAATCGGATAAAAACCTGTGTATTGGCCTGGTTCGAGAATAGAGCGTAGCGCCAGCGTACCGGCCGAGACATGCACATGATCGACGATCGTGATGTGACCATGGATCATGGCGGCGCCACCGATCGAGCAATATTTCCCAATCCTGGCGCTACCAGCGATTCCTGCACAAGCGGCAATCGCGGTGTGCGCACCGATATGGCAATTGTGGGCAATCTGAATCTGATTATCCAGTTTGACACCCTCTTCAATGACGGTATCAGCTAGCGCGCCGCGGTCAATAGTCGTGTTTGCGCCAATTTCAACATCATCGCCTATCAGTACCCGACCGGTTTGCGGAATCTTGATCCAGGCTCCGCCTTCGTTAGCGAAGCCAAAACCATCAGCCCCTATTACGACACCGGAATGGACGATACCGCGCTGGCCAATTTCGCAGGCTGCGTAAATCGTGACGTGCGCGTGTAAATGCGTCATCGCGCCTATCTTTACAGCGCGACCAATCACGCATCCGGCCTCGATACAAGCATGTTCGCCAACCACCGCCTCCGCCTCGATCACGACATTGGCGCCAATATGCGCCGTAGCCGCAATGCGCGCGGATGGATCAACCGTGGCAGCAGGATGAATGCCAGGGACCACCAATGGCGCGTTCAGCGCCGCAAAAAATTGCGCCGTTCGCGCAAAATAAGCGTAAGGATTGCTGGTAACTATACGCGCGCCCTGATAGCTTGCGCTGACCACAGCGTCATCTGCAGGCGACAAGATGATTGCCGCTGCCTGGCTTTGGGTTGCCTGAGATCGAAACTTGGGATTGGAGAGAAAGGTAACCTGTGTCGCCGTTGCATCGTTCAACGGCGCGATGCCGGATACCTGGATATCCGCATCGCCTATTAACTGGCCGCCCAAGCTTTCGACCAGTTGTTTCAGCCGAGTGCTCATTGTGGCCTTATGTGTAGTTACTTGTTGAGTGCTTTCAGCACTTTATCGGTAATATCGATACGCTTGCTGGCGTAAACAGCATCCTGAAAGACGATGTCGTAATTTTCAGCGTCAGCAATTTGCTTGATCACCTTGTTGGTGCGCTCCAGCACAACCGCCAACTCTTCGTTACGACGTTGATTCAGATCTTCGCGGAACTCGCGTTGCTTACGCTGAAAATCCTTGTCCAGATCGGCCAGCTCGCGTTGACGTTTCAGACGCTCGGACTCCGGGATCACGGCAGAATCCTTATCCAGTTTGTCAGCCATGCCTTTCAGACGCGCTGCCAAGTCCTGCAAGTCCTTGTCGCGCTTGGAAAATTCCGCCTGGATTTTGGCATCCGCAGCCTTGGCTGGCGCCGCTTCACGGAAAATACGCTCGTTGCTGACGAAAGCGATTTTCGAACCCTCTTGTGCATGAACTGCTGCAACCGAGGTCAGGCAAAGGGCCAGAACCGCAACCGACTTCAGCGAGGTGAATGATTTAGTAAGAGACTTCAAAGCCGTTCTCCGCTATTCAAATTGAGCATTATGCCATTCTTGTACAGCTGTGCCATTCCGAGCTTAAAACCCGGTACCCAGCTGGAACTGGAAGTGTTGAGCTTTATCGACGACAGTTGTACCGTTGATAACTGCTGTTTTAGCATTCAAAGGCTGGCCCCAGCTCAACTTCAACGGTCCAATCGGCGACACCCAGCTCAAACCGATACCTGTTGAGTAACGCAAATCCTTGAACGACATCGGCGCCTTGTCAGCAAATACCTGGCCGCCGTCCAGGAAAGTAAACCAGCGCAAAGTGCGATCATTGCCGGAACCGGGGAACGGGAACTGGAACTCCAGATTGCCAAATATACGCTTCGCACCGCCCAGAGAATCGCCGTACTGGTCGACCTTGGTACCCAGTGTCGAGGCTTCATAACCACGCACGGTACCAATCCCACCGGCATAATAATTTTTGAACACCGGATAAGGTTTGCCACCAATTCCTGCACCATAATCGACTTCACCATTCAACGCCAGCGTCACAGCCTCACCGAACAAAGGCTGGAAATACTGGTGCTGATAACTTGCCCGGTAGTAGCGCAAGGTGCCGACCGCAGACACTTCAAGATTAGCACGTTGATAACGACCTTTGGTCGGAACGAGTGCACTATCGCGGCTATCCCGCTGCCAAGCTGCCGTCAGCGGAAAACTCGTGGTACCTGCGGAGCTGGGCGTTGTCAGGAAACCGGTTGTAGGGTCAAGGACACCATTGCCGAAGTCATGGACATATTGCTGGTAAAGGCTTGGGCTAAGACCATCCGCATACACCTTGGTATTTTCAACACCGACACCGAAGAAAATCGTATCCAGTTCCGAGAACGGCACACCAAACTTGATATCGCTACCGACGGTACGAACCTTGTAGGTACCCTGGGTGTAAACAGACGGGCTCACTGTGCGCAAGTACAGATCATAGGTGCGGCTGACGCCGTCATCGGTGAAGTACGGATTGGTCTGCGACAACGCAATGGTCCGATTGGTGTGACTAGTGTTTACTTCGAGACCAATCGTATTGCCACTCCCGAATGCATTCTGCTGTTGAATCGAACCGGTCAGGCTGACTTTGTCGGCTTGCGAGAAACCGGCACCCAACATAATGTTACCAGTCGGCTTTTCAGTCACTGTCATGTTGACATCAACCTGGTCTGTCGTGCCTGGCACTTCAGGGGTTTCGATACCAACGTCCTTGAAATAACCCAGACGATCGACACGGTCGCGCGACAACTTGATGTTGGAACCGTCGTACCAGGAATCTTCGAATTGGCGGAACTCGCGGCGCACAACTTCGTCACGGGTCTTGGTATTCCCAGCAACATTGATATGGCGCACGTAGACGCGTTTACCCGGATCGACCAAAATCGTGAACGCCACTTCCTTCTTATCGCGATCGAGTATGGGATTGGCATTGACGTTGGCAAACGCATAGCCGAAATTACCTAGTCGCTCAGAAATCTTCTTGGTGGTTTCCTTCAGCTGCTGACCGGAGAACACTTCGCCTTTTTTCAGTTGAACCAAGGATTTCAGTTCTTCGTCGCGGCCAAACATTTCACCTTCCAGCTTGACGTCGGAGACCGTGAATTTATCGCCTTCGTTGATATTTAACGTAACGTAAATATCTTTCTTGTCTGGCGTAATGGATACCTGGCTGGACTCGATCTGCATTTCGATATAACCGTTGTTCAGATAGTACGAGCGCAACGTTTCGATATCGCCAGCCAACTTCTCTTTGGAGTATTGATCCGCCTTGGTGTACCAGGTGAACCAGCCTGGTGGACGCAGCTTCAGCTGATCGCGCAGCTTCTTGTCTGAAAACACCTTGTTGCCAACGAAGTTGATTTGCTTGATGCGGGAAACATCACCTTCATCTACCGCAAAGTTGATGTTGACGCGATTCCGCTCAACCGGCGTTACCGTAGTCGTGACCTTCATGCCATACAAGCCACGTGACAGATACTGACGCTTCAGTTCCTGTTCAGCGCGATCTACCAATGCCTTATCGTAAATGCGGGATTCGCCAACACCGATTTCCTTGAGCGCTTTGGTCAATTGATCTTTATCGAACTCTTTGGTTCCGGAAAACGCGACGCCGGCGATTGCAGGCCGCTCTTCGACCATGATCACCAATACATCGCCGTCGGTCTCGACCCGGACGTCCTTGAAGAAACCGGTAGCGTACAGCGCCTTGATGGAAGCAATCGCCTTTTCATCATCAAAGGTTTCGCCGACCTTTACCGGCAAATAGTTGAAAACGGTACCCGCTTCGGTCCGTTGAATACCTTCGACCCGAATATCCTTGACCACAAAAGGCTGCACTGCCATGGCCTGACCTGAGCACAAGGCGAAGGCGGCGACAGCGATCAAACGACGGGGAAGAATCGACAAAGGGAAATGCTGGGAATGTAATTTCATTAGCGATCGTTTGTTATCAATGTCCTTGTCGACTACGATTGTCGGACAAGAAGAAAAACCTTGGGGCGGACTTTGCTACTAAAAAAGAAAGCAATAACAAAGGACAGCACTAAAATAGGAGTCGAACGATGTCGTTAAACATAGCGACCACCATCAACATCACCAAGATACCTATGCCTGCGCGTTGGGCAATTTCCCCAAACCGCTCAGGAATGGGGCGTCCGGTCAAAACTTCCACCGAATAATACAGCAAAAGACCCCCATCTAAAACTGGGATGGGAAGCAAATTCATAACGCCCAAACTGATACTGATAAACGCAATAAAACTGAGATAGCTAATCGCACCGACCCGTGCGGTCTGACCGGCGTAGTCTGCAATCGTAATCGGGCCGGTGATATTTTTCCAGGAAACCTGTCCAATCAGCATTTTCCCCAGCATTTTTAGTGTCAGAACGCTGCTATCCCAGGTTTTTTGCGCACCTTTGACGAGTGCTTCCAACGGTGGGCTGCTGGCAACGATCATCTCTGGCGCCAAAGGCACCTCAACCTTGATCAGACCGAATGTCTCGCCCTTGGCTTCCTGACGCTCCGGCGTGACTTCGAGCAGAAAATTTTTCCCTGCCCGCACGCCGGCGATACGCAATTTTTGATCCGGCGATGCCCTAACCTTCTCGACCAACGCCAGGCCATCGACAACAGCAACGCCGTTGACGCTGGTAATTAAGTCGCCATCCCGCAAACCGGCCCTCATGGCCGGACCATCCGGCATTACCTTGCCCAACACGGCTTTTGGTCGCGCTAATGAAATACCCAACTTGCCTAAAAAATCGCCCTCCAGATCCTTGGTGCTAACGCTGTCCAGCGGCAAGCTAATGGTGTCCAGCAGGTTACTGCCGGACGGACCGGAGTCAGGGCGCTGCACGTCCAGCTTTACGCTCCCCTTTTCCAAAGCCGCCTGCATCAGTTTCCAGCGCAAATCCGACCAGATCTGGACCGGCTCGCCATTCACCGCGGTCACCAGTTCGCCACCGCGCAAACCTGCCTGATAAGCCACCGATTGCTCGGCGACGGCACGCAATTTAGGTGTGGGTTCAGGTATCCCGTAGATGTACAAGCCAGCAAATAACAAAATCGCAAGAATGAAATTCGCCAATGGGCCGGCGACAACTATGGCGATTCGGCGCCACACGGACTGGCGCGTAAACTCACGCTTCAGATCGGCTGGAGACATGTTGCTGACATCCTGCTCGCGCGCATCCAGCATTTTTACATAGCCGCCCAGCGGCAAAATGGAAATCGCCCATTCAGTCTGGTCCGACCCGAAACGGTGCGAAAAAATGATCTTTCCCATACCGACGGAAAAACGCAAGACCTTGACGCCGCACAGGCGCGCAACCGAGTAATGGCCAAGTTCGTGGATGATCACGAGCGAGCCAAGCGCAACGACAAAAGCCAATATTGTTTGTAGGAATTCCATCAGGACATAAACGAGCGAACCGCCAGACGAGCAAGCCGATCCTGCTCAAGCAGTGAGTTGATATCGGTCACCGCGCACAACGGCAACTTGTCCATGGTACGAGCAATCAATTGGTCTATCATGCGGAATCCGATTTTCCCCTCTAGAAACGCTTCGACTGCAACTTCGTTCGCTGCGTTCAATACCGTCGCCGCAGAGCCGCCGGCCAACAGTGCATCATACGCGAGTTTCAAGCAGGGAAAGCGATTCAGGTCGGGCTTGGCAAACTCCAGTTGACCGACGATAGTCAGGTCGAGCGGAGCGACACCGGATGCAATACGCTCCGGATAAGCCAACGCATACGCAATCGGCGTGCGCATATCAGGATTGCCCAGTTGCGCCAAAACGGAACCGTCAACATACGACACCATTGAATGAATCACGCTTTGAGGATGAATCACCACTTCAATTTGACTTGCCGGCGTGCCAAATAACCAATGCGCCTCGATAACTTCCAGGCCCTTGTTCATCATGGTGGCCGAGTCGACTGAAATCTTGCGCCCCATCACCCAGTTCGGATGGGCAACCGCCTCCGCCGGCGTGACTGCATCAAGCGAAGCAACTGCCCGCTGTAAAAATGGCCCGCCAGATGCAGTCAACAGAATTTTGACGATGCCCACGGTTGCCGGATCACGCTGATATCCATGCGGCAAGCACTGAAAAATCGCATTATGCTCACTATCGATCGGTAACAGCGTCGCACCACTGCTGCGCACGGCATCGATGAACAACTGGCCAGATATGACCAGCGCTTCCTTGTTCGCCAACAGGATTTTTTTACCGGTATGCGCTGCCGCCAGCGAGGGCGCCAAGCCTGCAGCACCGACAATCGCCGCCATAACCGTATCGCAGGATGCCGCACTGGCAACCTCACACAAGGCGCGCTCGCCATAGGCAACCTGGGTTTTCAGACCTCTGGCCAGCAGCAGGCGCGACAATTGGGCTGCGGAATCTGCGCTGCCCACCACGGCAACCTGCGGCCGGAATTGCTCACACTGCTCGGCCAATAGCTGAATCCGGCTATGCGCCGTCAATGCGTATACGGAATAGCGTTCAGGGTGACGTGCCAGCACATCAAGCGTCGATACGCCTATCGAACCGGTAGAACCGAGTATCGTAATATTTTGCATGAACAACCTTAAAACCGGAAACCCAGCAGCGCCACCAACGGCAACACCGGAATCAGGGCGTCGATGCGATCCAGCACGCCGCCATGGCCCGGCAATAATTGGCTACTGTCCTTGATGCCGGCACGGCGCTTCAACAGCGACTCAAACAAGTCGCCGATCACACTCGCCGCCACCAATACCGTCATGACGCCGAGCAGGCCAGGCCAGCCCCAAACGGCAAACAGCTGCACCGGAAAGGTATCCGCCAATGGCAGCGCCGCAGGGGTCACGCAAATGACACTGGCGATCATCAATACCAGCAGCCAGCCGCCGATCGCACCTTCCCAGGATTTACCGGGGGAAATCGACGGCGCCAATTTACGCGAACCAAAAGCCTTACCGCAAAAATAAGCGCCAATATCCGCAGTCCAGACGATAGCCATCACTGACAACAAGTACAGCGGGGAATGCAGGAATAGTCCCAGGATAGCGAGAAAACAACCAAAAATCGAGATTGCGTAAGTGATACCGACAATGCGGCTACCGATGCTATCCAGCGGCGGCAAGCCAAGCGCCAGTGACGGCGTAAAACGTAGACACCAGAGCGCTACGCAGAGCAAAAACAACAAGCGGATATTCGCGCCACCGTCCCTGGCTATTACCAGTATGAATAAGGCCAGCGCGGCGAGCGCACAAGCCAGCGCACGGTTGCCGGCAGCACCGAAGACGCGCGCGCATTCCCAGATGGCAGCGGCAAAAAATAGCGCGGTAACAACAGCAAATGCGGGGAAATAATTAAAATAAAGAATCGGCAACAACACTGCCAGCAATAACAACGCCGTGATGACACGCGTTTTTAACATCAGGACGCCTTTTTTTGTTCTACCAACTGCTCACTGGTGCGTCCAAAACGGCGCTCACGTTGCTGGTAAGAAGCGATCGCCTTATCCAGTTCGGCGGCATTAAAATCGGGCCAGTAGGTATCGGTAAAATAGAGTTCGCTATACGCCAGTTGCCATAGCAAGAAATTGGAAATCCGCTGCTCGCCGCCGGTGCGAATAAATAGATCAGGCTCCGGCGCATAGGCCATGGCCAGATGCTGCGCAAGTTGATCTTCTGTAAACGCCTGACCATTTTCAGCGCCACCTGCAGCCAGCATTTTCTGGACCGCCTGCATCACATCCCAGCGACCGCCGTAATTGGCGCAAACGGTGACCGTCAAATTCGTATTGTTGATGGTTTTACGCTCGGCATTGGCGATCATTGCCTGTAACTTGGCATCGAAACGACTGAGGTCGCCGACCACTTTGAGGCGAATGCCATTGCTGTGCATTTTGCCGACTTCACGCTCAAGCGCAGTGACAAAAAGACGCATCAACAATGACACTTCCTCTTCCGGGCGACGCCAGTTTTCAGAGCTGAATGCGAACAGAGTGAGGTATTTGACCCCGCGCTTGGCACAAGCCTCGACGATGCCACGCACGGCCTCAACGCCTTTGCCGTGACCGGCAAAACGAGGGAGAAAACGGCGCGTCGCCCAGCGGCCGTTGCCATCCATAATGATGGCAATGTGGCGGGGCACTGCCGCGCCGGGCGGCACCGATAGCGTCGAACTTGAATGACTCATGAAAAATGAAATAAGAAAATTATTGTTCAGAACCTGCTGCATGGTGCGGAGACGTCCATCAGGCTCTCAGACAGCAAGCAACACTTTATACCGTCAGAATTTCTTTTTCTTTATCCACTACCTGCTTGTCGACGTCTGCGACGGCCTTGTCGGTCAGCTTCTGAATATCATCCTGCGCACGACGTTCATCGTCTTCAGAACACTCTTTATCCTTGACAAGCTTTTTCAAGCCTTCATTGGCATCACGACGAATATTCCGAATAGCAATTTTTGCATCTTCAGCTTCGCTTTTTACCAGCTTGACCATTTCCTTGCGGCGCTCTTCGGTCAGCGGCGGAGTCGGGACGCGTATTATTTCGCCTTGAGTGGATGGATTCAGGCCCAGATCGGCTTCGCGAATGGCTTTTTCGACCACGGCGATCATTTTCTTTTCGAACGGCTGGACACCGATGGTACGCGCATCGATCAACGTCACATTGGCAACCTGGCTCAATGCGGTTGGGCTACCGTAATACTCGACCTGGACGTGATCCAGGATGCCGGTATGGGCACGGCCGGTACGCACTTTGGCGAGGTCGGCACGTAAAGTTTCCAGCGACTTCTGCATTCTAAGATCGGTATTCTTTTTAACGTCAGCAACGCTCATGCTGCTCTCCTATTCTTAAACTTTAATCTTGTGAAACAATCTTTTTTAACACTGCCCAATATCTTACCGCGCCCCCGACTTTACTCTTCGTATCAGCAGTGATCGCAGCAGATATTCAGCAGGTTCAAGTTCCAGCGGAATGGAAACACTTACCTATCAAACTTCTCTTATCAGACTTAGACGTGCACCAAAGTACCTTCGTCTTCGCCCATGATCACGCGCCGCAGCGCGCCCGGCTTGACTATCGAAAACACCTTGATGGGCAACTTCTGATCGCGGCACAAGGCGAATGCCGTGGCATCCATCACTTGCAAATGCTTGGCAATCGCTTCGTCAAATGTGATCGTTGTATACCGTGTTGCGGTCGGATCCTTTTGCGGGTCAGCGCTGTACACGCCATCAACCTTGGTCGCCTTAAGCACAATTTCGGCACCGATTTCGGAGCCACGCAACGCTGCTGCAGTATCTGTTGTAAAAAATGGATTACCTGTACCCGCTGCAAAAATCACGACTTTATCTTCTTCCAGGTACTGCAGTGCCTTTGGCCGTACATACGGCTCAACAACCTGCTCGATGCTGATCGCCGACATCACGCGTGCAGTCAATCCTGCCTGACGCATGGCATCAGCCAACGCCAGCGAGTTCATCACTGTGGCCAACATCCCCATGTAATCGGCGGTCGCGCGATCCATGCCCTGCGCGCCCGGCGCCACGCCACGAAAAATATTCCCGCCGCCGATCACTATTGCCAACTCGACACCTAGTTTAGCAATTTCGGCAACGTCTGCGACCATGCGATCGATAGTCACTCGATTGATACCATAGGCATCATCGCCCATCAGGGCTTCACCGGAGAGCTTAAGGAGAACACGCTTATATGCTGGTTTGGTCATGGTCTGGGTCCTTTGTTCTATCCGATTAACAATTAATTATTACGTATTTTTATTATTCCGCTCGCCGGATTACGGTGCCATTTTCAAGGAAAACTGCATTGAAATCCACGACCAGCATTTACTGCAAACTTCAGGATTTATCCCAAGGCTGCTAGTCGGGTCTGTGTTGCACCCAACAAGTCATTCAAGGCACCTCTTAGTCCGCGCCTGCATCAAAAAATTCCATGCAGTCAAAAAAACGGGCCTTGCGGCCCGCTCTTTCTTGTTACTTAGCCTTGCTTGGCAGCAGCAACTGTTGCCGCAACCTCTGCAGCAAAGTCATCCACTTTCTTCTCGATGCCTTCACCAACCACAAACATCACGAACGACTTGACGCTGGCATTTGCCTCTTTCAGCATTTGCTCGACGGTTTGCTTGTCGTTTTTGACGAAAGACTGATTCAACAGAGAAACTTCCTTCAGGAATTTCTGTACCGAACCTTCAATCATCTTCGCTGCGATATCCGCAGGCTTGCCGGATTCAGCTGCCTTCAGCGTTGCAACCGAGCGCTCTTTTTCGATCAGGTCGGCAGGCACTTGATCCGACGACAGCGATACCGGCTTCATTGCGGCGATGTGCATGGCGACATCTTTACCAACCTGGTCGTTCGCGCCATCAAACTCAACGATCACGCCGATGCTTGTGCCGTGCAGGTAAGAAGCCAGCTTGACGCTGGTTTCAAAACGCTGGAAGCGACGAATCGACATGTTCTCACCGATGCGGCCGATCAACTCTGCGCGCTTGGATTCGACAGTCCCGCCATTCAAAGGCAATGCCGACAATGCAGCTACATCAGCTGGATTGTTTTCGGCCACCAGTTTGGCGCAAGCATTTGCCAAAGCGATGAACTCGTCATTCTTGGTAACGAAGTCGGTTTCGCAATTGACCTCAATCAGCGCACCAACGCCACCGGCGATATAGGCCGCAACGACACCTTCCGCTGTAATGCGGGAAGCTGCCTTGGATGCTTTACCGCCCAATTTAACACGCAGAATTTCTTCTGCCTTGACCATATCGCCATCCGCCTCAGTCAGCGCTCTTTTGCATTCCATCATAGGCGCATCAGTCTTTGCGCGCAGTTCGCCTACCAGTGCCGCAGTAATTACTGCCATTTCATTCTCCTAGATCAATCGGTGCAAGTCTGGCGCTTTCGCCATGAAGCCGCTTAAGGCGACCTCTGAGCCATCAAGGCGCTACAGCAAACCGGCACCCACACCATCAGTCAAAAAATATTCGGGTTAGACAAAAAAAGGGGCAACCGCTGCCCCCTTTTTTTATTTTTGAAGTGCACTACACCTCAGACTAAGGACTTAAGCCTGATCGTTAACCTCAACGAATTCATCACCAGCACCGCCCTTGATCGACTCAACGACGTCGTTGACGGCGTTAGCACGGCCTTCAAGAATTGCATCAGCAACACCACGCGCATACAAAGCGATCGCTTTGGACGAGTCATCGTTACCAGGAATGACGTAAGTTACGCCTTCCGGTGAGTGGTTGGTATCAACCACGCCGATAACCGGGATACCCAGTTTTGCTGCTTCAGTGATCGCGCCTTTGTGGTAACCGACGTCGATGACAAAGATTGCATCGGGAATGCCGCCCATATCCTTGATGCCGCCGATAGCTTTTTGCAGCTTGATCATTTCGCGCTGGAACATCAGGCCTTCTTTTTTGCTCAGCTTTTCAACTGAGCCGTCAGCGATCGAAGCTTCCATTTCTTTCAGGCGCTTGATCGAAGTCTTGATGGTCTTGAAGTTAGTCAGCATGCCACCCAACCAACGTTGATCAACGAATGGCGAACCTGCACGTGCCGCTTCAGCAGCGATGATTTCGCGCGCTTGACGCTTGGTGCCGACAAACAGGATGTTGCCGCGATTGGATGACAATTGGCGGATATACTTCATCGCCTCTTGGTACATGCCAAGGGTTTTTTCCAGGTTGACGATATGAATCTTGTTGCGATGACCGAAGATGTACGGTGCCATCTTTGGGTTCCAGAAACGAGTTTGGTGACCGAAGTGGACACCGGCTTCCAGCATTTCAAGCATTGTTACGGACATAATTTTCTCCAGGGTTGGGTCTGGAATCTGCTCAGTCACCAGACTTGTATTGACAAGAAAGGCACCCTTTTCGAGCGGATTCGCGATTTAAAACAACGAGTTACAACAAAATACCAAACTGCACAAAGCGCAGCGTCGCCCGAATACCAATTCAAGCTAACCCGGGATTCTACCTTAAAACAGGGCAATCTTTCAAGTCCCACAGAACCTATCCTACAGCGAAGCTTGCCTAGCTCGTCTATAATCGAGCCTTGACTAGCTTGCCGCCGAATTCCAACCTGATCCAGGCTGTTTTTTGAGCGTTTTTGAGCGTCTGCCGACATTATTTCGCAATTTTCTACCAAGTTTACTCACCTATGACCTCTATTTCCATCAAAACCGCCGAAGATATCGCCGGCATGCGCATTGCCGGCAGACTCGCATCGGAAGTGCTCGATTTCATCACGCCTCATGTCAAAGTCGGCGTCACCACCGGTGAACTCGATCGCCTTTGCCATGAATACATGGTGAATGTGCAGGGCACCATTCCTGCACCGCTGAATTATTGCCCGCCAGGCTACACGCCGTACCCGAAGGCTATCTGCACCTCGGTGAATGACGTTATCTGTCACGGCATTCCAGGCGACAAGGTTCTGAAAAACGGCGACGTCGTGAATCTTGACATCACCGTCATCAAGGATGGCTACCATGGCGATACCAGCCGCATGTTTTATGCCGGCGAACCCTCCATCATGGCCAAACGGCTTGGCGACATCACTTATGAATGCATGTGGCTGGGGATTGCCAAGATCAAGCCGGGCGCACATTTGGGCGATATTGGCTACGTCATTCAACAACACGCAGAGAAAGCCGGCTACAGCGTCGTGCGCGAATTTTGCGGACATGGGATCGGCAAGGTGTTCCACGAAGAGCCGCAAGTCCTGCACTATGGTCGCCCCGGCACGCTGGAAAGGTTAGAGGCAGGCATGATTTTTACCGTCGAGCCGATGATCAATGCCGGACGGCGCGACATTCGCGAAATGGGTGACGGCTGGACCATCCGCACCAAAGACCGCAGCCTGTCGGCACAGTGGGAACATACGGTATTGGTAACGGAAACCGGTTACGAAGTACTGACAACATCGGCGGGCACGCCACCTCCGCCCGCATTCATTTTGCAAACCGTCGCAGCGTAATCCTTCACTCTGGAAGGCAAGCCGCAAGCTCCTTGTAGCTTGCCCTCTGAGTGCATGAATTTTTTGCAACAAATCTGCAAACCAAGCAATAATTCCGGCAATCCTCCCTCACTTCCGCATCAACTGCGCAGCTATGCCGACACTTGCCAAAATCCTAAAAAGCCAACTCAGAACCGAGCGCCAGTCAATCATCGCTGCATTTTTGGCCAATGGTAAGCCGGAGCCGCTCCTCACGCACTTGCGACAAAGCGTTGACAGCGCCTTGACGCAAGCGTGGAAGGTGTTGCAGTTGCCCGCCTCCGCCGCGCTGGTTGCGGTAGGCGGTTACGGGCGTGGCGAACTGTTCCCGTACTCGGATGTTGACTTGCTGATTTTGCTGGGCACCGCACCTGACGCCGATTTAAAAAACAAACTGGAGCAATTGGTACAACTGTTCTGGGATATCGGTCTCGAAATTGGTCACAGCATCCGTACCATAGATGAATGCATGTCCGAGGCGGCAGCGGATATCACCGTCAAGACCAGCTTGCTGGAAGCGCGCCTGGTCACGGGCGACAAGCACCTCTTCAGCGAACTGCAGGAACGCTATAACGCGGCGATGGATCCGCGTGCCTTTTTCCAGGCGAAAAAGCTGGAAATGCGCCAGCGTCATGTCAAGTTTGAAGATACGGCCTACAGTCTGGAACCAAATTGCAAGGAAAGCCCGGGCGGGCTACGGGATTTGCAAGTCATTTTATGGGTGGCGAAAGCCGCCGGCCTGGGCGACTCCTGGAGCAAGCTGGCCAAACGCGGCTTGATTACCACCACCGAAGCGCGTCAGCTGACGCAAAAAGAACGCGCCTTCAAAGATATTCGCATACGCTTGCACATCCACACCAACCGGCGCGAAGATCGCCTGGTGTTCGATGTCCAGACGCCAATCGCTGAAACACTGGGCTTCAAGACGACCGAAACCCGGCGCGCCAGCGAATACCTGATGCAACGCTACTACTGGGCCGCCAAGGCGGTGACGCAGCTGAATCTGGTGCTGCTGCAGAACATTGAAGTGCAACTGTTCCCGCAACCGATAGTGCCGCAGCCTATCAACGCACGTTTCAACCAGATCAACGGCCTGATTGATATCGTCGCCGATGACCAATTCGAGAACACGCCGTCGACCATGCTGGAGTTGTTTTTGCTGATCGCGCAGCATACCGAAATCAAGGATATGACCGTGCGTACGCGGCGTGCGCTATGGCATGCGCGCTTCAAAATCGACTCCGCCTTCCGTCGCAATCCTTACAATCGCGCGCTATTCCTGCAGATTATTCAAGCGCCGCAAGGGATTACCCATGTCCTGCGGGCCATGAATCAGACCAGCATCCTGGGCCGCTATCTGCCCAACTTCCGGCGCATTGTCGGCCAGATGCAGCATGACCTCTTTCATGTCTACACCGTCGACCAGCACATCCTGATGGTCGTCCGCAACGTGCGCCGTTTCACGTTGAGCGAGCACGCCCACGAGTATCCGTTCTGCAGCCAGCTGATCTCGAATTTTTCGCGCGCCTGGATACTGTATATCGCCGCCCTGTTCCACGACATCGCCAAGGGCCGCGGCGGCGATCACTCGCAACTGGGCATGACCGATGCCAGGCAGTTTTGCCAGCAGCACGGCTTGTCGGAGGAAGATACCGAGCTGGTGGTATTTCTGGTCCAACAGCATTTGACGATGTCGCATGTCGCGCAAAAGCAGGACATGTCAGACCCTGATGTGATTCTGCAGTTCGCCAATACGGTCAAGGACGAACGCCATCTGACGGCGCTGTATTTGCTGACCGTCGCCGACATTCGCGGCACCAGCCCGAAGGTATGGAATGCCTGGAAAGGCAAGTTGCTGGAAGACTTGTATCGCATCACGCTGCGTGTGTTAGGCGGAGAAACGCCATCGACCGACCGCGAATTGAAGAACACCCAGGAAGACGCGCTGAGGACATTGCGCTTGTACGGCTTGCCGAACGATGCGCACGAGCAGTTGTGGAAGCAGCTGGACGTCGCCTACTTTCTGCGCCACGATGCCGCCGACATAGCCTGGCAGACGCGCTCCTTCTATACACTGGTCGACAGCCCGAAACCGATAGTCAAAGCCAGGCTCGCGCCGATCGGCGAAGGCTTGCAAGTCGCGGTCTACACCAGGGACGAAGCCGATCTTTTCGCACGCATCTGCTGCTACTTCGACAGCAAGAATTTCAGCATTCTGGATGCCAAGATTCATACGACAAAGCATGGTTACGCACTCGATACCTTTGTGTTGAGTGCACCGTTGTTCGCCAAGCATTACCGCGACATCATCAACCTGATCGAGCACGAACTCACAGCGCAGCTGCAAGCGCGCGGTCCGCTGCCGGCACCGTCCAAGGGGCGCTTGTCACGCCTGTCGCGCACTTTCCCGGTCACGCCGACGGTAGACTTGCGGCCGGACGATCGCGGCCAGTATTATTTGCTGGCAATTACAGCCAATGACCGTACCGGCCTGCTGTACTCAGTCGCCAATGTGCTGGCCAAATACAAGATCAATTTACACACTGCCAAGATCATGACCCTGGGCGAGCGGGTCGAAGACGTATTCCTGGTCGATGGCAACGCACTCAACCATAGCCGTAGCCAGCTGCAACTCGAAACCGATCTGCTCGATGCACTCCATATTTAAATTACGCCCTCGACATTTTTTACCATCTAACTATTTTTGCATCTCATGACTGAACCACTACGCCTCTCCAAACGCATGTCCGAACTCGGTCTTTGCTCACGCCGCGAAGCCGATGAATGGATCGCACGCGGCTGGGTTCGGGTCGATGGCGTCATCATCTCCGAACTCGGCAGCAAAGTGCTGCCGCATCAACGTGTGACAGTTGAACGCCAGGCCAGCGCCGAACAAGCCAAGCGCGTCACCATCCTGATCAACAAGCCGGTCGGCTACGTCAGCGGTCAGGCCGAAGACGGCTACCAGCCGGCAGTGGTCCTGGTGAATGCCGCCAGCCGCTGGAAAGAAGATAAGTCGGTGCAGGAATTCCACGGCAGCCAATTACGCAATCTGGTCCCTGCCGGTCGCCTGGATATCGACTCCGTAGGTTTGCTGGTGCTGACGCAAGACGGGCGCGTCGCCAAGCAATTGATCGGAGAAGATTCCGCCATTGATAAGGAATATCTGGTTCGCGTGCAGTACACCAAACCTGGGAAACTACCCGACAGCGAGCTGCGGCGCCTGAATTTTGGCTTGTCGCTGGATGGCAAGCCGCTCAAGCGTGCCATCGTCAAATGGCAAAACGACGACCAGCTCAGCTTTACGTTAAGAGAAGGCAAGAAACGCCAGATACGCCGCATGTGCGAAGCCGTCGGCCTGAAAGTCACCGGTTTGAAACGCATCCGAATCGGCAAGGTCATGCTCGGAGACTTGCCGACGGGACAATGGCGCTATTTGAATCTGGATGAAAATTTCTAGATCGCCGGCATTGCCCTGATGCGGCAGACGCGCAGGAAAAGTGGGCGGGTTTGCCGTTGTTTGCGACCGCTACAGAAAACGATCCAGAATCTTCCGGCTCACCTTATCCAGAGCGTGCAAATCGCGAATCACAAAATGCACCCCGTGACTATCCGCAATCAGCAATGAAGACCCCGGCAAGCGCCGGATGTCCTCCTCACCCTTCAGCGTAAAAACGGCCTCGCCACGATTCGTCTCTACGGTCCAGTTACTCGGCGTCGCATAACTGGACACATGACGAATCCGGCTGATTTCCGGCATGAACTCGCGGCTAGCCAACTCCTGCTCCACCATCGTCCGGGTAGCGTCCGGCAAATCACTTAAGCGATCTATCCAGGCCAGCTCCTGCCCATTAGCGGCCACCAGCGACAGGCCTTCGTCGGCAGCGCTGATCGGAAACGCACGCACCGGCACAGCCCCCTGGTACACATCGCCATTGGCGGAGGTAAACACCAGTCGGCCAAATGCATTACGGCTCAATCGGAAATCATGGGATGTCATTTTTGCGGCCTTCCTTATGCGATGCTCTCGACATCTATCTTGCCGACGCCATTCCAGTTTTGCAGTTCCTGTTCTTCATCGACGTTGCGCAGTTGCGCTTGATACAGGCGGTAATACGCGCCTTCGCTCGCCATCAATTCGTCGTGATTACCCACTTCAACAATCTCGCCGCGGTCCATCACCACCAGGCGATCCGCTTTCCGCAGCGTCGATAAGCGATGGGCGATGGCAATCGTAGTGCGGCCCTGCACCAGGTTATCGAGGGCTTTCTGGATCTCTTTTTCAGTGCTGGTGTCGACTGACGAGGTCGCTTCATCCATGATCAGGATACGCGGATCGATCAGCAACGCACGGGCAATCGAAATGCGTTGACGTTCGCCACCGGACAATGCCTGACCGCGCTCGCCGACCAGGGAATCGTAACCCTGCGGCAAGCGCAAGATAAACTCATGCGCATGCGCGGCACGCGCCGCAGCAACGACTTCCTGACGGGTCGCATCCGGCTTGCCATACGCGATGTTGTCAGCAATGGTGCCGAAAAACAGGAACGGCTCTTGCAAGACCAGGCCGATATTGCGGCGGTATTCGGCAATCGGCAGCGCGCGAATATCGACCCCGTCTATCTTGATCGCACCTTCCGAGACATCGTAAAAGCGGCAGATCAGGTTGACCAGCGTACTTTTTCCGGAACCGCTGTGGCCGACCAGACCGATCATCTCGCCCGGCTTGATCGACAGATTCACGCCACGCATCACCGACCGGTTGCCATAGCGGAAACCGATATCACGCAGCTCAATGGCGCCCCGGACTTTCTCGATATGGACTGGATTCGCCGGTTCCGGAACGCTGGACACATGGTCGAGAATTTCAAAAATGCGCTTGGCGCCGGCGGCGGCTTTTTGCGTCACCGAAACAATCCGGCTCATCGAATCAAGGCGTGTATAGAAACGGCCGATATACGCCAGGAAAGCAACCAAGACACCAACCGTAATCTGGTTTTGCGAGACTTGCCAAATACCGAAAGCCCACACCACCAGCAAGCCGAGTTCGGTCAGAAAGGTCACCGTCGGCGTAAACAGCGACCAGATTTTATTGACCTTGTCGTTGACCAGCAAATTATGCCGATTGGCTTCTTTAAAACGATTAGCCTCGCGCTTTTCCTGAGCGAACGCCTTGACCACGCGGATACCGGGAATGGTGTCGGCCAGCACGTTGGTGACTTCCGACCAGATACGATCGATTTTTTCAAAGCCGTGGCGCAGGCGATCGCGCACCAGATGAATCATCCAGGCAATAAACGGCAGCGGCAACAGCGTAACGAGCGCCAACCAGGGATTGATCGAAATCAAAATCGCTGCCGTCATCAGCATCATCAGGACGTCGATGGCGAAATCGAGCAGATGCAACGACAGGAAAACGCAAATACGATCCGACTCGGAGCCGATCCGCGCCATCAGGTCGCCAGTGCGTTTTCCGCCGAAATACTCTTGCGACAAGCGCAATAAATGCTCGTAAGTCGTGGTGCGTAAATCCGCACCGATGCGCTCGCTGACAATCGCCAGAATATAGGTCCGGGCCCAGCCCAGCGTCCATGCCAGCAGCGCCGACCCCAGCAGACCGGCCATATACAGTTTGACCAGGCCAACGTTGATAGGCTTACCGTTTTGATAGGGAATCAGGATATTGTCCATCAACGGCAAGGTCAGATAGGGCGGCACCAGCGTCGCTGCGGTGGATGCCAGCGTCAGCAAAAAGCCGAATATCAAGGACCATTTGTACGGTTTGGCAAAGCGCACCAGGCGGAACAAAGCCCAGCGTGAAGATACCGCTTCCCTTTTTTCCGGACAAATCGCGCACTCATCTTCTCCCGGCGGCAATGGCGCCTGGCATTGGGGACATACGTTCTCCTCCTGCCGATGCACCAGTTGGCCCGACAAATGCGCCTGCAGTTGCTGCTCAAAATGATTAATCAGGCGCAACGCAATGACGTTCAAACCCAAGGTATACCGCCAACACGCGAGGCGCTGCTGCGAGTCATACAGTTCGAGACTACCGATGCCTGCGTGATCGTAATGACGCAACGACAACCCGTCATAATAGGACCAGTCCTGCCAGGCCGGATCATCTGCCATTTTCGCCAATACACGACGATCAGTCACAACTACCAAACCACGCGTAAAATGCAGGGCTGAATTAATATCCAGCTCCAGCCAGGCGGCAACTTTCTCTTCTGCCGCCAACTGCGACTCTACTTCGGCGCGCCAATTGCCAGGCAAAGATTGGATTGTGTTATTCGATTTAGAAATAGAGCTGAGTAGTTCGCTTGTCATCTGAACGGCATGGTGTATCCCTGAAGGGGACGGATGGAATTAGTGGGGCGTTACTTCTGCGTCATTTATAACAGCAATAACGACATGTTTGGCGCGATGGAATATGGTGCTGTAGCGCAACATTGCCGGCAGAAATCGTATGCTGCGGTATTTTAAGGGGTTTTCGTCAACTGATTGCGCTCAATACCAACTATTTATTTTTATTTTTGTAAACCTTTTGTAAACCATTCGGCACTTAAAACGTTAAAAGCCATTGGGTATTCTCTGCAGCGTGCAGCCCCATTGCCTTACTAATTACTCATGAAAAACATAGAATTTCTCCGAATTACGTCCTTGCGCGGCCCCAATATATGGACGTATCGATCCGCTCTCGAGGCCTGGATCGATATCGGAGAATTGGAGGAATGCCCTTCCAACGTCATCCCCGGCTTTAATCAACGCCTGACCGCCTGGCTACCCTCATTGATCGAACATCGCTGCAGCTATGGCGAGCGCGGCGGTTTTGTACAACGCTTGCAAGACGGCACCTGGCCCGGCCACATTCTGGAACATGTCACACTGGAGTTACAAAACCTGGCTGGTCTGCCCGGCGGTTTTGGCAAAGCGCGTGAAACCTCCAAACGCGGCGTCTACAAAGTAGTGGTCCGCGCACGTCACGAACAAGTCACGCGCGCCGCCCTGTATGCTGCGCGCGACCTGGTCATGGCTGCCATTGAAGACCGTCCGTTCGATGTTGCGGCGAATATCGCCTCCTTGCGCGAGATGGTCGATTCCCTGTGCCTCGGCCCCAGCACTGCCTGCATCGTCGAAGCCGCTAATCAGCGCCGCATTCCATCGCTGCGTCTGTCGGCAGGCAATCTGGTGCAACTGGGCTATGGCGCCCGCCAACGCCGCATCTGGACCGCGGAAACGGACCAGACCAGCGCCATTGCAGAAAGTATTTCGCGCGACAAGGACCTGACCAAAAGCCTGTTGCAATCCTGCGGCGTACCGATCCCGGAAGGACGGCTGGTCGAGAGCGCCGCAGACGCCTGGGATGCGGCCGAAGATATCGGACTGCCGGTGGTGGTCAAGCCGACCGATGCCAACCATGGCCGTGGCGTCTACATCGACTTGAACACCCGCGCTGAAGTCGAAACCGCCTATGCCGGCGCGCTCGAAGAAGGCAGCAGCGTCATCGTCGAGCGTTTCGTACGCGGTAACGAACATCGTTTGCTGATTGTCGGCGGCAAGCTGGCTGCCGCCGCACGCGGCGAGCCGCTATCGGTGATCGGCGATGGCAAGTCAACCATCCGCGCACTGATCGATAGCCAGTTAAACAGCGATCCACGACGCGGCGATCTGGAAGAACACCCTCTCAGTCCGATACTGCTGGATCAGGAACCGACCATCCAATTGGAGCTAGAGCGTCAAGGCTACTCTCCGGACGCGATTCCGGCAGCGGATAAAGCAGTTTTGATTCAGCGCAATGGCAACGTCGCCATCGACGTGACAGCACAAGTCCATCCCAGCGTCACCGCGGCAGCTGCGCTGGCAGCACGCATTGTCGGCCTCGACATTGCCGGCGTCGACCTGGTGGCGGAAGACATCTCGCAGCCGCTGGAAAAGCAACGTGGTGCGATTGTCGAAGTCAACGCCGGTCCTGGCCTGCTGATGCATCTGAAGCCGGCCCAAGGCGAGGCCCAGCCGGTTGGCCAGGCGATCGTCAACCACCTGTTCGCAGGGGAAGAAAATGGCCGGATTCCGATTGTCGGCGTCACTGGCACCCATGGCAAAACCGTGGTCTCGCACCTGATCGCCCGACTGCTGAGTTTAAGTGGCAAGCATACCGGTCTGGCATGTGCCGATGGCCTCTACTTCAACAATCAACAAGTCGAGAAAAACAATTCCGCCGACTGGAACGGTGCGCATCGGGTATTGCTTAACCGCGCAGTAGAAGCTGCGGTATTTGAAAACGGCGGCACGGCAATCCTGTCCGAAGGTTTGGCTTACGATCGCTGCCAGGTCGGCGTGGTCACGAATATCGCGCCAACCGATAGCCTGCCCGAGTATTACATCGATGACGCCGAGCAAATGGCGAAGGTGCTGCGCACGCAGATCGACATCGTCTTGCCGAGCGGCGTCGCCGTCCTGAATGCGGCCGACCCATTGGTGGCACCGATGGCAGAATTGTGCGACGGCGAGGTTATTTTCTTCGGCATGGAGCAAATGCTGCCGGTCATTGCAGCACATCTGGCGCAGGATAAGCGCGCAGTGTTTGTGCGTCATGGGCAAATCATGCTGGCCGCCGGCAAGCATGAAATCATGCTGGCACAGGTCGCCACCATCCCGCTGACCGCCGACGGCCAGCCGACCTCCCAGACAGAGCATGTATTGGCTGCGATTGCGGCAACCTGGGCGCTCGGCATTGCCGTGGACCTGATCCGTGCCGGCATCGAGACCTTTAATATGGAACAGGTAAGACCGCAGGGGAAAACACGGAAAGCCCAGTCGGCCTGAGCGATCGCTTATCCGTGCTGACGAAAGATTCTCTACATGTTTGCGTTACCAGGTATTCGTGCATGGCAACGCAGACTTAATACCTATGGAAGCTCTGAGTAAGCGTAGCCTCAGCTAAAGCTGACCGTTCAAGGTCGGGACGAGAAGCGCAGTCGTACGCTAGTACGATGAGCATCGCAGTCCTGAGATTGGGCCGCGCAGTAGCTTAATCAGAACTTCCCTATTTAAAATTGGTTAATCAGACCAAAATTTCAGGAAAACTTGTTGATGGACGTATCACGTATCCGAGTTCTGCGCGGCCCAAACCTATGGAGCCGTCACACCGCTATTGAAGCCATTGTGTCCTGCACCGAAACGGAGCGCTCGATTGCCGGCATGGCCGATTTCGAGACCCGCCTGCGCGCACGCTTCCCGCATATCGGCTTTCTCGAATCCACCGGCAGCGACGACACCATTTCGATGGCCCACGCACTGGAAAGCGCCGCGCTCGCACTGCAATCCCAGGCCGGCTGTCCGGTCACCTTCAGCCGCACCGTCCAGGCCCTGGAAGCCGGCGTCTATCAAGTCATCGTCGAATACAGTGAAGAAGCGGTCGGCAAGCTGGCTTTTGAGCTGGCGCAAGCGTTGTGCACCGCCGCCGCCGATGATCAGCCGTTCGATCTGGCCGACGCGTTGGCCCGCCTGCAGGAACTCGATGAAGATGTCCGCCTGGGACCAAGTACCGGTGCCATCGTTGAAGCGGCGGTAGCGCGCGGCGTGCCATTCCGTCGCCTGACCGATGGCAGCATGGTGCAATTTGGCTGGGGCAGCCGCCAGCGCCGCATTCAAGCTGCAGAAACCAGCCACACCAGTGCCATTGCCGAATCGATCGCGCAGGACAAAGAGCTGACCAAGATGTTGCTCAACGCGGCGGGCGTTCCGGTACCGAACGGCCGGGTAGTCTCGAGCGCAGCCGAGGCCTGGGACGTAGCGCGGGAAATCGCCAGTCCGGTAGTCCTCAAGCCACGCGACGGCAATCAGGGTAAAGGTGTCGCCGTGAATATCAGCACGCGCGAACAAGTCTTTGCCGCCTTTGATGTCGCTGCCGACATCTGTTCGGATGTGATCGTCGAACGCTACCTGCCCGGCCACGACTTCCGTTTGCTGGTGGTTGGCAAGGAACTGGTTGCTGCCGCCCGACGCGATCCGCCGCTGGTCATCGGCAACGGCGTCAATACCATCCGCGAACTGGTCGACAAGGTGAACAGCGATCCACTGCGCGGTGATGGTCACGCGACGTCGCTGACCAAGATTCGCCTGGACACCATCGCCATCGCCACGCTCGCCAAGCAGAATTACAATGCCGACACGATCCCGCCAAAAGGCGTACGCGTGGTACTGCGGAATAACGCCAATCTGAGTACCGGCGGCACCGCGACCGACGTCACCAACGACGTCCATCCGCAAATGGCGGCAAGCGCGGTCGCGGCAGCGCAGATGGTCGGACTGGATATTTGCGGTGTCGACGTGGTCTGCAACAGCGTCCACCGACCACTGGAAGAGCAGGAAGGCGGCATCGTGGAAGTCAATGCCGCACCTGGTCTGCGCATGCACATCAGCCCTTCCTACGGCAAAGGCCGGGCGGTCGGCAAAGCCATCGTCGCGACCATGTTCAGCGAGCACGATGATGGCCGTATCCCATTGGTGGCAGTGGCCGGCACCAACGGCAAAACCACGACCGTGCGCCTGATCGCCCATCTGCTCAGCTGCAAAGGCCTGCGCGTCGGCATGACCAACTCGGACGGTGTGTATATCGAAAAGCAGCGCATCGACACCGGCGATTGCAGCGGTCCGCGCAGCGCCCGTAACGTCCTGATGCACCCCGATGTCGACGCCGCTGTCTTCGAAACCGCACGCGGCGGCGTGCTGCGTGAAGGACTCGGCTTTGATCGCTGCAACGTCGCCGTGGTCACCAACATCGGCATGGGCGATCACCTTGGACTGAGCTTTATCAGCACGGTGGAAGACCTGGCGGTAGTCAAGCGTGTGATCGTTGAAAACGTCGCTCCCAACGGTGTCGCCGTTCTCAACGCGGGTGATCCCATGGTCACCGGCATGGCCAAAGTCTGCCCTGGCTCAGTGACGTATTTCGCCCACGATAGCAACAACCCTGTGATGACCACCCATCGCGCACAGGGCCATCGCGTGGTCTATCTGGATGGCGCCGCCATCGTCGCCGCACAAGGCACGCAGGAAGTGCGTCTGGCGCTGGCGGATATTCCACTGACCCGCAACGGCGCCATCAGCTTCCAGATCGAAAATGTGATGGCGGCAACGGCGGCGGCCTGGGCCTTGAACCTCGACTGGGACATCATTCGCGCCGGACTGCGCACGTTCATTAACGACGCCGCCACCGTACCGGGCCGATTCAATGTATTCGACTATCGCGGGGCAACGCTGATCGCTGACTACGGCCACAATCCGGATGCCATCGTGGCACTGGTGCAGGCGGTTGAAAACATGCCGGCCAAACGCCGTTCGGTGGTCATCAGCGGTGCCGGCGATCGCCGTGACGAGGATATCCGCCAGCAAACCCAACTGTTGGGCGACGCCTTCGATGAAGTCATCCTGTACCAGGATCAATGCCAGCGCGGTCGTGCCGATGGTGAAGTATTGGCGCTGCTGCGGGACGGCTTGAAAAATGCACGCCGGACCACTGCCCGCCAGGAGATCGATGGTGAATTCATCGCCATCGATACGGCATTGTCGACGTTAAGTGAAGGCGATTTGTGCCTGATTCTGGTGGATCAGGTTGAGGAAGCGCTGGAACATATTGCCAAGCGGATTGCGGAAGGCTGATCTCTTGATCTCGATGAAATGAAAAAGCTGCGCATGCGTGTTCAACACGCATGCGCAGCTTTTTATTCATTGACGGGCAGCAACTTCAAAATCATCGGTCCAAATGAGACGACTTCTTAATCGTCGTGGCCAGGATCCAATTCCGGAAACAGCACCTCGGTAAAGCCGAAGCGTGAAAAATCCCTGATCCGCATCGGATACAAAATCCCATCCAGATGATCGCATTCGTGTTGCACCACACGCGCATGAAAGTGGTCGACATTGCGGCTGATCGTCTTGCCGTTCTGATCAAAACCTTCGTAATGCAGTTCGCTCCAGCGCGGCACCACGCCACGCATGCCCGGCACCGACAGGCAACCTTCCCAGCCGTCTTCGGTGAGATCCGATAGCGCCTTCATGACCGGATTGATCAGCACCGTTTCCGGTACCGGCTCCGCCTCCGGATAGCGCACGTTATCCTTGAAGCCGAAAATCACCACGCGTAAATTGACGCCGATCTGCGGTGCCGCCAGGCCAGCGCCGTTTGCCGCATGCATGGTGTCAAACATATCGGCGATCAACGCCTTCAATTCAGGCGTGTCAAAGTCAGTCACCGGTTCCGCTTTCAGCAGCAGGCGCGGATCGCCCATTTTCAGGATTTCACGAACGCTCATAGGATCAATGGCTCAACAGGTTATTGAAATTGTTTCAGATACCGGGCGAAGTCTGCTCCAGTCTCCGGATGCTTCAGACCCATGGCCAGTGTGGCCTTCAGATAGCCCAGTTTGGAACCGCAATCATAGCGCTGACCGGTGTAGCGATACGCCAGTACCTTTTCCTTTTCCATCAACGCGGCGATGCCGTCGGTCAGTTGAATTTCGCCGCCGGCGCCTTTGCCTGTGGCTTCGAGACAGTCAAAAATGCCGTTGGTCAACACGTAGCGCCCGACCACCGCCAGCGTCGATGGCGCTTGCTCCGGCTGCGGCTTTTCGATGATGCTGTTCACCCGTTCCAGATTGTGCTTGAAGGCATCTATGCTGACTATCCCGTAATGTCCGGTCTCTGCGCGCGGCACATCCTGGACCGCCAGCACACTGCTGCCTTCTTGCTCAAAGATCTCTGTCATCTGCGCCAGCACCGGCTTCTGGCCAGCCTCGACGTCCATGAAGTCATCCGCCAGCAATACTGCAAACGGTTCGTCACCAACTACCGGACGGGCGCATAGCACCGCGTGCCCGAGGCCCAACGGCGCTGACTGACGGATAAAAATACAATTAACGTGTTTGGGAATCACATTCCGGACCAAATCCAGCAACCTGATTTTACCGGCGGCTTCCAGTTCGCTTTCAAGTTCATAGACGCTATCGAAATGATCTTCAATCGCACGCTTGTTACGGCCGGTAATAAAAACCATGTCGGTAATGCCGGCAGCGACCGCTTCTTCGACGGCATACTGAATCAGCGGCTTATCGACGATCGGAAGCATTTCTTTCGGTTGCGCTTTGGTCGCTGGCAAAAATCGGCTGCCTAAACCGGCCACCGGAAATACGGCTTTTCTAATTTTCGTCATGGTCGCTTTCTAAAAGAGTGCGGAGTGCATTTTCATCCAGGATGCTCACATTCAATTCTTCCGCTTTGGTCAATTTGCTCCCGGCCTCGGCACCGGCGACGACGTAACTGGTTTTCTTCGATACCGAGCCGGTCACCTTGCCGCCGGCCGCCTCGATCAATGCTGCAGCCTCATCGCGGCTGAGCGTGGGCAAGGTCCCGGTCAGGACGAATGTTTTTCCTGACAGGAATTTGGACTTGGTTTCAGCCGGCAAGTTCTCGGTCCAGCGAATTCCGGCAGCACGCAACTGCTCGACCAGCTCGACGTTGAGTGGATCGGCGAAAAAAGCCAAAATCGATCTGGCCACCACCGGGCCGATATCGGCGACTTCCAGCAACTGCTCCTCGGAAGCCTGGATCACCGCATCGATATTGCCGAAATGACTTGCCAATTCCTTGGCAGTAGCCTCGCCGACATGGCGTATGCCCAAGGCGTAAATGAAGCGGCCAAGCGTTGTCGATTTGGACTTTTCCAGTGCGGCAACCACGTTTTGTGCCGACTTATCCGCCATCCGGTCGAGCTCGGCCAGTTTCAGCACACCGAGTTTGTACAAATCGGCAGCAGTGGTAATAATCTGGCGGTCGACCAATTGCTCGATCAGCTGATCCCCGAGGCCTTCAACGTCCATCGCCCGGCGCGAGGCGAAATGTTGCAAGCCACCCTTGCGTTGCGCCGCGCACTTGACCCAGCCGCCAGAACAGCGGGCTATCGCCTCATCTTCCAGCTTGACGATATCAGAGCCGCAAATCGGACAGCTGGTCGGCATCACGAATGGTCGTGCGGTGGCGGGACGGCGCTCGGGAACATACGCGACGACCTCAGGGATCACATCCCCGGCGCGCCGCACTATCACGGTGTCGCCGATCTGAATATCCTTGCGCCGGACTTCATCCTCATTGTGCAGCGTTGCGTTGGTCACCGTGGCCCCGCCGACAAATACCGGCGCCAGTCGCGCCACCGGGGTTATCGCGCCGGTACGGCCGACTTGCACTTCAATATCTTGCACCTGCGTAATCGCCTCTTCGGCAGGGAATTTGTGCGCCAGGGCAAAGCGCGGGGCACGCGATACAAATCCCAGCATCTGTTGCTGCTGCAAGCGATTGACCTTGTAGACCACGCCATCGATTTCATACGGCAATTGCCCACGCTTGGCACCGATGCCCCGGAAAAACGTCAACAAGCCATCCGCCCCCTTGACCACGGCACGCTCGTTGCACACCGGGAGACCGAGCTCGGTATACCAGTCAAGCAAGGCGGAATGCGAAGGCGGCAGCGCGGCCCCCTCAAGCATCCCGATGCCATAGGCAAAAAAGCGCAAGGTGCGCTGCGCCGTAATGCGCGAATCGAGTTGCCGCAAACTGCCTGCGGCAGCATTCCGCGGATTGGCAAACTCCTTCAGTTCAGCGCTGCGCTGGCGTTCGTTCAGATTGGCAAAATCCGCCTTGAACATGAGTACTTCGCCGCGCACGTCCAGCACCTTGGGCGGATGCGCGGTATGCAGGCGCAGCGGAATCGCCCGTATCGTACGAATATTGCTGGTGACGTTTTCGCCGGTGCTGCCATCGCCACGCGTAGCAGCCTGCACCAGTACGCCATCTTCGTAGCGCACATTGATCGCCAGGCCGTCGAACTTCAGTTCGGCAGCGTATTCGATCTCGGCGTCGGCGTGCGTATCCAGCCCATCTCTGACACGCCGGTCAAACTCGACGATGTCGGCATCGTCAAAGCCATTGCCGAGCGACAGCATCGGGATCGAATGGGTGACTTGGTCAAATTGTGCCAGCGGCGCGGCGCCAACCCGCTGAGTGGGAGAGTCTGGCGTGCTTAACTCCGGGTGCAACTGTTCCAATGCCTGTAATTCGCCAAACAGGCGGTCGTATTCGGCATCCGGAATGGATGGATCGTCAAGCACGTAATAAGCATGATTGTGACGATTCAATTCAGCACTCAACCACGCGGCGCGCGCGCGCCAATCAGCGGCATCAGGACCGGTCCTGTTGCCGCCACCATCAAATGAACTTGGTTGCATAACTTGCTTGTGTAACTTAGTGGAGTGATTTGGTGGAGTGACTTATTCGCATACTCAACTGAACAGGCGCAGAGCCCGGGTGGAGCCCGCCGGAATTTCGGCGGCGTCCATATCCAGATAGAACGCATCGACCTGACCGGCGATCTCCGCCAGTTGCGCATCGGCCAGCGGCTGATTGCTGTCATCCACCACCACGCCGCCGAGACGCGATGCCAGCGAGCGCGCACATGCCACCATCGCGCCATACCCGTCAAGGGACTGAGAAACCCGCGGGACATCCAGCAGCAGCGTCAGGCGCGCGGTGGTTTCCTTGGCGGCGCCGGCATTCGTCGACAGCGAGAACAAGACGTCGCCATCGCCATCCGACATGATCAGGCGGCCGTCCGGGCGCGCGTCAAAACCTTGCCGCGCCAACGCCGACAATAACGTGTTGAGCGCCCAAGGCGCCCCTTTCGTCTGAATATTCACACCCAACTGGGCATCATGTTCGATCACAAACTGGTGCAAGGCACGTGCGCCCTGCATCACTTCAGTCATGTCGGGAATATCCGGTTCCGCCCCCAGGTCGTCGCAAATCTGACGCAGGCTCATGACCAGTTCGGAATATTCAATCTCATTCAATGGGTTGCTGCGATTGGCCATCTGTACGCCAGCCATTAGCGACTTGTACACACCGCCGTGGGCGATCGGCTCCCATTCGCCATGACTGTCCTCGCCGATGAAATTCACCGGCTTGTTGCCGACGTAGCGTAAATTTTGCAAGACCGGCAACACCTTGTCGCCACGGACCGCTGCTTCCAACGCTAATGGAATGGCGCAATCAATCAAGCCATCTACCGGCAATTCCATTTGCGGCTGCGCAGTCGCAATCGCCGCCGGAGGATCGACCTCGGCACTAGCGGCCGCCGCTGCCGTCTGACCTTGCGGCTCGGTGGCCAGCTGTTCAGCGGTCATCTCGATATTGTCCTGAGGAATATCGGCTGCAGTCAGTGGCGCGGATGCACTTTCCGGTTCGCAGAACACCGGCTCATGGCGTTCCGCACGTTCCGAACTTTCCGTTGGCGGCGCCATCAGGACGTCGTCGTGCGATGAAGAAAAAGCCCGTTCGACGCTTTTCTTGGCTTTGTATTCCTGCCACTTGTTATAGGAGATGACGCCAACAATAATTGCGCCGCCAATGACGAACAGACTGGTTTGTAGATCGGTCATGCTACTGAGGCCTCGATAGCGAACGTACCGGCAAGCACTGCGGTGCCCGGGTACGTGCTGAAAAACGGTTGAAATGGGGAGCTCGTCATTGTGCACTGCCCGCTAGCCGGACCGGAATCCGGGGAGATAACACTGTGAATGTTAGTAACAAGCATAAGGTGGCAATAAGTTAGCAGCAATGAACATAAGCAAATAATGAGACAAATAAGGTGTAATCAATATGGCAAACAATGTGATGCAGAGACGGACATGCACAACCGAAAACCATCAGGACGCTATCAATTTTCTTGTGTTGAGCGTGCTCTGTTACCAACCACTATTATCAATAATAGTAAGAACAACTCCTACTATTATTGGGCAAATCTGGGTAACTTTCAGCGCTGATCGCGAATTAAGTCTATTCACATCCAGAGAAAAGACCGCCATACGACCAGCGAATCAGCGTAGTGTTCCCGAAGAAAGTTGTCAAGCCAGCCAATTTTCGGCTAACACTGCATAGTATTAGTAGTCATCCAGTTAAATCATGCTGCTTCCGCAAAACCTCTGGCCGACTCCATATCGACCGCCACGATCCGCGATACGCCCTGCTCCTGCATCGTCACACCGATCAGTTGATGCGCCATCTCCATCGCAATCTTGTTATGCGAGATGAACAGAAACTGGGTGTGCTCGGACATCCGCTTGACCATATTGCAGAAACGTTCGGTATTCGCATCGTCCAGCGGCGCATCAACCTCGTCGAGCAAACAGAACGGCGCCGGGTTCAACTGGAACATCGAGAATACCAAGGCGGTCGCTGTCAGTGCTTTTTCACCGCCAGACAACAAGTGAATAGTCGCATTTTTCTTGCCCGGCGGCTGCGCCATGACTTGCACGCCGGAATCCAGAATCTCGTCGCCGGTCATGATCAGCTTGGCCTGGCCGCCGCCAAACAGAATCGGGAACAGTTCGGCAAAATGTTCATTCACCCGATCAAACGTATCCTGCAACAATTCACGGGTTTCCTTATCGATCTTGTGGATCGCGTCTTGCAGCGTATTGATGGCTTCGGTCAGGTCGGCGTTTTGCGCATCGAGGAAGTTCTTGCGCTCTGAAGCCTGCGCCAGTTCATCCAGCGCCGCCAGATTGACTGCGCCCAGGGCCGCTATCGCATTCGTCAGACGCGTCACTTCGCCCTGTAAATAAGAAGGACGCAGATCGTCGTGCAGCTTCTCGCTCAACGCTACCTCATCGGCGCCAAACTCCACCAGTTGCTGCGCATATTGTTCCTGATTCAGGCGTGCGGCCTGTTCTTTCAGTTGCAATTCCATGATGCGGTCGCGCTGTGGCTGCAGGCTGCGTTCGGACTGCGTCCGCATGTCTTCGTGCTGACGCAGGTTTTGCGAGACCTGATCCAGTTCATGGCGCGCATCTGCCAGCGCCCGCTCCTGATCGGTACGCTTGTCGAGCAAGTCTTGCAGGCCCGCTTGCGCGGCCTGATCGTCCAGGCTTTCCAGCTCCAGGTGGCCTTGCTGCATATTCGCAAACAATTGCGCCGCCTGCTCCAGCGCGGTGGCAATGCTGCGCTTCAATTCCTCGATCTTGTTGCGATGCGATTTTTCGGCGTACTCGGTTTCCTGCGCGGCGCGTTCCAGTTCGCGTAAACGCTGGCGGGCATCGTTCAGTTGCTGTTCTTTGTTCAGATAATCGGTTTGACCGTCTTCGTGTTTTTCCTGCAGCTCGCCCAGTTCGGCATCCAGCTGTTCGAACTTGGCTTCCGACTCCATCTTGACCTGTTGTTGTTCGCTTTCCTGCGCCGCGATTTCCGCCAGATCGGCGGCGATCTGCGAACTGCGCTGGTTAAAGCGTTCCTGCAGTTCGGACAACTTCATCACATCGATCTGCAAACCATGCACCGCCTGCGTCAGGCCATTGTGACGCTGACGCAGCTCTTGCAAACGCTGGGTCGCCTGCGACAGCGCCGCATCGGCACGCACCGAGCGCGAGCGCGCCTCATCGGCCAGCATCTGCTGCGCACGCAATTGCTTGGTGATATTTTCGATCTCTTGCTGACGCGCCAGCATGCCATCCTGCTCCGAATCGGAAGCATAGAAGCGCACGCTGGTCTTGCTGATCACATGCCCTTGACGGGTCACGAAGCAAGCGCCGACCGGCAGCTTGCTGCGCTCGGCAAATGCGGTCACGGTGTCGTCCGCAACAAACACGTTGTGCAACCAATCCTGCATCAGCGCGCGCAAACCCGGATCGTTCAGCTGCATCAAGTTCAGGAATGGCTTGAAGCCCGCCGGCACCTCGATATTGCTGACAGGAGCTACGCCGTTCGGTGTAAACAATGCCAGCTTGCCCGGCGGAGCGTCATTGAAGAAGCCCTTGGCCCAGTCCAGATTCGACATTTCCAGCGCCGAGGTGCGCTCGCGCAACACCGATTCCAGCGCGGTTTCCCAGCCTTGATCGATGTGCAGCTTTTGCCACAGGCGCGGCAACTCGGCCAGCTCATGTTTTTGCAGCCAGGGCTGCACCTTGCCCTGGCTCTGGACGCTTTCCTGCAACTGCTTCAGCGCTGTCAGGCGCGCTTCCAGCTGGGCATTGTTCGCCGTTTCCGTATTCACCTGCTGCTGCGCCGTGCGCCGCTCTTCTTCCAGGCGCGGCTGCTGCTCCTGCGCCTCTTCCAGCTGCATGCCGACCTCTTCCAGCCCGGCCTGCTTTTCTTCAAGCTGCAGCTTGAGATTGTTCAGATGCGTGGTGTCCGGCAAATTCAAGCCATTCTTTTCCTGCGACAAGCGCTCGCGACGCCCGCTCAAGCCATTCAGGATATTCGAGGCGTTGCGCTGATGCGTGGCTTCCAGTTCGATCTGCTGCTGGAACTGCATGATCCGGGCACGCGACTCGGTGCTTTTGAGCTGGGCTTCGCGCCACGACTGTTCCAGCGCCGGCAAATGATCGCTGTGTTGCTGTGCGCTGACTTGCGACTGTTCAACCCGGGCCGCCAACTCTTCCAGGCGGATCTCGGCTTCCGCCAGTTCATCCTGGTGTTGCGTGCCCTGGCGCTGCCATTGGTCGCGCTGCGCAGTCAACGAATTCAGTTGCGATTGCAGACGGTTGCGCGATTCGATGACGAACTTGATTTGCGCTTCCAGGCTGCCGATTTCCGAGTTAGTCTGATACAGATGACCTTGCGCCTGATGCATGCGGTCACCGGCGGCATAATGCGATTGCCGCATATGTTCGAGCTCGGTTTCGACGTGGCGTAATTTGGCGGTTTGCTCTTCCAGGTCGGTCTGGGCTTTTTCGATCTCGCGGAAGAATTTTTCCTGTTCGGCCTTGGCTTCGTTCTTGCGCAATAGCCACAGCAGTTTTTGTTTCTCTTCCTGATCGCCTTGCAACGCATGGAATTTCTGCGCAACGGCGGCTTGCGCCTGCAGTTTTTCCAGGTTGCTATTCAACTCGCGCAGGATGTCTTCCACCCGCAGCAGATTGTCGCGGGTATCGTTCAGGCGATTTTCGGTTTCGCGCCGGCGTTCCTTGTACTTCGACACGCCGGCGGCCTCTTCCAGAAAAATCCGCAATTCTTCCGGACGCGCTTCAATAATCCGCGAAATCATGCCCTGGCCGATAATCGCGTATGCGCGTGGGCCGAGGCCGGTGCCCATGAAAATATCCTGAATATCGCGCCGCCGCACCGACTGATTATTAATGTAATAAGTAGAGGTGCCATCGCGCGTCAGCGTCCGCTTGACGGCGATTTCGGCGTATTGCCCCCATTGACCGGCCGCTTTTCCCATCGCGTTATCGAACACCAGTTCGACCGACGAGCGTCCGGCCGGCTTGCGATGGGAAGATCCATTGAAAATGACGTCCTGCATCGATTCGCCACGCAACTCGGAAGCCTTGGACTCACCCAACACCCAGCGCACGGCATCAATGATGTTGGACTTGCCGCAACCGTTGGGGCCGACCACGCCGACCAGTTGGCCCGGGACCTGAAAGTTGGTCGGATCGACGAAAGATTTGAATCCCGATAATTTAATGGAAGTTAAACGCACGTTATCGACTGTTCTTATTAAAGCCGGCGGAAAACAGCGCCGCCGCACTCAAAATTCATGAAAACGAGAAAAAACCTCGCGGGAGGCCGGTATCATAGCATTCAGCGTCACTTGCGTTGCTATCGAAAAGTTGCCGAATGACAATAAAACATCGGCTGCAGAAGCTGAACGGCTGACAAAATCCCATTTTGTGCCTTGCACCACCAAATGCCGCCAGCTGTGATCGCGATCCCCTGCATTAGTTCTGTATATAATGCAAACCACACATTTTTTCGCCTTCCGACTCTTTTTCCTGCCATTGATTACCACGTGAATCCACTACTAGACCGGTTGCAACCCTATCCGTTTGAGAAACTGCGGGCTCTCTTTTCCGACGTCACGCCGAATGCGGCCTATAAACCTATCAGCCTGGGGATCGGCGAGCCCAAGCATCCGACGCCGGCGTTTATCCAGCAAGCATTAGCCGACCATCTGGACGGCCTGGCGACCTATCCCAGCACGGCCGGTGCCGAAACGCTGCGCCGTGCGATCGCCGGCTGGCTGGAGCGGCGCTACAACTTGCCTACGCTCAACCCGAATACGCAGATCCTGCCGGTAAACGGTTCGCGTGAAGCATTGTTCGCGCTGGCACAAACGGTGGTTGACCCATCCGAGCGCTCTGCGCTGGTCATGTGCCCGAATCCGTTTTATCAAATCTACGAAGGCGCGGCGTATTTGTCTGGTGCGCAGCCGTATTTCGTCAATTCCGACCCGGCCCGCAACTTTGCACCGGATTACAGCAGCGTGCCGGAAGATGTGTGGGCACGCGTCAAGCTGCTGTATTTGTGCTCGCCCGGCAATCCAACCGGCGCCGTGTTGTCGCTGGACGATTGGAAAGAGCTGTTTGCCTTATCGGATCGCTATGGTTTTGTGATTGCGGCCGATGAGTGCTACTCGGAAATCTACTTCAAACCCGAAGCGCCGCTGGGTAGCCTGGAAGCTGCGCAACGGCTGGGGCGCGACGGCTATCCACGCCTGATCACGTTCTCCAGTTTGTCCAAACGCTCGAACGTACCGGGCATGCGCTCCGGCTTTGTCGCAGGCGACGCCGCAATCTTGAAGAAGTTCTTGCTGTATCGCACTTACCATGGCAGCGCCATGAGTCCAGCTATCCAGTCGGCATCCATCGCCGCCTGGAACGACGAAACCCACGTCGCCGAGAATCGCGCCAAGTACATCGCCAAATTTCAACAAGTCACACCGTTATTGCAAGAGGTACTTGACGTATCGCTACCGGACGCCGGGTTTTACCTGTGGGCCAGGGTCGATAAACTGACGACGCTGTCGGATGTCGATTTCGCCAAGCGCCTGTATGCCGAATATAATGTGACGGTATTACCGGGCAGCTATCTGGCACGCGACGCCCATGGCAGCAATCCGGGGCAGCAACGCATTCGTATGGCGCTGGTGGCGGAAGTCGACGAGTGCCTGGAAGCGGCGCAACGGATAGTTGAATTTGTCCGGGGACTTTGAACAGGCAGTCGACCTCATTCAGTACACGCTCCTGGATTTGCCCTAACGCAAGTTCAGGACGAAAGTGGGCGTCAGCACATCGACATTCACCCGGGAGTAAGCAGCGTCGTGGCCACTCTCAACACCGATCCGGCGCAATAACGCCTGTTTTTTAACTTTTTAAGCGAAAAATCATGACTCAATCTCTAGAACAATTTATCGACCAAGCCTGGGAACAGCGCGCCGAATTCTCACCCAAGACCGCACCTGCCGACGTCCGCGCAGCAGTTGCCAAAGTCATCGCCGAATTGAATCAGGGCACATTGCGCGTGGCCCAGAAAACCGATGGCAACTGGGTTGTCAATCAATGGATCAAGAAAGCCGTACTGCTGTCATTCCGCCTGGAAGACAACCTGCCGATGCCTGCCGGTGAAAATATGCAGTTCTACGACAAAGTCCCGACCAAATTCGCCAATTACACTGCGGAAGATTTCGCGAAAGGCGGCTTCCGCGTGGTACCGCCGGCGGTCGCCCGTCACGGTAGTTTCATCGGCAAAAACGTCGTTCTGATGCCTTCCTACGTCAACATCGGCGCGTATGTCGATGAAGGCGCCATGGTTGACACCTGGGCCACAGTCGGTTCATGTGCGCAAATCGGCAAGAACGTCCACCTGTCCGGCGGCGTCGGCATCGGCGGCGTATTGGAGCCTATGCAAGCCAACCCGACCATCATCGAAGACAACTGCTTCATCGGCGCCCGCTCGGAAATCGTCGAAGGCGTGATCGTTGAAGAAAATTCGGTGATTTCGATGGGTGTGTACATCGGCCAGTCGACCAAGATTTATGACCGTGCGACGGGTGAAGTCACTTACGGCCGGATCCCTTCCGGTTCGGTTGTCGTTTCCGGCAGCTTGCCGTCCGCCGATGGGAAATATAGCTTGTACTGCGCCGTGATCGTCAAGCGTGTCGATGCAAAAACACGTGCCAAGACCGCCATCAACGAACTACTGCGCGACGCGTAAAAAACACCATCGGCAGGTCGGCTGACGCCCTGCCGAACTTCTCGGTTTGCAGCGCTTTTGAAGCAACCTGATTTTTGTCATATCCCAAGAGGAGCCTTCATGGCAATGGATCGCTTGTTTCGCCTGATGCAGGAAAAGAGTGCGTCGGACATGTTCCTGACCGTTGACTCGGCGATCCACTTAAAGATCAAAGGGCAGATGGTGCCGGTCAATCAGCAAAAGATGGATCAGGCGACCATCCTGATGCTGCTGGGTGAAGTTGTGTCCAGCGCACGACTGCAGGAACTGGAGCGCGACAACGAGTTGAACATGGGTTTGCCTGTCACCGGGGTCGGCAGTTTTCGGCTATCGGTATTCAAGCAACGCGGCAGCGTTTCCGCAGTCATCCGGTATATCCCGTTCGAGATTCCGTCTTTTGAGAATCTTGCCTTGCCACCGGCGCTGCTGGAGCTGATCGGGCGCAAGCGTGGTTTGCTGCTGGTGGTCGGCGCCACCGGCTCGGGCAAGTCGACCACCATCGCATCGATGCTCGACCATCGCAACAAAACCCAGGCGGGACATATTCTGACGCTGGAAGATCCGGTTGAATTTTTATACAAGAACGCGCTGTCGATCGTCAATCAGCGCGAGATCGGCACCGATACCGACAGTCTCCAGGTCGCCCTCCGCAACGCTTTGCGGCAAGCGCCGGATTGCATTCTGATCGGGGAAATCCGCGACAAGGAAACCATGTCGGCCGCACTCGCCTATGCCCAGTCCGGCCATCTGGTGGTATCGACGCTGCATGCGAATAACAGTTACCGCGCGTTAAACCGTGTGATCAGTTTTTATCCATTGGAAAATCGTCCCTCGCTGCTGGAAGATATGGCCTCGACATTAACCGCCATCGTCTCGCAGCGCCTGGTCAACACTACGGCGGGCGGACGGACGCCGGCGGTCGAGATCATGTTGAATACCCGGCACATCTCCGAATTGGTGGAAGACGGCAAGATCAGTCAGATTAAAGAGGCGATGGAAAAAAGCCTGGCGCCTGGCTCGCAAACGTTTGAGCAAGCGCTGATGCAGTTGATCGAAGAAGATGTGATTACACAGGACGAAGCACTGGCACACGCGGACTCGCCCAGCAATCTGTACTGGCTGATCAATAACCACACGCCCTCGACGAAAAAACAGGAACCCGCACCTGCGCCGGAGCCGGACAAGGTCGACGGTCCAACCTTCACTGAATTCACACTGGATCTGTAGTCCGGCGATTCCCTGAACCGGAACGCAGCACGCAGCGAACCTTTCGCATACAACTTAAAGAATACAAATAGCATGGCAATTACTCTTTACGGCATTCCCAACTGCGACACGGTCAAAAAAGCCCGCACATGGCTTGAAGACCAGGAGATCGCTTACACCTTCCATAATTTCAAAAAGGACGGCGTCAGCCACGACCTGATCAATACCTGGCTCGCAGATATCGCCTGGGACCAGTTGGTGAATCGCAAAGGCACCACCTGGCGCAACCTGCCCGAGCAACGGCGCAGCAGCATCACCGATGGCATCAGCGCCACCCCATTGATGATGGAGCTGCCTTCCGTCATCAAACGGCCAGTGCTGTTTACCGGCAAGAACACTTACGTCGGCTTTTCCGACGCGCTTTACCAACAGATTTTCAATCAATAATCATGCTCAGCAAAACCCTCGCACTCACCGAAGAACTGATCGCCCTATCCTCCGTCACGCCGCAGGACAAAGGCTGCCAGGCGCGCCTGATCGAACTGTTGACTCCCCTTGGTTTTGTCTGCGAAACCATACAGTCCGGCGACGTCACCAATCTGTGGGCGCGCAAAGGCACAAGCCAACCGTTGCTGGTATTTGCCGGACACACCGATGTGGTGCCGACCGGCCCGCGCGAACAATGGCAATCCGACCCGTTCCTGCCCAGCCATCGCGACGGGAAATTGTACGGTCGCGGCGCGGCCGACATGAAAACCTCGATTGCCGCGATGGTGGTGGCTGTTGAAGAATTCACGCAGGCCAATCCGGATCACTCCGGCTCGATCGGCTTTTTGATTACCAGCGACGAAGAAGGCCCGGCCACCGACGGTACGGTGGTGGTCTGCGAAAAATTGAAGGCGCGCGGTGAACAGCTTGATTACTGCATCGTCGGCGAACCGACGTCCAGCGGCGAACTCGGCGACGTGATCAAAAACGGCCGCCGCGGCACCATGTCCGGCAAGCTCATCGTCAAAGGCATACAGGGCCACATCGCCTACCCGCAACTGGCCAAAAATCCGATCCACCTGGCAGCCCCTGCGTTGGCCGAACTGGCAGCCGAGAAATGGGATGAGGCCAACGAATATTATTTACCGACGTCGTGGCAAATGTCGAACATCCACGGCGGGACCGGTGCCTCGAACGTGATTCCAGGCGAAGTGGTGATCGATTTCAATTTCCGCTTTTCGACTGCCAGCACGGTGGAAGGCTTGCAGCAGCGCGTCCATGCGATTCTGGATAAACATGGTTTTGAGTACACGCTGGCCTGGACTGTCGGCGGCCGGCCATTCCTGACGCCGCGCGGCGACCTGAGCAACGCGCTGGCCGCCGCGATCAAAGCGGAAACCGGGATCGAGACCGAATTATCGACCACGGGCGGCACCTCGGATGGCCGCTTCATTGCGCAGATCTGCCCGCAGGTCATCGAATTCGGACCGCCTAACGGCAGTATCCACAAAATCGACGAGCACATTGAAGTGCGTTTCATCGATCCACTGAAAAATATTTACCGTCGGACGCTGGAGAATTTGCTGCCATAAACCGTTTTCGGCATCGCTCTTTTGCATCACGTTTTGTCTGAGTCGCGCAAAGACAAGCAATTCCCGGTTGCTCGACTCCTTGCTCGACTTAGTTGCCTGAATGTCACTCCCGACTTCCCGCAACCTCGCCACCTCTTCTCGTACCATCTATAATCCGCGCCATGACACCCAATTCTTTCTCCACCATCCGCGACTTGCTGCGCTACGCCGTGACCCGTTTTAATACCGAAGAACTGTTCTTTGGCCACGGCAGCAACAATGCGCTGGACGAAGCTGCTTACCTGATCCTGCACACATTGAAACTGCCGCTGGATAAAATCGAACCGTTTTTTGACGCGCGTTTATTACCGCAGGAAATCGATGCCGTATTGAACGTGATCGAAAAGCGCAGTACCGGACGCGTGCCCGCCGCCTACATCACCCACGAAGCCTGGCTCGGCGATTACCGCTTTTATGTCGATGAACGGGTCATCGTGCCGCGCTCCTTCATCGCCGAACTGATTCCGGACTTCTTTTCGCCGTGGGTACAGGATCCAGCTGCCATCACCAACATCCTTGAGCTGTGCACCGGCTCCGGTTGCTTGCCTATCATGCTGGCCGACGCCTTTGGCAACGCCCATGTCGACACTGCCGACATCTCGGCCGACGCACTCGCCGTGGCGCGCCGCAACGTTGACGACTACGAGTTGCAAGACCGGATTACGCTGATCGAATCCGATGTGTATGCCAAGGTCCCGGACAAAAAATACGACCTGATCGTCACCAATCCGCCGTACGTCAATGCCGGCTCGATGGACAAATTGCCAAAGGAATATCTGGCTGAACCGCAGATCGCTTTGGCCGGCGGTGCAGATGGCATGGATTTAGTGCGTACAATTGTCGCCGGTGCCAAACAGCGCCTGACCAAGAAGGGTGTGTTGATCGTCGAAATCGGTAATGAACGTGCATTTGCCGAAGCCGCCTTCCCGAACCTGGAATTGACCTGGGTATCGACCAGCGCCGGCGACGACATGGTGTTTTTGATCACGGCAGATCAATTACCGTAACAACAAGGTGGCCTGCTTCGTGTCAATAGAAAACCACCCGCAATTTTGCATCCCCAACGCATTTCCAATAGTTAATTTTAATGATACGTTTTCAACAAGTTTCAATGATGCGCGGCATCAAGCCGCTGCTCGACAAAGTCGAGGTCACCCTCAATCCCGGCGACAAGATCGGCCTGATCGGCGCCAACGGCGCCGGTAAATCCAGCCTGTTCGGACTACTGCGCGGCGAATTGCACGCAGATGCCGGCGAAATCGACTTCCCTTCCAAATGGCGCATGGCCTACGTCGCCCAGGAAACCCCGGCACTCGATCGCCCGGCGCTGGAATACGCCATTGACGGCGATGTCACCCTGCGCCGCCTCGAAGACGAATTGGCCTTCCTCGAAAGCGAACCGGAAAGCGCCGCGAACGGCACGCTGATTGGTGAACTGTACAGCGCGCTGGCCGACGCCGACGCCTACACCGTGCGCTCGCGCGGTGAACAATTGCTGACCGGCCTCGGCTTCTCGCTGTCGCAAATGCAGCAGCCTGTCGCCAGCTTTTCCGGCGGTTGGCGTATGCGTTTGAATTTGGCGCAGGCGCTGATGTGTCCATCCGATTTGTTGCTGCTCGATGAACCGACCAACCATCTGGACCTGGACGCAATCATCTGGCTGGAAGACTGGCTGAAACGTTATCCCGGCACACTCATCATCATCTCGCATGACCGCGACTTTCTGGATGGCGTGGTGAATGTCATCGTGCATATCGACGAACGTAAATTGAAACGTTATTCCGGGAATTATTCGTCGTTCGAACGGCAACGCGCTGCGCAAATGATCCTGGCGGCCGGCGCACTCGAAAAACAGACCCGCCAGCGTGCGCATCTGGAGTCCTTCATCAACCGCTTCAAGGCGCAGGCCAGCAAGGCGCGTCAGGCGCAAAGCCGGATGAAGGCATTGGCCAAGATGGAAGAACTGGCGCCGTTGCGCGCCGCGGCGGAATTCTCGTTCGAATTCCGCGAGCCGCTGAGCGCGCCGAATCCGCTGCTGGTGATGGAAGATGTGAGCGCCGGCTATCGCACCGAAAGCGCGACCAGCCACGAAGTCACCGAAAAAGTCGTGGTCGCCGGCATCAATTTTTCCTTGCAAATCGGCCAGCGGATCGGATTGCTCGGCGTCAACGGCGCCGGTAAATCGACCTTCATCAAAACCATCGCTGAAGAACTGAAACCGCTGCGCGGCGACGCCCAGTTCGGTAAAGGCCTGTCGATCGGTTACTTTGCTCAGCATCAGGTTGAAATGCTGCGTCACGACGAGTCGCCGCTGTGGCATCTGGCAAAAATTGCGCCGACCACGCGCGAACAGGAACTGCGCAACTTCCTCGGCAGTTTCAACTTCAACGGCCCGATGGTGACCAGCTCTATCGCACCGTTTTCCGGGGGCGAAAAAGCCCGCCTGGCGCTGGCGCTGATCGTCTGGCAACGCCCTAACCTGCTGCTGCTGGATGAACCGACCAACCATCTGGACCTGGAAACCCGGGAAGCGTTGACCATGGCGCTGGCGCAGTTCGAGGGCACGCTGGTACTGGTATCGCATGATCGTCACCTGCTGCGTGCGACCACCGACCAGTTCATCATCGTTGCCGATGGCAAGGTGCAGCCGTTCGACGGCGATCTGGACGACTACAAGGACTGGCTATTCAAGACTAAACTGGCGGCAAAGAACAACGCGAGCGATAGCGCGCTGCCGAAAGCCACCGAAAAGACCAAAATTGCCAGTGCGGTGGCACCGGCTGCTGCGCCGGTCGATAGTGCCGACCGCCGTGAACAAAAACGTCTGGAAGCCGACGCCCGGCAAAAACTGGCCGCACTGAAGAAGCCTATCGAATCGCGCATCAAGCGTCTGGACGAACAAATGACCAAACGCAGCGCGCAGAAAGCGGTAGTCGATACGCGCCTGGCCGATCCTGAAATCTACGACAAAGACAAAAAGAAGGAACTGACAACGCTGTTGACCGACCAGGCGTTTTACGCCAAGGAACTGACACAACTGGAGGCGGAATGGCTGGAACAGCAGGAAGCACTGGAGCAGCTGGACAACTAAGCAATTGCGACGATGAATGCGGGCAGGATGCCGGCATCCTGCCGACACTCAGCGTGATCGGTTGCGGCAAGCTCGGAAAAACACTGGCGCGGCTGTGGACCGAGCATCGCACCTTGCGCCTGCTGGATGTCCTGAATCGCTCGCGCAGCAGCGCCCGGCAAGCGTGCGACTTCATTGGCGGCGGCAGCGCAGTAACCGCTTACGCGGAACTGCGGCACGCCGATGTTTACCTGATCGCAGCGAGTGACGACCAAATCGTCGCCTGTTGCGCAGCGCTTGCCGCCAGCGGAAAACTCACCGGCAACAGCATTGTTTTTCATTGCAGCGGCGCGTTGTCGTCGCAAGCCCTGACAGCAGCTACCGAACAAGGCGCGGCAGTCGCCAGCATCCATCCCATCCGCAGCTTTGCCGATCCGCAGCAGGTCGTCCGCAACTTCGCCGGCACTTACTGCGGCAGCGAAGGCGACGCTGCGGCCCTCGCCGTGCTGAGCCCGGCCTTCGAGGCCATAGGCGCGCACTGCGTCGGCATCCAGCGCGACAACAAAATTCTGTATCACGCAGCAGCGGTGTTCGCTTCGAACTATCTGGTGACGCTGATCGACGTCGCCCGTCAGGCCTATGTGGAAGCTGGCTTGGCGCCCGAGGTTGCGTTACGGCTGATCGAACCGCTGCTCTGCGAAAGCGCGGAGAATGCCTTCAGGCTGGGGCCTGCAGCTGCATTGACCGGGCCCATCGCGCGCGGCGACATGGCAACCGTCGCGCGGCAGTATCAAGCGCTACAGCATTGGAACCCGGAAGTCGCCGCGCTATACCGCCGGTTTGAAGCGTTGACGCTGAATCTGGCTCAGCAAAAATAGCAACGGCCAACAATGACGGGAAAGTTTTACTTTCCCGGATAAAAAAATAAGCAACTATCCAACAACAAAACCATTACTTCACATTCCCCGGACAGAACGCTTAATATAGCCAATGCAACGTTTTATCAAAAACAAACCCTGACCGAAGGATAAAAAATGGCCTCAACAACATTGTCCAAACTGACCAAAATCGCCGCTGCAGTGCTGATCTCCAGCCTCGCCGTCAGCGCCTTCGCCGCCGACCTGCTGGATACGGTCAAAGCGCGTGGCACCTTGAAAGTGGCGATGGAAGGCAACTACCCGCCGTTCAACTTCAAGGATCCGAAAAATGGCCAGCTGACCGGTTTTGAGGTCGATGTCGCCAACCTGATCGCCGCCAAACTGGGCGTCAAGACCGAATTCACCACCACTGAATGGAGCGGCATTCTGGCCGGACTGGGCGCTGGCAAATACGATGTCATCATCAATCAGGTCGGCATTACGGACGAGCGTCAGAAGGCGTTCGATTTTTCCGTTCCGTACACCATCTCCAGTGCGCAGCTGATCATCCGCAAGGACGAGACGCGCAACTTCGCCAGCCTGGAGGATTTAAAGGGCAAAAAGCTGGGACTCGGCCAAGGCACCAACTTCGAGCAGAAAGCGAAAAGCGTCCCTGGCATTGATATCAAAACTTATCCTGGCTCGCCGGAGTACCTGTCAGACCTGGCCAGCGGCCGCATAGACGCGGCATTGAACGACAGTTTGCTGGTCGGTTATTTGCTGAAAAACACCAAACTGCCGTTGAAAGCCGGTGCGCCGATCGGCAACATCGATAAAATCGGCATTCCATTCCAAAAAGGCAACCCTAAATTCCAGGCCGCGCTGGATAAGGCGATTGACGAAATCCTGAAAGACGGTAGCTTCAAGCAAGTATCGTTCAAGTGGTTCGGCATCGATGTCAGCAAGGCACCGACCGCCAAGTAATGCCAGCGGAATGACAGTATTGGTAATGCTTCAACAGCCTAGCTGCTTTAGAATGTCTTCCTGATCAGCAACAACTATCCCCGCCCGACTCGCCGTGCGGGGATATTTTTTAATAGAGACATTATGGAATTACTGGAATTACTGCAGCAGGCGATGCCGACCTTGATCAAAGGCGTCGGCTACACCTTGATATTTGCGCTGGCATCGATGCTGGGCGGCTTGCTGCTTGGTTTTCCGCTGGCAGTGGCACGGATTCTGCCGTCACGCGCGTGCCAGTGGCCCGCCACTATCTATGTCAGCCTGATGCGCGGCACACCGCTGCTGGTGCAGATTTTCGTGATCTATTATGGACTGCCTAGTGTCGGCATCAATTTTTCGCCGCTGACAGCCGGCGTCCTGGCATTAAGCCTGAATGCGGCGGCTTACCTTTCAGAAAGTCTGCGCGGCGCCATTATCGGTGTCCACAAAGGCCAATGGGCGGCAAGTTACAGCATCGGCTTGACCTACTGGCAAACCCTGCGCTATATCGTGGTGCCGCAAGCGATACGGATCGCCGTGCCATCCATGAGCAATACGTTAATCAGTTTAATTAAAGACACTTCGCTGGTGTCGGTCATCACGGTGACAGAATTGATGCTGGCAACCAAGGAAATCATCGCCGTTAATTTTCGGCCATTGCCGCTTTACCTGGCTGCGGCCGCGATTTACTGGTGCTTGAGCATTTGTTTTGAACGCGTCCAAAGCCGGCTGGAAAGAAAGCTCGGGCAGGCCCATCGCTCTAACTGATCAATCAGCGTCTCACCGGCCGGCTTACGCTATCGACCAGCTCTCCGGCCCCGGCTTGGATGCTGACCCGGCACCGGATCCTGTTCCGGAGTCGGCCCCGGGCCGGGCGATGGCGGATCTTCCACCGGCACCGGAGTCGGCGTCCGGTGCTCGAAGCTGATCGCTTGCACGTCAAGGAAGGCTGGCTGGTTCATGCTCATCTCCGGTTCATGAAATACGCTCGGATCTTCTGTTGCGCCGTGTCGATTCCTCTACTCGGTTAGCGCAACCAGATTATCAATTTCAATTTTGGCAAAATCCAGGCTGCTGTCGCGTGCCGTTTCACGGCTGGTGTGCGCACTTTCGGTATTGTTACGGCTGGCTACCTGGGTGCCGCCTTTGAAAATTTGATAACCATCGTGCCAAAGATCGTCATGGCCCTGAGCAGGCTGCGCAACGATGACATAACCACGGTATTCAACGTTATCGTTCTGACTGTTCTGAGTGTTGGTTTCAGGCATTGCTGACCTCACTTGGTGTTCGGCTGGAGAATGGAAAAACCATCCTAGCATGCTGCCACAAATTACGCAGCGCGCCGCGATGGTGTAGTGTTGACGTTGTGGAATGGGATATGTTGACGTTGTGAAATGGAAAATATGAACCAAATGTAATAGCTTTCGTCCTACTTGCAGCATTGAAAACATTCATGCGCTTTCATTATGTATCAGTATCACTAACTTGCTTGGAGAGATTGATCATGAATAAACCCCGCGAGGACGAAGAATATCAAGAACACGACCGCGCGCCGCACTGGACCATTGCCGATCTGGAGTTTTCGAAAATTGATGTTGCCAGACTGCAATCCGATGAGAATCTGTTCTATCTGGTAGCGTGCGCATCGTTCGTCGAAAGCGGCTCGGATCTCTATACGCACAACCTCATTGCCTACTACGGCGACGATCCGGAAATCGCGGACTGGTTAACCAACCATTGGGAAGTCGAAGAGTTACAGCACGGTCAGGCGCTGCGCGCCTACCTCGCGCATGTCTGGCCGGAGTTCGACTGGCAACTTGCCTATGACGATTTTCTGGAAGAATACTCGCGTTATTGCAAAGTCGAACTACTCGAACCCAGCAAGGCGCTTGAAATGGTTGCGCGTTGCGTCGTCGAAACCGGCACCGCCACCTTCTATCAGGCACTGGCGCGCAGCACCGACGAACCGGTATTGCGAGACCTGACCAATCGGATCGCAAACGATGAAGTCAATCATTACAAACATTTCTTCCGCTATTTCCGCCGTCTGCGCCAAAAAGAAGGCCTCAGCCGCCGTCATATCTTCGGGGCCTTGCGCCGCCGCACGCTGGAAATGAAAGCCGAAGATATCGCATGTGCGTTACGCCATGTGCTCAGATTTCGCTCACCTGAGCATGCCGACGACCCGGTACGGCTAAAAGCGATCAACGCGGTGATGAACACCACCGTGCGCACCCATCTACGCGCCGATATGACCATCAAAATGATGATGCGGCCACTCGACTTGCCACCTGTCATCCAGACCCTGGTTGCCTATCCGGTAACGCAGATCATGAATCGGATATTTCTGCGCTGAGCTTTTTGACGACGTCTTAATCCGTCGCGAAATACCCCCGTCAACGCCGTGCACTCGGTGTTGCGTCCGATTGACGCCTATGGCGTCTTTTTTATTTGCGCCTGCCTTCAGCGTCCTCACGCCTCCAAATCAACCCCTTCCGCACTAAACCGGTGCGCCTTGGTGCCCTGACAAGTCGAGGTTGCACCCGAAACAAGCATCGGTAGCCTGCATAACCTGACGATTCATCAAATAGTGATTCGACAAGCCTGAAACCCTTGCAAAGAGCGGTCCATGCGATTGGCATGCATTCTGCTAAAGCAGTTGCGTGGTTAGCCAAGTTAGCGATCGAACTCTCATATTTACGCACGACACTTCAGGGGGATTAAATCATGTCACGTCGCACCGTTTTGAAAGCCACCGCGCTAGGCGCTTTTGCACTTGCTGCCGGATCCTGGCTACCGTCGGCCTTTGCCGCCGACACCATCAAAGTCGGGATTCTGCACTCGCTGTCCGGCACCATGGCAATTTCAGAGACTTCGTTGAAAGATGTTGCCTTGATGACCATCGCCGAAATCAATGCCAACGGCGGCGTCATGGGTAAACAACTGGAGCCGGTGGTGGTTGACCCGGCCTCCAACTGGCCGCTATTCGCTGAAAAAGCGCGTCAACTGATCTCGCAGGACAAGGTTTCCGTGGTGTTCGGCTGCTGGACTTCGGTATCGCGCAAGTCAGCGCTGCCGGTCTTTAAAGAGCTCAACAGCCTGTTGTTCTATCCGGTGCAGTATGAAGGCGAAGAACTCGAGAAAAATGTCTTCTACACTGGCGCGGCCCCAAACCAGCAAGCCATTCCAGCCACCGAATACCTGATGTCGAAAGAAGGCGGCGGCGCCAAGCGCTTTGTGCTGCTGGGAACCGACTATGTGTACCCGCGCACCACCAACAAGATTCTGCGCGCCTTCCTGCATAGCAAAGGTGTCAAGGACAGCGACATCGACGAGGTTTACACACCGTTCGGCCATTCCGACTATCAAACCATCGTTGCCAACATCAAGAAGTTCTCCGGCGGCGGCAAGACGGCGGTGATCTCGACCATTAACGGCGATTCCAACGTGCCGTTCTACAAAGAGCTGGGCAATGCCGGCTTGAAATCCACCGATGTTCCGGTGGTCGCCTTCTCGGTCGGCGAAGAAGAACTGCGCGGGGTCGATGCGAAACCGCTGGTTGGGCATCTGGCCGCATGGAATTACTTTGAATCCGTCAAAAATCCGACTAACGCCGCCTTCATCAAAAAATGGAAAGCCTACGCACTTGCCAAGAAACTGCCTAACGCCAGCACCGTAGTGACTAACGATCCGATGGAAGCAACGTATGTCGGTATCTACATGTGGAAGCAAGCGGTGGAAAAAGCCAAATCGACCGATACCGACAAAGTGATTGCAGCGATGTCCGGGCAGAAATTCAAGGCCCCGTCAGGCTACGAATTGGAAATGGACGCCACCAACCACCATCTGCACAAACCAGTGATGATCGGCGAAATCAAGGCTGACGGCCAGTTCAACGTCGTCAACAAGACCAAGACCACCATCCGTGCGCAACCCTGGAGCCCGTATATCGCGGGTAACGAAGGCAAGCAAAAACTCTGAGGCTCGCCGCAGCAGTGCTGTTGCGTTGCGTCCTTTGCTTACATTCTTTGGCGAAGCAAAGAATGTAAGCGGCTGCCGTTGGCTGAAGCAGTCCTTCAGCCAACGGCTTGCATCCACGCAGTGGAAAACGTATCAGTTAGCATCAACCGGTGGCAAACAGACTAATGAACATCTCAAGAAAAATCCTTCTCATTGCAAGTATGTGCCTGCAAACCATGCTGGCACACGCTGCCATCGATGCGGCGCTGCTCAAGCCGCTGGCCGGCGACAGCCCCGACGCCCGCATCGCCGCGGTCAACCAGATCGCCGCGCTCGCCAACGACGACGCACTGAAGATACTCAACGCCTTGCATACCGATGCGCTGTATGCCAGACCGAACGGCGAGGTCCTGATCGTCGATGACAGCAAGACCGATAACCCGGCACTCAATCCCGCCACCGATCAGGCCGGACCGACCCCGGACGACGCCGAAGGCATCAGCGTCAACAACCGTCTGCGCGCCGCAGTCGAAGGCGCGCTTTCAGGCCTCAAACTGTTTTCCCCCGACAGCAAGCTGCGCATGGCGGCAGCGACCGACTTAATGAAGAACGCCGATGCGGGCCAAATCCCGCTGATCAGCAAGGCGCTGCAGAAAGAAAGCGATCCGGACATTCAGGCCACTCTGCAGCAGGTCATCGCCACCGCCAACTTGCATGCGACCGATCCGGCCTTGCGCAAGGCTGCCGTCAAGACGCTCGCTACCAGTACCAACGCCAACATCAAACCCGCATTGCAACGGCTGTTGGAAAAGAATCCCGATGGCAGTTACATCGAACCCGACGAAACGATACGGATCGAAACCGTGCGCACCCTGGGCGCGCTGAATCGTCAACTGGCCGCCATTGAATTCATCGGCAAAGTGTTTTACGGGATCTCGCTCGGCAGCGTCTTATTGCTGGCGGCGCTCGGCCTGGCCATCACCTTCGGGCTGATGGGCATCATCAACATGGCGCACGGCGAAATGCTGATGATAGGGGCTTACACCACCTATGTATGTCAATTGTTGTTCCGCAATTTTCTACCGGGTGCGCTGGACGCGTATCTGCTGGCAGCGTTGCCGGCAGCCTTCATTGTCACTGCCGCCGTCGGCATCGCGCTCGAGCGTTTAGTGTTGCGCTGGTTGTATGGACGGCCACTCGAAACCCTGCTCTGCACCTGGGGTATCAGTCTGATGCTGATGCAGGCAGTGCGCTCGATTTTCGGTGCGCAAAATGTCGAAGTCGCCAACCCGTCCTGGATGTCCGGCGGCGTCACGGTACTCGGCTCGCTGGTGCTGTCGTACAACCGTATCGTGATTATTTTCTTTGCGCTATTCGTGGTGGTTGCGGTCTGGCTGATCTTGAATAAAACCCGTCTCGGCTTGTTTGTCCGCGCGGTCATGCAAAACCGCCGCATGGCGGCCTGCGTCGGCGTCGCCACCGCCAGGATCGACATGATGACCTTCGGCCTTGGCTGCGGCATCGCCGGACTGGGCGGCGTCGCCCTCTCGCAGTTGGGTAACGTCGGCCCTGATCTGGGGCAAGGCTATATCGTCGATTCCTTCATGGTGGTGGTGCTCGGCGGCGTCGGTCAACTGGCTGGCACGGTGATCGCCGCCATCGGCCTGGGCGAGGTCAACAAGTTCCTGGAACCGGTGGCGGGCGCAGTGCTGGCCAAGATTGCGATCCTGGTGTTCATCATTGTATTCATTCAAAAACGTCCACAAGGCTTGTTCGCACTGAAAGGCAGGAGCATCGAATGAAACCGCTTCGTTTCGAATATGGCAAGACGCCAACATCGCTGCGATCGCTGCAGCCAATCTTACCGGCAAAAAACCTGCTGTTCTCACGACCTGCTTGGGCCGGCATTGGCGTCTGCGGCATCGTTCTATGCCTGCTGCCGATACTCAATCTGAGCTTCCCGGATGGCCACGCGTTGCATATCTCGAGCTACACGGTGGCGCTGATCGCCAAGTTCATGTGCTACGCGATGGCCGCTCTGGCGCTGGACCTGGTATGGGGTTACGCCGGCATTCTGTCGCTCGGCCATGGGGTATTTTTTGCGCTGGGCGGCTATGCGCACGGCATGTATCTGATGCGGGCGATCGGACGGGACGGCGTGTATCAAAGCAACTTGCCGGATTTCATGGTGTTCCTCGACTGGAAAACCTATCCGTGGTTCTGGTCGCTCACCGATCACTTCTGGTATTGCATGGCGCTGGTGGTGCTGGTGCCGGGTCTGCTGGCGTTCGTGTTCGGCTATTTTGCGTTCCGCTCACGCATCAAGGGTGTGTATTTCTCGATCATCACGCAAGCGATGACGTTCGCCTTCATGTTGCTGTTCTTCCGCAACAACACCGGCTTCGGCGGCAACAACGGCTTCACCGACTTCAAGCGCATCCTGGGTTACTCGCTCACCGCAGCGTCGACCAAGGCGACGCTGTACCTGATCACTTTTCTGTTTTTATTCGCTACCTTGCTGCTATGCCGCTGGATCGTCAACTCCAGGCTCGGACGCGTGCTGCAGGCGGTCCGTGATTCCGAATCGCGGCTGATGTTCATCGGCTACGATCCGCTCTGGTTCAAGCTGTTTGTCTGGACCCTTTCGGCTGTGCTGTGCGGGATCGCCGGCGCACTGTATGTCCCGCAAGTCGGCATCATCAACCCGTCCGAAATGTCGCCCGCGAATTCGATCGAAATGGTGATCTGGGCCGCAGTCGGTGGCCGTGGCTCGCTGATCGGGCCGATCGTCGGCGCGTTTACCGTGAACGGCCTGAAGAGCTGGCTCACCGCTGCCTTTCCGGAACTCTGGCTATATGCGCTGGGACTGATATTTATATCGGTGACGCTCTTCATGCCGCAAGGAATACTTGGCATAGCGCACCAACTGAAACAGAAATTCGGCCGCGGCAAGGGGGCCGCATGAGCGAAATATTCCACCCCGGACAGCGCTCCGGCAACATCGACAATCGCCAGCATGCCGACCACGGCACCTCGTACGCGCGGATCAAACCGGCAGGCGTGGACACCACGCACGGCGCGATCCTGTATCTGGAAAACATTACCGTTTCGTTCGATGGATTCAAGGCGCTGAACAATCTGAATCTGGATATTTCGGTAGGCGAACTGCGTTGCATTATCGGGCCCAATGGCGCTGGCAAGACCACCATGATGGACGTCATCACCGGTAAAACCCGGCCGACTTCCGGTACCGCGTTTTTCGGCCAGACCATCGACTTGACCAAGCTCACCGAATATCACATCGCGCACGCCGGCATCGGCCGCAAATTTCAACGTCCGACCGTGTTCGAACAGCATACGGTATTCGAAAACCTGGAACTGGCGATGAAAATGGACAAGCGCGTCAGAACCACGCTGTTCGCGCGCCTGTCGTCGGAACAGCTCGGCAAGATCGATGAGATTCTGAAACTGATACGTCTGAACGGTCAGGAAACCAGGCTGGCCGGGCTGCTCTCCCACGGCCAGAAGCAGTGGCTGGAGATCGGCATGCTACTGATGCAGGAGCCGCAGTTGCTGTTGCTGGACGAACCGGTGGCGGGCATGTCGGATGCCGAGACCGCCCGCACCGCCGAATTGCTCAATGAATTGCGCGGCAAACATTCGATTATGGTGGTTGAGCACGATATGGGTTTCGTGAGCGAAATCGCGCAGCAAGGCAAAGTCACGGTGCTGCATGAAGGCGCCGTGCTGGCCGAAGGCAAGATGGCGGAGGTGCAAGCCGATGAGCGCGTCATCGAGGTGTATCTGGGCCGCTGAACGACGACAACCATCGAGGATAAATGCACATGTTAAACGTCGATCAACTCAATCAATACTACGGCTCCTCGCACACCTTGCGGGGCGTATCGCTGACGCTGGCAAAAGGCAAATGCCTGAGCCTGCTGGGGCGCAACGGCGTCGGTAAGACCACGCTGCTGAAATGCCTGATGGGCGTGCTGCCGAGCGCCACCGGCAAGGTGATGCTGGAAGGTCGTGACATCACCAGGCTGAAACCGCACCAGCGCGCAGCGCTAGGCATCGCGTATGTGCCGCAAGGACGTGAAATCTTTGCCCGCCTGACGGTGGAAGAGAACCTCTTGATGGGCATGGCAACCCAATCCGGCAAGAAAGCTGCGCTCATCAAAGCGGAAGTCTACGAACTGTTCCCGGTGCTCAAAGAGATGCTGCAGCGACGCGGCGGCGATCTGTCCGGCGGTCAGCAACAGCAGCTGGCCATTGCGCGGGCCTTGCTGGCGGAGCCGAAATTGATCATTCTAGACGAGCCCACCGAAGGCATACAGCCGTCGATCATCAAGGACATCGGCCGCGTGATCCGCCTGCTGCGCGAACGCGGCGACATCGGCATTCTGTTGTGTGAACAATACTTCGACTTTGCCCGTGAACTGGCCGATGACTTTATTGTGCTATCGCGCGGAGAGGTAGTCGCAGCGGGGTCGCAAGCGCAAATGGACGATGCAAGCGTGAAACGGCACTTGGCAGTATAGTGCTGGGCATGAAATTTGTTGATACTCCCCTTCCCATTCTCCCCGCATCGACCAAAGAGTCAGGCGCAGTCGCAGCTGCGGTAAAACAGGCAAACCCGCCCGCCCCGTGGCAGGCGCGCCTGACCCTGGGCTTTGCCAACGATCGCGGCACGACACGCCTGATCGAACGTAGCCATTTCGGCCCGTTGCGGATACAAAAACCGCTTTACCCGGAACATCCTGCCGTCTGCCACGCCATCATCATCCACCCGCCCGGCGGCGTAGTGGGCGGCGACCAGCTGACGATTACCGCCGACGTCGGCAAGGCGGCGCATGCGCTCATCACGACACCCGGAGCCGCCAAATGGTACAAAGCCAACGGCAATCTGTCGCAGCAGCAGGTGCGGCTACGCGTCGCTGAAGATGCGGCGCTTGAGTGGCTGCCGCAGGAAACCATTTTCTTTAACCATGCCGCGGTAACACTTGATCACCAGGTCGAGTTGGCCGCCGATGCGCGCTACATCGGCGGCGAAATACTGTGCTTCGGCCGCACCGCTTCCGGCGAGTCGTTTGACGCCGGGAAGATTGTGCAACGCACCAGCATCCACCGCGGCGGCAAGCTGCTCTGGTTTGAACAAGGCGCGCTGCACGGTGGCACTGCCGCCATGAGCAGCCCGTTGGGACTGGCTGGGTATACCGTCTGTGCGACCCTGATTGCCGTCGGAAAAGTACTGCCAGGCAACATTGTCAACAACTTGCGCGAGTCGGCCCGCGACCTGACAAACGGTCATGCCAGTATTGGTGCAACGCAGATAAAATCCGTACTGGTGATGCGCTTTCTCGGGCATTCCAGCGAACTTGCCAGACAGTGGATGACGCAAGCCTGGCAACAAATCCGGCCGCAGTTACTGGAACGCGAAGCCGTGGTACCACGGATTTGGAATACCTGATGTAGCGATTGCAAGATAGTTTGCGAGACAAATTACAAGATAATCGACAAAACACATAGAAAGAAGCCGATGGAACTGACCCCCAGAGAAAAAGACAAGCTCCTGATCTTCACGGCCGCCCTGCTGGCAGAACGACGCAAGGCGCGCGGCCTGAAACTAAATTATCCGGAATCGATCGCGTTGATTGCCGCAGCGATCATGGAAGGCGCGCGCGATGGCAGGACGGTGGCCGAACTGATGTCGGACGGTACCAAAATCCTGAGTCGCGCCGACGTGATGGACGGCATCGCGGAAATGATTCCCGACATTCAGGTCGAAGCCACCTTCCCGGATGGCACCAAGCTGGTGACCGTGCATCACCCGATTCCCTAATTTTACATACTGGACATCCCCATGATCCCAGGCGAAATGCTGATCGAAGACGGCGACATCGAACTCAATGTCGGCCGCACAACCACCGCCATCACGGTCGCCAACAGCGGCGACCGGCCGATTCAGATCGGCTCGCACTTCCATTTTTATGAAACCAATCCAGCCTTGCAGTTCACCCGCGCAGACGCGTATGGCATGCGGCTGGATATCGCCGCCGGCACCGCCGTGCGGTTTGAACCGGGGCAGACGCGCAGCGTGGAGCTGGTGGCGCTGGCAGGTTCACGCAAGGTCTATGGCTTCAATGGACAAGTGATGGGTGCACTGGAAGAAAAACCAACGGAAAAACAAGCGCCGATAAAGAAAGAATTGAAATGAGCAAAATTTCCCGCCAGGCCTATGCCGAAATGTTCGGCCCCACCACCGGCGACCGCATCCGCCTGGCCGACACGGCGTTGTTCATAGAAATCGAAAAGGATTACGCGACCTACGGCGAAGAAGTCAAATTCGGCGGCGGCAAGGTAATCCGCGATGGCATGGGCCAGTCGCAACGCAATCACAGAGATGTCATGGACACCGTCATCACGAATGCCGTGATCCTCGACCATTGGGGCATCGTCAAGGCCGACATCGGGCTCAAGAGCGGCAAGATCGCCGCCATCGGCAAAGCCGGCAATCCCGACATTCAGCCTGACGTGACCATGGCGATCGGTGCAGCGACTGAAATCATCGCCGGCGAAGGCATGATAGTGACCGCCGGCGGCATCGATACGCACATCCATTTCATCTGCCCGCAACAAATCGAAGAAGCCCTGATGAGCGGCGTCACCACCATGCTCGGCGGCGGTACCGGACCGGCGGTCGGCTCCGCCGCGACTACCTGTACACCGGGGCCGTGGCATTTGCATGCGATGCTGTCGGCGGCCGATGCCTTCCCGATGAATATGGGTTTTCTGGGCAAGGGCAACGTCAGCCTGCCGACGCCGCTGGAAGAACAGGTGCGCGCCGGCGCCATCGGCCTGAAGCTGCATGAGGATTGGGGTTCGACACCGGCAGCGATCGACAATTGCCTGAGTGTGGCGGACCGCATGGATGTGCAGGTGGCGATTCATAGCGATACCTTAAACGAAGGCGGCTTTCTGGAACATACGCTGGCCGCATTCAAGGATCGCACCATCCATACCTTTCATACCGAAGGTGCCGGGGGCGGCCATGCGCCGGACATCATCGCTGCAGTCGGTCAAGGCAACGTGCTGCCGTCCTCCACCAATCCGACCCGTCCGTATACCGTCAACACACTCGACGAACACCTCGACATGCTGATGGTCTGTCATCACCTCGATCCTGCGATTGCCGAAGACATCGCCTTTGCCGAATCACGTATCCGGCGCGAGACGATTGCGGCAGAAGACATCCTGCACGACATCGGCGCAATCAGCATGATGTCGTCCGACTCGCAGGCGATGGGCCGGGTTGGCGAGGTCATCATGCGCACATGGCAAACCGCGCACAAGATGAAAACCCAGCGCGGTTCCCTGGCAGAAGACAACAGCCGCAACGACAACTTCCGAGCCAAACGCTACATCGCCAAATACACGATCAATCCCGCCATCACGCATGGCATTTCCCATGTGGTCGGCTCCATCGAAGTCGGCAAGATCGCCGATCTGGTACTGTGGAAACCGGCTTTCTTCGGCGTCAAACCGTCCATGATCCTGAAAAGCGGAATGATCGCGGCCGCCCAAATGGGCGACCCGAACGGCTCGATCCCAACGCCGCAGCCAGTCCATTACCGGATGATGTTCGGCGCCTACGGCGGCGGCCTCAAAACCTCGCTGACCTTCATTTCGCAAGCTGCGTACGACGATGGCATCGGTGACCTGCTGAAATTGAATAAACCTGTGGTGGCAGTCAAAAACATGCGCCACTTGCGCAAGCATCACATGATCCACAACGGCGCCACGCCGCACATGGAAGTGGACCCGGAAACTTACGAAGTACGCGCCAACGGCGAACTGCTGGTATGCGAACCGGCCAGCATCTTGCCGATGGCGCAGCGTTACTTTTTATTTTGACGACCTGATGTTGCGCAACATCAGCGCATCAGATAACACCCCAGAAAATTATTTAGAAAAAATCCCATGCTGACGCTGAATACAAAAATAGACCATGCCGACCAGATTGATGGCGAACTGGTATTGCCCTACGACCTGCGCGAAAAAAGCCGTCTGCGCGCCAACCTGACCTCGGGTCAGGAAGTTGGCGTGTTCACCGTGCGCGGTACCGTGCTGCGCCATGGCGACCTGATCAGCGGCCAGGACGATCAGGGACGACAAGCGGTAATCAAAATTCTTGCCGCCGATGAGGCAACTTATCGGGTCGAATGCGCTACCTCGCTAGCCCTGCTGCGTTGCGCCTTCCACCTCGGCAATCGCCATACGCAGGCGCAAGTCGGCGACGGCTTCCTGCGGATCCGCAAAGATGCGGTATTGAAGGAAATGCTGGAAGGCCTCGGCGCGACCGTCACTGAACAGCTCGCGGCATTCGAACCGGAAGCAGGCGCCTACGGCGGCGGTCATCATGAGCACGAAGGCCTGCTGGCCCCAATCCCGTTGCGCCAGAAAATCCATCGCCCCGGCGATATGCCGGAACCGACCAACTAAGCCGCTGACCGTCACCATGCAAGCGACCGCCCTGCTCCATCTGCTGCAACTCTCCAGCCCGTCGCTGCCGATCGGCGCATATAGCTATTCGCAAGGACTTGAATCGGCAATTGAACAAGGGCTGGTAAAAGATCAAAGCTCGGCGCGGACCTGGATTGTCGACAACCTGCAGCACGTCGTCGCCCACTTTGAAGCCCCGATTTTGTGGCGCTTGTTACAGGCATTTGCTTGCCGCGATGCGAATGCTGTGGGCATCTGGACCGAGCGTTTTATTGCTGCGCGCGATACTGCGGAGTTCCGTGCCGAGACCATACAAATGGGCTATTCGCTCGGCAAGCTGGTGCTTGATCTGCAGATTGGCGATGCGGCATTGCTGCGCATCTTGCAGGAACAGCCGGAACTGCCGCTGCCCACCGCATTCGCGTTCGCATCGGTAGCGTTGCAGGTACCGCATGAGGCCGCACTGCTCGGCATGCTGTTTTCCTGGGCCGAAAATCAGGTTTTGGTCTGCGTCAAATCGGTGCCGCTCGGCCAGGTCTCCGGTCAGCGCCTATTGCTGTCGTTGCAGCCCGAACTGCAACGCGCCGCCGAACATGCGCAACAGCTGGCCGACGACGATCTGTCCAACTGGTCGCCCGGCTTGTCGCTGCTATCCATGCAACACGAACAGCAGTTTAGCCGTTTGTATCGTTCCTGATCTTCCTGTCCGCCCGATTATTTAACAATTTTATTCAAGCGATTTTCATTATGAGCAACTCCACAACTTCCAATCCGCTACGCGTAGGCATCGGTGGCCCGGTCGGTTCCGGCAAGACTGCACTGTGCGAAATGTTATGCAAAAGCATGCGGGATGATTACGAGATGGCGGTCATCACCAACGACATCTACACCAAAGAAGACATGGAAATCCTGTTGCGCGCCAATGCCTTGCCAGCCGAGCGCCTGATGGGTGTCGAAACCGGTGGTTGCCCGCATACCGCGATCCGTGAAGACGCGTCGATCAATCTCGAAGCGATTGCCCGCATGAGCGCTGACTTCCCTGATCTCGACCTGATTTTGCTGGAATCCGGTGGCGACAACCTGGCGGCGACATTCAGCCCGGAATTATCCGATCTGACGATTTACGTGATCGACGTCGCCGGCGGTGAAAAAATCCCGCGCAAGGGCGGCCCCGGCATCACCCGTTCTGATCTGCTGATCATCAACAAGACCGATCTGGCACCGTATGTCGGCGCCAATCTCGACGTAATGGCGCACGATGCCAAGCGGATGCGCGGCGACCGCCCTTTCATCTTTACCAATCTGCGCAGCGGCGACGGCGTCGAAAAAGTGGTCGCCTTCATTCGCACGCAAGGATTGCTGGATCAGGCCGGATAGTCAAAGTCATGAGTTAGCTTTTTCAGATCGATCAAATCACATTAATTTGCCGAAAGTAATGATTACTGAACTTTCCATATGGCGATAATGCCAAATCATGGCGAGTTAGTCGTCAATCAATAAAAACTATTATTTAAGTAAATATAATTAATTTTATATATTTATTGATATCGCCAATAATGATCATCAGAGACTTCCCTCCCGTACCTCGAAAGGAATCCCATGAAAAAGCTAACCACTGCAGCCGGCGCGCCGGTCGTCGACAACCAGAATATCCAGACTGCCGGAGCGCGCGGACCGGCGCTCTTGCAAGATGTCTGGTTTCTCGAGAAGCTGGCCCATTTCGACCGCGAAGTCATTCCTGAACGCCGCATGCATGCCAAAGGCTCCGGCGCCTACGGCAGCTTCACCGTCACCCACGACATCACCCAATACACCAAAGCCAGGATCTTTTCCGAGATTGGCAAAAAAACCGAGATGTTTGCGCGTTTCTCCACCGTCGCCGGCGAACGCGGTGCGGCCGATGCCGAACGCGACATCCGCGGTTTCGCGCTGAAGTTTTATACCGAAGAGGGCAACTGGGATCTGGTCGGCAACAACACGCCGGTGTTCTTCCTGCGCGATCCCCTGAAGTTCCCGGACCTGAACCGGGCCGTCAAGCGCGATCCGAAAACCAATTTGCGCAGTGCCGACAACAACTGGGATTTCTGGACTTTGCTGCCGGAAGCGTTGCATCAAGTCACGATTGTGATGAGCGATCGCGGCCTGCCGCGTTCCTACCGGCATATGCATGGCTTCGGCAGCCACACCTTCAGTTTCATCAATGCGCAGAACCAGCGCCACTGGGTCAAGTTCACGTTCAAGACATTGCAGGGCATCGAAAACCTGACCGACGCAGAAGCCGCCGCACTGGTTGGGTCGGACCGCGAGAGTGCGCAGCGCGATCTGTTCGACAGTATCGAGAAGCGGGATTTCCCGCGCTGGAAACTGTTTATCCAGATCATGCCGGAAAAAGAAGCCGGCACTTATCACATCAATCCCTTCGACCTGACCAAGGTCTGGCCGCACAAGGACTATCCATTGATCGAAGTCGGCGTGATGGAGTTGAACCGCAATCCGGAGAACTATTTCGCGGAAGTCGAGCAAGCGGCGTTCTCTCCCGCCAACGTGGTTCCCGGCATCAGTTTTTCGCCCGACAAGATGCTGCAAGGGCGTCTGTTTTCGTATGGCGATGCGCAACGCTACCGGCTCGGCGTGAATCACCATCAGATCCCCGTGAATGCGCCGAAGTGTCCGTTCAATAGCTATCACCGCGACGGTGCCATGCGCGTCGACAGCAATAGCGGCGGCACCATCGGCTACGAGCCGAACAGCCAGGGCGCATGGCAGGAACAGCCGGACTTTGCCGAACCGCCGCTCGCGCTCGAAGGGGCGGCCGATCACTGGAATCATCGGGTCGATGACGACTATTATTCGCAGCCGGGTGCGCTGTTCCGCCTGATGACGCCAGCCCAGCAGCAGGTGTTATTCGACAACACGGCACGCGCTGTGGGCGGCGCTGCGAAAGAAATCCAGGAGCGGCATATTGCCAACTGCACCAAGGCCGATCCGGCTTACGGTGCCGGCGTTGCCAAGGCGCTGAGTCTGCTGGCTGACCATAAGTAACGTGTAAATAACCAGGCTGAGGTGGTCCCGGATTCTGTCCACACGAACGGGGCCATCTCTATCTACTCTTCGATGCCGAGACCGCTTTCAATCATCCCTTCGATGCAGCTGACGAGGTACTGTTTCAGCGCATCGTCCTTGAGCGTATTGCTCGCGATCGACCCGCTTGGCTTGCCTTTCAGCACGGCGTCGTGGTACACGCTGGCGCACCATTCGACATGTTCGCCGGCGGTGTATTCAACCTGATATTCAAAATACTCGCCGCTGATTTCGCGGGTGTAACTTTCATTGAACTTGGTGATGTTTTCAGCCATGACAATCTCCCAGGTGATCGGACAATTACCTGAGGCCTATATTACGTCACCCTTGGAAAACTAAACTCTGGGGGAGGCAATAGCAGTGCTGGCGCTGAGTAGCCGCGCTACCTTACAGAGTTTTGGAGGGAAAGAAGATTGAAGTGTATAAAAATTCAGACAATAAAAAAGGAAGCCTTGTGGGCTTCCTTTTTTATTTTGGAGCGGGAGAAGAGGCTCGAACTCTCGACCTATACCTTGGCAAGGTATCGCTCTACCAACTGAGCTACTCCCGCATAACCTTTGCTTACCGATACAGGAGGAGATTCCCGAAATCCAAACCTATCTGGAGAGTGACCTCGGCGAAAGGTGAATCTACTCTTGTATCGGCTATGTTTTGCTGACACCTTGCAAAACATACTTAAAGCTAACTAGCGAAGGACCGAATTATACCAGCCCTATGAAAAAACACAACACCTGATTTGAAAAAACTTGAAGCGGGCACCATTTCGAACTGGTACTTACGGCCTTGCAGACCGAATCTGCTTCGAGGAGCCGAATTATAAAGACTTTTTGCTAAAAGTAAAAGAGTCTTTTAAATCAAGAACTAAAACAGCCAGCCTGGACTAATTATTGATATGCCGGAATCCGGTGCTGCGGCACTCCTTGGCAGGAGTACCGCACACTTCCGATCAGCCGCAACGCATCATCAGATACGTTCGATGATCGCCGCGATACCTTGACCGCCACCGATGCACATGGTGATCAAACCATAGCGCTTGTTGGTGCGTATCAACTCATAGAGGCATTTGATGGTAATGATCGCGCCACTGGCGCCGAGCGGATGCCCGAGCGCGATGGCGCCACCGTTCACGTTGGTCAGCGCAGGATCCAGGCCCAGTCCTTTGCAAACCCCCAGCGACTGCGCCGCGAACGCCTCGTTCGATTCAATCACCTCCATGTCATTGAGGTTGAGGCCCGCACGTTTCAATGCCAGCTGGACTGCCGGAATGGGGCCGGTCCCCATGATGGATGGATCAACCCCGGCCACCGCATAGGAAACCAAACGTGCAAGTGGCGTCAGGCCGGCACGGGCGGCAGCGCCAGCCTCCATCAGCACGCAAGCTGCGGCGCCGTCGTTGAGGCCGGAAGCATTGCCGGCGGTGACTGTACCGCCCTCTTTCTTGAACGCCGGTTTGAGTTTGGCCAGCGACTCCATGGTGGTATCGGCCTTCGGGTATTCGTCAGTGTCGAATAGTACGACTCCCTTGCGCGTCTTGATTTCGACCGGAACGATCTGGGACGTGAAGCGACCGGCGGCGATGGCAGCAACCGCACGCTTCTGGCTTTCGAGGGCGAACGCGTCCTGGTCCGCACGAGAGATGCCGTATTTCTCTGCGACGTTTTCAGCGGTGATACCCATGTGACCGGCACCGAAAGGATCCGACAATGCGCCAACCATCATGTCGACCATTTTGATATCACCCATGCGCGCGCCCCAGCGAGCTGCTTGCGCCGAATACAGCGACCGGCTCATGCACTCGACGCCGCCGCCGACTGCGATATCGGTCTCGTCCAACTGGATGGCGTTGGCAGCAGTGATGATGGCCTGCAGGCCCGAGCCGCACAGCCGGTTAAGCGTCAGCGCCGTAGAATCCTTGCCCATACCGGCGTTGATGCCCACCACCCGCGAAACGTACATATCCCGCGTCTCGGTGTGGATCACGTTCCCGAACACGATCTGACCGGCCTGAACGGGATCAATCTTGGCGCGTGCAAACGCTTCTTTGACGGCAATGGCCCCCAGATCAGATGGCGAAAAATCCTTCAGCGAACCGCCATAGGTTCCGATCGCGGTACGTGCTGCGCCAACGATCACAACATCTCTTGCAATGGTCATGTTTATTCCTCTTTCTAAGCTTAAATAAAGTAACTCTCTCGTTCCACGTACATCACCTATCTCAATCCAGTACTCCAAGATCGAGATATGATATTCAACGCCAACTCCGCCCGCATTGCGGTCCCAACCAACTTCGGATTGGCACGCAATATGTCGCCGACACCTTGTTAAAGTTGCATGGCAGACTAGAGGTCCCATTGCATGTGGACAAAGTAACGAAAAACGCCTTAGATTACTCTAATTATTAAGTTGAATAAACGTTGATCTGAACGACGTAGGCGCGTGATCAAAACCTGCTATCCGGGCCAATCCAGATAGGCAGCCATTGAAGAAGTTTGGCTACTTCGGAAACCAGTTTGAAAAAGCGCGAGGGACAATGCAGAAGACTAAGCAAAAGAGCGCGGAATCGGGGGCATTCGCTTGCAGTTTGGGGCCTGCAACCAAGATCAGGAAACCTTGCGGGCGCGCAAAATCTGCTGTGCCATTCAATTGAAAGAATGACTGCAGCAAATATTGAAGCAAACGTCGGGGGATCTGGTGCAACCGGTCAGGGCTGAAAATTCCGTTAGCCAGACCGTTACATTGAAAAAACCAAAGAGCGTGTAAGTCTTTGGTTAAAAAATTGGAGGCGGGGGTCGGGATCGAACCGGCGTCTACGGCTTTGCAGGCCGCTGCATAACCACTTTGCTACCCCGCCAAGGGGCGTATTGTAACCGCTAAATCACAAGCACGTTGTGCTACTTTTGCATCTCTTGACGTAGTCAAAGGATGCTAGCCCGGACATTAAAAAAGGAAGCTTTTTGAGCTTCCTTTTTGAATTTGGAGCGGGAGAAGAGGCTCGAACTCTCGACCTATACCTTGGCAAGGTATCGCTCTACCAACTGAGCTACTCCCGCATTTTCTTTGATCTCCGCTGCGTTGTTTTGCGGCATCAACTAGAGAGACGCCATTATAGATGGTTTGAAATTGATGTCAAGCGATTTACAAAAATCTCTCTGAAAATTTTGCGCTGTCACTGCGCTTTTTCTTTAATCAATGGCCACGCCTTGCGCAAATAATAGAACATCGACCAGACCGTCAAGACTGTCGCCACCAGCATCAACACATGGCCAGGAAAACGGATATTGAAACCGAACAAATCACCGTAATACAGCAACATCGGAATCGCAATCATTTGTGCGGCTGTCTTGATTTTCCCCAGAGAACTGACGGCTACCGATTTCGACGCACCGATTTGCGCCATCCATTCGCGCAAAGCGCTGATGGTAATCTCACGACCGATGATGATAAAGGCGATGATCGGGCTCACCCGGTCCAGATTTACCAGTACCAGCAAAGCCCCCGCCACCATCAGTTTGTCTGCAACCGGGTCCAGAAAAGCGCCAAACGCCGACGTTTGATTCCAGCGACGCGCAAGAAAGCCGTCAAACCAGTCGGTTAAAGCCGCCACGATAAACACGATGGCAGATGCAAGTCCGATATCAGTACGGGAAAATCCAAAATCAGGAAGATAGAAAACACCCACCACCAGCGGAATCAAAGCGACGCGTAGCCAAGTCAGGAGGATAGGAATATTAAATGGCATAGATATAAATGGATGTTATTGCTAGGTGACCAAGCGCTGATTATCTAGGAGTATGCCGCAGTTGTGAAATAAAACACGCACAAACTGTCGCAATCAACTTTTCAACCACAGCCAAGGGTCAATGCAACTGGCGGTAAATCTCTTCAGCCAGCTGTCGTGAAATACCTTCTACCGACGCCAAATCCTCGATGCTGGCATCCGCCACCGCGCGTAATCCACCAAAGCGCGCCAGCAGTTTTTGACGGCGTTTGGCACCGACGCCCTCTATCTCTTCCAGGCGCGAGGTCTGGCGCGCCTTGGCCCGCTTGGCCCGCATGCCCGTGATGGCGAAGCGATGCGCCTCATCCCGAATCTGTGCAATCAGCATCAGGGCGGCGGACTCCTTGCCCAGTTCACGCGGTGCACGGTCATCCGCAAAGATCAGTGTCTCCAGGCCAACCCTACGTCCTTCGCCTTTGGCAACGCCGACGATCAGGCCGATATCCAGACCGAGTTCAGTAAGCACCTGCCGGGCCATTTCAACCTGTCCCTTACCGCCGTCAATCAACACGATGTCCGGCATCGTACCGCCGCCGCTGGCGACCTTCTCGTAGCGCCGCATCAGGACCTGACGCATCGCCGCGTAGTCATCGCCGGGTGTAATGTCCTTGATGTTGTAGCGCCGGTACTCGCCATTTTGCATGGCGTGATGATGGAACACCACGCACGATGCCTGGGTTGCTTCACCGGAGGTATGACTGATATCGAAACACTCTGCGCGCAGGGTATCGATATCTGCGATGTCGAGTGCCAGCGCATCGACCAGCGCCCGTGTGCGGGCTTGCTGCGAGCCCTGCTCCGACAGCAATCGCGTCAGCGAAATCTCGGCCCCCTTCTGTGCCATGTCGAGCCACTGGCGACGCTGGCCCTGCGGCTGAAACACCAGGTTGATACGGTGTCCGCATTGCTCCATCAATGCCAGCATTAACGCCGGTTCGTCGATGGCAAGGTTCAGGATCAGCGTACCGGGAATAAAGGTATCGATGTAATGCTGCGCCAAAAACGCCTTCATGACGGCGATGTCAATCGCCTCTTCAGCACTGGCAAGGGCGCTTTCGACATGCGTCGGGAAATACGCCCGGTCACCGAGATGACGGCCGCCGCGCACCATCGCCAGATTGACGCAGACACGCCCGCCCTGAACGATAGCCGCAATAATATCGATGTCGCTATCGCCAACGACCTCCATACTCTGCTGATGCAATACTCGCGACAAGGCGCCGATTTGATTGCGCACCACTGCGGCCTGTTCGAACTTCAGCTCGGCAGCAAACGCATGCATTTTTTGTTCAAGTGCCGCCATCACTTCGGTTTGCCGGCCGCGCAAAAATTTAGCCGCATTGTCGACATCGACTGCGTAATCTTCCTGACTGATCAGATTCACGCAAGGCGCGCTGCAACGCTGGATTTGGTGCAGCAGACAAGGCCGCGTTCGATTCGCAAAAACCGAATCTTCACAGGTCCGCAGCAGAAATACTTTCTGCAGGATCTGCATCGATTCCTTGACCGCCCACGCGCTTGGAAACGGTCCGAAATATTGATTTTTTTTATCGACCGCGCCACGGTAATATCCCATGCGCGGATATTCCTGGCCGCTGATCTTCAGATACGGATACGACTTGTCGTCGCGAAAAAGAATGTTGTAGCGCGGCTGCAAAGTCTTGATCAGATTGTTTTCAAGGATCAACGCCTCTGCTTCGCTCCGCGTGACTGTGGTCTCCAGTCGCGCGATTTTCTCGACCATCATGGCGGTGCGTGGGCTGGCGAGATTCTTTTGAAAATAACTGGAGACGCGCTTCTTCAGATCGCGCGCTTTGCCGACGTACAAAATATTGTCAGCGGCATCGAAATAGCGATACACGCCGGGCAGATTCGGCAGTTTGGCGACGGTCTCAAGCACAATCGCGCGTGGCTCAGGGACAACGGGGTCAGTCATTATGCAAAATTTCTACCAAAGCAACGATTCTACGGGTCAAGCCGGAACTAACGATGCAACTAGCTTCTTCGCCGCCACATATTCCGCGTCCTTGTGCAATGCGTCCCAATCCAGCGCGACGCTCTGCGGCATCAGGGTCGCCAGGCCCGTCGCTTTGGCAGCGCTGGCAGCCGGCTTCAATCCGGCCAGCAACTCATCCGCCTTCTCCGGCGAATTACAGATCAGGACAACATCGCAACCGGCTTTTAGCGCTGCATTGGCGCCATCCAGCACGGTACCGGCGGAACCGGCAGCGGCCATGCTCAAATCATCGCTAAAAATCACACCATTAAAACCAATTTCTTCACGCAAAATTGTCAGCCATTTTTTTGAAAATCCGGCTGAGTGCTTATCCACCTTCGGATAAATCACGTGCGCCGGCATCACTGCCGACAAACTCATGCCGAGCCAGTCATACGGCCTCACGTCCTCATCCATAATCTGCTGCAGGGTGCGCTGATCCAGTGGAATCGACAAGTGTGAATCGCCTTGCACAAAACCATGGCCGGGAAAATGTTTTCCACAGTTCGCCATCCCTGCCAGCTTAAGGCCGTGGCTCAGACTCTTTGCCAGCAAGGTCACTACACGCGGATCGCGATGAAAGGCGCGTTCGCCAATCACGCTCGACTCGCCAAAATCAAGATCGAGCACCGGCGTGAACGACAGATCGATACCACAGGCACGCAATTCCGCGGCCAGTACAAAACCGACCGCCGTTGCTGCTTTGGTCGCAACCAATACATCACGATCCCACAACTCCCCGAGCCGCCGCATGGCCGGCAAACGGGTGAAACCATCGGTTCTGAAACGTTGCACCCGGCCGCCTTCATGATCAACCGCAATCAATACACCGGGGCGCGCTGCATCGATTGCAGCGGTCAACGCAGTCAGTTGCGCGCGATCCTGAAAATTCCGGGTGAACAGGATCACGCCGCCAGTCAGTGGGTGCTGAATACGGCGAATGTCATCAGCGGTCAGACTGGTGCCGGCCACGTCCAGCATGACGGGGCCGAATTGTTGCCGATTATCGTTGCCGTTGCTTGCGTTCACACTATTCATATTTTTTCCACGATGACAAAAGCCACTGCATACTCCACTTCATCGGTAATTGACACCTGAGCAGTCAAGCCGTGCTTTTGCATGAACTCTTCCAGCACACCGCTAGTGATGACGACAGGTTTGCCACTGGAAGCATTCAGCGTTTGCATGGCGCGCCAGGTCATCGGCATTTTCAGCCCAATGCCAATGGCTTTGGAAAATGCTTCTTTCGCCGCAAAACGGGTCGCTAAAAACCGGATGCCGCGGGCCTCGACCTTGGCTTTGCGGTGATGATATTTCGCCAGTTCCTGCGGGCCGAGAATTCTTTCGGCAAAGCGATCGCCATGACGCGACAGTGCCGCTTGAATACGTGAAATCTGGATGATGTCAGTGCCAATACCGTAAATCATAAGGTTCTTTTAACTGTTTCCCAGGCGGGCCTTAACCATCAAAGCCTTCATTTCACTGACGGCGGCTTTCCAACCGACAAACACCGCATGCGCCACAATCGCATGACCGATATTTAATTCGGCGATATCGGGAATCGCGGCAATCGCCTGCGCATTGGTGTAATGCAAACCATGGCCTGCATTCACTTTCAAACCACGCATGACGCCTTCTTGCACCGCGCGCTGCACGCGTTCCAGCTCGCGGCGCTGCTCGACTGCGGTATGGGCTTCGGCGTAGCGTCCGGTATGGAGTTCTATGACTGGCGCGCCGACTTCCGCCGCGGCCTGGATTTGATCTGCGTCTGGATCGATGAAGAGGCTAACGCGTATCCCCTCCGCTTGCAGTTGGCGCACCGCGGACTGCACCTGACTGAAATATTTGACAACGTCGAGACCACCTTCGGTCGTCAATTCGTGGCGGCGTTCTGGCACCAGACAAGAATCCTGCGGTTTGATTTTGCAGGAGAAGTCAATCATCTCCTGCGTCACTGCCGCTTCCAGATTCATCCGTGTGCGCAACAACGGACGGATGATTTCAACATCCGCATCCTTGATGTGACGACGGTCTTCACGCAGGTGCAAGGTAATCACGTCCGCCCCCGCCTCTTCAGCCTCTAATGCAGCCCGCAACGGATCGGGATAGGTGGTACCACGCGCATTGCGCAATGTCGCGACATGGTCAATGTTGATGCCGAGGTCGATGACCGTCGATGTGGGATTCAGGTAGCTCATCAGATTATTTATAAGATCGGATTAAATTGGTAGACGACTCAACGGTACAGCCACGCACAAACTCTGTCATTAATTTTGACGCAAAGAAGTTGGCACCGATGACAAAGACGATGTTGACAGCGGCGCGGCACCTACCGCATCCCCTGTCGGCGTTTGAGTAGCAGCCCGTGGGCGCCAGCTCAACACAAACAGCGCCAGCGCGCCAGCCAGCAGTCCCCAGAAAGCGGCGCCAATACCGAATAACGACACGCCCGAGGCGGTTACAAGAAAAGTAATTAATGCGGCCTCGCGCTGACGGTCGTTCGACATCGCCACCGTTAGGCCATTGGCAATCGTGCCGAATAGCGCGAGTCCGGCAATCGCCAATATCAGTTCTTTTGGAAATGCGGCAAATAGCGCCCCCACGGTGGCACCGAATACCCCCACCAGTAAATAGAAAACACCGGCGGCGATGCCGGCCCAATAACGTTTGCCCGGATCTTCATGGGCTTCCTTGCCCATACAGATCGCGGCAGTAATCGCCGCCAGATTCAGGGAGAAACAGCCAAATGGCGCCAGCACAAAATTCATCGCACCGGTCCAGGTGATCAGTGGCGAAACGGGAGTGTCGTAGCCGGAAGCACGGATGACCGCGACCCCCGGTGCATTTTGCGACGCCATCGTGACCACGAACAATGGAATCCCCACTCCAATCAAAGTAGCCCATGAAAATGTCGGCGCGGTAAACACCGGCTTGGCAAAGGCCACATGAAAATTTTCGAAATGCAATAGCCCCTGCGTCGCAGCAACAGCTGTCCCGAGTACCAGCACGACAATGATGGCGTAGCGCGGCAGCAGGCGCTTACATAAAAGGTAAGCAACAAACATGGCGAACACCAGCAAGAATTGCAGTTTCATGGCGACAAAAACATCCATGCCGAAACGCGCCAGGATACCGGCCAGCATCGCTGCCGCAATCGATAGCGGAATTTTATCCATGGCACGCTCGAACCAACCGGTCACACCGCACAATGTGATCAGCGCCGCCGAAAACAGGAAAGCCCCGATCGCGGCAGACATCGGCACGCCAGCCAGACTGGTGACCAATAGCGCTGCACCCGGGGTCGACCAAGCCGTGACTACCGGCGTCTTATAACGCAATGACAGGCCGATACACGTAATCCCCATGCCTATGCCGAGCGCCAACATCCATGAGCTGATTTCCGCCGACGTAGCACCGGCGGCGGCCGCCGCTTGAAAAATGATGACTGCGGAACTGGTGATACCGACCAATACGGTGACAAAGCCGGCTGCCAGAGAAGACCATGGGAAATTTTTCATTGGCTTTTTTATTTTCTTACAACTGCATCAAATCGATCAAAATCTGGCGCGTATTCAATGGTGCGCCGCCCAAGTGATAGGCCAGCAAGAAACGCATTAATACTTTGCTCTGCGCCTGCGTGGTTGCATCGCTGTAATCCTCGCGCTCCATATCCAGCAATGTCTTGCCGCTGACCGCTGGCCAGCTATCGGAAATCCGCGCCGCCCGCGGCCCGCGCTCCGGATCAACCACATACAGCAGCTCGGGTTCGACCCGCTGCCGGCTGCTGGTACACATCGTAAAATCGCCGGAGACGCCGGTTTCCTTGAGCAACGCGCGTTCGAACTTGCGCAGCACGATCGGTGCCGGTTCCTGATGCGCCAACTGGTTCAGCGTCGCAACATAGTGATCAAATAAAGCCGGATGCGGGTCATCGCGCGCCAACAGTTTCACCAGCAACTCATTCAGATAAAAGCCGCACAGTAACGCTGATTTTTCCAATGGCAACATGCCCCCGACCCATTCGGCAGCGGTCAATGTACGGACTTCGGATTTTCCGCTCCAGCTGAGTGATAGCGGTTGAAAGGTCTGCAGTACGCCGCGCAGTTTCGACAACGGTCGCTTGGCGCCCTTGGCAACCAAAGCAATACGGCCGTAATCGCGCGTAAAGACGTCGAGAATCAGGCTGGTTTCGCGGTGCGGATAACTGTGCAAAACAAAGCCGGGTTGCGCCGCAATCCGCGATTCTGCCGACGGGCGACTGCTGCGCTTAACAATGGTGGAGGGAGTAGCTTTACCGCCGCTGGTGGCGGCAGCGCGTTGAAGATTGTGAAGATTGGAAGCGGTAGGGATAATTGCAGCGGAACGCTGCCGGTCGCTCATAACAGTCTGAGCGACCCCAGGAATTTCAGGATCCAACGCTGCGGGCTGCCGCACCAGTGGCGCGGACACCACATCGACAGCCGCGGCGGCAGTGATAGCGTTCATGCCGTCAGTATTACTCGTAACCGTAGGCGCGCAGTCCGGCTTCGTTATCGGCCCAGCCGGATTTCACTTTGACCCAGATTTCCAGATAAACCGGACCACCGAACAGACGCTCCATATCCAGGCGGGATTGTGTCGAAATATCTTTCAGACGCGCCCCCTTCTGACCGATTACCATTGATTTATGGGTGTCGCGCTCAACCAGAATTGCCGCGAACACGCGCCGCAAATCACCTTCAACCTCGAACTTTTCGATCAGGACGGTGCTGGTGTAAGGCAGTTCATCGCCAACAAAGCGGAACAACTTTTCACGCACAATTTCAGCGGCTAAAAATTTTTCACTCCGATCGGTAATATCGTCTTCGCCGAACATCGGCGGATTCGCAGGCAGATATTTACGTGTTTCGGCTTGTAGATTTTCCAATTGAAAACGCAGCTTTGCCGATACCGGCACCACCGCTGCAAAATCACGCAGCGCCGCGATTTTTTGCGCAAACGGCAGCAATACGGCCTTGTCTTTGACCCGATCCGACTTATTGATCACCAGTATGCATGGCACGCTGGCCGGCAACAATTCAAGTACCTGCTGGTCGGCCGGCCCAAAAGTGCCTGCCTCAATCACAAACAGGATGACATCGGCCGCGGTCAGCGTTGTTGTCACGGTGCGGTTCAGCGTTTTGTTCAATGCATTCGAATGACGCGTCTGAAAGCCGGGCGTGTCAACATACACAAACTGCGTATCCGGCAAGGTTTGAATGCCGGTGATACGGTGTCGCGTGGTCTGCGCTTTGCGCGAGGTGATGCTGACCTTGGCACCGATCAGCTCGTTCATCAACGTCGATTTACCGACGTTGGGACGGCCAACGATAGCAATATAGCCGCAACGAAAGTCTGTTGCTGGTGCCTGGGATACGGAATCTGTCATGCGGTTTTCGATTTACTCGCGGTAAGTGGGGAGGTATTGGGTTCTGCTAATGGCACAGCGGTAGTCACCTTGGCGGCTACCGTTGCCGCCGCCGTAGCTGTCGTTGCTGAGGTCGCCGCCGGAATTTCACCATTGGCACCAGCCGGTGCCGCGCCGGTCGCAAGGGGTGCAGCCGCCTTGGCAGCATGCTTCACCGGCTCGCTCTTGCTTGCTTCCTTGGTCGATGGCTTGACCGCACTTGCTGCGTCAGCAGGTGCATCAGGCTGGATTGTGGCAATACCGGCAAGTTTCAGCTGCGAAGTTCGCGGCTTACTTTTGCGGGTTGCACCGGGTACTTTTACGAAGGCCTGTTGTACTGCTTCCAGTGCCAACTTGGCGGCTGCCTGCTCGCCGGCACGGCGACTACCGCCAGTACCGAATACTTGAATTTCCAATTTTGGTACCAGGCATTCGATTTCGAATTCCTGGTTATGGGCGGCGCCATGGGTGGCGACCACATTGTATTGCGGCAACGCGATTTTTTTGCCCTGCAGGTATTCCTGCAACAGCGTTTTGGCATCTTTGCCCAATGTCTTCGGATCAACGGTATCCAGAATCGGGATGTACAGCGCACGGATTGCATCGCGTGCGACATTGAAACCGGCATCGAGGAAAATCGCGCCGAACAACGCTTCCAGAGTATCCGCCAGAATTGAAGGTCGACGAAAGCCGCCAGACTTCAATTCGCCCTCACCCAACCGCAAAAATTGCGACAATTCGAGGCGTTGCGCGATCTCATATAACGATTGTTGTTTGACCAGATTGGCACGCACGCGCGACAGATCGCCTTCGTCGATCTTGGTGTAGCGATCGAATAGCAGCGATGCGACCACGCAATTCAAGATCGAGTCGCCTAGAAACTCCAACCGTTCGTTATGCAAAGTGCTATGGCTGCGATGCGTCAAGGCCTGCTGCAATAACGTAGCGTCCTTGAAGGTGTGGCCTAGCCGATTTTGCAATAACATGAGGTCCATTTGATCTGCGACTTACTCCATCAATCGATGGCTTTCTTGGTAGATGATTTAGCGGTTGTTCCGGAATACTCAATCAACAGGCTGACTGGTTCAACAATCGGGATCTTTTTCTGATAAGCGAAACTGATTTCAATATCGTCGCCATTCTTGGTAATGTCCAGATCTTTGCCATGAATTGAGTCGATGTAACCTACATCGGCCTGACGATCAAATCCGTTCTGGATTTCCTTTACGGTACCACCCTTGACCTTGACAGCGGCAATCGCTTTCTTGATCGAATTATATTCAATTACTGTCGGAACAACTTTTGCTCCGAGCACCGCAATCAATCCGAGAATCGCTACCCAAACGATCAAGCCAAACAACGTAATACCCTGTTGCTGCTTCCACGATTTCCTGGAAATTTTTGTCATTCCCCGACTCCCGCCTGTAGCTTATTGAAATGATTTAGTTGAAAAAGGTGCCAATGCGTTTCAAATTACCCAGATTCATCCACACCAAAAATGCTTTTCCGACAATATTTTGATCCGGCACAAAACCCCAGTAACGACTATCTTCGCTGTTATCCCGATTATCCCCCATCATGAAATACTGTCCAGTGGGAACGGTGCAGGCAAAGCCATTCTGATTATAAGAACAGTTTTCTTTGTCTGGAAAATCCTGTACGCCACCCAGATTGATTGGCAGAGCTTGCTCGACCACCGCTATCTTATGCTCAACACCTGATAGATTTTCTTTAAATTGCTCGGAGTAGCTCAAGCTGTCTTCATTCAGGTAGTCCGGCAGCGCTGTATAGGTAAGTGGCTTCCCATTAATCGTTAAGCGCTTGTTTTTATACACTATTTTATCACCAGGAATGCCGACCACACGTTTGATGTAATCCAGCGACAGGTCTTTAGGATACTTGAACACCATGACATCACCGCGCTGCGGGTGGTTTACTTCAATCACTTTCTTGTTGATGATCGGCAGGCGAATGCCGTAGGTGAACTTGTTGACCAGAATCAGGTCGCCGACCAACAGCGTTGGCACCATCGAACTGGATGGAATCTTAAACGGCTCATACAAAAATGAACGCAGGAAAAACACCATGGCGATAACCGGGAAGAAGCTGCCTGAATACTCGACCCAGGTCGGCTGACGCAACAAGTTGGCTTCCAGTTCGGCACGACCACTGTTTTCCAGTTTGATGCCTTCAGCACGCAATTTAACATTACGTGCGTCAAACGCTGCAAGCGCCGCATCGGCTTTGGCACGACGCTGCGCACGCAAATAAAACCGATCCAGGAACCAGATAATGCCTGTCACCACCATCAACACAAACAGAATTAACGCAAAATTTCCCAAAATTGATTGCAATGTCATTTTTCATCCACTTGTAAAATTGCCAGGAATGCTTCTTGTGGGATTTCCACCGAACCCACCTGCTTCATGCGTTTCTTACCGGCCTTTTGCTTCTCCAGCAACTTGCGCTTGCGGCTAATATCGCCGCCATAACATTTAGCCAGCACATTCTTGCGCAACGCCTTAACGTTTTCACGCGAAATAATATTCACGCCGATTGCCGCTTGAATCGCCACATCAAACATCTGACGCGGAATCAGTTCACGCATCTTGGCAGCGACCGCACGGCCACGATAGTTACTATTGGAACGATGCACAATAATCGCCAGAGCATCGACTTTTTCGCTGTTAATCAGCATGTCGATCTTGACCACATCGGCTGAACGGTATTCCTTGAACTCGTAATCCATCGACGCATAACCACGCGAAGTCGATTTCAGACGATCAAAGAAATCCAGCACAATTTCGGCCATCGGCATTTCATAGATCAGCTTGACTTGCTTGCCGTGGTAATTCATGTCGATTTGCACGCCGCGCTTGGAAGTGCACAACGTAATTACCGACCCCACATACTCTTGCGGCATGTACAGATTAACGGTCACAATCGGCTCGCGCACTTCTTCGATCTTGGTTGGCTCCGGCATTTTCGACGGATTGTCGACCATCAGGACGGTGCCATCACGCAGCACGACTTCGTAGACCACTGTCGGCGCAGTGGTAATCAAGTCCATATCGAACTCGCGTTCGAGTCGCTCCTGGACGATTTCCATGTGCAGCAAACCGAGGAAACCGCAACGGAAACCGAAACCTAGCGCCTGCGACACTTCCGGCTCATATTGCAATGCGGCGTCGTTCAGCTTGAGTTTTTCCAGCGAGTCACGCAACGCGTCATATTGATTCGACTCAACTGGGAACAAGCCGGCAAACACCTGCGGCTGGACTTCCTTGAAGCCAGGTAACGCCACGCTGGCAGGCTTGCTCGCCAGCGTTACGGTGTCGCCGACCTTGGCCGCCTTGAGTTCTTTAATACCGGCAATGATGAAGCCCACCTGACCAGCGGACAGCGTTTCGCGGACTTGCAATTTCGGTGTAAACACACCTATGCTTTCGGTCAAATGTTGCGAGCCGGCGGCCATCAGCTGAATCTTGTCTTTAGGGCGCAAGGTGCCGTTCACGATACGCACCAACATCACCACGCCGACATAATTATCGAACCAGGAATCAACGATCAAGGCTTGCAAAGGTGCGTCCGGATCGCCCTTAGGTGCCGGCACTCTGACGATGATGGTTTCCAGAATTTCGCGCACACCCAGGCCGGTTTTGGCCGAACATTGCACCGCGTCGGTGGCATCAATGCCGATCACATCTTCGATTTCTGCCTTGGCGTTCTCCGGATCAGCATTTGGCAAATCGATCTTGTTCAGGACCGGCACCACTTCGAGACCAAGATCCAGCGCTGTGTAACAGTTGGCAACGGTTTGCGCTTCGACGCCTTGCGATGCATCGACCACCAGCAGCGCACCTTCGCATGCCGATAACGAGCGACTCACTTCGTAGCTAAAATCGACATGGCCCGGCGTATCGATCAGGTTCAGATTATAGATTTGTCCATCCAGCGCCTTGTACGACAGCGCTGCAGTCTGTGCCTTGATCGTAATACCCCGCTCGCGCTCAATATCCATCGAGTCGAGTACTTGTGCCCCCATTTCGCGATCAGACAAGCCGCCGCAAAACTGGATGATGCGGTCCGCCAGGGTAGATTTACCGTGGTCAATGTGAGCGATGATGGAAAAATTACGAATGTTGTTCATTGATGTTCGTCGAGGCAATGCGATTACAAAAAAGGCGCTCTGAGCCGGGCCGTTGTCGCCCAGGCGAGCGCCTTTTATGACAGGTTATTCAATGACGCCATTTTACCGGATTTCAGAGGGGAAAGCCGACAAATCAGAGGCAAGCCGGTTCTGGCTGATGGATCGGCAACAAACCTGCCGATTCAATATACCCCCATTAGTATATTCCCCACTTATATGGAGACAAACCAAAAGCAGGCAGAATCAGACCGAAACAGCGGGGGTATGCCACAAATCATGTATCTCACAGCCCGGTTGCCAGGAATCCGTGAATATTATCAATTATGCAAAAATAAGATAATGTCTTAAGCAGCTAAAAATGCCATCACTTTGTCCTGATCAAGAAAATAATGACATAGCTGCACCGGCGCCTGAGCAGCTTTAGCGCCAAGTAGCACCGGAACCAACTCGTCGTATAAAGCGACCAACTCTGGATCACTATCCACGTCGACCTGCTCAACACTAAATTGACCATCGCTGCCCGCATCGTCAACAGCGCGCAATGCTAATAGTGCCTGCAGCATGTCGTCACATAAATGACAATAAGAACGCCCATACAAGGTAAACCGGATTTTTGACATAAGAACCCATAAAGATAGCGCTGCCATTTCCGCTGGCGCTTCACGCTGGTAGCGTCGCCAATACCGAGCAAATAGGCCGAGCAGAAAACAAGTTAATTCATAAAAACAAAAAGCTGCAAACCTAATGGCCTGCAGCTTTTATCACATCATAAATCTGGTCATACCTGGTTACGATGCACTTCAGCTGGCAACGTCAATTATTCGGACGTAGCGGCACAAACTGCGACGACTCACCACGGCGCACCAGAACTACTGCCATTTTCTTCGACTCAAGTTTGGCAACCAAAGCGTTAAATTGCTTGGCATCCTTAACGTCTGTGTTGTTCAAGCGCTGAATCACATCGCCAACCTGCAAGCCAACCCGCGCCGCGCTTCCTTCGACCGAATCGACCAGCACACCTGAGTCAACTTGCAATTCTTTCCGCTTGGCTGCGCTCAGATCGCTGACAATCAAACCCAATGCGTTCGCCACCTGGCTCTGTTTTGCATCGCCTTTGTCGTCGGTCGCATCATTTTCCTTGTCGGCCTTCATTTCTGTGACCGTTAGCGGGATTTCGCGACTTGCACCTTTGCGCCAGACCGTCAGCGTACCGCGCGTACCCGGCTTGATATTACCGACCATGCGCGGTAAATCGTTAGCTTTCTCAATCGCTGCGCCATTAAATTTCAGGATAATATCCCCGGCCTGCACACCAGCCTTGGCAGCAGGACCATCGGCTTCTACCCGCTCGACCTGCGCGCCCTGCGCTTTCGGCAGTCCCAGAGACTCCGCGACCTCTTTGGTCACTTCGCCAATTTGGACACCGATACGGCCACGGGTCACTTTACCCGAAGCTTTGAGCTGCTCGGAAACACGCATTGCTTCATCTATCGGCACTGCAAATGAAATGCCCATAAAGCCGCCAGAGCGGCTGTAAATCTGCGAATTAATACCGACGACTTCGCCGCGCATATTTATCAGCGGGCCGCCAGAGTTGCCGGGATTTACTGCGACATCGGTTTGAATCAATGGCAAATAGTCGCCAGTGTCACGCGCCTTCGCAGAAATAATCCCCGAAGTGACGGTATTTTCCAGATCAAAGGGTGAACCGATCGCCAACACCCATTCCCCCGCCTTGATTTTGTCAGAATCACCCATCGTCAGGCGCGGCAAATTAGTGCCTTCAATCTTCAGCAGCGCTACATCGGTACGGCTATCAGCACCAATCACCTTGGCTTTGAATTCACGTTTATCGGTAAGCTTTACATACACTTCGCTCGCACCATCGACCACGTGGGCATTCGTCATGATGTAGCCGTCTGCGGAAATAATGAAACCTGAACCGACACCGCGCGGCACTTCTTCCGGTTGCTGCTTGCCATCAGGCTTACGAGCCCTGGGAGCTGGGGCCTGCTTACCCGCACCGTTCGGCGGCACGCCAAAGAAGCGCCGGAAAAACTCCTGCATTTCATCATCGCTAGGCTCGCCTGAGGTCGCGCCGGTCTTGACTTTCTCTGTGGTGCGAATATTCACAACCGCCGGACCTGTTTTTTCAACGATCTCGGTAAAATCCGGCAAACCGGCCATCGGTGCAGCAATCGCTGCCGGCGTCATGTCGAGCATGACTGGAGCAACAAACGAGACAGTCGCACCTACAGCGAGTGCCGACAGAACATGACGTGCGGAACAGACCATTTTCATAGAGTTTTATTTGCTTTTGAGTTCAATCGAGCTGGCAACCTGCCGAATTGCTGCGGCAGGCACTTCACCGACAATCGTCAGCCAAAAATCACCTTGGCGTTTCCCGATGATATTCAAGGCACCTTGTTGCATGGAGCCTTCGGTACGACTTTGACTTCCAGGTTCAATAAATACCGAAATGGCAGCCAAACCATCGGAAAATACAATTTGCGATACTTCGCGCCGACTTGGCGCAACACCGGTATTTTGCGCTGGCGTGTCAATAACAACACGCTTAAGCTCACGCACTTTTTTGAAGCCAGGTGGCATACCGGTAACCAACCATTCGTTCAGGTTGGTCGGGCTCATCGCAGTACGCTCGACATGCCAGCCGCTGGTATTCCCAAAACTGGACTTTACGCGACTACGCTCGATGTTACCAATACCAATCTCGGTAAACGAAATCTGTTCAACGATCTCGTTTTTATTGTTTAGTGTTTGCGCACGCAACAACAGCCCCGTATTTTTCTCTGCCCAAAGTTTATAGCCGTAACGCATTTTGTCTTTTGGCTCGAGCAGCACAGCCTGGCAATCGTGGCCGGCAACCCGGCCAACCTCACCCAATTTCACATTGTAATAATCGGTGAGATCACTCGGAATGGCGGCCAATATCGCCGGAAATACATCCTGAGTGACACGCTTCTCAACCAGCAGTGTCTTGGTTTCAGGAATGTAGCAAGTGACATCTTCGTTGTGACGAATATATTCACGCGGTTTGCCATCCAGCACCTCTAACTTCTCAACCTCATTATGCCCCTCCAACAGATGCGTTATGCGCGAAGTGCGCATCTGGCTCGCCTGCTGATACACGAACGTACCGGAATAATTAAGCTTTTGAGCCGCGGACTGGATTCTTTTCAAAAGGGTCTGGGCTTCATGATTGTCCGCAAGTTTCTCAGTCCCAATACCTTCCGCTTGCGCGGAAAGCGCGAATAAGGTCGACAGAACAACAAAAAACCTAAGCAGGACCTTGGCCTGCCGCATATTATTTATCAGCATCAATGGCAAATGTGGCGGAGCGTGCGTATTGCGCAGTGCTATAAAGGGAAGGAGAAAAACGCTGATGTGCCGACAAATAATCATCGATACGCGGATCACGCAGTACTTCGGTATCTGCAGCCGAAGCTACCATCATCTGCGTTCCATAGCCGACATTAACATTCGAAGTGGATGCTAGCGTCATTTGCGCCGCAGAAAGCATCGCAGGATTCGCCGAATGGTTATTGACACCCATCATCTGCGGCACAGTAATAAATGCCACCGCTGCCACCGCCGCCGCCGCTGCCATACTCGGTAGTACGAAACGTCTCATCGAACGCTTGCCGATTGCAGCAGAACCCTCATTTATTACAATCTGTTCCACCGCAACCGGCACAACCGCCAACGGCGCCGCAATCATCGCCGGCTCGGCATCCAGCCGAGCAAACATGCGCGCGGCAAAATCCGGACTCAGGCTCAGCGCCATGTCATCCGAGCGCATGATGTCACCAATCTGGTGATAGACATCCCAGGTAGCACGCCCCTCGTTATGGCGCAACGCAGCCAGTGCCATATCCACATAGGCATTGGACAACTCACCATCAGCCAAGGCAGAAATCTGCTCTTGGGTTATTTCTTTGGTATTCATAAGTCACCTAGTTAAAACCTGGCCAACCCCTTCGTTCCCGAAAAACCGCTATCTCGCTTTTACCAACGTTTGTCGATGGCCGTACCCAGCAACGGCCTCAACTTTTCTGCGATAGCTTCTCTTGCTCTGAATATCCTACTACGTACAGTACCAATCGGACATCCCATTGCTTCCGCAATCTCGTCATAACTCAACCCCTCAATCTCACGCAAAGTAATTGCAGTCCGCAATTCCTCTGGCAGAGCCTCCATTGCGACGTTGACCGTTTGGGCTATCTGCTTGGTCGCAAGCAAGGATTCAGGAGTATTTATATCTCTTAGTTGCTCGCCGTCGTCAAAAGTTTCTGCTTCTTCAGAATTTGATTCCGTAGAGGTCGGCGCCCTGCGTCCTTGGGTTACCAAATAATTTTTGGCCGTGTTAATACCAATCCGGTATAACCAAGTATAAAACGCAGAGTCGCCCCTGAACTGGGGTAGTGCTCGATAAGCTTTGATAAAAGCTTCCTGCACAACATCCTCAGCTTCTGCCTGATCGCGTACCAGCCGTGACACAAGGCGCATAAGCTTACGTTGGTATTTAATCACCAATAGCTCGAACGCCTTTTTGTCACCACGCTGCACGCGCTCGACAAGCAGTTGATCAATTTCGCGTTCTGTCGTCAATCCCCATTCCCTTTGTTTTTGCAACATACGCGCATGACCGAAACATGGACAGAGTACAATGCAATAAGTTCAATCAATAGACTGGGCATATCTCACTTTCTCTGGGCCAATTGCATGCCCGCGCGAAGCTACCCAGCGACACGCTACAGACAAGGCCCTAAAAATATCCTCAGGAACACAATCAGGCAGTATAACGACGGACTTAATCCGTCCATTATCCAACTGAAAACGCAGTAACAGTAAATGAGCCCAGAGCGTGGAGCCGCTGAGCAAATGCGCCGTAACCGGGGCCTGAGCGGCGTCGGCAACAGCTGATGCCATTTCTATAATTCGAATCTGACCGTTGCCAGAAATCATGATGCGCACTGGTCGACTAGTGCGTCGATAACCAAACCAGCCACACATGCTGGATAGCACACTACCAACCCCAATCGCTGCATTGAAAATCGGCTCAAGATGACCAACAACACCCAAGCTGACCAAAATACCAATCGAGGCGGCAGCAACACATAACGTTGTGACCATGACGAACAAGCTTGCGGACGGCAGAACCAGCCCCGATACCGCAATCGACATCGTGGAATTAACTGGCGTCAGGCCGGGTGTGGGAACAGTCATTAGAATGCTCAGTCAAAAGTCATCTGACGCCTGACTGAGTATATACGGAGCAGCTTAGACTTTACCAAAAACTAGCGTACCGTTGGTACCGCCAAAGCCGAATGAGTTTTTGACCGCAATATCGATTTTCATATCACGCGCTGTGTTGGCGCAAAAATCGAGGTCACATTCTGGATCCTGATTGAAAATATTGATGGTCGGTGGAGATACCTGATGATGCAAAGCCAGCACCGTAAACACCGACTCAAGACCGCCAGCACCACCCAACAAGTGACCAGTCATCGACTTGGTCGAATTGACCACCATCTTGTAAGCGTGATCGCCAAAAGCTGCCTTGATCGCATTGGTTTCATTCTGATCACCTAAAGGTGTCGAAGTACCATGCGCATTCAAATACTCCACCTGATCACCATTTATGCCAGCATCACGCAGTGCTGAGGCAACGCAACGACGCGGACCATCGAGGTTGGGCGCAGTAATGTGATAAGCATCACCACTCATGCCAAAGCCGAGCAGTTCAGCATAAATCTTGGCGCCACGGGCTTTGGCATGCTCGTACTCTTCGAGTACCAACACACCAGCACCTTCACCCAGAACGAAGCCGTCACGATCCTTATCCCATGGACGGGATGCAGTCGCAGGATCATCATTACGCGACGACAATGCCCGCGCTGAAGCAAAACCACCGAGGCCGAGCGGTGAAACACTCGACTCTGCGCCACCGGCAATCATGACATCGGCATCGCCGTATTGAATCATGCGCCCGGCTTGACCAATACAGTGCAAACCGGTAGTACAAGCGGTAACTATCGCCAGATTCGGTCCTTTCAGACCGTATTTGATTGACAGGTTACCGGAAATCATATTAATAATTGAAGCCGGGATAAAGAAAGGGCTAATGCGGCGCGGACCGCGACTGGCCAGTTCCGCATGCGTTTCTTCAATCAGTGGCAAGCCACCGATACCGGATCCAATAATGACGCCTATACGTTCAGCATTTTCGTCGGTGACTTCGAGGCCACTGTCCTGCATCGCCTGAATCCCTGCTGCCATCCCAAAATGGATAAAGGTATCCATATGCCGCGCCTCTTTGGCTGGCATATATTCCTCGACATTGAAACCCTTTACTTCTCCGGCAAAATGCGTAGAAAAAGCAGAAGCATCAAACTTGGTGATGGTTGCAATACCTGATTTTCCTGAGGTGACTGCACTCCATGCGTCGGCAATGGTATTGCCGACCGGTGAAATGCAACCCAGGCCAGTTATCACAACACGGCGTTCACGTGAGCGGCTCAAACGGTTCTCCTGAATGCGTTCAAAGCTGGCTTAGGCCGCTTTGACGTGTGCCTTGGCGTAGTCAATAGCCTGTTGCACAGTAGTGATTTTTTCAGCTTGTTCGTCAGGAATTTCCATTTCGAACTCGTCTTCCAATGCCATCACCAATTCAACGGTGTCGAGTGAATCCGCACCGAGGTCGTCCACAAACGACGACTCAATTTTGATGTCGGCTTCGGCGACGCCCAGTTGTTCAGCGACGATTTTCTTAACGCGTTGTTCGATATCAGACATGTGATGCCTCCAGTTGTTAGGTTACAGAAAGTGCGCGCATTTTAGCAGGTTTGCGCAGAGAAAATTTACTTTTAGCATCGGTGGTTAAGAATTAGCCAACTTCTGCCAAAAACACTTAAATAATTACTTCTAAATTTACTTCTCAGATCCAGGCATGGCTGAAAATTGTCCGCTTGAAAACTACAACCAAGCCTCACATGCGACTTGAGCCAACTACGGGTCAGCTCATATACATGCCGCCATTCACGTGCAGCGTAGTGCCCGTGATATAACCGGCCTGCGCTGACGCCAGGAAACTGACGGCAGCTGCGATGTCCTCTGCCGCTCCTAGCCGCCCCAGTGGGATTTGCTGTAACAATCCTGCGGTTTGCTGCTCGCTCAAGGATTTGGTCATATCGGTGTCGATAAAGCCAGGCGCTACGCAATTCACCGTAATGTTGCGACTACCTATCTCGCGCGCCAAAGCCCTGCTCATGCCAGAGACGCCGGCTTTGGCGGCAGCATAATTCATTTGCCCTGGATTGCCGGCCGAACCCACCACTGAGGTAATGTTAATGATGCGACCATGCTTGGCTTTCATCATGCCACGCAACACCGCACGTGATAACCGGGCGACAGCGGTCAGATTGGTTGAAATCACCGCATCCCACTCTTCATCTTTCATACGCATCGCCAACTGGTCCTGCGTGATACCGGCATTGTTCACCAAAATCGACAGGCTGCCGAACTCTTTTTGCACCAGATCGACCACGGCTGCGCAAGCAGGTGCATCATTGACGTTGAGAACTACGCCTTTGCCACTACCAGCCTGACTGGCATTCAGATACTCAGTAATCGCAGTTGCGCCAGCCTCCGAAGTAGCGGTACCAACCACCTTTGCCCCCTGACGCGCCAGTTCCAGTGCAATTGCCCGACCAATACCACGTGAAGCGCCGGTGACTAGCGCCACCTGGCCTTGTAAATTTTGCGAATTCGAATTTTGCATATTTGTTATATTTATTTAGGTAACTTATTTGAGCGATGCCAACACTTTGTCCAAAGACGCCTGATCGACAATAGAATCACCAATCAACTCGCCATTAATTCGCTTGGTCAAGCCAGCAAGAACCTTGCCCGGACCACATTCAATAACGTGAGTTACACCTTCGGCTGCAATTTTCTGGATCGTTTCAACCCAACGCACCGGGCTGGCAGCCTGCCGCACCAACGCATCCTTAATCGCAGCAACGTCACGGGGGCTTGCCACATCGACGTTATTAATCAAGGCAATCTGTGGCGTCGCGAAAGTCAGATTTTGCATATATTCACGCAAACGATCCGAAGCCGGCTTCAATAATGAAGAGTGAAATGGGGCCGAAACTGGTAATGACAAGGCACGTTTCGCACCTTTTTCCTTGGCTGCCTCACAAGCACGTTCGACTGCAGCCTTGTGACCGGCGATCACAACTTGGGCAGGTGCATTGAAGTTCACCGCCTCAACCACTTCGCCCTGCGCTGAATCTGCGCAGACTGCGCGCACTTCCTCATCCGACAAACCGAGAATCGCAGCCATACCGCCCTGCCCGACCGGCACGGCTTGCTGCATTGCCATGGCGCGAAAACGTACCAGCGGCACCGCATCCTTAAAATTCATCACACCGGCAGCGACCAGCGCCGAGTACTCACCCAAACTGTGACCAGCAACCAATGCCGGCGCTTTACCGCCCGCAGCTAACCAGGCGCGATAGAACGCCACCGCAGCCGTCAACATCACCGGCTGGGTATTGGTGGTCAAATCCAGATCTTCTTTTGGTCCTGCGGCAATCAATTTACCCAGATCGAACTGCAGCGCTTCCGATGCTTCAGCAACGGTATCCTTAACAATCCGGTTATCGGCAAAACCATTCAACATGCCAATCGCTTGCGAGCCTTGACCAGGAAAAACAAATGCGAATTTAATCATACGTATTTATGCGGTTTTATTAAATTGATGAAGGCGAGATAAATCGGAAATGTCGGGAACCGCCAACTTTCGCAATCAAATCGCAATGCCAAGAGCGAATCGCCCAGTTTACACGATGCGAATCACATTCTTGCCAAGATGGCGCCCCAGGTAAAACCACCACCGACGCCCTCCATCATCACAGTCTGGCCAGGTTTGACGCGGCCGTCGCGGACCGCCTTATCCAGCGCCAACGGAATCGACGCTGCCGAAGTATTCCCATGCTGATCGACCGTCACCACCATACGTTCCGGGGGTAGGCCGAGCTTGCGGGCGGTGCTTTGCATGATACGAATATTGGCTTGATGGGGAATCAGCCAGTCGATTTCTGAAGCTTGCATACCGGCGATCTGCAACGCCTCGGTGGCGACCTTTTCCAGCACCGACACCGCCAGCTTGAACACCGCCTGACCATCCATATACAAAAAGGCGCTGCCTTCAACCGCACCACTGGTGACTTTACCCGGAACGCACAGGATATCAGTGTAACGGCCATCGGCATGCAGCTTGGTCGCCAGAATTCCCGGCTCCTGCGAAGCGGTCATCACTACTGCGCCAGCGCCATCACCGAACAATACGCAGGTAGTGCGATCGTCAAAATTCAAGATGCGCGAAAACACTTCAGTGCCAATGATCAGTGCGTTCCTGTGTGTCCCCGCCTTAATGAAAGCGTCAGCGATCGATACCGCATACACAAAACCGCTGCACACTGCCTGCACATCGAATGCTGCGCCGCCGGTGGTAATCCCGAGCTTTTGCTGCACCACGCATGCGGTGCTGGGAAAGCCGCCAAAATAGTCGGGAGTCGAGGTCGCAACAATGATCAGATCAATGTCGTTGGCGGTCATGCCTGCCATTTCCAGGGCTTGCCTTGATGCTGCAACAGCCAGATCGCTGGACTGGACATCGGGCTCTGCGTAATGGCGCGCAGAGATACCGCTGCGCGAAAATATCCACTCGTCGGAGGTCTCAATACCCTTCTCGGCCAATTGCACCGCAAGGTCGTGATTAGTAACGCGTTTGGGCGGCAAATAACTGCCGGTACCAACAATTTTGCTATAGATAGTCATGCTGTCTTCTGTTGGGATGATTCAATAATGATGGCCGCACCTGCGACTCCTTCAACCTGCACCGAAACTGGTTCGGGCTGCGGCATCAACTCCGCAATGGTCGTCGTAATACGCGATAGCACATCGTACTTTGCTGCATCGAAAGCACGCTGGATCGCCCATTCGTAGCCATAGGCATCGGAACCACCATGGCTCTTAAATACCAACCCGCGCAAACCGAGCAAGCTGGCACCATTGTAGCGGGATGGATTCAGACGGCGCGAGATTGCCTTGATAGCGCCACGAGCGATCAAGGCACCCACTATATTTAGAATACTGCTTTTAAATTCTGTCGTCAGCACACTTTTAACAAAGCGCCCAAGACCCTCAGAGGCCTTGAGAGTGACGTTACCGACGAAACCGTCACACACCACGATGTCGGTAGTCCCCTCAAAAATATCGTTACCCTCGACATTGCCATAAAAATTGAGGACGCCTCTTTCATGGTCTGCGCGCAGCAACTCCGCGGTTTGCTTTACCACTTCATTACCCTTGATATCCTCTTCACCGACATTCAGCAAACCGACAGTAGGCTTAGGCTTGCCTTCCATCGCGGCAACCAGCGCCGATCCCATCAACGCAAATTGATGTAGATGCTGCGGCTCACAGTCGACGTTCGCTCCCAGGTCGAGCATGTAGGTCGGACCATCTTTTTGATTCGGAAGGATGGTGCAGATCGCCGGACGATCGACGCCGGGAATGGTTTTCAGCAGATAACGCGAAACTGCCATCAACGCGCCGGTATTTCCAGCAGAGACGCAGGCGCGTACCTGCTCATCCTTGACCAGCTCGATCGCGATGCGCATGGAAGATTTTTTCTTGCGGCGCAAGGCGGTTTCGACAGAGTCATCCATCGTTATCACCTCATCCGCATGCAACACCGATAGGCGCGGGTGCGACTGCGCTTTGTGCTTTTTCAGTTCAGCCCGAATTTGCTCCTCCAGGCCGACCAATACCAATTCAGCCTCAGGTTCGCGATTGGCAAATGAAATGGCTGCAGGCACCGTAACAGATGGGCCGTGATCACCACCCATACAGTCGATAGAAATTTTGATTGTCATTGTTTTGATTCAGTGCCGATTCCAACCAGCATTATGGAGCAGATTTGGCTAGCTTCAAAATCACGCGACGCAATTTTTCAATCGCAAATGAAAACGGCGCCATTGAGAAGCTCAATGGCGCCGCTTTTTAACTTGAAACAACAAGAAAATTACTCGTCGTTCTTAGTCTTCAAAACCTTACGACCACGGTAAAAGCCGTTCGGGCTGATGTGGTGACGCAGGTGTGTTTCACCAGTTGTTGGCTCAATTGCCAGCGGAGGTGCTACCAGAAAATCGTGAGCGCGGTGCATGCCACGCTTGGATGGGGTCTTTTTATTTTGCTGAACTGCCATGATAACTCCTGAATCTAAGATCTAAAATTTTAACATATCTGGATTTACTACACAGAAAAACCAGAAATTCCTGCCGCGTTTGGGGCGCGGATTCCCTACTCATTGCCACACTTAATGCCACACTCCGTCACATTCGGTACTGCACAACATAACTACTGTGACACTTAGCGCGACAACGTTACCGCAATCCGGAACAACAATTACTACAAACCCGCTACTTCAAATTCTTTAGCATGGCAAAGGGAGACTCCTGCTTCCCGCTTTTCAGCGTATCGAGTACCGACGGATCAGGACAAACTGAATGTTTAGGCGACAGCGGCAATGCCAGCAACGCCTCATCCTCCACCAACTGAGTGATACTCAGGGTCTTGGATCCGACAATCACATCAATCTGATCATTGTCGAGCAAAGCATCGATTTCATCGGCGCTTGCTTCATCCTTTGCCAAAATCAACACGGACTCTGAATCGATGTCGAACGCAAAAGGGGTCAAACAGCGTTGACACATGATCTGAAGAGAACCCTTCACCGACAACGTCAATTGCGCATGTCCGATATGATCCGCACCACCGGCCAACACCCAACTTAACGTCCCCGAGCGATCAGCCGACTCATCCGCCAGTCGCACCAGCTCAGTCACCGGGATCGCACCTTCGCGACGCTCTTTATGGCGTGAAAACTCAAACGCGTCGATAACAAAAGCACTCATAGGCCAAGCCGAACCCTGAAAACCTGCGATAATAACAGCCTTTTCCCTTATTCGTCAAAGTGTTAGCGCGCTTTTGTTGAGCAATCATTCAAATAACCGTCAAACCATGCCCTCTACGCAACAACTTGCAGCGCCATTCCAGTCTAGCCTAGCATCACAACCGCGTCTAATTCTCGCCTCCAGTTCTAAATATCGCAAGGAGTTGTTGTCTCGTTTGCAAATCCCGTTTGACGTTCTAGTGCCAGATATTGATGAAACCGCCCACCCTGGCGAAACCCCGGAAGCCACGGCCATTCGGCTTGCGAGAGAAAAAGCCATGGCCGTCGCATTAATTGCCCCGGGCGCGCTGATTATCGGCTCGGATCAGGTCGCTACGCTGGCAGGAGAACAGATCGGCAAGCCTGGCAATCATGAAAATGCGCTACTGCAGTTGCAAAAAATGCGTGGGCAACGGGTTATTTTTCACACCGCACTATGCTTGTGGGACGGTCGCAAAAGCCAGCCAGCAGAAGCTGCGCAAGTGGAAAACATTCAGACTTTTGTCACTTTCCGCAACTTGCCCGATGCTGAACTGGATGCTTATTTGCGCATTGAACAACCTTTTGATTGCGCTGGCAGCGCGAAAAATGAAGGTCTTGGCATAGCCATTCTCGAAAAAATTGAGAGCACCGATCCGACCGCACTTACCGGGCTCCCCTTGATCGCCTTAACCGGCATGCTGCGTCGAGCAGCGATACCCTTTTTCACAAAGTAGAACTACACGACGGGCATGCATATACTTCGTGCATTTCTGTCATCCAAAGCACTTCCCATTTATTATTTAGAAACAAAGGCTAGCATGGCAGGCACCCTGTATTTGATTCCCAACACACTTGGTCAAACCGAAGCCGAACAAAGCGATCCGCTGGCATCCATCATTCCAGTCGCCGTGCAGGTCACTACTGCAAAACTTGGCTACTTCATCGCAGAAAATGCCAAAACGACTCGAGCGTTTTTAAAGTTAATCAATGCCTCGCACCCGCTTGCCCAGCCGCTGCAAACAATTAACATTGCTGAACTGAACGTGAATACGCCAGACACCGCTTTGCCAACATTATTGGCGCCACTGCTGGCGGGCCAAGATGGCGGCCTGGTTTCTGAAGCCGGAGTTCCTGCAGTGGCCGATCCCGGCGCTAACCTGGTGCGCCTGGCACATGAGCATGGCATTCAGGTGCGGCCTCTGGTTGGCCCATCATCATTATTGCTCTCTGTAATGAGCAGCGGCTTGAACGGCCAAAGTTTTGCGTTCAATGGCTATTTGCCTACCGACGCCGAACAGCGCACAAAACGCATCAAGGCACTGGAACTGCGTTCACGTCAAGAAAAGCAAACCCAGCTTTTTATTGAAACGCCCTATCGCAACAACGCTTTATTGGAGGCGCTTAGCAGCAACTGCCAGCCGAATACGCTGATTTGCGTGGCAACGGATCTGACCTTGTCATCCGAAACGGTCAAGACCCAAACGGCAGTGCGCTGGAAAGCTGCACTCAGCGCAAACAAAGGACCTGACTTTCACAAAAAGCCAACGGTATTTTTGATGCTTGCAGAATAATTCGACGGCGTTAACAGACTTACAAAGTCTTTGCGCGAAAATGCAAAACGGCGACAGTATTGCGCTGTCGCCGAAATTGCTTGTCTCGAAAGACACATTCTTGAGAAGTCGAAAACTTCTCGGGTCCGCATCCGAAATGCGGTGGGTGTCCGGCATTCAAATTGTCACTCCAGCGCAAGGGGTGTGTCGCCCTGGACTCGTCAATTCAGTTACCGAAGCAATTACTGCTGAATGGCTAACGATAGTGTGATTTCTATATTCGCCTCCTCAGATGATTATGCTTAGAGTCCCTTCAATATATGACAGGATCGTGAAAGTGCAAGGCGACTTAATTAACTAAGCTGCCTTAAATTAGCGCAATACCGGCTTTTGACTGCTCATCAGAGACTCTACAACACCGGCGCCGACTGCCACGCCAAACTTCTTCAGGACGCGCTCAGGCAAACCTTCGCTCTTTGTGTAATCAACTAGGTCTTCGGCTTTCAGGACGTCGCGCGAGACGCTCTCAACGGTTCCGAAACCATCCGCCAACCCCATATCGACCGCCTTGCTACCGGTCCAAAACAGACCGGAGAAAGTTTCTGGCGTTTCTTTCAGGCGCGTGCCACGGCCCTTCCGCACCACGTCGATAAATTGCTGATGAATTTGTCCTAGCATTTCTTTGGCATAGCCCTTCTGCCCTTCGCTCATCGGGCTGAATGGATCCAGGAATCCCTTGTTCTCACCAGCCGTCAACAAGCGCCGCTCAACGCCCAACTTGTCCATCAGACCAGTAAAACCAAAGCCATCCATCAGAACACCAATCGAGCCGACAATACTGGCCTTGTTGACATAAATCTTGTCAGCGGCGGCGGCAATGTAATACCCGCCTGAAGCACACATTTCATCGACTACAACATACAGCGGCTTCTTCGGATACGCCTTGCGCAAACGAACAATCTCATCATTGATAATGCCAGCCTGGACTGGACTGCCGCCGGGGCTATTGATGCGCAATATGACACCGACCGAATCGCTTGCGGCAAAAGCGTTGTCGAGCGCAGGAATCAGCACATTGGCAGAGCCGTTCCCATCTGCGTCGATCGTACCATTAAGTTTAACTAACGCAGTATGCCGGCCAACAGTTGTCGTATCGGCACTCTCGTAATGCGCGGCATACCAAAAACCGAAACCGATCAGGCAAAAAGTCACCAGCTTGAAGAAAATCCCCCAGCGACGTCGCGCACGCTGTTCGCGCAAAGATGCCATCGCCAGTTTTTCCAGCACATCACGTTCCCAGCCTTCTTTTTTTGGAGTTTCCATATTCTCAATATCATTTTTGCTAATCGTTGTTACGCGTATTCCTGACCGGTTTCGATTCACCGGGATGCCTAGTCCGCTCCTGGCAGCACTTAAGCCGCAGGTGCCTTGACATAGTCGTCAGGACTCCAGAATACCTGATTGTCGCTTTCTTCAACTGCCAGCTTGCGCAAACTGGCGCCCCGACAGGGGCCTCCAACACACTTGCCCTTATCCGGCGTGTAGACCGCACCGTGTGTGGCGCACATCAAATATAAGCCGCTGGATTCAAAAAATTCACCTTCATTCCAGTCCAACTCCATCGGCACATGTGCGCAACGGTTCAAATAAGCATGCACAACATTGTCATACCGCACCACAAAGGCGGTCGCATCTTCGCCATCGACCTTCACCGCAAAGCGCACACCCTTGCCGCGCTCGGCCAGTTCGGCCGAAGAACAAATTGGTATCAAAATAGTATGCATGCTGAATTGCGCCGGTATAAATTCAGTTTAAGCGTTGTCATTCAGCCAGGCGTGCAGTTGCAGCGCCGAGCTCGCAGTGAATACAGGATGCAATGCATTCAACTCACTTGCCGGATGCGCACCGTAATCAACCGCGATCGCCGCCGCACCTGCGTTGATGGCCATTTGTACATCATGGGTGGTATCGCCGATCATCACGGTGCGCTTAAGATCCTGCCCGAGCTCACGCGTCAGTTCCTGCAACATGGCTGGATGCGGCTTGGAGAAAGTCTCATCCGCACAACGCGTGGCATCGAACACCGACAACAATTTGGTGGCATGTAGTGCGCGATTCAGTCCAACCCGGCTCTTGCCCGTCGCCACTGCCAGAAAATAACCCTGCTGCGAGAGATCTGCCAACATTTCCCGAACGCCGTCAAACAGGATCAAATCCTGATCCTGCGCCAGATAATGGTAGCGGTATCGCTCAACCACACGCGAATAAAGATTCGCCTCCAGCCCTGGCATTGCCAACTGCATCGCCTCGGTTAATCCAAGGCCAATCACATGTGAAGCTGCCGCGCGGTTTGGAATTGGCAACCCCAAATCTTTTGCTGCGGCCTGAATACACTTTACGATAGTGGCGGTACTGTCCATCAGCGTACCGTCCCAGTCAAATACAATTAAATCAAAACTTTTTCGCGCCATATTCCTGGCAGTTAACTTGCCAGCTCCTTATGATTTCTTTAAAAATCAGCGTGCGGGCGATTGCGACTAACGACACCTTGGCACATTCCCGCTCAATTCCGACTATTTTAATCGGCCTTCGTTTGCTCCGCTGCAGCGGTTGTTTGCGGCAAGCTTTTCAGAAAACGCTCACACTCTGGCGGCAATGGCGCCTTCAGTGTCACCGGTTTGCCGGTCTCTGGATGCGCAAACGTGATCTGATATGCATGTAAAAACATGCGCTTGAAAGCAATACGTTCGCCATCGGCTTTTTGCAATGCACGATTTAACGAAAAATCACCGTATTTGTCATCGCCCGCTATCGCAAAGCCGCTAGAGGCAAGATGCACCCGAATCTGATGCGTGCGCCCAGTCTTCAGTTCCGCTTCCAGCAATGCAAAATCGCCGTATTTGCGTATCAGGCTAAATACAGTGTGCGACGCTTGACCGCCTTCTTGCACCCTTACCCGACGCTCGCCATCCGCAGCCGTGTATTTATGCAATGGCAACTTTACATGCTGACGGGCATTCTTCCAATCACCATGCACCAATACCAGATAGCGCTTGTCGGTATCGCCGTCGCGCATTTGCTCATGCAGATTGGTCAATGCAGAGCGTTTCTTGGCCAACAACAAAATACCAGAGGTATCGCGATCCAGACGATGGACCAACTCCAGAAACTTGGCATCGGGACGCGATGCCCTGAGTTGTTCGATGACACCATAACTGACGCCAGAACCGCCATGGACGGCAACCCCGGCTGGCTTGTCTATTACCAGCAGATGATTATCTTCCAGCAATATTTTGAATTCCGCACCCGGTGCAGTTTTCTCTACTTTCTCGGCAATGCGGATCGGCGGCACCCGCAAGATATCGCCCTCCAGTAATCGATAGGTTTGATCGATACGACCTTTATTTACCCGCACCTCCCCGGAGCGCAGTACGCGGTATATATGGCTTTTAGGTACTCCCTTGCAAATACGTAATAAAAAATTATCAATCCGCTGGCCTGCTTCCTCGTCCGTGACGGTGATTAGCTGGACTTGGGGGGCGACCTCCGGTGCGTTGGTAACTTTAGTCACATTCTGGGCCTCTACAACCTTGCTTTGAGGGGCGGTTTTATACTTGGTCGCGGCTGGGTTCCGCGCCTGTGCCTGGCCCTGAGTTCGCCCGTCACGGCGACCCTCAGCCCTTGCTCCAGAAAATCTCGCTAAGTCCTTCATTTTGAATATATAATTGTTTCACAGCAGTTACAAAACCACTGTTGGTGTAAGAATAAAAAGACCATTCTACACAGGGGCGTCTCCACCAGCCTCGCCAATTTGCAAATTTGATGGAAAATGTGTACGCATCACCCCTGCGCGAGTCAAGGTCGCACCGTAGTTGTCATCGGATAACGCGCACGGATGTTGGACAGTATGTTTGGATGAATAGGATAAAGTCTGGCGAGCCCGACACACGTTTCAGAAAGTTTGAAACGCTGCGTGATGGGCTCGCTGGTTGATGTAGTGAGCGTACTGCCGTTTTTTGCTGAATTAATGTATTTTTTGAACCTGCCAAGCTGCTCACACCCAGGCCTCGTGCTCGCAATGTGTAATTGCGCTAGGCACGACGCCGATATGGTGCGCGCTGGTTATGTTCAGCATGCGGCGACACTGCATACGCGCCCCGTTGTGCCCTCAGCGCCATCGTTGCGCTGACACACCAAGGCAATTCCCTCCTCCCAGGCACTCCTTCCTTGCGTACATCCCTGTATTTTGCCGCTGGCGTCATTGCTTGATTGCAATCCTAAGCGGCATTAAAAATGACCTCAGGGTCACGGAGTGAAAAAAATGAAACGCATGTTGTTTAATGCTACGCAGCAAGAAGAATTGCGCGTAGCAATTGTTGACGGGCAAAAGCTCATCGACATCGATATCGAAACCACCGGACGCGAACAACGCAAGTCCAATATTTACAAAGGTGTGATTACCCGTATCGAGCCGTCGCTGGAAGCCTGCTTCGTCAATTACGGTGAAGAACGCCACGGCTTCTTGCCGTTCAAGGAAGTCGCCCGCACGTATTTTAAAGAAGGCGTAGATGTCCGTAACGTCTCGATTAAAGATGCGCTGCGCGAAGGCCAGGAAATCATGGTTCAGGTCGAAAAGGAAGAGCGCGGCAACAAAGGCGCCGCCCTGACCTCTTTCGTCTCACTGGCCGGTCGCTATCTGGTATTGATGCCTAACAATCCGCGTGGCGGTGGTGTTTCCCGTCGCGTTGAAGGCGAAGATCGCCAGGAACTGCGCGAAACCATGGATAAGCTGGACCTGCCTGCCGGCATGTCAGTTATTGCCCGCACCGCTGGTATTGGCCGCAATGTTGACGAACTGCAATGGGATTTGAATTACCTGATGCAACTCTGGCGCGCTATCGAAGGTGCCGGCACACAAGGCAGCGGCGCCTTCCTGATTTATCAGGAATCGTCACTGGTCATCCGTGCAATTCGCGATTACTTTCAGCCGGATATCGGCGAAATCCTGATCGACACCGACGAAATTCACGAGCAAGCGCAGCAATTCATGGCGCATGTGATGCCGGACATGGTCCACCGGGTCAAGCGTTATCACGATGACGTGCCACTGTTCTCGCGCTTCCAGATCGAACATCAGATCGAAACCGCCTATTCACGCACCGTACCGCTGCCATCCGGCGGCGCGATTGTGATCGATCACACCGAAGCACTGGTATCGGTCGACGTCAACTCAGCCCGCGCAACCCGCGGCAGTGACATCGAAACCACCGCCTTCAACACCAATTGCGAAGCAGCCGAAGAAGTCGCCCGCCAATTGCGCTTGCGCGATCTGGGTGGGCTGATCGTCATTGACTTCATCGACATGGAGAATTCGAAGAACCAGCGTGAAGTCGAAACCCGCCTGAAAGATGCACTGCGCTATGATCGCGCTCGTGTACAAATGGGCAAGATTTCCCGCTTCGGCCTGATGGAGTTATCCCGTCAGCGCCTGCGCCCGTCATTATCGGAAGGCAGCCATGTAACCTGCCCACGCTGTAACGGCACTGGTCATATCCGCGATACCGAATCGTCCGCCTTGCAAGTCCTGCGCATCATCCAGGAAGAAGCGATGAAGGAAAATTCGGCCGCGATTCACGTCCAGGCACCGGTCGATGTCGCTGGTTTCCTGCTCAACGAAAAACGTGGCGAGATCCTGAAGATCGAAACCCGCCACCGCGTTGCCGTGATCCTGATCCCGAACAAGCATCTGGAAACACCGCACTACAAGCTGGAACGCCTGAAGCATGACGATCCGCGCCTGGAAGAAACCCAGGCCAGCTACGCCATGGCGGAACAGGCCGATACCGACATTGGTTACAACAAGCGTCAAAAAGAAGAGGGCAAACCGCGTCAGGAAGCCGTGGTCAAGGGCATTACCCCTGACCAGGCGCCTATCGTCGAGCGCAAGCCAGTTGCCGTCGCACCTGTCGCACCTGTCATTGCAACTGCAGCTGCCGGTGAAGGCTTGATCGCCAGGATCATGGGCTTCTTCTTCAAGAAACCAGCGTCACCGGTTGTCACTGCAACGCCGGTAGCAACCGAAACCAAAGCGCCCCTCGCACGTGAGCGTAGTGAGCGCGGCAATGACCGCAATGGACGTGGCCAGCGCGGCCGCAACCGTAGCGGTCGCGGTCGTGAGCGTGGCGAAGAAGGTGCGCCGGTTGAAGCGCGTGAAGAAAATGCCAGCAGCATTAAAAAGCCCGTAGCAGTGGCTGATGTGGCGGTGGCAGAAGCCAAAGCTCAGCAACGCCAGCCACGTCCACCGCGCGAACCAAGAGAGCCGCGCGAGTCGAACGAAGCACGCACCGATGGACGCCAGCGTAGCGAACGGACACCACGACCACCGCGTGAAGAGCGCAAGGAAGTCGCGACCGAAGCCAAGCTGGAAGAAACTCTGCCGACCACTGTCGTTGTTGATACCACCGGGGTCGCCGTCGCCATTGCTGCAGAGAAAGTCGCCGACGCGGAACCGTTGGATGCAAACACAGCCCGCGCCGAAGGCGAAGCAGGCGAAGGCGAGGAGCCACGTCGTCGTCGTCGTCGCGGCGGCCGCAACCGTAATCGCCGTGATCGCGACGGTACAGAGGGTGGTACCGAAACCGGCGAAAACTTCAGCGAAGCGACTGCCGACAATGCGGAAAACAACGCAGAAAATGTCGAAGTTAGCCAGGAACCTGCAGCAACCATCGCTGCCGTCGCACCAGCGACTGCACCGGTAGCAGTTGCTGCGCTGGTGGCAACCGATACTCCGGTCGTTCATGAAACAGTGAACGAAGCGGTGAGCGAGACGGTGAGCGAAGCAGTTGCCGCAACATCTCCGGTGGCCCCGAGTGCACTCTCAAATGCCATCGCTGCACCACTGGTTCCGCAACATGTTGTCACCGACGCTGAAGCAGCCGACACAGCTGCTGCCGCTGACGTAGCGGCAGCAGTCCAACCGGCACCAGTGGTTGAACCGGCGCCGGTAGCTAGCGTTGCGGTCACACCTGCGGTTGTCGAAGTACCGGCAGTCACCGAAGTCGCACCTGTCAGCGCCCCAGTGGCTGAGGTAACTGAGGTAACTGAGGTACCAGTACCAGTACCAGTACCAGTACCAGTACCAGTACCCGCAGCACCTGTGGCTGAAGCAATCGCTCAACCGGCGGCTGCTACACCAGCGCCAGTAGTTGCAACACCGGCTTCGTCTTCGCTCGATGATCTGCAAAGTGTGCTGGCATCCGCCGGTTTGACACTAACAGCAACCGATCCGGCCAAGCTACGCGTGGCACAGGAAGCAGCGGCAAAGATCGTGGCGGCACCACGCGCCCCACGTGAACGCAAGCCACAGCCAGTGTCGGCGAACGAGCCATTGGTTCAGGTCGAAACGCATCAGCATCGGCAATAGCCTGGCGACACGGATTGGCGGGTGAAGGTGGCAATTTAATTCGCTATCTTCCCCGCCAGCAAGATCCGAGCTGTAGCGAATTAAAAAAGGGAGTTTTTCAACTCCCTTTTTTATCGCCCAGAATTCCCCGGGCCGTGCCAAGTTATCGCCGCCGTGGTATCTTGCTTACAAACTTGCGCAGAACGCAAACACTTAAAAATACCACGACATTTCCAGCATTTTCCAGATAGACAATATGACTAAAAAAGTCATCCCGCTGACTGACCACCGCCTTCTCCCGCCCGCTCTTCCGACCGTACTTGAAACACCAACGGGTCTCATCACGGATGCATTGCGGCGGCCGCTGCATGACTTGCGCATTTCAGTGACGGATCGCTGCAATTTTCGTTGCGTATATTGCATGCCGCGTGAGGTCTTTGATAAGGATTACGTATTCCTGCCGCATACGGCGTTACTGTCATTCGAGGAAATTACACGTCTGGCAAGACTGTTCGTTGCGCACGGCGTGCAGAAAATTCGTTTGACCGGCGGCGAGCCGCTTTTGCGCAAGCACATAGAAAAACTGATTGGCATGCTCAGTGCGTTGAAGACGCCGGACGGACAGGATCTCGATCTGACGCTGACCACCAATGGTTCACTGCTGGCAAAAAAAGCCCAGTCATTGAAAGATGCCGGATTAAAGCGCGTGACCGTCTCGCTCGATGCGATAGACGACACCATCTTTAAACACATGAACGACGCCGACTTCCCGGTGGTGGACGTATTGCACGGATTGGACGTCGCGCATCAGGTCGGGCTCGGTCCGATTAAGATCAACATGGTGGTCAAGCGCGGTGTCAACGATCAGGAAATCCTGCCGATGGCGCGTTACTTCAAGAACTCGCCGTTCATTTTGCGTTTCATCGAATACATGGATGTCGGCGCTTCGAATGGCTGGAAAATGGATGAGGTCGTACCTTCTGCAGAAGTAGTACAACGGATACAAAGTGAATTCCCGATGGCGCCGTTAGCCGCCAACTACACCGGCGAAACCGCGCAGCGCTGGCGTTATCAGGATGGCAGCGGCGAAGTCGGCCTGATTTCCAGCGTCACCCAAGCCTTTTGCAGCGACTGCAGCCGTGCCCGCCTGTCAACCGAGGGAAAGTTGTACACCTGTTTGTTCGCGAGTGCAGGACACGATTTACGCGCACTGCTACGAGGCAACGGCAGCGATGCCGAGATTGCCACTGTCATCGGCCAGCTCTGGCGCGTCAGAAACGACCGCTATTCCGAATTGCGAACGCAAAATACCGACGGCCTGGCGCCGCCACGAAAAAAAGTAGAAATGTCGTATATCGGCGGATGATTTTCTACGCTTTATCGGCGTAGCCTCATTCCTCGCGTCCTTTTCCATCGTTCCCAGCCACCACCTGCAGACTGCACCCCGCCACTCTATGCACATCGATCAAATCACAGGTCTGATCCTCGCCGGTGGTCGCGGCAGTCGCATGGGCGGCGTCGACAAAGGTTTGCAGTTGCTGGGCGATGTCCCCCTGGTAGCGCACGTGATCGCAAGATTAGCGCCACAAGTTGCAGCGCTGATGATCAATGCCAATCGTAACCTGAACGCGTATGCTGAATTTGGGTTGCCGGTCTGGCCCGATGAAAACGACGAGTTTTCCGGACCGCTGGCAGGCATACAGGCAGGGTTGCTCCGCTGTCAGACACCCTATCTGGTGACAGCTCCCTGCGACTCGCCGTTTCTGCCGACCAATTTAGTTTCGGCATTGAGCGCAGCGCGGCAAAACGCCAATGCAGACCTGGCGGTTGCGATCACCGCTGGCGTCGGCCACAACATCAATACCATTCAGGTGCAGCCGGTTTTCATGTTGCTGAAAGCCGAACTGATCGTCGATCTGAATCATTTTTTAGAAGATGGCGGACGCAAGATCGAAACCTGGTATCGGCGCTTGCATTACACCGAAGTACTATTCGCCGATGCGCTGGCATTCCGCAATATCAATACGCCCGATGAACTACGTGAAGCCGACGAATAACCGATGACCAAGCTATCCAATCCCCAAACCGTGCCGCCATCCCCATCATCGCTGACCGAGGCGATCAGTTGCGTCTCCGGCTACGATCCCGAAGCGCTGCCTGTCAGCCAGGCGCAAGCCATCATCCGCCGCTGCATCGCACCGATCAATGCGATGGAGAAGGTGGCCATCCGTAGCGCGCTTGATCGGGTCCTGGCAAGCGACATTATCTCGCCCATCAGCGTCCCTGCGTACGACAATTCGGCAATGGACGGGTATGCATTGGATGGCGATGATTTGCGTGCCGACGGCGACACGGTGCTCGAAGTTATCGGCACGGCGCATGCCGGACGTGCATATCAAGGCAAGGTGGGCGCAGGCCAGGCGATACGCATCATGACTGGCGCGTCGATGCCAGAGGGCCTGGATACCGTGATCCCGCAAGAATTCGTTAGCGCAACCACTGGCAATCCGGCCGTATCGATCACCATTGCTTGCGGTGCAGTCAAAGCCGGCGCCAACCGCCGTCTGGCTGGAGAGGATCTGCAAGCCGGTGCCGCCGCGCTAAAAAAAGGGCGCATTCTGCGCCCTGCCGATCTTGGTTTGCTGGCCTCGTTGGGCATCGCCGAAGTGCCGGTGCAACGGCGCCTGCGCGTGGCTTTTTTCTCGACAGGCGACGAGTTGCGTTCGGTTGGCGAAGTGCTTGATCCCGGCTGCGTCTACGACTCCAATCGCTACACCCTGTACGGCATGCTGACCCGGCTAGGTTGCGACATCATCGACATCGGCGTGGTCGCTGACGATCCACAGGCACTGGAAAGCGCATTTCGGAATGCCGCCGAAAACGCTGACGCGATCATCACTTCCGGCGGCGTCTCGGTCGGCGACGCTGACCATACCCGGCGGATGATGGCCCAGTTAGGCGAAGTCGCGTTCTGGAAAATCGGCATGCGCCCCGGTCGACCACTGGCATTTGGCGCCATCAACAGCGCTGGCAAACCGGCCGTTTTTTTTGGCCTTCCCGGCAATCCGGTGGCAGTCATGGTGTCGTTTTATTTTTTTGCGCGCGATGCGCTGCTGCACCTGATGGGTGCACAACCGGCGCCGCTCCCTCTCATGCAGGTGTCGTCAGCATCGGCGATCCGCAAAAGACCCGGCCGTACCGAATACCAGCGCGGGATACTTACGCGCCAGATTAGTGGTGAATGGTCGGTGCGACCGACCGGCGCCCAAGGCTCCGGCATCCTGCGCTCAATGGCCGAAGCCAATTGCATGATCGTGCTGGCGCATGATCAAAGCGACGTCGCAGTGGGCGATCAGGTCGAGGTGATTTTGTTTGATGGTCTGACTTGAGCATCTGCCTATGCCGCCCTGCAGTGGCGGCATAGCGACGCGTCAAAGACGAAGCAGATCAACTTTCTTCGTCTTGCAATTGTTCCGGTTCTTTGCCCAGCAACATTTGTGCCGCTTCGCTAGGCAGTGCCTCCACCGACTTCAATTTACGCGCCATCTGCCGACTGCGCACTTCCGCCTGATCGATATTTTTGGCGGCGCGCTCAAGGGTCAATTTGGTTGCGGCCAACACATCGCCAAACTTGCCGAATTCGGTTTTAACCGCGCCCAGCACTTGCCAGACTTCCGACGAACGCTTCTCCAGCGCCAATGTCCTGAAACCCATCTGCAAGCTATTCAGCAATGCCGATAAGGTCGACGGACCAGCGATGCTGATCCGATGGGTCCGCTGCAGATCGTCCGCCAAACCGGGACGCCGCATCACTTCCGCATACAAACCTTCGGTCGGTAAAAACAAAATCGCAAAATCCGTGGTGAGCGGCGGCGACAGATATTTTTCAGCGATGGTTTTGGCTTCACCGCGTACCGCACGCTCCAACTCACGGCCAGCCAGCGCCACACCCTCAGCATCCGCACGATCCGCCGCATCGGATAGCCGTTCGTACTGTTCCTTCGGAAACTTGGCATCGATCGGCATCCATACCGGGGTGTTGCCGGCATCGTTGCCGGGCAACTTGATCGCAAACTCAACCCGCTCGCCGCTGCCGGGAACGGTCTCGACATTCTTCGCATATTGTTCTGGCGTCAGGACCTGCTCCAGCAACATTTCGAGTTGTACCTCGCCCCAGGTACCGCGGGTTTTAACATTGGTCAGCACCCGTTTCAGATCACCGACGCCGATCGCCAACTGCTGCATCTCGCCCAAACCTTGATGTACCTTTTCCAGCCGCTCAGAGACGATCTGGAACGATTCGCCCAGACGCTTCTCCAGCGTTGCGTGCAGTTTTTCATCCACGGTCTTGCGCATTTCTTCGAGCCGCAAGCCGTTATCGTTTTGCAGATCCTTGATCCTGGCCTCGAGCGTGGTGCGAATTTCCGTCATCCGCTGCGCATTCGATTCAGTCAGCGTCGCCAGAGTCTGATTCAACGTAGCGCCAAAACGCTGCAGTGACTGGGCCTGTTCTTCGCGACTGGTCTGCGCCTGCTGATTCATCGCCAGCCGCATGCTGTCGAGCTGCTGGGCGTTGGTTTCATTGAGCTTCACCAGTTGTTGCGCGAAGGTGTCGATTTGGTTATTTTGCAGCGTAGCGACGCTGGTCATTTGCGCTGCCAGCGTCTGTTGCAGTTGTCCGAAATTCGCCCCGAGTTCCTGACGCGTACTCTGCGCACTGCTTTGCACCTGATTGCGCAGTTCGCGCTCATTGCGCTCACCGATATCCTGCTGGTGACGCAACAAGTCATTTCTCAACTGCGTCAGTTGCGCATCATCGTTGGCGCCACGGCCACTGCGCCAGATCGCAATCACCTGCAGCACAATGATGATGGCCGCAATAAAAAACAAAAGAATAATTTCAGTTAGCGTCATGGTGTCAGTTCAAAAAAAAGGGCTGCATCGGCAACCCATAGAGAAATGTGTGTTGCGACCGCAGGCTACACATGCGTGTCGGCTTTATTCCGCATCCAGTCGGCAGTATCGAAGAACGATGCCAGCAAGCGCTGCTGCAACACCTCATCAAGCCCGACATCCTGCATCGCCAGCGCCATGCAACGCAGCCACTGATCACGCTCAGGCGTCGCAATCGCATACGGCAAGTGACGTGCCCGCAAACGCGGATGACCAAAGCGCTCGACAAACAAATCCGGTCCGCCGCTCCAGCCAGACAAGAACCAATAAAACTTGTCACGCGAACCATCCAGCGAAGTCGGATGCAGCACCCGGATACCCGCAAATTCAGGCTCCAGATCCATCAAATCGTAAAACCGGTCAACCAGTTCACGCAACCGCTCGCCGCCGCCGATCAGTGCATAGATGGAAGCCGGCGGCGCCTGTTCAAGCGCGTCAGAGAGGGAATTTTTATCAATAGTCATGGAACGGAATGATAACGCAAGGGACGTTGAAGTTGCTTTTGAAGTTGAAAACGCGAACCAGGTTTTCTGCGCTTATTCTGAGTGCATCAATTCACAAATGAATTATTCCCGCAATTCGGGAATATTATTTGTAATTGTGAGAATTATGTTCGATTATAAGTACATGAATAAAATCGTTTCATCAGATCGCGAGAACGCGCATTCGGCTGCTCCTACTAGCGAGCGGCCATTGATGCTGCTCTCCGTCATCGCCAGGCACGGTAAGCCGGTCACCGTAAAGCAGCTTAAGGAGGCGACGAAATTACCCCAAAGCACACTGTACCGCCATTTGCTTCCTCTCAAGAAATGGGGCCTGGTACAAGAACAAGACAATCTGTACGCCCCTGGCCCGCTCAGCGTGCAACTTGCCTGGGGCTTTGATCACACCTCTTATCTCGTCACCAATGCACGCACGGAAATGGAGCAATTGATGACCAAGTGTGGGGAGAGCGTCGGGCTCATGGTGGCCGTCAACAATCAAGTGATGTGTCTTGACATGGTGGAAAGCCAGCAATCGTTGCGCTGTTCATTTTCGAAGGGACGTTCCCATCCACTCCTGCGTGGCGCTTCCGCTAAAGCCTTGCTGGCGCATTTGCCTGGATTGATGGCCGATGAGGTGATTGCAGGGCAATTGTCCGGACAGCCCAAAGAAGAGCAGCGCCTGCGTGAGGAATTGTCGAAGATACGCACTCAGGGATATGCGGTGAGCGAGGGCGAGGTCGATATGGGCGTGTGGGGTATTAGCGCGCCCATTTTCAGCAAATCGGATCACATGGTGGGCGCCATTACCTTGATGTCGCCGGCAATCAGAGCCGAAGGCAGGCAACAAGAATTGATTGCGTTGACGGTCAAGGCTGCACTCGCCATCAGTGAACGCTTAAAGTTGTATTGATTCAACAAAATAAATATTTCTACCAGGAGACAAAAATGAACCATCGCCGTTTTTTCGTTGCACTGTTGGTCGCAGCCAGTTTGATCGTGCCGACGTTGGCCAACGCCCAGTCTGCGGGAGTCATTCGGGTCGTCACCGATTCGACTTTCCCTCCCTTCGAGTTTTCTAAAGAGGGGAAAAGAACCGGATTCGATATCGAATTGATGGAGACGCTGGCCAAATCCATGGGCAAGAAAGTCGAATGGACCGACATTGACTTCAAAGGCCTGATTCCGGGATTGATTTCGAAACGGTTCGACGTCGCCGCCTCGGCCATCTACATCACCGAAGACCGGCGCAAGGTGGTGGATTTCACTGATCCTTATTATCCGGGCGGCTTGGTCATGGTGGTCAAGAGCGACAACAGCAGCATCCACAAGCCCGCCGACCTGAACGGCAAGAAAGTCGCAGTTCAGGTCGGCACCAAATCAGTGAACTACCTCAAGGAGTATTTCCCGCAAATCGAGCGTGTGGAAGTCGAAAAAAACCAGGAAATGTTTAATCTGGTTGAAATCGGACGCGCCGACGCCGCGGTAACCGGGAAACCGGCGGCCTTGGAATATGTGAAGGTCCGGCCCGGCGTGAAAGTGATCGACAAGCCGGTCAGCGTCGAATTGTATGGTTTCGCGGTACGCAAGGATTTGCCCGAGCTGACCCGGGCCTTGAATGCGGCGCTGAAAAAATCCAAACTGGACGGCAGCTACGACAAACTGGTCAAAAAATGGCTTGATGCGTCTGCGAAATAATCGCAGCCAACCACCACAATATCGCTATCGATTTTGAACGAGGAGAAACGCAATTGAGCCTTGATTTTTTACCGGTCATCGCCGGCTGGAGTGATTTGGCGCGTGGCGCATTGGTCACGGTGGAGATTACATCGGCGTCGCTGCTGATGGGTTGCGTGCTCGGGTTGCTGGTCGGGATGGGCCGGCTTGATCCAAGCAAACGGCTACGCTACGGACTATGTACGACTTATGTCACTTTTATTCGCGGCACCCCGCTGTTGGTGCAGTTGTTCCTGCTGTTCTTTGGCCTGCCCGAGCTCAACATCCTGCTGCCAGCCTTTGTATGTGGCATTCTCGGGTTGGGAATTTACTCCGGCGCCTACGTCTCGGAAATTGTCCGGGGTGCGATTCAATCGATTGAGAGGGGGCAAATGGAAGCCGCGCGTTCGCTTGGCATGTCGTCCGGAACGGCCATGCGGACCATCATCCTGCCACAAGCGATCGTGCGCATGATTCCGCCTTTGGGCAATGAATTCATCGCATTGATCAAGAACTCTGCACTGGTCTCGTTACTGACCATCGCTGACCTGATGCACGAAGGCCAGAAAATCATCAGCGTTTCGTATCGTTCGCTGGAAGTGTATTTGGCCATCGCCCTGGCGTACCTGGTGTTAACCAGCATCACCAGCATGGCGTTGCAAAGAATTGAACGTCACTTGCGGGCAGGAGGAGCAGTGCAATGAAACAATCCATCATTAAACTCAGCGGGCTGGGCAAATCGTTTTCGGGTAACCGCATCTTGCACGGCATCGACCTCGAAGTGCATCCATCCCAGGTGATCGTCATCATCGGACCCAGCGGCTCGGGGAAAAGCACGTTATTGCGTTGCTGTAACGGCTTGGAAGTGGCCGAAGAAGGGAATATCGAAATCTGCGACAAAAAGCTGCTGACCGATGGACGCATGCTTCCCGACCATGAGTTGAACCATCTCAGGGAACAAGTCGGCATGGTGTTTCAATCGTTCAATCTGTTCCCGCATTTGTCGGTATTGGGGAATGTTGCAGTCGGGCCGCGCAAGATCCAGGGTATGGATAAGCATAGCGCGGAAGCGCTGGCACACGCACTGCTGACCAAAGTCGGACTGGCGCACAAGGCGGACGCGATGCCTGCGAACCTGTCCGGCGGACAAAAGCAGCGGGTCGCGATCGCCCGTGCGCTAGCGATGAAGCCGCAAGTCATGCTGTTCGATGAGCCCACTTCAGCGCTGGACCCGGAACTGGTCGGCGAAGTGCTGCAAGTGATGAAGGCGCTTGCCAACGAAGGCATGACAATGCTGGTCGTCACGCATGAAATGGGATTCGCGCGCGAAGTTGCGGATGTCGTCGTGGTGATGGATCACGGCCGCATCGTTGAATCGGGGCCGCCTGAGCAAATCTTCGTCAACCCCCGCGAAGACCGTACCCGCAGCTTCTTGCAGGCGGTGCTGTCGCGCAATCAGCAAAGCAACGCATGATGGATCGCTCCATGTGGGCCGGCCGGCAAGATACTGACCGTGCAGGCGACACCCGTCGCCTGCATCAGGTCGTGTTGCCATTCGATGCTGCATCCAGAGGCGGCGCCGCGTTGATCGGGTTTGCTTGCGACGAAGGAGTGCGCCGCAATCATGGACGCGTCGGTGCAGCACAAGGGCCGGATGCGATCCGGCGCATGCTGGCCGGTCTTCCGGCGCACTCGATTGAACGCTTGTTCGACGCCGGCAACATCACTTGCACCGATGGCGAACTGGAGCAAGCGCAACTCCGTCTGGCCGACCGGGTGCAGCAAGCCCTTGCACAACAAGCGTTCCCAATGGTATTGGGTGGCGGCCATGAAGTGGCTTACGGCACCTTCCTTGGCATCGCGCGCCATCTGGATCAGCGCTTGCGTACAGGTCGATTGCTGATCATCAATTTTGATGCGCATTTTGATTTGCGAGAAGCCGATCAAGCGAGCTCGGGCACGCCGTTTACACAGATTGCGGAATGGTGTCATCAGGCCGGTGTTGAGTTTCATTATCTCTGCTATGGAATCAGCCGACTGGGTAACACGCCCGCACTCTTTGCCCGGGCTCAAGAACTGGGCGTGCGCTTCAAGTTGGATAGCGAAATCGCTGTTGGCGACCTCGCCGATATCGAGCATGCGCTGCAGGAGCAACTCGCCGCTGCGACCTATGTGTACCTGACAGTCGATTTAGATGTGTTGCCTGCGGAGAAGGCGCCGGGTGTTTCCGCACCTGCCGCCTATGGCATGCCGCTTGAAAAGGTGGAATACCTGATCCGGGTCGCCAAGGATTCCGGCAAGCTTATCGCCGCCGACATTGCAGAATGCAATCCAACCTATGATCGCGATGGACTCACGGCAAAGGTGGCAGCGCGCCTGGCGCATGTGTTACTTGAATGCAATTGAACTTCAGACTTTGTCTCAAGCATGCTTACACTCGATCAACAATCACCGCCAACCGAATGGCTCACGCCTCCCGCAACGTCTGCAAAGGCGGCTGCGACAATACACTGCGCAGCCCTATCCATCCGCCGATAAACGTACAAGCCGCTCCTGCGCCCATCCCCGCAAGCCATATCACCGGACTAAACGTCCAGGTAAAACTAAACACGTAATGCGCCAACGCCCAGCCTGTCGCCGCGGCCCCACTCGCCGCCAGGAACCCCGCCAAACTACCAATCAACGCAAACTCAATCCACTGCGCATGTGACAACTGCTTACGGGTAGCACCCAGCGCCCGCAGCAAACCGGCCTCGCGCGTCCGCTCTCCTTGTGAGCTTAGCAACGCCGCATACAACACCAGTCCGCCCGCAGCCAGCGTAAACAAGAATAGAAATTCAACCGCTGCCACCACCTGGTCAACCACGTCCTGCAATTGCTTGATGATGCTGCCGATATCCACAATGGTCAGATTCGGAAAGTCGCGCGTCAGCTGATTAGCGAGGTTGCTGTGGGCAGGCGGCAAACGGAACGCCGTAATCCAGGTCTGCGGCATATCCAGCATCGCTTTCGGATTCAGAATGACGAAGAAATTCACCTGCATCGAGCCCCACTCCAGCTTACGCAAGCTGGTAATTGGCGCACTCACCGCCCGGCCGGCAATATCGAACGTCAATTTGTCACCTAGCTTCAGCTTCAGCGTTTTCGCCAGTCCCTCTTCAACCGAAGCTTCCGGCTGATCATCCTTGTACCAGGCGCCTGCGATGATGTTATTTTTTGGCGGCACATCGATCATCGTCGACAAATTGAATTCGCGGTCCACCAACCGCCGGGCCCGATCTTCCTGATACGTCTCCGGCGTGATCGCCTTGCCGTTAATTGCCGTCAGACGACCACGAATCATTGGATACAAATTCGGTTGCGGCACACCGCCGGCAATCAGCCGCTGGTGAATGTCAGCACGCTGGTCGGGCTGGATATTAATCACAAAGCGATCCGGTGCATCGGCAGGTGTCGTCTGACGCCAGGCACTGACGAGGTCACCGCGTATCACTGTGAGCAAGAGCAAGGCCATCAAGCCAAGTGCCAATGCCACTATTTGCACGATCGTCGCCCCTGGACGGCGTTGTAGACCGGTCAAGGCAAAACGCCAGCTAGGATGTTTCAGGACGCTGCGCAAAAAGCGCAACGACTTCAATGCCAGCCAGGAAATGCAAGCGAATACCGCGAAACCGCCGAGAAACCCGAGCGCGGTCAGCAAACCCAGCTTGACGTTGCCGGCCTGCCATAACAGCAAGCCGATAAAGGTTAGCGTGCCCAAGCCATACGTTGCCAGTACCGTCACTTGCGGCGCATCCTGTTCGCGTCGAATCACGCGGTTGTGCGGCACATTGCGTAGCTGCAGAATGGGCGGCAAGGCAAAACCGAGCAACAGCAGCAATCCGGTGGCGACACCTTGCAACGCAGGGATAAAACTTGCCGACGGCAAATCACGCGAGACAAACTTCCCCAGCCATTCGAGCAACACAAAATGCGCGCCGAAACCGACCAGTGCACCGAGTACGCTACCAATCAGGCCGATGAATAAAAATTCGTACAGATACAGCCGCGTCGCCTGATTCTGCGTCAATCCCAGACAGCGCAACATCGCGCAGGCATCCAGGTGGCGCAACATGAAACGGCGTGCAGCCATCGCCACGGCAACCGCCGCCAACATGGCCGACAGCAAGCCAACCAACGCCAGGAACTGCTCAGCCCGATCCAGCGTCGCCCGCATTTCCGGACGCGCATTCTCCAGCGACTCAATCCGCACACCTTTGAGGTTATCGCGCGCGATCTCTGCCTCTACCCAATCCTGGAATGCCTGCACTTGCGGCGCGGCACCCGCCAGCAACAAGTGATAAGTGACGCGCGAACCGTCTTGCACCAGATGGGTGGATTCAAGATCGGCCAGCGACAGCATCACTCGCGGCGAAAAATTGACGAAGCCGCTGCCGCGATCCGGCTCGACCGACAGAATGTGCGCGATGGTAAAGCTGCGATCACCCAGTTTGAGCGGCGCGCCGACCTGTAGATTTAACGCTGTCAGGATATTCGCATCAACCCAGACCGTGCCCGCAGCGGGAACCGCACGCGTGACGATCTCGCGACCGCCCGGCTTGTTGGTGACACGCAGATTGCCACGCAAAGGATAAGCACTGGATACTGCTTTCAGCGACGCCAGTTGGGATCTTGCATCATCCCCCGCGCCGGCCAGTGCCATGCTCGGGAATACCACCGTGTCGGCAATTGTCAGGCCACGCCGTTGCGCCTCACTGCGCCAGCCGGGCTTAACCGGCTGGTCGGCACCAATCAACAAATCTGCACCCAGTAATTGATGCGCGTCACGCGCCAATCCCGCCCGCATCCGGTCCACGAAAAAACCGACCGACGATAATGCCGCCACCGCCACGATCAACGCCACCAGCAAGAACCGTAATTCACCCGCACGCCAGTCGCGTTGGGTCATGCGCAGGGACTGCAGAATCATGTACTAAGCCTATGAAAAACCCAGCGCAGACCACGCCACAACTTGGGCAATAACCAGATTGCAAAAATAGAGAATAACAGCAGAAATCCGAACAGCGCCCAAGGGTGGAAAAACGCTGCCCATAGAACACCGAGCACGGTCGCATCCTCAGCAAATGAGGCGGTCCAGTTGCTCAATGGTTCGGGCGAAGTATTGATCATCGCACGACTGCCCGCCTTGGTGGCGTGCGCGCCAGCGGCAAAAGTGCCGCCGAGCAACACCGCCGCAGTAGTCCAGGCCGGATCCATATGTCCCATGGCAGCAGCACCGAGCACCGCACCGGCCGGAATCCGGATGAATGTCTGGATCGCATCCCAGATTGAATCCAGCCCGGGAATTTTATCGGCCAGAAATTCAACCAGCGTGAGTAAGCCGGTGACCCCAAGCACCCAGGGCGACTGCAACACGTCAAGTGCGTGCGGTAGCGTAATCCACCCCAGGCGCCCGAACAAACCCGCTACGAACAACGCCATGTATAAGCGAATACCGCTGGCCCATGACAAACCAGCCGCCATCGCCGCAGTCGAAAGTGTATCCACCATGTCGCCTCCTCATCGCAATCGGTCCTTCCAAGAACCGGTCGCTCTAGCTGCCTATAATGCTTCAACTACCTGAATAAGAAACTTGACTCAAGTACACGATATTCCAACATTCGCAGGTCGGCAAGCATTGCTTGGAGAGTGTGACAATGGCGCCCGCACCAGCGTCATCCGCGCAACATCAACCATCCAGACAGCACGATCAGCGCGATGCTGAAGCACAGCCTCAGGCGACGCTCGGGCAGCGGTTTGCGTCATGCCGAAAAATGCCACCAGCGCGGGCGGTGCGACGACCCCGCCACCAACGCCAAAAAAACCGGAGACCGCACCGCCGAAGCGCCAAGCACTCCAGCCGCGCGCAAATCCAATCGATTGTGCTGGCGATAGCGCCAGAAACCGATCAGGACATTCGGCGCCACCATCACCAATGCAGTGCCTTGCGACAACTGCTGATCCATACCATACAACATGCCCAGCACCGGGATGGCAATGAGGCCGCCGCCGATACCAAACAGACCGCCAACTGCGCCCAAAACACCGCCAAGCAGCAGATTGCCGCAAAAAAGTAACAACACATCAAGCATATTAAAGAACCGGTTAGTAGAAAAATGACAGCAATTTAGTGAGGTGAAGCAACCTTTCTAAAACAAACGCGTTCCCGACCACAAATAATTTCCAAAAGCTACCAGGAATGCCTAGAATAATCTGACGGCACTGACCTTAAGAGCGACGGCCGGATACAGGGATAACAACAAGATGCGTAGCTTTTCCACATCGATAAGCGCTCCCATTTTTACGTCCGAGATGGAAACGGCGTATCAGCGTTCGCGATGTGAAACCATGAAACACATCCTTCTGCCGGGCATCCTCCCGTATTGCGTTCCGCTACTGCTGTTTTTCTTTTGGGACCGCACACTGGATCCCGATGCCGGCCTGATTACCTTGTATCTCCGCATCGCGGCCGTCATCATTATGCTGGCAAGCGCCTTCCTTGCAAGGCTCAGTCGTGACCACACGCAATTGCAATGGCTGATCGGCATCATGATCGGTGCCGGCACGCTATCGATCGCGGCCAGCCTGCTGTTGGTGAAACAAGGCTATGTATATGGCTACTGCGGATTACTGATGTTCATGACGCTCAGCGCGTATTTCGCACTCGACAGAAGGCACGCACTCGCGATCTACGCTCCTCTTGCCAGCATCGTCATGGCAATCATGAGCGTTGCGGGCCTGCATGGTTTACTGCTGTGGAGTAATTCGGTGTTCCTGCTGATGGCGCTGGTCGCATCGGTCATGAGCGCCCATTTTCTGGACAAAACCGCCCGCCAGCGCTATCAGATCGGCCACTATCTGGAGAATATTGCACAGCACGATCCTCTTACCAAACTGTCCAATCGACGCGCCGTCTATGAAAGAAGTAACGCCCTGATCAGTGAGAGTCTGATTGTACGGAAGCCGTTGGCCGTCCTGATGGTCGACATCGATCACTTCAAAACCATCAACGATACCTACGGTCATGAAGTCGGCGACGATGTGTTGATGGACATTGCGGCCTCGATTTCCACGGCGTCGCGTGAAACCGATGTGGTAGCGCGCTGGGGCGGTGAGGAATTTTTGGTGATATTGCCAAATACCAGCCTGATAGATGCGAAGTTATTTTCCGAGAGACTGTGCTTACAGCTAAGTCGGCATCCGGTTGAAGCCAAATGCGGCGGCAATATCGCGATTACCGTGAGTATCGGCGTCAGCGGTCGTGACGGTCTCGATAATACCGAGGCCCAACCGCTGGCAACAATGATCAGCGAAGCGGACAAAGCGCTTTATTTTTGCAAACGCAATGGCCGCGATCAGGTTGCAGCCTACCCCGACCTCGGAACAGAACAGCTGGTCCGCCCTGCCGAGCATCACGATCCGGCACCATTCATGACCATTCCGGACCAGGCAGAGCTTGGCCAGACCAGCCTGCTGGCGAAAATAATTAGTTAGGCGTGACCAGTCGCGGCACTGTCACATCCCCACATTGGGCACGATGACGTAGCGCATGATCCATCAGCACCAGCGCCAGCATTGCCTCGGCAATCGGTGTCGCGCGAATGCCGACACAGGGATCGTGACGGCCAAAAGTTTCTACGATGGTTGGCGTGCCTTGCTTGTCGATAGACTGACGCGGGGTACGAATGCTGGACGTCGGCTTGATGGCGATCGTCACGGTAATGTCCTGACCGGTTGAAATCCCGCCCAGAATGCCGCCGGCATTATTCGTCAAAAATCCTTGCGGTGTGATTTCATCGCCATGCACCGACCCTTTTTGCAGCACCGATTCAAAACCGGCGCCGATCTCCACTGCCTTGACTGCATTGATCCCCATCATCGCGTAGGCAATATCGGCATCGAGCCGGTCATACAAGGGCTCACCCAAACCGACCGGCACATTGGATGCGACGACGTTGATCCGTGCGCCACACGAATCGCCATCCTTGCGCAAGGCGTCCATGTAGTCTTCCAGATCAGCGATCTGGCTGGCATTCGCTGCAAAGAACGGATTTTCGCGGACATGCTCCCAGGATTCGAAGGCAATCGGAATTTCGCCCAACTGACTCATGCAACCCTTGAAAGTAGTGCCGTATTGTTGCTGCAACCATTTCTTGGCAATCGCCGCCGCCGCCACTGTCGGCGCCGTCAGACGGGCTGACGAACGACCGCCGCCGCGCGGATCGCGGATGCCGTATTTTTGCCAATACGTGTAGTCGGCATGACCGGGGCGGAAGGTCTCGACGATGTTGCCGTAATCCTTGCTGCGCTGATCCTGATTGCGAATCAGCAACATGATCGGCGTACCGGTGGTTTTTCCTTCGTAGACGCCAGACAGAATCTCGACGGTGTCCGGCTCTTGCCGCTGCGTTACGTGACGCGAGGTGCCGGGCTTGCGCCTATCCAGATCCGGCTGGATGTCAGCTTCCGACAACTCCAGGCCCGGAGGGCAGCCATCCACTACGCAGCCGATCGCCGGGCCGTGGGATTCGCCAAAATTGGTAACGGTAAACAGGGAACCGAAGGTATTGCCGGGCATGGTGATCCTGATAAAAAGGCATAAAAGGATAATTTTACCAGTGCCGGCGGCGCTACAGTTACTTGGGTGGCTGTTCTGTTGACTCTTTAACCATCTTCGCTGGCATTTGCAGCGCTGGCCGAATAAGGTTCAGGTGATCGTCCTGCAAGCCGACCAATAACGCCTGGCCATCCGGCGCCACGCGGAATAGCCCGTAACGGGCAGCCTCGAAAGCCGCGCCCTGACCTTCCTGGAAAAAATAGGCATCCGAAACCACTCGTACCCGGCCATTGCGCAAACGATATTCGATCAGTACTTCACCAGCCGCCAGCGGCTTGCCATCATCGAGCCGGATAAATTTCGCAGGTAATGCGGCCGACACCACGACCTTGCCCGACTCCGGCAACGTCGGGGTGGCCGCCTGAATATCCCGCGCCAATTGCCAGTCCAGCGCCATGTAATCGCCCTGCATCAAAGAGCGCGGATCGACCGGCGCCAGGGCCAGCGACACACTCCGGCCATATTTGAGTACCTGCTCCTTGTGCCAGATGGCCTGGTTGATCGCAGCCAGGATCAACATCAACCCAATCAATATCAACCCGCCCCGATTGTGTTTCACGGTACTTCGATCAATCATTTTTCATCTCCCGGGACCAGCGCCGCAAGGCGAAATACGCGAGCAGCAGCAACCCGCCGATCACCATCAAACTGATGGCCTTGGTCAACAAGCTCAGTTGCAGAGCGAAATAAAACCACGCCAGATAGCACAGCGACGCCGCAATGCCGAACGCGGTCAACAGTAGTCGGCCCCGTGCAAATCCGAGCAGCATCAGCATCGCCCCCAGGACCAGACCGATGGTCCAGGCTCCCAGGATAGCCAACGCCAGTCCACACAACAGCGCCGCACTCCGCAGCGCTGGCGACAGTTTATGCGTCAACTGTGCGACCAGCGCCAAAAATATCAACCCGACCACAATCGGATCGAGCAGGTATAACCATCGATACAGGCCATCGCCCAGACCATCATAGCGATGACCATTACCGACCTGTATCAGCAACGAATATGGTAGCCATACCCCCAGACACACCAGCGCCAGCGTCAGTCCAACTGCAATCGGGACAAATGCCTGCCGCAATCGCCGTTGCCAGTGAGATTCATCCAGCCAGAGTAGTGCAACCAGTCCGGCGCAAATCGCCAGCACCGGACTTGGCCCGAACAACATCAGGCAACCGACGTGGAATGCCAGCAGCGAAAAAAATGTACTCAGCAGTCTATGCAAAAAATTCGGCATCAGCGCCACCAAAAACATTTGGAATAGCGCAATACAAAACAACGGCCAGGCGACATTCACGCCATAGGTCGCGAACAGCCAGAAACCCGACATCCCTTGACCCGCCAGACTGAGCGCCAGCGCAAACTGCTGTCCAAGATCGTTACGGCCTATCCGATAATAAATAACGCAGGCCAGCCCAACCAGGATCAGCCCCGTGACTAGCAAAACGCTGTCGCCGTGGCGCAACTGACCGATTAAGAAAAAGCCGAAAAACAGCAGCAGGAACAAGCCGCCCAACCAGCCGCAAATGCCCAGCATCAAGCGCACATACCATGGAGCCGGCGCCTGTCCCGACAACAATGCCGGAACCTGGTCCGCCTCGACCCAACCTTCAGCACGCAACTGCTGCCAGATCCGAGACGGTCCCATGGCGGGCTTTCCAACATTTATGTCAGTATTCATTGCGTCAACTTGCACTCTCACCTCTCATGCGTGCCCCTCATTGCTCCAGCCCCGCTGCAGGCTGCGCAACCAAAGCGCTGCTGCGCTCGACGCACCAACCAGAAACAGTCCGATGGTCATCAAACCGCCGAGCCAGTTATCGCCACGACCGGAAAAAAACAACTCACTCAATAGCCCGGTTCCCAGCGCGATCAGCGCCAGACAGCTGGCTGTCAGCAACAGCAAATCACGGCGCGTAAGATACCGCGCGAAAAAACCGGCCAGCGCAGCCAGCATCGCAACAGAACTTAACCACTGCCATGCTGACCGGTCAGATATGCGATCAAGTGAAAAAATCAGATTCAGGATGCCGAATGACAACACCGCCAACACCAGCAAACCGGCAAACCGGATAAACCAGCGGTATCTATGCAAATTGAGCGCGACGTCAGCTTGCGGATGGCTGCGCTGCAAGATGATTTCAGCAGCGCCCCACACCAGCACGTTCAGCCAGAATAATGACAATGGCAAGCGGGCGCCAATCCCGAGGACGCCGAAGAAGCCCAACGTTACGCGTCCCAGATACAGCACCAATGCCAGATTCAGCAATCCCAGCCACAGACACCAGGCGGCATTCAGGCGCGACACCAGTACCCAAGGAAAAATCAGCACACTCCAGGTCACGAATAATTGGTAAGAGTCGGCGCCGGTTTGGTAGGTCTGGCCAAAATAGGCCAGCAGCGCCCCACACAACAACATCGCCGCCAGCAATGCGGCCTGGCCCTTCAAGGTGTCGACCGTGAAATGCCGGGCCAGCAACGCCGCGGCGATCAATAATCCCTGCAGCAAACTGAATTTGGCCAGCCGCGGCAGCGCTTGCCAGTTAAACGCGAAGAAGAAAATCACACCGACTGCCAGGAACAAGGCGCCGCCAAACAGAAAAACCTTCTCCAGAAAATGCTTCCAATCGCTACCATCCGGCAATTCACCGGACAACTGCAATGCATGCTCCGCAGCCATAGGCGACAGCTGCTTTTGGTGCAGCCAGCCGGTAATCGCCTGACGTGACTGGGTTGCCTGCGCGCCATGCGGAGTTGCCGCCATCGTCACTTCCACTCGCCGCGCAAATCCTGCACCTTCTGTTGCAAGTACTCAGGCGTTGCCTCCGCCGGTGCGACCGACGTGCCCACCGCCAGCTCCAGCACCGACAATGGTCCGCGTCTGAATGAGCGCCCAAAGGGATTGCCTTCGCTACGCGTCCACATGCTGCCCCACAAGCCACGCAAGGCCATCGGAATCACCGGGACCGGAGTGCGCGCGATAATTTTTCCGATCCCTCCGCGGAATTCACTGATATCGCCGTTGCGGGTCAATTTACCTTCCGGGAAAATACAGACCAGGTCACCATCTGCCAGCGCTGCGGCGATTTGGGTAAACGCTTTTTCCATCAATGCCGGATCTTCCTTGGCCGGTGCGATCGGTATCGCTTTGCTGTTTCTGAACAGCCACGCCAGGAAAGGTATCTTGAAAATGCGATGATCCATCACGAATCGAATCGGTCGCGGGCTGGCGGCCATGATCACGACGGCATCGACATAACTGACGTGATTGCACACCAGCACGGCTGCGCCTTCTTCCGGAATCCGGCTGATATCAACGGTACGCACGCGGTGAATGGTGTGTATCAAGATCCAGGCCAGGAAGCGCACCATATATTCCGGCACCACCGAGAAAATGTAGATAGCGACGATGGCGTTGAGGATCGCTGTGACCATGAAAATCTGCGGAATCGTCAGGCCCATCTTCAGCAACACCATCGCCACCAGCGCGGCGACCACCATGAACAACGCGTTCATGATATTCATCCCGGCGATCGTCCGCGACAGATGGGCACGGTCGCAACGGGTCTGGATCACGGCGAACAATGGCACGATATACAGACCGCCGAACAGCCCGATCATCACGCAGTCGAACAGAATCCGGCCGCTGCCGTGCTGCGCCGCAAAGCCAATCAGGTCCACCGTAGCGGTATTGGTATAAGTGCCGCTCGCGAGAAACAGATCGAAACCAAACACCGACAAGCCAATCGCACCGAACGGCACCAGTCCGATTTCCACCTTGCGGCCGGAGAGTCGCTCGCATAGCAACGACCCGGCGCCGACGCCGAGCGAAAACACCGTCAGCAACAATACGAAAACACTATGATCGCCATGCAAATAGTTTTTTGCATATAACGGAAATTGGGCCAGCATGATGGCACCGTAAAACCAGAACCAGGAATTGCCCAGCATCGCGAGAAATACGGGGCGGTTTTGACGCGAGAAGCGCAGGTTGCGCGCAGTTTCGGTGATCGGATTCCAATTGATTTTCAGGTCGGGTTCGGGTGCCGGCGTCAACGGAATCCGGCGACTGAAAAGCCAGCCGACGATAGCAACGGTAATCGTGCCCCCCGCCACCAGCTCGATTCCCCACGGCTTGCGTACCACCAGCACCGCTCCGATGATTTCACCCAGCAGAATACCGACGAAGGTGCCCATCTCGATGACGCCATTGCCGCCGATCAATTCATCTTTATGTAACTGCTGCGGCAAATAGGCGTATTTGACAGGACCGAACAGCGTCGAATGCAAACCCATGCCGACCACCGCCGCAATCAATAGCCACAGGTTATGCGTCATCCAGCCGAGCGCTGCCAGCGACATGATGGCGATTTCCAGCACCTTTACATTGCGCGCGATGCGTGATTTTTCGAATTTGTCGGCGAATTGGCCCGACGTAGCCGAGAACAACACAAACGGCAAAATGAACAGGCCGGGAATCAGGTTGTTCAGGAAGCCAGCATCCATGCTGGTCCAGCTGAGCGCGTCGTAGGTCAGGATCGTCAACAATGCCGTCTTGAAGACATTGTCATTGAAGGCCCCGAAAAACTGCGTCCAGAAAAAGGGAGCGAAGCGGCGCTGGCGCAGCAGGGTGAATTGATTGGGTCGGCTGGATGGGTGCATGAGCGGTGTTTGGTATGAAGGATTTCTACGTTGGCAATTGTACGTCAGGAGCCTGCGCAGAGCAGGTAGAAAGCAATGATGCCCATCAATCCACAACTGTCATTTTGGCAACGACAAACAACCAGAACCTGGTTGCGTGTGCTGATTCAAACATGCCAACGACAGGTACAAAAAAACCGTCGGCAGCGCATTTTTGCCACCAACGGTTCTTTTCGATATTCCGGCGTTGTTACTACGCTACGACGACTCAGTCGTCAGGCGACGCGATATTTTCAGGCCAGTCGCGGATATACGCTTTCAGCATCTTGTTTTCAAAACCCTGGGCATCCAGCACGGCTTTCGCAACATCATAAAACGACATGACGCCGAGCAAGGTTTTGGCATCCATGATCGGGACGTAACGCGCATGGCGTTCCAGCATAATGCGCCGCACTTCGTTGACTTCGGTATCCGGCGTGACCGTGATCGGACTATCGTCCATATGTTTGCGCACGGTGTTGTTGCCTACTGCGCCGCCATTCTGATGGACTGCGTTTAATACTTCACGGAAGGTCAGCATGCCGACCAGCGTACCGAATTCCATCACCACCAGCGAGCCGATGTCTTTTTCGGCCATCGTGTTAGCGGCCTCCAGCAGCGGCGTTTCCGGTGTCACCGTGTAGAGGATGTTGCCTTTGACTTTGAGTATCTCCGAAACTTTCATTGGGTCATCCTGCCTTTGCTTGTTATGCTTGTATCGAGGAGCCTGTCGGACTTAGGAAGCGTCGACAGGCTCCTAGAATGTAACTTAAGCCCGGCGAAAAATCCAGCGCCAGACTACCGCACGCGGAATCCCGCACTAAGAAGTCGTTCCCGGACCAATATTGAACCTCGCAGATCGATAGGAGAAACCGTCCTCATGAGCACTCCCAAACCACCTGGCTTTGATACTTTATCACTCCACGCCGGCGCCGTCCCCGACCCCGCCACCGGCGCCCGCGCGACACCGATTTATCTGAGTTCGGCTTTCGTCTTCAAGGACTCTGACCACGCGGCCTCACTGTTTAATATGGAACGTGCCGGCCACGTCTATTCGCGCATCTCGAATCCGACCAACGCAGTGCTGGAAGAACGCATCGCCGCACTCGAAGGCGGCGTTGCCGGGATTGCGGTGGCCAGCGGTCAGGCCGCGCTACACCTGGGGCTGGCAACGATCGCCGGTGCCGGCTCGCACGTAGTGGCGTCGCGTGCGCTGTATGGCGGCTCGCACAATTTGCTGGCCTACACCATGCAACGCTTCGGCATCCGCACCACCTTCGTCGATCCGCGCGATCTGGATGCCTGGCGCGCTGCAATTGAGCCGAATACCAAAGTGTTATTTGGAGAGACCCTTGGCAACCCCGGCCTCGATGTGCTCGATATTCCGCGCGTTGCAGCGCTGGCGCATGAACACTACCTGCCACTGCTGGTCGATTCGACTTTCACCACTCCTTACCTGCTACGCCCGTTCGATCATGGCGCCGACCTGGTATTTCACTCGGCCACCAAATTTCTCTGCGGCCACGGCACCGCTGTCGGCGGCCTGCTGGTTGATGGCGGCACTTTCGACTGGCAGCAGGCCTACGACAAGAGCGGCCACTTCGCCGAGTTGTGCGCGCCATATGACGGCTTTCACGGCATGGTGTTTTCTGAGGAATCGACCATTGCGCCGTTTGCTTTACGGGCTCGGCGCGAAGGCCTGCGCGACTTTGGCGCGGCGATGAGTCCGCACAATGCTTTCGCCATCTTGCAAGGAGTCGAAACATTGGCCCTGAGAATGGAAAAGCATGTCGCCAATACCCGTAAGGTGGTCGAATTTCTGATGCGCCATGATGCCGTCGAGTCGGTCGCCTACCCGGAACTATCCTCCCATCCGGATCATGCTCTGGCCAACCGCCTGCTGCCCAAAGGCTGCGGCGCGGTGTTCTCCTTCAACCTGAAGGGTGATCGCGCGGCCGGACGTCGCATGGTCGAATCGTTGAAAATATTTTCCCATCTGGCCAACGTCGGCGATGCCAAATCATTGGTCATCCATCCTGCCTCGACTACCCATTTCCGCGTCCCCGGCGAACAACTTGCCGCCTCTGGAATAGGCGAAGGCACCTTACGCTTATCGGTCGGATTGGAAGATGTCGACGATCTGATCGAGGATCTGGCGTATGGCTTGAAAGCGTCACAGCGCACCCAGAAGGGAGCTTGAGATGTTAGTGAATGTTCAGGGGCACGATACCTATTGCTACACCGGCGGCAAACAGTTTGACCCCAGTTTGCCGACCGCGGTGTTTATCCATGGTGCGCAAAACGACCATTCAGTCTGGATTTTGCAAACCCGCTATTTTGCCCATCACGGGTTCAGCGTCCTGGCGGTCGATTTACCCGGACATGGACGCAGCCAAGGTGCGCCCCTGACGACCGTGGAAGCATTGTCGGACTGGCTGCTGGCACTTCTCGACGTTGCGAGTGTCGGCACGGCGCTATTGATCGGCCACAGCATGGGCTCGCTGATTGCACTGGAAAGCGCCGCCCGCACACCCGCCCGCGTCACTATCAGTGGCATCGCGCTGGTCGGCAGCGCCTACCCGATGAAAGTCTCCGACGCGCTGCTGACCGCCGCCAATCATGAACCGCCTGCGGCCATCGCGATGGTCAACAAATGGTCGCATTCAAGTTTCGTTCAGAAACCGTCCAGCCCCGGCCCCGGTTTTTACGTTCTGGGCGGCAGCCAACGCTTGATGGAGCGTATCGCGCAACTGGATCAGCGCAATCCCGCCAGGGCGGCAAACACCGTTTTTCACACCGATTTCGCCGCTTGCAACACCTATCAAAACGGCGATGCCGCGGCGCGGGCCATCCGTTGTCCGACCCTGTTCCTGCTGGGAAAACGCGACGCCATGACACCGCCAAAAGCTGCCGGCGCCTTACGCAACGCGATCCCTCAAGCGCAAGTGGCACTCATCGATAGCGGCCATGCGCTGATGGCGGAGCAACCCGATGCAGTTTTGGATCAGTTGTTCAGGTTTGCGAGCGGAATTACCAAGGTGGAGTAGGATCGAATTTGCCGGCGCCCATAACCGAGCCGAGAAGCGAACTGCGTCCACAGCACAACAACAGACGCTCTGAATGGAGACCTCGATGCCTACCGCACCTGAAAAAAAGCACGCATCTTTTGCCGAGTTCTATCCGACTTACCTGAGCCAGCACAGTAACCGCATCTGTCGCCGCATGCACTTTATCGGGTCGACGCTGGCACTCCTATCGCTGGTGACACTGGTATTGACCGGCAATCCGTGGTGGCTGCTGACGGCCCTGCTTTGCGGTTACGGCTTTGCCTGGGTTGGTCATTTTGTCTTTGAGAAGAACCGGCCGGCGACCTTCAGGCAACCGCTGTATTCGTTGATGGGCGACTGGGTGATGTATAGCCAGATGCTCGCCGGAAAAATTACCTTTTAAAATAAATAAGTCTAGCGCCAAAGGCCGCGAAAGTCGTTTCAGTCCCGAATCGAAATAAATATATGCTTTTTTTGTATTTACGGTCCTCCAAACTGAGTCGATATCCGTTATGGACTGTGGCGGGCGCTGTTTCCTGCAATCCGCAAGGATCGACCGTATCGTCCGCAAGTAAGACTGTTAGCAACAGGCAATATTATTTTGATTGACATCCCAACAACTTCTGGAGAAATACGATGAAAATTTCACTAGCGATGATCGCCTTGACCGCAGGATTGGCAATCTCAGCCAGCGGATTCGCCCAAACCGCTGCCCCGGCCGCAGCGCCAGCCGGCTCAACCGGGCTTTGCAAGGACGGCTCTTATTTTTCCGGGGATACAAAAAAAGGCGCTTGCTCCAAGCATGGCGGCGTGAAAGACTGGTACGGTAAAGCCGCCGCGCCAGCCGCGGCCGCTCCAGCAGCAGCGCCAGCCTCACCAATGAAAAACACTGCCAAAAGCACTGCCGAAACCCCTGCCATGGCACCGGCCGCAGGCGGCGGCCCGGGCAAAGTCTGGGTTAACACCAGCTCAAAGACTTATCACTGCAACGGTTCCAAGTGGTATGGCACAACCAAGAAAGGCGAATACATGACGGAAGCGGCAGCCAAAGCGGCTGGCGATCATCCTGATCATGGCAAGGCCTGCTCTTAAGTTGATCAGGCAATCAATCTGGCTGAGGACTCCGGTATCCAGCTGATTTGATATTGGTAGCGGCAGAAGGTATTAAAAAGCGCCCCGATTGCTCAAACTCGGGGCGCTTTTAGTTTAAAAATGCTTGCCGCTGTCAACCCAAACCCAGCAGCGGCGCGTCAATTTACGGGTGGCAATGCCTGTTCAAAATAACTCGCCAGCGACTGCGCCAGTCCCAACTCGATCGCCGCTTCAACCTGCTTCGCCAGCGGCGGCGCATTGCCTGCATTGGCGGCCGTATTGAAGACGAACAGGCGATAAATTTCTGCCAATTTCAAACGTTCAGGATTGACCAGCAAGGTCCACCGATCCATGTTGGCCAATGCATGACGGTTCCAGCGCAATCGTTTCGGCAATTCGACGCTGATGCGGCCAACCCAGCCCGCGTCCAGCATTTGTTGCAGTAAATTTTCCGACTCGTCAAACCCGAGTCGGGTGGCGTGCCGAATCTGGGTCGCGTTAACTGCGGACGAAGCGGCAGCGATTCTGGCCTGGTGCAAGACCCGCAAAACCGCCATCGCATCGACGAACGCACTGCCGGGTGTCGGCACATGCCACCAGCGCTCATATTTAATTACCGGAAGTGCCGCCGCCACCAGCGCGCCGACCAGCGTGATCATCCACAACATGTAAATCCACAGCAGAAAAATCGGTAGTGCCGCCAACGCCCCGTAAATCACCGTATAAGTCGGGAACTTGATCACATACGCAGCAAAAAATCGTTTGGCGACTTCAAATGCAATACCCGCCAGCAAACCGCCCCACACTGCATCGCGCCAATCTACCAGTCGATTTGGCACTGACACATATAACAATGTGAATGCCGCAGTGGCCAGGGAAATCGACACCACGGTGTAAAACCAGGTCCCCAGCCAGCTTGTCACCAGCCCATTGGTAGCATCCATCAGATACGACGTGACCGTAATCGAAATGCCGATCAGCAAGGGCCCCAGCGTCACCAGCGCCCAATACACCAGGATCCGCTGAAGCAATGGCCGCTGGGTTTTAACATGCCAGATGCTGTTGAAGACCTGGTCAACGGTTGACATGGTCAAGCCGGTCGTGACGATCAGCGCGACGCCGCCGACCGCCGACAACCTGGCTGACTTGCTGGCGAACTGATTCAAATTATCGAGAATGGTGTTGGCAATCCCTCTCGGCATCAGGTTATGCACGAAATAGGCTTCAAGCGCAGCGCGGAAAGTACTGAACAGCGGAAACGCGGTAAAGATCGCCAGCGCGATGGTCAGCATCGGCACCAGCGCCAGAATGGTCGTAAACGTCAGGCTGCCGGCCACTTGCGGCAGGTGTTCTTCGCTTAGTCGGCGTCCGGCAAAGCGAAACAAGTCGCGCAGTTCAGTCCGCGACAGACCGCGCAGCCCGGAAAATTTAAATGAAAACATGTTTTTATTTTGTCCTTTACAGCATAGCGGCAGGCACTATAACGCAGCGTAAAGTGGTGGAAAAGCGCCCTATAATAACAACCTATGAACCTATCCAACACATCACACAGCAGCAACCGCAAAATCGCGATCCTGGTTTTGTATTACTCGCGCCATGGTTCGACCCGAAAACTTGCCGAATTGATCGCGCAAGGGATCGACGCCATTCCCGGCTGCGAAGCGCGCTTGCGCACGGTACCGGCAGTTTCTGCCGTCACTGAAGCCACCGAACCGGATATCCCGGCAGAAGGCGCACCGTACGTCGAATTGCAGGATCTGGAACAGTGCGCCGGGCTGGCGCTGGGCTCGCCAACCCGCTTCGGCAATATGGCATCGGCGCTGAAGTATTTCTGGGATGGCACCAGCACGCAATGGCTGGGGGGCACGCTCGCCGGCAAACCGGCCTGCGTGTTCACCTCCACCGGCAGTCTGCATGGCGGCCAGGAATCGACGCTGATGTCGATGATGACGCCGTTGCTGCATCACGGCATGCTGGTGATGGGCTTGCCGTACACACTACCGGAACTGATGACCACCAGCAGCGGCGGCACGCCGTACGGCGCAAGTCACTGGTCGGGCATGAACGGCAACCATCCGATCTCGGCCGAGAGCCGTATTCTGGCAATCGCGCAAGGCAAACGCCTGGCCGAAACCGCACGCAAACTACAAGGGGCATGACATGAAGAAAGACGTGGGAAACGACATGCGCCCGCATTCAACCGAATTCGAAACCAAGACGCCAACACAGGTGCGGCCGCCACGCTGGTTCTACTTTGGTGCTGTCGGCAGTTTGCTGGCACTCATCGCACTGTGCGTCGCCTGGGAATTATTCCTGGCGCCTTTGCGCCCCGGCGGCTCCTGGATGGTGTTGAAAGTATTGCCACTGTTGCTGCCGTTGCGCGGCATCCTGAAACGCGACCTCTATACGCTGCAATGGTCGTCCATGCTGATACTGGTGTATCTCGCCGAAGGCCTCGTGCGTGCCACCAGCGACAGCAATCACCTGTCGGCAATGCTGGGGTGGATTGAAGTAGCGTTGACATGTCTCTTCTTTATCTGCTCGATCATGTATTTGCGGCCATATAAAAAAGCGGCGAAGGCGGCGGCCAAGGCAGCCATTGAAAAAGCTTCCCGTTAAAATAACTTAATCTCCTGCAATGACTATCCAGAATGACTTTCTAAACGCCTGCAATCACGCTATCGGCAGCGCCAACGTTCTGACGCATGCAGCTGACAAGGCGTCTTATCTGACCGACCAGCGCCAACGCTTCACCGGCCAGGCCATCGCCGTGGTAAAGCCCGGCAGCACCGCAGAGGTTGCCGCCATTGTTCGGCTATGCAATCAGTTCAAGGTACCGCTGGTTCCCCAGGGCGGCAACACCGGCCTCGTGCTGGGCAGCGTGCCGGACAGCAGCGGCAACGCGATTGTGTTATCGCTGGGTCGCCTCAAGCAGATTCGCGCGGTTGATCCGGTCAACCATACGATTACCGTCGAAGCCGGCTGCATCCTGCAACACGTACAGGAAGCCGCCGCCGCGGTTGACCGTTTGCTGCCGCTCTCGTTAGCCGCGGAAGGTAGTTGCACCATCGGCGGCAACCTGGCAACCAACGCCGGCGGCACAGCGGTTCTGCGCTACGGCAACACGCGCGAGTTGTGCCTCGGATTGGAAGTGGTCACCGCGCAGGGCGACATCATGCAAGGGCTGCGCGGCTTGCGCAAAGACAACACCGGCTACGATTTACGCGACCTGTACATCGGTGCCGAAGGCACGCTGGGCGTCATCACCGCGGCGGTATTAAAAATATTTCCACTGCCGAAAGCGCAATTAACCGCGCTGGTCGCGTTGCAGACGCCGCACGATGCGCTGCGTCTGCTGACGCTGGCGCAGGGCTGCTGCGGTGCCGCGCTGACCGGTTTTGAACTGATGTCGGACCTGTGCCTGCAACTGGTCGCCAGGCATATGCCGCAGCTGACGTTTCCATTTTCCGAGCATTCTCCGCAATACGTGTTACTGGAACTTTCCGACAGCGAATCGGAAACCCACGCCAGCGGCATGCTGGAAGCGCTGCTAGCCGACGCTCTGACATTGAACATCTGCCAGGATGCAGTTCTGGCGACCTCTGCGGCGCAATCAAAAGCACTCTGGCAGTTGCGTGAAAGCATCTCGTCGGCACAGGCCATGGAAGGCAAGAACATCAAGCACGACGTTGCGCTACCGATTTCACGCATAGCCGACTTTATCACTGCCACCGATGCATTGCTGCAGCAACACTTCCCCGGTTGCCGCAACGTGACTTTTGGCCATCTGGGCGATGGCAATTTGCACTACAACGTATCGCCGCGCGTCGGTCAGTCCGCCGAAGAACTGCTTGCGCAACAGGCAAACATCAATCTGGTGGTACATGACAGCGTTCATCAATTCGGCGGCTCCATCTCCGCCGAACATGGGATTGGCACGCTGAAGCGGGAAGAATTATTGCGCTACAAATCAGCAGTCGAAATCAACCTGATGAAGACCATCAAACAAGCGTTGGACCCACTCAATTTGATGAATCCTGGAAAAATCATTTCATTTAACTAGGACTTACATTCCGTTACACAGATGCTGTCCACCTGAAAACGACCCGCACGTTAAACTCTGACGACCAAGTCGCAACGAGATGCTTAACCACCCACGCGGAATAAGATGTCAACCACACAAAAATCTCGCCTGAAGCCGCGACTGCTTGCGAGATTATTTTTGTGCGGCGCAGCAGCACTGAACCTGCTCAATCCGCTCGGCGCGCTTGCGGCACCGCCACTACCGCTGACGGATAGCGAAAAAGCGCTGCACGTACTTAACCGATTGGCTTATGGCCCGCGTCCGGGCGATGTTGAAGCGGTGCAAAAACTCGGCATCAAACGCTACATTGACCAGCAACTCAACCCCGACCGCATTGCGCTACCGCAACCGTTAATCGCGCAGCTTGCCAGCTTGCCGAGTTATCAACTAACAACCACCCAGCTGTATCAGCAATACGGCCCTCCTTCTTTCCCGCCGAATAGCGCGACACCGGAAGAAAAAAATCTGGCGCGCCAGCGTGCCAACAAGGAAATCACGCCGCAAGTACATCAGGCACGGTTATGGCAAGCCACCGAAAGCCCGCGCCAGTTGCAGGAAGTGATGACGGAATTCTGGTTCAATCACTTCAATGTTTTCGAAGGCAAGGAGTGGGTCCGTTACTGGAGTGGCGAATATGAAAAAAATGTTCTGCGTCCGAATGCACTCGGCAACTTCCGCCAGCTATTGGGAGCGGTCGCGCATCATCCGGCCATGCTGTATTACCTCGACAACTGGCTAAGCAGCGGCGTCAATACAGCGGAGGCCAAAGGCCGCTTCAAAGGATTGAACGAAAATTACGGACGTGAATTGCTCGAACTGCATACGCTGGGCGTGAATGGCGGCTATACCCAGGCTGACGTGATTGCGCTGGCGCGGATTCTGAGCGGCTGGACGATCAACGTGAAAGACATGAAGGACGGCGCCGATGGCGAGCAGCCGGCCTTCATTTTCAATCCGCGCCGCCATGATACCGGCGACAAGATATTTCTCGGCCAGAGCATCAAGGGCATCGCCGGGCCGGCGGGAGAGCAGGAAGGCGAACAGGCGCTCGACATCCTCGCCCGGCAACCCGCCACGGCACGCTTTGTATCAACCAAACTGGTGCAATATTTTGTCAGCGACAAACCCGATCCGCTGCTGGTCGAGAAACTGGCACAGCGTTTTTTAAGCAGCAACGGTGACATCAAGGCCGTGCTGCACACGCTATTCGACAGCCCGCAATTCTGGTCGCGCGCCAATTATCAAACGCAGTTCAAGACGCCGTATCAGTTCGTGGTGTCGGCATTGCGCGCCAGTGACATGGCGGTCGTCAATATCAACCCCGTCAATAATGTGCTGAGCCAACTGGGCCAGCCTTTGTATGGCTGGCTGACGCCGGAAGGTTATAAATTTTCGGAGGAAGCCTGGCTGAATCCGGATGCGTTACTGCGCCGAATCAATTTCGTCAGCAGCTTAAGCAACGGAAAATCGCCGATTGCTCTGAATCCCCCGCCAGCTGCCGCGCCCGCCAATACCGTGCCATTAGATCCGCAACAGCTGATAAATACACTGTCGCCGATGCTGGATCCACGCAGCATCGACGCGATCAGCGCTGCCCCCTCCAACCTGCAAGCCGGCATGATTCTGGGCAGCCCGGACTTTATGAAGAGGTAAGCCATGAACCGTCGCGATTTTATCCGCAACATTAGTCATCTTGGCCTCGCCGGCAGCGGTGCGATATTGATTCCGGTGGGACTTTCCGGTTGTGTGGTGGCGCCCCACCCCAACCCAGCCGAGCGGACAACTGGTATCAAAACAGATGCGCCGCTGGCCTACGGCACACCCCTCAAACGTGCGCGTCTCGCCGGCGATGGCACCCCGCGCATGATCGTGGTTTTTCTGCGCGGCGCAGTGGATGGCTTGAATGTCGTCGTGCCGCATGGCGACCGGCACTATTATCAGGCGCGTCCGAGCATCGCCGTGGCGCGCCCGGGTTCTGGCAACGGAGCGATTGATCTGACCGGGTACTTCGGCCTGCATCCGGCATTGCAAGCACTGAAAGCCTATTGGGACAGCGGCCAGCTGGCCTTCATCCATGCATCCGGCTCGCCCGACATGTCACGCTCGCATTTTGAAGCGCAGGATTACATGGAAACCGGCACGCCCGGTCAGCACAACACACAGGATGGATGGATGAATCGCTTGTTGGGAACCATGCCGCCCACTCCAGCGCCGATGCAGGCACTGACGCTAGGCGAAGCGCTGCCACGCATCCTGACCGGCGCAGCGGTAGTCGCCAACATGCCAACCGGACGCGGCGCCACCCGGCCGACGCAGATCGACAAGCCGGATGTCAGCCATGCCTTCAACACGCTATATCAACAAGATCCTGTCCTGGGCAAAGTTTTTCGGGACGGCCTGGCAGCGCGCAAGGAAATCCTGACGGACCTGGGCAGTTCGGAACAAACCGCGGCCAACAATGGCGCTCCGCTACCCAACGGGCTATCGATCGATACCACAAGACTAGGCCGCTTAATGCGCAGCAACCCGGCGCTCCGGCTCGGCTTTGTTGCCGTCGGCGGCTGGGATACCCACACCAATCAAGGCAATGGCAGCGGTCAGTTGGCAAACCGCCTGCGCCCACTGGCAGACGGCCTGACCACGCTGGCAAAGGAGTTGGGCCCTGCATTCAACGACACCGTCATCGTCGTCATGTCAGAATTCGGCCGGACCTTCCGCGAAAACGGCAACGGCGGCACCGACCACGGTCACGGCAATGCAATGTGGCTGCTAGGCGGCAACATCCGCGGCCGCACCATCTACGGCAACTGGCCCGGGATAGACGACAAGTCCCTCAACGAAGGCCGCGACCTGGCCATCACCACCGACTTCCGCACAGTGCTGGCAACGCTGGCGGAAAAACACCTGCGCATCGGCGACGACGCGCTGCAACGGGTGTTTCCGCAATTTGCCGGGACCGCAAATCACCAGTTGCGTTTTTTGGTGTAAACGCCGCGTCCCCAACGGGCGGGCCGGGAAAAATTTCCACTCACCGCAGCAGCCCCCGAATCACCCCCCACTGGCGCCGGGAAATCGGCAAGCGCTGATCCACATCCCGTAAAATAACCTGCCAGGTATCCTGTAACGCAGGCGCCAGCTTCCTTCCCTCGCCATCGACCGCCTGCACCCCACGCTCAACCCCGACAATCGCATGCCGCGCCACCAACGTATTCCGATGCACCCGCACGAAGTAGTCAGCCAACTCTTCCTCAATGGAAATCAACGAATCTTCAATCAGGTACTCCCTGGCTTTAGTCCGCAAGGCCACATACTTCAATTCCGCTTTCAGAAACAGCACTTCACCCACCGGCACCAACAACACCCGCCCCCGCTCCTGCACCGAAAAATGCGCACGCGCCAAAGGCAGCTGCGGTGCAGCGCCATCAGCCAGCGGCCTTTGCGTACTCGTTTGCGCACGCAAATGCGCAGCCCTGGCAATCGCCTCCTGCAGCCGCTCGGCACGTACCGGCTTCAATAAATAATCAAACGCATGTACGTCAAACGCATTCACTGCGTAGTGATCGTAAGCCGTCACGAAAATAATAATGGGCAACTCAAGCGGCGCATGCAAAGCCGCGTCAGCACCCTTGGCATACACCTGCATCAAGCGCTCAGCCAGCTGCAAGCCGGTGATTTCCGGCATTTGCACATCCATCAGCACCACGTCCGGCAGCGTCGCCGCAATACCCTCCAGCGCGGCTTGCGCATGCCCCGCCTCGCCGACCAGAGAATGCGGACACTCTCCAGCGATGTCGGATAACAACATGCGCAATCTGGCGCGCGCAGGCGCTTCGTCATCAACAATAAATATACGGGGAATCATGGCAAACGCGGCTAGTGCTCGTTAATCGGGACAACGTTGATCGCTTCTTCGGTCACTTCTTTAACTAGTCGGATGCGCTTTAACGTATGGATAACGCACGCGCACCTCAAACTGATCATCCACCACGGCCGTCGTCAATTGCGCCTCGACGTCGTACAGCAACTCCAGCCGTTCACGAATATTATTCAGCGCCATCTGATTGCCGTCGGACAGCGTCAGCCCGGTCTGCGCGTGATACGGATTGATGATGACGATCTCAATGCGGTCCAGCGTACGCTTCAGTTGAATCCGTATCAGCGCCGGAACTGCGCTTGGTTCGACCCCGTAATGCACCGCATTTTCCAGGAGCGGCTGTAATAACAGCGTCGGAATTTGCGCCCGATACACGACTTCATCGCTGATGCCATCACGCTCCCACTGCACCTTCAAACGGTCGCCGAGACGGATTTTCTCGATGGACAAATATTGGCGGCACAAGCGTATTTCCTTTTCCAGCGTGGTCATTGCACGGGCATCGCGCATCAACACGCGAATCAAATCCGCCAGGTCTTCCAGTGCGGTTTCCGCCCGCCGCGGCTCAGTGCGGATAAGCGACAACACCGCATTCAAACTATTGAACAGGAAATGCGGCCGTATCCGCGCCTGCAAGGCCTGCAATCTGGCCTCCACCAGCACCGGCGAAAAAGCCCGCCCCCGCAATTCGAAATAATGCTGCAGGGCGACGCCGAATAACGCTGCAATCAGCATTGCACGGACGGTCGACAGGTCAGTAAAGCTATCCAGGAACAAGTAGCGCGACAACAGGCGGATCACAGCGCCAGTCATTGCGGCTGGCACCATGGCGCACAGCAGGCGTTGTCCCCAGAAAGGAATCCGGGACCCGACCCGATGCACCCCGCACAGCAAAAACAAGGACAAAAAACAGGGTAGTTCGACCAGCATCGATGATTCGACAAACTGCATCAGCACCGTAGCCAGGCCATCGGCACGCAGCAAAGTCGTCGCCAGCAGCGCCAGATTGACGGCGATCAAGGTCCGGAATACGACGCCCAGATTGCAGCAATCGGGAATCACAATCTGCCCGGAGGGGCGGGTACTCGGCGGTGGCGAAGATAACATGTTGAATGGTCGAGCTACGGTCGGATGTTGATGACTCAATGACAACTTACTTAACAACTAAATATAAGGCTAATAACAAAAATTATACGAAAGCAACGCGTTAGGAGCCTGTCGGACTTAGGAAGAATCGGCTGCAAAAGCGCCTGAGCGGTCCATATTTCACTGATTTTTTGGTCAATAGTCCCGCTATTGACCAAAAAATCAGCAAAATCTGTCCACGCTCAGCCACTTTTTCGCTTCGATTCCCTAAGTCCGACAGACTCCTGTGAAGTCCAATGCAGGTCCGAACGCAGGCTTGTTTTATAATCGTGCGTTGATTAAAGCCCTCTTCCTGACTGATTACCCACATTTCTCACCGAATTTACCCGATACCATGACAGAACAATTCTCTAAAAAGGCCGAAGCCTGGTCAGCACGCTTTTCCGAACCGGTCTCCGACCTGGTCAAACGTTACACTGCATCGGTATTTTTCGACAAGCGTTTAGCAGAGGTCGACATCCAGGGTTCGCTGGCCCACGCCGACATGCTGGCCCACCAGAAAATTATCAGCGCAGAGGATTATGCCGCGATTCAAAAGGGCATGACACAAATTCAAGATGAAATTTCTGCCGGCAAGTTCGAATGGCTGCTGGATCTGGAAGACGTCCATCTGAATATCGAAAAACGCCTGACCGAGCTGGTCGGCGATGCCGGTAAGCGTTTGCACACCGGCCGCTCCCGCAACGACCAGGTGGCGACAGATATTCGCCTGTATTTGCGCGGAGCCATCGACGACATCAGCGGCTTGCTGCGCGCACTGCGCCTGTCGTTGCTGGAACTGGCGGAACAACACGCCGACACCATTTTGCCCGGCTTCACGCACATGCAAGTGGCGCAACCGATCACCTTCGGCCACCACGTCCTGGCCTACGTCGAAATGTTCGGCCGCGATGCCGAACGCATGCAGGATTGCCGCAAACGCGTCAACCGCCTGCCGCTCGGCGCTGCCGCCCTGGCGGGCACCACGTTCCCGATCGATCGTCAGCGGGTCGCCGCCACCCTGGGCTTTGACGACGTTTGCCGCAATTCGCTGGACGCGGTATCGGACCGCGACTTCGCCATTGAATTCTGCGCGGCCGCGGCACTGGTCATGACCCATATCTCGCGCATGTCGGAAGAACTGGTGATCTGGATGAGCCCACGGGTTGGCTTCATCGACATCGCCGACCGCTTCTGTACCGGCTCGTCGATCATGCCGCAAAAGAAGAACCCGGACGTTCCGGAACTGGCCCGCGGCAAGACCGGCCGCGTCAACGGCCACCTGATCGCCTTGCTGACCTTGATGAAGGGTCAGCCGCTGGCCTACAACAAAGACAATCAGGAAGACAAGGAGCCGTTGTTCGATACCGTCGATACCCTGACCGACACCCTGCGCATCTTCGCCGACATGGCCGGCGGGATTACCGTCAAGCCGGAAGCGATGCGCGCCGCCGCGCTGCAGGGTTACGCCACAGCGACCGACCTGGCCGATTACCTGGTCAAAAAAGGCCTGCCGTTCCGTGATGCGCACGAAGCAGTGGCTTTGGCAGTCCGTCATTGCGTGGATCAAGGCTGCGATCTGAGCGACTTGTCGCTGGAACAACTACAAGCCTTCTCCAAGTTGATTCAGGCCGACGTGTTTGAAGTGCTGACCCTCGAAGGTTCAGTCGCGGCACGGGATCATATCGGCGGCACTGCGCCGCGCCAGGTGCGCATGGCGATTGCGCATTTGCGCGCGCAATTGGGCTAAGCATTTGTAGATTGCCGGTTTTTCAAGAAAAAAGCGTGCCCCTGACCCGGGTACGCTTTTTTATTGTCATACGAATATTCCGGTGTCATGAATTTTACGAAAGTCCTTTATACTTCTTGCACAGTTGATACGCCCAGGCATCACAACCCAAACAAAAACGCTAGCGATGCCGACCAAATGATGCCATCCCTGACTTACTGTTTAGCCAACTTTCGTTAAACCCTAGCCACTGGCATTATGTTGCGCGTCGTCGCTGCAAAGATTACCTGCTACCCGGAGAACTCAAAGATGCAACTACATACCATGTTGAAAACATTGACCGCAGTGGTACTCGGCGCAACCTTGGCACAATCCGCACTTGCTGCGGACGTCAAACTCGGCGTGGCGGCCGCACTGACCGGTCCCGCCGCCAAATACGGCGTCGCCATCAAAAACGGCTTTACGCTGGCGGCTGAAGAGGTGAACGCCAAGGGCGGCGTCAACGGCGACAAACTGGTATTGGTGATAGAAGACGAGCAAGGAAAAAAAGAAGATGCCATCAACGTCTTCAAGAAACTGATTTTCCAGGACAAGGCGCTGCTGGTGTTCGGCCCTACCCTGTCCAACTCGGCCTTTGCCGCCGACCCGATTGCCAACGCCTCGAAAGTCGTCGCTTTCGGCACCAGCAATACTGCCGATGGCATCACTGCAATGGGCCCGTTCACCTTCCGTAACTCGGTCATGGAAGCCGATGTTTTGCCGGTCACGACACGCGCCGCAGTCAAGCATTTCGGGATCAAGAAGGTCGCTGTCATTTACGGCAACGACGATGCGTTCACCAAGAGCGGTTACGAGGTTTTCAAAGCCACCCTGGCGCAGCAAAAAATCCCTGTGACAACGACTGAAGCGTATGCCAAGGGCGACGTTGACTTCAAAGCGCAGCTGACCAAGATCAAGGCCTCGAATCCGGATGCCATCGTCTGCTCTTGCCTGACCGAAGAGGCCGCCAACATCATTCTGCAAACCCGCGGACTCGGCATGAAGCAACCGTTTATCGGTGGCAATGGTTTGAATTCGCCCAAGCTGTTTGAGATTGCCAAAGGTGCCGGCGACAACACCATCATGGGCAGCCCATGGTCGGCGGAAAATCTGACACCTGCCAACAAAGCCTTCATCGCCGCTTACAAGGCAAAGTTCGGCAGCGATCCGGATCAGTTTGCGGCGCAAGCCTACGACGCGCTGTATATCGTCGCTGCGGCACTGAAAAATATCAAATTGTCCGGCGCATTGCCTGCCGACCGTATCGCGTTGCGCGATGCCCTGCCGGCAGTCAAGATCGATGGAGCAACCGGCAAATTCGCCTTCCGCAAAGCACCTGAAGCAGGCGGCAAGCCAGTCGGCTACGACGCGCAGCAAGAAGCGATTGTGAATATTGCCAAAGGCGGCAAGTTCGTACTGTTGAAGTAAATCCGTCGGCTGCAAAATCGGCTTCAGGTCATGGACCAACCGCAAGCCGGTTTGCGTCTTAACCTGATTAAAGGTTTGCGCATTTTTACGATCACGACAAGGCACACCGACAAACCGTCGGCGTGCCTTTCGCTTTGGTTCCGGCTTTACCTTTTGCATATCCGGTTTAAATAAAGAGTTCTCCCTATGCTCGAACAACAACTTATCAACGCCCTCTCGCTCGGCAGCGTCTATGCGCTGTTTGCGTTAGGTTTCACGCTGGTGTTCGGCGTGCTCGGCGTGATCAACTTATCGCACGGCGCGATTTTCATGCTGGGCAGTTATGTCGCGCTCATACTGGTCGAGCAGCTGGCGCTGCCGCTATGGCTGGCGATGCTGCTGGCGATGCTGGTTTCCGGCGTGATCGGCCTGCTGGTCGACTATCTGGTGCTGCGACCGCTGCGCAAGCGCAACGCACCGCATCTGGCGCCGATGATCGCGACCATTGGCGTTGCCATCATTCTGACCAATCTGGCGCAAGGTTTGTTTGGCGCGGAAAACAAGCGCTTCCCGCTTGGCACCATTCCTGAAGACAGTTTTACCATCGGCAACCTGCATGTGACCGCAGTGCAAATTGGCATCGTCGTCATTTCGTTTGTGCTGATGCTGGTATTGCTGGCCGTCATGCGCCGTACCCAACTGGGACGCGCATTGCGGGCGATCGCGGAGTCGCCGAAAGCGGCGTATCTGCTCGGGATCAATGTCGAAGGCCTGTTTTACCTGACTTCGTTTGCCGCTGCGGCACTGGGCGGCGCGGCCGGCGTGCTGGTCGGCCTGTCGTTCAATGCGATTACCCCCTTCATGGGGCAACCGATGCTGCACAAGGGTATCGCCGTCATTATTCTGGGTGGCATGGGCGACATTCGCGGCGCTATGCTCGCCGGCCTGTTTCTCGGCTTCGCCGAAGTGTTGACGGTGGCATATATTTCAAGCGATTTCCGGGATGCCGTCGGATTCGGCTTGCTGTTTTTGATTTTGCTGGTCAGGCCGTCGGGCATGTTTGGCAAAGTGCTGGAAAGAAAGGCATAACAAGATGGGATTCATGGAATGGTGGGACGGATTCTGGGCAACCTATAACACCGTCGTCTTCAGCATCGGCGTCAACGCCATGCTGGCGCTGTCGATTTACGTCACGCTGTCGTGCGGTTTGCTGTCGCTGGCAAATGCCGCCTTCATGGGGATCGGCGCTTATGCGGCGGCCCTGATCAGCATGCACACCGGCTTGCCGTTTCCGGTGGCGCTCGCTGTCGGCGGCGCCTTACCGGCATTGGTGGCGTTAATCATCGGCATCCCTACCCTGCGCCTGTCCGGTGTCTATCTGGCGATGGCAACCCTGGGTTTTGGCGAAGTGGTACGCGTCGTCGTGCTGAACATGGACATCACCGGCGGTCCGATGGGATTGAATGGCATTCCGCCGATCACCGAATGGTGGCACATCGTGTTGCTGCTCGCAATAACGTTATATGTACTGGCGCGCATCAGACGTTCCAAGATCGGACGTGCGTTTGAAGCGATCAAGGAAGATGAAATCGCCGCGCGTCTGATGGGAGTCAATGTGGCCGGTTACAAGTTGCTGGCGTTCGTGATCGGCGCCACCATCGCCGGTGTTGCGGGCGCTCTGAACGCGCATTACACCTTCACGATCGGGCCGGGGAATTACGCTTTTGAAAACGCCGTGGACATACTCACGATGGCGGTCTTCGGCGGCACCGGCAATCTGATCGGACCGACTATCGGTGCGACGCTGCTGACCTTGTTGCCGGAAGTGCTGCGGCACTTCAAGGATTTCCGGCTGGCTGCGAATGGCGTGATTCTGGTGCTGGTCATTCTATATTTGCCCAAGGGCATCTGGGATCCGCGCCGGATGCGGAATTTTTTCCGGAAAGAAAACAAGCAAATTCAACAACCAGGAAAGCTGCGCTGATGCTACAACTCAACAATATCAGCAAGAACTTTGGCGGCCTGCAAGTACTCCAGGACGTGAATTTCAAGGTCCCGCAAGGCGGCATTTTCGGCCTGATCGGTCCGAATGGTGCCGGCAAAACCACTGTGTTCAATCTGATCACCGGCTTGCTGCGCGCCTCGGGCGGCAGCATTGCATTCGATGGTCGGGATATCGGCAAAGTTGCGCCGCATAAAATCACCGAACGGGGCATCGCCCGCACCTTCCAGAACATCCGCGTGTTCAAGGAAATGACGCTGCTCGAAAACGTCGTGGTCGGCATGCATGATCATATGGATTACGGGATAGCCGGCTTGCTGCTGAATCTGCCCGGTTATCGCAAGATCGAGGCCAGGGCACGCGCGCGCGCGCTGGAATTGTTGTCGTGGGTACGTCTCGATCACAAGGCGCAATTGCTGGCAGACAGCTTGTCGTATGGCGAACAGCGCAAGCTGGAATTTGCCCGCGCACTCGCCACCAAGCCAAAATTATTGCTGCTCGATGAGCCGGTCGCCGGTATGAATCCATCGGAAAAAACCGAACTGATGACCGAGATTCTGAATATCAAGGAGCGCGGTTTCAGTATCTTCATGATCGAACACGACATGCGTTTTGTGATGGGCTTGTGCGACCGCATCGCCGTGCTGAACTTCGGCCGCATCATCGCCGAAGGTACGCCGGATCAAATCAAGAATAATCAGGAAGTGATCGAAGCTTACCTGGGCAAGGAAGAAGCTAATTGAAGCAACTCAACAATCCCATTTTAAGTGTCCATGACATGGCGGTTTCTTACGGTCATATCGAAGCGGTCAAAGGCATCACGCTGACACTCAACGAAGGCGCCATCACGGCCCTGGTCGGTGCCAACGGCGCGGGCAAAAGCACCACGCTGCTGGCGATCTCGGGCTTGCTGAGGCCAACCCGTGGCGCGGTGTTACTCGATGACCTCGACCTCACCAGGCTGTCACCGCACAAGATCGTACAAAGCGGCGTGGTGCAGGTGGCTGAAGGCCGCGCCATCCTGACCACGCTGACCATCGCCGAGAATCTGGCGCTGGGCGCTTACACCCGCAACGACAAAGCGCAAATTGCGCAGGACCTGGAATGGGTGTATTCGCTGTTCCCGGTACTGCAACAGCGCAAGCAAGGCCTGGCTGGCAATCTCTCCGGTGGCGAACAGCAAATGCTCGCCATCGGCCGCGCCCTGATGGCCAAGCCGCGCGTGCTGCTGCTGGATGAACCATCGATGGGCCTGGCCCCGCTGATGGTGCAGGAAATTTTCCGCATCGTCCAGGAAATCAATCGTACCGGCCTCACCATCTTGCTGGTAGAACAAAACGTGCGGCAGGCATTACGGATTGCGCAACACGGTTACGTGCTCGAAACCGGGAAAGTTGTGTTGGCGGATACTGGTGCGAACTTGCTGCAAAACCCCAAGGTACTGGAAGCGTATTTGGGTGGTTGATGCGGGATATGCAGCGGAGGGAGGAAACGCGCAGCGCCTTCCGTCCTACTCCGCTTCGTCAACTGATGAAAAATCAGTTACCGGCAACAGTCATGCTCTCAATCAAAATCGAGCCGGTCTGCTTGGTACCGCGAATCAGCGTGTCGGCACCGATCGCCACGATCTGCGCCAGCATGTCTTTCATGTTGCCGGCAATGGTAATTTCCTCGACCGGATACTGGATCACACCGTTCTCTACCCAATAGCCGGACGCTCCGCGCGAGTAATCGCCAGTCACGTAATTGACGCCCTGGCCCATCAACTCGGTCACCAGCAAACCGGTATGCAGCTTTTTCAGCATCGCGTCGAAGTTGTCGCCGGCTTTGGTCAACGACGAACTAATCGCCAGATTATGTGAGCCGCCGGAGTTGCCGGTGGTTTTCATGCCGAGCTTGCGGGCCGAATAAGTCGACAGGAAATACCCTTGCACGACGCCATCCTTGACCACCTCGCGACGCTGGGTTTTAACGCCCTCATCGTCGAATGGCGCTGAACCGACTGCGCCGACTACGTGCGGATCTTCGACGATCTGAATGTGTGGTGCGAACACTGATTTGCCCAGTGTATCGAGCAGAAAGGTCGACTTGCGATACAACGCGCCACCGGACACGGCCTGCACGAAAGCGCCCAGCAAACCCGCAGCCAGCGGCGCTTCAAACAATACCGGGCATTTACGGGTATCAAGCTGACGCGCGTTCAGGCGCGCCAGCGCGCGCTCGGCGGCGTAACGGCCGATCGCTTCCGGCTTGGCCAGTTTCCCGGGATCGCGCATCGACGAATACCAGTCGTCGCGCTGCATTTTGCTGCCCTTGCCTGCGATAGGCGCTACCGACAGGGTATGACGGGAGAATGGATAACCGCCCATGAAGCCGCGCGAGTTGGCGCTGACAAAATGCGACTGCTGCGCATATACGCCGGCGCCTTCGCTGTTGGTAATCCGCTTGTCGACCGCAAACGCCGCCGCTTCGCAACGTTTCGCCAGCTCTACCGCTTCTTCGGCCGAGATCAGCCAAGGCGTGCACAATTCCAGGTCGCGCGGGTGCATTTCCAGCATGTCTTCATCCGGCAAACCGGCGCAATCGTCTTCGGCGGTAAACCGCGCGATGTTGTAAGCCGCATCGACGGTATCTTTCAGCGACTGGGCCGAAAAATCCGAGGTGCTGGCATTGCCGCGCCGGGTATGGCCTTCTTCGCCCAGGTACACGGTCACGCCCATGCCCTTGTCCTTGTTTTGCTCGATGGTTTCGATGCTGCCCTTGCGTACGCCGACCGACAAGCCGCTGCCTTCGCTGATGTCGACTGCGGCGTTGGAAGCGCCTTTTTCGCGGGCATAGCGCAAAACATCCTGCGCGAGTTGTTGCAACTGGTCCTGAGTATGGAGAAATACGGATGCGCTCATGTGCTGGTTTTCTTTAGTGAACGTAATAAGGGAAGGTCTGATTAAGCTAATGTGCGACAACATTCAGATCAAGAGACAGTTTAACCCACTCTTTCCGATCACTAATGCTTCCCGGCAAGCGTTCCTGTCGATGAGCGACAACGCGCCGCACTAAACCGGTTATCATAGCAGTCGTTTAAAGAGAATGGTTTCACCCTTACTATCATGCCAAATCCAAATCGCGGCTCCTGTGGCTTTCAGTCCACCGAGTTCGAACCAGAATACGACCGTCCGTCCAAGTCCCAACTCAAGCGTGAAATGACTGCGCTGCAGAAGCTGGGAGAAGAGCTGATCGCCGAGTCTCGCGACCGCGTCAAGCGCGTGCCGATGCCGGAAGATGTGCGTGACGCCATCCTCGAATGCCAGCAAATCAAGGACCATGAAGGCCGTCGTCGCCAGACCCAGTATGTCGGCAAAAAGATGCGCACGCTTGAGCCGCACGAGATTGCCGAGATCCAGAAGACCCTGGATAGCTGGAGAGGCTTGTCAAAAGCCGATACCGCGGCAATGCATGCGCTGGAACGGCATCGCGACCGCTTGCTGAAAGACGACGCGGTACTGACCACGTTGCTGACCCAGCATCCGGAACTGGATGTGCAGCACACGCGCACATTGATCCGGAATGCGCGCAAGGAACAGGCTGAAAACAAACCGCCGAAGGCTTATCGCGAGATTTTCCAACTGTTGAAACAGTTGCAAAAACCAAACGCAGATGCAGCCGACCACGAAAATAACGACGACGATGACGATGAGCGTGACGACTCCTGATTCCGCCACCGGCGAGCGCGGATTAAAAATCGGGCTGGTCTCGATCTCGGATCGCGCCAGCACCGGCGTTTATCAGGATCAAGGCATCCCTGCCCTGCAAGACTGGTTCGGCGCTGCGCTGACCAGTCCATGGCAAATGGAAACCCGCCTGATAGCCGACGAGCAGGCACTGATCGAACAAACCCTGATCGAGTTGGTAGATCGACATCATTGCGATCTGGTATTGACCACCGGCGGCACCGGTCCGGCGCGCCGCGACGTTACCCCGGAAGCAACGCTGGCAGTGGCGACCAAGGAAATGCCCGGCTTTGGCGAACAGATGCGTCAGATCAGCCTGCAATTTGTCCCGACGGCGATCCTGTCGCGCCAGGTCGCCGTCATCCGCGAAACCGATGGCCACGCCGCCCTGATCCTGAATCTGCCGGGTCAACCGAAGTCGATCAAGGAAACGCTGGAAGGCCTGAAAGATGCCAATGGCGAGCAAAAAGTCTCCGGCATCTTCGCAGCAATCCCGTACTGCATCGATCTGATCGGCGGCCCGTATATTGAGACCAACGCCGCTGTTTCCAAGTCATTCCGTCCAAAATCGGCGCTCCGTCCAGCGCGCGCCTGAACCCTATTCCCAGCACCATGACCCTTTCCCTACCTACCCAAGAAATCGCCACCTCGGCCACTCCTGGCGCCAGCGTCATCTGGATGCATGGCCTCGGTGCCGACGGCTCGGACTTTGTCCCCATCGTCAATGAACTCGACTTGCGCGGCTGCCCTGGCATCCGCTTCGTTTTCCCGGATGCGCCAACCATGCCGGTGACCATCAACAACGGCTATGTGATGCCGGCCTGGTACGACATTTATGGCGCCGATCTGATGAAACGCGAAGACGAAGCCGGGTTACGCAAGTCGCAGGCGCAGATCGAAGCGTTGATCGCGCAGGAAATTTCCCTTGGCATTCCGGCCAATAAAATCGTCATCGCCGGATTTTCGCAAGGTTGCGCAATGGCCTTGCAAACCGGTTTGCGTTATCCGGAAAAACTGGCGGGGCTGATGTGTTTGTCGGGCTACTTGCCGCTACGTGACAAGCTGGAAGCGGAACGTTCCAGCGCCAATCAGGATACGCCGATTTTCATGGCGCACGGCAGCGCCGATCCGGTGGTCGTCCTCAGCCGCGCAGAACAATCGCGCGACCTGCTGAAGCAACTTGGTTATCAAATCGAATGGCATGAATACCGGATGCAACACTCGGTGTCTGCGGAAGAAGTCGCAGATATCGGCGGCTGGCTGCGTCGGATATTCGCGTAGGTTCAGCAAAGGCGGCACAACTTGCAAAGTCAGATTTTTACAACGTGAAAATCTGACTTTTTTATCGCCCGGGGAAACATCAAACCGGCACCGGCGTATAGCCCGCCTCCCGAATTGCTTCGGCAAACTGTTCAGCGCCTAGCCCACTTTCGATCAAGACCTTCTTTTCTCCAATCCTGGCTTCCACCCTGGCATGCGCATCAACCGCATTGATCGCCCTGGTAATCCGGCCCACGCAATGGTCGCAAGTCATATCCGGCACGTTAAATTCCGTCATCGTAAATACCTCTTTGGTTAGGGATACCATCACTATGGACCCTTCCGCCACGGGAGGGTCAAGTTCCGCTCTACAAAAATATCTGTAAAATTCATCTTGACCTTACCATCATGGGAAGCTGCACCATTTAATCATCATCACTGCCTAAGCGGACTTGCACATGAGCAACGCCAGTAGCACTAACAACCTGAGCGAATTTCAACTGCCGATTGAAGGCATGAGCTGCGCCTCATGTGTTACTCATGTCGAGAAAGCATTGCGCAAGGTCGCCGGGGTCGAGCACGTCAGCGTCAATCTGGCCACAGAACTGGCGACCATCGCATCTGACCGCACCACCGCAGTTGGCGCGTTAGTGGCTGCGGTAGAAAAAGCCGGCTATCAGGTTAAGCAACAGGAAATCACCCTCGCTATCAGCGGCATGAGCTGCGCCTCGTGCGTCGGCAGGGTGGAGAAAGCGCTGCAAAAAGTACCTGGCGTGCAAGCCGTTGCAGTCAATCTCGCGACTGAACTGGCCACCATTGAGACGGTCGGTATAGTGCCAACCGAGCGGCTGCTGGCAGCCGTCGCAGCGGCCGGTTATGAGGCAGCGTTGCCATCCACGCAACCGTTATCGGGAACATCGCCGGCAAGCGCCCTCTGGCCCAGCTGGTGGCCGGTCGCGGTATCGGCCCTGCTGACCTTGCCCTTGATCACACCTATGCTGCTGATGGCAGTTGGCGGCAGCTGGCATTTGTCCGGCTGGTGGCAATTCGCGTTGGCAACGCCGGTGCAATTCTGGCTAGGCGCACGTTTCTACCGTGCCGGCTGGCGCGCACTGAAGGCGGGAACCGGCAATATGGACTTGCTGGTGGCGCTCGGCACCAGCGCTGCTTTTGGCTTATCGCTGTATCAATTGCTGACGCCCCATGCACATGCCATGGGACATGTTTATTTTGAAGCCTCGGCGGCTGTGATTACCTTGGTATTGCTCGGCAAATGGCTGGAAACCCGTGCCAAACGCCAGACCGCCGACGCCATTCGTGCGTTAAATGCGTTGCGTCCGGAGCGTGCCACCGTACGGCGCGACGGCATCGACAGCCAAGTCGCCATTAGTACGCTGCGGGTCCATGACGTCGTCGTGGTGCGCGCCGGTGAAAGTATCGCGGTCGATGGCAAGGTGCAAGAAGGACGCAGTCACGTTGACGAATCGCTGTTGACGGGCGAAAGCCTGCCTGTGGCAAAACAGCCGGACGATCAGGTCAGCGCAGGCGCCATCAATGGCGAAGGTTTGCTGCTGATCGTCACCACCGCCACCGGCGCAGAAACCACCTTGGCGCGCATCATCCGCATGGTCGAGCACGCGCAAGCGGCTAAAGCGCCGATTCAACGTCTGGTCGATCAGGTCAGTGCGGTATTCGTTCCGGTTGTACTGCTCATCGCGTTACTGACCCTGCTCGGCTGGGGCCTGGCGAACGGGAATTGGGAACAGGCCATCCTCAACGCTGTGGCCGTGTTAGTGATCGCCTGCCCCTGCGCTCTGGGTCTGGCGACGCCGACCGCCATCATGGTCGGCACCGGCGTGGCGGCACGCTATGGCATTCTGATCAAAGATGCCGAAGCACTTGAGATTGCCCACCGCGTCAACGTGGTTGCATTCGACAAAACCGGAACGCTGACCGCCGGTCATCCAACCCTCGTCACGTGTCAGGCGAGCGCCAATGACGCGCATGCCGATGACGCTTTACTCGCGCTGGCTGCCGCCGTCCAACGCAACAGCGAGCATCCGCTGGCGCGTGCGGTCAGCACCGCCGCCGCGGCAAAAAATCTGTCGTTCCCATTCGCCACCCAGGTCCAAACCGTCGCCGGCCGAGGCATCCAGGCCAGCGTTGAACGACAACTCTGCTACCTCGGCAGCTCACGCTGGATGCGCGAACTGGGCGTTGACCTTGGCCCACTGGCGGCACGCGCCGCCGGCTTGGAAGCCGATGGCGGCACGATCTCCTGGCTGGCCAGCGCAGGTGAAGCTGCTGGCAAGCCCGTTGTCCGTGGCTTGCTGGCATTTGGCGACAGCGTCAAACCTTCTGCCAGAGGCGCGATTGAACGCTTGCAGCGGCTCTCCATCCGGGTTGCCATGCTAAGTGGCGACAATTGGGGCAGCGCCAATGCGGTCGGCAAGCAAGTCGGCATTTCTGACATACATGCGGAAATTCTGCCCGCTGACAAAGCCAGGGCGATCGTCGCTCTCAAGAGCAACGGTACGGTGGTGGCCATGGTCGGCGATGGCCTCAACGACGCACCGGCATTGGCCGCAGCCGACGTCGGCATCGCCATGTCGACCGGCACCGATGTAGCGATGCACGCTGCCGGCATCACGCTGATGCGCGGCGATCCTGCGCTGGTAGCCGATGCAATTGCCATCTCGCGCCGAACTTACTACAAAATCCGACAAAATCTGTTCTGGGCGTTTGTGTATAACGTGGTCGGCATTCCACTGGCTGCATTGGGTTATCTGAATCCGGTGCTGGCCGGTGCCGCCATGGCCTTCAGCAGCGTCAGCGTGGTAAGTAATGCGTTGCTGTTACGGCGCTGGCGGCCACAACCAAGCGTTCCTCTCCTCCTCAAACAAGGTGTCAAATGCAAACTGAACGCATGAATATCGGCGCCGCCGCACAGGCTTCGGGCGTCTCTGCCAAAATGATTCGCCATTACGAAGAAATCGGCCTGATTGCGCCGGCGACCCGCACCGATGCCGGCTATCGCACCTATTCCGAACGCGATGTGCATTTGCTGCGTTTCATCCGGCAGGGCCGGGTGCTGGGATTTTCGATGAAGCAAATCACCGCGCTTATCGGCCTCTGGCTGGACCAGTCGCGCTCCAGCAGTAAAGTCAAGCAACTGGCACAGGAACACATTCGCGAGCTGGATAAAAAGATCACCGAATTACAGGCCATGAAGTCGACGCTGGAAGGTTTGGCAAGCAATTGTCACGGCGACTCGCGGCCTGAGTGTCCGATTCTGGATGGCCTGGCAGCCTGTCGGACTTAGGAAGAATCGGTCAGACCGCCAGCCAATCGGCGGGCAACAGCACCCTGCGTATTGACGACAGAGTGATGTATCTAGTCATCGATCCGATCGGTCTGCAACGTTGTCACCTAAATTTCTAATTTTCAACAAGGAAGCACATGAATCGTCGATTCTCCCTCAAATTGCTGCTGGCGATATTGCTATTATCCGGCGCCAGCGGCTATGTTTTTGCGGCAAAACCTGTCATCGAAGTTTTCAAGGATGAAAATTGCAGCTGCTGTACTGCCTGGATCAAACATCTGCAAGCCAACGGCTTCGCAGTCAAAGCAAATAATGTCGCCGACACTTCGGTGTATCGTAAAAAACTGCACATGCCGGAGGCCATGGGGTCATGCCACACCGCCACTGTCGATGGCTACACGATCGAAGGCCACGTGCCAGCCCGCGACATCCGGCGTTTACTGAAAGAACGCCCTCAGGCAGTCGGACTGGCAGTCCCGGGCATGTCGCTCGGTTCGCCGGGCATGGAAGGGCCGCGCAAAATGGCGTATGACGTGCTGCTCGTGAAGAGCGATGGCAAGCAGTCCATCTACCAGCACTATGCAGGCGACTAAATGGCTTGGAATTGTGAAAATTTAACGAATGACGCGCGGTGAACTGCATGGACAAGCTTAAAGTAAAGACAACAAGCCATTCATCATTGTCTTTTTAAACATTAAGTAACGACCTGTAAAACCTGTGTATTTTTTATTCCCCTTAACGGAGTATAGGACGGTCTCACCTGAACATTAATCCAATTTAGCCCGACAGAATGCGATGCGTGCAGTTCGCATCGCATTCTCTTTGAAAGGATATCAATCGATGAGCCATCTATATCTATTCGGCAACTTAATGGTGATCGTGACCACGTTGCTGATCGGCCTGCCGTTAACCAGCATGGCCAGCGGTAACGCTGGCAGCCCAGGCAGCAACGCGGAATTGCTGGCCAACCCCAATGACAATTCTGCATTGCCATTGGTCAACGGTGAAATTCTTAAAGTAGATCCAATCGGCAGCAAAATCACCATCAAGCATGATCAAATTCCCAACTTTGGCATGCCGGCGATGACGATGTCGTTCAACGTCAGCGATGTTGAGATGTTGAATCAGTTTAAGGCTGGTGATGCAGTCAAATTTTCGATCAGCAAACTCGCTGGCGCGCTGACCATCATGAGCCTGGAAATGGTTTCCTAGTCAGGGCACTGGATAGCAAAACAGGAGCAAAATTTGCTCCTGTTTTTTTTTCGCATCGTTGAGGCATCTCAAAAAATCCCGTGCAGCAGGTTTTTAGAGATCGCGTTATTTGAATACCACGGTCTTATGCCCATTGAGCAAAATCCGGTGTTCAACAAACCACTTCACCGCACGCGCCAGCACCACCGACTCCACATCGCGCCCAATCGCGGTCAGCGTATCCGGCTCCATCGCATGATCGACCCGGGCCACATCCTGCTCGATGATCGGGCCTTCGTCCAGATCACCGGTCACAAAATGGGCGGTTGCTCCGATCAGCTTGACGCCGCGGTCGTGCGCCTGATAGTACGGCTTGGCGCCCTTGAAACTCGGCAGGAAAGAGTGATGGATATTAATCGCCCGGCCCTTCAAAGCCGTGCATAGTTGCGGCGACAAGATCTGCATGTAACGCGCCAGCACCACCAAATCAATGGCATGGGAATCGACCAGCTCCAGCACGCGCGCTTCTTGCGCCAGTTTGGCTTCAGCCGATGCAGCAGGCGCCAGCGGCAAGTGATGGAACGGGATGTTGTAGCTGGCCGCCAATTGATAAAAATCGGTGTGGTTCGACACAATCGCCGGAATTTCCACTGGCAGCAAACCGCTCTTGTAGCGGAACAGCAAATCGTTCAGGCAGTGGCCGATTTTCGACACCATCAACAGCATGCGCGGCTTCTTGGCAGCGTCATTTAATTGCCAGTTCATTTGCATGGTGCCCGCCAGCGCCGCAAATGAAGCACGCAGCACCTCATCGGCAATAGCCGGATTTTCTGCAGCAAAATGCACGCGCATAAAGAACAGCTTCGATTGCGCATCGCCAAACTGGGCCGAATCGATGATGTTGCAGCCATGTTCGGCCAGAAAGCCCGACACGCGATGCACAATCCCGCGCTGATCGAGGCAGGACAAGGTAAGAATGTATTCTGGATGGCTCATGATGTAAGGAATGTGGAGCAAGCGGCCCGCACTGGAACGAACTTTAGCTTTGGGCGAAAGGCGCTATTGTCGCACGCCTTCAGCAGACAAACAAAACCCGGGCACACTTTGATGAACGCCCGGGTTGATCAGACGAAAAACAGCATCGCCACAGTATCAGGGAACTGTGGCGATGCTGTTTTTGCATCTCGACCTAAAACGCCAACTCAGCGCCAGCTCAGCGCAAAAGCGCTGACCGACAACAGCGCCGCTTAAATGTTGGTCGATGCAATGGCTGGCGCCGTCACCTTAGGCGTTGCGGTTCCGACCTGCACTTCGCCGGTCAATTGACCGCCTTCTTCGATCACGACTTTGCCATAACGGATTTTTCCCGAGACTTTACCGGTTGCATAAATCACCAGCTTTTCACGCACGGTCAGGTCGCCATCGAATTCACCGTGAATTTCAGCCAGATCGATTTCGGCCGAACCTTTAAAAGCGCCCTTCTCAGCGATATGAATAACGCGCGAATTCATGGTCGCTTCAACCCGTCCCTCGACTACCAGCGTATCGCAATCCGTAATTTCAACGCCCTTGAGCTTGATGTTCGGACCGACGATCAGCTTGCTGCCGCCTTCGGCGGTGCTGGACGAGTTCGAATGATGGGAAGACAGCGTGGAGGAAGTGCTCGGCGAACTGACTGGATTAACTTGTTTGGAAAAACTCGATGGGCTATTCGAAGAGAGATTGCTGTTACCGAGAGGGGAAGTAGGGGTTGGGGTTTCGCGCTTACCAAAAAGCGTTTCTGAACGAAGCATGTGATCTCCTGAGGAAAGTACGCGCCATACGCCTGGCGTATGCAATGACGCACTGATAAAAAAAATAATTAAAACTCGAATAACCCTGCTACCTGGTGCTCAGCAACTTGTACTCATCGGCTTGTAAAGCATTATCTGCACGTCACTGTACTGACACACTACAAGATCCGATTTTCCAAGGCACTGCAAATAACCCGGTGAGACAAAAGTCGCTTGCTTCAGAGGCGGATAAATCCTAAAAAGTTCATGTTTAAATTCATTCATTTGTAACAGTGGCAGGAGACATTGCAATGACGTTTTCATTTTTGCAATTCACATGCTGTTTTTAATATACAGGCATATCACACAGGGTGCACTTGCGTTTGCAACAGGCGCGGGATCTGCTGTGACGATTGTTATTTTATATTGACATTTTTATATTGACATTCGTCGCCGGATCATTCATCTTTTACGAAAATAGCAATAAAAATCAGCCTGACCGTTTACTAACTTTAGAGAGGATTAACTAGTGAGCACATCCGATTTGAGTACGCCCGGCTTTGAACCACCATTTGGCCATACGCCGAATCCGGCACCAGCGGCACCGCACTTGGTGCCGTTTTATTTTTCCGGCCGCGGCAGCGAATATTTCCGCATCTGGATCGTCAATCTGCTATTGAGCATCGTCACACTGGGCATTTATTCTGCGTGGGCCAAAGTACGTCGTACACGTTATTTTTACGATAACACAAACGTCGCCGGCACCAGCTTTGAATATCACGGCAATCCGATTGCGATCCTGAAGGGCCGTATCATCTCGGTGGTGTGTATAGTCGGCTACCAACTGGCGTTCAGGTTTTCGCCGGTGCTGGGCCTGGTCATGCTGGCGATTCTATTTGCGGCGTTCCCATGGCTGGTGTGGAAAAGCTATCAGTTCAAACTTTTCAATTCGAGCTATCGCGGCATATCTTTCGGCTTTCGCGGCAGCGCCGGCCAGGCCTATATGAATTACCTGTTATTGCCGATATGCACATTCCTGACCCTCTATCTGCTCACCCCGCTCACGCATCAGCGCATTAAGAAATTTGTGCATAGCGAAAGCAAGTTTGGCGCTACCCATTTTTCATTTCAGGCAACAGTTGGCGCCTTCTATAAAACCTATCTGATCGGTTTTGGGATTGCACTGGTCGGCTACATAGCGATCTTCAGCGCTTTTGGCGGCACGCTGGTTGCGCTGTTTGGCAACATGAAACATGCCGGCGCCGGCGCGTTCGGCAGCGTCATTCTGATGTTTGTGGCGCTGTATGTCTGGACATTTCTGATCGTGCCGCTATTTTTGACCATGATCCAGAACCTGATCTGGAACAACACCAAACTTGGCGATCATCAATTTGCGAGCAAGCTGAAATGGTCGAGAATGACGTTCATCATGATCACCAATCTGATCGGCATCGCCTTCACCCTCGGGCTGTTCACCCCGTTCGCACAAATCCGCGCGATGAAATATCGTCTCGAATCGATGTCGCTCACGGCCAACAGCTCGCTGGACGAATTCCTGGCTGACGCGGAGCCAACCGGATCGGCCGTCGGCGAAGGCATGGCGGATCTGCTCGACTTCGACCTTTCTCTCTGAGCAAAACAGATGGCTATTCCCGCGTTCTATTTCGACGGCAGGACCTCACGCAAGCACACGGTAGAACTGACCGTCGAAGCGGGCATCGCCTTCATTCGGGGCGACGCGGAACGGCAGTGTCCACTGACCGCTCTGCGGGTTTCCGAGAGGGTTGCCAGCGCTGCCCGCAAGGTCACCTTTCCCGACGGCGCCTATCTGGAAATTGCGGATAACGCTGCGTTCAACGCACTGCTGGCCGGCACCGGCCACCGGGATTCGATCGTGGTGCGCATGCAGCAAAGCTGGCGTGCCACATTGCAGGTGACGGTGCTGCTGCTGGCGCTGCTGGTGCTGAGCTATTTGTATGTTCTGCCTGCCGCCTCCGGCTGGGTCGCCAATGCCCTGCCTGAAGCGGTCGAGCGCCGCATCGGTCAGGGCACCCTGGAGTTTCTCGATCAGCGCGTCTTTTCACCCAGTAAACTGTCGCAACGGCAGCGCGACGCCATCGTCAATCGCTTCAAGGCAATGAAGCCGCCCAGAAACGGTGCGCCAAATTATCAGATCGTATTTCGCAAAAGCAGGATCGGACCGAATGCCTTCGCGCTGCCATCGGGCGACATCGTGCTGACCGATGAAATCGTCAAATTAATCGATGACGACAATGCCCTGATGGGGGTGCTCGCGCATGAACTCGGCCATCTGCATCAGCGGCACCTGATGCGGCGCCTGATTCAAAGCTCGGTGATAGGCGCTGCCAGCACCGTATTATTTGGTGACGTATCAGCAGTGCTGGCGAATATTCCGACCGTAATGCTCGACCTGAAATACTCGCGCGACGTCGAACTGGAAGCGGACGACTATGCGATTGCGATGTTCAAGGCCAATGGCATCAGCCTGAAATCACTGGCGCATACTTTTGAAAAGCTGGGTAGCGAACCGGGTGAATTCTCAAGCTATCTGTCGACCCATCCCGCCAGCAGCGAACGCATACAACGGATCTTGAAAGCCGAACAGGCTTGAGGAAGTTGGCCCAAGGGCTGGTTTTGCGCAATACGTTACAATCACGCCATTCGAAACCGCTTCAACTAAATTCCATCCATGCGTCAATATCTCGATTTCATGCGCCACGTACACGAACATGGCGCCGTCAAAACCGACCGCACCGGCACCGGCACACGCTCTGTGTTCGGCTATCAGATGCGCTTCGATCTCCAGGAAGGTTTTCCACTGCTGACCACCAAGAAGCTGCACCTGAAGTCTATCGTGCACGAGCTGATCTGGTTTCTGGCGGGCTCGACCAACATCCGCTACCTGACAGAGCATGGCGTCAAAATCTGGGATGAATGGGCCGATGCCGAGGGCAATCTGGGGCCGATTTACGGTTATCAGTGGCGCTCGTGGCCGACACCGGACGGCACCCACATCGATCAGATTACGCAAGTTGTCGATCAGATCAAAAACACGCCAGACTCGCGCCGTTTGATTGTATCTGCCTGGAACGTTGCGGATATTCCGCAGATGAAACTGCCGCCATGCCATGCCTTTTTCCAGTTCTATGTCGCCAACGGCAAGCTGTCATGCCAGCTGTATCAGCGCAGCGCCGACATCTTCCTCGGCGTACCGTTCAATATCGCGTCATACGCGTTACTGACCCACATGGTGGCGCAACAGTGCTGCCTTGAAGTCGGTGATTTTGTCTGGACCGGCGGTGATTGCCACCTGTATTCGAACCATACCGAACAGGTGGAAGAGCAATTGTCACGCAGCCCCGGCCCGTTGCCGAAACTGCTCATCAAGCGCAAACCGGCTTCGATTTTCGACTATAAATTCGAGGACTTCGAGATCGCTGATTACCATCCCCAGGCCCACATCAAGGCACCGGTGGCAGTGTAAGCCGCGCGGCGCATGGCATATCGGAAGTCGGTCGAAAAATCGGCGTATTGCGCGCCGATTAACTTGGTAATCAAGTTCCGCCAGAAACCTTGTGGCTGGCATCGTCCTGCCAGCCGCCCCCAAGTGCCTTATACAAAGACACGGTGGCCTGCAAGCGTTTCAGTTTCAGTTTTCCCAATTCGTTCTGCACGTCCGATAGCGCACGCTGGGTATCCAGCACCGTCATCAAATCTTCGGCACCTACCCGATAGCGGATTTCCGACAAATTGAACGCAAAACGCGCTTGTTCCATTTCGGTAGTTTTCAACTGCCGCTGCTCATCCAGACTCCGGATCTGGCCCAGCACGGTGTCCACTTCCGACAACGCGGCAATCACCGTCGAGCGATAAACCTGCACCAGCTCCTGTTTTTGCGCGATGGCCAGATCACGTTGACTTTTCAGAAGGCCGGCATCAAAAATCGGTGCAATCAGCGAGGCGCCCACATTCGCGAGTAAGTTCGGGCCATTAAACAACGACAGCAACGCACTACTTTGCGCCCCCGTCGAACCGGTCAGGCGAATACTCGGAAACAGGGCCGCGCGCGCCACCGCGACGTTGGCATTGGCGGCCGCGAGTTGCGCCTCGGCATGCCGGATATCCGGCCGCCGCGATAGCAGTTCGGACGGCAAGCCTGGCGTCACATCGGGCAGAGCTATGGTATTCAGTCCGTGATTCGCGACCTTGAAGGTTTGCGACGATCGTCCGAGCAAAATCGCCAATGCCGACTGCGCCTCGCGCTCTTGCTGCATCAAATCCGGAATTGCCGCCTTCTGTCCGGCCACGGCCGAACGCTGACGTGCCAGATCCAGCGGCGATGCGGCACCTGCGCTGCTTTGCGCTTCCACCAGAAACAGCACACGTTCGGCAGTCGCCACGTTCTCACGCGCAATGTCGAGACGATCGTGGAGCGACAGCACCTGCAGATAAGTCGAGACGATACCGCTGGTCACCGTCAAGGCCACGGTTTGGCGATCATAGCGATTGGCTTTTAACGAAGCCTCGGCGGCGGCCAGGCTGGCCTTGTTCTTGCCCCAGAAATCAATTTCGTAACCGACCTGCAACAGCCCGCTGGCAGAAGTATTGGCGCTGCCGCTCCTCCCGAGCGGCAGGTCGCGATTGGCGCCGGTAGAAAAATCGACAGTCGGCAACAGCGGCGCACCTGCAATCCGCGCCTGTGCCTCCGCCTGCCGCACGCGCGACAGCGCCGCAGCAATTTCCAGATTGCTCTTTTGGCCTTCGTCCACCAGTTCGGTCAACTCCTTGCTGCCAAAGCGACTCCACCAATTGTTATCAGGCCATTCCTGATCACCCGATTTACCGCCCAGTGTCCAGCCGGCCGGCATTTCCACCGCCGGTGGCGGCTCCGTGATGGGAATGTTGTGCGCGCATCCGGCCAACGCCGCACACAACAGGCCGAGCAATATCCCCGGAGCAGAGGAACATCGGGGAAAAACCGAAAGGACCTTCATGCGACGTCCCATTAGCGCGCTGCCGATGCTGCGCCAGCGTCACCTGCGGCACCGGCTGGCGGTGCGGCACTGTGCGTTGCCGCCGGAGCCGACGACGCTGCCGGGCCGTCCTGCTTGGCCGTGGTGGCTGCATTCGGCGAATTCGGCGAATTCGGCGAATTCGGCGAATTCGCCGGATTGGCGGAGGGTTGTTTTTGCTTGAGCAATACCGCAGGCACTGGCCCGACCAGCAACTGCTCGCCTTCTGCCAGACCGGATAGAACTTGTACCTGCTGTTGATTGCGCACGCCGATCTTCAGCTTGCGTCGACTGAGTTGCAAATTGGCGTCCAGCACATTGGCGTGGTACCAACCGTCGGCATCCGGCCTGCCCAATAAACTTACCGGCAACAGCACCGCATCTTGCGCCTGCGCGACAATAAACTGCACTTGCGTGCTCATGCCGCTCATCAACTCCTGTTCCGCATTATCGACTTCAAACAGGACATTATAAAAAGTCTGCTTGCCTTGCTCGCCGGTGCCATCGGCCGGTACGGGAATCACCTGGCGCAGCTTGCCCGACCAGCGTTTGCCGGGATAGCCGGGGGTCGTGAAATTCGCCGTCATACCGCGCCGCAAGCGGGTCACATCGATTTCCGCGACGCGCGCCTGCACCGTCATTTTTGAAAGATCGGCAATCCGCATCAACGGCGCGGCCGGTTGCGTGGTGCCCACCATTTGTCCCGGACGCGCATTCAGCGCCACCACGGTGCCGGAAATCGGCGCCAGCACGTGCGTGTGCTGACGGCTATCTTCATCCAGTTTCAGCGTCGCCTCGACCTGGCGGATTTGCGCGTTGATTGCATCCACCCGCGCGCTGGCCGACGACATGCCCATGCGGGCGGATTCGAAGGTTTCCTCGCGCGTGGCGTTTTGCGCTTTTAGCTGGGTCTGCCGCTTGAACTGCAACTCGGCAAAATCCATCTGCGCCCGCTGATCCGCCAGTTCCGCCTGCAACCGCGCCATTTGAGCGCGATTGCTTTCCATCTTCGCCGGTTGCAAGGTTGGTGTGATTTCAACCAGCATCGTGCCGGACTTGACCGTATCGCCAACGCCAACCAGGACGTCCTTAATCTGACCGGCAACCTGGGAATTTGCGTCGGCGTATTTATACAGTTGCAATTTTCCGGCGGCATCGACCGTTTGCTGGATATCGCCGCGCTGCACGGTTACCGTATCGAACTTGACTGGCGCGGGCGGACCGACCATCTCCGGTACGGCGACCGGCTTCGGCTGTTGCAGCACTTGCGCCAGCACTACGCCCGCGCTGAGCACGATCACAAGCAACACCCCGGCGATCCGGCCGTTGCGACGAAATGTGCGGGAAGAACCGCCAGAGGCAGGAGATGAAACTTTAATCTGATCAACAATCATCGGTGTCACATCGAAAATAAACAAAAATATGCAGCGGGTTCGGGTCACACATAGCGCACATATGAGCGTCAGGCGAAAATGGATATAGCTGAGAGCGCGTGGCTGAAGTTACACTTTGACAACCAACAGCGACCCGAATATGAAAACACAAGGCGTATTTTAGACGGATTAAGAGGCTTACTCCGAAGCGGGCCGGAAGAGAATAGTAACAATTGTTACCCAGCCCTGGATTGCATGACGTTATGCGGAAAAAGAGGCAAGAAGCCACTGTTTAAAAATGCCGCTGGTCCAGCGCCGGCGGACTCCACTGATACAACCAGGTCTCGCTCAACGGCTGTCCGTCCGCGGCCAGATAAACCCGCAAATCAATCGGTGCAACACCGTCATCAGCCGGCTTCAGATCGAACATCACCCGATAGCCGTGAATACTCGCCAGCGGCCGCGCCGAGGTCACTTCAACCTTGCCGCGCGCAGCACTGATGACCGGCATCACCTTGGCATCCTTGCCCAGCAACTTCAGATCGCCGCCGGCGAAATCGACCACGAAACGGCGTGAATAATAAGTGCGCCTCTGCCCCACCACACCACCCATGCCGGTACGGGTCGCCACGACCGTGGCCAGCGGCGGCACGACCGGCATCTTGCTGCCCCAGTGCAAACGATACGCGAACAAATGCTCTTGACCGGCTTGCGGCTTCTCGGCCGGACTCCAGAAGCAGACGATGTTATCGAAGGTTTCGTCGACGGTCGGAATTTCCACCAGTTGTACCGCACCTTTGCCCCAACCGGACTTCGGCTCGACCCACACGCTCGGACGCCGGTCATAGAACACGCCGTCATCCTGATAGTGATCGAAATTGCGGTCGCGTTGCAGCAAGCCGAAGCCGCGCGGATTTTCATCCTGATAGGCATTGAAGCGCAGATGCTCGGGATTGGTGAGCGGGCGCCAAACCCATTCGCCATTTCCCCGCAGCATCGAGAGGCCGTCGGAATCGTGAATCTCCGGACGCCAGTCATTGGTGGCAGCAACGCGACGGTCGTTTTCGCCATACTGGAACATGCTGGTGAGCGGGGCCACGCCCATCCGTTCGATGGTCTTGCGCGGATACAGTGCGACATCGACGTCCATTACCAGCGTTGCCGCAGGTTGAATTTCGAAGCGATACGCACCCGCCACGCTGGGCGAGTCGAGCAAGGCATATACCACTAATTTGCTCGAATTGTTGCTCGGACGCTCCAGCCAGAAACTGACGAAATTCGGAAACTCTTCCGGCCGCTCCATGCCGCAATCAATCGCCAGACCACGCGCCGACAATCCATATTGCCAGTCAGAACCTACGGCACGGAAATAACTCGCGCCCAGGAACGCTGAAATGTCGCGCTGAAGATCGGTATGAAAATTCACCCGGAAACCGGCAAAGCCCAAATCCTTCGGCATCTTGTCGCCGTGCAGACCGCTTTTGCCATAATCGAACATGGCCGGGTCGTACGCCAGTTCCTGAGCCTGGCCGTTTTTCAATTCGAAGATTTGCACCGGCGATTTGAAAAAAAGGCCCAGGTGAAAAAACTTAGCCTGAAAACGTAATTGATCGCTGGCCCACAAGGCGTGATCGGCGCGGTAAGTGATCGCCTGGTACTGATCCCAGTCGAGCTTCCTGACCTCATCCGGAATATGGTTCTCGGGAGCACGATACGGTTGCCCGGCAAGTTGTCGAGCATACCCTTTGAGCCAGGCATAATCAAAGGCCTGCGCCTTGCCGAAAAATTTCAGTGGACCGGGCGCGGCGGCGGCAGCCAATAATGACTGGGCCGGAAAGCCGGCAGCAGCAAGTGCGGCCGACGCCTTCAAAAAATCGCGTCGTTGCATAGTATTCCTTTTCAGTAAATCAGATTGAGTGACTGGCAGTCATTCCAGCTGGATCGGCCCCAACCAATTCCTGCCACTGCCGATGCGCGTTTGACGAACTCCACACATCGAAGTGCAATTCCGACAGCATCAGCGGATCGTCCAGCAAGGTATTTTTCTGGCGCGGCGACAAGCCGTCGGGGCCCTTTTGCAATGCGGTTTGCGCCAATGCGGCACGTGCTGCCAGGCTCGCCGCGGGAATGCCGGGACGGGCGCTTACCGAGGCGCACACCAGTGCGTTGATCACCGGATCCACCACCGCGTCGGCGAACCCGGCGAATGGCTTGGCTGCATCGTTATACGCGGTAGTCGCCGCCAGTTCGGGCGGCAAGTCCACCTCTTCCGGAATGATGAATAAGCGCGCGTGGCGGAAGCTGCGCCCGAGCGCAACCCGGCTGGAAAATACCGACAGCGGAATCGACAGAACCAGAGAACCGACGATCGGCAACAGCCACCACAAAAACGATGGCTCCAGCAAATACACGCCGGCGCCCCACAATACGCCCAATACCGTATGCCCGCCATGACGCCGGCATGCTTCGCCCCAGGTAGTTTCGGCATCTTCACGCGGCGGCGACTTCCAGCTGATCGCCCAACCGAGAAATGCGCCCACCACAAAACGGGTGTGGAACAACATCCGTACCGGTGCCAGCAACATCGAGAACAGCAGTTCGATCAGCATGCTGAGGGTCAGCCGCAAGACACCGCCGAATTCACGCGCGCCTTTGGCCCAGATCAGGACGACACTGAGAATCTTGGGCAGGAACAACAAGGTCGCAGTGGCGCTAAATAACACCAGTGCCTGTTCAGGATGCCATTCCGGCCATACCGGAAACAGCTGGCCCGGCGTAACAAAATATTCCGGCTCAATCAAGGTGTGCATCGCCAGCAATGCTGTCGACAACACCAAAAATCCGAACCACAGCGGGGCCGATAAATATGCCATCACACCGGTGACGAACACCGCACGGTGAACGCCATGCATGCCGCGCGCCAGGAACAAGCGGAAATTCATCAGATTGCCCTGGCACCAGCGCCGGTCGCGCTTGAGTTCATCCAGCAGATTCGGCGGCATTTCCTCAAAACTGCCCGCCAGATCGTAAGCAATCCAGACCGCCCAGCCGGCCCGCCGCATCAGCGCCGCTTCGACAAAGTCATGCGACAGTATTTCACCGGCCAGCGAACCTTCGCCGGGCAACGGCGCCAATGCGCAATACTGCATAAAAGGCGCGAGGCGAATGATGGCGTTGTGCCCCCAATAATGCGACTCGCCCAATTGCCAGTAATGCAAACCGGCGGTAAACAACGGCCCATACACCCGCGTTGAAAACTGCTGTATCCGCGCATACAAGGTGTCGCGGCCCGCCGCGCGCGGCGCGGTCTGGATGATGCCCGCACGCGGATTGGTTTCCATCAGACGCACCAGAGTGGTCAGGCAAGTCCCGCTCATCACGCTGTCGGCATCCAGCACGATCATGTAGTCGTAGCGTGCGCCCCAGCGCCGGCAAAAGTCGTCGATGTTGCCGCTCTTGCGCTTGACCCGGCGGCGCCGGTGCCGATAAAAAATACGACCGAATGCACCCAGCTTGCGGCACACATTCACCCACGCATCCAGTTCGGCGGTGCAGATGTCGGGATCAGCGCTATCGCTCAGCACAAAGAAATCGAAGCGATCGAGTTCTCCGCTCTGCTGCACCGATTCATAGGTCGCACGCAAGCCGGCGAAGACCCGCGCCACATCTTCGTTACAGATCGGCATGACGATCGCCGTTCTGGCATGCGCGGGAATGGGGCCGGGTGCGGCGTCTTCACGCGAAATGACATAGCGATCGGTACCGCGCATCAGGACCAGGAAGCCGGCCATCGCGGTCCAGAATCCAGCCGAGATCCAGCAAAACAGAATCGCAAACAGCGCCAGCGCCAGTATTTCCATCGGCTTGGCGCCGTGATAAGGCAGCACGGTGCTCATGAAATACGTCGCCAGCACCGTCTGCGCCAGCATCAATATCAGCAGCACGATGCGACGCAGATTGCCCTTGTGCCGCCAACTGCCGCGTGGGTCGTGGCGCTGTTCCGGAGGGACAGCTTGCGCGACGCTGGTTTGTTGCGCGGCCTCCCGCGAAGTCGCCCGCCGTCTGGATTGCAGGCTGGGGCGGCGATCGAATTTGCGATTCGCATTCTCGATCCAGCGCACCAGAGGATTCAGCGTGCCCCACGGATGCGCAACGATTGGCGTGCGCTTTAGCGGCGGCGCGATCGTCACCCGAGTACGGCCGCCGGCGTCAGTGACGATCTCCGGCGTGTAGCTGGCCGTAATGCAGCTTGCTGTGGCGCTGTCATGGCCAGTTTCGCCGTCCACGTCCGCCGGCATGCCGTAAGCCAGCTGCAAACGATAGCCAATCGATGCGTATGCCGGATTGGATGCAACATCGGCGCCATCCATCCCGGCCAACGCCAGATGCAAGTCATGCATTTCGATGACTGTCGTCGCCGTGCCGTCACCATGTATCCGTTCGGACAGCAAGGTACGCTGTCGCGCTGACAGCGGCAGGCGATCGAGATAGCGGTTGCCGGGAGAGTGGTCGTCAAACGCCGGCTGGTGCGCTAGTTGGGCGGTAATATGTAACTCCACGTTTCAGAAATGGTTGTGTTGCCGGTACGCAAGAAACCGCGCAGCTCGACTGGTTTATTTTCCTCGTTACGGTGCACCTTGATATTGATGCGCCAGCCACCGGTAGCTTCATTCCGGATCGCGTTGCTGCTGATCAGTTTGCCGTTGTCGTCGACGCTGACAACCGCATCCGGTTTCATGTTTGCCGGTAATTTCTTGAATGCCGGGCCTTCAAAATCCACCACCAGACCGATGCTGTCATCAGCCTTGAGCTGGAAACCGCCGCCGCGCCGAGTCTGCGTTACCCACGCTAACGGCAGGCTCTTTTCAGCATCTTTCTGCCATAGTAGTGTGTACTCAATATTCAACGGCTGCCCGACTTTGGGTAGCGTGTCCGGTACCCAATATGCAACGATGTTGTCATTGGTTTCGTCCGGTGTCGGAATCTGGACCAACTCAACCCGCCCCGCGCCCCAGCGCCCTTTCGGCTGAACCCAGGCGCTTGGCCGTTTTTCGTAACGCGCATCCAGATCCTGATAGGCAGAGAAATTGCGCTCGCGCTGTATCAGGCCAAAGCCTGCCGGATTGCTAAGCGTATATGACGTGACCAGCAGACGTTTGGGATTCACCAGCGGACGCCAGATCCATTCACCCGTGCCGGAGGCGACCAGCAAGCCGTCGGAATCATGGACTTCAGGCCGATAATCCTCCACTTGAGAGCGCTGATTCTTGCCATAAAAGAACATGCTGGTGAGGGGCGCTATGCCCAGCTTGCCGACGTTTTCGCGCAAATACAGTTGGGCTTTCACATCAACCGCAGTGTCAACGCCGGGCTTCAGCACAAAGCTGTAAGCCCCGCTAACCCGACGCGAATTGAGTAGCGCGTAAATCGTCATTTGTTTTTCACCCGCTTTCGGCCGCTCGATCCAGAACTCGACGAACTGCGGAAACTCTTCACCCGAGTTCAACGCCGTATCGACCGCCAGTCCTCGCGCCGACAAGCCATATTGCTGATCTTTGCCAACCCCGCGGAAGTAACTGGCGCCCAGAAACGATAACACCTCATCTTTATAGCTGTTGCTGTCGCCATTGATCGGGTAATGCACGCGAAATCCGGCAAACCCCAGCGCGCGCAATTTGCTGGTGTCGATTTTATTCGCACCATAGCTGAAATCATTTGGATCGAAGCGAATCTCGCGCACGCTCTGACCGTTGATTTCATGGATTTTCACCGGCTGATCAAAAAAATGCCCTTCATGAAAGAACGCCAGGTCAAATGGTAATTTGGCATTCTGCCATGGTGATTTTTCCGGTTTAAAGCGAATGTCCTTGTACTGCTTCAAATCCAGGCCATCAATCTCTTTCGGTACATTGCTGGCCGGTTTGACGTACGACTTCGCAGCCAGTTCTTGCGCCCGCTTGGCGACATCATTGAAATTAAACGCGGATGCATTCAAGCCGGGGAGAAGACATGCCAACGCTATTACTGCTGACGCTAGCGAGACGCAGGTTGGCGCTGGGATGAACGATCTCACCCGATGAAACAAATTTAATGACATTGGATTCCCGTTTGACATTGCCTTGATATTTGCGGACTTGACGACAGCAATGGCAGACATCCCTATCCTGCGCAGACCCTGACTTAAGCAGAAAGCAGGCAAAATGCCCTCTTACTTGTCAATAAGCAAATTTACCTACGCAGTTAAGAGCTATCGCAGCCGACAAAGTTCCTTCCAACATTTATAGTAAGATTGCGGGTTTTCATCAGCGCCTGATTTATCGGCGCCTTTAGGAACCGTAACCTCGGATTAACGATGTTGCAAATTCTGTAACCATACGGGTAAGCATCGCAGATCCGTGACTGGACGTACAGTCGATTCTTAAAGGCTGCCCTTACCGGCCCTAACCTGCACCGCTTATGCCTTCCAGCCTGACTATTATCGTCGCCACCGATGCCAACAACGGCATCGGCATTCGCAATGCGCTCCCCTGGCATTTGCCGGAGGATCTGGCGCATTTCAAACGCACCACTACGGGCCATCCGATCATTATGGGGCGCAAAACCTTTGAATCGATCGGCCGGCCACTCCCCAATCGTCGCAATATCGTCATCACCCGCAATCCGGACTGGCAGCACGACGGCGTCGAAACGGTGCCATCGGTCGAAGCCGCCGCGGCGCTGGTGCACACGGCTGACGATAAGGATGAAGCCTTCATCATCGGCGGCGCAGAAATCTACGCTGCCTCACAAAGGCTGTGCACGCGCCTGATCGTTACCGAAATCGGCAAAAGCTTCGACTGCGACGCCTTCTTTCCGGCGCGCGATCCACAACAATGGCAGGAAACCTCACGCGAGTCGCATCACTCCCCGGCCAACAACTTTGACTACGCTTTTGTGGTGTACCAGAGACGCTAGCCGGACTTGTTGTATTAAGCAGGTTTCAGGCCATCTTCACCCCCCAATTTCCCGCATATCTGCGAGAATTCGACTTTCTACTTTTTGGTGCAGCCAAGTTGGCCTTTACCCAAGGTCATTGATTAATAAACAAGCGCTCCAAATTGGAGAAACTTGCTGTTGGCTGCTCCTGTTATCAACTACCGTCTCTTGGAGACCTCGATGAAATTCCGCTTCCCTATCGTCATCATTGACGAAGACTTTCGCTCAGAAAACACCTCCGGCCTCGGCATCCGCGCGCTCGCCGATGCGATGGAAAAGGAAGGCATGGAAGTGCTGGGGGTTACCAGTTACGGCGACCTGTCCCAGTTCGCGCAGCAGCAATCGCGCGCGTCCGCTTTTATTTTGTCGATTGACGATGAAGAATTCGGCGCCGGCTCGTTTGAGGAGACCGACAATGCGCTGAAATCGCTGCGCGCCTTTGTCGAAGAAATCCGCTACAAGAACGCCGACATCCCGATTTATCTGTACGGCGAAACGCGCACCTCACGCCATATTCCGAACGACATCCTGCGCGAACTGCATGGCTTCATTCACATGTTCGAAGACACGCCGGAATTCGTCGCGCGCCACATCATCCGCGAGGCAAAGTCCTATCTGGATGGCCTGTCGCCGCCATTCTTCCGCGCGCTGGTGCACTACGCGCAGGATGGTTCGTATTCGTGGCACTGTCCAGGCCACTCCGGCGGCGTCGCTTTTCTGAAGTCGCCTATCGGCCAGATGTTCCATCAATTCTTTGGTGAAAACATGCTGCGCGCCGACGTCTGCAACGCCGTCGAAGAACTCGGCCAGTTGCTCGATCACACCGGCCCGATCGCCGAGTCGGAACGCAACGCTGCACGCATTTACAATGCCGATCACTGCTACTTCGTCACCAACGGCACCTCGACCTCGAACAAGATGGTCTGGCACTCGACGGTGGCGCCGGGAGATATCGTCGTGGTCGACCGGAATTGCCACAAATCGATATTGCACTCGATCATCATGACCGGCGCGATTCCGGTGTTCCTGATGCCTACCCGCAACCACCTCGGCATCATCGGTCCGATTCCGCTGGAAGAATTCACGCTGGAAAGTATCCGGAAAAAAATCGAAGCGAATCCGTTTGCGCGTGAAGCCGTCAACAAAAAACCGCGGATTCTGACCATCACCCAATCGACTTACGACGGCGTGCTGTACAACGTCGAGACATTGAAAAACATGCTCGACGGCGAAATCGACACCTTGCATTTCGACGAGGCGTGGCTGCCACATGCGACTTTCCATGACTTCTACAAAGACATGCACGCCATCGGCAAGGATCGTCCGCGCGCCAAGAAGTCGATGATTTTCTCAACCCAGTCGACCCACAAACTGCTGGCCGGGCTGTCGCAGGCATCGCAAGTGCTGGTGCGCGAATCGGAAACGGTGCAACTCGATCAGGACGCGTTCAACGAAGCCTATCTGATGCACACCTCAACCTCGCCGCAATATTCGATCATCGCCTCATGCGATGTCGCCGCGGCGATGATGGAAGCGCCGGGCGGTACTGCGCTAGTCGAGGAAAGCATCCTCGAAGCGCTGGATTTCCGGCGCGCCATGAAAAAGATCGACCAGGAATGGGGCAAGGACTGGTGGTTCCAGGTGTGGGGGCCGAACTCCTTTTCCGAAGACGGCATCGGCTCGCGTGAGGACTGGGTCATCAAGGCAGAAGACGACTGGCATGGTTTCGGCAACCTTGCCCCCGGCTTCAACATGCTGGACCCGATCAAGGCCACCATCGTTACGCCCGGCTTGTCGCTGGACGGCAAGTTCGGCGACAGCGGCATCCCGGCCTCGATCGTCACCAAGTACCTGGCGGAACACGGCGTGATCGTTGAAAAATGCGGCCTGTACTCATTCTTCATCATGTTCACCATCGGCATCACCAAAGGCCGCTGGAACACGCTGCTGACGGCGCTGCAGCAATTCAAGGACGATTACGACAAGAACCAGCCTATCTGGCGCATCCTGCCGGAATTCGCGCGTGGCAATAACGGTAAAAACTCCCGCTACGAACGCCTCGGCCTGCGCGATTTGTGCCAGCAGATTCATGAGACCTACAAATCCCATGACATCGCGCGCCTGACCACGGAAATGTATCTGTCGAACATGCAACCGGCGATGAAGCCATCGGATGCGTTCGCCAAGATGGCCCATCGCGAAATCGACCGCGTGCCCATCGACCAGCTCGAAGGCCGCGTCACGTCGATCCTGCTGACCCCCTATCCACCGGGTATTCCGCTGCTGATTCCAGGCGAACGCTTCAACAAGACCATCGTTGATTACCTGAAATTCGCCCGCGATTTCAATGAGAAATTCCCCGGCTTTGAAACCGATGTGCATGGTTTGGTGAAACGGGAAGTGAATGGCAAGCGCGATTATTTTGTCGATTGTGTGCGGCAGTAGGCGTTGATCAGTGTTTAGATTTTGCTACGGGCACTCGTTCTGACCAGCAACATAACACCCCCCCCCGTCGGCACCTGGATGACGACGGGGGTTTTTGACCAGCCCAACGATCTGCGTTGAACGCCCTGCTCTCTCTGCGTCTTAAGCCTTAGGCAACGTCACCCCTTGCTGCCCCTGATACTTGCCGCCGCGGTCCTTGTAAGATGTTTCGCAGACCTCGTCGCTCTCGAAGAACAGTACCTGAGCGCAACCTTCACCGGCATAAATCTTCGCCGGCAACGGTGTTGTGTTGGAAAACTCCAATGTCACATAGCCCTCCCACTCCGGCTCGAAGGGCGTCACGTTGACGATGATGCCGCAACGTGCATAAGTCGATTTGCCGAGGCAGATGGTCAGCACGCTGCGTGGAATACGGAAATATTCCATGGTGCGCGCCAGCGCAAACGAGTTCGGTGGAATGATGCAGACGTCGCCCTTGAAATCGACAAATGACTTTTCGTCAAAATTCTTCGGGTCGACAATGGTCGAATTGATATTGGTAAAAATCTTGAATTCATTGGCGCAGCGAATATCGTAGCCGTACGACGAGGTGCCGTAAGACACAATCTTGTGACCATTCTCTTCGCGCACCTGACCGGGTTCGAATGGCTCGATCATGCCGGTTTCCTGCGCCATGCGGCGGATCCATTTATCGGATTTGATAGCCATAGTGTTCTCTTCTCTGTGAGGGGCAGTGCATCCGCATATGAAAATGGCGAGCTATGTCAGCCCGCACATTTGTATAACCGATCCCGCTACCGCTTGAATAATTGAAATACTGAAATAAAACGGGTTTTCGCAATTTTACGCGAATCGCCCAGGGACTTCGCGGACAAAATTATCTGACTTGCACTCGCCATGGACCGATCTATATTGAATTAGTCATTCCGAGTTCTGGCTTCAAAGCCGATTAGTCGGTAACGGCGCGTCTGGTTCAATCATTTTGCACTGCTCAACACTCCTGACTCGTCGCCACCATATCCACCCACCATTTTTTGGAGGATCAAGCGATGAGCGCGACGTTAGAGAAAAAATCTTTGGATATGCCGGACGAAGTTCGCCCGTTCAAAGAGGGCAAAGGTAAGGTAGCTGTGTTTACACTCGGCAACCAAACAATGGGCCGTGGCGAGTTCGAACCTGGTTGGCGCTGGAGTCTACATGTGAAACCGATAGCAGGAACGGATTCTTGCCAGGCCGCGCATACCGGCATCATCCTTGAAGGTCGGATGGTCGTGAAGATGGATGATGGGTCTGAGACGGAATACGGGCCGGGCGACCTGTTTTATATGCCGCCTGGGCATGATGCCTGGGTAGTCGGAACCCAGCGTTGCGTGTTGTTCGATGTAACAGGCGTCGCAAAATACGCCAAACCGCAATAAGACGGCGTTTTGCCCTGATCGCCTCAGCGTTGCATCGTCTCCCATACTTTTTGCAGGCGCTTGACCGATACCGGCATTGGCGTTTTCAGTTCCTGTGCAAACAAGGACACCCGCAGCTCTTCCAGCAGCCAGCGGAATTCCTGCATCTTCGGATCGCCGCCCTTGCCGCCGTGCCGGTCTTTTTGGGCGCGTTGCCACGGTGTTGCCACTTGCGCCCACTCCGCCAGCGAACGGGCGTCGCGGCTCGGATCGGCACGCAGCTTTTCCAGGCGCACGTTGATGGCCTTCAGATAGCGCGGAAAATGCGTCAGGTTCGCATACTCGTTCTCGGCGATAAAGCGCTTGCCGATCAAACCCTGCATTTGCGTCTGAATATCCGCCACCGCTGCTGCATGTGACTTTGCGCCCTGCAATTTCTTCGGCAAGCCGTAATATTCGGCCAGTATCAGCGCTGTCAGTCGGGCAATCTCGTTGCACAGCAAACCCAGACGCGACTTGCCCTCATCCTTGCGCTGATTGAATTCCTCGGCATTTTTCGGTAGCGGCGCTTGCAGACAGGCGCGCTCCAGGCCCGCGGAAATGATCTGATCGCGCAATTCTTCCTGCGATCCGAGCGCCATGAACTGCATGCCCATTTGCTGCAAACCGGGAATGTTTTTCTCCAGAAATTTCAGCTGCTCCTTCAGCTGCAGCGCAAACAGACGGCGCAATCCCAGCCGGTGGATCCGCGCAGCTTCATTCGGATCGTCGAAGACTTCCAGATCGCAATGGCTGAGCTTGTCGACCAGCGCCGGGAAGCCGATCAGGGTTTGCTTGCCCTGCTGAATTTCCAGCAACTCCGGCAACTCGCCAAAAGTCCAGCTGGTCAGATTCCCATATGCAGCCGCGCTGTTGCCGGACTGCGGACCTGCAGTCGCCGTGGCCGGCTTGCCTGATGCAAGCGACGCAGATTGGCCGGGCCTGGCTACCTGAGCTGCGGCTATTTCATTGGCAACAACCGCTGTTTTTTCCGCCAGCTTCTGAAAACTCTCGCGCGCCTGCCCGCCCAGTTCGGCTTGCAATGCGGCCAGATTGCGTCCCATGTCGAGTTGTCGGCCATGCTCGTCGCATACCTTGAAATTCATCGAGTGATGGGCTGGCAAGGTTTCCAGCTTGAAGTCGGACATGCGCACGGCAACCGTGGTTTCGGACCGTATATCCGCGATCAGCGCTTCCAGCAGATTGCCGTGGCCAAACGCATGGCGCGCCTGTATCCGTTCACAAAATCCGGCAGCGTAGTCGGGCAACGGCACGCAGTTGCGGCGCAATTTTTGCGGCAACGATTTCAGCAGCTGATGGACTTTTTCCTTCAGCATGCCTGTCACCAGCCAGTCGCAACGATCGGCGTAGACCTGGTTGAGTGCGTACAACGGCACCGTCAGCGTGACGCCATCGCGCGGCGTACCCGGCTCGAAGTGATACGACAATCCCATCTCGATACCGGCAACCCGCATCACCTTCGGAAATAATTCGGTGGTCACGCCGGCGGCTTCGTGGCGCATCAAATCGTCGCGATTCAGAAACAGCAATTTCGGATTTTTGGTGACCGTGTCCTTGTGCCACTTTTCAAAAGTAATGCCGTTGCAGATATCCGCCGGAATCAGCTTGTCGTAAAACGCCGCGATCAATTCCTCATCGACCAGCACATCCAGCCGCCGTGACTTGTGTTCCAGATTTTCGATCTCGCGGATCAGCTTTTGGTTGTGTGCAAAGAATGGCGCACGCGTATCGTATTCGCCGCCGACCAGCGCATCGCGAATAAATATTTCGCGCGCTTCCTTTGGATTGATCAGGCCGAAATTGATGCGGCGCTGGCTGTACACCACCAGGCCGTACAGCGTGGCGCGCTCGGAGGCGGAAACCTGCGCCATGCGCTTTTCCCAGCGCGGCTCGCCGTAAGACTTCTTCAATAAATGCGCGCCGACTTTCTCCAGCCATTCCGGCTGGATCTGGGCGATGCAGCGCGCATACAAACGTGTGGTGTCGACCAGTTCGGCGGCCATCACCCACTTCCCGGCTTTCTTCGACAGCGATGAACCGGGCCAGATGTGGAACTTGATGCCGCGTGCGCCCAGATAGTGCGGCTCGTCGTCAGCCTTGAAGCCGACGTTGCCCAGCAGACCGGTCAGCAACGCGGTGTGCAGGTTGTCGTAGGTGGCCGCTGCTTCGTTCAGACGCCAGCCCTGTTCACGAACGATGGTCAGCAGCTGCGAATGGACGTCGCGCCATTCGCGCAAGCGCAGTTGCGACAGGAAATTGGCGCGACAATTGTCTTGCAGCTGGCGATTGGTTTTCTTGTGCTCAATCGCGTCTTCAAACCATTTCCAGATTTTCAGGTAGCTTTGAAACTCCGATTTTTCATCGGCGAATTTCTTGTGCGCCTGATCTGCGGCGGCTTGCGCGTCCATCGGCCGGTCGCGTGGATCCTGCACGGACACTGCCGATGCAATGATCAGCATTTCCGTCAGGCAAACGTTGTCGAGTGAGGCCAGTATCATTCTGCCGACACGCGGATCGAGCGGTAATTTTGCCAGTTGACGACCGGTATTGGTCAACTGGTTATTCTCATCGACCGCACCCAATTCCTGCAGCAATTGATAGCCATCGGCAACCGCGCGGCCCGGTGGCGGCTCGATAAACGGGAAAGTTTCAACATCGGTCAGATGCAGCGATTTCATCCGCAAGATCACCGATGCGAGCGACGAACGCAGAATTTCCGGTTCGGTAAACTTGGGCCGCTGCAAATAATCCCGCTCTTCGTACAGGCGGATACAGACACCCGCAGCAACCCGGCCGCAGCGGCCGGCGCGCTGATTCGCGGCCGATTGCGCAATCGGTTCTATCTGTAATTGCTCAACCTTGTTGCGATAGCTGTAGCGCTTGACGCGCGCCAGGCCGGCATCAACAACGTAACGAATCCCGGGCACGGTCAGCGAGGTTTCCGCAACGTTGGTTGCCAGGACGATACGGCGCGCGTTCGAGGTCTTGAATACCCGCTCTTGTTCCTGCGCCGACAAGCGCGCAAACAACGGCAAAATCTCCACATGCGGCGGATGATGCTTGCGCAATGCTTCGGCGGCATCGCGAATCTCGCGCTCGCCCGGCAAAAATACCAGCACGTCGCCGGACCCGACCCGCGCCAGTTCGTCCACGGCATCGACTACCGCGTCCATCAAATCGCGTTGCTCACGATCTCTCTGCGCCGCATTCGGTGCCGCACCCGACTTCGCCATTGGGTTGCTTGCGGCCGGATTAACACCGCTCCGATCCGCGTTATCCACTGGCCGGTAGCGCAGCTCGACCTCATATAAGCGCCCCGACACTTCTATTACCGGCGCCAGTTTGTCGCCGTGACCGAAATGACGGGCGAAGCGATCGGCATCGATCGTCGCCGAGGTAATGATCACTTTCAGGTCGGGGCGCTTGGGCAGTAATTGCTTCAGGTAGCCGAGCAGGAAATCGATGTTCAGGCTGCGCTCATGCGCCTCATCGATGATGATGGTGTCGTATTGCCGCAGCAGCGGATCGGTCTGGGTTTCGGCCAGCAAAATACCGTCGGTCATCAGTTTGACCCAGGCGCCCTTGGTCAGCGTGTCGTTAAAGCGCACTTTAAAACCGACGTGCTCACCCAGCGGCGAACCCAGTTCTTGCGCAATCCGCTTGGCGGTGGAGGAAGCGGCAATCCGGCGCGGCTGGGTATGGCCGATCAAGCCGTGCTGGCCACGGCCTAACTCAAGACAGATTTTCGGTAACTGCGTCGTTTTGCCGGAGCCGGTTTCACCGCAGACGATGATGACCTGATTGGCTTGCAGCGCGGCGGCAATTTCGGTGCGCTTGCCGGAAACCGGCAACTCCTCCGGAAATACGATGGGCGGGAGCGGGTTACGTTCAGGCGCAGGGCGCGGCCTGGACTCGCGCGGCAGGCGCGGCTCGGATCGACGCTGGCCTGCAGGCTCGGCAGACCGAGGCAGATCGCGCGGCGGATTCGGCGCACGCGACTGCGCCGGGCGCGGTGGATTGTTCTGACGCACGGTGGCTTCAGGGCGCTGCGGCTGGCTTGAATCTGCGGGCCGCGGTGGTTGGTTGGATTCTGGTACTGACATGGGGAGGGAATTATACAGAGCGGGGCAGCGTCATGCCGTTACGGATGAATGAATACCGAGGGTTTCCCCAACCGGTCATGAATACTTACTGCCGGGCAACAACCCGCACGTCCGCACCAACCGCACAACCGGAAGCAGTCGCCACCACGCCACGATTGCGCAACGCAACCAGTTCCGCCAGCACCGACACAGCAATCTCCGCCGGCGACCGGCTGAAAATCGGCAACCCGATCGGCGCATGCAAACGACCGATTTGGTCCGGCGTCAAATCCAGCATCAGCAAGCGCGCCTTACGCGCCTCGGTACTCGCGATCGACCCAATCGCGCCGACATAAAACGCATCGGTCTTCAGCGCCTCCATTAATGCCATATCGTCGACCTTGGGATCATGACTCAGCGCCACGATCACGGTCCGCCGGTCCGGCGCAAATGCCCGCACCGCATCGTCCGGCATGCCGTCCAGCCACTCGACCGTACCGGCCTGCCAGTTGCGCCGCTGCTCTTCGCGCGGATCGTTCAGGTACACCGAAAAATCCAGCGCCGGGGCCATCTGCGCCAGATATTCCGAGACCTGACCGGCGCCGATAATCAGCAAGCGCCAGCGCGGGCCAAACACCTGCACCAGTTCATCCTCGCTGAAACGCAGCGTGAAGTCGGCGGCTGCCGGTTGTATCAATGCAACGCCGCTAAGCAGGCTCAAACGCCGTTGCACCAGACGCCGCGCAGCGACCGCCTCCAGCAACGGTTCCAGCGCCGCCGCATCGGTGAGCGGCTCCACCACCAGTTCCAGCGTGCCGCCACACGGCAGCCCGAAGCGGCGCACCTGCTCGGCGCTGATACCGTAGCGCACGACTTCGATCCGGTCTGGAAATGATGCGGCAAAACGCTGCATCAAGTCGTCCTCGACGCAACCGCCCGATACCGATCCGGTAAAGTCGCCATCGGCGCTAATCGCGAACAATGCACCGAGCGGTCGCGGTGCCGAACCCCAGTTACGCACCACGGTCACCAGCGCCACCCGCTTGCCCTGCCGCAACCAGCCGACAGCGCTACGCAAGACTTGATAATCGACTGCATTCATTTCCATCCTCACTGTTACTCTTGCATCCTGCCTGCTCACTCACATGCAAAGTGTGCAAGAATTTATACTCCTTCCTTCAAAAAAGTCACTCCCCCATCGCAACATTTTTACGGCGTGCGCGCTATCTATTCCCCTGAAATTACTAAAAACACACCATCCGGCGCGAATACCCAACCAATTAGGGCACATCCTGCGTCCGTCCGGTAGTGTCCTGTCGTCAGGTCATGTATATAATGCACAGCATGGAAAATACCTCCGAATTCGTCCAATGGCTGCGCTCTGTCGCGCCGTATATTCATGCCTTTCGCGGCAAGACCTTTGTCATCGCCTTTCCCGGCGAATTAGTCATGGCGGGCGCCTTGCCGGTGCTGGCGCAGGATTTGTCGCTGTTACATGCGTTAGGCATCAAAGTGGTGATCGTGCATGGTTCGCGGCCGCAGGTGGAAGAACAGCTGGCATTACGCAATGTCGAAGCGCGTTTTCACAACGGCTTGCGCATCACCGACACCGCCGCGCTGGAATGCGCCAAGGAAGCTGCCGGCGAATTGCGGCTGGATATCGAAGCCGCGTTCAGTCAGGGCTTGCCGAACACGCCGATGGCACACGCTGCGATTCGCATCATTTCCGGCAACTTCGTCACCGCCCGCCCGCTCGGCGTGATTGACGGCGCCGACCTGCAATTGACTGGCGTGGTACGGAAGATTGCCTACGAAACCATCCACCCTATCCTGAATGCCGGCAGTCTGGTATTGCTTTCCCCGCTAGGCTTTTCGCCGACCGGCGAAGCCTTCAATCTGACCATGGAAGATGTCGCGGTCGCGGCGGCGATCTCGCTGCGTGCGGAGAAACTGATCTTCATCAGCGAAACGCCGATCATGAAGGATGCCGGCGACACCGAAATCCGCGAACTGTCGTCGCATCAGGCACAGGCGGTGCTGGATAGCGGTTGTTTGCCGTCCGACTCGGCCTTCTATCTGCAGCACGCGATCAAGTCCTGCAATGCTGGCGTACCACGGGCCCACATTGTGCCGTTTTCGACGGACGGTTCGGCCTTGCTTGAACTGTTTACGCATGATGGCATCGGCACCATGATTACTTACGAGAATCTGGAAAGCCTGCGCGAAGCGACGATTGAAGACGTCGGCGGCATCCTGAAACTGATCGAGCCGCTGGAAGCCGACGGCACGCTGGTCAAGCGCGGGCGCGAACTGATTGAGCGCGAAATCCATAACTTCTCGGTCATCGACCATGATGGCGTGCTGTTCGGTTGTGCCGCGCTGTATCCCTTCCCCGATGAGAAAATGGCCGAGATGGCTTGCCTGACGGTGAACCCTGAAGTACAGGCGCAAGGCGATGGCGAGAAAATCCTGAAACATATGGAAAGCCGGGCCCGCGCTGCCGGCTTCACCAGATTATTCGTGCTGACTACCCGTACTTCGCACTGGTTTTTGCGCCGTGGCTTTGTCCACGCCACGGTCGACGACCTGCCGAAGAACCGCCAGCATATGTATAACTGGCAACGCAAATCGCTGGTACTGATCAAACAGCTTTAACTTTTTTTCACTGTTCCATAGCGCCGCGCTGAAACCGAAGGCGGCGCTGGTCCCACCATGTAGTTGATAAGGAAAAATCATGGCACGCATTATTCATTGCATCAAACTCGACAAAGAAGCTGAAGGACTGGATTTCCCACCGTACCCGGGCGAACTGGGCAAGCGGATTTACGAAAGCGTCTCGAAAGAAGCCTGGGCTGCCTGGCTCAAGCATCAAACCATGCTGGTGAATGAAAATCGCCTGAACCTGGCTGACGTTCGCGCCCGCAAATATCTGGCAACGCAAATGGAAAACCACTTCTTTGGCAGCGGCGCCGATGCCGCCACCGGCTACGTACCACCGACCGAATAAATCACCTGCGGCACATCCGGTATTCGCCTTCCCTTCCCAGCTACCACCTTGGCATGATCATCGTCCCCGATCTTGCCGGGTGGTAGCATCATTGCTGTCAAGCAATGGCAAGCCCTGCAATCCATGCGATTGCCCCCAATCACTGGCCGCGCTATTCCGTCATTCCGAATTCAACTGACCCGACCATTCATGCATCCATTCCGCAAAAACCGTCATTCCAGAGCGTTACTGGCGACGCTGCTGGCAGGCGTACTGAGCAGCGTGCTCACGCTCGCGCCCTGCACTGCCGATGCAGAAACACTTCCGGCCGGCGTCACCCAGGGCCCCTCTGCCGAAGGCATCACCGAATACCGGTTTGCGAATGGCTTCAAGGTTCTGTTGCTTCCGGACGATACCAAACCCACCGTCACCGTCAACATGACGTATCTGGTCGGCTCCCGTCATGAGAATTATGGCGAAACCGGGATGGCGCATTTGCTGGAACACCTGATGTTCAAAGGCAGCCCCAGACATCCGGCGATTCCACAGGATTTCAGTCAACGCGGCATGTCGTTCAATGGCAGCACCTCACTCGACCGCACCAACTACTATGAATTCTCGCAGGCCAGCGACGCCAATCTGAAGTGGGCCATCGACCTGGAAGCCGATCGGATGCTGCATTCGTTCATCGCCAGAAAAGATCTCGACAGCGAGATGACGGTAGTCCGCAATGAATTTGAAAAGGGCGAAAACTCACCCGTCAGCGTCCTGTTCAAACGCATGCAAGGCGTCGCCTACGACTGGCATAGCTATGGCAAACCGACCATCGGCAACCGCAGCGATGTCGAGAACGTCAAGATAGAAAACCTGCAAGCCTTCTACCGGACTTATTACCAGCCGGATAATGCGGTACTGCTGATCGCCGGCAAATTCGATGCCGGCAAAGCCCTGAACTGGGTCAATCAAGCTTTCGGCAACATGCCCAGGCCTGGCCGCAAGCTGCCTCCATTCTGGACCGTAGAACCGACCCAGGACGGTGAGCGCAGCTTCATGATCCGGCGTCAGGGCGACATTCAAATTGTCGCCGTCGCCTACAAGATCCCCAGTGAGCTGCACCCGGACAGTAGCGCACTGTCGTTCGCCGCCAGCATCCTGGCCGATACCCCAAACGGGCGACTGTACAAGGCCCTGGTCGAAACCGGCAAGGCCAGCTCGGTGTTCGATTATGAAATGACCGGTTATGCACCCGGCTTGTTAATGATTGCTGCGATCGTCAAAAAAGACGACCCGATTGAACCGGTGCGGGCTGCGTTGCTGGATGCGATTGAAAGGTTTTCAGCAACACCCCCTACCACCGAAGAAATGGAGCGGGTAAAGCGCAGTAACGCCAATCACTACGAGCAGCTGCTCAACGATCCGCAACGCGTCGGCCTGGCGCTGTCGAGTGCGATTGCGCTGGGCGACTGGCGCTTGCTGTTTCTGGGACGCGATCAACTCAATAAGGTTACCTCGGCCGAGGTGGCCAGCGCTGCTGCGCATTATTTCAAACGCGATAACCGTACCGTTGGCATGTTCCGGCCGGACGATCAGCCGCAGCGCGCCGACATCCCGGCCGCACCTGGCCTGGCCGCCATACTGAAGGACTACCAGCCGCAACAAGGACTGGCAGGAGGCGAAGTTTTTGATCCGTCTCAAGCGAATATCGATGCCCGTACCCAGCGCCTGACGGTAGGTGGCCTGAAATTGGCGTTGCTACCGAAAAAGACCCGTGGCGCTTCCGTCTCGGTACATTTAAAGCTGGCCTGGGGCGATGAAAAAACATTGTTCGGCAAGAAAACCGCGTCGGATATGGCGAGCGCGATGCTGTACCGCGGTACCACCACACTTAGTCGGGAACAACTGGCCGATGCGTTTTCCAAACTCAAGATCAGCGGCGGCCTGTATCAATTCCAGACCACCCGCAGCAATCTGGCCGGCGCGCTGACGCTGGTCGCCAGCGTGCTCAAACAACCGCGCTTCGATGCAGTTGAATTTGAACGTCTGCGCAAGGAAGTGCTGGTCGGACTCGAAGCCTCGCGCAACAATCCCGACACCCGTGCCGCCGAAGCGATCTCGCAGCACTTCAACCTGTATCCGCCAGGGGACTGGCTGTCGGCGCCAGACATCGACCAGAAAATCGCCAGCATCAAGGCAGTGACGCTCGCCGACGTAACCGCCTTCCACCAGGCGTTTTATGGTGCTTCGCACGGTGAACTGGCGATTGTCGGCGATTTCGATCCAGCCGCAATTACCAAGGTGGTACAGGCTGAATTTGGCGACTGGAAAAGTGCGGCCTCTTATCGGCGCGTAGTGCGGAAAAATTTCGATGTGGCGCCGCTGCAAGCCGCGATCAACACACCGGATAAGGAAAACGGCGTTTACCTGGCACGCCTGAATCTGGACCTGCGCGATGGCGATGCCGACTATCCGGCACTGCTGGTGGCAAATTATCTGTTTGGCGGCAGCCGGCTGAAATCCCGACTGGCCGACCGCATCCGCCAAAAGGATGGCCTGTCGTATGGTGTCGGCTCGACGCTCAGTGTCGAAGCCATCAGCCGCGCTGCCAGCTTCAGCATACAAGCCATCGCCGCGCCGCAGAACCTGGCGAGGGTCGACCTGGGCGTCAGGGAAGAGTTGGCACGGGCACGCAAAGATGGCTTCAGCGCCGAAGAGTTGGCGCGCGCCAAGTCCGGCATACTGCAAGAAAATATCCGGGCGCGGGCACAAGATTCCTCCCTCAGCGCAGACTGGGTGCGGTTGCTGGATGTGGACCGGACCTTTGCCTGGAACAAGCAGCTGGAGGAGAAGATCAGCGGATTGACGCTGGATCAGGTAAATACGGCATTCCGCAATCGGATAGATCCTGCGAAGTTGAGCGTGGTAATTGCACGAGATGAAACCAAAGTCAAAAATGCGGTAGTCACCAAGCCATAAGTTGTAAAAAAAGCCTGCGACGCGACCAGTTGCAGGCTTTTTTATTTGTGCAGGCGAAACCGGTTTTCCCGCCGACGGACATTAAAACGTCAATGTCTTGACACCGTCCGGCGTTCCCAATAGACACACATTCGCGCCTTGCCTGGCAAACAGGCCAACCGACACCACACCGGTAATCTGATTGATCTGCGCTTCCAGCGCGATCGGGTCAACGATCTTCAGTCCGACCATATCGATGATCACGCAGCCGTTATCGGTGATCAGCGGAATCCCGTCCTTGAAGCGCAAACGCGGCTCGCCGCCCAGTTTGGCCAGCTTGCGCGCCACCACGGCCTGCGCCATCGGGATCACTTCCACCGGCAACGGGAATTTGCCCAGCACATTGACCAGTTTGGAACCGTCGGCGATGCAAATGAATTTATCGGCGACCGAAGCAACGATCTTTTCGCGCGTCAGCGCCGCACCGCCGCCCTTGATCATCGCGCCCTGCGGGTCGATTTCGTCCGCACCGTCGATATACACCGGCATCGACAGCACCTGATTCAGATCGAAAACTTCGATATCATGACTGCGCAAACGTGCCGCCGTGGCTTCGGAAGACGCTACCGCGCCCTTGATCAGGTGCTTGATCTTGGCTAACTCATCGATAAAGAAATTCGCGGTCGAGCCAGTGCCGACACCGACTATGTCACGCTCCACCACATATTTAATTGCCTCACGGGCAACAGCTTGTTTAAGTTCATCCTGCGTCATAGTGGCCATGGCATTCATCTTGGAAAAGAAGTAAGGACGCTATTTTAACCAATTGAAACGAGATGGGGCGGATGGAAGTGACGTCGCCCAATCCTTTAATCCTGCGAGCGCGCATGACTGACGAACGGAATAGTTGCTCAGGCCTCGTTTGAGCGCGCTCTATAGTTCGTTAGTGCCTGATCTCTACAATTACCTGATGATTTGCAAGCTCGTCAAGAGACCGGTCAATCATCTGAACATTGTCCGTGTCCAAATTGGCGTCCCACTCATCCAAAAGCAGGTATTTGGCACCCTCTATTTCAGATACTTCGTTGAGTATTTTCAGCACTCTTTGTCCTGTTGATAAATCTTTATAATTCGACTGCCAGCAGAGGCCATTAAGATTTGCCGGCAGCAGTAGAGCATCGCCGCCCAGCGCTTTTTTCAGTTCCAGAAGAAATGTCGATTTTCCCGAACCATTGATCCCGCGGATTGTAAAGCGGCCGCATTCCTGCCCTTTGATTTTTTCAACCTCTACGTCGTAGCGGCTAACGACGGCGCCATTGATTGCAATCGTCCCATACGGATTTGAAGATGCCAATATCTCAGCCTTCGATGATTCATGCATATCAAAGAGAATGGCGATACGCGCATTCATTGCGGACCAGTCCAATGTTTGGTAAATCAGCGCGCTAAGCGAATTCAAAATATGAAAAATACGCGTCAAATTGACGATAACCGCTGCAGCCAGTGCAGCATCGACTGCATCGCCGGCAAACAAATGATAGATCAGATAGCATGTCGGAATAAGTCCTGCCAATCCAAGCAACAGATTTCCCAATTGCAGAACGGCCGAAAGTTTATTCGATGCCGCGTAGTAATTTTTTGCAAAATAATTTTTATTTTTTTCCCAAGCCAGGAAATTATGGATATTTCCAAGCACAACATTATCCCAGATACGTCCCAGACAGTCGCCATATGGAACGAGCTGATTCTCGCTATCAATCGCACATTTCTGGATTGGTCCTTTCAACACAAAAATAATCGCCACGCTCAAGCATAAACTGATGGCATAACCAACTGCCAGATTCACAGGCAGCAGAAAACCAATAACGATCATGCTTAAGGCGCTATTAAGAGAAAATGTAATAAAATTGTGAATGAACGAGATATAGCCGGAAATAATTTCGAATGAATTTCTCGACAGCATCGATTCGATGTTTTCTTTGCCTTTATTATTACGGTAAATATCAGTTTTTCCGAATATAATTTTTGAAAACCAGTTTGTATATCTTTTGTGCGCCCTATTTATCCAATGTTCCAAAGCCACAAATGACAAACAACCCGGTATAAATGGAATAATCATTGATAAAATATACAAAATAAAATATATTTTGAACGCGTCACCGGATTGCTGATAGTCGATTAATCGAGTAAGAAAAAATGCCGACGATGCTATCAAAGATTGATGTATAACAATTAATATGATTGTCACCAGGGCAACTGGATCAAATAATAATATTTTCCACCGATTAATATTTTTCTTCATAGATAAATTATTTTTACAAATTAATTTTTAAACCGTTGGTAAGGGAAGTTTATTTTGCGTCGATCGCATCGACTTGGGATTTAACGTTATTCAAGATATCTATAGCACGCGGCTTTAGCAATGCATTACCCTTCAACATTTCCCGCTCAACAACTTCCTGGATCGAATTCACCGAGGATTTGATCTGCATAAATAAGCACTCCGATGGCGGGTGTACACGCGGCATGGCTGGATGCCCTAGAAATCTGCATCGAAATTGAAAAATCTCAAGCGCTACGACAATGCTATGCAGCACCTTGTCCACTGGACGTTGAACATTAAGAATCGCAGAGCATGCCCAATTCGATTTATTCAATATTAGGTCGTAATCGTAATGTTGATGACATAGCTCATCCATGAACATCGTATGATGGGTCATCTCATGTACTAGAAATTCGACTACATCATTGATAGGGTAGACTAACTTCGGGTTAGCCCATATGACCCCGAGCGCCGCACTTGTTGAACCACCACGGGCCTTGTGCGAAGGCATGATAAACACATCCGTAATTATCAAATCAAACAGCATTCTATGCTCATAAGAATATTTACCCATTTCTTCGATTGCTCTTGATATCAGGTCTTTTTTTTGCTCTGCATCCTTTTCTTCGGTAATCGATATCACACTCTCCTGTTGCATATCGTCCAGCAATGTCAATGCATCCGCCTGCATCGCCTTACAGAATTCCTGAGACTTTTTGAAATTTGAAATAATATTAACCTGACCAACTAAACCACAAGGTTTTCTATTTTTTTCCATTTCTAAGTATCGGTGAAACGCAGAACCTAGTGATGTGATATCGGTATTTTTTTTTAAAGTTATATGATCGCTCTGAATAGTGAGAGTAAAGATATTTTTTATTAACGCCTTCATTCCAATTTGCGAAATCACAATTACCCTCCTTCTGCCTATTAAAAATGAGTGCATATATTCTATATGCACTCTGATTCGCGTTTGAGGACGCTATTTCATGTAGTCAAATTATTGGGAGACGCCTTCTTGCATGTCGTCAAAAGAGATCATTCGTAATGGGAGAGGTCCTCTACGCCTTTTCTGTGCCTCAATTTTTATTAGTGCTGCGTTTTTAATATCGTCTTTTGTTATTTCCAATGCAGCTGCTTTAATTATTGCATTGATGTCTACTATCTGTACTGGCGTATGCGCGATGGTTCTTGCAAACATAATTTTTCCTTTAAATGTATTAAATAATGTCAGATTATTACTTTTAAATAGAACACCACCAATTCATCTGAAATATTGCACATTAAGTTAACTATCGGTGGCGCCAAATAAGATTATTAAAAATTGGACAAAAAAGTAAGATGAAATTAGACACCTGACTTTAGTTACCATCGTTTTTAGCAGGTGCAACGCCACGGCTTTGATATCCGCATTCCTGCAATTTCATCGCCAGTTCCAGTCTTGACCTGGCGGACATCTGCCGCATGAGGGCGAACATGTAGTTCTTGACTGTGCCGTAGCTCAGATTGAGGGAATGCGCCATTTCCTTGTTGGAGTATCCCTGTAGCAACAGGTCGATCAGATCCTTCTGACGGTCTGTGAAGTTTGAAGAGGGTTCTACCGGTATCAGTGGCGTGTTTTTTTCCGTTCCAGGAAAATGTCGGCTCCTGGATACAAGTGCCTGTATGGCTTCAGTGATGCAACTGATGTGGTCGCTTTTCAAAATATAGCCATGCACGCCACACGTTCGGCAAAGGTCGATCGCAGTCTGGCTGTCTACGCCGAAAACGATGGTCGCTGGTATTTCGCCGGCAGGCATGTCGCGCTGACAGGAGATGAACGATTCAAGATCGGATTGCTCAAGCAGTAAAAGATCCGGTTTTACCGATGTAGCCGATTGCTTGTCGCTCCCACGCCTTTGTTTTAGCGCTTCCTGAATGCTGGATGCGGTGCCTATTTTCCAGGCCGGAAAATTTGCCCGGATCAATGCACTGAGGCCCAATGCCAGGAGCGGACTGCTGATGATGATTACGTTGTGCATATCAACCTCGACGAACGTGAATCACATTAGCAAATTCTTTTCTGCTTTTATATAAGAACAGTCTTAAATTTGAAATTCAGCTTGAAAAAAGACCGCGACTGGCACCTATGGAGGGATGCGGCCATTTCCGCATCCTGCAGTCTCCCGAGGCCATACGGCTTGCCGTCGACTTCGTATCGATGCATGAGGCGCGAGACGTAGGCCGGACAAATTAATTGGGACTTATCGGAGCAAGCGGATCGATAATCAAGCTCGCCAACACGGTCCTGAACGCAGGATCGCGCTCAGAAAACGCGGTGAGACTATGATCCAGATTGGGAAAATCAACGATCCGCGCACTCCGCATGGCAGCAGCGCTCTGCAGCAACCAGTCCGCAATTTGCGCCGGGATCACCTGGTCCGCTCCGCACCGTACGATCGTCAAACTTCCCCGGAAGTCATGCAAAAGGCCTGGCGCCAGAGCGTTACGCCAGCTTTGCGGACGCCGGATTGCCGCAGAAAATGCAGGGCCGAACGGCAGTTCGAACGCATCGCGGTCATACACGGCGCCGACCAGCAAAACCAAATGATCAATCCCGCTGGCTGGATCAGCCGCAATCCTGATCGCAATTTCACCGCTCATGCTAATTCCAACCAGAATGCGCCGCTTGGCTTGCGCATGCAGCTCCGCAGCCGGCGACAGATAAACCAGCGCGCTGCGCGCCTGCTCGAAACGCTTGCGCAGGGAGCTCGCCGAATTCGCACTGCTGTCACCATGACCGGAAAAATCAAACGCAGCACTGCCGCAGCCGCTCAATGCCAGTTGCTCTCGCAATGCGCGCACCCGCAGACGTGTGCTCTGTCCCGCGCCATGCAGAAACAGGCAACTGACTTGACCGTCTCGGGTCAGCGTATCGCCACGCAGCAGCTCGTCGCCGACGGCCATTTCAAATGCGGTGTCGAGCAGGCCCGCGCTTGTATCGTTATCGCTGCTCATGGCGACAGCATGATCCGGTAGCCAACGGCGGTTTCCGTCAGCAAATACTTCGGCTGGGCCGGATCGTCCTCCAGTTTCTGGCGCAAGTGGCCCATATAAATCCGCAGATAGTGGCCGCTTTCGGAATGCGATGGCCCCCATACTTCGCGCAACAATTGCGGGTTGGTCACCACCCGTCCGGCATTCGCCACCAGCACCGTCAGCAAGCGATATTCGGTCGGCGTCAGATGCACCTGCTGCTGTGCCTTGGTGACTTGGCGGGCCTGCTGATCCAGCGTCACATCGCCAAAACGGATCAAGCCATCGGCATCGACCAGGGGCTGATGCTGACGGCGTAGCGTTGCCCTCACCCGCGCCAGCAATTCGCCAACGCCAAACGGCTTGCTCAGATAATCGTCGGCACCGGCATCCAGCGCCTTGATTTTGTCGGTTTCGCTGACACGTGCCGACAAGACGATAATCGGCACCTTCGACCACGTTCTGACATCGAGAATGAAATCGATACCGTCGCCGTCCGGCAAGCCCAGGTCAAGAATGATCAGATCCGGCTTGCGGGTGCCGGTGTCGATCAGCCCTCTATGCATACTGTCGGCTTCATGGATTTGCCAGCCCTCGTCTTCCAGCGCCGCGCGGACGAAGCGGCGGATTTGCGGCTCGTCTTCGACCAGAATCGCTACCGGTTGTGATTGGCTCATGATGGCTGCTTTATAAGGATGGCTCTTCTTCCGGCTCAGGCATGCTGGGCGGCACCCCCAGCGGAATGGTAAAGGTAAATTCGGCGCCGCCTTGTGCGCCGCATTTGGCACGGATGGTGCCGCCATGGGCTTCGACTATCGCCCGGCAAATCGCCAATCCCAGGCCGACACCCGGCTTGGCCGACTCGCGCTCGCCACGCGTAAACTTGTCGAATATCGCCTCTTCCATACCGGCCGGAAGTCCGGGGCCGTGATCCAGCACGGTGACCGACAAAAAGCACCCTGTGACGGCTGCCGACAACACGATATTCGATGCCGGCGGCGGCGCGTATTTGGCGGCATTCTCCAGCAAATTGCACAGCACGCGTTCAATCAGCGCCGCATCGAAACGTACCAGCGGCAGATCGTGGGCGACATGCGTTTCGACAGTATGCGCTCCCAGTTGCGAAGCGCTGGCGCGCAAGGCGCTGCCGACTACCTCTTCGAACGGCTGCCATTGCAGATTCAGTTTGACTTCACCGCTTTGGATCCGCGCCATGTCCAGCAGATTCGTCACCAATGCACTCATGCGCAAGGTCTCGTCATGCAACGCCGTGGCGAGCGCCTGCTGCGCGCTGTGCAACGGCGGCTTGGCCAGCACCAGCGACTCCGACAAACCGATCAGTGCCGTCAAAGGCGTACGTAAGTCGTGCGACAACGCCGACAATAATGAATTACGCAAGCGCTCGGACTCCATCTTGATCAGTGCATCCTGCGCCACCTCGACGTAATGCACGCGCTCCAGCGCAATCGCCGCCAGCGCGGCAAACGTGTACAGCTGCTGTTGCTGTTCCGGGATCAAAATCCAGCGCCGGCTATGCGGCAGGATCGCCAGCACGCCGCGCGTGCGCATCGGCGCCACCAACGGCAAATACAGATAATTGCTGGCCGGCAGCGTATCGGTGCCAATGCCCGCGCTCTTGGCATTATCAAAGGCCCATTGCGCGATCCCGATATCCAGCGACTGATGGCTGCTATCGGCAGCTTCCTGCAGTCCGGCCAGTTGCAGGCGCCCTTCCATGTCCGGCACCAGCAACAGCGTCTGCGCATTGAAAGTGCGTTGTAGAAATTTGCGGCTGGTGTCGAATACCTGCTCGGTCTGCAACGCGCCGGACAGTTCGCGGGCGAATTCAAACAGCGCCCGCGAGCGCGTTTCGCGATACGAGGCAACCCGCGCCTGATAGCGCAAGCCGCTGGTCAAATGGGTGATGATCAGACCGACCGCCAGCATCACGCTGAACGTCAATAAATACTGAAAATCGCTGACCGCAAACGAAAACCGCGGCGGCACAAAAAAGAAATCGAATGAAGCAATACTCAGGAACGCCACCAGTATCGCCGGCCCCCGGCCGAAGCGAATCGCGATCAACACTTCGGCCAGCAAATACAGCATGATGATATTCGCCAGATCAAAGTAGCGCGCTATCGGTGTCGCCAGCGCCGTCACCAGTATGCAGACTCCAATCGCCCAGCCGTAGCCCCACGGACTGGAACCGCCCAATCGCTTGAACGGCTTCGGTGAGGAGCGCGTGGTTGGCGATGCGTCCTTGTCGACCGCACGGATCGACGGCTGGCCGATCTCGATCAGGTCGATATCCTTGGCATGCGCGGCGAGTCTGACCGCAAGATTGCCCTGCGCCGGCCAGAATGCCTGCCAGCGCCATGCTGCATAACGCTGACTGCGGCCGACGATGATTTTGGAAATGTTGTGGTTACGCGCAAAATCCGTAATTACCTGGGCGACATCCGCGCCCGCCAGCACCGCTGTGGTTGCCCCCAGATTCTGGGCCAGCTTGAGCGTTTCCAGGATTGCTTCGCGCCGCGCCGACGGCAGACGCTGCAGGCGCGGCGTCTCGACATAGACCGCGCGCCACTCGGTATTCAATTGCGTCGCCAGGCGTGCCGTGCTGCGAATCACGTGCTCGGCATCCGCTGTCGGACCGACGCAGGCCAGCAATGCAGCGTCGGTCTGCCACACCGTGCCGATGGATTTTTCTATCCGATACGCCTGGACGTCGCCCTGCAGCCGATCGGCGGTACGGCGCAACGCCAATTCACGCAACGCAATCAGATTGCCTTTGCGGAAAAAATTGCGTGACGCCCGTTCGGCTTGCGGCAGCTGATAGACTTTGCCAAGGCGCAAGCGCGCCAGCAGCTCGTCGGCGGGCACATCGACCTGCACCACTTCGTCGGCCGCATCAAACACGGTGTCGGGCAAGGTTTCGGCGACCCGAATACCGGTGATGCCACCGACCACATCATTGAGGCTCTCCAGATGCTGGACATTCAGCGTCGTAAACACGTCTATGCCAGCGCTTAATAATTCTTCGACGTCCTGCCAGCGCTTCGGATGACGTGAACCGGGCGCATTCGAGTGCGCCAGTTCATCCACCAATATCAACGACGGCTTGCGCTCCAGCGCGGCGTCGAGATCGAATTCGGGGAGTTGCTTGTCCCGATAAGCCACCTGTTTCAGCGGCAACACGGTTAAGCCGGTCAACAGCGCCGCGGTCTCGGCCCGGCCATGACTTTCAATGACACCGGCCAATACGTCGTGCCCTTCGGCATGCAGCTTGCGGGCTGCAAGCAGCATCGCATAGGTCTTGCCGACCCCGGCCGAGGCGCCGAAGTAAATCCGCAGCTTCCCGCGCGCAGCCAGATTCTGCTCGGTCTGCATGCGCGCCAGCAGTACATCCGGATCAGGACGTTGATCGCTATTGGGATAGTTGGAGGACATTATTGGAGGAAATGGCTATTCCGGGATAAGAGTTATCAATTGTAGAGGCAATCTGCAACGCCATGCAGCTAGCAGATTAGCGCTTGCTATCCAGCGCCAGATTGAGTTCCAGCACGTTGACCCGCGGCTCGCCGAAGAAGCCCATGCTGCGCGTCAACTGCTGCGCGTCTATCATGCCGCGCACCGCCTCGACCCGCAGTTTGCGTTCACGCGCAACCCGCTCAGCCTGGTAATAGGCGGCGGCCAGACTGATCTCGGGATCGAGACCACTGCCGGAGGCCGTCACCAGATCGACCGGGATCGGCAACGGATTGGATGGATCGGCTGCTTTCAGGGCTGCGATACGGCCTTTGACCGCATCGATCAAGGCCGGATTGCTCGGTCCCAGATTGGAGCCGCCGGACGAGGTCGCGTTGTATGGCATCGGGCTGGTGGCAGACAAACGTCCCCAGAAATATTTAGGCGCCGAAAACTCCTGCCCGATCAGGCGCGAGCCAAGCACTTTGCCATCCTGAACGATTAAGCTGCCGGCTGTCTTGTCGGCAAAAGCCAGCTTGCCGATACCGGTGACCACGAGCGGATACAACATCCCGCAAACCAGGGTCAGGCAGGCAAACAGCACCAGCGCCGGACGCAACAGAGGGGTAGACACAGTTGTAGATGGTGATGTCATTTCAAATCTCCTAAACCAGGTTGACGGCCGACAACAGCATGTCGATCAGTTTGATACCGACGAACGGCACGAGAATCCCGCCCAGGCCATAGATCAACAAGTTGCGGCGTAACAATGCGGCCGCGCCGACGGCGCGATACCTGACACCTTTCAGCGCCAGCGGAATCAGCGCCACGATGATTAATGCGTTAAAGATCACCGCGGACATGATGGCCGACGACGGGCTGGCCAGATGCATCACGTTCAGCGCAGCCAGCTGCGGATAGGTGGTGATGAAGGCGGCCGGAATGATGGCGAAATACTTGGCAATATCGTTCGAAATCGAGAACGTGGACAATGCACCGCGTGTCATCAGCATCTGCTTGCCGATCTCCACGATCTCCAGCAGCTTGGTCGGATTCGAATCCAGATCGACCATGTTGCCGGCTTCCTTGGCGGCCTGGGTGCCGCTATTCATCGCCACCGCAACGTCGGCTTGTGCCAGCGCCGGTGCATCATTGGTGCCGTCACCGGTCATCGCCACCAGGCGGCCTTCGGACTGATACGAACGAATCAGTTTGAGTTTATCTTCCGGTGTCGCTTCGGCCAGGAAGTCGTCGACGCCGGCCTCAGCGGCAATGGCTGCCGCGGTCAGGCGATTGTCGCCGGTGATCATCACGGTCTTGATGCCCATCCGGCGCAACTCGGCAAAGCGCTCTTTGATGCCGCCTTTCACGATGTCCTTGAGTTCCACCACGCCCATCACCACGCCGCCATCCACCACCACCAGCGGCGTGCTGCCGCGCCGGGCGACGTCATCGACGCTGCGCGCGACTTCTGGAGGAAACGGCTGGCCGAGTAACTCGACATATTGCTTCAATGCCTCTGAAGAACCCTTGCGGATCGCGCGCTCGCCGATGTCCACGCCGCTCATCCGGGTTTGTGCCGTGAACGGTACGAACACGGGATGCAGCGTACTCATCACGCGTTCCCGGATGTTGAAGCGCTGCTTCGCCAACACCACGATGCTGCGGCCTTCCGGTGTTTCGTCCGCCAGCGATGCCAATTGGGCGACGTCGGCCAGATGCTGCTCGCTGACTCCGGGTGCCGGAATGAAGGTGGAAGCCTGGCGATTCCCCAGCGTGATGGTGCCAGTCTTGTCCAGCAACAGCACGTCGACGTCACCGGCGGCTTCTACCGCACGGCCCGATGTGGCAATCACATTGGCCTGCATCATGCGGCTCATGCCGGCGACACCGATGGCTGACAGCAAACCGCCGATCGTCGTCGGGATCAGACACACCAGCAATGCGACCAGTACCGTAATCGTGATCGGCGTGCCGACTTTAGCCGCAGACACACTGAACAACGAGAACGGCAACAGCGTCACGGTGACCAGCAGGAACACGATGGTCAGCGCCACCAGCAGAATCGTCAGCGCGATTTCGTTGGGTGTCTTTTGCCGTTTCGCGCTCTCGACCATGGCGATCATGCGATCCAGGAACGCTTCGCCCGGATTCACGGAAACACGTACCACCAGCCAGTCGGACAAGACCCGGGTACCGCCGGTGACGGCAGAAAAGTCACCGCCGGATTCACGAATCACCGGCGCAGACTCGCCGGTAATCGCGCTTTCATCGACCGATGCCACGCCTTCGATGACTTCGCCATCGACCGGCACCACATCGCCGGCTTCGATCAGCACGACGTCGCCCTTGCGCAAGTCACTGCCGGACACCGCTATCCACTTGCTGTCGGCGCCGTTTTTACTGGTCGCGCTATTCAGCTTTTTAGCCGTAACGGTTTGCTTCAGCGCCCGTAACGACTCGGCCTGCGCCTTGCTGCGGCCTTCTGCCAGGGCCTCGGCAAAATTGGCGAACAGGACGGTGAACCAGAGCCAGATCGAGATACCCAGAATGAAACCGGGACTGGCTTCACCCTTGCCGAACCAGGCTTGAAAAAACAGCAGCGTGGTCAGAATACTGCCGACATACACCACGAACATGACAGGGTTGCGCAACTGTGTGCGCGGCGTCAGTTTCTGGAACGATGCGACGATCGCCGGACCAAGCAGCGCCGAATCGAACAGCGTCAGTTTGCTACGAGCGCTGCTGGAAGACAGGGTGTTCCCCTCTTCAAGCAACGGCAATTTGGTGCTAGAACTGTTGGAAGACATGATGTTCCTTGTTATCAGTTTGCCAGCGCTGGTGCGGCAAGAATTTGCAGATGTTCGACCACCGGACCCAAGGCCAGCGACGGCACGTAGTTGAGGACCCCGACCAGTACAACGACACCGATCAGCAGCACGACAAACAAGGGACCGTGGGTCGGCATGGTGCCGGCATTCGGTTCCAGTCGTTTCTTGCCTGCCAGCGAACCGGCCATGGCGAGAATCGCGACGATGATCACATAGCGACCAAACCACATGGCAATGGCCAGCGCGACGTTGTAGAACGGTGTGTTGGCCGAGAGACCGGCGAACGCACTACCGTTATTGTTGGCGGCGGAGCTGAACGCGTACAGGATCTCGGAAAAGCCATGCGCGCCGGGGTTGGCAATCCCCGCGACACCGGCCGTGGCCATCACCGCGACGGCGGTCCCTCCGAGCACCAGCAATGGCACGGCAAGGATCGCAATCGCTGTCATCTTCATTTCAAACGACTGGATTTTCTTGCCCAGATATTCCGGTGTGCGGCCTATCATCAGACCGGCGATAAACACCGCCATGACGGCAAACACCAGCATGCCGTACAGGCCGGAGCCGACCCCGCCGAATACCACTTCGCCCATTTGGATCAAGGCCAGCGGCACCATGCCGCCAAGTGCGGTAAACGAATCGTGCATGGCATTCACCGCGCCGCACGAGGCCGCGGTCGTAATGGCGGCAAACAAGGCTGAAGCACTGATGCCGAAACGCGCTTCCTTGCCTTCCATATTCCCGCCGGGCTGCAACAGGCTGTGGGCCTGATCGATACCCAGCGCACTCATCCCGGGATGACCCTGCTGTTCGGCTACCATCACGACGACGGCCGCCACCACGAAGATAAGCGTCATCGCCGCCAGCACCGCCCAGCCCTGGCGGATGTCGCCGACCATGCGGCCGAATACGAAGCACAGTGCTGCCGGGATCAGGAAAATCGCCAGCATCTGCATGAAGTTCGACAACGGTGTCGGATTTTCGTACGGGTGGGCCGAGTTGGCATTGAAGAAGCCGCCGCCATTGGTACCGATCATCTTGATCGCCTCTTGCGACGCGACGGGTCCCATCGCCAGGGTTTGGGTCGGTGTAGTCAGTGTCTCCAGCACCGGCATGCCCTTGGCATCTTTGATCGGCTGACCATCGGCGCCGGCCTTCGGCTGCTGGTAGGTCAGGGATTGCAGCAGCGAGACGTCCTTGTAGGCGTCAAAATTCTGGATCACGCCCTGCCCCATCAACAGCACCGAAAACACCAGCGACAACGGCAGCAACAGATAGATGGTGGAGCGCGTCAGATCGCGCCAGAAGTTACCCAGCGATTGCGACGAGTGGCGCGAAAACCCGCGAATCAGTGCAAACGCCACGGCAATCGCGGTCGCCGCCGAAAAGAAGTTCTGCACCGCCAGCACCAGCATCTGGGTCAGATAGCTCATGCTGCTTTCGCCGGTGTAGCCCTGCCAGTTGGTATTGGTGATAAAACTGACAGCAGTATTGAAAGACGAATCTGTCGAGACATTCGGGAAATGCTGCGGATTCAGCGGCAGCCAGGCTTGCAGCCGCTGCAGCGCATACGTTGCGAGCCCACCGATCGTGTTAAAAACCAGCAAGGCCAGCGCATAACTCTTCCAGCCCATTTCGGCCTTGGGCGCGATGCCTGCCGAACGATACAGACCTTGCTCAAAGCGACCGAGCCAGCCCAGGCCGGGCACCGCATCGTCGCCGGCGACCCGGACAATAAATTTGGCGAGCGGATAACTCAGCGCCAGCAGGACGATCAAAAACGCCCCCAGCAGCAGCATCGATTGGGAAGTCATCAGAAATCCTCCGCGTTCAACAACGCCAATACCAGATACACCAGCAGCGCTATCGTGACGACCGCACCGAGTACATAAAACGGATTCATTGCCGTTCCTCCAGCTTTTTACAGCCCACCGCCAGGGCCCAGGTCACGGCAAAAAATGCCATGATCGCAGCGACAAACACACCGTCCATCAGCAAATCCATCATTACCCTCATGCAGGTTGTTTCGACAATGACAGGCTATCGGGAACATCCTAAAAATGGTGTAAAGACTATGGCGGCGGGTGTAAACAAAGTGTAAAAATGCTGTAAAAACATCGGGGAAATGCGCCTGCAGCATGGGTGTTTTGCCACAAGCCGAGTAACCGGCGCGATCAAACGCGGTACACTTTCAGCCTTGCCGTCATTGCCATAGAAACTACTCATGCACTACGCCCTGGATCTGCGCACGTTTATTTTCAGTCACTATTTCTATACGGGGTTGCGGATTGCTACCGGGGTCGTCGGACTGACCATGCTGGTGTTGCCGTTCACCGATCTGCCGACCGCGATGACGATTAGCATCGGCGCACTGTCGACCAGCCTGATGGACTTGCCGAGCCCATTGCGGCACAAGGTCAACGAGATGCTGTCGAGCGTCCTGCTGTGCTCGGCGGTGACGCTGATTATCAGCCTGTGCGCGCCATTTCAATGGCTGCTGAGCGGGATGCTGGTGCTGGTGACATTCCTGGCCTGCATGATGGTCGTGTACGGCAAGAAAGCCATGCCATTGCAGTTCGCCGCATTGTTCGCGATGACGCTGTCGATGGGCAACACGGCGTCCATCGCGGGAGCATTTCTGCACACCGGCGTGTTCCTGACCGGCGGCCTGGTGTACCTGGCCTACTCGATGGTGGTGTCGTGGTTCCTGCGGCACCGTATCAAACAGCAAATCCTGGCAGAGGCCTTGTTCGAACTGGCACGCTACCTCGACATCAAGGCCGATTTCTACGACATGCACGTCGACCTCGGGAACCAGTTCAATCGGCTGGTGCGACAGCAAATTGTGCTGGCCGACAAACAGCAGGCCTCGCGCGACCTGATTCTGCGCGGTCCGAAAAGCCAGCAGAATGCGATTCTGGTACAGGTCCATTTCGGCATGTTCGATCTGTACGAACACATCCTTTCCACGCACACCGACTACACCGAACTGCGCCACCATTTTGCCGATGCCGAGATCCTGACGTATTTGCGCGACCTGATCAACAAGGCCGCCAAGGATATCGAAACCATCGCCTATGCCATCACCCGCAAGCGCGCCTCTTTCCCGACCATCAGCTACAAGGCCGAATTGCGCGCGGTTGAAGTCGAATTGCAGCAGCTGCAGCAAGATAGCCTGGCTGGAAAAATGCCGGAACAAGCGATGGACCTGTTGCGCGCCACCTACAACAAGATCCGCGACACCGTCGACATGATAGGTGAATTGCACCGCGCCACGCAGAGCCCGAAAGGCGAACTGCCGGAAATGCTGGGAGCGGACATGACGCCGTTCCTGACGCAGCAGAAGTATCAGCTGGGCGTGCTGATCTCGAATTTGCGCTGGCAATCGCCGGTCTTTCGTTTTGCATTGCGGGTGGCGATGGCGATCGCAGTCGGTTTGCTGGTCGCAGAACATCTGCCGTATGCCTCGCATGGCTACTGGATCGTGCTGACGATTGCGATCATCCTGAAGCCCAGTTTCAGTCAGACCAAGCAACGCCGCGGCGACCGTCTGCTCGGCACCCTGATCGGTTGCGTAGCGACCGCGCTGATCCTGCACTTCATCCACGAACCGATTGCCCTGCTCGGCTTCCTGTTTCTGGCAACCGTGGCCGCACCCGCGTTCATTTACGTCAAATATCGCTATACCGCGATTGCCGCCAGCATGCAGATACTGCTGCAGATCAATCTGTTGATTCCCAGCAGCGGCCATGTGATTGGCGAACGCCTGATCGATACCATCATCGGCGCCACCATCGCTACCGCATTCAGCTTTGTGCTGCCGAGCTGGGAATATCGCGCGCTACCGCAACTGATCCGGCGCGTACTGCTTAGCAATCAGCGTTACCTGGAAGCGGCCAGCAATTTGCTGCAGGGAAAAACGCCCGACGATTTTATTTACCGGGTCTGCCGCAAGCGCTTTCTCGATAGCATTGCCGATCTGGTCTCGACCCTGGTCAGAATGCTGGATGAGCCCGCCAGCAAACACCGCGCGACCGAGGAGCTGAACCAATTCGTGGTGCAGAATTATCTGGTGATGGCGCATGTGGCGGCGCTGCGCCTGCTGCTGAGACGCCATCAGGAAGGCTTGCCGAGACCGGCGGTCAATGTGTTGTTGCAACAGGCAACCCGGCACGTCTGCGGATCGTTGACACACGCCGAACAGGTACTGAATCCGAAGGCCCCTCCGTCATCGGCGGCAAAGCAGTGCGGGCCAGCCGACGTCGGCGACGGGATTTCGGAGACTGGTTTATGGTCCGGCTGGTGGCCGCTGCAGCGGCGCATCGACATGCTGTATCAGGATGCCGACAAGATCTCGATACGCAGCGCCGACATCGGCCGCATTCTGAATTGACTTCCTATTGCATCATCGTTGTTACTGTTGTTAAGCGCCAAAACGGACTTCCGGCAAACCGCGCACATCCTCCAGCCGAACGCTGAAGACCGCACCGGCGTGCGGCTCTGCCTGCAATGCTTCGGCAGATAAATCTTCCCGCGCAGTGGTGACAAACAAGGTAGCAAATCCGGCGCCGCCGAACGCCACGCAACTCGGTTGAGATACCGGTAGCGCGACGATCCGGTCGATGCTGCCGTCAGGCGCAAAGCGGACTACCCGGGAGCCGCCCCACTGCGCATTCCACAAGCCGCCTGCGCTATCGATGGCGGAACCGTCGGGCGATCCCGGCTGATCGCGCAAGTCCGCGAACAGGCGGTCGCGACTGCAGGCGGGCACCGCAGCCGCACTATCCGATGACGCGTAGTCACAGCAGCGGATGGTGTTGCTGAGCGTATCGCAGTAATACATCGTCGCGCCGTCCGGGCTAAAACAGATGCTGTTGCTGATCGCCACCGACGCCAGCGGCAAGCGCTCCAGCGTCAAATCGGTATTCAGGCGATAGAAGCTGCAATGCGCAGCGCGCTCCGGCGCATCGGTTTTGGTACCGAATACGAACCGCCCCTGACGGTCGCAGCGCCCGTCATTGACGCGGGTGGCGGACAACCCGGCCTCGACCGCGACAATCGGCGTTAGCGCGCCGCTGGAAAAATCAAACCAGGCCAGTTGCGATGCCAGCCCCAACAGCAAGCGGTCATCGTCCACAGTGAGCGCAAAAGTTGCCAGCGGTTCCGGCATCGCCCAACTGTGCGTCTCACCGCTGGCTGGCGTATGACACCATAAGCGCGCTGCCAGGATATCGGTCCACAACAAGCGCCCGCTGCGCTCACACCACAGCACGCCTTCGCCGAGTAAATGCCGGCCGTCCACCAGCAATTTTGCCGTCGTCGGCTTGCTGACAGTCAGAGCGGGATCGCCGGCAGCAGTATTGGTCGGGCTGGTCATGCGGTTTTATCCTTTGAGGTAAATCGACGATGCAGGCACTGCTGCGCAAGAACTGACGGCAGACGCTGGATCGGATGCGCCGGTCGGCGCGAGGTGTGGCCGAGCATTACAGACACATGGTAGAGCGTCGTCCGATATCTTTCAAATGAATCTTTACGCCACTTCAATACCGGATTTGGTATCATTTTCCGGGACTTCGCACAACCACAATCAAACTACAACCCGGGACAAACATGTCAAACAGCGACAACAACTGGTTTCTCCGCGCGCGCCTCAAGACTCGCCAGCTCTTGCTACTGATTGCGCTGGACGAAGAGCGCAATATCCATCGGGCCGCCGAAGCATTGAACATGACGCAACCCGCCGCTTCCAAGCAATTGAAAGATCTGGAAGACATGCTCGACGTGCAGCTGTTCGAACGCCTGCCGCGCGGCATGCGCCCGACCATTTATGGCGACGCGATGATTCGCCATTCCCGCATGGCGCTCACCAGCCTGTCGCAAGCGCATGATGACATCAGCGCGCTCAAATCCGGCCTGTCCGGGCAAGTCGATGTCGGCGCCATCCTGTCGCCCGGGATGACCCTGGTGCCAACAGCGATTGCGCGCGTCAAGCAGCAGTCGCCGAGGTTGCGCATCGGCATCGAAATCGAGAGCAGCAATATCCTGCTGGAACGCATGCAGCGCGGCTCGCTGGATTTCATGGTGGCACGCATCCTGGACCAGGAAGACAACCGCAACCTGGAATATGAAGAACTGGCGGATGAGCCGGTATGCGCAGTGGGCCGCATCGACCACCCGCTGCGCAATGTCTCGAATCTGCAGCTGAAGGATATCGCCGATGCCGGCTGGATACTGTCGCCGCCGGGCAGCATCCTGCGCCATCGCAGCGACATGATGTTTCACAAAAACGGCCTGCCGCCGCCCTCCAACGTCATCGACACGACCGCCGCGCTGGCCATCATCAGCCTGCTACAACAAACCGACTTCATACATGTGATGCCGGTCGAGGTATCGCGCTTCTATGCGCAATTGAATGTGCTGGCAATTCTACCGATCGACTTGCCCTGCAAGATGGACGGCTTCGGGATCATCACGCGACGCAATCAAATCCTGTCGCCGGGAGCGAAGATTTTGCAGCAGGCAATTCGTGAGGCGGCCAAGACTATTTATTAGCATGCAAAATTGTCCTCAGCTGCGCCCAAACGCTTGCCGGTACTCCGCTGGAGTAAGTGCGGTAAGCGCTTTGAACATGCGGCGCATGCTCGAGTCACTGCTAAAACCCAGCTCGGCACTGATCGTGCTGGCGGGCTCGGAAGTGAGAATAAGACGCTCGCTTGCCTGGTTGAGCTTGATCCGTCGCACATAGCTTGCAACCGACAACCCGGTCGCCGCAATGATTTTCCGTGCCAGGGTCCGTTCCGACGTATTCAGCTCTTGCGCCAGTCGTTGCACAGTCACTTCGGTCGCCGGAATTTGTTCCGCGACCGCATACAGCTTACGCAGCAGTCGATCCGGTTGTTCGATCAGGTTCATCGCCTGGAAGGCGTGGTGAGTGCGCTCGGGACGCGGCAATACCATTAGCTTGGTCAGATCGCGATAGGCTTCGGTACTCAGATACTTCTCTATCAACGCCTGGGCGATCGGCAAATAGCCGTTGACGCCGGATGCGGTAGCGCTACGCAGGTTGACAATACTCGTGCGCTCGCTTTGCCAGAGAACTTTTGGATGGCGCTGCCGCATGGTATCGGCCAGCCACCACGTGACCGTCGCTTTCTGTCCATTCAGCCTCCCGCTGGAAGCGAGTAAACAGACGCCGGTGCAGTAGCTCCACAGCATGACGCGGTTCTGCAATCCGGCCAGCACGGCGATTAAATTCGCATTGACCGAAAGCGCATTGGATACCTGTTGCGGCGATTCCGCCCAAAATCCGGGCACCAGTATGGCATCAAGATTGCTGCCCTGAATCGATCCGCCGGCTGCCAGCGATTGGCCGTGCGCACATTCAACGACGCCTGCTTGCGCCGCCACGAACAATGTCTCGAAGAGAGCCGCCCCCGTACGCCGATTCGCCGCATGCACAAGATCCGCAAGCGCGAACAGTCCTGCCGGCATGCAGCCTGGATACAGAAGTAAACCGATACGCAGAGCGGGCGGACGAGGCATGGCAGAAAATGATCGGTTTATGTCAATTTTTGCTATGTTACGCCCGCTAAAGAAGACGCACAATGCGCCATCCCTGGAACCAAGGAATCATGATGAAAATAACGCAGCTCCGCAATGCGACGGTCGTGCTTGAAATCGGCGCCTACCGGATTCTGGTTGATCCGATGCTGGCGCCAAAAGATGCATTGCCACCGTTAAGATTTCTGGGCCAACGGCAGCGCAATCCCATCGTTGGCTTACCCGTAGTGGCCGACGCCATGCTTGAATCGGTGACGCATTGTTTGATTACACATTGCCAGAAGGGGCACTTCGACCATCTCGACCGCGCGGGAAAGCAATGGCTGCGCACCAGACAGATTCCGGTTATCTGTACGCCGCATGATGCAGATCATCTGCGCCGACGCGGCCTGAACGTATGCCCGCTGCAGCAGGGCCACCAGCAGCCGCAAGCTTTCCTGGGCGGCCAGATCAGAACCGTCGCCTGTACGCATGGCAGGGGGTTGGTCGGGTTACTGATGGAACACGGCGTTGGCTACTTTATCGAAATACCGGGAGAACCAAGCCTGTACCTGTCCGGCGACACCATTCTGACGCCGGCCGTGCGTGATTTTGTCGCGCGCCATCAGCCGCAGATTTCCGTGGTCCCGGCCGGCGGGGCCAGATTTGACGTCGGGCATGAAATTATCATGGGCACCGGCGGAGTCATAGAGTTCACGCTGGCGTCCAGAGGCACGGTTATCGCCAACCACCTGGAGGCGCTCAGCCATTGCCCGGTGAAACGAACCGAACTGTCCGCCGCCGCCATTCATGCGGGCGTGCGAGACCGGCTATGGATACCCGAGGACGGAGAAACACTGGAATTGACTGCCTGATCTCGACACCGCGAAGCACCGCCTCCGGCCGGGCTACGTCATTTGCGAAAGGCTGGACTCGACCCGAAGCTGACAACCCAGCGGCCCTTGCTTGTTTCTTAGCTGGGTTCATCCTTTTTCCTTGTGATCAACGCGGCGCGCTCAGTCAATTCGTCTAGCCGAGATAGGAATAGCTTCAGGACGGGTGAGTTGTTCGTCTTGCTATAACCGACGGCTAGGTCGATCGTCGGCGCCTCGCCTTCCAGCGGACGGCTGACCACGGACCAGGGCAGCAGGTTCTTGGCATAGGCGGGCATCAGCGCCAGCCCGCGCGTGGAGGCGACCAGGGATATGGCCATCGCCATGTTGTCCACGCCGTGGTCGAACTTGATGTCCACTCCCGAGCGCCGCAGGTAATCCTCGGTGACGGCGCGCAACACCGCGGCCTTGTTGGAGCCGCCGATGAAGATCTCGCCGACGAGCTCACGCGGATGAATTGCTTGCTTGGCGGTGAGGCGATGGTCGCTCGGGATCAGGACGATGAGCTGCTCCCGGTCCACCACGTGGTACTCGAGGTCGTAGCCCGGCTCCACGCGCAGGAAAGCCAGGTCCAGCCGGCCGCGGGCGAGCGCTTCGGCGAGATCCGGCGAATAGTCACTGGAGACCCTGACCTCGATGTTCTTCAGTTCGTCGCGCAGCACATGCATCGCCTGCGGCAGCCAGTTCATCTCGTGCCCGGTTTGGAAGCCGATGGCGAACGTCTTCCTTGCCGGTTGCGCCGCCCTACGTGCCGCTTCGACCGCGGCATCGACCTGCATCAGCGCCAGGCGGGCGTGGTCGAGAAAGGCCTTGCCCGCAGCGGTCAGCTCGACGCCACGCGCGCCACGACGCAATAATTCGACCCCGACCTGATCTTCCAGGTCGCGGATCTGCCGGCTTAGGGACGGCTGTGAAGTGTGTAGCCGTCGCTCGGCTGCCTCCGTCAGGCTGCCCGCATCAGCAACGGCAATGAAATACCTTAGATGTCGCAACTCCATCGCAACCCCCATGCCTGGCAGGCATGCCATCCTGCTTATAAAGTCTTTTTCAAGCTTACCACAGGCTCCTAGACTTCTTCTGTGGCGCCATAATCGGGAGCGCCCCTAGCGTTCAAGCCGGTGTTGCCGGTCAGCTACGCATACATTTCAGTGATACCTCACAGGAGTTTAATCATGAACAAGCCCGTCGTCCTCATCACTGGTGCCCTGACCGGCATCGGTCGCGCCACCGCCTTTGCATTTGCCAAGAATGGCGCTCGTCTGGTTGTTTCCGGTCGCCATCCGGCTGAGGGTAAGGACCTCGAAGTCGAACTGCAGCGGCTCGGCGCGGAAGCCGTCTTCATCCAGAGTGATGTTCGCCGCGACGATGAAGTCAGCAACCTGGTCGAGAAGACCGTCGCACGGTTTGGCCGTCTCGATGTCGCGGTGAACAATGCCGGCACCGAAGGCCAGGTCGGGCCGATCACGGACCAGACTGCGGAAAGCTATGCGGCGACGTTCGACACGAATGTTCTCGGCGTGATCCTGAGCATGAAGCACGAAGTGCGCGTCATGCAAGGACACGGCAGCGGTAGCATTATCAACATCTCCTCGACCTACGGACACGAGGGTGCGGCGGGGGCCTCTGTCTATGTCGGCAGCAAGCACGCCGTCGAAGGCATCACCAAGTCGGTGGCGCTCGAGAACGCCAAGTCGGGAATCCGTGTGAACGGCGTGGCGCCTGGTCCTACGGACACTGGCATGTTGACCCGTTTTACGGGCTCGGCGGAGAACAAGGCGGCTCTGGTGACGGGTGTTCCGATGGGTCGCCTCGGCCTCTCGGAGGAGCTCGCCAACGCGATCGTCTTCCTCGCGTCGGACGAAGCTTCATTCATCACCGGCCATATCCTCAACGTCGACGGCGGTCACAGTGCGAACTGACCCTATTCGGGCGACCGGGATTGCGCGAGGGAGCCGGCTATTACGACCCACGCCCGAGCATCTCTGGCTCGCGGTCCTCTTCAGTCCGTCCGAGCCGGGCCAGGCGGCGTGAAAGGAGTTCCTGAAGCGGAAGAATCTTCGTCAGGAGATACGATCATGAATGCACTATCGAGGAAACCAGCGTCGAGGATTTCGACGCTCTCTTCGCAGTGAGCGTGCGCGCCCCGTACTTCCTCGTACAGCAACTGCTGCCAATCATGGGCAACGGCAGCAGTGTCGTACTGCTTTCGTCGCTCGCTGCGCACACCTCGGTTGGCATGCTGTCCGCCTACGCAGCTACCAAGGGCGCCATCGATACCCTGGTAAAGCATTTCGCCTCAGCCCTTGGGGAGCGCGGCATCCGAGTCAATGATGTTGCGCCGGGCGTGGTTCCGACCGATATGTCAAACTTCGCCAAGACGGAAGCGGGACAAGATTTCACATTGGGTATCAGGAGTAGAAGATCATGAACAGCAAGCCAATCAAGATTCCGGGGCCGGATCATCCGATCACCATCACGCAGACGAAAGGTAGGGTCACGGTCACCGTAAACGGCAAACGCCTCGCCGATACCCGCGAGGCCCTGACACTGAAGGAAGCGGCCTATCCCCCGGTGCAATACATCCCGCGCAAGGACGTCGATATGACGCAACTGCAACGGACCGCACACCAGACGTATTGTCCCTACAAGGGCGAGTGCGCCTATTACAGCATTCCTGCCGGCCGAGAACGCTCGGTCAACGCGGTCTGGAGCTACGAAGCTCCTTACGTCGCCGTATCGGCAATCCAGGAATACCTGGCGTTTTACCCGGACCGGGTCGACGCCATCGAGGTCGACAGCAAAGGCTGAACAGCCGTAACACAAACACATCAGATTGGCGATTCCCGGTCCGCTGTTACGCAATGACATTTGAACTCAGGGTGTCCGAATGTGGCCGGTTTGCGACGATAAGCACAAATACTAAAAAACAGCGCCGAACATACTTAACAGCACTCCCTTACCCCACGCGCACTTGATTTACTTCTTTCGGGCCACAGCCACCTGCAACTTGTGGCCGAAGCTGTCCTCATCTAATTGGTGCGCCAGCGCACAGACTGTGCCCGCCTTGGTATGTATTCTGTACAAACTAACAAGAAGTAATAGCAGCGATTCCGAACCGCCTGCAGCGGAGGAGGCCAAGTTTGCAAAGCGACGTCCTAAGACATTCATTGCAGTTTTAAGGATTTGATCACTTCAGGAGGATTATTATGAAATGGGCAGGTATGTATCTCGCAGGTTTTCTTGTCCTGATTTGCGGTCTTCTGGCGGCGCTCTGGAAATTGGGTATTCTGGCCAGCATCGGCACAACGTGGACAGTGATCGGCGTCGTGATCGCGATCGGCATTGGCGTCATGCTTGCAGTGTCCAATAGCGGCAGCAAAGAAAACATCCAGATCGACCGCAAATGAGCGGCTCGTGCATGGTGCCTGGTTGAATTGCGACCATTAGCCAACGAACGGACAGCAGAAGCTTCACGACCCAACGCGGCACTGGGTTAGCCTCCGAGCCAATCCCGTGGCGCATCGCTATGCCAGCGCCGCGCTCGATACCGCCGATCGGCAGGAAACTGCGGTAGCGCGAGCGAAGAACGTGCGGCTTGAAGAGAAGACACAAGGGATAGGAATTGAAAAAGATGGTGCATGCTATGCTTCTGATTCCGAAATTTTTGTTATTTTCTCGCGATAAAGGTAAACGCAAATGACCCCATCGACCGCAATTGCAGGAATCCTCGGCACACTGTTGGTTGGCGCGATAAGCCCAGGGCCCAGCTTCGTCGTTGTCGCCCGAAGCGCCATCGGCCTATCACGTCGCGACGGCTTGGCAACCGCTGTCGGCATGGGTCTGGGAGGCGTTTTCTTCAGTGGTATTGCATTGGCCGGACTGTATACTTTGTTGGCGGCTGTCGGATGGCTTTACATTAGTCTCAAAGTGGCAGGTGGCTTGTACCTGATTTACCTTGCGTCAAGAATTTGGCGGGGCGCGTCCACCCCGCTTACAGTTGACAACGTCCAGTCGGAAGGAGAGCAGAATTTGTGGAAATCCTTCTGGGTTGGGCTTAGCACGCAGCTGAGCAATCCGAAGACAGCGATTTTCTACAGTAGTATCTTTGCGGCAATGCTTCCGCAGCATACGCCTTTGTGGTTCTATGTCGCTCTCCCCCCGTTAGTTTTTATGGTTGAAGCCGGGTGGTATACAAGTGTCGCGTTGTGCTTCTCCAGTAGGCGTCCGCGTGAGCTTTATTTGAAAGCAAAGGCATGCGTCGACCGCGTCGCTGCCGGTGCAATCGCGGCTCTTGGACTCAGGTTGATATTTACGGCTCACAAAGCTGGAATGTGACCCCGGTGCAATAGAAAACATCCATCCGAAAAGAAAAATGGCGCGACGCCGATACGGTCATCCCGCCATCATTTTTTCACCACTGTTGTTATCGGCAGTACAGCGTGACGGTTCCACCTTCGCGGGTCCGTACGCGCAATGTCGGTCCATCACCACAACGATAGGCTACATCGAGTTGCTTCACACGACCTGGAGCAGGATCGCCGCACAGATCATTGTTCGCTGCGATCGAAACGTTGCGGCGCCGGCCGATGGCATTCTGCATTGCATCCCGTGCATCGCATGTTGCTCCGCGCAAACCGTAATCGGCTCTCTCAACGAGAATTCGTCCCGCCGGTCCGCCTTGTTGTTCCTGGCTACTTTGCGCCTCGGACCCATCGCGATAACCCTGATCATAACCGCGCTGATATTCACGGCTCTGAGCGAAGGCCGTTACCGACATGGCGGAAAGGGTGAGAAAGCCAAGGGCGCACAGAACGCCTTTGCTTGCGAATTTAATGTCCATTTCTTTCTCCTTCAGTTGGCGAATGAATACTGTACATAATAATCCGCAGGACTTCTGTGCGGTAGCACTCCAATGGCTCGGGTTGATTATCATAGCAACGCTCACAGATGCATAGCTTGTCAGCGCGTAAAGGAAATGATGCTTTCTCGAATGATCGCTGATTGTTGAACTCAGTTCTTCGCGAATGGCGCAATTTGCGCCGATAGGAGACGCTATTCCGTAAACCTAATCTCAGGGATGGCCTTAGCAGCACACTTACCTATACTCCGTCCCCGGCCGCTAAGTGGCTGAAGACGTGTTCAGTGCCACGGCGGCGCGTATGAGCGCCTTCAAGTCCTTTTCATCAATCTTGTCGCCCTCATGGAAATCGATGGCACGCCTGGTGTTGCCTTCGAGGCTGGCGTTGAAGAGGCCTGAAGGGTCGTCCAACGAGGCACCCTTGGCGAAGGTCAACTTCACGACCTTGTTGTAAGTCTCACCGGTACAGATAATTCCGGCGTGCGACCACACTGGAACCCCTCTCCACTTCCACTCTTCGACCACTTCGGGGTCGGCCTTCTTGATGAGAACCCGGACACGAGCGAGCGTCTCGCCCCGCCAATCACCCAGCTCTTTGATTCTCGCATCTATCAGTTGAGTGGGAGAGTCCCCACCTTTTTCGTCCTTCGTGCCGTTCTTCATGGTTGTTCAGTGTTTGGTATGTAATTGGGGAAGCGCGCATTGGCTCTGTGTCTGCAATTGGCCGGTTCGCGACCGTCACAGATCGACCCTGAGCTGACATCCAACGTATGAGATCGGTCGTTCGGCATCTGGTAGTCAGTGCTGTGGCGCTCCCGGGGGCACTACTGGCACCAGCCCGAATTTCTGCATCGTTGCCATGAGCCTGACCGGGTCAGGCGGTCCACCGGCATTAATAATCGTTCCCACTTCGCGGAAATACTGCGACCCGATATCTGGTGTGTTGATCACAAGCGCCCGCGCCACGACGGCGTGCGGGTTGCTAAAGCCGTGCACCACGCCGCGCGGCGTATCCATAGAGTCGCCTGGCTGCAGGTCGCGCGTCTCCCTACCCACGGTATAGCGCAGTGTCCCTTCGAGCACATACACCAGTTCTTCATTGGCGACGTGGCTGTGCGGCGGCGGCACATTGGAGCCCGGCGGCACGCGTAGCTCGAAGCTGCCCATTTGGCAGCCATTGCCAGCCTCCTGCAAGTACCGGATTTCCAGTTGCCCGACGCGGATGACGTCCTGAGCGGCTGGCGAATGGGCTTCATTCATGGCAAACTCCTTTTGTAAAAAATCTTTACTTTCAATATACGAAATCCTTACAGTAATGTCAAAAGCCAAAACAAGTCCCGCGGGGAAACTGAAGCAGCAGGCGGTTACACCCCTGATCGGCGCGCTGCTGCGCCTGCCTCATGAGGTCGTCGTGGCCCGAATGCTCGCGGCGCTCAACGCCAATGGCTTTGAAATCACCCTCACCGAACTGGGCGTGTTTCTGTACCCGGGCCCCGACGGACGCCGCCCGATTGATCTGGCCCGGCAGTGCAACATGACCCGCCAAGCCATGAACTACGTGCTGGTGGGCTTGGAGCAGCGCGGCTACATCGAGCGCCGTGCCGGGCCTAATGCTGCGGCGCGAGTGGTGCGCACGACAGACAGGGGCTGGGAAATGGTTGCGCAGATCCAAATTTGCGTGGCCGGGATCGAGCAGGAATGGGCTGCGCATATCGGCGCGCAGCGGTTCAATGCCTTGCGCGAGACGCTACATGACTTGTCGCTGTGGCTCGGAAAGCTCGTTTGAGGATGTGCACGCTCCGAATCCAGAAGGTTCACATATCGCCGCCTGGCTTGTCGTCGATCTGCGCCAATTCTTAAAAATGCAGGATTGCCGTGTGGCGTAAAACGGCGGCGCTGCGTACACTACCCGCGCTATCATTTTATTTCTTCTGAACCATGACCATCACTATCAACGAAGACCTCCGTGCCTATATCGATCCGTTGACCGAAGACGAATTCGCTGCGCTGGAACGCAGCCTGCTGTCCGAAGGATGCCGCGACGCGCTGGTGTTGTGGGGCGATCTTCTGGTGGACGGACACAACCGCTACGGTATCTGCCAGAAGCACGAAATCCCTTTTAATACCATGCAGAACGACACGTTCCAATCCATGGACGATGTGCACCTGTGGATGATAGACAATCACCTTGGGCGGCGCAGCGTATCGGATTTTCAACGCGGCGTGCTCGCACTACGCAAGAAAGAGATCGTGTCGGCGCGCGTGGCGCAGACGCAAGCCCAGCGGCCGGCCGCAGAACTGGCGGGGGCCGATGTCTCCGTCCAGTCCGGGGGCGAGCCAGCGTGGACGCGGGAGGCTGTTGCGCGTGCCGCGCGGGTGAGCAGCGCGACCTTGGGGCAAATCGAGAAAATCCAGAAGACAGCTGCGCCCGAGCTGGTCGGCGCCGTAAAGTCGGGTGTAATTTCCATCAATGCTGCGGCCGCCGTAGCTACCTTGCCTAGCGAGCAGCAGATCGCGGCTGTCGCCGGCGGCAAGAAGGAACTGCGCCAGGCGGCAAGGCAGGTGCGTGAGGCCCGGCTGCCGCCCAAGCCCGAACCGGAGGCCCCGCCGAGCGACGCCACGCCCGATCAAATGGAAATTTACCGTTTGACGCTATTGGTCGCTGAACTCACCGACGAGCGCGATCAATTGAAAAAGAAGGTGCAGCACTTGACCATTGCGCTTACGGAGGCGCGCAGCCAACAATAGTGCGCTGCGCGTATCTTCGTGAATGGCAGAGCCAAACCGGCCGGTCAATGCAGCGGAAAGCAGACGTTCAACTTTGAGCAAGCGAGGGGAACGGCTTGCCAAATTTGTGAAGATACGCGTCAGGCACGGACATTGACGATCGTTGCCTGCATGATGGCAACCACTTTCCAGGCGGTTCCCGATAAGGCTCGGACTTCTCCTGTGCAGACAGTAAGCAGCTTACCCGAAGTCTGTACCTTTCCGATTGCCAGGAATCGTTCGCCAATCGCAGGTCGCACGAAGTTGATCTTGAACTCGGCTGTAACAACCTCGCACTCGAACGGTGCCTTGGTCAACGCCGCGTACCCACATGCACTGTCAACAATACTTGTTATTGCGCCAGCGTGAACATAGCCGTGCTGCTGGGAAAGCTGCGTGGAAAATGGCAATTCTATTTGCACCTCGCCATCTACGACTGAGACAAGCTGCGCGCCGAGGGTCGCCATAAGGCCTTGCGATTTGAAGCTGACTGCGATCCGTTCTTGAATGTCATTCATGGGAAAGTGGCCTCTTGATGGGATCCTGCATGACGCCTAACGGTTATTAGACGGACCGAATATTCATGCAGACATTATGCATAAGGAAACCCATCTCCAGCAAGGAAGCGGACTTGGCTTAGCCGGCGTAATAACCCAAAGCGCCGCGCTGCCTTGGACCCACGAAGATTCCGGCCTTTTCGGTTATCATCACTCCCCATTCCGATCTTGAGCATCGGGCAAGACGGATAGCTTGAACCCGATTGAGCATGGTCAGGACTTCGACCTGCCGCTCGGGCGCATCGGCAACACGCGGCAAGTGTGAATTTTTCAACATTAAGGAACGACGATGTCTGGATATCTGCAGGAACGCGAAGGCACTGTGCGGAGCAAAGTGGTCACCGCGCCATCGCTACTAGCCATGCGCGGTGCTGGCGAAAAGATTGCGACGCTGACCTGCTACGACGCCAGCTTTGCGGCACTTATGGACCGCTGTGGCGTTGATTTGTTGCTCGTGGGAGACTCACTCGGCAATGTCTTGCAGGGACACAGTACGACATTGCCGGTGACGATTGCGGATATTGCTTATCACACGGCATGTGCCGCGCGCGGAAACCAGACTGCGCTGCTGGCCGCAGACATGCCATTTGGCAGCTATGCCACACCGCAGTCGGCATTCGACAATGCAGTGAAACTGATGCAGGCAGGTGCGCAGATGGTCAAGCTTGAAGGAGGCGCCTGGCTGGTCGATACCGTAAAATTCCTCACCGAGCGTGGCGTACCGGTATTCGCCCATCTCGGCCTGACGCCGCAGGCCGTGCATCAACTGGGCGGATTCAAGGTGCAGGGAAAAACAGCGGAAAGCGCAGAGCGACTGAAAGCCGATGCAATGGCGCTCCAGGCAGCCGGCGCAACGCTGCTCCTCCTTGAAGCCATTCCGACCGCGTTGGGCAAGGAAGTGACGGAGATGCTGACCATTCCGACCATCGGCATTGGCGCCGGCCCGGATTGCTCGGGACAAGTGCTTGTGATGCACGACATGCTGGACGTATTCCCCGGCAAGAAGGCGCGCTTCGTGCGTAACTTCATGGAAGGACAGTCGAGCATTGAAGGCGCGATCCGCGCCTATATCAAGGCAGTCAAGGACAAGTCCTTCCCTGCCCCGGAACACTGCTTTTAGACGGCCGCCAAGGCGACCGGCTGGAAACGTCCCAAACGGCCAATCAAAGCAGAAACGGTCAGTCGTATCCAGTTGGTGAATTGCCTCTGATGGCTAGTTGCCGTCTTTGAGATGCGTCTCCACATGCCGTCAGTCGCAGCACCAAATCAAAAACAAAACATCGCAGGGGAAACGAGTGAGCGGAATGCATCCCGGATAGATGTAGACGTTGTCGCATAAAATAATACCGGATCAAACCTGCGCCATTTTTTTGCCGGAAATCGGGCTGGGAAGGGGTTTTTCTACAGCATCAACGTTCCGGTTCAGCGGCCGCGCGCTGCTACATTTACCTCGGCACCTTATCCATAGCGGTCCGCTGCAACCAGTTGTTATTATGCAATTCCAGTGTGCGTGACGACGATGATTCCAACCAACCACAGATAGCAGACAAACTGCACGAAAAAAAACGCAAAGCGCACTGCTGCTACGGTGTTAGTGTGGACGAGGCATACGTGCACTAGCGATTGAAAAATCCGGGCGACCAGGACCGTCGTTGCCAGGGCGTCGACCAGCGGGCTCGCCACGTTACCAACGTAGAGTCCAAAGACAATCGCGCCGAACACCGGAAGATTTTCGATGCAGTTCGCGTGAGCCCGCGTCGCGCGCCGATACCATTCCTCCCCCCCAGTGGCGTCAGCCGGGAAATTCCGGATGGCCGCCCGTCCGCTAAGAATGCGACTCCAGCGATAAATCCCAATCGTGAAAAGCAGCAAGAGCGCCGTCCACGTTGCGAATCCCAGCATCATCCATACCGGCACAGTCATAGATAACCCTCCTGATACGGATTTGACGCATAACGTTGTGTTGAGCCGCGCGCGGCTTCTTGCGCGTCCGCTCCCGCTAAAGTCAGGAGTTCTGTCGGAATTGCCGTATTGAAGTCTGAACGCACTCTGCGCGTCAGAAGGCAATCGCTCCAGATAAGTAAGACAGTCGTCCCGTGTGCCGAAGCCACATTGCGTGGAGCGCGAGTAGTCACGATCGATGATCTCGACAAGTTCAAAAGCCGTTGCCTTTGCCGACGGCAACCGTCACGCGTAAATAAGTCGCCGGAATAGACGTTGTGTCCTTTTTAGAGCTTTTGTTTTGGCTGTTGAACAGATATTCCAGCTCTCGTTGCAAATCGTCGGACCGGCCGTTTTTTTCTGCTGCTTCAAAAGCATTCATTGTCGGCCCATAGAACTTCCTGAATGCATCTACAAACTTTGATGGCATGTCGGGAAATTCAAAGGTATAGGCATCTCTTGCGAAGGAAATATTCTCCCTTGGTATTCCCGCGCCTGAAAATCGTTCAATCACGTTGTATTCGACCCCCCAAGTCATGGGGCTTATGAAGCCTACCGGCGGCGGTGGCGAGTAATTGGCGCTGATCTTCAGGATTTGGGCCACCAATGTCGGGTCATTGGGAATCCAGTTCCCCATCTCGATCCTGCCGCCCGGTCGACAGACACGCACCATCTCCTTGGCCACATCAAACGGCTGGGGCGCAAACATGGCGCCAAAGATGCTAACGACCAAGTCAAAAGAATCATCTCTCAGTTCGTGAAGGTTGGACGCATCGCCCTCTTGAAACCTACAATTCTTCAAGCCCTCTTCATTTGCGCGTCTGTTCCCGGCCGCGACCAGATTGCCGGCAATATCTACACCCAGAACGTCCGCTCCGAGCCTGGCTTCCGGCAGTGCAGTCGTACCGTCGCCGCATCCCAGGTCCAGCACCTTTAAACCTTTGGTGATTCCAAGTGCTTTAACGAGTGACTCCCCACTCTTCCTCATGCTTTGCGCGATGCGCGTAAAGTCGCCTTTTTCCCAAAGTGCCTTGTTTGCATTCATTGCCGTACTCCTGTTCTTGGGTTGCCTTGATTCGCTCATGCAACGGGTAATGTTGCCGGCGCAGCGAGTGCCTGCGCCGGCTTCGACACTTCAGTGCGCCGTGACGTGCCGCAGAATCGGTGTGAGAGCTACAGCAATGCGTTCGCTCTGGGCTCGGTTAATGAGGCTGCCGAGCGTCTTGGCGAAGTGCGGCTCCTGAACGCCCGAAACGATGTACTGCCATCGGTAGGCCTTGAACAGGGCGTCCTTCACCCGCACCAGTTCGGCGTCGGAGAGCGTCTGGCCACAAATGGCGGCGAAGTACGCTGCGTCGGCATCCGATTGCGCCTGCAATATTCCGTCTACCGCGCCAACCAGTTCGATCAGGTCAGTCACCCCCTGGTCGCGAGCTTCCGGTGCGAGCTTCGCATCCTCGCGGATCCATTCAAGCTCGTCCAGGATCGCGTGCTGCGACTCCTCTTTCCAGTGGAAGAGGAAAACGTCCTTCCAAAGCTCCGAGAGGTTCTCGTCCGTGCCGATGCTTTCCCGGTAGTGTTTCTGGGTGAAAAGCTCGATGTGGCAGGTGAGCGCGAGCACCGCCCACGTCGACTTTCCAAGGACAAAGCCTGCAATGCCGTCCGGCTCAGGCACAAACGTGTAACCGGACGGCATGCCCGCGGCCATCATCTGCTCGAGGCACCGAAACAGTTTCTGATGCTTAAGTTCCTCGTCGCTGAAGCGGACGAGTGCCTCAAGCGCGACTTGATCGCCAAGCCAGTGGTCGCGGCCGATCTCAAGTACTTTCGCATTGATGAACCGCTCGACGAGCCCGAATATGTTCGCGTAAGAACGCCCCTGGATCTGGCTCAACAGGCGCTTTTCGGTTTCCGAAAGAAAGTCGAGCTGGCTCACCCGCGAAAGGCCGTCGGGCAGAAATTTCTTCGAGAAGTCGAAGTTACGCCCCCGGATCACGTCCTTGTCGATGTCCCAGCGGATGCGCTTGGACGCCTCGATGGCCTTGGCGTACCGCGATGGTTGCGTCGTTTGAACAGCCTGTTTTGCGTCATTCATTTTGCTTACTCCTTTAACAAAGTTGGGCGACAATTCGCTGTAAGTGCAATGATGCTCAGGAAGGAAGATAAAATCCTGTCCAACCGTCCGAGGTTCTTGACCAAATCTCTTTTTCCGCCTCAAGGGAATCCCCATGGACGTACTTTCTGATGTGCTGCGCACGATTCGTATGCAAGGCGCGATATTTCTCAATGCCGAGTGCCATGAGCCATGGTGCGTGGACGTTCCGCAGGCTTCCGAATTGGCCCGTGTGCTCAAGCCGGGAGCGCGCAGCCTCGCTATTTGTCACGCCGTTCTGGAAGGCAGGTGCTGGGTGCAATTGCCCGACGGTGAGGCTGTCGCCTTGCATGCAGGAGATGTGGCGACGATACCTCACGGTGACTCTCACATCATCGGCAGCGGCCTGCACCATGCGCCCGTCAGCATTGACCATGTTGTGCAAATCAAAGGGCCTCAACTGAGTCCCATTCGATACGGAGGCGAAGGGAACCGCACGGTCTTGATGTGCGGGTGGTTCGCGTATGAACAGGACATACCAAACCCGCTGGTGGAAACCTTACCTAGGCTTTTCCGATCGGCTATCGGACAGAGACCTTCCGGTCCGTGGATCGAGCAGTCGCTGAGATACGCCGTGGGAGAGGCTGCAGCCGGCCAACCCGGGTCCGGTGCTGTGGCGACAAAAGTGGCCGAATCCTTGTTTGTCGAGACCCTCCGCGACTATATCGAATCCCTGCCCCCGAGACATCTGGGCTGGCTTGCCGGCCTTCGCGATCCGCAGATTGGCAAATGTCTCAGCCTGATGCACGACCATCCGGCCAAAGACTGGTCCGTTGAAACCCTTGCCGGGGAAGTACACGTTTCACGCAGCGTCCTGGCTCAACGATTCAACGAACTTGTAGGGATGCCGCCAATTCAATACCTCATACGCTGGCGACTCGCCATGGCTGCGCGACTCCTGCGCAGTGAGCCCATCAGCCTGAGTCGCGTTACCGAAGCAATTGGATATGAATCTGAAGCTTCGTTCAGCCGGGCATTCAAAAAGGAGTTTGGCGTTGCTCCCGGGCAATGGCGCAACGGGAAGGAGGCAACGCGTTCCGATTAGGGCGACGATCCGTCAACTCGGCGGCTTGGGTGCCGATGCTGCGTCCATTGCAGACGTCTCCGTAAACCGTGGCACCGTGCCGATATTAGTGCGCTGCAACCGTCCGCTTTCCCAATCGCTGACCGACCGGAACGGATCGCCTGAGCCTTCGTCCAGAGTGGAAGCTGACATTGAGGTGATCCAAGTAGCGGAATAATCGCGAACGGCCGCAGTGGCCGATTATGGAATGGACCGGTCATCGGGTATGCAAATATCAGCAGGCAGCTCCCAGTCTTGAACCGCCATTCGCGCCGAAATCCCCAGCGGCCGTTCATGGCCGTTTTGCACCGGTCACGACCGGCTGAGCTCCACCCACGCGGTCACTCACATTTGATGCTGAACACCTTCCGGCGCATTGCGCGTAAGGCTGCTTTTCTTGCTCAATGCAGCATCAAGCAATTTATCGTGGCCGTAAATGTCTTGAAAGAAATAGACTTTCCCATCGTTTTTGACAATCGCCGTGCCATAGGCAATCACCACCGGCAATGGCTGCTTCAGGCGAATCGTCTTCGAGGTCCCGCTTGTCATGGCATCGCGGATGCGCTGCTCAGTCCATTCCGGCTGATCTTGCAGGACAAACCTGGCCAGCGACACCGGATCTTCCACTCTGATGCAGCCATGACTGAAATCTCGCCGGTCACGCCTGAAGAGTTGTGGCGCGGGTGTGTGGTGAAGGTAAATATTCTCGTTGTTAGGAAAAATGAATTTGATGTCGCCCAATGCATTTTTTGGCCCCGGGCGCTGGCGAATACGCAGTTTTCCGCTTAGCACCGCGCCCAGATTCGCCTCGGACAATGTCGAAATAACCCGGCCGCCGCCATCGACGAACTCCAGGCCCTCGCTATTGAAATAAGCAGGGTTATGACGTAGCTTCGGCACGGTTTCGGCTTTGGCAATCGAGGGCGGAATGTTCCAGTAAGGACTGAATTCTATGAAGCGCATCTCCTCAAAAAAAACCGGAGTGCGCGTATCCAGCGCCTTGCCGACGATGACATTCATCCGCACCTTCATATCGATCTGGCCGTCGTTAATCTCGTAAGCACGCAGGACGAACTCCGGCACATTCACCACAATCATCCGGTGCCCCAACAGCAAGGGCGTCCAGCGCAGGCGTTCCAGCGTCAGCCCGATCTGGCGCACGCGCGCAGCCATCGGGGTATTGATCTGTTCAAAGGTGCCGCTGCCAATGACCCCATCCGCCGTCAGCCCGTGACGGCTCTGAAACGCCTTGACGCCATCGACCAGGGCGGCCTCGTAGCGTGCCGGAATCTTTGCCTCTGCCGGCATATCCCCGAGCGCCATCAGTTTCTGCGCCAACTCTGAAGTGCCGACGTAGGCCTGGCCAGGTGCAATTTTATTTCCTGGCATAGTGGGAAGCCGATGCTGGAAAGCCGGGTCGCTTTCAAGCGCGCGGTACTTCGCCAGCGCTTGCTGCAGGGCAACGTAGAGTGGCAACTTTGGTGCTGCAGCGCGGGTGGCAGTCGTGAGCGTATGGCTGGCAACGGCTTCTCTTACATAGATGGCAGGATTGAGTTGCTTCGATGGCGCTGTAAACGACGCATGAACATCACGCGGATCCACCCGGCCATAGTGAATATCTGAAATAAAATGTTCTACGGCCTGTGTCAGCACGCCCGAGAGCGTTGCTTGCCCGGAAGCCGGGATGGGTGCTTCAGAAGCCTTGTTCACGGCTTGCGCAAGGGAGTCCGCTGAATAGTCATTTGGATTCAGGCCGTCCGCATCAGCCATCTTCAGGATTTGCACGGCCTCAAGGGCATCGGCAGTAGGACGTCCATCGGCGAACCAGGCGGGAAGATTGTTCGCGAACGCTGTACTGGCATTTCCCAGCACGAAGCCAAGCAACACAAACAGCAAGCATTGGCGAGTCCAGTTGTGAAGAACTGCCGTGTTGACTGGTTTCATGAATAGTTCGTACTTTACGGTTGGAGGCTTTGATTCGATGCCAGCTTTTTGGCGAATGCCATATTCTGGAGCGCGGTTGATGATGAAAAGGGGGAAATGCGCTTGAGGAATTACTATTGGTTTTGCCGGCTCCCTTGAACCGGACATTCCGGATGACCGTCATCCTTCGATCTGAAACGTCACCAGGTGCGCACGCGGCCAACATCCACATGCACAAAATCGGAGGCAGGGTAATAGCCCACGCCGCCGCCATTCAGCGCGATGGCAGCCCGGCGCACATCAGCCAGATTGCGCCCCGGCACACGAATATCTATGGCAAGCCCGTCCATATGCAGGCTGTGTTGCGCCACGCCGCTGCTTTTTTTCGACAGCATGGCGTTGGTAGCGGGTGAGCGGTAGCCGGAAATGACATGAAAGCGCTCGTTCGTGACCAGCGCAGCCGACAGCAGGCACAGCAAATCCAGTAATCGGGCATCGATGGGACTGACGTCGCCTGAACGGTGGTCGCGGAGGATGCGATAGATGTCCCTTAGCCCTTCGGGCTGGTACGCACCATCCGCCCAATACACGGTGTTTATTTGCTCGTCCGTATGGGTATTGTAAAAACCCAGTTTGCGCTCTGGCGCGGAAACCGCCGACAACGACGCGAAGCTCCTTCCGGGCAGGCTGGCTGCGGCAAGCACCAGCGCGCCGGCCTGCAGGATGCCGCGTCGGCTGAGTACGGTCTTGCCGATCGGCATAGCGGCATCTCGGCTGAATGGTTGCATGGCAGTCCCTTGGCGGCTAGAGCGGCTTCTCCAGCAACTTCTCGCAGTATTCTATGCGTATTCACGCCTGTTTAGTAAATCCTTTGACCGTGATGAATATCGCTACTCTGCGCATCACGGCTGAAGTGATTTCAGAAAAACATCAACTCCACCCGGCATCCACCACAAACTCCTGCGCCGTACACATCACACTATCGTCCGCGGCCAGAAACAACACCATCCGTGCCAGATGCCAAGGCAACAATTTACCCGGCAAACACTGGTTGCGTTGAATGTCCTCCTCACCTTTTTCATCCAGCCACAAAGCGCTTTGACGTTCGGTAATCACCCAACCCGGCGTCACCGTATTGACCCGAATATTATGCGGCCCCAGATCGCGCGCCAAACCGCGCGTCAAACCGATCACGGCAGCTTTGGCGCTAACGTAGGCTGGATAACCGCCATTCGAAATATGCCAGCTGATCGAACTGAAATTGATGATGGAGCCGCCCCCTTTTTTCTTCATGCCGGGCAATACCGACTGGCAAGTGAAAAACAGCGGCCGCTGGTTGATCGCGATACTGTTATCCCAGTACTCGACGCTCACGTCTTCAAACCGATGCCGCGCATCGTTGGCGGCATTGTTCACCAGCACATCGAAATCACCGAGCTCCTGCGCGAGTGATTGAATGGTCGCTTGCAACAAGGGGATATCGCGAATATCGCAATGACGAAACAGCGGCGCCCGCAGGCCGGCAGCGGCCAGCCGCGCGCATAGCACCTCGCTGGCCTCGGTGGCGATATCGACGAAAGCGACCAGCGCGCCCTGCTCGGCAAACGCGCTGACCAGCGCCTCGCCGATGCCGCTGCCGCCACCTGTAATGAATACGCGCTTGCCCTTCAGACTCGGGTATTGCGCCAGATCCTTGCATGCTTTTTTTAGTGCTGACATAGTTGCTCCAAATTTTCAATGCGAGTGTTTCGGCACCGCTGAACCGCGACAGCCGACCAGGAAGTCGAAGTCGCAGCCTTCATCGGCTTGCAACACACGGTCGATGTAGAGCTGTTGATAACCGCCTTTGCCGGATGCGATGCCGGTGTCGGCGGCGGCCCGTGCGATCTGGCGCTCTGCCATTTCTGCAGCGCTGATATCCAGATGCAAACGGCCTGCGTGGCAATCCAGCTCGATCCAGTCGCCGTCCTGCACGATGCCCAGCGGACCGCCGGCGGCGGCTTCCGGTGCGACATGCAATACCACGGTGCCGTAGGCGGTGCCGCTCATTCTGGCGTCGGAAATCCGCACCATGTCCTTGACGCCTTGGGCCAACAGTTTTGGCGGCAGTCCCATATTTCCGACTTCGGCCATGCCGGGATAGCCTTTCGGACCGCAGTTTTTCATGACCAGGACCGAGCTCGCATCGACGTCCAGTTCAGGGTCGTTGATACGCGTTTTATAGTGGCTGAAATCTTCAAAAACGACTGCGCGGCCGCGATGTTTCATCAATTCCGGCGAGGCTGCGGACGGTTTCAACACCGCGCCGCGCGGCGCCAGATTGCCGCGCAGGATGCAGATGCCGCCATCGGCAATCAGCGGCTTGTCCAGCGTCCGGATCACTTCGTCGTTATGCACCGGCGCGCTCTGCGTATTTTCCCAGATGGTCTTGCCGTTGACGGTCAATGCATCTTTGTGCGGCAGCAGATTGCCGTCCCCAAGGCGACGCAATACCGCAGGCAAGCCGCCGGCGTAATAGAACTCCTCCATCAGGAACCGGCCCGAAGGCTGCAGATCGACGATGGTCGGAGTGCCGCGGCCGATGCTGGTCCAGTCTTCCAGTTCCAGTTGCACGCCGATGCGGCCGGCAATCGCTTTCAGATGGATCACGGCATTGGTCGAGCCGCCGATGGCGGCGTTGACGCGAATCGCGTTTTCGAATGCCTCACGCGTCAGAATTTTGGAAAGGCGCAGGTCTTCCCACACCATCTCGACAATCCGCATGCCGGACATATGCGCCAGCACATAACGGCGCGCGTCGACTGCCGGAATCGCTGCATTGTGCGGCAGCGAAGTGCCCAGCGCTTCGGCCATGCACGCCATGGTGGAAGCCGTTCCCATCGTGTTGCAGGTGCCAGCCGAACGCGACATGCCCGCTTCGGCCGACATGAAGTCATGCATCGAAATCTGGCCGGCCTTGACCGCTTCGCTGAGTTGCCATACCGCCGTGCCGGAGCCGATATCCTTGCCCTGGTGTTTGCCGTTCAACATCGGGCCGCCGGTCACGACGATGGCCGGGATGTCGCAACTGGCGGCCCCCATCAGCAAGGCCGGCGTGGTTTTGTCGCAACCGACCAGCAGCACCACCGCATCCATCGGATTGCCGCGGATGGATTCCTCGACGTCGATACTCGCCAGATTACGGGTCAGCATCGCGGTCGGGCGCAGATTCGATTCACCATTGGAGAACACCGGGAATTCGACCGGGAAGCCCCCTGCCTCGAGAATGCCGTGCTTGACGTGTTCAGCGATCTTGCGGAAATGGGCATTGCACGGCGTCAGTTCGGACCAGGTATTGCAGATGCCGATAATCGGTTTCCCCTGAAACTCATGATCGGGAATGCCCTGATTCTTCATCCAGCTGCGATACATGAAACCGTTCTTGTCAGCGCCGCCAAACCATTCAGCAGAACGTAATGGGCGTTTTTTGTCGATCGTCATCGTTGGCTTTCTTTTGAATTTGCACAGCATCCTCCGGCTCACCCGGAATGTAAGGCTACGCATTGGCAAATGCAGGAATTGCGGGAAGTGTTATTTATTCTTGTTGTAGACATCGACACAAACGGCAGCCAGCAGGACCAGGCCCTTGATCACTTGCTGATAGTCGATGCCGATCCCCATGATCGACATGCCGTTGTTCATCACGCCCATGACAAATGCGCCAATCACCGCGCCCATGACCTTGCCGACGCCGCCGGATGCCGATGCCCCGCCGATGAAACATGCCGCAATCACGTCCAGTTCAAATCCGGTACCCGCTTTCGGCGTGGCAGTGTTCAGACGTGCCGCGAAAATCAGTCCGGCCAGTGCCGCCAACAGGCCCATGTTGACGAAGGTATAAAACGACACTCTGGTAGTCTTGATCCCGGACAGCTTGGCCGCCTTCTCGTTACCGCCCACTGCATAGACCCGGCGGCCGAGCGTGGTGCGATTGGCGATGAAGGTGTACGCCACCATCAGCATAAACATGATGATCAGGACGTTGGGCATGCCTTTGTAAGACGCCAGCAGATAACTGAAAAATATGATGATGGCGGCAAACACGACATTTTTTAATACAAAGAATGCCGTCGGTTCGTCCTCCATGCCATGTTTGATTTGACTGACCCGGCTCCGGATTTTGACGACAATCAATGCCACCGCAACCAGCACCCCGACCAGCAGCGAGCTGATCCGCACATCGGCGCCGTTCAGCGGATCGGGGATAAAACCCGAACTCAGCCGCTGGAAGGCTTCCGGAAACGGTCCGACCGACTGGCCATCCAGCAGCGCCAGCGTCAGCCCCTTGAATACCAGCATGCCCGCCAATGTCACGATGAACGACGGTATCCTGAAAAATGCCACGAAATAACCGTGCGCCGCCCCGATCACTGCACCGGCAAGCAGGCAGATGATCATCGTGAGGATAAAGTTCAGGTGAAAATTCACCATCAACACGGCCGCCAGTGCACCGATAAAACCGACCACTGAGCCAACCGATAAATCGATATGTCCGGCGACAATTACCATCAGCATGCCAAGCGCCATGATGACGATATAGCTGTTCTGAAGGACCAGGTTGGTCAGATTCAGCGGCCGCATCAAGGTGCCGTCGGTCATGTATTGAAAGAAACCCATGATCGCGATCAATGACAGCAACATGCCATATTCGCGCATATTATTTTTCAGAAAACCTGCATAGTCCTTGTTGCCGGTCACCTGTGCCTGCAGCTGCATCGCGTCCGCAGCAATTTTCTGGTTCATATCAGTTATCTCCGATCTTCGCGTTCTTGACTATCGCCCGCATGATTTTTTCTTGCGACGCTTCCGCCGCCGAAAATTCGCCAACGAAATTTCCTTCATTCATGACATAGGTGCGGTCGCACATCCCCAGCAGTTCCGGCATTTCCGATGAAATCATGATGATGCATTTCCCCTCGGCCGCCAGCTGGCTGATGATGCTGTAAATCTCATACTTGGCGCCGACATCGATGCCACGGGTCGGTTCATCCAGAATCAATACATCCGGGTTGGAAAACAGCCACTTGGCGAGCACCACTTTTTGCTGGTTGCCGCCCGACAAGTTCAGCACTTTCTGAAACACATTGGCGCTGCGTATCCGCAGCTTGCTACGATAATCCGCCCCCACCGAAAATTCCCGCCCTTCATCGATGACCAGCATGTTGGAGATGCCGTCGAGATTGGCCAGCGTGATATTTTTTTTGATATCTTCATCCAGGATCAGGCCGTAGCCTTTTCTGTCTTCGGTGACGTAAGCGATGCCGTTATCGATGGCCTTTTGCACCGTGCTGACGTCAATTTCCTTGCCGCGCAAAAAAACCTGCCCGCTGATGCGCTTGCCGTAGGTGCGCCCGAAAATACTCATCGCCAGTTCGGTGCGGCCGGCCCCCATCAGGCCGGCGATGCCGACGATCTCGCCTTTTTTCACATGGAAATCGACGCCCTTGATCACCTGCCGCTCCGGGTGGAGCGCGTGGTGCACCCGCCACTGCTTCACTTCGAAGATGGTGTCGCCGATAGCGGGGGTGCGTTTCGGATAGCGATCGGCCATTTCGCGGCCGACCATGTTCTGGATGATGCGGTCTTCGCTGATGACTTCTTTGTGACAATCCAGCGTGTCCACCGTACTGCCGTCACGCAAAATCGTGATCGCATCGGCGACCTTGGAAATTTCGTTGAGCTTGTGCGAAATCAGGATGGAAGAAATCCCCTGCGCCTTGAGTTCGAGCAGCAGTTCAAGCAATGCGTCGCTATCGCTTTCATTCAAACTGGCGGTAGGTTCATCCAGGATCAGCAACTTGACTTCCTTGGAGAGCGCTTTGGCAATTTCAATCAACTGTTGCTTGCCCACCCCCAGGTTCGTGATCAACGTACCGGGCGATTCCTTGAGTCCGACTTTTTCGAGCAACTCCTTGGCCTTTCGGTATGACAAAGCCGCGTCGATAATGCCGTTTTTGGCTTGCTCATTACCGAGGAAAATATTTTCCGTAATCGATAACAAGGGCACCAATGCCAGCTCTTGATGAATGATGATAATGCCGATTTTTTCACTATCGGCGATGCCTTTGAATTGACGTTCCTGACCTTGAAAATGGATTTCGCCTGAGAAAGAACCATGCGGAAACACACCACTCAGCACTTTCATCAAGGTGGATTTTCCCGCGCCGTTTTCGCCAACCAAAGCGTGAATTTCGCCACTGCGCACCACCAGATTGACATTGTCCAACGCCTTGACGCCCGGGAATGTTTTCCGGATTCCCCGCATCTCCAGGATTGTTTCCATCGTATAGCCTCTTATCGCCGCCAGCGCGCCGGACCACATCTCTGCGCCTGGTCGGCGACCAAAATTCAACCTGAATAAATCGAGAACGGAAGTTCAGTCCTCACGTTGATTATTTGATCTGGCTTTCGGTGTAATAAGCGCTGCCGGTCACCAGCACTTGCTTCCAGTTGGCCGCATCGACGATGACCGGCTTCAGCAGATAGGCGGGCACCACCTTGACGCCGTTGTTATAGGTCTTGGTATCGTTGATTTCCGGCGTCTTGCCGCTCAACACGGCATCCACCATGCCGGCAGTCACCTTGGCAAGCTCGCGTGTGTCCTTGAAGACGGTCGATCGCTGTTCGCCGCGCAATATCGATTTCACCGATGGAATCTCGGCATCCTGTCCGGTCACGACCGGCATCGGCAGTTTGGGCGTACCGTAGCCGACGCCTTTCAGCGACGAAATAATCCCGATACTCAAGCCGTCATAAGGGGACAGAACAGCGTCCACATGCGCATTCGTGTAATACGCACTCAGCAAGTTGTCCATACGGGACTGCGCCACCGCTCCGTCCCAACGCAACGTCGACACCTTGTCCATGCCCATCTGCTTGCTGCGCACCACGAGCTTGCCTTTGTCGATATACGGCTTCAGGACCGACATCGCGCCGTTGTAGAAAAAGAAGGCGTTGTTATCATCTGCCGAACCGCCGAACAGTTCGATGTTGAACGGGCCTTTGCCGCTCTTCAGATCAAGCGCTTTTTCGATATAAGCGGCCTGCAGCACGCCGACCTGGAAATTGTCGAAGGTGGCGTAGTAATTCACGTTCTTGGAGTTACGGATCAAGCGATCATACGCAATCACCTTGACGCCCTTGTCCGCCGCTTTTTGCAACACATCGGACAGCGTGGTGCCGTCAATCGATGCGATCACCAGGACTTTGACGCCTTTGGTCATCATATTTTCGATCTGCGCCAACTGATTCGGGATGTCATCTTCCGCATATTGCAGATCGGTCTTGTAACCTTTTTCCTTGAAGACCTTGACCATATTGTCGCCGTCGGCAATCCAGCGTGCGGAGGATTTGGTCGGCATCGAGATACCGACCAGCCCCTTGTCCTGCGCGCCGGCCTGGGATGCAACACCAGTCAGGCCTATCATCAACCCTAGAATCGTGGATTTAATCATCTTCACAACTTGTCTCCTTTAGTTATTGTGGTGCTGCGGTGTGTTGCGGTGAACATGCTGCCGAACGCTTTTTTTTGAGCAACTTTCACGGCCATCTTACGAATTTTACCGATATCAAACAAATGAAATTTTTCACAATTCACATACTCATTCCGATATCGTCGACAAACTCGAAAAATGTAGTTGGACCGTTCTCCAATTGTTATATTTAAAAGACCGCTTGAATGCCGCCCTAGTGTAAAAATAGTTGCGTGCGCTTACCAATCACTTTTTCATCGTAAGTGATATCGTTTTTGGTATTGCTGGGGTGAAAATGTGAGATGCGACGAAGGAGCGGACCGATTAGCCGCAGGGAATTTTGCAATCGGGTGAGGGTATTTATGTTTCTACCGGCGTTCCGGACCGGGCGCGGAAACTTTCATGCCAATGGCCGAAAAGAGCGTCAGGCGCCGCTCAAAACCGCGACAACAAATCAATCTGACTCACAAGCGCTGCCGCATTACCGGGCGTCACCTTTTCATAAGTCCCGTCGCCGGTCATATCCCACGCCGAGGCATTGTCATGCAAATGCACCAGCAGGCTTTCCTCGATCACGCGACGCTTCAATTTATTGTCCAGGATCGGGAATGCGGTTTCCACGCGGCGGAACAGGTTCCGGTCCATCCAGTCGGCGCTCGACAGGGTCACGTTTTCTTCACCGTCGGCGTAAAAATAGAAGACCCGATGATGCTCCAGAAAGCGGCCGATGACAGACCGCACCTTGATGTTTTCCGACAATCCCGGCACACCTGCCTGCAGCGCGCACACGCCACGTATGATCAGCTGAATTTTGACCCCGGCTTGCGACGCCTCGTAGAGCGCGGCGATGACCGTCGGCTCCAGCAATGCATTCATCTTGGCGATGATGTAGCCCTGCCGCCCGGCTTTGGCCGCAGCGACTTCCGCCTGTATCGCTTTGAGCACATTCGCATGCAAGGTAAATGGCGATTGCCATAAGCGCTTGAGCGGCACTTGCTTGCCGAATCCGGTCAGTTGCTGAAACACGTTGTGGACGTCTTCACAAATTTTGTCGTCGCTGGTCATCAGGCCAAAGTCGGTGTACAGACGTGCGGTGCGCGAGTGATAGTTGCCAGTGCCTAGATGGACGTAGCGCTTCAGCCTGGTGTGCTTGGCATGCCGTTTGCGCCGCACGATCAACAGCATCTTGGCATGGGTCTTAAAACCGAATACGCCGTACACCACATGCGCACCAACCGCTTCCAGCTTGGCTGCCCAGCCGATATTGGTTTCTTCGTCAAAGCGCGCCATCAGCTCCAGCACGACCGTGACTTCCTTGCCATTCTTGGCGGCCTGCATCAATGCATTCATCAGCGCCGATTCACTGCCGGTGCGATAAATGGTTTGCTTGATCGCCAGGACATCGGGATCGATCGCGGCCTGCTGCAACAGCTCCAGAACGGGTTGAAAACTTTCATACGGATGATGCAGCAGCACGTCGTCCTGATCGATCACATCGAACACCGAAGAGCCGGTAAAGAACGACTTTGGCAGGACCGGCGTGTGCGGCACAAACTTCAGATCCGGTCTGTCGACCAGATCCGGCAAGGGCATCAGACGCACCAGATTGACGGAGCCGTTGACGCGATAACAGTCGCCCGGCTGCAAACCGTTTTGCTTGAGCAAGCGCAATACCAGCGACGCCGGGGTGTCATCCGCAACTTCCAGTCGCACCGCATTCCCCAGTTGCCGGGTCGGCAGTTCGCCCTGCAACGCCAGCCGCAAATCCGTGACTTCATCTTCATCCACAAACAGATCGCTGTTGCGGGTGACACGGAACTGATAGCAACCGCCGATAGACAATCCCGGGAATAACTCGCCGACAAAGCGCTGCATGAAACTGCTCAACAGCACGAAGCCGTAGGGATGACGCGACAATCCTTCCGGCATCCGCACCAGTCGCGGCAATGCGCGCGGAGCCTGCACGATGGCCAGTTCCGGCTCGCGGCCAAAGGCATCCCGGCCACTCAACCTGACGGCAAAATTCAAACTCTTATTCAGTACTTTCGGGAACGGATGGGCCGGATCGAGACCGATCGGCGTCAGCACCGGCAGCAGTTCCGACTTGAAAAATTCGTGCGCCCAGGCGCTCTGTTGCTCGTCCCAATCGGACTCTGTATAGAAAACGATACCTTCGGCGTTCAGTGCCGGTAACAGCACTTCGTTAAACAGTGCATATTGTCGTGCGACCAGGCGCTGGGCGCGCTCGCTGATGACGGTGTAAGCATGTTGCAGCGACATCCCATCCGGCGTGACGCCATCGATCGCGTCGCGCATCTGCTGCTGCAAGCCGGACATGCGGATCTCGGAAAACTCATCCAGATTACTGCTGGTGATACACACAAAGCGCAAGCGCTCCAGCAAAGGCACGCACGGATCTTCCGCCTGGGCCAGCACCCGTTCGTTGAAGGCGAGCACACCGAGTTCGCGATTGAGCAATGGAAAAGTCATATTTTTCGAGGAGTCGTCTGCGGGAATTTAGCTGCGATGCTGCGCCGGCCGCCACGTTGAGCACTGCTCAAGATGATCGGGCCGATTGTAGTGAGCCATTATGACGAACCAATGACATGCAAAAAAAATATTAGCGTAATCTCAACTGATCACACGCATTGTTGCTGGTCTTGTCGGGAAAGCAAAGTGAAAGCCGTGCCGGAAAAGCGCGGCGGCATCAATTCACTGGCGGAAGACAACTTGAGGCCAATGGCCGGCTGCAGCCGCTTCTTGCCGATCGCCACTTCACGCCGCCGACAATCCGGGCAGGGCATCGTGGCAGCACACGCAAATTTTATTTCCCTCGACATCGCGGAAATAGGCGCCGTAATAATCTGGATGATATTGCGGTCGCAAACCGGGTCGTCCTTCGCACAGGCCGCCATTTTTCAGGGCAACAGCATAAGCGCGCTCGACAGCTGCGCGCGTAGGTGCGAGTAGCGCAATCATCTGCCCGTTTCCGGGAGTGGCAATTTCGCCGTTGTAGGGTGATCCGATGATAAAAAGGGGCCGCGTCTTTTCTGTTGGCATCCAACCAGCCCACGACTTGTCCGTATCGCAGAATTTCAACCGCAATCCCAACTCCTCCATGACGGATGAATAAAACCGGAAAGCGCGCCCAAAGTCCGTAATGCCAACAAATACATGTGAAATCACAATATTTCCCCTCTCAATAACTGCTATCTATCGTGCTGTTTCCAACCGGAGCCCGCCGTCGAGCTCTTTTGCAATCATGGTGATTTTACTCAACCTGCACGGTCCGCTATGTGCTGCATCCGATCTCGGAATGGATAGAGCGCCATGACAGCCCCATCGCAACTTCAGCCAACACGCGGCATAGTATTAAGATGGCTAATACTAGAGCCAGACATGCTGCTTTCTTGAATTTAACTCCCTATACTGGTTTCCGAGGCAGCAAAAAGCGCCCGACATAAAACTGGAGTTATAGGAGACGAAAGTGAGCAAACAGATATTGTTGGAGGATCTTCCTCTGCGCCGATTCCATTTGCGAGTGGCGTTCAGCGGAACGGGAGGCCAGTTCAGCGACGGCTTCGTGCTGGGGATCATCGGCATCGCGATGAGCATGGCATCCGGGTCACTTCATTTGACTCCGCTCTGGATGGGGCTGCTTGGCGCTTCATCCCTGGCGGGCCTGTTTCTCGGGAGCATGTTCGCCGGTCCGATCGCGGACAAATACGGCAGACGCACGATCTTCGCCTTCGATATGCTGCTGTTCGCGGTGATCTCGGCGGCGCAATTTTTCGTGACTTCGCCAGCACAACTGTTGGTCCTTCGCCTGCTGCTGGGACTGATTCTGGGCGCTGACTACGTAGTCAGCAAGTCACTCGTGACGGAGTTCTCGCCGCGCCGTTACCGTGGTCGTCTGCTCAGCGTGCTTGCCGCTGCGTGGGCTGCCGGTTACGTCGGTGCCTATCTCGCTGGCTTTTTCATGCGTGACATCGGTCCCGACGCTTGGCGGATCATGCTTGCCGCGAGCGGGATCCCGGCACTGCTCATCCTTCCGTTCCGCATGGGCGTGCCTGAGTCGCCAATGTGGTTGATGAAACGCGGGCGGGGCGACGAGGCGCTAGCGATCATTCGTCACAAATTTGGTCCCGAGGTCACTCTGTCTGCCCCGACGACAGTGACCCAGCAACGTCGTGGTGCATGGTCGGAACTGTTCTCGAAGCGCTGGCGCAAAAATACACTGGTTGGTTGCGTGTTCTACACCTGTCAGGTCATCCCGTATTTCGCGTTGGGCACGTTTTCCCCGAAGGTGCTTCAGGCCTTGCAGGTCAAGGACAACTTCGTAGGCGGCCTTGTTTATAACCTTTTGCTCTTCGTCGGAGCGATCGTTGGTCTTTTGATCGTCGACAGGCTGTCGCGCCGCGCATTCCTGATTGGAACTTTCTACCTTGCAGCGGTGGGCCTGGCGGTACTTGCTTACGCGGGATTCGGGCCTATAGGAACCATGGTTACGTTCGGTGTCTTCGCCTGCATTCTCTCGGCGGCCGCCAATCTCGAGTTTGTCTATCCGCCCGAGCTCTTTCCGACTCACCTGCGTGCATCCGGTGTTGGACTGGCGGTCGCCTCCAGCCGGTTTGGTTCGGCGATCAGCACATTCCTTCTTCCGTTGGCGGTGCAACACGCTGGCATTCACTCGGCACTCGGTGTGTGCATCAGTGTGTTGGTGTTCGGTGGCGTCTTCTGCCACGTGTTTGCGCCGGAAACGGGCAGTGAAAACCTTTCGGATGTGAAGTCCGATCAACGCGGAGACGACGAACCTGCAACCAAAGGTGGACATACGGCTACATTCGCCGCTCCTCCACACGGTCAACGGAATGCGAACCTCTGACGCTCCGATACGACGCACGGGGTGACGTAAGCCGGGGCGTTGGCGAGGGCAATGATTACTAGGGCTCATCATGTCAAACAAACCTATTGATATGCACGCGGTACAGGTCTTCGTTGCTGTGGCGGAAGAAGGCAGCATGTCGGGGGCCGCGACGCGGATGGGCATTTCGCAGTCTGGCGTCTCGCAGATCATCCGCCAGCTTGAGGACGACCTGGGTGTCGTGCTTGTCAATCGCACAACCCGCCCGCTGGCGCTGACACCGTACGGCATCGCGTTAAGGAATCGTGGTGCAATACTGAGCGAAGAAATCGCGAATCTGAAGGCCCAGGTAGTCGAAGCTGGCCGTGGCATCAAGCCGGACCTCCGCGTCGGACTGGTCGACTCATTTGCCGCCACCTGCGGATCCGTCTTTACAAAACGACTCTTGGGAAAAGTCTCACAACTGTCGATACGTACAGGATTGAGTCCTCAGCAGGGCGAGGCGTTACTACGTCGCGATTTGGATCTCATCGTCACGAGCGACCCTCTAATGGACGCCAACGACGTGGTGCGATATCGGCTCTTTTCTGAGAGATACCTTGTCATCACGCCAAAGGACCAGCAAAAGCCTGTTCGGACCATCGAAGACCTTCGCGCCTTGGCTAATGCTCTGCCGATCGTACGGTTTAACCGGAATTCACAGGTTGGCATGCAGATCGAGCGCTACCTGCGGCGAATCGAAGTGCGTGTGCCGAACCGGTTGGAACTCGACAACGCCGATGCATTGACTTCAATGGTCGCCGAGGGCATCGGATGGGCAGTGACTTCGCCGATGTGTCTGCTCCAGGGGGCTGCTTATGCAAACCGCGTTGCGACGCATGTTGTTGACAAGCTGGGACTTGAACGATCGCTGTATCTTGTGGCGCGCCGCGACGAGTACAGCACATTCTTCGAAGATGCATGCGAGACAGCACGCGAGGTTATTGAAACGTCTTTCCTGCCCAGGCTGAAAGCATTAGGGCGGGACATTGAACAATTAATCATTATTAGTGATAGGAATTCACATGAATAAGCATGCTCACGCCGAAACACGGACTGAAAGCGACTACGTTGGCGAAGTCGCTATCCCCGCCGACAAGCTTTATGGCGTTAATACGGTAAGGGGCGTCGACAACCTGACAGTCTCATCACTCAACATTGCTCACTATGCGGATTTTCGGGCGGCCTTTGCGCAATGCAAATGGGCTGCCGCCTTGGCGAATCGCGACAACGACGCAGTGAGTCCGCCGCAGTGTGATGCGATCGTCCGCGCGTGTCAGGAAGTCATCGGTGGGCAGTTCGACGACTCGCTGATCGTGGACCTGCTTGAGGGGTCAGGCGGGACGTCGACGAACATGAACTTCAATGAGGTCATCGCGAATCGCGCGCAACAGCACCTGGGTCATGCTCCCGGTTCATACGACGTGGTTCACCCCAACGACCACGTGAACCGCTCTCAGTCCACGAATGACGTCTATCCGGCAGCACTGAAGATCGCAACCCACGCAATGCTGGGACCGCTAATTGCGGAAGTAGAAAAGCTTGCCGCGCAATTCGATAGTAAAGCGACGGAGTTCGCCGACATCCTGCACCTTGGTCGCACGTGTCTGCAGGATGCACAGCCGATGCGTCTTGGACAGCTTTTTGGCGGCTACGCATCGCTGACCCACCGTCTGGCAGAAGAGCTTGTCGCCGTGCGCGACAAGCTGCGGACTCTTCCGCTGGGTGGTACCGCCATCGGCACCGGCTTCGGCGCACCCGCAGGATATCGATCGGCCGTGTACCGGCATTTGTCCCGTATTACCGGCGTGGAATATATGGCGCCGTCGAATCCGTTCGACGCAATGCAGAATATGGATGTTTTCTCGCGCGTTTCGGGTGAACTGCGTACCTGCGCAGCGTCGCTAGCCAAGATCGCGTCGGATCTGACGCTCCTGTCGTCGGGTCCGGTGGGCGGACTGGGGGAACTGCGTCTTCCGGAAGCGCAAGCGGGCTCGTCGATTATGCCGGGCAAGGTTAATCCCGTCCTTCCGATGGCGATGATCCAGCTGAGCTTTGCTGTGATCGGCAACGACGTGGCGGTAGCACAGGCCGTCCAGTATGGCGAACTTGAAATCAACCACTTCGAGCCCGTGGTGGCGTCACGTGTGTTCGACAGTATCACTCTCCTCACCAACGGCATTCAGCGGTTCGCGCAGAAGTGCGTCGCCGGTATTGCGGCCGACGATGTACGCAATGAACAACACCTGATGGATTCGATGGCCGTGGCGACCGCGCTCGTGCCGAAACTTGGCTATGCTCGCGTGAGCAAGCTGGCACGCCAGTCGGTTTCGGAAGGTCGACCGCTGCTGACCATCCTCGATGAGTCCGGCCTGCTTGCCCGCGACGACACGCTAGCCGCAATACAGGAGGCGTCACATCCTGTATTCGAAGCTTGATGACGCCCAGTTGATGGCTCCGGCCGAGCGACGCCTGTTCGGTCGGCCGCAATATTAGGCAGGATGCTCAAGAACGATGACATAACGTTGTACGATTTCGCTTCGATCCGGCAGGAACTCTTCAGATTCGAGCACACCTCCACAGCGCAGAATAGTGTGAACGGAGCCAATGTTAGTCTTGGCGCAGGTAAGCAGCACTTCCGAAAGGCCGATTTCCCGTGCTCGCTTGAGGGTACACAGCAAAAGCGCTGAGGCATAACCTCGCAAACGCGCGCTCGGTCGCACACCATACCCGATGGCACCGCCGTCCCGACGCAGCATGTCGGTTAGTGCGTGCCTCAAGTTCGACACACCGACAACTTCGAGGTTATTCCGGACAAGCCAGAACGTGGAGTGAGGAACAAAGCCAACCGGAAGCTCCTCCCCTCTCGCGCATGCGGACAGTTTCTCCAAGAACGCCTGGAAATCGTGATTAGGAAAGGCAAGCGTGAACGGAATAAGGCGGTCCTCGCGGTCGACAAACTCCCGTACCAGACTCCGATAGGAATCCAGCCATTTTATCTGAGGCTCCTCGAGTCGGAGGCTGTCACGATCAGTCATGAGAACGACCCTTATGGTTGAAGTAAATCCCATCGCGTAACATACCAGAGCAATTTCGATCAGTCATCGCTAAGGCTGTTACTAAACACAATACTAAAACCACGTCACCAAGTTACCCACTCAACGTCCCGGCAACAGATCGGCTTACCGCACCCCAATCAGCGCCAACCCCGCCGCAAATACCAGATACAGCACGCCGAACAGCGCCAGGCGGCCGCCAGTCAAGCTCTGCCTGCGCAGCAACACATACAAGCCGGCGATCGAGGCCATTGTGATCGCCCCCGCCCAGATCAATGCGGCATCCAGCATCCACGGCGTGAAGATCAGCACCAATGCGGTTGGTATCGTCGCCTGTATCATCATCGCGCCGCTGATGTTGCTGAGGGCCAGCGTTTGCTTGCCTTGACGGACCCAGATCACTGCATTCAGGATTTCCGGCAGCTCAGTTGCAATCGGACTCAGCAGCAACGCGGTCAAATGCGGTGAAATACCCAGCCACGGCGCCATCGCTTCGAGCTGCGCCACGAATAACTGCGAGCTTAAAAAAATGACGATCAGCGCCACCAGCGTCTGGAATACGGCCCAGCCGATACCCGGCTGCGGATCGTGGGGACGGAATTTGAGTGGATCGAGATCATGCACCTCGACATCGGCACCGTCTTCTTTGCGGATCTCGCCCCAGATATAGGCGCCATATGCCAGCAGGAACAACAGGCCCAGCCAGGGCTTGATTGCAAAAGCCACCAGACCGAGGCTGATCTTGAGGACAAAAATCCCCATGAACCAGGCTTGATCGCGACTCAGCCGTGCGCCATCTTCACGCGACAAGAGGATACTGCCGAGCTGTTTCCGGTTCAGAATGAACATCAGGCCAACCACCGCGTAGGCAATCGTGCTAAGCGCCAGCGGCCCGCCGAGCGCCGCACCGACGCCGATGTCTCGATGTGCGGCATCGCGGCCGAACACCACCGCGACGAAAGTCACGACGGTTTCCGGCAGCGCGGTACCGAAGGCAGCCAGCACCGTGCCGACGACGCTCTGGGCGACGCCGAGCCGACGCCCTACCCACTCGATGCTGTTGACGAAAAACTCACAGGATAGATAGATGACAATCGCCGATCCCAGCAACAATGCAATTGTCAGTATCATGCGGCCGCTCCTTGCCGGCCCGGAGCCTGGTCAAGCGGGAATAGCGGTAATGCCGGATGGGAAGGTGCAACAGGCAAGCAACGGGGCTTAAGCATAAAGGGATATCCTGAGGGCCGGGCGCTGACGAATGGCACAAGGTCTTCGCCCGGCCGGGTAAAGACATTGCACCAAAGGTCTTGCCAAACCTGACGGTCGCGCATGCCATGACGAAAAGCGTCAAGTATGTTGACATACGCTCGTTGCAAATGGCGAGCCACTGCAAGAAGGCTACTCCCCTAAGGAAGCCGCGATATTAGCACTGAAATCCCCGGTTCGGCAATCGCCAGAGCTGCCTTGGAAATATTCGTCAGCGCAACCTGATCGGCCCACTCTTTAGCGCCGGATCGTCAAAATCGGGGAAAAATATGCAAAGCGGCTAAAATGGCGGCTAATTGCATTTCAGACTGATTTTTTATTGTTTTTTTGCACATCGGCATTTAACGTAAGCCTGCCTTCCTGGGCGTCGCCAACGTTAGATGATCCTGATGCAACTATTGTGGATTGGAGCGCATTGTCATGAAATGGGCAGTGATTAGTATTTTTCTTTTATCCGTGATCTACGTGCACTTCCGCGGCAAGGTACGGATGCCGTTTTTCCGCCAGTTGTTCGACCACTCGTCGATCATGGCGCCGCTCAACATCCTGATGTACCTGTTCTCCAAGGTGCCGACCAATACCGCGTATTTGCCGACCAGCACCTTTGGCGACTTGAAAATACTGGAAGACAACTGGGAGACCATCCGCGACGAGGCGCAGGCCCTGACCGGCATGGAAAAAATCCGCGCAGCGGAAAAAAACGACGACGCCGGGTTTAACTCGTTCTTCAAGGCCGGCTGGAAACGTTTCTACCTGAAATGGTATGACGCCAGCCATCCGTCGGCCGAGCAGTTTTGTCCGAAAACGGTCGCATTATTGCGCCGCACGCCTAGCGTCAAAGCGGCGATGTTTGCCGAACTGGCGCCTGGCGGAAAACTGAATTTGCATCGCGATCCGTTTGCCGGATCGATGCGTTACCACCTTGGCCTGATCACGCCGAACGACGACCGCTGCTTCATCGAAGTCAATGGCGAACGCTATAGCTGGCGCGATGGCAAGGGCGTGGTGTTCGACGAAACGTATATGCACTGGGCGCACAACGGTACCGACGTCAATCGCATCATCATCTTCTGCGACATCGAACGCCCCATGCGCTATCGCTGGGCGCAGGCGGTCAATCGCTGGCTTGGCCGTCACATGATGAGTGCGGCGGCATCACCGAACGAGACGGGCGACGAAACCGGCGGCATCAACAAACTGTTCCGCTTCGTCTGGGCCGCCGGCCAATACCGCAGGGCCTTGAAGAAATTCAGCAAGCCGCTGTACTACGTGATCAAGTTCGGTCTGATTATCGGGGTGGTGGCAGCGATTATCTGGCTGTGATCGACAAGCTTGTTGCAGGGCGGAAGAGCTGCCTTGCGCCCTGCTCCGTCATCGTGCCGGCAAGATCTTGCCGGTGACGCTACCAAAACCAACCCGATAGCCGTCGCCCTGACACCATCCGGTCATGCCGATTTCATCCCCATCCTGAATAAAACTACGCTGGCTGCCATCCGCCAGCGTCAGCGGCTTCTGCCCATTCCAGGACAATTCGAGCAAGCTGCCAAACGCATCCGGCGTGCTTCCGCTGATCGTGCCGGATCCCATCAAATCGCCGACTTTGGTATTGCAACCGGAAACGGTGTGATGCGCCAGCTGTTGTGCCATGGTCCAGTACATGGCCTTGAAATTGGTCTTGCAGATAGTCTGTGCAGCGCGCGACTCGGCCGTCTTCAGCGTTACTTCGAGCGTGATGTCATAAGCGTTGTCGGTGTGCTGCCGCAGGTACGGCAGCGGTACCGGTTGCTGTTCCGGGCTGGCCACGCGGAACGGTTCCAGCGCTTCCATCGTCACCACCCATGGTGAAATCGAGGTGCCGAACGACTTGCTGTTGAAGGGTCCGAGCGGCACATATTCCCACTGCTGCAAATCGCGCGCGCTCCAGTCGTTGAGCAGCACCATGCCGAAAATATGCTGATCTGCGACCTCGATATCGATCGGCTCGCCCAGCGCATTCGGCTGGCCGATCAGGAACCCGGTTTCCAGCTCAAAGTCGAGTTTCCGGCAGGGGCCGAAGACCGGGGCGTCGGCACCCGGCAATTTCAACTGCCCGCTCGGACGATGCAAGGCGGTGCCGCTGACCACCACGGAACTGGCGCGGCCGTTATAACCGATCGGGATGTGCAGCCAGTTTGGCAGCAAGGCGTTGTCCGGATCGCGGAACATCGTACCGACATTGGTGGCATGTTCTTTGGACGAATAGAAATCGGTATAGCCGGCGATTGCCATCGGCAGGTGCAGCGTGACCTGATCTTGCGGCTGCAGCGCAATGGCACGCAATGCCTGGTGATCGCGCAGCAGCGGATTGTCGTGACGCAGTAACTGGCTGATCGTGTCGCGCGTCGCGCGCCAGGTGGCGTGACCCAATGCAACGAATTGATTCAAGCTGCCGCTGCGAAAGATCTCCGACGGCTCGGGCAGCAGGTCGGCATCCGCCAGCACGGCCAGATCCAGCACCTGGTCGCCGATCGCCACGCCTGCCCTCGGGGTCGGATCTTCCACGGTGCTGAAGATGCCGAATGGCAAGTTTTGAATGGGGAAATGGGATTCGGGGCTGGTCGCTATAAAAGACTTCAGCGTCGGGTCATTGGTATGCATCGTGGGACTCCCGTTGTTGGGTGAGTGGTGTTTCATGGAAAGATGGCGTCATTGAAGATCACAGCCGTCCGGTAAAATTCTTTTTCAGTCCATGCCAGCAAGCCAGATAATCCTTTTGCAATAGCGGCGTATCGAGCGCAAAGCGGGTCGGGTGAATCAGGTAGCGGCTCTCAAACATGAAGGCCAGCGTATTGTCGATGCGCTGCGGTGCCAGGGTCGCGCTACTGGCTTTCTCGAAAGTCGCGGCATCGGGACCGTGGCCGCTCATGCAGTTGTGCAGACTGCCGCCGCCCGGAGCGAAGCCTTCGGCCTTGGCATCATAGGTGCCGTGCACCAGGCCCATGTATTCGCTCATCACATTCCGATGAAACCACGGCGGCCGGAACGTGTTTTCGGCGACCATCCAGCGCGGCGGGAAGATCACGAAATCGACATTCGCGGTGCCGGCGGTGTCCGACGGTGAAGTCAGCACGGTAAAAATCGACGGATCGGGATGGTCGAAACTGACAGTGTTGATCGTGTTGAAGCGGCTCAGATCATACTTGTAAGGCGTGTAATTGCCATGCCACGCCACCACGTCGAGCGGCGAATGCGCTATCGCGGCAGACCATAGCCGACCGCCGAATTTTGCCACCAGCTGGAAGTTTCCTTCGCGCTCTTCGTAGGCCGCCACCGGTGCCAGAAAATCACGGGCGTTGGCCAGGCCGTTGGAACCGATCGGCCCCAGTTCGGGCAATTGAAATTGCGCGCCGTAATTTTCGCAGACGTAACCGCGGGCTTCGCCATCGGGCAGCACCATACGAAAGCGCACGCCACGCGGGATCACCAGAATTTCTCCCGGCTTGACATCGAGTATCCCGAATTCAGTATGGACCAGCAGACGTCCCTGCTGCGGCACGATCAACAATTCACCGTCGGCGTCATACAAGAAGCGCTCATGCATGGAACGATTGGCGGCATACAAATGGATGCCCATTCCCACCTGCGTCGCCGCGTCGCCATTCCCCGCGACGGTCACCAAACCATCGACAAAATCGGTGCCTTGCTCTGGCGCAGGCAGCGGTAACGGATCCCAGCGCAACTGATTGGGCGAGGCCGCGACCTGGTTGAATGGTCCGCTGCGCAACAACGCGTGGTCCAGCGCCTGAAAAGCGTGATGCATCGCGCCCGGACGAATCCGATACAGCCATGAGCGCCGATTCTGCGCGCGTGGTGCGGTGAAGGCTGTGCCGGACAATTGCTCCGCATACAAACCGTACGACACTTTTTGGGGTGAATTCTGGGTTGCCGGCAGCGCCCCGGGCAAAGCCTCGGTGGCGAAGTCATTGCAAAAACCGGATTGATACTGATAACCGTCAGCGTCGCTGTGCAGTAACTGGGGCATTCGTGATCTCCTTATGGATTGCTGGCCGTGGTAACGGTTATGCGTGCGGTCTTGTAGTCAAGCTTATATGCGCCGGATCATTAGCGCCCAACTTTCCAAGCATTATGCGCATTTTTCATTTACAGAAAAATAGGCAATAATTAAAATCATTTTTTAACTTTGATAAATAATCATGGAGCGCCGCGATGGACCGCCTTGAATCCCTGCGTGTGTTTTGCCAGGTCGTCGAGCTCAACAGTTTCAGTCGTGCCGCCGAGCAACTGGAGCTGTCAAACGCGTCGATTACCAACCATATCTCCAGTCTGGAACGGCATTTTGGCGTACGCCTGCTGAATCGGACCACGCGCAAACTGTCACTGACCGACGACGGCCATAGTTGTTACCAGCGGGCGCAGCGGCTGCTGGGCGACATGACGGAACTGGAAGACGCCCTCCAGGGTGGCCGGGCGACACCGCAGGGGGTATTGCGGGTTGACGTGCCGACAGTCGTCAGCCGCATTTATCTGGCGCCGGCGCTGGCGCGCTTTACCGAGCAGTACCCTGACCTGACGGTGCGCATGAACGTCAGCGACCGCATGGTGGATGTGGTGGAAGGACGTGGCGATGTCTGGATTCGTATCGGTGAACTGAAAGACTCCAGCATGGTGGCGCGACGGATTTATCAGACCACCAATCTGTGCTGCGCGTCGCCGGACTACCTGGCGCGTCACGGCACGCCACAGATGCCGCAGGACTTGGCGCGCTTCCGCTGCCTGTCGTTTATCCATCCGAACACCGGCCAGGACGTGCCGTGGACCTTCAGCAAAGGCAAGCAGCAGATCGATTGGAACCCGCAAACCCGGATTTCCATCAATCACGCCGAATCGCTGATTCATGCGGCCACCAGCGGCGCCGGCATTATCCAGTTGCTGTCGCTGTCGCTCAATCCGCACATACGCACCGGCCAGTTGACACCGCTGCTGGCCGACTGGAGTACGCCAGGGCCACCGGTATCGGTGGTGTATCACCGCAGCCATCAGTTGTCCGCCAAGGTGCGGGCATTTGTCGATTTCGTGACAGCGTTGTTCGCGGAAATCGACTTGCCCTGAGTTGTTATCGGTCATGCGACAACGCCGCATTCGCTCAAAAATCGGTCGTTAATACATTAGCGCAAATGCGTTTTATCTCTATCATGTGGGGGACTCGGGATGGTTCGATAGCGGCGCCCTGCAGTTTTGGACGTTTTTATACGCACTTCATACAACCCGCGCCGGCACCGGCGCACAAGGAAAAATACATGCATTGGCTCTATCTGGGTATCGCCATCATCGCAGAAGTTATCGCCACCAGCGCCTTGAAGGCCAGCAGCGAATTCACCCGCCTGATGCCCTCGATCGTGGTCGTCACCGGCTATCTGATCGCGTTCTATTTCCTGTCGCTGACACTGCGCTCACTGCCGGTCTCTATCGTCTATGCGATGTGGTCGGGAATCGGCATTGCACTGATTGCGATGATCGGCTGGCTGGTGTTCAAGCAAACGCTGGATACGGCGGCGCTGATCGGTATCGGCCTGATCGTGGCCGGCGTGGTGGTACTGAATGTGTTTTCCACATCGGTGGCGCACTGATGCCGCCCATCAAGCCGGCCACAACGGCGGCTCATCCATCAACGCAATCTGCTCGCGCAATTCCAGCACCCTGTCCTGCCAATACCGCTGCGTATTGAACCAGGGAAACGCCACCGCAAACGCCGGATCATCCCAACGGCGCGCAATCCATGCCGAATAGTGGATCAGGCGCAAGGTCCGCAACGCCTCGATCAGATGCAGTTCACGCGGATCGAAATCGCAAAAATCCTCATAGCCGGCCAATAGATCGGACAACTGCCGCGTCATATCCTGACGCTCCCCCGACAACAGCATCCATAAGTCCTGCACCGCAGGCCCCATGCGGCTATCGTCGAAATCGACAAAGTGCGGCCCGGCGTCGGTCCACAACACGTTACTGCCATGACAATCGCCGTGCAAGCGTAGCGCGCCAATCTCGCCGGCACGTTCAAAACAGCGGCGCACACCGTCCAGCGCCTGCGTTACGGTGCTGCGATATGCCGCCAGCAGATCCTCCGGCACAAAACCGCTGTCCAGCAAATAACTGCTTGGCTCAATCCCGAAGGTGCTGATATCCAGCGTTGGCCGATGCTGAAAAGTCGCCAGCCGCCCCACGGCATGAATCCGTCCCAAAAATCGCCCCAGCCATTCCAGCGTCGCGCTATCCTCCAGCTCCGGCGAACGACCGCCATGCCGTGGAAAAACAGCGAATCTGAAGCCATTGAACTGATGCAAGGTGCTGCCATCCGCACTCGCCGAAGCCGGCACTACCGGAATTTCCCGTTCGACCAGTTCCTGCACAAACGCATGTTCTTCCAGAATCGCCGCATCGCTCCAGCGCTGCGGTCGATAAAACTTGGCCACGACCGGCGGCCCATCTTCCATACCGATCTGATACACACGGTTTTCATAACTGTTGAGTGCCAGTAACCGGCCATCGCCATAGAAGCCTATGCTGTCAAGCGCGTCCAGTACGGTATCGGGGGTCAGGGTCGAAAATGATGCGGGAGTGAGTGTATTCATGTCGGCTATTGTAAGCCGCTATACCGTCGCGGCCGCCTTAACTTCTGCGACATGCAGAGTTACCTGAACCGATTACACTACGCTGCAAGCTCCACCGTTATCCTTAACACCACACCGACAGGAATCTTTCCAATGCCAGCGTTTGCCCTGAATCATTTCAATCTGCGTGCTCCACGTGACCTGATGGCGCAACTCAGGGAATTTTATTGCGACGTCGTCGGCCTCGAACAAGGCGAGCGCCCGCCCTTCACCAGTTTTGGTTATTGGCTATACGCCGGTGGCCGCGATATTCTGCATTTGACCGAAGCATTAGCCGGCGACGTCCAGGGTAGCAGTCCCACTACTTTCGATCACATCGCCTTCAGCTGTGTCGAGCAGGAAGAAATGGCAGCGCGACTGGAAGCGCATCGGGTACCGTTTAAAGTGGCTTACGTTCCGTTGACCGGACAAACGCAAATCTTCTTTAAAGATCCCGCCGGTAACGGAGTTGAGCTGAATTTCGAGGCAGAGAAATTGTAATGTGCAGCTTGGGTTGCGCTTGCGAAGCCCAATGAATCGCACAATTCAAGTCGGTGGTAGAGTGACTGACATCGGAAGCGGCAGCATCGAGATCTGATATCGCGTCATGGATCCGGTGAATGCAGATGTTTTTGACGCTATTTTGCAGCGTCGCTGCATTTCAATCGTAAAATCCGCCTCCCCCACTACTTATCACTCACTATTTAAATAGGCATCACGATGGAACTTGACGAACCGCTATCAGATAAAGAATTTGACGAATTAGACGACTTTTTGCTGTCCGACCGCTGCGGCGAAGAGAGCATGACGATGGACACCTTGCACGGTTATCTGACGGCACTGGTAGTCGGCCCGGAGCAAGTCTTGCTGGGCGAATGGTTGCCGCACGTGTGGGGGCCATCGCTGAAAGATGCGCCGAAGTTCAAATCGGACAAGGAATTCGAACGCACCGTCGGCCTGATCGCTCGCTACATGAACGAAATCGCGGTGACGCTGGAGGTTGCGCCCAAGGAATACGAACCGCTATTTTGCGAATTCGAGCACGAAGGCAAGCCGCTGCTGGATGGCGAAGCATGGACCTGGGGCTTCTGGGAAGGCATCAACCTGCGCGCCAAAGCCTGGGAACCGATCTGGACGTCGAATCTGGCTACCGTGGTGCGGCCGATTTATCTGCTCGGCGCCGAAGAGCTGGAAGAAGAGGAAATGAAGCTGCGCGAAGATCCGATACAGCGCCACAAATTGACGGTTGAAGTCGAAGCAGCGATCCCCGAAATTTATCGTTACTGGCTGCCCAACCGTAAATCGGCCGTCAAAACCATCCAGCGCGAAACGCCGAAAGTCGGACGCAATGATTTGTGCGGCTGCGGCAGCGGCAAGAAATTCAAGAAGTGCTGCGGCGCCGGTTTAGCCGAAGAGTGACGTTGCAATAGCGCACCACTCAACGCAGGATGATGGGTAGCCCTGCGCGCCACTCATCCTGCCGGTTCAATCAATCACAGGATTTACCCTTTGATGAAATGTTCGCGGTAGTATTTCAGCTCTTCGATCGACTCCAGAATATCCGCCAGCGCAGTATGCTTCTGGTGCTTCTTGAAACCGCTAGCCAGTTCCGGCTTCCAGCGGCGGCACAACTCCTTCAGCGTCGACACGTCCAGATTGCGATAGTGGAAGAATGCTTCCAGCTTCGGCATGGTCCGCACCATGAAGCGGCGGTCCTGGCAAATGGTATTGCCGCACATCGGTGATTTACCGTTCGGCACGTATTTGCGCAGGAAGGCTAGCAGCTCGGCTTCGGCATCGGCTTCGGTCACGGTAGAGGCTTTCACGCGCTCGATCAAACCGGAACGGCCATGCGTACCTTTGTTCCAGGCATCCATGCCATTCAGCAATTCATCCGGCTGATGGATGGCGAACACAGGGCCTTCGGCCAGAATGTTCAGCTGCGGATCGGTGACCACCACAGCCACTTCGATGATACGTTCAGCCTCCGGGTCGAGACCGGTCATTTCCATATCAACCCAGATCAAGTTGAATTCGTTAGGACGCACCGGTGTCACAACAGTAGCAGATGCAGTAGATGAGTCGATAGCTTGTGACATAATTGTTCTCTTTACTATTTATTGGGAAACGCGCGTAAGCCGCGTATTTTCTCACATCGGGGCAACATGTCTTCACTTGCATTTTCGGTATTATTTGTAGTTTTCCTGGCAATCAGCCTATCGGTACGCTTCTGGCTCGGTTCACGCCAGATTCGTCATGTGCTGCATCATCGTAGCGCGGTACCGGCTGAATTCGCTGAAAAAATCCCGCTGGCAGCGCATCAAAAAGCTGCAGACTACACCATCGCCAAGACTAAATTCGGCCTGTTTGGACTCTTGGTCAATGCTACGGTATTGATCGGCTTCACGCTGCTGGGCGGCTTGCAATGGCTGTCCGGCGCGCTGTTTGGCTGGGCCGGTCCCGGCATGACCTATCAAATTGGCTTATTGGTAGCCTTTGCGCTGATTTCCGGCGTGATCGACTTGCCGATCGAATACTACAAACAGTTTGTGCTGGAAGCCCGTTACGGCTTCAACAAAATGACCCCGAAACTGTTTTTTACCGATCTGCTGAAAAACACCCTGCTCGGCGCTGCAATTGGCCTGCCTCTGATCTGGGTGGTGCTGATGCTGATGGAAAAATCCGGCAACCTGTGGTGGCTCTATGCGTGGCTGGTCTGGAGCGGTTTTCAGCTGTTGATGCTGGTGCTGTACCCGAGCGTGATCGCACCGATGTTCAATAAATTCACCCCATTGACGGACGCCGGCCTGCGCGCGCGTATCGAGGGCTTGATGCAGCGCGTCGGCTTTGCGTCCAAAGGTTTGTTCGTCATGGATGGCTCCAAGCGCAGCGCCCATGGCAACGCCTATTTCTCCGGCTTTGGCGCAGGCAAGCGCATCGTCTTTTTCGATACCCTGCTGGCGCGCCTGGCGCCGCATGAAATCGAAGCTGTGCTGGCACATGAACTGGGCCATTTCAAGCTCAGGCACATCGTCAAGCGCATCGTCGTGATATTCGCGGTGTCGTTAGTATTCCTGGCCTTGCTGGGTTATCTGAAGCAACAGCTGTGGTTCTTCACCGGCCTCGGTGTCAATCCGTTACTGCTGTCCGACCTGTCGAATAACGATGCGATGGCGCTGATTCTGTTCGCGCTGGCACTGCCGGTTTTCACCTTCCTGCTGTCGCCGCTGTCATCGATCACTTCACGCAAACATGAATTCGAAGCAGACGCATTTGCTGCCAAATATACCAACGCCGACGATCTGGTTACAGCGCTGGTGAAACTGTACGAGGACAATGCCTCGACGCTGACGCCGGACCCGCTGTTCTCGGCTTTCTACGATTCGCATCCGCCCGCTGCGGTGCGCATTAAAAAACTGATCGCTGCAAAACCGATCGCGACACATGGTTGATCACTACAAACCCAAGCCTGGCAAAGCTGCAAAAGCCAGCATCGCCAGCGCCGTCGGTGTCGTCATCGCCGCCCATGGCCGCCATTATCTGGTCCATGCGACGGTGGATGCCAAGATGTTGAAACTGCACTGCGTGACCCGTGGCAAGAAGAGCGATGTGGCAGTCGGCGATAAGGTCAATCTGAACATGACCTCGCAAAATCAGGCCGTGATCGAGTCGATCGCTGAACGACGCAGCCTGTTATACCGCTCGGATCAGTACAAATCCAAGTTGCTGGCAGCCAACGTCACGCAATTATTTATCGTGGTGGCAACCGAACCCGGCTTTTCCGACGATCTGATTTCGCGCGCGCTGGTTGCGGCCGAAGCGGCGGGCATAGCCGCCCACATCATATTGAACAAGACCGACATCGTTGCCTCCCTGCCAAGAACACGCGAACGCCTGCGCGCCTATGCCAACCTTGGTTATCCGGTACATGAAGTGTCGGCCATCGGCATGCCGGAGCAAACCATCGCAACCCTGATGCCGCTGCTGCAAGGCCAATCGACGATCCTGATCGGCCAGTCCGGCATGGGAAAATCATCGCTCATCAACCTGATCGTGCCGGATGCCGCTATTGCCACCAGGGAAATTTCAGCGGCACTGGATACCGGCAAACACACCACGACCTTCACCCGACTGTATGAGGTCAATCCCTCCGCCAACGACGAAACCACCATCATCGACTCGCCGGGATTTCAGGAGTTTGGCTTGTACCAACTGAGCGAAGGCATGCTGGAACGGGCGTTCCGCGAATTTGAACCGTTCCTTGGCAAGTGCAAATTCTACAACTGCCATCACCTGACAGAGCCGAATTGCGCCGTCCTGCAGGCGCTGCAGGAGGGAAAAATTGCCGCCATGCGTCATCAGTTGTACAAACAACTATTGCATGAATCATCACAAACGCTATATTGAGCCCGTCCCGCAGCGCTGCCGCCGGCAACCATCAGAACGCCATCTGACAGGGTATCTTTTTAAGCAATATCCCTTATAATCGAACAGGTTAGAAACTTCGGCGGCAGGTCCAACACTGGCCGCCGTTTTCATTTATGGCAATCAAACACTACCTTCAGTTTTCCGACTTCACGCTGGATGAGTATGAGTACGTGATCGAACGTACCCGCGTCATCAAACGCAAGTTCAAGAATTATGAGCCGCACCATCCGCTGCTCGACCGCACGCTGGTCATGGTGTTCGAGAAAAACTCGACCCGCACCCGCTTGTCGTTCGAAGCCGGCATGCATCAGCTCGGCGGCGCGGCAATTTACCTGAATACGCGCGACAGCCAGCTCGGGCGCGGCGAGCCGGTTGAAGACGCCGGTCAGGTGATGTCCCGGATGTGCGACATCATCATGATCCGTACCTTCGGTCAGGACATCATCGAACGCTTCGCTGCCAACTCGCGCGTGCCGGTCATCAATGGCCTGACCAACGAACATCATCCCTGCCAGGTACTGGCCGACGTGTTCACCTACGTGGAACAGCGCGGCTCCATCGCCGGCAAGACCGTCGCCTGGATCGGCGACGCCAACAATATGCTGTATTCATGGTTGCAGGCGGCGCAGGTATTTGGCTTCCACGTGAATATCTCGACCCCCAAGGGCTACGACCTCGATCCGACCCTGGTGAGCGCCGACAGCCGGCACTACACCTTATTCGACAACCCGTCGGAAGCTTGTGCCGGCGCGCACCTGGTCACGACCGACGTCTGGACCAGCATGGGTTACGAAGCTGAAAACGCCGCACGCCTGAAAGCCTTCGACGGCTGGATCGTCGATCAGGCCAAAATGTCGCGTGCACAGCCGGATGCCCTCTTCATGCATTGCCTGCCGGCGCATCGCGGCGAAGAAGTTTCGGCCGAAGTCATCGACGGCCCGCAGTCAGTCGTGTGGGATGAGGCGGAAAACCGACTGCACGTACAGAAGGCGCTGCTGGAATACCTGGTGGTGGGAAAACTCGATTCCTGACACCCGGGCCAGCACATTGAAGCGGTATGCCACGCAGCATCTGAAGCGGCATAATGACGATTCAACGCCGGGTGAATGCCACACACTTAAACAACACTGAAACATTAGAAAGCGAACCATGAGCGACGTAAAAAAAGTAGTTCTCGCCTATTCTGGCGGCCTCGATACTTCAGTCATTTTGAAATGGCTGCAAGATAACTATCAATGTGAAATCGTCACGTTCACCGCCGATCTGGGCCAGGGTGAAGAGCTGGAGCCGGCGCGTCAAAAAGCGTTGAAGTTCGGCATCAAGCCGGAGAACATCTACATCGACGACGTGCGTGAAGAATTCGTGCGCGACTTCGTGTTCCCGATGTTCCGTGCCAATACCGTATATGAAGGCGAATACCTGCTGGGCACCTCGATTGCGCGTCCGTTGATCGCCAAACGCCTGATCGACATCGCGCGTGAAACCGGTGCAGACACGATCTCGCACGGTGCGACCGGCAAAGGCAACGACCAGGTCCGTTTTGAACTCGGCGCCTATGCACTGATGCCAAACGTCAAGATCATTGCGCCGTGGCGTGAGTGGGATTTGCTGTCGCGTGAAAAACTGCTGAAATACGCAGAAGACGCCGGCATCGAAATCGACATGAAACACAAGCAAGGCGGCGCACCGTATTCGATGGATGCCAACCTGCTGCACATCAGCTTCGAAGGCCGTCATCTGGAAAACCCAAGTGCCGAAGCCGAAGAAAGCATGTGGCGCTGGACCGTCAGCCCGGAAGCCGCACCGGATCAAGCCGAATACCTCGACATCGAATACGAAAAAGGCGACATCGTTGCACTGAACGGCCAGCGCATGTCGCCGGCCACGGTATTGACTGAGTTGAACCGTCTCGGCGGCAAGCACGGCATCGGTCGTCTGGATCTGGTCGAGAACCGTTTCGTCGGCATGAAATCGCGCGGCTGCTACGAAACCCCAGGCGGCACCATCATGTTGCGCGCGCATCGTGCAATTGAATCGATCACCCTGGATCGCGAAGTCGCCCATCTGAAGGATGATCTGATGCCGCGTTACGCATCGATGATTTATAACGGTTTCTGGTGGGCTCCAGAGCGTATCGCACTGCAAACCCTGATCGACCAGACCCAACAAAGCGTCAACGGCTGGGTCCGCATCAAGCTGTACAAAGGCAATGTGATCGTCGTATCGCGCGATTCCAAAACCGATTCGCTGTTCGACATGAAGATCGCTACTTTCGACGAAGACGGCGGCGCTTACAACCAGGCGGATGCCGGCGGCTTCATCAAGCTCAATGCATTGCGTCTGCGGATTGCCGCGAATGCGCGTAACCAGCGCGGACAATAAAGCTGAGGCAGTCACGGAAAGTCACTTGATGCCCATCAAGTGATGCAATAAATCAGCCCCATATCGCTATGGGGCTTTTTTTGCGCAAACTAATTCATTGTTACAGCCAGGGAACACATTCTCAGGCACGCAATTCTGCCGGCTTGTTGCGCCACACAACGGCGCCATGAAACGCCATCAGCGCGACCGCAATCCATATCGGCCCGTAAGTCCACAGGCGCCCGCTTGAGAATGGCTCGTCGAGAAACAGCAACGCCACCACCAACAGCAGAACCGGCTCGACATAGCCTAACAGCCCGAACACCGCCATCGGCAACAGTCTTGACGAGAGTAAATAGCAACTTTGCGCGACTGCACTGAGTATGCCCAAACCTGGCAACAGCAACCAGAACCGCGGTTCGGCCAGCAATATGCCGAGAGGCGGATTGCTGAAGTACAAAAAAAGCAGCGCCAGCGGCAAGATGCAAGTGAGCTCGGCGATAAAAACGATCAGCGGCTCCAGATTGATTTTTCTGCGCAGCATAAAGTACGGCGGATAACCCAGCGCGACCAATAACGTCGGCCATGAAAAAGCCTGTGCAATCAAGAATTCGTGCAGAACCCCGCATGCGGCGAAACCAACCGCAAGCCACTGCAGCAAATTCAGGTGCTCGCGGTAAACAACGCGTCCTGTAAACACCATCGCCAGCGGCAAAACAAAGTAGCCTAGCGACACATCGGTCGCCCTGCCATGCAGCGGCGCCCAAGTGAAAAGCCACAGTTGTATTCCCATCAAACCCGCACTGACCGGCAGCATCAGCCACAGCCGCGGCTCTCTCCTTAAACGCGCCGCAAATTCACCTAAAGATGTCCGGTGTTTTGGTTGGGCGACGAAAAAAAGGATTCCCAAAAATGTCCATAGGATGCGCCACGCGAAAAGATCGTTGCCGTTCAGCGGAGATAACAGCGTGACGTAGCCGGACAGGAATGCGAACATGAACGAGGCCGCCAACGACAGCAGGATGCCGCGACCTGAAGAAATTTGACTCATTGAAATAGTAGATCCCGCCTTGAAATTTGGCATAATTGTGCCGGCTTTATTACTTTCACCCATTCCACCACGACAAGGTTCTCCCATGAGCGCGCAATTCGATCACGTATCCGTCCTGAAACAAGCCAGCGTCTACTTTGACGGAAAATGTGTTTCGCACACCATCATCCTCGCCAACGGCAGCAAAAAAACCCTGGGCGTCATCCTGCCTTCGTCACTGACATTCAATACCGGCGTAGCCGAAGTAATGGACGTCACCAGCGGCATCTGCCGCGTGCGCCAAAAAGGGCAGCAACTGTGGACCAAATATGTCGCCGGCGACCGCTTTGATGTTCCGGCCAATTCCAGCTTCGAGATTGAAACTATCGAGACCGTCAACTACGTTTGTCATTACGCATAACATTGCAACGGCAAGGAAGCGCCATGCCAATTGAAAAGGGCATTCGATTTATCGAATGCCCTTTTTTGATCACACAAAAATCGGCTCAGGCTCCAGCGCCACGCCAAAGCGCGCCATCACATCAGCCTGTACCGCTTGCGCCAGGCGCACCACATCCTGTCCGCTGGCGCCGCCCAGATTCACCAGCACCAGCGCCTGTTTCTGATACATTCCCACCGGTCCCAGCGTCCGGCCTTTCCAGCCGCATTGATCAATCAACCAGCCGGCTGCGAGTTTGAAACGGCCGTCCGCTTGCGCATAGCTGACCAGTTGCGGATGTAGCGCCAGCAATGCATCGCGTTGTGGCGCGGGAACGATCGGATTCTTGAAGAAACTGCCGGCGTTTCCGAACACTGCAGGATCGGGTAACTTGCGCGTGCGGATGGCGATCACGGCGGTGCTGATGTCGCTCGCGCCAGGCGTCTCGATGCCGCGCGCCGCCAACTCTTGAGAGACCTCGCCATAACGCACATCGGCTTGCCAGCGCTTGGGCAGTGCAAACGTGACATCGAGCACGACGGCGCGGTCGCGCAAGCGATGTTTGAATACGCTGTCGCGATAGGCAAAAGCACAATCTTCACAGTGCAGGGTCAGGATCTCGCCGGTAACGAAATCAAATGCTGTCAGGGCATGAAACCGGTCTTGCATCTCGACGCCGTAGGCACCGATATTTTGAATCGGTGCCGCTCCCACGTTGCCAGGAATCAGCGACAGATTCTCCAGGCCGCCCAATCCTTGCGCCAACGTCCATTGCACCAGGCCATGCCAGTTTTCTCCGGCCGCTGCACGGACATAGGTCGCATCGGCATCCTCGCCGACGATCTGAATACCTTGATTGCAGATATGCAACACCAACCCGCCAAAATCCTGGGTCAGCACCAAATTGCTGCCGCCGCCCAGCACCAAACGCTGCAATTGCGACAATTTCGGGTCGGTGCCAAGCCGTTGCAGATCAGCGACTGAAGACACGGGCAAATAGGCGTAAGTCTTGGCATCTATACCAAAGGTGTTGAACGCGCGCAGTGAAAAATTGGTCTGTACCGGCAAATCGGCTGGCGGCAGGGTGTCGGGGATGGTGATTGAGCTCATAGCCCCGGGATTATAGACGCAAGTCGCAGCAACATAGCTAAGTGTAAGGAGTTAAGACATAGCCACCCGGTTTCTTGTCCGCTAGAATGCAGGATAGAATGTGCGGTGGATGACAAGTCATGCAGCGGACCGCACAGCAAAATTAGCAGCAAGCAATCAGAAACTATTAAGGAAATACCCAAAATGCCATCATTTGATACCGTCTCAGAAGCCAATCTCGTCGAGGTCAGGAATGCCGTCGATCAGGCCAGCAAAGAGATCGCCACCCGCTTCGACTTCAAAGGCAGCGATGCCCGCGTCGAACTGAAAGAACGCGATCTGACGGCGTACGCCGATTCCGAATTTCAACTGGCACAAGTACGCGACGTGCTGACCGGCAAGCTGGTTAAACGCAATGTCGATGTGCGCTTTCTGGATATCGGCAAGATTGAAAAAACCGGCGGCGACAAGGTCAAGCAAGTCATCAAGATCAAGAACGGCATCGAATCCGAGGATGCCAAGAAAATCGTCCGCGTGGTAAAAGACAGCAAGCTGAAAGTACAGGCCAGCATCCAGGGTGACGCGGTCCGTATCACCGGCGCCAAGCGCGACGATCTGCAAGCGGCGATGGCGATGCTGCGCAAGGAAATTGCGGACCTGCCGCTGGAATTCAATAATTTCCGCGACTAACCAATCCCCATAGTCTGGACGATCTCAATCGCGGAAAAGCGCTGGCCAGCCATCCTTTTCTGCCCATCTGCAGTCAATCTCCGTTCCCGGAAAGTCGAAGCCCATGCGCTTGCTCACCCTGACTGCCAGTGTTTTGCTGTGTACCACGGCGCTAGCGGCGCAAGCAACCGACATCGGCGTGGTTGGCCTGTTTCCCGGCAAGGCGGTGCTGGTCATTGATGGCGCCGCGCCCAAAACCTATTCGGTCGGTGACAACATCGGCGGAGAAGTCCGCCTGACTGCCGTCACCGGCTCAACCGCGTCGCTGCTGGTAAAAGGCAAGCTCCAGATCATCGGTATCGGCGAGTTCGTCAGCCGCAGTGCGCCAGGTGCCAGCGCCAGTGCGACATTGAAGGTCAATGGCCAGGGTCACTTCGTCGCGCAGGGCCAGATCAACGGCGGCATCATGACGCTGCTGGTGGATACCGGCGCAACCGTGATTGCATTGCCGGCGGCCGATGCCATCCGGCTCGGCATCGACTATAAGAAAGGCCAGAGAGCCACAATGAACACCGCCAACGGCTTGACATCGGCTTACCGTGTCCAGCTGAATACGGTAAAAATCGGCGATATCGAACTGAATCAGGTCGATGCCGTGGTGCAGGAAAATGGCCTGTCGTTTGCACTGCTCGGCATGTCATTCCTGAATCGCACCGAGATGCGCCGCGAAGGCGACATGATGGTACTGACCAAACGATTCTGATAACGGATTACAACACAAAGGGTCTGTTCGGATAACCGGACAGACCCTTTTCACCTATCAGGAAGGCATGCCGTCCAACAGGTCTATTTACGCCACACTCTTCAGCAAACGGCGTTGCTTGACCGCCTCAGCCAATCCCTCCAGCACGGCAATACTTTGTTCCCAGCTGATGCAACCGTCGGTCACCGACTGGCCGTAGGTCAATTCCTTGCCCGGCACCAGATCCTGACGACCGGCGACCAGATGCGACTCGACCATCACGCCAACGATACGATCGTCGCCGGCGGCGATTTGACTGGCGATATCGGCACACACCGGGATCTGGTTTTCAGGCTTCTTCGAGCTGTTCGCATGCGATGCATCGATCATCAGGCGTTGCGCCAGGCCGTTGGCGGCGATGTCCTTGCAAGCGGCGTCGACACTCGCGGCATCGTAGTTCGGCGCTTTACCGCCGCGCAGAATGATGTGGCAATCCTCATTCCCGTTGGTCGACACAATCGCCGAGTGACCGCCTTTGGTGACCGACAGGAAGTGATGCGGCTGCGATGCTGCTTTCATTGCATCAACTGCAATTTTGACGTTGCCGTCGGTACCGTTCTTGAAGCCGACCGGGCATGACAGGCCGGATGCCAGTTCACGGTGCACTTGCGACTCGGTGGTACGCGCGCCAATCGCGCCCCAGCTGATCAGGTCGGCGATGTATTGCGGACTGATGACATCGAGGAATTCGGTCCCGGCCGGCAGACCCAGCTCATTAATGTTCAGCAACAGCTCACGCGCCATACGCAAACCATCGTTGATACGGAAGCTGTTATCCATGTACGGATCGTTGATCAGACCTTTCCAGCCAACGGTGGTGCGTGGCTTTTCGAAATACACACGCATGACGATTTCCAATTCGCCTTTCAGACGGTCGCGCTCTCCGACCAGACGACGCGCATATTCCATCGCTGCCTTGGTGTCATGGATCGAGCAAGGACCGATCACCACCATCAGGCGATCGTCCTGACCGTGCAAAATGCGGTGCAACGCAATGCGCGAATCGGCCGCCGTCGTAGCGACTTTTTCGGAGCAAGCAAATTCGCGGATCAAATGGGATGGGGGGGTTAACTCTTTCATTTCTCGAATGCGCAAGTCGTCGGTGCGTGGCATTTTTTTCTCCTGGCTCAAAAGTGACTGGGTATAAAAAAACCGCCATCGCGGGCGGTTTTTTTGAAATTTCGGTTTGTTCCGTTATTACGAACGCTTACCGCTTTTCACCGCCGTGGGGCTGGAATAGCTAAAGTAAAAATAAAAGTAAGCGTGTGCAAAAGACATTTTTTTGGGTAACAAGTTGAAAATCTGTGTCAGATAGTGCAGCAATTCTGAAAATTTGGCAAGTCCGCTCAGGCCACCATCTGAAAAAATAGTGAGGCACACCGACGGAAATTGCCACTCGCGAAACAAATCAATGCCAATCGGCAACAAAATAACCGAATGCGACTGACCGCTACCCTTCTCCGGAAATCTGCGCTGCTTCAACTGCGGCGACTGCCAGCGTACCTTTGGTCACCATGAGGATATGTTGAATGCCATCTTCGTCATAGACTTCGCCAATAGCTTCAAAGCCAAAACGGCCGTAGAAACGTTGCAGATGCGCCTGCGCACCAATCTTGATGGCATGCCCCGGGAACAGGCGAGCGGCCTGTGCCATTGCCTGATCCATCAACTGCTGACCGGCGTTGACGCCGCGTAAAGCCGGTGCGGTCACCACCCGGCCTATGGATGGCTGTTGATAAGCCAAACCTGGCGGGACGATGCGCGCGTAGGCTCCCAGGCAGCCATCGGCCAGATAACCAAGACCATGCCAGCATTCCGGATCAATGCCATCCGCGTCCTGAAAGACGCAAGCCTGCTCAACCACAAACACACGCTGACGCAACGCCAGCAGGTCGTAGATCTGCACCGCACTCAACGCGTGAAACGGTAGCCACGACCACTGCAACTCCGGCTTATCGCCGCTAACAAGCGCTGTCGCCATCTTCTGTCCCTGTTCTTTTAGGCAGTTCCGCCAACCGTCACGCCGTCAATCCGCAACGTCGGCTGCCCCACGCCAACCGGCACGCTTTGACCTTCTTTACCGCAGACACCAACGCCCGGATCGAGCCGCATGTCGTTACCGATCATCGAGACGCGATGCAATACGTCAGGACCGTTGCCGATCAGGGTGGCGCCCTTGACCGGATAAGTGACCTTGCCGTTCTCGATCATGTAGGCCTCACTCGCCGAGAACACGAATTTGCCGTTGGTGATATCGACCTGGCCACCGCCGAAGTTCACCGCATACAAGCCGTTTTTGACCGACGCCAGAATCTCGGCCGGGTCTTTGTCGCCCGCCAGCATGTAAGTATTGGTCATGCGCGGCATCGGTATATGGGCGAACGATTCGCGACGGGCATTGCCGGTCACCGGCATCTTCATCAGACGCGCGTTCATGGTGTCCTGAATGTACGCTTTCAGGATACCGTCTTCAATCAGCGTGGTGCACTGGGTTGGATTGCCTTCATCATCGATGTTGAGCGAACCTCGGCGATCCGCCAGCGTGCCGTCATCCACCACCGTCACGCCCTTGGCCGCAACCCGCTCGCCAATGCGGCCGGAGAATGTGCTGGAACCCTTGCGGTTGAAGTCGCCTTCGAGTCCGTGACCAATCGCTTCATGCAACAAAATCCCGGGCCAGCCATTGCCAAGCACCACCGTCATCGGACCGGCCGGCGCCGGACGTGCGTCCAGGTTCACCAATGCCGAAGCGACAGCTTCAGCTGCATACTTTTCCAGCAAGGCATCCGTAAAATAACTATAGCTGTAACGGCCGCCGCCGCCACTGCTCCCCATTTCACGACGGCCGTCCTGTTCCGCAATAACGGTGACAGACAAACGTACCAGCGGGCGGATATCGGCGGCGATAACGCCGTCGCTACGCGCCACCAGCACTACGTCGTACTCACCTGCCAGGCCCGCCATGACCTGCACGACGCGCGGATCCTTGGCGCGGGCGATGCGTTCGACACGCTCCAGCAATTTTACTTTTTCAGTGGCGTCCAGCGATACCAGAGGATCGTTCGGCAGATACAGGGAACGGCCGCCGCTTTGCTGCATGGTGCCGGCAATTTTGACCTTGCCGGCGCCTTGACGTGCAATCGTACGGGTAGCGATAGCGGCGTCGCGCAATGCCCGCTCGGAGATTTCATCGGAATAGGAAAACGCCGTTTTGTCGCCCGAGATCGCACGTACGCCGACGCCCTGATCTATCGAGAAGCTGCCGGTCTTGACGATGCCCTCCTCCAGACTCCAGCCTTCGCTCTTGGTGAACTGGAAGTACAGATCGGCGTAATCCACCTTGTGCGTAAACATGGTCGCCAATGCTTTTTGCAGGCTGGATTCATCGAGGCCGAACGGGGTCAGCAGAACATCGCGAGCGACGGCGAGCGCGCCGAGATTGGGTTCAAATGGTTTCATATTGTTGAGCGCCTTGCGATGTGGACAGATTAAGACGGATTGTAGAGCATCCGATTGGGATATGCAGCAAATGGACCGAAGCTGAATGGTCTAACGTAATGCCAACAGGCATTTGAAGCATTTTTCCGGACCGGTAGACAACACGGCTACAAACCCAATGCCTTTTGAGCGGCATGCCGAAGTTGCATCACAAGCTGGCAAGTATCGATTGCCAGCTTGCGCGGGACTGCGACTAATACTGCTACTGCATGAACCAGCCGTGGCTGACGACTATCGATTGTCCGGTCAGCGCATTTGACTCGAAGCCGCCAAGGAAGATCGCTGTCTGTGCGACGTCATGCACAGTGGTGAACTCACCGTCAACGGTATCTTTCAACATCACGTTCTTGATCACCTGGTCTTCGGTGATCCCCAATTCCTTGGCCTGCTCCGGAATCTGCTTCTCCACCAGCGGGGTACGAACAAAGCCCGGACAAATGACGTTGGCGCGAATCTTGTTCTTGGCCCCTTCCTTGGCGACCACTTTTGCCAACCCGATCAGGCCATGCTTGGCAGTGACATACGGTGCTTTCAGCGGCGACGCTTCATGCGAATGTACCGATCCCATATAAATGATCGAACCGCCATTCCCGGCCTTGATCATTTCCCGCATGGCCGCACGCGTGGTGAGGTAAGCGCCATCCAGGTGAATCGCCAGCATTTTTTTCCAGTTATCCAGGGTCGAATCGACGATAGGCGCGATGATCTGAATCCCGGCATTGCTGATCAGCACGTCGATGCTGCCATAGGCGGCAACCGCATCTGCGATGCCTTTGTCAACCTGCGCTTCATCGGTAACATTCATGGCAACCGCCATTGCCGTACCGCCGGCCTGGGTGATTTCGTTGGCGGTCGCGGTCGCGGCGTCCAGCGCCAGATCGGCGATCACTACCTTGGCGCCGGCGCGCGCGTATTCAATGGCAATTTCTTTACCGATACCGCTGGCTGAACCCGTAATCAGTGCGACTTTATCTTTGAGAGACATGGCATTCCTTTACTTTGAGTTGGCGAGATAATCATAAGCAACAGTGCCTAGCGGCAAAGTCAGATCGGACAAAATGTGTACCGCAGACAGTACTTCGAGTACCGGCAAATCGGCTATCGGCGCCAGTGCGTGCGGGCGCAGATCCAGTGCGCCGGGGCCGCTCCAGGCGCCCTTGATCGTAATATCGGTCAGGCTGTACTGAACGATTTCGCAAATGCGCGGCGTACCGTCGACATGAGGAATAATCTTCAGCAGGAAGCTGGGCGCTTCGAGCGATTTTTTGATGGTGTCGTTGTCCAGCGCCTTGTGCTTGTATCCCATGGTGCCAATGGCAATCTGGATGTCGCTGTAAGACAACGTGCCGACCATCGTATCCTTATGCACTCTTAGCTGCGGTTCACCCATCTTCTTCGGAAAACCCCACAACTCGCGACCACCGGCAATCGGCGGCTGATCATTCAAATACATGCTGTGCACATAGCCCCCGGCTACACCGTCCAGCGTTACCGGAATCACCTGACCCGATTCACAATAGTGACCGAAGCCGGTTGAATCCGGCATCTTGATGAATTCGAATTTAACGACAGGCTCAACAAATTGCAGTGGTGCAGGAATGATTTTCTTGAGCGCTACGGGGTCGGTACGGTAAGTAATAATCAGGAATTCCCGGTCGACAAAGCGGTAGGGGCCGGGAGGAAAAGCAGGGTTATGCAACGGCATGGCAAATGCATTCCGGCGGATATCGTTTTCAGTCATATATCTCCCTGATGATGAAAAAACTACTACGGGCAATATTGCTCTTTCGACTCAAGCATTTTACAGAGATGTTTGCAGGCAGGCAGAACCCGGCCTGCATTCAAAAGTATGGTCACAACTTGCGGTGCCGCAACGCCGGCAAACTCTCCCGCACCCCCTGCATGAATTGAGGGTCGATGTCGCCGCTGACAACCCCTTCACCGTCTGCCAGCAGCGCTTTAATTTCACCCCATGGATCAATCAGCATGCTGTGGCCCCAGGTGCGGCGGCCGTTTGGATGGTCACCGCCTTGCGCTGCCGCCAGTACGTAACACTGGTTTTCAATCGCGCGGGCGCGTAGCAGGATTTCCCAGTGGGCTTTGCCGGTGGTGTAGGTGAAGGCGGCCGGCATCACGATTAAGCTGCAGGCGCCCATCGCGCGGTAAAGCTCGGGGAAGCGCAGGTCGTAGCACACCGAGAGGCCGACTTTGCCGCACGGAGCGTCGAAGGTGGTGACGTCTTTGCCGTAGGAGATGGTGCGCGCTTCGTCGTAGGATTCGTCGCCTTTGGTGAAGTTGAACAGGTGAATTTTATCGTAGTGGCTGACGCGCTGGCCGTCAGGGCCATACACGAGAGTGGCGTTGAGGACTTTGCCTGCTTCTTCCGAGACCAGCGGCAAGGTGCCGCCGATTAAGTGGATGTTGTGTTCTTTTGCCAGTTCGGCCATGAAACTCTGGATCGGGCCGTCGCCCAGCGCTTCGGCGATGGCGACTTTGTCGCTGTCTTGCCATCCCATGATGGGCCAGTATTCCGGGAGCAAGACCAGTTGCGCGCCTTGGTGAGCGGCCTCAGCGACCAATCTGCGGGCGCTGCCGAAGTTTTCCTCGACCTCGGGTGTCGATACCATCTGGATGGCGGCGATTTTGAATGGGGTTGTGGCTTGAGTCGTCATGTCGATACTCCGAGTCGGGTTTGATTTCGCTTGCGTCCGTCATTGTTGCAAGCGCTGGATTACATTCTACGCATCCGCTACCGGCTGCCAACGGGAATTGCAGGACCGGCCTTGCTTCCAGCCGGCTCTTCCTTATGTCCTGCCTTCGTGACTATCGGGTCATTCCACGGACCGGTAATATCATATTCAAAAGTGAAAGCACGCATCAACGGGTCGCGCAGGAACAATTGCGCTAAAAATGTACCGATGCCAACCACCGGATTAATCGCCAGCACCGCCAGCGACGCTGCACCGGCGTTGATTTCCGGTAGCACGGCGACGTGCAGGTTCTGTGTTTCCTTGGCGATATCGGCGTTACCGCTCATCAATACCGTGGCGGCAACACCGCGCATCTTGAAGTTGTCCGTGCTGGCCTTGCCCTGCGCAATGGTGGCGGTGCCGACCATGTTGTCGAAGGCGAAACCTTCCGAGAACACGTCACGGAAATCCAGAGTCAGACGACGTGGCAATGACTGCAGGCTGAGCACGCCGAGCAGCTTGGCGGCACCGGCGTCGACTTTGAGGAACTGGCCTTCTTGCATGTCCAAATTAATCTGGCCCGACAATGACGGCATATCGATTGAAAATGGCAACCCCTTCCAGGTGACATCGCCATCCATGCGACCTTTGGTCCCCCGCAGCACGTGGGCAAAACCGAAACGCTCCAGCAGTTTTCCGGCATCGTTAACATCTAGCGCATAAGTCAGATTAGTCGTGTTGCTGTCGTTAATTGTGGTCCATTTGCCGGCGGCTTTTAGCTCGGCATCGGGATTGCGGATCGATAATTGCTGTATGCGCCATTCAGTCCCGACATCGGCGCGTACGTTGTTGGCGGCCAGTTCCAGTCGTCCAAGCTTCCTGCCCAATAGTTGAAAATCGTCAGCAACGATGTCGAGCCCCGGTATCTGGGTCGCGGCATCCTTGCTTTCCAATATTTCTTTTACGTCCGAAGCGGCATTTTCCGGAATGATCAACGACGACAACCGTGCAGTTACCTTGCCCAGACCACGCCCGGAGCGCGACTCATTCCACGTGACGTAGCCGGACGCTTGTGCCGAATCGATGTTCACCTGCCAGACATTTTTTTGACGCGAGGCACCGACCACCACGTTGTCCAGCTTCTTCCCCATGACGATCAGCTCGGTAGCGCGTGCCGCAACCACCTCGGGTTCAACGTATTGGGCAATGCCGGATAGCTGCGTCGCATCGGCGGCGGCTTTGCTGGCGCTGGCGTCATTGGCCGCGCCGGCCAGACTACTCCACGCGTCGACGTTGACTGATTTTGCATTCAGATTGATCACCAGTCCGCTGTCCGGCTCCGGTACCGGTGTATTGATGCCGATACCGCCGCGCAGCACTTTCCATTCGGCATCTTTTTCGACTGATTTCTGCCGTTGATAACGTGCCGCGATCGCGGCCCCCAGCGACACGCGGATCTCATCGCGCAGAAGCAATGGGTCGTCGGACAACACGCCAACCCATTCAAATTTGAGCGGCAAGCTGTCGTTGACGGCCTTGCGTAGAGGCGTCGGGAAATTTAATGCGATCCCCTGCATGCTGGATTCAATCAGCAGCTCGGTGTGATGATCGCGGATTGTCACGGTCGCGCTGTAGCGGCTGCTGCCGCTGGCGCGTCCTAAGACATTTTGCGCACCAGCGCTCGGATAAGCCGCACGCAAACCATCCAGCGACGCACTGCCATCGATCCTGATCTTGCTCTGACCGTCAGGCTGGGTACCGCCGCTGGCCTGGGTCGGACCACCCAGGAAAGTGCCCTTGAGTCCATTCAGACTGAATCCTTTTTCATTGAATTCAAGCGTGCCGCTGACGTTTTGCATCGGTGGGATAATCTTTTGCAAGACCACGTCGTTGTTCAAAAACTGCAACGCACCATTGACCTTGGTATCGTTCGCATGCGCCAGCGGAATGTTCAGGCTGAGTTGCAGTTTGGCGTTGCCCTTGCCCTCAGACTCATTGGTAAAGCCGCCGATCCAATGCTCAACCGGACTGTTGTTGGTGAACGCCAGGAAATCCTTGAGTTGGCCGGCACCATTCCCTTCGATGTTGAGCATGCCGTCGTGCGACAACAAATCCGGCACCGTCGCGACCACGCCAGTCAACGCCACATTGGAGGTCTTGGCATTGTCGGCCTTGATTTGCAATCGGGTGCGATCCAGCGCGATGGTGCCGTTGATTTGCTCCAGGATGGGCCATAAAGGCTGCTTGCCGTCCTGACCAAAATGGCCAGGGTCGTATTCCATCTTGCCGTTCTCGATCTTGCCAAGAACGGTAAACACACCTTTCGCTTTCGCGCTGGGATCATTCGCCGCTGTGTTGAACGGAAATTGGGCCAGATCGCCTTTAATCTTGATCGTCGCATCGCGCGCTTTACCGTCCTTCAGGGCGCCGACCAGCCAGTCACGCAAATGATCCGGCGTATGCAGTGGCAGGTAAGCCCCGATCTTGTTTAATTCAAATTCACTGATCTTTGCGGTCATGTCAATTACGCCTAGTGCCGCGCCGTGACGCTCTTCCAATGGCAGCAAATGGCTGCCTGACAGCGAACCGACCAAACCATCCTGCACGAAATTCATGCTATCGATTTGCAGCAGCAGGTTTTTCCCATGCGCCTGTGGCGCTGCTTTTACATCTGCTTTTTCTGGCGCACTATCCTGAAAATGCCAGCGCGCCTGCAGGTTCAGGCGATCGAATGGCAATACCGGCTGCGTAAAATAGCCCGGCAACGACAATCTCAACTTTTCCGACGCCAGACGCAGGTTCCCGCCCAGTTCGCTGGCGTCGATGCTGCCAGTCAGGTTATCGACACCGGGTATCCCCGGCACTGCTGCCTGCGCCGGCTGGGATGCCGTTTTTGGCTGCGCGGCACGCGGCGGCTGCGCATTCACGGTGAGGCCCTTGAACCGTCCTTTGACACGGTAGGACACAATCGCCGGATAAGCGCCCTGCCATTGCGCAGAAAAATCCTGCAACTGCCCATGCGGCGAAAAATCGTTCAGCATCTGAATCTGTGGCCTGCTCAGCGGCAAGCGTTGCGCGAAATCCGCGATGGTTTGCAGATCGAGATTTGCCGCGCTCAACGTGTATTTTTCTGGCTGTTTGCCCTTCGCCGGCACATACGACTCATTGATCGTGGTACGCGGCAAGGTCAAGCCGTCGCTGGTCTGCAACGAAAAATCCATCAATGAAATTTGATGTCCATTGGCGCCGAAGGTCGGTGTACCGTTTTCCGGCATCAGTCCAAGCTCTTCACGCGCGGAAATCCTGCCCTTCACTTTGCGCAATTCCAGCGGCGCCAAATCCTTGCGCAAGCGGGTCGACAAGCCTGACAATTCCAGGTCGGCGGTGAAATCAAGCACCTTGGCATGGTCCAGGTCGAGCCAGGCGCGCACCGAACCGTTGCCCTGATAAATTTCAATCGGATAATCGACCCAGGCTTTCCAGATGGTCAGATCGGTATCACGCAGATTGGCATACAGCGTACCTTTCCAGCGTGTCACATCCGCCTTTTTCCGGGCAAACACAGGGTGCACGAAATCGGCGCGCACATCGATCGGCGCGGCAAACGCCGTCGGCGGCGTCGCCTGTACCGACAGCTGATGATGGCGCCAACGATTGCGCAACACCAGATTCACGTTATTGAGCGCCAGTTCCGGCGCTGCGCGCAACTTGTCGTTCCAGCGTATGCGCCCCTGCCGAATCACGATTTGATGCTGCGCCAGCACCCATTCGGCACCGGCACCACCGTTCTCGGCCTTGGTATTAATCGGAATCCCGGCGACGAACAGATTGCCTTGTGCATCCCGTTCCATCTGCAGGTCGGGCCGCTCGATTTCGAGTGCATCCAGACGCAGCGCGCCCACCAGCAACGAGCGCCATGACAGCGTAGCGACGACTTCCGGCAAACTCAACGCGGGCAAATTCTGCTGATCGTGAACAATGACGCCGGTCAATCTCAGACTGGGCTTCAAGCCGTGCCAGGATGCCGCAATGGCGCCTATCGAGATCGGCGTGCCGACAGTATGGCTCGCGATCTGTTCGACGTTACTTTTGTAGTGGTCGATATTCGGCAGGACCGCGTAACGCAGGGTCAGGAACAAGCCGCAAAACAGGAAGTATGCCAGCACCAGCGTCTTCAGGACAAACCCGACCAGATGATGCGTCAGCAGATTGATGCGGTCGTAGGCGCCAGCAATCTTACGCCGGTAAAGCGTGACTCGACTGACGGCTGGAGGCGTATTTTGTTGCTCTTGAGACATCAATCAATGTGAAAAATTGGAAATTTAGAAACGAGCAACTTAGAAAAAAAAGCAACAGATAACTAAGTGAAAACTCAAGGTAAAATAAATCTGCTTTACAGATACAACCTTGGTCTGACCCCGAACCGCCCCATATGTTCGCACGGATCGTTGTTGATAAATGTTAAAAACCGACAAAAGTATTTCAAATCGACCGCATCGCCCCATCAACCCGCGCGCAACTCTCATTCACTCACTTACCAACTATCGTCAAAGCTGTGACTCACTCTCTCATTAGCACCACTGCCGCTTCCCATTTCTACGCCCGCTGGGTCAACGCTGAAGCCGGTCGCGCAGAAAAAATCGCTGCTCTGGCAGGATTATCCTTAAGCCAGGCGCCTTTTGCACGGCTGTTACAAAATGAAACAGATGCCGGTATGGCATTACCGCGAGCGATGCGACGCCTGCGTAACTTGATAGTCTGCACGCTGATCGAGCGCGACCTGTCCGGCGTTGCCGATTTGGAGGAAGTCGTCAGCACCATGACCGCATTCGCCGATTTCGCGGTGCAAACCCATTTGGCCGCCATCATGGAGGAAATGATAACGCTGCACGGCACGCCGATCGGCGAAGAATCCGGCCTGCCGCAAGAATTGATCGTCCTGGGCATGGGCAAACTCGGTGGCGGCGAACTGAATGTGTCGTCGGACATCGACCTGATTTTTGTGTATGCCGAGGACGGCGACACCAGGACCGGCGATGCTGCGCAACGCGCGCTGTCGAATCACGAGTTCTTTGTGCGCCTTGGTAAAAAGCTGATTGCGGCGATATCGGAAATCACCGAAGACGGCTTCACTTTCCGTGTCGATATGGCGTTGCGGCCGAACGGCGCGTCCGGCCCGCTCGTCGCCAGCCTGAATATGGTCGAAACTTATCTGGTAACACAAGGACGCGAATGGGAACGCTATGCCTGGTGCAAGGCGCGTGCGATGACCGGGCGCGCCGAGGATATTACGCTGCTGGAAAACATCTCCCGCCCTTTCGTTTTCCGGCGCTATCTGGATTACGGGTCGATCGACGCCATGCGTCTGATGCACGGGCAAATCCGGGCCGAAGTAAAACGCCAGGAAGCCTTGCATCCCGACCGCAACAACAACGTCAAGCTGGGTCGCGGCGGGATCCGCGAAATCGAATTTCTGGCGCAGGTATTCCAGCTGATACGCGGTGGCCGCGACCATGACCTGCGCGACCGCTCCACGCGCAAGACCTTGCGCACGCTGGTCGAGAAAAATCTGCTGAGCGCCGAGGTGGTCGAGGAGTTGCTGGAAGCCTACGACTTTTTACGCGATCTGGAACACCGCTTGCAATACCTGGATGATGCCCAGACGCACACGCTGCCGGTCAGCGCCGGCGAACGCCTGATCATCGCCCAGGCGATGGGGTTCGGCGATGTCGAGACCCTGCTGAGCGAGCTGGAAAAACGCCGGGTACTGGTGGCCGCCCAGTTTGATGCCATCTTCAGCGACAAGCAAAATGGCCAGTCCGACGACCCGGATAGCGACGCCGACTGTGCCCTGTGCGGATTGAGTGACCGCGACAGTCTTGAAACCATCGAAGCCACGCTGACTGCACTCGGCTTCAACGACGCCATCGACAATGCCCGTCGGCTTGCATCGACCTGGCAATCTTCGCGCATACAAAGTCTGCCGGAAATCAGCCGTAACCGTTTTACTGCATTAATCAACGTTGCCTTACCGATTATCGGCAAACTGCCGGAGTCCAAAAACAATGTCGAATCGACCGCGCAGCTCACCACGCTTGGCCGCTTGCTGGATTTTCTTGAGGCCATCGCCCGCCGCGCCGCCTACCTGGCGTTGCTGACGGAATATCCGCACGCTTTGTTACGCGTCATCCGCATGATAGGCGCCAGCGACTGGGCCGCCAAATTTCTGACGCGCCACCCTATCCTGCTCGATGAATTACTCGACAGCCACAGCCTCAACACGGTGCCCGACTGGCCGGTATTTGCGCAGGACTGCCGGCGTCAGCTGGACGCTGTGGCCGGCGATACGGAACGCCAGCTCGATCTGCTGCGTGAACTGCACCATGCCCAATTGTTCCGGCTGCTGGCACAGGATCTGGAAGGCAAACTCAGCGTCGAGGTCCTGGCCGATTATCTCTCCTTGCTGGCCGACATTCTGGTCGACACCACGATTCAGTCGGTCTGGCAAACTTTCCCCAACCGTCACCGCGAAGTGCCGAAATTTGCCGTGATCGCCTACGGCAAACTAGGCGGCAAGGAACTGAGCTACGCCTCCGACCTGGACGTGGTTTTCCTGTATGACGATGACGATCAGGAGGCACCGGCACTGTACGCGAAACTGGCGCAGCGCTTTATCACCTGGATGACCAGCCATACCTCGGCCGGTATCCTGTTCGATATCGATACCGCCTTGCGTCCGGATGGCGCCAGCGGTTTGCTGGTGTCGTCATTCGCCACGTTTGAAAAGTATCAACGCAATTCAGCCTGGCTGTGGGAACATCAGGCCTTGACCCGCGCCCGTTTCTGCGCTGGTGACAACAGTATCGGCGAGCGTTTTGAAGCACTGCGCGTAGACGTCTTGCGGCAAGTCCGTGATCCGCTCAAGCTGCTGCAGGGCGTACGCGACATGCGGCAAAAAATGCACGAGGCCAACCGCAATCGCAGCGCACTATTCGATCTGAAGCACGATGCCGGCGGCATGATCGACATCGAATTCCTGGTGCAGTTTTTGATCCTGCGTTACTCCGCGTCCCATCCAGCGTTGGCCGCCGACATTGGGAATATCGCATTGCTCAAGTTATGTGGCGAATTGGGGTTGATTGATGCAACGCTGGCCGGCGCAGTGGCGAATGCTTATCGCCACTACCGCAAGCTGCAACATCAGCGCCGCCTGCAAGGTGACGAACGCGCACGCGTGGCGCCGGATTGGGTGGCGTCCGAGATGACGGTGGTGAAGAAATTGCTGGCGACGGTGTTTGTGACAGATGCAGATCAGGCATAAACCGATTGCGAGAAGAGCGCCATTTTTCCCGGCTTAAAGAGCGGGTCTTCCGCTCTGGCTTTGGTAACGGCGACTTACTCCTTTGGCGCAACGCCAAACTCCTCTTCATCGTCGCGCAACGCCAAATGCCCTGCATCCAGTTCTGCCAATAATTGGCGCGCCCGTTCTACAAAGGCCGATGGCACCTGTAGTCGGACGCCGCCGGTTGCAATCGACCACAGCGATTGCACCTGACTCATATGTGCATCTACGACGAAAGCCGGAATGCCATCCGAGCGCAGGCGTCCCTGCAAAATATGCATGTCGGATGGTATCAGCGAGGTCGCGATAGTTTCGAAATCCCCGGATCGGATCGCGTCCGTACCGTTGAGAGCGTCAATTTCGGCGCAAGGCAATATCGTGCTGGCGGCGTTCATATGCGTACTCCTCATGCTCAGAAACGACTCAATCGACACTACTCAGCGCTACTGTATCAAATCGGCGGCTTCACCGCCGCCAAATTAATCAGCGTCTCTTCACGTTCGCGTGCCGGCTCGATCCTGAATACACTTTCTGCCAATCCCAGATCCTCGCGGCTCCACCACAGGTAAGGATAAGAAATCGATTGTTCGGCAACCTCAAACCCGCTGGCGCGAATCAACGCCAGATATTCAGGCGCGGTTTTTTGCACCGCCATCGGGTGACGAAACAGCAAACGGATAAGCCATGAATGAATATACCGCCGGGTCGACTCGGCGAACAACAGCACCCCGCCCGGCTTCAGTACCCGAAAAAATTCCTGGATGGCCTGCTCCTGCTCGATCAGGTGATGAAAGGTCTGATGACAGAACAGCAGATCGACGCTGTTGTCGTCAAAAGGCAGATCCGAACTGGTGTCGTGCAACAACTCGACTTCGATGCCCGCGAGTTGCGCTTCCTGCGCCGATTTTTGCAGCATTTCCGGATCGACATCGATCCCGATCAAGCGCCGCGGCGCAAAACGCTTGTGCAATTTCGGCAGCGAACGCCCCCAACCGCAACCCACATCCACCACGACCGGATACGACGCCCGGCGCGTTGGAATCAAACGCTCGACATCCTTGATCGCCCGCTCAAGCACATGCCAGGTCCAGACATTGGTTTGCAAAAACCAGATGCCGAAAGCGGTCTCGGGGACATGCGGATACGATGCAGCGGAACTAACGACAATGGGTGCGCTCATGCAAGCTTTCTGGGATCAAGTCTTTGGTGTTGCGTATTCAGGCAGACGTTGCCAAGTGAGCCGCATTATAAACAAATGCCTTAGTACCAAGCGATGGTACTTAAATACGTTCGCTTTCTTGCGCAAAAAAGCCCCGACTCGCGGGGCTTCTTTGGCAGCAACCAGTTTGGTACAGATTACTTGGCTGACATCAATGCCACAGTGGTATCCAGCATGCGGTTCGAGAAACCCCACTCGTTGTCGTACCAGCTCGACACTTTGACCAGGCTACCGGACACTTTAGTCAATGTCGCATCGAAATTCGACGATGCCGGATTGTGGTTGAAATCGACCGATACCAGCGGTTCGACGTTGTACGTCAGGACGCCCTTGAGTGCACCTTCCGACGCTTCTTTCAGGATCGCATTGACTTCGTCAACAGTGGTTTCGCGCGCAGAGACGAACGACAGATCGACCAGCGAAACGTTGATGGTCGGCACGCGAATCGCGAAGCCGTCGAGCTTGCCGTTAAGTTCCGGCAATACCAGGCCGACTGCCGCAGCGGCACCGGTTTTGGTCGGGATCATGCTCATGGTGGCCGAACGGGCGCGACGCAAATCTTCGTGATAGACGTCCGTCAATACCTGGTCGTTGGTGTAAGAATGTATCGTGGTCATCAGGCCATTCACGACACCGATTTTGTCGTTCAGCGGCTTGACCAGCGGTGCCAGGCAGTTGGTGGTGCAAGAGGCGTTCGAAATCACGGTGTCGCTCGATTTCAACACGTCGTGATTGACGCCGAAGACGACAGTGGCGTCAACGTCTTTGCCGCCGGGTGCCGAGATGATGACTTTCTTGGCGCCACCCTGGATGTGGGCGCTGGCTTTTTCCTTGGTGGTGAAGAAGCCGGTGCATTCGAGCACGACGTCAATCTTCAGCTCGCCCCATGGCAGCTCGGCCGGATTACGTTGCGCAAATACTTTGATGCGGTCGCCATTGACGACGATAGCATCGCCGTCAACCGTTACCGTGCCTGGAAATTTGCCATGCGCCGTATCGTATTGGGTCAGGTGTGCGTTGGTTTTCGGGTCGCCCAGATCGTTGATCGCGACGATCTCGATGTCATGTTTTTTGCCGCCTTCGTAATGCGCGCGGAGGATGTTGCGGCCGATGCGGCCATAGCCATTAATTGCAACGCGAATAGTCATGCTTTTCTCCTAGGGTATGAACAATAATTTAAGGCGATTACTAGAAACCACCTTCACTTAACTCGTATCGTGCGCCAGCCGTAGCCAGCCTCCCGCAAATCCAGCTCATCCCAGCTAAATGCCTGCTCGGTCAGCAGTTCCGCACCGAGCCTGGCATAAAATTCCCGGGCGATGTTATTTTGCGCCAGCACCCATACCAGCATGCTGTTGGCACCGGCGCTTGCCAGCGTTGCCGCCACATGTGCCACCAGCCGGCGGCCGATACCGGCGCGCTGTACCGATGGAATCAGATAAATCGCGGTCAATTCGCTGTCGAAGCCGAGCTTCGGTTCACGCAACGTCATGCCGGCTGCGAAGCCGACAATTTCGCCCTTTATTTCAGCCACGAAAACACAGGCGGCATCCGAAGCCGCATTCAGTATGCGCGTCCACAGCGCTGTGCTTTCTTCGACTTTCATGCCATCCAGATAAGCATCAGGAACAATGCCGCGATAAGTGGCCCGCCAGCTGTCGATGCGCACTGCCGCGATCACCGCCGCATCGGCGACGGTGGCGCGACGTACCGAAAAATCACCAACGATGTTGGTGAAATCGGTGACCTCAGTTACCTCAGCTACCCGAGTAACATTCCTGGCCTTCTGTATCTCCACGCTCATGCGATGGTCAGTTTGACTTTGGCAACCACATTTTCAACGGTGAAACCGAAGTGCTTGAACAGCACGCCGGCCGGTGCCGACTCGCCGAAGGTATCGATACCGACAACAGCGCCTTCCAGACCAACGTACTTGTGCCAGCCGGCAGTGACGCCCGCTTCGACCGCGACACGCGGCAGACCGCGCTCCAGCACGCTAGCTTTATAAGCGGCTTCCTGACGATCGAAAACGTCGGTGCTTGGCATTGACACCACGCGGACTGCGATGCCCTCTGCCGCCAGTGCGTCCGCAGCCTTGACAGCCAGATCCACTTCGGAGCCGGTCGCGATGATGATGGCTTTCGCATCTTGCGCGTCTTTCAACACATAACCGCCGCGCTGAATATTCGCGATTTGCGCTGCATCGCGTGGTTGATAAGCCAGGTTCTGACGCGAGAAAATCAATGTGCTTGGGCCATCCTGGCGCTTGACCGCCTGGCCCCATGCCACCGCCGATTCAACCGTGTCGCATGGACGCCAGTTATCCAGATGCGGGATCAGGCGCAGGCTCGATACATGTTCAACCGATTGATGGGTCGGGCCGTCTTCGCCGAGGCCGATCGAGTCATGCGTGAACACGAAAATCGACCGCAGCTTCATCAGCGATGCCATGCGCAACGCATTCCGGCTGTAATCGGAGAAGGTCAGGAAGGTCGCCCCAAACGGAATGTAGCCGCCATGCAAGGCGATGCCATTCATCATTGCGCTCATACCGAATTCGCGCACGCCATAGTTGATATGGTTGCCGGGCTGGTCCGCACGCACTGCGACACATTCTTTCCAGTTGGTCAGGTTCGAGCCGGTCAAATCAGCCGAACCGCCGAGGAATTCCGGCAACACCGGCGCCAGCGCCTGAATCGCGTTTTGGCTGGCTTTACGGGTGGCGATGGTTTCCTGCTTATCGACGCAAGTGGCGACGTAGGCACTCAGCGTCTGTTCGAAATTGCCAGGCAATTCACCCTTCATGCGGCGCGTCAGTTCAGCAGCCTGCGCCGGGAATTCGGCGCTGTAGACAGCGAACAAGGCATCCCACTGCGCTTCGAACTGTTGACCTTGCGGCTTGGCATCCCAAGCCGCGTAAACCTCGGCAGGAATTTCAAACGGCGCCGAAGCCCAGCCCAGTACTTCGCGCACAGCGGCGATTTCTTTGTCGCCCAATGCCGCGCCATGGACCTTGTCGGTACCAGCCAGATTTGGCGAACCCTTGCCGATAATTGTTTTGCAGCAGATCAAAGTTGGCTTGTCGGCCAGCTTGGCTTGATGGATGGCAGCATTCACCGCTTCGACATCGTGACCGTCGACACTGCGGATCACATTCCAGCCATACGCTTCGAAGCGTTTTGGGGTGTCATCCTTGAACCAGCCTTCAACGTGACCGTCGATCGAGATCCCGTTATCGTCATACATCACGATCAGTTTCGACAGGCGCAGCGTACCGGCCAGCGAACATGCTTCGTGCGAGATGCCTTCCATCAGGCAACCGTCGCCGACGAAGGTGTAAGTGTAGTGATCGACAACCGGAAATCCTGGGCGGTTGAACTCGGCTGCCAGCAGTTTTTCTGCCAATGCCATACCGACCGCGTTGGTCAAACCCTGACCCAGCGGACCTGTGGTGGTTTCGATACCCGGTGTGACGTCAACTTCCGGGTGGCCCGGTGTCTTCGAATGCATTTGACGGAAGTTGCGCAGCTGATCCATCGGCAGATCGTAGCCGGTCAGGTGCAACAACGCATATTGCAGCATCGAGCCATGACCGTTCGACAACACAAACCGATCGCGATTGATCCACTTTGGATTGCCGGGATTGTGGCGATAGTGCTTGGCCCACAGCGCCACTGCGATTTCCGCCATGCCCATCGGCATGCCTGGATGGCCGGAATTGGCTTTTTGTACTGCATCCATTGCCAAGGCGCGGATCGCGTTGGCCATCTTCGAGGTCGGGAGTGTGGAGGTCATGGTTTTTACGGTTAGGCAATGATTGGACGGGGTGCAGCCAGCGGCGGAATGGAAATGGATGGCTGCAAAGCGCGATATTTTACCAAAATGCCGCCGCCATCGCTTCATTTCCGCGCCGCCAGGCCGCATTTTACCCATTCACAGGAAGTAAAATGCGGAGCTTCATACGCCAATCCGCGGCCGCGTTCAAGTTGCGTGTCTGCCGCTGCCGTTGCAATTGCGATGCGTTCTTGCGTCAACTCGGGCAGACCTTCGCCCATTCCACGCATGCGAAATTCGGCCGGCCCGGAATGGCGGATTACGCGATACTCCTTCATACTGAGCGATCTTGCAGCTGCCTGACCCTGCCCCACTCATACCTTTTTTCAGCCTATGCCTCGTTTCTACGTCTCCACCCCGCTTGAAATTGGTGCCACCCTGGCGCTGCCGGAACCGGTCGCGCATCACATCCAGGTGCTGCGTCTGGCGCTCGGTTCGCCCATTACATTATTTAACGGTGCGGGTGGCGAGTACACCTCCACCATCGCCAGTATCGAAAAAAAACGCGTCAGCGTCGACATCAAAACCTTCTCGCCGCGCGAAGTTGAATTGCCGTACGTCATCACGCTGGCACAAGCGTTGCCGGAAGCGTCAAAGCTCGACTGGATCATCGAAAAAGCGGTTGAACTGGGTGCCGCGGCGATTCAGCCTCTATCTGCGCAACGCTGCGTGGTGCGACTGACGGCTGACCGGGTCGAGAAGAAGCAGGCGCATTGGCAGGCGGTGATTGTTTCCGCAGCCGAACAAAGCGGGCGCAATCGATTACCTCATCTGGCGCCACTCACCTCGCTCAATGAATGGCTGGGTCAACAGGATTTACATAAACGGATTCTGTTATCGCCCCGTGGTGAAGAGTCGTTATCGGACTGGGCTCGCCATCAGCCACCGCAATCGGTGGCATTGCTGATCGGCCCGGAAGGCGGCTTTACCGAGACCGAGGAAAATACGGCCTGTGCACAAGGCGCTTTGATGCTGTCCATGGGAGCCCGGATTTTGCGTACCGAAACGGCTGGCCTGGCGGCGCTGGCAGCGCTGAATGCGATCTGGGGCGAGATGTAAAGGCTATGGGGGGCAAGCTCTTGATTTCGCAGCATATGCTTTCAATATGACAACTACTCAAACCCATTTCGGCGTTGTAAGATGACGCCGTTGGTTGTAGCGCACGGCGAGGCTTGCATCACCTTTCAACCCGCCTCAACTTGTTGTTCACTTTTTACTCAGGAGAAAATGATGGGGCTATTAGACGGCTTGCTTGGCGCAATCGGTGGTGCCCAAGGGCAAGCAACGCAAACGAACGATCCTAAGGCGATGCTGATCCAGGCGGCGCTGAGCATGCTCACCAATCAATCAGGTACCGGCGGTTTGGGTGGCTTGCTGAGTCAATTCCAGAATGCCGGACTCTCTGATGTGGTGAATTCATGGGTCGGCAACGGCGAGAATCAGCCGGTATCGGCTGATCAAGTGCAACAGGCATTGGGTGGTGGCCACCTCGAACAACTGGCACAGGCAGCCGGCCTGTCCCAAGACGAAGCCGCCGGTCATTTATCAGAAATCCTTCCCGAGTTAATTAACAAGCTGACACCAAATGGCCAGGTTCCGGCAGCTGGTGGCGGCTTGGGAGATCTGGCAGGCATGCTGGGCAGCTTGCTGAGCGGCAACAAAAACACCTGAAACCGCTAAGCGGTCAGCGGATTCAGATGAACTTTCTGCAAAAATCGCCCCGAGGGGCGATTTTTTTATCTGTTTTGCTGCGTTTCCAGGCCGATACTGAAGAAGATCCGTCAACCATTCGAATGCAAGGCGCGGCTTGAGCCTCGAAAGCATTTATAATCCATGGTTTTGCAACACCTATCCCGGTCACTTCCATGAAGGTATTTCGCGGACTTCCCAATGCTGAATCGCGTGCACCCTGCGCGTTAACTATCGGCAACTTTGACGGCGTACATCGCGGCCATCAGGTATTGCTCGCGCACGTGCGCAAAGCCGCCACGGATTTGGCGCTGGATGCCGCAGTCATGACATTCGAGCCACATCCGCGCGAATTTTTCGCGCAGCTGTCGAACCATCCGGTCAACTTGCCAACCCGCGTCGCCAATTTGCGCGACAAGTTGCAATCGCTGGAGCAAGCCGGTATCGACCGCGTCATCGTCGAACATTTCAACGCCCATTTTTCCTCCCTCTCGCCGCAAGACTTTATCGAAAAAGTACTGGTGCAAGGCTTGCACGTCAGATGGCTGATGGTTGGTGAAGATTTTTGCTTTGGCGCCCGCCGTGCCGGCAATATCGTGACACTGATCGAAGCTGGTAAAAAACATGGTTTCCAGGTTGAAACCTTGCGCAACGTAATGAATGATGGCACGCGTGTCTCATCGTCTGCGGTACGGGCGGCGCTGGCAGCCGGCGACTTCGCTCAAGCGCGTACCTTGCTCGGCCATCCATATTCGATATCCGGACACGTTGTTCACGGGAAAAAGCTGGGGCGGGCGATCGGTTTTCCGACCTTGAATTTGCGTGTCCACCATAAACAACCTGCACTGTCCGGCATCTTCGTGGTGCGCGTACACGGTCTGACGGAACAGCCGCTACCGGCCGTGGCCAGCATCGGCACCCGCCCCACTGTCGACAAAAGCGGGCGAGTACTGCTGGAAGCCTTTATCCTCGACTACAGCGGAGACTGTTACGGCAAGTTGGTGACGGTTGAGTTTTTGCACAAACTGCGCGATGAAGAGAAGTACGTCGATCTACCGACCTTGACGGTAGCGATCGAGCGCGATGTCGAGAATGCGCGCGACTATTTCCGCCAGCAGGATAGCGCCGCGATTTCTGCGACCGACCGAATTTGACGCAGTCCGCTTGCAAGCCGCCTCGCTTCGATTTCCCGCGTCCGGCAGACTCATATTGGTGCCATTGCTGTAGTCTCACAGACCACCACTTTGCCGCAGACGTCCACTGAATTCCATTGAAGAAAAATTATGTCCGACCAGCCAACTCAAACACCTAAGCCAGACAGCAATAAGGCCGCAAAAGCAGCCAAACCGCAAAGCAAGTATCCGGTCAACATGACCGAAACCGCTTTCCCGATGCGCGGCGACCTTGCCAAGCGCGAACCGCAATGGGTTAAGCAGTGGCAAGAAAAAAAGGTCTACGAGCGGATTCGCAAGGCTTCCCAAGCGCGCCCGAAATTTATCCTGCATGACGGCCCGCCGTATGCCAACGGCGAAATCCATCTTGGTCACGCAGTTAACAAAATCCTCAAAGACATGATCGTCAAAGCCCGCAATATGGCTGGCTTTGACGCGCACTACGTGCCGGGCTGGGACTGCCATGGCATGCCGATTGAAATCCAGATCGAAAAGAAATACGGCAAGAATTTGCCGGTCGCGGAAGTGCAAGCGAAAGCACGCGCGTACGCCAACGAACAGATCGACTTGCAACGCAAAGACTTCATCCGGCTCGGCGTGTTGGGCGAGTGGGACAATCCGTACAAGACGATGAACTTCAGCAACGAAGCCGATGAGTTGCGCGCGCTCGGCACGATACTGGAAAAGGGTTACGTATATCGCGGCCTGAAGCCGGTCAACTGGTGTTTCGACTGCGGCTCGGCGCTGGCTGAAGCGGAAGTCGAATACCAGGACAAGCGCGATCCATCGATTGACGTCGGGTTCCCGTTTGCCGAACCGGAAAAACTGGCTGCCGCGTTCGGCCTGGCGAAATTGCCGACCGATAAGGGTTATGTCGTCATCTGGACCACCACGCCATGGACCATCCCGTCCAACCAGGCGCTTAACGTCCATCCGGAGCTGGAGTACGCACTGGTGCAAACCACGCGTAACGGCGAACCGTTATTGCTGCTCCTGGCGCACGATCTGGTCGCTGCGTGTCTGCAACGTTACGGTCTTGAAGGCAGCGTCATCGCCACCTGTCACGGCGCAGCGCTGTCCCTGATCAATTTCAGGCATCCGCTGGCCAGCGCAGATCCCGGCTACGACCGTTTGTCGCCGGTTTACCTGGGCGATTACGTCACCACCGATAGCGGTACCGGTATCGTTCACTCGGCGCCTGCCTACGGTATCGAAGACTTTATTTCATGTAAAGCGCATGGCCTGAAGGACGACGACATCATCAGCCCGGTAATGGGCGATGGGCGCTATGCGTCATCGTTGCCATTGTTCAGTGGCATGACGATCTGGGAAGCGTCGAAGCCGATCTGCAGCAAACTGGAAGAAGTCGGCTCGCTGTTCAAACTGGAGATGTCCGATCACAGCTACATGCATTGCTGGCGGCATAAAACGCCGATCATCTACCGCGCAACGTCGCAGTGGTTTGCCAGCATGGATAACACGCCAGAAGATGGCGGAGACAGCTTGCGCAAGACGGCAATTCAAGCGATTGAAGACACCTCCTTTTTCCCGGCATGGGGCAAGGCGCGCCTGCACGGCATGATCGCCAATCGCCCCGACTGGACGCTGTCACGCCAACGTCAATGGGGCGTGCCGATGGCCTTCTTCGTCCATAAGGAAACCGGCGAACTGCATCCGCGCACCGCCGAACTGCTGGAACAAATTGCGCAGCGTATCGAAAAAAGCGGTATCGAAGCGTGGCAAGCACTCGACCCGAAAGAGCTGCTCGGCGATGAAGCTGACCTGTACCTGAAAAACCGGGACACGCTGGACGTCTGGTTTGACTCCGGCCTGACGCATCAAACCGTATTGCGTGGATCGCATAAATTGCAATCGCAATTCCCGGCGGATCTGTATCTGGAAGGTTCGGACCAGCATCGCGGCTGGTTCCACTCTTCGTTGCTGACCTCGTCGATGCTGAATGGCCGTGCGCCCTACAAAGCATTGCTGACACACGGCTTTGTGGTCGACGGCGAAGGCAAGAAGATGTCGAAGTCGCTCAAGAACGGCATCGAGCCACAGAAAGTATCGGACACACTTGGCGCCGAAATCCTGCGCCTGTGGGTGGCGTCCAGCGATTATTCCGGCGAAATCACGATCTCCGACGAGATCCTGAAACGCGTGACTGAATCCTATCGCCGCATCCGTAACACACTGCGTTTCCTGCTGGCCAACACGTCCGATTTCAATCCATTGACCGATGCTCAGCCAATCGCCGGGTTGCTGGAAATCGACCGCTACGCGATCGCCAGCATGACCCAATTGCAGGCCGACATTCTGCAACATTACGAAGACTACGAGTTCCATCCGGTCATCTCGAAATTACAGATGTATTGTTCGGAAGATCTGGGTGGCTTCTACCTCGACATCCTGAAAGATCGCCTGTACACCGGTGGCGTCACCTCGCAGGCACGACGCTCAGCGCAAACTGCAATCTGGCATATCACGCAAGCCTTGCTGCGCCTGATTGCACCAACCCTGTCATTTACCGCCGAAGAAGCCTGGTCGTTCTTTGCCAGCAAAGATGCTTACGCTGAAAGCGACGAAACGATATTCACGCAGACCTATTACACGCTGCCGGTGATTGACGACGCCGCGGCATTGATCGAAAAGTTCAGCGCACTGCGTACTTTGCGTGCCGACGTCACCAAACAACTCGAAGAAGTGCGCGCTGCCGGCGGCATCGGTTCATCGCTGCAAGCGGAAGTAGAGCTGAAGGTCAGCGCCGGCAAGTATGCGTTGTTGAACAGTCTTGGCGACGATCTGAAATTTGTCCTGATCACCTCGGCAGCAACCGTCACCGAAGTCGCATCGGAAGCTGAAGAAGCAATTCTGGTGACGCCATCGACACAACAGAAATGCGAGCGCTGCTGGCACTATCGTGCCGATGTCGGTAGCCATGCCGAGCACGCGGGTCTGTGCGGCCGTTGCGTTTCCAACCTGTTCGGCAGCGGTGAAGAACGTCATTTCGCCTAGTCTGCCCCTGCGGCCTGAAGTCAGCCCACAGGGCTCTCAGGTCGCCACCACTCTCGCTTGCTGAAACCCACATCTATGGCCACTAAAAAACGTTCTTCCGCATCCTCCTCCAAATTAAGCGCCGGCCTGCTGCCCTGGATGGGCATCGCAGCTATCGTGATTCTGATCGACCAATTGTCCAAGGTCACCATCACGCGCATGTTCAGTTATGGCGAATCGCGTGCGGTCACCAGTTTCTTCAATCTGGTATTGGTGTACAACCCGGGCGCCGCATTCAGTTTCCTCGGCTCTGCTTCCGGCTGGCAGCGCTATCTGTTCACTGCAGTTGGCATCGCGGCCGCGATCTTCATTACGTTCCTTCTGAAGCGCCACGCCGGTCAGCGCATGTTTTGTACATCGCTGTCACTGATACTCGGTGGCGCGCTCGGCAACGTCACTGACCGTATCGCCTATGGTCATGTGATCGATTTTCTGGATATTTACATTGGCCGCTGGCATTGGCCCGCATTCAATATCGCCGATAGCGCGATTTGCATAGGCGCGGTATTGTTCGTCATAGATGAGTTGCGTCGCGTGAATAAATAGGCGAATTGCAGCAAATGGTTTCAGACTGTTTTATCCCGGGAGTAATGATGGATCTCGCTGGTAAAAAAATCGTACTCGGCCTGACCGGAGGCATTGCCTGCTACAAGGCGGCCGAATTCACACGCGCATTAATCAAGGCAGGCGCATCGGTACAAGTCGTCATGACCCAGGGCGCACTGCAATTCATTACGCCGGTAACGATGCAGGGCTTGTCGGGACAACCGGTATTTACCGATCAGTGGGACGCGCGCATCGGCAATAACATGCCGCACATCGACCTGACGCGCGACGCCGATGCAATCGTGATTGCGCCCTGCTCCGCTGACTTTATGGCGAAGCTGGCGCATGGCGTGTGCGATGACTTGCTCTCGACTCTGTGCGTGGCGCGACAAGCAACTTTGCGATTATTGGTGGCACCGGCGATGAACGTCGAGATGTGGCAAAACCCGGCGACGCAACGCAATGCCAGGCAGTTGCTCGCGGATGGTATCCAGTTGCTCGGCCCCGCTGCGGGCGAACAAGCCTGTGGTGAATTCGGTCTGGGCCGGATCCTCGAAGCCGACCAATTGCTGGAAGAAGTCGTCGCCTTCTTTCAACCCAAAGCGCTAAAAGGAAAACGCCTGCTGCTCACCGCCGGCCCGACGTTTGAAGCGATTGATCCGGTGCGCGGCATTACCAATCTTTCGTCCGGAAAAATGGGCTATGCGATTGCCCGCGCCGCGCGTGAAGCCGGTGCCGAAGTCATGCTGATCTCCGGCCCAACCGCACTACCGACGCCATACGGCGTGCAACGCATTGACGTCCTCAGCGCCCAGCAAATGCACGATGCTGTGCTGTCGCACGTCGCCCGCCAGGATATTTTTGTGGCGGTCGCAGCGGTCGCGGATTGGTATGTCGCCAATGCCAGCGACCAAAAACTGAAAAAAAATCCCGATGGCAGCACCCCGGAACTGGTGTTCGCGCAAAATCCGGATATTCTCGCGACAGTCGCCGCACTGCCTTTGCCACAGCGACCTTACTGTGTCGGCTTTGCCGCAGAATCTGAAAATCTGCTGCAATTTGCCGAAACAAAACGCAAAAAGAAAAATGTGCCGCTATTGGTTGGGAATATCGGCCACGATACATTTGGCAAAGACGAGAACCAACTCGTACTATTCGACGTCCAAGGTCATACCAGTTTGCCTCGCGCCAACAAGCTGCAACTGGCACGTCAGCTAATTGCGGAAATTGCGGTACGCCTCGCTTGAATCGCCACCTTCCCGCTGCCATCGCTGAATGGCCGTTTGGACGGCGATTTCAGCCACCTTTCTCAACAGATAATGAGCCGATAGATTTATTACATGAAAACAATAGACGTAAAAATTCTCGATCCACGCATGCAGGATCAATTGCCGGCTTACGCAACCGAAGGTAGTGCCGGCCTGGATTTGCGTGCCTGCCTCGATGCACCACTGACCATCAAGCCGGGCGAAACGCATTTGATCCCGACCGGCCTGGCGGTTCACATCGGCGATCCGGCATATGCCGCAATGATCTTGCCGCGTAGCGGTCTGGGCCATAAACATGGCATCGTTCTAGGCAATCTGGTCGGGTTGATCGACTCGGATTATCAGGGCCAGCTGATGGTTTCGACCTGGAATCGTGGCGCGGCTGAATTCGTTCTACATCCAATGGAACGTCTGGCGCAACTCATCGTAGTACCGGTAATGCGTGTCGGTTTTAACGTCGTGGCAGAATTCGACAGCAGCGAACGTGGCGCCGGCGGCTTCGGTAGCACCGGGAAACACTGATGGAGAAATCTATGAAGGCAACCAGCTATGGCAAATGGTTTGAAATGAAGCGCTATGCTGTGGCGTTACCACTCGTCTTGCTGACCGCCTGCGCAACACAACAGCCAAACGGTGTCGCAACAGCGCCGCCAACCACTGGCAAAACGCAACCAGCACCGCAGCCGACATCGCGTCCAATCAAGGCGCCGACAACTCCGCAACAAACAGAACTTCGCGCACTGGTGACGCAGCAGGACCGCCTGTACGCTGTAGCAGCGCCATTGTTGGTAAATAACGCAGTGCTTTGCCGCAACAATGCGCGCAACCTGCTCGGCTTTACTGCAAAAACAAAATATTCTTATTCAACCGAATTCGTTGAAGCGGCACAAGCTTCTTTAGGCCTGACCGACCAACTGCAGGTGACTGGCGTATTGGCTGGTAGCGGTGCGGCACAGGCTGGCGTCAAACCTGGCGATCTACTCACCGCAATTCAAGGCAAACCGGTCCCCCAAGGCCCGAATGCCGAACGAGAAGCGGCATTGATGCTTGGACCATTGGTCAGTCGGCGCACTACGATTGATCTGGGATTGACGCGGAATGGGCAAGACGTCAGCCTCAGCGTACCGCTGACCCGGGCCTGCGCCTTTGGCATCGAATTAGGCAATACCGATAACGTCAACAGTTATGCCGATGGACGCCGTGTCCTGATTACATCAGGGCTGTTGAAATTCGCCCAGACTGATGACGAACTCGCGTATGTCATCGCCCGCGAAATGGCGCATAACTCGTTGATGCACGTGGTGAAACAACGCATGACCGCCACCATGAGCGGGATTATCGACAACCTGATACGTCTGCGCCCCGATACCGGTTCGCTATCAGGCAGTGCCGGCGTCAAACCGTATACCCAGCAACTTGATGTCGCCGCGGACAAACTTGCACTGTACATGGTGGCGCGCGCTGGCTATCACGTCGATAATGCAGCGGCGTTCTGGCAACGCCTGGCATCGCAATATCCAGGCAGCGTACCAAACGGCCATACCGCGATCCATCCCGCCACTGCTGCGCGTATGGCAATCATCCAGAAAACCATCTCGGATATCGATGCCAAGCAAGCTGTTGGTACGTCTCTGATTCCTTGATGTCCGACCGCATCGCGCACCGGCCATCTGGTGCGCTGGATTCGCCATAGTCCCGTCGCTAAAGCATTGCTGATATATTTCCAGATCTGTTAAAAAGCCCGAATCACGGACGTGAACTCGGGCTTTTTCATTCGGCAACGGCGGTCTGGATACTATCTCACCACCACTATTCAACCTCAACCGTTTCTTGGGGCGTTGCCGGCTTGGCGGAGTTCTTTGCCGGAAATTCCAGTTTGATCTGATCTTTCTCGTCCAGATCAACCGTAACCCGGCCACCGGCAACCAGCTTGCCAAACAACAGTTCATCGGCCAGCGCCTTACGTATCATGTCCTGAATCAAACGTGACATCGGTCGTGCGCCCATCAGCGGATCAAAACCTTTCCGCGCCAGGAATTTACGCAAATTCTCGGAGAAGACTGCTTCCACCTTCTTCTCGTGCAATTGCTCTTCCAGTTGCATCAGGAATTTATCGACCACGCGCAGGATGACTTCCTCATCCAGAGCGCGGAAGCTGATGATCGAGTCAATGCGGTTACGGAACTCTGGCGTGAACATCCGCTTGATATCCGCCATCTCATCGCCGGCTTCCTTCTTCTCGGTGAAACCGATGGTACGCTTCTGCAGACTCTCTGCACCAGCATTGGTGGTCATAATAATGATCACATTGCGGAAGTCCGCCTTGCGTCCATTGTTATCGGTCAGCGTGCCGTGATCCATCACCTGCAACAGAATATTGAAAATGTCCGGATGGGCTTTTTCGACTTCGTCGAGCAGCAGCACCGCGTGCGGTTTCTTGGTCACAGCCTCGGTCAACAAGCCACCCTGGTCGAACCCGACATAACCCGGTGGCGCACCAATCAGACGACTGACCGCGTGACGCTCCATGTATTCCGACATATCGAAACGAATCAGCTCGATACCCAGGATGAAGGCCAGTTGCTTCGCCACTTCGGTTTTGCCTACCCCGGTCGGGCCAGAGAACAAGAACGAGCCAATTGGCCGGTCGGTCTTGCCGAGGCCGGCACGCGCCATCTTGATCGCTGATGCCAACGCATCAATTGCGGGATCCTGACCGAACACCACATTTCGCAAATCACGGTCTATGGTCTTCAGCTTGCTGCGATCATCCTGATTGACTGTTTGCGGCGGAATCCGAGCGATCTTCGAAATGATGTCTTCAATCTCGGTTTTGCCGATGGTTTTCTTTTGCTTCGACTTCGGCAACACGCGTTGCGCCGCACCCGCTTCGTCAATCACGTCGATGGCCTTGTCCGGCAAGTGACGATCATTGATAAAGCGCGCCGCCAACTCGGCTGCGGTAGTCAGCGCAATCGCCGAATACTTAACGCCATGATGCTCTTCAAAGCGGGATTTCAAGCCGCGTAAAATTTGTACGGTTTGTTCGACTGTCGGCTCGTTAACATCGATCTTCTGGAAACGACGTGAGAGCGCATGATCTTTCTCGAAGACGCCGCGGAATTCAGTGTAAGTGGTCGCACCGATACATTTCAGCTGGCCGCTGGAGAGCGCCGGTTTCAACAAATTCGATGCGTCCAGCGTACCGCCCGAGGCAGAACCGGCACCGATGATGGTGTGGATTTCATCGATAAACAAAATACCGTGTTCGCTGTCTTTCAACTGCTTGAGCACCGCTTTCAGACGCTGCTCGAAATCGCCACGATATTTAGTGCCGGCCAGCAACGCGCCCATATCCAGCGAGTAGACAATCGCATTGCTCAAAATTTCGGGGACATCGCCTTGTGTGATCCGCCATGCCAGGCCCTCGGCGATAGCCGTCTTGCCCACGCCGGCTTCACCGACCAGCAATGGATTGTTTTTGCGGCGACGGCACAAAGTCTGGATCACCCGCTCCACTTCAAACTCGCGACCTATCAGCGGATCGATCTTGCCTTCGGACGCCAGCTTGTTCAGGTTTTGCGTAAATTGGTCTAACGGACTTTCTTTTTGCTGACCTTCGGCCTGCACCTCTTCCACACCTTCCGAAGATTTCTGTACATCGCCGACCTGATCCTTGCGTACGCCGTGCGAAATGAAATTCACGACATCCAGGCGCGTCACGCCCTGCTGATGCAGATAATAAACGGCATGCGAATCTTTCTCGCCGAAGATGGCTACCAGCACGTTGGCACCAGTGACTTCCTTCTTGCCGTTGGAAGCCGACTGCACATGCATGATCGCGCGCTGGATGACGCGCTGAAAGCCCAGTGTCGGCTGCGTGTCGACTTCGCCCGAGCCCGGTACCGTGGGCGTGTTGTCACCGATGAAAATCGTCAACGTCTTGCGCAGATCTTCAATGTTGCCAGCACACGCGCGCAGCACTTCTGCCGCCGATGGGTTGTCCAGCAGCGCCAGCAGCAGATGCTCCACAGTGATGAACTCGTGTCGTGCTTGTCGGGCCTCAACAAAAGCCATGTGCAAACTTACTTCCAATTCCTGCGCAATCATGCTTCCTCCATCACGCATTGCAGGGGATGTCCTGCTTTTCGCGCGTGCGTTAATACTAAATCGACTTTTGTGGACGCGATATCTTTCGAGAACACACCACACATGCCTTTACCTTCGCGATGCACTTTGAGCATAATCTGCGTCGCAGTCTCGCGATCCTTGTTGAAGTATTCCTGAATCACAGCAACGACGAATTCCATCGGTGTGAAATCATCATTCAACAAAAATACCTGATACATAGGGGGCGGCTTGAGCTTTTGCTCCTGTCGCGTCGCTACCGTTCCATCTTCATGCTTGGTTACCATGCGTCTATTCTAAATCGTTCATACAGATGCGCAGCACAATCTCGCTGCGAGGCACTGAGCTAAATCCAAATTAATTTAATAGTACGCGCTTTCTCACTGCAATGCAGATGACGTTACAACGATAGAATTCAAGAGCGGTTTCTGGAAGAAAAACGTGACCGAAATCATCGGCTTGATTAGCGGCAACAAATTCACTTGACTTTTCTTTTTTTAACGAGAAGAATGACATTCATTGATGAGTACGTTTTACTTGTTAATAGAAGTGAGCAAGTTTTAGAAGGGGCAGCGTTACGCGAGGCTTCTTGCTTTTACGGCTCGTGTGATTAGTCATTATTTGAAAGACGCTATTTTATGGCAACAGGTACAGTCAAGTGGTTCAACGACTCTAAAGGCTTCGGCTTTATCACTCCAGATGATGGCGGTGAAGATTTGTTCGCACACTTTTCCGCAATCCAGATGAACGGCTTCAAGACCCTCAAAGAAGGTCAAAAAGTACAGTTCGAAGTCACGCAAGGCCCTAAAGGCAAGCAAGCTTCTAACATTCAAGCACCTTAATGAACCTAAGATGCTTTTTGTAAAAAGCCCCACTTCGGTGGGGTTTTTTTATGTGCTGACCGCGTAAATTACGCAAGCCCCGCAACAGGCAAAAAAAAGCCAGAACTAGGTTCCGGCCTTTTCATATTTCATATCGCTTTACTGATTTACATGTTCTCGATCAACACGTCGCCAAAGCCCGAGCACGAAACTTGTGTCGCGCCTTCCATCAGGCGGGCGAAGTCGTAAGTGACTTTTTTCGACGAAATCGATTTTTGCATCGATGCGATGATCAGGTCAGCGGCTTCCAGCCAGCCCATGTGACGCAACATCATTTCAGCCGACAGAATCAGCGACCCTGGGTTCACATAATCTTTGCCGGCATATTTTGGTGCGGTACCGTGGGTTGCTTCAAACATCGCAACGGAGTCCGACAAGTTAGCGCCCGGGGCAATACCGATACCGCCAACTTGCGCTGCCAGCGCGTCAGAAATATAGTCGCCGTTCAGGTTCAGCGTTGCAATCACACTGTACTCGTTTGGACGCAATAGAATCTGTTGCAGGAACGCATCAGCGATCGAATCCTTGACGATGATTTCGCGACCGGTCTTAGGGTTCTTGAATTTCGCCCATGGACCGCCATCAATCAACTCTGCACCGAATTCTTTTTGCGCCAATGCATATGCCCAATCACGGAAGCCACCTTCGGTGAACTTCATGATGTTGCCCTTGTGAACAATGGTCACGGAAGGCTTGTCATTGTCGATTGCGTATTGAATCGCCTTGCGCACCAGACGTTCGGTACCTTCACGCGATACTGGCTTGATGCCGATACCGGATGTTTCCGGGAAACGAATCTTCTTGACGCCCATTTCCTTGATCAGGAAATCGATCAGCTTCTTGGCGCCCTCGCTGCCTTCTTGCCATTCGATACCAGCGTAAATGTCTTCTGAGTTCTCACGGAAAATCACCATGTCAGTTTTTTCCGGCTCACGCACTGGCGATGGCACGCCTTTGAAATAACGCACTGGGCGCAGACAAACGTACAGATCGAGTTCCTGACGCAATGCCACGTTCAGCGAACGGATACCGCCGCCAACCGGGGTAGTCAACGGGCCTTTGATCGAAACGACGTAGTCCTTGATAGCAGCCAGGGTTTCTTCCGGCAGCCAGACATCAGGACCATAGACGTTGGTCGACTTTTCACCGGCATACACTTCCATCCAACTGATCTTGCGCTTGCCAGCGTAAGCTTTGGCAACCGCCGCATCCACGACCTTGATCATGACCGGGCTGATATCCACACCGGTGCCATCGCCTTCGATGTAAGGAATGATTGGGTTGTCTGGAACATTGATCGAATAATCGGCGTTAACGGTGATTTTTTTGCCTTCAGCAGGCACTTTGATATGTTGGGACATTCGGTATCTCCAGAGTTAAGGCGAAAAGGTCGGCTCGAATGCTTAGCTTTCACATTAAGCCTAGTCTTATATAAGACATAAGACAGTCATTTCGTATTATGCACTAGTATTTTACTAGGCGCTACATTTTTGCGACACTACGGCATGCCTCTCATCCTATTCAACAAACCTTTTCAGGTAATGTGCCAGTTCTCACCGCACCCGACACGCGAGACCCTGGCTGACTATCTCACCATCCCGAACATTTACCCGGCAGGACGGCTTGATGCCGACAGTGAGGGGTTACTATTGCTGACCGACGATGGCAAGCTACAACACAACATCAGTCATCCCGCCCTTAAGCAACCGAAAACTTACTTAACCCAAGTCGAAGGCATTCCTGACAAGGAAATGCTGAGTCAGTTGCGAAACGGACTTGATCTGGGCGACTTTGTGACACAACCATGTGAAGTGCGGAAAATTGAAGCACCGGGCTGGTTATGGCCGCGCACCCCGCCAATCCGCGAACGACTCGATAAGCCCACCAGTTGGTTGGCGCTGACCATCACCGAAGGCAAGAATCGACAAGTACGACGGATGACAGGAGCAGTTGGCTTGCCAACGCTACGCTTGGTCCGGATCGCCATCGGGAAAATTTCCTTGGAAAGTCATCCGCTTTGGCCTGGTGAGTTCAGCGAAATCGATCCATCTGAGCTGACTCGCCTGAAGAAAGACTAACTGGCTAAAGAATGTCGCTGTCGCTTTCTTCGCAGATGACGTGCGGCCAGCCTGCATGTTTATGAAAAACATTATTTTTTGCTTTTTTTCAAAAAAGCCTGTCAACCAGATGCCAACCTCACCGTTAATGTCAGTGATTCGAATGAATCATCGATGCACTTACATGATTAATAATCAAAAGGATTCTAAAATGTCTAAACTGATCGCTGTTTTGGTAGCTGGCCTGTTCGCAACTTCCGTTTTCGCTGCTGATGCTGCCGCTCCTGCTGCTGCTCCAGCTGCAGACGCTCCTGCTGCTGCAGCTCCAGCTCCTGCTAAAAAAGCAGTAAAGAAAGTAGCACACAAAAAAGCGCACAAAGCCAAAGCTAAAGCTGCTCCAGCTGACGCCGCGCCAGCTGCTGATGCTCCTGCTGCTCCTGCCAAGTAATTCAGGCATCAGCTTCAATAAAAAAGACAGGCGCTGCCTGTCTTTTTTATTGCCGCCAGTTTCTAGATACGAAAATGCAATCTTGCATCAATACCATTCTTTTCCGTATGGCTACCTCACCACCCTCTCGATGCAACCACTCTGTATAATCCTTTGAATCAAAAAAAGGACCCTATCAACATGAGTAGATATCGCGCACCTCTAGCCGTCACGGCATTCGTACTGGCAGTCCTAAGCGCCACTTTCGGTGTTATCCCAACTGTAGCTGCTCAGCAAAGTCAGCGCTTCCCAGTTATTTCACTAAATGCCGGCATACACCTGATCAACGCCGAAGTTGCTTCGAACGAAGCGCAGCGTGAACAGGGATTAATGTTCCGCAAACAGATGGCACCTAACGAAGGAATGGTGTTTGTATTTGACGCGCCGGCTGGCGTCTGCATGTGGATGAAGAACACGCTGATCCCGCTATCCGTTGCTTTTCTGGACAAAAAAGGCGCAATCATCAACATAGAAGAGATGAAGGCGCAGACCCTGGATTCACACTGCGCTGAAAAAGCTGCGTTCTATGCGCTGGAAATGAATCAAGGCTGGTTCAAGCAAAGACACCTCAAACCCGGTACGGTGATTGAAGGTTTGCCGCAACCATAGTCAGTGCTCAGGCCTATCGAGCTAGTCCGAATATGCGATATACGCTAGCCGACTTTATCCCAACGGGGGAGCCCAGTAGTTCGTATGCCACAGATTTGATCGGCCTGGGCCCGGCGAGGCTTCGCCCAACGGCCGCATGCTGCGCGAAGTGAAAATAAAAAGGAAAATCCCTGGATAACCGAAGTTATCCAGGGATTTCTTTGTATTCAGCAATAACCGCCAGACTAGCCGACGGTCTATATGCTTACGCTGCCAGTGCCTTCAGAGCTGCGTTCAGACGGCTCTTGTGACGTGCCGCTTTGTTCTTGTGAATGATTTTCTTGTCTGCAATACGGTCGATAGTCGACACGGAATTTTGCAGAACCAGAGTTGCAGCAGCTTTGTCGCCACCAGCAATTGCCTTACGAGCAGCTTTGATTGCTGTACGCAGAGTCGAGCGCTGGCTGGAATTATGCAGGTTTTGAGCGACTGCTTGACGAGCACGCTTACGTGCTTGTGCGGTATTTGCCATTTATATTTCCTAAAACGAGGTCGGGAATGCTTACGCGGCAAAACAAACCAGACCGCGACGCAGAATTCTGTAAAGCCACGGATTATAACCACATTTTTAGCAATGGGCAAATCAATCTTGACTGTCTCCGCATTTTGCGGTCGCCCGGCAACAAGCATAGCGCCCGATCGCAGAAAAATATCTTTCCATTAATTTCCCACAGGGATTGACGGCGCAGCTGGCCCCATCGGCCTAAGCCATTGCATATAGTCGATATACAGATACCGCCGCGACACACCAACCCGCAAGGCTTTGTGACAAAGCTGTGTGCCGGCAACATCAGCGGCTATAATGCCGCTCCATGAACTTGCATAAAACGCTTGCCACCGTCTCTGGCATGACGATGTTGTCGCGTGTGGCGGGCCTGATTCGCGAAATTTTATTTGCGTCTACTTTTGGCGCCTCAGCCTACACCGACGCATTTAATATCGCCTTCCGCATCCCTAATTTATTGCGTCGATTATTCGCAGAAGGTGCTTTTTCCCAAGCTTTTGTGCCAATTCTGGGCGAATACAAAAACAAGAAAGGTCAGGACGCGACCAAGCACCTGGTCGATCATGTTGCCACCGTCATGACGTGGGCGATGCTGTTTACCTGCATCATCGGCATCCTCGGATCACCGTTGCTCATTTATTTTATTGCAACCGGCCTGAAAAATGATCCGCACGCGTTCAATGCGTCGGTAGTGATGACACGCATCATGTTCCCGTATATCGGCTTCATGTCATTTGTGGCATTGGCGGGCGGCATTCTGAATACCTGGCACGAATTCAAAATCCCGGCGCTCACTTCCGTCCTGTTGAATCTGGCATTCATCGTCGCTTCGCTTTTCGTCGCGCCCTACATGGCACAGCCAGTCTACTCAATGGCTTTGGCGGTACTGGTCGGCGGCATATTGCAAGTGGCGATTCAAATCCCGGCGCTACGCAAAATCGGCATGCTTCCGCGCATTATGTTTAACCCCTTTGTCGGTCTGCGTGACAGCGGTGTGAGACGCGTACTCAAAAAAATGGGGCCTGCGGTCTTTGCTGTCTCCGCCGCCCAGATCAGTCTGATGATCAATACAAATATTGCATCACGCCTGCCACACGGTAGCGTCTCCTGGTTATCGTATGGCGATCGCCTGATGGAATTCCCGACAGCGCTGCTGGGCGTTGCACTCGGCACGATATTGCTGCCCAGCCTGTCCAAAGCCAACGCCGCCGCCGATCATGGCGAATACTCGTCGCTACTGGACTGGGGCTTACGACTGACCTTCCTGCTGGCGCTACCTTCTGCGGTCGGGCTTGCCACCCTATCCGTTCCGCTAACGGCGACGTTGTTTCATCACGGAAAATTCGACGCCATCTCGGTCGCCATGACCAGCAGAATTCTGATCGCTTATGGCGTCGGTTTGATTGGTCTGATTGTCGTCAAAATTCTGGCGCCCGGCTTTTACGCCAAACAAGATATCAAAACCCCCGTCAAAATTGCCATCGGGGTGTTGATTGCCACGCAGCTGATGAACTCTATTTTTGTCCCCATTTTTGCAGTTGCCGGGCTAGCGCTGTCAATCAGTATCGGCGCCTGCCTGAATGCCGGCCTGCTGCTGTGGAGCCTGCTCCGTCGTGGCATTTACAAACCGGAAAAAGGTTGGATTTTATATTTTATGCGCCTGCTTGGCGCGCTCCTTCTCATGGCCGCGGTCGCGCTATGGAGTGCGGCCCAATTCAACTGGGTCGGCCATACCAGTTCCATAGCACGCGTCGGCGCATTGCTGGTCGTCCTTGCAGCCTGCGGGGTCGCCTATTTCGGGGCATTGCTCGCAATGGGATTCCGCTTTCGCGATTTCAAACGGATCTCGCGCTGACCATTCAGCTAAACGACCTTGAACATATTTTGGTAGCATGGACACTATGAAGATCTCGTCCCTAGACTACTTTACGACGCTGGTACAACAGGCCAACGATGTGCCGCTATTTGAAGCGGCACTTGCGATCGCGCAAGATGCTTATCCAGAGCTGGACTTGACGGCAGCGCAAATCGAGTTGGACCAGTTTGCAAATATATTGCGGCAACGCATGCACTCCGACGCCTCACTGATCCAAAAGCTACAACTGCTGAATCATTTCTTTTTCCAAGAGTTGGGCTTCGCTAGCAACGTCAATAATTATTACGATCCGGACAATAGCTACCTGCAACGCGTTATTGCCTCACGGCGCGGAATTCCGATTTCCCTGGCTGTTGTATACATTGAATTGGCGCAGCAGGTCGGCTTGTCAGTGCGCGGCATTTCCTTCCCGGGGCATTTTTTGATGAAGTTAACGGTCCCGTCCGGCGATATCATCATTGACCCGCTGAATGGGGTCAGCCTGTCGTACGAACAGCTGGAAGAGCGACTGGAGCCGTATTTGCGACACGCGCCCAATCAGGGCCAAGAAAAGAAAATATCGCTACAGCCATATTTGCAAAATGCGCAACCGCACGAAATTTTGGTACGCATGTTGCGTAATCTGAAAATAATATTCATGCAGGGAGAGCAATGGGAGCGCCTGCTGATACTACAGCAGCGGTTGCTGATTCTATTACCGAATGACGCAGTTGAACTGCGCGATCGTGGCCTTGCGTTTGCGCACCTGGACTGTCCACAAGCGGCACTCGACGATATTGAAAACTATCTGATGCAACGACCGCATGCACAAGATGCGGCCGCGTTGCGCGAGCAGGCAAGTGAACTGCGAAAAGCCTGCAAGCGACTGAATTAATAAATTGCTTGGCTCAGAGTCAGCTTCAGCAGGCACACCTAAATCCAGGCATGCCCGTGTCTTCTGACTTAACCTTTGCTACGCGCGTCAATCACTTCCCACTTTTCCAGCGCATCCAGCAACAATCCATCGAGTTCGGCAAAACGCACATTCAAGCGTTTTACTTCATCCGGCTTCTTGACATACAACTCAGGATCAGCCAACTGCTCGGTAATGGTTTTTTGCTCAGCTTCCAACTTCGCAATCAGCACAGGCAACTCTTCCAGCTCGCGCTGCTCCTTGTAACTGAGCTTTTTCTGCTTAGGCGCCGGCGGCTGCGCGGTTTCGGCTTTAGGCTCAAGTTTCGCCTCTCCTTTCGCTTTGGCAGCCAACGTTGCCGGGCTAGGACGGACACGCTCCCAATCACTATAACCACCGACATATTCACGCCACAATCCGTCTCCTTCGGCGGCAATCACTTGCGTTACCACGTTGTCGAGGAAAGTCCGGTCATGGCTGACCAGGAACACTGTGCCCTTATAATCTTCCAGCAACTCTTCCAGCAATTCCAATGTGTCGATATCCAGATCATTGGTCGGCTCATCCAGCACAAGCACGTTGGCCGGCTTGGCAAACAGACGCGCCAGCAACAGCCGGTTGCGCTCGCCACCGGACAACGACTTAACTGGCGACCGTGCGCGTTCAGGCGCAAACAAGAAGTCATTCAGATACGTCATCACATGCTTGCGCTGACCATTGATCTCGACCCAGTCGCTACCCGGCGCGATGGTGTCTGCCAAACTGGCTTCATCGTTCAACTGCGCGCGCATCTGGTCGAAGTATGCGACCTGCAGCTTGGTCCCTTGCTTGACCGCGCCGCTGTCCGGTTGATCTTCACCCAGAATCAGCTTCAACAGCGTGGTCTTGCCAGCGCCGTTGTGTCCAATCAGACCAACCTTGTCACCGCGCAAAATGGTCGCAGTGAAATCACGTACGATCACTTTGTCACCAAAGGCTTTGTTGACATCGGTTAACTCGGCGACGATCTTGCCGGAGCGTTCGCCGGCCGACACATCCAGCTTGACCTGTCCTTGCTGATCACGTCGCGCGTTGCGATCCAGACGCAACGCTTCCAGACGCCGTACGCGGCCCTCGTCGCGTGTACGACGGGCTTGCACACCTTTGCGTATCCAGATTTCTTCTTGTGCCAGAAACTTGTCAAACTTGGCGTTTTCGACTTCTTCAATTTCCAGTTGCTCAGCCTTACGTACCTGATACGCTGTGAAATTGCCGGGAAAAGACAGAATCCGGCCCCGATCAAGTTCGATGATGCGCGTCGCCACGTTATCCAGAAAACTACGATCATGGGTAATGAACAGGACGCTGCCCTTGTAATCGCGCAACAATCCTTCAAGCCACATGATCGAGCTGAAATCCAGGTGGTTGGTCGGTTCATCGAGCAGCAATACATCCGGCGCACTTACCAGCGCACAGGCCAGGGCGACACGTTTTTGCATCCCGCCTGACAGCGTTCCCATCAACGAGTCTTTATTCAGGCTCAACCGGTCCAGCGTAGTCTCGACCTTGTTCGTCAGGCTCCAGGCGTCGGCGGCATCGAGCTTGCTCTGGATCTCATGCATGCGCTCCATGATGGCGTCGTCGTCATCGCCGCCAAACTGACCTGTCAGCGCGTCGTATTCGTTCAATAAAGCCTGCATCTCCCCCATTCCGGACGCCACCGCATCAAACACCGACATCTCAGGCACAAAATGCGGCTCCTGGTCAACATAAGCGATCTTGATGCCCTGTTGCATCACCATCAAACCATCGTCCAGCCTGGAAACCCCGGCGATGGTTTTTAGCAAGGATGACTTACCAGTGCCGTTACGACCGATCAGGCCGACCCGCTCACCCGTATCCAGAGAAAATTCAGCGCGATCCAGTAGCGCAACGTGACCGAACGCAAGCTGCGCATTGGTGATAGAAATGACTGCCATAGTAGAAAACCAGAAAAAAGAAAGTCTGCGGAAATCACTACGCAGCCAATTAAATGAATGAAGTGCGCATTGTACCGATAGCCGAGGCCATATCGCTATTAGTTGTGTACTTGACAGGTGCTTGTTGTTGCATATTACGGGTAGTCGGCCGCGTGTCGCTGTCGTTGGTCGCCCGTAGTTGAAATGAAAATCAACGCAATATGTATTAGATGGCGACTGTCGTCATTTGTATGCTCAGCCAAAAGCGGACATGCGGGTGGTTCAACGATTTCCGGCAGCTTGAGTAACGCCGCTTGAGTACACCCGGCCGGTGCCAGCGGGGCGGACAGAAAAGCCGGTTGGCGCGCAAGGGCTTCCGGGGGGGTGAACCAGGCAATGCTAGCGGCAGTGTGGTCGGCTAGCGCATCAACTTGCCATCCCGCCCTATGACGGTAATATCAACAAAACTCGACCCCACCCGGTTTTTCGGGTCGAAAGTCACCTGAAATCCGCCAGTATCAAAATTGAGGCTGACCAGAGCAGCCATCAAACCTTCGCGGCTGATCGTCTTGCTGCGCTTTAGACCTTCGACCAGTACCTTGGCGCCTAAAAATTCTTCAAAGCTGGTGTAGGACGGTTTTGCGTCTTTGGGACCGTACTGTTTCAGTAGCGCCTGATACTCCTTGACCACCGGTATGACGTCGGAAAAAGGATAAGGCACCACCTGGGTGATCGCGACACCGCGCACCATTTCAGCGCCACTGAGGCGCGCCAGCTCTTGCGCATTCACCACCGAAATATTGAACATCAGCGGGGATTTGCCGGTGGCATGGTATTGCTTGATAAATGCAGCAGAGGATTTATTGACCGAGATCAGGGCAATCGCTTGCGGGTCTGCTGCAGCAATGGTTTTCACGGCTTGCGCCACGTCATCCGTATTTTTCGGATAATTGCCAAGGGCAACGGCTTTCAGCCCTTGCTGTCTGAGCGCCGCTTCGATCCCGGCTAAACCGGCTTTGCCGAATGCGTCGTCTTGATACATCACCGCAATGCGTTTCATCCCGTTGCGCACGAAATAATCCACCATCACGCGAGTCTCGTCTGCATAGCCGGCGCGCAAATGGAATATGTAGGGATTAAACGGGGTGCGCAGGGTTTCGCTGCCGGTGTACGGTGCGATGAGCGTCACGTTGGCCTTGGCCAGCACGCCATCTTGCAGCAGCTTGCCTATATTGCCGGTGCCTGCGTAGCCAAATAAGGCGACTGCCTTGTCTGTATCTAGCAGCTCCTGGGTCAGCGCGACGGTTTTTTCGACCTGATACGCATCATCTTTCACCACATGCTTTATGCGCCGGCCTTTGATGCCGCCCTTCGCATTAATGTAGTCAAAATAAATCTGGCCGCCCAGCACCATCTCACGCCCGGTATCAGCGAGCACGCCGGAAAGCGGCGCTACTTGTCCAACCACAATATCCTGCGTCTGGGCGATGGCAGGACCCGAACCCAGCGCCGCAACCAGGGCTGTCATGGCGAAAAAAGAGCGCAGTGATGCAGTTTTTAATAAAGTCAGCAACATTCGATAGCCCGGACAGAGGTGATTGCGTTAAGAGAAGAGGATTTGTTACGTATTTTAACGTAAATACTAAATGTGCAACTGTTTGCCAAACAGACACTTTCGACATAGCACTTATATCCAACTCTTGATAAGTGCGGCCTAGGCCGTTTTTTTCGGAGAAATAATTACTCGCCCTTTTTCCGCGACATCTTCAGGCTTGAGGTTGGTATAACGTTTCAAGTTACACCAATCCTTATGCCCGGTCACAACCGCCACTTCGGGGATCTCCCATCCGGCCTCAAACAGTGCGCTCACGCAAAAATCGTCGCCAATTCGATGGCAGATGGCCGACGTTCGCGTTTTTTCCCCGGCCTCGACCAGATTAAATGTTTCAGCATTGGTCTTGCCTTCGCTACTGTATCCGGAATATTGGCATCCAGCATGCCGGCCATATGCCGCAAGACTGTGCCGAGTCTTGATAACTCCATGTCAACCGTGTAGCCACCGACGCCAGTACGGTAGTGCTCAATTAACAGTACCCGGCTCAGCTTTAACGCCGCAGAATTCCCTGAATCAATACTTATCTCGGTAGCGCGTGCCCATTTCTCCGTTTCTGCGCTTAGTTCTAAAGGTTTTTGCTATACTCTTGCCTTTGATGCGAACTTGAGCGCGCCAACGTTTGCCTACAGCCAAGTTGGATGCCATACGATCTTTTTTTTGCGGTCGGGGATTGTAGTAAAGCTGTAGCACAACCAACGTTAGAGCGCATGATTTAGCATGAAAAAGAATGATAAGGAGAGAAGCGAAAAACATCTGCAAGTCTTTGAATTAATTGAATTCAGCCATTAAAATCAAAGACTTGTTCCACGCCGTAAATCTCTCTCCCTCGCCATAGTTCAATGGATAGAACGAGTGCCTCCTAAGCGCTAGATACAGGTCCGATTCCTGTTGGCGGGACCACCCAGCTTTTTCAGGTGCTCCCAAAAATTGCCGCAAGCATGATTGAAGAGCTGACTTTTCACGATACGCGGCACGATGCGATCACGCTGCTAGCAAAAAAACTCAATGTACGTGAACTTGCCAGGATGGTCGACCAGCATGACCTCTGGATGCTGCATGCAGCACGTCAGTGAAAGCATGAGCATCGGCCCAACGGCGTTCCGCCGCTAGAGGAAGGATTGCCGCTCAAGGAATCAACGCTGCAACGCGATTTACGTCAAACCTGCCAACAGCTTGCGAATCTCGGTGACGGTGAATCCGCGCAGTGTCTGCGTGCGGACATTCCCCAAGCTGGCCGTTTTCAGATTCAAGGACATCATGGCATCTTCGGGGCCTTCCGAAACCAATACAAGGTCGTAAGCGCCTGTCGTCCAATGCGCACTTTTCACCGTGATGCCTTTACTTTCGGCCGACGCTTTGAATGCCTCGAAACGATCAGGTGAATCTTTGATGTTGCGAGCACCCTGGTCGGTGAAATTCACCAACGTGATATAGGCAGACATAGCTATTCTCCTTGCTGTGCAAGTTGCGTGAATAAACCGGCGGTCACTGGGGGTATTGCTGAGGCGTCGAGGAAGGCCGCCATGGCCTCAGCCTCAGAGCATGGATCCTGTATCAAAATAAATATAGGCCGCAAGGGGAAAATATCAAGGCCGCAACGCTGTGCTCGATGGCCCAATCCTTATTGTTCTGGCTGGTGAATCTGACCCCGGTCTGACTGCCCGGTACGGAACACGACATTAGACGGCCCCACCGGTCCGTACTTTCAGAAGATGTCGCACCAACTTCCCCTTTCGTTGATCAAAAACGGTAGAACGTGATGGTTTCTGCCCGGCCCTTGCAGGCCATCGGGATGTCAACTGCCATTTCTGATAGGTTGTATTTAGTTGCCTTTGATATACATTGGTTAGGCTATCTAATTTTGCAGATAGACGGTGGCAGCCAGTCAAAGGGCGACCGCTACAACTTTGCAGGGGGGGCGTTTTGAAAATGAGCCCTGTACATGTCTACATGGCTTATCGCGTCAGCAATACGTTCGGTTACGGTAGTGATAGGTAATGATATTCACATCTTGCTTTAGATATAAAACCAATTAATCTAATAGGGTGAAATAATGACAACCAAATTTACTGAAATCCAACAAAAAGCATTGAAGTCAATAACTTTGTCTACCAGCTCCACATGGGCATCGCTTGGCGGCGCATTCCGTGGGATCGCTGCGCCAAACTATTATGCGGGCAACCTGTTTGCGTTCACACGGAATACCGATAATTCGCTGGGAATGTGTACTGTGTCGCCTTCCGAATCAGGCTCGTGGACCAAGCTCGGCGGCCAGCTTCTCTCGAATCCGGCGTCAGCAGCATCGCCTAACGGCACGTTAGGCGTGATCGGACTGATGCAAGGCAACGTTGTCGAAGTTAATTACGTGGATCCGTTTGGCGGGGTCCAGACCGGATTCAGCAACTTCGCCGGCGGCACGCCATCGGGGGTTACTTGGACCGGTTCACCGGTATTGGCGGTGAACAGCAATAATCGGATTGAAGCGTTCATGTTCGATAACAAGGGCACTATGTGGCACTGCTACCAAACCAGTGTAGGATCCACGATCACGTGGAGCAACTGGTCGGTGCTCGGAAGTACGTTCTTGACCAGCGCTTCTTTCCAAGTCTATTTGAATAACAATACCGGGGCTTTGCAGGCAGTTGCAATTGGCACCGATAATCAAATATACCAGATGGTTCAATACGCCGGCGGCGGCCACGATGGCTGGAGCTCACCGACCCAGGTCGGCACTCTCCCGTCAGTTACGCCACAGTTCACGCTTGGCGCGGCAGCGGCTTACAACACCAGTACCGCCCTTTCAGTGTTCTCAGGCTTCAATAGTCAATCGGGCGTCTCGGCAAATCCGCTGATGTACTCCTCCGGACCCAACTCAAAAGGAACATGGACCAACCTTACGCTATCCGACAATCCAATTTCGACTTCTGCGCCTATCATGCTGAGCAACCAGGGCGTTCCGCAGTTGATTTACCAATCTTCTACCAATGTGGGTCAAGTGTTGCTCCTTTCGCAGAACACTGCGGCCACTAGTTTTTGGAAACCCCAGCAAGACGTGGGTTCGCAAAATGGCGATCTTAGCGGCCAACTGTCCGGCGTCGTCAATAATGGCAACGTGGCACTATTCCAGTGTGGGAAAAGCAGCGGCCAGCTTTACTATATCAACTACACCCCCAGCTAAATAGCAGCATCGCTACTCAGCTTTGACCTTAGCCGGCTCCATGCAGGAGCCGGCTATTTACATCAAGAATCCCAGGTCCAGCAAACTTCGGCGCTTTATCATTTTTCCGGCTTCAGCTTATTCTCATCGCCATTGGGATTGAAGGTAACGCGGCAACGTGCATGAAGAAAAAAGCAGCCGTCAATATCAGCTCATCCAGCAGCGCATTGTTTCGCAATTTAGGCGGGAGCTGCTACGGCACCGCCGCGGTAATCTATTGGGGAAACGCGCTGTTTGCATTCGTCCAAAATGCCGACCATAACTTGGGTTTATGTGCGATAGATTCAACGGGCGCAGCATCATGGAGCGCTATCCCCGGCGCGCTCAACTCCAGCCCCGCAGTAGCGGCATCGCCGAATGGCCGCATCGCTGTTATCGCTCTAATGGAAAACCGGCAGATTGCGATCAGCTATGTACAACCGTTCCAAGGCAGCCACACCTTGTTTGCGACCATCGGCGGAGAGCTCCCGTCTGGCATTATTTTCACTACATCCCTGATTCTGGCCGTCAATGCAGATCAACGTCTTTGGGCATTCGCAGCCGACAGCAACGGCAATCTGTGGCACACCTTTCAGCTCCAGCCAGGCGCCACTATCAATTGGAGCCACTGGTCGATCCTCGACGAAAAATTCACGACCATTGCTAGATTCAATGTTTTTTTGAACACCAATACGTGGTGTTTACAAGTCGTTGCATTGGGTCCGGATAATTTGATGTATCAAGCGATTCAATCTGCGGATGGCGACAGTTGGAGCGAGTTCCAAGTAATCGGCACAGACCATCCCCAGTTCGTCAACGGTCTATCTGCATGCATGTCGGCTAGCGGGAACCCATGCTATGCGGGTTACAACGCTGACATGCGCTGCCTTAACGCTTCTCTGCTATTTTGTTCTCCGCAAGACGCAGCATGGACCGCCTTAACCATCAGCCAGCAAGATCAACCGTTAGCGACAAACGTGCCGGTTTTGATCGACAATAACGGCACGCCACAAATACTATTTCAAAACATTCCCGGTCAGATTCTATTGATCTCACAAAGTCTTATGGGGGTCGGATTCTGGAAAGAAGCGCAAGCCATAGGCGTAGCAAATTCAAATTTCACCGGCAACCTGAGCGCCGTCGCCAACTTGGGCAAAGTTGCTATCTTCAGCCCAAGCATCGATGGGAGTCTGTATTTCATCAACTGGAATCCGGGCACGCCTCAATCAGGATTTACATACCAGCTTTCTCGTCTCATCCAAAAGGCGCCAACGCGCTTAAAACTGTTATTCCACCACAAAATGTAAAAGAGCGGCCAATACGATCGAAATTCAATTCAAGCAGTTGCCACTACAGGCGCTGATGCAAATAGCCGCCGCGCCGGTCCAGTCTGACCTCTCGCACTGGCCGACATTGACCAATTCTGCAGGTGGCGCACTAGCACATTTCTAAACAAGCACGATTCTCTAGGCTCGACGGCTCTCCCAAAGTGCTAATTCAATTTAATATTACGGTTGTCAGTCCAGTTGGATGAGTCAATCCAGAGCTGAAGAGAACGCTTGAGGAGACTAGTTAAAGGGCTCAAGCTGAGTCCGATTTTGTGAGAGGGCCCACTTCATGTCGAACCAGATGTCGCTGCCCGGTTTTAACTCTCCGCCAAAACCGACGGATCACCTCTTTTTTGCGGTCTTGCCCGAAATCCATGTTGCTATGCGCATTGAGCACTTAGCCGATGCGCTACGCCTCAAGCGTGCCATGCAAGGGGTGCCGTTGCCTGCCGGACAGCTGCACATTACGCTTCTTGGCTTGGGCGCTCATGTCGGGCTGCCGCAAGGTCTGCTTGCTGCTGCAACTTGGGCCGCTTCGCAAATTACACAAGAGGCGTTTACGGTTCGGTTCGACAATGTGCTGACCTTCCGTAGCAAATCCCAAGTGTCTGGAAGGTATCCCACTGTCCTTTGCTGTAGCCAGGCCGCAATTGGTTTGGAGGCCCTGCATCAAGGCCTGGTAGATACTTTGCGCCGTATCGGGTTCAAGAGCATGTCCACAAGTTTTACACCGCACATGACCTTGCTATATGACAGCCAAAAGATTCTCAAACATGCGATCGAGCCGGTCGAATGGGATGTGCGCGAGTTCATGCTGTTGCGCCGGCATATTGGCCAGCGGTGTCCTTATTCTGTCCTAGGCAAGTGGCCTTTGCGTGATGAGCATCATGCTGGCACCAACTTGACAGGCGCTGCAGTCAACTAGGAATCGTTGGTCCAATGCGGCCGGGCCTGCCAAGTGCTATGACAAGAATTCATCTATGTGGTTGGCCAGATGGTCGGCGATGTTGGCGAGTACAGAGGTAAGCTTCCATTCAGGTCCGTGTTGACGGCAGAGGCAATCTGACTGGGTAAATAGGACGCCAGCTGCATCCACGAAGATGTTCCGTCAAGCCTGGCAGGAAGCGCTGCCCATCGGCATAGGGGGCAGCCGTAAAGGCTGCGCCCACCGGGTCACCGGAGGCAGTCACCCGCCTCCGGTTCCCACAGAACGTAGCGTGCGGATTTCCCGCACTACGCTCTTCAGCAGTTGATTCACAGCACCGCGATAGCTTGCAACGCCCGATAGGGCAGATGCAGCTTTGGTCGCATTAACGGAAACCGCGCCTTGATCTGATGAAACGCATCCCATGTGATGCCGCCTGAGCGACTTCGGCTACTCAGCATTTTGCGCCAGTATCTCTCGACTCCCCTATGAACTTGCATCATCGCCCGGAAATTCCCGGCAATGCCATAGTAAGCATAGTGGCCGCGCAATACCCGATTGAGCTTGTCCGCCTGTTCCCGAATCGACAAATGCCTCACCTGTCGCATCAGGTCCTGCAGGGTCGCCAGACTACGTCGCAATCGCGATTTCTCCGTGCGCATCCCTACTTTGAATCTGCCCTTCAGGTTTCGCGTGCAGTACAGGGTGAAGCCCAGAAAGTAGATCGTCTCTGGCCGCTTCCTTCCATAACTACCCGCATCCCGTTGCGCAAAGCGGCCAAACGCGACGAGCTTGGTCTTCGTCGGTTCGAGAGCCAAGCCAAACTTCTCCAATCGTTTGCGCAAAGCGTCCTGAACCCGTCGTGCATCGGACTCGTATTGGAAACAGATCACAAAGTCGTCGATATAGCGCACCAAGTAAGCCTTGCCCTGCAAGTGCCGCTTCACCACGCGTTCAAACCACAGGTCAAGCACGTAATGCAGGTACACGTTACTCAGCAACACGCTGATCGAACCGCCTTGCGGGGTTCCCTCCTCACTTTGATGCACCTTTCCGTCTTCCAGTACGCCTGCCTTGAGCCATCGCCGGATCAGACTGATCATGCGCGGGTCTCCTACCCGATGCTCCACAAATCGAAGCAACCAATCGTGATTCAAGCTCCCGAAGAAGTTCTTCAAGTCCGCTTCCAGCACCCAACTCACTTTGCGACCAGCGACCACTTCATTTAGTGTCGCCAACGCTTGGTGGGCATTCCGCTCAGGTCGACCACCAAACGAACATTGCATAAAATCCTGTTCGTAGATGACGGATAAGACTTGGGCGACACTGCGCTGCAAGGCCCGGTCGGCCACAGTCGGCACACCCAATGGGCGCATTTCCTGTTTGCCGGGCTTCGGGATATACACACGCCGGATATCCGGCGCCTGATACCCTTGGCGGTGGACAGATTGAAGCATTGGCCCAATCCAGTCCTCAAAGCTCTCCTTCGCCTCCGGCACTTTCTGCCCATCCACACCTGCCGCCGAGCGACTTGGAATCTTCCACAGATTCGTCCACACCCGATCTTGCGTGATGTAATGGGCCAGCGAGGTAAATCGGAGGGCTGGTTCACACCGAGCTTTCGCTGCTATTCGTTCGAGTCCCGTTTCCATGGCGGGTGATTCTTCTCTTTGCATAAAAGACCTTACCTCCCTTTGTATGGAGTCCATGTTGCCCACGAACGATTCAACTACTGCTGGCCGCTTCCCCATGTGATCGGCTCTCCCGACCTCAGAGTACTATCAGCCAGTCTGACTTCCGTCAGGTCGTCAGGCCATTCTGCCTTCTCGGCCCGTCTGGCCTTACAAGCTGCGCTTGAACCTGACGGATCTCCCTTGTTCACATGAAATCCTTTGGTTGCATGCTGGCGGTACGAACCCCGGAAGCATCCCAGCACACTTGCCCTGACGTGTGCTGGAATACTGCCTTCCCCATTGACAGATAGAGTCGGCTACTTCGATCAGTGTGATTTCGGGGTTATCTTTCCATTCACTGATGTTCCGGCCTACAACCTCCCTGTCTACGCTTCGCAGTGGCCGTTACCGGACACCACGCAAGACTCGGTACACGGCTGCTGGCTAAGCTTTGCCGCGGCTGCCATTTCAGGCAACTGAATTTCATGCGCTTGCAAGGCGCAACTGCCACACCACCCGGCATGCGGGTCCGCACCGGGCGGTTCGAGAAGTTGAGGTCAAGACAGGCGAGGCACTCCCAGACGGTCATAGTACGCGATCGTCAGCACCGTCTTCAGAAGGCGGTCACTGTTACGCCACCAACAGCGGCTATTCGCCGCGACGGCTCGTGCTGCCTCGGCGCTTGCGCCTAACGCTTGCAGTTCCCGATGCATGGTTGTCCCGCGTTTCCAGTGCTTGAGCTGGATAGCCCGCAGCCTGTGACGCAGCCATTCATCGAGTGTCCGCCAGACCCCGGGCGTTTGCGCCAGCCGGAAATACCCCTTCCAACCCAGCAGATAAAAACGCAATCTTTCCACCACTTCCGACATGCTGCGCCCACCGGATCGTCGGGTCAGTTCCCGGATGCGTTGCTTGAACGTGGTCAGCGGTTTGGCCGCTAGCTTCCGTTTGATTTCACCCCCTCGCGCTACCCACAGGCTGTAACCCAGAAACTTGCGGCCAAAGACGCTGGCCACCGCGCTTTTGCTTTCGTTGACCTTCAGGTGCAACTTCGCATAGCAACGGCGTAGCGCGCAAAGCAATGACCGCGTCGTTCCAGCTCCTTGTCCACTTCATCAAGCAGGACGTTCGTCAGCGGCGGCGACAGTACGCCGCGTACGATCTTGCATACTTTTCTCTCCAACGTCTGAATTGGCCGAATTCTCGTCGGCATTGAGCCCCGGATCTGGATCAACCCGAAACACGACGAGTATCTCCTCTTTGTGAATTTCGACGCGCTTGACCAAGCCGAGAATGACCTCGCGTTTCATTACGAAATCGATTGTGTCCAACCGGTCATGCACGGCAGATGCAAACTCTTCGAGACGATTAATCACAAGGAACAACTCGCTTTGACCAGCATTGTTGCGCCGTGATTCTTGAATCTGATGATCGATCTGTTCCAGCCGTACCTTCAATTGCCGCATCTTCGGATCGAAGTCCGCTTTGTCGATCATACCCTCGGCATAGCTGTCGATGAGTCGCGACTTGCCCTTTTCGAGTTGAAGCCTTTGCCGTTCCAGAGATGCTGTATCAGAACTTGTTTTTTCTTTTTTCTCAAGAACACTCAGCCGACGTTCATATTCACTCTTTAGTCGTCCTGGGTGAGCCAGTAGTTCAATAACCTGCTGCCACACAAGGTTATCGAGCCGGTCCGTTCTTATTTGCTGATTGTCGCAAACACGTTCGCCGCCAAAGCGGTAGGCGTCGGTTCCAATACAACGATAATAAGCATAGTGCCGCTGGTGGCCTTTGGCTGCCGCTTTGCTGATCTTTTTGCCGTAATAGGCGTAGCGACAATGGCCGCATACGACCAATCCCTGAAGCAGATAGACCGCGCCATGGCACCGCTGACGCGCCGTTTTCCGATTCTCGGCGAGCTGTTCCTGAACAGACTGAAACAACGCCTCGCTGATGATCGCCGGCACGGGGATTTCGATCCAGTGACTCGGGTCTGTACGGACGGTTGAGTACCCATTTTTTGGCACATCGGCGCTGTGGCGTTGCGCACGGACGCGGGACAAGCAATCGCGAGACTGCGTTTTGCCGAAAGCAGCTCGCCCCATATAGGCGGGATTCCGCAATATCCCCCCACACGACGCTACGATCCCAGTACGGCTTGCCTGTAGCCGTTGCGATGCCCGTTGCTGCAAGGCGACGGGCCACCTCTCCTATGCTCAGCCGTTCCATCCCAATCCATTGGAATATGGTTCTCACCGTCGCTGCTTGTGGCAATTCGATGACGTACTGTGCCTGTGCTCCATCGAATTGTTTGCGAATGTAGCGGTAACCATAGGGTGCCGTCGACAGCACATTGATACTGCCGCGTTTGGCCCCATGAAGCTTGCCCCGGCGATTACGCTCCATAATCTTGGCGCGTTCGTATTCGGAGATCATGCCTTGCATCTGCAGCAATAACGATTCCTCCGGCGTCACGCCAATGGCATGATTGAGAAACACCACCTGCACGCCACACGCCGACAGTTCTTCCATCAGCAAAGCCTGGTGCGCATATTTCCGCGACAGTCGGTCAGGAGACTGGACGTAGAGACGGTCCACCAGGCCGAGCGCAGCACTGTCTCTCAACCGTTCCAATTGCGGTCGAATCAGCGTTGCGCCGCTGACTCCGGCATCGATAAAGCGCATGTCCTCGACGATCTGCTCGCCATCGACCGCGATTCGTTCCACCAACTTTCAATCGTGCCGCGTTTGGCTTGCTGTTCGGACGACACCCGGGCATAGAACGCCACCATCATTGCATGGCTCATCGCTCACCTCGCTTGGTAGTACGACGCTTTGTCACAGCCGGTTGAAGTGGAGATGATTCTGAGGTGGTGCGCGTCTGGGTCGGCTTTAAATGCTCGTAGACCCTTTCGAGATGTTCGCAGGAGAATCGATTCGGCTCGAAAGCCAGGCGAACGCGCCAATTGCGCGGTTGTCGGGTCATGACTGAGCCTTCCCGTTGGTGGGGTCAATGACCTCAATGACGAGGATAATCTCGACATCCGGGCATCCCGCAAACCTTGGGGCCAAGCTCTCCCGGGCAATGCGCAGTCCCCATCTTACCCGAGAGTTTGCTCTATTGTTGTGGGCGTAAGCGGACCGCCTTTCGGCGTGCCCTCGTGCCGCGACTGAGCGATTCCATGATCCATGATGCTGCCGACCCGGTTGAAAGCCGTAGCTGTGCTCACGGGAGGACTTGCACCTCCGGGAGTGCGCCCATGCTGGGCGCCCCAAAGGTAAGCCCCCGGCGATCCCATCTTGACGACAAAGCCGTTAAGGCTAGATCGGGACCGCCGGCTTCCAACGGTGCGGCAGCAATTCGCCGATGTCGCTCGCTCGTTGCGTCGGCAGCCGCGTGATGACATCCTTGAGATAGGCATACGGATCGTGACCGTTGAGCTGCGCTGACCGGATCAGACTCATGATGGCCGCCGCGCGCTGGCCCGCCCGCAATGAGCCCGCGAACAACCAGTTCGAACGACCAATGGCCCACGGCCGGATTTGATTCTCGACCCAATTATTGTCAATGGGAACAGATCCGTCATCCAGGTAACGCGTGAGCGCCGCCCATCGCTTAAGGCTGTAATCGAGTGCCTTCATGATGGCAGAACCTTCCGGCACCCGTTCGCGCTGGCCAATCATCCATCTGTGCAACGCGTCGGCCACCGGTTTGGCGCGTTCCTGGCGAACCGCGCGCCGGTCGTACGGGTTGATGTCGGCAATGTCACGCTCGATGTCGTACAGCGTGCCGAAGAACTTCAAGGCTTGCTCGGCAATCTGGCTCTTGTTGGTGGCGTGCAGGTCGAAGAACTTCCGGCGCGCGTGGGCGGCGCAACCGATTTCGGTAATACCCTGCTGGAATCCGGCTTTATAGCCACCGTAATCGTCGCAAACCAGCTTGCCCTGCCACTCACCGAGGAAGTTGCGGGCATGCTCGCCGGCGCGACTTTCTGCAAAGTCATACACAACGGCACGTAAATCGGTGAATTGCGTTGCGGTATAGGCCCACAGGTAGGCACGATGGGTCTTGCCCTTGCCCGGACTGAGCATTTGCACCGGCGTCTCGTCGGCATGCAAGACCGCTTGCTGCAAGAGTTCTTCACGCAGCGTTTCGACGATGGGCTGCAAGCGCACGCCGCATACGCCAACCCATGCGCCAAGTGTCGATTGGGGAATGGCGAATCCGGCCCTGGCAAAGATCCGCTCGAGCCGGTACAGAGGCAAGTGGTCGGCGTACTTTGACACCAGAATCCATGCAAGCAGCGCTGCGGTGGGAATGCCCTTGTCGATCACATGCGCGGGAACGGGTGCCTGAATCAGTGTTTCACAGGGCTTGCAGACCCACTTGCCACGAATATGGCGTTCGACCGTGAACACGCCTGGCGTGTAGTCGAGCTTCTCGCTGATGTCTTCGCCGATGCGAACCCGTTGGCAGCCGCACGCGCAGGTGAGGTCATCGGGTTCATGGTGAATGTCGGTGCGGGGCAGGTGCGCCGGCAAGGGTGCGCGTTTCGGCTGCTCGCGTGGCTTGCGCTCGGATGCCGGCGATTGCAGCGCGTCGAGTTCGATTTCCAGCGCGGTCAGATCCGCGTCGACGCTTTCCTCGAGCAGGCTGGCCTGTCCGACACTGAGTTGCTCACTACGCTTGCCATAGCGAAAGCGCTTGAGCATGGCAAGTTCCTGCGTGAGCAAGTCGATGCGCGTTTGACGGTAAAGCAATTCAGAATCGCGCCGGCCGACCGTGACGATCAGCTCGGCAGCCAGTAGGCGAAGCTGTTCCGGGCTGAGGGTGTCGAGGTCTGCGATGGAGGTCATGCACCCAAGTTTGCCAGAACCGGGCGCACCAGGGAATCGAAACAGTTTACGTCTTTGTGCAGAAAGTGCTACACCACCGCAATTTCATGGTCGTCAGCCAGCGTCTTCCACGGCAGCCCGATGACGAGCGCATGAAGCTGCTCGGCGTTGAGCGGCACGGCGATGGCCGTCTGCCCATTGGTCCAGACGAACCGCCCCTTGTTCAATCGACGCGCGGCGAGCCAGATGCCGAAGCCGTCATAGACGAGTACCTTCATGCGCGTCGAACTGCGGTTGGCAAACAAATAGGCATGGTGCGGCCGGGCCGCACCGAACACCTTGACCACCCGCGCCAGCACCGTATCGGTGCCGGCCCGCATGTCCAGCGGCTCGGTTGCCAGCCAGATGGTGTCGATGCGGATCACCGCAACCAGCCTTGTAGCCAGGTTGCGCAGTCGGCAGCCGCCGAAGTCGGCCAGCGGACCGTGACCGTCGCAGCGCCACGCCGGACTTCGATCACGATCTCCTGCATGGCTGCGGCGGACGGCGCCGGGGGCAGTTGCAGTGGTACGAATTCGGGAACCGCAGCCGTCATCGCTTGTCGCGCCTGGGCGATACCATCTCGTTGCGCCTGCGCAGCGACCCAACGTCGCAAGAGATTGGCATTCAATCGATAGCGCAGTGCGACTGCTGCGACTGAAATACCTGGTTGACTGCAGGCTTTGACGACCTCCGCCTTGAACTCTGGGCTATGTTGCCGGCGCCTGGCCGGTGAAACATCGATATGCTCTTCCATGGCGTACACGTGTCCACTTAAATTGTTGGTGGACACGATCCTCGCAGAAGCTAGCACGTCACTTCAAGATGGGATCGCCGGGGGCTTACCCCCAAAGCAAAAACCCTCCCCGATTTCTCGGGGAGGGTTTTCTAATAAGAGCCTGACGATGACCTACTTTCACACTGGTTGCAGCACTATCATCGGCGCAAAGTCGTTTCACGGTCCTGTTCGGGATGGGAAGGGGTGGTACCAACTCGCTATGGTCATCAGGCATAAACTGTAGTGTTGTTTGTTCCCGATAGGGCAACAAGCAACGCAATCCGGAAGAAGTAAAGTATGTTTTTTGTACTGCAGAGACCTGATTGATCAGGTGCCTGCAGCACTGGGTATGATTGCACATTTCTGGCAAACAAATAAGCTCACCATATAACCTGCTAAGGTTATAGGGACAAGCCTCACGGGCAATTAGTACTGGTTAGCTTAACGTATTACTACGCTTCCACACCCAGCCTATCAACGTCCTGGTCTCGAACGACCCTTTAGGGGAATCTAGTTCCCGGGAAATATCATCTCAAGGCAAGTTTCCCGCTTAGATGCTTTCAGCGGTTATCTCTTCCGAACTTAGCTACCCGGCAATGCCACTGGCGTGACAACCGGTACACCAGAGGTTCGTCCACTCCGGTCCTCTCGTACTAGGAGCAGCCCCCTTCAAATTTCCAACGCCCACGGCAGATAGGGACCAAACTGTCTCACGACGTTTTAAACCCAGCTCACGTACCACTTTAAATGGCGAACAGCCATACCCTTGGGACCGGCTACAGCCCCAGGATGTGATGAGCCGACATCGAGGTGCCAAACTCCCCCGTCGATATGAACTCTTGGGAGGAATCAGCCTGTTATCCCCAGAGTACCTTTTATCCGTTGAGCGATGGCCCTTCCATACAGAACCACCGGATCACTATGTCCTACTTTCGTACCTGCTCGACTTGTCAGTCTCGCAGTTAAGCACGCTTATGCCATTGCACTATTAGCACGATGTCCGACCGTACCTAGCGTACCTTCGAACTCCTCCGTTACACTTTGGGAGGAGACCGCCCCAGTCAAACTGCCTACCATGCACTGTCCCCGATCCGGATAACGGACCAAGGTTAGAATCTCAAACAAACCAGGGTGGTATTTCAAGGTTGGCTCCACGCAAACTAGCGTTCACGCTTCAAAGCCTCCCACCTATCCTACACAGATTGGTTCAAAATTCAATGCAAAGCTACAGTAAAGGTTCATGGGGTCTTTCCGTCTAGCCGCGGGTAGATTGCATCATCACAAACATTTCAACTTCGCTGAGTCTCGGGAGGAGACAGTGTGGCCATCGTTACTCCATTCGTGCAGGTCGGAACTTACCCGACAAGGAATTTCGCTACCTTAGGACCGTTATAGTTACGGCCGCCGTTTACTGGGACTTCAATCAAGAGCTTGCACCCCATCATTTAATCTTCCAGCACCGGGCAGGAGTCACACCATATACGTCCACTTTCGTGTTTGCATAGTGCTGTGTTTTTATTAAACAGTCGCAGCCACCTTTTTATTGCAGCCCTTTCACCCTCATGGCGCAAGCCAGTCAAGCTACCGGGGCGTACCTTATCCCGAAGTTACGGTACAAATTTGCCGAGTTCCTTCTCCCGAGTTCTCTCAAGCGCCTTAGAATACTCATCTCGCCCACCTGTGTCGGTTTGCGGTACGGTCTCGTGTGACTGAAGCTTAGAGGCTTTTCTTGGAACCACTTCCGATTGCTTCGTGAACAAGTTCACTCGTCTCAACCCCTTGAATTACGCTGCCGGATTTGCCTAACAGCCTTCTCTGAGCCAAAAACCGACTATTCCAACAGTCGGACAACCTTCCGCGATCCGTCCCCCCATCGCATCACACGACGGTGCAGGAATATTAACCTGCTTCCCATCAGCTACGCATCTCTGCCTCGCCTTAGGGGCCGACTCACCCTGCTCCGATGAACGTTGAACAGGAAACCTTGGGCTTACGGCGTGGAGGCTTTTCACCCCCATTATCGCTACTCATGTCAGCATTCGCACTTCTGATACCTCCAGCATCCTTTACAAGACACCTTCGCAGGCTTACAGAACGCTCTCCTACCATATCAATAAATTGATATCCGCAGCTTCGGTGACTGGCTTAGCCCCGTTACATCTTCCGCGCAGGACGACTCGATCAGTGAGCTATTACGCTTTCTTTAAAGGATGGCTGCTTCTAAGCCAACCTCCTGACTGTTTTAGCCTTCCCACTTCGTTTGCCACTTAGCCAATCTTTGGGACCTTAGCTGGCGGTCTGGGTTGTTTCCCTCTTGACGTCGGACGTTAGCACCCGGCGTCTGTCTCCCAAGCTCGCACTCATCGGTATTCGGAGTTTGCAATGGGTTGGTAAGTCGCAATGACCCCCTAGCCATAACAGTGCTCTACCCCCGATGGTGATACTTGAGGCACTACCTAAATAGTTTTCGGAGAGAACCAGCTATTTCCAAGTTTGTTTAGCCTTTCACCCCTACCCACAGCTCATCCCCTAATTTTTCAACATTAGTGGGTTCGGACCTCCAGTGCGTGTTACCGCACCTTCATCCTGGCCATGAGTAGATCACTTGGTTTCGGGTCTACACCCAGCGACTGAACGCCCTATTCGGACTCGATTTCTCTACGCCTTCCCTATACGGTTAAGCTTGCCACTGAATGTAAGTCGCTGACCCATTATACAAAAGGTACGCAGTCACGGAACAAGTCCGCTCCTACTGTTTGTATGCACACGGTTTCAGGATCTATTTCACTCCCCTTCCGGGGTTCTTTTCGCCTTTCCCTCACGGTACTGGTTCACTATCGGTCGATTACGAGTATTTAGCCTTGGAGGATGGTCCCCCCATGTTCAGACAGGATTACACGTGTCCCGCCCTACTTGTCGCAAACTTAGTTCCACACCACCGATTTCATGTAAGGGGCTATCACCCTCTATGGCCACCATTTCCAGGGTGTTCCATTATCGCTGATGCTAAATCTTGCAGGCTGTTCCCATTTCGCTCGCCACTACTTTGGGAATCTCGGTTGATTTCTTTTCCTGTAGCTACTTAGATGTTTCAGTTCGCCACGTTCGCCTTGCATACCTATGTATTCAGTATGCAATACCCTAAAAGGGTGGGTTTCCCCATTCGGAAATCTGCGGATCAATGCGTGTTTGCTCGCTCCCCGCAGCTTATCGCAAGCTACTACGTCCTTCATCGCCTGTAATCGCCAAGGCATCCACCATGTGCACTTATTCACTTGTCCCTATAACGTTAGCTTCTGCCTGCGTTCACAGACAAAAAGCGGTTATAGAGGTATTTCTATGAGTTTAGCGTTTGCCGTATCCAAAGTGTTTTCGCATTGCATGCTTAGCGCATGCTCTTTTGAGAACTCTTTACATACTTTTTGATTTGATACAATCATACCCATCCACAATGCTGTCGCATCATGGACGAATCTTTACTTCTTCTAGATTGTTAAAGAACAAAACAGCCAATGATCTTCAAAAGATCAAACCTAAATCCGAACCACACCTTATTCGCATAAGGTGATAATCGACTTAGGTTTGATATTTCTTCCACTGCCATCCCATCGTTGTGATGAGTAGCAAAGAATGGTGGAGGCTAACGGGATCGAACCGATGACCCCCTGCTTGCAAAGCAGGTGCTCTCCCAGCTGAGCTAAGCCCCCGAAACTTGTGGTGGGTCTGGTTGGGCTCGAACCAACGACCCCCGCGTTATCAACACGGTGCTCTAACCAACTGAGCTACAGACCCGTTTGGATCAGTAATCAGCAGGCAGTCCGTCAGCATCTTCCGCTCACAAACAGCGCACCTAATAACTGTTCTTCTTTATTAACACACCGATAAGTGTGGACGCTTAATGTCCGTACAAACTCTAGAAAGGAGGTGATCCAGCCGCACCTTCCGATACGGCTACCTTGTTACGACTTCACCCCAGTCACGAATCCCACCGTGGTAAGCGCCCTCCTTGCGGTTAGGCTACCTACTTCTGGTGAAACCCGCTCCCATGGTGTGACGGGCGGTGTGTACAAGACCCGGGAACGTATTCACCGCGACATGCTGATCCGCGATTACTAGCGATTCCAACTTCATGTAGTCGAGTTGCAGACTACAATCCGGACTACGATACACTTTCTGGGATTAGCTCCCCCTCGCGGGTTGGCGGCCCTCTGTATGTACCATTGTATGACGTGTGAAGCCCTACCCATAAGGGCCATGAGGACTTGACGTCATCCCCACCTTCCTCCGGTTTGTCACCGGCAGTCTCATTAGAGTGCCCTTTCGTAGCAACTAATGACAAGGGTTGCGCTCGTTGCGGGACTTAACCCAACATCTCACGACACGAGCTGACGACAGCCATGCAGCACCTGTGTACTGGTTCTCTTTCGAGCACTCCCTCATCTCTGAAGGATTCCAGCCATGTCAAGGGTAGGTAAGGTTTTTCGCGTTGCATCGAATTAATCCACATCATCCACCGCTTGTGCGGGTCCCCGTCAATTCCTTTGAGTTTTAATCTTGCGACCGTACTCCCCAGGCGGTCTACTTCACGCGTTAGCTGCGTTACCAAGTCAATTAAGACCCGACAACTAGTAGACATCGTTTAGGGCGTGGACTACCAGGGTATCTAATCCTGTTTGCTCCCCACGCTTTCGTGCATGAGCGTCAGTGTTATCCCAGGGGGCTGCCTTCGCCATCGGTATTCCTCCACATCTCTACGCATTTCACTGCTACACGTGGAATTCTACCCCCCTCTGACACACTCTAGCCGTGCAGTCACAAATGCCATTCCCAGGTTAAGCCCGGGGATTTCACACCTGTCTTACACAACCGCCTGCGCACGCTTTACGCCCAGTAATTCCGATTAACGCTTGCACCCTACGTATTACCGCGGCTGCTGGCACGTAGTTAGCCGGTGCTTATTCTTCAGGTACCGTCATTAGCCCCAGGTATTAACCAGAACCGTTTCTTCCCTGACAAAAGAGCTTTACAACCCGAAGGCCTTCTTCACTCACGCGGCATTGCTGGATCAGGCTTGCGCCCATTGTCCAAAATTCCCCACTGCTGCCTCCCGTAGGAGTCTGGGCCGTGTCTCAGTCCCAGTGTGGCTGGTCGTCCTCTCAGACCAGCTACTGATCGATGCCTTGGTGAGCCTTTACCTCACCAACTAGCTAATCAGATATCGGCCGCTCTATGAGCATGAGGTTCTTGCGAATCCCCCACTTTCATCCGTAGATCGTATGCGGTATTAGCTAATCTTTCGACTAGTTATCCCCCACTCAAAGGCACGTTCCGATATATTACTCACCCGTTCGCCACTCGTCAGCGGAGCAAGCTCCCTGTTACCGTTCGACTTGCATGTGTAAGGCATGCCGCCAGCGTTCAATCTGAGCCAGGATCAAACTCTTCAGTTTAATCTCTGTTTTGTGGCATTGCTGCCTAGCATCGCTGCTATCGCTCACTCAAAATACTGACAGGCGCTCCCCAAGTTTGACCTTGCGAAGCATCCTATTTTCTTCTTTTGTGAACATTTAATGTTTTAAGTTTTACGCAAACCGCCGAAGCAATTCACGCTGCACTTCCATTAAACGCCCACACTTATCGGCTGTTAATTGTTAAAGAACTTCCCCTGCTTTGCGTCACACCGTAGTGTTCGCAGCACCGACAAATCGTTTTGTTTGCCGGCAGCAGAGAGATGAGATTATGTGGTGTTGCGTGCTTTTCGTCAACTGCTTTTTAAATCATTTTTACAAACAACTTAAATGCTTTTAACGCTTCCACACCCTGCAAACACCCACACTGCAACCTCGTTTCCATCTCCAACTTCGCCCCAAATCAGCCTGCGCTGCTTCCGGTATTGCGCGTCGTTTTCAACAGAGGCCGAACTATAGCAAGGCGCTCCGCCACTGGCAAGCGGTTTTTAAAAGTATTTTAAAAATCTAACAGCCTTCCTTTTCCCGGCATAGCATTGCTCCATCGAGCGGCTATCCCATGCCGACAGGATAGCCATATGGCAACTTTCATGTTATAAATGCCAACTTACTTATCTAAAACACATAATTTATGACTACGCTTTACGAAATTCTTGGTCTTGGTCAAAGGGCCACATCTGAACAAGTGAAGCAGGCATACATTCTGCAATCCGAGAAGTTAAAAAAAGAAGACCCAACTCCGGAGCAGAACAAAGCCCAGTTGATGGCAGTCAAGGAAGCACACTCGGTGCTTTCTTCGTCAGTTCGTCGCCAAGCATATGACGATAAATTAAATAAAGCTAACCAAGTAACTTACGAGATTGCGGAGACGAATCCATTGCCATGGTTGCAAATACTACTGATAACTGCAGCCTTGCTCGCTGGTGGCATTTACTATTACAAGATTCAAGAGAACAAGGCGCGTGTCGAACAATTGACTCTAGAGGCAGCAAAAGCAAAAGCAGATGCAGAAAAAGCCCAGCTACAAGCTGATGCTGAACAGGCTGGCCTTTTAAAGGCAAAGCTTTTTGAGCAGCAACGAGCGGTCGAAACTCAACAGAGAGAAACTGAGCAGGCCCGGCGTGAAGGCCAACAAATTCATTCGATGCTTGAACAACAGGCTGAACGTGCTGCCCGCGACCGGTACCAAGCGGAACGACAAGCAAAATATGAGCAAGTCCGGGAAGAACAGGCTGCCAGATTCAGGGTCCAGAATCAGAATGCCGCAATGCAAAGAGCGCTTAATATGCCTATCCGTCGTGGTAGCTAGCAAATTTGTCACGGTTCTTGGTCCGATCAATACGCTTACCTCTCTGCCAACATGGGCTAGAAAGGGCAGGAATATCAATATCCCACCGTCAAGCGGAAAGCGCGCCTTCATAGCGCGCTTGTTAGCAAGTTCCTACAAGTAGTCGCGGGTCAAGTGGATGTTATCCGTGGTCAGCGCATATTGCCGGTGTGGCCCAGCGAATAGCGGCCCGGTTGCGGCCAGACGGTGAGGCCGTGCGGTTCCATGCCGGCCGGGATCGATTTAACGGAACCGGTCGCCGTATTGATCGCATAGACGACATCGTCGAACCGGCCGGACAGCCACAACGTCTTGCCATCCGCGCTGACATTGCCCATGTCCGGACTGCCGCCGCCGGGAATCGGCCAATTCGTCACGACTTGGCGCGTGGCAAAGTCGATCACCGACACGCTGCCCTTGCCATGACGCCGCCCGTGAACCAGATTGGAGCCGCGATTCGCGACGTACAACTTAGTACCGTCGCGGCTCGGATACAGTCCATGCGTCCCCACTCCTGTCGCGATGAAGCCGGTCTTCGTGAGACTGTTGCCGTCGACGACGAAAACACCATCAGCCATCATGTCGGCGACATAGAACACTTTGCCATCCGGTGCGATCCGGATGTCCTGCGGCATGCCTTTCTTAGCGAGCTGCAGGTAACCGGCGACCTTGCGGTTCACGAGGTCGATCTTCGCGATGCTGCCGTCAAATTCGCAGGTGAAGAGAGCGTACTTACCGTCAATCGAAAAATCGGCGTGATTGATGCCCCTGCACTGCGGTACCGAAAGACTCGACTTCAGCGCCATCGTATGCGGATCGCGAAAGTCCAGTCGTGCGTGCGTTTCCGCCACCACGATTGCTTCCTTGCCGTCCGGCGTGAAGTACATGTTATAGGGGTCATCAACCATGACCTCCTTTCCAGACTTCCCGGTCTTCGGATCGATCGGAGTCAGGCTGCCGTCGGATCGGCCTTCGGCGTTGTTGGCCACCCACAGAGTCTGTAGATCCCATGAAGGGACGACGTGTTGCGGGCTATAGCCGACGTGAAACTTGTCGACCACCTTGAATGTAGCCGGATCGATCACATAGACGTCATTTGAGCGGAGATTTGGTACATAGATCCGTGGCAATGCATTCGCCGCCGCAGAGCTGAGGTGCCCGGCACCCGCTTCGCTGTACAGATTGCTGGCGTTCACTACGGGCGGCATGCCGGCCACCGTAGCAATAGCGGGCGCTGCGGATGCGTTGCAGGTGATACATAAAACAGCCAAGGCACTACCGACAGACGATGCGATGCGCGACAGCTGGCGAGTACAAAAATACATGATGAATTCCGTTATTGAGAGATTGGTAACTGTAAAAAGAGTCAAATGCCGGCCAATTTTACTAGCGGGCCGCAGTATCCTTCTTGACGGCATTGATCGTCCGCGCCACGATTGCATCGATGCCCAACTGACCGAGTTCGGCTGTCGCGCGACGCGGGTCACCGCCGTAGATGCCGTCGGCAGGGCCGCGTTTCGGACCGTTTCGCAGTCGATCCTGCCGCACCATCTGCGGTGCCACCGCGAGCAGCAATGACGTGTCCGCGAGTCCCGCGTGCGTGCCGATCTCGTCATCGCGATAGCCATGCTGGCGAAGGATTTGTGCATAACCGTCGGAACTGGTGCCGTAATATTCCGGCGGTACGAATGCCCGCGCGGCCGACCCGGACCATGACTTGTTGAGTTGGGCGACCACACGCTTGATATCGTTCTGATAGCCGCCGTGATCGCCTAGAAAGACGATATCCCTGAACCCATGCACCTTGAAGCTGTTCGCTGCGGACGCGAGCATCTTTTCGAACACGTCGTCCGGTACCGTGATGGTGCCGGGAAAACGCATGTGGGATGTCGGCGGTGCGTAGCTTCCCTCCGGCACATAGGCTATGACCGGTGCGACCAGCGCATTGCCCAGTCCTTCCGCGATGCGCTGTGACAGCAGCTTCACGCGCGCGTTGTGCTTGCCAAGCGCGACATCAGGACCGCTTTGCTCGGTCCCGCCAATGGGGATAACGATGGTGGTCTTGCCCGCCTGAATCTGGTCGCGCAGTTCGGTCCAGGTCAGGTCCTCAAGGAATACGGTTTTCGGTGTTTGCGCAAAGACGGCCTGCGTGGCGATGAGCAAAATGACGGAAGCGAAAGCTCGCCGTAGTGGGAAGCGCATGAAAATTCCTCATGAAAATACGTGTCGGGGCTTTGGGACTAAGGAGGCGCGAACGTTACCGAAGCTTCACGGTTGTACCAACTCGATAGCCAGGATCAGCTGCTGCGCGCGCTCACGCGTCACACTATCCATCAATGCCGGCAGGCTGCACGCGCGCAATAACTGCTGGCTGCTGCTGACCTCTGCAGAACCGGCTTTCAATGACGCTTGCAGCACTTCCACTTGCAACTGCAGACGTTCGCGCACCAGCGACGATGGGCTATCGACACCGGCCATGATTTCGGCCCGCAACAACTCTTGCAACAGCGCTTCACGATTATTTTCCAGCGTCGCGAGATAGGTGTTAATTGCCTGCCGCTCCGCACCTCTATGTAAATTCAGCGCGCTATCGAAGCGGATTCGCATGGTTTTTTCAAATGCTACAGGTAGCGCCGGCAGTGCTTGCCAGTTGGCATTCCAGGCATCCGGATGACCATCCGCTTCCGCGTCAGGATCCAGCCCCAGGCTGACTTCGACCAACTGGCACAGCGCCAGCTTGTCGCACAGAGCATGCGCCTGCGCAATGGCGGCGTGACGTTGCGCCCGGTCAAGCAGCGCTTGCAGGTTAGCGACAGCGGCGCTGTAGCGCGCCTCGATTTGCCCTTCTGCCGCGCGCGGCACCGCGCCAGCCTTGCTCCAGTCTTGTTGCGCCTGGCGCAGAATTTTCGGTAACGCAGCTTCAGCTTGCGTGATGGCCGCTTCAAGGCTGGCACACAATTCTTCTTTGACCTGCAGATTCTGACGACGCTCGGTATCGGCAGTTGAAGCCGCCTCTTTGCGTTGCGCAAAAATCGTATCGCAAGCGCTACGAAAGCGTTGCCACAACAGTTGCTCATCCTGACGCGACAGAGGGAGTGCCTTGGCCTGCTCCTGCCAGCGTTGCTGCAACTCGCGCAGACGTTCGGTGGTATCGCGCTGGTTGGCAGGCAATTCAGAGGCTTCGGTAATCAACTTTTCGCGCTTGCCGATTTCAAGCTGTTGTTGCACCATTAACGGAGCAAGCAATCGCTGGCTAGCGCCGGCAAACGCCTTGTCGAGCGCTTTCTTTTCACTGCGATTGATCGCCCCCAGATTTCTCCAGGCTTGCTGCTTCTGCTGACAGAACTGCGCAATGGCCTTCCAGTCTGGCGCAGCATCACCAGGTCCAGCGATCCCCGTCAACGCCGCTTCGGCATACTGCTGCACCTCGTCTATCAATGCCAGCGCCTTGGTCTGATTGACCTGGCGCTCTTCAGCCAGTTGCTGAAAATGCGCCGCGACCGGTGCATAAGCGGCAGTACAGGCAGCGTCAAAACCATCCCATAGCACTTTTGGCGCAGAGCCGGCGGAACTGTCCAGCGACTTCCAGCGAGCACGCAAAGTGCCGATTTTTTTGGCCAGCTCAGCCGTCGCCAGCGCCTGGCCCGGTAATTCCTGCGCGGCTTTCATCAATTCTTCGCGCGAGACATTCCCGCCCCAGCGCGCCCAACCTTGCAAGCGCCCCAATTCACCGCGCGCCTGCGCCAATCTGGCATTCTGCGGCGACGTCATTTTTAGTGCTTTGAAATCCATCGCGCGCAGGGCTTTGTCGAAATCCATCGCGGCTTGCAAAGCCCCTTCTTCCAGCGCCGCCTCCAGGCCGTCCAACGCGACCGAAAACTGCTGTTGTGACGCCAGCTTATCGGTGTGGGGTGCTTGCTCGGGTAACGCAGATGGCTGTATGTTTTTTGGCTGAATGGCAGCAATGCTCTGTTGCAGCAAGGTTTGATAACGTTGCTCCAAAGAAGCATCGGTCAACGCTGGCGGCAATGATGCCAGAGCGGCCCAGCTACGCCGCAAGGACTCGGGCTTCAAGTCCTCTGCAGCTGTTGATTCCCACTGCGTCAACAGTTCCTGACGTGCGCTCAGCGCTTGCTGATGCTGTTGCAGGTTCTGCAGAAGCTGGCGTAAGTCGTGTAACGCCGTGACAAATTCAGAAGCCAGGTTTTTCGGCAAGGCAATCGCTTCAGCGCTGCTTTCATGCTCCCGCATTTGCGCTGCGATTTGCTCCGCCTGCAAAGCGATCGCGTCTGCCGCTTGCGCCTGTGGATTTGCGCTGATTTGCTGGTTTAGCTGACGTAAACGCGCCAATAAACCCAGTACCGAGCGCTGCAATGCTGCCTGCGTCGACAAACGCTCCGCCAGTGCCGCGCTGATCTGCCCGAATTCCTGTTGCTGCGCTTCGACCGGCATATCGATTCGCTGCCAGGCGCGGTCCAGGTCCGCGACCTGGTTCGGCAAAAGCTGTTCTTCCTGTAACAGGCGTTGCGCCTGCTGCAAACAGTTGGCTGCCTGGGCAAACGTCTGCTGCTGTTTACGCAGCAAATCCAGCCTGGACTGCATCAATTTTGCTACCCGGCGGTCAACATTCCGCATCGCTTGCAGCACTTGTTCCAGCCCGGCAGCACTCTGCACCAATTGGGCTGCCTGCAATCGTGCATCGGCAAAATCCGCCTGCAAAATAAAACTGACTGCGGCCGCCTCCTCAGTCAGGACCGCCGCTTGCGTCAGCGCTTGTTGGCGCGCGGTATCGGTTGCTTGTGCGCTGGCAACGCGCAGCGCCGTGTGCTGAAGTGCTTTTTGTGTCACTTCTGACTGTGCTGCAGCGGCGGAGCGATGCGCGCGCTTGAAAAGGAAACCAAACATAGATAAGTACCAATCAGATAAGGACAGACCACAGAGATGCGGTTAACAGGCGGTAGGAAGCAAGAATTCGATTTAAACGGTGAGACGACGCTGACGCAATAATTTGAAGGCCATCAGGCTGGCCGATACGCGACTTGCAACTGATCAAGGCCGGCCAGCAGTTTGACGAATGCCGCAGCACTCTGCGTGGGTTCGCCCTTGACGCCGAGGTCAATGTGACGCTGGGTCTGACCATCGCCGACATGCGGCAGACTGAATACCTTGACCAACGGAAATTCGGCTTCAATGGCTTCCATCAAAGGCGTCAGGGTGGACTCCATCGCGCCGTATACCAATACGGATTGCTCCAACTGCGGATTCCGGTGGAATAAATCAACGTGATAGGTATCCAGTACCCACTCGAACATAGGCCATGCCATCACCGGGAAGCCCGGCGCAAAATGATGAATACCTTGCGCTTGGCCCGGTGGCTTTGCTGGATTCCGGATTGAAAATCCAGGAATCTTGTTAAACGGATTCGGAATGATTTCGGCACCTTGTGGAAACTCCCCCATCTTCAGACGATGCAGGTTGTCAACGGTATCGTAATCAGGTTCAACGCCGGCGCTACGAGCGGTATCGGCTATGCGCTCGCGGATTTTTTCGCGCGCCTGCGGATGCAATACCAGCGGCACGCCGAGTGCCGCGGCAGCACATTGACGGGTGTGATCGTCCGGGGTTGCACCGATACCGCCGGTACAAAACACAATGTCATTGCTGGCAAAGGTACGTTTCAGCGTCGCAACTATCCGCGCCGGCTCATCGCCCAGATACTCCGCCCAACTCAGTGACAGGCCACGTGCCGCCAGCATTTCCAGCACTTTGGGAAAATGTTTATCGACCCGTCTGCCAGACAGAATTTCGTCGCCAATGATAATTAGTCCGATTGCCATAAGAGTGTCTTTGCGCTGAGTGAGACGATTAGATTACTTTAAACGGATACCTTCGTCGCTGAGAAAATGTGTGCTGGAGCTTGCGCTATCGGCACCCTCCGCACCACGTACAGCAATAATGCTTGCGGCCAGCTTCGCCGCACGATACTTACTCAACGCTTCCAGGCAATAATACTCAAACCACAAACCGGTAAACACAAACACCAGCACGTAAAGCCAGATCGATCCTCCCGCCATGAAAGGAAGAACGATCAACCAGAGCGCACCACCCAGCCACAGCAAAGTCGGTGCCGCGCCCATCGCGCCGGTGATGATACCGATTATCAGCAGCGGCCAGCGATGTATCTTCAGAATCGCCTTCAGTTCATCTTTGTCTGCATACGCGGACAGCACGTCGTAAGCAATCACTCGGTAGGTCAACCAGCCCCACAGCAACGCCGGGATGACGAAAGCCAACGGCGGAACCAGCCACAGTGGCAAGGTTACCAGCCACAATATGCAAAACAACAAAAATGACGAAAGCGCGGTCCAGATGCTGCCAAACAGCGTGCCGCCCTTGCGCTTCTGCAGCCCGGCATAATGACGGCCGCCGACATGACGCGCCACTGCCGGCAACGCGAACAGCCCGACGAATACCAGTGCCGTCAGTATCATCAGCGGCAACAACAGCCAGAGTGCCATCCACGGCACAATCACCGTCTTCAGCGCACCCAGGCCAAGCCAGCTCAATGCACCGCCAGCAGCTTTCATGCCGCCGCTGCCGACCAAATAATTTTGCAACCAGTCAACCAGCGGCTGCAAACCCAGCCACAACGCCAGCCCCCAGATCAGCACCGAAATCAGGAACGGCAAGAAAGTCAGCATCAGCATACGGAAATGCAGCTGCGACAGCAGCGCCCGACCAAACGCAACGATTACAGGACGCATCAGCGACGAACCTTTCCGGCAAACTCAACCATCCGCTTCAGCCCCAGCCATTGCTGCTCCCAGTAGCCGACGCCATAGCGACGTTCCTTACCGACTGGTGCCGGCAATTGATCGCGAACCCCGGTGTGTTCGAAGGTCTGACCGAAATAGGTGGTGCCGAACAGCACGTCCCAGAACGAGAACAAGACGCCGAAGTTATGGCCGCCGAGCGAACCTTTTCCCCGGCTTTCATGGCCGATCCCAATCGCATGGTGCCAACGATGGAAGCGCGGCGACACCACTACCGCATCACCCAGCTTGCCGAAATGGATACGTACATTGGCATGCTGCAAGCTTTGCAGCATGCGCGATGCGGCGACCAGCAAGACATATTGCGCCGGTTCGACACCAATCGCCAGCGCTACCAGCGCCATGCAGATATCGTGGATCAAATCGTCCAGTAAATGATTCCGATCATCCGTCCAGAGATTCATGTTCTGCTGACTATGGTGCAAGCTATGCAAACCCCACAACCAGCCAAAACCATGCTGTGCACGGTGATACCAGTAATCACAAAAATCGAGTGCCAACAGATACACCAGGAAGGTGATCAATGGCCGGTCGGTCACGCCGGGCCACAAATTATCCAAATTAAAAGGGTGCAAGCCTTCCAGATGCAGCCACTCGGTTAGCTGCGCGACCACAGGATCAAGCAGAAAAAACACCAATACGGAAAATGTGCCAAGACGCTGTATCGCGGTGTAAATGAAATCGTTCCAGCGCGCGCGGCGATCGGTAATCGGATGCACCGGAATCATTGACTCCAACGGCCGCAGAAGAATGAACAACAGCACCAGTTCGCAGACACCGATCAGAAACCACTCGGTCCCATCAAACGCATCTTCGAGATATTCGCTCAAGCCGGCATGAAACAGCAGAGGTTGCACCGCCGCCTGGAATAACCAGGCTTGCAGCGCAGAAAACAGATTAACCAGACTATCGATCATGATGCTTGTTGTCTCTTGCCGATGGGAGCGGTGTTCGCCGCTGGACCTGGACTCTTGCCTTTCGCCTTGTCGGCGGCCGCTTTATAGGCAGGATGCTCCCTTAACGTGGCAAAACAAAACCCCTTTTTCTCCAGCCCGCTGATCAATGGTTCGAGTACCGCCGGCGCCCACGGATCTTTGCGCGACCAGATACCAAGATGCGCGATCAGGATATCGCCATCCTTGACGTTCTTCAACTCGCGTTGCAACAGCATTTGGTTCGGCCATTTATCGCTGGGCAGCTCATCGCCGGAAAATCCGGCATCGGCCCACGCCACATGCGCATAGCCACAAGCCTGACCCGCAGCCAGAGTGCGCGGCGTCAGGTGTCCGCCAGGCGTGCGCCAAAACGGATCAAGGTGCGTACCGGTCAATGTATGAAAACGCTGCTCGACACGATTGATTTCGTCGCAATATTGCTGCGGCGTCCAGGCTAACAATTTGCCGCCATTGGCGCCAAATTGCGGCTTCATTTCGATTTTTCCGTCGGCCAGATCCCGCCTGGCATAGACATGATCGAAGGTATGGCTGCCAAACGCATGGCCGTCCTCCACCAGTGATTTCCAGTAAGGCGCCCAGGATGGATCGAGCGAATAGTCGCCATTCACGGTTTTTTCATTGGCCATGAAAAAAGTCGCTTTGATGCGATGACGGCGCAGTGTCTGGGCGATAAATTCGGCCTGCGACTGGCTACCGGTATCGAAGGTCAGATACAGCGTTCCCTTACAGGCAGCCGGCGCAACGGACTGCGCCTGCGACAGGCCGGCCGAACTTGCCGCCGCAATTGCCGCAACCAAAAGCCAGCCGGATTTCAGCGCAGAATAGCGGGTCATCACAATTCAGAAGCGCGGTTAGTAAAGTAAATACCGTGTGGCGACCGACCGACCGGGATCGATTTGATCACCTTACGGCTGGCGATATCCACCACCGAAACCTGCTTGACCCAGCGCTGGGTGACCCACATGGTTTTGCCGTCTGCAGTCACTTCCATGCAGTCCGGGCCGCCCGGCACGTTGATCACGCCAACGTTTTCCAGCGTATTCAAATCGAGAATATTGATCGTTCCGGCAACCCGGTTCGAGACAAACACGTGACGCTTGTCGCCCTGCGGACGGAAATTATGTGCGCCGTCGCCAGTCTTGATTTTCTTGACAATCTTCTGCGTACGCCAATCCACCACCGCAACATAATCGCTACCCATGATGCCGACCAGCAAATATTTATTGTCTGGTGTCATGTAAATGCCCGCCGGTTGCTTACCGACCGGCATGGTCCATTTGACGGTTTGCGTGGCCAGATCAACCGCAGTGATCTCATCGCTGCCCTGCAGTGTGATGAATGCCAGCGAGCTGTCGGCACTGAAGGTCATATGGCTTGGCATCTTCGGCAATGGCAGACGCTTGGACAGCTTCAGATTCTTGCCGTCATAGCCGTAAATATCAATGCGATCGAGACGCAGACCGTTCGAGATAAACCATTTTTGATTCGGCGAAAAACCGATTTGATACGGATCGGCGATATCCTTTACCTGGCTCTGGATTTTGCCGGTTTTAGGGTCCAGAAAATACAATTCACTGCCGGTTGCTGCGGCGACGATCAGCGACTTGTTGTCCGGGGTTGGCATCAGATGATGCGGCTCCTTGCCGACTGCGAATGCGCTGATTTCCTTGTAGCTGTTCTGATCCAGCAAACTGATGGTGGCATCGCGCGAATTCAGCACTACCACGACGTTCGGAGCAACTGCAGCTGACGCCGGAGCAGCGACCAGCTCTGCTGCACATGTCGGAAATGCAGATATTGCAATCAGCAAACCGCAAGCAACAACGATGGAACGACGAACAAAAGCGGTCATGGCAATATTCAGAAAAGCGAAAAGGGGGATATTTTACCGCGCATGCCGCACCGATGCCGTACCCATTGATTTAAATAACGCTTATTAAAACATTGCAAAAACAACATATTTTAATCGACTAAGGCTTCGGTTTTCCGGCCTGTTAAAGCGCAGTTTTTGCGCTGTTTTTGGTTTACACTGCCATCCACATCAACCACACAAAAAGGAATGCAATGTCAACCACTACCGTTTCGGGCCTGGAATATGAAGATACCAACGTTGGCACAGGCGCAGAAGCCAAAGCCGGCGACCACGTCAGCGTGCATTACACCGGCTGGCTGCGCAACGCCGACGGCAGCGCAGGTACGAAATTCGACTCCAGCAAAGACCGCGGCGATCCGTTTGAATTTCCGCTGGGTGCCGGTCATGTGATTAAAGGTTGGGACGAAGGCGTGCAAGGCATGAAAATCGGCGGCGTTCGCAAGCTGATCATTCCGGCAGCACTAGGCTATGGCGCACGCGGCGCCGGCGGCGTGATTCCACCGAACGCGACACTGATTTTTGAAGTCGAACTGCTTGGTGTATAAATGCAAGCCAGCCAACTGACCGTGATGTCAAGACGGCTCAAGCCAACTCGGTCACGCGCTGCCATCATCGCCTTGTTGGCGAGTGGCCTGTTGGCAGGTTGCACTGTGGTCAGTGTGGCCGCCACGGCGGTTGACGCTACGGTGGCAGTTGGATCTGCTGCGGTCAGCGTTGCCACCACTGTTGTGAGTGGCACCGTCAAGGCCGGCGGTGCGGTGGTCAATGCCGTTACCGATTGAGTACACTGCGCCGAACCTCTGCCCCCCTGATCCGCAATTAATCCTGGTTCAGGCTATTAATTACTCTTTACCTGGAGTACGTATGACTCTACAAGCCGAATTCGAGCAGGCGCTCGCCGATTCCAAGAATCTCGATGAGCGTCCGGACAACATGACCTTGCTGAAAATGTACGCCATCTACAAGCAAGGTAGCCTGGGTGATGCGAGCGGCGATCGCCCAGGCATGACCGACTTTGTCGGCCGCGCCAAGTGGGATGCCTGGAATGCACTGAAAGGCACTTCACAAGAAGCCGCTCAACAGCAATATATTGATTTCGTGAAAGACTTGAAGGGTTGAACCTTTAGTTCGCTTACCCAGTTGTAATAAAAAAGAAGGCCGGAGCACTCGCTAGTGACCCGGCCTTCTTTTTACATTGCCACATCGTACTTCCAAAAACGAGGCGCAACGCCGACTCGCTGACCGGATTAGCGCCTGACCTCCGGATTGAGCAGATTTGGTGGCAACGCACCCTCTTTTTCCGGCAGCAATGCCGCCAGCAAATTGTCCGCAGCACATGCCGCCATTGCGCGCCGTGTTGGTTCCGAGGCACTGGCGATATGCGGCGTCAGGACCACGTTCGACAGCGTCAGGAAGTCGGGATGCAATGCCGGTTCATTCTCAAACACATCCAGCCCGGCGCCGGCGATTCTGTGCTCGCGCAATGCCGCGATCAGCGCCACGTCGTCAACAATCCCGCCACGCGCCAGATTGACCAGCGTCGCGCCCGGCTTCATCAGTGCCAACTCTTCAGCGCCAATGGTGTGATGTGATTCTTTCGAATACGGCAACACCAGAATCACATGATCCGCCTGGCGTAACAACGCTTCCTTGCTGACATAACGCGCATTATTGGCAAGCGCTTCCAGTTCCGGCGTCAGGCGTGAACGGTTGTGATATAGCACCTGCATGTCAAAGCCGGTTGAGCGGCGCGCTATCGCCTGCCCGATCCGGCCCATGCCAATCACCCCGAGCGTGGCGCCATGCACATCGGCACCGAGAAAGCTGTCGTAACGCCATTGTTGCCAGTGGCCGGCGCGCAGCCAGTGCTCTGACTCCGTTATGCGGCGTGCGGTCGCCATTAACAAGGCCCAACCAAAATCGGCGGTGGTTTCGTTCAGCACGTCTGGCGTGTTGGTCACCATGACGCCTGCTTTGGTCGCCGCCGCGACGTCGATGTTGTTGTAACCGACGGCCTGATTACACACTGCTTTCAGATGCGGACAGGCACTCAGCAACTCAGCCGAGATAGGTTCGCTGGCGGTCGCAATGACGCCATCCTTGTCGCGCAATTTTTCGGCCAGTTCGGCGCTGTTGAAAATGTGGTCGGCCTGATTCGACTCAACCTCAAAATGCTGCTCCAGACGGCTGATCACTTCCGGGAAAATTGCCCGGGCCAGCAGTATCTTCGGTTTATGTAATGTATTCACAATGACAACGCCCTCATCTTATCCACGGAAGAAAATAAAGCTCATGATAGCGAATAGTGGCAGCAGCACCACGCACGCCCATGCCATATAGCCAAAGAAAGACGGCATGCGGATGCCGCGTTCTTCGGCAATCGCCTTGACCATCAGGTTAGGCGCATTACCAATGTAGCTGTTGGCCCCCATGAACACTGCGCCACATGAAATCGCCGCCAGGGTCGCCGCCAGTTTCCCCATCAATTCGAGCGCATCGCCAGAGGCCGTATTGAAGAACACCAGATAGGTCGGCGCGTTATCAAGGAATGACGACAATATCCCGGTTATCCAGAAATACATCATGTTATTCGGTTGACCGTCAGCACCAGTCACCGCTTGTACGATCGCACCGAACGGACCATGCACGCCAACCCGCAACATGGCGATGACCGGCGCAATGGTGATGAAAATCGCGGCAAACAGCTTGCCAACTTCAAGAATCGGTTCCCAGGTGAAGTTATTGCCTTCTCTGGCAATTTTTGGCGTCAGCCACAATGAAGCCACAATGACTACCAGCAACAGGCCGTCGCGCAGCAAATTCTGCAATTCCACCGGGGTGCCGTAGATATTGTAGGTAACGCCGGATTTCCACAAGCCGCTCATCAGTACCAGTGCAATCACGAGCGCCAGCAGAATGAAGTTGAATTTTCCCTCGAAACGCAAGTTTGGGTTATCCGGCGTTGGGTCTTGCGACGGCGGCAACTCTTCTTCGCGGTGATGGAAATAATGGCGATCCAGAAAATAAAAAATCATCAACAGAGCAGCCCACATGAACAGCGTTTCGAACAGGATGTTCTTGAACGTCCAGGAAAAGTCGACGCCTTTCAAGAAGCCCAGAAACAGCGGCGGATCGCCTAGCGGCGTTAACGCACCGCCTGCATTGGCCACCAGAAAAATAAAAAAAACAACAATGTGGACTGAGTGCTTGCGATTGTCGTTAGCGCGAATCAGTGGCCGAATCAGCAACATCGAAGCGCCGGTGGTTCCCATCAAGCTCGCCAGCACGGTCCCCAATGCCAGCAAGCCGGTATTCAGCGCCGGTGTTCCGTGCAAATTGCCGCGCAGACAAATCCCGCCCGCCACCACGAACAGCGCCGTCAGTAAAATAATAAACGGGAAATACTCGGCCATGAAGGCATGGACTACGCCGGCTGCGGCCAGCGGCACGCCAAACCAGATCGCACATGGGATCAAAAACGCCACGGACCAGGCCAGTGCGATTTTGCCAAAATGATGATGCCAGAATACCGGCACCAGCAACGGTCCCAGCGCAATCGACAACAACAAACCCATGAACGGAATACCCCACCAAACCGATAACTGTGCGCCGTCAAGCTCGGCGGCCTGTACAGCAACGGGGAGAAAACTGGCCAGCGTGAAGAGTATTTTTTTGCGCAATGGTGTCTTTCGAATCAGATAAAAAGTTGTCTATTTTAAACGCGATTAAATTGCATAAAAAATAGTGATCAAACTATTATCGTCATCTTTTGTGTCCGGCACGTCCTTTGCGGCTATGGATTTAAGGCGCTGGAGCAATCTCAAACACTTGTCGCAGATAATTCACATACGCCTCATCCTCACACATGTTTTTCGACGGTGTATCCGATAGTTTCGCCACCGGCTGGCCGTTACAACCGACCATCTTCATCACGATTTGCAGCGGCGTGTAGCCCAGATCGTTAGTCAGATTGGTACCGACGCCGAAGGCGGTCCGAGTGCGATCCTTGAAGCGCGAATACAGTGCAATCACTTTGCGGAAATCAAGGCTGTCAGAAAACACCAGCGTCTTGGTCGCAGGATCGACCCGATTATCCTGAAACTGCCGGATCAGGCGTTCGCCCCAATCGAACGGATCACCGGAATCATGGCGCGCACCGTCAAACAGCTTGCAAAAATACATGTCGAAATCGCGCAGGAAAGCAGTCACCCCATAGACGTCCGATAACGCAATACCCAGATCGCCGCGGTATTCCTTGGCCCACATTTCAAATCCATAAATTTGCGAATCACGCAGGCGCGGCCCAAGCGACTGGCAAGCTTGCAAGTACTCGTGCGCCATCGTCCCGAGCGGAGTCAATCCTTGTTGCATGGCGAAATTCACATTCGACGTACCCGCCAGATGGTCGCCAAAATCACGTTGCATGGTCTGTACCACTTCTTCGTGCCAAGCTCGCGAGAAGCGTCGCCGCGTGCCGTAATCAGCGATCTTGCAGCCAGCCATCGCAGCATCATCGCGGATCAGTGCCATTTTTTTTTGCAGGCGCTGACGCCCTTCCTCGAAATCCGGCGTTGTTTGGGTAGCGCGAAAATACACTTCATTGACAATCGCCAGTACCGGCACCTCAAACAATATCGTGTGCAGCCAGGGGCCCTGAACCAGAATATCGATTTCGCCGTTATTTGCCGCCGACGGCTGCACGGTGATGTATTTTTGCTGCAAGTGAAACAAGCTTAGGAAATCGACGAAGTCGCTCTTGATAAAACGTAAACCACGCAGGTATTCCAGCTCCCGCTCCTGCAGATGGAGCCGGCACAAACCGGCGATTTCATCACGAATCTCGTCGACATAAGGGGTCAGATCAACCCCTTGATTACGGCATTTATAGCGGTACTCGACTTGCGCCGCCGGGAAATGATGCAATACCACCTGCATCATGGTGAACTTATACAGATCGGTATCGAGAAGCGAAGTAATGATCATGGTGGTTGACTACAGGTTGGTAACTACGGATTGCGTACTTTCTTTGGTGCGTTGCCAACGGATTGCTCACACCATCATTTTATGCCGCCAAAAAAGCGCCGGAATCGAAAAACTATGGATAACCGGACAGCCCGGTCTCGGTTGCCGCTGTCGGCAGTTTCTTCCGGTCCGGCTCAAAAAAACACCAATACACTTGCGGCCAGCGCGCTTGAATGCTGGCTTCAATCCGATTAATGGCGTCGACCAACGCAAGGTCCGACGGCTGTGGCCGCATCTCGGCTTGCACCGCAATCATCACTTGCTCGCCCCACTGCATCGAAATCAAGTTAATCACGCTGTCAATTTCAGGGCGGGCTTCGATATGCGCCTTGATCGCCGCGTGTATCTCGGGCGCCGCTGATTCACCGGTCACCATCGCCTTGACCTCACGGATCACAACCACCGCCACCATCATCAGCAACAGGCCGACCGCAATCGAACCACAAGCGTCCCAGACCGGATTGCCGGTGACGACCGTCAGCACCACGGCGACAAACGCCAGCGCCAAACCGGCCAGTGCTGCGATGTCTTCGCCCGCGACTACCATCAATTCGGACTGACGGGTTTCGCGAAACCACTTAAAAAATGTCTTGCCGTGTGAAATCTTGCGGATTTCGACCAGCGCGCCGCGCAGCGAAATAGCCTCGAGCACCACCGAAATACCCAGCACGCCGAGCGCTACCCAAGGCCTACCGATCGGCTCCGGATCCAGCAAATGCCGGATCCCTTCCATGACCGAGAACGCGCCTCCGACGAAAAACAGCAATATCGCCACCATCATGGCCCAGAAATACACCACGCGCGCGTAGCCCATCGGATGTGCGTCATTCGCCGGGGTTTTGGCCTCTTTCAGTCCGATCAGCAAAAAAATCTGGTTGGTGCAGTCGGCCAGCGAGTGAATCGCTTCGGCCAGCATCGCACCGGAACCGGTAAATGCTGCGGCGGCAAATTTAGCCAGCGCGATACCGCCATTCGCACCGAGCGCGTAGAAAATCGCCTTGGTAGAACCTTCCGAGTGTGATGCCATGACTGTGCTGTCGCCATTCCGTTACGTGTAAAAGTTGACACACTAGCCAATTTACCGGCCCGGCGCAACTGACATCGTCACTATCCGCCATACTGTATGCAAGCCAATGCAGAGATAATCCGCCGGCCGGACACAAAGCGGCAAGCGCAGGATAGCGCAACTACTTACGCCAAAAGACCGCCAGTTCGGGCTAAAGCCAATTTGTGAATTTGCTTATACGAATTCTATATAACCGCTGTTTGTAGGAAATACCGAATTACCTTAAAATACAGTGCCTTGCGACTATGATCGTGTCAGGTCTGTGCTGAAACTCAGCGTGGCCATGTTGGCTCGAGACCGCTTCAAGTAATACTTACAGATAGGACTGTTGTTATGACCCACGTTGTGACCGAATCTTGCATCAGCTGTCGCTACACCGATTGCGTCGATGTTTGCCCGGTTGATTGCTTCCGCCAAGGCCCGAATTTTTTGTCGATCGATCCGGATGAGTGCATTGATTGCGCCGTTTGCGTCGCTGAATGTCCGGTTAATGCGATCTATGCAGAAGAAGACGTACCCGCAGATCAGCAGCAATTCATCAAACTGAATGAAGATCTGGCACGCTTCTGGCCATCGATTACCAAGACCATTGCACCGCTGCCTGATGCTGACGACTTTAAAGACGTTACAGAAAAATTGCACCTTCTGCAGCGTTAATCGCTGACGGATAATTCTGCAGCATTTCTTTAGCGTCGAATACTGCCTGCGGCGATAGCGATAAAGCCATTAGTAGCGGGTCTGCAGTCAGGCAATATGCAGTAGATATAGATGGCAGGAATAGTACGTAAGACAAACGCTAAGCCCGGCATTCCCCCAGCCATGTGAGCGACAACAGCAACAATATTGCGCCGCAAACAGTTGAGTGCCAATCGTCATTGCAACTCTCAATGCAGCGACGTATTGGGGGACCCAACCCAAACAGGAATCAGATAGTCGTATGGAAACCAGCGCCAAGATGGATGCATCTACCCTACCCGTTATCAACAATAGCAACAACGCACCGATAGAAGCCGATGCCGTCATTATCGGCGCCGGTCCGGTCGGCCTGTTCCAGGTATTCGAACTGGGCCTGCTAGAGATCAAGGCACATGTGATCGACTCGCTGCCAGTGGTCGGCGGTCAATGCGTCGAACTCTACCCGGACAAGCCGATTTACGACATCCCGGCGGTGCCAGTCTGCACCGGTCAGGAATTGACCGACAACTTGCTGAAGCAGATCGAGCCGTTTGAGCCGACTTTCCATCTGAACCAGGAAGTCACCATGGTCGAGCGCCGTGAAGATAACCGCTTCAATGTGGAAACCTCGGTCGGCACCCGCTTCATCACCAAAACCATCTTCATCGCTGCCGGCGTTGGCTCGTTCCAGCCACGCACGATCAAGGTCGACGGCATCGATCAGTTCGACAATTCGCAATTGTTCTACCGCGTCAAGGATCCAGTCCAATTCCACGGCAAGAATCTGGTGATTTGCGGCGGTGGCGACTCGGCATTGGATTGGGCTTTGAATCTGGTCGGCAAAGCCGAATCAGTGGTGCTGCTGCATCGTCGCGAAGACTTCCGCGCCGCACCTGCCTCGGTTGCCAAGATGAAGCAACTGTGCGAAGAGTACGAAATGCAATTCCTGGTCGGTCAGGTAACCGGTCATGAAGTCAAAGACGACAAGCTTAGCGAAATCAAGGTCACCGGTCCTGACGGCGTTACCCGTCGTCTGCCGCTGGACATGCTGCTGGTTTTCTTTGGCCTGTCGCCAAAACTCGGCCCTATCGCCGAATGGAGCCTGGACATCGAACGCAAGCAATTGAAAGTCGTCGATACCGAGAAGTTCGAAACCAATATTCCCGGCATTTTTGCGGTTGGCGACATCAACACTTACCCAGGCAAGAAGAAACTGATTCTGTCCGGTTTCCACGAAGCCGCATTGGCTGCGTTTGGTGCTGCGCCGTACATCTTCCCGGACAAGAAAATTCACATGCAATACACCACTACCTCGCCTAAGCTGCACAAGATTTTGGGTGTGGAATCGCCGGTATTTGACTGATGTTGAGCAGCTGAAACGGCGGATAGGCGCCCGGCAAGAGCTGAGCTTTTCCGTCCAAGAAGTTAATATGCAACAATAAAAAAACCGTCAAGGCGTGTGCCCTCGGCGGTTTTTTTATGCGTCAAGCAGATCGCAAACCGGAAAAGAATTGCGCAATCAAGGTGCGCCATGCGACCTGATTTCAATCACACAGCACACTTTACTATCTTAATGACATATACCGATATGGCTCAGCCCGCACAATAAAAAACCGCCCGGGATGCAATCTGCGTCCCGGGCGGTTTTAGGTACAGCGAAGTCAATCAGCTTAATGCGCAGCCGACTCTCCCGGCGTTGCTGCAGGAGCAGCTTCGCCGGCTTCTTGCGCTGCCTTCATCGATAGTTTCAGACGACCGCGGTCATCGGTTTCCAGAACCTTGACTCTGACTTGCTGGCCTTCTTTCAGATAGTCAGCGACCGCATTCACGCGCTCATTGGCGATCTGGCTGATGTGCAACAAGCCGTCTTTGCCTGGCAATACTTGAACAATAGCGCCGAAGTCCAGCAGCTTCAACACGGTGCCTTCGTAGATCTTGCCGACTTCGACAGAAGCAGTCAGTTCTTCGATACGGCGCTTGGCTTCCTGACCGGCAGCGGCATCCACTGAGGCGATGGTGACAACGCCTTCATCGCTGATGTCGATTTGCGTACCGGTTTCTTCTGTCAGCGCACGAATCACCGCGCCGCCTTTACCGATCACGTCACGGATTTTTTCCGGATTGATCTTGACGGTGATCAGGCGTGGGGCAAAGTCCGACAATTCGGATTTAGTGCCGCTAGGAACGGCTTTTTCCATCTCGCCGAGGATATGGATACGGCCTTCTTTAGCTTGCGCCAAAGCGACTTGCATGATTTCCTTGGTGATGCCCTGGATTTTGATATCCATTTGCAAGGCAGTGATGCCGTTTGCAGTACCGGCAACCTTAAAGTCCATGTCGCCCAGGTGATCTTCATCGCCCAGGATGTCGGTCAACACAGCGAACTTGCCGCCGTCTTTGATCAGGCCCATGGCGATACCGGCAACGTGTCCTTGCATCGGCACACCGGCATCCATCAAGGCCAGACAGCCGCCGCACACCGAAGCCATCGACGATGAACCGTTGGACTCGGTAATTTCCGATACCAGGCGAACTGAGTAACTGAAATCTTCCGGGGCTGGCAATGCCGCTTGCAGCGCGCGCTTGGCCAGACGACCGTGACCGATTTCACGACGCTTGGGAGTACCGACGCGACCGGTTTCGCCGGTGGCAAACGGAGGCATGTTGTAATGCAGCATGAAACGATCCGAGTATTCACCCATCAGCGCATCAATTTTTTGCTCGTCGCGGGCTGTGCCCAAGGTAGCAATGACCAGCGCCTGCGTTTCACCGCGCGTGAACAATGCCGAGCCGTGAGTGCGTGGCAGGACGCCGGTACGGATTGTAATTGGACGCACAGTGCGCGTGTCACGACCGTCGATACGCGGTTCGCCATCCAGAATTTGCGAGCGAACGATCTTGGCTTCCAGATCAAACAGAATGTTGCCGACTTCCGAGCTATCCGGTGCCGCAGCATTGATCGATGCAGCCTCGGCGGCCAATGCAGCGATCACTTCGCTCGTTGCATCTTTCAGCTTGGCAGTACGCGCCTGCTTGTCTTTGGTTTGATACGCTTCACGCAGTTTGGCTTCGGCAAAATGCGCTACGCGCGCGATCAGCGCCTCGTTCTTCGGCGCTGGGCTCCACTGAATCTCCGGTTTGCCACCATCGCGAACCAAATCGTGAATCGCGTTGATGACTGCCTTCATCTGATCATGGCCGTACACAACCGCGCCCAGCATCACTTCTTCCGACAATTGCTGCGCTTCGGACTCAACCATCAACACCGCAGCTTCAGTACCGGCAACAACCAGATCCAGCACTGATGTCTTGAGTTGGGTGGTGGTTGGGTTCAGAACGTACTGACCGTCGATATAGCCGACGCGGGCAGCACCGACCGGACCGGAGAACGGCACGCCGGAGACAGACAATGCAGCCGATGCACCGATCATCGCGGCAATATCAGGATCGATTTCAGGATTGACCGACAGTACGTGAATGATCACTTGTACTTCGTTCATGTAACCTTCCGGGAACAGCGGACGGATCGGACGATCGATCAGACGCGATGTCAGCGTTTCCTTTTCCGAAGGACGGCCTTCACGCTTAAAGAAACCGCCTGGAATACGGCCAGCGGCATAAGTCTTCTCAACATAATCAACGGTCAGCGGGAAAAAATCTTGACCTGGCTTGGCATCTTTACGTGCAACCACGGTAGCCAGCACAACGGTATCTTCAATCGACACCAACACTGCGCCGGAGGCTTGGCGAGCGATTTCGCCGGTTTCCAACGTCACTTGATGCTGGCCATACTGGAAAGTCTTGGTAACTTTATTGAACACGGTATTTCCTTTCTATTTTGCCGACAGATTTTCAGGCGCTGTCGTCCACCTCACCACAGACGGCTGCATCACTTTTTTACTGATAGTGAGTTGCCGTCTCCTTACTAAAACACTTACAAGCGACTTCATTGCCACTCTAGAACAGAACTGATGCAGAGAAATGCTATTCGCCAAAAGCAAAAATGCCCGCATCAGAGACTGACGCAGGCATTTCACCTATCGATCGACCGGCAACGTCGTCACGAAATATCGAAACAAAATATTGAAAGTCGACGACAAGCCTCTTATTTACGCAAACCGAGTTTTTCGATCAGCGAACGATAACGGTTCAGGTCTTTACCTTTGAGGTAAGACAACAGGCTCTTACGACGGTTAACCATCATGATCAGACCGCGACGGGAATGGTGATCCTTGGCGTGTGCTTTGAAGTGACCATTCAGGTCGTTGATACGTGCTGTCAACAGAGCGACTTGCACTTCTGGCGAACCAGTATCGTTTTGCGCGCGTGCATTGTCAGCGACAATAGCGGCTTTAGCTGTTTTTTCGATAGTCATGCTATACCTTTCACAAGCGGTGCACGGAGTGGCAAAACCCCATATACCGTGAACATCCAATTAAAAAACTGGCCCGAATAGACCAGAGGCGCAGTATATAGCAAAACTCTCGCTGATTCAAATACTTGGCGTTGCCGGCGGGTCCGCCACGGAATATTGCAGCAGGCATTATCATATAGCCACTATTTAGCCACATGGAAGCCAAGTTGAATGCTTGAACCTAGCGCTACTTTACTTCGTACAATTAAGCGACCTTCTCCGCTATTTGCGCACATCAGGAGCCCTGCCATGAAACACCTCACCTTTGCCCTCACCGCCAGTCTGATACTAATAAGTCTTGCCGGCTGCGCATCACCAGTCAATCCGGGCGAACCGGAGGCCCAGGTGATCAGTCGCCTCGGAAAACCGGCTGCAACATATCAGGATGGCAATGAACGTCTGCTTGAATACGGGGGTGGTGCCTTTGGCCAGCAAACCCATATGGCACGCATCGGCCCTGATGGCCGCCTGATTTCGTACGAACAAGTCTTAACGCTGGAAAAATTTGCCACCATTAAAGTTGGTCAGGCTAACAAAAACGACGTCCTCCGCACCATCGGCCACCCGATCGACAGCATCTTCTACGACCGCGTCAAGCTCGAGGGCTGGAATTACGGCTTCAAGGAAAGCGGCGTCTGGAACTCGCTGATGACGGTCTATTTCGACCAGGCCGGCATCGTTCGCAAGCTCGAAAACGGCCCGGACCCGCGTTTTGAACGCTCCCGCTTCGGCATGTGATTCGATGATGCGTTTTTGAGGAATGGACGGGAGCTGCAGTCCGGATGCAGGCCTTAAAGATGAATCACTTCATCTACGTAAGGCTGCAAGCCATTTTCCGACAAGCGCAAAATGCGGCCACAACGTCGCGCCAGCTCGATGTCATGTGAGACGATGACAAATGCTGTCCCCAGCGTTTGCGACAACTCCAGCATCAGCTCAAAGGTCATCTGCGCCGTGGCGCGATCCAGATTGCCGGTCGGCTCATCGGCGAGTACACATGCCGGTTGCGTCACCAGCGCCCGTGCCAGCGCCACCCGCTGACGCTCGCCGCCAGACAACTCACCCGGTACGTGGATCACCCGCTTGGCCAAACCCACACGCGACAAAATCGCGTGCGCCTGTTCCTGCGCATCGCTGCGCTTCAGGCGGCGAATCATCAATGGCATGGCAACATTATCCAGCGCAGAAAATTCCGGCAGCAGATGATGGAACTGATAGACGAAGCCGAGCGCGGTATTGCGCAAGTCGCCGCGCGCCGATTCACCCAGATTGCTCAAATCCTTGCCTAGCAGCGTGACCTTGCCAGTCGTTGGCGTGTCCAGGCCTCCCAATAAATGCAGCAAGGTTGACTTGCCCGAACCCGACGCACCAACGATGGCGACCTGCTCACCTTTGACCACATCTAGATCAAGGCCACTCAATACCTTGACGGAGTAGCTACCCTGGGTAAAGGTTTTGCCCAGGTCGCGACTCGACAAGATAATTTCATTCATGCTGTTACCGTTGTGGTTGGTATTAAGGGGATTATTCATAGCGCAGCGCCTCCGCTGGCTTGACTCGGGCAGCCCACCAGCTCGGATACAACGTCGCTACGAAAGCCAGTATCACGGCGACACTGCCAATGGTCCAGACGTCTGGCCAACGCAGATCGGACGGCAATTCGCTGATCACATAAATGCTCTTCGGTAAAAACTGAACGTGCAACAAGTGTTCAAGCGCAGGAACGATGACATCGATATTCAACGCCACCAGCACGCCAAAACCGATCCCGAGTGCAGTCCCGATCAAGCCTACCAGCGCGCCCTGAATCATGAAAATCTTCATGATCGAACCGGGCGAGGCGCCAAGTGTCCGCAGAATGGCAATGTCTGCCTGTTTTTCGGTGACCGTCATTACCAGTGTTGACACCAGATTGAAGGCCGCGACCGCTATAATCAGCGTCAGGATAATAAACATCATGCGCTTCTCGGTTTTGACCGCAGCGAACCAGTTGCTGTTTTGCTGCGACCAGTCACGCAAATACAGATCGGCCGGCAGTGTCTGCGCCAGCTGTTGCGCTACCTCCGGTGCCCGCAACATATCAGTGATCTTCAAACGCAAACCCGATGGCGCGCTCAGGCGGAACATCTTTTCGGCGTCTTCTACCTGAATGAAGGCCAGCGAAGAGTCATATTCAAAATGACCTGCCTCGAAAATCCCAACCACGGTGAATTGCTTTAGTCGTGGCACCACGCCGGCTGGCGTCACCTGCCCTTGCGGCGCCAGCATCGTTACCTTGTCGCCGATGCCGGCGTGCAAGCCACGCGCCAACTCGCTACCCAGCACGATATTGAATTCACCCGCTTTCAGATCATTAAAGTTTCCCTGCTTAATCTGCTTTGCAACGTCCGAGACGTGCGGCTCCTCTGACGGCAATACGCCGCGAACACCGACACCGCGAACCGCACCATCGCGCGTGATCATGGCCTGCGCCTCAACATACGGTGCGGCGCCGATCACTTCCTTGTTCTTGAACGCCTGCCTGGCGACATCTTCCCAGCTTGGCATCTCGCCCGAGGCGTCAAACACCTCGATGTGCGCCAGCACCGACAGCATGCGGTCCCGCACTTCTTTCTGGAAACCATTCATCACCGACAACACGACGATCAGCGCCGCCACACCCAGGGCGATGCCGGCCATTGATATCAACGAAATAAAAGAAATGAAGCTATTACGGCCGCTACGCTTACCAGCGCGGGTATAGCGTATGCCGACCAGCCACTCAAACGGTAATTTTTTAAAAATGCTCAATGCAAGGCTCCCGAAATCAGCCCGCAGTTTGCCATAATTCAGCACACCTCATGATGTTTTGTAACGAAATCAAACACTTAATGCTACGGTAGACACTGATCCTACAATCGCCGCGCAAACAGGTGTGGCCTGCATAACTTGTTAGGTTAGTCATGCATCAGTCCGCGTCGTTTGCCAGATATGCCAAGTAAAATGGCAATGAATTGCAGTTTGACCTTACTTCAGGTGTCGCAACATGGAAACCAGCGTTTTTCTCAGGCTTGAATTTATACTGCTAGTCGCGTTCTCCGTCGTTGTACCGATAGGCATCTTCGCGCTGATGCTGGCAAAGCGTGCTATTTCCCGCCTGACAGTTTTTTTGTTTTCTCTCGCCCTGATTGTTCTCGCCGGAATAAATGTCGTTCTGCTAAGACAATTAGCGCATTTAGCCAAGCTGGGCTCCTCGGCCATCGACAATAATGTGTTCTCTTCCGAAATTTCGATCATGCTCTATCTGCTGCCTGCGGTGCTGGCAGGGATCGGCGTGAATGTGATTTCACACCTGTTGATCGCCCATCTCAAGCACGCAGAAGAGCAATTCGATGAAAATCGCGTCAACAACTCGAATTGACCGTGTTAGTCCGACGGTCTGCTGTGAGCAGTCCGTCGACCAAAGAAATGTTGTTGCGTATGTAACTGCGCGATGCCGGCGCGAAGGAAGACCGCCGCCCGAGAGATTGTTTACGCCCGGCCACCTTCGCGCAGCGTCTGGATCAACAGATCGGCAGTAATGTCGCCACCAAACTCTCTGAAGCCGCGCTGATAGACCAGCGCGCCAACCGCGATCATGCGATACAGTTCATCTTCCGTTAATTTGTATGAAATTCTGGCGATTTCTGTTGCCAACATTTCAACCAAGTCATCGTAAGTAGCGAGCGGCACCTGACAACTTGCGCGCCCCCACATCTTGATTATCTGCTCTGGCCCCATAGTTTTCTCCTTGAGAATCAACAGTATAGGAAATTTTGCAGAATTCGCCAGCCCTGCTTACCTTGATATTGTCTGCGGTTCCGCGCGTATCCTGCGTCGCAAATCCAGGGAGATTTTTCAGCCAACCGTCGGTTTGCTTCGAAACGATGCGACGACCCTAATGGAATTGGGTTTTGTTAGAGGTCGCACCGCCCATCTTGCATAGGCGTGGCAATGGTTCTCCATTCCCTGTGCCAAGATGCCATACAATTCGGGCATGAATCATCTCGATATTCTCTTGCCATTCGGCTTACCCCCAGCTGAATTAGCGCGCGACATACTGCGCGAATTAAACCTGCCGGCCCTTGCCACTCTGACCGCCCGTGCCAAAGGCGGCAGCAAACAACAACATATTCTGGACGAGTTCGCTCGCGCGCTGCCGCACGAAGCGTGGCTGTCGCAACGCTTCGGCTTAAGTAACCCGGACAGCCCCAACTCCAGCCCGCCGCTCGCTATCGCGGTCATGCGCGCGCTAGGCCTGAGCTTTGAAGAGGGTCACTGGTTCATGCTCCATCCGGCCCACATCCACATCGCGCGCGACCATCTGGTGCTAACCGACATCCGCCAGGTGAGGCTATCAGAAGGCGATTCACGCTCGCTATTCGACGACGCCAAGCCACTTTTCGACGAAGTTGGCCGAACGCTGCTGTACGGCGATACCGGCACATGGTTCGTGCGCGCCGACGACTGGCAACATTTACACACCTCGACGCCGGATGCCGCCTGCGGCCATAACGTCGATATCTGGATGCCGCATGGCGAAGGCGAGCGCGCCTGGCGCAAGCTGCAAAATGAAGTACAAATGCATTGGTTTGAAAACACATTGAATCAACAACGTGCTGCGCATGGCATGCAAGCGGTCAATTCGTTATGGCTATGGGGTGGTGCAACAGTCAAGCCGGCCCGAGCGCCAGCCAGCTATAGTCACGCCTTTAACCTGCGCGGCTGGTCACGCGCTTTTGGTCAACTGACTACCAACACCGCCAGCGTTAATTGCAACGCCGAAGAACTCATCGCCGCCACCGGCGAGCGCGGCTTGCTGCTGCTGGACAATTTGATCGCGCCAGCGCTCACCGGTGAGTGGTCAGAATGGATACAGCAACTCCAGGCGATGGAAAGCAACTGGTTTGCGCCATTGCTGCAAGCCATGCAAAACGGCAAGCTTAACCAGCTTACATTGACTTTTACCGATAACAGCCGCATGACCGAAATGACCACGACTCCACTCTCGCTCAAAAAATTCTGGGTTAAGCCATCCTTGACAAACCCAATGGCAGGGACACGCGAATGACCCGCATCAGCACCCGCCCCTATCCGTTTCGCGATGCCGAACGCTTGCGCCAAAGCGGTATTCACCCGGTCCTGGCACGTGTCTATGCTGCGCGCGGTCTGCTCGACGTGAGAGAACTGGAAAGCGAGTTAAGCGCGCTGATGGCGCCGACCGGGCTATTGCACATCGGTGCCGCTGCCAGCTTTCTGGCCGATGCCATTGGCGCAAAAAAGAAAATGGTGATCGTTGCCGATTACGACTGCGACGGCGCAACGGCCTGCGCGGTCGGCCTGCGCGGCTTGCGCTTGCTCGGCGCACACGTCGATTTCATCGTGCCGAACCGCTTTGAATACGGCTACGGCCTGACACCGGAAATTGTCGATCTGACCGCCCGTGAAAAATCGCCTGACATCATCGTCACAGTTGACAACGGCATCGCCAGCATCGACGGCGTCGCCGAAGCCAATCGGCGTGGCATCGAAGTCGTGGTCACCGACCATCACTTGCCAGCCGACACCTTGCCCGCGGCGCGCGTGATCGTTAATCCAAATCAGCCCGAATGCGGGTTCCCCAGCAAGAATCTGGCCGGCGTCGGCGTCATGTTTTATGTCCTGCTGGCGCTGCGCGCGGAAATGCGCAAGCGCGGCATATTCGATGCGCAGACGCAGCCAAAACTGGATGTGCTGCTTGACCTGGTCGCACTTGGCACCGTCGCCGACGTCGTCAAACTGGATGCGAATAATCGGATTCTGGTGGCGCAAGGCTTGAAACGGATGCGCGCCGGCCGGATGCATCCGGGCATTGCCGCCCTCTTTCGCGCAGCCGGACGTGAGGCACGCCGCGCCACCCCTTTCGACCTCGGCTTTGCGCTGGGGCCGCGCCTGAACGCGGCCGGACGACTGGCCGATATGGCGCTCGGGATCGAATGCCTGACCACCGACGACGAGGGGCGCGCCTGGGCCATCGCACAACAGCTCGACACCATTAACAAGGAACGGCGCGATATCGAGGCCGGCATGCAAGACACCGCACTGGCACTCCTCGACAATTTCAGCCCGGCTGAAAGCAACACTATCAGCGTGTTTGACGCCTCCTGGCATCAGGGTGTGATCGGTATCGTTGCTTCGCGCCTGAAAGACAAGTTTTATCGACCGACCATCACCTTCGCACCGGGTGGCGACGGCATGATCAAGGGCTCCGGCCGCTCGATCCCAGGCTTCCATCTGCGCGATGCACTGGACCTGGTCTCCAAGCACGCCCCTAGCCTGATCGAAAAATTTGGTGGACACGCGATGGCCGCCGGCCTGACGATACGCGCCGACGCCTTTGACACTTTCTCCGCGGCGTTTGAAAAAGTCGGCAGCGCCTGGCTAGGCAAGCATCAACTCGAGCGCGTGATCGAGACCGACGGCCCGCTGGAAGATGCCTACTACACCACGCAATTCATCGAACTGATGGAAGGCCAGGTCTGGGGCCAGGGCTTTGCAGCGCCGGTGTTTTGCGATGAATTCAAAGTCGTCAGCCAACGCATTCTGAAAGAAAAACACTTAAAACTCGTACTGGAAAGAAATGGCAATCGTTATGATGCAATCTGGTTCGGCCACACTGATTCATTGGGTGGCCGGGCCAAGGTTGCGTTCCGGCTCGACGCCAACGAATACAACGGCGTCACCAAGGTGCAATTGATGGTGGAGCACGCTGAAGCCTTGGCCTAGCGAAAGTTTTGGCCGGCAACTACATGTTGCCGGAGGCTGTCGTACCACTTGCGCTCACCGTTAACAGATTGCAATCAGACCGTACTTCGATAGTAAAAATCCAACAAAGGCTCACATTGCGCCGACGAATGGCATGAATTAGCGCCATCAAAAATGCGACAAGCACCGTTTTGCGTTAGATTAGCGATGTGCTCGCGTATAATTTAGGGTTTATCGCAAGAGACATCATCATGGAAGCCGAACGCTTAAATTCCCTGCAAGCCCTGCTCGCCGACCTCACGTCACGTGAGATTGAATTACGGAGGTATCTTTGACTTCGATACGAAGTTAGAGAAACTCGACCAGGTCAATGGCGAACTGGAAGATCCGGAGGTCTGGAACGACCAGAAACGCGCTCAGGATCTCGGTAAGGAAAAGAAATCCCTGGAGGCAATCGTCCTGACGCTGACCAAGATTGAAGCCGATCTGCGTGACACCAGCGATCTGTTCCAGATGGCACGGGACGAGCAGGACGAAGACACCATCGAGGCGGTTGAAGCCGATGCCCAGGAGCTGAAAAAGCTGGTCGAGGGCATGGAATTCCGGCGCATGTTCAACAACCCGATGGACCCCAACAACTGCTTTATCGACATCCAGGCCGGCGCTGGCGGTACTGAAGCGCAGGATTGGGCGTCAATGTTGCTGCGTCAGTATTTGCGCTATTGCGAACGCAAGGGTTTCAAGGTTGAAATCCTGGAACAGTCGGATGGTGAAGTTGCCGGTATCAAGACCGCGACTCTCAAAGTGGAAGGCGACTACGCCTACGGCTTTTTGCGCACGGAAACCGGTGTCCATCGCCTGGTACGCAAGTCGCCGTTCGACTCGGCCAACGGGCGTCACACCTCGTTTTCCAGCTTGTTCGTTTATCCGGAAGTGGACGATTCGATTGAAATCGATGTCAATCCAGCGGATGTACGGGTCGATACTTACCGCGCTTCCGGTGCCGGTGGTCAGCACATCAACAAGACCGACTCCGCAGTGCGTTTGACGCATGGCCCGTCGGGCATCGTCGTGCAATGCCAGAATGACCGCAGTCAGCACCGTAACCGTGCCGAAGCCTGGGACATGCTGAAAGCCAAGCTGTACGAACTGGAATTACGCAACCGCATGAGCGCGCAGCAGAAACTGGAAGATTCCAAGACCGACGTCGGCTGGGGCCACCAGATTCGCTCGTACGTGCTGGACCAGTCACGCATCAAGGATCTGCGTACGAACTTCGAGAGCGGCAACACCAAGGCCATCCTCGACGGCGATCTGGACGACTTCATTGCGGCCTCGCTGAAACAAGGCGTTTAAATACCCGGCTGTATCGATATTCACAGGACGTAGGTTGGGTGGAGCACAGCGCTACCCAACGACTGACTACGCAAGGCAAGCTGCCCTTGAACTTGCAAATGGCGGGCCAAGTAGTCAGACACTTGACCCAGCCAGCGCCAAATAAATCCTGTACCCGCTATTTCACAGCATCAATCAAAAAGACCCTGACATGACGACAGACAATCAGCAACAACCTGTCCCACAAGACGAAAATAAAATCATCGCCGAACGCCGCGCCAAGCTGACCGCACTGCGCACCCAAGGCGTCGCTTTTCCAAACGACTTCCGGCCAACACACAAAGCAGCAGACCTGCATGCGCGCTACGCCGAGCTGGACCACGAGGCACTCGATGCTGCCGCAGTCAAGGTCGTCGTCGCCGGACGCATGATGCTCAAGCGTGTGATGGGCAAAGCCTCGTTCGCGACCTTGCAGGATGCCTCGGGCCCGAAAGCCGACGGACGAATTCAACTATTCATCACCAAAGAACTGGCTGGCGAAGCCGAGTATGACGCCTTTAAACATTACGACCTGGGCGACATTCTTGGCGCGGAAGGCACGCTGTTCAAGACCAAAACCGGCGAACTGTCGATCAAGGTCAACGTCCTGCGCCTGTTGACCAAATCCCTGCGCCCGCTGCCGGACAAGTTCCACGGTCTTTCCGACCAGGAAACCAAGTATCGTCAGCGCTACGTCGACCTGATCATGAGCGAAGAGACGCGTCGCACCTTCAAGGCACGTACTGCTGCCATGTCGTCGATCCGTCGCTTCATGGAAAAAAACGACTTCATGGAAGTCGAAACGCCGATGCTGCACGCGATTCCCGGCGGTGCCGCAGCCAAACCGTTTGTCACCCATCACAATGCGCTCGACATGCAAATGTTCATGCGTATCGCACCGGAACTGTATCTCAAGCGTTTGGTGGTTGGCGGTTTTGAGCGAGTGTTTGAAGTCAATCGCAACTTCCGCAATGAAGGCGTGTCGCCACGTCACAATCCGGAATTCACGATGATGGAATTCTATGCGGCCTATGTCGACTATCAATGGTTGATGACATTCACCGAACAGGTCATCCGCCAGGCGGCAATCGATGCGCACGGCACTGCGGCACTGACCTATCAAGGCCGCGAACTGGATTTGAGCAAGCCGTTTGAACGCCTGACGATAGTTGGTGCGATCAACAAATACGCACCGCATTATGAAGATGCGCAGTTGCAGGATGCCGACTTCATCAAAGCCGAATTGAAGAAATTCGGCGTCAAGCCATTCGCCAGCGCCGGTCTTGGCGCGCTGCAATTGGCACTGTTTGAAGAAACCGCAGAAGCGCAACTGTGGAACCCAACCTACATCATCGACTATCCGGTCGAAGTGTCGCCGTTGGCCCGTGCGTCCGATACGGTACCCGGCATCACCGAGCGTTTTGAGCTATTCATGACCGGTCGTGAAATTGCCAATGGGTTCTCGGAATTGAACGACTCTGAAGACCAGGCGGCGCGCTTCCAGGCACAAGTTGCCGCCAAGGATGCGGGCGATGAAGAAGCCATGTATTACGACGCCGACTATATCCGTGCACTGGAATATGGTTTGCCTCCGACTGGCGGCTGCGGTATTGGAATCGATCGTTTGATGATGCTGATTACCGATTCGCCGAACATTCGCGATGTGATTTTGTTCCCGCATCTGCGGCGCGAAGATTAATCGATAACAAACGAAACAGCTGTACCCACTAACTGCCGCCGGCTTTATTCGGGCGGCAGTCTGCGTTTACAGTATCTTGTCTTTCTTTTACCAATTTGCCTGATATGGACCAGCCGGCTTGGCTTCACCAGGACTTTTCTTTTGTCATAAACAGTACTGCCAATACCAACTTTTTAAAAAATTTTGGCGTTTCAGCGAACTCGTTACATGCAATTACATCTGAAACAGTATGGTGATTTAATTGCATTTTAGAATCATCGATAATGAACTAATCGAACTGATAAAAAATGTCATAGGAGGGAATAATGTCAGAACCAACACCAAACAACCGTATTCATCCACTGGTCGCCAGCGCTGCGGTCGCAGTCACTCTGATCTGCCTGGTCGGCGTCGCCGCCATCACCGGCCTGATTCCAAACTCAAACAGCACGACAGCGGCACCGGTCGCAGCCCTGTCAGCGCCAAATAACAGCTATGACAACAAAGCCGACACGCCCCCTGACTTAGCGCCAATGCCGGCACAAATGGCTAACCCGGGCAGCAATCTGGCGCCAGCTCCACAATCCAATTACGCCAACGAGCAACGCCCGGCGCCAGCGTCACAACCCAATTACGCCTACGACCAACGCCCCGCACCAGTTGCGCAGGCAGCTGTTTGCAAAAGTTGCGGCCACGTTGAGTCGATACAAGCAATTCAGCATGCCGTCAAACCGAGTGGCGTGGGTATCGCGGCTGGCGCACTGGTAGGCGGCGTCCTGGGTCATCAGGTCGGTCACGGTAACGGCAACACGCTGGCAACCGTTGCCGGAGCCGTTGGCGGCGGTTTTGCAGGTAATGAGGTCGAACGTCGTACACGCACCACAACGACCTATCAAGTGCACGTGCGGATGGATAACGGCAAGCTGCGGACTTTCCCACAATCGGCACAGGAATGGCGCGTTGGAGATCCGGTTCGGGTAGTGAACGGCCACCTGGAAGGACGCGGCTAATCGGGCAGGAAAGTTGCTGCGATAAAAAAACCGCTGCAATTGCGGGCAGCGGTTTGATTTTCCAGTGCGGCATTAATTCAGCTTAATACCTTCAACCTGAATCTGCAGCTTCACTTCCTGCTTGAAACCCATTTGCTTGCCATAGTCGATACCGAACGCGTCACGACTAAATTCACCTTCAGCCTCGGCACCACAAACCTCACGCTTTAGCATCGGGTGCTGCTTGCAGAGGAAGTCATCAATCTTCAGTTTGACTGGCTTGGTGACGCCATGCATGGTCAGTTCGCCGTCAATTTCTTTCGGCACGTCGCCATCGAATTTGGTGAATTTGCCTTTATAGGTAATCTCTGGATATTTAGCGACGTCAAACATGTCCGGGCTCTTGACATGTTCATTCAACTTGCCGTGACCGAAATCGATCGAAGCAGGATCAATCTTGATATCGATGGTACCGGTCTTGGCCGCACGATCCAGCACGACGGTGCCGCTGCTTTTATTGAACTTGCCGCGCCATTGCGACAGACCGCCCATATGATCAGTGACAAAGCTCGGATAGGTATGAGCCGGGTCCAGATTGTAAGTGGCCGGAATAGCCAGTGCCGCACCAGCGGACAGTGCTGCGAGCGCAGCAACCAAAGTACGTAATTTCATCGTTTTCCCTTTTCGTTGAATAAATGGCTAGGCAAAGGACTAGCCGGGTGTATCGCAAAAAATTTAATAGGCCGTCAAATATTGCGCGGAATCTGTTTGAGTCTTCCGGCTTACTTCCTGGCAGCGGTGACGATGCGGAATTTAATCTGTACCTCATCTGCGACTACCGAAGTGTCTTTCCAGTCGCCTTCGCCTATGCTGAATGCATTGCGCTTGATCGGCAATACGCCTTCAAACACATTGCTGGCGCCATCCTGTTTGTAGGTCGCGCCGACCACTACATCCTGTGTCTTGCCTTTGATAGTCAATTTACCGGCGACATCATACTTACCGACTGCGCCCTGCTTAATGCTGCTGGAAACGAAAGTCGCTTTCGGATATCTGGTCGCATCAAACCAATCCTTGCCACGTATTTCCTTGTTGTACTCGGCATCACCGATATCGAAACTCGCCGTGTCGATATCGACCTTGGCCGACGATTGCGCCAACTGCGCCGGATTGAAATTCACTGCCGCATCAAACTTCTTGAACTTGCCATCCATCGGTACGCCCAATTGCCTGGCAACGATACTGACCGAACTTTTGGTCACGTCCAACTGGGCCCAGGCCGAACCTGCAAGCAATGCGCCAGTGCCGATCAAAGCCGCCAATACCAGCACCGATTTTGTACGTAAATTCTTCACTTGCATCACTCCTGAATTATCTTTCGGATCAATTTAAACTACGCAACTTACCCAATCTCACCACTGGACCAATGGCTATGCATATGCTTGCAGCGTTACTTTAGAAACGGCAACATCCGGCTCAAGGTGCCGTCACGATCAATCAACTGATGCTTCAGCGCAGCCAGCACATGCACCACCACAATGGCCGCCATCAGATAATTCAGCCACGCATGCACAGGCCCCAGAACGGCTTTCAACTGATCGCTCTTTTCAATTAACCTCGGCATCTGAAACAAGCCCAGATACACCACCGGTATACCGGACGCGGAACTGTAGAAATAACCTGTTAGCGGTATCACGATGATCAGCACATACAGCAACTGATGCACCAGGTGGGCAGCCTGCTGCTGCCAACGCGACATACCGGCCGGCAGAGCGGGAGCCGGATTCAGCAAGCGCCAGGAAACCCGGACCACGGCCAGCGCAAAGATCGTGACGCCCAGCCATTTATGCCATGAAAACAACTTCAACTTCTGCGGCGTAATGCCGTGAATCCCTGTCATGTACCAACCCATGCCAAACGCCGCAAAAATCAGCAGCGCGACCAGCCAATGCATGCCGATGGCGGTCGCCGTGTAGTGAGTTGGGGTGCTTCGGTTTTTCATATCGCCATATCTTTTGTGTTGCATTACAAGAAAGATAGTGACTGTACCGTAAGTGGAAAAGTTCCGCATCGCCAAAAATCGACTTGTTCAAATTACTTGAATGAAATTTCAGCCACATCAACCGATTTGACGAAAATACACGAGAACGCAGGTCGTCTACAATAGGCGGTTGACTTATCAATTCAAAAATATTCAAGTTAATAAGAAAAGAGGCTAGCCATGCGCGCAATTGAAATCACGCAACCAGGTGCACCGGATGTTTTGCAAATCTGCGAACGACCAGTTCCCACCTTTAAAGAAGGTGAGGTACTGATCAAGGTACACGCCGCCGGCATTAACCGCCCGGACGTGTTTCAGCGTACCGGTAATTACGCACCTCCACCTGGAGCATCGGATTTACCCGGTCTGGAGGTCGCTGGTGAAATTGTCGACGGCGATTTCGCCAACACGCACTTTAAAAAAGGGGACCTGGTCTGTGCTTTGGTAGCCGGTGGCGGTTATGCCGAATATTGCACCGCCGCCAGCGTGCAATGCCTGCCGCTGCCCAAGGGCTGGACGGCGCTTGAGGCGGCTTCGCTGCCGGAGACTTTTTTCACCGTGTGGAGCAATGTCTTTCAACGCGCCCAACTGACTAGCAACGAAACCTTGCTGGTGCAAGGCGGCAGTTCCGGGATCGGGGCCGCTGCGATTCAGATTGCTACCGCATTCGGACATCGGGTGTTCGCCACTGCCGGCTCGGACGAAAAATGCCGCGCCTGCGAAGCACTGGGCGCAGTACATGCCATCAATTACCGCACCGAAGATTTTGTCGAAGTGGTGAAATCCATGACCGCTGGCAAAGGCGTCGACGTCATCCTCGATATGGTCGCCGGGGACTATGTGCCGCGCGAAATTGATTGCCTGGCGGATGATGGCCGCCTGGTCTTCATTGCGATGTTGGGTGGCAACCGCGCCACCTTGGACTTCCGTAAAATCATGATGCGCCGCCTGACCGTCACCGGATCGACATTGCGGCCGCGCCCGATTGCGTTCAAAGCGGCGATCGCGGCACAACTGCATGCGCAGGTCTGGCCATTGCTGGAAGCCGGCAAGATCAAGCCGGTGATCTTCCAGACCTTCCCGCTCGAACAAGCCGCGCAAGCACACACGCTGATGGAAAGCAGCAGTCATGTCGGCAAGATTATGCTGACGATGGATGTGGCGGAGTCGGGCAAGCTTGACGGAAAATAGAGGGTGTGCGGGATTTTGTGTAAACGGAATTTCGTTTAATTCGGCGTCATCCGTTCTTCAAACTGAATTGTGAAGCGGTTGAGTGCTCCTTTCCAGTCCCGCAAGGGCATCGTCCACTTCTTGCTGATGTTGTTGAGTGCCAGATAAAACAGCTTGCTGACAGCCTCATCAGTTGGGAATGAACTGCGGGTTTTGATGACTTTCCGCAGGCTCATATTAATGGATTCAATGGCGTTGGTGGTGTAAATGACCTTGCGGATTTCCGGCGGGTAGTCGAAGAACGGCGTGATCCGAGCCCAATTTCGCCGCCAGGACAGGCTGATCGACTGGTAGTCCTTGTCCCACTTTGACTCAAATTCGGTGAGCATGAGTTCGGCTTCATCGACGGTCGCCGCACTGTAGATTCGCTTCAGATCGGTAGCCACTTCCTTCTGCACTTTCCAGGGAACGAAGTTCAGGCTGTTACGCACCATGTGAACGATGCATAGCTGAACAGCTGCTTTCGGATAGACCGCCTCGATGGCGTCAGGGAAGCCTTTCAACCCATCGACGCAGGCAATGAAGATGTCTTGCACGCCACGGTTCTTCAACTCGGTCACCACTTGCAACCAGAATTTGGCACCCTCGGTCTGAGCGATCCACAGGCCCAGCACTTCCTTGTGGCCCTCCATGTTCACGCCGATGGCCAGGTAGACGGCCTTGTTTCGGACAGCCCCTGTGTCGCGCACTTTGACGTGGATGCAGTCGAGATACAGAATCGGATACAAGGCATCGAGCGGCCGGGCCTGCCAGACCTTCACATCCTCGCTCACAGCGTCTGTGACGGACGATATTAGGCTTGGCGATACTTCGGCACCATAAATCTCTTCAAGGTGGCTCTGGATCTCCCTGACCGTCAGGCCACGGGCATACAGGGAGATGATCTTGTCGTCGAAGCCGGTCCAGCGGGTCTGATGCTTGCTGACGATTTGCGGTTCAAACGCGCCTTGACGATCGCGGGGAATATCGAGCGGGAGTGCGCCGAAATCGCCTTTGAGCGTCTTACTGCTGTGGCCGTTGCGAGTGTTGGCCGTGTCGTTGATCACCGCGTCGCTTTTGCCGTGACCGAGATGGTCCGTCATCTCGACCTCCAGCGCACGCTCGACCAACATCTTGGTCAATTGCTTGAGCAAGCCATTTTCGCCAATCAGGTCTTCAGGTTTTTTGTAGTTGGCAAGCAGGCTGTCCGCCAGCTTGACCAGTTCAGGATCGGGCTTGGCCCGTTTGCTGCGTTTTACGTAGGTCATTTTTTCCTCTATGGTGGCAGTGTCCTGCCAAATGACCGTTTACACAAAACTAAATACACCCTCGGAAAATAGTCAGCCGCGTCATCGATACTTTTAAGTAAGCATGGGCAAATTCCGAGTCGAACTCGACATTGCCCCCCAAAAAAGCAGCCATCGGCTGCTTTTTTTGAGATCGTCAGTGCTGAATAATCAGATTAGTCCAGAGGCACGGTACGATTACGATTCACTTCCGATGGCGCGCCTGGCAAGCCGGTAGCCAGCAAGGGACGCAATGAGCACCGACAAGACATCATGACTTACTTTCCACCAGCTTTGGGCGGAACGATAGGCTGATCCTTGGCGGGACCGTCCGCATTCGCATACGTCTGCTCTTCCAGAATATCCAGTTGCTGACTGCCATCCAGTGCATGGCCGAACGCAGATTGCCGATCAGGGGATTTCGTCGGCGCGGGCCGAGAATCTTGCGGCTTCTCATGATCGGCCTGAATACCAACCTTATCTGATGCTTGCTTGATTTGGGTCATGACAGTCTCCTTTCGTCATTACGACGCTGTTTCTTTGTTTAGCAAGAATAACAACACAACCATACTATCAATATAGGGCGGCTACCGATTGCACGGTAGGAGAACATATCCGGTTCCATTACCAAGTATCCACCGAATGACGCCAGACGGTACGCAAAATGCGACAAAGTAGCGTACTTACAATACGACTCTTTTATGATGAGGCATCGCAAACCTAACCGACTACCTCACACAGCCAGAGCTGATCCTAGCACGCGACATGGGCTAACTTTGAACCTTATTCTTATCGACCGCCATCATGAGCTGCTGCCCCATCTTCAATTGCTGCTCAAGGAGCGGCAGCGTCTTGCCGGCAAATGCCTTGACGTCAGCATCCTTGGCGCTTTTTTGCGCCTGCTGGAACAACGCGACGATGTCCTTGTGCGCCAAAACGCCGATCTCACGGCTATATTCCTTATCAAACTGCACGCCATCCAGCTTCGCCAGCTTGATGATGGATGCCTGCTGCATCTTGCTTGGCTGATCCGGGAGTTTCACTCCCTTCGTCAATGCCAAACGCCGTAGCTCGGCCACTATGCCTTGTTGATCTGCAGCCATCGCCTGCGCAAATTTTGTAACTGCAGGATTGGCCGTCTTGGTTGCCACCAGTTTGGTCGCCGCCAGCTCAGCGTTACCACCTTCCGCAGCATGGCGCAGGAACAACTTCTCATGGCGCGATAAATCAGCAGCGCTAACACTTCCGGCAGCTAACACCAGCGCAGCCAAAATACCTCCCCGCACTACGAGGTGAAACCAAGCGCACAAATTCCTGGCTGAAAAAAAGCGAAAACGATCCGTACGTTGCGTCAATGAGGAGTACATGTCGACTTTCTAAAAGAGAGCGTATTTGTTACGAGATTACAACTGACAGCATAACGTCCCATCGCAACCCAACGTTGACAAGGCCGCCACCAGGGGAAATCAACTGCATTGTGCGAGCGTGGAGTACCGGAGACATGAGAACAGCGCCGCTTGCGGGAAAAGTCCTACAGCCAAATCAGTGTTAGACCGATAGCAGCAGATCCGGTCAAAGCCAAGAATACAGCTATGAATTGTTGATACGGAATTGGCTGGAATAATTTGTCTTGGTCGGGAAAAGGTTCCCGATACACTTTTCCTAAAAGGAAGCACTATGAAAACCGCACACAAAATCCTCATTAACACTGTTACCTTGAGCTTGCTGGTATCGTTGACCGCCTGCAGCGGCATGTCAAGACGTGACACCAATACAGCAATCGGCGCAGGCGTTGGTGCAGTCGGCGGCGCCGTACTCACCAACGGTAGCGCGCTTGGCACCGTCGGCGGCGCGGCAGTCGGTGGCGTGATTGGTCATGAGGTAGGGAAGTAGTCATACGCCATGCAAAATGCCGCCGCTAGTTATCGAAATAGCGGCGGCATTTCGCACGTACGCCATCGACATATCAATGCAACTTGACCGACGGTTTAGCATGTTTCATCAGGCTGCTGGCAGTCGCCGTCACCCCGGTGCGAAGCGGCCCCAACAACGCATTCAAATGCAGCAAATGCAAGCTGGTGTACATCATGCGGGCGAAAAATCCATCGACAAACCAGCCGAGTTTTGTCAGCGATCCCATTAAAGTACCAACCGACGTACTTCTGCCGAACGAGACTAGCGAGCCATGGTCCTTATAGACATAAGGTGCATCGGTCGCAGCCTGGCCCTTGTGCTCGCGCACAAACATATCCAGTAAATAATCGGCCTGCTGATGCGCCGCCTGAGCCCTTGGCGGCACCAGCTTGCCATCGGAACCGACGCAGGCGGCACAGTCGCCCAGCGCGAAAATATTCTTGCTACCGTTCACCTTCAGCGAACCACTGACTTCGAGTTGACCTAATCTGGTCACCGGAAGTCCGAGAGATTTTAATAGGTCCGGGGCCTTGATCCCGGCCGACCAGACGCACAGGTCAGAGGGATAGTTATTGCCATTCGCATCCGTGACGAATTTGTCGGCGATACTGGCGACGCGACAATCCGTTACCACACTCACATTGCGCTCCCGCAGCAACTTGGTCGCTGCTTTTGATACGCGCTCCGGTAATGGCGCCAGTAAGCGCGGTGCGCCTTCGAGTATGGTGATGCGGACATCCTTATCTGGATGCAGTCGCGGAAAATCGTAATCCGTATACACGCTGCTGGCTTCGCGCAATTCTGCCGCCAACTCGACGCCGGTCGCACCACCGCCGACAATCACGATATCGATACCGGCATCCGGCGAGACCTCCTTTTTGAGGTCGGCCAGGGATAACATCTTCAGCAATCGCCGGCGGAAATATTCTGCGTCTTCAGTCGTATTCAGCGAAATGGTATTTTCTTCGGCGCCAGTCAGTCCAAAGTAGTTGGACACGCTACCGACCGCGATTACCAGCTTGCGGAAGACAATCTGGCGTGGCGGGACCATGTCGGTGCCCGCCTCATCGTTGAGCGCATCGACCGTGATGGTGTTATTAGGGCTATCCAACGCGCTCAGCGAGCCGTACACGAAACGGAACTTATTATCGTGCGCCAGCATCTGGTACGACAAGCCTTCCTGATGAATGTCGCGCGTTCCAGCTGCGACTTCATGCAGCGACGGCTTCCATATGTGATACAGCGCGCGATCGACCAGTGTGACATGGCCATGCCCCAGTTTGCGTCCCAACTTGCAGGCCAGCTCCAGACCGCCGGCACCGCCACCAACGATCACGACTTCGTTGGCACCGCCGTCTGCAGCCAGGGTGGCAACCGGCGTCACCACGTGATTCACGTTCTCATCCAACATCCATCATCCCCTTACATTTATGCGTTGTTATTTTGATGCATCAAATCAGTGCACAATGACACTACCGACTGTGACTGGCTTAAAAACTGGTACTGCAAATAGAATGCCGGGAATGCCCCTCGGAAACAGCCGACAGTCTACGTTGAGATAAGCGACCAAGGCAATAGGAGCATGCATACAGATCATTCCCGCCAACAACCAACACATCGGCGCGGCTGGTGACTGGCGTCAGTCTGCGTTATGATAAAATCCATGATCACTTCGGGAGGGCCTATGTACCGGAAAATTCTTGTTGCCTACAATGGCACACCTGAAAGTCGCTGCGCGCTGCATGCCTGTATCCGCCTGGCACCTGGCCCCGAGGTTGACGTTCACCTATTGGGTGTGATCAATCTCGCCACCTATCTGATGGCGGGCGAATTCGTCGCCGAATCTGCAATTACCGCGGAGAAGGCTCTACTGGAGCAAGAACTGACGAAAGGTCACAAGTTGCTCAGCGACGTCGGCCTCAAGGTCATCACCCACTTCGAGAGCGGTGAACCGATCAACGTTATCGGCGACCTCGTTAACCAGCTTGGAATCGACCTGGTGATCATTGCCCATTCACGCAAGAAGCCAATGGCATTGCGCTGGTGGCGCGGTTCCACCGATGCCTTGCTGGTAGAGAAGATACCGTGCAGCATTCTTGTCGCAGCCGATTACTGAGCGCTTGACGCAAAAGAGTCCATCGACGTAATGGACTCTTTTTTAAATATTCATATTGTCAATAAATTAACTTACAACGAAGAACGCTTGCTGCCTGCCTTCATGCCGGCGTAAATCGATGGGCGGTCGGCACGGAAAGATTACGAGGACGTCGCAGCATCTTGAGAATCCGGTCGTGGGGATAGCGGCACTTCGATCACAACTACCGTCCCCACTTTTTGACCATGTGCCTCGCCGGATTTGAAAACAACACTACCGCCCAGGAAGCTGGCGCGTTCTTTTAATCCGCGTAGCCCATGCGTATGGATATTTTCGATACGCCCCTGCGAGATGCCTACACCGTTATCGGACACCGTCAGCGCCAGCCGATCTTCATCGATGTCCAGTATTACGACGACCTTGGTGGCTTGCGCATGCTTGGCGACGTTATTCAATATCTCCTGCAACATCCGGTACACCGCAATTTCTATCTTGTGATCGATGCCCCCATTCTCGTCCGGCAAACTGGCCCGGCACAGGATATTCGTACGCTGACCGAAGTCCTCCAATTGCTCGGTAATCGCCGCCTTCAGTCCAAACAGATCAAGCATATTCGGACGCAGTTCGGTTTGAATGCGGCGCGTGGTGGCGACCAGGGAATGCAATAAATCCTGAATCCGGGTGCGGCGGTCCTCCCATTGCGCATCCTCCGGAAAAACCTTGTAGACCCCCTCCAGATGCATGTTTAATGCAGTCAGCGCGGCGCCCATGTTGTCATGCAATTCACGCGCGATGGCGCGCTTCTCTTCTTCGCGCACGTCTTCCATATGATTCGTCAATTCGCGTAGCAAGGCAGTACGCTGCGCAATCGTGCGTTCCAGCTCCAGCTCGCGCCGTCTAAGTGAATCCTCGGCTTGCTTGCGCTCGGTAATATCGGTTGCGATACCAACCACTCCCATCACCTTGCCCTGTGCGTCCGTCCATGGTGATTTGGTGACCTGAAAAGTCATTACGCCGTGCTGGAACTGTATGCTTTGCTCCATCGTTTGCGACACCCCGGCCTCCATAATGCCGACATCGTCATGATCTATCAGGTCCGCATTTTCTTGACGCAGAAACAGCTCGCGACTCGGCCGATGCCTGGCCTCACTCCAGCCCATTCCAAGTTGTCGCAGACAGGCCGGATTCGCAAAAATCAAATTCCCGGCGCGATTTTCAACGAAAATCAGATCATTGGTATTGTCACTCACTGCGATCAGCAAGGCAGTGGCTTCGGCCAGTTCAGCAGCGCTTTGCAAACGTGCGCCATACTCACGATCGACCTTGCCGGCGGTGCGCCAAAAAATAAATAGCAGCAGCACGCAGCCGATCAGCGTGAGCAGAGGCGGCACCATATTATGGTCATAAACACCTTGACGCGCGCCCCAATCCGCCAACCAATTCAGCGCCACCAGCAGTAGCAACATTTGTGGCAACGAGCGGCGCAACATTTGGCCACCGGGAGCATGACGCGTGATAATCGCCATCAATAAATGGCATGGACGCGACATCAATAGCGCTATCCCAAACAGGAAAAAAAACAGCGCAGCCATCAGCGGAATCGCGCGGGCGTACGTCATGTGCGTCATCACATCGACTTTGTACAAATAGCCAAGCAATGGAATTGCACTCAAAAAAATCAGCAAACTGGCCAGATATTCGGCCGGATAATGTTGACGCCGGGTTCGATAATCGAGGGCGAATAAAGATAACCCGGAAAAGATAAAGCCGATCGCTGCGACGGGGTGCATTCCGGTCGAGACTGGCATCGGCATCGGCAGCGTAGGCGCCGGCGGCAACAGCGACGCCAGTTGATCGAACTTTCCGGCGCTCCCAAATTCTGCCTGAACCAGCGCAGCGGCGCCAAGCAGCAACATCAACATGGCCAGCGCTTGCGCCAGCCACTTGACGGGCCGCCTGTCGACCACGGGCGAACATCGCAACAGCAGGCTGACGCCACCGAACAAGAATCCCAGGCTGATAGTCGGGTGCACCATCGCCAGCTGCCAAAGCACGCCCTTGCTATCTACGCCATATAACCAACATGCCAGCGCCAGCCCGGCAACTGCCATCACGACTAATGTCAACGTTACCGCGCTGGCGACGGTACGCGATGCGTAAACGCCGGTCGATGCCAGGCTTTCAAGTGCGCGACTTTTTAGCAGATCCTGATAATGTGGATGGCCGTCGCTTGCTTCGCTTGCATTCTGCATGTTCTCTTTATTCAAATTTCGCCCCCGCCATCACACCATGCCGACCTCAATTGCAGGAGAAAATATCCATTGAACTCGGTGGCATACAGTGACGCAAAAAACATCACCCACCGCATATGCCTGCCGAACAGAATTCAGTGAACGCCGGCGCCCAACTCTTCGAGCAAGGTTCGTAATTTGGTGAACTCAGACGTTTTGTCGAAGAAGAAACGCACGCCGTATTGCTCCCCCGCGCGCCGATACGCATTGCTGACATTATTGCTGAAAATGATTTTCAGGTTATTTAACGGTTTGATCGATCTGGATAATGTCCGCAGCAAACTCATGCCATTGCCCTGCTTCAGCTCTATATCCAAAATCAATACGTCGTAACTATCCGCATCAATTTTCTGCAGGGCATCGTTCTCCTCTTCGGCGAAGCCGGCCAAGGTAATCCCTTGAATCCCTTTAACGGTTTCAATTATCCAATCCCGTACGTCAACTGAGTCTTCCACTAAAAAAATACGCAGAGGCGCCGAACTGGACTTTGCTGGTGGCGAGGCGATTGATTTTTCCATGAAGGTTTAAGACGTTTCAGCAACATCCATCGGTAAGTGCAGCGGTTTTATGTCGGGGCCTCCTAAGTATCGAAGGAAGGTTTAACAATGCTGGACAAACTGGTATACCTCTCATTTTGCCAGCCGTCCGCTATTTGCATTCTTCATCCAATCAATCAATCAAATTATTCTTGATCGCATAATAGATAATATCGGCGTTGCTGGTCATGCTCATCTTTTGCAATACACGGGTACGATAGGTGCTCACGGTTTTAACGCTCAGACATAATTCATCGGCGATTTTTGTCACTCCTTCGCCCTGACTCAATTTATAAAAAATCTCGTATTCGCGCTCCGACAGCAATTCATGCAAAGGCTTTTGCGTGTCGGTGTCAGGATCCGCGGTTAATAGTTCAGCGACGCCATAACTGATGTATTTGTGCCCCTGCAAAATGGTATTGATCGCTTGCACCAACTCGGTTGCCAATGCCTCCTTCTGTACATATCCATTTGCACCGCTGCGGAGTACCTGAACTGCGTAGCGATTTTCCGGATGCATGCTCAGAATCAAAACCGGAAGCTTGGGCTTTTCGCGTTTGATCTGCTTCAAGACTTCGACGCCACTTTTGTCAGGCATCGCAATGTCGAGCAATACGATATCCCAGTCCTGGGCACGGACCATTCGAATCGCCTCTTCGGCGCTGGCTGCTTCGCCACCGATTTCCATGTTGGGCACATCGGCAATAAAGTAATGGACGCCTGCGCGCACTACAGCATGATCGTCAACCACCAGAATTTTTATCATGTCTACCACAATCGCTTTTAAACACCTTTCGGCACAGTAGTACTTCTCTTTCAGGCTGCCTTTTGGAACGCTTTCAACAGAGTAATCGCAGAAGACCTGGGCCCAGCTACGACCTGTTTTTTAGTGTGCGGCCAATCCAAAAAAATGTAAATAGTACAACCCAATTTAAGCCTTAATTTACAAAACCGGCGATCGCTGCCTATCCGTATGGACCGAACAGCGATCTTCCCGGCAACAATTCCGGGAGGCATCTTTTGAAAGTCTCCTGACGCGCCGCCTTGCAACTACTTGAGTCGGATGTCGTTCTTCACCGACTGCACGCCCTTGACTGCACTGGCAACATTGGCTGCTGTCGCTGCATCCTGACGTTGTGCCACAAAGCCACTCAACTGCACCACACCTTTGTAGGTTTCGACGTTGATTTCAGCAGATTTGAGTGTTGGCTCATTGAAAATTGCCGCCTTGACCTTAGTCGTGATGACCGCATCATCAACATAAGCGCCGGTACCTTCGTGCGTCGCAGTCGATGCGCAGCCTGCGAGCGACAGCATAAGCAGCGCGAAAAAAAACCCGGCAAAACGTTTGGTTATTGTTGTCATGTAGTTCTCCTGAAAGTGGTACACACAGCAGTAAAGGATCGTCTTGCTGTAAAAACCGCTGCAAGCATCGGGTCCAACGCACATCCCTGTCATAGTCTTATGGACGATAATCTTTATTGCGCTCTTCGAATTCCTTGATTTGCTTTTCGGCTTCGTCTTTGCCGACCCCATAGGTTTCCTGGATTTTGCCAGCGAGCTGATCACGTTTTCCGGCGATCGTATCGATGTGATCGTCTGTGAGCTTGCCCCATTGTTGTTTGATGTTTCCTTTGAGCTGTTTCCAATTACCTTCAATAATGTCCCAGTTCATCGCATTCTCCTTTGTGGTGAGAGCTTCCATTTTCGCTGCTGTTCTGCTGAGCCGTCATGACATGTCTTCAAATTACCTGACTGGCTCGCTTGCAAGGTTAAGTGACCGAATCCTGGGCTGAGCAACTTGTCTGCTTAACTATTTGCAACGCGAAACGCAAACGCCGGCGAGCAGACCGACGCCTAACGAAATGACGATAGCGCGCCATGGATTTGCGTGAACATATTCATCGGTGGTGTTCACCACTTCTCTGCCGCTGTCGATCGCCGCACTTTGCAGTTGCTGTGCTTTGGTCAACGTATCGTCCAGCAGGCCGATTCCCTTACTGATCAGCGCATTGGCCTTATCACCCGTTTCGGTGGTTGCTTCACGAAGCACTTGCTGGGCTTCACGGACCAGCGCTTGCAGATCGTACTTGGCAGTTCTCAGAGCAGAATTTCGCATGATTAAACCTCTTTCATTAAGAGCAAGTCAAATTTAGCGGCGGTGGCAAGCAGCTATGCGCTGGCGCTAGCTAGTCGATGCAGAGCGCTGTTTCGATGGAAGAAGCTTAGCAATCGAGGCTGCTGCCTTGTATAGGACATGAGCTGATTATTTTGTAGGACAAGCGGCAAGTCCGTCGCTGCCTGTAGCAGCAGGCAGCGTATTAAATGTGTAAAATTGCCAAGATCGGCGAATGCCGGCACGGATTAGCGCCAAGAAGGCGGCTGCGCGCATGACACCGGCGCAGCTTCGATCTTCCCTATCGGTGTGCATCCAGCAGAGCGCTAGTCATCCGTGGTGATTTTTCGATATCGTAAAAGCCATGCTGCAGATCAATATCCTGTCGGATTTTATTGTCGTCGCTGGCTCTGAAGGCGCCGCCGCTGCCGCACCGCTGGAATTTGTCGATCGCGTCGGTATGCGATTGCGAAAAGGAACTCTTCTGCTACCTAACGTTGATCGGCAGCGGCGTCCGGGACCGTATCAAAATCAATGTTAGCGGTAAGTCAACACCGCATTCGATCCGGCGCGCACGCTGGCAATCTTTGCCGACCGGTTGTGCTACATTAATTAGTTCAATAACAAGTTAAAAGCAGGCCGTCTCTTCGACACTATCCTCTTCCGTCTCCTCGCCCAAAAATCCGCCGCTTTGGTGCGCCCACAAGCGCGCATACAGTCCTCCGCCAGCCAGCAGTTCGCGATGGCTTCCCTCTTCCACGATGCGGCCCTTATCCAGCACAATCAGGCGATCCATCGCCGCGATGGTTGACAGACGGTGTGCAATCGCGACCACCGTCTTGCCTTCCATCAGTCGATACAGGCTGGCCTGGATCGCCGCCTCTACTTCCGAATCAAGCGCACTGGTGGCTTCGTCGAGCAACAAAATCGGCGCATCCTTCAACATCACCCGGGCAATCGCAATCCGCTGACGCTGACCACCTGACAGTTTGACGCCGCGCTCGCCGACATGAGCGTCGTAGCCGATACGGCCTTTGGCATCCTCCAAGGTCTGAATGAAGTCATGTGCCTCGGCCCGCTTGGCGGCAGCGATCATGTCCGCATCTGTTGCATCGGGACGGCCATACAGAATATTGTCGCGCACTGACCGGTGCAACAACGAAGTATCCTGGGTGACCATACCTACCTGCCCCCGCAAACTGTCTTGCGTAACGTGGTGAATATCGATACCGTCGATCAGCACCCGTCCCTGCTCGACATCATAAAAACGCAAGAGCAGATTGACGATGGTGGACTTGCCCGAACCAGAGCGTCCGACCAGACCGATCTTCTCGCCGGGACGAATATGCAGCGAGAGTTGTTCGATCACCGGTCGCGGTCCGCCGTACGAAAAGCAGACCTGCTCGAAGCGCACTTCACCATGCTGTACATGGAGCGTCGTAGCGTCGGGAAGATCGTTGACCGCATGCGCGCGCGACAAGGTATTGATCCCGTCCTGGACCGTCCCGACTTGCTCGAATAGCGACGCCATTTCCCACATCACCCAATGTGAAATGCCACTCAGGCGCAACGCCATTGCGGTGGCAGCGGCGACAGCTCCGATTCCAACCTGACCTTGCGTCCACAACCACAGGACCACGCCGGCTGTGCTCAGAATCAACAACATGCTAAGGATATGGTTGACGATCTCGAAACCGCTCACCAGGCGCATTTGCCGGTGCACCGTTTGCAAGAATTCCTGCATCGCTGAACGCGCATAGCCGGCCTCGCGACCAGCATGGGAAAACAATTTTACGGTCGCAATATTGGTGTAGGCATCCGTGATACGACCGGTCATCAGCGAACGTGCATCGGCTTGCGATTGGGCCACGCGACTCAGGCGCGGCACAAAATAGCGCAACGCAAATCCGTATAACACGACCCAGCCCAGAAACGGCAACAACATCCACAGATCAAAGCTGCCAACCACCGCCACCAGCGTGACGAAGTAGATCATGACGAATACCAGGATGTCGCCCAGAATCATGCAGATGTCGCGCACTGCCAGAGCAGTTTGCATGACCTTGGCGGCGACCCGTCCAGCAAATTCGTCCTGGTAAAAACCCATGCTCTGGTTCAGCATCAGGCGGTGGAAATTCCAGCGCAGCAGCATCGGGAAGTTACCCGCCAGCGCCTGCTGTTTGAACAGTGTCTGCAGGGCCACCACGATCGGACTGGCCAGCAGCACCGCCGCCAGCAGAAACAGATTACCGCGTTCCTGGGTCCACAACAGCGTTGGCTGGACGTGGCTCAGCCAGTCGACTATCTTTCCCATCATCGCAAACAATACCGCCTCGAATGCGCCGATAGTGGCGGTCAGCAAAGTCATGGCGATGATATAGCGGCGCAAGCCTTTGGTACAAGCCCAGACGAACGCCACAAAGCCGCGTGGCGGGGTCGCCACGACCGCATCGGGATAGGGATGCAACAGCTTTTCAAACAGGCCAAACATGCAGATGCTCCAGAAGACAATCTGTGGAAATAGCGCCTCTCAGACCAGACGGTATGTTGCGTTCAATGGAAAATCACAGCGAACAGAAATACCATCAGGACTTACGCAAAATTGTCCCAGCAACGAGTTTGTCAAAACCTGCCGACGAAGACAGTGCGAAGTACGGCTAGGAGGCGTAACGCTGCTGGGGCGGTTTTGCGTAAGTCCTGGCAAGCAAGCAGCGTCGTCGCACACCAACGTCAGAACTGGTAAAGATCAGGTCTCGGCATCCGGCTGGTTTTCTGGTGCTGCCGTGACGAAAGCATCAAGTTGCAGGCAATTGTCAACAATCCGCGTCAAGGTCGGCATCGCAGACAGATCGCACTTCTGCCGCTGCGCATTAAACCATTGCGGGACCAGACAGCAATCGGCCAGCGTCGGCGTATCGCCAAAGCAAAACTTGCCAACCCGCGGATCAGCGGCAAGTGTGGCTTCGAGCGCGGTCAGCCCCATCTCGCACCAGTGGCGATACCACTGGTTCTTGGCGTCTTCCCCAACCTTCAAATCTCGTACCAGATAACGCAGCACCCGCAGGTTGTTGATCGGATGAATATCACAGGCAATCGACAACGCAATACTGCGTACAAAAGCGCGATCCAGTGGGGTTTTGGGTAATAACGCCACATGCGGGTAGGCCTCGTCCAGATATTCGATAATCGCCAGGGACTGGCCGAGGATCGCCCGGCCTGTCGCCGTATCATCGTCCACCAGCGTCGGTACCAGACCATTCGCATTCAGCTGGCGATACATCGGGCTCAACTGTTCGCCACCGTGTTTCAACAGATGCACGGGAACGATATCGTAAGGCAGCTCTTTCAGGTTGAGCGCGATACGCACCCGATAGGCGGCAGAACTGCGAAAGTAGCTGTAGAGTTTCATCCATTTTCCTGTGGGCTGATGACCAAAGTCATAGCTCGGCCAAGTGCTGAATGTCTGGCCGGGCGAGTTACCGAATACACTTCACCGAATTGATTCGTGGAGCAGGTTTTTGGAGCTTGCCTAAACCAGTCGCACCCGCAAATCACCTACACCATCAACACTACCTTCGAGCAAGTCGCCGCGGACTACCGCCGCGACACCCGCCGGTGTACCGGTAAAAATCAGGTCGCCGGCGCGTAGTTCGTAATAACCCGACAATTGCTCTATGGTTTCCGCAATACTCCAGATCAACTGGTTGATGTCGCCTTGCTGACGGGTCTGGCCATTGACGTTGAGCCGGATCGCACCATGCGCAATCGGACCGGTAACGCTGAACGGACGAATAGCTGAAATAGGTGCGGAGTCATCAAAGCCCTTGCTGGTACACCACGGACGACCGAGCTTTTTAGCCTCTGCCTGCAAATCACGGCGCGTCATGTCAAGGCCAACGGCGTAACCATAAATATGTTTTACCGCTTCAGCAGCGGGGATATTTTTACCGCCACTCCCCAGTGCCACTACCAATTCGATTTCATGGTGCAGGTCTCTGGTGATCGATGGGTAAGGCATTTCGCCGATACTGCCATGCGCTACCGGCAATATCGCATCCGCTGGTTTCATGAAAAAGAATGGCGCCTCGCGGCCGCTGTTTCCCATCTCCTTTGCATGCTCCACATAATTCCGTCCGACACAATAAATGCGATGTACCGGAAACAATTGACTGCTGCCTTCAATCGGCACGACCGCTTGTTGCGGTGGAAAAACGAATTGCATGGCGTGCTCCTTTAATTTCGTTAGTGCTGCCGCCAACCTGTCGGAGGCGCGAATATTTGCAACAGAATATCAGCCCTTGTGCTCAAACCTTAAAGCCAAGCCGGCAAGATCAGGCTATTACTTACCGAAAAATTTTGCCAGGCGACGAATCGCTTCCTGCAAGTTTTCCATCGATGTTGCATACGATAGACGGATATAGTTTGGTGCGGTGTAAGGACCAAAGTCCAGTCCGGAGACCACGCTAACACCGGCCTCGTTGAGAATTTCTTTGGTCAGCCGATCTGCGTCATCGCTCAAATCACTACAATCGGCATACACATAAAATGCGCCGTCCGGAATCACTGGCACCTTGAACCCAAGCGCAATCAATGCCGGCACCAGGTAATCGCGACGCCGTCTGAACTCGGTCTTGCGCGCTTCATAAATCGCGATCGATTCCGGTGCAAAGCAGGCGAGGGCCGCATGCTGGGCTATCGAAGAGGCGCAGATAAACAGGTTCTGCGCCAGCTTCTCGACTTGCGGCACCAGTACTTCCGGCAACACCAGCCAGCCCAGACGCCAGCCGGTCATGTTGAAATATTTGGAAAAGCTGTTGATGACAATCACGTCGTCGCCGAGCGATAAAGCGGAAAACGGCGCAGCATCGTAGCTCAGGCCTTGATAGATTTCATCGACAATGGTAAAGCCATTGCGGGCGCGTACAGTGGCCACGATCTTCTCCAGCTCGGTTGCCAGAATCGAGGTGCCGGTCGGATTCGACGGCGATGCCAGCAATACCCCGCGCGTAGCTTCGCCCCAGTGTTCACGCACCGCGGCGTCGGATAGCTGAAAGCGTTCCTCCGGGCCGCTGGGAATCATTTTTGCCGAACCATCGAACGCCGCAACAAAATGACGATTGCACGGATACGACGGATCGGGCATCAATACTTCAGTTCCCGTCTCGACCAATGCTGCGCAGGCCAGCAGCAACGCTGCCGATGCACCGGCTGTCACGACTATCCGCGACGCTGGAATATCCAGTCCATACACTTGCCGGTAATGCGCGGAAATTGCCGCCCGCAACGCTGGCAGGCCGGTGGCCGAGGTATATTTCATTTTACCGGCCTGCATCGCTGCGGTAGCTGCTGCAACCACCAGCGGCGGCGCGGTAAAGTCGGGCTCACCGATTCCCATATGAATAATGTGGCGACCTTGGTGTTCCAGCGCGGCGGCCATTTTTGCCAATTCCATGACGTGGAAAGGCGCGATATTGTCGAGGCGGGAAGCCAGATTGGAGAGGTTCATTGAGACGTCTTTGAATACAAAAACCAGAATGGGGGTCAGCAGCCTGTCGGACTTACTTTATCAACCAAGCCTGCGATGCATTTATCATCCGTGCGCAGGTTAGGCTGCGCTGCCGAAATCCAATGCGATCCGGCGTGGATGCGGCTGACTGCCGGGCCTCGCTCGTCAACCCAAGCTGCCGGCCACGTATCGTCGGTCCTGAATAGAATTAAGAACGACGACCAGCGTTGACTTCGGTCGCGCGTACTTTCGCCGCGAACTTGTCGAGTACACCGTTGACGTATTTATGGCCATCGATACCGCCAAACGACTTGGTCAGTTCAACCGCTTCATTGATCACCACCTTGTACGGAATCTCCAGGTGATTTTGCAATTCAAACGCACCAATCAACAGCGCTGCGTGCTCGACTGGCGACAGTTCGGTAATTTTGCGATCGATCAACGGCGCCAAATCCGCACGCAAAGTTGCCACATCCTTGATCGCACCGTATAGCACCGCATTGAAATGCTCAGCGTCGGCTTTATCAAATCCGTGTGCTTCACGGATATTGGCGTGGATCGCATACACATCCTCGTTATTCAGCAACCATTGATACAGTCCCTGCAACGCGAATTCACGCGCCCGATGACGAGGCGTACGGCTCTTGCTTGGATTGGCGTGCTTAGGATGCTCTTGGGATTTGTTGGTCATAAATTTTCCGACTTGATTACCAGCCTCGTGGCTGGCGGTACACCATTTAAATACGAACGCGTTGCGTAACTTACTACTTATTTTTAATTCACTGCCGGTACTTCATTGATACTTGCCTCACACTTCACTCTTCATCGCTGGTCGATTCGGCCAACTCTTCCAGAGCAATCGTCAAATTCGCCATCTCGACCGCCACACGTGCGGCGTCAATACCCTTTTCAGCCATCCGTACTTCGGCTTGCTCGTCGTTTTCGGTGGTCAGTACGGCATTCGCGATCGGGATACCAAACTCAAGACCGACCCGGCTGATACCGGCGCCGGATTCGTTCGAGACCAATTCGAAGTGATACGTCTCGCCGCGAATCACTGCGCCGAGTGCGACCAAGGCATCGAACTGCAGGGTTTCAGCCATCTTTTGCAAGGCCAGCGGAATTTCCAGTGCACCCGGCACGCTGACGTGCAAGATGTCGTCGTCTAAGACGCCCAAATGTTTCAATTCCCCCAGACAAGCGGATAGCAATCCGTGGCAGACATCTTCATTAAAACGCGCTTGCACAATACCGATACGCAAACCGGCTCCATCCAGATTGGTTTCGTAGGTTCCGACTGTCATGGTTATCCCTTATGCGCACTGCGCTCAATTACATCAACTGAATACAACGATTGAATACCGGAAATCATCAGCTATTCGGCTTGTTTTGATAACCGGTCACCTCAAGCTCAAAACCCGCCATCGACGGCATTTTTCTAGGGCTGGCCAGCAACTTCATTTTGCCGACGCCAAGATCTTTCAGGATTTGCGCACCAATACCGTAAGTGCGCAAATCGAGTCGCGGTACCGGTGCTTTGCCATCGACAGCATTCGCATCAAGTGCCGCAAACTTGGAAAATATCTGTTCCGACGATTGCTCGCAATTCAGGAGCACCACAACACCGCATGGCGAGGCTGCAATCGCTTCCAGCGCTGACGCCATATTCCAGGAATGATTGGTGGCCTGGGTTTCCAGCAAATCCAGTATGGAGACCGGTTGATGCACCCGCACCAGCGTCTCCACGTCTGGAGTCGGCACGCCATGCAACAAGGCCAAATGCGCGCCACCGCTTGGGGTGTCGCGATAGGCGATGGTCTTGAATTTCCCCTGTACAGTATGCGTGGTGCGCTCAGCCAACCGTTCAATCACACTTTCATGCGCACTGCGATAGTGAATCAGATCAGCAATCGTACCGACTTTAAGGCCGTGCTCCTTGGCGAACTCCAGCAGGTCCGGCAAGCGCGCCATGGTGCCATCTTCCTTCAGAATTTCACAGATCACCGAGGCCGGCGTCAATCCCGCCATATGCGTCAGATCGCAACCCGCTTCGGTATGGCCGGCACGCATCAGCACGCCGCCCTTCTTGGCCTTGACCGGGAAAATATGCCCAGGCTGGACGATGTCGCTGGCTTTGGCATTTTTTGCCACGGCGGCCTGAATCGTGCGGGCGCGGTCAGCAGCGGAAATGCCTGTCGTCACGCCTTCTGCGGCTTCGATCGAGACGGTGAAGTTGGTGCCATAGGCCGTACCGTTGCGGCTGGTCATCATTCCCAGATCCAGCTGCGTGCAACGCTCTTCCGTCAAAGTCAGGCAAATCAGTCCACGCGCATATTTCGCCATGAAATTGATCGCTTCCGGCGTCACAAAATCCGCAGCGAGTACCAGGTCGCCTTCGTTTTCCCGATCTTCTTCATCCACCAGAATCACCATGCGGCCAGCGCGTAGTTCGGCAATAATTTCTTCTGTTGTTGCAATTGACATGTTTTCGCCCTGAAATAAGCCTGTGTTGAAACCGGATTTAATCTGCCTTAGCTCGCTATTTTAATGGATTTAACGCGCCTGGAATGTCCCATGAATACTGGCACAAACGCATCATTTTGTTGATTACCGGCTGTTTGAACGGTACCGCGAAGGCCGCACTGCCCGAATCAGCGATCCCTCCCATAGGTCTGCCGACTATACCTGTACGAACAGAACGGTTGCACGCTAACACTGGTGATCACGAATTCCGTGATTCAGGCCGCTAACGGCTGCATCCGTCTCATAGCCTCCAGCAACAATGCGGGGTCGCCAGAGGCCAGTTTTTTTGAATCGGATAACACCTGCCGGAAGCCCCGCGCACCCGGCAAGCCGGCCATCAGACCCAGCATATGGCGCGTGATGCTGTTCAAGCGCAAACCATTTCCATCGCGACCGTACAATTCCAGCTGCCGGCGAATGTACGGCATCATGATTTCCAGCACTTCAGCGCGCGACTTCGGCGCTGCTTGAGTATCCGCATAATAACGGGCGTCGAAATCGGCCATCAGATACGGATTGTGATATGCCTCGCGCCCAAGCATGACGCCATCCACGTGTTCCAGGTGGAGGTCGATTTCAGCAGTAGTTTTGATGGCACCGTTAATGATGATTTCCAGCGCAGGGAAATCACGTTTCAACTGGTACGCAAAATCATATTTCAATGGCGGAATCTCGCGGTTTTCCTTGGGGCTCAGGCCTTTCAGAATCGCATTCCGTGCGTGCACAATAAAAGTCTGGCAACCTGCTTCTGCTATCGTGCCAACAAAATCGCGAACGAAATCGTAGGACTCGACCTGATCGATCCCAATCCGGTGCTTGACCGTGACATCAATGCCAACTGCATCGCGCATCGCCTTGACGCCGTCGGCGACCAGGGTCGACTCAGCCATCAGACAAGCGCCGAAAGCACCCTTTTGTACCCGTTCGGATGGACAACCGCAATTCAAATTGATCTCGTCGTAACCCCATTGCTCCCCGAGCTTGGCACTTTTCGCCAGATCGGCAGGCTCACTTCCACCCAATTGCAAAGCCACCGGATGTTCTTCATCATTGAAATCCAGGTGACGCGGCACATCACCATGCAGCAACGCCCCGGTCGTCACCATTTCGGTGTAAAGCCAGGTATGACGAGTGATTTGGCGATGGAACACACGACAATGCCTGTCGGTCCAGTCCATCATGGGGGCAACGGATATTCTTCTGCTAGGCTTTATGGGGATTTTCCCTATGGTGGCACTCATTCTTGCAATCTCTAATCTTAATCAAAATTATGCTAGTTACGCGTTCATTACGGAAAAATTACGGAGAGCGCGTGGCATCTATCAGACAAAGAAATGGGTCGTGGGTTGCTGATATTCGTCGCAAAGGCCATAAGTCTATCAGTAAATCATTCCGAACAAAGGGGATGGCTCAAGAGTGGGCGCGGTCGGTAGAGGGTCAGATCGACACAATGCGGTTCAACGATACACGAGGACTAACTAATATAACGCTGACTGATTTGATAGGCCGCTATACGGACGAGATAGGTGGCATCAAGGCGTTCGGCAAGAACAAGGCCGATGTATTGCGTAAGTGGGGCTATCACATGGCAAATTGGCAATATCAGAGCTGACTGAAGACGTGCTGATTAAGCACGTCCGGGAGCGCGCCAAAACTATATCAGGCGTCACCATTGCGATAGAGCTTACCTATCTTGGCGGCATATTGCGAACGGCTAAAGAGTGATGGAGAATGCCGGTTGACGTTTCTATAACATCATCCGCACGATCCAGTTTGCGGTATCTAGGGCTGTCGGCAAAAAGTAAAGAACGTGACCGCAGGCCAACGCAAAAAGAGATTGATGAGATTTTCCTGTATTTTGCGATTAGACCACGGCAGCGGGTCCCGATGGGAGACTTGATCCTGTTTGCAGTTGAAACGGCAATGCGTCTGGGCGAGATTGTCCGGCTGAAATGGGCCGACATAAATCACCTAGACAGGACGATCATCATTCGGGACAGAAAGCACCCGACAGAAAAAGAGGGGAATGATCAAGAGGTGCCGCTCCTAGGTGCGGCATACGAAATCAAGCGGGCCGTGAGCGGCTGCTGGCATCGGACCACCGGCGCCGCGCTTGCAACCGTTCGACTCGTCGTCAGCAAGGGGGCAAAATCTTGAGTAAGTTTCAGGGGGTCTCATATCACCCCGAAAACCCCACCAAGCCGTTGATTTTGGGGAGGAGCTAGTCGCGTTGGCAGAGGCGATGCGACCCCTCGACATCCAAATCCCGTAGGTCTTCATGGATCTGTTTCAAGGTACGCCGCTCCTTGCGCGCCTTTGCCACCGCAGCATAGAGTCATCACGGGAATTCAATACGATGCTCCAGCGTCACCATCTACGCCAGTACACATACGCAATCCTATCAAGATTTTAGATAGCAGAGGATAGGCCCGACGAGAGCCCATCCCAGCCGGAATTTTATAAGCGGACGAGGGTGTGCGGGATTTTGTGTAAACGGAATTTCGTTTAATTCGGCGTCATCCGTTCTTCAAACTGAATTGTGAAGCGGTTGAGTGCTCCTTTCCAGTCCCGCAAGGGCATCGTCCACTTCTTGCTGATGTTGTTGAGTGCCAGATAAAACAGCTTGCTGACAGCCTCATCAGTTGGGAATGAACTGCGGGTTTTGATGACTTTCCGCAGGCTCATATTAATGGATTCAATGGCGTTGGTGGTGTAAATGACCTTGCGGATTTCCGGCGGGTAGTCGAAGAACGGCGTGATCCGAGCCCAATTTCGCCGCCAGGACAGGCTGATCGACTGGTAGTCCTTGTCCCACTTTGACTCAAATTCGGTGAGCATGAGTTCGGCTTCATCGACGGTCGCCGCACTGTAGATTCGCTTCAGATCGGTAGCCACTTCCTTCTGCACTTTCCAGGGAACGAAGTTCAGGCTGTTTCGCACCATGTGAACGATGCATAGCTGAACAGCGGCTTTCGGATAGACCGCCTCGATGGCGTCAGGGAAGCCTTTCAACCCATCGACGCAGGCAATGAAGATGTCTTGCACGCCACGGTTCTTCAGCTCGGTCACCACTTGCAACCAGAATTTGGCACCCTCGGTCTGAGCGATCCACAGGCCCAGCACTTCCTTGTGGCCCTCCATGTTCACGCCGATGGCCAGGTAGACGGCCTTGTTTCGGACAGCCCCTGTGTCGCGCACTTTGACGTGGATGCAGTCGAGATACAGAATCGGATACAAGGCATCGAGCGGCCGGGCCTGCCAGACCTTCACATCCTCGCTCACAGCGTCTGTGACGGACGATATCAGGCTTGGCGATACTTCGGCACCATAAATCTCTTCAAGGTGGCTCTGGATCTCCCTGACCGTCAGGCCACGGGCATACAGGGAGATGATCTTGTCGTCGAAGCCGGTCCAGCGGGTCTGATGCTTGCTGACGATTTGCGGTTCAAACGCGCCTTGACGATCGCGGGGAATATCGAGCGGGAGTGCGCCGAAATCGCCTTTGAGCGTCTTACTGCTGTGGCCGTTGCGAGTGTTGGCCGTGTCGTTGATCACCGCGTCGCTTTTGCCGTGACCGAGATGGTCCGTCATCTCGACCTCCAGCGCACGCTCGACCAACATCTTGGTCAATTGCTTGAGCAAGCCATTTTCGCCAATCAGGTCTTCAGGTTTTTTGTAGTTGGCAAGCAGGCTGTCCGCCAGCTTGACCAGTTCAGGATCGGGCTTGGCCCGTTTGCTGCGTTTTACGTAGGTCATTTTTTCCTCTATGGTGGCAGTGTCCTGCCAAATGACCGTTTACACAAAACTAAATACACCCTCAAGCGGACTGAAGGAGGCACGTAAAATCGGCCAGAAAACCTGCTTCGACAACGCTATCCACATCGAACTACCTGCTTTCACCTCCGTCGGAAAGCCTGGTGCAAGTCGCGCAGATACGGCCACGGGTAAATGCCCCGGTCATGCCCATCGCTAAAAATCAGTTGCACGCCGTATACACCTACCGGACGTATATCGGTAATCCGACATTGCACCGATAGCGCTTCCCTGCCCTCCCCTTGCCGATGCAAGGCCTTGCAATCGGCACACCGGCAGTTACCACGCAAAAATGCATGCGTGAACTGCTGTTGTTTACCATCGCTCCAGAGAATATCCAGGACGCCGGTACCGGCGTGATTGGAAAGCGTTTCGACGTGCATCGCGAGCCCGTCTTCAATCGTTTGCGGCATGGATCTGGGCGATAGCCAGTCGTGCCGACTTGCGCACATCAGGGTCAGGATCGTTCTGGATTTGCTCCAGCGCCGGCAAGGCTTCAGAAACACCGATGTCGCCGAGTGCCAGTGCAGCTTCCTTGCGCAAGTTGCTGATTTGATGCGCCAGCGCGGCAATCAGCACCGGCAGTGCAGCGGACTGGCGCAGGCGACCTAGCGCGCGCGCCGCACGCAGGCGCACCTGCCAGTAGCTGTCCTGCATGGCAGCGATCAGATTGCCCAGGGCATCGTGCAACTGCAATTTCCCGATGGTCGTTGCTGCCTCTTCGCGCACCTGCCAGGCGACGTCGGCCAGGCCGAGCAACAATGCCGGCAACACGGCATCATCCGCCGCAAAGCCGAGCGCGCCGATGGCCGCGCGGCGTACTTCCGAGTCAGGATCGCTGGTGGCCAATGCAGTCAATGCCGTTAATGCCCGTGGTTCTTTTAGATAGCCTAGTACGGTGACGGCCTCGCGGCGTACGGCCGCATCGAGATCGTTGAGTGCGGCCAGCGCCGGGGTGAGGCTCTCCGCTACGCGCAGTTCGCGCAGCGCGCGCAGCAACGCAACGCGCACAAACGGTTGCGGATGATTCAGGTGCGGCAGCAGAAGGCGTGCCGACTCTTTCCGTTTCAAATCATGCAGACTGTGGGCTGCAGCATCCCGAACCGATGCGTCTGGATCGTCCAGAACAGCGATCAGGCCGGTGATGCCGGCCTCGCTTTCGAACGCTTCCAGCGCCTTCGCCGCTTCCGCACGGACTGCGGCAACCGGGTCGCGCAAGGCGCCTATCATCAGTGGCACATGTTCATCACCTTCGCAATCGGCAAGATCGAGCAGCGCAATGCGGCGCACTTCGCCATCGTCTGCACGCAAGCGGATCCGGATTTCCTGTAGTTCCGGGTTTTCTTCAAAAATGCTTGTCACTGTTGTTCCTCACCGTCTTGATTGTATTTATTCAAATAGCGAATTGCATGCGGCTCGCCGGGATAGCACCCAGCGGGCTCAGGCGTTGCAGCGGCAAGCCCTTACCCTCTGAATGCAATAGCTGCAAGCAATGGCGCTTGAGTTGGGTAAAGCGATCGGAGGTAACCAGTTCCGCCTGGCGCGGACGGTCGAAGTCAAGCACGATTTCTTCGATAATGCGCCCAGGACGCGGGCTCATCACCAGAATCCGGTCCGCCAGGAACAGCGCCTCGTCGATGTCATGCGTGATAAATACGACGGTGGTCTTGATCCGTTCCCACACCTCCAGCAACAGCTGCTGCATCATCAGGCGCGTTTGTGCATCGAGGGCGCCAAACGGCTCGTCCATCAGCATCACGCGCGGATGGTTAATCAGTACCCGGGCGATTTCCACCCGCTGTTGCATGCCGCCGGACAACTGTGACGGATAATGTTGCGCAAAGTCGGCCAAACCTACCAGCTTCAGCAAATCGCGCGCCCGGGCGTGCCTTTCGGCGCGCGCTATCCCTTTCATCTTCAGGCCGAAGGAAACGTTGTCCAGCACCCGTTTCCACGGGAACAATGTGTGATGCTGGAATACCAGTCCACGCTCCGGGTGCGGGCCATGCACCGCCTGAGCGTCGACTTCGATACTGCCGCGACTGGCCTGCAAGTGACCGGCCAAGGCCCCAAGCAGCGTCGATTTTCCGCATCCGGATGGGCCCAGCAGGCAAACGAATTCCCCGGGCTCGACCGCCATCGATACATCCTGTAATGCGTCAAATGCCTGCTTGCCCTGCCCCAGGCGGATGGTCAAACGATCGATATCGATGCGCCCTTGCGTGGCTAAAACGGTGGCGGGATGCTGATTCATCATTTCTTCCTTTCGGAACCGTACCACGGCATCAGTGCATTGCCGAGCTTCTTGACCAGCATGCTGCTGCCCATGCCGAACACACCGATGAGCAGCATGCCAACCACGATGTCGGCGTAATTCTGGATCGTGTATGACATCCAGGTGTAATAACCGATGCCGAACTGCCCCGAAATCATTTCCGCCGTCACCAGGCAGAACCAGGCCGTTCCCATGCCGATTGACAAGCCGGTAAAGATACAGGGCGCAGCCGCCGGCAAAATCACTTCGGCAAACACAGCAAGCCTGCCGCTGCCGAGGCTGCGGGCCGAAGCGATCAGCCGGGCATCGACCGCTTCGACACCGTGGATCGTATTGAGCAGGATGGGAAACAACGCTCCGGTAAACGTAATGAAGATCATCGACATCTCAGACGATGGAAACATCAATATCGCCAATGGAATCCAGGCTACCGCCGGAATCGGACGCAAGACTTCCAGCGGCGGCAACAAGATGTCCTCTGCCACGCGCGATCGGCCGATGACCAGGCCAAGTGCGACGCCCACCAGCGCCGCCACCAGAAACCCGCTGAATACGCGTGTCACGCTCGCCGTCAGGTGTCCAAGTATTTTCGGCCCATGCATCAGCGACCAGCCCGCGCGCAGCACTTCGCTTGGCGCAGGCACGTTCTGAAACGTGACTAGGCCCAGATTCAGATGCGTCGAAGCAGCCCATTGCCAGGCCAGAATGCAGATTGCCAGCGATGCCACACGCAGTAGCACGCGACCGATATCAAGCCTGCCGGACGCGACCCGGTCTGGCGCAACCCGGTCGGAGGTGACAGGGAGAGTGGAAATAATGCTGGTCATGATTGCGCTCCATGCATGGCGTTAGCTGGAAAACGCGGCTTTGACCGCGGCAAAATCGCGCACCTTGCCGCCATTCGCGCGCGCCCACGCTTGTGCAGCGTCTTTCAGCAGGAATGCGCTGACGCTGCTCTTGTTGTCGACGAACCATGCGTCCGCAGCCAGCAGCTTGATGCCGCTGTTGCGGTCCTGTACATAGACCACGCGGATTTTCTTGCCGGCTTTTTCCAGCGCCGCCTGATCGGCAAATGCCGATTCCGGCGCGGCATAGTGACGCACCAGCGCTTCCCCCCCGACCCAGACCTGCGCCACCCGTTTTGCATCGGTGATCGGCTTGCCGGTATGGGCATCCTTGGCGACCAAAGGCAGTTGGGCGTAATTCTTCAAGTGGGCATCGTAATCGAGCCCGGCTTGCTTGAACGCAGTTCGGATATACCGGTCGTCGATGAAGCCGTTGACGTCGAGATCGGTTTCAGTGCGCTTCATCAGGCGCAAGGTGTCGATAGAGGTCTTCACTGCCTGCCGATACTCGGGCTTCCAGGTAAAATCGCGGGTCTGCAAACCCAGCGGGCCGTGGAACAGGTACACGACTTCGGCCTCGATGCCGGTGACCTTGGCGATGAGTTCGCTGTACTTCTCCGGCTCCGCTGCGATCAGGCGATTGGCTTCGATGGCAGCGCGCAGGTAAGCCGTCACGATTTCAGGGTATTTTTTTGCATAATCGGCATCCACCAAACTGCCGTGCAAAGTCGGCGCGTTAGCTTGCGAACCGTCATAAATCTTGCGCGCAAAACCGCGATACGGGAACAACTCGGCAAACGGCACAAAATCTGCATGGGCATCGATCTTGTTGGCCTGCAGCGCGGAACCTGCGATCTCCGGCGCCTGCGTGACGATGATCACATCCTTTTCCGGGTCCCAGCCCTGTTTCGCCACGGCACGCAGCAGCATGCCGTGTGAGGTCGACGCAAACGGCACGGAAATCGTCTTGCCTTTCAGCTCGGCCAGCGACTGCACGGTTGACGCCTTGGGTACCACTATGCCATTGCCGCTACCGGTGGTACTGCCGGACAACACGGTGATGAAAAGGCTACGCTTTCCCGCTTTTTGAAACGCTGCGCCGTTGAACGAACCGGGGAAATCAGCCATCGATCCGATATCGAGTTTGCCGGCGACCATTTCGTTGGTCAGCGGCGCGCCGGAGGTGAAATTCTTCCATTGGATATCGTATTGCGCGTCCTTGTACTTGCCATCATGCGGCAGGTACTTTTCCAGCAGTTTCAGTTCGCGGATCAACAAGCCGCCGGTGGCGCAGTTGATGGTGGTGTCCTGCGTGCCGATGGCAACGCGAATAGTCTCGGCATGCACGGCGCCGATGACAAGCGTGCTTAACAACAGGCCGCATAGTTTTCCTTGAAAATGCATTCTCGTTCCCAAAAAAGTTTTTAATTGAACCGGTATTCAACGCAAGAGATAAGGAATATCGACCGTCACCGCACCGGTCGGACAGTCCTTTTCGCACGGCATGCAATACCAGCATTCATCGAATTTCATGAAAGCCTTGCCCTTGATCATGTCGATCGCCAGCACGTCGAGCGGACAGACATCGACGCACACGGTGCAACCCTTGTGGGCGATACATAATTCTTCATCGACCCGCACGGGAACGCTGGTCGGGGTAAATGCGATAGGCATGATTTTTCCTTAGGCGGCCAAGACGGCCGCGTCCTGATTGATATCCTGATTACCATCCTTGCGGATGCGCATCCGCTCGTAGGCGGTTTTTTCCTGCTCGTCGAGGCTCACGATGTACGGCGCGATCGGACGCTTGAAACAGTGCATTTCGCCGTCGATTTTTTTCACCTGTACATGGACGAACCAGTCCTGATCGTTACGTTCCGGATAGTCGACCCGGTTGTGGTACAGACCCCAGCGGCTCTCGGTGCGATACAGCGACGCGCGGGCCGCCATCTCTGCGCAATCGCGGATAGCATGCACTTCCAGCGCCCGCATCAGTTCATGGGGATTGCGTGCCGACAACTGGTTCAGATCGGCGCGTATGGCTTCGAACCGGCTCAGGCCGATTTCCATCTTGCGTGTGACCTTCGGCGGTTGCAGATAATCGTTGACCATACGGCGCAATTTGTATTCGACCTGCGCCGGTGGCAAACCGTCTGCACGCGATAGCGGCGCCCAGACGCGTATCCGCTCCTGCTCGACCTGCGCTTGATCGACCTCGGCCAGTACCGTTTCGGCACAATGCCGCGCGGCGCTTTCCCCGGCGATCTTGCCGTAGACGAATGCACCCAGCATGTAGTTATGCGGCACGCAAGCCAGATCGCCGGCCGCGTACAAGCCGGGTACGGTCGTTTCCGCGTGCTCGTCGACCCAGACCCCGGACGCCGAGTGACCGCTACACAGGCCGATTTCCGAAATATGCATTTCCACCATTTGCTCACGGTAATCGGTGCCGCGCCCGGCGTGAAAGCGGCCACGGCTGGGGCGCTCGTTGGTATGCAGGATGGTCTCGATGGTGCTGATGGTTTCTCCGGCCAGATGATTCAGTTTCAGGAACACCGGGCCGTCGCCGCCTTCCAGTTCGCGGTAGAACTCCATCATCATCTGCCCGCTCCAGTAGTCGCATTCGATGAAGCGCTCGCCCTTGCCGTTGGTGGTATAGCCGCCGAACGGGCCGGTCACATACGCACAGGCCGGGCCGTTATAATCCTTGATCAGCGGATTGATCTGAAAACATTCGATGCCGCTCAGTTCCGCACCGGCGTGATACGCCATACTGTAGCCGTCGCCGGCATTGGTCGGGTTTTCATAGGTGCCGAACAAGTAGCCGGAAGACGGCAGGCCGAGCCGTCCAGCCGCACCCGTCGACAGGATTACCGTCTTGGCGCGAATCACATGAAAGTCGCCGCTGCGGCAATCGAATGCCATCGCGCCGGCGATGCTGCCATCGGCAGCGAGCAGCAAACGCGTGGCCACCAGCCGGTTGGTGATCTCGACCCGGGTGCGCTTGAGGCGTCGGTACAGCACCTTCTTGATATCGTGCCCCTCCGGCATCGGCAGGACATAAGTACCCATGTGATGCACCTTGCGCATCGCATAGTCGCCGGTTTCATCTTTCTCGAATTTGACGCCCCAGCGATCCAGCTCCTCGATCATGGGAAAGCTGTTGCGGGCATAGGCCATCACGGTTTTCTGGTTGACGATGCCGTCGTTGGCGATGGTGATTTCCTTGACGTACTGTTCCGGCGTCGCATGGCCCGGCACTACGGCATTGTTCAAGCCGTCCATGCCCATCGAAATTGCACCGCTGCGTTTGACGTTGGCTTTTTCCAGCAGCAGCACGCGCAGCTGCGGATTGGCCTCCTTGGCCTTGACGGCCGCCATCGGCCCGGCAGTACCGCCGCCGATCACCAGTACGTCAACAGTTTGAATATGCGTTTCCATGCACTTTCCTTTTAAATGGTTGACCCGTTGCCCGGATTATTTGTGCGTTTGCTGCAACGGCGCAGCGCCGTCCGCAGCGCGCCGCGCAATCTGCAATCGATACTGAAAGGCGTCGCCGCGGAAATACAAATATTCAAAATCCAGGGGTTCGCCGGTGGCGGTATGGGTCAGTCGTTCCATGCGCAGCAGCGCTGTGCCCTCCTCAATGCGCAACGGGCGCGCCAGTGTGGCGTCGGCCAGCATCGCGTCAATCTGCAAATCGGCATGCCCAAGCGCGATGCCGAAATCGTTTTCCAGCACCAGGAAAATGTCGCGCGTAGCAAGATCGACCTTACGCAGGCGTTCGCCGATCACCTCCGGCAGATAGGTCACTTCCAGCGACAGCGGTGCGCGATTCAGATGCCGCACCCGCTTGATTTCAGCTACCGGGGCGCCGACCGCCAGCTTCAGCTTCTGCGCCACTTTCGCCGCTGCCGCTACCGTCTTATGGCTGGTCACCTGGTTATAGATTTCATACCCCATGCGCGACATGGCTTCGGCAAAACCTTCCAGTTGCGTCAGCTCCTGAAATGCCTTGGTCTTGGCCACGAACGTGCCCTTACCGGGAATCTTGAAGATCATTCCCTCCTTTTGCAGATCGCTCAGTGCCTGACGCACCGTAATGCGACTGACACCGAACAGCGCGCTCATCTCGCTTTCGGACGGCAGCTGTGCGTGTGCCTGGTAGGTGCCATCCAGAATGCGCTCGCGCAATGTCTCTTTGACTTGCGTATATAGCGGTACCGGAGACAAGCTCAGCGCTCGGAAATTGTTCATCGATGCATCCTTTTCGCCAACCTGTCATAACAAGTATTGATAGATGTGCCAATCGTATCGGCGGCAGACGCAGCCGGGAACGAATAAATTCATGATTGCTTATGCGGAAAATGGAGAAGCCGCAACGCAGGCTTATCTGAACTGGGAATTTGATTTGGCTGAGGATGTGCGCGAAGAGCGGCACGCCCCGGTGGTACAACCGGGGCGCGATGCGATGGTGGATCATCGACAGAATGCGGGGATAGCATCGAAGCACTTCATCGGCGCCCCACGCGCGACGGCGGCTCGGGCCCGCCTGGTTCAGTGGAACGCTGCTGTGCTTCGCACCAGCGCCGGCGCACGCAGCTCAACTGAGCCGAGTGTGGTCTGGCTCATGCAGGCAACCCGGCAGCGTCGAACACGCCTTCGAACAGCACCGAACTCAAATAGCGCTCGCCGGAATCGGGCAGCACGACCACGATCGTCTTGCCCGCGTTCTCGGTGCGCTTGGCCCAGCGCACCGCGACAGCCACCGCCGCACCGGAAGAAATGCCTGACAGGATCCCCTCCTCGCGCGTCAGACGGCGTGCGTACTCGACCGCTTCCTCGTCGCTGACGGTATCTATCGCATCGACCAGACTCAAGTCCAGCACCTGTGGCACAAAGCCCGCGCCGATGCCTTGTATCTTGTGCGGCCCCGGCTTGATCGCCTGGCCGGCGCGGGTTTGCGTCAAGACAGGGCTGGAGACAGGCTCGACCGCCACCGACATCACGTTGGCGCCCTTGGTTTTCTTGAAAAAACGCGACACGCCAGTGATGGTGCCGCCGGTGCCAACGCCGGAGACGAAAATGTCTACCTGGCCGTCGGTGTCCTGCCAGATTTCCGGGCCGGTGGTCGCCTCGTGGATCGCCGGGTTCGCCGGATTCTTGAACTGCTGGAGCAAAACATATTTTTCGGGATCGGACGCGGCGATTTCTTCCGCCTTGGCGATCGCGCCACCCATGCCTTTTGGGCCTTCGGTCAGCACCAGTTTCGCGCCATAGGCGAGCAAGAGTTTGCGCCGCTCGATACTCATCGTCTCCGGCATGGTCAGCGTCAATGGAATGCCGCGCGCGGCGGCCACGAACGCCAATGCAATGCCGGTGTTGCCACTGGTCGGCTCGACCAGTTCCCTGCCCGGCCCGAGCAGCCCGCGCTTTTCCGCATCCCAGATGAGTGCCGCACCGATGCGGCACTTGACCGAATACGCCGGATTGCGACCTTCGATCTTGGCGTACACCGTGGCGGCCGCGCCGTCGGTGACGCGATTGAGCCGCACCAACGGCGTGCGTCCGATGGACAGCGAATTATCTGTAAACCAGCCAGACATGAGACCTCCCTATTTTTGTTTTCAATACGATACGGTTGCGCGACAATCATACCTGCACTCACGGCACGCCGCGATAGCGCCAGCCGTCGGTGCTGGCGCGCTGCTGCTTTTCGTTAAGTTCGGGTCGCAGTACAAATGGTGGCCCGCCCCGCACTTAGCCATTTCTTCTTCCAGTTCGCGAAGTCAGACGGCTCCATTATCCAGGGCGGGCGATGCTGGCACCGCGACCGATTGTGGGAAAGACGAAAATGCGTGCAATGACGCTTGCGGCAAATCCCAGAAGAAGCCTTGCGCATAAATCCTGGCGCCATTTGCGGCAAAGACCTGGTGCGCCAGCTTCTGCACATTCTCAACGTCGCGCGGCTTTTCCAGACGCTTGAAAATCACCTGGATAGCGCGCTCATGCGTGATATCCAGCAAGCGCCTGGTCTCGAGGTCATCGGTCAGACCCCGCGCATCGATCTTGAGTACGTCAGGCCGCACCCGCTCCAGCAGGCTGCGTGCTTCGACCACATCATTGGCATTAACCGCCAGACGAAAATGATTGCGTCGATAGTTATCCAGCACGTAATTCAACAACCAGCCCTGGGTTGCGCTGATGGTTGGCAACTGCAGCACGATGTGCTCATGCGGCAGCCCCAGTAATTTCAAAATGCGCCGAAACGCCATGCCGTGATTGCTATCCACTGCGGCCAGCAGGCGGGCATGCACGCTCAGATACAGATCCGTAGCCAGCGCCGCCGCCTGACGGTAAAAATTAATCGAATGCAACATCCGGCACAGGCGATCGAGTTCGATCGACTCGTCATCGCTGGCCGCATGGTCGAGCAGCTTCCACAAATACAGCCCATTGTCATGCGCCGAATAGCTATGCGCAAAACCTTCATAGCCGACGATTCTGCCGGCACGCTTGTCAGTGACTGCTGCGGCTGCATGGAAAGCAACATCGCTCTCCACCGCAAGCTGGCGTACCGGCTGAAAAACACTGGTCAGCGTAGTATTGAAATAGCGTCCCTGCGCGCGGCCGGCGGCGTCCAGCCAGACACGATTCTGATCGTTCGCCGTTGACGTCAGTTGCGTACCCGACGCTTTGTCATGCAAGCGCGCCAGATATTGCTCAAGAGCGGGGAATGACATGGGCTGCCTATACTCGAATGTAGATTAAATCTTGGCGATCGAGACTTCCGTCGCCTTGACCAGGGCCACCACTTCCGTGCCGATAATCAACCCCAGATCCTTGACCGAACGCGTAGTAATCACTGAAGTCACTATGCCCGCCGGCGTTTCGACATCGACTTCCGAGACCACGCTACCTTCGACAATGGCTTTGATACGACCCTTGAACTGGTTACGAACGTTGATGGCTTGAATCGACATGATGTTTCCTTTAGATGAAATAAAAATGATTGTTTCTGCACGCTTCTGCAGAAAGTGAAACCTGAAATTACAGCTTGCCTATCGAAACCTCGGTAGCCTTGATCAGCGCCACCACTTCCGAACCGATTTCCAGACCCAGGTCTTTCACCGAGCGGGTAGTGATGACGGACGATACGATGCCTATCGGCGTTTCGATATCGAGGCCGGACAGCACCTCATCTTCGACAATACCGATGACTTTTCCTCTGAACTGGTTACGGACATTGATTGCCTGAATACTCATTGCTTTTCCTTGACGGGTTTTGTTTTGGAGAAGTCAGATTAATCAGACTGAGAAGAAAAAAGAACGAATTCTTTCTTCTCTCGTTATGCGGAAAACAGATAATAATTGGCAAGCCCAATGAATAAAGGCCTGCGATTTCCTATCCAAAGTGGAATAAGAGATACAGAATCACGGCCCAGGAAGCGACCGGCACCCCGGTCAAGTCAAGAAAAGCGTGGATTATTTCTCGCCCGGCTTATAAATTTTGTCGAACACGCCGCCATCAGCAAAGTGTGTATTCTGCGCGTTTTTCCACCCGCCAAAAGTATCGTCTATCGTGAACAGGCTCAGCTTCGGAAACTTGGATGCGTACTTGGCCGCGACTTTCGGATCGGTAGGACGATAGTAATTACGCGCCGCGATTTCCTGGCCTTCCGGCGTGTACAGATACTCCAGATAGGCTTGCGCGATCTTGCGCGTCCCACGCTTGTCGACTACCTTATCGACCACCGCGACCGGCGGCTCGGCGAGAATACTGATCGATGGGAATACGGTATCGAACTTGTCCCGGCCGAACTCCGCTTCCACCAGATACGCCTCGTTTTCCCATGACAGCAGGACGTCGCCTACGCCGCGCTCGGCAAAGGTGACGGTCGCACCGCGCGCGCCGGAATCAAGCACCGGCACATTCTTGTAGAGACTCGTGATGAATGCCCGCGCCTTGGCATCGTCGTTGTTATTCTTTTTCAGCGCATAGCCGTACGCGGCCAGATAAGCCCAACGCGCACCCCCGGACGTTTTAGGGTTGGCGACCACCACGGAAACGCCTGGCTTGACCAGGTCATTCCAATCCTTGATGCCCTTGGGATTGCCCTTGCGCACCAGCAGGACGATGGTCGAGGTGTAAGGCGTGCTGTTATGCGGCAGACGCTTTTGCCAGTCGGCCGGCAGCAGCTTGGCTTTGTCGGCAATCGCATCGATGTCGTAAGCCAGCGCCAGTGTCACCACGTCGGCGTCCAGACCGTCGATCACTGCACGCCCCTGCGCGCCGGAACCACCGTGCGATGCCTTGATCGTCAGGTTATCGCCGGTCTTTGCTTTCCAGTATTTGGCGAAGGCGGCGTTGTAGTCCTGATAAAGCTCCCGGGTAGGATCGTAGGAGACATTGAGCAGCGAAAAATCTGCCGCGTGAACGATTTGCACACCCTGCGCGACCAGCGCAATGGCGATAACTGAACGAATGAGTTTCTTCAACATGTGCTATTTCCCTTTTTTATATAGTTTTGTTTTCAGGCTGGTCGAGGCCAGCTTGTTTCAATCAAATCAAATTTGCGCCAAAGGCAGCGCCGTACTCATCCCCCTCCCGGCTGGGTCAGCACCGATAACTTGCTGACGCCGGATCGTTGAATATTCGCGATGACCTTCGCAACGGCGCGGTAGGGAACCCCCTCATCGGCTTGCAAACTCAAGGCCAGATCCGGATTGCGGCCGACCAAACCTTTCAGCTCGGGTTCAAGCGTTGCCAAAGCGACTTCGCGTTTGTCAATGAACACCTTGCTGTTCGCGTCGACACTCACAGTCACTGTTTTTACTTCCGACGGCGGCGCAGTCGTTGCCGTCTTTGGCAGGTTGATGCGCACCGCATTGTTGAGTAAGGGCGCCGTAATGATGAAGGTCACCAGCAACACCAGCATCACGTCCACCAGCGGCGTGATGTTGATTTCACTTACCACGTCGCTGCTATCTTTACCGGTTGAGAAGGCCATTATGCAAATGCTCCCTGTGTGTTGGCAGTGTCGACTTCTTTTCTCTGCGCAATTTTCGGACTGTTTTTCGTCACCCGGAAGCCATTTTTCTGCGCCAGGTTGACGAAGTCGGTTGCATAGTTATCGAGCTCGGCGGCCTTGACCTTGAGGCGGCGCACATAGAAGTTGTATGCCAACACTGCGGGAACCGCGACGGCAATACCAACGCCGGTTGCAATCAGCGCTTCACCTATCGGGCCGGCGACAACATCGATACTTGCAGAAGCGCTTTTGCCAATCGCACTGAGCGCATGGATGATGCCAAACACCGTCCCGAACAGACCCACGAATGGCGCGGTGCTGCCGATCGATGCCAGTACGGCCAGGCCGCTTTCCAGTGACTGGTATTCCTTCTGGATTTGCTGACGCAGATGGCGCTCCAGCAGTTCTTGCCTATCCCAGCTGTGTTCAAGATCGCTGCTTGCGCCACTTCCGTCGCTGACATGCAAGGCATCGAATCCTACGTTAGCGAGTCGTGATTTCGGGCTGGCATCACTTGCCAGCGCGGCGGCCGCATCAAGACTGCTGGCACTCCAGAACTGCTTGGTGAAGCGCCGGTCGCGCTTCGCGAGCTTCCAATGCTGCACGCCTTTCCCAATGATAAGCACCCAGGTAATGATGGAGAACAGCACCAATGCATACAGTGCGCCTTGGACAATAAATTTCAAGTAGAAGTCAGTCATGGATATCGCTCATTAATTAAGAAAGTTTGAAATTGAGTGGCACTTTTACCCATCCGTCGATGGGTGTTTCTCCGCGCCTGGCCGGTTCAAATGCCCAGGCGGTTACCGCTTTGATGGCGGCTTCGTCGAGGATTTTATGGCCGCTCGATTTGGCGACGCTGACATCGTCCGGTTGCCCGCTCGCAAGGACATGTACCTTGAGCAAGACTTGCCCCTCCAGGCCTTTGTCCTGAGCCGACTGCGGATAGGCTGGTGCGGGATTGCGCAGATAGCCGGCGTAACCGCGCGGTTCGGTCACCCGTTCTACCGGAGCGGCAACCGGTGCCGGGGCCGGCGTGGGGGCCGTTGCGACCTGCACGGTATCTGCCGTTGGCGCTGTCGTGTCGACTGGCGTCGCACTCCGTACAATTGGCACCGGCGGCGCTGGTTTAACGGGCGCAGCAACCGGTTTCGCAATTTGCGGCAGAGGTTTGGGTTGAATCACCGGCGGCGGCGGGGGCGGAGGCGCCATGTCGATGGTGAGCGGCGGCGCCTTTGGCAGCGCCACCGGCTCGATCGGCGCGCGTCGGTTGACTGCAGCGATGATGGCTGCATGCAACACCACGGTGAGTCCGATCAAAGCGAATAATCCAATCCTGTTGCGCGAGCCGATGACATCGTTTCTTGTGCGAATCGAGGCAATGGCTACCGGCTGTTTTACAGGGGCAACAACATGAAGTGCAGGACGGGAGCTGCGGCGTACCGCCGCGCGCCGCGGGGAAATACTGATGCTCTCAAAAGTCATTGTGGTCATGATGACGCCTTTTCAAAATTGCCTACAGCGTTGTGTAGCAGAAAGCGTGCCTGTTGTTTCTCCAGCTGGTTTACCTAGGGAAAAGCGCCGATAGCAAAGTCAGCCCATCAACGCAAACCCGAAAACCCTTCAATAATCTGCTGCAAAATCACCAGAGCGCTAGCGCGTGCATGTTGGATATGGAACAGGGATAAAACCGTGGCAAGCGCCGGGAAACTGAAGCGTTGACTTTGGATGACGGACCCGGGCGTTCCCCGAGTCCGCTTTCGTAGGGTGTTACAGCTTTCCGGTCAACATGACACCAAACCAGCGCGGATTGGCTGGCGTATAGCTATTCCAGGTCTGGAGTAACGGTGTTTTATTGGCGAACAGGTTCTTCACCAAAAGGCTCAAGTCATAGGATTGCTTGTGGTTACCGAGTCCGATGGCAAAGTCGGTGATGCTATTGGCAGGAATCCAGGCGTATTGCGAAAGCGAGACGTCGGAGTTATACCTGCTCGTGAAGGCGGTATTAAAGCTGGTATGGAACACCTTGTCGTCCAACACAGGCACCCGGTAGTCGACACCGATATTAAACGTAATCTTCGCGGCGCCCGGCAGCGTCTGACCCGAAACATCCTGGTAGGGTGCCGCACCGGCGTAGCCGTTCTCCAAAGGCTGCGCCGAGTTGGAAAAGCGCTTGTAGCGCGCGTCGTTATACGCACCGGCAAAGCGGATTGTGGTGTTTCTGATGCCGGAGTAAGTCCCGTCGACTTCCAGCCCCTTTGCCTGCACCTTCGGCACATTGCCGGTGGCCGTAGTGTAATAGTTGGTGCCGTCATTGTTGAGGCCGGTGGTATACACATCGAGCACCCTGACGGCCTGCTGATAGTTCGAGATGTTCATCAGGAACAGATCGGCGTTCAGGATCAGCGTTTTGTCGAACAGCGCGGATTTGAAGCCCACTTCGTAGGCCATGGTCTTTTCTGATTTGACGGGATTCGACACGCCGTTGGTGAATTGCGAAATGCCTGCTTTCTCGCCATATTGGAATGACACGTAAGTGGTCAGATTGTCGTTGATTTTATACGACGGACTGAGGTTGAACGTAGGCAGGTTGGCGCTATACGGTTGGGAGCTGGCTGTATTGAACAATACACCGACTTGGGCTGCGCGAATCGACTTGGCATCTGCGACCTGCTGTCGCTGCGCAGCAGTGAGGCTGTTGTAGGCGGCGCCGGGCACGCCGGTAATCCCGGTCCCGAAGTACTGGTGCGCCACCGTATCGGCAAGGCGCAATTGCGCCGCAGAATTGCCGGCGACCAGCAAGCCGGCATTGTTCGAGGCGAAGCCGCCCAACTGCACGCCATTCACCGACACAGGATTCAGCGCAGCGCCATAACCGTTATCCGTGATGGAACTGCTGCCGCTGTTTTCCCTGTCCTCATGCGTGAGACGGGCGCCGGTAGTCAGCGTCAGCTTCTCCGATAAATGCCAGTTGGCCTGTCCGAAGATTGCGTCGCTACTATTCCTGATGTTTTGCACGCCCGCCGGCGAGTTGTACAACATCGACAATCGATCCAGTGAATTCAGCATCAGCGATTGCCCGGCAGCGTTCGCATTCAACCTGTTGTATTGCGCAGTACTGGCGAACCATGCACCGGCATCGCTTCCCCATACCTTTTGGTAATTGGCGTCGTTGCTGTTCTTCATGAAGTACAAGCCGGTCTGATAATCGACGATGCCCCCCGGTTCCGAAGTCAGCCGCAGCTCCTGGCTAAGCTGCTTGTAATTGATAAAGAAACCGCCGGAATTGGGGTTGATGTCGAACGGCGTGCCTTCGTCGTTAACCGCATTGAAATGATAAGTCCTGTACGCGGAAATCGAGGTAAGCGTATGGCTCCCGAGATTCCAGTTCAACTCCGCAGAGGCGCCGCGGCTGCCGGTGACTTGCGGAAGTCCGACGTTGTAATCGACGGCGTTCTGACCCGATCCATTGAGGTAATTGGCAAGATAGCTGTAATTCCCGTCCCGTGTGAACCAACTCCGGGCCAGCCGTGTGGAAGCGTCGGTGCCTAGGTTATTGACGCTACCGTTCGAAAAGACAGAAGGCGTTTGCGTGTAAATCGTCCGGCTATTTGCAGTCTCGCCGGCATTCGGTTGGACATCGACAGCAACGCGGGCGCTGAAATCCCGGGTCGGCGTCAGCAGGAACTGGACGCGTCCCGAGACGCGGTCGGTGTTCGTGAAGGTCTGGTCGTGGTTGTACAGGTTGGTCATGTCCCCGTAGCCCTTGTCCGCGGTGAATACGCCACGCCACGCAAGCAGGTCGTCGACGACCGGGCCGCCCGCTGCCAGGGTGCCGATCACGGTACTCCTTTGACCGAAGGTGAGGGAGTAGTCGGCGCTCGGTGTGAAAGAGGGACGATTGGTGGTGATGTTGACCACGCCCAGACTCGCGTTCTTCCCACCCAGGCTACCTTGCGGGCCGCGCGCGACCTGCACTGTATCCACGTCGGTGAAGTCGTAGCTGGACGTTAGCGCGTTGTAGGCAAAACTTACGCCATCGACGATAGTGCCAACGCTGGGATCTTGCGCTTCGGTCGTGCCTATTTTGCCAATGCCGCGAATCGAAAGACTGCTGCTGCGTTGATTGCCCTGATTCCACACAACATTCGCGGCACGCTTGGTAATTGCAGAGACGTCGGTCGCCCCCAGCCGGGCGAGCTCCGAGCCGGTGACTACCGAAACCGACGCCGGTACGTCCTTCAGGACTTCAAGGGCTGCGCGTTTGCGGCCCTTCACGGTCACCGCGCCTAGTGCTTGCGGTTCTTCCAGCTCGGAAGCTGCCTTCTGGGTAGTGTCCTTGGTGCCGGCGTCGCCGGTCTTTGCCTGCGCGCCATCGGTTGCGGCGCTGGCGGCATTTTGTGTCGCGATGACCTGCTTGAGTTGCGCGATTTCGGCCTGCAACTCGGCGATGGTCGGTTCGGCTGCATGTAATGAACCTGAAGCGACCATGGCCATGCCGGCGATGACTGAGGCTATTGGGTGCAGGCGGAACGGCGCCTTCCCGTATCGAAGTCGCTGGCTTGTATTCTGGCGCGCAGGTGCTGGCTTGATGGTCATTGCAAAACTCTCCTAAAGGTGCGGTATAAAACCCTTGTCCAACGCAAATTGCATACCACCTGAAAATAGAGAGGCGAATGACACGCTCACGCCAATCAGGAGTCGCCGCCGGGCCCTGCGTCAGAGCGGAACAGGCAAGAAAACGGAGAGCGCAACGAACTGCGATAGCGCGCAGTCCAGAGCGGTGACAGCTGTTGAGAACGCAACTTTTAAAAATTATCTTTTTTGCCGATGTGCTGCAGAACCAACAGCGTGGCCGCTACGGACGGGGATGCAAGGACGGAAAGGCATCTACTGCGGGCAAAACGATTTCCTGCGTCAGCCCTGTAGATACTGGGATGCAATCCCAGCTTCCAGCACTTGATCATATTATTAATCGTGCGTACAATAAATCGAATGGAGATCACATTCGACACAGTAAAGCGCAACAAAACGCTCAAGGAGCGCGGCCTTGATTTCGCTGACTGTGGCACTGTCTTTTCCGGTAGAACATTGCGCCAAGACTACAATGAGCCGCGATTCCAGACAGTTGGTTATCTGAATAACCGAATGATTGTAATCGCATGGACACCACGCGGCGAAGGTCGCCGCATCATTTCGATGAGGAAAGCAAATGACCGCGAAAAAGCAATCTTTGAAAAAACCCTGGGTTGATCCTGATGACGTACCGGAACTTGATGAAACATTTCTTCAAGAAGCTGACCTCTATCAAGGCGAGAAACTCGTGCGTCGTGGCCGTCCAGTGGCCGAAATTACCAAAGAGCGCGTGACGATCCGAATGACTCCGGCTACTGTCGATCGATTTCGTGCCACTGGCAAAGGCTGGCAAACGCGCATGGATGCGGCGCTTGCCGACTGGCTCAAAGAGCATTCGCCGGAAGAGCTGGTATCACATTAAGCCAGCCGTTACACGAAAAGTCGTTAAAGAGCAGTTCGGTCGTCGCGTATCTAAAACGGTAGCTACTCCGTGGAAGCTAGTCGGGGGTGGCCCGACAGCCAGTCACTTTTCTTGCTTCGCCGGAAGCAGTTCGGTCGTCGCGTATCTAATACGGGTGCTACTCCGTGGAAGCTAGTCGGGGGTGGCCCGACAGCCAGTCACTTTTCTTGCTTCGCCAAGAAAAGTAACCAAAAGAAGGCGACCGCAAAGCCGTTGCCTTCCCTTCGGTCAGGTTCCCAAATGGGTCGTCTGCCAGTCGGGTGGGGAAACAAACTCGCTGCGCTCAGACAAGTTTCCCCACAATTCCCGACTGACAGCCGCCCCATTTGGCAACGTCTCAATGCGGAATTCAAAAGCAACGTCAAAAGCCACAGCCTCTGCGGTGAATCAGGGATTGTGTTTGCAAGCAGCGCAGCGTGCCGAAGTACTGCACCCCACTTAACCCACCACGGAGCGCCGAGGGGTTGCTGTTGCTGTTGATGTTGCTGTTGATCTTCCGCATTGAGACGCTGCCAAATGAGACGACTGGCATTCGGATAAGAGGGGAAACTTGTCTGAGCGCAGCGAGTTTGTTTTCCCTCCCGAATGACAGTTGGCTCATTTGGGGACCCTCCCAACGGGAGGGCAGTGGCTTTGCGTCGTCTTTCTTTGCTTACTTTCTTTGGCGCAGCAAAGAAAGTGAGCGGCTGCCGGGCCGCCCCCGGCTTGTTTCCACGGAGTAGCTACCGTTTCAATTAACGACGGCCGAAAGGCGCTTAGAAAAAAAGTTTAAGCGATCTCATAACGAATAATCGCATGGAGAAAATGAATGTTTCTTCCGCGCGATTTGCTGCTTCCAACCGAGTACTTCGCCGGGATGCAATCCCAGCCCACTCATCAAGGATTAACCCGCCGCGAAGATGGCGAAGAATTCACTACGGCCAGAACAATTTCCGGCGTCAGCAACTGCGGCAACACGACCGGACTGGCATCGACGCCATGGGGATAGAACACATACAGGGGCACGCCGCTGCGCCCGAACTCGGCAAGTTGCCGGGTGATCTGTTGATCCTGATTGGTCCAGTCGCCTTTCAGATAGGTGATACCCGCTTTCCTGAATGCCTTGACCACGGAACTTTTGCTCAGGGCAACCCGTTCGTTCACCAGGCAGGTAATGCACCATGCGGCGGTCAGGTTCACGAATACCGGCTCGCCTCTGGTACGCAAAGCCTGCAGGCGTTCTGCCGTATAAGGCAGCGAGATTTTTTCTGCAGATGCCGCATCCGTCATCCGGGTGGTGCCTGCGGAGTCAGCCTTGACCCCGAGATAACCGCCCGCCAGCGCCCCCGCCACGGCCAGAACGGCGACACCGGCGCCGCTGCGGCTGGCCAGCGTGCTGCCGTTACGCGTAGTCTCAAACAGCCAGGCTGCAAAAGCGATGACTACCATGCCGCCCAGCGCAATCGCAATCGCGTTGGACCCGGCCTGTTGTGCCAGCACCCAGACCAGCCAGACGGCAGCGGCATACATCGGAAATGCCAGAACTTCCTTGACCCGCTCCATCCAGCGACCGGGCCGGGGCAGGCAACGCTGCAACAGCGGCCAGTTGCTCAGGAGCAGATAAGGCAAAGCCAGCCCGAAGCCCAGGCTCAGGAACACCGCCATCAGTTCAGCCGGCGGTTGCGTCAGCGCGTAGCCGAGAGCACCACCCATGAACGGCGCGGTACAGGGCGTGGCAACGATGGTGGCCAGCACGCCGGTAAAAAAACTGCCCGAATATCCGGAACGTGCGGCCAGCTGAGAGCCGATTCCTGCGACCGAGCCGCCGACTGAAAATACGCCGGACAAGCTGAGGCCGACGGCGAACATCAGATAAGCCGCCGCCAGCACAAACGGCGGCGACTGGAACTGAAAGCCCCAGCCTATCTGTGCGCCACCCGCCTTCAGCACGATCAGAACCGCGCCCAACAGCGCAAAACTGGCGAGCACGCCCAAGGTATACACCAGCCCATGCAAACGGGCCTGAAGCCGCGTTTGATGCGCATGATTGAGCAAGGACAGCGCCTTGATGGAGAGCACTGGAAACACGCAGGGCATCAGGTTCAGGATCAGCCCGCCCAGCAAAGCCAGCAGTAGCGCGGACGCAAGTCCCAGGTCCGGCGCATTGGCCGCCACGGTAGCGGCGTTGCCGACCGCAGCAGTGTCCAGCGCGGTATCGACGATATAGCCGCGTGCTACGGCGCCATCAGGGGTATGTTCCGTCACCGCAAGCACGCCGGTCAGACGCTCGCCGGGCACCGCCGGCGTCTCTCCGGGTTGAAGCCGGAGCACGACGGCATCGCCATCGATCTGGCGCGGCTGGGGCGCGCCATAAGAAATTTTTCCAGGCTGGTCAGCGTAGAACCAGACATCCGTGACATGCGTCGATTGCAGTTCGGCATCCGCAATCCTTAACGACAATCCGTTCTTTGCCGACTGGGCATGCACGGGCCATGGGCTCGCCAGCGGCAAGGCGGCAAGGGCCTTGTCGATCAGCGGATTGGCGTGCCCTGCTGCCCTGCCGCCGGCGACAATCGGCAATACCAGGCGCAATGCGACCTGCTGCGGGATGCAGAGGTCCTGGCAGACCAGCCAGTTGACCCTGGCCCTGACCGGAAACGTGTCGCCGGCCTTGGCGTCCTTGGGTACGGTAACCGGCGACAGCAGCGTGACTGCGTTTTCATACCCGTAATTGGTGACGGATCCCACCGAGAAGCGACTCGGCACGGGCCACTGGATATCACCCGCACTGGCGCCTTGCGGGAGATCCCACGCAATCCTGGTCCGCATTCCGGAATCGCCGGGGTTGATCCAGTAAGTATGCCAGTGAGGTGCAATGCGTTGCTGCAGCCCCAGCAAAATTTGCTCGCCGGGATGTACCGCGTCGACCGAAGCAATGAGCTGCGCCCGCACTTGTTCGGTGGCCGCCTGGTCCTGCTGCGCATGCGCAGCAGGACCAGGCAGGGATAAACACAGGGCAGCCAGGGTGCCGCAGGCGCCCCGGCTCGAAATCAACTTTAAATCCATATAAGGTACTTGGTCACCAGGCCGGCGCGGCGCTGGCAGGATGGGGAGCAGGAAGCTCCTTGCGGATGCTGGCGCCGCTGGCGACATACACCACGGCCAGTGCGATGAGTATCGATGCAATCAACGCCACCACGCCGCCCTTGGCTGCGGATTTGCCGGACGGGACGTCCTTCCAGCCGGTCACCATCGGTTTGACCAGGTTATCTTTCTTGAAGCGGACATAAAAAACAATCGCTACGATATGCAGCGCCATCAGACCCAGCAACACATTGGCGAGCAGTTGATGGTATCCGGTCAGGCGGTTGGACAGCGCTTTATCCACCAGCGTAAACAGCGGTCCGGTAAAGTCGATATCGTCATTCGAAAACACGCCGGTGCCGGCCTGCAGCGCCAGCAGGCCGAGCAGCGCAAAAACAGAAAGCGCCCCCAGGGGATTGTGGCCGACACCCTGCCACTGGCCCTTGAGGTAAGCCTGAATCCGCGCCGGCGAAGGCGCGAAATGCAGGAAACGCGCATGGGTCGAGCCGATCACGCCCCAGGCCAGACGGAAAGCCACCAGACCGATAATTGCGAGGCCTGCCTTGCCGTGCACACCCATCCAGCTGCCGCCGATCTCACCCGTCACGACGGCGGTCAGCACAGCTACGACCAGCGACCAGTGAAAAATGCGGAGTGGAAGATCCCACAGGCGGATGCGGATTAACGCCGGGCGTGCATGCGAACTTGCCGCACTTTGTTCGCTGGCTCTCTCAATGAGCAATTCGGATTGCATGACTTGTTCCTTCTGACTAAGACGGTGATCGCAGACAGGCTGATTATTTAGCGGCCGTCTTTGGCGCCGGCGCGCTGACTTTGATGATTTCCTTGCCGCCTTGCGCTTCATAGTCTTCCGAGCCCGCCGCACCGGCTACCTTGAAGCCTTTGCCGGCCAGCAAGTCACCTGCGTCGCCGGCGCGATGGGCGTGATTGGACACGGTAATAATGGCGCGATCCTTTGGAATGTAGGCCAGTCTGTTGACGAGATCCTTGTTCTGGATGTTCAGGTAGACCGGGAAACTGCCCTTCGCCGTCAGCTCATCGGGACGCCGCACGTCGATGACGAGCAATTTCTCGGGCTTGGCCAGCAAGGCATCGATTTCAGCGCTGGTAAGTCTTTTCGTCTTGTGCGTCCAGACATCCGCCGCGGGCGCGCCGGCGCCAGCTGCAGTTGCGCCCTGTTGGGCAAACGCCATTGAGGTTGCCAGACCAAACACGACTACCAACAGACTTTTCAGATTTTTCATAGCTAGCTTTCTTTCGTTTTGATGTATGCGATTCCAGGAAATACAAAGACACCGGCAGGCCGGCGCAATGCATGAACTCCGGTATGAGCAACCATCGTGCCAATCGAAACTGACTGGCCGCCGGCCCAGTACGCCAGGTTTTCTCCGGCGCGATTTGCTGCTGAAAATCAAACGACAATGTTGAAGTATCACCAGGCGACGCTCCTGAACTGTTGCGCCGCCAACAACCGGATGAAGTGCTGGCTTGCGGGTGCGCATTGTTTCGCATCTGTAGCGTTAGAAACACTTCTGACTGCAAGCTGCTACCAAATCAACAGATCGCGCCGGGGCCACGCTGCCTGCCGCGCGACGCAGCAAGCCCATCGTCTCGCGCAATAAAAAAATAACGCTTTTAATCAATAGGTTGAAGTTTGCATTCGCGCATTTTGATGCGCGTGTTGACGCTGGCGCGATAGTTGCTAACAAGTCGGAATATCAGCTTTGTCGTCCTGTTGACCCATGCAACTTGAATCGGACATTTGCTATGTCATGCACATAGAGAATGGCCCGCCATGCCGCGTTGGGGTGAACGCGTTTTGTTATTTTTGGAGGAAACCAGTGAAGAAGACTTTTTATGTTTCGGGGGTAAGACGATGAATAAGAAGGCATTGTATCTCGCCGTTTTGATGACCTTTTCGGTGACGGTCTCCGCTGTAGCAGAAGATGCAAAACCGGTCGCCGGCCAGGCTAAAGCGGCACCGTCCGCGCCGGCCAAGTCTTGGGCATATCAGCCGGTGCAACGCCCTGCCGAACCGTCGGTCAAACAGAAAAAATGGGTGCGCACACCGATTGACGCCTTCATCCTGGCGAAGCTGGAAGCCAAGGGACTGAAACCCTCGCCCGATGCCGACCGCGGCACCTATCTGCGCCGCGCCACGCTGGACGCCTGGGGTATTCTTCCCACGCCGGAGGAAGTCAAGGCCTTCGAGAGCGATCGTTCGGCGGATGCGTATGAAAAGGTGGTCGACCGCCTGCTGTCCTCGCCTCATTTCGGCGAACGGCAAGCGCGCCGCTGGCTCGACCTGGCCCGCTACGCGGACAGCGCCGGCTTCCAGGGCGATCAGACGCGCCCGAACAATTGGCGCTACCGCGATTACGTGATCAACGCGTTCAATCAGGATAAGCCCTTCAACCGTTTCGTCCAGGAGCAACTGGCAGGCGATGAATTATGGCCGGACAGCCAGGAGGCGAAGATCGCTACCGGCTTTTTGGCGGGCTATCCCGATAACAGCAATTCGCGCGACCTGGTTCAAAGAAAATATCAGATCGCGACCGACATGACAGATCTCGTCGGCGAGACCTTTCTGGCCGCCACGATCGGTTGCGCCAGATGCCACAACCACAAGGCTGACAAGGTCAGCCAGAACGAGTATTTCCAGCTCCAGGCCTTCTTTGCCAATACCAGCGTCGACGAAAAAGCGCCGCTGGCGAAGGGAACGGAGTCAGCGTGGGATCTTGAATACCAAAAGCAGCAGGCCGGCTACCGCGACGCCACCAAGGACATCCGGGCCAAGCAAAAGGCGATTCTCGACACTGTCAGGGAGGCGGGTATGAAATACCACAAAGAACGCTACCTGACGGACAGCAGGGAATCCATTTTCAAGCCGGAGAGCGAGTGGAATGCGCTGGATCGCTGGGTCAATTTCCGCCTCAAGACCGTCACCTCCGACGCCGATATCGCCGGCTACCTGAAGCTGACGGCAGAAGACAAGGACAGTGCCGATTACCAGCCGGACAATGTCCCGAAGTATAAGGAGTATCAAAAGCTGACTGCCGAACTGAAGAAGTTCGACAAGCTCAAGCCCGAAAAAGGTTCGAACACGATCACTGCCGCGACCGAACTGGGGCATGCCGATTCGCCGCCGACCCAGGTCCGTTTTGGCGGCGTCCACGAACGTCCTCTGGACGAAGTGCAGCCGGGGATCCCGGCGCTTTGGGCCGGCGACCAGAAGGTCAAGATCGTGCCGACCGCCACCTCATCCGGGCGGCGTACCGCCTTGGCAAACTGGATTACCAGCCCGGGCAACCCTCTGACGGCACGGGTTTTCGCGAACCGTGTATGGAGTCAATACTTCGCAACCGGCATCGTCAGCACGGTAGCCGATTTTGGACGGGCCGGACAAAAGCCGACCCATCCGGAACTGCTGGACTATCTGGCCGACAGTTTTGTCAAGGACGGCTGGAGCGTCAAGAAACTGCACCGCCAGATCCTGCTGTCGAGCGTCTATCGCCAGGCGTCGGAGGAACGTGCGGATGTGCTGAAAGCGGATCCGGACAACAAGCTGTTGGCGGTATTCCCGCGCAAGCGCCTGGAAGCCGAAGAAATTCGCGACTCGCTGCTGTATGCCTCCGGCCAGATCGAAGACAAGGTCGGCGGCCCAGCCGTGTTCCCGCCGGTGCCGTCGAATCTGGGCGCCGGCAATCTGTGGCAAGTGTCGAAGGATCCGCACGACTTTAACCGGCGCAGCATCTATACCTTCGTCCGGCGCAGCGTTCCCTACCCGCTGACGCAAACCTTCGATCCGGCCGACCCGTCGCACCCGCACCACAAACGCGACGTGACCACCACTCCGCTGCAGGCGCTCACGCTCTTCAACAGCGATGTCGTGTTCAGCTGGTCGCAGGCGCTGGCCGGCAGAGTCATTCGCGAAGCCGGTAAAGACGAAACGGCGCAACTCAACAAGCTCTACGAGGTGTTGTTTTCTCGCGAGCCAAACAAGGCCGAGAAAGTCGCACTGAAGGCGTTCCTGAACAGCGAGGAAAAGGTGATTCAACAAAACGTATCGACCGGCAAGTTCGCGGTTGCGGTGCCAACCGGTTTGAAAGATACATCGCAGGTCAATCCGGTACGGGCTGCGGCTTTTGTCGACCTGGTACACACGGTCGCCAATTCAAACGATTTTGCTTACCGCTTCTAACTAACAACATTTGAGAAAAGGAAACAGAATCATGAGTACTAAATCGCGTCGAGATTTTTTGGTCAAGTCAGGATTGGGCCTGGGCGGTGCGGCACTCTCCGGCCTGATCCCCGGAGTGGGTTTCTTCTCGGCTGCACGTGCGGCCGACCTGATTGACCCGCTGGCACCCAAGCAGCCGAATTTCCCGGCAAAAGTCAAATCGGTCATCTGGCTGCACATGAACGGCGCACCCAGCACACTGGACCTGTTCGATTACAAGCCCGAGCTGGTCAGACTGGCTGGCCAGGATGTGCCGGCATCTTTCCTCAAGGGAATCAAAACCAGTACCCAGGGCGGCGTCGGCAAGCTGTTCGCATCGAAGCGCACCTGGAAACAGTACGGAGAGAGCGGGGCCTGGTTCTCCGACCTGGTCCCGAATATTGCGCAGCATGCCGACAAGATCACCTTCATCAAGTCCAGCGTGACCATCGGCGCCACCCACGATATTTCGATCCTCAAGCTGAACACCGGCGACCTGAACCCCGGGCGTCCATCGCTCGGCGCGTGGGTGAGCTATGCGCTGGGTTCAGCCAACCAGGATCTGCCGCCCTACATCGTGCTGTATAACGGCAAGACCGAACCGAGCGCCGGTTCGGTGAACTGGAACTCCGGCTTCCTGCCGGCGGTGTACCAGGGCACCGCCTTCCGTCCGGGCCCTTCCCCGATCCTTTACCTGGACCGTCCGGAATTGACGGCGGCGACGCAGCAGCGCGCGTCGCTGGATCTGTTGAAGCGCCTCAATGCACAGGGTGCCGGGCGCTATCCGTCGGACACGGAACTCAAGGCGCGGGTCCGGTCCTACGAACTGGCGGACCGCATGCAGGTCGCTGCACCGGAAGCGGTTGACCTCTCCAAGGAAACCGATGCCACCAAGGAACTGTACGGCCTCAACGACGAGACCAGCGCAGGTTACGGTACAACGTTGCTGCGCGCCCGCCGTCTGGTAGAGCGCGGTGTGCGCTTTATTCAAGTCGTCTCCGGCGCCCCCGACGGCCAGACCGAAATCACCAGTTGGGATGCCCACAGCGATCTCGAAAAGAACCACGGTGTGAACGCCAAAATGGTTGACAAGCCGATCGCCGGCCTGCTGGCCGACCTGAAGTCGCGCGGACTGCTGGACTCGACCCTGGTGGTGTGGACCTCGGAATTCTCCCGTACCTCCTACGGCCAGAGCGGCAATGGACGCGACCACAATCCCTGGGGCTACACGCAATGGATGGCGGGTGGCGGCCTCAAGGCCGGCTTCACCTACGGCGCGACCGATGATATCGGCCTGCAAGTCGCTGACAAAGACACGGCGGTGGATACCTACGATATCCACGCGACCGTGCTCCAGCTGCTAGGCCTGGATCACCTGAAAACCACCTTCCTGAACAATGGCCGCTCGGAGCGTCCGACAGTGGTCTACGGCAAGGTCATCAAGGAGATTCTCGCCTAGTGGAACAGTCCGGAAGGTGCGCCTTCCGGGCTTTATTCAAGCACCCTGTTTTTTTACTTACGCCTTAAGGGAAACAATCCAATGAAATCAATATTTTTGAAGACACGTGCATCCCATCTCGCGATCGCCACTCTCCTCGTATTGAGCGCGGGACTCGCGACTGCCACCGAAACGAAAGTGCGCTTGAGCGGCGCGGAGGAAACGCCGGCCGTGACGACATCGGCCAGCGGCAATGGCACGATCACGGTGGGCGCAGACCGGACCGTCAGCGGCAGCGTCACCACCAAAGGCATCGCCGGCACGGCAGCGCACATTCATCTGGCCGCAGCCGGCCAGAAGGGTCCGCCGGTCATCGCTCTGGCGAAAGCATCCGATGATGTATGGTCCGTCCCGGCCGGCTCGACGCTGACGGAGGAGCAGTATGCGAGCTACCAGGCCGGCAACCTGTACATCAATGTCCACAGCGCCGAGAACAAGGGTGGAGAGATCCGCGGACAGCTAAAGCCATAAGCGCAACATTCCGCTATCGGAAAAAATGGGGCGGCAGCGCTGCCCCGTTTAACCCTGCAAAGAATCACATGTATATGCGCAAACTTTTCATTTTCTTTGGCTTTTTTTTGGTACTGACAGCCGGCGCCAACTCTGCCGAAACCGGCTTAAGTACCGATTTGATGCAATCAATAGAAGACACCAATAAAAGCCTGGCTTCCAACGTCGCTATCAAGAATGCCAAAGCCGCCACCGCCGACGCCAAAGAGCTTACGGAGATGTTCGCACAGGTCGAAACTTTCTTTGTTCAGAAAGGCGACGCCAAAGATGCCGTGGATCTTGCGAAAAAAAGCAAGGATTTAACGATAGCGATTGTCGATTCCGTTGCACAAAACAATTTTGATGCGGCCACCGATTCGGCCACCAACCTTGCGCGGACGTGCAGAACCTGCCACACGTTCTACAAGAAGGAATAAACCTGATGGCTGGTTTGTTTCGGTTCGATTTCCGTAGCGCGTTTTTTACATCGTCAAAGGCGTGTTTTCTTGCTTTCCTCATGTCGAGTCCGATCACGCTTCCCGTCCTTGCCGCCTCGGCCAAGACAGCGATCGATAACAAGAAGGCGGTTTTACCACCAATCATCAAGGGAGATGCGGCTGCGGGCAAATTCAAATCGGAGGATGGGCGATGCCTGGAGTGCCACAACAGCGATGGACAAGGACAAGGCCAGGGCTTCAGCAACGGCCCGGAGGGCAAGTTTGCCAAACTCGCCGGGCAATATCCTGAATACATCGTCAAACAGGTCAGGGATTTTCGAAGCGGCGGGCGCCGGCACGACTTTATGTCGATGATCGCAAAGAGCGTAGACGATGCCGATCTGGCGGATATCGCCGCTTATTTCGCCGGCCAAAAGAAAATGCAAGGTGACGGCACGGGAGATAACCCGGTTGGAAAACAACTGTTTGTCAACGGCGATGCGGCCAGAAATATTCTGCCCTGCATCAGTTGCCACGGTAAAGGCGGCAAGGGCATATCTTCCGGAAACGCCAGCTATCCGGTCATCGGTGGACAGGGGCGGCTCTACCTGGAGAAGCAGCTCCTTGATTGGAGGAACGGTGAGCGCCACAACGATGCCGGCGGTGTGATGAACATCACTACCAAATCACTGACCGATGCCGAAGTCCAGGCGTTAGCGAATTATATTTCCGGGCTTTAGCGGAACTCGCAGCACATATGCAAGATAAAACAAACCACCCATTTAGGAGTACGCGCATGAAACGTTTTCTACTCACCTGCCTCTTGTCGAGCGCAATCACCCTGCCCGCCATCGCCGCCCTGAAAGATGGCGAAACGGCGCCCGACTTCAAGGCACAAGCCTCGCTCGCCGGCAAGGCATTTACCTTTTCCCTGAAAGACACGCTGAAGAAGGGCCCGGTGGTTGTGTATTTCTATCCGTCGGCCTACACCGGCGGCTGCAATGCCCAAGCGCACACCTTCGCGGTCAACTATGAAAAATTCGCTGCCGCGGGCGCGTCGATTATCGGCGTTTCCCTCGACAGCATCGCCCGGCTCAACGACTTCTCGGCCGACCCGGCCTATTGCGCCGGAAAAATTGCGGTCGCCTCGGATGTCGGCGGCAAGATCGCCAGGTCCTTCGATCTGTCAGTGAAGGAGGCGGCAGCAGGCAGGAAAGATACGCGCGGCGTCGAAATCGATCACGGGTTTGCCGAGCGCACGACATACATTGTCACGCCCGACGGCAAAATCGCCGCCACCCTGGGTGGCCTGACACCGGTCGAGAATGTTGAAAAGGCGCTGGAAACAGTCCAAAAGCTCGCGGCCCTGACTCCCGGCTTTGCCGACCGGGCCAAATAAGTCGTCCGCTGAAACAGTAACCACCCCCAACGAGAGGAGATTTTCCCCATGACGCGCAAAACCGCCAAGGATTTCCATCCTGAAGTCCTGAAACTTTTCGACAAGTATGTGCACGGCCAGCTGACCCGGCGCGGCTTTCTGCAATCCGCCGGCAAGTTTGCCGTCGGTGTCGTCACTGCCGAAGGGTTGCTCGATGCACTCAGCCCGCGCTTCGCCGAAGCACAGCAGGTACCCGCCAATGACCCGCGCATCAAGACGCGTTACGTGGAGCACCCATCGCCCGAAGGCTATGGCAAGCTGAGGGGCTATCTCGCGCAACCTGCGGTGGTCAAAGGCAAGCTGCCCACGGTGCTGGTAGTCCATGAGAATCGCGGTCTCAACCCGCACATCGAAGACATCGCCCGCCGTCTGGCGCTCGATAATTTCATCGCCTTCGCGCCGGATGCCCTGTTCCCGCTGGGCGGCTATCCCGGTAATGAGGACCAGGCCAGGGAACTCTTCCCTAAGCTCGACCAGGCCAAGACCCGTGAGGATTTTGTGGTCGCCGCCTATGTGTTGAAGGATCTGCCTGACAGCAACGGTAAATTGGGGGTAGTAGGCTTTTGCTATGGCGGAGGAATCGCCAATTACCTCGCCACCCGGCTACCCGATCTGGCCGCGGCGGTACCCTTCTACGGCGCCAACCCGCCATTGGACGAGGTGGCGAAGATCAAAGCCTCCTTGCTGATTCACCACGCTGGAAAAGATGAACGTCTGCTGGCAGCCTGGCCGAAGTACGACGAGGCATTGAAGACAGCGGGCATCAGGCACACGGGCTACATCTACCCGGGCGCGGAACACGGTTTCAACAACGACACCACGCCGCGTTTCGACGAAGCGTCAGCGAAACTGGCCTGGCAGCGCACTGTCGATTTTTTCAACAAGAACCTGCGCGCCTGAGCCGCTATTTGCCATCCCGGGCCTTGCATTGCGCAAGGTCTCAATCAACCTAAGGAAAGCCGATGAACAAGCGTTTCAAAACCATCCTTGCTCCCGCCCTGGCGGTTGCCATCCTCGCCTCCTCCGGCGTCCTGGCCCAGCAGGCCGCAAAGCCGGAAGCACTGATCAAAGTGCGCCAGTCCAGCTTCCAGGTGGTGGCCTGGAATTCCGGCCGCATCAAAGCCGCGCTTGACGGTCAGTACAACAAGGATGAGGTGATCAAGGCCGCCAACACCATCGCCGCCGTCGCCAACTCCGGCCTGGGCGCGCTGTTCGCGCCGGGCACCGAGCAAGGCAAGGGCTGGCATGAGACCTCGGCCAAAGCGGAACTGTTCAAGGATCCCAAGCATTTCGCCGAACTCGGCGCCAACTTCGGCAAGGAAGCCACTGCGCTCGCGACGATCGCCGCCAACGGCGATGCCGCTGCGGTCAAGGAGCAGTACGGAAAGCTCACGCGTACCTGCAAGGCTTGCCATGACGATTTCAAGAGCAAGGATTAAACCATTTGTCCTCGAATAGGCAACTTATGTTTTTTCGGTGGGATTTGGGGGATTTGGTTCGGTCGTCGTTAATTGAAACAGTTGCTACTCCGTGGATACAAGCCGGGGGTGGCCCGGCAGCCAGTCACTTTTCTTGCTTCGCCAAGAAAAGTAACCAAAAGAAGGCGACCGCAAAGCCACTGCCCTCCCTTCGGTCGGGGCCCCAAATGAGCCGACTGGCATTCGGGAGGGGAAACAAACTCGCTGCGCTCAGACAAGTTTCCCCTCTTTATCCGAATGCCAGTCGTCTCATTTGGCAGCGTCTCAATGCGGAAGATCAAAAGCAACGTCAACAGCAACAGCAACCCCTCGGCGCTTCGTGGTGGGTTAAGCGGGGCGCAGTAATTCGGCACGCTGCGCTGCCTACAAACACAGTCCCCGATTCACTGCAGAGGCTGTGGCTTTTGACGTTGCTTTTGAATTCCGCATTGAGACGTTGCCAAATGGGGCGGCTGTCAGTCGGGAATTGTGGGGAAACTTGTCTGAGCGCAGCGAGTTTGTTTCCCCACCCGACTGACAGCCGCCCCATTTGGGAACCCGCCAACGGCGGGCAACGGCTTTGCGTCGCCTTTCTTTGCTTACTTTCTTTGGCGAAGCAAAGAAAGTGAGCGGCTGCCGGGCCGCCCCCGGCTTGCTTCCACGGAGTAGCAACCGTATTAGATACGCGACGACCGAACTGCTTCCGGCGAAGCAAGAAAAGTGACTGGCTGTCGGGCCACCCCCGACTAGCTTCCACGGAGTAGCTACCGTTTTAGATACGCGACGACCGAACTCTTAAGAAACACATGACAAGCTACTGATCTTCAACGACTTTTTAGGCGATATCAAATATGAACAACTTATGTTTCTTCGGCGCGATTTGCGCCAACCCGCCGGTTTTTTCATCCATTTCGTGGACCAAGCCGTTGCCTTTCATGTCGCGGGTTTGCTGTACTGCTTTGCGACTAACTAAGCAAAAGAGATGAAATCATGAGCAAAGCTGCTTTTCTTCCCGTCAAAACACTTCTATCCACTCTACTGATGAGCGCATGCGCCGGTATTGTTGCGCCTACGATATTCGATGCCAACCCGCATGCGTTGGCCGCGTCATTCACGCCAGTGGCCTTGCCTGATTTTGCCAATTTAGTGGAAAAAGTCGGTCCGGCAGTCGTCAATATTCGCACCACCGCGCTAACCGCTCAGTCTGAAAATGACGCGCAAGATGAGCAGATGCAAGAATTTTTCCGCCGGTTTTTCGGTGCGCCGGTTCCACGTCAAAAACCTGCCCCCGCTCCGAAAGGCAAAAAAGATCCTGACGCTGCGGAGGAAGAAGTCCCGCGTGGCGTCGGATCGGGCTTCATCGTTTCGCAAGACGGTTACGTGATCACGAATGCGCATGTGGTGGCCGATGCAGCGGAAGTCTATGTGAAGCTGACGGATGGCCGCGAATTCAAGGCAAAGGTCATTGGCCTCGATGCGCGAGTCGATGTCGCAGTGCTGAAAATCGACGGCAAGGGCCTCCCTGCCGTCACCATAGGCCAATCGGCCAAAGCCAGGGTAGGTGAATGGGTTATCGCGATCGGTTCGCCATTCGACCTGGACAATACGGTCACTTCAGGAATCATTTCGGCGAAGGCACGAGACACCGGCGATTTCCTGCCCTTGATTCAGACCGACGTGGCGGTGAATCCCGGCAACTCCGGCGGACCGCTGATCAATATGCGTGGCGAGGTGGTCGGTATCAACTCACAGATTTATAGCAAGTCAGGCGGCTTCATGGGCATATCGTTTGCGGTCCCGATTGATGAGGCAATGGCGATCGCCGATCAATTGAAGGCCACCGGCCATGTGACACGCGGGCGTCTTGGTGTGTATCTTGGCGACGTCAGCAAAGATATTGCCGAATCGCTGGGATTGCCGGCAACCAAGGGAGGCCTGGTTGGCCGCGTTGAAAAGGACAGCCCTGCCGACAAGGCCGGTCTGGTTGGCGGGGACATCATTCTCAAGTTCAATGGCGTCGTAGTCGACAAGAGCGCCGACCTGAGACGCCTTGCGGCATCCACCAAACCGGGGACCAAGGTCAATCTAAGCGTTTGGCGAAAAGGGGTAGTTCGGGAAATCGCCGTTACCCTGGCAGAAATGGAGCCAGAAAAAATTGCCGGCAATGCCGTTAAAAAAGAGGAGCCGGTTCAAAAAGAAAATGCATTCGGCATCGCTGCATACGACCTCACCGATGCGCAAAAAAAGGAACTTCGGATTTCCTCCGGTGTAGTGATTGAAAGCGTTGATGGCGTCTCTGCACGCTCCGGACTGCTCGCGGGGGATATTATTTTAACGGTCAACAACACAGACGTTAAAGACGCCGCGCAGTTGTCCGTACTGGCGGCAAAAAGCGATACAAAAAAACCAGTGGTCTTATTGGTTCGTCGTGGCGAAAATTCGCAGTTTGTTGCGCTACGCCCCAGGGCCAAGTGACCAGCGTCGAATCTCATTTTTAAGGAAATCAGGAAATGGCAGCTAAAAATGTCGTGCCCGGCGATATCGCCCGTATCAAGCTGGTTGAAGGCGTCAACATTCTTGCCAACGCGGTCAAAGTCACCCTTGGCCCCAAAGGCCGCAACGTGGTGCTGGAACGCAGTGTCGGTTCACCCACGGTCACCAAGGACGGCGTTTCGGTCGCGCAAGAAATCGAACTGCAGGACAAGCTGCAGAATATCGGCGCTCAGTTAATCAAGGAGGTCGCCTCCAGGACCAGCGACGATGCCGGCGACGGCACCACCACCGCAACGGTGCTGGCCCAGGCGATTGTGCGTGAGGGCTTCAAATTTGTCGCGGCAGGTTTTAACCCGACCGATCTGAAACGCGGCATCGATAAAGCAGTGATTGCGATCGTCGATGAAGTGAAGAAAATAGCGAAACCAACCACCACCAGCAAGGAAATCGCGCAAGTCGGTGCGATCTCGGCAAACGCCGACACCGATATCGGCGCCATTATTGCCGAAGCAATCGATAGAGTCGGAAAGGAAGGCGTGATTACGGTTGAAGACGGCAAGTCGCTGCACAACGAATTGGAAATCGTGGAAGGCTTGCAATTCGACCGAGGTTATCTATCGCCCTATTTCATCAATAATCCAGGCCGGCAGGTGGTCGAGCTGGGACAGCCGTTCATCCTCCTGTTCGACAAGAAAATCTCCAACATCCGCGATCTGCTGCCGGTGCTGGAACAGGTTGCCGAAGCCGGGCGTCCGCTGCTGATCATCGCCGAGGATGTCGAGGGTGAAGCACTGGCGATCCTGGTCGTCAACAAGCTTCGCGGTGTCCTGAATACGGCAGCCGTCAAGGCGCCCGGTTTTGGCGATCGGCGCCGTGCCATTCTGGAGGATATTGCGGTCCTGACCGGCGGCCAGGTCATTGCCGAAGAAATTGGGTTGACGCTGGACAAGGTCACGCTGCAGGACCTCGGTCAAGCCAAACGTGTCGAAATCGGCAAAGAAAACACGATAGTCATCGATGGCGCCGGCGATACTATAAAAATCGCGGCCCGGGTCAAGCAGATCCGGGGCCAGATTAACGAGGCAAGCAGCGATTACGACCGCGAGAAACTGCAAGAGCGGGTCGCCAAGCTGGCCGGCGGCGTGGCGGTGATCAAGGTTGGCGCAGCAACCGAAGTCGTGCTGAAAGAAAAGAAAGCCCGTGTCGAAGATGCCTTGCATGCGACGCGCGCGGCAGTCGAAGAAGGCATCGTCCCCGGCGGCGGTGTCGCGTTCTTGCGCGCGAAACAGGCAATCAAGGACCTCAAGGGTGATAACCCCGACCAGGATGCCGGCATCCGGATCGTGCTGCGTGCCGTGGAGGAACCGCTGCGCCAAATCGTGGTGAACGCGGGCGATGAGCCATCTGTCGTGATCAACCGAGTGCTCGAGGGAAGCGGCAATTTCGGCTACAACGCGGCCGACGGCACCTATGGCGACCTGGTTGAGCTAGGCGTACTGGACCCGGCGAAAGTGACTCGCACGGCATTGCAAAACGCCGCTTCGGTTGCGGGATTGTTGCTGACCACGGATGCCACGATCTATGAATTGCCTGTAGAAAAAGCAGCGGCCGACGATCACCAGCATCCGGACCACCACTAATCTTTGGCTGGCGCTGCGGTGTTGCACCGCAGCGCGTAACGCTGATGTTTTTTTCACTGCTGAGCAGCGGCAAGCGATTCCGCTTTGGAAATGCCGGCGGCTATGGAACGCGCCATATCGGATTCGTCAGGCACGAGAGCCAGGATCTGCTTCCATGGTTTGATTGCCTTGGCATACTCCTTCCGCTCGAAAGCAGCGCTTCCCGACAAGGCCAGCGCCTGGATATTTTTCGGATCGATTTCCAGCGCGCGATTGATCAGTTTTTCCGGCTCTCCCGACAAATTCTGATTCAAGCTCATCGCCAGGGTGACGGCATAATCGGCCAGCAAGTCGGCATTGTCAGGCGTGAGTTGAATCAAATGCCGGTAGGCATCCACCGCCAGGTCGAAGCGCCGCATTGTTTCGTAGGACCGCGCCAGCATTCGCCAGCCGTCGGTATCGTTCGGATTCGCCTTCAATTTCGCCGCCAGTCCGTTTACCATGCCTTCGATCTGTTGCGCGCTAACCGCATTTTGTGCCCCGGCTGCGGCGATCTGTGCGGGGGCCAGCGCGGCAGGTGTTCCGAGAAGGAAATACAAAGTCCCGGCGACGATCGGCACTGCAAGCCCCAATACGAGCACCGGCCAGCGTCGAAGAGGGATTGCCTGCGGCGATGGCTTCGACGCTGTCGAATTTACCTCCTGGGCGACCCTGCGCTCCAATTCCTGACGCGCGCTTCGGTGCCCGGTCGCATCAATTGTGCCGTCTTGCAAATCTGCGTCGAGTTCACGCATTTGATCCCGTAACACTTCCAGATTCAGCGCATCTCGTGCGCTTCGGTCGCTTTGCGCCGGCGGCTTGCTGTGCAGCAAACCGGACAGAACAAAAAACAGCGCCAGCGCCAGCATCACGGCGGCAATCATTAAAAAAGCGGTCATGGCAATTCTTTCGAGGCCAGCAACGCGGCGGCCCGCGCAATGACAGCCGCTGGCAAGGACGCGACTGGCGCGCGCGTCTGGCGCAGTTTTATAATCAGGAAAATCAAACCAAACACCAATAGCAGGAATGGACCGAACCAAAGGAGCCATGTCGTCTGTTTAAGCGGCGGGCGATACAGCACAAAATCACCGTAACGCTGCACCATGAATGCGATCACATCCTTATCGGACACTCCCTGCGCCAATTGTTCGCGCACCTGATTTTTCAGATCGATCGCCAATTGCGCCTGAGAATCCGCGATCGTCTGATTTTGACAGACCAGGCAACGCAGCTCTTGGGCCAAACGCGTCACGTGGTGTTCCAGCGCAGGGCCCGTCACCATCGGCGCCGCCTGCCCGGCATGCACGTTGCCCGCCAGCAGCAGCAAGACTGCAGTTAGCGAACACAGTAGCGAGGATGGAAAAGTCAATTTAGGCACGGTTCAATTCTTGTATCAAAGGGAGTAATTTATCCTTGATGACCCCTGGAGTAACCGGCCCGATATGCTTCATGCGGATCACCCCACGCTTATCGATCACAAAGGTTTCAGGCACGCCATACACGCCATAATCGATCCCTACCTTGCCATCGGCGTCGAAGGCGGACAGTCGATAGGGATTGCCAAACCGGCTCAGCCATTTATTCCCCTCCTCACGCGCATCGGTATAGTCCAGGCCGACTATCGGCACCACTGCCTTCCGGGAAAAATCCAGCAGGGCCGGAAGCTCGGCGCGGCACGGCGCGCACCAGGAAGCCCATACATTGAGTAACCAGACCTTGCCACGCATGTCTTGCGGGCTGAAGTTCTTTTGGCTGTCTTCCAACTGCGTCAAGGTAAATGCCGGCGCCGGCTTGCCGATAAACGGCGAAGGTATCTCTTGCGGTTTCAGGCGCAAGCCGATTCCCAAAAAAATCACCAGAACAAAGAAGATGCCGAGCGGAATAAGAAAACGTTTCATGTTGATCTCAGATAGCGTTATTAACAGGGGTATTGATCGATTGCCGTGCGCCGGCAGTGCCCGCTCGCGCCGCCACCCGCTTGTGTGAGCCCATGCGGTAACGCCGGTCGGACGCCGCCAGAAATCCACCCATGGCGATAATCAGACACCCGGCCCAGATCCAGCTCACAAACGGCTTGTGCTGCACACGCACCACCCATGCGCCATCCTTGGTGACTTCCCCCAGGGACACATACAAATCGCGGGTAAAGCCACGATCGATCGCGGCCTCGGTCATCGGCATTTGCTGCACGGTAAAGTAGCGCTTTTCGGGATGCATGGTCGCAACGGCGGTATTCTTGCTGCTCACTTCAAACGTGCCGCGGGCGGCAATATAGTTCGGCCCGTCAATCTTTATCAACTCGGTGAACGTGAACTGGTAAGCACCGGCACTTGTACTGTCGCCAACGTGCATGCTGACATCGTTCGAGGTCTCCCATCCTTTGACCAGCGTCACGCCGACCACGAAAATGCCGATCCCGGCATGCGCTACGATCATGCCCCAGTAGCTGCGCGGCTGGCTGGCAATGCGCTTGCGGATGGAGGTCCCGGCGGGTGCATGCAGCAGGCGTTGCACCAGATGGGAAATGGTCGCCAGCAAAATCCAGACGGATAAGGTCAATCCCAGCGCCACCATAGGCGTGAACTTCAGGATCAGCATGGCGGCGGCGCCAAATACCAGCGCCGCTACCGCAAGCCACTGCAGTTTGCGCGCGACGTCTTTGACGGCTGCCTGCTTCCAGGACACGAACGGTCCGATGGCGATCAACAGCAGCACGGGGATCATCAAAGGGATGAAGACCGCCTCGAAATACGGTGGACCAACCGATATTTTTCCAAGGTTCAGGGCGTCGAGCAACAAGGGATACAGCGTTCCCAGCAGGACGGTAGCGGCGGCGACCAATAGCAAAACATTGTTGATCAACAGCATGGACTCGCGCGAGAACAAGCTGAATGTTCCGCCGAGCCCGACCTTGGGCGCACGCCATGCATACAAGGTCAACGACCCGCCGATGACGATGGCGAGAAATATCAATATGAACAGACCGCGGCGCGGATCGGTGGCAAACGCATGCACCGAGGTCAGGACGCCGGAGCGCACCAGGAAAGTGCCCAGCAAGGAAAGCGAAAAGGCAACGATCGCCAGCAGCACCGTCCAGTTCTTGAAGCTGCCGCGCTTTTCCGTCACCGCCAGCGAGTGAATCAGGGCAGTGCCGACCAGCCACGGCATGAAGGACGCATTTTCCACCGCATCCCAAAACCACCATCCGCCCCAGCCCAGCTCATAGTAGGCCCAGAAGCTGCCGAGAAAAATCCCCAACGTCAAAAACGTCCACGCAACCAGCGTCCATGGACGTGACCAGCGCGCCCACGCAGCATCGAGCTGGCCACTCATCAACGCCGCGATCGCAAAGGAAAACGCCACGGAAAATCCGACGTACCCCATGTACAGCAGCGGCGGATGCACGATCATGCCGACATCCTGCAATAGCGGATTCAGATCGCGGCCGTCGGCTAATCCTGGAAGCGTGCGATCGAATGGATTCGAAGTGAATAGCATGAAACATAGGAAACCGACGCTGATCGATCCCATCACGCCTAACACGCGCGCCACCGTTTCATCCGGTAGTTGGCGGCTAAATAGCGCGACAGCAAAGGTCCAAAGCGCCAGCATCAAAGTCCATAGCAATAGCGATCCCTCGTGGCCGCCCCAGGTAGCGGCGATGCGGTAATACAGCGGCAACGCCGAATTTGAATTAGCGGCAACATACGACACCGAAAAATCGTTATTGATGAACGACGTGACCAATCCGGCGAATGCCAGGGCGATGAACAGGCATTGCCCGGCGGCGGCCGGACGCGCTACTGTCATCCAGCGCACATTATTTTTCCATGCCCCCGCCAGCGGCAGAATGCTTTGGACGCATGCCAGGCACAAGGCCAGCATGACCGCGAGATTACTTAGTTCAGGAATCACTCTTTATCCTTTGTCCTCACCGCATTGCCGATTTTCTGATTCATCTGTCGTCCTTTTTTTAACGCATACGCGGCATCGGGCGGCATGTAATTTTCATCGTGCTTGGCCAGCACTTGTTCCGCCGCAAACACATTGTCCGGACCTAACTTTCCCTGGGCGACAACACCTTTGCCCTCTTTGAACAAATCAGGCAGCATGCCGCGGTAATTGACGCGCACGCGCTGTACGGTGTCCGTCACAATAAAGCTGACCGTGACACCGTCCGCCTGGCGTTGCAAACTGCCGTCCTCCACCATGCCGCCTACGCGAAAGCTGCGATTGTGCGGCGCTTCACCTGACAGAATTTGTGTCGGCGTAAAAAAGAACACCAGATTCTTTTGAAACGCGGACAGCACGAGGAACGCTCCGACGCCTAACACAGCTAATCCCGTAGCGACCAGAATGAAGCGCTTATGGCGGGCTCTCATATGGAAGCCCCGTTGCCAACTCCGGTATTTTTTTTGCGTACGGTTTTTTCCAGGGAAAGCGCAGCCAACATGGACTTTCTACGCCAGGTCAATGCAAGCAGTTCACCCGCAATCAATCCCAGCACGACCGATACCGATCCCCATACATAGAGCGCATATCCACCCATCGAAAAAAAATCGTTCCAGCTATGCCAGATCATGACTTAATCTCCTGCAGACCCTTCACCCATGCGGTCTGACGCTCCCGTTCCAGCACGATACAACGCAGCCGGAGCAAGGCCGCTGCAATCGCATACGCCCACATGCCTAGCGTCGTGACCAGCATGCCGAGCAGCATGGCCATCGCCATGCTCGGGGCGCTGCTAAAACTAATGGAAGAACCCTGATGCAAGGTGTTCCACCACTGCACCGAAAAATAAATGACCGGCAGGTTCACGACGCCAACTATAGCCAGCACAGCCCCGGCCTTATCCGCACGACGCGGATCATCGATCGCGGATTGCAAGGCCATGAATCCGACGTAGAAAAAAAGCAGTATCAGTTCCGATGTCAGGCGCGCATCCCAGACCCACCACGCGCCCCAGGTTGGGCGCCCCCACAGCGCGCCGGTCCAGAGCGCCAAAAAGGTGAACAGCGCGCCGGTCGGCGCCAGCGCGCGTGCCATCATCGACGACAGGCGTGTGTTAAAAATCAATCCAAGCCCCGCCCAAAAAACCATTGCCAGGTAGATCAACATCGATAGCCAGGCCGCGGGAACATGGACAAACATAATCCGGTACGCATCGCCTTGCTGACTATCCGTAGGCGCAACAAAAAAGCCGATATATAAACCGATCGCCGACAAAATAAGCGCAACCGCGCCGAACCAGGGGATCAGCTTTCCAGCAATCGGGTAGACATGTTGCGGCGACGCATATTTAAACCAATTGATCTGCCCGATTGGACGCGGTTCAACAATGACTGGGGTTGTGTTCGTGATCGGCACAGCATGTTTCCTTCCGTAATGACGTCTCTCATGTGTTTCTTACTAGTTCGGTCGTCGTTAATTGAAACGGTTGCTACTCCGTGGAAGCAGGCCGGGGGCGGCCCGGCAGCCGCTCACTTTCTTTGCTTCGCCAAAGAAAGTAAGCAAAGAAAGGCGACGCAAAGCCACTGCCCTCCCGTTGGGAGGGTCCCCAAATGAGCCAACTGGCATTCGGGAGGGAAAACAAACTCGCTGCGCTCAGACAAGTTTTCCCTCTTTATCCGAATGCCAGTTGGCTCATTTGGCAGCGTCTCAATGCGGAAGATCAAAAGCAACGTCAACAACAACGTCAACAACAACGTCAACAACAACCCCTCGACGCTCCGTGGTGGATTAAGCGGGGCGCAGTAATTCGGCCCGCTGCGCTGCCTATAAACACAGTCTCCGATTCACCGCAGAGGCTGTGGGTTTTGACGTTGCTTTTGAATTCCGCATTGAGACGTTGCCAAATGGGGCGGCTGTCAGTCGGGAATTGTGGGGAAACTTGTTTGAGCGCAGCGAGTTTGTTTCCCCACCCGACTGACAGACGACACATTTGGGAACCTGACCGAAGGGAAGGCAACGGCTTTGCGGTCGCCTTCTTTTGGTTACTTTTCTTGGCGAAGCAAGAAAAGTGACTGGCTGTCGGGCCACCCCCGACCAGCATCCACGGAGTGGCAACCGTTTCAATTAACGACGACCGAACCGAATCCCACAAATTGCACCGAAAAAACATAAGTCGCCTATCGCTGATATCGCTTAAAAAATCCATTTAAAATCAGCCAATTAAAAGTGTTTCTCAAGAGCCCACTCGCGAACTCTATTCAATCGCTATGCGCAACGCCACCGCCGTCGCCCAAGGCGCGAGCGCTGCCACAGCAGCCAGCAATCCACCCAACAGCAAAAGATGCGCACCACCTCCCAATCCACTTGCCTGCGCCCCTACCGCACCGGCACCAAAAATCAACACCGGGATGTACAGCGGAAGAACCAATAGCGATACCAGTACACCGCCACCGCGCGCACCTAGTGTCAGGGCAGCACCGATGGCGCCGAACAGACTCAGGATCGGCGTACCGATCAGCAGACTCAGCAGCAGTACAACAATCGAGGCACCAGGCAAGGCAAATTGCACCGCCAGCAACGGCGCGAGAATCACCAATGGCAATCCGGACACCAGCCAGTGCGCGATCACCTTGCCAATCACCATCACCGTCAGCGGCTCCGGCGAGAGCAGCAATTGTTCTAACGTACCGTCGGCAAAGTCGAGCGCAAACAATCGCCCCAGCGACAGCATTGACGCCAACAATGCTGCAACCCATAAAATTCCCGGCGCCATGCTGCGTAGCAGCGTCTGCTCCGGCCCCACGCCCAAAGGAAATAACGTCGTGACGATGATAAAAAAAAACAGCGTCGTCAGCACATCGGAACGACGCCTGAATGCCAGCAACAGATCGCGCCGGATCACCTCCGCGAGTAGCTTCAGCATGGCACTGTCTGGCTCAATTCAAGCTGGTGCAAGCGCTGTGCTTTCAACGTCAGTGTCTGATGCGTCGTGTACACAACGATGCCACCTTGCGCCAGGTGCTGATTCAATATTTCGCACAAGGTGTGGATGGCGTGTTGGTCCAGCGCAGTAAACGGTTCGTCCAGGATCAAGAGTTTTGGTATCGCCGGTATCCAAAGACGGGCCAAAGCGACACGCTTGCGCTGACCTTGAGATAGCGCCCTGACAGGCAAGTGCGCTACGTTCGCCAATCCGACTTGATCCAATGCATGACAGGCATCTTCCCGGCTGCATTTTTTGCCAAATAGCCTGGTGCCGATTGACACGTTCTCCCATGCAGTCAAATCGTCTTTTACGCCGCTTGCATGGCCACAATAAATCAGATCCCGGTGAAAATCCTCGCGCAGAGCGCGAATGTTGCGGCCGTTCCAACGCACCTCTCCGGCCGATGGAGAGGCTAATCCACACAGTAACCGTAACAGGCTGGTTTTCCCGCTACCATTGGCGCCTGCCAGCCACATGGCTTCACCTTCTTTAATCTCAAAATCGATATCGCAAAATATTTGCCGATCGCCGCGCGCACATGCGAGCTGATAAGCCTGTAAAGTCATTTTTTCCCCTGGCCCAAATTTCGAGCAAATCCGATCAATGCGGCGCCCAGTTATTCCCCGATGCCTCGGCGGCGTCCACCGGCAAGGCACCCGGGTGTTCGCCAATCAGTCCGAATCGTTTCAGCTGCGTGCGCAGTATATTTCGGCTAATACCCAATATCTTGGCGCTATGCACCTGGTTGTGACTGCACCGTGCGAACACGGTGCGAACCAACGACTCCTCCACCGAATCGAACAGCCCCGGATCGTCCGCATCGATCAATTCACCGAACAGCCCTTCGAGACGCCGGTACAGGTTTTCCATTACCTGCTCCGTGGAGATAACGCGATTGCGGTGCAATGCGCCGACCAGTTTCAAATCGTCGGCGCGAATCTGTTTATCCCGGCAAACGATCAATGCGTAGTGAATGACGTTTTCCAGTTCGCGGATATTGCCGGGCCATTCGTAGCCAAGCAATGCGGATTGCGCATCCGCTGCCAAGCCGATGTTTTCCATATTCATCTTGGCGCTGTAGATGCCAATGAAGTGCTGCGCCAGAGGCAAAATATCACCCGGCCGATCGCACAGCGGCGGCAACTGGATGGTCGCGACACTCAGGCGATAGTAAAGATCCGAGCGGAAGCGGTCCGCTAGAATCGCCTTGGGTAAATCGACGTTGGTGGCGGCCACCAGCCGCACATCCAGTGCAATCGGCCGACGCGAACCCAGGCGCACGACTTGCCGCTCTTGCAGTACACGCAGCAACTTAACCTGCAAAGCCTGCGACAAATCGCCGATTTCATCGAGAAACAAGGTGCCGCCGTTGGCCGTTTCAAACCAGCCGGCGCGCGCTTGCGTCGCGCCGGTGAAGGCACCCGTTTCATGGCCGAACAATTCGGCATCGATCAGCGTCTCGCTGAATGCGCCGCAATTGACTGCGATAAAAGGCCCCGTGCGCCCGCTCTGTGCATGGACGTGGCGTGCGATCAATTCCTTGCCGGTACCGGTTTCTCCGACAATCAATGTAGTCGCATCGCTGCGCGCGATACGTTCGACTTGTTGCAGCAATTCGGAAGAACGCGGATCATGGAAAAGCAGCGCCTTGGCGCGTATCGACAACGCCATGTTGCCCAAATCCGGGAAAGTGAGAAGTTTGTTCATAGGGCAATCAAGTAAAAATTCAGCTTCCCTCCACAGTCAGGGAGGGTATTTTTGTCAGCCCTCAAAGGGCCGATATTTTGAAGCGTCTGAAGGCACTAGCCGCTACATCGCAAGCTTGAATTGGTTGTATTGCCCATCTGTTTTCCCCTGATTTCGGATGCATGGTGACCTGATTTATATTTATGTGAACTAATTTAACGTTTAGAGTAACCTTCCCAAATCGTGCTTGAAACGAATGTTTTCAGGCATTTATATGCAATTTCCGGATATGGGTTGAATGCAACACCGAATTTGCGACTCTGACTCTGCATGTTCCGCATAAACAATCACTGCTGGGGGATTTTCCAACCTCCGCCCAGCGCTTTGATTAACCCGGCGCTCGCAGTCAGCCGTCGTCCCAATACCGTCAGGGCATTGCGTTCAATGCTCAGGGCCGTGGTTTGAACTGTCACCACGCTGAGATAATCGACGGTGCCGGCTTGATAGCGATTGAAGACTTGTTGTTCGGATTCGCGCGCAGAGCGCACCGCCGCATCCAGTACTTCGGCCTCTTGCGCCAACCAGGTCAGGGTCGCCAGATTGTCTTCCACGTCCTGCAAGCTGGTGAGCACCGTTTGCCGGCAGCCTGCCACTGTCGCGTCATAGGCGGCAAGCGCGCTGTCCGTTTGGGCGCGTCGCAACCCGCCATCAAACAGCGATGCTGCAAGCGTTGGTCCCAGCGACCATACGCGATTTGGCGATGGCTGGTAGCGATATTGTCGGCACCGGTTCCGGTGCCGCGCTTGAGGGATGTATTCAGATTCAAGTCCGGCCACAAGCTGGTGCGCGCACTGTCGGTCAGCGCCAACGCCTGACGGTAGCGGGCTTCGCTGAGCTTGATATTTTGATTGGCTTGCGCGACCTCGCTCAGCCGTGCGCTCAGGCGCTCATCATCGTAGAGCCGCCACCATTGTCCCTGCTTGATCGGCGCAGCGGCATCCGCAAATTTCCATGCGGGAAAATGATGGAAAACTCACTGCCGCATACCAGTAGCGCCAGCAATGCGCCGACGCCGGCCGAAGGCAGGGTCGAGAGAATGGTCAATGGATGGATGGTGCTTTCGTACAGGATGCCCAGCACGATATACACGCTCAGCAAGGCCGCCAGGATCAGCCACGGTTGACTGGCCAGAGAATCCTTGAACGCCTGTGCCGAGCCGGCAAAACGGCCGGTGACCGAATCGGGCGGATTGAAGCCGGCGAAAGCCTTGTCGAGTTAGGGTTGTCGGCAAAAAGTAAAAAACGTGAATTCGCGATCGCGGAGAGATGCGGTAGGGTCCAGGATTGTGATTCCTGTTGTCGTGGGTTCGAGCCCCGTCAGCCACCCAAACGAATTCAAGGCTTTTGCTGATAGTAATTATTAATATTTGGAAGATAGATGAAAGGGACTCCGTGAAAACGGCGTCCCTTTTTTCATTCTACAAGCCTGCTGCCCGAAACAATCCAGAGCTGCGATGCCGCTCTGTCGAATGAAAGATTGCGCCGCCCGACCGGTCGTGGCGGCGCTCTCCAACTCCATAATCAATTGCTTAACGGAGCGAATTTGCTATCAACCGCCCAGGATTTTATTCAACGTTGACCACAGCGGTTGAGTAGATGGAATACCTTGCTCACGGAAATACCACCAGAAATAACCGCCAATGAAGTTGGGTACGGCTGGCTGGTAGCCGTAATAGCGTTGCATATAGGTGATATCCGCAAGCGTGGTTGTGCTGGAAGAATTGGCTGTGCCGGTTTCACCGAATCCGATCTTACTGTTTGGAAAAAGTTGATGCAATTTAGTGAATTGCGCGTTCCAGTCTTGCACGATGCCGTCGCAGTCGCTTTCGTAGTAGGACAAGAAGACGTAGTTCAAGCCGGTCAGCATACGGGCTGGAACATGTGCATTTACCCAATTCCATATATTTTCTTGTGGACTGGCTTCGCAGCCCACGTTCATGTAGAGGGTAAGAGCAGTTTGCTTGCCTTGGCTGACGGCGTAATCGTAAGCTTCGGTCACCTTAGTGGCTACATCGGTTGGGTTACCAGCCCATTCGCCGTTTACTTCGTTACCTATCTCCCAAATGTCCACTACATCGGACAAAGCAGCCATATATGTTTGGGTTCTGGCGAGATACGAAGCAGCGGTGTACTGAGTCATATCGCTGGAATCAACCAGTTCGCCCATCACATTCGCTACTCCGTGAATAGCTACCAACGCAGGCCGATAATAAGAGGCAGATTCGCCAGAATCGAAAACTACACGTGCCGTTGTCTTTTGATGCAGGCTCTTAAGCGCTGAGGTGATGTTGCTGAGGCCGGATATATCGTCAATCGTCACGCCCCACATTTGCCCTGGAGCAACCGGCGTCGAGGTGGTCGTCGTTGTGGTGGTGGTGGGTGCTGGTGCCGTTCTCCAGAAACTTCGTGCGCTAGCCTGACCCTGTAAAGCCACACAGAACATGGCTCCTAAAATTACGATGACAGCTTTCAATTTATACATTAAGATTCCATAAGTTTAAGAAAAAATTCATTATTTACAACCTTTTACCGCTGCGTCCAATGTAAGTCGTTCCCACTAAGCGTCCGGGCTCATATCCGCGGCGGTGCCATGTTGGAACGCCGGTAACTGCTGAAGCCTCGCGCAAGACGGAAACGGCCACGCGCGCGCAACCGAATATGCCGAATACAGGTTATCGTGAACCACCGCAGCTTCATTCAATTTCGAATGGACAGCATCGTTCATCCAGAGGCGACTGGCGTCCTGGCGAAGGGGAAAACGTGGGGAGCGGCTTACACGGCTGCGGGCGATAAATCAGAATTTATCGCCAAGCTCGAATCGACCTTTAATCTGGTCGACCCAGTAGCGTGTTTCCACCCTGCTTGATGCCTGGCCGACGACCAAGCTGAGCGCGGACGCGTACGATTTTGCCGCGCATGCAAACCCAAGCGCGACCCAGAAGTACTATGACCGGCGGAAACAGAAGCGCGCTAGCGCCACCCTCGTGGCAACAGCCAGACTATGGGCGGCATGGGCTTCAGGCTACACAGCGTAAATGTGGGATTATTTTATTCGTCGCCTCCTTTCCTCTGTTGTGGTATTTAGCTTGAATTGTTTTCACCGAAATTGCATCGTTTACCAAGGTAAAACAGCCCGCTATTCCCTGAAGTTTTCATGGAATAGCGGGCTGGTGCAGCTCGGATGGGTTTCCGTGGAAATCTTTGGCTTGAGATGCAGAAATGCGGCTAGGGCAAACGTACCGGAAGAAAACCTTACTCTTCGATGCAACCCTTCCGCCACCGCTTGCCTGGCTGGAATCAGTCCAGTAACCAGCGTCCGCGGATAGGCCTTGGGGACAATAGAGGGCTTCTTATTGCTTTCCATCGGCCAAGTATACAGAACAACGCCATCTTACGAATTTATTCTCCCTATCGTTCAGAATGGATCAATGTATCGATTCACCGGAAATTGCAAATAACTCTACGAATCCAGTTGAGAACGCGCACCAAGCTGCGTGGGGGCGGCACCGAAGGGAGGCCCTTTTGCTCAGACCGCTATGCGAGGCAGCCTACTTTTCTGCAGCCCTCTCTGAACCGACAAGCTGATTCACCAAGTCGCGGTTGACATAATGCGGGCCATCGAACAAGTAGACGAAAAAACCGGCATAAGCGGCAAGTTGTGGCCCGATTTCCTCTGCTGTTGCAGGGCGGAATCCACCCCCTTGCCGGGGACGAAACGCTTCGGCAATGATGCGTACCCGCTGCTGTCCAAAGCGAGCCGCCAACACGTCTGCATAATGCCGCGCTACGCTTGCCTCGCGCGCGTGGATTCCGACACCATCCTGAAAGAAGATGCCGACGTCTGACGGCAGCCACGAAGCAAGCCATTGCGCCAGCGTGTCTGCACCTACATTGGCGCTGTCGTACACGCTGATCCATAGTGGCCGAGGCAAAGCCGCCAGCAGCGGACCAAGGCGGGCGGCACCGGACCAGCTCGAATCGATTTCGACTGGAAAGAACCAACCTGTGACATGCAGCGGCGTGGGCAGCTTGGCGAGCTTGCGCGACTCTTCAATCAGCGCGACGGCATTTGCACGGGCGGTCGTTTCGTCGAATCGGCCTGCTAGCCCGACAATCACGTTTTTCGCCCAGGGCTCCGCCGCAATCCGTTGCCAATCAGGCAGTTGCGAAGCGGTGGGCTCGTCGGCGCCTGGCAGATAGCTGACACCATCCACGGCGGTCCATTGAATTAACAGTTCATGCGCCCCGAGCCTGTCCCAGTTCCCCTCGGGATGCAACGTTTGGGCATCGATCTGCCAGACGATTCCTTGCACCTGCCTCGTCGGATCGAAAGAATGCTTGAGGACGACGCTCTGCGACGGGCTCTGGCAGCCGCACAGCGATGCCAGGGTCAGCACGCTTAACATGCGGCGCAGATTGAACCGGCGCCAGGTGGCCCTCGAATATACTCTGCGAGCGGCGATGCGCCTCTTCATGGATCGGCTCCTCCTTCACTAAGACGGCAGGTCGTCGGCGCACCGTCTCAATACGAGGCGCTGAGCCGGATGAACCAGCCTTCGGCCCGCTTGTCGCCGGCAATGCGCCAGCGGTACTGCAGCGACAGGTCGGCATAGGAGCGCGGCGCGTTATAGTAATCCTGCCGGAACCAGTAACGCATATTGGTTCCGACGCCGCTTCCGAATGCCTGTTTGTCGTGGTTGATGAGGGTTGAATCATAGTCTGCGCCCAACACGGCGTGCGGGAACAGGACCAGGGTCGACTCGCTTGCGCCCAGTCGATAGGTCCGCCCCAATTGCCCTTCAAACGTTGCATAGCTTTGCGGATGCTGGAAGTAATGTCCGGCTTCGGCATACACGTGCCCGCTAAGCCAGCTGGTTTGCTCCGCGCGCAAATCCAGTCCGGCATCCGACGAGAAGCCGGCCCGGGCAAGCCAGTCGCCAGTGGCTGCGCTCCCAATTGCTACCAGGCGTTCGAGCGCAAGGATTGCGTTGACCTCGCTGAATGGTTTCACGCGTGCGCCGAGCGCCCCTTGGGTCGACGCAGATCCGGTCGGGACGCCTGATCCGCCGGATACGGTTTCATCAATCCGGCCATAGATTTCCAGCAACTTCCCATTCTGCAATCCATATGGACGCCAGTATGCTTCAGCATCTGCGACCGTGCCATTAATCGTGCCGCCATTCGGCACCCCGACCCCTGCTGCAGCGATACCTCTCTGACTCAGCGCTGCACGCACCCCCCAACTGCGCGAAAGTTCGGCGGCCTCCCGTCGCGTGTCATAGAGCTGCTGTGCATCAAGCGCTATGCGACCTGCCTGAGCCGCATCGACGGTCTGGTCGAAGTACCCTATTGCCTGTTCGTTACGGCCCTGGCGCGCTGCGGCGTAGGCAGCGTCGTGGCGGGCGGCATCGGTGAGCGCGCCCTGTGCATCCGCACGGACGAACAGATCAAGCGCAGCCTGGTTATCTCCGGCCTGAAGGGCGAGATAGGCCAGATCAAGCTCGGATCCGTTCTCTGGCGAGTGGGCCACCTCGGCAAGACGCTGGCGTGCCTCCTGTTTCCGGCCAAGCCCGACAAGTGCCGCAATCTCGATCCGAGGCGTCTTGTCCGGGGCGCTCAGCACGGCAGCATAGTCAGCCTTGGCAGCCGCCGGGTTTCCACGGCGTTTTCGTATGTCGGCGCGCGCCAGCAGCATGCCGGCATCATCTCCGAAGTCGGCCAAGGCGGCGCTTGCAGCCTGTTCTGCCTCGGGCAGCAATCCCTGTGCGCTCAGCGCCTGCACGTACAAACGACGATAACCGCGGTCGAGAGGGGATAATCGGACCGCTTCGCCGGCCTTGCTGCTCGCCAGCGCATAGTTCTTCTCGGAGAACGCGCGATACGCTTGATCTGCAAGCTGGAATCCGGGATCTGCGGACGCCGAGCCGGGCTTGATGTCGCACGCCGAGGCCAAGTCAGCTCCTGTTGTGCAGCTGACAAGCGGGAAACTGAACGCCAGGGCGGCACGGTTTGGGTCGGATCGGGAATGCATGCTTGTCGCAAGCGCATGCCGGGCTGCCGCTTCCTTGTCCATGCCGCCTTGCAGGGGTTCGAGCAAACGCAGTGCCCGCTGCGCATCGCCATTGGCCAGCGCAGCATCGGCAGCCACCAGCCGAATGCCACGCTGCGCAGCCGGGTTGGCAATCGACAGAGCGCGATCGAAATCTGCTTGCGCAGACTGGATTGCGCCACGTTGCTGGCGTATGGCGCCTCGCAGCAAAAGTGCTTCGCTCGATGGCGTTCCTGATTCGATCATGTCGGAGGCGGCCTGCTCTGCTTCCGCCAGCTTCCCGTCCGCGACCAGCGCATTGATCAGGGCGATACGAAATGCCGGCACGGTGGGCAGATAATCCGCAGCCTTACGCGCCTGTTCAACAGCCTGCGCAGCGTCGTGTCGGTCCAGGGCCCGGTAAGAAGCTGCAGAAGCGCTGAAGGCAAGCTGCGCCTGCACCGACTTTTGCGCCGCCAGCAGATCGCTTTGCCGGCCGAATTTGCGCTCGGCTTCGGCGCCCACTCGCTGCGCATCGTCGAGCTTGCCGTCGGCAACCAGGGTATTCATCTGCAGCAGCCAGTAAGCACGGTTGTCCGGAGCGAGGCCGGTCGCAAGCTGCGCCGCCTGCGTTGCAGCAGCATAGTCATGCTTTTCATAGGCCTTGTAAGCCTCGCTGGCTGCCGCATGGGCAGCCGTTTGGGCAGCTGTGCCGGATGACGAGCGACGCGCCAGCTCCGCCTTCTTCAGCAGGTCGCGAAGACGCGCGACATCCGGCCGCAAGCGGATCGCCTGGCGCGCCTTTGCTGCCGCGATATCATATTTTCCTTGTGCAAAAGCCTTGTAGGCCTCATCCGCAATCCGATATGCCGGGCCGCTAAGCGGCCGTTCTGCGGCACTGGCAACCGTGACCGCAAGCAAGCTAACGGCAACAAGACTGCTGCCCAGGAAATGCAGCGAAACCGGGTATTTTCTCATGTGACTCCCAATGATAATCTGAGCAGAACCAATTGCTGCTGAACCGTTTCTTCGATGACGTCGCGCGACACCAGCTCGCAACTGACGAGATAGTCGCCGATACGTCCATGTTGCTGAACGACATACTGCTGCATCGCCTGCTCCAGCGTTTCCCGCCTGATTGTTCCATTCTGGATCAGCAGCTCACCGAGAAGGGAAACACCTTTCCGTTCTTTTTTGATGGCTTTTGCATGCATTTCGGCATAGGCCAGGCGTAATCCGGACAATACTTCGCTGTCCCGCGCGATATGCTGCACAGGCCGTGCGCCAAAGGCTGACGCAAGCTCCCTGAGTGCATCTTCGGCAAGCGGCTTGCCGACTGCTACGATCGGCCTGCCATTGGCGTCCTGTCCGATCGGCAATGTGCTCAATCTTATGCACATATCAAGCGTTACCGCAGCGGGCAGGAAGGCCGCGATCCTGATTTCGGCGCGTGACAGATTGGACTGGAACGCGATTGCTTCTGCAAGCGTATCTTCGTCAATATAGCCGCGGGACACCAATATGTGCCCCAGGGGAAGGTGTCTCTCCATGTGTTCCTGCACCGCCTTTTCCATGTCAGCCGACGTTATCGCCTGCCAGGAGACCAGCAGTTCACCGAGGCGCAGGCGCGCGCGCTCGAGTTGGTCGTCGGAAGGGAAATCGTGCATGGTCTTGTCCCATACCAGGCGTTTCCCGAACAGCAGGTGCTCCAGGAACAACTTCCAGGCCCGAGCCACCGCCATGAAGTTAATAAAATTGCCAACCACCATGCGCGGCGCGGACAGCAATCCGTGTACCGGTCCGTATATGCGGCCGACAAAATAGGCCCGTTGCGAGGTACGCAAGGTCAGTGCGGTCAGGTTGGCGTAGAGCACGTAATGGAGCCATTTCTGCGACTCCAGCAGCGACCCGGAGCCGGGCTTCCAGAGTCCGAAATAGCCGGCGATCCAGAAAGCCAGGAACTGCAACAGCAGCAGATAGGCAGGAACGCTGATGAGGGCCGTGACAATGCCTTTGCGGTCCCGAAACAGTAGGTATTTGTTTGAAAACGAGCCACTCCAGCCGATTTGCGCCCATCCTTGCAGGCTGATGCCTAATACCCATCGCGCTTTTTGCCGGTAGGCTGTCTTGAAGCGGTCCGGAAAATACTCGCGCACACATAGCGGCATCTCGAGCGTGACCCGGCGTTCTTGTCCGAAACCGAACCATGTTTTACGATTGATTGAAAACTGGACAGGAAAGCGGGCAAATATGGATTTCATCCCGATGCTCGCCAGACGCGCGCCAATGTCATAGTCTTCCGTCAGGGTGTCGGTGTTGAAAGGCTGGTCCTGATTCTCGTTGGACAGCGCCTGCAGGGCGCGCCGCGAAAAACAGGTCCCGACTCCGGCCGACGGCACCATGCCGCTGATGCTCTCTCTGACAACGATGTCCTTGGCATGGGACTCCGCGAACTCATCCATATAGGTTCCTGCCACGAACTCGGACCATTTGCGTTCGAGCGACATGACGGGAAGCTGGATCATGTCCTTGCGCGGCAACAGATAATTGAAGAACTTGAGTTCAAGGGGATGCAGCACGTCTTCGCTGTCGTGCAGAATCACGCCGGCAAACAAATAAGCACGTTGCTTCTCATACAGGAAAATCGCCTTGATGATCCAGTTCAGGCAGTCCGCCTTGCAGGTAGGGCCCGCATGGGGCACTTCGACTCGGTGCAACTGCTTGTAGCGGCGACGCATCCGCTCGACTTCTGCTATCGTGCGCGCATCGTTGACATAGGTTCCGACGAAAATCACATAGTTGCGGTAGTTCAGAACCGTCACCATGTTCTCGATCATTTGGGCGATCACATCGAACTCGAGCCACGCAGGCACCATGATCGCAAGCGGCTGCTCGGCACGTTGCTCCAGCTGCAGCTGCGCGACCGGCCGGTAGGTCCGCTTTCTCGTCAGCCCGCGGTAGGCCTGACGGATCCAGTACCACGCGTCGACAAACAGATCGTCAGCCGCCGATACCAGAAACAATACCGCCACAACGCCGGTGGTCAATTCCAGCAGCGTATAGTAATCGGCAAGAAAATGTGGCCAGTAGTAGGTGGTCATGTTGGCGGGAAAATCCTCGTTAGGAAACTGCGAATATTTCCGGTAAAGCTAGATAACCACGGAATGTGCTTGGTCATCTACCGTGACCTGATGCGACGCTTCCGGCGTCCCGGTGAATTCCAATACGGTCCGGTTGAGCAAGGCCGCCACGATTCGCTCTGACGCATAGCCGTCTCCATAGGGATTGTGGCGTTGGGAAAATGAACTCCATGCAGCCTCGTCGTCATACAGCCGGTGGACAGCCGCAACGATGCGTCCCACGTCGGTGCCCACCAGTTCGACTGTACCTGCGAGAACCGCCTCCGGCCTTTCGGTGACGTCGCGCATCACCAGAACCGGCTTGCCCAGGGACGGGGCCTCTTCCTGGACGCCGCCGGAGTCAGTCAGAATGACATATGCGTGCTGCATCAAGCGCACGAACGAGAGGTAATCCAGCGGAGCGATCAGATGTACGTTGCGCAGGTGAGACAGCGCAGCCAATACCGGTTGTTGCACGTTGGGATTGAGATGCACCGGATAGACGATTTCGATGTCGGCACGCGCAGACAGCTCGGTCAGCGCCGCGCAGATATTCTGGAAGCCGGATCCAAAATTTTCCCTCCGGTGTCCGGTAACCAGCAGAATCTTGCGGCCCGATTGAAGGGCCGGGAATTGTGCATCGAGCTTGCTGCCCAATTGTTCGTCAAGCAAAATGCGCGAACTGGAAGCCATCAAGGCATCGATCACCGTGTTCCCGGTGACATACACCTTCCCTGCCAGATTTTCCTTGCACAGGTTTTGTTTCGATCCTTCAGTGGGCGCAAACAGCAAGTCGCTTACGACGTCGACCATCCTGCGGTTCATTTCTTCAGGCCAGGGCTGTTTCAAATTGCCGGTGCGTAATCCCGCCTCGACATGCGCAACCGGAATCCCGCGATGGAACGCGGCAACGGCGCCCACCATTGCCGTCGTCGTATCTCCATGTACCAGCACGCGATCCGGTCTTACATGCGCGAGCAAGGGATCGAGCGCTGCGAAAATACGGGAACTCAAGCCATTCAGCGTCTGGTCCGGCGCCATCAGGTCCAGATCGAAATCGGTTTCCAACTCGAAGATGTCCAATACCTGGCGCAGCATGCTGCGGTGTTGCCCGGTGGTACAGACGATGGATTCGATCCCTGCTTCCAATGCGAGGCTCTTGACTACCGGCGCCATCTTGATGGCTTCTGGGCGCGTGCCGAATATGGTGAGAACTTTCATAAGTTCCGTTACTACCTGAGTATGAATTCAGAGGTGCAATGACACCATTGCCGCGAAAATGACTGTAACGTTTTGTATCGAATTAGGTTGTAGTGTATAGGAAGGATTTAATTTTTACCAACGGAATTCTTGTCGAAAGCATTGCATATAAAAATGTGTCGCATGGTGTATTAAATAGGCCCAACGCTTTAGTCGTTTCCTTTACTAAGCGACAAGATTAGGGCGTGGTTCAAAGATGGCCTGTTTTGGGTAAAGCAAGCGATAGCGGCTTGCCGCCCGGCATCGGTGGCAGACACAAGATTGCTTTCAATGCGCTTAAGAAACGACTAGGGGTTGGCAGCACCATGACGTCTACCGGGTCGTGTCGCTGGCGCCGCAGGTTGAGTTGCAGGTGCAGTCGCTGGAGTCGCTGGAGTCGCTGCTGGAGTCGCTGGCGGAGTCGCTAGCGGAGCCGCTGGCGTCGCTGGTGGAGTCGCCGGAGTCGCAAGTGAGGCCACTGGCGCCATCTCCGGTTTGGTCGCCGCATGCTCGGGCAGGATTAGCCGTTTGACGATGCCTCCTTCCGACAACAGCACATAGGTCTTGTGCACTTCCTTGATGCTGGTCCCCGGCTGCACTTCTTTGCCAATCCGGACCGCTTGCGCCGGCTTGCCATCCGCGCTAAGAACAGCCACACTTTCCTCAGCATTTTGCGCCACCACCACGCCCGTCAGCTTGTAATTGCTGGCAGTGACCGTTCCATGACCGCCAAACAAGCTTGCCGCCTGGGAAATATCGATCTTTGGCGCATCTGCCTGCGGCGGCGCAACCGTACGCAATGGCGGTTTGACCAGTTCCATGACCCAGTAAGCGACACAGGCGCATAGCAGCATGAATAAAGCCAGGCTGGCGAGTCCGGGCAAACGCTCGGTAGGGAGACGCATAATTTTGCTGATATTTCTGTTGAAATAGCCGCCCATGCGGTGATTCTCCGTGATTGGATTAACGTATCAACTGATTGATTTCAATAATCGGCATCAGTACCGCCAGCACGATCAACAATACCACCACGCCCATCGCCAAAATCAGGGCGGGCTCCAGCAAGCCGGCGATGATCATTGCGCGCCGTTCCAGATCCTGCTCCTGCGCGCTGGCGGCACGATCGAGCATGGCCGGCAATTCTCCCGTCGCTTCGCCGGCACGGATCATGTGAATCAGCATCGGCGGAAAATGTTTGTGCGTCGCCAGGGCGCGTGCCAGACCGACCCCCTCGCGCACGCTGGCGGCAGCAGTATCGACCTGTTGCCGCAGCGCGACATTCGATAGCGTATCGCGGCTGGTTTGCAGCGCCTTCAGAATCGGCACGCCGGAGCCGGTCGTAATCGCCAGCGTACTGGCAAAGCGCGCGGTATTCAGGCTGCGCTCGAATTTTCCGTACAGCGGCGCGTTCAGCAGCCAGGTATGCCAGCGCATCCGGGTCGCGGGATTCTTCAGCGCGGTACGCCAGCCATAGGCCAGGGCGATCAGCGCAATCAGTACCATCCAGCCATAGTTGCGCACAAAGTCGGAAATAGCCAGCATCAGCACTGTCAGTATCGGCAATTTCTGCTTGGTATTGGCAAACACCGAGACGATCTGCGGCACCACATAGGTCAGCAGGAAGATCACGATCACGAAAGCCACCACCGTCACGATAGCCGGATAAGTGAATGCCAGTTTCACCTTCTGTACCAGCGCATTGCGCCGTTCGATGTAGTCCGCCAGCCGCGACAGGACGTGCGACAGCTGGCCGATTTGCTCGCCGGACGCCACCAGCGCCCGATAAATTTCGGCGAAATCGCGTGGATGCGCGGCCAGCGCGCTGGACAACGAGGCACCGCCCATCACATTCGAACGTATCGATGCGATCAGATCGCGCTGGTAGCTGCGCTCGGCCTGTTCCAGCAACGCCGTCAAAGCCTGTTCCAGCGGCAGGCTGGCTTCCAGCAAACTGGCCAGCTGGCGCGTAAACAAGGCGATCTCAATCGTCGACAGATGCTCGCCAAAGCCACGCCGTCGCAGGTTGCCGGCGCCATCCACCTGCTGCGCAATCAGTTCTACCTTCAGCGGCAGCAAACCCTGCGCACGCAGATCGGCACGCGCCATTTTTGCGCTGTCGGCATTGACCACGCCTTTGGTGCTGCGGCCGGCGGCATCCACCGCTTCGTATCGAAATGCTGGCACGCTGCTCCTCGCTTATTCTTTGGTCACGCGCAGCAACTCGGCTTGCGTGGTGACGCCCTCACGCAGCCAGCGCTCACCATCCTGGCGCATGGTGTACATGCCATCACGCTGGGCGGTTTTCTGAATCTCCGCTTCGGAAGCACGGTTGTGAATCAGCGACTGGATTTCATCGGTGGCCAGCAATAATTCATAGACCCCGACACGCCCCTGATAACCGGTCTGACCGCAGTGGTCGCAACCGACCGCATGCCACAGCTGGCCATCGTGACGGCGGCAATGGGTGCACAGTTTGCGCACCAGACGCTGCGCCACCACGCCCAGCAAGGACGACGACAACAGAAACGGTTCGATCCCCATATCCAGCAAGCGGGTCACGGCAGCAGCAGAGTCGTTGGTATGCAGGGTCGCCAGCACCAGGTGACCGGTCAGCGACGCCTGCACCGCAATCTGGGCGGTTTCCAGATCGCGGATTTCGCCGATCATGATGACGTCCGGATCCTGCCGCAAGATCGCCCGCAGGGCTTTGGCGAAGCTCATGTCGATGCGCGCGTTGACCTGGGTCTGACCCACCCCGGCCAACTCATATTCGATCGGATCTTCGACCGTCAAAATATTCGTGCTGCTGGTATTGAGTAGTGATAGTGCGGCATACAAGGTAGTGGTCTTGCCCGAACCGGTCGGTCCGGTGACCAGCACGATGCCGTGCGGTTGCGCGATCAGGCGGCCAAACTGCTGCTGCACTGCGGCACTCATGCCGAGATGCTGCAGATCGAGCCGACCGGCTTCCTTATCCAGCAAACGCAGCACTGCGCGTTCGCCATGACCGGTCGGCAAGGTCGACACCCGCACGTCGACCGGCTTGCCGCCGATCCGCAGCGTGATGCGGCCATCCTGCGGCAAGCGCTTTTCAGCGATATCCAGCTGCGCCATGATCTTGATGCGGGAAATCAGCGATGCATGGACCGCCTTCTTTGGCCGCACCACATCGCGCAAACTGCCATCGATACGAAAGCGCACCACCGAAATCTGCTCGAACGGCTCGATATGAATATCCGAAGCGCCCTCGCGCAAGGCCTGCGTCAGCAACACATTGATCATGCGGATCACCGGTGCGTCGTCGGAAGACTCCAGCAAATCTTCGATCGCCGGCATATCCAGCATCAGTTTGGCGAAGTCCAGGTCGGATTCGAACTCATCCACCACCTGGGCCGCATCGCCACCGGAACCGGCATACGCTTTGGCAATCGCCGCATCCAGCTCGGCGGGCGCCATCGCCCGCAACCTGACGCGGCCGAAGCGACGGCTGACTTCGGCGATCGCGGTCGGCCGGGTGGCCTCCGAAATCCACAACTCGACTGCGTTGTCAGCGCCATTCGGATCCTCGTTACGTTGCGCCAACAATGAATAATTGCGGGCGAACGCGTAAGGCAACAGCTGCGCGTCGGTCATTCCGGGGCCGCTCATGGCGTTCTGTCGTTCAACAATGCCGATGATGATGCCGGCGCAGGTTTAGGTATCAGCATGGACGGCTGCGGCTGTTCCGGCAACTGATTATCCGGCCCGCCCGGCTTCCTGGAGCGGAGATCGATGAACGGACCGCCATCTTCCAGCTTTGGCGTCACTGACGAGCCGAAATCGGTCAGAATGCTCTTGCCCGGTTGCACGCTGATTTGTGCCTGGCGCATGTAATCGTAACGGTCTGCCACGACCGCTCCGCTCTGCTCCTTGTTGCGGATAATGGTAGGGCGCAGGAAGATCATCAGATTGGTTTTGCTGCGCGAACCGGACTGATATTTGAAAAAATTGCCGATGAATGGCAGATCGCCCAGCAATGGTACTTTTTGGATAGTGTTCTCGTGGTCGTCGCCGATCAGGCCGCCCAATGCAATAATCTCGCCATCGTCGATCACGACATTGGTATCCAGGGAACGCTTGGTGGTGGTCGGCCCGTTTTGATTGGCAGCCGTACTGGCGATGACAGCCGACACCTCCTGCGAAATTTCCAGCCGTACGGTGCCGCCTTCCGAAATATGCGGCTTGATCCTCAACGCCGTGCCGACATCCTTGCGATCGACCGTGGTAAACGGATTGGTCGTGGTGCCGCCCGTGGTGGCATACGAACCTGTGACAAAAGGCACGTTCTGACCGACCACAATCCGCGCCTCTTCATTATCCAGTGTCAGCAAATTCGGCATCGACAGGACGTTGCTGCCGGTCGTGGCATTCAAGGCGCTAGCGAGTGCACCCAGGCCGATTTTTCCAGCAATCTGGCGAAACACGCCAAGCTGCAAACCGCTGCCGAGAGTGGGGGTTACAGCGGCCGTTCCCGAATTCAATGCCTGGCCAATCGCCGTGTTGAACAAATTACCGCTGGTGATACCGGTATTGGTCCCGGTAAATCCGGTACCGCCGCCTACGCGGTAAGCGCTATTCTTGTCCCCGGTCAGCGCCAGCCACTGCACGCCGATCTCGCTCGCCGCCGTGTCCGTTACCTCAACGATCAAGGCTTCGACATAGACCTGCGCACGCCGCGTATCGAGCTGATCGATGACGCCGCGCATGTTGCGGTAGACCGGCTCGCTCGCGGTAATGATCAGCGTATTGGTGGTTTCATCGGCCTGGATAAAACCTGCCGCACCGCTTTCGGCAGATTGCGAAGATGCGCCGGAATATGCCGATGATGACGTGGCGGCTGGTTTGGCTGGCGCTGCGCCGGTCGAGGTCGCGGTCGAACTTTGCAACATGCCGCCTGACGCAGTATTGGAAACAGGGCTGCTGGAAGCTTGGCTGGCCGTCGGCGCCGAGGTATCGAACGAGGCGATGGCACGCAAGGTTTTCGCCAGCTTGACGGCGTCGGCATTTTTCAGATAGACCACATGCACATTGCCGACCTCGGTAGTCGGTTGATCGAGCTTGGCGATCAGCGATTTGGCCAGGTTGGCACGCGCCTTCGACGGCGCGCGAATCACCACCGAATTGGTTCTGGAATCGGCCATAATCAGGATCCGTTCGTTGTCGCCGGCGCCCGGCACAGCGGCACCGACCTCCAGCAATTTGCTCGCCATGACGGCGATATCACTGGCCACTGCGTAACGTACCGGCACCACATCCAGATCGCTGACAGCCGGCACGTCGAGTGCCGCGATCATTTTTCCGAGGCGCCGCAGATTTTCGGCGTAGTCGGTGATCACCAGCGTATTGCTGCCCGGGTCGGCGTTGATGGTATTGTTGGGCGAAATCAGCGGCCGCAGCACCGGCAGGATATTGCTTGCCGATGCGTAGTTCAGCGTAAAGATCTGGGTCGCAATCTGGTCTCCCCTGAGACTCGACGTCCGTATCGGCCCCAGTTGCAACTTGGCGTCGGCTTCCGGCACCACTTTGACAAAGCCGTCGCCGCGCACCACCGCATAACCTTGCAGGCGCAGCGTCGACGCCAGCAAATCGAAGGCCTGGGATTTGCTGAGCGGTCGTTCCGATACCAGATTGATGGTCCCCTTGACGCGCGGATCGATGATGAACGTCGTATTGGTGTACTGGCCGACGGCCTTGATCACCGACTCGATGTCGGCGCCGACAAAATTCATCACTGCCTGGCCATTCGCAGTGCCAGCCGCTGTATCTCCCGGACCGGCTTGCGCCGCCGGCGCGCCGATACAAGCCAGCAAGAAGAGTGCGCCGGCGACGGTGCGGCGCCAGACGCGTGTTTCCAGAGCGGGCAGTCCTGTGAAATGTAATTTATTTTTCATAATATGTACTGGTAATATTATTTTCCGCCAAGCTGCTGCCATTGCCCCGGCAAGCTCAGTAAATTTTCCAGCCTATCTCCCGTCCCCATGCTATCCGGATCGGCTTAGCCGCGCCATGACAGTACAGGATGCTACTCATGCTTTTGCTGCATTAGCGTTAAACCTGCATTCACCATTCCAACTTCTTCCTGCGCACTGACATTCAAGTCAAGCAATTGCCAATGCTCAGTCTTCTGTATATCCGCGAGCCAGTCAAGCAAGTCGGCAAACGCGACACCGGACAACTGGATCTTGGCGATATCGCCGCTCAACGCCACGTTTTGCGCGTTCAAACCCTTGCGCTTTAACGTCGCTTCGATCGTGTCTTTTCCCAACTGCGGCGCCGGCTGCGACGCCAGCCCGCCATTTAACCCCGCAGCCTGTGCGAGCAACGAATGCAATTCTGATGCTTGTTGGCGCAATACCGGCAAACTTTTTTGCAAGCGAACGCGTCCGTTGACTGCCGGTTCAATCAATAGCAGGTAAACCAGCGCCAGCAGAATGAACACTGCCGCACAACCCAGCATTGAGCGTTCACGCTGATTGCGTTGCAGCCAGAAGGCTGTCAAGGGGGCAGCGAGTTTTCCGCCTGTCACATGCAGTGTTTTGAATAGCGGCATCATTGGCGGCTCCCGATTTGCCATACGCCGGTTTCCGGCCGGGTCAGGGTTAACTTGCTCGCCGCTAAAGCGATCTTGACCTGGGCGCTGAAGGCATCGGCATCTGTTGCATTTCTTAGGTGTACCAGTAGGTGATGGTCGCGATATTCCAGGGCCGCGATTGCCCCCTTTTCTGAGGTTTGCGACTTCGGCAGCGTCGCCCATGCCGCGCCAAAGCGCGCTGCGAGCGCGACAAAATCGTCGGCGGCGAACTGCCCGACCGACCGCTCGGCGAGCGCAATTTTTTGTTTGGTTTGTGCTATCGGATCGATAATCACGGTCTCGTTCGGATAAGCAGCGCGGTAGCTGTGCAGCATGCCGGCCCGGAGCTGGTCGTTCTCCCGGCGCATGCGCCACCAGTCGACATTGAGGCTCACGATATTCACAAGCAATATGGCAACTGCCAGTGCCAGCGGCCGGCGCCAAGCGCGCCAGTTGAATCCCGCACCGCCAGCGCCTCCGTTCAGCCCAGCCATCAGGTCGATCGCTCCGCTGCTGCCCGGATCCTGTGCCGCACTCACCCAATGCGACCAGTCGTCGGCCAGTACTGTCACGTCCCTGGCGTCGAGAGCGCAATAGGCTGCAAGACTGGCGGCTGGCACATATAGCGTGATGGGCTGTTGCGGCAACATGGCGCGCAGCCCTTCAATGACGTCCTGTGGCGCGGACTGTGCCGGCACCGGACATGTCGACCAGCCGATACCGTGATGCGCCGACAGCCGAACAGCAACATCGGTATCCATGCCATGCTCGGTAATTGCTGCGACCGCTGCATCGTCGCGCCACGGCAGGCAAAGCTGCGCCGGCAAAGCCTGCAGGTTGCGAGCACCTAGCGACGATAAAGTCTGCACCAGCAACTCCAGCCAGTCGCGCTGGACCACTGCAATCTGTCTCAGGTTATCGCTTGCATCATTTTTCCTGGCGCCGGCGACGATGACGCAATCGGCCGGATCGGCAAGTATGTGGTCTTCTACCAGATTAGGCAGCGCAGCTTTCAACTTGGCGGGCGACAACGGCGGCACCTGCATGCGCAGCAACGTCACATCAGCGGCAGCGAGTAACAGCACCACACGGTCGGCGCCGGCAATCAGTGCCGTCAGACTGGATACCGGCTCGCACCCGTGATGTCCAATCTTGCCCTGCGCGGAGACCAGTGCGAACAGGCATGCCGGCAGCGCCGCTGCGAGCGTGCTGTCGCGCGTCGCGCGGGAAGGCAGTCGGATAAATAAGGTACTCAAAACGTCTCGCCCCTTTTTCTATTGCTCTCTGGTCCACAATACCGTGCTACGGTTGGCCTCGCGCTTGATCAATGATACGGTATTGCTGGTCGCGCGACGCATGCGGACCTTGCCATTAAACAAAAAGAAACTGCTGGAAAATGCCACCGGTTCCGCATTACTTGTTGCCGAGATCGCCTTGTTGCCAGGCAATCGCGTCGAAAAATCAGCAGCATCCCGAAAATACGCAACCGCCCGGCTGGCAAGTAAGGATGCCGCGTCCGACCGCGACAACGACTCGAAGCATGCCGCCAATACCTCGATCGATGCAGTATTCAGGTTGACCGGGGTGGCGGTCGGCAGCACCACGACAAAGTCCTTCAAGCTACTGACTATTTCCGGCGTTACACCAGGCAACGTCAATAAATCGTCTACATGTAATAGCGGCAGCGTGCCAGTTGTGGAACTGGTGGCAGCGGTCGCCGTCAGCTGGTTTGGCTGCGGCTTTGCAGGCTGCGCGGCAGCGACGGCTGCCGCCACGGTTACCGCCAAATCGGGTGGCAACTGCAAGCTGCTCAACAAACGCTTGAAGGTCGCAATTTCCACTGGATTGACGACGCCCTTTGTGCTCAGATTGGTCAGATTGTAGCGCGATTGCGCATCGATAATATGGCCGGACAGGATGATATCTCCGGCCTCACCGTCGCTATCGCCATTAGCCTGATCGCCCTCCACATATCCGTCAAGTCTGGTGTCTTCCAGCGGCTCGGCCCACGGCTCGCCCAACTCATCGACGTTAGATGATCGCTTGGCATCGGCACGCAGCATAGCGCTGGCCCAATCCAATGCGCTACGCAAGATCCATTCCTTTTGCAATTGCAGCCGCTGATTCTCGATTGAACGCACTTGCACTTGCTGTTGCCAGAATAGGCTGGTGACCAGCGTCACCGCCAATGTCGTCAACAGCAACGCGGTGACTATTGCCACCCCGCGCCGCCGCGATGGACGGGATGCGTTCGTCCTCATGCAGCACCCAGAAAAAAGGTTTTTACCACGCGGCCATCACGTCCGCGCAACTGTAACGCCATTTCCATCCCCGTCCAATTGGCTGGGCCTGAAACAGAACCGGCGCTGCCTGCCGCGACGGCATCAGCGGACTTCCAATCCTGGGTACTGCCATCCCAGACGCGTATCTGCATCGCCGCGATATCGGTTTGCAATACCACCGGCAAAATGGCACTGGAGCCGCTGCCTGCATCGCTGACAGCGGCCTGCCACATGGTATCGAGCGCTGTCAGATCACGCGTTGATGAAGACTCCTGGCGTGTCAATACGCCATTTTGCAAGCGGTAGCCGACCACCTGCAGGCGCGTCGGCTGGTGCTCGGCAAACACCAGTCGAATCATTAGCAGACGATCTTGCGTCGCTGCCAGCGCCGGGCGTGTGCCGATCAGCGTGGCAGGCGCAAGCTGTGCGCAGTCGCTTTGCAACTGCGCAAAGGTTAGTTGCATGCCACGCGTTTGTTCCAGTTCGGCGGTAAGGGCGACACGGGCCCGCACGATGCCATCCAAGCCGCGCCACCCGAGTACGGCGACGAGCGCAAGTATGCTGATCGCAACGATCATTTCGACCAGCGTAAACCCGCGAACACGACGTTTGCGCTCACCGGAAAAATGGAAGAATTCAGCGCGCATTCGGCACCACTTGCGTCAGCTTGACGATCTGCCGTTGCGGATTGGCGGCGTCGAAGACACGCACTTCCACGCGCCTGAAATACGGATTCGGCGTGGGGAAAACGCGCTCCTCGCACACCAGTTGCAACTCGCCTTGCGCGCAGTTGAAGGAGCGATTGCCGATAGCCGGCCATTCGTGTGCGAGGCGACTTTGTGTCAGCAGGTTTTCAGCCGACCAGTTAGCCATCATTGTTGTGCGCAAGCCATTGCTGTTTTGCGTCAGACTGCCGATAGCGCGCAAGCTGGCGCCGAGCGCAGTGCCGACGATGACCAAGGCCACCAGCACTTCCAGCAGGGTGAAGGCGGCGCCATCAGGTCGGCGGCGAGTGCGCAGGATAATCATCTATTCGACCGAAAAATGACCGATACCATCGGCGCGAATCACGACACTGGCGTCACCGGAGTCCATGGTCAGGGCGAACGGCTTGTCGATCGGCTCACGACCGAAAGTGATGCGCAGGGAATCCGCCTGTCCGGAGTTGGCCTGCGCAGGATTGATCGACAAGCGTATTGGAGGTCGTTTGAATTCACGCTGACGCAGCATCTCGTCCTGCTCCAACAACTGCCAGCCGCTGTCTTCGCGTACCAGAAAACGATAGCGGCTGGAGTCGGCTTCGAAAGCCGTCGGCCGATTGCGCAGGATCGCTTCTTCACGCGTTAATTGCAGCAACAGGGCAATCCGTTGCGCGTCATTCTGCAGCGCCTGACGGGCACTGCCGAATGCATTGAACGACACGATTCCCAGCGTGATGCCGGCAATCGCGACGACAATCAGCATTTCCAGCAGTGTGAAGCCGCGCACTAGAACCACCCGGCGCAAATGGTGATGCGCCAACGCAGACATTACAGATCCCACGAGCCGATAGCGGCATCTTTACCTTCACCGCCCGGCTGACCGCTCGGGCCGAGCGAGAACACATCGATTTCACCTTTGATTCCAGGCGACAGATATTGATACGGATTTCCCCAAGGATCTTTGGGTAACTTGTCGATGTAACCGTCGGTTTTCCAGCCGTTGGCAGGCGGACCGGACGTCGGCTTTGCAACCAGCGCCTGCAAACCTTGTTCGGTGGTTGGATAGCGCTGGTTGTCGAGCTTGTATATCTTCAAAGCCTGCATCAATGTCGCAATATCCTGACGCGCTGCGACAATCCGCGCATCATCGGTTCGTCCCATCAGCTTAGGAACAATCAGCGCCGCCAGTATCCCCATGATCACCACGACAACCATGATTTCGATCAACGTAAAGCCGCGCTGCGTGACAGCCGCACAGCGATGTCGAATAGCGGGGAACATTGCGTTACGCATTTACTTCCCTGTAAAAAAAGGAGCAATACATTTTCCAGGCGGCATTCTATTTTATGCGGCAACAAACCTAGTTGCTGCGCATCAATTTGTTAAACCTGGATGTGCCGGTGTTGTCTTGACAATGAGCATACTCCAAATTTTATAGCATAAGGAAGTCCCACAATCCAGGCAAATCGGACGCCCATGTTGGGCGGCAACTGATGTGTTGCAGCAACCTTGTTGGAGACAAGCAAGCTTATTTCCCATAGGAAAGTACGCTTATTGTTCAGAGGAAAGTAACCATACCGACGACATTTTTTTCGCACTTATATATCACACGAAACCCTAGTCAAAATAATACTTTCGTCTATACTTTAAATTAACACTCTGGGAGTTGTGCACGACAATTCCGATAGGAAATAATTGGCGCGTTTTCTGTCTCATCCCGATATTGCATTGTAGGTAGACGGATCATGATTGCTGTCACGAAAGCCCTCGGATGCAGGTCAATTGAGACCCACTCCTGTTTTTTTCTCCTTGCTGTTCCGACGCGCGCAGTCAAACAGCGATGTTGTTCGAGACAGCCAGGCATACCCCCAATCCAGAGTTCGCATCAGTAGTATCAGGATGCAATATTCCAGTCCGATTTCAAGGAGAGGGCTGGCGTCGAAGTACTCATCCTCAAAGGGAGGAAATGATGAAATCTAAACGAAAAGTGCTGTCGTGCTTTGTCATGGCTTGCATGGGCGCGGCGATCGGTTTTGCTGCATCCGCCAATGCCGGCGATGTCAGAATTACGCCCCCTCCGAAGCCAGCTTTTGCCACTACGGTTACCCCGGGTGAGGTGCCTGGCAAAGACATAGAACACGGTCATCACAACAAGGGCGATATCAAGAAGAATAAATCCAACGATGATGAAGAGCTTCAAAAACCCGGAAAAGCAGGTGGTCAATCATGAAAAAGATTACAGCCGTACTTATACTGATCGCCGAGCTATTTTTGCTTAGTCCATCGCCGGCAACTGCGCAGACGACTACACCGATAAAAGTATTGATTGTGTACGATGCCCCTTCTCCCGATCAATACCAGAAGATGGGATTTGCCTACGCAATCATGCTGCGTAATCTGATTGGGCACTTCAACAGTAGCGTTGATCTGGTACCGATACAAAACTATACCGCCGGCGAAATTGAGTCATATCAGGCCACCTTCTATTTGGGCTCGTATTATAACAATCCGATCCCGGCTGTATTTCTGAACGATGTTTCTGCCACGCAGAAAACCATCGTCTGGTTCAAATACAACCTGTGGCAGATGGCATGGAACACGGCATACAACTTCAATACGCATTACGGGTTCAGCTTTAGCGGCTTACAAGGATTGAATGCGGCGCCCACAGCGACCAGCCCGACGCCAGGTTTCTTCGATACCGTCCTGTATAAGGGCATGTCGATGGTCAAGTACTATGCTTACGATGCTCCCAGCGGGACCGTGAACGCCGATCCCGACGTCGGCGTCACGCAAATAATCGATACCAGCAAGGCCAAGGCGCTGGTAAATATCAAGAACAGCGTGACTGCCGCGCAGGTACCGTATATTGTCCGCTCCGGCAATTTCTGGTATTTCGCTGACATGCCATTGTCATACATCGGCCCACGCGACCGCTATCTGGTGCTGTGCGATATATTGCACGACATATTCGCTGACAATCAGGCGGTAAGCCATCAAGCCCTGGTGCGGCTGGAAGATGTCGATGCATTGGTGGTGACCAGCACAATGAAAACGCTGTCTGACTATCTGGTGGGCAAGCACATTCCATTTTCGATTGCGACTATCCCGCATTATATGGACCCTCTAGGCGTATACAACGGCGGGACCCCGGAAGAAATCCCGTTGTCGCAAGCCGGGAATCTCAAGACGTCGTTAAATTACGCGCTGGCGCGAGGCGGAAAAATTTTGATGCATGGGTATACCCATCAATACGATTCGATGAGGAACAAGAATACAGGTGTGAGCGCCGATGATTTTGAATTCTGGAATGCCGTGGCAAATACCCCGGTGGCCGAAGATTCGACCGCATGGGCATCGGGACGTCTCCAGGCCGGGCTGGCAGAATTCAAGAATAACGGTTACGCCACGCCATTTGCCTGGGAAACCCCGCACTATCAGGCATCACCGCTGGCCACGAAGGCTGTGCCGCCGCTATTCAAAACAACCTATCAGCGCGCCGTTTATTACACCTCTGACACGCCTAATTTTACGGCGACCGTGGGCAAGGATTTTGCAGTTGGACAGTTTTTTCCCTACGTCATCAAGCAAGACTACTACGGCCAGCGGGTCCTGCCGGAAAACCTGGGGAATGTTGAATACAATATCAGCTCTATCGATCCGACTTCAAATGTTGTCTATACGTGGCAAGATATTTACCTGAATGCCCAATATGCCTTGGTGGTAAGAGATGGCTTCGCATCCTTCTTCTTTCATCCGTTCTGGCTGGAGTCGTCGCTGGCACCGCTGGTTACTACGGGGTTCAGCGACTTCAAAAGCATCATTCAGGGTATTACGGGATTGGGTTACACCTGGCCTGATCCCACCACACTTCCATAAGCCGTGCATCTGCACACCAAAGGAGTTTGATTCCTTTGGTGTGCAGCAGCATTTTAACTATCGCGATGTTGCCAGCTGAAAATAATCCACCGCGCTGGTCCGGAATGCATGCTCTTGCTGCCAGCCACGCACAAAATAGTATTGTTCCAGATCGCGTCCACGCCGCACATACGTTGCCAGCGCAAGCACCAGCGGCAAGGCCATCTTGCCTGCGCAGGTCGATGCCCGTTGCGGTACCACGTCCGTTGATAGGCGAACAGCGAATCCAGAAACGCATCGGGTAGCTGTGCAGACGTTCGGAGTCTGGTATCAGACATGCGAACCGACAATGCACGCTACAACTCTGGGGGGGACTCTGATATCAGGAAGGGGTTGTCCCCCTTGCGTTACGTTACGTGTAACGCGCGAATAGCCAAGTTAACGAAATTTAACACATTCAACTTTTCTCTATATGAATGCCGTTAGCGCTTGATTTTAAAGGAAATTAATTGATTTTCCAAAGTCATTAAAAAAAGTTGGCGCGACTTTTTTAGGGATATTTCCACCTGGCATGTTCTTTGCGGAATGAAGCCAGGCAGGTCGTTATTTGAGTTCCCTAAACTGAGTTACCCAAGAAAAGGAAAGTCATTATGAAAGCATCACAAAAAAGAAATTTGGCCACGGCATCATTGTTGTTGTCTGCATTGTTGACTAGTGGTGTCAGCAGCGCCAGCGGGTTGTTGGGCGACGTAATAGGTGGTGATGCTGTCGCCTTAAACGTCGGCCTAACTACCGTCCCAACTGGCGGCGTGGCAGGCAATGTCGGCGCAGCAGGCGATCTCGTTGGCGTAGTAGGCAATGTCGATGGCGCCGTAGGCAAGGTCGGCGATACAGTTCAGAGCGCGGGCCAGCTGGTAAGCGACTTGGGCAAGGGGCAGCTTGCTGCGCTAGAGCCTGTCACAACGCCGGTCGGCAATCTGGTGAAGACTGTCGGCGTCGACGTCACTCAATTGTCTGCGTCCTTGACCAACGCATTGACGGCTGGTGCGGCTGGTGCTGCCAACGGCGGGTTGCTGGCACCGGTGACTAATCTTGTCGGGTCCCTGACTGGCGCAGCCGGCGGTGCGGCTGGCGCTGCCAACGGTGGATTGCTGGCACCGGTGACTAATCTTGTCGGGTCCCTGACTGGCGCAGCCGGCGGTGCGGCTGGCGCTGCCAACGGTGGATTGCTGGCACCGGTGACTAATCTTGTCGGGTCCCTGACTGGCGCAGCCGGCGGTGCGGCTGGTGCTGCCAACGGTGGATTGCTGGCACCGGTGACTAATCTTGTCGGGTCCCTGACTGGCGCAGCCGGCGGTGCGGCTGGTGCTGCCAACGGTGGGTTGCTGGCACCGGTGACTAATCTTGTTGCTTCTCTGACTGGCGCAGCCGGTGGTGCGGCTGGTGCTGCCAACGGTGGGTTGCTGGCACCGGTGACTAATCTTGTTGCTTCTCTGACTGGCGCAGCCGGTGGTGCAACTGGCACTGCCAACGGCGGATTGCTCGCCCCGGTGACGAATCTTCTTGGCAGCCTGTTGGGTGGTGTACCAAGTGCTACTGCAGGTGCTTTGGCGCCTGTCACCAATCTGGCCAGCGGCGCGTTGGGTGCTACACCAGGCGCTGCTGCAGGTGCTGCAGCAGGTGCTTTGACACCAGTGACCAATCTGGCCAGCGGCGTGCTGGGTGGTACGCCAGGTGCTGCTGGGGGTGCTTTGGCGCCAATCACCAATCTGGTCGGCGGCCTGATTGGTGGACTCGGCGGTACAACTCATGGCGGCGCAGCACCGGCGACCAATGTGGCTGGCGGTTTGCTGAACACCGTCGCAGCAAAATAAACAACTGTTCTCCGGGCAAAAAAACCTTGGTTGTCACCAAGGTTTTTTTGCGTAACAACCAAATAATCACAACGGGAATCATCTTCCCCTTTTTCGTCGCCCTGACGAGTACTTATACGGACACACCTGTCCGGTGCTGCCCCCGCGCGTCCGCGTCCAAATCAGGGTTAAACCGTTCTTCCCATTCTTGCCGCAAGAGCGCATATACGTTCATATCGACGTACTTCCCCTGGACAAAATTAGCCGCCCTGGAGACGCCTTCCTTCCGATAGCCACATTTTATTGCGACCCTTTCGGAGGCAATATTCTTTGCATCCATCCTGATTTCCAGGCGGTTGATTAATTTCGTCTTAAACAGGTAGCTCGATATCAGCCGGATGGCTTCGGTGGTTATTCCGGAACCTCTGTGCTCTAACGAGAAAAGGCCGTATCCAATCTCAAGAGCGCTAAAGTATGGGACCGATCTGAAATAGTTAATTGAGCCCAGGATGTTGTCCTGCTTATCGACGATCAGCAGCGTTTCCCGATCTTCTGTCGACAGGCTGTTTTCGGCAAATTTTCTTTCCAGAACACCCGGCGACACCATGTTTTCCGGCAGGTAGGCTCCGCGTAACGTTGCGTTATTCAAGAGTGATACCAGCCTCCCGAGATCACTTTTGGAGACATGCCTGATATTGAAATTGCTGCCTTCAATCATTGTTATTTCCTGTAGGTTTAACTATGTGTTTAGCGCCTGCAGATCATACCATTATGTAAATATTGCCGAGAATCAACCTAGGCCTGCAAATCGCGGCCCGATTGATCTGACAATTGCCTGCTTCAACATCGGCGAAGGTCAGATCGAACCGGCATTTCTACTCCACCATTTTCAATAACCGGGCCTCAAGCCCGCCATGGCGCCATCGTCTTCAGCAAGGTGTTTTTCTCTTTGATATAGTCGCCCATCAGCGCAAAGCCGCACATTTCATTCAGGTCATTGCGGTACACCGCCCAAACACTGTTGGGGTTGGCTTCATCGGCAAATGCTTTGGCGGTTTCCCAGCGGCCAGTTGCTTCTAGCGGCGGCACCACTACGGTCGGCAGTGCCGGGGTTTTCACCACCACCGGCATGGCCGGATACACCACACGCGTCGATTCGCCATTCAGCGTTTTAGCCAGCGCACGTGCCGCCTGCATGATCGGCATCACGTAAGGCAGCACCAGTCCATCCACTTCTGCGCAGTCGCCCAGCGCATACACATCTTCGGCGCTGGTGTGCAGCCAGGCATTCGTCACGATGCCGCGGGCAACGAACAGTCCGGCCTTGCGCGCCAACGCCATCCGTGGCGCCAGGCCGATTGCAGCGACGACACGATCGACCTCCAGCGTTTCACCGCCAGCCATGTGTATGCAATAACCTCTGCCGCGACGCTCGATGGATTGCGGTGTTTTCCCGAGATGCAATTCCACGCCGATCTCTGTCAATGCCGCCGCCATCGCCTGTCCTGCCGGTTCTGGCAGTAAACGACTCAGCGGCCACATGGTCGGATCGACTAAAGCCACTTCAAACTGCGCCAACGCTAAATCGTTGGCGAACTCGCAGCCGATCAAGCCTGCGCCGAGAATTGCGATGCGGTAGCAACCATCCAGCGCTTGCCGAAACCGAGCGTAATCGGCCAAGTCGTTGACAGTCAATACATCGGCGGCACCGTCGCCGCTCAAATTGACTTGACGCTGGTCGGCACCCAATGCCAATACCAGAGAACTGTAAGGCAAGCGCTTGCCTGCCACAGTGATGGTTTGGGTATGCGGATCAATCGCTTCAACCTCGGCATACGTCAGAATGTTGGCGTCGAGCTGGGCCGCCATTTGATCGGCCGTGAAATTGGCCAGGCTGGCTGCATCCTTACCTTGTTGAAATGCATTCGACAACATCGGTTTCGCATAAAAACTGCCGCAATCACGGCTGATGATGGTGAGCGGTACTTCACGATTCAGTTTGCGGAATTCACGCGCCACGGTGTAACCCGCCAGCCCGCTTCCGATAATAATAATTGGTGCCATGATAAACGCCTCTTTAATGGTGATGATGGATGGTCTGCGTTTATGCCGCGACTAACACCATCTCGAATTCCGCTTTTCCTACGCCGCAATCAGGACAAAACCACGTCTCAGGCACGTCCTCCCAATGCGTACCCGGCGCGACGCCGTGCTCCGGCATGCCATTGGCTTCGTCATACTGGAAGCCACACACTACACATTCCCATTTGCGCATATTGTTCTCTTCGATAAATGGTTAATCCTTAACGCTGGCCGAATCATTACCCATCGCTTCGTCAAAGTTGGTCGGTTTTGTTCATCCAATATCTACATTTCATGGAGATGGCGCGGTATTCCTTCCCCCTGCAAGGGGAAGGAGGCTGGTCCGGAAGTTGTGCAGAATGAACAGCGCCACGCCTGGCGCTAAATGACTAAAGTGAATTGCTTAGGTAATAGATAGCGCGGACCCGTATCAGCCGGAATAAGCCTTACCCAGCCCCAGCAAACTCATCGAACGACGATAGGCGCCGGAAGAACGGTCGGCCAGGATATGTGCTTCGTCCCCTTTGTCGAGCGGTAAATCATCCGGGCGCTGGGTTTCTACAATCGCGCGATCTTCTTCGAAAATCTGGCGGTTGAAGTCATACACGTCCTGCAACGGCTGGTCTTTGTCGAAGTTGCGCGTGATCGGAACAAACAAGCGCGTCTCGCGTGCGGAAACCGGACTTGCCGCATTCAAAATCGACAGCATGCCGCCTTCGGGAAAATCCACCGTTAAACGGGCAGTGAAAGGAAGTTCGATATCGAATACGCGGCGCCATTGATAGTCAGGAGGCGCGCGATGCTGCATTTTCTTGGGGAAATTGCTGACGGTACTAACGTACTCGGCATGCATGCCCCTGTCAGTGCGCCCTGCAGTGTATTGCGGCACAAAGGGATTGCTGCGGTCAGCAAAGGTGGCTTCATGAATCCAGGCGAAATGCGCTACGTCGATAAAACCCTCGACTTGTCTGCCGGCCGATGCGGCAATGTCAATCGATGGCGGCAGGATCTGCTGAAAATCCGGATTGTCCCAGGTCGGGAATTCCGGGAAGGCTTCATGTCCGCCGCCGAGCGAGGTCCAGATCAAGCCGTAACGTTCCTGCGTGGGATAAACAAAAATTTTCAGTCGGTCGGAAATATGTCCGTCCGGTTGCGATGGAATGCGATTGCATTTGCCATCCGGTCCGTAGCGCAGTCCGTGATAAGGACAGACGATATTTTCTCCTTCCACCCAACCCAAGCTCAAGGGCACGCCGCGATGCGCGCACATATCCTTGGCGACTATCACGCGGCCAGCGGCACGATAGGCGACGAGCCGTTCATCCAATAAGCGTACAGCGAAGGGTTTGTCAGTCACGTCAGAAGAAAATGCGACGGGATACCAGAATTTGCTAAGAATTTTCCAGTCTTCCGGATGGAAGGTATTGTCGCGCGGAGGAGCGGGATGATGCGAATTTTGTTGCGAGTGAGTTGTTATAGAAATAGGCACATATGACATTAATTCTCCAAGTAATTTTATAGCCCGCCTATGAGGCGAGCTGCCAATTCCCCATAGGGGCCAGCGTTAGGTGTAACTATTCCAACTTTTCGGCTACAAGCGTCCCGTCACATTGATATGTCGGTACAACAGAAAGCCCGGAGAAAGAATAGTGGATTAGCCTGATTTTCGCTATATCCACAAAAACATTGCGCTCATCCAATGTTTGACATGCGCTATATGCACTACTGTGCGCAAAATTGGAGCGCGAGTTGGTCCGGCCAGGCGCATCGATAGGAAATGTCAGGGCAGCGTATAGATTCCGCCTGGCCCCTTTTATCTGGCGCTGGCAATCTACTGCGCGATTACTATAATCAGTATGCTGATCTGGACATTGACTGAAGCGGTCATTTTCTGGGAGGATGTCCGAGCCTTTCTCGAAAGAATGCGCATGCGCAATAACGTCGAGAATTCATGGTCTAACAACGTCTACCCGAGGGAATAATCATGCTTACCAGCGCACGTAATCAATTCAGTGGGAAAGTCACCGCCATCCAACGCGGTGCGGTGAATGACGAAGTCGAAATCGGCTTGCCGGACGGTCAAAAAATCGTTGCCACATTGACCCATAACAGCACCGAATCGCTCGGTCTCAAGGTCGGCTCCGAGGCGTTTGCCTTGATCAAGGCATCCTGGGTCATTCTATTGACGGATGATTCCGGCGTTCGGCTGTCGGCACGCAACCAATTGTCCGGCACCGTGCAAGAAGTCACCAAGGGCGCGGTCAATTCCGTAGTCGCTCTCAAGTTGGGCAGCGGTGCCGTGCTTACCGCTGTCATTACTAACGATAGCGTACAAAATCTTGGACTGGCTCCAGGTAAAACTGCGACCGCAGCATTCAAGGCATCCAGCGTAATCGTAGGCGTAAAAGCTTAATCAACACCGGTAGTACCGATAGACAGAAAAACGCCCTTGCTGCATTAGCAAGGGCGTTTTTTTTGTCTATCGGTATGACTGCTGCCCACCGGAATGACGCCATAGATCGCCATGGTTTGTTGCGCCTTCGGGCTCATCAGAAACAACGCAAATCGGTGGGATGCTAAATAGTTTAAAATTTTCAGATAGAAAATTATAAAATAAGTAACGAAACCACACCTCATCAAACCGAGGCTGCACGAAAGAGATAGATCATGGCAGAACGGGCAACATCAGAACTTACAGGAAAAGCAACAGTCGAGCCTGAGATGCAAAATTCCGCACTCATGGACCTGCAGGCGGCAAAGGCGGAAATTCAGGCCGGACTCGCACGCTACGCCGACCTTTACGATTTTGCCCCAATTGGCTACTTCACTCTGGATCGCAACGGCATCCTGCACGAAGTCAATCTCACCGGAGCCAGCCTCCTGGGTCTGGTGCGATCAAGGCTGGTTGGCCGGCGTCTGACAAGCTTCGTCACCGCTGCGGCCCTGCCCGACTTCCACGCTTTTCTGGCCAAGGTATTCGCCAGTGAAACCAGACAGAGCTGTGAACTTGCTCTCATCACGGCTGATCAACGTGCAATTTCTGTACGCATCGAGGCGAATGCCGACGTATCCGGGCAAACCTGCCGGGCCGTGCTCGAAGACATCAGCGCCCGCAAATTGACGGAGGAGGCACTGCGCCGGGCCCATGAGGAACTGGAAAGCAAGGTCCTGGAGCGTACGGCCGCGCTGGCGAAGGTCAACGAATTTCTGCGAATCGAGATCGCGGAGCGCAAGCAGGCGGAAGAAACATTGAGAAGCACGCAACATATCCTGACCATTGCACAGAGGGTGGCCCACGTCGGCAGTTGGGAAATGAATGCTGTCACAGGGGAGCTTCGATGCTCCGATGAATTCTTTCGGATATGCGGCCTGGAGCCGGAGTCTGTCAAGCCGAGTCTGGCGCTAGCCCTCGGGGTTGTACACCCGGACGAGAGGGAGGCTGTCAAGAAAGCCATTTCTGCCACCTATCAGGAAGGCAAGGAATTCAAGACCGAAAACCGTATCGTTCGCCCGGATGGATCGATCCGGTATGTAAGTAGCCAAGGTGAGGTGGTGCATAACGCAGCACACGAACTCGTACTGGTTGTCGGCTCATTTCTGGACATCACCGAGTACAAGAAAGTGGAAGCCGCGTTGAAGCAGTCCCGAAAATTGCTACGCGACCTCGCGGCGCACGAAGAGCGCATCAAGGAAGAGGAGCGCAAGCGGATTGCGCGCGAAGTCCATGACGAGCTGGGCGGGCTGCTCACCGGCATCAAGGCGTACCTCTCTGTCGCCATCGACCAGGCGGAGCGCGCCGGCGTCGTGGCAGATTCGGCTCTGATCGACGCATCCAATCTGGCCAACGGCGCGATTGAGACAGTACGCCGGGTGATCACCGACCTGCGGCCCAGCGTGTTGGATCAACTTGGCGTGTGGTCGGCGCTGGAATGGTATGCCGGCCAAATTCAGGAACGCACCGGGCTGCGCTGCGAATGGTCGATTGATGCAGCTACGACGGCCACCGCAATCGACCCGGAGCGCAGCATAGCGCTGTTTCGCATCGTTCAGGAGGCGCTTACCAATGTCGTGCGTCATGCCAACGCGTCGCTGGTGTCGATTCGGGCGACACGTCACGACGGCTCGGTGCTGGTCGAGGTGGAAGATAACGGCAAGGGAATAGAAACCGACCGCCTGCTCAATCGCGAATCCTGGGGCATCGTGGGCATGCATGAGCGCGCGCGCTACTTCGGCGGCCAACTGAAGATCACCGGCAACGCCGGGCATGGTACTGTCGTAGCCCTGCGTGTACCTATGAAAGAAACAGATGACTAAGCGCAATATCAGAGTTTTGCTGGTGGATGACCATAGCATCGCGCGCAATGGCGTGCGACTGATGCTGGGGACGGCGAGCGACATTGACGTTGCGGGTGAAGCGGAAACGGCGAAGGACGCCATGCAGCTGATCCGAAAGCATGATTTCGACGTGGCGCTGCTGGATATCGCGCTACCGGGAACGAATGGACTTGAACTCCTCAAGTCGCTGCGGACAGAGAAACCAAAACTCGCCATTCTGATGTTAAGCATGTATTCGGAAGATATCTATGCCTTGCGCGCGATCAAGCACGGTGCCGCCGGCTATCTCACCAAAACGGTGTCTGCAGCGACCCTGGTTGCGGCGGTTCGGAAAGCGGCGGCGGGCGGCCGGCATATTAGCCCCGAGCTGGCAGAAATATTTGTCGACGTGATCGGCGGCGGCAACATGGCCCGGCATGCAGCGCTATCCGACCGGGAGCTCGAGGTATTAAAGCTGCTCGCGGCTGGAGAAAAACTTGTCAATATTGCCCAGATGCTGCACTTGAGCCCGAGCACGGTTACGACTTACCGAGCCCGCATCATGAAAAAAACAGGTATGGGCAGCAACGCCAAACTAGCCCGTTATGCGCTCGAAAATGGCGTGCTTACTTAGGCCGTTTTGCAAGCCATCTTGAGAAATTTGAAGAGGAGTACTAGCATGGCCGAGCATTTGCATAACAGTGATTTTGTCAAACTTCGCACAGCAATTCGAATCTTCATTGCGGAGCGCGACTGGGATCAATTTCATACGCCAAAGAATCTATCCACTGCACTCTGTGTCGAAGCCGCCGAGCTTCTCGAACACTTTCAATGGCTCCAAACTGGCAACAAAGACGAACTCAATGAGACCAAGTTGGAACAGGTGCGGCACGAAATGGCCGATGTTTTAGTCTATTTAATTTGCCTCGCCGATAAGCTCGATGTCGACCTCAGCGCGGCGGTCATCGAAAAAATGGCAATTAATCGCGCCAAGTATCCAGCCGACAAGGTGCGTGGTGACGCGCGAAAATACTCGGAGTACAAGAAAGATTAGGGACATCAATATGCCGGACGGCATGCCAATTTTGCGGAAGTCCTAAATAGATGATTTGAATCCAGATTACGAGCGGTCAAGAGTTATTTGCATTCACCTCTCGCCGCGATTGCTGATCAGCTGCCGCCGTAGCAGCCCTGCTTTCGAAATACAATTTCAAGGCCATGATCTCCCGCGACACCTCCACAGGAAAACCTTTGCGCGTCCCTCTTTGATCGAGCAAGAGTTCGACAAACAACTCCTCGCAGACCGAAGGCCTCATCCAGACTTCAGCAAAATGGTTGGCGATACGCGGAAAAATTTTCACTAACCATAGGGGCCAGACCTCGGTAGGCAACGTCAGCAGCCAGTTATAGGTTGCCTCCTCCAATTTCAAATCAGAGGGACCTGCCAAGCGACGCAGGTGCTCCCAGTTTTTTTCTTGCCTGACACGCAGGTCATCTTCATCGAGTACAGCTCTTGCTTCCCATATCGCGACTTTTTCGAATGGAATTAAGTCCATAGCGCCTCCCCAAAAATTGTGGGCTGTCGAGCCGGATGCGGCGCACCTGACGCAGCAATAAGCCGCCAGGCATCCCATTCAGCACACTCGACCACGGTTGAGATTGTGCTGCCCTATGGAATGTATTTTACACCTTAGATGGTCACCCCCATTTTTACCTTAACGGTACACTCCATGGAGCAGTTGGAAGACTGGAACATGGCGATGGGATAGACAATCAGGCCGGATATGAGATGCCTGGCAGGAAGTTTTTCCGCGTCCGGGGAAACAGCGCAGCCGCATCGCTATTTGACCTCACCAAATAAAAACCCGTCAAATCTGCATGGCGGTTCGCCTCACAAATTTAACGGGTTGGTACTACCTGGGTGCCACTTAAGCCGCACACCGGCAGCAAAATCAGCTGGCGACTATGCTTCGCCGCCCGACTTAATGCGTCGCTGGATCAAGCGTCGCGCGATGCTTTTTTACGATCGTTTTCTTTCAAATAACGCTTACGCAGACGGATGCTCTTCGGTGTGATTTCGACCAGTTCGTCGTCCTCGATAAACTCAACCGCATACTCCAAAGACATCTGGATAGGCGGCACCAGACGCACCGCTTCATCGGTACCCGACGAACGCACGTTGGTCAGTTGCTTACCCTTGATCGGGTTAACCACCAGATCGTTATCGCGCGAGTGAATACCGATGATCATGCCTTCGTACACTGGATCATTGTGGCTGACGAACATGCGGCCGCGTTCTTGCAGTTTCCAAATAGCGTAAGCAACTGCAGCGCCATCGTCTTGAGAAACCAGCACACCATTGCGACGACCACCCAATTCGCTCTTACTGTTGTCGACCGGCGCGTATTCGTCGAACACGTGGCTCATCAAGCCGGTGCCGCGCGTCAGTGTCATGAATTCGCCCTGGAAGCCGATCAAGCCGCGCGCAGGAATACGATATTCCAGACGTACACGACCTTTGCCGTCCGGTTCCATGTTCTGCAAATCGCCACGACGGCGACCCAGCTCTTCCATGACACCGCCCTGGTTCGTTTCTTCGACATCGACTGTCAAGTTTTCGTACGGCTCTTGACGCACACCGTCTACCATCTTGTACACAACGCGAGGACGCGAAACAGCCAGTTCGAAACCTTCACGACGCATGTTTTCGATCAGAATGGTCAGATGCAATTCGCCGCGACCGGACACTTCGTATGTCGAATCGTCGTTCTCAGCCTGTACCACGCGCAAGGCCATGTTGCCCTTCAATTCGCGGTCCAGACGATCACGGATCTGGCGGGTGGTCACAAACTTCCCTTCAC